>CAWHUG010000001.1:0-2495340 GCA_963832405.1 uncultured Isosphaeraceae bacterium
GCGCGTCACCGGCACAGCCGGTCCCCGTTTCGGTCCCGTCCTTACCTGGAGTGTCTCGAGATTCGACTCACTCCGGCCCAGACGGGCTTGGCCACCCTGCCGAGTGGATTGAGTTACTTAGGCCGTTATAAGAGCCGAACTGCGGATTCTGTTCACGTTTTTCTAACCCCTTTCTTGACTGCGACTTGTGGCCCGTTTCAGCCTGCCAGTCGGAGGCCGACCGACTCGAACAGTTCGTTCAGATCGCGATCCACCGCCGCGTACAAGCGATCCAGCAAGGCACGTCGCTCCAGCGGGAGTTGATCGTCCCACGGCACCGGTTCCAGGATGCCGGCCGTCAGCGGCGCGTAGATGCGGTGGAACAACTTTAGGTACAACACCGCGATCCGGTATCCTTCCGACGCAAGCCGGTATGACTGCGTACCGACAACCCGCTCCACCAACCCCTTGCCGCGCAACTTGGCCAGGTCGTACCGTAGTTGTCCCAGGGTGTAACTCTCCGTCGTCTTCCCTTGGCCTTGCGGCCGTCGCATGGAGGTCGGGCGTTCGGAAGCGGCCTCGCCCTGCCAGCAGGGCAAAGCCGACCAAGGCTTGGAGCACGGCCAAGAGTCGCGGGTCATCCAGCTTCAGACCCGGCGTCCGCCGTCCGCTCGGCGAGACGGTCGGCTGCCGCAACCGCTCCAGTTGACCGCGATCGACGAACGTTTCCAGCACGTCCTGCTGCACGTCCAGGTAGCGGTCGTTGGCCGCAGCCATCGTCTCGCGCAACTCCGGCAGGTGCTCCACACTCTTGTTCACCCCCAAGTCGGGTGTGTGGTAGTTGGTCGTCTCGGTCCGCAGCACCAGGTCATCGTGCGCGTACTGCTTGATCGAACTGCTCTTGTACTCGCTGCGGATGACCGGCTGACCCAGGTCGTGATCGAGGATCTGCGTCTTCAGGCCCGCGTCGGTGTGCTGGGTGATCCGCCGACCGAAGATCAGGGCGATCTTGTCCGGGTGGCCGATCGAGCGGTTCAGGTCGAGGAGACGTTCGTGCAGGCGGTTCAGCGCCACGCGACGCTCGAAGATCAGATTGGTGCAGTACTCGATCTGGCTGACGAAGAGGCGATAGCCGAACCCCTGGTGGCGGCGCTCCCGGTCGGTGAAGAAGGGAACCAACTGGGCCAGCCAACGGTGGTGCAGGCAGGGCCAGCGCACACTAACATGTTGATCCAGTAACGACTTCCATCAAGAAGGCGTCGCTCCAGCCGCAGCTTCGGCGTTTCATGACCACGCTCTGGCGGCCGGGATGCTGCTTCAGCAGCGACAACGCGAACCGGTTCAGCCACGCGAAGTTCTCTCGCAAGTGCCGCTCGCGGAGCCGAGACTCGTCCTCGCGAAACGTCATGTCCAGGCTCCAGTGGCAACTGTTCTCGATGCCCCAATGGCCCCGGACGGCGCGGGCGAACTCGCTTGACGTCCATCTCCAGGCTGCTGATGTAGTAGCGGACCTCGATCGTCTCCTTCCCGTCTCGAAGGCAGCACGACGTCACCATCCCGATTGACTTCAGACCCTTCCACCGCATGAACCCGGGCAGGTCCTCGGGAGCCGGGAGCTGGAGATACGTCCGCTTTTCCTCCGCGCCCGTGAGCCTTTCTCCGTCGTCACATGCTCTTGGGCATGGGACAGGTCTCCTTCGAGCTGTTCGTCGATGTAGTCGATGACCGCCTGATGCAGCGTCTCCTGGTTCCCCTTCAACGCCAGGACATAATCCGCCTCACCCGCGACGATCTGCTCGGCGATCGCCTTCTGGGTGCCCATCGCGTCGATGGTGATGATCGCCCCTTTGATGTCCACGAGCCTCAGGAGTTCGGGGATCGCCGTGATCTCGTTCGATTTCTCGTCGCAGGCCGTCTGCCCGAGCGACAGGCCGTACTCGCTGGCCCAGACGCTGACCGAGTGCAACGCTCCCAGCCCCTTGTCGCGGTCATGACTCCGCCGCAAGGTCTTGCCGTCCACCGCCAGGATCGGCTGCTCGACGCCGGTCTCCGCGGCCGCCTCGGCACGCAACGACTGCAGCCAGCTGGCGAAGCAGGCCTGGAAGGCGGCCGGCTTCAGCGCCATCAGGACGCGGCGGAAGACGTCCTTGCGCGGCACCCCGTTGGGCAGGTCGAGCACCTGCAAGAGGAACTCCTCCTTCAGGGCCGCCCAGCGGGCGATCGCGGTCGGCCCGCCAGCGCCGGCGAGCACCGCCAGCAACGCGATGACGAGCACACTGACCAGGGGATGCCGCTGATTGATGGTCGAGCGCGGGTCCTCCAGTTCCTGGAAGTGGACGACGACCTCGTCCAGAGAGACACGTTGAACGTCCGCCATATTTCACCCCCCCGGCGCCGCTGTCGTGGAAGCCTCACCGGGGAAGGTATACACAAAAACCACCCAGGGCGCAAGTACTACAGTTTACCAGGGTTACCTATAAGTGTGCGCTGGCCCTGTCGGTGCAGGCTTCGATATGGGCGGCCGAGAACTGATCGGCCAGTTCCTGCAGCCGGGCCGGGTCGGCGCAACTCCGGAAGGCGTTGGCGCACTGCTCGAAGGTGATGCCCTCCTGGCGCAACCGGCACGCCAGCCATTCATGGCCGTTGAGACAGATGCGGGCGCTGAAGGGGAAGTAGGGACAGATCCGCAGGAACATCCGGCCGAAGTCTTGATCCTGAAGGTAGAAGTAATACTGCTGGACGAAACGGTTGCAGCGTTCGACATGGTTGCCCTGGCGGGGGAAGCTCACGGCCACGCGGGCGTTCTCGCGGCTCTTGAGGATGACGGCGATACCGTTTTGGCCCTGCAAGTTTCGATAGAAGGGTTCCACCCACTCCTCACGACGGACATCCTTGGGAGGTTGGACGATCTCCACATGTCTCTGCTCGGCGAGGGCCTGGACGAAGAGATGGTAGTCGGTGGAAATGGCTCGGAAGTAGGCGGGGGTCACTTCGGTCGCCAGGCGTTTCTCTTTGAGGAAGCCGACGACACAGGCGGGGTTCTGCAGGACCTGAATGATCGCGTTGAGGAGGATGCGATCGAAGCAGGAGTAATCAAAGCGGATGGCCTGCTGGTGGTGTTCGATGAAGGCGTTCATGGCGGACCTCCGTGGGAGTGGTGATCACCCCCGATGATATCGGAATCCGCTTGTTCTTTGGGGATTTCAAGGGGCACAGCCCCTTGCCTAGTACTACAGCGCTAAGTTGGCCTTGAACCGATCTGTCAGGAAGGCGAAACTACCTGTATCCCAAGGGGTTCGGGAGGATCGCCCATGCTTATCTCCCAGATCCAGCAGCTCCAGCCGAAGCTCGCGCAGTTTCTGCATCAGTTCGACGACTGTTTCCGGCGCAAGACACCCGCGCCCATCTCCCCGTCTACATCACGGGCCAGTTGTCCGAGTCTACATCACGGGCCAGTTGTCCGACCTCCGCGAGAAGAGCGTCGAACCCATCGCCGTGAAGGCGGGTGTGCCGCCCCGCACCTTGCAGGAGTTCCTCACCCAGCTGTGCTGGGCCGAGGACCAGATGCGCGACCAGGTCCTCACGCGCGTGCGCGACCGGCATGCCGGGCCGCACGCCATCGGCATCATCGACGAGACCAGCTTCGTCAAGCGCGGCGACAAGACGCCGGGCGTCAAGCGGCAATACTGCGGCGCCGTGGGCAAGACGGAGAACTGCACCGTCACCGTCCACCTCGGCTTCGCCCGCGACGACTTTCACTGTCTGCTCGACAGCGAGTTGTTCCTGCCCGAAGACTGGTCGCAGGACCGAGAACGCTGCCGCGAGGCCGGCATCCCCGACGACATGGTCTACCGTCCCAAGTGGAAGATCGGTCTGGAACTGTACGACCGGGCCATCGCCCATGGCCTGCACTTCGACTGGATGACCTTCGACGAGGGCTATGGCGGCAAGCCGGACTTTCTGCGTGGTCTGACGGCGCGGCATCAGCCGTTCGTGGGTGAGGTCCCCCGGAACTTCGTCGGCTGGCTGAAGCCGCCGCGCGTCGTCACCCGCCCCTTCCACAAACACCGACGGGGACGGGGTCGCAAGGTCCCGCGGCTGGCCAGCGGCAGTCCCCCCGCGCGGCGCGTCGATGAACTGCTGGAGCAAGGCGTCCTCCGCAACCAGCCCTGGCAGCGGTGGCGCGTCAAGGAGGGTGAGAAAGGTCCCATGGTCTGGGAGGTCAAGCACGCGCGATTCACGCCCCAGGACGAGGCCGGCTTGCCGGCGGAGCCGATGCACCTGGTCGTGGCGCGGGACGTGTTGAACCCCAAGGAGGTGAAGTTCTTCGTCAGCAATGCACCGGCGCCGACCCCGGTCGGGACGCAGGGCCAGCGCGCATAAATAGGTAGTCTGTACAGTCTGGCGCGATCGACCGCGCCATGTTACATCTTGGCGTATCACGGTGCTCGCGTTCTGGCGTGATCCAGGGTTGCGCCGCGAGGCCGTGCACCTCATGCCAGGATGCGTTGCATGGCCACCCGATGGATAAACATCGAAGCGATCGGTTCCTACTTCGAGTCGCTCTCGGACCCGCGACATCTGAGGAATCGCAAGCATCTGTTGATCGACATCGTCGTGATCGCGGTGTGTGGCATGGTGTGTGGCTGTGATGGTCCCACGGCCATTCATCGCTGGGCGTCCAACCGCCGCGAGTGGCTGGAGCAGTTTCTGGCGCTGCCCAACGGCATCCCCTCGCGCGACTGCATCCGTCGTCTGTTGATCGCGCTCAGGCCCGAGACCTTCCAGAAGTGCTTTCAGGAGTGGGTCATCGACGCGATGCCGCCCGACGAGAGCAACCCGGACCGGCTGATCGCCATCGACGGCAAGACCAATCGGGGGTCTCACGATGCGGCGCAGGACCTTCGTCCGCTGCACATCGTCAGCGCGTGGGCCAGTGAGGAAGGAATCGCTCTGGGCCAGGTCGCGACCGAGGAGAAATCCAACGAAATCACGGCGATCCCCCTGCTCCTGGAGCAGATCGAACTGACGGACGCGGTGGTCACGATCGACGCCATGGGGTGCCAGAAGGAGATCGCACGCGACATCGTCGACGGCGGCGGCGACTTCGTGATCAGTGTCAAGGACAACCAGCCGACGCTCCGCGAGACGGTCGAATCGTACTTCGAGAAACACCTCGAGCGCGACCTGGCCGATCTCAAGTATCGCAGCTATGAAACCAGCGAAGCCGCGCACGGCCGGATCGATGAGCGGTCGTACTTTCTCACCAAGGTTCCGCCCGACTTCGCGCTCAAGAAGGAATGGCCGTGGGTCAAAGCCATCGGCTACTCCCTGCGGGTGACCCAACACGCCGACGGCCATGAAACCGACGAGACGCGATACTACATTCTCAGCCGGTATCTCAGCGGCAAGCGCTTCTGCGAGGCGGTGCGTGGTCATTGGGGCATCGAGTCAATGCACTGGGTGTTGGACGTGAACTTTCGCGAGGACGACAGTCGCACGCGCGAGCGCACGCTGGGCAACAATCTCAGCTGGTTGCGGCGCTTCGCGGTGACGCTTCTGAAGCGTCATCCCGTCAAAGACAGCCTCCGCGGCAAGATGGCCCGTTGCATGATGAACACGGCGTTCCTCACGGAAGTCCTGACTCTTCAACGACATTGATATGCGCTGGCCCTGCGCCGCGGGGTGCCGGTTCGTGGAGCGGATGCTGACGGTGGTCCAGACGCTGCGACTGCAGAAACGTCCGGTGCTGGATTACTTGTATCGTGCGATCGTAGCTCATCGGGCCGGCCTTCCCGCTCCGCAACTATTGGGCCGACTTGGGGACTGAACGGTTACTATTTTGGAACAGCCCCAGACTGGCCTCGATCCGGGCGTTCGTCCGCTGGTGCCTGGACAGTGGGCGGGTCGAGCGCGACCTGCTGGTTCCGCTGCCCACCGCCGGCGCACGCAAGCCCAAGGGTCGCTCACACCATCTCGTGGCCACCGGCGAGACGCGGCGACGCCGACGGGCCTTGACCGAAGAAGAACTCGGGCGACTGCTCGTGGCGGCCCGCGCACGGCCGCTCCAGGAAGCCATGACGATCCAGACCGGGGCGCGGCAGGGCACGACCACGGGCCAGCTCCGGCCGGAAGTCCGTGCGCGGCTGGAACAGCTGGGCTGGGAGCGCAGCCTCATGTACAAGGTGCTGGTCTTCACCGGCCTGCGCCGCGGCGAACTGGCCACGTTGCAGGTGGAACACTTGGCTCTGGATGAGCCACAGCCCCGGATCACCCTGCCAGGCACGCTGACCAAGAACGGCCAGGAGGCCCGCTTGCCCATTCGCGACGATCTGGCCGAAGACTTGAAGCAGTGGCTGGCGGCTACAGGAAAGAGGGGTACGGATCGGCTCTTCCGGGTCCCGGTCGAGCTGGTGAAGATCCTCAAGCGCGACCTCGTGCTGGCGGGGATTCCGTTCTGCGACGAGCGCGGCCGTACCCTCGATGTGCACGCGCTGCGGCACACGACTGCGACGTTCTTGAGCCGGGCGAAAGTGCCGCCGCGCGTCGCGCAGCGCCTCATGCGCCACAGCGATATCAAGCTGACGATGCAGGTCTACACCGACGTGCAGCAGCAGGACGAGGCCGAGGCCATCGCCGCGCTGCCCCAGGTTCCTTTGCCGCCGCGTACGGAACCATGACCGGGCGACCACGGGGCGGGGGCCAGAAATCGTCATCCAGAGTGGTGGCGGCGGCGGCGAACCCTTGATTCTGCCCAGTGAGGCCCGAATCCGCTGTGAACGGCAGCGGGATACCGCGCCAGGAGGCCCCGCACGGCTGTGCCATCGGACTCGGACCTAATGGGTTTTGACTCTCAAAATCGGTAATCAGGGCGGGACCCGGAGGGCCTGGGCCAGTTTCCCCTTGCCCAAGAGTCCCACGTAGCGGAGCAAGTCTTGAGAACCCGTGGCGAATTGGCCCAGGAACTGATTGACCCGGCCGCGCAAACGGGGCCAGTCCCCCGCCAGACGATGCATCTTCAGCACGTCCTGACGCAGCCACCGCCACAGCTTCTCGATGGGGTTGAGCCACGGCGCGTACGTCGGCAACCAGACCGGCTCGATCCGCGGCCACTGCTTCAACGCTTCCAAAACGTCTTCATGAGTATGGATCGACCAATTGTCCTGGACCACCAGCAGACGTTCCACATTCGGATATGCAAGATTCAATTGTTCATAGAACTTAATGACCTTCGCTCGACCCACGATGTAAGCGTCCAGAAAATCCACCCGGCCCGTCACGGCGTTCAACGCGCCGATGATGCGCCAGAGACGGTTGGGACTCTCGGCGCGATCGGCTCGGGGCGGCGCAGCGGGGCCCGGCCCATCCAATCGCACGCCGCCTCAGGCCAGCGGGTGTAGCCCATCTCATCGAGGAAGACCAGGACCACGCGATCCGGCCTCGTGGCCGCTTCATTCAAGCATTTGAACAAATGGTCACACTTAGGGATGTAGTCCGGATCGGGACTATAGTGTTGCACGACGCCCGAACGCAATCCCACGTGGCACCGCTCCAGAGCCCGCCAGACGCCCCCGAGGGTCAGGTCGTGGAACTCCTCGAAGGTGGCGCGGATGGTTCGCAACGTCCACCGACTCGGCGGCGGGCTGGTGTCGGTGACGGCCCTTTCTTGGCGGGCCTCCTCCGCGGGCCCCTGGTGGAGTCGTTCGATCAGCGGTTCCGGATCGACAAAGACGCCTCCCGTGGGAGCCACCCTGGGGGTGGGCGACCAGCCCTGCGACCCCCGCCGTCTGGTAGTAATCCAGCCATGCATACACGGTATCCGGATCGCGTGGCTTCAGCAGTCCCTGCCGGGCCACGCGATGAGGGGCTTGACCGTCGGCGATCTTCAGCAGGGCCGCGCCGCGCTCGCGGACGTAGGGGCGTGGGTCGTGATCGCGCAACCGAAGGAGTTCCTGACGTTGCTCTTCGGTCAAAGTCAGGGTCCGGCGGACCATCAGTGGCTCCTGATCTTGAGTGCATGCATGATGGGCTGGGGCGGTTGTAGCAATTTTACCGATTTTGAGAGTCAAAAACCATCAGGCTCTTCTGTTCCCGATCCTTGATATCGAAGTTCACGTCGTCGGCGCGTAACGCGGCCTGCAGGGTGGGCACGTTCAGTTCGCGGGGCAGGAGATTCTGGCGGGCACACAGGGCCGCCGCGACGCCGGCCGTGTGGCCGGTCGCCAGGGCAGTTTCCCATGCTCTTGCCCACCGCGGCCGCAACATGCGTGGCGGACAGACAGCGCCCCGCCATGAGCAGACCGTCCAGTGTCTCCGGCACCAGCGCGCGGTAGGGCACATCGTGGATCTTCATCTTCACGAACCGGCCGCCCTTCTGACCGCCCGGGTCCAGATACCCGCTGCGCCAGGCGACCGCGTCATCGTAGGTCCGGCCGTTCAGCGCATCCTCTTCCGTGAGCACATACACGCCCTTGACGCGGCGCGACTCGCGCACGCTGACTTGCGGGCCGGTGCCGATCCACACGTGCCGCGGATCGGTCACCTCCTGAGCGGCGAGGTACGCCTGCCAGGCCGCCTTATCGGCCCACCGCGGCGCACCGGCCATCAACCGCTCGATCACCGCCTGCGCCAACTTCTGCCGCTGCCCGTAGGTGACCGCAACGTCGTTGACCGTGTACTCGGTCTGGACACCGTGGAGCACCTCCAGGAAATTCTGGCGGCTCTTGCTGTCGGTGCTCTCGAAGTAGGCGAACAATTCGTTGCCGATGTGGGTACAGAAGCCGTTGTGTCCTTGGTGTCGGGCTCCCGTGTCATCGACTTGCACAGAGGTCGAGACCTCCAACCCGGCGGGCAGCAATTCGGCCTTCTCCGACCTCGTCGGTAATGGTCAATTGGGCGGTCTTGAGACGCTTGGCGGGTCCAGGCCGTTTCTGCCCCGGTTCCCGCGGTGGAGGGGGAGGAGTCTCAAGCGGACTGGGCGCGAGGATCGGTCGGGTCTTGAGGCCCATGAGGCGCAGGGTCTCGTCTTCCAGTTCCTGGATGCGGTTCTGGAGACGGCCCACGAGATCCAGCAGTTGCCGCACGAGCGGGGTGCATTCCGAATCAGGGATGTCGGGCAGAGGTGGGGACATGGCCAAATCCTACCAACTGCCAGCACTGCTTGCCCGGGATTATTGAGAAGTTACGCCAGGCAGTGGTTTGTATCACCAGTTTGGTAGGCTGCTGAGGACGAGCCGTCAGCAGTTGGTATCATAACGTGTCCATCCATGCCTCCAGCACTTCCTTTCCAGGACGAAGGACCGCGTCGCAGAGTTGCGCAAGAGGGCGCCAGTCAGTTCCTGAGTCGAGACGAAGTCGGGACGACGGGTGTCGGCATAAAGAAGACCGGTGAGGAACTCGTTCCGGTCCTGGCTGCCGACGATCAGGCTCAAGGCGCTGGTGCGGTCGGTGACATCGTGCTCCTCATGCCGCAGTGCGCGGAGGGTGATCCACGAGCCATCATGCAATGGGATGCGAGTGGGCTGGCCCGGCGTCTGCTCCACCTCGATCTCCGGCAGCCGGGGCACGAAATCGAGTTTCTGGAGTGGCTCCTCGTGGCGCGGCCCCACTCCCAGCTCTTGTGCGAGGAGGGGAAGTCGTTGAACGTCACGCATGGGCTGATGATGTCCAGGAAGGCCAAGCCCCGGTGGCACAGGGCCGCTTCGAGCAGGGGCACGAGTTGCTTGCGGTCTCCGGCGAAGGAACGGGCGACGAAGCTGGCCCCGGCGACGATCGCCTCCAGGCACAGGTCGAACGGGGCCACCGGGTTGGACTCACCTTCCTCGCGGCGCAGGTGGGCGTTCTGGTCCGCGGTGGCCGAGAACTGCCCCTTGGTCAGGCCGTAGCAGCCGTTATCTTCGACGATGTAGATCATCGGCACGTTGCGGCGGCAGGCGTGCTTGAACTGACCCACGCCGATATTGGCCGTGTCGCCATCGCCACTGATGCCGATGGCGCGGAGCGTGTGGTTGGCCACCAGGGCGCCGGTCGCCACGGAGGGCATGCGGCCGTGCAGCGAGTTGAAACCGTGGCTGTACTGAAGAAAGTAGGCGGGCGTCTTGCTCGAGCAGCCGATGCCGCTGATCTTGACGGTCGTGTAGGGATTGACCCCGACGGCCTTGCACGCCTCGATCAAGGCGCTGGTGATGCTGTTGTGCCCGCAGCCCTTGCAGAGGGTCGAGGGTGATCCCTGGAACGCCACGATCGGGAGAGAAAACGCGTGGCCGTTGCCACCGACAGAGAGGGTGACTTCCGTCTGGGACATGGTGCCACCGGCTTTCAGGTCAACAGAAATGGGAGTCCATGGTCCTTTGTGTGTCGTACTCACTCGGTGCTGCGCACCGGGCCGCCGTTCGGGACCGCGGGCGGGGTGGGGCCATGCGTCTGGCCCAGCGCGCCGTGCTGGGAGAAAGTGCGCTCCCAGTCGAGGATCGGGTCGGCGATATCGGCGGCCGTGATCGGGGTGCCATTGTAGTGGGGGACGGAGACGAGGCGATCGTCGAGTGTCCCTTCGAGCACGCTGCGGAGGAGTTGATAGACCTGGCCGTCACGGTTCTGCTCGATGACGTAGACGCGCTCGTACCGGGCGACGAAGTCGCTGACGGCACGATCGACGGGCAGCGCGCGGAGGCGGCAGTAGCCGGTGGGGAACCCCTCCTCCCGCAGCCGATCCCGGGCCTCGAGCGTCGCGGCGTGGCTGGAGCCGAACGCCAGCAGGCCGATGCGGGCGGCGGGGTCGAGCGTGAGGACCGGCTTGGGGAGCGCCTCGCGGGCCGACTCGAGCTTGCGGGCGAGACGATCGAGGTTGCGTTCCCAGACCTCGGGCGCCTCGCTGTAGCCGGATTGCTCGTTGTGGCCCGTCCCCCTCGTGAAATAGGCGGACTTGGGATGTTCGGTCCCCGGCAAGGTGCGCCAGCAGACGCCGTCCCCATCCACATCGCGATAACGAGCGAAGCTGCCGAGGCGGTCCAGGTCGGCCGCCGTGAGCACCTTGCCCCGGCTCAAGGGCCGGGTCGGGTAGGCAAAACGGTCGCTCATCCACAAGTTCATGCCCAGGTCGAGGTCAAGCGCGACGAAGATGGGCGTCTGGAAGTCCTGCGCCAGGTCGAGGGCCGCGATCGTCATGCGGAAGCACTCATCCGGCGTGCTGGGGATGAGCACGATGTGCCGGCAGTCGCCATGGCCGAGCAGGTGCAGCTTGAGGAGGTCGCCCTGGCTGGTGCGCGTGGGCAGCCCGGTGCTCGGCCCGAGGCGTTGCACGTCGATGACGACCAGGGGGATCTCGGCGAAATACGCCATGCCCACGAACTCGGTCATGAGCGAGATGCCCGGTCCGCTGGTGGCCGTGAGCGCCCGCGCTCCGGCCCAACCGGCCCCGACGCACATGCCGATGGCCGCGAGCTCGTCCTCGGCCTGGACCACCGCGAAGGTACGACGGCCCTCGGGATCGGTGCGGTGGGCCTTCAGGTAGGCTTCCGCCGATTCTGCCAGGCTGCTGGACGGCGTGATGGGATACCACGTCAGCACGTTCGCGCCGCCAAAGACGGCGCCCATCGCGGCCGCCTGGTTGCCCTCGACAAGAATCTTCCCCGTGGTCGCCTCCATCCGCGCCACGCGGTACGGCAGGTCCTTCGGCAAGGACGCCTCGGCCCAGGCGAAGCCGCTGTCGGCGGCGGCGATGTTGACCGCGGCGGCCTTGGCCTTGCGGCCGGGAAACTGGCGGCGGATCGCGGCGCGGACCTCCTCCATGTCGATGCCGAGGGCCGCTGCCAGCACACCCACGTACACCATGTTCACGACCTTGCGCAGCGTATCGCGGTACGACTTGTTCTTGGGGTCCGGTGGGTAGGCTTGCTCGGCCAGCGCGCTGAACGGCACCGCGATCAAGCGCAGCGTCGCGCACCCGCTGATCGTGCACCTGCTGGAAGTCGGCCTCGCGGTCGAATTCGTCACGGTAAAAACACAGGCCGCCGCGCGCAGATGCTTGAGGTCCTCGGCGGCGGTCTGGGGATTCATACAGACCAAAACGTGCGGGTCTGGATGGTTGCCAAGATAGCCCCGGCCGCTGGCCCGGATGTGGAACCAGGTGGGCAGGCCCTCGATGTTGGAGGGAAAGACGTTCTTGGCGGCGCAGGGAATGCCCATCCCGAAGAGGGCCCGCACCAGCACCAGATTGGCCGACTGACTGCCCGACCCGTTCACGGTCCCGACCTGGATCGCCACATCGTTGACTGTCCCGAGAGGCGACGGTGCGTTCTCACGCGCGAGGCGCGACTGGACTGCGATGGCCATGATGTGCCAACCTCAACTTGAACGGGGAGAGCACCCTGGCCGGCGCAGCCGTGCCTGCCGCAGCACGCCTTGTGCACACGGCGACCCCACACGTATGCGTCTTGGACCGAGAAGGCCCAGGATGGGAGGGAAGACCATGTATGCTCTGATTCCCAATCTCTAGTCCAGCACATTGCGAGCCAGTTCGCAAGCCCGTTCCGGAGGCCTCGCAAGCGTCGCGATGCGAGCCTTGAGCATGAGACCGCAGAATGGACGGTCCCGGCAGCCATCTGAGGCGGCCAGTGGTTGCCAGAGTGGCCGCCCTGGAAGTCGCTACCACCGGGGTAGCCGCCGTGGGGCATGCCCGACCCATATCGGTACATCCAGGATCGCCTGCAGGGCCAGCCGAAGTCGTGTTCGGCACACCGCATGATGCTCTGCTTACTTCAAGAGCAGATCATTCTGTCCTGGCTTGATCAAAAAGTCCCAGCCCTTCCCGCCACACTGGACGCGCAAGAGAAACCCGGCATCAGACGTGACGGTCAGTACCCTCGGACCACCGGACACTGGCTGCGGCTCAGCCAGCAAGCTGACGGTATGGCCGCGGAAACGATACCGCTGGCATCCGCACCGCGTCGGCGCGGACAGCTCCCAGACCAGCCGGTTGTGCGGCGCGTCGGGCCGCAGCCCGATCCCGTACTCCAGGAAGTACAGGATGGGAACGATGCCGGTCCAGCCGACGAAATCCCCCTTCGCCGGCGTGCCCGGCCGCGCCGCGTCGGGGGCATAGTTCTCCCAGACCGTGCCCGTCTCCTGAAAGACTTCGCCGACGATCCGCAGATGCTCACGAGCGATCTCGTGGGCGAGGGCGTTCTTGCCGTAGCGCTCCAGCCCGCGGACGACCATCGTCGTGGTCGGCGCCCACACCGCGCCCCGCCAGTACCCGCCCTTCGGATCGAAGCCCGGCTGGTCCGCCGGCACCGTGGGGACACGGTGTCGCCGACCGAACGTTGCGGGATCGACCAGCTCCGCCGCCAGGGCGTCGGCCTGCTCGGCGGACGCCACGCCGGCGAGCAGAGTCCAGAACGCAGCGATCGTCTTTGCGGACGCACGCTGGCCGCTCACGGCGAGGTCGAAGAAGAACTTCCGCTCAGGATCCCACATCGTCTCTCGAATGATCTGCGCGAGCTTGGCCCCCTCTGCACGGAATGCGGCGGCCTCGTCTTTCTTGTCCAGCAGGTCGGCGATCTCGGCGAGTTGATTGGCGAAGAGGACCATCTGCGCGGACGTGTCGACCGCCGTGCCGCCGCCGGTGAGGAACGCGTTGCGCGGGGAGTTGTCCATGCTCGCCCAGTCGGTCATGTACAGACCGTTGCCCTGCCGAACGTACTTCTGGAAAGCGCGGTAGTAGTGGACCAGAGGCTTATACACCAGTGCCAGCCGCGCGCGGTCCCCCGTCACGCGGAAGCTCTCCAGCTCGGCCCAGGCCAGAATCGGATGATTGAGCGCATCGAGCGTCAGGTGTGGGGGCGGCTGTGGGGCCTCACGCCCCGTGTACGCGACGTCGAACTTGCTCCAGCGGCTGAACAGTCCCTTGTGCTCGCGATTGACCCACTCGGGGAAGTCTCGACCCGTGGTCCGGTTGATCTCACGACAGAATCTCGCCGTCCTCGTACTGCTTGGCGTAGAAGTTATCGAGCGAGGCGATGCCCGGCACCAGAGGATGGCCGTAGTTGCAGAACATTGTCATGAAGCATGTGTCCCACAGGAAGATGTTCTGGTTGAACGCCGCGTCGATGAACTGGCTGACAAAGCCGCTACCGGGTGCGGGTTCGTAGAAGTTGCGGAATGCCAGCTCCCAGGCCTTCCAGTACATGGCGACGTAGGCGGGGTGCTCGTCGTCGATCGGGCTGGGCAGCACGTTCTTGGCCTCCGCGAACTTGGGCAGGGGCCTGGGCTCGTATTGCTTCTTGGCGAAGTAGACGCCTTGGGTGGTCTTCTCCGTGCCGCCGGGCAAGGAAACCTGCTGGGCGGGGGCTGCGACCGCCAACGCGAATATGACGAGGATCACACTGCCAAAACGCCACAAGGGAGAAGCAATGCGCATGGTTGACTCCTGTCGTGGGCAGGATTTCGGAAACGACCGCGCCGAGAGTGTGGCCGCACGCGTGCGGTCTTCGCAATCCGTCTCTGCGCTTTCACGCAGGAACTCATCACCTGTGAAGCCTTACGTCTCGTAGAAGCGAGTGGGTCCGACGGAACGTATGCACAGATCCGTCGTCCCGGGAATACGATACGGTCTCGAAACGGGATTGTCCTCATCTTTCTTGGGCAAGAGCCGCGAGAGTCGCTGCGGTGGAGGGTTTCTTGATTTCGCCGCGCCACTCTCATGTATACAATGGATCAGTTCGAGGCGCGATGTCACCTGAGGGTCCGGGATCAGGTCGTGCTCCCGGCAACCCGATCCGGGAGCCGGCATGGCGTGCCGCGGACACTGGGGCCGCTTGCATGAAAGTCGTGCTTGCCGAGAAGCCGTCGGTCGCCCGTGAGCTCGCCGCCTTCCTGGGCGCCGACAGCCGCCGGGACGGCTACTTCGAGGGCCACGGATACCAGGTGACGTGGGCGCTGGGCCACCTGGTCACGCTCCAGGAACCCCAGGACTACGACCCGGCGCTCCGGCACTGGTCGCTGGCGACGCTCCCCTTCGTGCCGGAGCACTTCGCACTCAAGCCGCTCGATCTGAAGGGGGCCCGGCAGCAACTGGCCATCGTCCAGCGTTTATTCCGCGCCGGCGACGAGCTGGTCTGTGCAACGGATGCCGGACGCGAGGGCGAGCTGATCTTCCGCTATATCCTGGAATTCACCGGCTGCGTGACGAAGCCGGCCCGGCGGCTCTGGCTGCGCTCGCTGACCGAGACGGCGATACGCGACGCCTTCCGACACCTGCGACCGCTGTCCGACTATGACACGCTGTACGCGGCGGCGCGCTGTCGCAGCGAGTCCGACTGGATCGTCGGCCTGAACGCGACCCGCTATTACACGGTCCGCCATCGGGCCGGCGGCATCCTCTGGAGCGTCGGCCGGGTCCAGACGCCGGTGCTGGCCATGATCGTGCACCGCGACGACGAGATCCGCACCTTCCAGCCCGATCCGTTCTGGGAACTCCTGACCCGCTACCGCGCCGTCCTCTTCCCGTTCGCGGGCGATCGGTTCGCCAGGGAAAGCGATGCCCAGGCCATCCTCCAGCGCGTTCAGGGGTATCCCTTCGTTATTGAAAGCGTCGAGCGCCGGCCCGAGCGGGTCCCGCCGCCGCAGTTGTTCGACCTGACCGAACTGCAACGCGACATGAACCGCCGGTTCGGCCTGTCGGCCGACACCACCTTGAAGGCGGCGCAATCGCTCTACGAGTCCAAGCTGATCAGCTACCCACGCACCGACTCACGCTACCTGGGTCACGACCTGAAACCCAAGATTCCGGACATTCTGCGTGCCCTCCAGCCCCTGAAGCCCAACGAAATCGGTGCGCTGGACCTGACGGCGCTGGCCTTCACCGGCCGCATCATCAACGATGCCAGGGTCCGCGACCACCACGCGATCATCCCGACCGGCAAGGCGCCGGGAACGCTCTCGCCGGTGGCCGCGAAGGTCTTTGATGCGGTGGTCGTCCGCCTGATCGCCGCGTTTTATCCGGCGTGCGTGAAGGAGGTGAGGACCGTCACGGGCGGCGCGAACGGTGTGCCGTTCCGGCGCGCGGGGTGCGCGTGCTCGAACCGGGGTGGACGGTGCTGTACCCGCGCAAGGAGGAGGAGACGGCGGAGGACGAGCAGGACTTGCCCGCGTTCCGCCCCGGCGAGAGCGGGCCGCACGAGCCGTTTGTTCGCCGCGGCCAGACCGTGCCCCCCAAGCCGTACACCGAGGCCAGTCTGCTGGGCGTCATGGAGACGGCCGGAAAGCTGGTGGACGACGAGTCCCTGCGGGAGGCTCTCAAGGAGCGCGGGCTGGGCACGCCCGCGACCCGGGCGGCGATCATCGAGACGCTGCTGGGACGTGGCTACATCACGCGCGAGAAGAAGACGCTCAGGGCCACGGACCTGGGCCGGTACCTGGTGGCCCTGATCCGGGACCGCAGCCTGAAGAGTCCCGAGCTGACCGGCGACTGGGAGGCGAAGCTGCGCCAGATCGAGCAGGGCCGGCTGGACGCGCCAGTTCATGGGCGAGATCGTGCGCTACACGGCCACGATCATCCAGACGGGCGACACGATCGTGGTCGATCCTGACCGTCTCGGCCCGTGCCCGCGGTGCGGCCGGCCGGTGATCGCGGGCAAGCGGGGTTTTGGGTGCTCCGGATGGCGTGAAGGTTGCCCGTTCGTCTTGTGGCGAGAATACAAGGACCAGGTTCTGGGCGACGCTCAGATCCGCGAGTTGCTCCAGGGCCGCGTGCTGAGCCGTCCGGTGACGCTCGCGGGCGGCGGGGACGTTCTTCTCCAACTGTCCGACGCCGGCACCCTGTTGGAAATCCCGATGCCGACGGGCGGCCCGCCACGATCGAAGACGATGGGGCGTTCGCCAGGACGACGGCGAAAGCCGGCACCCGGGCGCCGCCGGGACGCGGCCTCCGGTGAGATGATGTCCGGTGATCGACCACGGGAACCGGCGGCGGATTTTGCCCAGGTCGTCCTCGGCCCGTGTCCGCGCTGCGGCGGCGCGGTCGTCGAGCAAGAGAAGTCGTACGGATGCAGCGGCGGGAAACAAGGCTGCAAGTTCGCCATCTGGAAGACCATCGCGGGGAAGAAAATCGGCGTCCGGACGGCGCAGTCGCTGCTGCGCACCAGCCGCAGCCCGGTGCTCAAGGGGTTCCGGTCGAAGGCGGGGAAACCCTTCATGGCCCGCCTGAAGATCGACCAAGGCGAGGTCCGCTTCGATTTCGGTTCGTGATCTTGTTCTGCTGAGCGACCGTAGGATCGTCGCGTGGCCAGTCCGCTCCCCGGCGCGTCGCCTTCATGAGCGGCTCTCCGGAAGGGGAAACCCGTGGAGAGACGGTAGCCACTCCGTCAGTGACGGCCGTGACCCGGTAGTCGCGGTAGGCGGCCGAGCGCAGCGTGTAGTTGACGCAGACCTCCCTCACCACGCCGGTGACGATCAGGTAGCGTATTACCCCGGCAAGAAAGTAGGTCGGACAATCCTGTCCGACTCCCCCGGCCTGTCGGACAGGATTGTCCGACCTACAGGAGGATCTTCTTTGCCGGGGTAATATGTCTCGGAATGTTGATTCAGGGCGACCGATCGTCCCATAACAAGGGCGGGCCTGGCAACCGAACGATGACCTTCTTCCCTGAGAGGATTTCCTCATGTCGATCACTGTCAAGCCGAGTCCCTTGCTCCGGCTGGGGGCCGGTCTGGCCGCCCTTGTGCTGGCGAGTCCACTGATTTTGAGGCACGCCGCGGCGGCGGCCGTCGAAGCCAACCCTCGCGTCGATGCGGTCCTGCGCGAAATCCGGGAACGGCATCACGTGCCCGGCCTTGTGGGCGCGATCGTCCAGGGCGACCGGCTGCGGGCGATCGGCGCGGACGGCGTCCGCAAGGTGGGTGCGCCCGAGCCGATCACGGTGAACGATCAGGTTCACCTGGGTTCGTGCACGAAGTCGATGACCGCGACCCGGATCGCCCTGCTCGTGGACGAGGGGAAACTCTCCTGGGACACGACCCTGGCCAAGGCGTTCCCCAACCTCGCGCCGGAGATGCACGAAGATTTCCGGGCCGTCACGCTCGATCAGCTCCTGACGCATCGCGCGGGCCTGCCCGCCAATGGACCGTACTCCTTCCTGCCCGGCAAGACGATGCCGGAGCAGCGGCTGGCGCTGGCGAAGATCCTGCTCAAGAAGGCTCCCGAATCCAAGCCCGGCACGAAGAATGTCTATTCCAACGCCGGCTACATCCTCGCCGGCGCGATGGCCGAGCAGGCCACGGGCCAATCCTGGGAAGACCTGATGCAGAAGGATCTGTTCGGGCCGCTCGGAATGACCACCGCCGGCTTCGGGCCGCCCGGGACCATGGGGAAGGTCGATGAGCCGTGGGGCCATGTCAACCGGTTTGGTCTGCTCATCCCGGCGCAAGCCGACAACCCTCCCGTGCTGGGACCGGCTGGCCGCGTTCACGCCGCGCTGGCCGACTGGGCCCGCTTTGCCTCGTTTCACTTCCATGGCAAGGCGCCGTCCGGGCTGCGTCTCAAACCCGAGACGCTGGCACACCTTCACACCCCGCCCCCGGGTGAGAACTACGCCTGCGGCTGGGTCGTCCGGACCGTGCCCTGGGGCCAGGAGAAGGCCCTCTGGCACAACGGGTCGAATACGATGTGGTACGCCGAGATGTGGGTCGTCCCCGGCCCGGATTACGCCATTCTGACCGCCACCAACCAGTTTGGCGACCCCGGTGTCAAGGCCTGCGATGAGGCCGCGCGGGCCCTGGCCGAGTTGTATCTCAAGGGTGGTCTCGACGACTGATGACTGATGACTGATGACTGATGACTGATGACTGATGACTGATGACTGATGACTGATGGGCCATGTCCCAGCGACTCCCGGTCCGCTTACTGAAGGGAGCCGGATCCGCTCCTCACTCCCCTGCGAGGAACCGTTCCCGGGCGGCGGTGCGGGCCGAAGCGCTGGTCAGGCACGCGTCCCAGTCGAGGGAAGAACCCGACGGCACATGAAACCGGGGCGGCTGGGCTCGAAATCCGGCTGCCAGCTCGGTGAAGGCTTTCGCCCAGGCTTTCGGACGGCCGTCCACGGTCCAGAAGCCGGTGAACTGGGTCACATCGCGTGCCTGGGGGTGGTCGTAAAGCCCCCAGTTCAACCAGCCGACGGCCGATCCGCGGGTCGTCTCAATGACCCGGCGACACCAGCGCGCCTGGTCCTCCTCGGTGGCGTGAATCCAGCCACGGCCGAGCGTGGGCTGGCCGCCGCCGTACCAGCCAAACTCGGCCAGCACGACCGGCTTGCCCGCCCGCGCCACCGCCTCCGCCACCGCCTTCAGGTAGGCCAGGTTGCGCCGCTCCGCCTCGGGACCGCCGTAATGGTACGCCCCGGCGTCGAGCGGGTAGAAATGAACCTCCGAGAAGTCCAGCAACGGCGCCTGCCGCTCGGGCCGGAAAGCGGCGTACTGCGCCGGCCCGCCGATGTTCAGCGGCACCGCCCACTGGATCAGGCCGACCGTCGCCAGCGCGTCGGGATCGGCCTTCTTGATCGCGGCGACCTGACGGCGGGTCCAGGCGTCGGCGATCGACTCGCGGAAGTGCTGGTAATCCCGAAGCGCCTTCGATCTGGGATCGTCCTCCGGCTCGGGCGGCGGGATCGCGCCGAACGTCAGCGCCTCCGCGGGCCGATGCCACGCGGCGGCGAGCGCGGCGGAACCGGAGCAACACATCTTGGTCGGCACGAAAACCGCGGAGCCATGGGTCACGGCCGCTCGTTCGGCGCGCTCCAGGGCCAGCGTGGCCAGGCCGATCTACCCCGCCGCTGGCCGGCGCGGTACGGTGCTCGAAGGGTGCCCGCCGCCTCACCACGGGAGGACCGCGATCATGACAACACCTGGGACACGGCTTCGCCGGGCGCTGGCCGAGCGGCCCATCATGATCCCCGGGGCGTTCAACGCCCTGACGGCCCGGCTGGCGGAACGACTCGGGTTTGCCGCGGTATACTTCTCCGGCGGGGCGCTATCGGCCGGCTGGGCGGGTCTGCCCGACATCGGGCTGTTGACCCTGACCGAGTTCGCCGAGCAGGCCGCCGTACTCGCCCGCGCTACCGGCCTCCCCTTACTTTGCGACGCCGACACCGGCTTCGGCGAGGCGGTCAACGTCGAGCGGACGGTGCGGCTGTTCGAGGAGGCCGGCGCCGCCGGGCTGCACCTGGAGGATCAGGTCTTGCCCAAGCGGTGCGGCCATCTCTCGGGCAAGGCGGTGGTCGAGGTCGAGGCGATGGTCGCCAAGATCCGCGCCGCGGTTGCGGCGCGACACGACCCGGACTTCGTGATCGTGGCCCGCACCGACGCCCGCTCCGTCCTGGGCTTCGATGCAGCCGTCGCGCGAGCCCTCGCCTACCGCGCCGCCGGGGCTGACCTGATCTTCCCCGAGGCGCTGGAATCCGCCGAGGAGTTCGCCCGGTTCGCCGAGGCGGTCGAGGCCCCGCTGCTGGCCAACATGACCGAGTTCGGCCGCGGTCCTCTGCTTGAGTTCGCCACCCTCGCCGCTCTTGGCTACCGCGCCGTGCTCTATCCCCTGACCGCCTTCCGCGCCGCCATGAAGGCCGCCGAGGAGACGCTGATGGCGCTGCGCGACCACGGCACCCAGCGCGGCCAACTCGACCGGATGCAGACCCGGGCCGAGCTGTACGACCTGCTGGGCTATTCCGACTGGGAAGCGCGGGACCGGTCGTATTTTGGCCGCTGACCGGGCCGCGCGGGTCAGGCCACGAAGAGCGCGACGAAATCCGCCACCGGCATCCGCTCGAGCCGCTCCTGGTCGCCGCAGGCGTCGAGGATGCGGGCCACTGCCGGCGGCGCCAGCCGGGAGTCAAGGTTCTCCTCAAACTTGGCCCGAAGTAAGGGGATCCCCTCGGCGCGGCGGCGGCGATGGCCGATCGGGTACTCGACCGTGACCATCTCGGTCGCCTGACCGTCGCAGAAGACCACCTGCACCGCGTTGCCGATGGACCGCTTGGCGGGATCGAGGTAGTCGGCGGTGAACCGCGGGTCCTCGGTCACGAGCATGCGACTGCGGAGGCTCGTCGATGCGGGGGTCGGCCGCGGCGGCGTCCTCATAGTCGGCGGCCGTCAGGCCGCCTTTGAGCAGGCCGACCGCCACCATGTACTGCAGGCAATGATCGCGGTCGGCCGGGTTGGTCAGTGGCCCGGTCTTGTCAATGATCCGCCGGGCCGATTCCTGGGTCGTGATCCGGATGGTGGCGATCTCGTCGAGCCGGTTCTTGACCTGGGGGTGCAGGGCGATCGCCGCCTCGACGGCTGTCTGCGCGTGGAACTCCGCCGGGAACGCGATCTTGAACAGGATGTTTTCCATCACGTAGGAGCCGAGTGGCTGTGCCAGCGTCAGCGGCTGGCCGCGGAACAGCGCGTCCTGGAAGCCCCAGGTCGGCGCGGTCAGGGCTGAAGGATAGCCCATCTCGCCCGACCGGGCGATCAAGGCCAGGCGGACCGCGCGGCTGGTCGCGTCGCCCGCGGCCCAGGACTTCCGTGAGCCAGTGTTGGGCGCATGGCGGTAGGTCCGCAGCGCCCCGCCGTCGAGGAAGGCGTGGGAGAGGGCGTTGAGAATCTCCGCTCGCATCCCCCCCAGCAGCCAGGTGGCGACCGCCGTCGAGGCGATGCGCACCAGCAGGACGTGATCCAGGCCGACGCGGTTGAAGGCATGGCTCAGCGCCAGCACGCCCTGGATCTCGTAGGCCTTGATCAGCGCCTCCAGCACGATGCGCATCGTCGGCCCGGCGGACTCCTCCTGGCCGGGGCGCCGTCCCAGGTAGTCGGCGACGGCCAGGATGGCGCCCAGGTTGTCGGAGGGATGCCCCCACTCGGCCGCCAGCCAGGTGTCGTTGAAGTCGAGCCAGCGGACCAGTGCGCCGATGCAGAAGGCGGCCTGCACCGGGTCAAGCTCGTAGGCCGTGCCCGGCACGCGGGCGCCGCCGGGCAGGACGGCCCCGGGCACGACCGGGCCGATGAGCCTGGCGCAGGCCGGGTAATTCAGCGCCAGCAGACCGCAGCCCAGCGCGTCGAGCAGGGCGTAGCGGGCCGTCTCCCACGCCGCGGCACTGTCGATCCGGGCCGTGAGGGTGTAGTCGGCCAGCTCCTGGAGCAGGCCGTCGACCTCTCTCATGGCGGTCACCCACGGGGTCCAGCGGCCGCCGCGCGCTCGTCCAAGAGCACGAAGGGCCGCGGCTCGGGCCCGACGTAGTCGGCCGTCGGGCGGATCAGCTTGTTGTGTGCCCGCTGCTCGGCGACATGCGCCGACCAGCCGGTGACCCGCGCAGACGAATAGCGGGGTGAACAGCGGCGTGGGCACCTCCAGCAAGCGGTAGGCGACCGCGGTGTAGAAATCGAGGTTGGGGAACAGCTTCTTCTCGGCCTGCATCACCTGTTCGACCGCCTCGGCGACGGCGAACAGGTCGCCGCCCGGACCGTCGCCGGCGAGCTGGCGCGCCCACCGCTTGATGATCGGGCTGCGCGGGTCGTAGAGACGATAAACAGCGTGGCCGAAGCCCATGACCTTCTCGTGCCGGCCGAGCATGTCGAGGACCGTAGCGCGGGCCTCCTCGGGGGTGTGGCAACGGTCGAGCAGCGCGATCGCCGCCTCGGAGGCGCCGCCGTGCAGCGGGCCGCGGAGAGTGCCGATGCCCGCGGTGATGCAGGAGTAGAGGTCCGACAACGTCGCGGCGCAAACCCGGCAGGCGAATGTCGAGGCGTTGAACTCGTGTTCCGCGTACAAGATCAGCGACGCGTCCAGGCAGCGGCGGTGCTCCTCCATCGGGGACTGGCCGAAGAGCATCGCCAGGATGTGACCCGCGGTCGTCTCCTCGCCGGTGTCAGTGTCGATCCGCACGCCCTCGGCGTGGAAGCGGTACCAGAAGACCATCATCGCCGGCAGCAGGGCGATCAGCCGATCGGCCACCTCAAGCTGGTGGCCGAAGTCCTGCTCCGGCTCCAGCGTCCCGAGAAACGAGGCGCCCGTGCGCAGCACGTCCATGATGGTCATCGGGTGGCCTTCGTCGGGGATCTGCTCCAGCATCTCCCGCAGCCGCGGCGGCAGCGCACGGAGCCCACGCAGGCGGGCCTTGTAGGCGTCCAGCTCGGCATGGCTGGGCAGGTGGCCGCGGAGCAGCAGGAACGCCACCTCCTCGAAGCTGGCTTTCTCGGCCAGATCCTCGATGGTGTAACCGCGGTAGGTGAGGCCGACCCCCTCCTTGCCCACGGTGCAGATCGCGGTCGTGTCCACGGGCTTGCCGCGCAACCCGCCCGGTGTCGCAGCCTGACCCGCAGGGATTTCGGCTGTAGCGGCTGCAAGGGCATCCGAATGGCTCATGGGCTTTCCCTCTCTGTGGATCGGAGGAAGACCTCGCAGCAGGCCCGGCGCCTCGACCACTTCGTCACCCCCAAGCATGTCGTGACCCAGGTCCTGGAGGTCATCACCGCGGCCATTTCGCGCGGGCTGCATCTACCGATCGTCGACAACTGCAGCGCTTGCGACTCGGAAGGATTGCTGAAGCGGCTGGATGGCGTCGTAGACATTATTATAGGCCCGACTTCAAGTTCTGGGAGCCGGAGACGGCCCGACGGCGGGCCAAGGCCTCCGCGGAGCGGACGTGGGCGGCGATCCGGGAGATGCACCGGCAGGTCGGCGTGCTGCGGCTCGGCCCTGACAGGCTGGCGCGGCGCGGGGTGCTGGTGCGTCACCTGGTGATGCCGGGGCAGTCGGCCGAAAGCGCGGCGATCTTTCGCTGGCTGACCGAGGAGCTCTCGCCGGACACTTTCGTCCACATCATGACGCAGTCTCGGTCGGCCCGCGTATCCGTTGGGGCAGGTCGGCCGGGATGAGGGCGCGACATGGTACGCCGAGATTGACCGACGGCCGTCGCGGGAGGAGCTGAAAGGATCTGATCAGGCGGCCAGGCAAGCTGGCCTGTGGCGGTTCGATGAGCCGTAGACGGCGCGGTAACATAAGCGGAATCCGTCTTTCGGACCCCTTCGTGAACGGCCTGGTACCTGAACATGTTGGAACCACGTGGCCAGGCCCGAGCGGGCCAGGTCGCCAGCCTTCCCCGGGTCTGTGCCAAGACTGGCCCCGGCTCGGGCAGGTGCTTTCTCACGTCGGGGATGGCGAGCCCGGCGGCTTCCTGATCGAAAGTCTCCCAAGCCAACTCCACGCGAGGCAGTGCGGCCATCCGCACAGACCGCCGGGTTGATCCGCGACGGGCTGCAAAGTCCCCATCGACACCGCCGTCGTTCAGGGCTCGTTGCCGGTGGGCCGGTGGCCTCAAGAGATTTCCTTCGCGTGGTTGCCACCGCGGGTTGCACAGGCAGGCGGCGTCCGGGTGCCAGCGGGAGAGCCTGTGCTGTCGGGATCGATCGGGCCGTCTGATACACGAACCCGCTGATGCTTTCCGATTTGCTGGAGGTTTTCCCAGTGAGGCCGGTTTGCGGCTTCGAAACCGGAACGTACCAGTGGGTTCGTGAATGAGTCGATCTCGGCGTCTTGGTCCCTATCCCGGCGCAATTCTGACGAGTTCAGCAGGGTCGTGAACGATGGGCAGGGAAAAAGAAAAGGCCCCAGGGTTGTATCGGATCGACCCGGGGCCAGGTTTGAGGGGGTTGACCGGATTGACGGGGTTTGTGCAACCGGAGGTGCAACCAGAAAACCGACTCGTCGTAAGTCTAAGCGGGCGAAGGGATTCGAACCCACGACGTCCAGCTTGGGAAACTCTCCTTCAGTCCCGCTGCATCACCCTGTAAAGCTTGAAGCTATCAACAGTTTACGGCATTCTGACCGTTTCGCAAGGAGTAGCATTTGGTAGCGGTAATTCGCGAAGAATCGCATTACTTCCGGGAGTTCGGCATTACCAAAACACTACCCGCTGAAGGCCGGCCGAACCGCCTGGGCTACTGGTGCTGGTCCCCGGATCGTGGCCCACCCCGCGCAAACCGCCACGGCGGAGCCAGGCATGACCCGACGCAGCAACCTCGTCATCATGGCTTCTTCCTTTGTCTCAAGCGGTGGCGGCAAGAACCGTCCGACCCCCATCTCCCGAACGACTGCGACAATCAAGGCGGCTAGCGAGCACCACCACGAGCCAGCGTCTGTTCCTACGAGCGGCGACGGTGGCGATCCGCGGCCCGCCGCAGGATTCCCGGACGCCTCAGAAATCGCTCCGGAGCAAGCGGGTGGCGGCGTACCGCGCGGCCCCTGGGGAGAGAGCCACCGGGACACGCGCTGGCGAGCGGTGGTCAACAACGACGCCGGGAGCGGGACTTCCGGAACCAGTGCGCCCCCAGGCGCGGTCACCGGGGCCGGCAGGTTCGACACCAACCTGGGCAGGGCCGGGCCCGCGGCGGGGACCAGATTGATCGCCCGCAAGGACGCGGGCTGACCGCCGCCGGGTGCGGCCGGGGACCACGACGAGCCGCCCCGCGAATCGTGATCAGTCCGTCAACCGCATCGTCGTCGGCATTGGTCGGGGCGGGCACCAGCACCAAGTTCCCCTCGTTCAAGCCCGTCAAGAGCGGACCGCCCGGCGTCGACAGCGAGCGCCGCAGGTTGATCGCCGTGCTCCCCGATGGCGTCCCGCGCAGCACCGCGGCCTGAATCGACACCAGCGAACCGGCCGCGCCGGGCGACAGCGACAGCGTGCCCGAGGGCGCCGCTCCCGAAATCAACAACTGGCCCGCCGCCGCGTCCACCGACCAGTTCAGGTTGAAGCCCGCGGGCAAGGAGCCAAGCTGCACGCCCTCGATCCGCAGCACCGCCGGATCGAACGAAAGGGCCAGCTCGAACTCCTCCAGACCGATCATCGCGCTGCTGGTCTGCAGGAACTGCACCGGCACGGCCAGCGTCGCGCCCGGCGCGGCCGAGAGGCTCTGGGAAATCCAAATGCGCGGATCCGGGCCTCCCGGCATCAGCGTGATGCCCGTGGGCAGCGGTGGGATCATGGCCGGCGCCAGCGCACCGAGAACTGCGAGATGTACGAGGCGTCCACACTGGTGATCGCCCCGTTCTGCGTCACGTCGCCGATGAGGATCGGATCGAGATCCTTGTACCGGGCAAAGCCTGTAACCAGACGCACGGCGAACTGGCTGACCATCGAGGCATCCACGCTGGAGATGGTCCCGTTGTCGCCGTCGAGGAGGCTGCCGTCGGTGTCCACGAACCCGGCGTTGCTACTGGAAAGGGTGAGGCGGTAGGTGCTGTCGGGCAGGAAGCCTTCATGGGCCGTGGTGGAGGTCGTGCCGGTGCGGACGAAGGTGATGGTCTGATGATCGGCACTGACCAGCAGCGAGCCGCGGACCGAGATGCCCGTGCCGGTGTTGACCAGGATGAGGTTGGGGGTGCCGGCGTACAGGTGGAGTGGAGTGGGGTTGAACGCGTGATTGAACTGCACGGTGAAGCCGGTGGGATTGGAGGTGAAGGTCTGGACGGCCAGGGGTGGAGTCACGTTCGTCCAGGCGACCGGGGCCGATTCGTTGCCGGCATTGCCGGCCGGGTCATGGATGCCGGCCATGTTGACGGTCAGGACATAGTTCCCCACAGCGGTGGTGAAGTTGCTCAGGCCGCTGATGCGGTAGCTGTTGCCGGCGAGGAGGCTGGCGGTGACGGTATTATCGAGGGTGACCGCGCTGCCGTTGCGGGTGAGCGTCAGGTCGTGGAAGTCGAAGGTGGCCAGGTCGATGGGCTCGGAGAAGGTCACATCCTCGGTGGCGAGCGGCGTGGAGCGTGGGTTGGGCATGACTGGCGCGATCGAGGTCACGGTCGGCGCCGGAGGCGCATGGACAGTCAGGGAGACGGTCGCCACGTTGCTGTCCAGCTGGCCATCGTTCGCCTTGTAGGTGAAGCTGTCGGTGCCCCAGAAACCCGAGGCGGGCGTATAGGTGAACGAGCCGTCGGCGTTGAGCACGACCGACCCGTGCGCCAGACCGAGACGAGGGAAGCGGTCAGGGGGAAGCCGTTCGGGTCGGTGTCGTTGGTGAGCACGCCGGATGCGGCGGCCACGGTCAGCGGGGTGTTCGCCGTCGCGCTGTAGCTGTCGGCGGCGGCGGTCGGAGGGCCGAGGACCGAGATGGTGACAGTCGCCGGGGCGCTGGTGACGAGGCCATCGCTCGCCGTGTAGACGAAGCTGTCGGGGCCGGCGTAGCCAGCGTCGGGGGTGTACGAGAACGTGCCGTCAGCGTTGAGCGTGAGCGCGCCGTGCGACGGTCCCGAGACGAGCGTGGCGGTCAGCGCCGCCTCGCCCGGCGACGTATTACCCCGGCAAAGAAGATCCTCCTGTAGGTCGGACAATCCTGTCCGACAGGCCGGGGGAGTCGGACAGGATTGTCCGACCTACTTTCTTGCCGGGGTAATATCATTGGCGAGCACGCTCGCGGGGAGGTTGCTCTGGCGGATGGCCTCGACCTGCGCCGCGGTCAGTGCCGAACCGAAGACACGCACGTCGTCGAGCCAGGCCGGGGCCGAGAAGAAGGTGGGGTTCGATGAGCTCCAGCCGGGGTCCCCGATGATCAGCGGCGCCGTGCTGCTGGGGGCGACGCCGTAGGAGAGTGCCCCGGACTGCCCGACCTGCGACACCGGCACGGCCGTGTCCCCCGCGTAGAAGGTGACGACCCGGCCGGGAGAGAAGGTGGCCGCGACGAAGACCCACTTCCCGGTCGTCAGGAAGGCGTTCGAGACGGCCCCCTGTCCGGTGCCGCTCGCGCCCCAAGCGGTGAACTGCAAGCGGGTATCCCCCGAGGCGGGGGTGGAGTTGGGCGGGTAGAGCTCCAGGTCCCAGCCGTTGGCGTTGGTGAGGCCGAGGTTGTGGTCGTTGACCAGTTGCTTCCCGGTGTTCGAGGAGCTGGTGCGGAGGTTGATCCACGCGGTCACGGTCAACGCGCTGGCGTTATTGAGGGCCGCCACGGGCCCGACGTTGACGGTGTTCCGGCCGGGCGCCGTGAGGTCGAGCGCGCCGGTGGACGCAAACCCGGGGGTGGAGGGCGTCCGCGTCGCCGCGCCCGTGAAGGTCCCCGGGAGGCTCGGAGGCGGGCCGCCGTCCTGCGCTGGGGTGGTCCCCGTCGCTGCCTCGTCGAAGTTGTAGCTGACCAACGGGGTGGGCGGGGCGACCTGCGGGGCGGTGGTGGTGAGCGTGACCCCCTGCGCGACGGTGTAGCTGTCGCCGTTGGCGGTCGGCGGCGCAGACGACGAGCCCAGAACCAGGGTCAACACCGGGTGCGGGTTGAACGTGTCCCGCATGTCGCTGACCTGGAACCAGTCCGAGTTGAGCGCGGGGTTCTCCAGGCGGACCGCGACCACCCCCCCTCGAGCGCGCTGCAGCGCGGCCGGGGTCAAGCTGAACGGCTGCACGCCCAGGGCGCTGACGCTCCCGCTGCCCGCCGCCGTGGCGGCCGCGCCGCCGTCGGCGGTCGTGATCGTACCGGTCCCCCGGTAGGCCTCAAACGTGGCCTGGGGATACGTGACGCCGCCCGAGATGCTGCTCGACGTGTACGAGAGGACGTTGAGCCCGAGCGTCGCCGAGATGACCGGCGTGCCGGGGGCGATCCCGCTCAGGTCGAATTCGAAGACGTCCCGCTCCTGCCCGATCCCGGCACGTAGGTCGCGTCGAAGTACCGGTCGGTGACCGAGGTGGAGGACGTGTCGACGGCGTCGTACACCCCGTCGAGATTCCGGTCGGCGACGAGCCCGTCGGCCACCGGGTTCAGGGTCACGGTGGTCAGGACGGTCCTCGGCTCCAGCCTTTCGAACACCACAGGGCGGGTGCGTCGGGAGCGGAAGAGCCGGCGGCGGAGCGTCCTGGAGGAGAATTACCTTTGCATGATCGGAATCCAGATTGGTCAACGGCGCAGCAAGCCGTGCGCATCGACAAACGGTTCTGTACAATCAATCATGTGAAAAATAATCTCACTCTTTCATCAGTAAGCGAAAAGTACTGCACCATGACGGTGCCCCCCGGGGCGTTCGACCCGGGCGGGTGGAGGTCGACACACCCTCAACGGCTTGAATGATGGGGTGATTTCGACACGCCAAGGAGCAGGATCACGAAACCCAAAGCGTCGGCCCCTCGATCGACGGGCGACCGCACTCGGAGCCCGGTTCCGTCTTCGGAGCTTTCGGCGCCGAGGTTCCCGTTGACCGCTCAAGAGCAGCCCGCGGATCTGGTCCCGATCCTCGGGCCCGAGCAGCATCATCTGCCTTAGTGAATCCTCGATTAGTAATACATGTAACCTTATAATGTCGATGCCACCATGGCTGCGACCGGACTGTTCGCCATGAGCAAGCAGGTCAGCTTGCAATAGAACACGCAGCTCTTCGTGAGTCAAAGACTTTCTAGGGGTTTCTGAGATAATGATGGAATGAGACATCACCGCAGAAAACCACAGGCAAGGCCGTGTCTGCTAGAGCGGTTCACGCATGGGTTGCGGACTCCCTCTGCAAGCCTGACGCCCAGCGCGTGCGTCCGGCTGGGAACCAATCAGATTCATGCACTCGCTGGCGCTTTGGGTTTACTGAGCCAGAGCGCCACCCAAAGGTGAACTGCGCTAACCCAGCCTTTGCGCCTCGCACTCGACCTCACTTCGCATCCAGCAGCATCAGTGTCACTGATTTCAACGGAGAGATCCAGACTTCAGACCCGAGAGCGCTCTCTCATCGACATACGGGCCCATCACACCGACATCCTGCCTGGGGACCACTGCCCGGAAAGTCCATGTCGCGAGTTCCGAGCACGCGTTGGGTCCATTTTCCGACACCACCGGCCAGGGAGTGGACCCACGCACGGACGTGACCCAGACGATCGATCCGAACCAGGTCCGCGATGAGTCCCAGGTGACCGTCCCTTTCCACGACGCGCTCCAGACCATCCGCGGTCGTACCGATTCGGATCGGATGACCTCCAACCTCAGTGCGCTGGACCCGTTCGTGCTGGTTCAGGAGTCGTTCTTGACCGAGGTCAACGGCACGACGGACCGCTACGCGCAGATTCCCGCCAAGGCGAACGCCCGCCCAAAGCAACTGCGAACCACGCCCTCCTGGTCTACGATCGATGCGGGTCACGACTTCGGCCCGAAGCACGGCGCTTCCCGCCCATTTCTCATGTCCGCGTGAACCCGTATCCTGGGCGCTGACCAACTGCCTTGTACGCTCGCTCAACCTCGTATAGCACAGCGTCACATCGAGGCGCACGCGCCTCGAAACCTCGATCGGGGGCAGTCCCGGCGCGGCGGGCCGCCATTGACGTGGCGCCGCCATTCGAGCAACAGGCGACGGTGGAGCCGAAGTTCCGTTCGTGGAGGACGTTGTTCCAGACGTGCCGATCGACCACCGGCGCGACGCGGGCATCCGGAGAGCGAGCTGCGCCCCCCGCCGGGTTTTGCATCCGGAAATTCGTGGAGAGAGCATGTGCGCGGGATTCGTGCACCTCGGCCACACGTTTCAGGACGGCGTCGTTACCCTGAACAGGGCGAATCATCCCGCTGTGACGCCGGCGCCGCCGCCCGCCTTCACGGTCTACAGACGCCGGGGCCGGCTTCGACCACCAGATTATGAGAGAGCGCTGCGGGCTCCAGAAGCCTCCAGGGCGGGCTCCGCAGTGTGGGTCGGTGTTTCGACGGCAGGCTCAAGAGCGGCCTCCTGGGCGGTTTCTGAGGGCCGGCTCGGTCGGGGTGGTCGGTGATGGATTCATCACCAACTCGCCCGGGGGCGCGGAAAGTGGCGTTGTGCCACCCGCGTCCTTCAGATCGTGGGCCGGCTCGACCACGGACGCGGTGGGCGGTCTCGCTTACGAGGTCTTGTCCGTCCTTCAGACCATCGGCGCGACACCTTCCAACAGCTTGTGGACGAGGTCGCAGCTCCAGACCGCCGTCTGGTTCGCATGCCGGTGCGCCCGGCGGTCCCAGACTGCCAGATAGGAGCCTGGTTCTGTTCCTGGAGGACGCCGCCTCGCAGCCGCCGGGCGGCGTGTGCCGGTCGATCAGAGCGTCTATGCCGAGCTTTCGCGCGCGGGCAATAGCCCATCGAGATGGGCGAAGTGGGAATCGAGCCGGGCGTCGTACGAGGTGCGGTCGGCCGGGCTGGGGGATAGCCGCCCCCGGCGAGCTGCCCCTGCACATGGTTCGCCTTCCAGATGCAGGCAAGGGTGTTCAGTTCTACGGCGGTCCAGGTGGGCGGGTTGACCATCAGGCCGCGCAGGCGGAGCGTTTCGGTCCGGTGATTGGTCCCAAGGCGGTATGGGGACAACCGACGAGTATCAACTCGATCGGGTCGAAGAAGGCGCGCTCCGTGGTTTGCTCCAGGGTGGCAAGTCTGCAACGTTGCGGACTTGCCAAACGACGTTCCAACCTGGACTAAAGTTCATAACGTGCTCTCGTTCCGGCCCTGAGCAACCGACTTCGCGCCAGGAACCTCAACCCTATCTGCGCGGGCGGCGCCGCGGTACGATCCACGAAGGATTTCGGGGCGGATGTTCCCTCGCGGATGGGAGGCCGGGATCATGACGCTGGTGATCTGGCTGGGTCTGGCGCTCGGTCCGGGCGCGGTGGAAGCGCCGCCCGAGATGGTACGGTTGGTCGGGTCGGTGGTCGATCCAGGAGGGGCACCGATTGCGGGCGCGGAGGTGCTCGCATCTTCGACCAGTCGCTGACGTTGCACGAGGAGGAACCGGTGCCCAGGAAGGCCAGGACCGGCAACGATGGCCGCTTTGCGCTCGACGTGCCGGCCGGGGAGACGTTCTGGAATGTCTGGGTCCGCGCGGAGGGACGGTGTCTGGCCGGGCGCCGGGTGTACCAGCACGAGATCCAGTCCGACTTGCCCTTGCGCATTCGTACTCACGCCGGCGGTCGAGATGGGCGTACATGTGCGGGGAGCGGACGGCGCGCCGGAGGCGGGAGCGCACGTGCGATTAAGTGCGCTGGTTCCCGAACTATCTGGCGGTGCCGAAGGGGTTCGCGGAGCAACGCGCCGCCACAACGGACGGAGAGGGCCGGGCGAGACTATCGGGCGTCGCTGCCGAGCAGGTCGCGTCGTTGGCCGTCGAGGCACCGGGCCACGTCCGGCAGACCTTCCACTTCCATGCGGCTGACAAGGGTGAGCGCGCAGTGACGCTCCAGCCCGAGGGGCGTCTGGCCGTGAAGGTCGTCGCCGCCGATGGGGCGGCTGTCCGGGGCGTGACGGTTCATGTCTCGGCGTTCGGTGTCTCCGAGTCCGGGATCTCGGTCGTCAGCGCGGGCGAGGCGACCACGGATGCGGACGGGCGTTGCGCCTTCCCGGCCCTGATCGCGGGCAAAGTCCAACCTCGTGGCTCGATCTGCCCGCCGGGATGCCCTTCTTGTACCAGCGACGAGATCGGGACCAAGGGGGAAATCAAGCCCAGTGCGCAGACCGAGATCAAGGCCCGGCTGGAACGTGGTGTCCGGGTGCGTGGCGTGGTCCGGGTGAAGGACTCCAAGAAGGCGATCGCGGGTTTGACCTTGCAAGTCTCGAGCGCCCCCGCGGTCTCTGGAGGACAACACACACCGATGCCGAGGGCCGTTACGAGGCGGTTCTCCCTGCGGGGAAGGTCAACGTCTGGCTCAATGGACTCCCGGCGGAATTCCTGGAGCCGATCAACACGGCGCTTGACCCGCCCGTGGAGCTGTCCCCTGATCTGACCGAGCGCGAATTGCCGCCGATCGAGCTGCGCGCGGCCGCGTGTTGCGCGGGACGGTCGTGGATGAAAAAGACCGGCCGGTCGCCGGGGCGCGGGCCTTTGCGCAGTGGGTTTACCGCGAGAATACGATGAGCACCCTGCGTTCGCGCGTCGCCACGACGAACGACGCCGGCGCGTTTGAAGTCGCCGGGATCGCACCGGAGACGGAGGTCTGGTTCTCCGCCCAGAAGGACGACGCCAGCACCGGCAAACCGACGTCGATCAGCGGCGATCAGCCGGTCATGCTTCACATCAGCCCGGCGAACACGACGGCGCTCGGCGGCCGGGTGGTCGATCGCGCGGGCCAACCGCTCGCCGGTGCGCTGGTGCGCGTCTACGCGCAAACGAGCCTGCCTGGCGGCACGATCTGGGGCAGTCGCCTGGTGAGCGCTCCGGACCAGGACCCCTTGCGCACCGACGCCAAAGGACGTTTCCGCACGCCGCGGCGACTGCAACGATTCGCCTCCTACCGGGTCCAGGTCGAGGCCGACGGCTTGGTACCGGCCCAGACCGACTGGCTCACGCCGGGTGAGCGGCCGGACCCGATCACGTTCCCCGATCTGGTCGTAAACAAGCTGCGGGTGGTCGAAGGCCATGTGCTCGACCGCCAGGGCCAGCCGGTTGCCGGCGCGACGGTCTTCCAGGCAGGCGACGGGCCGAAGCGCGTCACGGTGCAGGCTGATGGTCAAGGTCACTACCGCATGCCGGACCTCGACGGCGGCCGGGCGTTCCTCTTCGCCCAGGCAGCGGGGTTCCGCTTCCAGGGCCGGGCGGTGGCTGAGGGGGAGCCGACGGCCGACCTGACCCTCACGCGCAACGACGAGGCCCCGGAGAAACCAATGCCGACGCGCGCGGTGGCTCCGGATGGTGACGCGGCGCTGAAGCTGGCTCGTCGCGGGTTCGATCCGTATGCGGAGCAGGTGTTTGCCAAGGGCGGCGCGACCGAGAAACGCTACTGCATCGAGATGCTCGCCCGCCTCGACCCGGCCGCCGCGCTTGAGCGGATTGCACAAGGCGGCGACGTTTCGAACTCCGGCGCTGACGCGGTACGGCGCATCGTGGCCGAGCAGTCGCTTGCGACTGATCCCGAAGAGGCCCTCGCCCTGTTCGAGGCCATCACGGACCCGTACTCGAAAGCGCTCGCCCTGACCGCGGCGGCCGATCATGTCGCCGACCGCGACCGCAAGCTCGACCTCTTGACGCGCGCTCTGGCCGCGGCACGCATCATCCAAGACCCCGCGCACCGGCTCTACCATCTGGGCCAGATCGCCGGCCGGCTGCGCGACCTCGGCCAGAACGAACAGGCCGCCGCCCTCTTCCACGACGGTCTGGCGCTGGCGCGCGAGCTGCCCAAAACCGGCTGGCCGTACTACGCACGCGGCACGTTCGCCGTGCAACTGGCGCGCACCGACTTCCAGACCGCGCTGGAGCTCATCAAAGATCGCACCGGCGACAATGTCTACGAGAACAACCGCCACTTTGGCGACATGGCCGAGGCGCTGGCCGCCACCGACCCGGCCACCGCCGAGCGATTGCTCGGTGAGATGCGCGACGCGAACGGCCGCAATCAGCAACTGCCTGCCGTCTGTCGCGTGATGGCGCTTTCGGATCGTGCCCGCGCCCGCCGCTTGATTGACACGATCCAGGAAACTTCCAATGGCACAGCCGTGTTGCGCGAGAAGGCGCGTGCTTTCGGTGCCATGGCCCAGGCCCTCGCCAACCGCGACAAGCCCGCCGCGCGCCATCTACTCGACGAGGCCTTCACGGCGCTCGATCAGTACGCCACGTCCGGCGGCGCTCGCTTTAACGGCATGGACAGCGCGGCGACTCTGGCCGCAAGGCTGCTCCCCGTGGCCGAACGAATCGACCCGGGGATCGTCCCCGAATTCTTCTGGCGGACCCTATCCCTCCGCCCGCCGCGTGCGGCGTCGATCGACGACTACACCGCCAGTTCGACGGTGCGCGCCACGGCCATCCTGGCCGCGCTGCTGGCCCGCTACGATCGCGACACCGCCGTCCAACTGCTGGAACCGACCCTGGCCGGGCTGCTCGGCCTGGCTGCGGACGAGAAGCGTTACGACGCCCGGGAGGCGGCCCAGACCCTGATCGTGGCTGCCACGCTGGTCGATCCGGACCGTCTGGTCGCGCTGATCGATCGTCTGCCCGACCCGCCCGATCTCACGACGGACCGGGTCAAGAATGCCGCCCGGCTGCTCGTCGCCCACTGGCTGTCGCTCCGTGGTCCCGCGCGCTGGGAGGCCGTCCTGGAACACGTTCACGACCTGGCCAGCCTGTACTGGTAGCGCCTCTCTGCCGACCCCTGGGGGCTCATCTCATCGGGAGCTTGATCGATGCTTGCTCTTCCGCTGATCCTGATCGTACTGACCCAGGCACCGCCACCGGTACCAGAACCCTCCTTGCGGAGCGTCGCGGGTGTGGCGGTCGATCGCCAGGGGCAGCCCGTGGTGGGCGCGATCGTCTTTCAAACCGGCGACGCCCCGGCGCGGACGCAGACCGAGACGGCCGCCGCCGGCCGCTTTCAACTCGACGACGCGGCGACCGGGAGGACCTTCGTGTTCGCCCGGAAAAACGGCTATCGCTTCGCCGGCGTGCTGGTACGGCCGGGCGGCGAACCGGTCAAACTGACCCTGATCCGCCAGGACGAGCCCGCCCCGCCACGCACGACCCTACCGCCGCTGCTTCCGCACGACGAGGAGCTTGCCCTGGCCCGCCGCCTGCTCGATCCGTATGCGGAGCGCGCCTTGAAGGAAGGCGGCGAACCGGAGAAGGTCCGCACGCTGGAAGCGATGGCACGCATTGAGCCGGCGCGCGTGCTGGAAGTGCTCGAAACCAAGCCGTTTGCCGACGTCTTCCTCAATGACATGATCCGGCTGCGCGTGGCGTCGGCGCTCGCGGGAACCGCGCTCGATGAGGCGCTGGCCGTGGTCGAGTCCATCCAGGCCCCGAGCGCGCGGGCGCAAGGGCTCGATCTTGGCCGCCGCCGCGCTCCCTGAAACCGAGAAAGCCAAGAAGGTGGAGTTGCTCGCCCGCGCCGTCACGGAGGCAAGGGCCGAGAAGGATCCGGCGATGCGGCTCTGCATGCTCGGCTGGGCCGCGGCCCGCCGGCTCGATCTCGGCGAAGGTGAGAGCGCCAAAGCCCTCTTTCATGAGAACGAGGCCCTGGCCCGCGCGATGCCCAACGCCGCCTTCGCGGGCTACGCCCGCGGCGTCTTTGCGGAAGAACTGGGCCGGATCGATCTCGATACCGCTCTGGCGCTGATGAAGGATCTGAGCGATCGCTATGAGTATGACCGCCACCATGGCAACCTCGCGCACGAGCTTGCCGACTGCGACCCAGCCGCCACCGAGCGCGTGCTCGCGATGGTCCGCGAGCCGCTCCAGCGTGGCGAGTACACCGTGCGGGTCGCTTACCGCATGGCCCGGCGGGATCCCGCGCGGGCCCTCCGCCTGGCGCGGGCGATCGAGACTCCGACCCGCCGCGCATACGGCTTCGGCATGGTGGCGCTCGCGCTGGCACAGTCCGATCGATCCGCCGCCGAAAAGGCACTCGACGAGGCGCTGGCGGTCCTCGACGACCAGATGTCCAGGCCCCTGTCGCCGGTGGTGTACCCTGATCCCTGCGCCGTGGCCGCCGCGCTCGTGCCTGTGGCCGAGCGGATTGACCCCCAGCGCGTCCAGGAAACGATCTGGCGCGCGCTCGCCCTGCGACGGCCGCGCGACGAGAGGGACAGAGGACAGACCCTCGCTGTCGCGGTGGAAGACGGCTATCTCGCCCTGATGCTGGCCCGTTACGACCGCGCGCTGGCTCGTGCCCTGCTCGAACCCTGGGCCGAGCCGAGCGTGAATATTGCCTGGATTGATAACGGGCTAATTGCTATCGCAGCGTCGGCCATTGATCCCCGCTGGGGCGTTGCGCTGGTCGAACGCATCCCCGATTCACCCGATGCGAGGGGCCAGTCTCCCAAGAACGAGATCCGCCTCCGGGTGACGGGGTTTCTGGCCCGGACCGGTGAGCAACGCTGGCGCCACGTCCAGTCGAACAACCTGAGATTCTGGGTTCCCGACGTCGTGGACTTTGATCTGGATCTCTGATGGGGAACTGCCTCATGAACTCGTTGCTGATGTCTCTGGTCTTACTCTTCGGATCGCCACCCGACGGCTGGCATTACGTCTTGCCCGACCCCGATGCACCGTTCGAGCACCCGCCCTTGCGGGCGCTGGGGCTGACCGCGTCGAAGCCGGAAGATGTTGTCGAGAAGGTCTCCTATCGCGGGACCCGCCGCCGCTATGCCCAGCTTCGCTACGGCAGCGCGAATTCGATCCGTGTGACGGTCGTCCTCGACGTGTTCGCGGACGGCCACGCGGATCTCTACGTGGATTCCAACCGGAACCGCCGCATCGAGGAAAGAGACCTCGTGCCGCCTACCGCCGACGGCCGCACCTGGCGGCTGCCGCTGAATGTGGCGGTGGTCGAGGGCGAGCAGACGCGCGAGATCCCCCGCGCGATGGTCTTCCGTCGCGGGTCCACCGGGCTGACCTTCAGCGCCGCGGCCGCCGGATACCTGGAAGGTGTGGTATCCCTGAACGGCCACGCACATGCCGCACGCCGTACCGACAACGACGCCAACGGCTTCTTCACCGATCCCCAGGACCGCCTCTGGATCGACCTGAATGACGACGGCCAGTTCGACCCGGCGACCGAGCAGTTCCCGTATGCGAGTGTGCTGGCCATTGGCGAAACCCGCGTGACGCTGCGCCTCCGATGCGCTCGGCGAACGGCTCGCCGTGGAACCGCTCGCCGGCACGGGCACGATCCGACTGGCGCCGGCGCGGTCGGCCGGCGCGGCGCCGATCACGGCGCTGTCAGCCACGCTGGTGGGCCGGGACGGCTCGGCCGTCGGTCTCGGCGGCGAGCGAACCGAAACCGTGGTGCCGATCGGCGAATACCGCGTCCATACGCTGAGCATCAGCCTCGCCGATCCGGCCGGCGGCGCGCCGTGGACGTTCCTTTTTTCGGGCAGCGGCAGTTCCTCTGAAGAGAAAGGCTGGCACCTGCTCGACAAGGACGCCGCGCTGGCCCTCGACCCGATCGGTCCGCTCGAATTCCGGACGGGCTTGAAGGGCGCGACCGCGCGGCATCGCGGCGAGGAGCTGATCGTCCAGCCGCAATGGACGACAGGCGATGGCCTGCTCATCACGACCTGCTATCGCGGGGCGCCGAGCCAGGTGCAGTCGGACGCAGGGCCGCAGGCGCGGATCGCGCTGGAGACGGCGGACGGCCGTGTGCTGGAAACGACACAGTCGGGCTTTGCCTGAGGCACCTTCTGCCAGGCCTCCGTGCGAGTGCCTTTGACCCTGCCGGAGGGCATCCTCCGGCTCCGCGTCCAGTTCGACTCGGGCCCGCTGGCGGGTGTGCTGTGCGCGGAAACCACGGTGACGATCTCGGCTCCGTGAGCGCCGGGGTTGCGACCGGCCGACAACCTGGAGCGGTGGGCAGGCCTGGCCAGGGCGCCTCTTGCTCCAACCCGTGCTGTGCGGCCGCGACGTATTCGGCAGCGATGTCTTCAAGAGGCAGGTCCTGATGATCTCCGGGCCGCATGCGCGGGCGACCGGCGCCGTGCACGCGGCCCCGACTCCTTTCTCTGGTCGACGTTTCGGGCATCAGGATCAAAGCACGATGTCCCAGTTCTGGCTCTGCCCGCGCGGACCGTGGACCGTTGATGTTCGCGTAACGCTTCATGAGATCCGCTGCGGTCGACCGAGGGTGGCGTATCCTCGTAACGCGTTACGCACATTCGGGTCCACAGTCTGGAACCGGACCGGGGCGCACCCTCTCTGGGCCAACCGCGCCCAGAGCCCAAGGAATGGCCGAATCCTGGTCCGGACACGCTCACTGGACGGGAGGGCTGTCTCTGGGCTCGTACCCCAGCCGCGCAATGGCTTCCGCAATCGACCAGCGCGAGCCGGGGTTGTTCGAGCGGCTGTGCACGATCAGGAACTCCCCCTCGTCCAGCCTGGCCTCGACCGCCCGGGTAAAGATCTGGATCAGGTCCGCGTTGGACAGCCAGCACGAGCGGTCGGCTGCGACGGGCAATGTCTCGTAGCGGTTTTCGCCCGGCTGATTCCAGCCGACGCGCAGCGCGATGAAGCTCATCCCCGATGCGGTCGCGAACGCGCGGCCGAGCCGTTCGCTCATCATTTTCCTGACCGTCACGGATTTTGGGGGGCGACTGCCAGCATGCTGACATGAGGAGACAAAATGGCCATGATCCACGGTGCCTGGAAGGAGGTGGATCATGGCCGAAGGAAGCGCGACACGGTCGTCGCGGGGACATCGTACCATCTGCTTGCCCGTCTCGGAAGACGCCTACACGCAAGCCGTTCACGACCCGGCCGCGTTCCGACGTCTGCTTGATGAAGGCTTCCGAACCACGCCCGAGCTGTTTCCGCCGAACTTCGCACAGGGCTACGAGTTGAAGGACGGCCGCATGTCGGGGAAACAGGGACTCCTGATCCGGCGCATCCTCTCGAGAGACGGGACCGCCTACAGCATCCGGCCCTCGTTCCTCATGCCCTACATGACGGCGCGCGTCGGGGACGTCGAAGGCCCGCTGTTTCTCCGCAAGTTCGGCGTGCCGTACTGGGCGTTGGCCCACGTCTTCGGCGGCGACCCGATGTACTGGTTCCGTCTGGAGTGTGGGCTGGGCCGGTTCCGCATCGTGGGCACGACCGTGCGCCAAGTGGACCTCCCCGAACATCTCCTGGCGGACGAGCACCATCAGTCGCTCGACGGGCAGAAGGTGTACATCGCCACCACCGTCGGCGAGGGGTGTTGCCTGGGGGCCGAGCCGGCCCAGGCCGCCGGCACCGACGAGCTGAAAATGGCCTACGCGGTCTTCCAGGAGGAGGCCCGCGACGTGGCCCCGAAGTACACTCCCAAGACCGTCAGCACCGACGGCTGGAAAGGGACGCAAGCGGCCTGGAAGGCGTTGTTCAAAGGAGTGGTTCTTCTCCTGTGCTTCTTGCACGGGTGGATCAAGATCCGGGACCGGGCCAAGCACCTGAAAGACCTGTTCTCGGAGGTCTCGCGGCGCGTCTGGGAAGTGTACCACGCCCCCGACCGGAGAGGCTTCGGGCAACGGTTGCGTCGGCTGCGGGAGTGGGCCGGCCAGCACCTCGAGGGAGTCGTTCTGGAGAAAGTGCTGGACCTGTGTCGCAAGGGTCGTCAGTTCGCGGTGGCGTACCGTCACCCCGGCGGCCATCGCACGAGCAACATGCTCGACCGCCAGATGCGGGGGATGAACCAGTACTTCGACCACGGTCAACACCTCCACGGCTCGCTCGCGGCCGGCCGGCTCCACTGCCGGGCGTGGGCGTTGTTGTGGAACTTCGCGCCATGGCACCCGGCATCAGCACGTGCGAACGAGGGCTGGCGGTGCCCGGCCGAGCGACTCAACCGACACCGTTACCACGACAGTTGGCTGCAGAACCTGTTGGTGTCCGCGTCCCTCGGCGGGTACCGACGTCCACTCCCCCAAAATCCGTGACGATCAGGAAATTGCGGACCTTCGACCAGTCCGGGCCGGTCAAATCCTTCACCGCCTCGGCGATCTCGGCCGCCGCGTGGGCGCGGTCGTGGAGCCGGCCGTCGGGGGTGAACAGGTCCAGCGCCGCGTGAGCACGATCCCAGGCCGACTCCAACCGCTCGGCTTGCTCGAACCGCTCGATCGCGTTCGCCCACGGTGCACGGGCGGCGATGGCCGCACCGCGCACGTCGATGCCTTGTTGTTTCGCGGCGGCGATTTTGGCGTCGGCGGTCTCGGCCAACTCCCACGCCGCCTCGGCGCGCCGCCAGTGTTGGGCCAGGACCCGCTTCGCCTCCATCGTGGTGTGGAAGACGTCCAGGCCGTGCGTCAGGGCCGGGGCCGACGGGTCGATGTCGCGGGCCTTGGCCAACCTCGCCACCGCAGAGCGGATCCCCTTGGCGGCGTCGGAGACCGCGAATTCCAGACAAGAAAAGGGCTCCAATCGGTTCTTCCAACCTACTTTCCGCACATCTGCGTGAGAATATCTGGGAATATTCTCCGGCGGGCGTGATCAGGGATCAGCGCTCATAGGCCCTCGGGATTCCCAGCAGGCGGAGCACCTGGCGTTGCACGCGGGTCAGTTCCGTGGTGAACAGCGTGGTGGTTTTCGCGTCGGTCGTCAGTTCGTGTCGTTGCACGTCGTCGAACAGGTCGAGGATCCGCCGTGCCGTGGGGCGGCGGCAGGGGCGGCCCTCGGGATACAGCGGCAGGCTCTCGGTCCCCGTTTGCTCCCTCGCGCGGCGCACCTCCCGCTCCAGGAGCGACTCCACGACCAAGGCGAAGAAGTACACACACAGCAACGCTTGAACCCGGCTGGCCTCCTTCAGGAACACGGGGGCCACCACGAAGTCCGTCTTCAGTTGCTGGAAACGTTTCTCGATCAGAGGTTGTTGTTTGTAAGACAGGAGCAACTCCAGCGGGGACAGCGTCTGGTCGTTGGTGATCAGCGGGAAGGCCCCATCGCAGAGCGCTTCCTCCGCCAACCGCTCAGGGCGAAACTGGATCGTGATATCGAAGCGTAAACGTTCCTCTTTGACGTAACGCGTGTTGGCAGTCGGACGGCCGCGGTGCTCCTGGCGGTAGCGTTCCTCCACTTTCTCCACGACCGTCACGTCGAGCCACTCGGCGACTTCGTACTCGGCCAGGATCGTCTCGACCGCCTTGATCACCTGCGTTCGATCGCGGTAGCGCATGCGCGGGGAAGCGAGCTTCTCCCTGAGTTCGGTCAGTTGTTTCCCGGCCCGCTCCAGCCGACGGTGTCGGGCGTGGGCATCGCACTCGGCCTTGCGCGCGCTGTAATACCAGAGCACGCGGTAGCCCTCGGCGCTGGCCCGTTCGGGCTCGTGAATCAGGAAGTGGTCGACGACCTCACCGTGCTCGTCCACCTTGTCGTGGAGGTGTCGCCAACGGGCCTGGCCCCGACGCGTCTGGGCGCGAAAGGCCGCATCTTCACTGCGTGTCCGGGGCAGTACGCTGACGAACCGGCCGCCGTTCTCGTGTAGGTGGGCCATGTTTTCGGTGGTGGCCAGCTTGCAGTCGGCCACATAGAGGAAGTCGCGCCGGCCGGTCAACTGGCAGAGGAAGTCCCAGGTCTGGCGATGAGTGGAGTCGTCGGTGGTATTGCCGCTCTCCACTCGGAACTGTACAGGGACAGCACCATCACGCGTCACCGTGAGGACGTACAGCAACTGCTTCAGGTCGGGGCGATGGTCCTTGTTGTGGCCCCAGGTAATGGCCTGGCGCAGTTGTCCGCGGAGGGTGCGTTCCGCGTCGGCGTGCTCGTAGTCGCCGTGGAAGGTAATGGTGGTGGAGTCGTTGTGGAGTTCGTCGAGGGACACGCCGAAGACACGCACCAGGTGCTGGGCCACGCGCAGGGTCAAGGTGGGGATGGCGGCATCGAAGAGGTGATCGAGGCTGCGGCCGGCGCGATCGTCATTGAGCGCGGTGACTTGCTCGGGGGACAGGCCCAAGAGTTCGGGAACGTAGCGGCGTGCCCATGCGCCCACGCCGTAGAGGGGTTCGCGGGCCAGCAAGATGTTCTTCAACAGCACGAGCAGGGTCGTCGCGGAGGCGACGCGTGTGCGGGGGTCTGTGCCGGGGAGGTACTCGCGGAGGAACTCGGCGAGGCGCAGTTTCTCCAGGACGTGGTCGAGGAGAGGCAGCGCGGCGACTTGACGCGACGTGAGCGTTCGCCCGTCGGCGCGGGCGACCGCGCCGGCGCAGGGCCGCTGCTGCGCTCGGGATCGTGCTCGGCGTGGGGACCGTGATGTTGCTCGGGGCGCTTCACGGGAGTGGCTCCTGGCATGGGTGGGGGACGCGCGGCGCCGACACCTGTCGCGCGCGTCTATCGCGGCGTGTCCCACGAACAGGATTGTCCCCGAGGCAAGCGTGTCGGGCCGTCAGAGCATTGACGTATGATGAATGGACCGGCCCATTATCCGGAACGCGGTGAAGAACCGAAATTCACCACGAGGACAACGTGATTGTCGCATGAAATCAGGTGTTTGCGCGGCGCTCTTCCGGGCGCGCATCGCCCTTTGGTGAGAGGGCGTCCGTGGGGGGCCGCCAAAGTTATGTGCGTGGGACGACCAGGACACCTGGTCTGCTTGACAGCGGGAAAGGATTCGACGTACGGGTCGAGTGGCTGTGCGGGCGTGAGGGCCGGCCGCGGCGGGATTGCGCGGCCGAGCACCAGCCAGCCCTCTTCCGCGTCAGGCGTTCGCCAGCCGGCGTGGGACACGCCACCGCCGGAGGCACGCCTCCGGTCCGCGGACTCGCCAACCGGTCGGAAATTCGGAGATATGGCGGCTCGCCAAAATAGATCGTCCGTTTCGACCTGTATTTTGTTACAGTATGGTTCATGCCGAACCTACTCACTCAGGTCGTCGAAGCGAAGTACATCACCCTCAAACCGCTCCTCGATGAGCGGGCTCGCCGCCTCTGGGCCGCCGTTGAAGCCCGATCGCTTGGCAGGGGCGGGATCATCCGGGTCGCCGAGGCCACCGGACTCGCACGGGCCACCATCCGAGCGGGATTGAAGGAACTGGATCTCCCCACCCCGGACGATGACGGACCACTCTCGGGTGGGCGTCTCCGTCCTCCCGGGGGCGGACGCAAGCCGCTGACCGAGCATGACCCGGACCTGCTGCGTGAATTGGAAGCCCTCGTCGGTCCGGTGACCCGTGGCGACCCGATGTCTCCCCTGCGGTGGACGTGCAAGAGTGCGGAGAAGTTGGCAGAGGGGCTCCGGGCAGGGCTTACGCACCAGGTTTCTCGGGGATTTGGGCCAGTACTCTCAAGAGATAGTCGTTCTTCCATCCCGCAATCAGGCGCCGAGTGGCAATACTCTTGCCTTTGCTGGTCTTCTCCGCCTTGAGCAGACATAACGCCAGCTTGCGGAGCCACGCCAAGTTCATCGCGCTGTTCCCGGCCCAGTGCCGTTGGTCATCCTCACGGAAGCAGACGTCCAGAACCCAGTGCAGCGAGTTCTCGATCCCCCAATGACCCCGCACCCATCGCAGATACTGCTCCGCCGTCGCGGCCGTGCTGCTGATGAAGTAACGGATCTCAATGCTCGCCACACCATCGACCAGCCGATGGCTGATCACCATCACGATCGCCGTCAGTCCGATCCAAAGGTCCGCGTTCCGGATCCCCTCCGGATGGGTGATCACACAGCAGGTGCGGGTCTCCTGGCGAGCGCTGCGAACCTCTTCCGTCTGACACTCGGTGAAGTCCACCCCGGGTTCGCCCTGATCCAACGCGGTATCGAACGCCCGCTTGATGTCCTCGTAGAGATGCGGCTGATTCTCCTTGGCGGCCAGCACGTAGTGACCACCTCGGCCGACGATGTCAGCAGCGATCTCCTTCTGACAGCCCATGGCGTCGATGGTCACCACGGCCCCGTTCAAGTCGAGCAGTTCGAGCAACTCGGGAATGGCGGTAATCTCGTTGGATTTGGCGTCGGTGGCCACTTGCCCCAAGGTCAAATGATTCTCGACCGACCCGGCGCTGACGACAGGGAGCGCCGATCGGCCGACGGTACGCCGGGCGGAGCCGCGTTGGGCCTTGCCGTCGATGGCGATCCGTGTCAGTTCGGGCGGAGCCGTGGCGATCGGAGTCAATCCGTTTCGAGCCCCTCAGCGCCGTGATCCAGGCGGAGAAGCCCTTCTGAAAGGCCACCGGGTCGAGCCGGCAGAAGACTCGTCGGAAGGTGTCGTGCGAGGGGATGCCGCCAGGCAAGGTGAGGAAGGTCTCGAGCCAGTCGCGCTTGGAGTGACCGTAGTCGGCGATCTGCACCCAGGTATCGGCGCCGCAGAAGACAGCGCAGGTGGCGATGAAGACGATCTCATCGAGTCGGTGGATTCGCCCCTGTTCGCGGCGGGGATCGGGCAAGTCCGCGAAATGATCGAGGATGGAGACCGGGTTGCTGGCCGGAGTCATGGCGGTCGTGTCTGAGCCGACGGTCCTCGCGTGGACATCCCTGAAGAAGTCGAAATCTCCAGGTGGTCGATGCTACAAAAGCCGTCCGATACCCTGCCAGCCGGACTGGACAACAGAGGCGAGTCGCAATTTCCCAGAGCACCCAGACAGCCCAGGCTGATGCGTAAACCCTGCTTCGATGCCCATCACCTGTTTGCTCGCTTTGAACATCACCTCAATCGACCAGCGGCGGGCGAACGTCGCTACCACCCACGCCAGGCTCGCCCCCAGGTCCGTCGTGAACAAGTACGCATCACGGAACTTCCCCGCAGGATCGCGCACCACCACGATCTGGATCGGGCGCAACCCCAGCACCTCGGGCCACACCGCCTGGTACGCCAAGACGCAGAGCATCCGGGTCACCCCATAAACGGTCACCTCGATGTCGTGCCACACCCAGGGGCCCGTGCCGTTGCGATGGCGATCGGCCCGGTTCGCCGCCGCGCTCGGGCTGGGCAGTCGCGGTCCCTTCTGCGGCTTGCGGCCCCGCTTGCCGGAGGGCTGGGGGGAACCTGCGGATCGTAAATCTCCGCGTCCCCGCGCATCCGCCCCACATACTGGACCCGCGGATCCAAGCTCCCCAGCAAGCCGTGGGCCGCATCGGCTCCATCCCCGATCAGGACGACCTGACGATCCGGAAACCTTTGGAGAATCTCACCAAGCATCTCCGCGGCCAAGTCCACACAACTCGGTGATCCCTTGCCAGGCAAGTGCAAGCGGGCCAACAGGGGCAGACAGAGGATCGGATCCGGACAGAACGGGATGGGGATGGCCAGCCCCAGGACCACCCAGTTGTTCCCCGACGCCGTGGCGACTCGCTTGGCCGTGGAGGCGACCGCGTCGCGGAACCAGCCCAGGCCGTAGACCTTCGTGCCGCGTTTGTGCAGCAGGGTGTCGTCGACCACCAAGGAGAGCCAGCCTGTGGGATTGAGGGCCAAGACGACGGCCACACAGACCTGATGGGCCAAGGACTTCACAGTCCAGGTGCTGCGGCTGAAGAAATTGTAGAAGCGATCGAAGGGATGATGCTCCACCCTGGAGACCACGGTGCTGGCCTGGATGGTCTGGAAGACACGGTACTCGGTGCGCTGGCCGATGCACATGATCCAGCCGAGGAGGATGTCTCTGTGGGTCTGGAAACTGGGTTCGGTGAAGGCGACAGCCAAACCTTGCAAGAGGGTGTCGAGGGATGGGATGATCGACCACACGGGGGAGGCTCCTGGGGTCTTGGGGGAGTGTCAAAGACACGGTTTCACCCCTAAGTATACAGAAGTTCTCCCCCCGTTCTCCTCCCCTGAAATCTGCGAAAGTTCAGCTACGGGATGGCCACATAGCCCACCAGGACCAGGCCCAGACCCAACAGTCGGCCATGGCCGCGTTAGCGACGTTCTGTGTCCATCTGCTACGGGATGGCCATCTTGCGCGCTTCGGTCCGGACACGCCGCAGGCAGCACTCTCACCTCCTACCACGTCGCTGCTTTGCCCCTCGTCTTGTTGTAGTGCGGGATCCGACGGAGACGGACTGCGTCCGGGACACGTGGATCGTGCTTGAGAAACCCTTTGAGCGGCACGGATTTCGCATGGATGCCGTCTTGTACCTCGTCGACCTGATCCCTGACGATGCGACATCCGCTCTTCCTCGACGAATCAGTCGCCTAAGACTGACGCGCTGAGCCGGGGCGGGCATACTCGCGACAAGGCCCTGCAGCAATCATCTTCAAAGGCTGGTGAACGGGTTCCCGCAAGGCCTCAGGGGAGAAGTTCTGGCGACAGAATCCGTCGGCCTCAACGGATCAACTTCGAGCTCCGGAGACCGGACGTCGAGAGACCCGTCAAGACTAATCTCGGGTGGCAATTCAAACACGCGATGTCGCTCGAGGCGGCGGGCCCGCTGTCCCCCCAAGAGGGGCACATCCGGCCGACCGATCCCAGGGCGCCCCACTGCGTACCGTCGAGCGACGGACCTCCTACGGATCGGGACGGCGAGGAAACAGATCCCCCAGGGAGGTGCACGATGATCTGTGAGCATGAGGTCGGTCTTGAGCCGGTCCCTCCACGCTCTTCAGGATGTGAAGAGTGCTTGAGACTGGGCACTCCCTGGGTCCATCTCCGACTCTGTCTGACCTGCGGCCACGTCGGTTGCTGCGACAGCTCGCCGGGCCGACATGCCACGCGGCATTTCCATCGCACGAGCCATCCGGTGGTCGCGTCCTTCGAGCCCGGCGAGCGCTGGGCCTGGTGTTACGTGGATCAGATGGAGCTGGAAGTGCCGGGACGGTTCATCCCGTTCCTGCGAGACTGAGACGGGCCGCGTCACCCCCGGGAGAGGTGGAAACATGGTTGAGCACGACCTGCGCTCGATCGCTTTTCCCAGGCTCGACGAGGCCCAGGTCGCCGCGCTGGGACGCTGCCCTTTGACGACGCTGAAGAAGTATCGGGACGGGGAGAAACTCTTCGCGGTCGGCGACCGCGACTTCAAGTTCTTCGTCGTCAAGTCGGGCGAGGTCGAGATCGTGGACGAGTCCGGAGAGACGCCGAAGACCATCACGATCCATCGAGCCGGGGAGTTCACCGGCGAGGTGACGCAACTGACCGGTGGCCCGGCGATCGTCAACGCTGTCTCCCGGGGTGATTGCGAAGCCTTCGAGGTGTCGTCCGACGCCCTGCGACAGATCCTGAACGACCACCCGGACCTGGGCGACATCATCCTGCAGGCCTTCATCGCCCGCCGGCAACTCCTGCGCGAGTCGGGAGACTTCACGGGCCTGCGCGTGATCGGCACGATCTACTCGCAGGACACCTTCCGCATCCGCGACTTCCTGGCCAAGAACCGGGTCCCGTTCACCTGGCTGGACCTGGAGACCGATCCGCAGGTGAAGCAGTTGCTCACCCGGTTCGGCGTGACCGAGGCCGACACGCCCGTCGTCGCCTGTGGCCGCACGCTGCTCCTGCGCAACCCTTCGAACCACCAGTTGGCGGAAGCCCTCGGCCTCCGCCGGCCGCTGGAGGCGAAGGCGTACGACCTGGTGGTGGTGGGCGCCGGGCCGGCGGGGCTGGCCGCGGCGGTGTACGGGGCCTCGGAGGGGCTGAGCACGTTGGTGCTGGAGCGCTCGGGCCCGGAGGCCAGGCGGGCCGTAGCATGCGGATCGAGAACTACCTCGGCTTCCCCACCGGCATTACCGGTGGAGAGCTCGCGGAGCGCGCGACCGTGCAGGCCAACAAGTTCGGGGCCTGCCTGTCGGTTCCCACGCAGGTGATCGGCCTGACGTTCGATAACGGGCACTCGGTGCTGCACATCGAGGGCGGCGAGGCGGTCTCGGCCCGATGCCTGCTGATCGCCACCGGCGCAGACTATCGCCAACTGGGTGCCGACGGGTGCGAGCGGTTCGAGGGCTGCGGCGTCTACTACGCCGCGACCCCGAGCGAGGTGACGATGTGCCGGGGAGCAGACGTGGTGGTCATCGGCGGTGGCAACTCCGCCGGCCAGGCCGCCGTCTTCCTCGCAGGACATGCCCGGAAGGTCTACCTCCTGATCCGCGGCGACGACCTCTACAAGAACATGTCGAGCTACCTGGCCCAGCGGATCGAGCAGACGCCCAACATCGAGGTGCTCTGCAACACGGAGGTCCGGCGGATCTCCGGCGACGACCGTCTCAGCGAGGTCGAGTGCGTCAACAACAAGACAGGAGAGATCCGGACGTTCCCATGCCCGGCCCTGTTCAGCTTCATCGGCGCGGTGCCACGGACCGACTGGCTGCCCCCGGAGATCGAGAGAGACGCCAAGGGATTCGTCCGGACGGGGCCCGCTCTGGCGCAGTGCCCCCGGTGGACCGCCCAGAGGCCGCCGTTCCTGCTGGAGACGAGCCGCCCCGGAGTGTTCGCCGCCGGCGACGTGCGGTCGGGCTCGGTCAAGCGCGTCGCCTCGGCCGTCGGCGAGGGAGCGATGGCGGTCCAGTTCGTGCATGAGTACTTCCATGCAAGTCAGTAGCTGCCCGTGCAGACCGACAACGACGACGATCCGGTACCGGATTTGCTTGTCCGACAAGGGACTTGCAGCTTTGTGCCCAACGGTCTCCCCGCGTTGTGTCCCGAAGGAGCGCCGATGGCCTTGCGCGTCGAATCCGCAGTCGCCACGCACGCTTGTGACCGGGGCGAGCCGTCTCCATCGAGGGAGCGCCTGAGCACGCGGTACGGGGCGGTCCGGCAGACGACCGAACGACTCGCAGAGCCACTCAGCCCGGAAGATTGCCAGGTGCAGTCGATGCCGGAGGCCAGTCCGGTGAAGTGGCACCTGGCCCACACGACCTGGTTCTTCGAGACGTTTGTCCTGTTGCCGCACGTTCCTGGCTATGAAGTGTTCCATCCGTCGTTTTGCTACCTCTTCAATTCCTACTACAACGCCATCGGCGATCGTCTGCCCAGGCCCCATCGTGGCCTGTTGACCCGGCCCGGCCTCGATGAGATCCACGCCTATCGGTCGGCCGTCGATCGGGCGCTGGGGGAATATCTCGATTCGGTCGAGGATGGGCCCTCGGAGGCCGTCGCGGACGTGATCGAACTGGGGCTCAATCATGAGCAGCAGCATCAGGAATTGATCCTCACCGACATCAAGCACGCGCTCGCCCAGAATCCCTTGCATCCGCCCTATCGCATGGGTGTAGCGACGGCTTCGAGCGTCGCGACGCGGCCGCTGGAGTGGTTGACCTTCTCCGGTGGACTCCAATGGCTCGGCCACGACGGACGGGGGTTCGCGTTCGACAACGAAGGCCCGCGTCACCGCGTTTTCGTGGACACGTTTCAGCTCGGATCACGACTGGTGACCAGCGGCGAGTTTCTCGCCTTCATCGAGGAGGGTGGCTACTCCCGGCCCGAGTTCTGGCTTTCCGACGGGTGGAACGTGGCAGACTCCCACGGGTGGTCGGCCCCCCTCTACTGGGAGAGGCTCGACGGCGCATGGTGGGTGCAGACCCTGGGCGGTTTCCGGCGTCTCACGGAGGCTGAACCGGTCTGTCACGTCAGCTTCTACGAGGCCGATGCCTTCGCCCGCTGGGCCGGTGCCCGTCTGCCTACCGAGGCCGAATGGGAAACCGCCGCGCGCGATCGGGGGTCCGGAGGAAACGACCTCGACGGAGGCCACTTTCATCCCCAGCCTGCCGGGCTCGGGCACCGGCTTGCTTCAGTGCTTCGGGGACGTCTGGGAATGGACCCAGAGCCCCTACACGGCCTATCCCGGCTTCCGGCCGACGGCCGGTGCGCTCGGCGAGTACAACGCCAAGTTCATGTGCAATCAACTTGTGCTCCGGGGTGGTTCGTGCGCGACCCCGGCCTCGCACATCCGGGCCACTTACCGGAACTTCTTCCCCCCCGACGCACGCTGGCAATTCACCGGGATCCGACTGGCGAAAGATTCATGACAACCACCGATGCCATGATCGCCCGCCGCGGCGAGGCAAACGCCGGGCGCACACAATTCCTCAGAGACGTCCTCCACGGCCTGAGTCGGTCCCGAAAAGAAATCCCGTGCAAGTATCTCTACGATGAACTTGGCTCCAGCGCTCTTCGACGAGATCTGCGAGCTCGACGAGTATTATCTCACCCGGACCGAGGTGGCGATCCTCCGGGCGCACGCCCTCGCGATGGCGGCGGCCCTCGGCGACGATTGTGAGTTGATCGAGTTCGGCAGCGGCAGCGGCTGGAAGACGCGACTGCTGCTCGAGCGGCTCCGCGCGCCCAGGGCTTATGTCCCGATCGACATCTCGCGCGAACCGCTCGAGCGATCGGCGCTCGACATGGCCGACCGGTTCCCGGGGCTCGGGATGCACCCTGTCCATGCCGATTTCAACGGGCCTTTCTCGATCCCGGAGACCGGCGAACCCAGGGCACGTCGTGTCGTCTACTTCCCCGGCTCGACGATCGGCAATTCCAGCCCCGAGGAGGTGCTGATTCTCTTACGCACGATTGTGAGACACGTCGGAGAGGGTGGTGGTCTCCTGATCGGCATCGACCTGGATAAGGAGGAACCGATCGTCTGGCCCGCCTACAACGATCGCCGCGGCGTCACCGCCGCGTTCAATCTCAACATCCTCGCGCGAATCAACTCCGAGCTTGACGCCGACTTCGACTTCGATGCGTTCGAGCATCGGGCCGACTATCGCCGCGAGCGGGAGAGGGTCGAGATGCACCTCGTCAGCCGGCAGGCCCAAGTCGTCCATATCGCTGGGAGGAAATTCGAATTCGCCGCGGGTGAGACGATCCGTACCGAATGCTCCTACAAGTATTCGCTCGAGCACTTTAATCGTCTGACGAAGCGCGCCGGCTTGACCTTGAACCGGCAGTGGTTGGATTCGCATGGGTATTTTTCCGTGCAGTATCTGTCGGTCGATTAAGACCTCAGTCCCCTGGGAACGAGGACCCGCTCGGACAGGTCGAACGCCCACTGGACGGCCATCGCGAGGACGGCGGCGGGGATCGCGCCTTCGAAGAGGATCATAGGGACGTCGTCGCGGCGGATTCCCGTGAGGATCGGCTGTCCGAACCCCCCCGCCCCGATCAAGGCGCCGATGGTGGCGGTCCCGACGTTGATCACGGCGGCCGTCTTGATCCCCGCGAGGATCGCGCGTGAGGCCAGCGGCAACTCGATCCGGAGCAGTCGCGCGCCGGCGGGTAATCCCAGGGCCTCGGCCGACTCCCGGAGTGCGATCGGGATGTCGTGCAGGCCGGTGGCCGTATTCCGTATGATCGGCAGCAAGCTGTAAAGGAAGAGCGCGGCCAGCGCGGGCTTCGCACCGATTCCGAGCCACGGGATCATGAAGACGAGGAGCGCCAGCGAGGGGATGGTCTGGATCACTCCCGCGGTGGTCAGGATGATCGGTCCCAGGCGGGGCCGTCGCGCCGCGATGACGCCGAGCGGAACGGCCACGATGATCGCGGCCGCGAGCGAGATCGACACCAACGCGAGATGCTCCCCGAGTCGACGGAGGAGTCGCCCGAAATAGGTTTCCGACTTGATCACGGACTCGATCCCGAGCTTCTCCGCGAGGAAGTCGGCCGCGACCTGGTCTTCGGGGACACGATCGAGCTTGGCCCGGGCGTTCATGGCGGCCATCTCTGACACGGAGATCCGTCCCGCCAGGGCCGAGAGCGCCGCGAAGGCCGCAGGGCAACGCTCGGGGAGGTCGGCCCTGTAGAGCCAGACGCACTCGTACGAAGGAAAGAAAGCAAGGTCGTCGCGAAGCACACGGAGGTTGTAGGCTCTGATCTCGGCGTCGGTCGAATACAGGTCGGTCGCCTGGATCTCACCGCTCGCGAGAGCACGATAGGCGAGGTCGTGATCGAGCCCGCGAACGTCTCGTTGCGGGAGGCCGTAGCGCGTCCGCAGGCCGGCCCAGCCGTCGGAACGATCCATGAACTCGTTGCTGAATCCGAATTTCCATTCGGGATGGCTCCGGAGATCGGACACGCTCCGAATCCCGAGGCGCGCGGCCACGTCCTCGCGCATACCGATGGCATACGTGTTATTGAACCCGAGCGGCCGGCTCATCCCGATGCCTCGCTCGGCCAGGGCCGCGCGGAGTTCCGACTCGCCCCGGATGTTCTTCTTCGCCAGGATCTCGCCCGAGATCGTGCCGGTGTACTCGGGATAGACGTCCAGCTCACCAGCCTCAAGGGCGTGGAAAAGGACCTGTGTCCCGCCCAGCTCGCGACGGTGGAAGGACGTTACGCCCGCGTGGCGGATCAGGCGATGGGCGATCTCGCCAAGGATCACCGACTCGGTGAAGGTCTTCGATCCGACCACGACGGTCGGCTTTGCGGCGTCCGTCGCCGCCGACGAGCGCGAGGAGCAGGGTGAGGGTCGACGTCATGCGTCCTCCCACGGGGCGAGATTGAGCATCTGACGTTGGGCGTTGACGAACTGCGTGACGAAGGGTTCCGCCGGCGCATCGATCAGCGCTTTAAGCGTTCCGCGTTGGATGATCCGTCCCTCGCGCATCAGGACGATCTCATGGCCGAACCATCCGGCCTCGGCGAGGTCGTGGGTGACCATGACGACGGTCTTCGCCAGCGATCGGAAGATGGCGCGGAGGTCGGTCTGAAGCTCCGCGCGCACCATCGGGTCGAGAGCGCCCAGGGGCTCATCGAGCAGGACGACCTTGGGGTCGAGCATGAGGGCGCGCATCAAGCTCACGCGTTGCCGCTGCCCTCCGGAAAGCTGGGTGGGGAAGCGGTCGAGACCACCCGTCGGGAACCGGGTCAGCTCGGCCAGTTCCGCGAGCCGGTCGTGGATCCGGCCCGCGCTCCCAGCCGAGATAGCGCGCCATCAAGACCACATTGTCCCGGGCGTTCAGGTGCGGGAAGAGGCCGCCGTCCTGGATGACGTATCCGAGCCTACGACGGACCTCGAGCATCGTCGCGGGAGTCAATTCCGTCCCCTCAATCTTGACCGTGCCCACATCCGGGCGGACCAAGCCGATCATCAACCGGAGGACCGTGGACTTCCCGCATCCGCTGGGCCCGATGAGCACCGTCGAACGACCCGGTGCGATGGTGAGATCGAGTGCGGAGAGGACGACGGTCTTCCCGTAAGACTTTGAGACTTCCTTCACCTCAATCATTCGTAGAATACCCGTGGAAAGGATCTCGCGGCGTGTGGATCGATCATCCCATCCCACTCGCGACTGGGGAAGTCTCCCCGGCAAACGAAAACACCCGGCTCCCCTGTCTTGGGGCCGCCGGGTGTTCTTCCTTATCGATCCAGAGCGGTACGAGGACAGAATCTACGCCGACCCGCGTGTGGGTAAACTTACCGACGTGGCAGCCGGAGCGGGCAAGTGCTTCAAGTGGTACCGATCGCGGATTCGAAGCCAGTTTCGATCGTGAAGCCGGAGCCACCTGTGGCGGTTGGACAAGGTTCAGGAAGCCAGGCGCGTACAACCACACCGCTCGGCACGCAGTGGAGTGCGCGGAGTGACGTTGGCCGCGGGATGTGGCGTGGCGGCATGTTACCGATCGGTTCCGGGGCACGGACGAGGCCGGTGAAGGGTGTCGTCGTGGGTTGGGCCACCGCCGAGTCGCCCGCCGCAGGCTGCGGTGGCTTCGGTCGATCAGACCGAAGCGAGCAAGAGGGCGGATCTCTCCGTTCACTACACGCACTCTTCGCGGTACATTAGGTGATATGCTCGCCCCGGACGGCAACTCGGTGCCCGCTGCGTACAGGTCTTCGGCTTGCCGTTGTTCGATGATCGTTCGGTGCAACCACACGCAGGAACCTCGACATGGGCGCCTTGGCAGATGCTCTCGTGGCCTACGCGCAGCCGCTGCTCGATCAGACCGACGGTTCCCAGGAACAGATGAGCAAAGCGTTTGCGATTAGCCAACTCTGCTACAACCTCGCACTGGTATCGGAGGATCAGCGTGACGCCACGCTTGCCGAGATGCGGGGAACCCTCGCGATGAGCGAGAAGGAGTTCGACGAATTTCGGCGGTCGGTCGTCGTTCCAATGATCCGGCGACACGAGCAGATGTTCCCGCTGATGCACCGTAAGACGTCTCCGCTGATGCACCGGAAGGGGCCCATTGACTCTGTGACGAGCCCCTCATCGCCGCGGGCACACACGCGAGCAGGAGCGGGTGGTGAAAAGTATCCCGGCACCGCTCCCTACGCGCCGTGTCCCTGCAATAGCGGCAAAAAGTACAAGTTCTGTTGCGGCGCGAAGCGCCGCTAACCCCCCGGCCACGCGTCCTGAGCCGGTGCCGCCAAGAACACGACGGAATCAGGCTATCCAAGCCGCGAGCCAAGGCCCGATCCGGCGTGTAGACGACTCACACGGCCTCGTCCTCGCACGATGGCCTGACCTCTCGGCACGCGATTTCGATCAAGTAACTGCTGACATCGGTCCGACACAACCGACGCATTTTGGCGAAGTCTCCCTCGATGCTCCCCTGGCCACGATCTGTTCCTGCTTCGAATTCGGGAAACAGTGCGCGGGACCGGCGATTCCGATGTCATGCTTTCCACGATATGCGGCCATCACGATGAGTCTCTTCGCCCAGTCTGTGCTCGACCGCTTGGCCGTAGGTGGCAGGGAGAGCCGCCGCACGGACGTCGCGCGGCGGGCCCGAACGCGATCGGCCGGTTCTGTGCGGGCGATACTTCCCACGCAGTGTGGCAGGCCTGTGGATCGGAGTCGGGACACCATCGAGTACGCCCTTGTGATCCTCGATTCTCCTCAGGGGAGAGGCTCCAGGCGCTCTCTCTTCACAACGAGGAGTGGGAGGTTCCCGTAGGCGATGTGCCCCTGACCATCGATGACGGTGACGAACAATCGGTAGGCGCCGACGGCTTGCGGGGCGGTCAGTTCGATCTGCCGGCGTGTGGGATTGCCGATCAGACCCGCAATCGGTTGCGCTTTCTTCTCCAGGCTCCCAGCGTAGGAACCCGCGGGGATTTCGACCTCGGGGCGAATGTCCCAGGCGAACCCCAGCGAGTCCGAGTCGGGATCCGTGACCTGGACCTCCGCCCGGTACGTCTGTGCCGCCTGGAGCGTCACCGACCGCGTATCCGAGAACCCCTCGATGCTCGGACCCCGGATGGCCGGTGCGCGGTTCGCCGGCCACGACCCACTCCAGAGGTGCTGCATCACGTCGATCGACTCCGTGCGCAGGCCGTTGCAGAAGAGGCCGTACCAGGTGTGGGTCGTCTCTTGCTTCTCGCCCCAGTAGAACACGAATGAACCCAGACAATGCGTGCGGTCGGCCTGGATGATGTTCGTGTACCGATCGGCGATCACCTGCGCCTTCTCGCTGCTCGTCTGCTCGAGCGGCGCGTGCCAGTTCGTCTTGGGCACCTGCCAGTGGCCGGTCGGTCCCCATTCGGCCACCACATAGGGCTTGGGCCAGCGCTGGCGGGTCAGTTGGGTCACCGGGCCGAGGTCGCCGTAGGCGTTGATTCCCAGCAGATCCATGTCTTTGCATGCTGCGGCAATCTCCCGCACCTTCTGCTCGTAATGGCCGGTACCGACGACCGTCAAGACCGGATGGTCGGGATCAATTCTCTTGATGGCAACGGCCAAGTCGTTCAGCCGCTCCCAGAGGTGCGGATGATACGGCCGTCCCCCTGGGACGTGGTCCAGCTCGTTGCCTACCGCCCAGAACATCAAGGCGGGATGGTCTTTCAGTTCCCGCACCACGCCGAGAACCTTGCGTTTTTGATCTGCCACCTGCTGCGGATTGTCCCAGTCCATGCCGTTTCGCTCGCCGCGAACCGGCAGATTGGCCATCACGGCGAGTCCTTGCCGCTGTGCTGTGTCGAGGATCGCCCGGGTCGCCTCTGCACGCACCGCGTTCCCGCTGCAAGCCTTGAGAAGATCGAACCGATCCGAGCCGACCGCCCCTTGGACCTCGAACGGTGCGCCGTTGCGCAGGAGCCGCCAGCCGTCCGCACTTTTGACAATCTGCCAGCGAGGACGCTCCTGAGGCTGGGCAGAAGACGTGCCGGCCGCTGTGGGCCACGCTGGGGTGAGCACCAGAAGCCACGTCGTCAGCACGGTGAGCAGAGGTCGATTCATCACTGGTTCCCTCGGGGATCTCGAAGGTGTCGATTCGTTGTTCTTGGGATCGATGTAGAGATAGCTTCGCCTGAGCTCGCTAACGGGTCGTGCTCTTCTCCTTGCCAGGAGGGCGGACGTAGACGTAGTAGGCGCCGCACAGGTCGTGGCCATCGGCGTCCGAGAACCAGGTTTGAAGCCGCGTCGGCCCGGTCGGGAGGGTCAGCCGGAACGTCACCTTCGTGTCGTCCGGTCCCACCGGCTTCGACTCTTCCACCGAACCCACCCGCAACCGGGCCCCGGTGATCGGCAGCGCCACGCCTGCCGGATAAGTCCCATCCGGCCCTTGATGCGCTGGGGCCGAGGCTCGGATGGGCCGATCCGCCTCCGCGGGCCAGCGACGCAGCTCGAACTCATACGTCCCAGGCTGCTCCACGATCAGGCCCCAGGGGCCGCTCTTGGCCTCCCCCTGGCGGACCTGGCGCTGCTGGTCCAGGAACACGTCCTGCCAGTCACACGCCGAGAGCCGGACCGGGCCGCCCCCCTTCGCGCCGATGGGGATGACACTGAAGGCATTGACCTTCGGCGCCACCCGTGCCCACCACCGCTCATAGTGTTCTCTCATCCGTCGAACGACCTCGGGATGGGCCGCCGCCACATCCTGCTTCTGGCCCGGGTCAATCCGGAGATCGTACAGCTCGGTGTTCTTGACCAGCCGCCAGCGACCCCAGAGCACCGCCGCATCACCTTTGATCGGCTCGGGATGATCCATCCGGCTGAACTGCACGACCAGCATCCGATCGGGCAGGCGGTCCGCCGTCCCGCGAAGTAGGCCCGCCAGGCTGGTGCCATCGAAATGGGTATCGGGGGGCACACTCAGGCCGCACAACTCGATCAGGGTCGGGAGCAGGTCCTGGCAGCAGGTCAGTTCCCCCATATTGCCCGGGGGACGCAAGCCGCCGGCCGGCCAGCGAATGAAACATGGTACGCGGTGGCCGCCCTCGTAGAGCGTGATCTTGCCGCCTCGCATGCCGGCGTTGAAAACGGGCAGCCCCGCCGTGCCGCCGTTGTCGGTCAGGAAGACCAGGATCGTGTTCTCGCGCAGCCCCGTCTCGCGCAGCATCGCCTCAAGCTGGCCGAGGTTCTCGTCGAGATTGGCGATCATCCCGAAGAAGCTCGCGACGGCTGGCGGCAGATGGCGGTAAGGGGCGCGGTAGCGATCGGGGACGAACAGCGGGCCATGCGGGGCGTTGGTCGCGAGGTAGGCCAGGAACGGCTCGTGCCGTGCGGCACATGACCGCATCCAGCGCATCGCCTCGCCGAAGAAGACGTCGGTGCAGTAGCCCTTGTAATGCTCGCGGATGCCATTGTGCTCGTAGACATCGTCGAAGTAGTCGTTGTCCCAGTAATCGGCGGCCGAGCCGATGTGCGAGGAGGGGAAAAAGACGGACTCCTGAAAGCCACGGTCCTGCGGCCGGTACGGGTACACATCGCCGACATGCCACTTGCCGAACTGACCGGTGCGATAGCCGGCCGCCGCGAACAGATCGCCCATTGTCGGGATACCCCGCCGGAGCATCGAGCGACCACTGCTGACGTTCATCGCGCCGTTGGCCAGGGTATCACGGCCGGAGAGAAGTTGGCCGCGCGTCGGGGTACACATCGGCATGACGTGAAAGTCGGTGAAGCGGACGCTCTCGGCGTGCAACCGATCGAGGTGGGGCGTCTTCAGTTCCGGATTGCCGTGGCAGCCGAGATCGCCGTACCCTTGATCATCGGTCAGAACGACGATCACGTTGGGCCGCGCCGAGGCCGGTGGCGTGCGGGTGGCCGCGCCGGCCGGAGCCTGCGCGACCGTCCCCTGATCGAGAACCGCGCCCTGCTTGACGAGCAGCGCACGCAGCGGCGTCGGGTCCACGTGCTGCACGGCACCGTCTCCCCGGGCGGCCAGCACCGCGGCCACGCCCGCCGCCTGGCCGGTGGTCATCCAGGTCGGCTCGACCCGCAACGCGCAGAACGCGACGTGTGAGGCCGACAGGCAGACGGGCACCAGCAGGTTCGTGCATTCCTCGGCCCGGGGCGTCAAGGCTCGGTAGGGGATCTCGAAGGGGGCGTGTGTCACCTCCCAGATCCGCCCCTCATTGCGAAAGCGGTCCCGCGCCACGGCGACCCGCTGCACATGGTGCGCGTTGATCCAGTGCGAGCCCAGACCGATCGAATCGGGCTTGTCGCGATCGGTCTGGACGTCGCGTTGCGTCATCACGTAGGCGCCCTGCATCCGTCGGGCTTCGCGGATGTAGAGCTGATAGGGCCAGTTCCCATGGTCCGCGAATTCATCCCGGGCCAGACCCCAGCCGAGCATCTCGGCCCGCAGGGCTTCGGGCACGGCCGGGTCGTGGCCGAGGAACCAGAGGAAGCCCTGCTCGTAGTCCCGGTGGTCCTGTACGATGGTCGCGCGCGTCGGGGCATCGGCTTCGGGGTAAGCGAACTGACCGCCGAAGTGGCCGAGCGAAATCACCGCCGCCTGCTTGTTGTTCGTCTCGAACTTGTCGTTGGGCCGGGGGTACAGGTCGATCAGGTCCGTCAAATGGGTCTTCGGGTGCAGGGCGAGGTAGTGTTCGAGCATTGCATAGCGGCGGCGGTCGTAGTGCTCAGGCCGGGAGATGGGCACCTTGTTCGCGTCGCGTCGCGTCAGGCAGAGGCGGAAGTTGTAACAGAGTACCTTGCCGTCGCCCTGGCCGGGCTCGATTCCCCCCGGCGCGACGAAGCCAGGCAGGAGTTGCCCCGCGTCATCATAGGGCGAGACCGGGATGGCCTCATCGAGGAAGCGCATTCCCGCCAGCGGCTCGCCGTAGCGGTCCCGGCTCTCGCGACCGACCGTGTCGGAGACGCCCGCACGCGCCATCAGGTCGCCCTCGTACGTGGCATCGACGAACACGTTGGCGGCGATGGTGGAGCCGTCGTCCAGGCCAAGTTCTCGGATGCGCGGGTCGTCCTTCTCGACGCGATCGAGACGCCGGTCGAGGCGGATCTCGACCTTGGCCTCGTCGAGCAGGGCACGGAAGGCGGCTTCCGCGACGTGCGACTCCCAGAGCCGGGCGGGGCCTTCTCGACCGTAGATCCGGTTGATGCGGGTGTAGAACTCGCGCGGAAAGCCGGTGACGGCCGGGCCGATCATGTGCTCCAGCTCGGAGGTGTTCAGGCCGCTGGTGTTGAGTCCGCCGACGTGGCGCGTCGGCTCGATGAGCAGCACGTGCGCGTCGGTGCGCGCGGCGGCGACGGCGGCCGCGATGCCGCCCGGAGTGCCGCCGTAGACCACAACATCGAAGCGATCGGCCCCGGCGAGGGGTCGAACCGTCACCAGGGCGAGCAGACCGGCAATCAGGACAGCACTTCGGTGCATCAGACGCTCCTTGTAACCGCTCAGCGCACCGGCGATGGCTCGATGCGCACCTGGGGGCAGTCCGTCATTTCCACCGCTCGTGGAGTGGACACGGTCGGCGTGCGTGTGACATTGGAAACTCGACCGCCCTCGACGTGGAATAGCGCCATCGCGGACCTGGGGAACCTGTGCGCCTCCTCCGGCCCGAGGTTCACACGGAAGCCGTCCACGTTCAGGTTCTTCATGTTGGCCAGGGCGGCCCAGGTCGTGGCGCGGGCGTAGAGCGTGTCGCGGGCGTCGCGGGTCGTGCGCGTGCCGCCGACGGGTTTGCTGCGCTTGGCGTAATCCTGAGCCTCCTTGACGTCCAACGTGATGTTCTTGAGAGTCATGTCTTCGAGCCGGCTTTCGGGCATCCCCTGCAGTAACAATCCCGCCCCGCCCGTGATCTGGATGTCGCGGAAAACCACATCCTTGACGACGCCGATCCGGGAGTCGGCATGCCGTTTCTCGATGTCGATGAAGAGCGGCACGACCGCGTGATGGATCGGCGGGCACAGGTCCATGACGAGGTTCTCGCACACGACGTCCTGCACCACGGCTCCGTCCTTGACGAAAACACCCACGCCGACGGGTGTATTCACGATCCGGCAGTTGCGAAAGCGGATGTGGCGGAAGTCGCCCTGCGATTCCGTACCGATCTTCAAGCCGGCGGTCGCCGATTCCAGCACACAGTCGGACACCTCGATGTCCTCGCACGGCCGCGGTTCGGTGCTTTTCAGGACGATCGCGTCATCACCACAGACAATGTGACAGCGGCGGATCTTCACGTCCTTGCAGGAATTCGGGTCGATGCCGTCGGTGTTCAATCGCTGGTAGTTGTCCCGGATCGTGATGCCGTCGATCCATACGTGCTCGCAGCGGCGCAGGTGGAGCGTCCAGGAATCGCTGTTGCGCAGGGTCACACCGCGGAAGGTCACATCGCGGCAGGTCTCGCAACGTACCAGGCTGGTACGAAACGCGGGCTTGGTCGGCGCGCCCCAACGAGCGCCGTAGTCGGCGGTCGTCTGGCCGTCGATGGCACCGTCCCCCTCGACCGCGATCTCCTGGGCGTCGATCGCGGAGAGGACCACGGCCGGTCCGCCCTGGTAGTCCTGCCGCTCGGTGCTGCCCAGCAGGACGGCGTCTTTGTCCAGGCGCAGGGTCACGTGCGATTTCAGCTCGATCCGTGCGATCGGGTATCGGCCCGGTGGCACGATCACGACGCCGCCCCCGGCCCGGTGCGCCGCGTCGATGGCGGCCTGGACCGCGGATGTGTCCGGCTTGGTACCGTTGCCCCGGGCACCATAGTCGTGCACATTGTATTCGGCGGCGCCAGCGGCCACCGCGAGCAAACACACGTAGAGCGTTCCGAGCACCTGGCGTGAGCAGCGACGCAGCATGACTCCTCCTTCTCTCCGTGGCATAATAAGCCCCAAACGGGGGCGTCCACCATGTTAAGGAAGGTTGTCATGAGACTCTACCTCGTCCCCTTTTTCGTCGCGCTGCTGATGGCCTTGCCCGGGGGTGTTCCGCTTGACATGGGCGACGAGGGTCCATCTCCCGGAAAGGCCACGGTGCGGGATCAGGCTGCCGGCTTACGTAGCGCCATTGAGAGCCTGATCCACCGCTTCGGTAGCCGCTACGCGCAAGGCGACGTGTTCCTCGCGCGGGTCGTGAACATTGAGGAGCGGCTGGCTTCCCGACCGGACGAGATCACGGTCCGGGAGCTCGACACACTCCGGCGCGGCTCTCCTCGCCCACCCGCTTCTCCGCGAGGCGCCTCTGCTCTTCGTCGTGCGTGCTCAATACCGGCCGGACCATCACAACACGGCGACCTTCTTTCCCGGCGCGGAGCACGAGTACAACGACGGGGCGTTCACACCCGGCGGCGCGCTGAAGCTTATCGACTTTGCGAAAGGCGGTGCCGTTCAGGCGCTTCTCGATGTCCCGGACGGAGTCGTGCGCGACCCGGACGTGTCCTTCGACGGCACGAAGGTCCTGTTCTCGATGCGCCGCAACCTGTCCGACAGTTATCATCTCTACGAGATCCATGTCGACGGCAGCGGTTTGAGACAACTCACCTTCGCCCCCGAGGCCGATGATTTCGACCCGCTCTACCTGGCCGATGGCGGGATCGGCTTTTCATCCACGCGAGAGCCGAAGTATTGTATGTGCAGCCGGCACATCATGGCCAGTCTCTATCGCATGAACGCTGACGGCGCCAACATTCACCAGATCGGCAAGAGCACGCTCTTCGAGGGCCATAGCGCGCTCCTGCCGGACGGCCGGATCCTCTACGACCGCTGGGAGTACGTGGACGCACTTCGGGGACGGTCAGGCGCTCTGGACGGTCCATCCTGACGGCACGAATCATGCCCTTTACTGGGGGAACAACACGGCGTCGCCGGGGCAGGGCTTACGCACCAGGTTTCTCGGGGATTTGGGCCAGTACTCTCAAGAGATAGTCGTTCTTCCATCCCGCAATCAGGCGCCGAGTGGCAATACTCTTGCCTTTGCTGGTCTTCTCCGCCTTGAGCAGACATAACGCCAGCTTGCGGAGCCACGCCAAGTTCATCGCGCTGTTCCCGGCCCAGTGCCGTTGGTCATCCTCACGGAAGCAGACGTCCAGAACCCAGTGCAGCGAGTTCTCGATCCCCCAATGACCCCGCACCCATCGCAGATACTGCTCCGCCGTCGCGGCCGTGCTGCTGATGAAGTAACGGATCTCAATGCTCGCCACACCATCGACCAGCCGATGGCTGATCACCATCACGATCGCCGTCAGTCCGATCCAAAGGTCCGCGTTCCGGATCCCCTCCGGATGGGTGATCACACAGCAGGTGCGGGTCTCCTGGCGAGCGCTGCGAACCTCTTCCGTCTGACACTCGGTGAAGTCCACCCCGGGTTCGCCCTGATCCAACGCGGTATCGAACGCCCGCTTGATGTCCTCGTAGAGATGCGGCTGATTCTCCTTGGCGGCCAGCACGTAGTGACCACCTCGGCCGACGATGTCAGCAGCGATCTCCTTCTGACAGCCCATGGCGTCGATGGTCACCACGGCCCCGTTCAAGTCGAGCAGTTCGAGCAACTCGGGAATGGCGGTAATCTCGTTGGATTTGGCGTCGGTGGCCACTTGCCCCAAGGTCAAATGATTCTCGACCGACCCGGCGCTGACGACAGGGAGCGCCGATCGGCCGACGGTACGCCGGGCGGAGCCGCGTTGGGCCTTGCCGTCGATGGCGATCCGTGTCAGTTCGGGCGGAGCCGTGGCGATCGGAGTCAATCCGTTTCGAGCCCTCAGCGCCGTGATCCAGGCGGAGAAGCCCTTCTGAAAGGCCACCGGGTCGAGCCGGCAGAAGACTCGTCGGAAGGTGTCGTGCGAGGGGATGCCGCCAGGCAAGGTGAGGAAGGTCTCGAGCCAGTCGCGCTTGGAGTGACCGTAGTCGGCGATCTGCACCCAGGTATCGGCGCCGCAGAAGACAGCGCAGGTGGCGATGAAGACGATCTCATCGAGTCGGTGGATTCGCCCCTGTTCGCGGCGGGGATCGGGCAAGTCCGCGAAATGATCGAGGATGGAGACCGGGTTGCTGGCCGGAGTCATGGCGGTCGTGTCTGAGCCGACGGTCCTCGCGTGGACATCCCTGAAGAAGTCGAAATCTCCAGGTGGTCGATGCTACAAAAGCCGTCCGATACCCTGCCAGCCGGACTGGACAACAGAGGCGAGTCGCAATTTCCCAGAGCACCCAGACAGCCCAGGCTGATGCGTAAACCCTGACCACGCACCTGACGCTCGGAGGCGTTGTTGTCCAGCGGGATCCGCGGATCGTCCAGGAAGCGGGTCAGGCCGTCCCAGTGTTCCTGAAGACTCTCCAGGACCTTGCGACAGGGTGTCGGTAGTTTCGGGTCCGCTAACTCCGCATCGACCTGGGCCTGCATGGTCGCCACGAGGTGTCGCAGTTCCATGTCGGCTGCGGTGAATGCGCCGCTGCCCGCCTGGGCGTGGCGACGGCCACGATCGTGACGGTACAACGCGCGAATCCGGCGCAGCCAGGCCAGGGCCCACTCCTTGTGCTCCGGCCCGCTCTTGCCGACCGTGACGAAGTCGCGCCGCACGTGCGCCCAGCAGAAGGCCAGCACCACGGTTCCCAGCTTCACCTGGGCCATGGCCTTGTACGCTGAGTAGCGGTCGACCATCAGACCACACGGGCATCCGCCGGGAAGTGGCCCTCGGGCACGTCGTGGCTGCGGGTGGGATCGAGGCGAAAGACCACCGTGTCCTCGCCCAGAAAGACCCACAGCCACCAGCGATGGCCCGTCTTGCCTTCCAGGACGATGAAGACCATCCAGCGCGTCTCATCGGCCTGGGCGAAGGTCGATTCGGCATTCCGCTGGAGCAGGGCCTCGTACAGCGGCTGAAACAACGGTTCGAGGCGTTCCAGGCCACCGGCCACGGTGCCCGCCGCCACGTCGAGACCCAGCAACCGCCACTGGCCCAGCAAGCGTTCCGTGGGCCGGTGGCTGAAGAACTTGTCGAGCAGGATCTCCACCCACACCGACACCCCCAGCAACCCTTGGGGATCAGCTTGGGTGCGGGCGGGGCGGTGACGGTTCGCAGGACAGTTCGCGCAGGAGCAGGTCCGCTGGTAACGGCGCCGTCGGATGCGCCGGCGATACGGCGCGGACCTCGATCTCGATCTGCTCGGAATCCTCGGTGTCGCTGGGCGACAGCGCCGCGCCGCACTGCGGGCAAACACGCTGGTCTTCGGGCAACTCGCGGAGTTCCTCGACCACGGGCAAGTGGCTGTAGTCCCGCCGTGCTCGGACCGGGCCGATCCTTCCGCTGACCCCGCTTGGGCGGCGTGGACGGTGCCGACCCGTCTTCGCCTTCGAGACGATTCGAGCGGTCCTGGGACGAAGCTTTTTCGCTCTTTCGACCGAAGAGTTGATCTTGGAGCTTGCGGTTCTCGCCGCGCAGTTCCTCGACCTCGGCTTCGAGTTGCTCGGCCCGCTGCACGGCCCGAGCGTGCATCGCCTTCCAATACCCGACCTGTTGCCGCAGTTCGGAGTTCTCGCGCCGCAGGTCGGTCGACTTCCTGGCGCAGCTCGAGCACTTCGCGACGAAGTTGCCGCACCAGTTCGGACAAATCAGCCGGCTCAGTGGCCGGAGGTGGGTCGACAAGCGTGCCTTCCATGACGGAACCGCTTGTACCCCAAAGCTATCGCTTGATGAAAGAGCAATCGGCCCGAGAAAACGGGTTGGGCGAAGGCTTACGGAATGCCGGCCAGAAGTTCAGCCAGGACGCTCCGTCATGCGTGCCCCAGAAGGTGACGCGCGTGAGCACGCCGGGGTGCTTCAAGACGACCTCGAAGATCCGCCGGTAGAACTTGGCCTGCGCCGCGGCCACCTCCCGCGGCAGGCCGTTCCGATACGGGTCTGCCCCGCCCCGCTCGCGGGCGGCGACGTCGGCGCCGCGGGTGCTGCGCGGTATCACGTCCACGTCGAGCGCGCTGAGCACGACATTCACGCCCTCGGCGGCATAAGCCGTGATCGCCTGGTCCAGCCGATCGGGCGCGTTGGGGCTCTTGCAGCGTCAGGTGAGACTGGATCCCCACCGCATCGAGGCGCACGCCCGCGGCCTTCAACTCGCGGATCAGGCGGATCGTCTTCTCGCGCTTCGGCGCGCCCTCGCTGCCGTAGTCGTTGTAATACAACTCGGCGTCGGGGTCGGCCGCATGCGCGAAACTCGAATGCCTGGATGATGTAGTCGTCGCCAATCGCTCGGTGTACCGGCGTATCGCGCAGGTAAACTTGCTGAAAGAGCAAGGTTCTCCAGGTTTGTGACACAGAGGAAGGCGTTTCTCTGTGTTCTCCGTGCCTCTGTGGTGAATCCGGCCCTCAGCGGCCCGTCGTTTCCACCGCCCGCAGGCAGCGGCCGATCTGCCGGACGGCCTGGCGGAGCCGCTGCGCGTTCTCGACCAGGGCGAGCCGGAGGAAGCCTTCGCCGGTCTCGCCGAAGCCGCGGCCGGGGCTGACGGCCACGTTGGCTTCCTCCAGCAGCTTCATGGCGAAGTCGATCGAGCCCATCTGCGACCGCCAGGGCTCGGGCATCGGCGCCCAGACGAACATGCCCGGCCTTGGGCGTCTCGACGTCCCAGCCGAGCCGCGTTCAGGCCGCTCGACCAGGACGTCGCGGCGCGTCTGGTACTCGGCGACCTGGGCCAGCCGCCCTGCCTCGCCGTGCCGCAGGGCCACGATCGCGGCGATCTGCACGGCCTGGAAGATCCCGTAGTCGTAATAGCCCTTGATCGCCTTGAGGGCGCCGAGCATGTCGCGGTTGCCGGCGGCGAAGCCGACCCGCCAGCCGGCCATGTTGTAGCCCTTGGACATCGTCGTGAACTCGCAGCCGACGCTCCTTGGCCCCCTTCGACCGACAGGAAGCTCGGCGGCTGATAGCCGTCGAAGCCGATGTCGCCGTAGGCGAAGTCGTGGATCACGAAGAAGCGGTACTTCTTGGCCAGCGCGACGATCTCCTCGAAGAACGGCCGGCTCGACGACCGTCGCCGTCGGGTTGTGCGGGATAGTTGAGGACCAGGATCTTGGGCCGGGGATACAGGCTCTCGCAGACCCGGGCGATGTTGGCCAGGAACGCCTGCGGAGTCGCGGACGTCGAGCGCGATCACGTTGGCCGAGGCCAGCGCGATCGGCGTGGATGTGGATCGGGAAGCTCGGCGCCGGGACCAGCGCCGTGTCGCCCGGCCCCAGGAGGGCCAGGCACATGTGGCTGAAGCCCTCCTTCGAGCCGATCGTGGCGACGACCTCGTGGTCGGGGTCGAGGCTGACGCCGAACCGCGACTCGTAGCGCTGCGGCGACCTCGCGGCGCAGGTTGTAGACGCCGGTGGCGACGCTGTAGCGGTGGTTCCGCGAGTCGCGCGCGGCCTCGCAGAGCTTGTCGATGACCCACTCCTCGGGCGGGTCGGTGGGATTGCCCATGCCCAGGTCGATCACGTCGATCCCGTCGCGCCGCTTGCGGTACTTCAGCTCGTTGATCTTGCCGAACAGGTACGGCGGCAGGCTCTTGACCCGCGCGGCCACGTCGATCGTGAAAGGCTCGCGGGTCTCGCCGTCGATCGTCCGCTCCGGTGTCGTGGAATCGCTCATGGCCCCGCCTTGTTCCGCAATATTCGGTCCCGCCGGCGCAACACGCACGATCCTCCGGCGTGCTACCGGCCTTGCTTTCCATTATTTCGGAATGAGATTTTCCGGGACAGGCCAGATTCGGGGAGCGCAGGGCGTCGGCGGCACGTGGCAACGTGGTGCGAACCGGTCATAGGCTCGTCTGTGATGCCATAACCTCTTGTGCTGCGTCATTATCGACCGCTTTCCGAGATGGCTTGGAAGTCGCCATGGGGCATGCCCCAAGGTCCGGAAAGACCGATTGTCGGGCGTGACACCTGGTTTGTGGGACACAGTCAAGGGGCGTTGGGTTCGTTTGGCGCGCGGGGAATCCTGGTCGCGGCGGGCTGTGGACCGGCTTGTCAAAGACCAAGGAACGACGGAGGCGCGGTCGTTCCCCATCAGAATCGTGACCGGCCCGTCAAGCGATCACCCAAAGCGCACGCCGGCGCCGGGATTGGACCGCGCCCCGTGGATTGTGAGGGATCCTCCTCCCGGCCGATAGCGGGTAGAATAGACTTTTCAGGAGGGATCATGATCGCCATCACCCCCGAGCAGCGGCAGGCGATCGAGCAGGTGGACGGCGCGCCTGTCCGACTTGAAGACCCTGAGACGCGACGAGAGTACGTCGTCCTCCGCGCTGATGTCTACGACCGGATGCGTCACTTACTCCTGGCGGAGGAGATCGATCCGTCGTTCTTCGAGATCGACGACTTCGAGCCCATCGATGAAGATCCTCGATAGGCTGCCGATCGGCGACGAGCCGGAGACGCTTCTTGTCGGAACCGAGGCGGTCACGATCAAGCGGTTCCAGATCTTTGTCTGGACGAGTATGAACGCCTCACATCCCTTTCCGGCCATCCTGGATTCCGGACACAGCCACAACTTCTCGATCACCGAATCCCAGCTTGTGCATTGGGCTGGGCTTCCATCGCGACAGCTCAAGCTCATCGGGGCGACGCGACTGAAGGGTGAGAAGCTCTGGCAACTCCAAGCCGATGTCCGGCTGCACCGCAACCAGCCTGGGAACTGGGCGAGGGTGCGATCGCGCTCAAGATGGACCAAGGCATCACGCTGGCACCGTGAAGAATTGACCCAGAGTGTCCACTAACGTTTTGAGATCCTCGAATCTCTCAACCATGTCATAGTAGATATACCCGTAGTCGAGCACATCAACAGTTCGTTGGATGTGGTTGCTCGTCTTCCTGTAGGCCAGTCCTTCAAGTTGGTAGATAGCGTGAAGGTCGTCGGCTGGGCAGAGCCGAAGCTGCATGTCGTCGGTGCTCGGATCGAAGTGGAACGTTGCTGAGATCCGGGGGCAGTCGATTTGGGGGTGGATGTGCGGGAAGTGATGGTATTCGCTCAGAAACCACGCCTCGACTTCCATCACACCGAGCACGAGTACGGGGTCCACGGGCTTCGTCTTGATCCGGTACCGCAATGCGCGACGGAGTTCTGGCAGTTTGTCCAGTGTGGCCCGCGGGTAAACGTCTCGAATGCCGACGACTGCGGAGAAACCCGCTCGCATCAGACCGTCATAGGAATCTCGTACGTCGCTCGCGACACGCTCGTCGTTACAGCTTTCGACGATCTGGACGTAAAACTCTTGGACAACGTCGTCGGGAGTCTTGTAGATCAGAACGATCCTGCGCGGCAGACAGGGGCTACCGCCCATTGCTTGGAAAACGGCGATGTTCAACTTCTTCACGTCGATCATCAGCCGGATTAGCTTCTCGACGAAGACACGCTCCGTCTTGCCCTCTACGAAGATGGCGAGTTTTTTCATCCAGGGGGGTTCCACGATGCCCCGTCATTCCGCCTTGTCAGCGCCGACTTCTTCGAAGACCTCATCCGGGTCTTCGTTGAGGAAATTGTACCGAAGGAAATCAAAATTATTCAGGCCGGTGAGCTTGAATTGGTCGAAATGCTTCTTCGAATTCTCGTAGTTCCGGACTTGGACATGCCCACCGGTTCGCTGGAGGACGGACCAAGCTTCGAGCGGGACGCTGTTCATGACGAACCGATCGTTCGTCGCCATGACGAGCTGAAACGACGATTCCTTTGCCTTCTCCAGCAGAATGTTGATGAGTTCGGTGGACCGCTCGAAATCCAGCCCTTCGCCTATGTCGTCGATCAGGATACAGTTCGCGCCGCCGGACATCTGCGAATAGTTAACCTGGATCAAGATGGAAAGCGCACGGAACATGCCCTGAGAGATTTCGTTCTGTTCGATCATCCCGTCGATGCCTCGCTCGCGCACCCCCATCACGACGACGCTGGTCGGGATCCCATCCCGAAGCACCTTCAGGGTTTCCGGCTCGACCACATCGATCTTCTCCAGATCGTATTGCAGCCTCGCCATATCCTGAAAGATCGCATTGACAAATGACTCTTTGTAAAGCTCCCGGCCCTTCTGGAAGATCGGGACCACCTGAGAGGAATCACGTTCGTCCGCCTCGGGGCCGTTTTTGATCGGAAGAAATGCGGAATCCTTGCCCATCGAGGCGCCGAAGGAATAGTGGCGGACGGCCATGGCCCACGCATGAAGCGGCTCGAGAAACTTGTGCTGGAGCGAGTCACGGCGGGCGAGAGCTGCTGGTTCATTCTCTGGGGGCTGGAAGCGAAGCTTCTTCTTCTCCTGCTCGGTGTAGATTTCAACCTCGCCGTTCGGGTGCCTGAGAAGAACGGGATCCTCGGCAACGCCGTTGCGGACCTCCTCCTTCACCACCTTCCCACCCTCCATGCCGAGAATGTAGCCGTACTCACGGCCGTCGTGGTCGAAGACCAGGTCATAGCCGCAGTTATTGACGCGGAACTTCGGCTCTGGCACAAAGAGTCTTGCCAGACTCCGGACAACATTCATCACGCGTGTCTTGCCCGTGGCGTTGGTGCCGACGATGAGGTTCGTCTGACCGAGACTCAGTCTGTCAAGCGTCCACTCCTTCGGTTGGCCCAGCATTTCCGTGTAACGCAGTGACTTAAGTCTGAGGCCGGGCATCATCGACTCCATGTCGAACGGGATACGGTGGTCCACAACTCGCCAGTCATTCTACCGAACGCAGCACCGCCAAGGCTAGTTGGGTCAGCCCGCGTCGCATCCGTCGCCGACTTCGGGTAAACTGCTGTGCGCTTCTCGTCCCGCTTGCTCGCCGTCTCTAGAATGGAATCGCAATGGATCAGTTCGCCGATCTGACCGTTCCCCAGCGCGAGGCTGTCCGTCACGTCGAGGGTCCCTTGCTGGTTCTGGCCGGCGCGGGGTCGGGCAAGACGCGGGTCATTACCCGGCGCGTGGCCCATCTGCTCGCGACCGGTATACCGGGGCGGTCGATCCTGGCGCTGACGTTCACCAACAAGGCGGCGGGCGAGATGCGCGAACGGGTCGAGGCGCTCGTGCCCGGCGCGGGCGTCTGGATCGGCACGTTTCACGGATTATGCGCCCGGCTGCTGCGCCAGTACGCGCCGCTTGTCGGGCTGGAGCCGCGCTTTACGATTTACGATCAGGCCGACCGGCTGCGCGTGATCAAGGCCGTCATGGAACGGCTCGGACTCGAGAGCATGGGGGCTTCCGCGGAGCGAGTGGAAAACGTTCTGAGCCGGGCCAAGAACGATCTGCGCACGCTGCGGCCCCGCAGCGACGTTGATGATCATATCGCCGCTGTGGCTGCGCAAGTGGTACCAGCCTACGAGGAGGCGATGCGCGCCGCGTCGGCGGTGGATTTCGATGATCTCCTGGTCCACGTCGTCACCATCTTGCGAAAGCACCCCGAAGTGCGTGCGACCCTGGATGCACGGTACCGATACGTCCTGGTGGATGAATACCAGGACACCAACCTCGCGCAGTACGCCATCTTGCGGGCCTTATCGGTGGACCACCCCAACCTGGGCGTCACCGGCGATCCGGATCAATCGATTTATGGCTGGCGGGGCGCGAATCTGAATAACATCCTGGAGTTCGAGCGCGACTTTCCGGGCTGCAAGGTCGTCAAGCTGGAGCGGAATTATCGCAGCACCAAGAAAATCCTCCAGGTCGCCGATCATCTGATCCGGCACAACAAGAGGCGCAAGCCCAAGGCGCTGACCACGGAGAACGCCGAGGGGCCGCCCGTCACGCTGACGATTCACGGTTCCGAAACCGAGGAGGCTCAGGGCGTGGCCTCGAAGGTCGTCGAGCTGGTGCGGGAAGGGAGCCGGTCGTTCCGCGACATCGCCGTCTTCTGCCGGGTGACGGCCCTGACGCGGCACCTGGAGATGGCCTTCCGGGCCGCGCAGATCCCGTACCAGATCGTCGGCGGCGTGGCGTTTTATGAACGCCAGGAGATCAAGGACGTCCTGGCCTACCTGAAACTTTTATCCAACCCACGGGACGATCTGGCCTTCCTGCGCGTCGTGAACATGCCGCCCCGGGGGCTGGGCAAGGTGACGCTCGACCGGCTGGCCCAAGGCGCCCGCGATCGCAATCTGCCCCTGCTGGCCATGGCGCGGGAGGCCGCGTCCATCGCCGTCATCAAGGAGAAAGCCGCCCGCTCGCTGGGGGATTTCGTCCGGATCATCGACGCGCTGGCGGCCTTGCGCGACCACCCGGCCGAGGAAGTGCTGCGCAAGCTGCTGGCCCTGACCGGCTACCACGCCCACCTCAGGACGGAGGCGAAATCGGAAGGGGAGGACCGCCTGGCGAACGTCGATGAGCTGGTCTCGGCGGCGCGGCAGTTCGACCACGAGCATCCGGGCGAGACCGCGATCGAGTTCCTCGAGGAGATCAGCCTGGCCTCGGCCGTGGACCGCTGGCAGGACGACGCCGGGTCCGTCGCCCTGATGACGCTGCACGCCGCCAAGGGCCTGGAATTCCCGGTCGTGTTCATCGTCGGGCTGGAACAGGGTCTCTTACCGCATGCCCGCGCGGGCGAGTCGGGGGCCGAGCTGGAGGAAGAACGGCGGCTCTTTTTTGTGGGGATCACCCGCGCCCGCGAGGAACTTTATCTGAGCCACTGCCGGGTGCGCGAGTTCCGCGGCCAGCGCAACGCCGCGATCCCGTCGCCGTTTCTGCGCGAGCTGCCGGCCGAGGCCCTCGACGTGCGCGACACGACCCGGAGCGCCTCTTTCCCGACTTTCGAACGTCCCCGCATGTCGGCCAGCGCGGGGTTCCGGCTGGTGACGGCCGCGGATCTGGCGGGGCGGGGCGCGATCCTGACGGGGCGGACGATCTGTCGGTCTTCCGGCCGGGCCTGCGGGTCGTGCATCCGGAATACGGGCTGGGCCGCATCATGGCCATCGACGGCGCGGGGCCCAATCGCAAGGGTCGGGTCGCCTTTGTCGTTGGCGGCGAACGGACATTCATCCTGGCCAAGGCCGGCCTGCGTCCCATCGGCGGCTAAGGAATAACCCTGAGAAAGAGACCGGGAAATATCCCTGAGAATCAGAAGAATCCGTCTTTTTGTCGGGGATACCGGTCGCTGGTATTGAAACGATGCAGGCGATGGGGTACAGTAATCATGGACTTACCGAGATGAACAAAGGCTCGTTTCATTCACATAGATGCCCTCACTGGTGACGTGTTGCGACTTGGCGTGAATATTGATCATATCGCGACGTTGCGACAGGCCCGGGGTGGCGTGGAGCCCGACCCGGTGGCCGCCGCGGTACTCGCCGAGCTGGGCGGGGCCGACGGGATCACCGTGCACCTGCGCGAAGACCGCCGTCATATTCAGGACCGGGACGTGCGTCTCTTACGGGAGACGGTGCGCACGCGGTTGAACCTCGAGGCGGCCCTGGCGCCGGAGATCCTCGCCATCGCCGTCGGCATCCTGCCCGATCAGGTGACGCTGGTCCCCGAGCGTCGTCAAGAGCTCACGACCGAAGGCGGGCTGGACGTGCGCGCGCATCGGTCCGGCGTGGCGGAGGCGATCCAGCGTTGCCGGGACGCGGGCATCGCCGTGAGCCTGTTCATCGATCCCGACGAGGCGCAGGTCGCGGCCGGTGCTGAGCTGGGGGCGGCGGCGGTCGAGCTGCACACGGGCCGTTACGCGGGCGCGCGCACCGAAACGGATCGCCGGCGCGAGCTCGACGCCCTCGCCCGCGCCGGCGCGGCGGCGGTCGCGGCCGGGCTGGCGCTGCATGCCGGCCATGGCCTGAATTACCACAATACGGGCGACGTGGCGCGCCTGCCGCACATGGCGGAGTCCAACATCGGCCACAGCATCGTGTCCCGCGCCGTGCTCGTCGGTCTGGAACGGGCCGTTCGCGAAATGAAACAGTCTATGATGGATTCGATCTGTATTCCCCCCTGTTAACCTTTTGTTTCGACTCCGGGGCGGCTTCTCCAGGAGTGCCCCCGGAATTGTGTTTCGCACCGACTCCGGCTGGCTGAGCTTTCGCGGCCGGACTCTGGAGGAAGAGGCAAGCATGCCGTCGAAAGGTCAGTTGTTCGCGGGCTGCACGGTGGCCCTGGTGACCCCCTTTCGGGGAGGGGACGTCGATTACGAGGCGCTGCGCCGGCTGGTGGACTGGCACGTCGAACAGGGCACGCCCGTGCTCGCGCCGGTAGGAACGACGGGCGAATCGCCGACGCTCAGTCACGATGAGCACGAGCGCGTCATCGCCACCGTGGTCGAGCAGGCAGCGGGCCGGGTTCGGGTGCTGGCCGGCACCGGCTCGAACGCGACCAGCGAGGCGATCCGGCTGACCCGCTTCGCCGCCCGCGCGGGAGCGACGGCGGCGCTGCTGGTCGCGCCGTACTATAATCGTCCGACCCAGGAGGGTCTGTACGCGCATTTCGCGGCGGTCGCCGAGGCGGTCGATCTGCCGCAGGTCTTGTACAACATCCCCGGCCGGACGGGACGGAACGTCGAGCCGGCGACGATCGAGCGACTCTCGGCGCTCGGGCCGATCGTGGGGGTCAAGGAGGCGAGCGGCTCGCTGGACCAGGTCAGCGAGATCCTGCTCCGGACAAACCTGACGGTCCTTTCCGGCGACGATAGCCTGACCCTGCCGATGCTGGCCGTCGGCGCGGAGGGGGTGGTCTCCGTGGTGGCCAACCTCGTGCCGCGCGACGTGATGACGCTGATCGCCGCCTTCCAAGAGGGCCGCCTCGACGAGGCGCGGCGACTTCATCTCCGGCTATTCCCACTCTGCCGGGACCTGCTCGGCGTCGCGACCAATCCCATCCCGGTCAAGACGGCCCTGGCACTGCTGGGCCGCGTGTCGGGCGACTTGCGGCTCCCGCTCTGCCCTCCGGACGACCGCGGCCGGCTGGCGATCCGCGACTCCCTGGTCCGTTACGGGCTGCTCCCGGCGGACGCGTGAGTGCGATCCAGCGCTCGTGGCGTTTTTGGATGGCCCCATCGTTGACTCCCAATCACGTAGCCATAGAATGAAGATGCATTTTCGGTGATTCTATTCGCGAGCTCGGCACCCCGCTTGTGGGCCAAGGACTGCCTCATCCGTCGTATGCCACGGATCGGGGTGGGTGCCAGCCGCGTCAGGATCGGGTTCGCACTGAGGTTTCCAGCCCGCCGGTCCTCGACGTGATCGAGCCGGCATCCATGCCCGAATGAGTTCCTGCTTTCCCCGTGGGACGCGTGAAACGGTTTCACTCGCCCAGTCTCTTTCTTGACAGGATTCTCCCCATGCCACGCAAAACCACCACGCGCCGGCCCGACGGCAACGGTCAGACCATGACGGCCCTCCCCAGCGTTTCGGACCAGACGGTTCGCGACCTGGCGCAGGTCTTCAAGCTTCTGAGCGACGAGACCCGGCTCCGCATTCTTCTCTACCTGGCCCAGGCGGGGGAGCTGCACGTCACCGACCTGTGCGCCCGGCTGGGCCAGAGCCAGCCCGCCGTGAGCCATCACCTGGCCTTGCTGCGGGTCTCGAGCCTGATCGAGTCCCGCCGCGAGGGCAAGCACAACTTCTACAGCGTCCGCGCCGAACAGTTCGGCGACCTCTTGACCGAGCTGTTCTCGTCGACGGGTCCGATCCCGAAGAAGATCCGCTTCCAGCAGTTCACGCTCAGTCATGACGCGGGCTGAGACAGTGTACCAGAAGTGCGGGCAACGGCTCTTGTAGGGTAGGCTTTAGCCTGCCAAAATCATTCCATGTCGAATGGGATTGGCAGGCTAAAGCCTACCCTACAAGATCGTTCGCATGCACATCCTGGGGATCGGCACCGACATCGTGGAGTGTCCGCGCATTGGCCGGATGATCGAGCAATACGGCGAGTTGTTCTTGCGTCGGATCTATACCGACCGGGAGATTCGCTATTGCCAGGCACGCCGCCGCGCCCTGGAACATTTCGCGGGGCGCTGGGCGGCCAAGGAGGCGATCCTCAAGGCGCTGGGGACGGGTTGGCGCCGCGGGCTGTCCTGGACGGACCTCGAGGTGCGAAACGATACCCAGGGACAACCGCGCGCGTTCGTGCGTGGCGAAGTGCGCGACCTGGCGGTCCGCCGGGGCGCCGTGGACATCCTGGTCTCCATCTCCCACTGCCGCACGTATGCGACCGCCTATGCCTTGGTGCTTGGCACCCCTCCCGAGGCGCCTGCGTCTCCCCCGGGACTCGGCGAACTCTCGTGATCGGCGGGTGTTTCCTTGAGTCCGTGGGGAACCGGAGGCTGCGCGTGACCTCGATGTTTTGGATTGATCCGCTCGAGGTGCTGGGCATCACGCCGGAAGCCACGCTGGCGGAGATCCAGACCGCTTATCGTGCCAAGAGCAAGATCCACCATCCGGACGTCGGCGGCGAGACCTGGGCGTTTCGGGTGCTGGCGCGTTCCTATGAATTGGCGTGCACGGCGCGGGTGATCGGCCGGGCCAGCGAGGAGCTGCGCCGCGCGCCCCGGGACCCGTCGATCCGGCGGCCGGGGAGGGCGTATCCCAGTCCCCCGCCGCGGAAGACGCGGAGACCCGCGCCGGCCTCCGGGATCGAGACATCCCGACCGAACGCTTGATCGCGGTCGAGATGCTCTTGATCCGCTTCGAGCTCGACGCCGCGCTGGGAGTGCTCATGGCCACGGACGAGGACCGGAACCTCAGTTGCACGCTGAACGTGAGCTGGCCAAGCGGCTGGGAGCCCCTGCCGGCCGCGCTGGACGCCGATCGCCTCCGGCGCGAGGTGGCCGATGCGTTCCGGGTCGCGTCGCGCGCGAGCCGGCCTCTCTCGCACTGGTCGCAGGTTGAGGAAGGCCGCTTCACCGGTTGGCTGACGTTCGCCTCCGCCGTGAAGGCGGATGAAGCCTTCCGGCGGCTCCGGGCGGAGCTGAACCGGCACCAGTTGGGCGTGGTCCAGACGATCCGCGACGTCTCCATCCCCCGCGATTGGCGCGCGCACTGAACGGGTGTAGTGTACCGAAAAGGGTGCAGAGCGGCCTTTCTGTGTAGTGGCGGCCGTCCCGGCCGCTCCGGTTCAGGGTTCCGGAGCGGCCGGGACGGCCGCCACTACATAGAAGTGGGCGGTGCCCGCCGCTCGGAGAATCGGCGTCGCTGGCAGCATTGCCCCGGCAGGAACGCCCGGCGCCGGTCCTGGAATCGCTGTGCGCGGTCCATGCGGACCTGCGCGCGGCGGTACGCCCGCGCGGGGGTCAAGCCGTCTGGGGTCCGGGGTCGAGTCAATACAGCAGTTTCGAGATCGGTGCGCCGAAAGGTATGGGACTCCGTTCGGTCGGCCTGACCGTGCGCAGCCGTGCCGTCGCCACGATCCGTCAGGAGTGCCCGGGTCTTCAGGATGGGACCGGGAGAGGACGGACCACCCCAGGAAGGTCTCGCGAAGGGAGTCTTCCGAATGCGCCCATTCAGGCGGAGGCGGCCCGACCGGGTCCATCCGGCACGGCACCGGCTGGAATCGGGTCTGGAGCAACTGGAATCGCGGCAATTGCTCTCAAACGCTCTGCCCAAGATCCTCACCCCCACGCTGCTCATCCCCAATAATGGCGTGGGCACGACGGCAGCGGTCTTTGCCAATCACCCGACCGGGACCAACCAGCGCGCGTTGTCCTTCCTGGATAACGATGGGAAGATCCTCACGGGCAAGGATCGCCAGGGCAACGAGTGGCAGATCACCGTGCACGGCCCCGGCGCCGTGATCGTGACCGATGCCACGCCCAACGATGGCGCTCTGGACGATGATATCAACACCATCCAATTGATCGGCACCGATCCCAACCTGACCTACGTCACGGGCAACGTCGTGGCCTCCCCGAGACTGGAGACCGACGGTACGGTCGTCTTCAACCACTTGATCAGCGAGAACGGGGTCGCCTCGATCGTGCTCAACGGCTTCAACCTGGCACGCACCGTGACGCCCCCCATCGACCAGACCCAGACGATCCCCGAGATCGACCTGCCGGGCGGCGTGCGGTATCTGCAATTCAACAACATCATCGCCCCGGTCAGCACCGGGACGAACGGCACGCCGGCCGAGCTGCCCTTCACCATCATGATCGGCGATGCGGCGCATCCGTTGGCGTTCAAGCCGACGATCCGGATCGCGAGCATCTTCAACACGATCACCGATTACGCCCAGGCGCAGCCCAATCCGGTCCTCGCGCCCGCGGGAGTGCCGGCCACGGCGCCGACGGTCAACATCCTCGTCAACGGCCAGCTCCATGGGCTGGAGATGGTGTCGGCCACCCAGTCGCCGCTCGACTCGGCGGGCTTCCAGTACGCGTACTTCCCGCAGACGACCACCACCGGCCGCACCGCCATCCAGGCGCTGGGGATCGACTCGGTCAAGGCGGTCGGCTCGCTGCGCAACACGACCTTCTCGCGCGGGGCGATGAGCCTGGACCCGGCGACCGGCCTGCCGGCCTCGACCGTCGCGCAGCAGAACGACGCGGCCTTCTCCAGCGGCCTGACCGGGCTGGACCACCTGGGATCGATCACCGTCGGCGGCGTGACCGATGGCCTGGGGCTGGATGTCAGCCAGGGCAACATCGGCCGCATCCGGCTGCTGAGAGGTCTGGGCGATCCGACCGGATACCAGACCGGGCTGCCCGGGGGCAGCCTGCTCGGCGCGCCGGTGTCGGCGTATGGATATCCGGCCTTTGGCCTGTATGGCGGCCTGATCGCCACGCACCAGATCGGCTCGCTCACGGCGGGCGCCGCCAACACGACCTTCCAGCCGGTGCAAGACCCCGATTTCGCCCAGGTCCGCGTCGGCTCGACGCGCTACTTCACCCGGCCGGGCGCGGCCATGACCAACGCGGGCGTCCTCACCGACGGCTCGATCGGCAAGGTCGATATCGTGGGCAACCTGTTTGGCACCGAGATCAAGGCTGGCGCCAATTACAACTCGTTCGTCCAGGGCCTCGAACCGGTGCGGCAAGCCAGCTCGATCGGCCCGCTCCGCATCCGGGGCAACCTGATCGACAGCGTGGTCTCGGCCACGTGGCGTCCGGGAGCGAGCGGCTTCTACGGCCAGTTCAATCCCGCTACCCAGACCACCGACAACCAGGCCGGCCCCGGCGTCATCCGGGGCAACCTCCAGCAAGGCGCCCTGTACACCGGCGGTCAGCGGACGATCCTGAATAACGCCGGCTCCGGCTTCTTCGCCAAGATCAAGCACGGTTACCTGCCGCCGCCCGAGGCTCCCAAGCGGGTGGACTCGGTCAATCTCGGACTGTGAGCAGCCGTCTTCGTAGGGTGGGCTCGGCCCACCTTTCCGGGAAATCAGACGGTGGGCCGAGCCCACCCTACGAAGACGATCACCACCGCCACAGCGCCGTGCCCCAGGTCAAGCCGGCGCCGAAGCCCGCAATGATCAGCTCGTCGCCGCGGTGGATCAGACCCTGGCGAAAGGCTTCATCGAGCGCGATGGGAATGGAGCCGCCCGAGGTATTGCCGTAGCGATCGAGGTTCTTGAAGACGGAAGCCCGGTCGAAACCGAGAACGTCGCTGGCGGCGTGGATGATCCGCACGTTGGCCTGGTGGGGCAGGAACCAGCGCATGTCGGCGACGGTCCGGCCCGCGGCGGTCAGCACCGCCTGGGTCGAGTCCGCCAGCGTGCGCACCGCCCACTTGAAAATGGCCTTGCCGTCCATGGTCAAGTAGTGCAGCCCCTGCTCGATCGCCTCGGCCGAGGGCGGCATGCGGCTGCCGCACGCGGGACGGTTGAGCAAGTCGCCCCCCGAGCCGTCGGCCCCAAGCTGATAGGCGAGCATGCCCTGATCGGCCTCGCCCGGCGCGAGCACGCACGCGCCCGCACCGTCGCCGAACAACGGGTAACTCTTCTGGTCGCGCGGATTGATGACCCGGCTGTTACAATCGCCGCCGATGACCAGCGGCGCCGGCTGGTGCCGGCCGCGACAAACTGGGCGGCCGTGCAGAGCGCGATAGATGAACCCGGCACAGGCCGCCTGGAGGTCAAACGCCGGACAGGGCAGCTTGAGACGGTCCTGCACCATGCACGCCGTCGAGGGAAAACACATGTCGGGCGTCATCGTGCCCACGATGAGCAAGTCCACCTCGCTCGGATCGCAACAGGCGGCTTGCAGGCAGCGGGCCGCGGCGTGCGTGCACAGGTCGCTGGTGGCCTGATGGGGCGGGGCAAACCGGCGCTCGCGAATCCCCGTGCGGTTGATGATCCACTCGGGGTCGAAGCCGTGCAGGGCGTGCAGATCGTCGTTGGTGACGACCTGCTCGGGCACATAGCTGCCGGTGCCGATCACCTGCACGCCGGTCAGCGTACGGATCGGGGCGTCGGCATGGGTCAAATGTCCGTTACTACTACTCATGGTCAACGACGACTGTCCGACAGCAGGCGGGCGGCGAAACAAAAGGATGCCGGATGCACGCGGCGATCCGGCACGGGGCGCAGACCTCGGGTCGCGTCGAGCGTTCTCCGGGAGCGATCGGCGCGTGGTTCAAGGCAGGTTATCGTGTGAGAGGGGAGCGATTCCGGCGGGGTCCCGCACTCGCCCCGCTTGCGCAGCCCAGCAACACGACAGGAAACCCGTGGCGCGTCAGGTGATTGTGACTATAACCCGCTTGGACACGGCTGACCATACCAAACCTTCAACGGGCCGGTGAACGGGGCGTGCCGCCCGCAGGGTCGGCTTGCGCCTGCCCATCCGCTCTCGGACAGTCTCTCAAAGGCTGGAACGCATGCCCGAGCACTTGATCCGCCTGCGCCGGCTGGACCGGGACGTTCCCCGACGGTCCGCGCCGCGTGAACCTGCCCGCCTGCTGGCCGCCGGGACAAGCACGCCCTGCGCGTTTGACCCGGCACTTCCAGACCCCCCGCCTCGACTCGCGCCGGGAACAGCTCCGACTGCGTTTCGAGGCCGTCCCCGGTCTGATTCTGGTGCGCCTCAACGGGCGCGTCCTGCGCACCTTCCACCCGGCGCCAGTGCGCTGGAAATCCCGCTGGAGGAGAGTCTCGCTTCCCGCAATGGTCTCGAACTGGAACTCGACGCCGGTCGGGAGGCCGCGCCGGCCGGCGGCTGGGGTCGCGTGGCGCTGGTGATCCTGCGCAGTGAGGACTCTTCCCCGGCTGGCCACCCGGCTGGAGGCGCCCTATAATGGGGGCCGACCACCCTGGTTTTCCGGCCCTTCTCGCTGGTTCGGGACGCGCTGTATGCACTGGTCGTTCTGGGATGATCCCCTCTTGCCTCGACTGCGCCTCTGTCGGCTGGCGTTGGGCTTGTCGGCCCTGGCTCTGGGATTGCTGTGCGCTTCCAACATCGCCCTCGAGTTTGCCCCGCTGCTGGGCGTGCATCAGTTTCTGGGGCTGCTGGGCAAGCCATTCTGGATCTGGGGCATCGAGCCGGTCATCACCTGGGGCAGTCTGCTGGGCGCGATCCTGTTTCTCGGCCGCTGGGACGATCCCTCCTGGCAGCGGTGCGCGGGGCTGCTCGTGCTCCTGGATGCGGTGGACGCCGGCACCTGGCTGCTCTCACACGCCCAGGCGCTGGGCATTTCCGAGCGATCGGTGGAGGCTCACGGCTGGCTCATCACGCTCCTCACGCTGGGAACCGGCTGGATCGAACTGCTCCTGACGGCGGCACTCGCCGAGCAGGTCGCGCATCAGGCCGGCGATGACGGACCGGCCGAGTCGGGGGCTCGATTCGCGTGCTCGTGACGATTGGCGTTCTCCTCTGGGCGCTGCTGCTGTTTGGTCAAACCCGGTGGAGCTGGCCGCTGGCTCCGCGGCTGCCCCAGCAGGGCCGGCCGGTCAACCTCGAACTCCTGCTGCTGCACCTCATCTCGTATCTGTTTCAGACCATCCTGGCGTTCCAGGTCACGCTCTTGTGCCTGTCCGTCTCCCGCCGCTGCAAGCAATTCATGAACGAACGCGAGGCGCAGCTCGACCAGCAGGACTTGCTCAAGTCGCGGTCCGAGACAGAGGGCGACGATATTTTCTGGAGGTGATGGGGCGCGCCGCGCGCGGCCCGCGCCCTGGAAGCTACCCGGCCAGGATTCGAACCTGGAAAAGCAGGACCAAAACCTGCTGTGATACCATTTCACCACCGGGTAAGAGAGCATGTCAGTTTAGCACACGGCCCCCGCGTCGAGAAGCCCGACGCGCCAGCGAGTGCATCTCCGGTCGGCGACGGCCGGATTCACCACAGAGCCACAGAGCACACCGAGGCGGACACAGAGAAAAGACTCTGTGAGAACTCCGTGTTCTCGGTGCCTCTGTGGTGAAGGAAGCCGTCGCCGACCCCAGCCACCCGACCGGAGATGCACGCGCGGGCGCGTCGGGCTTCCACAAGAGGCGTCACCCCGCCTCATCGTCGCCGCCAGGCGTCCCGGGGCGTGGTGTTCTGGACCTTGTAGGCGAGGTGCTCAAGCTGGACGCTCAGGTCCACCGCGACGACGCTCACCGCGGACGGCACGTTCAGAGGGCAGGGTGCGAAATTGAGGATGCCGGCAATACCGCTGGCGACGATCCGGTCCGCCACGCCTTGCGCGGCCTCGGCCGGGACGCACAGGATCGCCAGCGCCAGGTTCAGCGCTCCGGCCGCGGCGGGAAGGTCGGTGATGGGACGGATCACCAGACCGGCGTGCGTCTGGCCAATCTTCCGATGGTCCCGATCAAACAGCGCGACGATCTGGAAGCGGCGCTCGCGGAAACCCCGGTACTGCACGAGCGCCTGACCCAGATTGCCCAGGCCGATCAGGGCCGTCGGCCAGACGTGGTCGAGTCCCAGAATGCGCTGGAGGTCCGAAATCAGCTCCGCGATCCGGTAGCCGATGCCGGGGTGGCCAAACTGGCCGAAATGCGTCAGGTCCTTGCGGATCTGGGCATGATGGATGCCCAGCGCCGTCCCGAGCTGGCGGCTGGAGATCGTCTCGCGCCCCTCCCGCTGCGCAGGCCTCGAGCTGGCGAAGATAGAGGCTCATCCGTCCGATCACCACCTGGGGGGCCGGCTTGGATCGAACGGGGGCGCGACGGCGTCCGGGCACGGGGAGGCGAGCCTCCGCACCATGATCGTCATTCGGAAGGGCGGATCGATGTGAAAACGACGGTTCTGAATCTAACGTCGCCCCCAGCGTGGTTCAAGCCATCTCAGGAACGAGCCAGGGGCGGGGGATCACGCCGCTCAGATGGATGTCGCCGTCGCGCTGCTGGATGTCGAGCGGATCGAGCCGCAAGGCGTCCGCCATGCGCGTGCAGCCTGCGCCGCGAAACGGCGTGAAGGCGTGCGCTCCGCCTTCGAGCATCGGCGCGAGGAAGACCTCGACGGCATCGACCTCGCCCGCGTCGAGAAAGGCGCCGAGCACGTGGCCGCCACCCTCGACGAGCAGATTCGTCATGCCCCGGCGCCCAGTTGATCGAGCAGCGGAACGATCGGCACCGGTCCCGGACCCGGACAGCGGAGGATCTCGCAGCCCAGATCCGCGAGCGCCTGGCAGCGCTCCGCGGGGCGCGGTCGGTCACGGCCACCAGCACGGGCATGACGCGGCGCCGTCTGGGCGAGCTGGCTCGACGTGGGCAGCCGGGCGGCACTATCCAGCACGATCCGGGTGGCGCGGCGCGGACCGGGCGGACGCGCCGTCAGCGCGGGGTCGTCGGCCAGTGCGGTGCCGATTCCGACCAGGATGGCGTCCACGCGCGCCCGGATGTCGTGGACCAGGGCCCGCGCCGCGCGCCGGTGATCCAGCGGCTGGCGCCGTTGCGGCAGGCCATCTTGCCATCGAGGGTCATGGCCCACTTGGCGATCACAAACGGTCGTCCGGTCGCCAGCCGTTTCAGATAAGGCGCATTGAGCCGGCGGGCGGCGGCCTCGTCCAGGCCGGTCTCGACGGCCACGCCGGCCGCGCGGAGGCGTGCAAGACCGCCCCCGGCGACCTGGGGAAACGGGTCGCGCATGGCGGCCACGACGCGAGCCACCCCCGCGCGCAGGACGGCGTCGGTGCAGGGCGGGGTCTTGCCCTGATGGCAGCACGGCTCCAGGGTGACGTACAAGCTCGCCCCCCGGGCCGCGTCGCCCGCGGCGGCCAGCGCTACGACCTCGGCGTGCGGTCCGCCGAAGCGCGCGTGATGGCCCGCGCCGACAATCACGCCTTCGCGCACCACCACCGCCCCCACCATCGGGTTGGGCTCGACGGCGCCGCGTCCGAGCTCGGCCTCGGCCAGCGCCCGACGCATCAGGACCAGATCCGCGGAATCAGACGAGGACACGGGGGCGGCCTCATGCAGGAAAGCCCAACGCGCCAGCGAGTAGGGCCTGGAGGAAGCGACGCTAGAACGTCGTGCCGGGGCCGGTTTTCGCCGGGCTGGCCGCCGGTTTTGCGCGGCTTTCGGGGCGGTCGTGGGCATCTCGCCGCTGGGGAAGACCGTGCGATAGAGGATGGTCAGCCGGCGGCGCCGCGGCGGGGGGCAGGTCGTCGAGCGATTCCAGGATCCAGCCGGGCATGGCGGCGGTGAACCGCTCCAGATCGGCCGGCGCGACCGCGGCGAATTCGGTCACCATCATGTAGCGTTCCTCGGCCAACCGGGCGAGATTCGCCTTGGCCTGGGCCTTGAGTCGTTCCGGCTTCTTCGCCTCTGTCGGCCGGGCGGCCAGCCGCTGCTTGATCTCCTCCTCCAGGCGTTTGAGCCGGGCCGGGTGCTCGGCCTTGATGCTCAGCAGCCGCGCGAGCCGCTCAAGTTGCTTGGACCGCTCGACGGCCGGCGCACGGTCGATCTCGGCTTTCTGGGCGTCGGTCAAGGCCAGCCAGACCGCGATGTAATGGGCCTGATCGAGCAGCGAGAGCGGATTGAGGACCGGGCTCAAGGTCGCGATCGTGTCGGTCCGGTTCGGGCCGACCGGGGCAGCGTGCGCGAGTGTCTTGCGGACCAGCTCGATGCGGCCGGACGGCGGCGCGGCCTGGAGGGGCGCACGCTCTTCTCGGGAAGGCTCCGCAGCCAGAGGAGGTACTGATGCGCCAGCGTCCTGTAGCGCTCGCGCTCTTCCGGGGCCGCCTGCTCAATGCGCTGGTCGAGCGCGCAGAGCGCGTCCTGCTCGGCGCGCGTGAGCGTGGTATCGAACGTCTGAAGCCGTTGCGCAAGCATGGCGCGCTGCGAGAGCGGCATGGCCCGGAGCCGGAGATGGTTGAGCGCCTCGGGCGAATCGGACACCGCGCCGGCCATGACGCCGAGGAGCAGCGGCAGCACGGCCAGACTCTTGCGCGAAACGAGCGGCCCCCGTCATGGCGCGGCCCTCCCGCGCAGCTTCGCCAGCTCGGCTTCACTCAGGTCGTCGAGCTGCCGGAGGAACTCGAAGGTGCCGACCGCGCGATACTCCTCCAGGTGCTCCGCCAGCGGCAAGTCGCGTTCGAGGCGCGCCGTCGTGTCGGGCCACGCCCAGCGTACCAGCCCGTACGAGGCCACCCCCACCAGCGCCGCCGCCGCGAGGGCGGCGCCGACCTGGGCTGTCCGCGCGGCCAGCGCGCGGAGCCGCCTCTGCCACTGGTCTTGGGCCCGTCCCAGGGCGGACACCTCGGCGAGCGTGCGATCGGTGAAGTCGGACGGCGAGGCAGACCGGGGCAGATAATCCAGCAGCTCCCACGTCCGCTGGAGTGTCTCGACCTCGCGGCGCACCATCGGACTGCTGGTGAGCTTCGTGGCGATCGTCTGCGAATCCCGCTCGTTGAGCCTCACCATCCAGATACGCGACCAGATTCGCCCGCTCGTCGCTCGTCAAGCGTTGTGGTTCGTGTCCCATCAGCGGGTGACCTTCGGACTCAGAACCGGGTCGCCCATCCATCCAGCAGCGGCGAGCCGACAACAGAGGGTCCAACACATCCTGAGGCCCTGGCTTGCGCCGATCGCGGAATCAACGGGGTATACCGCCGCCGGGCAGCCCGACGCCGGGCATGCCGTAGCCGCCGCTGAGACCGACCCCCGAGGATCTCGTGCCCGCGGAACCGTAATTGGGACGCCCCGGAGCACCCCCGCGGCCACGCTGGCGTTCGCCGACCGGCCGGAGCGCTGCAGGGGATAATAGGTGGCCGTGCGATTGAAATACATGGGCGGCCCCATCCCGTTCGACCCCGCCGCATGCACGGCGCGTGCGCCCAGCCGTGTCCGTCCCCGGCTCCGGTCGGCAAACGGATGCTGCGGGTCGTAATCGCTGCCGAAGGGTTGGACCGGATCGAACAAGCCGGCGCGCTCGGTCAAGGCGCTCTGCTGGCGGATGGCGGCCATCGCGTTGACGGTCTGCTCCGGGCGCGGCGACGCCGCCAGGGCGGCCTGACGCGGGAGATAGAACCCGTAATACATCAAGAACGGGTCGTTGAACGGGGAGAACGTCGTCGTGGCTTGCGCCGAACCGGGCCGGCGGTGGCAACCAACAGCCCCGAACCTACCAACACGCCCAGCAGGAGATGGCGCATGATCGGACCCCCTTGCCCAAGCCGCCCAATCCGTACGGGCCTCCTCCGCCGTTCGCGACGGCATTCAAGGCCCATCGTCTTACTATATCGGCTGGCCCGTGCCTGGCAAGCGGCCGGGCACACCGCGCGCGCGGTTGGGCGTGACGGCTGGTCGAGATGTGGCGATTGCGGAATGGGGCTTTACAATGGAACAATAGGTTCGAACGCCAACCGGACCGGTGGGGGACAGCAACCGTGACAACCCTCTCGCTCGCGCAGAATCTCTTGTTGGTCGTGGCCACCGGGGCGGTGGTCGCGACGGGTGCCGCGCTCATTGCCCGGTTCCGGCGGGAGGCCACGGAAAACGCCTCCCCGACCAGCACAAGCTTGCTGGCGGAATTCCGGGATGCCTTCGCGAAGGGCGAGATCAGCGCGGCCGAGTATCAGCGCATTCAGGAACGGCTGATGGGACGCGGCCAGAAAGGAGGCCCGTCTCCGGCTCGGCCCGGCCCACGGACGGGCGCGGCCCGGACCGAGCCGCCCGCCGAGCCCGCCCCGGCACCGCCGGTTGAGGCCCCGGCGAAACCCGCCGACGTGGGATGAGCCGGCGCCCCGTGACGTCGGCGGAGAGTCTGTCCCGACAGCTCCGAAGGCGTCTTTCCGGTCTCCTCCCCCCTTGCGGGGGAGGGCTAGGGAGAGGGGGGAGTTGCACGTCGCCCGGTCATCGATCCTGCCCCCTCACCCCAACCCTCTCCCGCAAGGGGAGAGGGGGTCCGAGAGGAGAGGTCGTTCGCGCCCTTCGAGGACTTTCAGGACAGACTCTGAATCGAGACCCAGCCGACCGCGCGCTACAGTTCCCAGTTCTGCCGGTCCGAATCGCGAGCGGCGTTGATGCCGAGCTTGCTTTCCTCGATGAAGGTCAGGAGTTCCATGACCTCCGGGACCGTGCCCAGGTCGGCCGCGATGCGCTCGACAGGCGCTTTGCCGGGAGCGGCCTTCCTTGAACAGGATGCGATAGGCCACCCGGACGGCGTCGATGGCCTCGAGTTTGATCCCCGCGCAGCGCATGCCGATGAGGTTCAGGCCCGTGATGCAGTTGTAACCCTGCTGGAGCACGAAGGGAGGGATATCCTTGGTGGTGGCTCCCAACCCCCCGAGCATCGCCAACCGGCCCATCCGGGCACGCTGCTGGATTGCGGTGTTGCCGGACAGGATGCAACTGTCGAACAGGATGACGTGACCGCCGAGCAGGCAGTTGTTGACCAGTGTGCAGCCGTTGCCGACCCGCGCGTCGTGGCCGATGTGAGCCCCGACCATCAACATGTTGTCGTTGCCCAGGATGGTCACGCCGGTGCCGTCGGCGGTGCCGCGGTGGATGGTGGCATATTCGCGGATCGTGTTGCGATCGCCGATGCGCACCTCGGTCGCCTCGCCGCGATAGCTGCGCAACTGCGGCGCTTTGCCCAGGACGGCGCCGTGGCCGATGTAATTGTCTCGACCCAGGGTCAGCGGGCCGGACAGACAGGCGTGTCCCTCGATGACACACCCGGGGCCGATCCGGACCGGACCTTCGATAAGGGCGTAGGGTCCAATCTGGGCATCGGGCGCGATCTCCGCTTCGGGTCCGATCACGGCCGTCGGGTGGATCAGTTCCGACATCGCCAGCGTCATCGTGCGTCCTCCTCCTGCAACGGCCATCACACGGCGGGACATCCTGTCCCCGTTAAGACGCTATTCGGCGCCGATCGGCGCGCTTCTTGAAACTTCCCGGCCGGCGGACCGACGCGGAATCGAGCGCCAGACCGCGCCCGGTTCCTGGGCCGTCCGACCAGAGAGTCGCGGCCGGAAGACAGCCTTGAAGGGTTCATCGCCGCGTAACATAGTCGGTGTGCCGATACCTGACAAGGCCGGCTCCGGCGCATGCCGTTTTTCCGGGTGCGCGCGCGCGGCCATGAAGCTGGCATGGCTTTTGCTCGCGGTTGATGAGACACATTTCGTCCCACCGGGTTTGGACACGAGGAGACCGCGTATGGAGGCCGCCGCACGTCGCTTCCGTTTGCGCTCGCGAACCTGCGCGATCCTGGCCGTCATCGTGGTCTTGATGCTGTTCGTGGGATACGCGGGGATCTCGATCCTGTCGGCCCATGTTCTGACCCGTTCCCTGAACCAGTCGATCGCGCTCGACCCCTCGTTGGTCGGCCCCCATCCTCAGCACTGGGAGGCGCGGACCGCCGATGAGATCACCCTGCGCGGTTGGTACTTCCCGACGCGGGAGCACCGGCGTCTGGTCGTCTGTGTTCATGGGATGACCGAGGACTGGACGGCCATGGCCGGTCTGGGACACGACCTGCGGCGGCTCGGCTACGACGTGCTGCTCTTCGACCTGCGGGGCCATGGCTCAAGCGATCCGGCCCGGCTCACGATGGGACGGCGCGAGACCGCGGACCTGCGCCGTGCTGGCCTGGGCGCGCCGGCAGGGGTTCACACCCGACCGTATCGGCTGGGTCGGCGAGTCGATGGGCGCGGCCACCGTGCTCATGGAGGGGGCCCGCAACCCCGATTTTCGCGCGGCGGTGCTCGACTGCCCCTATGGAAACTTGCCGGAGCTCCTCGATGAGCAGTTGGCGCAGCATAGCGGGCTGCCCCGGGTCTTCAATCCCGGCATCATCCTGGCGGCCCGATTTGTCTTCGGGGTCCGCACCGACGATGTGATTCCCCTCCGCGCGGCGCCCGCTGGCGGGGCCGGCCGCTGCTGGTCATTCATGGCGAGGCGGACACGATCGTCCCCGTGCGCCAGGGCCGCCTGATCGCCCGCGCGGCGGGGAGCCAGTGCCGGCTGGTGACGCTGCCGGGGGTGGACCACGTCGGGGCCTATGCAAGCGATCCGGCCAGCTATGTCCGGACCGTCGATCGCTTCTTCCGCCAGCACCTGGGATCGGTCGCGGCCACGCGGATGATTTCGATGGTGGGCGGCTGAGAGGGTGTACGAGAAGGGTACGGAGCGGCCTTTCTTTGTAGCGGCGGCCGTCTCGGCCGCTCCGGATCTGCAATCTGGAATCCGGAATCCGGAATCTGGAATCTGGAATCCGGAATCTGGAATCCAGAGCGGCCGAGACGGCCGCCGCGACAAAGAAAAGACCTTCTCGTACACGCTCTGAGTGTCAGAGCCGCGTCGTCGAGGGCTCGACGCACCTTGCCTGACTGTGTTACTCCTGGACGCGGCTTTTCCTGGTGATACGGGACACCCAGGGTTCTGTCGATGGTCGCGGCCGATTCGACTTTCACTCTTGGCCACGTGAGAGTGACGCTGCTCGGGGTGAGTATGGGGCTTCTGGTCATGCTGACCGGTTTCTCCGTCGTACCGCTTCCTCACGAGCATTCCCTCGTGATGACTCGGCTCACGGAATTGGGTCGATCCGGGTACTCTCCCGAGCGCGACATGCCCGTTTACGCTGTCGGATGTCTTCTGGCGATCGCACTGCCTGCCGTGCTCCTCGAGAAAGGCTCTGGAGAACGGAAGCACAGGTCGGGGGCCCAGCCCCCGGGGTCCTGGAGGGCAAGGCCGACCCCCGTGATTGGCTCATTTGTGCTCACGACCTTGCTCTTACTGGGTCTCTGTGAATTCGGATTCTACGCATCCGTGTTCGCGCTCGCTTTCTTTCTGAATCTCTTCCGTTCCGAGATTCAATGCCCGTCAAACTCGGCGGCGAGCCTGCTGCTCCGGATTGCCGTGCTCCTGGTCCTGCTGACGGAGGGGCTTTTTCTCTTCAAGGTTCACCGGCTTCGAACAATCCAGGGCGCGGGGCCGAGGGAAACCTCGCACCATGGGGACCGCCTTTCTGACCAGTGGCATGCCGTTCGTCCTTCCACTGAGTCCGGCGGAACGCCGTTTTCGGTTCTTTGGGATGGTGCGTGGTTGACCATCATGGGTTTGCTGGTTGCGGCCTTCCTGGCGATTCCAGACATTTCGCTTCTTTCCGGAAACTTGTTCCGTGGAGAGAGGTGTCACCACTGGGAGTATTATGCGCTGGGTCCGGCCCTGCAAGTCCGTGCCGGTCGTGCCCTGGGATCGGAGGCCTACTCCCAGTATGGCGTGGCCTTTCCGCTGTTCCTGGCCGGCATCGACCCGATCGTGCCTCTTCGATTCGATAATCTCTTGAGATGGAGCGTTGGGTTCGGCTGCGTCTACTTCACGGGGCTGGCACTCTTGTTGCGGGTGCTCCTCCGCGATCGTCTCTGGGCCGCGATCGGGACCTTGGTCGCGGTGAATCTCCAGTGTTTCCGAGGCGTCATCGGCCCCGTGATCTGGGTCTTTCCATCGAGTTCGGTTTTGCGCTACGGGCTTGATGTTTGGTTCTTTCTGGCACTGTGTCTTCATATTCGCACACGGAACCGGGGCTGGGTGGCGGTCTGCGGCGCCGTCAATGGCCTGGCGATTCTCTGGGAGATGGACACCGGAATCTATCTGCTGGGTGTGTCGGTTCTCTACAGCATTGCGAGCGCCGTCCAACCACGATGCCCTCTCTCTGAAAGGGTGTACGAAAAGGGTGCGGAGCGGCCTTTCTGTGTAGCGGCGGCCGTCTCGGCCGCTCCGGTTCGGGAATCCGGAGCGGCCGAGACGGCCGCCGCTACACAGAAGACCCCTTCTCGTACATCCTCCGAGAAGACCCCGGGCGCTGCGCATCTGGCCTTTGTTCGCTCTGCTCTTCGGCACGACGGCGCTCGTCGTCCTGGGCGGCTGGTCCCTTGCCAGCCGCGGGCGGATCGACGGTCCCTTTTTGTACGGACTGTTCGAGCCGATCCTCACTTACACCTCAGGCATGGGGTGTTCCCCCATGTCGAACGTGCAACGGAGGTACATGCTCTTGTTCCTGGTTATGACAGGGACGTATCTGTGGCCGATCGCTCGTTGGTTGCTCGGTTTGAGGACCGGAATCTCGTTGGCGGGAGACGATCTGTTCAGGCTCTGTCTCGGCAGCTATGGTCTGGCGACTTTGTTGCTTTTTGTACAGAGATCGCATCCGTTCAATCTCTTTCATGTCATCGTACCCTTCTGCATCCTGGTGACCGAAGCGCTGAGGACGGCGACCTTCCGGGTGTCTCGCTGGTCGGTTCGCCCCTCGATCCCTCTCCGGGCTATCTCCACCTCCGTCCTCTGTGCCGCGTTCGTGGCGTTACTGCTCAATTCGACCGTCCGGGCGTATCCTGGCATCATTCAAACGGCGCTCGGGGGCCGACCGGATTCCAACAGTCTTTCCCTCGGGACGAGGGCCGGAATATTCCGGCTACCACCGGACCAGGCCCAATGGGTCCAGGACTTCCACGACGTCACGTCACGGCTCGCGGAGCTACAGACGGCGGGACATCGCGTGGCGATCCTCAGTTATCACGAGCCGACGTATTGCCTGGCTTCAGGTGTTCCCCCGTGCGACCGGTACTGTCCCCTCCTGGGCACCCTGATTTTCCGGGACCAACTCGCGCAGGCTCTGCAACGGTTCGAGAAGGAGCAATTCGAGTATGTCATGATGGATATTGTGGAAAATCCGGTGTTATCCGACGCCAGGCGCGGGTTTCATCAGTCCCTCTTGGCGAACTACGTACTTGCCGAACAGTTCGGACAGCAGCAGATCTGGAAGAGACGCTCCTGCATGGGCAACACGGGCCTCGCATGCCATTCTCGGCAGGAGAAAGGGGCCCTTTCGTGTGATCGCGTGGCCGGCAGACCACGATGATGAGGAACGACCGTGCCTCCGTCGCTCCCTGGTCTATCGGACGAGGGACACGACATGGCCGGCGTGGGTTGAGATTTGTAGGGTGCGTCGGTACGTGTTTCGCGTCCCCCCGTCGGACGTAAGTCTTTTCCATGTAGCGGCGGCCGTCTCGGCCGCTCCAGAGAGAATGGGGCCCGGAGCGGCCGAGACGGCCGCCGCTACATGGAAAAGTCCAGAAAATCAGCCATGAGAGACGCTATCGGCTCTCAGGAAAGTAATGTCCGCGCAGTTCATCCCGGAGGGATGGCAGCCATTAGCCGGTGGTCAGCGCAGCGCCACCACCGGACAAGACCCACGAGAGAAGAAACCGACCCTGAAGGGGTCGCAGCGCGGCTCGGGGCCGTTCGTGCTGCGACCCCTTCAGGGTCGAGAAACAGCGCCTTCATCGAGAACCCCCGGTTGCGCTGCGCGAACCGGGGCTAATGGCTGTCATCCCTCCGGGATGGGGGAAACGGACATTTCTTTCCTGAGACGCGATAAACACGTACGTGCGTCGAGTCTTCGATGACGCACCTTTTCGATCACTCCCGGCCGACAACGCAATACAGATGGTGCGTCATCGAAGACTCGACGCACCCTACAAGAAGAAAGCCGCGCGTTACTCAGACGACGAAAACGACATGGCCGGCACGGGTTCGGGCCGTCCCTGGGTTTTCCCGGTCTGAGCCAATCGTCTCCCGGCCCGGCTGCTCAAGGCGGCGGTCGGTCCCAGCACCAGCGCGAAGCCGAGCAGCGACCAGGCCGTCAGCGTGCGGCCCCAGATCAGCACGTCGAAGCCCAGGGCGAAGATCACCTGGCTGAGCGCGACGATCGAGACCTCGTTCGGCGCACCGTCGGTGTACGCCTTGGTCAGACAGAACTGGCCAATCGTCCCGCTCACGGCCACTCCCAGCAGCAGGAGCCAGGTGAGCGGCGCGCCGACGCGGGGGCCGAAGCTCCCATGGCGAAGAAATAACCCGATCCCGATCAGGGCCACGAGGCTCGCCACGCCCGCGAAGTGGGCGACGATCGCCGGCGCCTGGATGTGCCGCAGCCGGTGCAGTCCCAACATGGCCACCGCCGTCGAGACCGAGCTGAGCAGGGCCACGCCCGCGGCCAGGCCGTCGCCCCCGAGATGCGGCTGCTGGATCAGGGCCACGCCCGCCAGTCCCGACAGCACGCCCACCACTTCGGCGAACGTCGGCGGCAAATTCATGACCACCGCCGTCAAGAGAATGATCCACAAGGGGTACGTGTTGGTGAGCGTCAGCACGTCGGCGACCGGCAGCTTGGTCAAGGCGTAGAAGTTGCAGACCAGGCTGAAACTGCCCGCCAGGCTGCGCACCCAGAGCGTGCGCGGCTCCCAGACAACCAGCCGGATGCCGCGTGCCCGCGCCAGCAAGACGGACAGACCGAACATGAACACGGCGCGCACCAGCGCGATCAGCAGCCAGTGGCAGCGTCCGCCCAGGGCGAACGTGAACGCCCCCATCGTGGCAAACGCCAGCGCACCGCAGAGCATCCACAACATCGGACCAACAGACGGGTGGGCAGAACGGGACATCATCGTCAGCCAGAACCAACGGGTAGGCAAGCAAACGGAATCCCAGTATACCCAGTTTTCTCCATGATGCATCGTTCTCGGCTCAAGATGCTTCCTCATCGCACCTTGCGACTCGCCGTCCGGGTCCTTCCGCGGCTCCCCCTTTCGACTTGACGGCATCCCGGCCTCGGCGCAGAATGAGCCGCCCGTGGGGGTAGCTCCGTGGCTGGTTGGGAACCTGGATTGATCCCCCGAGCCCGTCTTGTCTCGTCTTGCCGACGGAGCGGCGAGACCGCCATCCCGCGCACCGTCCGCGTGCGTGGGGCCTGGTGCCATGCACGCTGGACACGGAAGGAGAAAAAGCGATGCGGAAGTCCTTGCGAGCAGTCGGGTTCCTGGGACTGGGGGCGGTGGGTCTGGCCGTTCTGGGCACCCCGGCGCTGGGTCAACAAGAGGGTGCGGCCGCGAAGGCGGCGGCTGCGGCGGTCACGCCCATGCCCACGAATGTGCACATCGGCTCGATCGACATGGACCGTGTTTTCAAGGATTACAAGCGGGTCAAGAACGAGAGCGAGCGGCTCAAGACCGAGGCCCTGGCCAAGCAGGGCGAGCTCCAGAAGCTCATGAACCAGCTCCGCCAGCTCGCCACCGAGCTCGATGCCCTCGCCCCCGGCAGCAAGGATTTCAAAGAGAAGCAGACCGAGGCCACCAAGCTGAAGGCCGAGCTCGAAGCCGAGCGCGAGCAGGCGCAAGGCGAGTTCGCCCGCCGCGAGGCCGAGGCCCTGGCCACGATCTACAAGGAAGTCCAGATGATCACCGCGGCCGTGGCCAAGCAGCGGGGCTTCACGTTCGTGGTCAAGGTCTCGAACGAGTCGGTGACGGGCAACGACCCGAACTCGGTCATGGCGGCGATGGCCCGCTCGGTCGTGTACTACGACCCCTCGACCGACCTGACGACCACGGTGGTCGGCTACCTGAATCAGCGTTATGACGCGGCCGTGGGCGCGCAGGGCGGCGCGGCGACGACAGGCTCGACGGCGGCCCCCGCGACGGGTGATGCGGCCACCAAGCCGGCCGCGGCCACGGCCACGCGGCCGTCGGCGGCGGCGGCCACCCGACGCTGAGAGTAGGGTATTGGTCGGACCAAGAGTGGCATGCCCCGTCTTCGTGGGCATGTCCGGCCACACCATCCGTGGGCTTGCCCACGAAAGATCGTGGGCATGCCACCCACCCGTACGAACGGCCTCGACAGAGAAAGAGTCTCGCACACCTTCTCAGACGATGGAGCCGGCATGGCCACGATCCGCCGTTGCGAGCGAACCCTTGCGCACGAAGTGTCGGTGCGAGGCATCAGTTTCCTGTCGGGGCTCGACGTGACGCTACGGTTTCGCCCGGCGGCGGCGGGGACCGGCCTGGTCTTCATCCGCGCGGACCTGCCCGGCTGCCCGGAGGTCCCGGCCCGGGTGGCGCACGTCATCCCGCGACCGCGCCGCACGACCATCGAGCGTGGCGCGGCCCGCGTCGAGATGATCGAGCATGTCCTGGCGGCGCTGGGGGGCCTGCACATCGACAATTGCCGGATCGACATCGACGGCCCGGAAACGCCCGGGTGCGACGGTTCGAGCCTGGTCTTCGTCGAGGCGCTGACCGCCGCGGGCCTCGTGTCTCAAGACCGTCCCCGCGAGATCCTGGTCCTCGACCAGACCGTCACCGTCGGCGCGGGTGCCGCCACGCTCACCGCCGCGCCGGCCGCGCCGGGGTGCCTGACGCTGTCGTACCGCCTCGATTACGGGCCGGACTCGCCCATCGGCAGTCAGAGCCAGACCCTCGACATCACGCCCGAGAGCTTCCGGCGCGAGCTGGCCTCGTGCCGCACGTTCCTGCTCGCCGCCGAGGCCGACGCGATGCGCCAGGCCGGCATCGGTCGCCGCACGACCGAGAGCGATCTGCTGATCTTCGGCCCGAACGGCCCGATCGGCAATACCTTGCGCTATCCGGACGAGTGCGTGCGCCACAAGATGATGGATCTGCTCGGCGACCTCGCGCTGGCCGGCAAGGACGTTTTCGGGCATTTCCTCGCGGAACGATCGGGCCACCAGCTCAACGCCGCACTCGTGCGGCCAGTTGCTGGCGGAATGCCGCGGCGCGGAAAGCCCGGTCGAGAAGCCCTCGGCCATCCCTTGCCCGCATCTCTGGATGAGCCGCCCGGCCGCCGTGCTCGAGCCGTCGCGGGACGCCTGACCTCGTCCGCCTTGCTGGGAGCCTGGCCATGGCCTACGTGATCGCCGACACCGCTTGCGTGGACCCTCGGGCCGCGATCGAGGACGAGGTCGAGATCGGTCCGTACTGCGTGGTCGGTGCCGGCGTCCGCATCGGCCGCGGCACGCGACTATTGGCTCACGTTTTTCTTCCAGGACCGGCCACGCTCGGCCAGCTCAACCGCGTCAGTCCGTTCGTCGTCATCGGCGAAGAACTCCCGAGCGCGGACCCGGCCGGCGTGCTCATCGGCGACCGCAACGTGATCCGCGAAGGGGTCACGATCGAGCACGGCACGGATGACCCGACCCGGATCGGCCACGACAACCTGTTGCTGCCGCACGTCCAGGTGGCGCACGATGTCCAGATCGGCGACGGGATCACCCTGGGCCACGGCGTCGTCCTGGGCGCGCGCAGGTTCAAGTGGAGTCGCACGCCCATCTGGGCAGCGGCGCGATCGTGCACCCGTTTGCCACGGTCGGCTGTTGCAGTTTTGTCGGCGGTCCCGGCCGGGTGCTGCACGACGTGCCGCGGTACATGCTCGTGGACGGCAGCCCGGCGCGGGTGCGGTGCCCGAACGTCGTCGCCCTGAAGCGCCAGGGGGTCGACAAGGCCGCCATCGGCGCGCTGCACGAGGCCCATCGGCTGATCTACCGCGCCGCATGAACGCGCCGCAGGCCGCCGAGATCCTGACCGCGCACGGATATATGACCGCCGAGGTCCAGCGACTGCTCGACTTCCTGCGCGCCCAGCAAGAAGGCCGGCACGGCCGCGCCCGGGAACGGGCCGGCCAGGCGGTCGATGCCGACAAGGAATGAGAGGGTGTCTGAGAAGAAGGGGCCGGACTGGTTGTTTCTGTGTAGCGGCGGCCGTCCCGGCCGCTCCGGGCTTTCCATACCGGAGCGGCCGGGACGGCCGCCGCTACACAGAAAAACCCTTTCTCGCAACCATCGAATCTTTCTACGACGAGGGGGAAAAAATGGACCGTATCCGCGTGGGAGTGGTCGGGGTCGGGCATCTGGGACGGCATCACGCCCGCATCCTGGCGGGTCTGGACGGCGTCGCGCTGGTGGGCGTGGCCGATAACCGGATCGAGCAGGCGCGAACGGTCGCCGGGCCGCTGAACACGCAGGCGTACGCCGACTATCGGGAGCTGCTCGACCGCGTCGATGCGATTTCCGTGGCCGTGCCGACCTGCCTGCACCGCGAGATTGCCGGGGCCTTCTTGAAACGCGGGTTGCCGACGCTCGTCGAGAAGCCCCTGGCCACCTCGCTGGTCGAGGCCGAGGAGCTGGTCCAACTCGCGCGCGAGCGGGGTGCGCTGCTCCAGGTCGGCCACATCGAACGGTTCAACCCGGCGTTCGCCGCGCTGGCGCGCCGGGCCTGGTGCCGAAGTATGTCGAGGCCGACCGGCTGGGCACGTACACCTTCCGCTCGACCGATATCGGCGTCGTCCACGACCTGATGATCCATGACCTGGACCTGTTGCTCAGCCTGGTGCGCAGTCCGGTGCGGTCGGTCGCGGCGGTCGGCGTGAGCCTGTTCGGCGAGCGCGAAGACGTGGCCAACGCCCGCGTCGAGTTCGAGGACGGCTGCGTGGCCAACCTGACCGCCAGCCGCGCGAGCTTTCAGGCGGTGCGCAAGATGCGGGTCTGGGGCGCGGACGGCTACGCCACGCTCGACTTCGCCACCAAGCAGGCGACGCTCGTGCGGCCCTCCGAACGGCTCAAGCGGGGCGAGATCGATGTCTCGGGGATCGACCTGACGCAACCGGCCACGATCAAGGAGCATATCTTCGGCGCGATGCTGCAAGTCGATCAGGTGCCGCCGCCGGCCGTCACGCGCGAGCCGCTGGCCGAGGAGCTGGAAGATTTCGTCCGAGCCATCCGCCAGCACGCCGCGCCGCGCGTGCCGGGCACGGAGGCTTTGCGCCATGCGGCTGGCCGACCTGATCGTCTCCAGCCTGGAAGCGCACCAATGGGAAGGCCGGCCCGACGGTCCGGTCGGCCCGCGCGGCACGATCGCCGCCATCCACGAAGCCGCCCCAGGATTGCCGGCGCCGAAGGCCTGGAAATACCGGTCGGTCCGACAGGATACATCACGCAAGATATGATGTGCCCGTCCGGGCCGCGGGCGGATTGTCCGGGGGCCGTTCCGCGTGTACGATCCCCATAGGGGACGGCATCGGAGGCTGTCCCCATCGGCCTGACACCGGGCCGCGCCCATGGATCTACGGGCGACACACCTGCTGGAGTTTACACCGATGAACCGCTTCGGAATGGTCCTGAAACCACTGCTTGCCTGTGCCGTGCTCGCGCTGGTCTTGAGCGTGTCGGCGCGTCCCGCCCATGCGGGCCTGTTCGGCCCCCGGGTCGTGGTCGTGCCTCAGACGACCTACGTGGTCGCCCCCAGCGCGTCGGTCGTGAGCGCGCCGGTCGTCGTGCCCGGCCCCGTTTCCACAACCTATACGGTCCCCACGGCCTACGTGGCTCCCGCCTCCGTGGTTGAGACCCGGGCGGTGTACGCGCCGAGCACCACGATCGTCGCGCCCACCAGTTACGTCGTGCCCAGTTCGTACGTCGCGCCCACCAGTTACGTCGTGCCCAGTTCGTACGTCGCGCCCACCAGTTACGTCGTGCCCAGCTCATACGTCGCGCCGGTGGTTGTCTCGCCGACCCGGGTGCGGTATGTCTCGCCGCGAACGTGGTATGTGACGTATCCGTGATCCACCGGCCCGTGACGGCCTCTTCGCCCTGGACCGTCACGCCGCGCTGTCCAATAATAGGGAATGCCGAGCGAGGCCGGGGGGAGTACGATCCCAGAGCCCGGCCTCCCTTGGATTTTCGGGGAGGCGGTCGCATGGCGAAGGCCGGTACGGATGGTTTGAAACCAGGGATGGGACGAGGACGGATTTATGACGACATCACGCAGTGTATCGGCAACACGCCGCTCATTCGCCTGCGACGCCTGACCGAGGGCTGCGTCGCGGAGGTCGCGGCCAAGCTGGAAAACTTCAACCCGCTCTGGTCGGTCAAGGACCGCATCGGCGTGTCCATGATCGAAGCCGCCGAGCGCGACGGTAAGATCGGGCCCCAGACGATCATTGTCGAGCCCACCAGCGGCAACACCGGCATCGGCCTGGCGTTTACCTGCGCGGCCAGGGGCTACCGGCTCATGGTGACCATGCCCGAGAGCATGAGCATCGAACGCCGCCGGCTGCTGAAGGCTTTCGGCGCCGAGATCGTGCTGACCCCCGCCGCCGAGGGGATGCCGGGCGCGGTACGGCGGGCCGAGGAGATCGTCCACAACACGCCGCACGCCTTCATGCCCCAGCAGTTCAAGAACCCGGCCAACCCCGAGGTCCACCGCCGCACCACGGCCGAGGAGATCTGGACCGACACCGCCGGCCGCGTCGATTTCGTGGTCGCGGGCGTCGGCACGGGCGGCACGATCACCGGCTGCGGCGAGGTCCTCAAGCAGCGCAAGCCGAGCGTCCGCATGGTCGCCGTCGAGCCGGCCGGCTCGCCGGTCATCTCCCAGCGTCTGAACAACGAGCCGCTCAAGCCCGGCCCGCACAAGATCCAGGGCCTCGGCGCGGGCTTCATCCCCGACGTGCTCGACCTGGAGGTCATCGACGAGGTGATCGCGGTCCGCGACGAGGATTCCTTCGAGACCGCCCGCAAGCTGGCGCGCCTGGAGGGCATGCTCGGCGGCATCTCGTGCGGCGCCGCCGCCTTCGCCGCGCTCGAAATCGCCCGCCGGCCCGAGAACCAGGGGAAGCTCATCGTCGTCGTCCTGCCCGACCTGGGCGAGCGCTATTTGTCCACGCCGCTGTTCCCGGAGTGAACCGCCAGCCTCGCCACACATGTCGTACCGGGGTGGGAGTCGTCGTCCCACCCCGGCCCTAACCAATGTCCTTTATTACGTATTTGATGTGATGATTTCGTTGACTGATTAAATCTCTCGATGAGGATTTCGGTGTGTTGTCGTTCGATTCTTGGAGGAGTTTCCGCGAAGCGTTTCACACGGTGAAGTCCAGGAACGCGATGCAGCCTGTCTTGTGGTTGTGCCTTCTGGTAACGGTTCCGAGTTTCGCTTTCGCATCCCGATCGGACGGATGGCTCCGAATTTGCTTCTTCGTCGTGGGGTGCGTACCGATTCTTCAGTTCTTGATCTCCTATAACTTCTACATGCTGAAAGATCCCAACCGTCTCTCTTCCGAGGAATATCAGTTAAAGAATCGGGCGTTCGATCTGATTGAAAGCAAGGGGGGAAAAATTGCCATAAGTCCGGTTGATATACCGAACATCACAAATCCCTACCCCGAATCCAAGAAGATCGCCGGACCCGGCGAAGGGGGGCGAAAATGAAGTCCTATACGTATCTTCTGCTTTTCAATGGCGAGACCTGGTCCTCTGAGAAAGTAAAACGGTTCCTCGACTCGCGCCAGGAGATCGAATACTGGTTTCGTTGTTTGCCAAATTCGTTCTTTCTTGTGTCGAGTCTATCGGCGACAGAATTGACTAAGCTCATCCGGCGCGAAAGTCGCCATCGGGGACGATTCCTCATTCTCGACACAGACACGGATCGGAATGGCTGGCTTCCCAAGCCCGCATGGGATCTGATGAAATCCCCCGAGTCGGCAGTCAAGGGATGAGGTCTCCCATACTCACGATCCCGGCCGACCTGCTCGCCGCGATGATCGACCACTGCCGGCGCGATGCCCCTCGGGAATGCTGCGGCATCCTCGGGGGCGTGTCGCCGCGCGTCTCGTCGATCCACCCGTTGCGAAACACCGAGGCCAGCGAGACGGCCTACAACGCCGATCCCACCGACTTGCTCGATGCTCATCGCTATCTCCGCAAGCGCAGTGCGCAGTTCCTGGCGATCTATCATTCCCACCCCCGCTGGCGCACCGTGCCCAGCCGGGCGGACCTGGAGCGCAACCACTACGGCGATCTTCCCCGGATCATCATCAGCCTCTTGACCGACCCTCCCGAAGTCCGCGCCTGGCGGCTCGATACGGATGCCTACACCGAGCTTCCCTGGCAAAGTGCGGGGCCGGGGAGCGATGTTCAGGATTGAGCGGATGCCTGATGGCTGATGCCTGATGACTGATGCCGGATTCCGACTCGCCTCCCATCAGCCATCAGCCATCAGCCATCAGCCATCAGCCATCCACTCCGTAGATCTGAGAGTCGCCAGCCTGCCCGCGGGGTATCCGACGGCGCGTCTTGATGTATAATCTCGATTCTCTGCCCGCGTGCGTTCCGTCCCTGCTCCCGTACAGAAAGGCAGCCAACGCAAATGACCGCGGATCGGCCTGTGTATATCGGCACCGATGGTGGTGCGACCACATCGAAGGTGGGAGCCGTCTGGGAGGACGGTAGCCCGGTCTCGACCCAGCTTCTTCAGCGCCCGACCCGCTCGCAAGAGGGTCCGGAGGCCGTCGTGGCAAGCTGGGCGGCGACGGTCGCCGAGTTTCTTGAGCTACAAGGTCTACACTGGGCGCAGGTACGCGGGGTCGGCCTGGCGATCCCGGGGCCGTTTCGCTCGTATGGGGTCTGGGACCACTCGGCGAACCTGCCGGACAACTTCGCGGGCTTCGATGTTCACACCGCCTACATGGGCGCACTGTCGCAGGCGCCGGGCGGGCGGTGCCGCTGAGCGTCGAGAACGACGGCAACATGGGAGGCGTGGCCGAGGCGCACCGGGTGCGCGGATCGGGCACGGGAACGGTCGTCTTGCTCGCGCCCGGCTCGGGCCTGGGCTGTGCGTATGTGGACCAGCACGGCTTGCCGCTGGACGGCGACTTCTTCGCCGGCATGGAGGCCGGCCACATGCCGGCGCCGCTGCACGAACTGAAGGTCAAGCCGTACCCGTGCGGTTGCGGGCGCACCTGGGGCTGCATCGAGGTTTACACCTGCCTGGCCGGCCTGCCGTACCTGCTCGAAGAGCGGCTGCCCGCCTTTCCCGACCACGAGCTGGCCCGCTCCGGCCGCCCCATGCGCGAGCGTGCCCTCGCCCTCCGCGGCCTGGCCCAGAAGGGCGACCGCCTGGCGCAGGAACTGTTCGACCTTCAGGCCCGGGCGATGGGGTACCACGTGGCGAACCTCGCCATGGCCCTCGACCCGAAGTACGTCATCATCGGCGGCGGGTTGATGGATCCCGAGGCGACCACCGCGGCCTTCCGCGATCGCTATCTGCGGATTGTCCGCGAGACCGCCGCCCCCAACCTCTGGCCCGCCCAGCGCACCGGCATGAGCATCGTCCCGGCCGCCCTCGGCGATCTCTCCCAGGCCATCGGCGCGGCCCTGGTGGCCCTCTTCCAGAGCCGGACGTGAGCCTTGTAGGGTGCGTCGAGTCTTCGATGACGCACCTTCCGCATCAGGAGAAGAGGTGCGTCGGCGCGGACTTGACACACCCTACAAGAGGTTCAAAACCTTTGGTTTCCCCTTTTCCCTGGAATGACGCGAAGACATGCAGCGGACTCTGATCATCTGCAAACCGGATTGTGTTCAGCGCCGGCTCGTCGGCGAGGTCCTGCGGCGCTTCGAGGCCAAGGGCCTGCGCATCGCCGCCTTGAAGTTCATGAACGTCGATCGGCTCCTGGCCGAGAGACACTACGCCGAGCACCTGGGCAAGCCGTTCTTCGAGAGCCTGCTCGGCTTCATCACGAGCGGCCCGGTGCTCGTCGGCGTGCTCGAAGGCCCCGAGGCCATCACCGTCGTCCGCAACATGCTGGGCAAGACCAGCGGCATCGAGGCGGCGCCCGGCACCATCCGGGGCGACTTCGCCATCAGCAAGCAGTTCAACCTCGTCCACGGCAGCGACGGCCCCGAAGCCGCCGCCCGCGAAATCAGCCTCTGGTTCCGGCCCGAGGAGATTGTGGAAGGGTCGCCCCTCGGCGCGGAGTGGATGTATTAATCTTCGTCGGGTGGCTCGGCCCACCATCCGTTTCCGAGGCCCCTGGATGGTGGGCCGAGCCCACCCGACAAGACCAGCATGGCCCGCAAATCCGCGTTTGCCAACCCGTTCTTCGTGCTCCTGCTGCTCGTGAGCACCCTGTTCGTGGTCACGGCACTGGCGTATGCGGTCAGCGGGGTCCTGCTCGTGCCGCCGACCGGGGCAGGGGGCGCAAAGCCCGGCGCCGGCTCGCTCGCGCTGGCCCACTGGCTCGATCGTCGTGGGCCGCGGACACTCGGCGTCGAGATCGCGGTCATGCTGGTCTCGGGCGTCCTCGCAATGGCCACCGATTCCTGGTTTGCCCGCAAGAAAGGCACGCAATAGCACCAAGGAGGTGCGGTGATGGCGACGGCCGACGTCAAACGCGAAGTGGCGCGACTGCGGGCCGAGCTCGAACGGCACAACCGGCTCTATTACCTCGACGCGGCCCCGGAAATCAGCGATCGCGAATATGACCGCCTGATGAAGCGCCTGGAAGAACTCGAGGCCGCCCACCCCGAACTGGCCGACCCGAACAGCCCCACCCAGCGCGTCGGCGGCGCGCCTCTGGAGAGCTTCGCCACGGTCCGGCACGCCCTGCCGATGCTGTCGATCGACAACACGTACAGCTATGATGAGGTCCGCGAGTGGGACGCGCGCGTGCGCCGGGGCCTCAATGCGGGCGAGACGGTGCGCTATGTCGTCGAGCTGAAGGTGGACGGCGTGGCCGTCTCGCTACGATATGAGGACGGCCAGTTCGTCCAGGGCGCGACCCGGGGCGACGGCACACGCGGCGATGACATCACGGCCAACCTGCGGACCGTGCGCAATCTGCCTTTGCAACTGGCCGACGAGCCGCCGTCGGTGCTGGAAATCCGCGGCGAGGTTTACATGACCAACGCCGAGTTGAGCCGGCTCAACGAGCAGCGTCTGGCCGCCGAGGAGCCGCCGTTCGCCAACCCGCGCAACGCCACGGCCGGCTCGCTCAAGCTGCTCGATTCGAAGCTCTGCCGCCAGCGCCGGCTCCAGTTCGTGGCGCACGGACTGGGCGAGTCGCACGGGATCACCGCGACCTCATACTGGGAGATGCTTGGCCTGCTCAAAAGCTGGTGTGTGCCGGCCACGCCCAGGAGCGCCGTTTATGATTCGATCGACGCGGTGATCGAGCACGCCCAGCGCTGGGAGACGCAGCGCAACACGCTCGACTTCCAGACCGACGGCCTGGTCGTGAAAGTGGACGACCTGGGCCAGCGGTCCCGCCTCGGCGTGCGGACCAAGAGCCGCGCTGGGTGATCGCGTTCAAGTACTCGGCCGAACAGGCGATCACGAAGATCGTCGGCATTCATGTTCAGGTTGGCAAAACGGGCCGGCTCACGCCGGTGGCCGACCTTGTTCCCGTCGAGCTCGCCGGCACGACGGTCAAGCGCGCCAGCCTGCACAATGCCGACGAGATCGAGCGCAAGGCGGTCAAGATCGGCGATACGGTCGTCATCGAGAAGGCCGGCGAGATCATCCCGCAGGTGGTCCGCGTCGAGGTCGAGGCACGCGACGGCAGCGAGACGCCGTATCACCTTTCCGACCGTCTGCCCGAGCTGCGGCGCGCCGTGGCGCGCGAGCCGGAAGAGGTCGATTTCCGCTGCACGAACCCGCCGTCGCGGTGTCCCGAGCAGCTCAAGGAGGGCCTGCGCTGGTTCGCCCACCGGGACGGGATGGACATTGACGGGCTGGGGGAGAAGCTCATCGACCAGCTTGTCTCGCGTGGTCTGGTGCGCAGCCCGGCCGACCTGTACCGGCTCGACGTGCCGACGCTGGCCGCGCTGGAGCGGATGGGCACGAAGTCGGCCGAGAACCTGGTGGCGGCCCTCGACGCCAGCCGGCACCGCACGCTCGACCGGCTCATCAACGGGCTGACGATCCGGCACGTCGGCGACCGGAACGCCGAGCTTCTGGCCGAGCGGTTCCCGACTCTGGATGCGCTCTGTGCGGCCAGCCTGGCCGATTTCGAGGCCGTGCCCGGGTTAGGCCCGGTGGTTGCCGAGAGCGTCCACGAGTTCTTCCAGGACCCCGAGAACCGCCGCTTGATCGCCGGCTTGCAAGCCGTGGGCGTGCGTCCGGAGCCGTTCCGGCCGGTCGCGGCGACGGGCGGACCGCTGCCGTTTCTGGGCAAGTCGTTTGTGCTCACCGGCACCCTCCCGAAGCGGAGCCGCGCCGAGGCCGAGGCGCTCATCAAACGCCTGGGAGGCAAGGTCACGGGGTCCGTCTCCAAGGCCACTTCCTATGTCCTGGCCGGCAGCGACCCGGGCAGCAAGCTGGAGAAGGCGAAGCAGCTCAAGATCCCCATCCTCGACGAGGCCGAGCTGGAGCGGCGGGCGGGCGGCGCTTCCTGACCCTTTGGGGGCAAGTTGTCACGCCTGGCTCGGGGCGGGAGAATGGAACGAGGCCGTTCTGGAGCTTCTTGAGGGGATTCCAGATTCCGTGATGGCTGATGGCTGATGGCTGATGACTGATGCCGGAGGCCGGTCTCCTGATCTTACCCCGGCAAAGAAGATCCTCCCGTAGGTCGGACAATCCTGTCCGACAGGCCGGGGGAGTCGGACAGGATTGTCCGACCTACTTTCTTGCCGGGGTAATATCTGGAATCTGGAATCTGGAATCCCCGGTGTCCACCCACGCCCCGCGGAGCGTCCCCCATGCCCCGATCGTCGACTCCGCGATTTTTTGACGAGCCGGAGGAGACTTCGGACAGCTCACCGCCGGCCGATGCCCCGCTGGCCGACCGCCTGCGGCCGCGGACGCTGGACGAGGTCGTCGGACAGGTGCACCTGCTCGGGCCGGGACGTTTTCTGCGACGGGTCTTCGAGGGAACCGGGCCGTTGCCCTCGCTGCTTTTCTGGGGACCGCCGGGGACCGGCAAGACGACGATCGCGCGGTTGCTGGCCGGCCGCGGCGAGGAGCGACCTTCGTGCCGCTCTCGGCCGTGTTCGCCGGGGTCAAGGATCTGCGGGAGGCCATCGCCGAGGCGCGGCACGCGGCGGCGGCGCGGCGGCCGGACCGTCCTGTTCATCGACGAGATCCACCGCTTCAACAAGGCCCAGCAGGACGCGCTGCTGCCGGCCGTCGAGGACGGTACCGTCACGCTCATCGGCGCGACGACGGAGAACCCCTCGTTCGAGGTCAACTCGGCGCTGCTCTCGCGGTGCCGGGTGCTGGTGCTGCACCCGCTCGACGAGGACGACGTGGCCGCCGTCGTGCGCCGGGCGTTGAGCGACGCGGAGCGGGGCCTCGCGGGTCTGAAGCCGGTCGTGCCCGAGGACGCCGTCGCCCGCCTGGCCCGGGCCGCGGGCGGCGATGCCCGGGTGGCGCTGGCCGCGCTCGAGGCGGCCGTCCAGGCCGCGCCCGCCGCGGCCGACGGCTCCCGACCCGTTCCCACCGACGCTCTCATCGAGGCCCTGGGACGGGCCCGGTTCTCGTACGACAACCGGGGCGAAGATCACTTCAACCTGGTGTCGGCCCTGATCAAGTCGCTGCGCAACTCCGACGTCAACGCCGCCCTCTACTGGCTGGCCCGGTTGATCGAGGGCGGCGCCGATCCTCTCTTCATCGCGCGACGGCTCTGCATCCTCGCCTCCGAGGACATCGGCCTGGCCGACCCGCAAGCCATGGTGCAAGCCGCCGCCGCCGCTCAGATTGTCCAGTTTATCGGCTTACCCGAAGGGCTTTATCCCCTCTCCCAGGCCACGATTTACCTGGCGGGCGCACCGAAATCCAACGCGGTCAAAACCGCCTATTTCGCCGCGTGCGCCGATGCTTCCGCGACGGCCGGGGAGCCGGTGCCGCTGCATTTGCGTAACGCGGCGACGCCCTTGATGCGGGCGGTCGGCTACGGCGCCGGATACCGCTATGTCCACGACGATCCCACCGCGGCGACCGAGATGTCCTGCCTGCCCGCTCCGCTGCGCGACCGGCGTTACTATCCACCGGACAACGCCGATGCGGACGCCGGGTCTTTATAGGGGCGGCGGAGCCGGACGAGCCCGGCGCGGGGCGCGTCCAGGGCTCGTGCAGGGCCAGGGGGCCTCGATGCGTAAGCCGTTGCCCTCTGGACGGGACCGGACCCATCCGTTCTCCTGAAAGCGCGAACGACGAAGAGGGCTTGTCCGTCATTGTCTTCTGTTTCCGCGACACGGCAAAGCCCCTTCGCGCGCACCCCGGGAAACGAGCAGGCCGTTTTCACCGTCATCGGGAGCTTGGGAATGTTGAGAGCCATTCAGGGCGGCATCGTGGGCGTATGGGTCCTGGCCCTGCCGGTTTGGGCGCAGCGCCGGCCACGACGCCGATCGAGACGCGCAACGACGTGGCGTACCGCCAGGTGGGCGACCGGGAGTTGAAACTCGACCTGGCGCGGCCGGCCGAGGGGAGCGGGCCGTTTCCGGGACTCGTCCTGATTCACGGCGGGGGCTGGACGGCGGGGAACAAGGCCGACCTGCGGCCGGTGCTCGCCGAGATGGCCCGGCATGGGTACGTGGCGATCTCGCCACAGTATCGGTTCTGCCCGGACGATCCGTTTCCGGCCCAGGTCCACGATGTCAAGGCGGCGGTGCGCTGGCTGCGCAGTCAGGCGCCGGACCTCCACCTGGATGCCGACCACATCGGCGCAATGGGATTCTCGGCGGGCGGCCATCTGTCGCTCATGCTGGGCGTGACCGGCCCCCAGGACGGCCTGGAAGGCGCGATCGCCGCCGATGCGCCGAGCCTCGCGGGTGCAGGCGGTCGTCAATTACTTCGGCCCCACGGACCTGACCGCGTCGGACCTCCCCGAGCCCAGCCGGCCGATCCTCGCCCGCTTCCTCGGCGGGGCACCGACGGAAAAGGCCGAGCTCGCCCGGCAAGCCTCGCCGTTGACGTACGTCACCGCCGACGACCCGCCGATCTTGACCTTCCAGGGCACCAAGGACCCGCTCGTGCCCGCCACGCAGGCCATCCGGCTGGCCGAGGCCCAGACCAAGGCCGTGGCGCCGGGACGCGTCGAACTGCTCATCAATGCCGGCCATGGCTGGGGCGGCGACGACATGAAACGCACCATACTCGAATCCGTCCAGTTCCTCGACCATTGCCTGAAACACACCGGCGACCAGACAAAATGACCGGCCGCCGTTGGCACGGGAAATGCTTGTAGCAAGGATGAGTCCTTGGATCAGAGCGCCCCGACAGAACGGGACTTGCACATCAGTGGGGATCCATGGAAACGGGGCGCGGGACAGGTCGCGAAAGCCTCGGTCTTTCCCAGGTTGCGGACGCGAGCGGCCACCGCGCCGCCTCGCGTCCAGCCTCGAGCGGCTGGGGAGCATCGCGATCGCGATCATCCCCGGGAGGCCGCACCGATGACATGGCGCAAACGCAAGCGTTTCCAGGCCCATCTGGAATGTGAACTGCTCGACGATCGGGTGGTGCCCGCATTCATTCCCTTCAATGCAGGGTTCCTGCCCATTGTCCCCAAGCTGCCGCCAGCGATCGCCATTGACCCCGTGGCCGCCACGGGCTCGGACACCACGCATCTGTTCGCTTCGACGACCGCGTCGCCGTTTCTGGGCGTACCGAGCTTCACGACCTTCACCGCCGTGCCCAGCTTCACGACCTTCACCGCCGTGCCCAGCATCACGTCGTTCTTCCCGAACCCGAGCACCACGGTGGGAACCTCGACCATCACCAGCACCCTGGCCACGCCGGTCGTGCTCCACCCGGGAACGCCCCAACAGACCACCCGGGGACTGGTCGCGCCCGTCCTGACGACGACTCGAACCGCCACCACCATCACCGTGATTCCGGTGCTGACCAACACAGTTTCCCCCTTGACCACGATCACCACGCCGATCACCGTCACGACGCCGACTTCGGTGGTGACAACGACTGTGTTCTCACCTACAATCACCGTGAACGCGGCGACCGCCGCGCTCAGGAACGCCGCCATGGGAACGAGCCTCGCCAACCAGCTCTTCCCGGTCACGGGGACCAGCCTGATCTCGATCCCCGGGGTTTCCGTGAGTAACCTACTCACCACCGTGACAACACCGGCCGTGACAACACCGGCCGTGACGAGACCAGCCGTGACGAGACCAGCCGTGACGACACCAGCCGTGACGACACCGATCACCGAACCCATGGCCATGGCCCGGCTGGGCTGTTGTTGGGGGCGCTTTTCACCCAGACCACTACCGGCCAGACGAACACGCAGATGGCGGCCTTGATCGCGAACTGCGCATCCAGGGCAACATGGTCGGCGTGGATGTCCGGCCCAACGGCAGCCTGAGCGCGCTGGAAGCCGCCGTCAGGAGCCTGGGAATGACGATCGAGTCGACCGACACGGCGACCCAGACCATCGAGGGTCTGATCCCGATTGCCCAGCTTCTGAACCTGGCCAGCCTACCGGAGGTGTCCTCGATCACGCCGATCATTCGGCCGTCGCTGAACATCACGGGGGCGGGATTCATCCGCTAAGGGGTTCATCCGGCAAGAGCGCGGAGATGCCCGGGTGGTACGGGTGGCTTGTCCACCGGTGTCCCCGGGTGTTGTGTGCGCCACGAACCTATGCCAGACGCGCAGATCGCGCCGTAACCCCCTGGAACCAGGCAGGATCAGTCGCGGCTAGATTGGTTTCGAAACGCTTCTGGCGACACGTTGCGAGGTCGGGAAAGACCGGTTGTAACGCGTGACACCTGGTTTCTGGGACAAAGTCAAGGGGCAATCGGATTCCTCTGAAAGTCCCCGTCAGGGGGCAGTGTGCATGCACGCACTTTCATAGGGTCGGGTGCCGCGACGCGGCATGACCGTTCGTTCGGCGCATCGAGCGACCAGGCCGGGGGGCAGAGGGGAGCCGGCTTGCCAAAGACGAGGGCGCGGCCGGGACGCGGTCACGCCTCATCATCATCGTGGTCAGCCGGCCAAACCTTCACACGAACAACGGCGCGGGAGTCGCGACCGAGTCGGAGCCCGATAGCTGTTCTTCGGAGAGGTTTCGCTATCCCGGCCCTTCCGGGCGAGGGACTTGTCAAAGATCGGCTCCTGACCCTCCTTTCCGCCTCCTACCCGAGATTACCTACGCGATGACCCCCTTTCCGGCCCCCTGCCTATTTTCGTAGCGCGGCCGAAGCCGCCAGCCGACCCCGTGGCGCCGCTCGACCCGGCGTTCGTACGTGTTTGGCGTCTCGCCATTGGACGTAAGTCCTTTCTTTGTAGCGGCGGCCGTCTCGGCCGCTCCGGGCTGGTTCCCCTCCGGAGCGGCCGAGACGGCCGCCGCTACACAGAAAAGGCCAGAAAAACAGCCAGTCGAGACGCTAAACACGTACCGGCGTGAACGCCGGGTCGTTCCGCGCAGCAGGGACAATTCACGCGGAAAGACCACAAACGCCAAGGGAACAATGTCGGGTGGGCTCGGCCCACCGTCTTCGAGTTCCATACCCGGAGCACTGGTGGACAAGCCACCAGTACCACCCCGTCTGCGCATCAAGGATTCGTTTCGAGCGCGAAGACCATTTTGAGTGCCGGCGGGCTGGTGGTGCGGTCGTACATGCGGCCGAGCAAGAGGCCGGGCGCGACTTGGCGGATCTCATCGCGGTAATGGGCGTAGACGATCGAGGTGCGGCTGTAGTCGAGGATCAGGGCCGGGCCGCCGTCGAGCCAGCTCGGGCCGGAGGCGACCTCGGCGCGGACGATCGGCAGCCCGAAAAACCGGTTCGTGGCCGCGGCGCGGGCCGGATCGAACCGCTTGCCTTGCCAGACCAGCCGCGCGCCCGCCGCCACCGGCCCCGCCAGATTCGTGCCGGTACGCAACAGCGCCGTGCCGCGCACCTTGCCCGGCGGCATCGGCGCGGGCGGACAGCGACGATACAAGGCTTCGAGCTCCGGACCGCTCAGGCGCAGCAAGTCCGCGACCGCGGTGGTCTGCGCCTGGCTCGTGCGGTCCGCGGCCCCGCTGGTCATTCCCAGCAGCAACAGTCCCAGCACCGCTGTACCACGAGCGCTCATGGGGGTTTCCTCTCGGCACGAAGAGACGGATCCAGATCGGAGCATCGGCCGGGACAGGGGCGGGTCTTGAAGGATTCTTGGAGACTGTAGCCACGATACCGGGGCGTTGTGCCGGAGAGCGCGGGTGCCACGGGTTCCGGCGTGCTACTGGTAGCTTGTCCACCAGTGCGCCGGGCGTCGGGGACACTGGTGGGCAAGCCACCAGTGCCACCCGTCGTCGTTTGGTATGCCAATAGCACATGAGGGCACTCTCGGTCGTGCATGCTGGCTCCCAGCGGGCGTCGATCCTCGTGCCTGCGAGGCCACGAGGAACTTGTAAGCCGAAACCGAGTCCGGAGTTGCGAGCAGACGTCGCACCAGGGCTGCGGACCGGGTCGGGGCTGGTGTGAAAATTCCTGGAGTGATCCTGGTGCTTGATTCGTAGTCGAGAACGCCCATGAAACGAGCAACTCCTCTTCCCTTTCTGCTCCTGGTCGCGGTGGCCCTGCTGGCCTTGTTCGTGCATCCGGGAACGGTGTCCGTGCCCCCGGGCGAGGAGATCAACTCTGGCGACGTGGCCTGGATGCTGACGGCCTCGGCACTGGTGCTGTTGATGACCCCGGGGCTGTCGTTCTTCTACGGCGGCATGGTGACCTCAAGAACGTCGTCTCGACGATGCTCCAGAGCGTGGTCGCGCTGGGGGTCATCAGCCTGGTCTGGGTGGTCGGTGGGCTTCAGCCTGGCGTTCGGCGACGACATGGGCGGCGTGATCGGCAACCCGCTGACGTTCTTCATGTTCGACGGCGTGGGCGAGGCGACGAACGCAGGCGTTGTGCGCCGACGGTCCCGCTGCTGGTCTTCGCGATGTTCCAGCTCAAGTTCGCGATCATCACGCCGGCCTTGATCACGGGCTCGTTCGCCGAGCGGGTGCGGTTCTCGTCGTACCTGCTGTTCATCGTGCTGTTCAGCCTGTTCATCTACTGCCCGCTGGCGCACTGGACCTGGCATCCCGACGGCTTCCTGCAGCAAGTGGGGCGTGCAAGGACTTCGCCGGCGGGACGGTGGTGCACATGTCGGCCGGGCTGGGCGGCGCTGGCCGGGGCGATGATCCTGGGCCGCCGCAAGAGCCACGTGGCCAATGCAGCCCACCTCGCCGGCGAACGTGCCGTTCGTGATCCTGGGCACGGGGATGCTCTGGTTCGGCTGGTTCGGCTTCAACGCCGGCTCGGCGGTGGCGGCCAACGGCACGGCCGCGCTGGCCTTCGCCACCACGAACACGGCCTCGGCCGCGGCGATGCTCGGCTGGATGTTCTTCGACTGGATGCGCGGCCGCAAGCCCTCGGCCATGGGCGCCTGCATCGGCGCCGTGGTCGGCCTGGTGGCGATCACGCCCGCCGCCGGCTTTGTCACGGTCCGCGAGAGCATCGTCATCGGCCTGGTCGCCAGCGTCGTCAGCAACCTGGCCGTCCACTGGAAGAGCAAGTTGACCGCTCGACGACACGCTCGACGTCTTCCCCTGCCACGGCGTCGGCGGCATGGTCGGCATGATCTGCACGGGCATCTTCGCCAAGGACGTCGGCCTGACTCAGCGGCAAGACCACCACGTTCCTCGTACCACCTCCTGGCGCTGGTGATCGTCTCGGTCTTCAGCTTCGTCGGCTCGTTGATCCTCTACAAGATCACCGACCTGATCATCCCGCTGCGGGTCACCGAGGAGCAGGAGATCGAAGGGCCTCGACCTCAGCCAGCACGGCGAGACGGCGTTCTCGATCGCCGAGGCCCTCACCGTCGGCAACGGGCACAGTCCCGCCACCAGCAACGGCAAGCCGGGCGAAAGCGTCCTGGCGGGCGAGGTGTGAGCAGGGCGGATGGCGGATTCCGCGTCTTCGTAGGGTGGCTCGGCCCACCGTCTTGGTCTTCCAATGGTGGGCCGAGCCCACCCTACGAAGACGCGGAATCCGCCATCACAGCGTCACCGCCTGGCCTCGTGAGCCAGGCGGAAGGCATGGATGGCCACCAGGACGCGCTGCTGTTCCTGCTCATGGGCGACGTCGCGGGGTTGCTCGATGCGCTGGATGGCCGCTTCGTAAGGGGGCCGGTGGACCGGGGTCGTGGTTTCGAGCCGGCGTCGCAGGGCGGGAAGGGCGGCCTTGGCCGCGGGTCCGAGCCGGGCCAGGGCGTCGCGCGCGCTTTGGCGCACGAACAGCGCAGGATCGTCCAGAAGCTGCGTCAGCGGCGTGACGACCTCCGAGGCGATGGGTTCGAGCCGTCCCATCTCATAGGCCGCCTCGGCGCGGAACACGTCTGCGTTGTAGCGCTCGGGCTGACCGCCGGGGACATCCCGGGGATCGAGCGCGATCGGCTGCGTGATCCCGGCCCGGTAGCGCACCGCCAGGTCGTGGAGTTCCAGCAGGCGGACGCCCGCGGGCACCTGGATTGACTTCAGGTCGATCGGTCCGCCCACCAGGACGGTCAGACGCGGCCGGCTGCCGAAGATTTCCACGCCGTCCGGGGTCTTCGCGCGCGGTCGCCAGGCTCGCTCCGCCCGGCACGTGCACTTCCCACTGGTACGGCACGGGCTTGCCGTTGAATTGTTGCGCCTGATCGGGGCCGGGCCGGAGGACGACCTGCTTGAGATCACTCTGCAAGGCCGCGAAGGTGAACAGGGCCTCGTTGAGCCGGGCGGTGTCGCCGCGGTAATAGAAGCGGATATCGCCGTTGACCTCGCGCCAGTAGACGCGGGTCGGCAGATCGACCAGTTGCCGCAGGTCGGAAGAGTATCCCCAACCGGTCGGGAACGGATCGTTGCCCACGTGTTCGATCCCGGTCGCGCGGCAAGGCGGCACACCGGCCGCCGCCGCCAGGACCAGGATCGCCAGGATACAGCTCAGATTTTTCCAGGGGTGCGCGCTCATGAACCGCCTCCCGCTTGCGAGATAGGGGCCGTCCGACGGTGCGCGCGGTTCTTGTCTTGTAGGGTAGGCTTCAGCCTGCCAGTTTCACTCAAAATGGAATTGGCAGGCTGAAGCCTACCCTACAAGACCTGCACGCACGCGCTGGCAGCCTCGCGCAGATTCACGTACAAAACGCGTTCCAGACCGGCCGAGATCTCGGGGAACAGGGGATCGACCAGCCCCAGCCGCGCGGCCGCCAGAAGATCGGCGCCGGGGGGGAGTGGGGCGCTTTTTAACAGCACCAACTCGGACGCCCCGAGCCGGCCGGCGAGGCGGGCGCCGATCGAATCGGAGGTGACCTCCCAGCGATGGGGCAGGGGGTCCGGGCGGGCGTCGTCTTCCTCCAGGAACCGCCGCGGCGCCAGCACGGGATGGTGGTTTCGCGCCGAGCAACCGGCAAGCTGAGCGGTCGTTTCGACGACCTCCAGACGCGGCACGAGTGCGGCCAGAACGTGGGCTGTCAGGTCGAGTCCTCGGATTGCCAGCCAGTGCGCATGCTCCTCACCCAGCGCGTGGGTGCGGTCCACGGCGCGGATGATGTCCGCAACCGGCCCACCACCCACGATGAGCACCTGCCGGGCGTCCGCCCGCTGCTCCAGGAACGTCCCGAGCCGCTTCGGCAACTCCGGCCAACCGAGCAAGCTGCCGCCGACCTTGATGACGACCGGACCGGTCATGATACGATTCTCTCCTGATCGGTCTGGATCTCCGCCGCGAGGACCGCGAGCGCCGTCGCGCAGGCCGCGTCCGAGGCGGCCTCGCCCCAGACGTCGCGCAACGCGAGAATCGACCCGCCGGGCGCGCGCAGTCGCTCCGCGAGGCGTCGCCCCAAAAACGCGCCCGTGCCCGACAGGACGATCCCGCGGGGCGGGCCGATCTCGATGCAAGCCCGCCGCGCGGCGTCTTCGAGCCGCTCCCGAAGAATCCGGTCGGCGGCGCGGCCAGTTCCCGCGCCTCTTCCAGGGTGACGCAATCGCGGTCTCCGCCGACCATCCGGGCGAGCCGATCGCGGGCGGCCTCCACCGTGCGGGGACGGCCGTCGGCCGTGTCCGGACAATTCGGTTCGGGCGTGAGATCGCCCAGCAGGAGATAAACATCGAGCGTGGTGGCGAACAGCTCGGCGGCCAGACCGATTGGACCCTTTCGGAAAAGGTGCTGGGTGCCACGGGTTCCGTCCGCGTACGTGTTTAGCGTCTCGGATGGCTGGTTTTCTGGGCTTTTCCGTGTCGCGGCGGCCGTCTCGGCCGCTCCGGGCTGGTTCCCCTCCGGAGCGGCCGAGACGGCCGCCGCGACACAGAAAGGACTTACGTCCGATGGCGAGACGCTAAACACGTACGGACGGAACCCGTGGCACCCGTCTTCCCAGGCCCGACTTCCCAGTGTCATTGCGTCGTCCCCGCCCTGCCAGTCCAGCTCGGTGGCCAGCGCACAGATCGGCGTCCGGACCACGCCCGCGTAGACCAGCTCGCCGGTGCGCAGACGCTGGGTGTCCGTCCGGCCGCGCGGCACGGGGCGGCCGTCGCGCAAGGGGATCACGTCCGTGGTCGTCGTGCCGATGTCGATCAACAGCCCGGACCCCGCGGGCACGAGCCGCGCCGCCACGTGCGCCAGCGCCAGCCAGTTCGCCGCCGCCGCGCGGAGCGGACAGCGCAGGGTCGCCGCCACCGAGGCAAACCGCTCGTCCGTGCCCCACACCCAGACATCGGCCTCCGGCCAGACGCGCGTGACCGCCGCCAGGATCGCCCGCACGCCCTCGGCCTTCGTCGCGAAGCAATCGCAGAGGCTCGGCCGTCATCGTCACCGCGAGCCGTTCGGCGGCCGGAAACGCCGCGATGAGCTCGGCCAGGACGCCCGGCAGCTCCTCGGGCCGCTTCCAGAGCGGGAACGGACAGACCCGCGCTGGTCCGCCGTCCTGGGCCGCCTTGAGATTGGCACCGCCGATATCGAGCCCGAGCCAGACAGGCGTCATGGCCACTCGTCCCCGCCTTGAACCGTGCCGTCCGCGTCAAACACCACCGGCGGCCGGGCATGGACCCGCTCGGCCAGGTCGAGCTCGGCCAGGCGTCCGGGCGCGTCGAAGGCCATCAGCCAGGCGCGGGCCAGGTCGCCGGGCGGCAACAGACGCCGCAGACCCACGTAGGATGTCGTCAGGCGCGGATTGATCTCCAGGATGACGGCGCGGCCGGGCGGCTCCCAGAAGAAATCCACGCCGACCCAGCCCCGCAGGCCCTCCACGGCCGCGATGGCCCGCCGCGCCTCGTCGGCCATCGCGATCGTGCCCACCGGCACCACCCCGCCGAGATACACAAACCGCTGGTCCCGGATCTCGACCCGCTGCCGGCCGATTCCCACCAGATGCGCCGCGCCGTCCGCCGCGACCAGGAACGACGCGCTCAAGGGCTCGCCCGTGATCATGGGCTGCACCAGCGCGCGCGGCAAGTCGCGCGCCGCCGCCGGCACGCGGTCGTGGGACGGAACCCAGTACGTCGCCAGCGCCCCGCGCCGTCGACCGGCTTGAGCACCACCGGGTAATCCAGGTCGGCCGGCAGATCGAGCGCCGGCACGACGAGCCGCCCCGGCGGCGTGGCGATCCCGCGCACCTCCAGGTGGCGGCCGAGCCGGAGCTTGTCGCTCGTCAGCAGGATCGCCGCGGGACTCGAGCCCAGCGACCGCGACGGCCCGCCGATCTGACCTCCCAGCAACGCCTCCGCGCGCTCGACCAGCACGCCGCCGGTCTCGGGCGCGATGCACACCGTCCAGTCCGCGCAGCGGGTCAGCTCGAAGTAGACCAGGATCTCCTCGCCCGGTCCCACGCGCGCGATTTTCCAGGGCCCCGGCTCGTCGGGCAGGCGGTCATCGAGGGTCATGATCACGTTCAGACCGTCGATCCGGGCGAGATCCGCGGCCAGGGCGCGACGCATGGCGCCGCCTTCGGCCGCCAGCGACGGGGACAGGTCTTGACCGGCCCGCCCGCCGCCGGTCACGTATTCGTGGATCAAGACCGTGCGTACTCGCGCAGAGGTCCCCATGCGCATCATTCCCGTCCTGGATCTCCAAGCCGGCCAGACCGTACACGCCGTCGCCGGCCACCGGGAGGCGCTATCAACCCTTGCAGAGCATCTGGCATGCCTCGCCCGATCCGATCGCGCTCGCGCGGGCCTTGCGGGAACGGCTGGGAGCCGTCGAACTTTACCTGGCCGACCTCGACGCCATCGCCGGACATCCCCCCGCCCTCGAACTGTATCACACCTTGAGCGCGCTGGGCCTGACCCTCTGGGTCGATGCCGGCGCGCGCGAGCTTGATTGCGTGCAACCGCTCTTCGACGCGGGTGTGGGGGTGGTGATCCTGGGCCTGGAAACTTTGCGCGGACCGTTACTTCGTAGGGTGGGCTCGGCCCACCATCCGGGTTCGAGGCAGCGGGCGGCGCCCACCTTGCGAAGCGACTCGTATGCCTTCAGCCTCGACCTGCGCGGCGGTCGCCCGCTGGTTCCGACCGCTGCCGCCTGGGGCACCTCGGACCCGCAACGACTGGCACACATGGCGATCGAGGCCGGGCTGCGACGTGTCATCGTGCTCGACCTGGCCCGCGTCGGCACCGGCCAGGGCCTGGGCACGCTGTCCCTCCTGGCCGCCTTGCGAACGTCGCACCCGGACATCGAGCTCATCGCCGGCGGCGGCATCGCCGGGCTGGAGGATCTGCGCGTGCTGAACGATCTTGGCCTCGATGCCGTCCTGGTCGGATCTGCACTCCATGACGGTCGGCTCGGTTTTCCCGGACCGTGCGTCGACTCGCCTGGACAGACTGGTTAGTGCGCTATAGGATCACGCCGCCCCGAGCGAACGCCGGGGCGTCATCATCATGAGGAGCCAAAAGGATGAACGCAGGGATGCGTACTGGGCGCCGTTACCTTCACCGTCTGTCCCTTGTCCTGGTCGCGAGCGGTCTGCTGGCGACAACCGCTTCGGCCGCGCCGATCTCGGGGGGGTCCGCGTACACGTACTCAACCACGGGCTTTGTCGGCTCGATGGGTTCCTCCACGGGTGGGGTCGCGACGTCCGACCCCTACATCTCTTACAACGGCATAACCACTGGCCAACCGCTGCTCACGCCGGGATCGTTCAGCCTCGGGTCCTTCCAGGTCGCCAGCCTGGCGTCGGCGGACGCGAGCCACACGGTCAACGATCTGCCCTTCTCCGTGACCGCCGACTTCAAGCCGGCAGACACCTCGTCCGGGCTCGGTGACGCCTTCGTCAACATCAAAGGCGTGATCAATGGCACGTTCTCGGGTACGACCACGTCGGACCTGACCGCGACCGTCACCAGCGTCAATGCGACGGGTGCCCCGCTACCCTTCAAGCTGACCGACCTGCAAGTCCTCGCGCCGCAAATCCTCTCGGCCCCCGGCGTGAACGGTGGGACCTCCTCCCTCTACGCCTACCTCCCAACGATCCCTCAGGCCCCCTCGATCCCCGAGCCGACCACGCTGGCCCTGTTCGGCGTGGTACTGGCCGTCGCGGGCGTGCATCGCTTCCGCGTCCGGCGTCGCGCGGACTGACGGCGGATGACTGATGCCGGATGACCAAGCGAATTGCGAAGCTTGGTCGTCCGGCATCCGCCTTCACCAGGCTTCCCGGAACCCCGCACAAGCGCAGCAGGGGCTCTCAGAGGCTATCCGGGAAGCCCCGAAGGAGCGTCTGTTTTTAGCCCCGAAGGGGCGAAAGTGAATAGCCCGGGGCGTCAGCCCCGGGACGGGGAACGACGCGCCACGAATCCCCACCGCAGCCCCGAAGGGGCGACAGAACCCATGGTCCCGCGGGATCTTCGGTCGCCCCTTCGAGGCTTTGGAGGAGGAGGGCGCAGGGGCGGCCCCGGGTCCCGGGGCTGACGCCCCGGGCTATTTACTTTCGCCCCTTCGGGGCTAAAACAGACTTCCGGATAGCCTCTCATTTCTGGAAGGCCTGGCGATACTGTTCGAGGTTCTCATGCCGGCCGATGAGCACGATGCTGTCGCCGGGGGCCAGGGGCTCATCGCCGCGGGGGGGGAATTCCAGGCGGCCGTCGTGGCGCTTGATGGCGATGACGATCACACCCGTGCGGCGGCCGATGTCGGCGTCGCGCAGGGTGCGGCCGGCCAGCGCGCTGCCGGCCTGGACGATCCCCTCGTCCATCTCGATCGCCAGGCGCGCCCGCTGCGTGACCAGCTCGACGAACTCGACGGCCGTCGGGTTGCTCAGCATCGCGGCCACGCGCCGGGCGCCGATCGAGGCCGGCACCACGACATGATTGGCCCCGGCCTGCTTGAGCTTGTTCTGCGTGCTGGGAAGCTCGGCGCGGGCGAAGATCGTCAGCCCCGGGGCAAGCTGGCGGGCCGTGAGCGTGATGAAGACGCTCGTGGCGTCGTCGGGAATCATCGTCACCAGCGCCGCGCCCGGGTCAGTCCGGCCTCCTCCAGCACCGTCTCCTCGGTCGCGTCGCCGCGCACCAGCAACCAGCCCAGCCGCTCGATCTCGGCCACCCGGTTCACGTTGCGCTCGATGAGCACGAACGGCACCCCGTCGGTGACCAGCTCGCTACACAGCAGTGACCCCATCCGGCCATAACCGGCCACGATGACGTGATTCCGCAGCTCGTCAATCTGCCTGCGCACGCGGCGGTACCCCAGGGTCTGGGCGATCTCGCCCTCGGTGATGAACGCGATGAAGCTCGCAACCGTGAAGGCCACCGCGAACGTGCCGAAGGCGATGACCAGCATCGTGTGCACCCGCTCGCTCGGCCCCAGGACCGGATGGACCTCGCTGTAGCCGACGGTCGAGAGCGTGATCACTACCATATACAACGCATCGAAGGGCTTCCAGCCTTGAGCGACATATCCCACCACGCCGAAGACCATCACCGCGACCAGCCCGGCGATCCCATACCCGATCCGGCGCACGGATTTACGGCGCCCCAACTCAAGGATGTCCGCGACTCTTCGGCGCATGGCGGCCATGAGAATCCCCGTGCCCCATCGATCACGCTCCGGCGATTTCAGCGTACCGGCGCACCCGGACCCGGACAACGCCTGAATCCGCGCCAAACGTGGTGGATGCTTGGCCGAAACCGCCCGGTTACAATGCGGGCGAGACACGACTCCGCAACGAATCTGACCCGATCGGGAGCCGCACCATGAGATTCACGGCGATCGTCGTCGGCCTGGTCTTTTCCGTCGCCACCGCGCACGGCGACGAAGGCCGGCCGGTCACGGTGACCCCGCCCGAGACCGACGCCATCCTGGCCAACCCCGGCATGGGATGGGAGACGTTCCATCACCCCGGCCGGCAAGACAAGAGCCTGCCGTCGTGGATTCCCTCGACCGTCCAGTACGCCCGCTGGGGCTGGGGCGAGCTCGAACCGAAGCCCGGCCAGCTCAATACCGCGTTTCTCGACAAGGAGCTGAAAGACTCCCACGACTCGGGGCAGACGCTGGCCTTCCGCGTCATGTGCTGCTCGACGAGCGTCGGCCACCCCTATCATCCGTCCTGGCTCAAGGAGCTCGGGGCGAAGGACCTGCTGGCGAAGTACGACGCCTTCACGTTCCCCATCCCCGACCTGGACGATCCGATCGTCCTCCAGCGGCATCTGGATTTCATCCACCGCCTGGGAGCGCGCTACGACGGCCATCCGGATCTGGACCACATCGATCTGGGCACGGTCGGCTGGTGGGGCGAGTGGCACCTCAGCGGCGGCGCGCCGCCGAACAAGATGCCCACGATCCAAACGCAGCTCAAGATCGTGGACGCCTACCTGGCGGCCTTCAAGAAAACGCCCGTGCTGATGCTCATCGGCGGCAAGGAAAGCCTGAAGCGCGCCACCGACGGGGGCGCGGGCTGGCGGGCCGACTGCCTGGGCGACATGGGCGGCTTCGGGAAAAACTGGTGCCACATGCGCAACGGCTATCCACTCTATATCCGCGAGGCCGGCATTCAGGATGTCTGGAAGACGGCTCCCGTGGCCTGGGAAACCTGCTGGGACATGCGCAAATGGGTCAGCGAGGGCTGGCCGCTCCGCTACATTTTCAACTACGCGCTGGCCTGCCACGCCTCGTACATCAACAACAAGTCGGCCCCGCTGCCCCAGGCGGAAAATGTCCGGCCGGAGGTCGAACGCTTCTTGCGCAGGCTGGGATACCGCCTTGTCTTGAAAGAACTGACGCACCCGTCCCAGGTGGCGCCCGGCGCGAAGCTGAAACTGGTCATGAAGTGGCAGAACACCGGCTCGGCGCCTTGCTACAAGCCCTATCGGCTGGCCTATCGGCTGGCCGGCGCGAACGGTCCGGCTTTCCATGTCATCGGCGAGACCCCCGTCAACCGCTGGCTGCCCGGCTCCGTGCCGCTCTTCACCGAGTCCTTCATGAAGGAGCCCCCGGACCTGCCCCCCGGCGATGTGCACTCTGTCGAACACGTCTTGACGCTTCCCGAGACTCTTTCCGACGGTGACTACAATCTTTCCATCGCCGTCGTGGACGCGACCACCGGCCAGCCCGCCGTGCGCCTGGGCATTCAGGGACGGGCGGATGATGGTTGGTACCCGGTGAGCAAGGTTCGGGTTGGGCGGTGAAGTCGTGATTCCGGATTGCGGATTGCGGATTCCGGATTCCAGATACCAGATACCAGATGCCAGATTCCAGATGGCTGAGTTCCGCAGCCCAATCGGACGTCAGGCATCAGTCATCTGGAATCTGGAATCTGGCATCTGGCATCCGGAATCGCAATCGGAATCCGGAATCCGCAATCCGGAATCCGCAATCGGGAGGCCCCATGTCCGCGCCGCTGGTTCGCCGCCACTTCCGCGTGCGGGGGATCGTCCAAGGCGTGGGGTTCCGGCCGTTCGTCTTCGGCCTGGCGCAGCGGCATGGACTGACCGGCCACGTCGGCAATGATGCCTCGGGCGTGTTCATCGAAGTGCAAGGAGCGCCGGAGGCGATCGCGGGCTTTCATCACGACCTGAAGAATCAGCCGCCGCCACTGGCCGTCATTGATGAAGTGGTCACGCGAGACATCCCGCCGCGCGAGGAATCCGGATTCGTCATCGTCACGAGCCGCAACCAGCTCGACGCGCGCACGCCGGTCTCGCCCGACATCGCCACCTGCGCGGACTGCCTCCGCGAGCTCTTCGATCCGGCCGATCGGCGTTATCGCTATCCGTTCATCAATTGCACGAACTGCGGCCCACGATTCACGATCTTGCGGGAGCTGCCGTACGACCGTCCCCGGACGACGATGGCCGGCTTCCCGATGTGCCCGGCCTGCGACCGCGAGTATCACGACCCGACGAACCGCCGCTTTCACGCCCAGCCGAACGCCTGCCCGGTCTGCGGCCCGCGCATCTGGTGGGTGCCGGCCGAGCGGGCTTCCGAAGCGCTCGCCGACGCCTTCGACTTCACCCCCTGGACCCAGGCCGAAGCCGCCTTGAAGGAGGCCCAGCAAGCCCTCGCCGCGGGCCGGATTGTCGCTGTGAAAGGCGTCGGCGGATTTCATCTCGCCTGTGATGCCACCAGCGCGGAGGCCGTCGCACTTTTGCGACGTCGCAAGGCACGCGGCGATAAGCCCTTCGCGCTCATGGCGAAGTCGCTGGAACAGGTCCGCATGTACGTCGATGTGGATGCCGAGGAGGAACGACTCCTGACCGGCAAGGAACGGCCGATCGTCTTGTTGAAGCGGCGGGAAGCACCCGCGGCCGCGCGGCCGCTGGCGGCGGGGGTCGCGCCGGGGAATGCGTTCGTCGGGTTCATGCTGCCGTATTCACCCCTGCATCATTTGTTGCTGGAAGACCGCCCGCTGGTGATGACCTCGGGCAATTTGAGCGACGAGCCGATCGCACGCGACAATGCCGAGGCGCTTGCGCGGCTGGCCACGCTGGCGGATGCCTTCCTGCTGCACGACCGGCCGATTCATGTCGTGTGCGACGATTCGGTGATCCGCGTGTTCGAGGGCCATGAGGCGCCCGTGCGGCGGTCGCGCGGGTTCGCGCCTTTTCCGGTGGCGTGGCCGGGCGCCGGGCCGACGATCCTGGCGGTCGGCGCCGAGCTGAAGGCGACCTTCTGTCTGGCCCAGCCGCCTTATGCTTTCGAGAGCCAGCACATCGGCGATATGGGCAACCTGGAAACGCTGGCTGCCTTCGAGCGCGCGGTGGCCCATTTCCAGAAGCTGTACCGTGCCGAGCCGGCCTTGCTGGCGTGCGACCTGCACCCGGATTACCTCTCGACCCGCTGGGCGGAACGCTTCGCCGTGCGCGCGGTTTAGGACTGGAACGCGTCCAGCATCATCACGCGCACGCGGCGTCGGTGATGTTGGAGAACGGTCTCGATGGCTCCCGGCCCGTGATCGCGGTCGTGCTCGACGGGACCGGCTACGGCCTCGACGGCGCCATCTGGGGGGAGAAATTCTGCGGGCCGATTTCGGCGGCTTCGAGCGGCTGGCGCATCTGAAATACATCCCCCTGCCGGGCGGCGACGCGGCCATCAAGCGGCCGTATCGCGTGGCGCTGGCGCACCTCTGGGCGGCCGGCCTGCCCTGGGACGACGACCTGCCCTGCGTGGCCGCCTGTCCCGAGGCCGAGCGCAAGGTGCTCCGCCGACAGCTTGAACGCAATGTCAACTGTGTCCCGACCAGCAGCATGGGACGCCTCTTCGACGCCGTGGCCGCGCTGCTCGGCGTGCGGCAGACCGTCGATTACGAGGCCCAGGCCGCGATCGAGATGGAATCGCTGAGTGAGGATGTGGAGGTGACGCCCGATGTCCGCTTCGTCCTCTCCGACGGCGATCCGATCCTCCTCGATCCGGCACCCGTCTTGTCATGGCTGGCTGAGGGTGGGAAACAGGGTCTTGCCCGTGCCCCGCCTGGCGGGTGCGTTTCATCGGACCGTCGCCGAGGTGATCGGAGAGGTATGTGCGCGGGTGCGCAGCCGGACCCGGATCGAGACGGTGGCGCTCAGCGGTGGCGTGTTTCAAAACATGCTGTTGCAGCGATTGGCGGTCGCGCGATTGCACGCGGCGGGCTTTGAAGTCCTGTTCCATCGTCGCGTGCCGGCCAACGACGGCGGCCTGGCGCTCGGCCAGGCGGCCGTGGCCTGGCGCGGAACACCACTCCTGTAGGGTAGGCTTTAGCCTGCCAAGCCCTTTTTCCGTTTGAACCCCTATGAGCTTGGCAGGCTAAAGCCTACCCTACAAGAATGACGATCCGCACGTCTCGTACACCCTCGAGGTCGATCTGGAGTGTTCACCCGCTGGGAGTCGGGGATATACTGGATTCCATGAGAGACGACATCGCCCCAGACGACGAAGACGATCTCCGCCCGGAATACGACGCCTCGGCGCTCCAGGAGGGCGTGCGGGGGAAGTACCTGGAGCGTTACCGTTGCGGCACCAATGTGGCTTTGCTGGCACCGGACGTGCGCGCGGCATTCCCGACCGACGAGGCGGTCAACCAGGCTCTCCGATCCTTGTTGCTCAGTCGCCAACACACCTCCCCATGAAGCGGGATCAGCCCGCGCCATGCACGAACTCTCGCTCGCTCAAAGTCTGGTCGATGCCGTCTGCGAGGTGCTGGAAACAGCCGGCGGGGGCCGGGTCGTGACCGTGCGCCTGAAGATCGGCGCGCTGGCCGGCGTGGTCGCGGACGCGCTCCAGTTCTGTTATGAGATCGTCACCAAGGATACGCCCCTCGAAGGCTCGCAGCTCCTGATCCAGACGCTGCCCGTGGCCGTGTTCTGCCCGCGCTGCGAGCGCGTGGTCGAGCTGCCGGGCGTGCAGCGGCTTTGCTGTCCGGTATGCGATACACCCACCGGCGACCTGCGCCAGGGCCGCGAGCTGGAACTGGAGTCGGTCGAGATCGTCGATCCGATCACTGCCGAGAACCCATCATGACGCCTCGGATCGTGGAACTTCGTCAGGGTCTGCTCAAGAAGAACGACCAGCTTGCCGCCGGTCTGCGCGCGCGCTACCACGACGCCGGGCTGTTCGTCGTGAACCTGGTGTCCAGTCCCGGCACCGGCAAGACGACGTTTCTGGAGCGGACGCTCAAGACGCTGGCCGAGTCCGGCCACCGGCCGGCCGCGCTCGTCGGCGATCTGGAGACCGACAACGACGCGAAACGCCTGGCGCAGCGGCGTGCCCGTGCGGCAGATCGAGACGCACGGCATCTGCCACCTGGAAGCCGAGATGGTCGAACGCCATCTCGACGCCTGGAACCTGGCCGATTTCGACTTCCTGTTCATCGAGAACGTCGGCAACCTCGTGTGTACGTCGAGTTACGACCTGGGCGAGACCGTGCGGGCCGCGTTGCTTTCCGTGACCGAGGGCGAGGACAAGCCGCTGAAGTACCCCGGCCTGTTCAACTCGGCCGACGTGGCCGTCATCACCAAGATCGACCTGGCCGAAGTGTGTGAGTTCGACCGCGCCGCCGCCCATGCCAGCATCCGGAGCGTTCATCCCGGCCTGCCCATCCTCGAAACCTCGGCCAAGACCGGCCAGGGGATGCCGGAATGGATCGCGTTCCTGCGCGAACAACACCGGCGGCATCAATCTTCTTGACGTCGGTCGAACACCACCATACGTGAATCCCGACCCATGCTCGACGGCCCGCTCGTGTTCGTGGACATCGACACCCAGCGCGATTTTCTGGAGCCGACCGGCGCGCTCTACGTTCCCGGCGCCGAGGCGATCCTGCCCAACCTGGCCCGGCTGACGCAATGCGCCCGCGACCACGGCATCCCCGTGCTGGCGACGGCCGACGCGCACACGCGCGGCGAGCCTAACCCGGAGCCGTTCCCGCCACACTGCCTCGTGGGCACGCCGGGACAGCAGCGGGTCGAGGCGACGCGCTGGCCGGGTGGACAGCTCGTGGACGTGGAGAAGTCCTTCGAGGGATCGTCTCCCCCGCCCCATCTGACCATTCACAAGTTCCGTTATGATGTGTTCACGCATCCGGACGCGGGCCGCATCGTCGGTTTGTACGGCCGGACTCATCCCACCTTTGTTGTTTACGGCGTGGCGACCGATTATTGTGTCGCGGTGGCGGTGTCGGGCCTGCTCGATCGCGGCCAGCGCGTGGCGCTGGTGGTCGATGCCATCCGCGCGGTCGATCCGGCGGCCGAGGCCGCACTCCTGACCGAATTCGCCCGCCGCGGGGGGTTGCTGGTCCTCACCGATGTGGTCTGCTCTTCGTAGGGTGGGCACGGCCCACCATCCGGTGTTCCGGGAAATGACGGTGGGCCGAGCCCACCCTACGAGGATTGAAGCCGGGCTTGCCCGGCCCGTAAAATGCAATCATGAACCCGGACAAATTCAAGCATCGCTATCGCTCGCCGCGGGTCGATGATCGCCTGCGCCGGCAGATCGCCACGGAAGCGGCGCGGCGGATGCTCGTGACCGTGGGCGAGGAAGCCGCGTTGCGCGAGGCGACTTCCGCCGATTACTACACGGCCAAGCGGAAGGCGGCGGCCGTGCTGGGACACACGGTCCGGCCGGGCGATTTGCCCAGCGATTCCGAGGTGCGCGCTCAGGTTCTCGCTCTCAGCCGCCAGGGCGGCGGCCCTCCCGGCAACGACAGCCCCGAGCCTGATGAGACCCCCATGCCGCATATTTCCGAGCATCTCGACCGCTTCGCCATCTACCGGCTGCGGCTCTTGCCCCTGGAAAATGTCAAGCAGGACTCGCGCCACCATCCCGAGGGCGACGCGCTGTACCACAGCCTCCAGGTCTTCGAGCGTGCCAAGGAAGTCCGCCCTTACGACGAGGAATTCCTGCTGGCGGCGCTCTTGCACGACGTCGGCAAGGCGATCGATCCCCGGGAGCACACCGCCGCCGCGCTGGCCGCCCTGCGCGGGACGCTCACCGAGCGCACCACCTGGTTGATCGAGCACCACATGGACCTGCTGACGCGTCCCGGCCGCCCGCTGCGTCCCGCGGAGCGCAGGGCGATCGAGGAATCGGAGTATCATGAAGACCTCGTGCTCCTGCGCGAGCTGGACGAGAACGGCCGCGCGGTCGGGCGCCCGTGAGCACCCTCGACGAGGCCCTGGATTACCTGCGGGGGCTGGAAGGGGAGGCCTACCTGGAGACCGACGACCCGGCGTGAACGCCGGGCCGAAGAGCCAAACAAGCCCGGTGAACCGGGCTGGGGAGACATTGGGGTAGGAGACGGAGTGGTTCTCGCCCGGTTCACCGGGCGATCCGCGCAGCGGTTATAGGCCCGGCGTTCACGCCGGGTGACGTACGACCCGGCGTCAACGCCGGGCCTAAGAACCAGAAAGCCCGGTGAACCGGGCTGGGAACCGCCATCCCGGAGGGGTGTTGGGTTTCCGTGCCGAGGCGCTTCACGCCGAAGGATGTTTTCAAGGAGGCCGGTCCATGCCCGAGACTTCCACGCTGTTCTTCGATGTGGGCGGCGTGCTGCTGACCAACGCCTGGGATACACCCGCGCAGCCGTGCGGTCGCGGCCTTCGGGCTCGACCAGCAGGACTTCCAGACGCGCCACGAGATGCTCAAGACGGCCTTCGAAACCGGCCGGCTCACGCTCGATGGCTACATCGCCAAGGCAGTCTTCCACGGTTCGCGCACGTTCTCACCCGATGAGTTCAAGAGCTTCATGTTCAGCCAGTCGCAGGTCCTGGGCGAGACGCTCGACTGGGTCCGCGCGCTGGCGGCCACGCGCCGTTGCCGGATGTTCACGCTGAATAACGAGTCGCGCGAGCTGCACGAGTACCGCGCCCGCGCGTTTCGCCTGGGCGAGGTGTTCCAGGGCTTCTTGACCTCGTGCTACCTGGGCCAGGCCAAGCCGGACGAGGGCATTTACCTCAACGCGCTCGGCATCACCGGTTGCAGTCGCCAGGACGCGATCTTCATCGATGACCGCCCCCTCAACGTCGAGCCGGCGCACGCCCTGGGGTTGCGGGCGATCCGGTTCGAGAACCTCGACCAGTTGCGCAACGACCTGAAAACTCTGGGCATCAAGGCGTGACCGGCCATGCGCCTCGAGCGTATCGACTTGCGGATCGTGCGGCTGCCGCTCCTCCGGCCGTTCCGGACCAGCTCCAGCGTCAAGGACGCGATCCAGCACATCCTGGTGCGGGTCGAGACGCCCGAGGGCGTGGTCGGCTGGGGCGAGTGCGCCAGTCCGGCGGACCCGTATTATTGTCCCGAAACGACCGAGACGTGCTGGCACATCCTCAAGGATTTCCTGGCGCCGGGCGTGCTGGGACGGGACTGGGCGACGATCGACCAGCTTGTGAGCCTGTTCGGGCCGATCAAGGGGAACCGTTTTGCCCGGGCCGGCCTGGAAATGGCGTGCTGGGACGTGCTGGCGCGGGGTCAGGGCGTGGCGCTGGCGCGACTCCTCGGCGGCGTGCGCACGGAGATCGAGGCGGGCGTGAGTCTGGGCATCGAGCGCGAGTTATCCAATACATTTGAACAGATCGACCAGTACCGCGCCGAGGGCTACCGGCGCATCAAGCTCAAAATTGCCCCCGGGCATGATGTCGCGGTGGTGCGGGCCGTGCGCGAACGGTATCCCGCCCTTCCGCTCCAGGTGGACGCCAACTCGGCCTATACGCTGGACGACCTGCCGGCCTTGAAGGCGCTCGACGACTTCGGCCTGATCCTGATCGAGCAGCCGCTGGCGCACGACGACATCCTCGACCATGCCGTCTTGCAGGCGGAATTGCACACGCCGGTCTGTCTGGATGAGAGTCTGCACGCGGCCGACGATGTGCGCAAGGCCCTCGATCTCCGGTCGTGCCGGATCGTCAACATCAAGGTCAGCCGGGTGGGAGGCTTGCGCGAGGCGAAACGCATGCACGACGTGTGCGAGGCGCGCGGGGTGCCCGTCTGGTGCGGCGGGATGCACGAGTTCGGCATCGGCCGCGCGGCCAATCTGGCACTCGCCAGCCTGGAAGGGTTCCGGCTGCCGGGCGACATCTCGGGGTCGGACAAGTATTATCGAGAGGATCTCGTCGAGCCGCCGATCGTCGCTCAGAACGGCCTGGTGCGGGTGCCCTGGGAGCGTCCCGGCCTGGGCCACGAGCCGATCAGCGCGCGGATCGAGCAGCACACCATTCGCCGGTTGAGCCTCGCGGCCGGAGCGAGGATCGTCGGATGAAGCGAGGCGACCTTGCGTGCGGAACCGGCTGCGGACGGCTCACCTCCACTCACGATTCGCCAGCGCGTCTTGCGCGCGCTGGGGCATCGCAACTACGTCCTGTTCTTCGCGGGCCAGTTGGTCTCGTTGATCGGGACCTGGATGCAGTCGATGGCGCAGGCGTGGCTGGTGTACCGCCTGACGAAGTCGCCGATTCTCCTGGGACTGATCGGATTCACGGGGCAGTTCCCGGTTTTCCTGCTGGCGCCGGTCGGCGGGAGCGTGGCGGACCGCTTCCACCGCCATCGGATTATCGTGGCCACGCAGACCGCGTCGATGATCCTGGCTTTGACCCTCGCCCTGTTGACGCTCAGCGGCGCGGTGCAGATCTGGCAAATCTTTCTGCTGGCGGGCCTGCTCGGGCTGGTCAACGCGTTCGACATTCCGGCGCGGCAGGCGTTTCTGATGGACATGGTGGGCCGGAGCGACCTGATGAGCGCGATTGCGCTCAACTCATCGATGGTCAACGGCGCGCGCATCCTCGGCCCGGCGCTGGCTGGCGAGCTGGTCGCGCGGGTCGGCGAGGGCTGGTGCTTTCTGCTCAACGGCGCCAGCTACATCGCGGTCATCGCCGGGCTGCTGGCCATGCGGCTGGCGCCCTGGACGCGTGTGCGGGCGTCCGGCTCGCACCTGGAGCACATCAACGAGGGCCTGCGTTTCGCCGCGCGCGCGGCCGATTCGCGCGTTGCTGCTGCTCCTGGGGGTGGTGAGCCTGACGGGCATGCCCTACGCGACCTTGATGCCGATCTTCGCCAAGGAGATCCTGCACGGCGGTGCGCGGGGACTGGGGCAGTTGATGGGCGCCACGGGTCTGGGCGCCCTGATCGGCGCCCTGTCGCTGGCGGGCCGCAGCGGCGTGCGCGGCCTGGGACGCTGGATCACGCTGTCGGCGGCCGGGTTCGGGATCAGCCTGATCGCGTTTAGCCTGTCCCGCTCGTTCTGGCTCTCGGCCGCGCTGCTGGTGCCGGCGGGATGCGCGATGATGATCGAGATGGCCGCGTCGAACACGCTCATTCAGGTGATGGTGCCCGACCGCCTCCGCGGAAGGGTCATGTCGGTCTATTCGATGATGTTCATGGGCATGGCCCCCTTCGGCGCCTTGCTGGCGGGCGTGCTGGCGACTCACATCTCGGCGCCGCGGACGGTCGCGCTCGGCGGCGCGGTGTGCCTTGTGGGAGCGGGCATCTTCGCGCTGCGGCTTCCCTTCATACGCGGTGAGGCCCGCCAGATGATCCTGGCCCAGGAGGCGGCCCAGTCGGTGGCGGAGCCAGCTTGAGCCGGGACGGGCAGAGGCGGGGATTCCAGATTCCGGATTCCGGATTCCGGATGGCAGAAGACAGAGGGCGGAGGGCGAGGGCGGAGGGCGGAGGGCAGAGGGCGGAGGGCGGATGAATGATGAATGATGCCCGATCGAAGTTCAGGAGTCGCATCTCCGGCATCCACTATTAGCTATCAGCCATCGTTCATCAGCCATCGTTCATCAGTCATCTGGAATCTGGAATCTGGAATCTGGAATCTGGAATCCGGAATCTGGAATCCGGAATCCGGAATCCGGCCTCCCCGCACCACCCGAAAAGTGGCGGCGACTCGGCTTGGACTTGTCCGCTCACCCTCGGCTACAATCGCTGACGAGACGGCCGCCCAGGGCGGCTGGCGTGTGAGGTGCGCATCATGAAAGACGGCGTGCTCCGCATCGGCATCATCGGCGCCGGCGCGATCGCGCGGGCCCGGCATCTGCCGGGCTTCCGGGCGATCCCGGGCGTCGAGGTCGTCGGCGTCTGCAATCGGCACCGCGAGTCGTCGGCGCGGTCGCGCGCGAGTATCAGAATCCCCCGCGTCTATACAAGCTGGGAACATCTGGTCGACGCCGACCACATCGACGCGGTCGTCATCGGCACGTGGCCGTACCTGCACTGTCCCGTGACGCTCGCGGCCCTCGATGCCGGCAAGCATGTGCTCTGCCAGGCGCGCATGGCCATGAACGCCCGGGAAGCTCAGCGTATGTTCGAGAAGGCGCGGGAAAAGCCGCACCTCGTCGCCATGGTCGTGCCCAGCCCGTACGGCTTGACCGGCGACGCCTTCGTGCGGCGGCTCATCGCCGACGGGTTCTTGCGCCACCTGCGCGAGGTCCACGTCGATGGCCTGTCGAGTGACCTGTCTGACCGCAATACGCCGCTCATGTGGCGCCAGGTGACACGGTACTCGGGCTTCAACATGCTCAACCTGGGCATTCTCTACGAGACGGTCACGCGCTGGGTGGCGCCGGCAACGCGGGTCTTCGCGTTCACCGCCCGGTTCGTCCCCAAAAGGCTCGACCCCGAAACCGGCGAGAGGGTCAAGGTGGGCATCGCCGACAGCGTCCAGGTCTTGACCGTGCACGAAGATAATTCGATCGGCACGTACCGGCTGAGCGGGGTCGTGCGGCATAACGTCGGCAACCGGGTGACTCTCTACGGCAGCGGCGGCACGCTGGTCTACGACCTGACGCGCGATGAGATCCTGGCCGCCAGTGACGAGGAAGCCGAGCTGCACCCCCTGGCCATCCCCGACGATCTCCGCGGCGGCTGGCGCGTCGAGGCCGACTTCGTCGATGCCATCCGCGAAGGCAAGCCGGTCACGCTCACCGACTTCGCCACGGGCGCCCGCTACATGCAGTTCACCGAGGCCGTCGCCCGCAGCTCGCGCCACCAGGAACCGATCTCGCTGCCGCTGACCGAGTTCTCCAACCCGAGTCTGTGAGAGGCGGTCGCTTTGACGGTGTCTGCTCTTCGTAGGCTGGGTCTAGACCCAGCCTACAAGACTGATGAGTGATGGCTGATGGCCACTCCTCATCTGTCATCAGCCATCAGTCATTTGCATTCCCGGCTCGCTTCCACAACGCCTCCAGTTTCCTATCGTACATGAGGCCCATGTTCCGCCAGTCGGTGCGTTCGCACATGCGGCCGAGGCAGCCGTCGAAGGTCGCCAGCGTGGTGTTGAGCAAGGCGATGGCCATGAAGGCGAAGACGACGGTCCAGACGAGTCCCCAGCCCACGAAGCTCTGATCGCGCATGCGGTTCGAGGATTCGCCGATCTCGGCCGTCAGTGCCCCCGCACAGAAGAAGGGGCTTCCCATGGCCCAGTATTCGCCACCCGTGGAGGGGTTCGTCAGCGCGACGCACAGGAACAGCCACCCCACGGCCAGAAGGCAATAGAGCGTGACGGTCAGACCAACCGCCCGGCCCAGAGACCGGACCCAGACAGCCAGAGCTAGCCCCAGGCTCGTGATCATCGCGCCGCACGCGCACAGGTAAGCGAGCAGAACGACCAGCAAGAACCATCGATTGCTCCGCGCGGCAGCGCACCGCCACCAGGGCCGGCAGGATCATCAGCAGGGGGACCAGGCGGAACGTCCCCAGCCACTTGCCGAGCACGATCGTCCGCGTCGAGAGCGGCGTGGTCATGAGCACGTCGAGACTGCCCCGCACACGTTCCTCGGCCAGCGAGGTCGCCGCCAGCACGCTCAGGATCAAGTACCCGATCACCACTTGCAGCGTGTTGACGAATGCCGCCATGTCGTAGGACCGTCTGCCAGGGGTCAGCGCGTCGGCGATGGCCATGCCGCTGAACGCGCTCGCGCCGAGCACGTAGCCGCCGCCGATCAGCATCGCCCACCGCGACGGCCGGTTGCGGTGCCACTCGCGCCAGAGCACCGGATTGTCATCGAGCGACGGTCCCGGCAGGCCGCTCCGCAGTTTTCGGAACCATTCGAAGGAGGTCCGCCGAGGCGCCCGGCGCACCACCTCGCGCGTCACGACCGGCCGCAGCCGCCACACGGCGAGCGCCACGAACACGAACGCCAGCGCGGCCGTGGCGCCCAGGAAGACCACGTTGTCGAACAGCGTGGTGGTTCCGGGCCGGATGTAGGCGCAAAAGCCAGCCCGTAGGGATCATCGGGCAGCGACAGACTCAGGCCATAGTACCCCAACTGCCACGAGATCGGCCGCACCAGCAGCCAGAGGATCCAGAGCGCGTACGTCCCCAGCAGGGCCTCGTGCGTCCGGCCGACGTGCAGCGAGAAGAGCAACGCCAGCGCACAACCCAGCAGAGCCACCCCGACCGTCACCAGAAACGCGCCAATCAGGGCCGTCGGATCAATACCCCCGAGCAACGAGGTGAGAATCGACACCGGCAGCGCACACGCCACCAGCCCGAGCACCGGCCCGAGCCGGGCCGCCAGCTTGCCGAGCACAATCTCGGCGCTCGACAGGTCGGTCATCAACAGATGCGTGAGCGTCCCCCGCGCGCGGTCCAGACAGATCGCCCCGGCCGTGGCCGCCGGCGCGGCCAGCAGGACCAGTGTCAACTGCGTCCCGACCAGCCCGTAGAAGAGATTCTCACCGAGCCGCCCCAGAATGGAGGCTGGCGTCCCTGGGTGGTGCATCGACACCACGATCAGGGCCGCCAGCAACCCGCAGACAAACAGCGAGCGCAGCGCGTACGTCTGCCAGCGCCGTGACGCGATCTGGCGTTCCAGAGCGAAGACCGGCCCGAGGCCTGACGCGCATACCCGTCCCTCCGGCACGCCTGTCCCCGAAGGGATTCGGTCCGAAAGACCGATTATGGCGCGGCCGAAGAGGAGGGTCCAGCTTCAAAGGGTGCACGAGAAGGGGACGGACTGGTTCTTCTGTGTAGTGGCGGCCGTCTCGGCCGCTCTGGTTGTGTGGCCCCGAGCGGCCGAGACGGCCGCCGCTACACAGAAAAGACCCTTCTCGTACGCCCTTTCATCAGATCATCCCGATCACGTCACGGACACGCCCAGCTTGGACAGCAAGCCCCGGATGACCTCTTCCCGGTGCTGGACCGACGCCCGGTAATCGGGCGTGTGGGTGCGGTGGACCTCAACGCGGGTGTCGCGCAGGGCCTGCTCGAACATGCCCTGGATCAAGACCCGTTCCTCGTCATTCAGCGTCAGGGTCCGCTCGGTCGCGGTCAAAGTCGTGGTGGCCATGGGATCACTCTCCGTACGGAACGGCCGCGCGGCGGGAAAAAACTCCCGGCGCCGGCCGGTCGGTTCAGTGGTGGTTGTGACGGCCCACGGGTCGCACGGTGCTGGCCTGGGGTCCTTTCTCGCCCAGCTCTTCGGTGAACATGACCTCCGCGCCCGCTTCCAGGTGCGCGAAGCCATTGTTGAGCACACTGTGCTCGTGGAAGTAGACCTCGCGCCCGTCGGCCGTTTCGAGGAAACCGAAGCCGCGGTCCGGGAACACCTTCCGGACCAGGGCGCGACTGCCGGGCTCATGCGTCTTGACGTGTCCGCGCAGGCAGTGGATGTGGTCGTCGAGCTGCCGGCGGGCATCATCGAAGGCGTCGTGGATCATGGCGTCGAGGTCGCGATATTCGAGATGGTCGCTCGGATCGCGTTTCACGACCAACTCCCCCCCGGGCACCTTCAGGTCAATCCGGACCTGGTACAGGTTGCCCTCCTTGTGGTGTCGGTGGGGCACGTCGACCACCACGCGACAACTCACGATGCGGTCATAATTCGCGTCGAGACTGTCCGCGAGTTCGCGGATCTTGTCCTCGATCACCGGCGACGCGGGGGTGTTGTGGAACGCGATCTGGAGGGGCAGTTCCATGGTTGTGACCTCGATCGAGAGGGGCGGCGCCGGTGCCGAGAAGGAACCCCGCGCAGGGCCGTCCCGGCGGGGATTTGCCGGAACCGAGCCGCCGTGCGTCTGTCTGGACTGCACGTTCACGGACAAGCAAGCCAACAAGCGACGGCCCGCGGCGCGATGCCGCCGGGCCCGGACGCGCACACCGAGAATCGGCACGGGAAGTAAGAGACTGTCCGGGAAGTCCGGTTTTAGCCCCGAAGGGGCGGAAGTCCATAGCCCAGGGCCTCAGCCCTGGGAACCGCAGCGACGCGTCAGAAACCCTCTCCGGAGCCCCGCAGGGGCGACAGAAGCCACTGCCTCGCTTGACCTTCTGCCGCCCCTGCGGGGCTCCGGAGGAGGATCATATCGCGACATCCACCGACCCAGGGCTGACGCCCTGGGCTATTCACTGCCGCCCCTTTGGGGCTAAAACCGGACTTCCCAGATAGCCTCTAAGGCGTTGAACCTCCTGAGATCTCCCGCGGAGAAGAATGAGCCGTCTCCTACCATTGTATCTTGCGAACCGCCTGTTTTCTCCTATCGACAACAGTTCTCTCAAACGGACGCCCTCGCTGGGGTCGATCCGCTGGCCGCATCAGTCATCAGCCATCAGTCATTGGCCATGCGCCCTCCCCTCACGACGAGCCGACGGCCTGCTGGAGGACGCGTTCCGGCTCGGTGAAGAATTCCACCCGCGGCTGGACCAGGAGCACCCAGTCCGTGAAGCGCATCTGGATCGCGTCGCGATGGGTGCCGGCCTGGAAGAGGATTTCGCCCTCGATCCAGAGCGAGGCGTCCATCATCACCTCGACATCCGGCCAGTGTCTCAGGGGCGGTATCGAGGCCCGCCTCGCAGTCGGGGAAGGAGGCTTGCATCTCGGCCTCGGACGCCATCCGGACCTCGTGGGCTTTCAGGAGGTGCCGGACCCGATCGAGAAGGATCCGGCGGCTGGCCGGGATGACCAGCTCCACCGGGCGGCCGTCGGCCATGACAACGACCACCTTGGCCAGGCGGTGGCCGCTGACATGCTCCTCGTGCGCCACCTCTTGCGACGTGAACGCCGCGCCGTGGTGCCGCTCCCGATACGGCAGGTGGTGCGCATCGAGCATCTGTTTGACCCAAACGACAGCAGCCATGGTCCCCTCCTCGGTTTCCCGATCCGGGTCCGCTGCTGGGGCGCGCGTCTGGCCGGCTTTCGATCCGATCCGATCACAGCAACAGGTGCGAAGACGGGTTCAAGGACGGCCTTCCGGATGTATCACGGCCCCTCCTGGAACCGGCTTCCCAGCGACTCGGCTTCGAGGATGTGCCACACTCATTCACAGCCAGACCCGTGGTGCCCATCGCGAGCCATCAAACTTCAGCTTGGCGCGCCCGAGTGCGGCCGTCAAGAGGGTAGCCGCGGCTCCATGTGCCTGGCAAAAACGATACTGTAGCAACGAAACCGGGGCCTGTGGACAGAGAGGTGGGGTGCCACGGGTTCCGCTCTGGGAACCCGTGTCTGTCGGCCCCGGACACGGGTTCCCAGAGCGGAACCCGTGGCACCCCACACCGCTTCCGCACGGAGGCCAAGAATCGACCCGGTATCCTTGCGACAGTGTCGCAAAACGCCCTATTCGCGCACGCGGACGTGCTGGACATCGTGGTCGAGCAGCCATTGCAGGAGCGCTTCCTGCTCCTCGCTCAGCTCGACCTCGGTCTGATGGGCCGTGTCCAGGGGCGAGACCAGATAGATCACGCCCTCATCATGGTATCGGACCACCTCGGCGGCGGCGAAAAAATACTCGCCCTCGCGCAGGGCCGGCACCCCCGGAGCCCCCGCGGGGCTGGCGAAATAAACAAGCTGCGATCTCAGCCGGGCCGAGATGGGCAACGGGGCGAGACCGGGACGGTCCAGGGCGACGAGCATCATCGGCGGCGGCCGGGGTTGAAGGGACAGAACGGGGAGATGACCGCTGTCGCCTTCCGACTTTAGCAGATCGCCCGGAGCTTCCGCAAGCCTGTGCGGCGGCCCGAGAAACGCCCGAGGCCATGCGGCAGTTTGTCAGCATCGGTTTTGTAGCGTGCCCGAGCTCGAGCGAGTGCATGGACACGCAACGACGCGCGTGAGTCAGCGTGCGGATGGAATGGGATGAGGGCCAGACCCTCTCGCCCGCTTCGAACACGCCTGTCAGACCGCCGGCCGTCTCCATCTGCATTGGACGCTGGGTCCTCTACTCGGGCTTTACCCAGGCCCTGACACGGACCTCGGGCACGCTGACCACCCTGCTGAAAGAGCGATTCCAGCGCCAGATGCCGGCCCTGGCCGGTGCCTTCTGGCGGCGCGGCCGCTGGCTGGCCTTCGCCGCAGACGGCACCCGGATCGAGGCGCCCGATACCGTGGCCAACGAGACCGAGTTGGGCTGTGCCGGCAAGGACAAGACCGCCCCCCAGGTCTTCCTGACGGTGCTCTGGCATATGGCGCTGGGACTCCCTTGGGACTACCGGGTCGGGCAGGGCACGGCCAGCGAACGCGACCACTTGAAACAGATGGTGCGCGCCTTGCCCGCAGACGCCCTGGTGGTCGCCGACGCCGGTTTCGTCGGCTACGTCTTGTGTCGGCGGTTGCTGCGCCACCGCCGGCATTTCCTCCTGCGCGTCGGCAGCAACATCACCCTGTTGAAGGACCTGGGTTACTACCATGAGGAACGCGACGGCCTGGTCTATCTGTGGCCGCAGAAGCATCGCTCCTGCCGGCCGCTGGTGCTGCGTTTGATCGTGCTGCGGCACGGGGTGCAGGACGTATACTTGCTGACCGACGTGCTCGACCCGACCCAGTTGACCGACGCGGAGGCCGCCACCTTGTTCGGGATGAGGTGGGGTGAAGAGGTGTTTTATCGCTCGTATAAGCAAACTCTCCAGCGGCGGACGCTGCTCAGCCGCACGGTGGCGACCTGCCTGGCCGAGGTGCAGTGGACGCTCTTGGGGCTGTGGCTGTTGGGCCTGATGACCGTCTCACGTCTGGTGGAAGCGGGGATCGATCCGCTGGCGTGCTCGGTGGCCCGGCAGCGGGATGCGGTGTAGGGGTGGCATGCCCACGTTTGGGTGGCATGCCCACGTCTGCGTGGGCATGTCCGTAGAGGCTATCCGAGAAGATGGTTTTCAGCCCCGAAGGGGCGGCAGCGCGTAGCCAGGGGCGGCAGCCCCTGGGGCCGGGGCCGCGACTGTGGCGCGCCGTTCACCGCTCCAGGGGCTGACGCCCCTGGCTACGCGCTGCCGCCCCTTCGGGGCTTTCCGGATCGCCTCGTAGAAATGCACTCGCTGGCGCTTCGGGCTGAAATAAAACGGATGCACTCCTCAACGCGCATACCGCACGACGCCAGGCTCCTCCGCCGGGCTCTCGAAGGTTCCCGGAACCGCCAAGTGGAGCGCATCCGGGCGGTAGCACAACTCCAGGACGGCCGCGCGGCACTCGTGCGACGAGTTCATCGGGATCACCAGGCAGGGCGATTCGCTGGGCGGCCCCTCGACGCCGCCGGGCAGCGTCACGGTCGGCATGAAGAGCGGCTCGCCGTCGCAATCGGCGTCACGTTGTCCCAAGGGAACGGCGATCTGGAACACGACCTGCCCGACCCCCACGAAGGCGATCAGGGCCGGATGGGCGCATCGGGATCGATCTTCCGCGCCAGCGAGATCCACGGCCCGGGAAACGCCAGCGGCGCCAGGTACGTCAGGCACACCAGCTCGGCGAACGCGCCGCCGTCGAGCTCGTGATGCGGGTTGACGACCCACTCGACGGCCGCCGCGAACTCGTCCAGGTCCGCCTCCGGCAGCGCGGCCAGCGCCAGCCGGGTCAAGAACTTGAACGCCGCGATCGGCACATAAGGCCCCGACGGCAGTTCCAGCACCAGCACGCCGTCGTCGCGCACCCGCTGGCGCGGCCGGGACGGAACCTCCCAGCGATCCCAGCCATACGACGGCGCCGCGATCAGCCCGCGCACCACCGGCACGGCCCGGAACGGAGCGCTGAAATTCGCAAACGCCTCGTCGAGCGACTGCGCGGAACTGGACCCGGCACTCGTCGCACTCGATGTGTCTCAGCGGATCGGCCGCGCCGAGAAACGAGGGCAGGGGGGCCGGCTCCGTCCCGAACGTCGCCAGCGGCTCGGTCACGTTCGCAGAAGCGGCAGCGGTTGGGCCGAGGCGCGCCCGGACGGTCGAGCCGGACCTGGGCCGCCACCCGGTAGTTCAAGGCGAACAGCAAGTCGTTCTCGGCGGCGAGCCAGTCCGGCTGGTCGTGGCCGTGGCCGCATCCCCGGCGCCGCCAGCGCTCGTAGGCCGCCTTCTCGATCTGTTCGCAGGTGGGCCGCATCGCGGTTCGCTCCTTGCGCAGGCGCGCGACCGGTGGGAAGGAAAAAGACAGGCCGGCCGGACGGCTCCACCCGCCGACCGGCGGCACACCTTACCGCGATCGCCACGCGCCGCCCAGAGCGCTTCGGCGTGATCCCTGGTCGGACGGGGTGTGATACGCTTCCCAGTTATTTCGTGCGCACAGCCGGGGGCGGCTGTGCCACATGCCTGTGGGCCAGCCGCCCCCGGCTGGCTACGTACATATTTCCTGGGAACCGTATGATTTCCCTCGACCGAAAAAAATCCGTAACGCTTCCGCCCCGGCGCGGCTCAGTATAGGAGAAAAGGACGGCCGGGGAGGTCGGGCGATGTCCAGGGGCGAAGTGATCCGGCAGGTCGGCAGACTGTTCGAGGTCGGCACGCTGACGGGCCTGACCGATGGCCAGCTTCTCGACCGGTTTCTGGTCCGCCGGGACGAAGTCGCGTTCGAGACGCTGGTGGCGCGGCACGGGCCGATGGTGCTGGGAGTCTGTCGGGCCGTGCTCCGCGACCCGGCCGACGCCGACGACGCCTTCCAGGCCGCGTTCCTGGTCCTGGTGCGGCAGGCGCGGACGATCCGCGGCCGGGACGGTCTCGGCGGCTGGCTCTATCGCACCACGTACCACATCGCCCTGCGCGCCTGCGCCGCGACGGTGCGGCGGCAGCGGCTGCATCCTCCGCCCGCCGCCGATCCGCCCGCCGATCCCGCCGTGGAGCTGCTGCAACAGGAGCGCTGGGACCTGGTCCACGACGAGCTGAACCGCCTGCCGGAGAAATACCGCGCGCCGGTCGTGCTCTGCGACCTGGAGGGCCTGACCCACGACGAGGCCGCCGCGCGTCTGCGCTGGCCGGTCGGCACGGTCAAGGGCCGTTTGTTCCGCGCCCGCGAGCAGTTACGACAGCGCCTGACCCGCCGCGGCGTGACGGCCCCCGCCGCTCTGCTGGGCGTCGGCCTGGCCAACGGGGCGCGCGCGGCGGTTCCCGCCACTCTATTGACGACCACGGCTCGCGCCGGCCTGGCCGTCGGGACGGGCACGGCGCTCGGCATGGGATTGGTTTCAGTCCAAGTGGCCACACTGGTTTCGGGAGCGATTCATATGTTCTGGATCAAGAAGCTCTGCCTCCTGGTTGTAGGACTCGCGGCGATCGGCGGCGCGGGCGTGTTCGCCTGGCAGGCTGCCGAGGACCCGAAACCCGGCGATCATCCTGGGGCGGCGGCCAGCCCGGCTGCTGCGGAGAAGTCGGACCGCGAGGCCATCCAGGGGGAATGGCTGCTGGTCGCCGTCAAACGCGAGAGCGAACCGCGAGGCGTGCCGCGAGGCGTGCCGCCGGTGGGCGCGTCTCTCTTCAAGGTCACGGCGGACAAAATCATCACCTACGAGATCAAGGGCGGGGGGTTTGGCGATTTTGAAGAGGTCCGCATGGATTATTCCCTGGACCCCAGCACAAATCCGCGTTCGATCGACATCTGGCCGCGCGGCGACAAAGGGAAGCCCCTGCACGGCGTCTACTCGCTGCACGGGGACGACCTCATGCTCCACTTCGTCTCCGAAGGTGAGGACCGCCCACGCGATTTCCAGCCCACCAAGGGGACATCCACCTCGATCCTGCGCCGCAAGGGGGCGCCGCCCGTCAAGGCCGTCGAAATCGACACGCCGGGCGGCGACATCAAGCTCGCCGAGCCGTACCGGGTCAAGCCGGGCGACGTCCTCGACATCGGGGTCCACCAGGAAGACAAGGCGGTACGGCCACTGACCGGCGAGCGCGTCGTACGTCCGGACGGGACGATCAGCCTCGGTTTCTACGGCGATTTGCCCGTCGCGGGCCTCACCCGTAAGGAGATCAAGGTCAAGATCATCGAGCACCTGAGGAAATACTTGAACAAGGACGTCCTCGGCCTCGTCAAACGAGACAAGATCGGTAAGCTTGTTCCGGTCGTGCCCGAGGATTCGGACCGAGTCTTCGTGGATGAGAGCCCGAACTTCCGCCCCCGGCGCGAGGATGCGACCACCTCTAAAGACGCCCGGCTCGATGCGATCGAAGCGAAGCTCGATGCGATCCTCAAACGGCTGGACGAGCGTGGAAAACGCTGAAGGGGTGTACGAGAAGGGTTCGGGCGGAGGTTTGCCCCTATCGGTTCTCAGGAAAGAAATGTCCGTTTCCCCCATCCCGGAGGGATGAGAGCCATTAGCCCCGGTTCGCGCAGCGCAACCGGGGTCAACGGCCCCGATCCGCGCTGCGACCCCTTCAGGGTCGAGAAACCGGCGTCTTCTCGAGAACCCCGGTTGCGCTGCGCGAACCGGGGCTAATGGCTCTCATCCCTCCGGGATGGAAGAAACGGACATTTCTTTCCTGAGATGCGATAATGTCTCAAGAAGAAGGAAAGCACCGGGTTGCCCCGGCCACCCACGGCTCATTTCCACGGACCAGACAGACAACAGATCCTTCTCGTACACCCTCTGACCATCTTGTCGCCCGTCGTCCGTCTGCGTAATCTGGGTCGGTTCGGTGAACGAATCCGCAGAGGAACGGCGATGCGCAACGTGTTCGGCCCTGTCCTGCTGGGAATGATACTGGCGATAACCGCCCCCGTGGTTGCGGACGAGCCTCGGCTGTCGGATGACTATGGCTTCCTGCCTCCCGAGATCTACAAGCTGGACAGCCGGATTCAGGGCCTGGTGTTGCGCGATCTCGACGGCGACGGCACGGCCGATATCCTCGTCGTGAACAACGCCCGCTCGCGCATCGACCTGCTGCTGAGCAAACCCGCGCCGGCCGGCGCGTGCCGAGCTCTCCTCCAGCGAGACGAACCGCATCCGCAATGACAGCCGGATGCGACTCGTGAGCGTCCCGGTCAGCCGCGAGGTCGTCAGCCTTCAGGTCGGCGATTTCAACGGCGACGGCCGGCCTGATTTGGCGTTTTATGGCACGCCGGCAGATCTGACCATCCTTTTCAACAAGGGCGACGGGTCATTCGGCGATCCCCTGCGGATCAACACGGGCGAGGCCGTCGAGAATCCCAATGCCCTGGCGGTCGGCGACCTGAACCGCGACGGCCGCGACGACCTGGCCCTGCTCCGCGCCGAGGAGGTGGTCGTCATCCTGCAACGAAAAGAGGGAGGCCTGGGCGAACCAGAGCGATTGCCGCACACGGGGACCCGTCCCTCCATGCTCCAGATCACCGATCTCGACGGCGACGGCGGCAACGACCTGGTGCTGCTCGACAATGTGCCCGACGACCCGGTCCGCGTGCGCTTCAGCACGGCCGACGGCCAGCTCGGTCCCGAGGAGCGATTGGCGCTCGAAGCGCCCCGGGCCATTGTCTTCGCGGAGATGGACGGCAAGCCAGGCTCGGAAGCTGCTCACCATCGAGGCCAAATCGGGGCGGGCGCAAGTCTTCGGCCTGAGTGCGGCGGGGAGTGCAAAACCAACGACGGCGCGGCGCGGCCGATTGCTCGTCTATCCGCTGCCGCGCAACGGCGTGCGCGGGCGCGCGGTGGCCGTCGGCGATCTGGACGGAGACCACAAGGCGGACGTCGTGGTCACCGACCCGGCCCAGGCACAGGTGCTATTGTATCGCCAGGGGCCCGCCGGGCTGGCCGCGCCGCGGATGTTTCCCGGACTCGCTGAGGCCAAGGCGATCCGCGCCGGCGACTTCGACGGCGACGGCCGTTGCGAGGTGCTGGTCCTCTCCGAGGCGGAAAAACAGATCGGTCTGAGCCGCTTCGAGAAGGATCGCCTCAGCTTCCCCGCGGCCCTGCCCACGGCCGGCGTGCCGGTGACGCTCGACGTGGGCGACCTCGACGGCGACGGCAAGCCGGAGATCCTTTATGCGGTCGCGGCCGAGAAAAAGGCGGAGCGCGGGCAGGTCTTTGCCATCAAGGCTTTGAAACAGGCGGCCTCGGGGGCATTCGAGCCTTTTCGCTGGGGCTCCGCGGAGGCGGTCGAGGTCCAGGGACTCAACAGCGCGCCCCCGGCGATCAAGGTCCTCGATGCCAATCGGGACGGTCGGCCCGACCTTTTGGTCTTCAACGACTATGGCACGCCGGTCCTGCTCCTCGGTCAGGCGAACGCGCCTCCCACGCCGCTGACCGGCAGCATGGGGCCGCTCGTCAACGCGACGCCGCTGGCGGTGGGGCCGGCGGGCCGGCTCGGGCCGGGGCTGCTCGTGGCCCAGAACGGCTACGCCCGGCAGGTGGTCTGGGAAGCGTCCGGCCGCTGGACGATCCAGGACCAGTTCAACGCCGGGTCGAACGACGCCGCGATCGTCGCGGCGGCGGTGCTCGGCGGCGAGCCGGCGGAGATCGCCCTGGTGGATCGCGCGGGCAAGTCCCTGCGAAGGCTGGAAAAAAAGGACGGCGCCTACCGCCCCGGCGAGCCGTTGCCGCTCGGGCCGCTCGACCTGCAAAACCTCTTCGTGGCGGATTTCGACGGCGACGGCCGCGACGACCTGCTCCTGGCGGGCACGGACCGCTTCGCCGTGGTCTTGACGGCCCGCCCGGGACCGCGCCTCGAACGGCTGGCCTCCTACGAGTCGAGCCGGGAAGAGGCCCACTTCGGCGACCTCGTCGCCGGGGACATCAACGGCGACGGCCGGCCCGATGTCGTGCTCACGGACACGGGCGAACACTTCCTCGAAATCGCCGCCTTCCGCGCCCAGCCCGCGCCCACGCTGCTCCCCGCGCTCGCTTTCAAGGTATTCGAGCGCAAGGCCTTCCGCGACCCCGCCCGGAATGTCGAACCGCGCGAGGTGGCCCTCGCCGATGTCGATGGCGACCAGCGGAACGACCTGGTCGTGCTCGTCCACGACCGCGTGCTCGTCTACCGGCAGGACCCCGGACCGAGCGCGGAGAAGGGGAAATAGTGCTCTCGTAGGGTGGCTCGGCCCACCATCTGCGGATCTTGGCCCGGGATGGTGGGCCGAGCCCACCTACATTGTTACTCCCGAATGGCTCGTCGCTGCGGATTGTCAAGCTGGGTGATCTTCTCTTGTAGGGTAGGCTTCAGCCTGCCAATCCCATTTCCGTGTCCGGATTATGGCATTGGCAGGCTGAAGCCTACCCTACGAGAACACGGTTGCGGCTCGGGCTACGAGACCTTCCCAGGACGTTCGCCCCATGTCCAGCCTCGCGCTTCTGGAATGGCTTCGACCGCGCCGCGCGGCCATGCTGGAGGTGCTCCGCGCCTACGTCGAGCGGGAATCGCCCAGCCGCGAGAAGGCCGCGCTCGATATCCTGGCCGGCGACATCACGCAGCGCCGGAGCGCACTGGGCGGCGTGGTGCAACGGATCGGCAATCCCCAAGGCGGGGATTTTGTCCGGGCCCGGTTCGATCTGGGAGGACCGGCGGAAGCGCCCGCCGCGCTGGTGCTCGGCCATTTTGATACCGTCTGGCCCCTCGGCACGCTGGCGCGGCGGCCGTTCCGCATCGCGGGCGATCGGGCCTACGGGCCGGGCACCTTCGATATGAAGGCGAGCCTGGTGCTGCTCGAATTCGCCATCGACGCGATCCGCGCCTGCGGCCTGACGCCGCCCCGGCCGATCGTGGCGCGTGTTCACCTCCGACGAGGAAATCGGCAGCCCGATCTCGCAGCCCGTCATCGAGGCCGAGGTGCGCCCGGCCGCGTACGCCCTGGTGCCCGAATGCCCCCTGCCCGGCGGGGGTTCTCAAGACGGCCCGCAAGGGCGTCGGCGCGTTCACCATCCAGGTGCGCGGCCGGGCCTGCGCACGCGGGCGTCGAGCCCGAGAAAGGCGCCAGCGCGATCATCGAGCTGGCCCACCAGGTGCTGCGCATCGCCGCGCTGGCCGATCCCGGGGCGGGCACGACCCTGAACGTCGGCACCGTCGCGGGCGGCACCGCGTCCAACGTCGTCGCGGCCGAAGCCAGCGCCCGCGTCGATGTCCGGACCGCGACCCGGGCCGAAGCGCAGCGCATCGAGCAGGCCCTGCGGACACTCCCGCCCGTCACCCCCGGCACGACCATCCACGTCGAGGGCGGCATGAACCGGCCCCCGATGGAACGCACCCCCGCCCTCGCCGCTTTCTTTGGACGTGCTCGAACCATCGCCAACTCACTAGGAATTCTTCTCACCGAAGGCGCCACCGGCGGCGGCAGCGACGGCAACATCACCGCCGCCCTCGGCACCCTCACCCTCGACGGCCTCGGCACTCTCGGCGGCGGTGCCCACGCCGACGACGAGCACATCCTGCTCGATCCCTTCCCCGACCGCGCCGCCCTGCTCGCCGCACTTCTTCTGAACTTGTAATGCCGCTCCGATTCCGGATTCCGGATTCCAGATTCCGGATTTCGGCTCCCCCGGAAGTCTTATTACCCCGGCAAGAAAGTAGGTCGGACAATCCTGTCCGACTCCCCCGGCCTGTCGGACAGGATTGTCCGACCTACAGGAGGATCTTCTTTGCCGGGGTAATAATCCGGAATCCGGCATCCGGAATCCGCCATCGATAGGCCCGCCCCCGCTTTCCGGCAAAAGTTTCTGAAAAGATGTCCGAATGCCCGCGCGTTTGGCAATTGATGGATTGAGGCAACGAACCGTGAACTCTCCAGCATGCGATGAATCATGATTGCATTCAACGAAACCATGGCGGGAATGGAGCGGGCGTTGTGGCCCTGGACACGTCCCGGAGCGGTGTTCGTTCCGAGTGCCGGCATCGTGGAGATGAGCTGGCTCGAAGGCGAATGGCGGGGGGCGGTGGTGATCGAGGGGGCCGAGCGCATCCTGGTGAACCGGGTCTGGGACGCGGAGGGCCGCCTGGCGCGCATCCATCTGCACGGGGGTTGCGGGGTGCGCGCCGGGACCGTGCATCTGGACTACGACGATCAGGGCCGGCTGACGGAATTTCGTCACGAGGACCGGCGGGGCACGCGCCGGCTGCGCTACGAGTACGGCCCCAACGACGTGTTGATCGCGGAGACCCTGACCCACCAGGGCCTCGGCGCGGACGAGATCCTGGCCTCGGCGACGCACCATCACGGTCAGGACGGCGAGCTGGTCCGGGTCGAGGTGCTGGATGCCGCGGGCTATCTCCGCGAGGAGCGCAACTATCTGGCCCACGGGCGGCTCGCGGAGATCAACCGGCACGCCCGTAACGGGGGGATTCTGGTCCCGCGAGCTGGTCGAGTACCATCCCGACGGCCGGCTGCTGGAACGCAGCCAGGTCCAGTTCGGTCGCCTGGCGGACCAGGACTGGCCGGAATCCGAATTCGTCGAGACCCCGCAGTACGACCCCGAGACCCGCCGTCTGCTCCAGCGCCGCATCGTCCTGCGCCGGGCCAGCGGCACGTCCGGCAACAGCGTCTGGCGCACCGCGATGGTGGAGACCATTGACTACGATCCCGGACGCGAGGGATACCCCCTGCGCGACGAAACCTGTTACTACGGCGCCGGCGCACAGACCGCGCCCACCTTGCGGTATCGCCAGATCATCACTTATGAATACCATTCCGAGGGACAACTGGAAGCGATGACCGTCCTCGATGAGGACGTGATGACGGGCGAGGTGCGGTCGCGCTGGGTGCGGTGTGGGTTCGAGGTGATGGAGGGCGACCCGGAGGCGGGCGATCCGGCCCCGTGATCTGATCCGATCAGAACGCGGGACGGCGGGCGGCGAAGACCTGAGCGAGGTCGTCCGCACGCGGCGGGCCGAAGGCGACGCTGCCTTCGAAGCCCGCCCGTTCCAGCCGCGCGATCAGGTCGGCGCCGAACTCGGTGAAGACGAAGTAGCCGGTGTCGCCGCCCGGGTGGAAAAGGGGCGGGGCGAGATGGACGATCGTGCCGTCGCCCGCGCGCTGCGCCCGGGGATGAGTCTGCGACACGCCGGGCAGCAGGGGCACGGTGAAAATGTGCCGGCCCCCCGGTTTCAGCACGCGCAGGGTTCTCGGCCAGGGCGGCATCGAGATCGGGAACGTGTTCCAGCGTCTCCGAGGTCAGGATCAGATCGAGGGCCGCATCCGGATAGCTCAGGCGCGTCAGAATCCTCGCAGCGCATCCCCGCCACCACGGTGCCGGACGGAACGTCCTCGCGGAATTCGGAATAACACAGATGGGGCAGGGGGCGAAGCTGTTCGTGCAAGCCCTCGATGATGTTGATCTCGGCGATCTTCAACGCGCGGCGCCTGAGGGTTCTGGACCCACGCCGCGCACCGCACGCGCCGGGGCCGGGGGATCGCCGCCGACCGGGTAGAGATCGAGCAGTACCCGGGCGAGCCGCCGCGTGCGCAGCTTGGCCCCGCAGAAGGCGCACGCACACGACTCCTTCCGCGCCATTGCCTCAGCCAGCCGGGGCGATAAGCCCCACAGTTCGGCCAGCTTGGGCGGGATGGCCCACCCGCGATAGAGCATCGGCCCGAACCGCCCGCACACCGTACAGCGCTCGAACCGCCGGTGCCCGAATGCCTCCAGATATTCCCCCGCCCGCCACGCGGCGCGGTGGCCGCCATTCCAGAGCGGTAAGAGAAGAGATTTCCAGCCGTGCGGGCCAGCGGGGCATGGGACAGGTCCAGGCGGCGCGTTTCCGGAACAAAGGCACGAAGTATTACCCCGGCAAGAAAGGAGGTCGGACAATCCTGTCCGACTCCCCCGGCCTGTCGGACAGGATTGTCCGACCTACAGGAGGATTCTCTTTGCCGGGGTAATATCTTAACAACCCCAGGGGCACCCTCGAACGACCTTGCTGGGGTCCGGCCCCGGAACTACAATGAACGGGGTTCGCGGACGATCGGCTCGATCGCTCTAACTTCGCTTTTCTCAACAGGATAGGATGGCCATAATGGCCTACACGACGACGATCACCCGGCACCGGACGCGCGAGGTCGGGCTGGGCGAACAGGTCCTGGGTGGCGACCAGCCGATCCGCGTCCAGTCGATGACGACGACGAACACCTACGACATGCCGGCGACCCTGGCGCAGATCCGTCGCCTGGAGGAGGCGGGCTGTGAAATCGTCCGCGTGACCGTCCCCAAGAAGGACGACGTGGAGGGAGTCCAGGCGCTCCGCGATCAGATTTCGATCCCGCTCATCGCCGACATTCACTACGACTACCGCATGGCGCTCGCCTGCCTGGACGCGACCACGCCCCGCGGCCGGCGGGCGGTGGACAAGATCCGCATCAATCCCGGTAATCTCGGCGGCCTGGAACGCTACAAGGAGGTCATCCGCAAGGCCAAAGACAAGGGCGTGCCGATGCGCATCGGCGTCAATTCGGGGAGCCTCGAAAAGGACCTGGTCGAGAAGTACGGCTTCCCCTGTCCCGAGGCGATGGTCGAGAGCGCCTTGCGCGATCGAGGTGGCCGAGAGCCTGGGCTATCATCAGCTCGTCGTCAGCCTCAAGGCCAGTCACGTGCCCACGGCCGTCGAATGTTACACGCTTTACGCCCGCCAGGCCGACTATCCGACGCACCTGGGCATCACCGAGGCCGGGCGCGAATACGGCACCGTCAAGAGCGCCGCGGGCATCGGCGCGATCTTGCTGCGCGGCATCGGCGACACGATCCGCGTCTCGCTGCTGGGCGATCCCGTGCCCGAAATCCAGGCCGGCTTTGACATTCTGCGCGCCTGCGACCGCCGCGTGACCCGGCCCGAGATCGTCGCCTGCCCGACCTGCGGCCGGCTCGACATCGACCTGGAACGCATCGTCGCCGCGGTCGAAGAGAAGATGAAAGGCCTGACCCAGCCCTTGCGCATCAGCATCCTGGGATGCCGCGTCAACGGCTTCGGCGAGGCCAAGGAAGCCGACCTCGGCATCGCCGCCGGTGCGGGCAAGGGGATCATCTTCAAGCGCGGCGTGCCCATCCGGCAGGTCAAAGAAGACGAGATGGTCCAGGCGCTGCTCGAAGAAGTGGAGCGGTTCCACGAGGAGACCAAGCCCCTCGATTCGTTCCTCGAAAAGCAGAAACAACAAGGCAAGTCGGCGCTGAAAATCTTGTAGGCTGGGGTCACGACCCAGCCATTGAGGGGAAAGCTGGGTCACGACCCAGCCTACAAGACTGGGTTTTTCTGTGTAGCGGCCGGGTGGCAGCTACCCGTCCACGCCTACACCGCACCCGGATCGAGGCGCCCCATACGTGGCCAACGAGACCGAGTTGGGCTGTGCCGGCAAGGACAAGACCGCCCCCCAGGTCTTCCTGACGGTGCTCTGGCATATGGGGCTGGGACTCCCTTGGGACTACCGGGTCGGGCCGGGCACGGCCAGCGAACGCGACCACTTGAAGCAGATGGTGGCGCCTTGCCCGCAGACGCCCTGGTGGTCGCCGACGCCGGTTTCGTCGGCTACGTCTTGTGTCGGCGGTTGCTGCGCCACCGCCGGCATTTCCTCCTGCGCGTCGGCAGCAACATCACCCTGTTGAAGGACCTGGGTTACTACCATGAGGAACGCGACGGCCTGGTCTATCTGTGGCCGCAGAAGCATCGCTCCTGCCGGCCGCTGGTGCTGCGTTTGATCGTGCTGCGGCACGGGGTGCAGGACGTATACTTGCTGACCGACGTGCTCGACCTGACCGAGTTGACCGACGCGGAGGCCGCCACCTTGTTCGGGATGAGGTGGGGTGAAGAGGTGTTTTATCGCTCGTATAAGCAAACTCTCCAGCGGCGGACGCTGCTCAGCCGCACGGCGGCGACCTGCCTGGCCGAGGCGCAGTGGACGCTCTTGGGGCTGTGGCTGTTGGGCCTGATGACCGTCTCACGTCTGGTGGAAGCGGGGATCGATCCGCTGGCGTGCTCGGTGGCCCGGGGCGGGATGCGGTGCGGCGGGCGTTGCGCGACCGCCGCACCCGGCGTGGTCCGCGGAGCCTGGACAGGGTGTTGCGTGCCGCTGTGAAGGACCACTATGTCCGTTCCGGCAGCAAGGCGGCCCGGAACTACCCCCGCAAGAAGCGTGAGAAGCCCCCAGGACCGCCCAAGATCGAATCAGCAACGAAGGCGGAAGTTAAACGTGCACAGCGAGTTCCGCCGCCGAAGATACCATTGAGGTGCACGGCGTAGGGTGGCATGCCCACGTCTTCGTGGGCATGGTCCCCAGCGCCGGGGGGTGCCCGACATGCCCACGAAGACGTGGGCATGCCACCCGGACACCAGAGGTTGCGGCTCGGCCGCGCTACGAGACCTACGGCCTGCCGGTGGATCGTGCGGCCGTCAGCAGGACGATCCGAGCCATCCCCCGGCCCCCTCCCGTCAGCGCCGGCCGGATCGCCTCGGCCACTTCCAGACTGAGCCGTTCGGCCCCCCGGCGGTTCAAATGCACTTCGTCGGTGAAGAGCTCGGCGCCCAGGTCGAGGTGCCGGCCATCGAGGAGAATGACGTCGGCATTGCGCTCCTGGACCCGCGCCAGGAACCGGGAATAGGCCGCGTCGAGGCCGTTGCGCTCGCACGCCGCGCATGTCCGGCCGCATCGGGGGAACCAGCAAGTAGGCCGTCGCCCCGCGGTTTCGGGCCAGGGTGAGGAAGCTGTCCAGGTCGGCCTCGTGCGCGGCGGCCGGCCGCCAGGAAGCGGGATCGAAGTCAGCCGGGGCGGCCGTGACCGGTGGGCGCGCGGACTGATCCCGGTTCTCGCTCACGACTTCCGCGCCCTGGTTCTGCGCGGCGGCGGCCTCGGCCCGGTCGAGCGCGCCGGCGACCTCTTGGCCCGCCAGACGGGCACGGATCAAGGTCCGGATCTCGTCGCGGTCGTCGAGCGACGGCACGAGCCAGCGTCGCAACGAGAGCACGCACAGCATGGGATCATGAGCGGTCCGGGCCAGCTCGACCAGCTCGGCGGGACCGAGGACCTCGGGCCACAGCGCCGCGTTCAGGCGGACGTCCGCGGTCAAGAGCCAGGGCGTGCAGTTGACCAGGACCGCTTTCGGCCGTGCGCCGGCCGCCAGCGACCGCCGCAGCAGCGCCAGGCTCGATCGGACCTGCCCACGAAGCACGGCGAGATTGAACGCCGCAACCTCCAACCGCGCTTCCAGTACCGCGGGCAAGATGCCAAACTTGGACTGGCTGTCCCCGAACACGAGCACCCCACAGCGCCTCGCCTCGCGCTGCGAGGCACGCCGGGCCAGCCGCCAGGAAACGCCGATCTGATGCGTCCGTCCCGTCCGGACGACCACGCCCTCGCCGATCCAGACCAGGGCCAACATGCCCACCAGGCCCCAGGGCACGGCCCACCGCCGTTGCGTCCGAGCCACCGTTTTGTCTCCTGCCCCCGCGATGAGGCCGGCGACGGGCCGCGCTCTCGTCCGTGACAGCGCGGGCCGACCGCTATCAGCTATCAGCTATTCGCCGGAATGTAAACCACAGATCACGACCCTGGAGGTGCTTTGGCGCAAACGACGGATTTCCAGAACGCCCGGCGGGGCCATCACGATGATGTCGAGGAGAACGCGTCCGTCATCGTGAGTCGGACGGTAGACGCTGACGACCCACACGTCTTCGCCCTCGCTCGGGAAGTCGGTGACGAAGATGCAGTCCTCTTCAGCAAAGCCCGACTCGGAGCGAACCATCCGGCACCTCCACGGCTCGATCCAATCGTATTCTCGTGTGGGGCAGAGGAGCGGGAACACCCGGCCGGGCGAGGCGAGCAAGTGCTGGGTGCAGGTCTTGACCGCCCGCAGGGCGGTGAATCGATCGTCATCGCTCATACCTTGTCGTTCCACTGAATCACCGGCTGCCGGGAATGGTGGGTTCACAGAGCCGTCCAGGATCACGGCTTCCCTGGACCCTGATCCATCAGGCGATTATCCTCGGGCGGCTCGGTCCCTCAAGGCTGTGTAGTCGTTTTCACCGAGGTCGGGGATGTTTCTTGCTCAGGGCCGCTGCGGTTTGGCTGGTGCTGATGGCAGCCGAGGTCGTCCACGGAATCCTCCGGGGCCTTCTGCTCCTGCCGGTGATCGGTGACTTTCGTGCTCGCCAGATCGGCGTGTTCGTCGGGTCGTTGATCATCCTCGTCCTGACGTTCGTGTTCGTGCGGTGGATCAGGGCCACAGACGTGATCCGTCTTCTCGCCGTAGCGGTGATCTGGCTGGTCCTGACCGTCCTGTTCGAGTTCGTCCTCGGGCATCTGGTGCAAGGCCTGCCGTGGGAGCGGATCAGGCAAGACAATGACCTCAGCCGAGGCGGGCTGATGCCGCTCGGGCTGCTCGTCATGGCCCTCTCCCCACCGCTCACGGCGTGGCTGCGTGGTACGGTCTCCGGGGATCGAGTCACCGACCTAGGCAAAGCATGACGAACACAGGGTCACGACAGCCCGAAACGACGCTTCCGGGACGACCCAAGCGCATCGTCCTCACGGCGGTGGACTCGCTGGGCGACCTGCACCCGTACATCGCCATCGCCCTTGGGCTCAAGGCACGGGGCCACGAGGCGGTCGTCGCCACCAATCGCATGTTAGAGCGCTTCACGATGGGCTTGAGTCCAGAGGCCCGCTCCCCCCTCACCCGCCTGCGCAGCAGGCGGGTGAGGGGGAGCCGCTCCGTACGTGTTTAGCGTCCCCCCGTCGGACGTAAGTCTTTTCCCTGTAGCGGCGGCCGTCTCGGCCGCTCCGGAGAGAATTGGGCCCGGAGCGGCCGAGACGGCCGCCGCTACAGGGAATAGTCCAGAAAATCAGCCCTGCGAGACGCTAAACACGTACGCCCCCCGCTGTCCTGGCTCAGGACAGCCGGGGGCGGCTGTCCCACATCAACCAGAAAGCAGGCTCAATTGGCATAGTTATTCTGGGGCGCGCCTTATTACCCCGGCAAAGAAGATCCTCCTGTAGGTCGGACAATCCTGTCCGACAGGCCGGGGGAGTCGGACAGGATTGTCCGACCTACTTTCTTGCCGGGGTAATAGTCCCCTCGCCCACGACGGCGTAGGGGTGCTCCATGAACAACTCCAGCCCCTCAGCGAAATGGGTCACCGAGGTTGTGGGCAGGTCGCTGCTGCCTGGGGACTCCGCGGCCGGCGGCATGGCGGGGGCATGGCCGCATCCGGCGACCGGGATGGCGAGGACGAGCAGCAACAGGGCTCTCGGCCGGGGGAGCGTGGGCACATAATTCATAAACGATGACCTGTCCTGACGCCGTGTGCGGTGACCGAACCGGGTGGAGGGCGGCGTACCCGTGCCGACCCGAGATCCCACGGCAACACGCCGGAGGATGGCTCGGAGACGGGCGCAACGATGCTCAGACGGCGAGCGAGGCTCGCCGCTGTTGTTGCGGACCTCGGTTCGGCGGCTCAGCAGCGGATCAGGACGCTCCCGATGAGCGGGAGGGCCGATGTGTGTGGGAGCCGGGCTGCGGGCCGGACCGGCTCCTCCGCCCGGCCGGGGGCGGGAGCCAGCAGATGTCGGGCAGGACGAGCGGGATGGCCTCATGGGCGGCCGGGACCGAGGCGGGCGTGGCGGTGCCCCAGGCCGCACCGGGATCGCCCGGCCCGACCGGCACCGGCCGACCGATCTCCGAGATGGTGAGCGGCCCGCTCAGGAGCAGCAGGCCGTCATGCCAGTGGAAGGAGCCGTCCTCGACGGCCGTCCCATCCGAGTCGTGGTCAGCCTCATCTGGGTCGGCATCGGCGGTGTCGAGGAAGTGCGAGTGCTCGCCGTGGTGGCCCTGTCTGCCCCCGCCTCATCGAGCCGATCCCATCATCCCGATCACCTGCGTTCCAGGCCCACCAGATTATCTCAGTCGCAAGCTCTGATCACAAGCGGGGCCGCACGCCGCTGTCTTCATCGTGGCTGCGGACCGCATCCCCCGAGGCCGTGCTGCCCCTCGGGCTCGCCGCCGGGGAGACGACGGCGATGGCCCGGCTGCCACGTCCGCTCCGATCTGCTACCACCCCTCGACGGGCTCCTACCACAGTACGCCGGGCATTGTGTACATCCCGACTTCGGGCGTTTCCAGGATGTCCCGACCCTGCCTCATGTAACGTCCGGCCACCGTGTCCCGTCCGGCGTCTCTCGATCCGTGTGGGGACACGCCGCACCCCCGTCCCGATCGGGCCGTCGGGCGATGGCGGCCGGGCTGGTGACGCCGGGGCCTTGCCCCTCGGACAAGTGACGAGCCAGCCCGGTTCGCCCGACTTGCATCCCGCTGCGGCCGGTCCCCATGACCGTCTCTGCGGGTGCGAATCCCAGGCCCCACCGCCGGTCCGACTGATCGCACCGCCCGAGGCGACCGCACACCCCTTGACTCGTAGTTTGTTGAAGCGTAAACTAATTGCGTGACGATCAAAGGCGGCGGGGAGCAAACCATGTCGGGCGGGCGGTTGCAGAAGGAGCTGAAGAAGCGGCGGCCGTTCGACTCGCCCGCGCAGGAGGCGACGTTGAACATCGCCCGCACCGCCGACCGTTTCGGCATCCGCTTCGCCCGGCTGTTCCGGGAGTACGGCCTGACTCCCTCGCAGTACAACGTCCTGCGTATCCTCCGGGGCGAGGGCACGCCGCTGCCCATCCTGGAGATCGCCGACCGGATGATCGCCACGGTGCCGGGGATCACCGGGCTGATCGACCGCCTGGAGGGCATGAGCCTCGTCTGCCGGGAGCGTTCGACCGAGGACCGGCGGGTCGTGTTCGTGGCGATCACGGCCCAGGGCCTGGACCTGGTGGGCAAGCTCGACGAGCCGGTCGAGGCGCTGCACAAGCGGCTGATCGGGCACCTGAGCCCGGCCGAGTTGCGAGAGCTGAGCCGGCTGCTGGAGAAGGCCCGTCAGAGGCTCGACGAGGCCGACGGGTAACGACTCCTCTTTTTTGGTACGTGTTTAGCGTCTCGCAGGGCTGATTTTCTGGACTATTCCCTGTAGCGGCGGCCGTCTCGGCCGCTCCGGGCCCAATTCTCTCCGGAGCGGCCGAGACGGCCGCCGCTACAGGGAAAAGACTTACGTCCGACGGGGGGATGCTAAACACGTACAAAAAAGACTTTTTTGCAGTTTAGTTGACACGTCAATAATAGGAACTCAAAGCGAAAGGAGCGATGCCATGTTCCGGGTCCGCAAGGCGTCCGAGCGGGGCCACTTCGACCACGGCTGGCTCGACACCTACCACACCTTCTCGTTCGCCCGGTACCGTCGCCCTCGATGTTCCATTTCGGGATGAGCACCTCGCCGGTCGAGACGAAGAACTCTCCAGCTCGAAGCGCCTTGCAGATTGGACTCCAGTCGTCGAAACTCGGCACTTGGTCCAGCCTCACGTAGTTGATGTTGAGGGGCAGCGACCCGGACGAGAATCCCTTCAGCCCGCCCCGGTAGATATTACCCCGGCAAGAAAGTAGGTCGGACAATCCTGTCCGACTCCCCCGGCCTGTCGGACAGGATTGTCCGACCTACAGGAGGATCTTCTTTGCCGGGGTAATATAGGCGACCGAGGGGCTCGTCCGTGCTGGCGACCGCCTCGATTCGCAGCAGGTTGGTGCCCCGGTAGACCGTGAACCGCAGGCCCCCCGAGAAGGGCTGCATCGAGAGTCCTGGGAACGAGACCTCCAGCCGTGCCCCGTCCGCCTTGACCTCCAGGCGGTCCGCATGGAAGGCGGCCTGGGACCGGCGCACCTCGTCGTGGTGGTTCAGCGGGGCGTCCCAGAACACGTCCCAGCGATGCTCGTGATCGAGCCCGTGGCCGGTGCGTCGGACACCGGTGATCACGCCGAACTCCGGCACCAGATCCCGCCCGAGGGTGACCCACTCGCCGCCCTTGCGACGGATGGCCAGCGCCCGCACGGTGGGCACCCCATCCACGACCGAGAACCGGGTGTGCAGCTCTTGACCCGGCTCGCCGTCCCATATAAATGACGGTGAGCGATTCACCCTCTGAAGCGGCCACGAGCCCAGGCTGAGGGCGATAACCAGTCAGGTCCACGGTTTGAGAGGGGGCCGCCCCGCAAAGCAGCCCGATGCCGAGAGTGGCTACGAGTGGCTACGAGGAACCGCAGACGCATATGGCACCTCTCGACTCCGGGCACGACTCGATGACATCCCATCGGCTGTTCGCTGAAGGTAATCGCCGGGCCGTCTCGGGGCGAGGGCCGTCTCTCACGCCCGCCCGAATCCGCAGCGCCGGGCCGCCGTCCCGCCCAGCACCTTCCCCTGGTCCGCCTCGGAGAGGTCGCTCAGGTAGGAGCGGACCCGCTCCCGGTACGCCCGGTAGCTCGCCCCGGTGGCGTAGCCGTCCCGCCTGGCCCGGCACGGCCACGAGGTCATCGACCTGGCCCGCAATGACGATGCCCTCGCCGCTACCGTCCGCACAGCCCAGGCCGAGTTGTGAACGGGCGGGTGCCGAAGGAGCGGGGGAACTCAGAAGGGGACTGAGCGGGTAGATTCTGCCCAGGCGATTTTTGGGCAAACCCTTTGCCCAAGACTCGTTTCGACGCAACCTCCTGCTGCCACACGCCTTTAATAGCGCACCCGAGAGGACTCGAACCTCTAACCCTCAGTTCCGAAGACTGATGTCCGATTCACACAAGCCGGTCAACAGCAAGCCCTTGCGACTTGCCACCCTGCCCGTGGCACCGCTCGGGCACCGCGCAGCCTCAAATCTGCCCCCTGACCTGACCGCCGTCATCGACGCTTGGCCCGACCTGCCCGAGCCGATCCGGGCCGGCATTGTGGCGATGGTCAAGGCCGCCTCGGGGACGAACCGGGCTTGACCCCGGTGGAGGCGTGCAATCATAGCCACCAGTCTGCCGAAAACTGACGCCCGCCATCGCCCTGCGAGCCGCCACGGCCATCCTGGACGCCTTGGTCAAGTACCGCGAGTTTGGCGAACTGGCCGCCCGGGTGTTTGAACTGGAGAACCGACTGCCCGCTTCCCAGGCTGGTCGTCATGACCGGCGCTAGAGCGGGGCCACTCCCTCCCTAATCATGGAGAGAGACCACACATGAAACTCAAGTCGCGTCTGGACAGAATCGAGAGGGTAATGGGAGGCGCAGCCCTCTTCGACGGTCGTACCGTCGCGGACTTGGCCATCTATGGTTTCTTCGACGGATCGAGCCGAGATCGTGGCGCGCCAAACGGTGTACATCGACTTGCGACCGCTGTCAGCCTCGGAGGAATGATTCCCCACCTGCTGAACAAGCCCGAGCAACTGCGCAGGAAAATCGAGGAAACCCGCCGGAGCGATGAATACCGCGCCGCCAACGGTTTCCCGATCCTGCTCACGCCGGAACGGTTAGAGGCGTGGCAAGATCAGGTCGCCAGGTCCGAGGAGAAGGCCGCCCGACTCCGCCAGAGCCTCGGCCTGCAAGCGGGGACCAGCCCGGAAGAGTTGGCTCAGACGCTGTTGAGGCTGGCGGAGAAAGTGGGCCTGAACCCGAAGGAGTTAGCCGCAGTGGAAGAGCGACTCCGAGGCGATTCCTGTGGCCAGGTCGATGGCAGCCCTCGACCGGCTTCCAGGAGAGGCAGAAAACCGCCGATGGGTTGCGTTGCGAGGGTGGATGTTTCAAGATGAGGGACGCGCGGCCCAAAGGCGCGGTGATCGAGAACGACCCACTTGGATTCGAGGCCGATGATGGGCCGGTCGAAGAAGCGACCGACGGACGAGCCGAAGTTTGACGCGTTCACGCACCCGCAGGCCGAGAGTCCGATGCGGCCGGATATCGGGGTGCAGGCGAGCTTCAAGAAGAAGAAGCCGCCGGCCTCGTATCGGTATGACTCGTCGCTCGCGCCGTCGATGGAATGGGACGGCCAGAACCCGGCGCGGGAGGTCGGCGAGTGGCTGATCGCCGTGGCCCAGGAGGCGGCGGCCCTCGATCGCGCCCCATGAGTTCCCGACGCCCCGCGTGATGAAGGACGGCCGGGGGTTGGTCGTCGCCTCGGTGCGCGGGCTGGGTGATGCGCTGGAGCAGTTGAAGCGGCTGGCGAAGCCGTTCCTGAACTGGGCGGGGAAGGCCGAGCGGCAGTCGTTCGAGGTGCCCACGCTCCCCCTGTTCGTCCACGAGCGGCTGTCCACGCGGGCGATCATCGAGACGCTGACCGGGCACAAGAAGGAGCAGGAGACCCAGGGCACCCTGTTCGACCTGTTCGGCGACCCGGGCCACCCGATCGCCGACCACATCCTGCGCGCCTACGAGCACCGCGACCGCTGGGTCAACCGCATGGTCCTGGGCGACTCGCTGGCCGTCATGAACTCGCTGCTCCGGTTCGAGAACCTGGGCGGCCAGGTCCAGATGATCTACATGGACCCGCCGTATGGGATCAAGTTCGGGTCGAACTTTCAGCCGTTCGTGCGCAAGCGGGATGTCAAGAACAACGAGGACGACGACTTCACCCGCGAGCCGGAGATGGTGCAAGCGTATCGAGACACCTGGGAACTATGGGCTGCATTCCTATCTGACTTATCTGCGGGACCGGCTCCTGCTCGCCCGCGAACTGCTCGCACCCCGCGGCAGCATCTTCGTGCAGATCAGCGATGAGAACCTGCACCACGTCCGCGAGGTCATGGATGAGGTGTTTGGATGCCGAGAATTCGTATCAGTGTCATCACGTTCAAGAAGACGACGGGTGCGACTAGGGCAGAGCTTCTGCCAACGGTATCGCGACTACTTGCTCTGGTATGCGAAGGACATAGACCAAGTGAAATATCGACAACTGTACGTCACAAGATATGGACTCAGCGAAGCAGATGACCATCATATACGTCGTTCGAGCTACCGGACGGCACACGACGCGAACGACTGACGCTGAGAAGAGCAGGCGAACCGTAGTCGATTCCTGCCGGCGGTCAACGCTCTTTCGCACTCGATAATCTCACATCCCGCATGGCGTCCACGAGGATGAACTATCCCGGTTGAGTTCGAGCGGGAAGACATACCGTCCGGCCGAAAGGCTACTGGAAAACTGACGAAGTGGGCATGAATGCAGCGACTCGCTCAGGCGCAGCGGCTGGCGTCTCAACGGTGGAGACACGCTTCGTTACGTCCGTTACATCGACGACTTCCCAGTTCGACCTCTCACAACTCTCTGGACCGACACGAGTCACAGCTGGCTTCGCGGATCGAAGAGTTTATGTCGTTCAGACCAATCACGAAAGTTATCCAGCGATGCCTCCTCATGACCACCGACCCCGGCGACCTCGTGCTCGACCCGACCTGCGGCAGCGGCACGACGGCCTACGTCGCCGAGCAATGGGGCCGGCGCTGGATCACGATCGACACCAGCCGTGTCCCACTGGCCTTGGCCCGCCAGCGGCTGCTGACCGCCACGTTCCCCTGGTACGAGCTGAAGGACGAAGCGAGCGGTCCGGGGGGCGGGTTCGTCTACAAGCGGAAGCAGAACAAGCGGGGCGAGGAGGTCGGCGGCATCGTCCCGCATGTCACCCTCAAGTCGATCGCCAACAACGAGCCGCCCGCCGAGGAAGTGCTCGTCGATCGGCCCGAGGTCGGTCAACGGGATCACCCGCGTCTCGGGGCCGTTCAGTGTCGAGGGCACGATCCCGCCGCCGGTCGAGGCGACACCGGAACCGGGCGACGCGGGCCAGGACGAGGCCGACGCCAGCTTCGCCGACCGCATGCTCGAAGTCCTGCGGTGCAGCCCCGTTCTGCGCCTGGAGGGGAACCGCACCGTCACCTTCAAGAACATCCGGCCGCCCGCCAAGGGACTCGTCCTGTCGGCCGAGGCCGTCGTCGAGGGGGACGACGGGCAGCGGGTCGCGTTCGCGTTCGGTCCCGAGAACGGGGCCATCGCCGAGGCCCTGGTCCACCAGGCCATCCGCGAGGCCAACATGAAGGGCTACGCCCAGTTGTACCTCATCGGCTTCGCCATCGCCCCCAACGCCCGCGCCCTGATCGACAACCAGGACGAGACGGGCCTGCCGGCCACCTACGTCCAGGCCACGCCCGACCTGATGATGGGCGACCTGCTCAAGAACCAGCGTTCCAGCCAGATTTTCAGCGTCTGCGGCCTGCCCGAGATCGACGTCCGCCGCCTCGACGACGGCCGCCGCCAGGTCGAGTTGCTCGGCTTCGACGTGTTCGACCCGACCACGATGGAGGTCGAGCACCGCCGCGGCGACGACGTGCCCGCCTGGTTCCTCGACACCGATTACAACGACCTGTGCTTCCACGTCAGCCAGGCATTTTTCCCTCGCACGTCGGCCTGGGACAGCCTCAAAAAGGCCCTCAAGGGTACTCACGAAGACACGGTTTGGGACCACCTGGCGGGAACCGTCAGCGCTCCATTTATGCCAGGTGAGCGTGGTAGAATCGCGGTCAAGGTGATCGACGATCGGGGGAATGAATTGCTGGTCGTTCGAACTCTTGGGAACAAATGATCACAAAAATCGAAGCCGCGAACTATCGATGCCTGAGAGCGGTTTCTCACAACCTCGGGCGTTTCCACGTTGTCGCAGGCCCAAACGGATCGGGCAAGAGCACGTTTTTTGAAGTGCCGAGGGTGTTGGCCGCGTTTGGAAGAGACGGTTTGACATCCTTCTGGGAGGAGGGCAAGGCCACTCGATTCGAGGAATTGCTGTTCCGCGGGCAGGGACGTTATTTCGAACTCGCCGTGGAGATGGAAGTACCGGAGAGCGTGCGCGCTGGGAGCAAACAGAACGGCAAGAGCCCGCACGTCGTCCGCTACGAAGTGCGAATCGGGCGTGAGGAGAATGCCGAACCTGATGGTCAGCCCCGCATTTTAGCTGAGAATCTGTGGCTCGTGCCGATGACTCAGTCTACACCAAGAGAAAGACTGGTTCAAGCACAGCTCGAGTTTCCGAGTGTGAGCCGAGAGGACTTCTCCGTGGTGCATGAGAGTGCACGGAGAGCCTCCGGATGGCAGATCGTGGCACGTAAGACGCCGACGGGCAACTCTTACTTCAAAGGTGAGACGACCAAGTGGAACTTGCAGATCCGGAACCCCCCTCAGGAATCCGCACTCCGTTCTCTACCGTCGGATGAGCGCTTTCCATTGTCGAATTGGTTCCGGCAACAACTGTTGCAGGAAGCGCAACACTTGACCCTGAATAGCGAATCCATGCGGCGTCCCAGTCCGCCGTTGAAAAAGGGAGGATTTCTTGCCGACGGCTCGAACCTCCCGCATGTCGTCGCCGCACTGCCGGCGGGACCGACCGGCAAGAGTGCCTGGCTTGAACATTTGCGCACGGTCCTTCCCTTGAACGACATCACGGTTGTCACGAAGGAAGAGGACAGGAGCCGCTACCTGGTCGTGCATTATGAGAACGGGGCCAAGGTGCCGTCGTGGCATCTGTCTGATGGCACTTTGCGGTTGTTGGCTCTGACACTGCTGGCGTACTTGCCGAACAACACGGGCACCTACTTCATCGAGGAGCCGGAGAACGGTATCCACCCGCAAGCGGTCGAGGCTGTGTTCCAATCACTGAGTCTCGCTTTATGAAGGCCAGGTGCTCGTGGCAACTCATTCACCCGTCCTGGTGGGAATGATCCAGCCGCGGGAATTGCTCTGTTTCTCCTGCACATCGACGGGAGAGACCGATGTCATTTCCGGCGCAGACCATCCCAAGCTCCAAGACTGGCAATCCGATTTTTCTCTGGCCCGGCTCTACGCGGCCGGCGTTCTGAGCTGAGATGAGCTTTCATGGAAAACGAGAGACTCGCGATTTTGGTACCCGACGGTGCCTACCCGGAAGTATTGAAGCGCCTGCTCGGAAAGCGCCGGAAAAGCCTTGGAATTCGAGATATAGTATATTCTATAATAAAAGATATGTTGCATGATAGCAGCCCAGATGCAGCGCCATTGCTGCGGCCTTATCTTCGTTCGTGCACTCATGCACTGGTTCTTCGGGACCTGCACGGCAGTGGGGCGGAAAAGCTTGGAGCCGTCGCTCTGGAGCAGCAGCTAAGCAAGGAGTTGACATCAAACGGTTGGCGTGAGGAATGCGTTGGGGTCATCGTCGTTGAGCCTGAAATCGAGGCGTGGCTGCGTTTTGACTCCGCCCATCTTGAGGAGATGGTGCGAACCCGCGCGCGGCGACCCTGCGATCTCGGAGCGCAGGACTTTCGCGCGGCGAGAGATCGGGCCATAGCCAAGACTGGAGGACTGGCCCCGACGGGCAAACCTGCGAATCCCAAGGAAGCGTTGGAAGAGATCTTCCGCGAGTTTGGTATCCAGAGATCAAATGCGCTTTACGGAATACTTGCCGAGAAGGAGTCGCTTCGCGATTGCGCAACGGATTCATTCAAGCGGCTTGTTCAATTGCTTCAACTCTGGTTTCCCGCAGAATCATGAGCGGATACGAAGTCTCCGAGCCGATCCTGAACTCCCCCTTCGACCCGCCGACGCGAGCACTGGCACATCGTCGAGGGCGAGCCGCCCGAAACGCGCTCCGGGCGGCGTCCAGGCGATGTACTACTACCGTGACCCGAAGGCCAAGGATGCCCAGGGTCAGGCGGTAGGCACGGCGGTCTTGCTGGAGATGGTCAATCAGATCCGAGAGCGCGTCGATCGCTGGCGGGCCGAAGGTTATCCTGGCGTCACGCGGACGACCCTGGAGTTGCTTCAGTGGTGGACCCGTGAGGGCCGCGACCGCCGCCTCTTCTTCGCCCAGCGGGAGGCGGCCGAGACGATCATCTTCCTGGCCGAGGCCCGCGGCGACTTCCTCCAGGGCATTGCCGTACCTCGCGACGAGCCGAGCGACGCCGAGCAAGGCCGAGGGTTACGCCGGGGTTCCTCCGCTACGCCTGCAAGATGGCCACCGGCTCGGGCAAGACGACCGTCATGGGGATGCTGGCCGCGTGGAGCATTCTGAACAAGGTCAACGATCGCTGCGACGCCCGGTTCTCCGACGTGGTGCTGGTCGTCTGCCCCAACGTGACGATCCGCGACCGGCTCCGCGAACTCGACCCCGAGGGCGGTGAGGCGAGCCTGTACCGCACCCGCGACCTTGTGCCGGTCCACCTGATGCCCCTGCTCACCCAGGGCAAGGTGATCGTCACCAACTGGCACGTCTTCGAGCCGCAATCGCCCGATGTCGGGGGCATCAGCTGCCCGGGTGAACAAGGCGGGCGTGGTCGAGAAGACAACGCGAGTGGATCGTCATCGGCGAGCAAGACGACCACGGCGCGGGGGTCGCGCTACATGACCCCGACGGCGCTCGAAGCCGCCGTAGTCGCCGGCCAGATCGAGATCATGTGATCAAGTAGACCGACGATGCCGGAAATCTCAAGAAGGTCCGGGTGCAGAGCCGAGCGGCGGGTCGAGAGCGACACGGCGCTGGTCAACCGCGATCTTCGGGCGTGAGATCGGCGGCAAGCAGAACATCCTCGTGATGAACGACGAGGCCCACCACGCCTACCGGATCAAGAACTACAAGGCCGACGACCAGCTTGAACTGCCGCTCGACGAGGAGTTCGAGGACGAGGAAGAGGCCGAGGAATTCGACTTGAAGGAAGCGACGGTCTGGATCGACGGACTCGACCGGATCAAGAAGCTACGCGGGATCAATTTCTGCGTCGATCTGTCGGCCACGCCCTACTTCCTCGGGACGGGTCGGCCAGGACGCCAACCGGCCGTTTCCCTGGGTCGTCAGCGACTTCGGCCTGATCGATGCCATCGAATCGGGGCTGGTGAAGATCCCCCAACTGGCGGTCCGCGACACGACCGGGGCGGAGATTCCGGGCTATTTCAACATCTGGCACTGGATCTTGCCCAAGCTGACCCCGGCCGAGCGCGGCGGCAAGCGCGCCAATCCCAAGCCCGAGGCGATCCTGAAGTGGTCCCATACGCCGATCGCCATGCTGGGCGGGCTCTGGGAGGCGACGATCGGCGACTGGTCGCGAAGGATGGCGAGCCCCGGCCGCCCGTGTTCATCCTCGTCTGCAAGAACACCGCGATCGCCAAGGTGCGTCTACGAGTGGCTGGCCGAGGACAAGGCCCCGCCCGGCAGTCCCGCCCGTCAAGATCGACGCCTTCCGGAACCGCGATGGGGCGATCAACACGATCCGGGTCGATTCCAAGAAGGTCCACGAGACCGACACCGGCGCGGCCAAGAGCGACGAGACGCGCTGGATGCGGTTCACGCTCGACACCGTGGGCAAGGCCGACTGGCCCCGCGACCGCCAGGGGCGGCCGATCTATCCCGACGGGTTCGAGGAGCTGGCCAAGAAGCTCGATCGGCCCCTCCACCCGCCCGGCCGAGACGTGCGCTGCATCGTCAGCGTCGGGATGCTGACCGAGGGCTGGGATTGCAGCACCGTCACTCACATCGTCGGCCTGCGCCCGTTCATGTCGCAATTGCTCTGCGAGCAGGTCGTCGGCCGAGGGCTGCGACGGGCCAGTTATGAAGTGGACGAGACGACCGGCCTGCTTCGCGAGGAAGTGGCCAAGGTCTTCGGCGTCCCATTCGAGGTGATCCCGTTCAAGGCGAACCCGCAGGGATCACCGCCGACGGCGAAAGGACCGCAAGCACGTCTACGCCATCCCCGCCAAGGCGGCCTTTGAGATCAAGTACCCACGGGTCGAGCGTTACGGGCAGGCGATCCGCAACCGTGTCTGCGTGGACTGGCCGAAGGTGCCCAAGCTGCTCATCGATCCCGGCCACATCCCGCCCGAGGTCGAGATGAAGGCCCTCAGCGTGAACAACCAGGGCCGCCTCTCGCTCACCGGACCTGGCAAGGTCGATGACGTGACCCTGGCCGAGATTCCGCGACGGCCGCCGGATTGCAGGAACTGACCTTTGACCTGGCCCGCGATTTGACCCGCTAGTACCTCGGCGCAAGACGTGCGACGTGCCCGCCCACGTCCTGTTTCCCCAGTTGCTGCGCGATCTGCGAGCAGTACGTTCATGAGCGTCGTGACCGTCCCCCAGTTCGCGCGACCGCAAGGACCTGTTCTGTAGCCCCTACTACGGCTGGCTGATCGAGCGGCTGGTCGAGGCGATCCGTCCCGACACGTCCCAGGGCGAAGCCCCCGAGATCGCCATGTACGAGAAGGGCCGCGGACCGGGCAGCACGGCCGACGTGGAGTTCTGGACTTCCAAGGAAGTGCGAGAGATCAATAGGTCTCACCTCAACTACGTCGTCGCGGACACGAAGGTCTGGGAAGAACAGGCCGCCTACCACATCGACAAGCACCCCCTGGTGGACGCTTTCGTGAAGAACCAGGGACTGAACTTCAGCATCCCCTACCTCCACAACGGCCAGCCTCACGAGTACGTCCCGGACTTTCTCATCCGTCTGAAGACCAACCCGCCCTGTCACCTGATCCTGGAAGTGAAGGGGTACGATCCCCTGGAGGAAGTGAAAGCCGCCGCCGCGGAGCGCTGGGTGGCTGCGGTCAACGCGGAGGGTAGTTTCGGAGCGTGGAGTTACGCGATCGCCAAGAAGGTGGCCGAGGTTGCGCCAGCTATCGACGGCCGCTACGTACGATCCTGACCGACTGCCCCCGACCTGGCCGCGGTGTAGCCATTTCGCCCCGGATCGTGAGACGTGGGCAAGGTTTGGCCCCCCGGTTCGTTTCCGGGGGCCTTGGCGAGAGGATCATAACTCCCCGGCGGGATGGCCGATAATCGAACGGCTCATGACCAGTTCCGCCAAGTCGGCCGGGATGATCCCGAGGCCGCGTTCCATGCGACCCAGGGTGGCGGAAACGGCGGCCTGAACGTCGAGTTCCGCGGCGGAGACGCCGATGGCGGGGGCGGACTCGCACGCCAGGCAGTAATCCCGCGCGTCGGCGTTCAGGTTCTGGGCGGCCCACTGCCGGTCCGCATCCGAGGGGCCTTGCGGCAACCGCTCGGTCTGGGTGCGCCCAAGGCCGAGACCGAAGGGCCGGTTGGTCTTGTGGGTCCGGGTCGAATCGAACAGGATGGTGGTCATGGTGGGGGTCCTTGCTACCCTTGCCATCGGGCCGGGGGCGTCTTACTCACGTCTCCGGCCCACTTTGTTTCTGGGGCTGACGCTCAACCCCGACACGTATATTCTAGCTAGTAGCTAGATCAAAGTCAAGCCCTTGGCTAGACTTTTTTCTAGCGACAGGCTAGACTATAGTGAAGGTCATGAGAACCCCTGGAGACACAACGATGGGTAGCCTGCTCCGCGCCGCAAGGGAAGCGAAGCGCCTCACGCGCAAGGAATTGGGGGAGGCGCTCTCTCTGGGGGATCAGTACCTCTACCAGATCGAGACGGGCCGACGCCGCCCGACCTTGGAAACCCTCTGGGAGCTAGCGCAGTATCTCGACATCGACCCGCACTCGCTCGACCCCCGGCTGGCCCCGCGAAGTCCTGGGGACGTTGCAAGTGAACCCGAGAGCCATAGTGAATGAGGGGGACGGTCAAGGCCTCGGGGATGAACCCGGCATGACCTCGATGGAGGCGTACAATTATGCCCGCCAGTCTGCCGAAACCTGCCGAATCGTGCCTGACTCCCAAGCAGAGACAGGCCGCCGCGCTGTTGGCGTCTGGGAAGGGAGTCCGGGAGACGGCCGCCGCGCTCAAGTGTGGCGAACGGACGCTCTACACCTGGATGCAGGCGCCCGACTTCCGCGCCCTCATCGGCGAGATTCGGGACCGCATGCTCTCCGAAGCGATCGGCAAGCTGTCTGAGACCGCCAGCGCTGCCGTGTTGCGATTGCGGGCGCTGGTCGATGACGAGACGCCCACCGTTGCCTTGCGTGCCTCTGTGAGCATCCTGGATGCTCTGGTGAAGCTCCGCGAGTTTGGCGAGTTGACAACCCGCGTCACGGAGCTGGAAGAGCACCTGGCCGAGACGGAGGACAGACGATGAGAAGGAACCTACAGACCCGCCTGGCCGCCCTGGACAGCCGGCTTCATCTCGACGACGGGCCAGAGGAAATCGTCGTCTTGGTCGGCGAGGAGCAGACCCGCGCCGACAATGCCGCGCTTCCCCCGGTGGTCACGCGGACCGACGCCCTCGGCATCTTGTCCATGACGCACGTGCTGGCCCCCGAATTACGCGGCCAGTATGGGGTCAGCCCTCTGAAACGGATTCATGCCCTCTGGGGCCGGGTCGTGAAGTTGGGCGGACCATCCCCGGACGAGCAACCGCCCCCGGTCGGCACACTCGACGAGGCGCTGGCGAAACTGCGTGATGATGGCTATTTGGTGGATGTTTCTGGGAATTCATCCATGTAGGAAAGTGCTGGGAGAAGCTAGGATTTCCGGCCCAACTGAAAGCGCCAGACCTGTGGTATATTGTCGTTCACCGGGGACCGGGCCGACTTGCAAGCGGTGCGGTCTGAAATCGGCTCCCGGCGGTTGGCGTTCCTCATCACGTCAGACCGCCGGGGGCGGCCCGGGATGATGAGGACCCCTCGCCATGGGTAAGCCGACCGTCTTTCGCCCCGTGGCGAATCCCGCCCCCATGCTCGGACTCTACCGCGAGGAGGCCGAGCGTCTGGCTTACCTCGTCCGCGATCTTGTCACGCTCGATGATGCCGAGCGCGAGCAGTGGTGGCTCGCTCCCCAGGAGAGCACCGACGGCTACCCGCAATGGGGGCGCGAGCCTGAGATCGTTCGAGAACTTGACGCTTCAAGTCGCCGACTGGCTCGCAGTCACGACGCCCCACGTCAATCATCAGCCCATACTGGACTACCTTGAGATCCTGAGACAGCTTCCCCCCTTGGATCAACTGGAAACGGGACTCCAGATCAAGGTTGCTTGCCGGCGAGCGGTCGATGCGATCCAGAGACACGAAAACCAACGTCGTAACCTCAAGGATCTGGCCGAGCAGCCGAAAACGCCCGAGACAGCCCAGTCAGCAACCCCGAACACAACGGGCGCGGTATGCGCCGCAACGCCAGAAGAGATCGACCGGCTTCAAACCGCCCTGGACCGGCTGAAATCGTCCGAACCCGCCAGCCCGGCCACGATGGCGCGGCCCGGGGCCTCGGGGGGCCGGACGGCCGGGACGCCGATAGAGCGGACCACGGACTTGAACCCCGGCGCCGCGCGGTGGCCGCCGCCTATCAACTCCAAAGAGAAGGCAGGCCCGTCAGCCTGAAGGCGGTTTGCTCCCTGGCACGGGTGGATCGGGCGAACCTGCGCGATCACTACCCCGAGGCGGTGACGACCATCAGACAACTGGCGACCCCAGACCGGACCCTGCGCCGGGGAATTCGGGACCGGCGAACCAGCGGGATTGAAGCCGTCGATGAGGACGAAGCATAACCCACCACCCACCAGGAAAAGCCACCACCATAGAGACGCTGGAAGCCTGAAAACAAGGCAGATTCGCCACCTACCACCCACCACCCACCCACCACCCCGTCAGATAGGTCATAAGGCACCGCGACTGAGACGGCGCCCGAGAACCGAGAGGGGTGGATCATGCCCAGACGGACCCCGACGCCGGAACCCTTCCGGCCGGAAGAATCCCCGATCGCTTGGTTTGGCGAGATGTTGTTGACGATCGACCGTGGCGACTTCCGCCGCGCGTCGGAGTCACAAGCGGTGCTGGCGCGCCTCGGTTGGAACGTGACCCGTAGGAAGGCCCGCCCGCCCCGCCAGACGGCCCCCGGCCGGGAGGGTGGCCGATGACCTGTCCCGCTGCTCCCGAGGCCGCCCCGAGACCGCCAGGCCGCCCCACGATGGCCGCCGCCGTCGAACCGCTGATGACCGTCGCAGACCTGGCGAGCTACCTGTCATGTGACCGTAGGACCGTCGAGCGCATGCGAGAGCGCTGGCCGTCTGCCTGCGCCCGACCTACGCGTCGGCATCGGCCCGCGTGGCGCGCCACGCGGGTCCCCCGCGACGATCCGCCGATGGGTCGAATCGGGAGGTGTCGCATGAGCATGCCCACCATCACGACCGATGCACCCACCCCCACCGCGCAGGAGATCGCGGATTGGCTCCGCCTGTTCGTCGCTCGCGACGCCGTGACCGAGCTCCGCATACTGGGCGTGCGCGATGATCCGGAGTCCAAATACCCGCCGTATACCATCGCGGGCTATTTCGACCTGGACCACCTGCCCGAGATGGCCCGCCTTGCGCTGGCATGGACGCCCAAGGCAGAGGGCGTCTACATGGCCATCAATCCGGTGGACCCCGGCTTGCTCGCGCTGGCGAGCAACAAGGTGGCCAAGCGGCCGAAATCTACCGCAAATGATAGTCATATCCTCCGTCGTTGTTGGGTGGTCCTGGATTCCGACCCGACGCGCCGCTCAATCGAAACGGGCAAGCCCCTGCCCCCGGGCATCTCTTCGACCGACGCGGAGAAGGCCCTCGCGCTTGTTCGACTGGATACCGCCGTCGCGGACCGGACCGCCGCCGGGTGGCCCGAGCCGACCCGGGGGGACTCGGGCAACGGCTACCACGCCTGGTATCGCATCGACCTGCCCACCGACGATGAGGGACTGGTCGAGCGCGTCCTTAAGGCCCTCGACGCGCAATACAGTGACGATCTTGTCAAGATCGACACGTCATTATACAATCCGTCCCGCATCATCAAACTGTACGGGACGATGGCCCGCAAAGGCGACAGCACGCCCGAGAGGCCGCACCGCTGGTCGCGCGTGCTGACGGTGCCCGAGCGGATCGACGTGGTATCCCGTGAGATGCTGGAGGCGCTGGCCGCATCGGCGCCGAGCGATCCCCACCCAACCCGACTGGTCGTGCCCGCCGACCCGTGGATCGTGCGGACGGGTGGCCCATCCGCAGTGGACCGCGCACGTGCCTATGTGTTCGCATTTACATTTCCTGAGTCGATCGAAGGTCAGAACGGCCACGGCCGGCTGTACCATGTCGCATGCGTTCTCGTGGATGGGTTCGGCTTGTCCTACGATCAAGCTATGCCTATATTTCGAGAGTGGAACGCCGCCAAGGCGGTCCCGCCCGAGGGCGACGAGCAACTGGACCACAAGCTACAAGATGCCATCAAGAACCATCCCGGGCCATCATGTTCATTGTTGGATGCGCCCCCCCGAAACGGAAAACCAAAAGCATCCGCGAGCAACCCCACGCCCACGACCGACGCAACCACGACTTGGCCGACAATCCCGGTCGGATCGTGCTTGCAATGCCACGACCGCCCCGGCGAGCCGGAGAACTTCGGGTTCGTGACTGGGGACGAGGGCGCCACGTGCGAGATGGTGTTCCGCCCCGGTGAGGAGCACGAGCACCACAAAACCATCCCCAAGTCAATGATGACGTGGCCTGATGGTCGTCCCCTGACCGATACGCCCGAGGCTGCGTCATGGCCACCCTTGCGATTGGAGGAAGCGCCGCCGTCGCCCCCGTTCCCGATCGAAGTCTTTCCCGAACCGCTTCAAAAGTATGCCCGCGAGGTGGCCAAGACCACGCTCACACCGCTGGACTTCGTCGGCGCGTCCATGCTGACCGTAGCGGCCGGCGCGATCGGACAATCGGTGAACATCCAAATCAGGCGAGACTGGACCGAGGCGCCGACGCTGAACATGGTCGCGGTTGCCCTGGCCGGCAAGGGCAAGTCCCCGGTGATTCGCACCGTACGGAGGCCACTCACAGAGATCGACGCGCGACTACGGTAAGGAGTCCGAAGAGGCTCGCAAGCAATGGAAGGAGGCGAAGGCGAAATACGACAAAGATCCCGAGAACAATGAACCGCCCGGCGACGAACCGCCCCAGTTACGTGCGATCGTCAAGGACATCACTCGTGAGTCACTCGTGATCGTCCTGAAGGACAACCCGCGCGGGGTCCTGAACGACCCCGACGAAGCTTCCGCCTGGGTGGCCCGATTCAATGAGTACAAAGGCGGCAAAGGTGGCTCGGATCGCCAGTTCTGGTTGTCGCTCTGGTCATCCGATCCCGTTTCGGTCGACCGGAAGGGGGGCCGAGAGAGCACGTTCGTTCCCTACCCCTACTGCTCAGTCCTGGGTGGCATCCCGCCGTCGATGCTCGAGGTGCTCAAGGACGAACGTGGCCGGGATGACGGGTTTCTCGATCGCATCCTCTTTGTCTACCCCGATGCCAGCGCGTTCCCGAGTCAACGTTGGACCGAAACCGAATTGTCCGAATTGTCCGAATCGGTCTGGGCGCGGACGATCGGACGGCTGCAAGCCACGCCGATGGCAACGGTGGATGAGCAGCTTCGGCCGTCGTGTGTCGGCTTCACCGAGGAGGGGAAGCGGGCCTGGGTGGCATGGTTCGATTTGCATGCGGCGGAGATGGAGGCCGACACGTTCTCCGATCGCCGCGCCGGCGCGTGGTCCAAGATGCGCCCCCATGCGGCCCGGTTCGCCCTGATACTGTCTCGGCTCCGGACCGCATGCCCTCCAGCCTGCGATTGGGTCATGACCAGCCGGGATGAGGGAGTACCCGCCGGTCCCGTCGATGAGTCGGACGTGATCGGCGCCATCGACCTTTCGGACTACTTCAAGGCGCACTTGGTGCGAGTCCAACACGAAATGTCTGGCGGCATTGGCAGCGCAGACGCCCGCGCGGTTCTGGAGTGGATTCGACGGCACGAGCGTACAGAGTTCACCACAACTGAGGTCAAGGATCATCTCCGGCGGTTCTATGCGGACCCCGACGCTCTGCGCCGGGCGCTCTCCGCACTGGAGATGGTTGGTGCCATCCGGCCGAAGTCCCACGCCCGGCGCCCCGGTCCCGGCCGTCCATCGGCCGACGCCTACGAGGTCCACCCTGATCTCTCACAGCGCTCGGTAAATTCGGAGAATTCGGCAAATAACACTCCTGACCAGCAAAAAAACGAATTCTCCGAATTTACCGAGCGATCAAAGAGCGCAACGACAGAGCCCGACCGGGAGGTTATCGAGCTATGAGTGCATGCACGGAGCTTGACCTACCCGGCTTGCTGGCCACCCTCGAAACGTTGGGCATTCGATTGTCGCTCCGGCTCGTGATAGACGCCCCGCGCGGCGTGCTGACGAACGACCTAAAAGCCGCGCTGGCCGCCCACAAGCCCCTGCTTGTGGCCCGGCTGGCCGCGGCCGATATCCAGGCCCCACGCCCCGAAGCGTTGCCTTGGGACATCCTGGCGGCCCTGCGCTGGGGGACGACCCCAGCCCCGGCATCATCTTCACAGGCCAGCGCGATCCGACCCCGTGGGGAGAGCGGCCGCCGAGGGAGCGGACCTAGTGTCGCCGCTCACAACTCTTGCAATGAATTCAGACTCAGCATTCGCAGCTACACGGGAGCAAACTTTATTGGCTTGGCTTCGTCCTCATCGAGAAAACAGGCGATTCGTACACCGGCGGCATTCAAAGCCTCGATGACCTGCTCCAGTTGTCCGGGGAATTCATTGCAAGAGTTGTGAGCGGCGACACTAGACCCCTACGCCATCGCGGAGAGATTCGCGATCCAACATGAGGACGACCCATGCAACAAGTAAGCATCCACTGCGACCATTGCGGCGCGGACCTGACCGGGGAGTCCCGTCGGCACGCGATCGAATTCGTGGGTGGCCCCGATCGGCACCGCGAACCGCTCGACCTTTGCTGTAATTGCCACAACGCCCTCCGGGCATGGCTGGCGAACCGGTCGAATGCCGAGAAGGAACCCAACGTCGCGCCGGTTCCGAGCCGATGATGGCGGTGTTGTGCTAACGACCGTTGACTTTACCCCCGCCGGGCGCTATGATGCTTGAGAAGTGACGTTGTGCCAACCAAGAGCCAATGGACGCCCGCCGTGTACATCCGGACCAAGATTGTGAAGGGGTTCACCTATTACCAAGTGGTCGCAGGGCACCGCGACGGCGCCAAGGTGCGTCAGAAGATCGTAGCTGCCCTCGGTCAGAGTCCCACCGTGGAAGGCGCCTTGAAGGTCGAGAAACGGCGCCTGTCCCGGCTGCGTTCGCAGCGGAAGCGCTACCCCGAGACGATAGACCCCGCCGTCTGGAGTAAGACCGACACCGCCCGCCTGACCCGATTGGATGAGCGTATTATCGAGAGTGTGGAACAAATCGAACGGCTCACAGGCATCATCAAGACCATGAAGGCTGACACTAAGAAGCGTAGTGCCAACCACAAGGCAGTGGAGGATTGACAATGGCCAGCGTCTTCAAGAAAGCCCGCGACCGCCAGCGCAAGGGCGCCTCGTGGTACATCAACTTCACCGATGAGCATGGCGTCCGTCGTCAGGTCAAGGGTTGCTCCGACAAGACCGCAACCGAGGCGATGGCCCGCAAGCTGGAATCGGACGCGGAACTGAGACGGCGCGGAGTGATCGACCCTCGGGAAGATGCTTTTCACCAGCATGAAGCCCGGCCGATCCGGGACCACCTGGCCGACTTCATCCGGTCGCTGACGAACCAGGAGCGGGAGCCCCGCTACGTCCAGCAAGTCGAGGCGAACAACCAACGCATCATCGACCGCGCGGGGATGACCCGCCTGTCCGACCTGACCGCCGATCGGGTGGGCGATGTTCTGGCTGGCTTGCGGCGAGACGGCTTGTCCCTGCAAACGCTCAACCACAATCTCCGGCACGCCAAGAGTTTTTCCCGCTGGCTGGCTGGGAATGACCGGATTCGCAAGGACCATCTGGCGCGGATGAAGGGGTTCAACGTGGCAACCGACCGCCGCCACGACCGCCGCGCCCTGACCGCTGAGGAACTGGTCCGGTTGCTGGCCGCCGCGGAACATGGCCCGGTTGTCCAGGGCATGACCGGCCCGGATCGCCGCATGCTGTACCATGTGGCCCTCGGAACCGGGTTCCGCGCCAACGAACTGCGGAGCCTGACTCCCGAATCCTTCGCCCTGGACGTGGAACCCCCCAGCGTGACTGTTCAGGCCGCCTACTCCAAGCGCCGCCGCAACGATGTCCAGCCGATCCGTCCCGACCTGGCGGACGAACTGCGTGTCTGGCTGGCCGGCAAGCCCACGGGACGCCCTGTCTTCCGCATGCCGGAGAAGACGGCCAAGATGCTGCGCGTGGATTTGGAGGCCGCCGGTATCCCGTACCGCGACGCCTCGGGACGGTATGCCGACTTCCATGCTTCTCGCCACACGTACGTCAGTCTGATCGTCCGAGGCGGCGCCTCGGTCAAGGTCGCGCAGGAACTGGCCCGGCATTCGACCCCCGCCCTGACCATCGGCCGGTATGCCCACGCCGCGCTCTATGACCAGACCGCCGCCCTGGACGCCCTGCCCGACCTGACCAGCCCCGGACCCCAGCCCGAGGCCGACGCCCTGACCGCGACCGGGACCGAGGGGCGAATCCTGGCACCGCTCGGGCACCGCGCAGAGGACGGGATGGGTCGCAATGTGTCGGGTTCTGACGCAACGACCTGTTCATCATCTTCCCTGACGATGGGGCCTGAACCCCTGGAAAACCAGGCTTCCGACGCAACGGGACGGGTTCTGTCGGTTCCTGTCACGAACGCACCCGGAGGGACTCGAACCCCCAACCACCAGTTCCGAAGACTGATGCTCTATCCGATTGAGCTACGGGTGCTCGATCCTGAACCATGAAGGCGTGAAACGGCACGCCTATGAGAATCTCGCAAGGACCTCGGCCCTGGGACAAGAAAAGGAAAAGTCCCGGGGAAATCCACGTCCTGAGTGTAACGGGCGGGCGGCGGATTGGCCAGCAGAAAACGAACGGGGCGTCGCCCTGGTCGACACCATGCGCGGGAAGCCTCTTGATCCCACCGGGAGCACGGTTTACCGTGGGGCCAGATCCCGTGTCGTGCGACGAGGAGAACGAGGAGGCGGGATCGCCGGGACGGCGCGGTCAGGCGGCGTGCGGCTGTGCATCGGCTTCCTTGATGTTGAGGAGCGTCGAGATGTCCGGACCACTCCATCGCAGAGACTTCATCCAATTGTCTTTGGCCGGCAGCGCGCTGTTCCTGGCACGCGGCCACGGGTGCGCGGCGCGGCGGGTGTGCGGGCGGACGGGGCGGCGCCCTGCCCCGCCACCAGCAAGGCCAAGGTCGCCCGGCTCTACATCGGCATTCCCAAGGCGCACTGGCCCACGCCCCTCTTGGACATCCAGGCCGAGGTCCAGCGCTACGACGCTCAGTTCGCCAAGCTCAAGGACGAGCTCGCGGGCGTCGAGTTCGTGCCCAGCACGCTCGTGACTTCGCCCGAGCAGGTCCGCCAACTGCGCGACCAGCTCAAGGATGTTGATGGCATCCTGGCGATCCACCTGAGCATGGGCATTCCCGGCATCCTCAATGAGATCCTCGCGGCCGACCGGCCCACGATGCTCTTCGCCGCGCCCTACTCGGGCCACGAATGGGCCGGCTTCGGCGCGCTCCAGAAGCAGGACCGCGGCGCCAAGCTGAGCTGCATCCTGACCAGCGACCTGACCCAACTGGCCGCGGCCGTCCGGCCGTTCCGGGCCATGCACCACATGAAGGTGTCCAAGCTGCTGAATATCACCGCCCGCCCGCTCGGTCCCTATGCCGCGCAGGTCCAGGAGCGGTTCGGCACCACCATGCAGCAGGTCCGCCTCGACACGATCCTGGACCTCTACCGCTCGATCCCCGAGGACCAGGCCAAGGCCGAGGCCGCGACCTGGATCAAGGCCGCCAAGGAAGTCCGCGAGCCGCCCCAGGACGAGGTCGTCAGGTCGTGCCGCATGGCGCTGGCGTTCGAGAAGCTGCTCCGGCAGGAGAACGCCAATGCGCTGACCGTCGAATGCTACGGCTCGATGTACGAGCCGATGTGCAAGAAGGTGGCCTTCCCGTGCGTCGGCTTCGTGCGGCTCAACGACATGGGCCTGGCCGGCATCTGCGAGTCCGACCTGGAGTCCGCCGTCACGTTCCTGGTCTTCCAGGGCTTGACGGGCCGTCCCAGCTTCATCAGCGACCCGACGATCGACGAGTCGAAGAACGGCATCATCCTGGCCCACTGCCTGGGCACGCGCAAGATGGACGGTCCGAACGGTCCGATCGCGCCGTACCGGCTGCGCACCATCCACGAGCGGCAGGAAGGGTGCGTGCCGCAGGTCTTCATGCGCGTCGGCCAGCGGGTCACGCAAGGCCGCCTCGTGGGCACGGACCTGTTGCCCTACTTCACGGGCGAGATCATCGAGACGCCCGACGTCGATCGCGGCTGCCGCACCCAGATCACCGTCAAGGTCGATGGCGACGCCACCCAGCTCTGGAAGAACTGGGCGCACGGCCTGCACCGGCTCACCTGCTACGGGGATCTCCGGCACGATCTGGAACATTACTGCCGGTTCATGAACATCAAGATGGTCAACGAGGCGGTTTGATACACGAACCCGCGGATGCGGTCCGGTCTGGGTGTCTGATCCCTTCTCCCCTGGCGGGAGAGGGTTGGGGAGAGGGGTCTGGGGAACCGCCACCAGGGCAACACCCCAGCCCGCTCTCCCGAACTGAGGTGGACCCCATTTCCTGGACCACTCGGGATGTGAAACTGATCGAAGGCCCTTGATTCATCCCGCGGAGCATCATGACCGGCACACGCAAGCGACATCCGGCGGCCTTCAAGGCGCGGGTCGCCCGCCGAACGGTGTCGGTCGTGCACCCGGCGAGCGAGCGCAAGTATTCCCATGCAGAACGAGAGCGTGCAATCGCTACAGCTCGCCCTGCCGCTGCATGAGTGCGTGGTACTTCCGCTCCGCCTCCCTGTGGTCGGGCCCAAGGTTATGCTGCTTGCCCCGGACGGTCACGTACCAGTTCCCCGTGCTCTTTCGGTACCACGGTTTCCGCATATCCCATCCCTCCCGTCGGTGTGGTGCATCTCCGGTGCATGGCCACGGAGACGCAACCCCTAACGGGAAGATACCAAAGGGACTTGCGGAAAGCCACCGGCATCTTCAAAGAGGATCTGCATCGAGACTTAGAGGCTATCCGGGAAGTCTGTTTTAGCCCCAAAGGGGCGAAAGTGAATAGCCCGGGGCGTCAGCCCCGGGAACCGGGGCTGCCCCTGCGTCCGCCTCCTCCAAAGCCCCGAAGGGGCGACAGAAGATCCTGCGGGACCATGGGTTCTGTCGCCCCTTCGGGGCTTTGGAGGGGGTTCGTGGCGCGTCGTTCCCCGTCCCGGGGCTGACGCCCCGGGCTATTCACTGCCGCCCCTTCGGGGCTAAAAACAGACGCCCCTTCGGGGCTTCCCGGATAGCCTCTCAGAGCGACTCACATCGGTGAAGGCAACGCTCCCGGCGTCCCCATGACACCCTGGGGCGGCGCGGGCGGCTGGAACGAGGCGGGGGCCGCGTCCGTGCCGAGCGCCGGGGCCGCTGGCATCGCGCCTGCCGCGGGCAGGGTGCTGCTCGAATACCCGCCACCGCGGGACGGGTTCATGCCAGGCAGTGCCGAGGACGCCGGCGCCATGCCCGCGAAGGCGTTGGCCGCCGGTTCCGAACTGAAGCCGACCTGGGGTGCATTGGCGGCGGGGTTCGGCGCCACGTACGGCCGTTCCGGCGGCACCTCGGGATGCCCGCTGCGGCAGCCGACCAAGGACCACCCCAGGGCCAGCCCCAAACCCAGCCCGGCCAGACCGCGACGCGCCAGCTTGAGCCGATCCATCGGCATCTCCTCTCCTCGGCAGCGCCGGAACGACCGCGAGGGTCGCTTGCCCCGGCGCGTCAACCGTGTGTCCGGGCGGTTCCTTCCGCCCCAGGACGGCCGATCATAGCCAAAGCGGCGAATCGGTCAACTCGCTTTTGTCACTGGTCACTGGTCACTTGCTGGACGGGTCAACCCGGACGGCGAAACCGATTCGGCCTACGGGTGAACGATCCCAGGCCATGCGACGAGTCGTGTTCCTCGCAAGTGACCAGTGACCAGTGACAAAGTGTCACCGCTTGGCGAGGTCGTAGCGCCGCGCCACCTCGGCCCAGTTGATCGTGTTCCACCAGGCGGCCACATAGTCGGGCCGGCGGTTCTGGTAGTGCAGGTAGTAGGCATGCTCCCAGACATCGATGCCGAGAATGGGCCGGCCGGAGCCGTCCATGAGCGGATGATCCTGATTGGGCGTCGAGGTGACGGCCAGCTTGCCGTTCTGGACCACGAGCCAGGCCCAGCCCGATCCGAAACGGCCAATGGCGGCCTTGGAAAGAGTCTCTTTGAACGTGCTGAAGCCGCCCAGGTCCTGGTCGATCGCCGCGGCCAGCGCGCTGCTGGGCTCGTTGCCGCCGTTGTGCTGCATGATCGTCCAGAACAGCGAGTGATTGGCGTGCCCGCCGGCATTGTTGCGGACGGTCGTCCGCACCGCTTCCGGAACGCGGTCCAGATGCGCGATCAACTCCTCGACCGGCAGCGCCATCAGGTTGGGGTGGTCCTTCAGGGCGTTGTTGGCGTTGTTGATGTAGGCCTGATGATGCTTGGTGTGGTGGATCTCCATCGTGCGCGCGTCGATGTACGGCTCAAGCGCGTTGTAGGCGTACGGCAACGGGGGCAGCGTGTACTCCGGCATGTCCTTCTCCCTGGGGTCGCGACGAGATCACGGGGTCCTACGTGGATCTGGCAGGACACCACCCCGGGGCGTTACAGACCCCGGGGTGGGATTCATTGGCTAGTGTAGGCCGTCGTCCACCCATCCGGTCGGGCCGAGACCGGCCGGCGGGATCACGGCCCCGTCGCGCACTTGATGCGGATTCGCGGGCCGACACGACCAGGACCGACGCTGTTAGGAAGTGAGGAGGCCGCGCGCGACCTCGGATCGCAACGCGCTCTTCGGCGTGGCTTGACCCCCGCCGTCGGGTTCGTCGATAATGAATGTGTCTTCATTTTTCCGAGCCGCGTTCGCAGGCGGTTTTGGTCTTTCCCCGCCCAGTATCCCTGCTCACCGCAGCTTGTGGCTCCGAGGGGGTCGCGATGCCCGCGCTTCCAGGTTCGGTTCAGGCGCCGCCGCATATTGCCATCGCACGGAAACGGCGGTCATTCCGTTGGTTGCGCGGACTCTTGGTGGCCGCGCTGGGGCTGCTGGCCCTCGGGTGGGCCGGCGGACTGACGCCCGCCAAGGCGTGGACCTGGGCACGGACCTGGGTCCATGGCAATCAGGTCCTGCCGGCCTTGCTGGTGGACCGCGGCGACGTCTCCGTTTATGTCGTGGAGAGCGGCTCGCTGGAGAGTGCGAACAACACGGCGATCAAGTGCGAGGTCGAGGCGCTCCTGGGTGTCGTCGGGGGGACAACCCAGGGCGGCAAGATGGCGGGCGGTGTCACCGCCACCGCCGCCGGAGCCGCCACTGGCGGAGCCGCCCCGACGACCGTGAGTTCGGCGAGCCCGGTCAATTCCACGACCACCGCCGCCGCCGCCGCGGCCCCAGCTCAGAATTCGGCGGCGGCCACGGCCGCCGCCCAAGCCGCGGCCACCGCCCAGGCGGCGGCTTTGACCGGCAATACGCTCCTGATTCCGGGCATCGAAAGTTTTACGTATGTGGTCACTCCGTACATCCCCCTCCGCGCTGCCGCGACCACCACAAAGGTTTCCGTCGTGGCTTCGGGAGGAGCCCAAGGCGGTGGCGGTGGTGGCGGTGGCGGACGCGGTGGCGGTGGCGGCGGCGGGGGACAGCAAGGCATGAGCGACGCCGAACGGGCGGGCGCCACGCGCATCCTTTCGATCCTCGACGAAGGCACCGAGGTCAAGGCCGGGGACGTGGTCTGCCGGCTGGATTCGTCCGCGTTCGAGGACGAACTGCAAGTCCAGCAGATCCGTTATGCCCAGGCCAAGTCGTTCGTCGATCAGGCCGTGGCCCTGCTGGAAGTGAATCAGATCACGTTGCGGCAGTACGCGGAAGGGATCCTGCCCAAGGACCGCTTGCAGATCCAGAACTACATCGACAGTTGCCGGACGCAGCTCGAGAAGACCAAGGCCGATCTTGTCTGGGGGCGGGAAGTTTACATGAAGGGGCTCCGCTCCGAGACCCAGCTCAAGGCCGACCAGTTTTCCCTGGATCGCGCAGATCCAGCTTGGCGAGGCCCAGCGCATGCAGGCCCGCCTGGATAAGTTCACGGCGCCCCGGATCATCACCAATATCAAGGCCAAGATCGATACGATCCGCGCCGACATCTTCGCCCAGCAGGCCACCTTCCAGCGCGAGTCGGACCGGCTGCACCGACTCGAGCGCAATATCACCAATTGCACCCTGCGCACTCCCCGGGACGGCATCATCGTCTACGCCAATCAGTCGAATACCTGGAACGGCCGCGTCGAAACCCAGATCAAGGAAGGCGTGACGGTGCGCCAGGGCCAGGCGATCATCAACCTCCCGGACCCGACCCGCATGCGGGTCCAGGCCAAGGTGAATGAGTCGAAGGTCATGATGATTCGCCCGGGAATGAAAGCCCAGGTCGTCACCGATGCCTTTGCGGACCAGCCCCTGCAGGGGACCGTCACCGAGGTCACGGCCATCCCCGCGCCGGCCAACGGGCCGGTCTCCGACGTGAAGATCTACTACGCCAGGGTGGCCATCGACAAAGGGATCGAGGGCCTGCGGCCCGGTATGAGCGCGGAAGTCAGCTTCTTCGTCGGCGCGGCGTGATGTGACGCGGATTCCCCTGCAGGCCGTGCGGCGCATCGGCGCGGCGACCTTCGCCGCCGTGCGGCAACGGTCGGGCTACCGCTGGCAGATGGTGGAACTCGGCGCGGTCGGTGCCACCTTCGCCGAGGTGCGCGCGGGCCTCCAGCCGGGCGATGCCGTCATCGCCGACCCGGAACACCTGCCGGCGCCGCCATCCGCGGGCCTGGCCAGCACCCCCAAGGTGGCCTGGAACCGCCAGGGATGACGTCAAACCATGCAGGATTTCTTCACGCCCGGCGTGCAGCGGGCCTTGGGCCGGGCTGAGGCACGGGCCCGTCAGCGCGGCCGAGCCGTGGCCGAGCCGGACGACCTGCTGGCGGCGCTGGCCGACGAAGACGAGAGCCGGGCGGCGGCGCTGCTGGCCCGCCACGGCCTGGAGCCGGGCCGGCTTTTCGAACTGCTCGGGGTCGAACCCTGGCCCGGAGACGATCTCGATCGGACCTGGACCGGCACGGCCGCGCTCTCGGCCGAAGTGCGGGTCCTGCTGGGTGCGGCCGAGGCGCAGGCCCGGGCCCGGGATCGGAACCGGGCCGTGGACACGGAGCACATCCTCGTCAGTTTGCTGGCCGCGCGTGGACCGACCGTCGCGCGGCTGGCCGCGGCGGGCCTGGATCTGCCGGCGCTGCTCGGGTGCTTCCAGACGGAGAGCCGCGCGGAGGCCGGGCCGATCCCCTTCGACGCCGAGATCCCCGCGCTCGATCTGACCGCGCCGGGCGAGATCGTCGATCTGGCCCGCATCCTCGATGCCTCGGCCAATCGCGCCCGCGAGGGCCTGCGCGTCGTCGAGGACTACGTGCGCTTCGGCCTGGACGACCCGATGCTCGTGCGCCGGCTCAAGGAGGTCCGCCACCGCCTGGCCGCCGCCATCCGCGGCCTGGGACTCGAAGAGCTGATCGCGGCCAGGGATACTCAGGGCGATGTGGGCACCCACATCATGACCCCCTCCGAGCAAGTGCGCGAAAACCCCCGCGCCGTGCTCGTCGCCAATTTCAAGCGCACTGGCGAGGCCCTCCGCTCGCTGGAGGAATACGCCAAGCTCGTCGATCCCTGGCTCTCCGGCCGCTTCGAAGTGCTGCGCTACGACGTCTACACGCTGGAAAAACTGGTCCTGACGGCCGTGGCCGCGCAGGAGACGCTGGGAGGCGCGCGGCTGTACCTGCTCGTCGGCGGGCTGCCGACGCTGGGCGACCTGCGCTGGGTGGTCGAGGAGGCCCTGGCCGGCGGGGCGCAGGTGATCCAGCTTCGAGAAAAAGACCTGCCCGACCGCGAGATTCTCCGCCGGGCGCGCGCGGTCCGCATCTCGACGGCGCGGGCCGGGCCCGGTTTTTGCTCAACGACCGCCCCGACCTGGCCGTCCTGGCCGGCGCGGACGGCGTGCATCTGGGCCAGGACGACCTGACGGTGCGCGACGCGCGGCGGATCGTCGGCCCGCGGCGCATCCTGGGCGTCTCGACCCACGTCCCCGCCCAACTGGAACGCGCCGTGCTGGACGGCGCTGGCTATCTTGGGGTTGGCCCCGTCTTTCCGAGCACGACCAAGGACTTTTCCGACCTGGCCGGGCTGGCGTTCGTGCGCGCGGCGGCCGAGTCGGTCGGGTTGCCCTGGTTCGCCATCGGCGGCATCGACGAGACGAACCTCGACGCGGTCCTGGAGGCCGGGGCGCAGCGCATCGCCGTCAGCTCGGCCGTCGTCCGCGCCCCCAGCCCCCGCACCGCGGCCGCGGCGCTCCGCGCTCGCCTTGACCAGATTGGCGGAGTAGGTTCAATGGCGGATGACTGATGGCGGATGACTGATCACGGAGAATCGTTCGGGCATCTGCCGTCTGCCATCAGTCATCTGCCATCTGCCTCTGTCCGAAAAACCGGCTTCGAAGCGGGAGCGTGACTTTGGTAGCCCTCGTTCTTCCTCTCTGCTGCCTTGTCGCTCAGATCGCCGGGGGTGGCGAGGTCGAGTCGGTGGCCGACGCGATCACGCTCCGCGACGGCGTGCCGTTACTGGGGCAGGTGGCGGAACGGTCGCCGGGAGGTGTGCTGACCGTCCGGGTCCGGCGGGCGTGGGCCGAGGCAAACGTGCCGGACTGGTATGCGCTCTGGCACCGGCTCGAAATCCCCGTTCAGGAGCGTGTCCTCGGCGAGCGGCGGAACCGGCTCGAACAGTGGCAGCGCGATCGGCAGCGGGGCGAGCCGCCGGGCCGAGCGGACCGGCTCCTGGCCGCGATCGAGCGCGCGCGCCCCGGCTCACGGCTCCGCTGCCGCCCTCGGTTCTGATGGCCGTGTCGCTCCCGCCCGGCGATGTGCAAGCTCTGTGGCAGCCACCTCCCGAGCGCGCCCGGCTGCTCCGGCTGGGATGGCTTTACGCGCTCCCCGACGTGGAGAGCCTGGACCGCGAGACGCTCTTGCGGGCACTGGCGAGCCGCGGGGTCGTGCTCCGGGCGGACGATCCGGCCGACGTCCAGGCGCTCCTGCCGCCGGCGCCGGAATCCGACTCGTTCTGGAGGCTGCGCCGCGCCGTCGAGCGAGGCGCTCTGTGACGAATCTGTCCGGTTCGTCCGACTCCGCTTGCTGGCCGTGCCGGAAGGCGTGCCGGGGTCGCAGTTGATCTTGCCCGAAGGCCAACTGGCGCCCCCCGCAACGCCGCCGGCGCTGCCCCAGGACACCCCGGAGGCGCAAGCCGCGTTTGCCACGCTGGTGGAGATCACGCCGAACAACCCCCTGGCCGACCGGCTCGCGGCCATCGCGGCGCGGGGGGGGATCGGCGCGATGGTGTCGGACGTGTCGCTGCCGGCCGAGGGCCGCTCGGCCCGGGTGGTGCGCGCCTTGTGGGTCCGCGATGAGAACGGCTCATGGCATTCGCAACGGTCCCACGAAGTCACTGTGACCCTGGACGCCCCGCCGCGCGCGGCCAGCCCCCGCCCGCTCCGGCGACCCGGACCTGGTGGCGGCGCTGGTGGGATTGCTGGCCGTCTCGGCCAGTCCCGTCGCGCCCGAGGTCGCCGACCAGCAATTCCAGGCCGCCCGGCTGGCTCAGACCGCCTTCCGAGAGGCGCGGAGCGAGTTCGAACAGGACCTGGTCCCGCTCCTGGTCGTGGAGCTTTCCCGTTAGCTGAGGCCGCCTTACCGGCCGGTCGAGACCGGTCGCAGCCGCGCCGGCGGCGGGCGGTGCCCGCCCACGGTCGGTCGCGTGAGCCGCTGGAGGTCGATCTCGACTTCCAGCTCGATCCGGATATTCCCGAGCCAGCGTCGCAACGGGTTGTCCGGATTGCCCGGACACTGCGCTTCCAGGAGGGCGACCCGGCGCAACAACTCGTGGGCCGCCACGGCCCCGTACGCCGGTTCGTTACGCAAGGCGTGAAGCTGGCGGGCAAGCTCGCGCACCGAGGCCGCCAGTCGCGCCGAACTCATCGATGGTTGTTGGGGATGAATCATTACTTCCACTCACTCGGCCTCGATCCACGCCGTTCCGGACACCCGCCCGACCGGGGGACCGACATCATGTACGGAAGCCAGTATACCCGACTGCCACTTCGCTGTCTCCCTGGGTTCGCGGGGGCTTGCGTGCAATCACGCAGTCTTCATCGAATACCCACCTTATTCTAGATCGAAATCGAGGAACGGCCGCCGCCACTGGGGAGGCGGGTTGTTCCGCCCTGCCAGCCCGACGCGCCAGCGAGTGCATTTCTGCGGGGTCCCGAGAGAGAATGCACTCGCTGGCGCGTCGGGCTTACGAAGCCGGCACGACCCTGCAAGGACTTCGTGCGCACCACGCGTATATTCTCTTTTTCACGAGCTACGCGAGGAAGCACGGGCCACCTCATTCCCACTCCGCCTGAGGTGCCTTGAGTTTCGATCCCGTCCGGTCTAACCTGGGGGTCATGGTCCGACTCCAGCCCCAGGTCGAAGCGAGTTCTGCGAGGCGAACGATGGGTTTCTTCCAGACGCTGGGACACATCCTGGGTGGCCGCCCGAAGCTGAGCGATCAGCAACAGCAACATCTGATCGATGCCTGGAAGCTGTACGAGGAGACGCCTCATGGGGCGGACAGCTTCCCCGAGGCGTCTTCCCCGGCCCCCACCGGTGGGAAGGACAAGAACAGTCCAGGCGCGGAGGGCGCGGCGGCCAGTCCTTACGACCGGGCGCAGTGGCACAAGAAGGTCAAGACGATCCTCGAGAAGCTGCCCGAATCCCAGTCCCGCTGGGCCGCCTTGACGGCGGAAATCGGCCCGCTGGCACTCGACGCGGACTGGGTCCGGCAGGTTTACCGCGAGGAGTTCACCCTCCTGGTGCGCCGGGCGGTCGCCGACGGCGTCGTCTCCACCGAGGATCACAAGAAACTCGACCTCGCCCGCCATCTCCTCGGCCTGTCCGAGACCGAGGCCGAAGAGATTCTCCACGCCGTCATCGCCGAGAACCGAAGCCTTTTTCGGCAAACCGGTCGCGGATGGGGAGGGCTGAGTGGCGGATTCCAGATTCCGGATTCCAGATTCCAGATCATTTCGGCGTTCGGAATCTGGAATCCGGAATCTGGAATCCGGAATCCGCCATTGAGAAGGTTCAGGTCAGCATCTCGGGCAATCGTTGCGGGCGTCCCGCGCGATCGACGCAGGCCAGCACGCTATGGCCGGTGGCGAGTAGCTGGCCGTCGCGCAACAGCTCGTAGGCGTGCTCGATCTTGACCTGGGTGACGCGCTTGACGCTCGTACGCAGGGTCAGCAGGTCGTCATAATACGCCGGCTTCTTGAACTTGCAGCCTATGTCGATGATCACGAGGAGATGGCCCGAATCCTCGATGTCGCGGTAGGAATAGCCCCGTGCGCGGAGTAGCTCCGTCCGCCCCATCTCGAAGTACACGAAGTAGTTCGCGTGGTGCAACAGGCCCATCCGATCCGTCTCGGCGTAGCGGACCCGGATGGTGATCTCGTGACTTTCCAGACCGGGCATTGCTTGATCCCCCAAAACGGAAACGCCCTCCGGTCTTCTTTCGTAGGGTAGGCTTTAGCCTGCCAATTCCATAAGGATTTGAATTGGCAGGCTAAAGCCTACCCTACGAAAGAAGACCGGACATCACCTGCGGGCTGGCGTCAGAGAATCCGGCCGGGTGACGACCACGAGCGGATACGGGTCGTGGGACCAGTTCTCCCGGCTGGGAAAACCGGGGCGGTATGCCGACTCGATCCAGCGGCGGAAGTGGGCTGGCGCAGTGGGACAGCCCCTGCGCGCGCAGCCAGTCGGCGTAACGGTCGAGGTGATGGCGCATCATCAGGCCGTCGCGTGTGGGCAAATACAGGTAATACAATGAGAACTGGGCGCGGGCTGTCGCGAGCGAGCCGCCCGGCCGCAACAGCTCGACGAACGCCGACACCAGCCCCGTGCGCTCGCACCCACTGACAATGAATCAGCACGGGGGGCGGACACGTCTCGAGGATCGTCGCGAGCGTGCGCGCCTGCGGCCGTGTGAGCCACTGGTCGGAGGCCATCGGCACGTCAATCTGGGTCGCCCCGGCCGCCAGCGTGGCGGCGCTGCGGCGCGGTACCAGGACTGGTCCGGGTTGCAGCCGCGCAGATTCAGGACCGTCCCGATGTGGTAGGCACGCAGCGTGCGTGCCAGGCCGCCCGCACTCATCTGCCCGGAGCGGTACACCCGCCCCGGCACCAGCGTTCCCAGATTGCCCCCCGCGTAGCGTCCGCCGAGAAACGCCAGCCCTCCCAGCAACAGGACGGCGAGAGGTCGCAGGACCAGCGTGCGCAGCCGACGGACCGTCATCGAGCGTCCTCTTGCGACCAGACCAGCAGCGAACGGGGGGCGACGGCGGATTGTAGCGGACCGATCGCCGCCGGCAATCCCAACCTCCGCGGGCCGCTCTCTTGCCGGGGGCCCTTAGAATGACACACCGGCCGTTCCCCGCGCGCTCGCTCCGCGGCGGATCGGGCGGGGATTCCGGAGGAATTCATGCCAGCGACTTTGCCCTATCCTTCGGCCCTGGTCGCCGACTGGCAACGACGGCTCGACCACATCGTGGCCATGATGCGCGAGATGAGCCTCCAGACCGACCCGCAGCAGATGGTGCGCGACTATGCGCGACAGGTCCGCCAGCTCATGCCCGTGGACCGCCACGTCTCGCTCAGCCGCCGCGACCTGGAACCGCCCTGGTATCGCATCACGCGCTCCTCGCTCTGGAGCGATCCGGTCAATCCCTGGAAGCAGAAGGACCGCCTCCCGCTGTTCGACCGCGGCCTGCTGGGCGAGCTGATCTACGGCGACGAGCCGCGGATCATCTCCGACCTCCAGGTCGATCCGGACGACCCCGCGCACGAATACCTGGCCGGCATGCGGTCGCTCATCGCCCTGCCGCTCTATGACGGCGGCATCGCGCAGAACATGGTCGTCCAGATGCTCGTCGAGCCTGACGGCTTCGATCCCGAGTCGCTCCCCGAACGCATCTGGATGGGCAACCTGTTCGGACGGGCGACCGGCACGCTGGTGCTCAAGGAAGAGCTCCGCGCGGCCTACGAGACGGTGGACCGCGAGCTGAAGATCGTCGCCGACATCCAGCGTTCGCTCTTGCCGCAGACGATCCCGACCATCCCGGGCCTGAACCTGGCGGCGCATTACCACACCTCGCGCTGGGCGGGCGGCGACTATTACGACTTCTTCGAGCTGCCCCAGAACAAGTGGGGCCTGTTGATCGCCGACGTCAGCGGCCACGGCACCCCGGCGGCCGTGATGATGGCCATCATTCACGCACTCGCGCACGGCCACCCGGGCTATCCCGAACCGCCCGCGAGACTGCTGCACCACGTCAACGACCGCCTGACGACCCATTACACGCTGGAGCGCAACGAGACGTTCGTCACGGCGTTTTACGGCATCTTCGACCCTAACGACCGCACCCTCACCTATGCCAGCGCCGGTCACAACCCGCCGCGTTGGAAGCACTGCGGTGAAGACATCGTCTACTCGCTCGACAGCGTGGGAGGCCTGCCGCTGGGCTTGTTCCCCGACCAGAAGCTGGACGAAGCGACCATCCGGCTGCGCCCGGCGATCAGGTCATCTTCTATACCGACGGCATCACCGAGGCCATCAACCCGAGCGGCAAGATGTTCGGCCTGGAACGACTCGATGACGCGATCGGCTCCTGCAAGCACGACGCCGAGCAGTTGATCCAGGACGTGCTCGCCGCCCTCAACCAGTTCGCGGCCGGTCATCCCGCCGAGGACGATCAGACGCTCCTGGTGGCGAAGGTCTTGTAGCGCGTGCATTGGCTTGGGAAGCCCGAAGCGCCAGCGCGTGCATTGGTCTGGCACCCTCTTGACAAGCCCGGCGCATCCGCGAATACATGGGTCTGGAGATTGTCGCGGACGCGCCGGGCTTTCCATAAAGGCCATGCCCGCGCTGGGTGCCACGGGTTCCGCTTTGGGAACCCGTGCCAAGCGCCCACGACCCGCAGACACGGGTTCCCAAAGCGGAACCCGTGGCACCCGATCGCCCCACGATGGAAAGACCCGATGAGCTTGCTACAGTCTCCACGAACTCGCCGTTTCCGACGTCTCAAGGGGTTGCCATGAACGTACCGCCGCGCTTGACTCGGAGGCAGTTCGGCATCTTGACGGGAACCACCCTGGCCGGCTCGATCCTCGTGCCCGATCGTGCGGCGTGGGCGCAGAATGTCGCCCTGGGACCCAACGCCAGCCTGGGCGGCCGGCGGGTTTTTTCGGCGCAGGATCCCTGGAACCAGGACGTCTCGCGGGCCGCCGTGGACCCCCGTTCCGACACCCTCATCGCCAGCATCGGCGCCGCCAAGCCGCTGCACCCGGATTTCGGCACGGTGTACGCCGGCGCGCCCAACGGAATTCCCTACGTGGTCGTGCCCGGGACGCAGCGGCACGTGCCGGTCAAGTTCTACTATGCCGACGAGAGCGACCGGGGCCCGTATCCCATCCCGCCCAACGCGCCCATCGAGGGCGGCCCCAACAGCAAGGGTGACCGCCACGTGCTGGTCATCGACCGCGACCACTGGAAGCTCTATGAAATGTACAAGGCCGCCCCGGATGGGAAGGGCGGGTGGTCCGCCGGCGGCGGCGCGGTTTTCGACCTGACGAAACACACCCTCCGACCCGCGGGCTGGACCTCCGCCGACGCCGCGGGCCTCCCCATTTTCCCCGGCCTGGTCCGTTACGACGAGGCCGTCGAACAGGGCGTGATTCGCCACGCGCTGCGGTTCGCGGTCGATCATTCGCGCCGGGGCTACGTCGCGCCGCGCGGCACTTCGCCAGTAACGCGGACAACCCCAACCTCCCACCGATGGGGATGCGGGTGCGTTTGAAGGCGTCCTACGACGTGTCGCGTTTTCCCAAGACGGCCCAGGTGATCCTGAACGCCCTGAAGCGCTATGGCATGTTCGTGGCCGACAACGGCGGCGACTGGTTCCTCAGCGGCGCCCCCGACCCGCGCTGGAGCGATGAGGAGCTGCACGAGTTGAAGCGCGTCCAGGGACACGATTTCGAGGTCGTCCGCATGGGGTACGTCGTGACGCGATAAGGTCTTCGTAGGGTGGGCTCGGCCCACCTCCGGAAACCAAGATGGTGGGCCGAGCCCACCCTACGAAGCTTGCCGTGCGGGAGAACCCTCATCGATGACGATGACCCAACCCACTCTCCCCACCAGCCGCGCGCACCTGGAGACCTGGAAATGGTACATATGTGTGTTGTTAATGTTGGCCACCGTCGTCAATTACATGGATCGGCTGACCGTCAACACGCTGGCCATCGAGATCCAGCACGAGTTCCGGCTCAACGACGAGCAGTACGGCCAGCTCGAGCTGGGCTTCGGTCTGGCATTCGCGGCCGGTAGCCTTTTTTTCGGCTGGCTGGTGGACCGCATCGGGGTTTATGCGCTCTACCCGGTGGTGCTCCTGGGCTGGTCGGCCATGGGGTTTCTCACGGGGTTGAGTCGGAGCTTTCACGAGCTTCTCGTGCTGCGCATCCTCCTCGGGCTTTTCGAGGCCGGGCACTTCCCGTGCGGCCTGAAGACGGTGCAGGTGATCCTGGCCCCGCGCGACCGGGCGATGGGCAACAGCCTGCTCCAGAGCGGGACCGCGCTGGGGGCCATCCTCGCGCCGCAAGTGATCCGGATGCTGCTCCGGGAAGGGGAATCGGGCTGGCGGCCGCCGTTCCTCGTGATCGGGGCAGGGGGGTGCTGCTGGGTGTTCCTGTGGCTCTTCTCCATCCGCCCGGCGGCTCTGCGCGCACGCCCCCGAGGACGAACCGGCGTCGCCGTCCTCCCCGCCGGCGGAACCGGACTCGGCCCGGCCGTCCTTCCTCCAGATCGTGTTTTCGCCCCGGTTCCTCAGCCTGGCGGTCATGGTCGTCTGCATCAACCTGAACTGGCACCTCTTCCGCGTCTGGCTGCCGAAGTTCCTGCGCGAGGCGCGGGGCTACGGGCGCGATGAGATGCTGAATTTCACGACGTTCTACTATATTGCCGCCGACCTGGGCGGCCTGTCGGCCGGCGTGCTGAGCGGCTGGCTGGCCCGGCGCGGACTCTCGGTGTTTTCCGCCCGGATGGGGGTCTTCGCCGGTTGCTGTGTGCTGACGACTTTGACCACGGCCGCCGCGTTTCTGCCGGCGGGACCGCTGCTGCTGGGCGCGCTGCTCCTCGTGGCGTTCGGCGGTCTCGGCACGTTCACCGCGTTCTACTCGCTGACGCAGGACCTTTCGCGCGCGCACCAGGGGAAAAACAGCGGCGCGCTGGCGATGATCACCTGGGTGGTGACGGCCTCGTTTCACCCCCTCTTCGGCCGCTACCTGGATCAGACGAAAAACTACAACCTCGTCATCGGCGCCATGGGCTGGCTGCCCATGCTCAGCCTGGCCGTGGTCTTGGGGCTCTGGAATCTCGAGCCGAGACGGCGAGACGGACCAGGGCGTGCTCTCCGCTGACGCTCACATCGAGGTGAGCTCAAGGCCAATCCCGGCTGCGGTGCGGCCGGGATAAGATCTTTCTTATCTTCGCCTCATACTCGCCTGAGGGCCGCCGGATAGAATGCCGGGCCGGCCGGGTGGCCATTTTCGCCCCGCGTCGGGCGAGCTGCCCCGGCCGGCTGGTTCTCCGAAGGGAGTCGTCGATGAGGTTGGTCTGCGCCACCATCTGGTGCCGGGCTATCAACTCGTGCTGGAAGAGGGCCAGGACCGGGTGACGATCACCGTGCTCGACGAGACGAAGACGGTCGATGGCGTCGAGACTCGGGTGGTCGAGGAGCGCGAGACCAAGAACGGGAAACCTGTCGAGATCTCCCGCAACTACTTCGCCATCAGCAAGCGGACCAACAGCGTATACTACTTCGGGGAGGACGTGGACGAGTACCGGGACGGCAAAGTGGTCGGGCACGGCGGGTCCTGGCTGGCCGGCGTGGACGGCGCCCACTTCGGGCTGATGATGCCCGGCTTGCCGCTCCTCGGCGCGAAGTACTACCAGGAGGTCGCCCCCGGCAAGGCGATGGATCGGGCCGAGATCATCGGACTTCAGGAAGTCAGGAAGACTCCGGCCGGAGAATTCAAGAACTGCTTGAAGACGCTGGAGACGACCCCGCTGGAGCCCGCGACCAAGGAGTTCAAGCTCTATGCCCCCGGCATCGGGCAGGCGCAGGAGGGATCGCTCAAGCTGGTGCGCCACGGTAAGGTAAGGTGAAAGCAGGGCAAAAGTGACGGGCGGGACCGCCTGAACGCCGACCGTAAGGCCGAGGTGCCCCTCCTCCTGGCTGGCGAGGCGGCGGAAATCGGCCCGCAGGGCGTCGAGTGGGAGCCGCGGGAGCGCAGCCTGTCGTTCGGACGCGGCCCCTTCGAGGGGCAATTCTCCTGGCAAGTCCGCACCGAGCAGGGCGAGCGGCTCGATGGCTCCGCGCCCGGCGCGGTGGATCGCCTCCTTGCCGGGACGACGATCCACATCGAGGATCATCCCTCGTCCGTCCGGGACGCCCGGGGCAGGACCTGGCGAATCCTGCACCGGCGCCTGGTGGCCCGGCCATTTCCCCCTGAAGAAACCGCGGGGACGGACGAGCCCGCCGTGCCCGGCAGCAAGCATGACGCCCTGATCCTGAGCGCCGCCGAGCAACTCGAACCCGTCCGCGGCACGCTCCGCAACCTGGCCCTGGCGCTGATCGGTCTTTCGCTGGGCGTGTGGTCCCTGGCGCTGGTCTGCGGGCGCGGCTGAGCCGCCAGGCCTTGAGACCCGTCACCAGGATGGCCGATGCCGCGCATGCCATCGGCGGCGAGGAACTCGACCAGCGTCTGCCGGTCCCGGAAACCGACGATGAACTGGAGGAACTGGGGGAAGCGTTCAACTCCCTGCTCGACCGCCTTCAGGAGTCCTTCGAACGGCAGCGCAGGTTCACGGGCGATGCCTCGCATCAACTGCGCACCCCGCTGACGGCCCTCCAGGGCCAGGTCGATCTGGCCCTGCGCCAGGACCGGGACACCGACGAATACAAGCGTGTCCTCACGCTCGTCCAGCGCAAGACCCGGCACTTGCGACAGATCGTCGAATCGCTCCTGTTCCTGGCCCGCGCTGATGGCGAGGCTCTGCAACCGGGGCTCGAAACCATCGAATTGACTGCCTGGCTGCGGGAACAGTCCCGATCCTGGCTCGACAGCAGCCGAGGCGGCGATCTCCACTGGGAAGCCGGACAGGACGGGCCGCTGTGGGCCCGCGTGCCACCCGCGCTGCTTCCCGAGCTGCTGAACAACCTGCTCGACAACGCCATCCGTTACAGCGCGCGGGAACCCCCATCCGGGTCCGGCTCGGACGCGACGGCGGGTCGATCTGCCTCTCCGTCGAAGATCAAGGGATCGGGATTCCCGAAGAGGACATCTCCCGCGTTTTCCAACCCTTCTTTCGTTCCGAGGAGACGCGGCGACGGGGACCCTTGGGACTCGGGCTGGGCCTGTCGATCGCGGAGCGTCTCGTGAAATCCTTCGGCGGCACCTTGCGGGTCGAAAGCCAGTTCGGCCACGGGAGCCGATTCACGGTCCTTCTCGCGGAATGGAACCGGGCCCAGGAAACGGATAACTGATGGCTGATGGCGGATGACGGATGACGACTGGCTGGATCGGTCATCCGTCTAGGAGTTACGCAGTTGGGACACTGGGTAAACTGAGGGCCGATCCTCGTAGGGTGCGTGAAACGCACCGTCCCTTTGCCACAAAGAGACAGAGGGCCGATCCTCGTAGCGCGGCCGAGCCGCAACCGTGTTCTCTTGTAGGGTAGGCTTCAGCCTGCCAATGCCATAATCCGGACACGGAAATGGGATTGGCAGGCTGAAGCCTACCCTACAAGAGAAGATCACCCAGCTTGACAATCCGCGCAGCGCGACGAGCCATTCGGGAGTAACAATGTAGGGTGCGTGAAACGCACCGTCCCTTTGCCACAAAGAGACTGGGTGCGTTTCACGCACCGTCCCTTTGCCACAAAGAGACTGGGTGCGTTTCACGCACCCTACAAAATCCCAATTCCAATCCTGCCCAAAATGCCAACTGCGTAACTCCTACCGTCATCCGCCATTCACCGGCCGCTCGCGGACGGAAATCCGGTCACCCGCCCGGCGATTTTCTCGACCGTGCCCGGCGCGCTTGACCCCGATCGGCCGGGGCCGGTAAGATGCCTCAGTTGTCGCGACGAGCCCACCTGTTCCCCGCTCGCGGTCTCGTTGAACCGGGATCGCGGGGTCGAGTCGATCGAGTAATGAATCAAGAACCCCTTTCCCCCCGTCCCAAGCACCGCTTGCAGGACCACGCTCCCACCGTCATCCACAAGCCGGAAGAACAGCAGACCCTGTTCTACCGCTGGGTGCGGCACACGCTGGAGAAAGGGCCCCTGGTCTGGGTGGCGGCCGGCGTGGTCATCGTGGCCGCCTGCTTGCTCTATATTGTTTCGACCACGTATTCGTCCAGCCGCTCGAGCTCGGCCGATGCCTGGACCGAGCTGTTCCTGGCCAAGAAGCCCGAGGACCGCATCCAGACCGCCGAGAAGATCGCCGAGACCACCCCCGGCCCGGCCGCCGGCTGGGCGTTGCTCCAGGCCGCCGAGATGCGTTTCGAGGAGGCGTTCAGCGACTTGCCCGCCAACCGGGACGCGGCCATGCCGCTTTTGGCCACGGCGGGCAAATTGTTCGGCCGCGCCGCGGACATGGCCGGCAAGGATGGCACCCTGCGCCGCCTGGCCGATTTCGGCGCGGCCCGGGTGCTGGAAACCCGCGGCGAGCTTGGCGAGGCGGTCCAGAAATACCGCAAGGTCGCCGACACCTGGCCGGAAACCGTCGAGGGCAAGCGGGCCAAGGCGCTGGCCGAGGAACTGAGCCGCAAGGATGCCATCGCCTTCTATCAGCAGTTCTCCGTCTACAAGCCGGCCGAGGCGACCCTGCCGCCCTCGAATTTCCCCGGCGCGGGCGGCTTGTCGATTCCGGGCTTCACGCCCCCGGGGCTGTCTCCCAGCCCGACCTCCGGCTTGACCTTACCTCTGGCCCGGCCGGCAACGCGTCTCCCACGCCGCCGCCACTCCCCGAGCCGGTCTCGCCGATCGAGACCCCGAAGACGGAAGCGCCGAAGAGGAGCCGAAGGCCGAGGCGGCGAAGACGGCGGCTCCTGCCCCCCTCCCGTTCGCCGTCGAGGAACCGGCCCCGTCCAAGCCGGACGCCAAGACCGAGGCCCCCAAGCCCTGATGAGGAGGACCGCCCTCCGGGACGTTGTGCCGTGCCTCCCGAACTGTCGAAGGAGCCCACCGAGTTCATCATCAAGGGGCGGCAGGGGGGCAAACGGCTGGACGCCTACCTGACCGCCCGCTTCTCGGACTTCTCCCGCAGCGTGATCCAGAAGATCATCGACGCCGGCGCCGTGCTGGTCAACGGCCAGCCCGTGAAGGCGTCGTACCGCGTCCGCGCCGAGGACCGCGTCATCATCTGGCTGCCCGAGATCGGCGACGGCACCCCCACGCCCGAGGACATTCCGCTGCGCATCGTCTACGAGGACGACGCCTTCGTCGTCGTGGACAAGGCGCCCGGCATGGTGGTCCACCCCTCGCGCGGAAACTGGTCCGGCACGGTCGTCAACGCCCTCCAGTTCCACTTCGACCGACTCTCCACCGTCGGCGGCGCAGAGCGCCCCGGCATCGTCCACCGACTCGACCGCGACACGACCGGCCTCTTGATCGTCGCCAAGGACGACCGCGCCCACGGCCTGTTAGGCCAGCAGTTCGAGTACCGCACGATCCACAAGGAATACCGGGCGATCGTCTACGGCGCCCCCGACCGCGACAGCGACTACATCAACGTCCCGATCGGCTTTCATCCCACGATCCGCGAAAAGATGTGGGTGCCCCGCGAACACTACCGCGGCGGCAAGCCGGCGGTGACCTTCTACGAGGTGCTCGAGCGCTTCGACGGCTACGCCCACGTGCGCTGCCTGCCCGAGACCGGCCGCACCCACCAGATCCGCGTCCACCTGGCCCATATCGGCCACCCGGTCGTCGCCGACAAGCTCTACGCGGGCCGCGCCAACTGACCCTCGGCGACCTGGGCGGTCCCGACGCCGACCGCATTTTGATCGCCCGCCAGGCCCTGCACGCCCACCGACTTCGGTTGACCCACCCTCTCACCAGGGTGGCCATGGAACTGGTCTCGCCCTTGCCGGAAGACATGGCGACGACTCTGGATGCGCTGCGGACGTGGCGATCCCGGTCTTGATTTTGTATCTCGTTCGTGGTACAAAGGAGAGGTCGTTTATTGAGGAGACAGGCATGGCCAAGACCGAAATGATCCGCGCGAATCGAACCCGATCTCAAGGTGGAGGCCGAAAAGATCCTCCAGGAGCTTGGCCTGTCGCCCACGTCGGCAATCACGTTGTTCTATCGCCAAATCGTCCTTCAGCATGGGCTACCGTTCGGCGTGCTGTTGCCGAACGCGAAAACACGCAAGGCCTTGAAGAAGTCGCGACAGGGTCAGGATCTCGTTCGCTCCGCGGACGCGGCGCATTTTTTTGAAGAACTTGGTCTAAAAAGGAGTTAGGCCACATTCGTCGCCGATAATCCTCGGCATTCGACGAATACCCCTCACAGAGGTATCGGCGCGCTTCCGCTCGCCAGGGGGACCATGCATGGTCACGAGACGCCTCCGAGCAGACGACTCTACCCTGCCGTGTCCATCCGCCGGCACATCTGCTGAGGTGCCCTGGCAGGTCTGGGTCACCACGGTCCTTCTCGGCTTAGAGGGCGTCGGGAACCTCCTCGCGATCCCGCAGGAACCGGCGGCAGCGATCTGGCTTGCCGCCAAATGCCTCTTCATCCTCGGCCTGATCCGCGGCTGGCGCTGGGTGTTCGTCCTGTTCCTGGCCGTCGCGAGCCTCCACGTCCTGGCCTTCAGCACACAGGCACCGTTCATCGCGTTCCTGAACCTGGTCCTCGTCCTTCTCGTGGGGTCGGCGCTGCGTTACTTCTTCCCGAGGGGGCGTTCGTCGTAGGCTGGAGTTTGAAACGATATCCCAGGCCCCCGGATCGTTCGAACGGGGCCTCGACGTCTAACCATGATGGCTTGGAGTCCGCGCAGCCGGACCTCCAAGCCGGGTCGGACCAGGCCGGCGAATGTCTCTGGCCGTAGAATGAGGGGGAGCCGGCGGCAGAGGGCCCGAGACAGGAGTAGCGAACGATGAACACGACAAGCGAATCTGAACCGATCGCACTTTCCCAGCTCGGGGAACTCGATCCACGCCTGGCGGCTTGTCTGGCCGAACCACAACCCATCCCGGTTTCCTCAGTCGATGCGTCGGGCCGGCTCAAGCCCATGTCTCCCGAGGAACAACGGGCCCGCGCCGCGGCCGTCTGTCGGATGCTCGATGAAATCCAGAGCATTACCGATGCGACGGACACCGACGAGATGTGGGAGGAGTTCACACGTGGCATCAATGCCGCGCGGCCGCACCGTCCGTTGTTCCGCAGTCAGGATTGACGCATGGCCCGAGTCATCCTCCTGGATGCGGACCCGCTTGGACTGCTGAGCAAGGCTCCGCACAAGTCCGACGCCGCGGCGTGCCATGCCTGGATTCGCTCTCTGGAGTCGGCCGGCGATCGGGTGATGGTGCCAGAGATCGCCGATTACGAGGTCCGGCGGGAATTGCTCCGGCTGGCGTTGCTGGCCAGCTTGAAGCGACACAATGCGGTGATTTCCACCCTGGAATATGACCCGATCACAACGCAAACCATGAGAAAGGCGGCCGTATTCTGGGCCTTCTCGCGTCGCATGGGCATTCCGACCGCGGCCCCCAAAGCGCTGGACGCGGATGTCATTCTCGCGGCACATGCGTCGCTCTTGGCCACGTCCGGTCAGACGGTCATCGTGGCCACGACGAACGTCGGCCATCTCTCCCGGTTCGTCGATGCCCGACGCTGGGATTCGATCTAGCAGCCAGAGGCATCGCCGACTCCGCCCTCGCCACCCGGCGCCGATAAGGCCGGATTCACCACCGAGTCACAGAGGACACCGAGTTCTCACAGAGAAATCTTTCTTTGTGTCCGTCTCGGTGTCCTCTGTGACTCGGTGGTGAATCCGGGCCAACGAACTTCTCTCGCCCCTTCTGTCTTGATCTGTCTTTCCGTTCATACTACATTTCCGTCCATGTGGACAAAAATAACGGCGGTGGGCCATCTCGACGCCGATTGTTTTTACGTGTCGGCGGAGCGGGTGCGGGACGAGTTCTTGCGCGGCAAGCCGGTGGGCGTGCTGGGCAACCAGGGGGCGTGCGTGATCGCCAAGAGCTACGAGATGAAGGCGGCGGGGGTCGAAGACCGGCGAGCCGATCTGGGAGGCGCTGGTCAAGTGCCCGCGAGGGGTCTACGTCAAGCGCGATTTCCGCTGGTACGAGGTCCTCAGCCGGCTGATGCTGGACGTGCGTGCGCGAGCTTGTCGCCGCGGGTCGAGTATTACTCGATCGACGAGTTCTTCTTCCTGGCGGTGCCGGGGCGGGGGCAGACGTTCGCAGGATCTGGCGGTGGCGATCCGCGACCGGATCTGGGAGCGGGTCGGCGTGCCGGTGACGGTGGGGATCGCCCGGACGCGGACGCTGGCCAAGCTGATCTCCGACGCGGCCAAGCCGTTCGGGGCGCTGGCGGTGCTCGACCGCGGAGGCCGAGGAGCAGCTGCTGGCCGACCGGCCGGTGACCGAGATCACCGGGATCGCCGGCCGCCGCGCAGCCCGGCTGTCGCCCTGGGGCATCCGCACCTGCCTCGACCTGGCCCGGGCCGACCGGCGGCTGGTCCGCGACGCTGCTGACCGCCACGGGCGAGGCGCCTGTGGTGGGAGCTCAACGGCGATCCGGTGCAGCCGATCCATCCCCGGCGCCCGCTCGCACAAGGTCCTGTCGCGGGGCGGCAGCTTCGGCGAGTCGACCGCCGAGCCCGCTCGTCCTCTACGCCTGGCTGGTGCGCAACCTCGAGCGGCTGATCGAGGAGCTGGAGTACCACGGCGTGCCCGCGGGCCGGCTGACCGTCTGGGTCGGCTACAAGAACGGCGCAGGCGGGCGTCGGCCAGACGACGCTGCCGGTCCCCAGCGACCGGTTCGACGTCCTGCTGGACGCCGCCCGCCCCTGCCTGCGCCGGGCCTGGATGCCCCGGCGTGGCGGCCACCCGCATGCACCTGATCGCCGAGGACTCTGCGCCCCGCGGCCGAGGCCCGCTCGGCCTGTTCGACCCGCCCGACGAGCGCGCCGGCCGAGGCCGTCGCCCGGCTCAAGCGCGAGGTCAACGCCCGCCATCGGCCGGTTCGCCCTCCGCAGCGCCGCCACGCTCCCGCTGGCCGGCATCTATCGCGACACGCGCCAATGAATACGACATTTGTGATGTTCGGGGGAAGATATGTTTTTGAAAATCCAGTCTTCGTAGGGTGGGCTCGGCCCACCACCTGGCTCCCGGATGATGGGCCGACCCACCCTACGAAGGCTGACTCCTGGTCATGTGCACTGGAATCGCCCTGGCATGGAGCGAGCTGCCCACGGAGCTGATCGGGCGGCACGGGCTGGAGCGTCGCGTCCACGAGCGCGGGGGCGAGCGGGAGGTGCGCTTTCTTCTATCGCGACCGCCGGCCCCGGCTGCCGGTCTGGCGCGACGGGCGGCTCCAGGTCGTGCGCTGGGGCAACGGCCGGGGCCAGAGCCGGTTCCTGCCCCGCGACCGGCTGGACCTGGCTGGCGACGATCCAGGAGGGCGGCTGGCGCGACCTCGACGCGGTCCCCGTCGACATCCCCGCCACGCTCGGCCTGGAGCGCGGGGTCTGGTTCCGCATCCGCCAGGGGATCCGCGGCCTGCTCGTCCCCGACGAGCGCGGCATCGCCGTCGTCTACATGATCTGCGAGCCCGCCAGCCACTATTACCAGGTCATGACCCGCTCCGACCCGCATGCCCGTGCTGATCGAGGAGCGGATCTGAGGTCGGGGCGCACTCTCTCCACTGGCACCGGATCTGCCGTCAGAACGTAGTGCGGCGTTCCCACCGCGTCCGAGGCCGGTTCACACCATGCGCTATCACGCTCTCGCTGTGGATTACGACGGGACGCTGGCCCACGACGGCCGCGTTGCGGAGCCGACCGTGACGGCCCTGCGACGGCTGAAGGAGACGGGCCGGAAGCTCGTGCTGATCACGGGAAGAGAGCTGGAGCCGCTCCGGGAGGCCTTCCCCGAGATCGACCTGTTCGACCGGGTCGTCGCCGAGAATGGAGCGCTTCTCTACCGGCCGGAAGAACGCCAGGAGCAAGCGCTGGCGGAACCGCCGCCGGCCGGGTTCGTGGCGCGGTTGCGGGTCCGAGGGGTCCAGCCGATCTCGGTCGGCCGCGTCATCGTCGGCACCTGGGAGCCGCACCAGACGGCCGTGCTGGAGACCATCCACGAGCTGGGCCTGGAGCTCCAGGTCATCTTCAACAAGGGCGCCGTCATGGTGCTCCCTTCCGGCGTGAACAAGGCCACCGGCCTCGGGGCCGCGCTGCGGGAGCTGGGCCTCTCGCCGCACAACGTCGTCGGCGTCGGCGATGCCGAGAACGATCACGCTCTTCTCGCCGCCAGCGAGTGCGCCGTGGCCGTCGCCAACGCCCTGGACACGATCAAGGAGCGCGCCGACTGGACCACCGCGGGCGACCACGGCCGGGGGGTGGTCGAGCTGATCGCGCGGCTCGAAGCCAGCGACCTCGCCGAGCTCGAGCCGAAGTTGACCCGTCACCATATCCTGATCGGCACGAGGGACGACAAGCAGGAAGAGGTCCGCATCGCCCCCTACGGGCGCAGCGTCATGGTCGCGGGCACGTCCGGCAGCGGCAAATCCACGCTCACGACCGGCGTCCTGGAGCGCCTGGCCGAGGCCGGCTACCAGTTCGCCCTGATCGACCCCGAAGGCGATTACGCCGAGCTGGAGCTTGTCGTCGTTCTGGGCGATCCCAAGACGCCCCCCTCGGCCGACCAGGTGGAGGACCTGCTGTCCCAACCGGACGCCCAGAACGTGGCGGTCAACCTGCTCGGTCTGCCGCTGAAGGACCGCCCGCACTTCTCCGATGGTTTGCTCCCCCGCCTCCAGGAACTGCGTGCCCGCACGGGCCGGCCGCACTGGATCGTCATGGACGAGGTCCACCACCTGATGCCCGCGGCCTGGTCCCCGGCGCCGCTCATCCTGCCGCAGCAACTGACCGGCATGCTGTACATCATCGTTCATCCCGGCAGCGTCGCCCCGGGCCTGCTCGAATCCGTCGATCTGCTCCTGGCCGTCGGCGAAGGTCCGGACGAGACGATCCGGGCCTTCTGCGAGACCCTCCGCCAGAGTCCTCCCGAGGGGCTCCAGCCCGCCGATCTGGAAAAAGGCGAGGCGCTCGCCTGGTTCCGCGCGCGGCGCGGCCGCCGTTCCGCATCCGGACGACCCCGCCGAAGTCCGAGCGCCGCCGCCACGGCCGCAAGTACGCCGAGGGCAACCTCGGCCCCGACCGTAGCTTCTATTTCCGGGGGCCGGACGGCCGGCTGAACCTCCGCGCCCAGAACTTGCTGACGTTCCTCCAGATTGCCGAGGGCGTGGACGATCCCACCTGGCTATTCCACCTCCAGCAAGGCGACTACGCCCGCTGGTTCCGCGAGAACATCAAGGACGACGAACTGGCCGACGCGGCCGAACAGCTCGCCGCCACGCGGAACCTGTCGGCCGACGAGGGCCGGACCCGCATTCGCCAGGCCATCGAGGACCGCTACACCCTGCCGGCCGAACCCGAAGAATCGGCGACCGATCCCTCGAAGTACGGTTGAGTTTCCGGGGTCCATGGGAACTCAGCGCGAGACGTCGTCCCGGACGTAAAGCACGAGATATGGGAAATCCAAGACTCTTGTGATAGAGTCGAGGATCGGCTCGCAGGACGGTTTCATGAATTTGCAGATTTCCGAAAACGCCGAGCGGATCATCCGCTCCCACCTCCGGACCGGGCACTTCGCCTCGGAAAACGAAGTGGTTGAGGAGGCGTTGCGCCTGCTCGGCCAGCCGGGGCAGCCCCTCTCGGCCGGGCCCGCGTGGACCGAGGAGGATTTCCAGCGGCAACTCGTGGAACTCGGCCTGATGAGCGCGGTGCCCGACGGCGGCGCCGACATCGACGACCCAGGCGACGAGCCGGTCCGCATCGAGGGTGAACCCCTCTCTGAGACCGTCATCCGCGAGCGTCGTTGACGTGGCGGCCAATTTCTTCGACACCAGCGCCCTGGTCAAGCGTCACGTCCGCGAAGTGGGCACCGCCTGGGTGCGTTCGTTGACGGGCGCGAAGACGCCTCACGCGGTCTATATCGCTCGCATCACGGCCGTGGAAGTCACCTCCGCCATCACCCGGCGTCAGCGCGGCGGTAGTCTTTCCCCCGCTCAGGGCGGGGCGATCCTCGGCCATTTCCGCCGCCATCTGACGCAGCGCTACCGCATCCTGGAACTGACCCCCACGCTCCTGGTCAAAGCGATGCAACTCTGCCGTCATCATGGTCTGCGGGCGTACGACGCCGTGCAACTGGCCGCGGCTCTCGAAGTCGACCGGCTCCACCAGGCCGCCGGCCTCGGGCCGGTAACACTGATCTCGGCCGATGGCGAACTGAATGCCGCGGCCATCGCCGAAGGGCTTGCGGTCGATGATCCGAACGCCCATCCGTGAACAATCAGGACTCCGGCGCCTGGCTGCGCCACCCGGACAACGCGGCGTTGTCCGGGCCACTCGCGAAGTTTGGCTGATCGTGAGACGGAAGGAGGACAGCTTGACTGGCTCAAGGAACGTTCGCAGCGCCGACGATCCGTATGACCTGAGTCGCTTCGTGGCGCGCAGAAAGACGATTATGCGCGAGCGCTCGCGGAGATCAAGAGCGGCCAGAAGTGTACGCACTGGATGTGGTACATCTTCCCGCAGATCGACGGGCTGGCCTTCAGCTCGACCTCGAAGTACTACGCGATCAAGAGCCTCGATGAGGCGCGGGCGTATCTGGAACACCCCATCCTCGGGCCGAGGCTCCTGGAGTGCGTGGAGGCGGCCGTTCATGTCGAGGGCCGATCCGCGGCGCAAATCTTCGGTTCTCCCGACGACCTGAAACTGAGGTCGTGCGCGACCTTGTTCGGGTGCGTGTCGCCGCCGGGCTCGGTCTTCGAACGCCTGCTCAAGAAGTACTATGAGGGCCAGCGGGACGGCAGAACCCTCCGGTTGCTGGGCCTCGCCCCCGAGGCCGGATAGGATAGGTGGCCGCCCCGTCCTCTGTTTCACATCCCCGCCGGCCAGTGGCGGGTTTCTTCCAGGGGCACGCCCGGAAAGGCAAAAAGGGGTCAGGAGCCGATCCAGGTGGAACGATCCACGTCCTGACCCGTGGATCGGCTCCTGACCCCTTTTCTGTCTAGCCCTCCTGCTCGATCAGCGGAGGGCTGTTGACAACCCGCACATCGCCGCCGAGGAAGTCGGGAGGCTGGCGATCAATTGGCTGAAGACGTTCGACCGAGTCTTCCAAAGCCGAGTTCCGAATACGTGCGGTTGCCTCATTGGGAATAAGCGTCCGAGCATCGACTACAATACGATGCTCAAGGACCTGAACGCCTTCTACGAGGACTTCACGGAACCGGTCAGCGACTGTCCAGTGAACGATTTCGTTGGAGTCGGCGACGCGGGAGGGAGAGGTAAGGGCCTTGTCGCCGAGGAGACGACGAAAAAACTCGATTCCGTAGAGAATCTAGCCAAGCTCCTCGCGGCGGGAACTCGGTTCGTTTGCGACCAGTGTCGGAAGGTCGGCGACGCGGTGATCGCGATGGAGCAGCCATCTGACGTGTGCCTGGTTCATATCGACAAGGCCTTCACAAAGTTCTGTCCGTTCTTGAAGCGAGAGAACAAGCCGATCAAATCGGCCATCGCGATCGATAAAGAGGTAAGGGCAGCGAGTGAACGGCCGAAGGCCCCTTGACGGGGGACAAAAGGGGCATAGCGAATGAAGGGGCAAAAGAGCCAGGAATCGATCCCCGAGAACCCCCCCGGCTGGGTGGCACGGGCGAACGGGTCTCGATCTGGGTGCCACTGGCTCTGCCAGTGCCGATCCGGAGCCGAGCACTGGCAGAGCCAGTGGCACCCAGAAGGGCGGCCAACCGGTTGCCCGGTTCCCGGTTGCAGCGGACCATAACCGCCGCGCCAGTCTTCCCGGTGTCAACTCGGCAGCATTTGTGTGATCGTTGGGCCGACTGGCCACGATGATGATAAGGAACGTTCGCGCAACCGCCGTGCCCTGATCTTTGGCAAGCCGGGTACAGTCCGCACCGATCAGAATTCTCCACGCGCCGAACCCGATCACCGGCGCCGAGCGAAGCCAATTTCCCAGCGCCGAACGAACCCAATGACCCCTTGACTTTGTCCCAATACCCAGGTGTCTCATGTTCCAACCGGCATTCTCGGATCTTGGAGCGTGCCGAATTGCCGACTCAAAGCCATCCTCAAGCACGGCTCACCGCCTGATGACACAAGCGGTTACGGCGATGTCAGCCAGCCTGCCGCGGGTTCGCGCCGCGATCCCGGTGAGGCAAGCGGGAAGTAGGGAACGGCCCAAGACCCGGCGGCGGGTCCTGTGGCCGAAGGGCCGGGGTATTCCTTAGAATGAGAACCCTCGCGCGCCCTCAGGGCGTGGCCGCGCCTCTGTCCCTTGTATTATCGAGAGACCGCCGATGCCCGTGACTCCCGCGACCGACCTGGCGTACCAGCAGTGCATCAACCCGTCGTGCGGCACGACGCTGGCCGTCGGCCAGGTGGCGTTCGCCTGCCCGCAGTGCGGCGATCTGCTCGACGTGGTGTACGACTGGGACCGCCTGCCCGTTCCCAAAACGCTCCGCGAGTTCGAGGCGAAATGGGCCCGGCGGACCGATCCGCTCTGCTTCTCGGGCGTCTGGCGGTTCCGCGAGCTCTTGCCGTTCGCGCCCGCCGAGCAGGTCGTCACGATCGGCGAGGGGCAGACGCTCTTGCAGAAGGCCGACAAGGTCGGCCGAGTACGTCGGGATCAACTCCGGCCGGCTGTTCCTGCAATACGAGGGGATGAACCCGTCGGGCAGCTTCAAGGACAACGGCATGACCGCCGCGTTCACCCACGCGCGGATGGTCGGGGCGAAGCGCGTGGCCTGTGCCAGCACGGGCAATACCTCGGCGGCGCTGGCGGTCTACTGCTCGGCCACGCCGTTCGGCTTTCAGGCGATCATCTTCATCGGCTCGGGCAAGATCGCCTACGGCAAGCTCTCACAGGCGCTCGACCACGGGGCCTTGACGATCCAGATCGTCGGCGACTTCGACGACGCCATGCACCGGGTCAAGCAGGTGGCGACCCAGCTCGAACATCTACCTGATGAACTCGGTCAATCCGTTCCGGCTCGAAGGTCAGAAAGCGATCATGTTCCGGGTGCTCGAGGGCCTCGGCTGGGAGGTGCCCGACTGGATCGTCGTGCCGGGCGGCAACCTGGGCAACTCATCGGCCTTCGGCAAGGCGTTCCTCGAGCTGAAGCATCTCGGCCTGATCGACCGCGTGCCCCGGCTGGCGGTCATCAACGCGGCCGGCGCCCGGACCTTGAACGAGCTCGTCGAGCAGTCGCGGGCTGCGCTGGAACAGCGGTCTGCCCGAGAGCGAGATCCCCGGCGGTATTTCGCGCGAGCTCGACGCGGCGGGCGTGAAGGCCTCGACGATCGCCTCGGCGATCGAGATCAACCGGCCGGTCAATCTCAAGAAGTGCCTGCGGGCGCTCGATGTCTGCGACGGCGTGGTGCGCGAGGTGACCGACCAGGAGATCCTCGACGCCAAGGCCCGCGTCGGGTCTCGGCGGCCTGGGCTGCGAGCCGGCCAGCGCGGCCAGCGTGGCGGGGGTCAAGCGGCTCCGCGAGGAGGGCGTCATCGCGCCCGGCGAGCGGGTCGTCTGCATCCTCACCGGCCACCAGCTCAAGGACCCGACGGCCACCGTCGCCTATCATGGCGCCGACCAGGCCCAGTTCGAGAAGGTCCTGGGCAGCCGCGGCGTGACGCCGCGCCGGGTTCGCCAATCAGCCGGTCGTCGTGCCGAATGATCTCGATGCCATTATCCGCTCCATCGAGGAACATGCCGGCATGGCAGCCCACACTCCGAGTTGAGGCTGCCCGACCGGGTCACTCTTGCTCTCCAGGGGCGATTAGATCATCTCCACGTACGGCCGTAGCCAGGCTGCGGTCATCGGCAGGCGTTGCCGCTCCAGGTTCTGGATGTATAATCTTCGGCCGGAACCGGGGGGCTGCGGAGGCTGGCCCGCAACCGTTTCACCGCCGTGAGAACCCGCGGTTCGTCCAGGCTCAGAAGGTGGGTGACGAACTCGTCGGGGTGCTGGGCTTCGATTCCCAATGGTTCGAGAGACGAGGCCGGAAAGTCCTTGATGTTGAATGTCACAATGACGTCGGCGCGGGCCGCAAGGGCGGCAGCCAAGACATGGCGATCATCGGGGTCGGGTAGATTCAGGCTGGGCAGGAACACCTCCCAACCTGTCACGAGGCAATCCCGCACGTGACTGTTCATCAACGTGCGGGTCCGCTCGAGTTGACTTTTCGTCAGATTGGGTCGGTCCTTCAATACGTTGCGAATCCATTCATCATGGATCGCGTCGGTCCACCGCGCTCGGAACAGGTCCGTGAGCGCCAGATGCATGAGCAGATCGCGGAGTGGGGCCGGATACAGGACGCAGGCGTCGAAGACGGCCGTCGATGCGGACATCATCTACAAGTAACCCATCCCGAGCTCCTGTGCTTGCGCCGACAGCTCGTCGAGGACCGCCAATCGGTCCGCGTCGATTTGTCGCTTGTAGTCCGCAAGGTCACGGAAAGCGATCCGGCGATGCGTCCCGACCTTGTGGAAGGGGATTTTCCGCTTTTCCAGAAGCTTGACGAGAAACGGCCGTGAGACATTCAAGAAATCGGCTGCCTGCTGCGTTGTCAGCTCGGCATGGACCGGGATCAGGGTCACGGCGTTTCCCTGAGCCATCTCCGTCAGAATCTCGGTCAGCAACCGGATCACGGAAGACGGCAAAACCAGCAGCTCACCAGGGCCCTCTTCCTCGACCCGCAACCGAAGATTTTGTTTTGGCTTCAAACTTGAGGCCAGGATCCGGCTCGACTCCTCCGCCAGCCGCCGTTCCTCGTCCTCGGGCGCGACCGGTTCGAATCGATCAAGCAACTTAGTCATGGTAAGCCTCCTGGCTAATCAATCCATCTTATCTCTCAGTCGCAACAAAAGCAACATACGAAATATTCGAAATCCGAGATCGGTTTCTTGAGCAATTTTTCTCGACAGCATTCTCGTTTCCAGGCCGCCCCGAATATTCGTGAATCGGGTTTTCGGGTAGTGTCCTCCGCAACTTGGAACGGTGGGTGGAACAGGGGCCGGGCATGGACAACGAGGCGAAGCCACCGGACGTTCGCAAAACAAAGAAATCGCCGCCGCCGATCGCCGGTTTGCGCCGGCGGAAGCGGATTCTCTTCGGCTGGTACGGGGGCAAGTATTCGCATCTGGACTGGCTCTTGCCCCTGCTGCCGGAGTGCCATCATTACTGCGAGCCGTTCGCCGGTTCGGCGGCGGTGCTGCTGAACCGGCCGCCGTCGCCGGTCGAGACGTACAACGATCTCGATGGCGAGGTCGTCCACTTCTTCCGAGTCTGCCGCGATCAGGGGGACGACCTCGTGCGGGCGATCGCGCTGACGCCCTTTTCGCGCGAGGAGTTCGCGCTGGCCTGCATGCTCGATCCCGAGGCGACGCCGCTGGAACGGGCGCGGCGTTTTTATGTGCGTGCCCGGCAGGTGCGGACCGGCCTGGCTCAGACGGCCAGTCTGGGCCGCTGGGGCAATTGCAAGAACACCAGCCGCGCGGGCATGAGCGGTATCGTCAGCCGCTTCCTGGGAGGCGTCGAGATGCTGCCCGAGATCGCCACGAGGCTGCTGCGGGTCCAGATCGAGAACCGGCCGGCGCTCGACGTGATCGCGCTCTATGACTCGCCCGGGACGCTCTTTTATTGCGATCCGCCTTATGTGCACGAAACGCGCGGGGACGCCAACGCCTACCGATTCGAGATGACCGACCAGGAGCATCGGACTCTGGCCCAGGCCCTGAATGCCGTTCGTGGGAAGGTGGCCCTGTCCAATTACGATTGTACTCTCATGAGCGAGTTGTACCCGGCCCCCCGGTGGCGGAAGCTCGTCGGTCGCCCGCGGACGAACCACGCCACCAAGGGTCAGCGTGTCGAGGTGCTCTGGACCAATTATGATCGGCCCGACCCCACAGGGCGTTCGAGAAGGTCTTGTAGGGTGGGTCCGCGGCGTCCTGCCGCGAACCACCTCGGGAGGCCGGTCCATCGTGGTGGGTGGCGCGGCGAGGACGCCGCGGACCCACCCTACGATGAGAGATCAGCGGCCGGCGGCCGCGGCCGGAGTAGCCCAGCACGCACACGGCGCCCAGGGCCGCCAGGGCCAGCGAGGCGGGCTCGGGGATGGTGACCAGGAGCCCATGGGTGTTCCCGTTGGCGTCCATGTAGAAGCCGACGTACTGGCCCTGGTCGTTGAGCCCGTTGAGGACAGTCTCGTTGACCGAGTTCGGTGCGTCGATGGGCGCGCCCGGTCCCGGTCAGGATGTTGTACAGCAGCCCGTGGATCACGTCGTTGGCGTCGACATAGCTGCCGACCGCCTGGCCGACGTTGTTGACGCCCAGGAACATCGTGTTCGTCGACCCGGTAAACCCGAACGTCTTCAGACCGGTGCCGTTGAGGTTCTCCAAAAAGCCCAGCGTGTTGCCGTTGGCGGCGGTGAAGAAGCCGGAGATCAGGTTGGCGTCGTTGATGCCGGTCGCCGTGACGGCCGTCGCCCCCGTGACGTTGACCGGGGTGAACACCGCGCTGGCCGGGTTGGTGAGGTCGGCGACGTATCCGTGCGCGTTGCCGTTGGCATCCACGTAGAAACCGGCCGCCAGGTTGTTGTCATTGATGCCCAGGAGCTGGTTCGTGGTTATGCCGGTGGTCGGCGTGTTCGGGTTGTTGATCGTCGTGAAGGTGCCCGCCTTGTTCACGAACCCGAAGTTGTTGCCGGCCGCGTCCGCCCAGAACCCGACCGTCACGGGAGTCGAGGCGTTGTTCAGCCCGGTCACCTGGGTCTGCTGGGAGCCCGGAAAGTTCTCGTTGGTGTAGTTGCCCTGTCCGTACGGCGGGAGGATGGTGTATCCCTTGTTCGGGTGCGTGGTGGCGGGAGTCCCGCTGCCGAAGTAGCCGGCGATCATCCCCGTGTTGTTGATGCCCAGCAGTTGGTTGAAGGTCGGGTCGTTGTTGTTGTCGATCGTCTGGAAATTGAGGCCCGCGCAAGCGTCCCCCGGCGCCGACAGCAGGAGCCATCCGACGAGGACGGCCCCCAAAGAACCCGGACCGGCGTGGCGGCAGATTCGTCCCATCATCGCCCTTGCTCCCTCAGATGGTCATCTCGAAGCCAGAAATGTTCGGGATCGAGGCCGCTAACGAAATCGCGGATCAGTCAATCCCGCCGCTCCCGGCAGGCATTTCCTATGCCCCGGTCACGCCATTGCTGGGAACTTCCGGCTCTTTCGCCGGAATTTCACGCGACGCTGGCGCGGTTCGCATGTGAGGGATCAGGGATGTGCGCATGTCAAGGCGAGCGGCAGGAGAGAACTTACCAGGTAGGACGGACAATCCTGTCCGTCTTTCCACCGACGGACAGGATTGTCCGTCCTACAGCCGGGGAAATCGCCCTCCGCCGCTCGCCCAAAAAGAGAGCCGGCTCACTTGCTCGCGTCGAGGGGCGGCAGGGGCGTACCGACGGCGGGCAACGGGGTGCCGCCGATCGCCGACGCCGCGGCGGCGTTCGCGGCGCCGACCTGGAATTGCGGCACGACGAGCGGCGGCAAGGGCGAGGCGATGCCGTAGGCGTACGGCACCATGCCCACGCCGGGCATGAAGATCTGCGGCACGCCCGCTTGCTGACTGTAGACGCGGAACCTCGCGGCGTTGGTGGCGGCGTTGGCTTGCTGCGCGGCCGCCATGTTGTTCAAGGCCCGGACCTGGCCGGCCTCGATCTGAAGCTGGGCCGCCTGGAGGTTCTCCGCGGCGGACAACGGGCCCCCTGCGCAGCCTGAGTCTCGGCCCACTTCTGCGCGTTCCGGCTCGCGGCCGCCGTGCGGGCCTTCTGGTTGCGGCGAAGCTGAAGCGTACGCTCCAGGTCCTTCTTGCGACGCTCGGAAACCGTCGAGTCCTCCGTCCTGGCCGCCGGCGCGGCCGTGGTCGCGGGCGGTGGCGGCGGGGCTTGACCCAGAACGACCAACATCAAAAGGGTGCTCACCATGATCAGGATTCCCCAAAAGAACTTCGACATGCCTCGGTCCGGACGGGTCTGTCGATGCGAATGATACCGAATCTCAGTCGCAACTGAGTACCACAAAGTCCGAGAAGTGGCAAAAAATCGCGCCGGGGGGTTATGATGTCGCCCACGAACGCGACTGCTCGTTTCCGCGAAAGGATCTGACCGCCGTGCCTGCTTCCGAAGTGTTGACGATTGGCCTTCAAGGGGCGACCGGGCGCATGGGGACCCGGCTCATCCAGTTGATCCAGGAGGACCCGGCCCTGCGCCTCGGCGCGGCGCTGGAGCGTCCGGACCATCCCCGACAGGGAGAGGATGTCGGCCCGCTCGCCGGGCTGGCTCCGCTGGGTGTGCGGCTGTCGAGCCAGTTTGACTCGCCGGTGGATGTGCTGATCGCGTTTTCGACGCCGGCCGCCACCCTGGCCGTGGCGCCGATGTGCGTCGCGCGCAAGATCCCGATGGTCGTCGGCACGACCGGCTTCGAATCGGCACAGAAACGCGACCTGGAGGAACTCGCCCAGGACATCCCGCTCCTGGTGGCCTCGAATTTCAGCAAGGCGGTCAACCTGCTGATGAAGCTGGCGGGCATCGCCGCGCAGGCCCTGGGTGACGCGGCCGACATCGAGATCGTCGAGCGGCACCACCACTTCAAGAAAGACGCCCCCAGCGGCACCGCGCTGCGGTTGGCGGAGATTGTCGCCGACGCCATCGGCTCACATCAGTTCGCGCACGGCCGGCAGGGTCTCGTCGGCGAACGTCCCCGGGGCGAGATCGGCCTGCACGCCTTGCGCACCGGCGACAACCCGGGCGAACACACCGTCGTCTTCGGCCTGATGGGCGAATGCCTGGAACTCTCCCACCGCGCTGAACCGTGACGGCCTCGCCCGCGGTGCCCTCGACGCCGCCAGGTTCCTCGTCGGCAAGCCGGCGGGGCGGTATACGATGGAAGATCTGTTGGGATGAAGAAACAACGCGCAGAAGACGCAAAGAAGAGAAGAGAGGACAGACACCGTGACTCCGTCTTTCTTGTCTTCTTTGCGTCTTTGCGCCGCGTTTCCCTTCTTCTTCCTTTCCAGCCCCAGGAGCACCCATCCTTGAGAACGATCATCACGGGCGGAGCGGGCTTCATCGGGTCGCACCTCTGCGAGCGGTTCCTGGCCGAGGGGCACGAGGTCGTCTGCGTCGATAACTTGTTGACGGGCCATCGGCGCAACATCGAGCACCTGATGGCCAACCCCCGGTTCACGTTTCTCGAGCACAACATCTCGGTGCCCCTGCACCTGGACGGCCCGGTCGAGAATGTGCTCCACTTCGCCAGCCCGGCCAGCCCGGTGGACTATCTTGAGCACCCGATCCCAACGTTGAAGGTCGGCTCGCTCGGCACACACAATGCGCTCGGGATCGCCAAGGCCAAGAATGCGCGGTTCCTGCTGGCCAGCACGTCGGAGGTCTACGGCGACCCCGAGGTTCACCCCCAGCGCGAGGATTACTGGGGCCACGTCAACCCCGTCGGCCCGCGCGGCTGTTACGACGAGGCCAAGCGGTTCGCCGAGGCCATCACGATGGCCTACCACCGGTTCCACGGTGTCAAGACGCACATTGTACGCATCTTCAACACGTATGGACCGCGCATGCGCCTCAACGACGGCCGCGTGCTGCCGGCGTTCATGGACCAGATCCTCCGCGGCGAGTCCCTGACCGTCTTCGGCCAGGGCCAGCAGACCCGCAGCTTCTGCTATGTTACGGACCTGGTCGAAGGCATCTACCGGCTGCTCCACGTGGACCACGCCGGCCCGGTCAACCTCGGCAACCCGTCCGAGATCACCGTGCTGGAGCTGGCCAAAGAGGTCCTGGCGATGGTGCCCGCGTCCAAGAGCACGATCGTCTATCGCGACCTGCCCCAGGACGACCCGAAACGCCGCCGTCCCGACATCGGCCTGGCCCGGCAACTGCTGGGCTGGGAGCCGACTATCGAACGCGCCGAAGGCCTCGAGCACACGCTGGAGTACTTCCGGAGCGTGTCCTGAACGAGTCTCGTCGGGTGCGTCGCGTCCGCGATGACGCACCTCTTTGGCTGCTCTGCACGTCCCCTCCCAGTTCGTCCGCGCAATACGGTGTGGTGCGTCATCGCGGACGCGACGCACCCGACATGGTTACCTCGGCGATGGTTGTCTTTCCGCGTGGATTGTCCCTGCTTGGCAGAACGACCCGGCGTCAACGCCGGGCCGAAGAGGGAAGACGCCCGGTGAACCGGGCGGAGAGAGGCGCACTTGAGCGCGTGGTCGTTCGCCCGGTTCACCGGGCGTGCCGTGCCGCGGTCATCGGCCCGGCGTTCACGCCGGGTCGAGCCGGTCTGACCCGGCGTCAACGCCGGGCCAAGAGGGAAGACGCCCGGTGAACCGGGCGGAGAGAGGCGCACTTGAGCGCGTGGTCGTTCGCCCGGTTCACCGGGCGTGCCGTGCCGCGGTCATCGGCCCGGCGTTCACGCCGGGTCGAGCGACGCCGGGCTCGGTTGCGGCTCCGCCGCGCGACGAGCCTCTGATGACAAGCCGCGCGCTCACCCATCAGAGTTCTCTATACATACGTACATTGGTCGTCATTTTCTTACCAGGCCCCTCTTGATTTATACCGAACAAACGATCAATAGTATCAAGATGTACGGTAGGGGTCTGGAAACCGGAGGAGGTGAAGAAACGGGGTGAGCCGTGCCGATGAAGAGACGTGGATTGGTGCGCACACCGAAACAGGGCAAGCAACCGGGAGAAGGGAGCGGCATCCGATGTCGGGCACGGCTCAACTGGTGGTGGCGAAACTGGCCGACTTGAAGGACGGGGACGAGGCGGATTGCTTCGCCGTGCTGGCCAAGCGGGTCCGGGGGATGACCAAGAAGGACGAGCCCTACTTCACCTGCCAGTTCCGCGACAAGCTGGTGACGCGCGACGCGCCGATCTGGTCCGACAACCGGTTTTTCCAGCAAGCCGCGGGCTGGACCGAGGGGATGGCTTACCGCTTGCACGTGCGCGTGCAGCAGCATGCCAAGTACGGCCTCCAGTTGACCTTGCTCGATGTCCGCTTGGCCACCGAAGCGGACGCGGCGGACGGCTACAACTTCAACGAGTTGGTCGAGAGCAGCCACCGGCCCGTCGGCGAGATGTGGCAATCGCTCAACGAGATTATCCATCGCTATCTGACCGATCCGAAGGTCCAGGCGCTCGTGCGGGATCTGCTGGAGACCCACCGCGAGCTGTTCGAACGGATGCCGGCGGCGGCCAACTTCCATCACAGCTACACAGCGGGCCTGCTCGAACACGTGTGCAGCATGGCCCGCATCGGCGGTCTGCTGGCGGACCATTACGCGAAGTACTACACCCGGCTCAATCCGCCGTTGAACAAGTCGGTGGTCGTGGCGGCGGCCATCCTGCACGACATCGGCAAGCTGCGCGAGCTGAAGTACCACCCGGTCGAGGCGAAGTACACCAAGGAAGGCAGCCTGATCGGCCACGTCTTGATGGGCCGCGACATGGTCCGCGAGGCGGCGCAGCGGATCAGCGACTTCCCGGAAGAAACCCTCCTGCTCCTGGAGCATGCCATCCTGTCGCACCACGGCAAGAAGGAGTTCGGCGCGCCCGTCTTGCCCCAGACCATCGAGGCCCTGATCATCTCGTTCGTCGATGACCTGGACGCGAAGGTCAACGTCGTCGCGCGGGGGCTGCTCAAGGCCGACGGCGACGACGAGTTCACCGACAAGCTCTACCCGCTCGACAACCGCCGGATCTATCGGGGAGTGCCCGTCGAGCCGGCCGATGGGGACGGGTACGTCTGAAAGGGTGTACGAGAAAGGGTCAAAACGGCTCTTCTTTGTAGCGGCGGCCGTCTCGGCCGCTCCGGAGCTGCGATCTGGAATCCGGAATCGGGAATCCGGAGCGGCCGAGACGGCCGCCGCTACAAAGAAGACCCCTTCTTGTACACCCTTTGAGGTCCTTGCGGTGCGGTGCGGGGTCGCTCGGCCGCTCCTGGCGGACTTCCCACGCGGCTCCTACAATGGCGCCGTGTCTGGAGCCGCGCGCTCCGGGCGGAACTTGGCGATGTGGGCGACGAGGAACCGACGGATGGGATGAGGATGAGGATGAGGACCATGACCTGGTGGGCCGCCCTGGCCCTGGCCGCGCTGATCGGTTGCAGCCAGGAGAAGAACGCTTCTTCCACGGCGCCCGCGAACCCGACGGCCTCGGCCGCGCAGGACGACGAGGATGATCCGGCCAAGCCCCTGACCGACAAGCAGCTCGCGGAGATCCGGAAACTGCCCGACGAGGCCGATCAAAAAGCCGCCATCGCGCAGAAGATCTGCCCGATCAGCGGTCAGCATCTCGGCGGCATGGGCAAGCCCGTGAAGGAGACAGTCGATGGCCACACGGTCTTTCTGTGCTGTCCAAGCTGCATCGAGGATTTCAACAAGGACCCCCAGGCCGCGCTGGCCAAGGTGAGCAAGAAATAGGGTGGGAGTATGACTGATGAGCGATGACTGATGACTGATGGTTAATTCAGTCATCAGTCATCAGTCATCATTCGTCATTCATCATTCATCAGTCATCAGTCATCAGTCATCCGGCCCCATTGCCGATCATCGGCCTTCGGGCGTCGGCCAGTCGTCGGGCAGCCAGACCGGGTCGCTGCGGATGATGCGGCCCATGCGGATATCGTGGATGCGGATGTGGAGCTCTTCGAGATCGACCACGCCGAAGCTGTACGAGGTCTGCACACCCGGCACGCCCATGACCGAGCCGGGGTTGATGATCGTGCCCCGCTCGGTGCGCTCGATCATCGGCATGTGGGTGTGCCCCACGACGAGCACGGTGGCCTCCGAGTTGTCCCAGAACTGCTCGACCGACGGCGGCAGCGGCTTGTAGGGCGAGACGTACTCGGTGTCGCTGGCCGGCGAGCCGTGATGGACGGCCACGACGCGCCCTCCACCGCGGAACAGGCGTGAAGTGGGGAGCTGCTCAAGATAGGCCCAGGTCGCGTCGGTCAGCTTGGCCTCGCGCCAGCCGCGCAAGCCAATCACCTGGCGATTTTCGAGCGCCCAGCGCTCGTGGTTGCCGCGGATGCAGAGGATGCCCTGATCGCGGATGATCTCGACGACCCGGTCATTCTGCGAGCCATAACCGATCAGGTCGCCCGTGCAGAGGATCGCTTCGACGGCGAGAGCTTCGAGATGGCCCAGGCAACGTTCCAGGGCACGCCCGTCCCCATGGATATCACTGATCAGACCGATCCGCATAGCGAACCCCGGCGGCGGGTGGTACGCTCAAAGGCACGACTTCCCGGTATCCTTGCGAGCGTGTCGGATTATCTCACAATGGGGGGTCCCGCCGCCATGCCCGATCTGGCCTCCTTGCGAAGCCAGCTTCTGAGCCAGTTCCCGGCCCCCTGGGTCGAACATCATCTGGACTCGTTCCAGTCTGCCTATTTTGCCACGTTTACGCCTGCCGATGTGGCACGGCACCTGGAGCTGATCCGCGATCTGTCGGACGACCGTCCGGTCCAGGTGCGCGCCCAGCCGGCCGACGGACCCGGGCAGTGGCGGGTTGAGGTCGTGGGGTTCGACGCGTTCCAGTTTCTCTCGACACTCTGCACCTTGCTGACGGTTCACGGGTTCTCGATCGTCGAGGGCCAGGTATTCACCTCGGAGCCGCCCCCCGCGCCCGTGCCGGCTTCGTCCTTACCGCCGGCGCGGCGGCCATTGACGCGCCCGGGACCGCCGGTGCGGCGGGTGCCTTCGGGGCCGGACCGCCGTCGCAAGCTGGTCGATGTCTTCCGCGTTCAGCGCATCGAGGCCGGCACCGCGCCGCCCTCGTGGGAGGCCTTCCAGGCCGAGCTCATCACCCTGACGAGCCTGCTCCGCGCCGGCAAGCACGACGAGGTTTTCCACCGCCTGCTGGGCCGCTTCGCGGCGGCCCTGGAGCGCTATCGGCCGCAGACGCCGGCCGCCCTGGAGGCGATCGAGGTGGCGATCGACCCGGAAACGGCCGAGTTCGCCACCGAAGTTCGCATCGATGCCCGCGACAGCCTGGGGTTTCTCTCCCTGACCGCCAGCGCGCTGGCCTTGTGCGGCATCCGGATCGTCCAGGCGGACATCCGCACCGGTACCGACGGCCGCATCGACGACACGATCTGGGTCACGGACCGGGCCGGGCACAAGCTCGCGGGCGAGACCCGGCTGCGGGAGCTGCGGCAGTCGTTGATCCTGATCGAGCACTTCAGCAGCTTTCTGCCTCACGCCACGAATCCCGAAGCCGCCCTGCGGCACTTCAGCCGGTTCGCCACCGACACCATGTCGCGGCCCGACTGGGCCCCGAAGTTCGAGGCGATGAACCGCCCCGAGGTGCTCGACGCCCTGGTGCGGGTCCTGGGGGAAAGTGAGTTTCTCTGGGAGGACTATCTGCGGGACCAACCCGAGAACGTCCTGCCCCTGCTGGGGGCCGATCCGTCGGTGTGGCGGCACCCGCGTCAACCGGCGGAGCTGGCCGCCGACCTGAACGCCGCGCTGGCGGGTGCGACCAGCCCCGAGAAACGGCACCGGGCCGTGCAACGGTTCAAGGACCGCGAGATTTTCCGGGCCGACGTGCGGTCGATCCTGGAGCTCGAGTGGGGGCCCGGAGGCGTTCTCGGCCGAGCTGACGGCGGTGGCCGAGGTGCTCGTCACCGCGGCCTTCACGATCGCCGACGCCGAGGCGGAGCCGAAAGCCCCCCGCGGCGTCGATGGCCGCCCCGCGCCGGCGGTGTTGTGCGCCTTGGGAAAGTTCGGCGGCTGGGAGCTGGGGTTCGCCTCCGACCTGGAGCTGATCCTGGTCTACGACGATCGCGACCTGGACGCGCCGCCGGGCACGCCGGTCGGCGAGCACTTCGACCGCATGATCCGCGGCCTGCGCGAAGTGATCGGCGGTCGCAAGGGGACGACCTTCGAGCTCGATTTCCGGCTGCGTCCGTATGGAAGGGGCGGTCCGCCGGCCACGGCGTTGACCACCTTCCTGAACTACTACCAGCCGGCGGGCGCGGCCTGGGGCTACGAGCGGCAGGCGCTGATTCGCCTGCGCGCCGTCGCCGGGGATCGCGACTTCGGGCAGGAAATCGAGTCGCTGCGCGATCGGTTCGTCTTCGGCCCCGAGCCGTTTGACCTCGAAGGCATGCGCCAGATGCGGCAACTCCAGGTCAAGCAGCTCGTGCGTCCGGGCGCGATCAACGCGAAGTACAGCCCCGGGGCCCTGGTGGATATCGAGTATTTCGTGCAGGCGCTCCAGATCACGTATGGCGGCGAGGACCCCGCGCTGCGCTCGCCGAACACCTTGCAGGCGCTGGCGGCGCTGGAACACGCGGGCAAGCTCGACCGCGCCGCGGCGGCCTCGCTGCGCGACGGTCACCGGTTCTGCCGGGGCCTGATCGACGCCCTCCGGGTCGTGCATGGCAACGCCCATGACTTGACGGTCCCGTCCGCCGACTCGGAGGACCTGCAACTCCTGGCGCGTCGCCTGCGGGAGCGGGACCCGGCCCGCTTCCAGACCGATCTGGTCGGCCGGCTTCAGGACACCCGCGCGGTCGTCGAGCGGCTGCCGGAGTTCCTGGGAATGGAAAGTGGGAACGAGAAGGAAAGTTCATAGGGCGGGAACGGCCCGCAGACCGTGCACATTCCGACCGTTTTGCACGGAATCTGCGCACGAGGCGTGACAATCGCCTTGAAAACGACGGCCCGAATACGGTATCACTTTGGAATTCTTTCTCCTGCCAGGGAGAGCACCTCCATTAGTGGAGCCCTTCGATCAGGGAATCCGAATGGCGAAAACTCCGAGCGACGTTGTCAAACTGGCCAAGGACGCTGGTGTCAAGATCGTCGATGTCCGCTTCATCGACCTGCCAGGGGTCTGGCAGCACTTCTCGTTCCCCGTCCAGGAGCTCCACGAGGACCAGTTCAAGGAGGGGCTCGGGTTCGACGGCTCGAGCATCCGCGGCTACCAGCAGATCCAGGAGAGCGACATGCTTCTGTTCCCCGATCCCGAGACGGCGATCGTGGACCCGATGCTCGACGTGCCGACCCTCGCGTTGATCTGCAACGTCAAGGACCCGGTCACCCTCGAGGACTACACCGCGCGACCCGCGGCTACATCGCCCAGAAGGCCGAGGAGTACCTCAAGAGCACCGGCATCGCCGACATCAGCTACTGGGGACCGGAGGCCGAGTTCTTCGTCTTCGACTCGGTGCGCTTCGACCAGAACGCGCGGTGCGGCTACTATTTCATCGACTCGAACGAGGCGATCTGGAACTCGGGCCGGGAAGAGACGCCCGGCAACCTCGGCTACAAGCTCCGGCACAAGGAAGGTTACTTCCCCTGCCCGCCGGCCGACTCGCTTCAGGATCTCCGGTCGAAGATGATCCTGAAGCTGATGGAAGTCGGCGTGCCGATCGAGGTCCATCACCACGAGGTCGGCACCGCCGGCCAGTGCGAGATCGACATGCGGTTCGGCCCGCTGGTCCAAGCATGGCCGACAACCTGCTGTGGTACAAGTACATCATCAAGAACGTCGCCTGGAAGCGCGGGCAAGACCGTCACCTTCATGCCCAAGCCGATCTTCGGCGACAACGGCTCGGGCATGCACTGCCACCAGAGCCTCTGGAAGGGCGGCAAGCCGCTGTTCTATGACGAGAAGGGCTACGGCCGGCCTCAGCGAGACGGCCCGGTACTACATCGGCGGCCTGCTGAAGCACGCCCCCGCCCTGCTGGCCATCACCAACCCGACCACCAACTCGTACCGCCGGCTGGTGCCCGGCTACGAGGCGCCGGTCAACCTGGTCTACTCCCAGCGCAACCGCTCGGCGGCCGTCCGCATTCCGGTCTACTCGAAGAGCCCGAAGTCCAAGCGGATCGAGTTCCGCTGCCCCGACCCGAGCTGCAACCCCTACCTGGCCTTCGCCGCCATGCTCATGGCCGGCCTCGACGGCATCCAGAACAAGATCGACCCGGGCGAGCCGCATCGACAAGGACCTCTACGACCTCGAGCCCGAAGAGAAGGCCAGAGATCACGAGACGCCCGGCTCGCTGGGCGAGGTGCTCAACGCCCTCGAAGCGGATCACGCCTGGCTGCTCAAGGGCGATGTCTTCACCCCCGACGTGATCGAGACCTGGATCACCTACAAGCGCGAGCGCGAGCTCGCGCCGGTCAACCTGCGGCCCGTGCCGTACGAGTATCACCTGTATTACGACATCTGAGCCGAACAGGCCCTGGCGGTTTGATCCGCCCAACCGCCGGTCCCCCCTGGGCCGGCGGTGGTGTTTTCCGCTCCGGTCTTGGTGGCATGCTCCACGTCGGCGTGGGCATGTATACCGGGCGGCAAAGAGGGATCTCCTGTAGGTCGGACAATCTGTCCGACGCCGACGTGGGCATGCCACCCGGAGTCCGACCGTGTCTGCCGCACAAGACCTTCTCGTAGAGCCTGCGAGTGCATACGGCCTTTCCGCTGTGGAAAATCCTGCACAGCCGGCGCGGCGGCTTGCCACAGAACGTGGGCCAGCCGCCCCCGGCTGAGCCACGAGACAGCACTCAGCAATCCTGGGAACCGTCATCAGTTCGACCCGGGCGCGGGCGGCGGGGGCGGCGTCTTCTTCTTCGCTTCCAGGTCGGCGCGGCTCATGCCGCTGAAGAACTCCTGCGCCGCGTCCGGCGGGGGCGGGGGCGCGGTGGCGAGCTCGGTGACGCGTGCCTCGGCCGGCACCGCCTGGTCGCGGAGGTGGACCAGCATCGGGTAGAGATCGCGGTAGACGGAGATTTGCCGCGGACTCGTCGCCGGGCCGAACCGGAGGTCGAACGAGACCATGAACTTGAGCAGATCGCCCAGGGTCGTGTCGGGACGCTTGTCCACGCCGGCCAGGAAGATGTTCAGGTCGGGCGTTTCCATCAGACGGAACAGGCCATTGAGCGCCTTGAGGTATTTCTCCGCCTCGAACCGCTCGCGGGATTCCTTGCTCGGCATCACCTCGTCGAGCTTCTTCCAGGCGACGGGCAGGATGTCCTGGATGGCCTTGAGCGTCTTGGGGTCGAACTGGCCCGTGTCCGCGTCCTGCTTTTTGAGTTCCCCGGCAAGTCGGATGAACTCGGCGCGAATCGCCGCGAAGGACGGCGTGCGGAAGACGGCGGCGCGCCTCCCGACTTGGTGAGCTGATCGAAGCTGATCGTGAGTCCCGCCGATGCCTTCTGGAACGGTATGTCGCGGATTCGGGCGCCGGGCAGCTTGGTGCCGGCCCCCGAGAGCGACTGGACGTAGACTTTCGGGTTGGAGGAGCTCGTCGTAGACGACGTTCAGCGCGTCACCCTTCTTGATGTCGTCCGCGGTGGGATTGTCGTGGATCCGCTTGTAGATGGCGTTGGCCGCGGCATTCGTGTTCTGGCGGTCCTTGACCTGCCGCATGTAGTATTCGGTGTTCCGCGCGGCCTGCTGTTGCCACCGGTAGTCGTTGTACTGCATGACGGTGTTGGCGTTGACGGCGCGCGCCTGTGCCGTCTGGACGTTGTACGAGCCGACTCCGGCGGCCATGACGCCCAGCCCGCGGGCATTGGCGCCGCCGACGGTCTCGCCGCCGCCCCAGCCGCCCCAGCCGTAGCCGCCGTAGCCGCCCGGGTAGGCATACTGGGCCTGGACCGAGGCGAAGGGCAGAACCATCAGAGTCAGCAAGGCCGTGATCGAGAGATGATGCCGGAGCATGACCGCGTCTCCTCTCTTTGACTTAGCCCAGTAGGGTGCGTGAAACGCACCAATCCCCTTGTCGGACGAAGGCGGTGCGTTTCACGCACCCTACGAAACTGACGGCCCGGTTGCGATCAGCGCCCGTGCGGAATCAGCCGGGCGCGGTCGGGTCGAACGTGGCGGCGTGGACCGCGCCGTCGCCGGGCGGTTCCACCGGATCATCGCGATGATCCGCGACCTCGGGTGGTCCAGAGTACCACTCGATGAGCCGCTCGCCCAGCACGTAGTAGACCGGGATGACGAATCGACCCAGGATGGTGCTGACGAACATGCCGAAGGCGATCACCACGCCCAGCGAGTTGCGGCTGTAACCGCCGGCGCCGGTGGTGCGGACCATGGGCAAGACGCCCATGACGAACGCGAACGAGGTCATCAGGATCGGCCGCAGCCGTTCCCGCGCGGCCGTCTTGGCGCTGTCGATGATGCTCATGCCGTGCTTGTGCCGCATCTCGACGCCGAACTCGACGATGAGGATGGCGTTTTTTGTCTCCAGGCCGATGAGCATGACCAGGCCGATCTGGCCGAAAACGTCCAGCGGCATGTCGTAATACCGCAGTCCGACGATCGCGCCGAAGGCCGCCAGGGGGACGGTGAAGATGATGACCAGCGGCCGGACCCAGCTTTCATAAAGCGCGGCCATGAACAGGAACACGCAGACGATGGACAGGGCAAAGATGAAGACGGCCAGGTTGCCTGTCTTCTGCTCTTGCAGCGTGGTGCCGGTCCACTCGTACCAGAAGCCTTCGGGGAGGACCTCGCCGGCCACCTGTTCCATCGCTTTGATCGCCTGACCCGAACTGTAGCCCGGCGCGGGCTGGCCGGTGATCTTGGCGGCGTTGTACATGTTGTAATGTGGCACGTCGATCGGCCCGAGCGTGTACTTCACATCGCCGAGCGAGCTGAGCGGGACCTTCTGCCCCTGCCGGTTCAGGACGTAGAGCGCGAGGATGTCCTCGGGCCGGGCGCGGTAGGTGTCGTCGGCCTGGACCATGACCTTCCAGACCTTGTTGTAGAGGTTGAAGTCGTTGACGTAGAGACCACCGATGTTGGTCTGGAGAACGGCGAAGACGTCGGAGACGGGCACGTCGAGCCGCCGCGCCTTGGTGCGGTCGAGATCGAAGTAGAGCTGCGGCACGCGGGCCGTGAAGGCGGTGAAGGTGGCGGCGAGCTCGGGCCGCTTGCGGCAGCCGGCGAGGTACTGGTCGGTGACGGTGGCCAGCGCCTCGATCCCCTTGCCCTCGCGGTCCTCGAGCATGAAGTCCACGCCGCCCGTCTGGCTCAGGCCGCGGATCGGCGGCGGCGCCAGCACGATCACCATGGCGTCCCGCACCTGCTGCGCCATGATCTTCTGGAGCTTTTTCGCCAGCTCGGGCGAGCGCATGTCGGGGCGCGACCGCTCGGACCAGGGCACCAGCGGCGTGAAGACCACCGCCGAGTTCGTCTGCATCGTGCCGCTCAGGATGTTCAGCCCTTCGAGCGCGACGATGTGCTCGATGCCCTCCTTCATCTCCTTCTGGACGATCTCGGTGACGCGCTTGACGAGCCGCCGCGTCGGCTCCTTCCCCGTGCCGTCGGGCGTCTGGATGGACATGATCAGATACCCCTGGTCCTCCGTCGGGATGAACCCCTTGGGACGCGCCAGGATCATGCCGTAGGTCAGCGCCAGCAGGCCGATCGAGGGTAGCACGATCAGGTACCAGTGGTGGGCCGTGAAGTCGAGGAACGCGTCGTACGAGTTCTCGACCCACTTCAGGGCCCGGTTGAACCACCGGAACAAGAAGAACGACGGCTCGTGCGGCTTGGTTTTCAGGAACAGCCGGGCCATGGCCGGGCTGAACGTCAGCGAGTTGATCGCCGAGAAGACAAACGAGAAGACGATCGTCAGCGCGAACTGGTTGTAGAGCTTGCCGGTCAGTCCGGGAATGAACGCGACCGGCACGAACACCGCCGCCAAGACGAGCGTGATCGTCACGATCGGCGCCGTGATCTCGGCCATGGCCGCGCGGGTGGCCTCGAGCGGCCGGTAGCCGCGTTCGAGGAACTTCTCGACGTTCTCGACGACGATGATCGCGTCGTCCACCACCAGGCCGATGGCCAGGATCAGCCCGCAGAGGGTCAGCGTGTTGATCGAGAACCCGAAGGCCGCCATCATGGCGAACGTGGCGACGAGCGAGACGGGAATCGCCAGCATCGGGATGATCGTCGCGCGGAAGCCTTGCAGGAAGACGAACACGACGATCAAGACGAGCAGGAACGCCTCGACGAGCGTGTGCTGGACCTCGCTGATGTTCTCGCTGACGTAGCGGGTCGTGTCGTAGCCGATGACGAACTTCAGGCCGGGCGGGAAGGTCTTCGAGAGGCGCTCCATCTCGGTCTGGACGCGCTGGCGGATGTCGAGCGCGTTGGCGTCCGAGAGCTGGTACACGAGCAGGCCGCCGGCCGGCTGGCCGTCGAGCCAGGCGGCGACATCGTAGGTCTCGCTATCGAGGGCCACTCGGGCGATGTCCTTGAGGCGGACGATCGAGCCGTCGTTGCGGCGGCGGACGATGATGTCCTCGAACTCCTCGACCTTCGAGAGCCGGCCCTTGGTGAGGATCGGGTACTCGATGCTCTGGCCCTCGGGCGCCGGCGGGGCGCCGACCTTGCCGGGCGCGGCCTGGACGTTCTCCTGCTGGATCGCCTGGACGACCTCGCCCGGCGTCAGGGACTGCCCGGCCATGCGATCCGGGTCGAGCCAGATCCGCATCGAGTACTTGCGGCCGAACTGCGTGATGTCGCTCACGCCCGGAATGCGCTTCAGGGCGTCGGCCACGTAGATCGCCGCGTAGTTGTCCAGGAACGTCGCGTTGTAGCGGCCGTCGGGCGAGACCAGGTTGACGACGCAGATGATGTCCGTGGACGTCTTGCGGATCGTCAGGCCGAACTGCTTGACCTCCGGCGGCAAGACCGCCTGCGCGGTGGCCGCGCGGTTCTGCACGTCCACCGCCGCGATGTCCTGCGAGTAGCCGACATCGAACGTCGCCACGATGTTCGACTGGCCGCTGGAGGTGCTGTCCGAGTTGAAGTAGATCAGCCCCTTCACGCCGTTGAGCTGCTGCTCGATGGGCGTCGTCACCGTGTTGGCGACGGTCTGCGCATCGGCCCCGACGTAACTCGTCGTGATCTGGACCTGCGGCGGCACGATCTGCGGCCACTGCGCGATCGGCAGCAGGAACATGCAAATGCCGCCGATCAGGAGCATCAACAGGGCGAGGACCGTGGCGAAGATCGGCCGGCTGATGAAGAAACGGACCATGCGGCAAATCCCGGCGAGAGAACGAGGACAGAGGAGTTCGCGGAAGCTCGGGGGCCGAAAACCATCAGCGGGCGGCGGGAGACGACTTCGGCGCGGCCTTGCTCTTCGGGACCGGCGGCGTCTCGGTCTCGGTCCCGGTGCTCATCGGATACGGCTGCGCGGACGGGCTGTTGAGCCGCTCGGCGCGGGTCGGAATGCCCGTGCGCACGTTGTGCGGCAAGACCGCCTCGAGCGGCTTGATCTCGGCCTTGACCTTCATCCCCGGCCGCACCAATTGCAGGCCGTCGACCAGCACGAGCTGACCGACCTTCAGATTCTCGCCGCCGAGCACCCGCAGGTTCTGATACGCGTCGGTCACATCGACCTCGACGCGATTGACCGCGCCCCGATCGTCGACGACGAAGACCGTCGGCCCGTTCATGGTCTCGATGACCGCGCGATCCGGCACCACCAGCGCCGACGTGCTCGCCGATGGCGGTGAACGTCTTGAGATACACGCCCGGCAGCAGCGTCTGCTCGGGGTTGGGGACCGCGGCGCGGAGCAAGAAGGTCGCGGTCATCGGATCGACCGTGTTGTCGCTGAAGACCAGCTTGCCCTCGTGCGGGAAGATCCGATTGCCCTCGACGACCAGCCGGACCGGCAAGTGCTTGTCGACCATCTCGGTCACGCGCAGAGATACCGCGAGCTGGGCCGGAAATCGACGCCCATCGGGTCGAGCTGCTGGATGCTGACCAGCGGCGTCTTGTCGGCGGAGCCGGCGACGTAGTTGCCGAGCTTGATCTGAAGCTCGCCGATGCGTCCGGTGATCGGCGCGTACATCCGGCAGTAGCCCAGATCGAGCGTCGCCTGCTTCAGGTCGGCCTCGGCCTTCTGCAGCGCGGCCTGGGTCATGAGAATGTTCGAGGCGAAATCGACCTTCGCCTGGGCGGAAAACGCCTGCTTGGCCTGCACGTCGGCGTCGGCCTGCTGGAGCGCGGCCTGCTTCTCCTGAAATTCCTCGCGCGTCACGGTGCTGCGGCGGTAAAGCGACTCGGTCCGATCGAACTGGACCTTGGCAAAATACCGCTGCGCCTCGCTGACTTCCTGCTGCGCCTTGGCCGTCTCGACCACCTTCGAGTCTTTCGCCTGGTGATACTTGGCCTCGGCCGATGCCCGGTTCGCCAGGGCCGCGAGGACGGCCGTCACGAACGGGGCCTCGTCAATGACCAGCAGCGGGTGATGCTTGTCCGCGATGCGCGCCGAATCCTGCTTGGGATCGTAGGTGCCCGCCTCGATTTTTTTCATCAGGTCGCTCTGGATCTGCTGGATCACGTCCTCCGGCACCGCCTCGACGCGCGAGCCATCCTCGAAGAGCTTCTGGCTCAGGAAGCCGGCGACGCGGGCGCGGATAATCACCTCGTTAAAAGCGCGGGTTGTGCCGATCGCCTCGACCTCGATCGGGATGGTCCGCCGCTCCGCCTTGATGGCCGTCACGGTGGGAGGCGGCGGCGTGGGACGTGGCGGATCGCCCTGACGGCAGCCGACCGTGACCAGGGCAATGGCCAGCATCAGACCGACACGAGATCCGAGCGGCGCGAGAGGACGCAAGATGTGGAGCGTTCATGGGCAACAAGGCCGCGGAAAAGGCGACGACGCGGAGCTGGCGGTGCCCCGCCATTCAATGAGGTAGCTAAGTATATCTGATCCCGACGGACAAAGCGAGATCCCACGCGTGCCGATCTTGCGGATTGGGGAAATCCCGTAGGGTGGGCTCGGCCCACCTTCCACCGGCGCCGGGGTCCCGGAGGGTGGGCCGAGCCCACCCTACAAGGAAGACTCGACTGTTTCGGCGGCTGGTTCGACCTCGGGAGGCCCGGAGAAAAAGTCGATGAGGCGCTCGCCCAGCACGTAATACACCGGGATGACGAACCGGCCCAGGATCGTGCTCACGAGCATGCCGAAGGCGATGACGACCCCCAGCGAGTTGCGGCTGTAGGCCCCGGCCCCGGTCGCCCGGACCATCGGCAAGACGCCCATGATGAAGGCGAACGAGGTCATCAGGATCGGCCGCAGCCGCTGCCGGGCGGCCTCCTTGGCGCTGTCGATGATGCTCATGCCCTGCTTGTGCCGGAGCTCGACGCCAAACTCGACGATGAGAATGGCGTTCTTGGTCTCCAGGCCGATGAGCATGACCAGGCCGATCTGGCCGAACACATCGAGCGGCATGTCGTAGAGCCACAGCCCGACGATCGCGCCGAAGGTGGCCAGAGGCACCGTGAAGATGATGACCAGCGGCCGGATCACGCTTTCGTAGAGGGCCGCCATGAAGAGGAAAACCATCACGATGGACAGGGCAAAGATGACCATCGCCAGGTTGCCGGTCTGCTGCTCCTGGTAGGTGCTGCCGGTCCATTCATAGCCGAAGCCTTCGGGCAGGACCTTGGCGGCCACCTCCTCCATGGCCTTGATGGCCTGGCCCGAGCTGTAGCCGGCGGCCGGCGAGCCGGTGATCTTGGCCGCGTTGTAGAGGTTGTAGTGCGGCACGTCGATCGGGCCGATGGTGTACTTGACGTCTCCCAGCGAGCTCAGCGGGATCTTGTTGCCGTGCTTGTCGAGGACCTTGAGCTGAAGGATGTTGTCCGGCGCCATGCGGCTGATTGCCCTCGGCCTGAACGTAGACGCGCCAGACCTTGCCGTAGAGGTTGAAGTCATTGACATAGACGCCGCCGAGGTAGGTCTGGAGCACGTCAAACACGTCGGACACGGCGACTTCGAGGACGCGGGCCTTGGTGCGGTCGAGGTTGAAGCGAAGCTGCGGCACGCGGGCCGAGAACGGCGTGAACACACCCGTGAGCTCGGGACGCTGGGCGGCGGCGGCCAGGAAGTCGTCGGTCACCTTCGCCAGCGCCTCGACGCCGCGGCCTTCGCGGTCTTCGAGCAGGAACTCGAACCCGCCGGTCGCGCCCAGGCCCTGGATCGGCGGCGGCGGGAAGACCAGCGCCAGGGCTCCGCGGATCTCCTTGCGCAACTCGCGCTGGAGACGGGCGACCAGGGCGTTGGCGCGCAAGTCGGATGTCTTGCGGTGCTCCCAGGGCTCCAGGATCACGTAGATGGCGCCGGCGTTCGGCTGGTTCACCTGGGTGATCGGGTTGTAGCCGTCGAACCGCACCGTGTTGCGCACGCCCGGCAGCTTCAACGCGATCTGTTCAACTCGATCCATGATCTTCGCCGTCGGCTCCGAGGTCGTACCGTCGGGCGCCTGCACCGTGACGAAGATGTAACCCTGGTCCTCGATCGGGATGAACCCCTTGGGACGCTCGGCGATCATCAAGCCGGTCAACGCCAGCAGGAGGATCGAGGGCACCACGATCAGGGGCCAGTGGTGCGCCGTGTAGTCAAGGAACGAGTCGTACGAGTTCTCCAGCCAGTGCATCCCCCGGTTGAACCAGCGGAAGAAAAAGAATTTCGACTCGCCGTGATTGGCCTTCGCCTTCAAAAACAGCCGGGCCATGGCCGGGCTGAAGGTCAGCGAGTTGATCGCCGAGAAGACAAACGAGAAGACGATCGTCAGCGCGAACTGATTGTAAAGCCGCCCCGTCAGCCCCGGAATCAACGCCACCGGGACGAACACCGCCGCCAGCACGAGTGTGATGGTCACGATCGGCGTGGTGATCTCGGCCATGGCGGCGCGGGTCGCCTCCATCGGCTTGTAGCCGCGTTCGAGGAACTTCTCGACGTTCTCGACGACGATGATCGCGTCGTCCACCACCAGGCCGATGGCCAGCACCAGCCCGGCGAGCGTCAGCGTGTTGATCGAGAAGCCGAAGAGCGCCATCAGCCCGAACGTGGCCACCAGCGCCACCGGGATCGCGATCATCGGGATGACCGTCGCCCGGAACCCTTGCAGGAAGATGAAGATGACGATCAGAACGAGACCAAACGCCTCGAACAGCGTGTCTTTGACTTCTGTTATGTTCTCATTAACATACTCTGTCGTATCAAAGATGATCTCATATTTCAGGCCGGTCGGGAAGCTTTTGGCGAGCCGGTCCATCTCGGCCCGGACCTGTTTGAGGACCTGCAGCGCGTTGGCGTTGGAGAGTTGATAAACGGGGATGGTGGCGGCGGCCTTGCCGTTCAAAAAGCCGGCCTGGTCGTAGGTCTCGGAGCCGAGCTCGACGCGGGCGACGTCGCGCACGCGGACGACCGAGCCGTCGGGCTTGGCGCGGACGATGATGTTCTCGAACTCCTCGGCGGAGGAGAGCCGGCCCTTGGCGGTGACGGGGAATTCGAACCGCTGGCCGGCCGGCACCGGGGCCGCGCCGATCTTGCCGGCCGCCGCCTGGCGGTTCTCCTGCTTGATGGCCTGGATCACTTCGGACGGGCGAAATCTGCTCGTTGGCCAGCCGGGGCGGATCGAGCCAGATCCGCATCGCGTACTTGCGTCCGAAGACGTAGAGGTCGCTGACGCCCTTGATGCGCTTGAGGACATCGACGATGTTGATCTGGGCGTAGTTGTCCAGGTAATTCGAGTCGTAGGTGCCGCCCTCGCTGATGAGGTTGACGACGCAGACCATGTTCGTGGTGGTCTTCTTGCTCTCGACGCCGACCTGGCTGACCTCGGCCGGCAGGGTCGGCTTGGCGGTATCGACCTTCTGCTGGACGTCGACCGCGGCGATGTCCTGGTCGTAGCCGACGTCGAAGGTGGCCAGGATGCGTGAAATGCCCTGGCTGGTGCTGTCCGAGGACATGTAGATCATGCCCTTGACGCCGTTGACCTTCTGCTCGATGGGCGTCGTGACCGAATCGGCGACGGTCTGGGCATCGGCGCCGGTGTAGGTGGCAGTGATCTGGACCTGCGGCGGGACGAGGTCGGGATAGAGCGAGATCGGCAGCAGAAAAATACAGATGCCGCCGATCATCACCATCAAGACGGCCAGGACCGAGGCGAAGATGGGCCGGCGGATGAAGAAGTTGACCATGGCGCGGGCTCAGGGGGGATCGGAGATGGCGAATGGAGGATGGCTGACGGCTGATGACTGATGACTGAGGGCCGGATCAACCGGGGCCGGGTGGTGATGCGGACTTGCCGGGCTGCGCGGGGGCGGCGCTTCGCCCTTCGTCTTCGGCGCGGCGGGCTGCGCGGCCGGTGCGTTCCCGAACTCGACCTCGGTCCCCGGCGGCGCGAGCCGGACCGGGCCCGTCGTCTCGGCCGTCGGGGTCGGCCGGAGGTAGGAATCCAGGCTTTGCACCTCGGTCTGGACCGTCTGGCCGGGGCGGACGAGCTGGAGGCCCTCGACGATCACCGGGGTGCCCGGCTCCAGGCCCGCCGTGAGCACGCGCAGGCCCTCGAACAGGTCGATCGGTTTGACCTCGACCGACTTGACCTTCTGATCCTTGCCCGCGCCTTCCACCGCATAGACGACCGACCCGGCCTGCGTCTCGATGACCGCCTGCTCGGGGACGACCACGACGCCCTTGTACGTGCCGATGATGGAGTGCGTCTTCACGTAATCGCCCGGCAAGAGCGATTTCTCCGGATTGGCGACCTTCGCGCGGGCCAGAAAGGTCGAGGTGGACGGATCGACGCGGTTGTCCACGAAGAACACCTCCGCCTGGTTCGGGAACGGCCGGTCGCCCTGGACGACGAGGTTGACCTTCAGGCCCTTGTCGGCCAGTTTCTGTACCAGCGGCAAGTAGCGCGAGCTGATCTGAAAATCGACGCCCATGGGATCAAGCTGCTGGATGGTGATCAGGGGCGTGCCGTTGATGCCGCCGCTGACATAGTTGCCGAGCTTGACCTGGAGCTCGCCGATGCGGCCGTCGATCGGCGAGGTCATCTTGCAGTAGTCGAGATCGAGCTGGGCCTTATCGAGCTCGGCCTTGGCCGCGTCGAGATTGGCCTTGGTCAGAAGCTTGTTCGAATCGAAATCGACTATCGCCTGATCGCGGTCGGCGGTCTTGGCTGCGACGTCCGCGGTGGCGCTGCTGGTCTCGGTCTGCTTCTCGTCGCGCTCTTCGCGGGTGATCGCGTTGCGCTGATAGAGCACCTGTGAGCGGTTGAGCTGGACCTTGGCGAATTCGAGGGCGGCCTTGCTGACATCCAGCCGGGCCTTGGCGATGTCCACGGCCTTCGAGTTCTCGGCCGCGTCCTTCCTGGCCTGGGTCTCCTCGACCTTGGCGGTGGCCGCGTTGACGGTCGCCTGGAAGGGTTTCTCGTCGATGACCAGCAGAAGCTGGTCCTTCGTGACGTCCTTACCCTCCTGGAACAGTTCCTTCGGCTCCTGCTGGAGGAAGCCCGCGACGCGGGCCCGGATCGTGACTTCCTGCAGGGCCCGGGTGGTGCCGATCCCCTCGGTGGTGATCGGCACGTCGCGCTTCTCGGCGCGCACCACGCTCACCTTGGGCACGGCTCCTTGGCCGTCCGTCTCGGCGCCCTGGCGCTTTTGACAGCCGATCAGGACCAGTATCGCGGACACGGTCAGCATCGTCGCGGCGCGGACCAGGCCGCGGCACGTCCGGTTGTTTGCTGTCGGGGTCATCGGCACCATCACATCTGTTACGAGTGGCTGATCTCGGCACCATCACATCTGTTACGAGTGGCTGATCTCGGCGGCGAGCGGTCGGACAACGGGATGCGGAGATTGGGATTTCATCTTAAACGAGGGGAAACCGGAGGGGTAGGGTGTGCCGGACAAATTGCGGGCCGGAATTGACCTCGCGCGGGAAGGGACGGCCCTGTCGGCTTCGAGGTCGAGACCAGGGATCATGCTGAATTGTTTAGCAATTAATACGCGTTTTTTGGGAAATCTTATCACTTTTCTTATTTTCCCTTGGACTTATCCAAACCCTTGTGTATAGCATCTCTTTATGTTCTGCGTTGTACGGCGAACGGTCCACACATCTGCGAAATCTCCGTCCGGCAGTTCTTCTTGCAGCTCGCGCATCAAAGGGGCATCAGGTGTTTCCGCCGATCGAGGCGTGACTCGACCGTAACGCCCATCATTTGCAGGAAGCAATGGACCTGGGAGAACGTCGCTCGCCTCCGCTTCGTTCCGAAGACCGGTCTCGTCCTCGCGCCGCAAGGCGCCGAGTTCGCAGGCAACGCCTGGAGAGAATCGACCGCCGCCGGTTGATCAAATCGCGGCGCTCCCATCCGCATATCATGTCGCGGCCGCCTGCCCCGAACCGCCCGTCGGCCGCGGGGGCCAGGAAGCCAGAGGACGCGCCGGTCGGGACGGGAAATCGCCCGGCCAGCGTGGGGTCGGTCTCGCCAATCGACACCAGATCGACACCAGCGAGCCACTTTCCTCTTGCACCAGATCGCATATAAACCGGAGACAGGTCGAGAGATTTCCGGCGTGGGAATCCATGCCGGCCTACGAACGGTGTTCGGTCAGGGTCCTCGACTGAGCGCCGAAATGCATGAGGACTACCATTGCGAAGGAGAGACATTCCGTGAACATTCGCAAACTCGTTCCGTGCTTCGCGATCATCGCTGGGCTGCTGTCAGCCACCCAGGCGTTCGCGACCTACAAGCAGTTTGTCGTGATCAAGATCAACGCGCCCTCGAGCACCACAGTGAGCATCAAAGGTGCACACCTGGATTGGGGCAAGTTCCACAAGGAAGGCAACAAGGACACGGAGATCGATGCCTCCGAGATCAACACGTACACGATCGCACCGGGCGGGACCTTGACGATTTCCTCCTGAGGTAGGAGTGACGCTTCCTCGGGAACACAAGGTAGTATCGAGCCTCTGGGACATGAGCGCGGGCCTCGTTGATCCGACAACAAAAAAGCCTACTGGAGTGAAGATTGGGACTTACTCCTGGGATTGTCCCTACCTGAGTCCGACCAACACCTCCACATGGTCTCCCGGCGACAAGACGTTCGTCGTCCAGCAATCCGGCGCCAACCTCTCCAGCGGCGCCCTGGGGACCGTCACCCTCGACATCGCTAAGAAATAGCGCAAGAGCGGCGGTTCCGTCCGCGCGTGCGAGAGTCTGTCCCCAAAGCCCCGTAGGGCGCTGTCGTAAAGCCCGGGGCGTCAGCCCCGGGAACCGGAGCCGCGACGAAAGCCTCTTCCTCCGCAGCCCCGCAGGGGCGGCAGAGAGATCCGCGGGACAAAGACCTGTGCCGCCCCGGCAGGGCTTCCAAGAGGGTTTGTGGCGCACTCGTTCCTGGTTCCCGGGGCTGACGCCCCGGGCTTTACGCTTTCGCCCCTTCGGGGCTTTGGGGACAGACTCTGAGAGACCTGGCCCCGGAGTTTCTTCCGCATGCCATCCCTTCCCCTGGCAAGCCTTCCATCGCAGACATCTCGCAGCGCCCTGTGGGAAGTACTCGCTGAGAACGGACGTCGGGCGATGATCGCGGCCGAGAAAGGGGACGCGTCCCCCTTTCTCGGTCACCGGCCCACCGGCGGCCGGTATCGCACTTCCCAGGAATAGGACTTTCGTGAGACGGAATCTGCAATCGCATTATGCGATCAAACGAAACACATCTTTGATTAGAAAGGGATTTATCGCATGAACTGTCGCAACCTCGTTCGGTCTGGGCTTCTCGGATTGGGGGCCCTCGCTCTGCTCAGCCTGGCGACACCCGCTTCCGCCTACGATGAGGATACCCATTTCCTGATGACCTATGTGGTCTGCCGGGCAAGCGGGTTCACTCATCAGGAGGCCCTGACGGTCGCGGCGGTCGACCAGGGAATGGATGTTTCGCCCGGAACGGTCGCCAACGGCGGAGGCAATAAGAGCGAGACCACAGCGAATGTCCTGGAGGAGTGGCTCTGGCACGCGGAGGACAAAGACGGGCAGATGGGCCCCAAAGGTGTGCTCGCACGCAAGGACTATCTCTTCCAGGTCGCGCTGAGCCGGAGCACACCCCAGGAGAAGCTGAAGTATCTGGGCGTGTTCTTCCACTACCAGCAGGACACGTCGGCGCACCGTCATCATTACGACGGCGACCCGCATAGCAAAGACGCGTTCACGACCTACAACACGCCCTTGGGCCATGGACTTTACGGGCATCAGCCGGACCGGCCTCCCTTCGATCCGGTCGCGGCGTTTCTTTGCCTCGAAGACAGTTGCGAGATGGCGAGGACTTTCCTCGAGAAGGGGCTGGGGCGGCAACCCACGGCTTTGTTCGCGGGCTATCAGCCCTTCGGCGGAGCATTCCAGGACAACAGTTGGTCGGACGGCCGGAACGGAAAATTCTTCCACCAGCTCGGGTATCGCGCGGACGCTACCCCGGCGCAGGCATTCCTCTGCAAACTCATCCAGGCGCAGATCAATGCCTACTCGACCTCTCTCGACGCGAACCCCAATTACACTGGTAGGTACACGTCAGATGAGTTGGACTTCGAAAAAGCTCGCAGCGCCTTGCAGGGCGTATGTGATGCGGAGGCAACGGCGTTGGGGTTCAAAATGACCCTTCCCTCGAAGCCGGACAAGCTGAACCAGGGGTTCACGACGCTAACCACCGCGGGGCTGTCGGCGGCCGTGCCGAGGTAAGGACGGGCAGGTGCCCGGGGTTTCGCCGCGAAACCCCGGGCACCTGCCCGCAAGGGGAGATCTGTCCCCCTGGCCCTCTCCGGTGTTGAGGGAGAGGACCAGACAGGATCATCGAGCGCCTGTCTCAGGAAAACGGCCGGGCCAGGTTGCCGTGTTCGAGGGGCCGGGGCAATTTGCTGAAGCCCATGAGGTCGCGGTCAATCGTGTGGGCGACGTGCCGGCCCTCGGCGATGGCCCAGACGATCAGGCTCTGGCCGCGCACCTGGTCGCCCGCGGCGTAGACCTTGGCCACCGGCGTGCGGCGGTCGCGGTCGGTCGGGACGTTGCCGAAACGGTCCACCTCCAGGCCAAGCTGGTCGAGCATGCCGCCGCGCTCCGAGCCGAGGAAGCCCATCGCCAGCAGCACGAGGTCGGCCCGATAGGTTTTCTCGGTGCCGGGGACCGCCGCGAACTGCATGCGGCCGTCCACGGGCTTCATCTCGACCTGGACCGTTTCCAGGGCGCGGACATGGCCGTCTTCGCCGGCGAAACGGGTCGTGCTGACCTGGTACTCGCGCACGCCGCCCTCTTCGTGGCGCTCGAAACCTTGAAGGTGTTCCACCACTGCGGCCAGGGGTTCGAGGGCGCCGCGGCTGTCGGGAGGCCGGGGCACGATCTCGAACTGGTGGACGCTCTTGCAGCCGTGCCGGTGCGCGGTGCCCAGGCAGTCGGCGCCGGTGTCGCCGCCGCCGATGATGATGACGTGCTTGTCCTTGGCGGAGAGGAAATCGCCGTTGCCCAGGTCGTCGCCCGCGACCTGCTTGTTTTGCAGCGGCAGGTACTCCATGGCGAAGTGGATGCCCTTGAGGTCGCGTCCGGGGATCGGCAAGTCGCGGGGCTGGCTGGCGCCGCCGCAGAGGATCACGGCATCGAATTCGCGCAGAGCTGGTCGGCGGGGAGGTTCACGCCGATGTGGACGTTGGCCTGGAAGACGACCCCCTCGGCCTCCATCTGGTCGAGCCGGCGGTCGAGCCGCATTTTTTCCATCTTGAAATCGGGGATGCCGTAGCGCAACAGGCCGCCGATGCGGTCGGAGCGTTCGAAGACCGTCACGTCATGGCCGGCGCGGGCAAGCTGCTGCGCGGCGGCCAGGCCGGCGGGGCCGGAGCCGATGATGGCGACCTTCTTACCCGTCTTGACCTGGGGCGGCTGGGGCACGATCCAGCCCTCGCGCCCAGGCGCGCTCGACGATCGCCAGCTCGATCTGCTTGATCGCGACCGGATCGTTGTTGATGCCCAGCACGCACGACGCCTCGCAAGGTGCCGGGCAGAGCGTGCCGGTGAATTCGGGGAAATTATTGGTCGAGTGCAGGCGGTCGATCGCCTCGCGCCACTTGTCCCGGTACACCAGGTCGTTCCAGTCGGGGATGAGGTTCCCCAGCGGACAGCCCTGATGGCAGAACGGGATGCCGCAGTCCATGCAGCGCGCGCCCTGGTCGCGCAGCTTGACGATCGGGAAGGGGTTGTAGACTTCCCGGTAATCGTGTACGCGCTCGCTGACGGGACGGCGGCTGGGCGTTTCCCGCGGCAGCTCCATGAATCCGGTTGGCTTACCCAAGGGTCACCTCCAGGGGAACGTCCGACGTGAACGGGACGGCGCGGTGCTCGACGGCGGCCTTCTTTTGTTCTTCGAGCACGCGGCGATAATCGCGCGGCATGATCTTGATGAACTGGGCCGTCACACGCTCCCAGTCGTTGAGAAGCCGCTTGGCCACCGTGCTGCCGGTGGTGCCGGCATGCTGAATGAGGAGGTCGCGGACCAGTGCGTGATCAGCCGGGTCGTCGAACGGCTCGACATCGACCATGGCGGTGTTGACCCTCGTGCGGATGTCGCCGACCTCATCGAGGAAGAAGGCGATGCCGCCCGACATGCCCGCGGCGATGTTGCGGCCGGTGCGGCCGATGACGACGGCGACGCCGCCGGTCATGTACTCGCAAGCGTGGTCGCCGGTGCCCTCGACGACGGCGTGGGCTCCGCTATTACGCACGCAGAACCGCTCGCCGGCGCGGCCGCGGAAGAACGCCTTGCCGCCCGTCGCGCCGTAGAGAGCGACGTTGCCGATCAGGATGTTGTCCTCGGGGACGAACGTCGCGGTCTTGTCCGGGAAGACGGTCAGCTTGCCACCCGAGAGGCCCTTGCCACAGTAGTCGTTGGCGTCGCCTTCGAGGGTGAGCGTGATCCCCTTGGGCACGAACGCGGCGAAGGACTGACCGGCGGAGCCGGTGAACTTGAGCTGGATCGTGTCGTCGGGCAGGCCCGCGCCACCGTAGCGCCGGCTGACCTCGCTGCCGAGGATCGTGCCCACGGTGCGGTGGACGTTGCGGATCGGCAATTCGAGCGTCACCGGCTCGCCGCGCTCCAGGGCGGGCGCACAGGCGGGGACGATCTCGGTCAGGTCGAGCGAGTCCTTCAGGCCGTGATCCTGCGCGACGACCTGGCGGACCGCCACCTCGGGGCCCATCTCGGGGCGGTAGAAAATCTTCGAGAAATCGAGGCCCTTCGCCTTGTAGTGCTCGAGCGCCTGCCGCATGTCGAGCAGGTCGCTGCGGCCGATCATCTCGTCCATCGTGCGGAAGCCGAGCTCGGCCATCAGCTCGCGGACTTCCTGGGCGACGAAGCGGAAGTAGTTGACGACGTGCTCGACCCGGCCGGAGAACTTCTCGCGGAGCTTGGGGTTCTGGGTGGCGATGCCGACCGGGCAGGTGTCGAGATGGCAGACCCGCATCATGATGCAGCCCATCACCACCAGGGGCGCCGTGGCGAAGCCGAATTCCTCGGCACCCAGCAAGGCCGCCACGACCACGTCGCGGCCGGTCTTCAACTGGCCGTCGGTCTGGACGATGATGCGGTCGCGCAGCTTGTTCAGAACCAGCGTCTGCTGCGTCTCGGCCACGCCGAGTTCCCAGGGGATGCCGGCATGTTTGATCGAGGTCTGCGGGCTGGCGCCGGTGCCGCCGTCGTGGCCCGAGATGAGCACGACGTCGGAGTGCGCCTTGGCCACGCCCGCCGCCACCGTGCCGACGCCCACCTCGGCCACCAGCTTGACGCTGATGCGCGCCGGGGATTACTGTTCTTCAGGTCGTGGATCAGTTGCGCCAGGTCCTCGATCGAGTAAATATCGTGGTGCGGTGGCGGGCTGATGAGCTGCACGCCGGGGATGGAATACCGCACCTTGGCGATCCAGGGCCAGACCTTGTGGCCGGGAAGCTGGCCGCCCTCGCCGGGCTTGGCGCCCTGGGCCATCTTGATCTGGAGCTCGTCGGCGTTGACCAGGTATTCGCTCGTCACGCCGAAACGGCCCGAGGCGACCTGCTTGATCGAGCTCCGCTTCGAATCGCCGTTGGGCAGGGGCTTGAAGCGTTCCGGGTCCTCGCCGCCCTCGCCGGTATTCGACCGGCCTCCCAGGCGGTTCATGGCGATGGCCAGGGTTTCATGCGCCTCGGCCGAGATCGAGCCGTAGCTCATCGCGCCCGTGGCGAAGCGCTTGAAGATCGCTTCGGCCGGCTCGACCTCCTCGATGGGGATCGGCGTGCGTTGATCGGTCTTGAACCGGAACAGCCCGCGGAGGGTACACAGCCGTTCGTTCTGCTCGTTGACCAGCGCCGAGTACGACTGGAAGATGTCGTAACGGCCCTGCCGCGTGGCGTGCTGGAGACGGAAGATCGTCTCGGGATTGAACAGGTGGTACTCGCCGTCGCGGCGCCACTGGTACTGGCCGCCCTCTTCGAGAATTTCGGGGCCGGCATCGCGGCCGGCGTAGGCGCGAGCGTGGTGGTACAGCGTCTCGGCGCAGATCTCCTCCAGCCCGGCGCCCTCGATCCGGCTGGCGGTCTTCTCGAAATACTTGTTCACGAAAGCGCTGTTCAGGCCGATCGCCTCGAAGATCTCGGCGCCTCGGTAGCTCTGGATGGTGGAGATGCCCATCTTGGACATCACCTTGATGACGCCCTTCTTGATCGCCTTGCGGTAGCGCTGAACGGCCTCGGCGTGGGTGACGCCCTCCTTGACCAGGTTCAGCTTGATCAGGTCGTCGAGCGTCTCGAAGGCGACGTAAGGATTGATCGCCCCCGCGCCATAACCCAGCAAGAGGGCGAAGTGATGGACCTCGCGGGCATCGCCGCATTCGAGGATCAAGCCGGCCTGGGTGCGCAAGCCCTGGCGCACGAGGTGATGGTGCAGCCCGGCGCAGGCCAGCAGCGACGGGATCGGCGCCATGTCCTTGGTCACCTCGCGGTGCGAGAGGACGATCAGGTCAGCGCCGTTACGGATGGCCTGCTCGGCCTCGGTGAAGATCGTTTCGAGCCGCTGCTCCAGGCCGGCAACGCCCGCAGCGGCCGGGAAGAGCATGGGCAGCGTCACCGCCTTGAAGCCGCGCCAGCCGTCGAGGTGCTCGAGCCGCGCCAGCTCGTCGTTATCGAGAATGGGCGACTCCAGCAGGATTCGATGGCAGCTCCCGGGCGCCGGCTCCAGCAGGTTGCCCTCGGGGCCGCTGCAGGTCAGGACCGACGTGACGACCTCTTCGCGGATCGCGTCCAGCGGCGGGTTGGTCACCTGGGCGAAAAGCTGCTTGAAATAGTTGAAGATCGGCTGCGCCCGCTCGGAAAGAACCGCCAGCGGCGCGTCGTTGCCCATCGAGCCGGTGGCCTCCTCGGCGTTGTTGGCCATCGGGCCGAGGATGTACTTGTGATCTTCCAGCGTGTAGCCGAAGGCCTGCTGCCGGTGCAAGAGCGTGGAGTGATCGGGTTCGAGCACCGGCCCGACGAGCGGCACGTCGGCGAGGGAAACCATGTGCTCCTTGAGCCACTCACCGTAAGGCGCGGCGCTGGCCAGGCCGAGCTTGAGCTCCTCGTCGCCGATGATACGGCCCTGCTCCATGTCGATCAGGAACATGCGGCCCGGTTCGAGGCGGCCCTTGAACTCGATCTGGTCGGGCGGGATCGGCAGCATGCCGGTTCTCGGAACCCATCAAAACGCGGCCGTCCTTGGTGACGCAGTACCGGCTGGGACGCAGGCCGTTGCGGTCGAGCGTCGCGCCGATGACCTTGCCGTCGGTGAAGCTGATCGACGCCGGGCCGTCCCAGGGCTCCATCAGGCAGCCGTGGTACTGGTAGAAGTCCTTCTTGACCTGGGGCATCGACTCGTGATTTTCCCAGGCTTCCGGAATCAGCATCATCATCGTCCGCGCCAGGCCGAAGCCCGAGCGGGTCAGGAGCTCGATGGCGTTGTCCAGGCAGGCGGTGTCGGAGGCGCCCTCGCGGATGACCGGCCGGAGCTTCTCGACATCGCCCGGCTCGTAGAGCTTCGAGGCGAATAGCGCCTCGCGGGCGCGCATCCAGTTGATGTTGCCGCGCAGGGTGTTGATCTCGCCGTTGTGCGAGATCATCCGGTACGGGTGCGCCAGCTCCCAGCTCGGGAAGGTGTTGGTCGAGAACCGCGAGTGGAACATGCACAGGGCGCTTTCCAGGCGCGGGTCGTCGAGGTCGTCGGCGTAGTAGACCGGCAACTGGCTGGGCGTGAGCATGCCCTTGTAGACCAGCGTCCGGCAGGACAGGCTGGCGAAGTAGAAGGTCTTGGCGTCGTCCAGATTGGCCCTTTCGGCTTCGAACCGCTTGCGGATGACGTAGAGCTTGCGCTCGAAGCGGTCCGCGTCGTCGCCGTACGTGCTGGCGACGAAGGCGTGGAACATGGCCGGCTCGACGGCCCGGGCGCTGGCGCCGACGGGCGTGTGGTCGGTCTTCAAGGGGCGCCAGCCCAGAAACCGCTGACCCTCCTCGGCGACGATGCGCTCGAAGAGTTGTTGGCCGGCGGCCTGGCGCGGGGTCCTTCGAGGCGAAGAACGCGCCGACGCCGTACCGCTCGGCGCGGGCAGGTCGATGCCGAGCGCGGCGCAGCGGGCTTTCAGGAAGGCGTGCGGCACCTGGATGAGGAGGCCGGCGCCGTCCCCCGTATTGACTTCGCAGCCGCAGGCGCCGCGATGGTTCAAGTTGTTCAGGGCCGTGATGCCGTCGCGGATCATCTGGTGCGACTTGCGGCCCTTCAGATCGACCACGAAACCGACACCGCAGCTATCGTGTTCGAACCGAGGGTCGTAGAGGCCCTGGGTCGCCGGCATGCCACTACTCATGGTCGTTCCCTTTCACTGGCGGCCGACTCCTTCGGCCCACTCAGGCGGTCGTCTGGATGGATTCGGAGGCTGGGAGAGTTGGTTGGGAGCGGCCGTCCGGGTCGCTCGAACAGATAGGTCAGGAGGGTTCCCCCACCGCCACGCATTTTCGGGGAGATGTTGCGGCCGTCGGCGGGTGATCACCGACCAGGAGTTGAAGGAGACGAGATGCGGCCAGCCCCAGATCGCCCCGCCGATGGATGATGGTCACAGGACGCGTCAGCAGGACGTCGTGGAAGGGAATCGCCGCGATCGTGCCGGCGTCGCGTTCGGCGCCAGCGTCGGCTCGGGCAGGATCGCCGCGCCGCCGGGGAGTTCCACGGCGCGTTTGATGTTCTCGATGTTGTCAAACTCCAGGACGGTCTCGACCTGCACGGCGTGCTGGCGCAGGAAGCGATCGGTCGCACGCCGGATCGACAGCGCCGGGTCGAACGCGACCAGCTTCATCCCGTCCAGCTCCCGCACCGAGATCGACGCGGCCCCGGCCAGCGGGTGCGCGGATGGACGGCCAGGACCATGCGCTCATCCCGCCAGGGAATCACCACCAGATCGGACCACTTGCGCGGAAAGGAGAGGATGCCCAGCTCGGCATGACGCTGGCGGACCTCCTCGACGATGCGGGTCGGGTGCAGATACTCCATCCGCGCCTCGGCGCCCGGATAGAGCATCGCGAACTCTTCCAGATAGTGGTTCATGTGCAGCAGGCCGACCGAATAAATGGCCGCCACCCGCACCGTCCCCACCACCGGCTGCCCGTCCCGCGCGGCCTTGACCCGGTTCTCCAGCTCGAAGTAACGGGCCACCAGCTCGCGGCACCCCTCGTAGTACATCCGCCCCGGCGCGGTCGGCACCAGCGGGCGCTTCGAGCGGTCGATGAGCTTCACGTCGAGCCGCTTCTCCAGCTCATGGACCACGTGGCTCGCCGACGACTGCGAGATGCGGTTCTCGGCCGCCCCGCGCGAAAAGCTCGCCCAGCGCACGACGTCGCAGAAGATTTTCAACGCTTCGAGCTGCATGACCCTAACCGCACTCCCCGCCGCCCGTAACCCCAAAAAATCCGCGGAATTACGCCGCAAACCCGCGCACCGCGAGCACCCCAAGACGGGCCCTCGCTCGTAATTCCTTGATAGAGCGGCCAGTGATCTATCGAAGATCATCATACTACGCGCGCTCCATCATCGACCTGTCAAGGCCTCTTCTGGAGTTTTTCGGCGGCCCTTGGATCTGGGAAATCTGGTCTTAGCCCCGAAGGGGCGGCAGTGAATAGCCCAGGGCGTCAGCCCTGGGTCGGTGGACGTCGCGACATGAATCCTCCTCCGCAGCCCCGAAGGGGCGACAGAAGGTCCAGCGGAGCCGGGGCTCCGGCGGAGAGGGTTTCTGACGCGGCGCTCCGGTTCCCAGGGCTGACGCCCTGGGCTATTCACTGCCGCCCCTTCGGGGCTAAGAGGCTATCCGGAAAGCCCCGAAGGGGCGGCAGCGCAGAGCCAGGGGCGTCAGCCCCTGGTGGGGTGAACGACGCGTCACGGCGCCCCTCCACAGCCCCGCAGGGGCGACAGAAGGCGAAGCGGCGCCACGGCTTCCGTCGCCCCTGCGGGGCTGCGGAGGCGAATGGCGCGGTCGCGGTCCCGTTTCCAGGGGCTGACGCCCCTGGCTACACGCGGCCGCCCCTTCGGGGCTAAAACCAGACTTCCCGGATAGCCTCTGAGATCGGACTTCCCGGACAGTCTCCTACTCGATCGAAACCAGCGGCGTGAGCTTGCCGGCCCGGGAGAAGAGTCCGATGAGGAAGCGTGCCGAGGTCTGGCAGCCCAGAAAGGCCCGGGTGGCGGGCCGGGCGAGGCTGCGGTAGAGGACCAGGCTGTCGCTCAATCCCCAGCCGACGCGGAAGGCAACGGCAACTTCCGGGCCGCAGATGCGCGACCGTTCCGTGACGGTCAGGGTCCTCCAGAAGGCCCCGCGCCGGTTGCGGTCCCGGTCCCAGCAGAACAGCAACGGCACCCACGCGCGCCGCGCGGGCGTCGGTTGCGTCAACACAAGCTGGCCGGGACCGGCCGCCAGCCCTTTCTGTCCTGGCGCAAGACAAGCCGAGGGGGAGGACATCCGCCCGGACGTTCGCCACGGCCCGGAGGTGGACAAGGGGCGTTCCCTTCGCGGAGGGCTCCAAGCCAATGGGCGGCGCGAGGTCCAGCCGGAGCGCGTCGAGAGGATCGGGACCGTCCACCTGTTCGGCCAGCAAGGCCAGGTGTCGGCCGCGGAGCAGGGCCGCCGTGCGGACGATCCGCGCCGCGCCGCGCCGGCAGGTCCACTCGAACAGGTCGGCGCCGGCGCCGGTCTTCCAGAAAGTGGTCCGCGCGGGACCGGTCGCGCCGCTCCAGGAGGGACCGACCAGATCCTGCCCCTGGGCGGCGCAGGCTGACCTTCGTGCCGAGGCCCGGGTCGCGGTGGTCCACGGCCAGGAGATCGCCGTCCCGGTTCCAGTCCGGGCGCAGCAGCGCCAGCGGAGCTTTCGCCAACGCCAGTGCGGGCAGAGGCAGCGGCAGCGCCGGCTTCCGTCCTGGACGATCCGGCCACCAGCGCTGAACCACGCTCTCCAGACGGGCGTCGCCCAGCACCGCGGCCCAACGCCGGGCCAGCTCCGCGCGGTTCTCCCCAAGCTCCGGCGGATCGAACAGCGCCGACCCGTCCGGCCGCGACCAGCGCAGGGCCGATCCCAGCAAGGCGCGCGCGCCGTCGCGGAGGGCGGTCGAGGCCGGCGACGACCAGGCCCCATCGAGCGCTTCGAGACAGCGCCACCAGCACGCCACGGGAACGCGCGCCGGCACGCCCTCCGCCCCGATCTCGCCCCGGAACCACGCCTCCAAGGGCGCGCTCTGGCCCCGTTTCACCCAGCTCGCCAGCGCCCGCTCGAACCCGGGCGGCAGCGCCCCCACCTCGTTCCCGCCCACGCTCATCCTCCATCATGGCCTCGGGCCCGGCCGCGCGCGAATTGCACGAATCCCGGGCCGACCTGCCTAATACCTTGGCCGCGACGGCGGCCCCTCCAGATCGATTCCCGAAGAACCCCGATCTGTTCGTAGTCTGTTCATAAGGTCCGATGATTTCTGGACTTAAAACACAATGCCCAGGACCGAACGGAGGCTGACGGCACGGTCCAGGGAACAGATCGTGGGTTTGGCATCGGCCTTGCTCCTGCCTCTTTTCGTCCTGACCGGCGGATCAGCTTAGCTTACCCCAGGAGGCGACCGATCCGAAGCAATCACTCCCCAGTGGCGACGGTGAGCTCGGCTCTCGGGTCGGGTTTTGCCTACCGCCAAGGGGCGGGCGGGAAGCCTCGCACGACCCCCCCGCCCGCCCCCCTCCTCTAACGGCGCCGGCCGAAATGCCGACGCCCTGAGTGTACCGACCGGAATCGATCATCAAAACGGCTATGGGAGAGGTGGCCGTCGCGAGGGTCGGTTCCGGTCGGTCTTTTTTTTGGAGACGGGAGCCAGAAGGCCAGGTCGAAGTTTCGGCCCGCCTGCGCGGATGGGGAAAATTCCCGCGCGGGTCCCAACGATAGTATCCTCATCGGAAGGCCCAGCACGCGACGGCCGGTTCGTCGTCCGCCCCGAGGGCGACGAGAGAGGCCGCACAACTTGACATAATGTGGTCTTTGACAATATGTTGCGTAAAATGCACAAACGAACCCAGAGCGGCCCTGCGGCCGTCGCGGACGCCTCGGGCGCGGTCCCGAGAGGCGCGCCGAAAGAGACCGCGGAAAGCGCCGCGCGGAAGGAGCGGAACCATCGATGAATCCAGGACTTACGAGCGGCTGACGGTACACAAAAGAGCCGCGCACAAGGCCGGCGCCAGAGACCGATCCTAGCCACTGGCGGGAGGAGTGAAAGGGCTGACGGAACAAGAGCTTACGGTCGGTGACCGGCCCGTTTCCCGCGGTCGTTCGTGCGTGTTTCGCGTCCCCCGTCGGACGTCCGTCTTTTCTGTGTAGCGGCGGCCGTCTCGGCCGCTCCGGGCCCCATTCTCTCCGGAGCGGCCGAGACGGCCGCCACTACATGGAAAAGCCCAGAAAACCAGCCCTCCGAGACGCGAAAAAGGAGGTGCATCGGCGCGGACTCGACGCACCCGGCAAGACGCACCCGTCAGGAGGTGGCCGCCGGCTGGGTGACGTTGAAGGTGAAGTCGTGGCCATTCCAGTCGATGTGAACGGTGCTGCCGTCCGCAGCCTGGCCGGCGAGCAGGAGGTTGGCCAGCGGGTTGGCCAGCCGCTGCTGGATGACCCGCTTCGAGCGGCCGGGCGCCGTAGGCCGGGTCGAAGCCCTCCTCGGCCAGCTGCTGCCTTGGCCTCGTCGGTGACCTGGAGCGTCAGCCCGGCCTCGGTCGAGCTGCGCCTGGAGCCGCCGGAGCTGGATGTCGACGATCTTGGTCAGCTCCTCCATGCCGAGCGGGTGGAAGATGATCGTCTCGTCGATCCGGTTGAGGAACTCGGGGAGGAACTCCGCGCTTGAGGACGTTCATGCACCTCGCGGCCGGATCCGCGCCTCGTCGCCGCGTGCCGGCCAGCTCGGCGATCACCTGGCTGCCGAGGTTCGAGGTCATGATGATGACCGTGTTGCGGAAGTCGACCGTCCGGCCCTGGCCGTCGGTCAGCCGGCCGTCGTCGAGGACCTGGAGCAGGACGTTGAAGACGTCGCGGTGGGCCTTCTCGATCTCGTCGAGCAGGACGACCGAATAGGGCCGGCGGCGGACCGCCTCGGTGAGCCGGCCGCCTTCCTCGTAGCCGACGTAGCCCGGCGGGGCGCCGATCAGCCGGGCGACGTTGTGCCGCTCGCCGAACTCGCTCATGTCGAGCCGGACCATGGCCGTCTCGCTGTCGAAGAGGAACTCGGCCAGGGCCTTGGCCAGCTCGGTCTTGCCCACGCCGGTCGGGCCGAGGAACAGGAACGAGCCGATCGGCCGGTTCGGGTCCTGCAAGCCCGGCGCGGCTGCGGCGGACGGCGTCGGCCACGGCCTTGACGGCCGCGTCCTGGTCGACCATCCGCAGGTGGATCTGGTCCTCGAGCTTCAGCAGCTTCTCGCGCTCGGTGGTGAGCATCTTGGCGACGGGGATGCCGGTCCACTGGCTGACGACCTCGGCGATCTCCTCGGAGTCGACCTCCTTCTTGAGCAGCCGCTGGCCGTCCTTCGGGCTGGCCGTCGCCGAGCGCCTCGGCCTGGGCGATCCGCTTCTCCGAGGTCCTTGCGCTCGGCGTCGAGCTCGGCCAGGTCCTGGTAGATGCTTCTCGTCGGGCCGCTCGCCGCGCTGCTGCATCTGCCGGATCTCGTCCCAGGCCCGGCTTGTACTCGATCTTGACCGCCGCCAGCCGCTCGCGGAGCTTCTGGACGTCGCCCAGGCCCGGACTTCTCCATCTCCCACTGGCCGCGCAGGTCCTGGAGCTCCTTCTCGACCTGCTGCGATCTCCTCCTCGACCTCGGCGAGCCGCTCGCGGGCGTGCTCCTCCTCCTCGTTCTGCGAGCATCCGCTCGGCCAGCTGGAGCTGGAGCAGCCGGCGCTGGAGCGACGTCGATCTCGGTCGGGACCGACTGGAGCTCCATCGCCAGCCGGCTGGAGGCCTCGTCGACCAGGTCGATCGCCTTGTCGGGCAGGAAGCGGTCGGTGATGTAGCGCGACGGCGAGCTTGGCCGCGGCGACCAGGGCCGAGTCCTTGATCTTGACCTTGTGGTGGACCTCGTACCGCTCCTTCAGGCCGCGGAGGATGGCGATCGTGTCCTCGACCGTCGGCTCGCCGACGAAGACCGGCTGGAACCGCCGCTCCAGGGCGGGGTCCTTCTCGATGTGCTCGCGGATACTCGTCGAGCGTCGTCGCGCCGATGCAGCGCAGCTCGCCGCGCGCCAGGGCCGGCTTGAGCAGGTTGGCCGCGTCCATCGAGCCCTCGGCCTTGCCCGCGCCGACGACCAGGTGCAGCTCGTCGATGAACAGGATGATCCGGCCCTCGGACTGCGGTGACCTCCTTGAGGACCGCCTTGAGCCGCTCCTCGAACTCGCCGCGGAACTTGGTGCCGGCGACCAGGGCGCCCATGTCGAGCGCGATCACCTTGCGGTTCTGCAGGCTCTCGGGCACGTCGCCCGAGACGATCCGCTGGGCCAGCCCCTCGACGATCGCCGTCTTGCCGACGCCCGGCTCGCCGATCAGCACCGGGTTGTTCTTGGTCCGCCGGCTGAGGACCTGGACGACGCGGCGGATCTCGCGATCGCGGCCGATGACCGGGTCCATCTTGCCCGTCGCGGGCGAGCTCGACGAGGTCGCGGCCGTAGCGTTCCAGGGCCTGGTACTTGTCCTCGGGATTCTGGTCGGTCACCGGCTGGCCGCCGCGGACTTTCTGGAGCGCCTGGAGCACGTCCTTCTCGGTCGATGCCGAGCGCGTTCGAGGAGGTCCTGCGCCTTGCTCTTGACCTTCACCAGAGCCCGAGCAGCAGGTGCTCGACCGAGACGAACTGGTCCTTCATCCGGTCGGCCTCGGCCTGCGGCGGCGTCGAGCACGCGGTCGAGGTCGGGGCCGATCGTCGTCTCGCCGCCGGTGACCTTGGGCAGCGAGTTCGAGCCCCTCCTCGGCCGCCTTGAGGACCTGCGGCGGGTTGACGCCGAGCTGGCTCAGCAGCGAGCGGACCACCATCTGCTCGGGGTCGAGCAGGGCGGCCAGCAGGTGCATCGGCTCGAGCCGCTGGTGGCCGCGCTCCTGCGCGAGCGCCTGGGCCTTCTGGACCGCTTCCTGGCTCTTGAGGGTCAGTTTATCGAAACGAAATGCCATGTTTGTTCCCTTTTGTTCGCGGTTTGCGTGCCATCTTTGGCTCTCTGCTGCGTTTGGTTTCAGCCCCGAAGGGGCGGCAGTACATAGCCCGGGGCGTCAGCCCCGGGACCGCGACACGCGGCCAATATCCCCCTCCCCAGCCCCGCAGGGGCGACGGAAGATCCGATGCCGCCGGGAATCCTGCCGCCCCTGCGGGGCTGGGCAGAGGAGGAGTTTGCGCCGTTCCTCAGTTCCCGGGGCTGACGCCCCGGGCTATTCACTGCCGCCCCTTCGGGGCTGAAAAGAGGGCCGCCGGGAGAGCCAAAGGCCAGGGATGGAGGAAGCACGTCTCCAGCGCGGTCGCCCACGTGCCGGCCGGATCGGCCGAGACGCACGGCGCGTGCCAACCGGCGCCCGGCATGCCGGTATCCTGGCGCACGACCAGCGCGGCGAGGTCGGGAAGCCCCGCGCGCCGGCAACGCTCCGAGAGCGGGATCAAGAGCTGCCGGTGCAGGTGCCGACGGTGCAAGGGGGGCCCGGCGCGACCGGCCAGTTCCGTGTAGGTGACTGTCCGGCGCATCCGGATGGCCTCCCGGAGCACGGGCCAGGCGCGGCGGATCGCGTCGTCCAGGTCGAACATGGCCAGCGCCGTGGTTCAGGCCGGTGGTGGCCCGGCCAGGATGGTTTCGAGGCAACGCAGGCGGTTCGGCAACGGGTCGCTCCAGAGCCAGTCCATGTCGATCCAGAACCCCGGCAGGCTCGTCGAGACGATCCGTCCGCCGGTCAACCGCTCCCGGCGATACCCGTCATCCGCGCGCCGATCGACGAAGAACACCTTGTCACGATCATCCACATACCAGACTTCGGGGATCCCCGCATTGCGGTAAAACGCACTCTTGAAGTCGAGATCGTATCCCCGATTCGACGGCGAGAGCACCTCGAGGACCAGGACCGCTTTCGGCTCTCCGCCAGGCTCGGCGCGACGAACGAAGACATCCGGCTCGGGCTTGTACTCCTCGCCAAGCCGCAGGACCGCCGGGCCCATCAAAACCTGGCCCGGGCAGCGCTCGCCACAGAACAAATCCAGCAGGACCAGAAAGAACCTTGTGAGCTCCTGATGCCGATCGGACACCGGCGAGGGCATGTAGATGGTCCCGGCGAAATACTCGCAGAACTGGTTCTCGGGCGCATCGCGCTCAAAGTCCTCGGCCGTCTGGTTCGGGATGGTGACGAGGAAATCCCCCCCGAACGAGGAGCGGTCGTAGACCTTCGCGCCTGCCCCCGCCGGCGCGTCCGGGACCGGGGCGCGCGGGGACACCATCACGACGGTTGGCGTCGCCATGACCGGATCTCAGAAAAACGGGGCCTCGGGCCAGCCCTCGTAATCGCGGGCGGCCTGGTAGTGCTCGAACCAGAATTTCACGTCGCCGACGGTGGCGCCCTCGCTCGCGACGTAGGGCTCCCACCAGCCGTCGGACGGGCGGCACGAGGTTGCCGGTGCTGCGCGATTTGGGTTTCTGGATGATCAGCGCGGAGAGATCGGGCAGCTTGTGCTCCAGACAGACCGCCTGGAGCGGCTTGAGCAGCTTGCTGGTGATCGTCCGGGGCGTCTCCTTGATGCCGACCTCGCTGCACTTCAGGCAGAAATCGTCGTACGAGATCCAGATCAAGGTGCGTTGCTCGCGCACGGCCTGGGAGAGTTCTCGGGCCAGCCGGACCAGGATCGGATACGCCATGCGCGCATTCTCAAGGGACATCGGCCGGCCTCCCCTTCGCCTTCACCCAAATGGGCAATCGAGCCCTCGAGTCACGAGCACCGTTCGACTCGAGGGCTCGATCGCACGCGGCTCTTGAGATTTCTAGTTTACTTCTTTTCGAACTCGACGTCGATGACGTCGTCGGGCTTCCCGGCCGAGCTCCGTCCGGCGGGGCGTTGCCGTCGCCGGCCGCCCCGCCACCCGGGGCCGCTCCCGGCGCGGCCGCCGAGGCCGCGTAGAGGTGCTCGGCCATCGCCTGGCTGGCCTTGCGGAGCTCGTCGACGGCCCGGTTGATGGCGGCCGGATCATCCCCCTTCTTGGCCTCGTTGACCTTGTCGATGCGCCGCACGCAGGGCGTTGCGGTCGGCTCTCGGCCAGCTTGTCCTTGTTCTCCTCGAGCAGCTTCTCGAGCTGGTAGACCCGCTGCTCGGCCGTGTTGCGGGCCTCGGCCAGCTCGCGCTTGCGCTTGTCCTCGGCGGCGTGCGACTCGGCGTCGCGCTTCATCCGCTCGATCTCGTCCTTGTTCAGGCCGCCGGAGGACTCGATCTTGATCGTCTGCTCCTTGCCCGTCCCCTTGTCGCGCGCCGTGACGTTGAGGATGCCGTTGGCGTCGATGTTGAAGGCGACCTCGATCTGGGGCACGCCCATCCGCGCGGGCGGGATGCCTTCGAGGTTGAACTCGCCCAGCAGGCGGTTGTCGCCGGCCATCGGCCGCTCGCCCTGGTAGACCTTGATCGTGACGGCCGTCTGGTTGTCGTCGGCCGTGGTGAAGGTTTCCTTCTTCTCGGTCGGGATCGTCGTGTTCCGCGGCGACGAGGACGGTCATGACGCCGCCCTTGGTCTCCAGGCCGAGCGACAGCGGGCGTGACGTCGAGCAGGAGCAGGTCCTTGACGTCGCCGGTGAGCACCGCGCCCTGGATGGCCGCGCCGACGGCGACGACCTCGTCGGGGTTGACGCCCTTGTGCGGCTCCTTGCCGAAGATCTCCTTGACGATCTGCTGGACCCGGGGCATCCGGGTCGAGCCGCCGACCAGGACCACCTCGTCGATGTCCGACGGCTTGAGCTTGGCGTCCTCGAGGGCCTTCAGGACCGGCCCGCGGCAGCGCTCGAAGAGGCTTGTCGGTCAGCTTCTCGAACTGGGCCCGGCTGATGGTCATCGTCAGGTGCTTGGGGCCGGTCGCGTCGGCCGTGATGAACGGCAGGTTGATGTCGGCCTGGGCCTGGAACGACAGGTCCTTCTTGGCCTTCTCGGCGGCTTCCTTGAGCCGCTGCAGGGCCATCTGGTCCTTGCGCAGGTCGATGCCCTGCTCCTTCTTGAACTCGTCGGCGATGTGGTTGATCAGCGCCTCGTCCCAGTCGTCGCCGCCGAGGTGGGTGTCGCCGTTGGTCGAGAGGACCTCGAAGACGCCGTCGCCGACGTCGAGGATCGAGATGTCGAAGGTGCCGCCGCCGAGGTCGAAGACGGCGATCTTCTCGTTCTTCTTCTTGTCCAGGCCGTAGGCCAGCGCCGCGGCGGTCGGCTCGTTGATGATCCGCGCGACCTCCAGGCCGGCGATCTGGCCGGCGTCCTTGGTCGCCTGCCGCTGGCTGTCGTTGAAGTAGGCCGGGACGGTGATCACCGCCTTGCGGACCTTGTGGCCGAGGTAGCTCTCGGCGGCCTCCTTGAGCTTGCGGAGGATCATCGCCGAGATCTCCGGGGGCGTGTAATCCTTGCCGCCGGACCTCGACCTTGACGTAGTCGTCGGCGCCCCCGACGACCTTGTAGGGGACCATCTTCTCTTCGGTACCGACCTCGCTGTGCCGGCGGCCCATGAACCGCTTGATCGAGTAGACCGTCCCCCTGGGGTTGGTCACGGCCTGCCGCTTGGCCGGCTCGCCGACCAGGGTCTCGCCCTTGGGGGTGAAGGCGACGACCGAAGGCGTCAGGCGGCTGCCCTCCTGGTTGGCGATGACGGTCACATCGCCGCCTTCCATCACCGCGACCACGCTGTTGGTCGTCCCCAGGTCGATCCCAATGATCTTTTCACCTTCTGCCACGTGCTGTTCTCCTTTCCGGCGTCCCGCGGCGCAACGGCCACGACGCCACACACCGGACCGATGCCTGTTCGCCGGGCGCCAGGCCGGACATCTCACTTCCCCGCAAAGCAGGTTTCATGCCGGTTTTCGGAGGAATGGTCAATATCTCTTAAGCTGCTGGCTGAAAACAAGTTTCTTCGCACTGTACCTGCACGACGACAGGGGAATTCCGGGGCTTGCCGCCAGATTGGCACCCCTTGTCCGGGGGGTCGCGGACGTTCTGTCAAATTGGCATTCCGGCGGGGAGCGGGCCGGGATCTGGCCCCATGAGCGCTATCTTAGCGAGTCATGGGCGAACTGCAAACGTCCCGGCGCGGCGGTGGTCCAGATCTGACGCGCGTTGTGGGCTTTGGCCGGAGCGCGCCCCTTGACAGGCTCCCTCCGGCTCCTGTATCCACAGATTATGCTAAAGTTTAGGAACGGTTCTTCGCGCCCTGCCCGCCGGGATCGCCCATGGCCCGCAAGCCTGCCTCTAGTTCACCGTCTGCGGCTTCGTCCGGGCGTCCGTCCTCGCGCCGGGGGGATGCCAAGCGCACGCCGACTCTGGTCGGTCTGCGATCGGAGATCGACCACCTCGACCGCGACCTCGTCGCCTTGCTAAACCGCCGCGCCGAGATCGCCGCCCAGATCGGCCAGTTGAAGGATCGGCAAGGGCTGGAGGTCTGGTCGCCGGCCCGCGAGGAGGACGTGCTCACGGGCGTGCTGGCCACCAGCCGGGGACCGCTGCCGCCCGAGACGTTGCGCCTGATCTTCCGCGAGCTGATGAGCGGCAGCCGGGCCTTGCAGCGCACCTTGCGCGTGGCCTGCCTGGGGCCGAAGTACAGCTACAGCCACCTGGCCGCCGTGGCCAAGTTCGGCAATGCGGTCGAACACGTCCCCCTGGGCTCGATCGCGGCCGTCTTCGAGGAGGTCAACCGCCGCCAGGTCCAGTTCGGCATCGTCCCCCTGGAGAACTCCACCGACGGACGCATCGCCGACACGCTCGACATGTTCGCCCGCATGCCCAACCTCAAGATCCGGGCCGAGGTCCGCCTGCGCATCCATCATTGCTTGATGGCGCAGTGCGGTTGGGGCGAGATTCAGCGCATCTATTCGAAGGCCCAGCCGCTCTCGCAGTGCCGGCACTGGCTGGCGAAGAACCTGCCGAACGTGCGGCTGGTGGACGTGGCCTCGACGGCCATCGCCGCCGAGCATGCCGCACGCGAGGAATTCGCCGCGGCCATCGCCAGCCACCCGGCCGCCGCCGCCTACGGCCTGAACATCCTGGCCGAGAACATCGAGGACCAGCGGCACAACGTCACCCGCTTCGCCATCATCGCCGAGCAGAGCGAGAGCCGCACCACCGGCCACGACAAGACCACGCTGATGCTCCGCCTGCCGCACGTGGTCGGCTCGCTCTTGAAGGTGATCGAGCCGTTGGTCAAGAACGGCGTGAACCTGACCTGGATCGAGTCGTTTCCCAGCGCCGACGTCCCCTCCGACGGCAAGCCGACGTACCTGTTCTTCATCGACGTCGAGGGCCACGCCCAGGACGCCCCCGTGACCAAGGCCCTCGATCTGGTCCGCAAGCGCTGCGAGCGGCTGGAGATCCTCGGTTCCTACCCGTTGAGCGAGTGCATCGACGGTTGAGGCACTTCGAGGGTGGCGGCCACCCTCCCCGTTGGAAGAGGGTGGGCCGTGCCCTCTACGAGACCCAAACCGGCCTGGACAGCGTGGCCCCCGGCCAGTACACCCGGGGCCGTCATGAATCCCGTCCCCGGCTGGATCTATGATGCGGTGGTCGCGGCCGTCCTGTTGACCGCCGTCTGGGCGACTCTGGCGCGGCCGAGGCGCATCCTGGTGTTCCGGATGGCGGCGGTCGGCGGCATTGTCTTCGCGCTCGCCTGGACGTGGGCGACCTGGCGGCTGCCCTACGATTTCAAGCGGTTCTGGTGGGTCGGCCACAACCTGGCGGCCGGACGGGACGATTACGGCACCGACCCCTGGGGTGAGCACGACCCGACCTTGAACCCGCCGACGGCCGGGCCGCTCTTCCGCCTCTTCGCTGTCTTGCCGCTACGGACCAGCGCTCCGGTCTGGACCCTCGTCAACGCGCTGGGCATGCTGGGCCTGGTGCCCCTGGCGCAAGCGGCCTTGCGCGCCCAGGGGGGCGCCGACGCGCCGCGGCTGCCCGGCTTCCGACGGGCGATCCTGACGGCCGCCCTGTGCCTCTCGTGCAGTCACGGCATGGGCCTGGCGCTGGGGCAGGTTTCCTTGCTGATGGCTGTTGCGCTCCTCGCCGCGCTGCACGCCCAGGGACGGAACCGGCCGGCGCAGGCCGGGTTCTGGCTGGCGGTCGCCACGATCAAGGTCAACACGATGCTGCCGTTCCTGGTCCTCTTCTTGAGGCGCCGGGACGGGCGGACCTGGCTGAGCCTGAGCCTCTGCACCCTGGCCTTCTGCCTGGCGACCGGCCCCCTTTCGCAGCTTCCGGCGCGTTGTCACGCGACGCTGGCGACGATTCGCACGTCATTCGAACCCGGCCACGTCAACGACTACGCCTACGACGGCCCCGCGCAGGCCAGCCTGGTCGGGATCGACCATGCGCTGTACCGGCTCGGGCTGCGCGACCGGATCCTGATCCCGCGTCTTCAACTCGTCCTCCTCGCGGGACTCGGCCTGGCCCTGGCGCAACGGGTCGTGCGCGGCCGGTGGCGGCGCGATCACGCCTGTGCGCTGGTGGCGCTCTTTGCGACGCTCTTTCTGTACCACCGGGTCTATGACCTCGTGCTGCTCGTTCTGCCGATCGTCTTCGCGCTCTTGAGGGCCGAGGAAACGACGGGCCGCGCCGACGGGCCTCCTCCTGTGTGGCCGTGCTTCTGCTCCTGGCCCTGTACGTGAACCCGGACGGTCTGCGTGTCTTGACTGCGCTATCGCTGAATATGGGTTGGATAGGTCGCTGTGTCCAGGTTGTGCTGTTGCCGATGGCCGTCTGGCTGATCCTGATGGCTTTGGCCCAACTCGGGCGCGGCCCGGCGGCGGCCCAAGAGACAGGCCGCGGGCAAATCGTCAGAACCAGCCTGCCGTGCGGAGCGTCACCGCCTTCTGTTTTCCGTCAATGACGAGTGTCAGCTTGTTGGCCATGATTGTCCGGATACCGAGGAGGGGCAACCGAGGTGCCGCGGCGGAATCATCGGGCAGGACCGAGATGCCCTGATCCATCGCGAGCGGGTAGCTGTCGCCCTTCAACTCGTGCCGCCCTCTTCTGTTGCGATGGATGCACACGTCCGCCGCGAACTGGGGGATCGTCTCCCCGTCCAGCTTGATTTCGCCGATCTGCCTCGGCTCGGCCCCGCTCCATTGCCGAAGATGTCGGCGCGCGATGGCGAAATTGTGCGAATGCCCCGTATCGAGAATGGCCGGAAACGGCCGCAAGACATCGTTGATCGACACCCACACGATGATCTGATTCCGCCAGATCTGCACCGCCTCCCGTTGGGCGGCAATGATGGTGGGTTGCTGATAGATCGGCAGCCGGTCAAGGATGCGCATCGAGGGGGCGGTAATCCTGGTACTCGTACAAAGAGCGGTCCACATGCTCGATCGCGACCAGCTCACGCATCTTTCGATACACATCCGACCGGATGATGAAGTACTCGGCCCCGGTTGTCGGGTCTTCCACACGGACGGGTTCGATGCCCGCCTGCTCTATGAGCTGCCGTTGTTCTGGGGTGAGGGTCGTCATCGTTTCCTCCGAGGTCATTGTACCATCATCCTGACATGACGACAGTCGGCGGGTGGTACGGGCGGCTTGTCCATCCAGCGCGCCGGTTCCGGAAAACGGGTCCTAGAGTTGAGAGGGCCGCCCTCGGGACCAGTGGTGGAGCGAGGGGGGATTCTGCGGCCGACCGGTGTGGTGTGGTGGCGTGGCGATGGCAGCTCTCAGTGGGGTGTGTCGATCTCTGAGTCGCGTCCCGGTGGCCCTCCCCGAGGCGCGGGCCGGCGACGGGCGTCTGGCCCTCGGCGGGATGGTTCGCGGTCTTGCTCGCGGGGATCGGGGCATGCGGCGCCTATCAAGCCCTGGTGCTGCCGACGAACTTCGATGTGGCCTGGTATCTGTATGCGGCCGGACGCGTGCTCGACGGCGCGCGGTTGTACGTCGATATCGTCGAGGTCAATCCGCCCCTGATCCTCGCGCTGAGCATGACCGTCGAGGCGGTCGCGCGGTTGCTCGGCATCCCCGCGCTGGTGCTGTTTCCGCTCGTCGTGCTGGGGCTGATTGCCGTGTCTCTGGCACTTTGTGCCCGGCTGACCGCGACGCTGCTGCCGGCCGGGTTGGGACGGGTCGCAATCCTGGCTCAGGCGTATTTCCTGCTCGTGCATGTCAGACCGATGTTCGGCCAGCGCGAGCATCTCCTGTTGATCCTGATCCTGCCGTACCTTCATGCCGCGGCCGAGCGGGCTCGTGGCGGGACCCTCTCGCGGCCGCTGGGGATCGGCACGGGTCTGCTGGCCGGCGTGGGGTTCGGCCTCAAGCCGTTCTTTTTGCCCACGTTCGCGGCCGTGGAGCTGTACCTGCTGTCGCGCCGGGGCGGGCGGATCGCGATGCGGGATCAAGCGCTGGCGGTGGTCGGCGTGCTGCTGCTGTATGCGGGCGCCGTGGTGGTGCTGACGCCCGAATATTTCCCCCTGGCGCGGGCCTGCGCTCGGATCTACCGGGCCTATCAGCCGTACGGCGCACTGCTCGGGCCGAGTTCCTGGCGCCTGGTGATCGTGGCCGTGGCGATCGCCTGGGCGCGGGTGCGGGTGCGTGGCCTGGCCGCGGAGTGGACGGACATCTTGAGCGTGACCGTGCTGGGCCTGACCTGCGCCGTGTATCTCCAGGGGAAAGGCTGGCTCTACCACTGGTATCCGGCCGTGGCGGTGTCCGGCATCCTGATCCTCGTGAGCCTGGCCGCCGCCTGGGGCGCGTCCGCGGCCGGTGTCCGGCGCGGGGGTCGGGAGATCGGCCTGGTGGCCGTCGTGCTCGTCTCGTGCCTGTGGACGCTCGCCCGCTGGTCGGCCGTGACGGAGCGCACCGCCGAACTCGGAGCGCAAGTCCGGTTTCACGCCGCCGGCGCTTCGATCTTCGCGTTTTCGAGTTACGCGGGCGCCGGGTTCCCGCTCGTGAACGAGACGAGAGTGAGCTGGGCCTCGCGGCATCTGACGCTCTGGCAGATCCCCGGCTTCTATCAGGACGGCGGGTGGGCCCAGGCGGATACCACGCCTGGTCGGCGATGACGGCGCCGGAGCGTGCCTTCGTCGGCTCGGTCGTCGCCGACCTGTCGCGCACCCGCCCCAGGCTCTGGCTCGTGGACACGGTGCCCCCGACACCGGCGCTGGCTGGCTTCGATTTCCTCGAGTATTTCTCCCGAGCGCCCGGCTTCCAGGAGCTGCGCACCCATTATCAGCCGATCGGGACCGTGGGGCGATACCACCTCTGGAAGCGGAAGGGGGAAATCAGCGTCCGCCCCCATGCCGCCGGAATGGCGGCACCGGGAAGCCAGGATGAAATAACCGTACAGCCTCCGGACTCCGGGGCGTTCCGGCCAGCCTCCGAGAGGCGCGGAGAGCGGCTGGCAGGATCGGCTTTCGCCGGCCCGTTTCCTTGCGTCACCGCAGAAAGTCGCTGCGCGGGGCGGCGGCGCTGGCGCGGCGGTTGGGCGCGGCGCGGCGGGTCGGGCGGCGGGAGAAGCCGGGGGGGAACCCGATCCCGCCAGCTCGCCGTGCAGCGCGTTGATCGGCTCGATGCGCAGGTCGTCGAAGTAGGCCACGCCGAAGCCGGCCAGGCCGAGCGTCACGGTCAGCTCGCCGTCCGCCGGCATGCGCCGGAAGAGCGTCACTTCGCTCCAGTCGGGGATGGCCTCGGTCGTCCGGTACTGGAGCAGCTCGCCGCCGAGGGAGTCGCGGACGATGAGTCCGCCCGCGCCGGGGGGCATCTTGCGCGGCATCTGGACGAGGACGTGAATCCGCACAAGCTGCCGCCCCTTGAGCTGGACCGGCGGCGTGCGCACGGCGGCGGCCGGGTGGTCCAGGAAGGCCGCGCGGTGGTCGAGGTCGTTCGGATCGGCCGGGGCCACCGTGAACTTGAGGATGCGCTCCGGGCGCTCTTGTCCCGGCCGGCGGGCGGGACGAGCTCGACGGTGGTCTTGAGCTTGGAATCCTGGTAGCCGGGGTCGGTCCAGCCGGCCTTCGAAAGAGCATCGGGCGAGGCACCGTCGAAGCCCCCGCTGGGCAGAAGGTTGGCGCCGAAGGAGGCGGTGCGGACCCAGTCGCACCAGACGTAATGTTGCGGCAGGGTGTTGAACGCCAGGGCGGCCGGGCTGGCCACCGGCGGGACGAGGATTTCGGGCGCGGCCTGGCTGGGCGCGGTGCGGCCTCGCGCGGCGACGGTCGCGGCCTGGCTCATGGCGGCGACGGCCTGGTCGAAATGGGACCGCATGAGCATCCGCAATGGCCGGAGCACGCGCCGGGATTCGTCCCAGGCCAGCGGATAGTCCTCGCGCGCCTGGGCGTCGCGGGCCGACTGGAGCATTCGTCCGGCCAGGCCCAATAATTCCGCGGCTTGCACGACCGTGTGGCCGTCGCGGGCGAGCCGGCCGTTGAGGTCGCTCACCCATTCCAGTTGGATCTGCGCCTCCTTCAGAGCCAGGTCCACGGCGCGGGGGCGGATGGCCTGGATCGACTGCTTGAGGCGGTCGGCCTGGGGAAAGTCGGTCGTCAGCAGAATCAAGGCCGTCGTGTCAAACTCCTCCAGCGTCAGCCGCAGGCCGCCGGGCTGGCGCTTGCGGTGCTCCTGATCGAGGACCTTGATGCCGCCGAAGGTCAGAACAAACGCCTGGGCGTCGTCGGGTACGCCGGGGACCGTGAGGTTCAGGTCGTTCATCGCCATCTGGGGCGGCTGCCACTGGGCACCGGGGGCCAGGTCGGTGATGACCAGCAGCCGCCCGCGACCGTCCCGCGTGCTGATCGCGGCGGCCCGGATCGACTTGTGGGGTTTCACCTCGGCCGGCGGCTTCCGCTTGAACGACATCATCGGCTGCCCCTGACTCACCGACGGTTCAGCCTGGCCCATCATCCCCATCCCCTGACCGACCGCCCCGTTCGGGCCCATGCCCGGGAGCATCATGTTCCAGGCCGGATCGGGCGGAAACACGGACAGCACCGGGATCGGGTCGGTCCCCTGCGCCAGGATCGGCTCGACCAGGTCGAGCTCGGCATTGAGCAGCGCCAACTCGTAGAGCACGGCCCGGCCGGGCGGGCGGGTCAGATCGGCGTCGGCCCGATAACCGACCCCGCGGTATCCCGCCATCAACGCCTCGTACACCCCCAGCCGCACCTGTTCGGGCTGGACCCTGGGCGTGCCCCAGGGCGGCGGGGCATCGTCGCCCCAGACCGCCGTGCGCACCAGCGCCGGACTGGAAACCGTCACCCAGGCCCAGTACGGTGCGCCGATCTTGCGCAGGGCCGTTAACTGCCGGCGCTGCACCAGATAGGGAAACGTATCGAGCGGGTCGCGGCCGGCCCACGATTGCGCCTCCACGCCCAACAGGTCGAGACTCTGCCCGGGCGTGGCGTACTTGGGAAAATCCCCGTCGAGAACGGCCGTCGCCAGCCGGGGAAAGTCGCTGGGACGCTCCCGCAACCCGTTTTGAATGGCCCGGACCCGCTTCAATTCGTCCTTGCGACGCTCGGCGAGAGGATCGCGCCCCAGGCCCGTGCCCAGGTTCCAGAACGCCACCGAACCCGCCGCGGGAAACGTGACGGCCGCATTGAGCGCCCGGACGGGGTCGTTCTCGTCCTTGGAATCTCCGCCCTGGCCACCCAGATCGGGCATCAAGAGCACACCGCGCGGTCAACTCCCGCAGCTTGGCCGGCTCCAGCGCGGGATCGACGGCCACCACATCGAACCCAAACGGCAGCGCGGCCACCAGATCGGCGCCGGGCGCGGACAGGATCGTCGGAAACCAGTCGCGCCCCCGCGAGGATGCGCCCGCCCGCCTGAAGCTTCACCGGGGCCGAAGTCGCGGGCGCCGCGGGCGTGGCCGCAGGGACGGGTGGCGGACTCGGCGTCTCATCGGGCTTGGGAGCCGCGACGGCGCCGCCCGCGGCCTCGGCGAGAATGGCCGAGTCCGGCACCGGGCTGATCGTCAGATCGTCGAGGAAGACCTCCGTCTCGCCCGGCCCGCCGTAAAGGTTCACCACCAACCGCTCGAGGTACGCCCCCTGGGCCGGCATCTTGCGGCCCGTCTTGACGCGCAGGAGCCGGGCCTGTTCCTCGACCCCGTGCCGGAGATCGGACAGCTCGAGGCGGCTCCAGTGGTCCGCCTCCTGGGCGATTGTCCCGGCGACGAGCACGAACGCGGGCTGACCGGTGTCCGGATCGGTATCGCCCGGCAGGACGACCCGCGCCAGCAGTTGCACGCCCGGCTGGTTCGAGCGGACGTACAGGCTGACCTCCTGCTCCTCCACGATCGGGATCTTGGGCAGCGGCAGGCTGTAATAAATGGCGCTCCCCGGCCCCTGGGCCAGGAAGTGGAACCGCTCCGAGCGCTCGCCGCCGTGACGCGACTTGTCCGACCGCTCGTGTTCGAGCAGCCGGACCGTGAGGTCAGCCTCTTCCTGCCGCCAGCTCGGCCGGGGTGATTCGAACCCATCGCGCAGCGTCGCCAGACCTTCCGGCGGCCGGGCCGCGCTTTTCAGCGCGCTGAGGGCCAACACCAGCGCTACCATTCCACCGATGCACCACGTTCGCCGGAGCATGGGCTCGTGACCTCCCTGTCCGCGGCCGCTGCTTCATCTTGGGGGCGTACTCTAACGCTCCCCGCCACGGCCGTTAAGACCAATGCCCGGCCCGCCCGGTCAGCCTTACTCAACTGTTAAATATTTCCCAGACACAAAAATCGCAAGAATTGACCCAGTTTACCCGATACACCATCTTAGAGTTCCGCGCACCTGTGAGAGGCACACCCATGTCGATCGCCGTCCGTACCGATCCTCGCACCAGGGGGGTCGTGGAATCCGAACCTGTTCCGGTAGAACTCGTTGCGTTGCGAGAGCGGGTCCAGGCGCTGGCCCCTCCGGTCCGTGCCGAACTGGAGCCGATCGTCGAGGACGCATTGGAACAGGCCCGTTACCGGGGCCGCGTGCTGGCGATCGCCCGCGATGCGCTGCTGCGCCTGCGACTCGACCTGGAACTGGCCCGGTTCGACCTGGACCTGACCCGCAAGGAACGGGAGGATCTACGCAAGCTCTTACTGGATATGAAGTAGGGGAGGTTTCAACGCAAAGATCGCGGAGACCGCGAAGAAGAGAAGAAATGGAATAGGGAAAGAGAATACGAAATTAAAGTAACTTTCAAAGTGTTTTTAATTTCGCAATTTACTTTTCTTTCATTTTGTTTCTTTTCTATTTCTTTTCTTCTTCGCGGTCTTCGCGATCTTTGCGTTGAAACCTCCGGATCTTTGCGTTGAAACCTCTTATCTATGAGGCATGGCCAGCCAGGCCGTGAGGACCCTGCCGACGCGGGCGAGGCTCTCGCCGGAGCAGTTTTCCGGCCGATCCGTGATGAGATGCCAGTGCGGGTAGTCGAAGTCGATGAGGTCGATGGTGGGGATGCCGCCGTCGTTCAGGGCGAGGTGGTCGTCGAGGACTTCGCGGCCGAAGCTGCGCTGAAAGGCGCGATCCTTGAGGCGTTCGGCGACCGACCAGACTTCTTCGACCAGGCGGGGGGCGAGCTTGACGCTGTACGGTTCGCGTTTCAGGGTCAGGTCGCGGCCGCCCACCATATCGAGCAGGATGCCGGCCCGGTAGCGGTATTTGATCCGCCCCGCGCGGCGGTCGGCGGCATAGGCGCGGGCAAACGCTTTCGAGCCGAGGAAGTACTCGCCGTTCTGTCCATAGACGAGTTCTTCGCCATCCAGCAGCACGAGATCGACGCCGAGGGTGGTCGGCAGGGTGTTCAGGTGATGGGCGATCTCCATCATGAGCGCGACGCCCGAGGCGCCGTCATTCGCGCCGAGGAACGGCTGGCGGTAGCGCGCGGCATCGACCTCCTGGTCGGCGTGGGGCCGGGTGTCATAATGGGCGGCGATCAGAACGCGATCGTTGCGTTCCGGGTGCCATGAGCCGATCAGGTTGACCATCCGGACACGCTCGCGGGTTTCCGGATCGGCGCCGTTGAAGGGCTGCTCGCGGACCCGGCCGCCTAGCTTCTCGAAATGTGCGGCGACAAGCTGGCGCTGCCGTTCATTGGCCGCGGACCCGGCCGGGCGCGGGCCAAGGTCGCAAAGCTGCTTCAGGTAGCCATAGGCGCGGTTGCCGTCGATCGGCGCGGGATGCAGCGCGGGGGCCGACATGCCGGGCAAGCCTCCCCGGAAGTCCAGAAAATCGACGGCGAGGATGCCGGCCGCGAGCATCATGGGCAGCAGCAGCACACCCGTCAGAATCCGCCATGGGTATGGGGACAAAAGCCGCCGGAGCGCCGAGAGCCGCCGGTCCGGTTGCGCGGAGTGACGGGTCCGGTGCATCATGGCGGGACTCCGGGACGACGGCCGGTCGCGCGTTGCGATCATCTTCACGGTATCAAATCCTCGCCAGTTCCGGATAGGCCCGCAGCAGCGCGGCCAGCCGTTCCATGGGCAGGCCGACGACGTTCGACCAGCTTCCCTGGACCACGGTCACGAAGGGATCATTGTCCTGCACGCCATACGCTCCCGCCTTGCCCGCCCACTTACCCGAATCGAGGTGGGCGATTCGCTCGGAGTCCGTCAGCACGCGGAACTGCACGACGCTCGACTCGATCGCTCCGACCCACTCGCGCCGCTCGGCGCGGTAAAGGCAGACCGCCGTCAAAACTTCCGTATCCGTGCCCTCCTGGAGCCGGATCATGCGCTCGGCGTCGTCCCGATCTCGCGGCTTGTTCAGGATCACGCCTCCGACTGCGCAAACGGTATCCGCCGCCAGGATCAGGCCGATTTGACGTCTCTTGGCGACATCGGCCGCCTTCTTCCAGGCCAGGTCCGCCGCGTAATGCCCCGGCTCGACGGGCGTTGTCGGTTCGGGCTCATCAATGCCCGAGGGGTCCACTTCGAAGTCATAGCCGGCTTCCACGAGCAGCAAGCGGCGGCGCGGGGAGGCGCTGGCGAGGATCAGCTTCATGAATTCGTATCGATCGGGGGTCGAGAAACCGGGCTCTTCACAGGCCCAGCCAGGACCGGACGGCGGCTTCTACGGGAGCAAACTCCCCTGGCAAGAGCTTGCCCAGCCGGCGAATCAGCTTGGCGTGGGGGATCGTCACCAGATTCTGGGCGTCGAACACCCCAGCACGCAAGAACGGCGCTGGAATATCGACCTCGAACCGCGAGCCTCGGGGACTCGTCGTATGAGCAATGATCGTGACTAACGCTCGATCCTGATCTTCGGCCGGGACGCTCAAGACGAGGCAAGGCCGGACTTTGGCCGCATACCCCAGGTCCACCAACCAGACCTCGCCCCGCTCAGGGTTGACCATGGGCGGCCTCGCGCGCATCGAGTTCCAGAAAAAGCGCCTCGGCAGCCGAAACGAGATCGTCATCCGAGAGAGGCGGCAGGTCGTCTTCGAGCGTGCGACGCAGAATCGCCACGGCGGCCTCCCGCTGTTCGGCTGCGGGAAGCTGGTCGAATGTCTCAATGAGATGTTGGACGGAGATCGTCATCGCGAGAACCCTTTCCGATCGTATTCTATCCGCCAATCGTGGTTCTTTCCGCCGACGAACAGGAATGCAACAATTCCCGCAACGCCTCCAGCAGTGCATCGACCTCCTCATCCGTCCCGACCGTGATGCGCAGCCCATCGGGTAGACCCGGATACCGCATCAGCCGCACCAGGATCTTCCTTGCCTTCAATTGTTCGTAGATCTCGGCTGCGGGCGGGCCGCCGGTACACCAGACGAAGTTGGACTGGCTATCGGGGACATGGTAGCCGAAGCCGCGCATCGCTTCGGTCAAACGCCGACGGGTGGCGAGGATCTTCCCGCGGGTCGTCGCCAGATGGGTTTGATCTTCGAGCGCCGCGGCGGCGCCGAGAAGGCTCAAACGATCGCAGTTGTACGAGTCCTTCACCTTGATCAGCCCGGCGACGATCTCCGGCCGCGCGATCAGATAGCCGAACCGCAAGCCGGCCAGGCCGTATCCCTTGCTCAAGGTGCGGGTGACGATCACGTTGGGACACTCGGCCACCAGGCCGATGCAATGCGTCTCGGCGAAGTCGGCGTACGCCTCATCGACCACCAGCGGGCAGGGCAGCGCCCACGCCAGTTCGGCCACCTGCGAAGGCGATAAGGCCGTGCCGGAGGGACTGTTCGGGTTCGCCAGAAACGCCAGCCGGGCTTCGGGATGCGCGAATCGTGCCGGGTCGAGCGACCAATCCGCCGTGAACGCCACCTCGACCGGCCGGGCGTCCTGGAGCTCGGCCAGCGTGCGGTAGAGGATGTAGCTGGGCGTCGGATAGACGACCACCTGGCCGGGACCGGCAAAGGCGCGGGTGACGATCGTCAGCAGGTCGTCGGAGCCGTTGCCCGCCAGCACCATGTCGGGCTCGACCCCGTGCAATCGCGCGGCGGCCTGGCGAAAGGCCGTGCCGACCGGGTCAGGATAGAGCCGCAAACGGCCGTCGAGGGCCGTGGCGATCGCTTCGGCCACCCGAGGCGAGGGGGGGTAGGGGTTCTCGTTCGTGTTCAGCTTGATGAAGCCACCCGTGCGCGGCTGCTCGCCTGGGACGTAGCCGGCCATGCGGTCAATGTGGGGCTGGAAAAACGAGCGAACCATAGGGAATTCCTGAAATGGAGTGGGGGCTTAGCGCAAAGATCGCAAAGACCGCGAAGAAAAGAGAGGAAAATGATAGGAAGAAGAAAGAGGAGGGCCGGTTCTCGGCGCCCTGGACACAACCTCAACCATCTTCCGCCATCTCTTTTCTCATTATCATGTCTTCTGTCTTCTTTGCGGACTTGGCGATCTTTGCGTTGAATCCTTCTTCGAGAGCCAGCTTCATCAGTTCCGAGTCGTCGAGCCGGTAGAGGGTCCATTCGTCCTGGGGTCGGGCGCCGAGGGAGCGGTAAAAGCCGATCGCCGCTTCGTTCCAGTTCAACACGGCCCACTCCAGCCGGCCGCAACCGCGCGCGACGGCGATCTCGGCCACGTGCTTGAAGAGTCCCTTGCCGATGCCCCGGCCGCGATGCGCGGGGCGGACGAAGATGTCCTCCAGGTAAAGGCTCGGCTGGCCCCGGAAGGTCGAATAGGTGGGAAAGAAGAGCGCGAAGCCGACCGGCCCGGCGGCGACATCCGCGAGCAAAGCTTCCGCATACGGCCGTGCGCCGAACAGGTGCTCGCGCAGGCCGGCCGGCGTGGCGACCGCCCGGTGTTCGAGGTGTTCGTAGACGGCCAGCTCGCGGATCAGGGCAACGAGTGTTTCCACGTCCTCGGGAAGGGCCGGGCGGATGTTGTACGGGGGCGTCATGGGGCGGAACTTTCCGTCGGGATCGGGGGCAGCAGCGCCGGGTGGTCGAGTATCAACTCGGGACGGCGCCGGGACAGGTCCAGCACCGCCGTGGCCGTGACCTTGGTCCCTTCCAGCCGCAACTCCTCCAGCTTCGGCAGGCCCTCCAGCCGCTTCAGACCCGCGTCGGTGATCCCGGTTCGCTCCAGGTCGAGCACTTTCAGGTTCTTCAGACCCACCAGGTGCTTGACCCCGGCATCGGTCAAGTCGGTGCCGGACAGGTCGAGCTCCTGGATCTCGGTGAGATATGCAAGGTACGCGGCCACCGTGTCAAGCTGGTGATCGGCAGGCCAGCCTCTCAACCAGGAAGAATTGGACCGGCCCATCCGGAGAACGCGCAAGTGCGGCAGCCGTTTCAGGACGGCCAGTTCCTGGTTGCTCAAGGAATGGCAATTGGTCAGATCCAGGCTCTCGACCCAATGCAGGTTCGCGACGGGATCGAGGCGGTCGGGCAACCCGTGGACAAAGAGCCAAGTCTTTTGCAGAAATCGGTTCGCCAGGCTGACCGTCGTGGCGCCGCCGTGCGTCCAGGACCCGGAGTCGACCGACCACTGGACCGAGCCGTCGAAAGCCCCGAGCTGGAACGTCGCCCCCAGGTGCCGGTAGGAAAGCGCCAGCGCACCCGCGACGAGCAGCACGACCACCACGAGAACAACCCCACCGCGCCACCGCCGACGCTGGGGAAACAGGCGGCGGACGCGATTGAGGGCTTCCTCGGGCGTCGGTGCGGGACGAGCGGCGGAGGACATGGCGCGTCTCCTTACTCGGTAGCGGGCGGCGTGTCTTCCCATCTTGTAGGGTAGGCTTTAGCCTGCCTCTTCAATATCAAAACATCTGGCTAAAGCCTACCCTACGAGAAGAGAAGAAAACCACGCTCTTTGCACCCTCTCACTCGGCGGCGGGCGGCTCGTCTTCCAGGCGGACATCCACGCTGTAGCGGTGGGCCGTCAGACCCTCCTTGTCGGCCAGCAGGCGGATGTCGGGCGCGAGCCGGGCCAGACCGCGCCGATCGACGTGAATCAGGCTCGTCCGCTTGAGGAAGTCGTTGGCGCAGAGGCCCGACGCCCACCGCGCCGTGCCTCCGGTGGGCAGCACGTGCGAGGGCCCGGCGGCGTAGTCGCCGACGGCCACCGGCGTCTCATGGCCCAGGAAGATGGCCCCGGCGTTGGTGAGCCGCTCGGCCAGGCGGTCCGGGTCGGCGGTCGAGACGTGCAGGTGCTCGGGCGCGATCGGGTTCGAAAGGGCGACCGCCTCGTCCTCGTCGCGCACCAGGATCAAGGCACCGAACCGCTCCAGGCTGTCGCGGGCCAGGTCGCCGCGGCTCAGGCGGGCGAGCTGCTCGTCGAGCGCGGCCACCACGCGGTCGATCAGGCTGGCTTCCCAGGTGATGAGGATGCTGGCGCCCGGCGAGTGCTCGGCCTGGCTGATCAGGTCGGCGGCGACGAAACGCGGCTCGGCCGTCCAGTCGGCGATCACGACGACCTCGCTGGGCCCGGCGATGCTGTCGATATCGACCGCGCCGTAGACATGCCGCTTGGCCAGCGCGACGAACAGGTTGCCCGGGCCGACGATCTTGTCGACCGGCTCGATCCCCTCCACGCCGTACGCCAGCGCCGCGACCGCCTGCGCGCCGCCGATCCGATAGACCTCGGTGACGCCGAGCGCGTGACAGGCGGCAAGCAGGTCGGTGTTGTAGCCGCCGAACTGCGTGGGCGGCACGACCACGGCGATCTGCGCGACCCCGGCGGCCTGGGCGGGCACGACCGTCATCAGCAGCGACGACGGATAGGCCGCCGCGCCGCCCGGAATGCAGACGCCGACCCGTCGCAAGGGCCGGTAGCGCAGCCGCAGCTCGATGCCCGGGCCGCGCTTCAAGGTCGCATTGTTGTGCAGGATGCCCGTCTGGAACGCCAGGATGTTGTGCCGCACGTGGCGGATCGTGCGCAGGTATGCCGGGTCGGCATGCTTGCGCGCCTGGACCAGCTCGGCGGGCGCGACCCGCATCGTCTCGGCGTTGAGGTCGGCGCCGTCGAGCTTGCGCGTGTAGTCGAGCAGGGCGGGCCGGCCGCGTTCTTGAACGTCGGCACAGATCCGCGCGACGACCTGCCGGGGCGTCAGCGGTTCGCCGAAGACAGCGATGGTGCGTTCCCGGCCCTTGGGGCTGACGACGTCGCCCTGCGGGCTGAGTTGCCGCCGCAGGCGCGCGATGGCCTCGCGGGCGTCGTCGTGGGTCGTGTCGATGCGCGGAATGGTCAGCGTCGCGGTCATCGCTCGAGGGGACTCCAGACATTGATGAGGCCCCATTCTAGTGGGACGGGCGGGGGGTCGGCCATCCCCGAGCGGCGCGGGGGTCCGCGTTCCGGCGCGGAGCCGGCCTGAAACCACGACGAACGGCCGACATCCACCCCTGGGAAGGTGGACGCCGGCCGTCCTTTGCGGCCCGCGAACGGACCTGGTTACGAGATGTCGCCGGTCTGGTTGATGTCCGAGAAGATCGAGTTGGCCGCGTTGCGACCGCTCGTCACCTTGCCATTGCTGGAATTACCATCCACCACCTTCAGCAGTGCCAGGATGGTGTAGGAGGTGTTATTGCTCAGGGTCCTGTCGAGCGTCGTGCCGAAGCAGCCGACGTTGTACATCTTCGCGCCGGTGCCCGTGGACGAGACATTGAAGCCGTAGTGGTCCGCCACGTTGCCGGCGAGGTCCGAATCGGTGACGTAGACGGCCAGGGCCGTGGCCATGACCTGGGCCTCCACTTTCGTCCCGGTGACGTTCTTGAGCGTCTTGAAGTAGCACGCGACATCCGCGTTGGAGTCCCCCCTGCAAGCTGCCGAAGAGGTTCGGGAAGTTGGTGGCCAGCCAGTTGCCGAGGTTCGTGGCCGTCGCGCCGCCGTTGAGGCTCTTGATCAGGCTCTGGCCGTTGCAGTTCGCCCAGAAGCCGATGGTGGCCGTGTCGCCGCCGCAGAGGGGCGTCGCGGTGACGGTCACCGGCTCATCGGCCGTGCCGCTGCTGACCGGCTTGTTGTTGGCGTCACCGTTGTAGGTCGCCACCCAGTAGTCGGTGCCCGCCGCGCTGGCGATATAGCCCTTCGAGGTGGCCACGCCGCTGCTGTTGAGCGGCTCGGTGTCGGTGAAGTGTTCCCGGCGCAGCCGTTGGGCCCGCCGCCGGTCTGGATGGTGCCGCCGGGCACCGACTCCTGCACGTAGTAGACGCCCGGAGTGGTGAGCGTGAAGCTGTAAGAGGCTATCCGAGAAGTCGGTTTTAGCCCCGAAGGGGCGGAAGTGAATAGCCCAGGGCGTCAGCCCTGGGGAGAGCTGAACACCGCGACATGATCCTCCATGATCCTCCTCGGCAGCCCCGAAGGGGCGACAGAAGGTCCAACGGGGCAGCGGTTTCCGTCTGTCGCCCCTGCGGGGCTACGGAGCGTGGTGGAGACGCATCGTTCGACCCAGGGCTGACGCCCTGGGCTATTCACTGTCGCCCCTTCGGGGCTAAGAGCAATACCGTTCAACGGCGCATGACGATGGACTCAGCAAACCCCTTGGTGGGCTGTGGGTAGTGACGATGCTCGGGCTGTTTCTTCCTCCAGTTGCTCATCTTCCGCTTGATGACCCGCGGGTTGATCCGATCGCGCCGTTCGGGCAACACCTCCTCGGCGATTTCCGCCACCAAGTTGTGATACCACCGGCTGCGACCGCGACGGCTCGCCGGGCATTCGGGCAAGCGGCACCGCAGGATCTTCAAGGCCCCGGTGAACGACATCCGCTGCGGGTCCAACCCCTGGCGGGCCGCCGCCTCCTGCATCAGCACGCGGATGATGTAGTGCCCCAGCAGAAACCCGTACAACTCCTGCACCACACCGCCGGGCGTCTGGCTCCGCAGCACGGGTCGCTCCCGTTGATGGGTCTTCAATTCATCCAGTGTGACCTCCTCTTCCCACCGCTCGTGGTACAGCACGATCAAGGTCTCGGCCGGATCGAGTTTCTCGTCCAGCAGCGTCGTCAGCAGCCGGTGCGTCTCCCCGGAGCCGGGGCGGCCGGGGTCCTCGAAGGTGTACTCGATGATCCGCACCAGGATGCCATTGCGGTCCTTCTGGCGATCCGCGGGACTCGGGTAGAGCTTGGCCAGATACGAGCCGTCGTCGAGCACGCGGATCGGCTCGAAGATGAGGTTGGACTTGATGCGGGCCAGTAGATGTGCACCGGTGCGGAGCACCTCGGAGACGGTCTGGTAGCTCAAGAAGTTGCGATCCCACAACAGCAGCATGTCCTTCTGAAGGAACCGCAGCAGGTAATGGGCCATAGTGACCTCGCCGCACGTGCAGGGCTTGATCAGCGACCGCCAAAGGACGTGGCTGCCGGTCTCACACAAGGCCAGAACGCGGGCCTGGGGGAAGGCGGCGCGGGCGCAGGCCGCTGCCGGGGCGACCGAAGGCCCGTTCGTTGGCCGCCGTATCGGGCAGATCGACGACGAACCCATCCAGGGCCATGGTCCGCATGCCGCGGTAGAAGGCCCCCGGGGTCTCGGGGCGTCCCAGCAGGCGGATGGCCTCTGGGCCAAGTCGGCGCATCGGGGCGACGCCGAGGCGTTTTCGCGCCTCGCAGAAGGTGGAACGTGGCGGGATCGCGTGGGGTCGGAAGGGCTGAAGCCAGCGGAAGACCTGGCGGTAGCAGTCGCGGCAGAACAGGCCGAGAGCGATGACGAACCAGACCAGGAACCAGCCCGGCAATCGCGGGCAGTGGGTCTGGTCGTGGCCGGTGGTCGCGCGAGGACTTCTTCCACGCGGGCGCGGGGGATGATACGCTTCAGAGCGGCGGAGACGCTCGCGCGTGGGCCAGGACGCGATCGCGTCGGCCTCCTTGCGGATGTTGATCACCGTAGCCTCCTGATCAGCTATGGAGTTGTGGCAAACTCATGCTGATCGGAGGCTTTCTCTTTGGCAACCCCATTGGACGGTATTGCCTCTAAGTGCCATTACTCGCGGTCGTCGTCGTGGCGACGAGAGTATCGCAGCTCGCCTGCAACCCACACGAGTTGTTCGTTTCCTGGTAGAGATTGATGGTCACGCCGCCCTGCGGCGAATCGTCGGCCGAGAAGCCGTTCCCGGTCACGTCGAGGTACTTGATCCCGTTGATCGTGAAGCTGCCGAGCGACTGTCCCGCCAGGCGTGGTGGTGATGGACGGGACGGCCTGGTTCACCATGTTGGCGAAGTTCAGGCTCCCCGTCGCGAGCATACCCTGCTGGCCGGACTCCGGCGCTCCCAAGGCGATGTTCAGGAAGGTGACCGTTTCGCTCTTGCCAGCGGAGACATCCAGAAACTCCTGCGCCGCCTGGATCGCCCCGGCCGAATCGGCCGTGCTCGCCGGTTCGCCGACCCCTGCCGGTGCCGTGCCATTGACTGCTGGAGAAGAGCTCAAGCGTCGCACCGGGCTTGGGTAAATCGCCAAGGGCCTGGTCGTACGCGCCGGTGTTGGCGACGTCCACGAACGCGATGCCTTGGAGGAAGCCGGTGCCCGTGCCGACGGTGGTGAGCAACTCTCGGCGCTCGAAGGTCTCGAGGACCGGCGACCTGCGAGTGGTGCGACGACGACGCGACGTGTCGAGGCGCGGCTTGTGGAGGTGAAACAGGGTCGGGGTTCTCCTCGGTTCTCTCTCTGAGGGAGCGTTCGTCCAACTTCTGCAGGACAGGGAGAGGAAATGATCTAAAGTAATTTAGTATTATCATTGTATTGCCAATATGAGAGAATCGACCCGTTGTTATTTTGTTAGAGTCCATATTTAGAATTTTATGGCCATTTTCTGTCCATGTTTGTCTAATGTTTAGCAAGAAGACGCCGACCTGTTCATATCAATCATGCATGTATTCTGTTGCCCCCGGGCATCCTCCTTCAGGGCCACGCCGGCAGGCGACGCGGACGGCGCGGGGGTGTTACAATCCCCGGCGGGGCTTCAGGCTGGCATGATCGGGCTGATGGGAATGGAGGGAGGCGACGCCGTGGATCGTCCGGGAATCGACTTGCGGTCGGATACGGTCACTCGTCCCACGCCCGCGATGCGGCGGGCGATGGCCGAGGCCGAGGTCGGTGATGATGTGTTTGGCGAAGATCCGACGGTGCGGGCGCTCCAGCGGCGAGTGGCCGCGCTGCTGGGCAAGGAGGAGGCGCTGTTCGTGCCCTCGGGGACGATGGCCAACCAGATCGGCGTGGGCGTCCATACCCGGCCTGGCGACGAGCTGCTCGTGGCGGCCACCTCACACGTCTATGTCTGGGAGGGGGGCGGCATCGCGCGCCTCTGGGGCGTCACGCCGCGGATCATCGAGACGGCCGGGGGGTTGCTCACGCTCGCCGACCTGGAGGACAAGCTCCGGCCGCACGACTCGCATTACGTACACACGCGGCTTGTCTGGCTGGAAAACACGCACAACCGCGCTGGGGGGCGGGTGCATCCGATTGAAGATGTGGCGGCGATTGCGACCTGGGCCCGGCGCACGGTCTAGCGTTGCACCTTGATGGCGCGCGGCTGATGAATGCCGTGGTCGCTTCCGGCGTGCCTGCGGCGGAGTGGGGGCGGCATTTTGATACGGTGTCGATCTGTTTCTCGAAAGGGCTGGGCGCGCCGGTCGGGTCGGCGGTGGCGGGGTCGGCCGAGCTGATCCAGCGGGCGCACCGGCTGCGCAAGGTGCTCGGTGGCGGGATGCGGCAGGCGGGCATCCTGGCGGCGGCGGCCCTGTATGCGCTGGAGCATCATGTGGAACGGCTGGCGGACGATCACGCCCATGCGCAGATCCTGGCCCGGGCCGTCGTGCGCACGCCGGGGTTGAGCCTGGAGCAGGGCGCGGTCGAGACGAATCTGGTCTGGGTCCGCGTCGCTCCCGCGCTCGGGACGGCCGCGGAGGTGGCGGCGCGGCTCAAGGCGGCCGGCGTGCTGGTCGCGCCGCTGGGACCGCAGGTCTTCCGCGTGTACCCACCTGGACGTGTCGCGGGCTGATGTCGAATGCGCGGCCGAACAGATCGAGAGCCTGGGCCGATCCTGAGGGCAATGCCGCGCGCCACGCCGATCGATCGGCGTTGACCGAATCCGGGAATTGGGTTAACGTCCGCGGCGCGGCACCAGGAACCCGGATTGCGCAGAGCGCACGGTGAACCGGGAAGGATCGGCGGGACCAGGCCAGGGAGCGGCCTACATGAGCGGCGGGCGCACGAGGCGACTGGTCGCTCTGGCGGTCTTCCTCGGCATCGGCAGCGGTTGCAGCCTGGCGCCGAAAGCCTTCCGGTCCCGCGACCTCAACGACCCGGCGCCCCTGGTCCGTGCCCGCGCAGCCACGATGGGGGACCGGATGCCCGCCACGGTGGTCGTGCCGGCGCTTTTGGATCGGCTCGACGATCCCGACCCGGTGGTGCGCCTGACCGCGCACGAGGAGCTGAAACGGCGCACCGGCCAGGACTTCGCGTATCATCCCTGGGACGACCGCGCGGAGCGTGCTCAGGCCATCGCCCGCTGGCGTGCCTGGTGGACCCGCCAGGCCCCGGCGCAGCCGACGCCGCAGCAACCAGTGCGGCGCACGCGGGCTGTCAGGCCACGTTTTCGATTCCGGATACCGGATGCCGGATTCCAGATGCCGAATGGCTGATGGCTGATGGCTGATGGCTGATGGCTGATGGCTGATGCCGGATTGGCTGATGCCGGATTGGCTGATATCCGGAATCTGGAATCTGGAATCTGGAATCTGGAATCCGGAATTCGGAGTCCGCCCGGGTTGATCCAGGTCAAGGAGGACCGCACCATGCCGACCGCCCCGCCGCTGACCGCTCCGCGACCGACGCGCGGGGTCGTACTGGGAAGCCTGGCGTATCTCGGCGGGCTGGGTCTGCTGGCGATGGCGGCACTGCGGGCGTTGGTCGCGCCTCGGGGAGATGCGACGCCATTCTGGTCGGCCGTCGTCCGGCACCTGGACCGTCATCTGGGCTGGGGTCTCTTGCTGGTCGCCTTGGTGCTGGCGCCGCTGGGATCGTTTCTGGCCATGCAGGCGTATTTCAGCGCGACGTTCCGTGAGGCCTCGGGGGCGGTCGTCGGCCTCGGCCTGGCGCGGAACCTGGCGCCGCTCTTGAGCGGGTTCATCCTGGCCGCCCTGCTGGCCGCGCGGATCGTGCCCGAGCTGCGGCATCGGCCGCGCCTGGGACTCGACGAAGAGCCGGGCTGGGCACCCGACCGCGATCTCAGCCGGGGCCTTCGCAGCGATCAGCGCGACGAGCCTGACCCGGCCCGCCTGGCGGCCGTGCGGATTGTCGCGGCCGGGATCACCGGGCCGGTCCTGGCGTTCTGGGGAACCGTGGTCGGCTTTCTCATGGGGATGATGGCCGCTCAGTCGCTGCTGAGTGTCTCGCCCGGCATCTTCGTGAACAAGTGCCTGGAGATGATCGAGCCGGGCGACCTGATCGGCCTGGTTGTCAAGTCGGTCCTGTTCGCGCTGGCCGCGGCGCTGCTGGCCTGTCACGAAGGTCTGCGCGAGAACGACCACCCCGCGCGTGCCCGCCGCCGCCTGCCGGGCCGTGGTGCTGGCGATCGTGGTGATCCTGCTGATCAATGACTGCTGGTTCGTCCTGTTTTACCTCTCCGGCAGCCCGTTCGGCCCGACGTTGGCGGCGTGATGAAGAGATTGCCCGGTTCTCGTAGGGTAGGCTTCAGCCTGCCTCTTCAAATTCAAAGACTTTGGGCTTGGCAGGCTGAAGCCTACCCTACAAGAACAAAAGATCGTGGGAGGGAGCCCCGATGAGTCGTGCCTCGGTACGCGAAATCCGCGTCGGCCTGATCGTGGTCGTGGCGCTGGGTGGGCTCTTGGGTTTTGTCGCGCTGGCGAGTAGCGGGCCGGGGTTCCTGGCGCCGCGACGGACCATTGACGTGGTCTTCCGCGATGGCCAGGGCATTCGCGCCGGTAGTCCGGTGCGGGTGGCCGGGATCGACACGGGCCGCGTCACCGCCGTCGAGTTGGTGCCCGTCGAGGGCGTGCTGCGGGCGCGGGTGCGGCTGACCTTGCCCGCCGACCTGGCCGCGCGGCTGCGCGCCGACCTCAAGGTCACGATCCAGGCCAGCCTGACCGGCCAGAGCCTGGTCAACATCGTCGATTCCGGCCGTTCCGAGCAGCCGCTGGTGCCCGGCCAGGTGGTCGCGGGCGTCGAGAGCAGCTTCTTCGACCCGGTGCTCGAACAGGTCGGCCTCGGGCCCGTCGAGCGCAGCCACCTGAGCCACACGATCGCCGAGGTGCGGCAAACGGTCGATGTCGCCGGTCCCCGGCTGCGGTCGATCCTGGCCGCCTTGCAAGACACCGCCGGCCAGATCCGCGAGACCGCCGAGACCGCCCGCCCGGCCATCGAGGCCGCCACCGGCCGCGTCGAGGACCTGGCCCGCCGCCTCGATACCGCCAAGATCGAGGACACCTTGAACCGGATGAACAAGATCGCCACCCAGGCCGAGGCGATCCTGGTCGAGAACCGCCGCGACGTGCAACTGACCCTCGCCACCATCAAGGAGCTAGCCGGCGGCATCAACGGCGTGATCGCCCGCGACGGTCCCCGCATCGACACCCTCCTCGAAGGTTTGAACAACACCCGCGGGCGCGTCGATCAGCTCCTCGTCACGAGCAATGTCATGGCCTCGCAAGGGGCCGAGATCCTGACCCTGAACCGCGCCAACATCGACCGCACCGTTTCCAACGTCCGCGACGCCACCGATTACGGCAACAAGCTCGTCCAGAAACTCTTCGGCAACCCGTTCTACCTCAGTCCGTTCTACAAGCCGACCCGCGAGGACCTCCACGCCCAGGAGATGTATGATACCGCCACGTACCTTCATGCTCGGCGCCAAGGAGCTCAAGGACGCGGTGACAACCCTCCAGGCCATGCAAGCCAAGACCCCCCTGAACAAGATGACCGCCAGCGAACAGAAGGCGTACCAGCAACTCTTCAACCGCGCCTGGCAGCTCGAGCACCAGCTTCTGCCCCAGTTGAGCCAGAAACTCGACGACGGCCTACGCAGTTCCACCAGACGTTAATTGTTACGCAAGTTACCGGCCTTATTTTCGGGAATAGAGTTAAATTCCACCCAGATTCCAGCCGATGACTAAGGCTGTGGAAGCTCGAGACCACCGGGCTCCGCACGGCCGGAGGCGGGCTCTTGAGAGCCCGACGATCCGGGGGGCCAGCGGATGACCTGTCTGTCGCCCCCGAATCCACAGCGCACCGGCCGCCGTTACGCCGGCTCCCGCATCTGACGGAGAGACTCACATGGAAATCTACGGCGCTGGAGGGACGCAGGGTCCCCAACCGATCTACCCGCGCCTGGCGGCCTTCAGCGTGGACGCCGGCCAGACGGTGCACGCCCAGGCCCCGCGCGATCACGTCGAGATCTCGCCCCTGGGCCGGATGCTCGACGGCATCACCCAACTGCCCGAGATCCGTCACGAGAAGGTGGCCGAGATCCGCAGCCAGATCGCGGCCGGCACGTATGAGACCCCAGAGAAGCTCGATCTGGCCCTGGATCGGCTCTTCGACGAGCTCTCCGGCCGATAAGGCCCAAGAATTCCGATGCGGAAAATGCGCCAGCCGGGTGCGCCGGGTTCCCAAGGACGGGGACCGGCGGCTCTCGGCTGTTCGTGTGTGCCCGGCTTTTCGTGGGGTGGGCTCGGCCCACCATTCACGACGATAGCGGCTTCTGGAGTCGTTCCTGGCGTACCTCTTCCAGCTCCTGCTCGAAGAGTTCGTCGATCTCGGCCTCGGTCATCCCGCTTTGGCGCCACCCTTCCCAGATCGGGGCCAGGATCTCCCCGAAGGTCTTCTCTCCCTTTGTGCGGGCTCCAGTGAGATAGGCGGCGACGACCTCGTGGACGTAGACGGCGCGATCCTTGCCGCTCTGCCGGGCCAGGTCCTGGAGGGTTCGTTCCTGCTCGGAAGTGAGCGTGATGCGGATAGTCATGGGACGTCTCGGCGCGGGCGAAGGTGACGCAAACTCTACCCTACCACGGATCAGCATGGCCGAGAAACGCCACTCAGCCTAACAACGGGGCTCGCCAGCGGAAGCGGCCCACCCCCCTCGGACGATATTAGGGAAAGAGACGTTGAACCCTCGGTGATGCGCCCGCTTATCAAACGGGTGAGGCGAACGAATCGCCCAGGTCGCCGTGACCGGAACGAACGCGGAAAGGAATCCCCCATGACGGGTCGTTCGCAACGAAGACCCCTGCGGTTGCTGGGGGCCCGGGTCGAGGCGCTAGAGCCGAGAGACGTCCCGACGGCCGCGATGACGTCGAGCGTGTCCTACGCGCAGGCGGCGGCGAAACACGCGTACGACCAGTTCGTCTCCGAGTTGCAGCGCATCGAGCTCCGCTCGGCGGCGACGCCCGCCGAGTACCTGGCTCTCCGCGACGACACGCGCGCGATCTCGGAGGCGGTTTCGGCGGTCCCAGCCGCATCGACGACACCCGACAAGCTCGTGGCCGCGACGGTCCTGATCGACCGCGCGCTGCTGGAGGGTTCGCTCGGCGACGCGGGCTGGTCCGAATCCGCAGTCGGCTCGCAAGCGACCTGGCCCCGTCCGGGGTCACCCCGCGCTGCTCGACAAGACGGTGGCCGACATGCGGGCCGCCGCCGCTTCCGCCGCGGTGACCCCGGCGCAGCGCAGGTCCTTTTCTCCGACCTCGCGAGCGTTCAGCGCGCGCGCAACCTGATGCACGGCGGCACCCCCTCCGCCAGCTTCCGCGACCCCGAGGTCTATTACACGCAGCACCTCCGCGGCTTCTTCCGGGGCTGGGCGCAGCAGAAGACGGCGGACGAGAACCGCCTCCGCGCCGACCTCGCCGCGACCCCGAATGGGCCGGGGGGCGTACTCGGCCGCGATGTGGTGATTCTGGAGCAACTCGGCGCGCCGATCCCCAGCGACGCAAACCGCGTCCTCACCGACGCTTATGTCGCCGCGTTCGCCGCCGGCACCCCGAGTCCCGCGGCGCTGAGCGCCTTCCGCGCCACCGCGATCGTGGCCCTCGGCGCGACCGCCAGCGCCCCCGCGTCGCGCTCCTCAACAGCCTGATCGCCGACGCCCCCGCCTTGGCCGCCGCGGCCGGCTCACCCTCCGCCGTCGCCACGATCGTGGCCGATGTGCGCGCCGTCACGGATGATGGCCAGGGGTCCGCGCCCAACCCGTTCCTGATCGTGCGCTTCCCCGGCGTTCCCGCCGGGGGGGTGAGCTGACCGCTGCCGGGAAGAAGGGGAAAAGCCGGGTCGTGGGGCTCGCAGTGGCACAGGGTGCGTCGAGTTTGCGACGACGCGGACTCGACGCACCTGATGTTGCTCAAGGTTGGGCGCTCTCCGCGGCGGCCGGCTGGGCGCCTTCGGGCGTCGCGGACGACGACTTCGCGGTCTCGTCCTTCTTGTCCGACTCCGCCTTTTCGAGCCGCTTCTTCAGCGCATTGCGCCGTTTCTTGAGGCGGTCCTTGACCGTGTCCTTCTTCTTGGTCTTCGCGGCATCGGCAGCCGCCTGGGCGGCGTCCTGGTCCTTTTCGAGCTTGTCGAAGGCCGGGTCGGTCTTCTGGCCCTTGGCTTTCTTGGCCTTCTGGTCCGCGTACCACTTCTGGAAGGCCTGCTGCTGCTTCTGAAGCTGCTGGTACTCCTGCATCATGGCCTTCTGCTGATACTGCTGCATCTGGATCGCGAAGTACGCATCGGGGTTGCCCCCGGACATCCGGTACGCGGCCGAGCGCGTGTCCATTGTCCCGTAAGGCGTCTGGATGTATGGGCTACGGCGCTGGGCGAACGAGATCTGAGCGGTCCCGAGCACCATCAGGACAGACACGAACAGCACGGTCAGGCCGAAAGCGCGGCGCGACACGGCCCCCTCCTTTCGATCGACAAGGTCCCGCTTGCATGCACCCGACATCGTATTTTACCCCGGTGTGCCTCGGGAGTGTCTCCGTGTTTCCCAAGATGAGCCCGGGTCCGGCCCGGCGGGACTCCGGATGAGGCGTATGACCTTGACCATGGTCCGCCTTCTCAGCGATGATGGGCATCAATCCACCGAGTCGGGGTCGCGATGTCCATGGGTGCCTTCTCGCGGACAGGTCGGGGACGCAGACACGGGGCCTTGGGTCTCGTCGTCCTGTACGCGTTCGCGACCATCCTGGCGCAGGCGGCACACCGCCATCACACCGACGACGACCAGATTCCGGTGCGCGAGGCCGGCTGCGACGATCCGGGCAGCCACTGGGCCGGGCACACGCACACACCCGACTTGAGCCAGCCGAGCGAGGCCTGCCCAGCGTGCCAGCAACGGGCCGAGCAGCAGCTCTGGCTTCAGTCTCCGCCCCTTTTCCTGCCGACCATATCCGTTCCCCACGTCGCGGCCGCCATCACGACCATTCCGTGTGATCCGGTCTCTCGAATCTCCTGCCGGGGACCGCCCCGAGGCTGAAAAGACCCTTCCCGCGCACGTGTTCCGGTACCGTCGTGTACCCGGCCGCGTTGCGCTCCCGGTCTCTCTCAGAGGGTGTACGAGAAGGGTACGGAGCGTCCTTTCTTTGTAGCGGCGGCCGTCTCGGCCGCACCGGATTCCAGATTCCGGATTCCGGATTCCAGATTCCGGATTGCAGATCCGGAGCGGCCGAGATGGCCGCCGCTACAAAGAAAAGACCTTCTCGTACACGCCCTCAGCCCAGGTCCCCACATCGACTTTCTTTGTCGATCACGGACATCGTCCGCGATGCCCTCATCCCCGCAGGAGATCCCTTATGCGACCTCATTTTTCGAGATCCCACCCCGGCGGCTTCACCCTGATCGAGCTGCTCGTCGTCATCGCCATCATCGGCGTCCTGGTCGGGTTGCTACTGCCCAGCGTGCAAGCGGCGCGCGAAGCCGCCCGCCGTGCCCAGTGCGTCAACAACCTCAAGCAAATGGGCCTGGCCATTCACAATTATCACGATGCGCAGGGCCAGTTCCCGTGCGGCTACCTCACCTTGAAGGGTGGCGGCGGCGTGATGGGCGCGCCGGACCCGTGGTGCGATGACACCGGGCCGGGCTGGGCCTGGGGCAGCGTGATCTTGCCCTACCTGGAACAAAACACGCTGTACGCATCGCTGAACTACAGCTTGCCGTGCTGGTTCCCGGACAACACCACCGGCACGCGCACGACGATCGGCGTGTTTCTCTGTCCCTCCGCCAGCGCCCCGAACGGCCTCTTCAACGTGCAGGACCAGGGCGGCAACACCCTGGCGACGTTCGCCCATTCGAATTACACGGCCAACGCCGGGCGGCCGGAGCCCTGGGCCTACACCGTCGATGACTATACGGGGATCGCCGATGGCCCGTTCTTCCGGAACGGGAGAATTAGCATCAGTTCGATCACCGACGGCCTCTCGACCACGGTCTTCCTGGGCGAGCACAGCCCGGTGCTGAGCGACAAGACCTGGGTGGGCGTCGTCCCGAACGCGATTTCGTGTGCCACGCCCAAGTTCGCCGCCTCGGGCTGTGACGTGGCCGCGACCATGGTCCAGTGCCACAGCGGACCGAACCCGTGGGAGGTCCCGCCCCTGATCCACCAGCCCAATTCCCGCTACGGCAAGCTCTGCCAGATGTACTCCGACCACCCGGGCGGCTGCAACGTCCTCATGGGCGACGGCAGCGTCCGGTTTGCAACCAGTAATATTAATACATACGTCTGGAGCAGCCTGGCCACCCGGGCGGGTGGCGAAGTGATCAGTGCCGACCAGTTCTAACCCTCGGCGAGGAGGACGCGAATCATGGGCCCGTTCCCGATCCCGCCCCGCGCCGTCGCGTGGAGCGCTTTGACGTGTCTGGCGCTGGCGTCGGCGCCGGCTGTGGCCGGCAGCCGCAGGTGGCCGCTGATAACCGCGAGATCGTCGTGTCGCTCGTCACGGCGGTCTCGGCGCACAACCCCGACTGGCTGGAGTCCAATGCCCAGTTGATCGAGAAGAGACGGAGCGAAGGCAAGCTCTCGGACGCCGAGTACGAAAAGTTCTCGGCCATCGTGGCCCAGGCGAAGGCCGGCGACTGGAAAGCCGCCGAGAACGCCGCCTACGCCCTCCGCGAAGCCCAGGAGCCGACGGCCGAGGACCTCCAGAACCTGGCCGCGCGAAGCTGGCGCACCCGCGCCAGAAGGTCGCCCGGCCGCCGGGTCCGACACGAAAATGACCATCAGACAACGCCCCTGACGCCGTCGGCGGGCGGAGCCGCTACCTGAGTTCCGACACCTGGCACTCCAACATCACGATGCGTTCGGGCGACCGCAAGACGGTCCCACCCGGTCACCCGAACGCATCCCACGCCCCCTGCCTGCAGAAGCGCGGAGAATTCCGGACTCCGTTCGTCCGGAACGCTCGTCCCCCCCTGGCTTCTACATGGAGAACGAAATTGCGACGTCGCGCTTTCACCCTCATCGAGCTGCTGGTCGTCATCGCCATCATCGGCATGTTGATCGCGCTGCTGTTGCCCGCCGTGCAAGCGGCGCGCGAGGCGGCCCGCCGCGCCCAGTGCGTCAACAATCTCAAGCAAATCGGCCTGGCGATGCAGAATTACCACGATGCGCAGGGCCAGTTCCCGTGCGGCTACCTCATCTTGAAGGGCGGCGGCGGCGTGATGGGCCCGCCGGACCCGTGGTGCCTGGACGCCGGGCCCGGCTGGGCCTGGGGCAGCTTGCTCTTGCCCTACCTGGAACAGACGACGCTGTACGCCTCGCTGAACTACAACCTGCCGTGCTGGTTCCCGGCCAACACCACTGGCACGCGCACGTCGATCGGCGTGTTTCTCTGCCCGTCCGTCAGTGATCCGTCCCGGACTTACGACGTGAAGGACGGGGGCAGTCCTCCGCAAGTGCTGGCGACGTTCAGCCGGTCGCACTACCTGGCGAATTCCGGACGTCAAGAAGCCTGGGCCTATACGGCCGACGACTGGAGCAACCTGTCCGACGGACCCATTTACCGCAACGCGCGAACCTCCATCAGCTCGGTCAAGGACGGACTCTCGAACACGATCTTCGTGGGCGAACACAGCCCCGTCTTGAGCGACAAGACCTGGGTCGGCGTGGTCCCGAACGCCGTCGGCTGTCCCACGCCGCGGTTCGCCCTCTCCTGGTGCGACGTGGCCGCGACGCAGGTGCTGTGCCACAGCGGTCCGAACCCCTGGGAGAACCCGCCGCTGATTCATCCCCCCAACGCGCGATCCGCCAAACTGTGCGGCATGTACGCCGAGCACCCGGGCGGCTGCAACGTCCTGATGGGCGACGGCAGCGTCCGCTTTGCCTCCATGAACATCAATCAGGCCGTCTGGAGTGGGCTGGCCACCTGCGCCGGCGGCGAGATTATCAGCGCCGACCAGTTCTAGCCAGCTCCTCATCTTGACTCATGTTCCTTAAGTGGATTGCGTCTCGGACCATTCATGATTTTTCGAGACTTGGGACACGGTCCGGGGTAGTATCTCCCCTGGGGGGCTGGACACGCGGCTGTCGGGAGCCCCACCAGTCACTCTGATTCTCGACGTTCCCAACCCAGGGGAGACCACCAGATGAACCGTCGCGAGATTCTCGGTGTCGCCGGGCTCAGCCTGGCAGGCGTCGCGCTGGGAGCCACCGAGTCCCGAGCGCAGCATCCCCACCACCACGACCCGGCGCACGGTGAGTGCCTCAAGGCGTGTGCCGAGTGCGCCACGATCTGCAACGAGACGTTCCATCATTGCTTCGACAAGCTCAAGGATGGCCACACCGAGCATCACCGGGCCGCCATCCTGACGATCGACTGCCATGCCTTCTGCTGCCTCTCAGCCGATCTGATGGAACGCGAGAGCCCGCTGATCGCCACGGCCTGCCGGGCCTGCGCCGAGGCGTGCCAGACCTGCGCAGAGGAGTGCGCCAAGCACGACGATCCGCAGATGAAGGAGTGTGCCGAGGCGTGCAAGAAGTGCGAAGCCTCGTGCCACGCCATGATCAAGGCCGCCGGCGAGCGCGCGTAGGAAACGCGCTGGCGATCCCCTCAAAGGGTGTACGAGAAGGTGCTTTTCCCTGTCTCGGACGCATCCGGAGCTTTCGGGACAGCCTCTTACCGTTGACTGAATGCCGGCTGGCGGCGGATTCCCGCGCGGCGCCGGGACGGGGGCTTGAACTCGGCTTTTTCGATCCCGTAGCGGCGCAGCTTCTCACTGATGCTGCGCCGCGACAGGCCGCAGTGCTGGGCGCAGGCGTCGATCCGGCCGCGGTATTTCTCCAGCACCCGGCGCAGATAGGTCTGTTCGATGCGCGCGGTCAGCTCATCGGTGATCGTCTGGAGCGGCTGCGTCAGATCGAAGTTCAGGTCGACCGGCTCCGCGCGCGTCGCCACGATGTGCGCCGGCAGATCGCCGGGCCGGATCACGGGCCCCGGGGTCGTCACCACAAGCTGCTCGACCAGGTGCTCGAGCTCGCGGACATTGCCCGGCCAGGCGTAGCAGGTCAAACGGGAGAGGGTCTCGCGCGCGAAGGTCTTCGGCGGGCAGCCCCGCTGCCGGAGCCGTTCCAGGAAGTGTTCGACCAGCAAGGGGATATCTTGCGGGTCGCGCTCGCGCAGGGGAGGCAGCTCCAGGGTGACGACGTTCAGGCGGTAGAACAGGTCCTCGCGGAACCGCCCGGCGGCGACGGTGGCGGCCAGGTTCAGGTTCGTGGCGGCGAGGATGCGCACGTCGGTCCGCAACGTCGTACTACCCCCGACGCGCTCGAACGAGCCGTCCTGGACGACCCGCAGCAGCTTGGCCTGCATGCCCAGGGGCAGTTCGCCGATCTCGTCCAGGAACAGCGTGCCGCCGTCAGCCTGCTCGAAACGGCCCTTGCGCTGAGCGTCGGCGCCGGTGAAGGCGCCTTTCTCGTGGCCGAACAGCTCGCTTTCGAGCAAGGGCTCGGGCAGGGCCGCGCAGTTGACCGTCACCAGGTTCGTCGGCCGCGTGGCGTCGGCGTGGTGCAGGGCCTGCACGACCAGTTCCTTGCCCGTGCCGGTCTCGCCCGTGATCAGCACGTGGCACGACGAGGACGCCACCCGCGCCATTCTCGTGAACAGCTCTTGCATGCGTGGGCCGCGCCCCAGCAGGTTATGGAACCCGTAGCGCTGCTGCATGCCGGCACGAAGGGTGGCCAGCTCGTCCTGAAGACGGCGATCTTTCAGGGCCTGCGTGACGACCAGGTCCAGCCGCACCAGGTCCGGGGGCTTGACCAGATAGTCGTACGCGCCGAGCTTCATGGCCTCGACGGCCGTCTCGACCGGGGTGGTCTCGGCGGCCAGCACGATCACGGTGACAGGCAAGCCGCGCTGACTGATCTCCCGGATCAGGTCGAGACCGTCCAGACCCCCCTCCCGGAGTTGCAAGTCGGCCAGCACGAGCGAGAACTGGCCGTCGACGAGCCACTCCAGGGCCATCGTGGGATCGTGCGCCACCTTGATCCGGCGCTCCGGCCGGGCCAGCACCTGCGAGACTTGCTGACAGACGGCTTCGTTGTTGTCCACCAGGAGGATGCGTCGATCCATGGCGCACTCGGCGGTTGAAGTCCAAACCGATGTTCGGTCGCGCCCCGTGGAGGAGAAGAAAGAAGAGCGCGGCCAGTCGAGTCCTTCTGCATCAGGCGGGGGGAGGCCAACCGCGGAGGCGCGAACGCCTCCAAGTGCCCCAGGGTAGGGAATTTCCTCATGGTGTCAAGGGGAAGTCGCTGGAAAACGCTAACCTCTTCTTTGATCGATGCTTAACACCAGACAGGATCTCATCGGAAAAGAACTCGAACGCTCCGGTGGCTGGGGCGGAGTCGGCGACGCCGGCTCAGGACATGGCCTGCAAAGCGCCGGTCCCGGGCCCCTCCCGAGACGGCTGGCGGAAACCCGACTGGCACCCGGAACGCGGCCGGGATATCTTAATGCGCAATTGGCGTGAGCGGTCGCGCTTGGGAGTATGGCCGCCGCGCTCGCAGTCTGCCGACGGACGGGGTTCGCCATGCGCTTCGAGGCAGTCATCCTGCCCGACCTGGGAACCGGTCCGGACGTGCCGATCGTCGTTAGTTACTGGTACGTCGCGGTGGGGGAAACGGTCTGGGAGGGCGACCGTCTGGTCGAGCTCCTGGTCGGTCCCGCCACGTTCGATGTGCCGGCGCCGGCTGGCGGCCGCCTGGCCGAAATCCGGTTGGAGGAGGACGATCGCGCCCCGCCCGGAGCGGTTCTTGGCTTGCTGGAGATCCCGGACGAAGGGGACGGCGAGGACGAATCCGACCGGCCCCTACCATGACCGTTTTTCAGGAACTCTCGGCCGGCGTCATCCCCTACCGCTGGGTCGGGGACCGGGTCCCCCTGTACCTGGTCCTCCACTCCGCGACCGTCCGCAACCCCCGCGCCCGCTGGGAGTTCCCCAAAGGCGGCATCGAGTCCGGCGAAACGCCCCGCCAGACCGCCGTCCGGGAATTCCACGAGGAAACCAGCCTGACCGCCTGCACCTTCCGTGAAGACTTCGAACGCAGCCTCTCCTACACCTACATCCGCAAAGGCACCAAAGTCCTCAAAACCGTCACCTACTTTGTGGTCGAAGTCCAGGACCCCGAGGGCTTGACCTGCTCCACCGAGCATGTCCCCGACCAGTCCGGCCACTGGCACCACTGGGGCACCTTTGACCAGATTTCCAAGCTCCTGTATCATGCGAAAATCCGCCAGCTTTTCGCCGAAGCGGACGCCTGGATTCGGAACTCGATCCGTACGCCTGAATCGGCGTAGTTGGGGTTCGACTTTTTCTTGTAGGGTAGGCTTTAGCCTGCCTCTTCCACAGAAAATACAAAGAAAAAATGGTAGGCTAAGCCCAATACCGTTGAATTAGGAGCAAATATTCAGTAGGTGCTGACCATAATATAAGGACTTACGTCGAGAATCTGGCCCCCAACTATGTACGTCCGTCTAATTCAACGGTATTGAGGCTAAGCCCAGCAGGAGTGCATGGATTGTCGGGTTCCAGGGCGGATGCACTCGCTGGCGCTTCGGGCTTTCAGGGACAGCGCTTGCAACGCCATCGTGAACCGCTCTAAAGCCTACCCTACAAGATCTGTAAAGCGCTCTTCAGGGAGGGAAGCCCAGGATGTCCGCCGCCCCGGAAACCTCTTACGACGCCGTTCCTTACCAGAGCCAGGCCTTTTATGAGTCGCATCCCAGCGTGATGGCGATGCTGGCGCGCATGCATGGGCTGCGGCCGCCGTCGCTGGCGACGGCCAAGGTCCTGGAGCTGGGCTGCGCCAGCGGCGGGAATCTGATTCCGATGGCGCTGGGGCTGCCCGGCGCCGGTTCGTGGGCATCGACCTGTCGAACCGTCAGATTGCCGACGGCCGGGCGCTGATCAACCAGCTCGGTCTGAGCAACATCGAGCTGCGGGCGGCCAGCATCACCGCAGTGGGGCCCGACCTGGGCACGTTCGACTATATCATCTGCCACGGTGTGTATTCCTGGGTGTCGGCGGAGGTCCGCGCCGGCATTCTCGACCTCTGCGCCGCCAGCTTGCGCCCTCGGGCGTGGCGTTCGTCAGCTACAACACGCCGCCGGGCTGGTACCCCCTGGGCATGGTCCGCGACATGATGCTCTACCACGGCCGCCAGTTCGGCGATCCCCGGTCGTGCATCCCGGCGCTGCGGGAGTTCCTCGATGCGCTCGGCCGCTCGCTGGCGGAGCCTGCCAGCCCGTACGCGCAACTGCTTCTCAGCGAGCTCAGCGATCTCCGGACCAAGTCCGACTCGTATATCGCGCACGAATATCTCGAGGAGGTGAACGAGCCGTTCGCCTTTCACGAGTTTGTCGCCGCGGCCGAGGCCCATGGGCTGCGCTATCTGACCGACGCGCGCTATCGTCTGGCGGCCGAGAACCAGCCGCCGGCGATCGCCGCGGCGCTGGACCAGCTCGCCGGGTCCGACCGGGTCCGGCGGGAACAGTATGCGGACTATCTGCGGAACCGGCGGTTTCGGCGCTCGCTGCTGGTCCCTCGCGGAGCGCATCCCCGGCCGCCGGTCGCGCGCAACCTGGAGCCGCTCCGCGCCCTGGCCGGCGCGGCGCCCGTGACGCCCGAGACGGTCCCCTTCAACGACATGGCCGTGGACTTCGCCACCGCCGACGGCCTCCATCGCTTCCGTTCCACCGACCCGATGGTGAAGACGGCCCTCATGCTGCTCTGCGAGTGCTGGCCGCGCTCGGTGCCGGTGCCCGAGCTGCGCGCGGGTCCACGCGGCGCTGCGCAACCAGCCGTCCCGACCGCCCTTCAACCCGGCCCCCGAAGTATTCCTCGATGGCTTGTTCCAGGCCTTCCGCGCGGGCGTCGTCGAGATGGTCTCGTTCGAGCCGCCCCTCGTGACCGACATCAGCCCGCAGCCGACGGCCAGTCCCCTGGCGCACCTGCAAGCCGGGACCACCAAGATGGTCACCAATCTTCATCACCGGCCCGTCCAGCTCAGCGACTTCGACCGGCTCGTGATCCGCCAGCTCGACGGAAACCACGACCACGCCGCGATCGTCAATCGGCTCATGGCCGCCGTGCTCGATGGCTCGTTCCCCCTCCAGCGCGATGGCCTGCCCCTGACCGATACCATCGAAATCCGCCAGATCCTGGAACGCTCGCTCCCCCCGAGCCTGCAACGGATGCGGAGCAGCGTGCTGTTGGTCGGATGAAGGCTGAAGGATGAAGGATGAGGGATGAGGGATGAGGGATTCAGCGGTCCGTCATCATCCCTCATCCCTCATCCCTCATCCCTCATCCCTGCCCTTGTCGGCACCCGGGCAATCACCGCGAGCGAAGCGACGATGTAGACGAGCGTCAGCACCACCGTGACATAGCCGGTATGCTTGTGCGACGTGATCAGCTTGTTCATCAATTGTTGCACGGCCGGACTGCTCTGGCCGTTCGCGATGGTCAGCCCGAGCGCAAGCTGGGCCAGGATGAACAGGCCGTTGAGAAAGCCGAGCAGATACAGCACGATTTTCTTGGTACCACTCATCGCGGACAATCCTCCCGAGAGGGAACGCGGGGGCGGGGACAAATCACAATTGGTGTACGAGACGGTGACGGACCGGTCTTTCTGTGTAGCGGCGGCCGTCCCGGCCGCTCCGGACTTTCATCCCGGAGCGGCCGGGACGGCCGCCGCTACACAGAATAGAGCCATCCCGCATGCCCTCAGGATACCCGTGATCGGTGGTCCGTGGTCAGAGATTCGCGACAAGTCCTCAAGACCCTTGGCGCGGCTGGGGACCAGAGACAGACTGGGGCCTATGGATCAACATCGGCTGCAAGCCAATCTGGATTCGGTCCGCGCGCGGATGACGGCCGCGGCGCAGCGCGCGGGCGCGCCGGGGTCGGTGCGGCTGGTGGCCGTGACGAAACGCGCGCCGGTGGCGTGGGTCCGGCCGCTGATTGAGCTGGGAGTGGCGGATCTGGGGGAAAACTATCCCCAGGAACTCTGGAACAAGGCGGAAACACTGGCCGATCTTCCCTCCATCCGCTGGCACCTGATCGGCCATTTGCAGTCGAACAAGGCCAGGCGCACGTTGCCGCTGGTACAACTGGTACATGGCGTCGATTCGTTGCGGCTCTTGCGAGTCCTGGACGAGCTGGCGGCGCACTCCCGGCGTTTGCCTTCAGGTGAACACGTCGGGCGAGGCGCGCAAGCACGGCTGGGAGCCGGCCGCGCTCTTGGCCGACGCGGAGGCGATCGCGGCGTGTCCGCACATCCCGATCGTCGGGCTGATGACGATGGCCGCGCTGGGGACCGACGCCGACGCGGCCCGGCCGGCGTTCGCCCGGTTGCGCGGCTCCGCGACCAGCTTCAAGACCGGATGGGCCGGCCGCTGCCGGAACTCTCGATGGGCATGTCGGGCGACTTCGAGGCCGCCATCGCCGAGGGCGCCACCCTGGTCCGCGTCGGGTCGGCCCTGTTCGAGGGAATCGCGCCATGATTGCCGTCAACGAGCATCCCCGGGGCGTGGTCCTGGCGGTCCGCGCTCATCCCGGCGCGAAGCGGAACGAGCTGCGCGAAGGACACGACGGCGAGATTCGCGTGGCGGTCACGGCGCCTCCCGACAAGGGCCGCGCCAATCAGGCCATCGTCGAGTTTCTGGCCCGAGAGCTGAACCTCCGCCGTTCCCAGTTCGAGCTGCTTACCGGCGAGACGGCGCGCAGCAAGCGGTTCCTCGTCACGGGCGTCTCGGCCGCCCACCTGATCGGCCTTCTCCGGGCCGCTCTTGAGCCGACGGTGGCCAGTCCGCCCGAAGAGAGCGCATAATCTTACTAGCGACAGCCCAGATTCCAGATTCCAGATTCCAGATTCCAGATGGCTGATTCCAGATGGCTGATGCCAGATGGCTGATGCCAACAGGTTGCGGAGATCAGCCATCAGTCATTGGCCATTGGCCATCTGGAATCCGGCATCTGGAATCCGGAATCCTCCCGAGCCGACCCCGATGCCCGACTATCCACCCGAGCTCACCGTCGCCCCTCTGACCACCGCTCTGGATGCCCTCGTGCGCAGTGCCGGGATCGAAGAGCCTGACGAACCGTGCATTGATCCTCGCGGCCCTGGCGGATGGGACCAGTACGCTGACCGGGGCGCTCGAGAGCGAAGACACGCGGGTGATGGTCGAGTCATTACAGCGGCTCGGGTTCGCGGTGTCGCACGAGGTTGGGGCGGCGACGATCGTGGTCGCGGGCCGGAGCGGGCGGGTACCGGCCGCGGAGGCGAGCCTGTTCATCGCCAACTCGGGCACCAGCCTGCGGTTCCTGACCAGCCTGGTGGCGCTGGGACGGGGCACGTACCACCTCGACGGCACGCCGCGGATGCGGCAGCGGCCCGCCGCCGATCTGCTGGCGGCGCTGAACCGGCTCGGGGCGATCGCGCGCAGCGACCAGGACACCGGCTGCCCGCCGCTGACGGTCACCGCCGACGGCCTGGATGGCGGCTTCGTGTCGGTACGGGGCGATGTCTCCAGCCAGTTCCTCAGCGGCCTGTTGATGATCCTGCCCCGCGCCGGGGGACCACGGTGGTCGAGGTCGAGGGCACGCTCGTCTCGAAGCCGTATGTGGACATGACCCTGGCCGTCATGCGGGCGTTCGGCGCGCAGCCGTCGAACCACAAGTACCGCCGGTTCAACATCGAGCCGAGCGCCTACACGGGCCGGACCTACGCGATCGAGCCGGACGCTTCGGCGGCCAGCTATTTCTTCGCCGCGGCGGCGATCTGTGGCGGCACGGTCCGCGTGGCCGGCCTGGGACGGGACAGCCTCCAGGGCGACCTGGCGTTTGTCGATGTGCTCGAACACATGGGCTGCACCGTGACGCGCGGCCGCGATGCCACGACCGTGACTGGCGGGCCGTTGCGGGGCGTGGACGTGGACATGAACGCCATCAGCGACACGGTCATGACCCTGGCCGCCGTCGCGCTGTGTCGCCGACGGGGTGACGCGCATCCGCAATGTCGCGCACATCCGGCACAAGGAAACCGACCGCCTCGCCGCGCTGGCGGCCGAGCTGCGCCAAGCTCGGCGCGGCCGTCACGGAACAACCCGACGGCCTGGTCCTGGTTCCTCCCGAGCGGATCACGCCGGCGCGGATCGCGACCTATGATGATCACCGTATGGCCATGGCTTTCGCGCTCGTCGGTTTGAAAGTGGGCGGGATCACGATCCTCGACCCCGGCTGTGTCGCCAAGACGTACCCCGGTTTCTGGAGCGACCTGGACCGCCTGCGCGGCCGACTCGACTTCCCCCGCACCTCCCTGATCGATCCTTCATCCTCGGAACCACCGCCATGTTCGGCTGGTCGCAATCCTTCGCCCATTTCAGCGTCAAGCATCACGGCCCGGTGCTGGTCCTGCACGTGCACGGGCCCGAGATCCGCCATCCGACGCCGGCCGCCGAGCTCAAAGCGGACGTGCTCAGCCTGCTCGAGAAGGACGGGCACAAGGCGCTCGTGCTCGACCTGACGAACGTCCGCTACATGAGCAGTACGGGCTTCGCCGTGCTGCTCAGTCTCGCCGAGAAGGTCAAGGCGGCGGGGGGTCAGTTCAAGATTTGCAGCATGAGTCCCGATGTGGCCGTCGGGGCCAACATCATCGGCCTGGGCCGGTTGATCGACACCTACGAAGACGTGTCCGCGGCCGTCGAGAGCTTCTGACCCCGCAGAATGGGAGTGTGTGCTGTGAAGAAGGTCGTGTGGCTCGTCCTCGTGCTGGCGGCTCCGGCATGGGCCCAGGACTGGCGGCGTTCCTGGGCCGATCGCTGGGTCTTCGCGGAATCGGTGGCGATCACCGAGCGCGTCCGGTTCCAGAACCGGCTGCCCCAGCCTCAGATCGAGGCCATCGCGGAATGTCAGCGGCACATGGCGAACGGGCGGATCCTCGCGGAGTACAATCGCTTTCGCAGCAGCGTCGAGTTCCCTCCGCCGCCCTCCTCAAGGGCTCCCGGCCGTTGAGGACGCACCCTCTTTGCACCGCGGCGCGATGCGGATGTCCAGACCCACGCGGGTCGTCGAGATGTCCCATTCGTCGCGGTCCCAGCCCACGATGATGCCCGAGGCCTCAAGGCGGTCGAACATTTGCTCAACGTAAGCCGGCACGCGGTCCTCGTATTCGGGCACGAGGTCGAGCTTGCGGCCGATCAGGTTCAAGATGCCGCGGATCGACGAGGCGCCTTTCTCCTTGAAACGCTGCTGCCCTTCGGGGCTGGCGGGATCGGGGCCTTCGAGCGTCAGCTCCAGCGAGCGGATCAGCCGGCCGAACTGGCCGAACCAGGTGGGGCGGAAGCCAAAATACTCCTTGTGGATGATCCGCACCTCGTCCTTGAGCACCACGGCCGCCTGGTAGACCGACTCCAGGGAATTCTCGCCATAGTCGGTCTGGAACGCGATGTTGACGGCCTTGGCGAGATGCTGGAGCGCGCCCTTGACGCCGATCTTCTCGGGATCGACGTCGAGGGCGAGGTCGCGCAGACCGCCCGCCTTGCGCACGGTCACGACACTGCCGCCGGTCTCCTTGTCCATCGCCACGGCCACGTTGACATCGCCCGCGGGCGTGACGCCCGGCAAGAGCGGCGGCGGGCTGGGAGCCGGGTCCTTCTTCGACGACGGGGACGGCATGGCGGGGATCTCGATGGTCCGAACCGCGGGGATTCGCCGACGCAAAGTTGTCTCAGCCTAGTCGATCGGCCCACGCGGATGCTAGGCTGGAGTGATCGGACCCAAAAAGAGCTTTCATCATTGATCTCTCATGCCTGGACGCACGATCGCCATTGGCGATATCCACGGTTGTGCCGACGCCCTGGCGACCCTGATCGCGGCCATCGAGCCCGGTCCGGACGACCTGGTGGTCACGCTGGGCGACTACATCGACCGGGGTCCGGACAGCCGGGGCACGATCGAGTTGTTGATCGCGCTCGCCGGTCGTTGCCGCCTGGTGCCGATCCTGGGCAACCACGACCAGATGTTGCTGGAGCTGCGCCGGCCGCATTGCGGGCCTGTCGTGGATCGGCATGGGCGGCCTGGCGACGCTCGGGTCGTATGGTCTGGGCTGGGATGAAATCGCCCGGATGCCCGAGACGCACGTGGCGTTTTTGGAACGTTGCGTGCCGGCGTTCGAGACCGCGACGCACCTGTTCCTGCACGCCCAGTACGTGCCCGATCGGCCGCTGGATCAGCAGCCGGTGGACGCCCTGCGCTGGCAATCGCTCCGCGAAAGCGTGCCCCCGCGACACGTCTCGGGCAAGCGGGCGATCGTCGGCCACACGTCGCAGAAGTCCGGTGAGGTGCTCGACCTGGGACACATCCTCTGCATCGACACCCGCTGCTACGGCGGCGGCTGGCTGACGGCGAGTCGAACCGAAACCGGCCGGCTCTGGCAGGTGGATATCCGAGGCCACCTGCGCAATGGGCGGGGCTGATGACTGATGACTGATGGCTGATGACTGATGGCTACCTTGCTTGTGCCCTCGAAGTCTCGACCCCTCGGCTCCTTCTAGAGGCGCTTCACGATGGGGTGGCCCACCTTCTTTGCCAGCCCGAAGCGCCAGCGAGTGCATTCTCTCTCGGCCGCCACAGAAATGCACTCGCTGGCGCTTCGGGCTGGCAAGATCGATATCCAACGCCCTCGTGAACCGCTCTAAGAGGCTCTCCGGGAAGTCTGTTTTAGCCCCAAAGGGGCGGCAGTGAATAGCCCGGGGCGTCAGCCCCGGGAACCGGGGCCGCCCCTGCGCCCGCCTCCTCCGCAGCCCCGAAGGGGCGACCGAAGATCCTGCGGGAACCATGGGTTCTGTCGCCCCTTCGGGGCTGCGGAGGGGGTTCGTGGCGCGTCGTTCCCCGTCCCGGGGCTGACGCCCCGGGCTATTCACTGTCGCCCCTTCGGGGCTAAAAACAGACGCCCCTTCGGGGTTTCCCGGATAGCCTCTGAGAGCCCGGTCAAGCTCGACGTTTTCTCCTGGTGAGGGATTCCTGCTCGCCCGAGAGGGGAGGTTGGCCATGACGTTCCACCTCAACAAGAAGGCGATCTTCGGCGACGAGTGCGACCTTATTACCGCTCCGCACCGGCCGCTGCGGCTCTGGCTGTGGCTGCTCGTGCTGACGATCGTCCTGCTGCTTATCGGGATGACGGCGGCCCGGGGTCAGGTCCGCCCGGGCCCCGTGCTCGTGCCACGAAGCGTCACCGTTCTCCCGTCCGGGTTGTTTGTCATGCCGGATCGCCCTGGCCGCGCCGGTGTGTTGCCGGACCGCGCCCGCCTCGATCCAGCCATCATCGCGCCGCGCGATCCCGGGATCGACCCGCGCATCCTCGTGGAATGCACTCCCGAGATGGACCCCGGCATCTTCGGCGGGCCGTGACTTAAAGGATGTATGAAAAGGTGTGGAGCGGCCTTTCTGTGTAGCGGCGGCCGTCTCGGCCGCTCCGGAATCCCAAATCCGGAGCGGCCGAGACGGCCGCCGCTACACAGAAAAGACCCTTCTCGTACACACTCTTAGGCCGGGTCCAGACTCACTTGGAGTGAACTCCGGACAGGCGAGCTACGATCCTGATGAGGAAGGGCCGGATCGTCCCCGCCCTCTGGTCTCTGGCAAGCCGGTCTCGGTCTCTTCCGGGCGCCGCTCTCCCGGCGCCAAACGAACCCGATCGCCCCTTGACTTTGTCCCGAAAACCAGGTGCCTCATCCTACGAACGGTTTTTACGGGTCTGGCAACGCGCCGCAGTGCCCGTTGAAAGCCGTTCCCGGATGCGACCGATTTTCAGATACCTCAAGGAGTTACAGCACCATGGATGCACCGCGACAGGTTCGCCCCGCGATCCTGGCGCGAGTGGGTCCTACTTGGCCGTGGGCACTTTGATGGTCGGCTCGGCGGCGGGGGGGTTGGCGGGCTGGGCGTCACCGGGCGGTCGGGGGATGGTGATGCCCTGGGGCAGTTCCGAGCCTTCCTTGGCCGCTTCCGCCTTCTTGCGCACGGCCAGCTCGTTGAGGGTGTTGGCTAGCTGGGTGGTGATCGCCTGGGTCTCGTCGATGATGCGCATCCCCTCGCCCTTGGGGGGTTCCCAGGAGAATTCGTTCGGGTCAATCTTGGGGTTGAGCTGGAGGTTGGAGTAGACGAGCACGATCTCGCTGGGTTCCACCCTGGAGGACGCGGGCGTGCGGTTGATCGGGTTGCTGTCCGCGCCAGCAGCGCGGAGGTCCTTCTTGGTCTCCATGATACTCGGGGCGCAGGCCGGTGAGCTTGAGCCGGTGCGGCCAGCCGGTTTCCTGGTCGATCCAGACCTCGGCCAGGCTGGGAACATAGGGCGGCAGCGGCCCGGTCGGCGGCAACGGCGGCTGGTTCGGGCTGGTCAGGCGCGTCGCGGTCCTTCCAGCGGCCCCGGATGATCCAGACCTTGTGGCCGTCGATCTCGCCTTCCTCCATCTGATCGAAGCCGACCGCCTTGCGCAGGCCGGCCAGGAGCGCTCGGGGCCGGAATAGCCCAACGTCGAGAGCACCTCCTCGCGCAGAATCGCTGCTGGCGTCGGGACTGTTGAGCTTCTCGACGATCGGCTGGAGCGTGCGCTTGCGAATCTCGACCGAGTCGAGCACCTTCTTGTAGTCCCAGAACGTCACGCCGTCGCTGATCTGGAGCATGGTCCCGCTGATGTTCGAGAGGCCCACCACATCGAGCCGGAGCCGGACCTTGTAGCCGGGCGCCGGAGGTACTGGCCCTCGACGCGGTAGGGGACGCCCAGCATGCCGCACGTCCTGGCGGATGTCGGTCGATAAGGTCTGCACGGTGCGAACCTTGGCGATGGCCTCGTCGATGCGCTTCTCGGCCGCCGTGGGCGGAGGCACTTGTCCTTGTCGGTGGCGGCGGCCATCGGCGCCGGCTGGGACGACTGGGCCAGAGCCATAACGGCAGGACGAACGCAACCGCCAGGGCGGGAAGAATCCGGTTCGTGGGCATAGTGGGGTCGTGCCGCTTTTCCTCAAGGGACCGGAAGGGATACCCGATCCTATCGCTAGGCGTCGCGGGACGCAACCCCGACGGTGGACGACGCCGCGCCTCGCCGGTGGTGGTGAGCGCAGTGCCACCGTCCAGGGTGTTCGGGGCCGGATCGGTCCGCGGTCTTCCCACCAGCGCACAAGGATGGCGTGTCCTCCGCGGCCGGGAGCGGTCGCCGGGGCGGCAGGCAGGAGGTCTCTGGATGAACACGATCGGCATGGTCCTGCTGGTGGCAGCCACGGCCACCGGCAGTGACATCGGCCAGCCGCACGCAGGCGGCCTGGGCTTGTTCCGGGCACACGCAGTCCAAAATGGCCCGGCGCCTCCGGGTGGTCCCATCAACGGCGCCGCCATGGCCGGCGCACCCGGTGGCGGGCCAGGATTCGCGGCCAACCGCCGCTTCCCCAATACCCGCAGCCAACTCTATTTCGTCGATCCCGCGGGCATGAAGATCACCTGGCAGACGAGCGGCCCCGGCGGCGAGCGCGTCTACCTGCCCCCGCAACTGACTGTCCCGGCGCGGTATAACTTCAACCAGGGCTACATCTACCGGCTCAAGATCACCGACATTACCGGGCGCCCGGGGCTGGTCCTGTACCCGACCGTCGAGATCGCTCCCTCGACGCCGGCCACCGACGCATTCCTGACCCACAACCCGATTCCGTGCCAGTTCACCGAGGAGGACTTCGACCAGGTCACGGCCGGCAACTTCGTGACCAAGGTCGTGTATCTCCCCGATCCGAAGTACCAGGAGCTGGCGATCGCGGGCGTGGAGACGCTGGTCTCGACCCGCCTGGAGCCGGGTGTCGACCCGATCCGGGAGGCCGATCGCCGCGGGACGATCTTGATGATCCTCCGTATGGGCATGATCGACCTGGAGATGCCGGTCAACGGCGCCTCCATGCTGCCGCCGGGCACGACCCTCGCGCCGGGCACGACCCTGCCGCCGGGCACGACCCTCGCGCCGGGCACGACCCTGCCGCCGGGCGCCGCGTTCGCTCCGACCACTCCGCCGTTCACGACGGCACCCATCGAGAGTAAGCCGGTCGATATCGCCCCGGTCGCTCCGGCCCCGAGTACAATCGCGCCGGCCCCGACGCCCCCGACCCCGACGCCGGTGGCCCCGGCTCCGGGCACGACGGAACCCGCCGCCCCGGCCCCAGGCCTGACGGAACCGGCCGCCCCGGCACCGGGCGCCATGGAACCCGCCGTGCCGGCTCCAGGCGTGACCGAACCCGCAACTCCGGCACCGACCCCGCCGGCCGCGGCACCTGCGCCGGGCATTCCGGCCCCGCCCGAAGTCGGCAATCCGGCCGAGCCGCAGGCGGCCCGCGCCAAGCGACTGCGTAACGCCGCGCCCAGCGATGCCCCGGCGGTGAAGCCGGCCTCGGCCACCAGCGACCTGCCGCCCCTCGACCTGCCGGCCTCCAAGTAACCCCTGATCCAATTCGGAATGCGGAATTCGGAATGCGGAATGAAGCGTTCTGAAATCCCGCATTCCGAATTCCGCATTCCGAATTTGGGAGTTTGGGCCATGCGGCGACACGATTGGATCAGGCGAGGCGTGGGATCAGCGGCCTTGTTATGGGCTGGTCTGGCGTGGGCTCAGCCGGGACCGACTCCCGCTCCCACCGCCGTCTCAACGCCAGGCGTGGCCACGACGGCGGCCGTGCCGCTCTTGCCGCCGGAGGTCCAGATTGTCCGGTTTCAGGGGCCTCCCGGGGTGCGCGTCGAGGTGCTCGGGCCGCCGCCAGAGGGCGTCCCCGTCGGCGACGGGCATGGTCTGGCCACGGTCGGCCTGCGCGTCGGCGTCGGTTATCAGCTCCGGCTCTCGAACCTGCCCGACCGGCCGGGCGTCGAGTTGTTCCCCTACGTCGAGCTGGTCGGGCACCTGCACCGGCCGCCGGGCGTCGATCCGGCCAAGTTCCCGATCCGGGTCCAGTTCACCCTCGACGACTTCGACGACGTGATCGACCGCAGCCGGCTGGTCACGCAGGTGGTCTACCTGGAGGACCCGGAGCAGGCCTTGCCGATGCCCTTGCCCAAGGATGAGATCCCGGTCGTGTCGCTCTCGCCGGTCGAGCCGCCGATCAAGGTGGCGTCGGCGCTGGGACGGGTCATGGCGATCGTGCGCATCGGCACCCGCGCCGGGACCGAGGATACTGACCGGGGCGACGATTTTCAGCGGGTCAGGCCTGCTGCCGGCGATCCCCTCGGGAGGCCGCTGTCCGTTCACGGTCCCGGCGGTGGGGCCTTGCACGCTTCCCAGCGGGCCGGTGTGCGGATCGCCCCCGGCGGCGGGCCGGCCCTGGCTGCCCAAGGACGAGTTCCTCTGCGATGGCGGCGACTTCGGCGCACCGGCCGGCGTCACTCCCAACGGGCTGACGGGCATCGATCCCCGCGACGCCGTCCTGACGTTCCGCCGCGCGACCGCCGCCGATCTGCAACCCGAGATCGACAAGATCGAGAACGAGCGGGAGGCGCTGCGGCAGCGCCTCGGCCGCCAGGAGATCAGCGCGAGCGACTATGATGCCGCCCTGCGACGCTTGGAGATCCAGCTCAACCGCCTGCGGCACAACGCGGCGGACCGGCCCCGGACGCGCAGTCCTGCCGACGAACGTGGTCTGTATGTACGCGCCCCGGTTTGCCGCCGTGCGGGTCGGTCTCGGACCCAGCGAGGCCACGACCGTCGAATATCTGAAGGGCGCCGAGACGGTCGAGCGGCAAGTCACGTCGGGGAGTCGTGTCGGCCCTCAGAAGCTGACGCGGAACCAGACCGCGGAGATGAACCGGCTGCGCGACCGGGCCTCGGCGCTGGTCGCCCGCGAAGGGGTCGGCCGCCACATCGAGGTCCGCGTCCTGGCCAGTGCGGATGCCATCGACCACATCGCCGGCAACGTCAAGGTGCAAGGTCCCGAGATTCAGCGCAATCGCGTCCTGCCCGCCGATGTCCACAATCGCCTGCGTCTGGACGGCATCAAGAGCGCCGAGGGCGTCGTTGTGACCGGCCTGGTGCAGGGTGCCGGCGAACAAGTCATGGCCTGGAAGCCGCAGGAGGTGGCCGCCGTCGAGCAGCCCCCGAACCGGCCGGGCGTGGCCATCGTCAAGCAGGTGGACCAGTCCGAGGCCGAGCCGGGCGACGTGGTCACTTACACGATCACGTACCGCAACATGGGCAACGTGCCGATCACGTCGGTCTCGATCGTGGACAGCCTCTTGCCCCGCCTGGAATATGTCAAAGCCAGCGCCAAGGGACCGCAAGGCGCCGTGTTCACCGCGAGCGAAAACCGGGCCGGCTCGCAGGAGCTGCGCTGGGACATCGGCAGTCTGGCCCCCGGCCAGCAGGGAGCCGTCTCGTTCCACGCCAAGGTGCGGTAGACGGGCGGATGGCTGATGACTGATGGCTGATGGCTGGAGAATAGAATCCTCAGTCATCAGCCATCAATCATCAGCCATCAGCCATCCGGGAGGGCTCTTGGCGAAGCCTCTCTGCTCTGCTGAAATACGCGATGGCCGCGATCATGCCGTCTCGTCGCGCGTCGCGGCCGGGCTCATCGCGGAGCGAGACGACCGATGGACGATGTCAAGGCGTCTGGTTCCTGGTTCATGGTGCCTGCGCCGCCGCTCTTGCGGCTGGCGGCGTATCTCATCGACCTGGCGATCGTGGCGGCGTTAAGCCCTCTCGTTGTCAGGTTCCTCACGCTGTTTTTCGCACCGCTTATCTGGATGCCCGGGGGCGAGCCTTCACTCTCATTGATGGCCCTGATTCTGTTGTTCTGGCCCCTTCTCATGCTTTATTTCGTCGTCTCGGAGGCATCGGCCGCGCAGGCGACGCTGGGCAAGCATCTGCTGGGCATCCAGGTGATCACCGTCGATGGCCAGCGGATCACGCTCTGGAAATCCTTGTACCGGAATGCGGCCAAGGTGCTGACCGACATTCCGTATGGCCTGGGCTCTTTGTTGATGTTGTTCTCGAAGCGGCGCCAGGCCCTGTACGACCGGATGGCGGGCACGCTGGTCGTGCGATCGGAATGGTGGATGACGATCAATCCCCAGTTCCGGGCCGGCCCGGTGGCGCTGGTCGAGAGAATCCCCGCGAAGACGACCCTGGACATCGAACCGTGACGCCGCGTTCCTTCGCCGGGTTCGTCTGCTCACCTTGACGAGCGCGCAGGACATGAGTAGGCTCCTGCCCGCCGGGTCTGCGACTTGAGTCTTCTTCCGTCTTGGAACGGAGTCCAAGCAGTGAAACCATCACGGTCGCCGTGTGCGCTTTGCACCCTGCTTTCGGAGCCGACTCCCCGGGAAGGGTGGATCGCTCTCGGCCTGGCGACCGTGTTCATCCTGGCCACGCGGGGGCCGATCGCGCGGTCGTCGGTGTTTGATTTTGACGAGATCGGCTACCTGGAAGCGCTTCGATCGCACTGGCTGCCCTCCTCTCACACGCTCTTCCTGGCGGCGGCGCGTGGATTCGGCGTGCTCGTGGGAGATGCCTACCGCGGCTTCCTCGTGCTGAGTCAGTTCGTGAGCGTGCTGGCTCTGGTGGCGACCTGGTGGTGGCTGCGCGCCCTGGTGCGTCCGGCCACGGCGGCGGTGGCGACCTTGCTGCTGGCGGTCTCGCCCCTGTTCTGGTCCTACGGCGGGCTGGCCGCCAGCAGTTACAACGCGATTCTCCTGGTCGGCGCACTGTTGCTGGGGATTGCCTGGCGGACATATCACGACGCGCGGCCCTGGCATGCTTACGTCGCGGCGGTGGTCCTGGCGGTGGGAGCGGGCTACCGCTCGGACATCGGCATGCTCTGGGCGCCGCTCTTCGGGTGGATTCTCTGGCGGCAGGGTTGGGCCCGCGCGATCCGGGCCGGCATGCTGGCCGGGGCCCTGACGCTGGCCTGGTTTGTGCCCATGCTCCATGATGTGGGAGGCTGGTCGGCCTACCGCGCGGTCAATGGCCGCTTCGCGCATTCGGCCGGGTATCTCAACTCGGTCTGGAACCTGGGCCTGATCGATGCCACCGTCCGATACGCCGCCAAGCTGGGTATGGCGCTGGTCTTGACCCTGGGCGTGGCCTTGCTTCTTGTGCCGCGCGGGCTGAACCGCCTGGCGCGGCGGGAACGGGGCGGCGTGCTGGGCGCGTTGCTCGCGCTGAGCGTGGCGCCGGCTCTATTTCTGCACTTGCTGGTCCATTTCGGCGTTCCCGGCTACGCCTTCCATTACGTCCCGGCGCTGCTGGCGCTGATCGCCCTGGGCGGGTGTCGGGATGAGGACGCCCCGGCGCCGGCCGTGGGCCGGTTCCCCGCGCTGGTCGCGGCCCACCTCCGCCTGGTCCTGGCGGGAGCCGTGCTGGCGGCGTTCTTCCTGTTCTATCCGACCCGCTATGACCGGCAGGGGCTCCGGGGTGATTTCGACCTGGCCTTCGCCCGGTACACGCGGGCCGGTCTGCGGACCATGCCGCCGCTCCGCGTGCCGGCCTCTTGGCGGACCGCCAACTCGATCAAAGTGAGAGGCTATCCGGGAAGCCCCGAAGGGGCGGCAGTGAATAGCCCGGGGCGTCAGCCCCGGGACGGGGAACGACGCGCCACGAACCCCCTCCGCAGCCCCGAAGGGGCGACAGAACCCATGGTCCCGCGGGATCTTCTGTCGCCCCTTCGGGGCTTTGGAGGAGGCGGGCGCGGGCGCGGCCTCGGTTCCCGGGGCTGACGCCCCGGGCTATTCACTGCCGCCCCTTCGGGGCTAAAACAGACTTCCCGGAGAGCCTCTGAGTGCGGCGGAGTCTCCGCCGGCGCCGCTGGCACGGCACGACCCCGACACCTCAAGAGACTGACCGGGAAGTCCCCGCCCATCACCGCGCCGGCTCTTGGTTCTCGTGTCCGGCGATGGTCTCTTCCAGGTGGTTCTCGCGCACCAGCCGCCGGATGCTGGCCAGGGAGGCGAAGACGCCGACCTCGGGGCGGTCGTTGATGCGCAGCCGGCCGACGGCCACGCCGACCAGCGAGCCGTCGGGGCGGAAGAGACCGCCGCCGGAACGGCCGAACTCGGGGGGCTTGGTCGTGACGGTGAAGACGCGCGGATCGCCCTGCGGGCCGCGGTGGGTGAAGGTGGCCAGGTCGATGCGGGCCTGGCCCTTGATGTCGGTCCGCCAGCCCGTCAGGTTCGTCCCCGAGACCAGGCCGACCGAGGTCAGGATGTCGGCGGGGATCGGCTCCTTGGCCTCCAGGTTGAGCCGGGCGGTGTAGGGTATTGCCGTCTTGTACTGCATCCGGACGAGGGCCACGTCGGCGGCCGTGTCGGTGACGACGACTTCGGCCGGGGCCAGCACCGGCCAGGACGTGCCCGCCAGCGCGCCTCGTTCTTCTCGATGCCGAAGTTGTACGGGTGGAGCTCGACCTTCAGCGCGCTCGGGTTCGCCACGACGTGCGCCGCGGTCAGGATCAAGCTCGCGCCCGCCGCCGAGCGGATCACGGTCCCGCTCCCCCGGCCGGTCCCGTTGTGGATGGTCACCGTGGGACGGAAGAACCCTTTGAGGACCTCGGGCGCCAGCAGCGGGTTGTTCTTGCGGCTGGGAAGCTTCGCGGAGGCGCGGCGGGGCGGGGATTCCTGGGCGGACAGGAACGAGGGGGCGGCCAGCAGGACAACCAGGGCCCATCGAGCAATACGCATAGGTTTCACCTTCAGTGCCAATCTCAACCCGGCCGGTTGATCCGTTTTCCCAGGTCGTGCATGAGGGCGTCCAGCAGCAAGCCAACGTGGGCCTTGCGGGCGATATGGTAGTCGGCCAGGAGGCAGCGGTCGGCCAGCTCGATGATGGCCTCGCTGTCGAGCCGCTCGGCCAGGTCGGTGGCGGCGCGGCGGTCGGCGGCGTCGGCGCAGGGCGGGGTCAGGCCCGAGGATTGCCAGAGGGCACCGCGGAAGAACCGCGCCAGCTCGCCGACGAGCAGACTGGCGCGGGCCCGTCGCGGCGCGCTCTCCTTGCCCGCCTCGTTGACAAACGCCTCGATGCGCCGGGCCAGGCCGGGCGGATCGAAGCGGGTGGTCAGCTCGTCGATGAGCCGGCGGCGGAACGCATCGAGCTCGGGGTCGGCCAGCCCGACGGCCCGGCCGACACTCCCTTCCCCGAGCGCCGCCAGACGGTTCGCCTCGGCGCGGTCGGGAGCAAGCTGGTGCTCAAGCAGAACCGCCGCCAACTCCCGCTCCGGCAGCGGGTCGAAACGGACGATCCGGCACCGCGACCGGATCGTGTCTAGCTGGAGTTCCGGGGATGTGCCGATCAGGATCAGGACCGCGCCCGGGGGGGGTTCTTCGAGCGTCTTCAAGAAGGCGTTGGCCGCCTCCGGGCTGAGGTCGTCGGCATCATCGACGATTGCCACCCGCCGCTTGCCCCGCGCGGGCTTGAGTCCCAGATCGAGGCAAAGCTGGCGGATCAGGGCGATTGGCAGTTCGTGTTTTTCCTCGGGCTTGACCACGGTCAGCACGTCCGGGTGCGTGCCGGCCGCGACCTGCTTGCAGGCGAAACAGAGGCCGCACGGGTCGAGCGCCGCCTCGTCATGCCGCTCACAGAGCAGCGCCTGGGCGAGCGTCTGCGCGAACCGCCGCTTGCCGACCCCTTCCGGCCCCACGAACAGCAGCGCGTGCGGCCACCGCCCCCGTGCCAGGGCCTGGCGCAGCTCGGCGACGACGCGATCATGTCCGCGGACCTTGCCCCAGGGCACGCGCCACCTCGTGTTGAATCTTGAGGGCCACCTCGTCGGCCGGCGCCGCGGCATCGATCAGCACCAGCGGGGCCGGGTAACTCTCCGCCGCATGCCAGAAGCCCCGGCGTACCTGGTCCTGAAACGCCTCCGGCCGGTCTTCGATCCGGTCCCGCGCCCCTCCCGTCCGCGTCCGGGCGAGCTCCGGCGGCACATCGAGCACGATCGTCAGGTCGGGAAGCAACCCCCCGGTCGCCGCCTGTCCCACCTGCCAGAGCGTCTCGACCGGCAACCCCCCGGCATACCCCTGATAGACCACGTTGGCAAGCAGAAACCGGTCGCACACCACGATCTTCCCCGCCGCCAGCGCCGGCCGGATGCGTTCCTCAACCAGTTGTGCGCGGCTGGCCATATACAGGAGCATCTCGGCCCGCATCGTGATCGGCATGGTATGCCGATCCAGCAAGATCGACCGCAACCGATCGCCCAGCTCCGTACCGCCGGGGTCCCGGCAGGCCACGACCTCCAGTCCATGCCAGCGCAGCCAGGTCACCAGATGCCCGACCTGGGTCGTCTTGCCGCCCCCGTCGGGCCCGTCCAGGCTGAGAAAGAACCCCCGGCCGTGGGCCTGTGCGGGGATCGTCGGCATGTTCATGCTCTTTAGCCTATCGCGGAGGAACCGGAACTTGGAAGCCCGAAGCGCCAGCGAGTGCATTTCTGCGGGGCCTCAAAGAGAGAATGCACTCGCTGGCGCTTCGGGCTTCCAGAGCCGGCGGGGCCGGGGCGATCGTCGAAGCCGGACCTCCCGGCGTGGTAAACTTGGTCGGTCGCTCCGCGGCGTCGCGGAGCCGGCGCCGGGCGTCCGTCCCCGAGAGTTGTGTCTTGGGCCCGGGTTCGGGAACTCCGCAGGAGTCCCGGGCGTCGAAAGGGTTGTAACGAGCGGCACGCGGCCGGGTTTGTCTGGTCCATCCGTCGATTGACGCCGGTTGCCCCGCTTTGCTAGCGTGATGCGGCCTTCGGAAGACATCGCCGCGGTTCGCCGTGTCTTCCCCTGGGATTCGTCGCGGCATGGGGTTCCGACGCGACAGGAGTTTTCACACATGGCGAAGATCCAGGCCGTCTGGGCGATCGATATCGGGCAGGCCGCCTTGAAAGGGCTCAAGCTCGTTCCGGGCGAGACGGCCGACCAGGTGATCGCCGAGGCATTTGACTTCATCGAGTATCCCAAGATCCTCAGCCAGCCCGACGCCGACCCCGAGGAACTGGTGCGCGAGGCGCTCGAGACGTTCCTCGGCCGCAACGACCTGAAAGGCGCGCGGGTGGCCGTGGCCGTGCCGGGACAGGCCGGCCTGGTCAAGTTCATCAAGCTGCCCCCCGTCGAGAAGAAGCGCATCCCCGACATCGTCAAATTCGAAGCCCGCCAGCAGATCCCCTTTGCCCTCGAAGAGGTCATCTGGGACTACCAGCAGATCGCCGAGGACGGCGAGGAAGAAGAAGGCGGTGAAGAGGATTTCACGATGGCCGAGGTCGGCCTCTTCGCCATGAAGCGGGACCAGATCTTCCGCGCCCTCCAGCCCTTCAAGGCCGCGGGGATCGAGGTCGATATCGTCCAGATGAGCCCGATCTCGCTGTACAATTTCGCCTCGTACGAGCGGCTGGCCAGCAAGGCGTCCGAGCCCGGCTCGATCGTGCTTTTGGACATCGGCGCCGATAATACCGACCTGATCATCACCGACGGCGCGCGCATCTGGCAGCGCAACGTCCCCATCGGCGGCAACCATTTCACCCGCGCCTTGACCAAGGAGCTCAAGCTCACCTTCGCCAAGGCCGAGCACCTGAAGCGCAACGCCACCAAGAGCCAGGACCCCCGCGCCGTGTTCACCGCCATGCGGGGCGTCTTCAACGATTTCTCGAGCGAGATCGGCCGCTCGATCGGGTTCTACTCCAGCGTGAACCGCCAGGCCAAGATCCTCAAGATCATCGGCCTGGGCAACGGCTTCAAGCTGCCGGGCCTGCAAAAGTTCCTCCAGCAGAACCTCAACTACGATGTCGAGAAGCTCGAAGTCTTCGAGCACCTGGTCGGCGAGGAAGTGACGACGGCCCCGCAGTTTGTCGAGAACCTGATGTCGTTCGCCGTGCCCTACGGCCTGGGCGTGCAGGGTCTGGAGCTGGGCAGGCTGCGCACCAACCTGTTGCCGCCCGAGATCGAGCAGGTGCGGATGATTCGCCGCAAGAAGCCGTGGCGCTGGCCGCCTCGGTGCTGCTCCTGCTCGGCTTCTCGGCGCTGTTTTTGGGCGACTGGAACGCGCTGGCCAAGGTCGAAAACCCCGACATGAAGAAGGCCGTCGACCGGGCCAAGCAAGTCACCCAGACCGGGGCCTCGTACAAGTCGGCGTTCGACGCGGCCAAGAACGCCTTCAGCACCAAGAAGACCGAGGGCGAGGGCCTGGTGGCGATGACGCCCGAAGGCGCGAGCTGGCCGGCGCTGTTGACGACCCTGGATGCGGCCCTGCCCGATCCGGCCGCCGAGCTGAAGCTCGATTCCGGCCTGCCCGCCAACCAGGAAATTCTCCGCGACCTGCGGGTCTACGTCGACGCCATCGTGCCCCGCTTCCGCACCGACCTGAAGACGGCCTGGTTCGAGACGACCGACCTGCAAGGCTTCCCCAAAAACTACATGCACCCGCTGGACCGCGGCACCGCGCCCGAGGGCGAGGGCTGGGTCATCCAGGTGGTCGGGCATCATTACAACCCCTCGCCCATCGGCCCGAACTCCAAGAAGCTGACCGCCAAGGAGAAGCCGATTGCCAAAGGTCCGGTGCGCTACCTGACCGACGTGGTGATCCGGCGCTTCTGGACGCCGAAGATGCGGCAGTTCGGCATCCACCACGCAACCTTGACCTGGGTGGAGATCGACGACAAGTGGGTCTCCTCGAAGGTGGCCGGGAACACAGCCTTGCCCGCCGCGCCCTTGCTGGCCAAGGATGCGGCTCCGGCGTCCAGCTCCGGCTCCAGCGGCAGCAGCGGCGGGTCGGATTCGGCCATGGCGGCCTACTACGCTCAGGTGGGCAACCGGGGCATGGGGAACTCTTCGGGCTCGAGTGGCGGTATGGATAGCAGCGCGGCAATGGCCGCCTATTATGCGACCATGAGCCGCGGCTACCCGGGCGCGAGCGCGGCCTCGAAGAAGGTCGAAGAGACGACGCTGACCCGGACGAACTTCATGATCCAGTTCGTCTGGCAGCCCCCGGCGGCGGATGCCCAGCCCAAGTCGCCCGAAGAGGTCCAGAAGGCCCTGGCGGACATCCAGGAGGCCCTGGTCAAGGCCGAGAAGGCCCCGGGCGCGCCAAGGCGCCGACCGAGGCCGAGATCCAGAAGGCCTCCGAGGAGCAGAAGAAGCGCGCCATCGAGGCGCAGGCCAAGGCCGCCGCCAAGGCCGCCGCCCCGGCCGGACCCGCCGCGCCGGGGGCCGTCACGCCCCCGCCGGGAGCCGCCGTGCCCAAGGCCGCCGCGCCGGCGCCGGCCGCCACGCCCAAGTAACCGTCGTGCTTCCGCCGTATCGGGGAGTCGGACTTTGGGATTCCAGATTGCAGATTCCGGATTCCAGATTCCAGATTCCGGATTCAAATATCCAAAGATTCAGGAGTCGACAGGAAATCTGGAATCCGGAATCTGGAATCCGGAATCCGGAATCCGGAATCCGGAATCCGGAATCTACATCCGAAACACCGGAAGAGCCATCATAGCCGTAAGACCGATCAGTTTTTTCCCTGGCCGGCACGCCCGTCGCGCCGGCCGCTTCCCCAACACCCCTTGACCGCGAAACGGCTCCCACTATGGACCAGCTCAAGGAATTTTTGCGACAGGCGATCAAGTATCGCTTCTGGATCGTCGTGGGCGTCGCGGCGATCCTCCCGCTGATCGCGTACTTCGTGGCCACCGGACCGATCAAGGCGGCCACCGACAAAGGCGCGGGCGAAATCAAGTCGGCCGCGAACGGGGTCAAGGACTATGTCTCGGGCACCTTCCCCAACCCTGATTACAAGAGCCTCCTCGAGGAACGCACCGGCGTGCTCACCAAGGACGTCAAGGACGCCTGGCGCATGCTCTACAACCAGCAGGCCCCCCTCTTGACCTGGCCGCCGGAGGTCGAGAACGAATTCAAGGCCTGGGGCATCACCAAGTGGCCCAAGGACGCCGCGGGCAACGACGTCGACGACACGCTCGTCGAGCAGACGATCAACGCCTACGTCCAGGTCTATCCCCAGTACGTCGAGAAGGTCTACAAGTCGTTCAAGCCGTTCAATTACGAGGACGGCACGGGCATCGTCGCCGCGCCGCCGCAAGAAGAGCTGCTACGTCCGGCGACCTTCAGTCCGGCCAAGCCGCCGACCTACGGCAAGATCGTGGCCGCGCAACAGAAACTCTGGATTCAAGGCACCGTGCTCGACGTTGTCGACAAGGTCAACGGCACAGCCTCCTCGTGGGACAAGGCCCCCATCAAGCAGGTCATGGCCCTGGAGGTCGCCAACTCCAAGGCCCAGGATCAGCGCTCGGTCGCCAAGGGGGAGACCCTCGAGCTGGCTCCCGAGATCGTCAAGCCCGGCACCGAGTCGACGACCACGACCGCGGCCAGTAGTAGTAGTGGTGGTAGTAGTAGTAGTAGTGGGTCGGATGCGGCCATGTCGGCCTATTACGCCTCAAGCTCCTCGAGCGGCGGAAGGAACTCAGCACCGGAGGAAGTCTATTTCCTCGCCGCCAAGAGTCCGGACCAGCCCTACCGCATCGCGCCGGTGTACGTGGCCGTGCTCATCGACCAGAACCGGATGCTCGAGGTGTTCGAGAAGTTCAAGCTCTCGCCCATGGCCATCCAGGTCGTCGACTTCGAGCTGAAACGGCCGGCGACCCGCATCAAGAAGCCCGTCAAGGGCGAGGCCATGTTCTCGCCCTACATGGGTATGGGCGGCTCGTCGGGCGGTGAAAGCGTCCTGGGCGGCCAGGCGTTGATGGCGGCTTACTACCGCACCATGCAGCAACAGTCCCCCGGGGGCGGCTCGGAACCCACGGCGGCGGATGTCCGCATACTACGGGATGGCGGGCCGGGGCATGGCTCCGCAGGCCGTCGTGAAGAAGGGCGTGGACGTGCGCACGAAGTCGCTCGAGGCCAACAAAAAGAAGGAAGCGTCCAAGAAGGACGAGGAAACCAAGAAAGAGGAAACGACGGTCTCCGACCCCTACTTCAATATCATCGAGCTGCACGTCTACGGCCAGGCCCGCTTCTACAACCCGCCGCCCGCCGAGGAGGCCGCGGAGACGCCCGCCCCCAGCCCCGGCGAGGAAACGCCCAAGGCCGAGGAACCAGCCAAGGCCGAAACGCCCAAGGCCGAAATGCCCAAGGCCGAGGAACCAGCCAAGGCCGAAACGCCCAAGGCCGAGGAGCCAGCCAAGGCCGAAACGCCCAAGGCCGAGGAGCCAGCCAAGGCCGAAACGCCCAAGGCCGAGGCGCCCAAACCGGCGCCGGCCAAGCCCCAAGGGGGGTTCGCCATTGACGACGCGGATGAGAAATGATCCGTACTCCCAGCGCCCTTGTGTGACCGATCCGACCCGGGCGGAGCCCGCCTGACGCTCCGCCCGGCTTTGAGCAGGAGAGAACCCCCATGGCGAATGCGATGGTCGAGTCCGTCAAAACCTTTGGCTTCCGCCACGGGGAAAAGGTCGTGGCGGGCCTGCTGTCTGTCCTCTGCCTCCTTTTGGTCGTCAAGGCGATCTCCAAGCAGACGATCGACATGACGCCCGATCAGATCCAGAAAGCGGCCGAGTCCGCCCAGAATAATCTGAACCAGAAGCAGGCCAAGGAGGAGATCCTGGCGAAGTTCGACCAGGACGGCCTGATCCCGCCCGGCTTCACCAAGAAGGTCGTCGAGCTGGCCGCCGGCAAGCAGTCGGAACGCAAGTACGCGTTCACCGGCCCGCCGTTCATCTATACCGAACCGGGCGCCGGCCTGATCCGCGAGACCCCCGAGCTGATCGCGCCGGAGGAACTCTACGCCTCCTCCAACCGCGGCTCGATCCAGGTCTTCGCGCGGGACAAGGACGGCAACCTCGTCTACGAGGAAGCCAAGAAAGAGGCGGCAAAATCCACACGCAGCCGCCGCCGCCCGCGCCGCAATCCCATGGCGATGGCGAGTAGTAGTAGTAGCGGCGGCTCCGGGATGGCGTCCATGGCCCGCGCGGGCACGCCCAAGAAAACGTCCGCCGAGGAGAAAAAAGAGCAGGAAGCCGAGGCCCAGCGCAAGAAAGAGCTGTTCGTGGGCAAGGCCGGCGCGGAGGACGCCGAGATCGCGGCCAAGGCCGAGCAGGGCCAGAAGCCCAAGGAGACCTCCAAGGGGGTCCGCCCCGTGGCCATTGTCGGCGTCATTGACCACCAGAAGCTCAAGGACAATTACATCAGCGCCCTGAAGGACACCAACGCCCAGCCGCATTACCTCCGGCTCGACGTGCAACGCCAGGACTACCGCGGCGAGACGTGGAGCGACTGGGCCGATGTCAACCAGACGGCCAACGACGAGATCAAGGACAACGAGACCGAGATCGAGGAGGAGCTGGCCCCCGAGACGGTCCGTCTGGAGGGCCTGGTGGACTCGCTGCCGTTCTTCAAGGTCGGCTATTACCGGGGCGTCCACGTCGCCGAGTTCGTGCCCAAGGAGAAGCGCGTGACGGCCCCGCCGCCGTCGGCCGCTCAGGGGGGATCGGAATACGGCAGCTCCTCGTCGAGCTCGGAGAGCAGTATGATCATGTCCGGGCCCAACTCGGGCTCGGCAGGCTCCAGCTCGGAGATGAGCAGCAGCATGATCACCAGCAGCATGGTGGGCAGCGGTAGCGGCATGATGGGCGGCGCGGCCGGCCCACCCGAGGACACCAACTTCCCCAAGACGACCGCGGCCCGCATCATGGTCCGCATGCTGGACTTCACCAGCCAGCCCGATACGACCTATCGCTACCGCCTGCGCATCGTGGTCCGCAACCCGAACCTGCGCTGGGAGAACGTGGCCCCGGGCACCGACACGACCAGCCAGGAGGCTCACCGGTCCCTGGAGCGAGCCGACCGAGCCGGTGCGCGTCCCCGCCGACGTCGCCACCTTCGCCGTGCGCAAGGCCCCCGGCGCGAAGCGCAGTGACGCCGTGCAGTTCATGGTCGTGAAGTGGAACGCCGAGAACGGCCTGACCATCTGCAAGACCTTCGACGAGGTGCCCGGCCAGATCATCGGCGGCCCCGAGTCGGCCGCTGTCCCCAAGGAGGACGGCAAGGGCCGCACCAGCCAGAACGTCGATTTCACCAGCCGGCAGCTCCTGCTCGACACCGCCGGCAGCGACCGCTCCCTCGCGGGCCTGGGCCTGTCTGGGCGGTTCGAAACCCCCGTGCAGGCCCTGATCCTGCGCCGACGGCCAGCTCGTCGTCCGCGACCAGACCCGCGACTCCCGTGATGAGCAACTGCAACAAATGGAGGCGATCTACAAGCGCATCCTCAAGGATGCCGATGCGGGCGGCAAGAAACCCAAAGCGGGTGGGATGATGGGCGGCTCGTCCTCCTCCTCGAGCGGCTACCGTTGACACCGCGATTCCTGCCCGCCGTTTCTTTCCTCATCAGCCCACGTCGCCCACGCCGCGACGTGGGCTGGCGTCTTTTCCGGGCGCGGACCGGGTACCCTTGACGACGAACCTCCACGAAGCGCGTCACACCCCGCGGGGTCACTGCGGGCAAGGCCCCACCGGCCTCTTCTCGCCGTCAAATCGCGCGGGCTGGCCGGTGGCGGCCAGCACGGCCGTCCAGACTGGACCCGCGACATCCACCTGCTTGCGGCCCTGGACGGCCATCGGGATGGGGACGTGCAGGAAGGCGTTGGCGTGGTTGCAGATGAGCACGTCGGTCTTGCCGGCCATGGCCGCATGGGCGGCGCGGCGGGCAAGCTGGTCGCAGAGCAGGCTGTCGAAGGCATTCGCCGGGCGGCTGCGGATGATGTAGCTCGGGTCGATGTACTTCACGTCGACCGGCTGGCCCACCGCGCGGAAGTGGGCCGTGATACGCTCCTTGAGGAACGGCCCGATGTCTTTGTGCAGCTTGTTGCCCGAGGCGTCGCAGCCGGCCTCCGCAGCCGGGAACAGATCCTGGCCGGCGCCTTCGGCGACGACGACCACGGCATGCTCGCGCGTGTCCATGCGCCGTTCGAGCGCGGTCAGAAAGCCGTCGGGGCCGTCCAGCGCGAACGGCAGCTCGGGGATCAGGCAGAAGTTGGCTTCCTGGTTCACCAGGGTCGCGCCGCAGGCGATGAAGCCGGAGTCGCGGCCCATGACCTTGACCAGGCCGATACCGTTGACACCCGCCTTGGCCTCGATGTGCGCCAGGTGCAACACCTCACCGGCCGCCTCGACGGCCGTGATGTAGCCGAAGGTGAAATCGCAGAACAAGAGGTCGTTGTCGATCGTCTTGGGAATGCCCACCACGCCGATCTTGCGGCCCCGGCGGGCGATCTCCTCGACGAGCGCAATGCGCGCCGCGCTGGGTGCCGTCGCCGCCGACACAGAAGAGAAGGTCGATGGCCGCGCGTTCCAGGGAATCGACCATGACCGGGACATCCTGCGGCCCGCGCGAGGTGCCCAGCAGGGAGCCGCCTTCCTTGTGGATCGCGTCGATGAGATCGCCGTCAAGCCGGTACGGCGGCAGGGCCACGGCCGGGTTCAGGCCCCGGTAGCCGTCGCGCAGGCCGAGCACCTCGGCCACGCCGTAATGGTGGTGCAGCTCCAGGAACAGCGACCGGATCACGTTGTTCAAACCCGGGCAGAGACCGCCGCAGGTGACGATCGCCGCGCGGGTGCGCCGGATCGAACGCGATCCGTTCGCGCGGGCCGGCCTTCTCGAACAGGAGCTCGCCCGGGATCACCCCCGACCGGGGCACCTCGATTTCCTGGCGGACCCAGGTTCTCGTCCGTGACGAACGCGACCGGCTGCATCCCGGCCTGCTGTTTCCGCAAGAGCGGTGACGGGAACGTCGCGGGCGCGAGGCTCGGCACGGTCACATGCTGCACCGAGGAATCGTTCATGATAGTCCTGTCACCCTCGACGGGATCGGAAAGAAAAAGGGGGCCGAGGCGATCGCGCCCACATTACCCCATGAGCCCAGTTGCGGCAACACGCCTCTCGTAGGGTGGGCTCGGCCCACCATCCGGGCTCAACTCGGAAGATGGTGGGCCGAGCCCACCCTACGAAGAGTGTTGCCGCGACCAGCGCAGGGCGACCTCGCACAGGAGCTGCGCCGCGGCGGCGAGCAAGGCCGGATCGATCGCGCCGCGGTCGCGGATGCTGCCAAGCCGCAATCCAGGCGTGAGAAAATCCCTGCCGACACGATAGGGCAGCCACAGATTTTGAGCGGCCCGCGCCGCCAGGTACCGTTCGTGGCCGTCGAGGACCAGTTTGCCGTCGAGGCCGGGCGCGTCCAGGTCCACGACCAGGACCGGCTGATTGGATGTCGGCTGCATCCAGCCGGCGATCCGGTGGCGGTCCATCCGTCGTGGGACCGGACCCACAGCCAGGAAACCGGGCGAGAAGGGTGGATGTGCCGATTCTGATCCCGGCCGGGATCGAGGCCACGACCGGGCCAATTCGGCCAGCAGCGCGAGGCCCGTGCGATTGTCGGCGGCGCGGGCGCGTGCGCCGTCCCAGACGGTTCAGCCAGCTCATCAAGCCCAGAGTCACCAGCAGGGCGGGGCCGGCCCGTCCCAGCCAGATCCACGATCCGACCACGAAGCAAGGGACCACCAGCACGAACAGCCAGAACAGCTCGGCGACGTTCAAGAAGCGGCGAACCCACCCGGCCCACCATGTGGAACGGGTGTCCAGAGAGGTCCGAAAGACGATGCGCGCCGCCGCGGCGTCGGGGTGGGGCGAGAGCTCCGCGTGGACGACCGGCACCGGCACGACGGGAACCCACCAGCGGCCTGTGCGCATGCGGCGTTCCAGCAGCGCCAGCGCAGCCAGGCCGCCGAAGCCGATCGCCAGGGTGTAGGGGTCGCTGCCGAGCAGGAATTGATTGGCCCAGGAGCTGAGCCAGAGCAGCACTCCCGCCAGGATCGCCCCACAGCCGATCGTCGCCGACGCGGGCTCCGGCTCGCCGGGGCAGAGCACGTCCTGGACCTCGACATGAAGTCCCGCGCGCTGAAACTCCGCGGCGATCTGCTCGGCGGCGTGGCGCTCCCCGGCCGTACCGGGCGCACGGTCGTCCTCGAAGGTTTCGGCCAGCGCCAGGGCCCGCTCCGTGTCAAACCTCATGGAGTCCCACCGAATTGCATCTCGTAACATGACTGCGGTAGGATGCCATCATGGCGGCAATCGGCGGATAACGCCACCGCCCGCTGGGGGTTTTTCCGCGTCCGGGAACCAACATCATGCCGAACTCCGTGCGCTCCGTGGCCACGCGCCGCACGTTTCTCGCCCATGTCGTCCTGGGAGGGGCGGCACTGATCCTGAGCCTGTCGTCACTGGCCGCGTGCGCGGAGGCCGGGCCGTGGTTTGCCTGGGTGTCCGACATTCACATCGCCGCCGATCCCAAGACTGTCAACTCCGGCCAGGTCACGGCCGAGAATCTCCGCGCGGTCGTCGTCGACATCCTGGCCCAGCCCGACCGCCCCCGGGGCGTCGTCATCACGGGCGACCTGGCGATGCGGGACGGTCAGCCCGGCGATTACCAGACGCTCCGGGAGCTGCTCGCACCGCTGTGGAAGGAGCGCGTGCCCGTTCATCTGGTGCTGGGCAACCACGACAACCGCGAGCATTTCCGCGCCGCGCTTCATGTCGAGCCGCCGGCCGAGAAGGCGGTCGCCGACAAGCACGTCGCGGTCCTTTCTGCCGGGCCGAATCTCCGGTTCGTCCTGCTCGACTCGAATCAGGGCAACGGCGCGGTCGGCGGCCGGCTGGGAGAGTCCCAGATCGCGTGGCTCACGCAAGTCCTCGACGCCGATCCGACCAGGCCGACGATCCTGTTCCTTCATCACGTGCCCGCGACCGAGGGGACAGACCTTGTCGATACGAAAGAATTCCTCGATGTTGTCCAGCCGCGCCGGCAAGTCAAGGCCGTCGTCTTCGGGCATTCGCACACCTGGAGCCACACCGAGCGCGACGGTCTGCACTTCATCAACCTGCCCGCCACGGCTTACCACTTCGCCGCGAAGCAGCCGATTGGCTGGGTGCGGTTCCAGCCCACCGAGCAGGGCGGCACGCTCGAACTGCGCTGCATTGGCGAGGACCGGGACCGGCAGGGCGAGCGCGTCGAGCTGAAATGGCGGACCTGATGCCGTGGAGCGGTTCCCTTCTTGTAGGGTAGGCTTCAGCCTGCCGATCCCATTTCCACATCCGGATATTTTGAAATCGGCAGGCTGAAGCCTACCCTACAAGACTGGGGATTGTGTCCATGAAAGACGAGAACCCGCCCCGCTATCGCTGGACGGTCCAGGCCGTGTTGGTCGTGATCGTGGCGTTCGCGCTGCTTTTCGCCTTGATCCACCAGCGGATGGTTCAGGCCCAGCTTGTGCAGGCTCGAATCGCAGGCACAGAAGGCCGAAGAACGAAGCTGCGACGCGCCACCGAAGCCGCCCGACAGCCTGCCGCCCAGGCCGAAGGCAAACCCGGATCGGAACTGGACCGCCTGCGCCGCGAGAACCAGGACCTGAAGCGGCGCGTTCAGGAGCTTGAGGACCAACTCCACAAATCCCCAGCCCATCCGTCGCCGGTTCCTTCCCCCGGCGCTTGACGGTCTCGCGGCCCAAGGGCTAAGGTGAAGCCCCGAACCAACCCCCGTCTCCAATTTGTCTGGTGTAGGGTGGGCTCGGCCCACCTTGCCCGGCCTTTTTTCTCGCCAAGCCCGAGACGACCATGCTGAAACGGACGCATACCTGCGGCGAACTGACGCGCGACCACGTCGGCCAGACCGTCATCCTCAACGGCTGGGTCGACGCCCGGCGCGACTTCGGCGGGCTGGTCTTCATCGACCTCCGCGACCGCTACGGCCTCACCCAGGTCGTCTTCGAGCCCGAGGCCGGCGCCGAGCTTCAGGCCGCCGCGCGCGAGCTCCGCAACGAGTACGTCATCGGCGTCAAGGGGGTCGTCGCCCCCGGCTGCCCGGCAAGGAGAACCCCAAGCTCAAGACCGGCGCGATCGAGGTCCGGGCCACCGAGCTCGAGGTCTTCAACGCCACGCCGACGCCCCCCTTCGAGATCCAGCGGGCGCCGAGGCCAACGAGGAGCTGCGGCTCAAGTACCGCTACCTCGACCTCCGCCGGCCCGACGATGCAGCGAGGTCTTCGTCCTCCGGCACCGCATGTGCGCAGCTCATGCGCAACACGATGTCGAGCCAGGGCTTCCTCGAAGTCGAGACGCCCATCCTCGGCCGGAGCACGCCCGAAGGCGCGCGCGACTTCCTCGTCCCCAGCCGGGTCCACGCCGGGCACTTCTACGCCCTGCCGCAGTCGCCCCAGCTCTACAAGCAGATCCTGATGGTCGCCGGCTTCGACCGCTACTTCCAGATCGCCCGCTGCTTCCGCGACGAGGACCTGCGCGCCAACCGCCAGCCCGAGTTCACCCAGCTCGACGTCGAGATGTCGTTCGTCGAGGACGAGGACGTCATCGGCACGATGGAGCCGCTCGTCGCCGCCATCGCCAAGGAGTTCACCGGCCAGGAGTCTGACCCTGCCCCTGCCCCGGCTCGACTACCACGACGTCGATGGAGCGGTTCGGCAACGACCGGCCCGACCTCCGCTACGGCGCTGGAGCTGAAGGACGTCGCCGACATCGCCGCCGAGACCGAGTTCAAGGTCTTCCAGCAGGCCAGCGAGCCGGCCACCGGATCCGCGGGCTCTGTGCGCCCCGGCGGCGGCGAACGGTACAGCCGCAAGGACCTCGACGGCCTGACCGAGTTCGCCGGCACCTTCGGCGCCAAGGGGCTGGTCTGGCTCAAGGTCGAGGCCGAGACGCTGACCGGCCCGACCGCCAAGTTCTTCCCGCGCCGACGCCCAGGCCAAGCTCCGCGAGCGGTTCGACGCCAAGCCCGGCGACCTGATCCTGATCGTCGCCGACACCCAGGCCGTCACCAGCCAGGCGCTCTCGAACCTCCGCATCCGGCTGGCCGCCGAGCTGAAGCTCTACGACCCGAAGACGTTCCATTACTCGTGGGTCGTCCGCTTCCCGCTCCTGGCCTGGGACGCCGAGGAAGGCCGCTACGTCGCCGAGCATCACCCGTTCACGATGCCGCTGGCCGAGGACCTGCCGCTGCTCGACACCGACCCGGCCAAGGTCCGGGCCCAGGCGTACGACCTGGTCATCAACGGCGAGGAGGCCGGCGGCGGCACGATCCGCTGTCCACGACCCGGCGATCCAGTCCAAGATCTTCAGCTCTCTGGGCCTGACCCCCGAGCAGGCCGAGGAGAAGTTCGGCTTCCTGCTCAGCGCCCTGCGGAACGGCGCCCCGCCGCACGGCGGCATCGCGCTGGGGCTCGACCGCCTGGTGATGCTCTACGCCGGCCTGACCAACATCCGCGACTGCATCGCCTTCCCCAAGACCGCCAAGGGGACCGACCTGATGACCGGGGCGCCGGGGACGGTCGAGACGCGGCAGCTCAGGGAGCTGCACGTGCGGCTGACGGAGTAATCTCTTGTAGGGTGGGTCAGCGGCGTTCGCCGCGCAACCCAGCAATCCATTGATACCGGTGGGTTGCGCAGGCGAGACGCCGCTGACCCACCCTACTGTACTGGGTCTAGCTTGGACGGCACGAGATAGCACTCATCACGATCTCCGAGCGGTCCAAAAGCTCGGCGTGCGGCCGCCCTCTGACCGAATCCCGATCCTCGTCATGGACCGTTATCCGCCATCAGAAGAGATCAGGGCACCCCAAATTAAGACAACCTAAGCGATGCCTGGCCCCAATAGGGGTAACCTCGAGTCCTGCGCTTCCAGACGATTGTATCGTCTGATAGCCAATGGAGAGAAGGCCTGAGATGGTAGCGGGACACGCAGGAGCAATGTGCGAGTTATGGGAACGTTTACACATAGGATTTGATCGTCTCGGGCAATGAGCTCTAGTTTCCCGGGACTGTCATAATCCTATCAGTAGTTCCACGGGTTCTCAGCAGACGACCAACTTCCACGGCTCGACACCGGACTGAGGGGGCTATCGTTGGTGCGGAATATCGAATACTGGTTAACTCCAGCGAAGTAACGTCGGGTCGCACGGTCACCGTTTCGCTTCGATGTCCCGGTCGGACAGCGAAAAGAGATGGATTCCCGAGCCTCGACGGCCCGAGGCACTCGCCGCGGGCACCCCTGATGCCTCTTGCGGCTGCGTCGCCCGGACCACGCCGCGATGTCCGGGCCACCCGCGGTGACCATGGTGGCGGATGCCAAGACCCGAGTTCCTTGATGTCGACCCGTGTACCTTGCACGTCCTGCCCAGCCGACTCCGTGAGGCCGATCCGACAAGCTCCAGCAGCATCGCGCAATTAGGGGCCAGCTTTGTGGCATGCTCCGCTCTGGGTCACGGAGGATGCGGACGGAGCGATCATGATGTACGCCGGAGTCGAGCCACGGAGTCCCGACGCGTCGCTGGAGCGACGATCGAGTCGCAGTCGCTACGCAGGCGAAAGCTGCCGCTGGGCCCCTCTCCGATCATGACCACCCGACGCATGAACTCCAAGTCCGCCGTGCAAGTCCTGCACCTCTGGACGGCTGGATGCGACGCCCCCCGACGTGGCGGGTATCGGCCAATGGCTCGTACGACCTCTCTATCCCATGGCGAAGCTGCCCGAACACGCGAGGGTCATTATCTGTGGACGTCGGAGAAGCTGGAAGCCGCTCAGAACCGTCCGAGGAGTTGCTCGGCGCGGCACACTCCCGCCTCGTGACCGCACGGTGGCCCGGACAACGTGTTGTCCGGTTGCGCGGGAACAAGGAACATCATCCATGATCTCTCGTTACACAGCCATCATCAAGCGCGATGGCCCCTGGTGGATTGGCTGGATCGAGGAGGTTCCCGGCGTCAACTCGCAAGGGCAAACGCGCGAGGAATTGATCGAGAACCTGCGCTCCGCCCTCGGCGAGGCGCTGGAGATGAATCGGGCCGCGGCCCTCGCGGAGGCTGCGGATGAGTACAAGGAAGTGTCACCATGACGACGCTACTGGAACGGGCCTTTGCCGAAGCGGCCAAGCTGCCGGCGGCCGAGCAAGAGGTGCTGGCGTCCCGACTGCTGGCCGAACTCGCGGCGGAGGACGACTTGACAGGGCGATCGCGGGGTCCGCTGATGAAGCTCACGAGGACTTGACGGCCGAGGAGCTCGCCGAGCATCGCGCCGGGATCACCGAGGAACTGGACCTGGATCGGCTATAAACTCACACACCACCCGACGCTTCTATGACCGGGTGGCCTGGAGAAGGCCGCGTTGTCCGGGCCACCCTGCGTCCGATCTACCAGTCCTCGACCTTCAGACCGGGAACCTGCTGGAAATCGCGGAGATTGGCCGTGATGAGCGTGGCATCGTGCGCCAGTGCGATGGCCGCGATGCGGGCATCTCGTGGCGCCGATTTGGCGGAACAGCTTGGCTCGAAATGCGTGAGAATGGCCGCGGCACGGGCATCGAATGGCAAGATTCGGGTTCTCCATCGGGCCTCGTAATGGGTGAGCAAACGAATGAGCAGGTCAAAGAAGGGAACCTGTCGCTGCTGGTTGTGTCGCTCGTTTGTGGATCTCGCTCGAGCACTCCTTGAGTTGTTCGTAGGGCGTGATCACCGTGATCCGAACATCGTCAGGAGCGACCGCTCGCAGCTTTGTTTCCAGCCTTGCCGCGTCGGCGGACCCCGCATGCTGCAACTGAGAAACGGGCTGCGTGTCGAGAATGATCACGGTCGCTCCTTCTCCGCCTCACGAGCGGCTTGGACCGCTCACATCATCTCCTCGAAAGCCGGGTCGTCGCGAAAATCGCCGATCCCTTCCATCCAGGCACTTTCCGTACGGATATTCTTACCTTTCGAAACGACCGAAACGATCGTGCCCGGCTCCAGGATCACGCTTTCGGCCAGCGGTTTACCGTCGAGGAAGATCTCGCGATCCTCGACACCGGTCTGAGCTTCGCGCAGGAGATCGGCGAGCGTCAGGCCCGGATGCCAGGGGATACTGGACTTCCCTACGCCCAGGCGGAGCAAGACAACCTCCTGGTTCGTCCCGGTCGTGAGTTGCGTACTCATCCTTCGCCTCCCTCCGCCGCGGGGTTCTGGTCCCGAATCCTTGCCGTTCCTACTATCTTACCAGAGAGGTGGTAAGCTAGCAGAGTTGGACACGGTTGTGGTCACGTGAACGCGGGTTTCCTGTCATCATGGCGTGCGAGGGTCCCAAGATGCGCAGTCTGGCTGGGCTGGTCGTATCCGCTGGGGGCCACCTGGGACGGCGGGCGTGAACTTCGCCCTGTTCTCGGAGCACGCCACCAAGGTCGAACTCTGCCTGTTCGACTCGGCCGACGCGACGAAGGAGAGCGCACCGCATCACCATGCCCGAGCAGACCGACCAGGTCTGGCACGCCTACTTGCCGGACGTCCGGCCCGGCCAGCTTTACGGTTATCGCGTGCATGGCCCGTACGAGCCGGCCAACGGGCATCGCTTCAACCCGAACAAGGTGCTGCTCGATCCCTACGCCAAGGCGATCGGCCGCGACCTGCGCTGGGACGACGCCCTGTTCGGCTACAAGATCGGCGACCCGGGCGACGACCTGTCGTTCGACGAGCGCGACAGCGCGGCGTTCGCGCCGCTGGGCATGGTGATCGACACGGCCTTCACCTGGGGCGACGACCGGCCGCCGCGCACTCCCTGGCACACGACCATCGATCTACGAGCTGCACGTCAAGGGCTTCACCAAGCGTCATCCCGGGGTGCCCGAGCAGCTGCGCGGCACCTACGCCGGGCTGGGCTCGCCGGCCGCGATCGATCACCTGCTCGACCTGGGCGTCACGGCCGTCGAGTTGCTGCCGGTCCACTATCACGTCGACGACCGCTTCCTGTCGAGAAGGGGCTGGTCAACTACTGGGGCTACAACACGCTCGGCTTCTTCGCCCCCGACCCGCGCTATTCGCCGCGACCAAGCATGCCGTCGCTGGTGCTGCGAGAATTCAAGAAGATGGTCGCGGACGCTGCACGCCGCGGGCATCGAGGTGATCCTCGACGTGGTCTACAACCACACCGCCGAGGGCAACCAGCTGCGGGCCGACGCTCTCGTTGCGGGGCATCGACAACGCCTCCTACTACCGACTCGCGCCCGACGACCGCGCTACTACATGGACTTCACCGGCTGCGGCAACACGCTCAACATGCAGCATCCGCGCGTGCTCGCAGCTCATCATGGACAGCCTGCGGCTACTGGGTCGCCGACATGCACGTGGACGGCTTCCGCTTCGACCTGGCGAGCGACGCTGGCCCGCGAACTGCACGAAGTCGACAGGCTCGGCGCGTTCTTCGACATCATCCACCAGGACCCGGTGCTCTCGCAGGTCAAGCTCATCGCCGAGCCCTGGGACGTCGGGCCGGGCGGCTACCAGGTGGGCAACTTCCCGGTGCTCTGGACCGAGTGGAACGGCAAGTACCGCGACTGCGTCCGCCGCTTCTGGAAGGGCGACGGCGGCACCGTCGCCGAATTCGCCACGCCGCCTGAGCGGGTTCGAGCGACCTGTACGCACTGGAGCGGCCGCGCGCCGCACGCCAGCATCAATTTCATCACCTGCCACGACGGCTTCACCTCGCACGACCTCGTCTCGCTACAACGAGAAGCACAACGAGGCCAACGGCGAGGACAACCGCGACGGCACCAACGACAACGACTAGCTGGAACTGCGGCGTCGAGGGGCCGACCGACGACCCCGAACATCCTGGCGCTGCGCGACCGGCAGAAGCGCAACTTCATGGCCACGCTGCTGCTCTCGCAGGGCGTGCCCATGATCCTGCGCCGGCGACGAGTTCGGCCACACGCAGCAGGGCAACAACAACGCCTATTGCCAGGACAACGAGCTGACCTGGCTGGACTGGGAGCCCCTTCCCGAGCGGCTGGAGTTTCTCGACTTCGTCCGCCAGGTTGTCCGGTCTGCGCAAGGAGAACGCGGCCTTTCAACGGCGCCGTTTTTTCCAGGGCCGGCCCTTGCGCGGCCACGAGATCAAGGACATTTACTGGCTCGAACCCAGCGGCGAGGAGATGAGCGACGAGGACTGGAAAAAGCCCTACATTCGCTGCCTGGGCGTCGGCCTGGTCGGTGGCCGTATCGACGAGCTTGACGAGTTCGGTAAGCTGATCCGGGGCGACACGTTCCTCTTGCTCCTGAACGCCCACTTCGAGTCGATCCCGTTCAAGCTGCCGGCCGGCGAGGAGAATGAGCTGCACTGGGAGCGCATGCTCGACACGGCCGATCCCAAGAACGAGAAGCCCTGGCCGGACAGCGACGGCCACGCGTATCCCTTGCAGGCGCGCTCGGTGGCCGTGCTGCGGCTGGTCCAGATCGAGCCCCGCGCGTATCGGAGCCAGACCGACCGCGAAACCCTGAGAGGGGGTACGTGAAGCGATTTCTCGTATGCGTCTGGGTGGCACTGGCTCTGCCAGTGTCCGTCATGGCGCCACTGGCAGAGCCAGTGCCACCCAGAAGCCTCCTTCAATGGGGTTGCGGCTCGGCCCCGCTACGGGTTGGGCTGAAACACGGGTGCGCAGCCCCGCACCTTCAGCGGCACTTGCAGCACCTGATCGACCATCGTGATGGCGAGCACGTCGGCCTCGGGACCGCACCAGGCCAGGTTCGCGGGCCTCTTGGGGGTGGCGAGGATGCCCCGCGGCCGGCCGTCGGAATCGAAGACCCAGATGCCCTGGGCCACGGCCACATACACCCGGCCGTCGCGGTCCACCTTCATGCCGTCGGGACCGCCGGGCGTTGCCGGGTCCACCGTGGCGAAGACCCGCCCGGAGCCAGGCACCAGACCGCCCGACGGCTCGACGGCGAAGGCGCGGATGTGGTTCCGCGCTGTGTCGCAGATGTACAGCGTGCTCTCGTCCGGGGAGAAGGCCAGGCCGTTGGGCTTCTCGAAGTCCGCGATCAGCAGCCGCATGTCGGTCCCGTCCGGCTGCATCGCGTAAACGCCCTGGAAGTCCATGGGTCGGTCGGGGGGCGGCGCCATAAGGCGGGTCGGTGAAGTAGACCAGACCGTCGGAACGGGCCACAATGTCGTTGGGACTGTTCAGCCGCTTACCCTCGAAGGTCTCGACGACGGTCGTGACCTGGGTGCCGTCGGACCTCATGCGCGAGACGCGGCGGCCGTTCTGCTCGCAGAAGATGATGTCGCCGTCCGGGAGGAACGTCTGGCCGTTGGCCGCGCCGTGTGCTGGCGAACCACGTGCGGCTGAGGATCGCCCGGGTCCAACCGGTAGGTGCGCTCGGCCTTGATGTCCTGGAAGAGCAGGCTGCCGTCGCGGAGCCAGAGCGGCCCCTCGGTGAACTCGAAACCGCCGGCCAGACGCTCCAGTTCGGCGTCCGGTTCCAGCAAGGCCGAGAGCCCACAATCACGCAACACAGGAACCATGCGGTCACCTCCTTCCACGGGCGGATGGCTAACAGCTCGTAGGCTGGGTCTAGACAGCTTGGTTTCCCCCGGCCGAGTCCCGCCCCAAGCTGAGAGAAGCTGGGTCTAGACCCAGCCTACGGATGATCGGCGGTCTGGCAGGGATTCCGCCGCAAATTTGATGCTAAAATCGGACGCAGATGTTCTGGGGACCGGCCGTGCGCCGTTGCGCGGTCCTGCCCGGGGCTCCGGAAAGGGGTGGTGTCGATGTCCGAAGGGCCAGAAGAGAAGTCGCGTCCATCATCGCACAAGGGGCTGGCTCTGTTCGAGAAGGGCAACGAAGCCGCCCTCAGGAACAACTATGACTACGCCATCGAGATGTACCTGAAGGCCCTCAAGGAAGAGCCAGGGAACCTCAAGTACCGTCAAGCCTTGCGCCACCGAACGAAAGCGGTTCGACAACGACCCGTCCAAGGTCGGCTGGGGGGCCTCGGCCAAGGTCAAGATGGCCCGCCCCAAGATCGGCATGGCCAAGACCCGCGGCAAGTGGGCCGAGGCCCTCGAGGCCTGCGAGGATGTCTTCCAGTACCACCCGTGGGAAGTCCACGTGGCGCGCGACGCCGCCGACGCGGCCGAGCACCTGAAGCTGCCCGCGCTGGCCCGCTGGTACCTGGAATCCGTCTTCCAGCAGGTCGGCGAGGACGCCCATTTCTACCGCCACCTCGCCCACGTCTACGAGCTGAACCAGATGTGGGAGACCTCGATCCGGTGCTGGGAGAAGGTCCACAAGCTCGTGCCGACGGACGAGGAAGCGAACAAGAAGATCAAGAGCCTGACGGCCAACGCCGCCATCTCGCGCTCGGGTCTCGACGAGGCCGCCCGCAAGGTGCCCGCCGGCAACGCGGGTCCCGAGCCCAGCGACCAGCCCGATGTCGAAGAACTGAAGCGCCAGGCCATGACCCCCGAGCAGCGGCTGCGCCAGCGCATCCAGGACGAGCCGGCCTACGCCGGGGCCTACCTCGAGCTGGCCGACATGTACAAGCTCCAGAACAAGCTCGATGACGCCGAGAAAGTCCTCGCCGCCGGCCGCAAGGCGACCAACGACGACGCGGTCCTGCTCGAAGCCCACGCCGACGTTCAGATCGCGCGGATTCAGCGCCACCAGGCGGCCTGGTCCAAGAAGCTCCGCGAGGACCCGACCGACCTGAACGCCAAGGACAAGCTCGACAAGCTCACCGCCATGCTCCTGGACTACGAGCTCAAGGAGTACAAGCGGCGCGTCGAACACCACCCCGAGGAACTCGCCACGCGCTTCCAGTTTGGCCTCCGCCTGGTCCGCGCCGGCCGCACCGACGAGGCGATCGCCGAGTTCCAGCAAGCCCGCAACGCGAATGCCTCCAAGATCCGCAGCGAGGCCCTCTACCAGCTCGCCCAGTGCTTCGTGGCCAAGAACCTCCCCAAGCTGGGGGAACGCTACTACCAGGAAGCCCTCAAGCTGGCCGAGGAAGACGCCGACCAGGCCAAGATCAAGGAACTGCACTACTGCCTGGGCTGCGTCTATGAAAGTTCGAACGATTTCCGCGCCGCCGAGGAACACTTCAACGAGGTCGCGGCCACCGACTACACCTACAAGGACATCGCCCAGCGCCTGGAGAACTTGAACCGCCAGGGCCAGGTGTGATATAAACCATGTTTTGCCTCGTGTCGCGCGGGACCGGCTGGGAGCCGGCCCCCGCTTCGTGTTGCCTGACCTCCCGGAACGAACGATGCCCAATACTCCGTCCGCGATCAAGCGGCTGCGCCAGAGCAAGAAACGCCGGCTGCGCAATCGCATCGCCAAGAAGCTCATCAAGACCTACACGAAGCGCTGCCTGTCGGCCGCGGCCGAAGGCCAGTTCGAGCAGGCCGAGAGCGATTTCCGCGTCGCCACCGCCAAGCTCGACAAGGCGGGCATCCGCCGCATCCTGCACCCGAACACGGCCAATCGCCGCAAGAGCAAGCTGACGCGGGACTACCACGCCGCCGTGGCCAAGGCCAAGGCGCAGGCCCAACCGGAGCCGGAGCCGACCTCCTGACCAAAGAACCCCGGCGCCTCCAGCCATGCCGCGCTCGGCGACTCGTACGACGACCTGATCCGGGCGCTCGGGGACCATTTCGGGGTCCCGCTCCCGCCCCTCATCAGGCTGGGCGAACCCCCTGGGCCCAGCCTGTCGCTGGTCGTGGCCGCGTTCCTCGCGGGACAGGGGAAGGACCGCGAGCTCAACACGGTCCTCGGGTCGCTGGCCGAGGCCGGGTTGCTGGCCGATCCCGACGCCTTCGCCACGGCCGAGCCCGCCGAGATCGCCGCCGCCTGGACCCACACGAACAAGCCCCCCTCGGTCCGGACCCTGCGCACGCTCCAACGCATCGCGTCCTGGATTGTCCAGCACGGGGGCTTCGAGGCCCTGGAATCCCTCCCGACCGAAGAACTCCGCGAGGGCTTACGTGCCCTCAACGGCGTCGGCCCCGCCGGGGCGGATGCGATTCTGCTGCACGCCCTGAAACGGCCCGTCTATCCAGTCGATCGCGCGACCTATCGGATCTTGCTCCGGCACGGCTGGATCGACGCCTCGGCCGACTATGACGAGGCACGCGACCTCGTCGAGAGCCTGGCCCCGGGCGAGAGCGCGGCCCTGGCCGATCTGGGCGGCTGGTTCGAGCGCGTCGGCGCCGTCTACTGCCGCGCCTCCATCGCCAAGTGTGAGCACTGCCCCCTGCGTCCCTTCTTGCCCGAAGGCGGACCCATCGAGCCCGATCTGGGGTGAACGTGAACGGCGCGACCCGAAAGGGGATTCGACACCCCTTCCTGGCCGCCCCTCCGCACTAGGCGGCTGGGTTTGTTGGGGAGCTGTGGTGTCTCCGACATGAAGAACAATCCCCTTCCTCGACTCGACACAGCTCGAATGGCGGGATCGCCTATTGCCTCACTGCCGATTGAAGCTGGGCGAAATTTGGGACGACCTCAAGGTAAACACCGGGTTGGTTGTCTCGATGCTATGAGCACTCCCGCAGTGAAGAGCTTGATCGGTAGGGTTCGTCCGACCTGGCGATCCAAGACCCACCTACAAGCTTATCGCATTCGAGCGGAGAAGCATTCAAGAGTATATTGAGTGGTGCAAAGGTTGGGTTTCGGCAACCAACTCGGTCCTTTCACGAGATGCGTCCTTTACGTCTGGTTGGGGGCTGATCAAAACGAAGGGTTTCAACCACTAGCTGACTTTATGGTCATGATGCGCAGCGAGCGTTTGCGACCGCAGTTTCATCACCATGCGAAATCAAAGGGGGTACGGGACTCAGAAGAATTGGATGGCGGTTCGCAAGAATTGCTTTATACATCAAAGGAAATCTATCTTCAACGTGGAGGCGGAGTACACAGATATCAAAGATTCTGCGGCTACTACAAAGAGGTGGCGGTGCATTGACGGAGAACTTGAGCGGAGCAAATCGATACGATTGTGCGGGGAAGTCTGGGTGATATTCAGCAGGTTGTTACAGGATGGAGGAAAACGTCTCGGTTGCTACGCCAGAAGCCTCAGTCGGAGGGTCAAGAGAGAGCTGAAATAAAAAGATTCGGTACGGTACGTTCGCTCACTCTGGCTCTACTCTTTTGGCGGCGGAAATGCTTGACGGATGTTGCTTCACGGCGGATATGGATGAGATTTATTGTGAAATCACAATGCGCCGCCTGGAGCACTATGGAGAGACGGGCAAACTCGGGTGGCGAACGGTATCTTTCGAAGGGGAGTGTGCGCGAACGAACGGTGAATGGTGAGGAAATCACTCGGATCAGAACGGAATCATCAACGAGGACGATTGCTATTCGATTGAGCGGCTGGAGCGGCTCGGACTTCGAGGTTGCCATGGATGGCGAAGAAGTGCGTGACGGGATCTTCGCTCTTCGAACGCGCCGATTTGGCACAGTTGCAGAGTGCATGATCAAACGGTTACTGAAGTACTCGAAGGCGCAGAGCATCTTCCACGACCTCTACGACGATCAACTCAAGCATCGGATTGAAGTGAAGTTTTCGATCGTACAAAGGAAAGCAGAAACCGCCATCACCGAAGATACGGTATTGCGATGTATCGAGGAGTCCCTTGCGGAGAATCGGATGGTGGCGTTTTCAGACTGGAAGCGGCACAAGTTTGATTGCAATATTCAACAAGTGAAACGAGTGGAATTTGATATCCTCTACTACGGTCTGTTCTTTGCCGATCAGGTTGTCATCTTTCATATTGAAAGTAAAGAAATCAAGGAGAATATTCAGGGCGGGCGGATGCACTATTCCGACTTCCAACACAAGGGAAACGTTGGAGAGGGTCAGTTTCACATCAACCAGAATACCCTTCAAATTCATATCGATCACTACTTACAAGAGAATTTCTTATGACGAGTTGTACAAATTGCTTGTTGGGGGCCAAAGGGGATAGGGGACTAAGGGGGATAGGGAGCCAAAGGGGATATTCTTAACTCTCGTGGGCGACGACGCAATTTAGGTAATATAGAGAAAAAGAGCAAGGAGCCGGCCTCTGGTTACTTCTGAGAGGCCAGGGGTCGTGGGGGGCTCGTGGCGAGAAGCCGAAGATTGCGGGTTGTTCTGGTCGATAGGAAGACGGCGAGCGGCCCGGTGTCCCGATTGCGGTGGACATGATGGGCGGCCGAGCCCGTGCGACTGGGAACGGACAAGGAGGTCGGCGATGCGCTTCGGGACAAACAAGCCGGCGAGGGCGGCTCTGCTGGTGGTGAGTCTGTCGGTCCTGCTGGTCGGCCTGCGTGCCAACGGCGGCGACGAGCCGGGCCTCTTTGGGCGCCTCTTCCGGGGCAATGGCAGCGGCTCAAGCGCCGCGCGGTCCAGCGACACAGGGCAATTCCCGTCCTCGAATCCGACGTATGGCGCCGCGGCGGCGCCCTCGCTCTTGCCGCCCGGTGCGGCGGGAACCACGCGATCGGGGTCGGGATTCACCCCCGCCGCACCGACATCCGCGCCACCGACCTCGGCTCCGGGCGCGACGCCTTCCCAGCGCATCCGGCCGCAGCCGCGCAACAGCAGCGCCGCGACCGAGGCGGACCCGCTCGTGACCCGCATTGCGCTCGGACGCTCGGACGATGGCAAACAGTTCGGCATGTTCCTCCAGGTCTTCGCCGACGGCACCGTCATCGATGGCGAAGGCGTCCACCGGGTCAGCCCGGATGTGCTGCGGCCGGTCGCCCAGGCAGTGCAGGCCAACGAGCTGTACCGTCTCAAGGGCCACTGCGGCGCGCCGGCGACCGATTACATCGAGCAGATCTATTTGACCGTCTACCAGCAACGGCTGGGTGGGATGCGGTCGAACAGCTTCTCGATCTCGGGCAATCCGCAGGGCTGCGACCCGGCGGTGCGGCAGCTTCACGCGGCCCTGGAGGCGCTGGTGACGAAGGTCAGCGGTCCCGCGGCGGCCCCGCCCCCGGCCAGCGGCGCGCCGGCGGCGGCTCCCGTTCCGGCGGCGGTCGGCGCGCCGGCGAGCACGCCCGCCAGTCCGGCGGCGCCGTCCGACCTGCCGCCGCCGGTCCCGTCTCCCACGATCAGCGCCCGGGCGCGGTGCCGTTGACGCTCTCGCCCGCGCCGCCAACGCCCTGATCGGCGGGGGTGCGTGGTGGCATCACCACGAGGGCCGCGTTAGGATGAAGGAGAGTTTTGCCCAGGCCGGGGTCTTTTCCACGTCAGGAAAGAACCCGGCCTCGCTTGGAATCGATGAGGACCCCCGTCGTGTCGGAGGAAAACAAGCCTTTGACCCCCGTGGCGGTCCCCGAGGCGCCGATCGAGAAATTCCGGGAGTTCCTGGAGATCCGCGGCGAGAAGCTGACCGAGCCTCGGCGCGTCCTGGTGCGGCACATTTTCTCTTCTCACAAGCACTTCGACGCCGACGAGCTGACCGCCGACCTGCGTGGCGCGGGTCGTCATGTGAGCCGATCCACCGTCTATCGCACCTTGCGCCTGCTCGTCGAGGCGGGACTACTCCGCGAGCTGCGGCTGACCAACCGCACGGCCTACGAGCACGACTACGGCTATCCCTCGCACGATCACCTGCACTGCACCGAGTGCAACCGGATCATCGAGTTCCGCAACGACGCGGTCCGCCAGCTTTGCGAGGCCATCGGCCTGGAGCACCAGTTCCACGTTTCGGGCCACCGGTTCATGATCAGCGGCATCTGCGCCGATTGCAGCCGTTCGTAGCCGCAACCAGCAGGTCTTGTAGGGTAGGCTTTAGCCTGCCAAGTCCATAGAATTCCGACGAAAATGGGCTTGGCAGGCTAAAGCCTACCCTACAAGACCTGCTGGTTGCGGCTTGGCCCCGCGACGAGAGGTCATTCCAGGTATCCCAGGTCGGCCAGCCGCTGCTCGATGATGGCCTGCTCTTCTTCCGTGTAGTCGAACTCCGGCTGGTGCGGGCCCTGGAAAGGGGTGGCGGCATCGAGTCGCGCTGCGCCGGTCTGTTGTTGAGGCAGACAGGGCAGGGGGGTGCCCTCGATGTGGGCCGGGATGGACAGGCCGAAAAGGCGCAGGATCGTCGGGGCGATGTCCTGAAGGTTCGCGCGCAAAGTCCGGCCCGGGGTCACGCCCGGGGCCCGCAAAATCACAATCCCTTCGGGGCGGTGCGTGCCGGGGAGGTTGGCGTCGGCCTCGACCCAGGCGCGGCCGGGGCCGAGCTTGGTGCGCACCCAGTAGGCCTCATCGGGCAACGCGAGCAGGTCGGGACAACCCTCGGCGGCGGGATCGATCTGATAGGTCTCGGCCAGGTTGATCACCGTGGGGAAAAGAGACACACCGGTCTCCGGGTGCCGGGCGGCGGTCAGGGCCGCGGTGGCTTCGTGGAGGGCGTCTTCCCGCTGTCGGGGCGTGGCCGCGAGGCGGCCGGCGCGGTTCAGATAGATCATCGCCGCCGTGTCCTGGTGCGGCGCGAAGGCCCGCGTCCGCGACCAGTCGAAGGGGAACTGCGCCGTCACCGACAGCTCGAACGAGGCCGAGCGCGCCGCCGGATCGTCGCGCTTGGCGTTCCAGAGCCGCAAATGGTCGAACCCCTGCTGGACCCGCCGCGACACGCGCCCGGCCAGGCCGGGCACGCGCGCCACGCCCGCTTCGATCAGGATGCGGTTGACGTGAATGCGGCCCAGGCAGGGACCGAATCCATGATCGCTCACGGCCAGCACCGCCGCGCCCGGCGCTCGGCTAGCTCCAGCAGCAGGCCGACGGCGGCATCGAGCCCGCGCAGCACGGATTCGGCCGCGCAGTTCCAGGGGGCGTCTTCGATGCCCGTCTCGTCCACGTTCAGATAGCGCCAGACGCGATGCTGGAAGGGGTCGAGGTTCTGGAACTGGACCATCAGCGCCGACCAGTCGGGCCGGAACCGATCGGCCACAAGGGCGCCCTCAGCCCGTCCCAGGAAGCTGGCCACCGTGCGCTCGGCGTTCACCGCCAGCTCATCGAGCGATTGCGGCGCGCGTTTCCAGTGGTATTGAAGCGTGTACCCCGGCGCCTCGGCGCGTAAACGTGCGGCGAACTCCGGACAGCTTGCCGTGGCGGCCTCGAAATGGGGCGCGTCCATGCCGCCGACGACCAGACCGTTCACGCCCGCCGGGGCGGGAAACGTGCCCGGCAGGTTCAAGCTCACGATCGCGCGACCCGCCCGCGAGAGCAACTGCCAGGTCGTCGGCACCCGGATGCGGCCGGCATGATTGACCTTCATCCGCCCGCTGGCCGCGTCGAAATAGCGATGATCGAAGATCCCATGACGCACCGGGCTGCACCCGGTCTGCATCGTCGCCCACGCCGCGGCCGTCATCGGCGGCACCGAGGAACGCAGCGTTCCGTGCGCGGAGCGAGACACCAGCGCATCCAGATTGGGCAGCACGCCCCGCCCGCGCATCGCGTCCAGCACCGTCCAGGTCGCACCGTCGAGACCAAGCACGAGCAGACGGTCGGGGATCGAAAGCATGGCCGGGGTCCTTCCTGATGGGATGGGGATCGAAGAAGGGGCCGAACTGCGGATTCCAGATTCCGGATTCCGGATTCCAGATTCGCGATACTCTGAAGATCCGGAATCCGGAATCTGGAATCCGGAATCCGGAATCCGGAATCCGGCGTCAGCCCGCCACCGCCAGCCCGGACGAACCGCGCAGGTCAAGAGCGAACTCGGCGCGGTAATACTCATCCATATGGCGGCGCTCACCCTTGGAGCGATACAGCCGGGCGAGTTTGCGGTGCAGCTTCTGGCCGAGGGGTAGCGTGTGCTCGGCGCGTCGCAGCCAGATCTGGTAGTCCCGCTTCAGGGTCTCCGCCCGCGCGGCGAAATCGGTCGGGGCCGGGGTCTTGACGGCCAGCGCCATGACCGAGTGCGGGAACGCGCCGTGGCCCTGCCAGCCGACGAGCCGGCCGGCGTAAAGTTCCAGCATGCGCCGCAGACAGCTCGGGGTCATCCGCCAGTAGTCGTCCGGGTAGGCGTGGATGCGGAAGTTCAGCGGCATGGTGAGCACGAACAGGCCGCCCGGCTTGAGAATGCGGAAGACCTCGTCGAAGGCGCGCCGGACTTCAAAAACATGCTCGAACGTCTCGATGCCCAGCACCGTGCCCGCCGCGCCGTCGGGGAGCGTCATCCGGCTGACGTCCTCGACGCGGTCCACGCCCAGCCCGGGGCGCATGTCGCAGCCGACGTACGAGCGGCTGGCGAAGAACCCGCGCAGGTTGGCGTAATCTTCCTGCCCCTCGACCTGCATCGAGCCGAACTCGTAGATCGGCCCAGGGCAGTCGAACGTCTCGGCGATGAGCCGGACGAACGCCTTGTTGTGATCGCGCATCGCTCCTCCTTGAGCCTTCGAGATGCCGGATCGTACCAGCCGGCGGACGGGCGTCAATCCCAGGGCCCGGATTCACCACAGAGTCACAGTCTCGTAGGGTGCGTCGAGTCTTCGATGACGCACCATCCGGCTACAGAAGAGGTGCGTCGGCGCGGACTTGACGCACCCTACGAGACTGTGTTCTCCGTGTCTCTGTGGTGAACAGGGCCAAGGCTCCACCCCGAGCCCGACCGTTCCACCAGGTGGTACAGCGTATCCCGCTCCACCGGCACCCGCCCCGCCTCCCGGATCAGCCGCTCCAGGGCCGCGACGGTCAGCTCCTGGGGCGTCTCCGCCCCGGCGTCATGATAAATCTTTTCATGGACGACGGTACCGTCGATATCGTCGGCCCCGAAGGCCAGCGCCACCTGGGCCGTCTTGATGCCGAGCATGACCCAGTACGCCTTGATGTGGGGAAAGTTGTCGAGCATCAGCCGGCTGATGGCCATCGTTTTGAGGTCCATCACGCCCGACGGCTTGGGGATCTCGTCCATGCGGGAATGATCGGGGTGGAACGCCAGCGGGATGAACGTCTGGAAACCGCCCGTCTCGTCTTGCAGGTCGCGCAGACGGATCAAGTGGTCGATGCGGTGGCGGGGCTTTTCAATGTGGCCGTAGAGCATCGTGGCATTGGACTTCAATCCCAGCCGGTGCGCCGTGCGGTGCACGTCCAGCCAGAGCTCGGTGGACGCCTTGGCGCCGCAGATCTGATCGCGCACTTCGGGATGGAAGATCTCCGCGCCGCCGCCCGGCAGACTACCCAGACCGGCGTCGATGAGCGTGCGGAGGATATCCCCGACCGGCAACCGGCTGATCTTGGCGAACCACTCGATCTCGACGGCCGTGTACGCCTTGATATGGATCGCCGGCGCCGCCTCCTTGGCCCACCGCACAACATCGACGTACCACGAAAACGGCAGCTTGTGATGCAGGCCGCCGACGATGTGCAGCTCGGTCGCCCCCCGCTCCTGTGCCTGCGCGGCCCGCTCCCGGATCTCGGCCTCGGTCATCACATACCCGCGCGGGTCGTTCAGATCGGCCCGAAAGGCGCAGAAATCGCAACGATAGACGCAGACGTTGGTCGGGTTGAGATGCGTGTTGACGTTGTAATACGCCCGGTTGCCGTGCTTGCGCTCGCGCACGAGGTTGGCCAGCTCTCCCAGCGTGAAGAGATCCTTCGAAGCCTCCAGCGCCAGGCCATCCTCGAAGGATAGACGCTCCCCCGCCTCGACCTTCGCCCGGATCGCCGCGATCATCTTTGCCTTCTCTCGTCTGGGTTCCGCCTTGCAGTTTCTTCAGAAATTTTAGTCGGAACCGCCATGAAGGGCAACACGCGGTTGCGGGTGAGGCGCGTGCGGGTAGGGCTCGATGTGGACCAGGACATCGCGCACGGCCGGGAAGCGCTCCAGCAGGGCGTTCTTGACCCGGTGGGCGATGCGGTGGCCTTCCTCGATGCGCAGGCTGGCATCGACCTCGACGTGGATATCGACCAGGTATTCCAGGCCGGTCTTGCGCAGCCAGAGGGTCTCGATCCCGCGCACGCCTTCGACGGCCTCGGCCACCTCGCGGACGGTTTCCACCAGATCCGACCCGGCCTGGGCGTCCATCAGCTCACTGAAGCTGTCGCGGAAGAGATGGAGCCCCGACACGGTGATGATCAGGATGACGACCAGCGCCGCCAGGGGATCGGCAACGCCCCAGGAGGGTCCTCCCAGGCGCACCGCGGCCAGACCGATCAGAACGGCCAGCGAGCTGAGCGCGTCGCCGCGGTGGTCCCAGGCGTTGGCGATCAAGATGCCGGACCCGAGCCGCTGGCCGACGCGGATCTTGTAGCGGTAGAGCGCCTCCTTGACGACCACGTTGACCGCGGCGATCGCCAGGGTCCAGGCCGGGGGGACCACATGGATGTGGGAGATCCCCCCGGTGACCTCCCAGGCCAGCCCCGCGGCCGTCAGGAGGATCAAAAGAGCCACATTCGAGCCCGCGATCGCCTCGGCGCGGGTGTGGCCGTAGGGATGCTCCTGGTCGGGAGGCCGCTGCGCGTACCAGAGCGCGAAAAGGACCCCCATGGACATGAGTAGATCGGTCAGCGAGTGGACCGCGTCGGAGATCAGCGCGTAAGAATGGGCGATGATCCCGCCCGCGAGCTTGGCGGCGGCCAGGGCGGCATTGACGGCCAGTCCCAGGGCCGCCGCGCGGGCGGCTTCCCGATACAACGCGGCTTTCTCCGGTCGCATGACAATGTCGTCCTCCTCGTTGGCCCATTGTACGTGAGCCGCCCGGCTTTCAGGAGAGCGCCAGGTCGGTGAGGCCGAGGACCAGCAAGCCGAGGCTGATGCCGATGTTGACGTGATAGAAGGCCACGTTGACCCGCGTCAGATCGTCCGGCCGCACCAAGGCGTGCTCGTAGAACAGTAACAAAGCGACCGCCGCCACACCCCCCAAATAGAGCCGGCCCAGCGGGTACGTGATCCCCAGCGCCACCAGCGCGGCAATCATCAGCGCATGGCAGAGCGCGGCCAACCGCAAAGCGTTGGGCACTCCCAGCGCGCGGGGATGCTGTGCAAACCGGCGGCGCGATCGAAATCGAAGTCCTGGCAGGCATAGAGCATATCGAACCCGGCGACCCAGAACAGCACGGCCGCGCTCAGCCAGAAGGGCGGCCAGGCCAACTCGCCCCGGATCGCCACCCAGGCCGCCAGCGGCGCGAGGGCCAAGGACGCTCCCAGCCAGAAGTGCGACAGGCTCGTGAACCGCTTCGAGTACGAATACCCCAGCAGCCACAACAGCACGGGCGGCCCGCACAGCGCCGGCCAGGGATTGCGCGGCAGGAACAAGAGCGTGGACGCGAGGAACAGCAGCGAACAGACCACCGTGAAGACCGCCACCGCCCGCACGCTCAACCGCCCCGCCGGCAGGTGGCGCGCGGCCGTGCGCGGATTGGCCGCGTCGAGCCGGCGATCGGCCAGGCGGTTAAAGGCCATGGCCGCCGAGCGGGCCGTCGCCATGCAAAGTAGAATCGCCACCCAGTCGAGCGGCCGGAACGTCCACCCGCGCGGCCCGTGCGACGCTAATGCCGCCCCCAACAGCGCGAACGGCAGCGCGAACAACGTATGGCTGAACTTGATCATGCCGAGGATGTCGGCGAGCTTCTCCATCACCCTTCGCTTCCCCAGGGACGAACCAGGTCATGGGCCACACCAAGCTGATCGCAGATGCGGCCGACGACGAAGTGGACCAGATCATCGAGCGATTTCGGCCGATGATACCAGCCCGGCATGGCCGGCAGCACGACCGCCCCGGCGCGGGTCACGGCGGTCATGTTCTCCAGGTGGATGAGGCTCAAAGGCGTCTCGCGCGGCACGAGCACCAGCCGCCGACGCTCCTTGAGATGCACGTCCGCCGCCCGGGTGATCAAATTCGGCGTGATTCCGTGCGCGATCGATCCCAGCGTGCTCATGCTGCAAGGGCAGACGACCATCCCGCCGGTCGGAAACGACCCGCTGGCGATCCCGGCCTGAAAATCGGCGTGATGATGATACACGATCCGCCCCAGGTCTCCGAATACGGCCGGATCGAAGCGGTCAAGCTGGACCGTGATCCCGGTTTCCTCCGCGAGCACCTGGGCGCCGCTGGGACTGATCGTGAGGTGAACGGTCCGTCCCGCCCGGCCGAGCACCTGGAGCAACCGCACGGCATAAGGCGCCCCGCTGGCGCCGGTGATGCCGATGACCAGGGGAGTCGCGTCCACGTCTTACTCGTCCCCTCGAGTCCTGGTTCCCTCGCCCCCTTCTTCCGGCTTCCTCCCCACATAAAGCGTCGCCACTCCCAGAGTCAACGGATACTGCACCAGCTCGACCAACCCTCGCCCCGCCATGAGCTCCAGCATCGCCGGCCCTTCCGGAAACTGCATGACGCTGGTCGGCAAATACTCATAGGCATCGAACTCATTCGGCGCGATCGACTGCCCGACGCGCGGCAGAACACGCCGAAAGAACAGCATATAGAGCCGTCCCAGGACGGGCGACCGCGGCCGGGAAAACTCCAGGATCGCCACGCGCCCGCCGGGCCGGGCCACGCGGATCATCTCGTCGAGCCCTCGGACCGTGTCGGCCACGTTCCGCAGCCCGAAGGCCGCCGTGACGACGCCAAAGGTATCCGACGGCAGCGGCAAGCGCTGGGTGTCGGCCTCGATGAGCGTGATCCGTCTGGCCGCGTCGCGTCTGGCAATCTTGGCCTGTCCCAGCTCAAGCATGGGCCGGCAAAAATCGGTCCCGACGATCGGCGAGCGCCCCTGCGCGGCCCGATCGTAGGCCAGCGCCAGGTCGGCCGTGCCGGTGCAGCAATCGAGCACGGGAATGCCCGGGGACGGAGGCACGGTCCGCGTCGTGAACCGCCGCCAGCAGCGGTCGATGTTCAGGCTCAGCAGATGGTTCAAGAAGTCATACCGCCGCGCGATCGCCGCGAACATGCGCTTCACGCGCGGCCCGGACTTGTCCACGCGCGGCGGCTCGATCTCGATCGTCAACGTCGTGCCTCGGGGATCTCTCGCCAGGAAGAATCACCCGATGGTATAGACCGATCCGGCGGATTGTCCACCCGGAACGAGCCCCGAGGGCAAGGACGCCGTCTTGTAAGGTGGGTCAGTGCAGCGCAACCCACCATCAATCCTGGCGACCCAGAACCGCCGCGGTCTCAGGGGAGTTCACGGAGGAAAGGATGGGTTCGAGAATGCGGTCGAGGTCGCCATGCCAGACCGTAGCGGGAGTAGCAGGAGCTCCATTCGCGCGGATCAGGCAGGTGACCCACCGGCCGTCCGCGGAGAGCGCAGGCGCCGCATTGGCGCAACCGTCCGCCAGCGACACACCCCGGGCGGCGGTCACATGGGGGGTCCCATCCACGGGGTCGATGTCGAGCGGGGCGATCCGCAACTCATTCTTCCCGCCACCGCCGTGGTTGACCAGGTAGACGACGGCCCGGGCACCGTTTCGGGCGGTGACCAGGACGGGATAACGCTCCTGCTCAACTCGTCGCGCGGTGTTCCTCGGGTCGACCTCGGACCGGTCCAGCGGACCGGCACCGATGATCGACGACCCGTCACGGTCCAGCTTCAGCCACCATAACCGCGCCGGCGTGAAGCTCATGCCCGCGCCGATGCGAACCCGGTACCACAACGAGACGAGAATCCGACCGTCCAGCCTTTGGCTGTTGGGCCAGGAGAGGGTCGTGATCATGACACTTCCTTCTCCCGGAGGGCGCACGCCCCAGCGCACGGGCTGCACCTTGGGAGCGACCCCGTCCGCAAACTCGGCTCGATACAGCCAGCCAGTGGCTGCCACGAACAGGATCTGACCCGGAACCCTGGGATTCCAGCAAGGAGGAACTACGACGGGGGCCCCGATGGGGATGCGATCCAGGACGCGTCCGGAGGGGAGCGCGTAGCGCGCCAGGATGATCTGACCCGACGCGTGATCGAAACCGCTAACTACCATTTGCTCTCGACCCAGCTCGTCGCGCCAGGGCGAGAGGCTGGCCGACGTCAGCCAGACCTTCGTGGGAAGGTCCAGAGGCTTCAGCCGGCCTGTTTCTGGATCCAGGAGGCGGGCAACGCAATCCCCGGGACCCGCGTAAATGGGGGGGACAACCGTCGGCGTATTCCGGTCCAGAGCAAGCCGTAGACGGTCCGCCTGAGCCCCAGAGGGAACGGAAACAGCGGGTTGCGGAACGAAGTGCCCGATTAAGAGGGCAGCGCCCAGGAGTCCGAGCAGACCCAGCCACAGGAGCCGGAAACCGACGGCGAAGATATCACAAACCCGGACGAATCCGAACGCCTCGTGAAGATCCCGGGGCCGAGAGAGCAGATCGCGTCCATGCCTCGCGTTGGCAGGGACGGTCCAGTCCGAGCGAATGCTCATCGGAAGTCCTCCATCCTCTAGCGATCAATCAGGGCTGATCTGTCATCACGTCAGCCCGACCGACGGCGGTCGAAGAACGGTCCTGACTCCCCCTTTTCCTTGATCCAGGCCGACACCCTGATGCGGAACAAGAAGCCAGCCGGGCGGTGCCGGGGGGTAAGAGCTTCCCCGAGGACGTCAATGAGGCAGTCAAGGCCGGGAGGAAGTGCTCCTCTTCTATGTGCCTCTCTATCTAGGAAATGCACATCTGACCCGAAAGACAGACACCCCCAATCCACATTCTGAGAAATTTTTGATATTGCATCATTGCATGCATGATTGTCTAGAAGCCCGTCGAGCAGGGTGCGTCCCCTCTGCGATGACACACCTCTTCCCGCACCAACTCTCTCGGTTAGAGTAAGTAGAAGAGGTGCGTCATCGCGGACTCGACGCACCCTACAGGTCCCAAATGAACGCCCCATCATGGGCTATCGCTCGCTCAAGGACTGCCTCTCCGACCTCCAAGCCCACGGCCGGCTGATTGCGCTCGACGCGGAGATTGACCCGCACCTGGAGGCCGCCGCCATCCAGCGCCGGGTGTATCAGGCGGGGGGGCCGGCGGTGTTGTTTCGCCGCGTCCAGGGGTGCGCCTTCCCGATGGTCGGCAACCTGTTCGGCACCATCGAGCGCACCCGCTGGCTGTTCCGCGACACGCTCGACGCCGTGCGGCATCTCGTCGCGCTCAAGATCGACCCGGCGGCCGCGCTCAAGAATCCCTGGCGCTACCGGGACATGCCGCGGACGGCCCTCCACTTGAGGCCGAAGTGGGTGCGCGTCGGGCCGGTCCTGCGGCATGCAACGACCATCGACCACTTGCCCCAGCTCGTTTGCTGGCCGCAGGATGGCGGGCCGTTTGTCACCTTGCCGCAGGTCTACACCGAGGACCCCGACCAGCCCGGCTGGCGGCATTCGAACCTGGGCATGTACCGGGTGCAACTGGCCGGCAACCAGTATGAGCCCAATCGCGAGGTCGGCCTGCACTACCAGATCCATCGCGGCATCGGCGTGCATCATGCGGCGGCGGTCCGGCGCGGGGAGGCGCTGAGGGTGAACATCGCGGTCGGCGGCCCACCGGCGCTGGCTGTTGCCGCGGTCATGCCGCTGCCGGAAGGATTGCCCGAGCTGAGCTTCGCCGGCGCCCTCGGCGGACACCGCGTCCGGTTGGTGCGCGACGGCTCCTGGCCGCTGCCGCTGCTCGCCGATGCTGACTTCGTGATCCAGGGCACGGTCGATCCTCGGGCCGTCAAGCCAGAAGGGCCGTTCGGCGATCATCTGGGATATTACTCGCTGAAGCATGATTTCCCGGTCTTGAAGGTCGAGGCGGTCCACCACCGCGAGGGCGCCGTCTGGCCGTTCACCTCGGTCGGCCGTCCGCCGCAGGAAGACACCTCCTTCGGCGCCTTCATCCACGAGCTGACCGGGCCGTTGATCCCGACCGTGGTGCCGGGCGTGAAGGCCGTCCACGCGGTGGACGAGGCGGGCGTCCATCCCCTGCTTCTGGCGATCGGCAGCGAGCGCTACACGCCTTTCGAGCCGGTCCGGCGGCCGATGGAACTGCTCACCCAGGCCCATGCCATTCTGGGACAGGGGCAGTTGTCGCTGGCGAAATACCTGCTGATCGTCGCCGGGGAAGAGGATCCCGGGCTGGACATCCACGACCTGCCGTCTTTCCTGCGGCATGTGCTCGAACGCGTGGACTGGCGGAACGACCTGCATTTTCAGACCCGGACGACCATCGACACCCTCGATTACACCGGCCATGGTCTGAACGCCGGCTCGAAGGTCGTGATCGCCGCTGCCGGTCCGAAGCGGCGGGAGCTTCCAACGACACTACCGGCCGGCATCCGGCTGCCGGATGGTTTTGGTGAACCCAAGGTCGCGCTGCCGGGCGTGCTGGTCGTGCGCGGGCCGCAGGCATGTCAATCCGAAGATCAGGCGCTCGCCCGCTTCTGCCAGGAGTTCGGGAGCGACAATCCGGGAAACGCTTTCCCCCTGATCGTGCTCGTCGATGACAGCGACTTCACGGCGCGCTCAGTGCGGAACTGGGTCTGGGTGACGTTCACGCGCTCGAACCCGGCGGCCGACATCGACGGCGTCGGCGCGTTCTCGCACCAGAAGCACTGGGGCTGCGCCGGCCCCCTGGTGGTTGACGCCCGCATCAAGCCCCACCACGCCCCACCGCTGGAGGACGATCCCGCGATCGAACGCCGCGTCGATGCGCTGGGGGCGCCGGGAGGACCGTTGCATGGGATTATCTAATGATCGATGGCTGATGACTGATCGCCGCCGGGTTCGCCTTCCCCATCTGTTCACGGAGGGCGGCGGTCTGGTCGCGGAGGATGGCCGTCATCGCGGCGCCTTCCGGGGCGGCGGCGCGGGCCAGAACAGAGGATAGGAAGAGTTCCTTGAGGTACGCGAAGGAGAAACCCTCGGTCCGCTGGGCCACGTCCTTGCGATCGGGCTTGTCGAGCCGGAGCGGTGCGGGGATGTTCCTTTGCCACTGCTCGATGTAGGCGCGCCGTTCCAGGAATCCGGGCAAGGGGAACTCATATTTACGGTCGAACCGGCTGGGACGCTCGACGATGGCCGGGTCGAGCTTTTCCGGATGGTTGGTGGTGGCCAAGGTGACGATCCCGGCGTTGGCGGCGAAGCCGTCGAGCTCGTTGAGGAAGAACGAGCGGTTCTCGTCCGTGATCAGCGAGTCGAGATCCTCCAGCACCAGCAGGCAAGGAGCGGCGCGGCGGCGCGCTCGAAGATGTCGCCGGATGTTCGTCTGCTCGCCCCACTTGTCCGACTGGAAGCTCTTGACGTACAGGCAAGGCCGCCCCAGCGTGTGGACCAGGGCCTTGATCGTGTGCGTCTTGCCGTTGCCGGGAGGCCCGGTGAAGAGGATGCCCCGCTTCCAGGGTGCGCCCAGGGCCTCGTAAGTCGCCCGCGCGGCGAAGAATCGCTCCAGATCGCGGCGGATGTCGTCCTTGAGCGTGCCCGCCAGCACGAGGTTGTCGAACCCCGCTCCCTGGATGGCGCGGAACAGGCCGGCGTTCTCGGTCCAGCGTCCGCCGTCGTAGACCAGCACCTCCTCTTGAACTTCCGGGTCGTACTCGCAGACCGTCTGGAAGAACCGCCGCGCGACCGTGTCGCTCTCGGCCACGATCCAGTAATGAGTGCCGAAGCAGCTCTCGCCGCACTCCAGGAAGAGAACTTCGAGGTCATGGTCGCGCCACTGGACCTCGTACCAGACATTCTTCGGCACTTCCCAGAGACCCCGGTCGGCGCTCCACCAGACGGCGCGCTGACCGTGTACGGCCTCCTTGCGCCGCAAGGTGCAGTACCCCTCGCGGACATAATCGAGAAGCGTGAAGTCGAGGTCTTCCCCCTCGATGACCGCGCGGTCGGGATAGAACTCGGCCAGCCGCTGGCTGACGCAGTAGGTGATCGCCGTCGCCGGTTGGTCGAGCGCCTCGCTGATGAATCGATCGAGAGACATCGCTCGCTCGTGCGGCGTCGTGCGCCGAACCCCGGGCCCCGCCCCATGCGGCGCCGCGTGCTCCTTCAGTCACGCCACGCGGCGGAAGGTTCGCGCCCATCGGTACGTAAGGCATGCGGCGGGGAAGTCGGGTGCGTCGAGTCTTCGATGACGCACCATTCCTCTTACGTGAACGCGCGAAGACGATGGAAACAGGAAGGGTGCGTCGTCGAAGACTCGACGCACCCGACTTCTCCACTTCTCAAGGCACTGGTAAACCAGCCGGCCGCCGACCATCGTCGCCAGCACGCGCGTGGTGCGCAGGTCGTCCTCGGGGCAGGTCAGCGGGTCGCGGTCGACCAGGATCAGGTCGGCGAGCTTGCCGGCTTCGATCGAGCCCTTCTCGCGCTCCTCGAAATGGAGGCGGGCGTTGTTGATCGTGTAGAAGCGCAGACGGCCTCGGCGCGCGTGAGCCGCTGGTCGGGGTTGAGCACGCCCGCCGCCTTCAAACATGCCGGGTCACGCGCGACCCAGATGCCCAGCCAGGGGTCCCAGGGATTGGTCGACGGCGAGCGGGTCGATCGCGGATCATGTGGTCGCTGCCGCCGCCGATCGATCACGCCCGCGTCGAGCCACTTCCGATAGGGATGGAACCACTCCATCCGCCGCGGGCCGAGCACTTTCAGCAGCGTGCGCGTGTCCTTCCAGAGCCAGGCCGGCTGGAGGTCGGCGCCGACGCCCAGCGCGGCGCAGCGCTCGAGGTTCTCGGCCGAGGTGAAGTTGGCATGGGTGATCAGCCAGCGCCGGCCGCGGATGCCGACGGCGCGGTCGGCCGCGCTCGTAGGCCGTGAGCAGCTCGTCCATGCCGGCCTCGCCCGCGCAGTGCGCGGTCATCTGCCAGCCGCGGCGGGCGGCCTCCTCGGCGATCACCGCCAGGTGTCGGGCGGGATGAACAGCAGGCCGCGGTAGTCCGGCTCGGTGATCTGGTAGGCCGGCCCGACCCCCCAGGGCTCGCGCATGTAGGCCGTGCCGTTGAGCATGCCGCCGTCGAGGAAGACCTTCAGCGGGCCGATCCGGACCCAGTCGGTCGCCCACGCCGGTCGGGCCGTTGGGCTCGCCGGTGGTGTCGTAACCGGCCAGCGCGTTGAGCTTGGCGACGATCGTCGCGCGGTCGCCGAACGGCGGCGCGAGGACCCGCGTCGCGTTGACCCGGACGGTCAGCTCGCCCCGGTCGCGCAGGCGGCGATAGAGCCCGAGCGCGGCGTCGCTCGCGCCGCGGTCGGCGACGCTCGTCAGGCCCCGCGCGTTGTAGCGGGCGAAGCAGTCGCCTTGACGCGATCCGACGTCCGGCCGCGCCGTCGTCGCCGTAGGCGTCGTCGGGCAGGTCCTTGAGGACCGAATAGGCATTGCGCAACATGCCGGTCGGCTCGCCGGTCTTCGGGTCCTTGACGATCCGTCCGGCGGGCGGGTCGGGCGTGTCGCGGGTGATGCCGGAGAGTTCCAGCGCCTTCGTATTGACGATCCCCGCCGGCCCGCCCTGGTGCAAGACCATGTGGTCGGGCGCGACGCGCGTCGAGCTCGGCCCGGGTCGGGAACCGGCTCTCCTTCAGCCGGGTCGGGAAGGCGATACCGCACGACGATCCAGGTCCCCTTCGGCTGCACGCTCGACCCGGTCGGCGAAGTACGCCATTGACGTCGGCCAGCGAGTCGAACGACGGGAATCGGGTGGTCCTTCTCGCTCGTGCGCCGCGCCGAGCGGATGGACGTGGCTGTCATACAGGCCGGGCAGGAGCGTCTTGCCGCCGGCGTCGATGATCCGCGTCGCCGGCCCGGTCAGCGGGCGATCTCCGCCTCGGTGCCGACGGCCAGGATGCGATCGCCGCGGATCGCGACGGCCTCGGCGATGCGGAAGTCGCGGATCGACCGTGATCACCTTGGCGTGGCGGATGACCAGATCGGCCGGCGTGCGATCCGCGCGCGCGCGGCCGCCGCGGCGCTGATCGCCAGCAACAGGCAAACAGGTAAGCTGCGCAACATGTCCCCGGCCTCCCCCTTGTCGGTCGTGGTTCCACTCGTGACCGTCATACCGCCCGGGACGGCACGACGCAACCGGGCAGGCGCCGGCGCGGGGGCGGGCGCGTGCCTGAGAGAAAGCACCGGGATATTGATAGAAGTGACGAACCGTTCTAACGCTGATGCCGCGAATGCACGTGCGGATGGCCCGGCACGGGATGAAGCTGGGGGTTCTGGCGGGCCTGCAATCGGGTCAGCCAGGTCTGTGCGAGAGTGGCAATGTGGTTGGCTTGATCAGTGCCGTTGACCGAATGACGCGCACCCACGAAATCGACATGGCGCGCGTTGATATGGCGATCGAGACGCTGGCCGAAGGTGCCGTTCATCATGCCGTGAACCAGGACGAACAGCGCCACGCTGGGCTGGAGCGCCAGGTCGGGATCGGCCTCCATATCGGCGTTCAGCAGGCCCCCGTAAGTCCGGTAGTGCTCCACGTGCGTGAGCTGGACGTAGCCGCGTCCATAATAAATGTAATCTTTCGTCTCGCGCATGTTGTATCTCAGGCTGCGCCGGCCGATTTCGTTGTTGGGCTCGTTGTTCTCGAACCGTTCGCGCACAGGCGAGAACAGGCCGCCGGTCTCGTGCTGGACGGTCGCGATGATGTAAGCCTGCTGTTCGAGCATCGTGACGCCCTGCCGCCGGCACTCGGCGATGATGGCATCGACCGTGGCTTGCTGGTTGCCCCCCGTGAAACTCCCGAGCCGTCCGCTGGATGCGGACTCGGGCAGAAGCTGAACGGTGAGCGGGCTGGCGTGCAGCGTGCCTTTCGGCTTGCCGGGCGCGTCCGCGGCAGTCCGGGCCTCGAGCTGCGTGCGCTCGATGCACCTGTCAGGGAGATCCCCCGTCAAGGCGCGCACCAGGTAAACCCACGTGTGGGCCTCGATGGGTTGATCCGACACGGGCACGACCTCGACGATCGGGTCACGCACCGAGACGACTAGACGATTGCCCTGGTCGTCTCCACCCCACACCGCGATCAGCCGCGACTGGGGTTGCTTCCATGTGGTGTTGCCGAAGGGCACTTTCAGGACCGCGTCGCTGTCCTTGAAGATGTCGTAGGTACCCCGTCGGAGGAGCCGGTCCTTGATGTCCTGCGCGAGAAAGGCCGGCATGTGACGCGGGTTCCGCAAGAGTGTCAGAGGCGCCCGTTGAAAGTTTGCCATCGCCCTTGTCCCTGTGGGAAAACCGTGGTGACCTCCGGTTCGATATCGAGTCTGGCGTTGCGAACGGGGTGGATGACGGATTCCGGATTCCAGATGACGGATTCCGGATAATGGGAGACGGATAACCGAGGGCTGATTCAGCCATCAGCCATCAGGAATCTGGAACGGGCACGGCCCGCGGCTTCTCGAATCCGGTTGCGCCACCTTGCGAGTGGTCGAGCACTCTCGGCGCGTTTGGGCGGAAGAGAGGGGAGACGATATTGCGAAATGATGACTTGCGGAACTGAGCATGTCAAGGGCGGTCCCCGGACATGGTTCCGAGAAACGATCCGGCTTGCCCTTGCTCGCCAGGCGGCTTTGGGGTATGGTCCCCACGCCCGGCGCCGGACTGCGCGATGGGTGCCTGTCTTTCTTGCCCCTCGGATGTTCTCTTCCACCCTGGCCGCCGCGCGGAGTCCGGGAAACCGCGAGGAGGGGATCGTCCATGACGTGTCCGCGGATCGGCCGCCTGAAGTGGCCCCTGATCGGCCTGGTTTTCGGACCGCCGGTGCTGTGGGTCCTGCTGGTGGTGCTGGCGCCGACCGAGCGGGCCCGGGTCCGTCTCGAGGCGGCGCTCAAGGAGGCCACGGGGCACGCGGTGCAGCTTCACCGCGCCGCGCTCGGCCTGTTCGGCGGTCTGCAACTGCGCGGGCTCGAAGTCAGCGTGCCCGGACACGCGAGCGATCCCTGGCTGCACGCCGACGACGTGGTCGTCGATCTGAACCCCGTCCACCTGCTGTTGACCGGCCGCGGTCCGCTGACCCGGATCGAGGCCCGGGGGGTCCGCCTGCGGCTACGGCGCGAGGCCGGCGGGGCGTTCGAGTTCAGCCCCCTGCTCCGGACCGCCCAGCCCCACCGTCTGGAGAGTCCGCGTCCCAGAAACGAGAGCGAGGACGGCCCCGCGGTCGTGTTCCAGGTCCGTGATGGCCGGCTCAGCGTCATCGACGAGCCGACCGGCACGCGGCTGGAGCTCACCGAGCTGAACGCCCATGGCACCTGGCAGCGGCACCACGCCGGCATCGAGCAGCTCAGCGGCCAGCTCAACGGCGGACCCGTGAACCTGACCGCCGATCTCGAACGCGGCACCGGCTGCCCCATGTTCGAGGGCGAGCTGACGGCCCGCCAGATCGAGGTCGGCGACGGCGCCCGCTTGCTGAGCTGCCTCTTGCCCATGCTCGCCGGCCAGGGTCGCACTGCCGCCCTGAAGGGAAAGCTCGACCTGGACCTGTACCTGCGCGGTCAGGGCGACACCTGCGACGACCTGGCGCAGTCGCTCGAAGGGCAGGGGATGTTGCGGTTCGATCCGGTCCGCCTGGCGGACGCGGGCTTGCTGGCCGAGCTGGCCAAGGCGCTGTCCCTGCCGCGCGACGCGCGCCTTGCCGCCGTCCACGGGCCGTTCTCGATCGGCAAACGGCGCATCGTCACGCAGGGCCTGGTCTGCGACATCGGCAGCCTGCCCGTCACACTCGACGGCTGGACCGACTTCGAGAGTCACTTCTTTGACTACCGGGTGCGCTCCGAGGCGCTGGCCGGGATGATCGTCCCGGAATTGAAGGAGATCCTCCCCGACCTGCCCGCGACCGTCGATGAGGCGCTCGACCTTCGTCTGCGGCGCGGCGAGGGCCCCTTGCAGATCACAGCCGGCGGCCTGCCCATCGGCACCGACGCTTCTGGCCGGCCCCTGTCCAGCCGCGACCGGCTGCGCGATCTGGCCCGGAGGCTCCGCGATCGAATGTTGCGCTAGTCCTTGTAGGCTGGGTCCAGTCTTGTAGTAAGCTGGCTCATATGAGGTGGGTTGCGCGGCGAAGACGCCGTTGACCCACCCTACAAGAGAGGGATCCAGGACGATCCCGGTCGGTGATCCAAGGAAGGAACCAAGACGCCATGCCGCAGCGGAAGTGGATCGCGCTATTGAGTTTCTGGCCGGGCCTGCCGCAGATCTGGGCCGGGCAGGAGGCGCTGGGGTTGATCCTGGCCGGGCTGTTCGCCGTGACGCTCAACCTGGCGATCGTCAGCCAGTTCGTCTGGACGGAGCTGTTCGCGGCCGGCGTACCGGCGTTCTTCGCGGCGCTGGCCAGCTTGTCGTGGGTTTTCGGCCTGGTCTACACGCTCTGGTGGATCTGGCGGTGCCATCCCGAGCGCTTCCGGGCCGACATCGACCGGCTCTACCGCGACGCCATGGAGCATTATCTCCAGGGACGTTGGAACGAAGCCCGCCGACGGTTCGAGGAGATCCTCGCCCTGGATGAAACGGACGCTGATGCCCTCATGCAGCTTGGCTTTTTGTTCGTCCGCACCGACCAGCCCCTGCTGGCGCGTCGCGCCTTCCGGCAATGCCTGGAGCTGGAGGGCGGCGCCAAGTGGCGCTGGGAGATCGACCAGGCCCTCGCCAAGCTGGACGGCGCGGAGAAATAGAAAGCCCGACGCGCCAGCGAGTGCGTCTCTGGAGAAATGCACTCGCTGGCGCACGGGCTGGCATGAGCACTACTTAAACACGTTGCGCGTCACTTACTCCCGGCCGCGGCCGGGGCGCGGCGGGTGACGAAGCGGGGCTCGACCTGGGGCTTGCCCCCGGTCTCGGCCAGAACGAACTCGACGGGGTCCTCGGCGCGGAACTTGGCCTCGGCGATCCGCTCGGCGGCGCCGACCTGTTCGAGCAGCGTCTCGATCGCGTCGAACACGGGACGGGCACCGACCGGGGTATCGAAGCCCTTGTCCACCAGGAAGCCCTCGGCGGCCGGGTCGAGCTTCAGGCCGCTGTCGGGGTCGAAGCCGTCGGCCGCGAGGGCCCGCTTGGCCTCCTCCGAGAGGCCCATCGCCTTGCGGCGCTGGGCGCGGAGCGGGGGGTGGAGCAGCTCCTCGGTGACGACCCGGTGCAGCTCCTGTTCGAGCTTCTCGCGCGTCACGCCCTGGAAGGTCACCACGGCGTCCAGCGGCAGGTCCTCGGCGGCGTCGGCCTGGGAGGCCAGGCCGATGATCAAGAGGTTCTTCGGGTCGATCGGCACGCCCGCGGCGTCGGTGATCTCGCGATCCTCGGTGATGATCCGGGAGAGTTCCTCGCGGGCACCCGGCGTGAGCTGCTCGGCGTTGTCGATGAGCACCAGACCATAGGGGCGCGTGCGGCGTTTTTCCTCGTCGCGGCCCTTGGCGCTGAAGCTGGCGGCGAAGGCCCGCATCGTGCCCGGCTTGGCCAGCGCCTCCTCGGCCGCCTTCCAGCGCTGGGCGAGAAGCTCTCGCAGGTCGGTGCCCTCCTCGATCGCCGCGGCGTCGAGGGTGATGGTGACGGCGTAGTTGCTGAGGATCAGGTCGGTCAGGTTCTTCGCCAGCAAGGCGCGGCCGCTGCCCTCCGGGCCGACGAACAGGTACGAGCCAAAGGGCCGCCGGGCGTTCTTTTCGAGCATCCGGGCCTTGAACGACTTGAGGATCTCGCCGATCGCCGCGTTCTGGAGCAAGACCCGCTTGTTCAGGTCCTTCTCGACGGAGAAGGTGAGCCGCTGGGTGTTGTCGGCCAGCGTCTCGAGGCCGACGATGACCGAGTCCGCGCCCTTGAAGTCGCCGCGGAGGATCTTCTCGGAGAGCGGGTCCTCGATGAGGTTCTCGATCGACCGCCGCAAGGGGCGGGCGCCGTAATCGGGGTTGAAGCCCTTGTCGATGAGGTATTCCCGCGTGGCGGGCGTCAGGATCAGCTCATAGCCGCGCTCGCGCAGCCGGCCGCGGACCTTCGAGGTCTCGATGTCGATGATCTGCTTGAGGTTCTCGCGGTTGAGGCTGTGGAAGACGATGATGTCGTCGAGCCGGTTCAAGAATTCGGGCCGGAAGTACTTCTCGATGGCCCCCTTGAGGCGGTTCTTCATCTCCTCGTAGTTCGCCACGTCATCGTTCACGCCGCCGAAGCCGAACTGGTTCTTGTCCGAGATCGTCTCGGCGCCGGCGTTGGTGGTCATGATGATGATGGTGTTCTTGAAATCGACGTTGCGGCCGAAGCTGTCGGTGAGCCGGCCTTCCTCCATGATCTGGAGGAGCATGTTGTAGACGTCGGGGTGGGCCTTCTCGATCTCGTCGAGCAGGACGACCGCGTAGGGCCGGCGGCGGATCTTCTCGGTGAGCTGGCCGCCTTCCTCGTAGCCGACATAGCCCGGAGGAGCACCGATCAGGCGGCTGACGTTGTGCTTCTCCATGTACTCGGACATGTCGATCTGGATGAGGGCGTCGGCGTCGCCGAACATGAACTCGGCGAGGCTCTTGGCGAGCAGGGTTTTGCCCACGCCCGTGGGGCCGGCGAAGATGAAGCAGCCGATGGGCCGCTTGGGATCCTTCAGGCCCGCGCGGCTGCGGCGGACGGCCTGGCTGATGCGCTTGATGGCCTCGTCCTGGCTGACGACCTGCTTGTGCAGCTCCTCTTCCATCTGGATCAGGCGGGTGGTTTCCTCGGCCTCCAGCCGCGTGAGCGGGATGCCGGTCATCTTGCTGACGACCTCGGCGATGACTTCCTCATCGACCACGCCGCCCTTCTTGTTGGTCTTCTCGCGCCACTCGCGCGTGACCTCTTCCTTCTTCTTCTTGAGCTTGTCGGCCTGGTCGCGGAGCGCGGCGGCGCGTCTCGAAGTCCTGGTTGGCGACGGCCTCTTCCTTGTCCTGGTTGTAGCGTTCGATCTGGTCATCGATCTCTTTCAGGTCGGGCGGCCGGGTCATCGCCTTGAGGCGGACCCGGGCGCCGGCCTCGTCGATCACGTCGATGGCCTTGTCGGGCAGGCAGCGGCCGGTGATGTAGCGGTCGGACAGCTCGACGGCGGCTTCGAGGGCCTCGTCGGTGATCTGCACGTGGTGGTGCTGCTCGTAGCGGTCGCGCAGGCCGCTTGAGGATCTCGACGGCCTCCTGCTTGGTGGGCGGCTCGACGATGATCGTCTGGAAGCGGCGTTCCAGGGCGCCGTCCTTCTCGATGTACTTGCGGTACTCGTCGAGGGTGGTGGCGCCGATGCACTGGATCTCGCCGCGGGCCAGGGCGGGCTTGAGCACGTTGGAGGCGTCGATGGCCCCTTCGGCACCGCCGGCGCCGACCAGGGTGTGCAGCTCGTCGATGAACAGGATCGTGTTCTTGGCGCGGCGGACCTCGTTCATGACGGCCTTGATGCGTTCCTCGAACTGGCCGCGGTACTTCGTGCCGGCGACCATCATGGCCAGGTCGAGCACGACGATGCGGCGGTCGCGCAAGCAGATCCGGGACGTTGCCGTCGACGATCAGTTGGGCCAGTCCCTCGACGATGGCGGTCTTGCCGACGCCGGCCTCGCCCAGCAGCACGGGGTTGTTCTTCTGGCGGCGGCAGAGGATCTGGATGACCCGCTCGATTTCATTCTGGCGGCCGATGACCGGGTCGAGCTTGGCCTTGGCGGGCCAGGTCGGTCAGGTCGCGGCCGAAGGTGTCCAGGGCGGGAGTCTTGCTCTTGGAGCCGCTCTTGGCGGACTGGCCGCGCTCCCCCTCGCCCCCTCCGCCTGCTTCCATCCCGTGACCGAGCAAGTTGAGAACCTCCTCGCGGACTTCCTCGAGCTTCAGACCCAGGTTCATGAGGACCTGGGCCGCCACGCCCTCCTGCTCGCGCAACAGGCCGAGCAGCAGGTGTTCCGTGCCGACGTAGTTGTGGTTAAGGTTGCGGGCTTCCTCGATCGCATACTCGATGACTTTCTTGGCCCGGGGGGTCTGGGGCAGCTTGCCCATCGTGACCATGTCCGGGCCCGCTCTGCACGAGCTTCTCGACCTCGAGGCGGATCTTGCGGAGATCGACGTCCAGGTTCTTCAGCACGTTGGCAGCCACGCCGCTGCCTTCCTTGACCAGGCCCAGCAGCACGTGCTCGGTGCCGATATATTCGTGGTTGAAACGCTGGGCCTCCTGGTTGGCCAGTTGCATCACCTTGCGGGCACGATCGGTGAAGCGTTCATACATGCGGTCAGCTCCGACGATGCTGCCGGCCGGGCCCAGAGCCGCCGGCCTCACCATGATGATTCTATCCCTACGCCGAGGTGCGACCAATTCTTCCGGTGATGGGTCCGGGCCGACGCGCAACGCTCGGGGCCAGACTGAATGGTACGCCATCCACCCCGATTTGACAAACCCCCGTTCCGGCGCGGCGGAGAGGGTTTCCAGGGAACGGAAAAAAGGGAGCCATGCGAGCCTTAGGCAAGATGATTCGTCCCGTGGCCGCCGTTTCCGTCTTGTCGGGTCTTTGTCGGGTCGGCTTCAGCCTGCCTCTTCAAAGAACCATGGGATTGGCAGGCTGAAGCCGACCCGACAAAGACCGCCCATGATCACCGGGTCCGTGGACGCACCCGTGGACCAGCCGGGAATATTCAAGATTCGCTTGACAGCATGCCGCCATGACGTAATGATGAAATAAGATCGGCTTTCGACCGTGATATTTCGGCATGCCCGCGAAGAAAGGGAGCGTGCCGCCCCCCCGGGAAGAACGACCCTGGTCGTCTCATCCTGGACGTGGAGTCACTCCGATGCTGGAGCCGGCCGGGTGGACATGATCGACTGGATGCGGTGAAAACGAGAGGCACGGAGTTGGTGCGTTCGGAGTGACTCCGGAACAACACTGCGCAGGGGAGGCGACGGTCCCTGTCGGTCTGGGGTGTCCCCAGGCGCGGGCGTCGCGTCCGTTCTGCGAGGAAGGCGTCGCGCCGGCCTTGTCGGCGCTCGAAGGGGAGCTCAGAGGATGCGCTGGTTTCGCTTGGTGTTGTCAGCCAGTTTGGTCGTCGGATTGGCCGCGGGGTTCTCGTTCTTGACCGTCGGGTGCTCGAACGAGACGAAAAGCAGTTCGGACAGCCAGACCGAGTTGATCCCGGAATCGCAGAAGGCGATGGCGGATTTCATGCAAAAGAAGGCGGAGGCCGCCAAGAAGGCACGGTAACACGGCCTCGGCCCCCCAGCCCTGCCCAGCCCGCCCGCCATGCCGGCCCCCCCGCTCGGGCCGGGAATCGTCCGATTCTTCCCTCCTCCAGATTTCTTCCCTCCTTCGCGGCCCGGTTCCGCATCGTGTCGGCACCGCGGCCGGAGTCCGCAGGAATTGTGGCCTGGTCGCGACCGGGCCCTCGTTGGGAGCAAAGGATGATGACCGTGCGCAAGGTTCGTCGTGGTTTCACGTTGATCGAGCTTCTCGTGGTGATCGCAATCATCGGCGTGTTGATCGCGCTGCTCTTGCCCGCCGTGCAGGCGGCGCGCGAGGCCGCCCGGCGCAGCCAGTGCGTCAACAACCTCAAGCAGATCGGCCTCGGCCTGCAGAACTACCACTCGGCCATCGGCTCGTTCCCGCTGGGCAGCACCGTGGCCTTTAACAACACGGGCAGCCCGGCCACCGACTGGAACGTGTTCGGCCCGCTGGCCATGATGCTCCCCTTCATGGAGCAGCAGGCGGCCTACAATGCGTGCAATTTCAACTGGGTGCTCTGGCCCCAGGGCGCGGCCGACCCGCAGGTCAACACCACGGTCGGGAACTTCAAGATCAACACGTTCCTGTGCCCGTCGGACGGCCTGGCCGGCGCGGGCAACCTGAACAGCTACCACGGTTCGGTGGGGACGACCACCGACATGTGGAACACCAATAGCACGGGCCTGTTCGCGCACAGGACGACCTACAACATGGCGAGCATCCTCGACGGGACCTCGAACACGATCGCCTTCGCCGAGGCGCTGGTCGGTGACCCCGGCGTGCCCAAGGCGAAATGGCGCAATGGCGTGGGGCCGGCCGGCAACACGTCGGCGATCATGTTCGACGCGAACAGCAACCCGGCCGTCATCATGGCGCAGGCCCAGGCCTGCCAGGCCGCGCTCGACAATAACACGAACTCGCCCCGGACGAACCGCGGCCGGTACTGGGCCATGGCCTCGCCCGGTTTCTCGCTGTTCAATACCATCGTCACGCCGAACTCGACGCAGTTCAGCTTCTCCGCCTGCCGCTACGACGGATGCAATAACTGCGGCACGGACTTCTCCAACATCGCGAGTACCAACAGCTACCACTCCGGTGGCGTGAACGTCCTGCTGATCGACGGCTCCGTCAAGTTCATCAAGAGGCTCGATCAGCCAGGCGGCCTGGTGGGCCCTGGGCACCCGCGCCGGCGGCGAGGCGCTCTCGGCCGACACCTATTGACCACCCCGGCGTGCCGGAGCCGTGGTGACGCACTCGCTGTAGTCTCGTAGGGTGTGTCGAGTCCGCGATGACGCACCTCTTCCCGCGCAAACCCTTTATGGGTCGGGGTGAGAGGAGGTGCGCCATCGCGGACTCGACGCACCCTACGTCTCCATCACTCCCGATGTAAGACCCGTCCGCCTCTCGGGTTACGGCTCCACATCCGGTGCGCTGCCGCCCCGGGGCGGGGGTGACGATGGATTCTGGTCGGGCGAGAACGGCCCGGGGCGCCAAAAGGTGCGCTGACAAAGATACGCCCGAAGGGCTAATCTGAGATTCCCGCCTTCATGGGCTGAGTCGGCTTGGCCAGGACAGACGCCACCGAGGCGATGAGGCCGCAGCAGACCGTCGCGAAAGGAGAACCCTTCTTCGATGTACGAAGAATTCCAGCAGACCGCCCGGACCATCCTCGAATCCGCGCAGCGGCAAGGCGTCCTCATCCGCAATCCGGACCCGGCGCGTCTCCAGGCCTTTGCCCTGGAGCAACCCGAGGTCAAGCAGACCAAATACGGCAGCATCGTGGCCGAGTCCGAGCCCATGTCGCGGGCGGCGATGTTCACCAAGAACAACATCGACACCGCGTTCGGCAAAGCCGAATACGAGCTGCTCGACCGCGCCATCCGGGCCCTGGAGGGCGAGCAGATCATCTCGATGGACGTGCAGGTCGGGGACGGCGGCGAAGGGGTCACGGCCCGCTTGATCGTGCCCCGGCGCTTCGCCCACCTGGCCTACGGCGGGATGAAGCTCTTCAAGCAGGCCATGACGCAGGAGCCGACCTACCAGGTGGTCCTGTTCTTCGACGAGGGTCACGAAAAGAACAAGCCCAAGCCCCTGCCGCAGAAGGACATCACCATCCGCCTCGCCCATGGCCCCGACGGCCGGATGGTCAAGATCGTGCCGCAACAGCAGCTACCTGGGCGAGTGGAAGAAAGGCGTCTTCGCGGGCGAGGACTACCGCGCCAAGCGCAACGGCGACGCCCTCTTCCTCCACGCCGGCTGCCGCAAGGACACCCTGGAGACCGCCCACGGGCCGTATTCCAGCACCTGCTCGCTCTTCGTGGCCCTGAGCGCCAACGGCAAGACGAGCACCACCTGTCGGGTCCTGGCCCGCAAGGGGCGGGAACGCTCCTGGCTCATCCAGGACGACGGCGGCATCCTCTACCGCGACGGCCGGTTCCGCGGCTTCGAGCCGGGCGGCCTGTTCGTCAAGACCGACTGCCTCAACCCGGGCGACCAGATCGAAGCCTACTACGGCTGCCTGCAACAGGACACGTTCCTCGAAAACGTCCACGTCGAGCCGGACGGCAGCCTCGATTTCTACAACCTCCAGCGCACCTCCAACGGCCGGGCGGTGATCGAACGGCGCGACTTCATGCACGCCGGCAACGACATCAACGCCGATCGCATCGACAACCTGTTCATCATCACCCGCGGCACCATCATCCCGGCGATCGCCAAGCTCACCCACGAGCAGGCCGCCGCCTTCATGGTCCTGGGCCAGTCGATGGAGTCCTCGGCCGGCGACCCGACCCAGGCCGGCAAGATCAAGAACGAGTTCTTCTACGATCCCTTCATCGCCGGCAACCGCGCCGAGCACGCCAACCTGTTCTACGACATCCTGCAAGCGAACCCGCACATCCACTGCTACTTGCTCAACACCGGCTCGGTCGGCGAGGGGCACTCGCACCGCGACATCGGTCTCTCCGACACGATGGGCATTCTGGATTCCATCCTGCGCGGCGGCCTGGAAGACTGGATGCTCTCGGAGGCCACGCACCTGATGATCCCCTGCGCCGTGCGGACGGTCGATTCCATCCTCATGCGGCCCGAGAAACTGTTCACCGCGGCGGATTTCGAGGCGCGGCAACAGGCCCTGGATCGCCATCGCGCCGAGTACATGGACCGCTTCCCGGGTCTGAATCCGAAGATCAAGGCCGTGTTCCAGAAATAGGAAACGATCGGTGCCGGGTCTCGACCCGAGGCCGCCGGGTGGCACGGGTGATGAGGCTTGATCTGGGTGCATTGGACGGTGACACAACATGAACGAACCAGAGGCCAAATGGCACCCTCCAGCCCCCACCCTTGCCGGCCGTCGACTTCGTGGACTCGGCTGCGCATTTCTCTTACTGATCGGCGTCGCGATCGTCATCCCGTTCTACCAGGCTTACCGCGACGCTACGGCTGAGGCATCCTGCCGGGACAACCTCAGAAAGCTCGGCTTGGCGTTTCACTACTACTACGATCGACACGGCTCGTTCCCCCCGGCCTTTGTGAAAGGGAAGGACGGCAAGCTTGCACAGAGCTGGCCCGTGCTGATCCTGCCGTTCCTGGGCCGCCAGGATCTGTATGACGCTTACCACTTTGACGAGCCGTGGAACGGCCCGAACAACATCCGGCTCGCCGATCAAATGCCGGACGTCTTTGCCTGTCCCAGCGGCGCAGGTCGGGGGAAAAGGAAGACCAGCTACGTGGCGGTCGTGGGGTCGCAAACGGTTTGGCCGGGCGATCGGGCGGTGAGCGTTCAAGACATTACCGATGGTTCGTCGCTTACCGTCCAACTCATCGAGATTGCCGGTTCCGACATCGGCTGGACCGAGCCGCGCGACGTGCGGATGGACGACATCATCCCCCCCGATACCGAGGGGGTAGGTCCCCGTTTCGCCAGCGGGCACAGGGGGATCCTCCATATCCTCTTCTGTGACGGCTCCGTCAGGAATTTCAAGACGTCGCCGATGAGCAGTCACAGCCGCAAAATACTTTACAGCCTCCTGACCGCTGCGAGCGGACGGCCTTACAAGGGGGAATGGCTGCCGGGCGAAAACCAGGCCTCCGCCATCGGCGATTTTCCCGCGGAAAGAGATGCCGAGACGCTCCAGGCAACCGACGTCTTACCCCACCCGGCCGGCCCCATCAAGACCGACCGCAATTACGTCTATTGTCCGACGTTTCAAATAGCCTGGGATGACTTCCGCCGGATCGTGGGCGGTGACCCGCTGCTGGAAGGCCGGCCGTCGCTTGCCACCGGGTTAAACGGCCCGACATTTCCGCGCTCGTGCCTATCGCCCGCATCGTATGTGGCTCGGGCGGGGCTCGCCAGCGAACGCATTCGGGACAAGATCGTCGCCGAGATGGCGGAAAAGTTCCCGGGCGTCACCCCGTCCCTCAGCGAGAACAATGCACCGTATAGACTTATTGTCTATGCGTACCTGCAAAAGAACCTGCCGTTCGAGGTCCGCTTTGATCGCGTTTCGGAGCCGCTCGTGTTTCACGGCGCGGCGGGGAACGTCAAGGTGGCGTGCTTCGGTTTCAAGGAACTGGGCAGCGCGTCGAGCGAGACCGCCAAGCTCCAGCACCAGGTGGACGTATTGCATTACCAGTCGGACAAGGAGTTCGTGCTTCGTCTGCGGCCGAAGACGGATGAAATCGTTTTGGCGAAGATCCGCCCCGGGGCGACGCTCGACGACACCTTGCGAACGGTGCAAGAACGGATTGGTACGCCGCTGAAGAAGGTGGATCGTCCCAGGTTGGAGGACAAGGACAAACTTCTCATCCCGTGCCTCAGTTTCAACATCCTTCGCCGCTACGGCGAGTTGACCGGCAGACCCCTGGAGAACCCCGGCAAAGAAGGGTGGCAAATCACGGAGGCGAAACAGGCCGTTCGCTTCTTGCTGAACGAAAACGGGGCCAGGCTCGAATCGGAGGTCGTACTGGCGTCGTCCTTGAACGGCGATACGCCACTCCCACCGCCGCCGCCACGGAACTTCGTGCTGGACCGGCCATTCCTGCTCTACCTCAAGGAACGGAGCCGCCGAGCGACCGTATCTGGTGATCTGGGTGGCAAACTCGGAATTGATGGAGCGTCGCGACTGAAAGAGAAAAGGGGGTCAGAAAGAGAAAGGGGGTCAGGAGCCGATCCTGAGCCTAACCTCTGCTGTAACAGCGGACCCGGCCCCGCGTGGCGCTTGCTGGTCGTTCCTTTGATTGCAATCGTCGCGGTGCGAGATAGTATCGGGGGGCTTCCTCGCGTGGGGTCCGGGTGCCGGACCTTGTGGCGCTCCCTGGAACCCACGCCGTCATCACTCCAGAGGGAAACCCATGCCGAACCGGATCTTGATCGGTGCCGCGGCGGTCGTGCTGGCCGCGCTCTGCGCCGTGCCCGCCGCCTCCGCGGCCGACAAACATTACGAGGCCAACTGGGCCGACCTCGATCAGCGGCCCACGCCCGCGTGGTTCCTCGACGCCAAGTTCGGCGTCTTCATGCACTGGGGCGTCTATTCCGTCCCCGCGTGGGGCAAGGTCGGCGAGTATGCCGAGTGGTACTGGAACCACATCGACGACAAGAAGCCCGAGAACGTCTGGTGGCAGTTCCACAAGAAGACCTACGGCGAGAACTTCGCGTACCAGGACTTCGCGCCGCAGTTCAAGGCCGAGCTGTTCGACGCCAAGCAGTGGGCCGACCTCTTTGCGCGCGCGGGGATCAAGTATGTCGTCCCCACCTCGAAGCATCATGAAGGCTTCGCGCTCTGGCCCAGCGCCGAGGCCAGCCGCACCTGGGGACGGCCCTGGAACGCCATGGAGATCGGCCCGAAGCGCGACCTCATGGGCGAGCTCGCCGAGGCCACCCGCGCCCGGGGCCTGAAGTTCGGTTTCTATTACTCGCTCTACGAGTGGTACAACCCGCTGTGGAAGACCGACCGCGCCCGCTACGTCAGCGAGCACATGACGCCGCAGTTCAAGGACGTCGTCACCCGCTACAAGCCCGCCATTATTTTCAGCGACGGCGAGTGGGACCTGACCTCCAAGGAGTGGAAGAGCGAGGAGCTGCTCGCGTGGCTCTTCAATGAGTCGCCGTCGAAAGACGAGGTGGTCATCAATGACCGCTGGGGCAAGGACTGCCGGCACAAGCACGGCGGCTACTGGACCACCGAGTACGCCGCGGGCCTCCAGGATGACAAACACCCGTGGGAGGAAAGCCGTGGCATGGCGTATTCCTACGGCCTGAACCGCGCCGAGCGGGTCGATGACTACAAGACGGGGCGGGAGTTCATCCTCGTGCTCATCGACCTCGTCAGCCGCGGGGGCAATCTTCTGCTGGATATCGGCCCGGCCGCCGACGGCACGATCCCGCCCCTGATGGAACAGCGGTTGCTGGAGATCGGCGACTGGCTGAAGGTCAACGGCGAGGCGATCTACGGCACCCGCTTCGCCGGCCGCTCCTGCCAGTGGACCGCGGGCCGGCGTCCCGAGCAGAAGTATGGCGAGTTCATGGTCAAGTACAGCGTTCTGGACCAGGTCGGCCAGGAGCCGAAGAACGGCGTGGCCGTCAAGCAGGCCTTCTTCACCAGGAAGCCTGACGCGCTTTACGCTATCACCGCCGGCTGGCCCGGCAAGAAGCTGGTGCTGCGCGGCGTGCGCGTCCCCGCCGGCGCGGAAGTGACGATGCTCGGCGTCCCCGGGCGGCTCCAGACCGCCTGCGACGTCGACACGCTCACGATCACCACCCCCGATCTCGGTCCCGACGGCGCCCCTTGCCGTTACGCCTACACTTTCAAGATCCCCGGCGCCGAGATCCTGCCCGAGAAGTGACCTTTGAGTCCCTGGGGGCTGGGTCTTTTGTAGGCTGGGTCAAGACCCAGCTCCCCCAAACAAGAAGCTGGGTCTTGACCCAGCCTACAAAAGACCCAGCCTGCATCACTCGTCATGAAACCGATCAGCATCTTCAATCAGGTCCTCGGTCCGGTCATGCGCGGGCCGTCGAGCTCGCACACGGCCGGGGCCTATCATATTGCCTGCATGGCGCGCAGCCTGCTGGGTGCAAGGCCGGTCCGGGCGGTGTGCGCGTTTGATCCGGGTGGCTCCTATGCGGCGACCTACGCGGCGCAAGGCGCGGACCGCGCCTTCATCATGGGGCTGCTCGATAAACCGCTCACGGATCAATCCTTCTTCACCGCGCTGAGCGATGCGCCTTCCGCCGGTCTGGACGTGCGGTATGAGGTGCGCCCACTGGCGCGGCCGGACCATCCCAACACGGTCGAGATCGCGCTGACCGCGGCGGAGGGGACCACTCTGGAACTGGAAGCGCGCTCGATCGGCGGCGGCGAGGTGGAAACCACGCGCGTCGCGGGTTTACCCGTCCTGTTTCAAGGCGCGGCGTTCGAGAGCGTGTTCCGCGTGGCCCCGGCGGACGTTTCCGAGACCGTCCGGTTGCTTTCCAGCGAAGCCTTACTGGAAGCCCCGCGCACGACCGCCAGCACGGACACGGTGACGATCCAGCTTCGTTGCGCCTGCGCGCTCAGGCCGGACCTGCGGCATGCTCTCGAACAGAAAGCCGTCGATGGGCGCGTTCACGAATCGGCCCCGGTGTATTTCGTTCCCACCGGGCCGGCGCTGTTCACGAGCGCGGCCGAGATGGTCGCGCTGGCGTCTCGTCGCGGTCTGTCGCTGGGACGGCTGGCGCTCGAATATGAATCCCAGCTTCTGGGCATGCCGCCAGCCGTTGTGATCGCGGAGATGGCGCGACGCTACGCGATCATGGAGCAATCCGCCCGGCAAGGGCTGGAGCCCGGCTTCACCGGCACGCAGTTGATCGAGCCGACGGCGGGCGGCGTGTTCCGGGCCGAGGCCGACGGCCGGCTGACGATGCGGAGCGCGCACACAAAGGCGGCGGCGCGCGCGATGGCCGTCATGCACGTCGATGGCGCGATGGGCGTGGTCTGCGCGGCGCCGACGGGCGGATCGGCGGGGGTCATTCCGGGGACTTTGCTCACGCTGGCCGAAGAGCGCGGTCTGACCTCAGAGCAAATCGCGCTGGCCTTGCTCGCGGCGGGCGTTATTGGCGTGATCGTGGTGCGCCGAGCCACGTTCGCGGCCGAGGTGGCCGGCTGTCAGGTCGAGATCGGCGCGGCGGGCGCGATGGCCTCGGCGGCCGTCGTGGAGGCCGTGGGAGGCTCGGCCGCGCAGGCTGCCCACGCCGCGGCGATCGCGTTTCAGAACACGATGGGCCTGGTGTGCGACCTCGTGCAAGGGATGGTCGAGATCCCCTGTCACACGCGCAACGCCGTGGCCGCCGCCAGTGCCTTCGTGAACGCGGACCTGATCCTGGGCGGGTATGTGAATCCCATTCCGCTCGATGAGACGATCGACGCCGTGTATGCCGTGGGCCAGGCCATGCCGAAGGAGCTCCTCTGCACCTCAAAGGGCGGCCTGGCGACGACGCCTTCAGCCCTCGCGTTGAGGCCTGGCTGCTGCGGGAAAGGGTGCTGCTCATGACGCCTCGGGCGCCCGTGCCCACGGTCCCGGACACACGGGTTCCGCGGACGGAACCCGTGGCACCCGAGTTTTCCTGGTCCATTAGCCCCGCGCGCCCCGCCGCACGAGCCTGTGGGCGCCTCGGGGAACGGATGGCGTGGTGACGACGCCGCGCGGGTGGGCGGCCCGGACCGGAACGGTGCGCGCCCGCGACGCGGCCCTGGCCGCGGCCAGAGCCCGCGCCGGAATCGGGACGTTCTGGTTGACCGAGCTGGAGACCGAGAAGAGCGAGCCGCCCGACGTGCCCGCGACCGACTGGAAGGGGGCGATGAAAAAGTCGTTGGTGAGGAAACGGTTCGCGTTGACGCCCACCAGGGGGACATTACCCAGGTTGCCGGGTGCGTTGAAAAGCAGGATGCCGTAATTGCCGCGGGCGGTCTGGCCCTGGCGGTACGGGTCGGGCGCCGAGCCGAGGGTGTTGCCCTGGATGGGGTTGCCCGCGCCGGTGAAGATGTAGACGCCGGCCACCGCATCGCCCAGGAAGGAGTTGCCGGCCGAGGCCGGCACCGTGTTGACCCCGGGCGTGGCTCTCAGGTCGGCCAGGAAGTCGGGCGTGGCGGCGAGCGGGCCAAAAGCCGGCTTCGTGCCGACCAGGTTGTTCGAGCCCTCGATGTAAACGCCGGTGCCCACGTTGTACACGCCGAAGAGGACTTGATTGGGCGGGCTGTTGATGTTGAGCGCGGGGTTCAGGCCAACGTTCTGGTCGAGCTGGTTGCCCTGGATGATGTTGTTCGCGGACGTGCCCTTGAGATCGACGGCGATGCCGGCATTCTGCGTGATCGCATTGCCGACAACCGCCGTGTTCCCCGCGCTCAGGGTGCGCACGCCGATCAGGTTCGTGGAGATCGTGTTGGCGTAGACGCGGTTGTAGTTCGTGACCGCGCCGCCCGCGGCCGCCGCGACATTGACGACCTCGATGCCCAGGATGTTGTGTGTGATCGTGTTGCCCGGCCCGATGAGGTTGCCGTTGGCGCCGTTGAGGATGATGCCCTGGTTCTGCCGCGTGGTGTCGTCGGCGTAGGCATCGACGTTGTAGGGCGGCAGGGTGGACGAGTCGGTCCGGGCGCCGTCGATGGTGTTGCCGGCGATCTGATTGCCCGTGGTCTGGGAACCGTTGAGGTAAATGCCGAACTGGCCGTTGCCCTGGATAGTGTTGCCGGTAATCGTGTTGCTGGCCGCGCCGTCGAGGAAGATGCCGGCCTTGGTGTTGCCGTCGATGGTATTGCCGGAACCCGTCTGCGAGCCGCCGATCTGGACGTTGGAGGTGTTGGAGAGCGTGATCCCGTTGGCATTCGTCATGATCTGGTTGCCCAGGATCGCCAGTCCGCTGTTTGGCCCACTGACCTCGATGCCGGCGTTCGTGTTGTTGACGATGAGATTCCAGTGTATAGCCCCGGTCGGGTTCAGGTCGCCGATGAGGTTCGCTCCCCCGGTGTTCTGGACCAGGATGCCCGTGCCATTGGAGAGGAAGACGCCGGCGTGAACGGTGTTGCCCGTGGTTCCGGGACCGTCGAGGAACAGACCGGCGAGCACGTTGCCCCCGACCTGATCATATTCCAGCGTGTTATTGGCGCCGCCGCAGACGTGGATGCCCGCGCGGAGGTTGCCCGGGGTCGTGCCGTCCGCGAGGATGTACCCGAGGTAGTTGTTGAAGGAAGTGTTGTTGGAGGCCCCCTCGATCAGGATCGCGTCGCGGAAGCCGTTGAGTTCGAGGTGCCGGAGCGTGCTGCCACTGGCCTGGAACGTAATGACGAACCCATCGATGCCCGGCGCGGTCGCGTTTGGACCGTTGCAGGGGTCGGGCGTGGGCACGGTCGTGCCCGGCCCCTGGATCATCACAGGTTGATTCGTGAAGACGTTGGTGCCGTCGATCGTGATCGGCACCGTCAGTTGCGGGATCGGCTGACTGATCGTGGGCCGGATCGTCGGGTCGGGGAATTCGTTGGTGTTGATATTGAACGTGACTTCTGGCAGCCCGGTGGACGGAATGATCAGGTTGTCGAGCACGTAGGGCAGGGTGCCGAACGTATTCGGGTCCATCGACGGGTTGATGACGACATTGCTCCCTTCCGTGACCAGGACGCTGCTGGAGAACTCGGAGGTGGTGCCCTGGAGCGTGGCGGTGACGGTGAGGTTCTTGCCGGCGAGAGGGCCGCCGGTCTGGGCATCAGTGAGCACGACGGGGGTGTTCGGGTCGCCGTTCCAGGTTGCGCTCGTGATGAAAGTCCGCCCCTGGCGGAACACGTCGCCGGTGCCGCCGGTCGGATTGGTGAAGAATTCGAGCAGATAGTTGCCCGGGCTGGCCCCGACGATGTGGAGGTGAATCGTGGTCGTCCCGTTGCCGATCTGGATCGAGTCGATCACCGGGACCGGGTTGAGGGTGTTCGTCGACAGGATGCCGGTCGTGGTGTTCTGGTAGATGGAGTTCTGCGCGATCGTGTTCCCCACCGTGCCCGCATCCTGCACGCCGATGCCGGCGCCCTTGTTGTCGTGAATCACGTTGCCGAGGATCTGGTTGCCGGTGGGGCCGGTCGGGTTCGTGAAGTGATTGCCCAGCCAGATGCGGATGCCGAACTGACCGTCGTAGGGCAGTCCGGTGGCGGGGTCGGTGGTGGTGCCGCCGTTGTAGGCGATCACGTTGCCCGCGCCGGCCTGCGTGCCGCCGATGATGTTGTTCGAGGCGTTGTCCTGGATGGCGATGCCTTCCAGCGTGTTGGGCACGGGGGTCACACCGTCGAGCCCCACGCCGATGAGGTTGCCAATCACCGTGTTGGCCGTGCTGTCCGGCCGCGCGATCAGGATGCCGCGGCCGATGTTGCCCGAGATCACGTTCCCCTGGCCGGGCTGGGTGCCGCCGATGGTGTTGTGGCCGGAATCGCCGATGTAGAGGCCCGCCTTGAGGAACAGGATGTTGGTGTTCTGACCGTTGCCGAGGAGGCCGTTGTCGTTGCTGTTGCCGGTGATGTCGGTGCCCAGCTTGTTCCCCTGAACGAGGTTGAAATCCGAATCGGCCCGCAGCGCCAGGCCGTCGTCACCGTTGCCGGCGGAGAGATTGTCGAGGAACTGGTTGTTCCAGGCGTTGGTGACGTAGATGCCTTCCTCGCCGTTGCCAACGGGGGCCAAGCCGGTGAGGTCGGTGCCGACCTTGTTGTTGCGGATCACGTTGTGCTGGCCGGCCAGGCTCCCGATGATGTTGTCGTTGATGTCGCGATCGAGCGTGCCGTTGAGGTGGAATCCGTGGGTGCCGTTGCCCGAGAGCAGGTTCGAGTCGACAATCGCGCCATCCACGTTATCGAGCAGGACGCCCTCATCGCGCTGGCCGAGATCGGTCGCGCCGGTGATGTCGGTGCCGACCTTGTTGTTCTGGATGACCGTTCCGGGGGATGGGACAAAATCAACCCGATTGAGGGCGGTGTTGGAAAACTCGGCGGCGGCGACGGCGATGCCGTCCTGGTTGCCCGAGACGAGGTTGCCGTCGATCGTGGTGTTCGCGGCGGCGAGGACGTTGATCCCGTTGGCGACGTTGCCCAGGGCGGTCGTGCCCAGGGCGGGATTCGTGACCGCGCCCGACGTGCTGTCGCCGGCCGCGTTGGTGCCGATGAGATTGTTCTGGATGGTCGTGTTCGAAACGCCGGGGGTCGTGTCGCCGGTCGTCCAGCCGACGAGGTGGATGCCGTTGCCGATGTTGCCGGAAATCTGATTGCCCGCGCCGCTGGCGGTGCCGCCAATCCGGGTCGAGGAGGCATGATCGACGAGCACGCCGTCGGCGAAGTTCGGCAGCGCGGAGTTGCCGTCGGCCGTGGTGCCGATCCGGTTCCCCTCCAGGATGTTGCCGGTGGCGTCGGTGCCCCGGATGGTCACACCGTTCTGATCGGTGTTCGGATCCAGGATGCTCACGGTGCCGTCGAGTGGGTTGGTCACCGCCAGGGCGATGTGGGCCGCCCCGACCCCGACGGCGGCGGGGCTGTTCCAGTTCAACAGGGCCAGGGCGGTGGGCTGGTTGCCGGCGGGGAAGGACTGCGACGGCCGCACGGTGCCGTTGGGCTGGCGCAGGCGGACCGTCACGCTGCCGTCGGCCGGGTTGGCCGTGATCAGGTCGTTCTGCGGCACGCCGTCGAGCGTGACGCCGAAACCGAAGTCCGCCTGGGTGGCCACGACCGAGGTCGGCCCGTTGCCCATCGGGAAGTTCCGCGCCGGGAGGAAGGTCTTCGCCGGGAAGAGCGTTCCGTTGACCGTCCTGTCGGTCGGGTTGTAGAACAGCGTGGACACATTGTTCGATCCCGAATTGGCCGTGATGAGCGAGGGCAGGCCGTCCTGACCCAGCGGCGCGGCGGTCAGGCCGGTCGGCGCCGTGCCGACGGCCAGCGTCTGCGACAGGGAGTACACCCCCGCGGCATTGGCGTGGAAGATGCTGACCGTGTTGTCGCCCCGGTTCGTCACCGCCAGGAACGTATCGGTGACAACCTGATTCGTCGTGGGATCGAGGAAGTTCTCATCCAGGGCCAGTACGGACGACGGATTCTGGCCCACGGGCAGGGTCTGGTCGAGGTTCCACGTCAGGCCGTCGGTCGTGCTGAAGACCAGGACCGAGCCCGGCTGACCGGCGGGGTCGTCCACGGTCGCGAAGACCCGGATGGTCCGCGTGGTGAGGGACGTGATGCGCATGTAGCTGGTCAACGCCGTGGCGTTGGGTGCCGAGCCGATGGTGACCGGCGCGCCGAAGACGCCCCCGAGGTTCGGCAGGTAGACCACCGTGCCGGTCGAGGCATCGAACAGGACCGGGTTGTCCAGACCTCCCGTGGGCGAGAGCGGCTGCGGGTTCGTGCCCAGGATCGTATAGGTGCCGCTCGTGACCGGCACGGCCGGTTGCAGCGACACGGCCCCCGCCTGTCCCGTCATGAGGCTCAGAACGCCGCCACTGGACAGCACCATCAAGTCCGTCGCGACCCCGTTGATATGCGGCGCGAAATTCCCCGCGGCGATCTGCTGGGGACTGTCCCCGCGCTGACCGCCACCGGCGCCCGCAGCGTGGTCCAGTTGCCCGAGATCACGTTCCCCTGGCCGGGCTGAGTGCCGCCGATCTGGTTGTTCGAGGATGTCGCCAGCACGCCGCCGTTCTGGTTGGCGATAGCGGCCGTCCCGGTGATGTCGGTGCCGATGTAGTTGCCCTGGAGGGTGTTCCCCGAGGCGCCGGTGCCGGTGATCGCGACGCCATAGCCGAGATTGCCGGAAAGGATGTTGCGGCCGCCCGCCGTGCCATCGCCGACCGTGTTTCCCGAGCCAGCCAGGGTGAGCGTGACGCCGTCTCCGGCGTTGCCCAGCGCGGCGGTGCCGCTGGCGTTGGTGCCGATCAGGTTGCCGAGCACCATGTTCCGCGTGGCATTGCCCGTCGGCAGCGTGGTGCCGATGAGCATGCCTGATCCCATATTGCCCGAGATGAGGTTGCCCGCGCCGGGGGCCGTCCCGCCGAGTGTGTTATCGGTTCCGCTGGAGATGTGAATGCCGTGGCCCTGGTTGGCGATAGCGGCCGTCCCGGTGACATCGGTGCCGATGTCGTTGCCTTCCACTGTGTTGAACGTCGAGACTCCGGCGGTGCTGGTGAATGTGCCGAGGAAGACGCCATCCCCGAAGTTGCCGGAGATGAGGTTGCGTTCCGCGGCCGTGGTCCCGCCGATCGTGTTGTGATTGCCGTCGATCACGAACACGCCAGCCGTGCTATTGCCCAGCGCGGCGGTGCCGCTAGCGTTGGTGCCGATGAAATTGCCTTGCACCGTGTTCTGATCGCTCGTATCGATATCGACACCGGGTCCGGAATTGTCCGCGATGACGTTGCCCGCGCCGGCTACGGCCCCACCGATGGTGTTTCCCGACGCGCCCAGTTGGATTCTGACGCCGCTCAGGGCATTGCCCGAACCGCCGCTGCCGGTGATGTCGGTGCCGATGTAGTTGCCCTCGACCACGTTCCCGGTCGAGAGACTGTCCTCGATGACCACGCCGTACCGACCGTTCGCCGAGATGACGTTGCGTTCGGCGGCCCTCGTGCCGCCGACCGTGTTGCCCGGGGCGCTGGAGAGCACGACGCCATCACCGGTATTGCCCAGCGCATGCAGGCCGGTCACGTCGGTCCCGATCAGGTTGCCTTGCACGAAGTTCCCCGACGCCCCCCCGTTCGGGCCGAAGATCACAACGCCAAAGGAACCGTTGCCCGAGATGAGGTTCCCCGCCCCGGCGGCCGTCCCGCCGACCGTGTTGTTCGAGGCGCTGGGGATGGTCGAGTTGTTGTCGTGCGTGATCGAGACGCCATGCCGGACATTGCCCAGCGCGATCGTTCCGGTGATGTCGGTGCCGATGTAGTTGCCCTGCACGACGTTCCCGGTCGCGCCGGCGTTGTTCAACGAGACCCCATCGATGCCGTTGCCCGAGATGAGGTTGCGCGCCGGCGGTCGTGCCGCCGATCAGGGCGCCCGAGGCGTCGTTGATCAACACCCCCTCGCCCGTATTGCCCACGATCGCCGTGCCCGCAGCGTTGAGGCCGATGATGTTCCCCTGGATCACTGCGCCGGTCGCCCCGGAACCGCTGACGTCGATTCCGTCACCCGTATTGCCCGAGATCACGTTCCCCTGGCCGGGCTGAGTGCCGCCGATCAGGTTATTCGGCGACAGGCTGATGACCCCGGTGCCGTTCGGAACCGCCGTGGCCCCATCGAAATCGACGCCGATATAGTTCTTCTGGACGGTCTGTGCACCCGTGCCGCCCAGAACAATCCCAGCCCCGCTGAAATGGGCGATCACCAGGCCCTGGACGGTCTCGCCGCTGCCGTTCAGAGTCAGACCATTGGCGCCGGTGACTGCGGTCCCGTCGATCTTGATCACCGGCGTCCCGGCGTAACTGGGATCGGACGTCCCGTCGATCAGGATCTGGCTGACCAGAGCGGGAAGGGGGCCGTTCACCACGTTGATCGTGTAGGGGCCCGGGCCGAATTGGGACAGGTCAAAATCGATCGTCTCAGGCTGACTCGATGTGTTGGCGATCTCGATGGCCTCGCGCAGCGTGATGGCGCCGGTCGGAATGTCGTCACCGAGCGAGTTGACCGTGATCGCCAGCAGCGTGCGCTCTTCGAGCCGTTCCAGCAGCATGCGACCGGCCCGCGAGGACCGCGTGCGCCCGCGCCGCGCCGCCCGCTTACAGAACCCGACCGCCGCCCCTTCTGCTCGCTCATCGTCCCGCCCCCCAGATCGGTCGGGTCACTCACGACCGTAAGGCCGGCATCTCCACCACTGGTCCATGCATGCATGGTGACAGCGAGCGTGCCCCAGCGCGCGACACCGCATGAAGATTCCCGCGCCGGGGCCTTCAGTCAAATTAAGGGGGATAGATAGGAAGAGAAGGTTGCGGCGGGATGAGACGGGTGCTCGCCCCGAAGATGAGACGGGGCGGGCGATCCTTACAGCGCGAGGAAGGGTTCGGGTTTGAGCAGGGTAAGGAGTCGGGCCACGGCCTGAGCCTCGACTTCCAGGCGGGCGCGGCGCTCCGGGTCGCCCCCGGGCCCGGGCGGGATCAACTTCAAGGCGACCAGCCGGTTCAACCGCTCGTGCCGCGCCTTGTACACGATCCCCATGCCACCCGCACCCAGGAATTCCAGCAGCTCATAACCGGGAATTCTCGGCATCGGCGTCGCGGCCGCGCCCCGGCCGTCGTCCCCGCGCGTCTTCACCATCAGGGCCGTACGCTCGGCACAGCTCACCACAGGAGAGCCGTCGAACAGCTCCTGGATCTCCGTGGCCGCGACCGGAAAGCGGACCTGATAATCCGCGAGGGTCGCTGCCTCTCCCCGGCCGGCGCGCAGTTGCAGCTCGATATCAATCAGATCATAGAGCAAGCGCGCTCGGAGCGACGCGGGCACGTCCCGGATCAACTCCTCGATCCGCAAGGACTCGCACGTGCCCCACGCCTTCTCGAACCGCGCACACACCGCCGCGATCCGGTCGCGGCCGCCGCTCGGCAGCGAGGGGGCGCACACTTCCAAGGTACGACTCATGATCGTGGCTCCCGAGACGCACAGGACATCCGAACCGCCCCGGTTCCCTCAGCGGCGGTCGCACGTGCGTCGTGCGAGCTTGCTTGAAAGCATCCATCTATCCCTGTGTGGGCCGGCGGCAGGGCTGCGGCCCACTGTCTCAAACACTCTCGCAGGCATTCACAGCCACAGCCTCCTACGCCATGCCGGGGCATCTCGTGACTCAGATGACAACATGAGTTTCGAAATGCAATTCCTAGTGACATTTTATGTTTTATCGTATTTTACATATATTGATCATATTTAGTGCGCCGTGAAAAGGTCCGGTCTTCAGTGGGTGCAAGTCCCACCCGGCTAACTCAGTCGCTCCAGCCGGTAGCTATCGGAGCGGTGGTGGAGGCAACGAAGCCGCCGAAGCCTTCGAGAAAACGGGTCGTTCAAGCGACTCGGCGAGTTCGCAGGCCGTAACGCGAGTGAACGTCGAGCAGGCCTCGAAAGATTTAACGTGGAAGCCGACCCGCCTATATATCGGGGAAGGCCGCAGCCGCTGGGGAAATGAGGCTCACGCCTCGTGAAGCGACACAAACCAGGGGTTCCACCGGGGTAATGACGACGGCATGCGAGCACACGGAGAACCGAGGCAACACGGGAAACCCCATCGGTGGGAGCGCGTGACTCCCAACCGGACGCCCGCGAGGGACAGGCCGGGCCGACCGGGGTGGCGGACAGGCTCGTAGTACCGATGAAGCCGGTCAACGCCGGTGGAGGGAAGGGGCCTGAGTTCAAGACCGACGTCCGAAAGAGCACGAGAACCAGGAGATTGGCGTGAGCCTCGCACCTCCGGAAAAGGTTCGGAAACTCCAGGAGACGTTGCATGCCAAAGCGAAGGGATCGCCCGGCTATCGCTTCTACCTGCTGTACGACAAGGTGTACCGTCGCGACGTCCTGGAATTCGCCTTCGACCGCTGCCGTTCCAACGGCGGCGCGCCGGGGATCGACGGCCAGACGTTCGCGGACATCGAGGCGTACGGCGTCGAGAGGTGGCTGGACGAACTGGCGGAAGACCTGAGGAGGAAGACGTACCAACCGCAACCCGTGCGTCGCGTTTACATCCCGAAACCGGATGGCAAACAACGGCCGCTGGGGATCGGGACGATTCGAGATCGCGTGGCGCAGATGGCGACGGTGCTGGTCCTGGAGCCGATCTTCGAGGCGGACCTGGAGCCGGAGCAACACGCGTATCGGGCCGAGCACAGCGCCCTGGACGCCGTGAGGCAGGTCCACGGGCTGCTCAACTCGGGGCATACGGAAGTCGTCGACGCGGACTTGTCGGGTTACTTCGACAGCATCCCCCACGCCGAACTGATGAAATCGGTCTCGCGGCGCGTCAGCGATCGGCATCTCCTGAGGCTGATCAAGATGTGGCTGGAAGCGCCGGTGGAAGAGAGTCGACGACCGGGGGCGGCATCATCGGACGACCCGCAACAAGGACGAGGGCCGGGGCAGCCCGCAAGGGTCTCCGCTCTCGCCGTTGTTGGCGAATATCTATATGCGTCGGTTCATCCTGGGTTGGAAGGCACTGGGGCACGAGAGCCGACTGGACGCTCACATCGTCAACTATGCCGATGACTTCGTGATCTGTTGCCGCGGCACCGCCGACGAGGCGATGCGGGTGATGCGATCGATGATGTCGAAGCTGCGATCTGACGGTGAACGAGACCAAGACGCGCCTGTGCCGCGTGCCCGAGGAGAGCGTGAACTTCCTGGGTTACACGATCGGACGGTGTCACTCGCCGCGGACGGGTCGGTCGTACATCGGTACGACGCCGTCGGCGAAGAAGATCGACAGCCTCAAGGCCGAGATCCACGAGTTGACCAGCCGCCGATGGCTGTGGACGACGGTCGAGGACCGGGTGGCGAAACTGAACCGGAAGCTTCTGGGTTGGTCGAACTACTTCTGTCTGGGACCGGTCAGCCCGGCCTATCGAGCCATTGACCGCCACGCGCGGCATCGGCTCCGCCAGTGGCTTCGAGGGAAGCACAAGCTGCAGAGTCGCGGGACGACACGATTCCCCGACGCGAGGCTGCATGACGAATTCGGCCTCATCCGCTTGTGCGACCGCCCTCGAAACTTTCCGTGGGCGAAGGCGTGAGTTCTTGTCCGAGAGCCGGATGCGGGAAATCCGCCCGTCCGGTTCGATGAGCGGGGAGTGGAAACGGAGCCTCGGTCACCGCGCTACTCCTCGACTCTATACAAGAGCAGTCTGCGTCACAAAGACCGATGTGCGTCGTACAGGACATGGTTCGGTGTGACTGCCTCCTGTTCAGGGACCGAGTGGGGAGACCGGCGATGTTTGAGCCGACGAGCTATTTCGCGTTCACGAGCTGGGACCGGTTTGTCCAGGTCTATGAGGCGCCGATCCGTTGCGCGTTTCGGTCGCTGCCGTTTGTCGAGCCGGACTGGGTGGACGACTTGACGCAGAGCTTTCTCGTCAAGCTGATGGAGAAGAACCTCCTGGTGCAGCCGCCGGCCTTGAAGGGGCGGTTCCGCGACTGGCTCTTCGGCTCGATCCGCAACCACGCCGCGGACGAGGGTCGTCGCCGCCAGCGGCGGGGCCGGCATGAACGCCACGAGCCGATCGAGATGTGTCCGCCGCTGGCACACGACGAGGCCGAGGAGGCCTGCGACACCGATTCGCTCTACGCCCTGGCGGTGCTCCATCTGACGATTCAGAAGGTCCGGCGGCACTGGGAGGAGAAAGGCAAGCCCGAGGTCTGGGCCATCTTCGAGGAACTGGTCCTGGCGCCGTTGGTTCCGGGCCGGAAGACCTGCACCCGCGCGGAGCTTCTGGAGCGTTACCCGGGCCGCGACGCGCAGTACCTGGACAACTGCGCCACATCGGTCAAGCGGGTGTTTCGGAAGGTCTTGCCGACGGTCGTGGCTGGCGAGCTGACCGATCGTGAAGCGCCCGAGGAGCGGTTCGCGGAGTGGCTGGAGATCCTGCGGACCTCGCGTTCCAGCCAGTGTCACCGGCTGCACCTGGCGTTCCGCCCCGCGCCGCGCCTCGCGCCGGACGGGGATGTGGAAGCCTCGCAGAGCCTGGCGGCGCACGATCAGGACGCGGACGTGCCGGACGAGCTCCAGCACGACGAGCTGAAGGTGCTCCAGGTCTTCTGGCTCGCCATGCCCTTCGAGGATTATCTGTGTCCCCGGGGGGCGGGCGTTTCTGGAGAGCGTGCGACGCCCGGCAGTCTCTTCGTGATGATCCACGCGGCCGGTGGCCTGCCGCCGGAAACGACCGCCCCGGAGTGGCTGCTGTGGCTGGAACGGCTCAAGACGTTCGCCAAGCAAACCTTCAGCCGGGTCAAGCCTGAAGCCGCCGAGAACGACGCGGCGTCCCAGGCGCGCCGGGACCACTCGATGCCCGCCGAGGTGGCGCAGGTCCTGTACAACCTGGCCTGTGCGCTGGCCCTGGTGTGCTGTGGGACCCGCATCGATTCGCTGGCCAACCGGCAGTTGCGCGGCAACCTGAGCTGGCTGCTGGATCAGCCCTGGCTGGAGAAACGGCTCCGGCCCGTGCTCCAGGAGGCGCACGATCGGCTGAGTGCGCGGCGCTGCGCCTGAACGTCGGTTCTGGTCCCCTCCCTTTGCTTGCGGGGGAGGGTGAGGGAAGTCCAGTCTGGTCCCCTCCCCCCTCGCGGGGGAGGGTTAGGGTGAGGGGGAGTCGCGTGTTGCCGGGCACCGATTCTTCCCCCTCACCCCAGCCCTCTCCCGCAAGGGGAGAGGGGGCCAGAACGGCCGGGAGGCCGGAAGGAGGTTCCATCATGGACCGCGCGACGATCTACCGGGAAACCTTCCGGCACTTTCTCAAGCCGGTCGTGCCGTTGATGGACGATCCCAGCGTCACCGAGATCATGGTGATCGGGCCGGATCGTGTCTATTGCGAGCGGCGGGGGGCGATCGAGGAGACCGCGCTGCGCTTCGCCGACGAGGCGGCCCTGCTGGCGGCGGCGCGGCACGTGGCGGAATTCGTGGGCCGGCCGCTCGACGCGGCCCATCCCACGCTCGACGCCCGCCTGCCCGATGGCTCGCGCGTCCACGTCATCCTGCCGCCCGCCGCGCGGCTGGGCCTCTGCCTGACGATCCGCCGGTTCCTCAAGTCCAGCTTCAACCTCAAGAAGCTCATCCAGGGCGGCGCGCTGACCCGCGAGGCGGCCGTGTGGCTCATCCAGGCCGTCCGCCTGCGCAAGAATATCCTCATCTCCGGCGGGACTGGCACCGGCAAGACGTCGTTCCTGAACGCGCTGTCGTCGGCGATCCCGCCCGAGGAGCGCATCCTGGTCATCGAGGACAGCTCGGAGCTGCAACTGGCGCAGCCGCACACGGTCTACCTGGAATCGCAGCCCGCCAACGAGGACGGCGAGGGCGAGCTGACGATCCGCGACCTGTTCGTGAACACCTTGCGCATGCGGCCCGACCGGATCATCGTCGGCGAGGTGCGCAGCGGGGAGGCCCTGGAATTGGTCCAGTCGATGATCTCCGGCCATCCCGGCTCGCTGGCCACGATCCGCGCCAGCGATCCGCTCTCGGCGCTGTTGCGACTGGAACTGTTGAGCCGTCTCAACCCGGTCGTGCTGCCGCCCGACGTGGCGCGAGCCAGATCGCGCTGGCGATCCACCTGGTCGTCCAGCTCGCCCGCCTGCGCGACGGCTCCCGGCGCGTCGTGACGATCGCCGAGATGACCGGCCTCGACGCCGCCGGCCAGTACACCGTCCGCGACCTCTATCGCTTCCGCACCACCAGCCGGAATGACGACGGCCAGATCCAGGGTGCGCTGGAACCCACCGGCCAGGCGCCCACCTTCGCCGACGAGATCGTGGCCTACGGCCTCGCCTCTCCCCACGTCAACGGGACGCCAGCGCAAGTCTGAAAGCGTGTGCGCGACGGTCTTGTAGGGTGGGCTCGGCCCACCTCTTCGCTTTTTTCGGTTACATGAGAAGCGAAGAGGTGGGCCGAGCCGCACCCTACAGAAGACCTCTTCTTCCCGGTCGGCGGCGCAAGTTGGGAACAGGCCCGCCGTCTTACCAGGTGGCAAGCGAAGTGAAGGCCCCGACAAAGAGCCGATCGCTTTGAAAAAATGTGTGGATTCGGGATATGTACCCGTATCCGCTTCGGTTCAGACCCATTTCCAGAGGGTTCCTGCGATGTTGACCAAGCTGCACACGGCAGTGGTGACCGGCGTGAAGCGGCTGCACGAGGACGAGGCGGGCGATGCGATCCAGTCCCTGGTCATCGGCGCGATCGGTGTGCTGCTGGCCGCGGCGATCTTCCAGACGATGAAGACCGTCATCGGTACCGATTCGAGTGGCATGGGCGGCATGGTCTCCGGCTTCATCACCGGGATCGGCGGGGCCGCGAAGAAGCTTCTGAGCCTGTAATCACGTATCCCGGGACGATCTCGACTTCGCGATCTCAAGTCCCAGGAAATTGCGGCGGGCCGCGTGTCGCGACGAAGCGGCACGCGGCCCGTGGCACAATCGGGAGAGACGGCCCATGTCGGACGCGACGCAACCCCTGACGATCTGGACGCGCCCCAGGCTCTGGTCCCTGATGCTGGCGGGTCCGGCCCTGCTCCTGCCGTTGTTCCTCGCGACGTGGCTGGTAACGCCGCCGGTCGCGCTCACGTTCGGCCAGGGACTCGCCCTGCTGGCCACGGTCGTTGCGGCCGTGACCGATTTCAAGTGGGGAAAAATCTACAACTGGTGTACCTATCCCGCCTGCTTATGGGGTCTGGTGCTGGCGGCGGCGGGCAGCGCGCATGTTGCGCTGGGACAACGCCTCGGAACGCTCGCGCTGAGCGAGTGCCTGTCCGGCCTGATCGGCTGCCTGGTGCTCATGCTGGTGTTGCACACGCTGACGGGCGGCGGCATGGGGGACGTCAAGCTCTCGGCCGCGCTCGGCAGCCTGATCGGTCTGGCGACGGGTGCCACCGCGCTCGTCTTGAGCTTCGCGGCGGCCGGCGTGGTGGTGGTCGTCTTGAGCGTGGTGCGCGATGGGCTGGTGATGACCGCCCGGGCGTATGTGAAGGTCATCGCCGGCATGCTCCTGCCGCCGCCGTGGCGGCCCGAGCTGCGGCCCGAGGAACGCACCTTGATGCTGCGGAAGGTGCGCCTCGGACCGTTCTTCGTGATCGGGACGGCCCTGGCGATCCTCGATGGTGGGCACGCGTCGATCGTCCTCGCGCCGGTGCTGGTGGGGTTCTGAGTGGCCGATGGCGGATGACTGATGGCGGATGACTGATGGCGGATGGCTGAGGACGGATGCCCGATGGCCGAGAACGGATGCCAGTTGGGGGATGCGTGCGGCGATCATTCGCCATCAGGCATCAGTCATCATACATAATTTATAAGTCATAAGTTATATGTCATCATTTATCATCAATAAGTCATCAGTCATAAGTCATGACCCACATAGTCTTCCGCCCCTTTTCCCCGCCCGGGGAAGGGGCATCAAGCACACGCGCAAGGGAGTGGATACCCATGATCGCCACCCGTGAAGGCCGGCGCCGTGCGCCGGCATGACGACCGTCGATTTCGTCGGCTCGATGATCATCCTCACGCCGCTGGCCGTCGGCCTGATCGTCCTGGCGGCGCGGATGTGCGGAGCGATCAGCTTGATGGTCGGATCGGTCCTCGGTTGGACACTCATGTGAAGATCAAGGAGCCTGGCGATGAACTCCGTGGCCAGCCTGTTCGAGTCGGTCCTCGCGATCGGGGTTCTCTGGCTGATCGCCGCCGGGGGGCTGCTGTTGCTGGGACGGCGCGGAGCGAGAGCCTGGCGCCGCCGTCGCGATTGTGGCGGCGAGCGCGGGTTTGACTACACGCTCAACCTGATCGCGACCATTCCCGTACTCGGCTTGCTGGTGCTGCTGCTGCTCGATTGCTCGATGATCCTGACGACCAAGCTGGGCACGCTGTACGCGGCTTACACGGCCGCGCGGTCGGGGGTTGTCTGGGAGATCGCAAGGTCCGGCCGAGGCCCAGCGCAAGGCGACGCAGGCCGCCGTGCTCGCCCTGGCGCCGTTCTCCAGCGGTTTTGTCGGGGGCCGCCCGGTCGCTGTTTCCGCCACCACCACGGACCCCGCCGCCGGGTCCTATGCGGACCTGTACCGCCGCAGCGTGGCGGACTCGATCACGGATTCCTACCTGGTCGCGCAGTACCTACGAGCCCAGCGAACCACGACCGTCAAGATGGAGGCCGACGCCGGCGCGGAGCTCACGGCTCAGGTGATTTTCCTTCATCCTTTCCGGTTTCGCATCATCGGCATGTTGCTCGCGGATGCACGCGATCCCGTGACCGGTGAGCGTTGCTGGACCATCACCACGACGGTCCGTCTGGCCCGTCAGGAGGTGCTCCATGGGCCGCGTCCTCTGGGCATTGCTTACCAGTCCGAGCCTTGATGATGAGGCGCAACACCAGGGCGAGGACGGCGCGATGACCCTGTTCATGGTCATCACCGCGTTCCTCTTGCTCTTGCTGACGGGCCTGATCTTGCACCAGGGCGCCGCCATCGTGCGGAAGATCGACCTGCAAAATCAGGCCGATGCGGTCGCCATGACGGTCGGGGGGTCGCACGCGGAGGCGCTCAACCGGCTGGTCACGCAACAGCACCTGGCAGGCGAGGAGCTGGCGTGGGCGGTCATCCCGGAGGCGCTGGCCGGCCCCCATGTCAGCGCGGATGATCTGGAGCCGCCCGCGCGGCGACAGGCCGAGGCGCTGCGGGCGGAGATCGTGGCGCTCGCCAAGGCACTCCAGCTTCGGGGCGAGCCGACGCCCGCCGAGCCGGTGCTCGTTCAAGAGATCACCTCGGGCGCGACCACCGGCGAGGGCAAGGTCCGCCTCCGCGCGGCACTGGTGCGCCACTACCAGCAACGGCTCGCCGGCACGGCCAGCGTCGCGGATGAGATCGCCATCTTGAAAGAGTGGAACGCCCTCACGCAGTTTGAGGGCGAGGCGCGCAGTTGCCTGGACGCCAAGGAGCATCTCCTGACGCGATCGATCCCCGCCCTGCTCGCCGACACGCAGCAGCTCGTCGCTCAAAGCGGCATCGCGGCGGCGGCGCCGCCGCCACCCAGGCCGCCGCGCGAGACGCGCTCGGGGGCATGTGGCCGAGCGCGCAGATACTGCCCGTGCTGCCGGAAGCCGTCGATCTCCAGAGCGATGATCCAGTCGCGGCGATGAGGGACAGCCAGATCGTGCAAGCCGCCTGGCCCTGGGTCCTGTACGAGCGCCAGCCCGTGGCGGCGCGCGTCGCACCGTTGAAACTGGCAGCGGCCGGCGAACTCTTCGACGACTGGTGCGTAACGATGACCGCACGCCGGGCGCAATGGCTTTACCAGCAGACGCACGCGCCATTCTTCATCCTGCTCGATTCGACCCCGATAACCAAAGGCCGGGAGCCGTGGACCGAGAACAGCCGGCAGGCGGACCTGCGCTTCGCGCTGCTGGGCTTGGCCTACCGATCGGCGCCCGGCACGCTGGCCGCGGCGATCTTCCCGCGGCCTTGCCCGTCCGGCCAGCTCGGCCACGCCCAGGTGATGCTCTACAACGGCCTGCCGCAACGGCCACCGTCCGGCAAGGACAACACGCTCCAGCCCGAGGTCGGCTGGGACACGCTCAACTGGACCGTCCGCGTGGCGAAATATCCCGCCCTGGCACCAATCGCGGCGCCGCAATACCGGGCGGACTGGCGGGCGCGGTTGATGCCCGTCACACGATTGGATGACGCGGTCGCCACGCTCGAGGAGCCGTTCCGCGAACCGGTCGCGCCGCTGGTGCCCGCGCCTCGGGAGTTCCAGACCCATTGATTGCTGACCAAGAACTGTCTCCTTTGGACTTCCGGATGCCGGATTCCAGATGCCAGATTCCAGATGCCAGATGCCAGATGCCAGATGCCAGATGCCGGATGCCCGAACTCCGAAAGTCGATTGGAAATCCGGAATCCGGAATCCGCCATCCGGAATCCGGAATCCACGAGCCCGGTACCAGTTACAAACCCGTCCTCTCCCCGAAACACCCGAAAAGCTCAGGAGGTTTCCATGACTCGCCGACCGTCCCGAACGCGGCCCGCTTCGCGCGGCGTGGCTCAGATCGAGTTCGTCGTCAATCTGCCACTCATCCTTCTGGTGCTAGGCCTGGCGGTGTGTGTCAGTGCCCTTTTGGTGCGGCGCACCACTGCCACGATCGCGGCACGGCAAACGGTCGTCCCGGCCACGGCGCCCGCGGTCCGCGATGCCGCGCGCTGGGAGGCCGCGGCGCCTCTGCAAGTTCCGGCCCGGTTCCGCGTCCTTGGTGAGGACCGCATCCGCAGCCAGCTCCAACCGATCGCGGCGCTGGCCGGGCCCGCGGATTCCTGACTGAGGACCCGTCCTGCCATGAAAGAACACACACTCCGCCTGGTGGTTCCCAGCGCGCTGGGATTCCTCGCCTTCGGTCTGAACTCTTTGACCATCTCGAAGGCCATCGAGCCGATCCAGGTGCTGGCCGTCAACGGGTCGGTCGCACCCGGCGACCGGCTCGAAGAACAGGTCCTGGAAGCGGTCCAGTTGCCCGGCCAGTCGCAGGTCATGCGGACCAATTTCATCCCGGCCTCGGCGCGGAGCACCGTGCTTCGCCGCAAGGTGTACCGCGCGCTCGAACCGAACCAGCTCTTGCTCTACTCCGATCTGAACACGCAGTTGGAAGTGCCGATCCCGGATGGTTGTGAGCTGTTCTTTGTCGCCATCGACAACAAAAAACCGTTCCAGCACGACCTGTTGCAAACCGGCGCGCGGGTCTATTTCGTGCTGAAGGCGGAGGAAGGTCAGACCAAGAACCGCATCGGCCCCTACGAGATCTTTGAGGCCCCCGTCGGCATGCCGGAAGGCACGGTACGCAAACCCACCGGCGCGGAAAACGCCGTCGGCGTCCTGCTCGATCCGAACCAGCCGGAACTGGCCAAAGCCCTGCGCGATGCCGTCTCACGCGATGCGGTCCGCGGCATCGAGCTGGAACCGCGTTAAAACCGTCACTTGTCATTGTCACTTGCATCGGGTGGCTGGGGCTGGAGTCCACGACGCCCAGCTGTCCCCAGGCCCCAGCAGACTCGGGGCGTCGCGGACTCCGCCCCAGCCACCCGGAAGAAACGGCTTCGGCCCAGGATGGAATTATCAAGCAAGTGACAAGTGACAAGCCCCAAATGGGAGCCGCCGTCATGCCTGCCCGTTCGGTGCGGATTTACTACAGCGACCGGCTCCTCCAGCAACGGTACGCCTGCGATGTCGAGGTCGATACCGCGAGCGATGCGCCGATCCGCATCGGCGCGGCACCGGACAGCGAGATCGTCCTGCCCAGCCCGTTGCTCGCGCGCCGTGCCGCCACGATCCGGCTCCAGAGTGGTCACTGGTCGGTCGTCGCCGAGGACGCCGTCTGCTTCCTGGGCGATCAGGAGTTGACCGCCGGCCGGCCCATGCGGATCGTGCCAGGGCAGGAGCTGCGGATCTCGCAGTACACCCTCTCCATCGACGACTTGCAGGGCCACACGCCGACCGCCGACGAGGATCGCGACCGGCTCGACCGTCTGGCCTCGGAGCTGATCGCCACGGTCCATCGCGAGATCCTGCCGCGTCTGCCGCGCGAGCTGCCGCTGGAATCGCGCGAGGCGCGCGATGCCCTGGTGCTGCGTCTGGAGCACGAGATCGACGACATCGGCGGGCGGCTCTTGAACCAGGGCGGCGACGACCTGGCCGATCACCTCGCCGGCCAGTGTGTGCACTCGGAGCTATTACGCACGCTCATCGATTTCAACACCGCCCAGAGTCACGGCGCGGGCGATCGCGCCGTACAGAGCTTCTGGACGGAGATGGCCTCGGTCGTCCCCGAGCTGGAGCGCGATCTCGGCCGGCTCATCGCGAAGGCGAGCCAGGTGCTCCGGCTGCATGACGCCGACCCGATCGAACAAAGGCTCGATCGCCTGGAACGCGGGTTCTGGAGCTTCTGGACGGCCCGCGCCGCGGCGCTCGTCGATACGGGACTGCGCGACTACCTGGCCAAGCGCACGATCAAGAAGGATCTGAAGGATATCTTGTTTGGATATGGCCCGCTTGAGGACTTGCTCCGCACGCCGACCGTCACCGAGATCATGGTGAACGACTCCGAGCATATTTTCATCGATCACAACCACACGATGAAGTGTTCGGGGCGGAGGTTTGTGTCCGACGCGGTGACGCTCTCGATCATGGAACGGATCGTGGCGGCGGTCGGCCGGCGGATTGACAAGTCGAAGCCGGTGGTGGACGCGCGTCTTCCCGACGGCAGCCGCGTCAACGCGGTGATCCCGCCGCTGGCGATTGACGGTCCTTGCCTGACGATCCGCAAGTTTCCCGACCGCTCGATCGACATGGCGACGCTGGTGCGGACGGGCTCGCTGTCGGCGTCGGCCGCGCGGTTCCTGGATGCCGCCGTCCAGAACCGCCGCAACATCATCGTCTCGGGAGGGACCGGCTCGGGCAAGACGACGCTGCTGAACTGCTTGAGTGACTGCATACCGGACCACGAGCGCATCCTGACGGTCGAGGACACCGCCGAGCTGCGGCTGCGACATAGCCACGTTGTGCGGCTCGAAACGCGGGACAAGAACCTGGAAGGGCAGGGGGCCTACACAATCCGCGACCTGGTGAAAAACGCGCTTGCGCATGCGGCCCGACCGGATCATCGTGGGAGAGTGCCGCGGGCCGAGGCGCTCGACATGCTCCAGGCGATGAACACCGGCCACGACGGCAGCTTGACCACGATTCACGCCAACAGCCCGCTCGACGTGATCGGCCGTTTGGAAGTCATGGTGCAGATGGCCGCGGACCTGCCCCTGGCCGCCATCCACCGCCAGATCGCCTCGGGACTCGATCTGATCGTCCATCTGGAGCGCGTCAACAACGTGCGCCGGGTGGTCCAGATCAGCGAGCTGACCGGGTTCGACCGCCGCGCGGGGACGATCCGCATCCGCGACCTCTACCGCATGACCTCGGACAACGGCCCCTTGCGCCCCACGGGCTGCCTGCCGACTTTCATCGATGACCTCGTGACACACGCGGGGCTGTGTTTGGAGACGTTCTACGACTGAGAGGAAGGGGTTTTCGTAGGGTGGGTCAGCGGCGTCTGCTGCGCAACCCACCATCCGAATATGTCGGTGGGTTGCGCGGCGCAGACGCCGCTGACCCACCCTACAAGACGGGAAGTGACCCGTGGTGGAGTGTGCCCCATGACCGTGTCCGGTCCCATCAGCGCCCTGTTATCGTCGATCGCTCTCGGGCTGGCCGTGGCGCTGGCCTTCGAGCCGGGCCTGCGGCTCTGGGACGAACTGGCGCTGCGGCGGGTGCGTGATTTCGTCACGCTCGGGCAATCGGTGGGGATCTCGGAAGAGCGCATCCGGTCCGGCATGCGGCTCTGGGGAATCCTTCTGGCGCTGTCACCGTGCGCGATCCTGTCGGTGTTCGGCTCGCTGGTGCTGGTGCCGATCTGCGGCGGGCTGATCTATCAATCGCCCCGGTGGATTCTGCATTCGGTCATCCAGCGGCGTCGGCGGCGTTTGCGCGATCAGCTTGTCCCGGTCTGTTTCGCGCTGGCGAACACGGCGCGGGCCGGGCTCAGTCTCGCCCAGGGGTTGCGGCTGGCAAGCTGCGAGGCGCCGGAGCCGATCCGCGGCGAGATCCAGCGGATCGTGCGGGAATACTCGCGCGGCCGCCCGCTGGCGCAGGCTATCGGCGATATCTCGGCGCGGCTCGACCTGAACGGCTTCCGCATGTTCGCCGCGGCGACGCTCTGCTGCCTGGAGCACGGCGGCCCCTTGACCGAGACGCTCGACAGCCTGGCCCTGTCCGTGCAGGAGAACCAGCGGCTTCAGCTCAAGATGGACACGCAGAGCGCCAGCGGACGGCTCACGCTGTGGTGCCTGGGTGTGTTCCCCGTCGTCTTCCTCCTGGTCAACTACCTCATCGAGCCGGTCTCGAGCCGGCTGATGGTCACCACCATGCTGGGCCAGGTCTGCCTGACCACGATCATTCTGCTCACCTACTGGAGTGTCCGCATGGGCCTGCGGATCACGAGGTTTGAGAACATCCTTTGGCGTAGGGTGGGCACCGCCCGCCATTCGAACCGGCGGCCACGGCGAAGAAGGTGGGCCATGCCCACCCTACAGAAGAGCCTCGACTCGCAAGTGACAAGATCCCGGAGGAATGGCCATGTACCCGGAGAGCGCGTCGGTCGCGACCACGCTGATGGCTCTCGAGCTGCTGGCCAGCGTGTTGCTGGGCCTGGGCGTGCTCGGCGTGGCCTGGCACATCACCGGGATCGTGCTGGCGGACCGGGGCGACGGGCGGCGGTGGGCGTCGTTCGAAACCGCGCGGCGGCAGACGCTGCGGCAGGCCAACCGGGTCTATCTCTGGTTCGAGCCGCTCGTCGATGAGCTGGCCGAGTACTACGCGACGCGCCGGCCGATGCTGCGGCAACGGATCGAGCGCGGCCTGCTGGCGCTGCCCGAGCAGCCGCCCTGGACGCCCGCGGAATGGCTGGCCGTGCAGCGGCTGACCGCCTCGGGCGGCATGATCGGCCTGGGCCTGGGCCTCGGCTGGTTGTGTCATTCCTGCCTCGGCATGCCCGCCCTCGGAATCCTGGGAGCGGCGCTCGTCTGGTTCATCACCTCGCGCCGACCGCTGCTGGAGCTCGAGGAAAAGGCCAACCGGGTCCGCTCGCAGATCCGCGGCCAGCTTCCGTTCGCCATGGATTTGATGCAACTGATGCTCAAGGCGGGATCGAGCTTCACCGAGGCCCTTCAGACCCTCGTGCGGCAGAACTGCGGCGCGGCCCTGGCCGGTCATCTGGAGATCGTCCTCCGCGAGATCGAGCGGGGGATCACGCGGTCCGAAGCACTCCGGCGGCTCCAGTTGCGCCTGAACATGGAAGAGATCAACGAGCTGGTCCTGGCCCTGCGCCAGGGGGACGAGCTGGGCACGCCGTTGACGCAGATCCTCGAAAGCCAGGCCCTCCAGATCCGCAACCGGCAGGTGCAGGCGATCGAGAAGGCGGCCGAGCAATCGAAGGTCAAGTTCGCGGGTCCCAACACGGTCGTCATGGTCGCCAGCATCATTGCCATGCTGGCCCCCTGGCTCCTCAAGGTGCTCTATGAAGCCACACCACTCTTCCATTGAGCGCGGAAATCCCGCCGCCGTACTGCCCCCAACGACGCCGTGGCTGGTCATCCACGCCGGCACGCAGCCGGCCTGTTCGGTCGCGCTCGATGCGCCCGTCGTCCGCGTCGGCAGCCATGCGAGCTGCGGGATTCGTCTTGCGGACGCCGAGCCGCACGCCTTGACCATCGAGCAACGGCCCCGCGGCGTCCGGGTCCATAACCGGACCGCCCGCCGCCTGCAACTCGATGAGGAATCCCTCGAACCGGGGACCGCGGCCATCTGGACGCCCGAGACCGTGCTGGTTCTTGGTCCGAGCCTGAGCGTGCGGCTGGCCCACGCGCCGACGCCGGCCGTTTCGGAATGCCCCGAGCCGAGTGCGGAGACACCCGCGGTGGAGGCGCCGCCCGCGGCCTATGCGTCCCGGCCGGCGCTGGTGCTCACGATGGTCTTGCTCATGATGGCGACGTGGGTGGTCGGCCTGTTGTTTCAGAGTCGCGGTCCGGTGCCGGCGCGGATCGAGGAAGACCGACTCGCCGTTCTCGTGCGCGACCTGCGCCAGTGCGGCCCGGAGGGCCACTACATCGCCCAGGAACTCCAGCTTGCCTTGCAGGATCAGAACCTGGGGCGCGACCTCGCCCGTGCGCGATCGACTGCTCCGCTTGAGCGATTGGATCCAGCACAATCATGGACGCCAGAGCCGGGTTGATCCCCGGTTCCCGCCGTTCCAGACCGTGGTCGACTGGATCGGGAACAACATTTGAAATTCTGTCCGGACAGCCCCGAAGGGGCGACAGTCAATAGCCAGGGGCGTCAGCCCCTGGACGGCGAGACAAAGCCCCAAAGCGCCTCTCCGCAGGGGACTTTCTCAGCCGGGCGGACAAGTCCCGGACAGTTTCACTAGTGGACGTTCAGACAGTATCCAGGATGCAAAGGCTTGGGAACATTGGATTTGCTTCAGTGAACCCCTCGACCTTTGCCGCGTAAACTGTCCGCGCCGTTCAGGTGGTTGACCGCCGAGCGTGAGATAGTGCCCTCCGCAGCCCCTCAGGGGCGACAGAACCCATGGTTTCGCGGGATCTTCTGTCGCCCCTGCGGGGCTCCGGAAGAGGGTGGCGCGGGGACGGGACGGGTTCCAGGGGCTGACGCCCCTGGCTATTCACTTCCGCCCCTTCGGGGCTGAGAGGCGCGGACGCCGCTGACCCACCCTACGAAGCTACGAAGCCCTCGAACTCGAACCGGTCCCCTCCCTGGCAAGTTCACGGCTCACGCAGCGTCCTTACTCCGTGATGGGTCTGGTCCCGCTGCCGAACCGGAGCCAGAGAGGCTCGCTTCGAGGGAGACCGCGATGCACAACGATTACGAACTGCTCAACCCGATCGGAAAGGGACCGCTGGGGACCGTCTATCGGGGGCACGACTTGATCCAGAATCGGCCCGTGGCCGTCAAGGTGCTCCATGCCTCGGTGCGGACACGGCTCCAGCGTCGCGACGACTCCTGGGACCGGCTCCGGCAGGTGGCGCAATTCAGCGCGTCGCGGCGGGACATGGTGCCCGTGCGAGACATTGATCTCGACTCGGGCTGGATCGTCTCCGACCTCATGCGGGGCCGGGTCCGACTCCGGCACGCGGTGGCGCCGAAGATCGTGGCCGGCATGATGCGGCAGGTGCTGCGGCCGTTGTCGCACCTGCACACCGATCTGGGCCAGCTCCACGGCGCGATTCATCGCCGGAACCTGCTCTATGACGACGACGGTTACGTCCGTCTCGCGGACCCGCGCGGGATGGCCCTGGGCGTGCCGTCGCCGCTCTTGAACCTGTGTGCCACGTCGGGCAATCCCGGCTCGGACGAGACGGGGGCGCACGTCGCCTGCAAGCACATGGCGCCCGAGTGGTTCGACGAGGACTTCGGCCCCGTGGGTCCGGCCAGCGATCTGTACGCCCTCGGGCTGACCGCGCTGGAGCTGCTCATGGGACGGCGGTTCGCCCGGCTGTTCCGGGGCATCGGCCCCCAGTCGCTCAATCCGGCGGATTCCTGGGACCGCTGGCATCGCGACCCGGCCCGCGCGCTGCCCGGCGCCGAGGGCCTGGTTCCGGGGCTGCCCGAGGATCTCGTCCGGGTCGTCGATGGCTTGACCCGCAAGCAGGTCGCGGAACGCTACCAGAGCGCTCTCGAAGTGCTGGACGACCTGAGCAACTACCGCAAGATCATCCCGATACGGGTGAAGACGAAGACGCGCAAAACGTCGCGGCACGACGACGGAGCGTCGCGGCCGACACCCGCGCAGCCGGCCTTGCCCGCGCCGGCGCGCCACGGCCCCATCAAGCCGTGCGCCGGTCGCCGTGCCCGTCGCGACGGTCGCGCCCGCGCCGGTCCGGCCGACCGTCAAGAACGTGGGCACCCGTTCCCCGGTGCGACTGCGCGTCACCCCGCCCCCCACGCTGAGCGACTACCTGACTGCGCGGGGGCCAGGCGGTTCAAACCCTGCTGCGGGAGAACCGGGCCAGCCAGTTCGGCGTGGCCATGATCGCCATCCTGCTGGCCATCGCCGTGCTCTTCTCCGGACAGGTGCGGAACGAGGTCGAGGCCGAGTTCACCGTCGTCCCGCCCGGCCCGGCCGGCAGCAAGGAAGTCCACGCCGATCTGACGCTCGACCGGGTCGATCCCCGCACCGGCGCCCATACCCCGGTGCAGTCGCAGATCCGGTTGTCGCAGCACGTGTCCTTCAAGAAATCGCTGCCGCCCGGGCGCTATGCCGCCACGGTGCGGGCCCGCCGTTCCGGCCGGTCGAGCAGACCTGCGAGGTCGGGCCGCAAGGCCCCAATCACTTCCGGTCCGCTACAAGGATCGCCGGTCCCCGATCCGCGAGGTTCAGTTGCCCGTCGAGGAGCCGGTCACGCTCTACCTGGAAGCGCCGGGCTACGAGTCGCGCCGGCTGAACTTGCAGATCCCCGATGGCGAGGGCCCGTACATGCCCGATGAGCTGGCCGAGCTGACCCGCTCGGCCACAACCGAGCGGCTGATCGTGGTCAAGACCACTCCCGAAACCGCCCAGCTCACCGTCGACGGCAAGCCGCAATCCTTGCGCACGATCAGCTTATCGACCGCCACCGAGCATACGTTCCGGGCGCAGGCCGAGGGCTTTCTCGAGACCTCCCAGACGCTCCGCGTGGCGGCCGGCGACCAGCCCCTGACCGTGGCGCTCGACCTGACGCCCGACCAGACGCACCGCAAGGTCCGGCCCCGGACCCATCCCCGGGCGGTCGTGACGCTCCGTCCCCATGGCCGCCCGGACCAGACCCGCACCTTGCACGACGGCGAGGAGTTCGAATACGCCGTCGGCGCCCGGCTGATCGCCTGCGTGATGCTCGACGGCGCGCTCATGTTGCGCGACCACGACGTGACCGTCGAGCGGGGCGAGGGCGTCCAGGAGCTGAACCTGACCACGCCCGACCCCGGCCGCGTACCGATCCTCGACTCGCCCTACGCCTTGAGGTTCCAGCCCGGCGGGACGTTCCGCAGCGGCTTCGACCCCGTGGAATACGGCGCCATTCTCAAGGAGAAACGGATCACGCGGGCGGGGATCGCCTCCTTGCTCGATCCCGCCGGGGACCACGCGCCGAAACCCAGCTCGCTGTCCGCGGCGGCGGCATCGCTCCAGGCCGGCAATCTCGACAGCGGCCTCTTCGACCAGGCCCGCATCCACGGCGCCCAGAAAATCTGGGAGAACCGGCAGCAGTTCCGCGCGTCTCGCCGAACACCACGCCGCCCGCGAGATCGTCCTGTCCCACTTCCACGTCTCGGAAGTGCCCGTGACCTGGGATCTCTGGACGGCCGTCATGGGCGCCACGGACCTGCCGGCCGCGGCGAGCCGCGAAGTCGGGTACCTCCAGGCCCACCGGGATGATCCCGCCGTCGGCATCAGCTACGTCCGCTGGCTGATCTTCTGCCGCCGCCTCACCGAGCTGATGCGGAGCGCAGGCCAAATCGACACGTCTTGCGAACTGACGCCCCCCCATGCGATCGAGGTCGAGTATCTTCTCCGCGGCGGCGCCCCCGACCCGGCCGAGAGTGAGGAGACCGCCGCCGCTCCCCCGGAGAAAGCGCCGCACCGGGACCGGCCCGATATCGCCTCTTGGCTTGTGGTCGAGTCCAACCTGGCCGTCTGCCGCAATCGCAAGCAGGCGCTCTCCGTGCTCGATCCGAACCTGCGGTCCAACAACCTGCACGTGATGCTCGGGCCGGTCGCCACCTGGACGCTGGACGCCGCCGATCCGGACCATCAATACGTCGCGGGGCCGAGCTATCACACCCTGCCGAATGTGCCGAAGGTGCTCGCGTGGTCGGCCTCCTGGCCCGCGCCGGCCGTGTTCGGCCTGCCGGACCGGACCCACTTCGAGTTGCACGACCTGAAAGGGTACTGGCCCTGGCAGCGCGTCGCCCTGCCCAGCCGGACCAATCCGGAGAACCATGTCGGCCTGTACCTGGTCCTGCGCCCGGTCAGCACCCTGGCCGATCGCCGTCCCGCGGCGGACCTGCGACCGTGAGTGAAGCCGCCGGAGAGGACGTCGCAGCCGCGTCGTCGTGCGTCCCTGAGCTTTCCAGGTTGAGAATGGGCGATACTGGACTGGAACCAGTGACCTCCCTTGTAGGGCGGTTTGGTCTGCGTCCGCCATCTTCAGGAAGAGCAGGAAGGTGATCTGCTCGACGTAGGCCATGTAACGTCACTCCATGTACTCCGCGAAGTCATCCAGCGGGGCATCGAAGTCCGGGGCTATCCAGAACGAACGGTCCTTGGCCGTGCCCGGCTGGCACGGCCAGCTCGTGCGGGGTGGACGGGTCACGATGGCAACGGGCTCGCCATCGCTCGTCAGCACCAACTCCTCGCCGGGGACCATACCGGACACGATCTCGGACGGGCTGGTTTGGGCGGCGGCCAGCGGCAACGTGCGTGGCATGTGTAACTCGCTCTCCGTTAGCATCAGGCATAGGCTCTTGGCCGACTTCGAATGAGCGTGATACCCCATTCTATACCCGTGCGGCGATCGTTCCTCAGTGAGAGTACTCGAAGGAGGATCGGGGAACGTCTCACTCGGGGTTGGGCGAGCGACACCAAAAAGCCGCGTCGGGTCACGCCCGCGGAGAAGGAGCCGCTCAGCGAAGCGCGGAGGAGGCCGTGAACGACGACACCGCGCCCGAGGAGAGCCCGCCCGAGGTCGGGTTCCCCGAATCAACCACAGACAATTGCCCCCATCGGTGAGTTCCGAACATGCACAGAGATAACAGCAGGGTCAACGGCTTGCGTCGGGTGCGTTGGCGCCGGACACTGGTCTTTACTCGAAAAACTGCCGCAGACGAACGGGCACGAATCGGTAGGTTCAAGAGCGTGAAGACTTTGAGGGGTCTCGGGCCGGAGTAACCCGAAGGTCACCGAAGAAGGTGTCGCGAAGCGATTCCCGTGAACCCGACTTCCGTCAGCCTCATCGACCGGCTCCGGAGGGCCAGCCCGGAGAACCCCGACTGGCTCCGCTTGCAGGAGATCTACCTGCCGCTGATCCGTCATTGGCTGGGTCGTGTGCCGAGCCTGGGCGATGAGGTCGCCGACCTGGCGCAGGAGGTCCTGATCGTCGTGGCGCGGGAAATCCCCCACTTCGACCGGCAGCGCGAGGGGTCGTTCCGGGCGTGGCTCCGCCAGGTGACCGTGAACAAAGTCAGGACATACCGCAGGTTACAACAACGGCGGCCGGTCACCGGGTTGGATGCCGCGGACGGGTTCCTCGACCAACTGGCCGACCCACACAGCGAACTCGCCCGGGAGTGGGACATCGAGCACGACCGGTACGTGGTGGAGAAACTGCTGGCGGTGGTTCGACCGGACTTCAGCGCCACGACCTGGGAGGCGTTCCAAAAGTTCGCCCTCGACGGCCTCCCGGCCGCGGACGTGGCCCGGGAACTGGGCCTGTCGGAAAATTCCGTGATCCAAACTAAGGCCAGGATTCTCAAGAGGTTACGAGAAGAGGCCGGCGACCTTCTGTGAATTTTTTGGGATTTTTCGGGTTTTCGCGGCATGTCCCCCGTTGTTCCGGCCTTTCTCTTATAGTTGGGCTGGTTTCGGTTTGACGCGGTAAGGTTTTGCAATGAGCTGAGCCAGCGCAAGAAGCGGACGCCCTACTACCGGATCGAGGGAATCAGGTCTCCATTGTCGGCGGCAAGGGCTATCGCCTGCCGACGGAGGCGGAGTGGGAATATGCCTGCCGCGCGGGGAGCACGGCAAAGTATCCGTTTGGAGAGGGCGAAGCCGATCTGGGTAAGTATGCCTGGTACGACAAGAATTCGGAGGATAAGACGCATCCGGTGGGCCAGAAGCAGCCGAACGGCTGGGGCCTGCACGACATGCTCGGGAATGTCTGGGAATGGTGCCAGGACGGCTATGCTACCGATTATTACAAAGCAGCGCCGCCGGCTGACCCGCCGGGCCCTGCCGAGGCCCCGTCCCGGGTGTTCCGGGGCGGTTGCTGGCGCGACGACCCGGGGTGCTGCCGCCCGGCGTACCGGCTCAGGAGCACGCCGGCGATCCGGTCCTACATTCTGGGCTTCCGCCTGGCCGCAGTCCAGGACTGAGAGTTGTAGTTGTAGGGTGCGTGAAACGCACCATGTCCCACATCGCTTTGGGATTGGTGCGTTCCACGCACCCTACCTTCTGAGCAGGTCCGGCCTGAAGTCCTCGACGACATGTTTCTGGAGCCCGATCATGTACCTCGTTCCGCTCGTCATGATCGCCGCTGGGTCTGGCGCCGGCAGGAAGGCAGGCGAGAGTCGCTCGATCCGCCCCAGAGAGTCGCGGTCCTGCCCGTGTTCTTCGTGCCGCAAGGGGAGTCGTCGCCGACGGAGGACCAGGCGATACGGCTGCACGATTACCTGAGATGGTGCCAGGCCCGGTACCGGGAGTTGCTGGGGGGCAAGGACACGTTCCTCATCGCCCAGGAGGCGCCCCTCATCTACGACAGCAAGCGGCCGCTGGCCGAGTTGAAACGTCTGCCCGAGGACGCCGCTCCGCAGATCGTCAGCGAGTCCTGACGGCTTCCAGACAGAACCGATTTAATAGCAAGTACATCTTTGTCGCCGTCATCATGAACCCGAACGACGGCTGGCCGGCGGGGGGCGGGCGACCGTTCAATGGTGGATTCAACACGGGCGGCGGGATCGTGATCATGTCCTCGAACGGTCTGGACCGCGCGCCCAACTTCCAGTCCACCTTGCAGCACGAGCTCGGCCACGCATTCGGGCTGCCGCATGTGGATGTGTATGGCTATGACATGCAGACCAACATGTCGATGATGTCGTACAACCCGTCGCACCACACAAATGGTTTCGAGCCGTCGGCCACGCCCGGCCGGTTCATTCCCGAAGACCGCGCGGGCTGGCGCTGAACCGGAGAGTCTTCGCAAACAAGAAGTTCGACCCCAAAGTCGATATGCCGACCGCCTACAAGCTGGCGAAGCTCGTCTGGCTGGGGCCAATGACGATCCCCGGCCAGCCCCCGTATGCGCCCGTCGTGACAACCACGTCGGGCGAGGACATCGGCACCAAGGCGGCCAACATCGTGGGAACGCGCAGTCGAGCCCAGCCTGGCGCCGGAGAACGTGGAGAGCGGCGGTACAAACTTCCACACCCAGACCATGTGGCAATCGCGCCCCTCCGCGACCGGATGGGTCGATGTCGAGGTTGCCTTTCCGACCGCCGTGACTCTCACAGCGGTCGGCGTTCATTCCCAGCACAGCGGCCGTTATCACGCCGCGGACCGTGTCCGCATCGAAGCCCGCCAGAAAACGGGAGTCACGGTCGTCGGCGAGAACACGCTCGAATCGGTCGACCAGGTGGTCCCGATCCCGCCAACCTCGGCTCAGGTCTGGCGCTTGTCGTTTCATGCGGCCAACAACACCACGGTCGTTCTCCGGGGACTCCAGTTCTTCACCAAGGGGGGCGAATCGTGCCCCCGATGGTGCCCGCAGGGCCGTGAGCATCTGAGAGGGTGTACGAGAGGTCTTCTCGTTCATCCTCCGACGTGCTCTCGACCCCCGCGCACTTTCCTGTGAATGTTCAGCCGGCCGACTACGATGTTGATGGCGTACAACCGCGCTCCATCGCGGCCCGCGTCTTTGGCAAGCCGGCTGCAAGTTGTCCCGATCCGGATTCTCGGGGCACAAACGAACCCAATGGGAGACCTTGCCGATGATCACACCCGGCGGCTCGCGTGCCCGCGCAAACGAACCCAATTCCCGGGCACCGAACGAACCCAATCACCCCTTGACTTTGTCCCGAAAACCAGGTGTCCCCCGTCACAATGGGCCTTTCCGGGTATTGCGTCGCTTCCCATGGCGACTTGAAAGCCAAGCCCAGGCACAACTGATCCTGTGGTGTTCCAGGGAGTTACGGCGTTCCACGCGGGTGGGCCACGGGTTCGTGTCGAGGCCACGAGGGGAAACCTGGGTCGGACATGGGTTTTACGGCTTCAAATCGGCTTCCAGGGCAGGATGAGCCGGAAACAGGTGCCGACCCCGACCTGGCTTTCGACCTCGATACGGCCGCCATGCCCGGTGATGATGTTGTGGGTGATCGACAGGCCCAGCCCGGTGCCTTCGCCGACGGGCTTGGTGGTGAAGAAGGGGTCGAAGAGCTGGGAGATCTGCTCGGCGGGGATGCCACAGCCGTTATCCTCGAACTCGAGGATCTGGGAGACCGGCTCCTGCCGGGTGATGACGCAGATCAGGTTCCTCTCGGGGCGATTGAGCGACTCGATGGCCTGAATGGCGTTGACCAGGATGTTGAGGATGACCTGGCTGATCTGCGAGGGGACGCAGAGGATCTTGGCCGTGGTGCCGCACTCGACGCGGATCTCGATATGGTGGCGGCGCACGCGGCCCTGAACCATGTCGAGGGCGCTGTCGATCAGGTCCGAGAGCAGGGCCGGCTCGGGTTTGGGAGGCGAGGTGCGTGCCAGGCTGCGGAGGTTCTGGACAATATTGGCCACGCGCTGAACGCCTTCGCGGGTGCGGGTCAGCATGCGGCCGAGGTTGTCGCGGACATAGGGCCAGTCCAGGTCGTCGCTGATCGCCTGAACACGCTCCAGCACCGCGGGCGGCAGGTGCGCGTGCGCGGACTCGTAGGTCGTCATCAGGTCGAGGACGCCCTTCAGGTCACGGTCGAGGACCGCCAGGTTGTTGGCGATGTACGCCAGGGGATTGTTGATCTCGTGGGCGACGCCGGCGCTCAAAAGACCGATCGAGGCCAGTCGCTCGGCCTGCGCCAGGGTGGCTTGCAGGCGTTGCCGCTCGGTCAGGTCGCGGATCGCGGCGAGGAACTGGTATCCCCCGCTGTTCTCGATGGCGCTGAGCGAGAGCTCGATGGGGAAGCTCTCGCCGCTCTTGCGGCAACCGCGCATCTCCTTGGTCTTGCCCACGAACCGACTGGTGCGCAACTCGAGGAAGTCGTTCAGATCGGCCATCAGATCGCCGCGCAAGTCGCTATCGATCAAGAGGCCCAGGGGCTGTCCGAGGATTCTCGGCGCGTTCCAGCCGTAGGCGCGCTCGGCGGCCGGGTTGAAGAGCGTGATCCGGCCGCCCTGATCGCTCACGACGATGGCGTCGAGCGTGCCCTCGGTGAGCTTGCGGTAGCGCGCCTCCGACTGGCTGAGCTGGCGGTTCTTGGCCTCGATCTCGCGGGCGCTCAGGAGCTGGGCCTCGGCCATCTGGCGGCGGGTTTCCTCCAGCGCCCGGCGGTCGGTGATGTCGCGGATGACGGCCAGGACGGCGGTCTGGTTCTCGAACTGGATCGCCGAGGTATTGATATCCACCGGAATGATCCGGCCCGACTTGGTGCGATGGCGGCCTTCGATGCGCAGCCGGCCGTGGCGCAACTGCTGGTCGAGCCGGTCCTGGAAGCCGGCCGCGAAGGTGGGGTCGTCGACGTCGCGGGTCGTCAGGGTCAACATTTCTTCACGGGTGTACCCCAGCCGTCGGCACGCGGCCGGGTTGGCGTCGACGATGCGGCCTTGCAGGTCGTGGACGAACACCGCGTCTTCGATGCCTTCGAACAGGGCCCGGGCGCGGCGTTCCGAGGCGATCAGGGCCGCCTCGGTCTGCTTCTGCCGGGTCATGTCCTGGATGGTGCTGCGGATGCCCACGACGCGGCCGTCGGCATCATAGGTCAGGCGGTTCTCGATCAGGACCGACAGTTCGCGGCCATCCTTGGTCAGGTAAATGCGCTCGATCTGTCGGACCGGGATCTGGCCCTCGATCCGGTCGCGCACCGCCGCCCGCGCCACTTCGCGTTGCGACGGGTGGATGAAGTCGAAGATCGGTCGCCCGAGCATCTCCGCGCGGCTATAGCCGAGCATCTCGCACTCGGTGCGGTTGACCATCCGGATGATGCCCTCGGTGTCGAGCTCGTGATAGCCGAAGGGGGCCTCGTCATAGAGGCGCTGAAACCGCTCGGCACTCTCGCGCAGGGCGGCCTCGGTGCGTTTGCGCTCCCGGATGTCGGTGATGAACAACGCCATGCCGAGCGGCTGGTCGGACTCGTCGCGGTACAGGTCCAGCTCGACTTCGGACACCAGTTCGCGGCCGTCGCGGTGGCGAAAGGTCGTCTCGAACCGCGTCGCCAGGCCGGAGGCCTGGAGGTGGGTGATCACCGCTAGCAGGCTGGCGAGCGTCTGCGGCGTGATCAACTCGGCCAGGCGCCGCCCGTCCAGATCCGCGGCCGAGTAGCCCACGTACTCCTGGAGGGCCCGGTTGGAGTGCAAAAGCCGCCCGTCAAAATCCGCCATCCCGAACGGCAGGCTGGCCTGGTCCAGAAGCCGGCAGCGCATCGCGTCGGCCGGGCGCGCCGCGGAGTCGCCCGTCGGCGCAGCCCCCCGGCCGTCAGAGACTTCACGGGCCGATCCGGTCTGCAACCCGGGAGAGGGACCAGTGTTCACGAAGGGCGAACTCCATGACACCTCGCGAAGGCCGCCCCCGACCGGGCTGGCAACCCGGCACCTTGACCGAACGGCCCCCACCCTGGTCATTATAGGATCATGGCCGCTCCGTCGGCGCGAGGAATCTGACCACGGCCCGCCTCATTTCCGGGACGCGACAATGCCGGCCTTTACCCACCACCTGTTCGTTTGTAGCCACATCCGCGCCCCAGGGGACCGTCGCGGCTGCTGCGATCCCACCGGCCGCCAGGACCTGCGCACGGCGTTTCAGCGCGCGCTCCTGAGCGCCGGCGCGGGTCCGCTCGTCCGCGTCAATCAGGCGGGTTGCCTGGACCAGTGTGAGCATGGTCCGGTCGTCGTCATTTACCCCCAGGGGATCTGGTACGGCCGCGTCACCCCCGGCGACGTGCCCCGCATCGTCGCGAAAACCCTCCTCGGCGGCGAGATCCTGGCCGATCTGCTCATCGCCGAGGACTGTCTGAATAACCCCAGATGCCCGCATCGCGATCCGTGACCCCCGGCGCCGTTGCGCACTTTCGGGCCTCATGGGGTAGGAGTTGAACCGTGATGCCACTGCCTGTCGTGCTCGCCACCATCGCGGAAGTTCGCCAGAAAGTCCGGGAGGCCCGCGCACAAGGGTGCCGCATCGGCCTGGTACCCACGATGGGAGCGCTCCACCAAGGCCACCGGCGGCTCATCCAGGCCGCCCGCGCCGAGGCCGATTGCGTGGTTGTCTCGATCTTCGTCAACCCGACGCAATTCGGGCCCTCGGAAGACTTTCAACGTTATCCGCGCACGCCCGAGGCCGACCGCGAGGTCTGTGCCGAAGGAGGCGCGCACCTGATCTTCGCTCCCGGCGTCGAGGACATGTATCCGGCGGGTCCGACCGCGACCTTCGTCGAGGTCGCCGGCCTCTCGGACATCGTCGAAGGCAAGAGCCGTCCGGGGCACTTCCGGGGCGTGGCCACGGTCGTCATGAAGCTCTTGCAGATCGTTGGCCCCGACCTGGCGGTGTTCGGCGATAAGGACTATCAGCAGCTCCAGGTCATCCGCCGCATGGTCGCCGATCTGGACCTGCCGGTGCGGATCGTGCCGCATCCGACCGTCCGCGAACCCGACGGCCTGGCCCTGTCCAGCCGCAACCGCTACCTCAACCCGGTCCAGCGGCAAGCGGCGACCGTGCTGTTCCGGGCCTTGGAACAGGCCCGCGCGGCGGTCGCCGCGGGCGAGCGTTGCGCCGACCGGGTTCGACAGATTATGGCCCGGACGGTAGAATCGGAACAGTTGGCGCAACTGGACTACGCCGAGGTGGCTGACGCGGATACGCTGGCTCGGCTCGATGAGCTGGTTCCTACCCGTCGCGCCGTCGCCTTGCTCGCCGCCCGCGTGGGACCGGCACGACTGATCGACCACGCGCCCTCTCTTGCCTGGATGACCCGGGATGCAGTTGAAGCTCCTGAAAAGTAAGCTCCACATGGCCACCGCCACCCGGTGCGACCTGACCTATCATGGCAGCCTCACGATCGATCCCGAATTGATGGAGGCCGTCGGGATCGTCCCCTACGAGGCGATCCTGGTCAGCAACACCAGCACCGGCGCCGCGCGGAGACGTATGCCCTGCCGGGCGTGCCCGGCCGTCGCCAGATCGAGCTCAACGGCGCCATGGCCCGGCTCGGCGGCGTCGGGGACCGCCTGATCATCATGGCCTTCGCCCTGCTCGAGCCGCCCGAGATTGCCGGCCATCGCCCCAGAGTCCTCGTGCTCGATGCGCAGAACCGGATCGTCGAGCAGATTGACTACCGCCCGGCGGCATGTTCGTAGGCTCTTTTGCTCGCAGGCTGTTCCTCTCCCATCCGTGAGTCCATCCATGCGCCAGGTGCTGTTCGAGATCCCCGGCGTCCACGTACGGATCTTTGGTTACGGGCTGTTTCTCTGCCTGGCCTTGATCGCCTCCATCGCGCTGGCCGCCTGGCGGGCACGCCGCGAGAAGATCGACCCGGAGCTCATCTACGACCTGGCCTTCTGGCTGTTCCTGGGAGGCATCCTCGGCGCCCGGCTCTTCTTCGTGATCCAGTACTGGGGCGTGAAGGTCCACCGTCTCATCGACATCGTCAAGATCTGGGAAGGCGGAATCGTCCTCTACGGCAGCATCCTGGGCGGCCTGGCCGCGTTCCTTCTGTTCTGGGCACGGCGGCGCTTCCCGATGCGGGCGACCATGGACGTGATCGCCCCGTCCCTGGCGCTGGGAATCGCGCTGGGACGGCTGGGTTGTTTCATGAATGGATGTTGCTATGGCGATCAGTGCGACCTGCCCTGGGCCGTGTCGTTTCCCGGCCCACGGGTGGGCGTGCCGGGCAACCCGGATCTGATGATTGCAGGCTCGCCGCCCTGGCAGGACCAGCACCGGCACGAGCTGATCCCCGAGACGACCCGCTGGTCGCTGCCGACCCACCCCACGCAATTGTATTCCGCCCTCGACGGTCTGATCCTCTGTTTGCTCCTCGAGCGCTACTACCCGATCCGGCGCCGCGATGGCGAGGTGATGGCTCTGCTCATGTTGACCTATCCGATCACCCGGTTCCTGATCGAATGGCTCCGCAACGACGAGGGCGCGATTGTCGCCGGTATGACGATCTCCCAGCTTATCAGCATCCTGGTGCTGCTGGTCGGCGTGGTTTTCTGGTCGGCCCTGGCGCACCTGCCCGCAGTGCGTCTGGCGGACTCGGCCACGGATATTGTCGGCGAGACGACATCGGCCGCGATCTGATGGGTTCACGGCACCCGAATGTGATCCAGGATGCGGCCGATCAGGTGGTCGGCGGAGAGGCCCTCGGCATCGGCCTCGAAGCCAGGCACGACGCGATGACGTAAGACGTCGCGGGCCAGGCTCTTGACGTCGTGGGGCGTGACGTAATCGCGGCCTTCCAGCAAGGCGTGCGCCTGGGCGACCTGGACCAGGCCGAGCGTGGCGCGCGGACTGGCTCCAAGCTCGATCAGGGGGGCCAGGTCCATTCCGTAGCGTGTCGGGTCACGCGTGGCACGGACGAGATCGACCACATACGCCTTGATCGCCGGCGCAACGCGCACCGCGGCGGTGTGGCTCCGCAGGGTGCGCACATCGGCCGGTCCCAGGACGGGCGGTAAAGGATCGGCCTTGTCCCACGTCATCAGGTCAGGCAGATCGAGCATGGCGAGTTCGGCCGCGCGATCGGGGTAGGTGACGACCAGCTTGAGCAGGAACCGGTCGAGCTGGGCTTCGGGCAGAGGGTAGGTGCCCTCGTGTTCGATCGGATTTTGGGTCGCCAGGACGAAGAACGGGTCGGGCAAGATCCGGGTTTCGTCGCCGATCGTCACCTGGCGATCTTGCATCGCCTCGAGCAGGGCGCTCTGGACCTTGGCCGGGGCGCGGTTGATCTCGTCGGCGAGCAGGACGCTGGTGACGATTGGCCCCGGGCGAGTCTCGAACGTCCCGCTGGCCGGGCGGTAGACCTGGGTGCCGGTCAGGTCGGCGGGGAGCAGATCGGGGGTAAACGGGATGCGCCGAAAGGGTAAGTCGAGGGCCTGGGCCAGCGCGGAGACGGCGCGCGTCTTGGCCAGACCGGGAACGCCCTCGATCAGGACGTGGCCCCCTGCCAGCAGGGCGATGACCAGCCGTTCCAGCAGGGGGCGTTGTCCCACCACGGCCCCTTCGAGACGCTCGAGCAGGGCCGGCAGGAGGGCTTGCGGGTGGGCTGCCGGCTTGTCTGCAAATTTCTGCATGGCCGATGGAATGGATACCTGATACCTGATGACGGATGCGCGAGTCGATCATCCGTCATGCGTCATCAGGCATCGGTCTCCTTGGAAAGGCGGGACTCAAGGGATCGGCCCAACACGTCAACCGCCCCCCTTCTTGCGCTCGAGCATCTTCTTGAGGATCGCGTTGGCGGCCTCGCTGGAATCCTTGAAGGACGGCTTGGCCGCCTCCGGGGCGGGTGCGGGGCCGGCCTGAGGCGCTGTCTTTTTCTTGGCGGCGTAGAACGGGTTCGATTCGTCGACCCATTCCTCGGGCGTTCCCGCGGCGGCGCGGTCGGATTCCGTGCCTCCGGAAGCACCCTCTTCGGCCTCGTCCGCGGCGGGTTCCGGCTCGGCATCGCCCTGGCCCTCGGGGAGCGCCTCGATGAATTCGATCTCGTCCCAGATCGACTTGCGCACGGTCCCCGCCGTCGGTACCGGCGTGGTGCTGGCCGCGGGCTTCGCCGGCGCCGGTGCGGGCTTGGCTTCCGCGACGGGTTTCGGCGGCGGGACCGGGGCGGCCGGCGCGGGCGGCGGCGCGGGTTTCGTTTCGGCGACGGGCGGGGCGGGCGCAGGCGCGGGCTTCGCCGCTGCGGCCGGCGCGGGCGGCGGTGGGGCGGGAACCGGCTTGGTGGCGGACTCGGCGGTTTGCTTGGCTGCGCCTTCCTTGTCCTTATAGGCGGCGATGGTGGTCGTCTCGCCGTCGTAAACGCCCGAGGGCCGTTCGGGAACCGGGTGCTTTTCGTCGCCGATCAGCCAGGAGGCCACTTCCTCGTGTCCGACTTCGTCGAGCGACTTGACGCCCGAGCCGGGCTTCGGAGCCGGGGCCGCCGTGGCCGGACCCTGGATCGACACGGCGAACGTCAGCGGCCCCACCTTGATCAGATCGCCGGACTTCAACACGGCCGGTTCGGCCACGGCACGGCCATTGAGGAAGGTGCCGTTGCGACTGCCCAGATCCCGCAAGGTGGCCGTCTCGGCGCCAATGGCAATCTCGGAGTGGCGGCGGCTGACCTCGTCGCTGCTGGGACGGAGGTGACACCCTTCGTCACGACCGATCACAAAAAGAGGACCCACCAGAGGGATCGTCTTGCCTTCCGGTTTGCCCTGAACAACGATCAGTTGCACTTTGATCATGGCGAGCATCCCGATCAAATAGGCCGTGCGCCGGAAGAATACGGGCGAAACCACCGCGCTACGGCCTCGGACGGGAGGCCGTCAACCGAGCCGAGCCGAACGTGAGGACAACGACAATCGACGGTCGTGGTCGGGGGCGGCGTCCTGTCCGTTCCGTAGCGCCATCATAGTCCATTTGCACGCGAAGAGAACAGGGCCCTGACCTATTCCGTCCCGAGGCGCACAAGTCCAGGCCTGTCTTGCCGTTCGACGCGGCGGCAAGTTCAGCGGCGTTGATTCCAGGCGGCGCTGCGATAGCGTTCCCGCTCGAGCGCGACGGCCCGGGTGCGCTCCTCCGGCGTGACTTCGACGAAATGCGCCTCCAGGCCAAGCGCCGAGAGCAATGTCCCGCGGAGCGGCTCGACCCAGGACGCAGGGGTCGGATCGAGATCCGCCAGTTCGCGCAGGCCCGGCAGTTCCGGCGTGCGTCTGCGCGGGCCAGCAAGATCGAGCCGTGCTGGAGGACGGCGGCGTGCCAGCGCCGCTGGGCACTGCCGACCACCTTGCACCTCCCAACGACGAGATCCTCCGGATCGCGGTCCTGGAAACAGAGAAACGGGCGGTCGGGACGATCCGGATCATCACCGCGCCGGCGGGCCAGCGCACCGGCCTTCTGGAGCATGGCGGCGATCGCCGCATGCACGCCCTGGTACAGGTCCACGGCACGGGCCCCGAGGCGATGGGCGCGGGGCACGACCACGGTATAGGTGATCTCATGCTCATGCCAGATCGCGCCGCCGCCCGTGGCTCGGCGCACGACGGCCGCGCCTTGCCAGCGCGGATCGGCCGTCGCGCTGAACTCCTGAAAATACCCCAGGCTCAAGGTCGGCTCCGACCAGGCATACGTCCGGATCACGGCCGCGGTCGGCTCCGCGCAGACCGACTCCAGCAACGCTTCATCGAGCGCCATCTGCGTGGGCCCGGAAGCAACCAGATGCGGCAAGATGCGGCCTTTCCATCGCTCACGCATGACCGTTGTCCGCAGGCGTCCAGCGCAAGCGCGGCGTCTTGGCTGCGGCGACCTCGTCCGGCCGGCTGATCGGCGTCGTCAAGGGGGCGTCATGCAAGGTCTGGGGGTCCTCGGCGGCGATCTCCAGCAGGACGCGCGCGAAGGTCTCCAGGGTAGCGCGGCTCTCCGTCTCGGTCGGCTCAATCATGAGCGCCTCGGAGACAAGCAACGGAAAATAGACCGTCGGCGCATGGATGTTGTGATCCAGCAACCGCTTGGCGATGTCCATCGCGCGGATGTTGCGATCGCGGGCCAGGGTCCGCGCCGAGGCGACAAATTCGTGCATGCAGCGCTCGCCGAACGGCACCGGGTACACAGGACGGACCAAGCTCATCAAATAGTTCGCATTCAGCACCGCGTGCTCGGCCACCTGCCGCAGTCCGTCGGGCCCCTGGCTGCGGATGTAGAAATAGGCCCGGAGCAAGATCCCCACGTTGCCGAAGTACGACCGGACCCGGCCGATCGACTGCGGGCGGTCATGATCCAGGAAGAACGTGCCCTCGGGACGCCGCGCCACGGTCGGCGCCGGCAAGAACGGCGCCAGGGCGCCCGCACCGCGATCGGACCGGCGCCAGGACCGCCCCCGCCGTGCGGTCCCGAGAAGGTCTTGTGCGGATTGTAGTGCATCAGGTCCACGCCCATCTCGCCGGGGCGGACCACGCCGAGAATCGCGTTCATGTTCGCGCCGTCGAGGTACAGCAAGGCGCCACGGTCGTGCAGCCGCCGCGCGATCGTGCCGACCTGCGGGTCGAACAGCCCGAGCGTGTTCGGATTGGTCATCATGAACACGGCCGTGCGATCGTCGAGCTTGCCCTGCAAATCGTCCAGGTCGACAAACCCTTGCGCGTTGCTCTTGATCGTGACCGCCTCGAAGCCCGCCAGGTGCGCCGAGGCCGGGTTCGTGCCGTGGGCACTGTCAGGAATGAGGACCTTCGTGCGCGGCTCGCCCCGGCTGCGGAAATACGCCGCGGCGACCAGCAGGGCCGTCAGTTCTCCCTGCGCCCCCGCCGCCGGTTGCAGGCTGACGGCGTCCAGCCCGGCGATCTCGGCAAGGAACGCTTGCAATTCGTGCAGGATGTGCAACAGGCCCTGCATCGTCGATTCATCCTGGTAAGGATGGATCGACGCTAACCCCGGGAGTGCGGCCAGCCGCTCGTTGCGCTTCGGGTTGTACTTCATCGTACACGACCCGAGCGGGTAGAAATTCGTATCGATCGACATGTTGGCGACCGACAGATTGGTGTAGTGCCGCACCACGTCGAGCTCGCCCAGCTCCGGCAAAGGGGGCGGCGCCTCGGCGCGATACGCCGCCGGGATCAATTCATCGAGCGGCCGCGCGGGCACGTCCGCCGCCGGCACGATCTGGGTGCCGCGGCCGGGACGGCTGGTCTCGAAGAGCAGGGGGGGTGGATCGAGCTTGTACATGATGAGATATCTTGATGGATTGAGATCAGCGCCGCACGACCGTCAGCGCGAAATCACCGCCCAGGCCGCATTCGACGGCCAGGTGGATGTAGAAGAGTGCAAACGCCTCCAGCATGCGCGCCTTGTCGAGCGTGCCACTGTCGATGGGATCGAAGCCCGTCAGAGCGATCAGGTGGCGAACGATGGTCTTGGCTTCGTGGTCGTCCCCGCAATAAAAGCAGCTCAGGACTTTGCCCCCGAGCACGGCGCTGCCGATCGTGCTCGCGGCGACCGTGTTAAACGCCTTGACGACCCTCGCTCCGGGTGCCCAGCGTGTCATCTCTTCGGCGACCGACGTGCCCGGCGGCAAATCCAGACCCGACAGGTCGGGCGAGAGCGGGTTGATGCAATCGAGGACGATCTTGCCCGCCAGATCCCCGGCCTGGGCCACCACCTCCCGGACGACCGGCCAGGGTGTGGCCACGACCACGACCTCGCCGGCCTGGGCGGCCTCGGAAACGGTCGTCGCTCGTGCATGGCCGCCGAGTTCCGCCAGCAGGACCTGAATATCGGGGATGACGTGCTCCGGCAGTCCGAACACGATCTCATGCCCGGCCGCCGCCCAGACTCGCCCCAACCGGCCGCCGACCTGGCCGGCTCCCAGAATGGCAATACGCATCGAATTCTGTATCATCGTTACAACACCAGGGATTCAAGGGCGCTTTGATACGATTCCGTCAATCCGTCAATCTCCGCCTTCGTCCGTTTCTCGGTGACGGCGACCAGGATACCGTCGGCCAGATCGGGATACCACGAGCCAAGCGCAATGCCGCCGTGGAAACCAAGCTCGCCGACCGCCTTGAGAACGGCCCGCGGATCGTGCGCCGAGCGGATGACGAACTCCTTGAAGAACGGCCCGGGGAAGGCGAGCGAAAGGCCCGGTACGGCCGCCAGACGCTCGGCCGCGAAGTGGGCTTTCCGCGTGCTCGACTCGGCAACCTGCCGCAGGCCCGATGGACCCAGCAAGGCCAGGTAAATGCTCGCGCGCAAGGCGAGCAGGCCCTGGTTGGTGCAGATATTCGAGGTCGCCTTGTCGCGGCGGATGTGCTGCTCGCGAGTCTGGAGCGTCAGCACCCAGCACCGCCGGCCGCGCCGGTCCACCGTCTGGCCGACGAGCCGGCCGGGCATCTTGCGCACGAACGCCTCACGACAGGCCATGATCCCCAGGTAGGGCCCGCCGTAGGACAGGGGATTGCCGAGCGATTGGCCTTCGGCGACCACGATGTCCGCGCCGTAATCGCCCGGCCGCTTCAAAAGTCCCAGGCTGATCGGATCGACGCTGACGATCGCCAGCGCCCGGCGCGCGTGCGCCGCCGCGACCAGCGCCGCGACATCTTCAAGCTGGCCGAAAACATTCGGCTGCTGGAGGACCAAGGCCGCCGTGCGTTCGTCGAGTGCGGGGGCCAGTCGTTCCGGGTCAACCCGGCCGTTGACGGCAGGGACCGTGACGAGCTCAACCGCCAGGTTCGCCAGATACGTCCGGAGGATTCGGCGCGATTCCGGGTGGACGGAACCGGCCACCACGACGCGCCCGGACCGGCCGGTCGCGGCCAGGGCCATCAGCACCGCCTCGGCGACGGCGGAGCCGCCGTCGTAGAGACTGGCGTTGGAGACATCCAGGCCGGTGAGCTGGGTGATGAGCGTCTGGTACTCGAAGATCGCCTGGAGCGTTCCCTGGCTGGCCTCAGCCTGATAGGGCGTGTACGCCGTGTAGAACTCGCCGCGCGCGGCGAGCTGATCGACGGCCGCCGGGATGAAATGGTCGTACGCTCCCCCTCCCAGGAAGCAGACCCGCGCCTCGGCACCCTGGTTCCGCGCCGCCAGGGCCTGGACGTGCTGCGTGAGCTCGAGCTCGGAGAGGGCTGGCGGGATCGCCAGCGGACGCTGGAGGCGAAACTCGGCCGGGATCGCGTCGAACAGACCATCGAGCGACTCCAGCCCCAGCGCCGCGAGCATGGTCCGCACGTCGTCCGGCGTGTTCAGAATGTAGGCCATGAATCTTCCTGTGCCAGGGAGCGGGCGCGATCGCGATCAGTGGGGCGATTCCGCGATCTTCGCCTGGTAGGTGCTCTCGTCCATCAGATCGGCGACGGCCGCTTCGGGATCGGCCAGGCGGACCTTGACGAGCCAGCCTTTTTCGTACGGATCTTCAGCCAGGAGCTGGACGTTCTGCGTGAGGGCATCATTGACCGCGACGACCTCGCCCGAGACGGGCGCGTACAGATCGGCGACCGCCTTGACGCTCTCGATCTCGCCGAACGGCTTGCCCGCCTCCAGCTTGGCGCCGACGCCGGCCCGCCCCAGGTCGATCAGGATCAGGTCGGTGAGCTGGTCCACCGCGAAGCGCGAGACGCCGATCGTCGCCACATCGCCATCGACGTGGACCCATTCATGGCTTTCGCTGTACTTCAAGGCCTTGGGATCGATCATGGGCACAGTCCTCGAATCCGGTCAGGGTTTGGCTCGATGGTAAAACGGCAACAGAACGACTGTGGCGGGCACGGCATAACCGCGCACGTCCACAGTCAACCGAGCGCCAGGAGCGGCCAGTGCGGGCTCCACGTACGCCATGGCCAGGCTGCGGTCCAAGGTCGGGGAGTAGGTTCCGGACGTGACGAGGCCGACGGACCTTCCCTCATGCCGCACGGCCTGATCCTGGCGGGCGATCCGCTTGCCTTCAAGAGCCAGGCCGATTCGTTTCCGATCGGTTGTTTTTTCCAGAGCCCGGAGCGCCTCGCGGCCGACGAATTCGCCCTTGTCCAGCTTCACGAAGCGTCCCAGCCCGGCCTCGAAGGGGTTGATGGTCTCGGACAGTTCGTGGCCGTACAGCGGCATGGCGGCCTCGAACCGCAGGGTGTCGCGCGCTCCCAATCCGCAGGGACGGATGCCGAACTCGCGGCCGGCCGCCAAGAGGGCCTCCCAGAGTCGGGAAGCATCCCCGCCGGGGACGATCAGTTCAAAACCGTCTTCGCCCGTATATCCGGTACGACTCACGGTCACATCGGCGGCGCTGACGTCATCCCGGGCGGCGCCGGAGGCCTCATGGTAGAACTTGAGACGGGCTAGCGGCGGGCCGTTCTCGATCCGGGCGACGACCTTCTGAACCGTCGCCAGCGCCTGTGGACCTTGCACGGCCAGCATGGCCGTGGAGGTGGTCTGGTCACCCAGAGCGGCGGCGCGAGCGCCGCGCAAGCGGTCCAGCTGAGCGATGACCTTGGCTCGATTCGAGGCGTTGCAGACGATGCCATAAAGACCCGACGGATGCCGCGAGACCAGCAGGTCGTCGAGGATGCCGCCTCGCTCATCGACCATCAGGCTGTACTGGACCTGGCCGGTGCGCGAGCTGCGCGACATCGTTGGTGGTGGCCTGGTTCAGCCAGGTGAGGGCGTCCGGCCCTTGAAAAAGAATGCGCCCCATGTGGCTGATGTCGAACAGGCCAACGCCATTGCGGACGGCCTGGTGTTCCTCGGTGATGCTCGTGTACTGCACGGGCATCGACCAGCCGCCGAATTCGACCAGCCGGCCGCCGTGGTTCTGGTGCCAGGCAAACAGGGGTGTTCTCAAAGGCTCGGCAGCGGACATGGTGGATTCCCGTGGGAGACAATCTTCAGAGAGGCTGGATGATTGTAGCTCAAGAGGCCAAGTGCCGACAACCGGCCAGCGCGATGGCTCCCGGTCCCGCCGAGACCGAGCCACGCGAGAACGAATATCAATGCGTTAAATTAAGTTGAGGGGTAACATTTTCTGACCTCCTCTTGCTTTTCAGTGATATTCCCGTGGTCGGCCCTCCGGGATGTGCATTCGCGCCCCGTTTGCGGGATTCCCTCCCCCATTGGCCCATGCCGGCTCGATGACCGCGCTTTCCTAGAAGCCCGAAGGCGCCGAGGCTCTGGCCGCCCGAGGGGCCAGTGAGTGTATGAGTCGGTCGCGTTCCCAGGCCGACGCCCGTGCTGGCGCTGCGGGCTGGCGGGGGTACACGCCGCCGCGGGACCAGCTCATTTGTGAAGCGATCGAGTTTGGTTTTCACCGAAGCTGTTCTTCCACCCGTAGATGAGGCAACCATGAAGCCGACACTCGCAAGTGAGCCGGCCAGGAAGCCCGGCTCGGCAATCTCGTTCCCATCTGGTCCGCGGCGACAATCGCAAGCGAGGAGACACGCACATGGTCGCCGCTCCTGGAACGGCTCGACGATCGCACCTTATTGAGTGCCGCGTTCGACCTCGTCGGCCTGACGGCGGCGGCGCCGACCCGCTTCTTAGCGCGATCAATGGCGAGGGGATTGGCATCGTCAACATCGACACGGGGGTTTACGGGGCGAACCCGGAGATCGTGCCGAACCTGGTCTATTTCTACAACGCGGTGACCGGACAGGGCGGCGGCCCGACCACGTCGTTTGACCACAATGGGCACGGCACCCACACCGCGGGGACCGAGGCGTCGACCAACCCCGACATCGGCGTGGCGACGCACGCGACTTTGATCGGCGTTCACGGCCAGCCCGACCCGGGCGAGTCGGTGCCGCAGAACGTCGACCCGGTCGCCGCCGGCCTCCAGTGGGTGATCAACAGCGTCGAGAACGGCAACCCTTACAACATCCGCGTCGTCAACATGTCGCTGGGGGTGCTGGGGACCAACTTCAACAGCGTGCCGTCGAGCCCGAACAACGAGGCAGCGCTGATCCAGCACCTGCAGAGCCAGGACGGTGTCACCGTGGTGGTCGCGTCGGGGGCGGTCACGTTCACGGCGACCGTCAGTCCGGCCACCGCGACGGGGACCGTGACCTTCAAGGAGGGCACGACGACCCTCGGTACCGGCACGCTGTCCGCCGGCCGGACCACTTTCTCGATCTCGACGCTGACACAGGGCACGCACACCATCACCGCCGTCTACGGGGGTAATACCACTTACGCGGGCTCGACCTCGGTCAACCTGACGCAAACGGTGAAGAAGGCCAGCGCCACGACGCTCATCTCGTCCAAGAACCCCTCCGGCTCCGGTCAGTCGGTGACATTCAACGCCAGGGTCACAACCGGCGCAGACCGGCACCGTGACGTTCAAGGACGGCACGACGACACTGGGCACGGGCACGCTCACGGCCGCCGGCAAGGCGACGTTCGCGACAAGTGCGCTGGCAGTCGGCAAACACACGATCACGGCCGTCTACGGCGGCAATACCACTTAGAGGCTGATCCGGAAGAGCCCCGAAGGGGCGGCAGCGCATAGCCAGGGGCGTCAGCCCCTGGTGGGGAGTGAACGACGCGTCGACGGCGCCCCTCCACAGCCCCGCAGGGGCGACAGAAAGCGAAGCGGCGCCACGGCTTCCGTCGCCCCTGCGGGGCTGCGGAGGCGAATGGCGCGGTCGCGGTCCCGTTTCCAGGGGCTGACGCCCCTGGCTACACGCGGCCGCCCCTTCGGGGCTAAAACCAGACTTCCCGGATAGCCTCTTACGCTGGCTCGACATCGGGATCGCTGACCCAGACCATTCAAGCGGCCGGTCGTGTGGTCTCCCAATGCGACGGTCAGCAGCAGGGCGCCGGTCGCCACCGCGGTTGCCGCCCTGGTTCCGGTCCACCCGGCCACCTCTTCAACTGCAACGGCCGCCGCCGAAGCCGCGCAGGCCGTGGTCCCCAGCGGCCCGTGGGCGATCACGCTCATGGCGCCGACCGTGCGCCGAGGGCGTTCTCAGCGCGGAGTTGCGACGCCGCCTCGGGCGGCTCGCCCTGACCCAGCCCTGGTCGGTATGACCGGCGGCGTCATGTTTTTCGGGTGCGGTCGTCGTGAGGTTTGATTAGGATGGACTCCCGCCAACCCGTGCCTCGATTCCAGGGAGCACGGGGGCGGGACTCTCCGAACCATCCGCCACGATGGACATACTCGACATTCTGTACATCGCGTCGCTGGTCTTCGCCAACGGGTTTTTCGTGGCCGCCGAGTTCTCTCTGGTCAAGGTGCGCACGTCGCAGATTGACTTGCTCGCCGAACAGGGCCAGTGGGCGGCCAAGCTCACCAGCAAGGCCCTGGACCACCTCGACGCCTATTTGTCGGCGTCGCAGTTGGGCATCACCGTGGCCAGCCTGGCGCTGGGGACGGCCATCCATTCCAAGGTTCAGCCGGCGCTGCAGGCCGGGTTCGCCTGGATCGGCTTGCCGATCCGGCCGGTCGTCGTCGGCACGGTCGCCTTCTCGGTCGTGCCGCTGCTGGCACTGTCACTGGTGACGTTCCTTCACATGGCGCTGGGGGAGCAGCGCCGAAGAACCTGGCGATCCGCTCGCCGCGCGGGCTGGCGCTGATCACGGCGCCGGTGCTGGTGGTTTTTTACTATCTGTTCTGGCCGGTGATCTGGCTCTTGAACACGGCCAGCAACCTGACCCTGTACCTGCTCGGGCTGGGTGGTCGAAGACCGGCCGAGTTGGTCCACACCGAGGAAGAGCTGCGGCACATCCTGGGCGAAAGCGTCGCGGGCGGCGCCTTGTCCCGAAACGAGCGGGTGATGATCGAAAACGTCCTGAACCTGGAGGAAAAAACGGCCCGGCGGGTGATGGTGCCGCGTCCCGACATCGTGTATCTCAGCCTGGCCCGCTCGCTGGAGGACAACTTGCGGCTGGTGCGGCAGGCCAGCCACACCCGTTACCCGCTCTGCGAGGACGACCTGACGACCGTCCTGGGGATGATCCACGTCAAGGATCTGTTCCGCACGGGCACCGCCGCCAACGGCCGGCTCGATCTCCGCAAGCTGGTCCGCAAAGTGCCGTTCGTGCCCGAGTCCATCCACCTCGACGCTCTCCTGCTCCAGTTCCAGCAGGATCGGGTTCATCTGGCGATGCTGCTGGACGAGTACGGCGACGTCGTCGGCATGGTCACGCTCGAAAACGTGATCGAGGAGCTGGTCGGACCGATCCAGGATGAGTTTGACCGCGAGACGCCGCAGGTGGTCGCGCTGGGCAGGGAGGTCTTCGAGGTGGATGCGGCCTGCCCTCTGGACGTACTCGAGGATATGTGCGGCGTCCCGGTGCCCGAAACCGAGGCGGAGACAGCGGGCGGCCTGATCCTGGACCTTCTGGGACGGTTGGCGCAAATCGGCGACAGCGTCGTTGTGGACGGCCATCGCCTGGTCGTGATCCAAGCCGATCGCACCCGCATCCGCCGCGTCCGCGTCGAACCGATCGAGGCCGCGCCGGAACCGACGGATGAGCCGGACGCCGAGTGAGCCATTCCCTCGATTCCAGATTCCAGATTCCAGATGCCCAGATGCCCAATGGCTGATGGCTGATGGCTGATGCCGGAATCTGGAATCTGGCATCTGGAATCGAGCAGAGTCCTCATCGGACGGCCGTCTGGGCCGATTCGCGAGAGCCGGAGGCGGCGCTCACGACACGGGCGTGCCGATCGTCAGGCTGTCGAGCAGGGTCGTGAGATGCTGGAGGATGCTGCGCGGTGCGCTGGTAGGTCTGGCGGTCGCAGCCGACGGGATCGGCGATGTCGCCGCCCTCGGCGTGCAGCGGCCGGACGCGCTGGGCGGCCTCGGGACAGACGTCGAGGATCGCGTCGCGGTGATCGGCGGTCATGGTCAGGATCAGGTCCGCCTGATCGATGAGGTCGGCGGTGAGCCCGCGGCTGCTATGGGATTCGAGCGCACCGCCCCAGTCGCGGACAACATCCTGGGCGTGGGACGCGGCGGGCATGCCATCGAGCGCGGCCACGCCCGCCGAGAGGACCACGTAGCCGCGCTCCGCGAGATCCTCGGGCGTGCCGCCGAGCCGTTGCGCCAGGAGGACCTTGCAGAGGGCTTCGGCCATCGCGCTGCGGCAGGTATTGCCCGTACACACGAACAGAATCAGCCAGCCGGCGCGGCGAGTCAGTTCCTCGGCGGGGATCGGACCCGGCTGGCGGACCTCCCAGGCATCGCCGTCGAGGCGGACGACCGTCGTCGGGGACGCCGCGCAGGATCGGGCCGCCGTCGAGGACCAGGTCCACACCGGTCTGAAGGGCCAGCGCCTCGGCCGTGGCGTCCGCACGGGCCAGGCCGCCGAGCAAGAGCGGACCGGCGAGCAGGTGCTGGATGTCGAGGACCGTCGGGTGCGCCGGGCATCGCAGACGAATCACCTGGTCGGCCGTGACCAGGCTGCGCACCGGTTCCGGCAGGCGCACGGCCAGGCTCCGTTCCAGGTTGCCACGGACCCATAACGTCAGCGGGCCGGGCCAGGATCGTCGCGCCAGGGCGCTGCCCCACGACCGAAAGGTCGGGAACCCAGTCGGGGGCTTCGGCGGCGCCTTTGACCAGGAGCACCAGGTCGCGGCGTTGCCCCTCGTCCTGGAGCGTCTCCAACCGGGCGACCGCATCGGGGCGCAGGCCGCTCGCCACGAATGCGTAGGAGACCTCCGTCGGCAAGGCGACCACCCCTCCCTGTGCCAGGCAGGCTACGGCGCGGTGGATCACGTCACGGGGATCGTCGGCCCGCGCCAGATCAATCCGTTCCGGCCTCGGGCCGACCGAATCGCTCACGGGAAGGTCTCCGAGATTCCCATTCCTCAGTTCTCTTAGTTCTTCCCGGCGCCACCCCACTGTACGACCCGCGCACCGCTACGGTCAACCTCCCGCCCGGGAGGTCTTTCCGTAGGGTGGGCTTGGCCCACCATCCGGGCCCAGACGCCGAAGATGGTGGGCCAAGCCCACCCTACAAGAACCCTTTCACCCGTCTCGTACACCTTTTCAAAGTAACAGCTTCAGACCGACGATGGCCTGGATCAAGTCGTAGATGGCGCGGACCTGCTCGGCGTTCTGAACCGTCAGGTCGAGCGTCAGGGCCACGTGGCGGCCATCCGGCGTGAACCGCGCCGAGCATTCCACATCGCTGGGGGCGGCCAGGACCTCGCCCACGGCGGCCAGGACCCGGCCTTCGAAATCGTCGGCCACCGTGCCGATGGCTTTGATCTGATAGGTGCCGGGGAACGAATGCACCGATTCGAGCAGCTCGACGGACGGGCGGTGGTCAGCCATCGCTCGGGACTCCCGGATGGGGCAGGGGGGGTAGGCGGACCGGCCCGCTGATCCATTTCTCATTGTAAGGAGCAGTCGCGGGGGCGAGGCAAGGGCCGCTCCGTGGGACGACGAATTTCCATCCCGGCGGCAAACTCGACCGGACCGGACGCCTCCGGTGGTAGAATAAACCTTGTTGAGTGCCGAACATCCTCTCAATCCGGACCAGGCGCGGTCATGTCGGCAAGCGCGAGGGCCGGAGGTGCTCCCATCGAGGTTGCCTATCCATGCAAGCCTTGCCAGGTCGAGACCGGGGCGATCGCGGCCCATGGGGCCGGGCTCTGCCCTTCGGCGCGGGGGCCGCGGTCGTCATGGCGGTGGCCGCCTTGATCGTCGTCTTCGCGTCCTACAACGCCTGCCGTATCGAGGTGCCGACCGGCTTTCAGGCCGTCCTGATCCATCGCACCGGAACGGACCTGCCTGCGGTGGCCGTCATCGCGCCCCCGGCCAAGAACGGCGGGTTCTCCAAGGGCATCCAGCCGGGGGTCCTGACCGAGGGACGCTACTTCTACAACCCGTTCTACTGGGACTGGGAGATCTACGAACAAAAAGAGATCCCCGTCGGCAAGATCGGCGTGCGCATCAGCCTGGCGGGCGAGGACTTGCCGCCCGGGGAGATCCTCGCCAAGGTGGGCCAGAAAGGCATCCTGGAGGAGGTCCTCAAGCCCGGCCGGTATCCCTACAACCCGTACGCCGAGGCGATCGTGCTGCACGATCCGGTGACGATCCCGGCCGGTTTCCAGGGCGTGGTCACACTGCTGGCCGGCAAGCCTCCCAAGGACCCCAACGTCTTCCTGGTCGGTCCCGGCGAGCGCGGGGTGCAGAAACAGACCCTGATGCCCGGCACGTACTTCCTGAATCCCTACGAGACGCGGGTCAGCCTCGTCGATTGCCGGTCGAAGCGGTTCAACCTCGGCGAGGGGAACCCGATGGATTTCCTCTCGGCCGACGGCTTCCCCATCACCCTCGACGGCGCCGTCGAGTTCCGGGTGATGCCCGACCAGGTCGCCGAGGTCTTCGTCAAGTACAACGAAGATGACAACGGCGACGCGATCGACGAGGAGATCATCACCAAGATCATCACCCCCGAGAGCCGCTCGCTCTGCCGGATCGGCGGCTCGAAGCTCACCGGCGGCGAGTTCATCAGCGGCGACGATCGCGAGAAGTTCCAGAGCAACTTCGACAAGAGCCTCAAGGCCAACTGCAAGAAGCAGGGGATCGAGATCCTGGCCGTCGCCATCACCTCGATCCGCCCCCCCGAGGCGATCGCCGGCCCGGTCCGCGATCGTGAGGTCGCCAAGCAACAGCTCCAGGAATACGAGCAGGAGAAGCTCCAGCAAGTCTCCGAGGCCAAGCTGCAGGTCCAGGAGATCCTGGCCGAGCAGAAGAAGTCGATGGTCGAGGCCGATCAGGGGGTGATCGAGAAGACGACCAAGGCGCAGCAGGAACAGGCGGTCGCCATGACCCTGGCCGAGCAGAAAAACGGTCGCCAAGATCGGCCTGGAGGCCGCCAAGGACAAGGCGTCGGCCATCATCGCCAAGGCCAAGGCCGAGCGCCGATGTGATCCGCGCCAAGAACAAGGCCGAGCTGGCCGGCCTCGCCGCCCGCGTCGCGGCCTTCGACGGCGACGGTGCGAGCCTGGCCCAGAACGTCATGATCGGCAAGCTCGCCCCCGCCTTCCGGACGATCCTGTCGAACTCGGAAGGCCCGCTGATGGAACTCTTCAGCCAGTTCAGCAAGCCGACATCCGCGTCATCGAGCACCCGCGCCGCGCGCCGGGCTTCGCCGCCGAGCCGTCCGAGAACCCAAACCCAGCGTCGCCCAAACGTACCGATGACACGGCCGCGAAGGACGCGACGACGGAGGCCAAGCCATGAACCCACGAATCCTCTCTCGCATCCTCTCGGGCCTGGCTCTCGTCGTGGTGGTCTCCCTGGTCGGCTACCTGGTCCTCTGGCAGTGGACGATCTGCCGCTTCGAGGTGCCGGCCGGCAAGAGCCTGCTGCTCCGGTACAAGGGGCCGTTCCCGTTCGCCCTCCGGAAATGGGAACAGGCCCAGGAAGGCACCCTCGTCGAGCTCGACGCCGCCGGCCGCCCGACCAAGGTCGGCATCCTCGAGGACATGCCCGGACCGGGCCGCCATTTCTACTCGCCGCTGGAATATGTCCGCGAGCTCGTCGAGGACAACGTCATCGAACCCGGCAAGCTCGGCATCGTGACCTCGAAGGTCGGCAAGCCGCTGCCTGCCGGACAGATCCTGGCGGACGAAGCAGGGTATCGCGGCACCTGCGGCGGGTGCTGACCCCGGGCCGCTACCGGATCAACAGCTACGGCTACGAGGTCGAGGTCGTGGACGTGACCGCCTGCGTCGGCTCGGCTGTCGGCGTCCAGCCGCGTGAGGGCGACCCGACCTTGATCCCGCCCGGCTACGTGGGCGTGGTGACCAACAAGGCAGACAACCCGGCCGCCGACGAGAAGCAGGGCATCCAGGAGAACGTCCTCCCGCCCGGCATCTACTTCCTGAACCCCGAGGAGAAGCGGGTCGACATCGTCAGCATCGGCTTCAACGAGACCACGCTGAGCGTCGAGACCGAGGGCGGCAAGACCGAGGGCGGCAAGACCGAGGGCCGCAAGTCCTCTCCCGGCTGTTGAACCGGATGATGGGTTACAACGAGACGCCGCCGAGTGTCGAGTCCGACGGGAGCAAGGCCGGTCGCGGGTCGCGTGCCGCGGACACGCAGGTCGCGTTGACCACCGAGGCGGACCCCATTTACCTCCCCGGCAAGGGGATCGAGTTCCCCTCCAGCGACGGCTTCCCGATCCACCTGGACTACACGGCCATCTGGGGCATCCTCCCCGACCAGGCCCCCGACGTCGTCCGCCAGTTCGGCACGCTCAAGGACGTCGAGCAGAAGGTCATCCTGCCCCAGATCGGCTCGATCTGCCGGCTGCACGGCTCGAAGCGGGGCGCGGTGGACCTGCTGGTGGGCGACACCCGCGAGGAGTTCCAGACCGACACCGCCGCGGAGCTGGAACGGGTGCTGGAGTCGAAGAACCTGACCCTCCTCTTCGGCCTGACCCGGCACATCTACGTGCCCGCCCAGGTCCGCGAGCCGATCCAGAAGGCAAACATCGCCGACGAGCTGACCAAGACCGCCGACCAGGAGCAGCTCACCGCCAAGGCGCAGGCCGACCTGACCGAGGCCAAGGCCAAGGTCACGCTCGAAGAGCGCAAGACCCAGGCCGAGACCGCCAAGCTGGTCGCCGAGGCCGTGGCCGAGGGCGAGAAGAAAGCCAAGGAGATCGAGGCGAAGACCGAGAAGCTCATGGCCGAGATCGACGCCAAGACCGCCGCCATCGAGGCGCAAATCACGACCACGATGGGCGAGGCCGAGGCCAAGAAGACCGAACTGACCAACCAGGCCGAAGCCGATCGCTATCGCCAGTACGTCGAGATCCTGGGCGGCCCCGAGGCCTACAACCGCTACGTCTTCGCCGAGGGTCTTCCCGACGACCTTCGCCTGGGCGTCTTCTACGCCGGCCCCGGTACCTTCTGGACCGACTTGAAGGGCATGGAGCAGACCTTGCTCGGCAAGCTGAACAACGAATCCTCCCAGGCGAAACCCACCGCCGCCGCAAGCCGCCCTCGAATCACGCCGCCCGCGCCGAAGCGTTGACAAAGCCCCGGCGTTTGATTCCGGATTCCAGATGCCAGATTCCAGATTCCAGATGACTGATAGCGGACGACTGATGGCGGACGCCCAATGCCAGACGTGCTTGTCATCCTCGGAATCGAGGACCCAGCATCCGGCATCAGTCATCCGGCATCAGTCGTCCGCTATCAGTCATCTGGAATCTGGAATCTGGCATCTGGAATCCGGCATCCTCTTTCCCTACGCGGACAGCCCCGCGATCGGCCGGACGCCGGCCACGAGCGTCTCGATGGTGATCGGTCCGGCGGCCGGGAACAGGCAGCCGGTCGGGTTGGGATCGGTCCCATCGAGGATGAGCTGGCGATGGTTGGCTTGCTGGAAGCCCTGTTCGCAGGGCTGATGGCCGCAGACGAACAGGTCGGCGTCGATCATCGCGGCGAAGCGATCGGCCGTCTCGGGGCTGGTGTCGCGGCCCCAGGTCAGTGCGTAAATCGTCCCGCCCCGATGAAGCGACTCGGGCGGCCAGACGCCGGAGCGGACGATCTCGAGATCGAGCCGGTCGAGCTCGTGCCCGTTCGGCAGCGTGTGGCAAACCAGCACGCGGTTGCAGGTGCGCACCCCCAGCGGCAGCGCGGCGAAGAGGTCCCGGTACGCGTTCAGGATCGCTTCCGCCCCCGTGCCGTAGGATTTTTCGACGCCCTGGCGGAACAGCACGTTGAGATGGACGCCCTTCTTGCCGATCGAGCGTCCGGTCAGCTCCGACAGTTCGTGATTTCCCAGGATCAGATGCACGCGCGTGGGATACTGGCACTTCAACGCGCAGACCAGATCCACGAGCCGGTGGGATTGGTCGAGGCCCGAGTCCGGGTCGATGCGCGGATCGTGGACCAGCTCTTGAAAGACAAGATGCCGGTGCGTCTGGCGATCGAGCGCGGCCAGCTTCAAAGCCTGGGCGAAGATGTGGACATGGCCGTGCAGGTCGCCGATGACCAGCACGTCCGCATCCTCGTCCTCCACGTGGACGAGAGACCCTGTCCGGCCTGGTGTGGTCCGGAACAATTCGGTCGCGCGCCGGACTGTCGCCAGGATTTTTGAGGGGTCGGGCATAGGACGGTATTTGTAGGGTGGGCTCGGCCCACCTTGCACTGGCTTTGTGGATTGGTGGGCCAAGCCCACCCTACAACAGGGCGAGACCTTTTTCAGGTATTCAATTCTAGAGCTTCCTCCCAGTGCTCGTACAGGCTGGCGAGACCGGCCTGGAGCTGATCGTAACGCTCGCGGGTCGAACGGGCGCGATCGGCATCGCGCCAGGTATCGGGGAGGGCGAGGGCGGCTTCGAGCGCGGCGATCTCGGTCTCGGTCGTGGCGATCTCGCGCTCGATGTCGGTCGGCTTGCGATACGGGAACTTGCGCTTGCGTTTGTTGCTGGCAGCCGTGGCGGTCGCGGCCAGCGCCGTGGGGGCGGCCGACCGCGTGGCCGCCGCGGCGGCCGCGTCCTGTTCGAGCTTGGCCAGCCGTTGGTAGGTTTCGTAATCCCCCTCGATGACCCGGGCGCGGCCGTCGGCAATGGCGATGATCCGGTCGGCCACCTGGTTCAGGAAGTAGCGGTCGTGGCTGACGACCAGCACCGTGCCTTCGAACTCGCGGATCGAGCGTTCGAGCGAGGCGCACGACCAGAGGTCGAGGTGGTTGGTCGGCTCGTCCATGACCAGGACGTTTGCGCACGTGGCCGCCAGCCGGGCCAGCGCCGCCTTGCCGGTCTCGCCGCCGGAGAGCTGCCCGACGGTCTGGAACGCCCGATCGCCGGTCAGTCCGAACCGCGCCAGCAGGTCGCGGGTATCCTGATCGATCCAGGTGGGATCGTCTTCCGGACGGATCGCGCGGAGCAGGGGGGTATCGGGGGGAAGCGTTTCGAGTCCCTGGTCGTAGTAGCCGATCTGGACCTTGTGCCCGATCCGGACCTCGCCCCGGTCGGGCTTGAGCCGGCCGATGAGGATCTTCACCAGCGTCGTCTTGCCGGAGCCGTTGGGCCCGAGGATGCCGACACACTGCCCGCGCTCGACGGCCAGGCTGAAATCCTCAAAGAGCGGCTGGTCATACGCCTTGGCGACCTTGCGCGCCTCGACGACGACATCGCCGGTGCGGTCCACCTCGCCGAAGCCCATCGGCGGGCCGACGATCTCGTGCATCGTCTCGACCTGCTCGATACGTTCCAGCTTCTTCTCGCGGTCCTTGGCCTGCTTGGCACGCTGGCCGGCGGCGTACTTGGCGATGTATTCCTGCAAGTCGGCGATCTGCTCGGCCTGCCGCTCGGCCTGCCGTTCGAGGACCTTGGCCCGTTCCTCGCGCAGCTTCCAGTATTGCGAGTAATTGCCGGGGTAGGGGGTCAGTTGCCCCCGGTGCAACTCCCAGATGCGGGAGACAACCGCGTCCAGGAAATAACGATCGTGGCTGACCACGACCATGGCGACCGGCTGGCGCGACAGGTAGCTTTCGAGCCACTCGGTCGTCTCGATGTCGAGATGGTTCGAGGGCTCGTCCAGAAGCATCAGGTCGGGGCTTTCGAGCAGGAGCTTGGCGAGCATCAGCCGCGATTGCTGGCCTCCCGAAAAGGTGCACGCGGGGCGCGGAAAATCGGCCGTGCCGAAGCCGAGACCGGACAGGATCTCCTCGACGCGGTGGTCGATCGTGTAGGCGTCCTGGTGCTCGATCTGGTCCTGGATGGCCGTGTACCGGCGCATGGCGCGGAGGCGGTCGGTCTCGTCGTCGGCTTCGGACAGCTCGCGGGCGGCCTCTTCGAGCTCGCGCTGAAGATCGACGAGCGAGGCCAGGCCGGACCGGGCCACGTCGAGCAGCGTCTCGTCGGGACCGAACTCGGGATGCTGTCGCAAGAGGCTGACGCGAATCCCCGGGCGGACGTAGATCTGGCCGTATTCGGGCCGATCCTGACCGGCCAGCAACCGCAGCAGGGTTGTCTTGCCCGCGCCGTTGGTCCCGACCAGACCGATGCGATCACCGGCGCGGACCTCGAACGCAAGCCCCGTGAAAATGGGATCGCCGGCATACTGGCGGCCGAGGTCGTGGGCGGAAAGGAGGATCATCGGGACTCAACGATTTGGAATCAAGATTTCCGGACGCACCACGTACGGTTCCAGCCGCCGCCAGAGCGGTTCCCAGTCGGAGACGTCATCAGGGGTAAGACGGTCGATGTACGAGGCCCGTTCGATCTGCCAGTAATAAACAAGTCGCTCTCGCGAGAAGTCTGCAAGCAGGGCGGGGAGGTTATGGAGGTGATCGGCCTCGACCGCGCATGGCTCGGCCCGACCTTCCCAACCCAGGGCGCGGATCCGGAGCAGACCACGTTCGAGAAGCGCCACCAAAATATCGGCTATCTCCGCGGGGCAGCGCATCATATCACCTCACGGGCAAATCCATGATGGATCGGGCTTTCGGTTTGGCCGGCAGTGCCGAGACCACGACAATCACGGTCTGGCCCTCCTCCGCAGCGGCTCGGACAGCATGATGACCATCGACGATGACCCCATCGGGAGTCACTTGAATCGGTGTCCAACGAGTCTGTCCCGACCGGAGCAAAGCCCGCTGAGCCTCCAATCGCAGACGAATCAAGTCATCACGAGCCGGCCGGAGCCGGGTCGGATCGACGTCCAACTGAGTTTGTCCAGGCGTGGAGACGATCGGATTGACCCAGGGATCGGACCCGCTCATTCCCTCCTGACTCCAGGCCGATGAACTCGCCTCCCCGTTCTTCTCGCGGTTGGATTGTATCAAATGCCCGCCGGTTCGTCGGGACAGGTTTCTTCGGGAGCACTCCCATCCGCACGAAGATCCGCCGCAATCGGAAATTCGGCCCCTCGGCCAGACACCGCGAGAGCTCCGAGTCCCGCCAGTCCCACAACCGTTCGTGGTGCCAGTCGATACTCGTCGGCTTCGAACACCAGGTGCTCGGGAAACACGCCGCGCCGATCGCTTGCACCCCGACCGACCAGGCGATTGCCAGGACGAACGGCACCAGTGCGAGCCGCCCGCGCCGGAATGCCCCGTCAAGACCGAACGCGAGCGGAACCGCCAGGATGGGTATGGCCTCGGTCCAGTAGCGCGGGCCGAAGCAATAGCCGCCCCACCAGACCGAATACTTCGACAGGATCAACCCGAACGGCACCATCGCCGCCAGGAACCAGACCACCACATGCCCGCGCGGTAGCCGACGGAGCATCCCGGGAATGCACAAGACGGCCAGCAGCGTCCAGGGCGAGAAGACGAACAGGCCCCGAGAGGGACTCCACAGCGTCCCCGCGGCCCCCTCCCAGAGATTCCCCGTCCAGGTCCCGGCCGTCGCGTGCAGCTTCGGGTGCAGAGATTCCAGCACCGCCATGCCCCCCAGCGGCGAGCCGAAGACATGCAGATTGAACGCGATCGGCAGGCCGACGATCGGCACCATCGGCAGCCCGAACGCCGCCAGCCGGCGCGGATGGTTCCACGCGACCCAGCCCAGGGCGGCCAGCGCGAACACCACGTCCATCGCGCGCGACGCCACCAGCAAACCCGCCGCGCCTCCCGCCAGCATCGCGCGCCAGCGCGGCAGTTCGCGGGGTGAGAGGAGGACGCTCGTCAAGGCGATGGCGAGTGCCGCCGGCCCGTGTTGCCAGGGCGCCTGGCTGGCGGTGGTCCACAGGCTCGATCCCAGGCACGCCGCCAGCGTCGCGGACCAGGCTGCGCATCGACCGACCCCCAGAGACACCAGCAGTTGCAGCAGCAGGACGCCGATCAACGCCGTCAGCATCGCCACGCTGTTCTTGGCCAGGAACGCCAGATCGCTGAGCGCCGAACGCGACTGTTCCCAGCCGGGTTTCCACAGGTCCATCAGTCCAACCTGGGGCGCGTGCAGCGGGGTCAAAAGCACGCCGGGCGCCAGCGGATAGAGGGGGACAATGTGCCCGTGCCAGCGGGTGAAGTCGCCTTCGAGAAGGCCCTGGTCGTCCGTGATCAGACGCTCGAACCGGTCCAGGTAGACGCCGTCGCCGTGGAGCAGCGCCACGGGCACCAGGGTGGCCGCCGTGGTATCGCCGGAGCCGAGCGTATTCAGGTTGGCTGCGTAGACCAGCCACAGCAGAACCGCAAACCGCGCCGAGACGCGGCCACTGATCGGGCGGTCGGCCGCCGGCCCCGGGCTCGATGACTCCTTCATCGATCGTCGCACTCCTGGTCAAGGAATCTGGACGGTTGGGTCAGGACTCGGCGTCTTCTCCCAGGGTGCGCTTGGAACGGAGCATGTGATGGTAATGCTGGGCGAAGCGGTGCGCCTCGTCGCGGACGTACTGAAGCAGCCGCAGCGCGAACGACCGGCGGCCCAGCACGATCGGCTCGGCGCGGTCCGGCAGATAGATCTCCTCGTTCTGCTTGGCCAGTCCGAGGATCACCGGCGGGGTTTCCCCCAGCGCCGTGAAGGCTTCGAGCGCCGCGTTGAGCTGGCCCCGGCCGCCGTCGATCAGCAGGATGTCGGGATGCGGCTCGTCGCGCTCGCGCAAACCCTGAATGCGGCGCGAGACCACCTCGCGGATCGACGCGAAATCATCCACCCCGGCCACGCTCCGGATCTTGTAACGCCGATAGGCCGGCTTGAACGGCAGACCGTCCAGGAACGTGACCAGCGCGCCGACGGTCTCGGTGCCTCCCAGGTGGGCAATGTCGATGCCGTGGATCGTCCGCGGCAGCGATTCCAGGTGCAAGACCTTCTGCAAACCCTTGAGGCCCTTGCGCGGATCGACGTAAAACACTTCGGGCTGGGCGTGTTTGGCCAGATCGCCGCGGAGGTTCAACGTCTTGAGCGCCTGAATTTCATCTCGCAGCCGGGCCGCCTTCTCGAACTGGAGCGCCTTGGACGCCTCCTTCATCTCGGCTTCGAGCTCGGCCAGCACCTGGTCTTTCTGGCCGTCCAGGAACAGCCGCAGGCGGCGGATGTCGCGGCGGTACGCCTCGCGGTCGATCCGGAAATTACAGGGGGCCGTACACTGGTCGATCGCGTGCAGCAGGCAGGGCCGGAACCAGCGCCAGCGGGGGTTGTCCTCCTCGATGTCGAGCGAACAGGTGCGGAACTTGAAGATCTTTTGCAGCACCTGAATGGCCCCGCGCAGGCTCTTGGCGCGTGGGAAGGGGCCGTAGAGCTTCACGCCCCTTTCGAGCGGCTCGCGGGTGAAGTTGACGCGGGGGAAATCTTCGCCCGTCGTGATCTGGAGATAGGGGAACGACTTATCATCCTTGAGGTCGGCATTGTGTCTGGGCTGGATGTCCTTGATCAGCCGCGCTTCCATCAAGAGCGCATCGACCTCGCTGTCGGCCGCGAGGTAGTCCACATCGACGACCTCGCCGATCCAGTCCTTGATGCGTTCGTCTTCCGCGGCCGTCTTGTGGAAGTACGATCCGGCCCGCGCGCGCAGATTCTTGGCCTTGCCGATGTAAACGACCCGGCCCTGGGCATCCTTCATGAGATAGACGCCCGGGCCGGTCGGAAACTGGCGGATCTTGGCGGCGGGGCCGAGCGCGGCAGTCGAATCGGCGGCGTCGGCCATGCGTCCCTCGCTTCCCTCCCCCGGGCCGGGCCGAGGCGAGGACGGCCGTCCCTACCCCTCCGACTTGATCAGGGCATCCTTGACGTATTTTTCGATGTCGCGGGCCATGGCGTCAAGCCGCTGCTCGGTCTGCCGTTTGATCTCAGGCAGCCGGGCGACGTCGTGGATGCCGTCGGTGGCGGTCCGCGCGAACAGGTAGAACTTGATCTTCGGCTCGGTCCCGGAAGGCCGGACGGCGAAGCGCGTGCCGGGGGCGGACAACGCGAAGATGAGCAAGTCGCCGTCGGGTTCGGGCAAGAGGCTCGGTCTTGCCTTGCGCGGCCACGGGGCGGATCTCGTGCAGCTTGTAGTCGTGGACTCTCAGCACGTCGAGGCCGCCGACGTGCATCGGCGGCAGCTCGCGGAAGTCGGCCATGAGCTGCTGGATCTGCTCGGCTCCCTTGCGGCCCTCCAGACCCAGGTTGATCAGCTTCTCGTCGTAGTGGCCGACGTCGATGTACAGATCGTCCAGGAACTCGAGCACGGTCTGTTTTCGGTCCTTGACGGTGGCGGCCAGCTCGGCGAAGAGCAGCGCGGCGACGGCGGCGTCCTTGTCGCGGGCGTAATTGCCTTTCAGGTAGCCGTGCGACTCCTCGAAGCCGAACACAAAGCCGGCCGCGCCCGCCTGGTCGATCCGCTCGGCGATCCACTTGAAGCCGACGAGCAGGTTGTCCTCGACCCGCACGCCCTCGCGCTGGGCGATGGCCCCGGGCATCTGGCTGGTGACCAGGGTGGTGACGATGTAATGGTCGTGGCGGAGCCGGCCGGCGGCCTCGGTCTGCTTGAGGATGAAGGCCGTGAGCAAGCCGCCGATCTGATTGCCGGAAAGCGTGGTCCAGTCCCCCTTGGGATCACCCGAGACGGGCACGGCCACGCCGATGCGGTCGGCGTCCGGATCGCTGGCGATGACCAGGTCCGCGCCGGTGGTCTTGGCCTCGGCGATGGCCGCCTCCAGCGTCCGGGGGATCTCGGGGTTCGAGACGTGGCCGGGGACGTTGGGGAAGTCGCCGTCGGGGGTGCGCTGGGAGGCCAGCACGTTGACGTCCGGGAAACCGGCCCGTTTCAAGGCGGCGGCGACCGAGGTTTCCCCCACCCCGTGCAAGGGCGTGTAGACGATCTTCAGCCCGCGCGCGTGGCTGACCGACTCGGCCACGACGGCGTTCAGGTAGACATCATCCAGCTCGGCACCGACGAGCTGGATCGAGCCGTCCGACCGGCCCTGGGCGAAGTCCTTCTCGGGGATCTCCCGGTCGGAGGCCGCCTCGACACAGGCGATGATGCCCGCGTCGTCGGGCGGGACGACCTGACCGCCGCTGGCCGCATAACACTTGAAGCCGTTATCCGCCGGGGGGTTATGCGAGGCGGTGATCATGATGCCCGCGTCGCACTTCAGGTGGCGCACGGCCGTCGAGAGCAGGGGGGTGGAGCGGGCCTCGGGAAACAGATAAACCTGAAACCCGGCCGCCGCCAGCACTTGCGCGCAGAGCTCGGCGAACGCCTGCGAATTGTGCCGGGTATCACGGGCGATGACGCACGACCGGGGCGCATCGGCCCCTTTCCGGGCCGTGATGTAGTCGGCCAGCCCGCGGGCACTCTCGGCGATCGTCCGGCTGTTCAGGACGTTCGTCCCGACCGGGTACATGCGGCCCCGCCGGCCCCCCGTACCAAAGGGCAACACGGTATAAAACGCATCGTCGAGCTCTTTCCAGCGACCGGCCGCGATGTCCGCGGTCAAGCGTGCGCGGTACGCCGCAAAGGGCGCCTCGGTCAACCAGCGACGGATCCCGGCCGCGGCCGAAGCCGACAACGAACCGCCCGCCTCGGCCGCTCCGACGTGCTCCAGGGTCGCCTCCAGCGTATCCATGAACCGTGATTCTCCGGGATGCGTGCGGGCTGGACAATCGAGCCCCTCAAATTATCGCCAAGCTCGCGGAACCCGCAAGTCCAGGCCGCGCGCTGCGCGCTCGGCGCGAACCTGCGACCGGCCCGGGAATAGCACCGTAACCCCTTGTAAGGAATCACGTTTAGCCGCGATCGTGCATGGCTCTGATGTCGCCATGGGATGATGTCCTGTCGCCATGGGATGATGTCCGGTGGTCGGGAAAGACCGGTTGTAACACGGGACACCTGGTTTCCGGGACAAAGTCAAGGGGCGATTGGGTTCGTTCGGCGCCCGGGAATTGGGTTCGCTCGGCGCAGCCATGGGCAGGATCGGGGTAGACGCAAGACGGATTGCCAGAGAACAAGAGGACGGCGGTGGCGCGGTCGTGCATCATCATGATCGTAGTCCGCCGATCGCACCTTCACCCGAAACACGCGGGCACCAAGCAAGGGGAGGACGCTTGGGTTCGGATCAGCTAAAATTACATACTTGATACATGAATACCGTTAGAGAGCGTCCCAGGCCGCGTGCGTTCGATCGAGGGGAGGACCATGACGTGCGGCGGCCCCATCGTGTCCAGAAAGAACGTCCGGCGCAACCCCTCCAGACGGACCGAAACGGGTTCGGTCGGTGGACGTAAAGCGAGACTTGAGAGAAATTTCGGGAAAATCCCCTTGTAAAAAACGACCCAGCACGAGGCCGGACGAATCGATCTTGACACGTCCTCGGGCCGCGCCGCGGACGCCTCACGCCATTCCATTTCGATCGATTTTTTCTAACATCAAGAGACAGGTCCAGTTCGAGCCAAACAAGGGCCTTTGACTCGCGTCTGCGGACGGTTCTGGCACATGGCGTGCATAAGGGGCAACCGCCGAGCCGGCACGGATGCCAACGCAAGGAGGCTCAACACGTCGGATCGGCGACTTTCCTTGCTCCCATCCGGGGAGTGCGAGAGACGGCCCACGCCCTCCGGGGCGCACGACGATACGGAGGTCCTCATGGCTCGGGCGACCAAGCGACGGATGCTCACTGTGGAATGTCTCGAACAACGCGAAGTCCTCAGCGCGGGAGGTCCCACGCAGGCCGCCCAGTACCTTCTCGAAACCATCAATGATTTCCGTACCAATCCCGGCTATGCCGCTCAGTGGGTGCAGAATCATCTTGACCCGCTGATCCAGAGCAACATCCAGGCCTACAATGTGGACCTGCCCGCGGTCCTGAATGCGATTACCTCGACCACTCCCAAGCAGCCCCTGGCCTTCAATGCCCAGTTGACGGACGCCGCGCAGGGCCAGAGCCAGGATATGGCCCAGAATGGTTACCAGTCGCACACCAATTCCAAGGGCCAGGATCTCAACGCCCGGTTGAACCAGGTCGGCTACAACGGCGCCACCCGCTCCACCGAAGACGCCTTCGCCTACGCCCAGTCGCCCGACAACGCCTTGCAGTCCTTCCTGATCGACTGGGGCGTGCCCGACGCCGGCCACCGCAAGGGCCTCTTCGATGTCGGCGTCTCCGCCCCGAATTCGGCCTCCGAGGTCGGTATCGGCGTGGCGACCTCCACCAAGGTCGGCCCGCAGGTCGTCACCATTGACTTTGCCCACCGCCCCAGCTCGAGCGTTGATCTCGTCGGCACCGTCTATGACGACAGCGCCGGCACCGGCCACTTCGCCCTGGGTTCGGGCATCGGCAACGCCACGATCCGCGTCACCAACCAGCAGACCGGCGCGGTCCAGACCACCCAGACCTGGGACGCGGGCGGGTATCAGCTTGCCCTCAGCCCCGGCTCCTACGCGGCCACCGCGACCGTCAATGGTCAGAACCTGGGAACCCACACCTTCACCATCAACGACCAGAACGTCCACATCGACTTCCGCCTCCAGGATGCCCAGCCCGCCGTCGTCGCCGCGCCGGCCGCCGCGGCGGCTCCCCGCCAGGCCACCGTGACCACGACTCCCGTCGTCCCCAAGGCCGCCGTCATGACCGCGCCGACGCCCACCACCACCACCAGCAGCGTGAACAGCCAGGCCCCGAGCTCGGGCCTCCTCGATGATTGGGACCCCAGCGCGACCCCGATCAACTGGTACTCGTCCTGGTCCGGCGCCCATTGATCCGCGACGATCCGTTCGCACGCACAAGGACCGCCCGCAGGCCGGCAAGGCTTGCGGGCGGTCGTTGTGCGTTGCGGTCGGTCACCAGTAAGCCGGCCAAGGAAACATAAGGTCCATTATCAGACGATGCCGCGCCGTGTCTCCAGAGGGGAAACCTCGCGGTCCCCGTGCCCGGAGCGATGGCCAAGCCCCGCAGGACAGGTCACGCCGTCCCTGGTGTGCGGCTCGTTGACGTCGCCGTCCGGCTAACTGCGGGATGCTCTCGGCCGCGAATCGCCGGCCGCTGGCCCGCGTTCCTCCTGCGTATTGGCTTCGCCTCGTTTCCGAGCGGCCGCGCGAAACGGCGGCCCTGGCGGTCCTTCACAATCGATGCGCCCCCGCGGAACACCGCGACCAGCCACGCAAGCAAGGGTGCATGCATAGAGTGCCGACGCGGAACTGGGTGGGTTGGCACCACCACATGACGTTGTCGCTGCTGGCGGCGTGGTTCTTGGTGGGCGAGACGCGGCGCGGGAAAAAAGCAGGCACCGGCCGTGACACTGCCCCAAGCCCGCGCCGGCCTGGCATTGACCTTTCGGAAAGCGTGCCGCTGCGATACCCAGGCCCGCAGTGCGCGGCAACGGACGCGCTGGCTGGAGCGCAACGAACTGGCGCGGCTGTACCACTATTACCCCGGCAAGAAAGTAGGTCGGACAATCCTGTCCGACAGGCCGGGGGAGTCGGACAGGATTGTCCGACCTACTTTCTTGCCGGGGTAATACGAACGCTCCGCGCGCGGACTCAGGGCGGAATTGTACGCCGGGGACGATTCCTACCGGCGTGCCTCTTCCGGGGGGCCGTGTCGACGCCAATCTTCCCAGGTGTCGATGTCCCGCCGGACGGGCAACTGGCCGACGGACCAGCCGTGGGACTGCGCAGAGGGCCAGGTGAGCGGCGAGGGTGGACGGCGTGGACCACGGAATCTTCTCGAAGAAACTCGGAAGATCCCGGGCCGTCCCCACGAGGTAATACCCACCGTCTTCCGCCGGGCCGAAGACCGCATCCTTCTGCGCCAAGGTCTCGAACGCCGTGCGGACCAGAGGTGTCTCCAGCTCGAGGCAGTCCGTCCCCACCGCGACCACCGGCGCACCGACCGCGTGGGCCATCGCGAAACCAACGCGCAACCGCTCCCCGAGATCGCCCGCGGGCTGCCGCCACCAGTCGTCCGCCAGCGTCCGCCACGGCGCGAAGGCCGCTTCCGGGGCGCCGTCGAAGTACCCGACGACGCGGGTCGCATCCCGGAGCGGTTGGAGCTGGTGGAGCACCAATCCAATCCATTCCCGGTACAAGGCGGCCGCCCGCTCCGCGCCGAGGGACGCGGCCAGACGTGTCTTCACCGTCCCGGGGGACGGGTACTTCAGCAGGACGAGCAGGGTGGGCATTCCGGTCACTCCGCATTTCCGGGGCCGTCAGGGAACGACTGCGCCCTGGCAACCGGAGCCGGCGCCGGCCGTGCAGCCGTAGCAGTGCTGGCCCACCCGGATCGGCCGGCTCCGGAGCGATTCCGCGAAATCCCCGATGTGCCGCGGCCAGCCGGGGGCGAGTGGCAGTTCGAGCATCTGGTTGAAGTCGCAGTCGGAGAGATGACCGTCCCAGCCGACCGACAGGGTGGTCCGGCACATCAGGCCCGCGACCGTGGCCGGGTTGAACGCGGCGATCAGAGCCTCCATGTATTGATCGAAAGCGCCGGTCCGCACGAGATCGTCCAGGAACCGGCTGATGGGCATGTTGGCGATCGTGTGGAGACGGTTGAAGACGATCCCGTAGCGGGCCGCGAGTTCGCGCCGGTAATCGGCTTCGAGTGTGTCCTGTTTCGGCGGGAGCCGCGGTCCGGCCGGGTTGTAGACGAGCGTCAGATCGAGATCGCTCCCCGGCCAGCCATATCCCACTTCGTTCAGCCGGCGCAGAGCCTCGATCGACCGCTCGAAGACGCCGTCGCCCCGCTGGGCGTCGGTATTGCCCGCCGTGTAGCACGGCAGCGACGCGACGATCTCCACCCGCTGCCCGGCCAAGAATGCGGGAAGGTCCTGATATCCCGGCGCGCACAGGATCGTCAGGTTGCACCGGTTGATGACGTGCGCGCCCAGACACCGGGCCTCGGCGACCAACCAGCGGAAGTGCGGGTGGAGCTCGGGGGCCCCGCCGGTGATGTCCACGCACGGAATCCGGCGCGCGAAACGGCCTCCAGGCAAAGCTGCATCGTCGCGCGGCTCATCGCCTCGCGGCGGTCCGGCCCCGCATCCACATGGCAATGGCGACAGGTCTGATTACACCTCTTGCCGACGTTCATCTGGAGGATCTGGATGCCCGCGGCGCGCAGGGGATCGAGACTGTGCTCGGACAGGACCTGTCCGAAGGGCGCGTGCCGGTCCCGGGGAGCGAGGATCTCGCGTTGCCGGGCGGCGTCCGAGAAGGGATGTCGCTGATGAAGGAGGCTCGATCCCATTCCGTCTCCTCAAGAGGGCCTCATCGGGTGCGGGGTGGGAGTGCCATCCGGGCCTGGTTTGCCACCGGTCTCTCATGTTACCTTCGGTCGCGGGTTCCACACGAGAGGGCCGGGTCGAGGGGATGATACGAGATCATGGAGAACACCCCGCACGAAGCGCGCAATCCCGCCGTGTCGATCGTGATCCCGACTCTCGACGAGGCGGACCGGCTCGGCGCGACCCTCGACGCGGTGGGACGGTTGCGGACGGGGGTTGAAGTCGAAGTCCTTGTCGTCGACGGTGGGAGCCGCGACGAGACGATCGCGATTGCGGAGCAGCACGGCGCCACCGTCGTCGTCGCCGCGCGCGGTCGCGGAGCGCAGCTCCACGCTGGCGCCGGAACCGCGGAGGGCGCCGTGCTCTGGTTCCTCCACGCCGATACACATCCGCCCCTCGATGGCATCGAACAGATTCTGGAGGCGCTCGAAGACCCGCGCGTGGTTGCCGGGAACTTCCGGCTGGCCTTCGACGGTGGCGGCCGGTCGGCGCGATTCCTCACCTGGCTCTATCCCCGCCTGCGCTGGCTCGGGATTCGCTACGGCGATTCGGCTCTCTTCGTGCGCCGCGAGGTGTACGCTCGGGCGGGCGGATTCCGCCCGTTGCCGATCTTTGAGGACCTGGATCTGTTGCGGCGACTCCGCCGATCCGGGCGCTTCGTGTGTGTTCCGAGTACGGTTGTCACCTCCGCGCGGAATTTTGAGGGCCGGAGCTTCGCCGCGGTGTTCACGCGCTGGACAGCGCTCCAGATCCTCTTCTGGCTGGGCGTGCCGCCACGCGTCCTCGGCCGGTTCTACGGGCGGCGCGGCCGGAGATGGCGTCGGACGCCGCGGGTGGAGAGCGATGAGGGCCTGGACCGCCACGAAAATGGGCGTGGGCGTGAAATTGACCACAAGGAGCCTTGCCATGAAGCGTCGCGTGTGCGTGTTTTCGATCGTGACCGCGCTGTGCGCACTCGGCGGCCCCGGCCGGGCCCTGGACCTGGCCGACATCCCCGCCGACGCCCCCGACGACGCGATCATGGCCCCGCCGGCCGAGATCGCCGAGATGGCCGCGTGGGCCGGGAGTGGCTTCGAAAGCAAGCCGCCGCAGGCCGCGCCGGACCGGGTCACGCTTCAGGTCAAGCGGCAAGACCACAACGTCATGCGGCTCCGGCAGTCGATCATGGAGTCACCCATCCGCCTCCAGGGCCGCGCGTTCGCTCATGGTCTCGGCACGCACGCCAACAGCGAGATCGTCGTCGGCTTGCCCCGCGGCGCCCAAAGATTCAAAGCGATGGCCGGTCTCGACGACAATCCCGTGACCCGCAGCAGCGGCAAGGGCAGCGTGCAGTTCGTCGTGGAGATCGGCGGCAAGGAGGCGGTGCGCACGGCGACCTTGCACGTCGGCGACGAGCCCGTAGCGATCGATGTGCCGATCCCCGCGGGCACGTCGCAGATCGTCTTGAAAACCGATGCCACCGCCGACGGCACCGGCTGGGACCATGCCGACTGGGCCGATGCGCAGGTCCTTGCGGTTCAAGGCCGAACATGGTGGCTCGATCAGGGCGACTCCGGGCCGATCCTCGCTCCCGGGGGGCCACCGTTTTCGTTCGTCCTTGGCGGCAAGTCGTCGGCGCAACTCTTGAAGGACTGGCCGCGCACGGTTGAGAGCAAGCCGCTGCCGGGCAAGACCGTGCACCAGGTCGCGTGGACCGATCCTCACTCGGGCCTGCGCGTGGCGGCCGAGCTGGCGGTCTACACGCGCTATCCGGCGGCCGACTGGGTGTTGCGTTTCGAGAACACCGGCACAAACGACAGCGAGATCATCGCGGACATCCAGGCCCTGGATGTCTCGCTCCGGACCAGTCAGGCGGACCGCCCGGGTATGCTGCACACGCTGGCGGGCGACGATTGCAGCCCGCGGTCATTCGTGCCGCTGGACATGCCTCTCGCCGCGGGCAGCGCCCTTCACCTGGCGCCCAACGGCGGACGTCCGTCCAATGGCACGTTCCCGTTCTTCAATTTCGAGTATGATGGCCGCGGGCTGTTCGCGGCCATCGGCTGGTCCGGCCAGTGGGCGGCCGCACTCGAACGCGATCGGACCGGATCGACGCGGCTCCGCGCGGGCATGGAGCGGACCCACCTCCGGCTGCACCCGGGCGAGTCGATCCGGAGCCCGCGGATCCTCCTGATGTCCTGGCAGGGCGACCGGCAGGCCGCGCACAACCGTTTCCGGCGGCTGATCCTGTTCCACTACACGCCGCGGCAGGAGAACCGCCCGCTGGCCGTACCCATCTTCTGGCAGGGATACGACCGCTACAACGCCCACCCGTCCTGGCCTACGGAAGCCGGCCAGCTTCATGCCGCCGCAGTGGCCGCCAAAGCGGGCTGCGAGTTCCTCTGGCTCGACGCCGCCTGGTTCACCGGCAACTTTCCGAATGGGGTCGGCAACTGGTTCTGCAAGCCCGCCGCGTTCCCGCACGGCCTCAAGCCGGTCAGCGATGCCTGCCACAAGCTGGGCATGAAGTTCATCGTCTGGTTCGAGCCCGAGCGGGTCGCCCCCGGCACGGCGATCGCGCGCGAGCATCCCGAGTTCGTCTCGGGAGGCACCAACGGCGGCCTGTTCAAGCTCGACGACCCGGCCGCCCGGCGCTGGCTGGCCGACCTGCTCATCGCGCGCATTCGAGATTTCGGCATGGACTGGTACCGCAATGACTTCAACATGGACCCCCTGCCCTTCTGGCGGCAGAACGACCCGCCCGAGCGCCAGGGCATGACCGAGATCCGCTACGTCGAGGGGCACTACGCGCTCTGGGACGAGATCCGCGCGAGCCGTCCCGGCCTGTTCATCGACAACTGCGCCAGCGGCGGCCGGCGGATCGACCTGGAGACCATCCAGCGCTTCGATCGCCCTCTGGCGGAGCGACACGGCCTGCACCACGGGCCGCGGTGACTGGCACCAGTCGCAGGCGTTCGGCATGAACTTCTTCCTGCCGCTGCACGAGATCTGCGCCTGGACGCCTGACGCCTACGAGATGCGCAGCACCTCGGCCGGCGCGATCGTGCAGTACGATTTTCTGGCCCCGGGCTACGCTCCCGAAGCCGCCCGGCAAGCCATCGCCGAGGTCAAGGCAAACCAGAAGTATTTCTATGGCGATTTCTACCCTCTGACGGCCTGCTCGACCGCGCCCGACCAGTTCCTCGCCTACCAGATGCACCGGGCCGACCTCGACGCGGGGCTAGTGCTGGCCTTTCGCCGCGCACAGTGCAACACCCTGGCGCTCAGTGTGCCGCTCGGCGGTCTGAAGGCCGACGCCACGTACGAGGTCACGTTCCTCGACGAACACCGCCAGGCGACCGTCAAGATGATGACCGGCCGGATCATGGCGCACGACTTTCCCCTCATGATCCCGGAACGCGGGGCCAGCCTGCTGGTCCGTTATCATGAGGCCGGTCCGCGAAGCCCCCAGTGAGTGAGGAATGGACCGCCAGCGCGGCGGGGTGGCCGGGTCAAGAACGAGTGGAAAAGAAGAGACTGTAGCAAGGCGATCGGGACCCGTCTGGCCAGCGGTTGGCTCGGTGCCGTGTGGGACAGCCGCCCCCGGCTGTTCTGATCCGGGACAGGGACAGCCGGGGGCGGCTATCCCACATTCGGCTGATTCCGATCCACCCGGCCACCCGTTCGCTGGAACTCACGCCAGAATTCCTGTGTGGCGTGCCGGGGACTCCTCAATGCCCCGGCGCGTCGATTCCCTCTCCCGCAGAGAGAGCCGAAACGGCGCGTTGCGTCTTGGGTATGCTCCGGGACGTGGTGTTGGCCGCAATGCCTGCGACCCGTACCGCCGTTTCGGGACCGTCGGGCGAGTTCGTTTCGAAGAATGTCGGCGGCTCATAGGTCCAACCGTTCCGCAAGCGTTGCTCCTCCGACCGCAAGGCTTCTTCGAGGGAGGGACCGACGATCGCCGCGGCCAAGCGGGCGCGCCGACCGAACTCGGCATACAGTTCGTCCTGGACTTCGGAGATCAAGCGCGACTGATGGGGATCGTCCTGGTATCGGCGCTGGGCGGCCCAGAGCGCCCCCGCATACCCAACGGCGAGAGGGGAGGCCTCATGCGCGAAGCGATCGCGGATGCGCGGATTGGAGTGGTCCTTGTACGACTTCCAACCGCGCAGCAGCGTGCGGATGATGCGGACGACACTCGGGCCGTTGACCGCGAAGTCCCGCTCGAACGCGCGCAGCAGGAACTCGCCTTCCTGCCCCTCCCGGATATGAGGGTGCCGGAAATTGAACTTCAGTTGTCCGTGAATGTCCGCCACCGGTAGTTCGGCCACGCCCAGCAGCGTGCCCTTGGCCTCCTCCGCGGAGTAAAGCGGAGTTCCCGGGATCGGCGTGTAGAGCATGAACTGATGAAAATCCGAGTTATGGGCGACCGCGTGATCGATGACTTCATCGATGTTCCCGGGCGTGTGCTCCTTGAGGCCGATGATACTGGAACCGAGCACGTGGATGCCGTGGCGTTGCAGGGCGCACCCGTTGGATCGTGTCGGTCCGCGCAGCTTCGCATACTGGGCGTCCTTTCCCTCCAAGCCCATCCAGACCCACGTCACGCCGAGTGCGACCAGTTGCTCGATGGTGTACTGCTGGAGCACGTCCACGGAGCTGAAGACCTTCAGGTGCCACGGCTTGCCGTGCTCCTCCATCAGTCGAAGCAGACGGAGCGTACGCTCCTTGTTGATCAAGAAGTTCTCGTCCATGACGAAGAAGCCGCGGACGCCCAGGTCCGACTCCAACGCGCACATGATCTCGAACAGTTCGTCGCCGGTCCGGTAGAACTCGATGTGTTTTCCCTTGCCGCCGAACAGGGCCGACGTGGAGCAGAAATTGCAGCCCTTCGGACATCCCACGGACGGAATGAGCGTCGCTTCGTCCAACCCGGGGTGGTCGTGAAGGGACACACCCATGATCCGTGACGAAAGGTACGTGATGCTCCGGGGATGAAGAACCGGTTGGTTCTCATCCTCTCCCAGGAACCTGCGCATCCAGCGCACGCCTTCTCCCTGAACGACATGGTCCACGTTGGCGCATCGTGTCAAGTCCGGCACGTTCGCGATGTGTCCACCGACGACGATCGTGGCCTTCGGCTGGTGCTTGCGGATCAGGCGGCACATCCTCCGCACCTTGAACAGGTTCGACATGATCGAACTGATGCCGATGATGTCGTATTCCCTCGTCCTGAGTTCCTCGACGAACCTCTCTTCCGAGGGAAAGTCGAGCAGCGTGCAGGGGGCCTCGATGTTCACCTGGATGAGCATCAGGCCCCAGGACCGATGAAAGGCGCGCAGCGAGAAGGCGTGCTGGACCCGTGTCACCTGATTGTGATAGAGCTCCATCGGGTTGATCAGGCGACTGCCGTACGGATCATCACTGCGCAAACGGGCCGAAGACGCTGGTCAGCAGCACGCGCGCTCGCGAGCCGAGCGGATGGGCGGGATGGTGGACAGCAGGTTCGGTCACGGCTTTTCCTCTTGCATGCAAATTACCAACTCCCACCAGGCCGTCTTCTTGCCGTCATCTTCATAAAATACACCTGAGAAGACAATAGACACATCAGACAATGCCGACCGTCGGAGTTCTCCGTGGCACCGCGAACGAAGCGACTTGCGGTCGATATCCGTCGTCACCCCGGGCAACGGTTCGGCCCGGTCGATCGTCGCGGTCGCCGCCGACGAATGGCACGATCACCCTGACACGGCGCATCTTTCCTATCCTTTCCTTTTTCCCGCCATGCGCAGCAACTCTCTCTAGTATCGGCTCACCGTCGAGGTTATTCCAGTTCAGGCGAACGCCACAGGCGTCGTCATGATCAGCGGGATGTCCATCTTCCCGGGCGCCCACGTCGTGGTTACCCGAAATCCCGTCTTCTCGTCCAGGAGGGATCGGATGGCCGTGCGGCAGCCCCAAGGGATTCAACGCCGCATTCTGGGCCAGGGTTTCGTGGGTACAGGTGTTCCCGTGCGGGGCACGCCCAGGTTTTCCCGCGTAATCCTTCCACCGGCCCTGTTCGCGGCGAATTACTGATCGCTGCGAGGACGTGACCGCGGTGTCTTGGCGGGCCGGCGTCGCCGACGAGAGTTGGGGCTGCGGCGTCTCGCCGGCGATTAGGACAACGACGGGCATGTCGATCTTTATGTCACCAATTTCGGGCCGAATCGGCTCTACCGGAACCGGGGGGATGGCACTTTCGAGCAAGTGGCCGAACGGACCGGCGTCGCGGATCCCGGCTGGAGCACCTGCGCCAGCTTCTTCGATGCCGACGGCGACGGTGACCTCGACCTGTATGTCGCACATTACGTTCGGGCCTCGATGGACGACGTCGATGTTGAAGCGCTCCGCCTGGGAGCCGAACATCGCGAAGCCGTCGTGGTGCTTGGAGGTGATCACCAGATATTACCCCGGCAAGAAAGTAGGTCGGACAATCCTGTCCGACTCCCCCGGCCTGTCGGACAGGATTGTCCGACCTACAGGAGATCTTCTTTGCCGGGGTAATACTTCATGCCCGCGTCCTGCGCCAGTTCGCCCTGCCTCGGCGTCGAACTTCACCGGGTTGAGATGACGCGGATCGCGGACCACCACCTGGCCTGGGCGCAGGGCTTCGTGGACAGCGCGGTGCCCGGAGTGGTTCGCAACAAGTGGCTCGAACGCCGGCACCAGCTCCACCACGTCGCGCGGGCACCGCGACCGCAGTCCCGAGTTCCAGACGGCCTTCATGAACGGCACGGGCACGATGGTCTGGGACAACGTGTTCGGTAGCTGGGTCGGCTTTCGGGGCGAAGTGTCTGTTGACCTGGGCCGGACTGGATCGCTGCGCCACCGTCGGCTTCCGCTACGTCGTGGATTTGAAAGGCTAGAGCGACTTCACGGATGCGTTGGGCACAGGAGTGGCTCCCCCCTCACCCGCCTGCTGCGCAGGCGACCTCTCCCGCGAGGGGAGAGGTGGGACGAACCGGCCGTCCGAACACCTCTCCCCTGGCGGGAGAGGTCGGGTGGCATGCCCACGTCTGCGTGGGCATGGTCCCCCGCGCCGGGGCGCGCCGACATGCCCACGCAGACGTGGGCATGCCACCCGGACACAAGGGGTTGCGGCTCCGCCGCGCAACGAAAACAGGCCCAGGAGACGCGCGACACGTACACTTATTCCGCCACGTCACCGAGGCCGACGTCGATGCCCTGGCCGCCTTCTGTTTGGTGACAATGAACGGCGACCAGGATCTTGCGCCGGGTTTCATCGCGGCACGCGCTTCGCGCGAGATTTCCAGCGGCACATAGCTCGTCGTGAAACCCCCTTCCGTCGCGGCCGGGATGCCGTTGACGTAAATCTCCACATCCTCGTCGTGATAGCACGATGAATTGGAGATTGGGATGCGCTCCCTCGGGGATCGTGATCTCGCCGCGCAGCCAGATGTCGTCGGTCTTCCATTCCGATGTGCTGGACGAATCCCGGCGGACGCGTGCCGAAACCGGCGCGGCCTTCCTTCCAACCCGTCATGTCGAAATCGGTCTTCGTCCAGTTGTCCGCGGGTTTCCGCGTCGTGTAGTGCCACGTCTGCTGGGTGGGCACGACCATGCTGGTTTTCGGCGGCGTGGGCAGCGGCGACCAGTTCGCGGGCTTCAGGTGATCGCGGGAGGCCCACTTCTTCCAGGTCGCGCGGTCGGTCAGCATCTTGATGAAGAATCCGCCGACAACCGGCCGGGCGTGCATGCCGCCGCTCTGGACCTTGTCGGTCACATACGAATCGGCGATCGGATCACGCGCGGTCGTTTCGTTCAGGTAGTCGTAGATCGGCGCGATGATGGCTTCGAAGTCAGACGGCTTCTCCGCCAGCGTCGCGCTCCAGAACGACCAGTCGGTCTTCGTCAAGTGCGTGCGCGAATCGAGCGGCACGCCGTAGCGCAGCATCACGTTCTTATAGTGCGCGACTTCCTTCCGCGCGACGGACGGCGGGAAGACGTTCAAGCCGAGGATGCGGTCCCAGACGAGGTTGTATTTCTGGCTCCAGGTTCCCGGCTTGTCGAACGCGAGCCGGTAATGATCCCCCTCGGCGGCGACCTTCATCCAGTGCTCCGCGTCGGCTTTCGCCAGGCCGGCGTACTTCTTCGCGGTGTCCTCATCGCCGCGCATCCGGCACAGATCGCCGTAGGCCGCGAGGCCGAGGATCGCCTTCACGGAGAGATTCGCGTTGTGCGCGAGATGGCCCATGAAATCGTCCGTGCAAAGCTGCTCCTCAGGGTCCAGGCCGTACTTTTCCAGGTACTTCGCCCACTGCGTGAGCGCCGGCCACCAGGGCGCGACAAAGTCCGCGTTGCCTTCCGCGTGCGCGATGGCGTCGCAGAGGATCAACATGTTGCCGCTCTCCTCCACGGGCATGCCCTCGCCGCCGTCATCGCGGCCGGTGACGATCGGATACGTCCCCAGATCGTGCGGCGCGTTGGGGAATTTCCAGTGCGGTGATTCGGAGTACATGAGCACATGAACCAGTGATGCCTTCGCCAGGGTCGGACTGAGCAGGATCCAGATCGGGTCCATGGGGAAGAACACGTCCACCGTCGCGATATCACCGTTGCTGGTGTTTTCCTTCGTGAAGAACAGCGGCTGCTTGTTCGCATCGGCGGCGAGGCCGTTCGCGGCGACGCATTCGCGGTAGGAGAGCGCGGTGATCTTCGCATATTTCTCGCCACCGAGCCTGGTCATGTCCGCCATCAACTCGTTGTCGAACGCCTCGCATCGCGCGAGCAGCTTCGCGTAGTCCTGCGACGCGGTCTGCAAGAGTCCGGCGATCTTCACGCCGTTCCGCGCCCAGTAGGGGAGCAGCTTCTGGCCGAAATACTTGATCGCGAAGATCTCGTCGTACGCGACGATCACCTGCCGCTCGACGGCTTGTCCGCCGACGCTGCCCAGCGCGAACGCGAATGCCATCACGGGCTCGGCGTCGCTGGCCGCGCGGGGCATGCGCGCATCGTCGGCCGCGGGCAGGCCGCCGTTCTCGGCGAACGTGTTCTCCAGAACCGCGCTGGCGCCGATCGCGGATGTCGATTGCCCGCGCGGCGCAGCGGCGTAGGCGTAGCCCCAGTTGATGCGGTGATCGTCGCCACTGGAGCCGAGAACACTCTGCGCTTGCGTGCCGCGCGCAAGAGCGTCAAATCGCCGGCCGTTTGCCGCGACCACTCGACAAGCTCCGTGGTCTTGTTCACGGCAAGTTGCGAGCTCGTGCTGTCATAGAGTTCAATCTTGTGCTTCGCGCCGTCGCACGAGCGGACATTCCAGGTGATGTAGCTCAGCGGCCACGAATAAACGTCGAGATCGTCGGGCAGCGCGGGCTGCATGAAGGTCATCGTCACGTGGACGCCCGCGTCCTCGAACTCGTAGATGCTGCGTGTCGGCAAGACCACGACGGACTTCTGCGTGAAGGCCGGCGCCGTTTTCGGTTCCACGCCCATCAGCCGGTACGTCTTCCCGTCGATGCGGATCAGGCTCACGAGCGCATGGTCGTGCCGTGTCCAGTGCTTCGTGGTCGCGTCGTTCAGATGGTCGGCTTCCGACCAGATGCTGAGGAACGGATTGTACGTGACGAGGGGAACCGCGGGCGGTCGGAAATCGGCCCGTGCCGAGAACGCGATCCCCAGGCTGCTGGCAAGCAGTGCGAGGACAAGCCGCGCGGCGCAGTCTTGGAGATTCTTCTCATCGAGGGACTCCTTGGCATGGACATCGGATCGGTCGAGGCACAGTCAGACGCAACGTTCGTGGTCGGGCGATCCCGGCTCAATAAACTAGCACAGAACGTTCCCCAGTTCACGCCCTGAGAGGATGTACGAGAAGGGGTCTTCTGTGTAGTGGCGGCCGTCGCGGCCGCTCCGGGTTCCCGAACCGGAGCGGCCGCGACGGCCGCCACTACACAGAAAGGCCCCTCTGTACCGAACGACACGAAGAAACGGAACCGGGGGATCGAGGAAGCCGGCTACGCAGTCGAGGGAAGAGAGTCGAGCGGCTCGCGTCGCAGCACCACCGGAAGCGATGCCGGCGCTCGGATCGCGAATCCGCCGATCCACTCCACCTCGCCGACCAGTTCGACCGCGCTCGTCATGCTGAGCAGCGCGTCCGTCGCGACCGCGACCGCCATGCGGATCAACGGCGCACCGGGACAGGAGTGCGCTCCTCCGCCGAACGCCAGGTGCCCCGCGGCGTCGCGGCGGACGTCGAGCCGGCCGGGCTCCGGAAACCGCGCCGGGTCGTGGTTGGCCGCCGAGAGCATCAGGATGACGCGATCGCCCGGGGCGACGCGCGCGCGGCCGATCGACAGTCTCGGCGAGCGCGTGCCGGAAGACCGCGCGGGCGGGGCCGGCGTGACGCAACAGCTCTTCGACCGCCCCGGGCATCAGTTCGGGCTGCGCTGCGCAAGCGGTCGGCCTCATCCGGACGCCGGAACAGCTCGAGCCACGCGCTGGCGAGGAAGCACGGCAGCGTCTGCGAGAGCGCGACGTAGGTTTGCACATCGGCGGACGCACCCGCACCCGGAAAGCGACTCGCCAGCTCCGCGACCGCGGCCTGCGCCCGCGGCGGAAATCCGGCATCCGTCGCACGAGGCCGCCGCCAGGAACACGTCTCGAGCGAGCCGGTCGAGTCGTTCCGCGTCCGCGGGCGGGGCGCCGGTCGCTCGGACCGCGAGCGTGACCGACCAGGGCCGGGCGAACGCCCCCACCAGGTCCACGGGCACGCCCGCGGGCAGACGCTCGGTCAGGACGCGGGCGGACGCCTCGGCCTCGGCGCGCCAGGCGGCCAGCCGTGCCGGCGGACAGCGCGTGCGCGGCCGCGTCGCGCACCGCGACGTGCGCCGCATCCCCGTCGGCGCTCGTGCCCGAGACCGACAATCGCGGGTCGCGCAGGGCGGCGGAAACGTCCGCGTAGCGGGTCAGGACCCAGGCGCCGAGCGCGGAATCGAATCGCGCCTCGCCGGGCTGATCGGCCTCATCCATGGTCGTGCACCGAGATCACCAGACAGTCCTCCAGCTTCCCGCGATTCTGGCCTGTCCTTCTCGCCCACGTGTGGCCTCTCATCGAACGCGGGCGATCCCGTCCTGCCGCCGGCGTCGATGGCGTCGCCGCCCTCAAGACGGGCGGCGTCCGAACTGGCGATCCATCAGCCGTAGCATCCAGTCACGGTGCGATCGGATGTATTCGTCGAACGCCTCGGGGGGGCGGCCGTCGTGACGGCCCACGAAGCGGTTCTTTAGAGTCTGTTCCAAAAGCCCCGAAGGGGCGAAAGTGAATAGCCCGGGGCGTCAGCCCCGGGAACCGGAAACGACGCGCTACAAGCCCTCTCCGAAGCCCGAAGGGGCGGCCGATGTCTTTGTCCCACAGGCCCTTCTGTCGCCCCTTCGGGGCTTCGGAGGAAGACTCTCTCGTCGCAGCTTTCCGGTTCCCGGGGCTGACGCCCCGGGCTATTCACTTTCGCCCCTTCGGGGCTTTTGGAACAGACTCTTATGGTTCGATCTCCGAGTCGCCCGGCCCTGACGTGAGGGTCCGCATCATCGCGGCTTTCCGCTTGTCTGCCCGATGCGAAGAATGCGGTTTCCCCAGGGGCCGTCCAGAGGTACGTCGAGCGTCGTCCCGGCCGATTCGGCCAGGATTTCGCCGGTCTCGGCATCGGACACGTGCCGGCCCGCGGGCGCTCCCTCGATGCGCACCGTCGCCGTCACGGGCGTCTCGGACCAACTGGCCAGGACGAGGAGCATCGCGTCCGGGTCGCGGCGAGTCAAAGCCAGCCATTTCACCGAACCGGGCGTCACCCGCACGAGGGGATGATCCTCCCAGTAGTTGTGGACCGTCACCACGGGGTCGCCGTACCCGAAGTCCCGGAGCCATTTCTCTTGCGGCCCGGTGCGCTGGATCTCGTGCACCGCCCGCAGGCCCCACTCGATGCGATCGGCCTGGTCCCTGGGCAGGGAGCGGATGGTCTTGTTGTCCCTCCCGGCAACTTCATAGAGCGAGAGCGGCAGGTTGCCGACCTGGCGGCCGATGGTCTCCGCCTGGAGCCATTCGGGCGCGAACGGCCGCGCGACGGCCAGCTCATGATCCAGGTCGACCGTGCCCCAGGTGTGGACCGGCAGGACGAGCGTGTTGGTCATGTGCAGCGTCCATTCGAGGGGCTCGGGCCGCTCCCGACGACGCTGCTGGAGCAGGTGCCAGACCCGCTTGTGGTACTCGCGCACGTTCCAGATGGTCAAGGCCGGCTGGATGTAGCCGTCCTCGGCACGATAGGCGGCGGTCGTCAGGGTGTTATAGGAGGGATACAGATATGTATTGTCCCAGTACAGGCTGATACCGCGCCGGAGCCATTCGTTGGCCATCCACACGCCGAAGTCGGCGTAGGAGCGGGGGAAGGTGATCTCGGAGATGTCGCTGAGCGCACGATGACCGCCGCGCAGATCGAGGCCGTCCGGTTCGTTGCGCGCCCGCGGGCCGTCGTCGGTCTTCCACTCGTCCTGGTAGACGATCCACTCGGGGCGGGAATGCGCCGCGCGCATCTCCTCCTGGTAGACCGCCAGGGGGCGGGATAACCCCACGTCTTTGGCCCGCTGGGCGAAGTGGTGCATGAAATAGGTCCAGTCGGCCTCGCCGTGGACGCGCGGCGGTTGATGCCGCCGGGCGTAATCGGCCAGCCAGTCCTCGTCGAACGGCTGACCGCGGTGCGCCTCCAGCACCTTCTCGACGATCGTCCAGTCGTCGGCGAACGGTCCCTGCGAGGCGCATTGCAGACCGCCCCACGGGACGACCGCCAGCCCTCCCGGCGCATCCGGCAGGCGCCGGCGCCAGTCCTCGGGCATCGGCTTGGTGGGTGACGCCTGAAGACCGACGGTGAGCGTGCGGGGCTCGGTCAGGACCGCCGGCCGATTGATCAGGTACGCGCGCAGGATCAACCGGCCGTCCTCGCGGATCAACTCCTGGATCGGCGTCTTGCTCCGGGCCTTCTCGGTGATCCAGCCGCGGTCGTTCTCGGCGAAGACGGCCAGCCCGCGTTCGGCCGCGCCGAGCCAGATGTAGGGGACGAAGGCGTTGCGCCACCGCGCCGAGCGGGCGGCTTTCGTGCCGTCCCAGACCACGCCCTGTCCGGCCGGCGTCGCGCCCGAGTAGTTATTTCGGAGCCCGTCGCCGATCGCGTGCATCAACGGGACTTCGGCGTCCTTGAGCGGGATCTCGATCCAGAGTTTGCGGACCTCGACCGGGGATCGCCCCGGCGCCAGCGTCAGATCGACCCGCATGCAGCCGTCCACCTCGATCGCGGAGCGTGCCTTGAGGGTGACAGCATCGGCCTGGGCGGTCCCTTCGAACACGGCGCGCCCGGCGGTCCTCGTGGCGAGATGGCCGTCGGACCGGGTCCAGGTACCGGGACCGTCCGCCGTCTCGAAGCGCACTGCGCATCGGGGCGGCGAGCAGGTCGCGGCCGAGGGTCTGGACCTCGTCCCACAGTCCGAAGTCGTTCCACGTCATCGTGCGGCCGACCACCGCGACCCGCCGCCCTTGGACCGTCACCGGCTCGAACGGCGGGAAGACCTCGTCGGTGATCCCCAGCGTGTTCCCCACCCAGGGGAAACGCCGCGCCAGGAACGGGAACGACCGCCCGGGCCGTTCCCGACCGTCCCGGGCGACGAGGATCGGCGTCAGCGTGTACGCGCCATCCGCCAGTTCGGGAAGTTCGAACTCGCCGACCAGGGGCTCGGCCCAGGCCGTGCGGACCTCGCTCACGAGCGTGTTCTTCTCGTCTCGCAGCGCGAAACGGACGGCCGCGGCGTCGTCGGACACGTCACGAGGTGTCACCGTGTAACGGATCGCCTGCCGGCTCGGCAGGTACTCGCCGATCAGGTCGAGTGCCGGCAGCCGCACGTCGGCGATGAGCTTCGCCGGGTCGCGATAGCGCCAGTAGGCATTGGACGCCTCCTCGGACAGGAGCGCCCGGTCGTAGATCCGGACCTCGTCGATCAGGCCGATCGTCTCGGAGGCGTTGAAGACGAACCGATCGGCCTCGGTCCGGCCGTTCGGGACGAGCGGGCGGCCGATGGTGTGTCCCCTCAGCGTCCCGTCCAGATAGATCGCGATGTCGGGACCGCGCCAGGTGAAGACGACGTGATACCAGCGTCCCGGATGCATCTCCACGGGCGCGGGGACGAAGTGCAGGCCCTGCTCGCGGTCGTCGAAAAACAGCGTCGGCTCGTGCGAGGCGCCGTTGAGCAGGTAGAAGGGGAACGGCTCGCCGAGGAAGTAGCGGTTGCGATCCGAGAGGCTGTTGACGCCCGTCGGCCGGAGCCAGAATTCCAGGCTCCCCTCGGCGCTGCGGAACAGCCCGGGGGCCGTGATGGTGATCTTGCCGGCGTAGGCTTTGCCCCGCACACCGGGACGGAACGCGCCTGCACCGAGCTCGACCTTCGCCCCCGGCACCTCGGAAATTGGCTCGTCGAGCGGGAGGCTCACGCGAGCCGCGTGCGCGGCGACGAAGTGGGGCGGCCCCGACGCGATGGCCCGGGTCGCCTTCGGGTCGGTCCAGGAGTCGTCTTCAGGAGGCCAGAATTTGAGCACATTCCGATGCACCCGGACTTGATCCATCAGGCCGGTCAAGCCGGCGTCGCCGGTGTCATCGTTGCCGATGAAGATCGCTGGCGGCTCGGTCTCCGTGAGGTCCTGGAGCCCTTCTCCGTAGTGCAGCGGCTGATCGGCGACCATCCGGCCGTCCACGAAGAGTCGCCGGCCCGGTCCCGAGATGCCCGCCACGTGGACCCACTTGCCGAGCGGCACCGCGGCGGGCGGACTGCTTGTCCGGAGGCGACGGCCGGAGGCGTTGACCGTCTCCAGGTGGAGCCCGCCCCGATTGTCCACCGCGAGCGCGAAGCCCTGGCTTCGGCCCGCGCCCGCCGCCGCGCGGCGGAAGAGAACATAGCCGTTCTGCTCGGGGTACCGCTCCAGCTTGACCCACGCCTCCAGGCTCACGAGTCCGCCCGCGAACGCGGCGCGCGGCTGGCAGCGAACGCCGCCCCTGCCGTTCAGCCTGAGCCCCTTGCCGAAACGGCCCTCCTCGACCACGACCGCGCCCGGGGTCGTCTCCACCCGCGCGACCGGACCCCCGGCCTGGACCGGCTCCCCGTCGAACGACAACAGCACGTACGTGTTCCCGTCATCCGGGTCCGGCCGGTACTCCGACCAGAAGGCCACGTCCGTGGCCAGACCGGGGCGCCGGTCAGGAGCATCAGCATCATCGCCCCCAGCGAGATGAGGGGGCGCAGGCCGGTTGTGGCAGGGCCGAAGCAGAACACGGGTCACTCCGGGAGGTCAAAAAGAAGGCCGGGCGGGTATCACGGCGCTCCGCCGCGGGAACGATCACCGTCGGCGCGGCCGACGTGGCCGTAAGGATAGCCGAGGTGTCTTGTGTCGGGAACCCGGTACACCGAAACGGGTGCGGGAGACCCGGGGCGCCGCGCCACGGCGAACCACCTCTCTGGAAGAGCGGTTCCCGCTCGAACCTGGCTGCTACTCAGGCCCCGCCCCGCCACTCGACCGGCCTTTCCCGCGGAGCGCACCGATCTGAACGTTCTTCAGCTCGACGCCCTCCGTGCGGAAGACCATCTTGTTCACGGTGAGGTCCGGGCGATACGAAATCATTGTGCGCCGGCCGGCGATCTCGGCGTCGATCAGGGAGCCTCCGAGCTTCTCACTGGTTTGGACGATCACGCGCACCGGGAACGGCCTGTCCACACCGATGAGGTTCTCGATCGCATAGTTGCCGGCCTGATGAGGCGCCCCGCCTTCGCGCAAGCTCTTCTCACGACCCGCGAAGCGAGTCAGGGAACCAGGCGCGAATTGCGCTCGGAGTTCATCGAGACGAATCTGCAATTCGCAGGCGGGCTGCGCACCGTCCTCGGGCAGAAACGAAATGCCGACCCGACCCGGGTTCGTCTCCGCGGGCTGGACGTGGAAGGCCAGCAGGAACGATTTGCTGTCTGTCCGGAAGGTGGCCGTTCCGGCGACCCGCGCCGCCAGCGTGGCCGGTGGCTCGGATTCGGGCGTGGCTTCCTTCATCCACTTCGAGCCGATCCGGCCGTCGGGGAACGGGACCAGCTCACGGAGGACCAGGGGGCCGCCCCAGCCTCGGATCGGAATCCATGCGGCCATCAGAAAACGGCCGCCCGGGATTCCCGTGATGGAGGGCACGTTGGAACCGTCGTAGAAGTCGAGTCCCTTCCGGACGAGATCGTCATAGGCCGAGTCCGGCGCGTCGGCGGGCTTCGACCAGAGTCCCGTGAAGCCGCCGATGAGGTAATCGAACTTGCCCCAGCGGAAGAAGATCGTGCAGTCGCCGCCCGGCGGCAGGCCCTCGTGGACACAGCGCCAGCCGCCGTCCACCGCGTCCGATTCCCAGATGCCGCGGGAGCCGGCGTTGGCCAGCAAGCGGAGCTGGCCGCTCGGATCGGTGTAGACGCTCGGGTTCTCGCAGGGGTGGAACATGATGCCCGACTTCTGGAAGTGCGCGACGCCGTCCGCGCTGACGGCGTACGTGGCGCCCGCGGGCACGCCGGCTGTCGTGGACCGCGGGAATGTGCCCGTGCGTCCGTTCTTGTTCAGGTAGTCCCACTGCGCGGGGAGTGTCGTCTTCTCGCGCGGATACACGCGCGTCGTGTGCATGCCATAGCTGAGGCAGAGCCGATCCTGGAAGACGAACGGAACGCCCGTGCCGATACACTCCCATTGCTCTTCGAGGGGTGTCGCGGCCTCGTGCTCGGTCCACGTCTTGAAGTCCGTCGTGGAGAGGTGTTCGAAGTAGTGGGCGCCGCAGCCGAACTTGCTCTGGTGATGCCGGCGGTCATAAAGATAGAAAATGTGATAACGCCCATTGTAATAGAATGTCTCGACATCGCCGACCCAGTTGTTGTGTCCGCGCGGGAGCCAATAAGCCATGCGCGACGAGGTGCCGGGCGTCTGCGCCGGCCGGGACTCGGGCTTGATGCCGGGGAGATAGATCGCCGCGCTCGTGACATACGCCGGGTCCAGCGTCCATCGGTTCGTCTCCGCCCAGCGCGGATAACCGAAGGGGAAGTCATTATCGAGCATCGTGCCATCCACATACAACTTCCAGTCCACGCCCGAGAAGTTGAGGACGATCTCGTGCGCGCCTGCGGGCCTCTCGAGCATGGCGATCGGCATGCCGATGGTCATGTCCTTCCAGTCGGGATGCTCGGTGGAATGGAGCGAAAGAGTCGCTTCCAGGACAGGCACGGAGCCGTCGGGCATCTTGAATGCCGGATAGTTCTGGCGGTTGCGGTCGCGCGGATCGTGCTGGCGCAGGCGGACGCGGACCACGTCCGGGATCTCGAGGATGGTCTTCTCGCCGTCGCAGGTCTTCAGATCCACCGCGAGCTTGATTGTGAAGGTGCTGGTCCTGTCCGCGGGCGCCGCGAACTCCGCCTGCGGCGCCCGCGCGGTGAGGGTGCTCGATGCCGGCTGCGAGGTGTTGAAGAGCCAGAGGAGCGATAACAGCTCGACCACGCGCTCATCTCCCTTTTTTGAAATCCAGTTCCGAAAGCCTCGAACGGGCGGCAGTCCATCGCCAGGGGGTGTCTGGTGTTAGCCCCGAAGGGGCGGCAGATAATAGCCCGGGGCGTCAGCCCCGGGAACCGGGAACAACGCGCCATAAATCCTCTCCGCAGCCCCGAAGGGGCGGCAGATGTCGTTGTCCCACGGACCATTCTGCTGCCCCTTTGGGGCTTCGGAGGAAGATTCTCTCGTCGTGGCTCCGGTTCCCGGGGCTGACGCCCCTGGCTATGGACTGCCGCCCCTTCGGGGCTTTTGGAACAGTCTCGGATATGGGAATTCCTCACACTGGGACCTCGAAGCCGTGTTGCTTGCGGTGCACGGGGCCGTCGAAGTCGGTGGCCGACTTGAACAGCTCGAACCGGCCGTCCGCCGCGATCGGCGCGGTCGCGTGCTCGATCCGGGCCTTCTCCTCGGCGGAGAGCGGCTGGAACTTGCGCACGATCTCGAGGTTCTGGTCGAGGACTTTCTCGGAGTCGATGCCCGCGACGAGCGTCGAGATGGGCAGCGACAGGACGTAGTTCAGCGCGTCGGCGGGCGACACGCCGGCCTTGGTGATGATGCCGCCCCGGCCTCCCATCGTCTTCATGGCGATCACGCCGATGTGCCGCTCCACCAGGACGGGGAGGACCTCCTTCTGGAAGCTGCGGTAGTGGACATCCAGCACGTTCAGGGGCATCTGCACGGTCGCCCATGGATAGGGCTTGCCGAGCATCTTGAGGTGGATCGCCGGGAGCTTGTGGCCCGTGAAGCCGAGATAGCGGACCTTGCCGGCCGCGAGCGCTTCAGCGCCGTCTGGAGGGCACCGTCCTCGGCGAAGATCCACTCGGGGTCGTTGTCGTAGTTGATCTCGTGGAACTGCCAGAGGTCGAGGTGGTCGGTCTTCAGGCGGCGGAGGCTGTCGTCCAGGCTCGCCTGGGCGTCTTTCGCGGTGCGGCCGCAGCACTTGGTCATGAGGAAGACCTTGTCGCGCCGGCCGCCTTCGGCCAGGGCCTTGCCCATGCGCTCTTCGGCCCTGCCGTCCTGGTAGTCCCAGGCATTGTCCATGAAGGTGATGCCTTCATCGACGGCGCGCTGGATGAGGCGGAGGCTCGCCTTCTCTTCCGGGGGGAAGGCGGCGTGCCAGCCGCCCAGCCCGAGGCACGAGACCATCTCCCCGGTCTTGCCGAGCGGGCGGAGCGGAATGCCACCGCGGTTGGTGGGGGCGGAACGGGCGGCCAGAGACGTGCCGGTCAGGGTCAGGGCCGCGAACCCGGCCCCCCCGGCCTGCAAAAACGCGCGGCGATTCGGCTGGCTGGTTCTCATCGATGGGCCTCCGGAAATGAAGTGGAATCAACTCTATGCCGAGACGATGTGTTCCACAAGAACCCACCGGGAGGTGGGACCGGCCGTCCCCGTAGGCGTGCGCGCTGCAATCGGTATAGTGGATAGGGTGGGGCGCATTTCTGGCCGCTCGGACCCACCCGATCGACGCTTCCGGGAATAGAACCGGGGCGGTTTACGGTCGAGAACCATGCTCACCGCAGCCCGCGTTGCTCTCTTGTGGCTCTCGACCATAGCGCAGACTCCCAGCGCTGCTTCGGCATTCCTTCTTTGCGAAGAACGGAGAAGGCCCATGACCCGCGTGATCCGTCCGGGACTCACCACCGTCTTGTTCCTGCTGGCCCTGCTCGGTCCCGTCCGGGCGAACGACGACGGCGCCCTGCTGTTCACCTCGTTCCGGGGCAACGGCGAGGACGGCCTGCACCTGGCGACCAGCACCGACGGCACCACCTGGACCGCGCTGAACGAGGACCGGCCCTTCCTGACCTCGAAAGTCGGCGGCGGCCTGATGCGCGACCCGAACCTGATCGCGGGCCCTGACGGCACCTTCCACCTCGTGTGGACGACGGGCTGGACGCGGTATGGGCTGGGCTACGCGCATTCGCAGGACCTGATCCACTGGTCCGAGCCCCGGCTGATCGAGGTCATGAAGCACGAGCCGACGACGCGAAACGTCTGGCTCCGGAACTCTTTTACGATGACGCCGGCAAGCAGTTCCTGGTGTTCTGGTCGTCCACGATCCCGGGTCGGTTTCCCGCGACGGAGTCCCAGGGCGACGAGGGGTACAACCACCGCATCTACGCCACGACCACGGCCGACTTCCAGACCTTCACGCCCACCCGGCTGTTCTATGACCCCGGATTCAATTGTATCGACGCGACGATGGTCCGCGACCGCGACCATGACCGCTATGTCCTGTTCCTGAAGGACGAGACGCGGCACCCGCCCGCGAAGAACCTGCGCATCGCCTTTGCCCGCGCGCCGCTCGGGCCGTTCGGCCCGCCCTCGAAACCGATCACGGGGGCCTATTGGGCCGAAGGGCCGACGGCGATCCGGCGGGGCGAGACCTGGTTCGTCTACTTCGACCGCTATACCGAGCACCGCTATGGGCTGATCACCTCGACGGACCTGGAACACTGGACGGACGAGTCGGACAAGGTCCATTTCCCGAAGGATTTCCGCCACGGGAGCGTCTTGCGCGTACCGCCATCCGTGCTCGCCGGCCTGCGCGCGGCACGGCCCGGAGCGTCGCCAGAGGGGAAATGAGAGGGGTGTACGAAAAGCACGTATCCGATCGAATCCCGTCGGTTTCGGCGTCGCCCTGGACACCGAGCCAGGCCGCGTCCTACGGCCATCGTTCTGTTTTTGCCGCCCCGTAGCCGTACCAACCCAGCATGGTCGTCGAGACGCCGAGTCCACGACCGACCGCCGTGTACCAATGCCGGGGCAGAGCGCGGCAGATCGTGTCCAGCAACCGCACGGTCCAGGGCAAGAGCACCAGCCGCTGCCCCCGCTCGACCGCCCGGACCACGGCGCGGGCCACGGTCTCGGGTTTGAGCCAGGTGGTGAGCCGTGGGGGCCGGGCCCCGTCGAAGAGGCCCGTCGTGATGAAGCTGGGGCAGACGGCGGTGACCGCCACGTGCCGGTGCCCCGCGATCCGCAGCTCCTCACGCAGGGACTCCGAGAACCCCAGCACGGCCCATTTCGTCGCGGCGTAACTGGCCGCCCACGGCAGGGCCACCAGGGCCGCCGCCGAGGCCATGTTCACAATCTGGGCGGCGGGTCGGGCGATCAGACCCGGCAGGAAGGCGTGGGTGACCGCCAGGACGCCGCCGAGGTTCACCCGCAGGGTTTCCTGATGGTGTTCCAGCGGGACCTCGTCGAAGCGGCCGCCGAAGACCACCCCGGCGTTGTTGATCAGGATATCAATCGGTCCGTGTTCGGCATTCAGGCGCTCCCGCAACGGAACGATCTGTTCGGGCGCGGTGACGTCCAGGGGATAGCCCTGGATCCGGCTCCCGCCGCCCAGTTCCGCGACGACCCGTTCGAGGCGGTCGGCGTCCCGGTCGGTGGCCACCACGGCGGCTCCGGCCGCGGTGAAGGCCGCGGCGAGCGCCTTGCCCAGCCCGTGTCCCGCGCCGGTGATCAAGACACGGCGACCAGCAACACGCATCAGGAGAACTCCTCTCGTCTCCACGGGCCGCAACCCAACGGCCACATCCAGAATACCTCCATCAAGAGCCGACTTGACTCCGCCGGCGCCAGCGGTTATATCATCCATGAAGTACATCGTCATCCCGATCCCGGTCGGTCCGTCCGCGAAGCACTTCCTCCGCCGGCCGGTCGAGGACGATCGCCACAATCTCTGGCCGCCCCGCCTTCCGACCGCCGCTCTCGGGCTGCGGGTGGCGGCGCTGGGCGCACGAGCGTTTCCGGTGGTCCCGGTCCCACAGTTCGTGATCCCGCGGGGTCCGCTCCTGTTGCGTCTCTTCCGTTGCTGAGGATCAGGGATCTCCTGGAGCCGAGCTTCATTCCCCCTCATATCGCACGTTCTGTCTGTCTTGAGCCGATCTCCGGTCATCACTGCCCCCTCTGAGCGGGCTCATCGAAATCACCAGCGATCGTGCCACCCGATGCGGACCGCGTCGGTCGTTCGCGTGTTGGGATTCGCTCGCTCCTATATGCTCACATCACAGGTCACACGCCAGAGGGATCATCCATGTTGCGCACCTTGTCTCGGCCGCGGGTCGATCGTCCCCAGCGTCCCCGGGCCACAAGCTCCCGAGCCGCGTGCATGCGGCCCCGGCTCGAAGCCCTGGAGGAACGGACGCTGCTCGATGCTTCCACCCTCGTCGTGGGCCGGACCCTCTCGTCGTACTTCGCGGGCGGGGTCCAGAACAACCAGGTCACGATCACCTATACGGCCTACAACGAGCAGGCCAATCCCGAGACCGGCGTGACGATTTCGACCACGCTCGCGCCCACGTGACGGTCGCCAACACCACGGGGGGGGCCACCCAGACCGGTTCGAATGTGTCCTGGAACCTGGGCACGCTGGCCGGCGACAGTCACGCCAGCGTCACGCTGACGGTCGCGCTGCCGAGCTCGTCCACCTTGCAGCTCGACACCGGCGCCCAGGCGAGTGCTACGCTCAACGGCGCGACGGTGACGGCGACGACCACCGACGCGCTCTTGCGCGGGCAATGTCCCGACCGACGCCAGCGGCAACAGCCTGCTCGCACCGCCGTTGAACCCCAACGACCCGCTGGCCGCCACGCTCGACGCCAACGATCCGTACATTCAGGAAGAGGCCGCCAAGCTCGGTTACGATCCGAACCAGATCTTCCAATTCCTGCACACGCAGATCGGCTACGAGTCGTACGCCGGCTCGCTGCGAGGCGCGCGGGGTACGCTCTGGAGCGGTGCCGGCGACTCCCTCGATGTCGCCAACCTGGGCGTGGCGCTGATGCGCGCCTCGGGCATCCCGGCGCAATATGTCCAGGGGACCTTGCCGGACAACCTGGCGCAACAACTCATCCTGTCGATGTTCCCGGCGCCTTTGCGCGTGTTCGGGTGTCTCGACAACAGCGGGCCTGTCTCCGACCCCGCCAACGATCCCCAGCTTCTCGCCGAGACGCGCAACGCATTACTGGTTCCAGTTCGACGCGGGCAGCGGCTTCCAGAACGCCGACCCGCTCATTGCCGGGGCCAAGATCGGCGATACCTTCACCACGGCCGGGGCCCCGTTCAGCGATGTGCCCGACGCCCTGCGGCACAAGGTCGAGATCGTCGAAAACGCCGAGATCACCAACCCCGGCGCGGCCTTGCTGACAGGAGGGTCCGGGGCATCAACAACCCCCGTGCTGGACCAGACATTCAACACCGTGGACCTCGTCGGCCGGTCGCTCTCGGTCAGCCAGGACGTCTCCTCCAGCGGCCTGGGAGCCATCTTCTCCGCCACGACGAATACCTACACGCCTTACATCGTGATCAATCAGCGCGATGGCAACATCCTGAACGCGCCGCAGATCTACGGCAAACCTTTCCAGGAGGTCCTGACGAACTTCCCGTTCGGGAGCCAGATCCTGACGGGGCTGTTCCTGGACATCAAGCTCACCGATCCCCAGGCCGACGGGACGGTGCAGACCAGCACGGTCGAGAAGACGCTGCTGGATCGGATCGGCTTCGCCAACCGCCAGAACGGCACCGCGGTGTCGGTCAGCGGCCCGGCGGACGGCTCGCCGGCCCTGACCAATCTGGACACCTGGACCCTGGAGATCACCGCCGCGACGGACCCGATTTCGCTGATTTCGGCGCAGTCGAATGCCGCCAACGACGCGGCCGCGGCGCTCGATGCCTTTCCAGACCCCTTGGTCATCCCGACCACGCTTGATCCCACCAGCCAGCAAGCCTTCCAGGCCAGCCAGCGGCTCAACTTCGAGGCCACCTCGTTGTTCGCTGGCGACTTCATCGCGAACTCGGATCACGTTGCCAAGAATTTCGACGCGATCGTCCTGACGCATACGTACTTCGATTCTCCACGCATCGTCGCGGTGAGCAACACCCTCGAGTCGGTCTCAGGCGACCAGTCCCAGAACGTCCTGGCGTTCGATATCCTCCGCGATACCCCGCGGAGCCTGGCGATGCCCGGCCAGGCGCAGATCGTGACCCAGATCGCACGGTATGTGCATGGCATGAGCGACAGTGTCTTGGAGCAAGACGAACTGACGCCCGCGACTCCCACACCCGGCACCACGACGATCGGGTCGCTCGACACGTACGAGCAGGCCCTGGCTCAGCCCGGGGTCCAGCCCGTGGTCATCAGCTCCGACAACCTCGCCACCCTGGCCAGCTACAACTTCCCCGCCGAGGCGGCCGCCCGCATCACACAGGCCGCTCAGGCCGGGAAGGCCGTGCTCGTGCCGAGCCAGACGGTCCTCATCAACGGGGTTCCCCGGCTCGCCTGGATCGAGGTCAATCCCGCGACCGGGGATGCGATCGCCGTGTCCGACAACGGCATGCACATGCTCGCGGACGATATCACCGTCAAGGAGATCCCCGGGTCGATCGTGAGACGGGTTTCCTTCGGCAAGGGGAATCTCCAGAAGGTGATTCAAGAAGCTCGGGACCTGGCGAACCAACGCCTGACAGGCGCTGCAGTATGCCGATAGGGTGGCCAAGCTGAAGCAAGAAATCCGGAAGGACCTTCCGCTGGCAGCCGCCATCCTTGGAGGACAATGGAAACTCGACATTTTCATGGAAGATCTGAGTAATTATGTCAACGATCCCGCTCATTATTACCCGAGCAAGGATCCCGCGGTCGGCACCGAGCTCTACGGCGCGATGATCCCCTCGCCCGAGTTCGCGACGCTGGGCTCCTCAGGCGGCACGGGGATCGTGGCGAGCATCGTGCCCGACCCGCTGTTCACCGTTCCGGTCGCCGGCGCAGGTTCCCACCGTCTTCAAGATCGGCATCAAGAACAACGAATCGACCACCGACACCTTCACCCTGACGCCCGCGAACCTGCCGGCCGGGTTCACGGTGGACACCAGCGTCCCGACCATCACGATCCCGGCGGGCCAGACGGCCGAGGTCGGCATCTGCGTGGAGCCGATCAACGGGCAGGTTCCCGCGACGGGCACCAATGTGTCGTTCGGGATCGACGTGCAGAGCATGTCGAACTCGACGATCTCGACGGCCGCCTCCGAGTCGTTCACCGTGCCCGCGATCGACGCCGTGACCGTCACCGCCGACCCGGCCAGCGTGAGCCTCACGCCCAAAGCCCCTCCGGTCACGGACAAGATCACGATCACCAACGTGGGCAACGTGACCGAGAACAACATTGCGCTCGCGGCCACGACGCCGACGGGACTGACGATCACCGGCCTGAGCCCGGTTCCTTCGCTCGCGCCGGGGCAGTCGACGACCGAGACCATCATGCTGAGCACGACCGCGCCGCTGAACAGTTCCTTCTCGGCGACGCTGACCGCGACCTTCGGCCCGACCAGCACGCCGCAAACCCAGAACGCTTTCCTCCCCGTGCTGGTCGAAGTGCCCGGCGCCTCGGCGATCGCCAGCGCGGCCGCCGCCGCCGGGAAGCTCAACGACGGTGCGCTCGGGGGCCGGCTCAACGACCTGAGCACGGCGCTGACGAACCTGGTTCAGAACCCCACCAGCGCCGTGTTCCAGAGCCAGGCGCTGGCCAGCCTCGACAGCGTCATTGGCCAGATCACCAACGACCCGTTCCTCGCGTCGTCCGTCACCGCCCTCACCGCCGACCGCGCCTCGCTCGCCCAGGCGACCACCGCCAGCGCCGTCCAGGCCGCCGTGACCCAACTGGGCACCGACCTCGGATCGCTCTCAACCACCCTCGCCGACGAATCCCAGGCCAACTTCACGCTCTCGCTCGTCGGCAACAGCCAGGTGGCCCAGCCACAATCGCCGGCCGAGTTCCAGATCGAGCTCCAGAACACCGGCACGCAGACGACGACCTACGACCTGAGCGTCTCCGGCGTGCCGAGCGGCGTGACGGCCGCGTTCAGCCAGCCGTCGATCACGCTGGCGCCGGGGCAGGTCACGCCGGGATCGTCGGGCGTGCCGGGCGTTTTCCTCACGCTGACCCCGACCTCCACGCAGCTCGCGCCCTTCTCCTTCACGGTGCAAGCCGCCGTCGAAGGGGCGCCGGAGATCAGCCGGACGACCACCGGCTCGCTCACCGCGCGGAGCGAGATTGTCCAGGTGATCGCCGTCAATGCCACGCCCCCCTTCGCCAACCCCGGCGGCCAGGTCGATATCACGGCGCGGCTCCTCAACGCCGTCAACCAGCAGCGGCAGGCGCAGGTCTCGTACACGGTGACGGATTCGAGTGGACATGTGATCTTCACGTCTCAACCCGTCACGACGACCCTGAACGTGCTGACGACGCTGAGCGACGTGGACCTGGGCAACCTCGACACGACCGGCTTCGCGCTCGGGCAGGACACGATCACCGTGACCGTCGCCGACGCCAGCGGCACGCCCATCCCGGGCGCCACCGGCACCGGCGCGCTCCTGATCGGCACGCCCGTGAACGCCAGCTTGTCGATCAGTCCCACGACGCTGCCGGCGGGCAGCGGCACGGTGACCGACACGCTGCAAGTCACCGGCAACGGCGCCAAGGGCGCGTTCAGCCTGGCGGGGGAAACGTCGATCGGGAGCGCCGCGGGCGTCGCGGTGGACGGCAACACCGCCTACGTCGGCACGCCCGGTGGCGGCATCGACGTCGTCGACATCACCGACCCCACCCATCCGGCCGTGCTCTCGACCTTCGGCACCACCGACTTCCCGGGCATGGTCGTGGTCGCGATGCAGGTCTACAACAACGATCTGGTGGTGCTCACCCAGGGCCAGTTCAGCCACCGGGGCCAGGACCTGCTCGTCTACTCGCTCACTTCGCCGACGAGTCCCGACCTTGCTCGGCCAGACGCAGATTCTGGACCAGAACCTCACCCTCCAGTACCTCACCGGGTTCAGCATTTCCAACAATCATGTTTACACATCGGCGATCTGGTATCAGATCGGTGCCGCCAACGCGATCACGCAGCAGTTCGGCGAGAGCGTCGATATCGACATCAGCGACCCGGCGCACCCCGCCGTGGTGAGCGTGATCAACAACGGTCCCTCCAAGCTCAACTTGTTGGGATTGCCCGACGGCACCACCAACGTCTGGCAGACCGCCCCGGTGAACAATAACGTGCTGCTCATCGGCGACCACGTCCGCGACCGGCTCGACCGTCAGCGGCCCGAACGCGAACGGCCAGGTGATGGTGGTGGACACGAGCAACCCGGCGGCTCCCTCCGTTCTGGAAACACTGACGATTCCCGGCATGGCCGTGGTGACCGGCATCGCCGTGCAAGGGAATCAGGCGTTCGTGATTGGCTCGTCGCTGGACTGGCTGGACGGCGTCTCGGGACTCGCCGGCAATGTTGTCGTGGCGGCGCTCGACCTGACCAACAACCCGGCGAATCCGACGGTCCTTCCCAGCCAGATCTTGAACATCCCCTCCATCGGCATGGGTTTCGTGTACAGCGTGGGCAACAATCAGTATGTCACGAGCAGCCTCGCCGGTCCCAGCAAGCATCCCGAGATCCTGGTCTTCGACGCCAGCAATCCCAGCAATGTCACCGTGACGCCGGTGAGCGTGCCGAACGGGATCGAGGCCGCCGGCTTCACCGTGGCGGGCAACAACCTGTTCGCCGTCGATGGCGCGTCTCTCTCCATCTACAACATCGGCGCGGCCGCGGGCGTGCCGGTCACCGCCCAGGTGACGATCCCCGCGGGCGTCGCGGCGAGCTCGTTCAGCCTCGCGCCGACGAGCAACCACCACGAATCCCGACGGCTCGCAGACGCTCGCATGGGACTTCGCGCTCGGCGACGACCGGCAGCGAGACGATCACCTGGCAATCGAACGTCACCGGCTTGCAGCCTGGCCAGTCTCTGACCGTCACGCAAAACGGCACGGTCGGTTTCACCAGCCAGGGGACGCAGGGCCAGTTGACGCTGCCTGACCAGGCCGTCACCGGCCAGCAGATCATCGGGCTGAATCCAGCCTCGCAAACCGTCGCGCCGGCGCGCCGGCCTCGTATGATGTTCAGCTCGTGAACCCGACAAACAGCCCGGTCACGTACAACCTGTCGGTCCAGGGCGTGCCGGCGAGTTGGGTGAATCTCGTGTCCACAATCACAGTCCCGGCGAACAGCACGGCCCCAGTCCACGTGCCGCTGACGCTCACGTCCGACACCTCCGCGGCAGCCGCCGATAACGGCTTCACGGTGACGGCCAGCGGCGACAACGGCGCGACGGCCTTCGTCCACGGCGATTTGATCCTTCAGGGTACACCGGTGCTGCCGAGCGTCGAGTCGTCCGGAGTCGTCGTGGCGCTCACACCCGCGCAAGCCAGCGCGGGGCCCGGCACGACGGCCACATACCAGGTCCAGGTGACCAATACCGGCAGCGCTGAGGATACGTTCAACCTCGCTGCGGTGGGTCTGCCGTCCACCGTCACGGCGACCTTCAGCCAGACCACCATCGACGTGCCCCCTGGCGCGAGTAATTTCCGCACCGTCAATCTGACGCTCACGCCGGCCGCCGGCACCGCGACCGGCAATCTTAACTTCCACGTCACGGCCACGTCCGCGACCAAGCCCGTCGTCTCGAACACCGCCAACGGCACGTTGAACGTGCTCCGGAACGGCGTCAGCGTGATGTTGCAGCCCACCGCCAGCGGCTTTAACCTGACCGTGAAGAACACGGGACAGGTTCCGGACACGTTTGACCTGGCGCTCGGCGGTCCGGCCGGGCTGACGGCGACGCTCGGCACCAAGCAAGTGAAGAACCTCGCGGCCGGGGCATCGCAGGTCGTCCCGATCACCCTCGGCGCGCTCAACTTCGCCCTGGCCGGTACCTTGACCCTGACGGCGACGGCCACCTCGCACACCAACCCGGCCGTCCAGAGCAGCACGCCGCCGGTCAGCGTCCATGTCCCCGCCGTGCCCGCAGCCCAGAGCTTGTCGGCGCAGTTCACGCCGGCCACGCGGACCGTCGCGCCGAAGGGGACCGGCACGTTCCTGCTCCAGATCCAGAACACGGGCAACAGCACCGGCTACCTCTACACGGCGACCATCAAGACGGTGAAAGGTCCGGTCACGGCCCAGTTGGTGGGTGCCAATGGCCAGCCGGCGCAGGGCCCCGTGTCGTTCCTCCTGCCGGCCTTGACCACCGGCGCGATCACGCTCCAGGCCACGATGTCGGGCACCGGCAGCGGCACGGTCACGGTCCAGATCCAGGGAACGTCGCCGAACGGTCAGACCGTGTCCACGACGGCGACGGCCACCATCACGGCCGCGGCGCCGGCGCCGCGCCGGCGCCGCGCCGCGGCCAATCGTGGTGGCGCCATTCCCGGCAAACACCCTGTACGTGCTCTATCGGCCGACCCGTTTCGGCACGGTCGTCCTGTCGCGGCCCTTCTTCAGCGCCAACCCGTTCTTCAAGCTGCCGCCGGGGTGGGGTGGTGTCCGTCGCCGTTGATCGATGCGGGTTCGCGGGAGCCTCCCGGGAGTGCTCCCGTCCGTTCGCGCCCAGGATGGGCCGGGCTTTCGTCTTCCAATCGCGCGCGCTATAACTGCGCACGGACGCGCCGGGGCGGGAGAACGCGGTTCTCTCTCCGGTCGCCATTCCCGTACGTGTTTAGCGTCTCGGATGACTGGTTTTCTGGTCTGTTCTGTGTAGCGGCGGCCGTCTCGGCCGCTCCGGGCTGGTTCCCCTCCGGAGCGGCCGAGACGGCCGCCGCTACACAGAAAGGACTTACGTCCGATGGCGAAACGCTAAACACGTACCCATTCCCAGAGCCGGGAGGACTCGTGTCGATGCCGAAGCTCGCGTTGCGCAACCGCTGTTTCCGCTTCCCGCACTTTGCGGGCCTCCTCTGTCTCGTGATACTCTCGGCACGTTCCGGCACGCACGCGCAAACGATCGCGCCCGGCGTGGAGCGGCCACGGCCGTCCGCGGCCTTCGTCGATTCGATCGGGGTGAACACCCACCTCGGCTACACCGACACGATCTATCGCCGGTATGACGAGGTGATCCGTCCGCGCCTGGCCGAGCTGGGCATCCGGCACATCCGCGACGGCCTGCGCGCGGACCGCAAGGACGTCGTGGCCAAGCTCAACGACCTGGCCGGTCTCGGCATCCGGTCCGACCTGCTGCTGCCGCCCGAGCAGGCCGTCGCCATCGCCAAAGAGGTCCGCAAGTCGGTGGAGACGGTCGAGGGCCCGAATGAGCCCGATCACGGCAGCGGCTGGGAAGCAAAGGCGCGGGAGCGTCAAATCGCCCTGTACCGCGCGATCAAGGGCGACGCGGAGACGGCCCGCCTGCCGGTGCTGGTCTCGGGCATGGCCAACACGCGCGACAGCCCCGGCCGGCTCGGGTCGCTGGTCGAGGCGCTCGATTTCGGCAACACGCACTCCTACCCCGGCGGTCTGCCGCTCACCAGCGGCGGCTGGGGCATCAGCCTGGACCGGGCCTTCGCCGAGGCGCGCAAGGTCTGCGACCCCAAGCCGCTCATCTGCACCGAGACCGGCTATCACAACCGCCTGGAAGAGAAGGGACATCCGGGCGTCACCGAAGCCGCCGCGGCGAAATACATCCCCCGGCTGCTCTTGACCTACTTCGACCGGGGCATCGTGCGGACCTACCTGTATGAGTTCGCCGACGAGAAGCCCGACCCGGAGATGCGGGACATGGAGCAGCACTTCGGCTTGTTGCGCGTGGACGGCACGCCCAAGCCGGCCTTCGTGGCGCTCCAGAACTGGATCGCCCGGCTGCGCGACCCGGGCCCGGCCTTCGAGCCCGGCGCGGTCGCGTTCACGATCGAGGGCGACACGCGCGACGTGCGGCACGTTTTGCTCGGCCGCCGCGACGGCGCCTTCGACCTGATCCTCTGGCGAGAAGTCCTCAGCTACGACCTGCAATCCAAGCAGGACAAGACCGTCACGCCTGGCACGCTGACCGTCCGTCTCCAAACGCCTTTCGCCAAGGCGGACCTGTTCCGGCCCGGTGTCTCGACCGAACCGGTAAGCCATCTCCCCGCCGGCCGAGAGGTGACGGTCCAGGTCGCGGACGATCCGGTGCTCGTCCGCGCGATGATGGAACGGTGATTTGGTCGCTTGGGGCTGGACCCTGCCTGCGTCACGACCGGCCGAAGAATCGGCCCAGGCGCCAACGGCCCCGATCCGGCTCGTCGTCGTCTGTACATTCGCGAAAGAGATCTTCCAGCGCGCGGCGATACGGCCAGCTCGGATTCAGCGTCGAGAGCTGGTCGAACACCGCCTTGCTCATCCGTCCGCGGAAGGCCAGGCGGTGCCGGGTGGCGTCATAGTGGAACCGGTCCACCAGCTCGGGCGGGACCGGCAACTGTTCGAGGGAGAGATCCAGCGGGACCGAACGCTCCATGGGCATGCCCTCCGTCACGGACTGAGCCGGCGAGGACAAAATCAGCATAACGAAAATGGTTCTCAGAAGACTCATTCGAAAAAATGAACTGGCGGACGACAGGATGTCAAGACCCTCCTGCCCCGAGCATCTCGACAAAGGTCGGGTGGCATGCCCACGTCGGCGTGGGCATGTCCGCGTTCCCGGCGCAGGGATCGGACATGCCCACGCCGACGTGGGCATGCCACCCGATACCCGACCCGCTTACGTCGTGGGCGGGTCGGCCCGGACTTCGTTCAGGCCGAACGTGTGGCCCTTGAAGATCCGCAGGAGGTAATACAGCGACGGCACCAAGACCAGTGATCCCGCCCCCAGCGCGCCCAGGAGCAACTGCTGGATGAGCGTCGGGGCGGAGCTGTTGGCGATCGTCACCGTGGGCGGGACCAGGTACGGATAGACCGCCAGCCCGCAGCCGAGCAGGATCAGCACCACTTGTGCCACGGCCAGCGCCGCGCGATCCGATACCAGCGCCTCCAGAGCGAGACGAGCACCCCGATGGCCGCGGCTCCCGTCGCGATATGTACGGGCGGTCCCCAGCGCGACCCGCCCAGGCCCTGAAACACGAGCGGGGCCTCGAACCGCGCCAGCCCGTAGACCGCATAGGCCAACGCGCCCACGATGACCGCCGCCATCATCGCCTTGATGCGGAAATCCGCGCGCAGATCCGCGTCGGTCGTCTCCAGCGTCAGGTAGACCGCGGCCAGGTAGGCGAAGATCGCCAGCGTCCAGAGGCCGACCACCACCGGGAACGGCTCCAGCCAGCTCCAGACCAGGCTCATCGTCGCGGGCTGCGCGATTTCCGCGCCGATGCGGCCCGTGGCGATCGCGCCGATGACGATCCCCAGCAAGATCGGCGTGATCACGCTGGGGACCGCGAACGTCCGGCCCCAGCGCCGGCGGGTGATCGGGTTCGGGTCGTAGCTGCGGAAGGTGAACGCCGAGCCGCGCAGGACCACGCCGGCCAGCATCAAGGCCAGCGGCACGTGCAGCACGGTCATGATCGCGGCGAAGGCCACCGGGAAGCCGGTGAACAACAGCACGATCACGACGATCAGCCAGACATGGTTCGCCTCCCAGACCGGGCCGATCGCGTGGGCGATCAGTTCGCGTTGCGCCTCGGCACGCGGCCCGCGCGCGAGCAGGTCCCACACCCCCGCGCCATAATCGGCCCCGCCCAGCACGACATAGATCATCATGGCCGCCAGCATCGCCAGCGCGACCCCGTCCGCTGCGCTGATCATCATCGCGCTGTCTCCCCGTCAGACGCCAACTCGCTTGTTCCCATGTTCGCTTGCGCCAGCACGTCCTGGGCACGAGGACTCGACCGGAACTGGTGCAGCAGCAGGAGCACCACCACCACGCCCAGCAGCAGGTAAATGGCCGTGTAACTGATCAGCGAGATCCACAGGTTCGGGACGATCGTGATGGCGTCCGCGGTGCGCATGATGCCGCGAATGATCCAGGGCTGGCGGCCGACCTCGGTGACCATCCAGCCCGCCTCGATGGCCAGCAGCCCGAGTGGGCTGGCGAGGGCGACCGTGCGCAGGAACCAGGCTCCGTCCGGCACGCGGCGGCCGCGCCAGGACGCCAGCAAACCCCAGGCGGCCACCGCCATCATGGCCATACCACAGGCGACCATCACCTGGAACGAGACGTGCGCGACCCGCACCGGCGGCTGCTCGGACGCGGGCACGGCGTCCAGTCCCTTGACCTCGGCGTTGAAGTCATTGAAGGCCAGGAAGCTCAGGCCGCCGGGGATCTCGATGGCGTACGGCGTGGTCCGGGTGGCCGGATCGGGCAACCCGCCGATGCGCAGGGGGCGCGCTTCTCGGTGTGGAACTGGCCCTCCATCGCCGCCAGCTTGGCGACCTGGGTTTGTGCGACCACCTGCGCGGCGTAGTGCCCGCTGAGCGGCTGCAAGAGCGCCGCCACCCCGCCGACGGTCAGCGCGATCGAGAGGGCCTGCGCGATGAAACGGGTTGGAGCGGTCGCGCCGCAGCATCACGGCGTGAATCCCCGCCACCAGCAGGCCGGTCGCGGCGTACGCGGCCAGCGTCATGTGCAGCGTCTCGGAGATCGTCGTCGGGTTGCCGAACAGGGCCTGGAACGGGTTAATGTCGGCGGCCGCGCCGTCGCGCATCCGGAACCCAACCGGGGTGTTCATCCAGGTGTTGACGGACACGACCAGGACGCCCGACAGGCCGCCCGAGAAGGCCACCAGCACGCCGGCCAGCCAGTGGGCGCGCGGGGACGCGGTCCCAGCCGTACAGGTAGATGCCCAGGAAGATGGCCTCGGTGAAGAAGGCGAACCCTTCCAGCCCGAAGCCGATGCCGATGACCGGCCCGGCGAGCTTCATGAACGGCGGCCACAAGAGCCCAAGTTCGAAGGAAAGGACGGTGCCCGAGACGGCCCCGACCGCGAACAGAATCGCCGCCCCCCTGCGCCCAGCGCTGGGCCAGCAGGCGATAGACCGGCTGGCGCGTGCGCAGGTACAGGCCCTCGGCGATCGCCATCAGCAGCGGTAGGCCGATGCCGACCACCGCGAAGACGATGTGAAAACCCAGCGACATGGCCATCTGGAGCCGGGCGGCAAGCAGGTTTGTCATGGGTCTTGAGGTGCTCCACGGGAACCAAATGGGGGGAACATGCAGGGTGCGCCGACGGCTGCGCGTCGGTCCTCAACTCCGTCGTGGCGCACGCGAAAGGATGCGGCCGATTCGCGCGGCGCATCCCTTCCGTGAAAGTAAGAGTCTGTCCCAGAAGTGACGATCCGGTCATTCTGGTTTTAGCCCCGAAGGGGCGGAAGCGAATAGCCCGGGGCGTCAGCCCCGGGAACCGAGACCAACCCCACACCCCCCTTCTCCAAAGCCCCGAAGGGGCGACAGAAGAGGCTGCGGAGCCCGGGATTCTGTCGCCCCTTCGGGGCTTTGGAGAAGGGGGTTTTGCGCCGTTGTTCCCTCCCGGGGCTGACGCCCCGGGCTATTCACTTCCGCCCCTTCGGGGCTAAAACCGGACGCCCTTGGCGGGCTTTCGGGACAGACTCCAAGGAGCCTACCGTATCGCGCGGGTCGTTCTCAATGGGGTGGCCGCCCACCCGGCTCTCGGGAACTCCCCTGCGAAGGCCGATCCCGGCCTTTTCTGCGCTCGTTCAGGGGGCCTGGATCACCGCCGCACACGCTCGGCGCAGGTACTCCTCGAACGCCCATTCGCCGCTGCTGCCGGTCTGGCGCGTGACGACCAGGTCGAGGCTGGGCACGAACGCGATCAGTTGACCGCCGGAGCCCGGCTTGTAGGCGCATCGGCGGGGATGTCGTGACCGCCGCGCTCGCCGTCGCCGGTCATCAGCGCGGGAAGCTGCCAGCCGTGGGAAAACGATTGCGCATTGAACTTGAACCGCATCTCCTCCCCCTGGACGTTGTGCGTGGGCGCGGCGGTCTGCGCGACGAACCATTTCGGGATGACCTGCCGGCCGTTCCAGCGCCCCTCGCGGAGCATGCAGTACGCGACGCGCGCCAGGTCCCGCGCCGGCATCCCCAGCGCGTGCGACGGGTGGCGGCCGATGTTCGGGCCGCCGTCGTAATACTGGAACCACCAGTGCTCGATACCCAGCGGCCGGAACAGCGACGCGATGGCGTACTGGTCGTACGGCTTGCCCGTGACGTTCTCGCAGACCAGCGACGCGAGCGTCAGCGCGTGCGTGGAATAACCGCATGCGGTCCCGGGATCGAAGGCGAGCCGGGCCGTGCGGGCATCGCCGGTATGACCGAGGATGTATTCCCAGGTCCCGTCGTTGGGTGCGCCGGTCGCTTCGGGACAGATTCCCGAGGTGTGGTTGAGAAGCTGCTTGACGGTGATCTGGGCCTTGCGCGGATCGCTCAACGGCTGCGCCCAGGGGAGGAAATCAAAGGCCCGATCGTCGAAGGTCATCTTGCGCGGGGTGCGGCCTTGCTGGCTTTCCTCGGAGGCGATGGCGAGCACCGTCGCGCAGATGGCCTTCGAGCAGGAGGCCACTCGACCCGTGTGCGACACCGCGCTATTGCCGCGTTCCTCCTCCAGGACGATATCACCGTGGCGGATGACGACGGCGGCGAACTTGCGGTCGTCCGATTGTCGGAGCCACGCCCGCAGCGCGTGGAGCTTCTCCGGGTCCATGCCTCCGATCCGCCGGATGGAGTCCGGATCGTCGAGCTTGCGCCAGCCCCCGCGGGATTCCGGCGGCGGGAAGGAGCCGGCGGCGGGTTTGCTGGCCTCTTGCCCGGCCGCGACCGGACCGAGTCCCAGGACGATGGCGAAGACATAGTGGCGGAGGGGGCATCCGGCGTCACGAAGCGAGTGTGCCATCGGTGTGACCTGCCTTGTCATGGATCTGTCTCGGGATCGGAGACTGTCGCATCGTTTCCGGGTTTTCTCAGCCCCAGCGGGGCGCGATCGTAAAGCCTGGGGCGTGAGCCCCAGGAAAAGAGTCGCTCCCCACCACGCAACGCGATGTCGCCCCTGCGGGGTCAGGAATTCCCTCACACCCGGTTTGTTCCTTCCTGGGGCTTACGCCCCAGGCTTTACGATCGCGCCCCGCTGGGGCTGAGATTTCAAGCCAACCCGGTGACATTGCGACAGACTCCGGGCTCGACGCATTGCATTCCCAGCAGAGCTTCGGGAAGCGGGGTCCAGACCCAGCCTACAAGAGGACCGCCACGCGGGGCAGGGCCGACCCGACGAAATCGATCGGGCGCTATGTAATATGCCTGCTTCGGCATTCTTTCTGATCGCCTCTTCATCACGCTTGACCGGAACCGCGGGATGAGGTTCAATGAAAGCTCCGGTCTTCCGGCCGAGGGGACCGCGACCAACCAGATATCCTACCTCTATCCGGGAAAACCAGGTTCCAGCGTGATTTGTCGCCGTGATGGTGCGCGGTGGCCAAGCCGGGACGGCTCGCGCGCTGTCGAAACGCAGGGTATGAGGAATCCTCGGATGCAACGTCGCGCCGACCCTCGGTCGTGGAGGGCAGCGACCCTACCTGGAGTCGACCGAGCATGATCAAGGTACTCGGGAGTTCGGTGCTCGTCATCGGGATCGTCGCCGCCGGACTGGCGACGGCGGCGACCGAGCCGAATCTTTATGAAAGTCCCATCCCCCCCACCCCCGCCAACCAGATCGATCAGATCGTCTTCGCCAAGCTGTCGTCGCTGGGCGTCCAGCCGGTGCTCTGCTCCGACGCGGTGTTCGTGCGCCGCGTGTACCTGGACGTGCTCGGCACGCTTCCCACCGCGCAGGAGGTCCGCGAGTTCCTCGACGACCCGAACACCGAAGGCAAACGCGCCGCGTTGATCGACCGTTTGCTGGAACGCGACGAGTACGCCGACTACTGGGCCATGAAGTGGGGCGACATCCTCCGGATCAAGGCCGAGTTCCCTGTCAATCTCTGGCCCAACGCCGCGCAGGCGTATCACCGCTGGGTGAAGGCGTCGCTCGCCGAGAACAAGCCGTATGACAAGTTTGTCCGCGAGATGCTGACCTCCAGCGGCAGCAATTTCCGCGTCGGGCCGGTCAACTTCTACCGCGCCATCCAGAACCGGACGCCCGAGGGGATCACCGGCGCCGTGGCGCTTGACCTTCATGGGGTCGCGCACCGATTCCTGGCCGCCAGGAGCGCGTCGCGGGCATGGCCGCCTTCTTCTCGCAGATCGGCTACAAACCGACCCGCGAATGGAAGGAAGAGGACGTCTTCTGGGACCCCTACCACACCGCTGCCATCATCGCCAACGTCGCGGAGGAGAAGCCCGCCGACGGCGCCAAGCCGAAAGCGACCGCGACCGAGCCCACGCCGCCGCCGCCTCTGAAACCGGTCTCGGCCGTCTTCCCCGACGGCACGAGGGTCGAGATTTCGCCGAACCAGGACCCGCGCGTGGTCTTCGCCGACTGGCTCATCCAGCCGAAGAATCCCTGGTTCACCAAGGCCATCGCCAACCGCGTCTGGGCCTGGCTGCTCGGTCGCGGCATCATCCACGAGCCCGACGATATCCGCGACGACAACCCGCCAAGCAACCCCGAGCTGCTCGCCTACCTGGAAAAGGAGCTGGCCGGGAACCATTACGACCTGAAACGCTTCTACCGGTTGATCCTGAATTCCCGCACGTACCAGCTCTCCCCCACGCGCCGGTCGGACAATCCGCAGGCCGAGGCCAACTTCGCCAGCTACCCGCTGCGCCGGCTCGACGCCGAGGTCCTGATCGACGCGATCAACAAGATCACCGGCACGACGGACCTCTACACCAGCCCGATTCCCGAGCCGTTCACCTTCATTCCCCAGGAATGCCCGCCATCGCCATTGCCGACGGCAGCATCTCCAGCTCGTTCCTGACCCTGTTCGGGCGCTCGGCGCGGGCCACCGGCATGGCGAACGAACGCAACAACAAGCCGGTCTCCGCCCAGTGGCTGCACATGCTCAATTCGAGCCAGATCCAGCGCAAGCTCGAAACCGGCCCGAAGCTCAAGACGATCTTCGACTTCGACGCGCAAGCCCGACGAGATCGTGGACGATCTCTATTTGACCGTCCTCTCCCGGCACCCCACCGACGCGAGAGCGCAAGACTCGTCGAGGAGTATCTCAAGGCCAACCCCAACAAGAGCGCGGCGACGATCGACCTGACCTGGTCCCTGCTCAACAGTCCCGAGTTTCTTTACCGGCATTGACCCCCGCCGGCGCGCACGGTCGTCCGGACGCGTGCGCGCGGGCGGTCCCGTTCGGATCATAGACGAGGGAACTGACGACATGAACACGTGCCAGAACGATGACGAAAGGGCGGGGATCTCCCGGCGCGAGGCTATCCGCCAGGGACTTTGTGGCGCGGCCGGACTGCTGGCGGCCGACGGCCTGATGTCTCGGGGGTTCGCCGACGAGACGCCGCCCGCCCAGCCCGCGGGCAAGGTCAAGGCCAAGTCGGTCATCCAGGTGTTCCTGTGGGGCGGCATGTCCCACAACGATACCTGGGACCCGAAGCCGGATTCCGGCAACGAGTACATGGGCGAGTTCGCCAAGGTGATCCCCACCAATGTGCCGGGGATCCAGCTCAGCCTGCTCTTTCCCGAGCTCGCCAAGCAGGCCGACAAGTACTCGCTCATCCGCAGCATGACGCACCGCAACAACGGCCACGAGACGGCCGCCTACCTGATGCAGACGGGCCACACCCCCGGCGAGCGGCTGGCGTACCCGAGCATCGGCGCGGTTTTCGCGCTGTTCAAGGGACCGGATTACAAGGGCGTGATCCCGCCTTACGTCGTGCTCACGCGGGCCCAGGGGCGGTTCTCCGAAGAGGGCTTCCTGGGACCGAAGTACAAGCCGTTCGCCACCGGCGGCGACCCGAACGCGCCGCGCTTCGAGGTGGAGGGCGTCATCGCCCGCGGCATCACCGACGAACGCCAGCAGGACCGGCGCGACTTGCTCGAGAAGATGAACACGATGGGCAAGACGCTGGCGGCCAATCCCGAGCTGGCCGCCGCCGAGGAAGCCAAGAAGCAGGCGTACGAGCTGATCCTGGGATCGGGCAAGGAGGTCTTCGACCTGTCGAAGGAGAAGCAGGAACTGCGCGACCGTTACGGCCGGCACACCTTCGGGCAGGAGTGCCTGGTGGCGCGCCGGATGGTCGAGGCGGGCGTGCCCTACGTCGTCATCAACTATCCCGGCGGCTGGGACACGCACAGCAATCACTTCGCCACCATGCGCCGGCAGTGCCCGCAACTCGACCAGGGCCTGGCCACGCTGCTCGCGGATCTGTACGACCGCGGCCTGCTGGACAGCACGATCGTCTGGTGCTGCGGCGAGTTCGGCCGCGGGCCCAAGATCGACTGGCAGCCGCCCTGGAACGGGGGCCGCAACCATTACGGCAACGTCTTCAGCGTGCTGGTCGCGGGCGGCGGGTTCAAGGGCGGCCACGTCGTCGGCTCCTCCGATGCCAAGGCCGAGGAGGTCAAGGATCGGCCGGTCTACCCGGTGGACCTGCTCGGCAGCATCTACCAGCTTGCCGGCATCGACGCCCACGCCCGGTTGCCGCACCCGATGGGCTTCGAGGCCCACGTTCTGCCCGACCCGTCGGAAAAAGTGAAGTCGGCCGGACTGCTGACGGAGATCATGTAGCTTGGTAATGGGTGCTTGGTACTGGATGATTGAGGAAAGCCTTATTGGCCGTATGTCTTGGAGGTGATTCGAGCCGTCTGGTCTTAGCCCCGAAGGGGCGAAAGTCCATAGCCCGGGGCGTCAGCCCCGGGGATCGGCCGATTCCAAAACACACGAGGTGCCGATGTCGGTTCCCGGGGCTGACGCCCCGGGCTATGGACTTTCGCCCCTTCGGGGCTATCCGGACAACCTCTTCCGGGAACCCAGTACCCAGTACCAGGCACCCGAGGACACTAGGGGAGCAGCTCATGTATCGAAGGCATTGGCTCTCGGCCCTGAGCGTGGTCGGCACGCTCTTGCTGGCCGCGACGGCGCAGGCGCAGGTGCGGCCGTACATCGGCTACGTGTATCCGGCCGGCGGGCAGCAGGGCACGACCGTCCGGGTCAAGCTCGGCGGGCAAGGACTGGATGGGCTCTGCGGCGTGCACGTGACCGGACCCGGCGTGCAAGCCCGGGTGGCCGAGTATCAACGGCGGATCAACTTCCAGGATCTCCAGTTGCTCAACGAGCAGCTCAAGGAGCTCAAGAAGGGCACGTCGGCGGAGAAACGCCGGTACGACCCGAAGAACCCTCCACCGCCACCCCCCGAGGTCGATGAGCCCACCCGGAACCTCATCGACCGCATCCAGAAGCGCATCGCCGATTTCGTTCCGCAGCCAGCCTGCGCGTCGATGCGCGAGCATCGCGTACATCGAGGTCACGCTCGCCCCCGACGCGGAGCCGGGCGCACGCGAGAATCCGCCTGATCACGCCGAGCGGGGTGTCCAACCCGCTCGTGTTCGACGTGGGCCAGGTGCCCGAGATCTGCCGTAAGGCGATGCTCCCCGCCACCATCATCACGCTCGGCAAGGAGGAAGCCTCCTTGCGCAGTACGGCCGGACGACGAGGTCGAACAGTCCCTCACGCTGCCCTGCACGGCCAACGGCCAGATCGCTTCGGGCGAGGTGAACCGCTATCGCTTCGAGGCCCACAAGGGCCAGCGCCTGGTGATCACCACCCGGGCGCGGCAGTTGGTCCCGTACATCGCCGACGCCGTTCCCGGCTGGTTCCAGCCGGTGATGGCGCTGTACGACGCGAAGGGGAAAGAGATCGCGTACGACGACGATTACCGCTTCAACCCTGATCCGACCATCCTCGTCGAAGTGCCCCATGACGGCGAATATGTGCTCACGATCACCGACGCCATCTACCGCGGGCGCGAGGATTTCGTCTATCGCATCACCCTCGGCGAGCTGCCGTTCGTGACCAGCATCTTCCCGCTGGGCGGCAGGTGGGCTCCTCTCCTTCCATCGCGGTGCAGGGCTGGAACCTCGACGGGGCCGCGCTGACCGCGCCGCCGAAAGAGGCCGGGGCCGGTGTCTACCACCTCGTCGCGCGCAACCAGCAGGGGAAGGTCTCCAACCCCATGTCGTTCGCGCTCGACACCCTACCCGACGGCGCCGACAAGGAGCCGAACAACGATCAGGCGTCCGCGCAGAAGGTGACGCTGCCCGTCATCATCAACGGCCGCATGGACCAGCCGGGGGACTGGGACGTCTTCCAGTTCTCGGGCAAGGCGGGCGAGATGATCGTCGCCGAGGTCCAGGCGCGCCGGCTCGATTCGCCGCTCGACTCCCTGCTCAAGATCACCGATAGCAGCGGCCAGGTGCTGGCGATCAACGACGATCGCGAGGACCCGGGCTCGGGCCTGAACACGCACCACGCCGATTCTTACCTCATGTTGAAATTGCCCGCCGACGGCGATTACTTCGTCTCCATCGGCGACACCGCCCACAACGGCGGCGAAGCCTACGGCTACCGGCTGCGGATCAGCCCGCCGCAACCGGATTTCGCCCTGCGCGTGGTGCCTTCCAGCGTGGCGATGCGGAGCAAGTCGACGGGGTTCGCCACCGTGTTCGTGCTCCGCAAGGACGGGTTCAAAGACCCGATCAAGCTGAACCTGAAAAACGCGCCCGAGGGCCTGACCGCGCTCCCCGTGACCGCGACGGGCACGCAAGAGTCGGTGCGGCTGAACCTGAAGACGACGCTGGTGGACACCAAGGAGCCGGTCGAACTGTACGTGGAGGGCGTGGCGCAGGTCGGCGACGAGAAGCTGGCCCGCCAGGCGGTCCCGGCCGAAGACCGGATGCAGGCCTTCTTGTGGCGGCACCTGGTTCCCGCCCAGGACTTCCGGCTGCTGGTCTTCAACCCGAACTCTGTGCCGCCCCCCAAGCGTGCCAGCCGCGTCCAGATCCCCCAGCCCAAACCCTGACCTCGACCGAACCGAACCAAACCGAAGGACCCACCATGAAACGCGATGGATTCTTGGCCCCTGCGCTCTGGATCGCGGTCGGGTTCGGCCTGGCCGCGGCCGGCGGGTCGGCCACGGCGGCCGACGGGCCTCCCAAAGGACTCGTGCTGCACTACAGCTTCGATCAACCCGATGCCAGCGGGGCCGTGACCGATCTCAGCCCCGCGCACAACCACGGCAAGGCCGCGGGCGCCAAGTGGATCTCCGAAGGGAAAAAAGGCGGCGGCTTCGAATTCGCCCCCGCCGGCCAGTACATCCAGGTGCCCAAGAGCCCGTCCTTGAACCTGAAGCAGGTCACGCTGGCCCTCTGGTTCAAGACCTCGACGCGCGATGAGAACCTGGCGGCGCCTGATTGACAAGCGGGTGGACCAGGGCTTCGGTCTGGGCATCGGCGGCAATGCCCAGGATCTGCCGGCCCGCGGCAAGCTGGCGTTCGCCGTCAACGGCGCTGTCCATGTCTGCGTGAGCGACAACGTCGTCGCCGACGGCACCTGGCACCACGGCGCCGCCACGTTCGACGGCGAGAACCTGCGGCTCTACGTCGATGGTCTGCCGCAGAAACAGGTGGTCGCCTTCAAGAGCGAGATTGCCACGAATGACGATGATTTGACCATCGGCATGAACCGCTCGAATCCCACCGACCAGGAGAAGGACAAATCCCTCGGTGGCCTGATCGACGAGGTGATGATCTTCGATCGCGCGCTCTCGGCCGACGAGATCAAAGCCATGGTCGTGGCCGTGGACCCATTGGCGGGCAAGCAGAAGTTCACCAAGCAACAGGTCACCTCCCGGCTGCGACAGCTCAAGCTCCTCTACGAGGAGGGGCTCATCACGGAAGATTTCTACGAGCAGAAATCGCGGAATGTGAAGCGGCCCAGTAAAGTCTGGCCCTGAAGTGGCCATCTGGTGATTCCGGTTTCAGCCCCGAAGGGGCGACAGTGAATAGCCCAGGGCGTCAGCCCTGGGACCGCGAAACGGGCACAATCACTCCCCTCCGCAGCAACTCTGGGCTTCTGCCGCCCCTTCGGGGCTGCGGAGGAGGGGTCGCCGCCCTGTTTCCCAGGGCTGACGCCCTGGGCTATTCACTGTCGCCCCTTCGGGGCTGAAGACGAGCGGCGCCGCCGCTTCGGCGGGGCTCAGACCGGAATCACGGGCGGGAACCCGTCCGGGCCCGAACCATTGATGCCAGTCCCCGCGCGGCGGTAGTGTGAATCAGCGTCGGGTTCCCACCGATCGGGTTTCCAACCCGGGGCGAATCCGGTCGTCCCACAGGCCGAGGACACCATCATGGCGCACGACGAGATGAGCCGCACGGACCGTCGCACGTTTCTCCAGGCCGGGGCGTTGATCGCGGCCTCGGCCGCGAGTCTTACCCCCGGCGCAGCGCCAGCGGCCAGGACGCCCCCGCCGCCCCGCCGGCCGCGCTGCCGAAGCGACCGCTGGGCAAGACGGGCGTCGAGGTCACGCTCCTGGACATCGGCACCGGCCGGGGCCGCGGCGTCGATCGTTTGCTCCGCTTCGCCTACAGCCAGGGCATCCGCGCCTTCGATACCTCCGCCGCCTACCAGTCGGAACCCGACTTCAAGGCCTGGTTCCAGCAAGAGCCCGCCGTCCGCAAAGAGGTCTTCATCGTCACCAAGGAGCACGAGATCCCCGCGATCGCCGCCCAGTTGCCGGGCATGGTCGAGAAGCGCTGCGAGGCGATGGGGAGCGACTACATCGACCTGTTCTTCGTCCACAGTTGCGGCGACAACGGCCTCGACGCGACCTTGAACCTGCTCCGGAGCAAGGAGCTCAAGGCGGCCGCGGAAACGGCCAAGAAGTCGGGCAAGCTGAAACTGTTCGGCATCTCGACGCACCACCAGGACCGTGCCGTGATCCTCCAGACCGCGGCCGAGGTGGGCTACATCGACGCGATCATGGTGTCAGTACTCACCCTGGCTCGACAAGACTTCGGCGCTGTTCAAGGCGCTCGACGTCTGCCACGAGCGGGGCATCGGGCTGATCGCCATGAAACAGATCGCCGGCCGCCTGCAGAGCGAGACTCTCAAGGGCATTCTCGAAGACGTGCAGAAGCGCGTCTCCACGCTGGCGGAGCGGAAGTTGTCGCCATTCCAGGGGCTCTTGACCGCGACCTGGACCGACGAGCGCATCAGCGCGGCCTGCGTGGCGATGCAGAACATGGAACAGATCCGCGAGAACGCCGACGCCGCGCGGCGGTCTGCGCCTCTCAAGACGACCGACATCGAGCAACTGCGCGATGCGGTACTCGCGCACGGCCCGACCTTCTGCCCCGACTGCGACGGCCGCTGCGCCCGCGCCGCCGGCACGACGGCCGATCTCGGGAACTTGACGAGGTTCCTCACCTACCACGAGCACCACGGTGACCGCGCCGAGGCACGCCGGCTCTACGCCGAGATGTCTCCCGAAGCCCGCGACTGGTCCGGCGCCGACCTCGAAGCGGCCCGCGCCGCCTGCCCGAACCGGCTCGATTTCGCCCGGCTGCTGCCGGAAGCGGACAAGCACCTGGCGTGATGCGCCACATTCCGTTTGGGTGGCATGCCCACGTCTTCGTGGGCATGTCCGACGATCCCGCCCGCGCCGGAAGACATGCCCACGAAGACGTGGGCATGCCACCCGGAAGCAGACACTCTTCGTAACCTTCTCATCGCCCCTCGGCCGTGAACTGCCAGCGGCCCCACAAATTGGGTGTGAGCATCGCCTCGCTGGGCACGTCCGACGTCAGCCCCGTGGCCTTGTTCTGCCAGTAGGCGCGCTGGGTGGTCTCGTTACCGTGGCCGCGAAGAAGGCCCACGTCACCACGAATCGACAGCCCGCGCGCGGGACCAGACCGAGCCGGGCCAGCGGGATCGACAATTCATAATCGCCGTGCTGTCCCGCGAGCTGGACATCGGCCGAGACGTCCTCCACGCGGTCGAAGGTGATCGTCCGCCAGGGCGAGCGGAATGGGACGGGATTCTTCGAGCCGCCGGGCACGACGGGCCGATACAGGAGGGCGGTCGTCTTGCCCTTCACGCGCGTGACGAGTAGCCGGGCGTCGCCCGCGACCGGCTCGCGGCGCGCGGGATCGGCCTTCGGGTCGGCGCCGATCATCAGGTCGAGCGCCCCTCCTGTCTTGAACAGCATCATGGGCGACTCGCCCGAGTTCGCCAGCAGGTTCTCGTCGCCGGTGCGGAAGGCCGCATAGAGCCGATCGCCCGCGACGGCCACCGCGGCGGTCACGTTGTACGGCTGGCTCCGGCTGTCGAAAAACGCGGCCACGCCCCGCTTGTCGATAGCGACCCAAGGGGCGCCGTTCCAGTCGTCGAGCATTCCATCAACGGTCGGCGATTGTGCCAGTATGGGAACATTCAAAACATCTTGACCGTGCTGATTCTGGCGCCGGGCCTCGGTGTCGATCTGAGAGCGCTGGGCGTTTTCCAGGTCTGTCCCCGAGACGACCAGCGGGACCTCCGGCAGCCGCCGGATCGTTTCCAGGCCATCAATGCGCACCAGGCTGGTGCGAGCGCCGTCGGTGAGGTAAACGCGGCCGTCGGCGGTCTGGGCCAGGTTCGGCCAGAAGTTCTCATCGTGGAGCGTCAACTCGTTCAGGAGCATCCCGCGCGGGGCGATCGGCATCGACCAGAGCTGGCCCTGCCGTACGTCGTGGAAGAGCGTGGCGACGAACAGGCCGTCGGCGGTGAATAGATACATATTACCCATGTTGCCGTTGATCGCCCAGAGCGGTCCGGCCGCGCCCGCGCGGCGTGACGAAGCCGCCGAGGAGCCTTGTGGTGCCGATGATCTCGCCGGGCCGGTCGGGCGCCGGCGATTCGTGCGAGGCGTGCAGGCCCGGCCAGAGGCTGGGATACGACCACACCGCCCGGCCCTTCCACGCGCCGCCGAGGGACTGCGGCGCAAAGGGCTTGGGGGCCACGGTGAGCACCGTCCAGCCCTCGGGCGAGACCATCGCCTGATCGCCGCCCGAGCTCGTCGGGTCCTGGGTGCCGGTCACGAGCGTCTCGCCCGCGTCGAGGTCATAGATTGGGATACCTTGATCCGTGACGCTTTTCGGGCGGAACCGCATCGCCGCGTCATCGACCCGCGCGGCCACGAAGGACAGATCCGGCAGCACGGTGATGCCGCCGACCTTGCGACGCTGGAACGTCACCTCGTCGGGCTGCACATGGGCATCACCGTTGCGGTCGTTCCAGACGAACAGGGCCTGGTTCGCGTGGTTCTCGCCTTTGGGATCGATCCCCTGCGGCCAGCACGCGCGGAAGGTGTCGCCTTTGAGGACGTCCCAGTCCTGGGCGCGTCCCAGCGCGGCGACGGGCACGGCGACGCCGTCACGATCGAGCCAGAGCAGCGCGAGGCCCGCGCCGTTGGTCGGGTTGCTGACGTAACAGTTGGTGAAATAGCGCCGGCCGTCACGGTAAAGCGGCGTCTCGGGTGGGCCGTTCGCGCCGAAGCCCGTGGGCAGCGATTCGGCGCCGGGACCGGGACGGTGGAACACGCGGACGAGCTCGTTGGTGCCCTTGTCCCAGTCGATGCGGAATTCCATCCCATGATAATAGAAGCGTGTCTTGTCCTGGGGATCGAGCGTGCCGCCGCCCCCGTATTCGGACGGCCCGTAGAAGGCGCGCACGAGGCGGCCGTCGCGCGTCCAGACGCTCACCCGCTTGGGCTGGAAGTCGGTCTCGGCGACCCACAGGCGATCGAGGCTGTCGATCGTCAGACCGGCCGGGTTGTTCATGTGCAAGGGATCATAAGGTCCCGCTTTGGGCTCTCCGGGATGGCCGATCGTGCGAACAGCCTTGCCCTCGGCGGTGAAGACGCGGACCTGGTGGCTCGTGCCGCGATCGCTGATGTACAGGTTGCCCGCGCCGTCGAGTGTAAGCTGTTGCGGGTCGTTCAGGCCGCTGCCGATGACAGTTTCCGGATGCGAGAGCGTCACCGACTCCCCTGCCCTGTCCATAACGAACCGCCGGACCTGATGGCCGGAAATGACCAGCAGACGGCCGCGATCGTCGCACGCCAGCCCGCGCGGATCGTCCATCGGGACGGTCTGGAGCACCTTCTTTTGCGCCGCATCGGCGAAGAGGAGTTGTTTCATCTCCGCCAGGCTGCACGCGATGAGGCCGTCGCGGATCGCCAGGCCGGACATCTCCATCTTCTTCGGACTGCCTTCGATCTTGTGCTGGATGACCGGCTTGTCGCCGTCTTTGGTCAGGGCCGTGACGCGTAGCTCGCCTTCCCAGACGGAACCGGCGTAGGCGTGCGTGCCGGCGAGTGCGTGCGGGCCGTCGTCGCGCGCGAGGAAGTGCGCGCCGGTCCAGACGCCGCCCACCCAGCCTTCGCCGCCTTGTTTCTTGCCGTCGAGATCGACCCAGGCCAGGCCGTCGCCGCCTTCGGTGACGTAACTGCCCAGGAAGACCAGCGGCTTGCCGCCGGCGCGCGGTCGGCGGGCACGAACAGGGCGCTGCTGGGAGGCGTGTGGTTGGCGAGCCAGCCGCCGGTGTGGTCGGCGGTCGGCCAGGGCGGGTTGCCGCTGTTGTACAGCGCGAACTCATAACGCAGCTCGATCGCCTGCCGCACCAGTCCGCGCACGCGGTACGTACCCGGCGCCACGAACCGGGCGGGCAGATGAGAGATGCCGTGGCGGGCCGCCTCGGGGTCGGCGCCCAGGTCGTCGAGGCCGTCCCACCAGGCCACATTCGCGCCGGCCGGGAACGGTGTTTCGGAAACCAGATTGCGCACGCGACGGCCGTCGGCGTCGTCGAGGACGAGCGTCACGAAGCCCGGCTCCCGGAGCGTGAACCGCACCGGGATCGGCGGGTGATCGGCCGGCGCGGGGGCGAGCAGCGCGGTGGCCAGATCGGCGGTTTCGAGCGGCGCCAGCGCCATCAGCTCGCCGAGCCAGACGCGCTTGCCGCCCTGCGTCTTCCCTTCCAGATGAGGATGGCCCTCGGTCGTGGCCTTCGTCAGCCGGACCCGCAACGCGCGTGTGGTGATCTCACGGCCGAAGTCCAGCAGGTTGCTTCCAAGAGCACGCGGATACTGGTTCTCGATGCCCTCGAAGGTCTTGATCGGGGTCCAGTCGCGGTCGGGCGCGGAACGCGGATGCTGGGAGGCGGGACCGGAATACGTCTGAACCTCGGTGGCGGCGAACCCGGCCCAGAGCGCATCGAGGCCCCGCAGGCGCACCGGGCGCGGCCAGACGAGCAGGATCGTCTCGGCGTGGTCGGCGCTGATGGGACGATCGGCGCCCTTCGGCCCGTTGTCCCAGACGCCCCAGAGTCCATCGTTGCTCTCGTTGTGGATCTTGGACGCGGCCTCATCGCGTGCGCTGGTGGACACGATCGCCTGCGGCGCGACGTTCGCCACACGTTCCGCCAGAACGAGAGCCCCGCCCAGCCAGCCGTCATAACGGGCATCGGCCGGGGCCGCCGTGTGCGAGAACCGCAGCGCGGTCGTCTTTGTGCCGGGCGGCAGCACCCAGACGGCATATTCCTCGGGGCCGACCTCGGCGCCGGTGATCGTCGCGTCTTTGATCCGTTGCGCCGGGAGCCAGGCGGCGTCGGTGCCCGGATCATCGGCCGTCGTCGATGCCCTCAAGACGCTCAACCGGCCGCCCCCGCGCACCATCACCGAGCCGACCGGGATCGGCGCGTGGAAACGGATGCGCAGGTGTCGCGGTCCGGGCTGGCGCGAGGTACCGAAGCGCACGCCGTCCCACTCGGGGGGCGTCGTCTTCGTCCAGAGAACGTGCCGGGGACCGTTCTTTGCAACGATGGGCGATGTGACGCCGTCCACCCACTCCGAGAAACCGGCCGGGTCGAAAGCCGCGAGCGATACGGGCGTCTCGACCTGCGCCGGGGCGGCCCGCGTGGTCAGGAACCATACGAACGACGCCAGAAAACAGCGGTTGAGCCATCGCATCGACATCGAAGCCACTCCGGGGTCTCTCGTCCGGCAAAAGACGTTTCGCAAGGCATGATCTTCGCCGCTGGGATTGGCTCCGTCCATGCCCGGAGGGCGGTACGATCGTGACCCCGGCGCCGCTCGACCCGGCGTGAACGCCGGGCCGATGACCGCGGCGCGGCACGCCCGGTGAACCGGGCGAAAGACGACACGCTCAGGCAGGCTTCTCCCAGCCCGGTTTACCGGGCTTCTTCCCTCTTCGGCCCGGCGTTGACGCCGGGTCGTTCCGCGCAGCAGGGACCATCCACGCGGAAAGACCACAAACGCCAAGGGAACAATGTCGGGTGGGTCAGCGGCGTCCGCGCCGCGCCACCCACCATCCGTTTGGTTGAAAGAGGTGGGTGGCGCGGCGCGGACGCCGCTGACCCACCCTACGAGAGGACAAGATTCGGAGCACTACAGACCGGATCGCCGCGGCTTGCGCACAGCCACCCGGAGGCACCGGCGGCCGGGACGGGACCAGAGGGCACGTCCATCGCCGTCGCACCGGCCAGGACTGCACCGGAGGTCGCCTTGACCGTCTGGTTACCGGCGAGCGTGCCCTGGCTCGGCCGTACCAGGGTGCTCGTGCTGGTGTAGACGGCGGTGATGACGTGGCTGCCGGGCGAAAGGGTGCTGATCGCCGCGCTGGTCGCCACTCCATTGACCAGCGCGACCGGCCGGCCGAAGGCGACGCCGTCGATGAGGAATTGCACCGTGCCGGCGGGCTTCACCGTGGCCGGCGTCGCGGCCACCCGGGCTGTGAACGTCACCGCCGCCCCGGAGGTGCTGGGGTTCTTGCTCGACGTGACGGTCGTGGTGGTGGTCGCCTGCACCGTGAGAACGCCGTTGACCAGTTTCGGGAAATCGTAATTCACGGCCGACAGGGTGCCCAGGCTCACCGTGATCGGATAGTTGCCGACCGGACTGGCGGCGCTCGCCGTGGTCGTCAGCCGGGGCGCGCCCGTGACCACCGATGCCGTTTCTCCGTTGACGAAACCGCTCAGCGTGTACGACAGCGCCGGGACGGCGGCCTGGTACGCCTTGGTCGTGCTGTTGGCCGTCACGGTCAGGCTGCGCCTTGGCGACCGGCAGGGAATTCGAGGCGGAGCTGGCCTGCTCGTTCGGATCGCCCGAGTAGGACGCCGTGATGGTATGCGCGCGGCGCGGAGCGTCGCGGTGCTGACGCTGGTGGCCTTGCCGTGGACCACCGGGACCGGCGTCCCGAACATGGCGCCGTCGATCTTGAACTGGACCGTGCCGGCCGCCGCGTAACCGCCTCCCGTCAGCGTCACGGTCGCCGTGAAGGTCAGGGACTGACCGTAGGAGGGGCTCGCGATACTGGCCGCGAGGGCCGTCTTCGTGACGACCTGGGTAACGCTCTGCCCGCCGGTGAGCGTGCCCTGGCTGGCCGTGAAAACGCCATTGCTGCTCGTGAACGCGGCGGTGACGGCGTGGTTGCCCACCGACAGCGTGGTGATGGGCACGCTGGTGGCGACGCCGTTGACCAGCGTCACCGGCGCGCCGAAGGCCGTGCCGTCGATCTGGAACTGGACGGTGCCGGCCGGTTTCTGCGTGCCCGCGCCGGGGCCGCGGTCACGGTGGCGGTGAAGGTCACGGCCGTGCCGTAGGTCGTGGGGGTCTTGCTCGATCTCACGGTGGTCGTGGTTGTCGCCACGACCGAGAGCAGGCCGCTGACGAGGTTGGGGAAGTCGTAATTGCCTGCCGCCAGGGTGCCCACGCGTACGGTGATCGGATACATGCCGACCGGGCTGGAGGCGGTCGCGGTGGTGGTCAAGGTGGCGGCGCCGCGGACAGCCGCCACGGTCTCGCCGTTGAGGAAGCCCGTGATCGTGTAGGGCAAGGTGGGCACGGCCGCGCCATAGGGCTTGGTCACGGGCCGGGCGGTGACAGTCAGGTGGGCCTTCGTGACGGTCAACGCGCCATTGATCAGGATCGCAAAATCATAATTGGCTGCGGCCAGGGAACCGGCGGCGACGGTGATCGGGTACGGGTTGCCGCTCACGGGGCTCGTGGCCGTGGCCGTGGTCGAGAGCGCGGCGCTGCCGGTCACGCCGGCGCTGGTGGCGGTCTCGCCGTTGACGAAGCCGCTCAGAGTCGAGGTGAACGCCGGGTTGGCCTGGCCGTAGGTGCGCGAGGCGCTGCTGGCCTTGACGGTCAGATGGGCCTTGGCCACGCTTTGAGGCTCACTGTCCGAGCTGGGCGAAGAATTCGAATCGCCCGAGTAGAGGGCCGTGATGGTGTGGCTGCCCGCGCGCAGGTTCATGATGACCGGCGACGTGGCGGCGCCGTTGACCAGGGTGACGGCCGAGCCAAAATTCGTGCCGTCGATCTGGAACTGCACGCTGCCGCTGGGCCGTCCGCTGCCGGCGCTGACCGTGGCGGTGAACCGGACCGCCTCGCCGTAGGTCGAACCCTGGGCATGGTCGGAAGTCACGGTCGTCGTGGTCGTTGCCAGCGTGCTGAAGGTGATGCTATTGTCCGTGCTGGTGGAGGCCGCGTTGGCATGACCCGCGGCATCGTGCGCCACACCGGCGGGGATGGTGGCGATCACCGTGCCGGGTCCGCTCATGCCGCTCACGGATACCTCATAGGTGGTGTGGTCGGTCCCCACCGGTTGCACGCCGGCCAGAAGCGAGCCCGGAGCCGTGCCGCTGAGAACGACATCGCTGCGGGTGAAATCCGTGACCGGATCGCTGAAGACCACGGTGAAGCGGACCGGGCCTGAGCGGGCCGGATCAGCCTGGCCGGCGGCCTGGTCGATCGTGACCTCCAGGCCCGGCGCGGCCACCTGGAAGAACGCCCGGTAATCACCGCCCGGGATGCCGTCGCCGGAGGGGATCGCTTGCCACTGCGAGGCGAGCGTGTTGCCCGCGACGTACGAGCTGAGATACTCGCCGTCCAGGCTCTGCCCCATCGGGCTGGCGATGCCGCCGGTGCCGCCGTCGAGCTCGACCAGGTAGTAGCCGGGGCGGAGCGCCATCGCGGGTTGGAACGTGGCTCGGTTGTGCGCCGGGTCCCAGGCGATCTGGCCGTCCGCGTCGGTGATGGTAGCTGTCGTTGGCGTCGAAGAAAGTGGGGTCCGGCGAGTATCGCAGCCGCACCGAGGAGGTCGTGAGCGTCGCGGGATTGACGGCCGCGCTGAAGGTGATGTCCACCCGATCGACCCGCGTCGTCGCGACCGAGCCGGGCGCGACGTTCAGCGCGGCGACGCTGGGCGGACGCGCCACCGCGCCGGAGTGCGCCTGTTCCTGGGGGTTGAGCCAGAGCAAGTGCAGCTCGTTGCCGCCGCCGCCCTCTTCGTACTGGATACGAATGCGATAGGTGCCGGCCGGCAGCGCGGACGACAGGGGGCCGGTCGTCGCGGCCTGGCCGCTGCCCCAGTGGTTATCCACCAGCTCCGAGGACGAGAACACGCCGTCGTTGTTCCGGTCGATCCACATCCGGCTGCTGTCATCGCTGCGGGTGGCAAGCTCGACGCCGCTCGCGGGGATCGTGATGTAGCCGTCCCACTGCACCGAGTAATCATCCCAGTTGGCGTCCGTGCCGCCCGTAATGCCCACGGTGGACCGGGTGCCCCAGGACTCGGTCACGAAGTCGAGACTGGTATCCACCCGGGTGCCGGCGACGGAGTGATTGGTCCTCCAATCGACGGCGGCGGGCAAGTCGCGGAAGCTGCCGTTGAAGTAGCTCCCGACTAGCCCCGCCGCGCCTCCCCTGGTCTGGGACAAAAACGCCCCGGCCACGGGGGCAAGACCGAGCGTGAACGTCTCGGCGATCGTCACCGGGTTCCCCACCGCATCCTGGATCGTCCCCTCCAGGCGGTACAGTCCGGCATCCAGCCGCCCCCGCGAATAGGCCAGAAGCTGGGGATCGGTCGTGTTCGGCAGCGCGTCCCAGGCGAGGTCGATGGCCGGGAACGTGTCGTCGGCCGTGTTGAACTTGCCGTCGGCCCCGGCCCCGCGCAGGACCAGGCCGGACGAGTAGACGCTCGCCGCGTCGATCTCGTCGGTGAAGTGGACCTCGAAGCGGTCGTGATTGAAATCGTTTTCATTAACACTCGACCACGAGACCGCGGCTGGAGTCGTGTCGGCCGCGTTGACGGTGAAGGTCGTCACGAAATCGCCGCCGGGTGTTCCGTTGCCGGACACCCGGGGCCAGACCAGACGCCCGCCCGTCTCGCCGTCGAGCGCATTGCCGCGCAGGTCGGTGACTCCACCGGGTCCACCCTTGAAGGTCACGGTGTAGCTGTCCGGCGCCAGCGGCGCATTGGCCTTCCAGATCAAGGTGGAGTAGAGTGGATCGAACGAGGCCGTCCCCGCGATGACGCCCGTCCGCGCGCCCCGCACGATGATGTTCTGCGAAGTGAGCGTGGCGGGATCAAGCTGGTCGTTGAGCCAGAAGACCAGTTGTCGCGTCGAGTCGATCGCCGCGCCTCCATCGGGCAAGCTGGCGTAGACCTGTGGACCGCTCGCGTCCCAGGCGCTGAGGGCGTGACCTTGAACCGGTACGGGCCGAACGTGCCGTTGACGGCGCTAAGCTGGACGTAATATGTCCCGGCCTGGGTGAACTTCGTCACCAGGTACGGGTCCACCGACGCGATGCCCGACTCGCGGTCGATCGCGTTGTCGTTGCTGGCGATCACGTGGCCTGAGCCGTCGAGGACCGTGAGCACGGCATCGAGCGGATACTGGAACTCGGCCGCGTCCACGTCCAGGGCGTACGTCTCGCCGGCCGCGACCGTGAGGGCGTACGTATCCACGTCCTGTGGCGTGTCGATGCGTCCCAGGACCACCGCGCGGTCGTTGGTGGGGTCGGCGTCCTGCGACATCTCGGCGATCCACGGGGTGAGATCCTGGGCCGTGGCGATCGTGTCATTGGACTCGATCTCGTTGCCGATGCGGCCGGCCTGGGTGACCCAGTCGAGCAGATCGCGCTCGCGATAGACATAGCGGCCGGGCAAGTTCCCGCCACCGTCGCCGGAGAAACACTGCTGGATGGAGAAGTACATGCCGTCGCCGGCCATGATGCCCCGGCCGCTCTGGAGGTGCGGCACGTATCCGGTGCAGTGACCCGCCTCGTGCGTGGTGACGCCGAAGGCCCAGGACGCATCCGCCAGGCGCGTCCAGGACTGCTCGTCGGAGACATCGCACGCGGCCCAGCCCACGATGCGACGGCTGCCGTCCATGCCGCCGCCCAGGCCGCCGCCCATGTCCGAGTAGTGACCCACTCCAATGGAGACATGCTCCACCGAATCCGGCAGCGGGTCCTGGACGATGTTGATGTCGTAGACGCCGTAGATGCTCTCGAAACCGGCGATGACCTGGGGGATGGCGTCCGGCCGGGTGAAGGCCGCGGCGTGGTGGCCCCAGTACGTGCCGTAGCCGGTGAAATCAAAGTAATAGATCGGCCGGTCGCGCTGGGTCGGGAACGTGCCGGTGGACGAGACCGTCACCGCATAGGCCCCGAGCCCCAGGGGATTGAGCGCCTGCACCATGACGAGGTAAGGCCCGGTGGCAATCTGGGCGATGTTGGTGTCGATCTGCCCGTTGACCGCGTAGGTCACCAGTTGGCCGAACTCGTTGTACAGTCCAATCACGCGGTCCGCGACGGCCGGGCCGGGGCTGTTGCCGTCGAGCTGGACGCGGTAAGTCTGCCCGGCGAGCAGGTTGACGCGGAACATGTCCACCTCGTCCATCCCGGACAGCACACCGGCGGCGCGGGCCGGCCCGGCGGCGGCCAGGGCGGCGGCGTGCCCGGCGTCGTCCCACAGGAGCTGCATGATGTTGCCGCCGTAGGCTTCCTGGTACTGGATGCGGATGCGGTACGTCCCCGCGGCCAGTGGCACCGAGGCCGGTCCGGTCGTGGCGGCTTGCTGCGTGCCCCAGTGGTTGTCCACCAGCTCGGGGCCGGTCGTGTCGAACTGGCCGTCGCCATTGATGTCGATCCACATCCGGCTCGCGTCGTCGCTGCGCGTATACAGCCGCGTGCCGTCCGTGGGGATCGTGATGTCGCCGTCCCACTGCGTCGAGAACAGGTCCCAGTCGGCGTCGGACACGCCTCCCGTGATGCTCACCTGGGACCGGCTGCCCCAGGTCGGCGTGTCGAAGTTGAGGATCGGATCGACGCGCGTGCCCGAAATCGTCTGAGACTGCCGCCAGTCGTCCTGCGTCGTTCGCCAACCAATCCAGGCGTTGACGTAGCTGCCGGTCAGTCCCGCGGGACCGCCGGGAGACTGGCTGAGGTACGCGCCCGGGACGACCGCGAGCGTCATCGAGTTCATGGGCGTGGCCTGATCGGGACTGGCCGTTGTGTCCTGAATCACGGTGCGGTCGCCCACGACCAGACTGCCGTAATACTCGCCGGTCACAGGGCCCGCGCTGTTGTCCGCGGAGACGACCAGCGTATAGGCGCCATCCACCGGCAAGCGAACGGCCAGACCGTTGCCGTCGCGTCCCGAGGCGAGCAGGCTGCCGCTCGGATCGTACAGCCGCACGGCCGGGTTCTTGGCCGGCAGGTTCGCCAGCTTGATCGTCGCCACGTCATCGGCCAACGCCGTGAACACGTAGCAATCCTGATCATTGACACTGCTCAAACCCCCTCCGAACAGGGCGGGCGCGGTCAGCGTGTTGGCGGCGGCCGGCGTGTCGTTGGGCTCGGTCTCCATCGTGCCCGCGAAGGCGGTCTCGGTGTAGGAGACCTGGAAGCTGCCCAGGAACGCTTTCCACTCATTGGCGCTGGAGATCTTCAGCACATAATCGCCGGTCGCTGGCGCCGTCATCTGAATGCTGTGTCCGTCGTGCGACGCGGACAAGAGCTGTCCCGCCGCGTTGTCGATCTCGATGGCCGGCGCCACCGCGCGGTCGGCCGCATCGCCATTGACCGGATTGATGTTCAAGAATCTCGCCGCCGGTCAGATGGAGCGTGGTCTGGTGAACATCAGCGTAGGATTCGAGGACTCCGGTCACGGGACTGGCCAGGAGCGTGCGCGGTTCCAGCGACTCACAGAACAGCCCTCCCCGTCTGGTCCGCGGCCGAAGGGACGATACCGGGAACACCCTGCGATCCGACCAGCGGCCTCTCTTGCGCGACATGGAAGTTTCCCCATGGTTGAACTTCGGAAGCGGTTCGCTCACAAATCCCACGCACTCGCTGGCGCTGCGGGCTGACGGAGCCAGAGCACCAAAACGCCCTGTGTTCTGGCCTTTCAAGGCCAAAGTGGGGCCGCCCGGCCCGGATCTCATTCCCCACGCGTGGGGACGAGGGACCCTCCTTATGAGAGACGCCTCTGCGCGGTCTCCCTTGCAAAATGGACCACGGATGGAATCAGTTTGCAGGACTGTGTCATGTTATGCAAATTTTCGTGACACCGTTGTCTTGGCTCTCGATTCGGGGGAGCTTACCAAGGATTGAACCAGCCCCGGCGTGCCGCGTCAACCACCGAGACGGTCATGGTGTCCGGAGGCGCGTTGCTTCCGGACCCCGTTCCGCTTCGGAAGCCGTACCCAACCCGGCTCTCGGCGGTTATGCTAGGAGGCAAGGTCCAAGGGGGGACCCCGAGGTAGACCGGCCGAAGGCTTGACCACAGCGGAACGTTTCTGCGCGTCGAGGATTTTCGAGTAGGATTGGCGGCGGCCGCCGGGAGAACCCCGACCTCCGGAACGTGACCGTTCTCAACGTGGAGCACTTCCGGGACGTGCACGACCCTGAAGATCACGGATAAGGATCACCGCCCCGCCCCAATCGCGGGCCTGCCCTGAGCGCCGCACCCACCCGGATCAAGACGATCCTGCTGCCGAGCGCCTGCCGCGAGGGATGTCCATGAGTACCCGCCACCTCGAGCCCACACCCATCGGCCCTTCGCGGCAGCAGTTGCTCGACGAGAACGACGACCTGCGCCGGCGGCTCGCCGCGGCCGAGGATGCCTTGCGCGCCTTGCGTTTAGACCACGCCCGGCTGCTCCGCGAGCGGTCCCAGGCCGACATGCGGGAACCCGCCGCGCAGCCCTTCGACTTCGAGGAGCTGCGCCGGCGGAACCGGACCCTGCACGCGCTGGGCCACAGCAACCGCGCACTCGTGCATGCCCAGACCGAGGCCGAGCTGCTCGAGGAGGTTTGCCGGATCATCGTGCACGACTGCGACTACGCCATGGTCTGGATCGGTTATGCCGAGAATGACGAGGCCAGGAGCGTCCGGCCCGTGGCCTCGGCCGGCTTTGAAGCCGGCTACCTCGAAACCTTGCACGTGACCTGGGCCGACACCGAGCGCGGGCGCGGTCCCACCGGCACGGCCATCCGCACGGGCCGGCCGTGCCAGTGCACCGATATGCTCACGGACCCGAAGTTCGCGCCGTGGCGCGACGAGGCCATCGCGCGCGGCTACGCGTCCTCCCTGGTGCTGCCGCTGCTGAGCGGCGGCCAGGCGTTCGGCGCCGTGACCATCTACTCCCGGCTGCCGCAGGGCTTCAGCGACGACGAGGTGAAGCTCCTCAGCGAGCTGGCCGGCGACCTGGCCCAGGGTATCACGACCATCCGGCTCCGCGCGGCCCACCAGCGAGCCGAGGCGGCCCTGGCCGAGAGCCGCGCGCGGCTCGAACTGGCGCTGCGCTCCGCCCAGATGGCCACGTTTGACTGGGACATCGTCCAGAACCAGCGCTCCTGGAGCGACGAGGTTCACCGCTTGCTGGGAACGAGCCCGGCGAGCTTCACGGGGACGCCCGGCGAGTTTTTCCAGATCATCCACCCGGACGACCGCGCCGGCGTGCAAGCGGCCCTGTCCCGGGCCGTGGATACAACGGCCCCTTACGAGACGGAGTATCGCGCGGTTTGGCCGGATGGCAGCGTGCATCACATCGCGGCGCAGGGGGAGGATTCATCGCGATCCCAACGGCCGGCCGGTGCACATGACCGGCATTTGCTGGGACATCACCGTCCGCAAGCACGCCGAGCAGGAACGCGAAACCACCGCGGGGTTCCTCCGCCTGGTCAATGAGAGCCGGGGCAAAGACGAGCTGGTCCGCGCGGCGGTCGCCTTCTTTCGGGAGAAGACCGGCTGCGAAGCCGTCGCGATCCGCCTGAACGAGAGCGGCGACGACCCGTATGACGAGTCCCGAGGCGTCCTCCCGGAGGACGCGGGCGCTGAGCCGGTGACCTTGATCGCGCTCCGCGCGGGCGCGGATTGCCTGGGGCTGCTCCAGTTGACGCCCGATGCAAGGGGGCGTTTTCGGCCGACTCCCTCGCGCCTCTGGGAACGGCTGGCGGGTTCTCTGGGCATCGCGCTGGCCAAGGCCCGTGCGGACGACGCGGTGCGCCGGGCAGCGCGAGTGGCTGCGCGTCACGCTCACAAGCATCGGCGACGCAGTCATCGCCACCGATACAAAAGGGACGATCACCTTCCTCAACCCGGTCGCCGAGGCGCTGACCGGATGGACCGCGGCCCACGCCATCGGCCAGCGCGCTCAAGATGTCTTCCAGACGGTCGACGAAATCACCCACGCCCCCGGCGAGGACATCGTCGCGCGCGTGCTGCGCGAGGGGCGGGCGGTCGCCCTGGCCAATCACACCGCGCTGATCACGCGCGACGGTCGCGCGGTGCCGATCGAGGACAGCGCGGCGCCCATCCAGGATGTCGACGGCCGGGTCCTCGGCGTGGTCCTGGTGTTCCATGATGTCACCGCCAAGCGACGCGACCAGGAGGCGCTCCGAGCGCGCGAAGAACGCCTCCGGCTCGCCATGCGGGCCGGCAAGATGGCGGCCTGGGACTGGCACCTGCCGTCAGGTGAAGTGACCTGGAACGAGGAACACTATCGCATGCTGGGTTTCGAGCCGGGCGAGGTGATCCCCAGCCAGGAAGCCTGGGCGAGCCGCATTCATCCCGAGGATCGCGCGGCCGCCGAGGCGACGCTGAAACGCGGCATGGAGCAGACAGGCGAGTATGTCGCCGATTTCCGCGCACTCTGGCCCGACGGCACCGTGCGCTGGATCGAGGCCCGCGGCCAGTTCGAGCGCAACGCGCACGGTCAGGCCGTACGTTCCTACGGCGTCATGATCGACATCACTCAGAGCAAGCTGACGGCGCTCGAGATCGAACGGCTCAACCAGGCCCTGCAGCTCCGCGCGGCCGAGCTGCAAACGATCTTCGACACCGTGCCGATCGGCCTGGCCCTGGCGGAAGGTGCCGACGGCTGCCACATTCGCGGCAATCCGGCCAATGAGCGCATGTTCGGCGTCCCGCCCGGCGGCAATCTCTCGAAACGCGGTCCGCGCACGGCGCCCTTCCGGCTCGTCGAGAACGGGCGCGAGCTGGCGGTGGACGAGCTGCCCATGCAGCGCGCTCTCCGCGGCACGGTGGTCGCCGGTGTGACGTTCGATGTGATCCGCCCGGACGGCGCGACGCTCACCGTGATCGCGCACGCGGCCCCCCTGTGCGACGAGCACGGCCGGCCCCGAGGCGCCGTCGGCGCGTTCCTCGACATCACTCCGCTCCGGCGGGCGGAACTCGCGTTCCGCCGGGCATCGGCCGAATGGGAACGGACCTTCGACAGCGTGCCCGATCTGATCGCGATCATCGACGAACACCACCGGATCGTGCGCGCGAACCGGGCGCTGACGGATCGCCTGGGCCGCGGTCCGGGAGATTGCATCGGCCGCCTCTGCCACCACTGCGTTCATGACAAGGCGGGGCCGCTGACGCAATGTCCCCATGCCCTCACGATGATCGACGGCCAGCAACACGTCGCCGAGATTCACGAGAGCCGGCTCGGCGGCGACTTCCTCGTGAGCACGAGCCCGCTCTTCGACGAGGTCGGCCATCGCGTCGGCTCGGTCCACGTCGCGCGGGACATTACCGAGCAGAAACGCGCCGAAGCCGAGCGCGAGCGACTGCTCCGCGCGGCCCAGGCGGCCAGTGCCGCCAAGGACCATTTCATTGCCACCCTCTCGCACGAGCTGCGCACGCCGCTGACGCCCGTGCTGGCCATCACCAGCATTTTGAAGGACGACGATCATCTGCCCGGACCCCTGCGCGGATCTCCAGACCATCCACCGCAACGTCAGCCTGGAAACGCACCTGATCGACGACCTGCTGGATCTCACGCGCATCGTCCGCGGCAAGGTCCACTTGTGCAAGACCGCGCTCGATCTGGCCGCGGTGATCCAAGATGCCGCCGACGTCTGCGCACCGACGGTCGAGAAGAGCGGCCAGCGGCTCACCATCGAAACGCCCGGCGCGCCGTATCGGCTCATGGGCGACAACGCCCGTCTTCAGCAGGTGCTCTGGAACCTGATCCAGAATGCCAGCAAGTTCTCACCCGACGGGGGCGAGATTCGTATTCACGGGCGTCATACCGGCAACTCCATCGTCGTCGCCGTGAGCGACACCGGCATCGGGATCGATCCCCGCGCCTTGCCTCGCCTTTTCGATCCGTTCGAACAAGGCGACACCCAGACGACCCGGCGCTTCGGCGGGCTCGGCCTCGGGCTGGCCATCAGCAAGGCGCTGGTGACGATGCACGGCGGCACGATCAGCGCCGACAGCGCAGGCAAGGGAAAAGGCGCGACCTTCACGGTCGAGCTGCCCCTGGCCACGGCCGCCGCCGAGCCGCTGCCGCCCGTCCCGGCGGTTCCGCCCGAGACGCGGGATGAAGCTCCCGCTGCGACCAGACCGGCACAGCGCATCCTGGTCGTCGAGGATCATCCCGACACCGCCTTCCTGATGCGGCGATTTCTGTCCGCGGCGGGTCACGAAGTGCGGGTCGTCCACTCGGTCGCCGCGGCCCTGAACGCAGCGCAAGAGGCCGGCGATCTGGACCTGCTGATCTCCGACATGGGTCTGCCCGATGGCTCCGGACTGACACTTTTGCGTGAGCTGCGCCACGCGGCAACCCGGTGCGCACGATCGCCCTGAGCGGTTACGGCAGCCCCGACGACATCGCCGATAGCCTGGCGGCGGGTTTCGAGGAGCACGTCGTCAAGCCGTTCGAGTTCCAGGAGCTGTGCCGGATCATTGCGAAATCCAGCCCCGCGTCGTCCCCGCCTTGATCCGTCATGAAGAGGGGACGTCGCCCCGCAAAGAGGCGGTCATCGTGGTGAGGTTGTGGAGGTACGTCGCGGAGGTCTTGGGGCGGTAATTGCCCTCGAACATGCCGTAACCGGCTTCTTGCCGGACGGATCTCCTCACGCACCTTCGTCTTCACGACGTCCCCCTTGCAACTGGTGATACATTGTTGTAGATCGTAGCGGTTGCGATTCACGCTGTACAGCACGCAGCCGGGGCAGTTTCATGAACGACCGACATCCAGATGAGGGAGACGGGACTCCATTGTGGAACATGGCGGCGACCGCGCTGGCCATGGCCCTTCTGTCACCTCTGGCTTTCTTCCAGACCGCCGCGGCCCAGACCGGCCCCCCCGACCAGTTCGGCGCGGTGGAAGCGTCGGGCCTGCGCTGGCTGCACTTGAGCAGCCGGCACGGCGACCTGGCCATCCCCACGACCTCCCGGCAGCAAACCGCCGTCGTGGTGGCGGACCTGGACAAGGATGGAGTGAACGACTTCGTGCTCGGATTCCGCGAGAAACGCACCGCCCTGGTGTGGTACCAGCGCACGAAAGCCGGCTGGGACCGCCACGTGATCGATCCGGACTTCCTCACGATCGAGGCGGGCGGCGCGGTCCACGACATCGACGGCGACGGCTACCCCGATCTTGTCTTCGGCGGCGACTGGCAGAGCCAACAGGTCTGGTGGTGGCGCAACCCGGGCAAGGAGGGGAAGCCTGATGTCCCCTGGGAGCGCCACACCATCAAGAAGAGTGGAGCCACCCAGCACCACGACCAGTGTTTCGCCGACTTCAAGGGCACGGGCCAACCGCAGTTGGCCTACTGGAACCAGGGCGCCAAGGCGCTCTTCATCGCCGACATCCCGGCCCAGCCCCGGGAGGTCGAGGAATGGCCCGCCGCGCGGGTCTTCTCCGGCAGCGCGGGCGAAAGTGCCGGAAAATACGCCGAGGGCATGTCCGCGTGTGATATCGACGGCGACGGCCGCCCCGAACTGCTGGCCGGAAATTCTCTGTTCAAATACGCGGACAAAGGCCACTGGTCGGTCACGCAGATCGCCGAGATCGGCGGCCTGATCTTCGCCGGCCGGTTCATCAAGGATTCCAAGTATCCACAGATCGTCATCGCACCCGGAGACGGCTCGGGCCCGGTGAAGTGGTACGAGTGCCAGGGCAACCCCTTGGAGTCGAAGAGCTGGCTGGGGCACGACCTGATCGGACGAGCGCTGATCCACCCGCACTCGCTCCAGGTGGCCGACATCGACGGCGACGGCAACCTCGACATCTTTGTCGCGGAGATGGCCAAGTGGAGTGAAAGCAAGAAGGAACCCGACAACTCCCAGGCCCAGGCGTTTCTCTGCTACGGCGACGGCAAAGGCGGCTTTCGCAAGACGGTGTTCATGACCGGCATGGGCTGGCACGAGGCCCGCGTCGCGGACTTGAACGGCGACGGGAAGCTCGACATCCTGAGCAAGCCCTACAACTGGGAGACGCCCCGCGTGGACATCTGGCTCAACCAGGGGCCAGTGAAGTAGGATGCGTCGAGTCCGCGACGACGCCAGCGTGCTGCCCCGCTTCCTCCTGACTCGTGAGGGAAGAGGTGCGTCGTCGCGGACTCGACGCACCCTGCGATTGGGGAGACCCGATTCCGTCGTCACCGCCGAGGGGGCTGCTCTCCTCTCCCTGGGACTGGTCCCGGCGTGGTCGGGCGATGGTTGGGACCGCTGCTGCGGCATGACGTAGGGCGCCGGTGGGCGGGTTTCGGGGAGGGGCTCGTGGCGCAGCGGGGCGGCGTTGGCGGCTGCGGGGCGCATGGCCCGGTCAAACTGCGGGGTGTGCAGGCAAGGCGGGCGGGGTTACCCGCGGACCCTCGGCCCGGGGAGGCGGCGACGATCGGGGAACGGGGCCGCTCCACTTGTCGCGGCGCCGTCCGCACCGTTCCCGCCGCGCCGCGGCCGAGCTCTCGCTCGCGCTGGAGACGCTCGTCGCGGAACTGGTGCAACTGGGTGGCCTGGCGGGCGAACTCCTGACGCCGGGCGGCGTTGAGTTGCTCGAACCGCATGGCCCGCGCGGCGTCATTCGGCGGCCGCGCACTGCCCCCGTTGCCGGGGTGCCAAACTGGTTGAACGGGCGGGCCAGCATCAGGTTCGTCGCTGCGGCCGTGGCCGCGTTCGCGCCGGTCGCCGGGCGGACGACCAGGCTCCGCATCCGGTCAAAGGTCTGCGCCGGGCGGGCCTCGGGATGCTCGCGGCGGTAGTTGTAGACCTGGAGCAGTTCGTCCGCCCAGCGGGGATTGGAGCGGACGTGCTGCGCCGCGGTGTAGGCGTACAACGGGTCATAGCCGTAGCGGCTGCCGTGGAACGCATACCACGGGTAGAAGCCCGACTGGAAATTGTTCGGAGCGTAATAGTCGCCGAAGTAATACGAACCATACGACGGCCGCACGAACAGGCTGTTGAGCAGCGCCGAGGTCAACAGACCGACCGACGGCGAGTATGCGAAACCCGGCTGCCCGTAAATCGGCTGCGAGAAGTAGACCGGAGCGAAGGGGATACCCCGGTTCGCGAGCGGGTAATCCCAGTAGCCCTGGTTGTACACGTAGCCGCTGGGCGACCAGGAATACGACGCGGGGTACCACATCCAGCCGGGCTGATTCTCGACCCAGAACCCCGGCCGCCACACGTACTGGTTGTCCTGCCAGACCCACATCCCGGGTGCCCAGGTGGCATTCTCCGACGGCGGCGGCGAGGTCGGGCCCTTCTCCAGGCTGGCGGGCGGCTCCGGCAGGTACTGGACCTGCGTCGTCTCGGTCGAGCCCCAGTAACCAGGAACCCACTGATATCCGCCTGTGACCTGCTGCCAGTAGCCGGGAATCCACTGGTGGCCCGGGGGGATCGCGCGCCAGACACCGCTGACCCAGATGTAGTCATTCCGCACGTCGTCCCAGGCCCAATAGCCGGGGATCCACTGCACGTAAGCCCCTTCGGGTTTCTGCTCGGGAGGCGTCTCGGTGATCGGCGCCGGCGGGGCCTTGGGCACGATCGGGCCGGGCTTCGGATCGTAGAGCACCGGCTCGGCGAACGCCTCGTGGATCGGCCCCTGCGTCAGAACCTGCATTCCCTCCGGCGTATTCGGGTCGGGTTGCTGCCAGGCCCTGGCCGGGCCACAGAATCCCAGCGCAATCCCAACGATCGGGAGCGCTATGACCGCCAATCCCCAGCGCGTCTGTCTCATGGTCCCTCTCCAATGGAACGACTTCACGGGTCAGAAAGCCTTCTCACACTCCCTCAAGGAATGAGTGGAGACAAACATGGATTGGACGATAGGGCTCCCGTAGGGTGGGCTCGGCCCACCATCCCGGATCGGAGTCGGCAGATGGTGGGCCGAGCCCACCCTACGAAAGAACGCCATTCATTCTCGCGACGGACGCGTCATGGCATGCCGATACCAGTTGCGGCCGATACCGACCACGGTCCAGCCGCTCAGCATCCCCAGCAGATAGATCAGCACGATCAGCAGCGACCTGGGGCTCGAAATACTCCGATCCAGGAACTGAAGCGTGATCGAACCTTGGTTCTGCACGGCGAAGATGGTGATGGCGCCCAGGAAAATCAGCAGGAGAAGTGCGTAGATGATCCGCATGGGGGCTCTCCGACGAGACGTGAGCGTATCCGGAGTCCTCGGCTCACCACACTCACGCACAGGAGCGAGCCGCAGACCGTCCCTTCCCTGTGATCTCGGGCGACAGTCACAGTCGGTCTTGACTGAAGGCCCGGGGAATCAGCAGGGTCGTGGCCGTGGGTAGTTACCTCGATTTCGACAGCAAACCGCATTCCCAGAGGCGAAGAAAGCAGCGTGCCAGCCGCTCCCACAAAGGAGAGCGGTCTGCTAGGATGTGGCGCGCCGGCAAGACGATCCCAGTTACACGAAACGAGAGGCGAACTTGAACACACACCATCTTCCGCTCGGCTCGCTCCTCTTCGCCGCCACGATCCTGCTGGGCCAGGTTCCCGCGGGAGCCGCGGCTCCGGACGACGCGGCCGTGACCGCCCGGGTGGACGCCCTCCTGCGCACGATGACGCTCGATGAGAAGGTCGGCCAGATGACGCAGGTCGATCTGGGCGCCATTCCCGACAAGTCGGTGGTCCAGAAGTACTTCATCGGCTCGGTGCTCAGCGGCGGCGGCTCCGACCCCTCCGACAACCTCCCGGCGACGTGGGCGAAGGCGCACGACGAGTGCCAGTCGTGGGCCCTCAAGACGCGGCTCAAGATCCCGATGATTTACGGGATCGACGCGGTCCACGGCCACAACAACGTCGATGGCGCCGTGATTTTCCCGCACAATATTGGGCTGGGGGCGACGCGCAATCCCGAGCTGGTCGAGAAGGCCGAGCGCGTGGTGGCGCGGGAGATGGTCGGCACGGGCATTCGCTGGGCGTTTGCCCCGTGCGTGGCCGTGGCGCGTAACGAACGCTGGGGCCGCACCTACGAGAGCTTCGGCGAAACGCCCGAACTGGTCGAAAAGATGGCCGCCGCGGCCGTGCGTGGACTCCAGGGCGAACGGCTTTCCGACCCGACCGCGGTCCTCGCCTGCGCCAAGCATTTCCTCGGTGACGGCGGCACCACCAACGGCATCGACCAGGGCAACACCGAGTGCGACGAGGCCACCCTGCGCAAGATTCACCTGCCCGGCTACGCCGCCGCGATCAAGGCCGGCGTCGGCTCGATGATGGTCTCCTACAGTAGCTGGAACGGCGTCAAGATGCACGGCAACAAGCATCTCTTGACCGACGTGCTCAAGAACGAGCTCGGCTTCCGGGGCTTCCTCGTCTCTGACTGGGCGGCCATCGACCAGCTTGATCCCAGCTACAAGAAGGATATCGAGGTTGCCGTCAACGCCGGGCTCGACATGGCCATGATCCCGAATCGCCCCGGACAAAAAAACAATTATGTCGAATTCATCACATTTTTGAAAGAACTGGTCGCCGAGGGCCGCGTGCCGCAGTCCCGGATCGACGACGCGGTACGGCGCATCCTCCGGATCAAGATCGAGATGGAGCTGGCCGAGCATCCCTACTCGGACCCGGCGCTGACGCGGGAGATCGGCTCCGCCGCGCATCGTCAGGTCGCGCGCGAGTGCGTCCGCCAGTCGCTCGTGCTGCTCAAGAACGAGAAGCATGTCTTGCCGATGTCGAAGACGATGAAGCGGCTGCACGTCGCGGGCCAGGCCGCGAACGACCTGGGCATCCAGTGCGGCGGCTGGACGATCGACTGGCAGGGTAAGACCGGCGCGGTGACTTCCGGGGGCACGACGATCCTGGAAGCCTTGCGGCGAATCGTAACCCCGGGGACACAAGTGACCTCGGATGCGGACGGTTCGGCGTCGGCCGGCGCCGATGTGGTCCTGGTGGTGATCGGCGAACAGCCGTACGCGGAGATGAAAGGCGATCGCGCCGACTTGAACCTGTCCGCCGCGGACAAGGCCGTCGTGTCCCGGGCGAAGCAGTCCGGCGCGCCGTGGTCACCGTCCTGCTCTCGGGCCGGCCCCTGATTCTGGGAGAGGCCCTCGACGCCAGCGACGCCTTCGTGGCGGCATGGCTGCCGGGCACGGAAGGCCAGGGCGTGGCGGATGTCCTCTTTGGCGAGGCGCATCCCGCCGGCAAGCTGCCGCACTCGTGGCCGCGCTCGATGGACCAGGTTCCCATCAACGTGGGCGATCCATCGAAGGGCGAGCCGTTGTTTCCGTTCGGGTTCGGGTTGTCGTACTGAGGCTCGGGCCTTCTTCACCACAGAGCCACCGGGAACACCGAGACCGACACAGAGAAGAGACTCTGTGCGAACTCCGTGTTCTTTGTGCCTCTGGGGTGAATCCGGCCGCCCGACAGCATGCCGACGGTCAGCGTGGGGAGGACGGCACGACGGCGGCCCGTCTCCGCGCGGCGGCAAACGAACCCGCCGGGGGGAGTTCGCGCCGTGACGACGGGGTCGGGTCGGTCTCCTCGGCGCGGGATTCACTCGGTGGATGACCGTTGCGCCGCGCCGACTCGATCTCGGCCAGCAGCGTCTCGCGCACCTGGGGCCAGACGCCCGCCCTCATCCATTCCCGCATCCGCCGCCAGCAGGTCATTCCGGAACCGCACCCCATTTCCCGAGGCAAAGCCTCCCAGGGGATGCCGGTCTTCAGGACGAAGAGAATCCCCGTTACAACCCGCCGGTCGTCGATCGGCTTGCGCCCGGGGAATTGTCTGCGACGTGGTTTGGACGGCGGCAGCAACGGCTCGATCCGCCGCCACAGGGCGTCCGTGACGAGAGGTTTTGCCATGGGGTTCTCCTGCAAGAGACGACCGCCATGACCTGCGAATGCCATGCCTGAAGCTTCACGGGTGGTTCGTGATCGGAAAAAAAAACGGGGCGGCAACCGCCCCGGTTCCCCGGAATGCCTGTCTCCCTTCCTTTGGTGGGACGCTGAATCCCGGGTCCGCCGTCATTTTTCGGGAAACGCCGCGTCGGGAATCTGCGCGAAGGCTTTCCACGCGTTGTCGATGGTTTCCGGCTTCGGCACACCGGCGTGAACGAGAAGACCATACCGGAGCCGTAGAGGCTTGCCTGGCTCGATAGTCATCGGCTTGTCGAGAGTCAAGCTTGCTCCCATCCAGCCATCATTTCTTACATGAAAGTATGAAGGATGGTTGGGATTTGAGGGGTGGTCGCAGAGGGTGATGCCCTCGGCGCTCCCGGGGGCGATCGGGCCGGAGTAGTCGACCCAGCGGGCGCGTTTGCGAAAGACGCCATTGGGACCTTGTTCGTTGACATTGCCTTCCGAGTTGCGGATCAGGCCGCCGCCGTCGGTCACGCCGATCGTCTTGGCCATGCGGACGCCCACCATGCCGAAGGGACTCGCGCCGAGGATCACCGGTTGCCGCGGGGCCTCGAACTGGAGGTCGAGAACGAGCAGCCAGCCGGCGTCGCCGCGCGGTCTGATCGTCATTCCCCGACGTTCCCGCATGTGGATGCGATCATCCTTGCCGACCCAGGCGTTTTCAACCAGGATGGCGGCGGAATCGTCGCCGTCGTCGTAGCGCAAGATGCGCTGATGGACGATGCGGCCGGGTCCGCGATCGTCCCAGAAGGACTCGCCGTTGACGCTGTCGTGGGCGATCCAGACCGAGTTGTGGTGGCTGTGCGTGACCGGGTCGTGCGGGTGTCCCATGCGCGTCAGGGAACGGCCGGCGGGCCCGATCACCGGAAACAAGAACGGCCGGCGCAGGGTTGAACCGAAATGATAGCAGGACAGCTCGCGGCCGTCCTGCTGGATCGAGGCCCGGTCGCCGGGCAGCGGGATGACCTGCATGCGCGGGACCGGTTTGGCGTCGGGCAGCGCGACCTGGGCCGGGACCGGCGTGCTGGCCAGCAGCACCAGTCCGGCCCAGGGATAGAGGGAGCGGATCAGACTTTGGGTTCCCAGCCTTTTTCGTATTCGCGCGTCCACAGCTTCATGGCCTCCGGATCGTCCAGGATATGGCCGTTTGTCGGATCGCAGCGCAGGGTGCGGCCGGTGCGGTGGGCGATGTTGCCCAGGTGGCACAACAGGGTGCTCTTGTGCCCTTCGACGATCGGGCTGTTGAGCGTGACCGTGCCCCGGATGGCATTGAGGAAGTTGGTCTGGTGCACACTGTCGCCGCCGCCCTTGCTACCGGCCTTCTTGATTTCCTTGCCGCCGCGGTCCTGGAGGGTGTAGCCGCCGTCGAAGAGGGTGAGCGAGCCTTTCTCGCCGTAGAAAATGGCGCTGAAGGCGGGGACGCCCGGCAGGTAGCCGTTGCAGCTCAGGCCCTCCCAGGTGATGCGGCAGCGGTTCTCGAACTCGAACGAGGCGTCGTGGGTGTCGGGCGTTTCCTGGTCGTCCTCGAAGGCGTACCGGCCGCCCGTGGAGGTGACGCGGGTCGGAAATTCGACGCCCAGGCCCCAGCGGCAGAGGTCGAGCGAGTGGATGCCGTTGTTGCCCAGCTCGCCGTTGCCCCAGTGCCAGAACCAGTGCCAGTTATAATGCAGGTAGTTGTCGTGATACGGCCGGCGCGGGGCGGGACCTTGCCAGAGGTCGTAATCGAGCCACTCGGGCACCGGGGCCTCGTGGCCGTGGCCGATCGAGCCGCGGGTGGCGTTGTAGAAGCAGCGCGCCAGGTAGGTCCGGCCGATGAGGCCGTTGCGAAGCTCTTCGAGAACCTCGCCGATCCACGCCCAGCTCCGCCGCTGGTTGCCCATCTGCACGACGCGGTTGTGCTTGCGCGCGGCCTCGACGAGCAGCTCGCCCTCGCGCGCGTTGTGGCTGCAAGGCTTCTCGACGTAGACGTGCTTGCCGGCCGCGCAGGCGTAAATGGCGCCGGGGGCGTGCCAGTGGTTGCAGGTGGCGATGACGATGGCGTCCACGTCCTTGGAATCGAGCATGCGGCGGAAATCGCCCACAGCCTGCGGTTCTTTGCCGCCGGCCTTGACGACGGCATCGGCCGCCTGGGCGGCGCGGCGCTTGTCCACGTCGCAGACAAAGGTGACGACCGAGCCCGGCAGTTTTGCGAACGCGGCGGCGTGCCCGGTGCCCCGGCCGCCGGTCCCCATGATGCCGACGCGGATGGTGTCGTTCGCGTCCGCCCGCGCCGCGTGGTGCGTCAGGCCGGCCGAAATGCCGGTGGCGGCGACGGTTCCCAGGAAATGACGACGGTGCAGCGAGCGGGTCATGCGGCGATCTCCGATGAGAGGAGAGGGTGGACGAGCATCAGTGTGCGGACAGGGCCAGCGCCGGCCGCGGCTTGTACCAGAGCGACTCCCAGTATCGCCGCTCGGTCTTGTAAACGTCGATAGGTTCGTCCGGTTTGAGGTCCGCCGGCAAGATGCCGAAGCGCTTCATCTCGCGCACCCAGTCGATCCGGGGGTGAAAGCCCGGCATATCAAAGCGCTTGATCGTGTCAAGCTGCTCCTTGCCCGCGGCGCACATGGCCAGGAGGGTCTGGTAGTCGGGGTCGCTGGTGTCGGCGAAGACGGTGGCCGGCTGTTTCGTCTTCGGGTCGCGGCAGAGTCCCCAGCCGCCGCGTTCTCGGCAAGAGGGGCAAGGAGCACGATGGACTTCTCGGGACGCGAGAGGTTGAAGATCAAATGCCGGCCGCGATAGAGGCGCGGATCGCCCATCTCGGGCTTCCAGAACGACACCCCGCGCTCGTCCGAGAGGCTCAGCGGCAGCGGGCGGCCGATCGGCGTGTGGCAGGTGGTGCAGCGCCGGTCGAGGACGCGCGTCCGCGGCTCTTGTGGTGGGCCAGTCGTTATCGGGATTAATTATCGTGTTCTCGGCGTAGCCGCCGACCATGCCGCAGCCGAGCGCGGCGTATGTGCCCGGGTAGGCCGCGCCCGACTCGATCCAGAGGCGGAGCCGGGTCTTCTGGCGCGTCGCTGGCCTGGACGCCGTGGTGCGTGCCGTCCAGCATCTTGAGGATGCGGCTGGCCGATGAGCCGAGCGTGCGCGGCGCGTAGTTGCTGCGGGGGCGGTTGCGGCCATCGGAGAAGAGGCCGGAAATGGTCATCATGTAGTAGCTGTGACTGTATAACGGTCCGTGGTCGCCGCTGAGGATCAGGCCGCCCGCGCGCGGGCCGCCCGCCTCGGTCTTCTCGTAGCCGTGGCAGCGCACGCAGAGGGCATCGAGGATCGGCTGGATGTCGCGCGGGAAGTCGAAGACATCGGGCACGTCGTGCGAACGGCTCGATCCGGCTCGGCCTGCGCCGCAGGGCTTGCGCGGTCAGGGAATCGTAGCTGTTCGACGGCGTGCGCGTCCGCTGTTCGTGGCAGCCGACGCAGCTGGTCGATCTCGCCCGGCTGCACGGTGAGGAAGCTTTGCATGCGCTTGACCGACAGGTCGTGCTCGTCGAGGGCGACAAAGAAGAACTGCGCAGGGCGGGCAGCTCCATGTAGGCCGAGCCGTCGGGCTCGACCGGGCACCGTGCCGACGACGCGTTCGAGGGTGAACGTGCCGCCGTAGCTGATCGGCTCCATGCCGCCGGTGTAGTGGATCGGCATGGGCAGCGTTTCGAGCACGAGCAGCTTCTTGATCTCGCCGCGCTGGACGCCGGCCATGTTGCGGCCTTCGTAGATGTCGGCCAGCACGAGCCGGCCGGTCGTTGTCTTGCGGGTCGGACGCGATCGGGAATGATGCGCTCGCGGGGACGCGGCATGACGGGCCGGGGCTCATGCAGATGCATGCCGGCCTTGATGTCGGCGTCGGGGAGCTTGAAGATCGTCCTGCTGCGCGCCGGTGCCGTCCATGACGACGAGCGTCGGCCCTGACGCGGCCAGGAAGCAATCCTCCGAGAACGCCCACGGGATCGTAGTACTGGTTGCCCTGGCTGATCGCGCCGGGCGAAGGCCGGATCGTCGGGGCCGGCCTTGGGATCGACGACCGTGATCGCGCCCGCGTGCTCGCGCTGACCGTGGCCGGGCGAGAAGCTCGCGACGACCTTGTCCGAGCCGGGGATCGGCTTGGCGTCGATCATCACCATGCCGGGGTGCAGGTTGCCGTACCAGATCATCTGCGCGGTGCCGTCGGGATTGGCCACCCAGAGATGGTGATAGTCGACCTGGCTGCGATCGACGTATTCCCAGCGCGTGTAGAGGATGCGGCCATCGGGCAGCGGCCAGGGGGTGTTGTCCTGCTCGTTGTTGCTGGAGATGGGCCGGACGTTCCGGCCGTCGGCGTCGCAGCGGTGCATCACGGCGACCTGCGTCAGCCAGCAGTTGACCCAGCGCTTGCAGCGCGTGGAGACGAAGACGATGTCGCCGTCGGGCAGGTAGGACGGCTCGAAGTCATCGTAATCGCCGTCGGTGAGCTGGCGCAGGCCGGTGCCATCGATGTTGATCTCGTAGAGGTGATACTGCTCCGTGCCGCCCTTGCGATAGCTGAAGAGGATCTTCTGCCGTCGTAGTGGACCTGCGGGATCGCGCACGCCGCCGCGCGGATCATCGATGCAGCGTGGTGAGCTTGCCGGTGGCCAGGTTCCAGCGGTAGAGCTTCGTGCCCTCGCGCCAGGCCTTGCGGTTGGCGTCATGGGCGTAGTAGCCGATGTTCGCATACCAGTGTCCATCGGTGTCGTTCATCCGCCGCGCGGCGAAGACGATGTCCTGCACGCCCGCCATCGGGCCGGCGCGGAAGCGTTCGAGCAAGGAGGCCGGCTCCGCGGCGAACGCGGGAACGGCCAGCAGGAGGAGGGCCAAGGCGATCCAACTTGTAGGCTGGGTCTGGACCCAGCCCACGTCACTCCGACTTCGAGCGTTCATGCCATCGATCTCCTGGAGCCCGGCGGGGAAGGATTCACAGGGACAGCAGGTACTCGACGAGATCGTCGACCTGTTCCTTGGTCAACTGCGAGGTGTGGCCGTGGTGGTCGCCCGCGTTATGGGTGGTCAGTACGTCGCGCATGGTCGGCGCGGAGCCGTCGTGGAGGTAGGGCGCGGTGCGCCAGGTCTCGATCAGGGTCGGCGTGTCGAACAGGTCGGCCGGTTTGTCGTAGGCGCCGCGCGTGCCCACGTCGTGATGGATCTGGTCGGTGAACAGCTCTGGCTTGTGGCACTGGGCACAGCCGACGGCCTCGGAGTGGAACAATTGCTCCCCCCGCTTCGCGGCGGGCGAGAGCTGGCCGTCCACCAGGTGCGGGCTGGGCATCGGCCGCAGCGACTTGAGCCACGCGTCGATGTCGGCGGGGACCTCCTCGGGCTGGACCGTGAAAAGAATACTTCGAATGCCGGCGCGAACGGCCGTCTCGGCGGTCTCGCGCACGCCCATGCTCATGGCGGGGGGCGTGCGGTGTGAGAGCAGCAGGCTCTTGGTGTTCTTGGGATTGCCGATGCCGTCGTTGAGCAGGTCCCAGTTCAGGCCGTCCACGCGGGCATCCTGCGAGTGGCAGGTGGCGCAGCTTTGCCAGCCCTGGAAGCTGAGTGCGGCGTCGTTGAAATGCATCTCGCCGCGCCGTTCGGCCGTCCAGGGACGATCCTCATGGAGTGGCACGGACGCCACGAGCTTGGGTGTGGAGACGACCTCGACGGCTTCCAGCGTGTCCGTGAAGTAATCGGCGATGACGGCCGTGTTGCCGACGATCGCCAGCGATCGCGGGCCGTTGCCCTTGAGCTTGATGCGCTCGCGCAGGCCGACGAGGAATGACAGATCGTTGGGAACATCGGCCTGAACGTGCGTGGTTGCGTTTGGATCGAAACTGGCCCCGGCCGGCAGCGTTTCGGGCACGGCGGCCAGCTTGGCGAGCAGGGCCGGGTACTCGATGACGCTCAATTCCTGGGTGCCGGCGTGGGTGACGCACAGCCGCTTGTCGTCCGGCGTCCAGGCTAATGCCCAGGGATTGGCCGCGCCGCGGTCCACGCTATCGAGCAAGACGGTGTTGATGCGTTTGCGGGTCGCCAGGTCGATCAAGGTCAGGGCGCTGGTATTCATCCAGCCCCGGTCGAGCTGGGTGGTCGGCATCTGGAACCGGGCCAGGTTGTGGACGACGGCGGCCTCTTTCCCGTCCGGGGAAATGCGGATTTCCCGCAGCAAGTTGCTGCCGATCGGCAGCGCGATCGATTCGACCACTTTGCCGGCGGCGAGATCGATGACGCCCACTGTCGCCGCGTTTTCGGGGGAATCCGCCCGGCCGTTGCCCAGGTGATGCGCCACCAGCAGGAACTTACCGTCGGGCGTCACGGCGGCATGGATCGGCTCGCGCCGACGGCGACGCGCAGGGTTTCCTTGTGCTGTGCGAGATCAAAGCCCAGCACGGTGTTGTCGAACCGGCAACAGACAAAGAGCGTTTTGCCGTCCGGCGAAAGCACCGGGCCGGACGCGGTGTGGCCGGCCTTCATGCGCACGACCTCGGCGCCGTCCTTGGCCGGATCGAGCTCCACGATCAGGCTGGCCGCCGCGGCGCAGGCGACGTAGAGCCGGCCATTTTGCTTGTTCCAGATGAGGCCGGTCGGCGGTTCGGGCACCGGCCATGCGGCCGTGACCTTGCGCGAGGCTGTGTCGACCGCCACGACGAGCTTCGCCACCGCGCAGGCGACGAACGCGGTCTTGCCGTCTTCTGTCACGCACAAGGCCGACGGCGCCAGCCAGGGTATCGCGTTCAGGTCCGGCGGCGCAGCCAAGCTTGCTCGTGAGCAGACGCTGGCGCGCAGAAGCGCCAGGCCCAACGGAATCACCAGCAACGAGCGGAGAGCAGTTCCCTTCATGATGAACTCCGGCGACGAAACGTAGGGAATCTCGCGCATGGGAACCATCCGGATGCCATCGCCTGTCCGGATGGAGCCGAGGAACGGATATCAAGAGACACGCGGCCGAGGATCTCCGGGTGGGTCGCACGTATCGGGGCTGGGCGGAGGGACGAACTCAAGCGGTGAGTCGCGGCGGGGCGTGGTACACCCGCCGAATCGTAGCACAACCGACCAGCGCCACAACGCGCCGGTGCTGGCATGGTGTTCTCAGCCTCAAAGGGTGCCCGAGAAGGGCCTTTTCTGTGTAGCGGCGGCCGTCCCGGCCGCTCCGGTTAGGGAGTCCGGAGCGGCCGGGACGGCCGCCGCTACACAGAACAACCGGTCCGTCACCTTCCCGCCCACCCTCTCAGAACCGCGCCTCGATGTCCAGCACCCCCTCCTGTCCCGTCAGGTCCACGTCCTGTTTCGCCGCATCGAAAGCCCTGTGCTCGTGGCCGTTGACCGTCACCGACGCGATCGGCTTGCGGCCCGGATGCCGGAAGCGCAGGACCGTCTTCGGAGGCTGTTTCTTGAGGTCGAGGACGACCTGGGCGCGAATGATGTCGCCGCCGGCAACCGGCGTATAGGCCACACTGGTCTGTCCCCAGCGTGTCTGGGCGTTTTCCAAGCCGATCGTCTCATGACCGGCCAGCCACGCGCGGGGCACGGCGCGACCCAGGAAAAGGCCGTCGCGCGGGCCGTAAACAAACATATAACGCAGCCACATCACGGCGTTTGCCTCGTCGCTCGTCTTCGGATGCGCGGTGTTCGCGTAGCCGAGCACGGGAAACGGATGCTCGACCATCGCGTTGATCTCGTCGCGATAGCAGGCGGCCCACGCGTTGAAGAACATCCAGATGTAAACTTCAGGCTCGTCGCGATCCAGGTACGGCACCAGGCCGGCGAGCAGGTTCGGCTGGATGGAGAACCCGCCGCGGGCGAACCACTCGCTCGCCTCGTCGTTGATGGCGTAGCCATAGGGCGGATTCATATAACGGTTGTCCTGGTAGTCGTCGAGAATCCAGCGCGCCTCGGGGCCTCGGGGATCATACAAGCCGCTCAGCATCAGGTAGACGGAACCTTCCAGCGTTTCGCGAATCCAGCCGACATCGCGCCCGCGGCGATACAACCGGCTAGGGTAATACGGCACCCAGCGGCCGTCGCGCAGGGCCACGAGCGGGCAGTGCTGGCGCATCGTCTCGAAGCCTTTGCGCAGGTCGCGGCCGTAGGCGTCGGCCTCGCGGCGAATGCGCGCGGCCTCGGGGTGGCCGAATTCTTCGAGGGCCGCCGCCGCGGCGTCCACCCCGCGCCAGAAGATGACATTCGGCGTCAGCCAGTAGTGGAACTCCTGGATGTCCTCCAAGGCGCCGGCCGGCACGAAGCCGTATTCCCAGCCGCGCGAGGCGGGCAAAACGGTCATCGTCTGCCGGCGCTGGCGGAAGATCCAATCCGATGCGGCAATCAACGCCGGACTGACGTGGTCGAACCAGGCGCGGTCGCGTGAATAAAGAGCATGCTCGGCCAAACGCCAGAGAATCCAGCCGTGATTCTGGTTGTAAAAGGGCGACAGCGAATAGCCGCCCGTGCCGTGCAGGACGCCCTTCTGGTCCGTGAACCGGCCCATGAGCGGTTCCGTCCCCTGGTAGCGTATCCACACTTCCAGGCGCCGCCGCGCATCTTCTCTCAAGCCGCGCTGATCGAGCTCCTCGTTGATCATGCACGACTCGTTGCCGCAGTTGTTGTACGTGGATGTGCCGACCGATGTGTTGATCAGTCCCGGATCGGCGGGCATGGCCGGATCGCTGATCTGGACGTAGGTCAGGTGGGCCTTGTGCAGCTCGTTGAGCTGCGGCACGGGCGTCTGGATCTGGGCTCCTGGTGCGTTCTCCCGCCGCCAGAACTCGGCCAACTGGCGCTGGAGCGGGTCGAACGGGAGCGAGGTCAGCGCGGTGAGCTCCTCCGGCTGGTCCAGATTCACGAACGGCACCTTGAGGAGCAGCGCGCACGTCTGATCGGGCGCCAGCTCTTTTCGAAGGTGAGGCCGGCCCCTTCCTGGTGTCCGGTCATGGCGGTCTCGACGCGGGCCCGCAAGACCGATCGCTCGTTCCAGGTGCTCCGGATCAGATTGCCGTCGAGTGTCAGGGATTCGCGCGGGCTGCTGGGCACGAGCCATTCCCGGGCGCGGTTGCTGCCGTAGGCGGCCGGCGACCGCCCGCTGCTCGATGAGTACTCCAGGTGCAATCGCGCGGTTTGTTTCGACAGACCAACATTCTTGAGCTCGAATCGCAACAAGCAGACCAGGTTCCGATCGCCGACGAGCGGCCCGTCGAGAACGCGGGCATCGAGCGGCGCGGCCAGGCTCCTCTGTTCGATTTCGATATTGGCCTTGCGGGCACGGAGCGTGTAACTCAGCGCAGGCGCCGGGCCGGGCTCGCGGGCGAGAACCTGCCAGTTCTCCAGGCCGAAGAAGAAGCGGCCGTTGCCCTCGCCGCCGCCGTTGGCGAAGCGTTTCGTGTCGGCCGCGGGAAGCTGGTGGACGGTGCGGCCTTCGAGGGTCAAATCGCCGTTGGCGTCCATCCAGAAGCGCTGGCGGCATTGCTGGAAGCCCAGGCTCCAGGCGACGCTGTGCGGGCGCGGCTGGCCCAGAAACGCGCCGGCGTAAGTCTGTTCAGGCATCTCGAGCACGCGCTGGGCGATCGTCTTGCGACGGGCACAGTGGGCGATGTACTGCTCGGGCGTCGTCTTGTCGTCTGCGAACGTCACGAACACACCCTTCTCGGCGAACCAGATCGGACCTTGCGCCTGCAAGCTCGGCAGCGAGATCGTGAACGCATCGTCGTCAAGAAGGAACTGGACATGACCATCGTCGCCGCAATAGCGGTGGGCGGGGGTCATGTGGTCAACGTCCATGTCGAACGTGACTGCGCCTTTTTCCTCCCAGCGGAGGACGTCGCCGTCGCGCCTACTCCCCTCGCCGGGGCGAACGTCCCGGACCCGGGCGTTGTAGCCGTCGAGGCGGAGGCTATGACTGGGCGTGGCGGTCCCGGCGTTGAGGTGAACGCGCAGCGTCGAGCGTGCCGGCGCGGAGGCGGTGCAGACGCGGATCTGGCGGACGGCTTTGAGATCGGCATCTTCGATGCGCAGTCCCAGGGTGCGCCGGAAGGTCACCGTGTCGTCACGACGCTCGGGATATTCCACGTTCAGCGGCTCGAACTCGATCCGGGCATGACCATCGGGCAGGATCGTCGTGTGGGTCTTCGCCCTGTGCCAGCGGCCGTTATACGGATCGTCGATCCGCGTCCAGCCGAACTGGCAGGGCTGGGTCCGGTCGCGGCCGCGTTCGAGCCAGACGCCCGGCCAGGTGTTTTGTCGGTATGACAGGCCCATTCCGGCCGGGGCATTTCCTTCCAGGGCGACCTCCACGGCCACGATATCGCGCGGCTCCTCGAACCAGATCTCGCCCGGGGGACAGTTGGGCAGAGCGAAGGAACTGATTTCGAAGCCCTTCCCTGTCTCCGCGGCGCGTGCGGCTGAAATCGCCACCAAGACCATCGCCAGAACCAGAGTCTGGCGCGGGGCGTTTTGCAGCGGTTGGAACATGATATCGTTTTCCTTTTCACTCATAGGTCAGCCAGGCCGTGGCCGTACAATCCTGGCCCGCGATGAACCGCACCCAGCGCCCCTGGAAGGCCGCCGGGAACTCGTGCGAGACTCCCTCTCCAGCCGGTACTTCGAACATGCGATACAGGACCCAGTCGCCCTCGCCGGTGATGTCCACCTCGGCGCGAATCGTGACCGGTCGGGGTTGATCATGTGACAATTCAAGCCGCTTCCGATCGTAGCCCGTCATGAGATACGGGTCGGACGGCTGGTGCGCCCGGACAGTCGATTCCTTCCAGGGGCCGCCGCGGCCGACGGGCTTGCCCAGCTTCCAGAGATCATCGACGGTCCCGACCCAGACGGCACCTTGGCCGTCGTCGGAGCGGATCACACGCGGGTTCTTCACGCCCTCGCGGATGCCGGTGAGCACAAGCAGGCCGCGATACGAGGCATAGTCGCCGATACGGCGATTGTGCGTCGTGATGGGCCGGATCTTGGCGAAGCCGCCCGCGTTCTCGGCCGGTAGCTCGTAGAACGTGCCATGGCTCTGGAACAGGTCGCGCTCTGTGACGACTTCGCGATCGATGCGGTACAGGCCGAGACCCGTCAGCGCATCGAACTCAGGCGCGCCCTTGGGCAGCCGCCAGCGACGGCGGGCGTCATCAACGTAGAGGACCGAGGCCGCATCCACGCTCAGAACGCCCTGCGGAATGGCCGCGTTCTGCTTCATCCAGGCATGCGCCGCGGGATCGTCGAGGCGTCGCAGCGTCAATGTGGCGTCGAGCTCATAGTCGCCGGTCTCCTGGCTCTCGCGACCGTGAACGGCCGTCGCGCCCAGTTGCAGCGTCTGCTTGTGCTCGCCCCGACAGCGGACGATGCCCGCCCTGAGATCGGCGTCGGTGGCAGAGGCGATCCCTGCAAAGATTGGGTCCGCTGCCGACGTGCGCCGATCGACGTTGGCGAAATCGAACAGCACCGTTGCCCGCCCACAATCGCGGTCAGTGCGGACGCGAATCCACTCGCCTCTCTGGTCGCCGGAAAACTCATTCCAGACATAGCCGCCCGCGGGCACCGTGATTGCTCGCGTAGACTGCCAGTGGCCGCGGCCGTCGGCGTCGATCTCGAACGAAAAGGTCACGGGCCTCGCATCGTTGTGCGTGATATGAACGCCGCGGCGTTCGAAGCCCGCGAACAGGTAGGGATCGGACCACGTGTCGGCGCGGATCGGCTCGCGCAGCCAGACCGCCCCATGACCGACCGCCGGGCCGAAATGATCGAGCGCCGCGGGATCGGCAAACCAGAGGTTCGACTGCGATTGCCCCGGCCCGGCGAGGTTCCCCTTGGCGCGCCTCTTGTTGAGGAATTCCGATTGGGCCGCGTCGTCGCAGCCGAACACGACCCGGTCGTGCCAGCGGGCAAAGTCGCCGATGATTTTCAAGTAAGTCGAGCGCGGCCGAATGCCGCCACTATTCTCGCTGCAAAACGTGCGAGGGAAGCGCCAGAACATGCCGTGCATGGTCATCAGCAGGTCGGATTCGCCGATGTCGCGGATGCGCGGCCACTCGGTGTACCAGCCGTGCGCACCGTCATAGGTGTGGGTCGCCTTGGGCAGCCGGAAGCAGTGCCAGGAGCCGCCGTCGCGCACCATCAGCAGAAGTGATCGATGATCCCAGCCGATGCTCCAGATCGGGTCGGTGGCGGGATGCTCATTGCCGGCGATGCCGCCGGGGCCGGTCACATCGGTGAACTGATTTCGGCGCACCACGGTCCAGGTCGTGCCGTCCCATTCGGCAAGACAGCCGGAAAGCGCGTCGGGCCGGGTCAGGGCCTCGGGCGAAAGCTCGCCGTTGTTCGCGTAGACGACCCGCCCCTGCCCCGTATAGGCCCCCTTGCCGTGCGTGCCCGGCAGCAAGGTGCCGGAGTGATCTTTCTGATTGTTGGCATCGGGATAGAGCGTCTTGACCGCCAGCGTCGCCACGTCCACCTCGTAGAAGCCTTCCTCCATGGTGGCGTAGTAGACCTTGTGCGCGGGGTCGGTGAGATGCCGCATCGTGGCGGTGAGCCGGCCGGGCATGGTGCGAGGCGAGATCGCACGAACCCTGCGCTGGGCGTCGATCGCATACGGCCCGATGAAAAGCTGGCCGGATTCGCGATGGATCAAACGGCTGGCGGGCGTGCCGCCGACACTCTCGGGACGGGTGGTCCGCGTCAAATTGTCATCGATCTCGTAAAGCTTGTCCGAGGAGCCGTTGGGCAGGTGCGGCCCATACGTGATGACCCAGAGTCGATCGGCCCACGGCACGACCGCCCCGGTGCCGCACTCGGCTTCGTCGTTGACCATCGCCAGGTGGGGATAGATGCCGGAGTACTCGGGCCAGCGGACGGTCTTGGGGCTATCGCCGGCAAGGGCCTGGCTCGCCAGCAGGAGAAACAAGATCCCAACGAAAGCTTTCATCCATGACTCCCCAGCGGAAGATGGTGGGCCGAGCCCACCCTACGAGACTCTACCCCGACTCCGCTGCCGGAACCACGGGGTGCTTCGCCGCCCCCACTGCTCGGTTGCAATCCGCGCCCGGGGGGCGTACATATCGACACGACGCGTTCTCTTTCCCGATGAAAGCTCAGTCCGGAGAGGCTGACCCATGTACAAACCCAAGACCGACACGAACCGGCGTCATTTTCTGCGCACCTCGGGCGTCGCGGCGAGCGCGGCGGCGCTCGCGCCGGGGTTCACCATTCTGGCCCAGGAGGCCAAGGGAGCCAATGACCGCATCGGCATCGGCTTCATCGGCACGGGCGGCCGGGCCCAGGCGCATCTGGACATCGTCAACGGCCTGAAGCAGAAGGGCGAGGCCGCAGCCGGTCGCGGTCTGCGACGTCTACCGTCCTCGCCTCGAGGCCGCCAGCAAGAAGACCGGCGGGGCGAAGATGTACATGGAGCACGAGGCGCTGCTGGCCGACCGCAACGTCGACGTCGTCTGCATCGCCACGCCCGACCGCCTGCACGCCCCGCAGACCATCGACGCGATCAAGGCCGGCAAGGACGTCTACTGCGAGAAGCCGCTGACGCACTGGAGCCAGTTCGAGCTGGCCAAGAAGGTCGAGGACGTGGCCAAGCAACACGGCCGGCTCGTGCAGGTCGGCACGCAGCACATGGCCGACGACAACTACCCCGAGATCATCCGGCTGATCCACGACGGCATCATCGGCAAGCCGATGCACGTCACGTGCAGCTACTTCCGCCGCGGCGACTGGGGCGAGCGGATGCCCATCCCCGACGCCAACGCCAAGCCCGGCCCCGACCTGCATCTGGGAGCGCTTCCTGGGCGATGCGCCCAAGGTGCCGTTCTCGGTCTCGCGGTTCTTCCAGTGGCGGATGTACTGGGACTACGCGGGCGGTCCGGCCACCGACCTGCTCGTGCACACCTTCACGCCGGTCTTCTGCATCCTCGAGCTCGGCTATCCCGAGCGCGTCTTCGGCGGCGGCGGGACCTTCGAGTACAGCCGCGAGGTGCCCGACCAGTGCAACATCATCGCCGACTATCCCGGCGGGCCGAGCGTCGTGATGACCAACTCGCTGTCGAATGCCACGTCCCCAGCCGACACGATCATCCGCGGCACCGACGGCATCATCACCTGGGGCATGCTCCAGGGCGGCCAGGAATACGGCGTGCGCATCAAGCCCTTTGGCAACGGGCAAGAGCGAGATCCATCTGCCCTGGAAGGGCCAGGGCGACACCAGCAAGCTCTGGACGGACTTCCTCGGTTGCGTCCGGACCCGCAAGCAGCCGCTCTGCAACATCGCCATGGCCGTGAAGGTGCAGGCGCCGCTGTCGATGGGGATCCTCTCGCACCGCGAGAACAAGGTGGCGCGGTTCGACCACGCATCGCAGGCGATCGCGTTCTTCTGACTCTTGTAGGGTGGGCTCGGCCCACCATCCGAAGAGCCCGGATGGTGGGCCGAGCCACCCTGACGACTATGGATCTCTCAACCCACCTTGACCCGATCCGTGCCATAAGGCGACGCGCTGCGGCCGGGACAGCAGCCGGTTCGCTTCGTCGTCGTTGACGAACCGCTCGTGCTCCGGGTCCCAGGTCAGCTTGCGGCCCAGCTTCATGGCGGCGTGGGCCAGCAGGCAGCCGGTGCATGAGCGGTGGCCGATCTCGGCGGGCGCGGCGGGTTCGTTCCGCGTGCGGATGCTCGTCAGCCAGTCCAGGTGATGGTCGCCCTTGGGGCTGACGTGCAGGTGGATCTCGCCTGACTCGATCTTCGAATCGAGAATCCGCGGATCGCTGGCGGCGAGCGCCTGGTTTTCGAGCTTCCCGCTCTTGGCCACCGCCGCGGGGACGGGATAGGTGCCGCGCGTGACCCAGATCCAGCCGTCCTCGCCGATGAACTTGATGCCGACGGGGAGCGTGTCGCTGATGATCATCGTCGCGCCGTTGGCATAGCGGGCCTCGACGTGGAACGGTCCGTGAACGTCCCAGAGGCCCTTCTTGGGGAATTCGGCCTGGGCGGAAATCTCGATCGGCCCGGAGTGCTCGACGCCCATCCCCCAGTGGGCGATGTCGATGTGATGGGCGCCCCAGCCCGTGATCATCCCCGCGCCGAACTGCTCGCAGCGCAGCCAGCCGGGCCGGTCGTAGCGGACCTTGATGTCGGGACTCTGGGGATGGACGCGCTTCTCGGTGTAATAACACGAGCGGCGTCGATCCCAGCCACATGCCGTAATTCAAGTTTGATGGGACCGGCATCTCCGGCTCGACGTTGCCGGCGGGATCGACCGGCAGGCCGATCTCGACCCGCTTGACGGCGCCGATGCGGCCGTTGCGCACCAGCTCGCAGGCCAGGCGGAACGGCGTTTCGGACCGCTGCTGGCTGCCGATCTGCATGATCCGGCCGGTTTTTTTGAAGGTATCGGCCATCTGCCGGCCCTCGTGGATCGTCAGCGAGGCCGGCTTCTGGAGATAGACATCCTTGCCCGCCAGGGCCGCTTCCATCGCGGGCTGGGCGTGCCAGTGGTCGGGCGTGCTGATGCAGACCGCGTCGATGTCCTTGTCCGCGAGCATTTCGCGGTAATCGCCGTAAGTCTTGAGGACGGTGTGGTTGTCCTTCTGGAACTTGCGGGCGTAGGTGCTCTCGATCAGCGCCTTGCCGTCGGCGATGCGGACGGTGTCGAGGTCGCAAACGGCGACATATCGGGCCACATCGCTGTTGCGCAAGACGCCGGGCATCTCTGAGGTCCGGCCGATGCGTCCGCAACCGATCTGCGCGACGTGAATCAGGTTGCTCGGGCGCTGCGACCGAAGACGCGCGCCGGCACGATCGCGGGAAAGCCGACCATTCCGGCCGCGCCCGCTCCGACCAGAGAACGCAGGACCTGCCGCCGCGAGGGATGGCTCGATCGATTCTGCTCTGATGCGTTCATGGCTGTTTTCCGTAGGGTGGGCACGGCCCACCGTCTTTGGAGCCCGGATGGTGGGCGGTGCCCACCCTACAAGGGATCTCCTCTCGTACACCCTTTCACTGTCGCCTGATCCCCTCGCGCAAGCAACGGGACAGTTCCGTATCGCGCCAGTCCCACAGGCGTTCGTGGTGCTTGTCCACATCCGCCGGGCGATTGTTCCAGGTACTCGGGCAACAAAATGACCCGATCGCCTGGATGCCCACGGCCGCCACGACCAGGCACGGCCGGCATAGTGGACGGCGCCACCCAGAACGAGAAGCGACTCCGGTCGCGGCAACCGAGGCCACTTGCGGATCGTGTCTCACGCCTTCTTGAAGTCGTTCCAAGACAATCCGAGTTGGCGAATCGCCGCCCGGATGGTTCCCAGCTTCAGATCATCGCTTTCCCAATCGGGTACAACGGTGATGCTGTTCGTCGCCGGATTGATCCACTTGCGATGCGAGCCGTCTCCAGGCCTGCAGCGTGACGTGCGGCAGCTGGTCTCCCGCGACGACACCCTAGAGAAGCTAGTTTTCTGGCAACCTCGCGATATTTCATGGGGCGGCGACCACCGTCTCCACCCAGACCGGCCCCATCGGGTCCGAGACCATCAGGTTTGGTGGCAGCGCCCGGCCCGTCTCCTGATAAGCCTCGACGACGGCTGCGAAGGCGTCTTGGACGTTCTCGAGAGCGTCCTCGATCGTGTCGCCCTCGGTGACCAACTCCGGGAGCAGAGGTGAGGTCACCGTGAATCCACCCTCGGGTTGGGGCTCGATGAGGAGAGGCAATTTGTAGTGCATGGCAAGCCTCACACACGCGGACGAGAATCACATCGCCCCGGTTCCTGGTTTCTCCGGGAGATCGTCGTACTCATCCATTTCTTCCCACCCCGCCGCCTTTCCCGCCTCCCACGCCAAGGCTTCGAGCTCCTCCCTCGTCCATGGGCTGTCGTCGTGCTCGTCCTCGATCAGGCGTTCGTACTCGTCAATGCGGAGCAAGACGAACGTCTCCCTGGTCCGGGGATTCACGAGCCGCGGGGGTGGCTTCCGCGTTTTCCAGCGATTGAAGTTGCTGTTCCGTCAGTTCGATCATGGCTGCTTCTTCTGCGCCGCCCCTGCTCCCACCTCCGCGACGGACCAGTAGACCCACTCATACGGCGGATCGGCCAGGTGGATCTCGCGGGAATTGATGTTGAACTCATCGCCCGGCCGGTCGAAATCAATGCGCAGCGTCTTGTAGTAAACTTGCGGCGCGCCGCCATCGGGAGGGGTCACGACCTGGTAGCCGTCGGAGAGTCCTTGCACGTAGACAGAGAATCTATCGGCCTTGGGATCGACGCCTTCCCAGATGGCCACGCCGAAGACGGCGTCGTCGACGCCGACCTTCGTACCGCTGGGAGGGAAAATGCCCACGACATCGACCGCGCCCAGCAGGGGAGTACTGGAATCCTCGTGCGCGTGGATCACCTCGACCGCGTTGGGGAGGACCGTGTCCTCGTAGCTATGGACTTTGTCACGGCGATTCAGGGGATCGGTGACCAGGATGAAGTGAGGCACGAACATGCGCGGTTTGCCGGTGTTGTTGATGACCCGGTAATAGAGGTAATGGACCGGGCGGCGACCCTTGCCGGGGATCTCGACGGTGATGACCCGCACCGGTTTGAAGGCGAATTCGAGGATCCAGATGCCCTCGCGGAGGGAGCCATCGACCACGGCCGCGCCGTCGGCCTCGTCGGTGAGGGGCTCGCCGTCCTGGAACGTGCCCTTGACTCTGGCGAGGATCAAGGTGCCCGCGTCGCCCTTGTCGTCATCGTTGACGATCACGCCGGTCGCGCCGCTGGTCCCGCCCTTGACCGTCTTGCCCAGCTTGAAGTTGGCGGTCTGAGCCTTGTAGTCGAGCTGAGCGGCCTTGTCCCTGGGCGTTTGCGTGGCATCGACGAGATGGAAGTTGCGCCCGACCAGGTCGCGCTGGTCGCCTTCGGCGAGCCTGGGGACGGGCGTGGTCTTGAGCACCGGGCCGAGCGGGACGTCCGGGATCGGCTTCGGCTTGACCAGATCGTCTTCCGTGGGCTTGGCGCTCTCCGGACTCGGGAGCTCGGCGGCCGGGGCGGTGGCCGGCGGGGCGGTGGTTGGCGGGGCCGGTTGGTCCTGGGCCGCGCCTCGGGTGGCCAACAGCGCCAGCGCCAGCCCCGCCAGCACCAGCCACGACCTGGGAATCGGTCGATCGAGCACGATTTCCACCCCCCTCACTCGGCATTGGGTTTCAAGACGGGTCACCGCGCGCCGCGGAGCGTTCGCAAGGGGCTGAGCCGGCAGACTTTGTACAGTAAATCGACCCGCCCGGACCGTCAAGGCGAGGTGTGCCCATTCGGCCGCTCGGAGGCTCGACTTGCCCCCATATCCTATTCTACCCGAAATCGGCCTCGACGTCGTCGTCCCCATGCGTCTAACCTGGAAGGAGGCCAGGAGGCGCTTCCGACCCTGGACGCGGGTCCGGGCGGTCGAAGACGCGGACGGTAGGACAGGCCGTGATGTTCCGGATCGACCACCACATCCACACAACGCGCTATTCTTGCGACAGTCTCATCACGCCCGAGGATCTCGATCGCGCAGGCCCGCGCGGTCGGGCTCGATGGGGTCGTGATCACCGAGCACGATCGGCAATGGGAGGCGGGCGAGCTGACCGCGCTGAGCCGGCGGGCGGGGAACTTGCTCGTGCTGGCCGGCGTGGAGGTCGCGGCCCTCGAAGGGCACTTCCTCGTTTACGGCCTGCCGGACCTGGGTAACGTCTTTCCCGGCATGGGGCTGGACGAGCTGCTCAGGGTCGTCCGCGCGCACGACGCGGCCATCGTGGCGGCGCACCCGTTCCGCTGGGAGCAGGATTTTGACGCCCTGATCGCGCGGTTCGGCCCGGCGTTCGACGCGCTGGAGCTGGCCAGCAACAACGTCACGCCCGAGGCCCGCCGGCGCACCGCCGCGGTGCTGGCCCGCTACCCCACGATGGGAGCGACCGGATCGAGCGATGCCCACGAACGTGCCGTGATCGGCTGCTATTTCACCGAGTTTCCCCGGCCGATCCGGAGCCTGCGCGACTTCATCGCGGCGCTGCGGTCCCGGCAGGGGCGCCCGCGGCACCGGTCCGCCGCGCGGTCGACGAGCGGGCCTGCCGCGGGGCATTCCTGAGGACACTTCCCCGTGGACGCGGCATCCGCTGGAGTTGCGACTGCGCCACCAGCAGCCGCCGTTGCGTGTGCTCCAGGAGCGGCACGACGTTGCGCTCAAACGCCACGGCTTCACCGGGCATCGGGGCCTGGGCGGCGGCCCGGTCGGCCAGGTTCAGGGCACGCGAGAACGCCGCGCGGGTCTCTCCCGTATCGAGACCGGCCGGGCGCGCGCGCAGGGCGGTCGCGTCCTCGTGCAACAGAGCGAGCAGCCGGCGCGGTGGGCAGCCCCACGACACGCAGACCTGCCAGATCCAGAGGCACGGCCCGGGATGGTCCCCGGCGCGAGAGATCGAGATAACAGGCGCGCAGCCGGAGCAGCCGGACGAGCGTCTCGCCCTGAACCTGCACCTCCTGCTTGAGTTGCTGCTCCTGAACGCGGGCGGTCCGGGCTTGCACCTGATCGGCACGGAACTGTCCCGCGAAGGCCGCCGCCAGGACGAACAGGGCGAGCGTCCCCACCCAGCGCAGCCGGTGCCGCTCGGCGTTGCGCTCCAGCCACGAATGCGCCAGGCCGATCACCGCGCCGACGATCGCGCCCCCGGCGTGTCCGAAGTTGTCAATATTCTTGATGAAGACGCCCATCAGCGCCGTGAGAACCAGCACGAGGACCATCTGCCGGCGCAGAAAACTGCCGAACCGCGAGCGCATGCGCCAGCCGGCCACCGCCAGCAAGGCCACCATGCCGCAAATCACCGACGACCCGCCGCCGCTGGGATGATCCACGATCGTGATCCGCCCGTGCAACAGCTCGGCCACCAGCAGCCGCCCCAGGATCGCGAGCGCATTGCCGAAAAAGCCGATCACCACATACAACCCCAGCAACTGCGCCGAGCCGTACCACGACTCGAGCAGCGCTCCGAGCAGCCAGAGCCCGATGAGATTCATCCCCAGGTGAATCAGGCTGTAGTGAATGAACGTCGCCGTCAACGGCCGCCAGAGCTGCCCTTGCAGAAGCTGAGCGCAGGTCAGGTGCCCGTACTCGTTGCTGATGTCGGACCCGATGCCGCCCGAGAGCCAATCCCTTCCCACCTGCACACTGCCCTGAGTGTAGGCCATCAGCGCGAAGACCAGCACCCACAAGACGCACAGCAAGGCCGTCGCCGGAGCGGACTTGATCTGTTGCCACACGGAGTTCAAACCTCCCCGCCACAAGAAACGCCGGGCTATTTCGGATGGCTGATGGCTGATGGCTGATGTCTATTCACTCACATTTCGGGTCGCGGAGCATCAGGTCGGACACGGCGGCGCGAGGATCTTTGCCCTCGAACAGGATCGCGTGGACCTCGGCGGTGATGGGCATGGGGACGCCCCTTTGCCGGGCCAGGTCGTGAACGCTGCGCGTGGTGAAGACCCCCTCGGCCACGTCGCGCATGCCGGCCTGGACCTGCGCGAGCGTCTCTCCCTGGCCGATCTTCATGCCCACGGCGCGGTTCCGGCCGAAGCGACTGTAGCAGGTCGTCAAGACATCGCCCACACCCGCCAGGCCCCAGAACGTGCCGGGCTGGGCTCCCAGGGTCACGGCCAGCCGGGCAATTTCCACCAGGCCGCGGGTCAGCAGCGCTGCCTTGGCATTATCGCCGAACCCCAGGCCCTCGCAGATCCCCGCCGCAATGCCCAGGATGTTCTTCAACGCCCCGGCCAGCTCCACGCCCCGCGCATCGGCGTTCAAGTAGACGCGAAACGACTCGCTCATGAGCGCCTCGCGCACCGCTGCGCAGAGCGTCTGGTCGTCTCCAGCCACGACCACCGACGCCGGCAAGCCGCGCGCGAACTCCTCGGCGTGGCTGGGACCGCTCAGAATCGCCACCGGCCGCGCGCCGAGCGCCTCGACGAGGATCTGGCTCGGCCGGGCGAACGTCTCCCGCTCGATCCCCTTGACCACGCTGAGCGCGGGCACACCGGCGGGGATCGCGCCGGCCAGGTTGGTCAAGGTCGAGCGGAGAAAGGCCGTCGGGATGGCCACCACGAGCAAATCGGCGGCCTCGGCGGCCTCGGCGGCGTCGGCTGTCGGCCGGACCCGGGTGGGCAAGAACACGCCGGGCAGGTGGCGGACGTTCTCACGGCGTTCCGCGAGCTCGACGGCGTGCGACGGGTCGCGGCACCAGAGCGTCACCGCGTCGGCCGCGCGGTCGAAGAGGACGGAGAGGGCCGTCCCCATGCCGCCGGAACCCAGGATGGCAATGCGTTTCATGCCACGCGATCCGCCCATCGCCTGCGGAGCCGCTGCACCGAGAACCCGTCGAGGCTGGGCACGACCTCATCGGCTCCCGCCTTCCAGAGCGCTTCGAGGTCATGCGTGGTGCCCACGCCGACGGCGATCATTCCCGCCGCCTTGGCCGCCTGGATGCCCACAGGCGCATCTTCGAACACCACCGCCCGAGACGGGTCCACTCCCGACCGCTGCGCGGCGAGCAAGAAGACCTCGGGGTCGGGCTTGCCCCGGTGAATATCGTCGATCGAGATGATCGCGGCGAAACGGCCGTCGAGCCCGCACGAGCTGACAGTCAGCTCCAGGTTCAGCCGGGGACCGCTCGAGCCGATCGCCAGCCGGAAACCGGCCGCCGTCAAGTCGTCGAGCAGCGTTTGCACGCCCGGCATGAGTTCGAGCCGTCCCCGCGCCAGGTCGCGATAGCAGGATTCCTTCAAATCGGCGTACCGCGCGATGCGTTCCGGAGCGAGATCGTCACCGAGCAAGCGGCGGAGGATCATGGGATTGGTCATGCCGAACGTCGCGTGGATGAACGCCGGGGGGATCGTCAAAGCCTCGCGCCGACCCATCTCGAGCCAGGATTCCTGGTGCAGCGCGAGCGAATCGACCAGGACCCCGTCATGATCGAAGATGGCCAGGAACGCGGAAGACGGACCAGACACGCGCACCTCGATTCTCAGGTGGGACCACGGATGCATACCCCACACAGCAAACCATAAGGAGCGCGAAGCTGGCAAGATCCCCTGGGCTGGCTTTTGCCCATCCGGGATGAGAGATTCCGGATTCCAGATTCCGCGATTCCAGATGCCGGATTCCAGATATCAGCCATCCGGCATCTGGAATCCGGCATCTGGAATCCCTCGCAACACCAGAGCGATCGGGAGACCAAGGCTAGCGCGCCCGGGCGATGGCGGTGGCCGGGGCCGGTTTGCCCGTGCTCTTCAGCTCGGCGCAGCCAGCCCGAGGGGTCGATCGGCGAGATCGAGCGGATTTCGAGGCCCGCCGGCATCTTCGCGGGGTCCAGGGGAACATCGATGGGCTGGCCCTGAATCCGGCGCGGATCACGCCCAGGACGACCACGTTGGTCAGAGGATTCAGCGGGTTCGCTTGCGTTTCCTGCTCGCCGATCCCGATGATGCGCGCGTTGGCGCCGGGATCGAATTCCTCGACCTTGCCCACGACGCGCGGCTGGGTGGTCGCGGTGGCGGCTCGTAGTGGAGCGAGATGGCGAACTGGGCCAGCGGCGCCTCCAGGCGATAGACGCGCGCCGGGGGACCGCCCAGAGCGTTCTGACCCGGAGGCGCGGGCACCTCGGCGACGAAGTCATGGACCAGTGCGACCAGTCTTCCGTTGCGATCGACGGCGAAGTCGGGCGCCTGCTTGGGACGCCGGACACGTAGCGCCATGGTCTTCGTATCCTTGTCCGCCTGGAACGTGTCGATGGTCTTGAGGAAGGTGGCGTAATCGACGTTGTTCGTCGTCTTGACCGCATCCTGCGGCGCCGTCCCGGCCGGCGCGGGGCGAATGACCAGCATGACGTTCGTGACCGACTGCACCTTCTCGGTCTGGAACGCCCCCCGGCTCATGTTGGTGAGCAGCGAAGGCAGGTGTAGATCGGCCGTGATCCCCGGAGCCACCCGCGCAAACTGCGGCGGCTTGGGCGTATCGGCGCCTAACTGAGACGGCCCACCGCGCCATTCCAGGGTGCCGCGCACGAGGGCAAATTCGGGACGCGACCGTAGGTCCAGGCCCTGAAGGATCACGGGCCCGACCGCCAGGGAATTGTGGCCGATCAGGTATTTCGCGAGCTTGGCATTCTCCTGGCGCGTTCCCGGCCGCCGCGCTCGGCGGCTTCCTCGCGGGCGCCCATCGGCGACTTCCTGGGCGACCCGCGGGTAGCCCTCGCTCTGGACCCGCTGGATGATCCGCTCGCGATTCATGCCGATCAGCGCGGCCACTCCGCGCATCAGGTTGTGGCCGGCGGTCGGCACCGCGTTGACCAGGAACTGGACGTTGTGCGCCGGGTCGAAATAGAGGTCCAGCCCCGTGGGACGCAACACGGACGTGACCCGCATCTCGGAGTAATCCAGCGTGGAAGCACAGAAGTAGTACATCTGGGCCGCCTGCTGCCCCTGCGGGTCCGACGCCACCTGTTCGTTGAAGCCGCGGATCGGCGTGTAGGCGGTCAGGAGCTGGCTGTTGTAGAAGGCGATGCCGTTGTCGCTGGGCACCAGGGCAAAGCCGGTCTTCTGCCCGGCCGTGACCTGCGCGACCTGGCCCCGCCGCGCGATGTAGCCTGTGATCGCCACATCATGAGAAAGGTAGGGCGTGACGGTCGGCAGATCGGCGGTCGCTTCCACGTTGGGCTGCTCGAACAGCGCCGCCAGCGCCGCGGAAAGCTGGTAGGAGGGAGTCCAGCGAGCCTGCTGGTTGACCTGCCGGAGCGTTTCCAGCGCCTGGTCGATCTGATCGCAGGCGGCGCGCCGGGCGGCGACATCGGGCGCCGTCTCGTAGGCGCGCAGGGCCGCGCCCAGCTTGTTCTCGACGAACTCGATCCAGCGCTGGCGATTGTCTCGCAGACCGGGATCGGTGGTGGCCGGAAGTTGCTTGACACCCTGTTCCAGGCCGCTGGCGATCTCCGCCAGACTGAGCCGGGGCTGGAGCCAGTTCCACAGCGCCATGCGCAATTCGGCCGCCGGCGGCCAGGCCACGCTCCCGAGCGCGGCCGTCATCTGGTTCAGCCGCTCCAGCGCGGCTCGTCGATCCGCCTCGGTGGCCGCACCCGCATACGCCTTCAAGTACCCGTCCAGGGCGTCGAGAAACCGGGTCCAGCCGGGCGCGGTCGCGGGCGCCGTCCCCCCTGCCGGAGCCACCGCGCCGTGCGCTCGCGCGCTCGCGGCTGCCACCGCCTGGTAGCTCGGTGTTACGGGAGCCGCCCCCAGGCACACCCCCACGCACCCCAGAATCAAGGTGTACACCCCAGCTCGTGCGCGGTTCATGAGTCCCCCCGGATCAAGTTGCGGTGGTCTGGCAAGGTGGGCTTCATCCTCTTCTTACCGAAAATCGCCCAACGGAGGAGCCTGCCTTGACGGAATATTCTCAACAGTCGCCCAGGACACTCGGATTTTACCGACTTTCCAACCTGGGTATGTACCCCAGTTGGTGGAAATCGGCTCCGCGTCCTCGTTCGAGGTGCGAGCAAACGAGGCGCCGGTGGATCGCGACGGGTGGGTGCGTCTTCCGAGGTGATCCGGGGCGGTGGTCACGGCGCCGCGGGGGCGGCGGGTCCCGAAAACTGGCAGGACTGATGCACGGCGCAAGGCCCGCAGTCCATGCGTGGGAAAGGGCGAATCGGAGTCACCCGCGGGCGGGGAGCCGTCGATGAAGCCGGAGAAGTCCTCGCGAGCTCGGGTTCCCGTCGCGGTCCGCGCGGGCGGAAACCAGGTCCGAGGGAGGCGAGAGAACGGATTGCGCCCTTCTCGCACCGGAAGAACCATCATGAAGAAGCCAGGCTTCCGGCCCGTGGTGAGCGACGCGCGTCTCGAGGACCGCCTCGTGCTCAGCCACGGCCATCTTCACCCCGCCGCGCTGTTCGGTGCCTTCTTTGTACCGGCCAAGGGTTTTCTCGGCGCGGAGACGATCGCCGCGGTCGGACCGCCGGGCAACCCCACGGCCCAGGTCGTGTCCATGCGGAGCGTCGTCAGCACCGCGACGATCAAGCTGGTGAGCGACGCCATCAACGCCGATTACCAGGCCGCGGCCAGCATCCAGACCGCAAACGCGGCCGCCGCCACGGATGGGCCCACCTTCCGCAACCAGTCGATCACGCTGCTCAGCACGAACCTCGAGCAGGGACTGAAGGCCGTGACGGGCTTGTTGCCGGACGGCAACCTCCTTTACTCCCAGCTCACGGACCCCAGCACGCAGCTCAGCCAGATCATCGCCGGCCTGAAGGCCCTCAACCCGGCCACCGTGACGGTGGATCAGGTCAGTGCGATCTCGAATGCCACGACGATCCTGGCGGCCCGCGACCAGTCTCTTCAGATCCTGGCCCAGTTTATTCAAACCGGCGAGGCCAGTCGGGGTCTGGTGGTCATCGGCTTCCCGGCGCATGGGGCGAGCCATCGGCACGGCCGCTGAACGCTGTTTCTGGGAGCCGGGATTCCGGATTCCAGATTCCAGATTCCGGATTCCAGATTCCGGATTCCAGATGACGAATGGCGGATGGCCGATGACTGACCTCTATTCTCAGCGATCAGCCATCCGTCATCTGGAATCTGGAATCCGTCATCTGGATTCCGGATTCCCAAAAGGGCCACTGCGGCTTCACTCGCCGCGCTGGTCCGCCAGAAGCTGACTGACCTTTTCTCTCAAGGCCCGGAAGTCCACGGGCTTTTCGAGGAATCCCCACACGGGCAGCCATGAGGGGTCAATGTCGCGGTCGCTGAAGCCGAGCGGGAACTGCGCGTTGACGGCCGTGAGCATGAGGATGGGCAGGCCGTGATCGTGCTGGCTGATCGAGCGGGCCAGCTCGAAGCCGCCCACCGGGTTTTCCGGGAACATGACATCCAGGATCACGGCGTCCGGCCGCCGGTGCTCGAGGAGTTCGAGCACCGCGTCCGGCTCCGACTCGACGAGCGTCTCATGCCCGCCGCTCTGGAGCGCGGTGGCGACGGCTTCGGCGAAGTCCGGGTCATCATCCACGATCAAGAGGAAAGCCACTGCCAACTCCTTCGGTCTGCGAGGGTGTCGCCGCCACACTGGGACGGCCGGGAAAGCTGAGAGTGAACCGCGTACCCCAGTCCGGCGCTGGCCACGCCGATGTCGATGTGCTCGGCACGGGCCACATCGCGCACGATGGCCAGGCCCAGACCCGTCGAGGACGGATTGTGCTTGACCGCCTCCTTGGTGCGATAGTACTCCTCGAAGATGCGCGGAAGCTTGTCCGCCGGGATGCCGATGCCGTGGTCGGTCACGCCGATGGTCGCGGTGCCGTCGCTGGCGCCGCGCACGAGGACCTCGACGCGCCCGCCCTCCTTGGAGTAATTCACCGCGTTGGCGAGGATGTTGTCAAGGAGCATGCGCAGGTGGTCTTCCGCGCCCAGACCGGCGCCGGCATGCTCTCGATGGCGATGGTAATCCCGCGCAGGCTCGCGGCTGGGGCGAGCCGCGCCGCGGCGGACTCGACCAGCGCGGCCAGGTCGATCTCCTGCCGGGCCGCCGGTGTCTGCGACCTGGACTGAAGATTGGCCAGTTGCAGCATGTCGTGGATCTGTTGCGACAGCATCTTCGAGCGGTCGGCGATGCGCTGGATGACCCGCAGGGCTTCTTCCGGCAGCGGGCCCCGCAGCCCTTCCGCGAGGAGTTGCGTTTGCGCGTGGATGGCCGCGAAGGGGGCTTTGAGCTGGTGCGTGGTCTGGAGCATGTGCCGCATGCGCTCCTCGACGCTCGCCTTCAACCGCGCGTTCGCCACGGCCAGCTCGCGCTCGCCCTCGTGCAAACGCCTGGCCAGGCGCGAGACCAGGTACCAGATCACCACCCAGATCGCCAGCAAAGACGCGATGTGCAGGGCCAGACGATGCGGAGACAAAGCGGCCGGTCCCGCCGCGGGCGAGCCCAGCACCGTGGTGGCGGGCCAGACCCCGGCCCACTCCGCCGCCACGCAGCAAAGGTACAAGACCGCCGCCGACACGGTGACCGCCAGGCTCTCGCGCGCCGACAGGAACATGCACGAGAGTATTATGTGAAACAAGTACGCGAAGGGGGCGTACGTCTGGGTGCTGCCCACGTAATGGACCACGACCGTCAGGAGCACGAGGTCCACAGCGATCTGGAGCCACAACTGACGCGCCGATCGACCATGTTCCTGGCCCCGTGCGCTGAGCAGGCGGAGGTAGAGCAGGTTGCACGCCGCCAGCGCCAGGGCCACCCCCAGCGGCCAGCCCGGGCGCAAGGCAAGCCCGCCCGCGGCCAGGACCTGCGGGAAGCACGCGGCCAGCGCCGTCGCGGCGAGCACGGCCACCACGATCCACCGCAAGCGGCAGAACCAGACCGCGTTCTGGCGCAGAAACGGCCGCTGGTCCAGAATGACCTTCGGCACGTCCTCCACGGTACCGGCCGCCACCGGCGAGAGACGGAACACGGCAAGCGTGGGTTCCTCGGTTCCAGTGGCGGTGGTGGCCATGACGTTAGAGTCTGTTCCGAAAGCCCCGAAGGGGCGAAAGTCAATAGCCCAGGGCGTCAGCCCTGGGAACCAGACCCGGCCGCGCAACCGCTTTCTCCGCAGCCCCGAAGGGGCGAGAGAAGAGGCTGCGGGACCGTGGGTTCGGTCGCCCCTTCGGGGCTAGAGAGAAGCGCTATTTCCGCCGTTCTGGGTCCCGGGGCTGACGCCCCGGGCTATTCACTGCCGCCCCTTCGGGGCTTTCGGAACAGACTCTGAGACCGATGGCGCGGACGAGGCGACGAGATCAATGCACTTCCCAGGTCGTCCCGGCGTGCAACAGCTTGGAGATGTCCCCCCGGCCGCGGCGCGCCGTCTCGGTGGCGATCCGCTCCATGAGCATCCCGTCGTAGGTGGGACGTTCCACGGCGCGGAAGATCCCCAGGGCCGTCGGGAACTGTGGCGGCTCCAGCACGGCCAGGAGCGACGCCAGCGCCGGCGACGTGGCGTGTGCATCGTGCACGAGGAGGTCCTTCTCATCGGCCTCGCCCTGCTGGAGATCGACGACCCGCGGTTCCATGTTGCGCACGACGATCCCCTTGCGCCTCTCGGCACCGAAGCGAATCGGCTTGCCGTGCTCCAGGAGGATGCGGCTCTCGTCGCGCTGCTCGCGGTTCATGAGGTAGTCGAAGGCCCCGTCGTTGAAGACGCGGCAACTTTGCAGGATCTCGATGAAGGCGGTGCCCTGGTGCCGCGCGGCGGCTTCCAGGACGGTGCCCATGTGCGCCAGGTCGGCGTAGAACGTCCGGGCCACGAAGGTGGCCTCGGCGGCCAGCGCCAGTTGCACGGGCCGGATGGGCTGCTCGATGGTGCCGGTCGGACTCGACTTGGTCTTCTTGCCCGTCTCGGAGGTGGGCGAATACTGGCCCTTGGTCAGGCCGTAGATGCGGTTGTTGAACAGCAGGATCTTGAGATCCACGTTGCGCCGCATGCAGTGGATCAGGTGGTTCGTGCCGATCGAGAGGCTGTCGCCGTCGCCGGTGACCACCCAGACGGTCAGCTTGGGATTGGCGACTTTCAGCCCGGTGGCGATCGCCGGCGCACGGCCGTGGATGGTGTGGAAGCCGTACGTATTCATGTAGTACGGGAAGCGGGACGAGCAGCCGATCCCCGAGACGAACACGATATTCTCGCGCGGCAGGCCGAGGGTCGGGAGCAGCTTCTGGGCCTGGCTGAGGATGGCGTAGTCGCCGCAGCCGGGGCACCAGCGGACTTCCTGGGAGGACTGGTAGTCCTTCTTCGTCTGTTGCGCAGGCACTCGGCGGAGGCATCCACGCTGGCCTGGATCTTGAGGGTGTCAGCCACGGTTCAAAACCTCCTCGATGCCGGTGCGGACCTCGCGAATCAGGAAGGGGCGACCCTCGATCTTGTTCAGTTGCGCGATCGGGCACGCGAACTGACTGCGGAGCAACAGGGCCAACTGGCCGAGGTTGTTCTCGACGACCAGCACGCGCCGGAACGCGGCCAGGGCGTCTTTCACGTTCCGCGGCAGGGGGTTGATGTGGCGCAGGTGGAGGTGGGACACGGCGTGCCCCGCCTCTTGCAGGTCGGCGACCGCCGCGGCGATCACCCCCTGGGTGCTGCCCCAGCCCACCACCAGGACATCGCCGGATTCCGGTCCCGTGATCGGTGCCAGCGGGATGTCGTTGGCGATCCCGGCGATCTTGTCGGCCCGCAGTTGCACCATGCGGCGGTGGTTGGCACCGTCGTAGCTGACCTGGCCGGTCACGTTCTCTTTTTCCAGGCCGCCGATGCGGTGCTCGAGGTTCGGCGTGCCCGGCACGACCCACGGGCGGGCGAGCGTGACCGGGTCGCGCCGGTAGGGCGCGAAGGGCTGTCCGTTCAACGTCCAGGACACGCGCAGGTCCGGCAGGCTGTCCAGATCGGGCAGCCGCCAGGGCTCGGCGCTGTTGGCCAGGAAGCTGTCCGAGAGCACCAGCACGGGCGTCATGTACTTCGTGGCCAGCCGCACGGCCTCGATGGTGATGGCGAAGCCGTCGGCGGGACTCTCGGCCGCGAGCACGACCGCGGGCGACTCGCCGTGGCGGCCAAACAGGGCCATCAAGAGATCGCTCTGTTCCGTCTTGGTGGGCAACCCCGTGCTCGGCCCCGCGCGTTGCACGTCGATGACGACCAGCGGCAGTTCGGTCATCACGGCCAGGCCCATGGCCTCGGTCTTCAGGGCCAGCCCCGGACCGCTCGTGCCCGTCACGCCGATCGCGCCGCCGAAGGACGCGCCGATGGCCGCGCAGCACGCGGCGATCTCGTCTTCGGCCTGGATCACGCGCACGTCGAACTCATGATGCTTGGACAGTTCGTGCAGGATATCGCTGGCGGGCGTGATGGGATAGCTGGCATAGACCAGCGGCCGGCCCGCGCGCTGGGCCGCCACGATGCATCCCAGGGCCATCGCCTCGTTGCCCGTGACCCGGCGATACCAGCCGGCGGGCAGCTCGGCCGGCGCGACCGCGAAGTGAACCTGGAACAGCTCGGCCGTCTCGGCGTAATAGTAGCCCGCGCGCAGGCTCGCGCCGTTGGCCGCCACAATCTCGCGGTTCTTGCCGAACTTCTTGATCATCCATTCGAGGACCGGCTGAAGCGGCCGATCGAACAGCCAGAGCAGCAGCCCCAGCGCGAAGAAGTTCTTGCAACGCGCCCGCTCCGAGCGGGGCAAGCCGGTGTGTTCCACGGCCCGGTCGTTGATCGCCGACATGGGGACCGGGATCAGGCGGTAGGAGTCGAGCGAGCCGTCTTCGAGCGGGTTCTCGGTGTAGCCGGCCTTGGCCAGGTTGGCGGGCGTGAACTCGTCCTCGTTGGCGAGGATGATCCCGCCCGGCTCCAGCTCGGCCAGATGGACTTTCAGGGCCGCCGGGTTCATCGCCACCAGGACAAAGGGGGCATCACCCGGGGTCATGACCTCGTTGTCGCCGAAGTGCAGTTGATAGCCGCTGACGCCGGCCAAGGTGCCCGCCGGCGCGCGGATCTCGGAGGGGTAATCGGGCAGGGTGCAGATCAGGTTGCCGACGATCGAGGCGATGTCGGCGAACTGGCTGCCCACGAGCTGCATGCCGTCGCCGGAATCCCCGGCGAGCCGGACAGTGGCGTGTTTCACCTGGATGAGGGGTTTGCTCGCGGTTGGCATGCTGTAGGGTCCAGGAACGAAAAAATGGATAGAGTCATGTATCGATCCGAATGCGGGACCAGCTCACCGGGCCCCGCATCGAGGTTCACCGCCGGCGCGGACAGCGTGAGACCCGGATCGTCCAATCAAATCCGTCGTGGTCCTGATCAGGATCACCCCGCGCCGGGTGATCGGTGACGACGCGGCCTTCCTCAGCCGCAAGGCAAGAGGGACGAGACGAAGTCTCCTGTCAGGATCGCCACTTCGTAGGGTAGGCTTCAGCCTGCCAATACCGTATGGATCTGGCAGGCTGAAGCCTACCCTACGAGAAGATGTTCCCGCATGTCGCGCGATCCGGAGCACAGCATCGCCGACGTGCCCCCGCCACCTCCGTTGAGTGTAGTATTCTCTTTCCCGTAACGATTCGCAATAGGAAAAAGGGGTCAGGGAAAACCGTCTCCGGCTCCGCTGTTTGTGAGATCGTTATTCCGGCCGGACCGCCGCCACGCGGAAGCCCAGCGCGCTGCAACGGAACCCCGGCGCGAAGCCGCCGCGATCGGCCGGCCGGCAGCGCCGCGGGCTGGCGAACCAGCAGCCGCCCCGGAACACGCGGAGCGCGGCCTGGGACGGACCCTGCGGGTCGTCCCCGGTCGTTTTCGCATAGGAATCGACGGCGTAACCGTCTTCGCACCACTCCCAGACGTTGCCGATCATGTCGCACAGGCCCCAGGCATTGGGGGGGTACGTGCCGACCGGGGCCGTGTACACGTAGCCGTCGTTGGCCTTGATCGACCAGGCCCAGTCGGGGTACTTCTTCCGGGCGCTGGCGTCGGCCACGTTGCCGATCTGGGCGAGCTTCTCCGGGTCGTCGCCGTTCGAGAAGAGCGAGCTCGTCCCGGCCCGGCAGGCGTACTCCCATTCGGCCTCGGTGGGCAAGCGGTAGCGCACGCGGCCGCCTTCCTTTTTCGTGAGCCAGTCGCAGAAGGCCCGGGCGTCGTTCCAGCTCACGCTGAGCACGGGATGGTCGTCCTTCTGCGGGAACCAGACATGAAGCGGCGCACTGCCCTGCACGCTCCGTTCGGCATCGGTTTGATAGTGCGCGGCCGTGACGAACGCGCGGAACTGGCCCACCGTCACCTCGTGCTTGCCCAGGTCAAAGGCCCGGGTGATGCGCACCTGGTGCGCGGGCTGCTCGCCGCGGAACTCTTCCCGCTTGGAGCCCGGCAGCACTTTCAGGAGCTGCTCGACCTGCGCGGCGGTCGTGCCCATCGTGAAGGTGCCCGGCTCGATGCGCACGAAGGTCATGCCGAGACTGTTCGTCCAGGTCCGCGCCGCGGAATTCGCCGCTGCCGCCTTGGCCGCGGACACATCCTTGGCGGCGTTCGGTTGTGCGTCGTCGGGCGCGGTCGCCATTGCCCCCGCCGGAGACGCCACCACGGCGCACACGGCGAGACCAGCGAGAATCGCGCGAAGGTCGGCGCCCCGGTTCCCATCATGCCTTTTCATGATTCTGCCTCCGGACGTGCCGCGCGGGCACGTCTCAGCAATCCCCGTCGATTCGGAAGGCCCTCTATTCGAACTTAGAGTCTGTCTCAAAAGCCCCAAAGGGGCGAAAGTGAATAGCCCGGGGCGTCAGCCCCGGGAACCGGGAACGACGCCCAAAATCCTCTCTCCGGTGCTCGCCGGACCTTCTGTCGCCCCTTCGGGGCTCCGGAGAAGGCGGGAGCGGTCGCCGCCTCGGTTCCCGGGGCTGACGCCCCGGGCTATGGACTTTCGCCCCTTTGGGGCTTTTGAGACAGACTCTTAGCGACTCCCCCCGGCGGCTCGTGCTCGATAAGGCCGGCGGGAACGCCCCGGTTATTGTAACATTTCCTTCAATGTATTGGCACTTACCGTGGTTACGATGCGTGAAACCGGGCTGTCCCCGCGTGGAGACATCCCCCTTCGTCAGGGAGCCCCCGGCCCAGACCGCCGCCAGCACCGCCGCCGCCCAGGAGAGCCGTCGCACGGCCTCCCGCACCGTGTGCGCTGATCCCCCGGCGCTCCGTGGTGGCGAATCCCCTGCCGGCGCCGCGTACGTGTTTCGCGTCTCGGATGGCTGGTTTTCTGGACTGTTCTGTGTAGCGGCGGCCGTCTCGGCCGCTCCGGAGGGGAACCAGCCCGGAGCGGCCGAGACGGCCGCCGCTACACGGAAAAGATTTACGTCCGATGGCGAGACGCGAAACACGTACGCCGGCGCGAATCGGGACGGGGGCCGGGGATCGTTCCCAAGCCTCGGACTGCTCTCGTCTTCCGTCCGCGAGTCGGTGGCATTGATCACGCCCTCGGGAACGCTCGGTTCGTCGTCCGCGCACACCACCGCGAACCGCTCCCGCGCCACCGTTCCCGCCGCAACTTCTTTTTCCGGGGCTTCTTGCGTCAAGTCCTCCGTGGTTTTGAATGGACACTTCACGGGGGCTCTTCGTGGTCCTCATTTTCCGCCGTAAATCCTTGCGGTGGAAGATGTTTTGTGGGAATTTGTGCGCGCATCGCCTGCGCCGCGTCGAGCGCTTCGAGGGACTGGAACATCACGCGGGACCAGTGCGACTCATGCCGCACGCTGAAGCGCATCAGCTCGACCGTCAGGCCGACCGTGGCCATCGCTTCCAGCCGATCGCGGTCTTCCGGGTGCGCCTCGATCCAGTTCAGGGCCGCCAGGCGATTCTCGGCACAGGCTTCCTCCTGCAGGAAGCGAAGGCGCTCCAGTACCACTTGCGCCGTGACGATCCGCTCGATGAGGCGCGCTGGTGGTCATCCTGAGGCTGGCGATAGGCGGTCCATTTTTTGAGCAAGCGCCAGCGCCGGCACTTCTCGGCGTTGGAGAACTGGATTTCCTTGCGCGCAGTCCATGCCGGAGCGCATTCTGGCGCACGCGCGCCTTGCCCGACGTCGATTTCGGGCCGGTACTTTTCTGGGCGTTGCGACGGTTCGCGGCGATTTTCCGGGCGCTGACGGTCATGGGCGGCGGTCTCACGATGTTGAACGAGCCTTCCTCGACATCATCGTGATGACCCCGGCCCGGGATGCGGAAATCCATGGGCGCGCCGACGGGCCAGGGTGGCGTTCTTCCATGGAAAGGCGACACCCGCTCCTCTCGGTCCCGCGTGGCGTCCCTGTGGGTTCGGCCCGTCGGCGAAAAAGCGCCTGGACAAAAAAATCAACAACTTGCCGATCTTCTGTCCAAGCCACATAATGTCACCGGACTTTCTTCTCCAGGCGGTAATCTCTACGCATTTTGAGCATCCATCCAAGCCGGGGCAAGATGAACAAGGCGTCCGCGAGCCATCCTCGCCGGGTGGAACCAGAGGATGGCGGGCCCGACCAAGCCCAGCCTTCGCGGCCAGGCCGCACGCGCCGTTTGCGCCGAAATGAGGGACTATGGCGGACTGGTCGAACGGCTATCATAATACTCGGAATTCCCCTGGGGCAGTTGCGGTCCACGATCCGAGATTCCAGATATTGGTTGGCCAACCCTGCGCAGAATCTGTGTCCGACGGCCGATGTCGCCGCGTGTGCGCCGTTGCGGAACTCATGTTGCGGTCCGCGCCCTGGGCGCTGCGCGCGGCAGGGCCACGGCCGTTCTGACCCCCTTGGGCGACATCCGTGAGGAGACCACCTCTGACGTCCGGGTTGCCCCCGATCGAGTTCCTCCCGCGATTTCGCGGCATGGATGGATTGATGGATGTTTGACGCCATTGACGGCAAGTAGAACAGTACTTACTATTGACTCACGGTCGCACAGTCATCCGAGCAGCGAGGGACCCATGCTTGATCTTCGCCTGGAACGTCGTCGGTCTTCGAGTCCTGGCCGCGCTGCGGCCATCCGCTGGTTGCGCAGTCTGGAGTCGCTGGAGGAACGTTGCTTGCTGAGCAACGGCCTGGTCGGGGTTCCGGCCAAAATCACCGGGCCGACCCACAACATCACGATCACCCAGGTCGTCGAGGATCCGGGCAACACCGGCTCGGTCCACGGGTCGACGGTGACCGTCGTCGGAACCGTGGTGAACCCGTTGGGCGGTCCTGTCAAGGAGACCCACGCGACGTTGATGATCAACGCGTTCGTGAATCCCACCAACCCCGCGGATCCCACCACGGGCACGGCTGCCGGCAGCGTGAGCTGGAACGTGGACACCAACGCGGGCACCACGGGCGGTGGCACCACGGGCACAGACGGCACCGTTTCGGGCCAGTCGTATTTTGGTCAGCTCCCGGCCTGGTATGCGGGTACCAGCGCGGTCCCGGCGACGAATCAGAACATGGCGGTCTTCTCACTGCCGGTGCAACTGAATTCCACCATCACGACAGCCCAGACCATCGAGTTCCAGATCCAGGCGACCTTCGATCCCAGTCTTGGCATCTCGCCCGCCAGTCGCACCATCGTCCAGACCGCGACCGGGAACCCGCCCCTGCAAGGCACATTCACGATCGCTACCGCGGTGACGGCCACCTCGATCACGACCCCCCAGAACCCGACCAACCAGCCGCTCTCGGCGGTGGACGTGACGTTCTCCCAGCCGATCCAGATCTCGTCGTTCACGACCACCGCCCTGGCGCTGGCGAACGGCACCACCAACATCCCGCTGTCGAACGTGGCGATCACCCCGGTCGGTGGTAACGGGACGACGAGCAATGAATTCACCGTGGACCTGACGCCCTTCACCTCGTCCGGCGGCACGGCGACGGCCGGCTCGTACGTGCTGACGGTGGATGCCTCCAAGGTGCTGGACGCCAGCGGCGCGGCGGGCTCGGGCACCCTCGCGTCCAGCCCCCTGGTGATCGATACGACGGCGCCGACGATCAACCCGCTGCCACCGATCGCCATGACGAACAAGCCGGTGGATGCGGAGGATGTCACCTTCTCCAAGCCGATCAGCGCGACATCGCCGTTGACGGTCGCCAACCTGGTCCTGACGAAGAACGGCACGACGGTGACGACCGGCCAGGGTGGCGTGACGTTCCCGGCGGGAATCACCGTCACCCAGGACACCACCAACAAGGCGCTGTTCCACATCACCGGCCTGTCGGCCTACACGCAGCCTTCCACCACGGCCGGGACCAACGACACATACAAGCTGACGGTCAACGGCACCAATGTGAAGGACCTTGCCGGCAACACGGCCACCGGCAGCCAGTCGGTCACCTTCGTCGTCGCCGCCTCGCCGTTCATCGCCTCCATCAGCGCCCCCGCGCCGAGCACCACCGCGCCGCCGATCAACGTCACGTTCTCCGACCCGGTCCAGGCGAACACGTTCACGACCGCGACCCTGGCCTTGCAGTCCATTACCTATGATACGAACGTGACACCGCTGCCCCCGGGCACGCCGATCTCGCTCACCGGGTCGAGCGTGGCGATCAACCCCGCCGCGGGCGACACCACGGGCACGCTGTTCACCATCAGCGGCCTGCAGAGCGTCGCCAGCGCGGCCGGCAACTACGCGCTGACCATCGACCCGTCGCTCTCCAATACCACGACCACGGCGGCCGCGGGCAGCAAGGCGGTCCTCGGCGCGCAGACGTACTACTTCAGCGTCACGCCGGCCAACGGCGTTGTCGGGGTCGCGGCGGCCTTCAAGCAGAGCCCGACGACCACGAGTCCGCACCACGTCCTGATCACCTCGATCGTTCAGGATCCGAACAACACCGGCTTCGTGAACACGACGAACGTGACGTTCCAGGGGCAGGTCTGGAGGCCGGGTCAGTCCAACTTCCTTCCGATCCCCGAACCGCCCGATCCGGCGGGATCGCACTACTTCATCGAGATCGACGCGTTCGTGAACGGGGCCATGACGCCGGCCAAGTCGATCATGTGGAATACGGACACGAATACGGTCACGACGACCCCGTCGGACACGACGAGCTTTATCCATCAGGGGACCGCTACCCAGGGCTTGGCGGGCGGTCCCAACTACGCCTTCTTCGGACTCACGGTCCCGCTGCAGGCCGGGGTCACGACTCCCCAGAACGTGACGTTCGTGGTCCAGGTCAGCCGGAACGCGCCTCCCGGCCAGCCGGGTGCCACCCCAGGCGTGGCCCCGTTCATCACCTGGCAGGACGCCCTGACGACCACCAACAATCACCCGCTGACGGCGACCTTGACGGTCGACACGGTCGCGCCGACGGTCCAGTCGATCACCGGGATCCCCGCCCTCGGGAACACGGCGGTTGATACGGCCGACGTGACGTTCTCCCAGCCCCTCGACCCGACGACCCCGCTCACGGTCGCCAACCTGACGCTGACGAAGAACGGCACGCCGGTGACGCTGGATCCGGCCCTCGTCACGATCACCACCACCGACAACACGACCTTCCACATCACCGGCCTGTCGAACTACACGACGCCCCCGGACCCCACGGCGCCGGGCGACACGTACGTGCTGATGGTGGACCCGACGAACCTCAAGGACCTGGCCGGCAACGTGGGCACCACGGCCGGTTCCAAGTCGAGCACGTTCGAGAATCTCCACGATGCCGCCGACGGTGTCGATCGGTACGATCACGCCTCCGGCCTCCGGGGCGCTCATCACCCCGGTGGAAATCACGTTCTCCCAGCCCATCAAGCCGGCGACGTTCACGATTGCCAATGGCAACATCACGCTGGTGGGCCCGGCGGGCCGGTGACGCTCTCTGATTCGATGCTGTCCTCGACGAACAACAAGGACTTCCTGCTCAATCTGATTACCGTCACGGGGGCCGCCGGCGACTACGTGCTGACGATTGATCCCGCGGGCGCCACGGATCTTGCGGGCAACGTTGCGGCGAGCGCCCCCAGGTGTTCAACTTCACGATCGCGATCCCGGCGGTCGAGACGACGATGGCGATCACGCCGATTTCCACCCCGCGCACCACGCCGGTCAGCACGGTGACGGTGACGTTCGCCGGGGCGGTGCCGGTCACCGGGTTCACAATCAACAACGTGGTGCTGACCAAGAACGGCAACCCGGTGACGCTCCCCGCGGGGGCCACTGTCACCCAGGTCAACGACACGACTTGGAACATCACGGGTCTGTCCAGCGCCACCTCGGGGGCCGGCACCTACGTGCTGTCGATCAATCCCACGCCCATCCTGGACGCCAACGGCAACCCGGTCACGGGTGGCGAACAGTCGGTCACCTTCGTCGTGCAGGCCGCGCCGCCCCCGGTCACGCCTCCCGTGATTCCCAGCCTCCCGTTGGCCTTCCCCTTCCGGATCCCCGCGCAACTGGCCGTGATTCGGACCTACACGCGGGCCTTCGGCGTGCTCCCCAGCACGTCGGCCGTCGCGTTCTACACGCGGGCGCTGGCCGTCGGGGTCAAGCCGGAGACGGTGGCGACGGCGATCTGGGCCTCGTCCGGACGGCTCGGGCTGTTCGCCCGGCCCACGTTCACCAGTTTCTTGCCGCGCGGACCGCTCGGCTTCCGCTTCCGGTAATCCGCTGAGCCGGCCCGGCCGTGCCTCTCGGACCTGAAAAAAACTCTCGCCCTCCCCGGTGGCAACCGCACCGGGGAGGGCGTGTCTGTTTGGGGTCTCGGGATGACCGCCGCTGAGAGGCTCTCCGGGAAGTCCGGTCTTATAGCCTCCTAGGTAATTAATGTCCGGGGCAACGGGAGATCCGATTGGTGGAAGAAACTCGACAGCAACACCTGGTTGTCCCTGATTGCGTCCAACTCACGCACCACCGCCTTGTTCAAGTGGTGGGCATCCCGCGGCGCGAAGTTGCACAGCCGTCCGTCCTTCAGCCACCGCCACAAGAACTCCAGCGGCATCAACTCCGGCGCATGCGCGGGCAAGGGCTCGATCTCCAAGCGTCCCTGGAACTCCTCCACCAAGGCCCGGATCGGGTCCCCCTTGTGCATGGTCCCGCCATCCCAGATGGCGATCACCGGACCGGGCAGCCCTTGCACCGCGCCGCCGATGAACTCGGCCACCTCCACGTTGCTGAAGTAGCCGTTGATCAACGTCTGGTAGGCCAGATGCAGCCGGTCCCGCAACGGCGGCAGCCACACCGCGGCCGCGACCGACACCTTTTCCCGATGCCCCGCTTTGTACTTCGACTCCGACGGGTGGCCCCGCGGCGCCCAACTGCGCCGCCGCAACGGGGCCATCAGCAGCCCGCTTTCGTCCAGCAACAACAGGCACGCACTGCGGCGGCGGGCTTTCTGTTTCATGCGCGGCCCGTCCTCGGCCAACCACCTGGCAATGGCTTCGTCATCATGTTCGCGGGCCACGCGCCGGGGCTTTTGCGGCGTGTACCCCCGTTGCCGCAGCCAGGTGCCCAGGTAGTCGGGGTGGAAGTGGACGCCAAACTCCTGCTCGACGAGTTGGGCCAAGCGTGGGGCAGACCACAGGTCGGTAAGAAAGCCGTGTTCGGTGGGGAGGTCGGACAGCCAGCGCAGCACGATTTTCTCCTGAGTGGTGGTCAGTTTGGGTGGCCGGCCGGGTCCAAGCTGGGCCGCCAAGCCCGCGGCACCATGTTGGCGGCTGGTGGCCATCCACCGCCGCACCGAGCGGGGATCGACGCCGAGAAAGTCCGCAACCTCCTGAGTTGTATAACCCTCGGCGATGCGCTGGACGGCGAGATACCGCCGGCGCTGCAGTTCTGCGGGTGTGCCTTCGGTTCTCATGCAAGTGGTTGCTGCAAACCGCAGGCCATGCGGACATTAATTACCTAGGACGCTATAGCTCTTCTCTGTGCTGTCTCTGTGTTCTCTGTGGCTCTGTGGTGAATCCGGATAGTGGCCGGACTTACGACGCCACTCCGGGCAAGATTGCCGGCTTCGCTCCCAGCGTTCCAGCAACTCGGCCAGGTCGCGCACGACCAGATCGGCTTGAGCGTGGTCGGCTTTATCGGGATCGACCCAGACGGTGGCCATGCCCACAGCGCGGCCGCCGGCCAGATCGGCCTCGACGCTGTCGCCCACAATGGTGGCCTCGGTCGGGCGGCAGTCGAGCCGTTCCAGGGCCATTTCAAAGATCGGCGGCGAGGGTTTGCCCACGCCGATGATCGGCCGGCCGCCCGAGGCCACCGAGATCGCCGTGGCCAGCGATCCGCAGCCGGGGTCGAACCGGCCGGGACCGACCGGGAACCGCGCGTCGAGGTTGACGGCGAACAGCGCCGCCCCTTTTGCCACCGCCTCGGAGGCCGCGCGCAGCCGCTCATAACTGAAGCGAACATCAACACCAACCGCCAGGGCCTGTGCCTCGGCCCAGTCCTCGATACCGAGCACGGTATGGCCCGACGCGGTCAGGACCCCGGCCAGCTCCTCGGTCCCCAGCGCCAGCACGCGGACCGGCCCCAACCGGCGGCGGATCGTCTCGCCGATCAACTCAACGGCCGAAAGTACCTCCGACGGATGGGCCGTAATCCCCATCGCGGTCAGTCGTTGCGCCAGCTCGCCCGTCAGCCGCCGCGAGTTGTTCGACAGGAACACGACCCGACGCCCGTGGCGGCGCAAGGCCGCGACCAGCTCGGCGGCTCCCGGCAGCAGCACCGGGCCGGACCAGATCGTGCCATCGAGGTCGAAGGCGAAGCCGCGCAGGGTGTCGAGCCGCATGGTTCTGTTCCGTCCGCGAAACATTCGGGCCCCATCGACCGATGCCGAACTCTCCCCGGCGCGGGGAAGCGTCTCATGATGGCCTTTTGCCGGCGTTCTCATCAAGACAAGTTCGCGGTATGGCAGCACGCGAGGCGCAGGAGATGATTCACAGAGGCGCCGGTATCCGGCCCGCGTGGTTTTTGAAGAAGGTCGCGCAGGATGAGCGCATGTTCTTTCCGCCCGGTTCACCGGGCGCACCGCGTAGCGGTCGTAGACCCGGCGTTCACGCCGGGTGGGCGTCCGACCCGGCGTCAACGCCGGGCCGAACAGGGACAAAGCCCGGTGAACCGGGCTGGGGACTGCGGAGAGCGCCCCCACGTCCGTTCCTCCGCCCGGTTCACCGGGCGCACCGCGTAGCGGTCGTAGACCCGGCATTGACGCCGGGGCGGGCGTGACCCGGCGTCAACGCCGGGCCGAACAGGGACAAAGCCCGGTGAACCGGGCTGGGGAATGTGCACCCGGAGCGCACGGTTCTTTCGCCCGGTTCACCGGGCGCACCGCGTAGCGGTCGTAGACCCGGCGTTCACGCCGGGGCGGGCGTCGTTCCACATCTGCAAACCGTGCCGTGCGCCTCAATCGCGTGGCGTGATACGATAGCGTCGGGTAGCCTGCCCATGTCTTCGTGGACGTGCTCTTTAATATCGCCACTTTCCCGCGCGCCAGGGTCGATCGTCATGAGTCGTCTGCCCGTCGTCGAGCCGCCCGAGTCCATCGACGGCCTGGGACATCCCGGCCCCCAAAGTGTGGACCTGCTCGAATGCCTGCCTGGCCCGCATCGACGAATGGGAGCCGAGGGTCCACGCCTGGGCCTTCCTCGATCGTGACGGAGCCCGCGCACAGGCCCGGCAGCTTGACGAGGAGCATGCCGCTGGCAAAAGCCGAGGGATGCTGCACGGCGTCCCGGTCGGGATCAAGGACATCTTCGATGTCGCCGGCCTGCCCACGGCGGCTGGCTCGCCGCTCGGAGCGGATCGGGTGGCCGAGACCGATGCGGCCATCGTCGCCCGGCTGCGGAAGGCGGGGGCGGTGATCGTGGGGAAGACGGTCACGACGCCCTATGCCTGGATCGACCCGCCGCCGACGCGCAATCCGTGGAACCTGGAGCATACACCGGGCGGCTCGTCGAGCGGCTCGGCGGCGGCGCTGGCCTGCGGGATGGTGCTGGCCGCGCTGGGATCGCAGACGGGCGGGTCGATCACGCGGCCGGCCTCTTATTGCGGCGTGGCGGGACTGAAGCCGACGTATGGGCGTCTGCCCCTGGAAGGCGTCTTCCCGCTCGCGCCGAGCCTCGATCACGCGGGGCCGTTGGCGCGCACGGTTGCGGATCTCCTCGCCATCTGGCATGTTCTGGCCGGTCCCGACGATCGGGATCTGCATCAGTCGGAGGACGGTGTTCCCTTCCGCCTGGGACGTCTGCGCGGACCTTTCGACGACCACGCCGATCCGGCCATGCGAGCCGCCATTGATGAGGCGGTCGAAAAACTCAAGGCGGCGGGGATTTCCGTGGACGATGTATCATTGCCTTTCGATTTTGATGACGTGACCAGCCATTTTCGCACGATCCTGGCCGCCGAGGCCGCCGCCGTCCACCAACAACGGCTGACGGATCTTCCTGATGCCTACCCGGAGCGCATTCGCGAGCTTGTCAAAGAAGGCCTGGCCTTGTCCGCCGCGTCGTATGTCCGCGCCCGCCAGCACCTGGAGGCCACGCGGTCGGCGCGGAAAACGTGGTTCACCGACATCGACGCCTTTCTCACACCCGCCGCGCTCGGCAGCGCGCCCGACCCGACAACCACAGGTAGCCCGCTCTTCAACGCGCCGTTCAGTTATGCCGGTCTGCCGACCGTGACCTTCCCCATCGCCCTGGCACCCGATGGGCTGCCGCTGGGGGTTCAGATCATCGGCCGGGCGTTTGGTGAATGGGAAGTGCTGGCGTATTCCCAGCGATGCGCAGTGGCTTTGTAGGGTGCGTCAAGTCTGCGCCGACGCACCTCTTTTTTACGCGCGGCAGCGCGGCGCGGGTAAGAAGATGGTGCGTCGTCGCGGACTCGACGCACCCTACAAAGATCTCGGCATCACGAAGCAATAAGCGTCGTAGCGGATCTCGCTCCAGGCCAGCTTCGGCAGAGGATGACCGGGGAAAAGTGGGCGCTCGACGGGCGTGAAACGCACGCGCACGCGGATCGCCGAACGGCCCTGCGTCAGCGCCGCGGGACCAGGAACTCATCGTCGCGCAGCCGGCGGTTCGAGGTTTGAACGACATGTTGCGAGGCGCCCAGCTCGGGGGCGGGATTGGAAAAAACGCACGTGTTCGAGCCCGCCAGGTACCAGATCCCGGCCGGTTCCCAGGGTGCATCGGGCCTGCGCGGCGTCGGCGATCTCGACTTCAGCCCGCTGGTTCGGGAAGGCGTAATCGAGCCGCCGGCGCAGCAGGACGCCGAAGTTCTTGGGCTCCAGTTTCAAGGTGAATTCGGACGTACCCGTCATCGTCCGCCCGCGCTCGGTCTGGGGCGGGAAGAACGTCGTTTCTCCGCGATGGTCGACACCCCACTCAAAGCGCGAAGTGATCTCGTAAGGCTCGGACGCCTCGGGCGAGCGGTACCCGTGCTGTTTCTCGCTGGCCGCGTCGCCGACCTGGAGAGAATCGGTCGGCACGAGGCTCGGGCTGGGCGTGCCGTACCAGTATGTGACCGTCTCGTAGTGCTCGACCGACTCGTTCGTGCCGCCATGTTCGAGGCCGATGCGGGCGTTGCGGCCGAAGGGCATCAGGTCGGCCAGGAGGAAACGGTAGGCCGATTCGATGAGATCCTCGGGACACTTCGCTTCCTTCTCGTTGCGCGCGCCGACGGGATGGCCGGCAAAGGGGAGGGTCATGGTGCGGCCTCCCCAGTAGTCGCCGCCGCCGCCCCATTCCTCGGTGCCGGTGCCCTGCGCCTGGGGGGTCTGGCTGTCGTCGAAGAAGAACCGGGGGTCGCCCTCGAGCGTGTTCAGCACCGCCCGGTGCGAAAAGATGAACGACGTGCCGACCAGGTGTCCCGCCCAGTCGCCGCCGCCCTCGGTTTTTGTCGTGTCGAGTAAGACCAGATCGCGGCCCGGCTCGGGCTGGGGATGATCGCGGTAGGTCGCGTGGAAGTAGGCCACAGAACTGCGAAGTCCTTGGAAAGGAACCTGCCGCACGCTCCAGTGAATATCCGAGATCGTGACCGACTCGGCGCCGATCAGCTCCATGTGGGCCGAGCGGAAAAACGGCATCGGGAAGTAGCAAGCCAGGTGGACCCGCTCGGCGTCAGAGCGGATGTGGACCGGGAACGCTTTGACGAGATACGCGCGGCCGTCGCGGTTGTAGAGCGTCCCCGCGCCGAAGAAGAGCGCGACCGGCGCGTCAATCGAAGGCTCGGGCCGATCGTCCCAGGTGATCCGGAGCCGCGCGCGGCCGAACGCGAGCGCCTGGTCTTTCGGGACGGACAGATCCAGAGCGCGAATCATCGCCGGGGCCTGCGTCAGACGGGCCAGCGTGACGGCACGGGTGCCGTCGAGAGTGAGCGTTCCTTCCTCCTGGCGGACGCCGGCCTTCTCGCCTTCGGGCGTGCCGGGCGCGGCGCCAGGTCGGTCCCGCGCGGGCCACCAGGGCGAGCACGTCCTCATCGGGCGGCGTCTGGCCGTCCCAGGCCGTGATCGGCCGCGAGAGCGGAATCCCCGGCACGAACTGATGATAGATGTAATAACCCGTTCCGTAGTGCGTCCGCGAATACGCCAGCCGGAACGACTTTTCGAACCCGATCGGCACCCACGACAGGTCCGCCCCCTTGGTGGCCGACCACGTCCAGGCCAGGGGCTCGGGAAAGGCCGCGCGCGGCAGGAAGGTCGAGTCCGGGTTCGGATGGAGCGGGTCGGCCGTGCTGGTTTCCTGAACGAGATGATCGGTGCCGTCCACCTCATAGTGCCAGGGACTGCCGTGCCAGTGGTTGTAGCGCGTGAAATAGAGCACCCCCGGCCCGGCGACATCGAGCGAGACGTTTCGATCATCGGCCTCTTGATAGAGGAAATGGCTGGCGTCGGCCGATTCGTTGCCGCCCGCGCGGTCGTAGGTGCTGCGCATGTAGGCCCGGACGCCGATGCGGAGTCGGGCCAGCGCTCCCACTGGCGGTACGCATCGAGCCCGATCGGAATGACCGGCGGCTCCTGGGCCGTTGCAAGCCAAGGCAAGATCCCCAGTCCGGCCAGAGCCGGGACGATCATCCGGACGTTTCGGAGCATGATGAGTCCTCGTGGAACACTCTACCAATCGCGGCGCCAGGCCCTACACTCGGGGTCGATTCCCAGTCTTCGGAAGGTGGGCCGAGCCCACCCTACGAAAACGGAACAGGCTTATCCTAACGGTCCGCGAGGTCGCCGTCATGTTGTGGAACGCTTTGATTTTCTCCGCCGCCCTGGCCGCCGGTCCCGACGACGCCGCGCCGGGAATGCTCGCGCCGGTGGGTGCGGAGTCGTTGTTCGTGACTCCTGATCAGAACACGCCCCTGCATTTGCGGATCGCATCGGGGAGCTTTCCCGACACGGTCGATTATCTCGTGCGGGACTACCACGGCGCCCGGATCACGACCGGCCAGGCCCGCCGCGCCGGCGCCGAGGTGGCCCTGGAAGTCCGCTTGCCGCGCGGGTTCTTCGAGATCGAAATCCCGGCCACGCATCAGCGCATCGGCCTGGTTTCGCTGCCTTCCTGGGACGGCGATCCCGATCCCTTCTTCGCCATCGACGGCGGGCTTTCCTGGCTGGTACGAGAGGATTCGGTGCGCGAGGGCCTGATCGCGGCGGCACATCGCTGCGGGATCGGCATGGTGCGCGAGCGGCTTTCGTGGGGCGGTGTGAACCCGTCCCGGGAGCGCTGGAACTGGGACACGCCCCAGCGATTTGAAACCCTCCGGCGAACCTATGAGCGCCACCATGTTCCCATTCTGGAGCTGGCCCACGATGCGCCGCGCTGGCTGGGAATGGTCGCGAAGTATCCGGACGACCTCGCCGGCGCGGCGGAGTCCTGGCGGCGGATTGCCGAGCGCTGGAAAGCGACCTGGGGAGCCGTGGAAGCCTGGAATCGAGCCCGATATTTTCTTCGGCGGCGACCTGCCCGGCGATCAGTACGCGGCGGTGGCGAAGGCTGTGGCCTACGGACTCGACGAGGGCAAGACGGATGCGCTGAGGGTCGCGGGCGTCATGGCGAACTTCCACAAGATGTTTCTGGATGCCTGCGCAAAGCCGGCTATTGGACCGCGTGGACGTGATCAGCTTCCATACGTACGGCCACGCGGCGGAGATGGAATCGCTGGTGGGCAAGTATCGCGGCTGGCTGCGCGAGCACGACGCGGGATCGATGCCCCTCTGGATCACCGAGTGCGGCCGGCCCTGGAAGAAAGGTCCGGAACGGCCGCCGCTCGAAGAAGACGCCGTCAGCGCGCTCGACATCACCATGAAGGGCGTCGAGGCGCGGGCCTGCGGCATCGCGCGGTATTTCCCGTTCGTCTATCCGTATTTCGAGGAGAACGCCAACAACTTCGGCATGATGGACCGGCGCGCGACGCCGTTGCGGTCCGTGGCGGCGTATGCCCAGATGATCCGCGCGCTGGGGCGGCAAGCGTACATGGGCGATCTGAAACAGGATGCGCCCGGCCTCGTGCGCGCCCGTCTCTTCGGCGACGACCGCCAGGCGATCGCGGTTCTTTACACGAGCCGTCCCGATCCCTTGGCCGTGCTGAAGCTGGATTTGCCGGCCACGCGGATCGAGGGCATCGACGGCCGGCCCTTGAAACCAGCGGCCCCCGACACGATCCCGATCCCGGACGGACTGACTTACGTCTGGCTCGACCGCGCCAAGCTGGGCGATCGGCTCCAGGCCGACACGCCCGCGCGTCGTTTGCATGCGGACACGGCGAAGACGCACAAGCGCACATCCTCGCCGATCGTGCTCCGTTACCAGTTTGACCCGGCACGGGTTCAACCGTCGGCGAAAGGCTACCGGCTCAAGGGCACGGCCCCGGCGGGAACGATGCCCTTCGTGGTCAGGGCCTTCAACCTGTCCGGGCAGCCGGTCTCCGTGCATCTGGTCCTGAACGTGGAAGGCGGCGAGACCCCCGCGATCGGGCCGCCGGCCGATCTGACGATCCGTGCGCAATCGCATGCGGATGCCACCTGGACGGTCGATCCGGCAGGCTTACTCAGCAAGAAAGGCCGGGCCACGCTGATCGTCAGCGCTTCCGACTCGTCCGGCCTGCGCGACCGCACCGCCGTTGTGCTGGAAGGCGAGCCCGACCTGAAGCAGATCCTCGGCCAGCATCCGCAGGCCACGCGCTTGCCCATCCAGGACAGGAAACGCTGGTCGCCAAACATCAGCGGGCATGGCCAGATGACGATGGATTCGACCGCGGAGGCTTCCTGGCGGTTGAACGTCCAGCAAGTCGAGGCCATCGACCGCTGGGTGTATCCGAACTTCCAGCTTCCGGACGACGTCCACCTGGTACACGCCCGGGGACTGATCGTGCGCGTCCGCTGCGACCGCGGCGCGCAAGTTCGCGTGTTCCTCTGGGAAGGCAACAGCGGCGTCGGCTACATCACGGCCGACCCGATCATCCCTCCCGACGGACAGTGGCACGTCGCCGTCCTGAACTTCGCCGACCTCATCCCGAGCTCGGCCAACGCACCCGACCCGAATCACCGTCTCGACCTCGATACCGTCCGGCGCCTGAGCATCGGCATGAACCAGCGGCAGGATGAGAACACGCTCGAAGTCAGCGATCTGTATGTCCTTGGCGAATAGGCTCGGGGGCCATGGTGGCACTGGCTTCCAGCCTGTGGCCGGGTGGTATGCGCTTACGAAATCAGGTCCCCTCTTCTGGCTCTCCCCCTTACCAAGGGGGAGCTGGAGGGGGTTCTTCCCGGGTTCGCGGACAGGCCGGAACCCCCCTCGATCCCCCCTTGGTAAGGGGGGAAGCCAATCCGGCGGACTTCGTGACTGTGTTTCCGCGGCGTTGCTCACTTGGGCGCCGCCAGGTCCGGCAGCTTGTTGAGGGTCTCGCGCAGGGCGCCTCGAAATCGGGCCCGCCGCCGACAAAAAGGTGGGCGACGGTCCCGTCGCGGTGGATCACGACCGTCTGGGGGATGGCCGTGGCGTTGTATTTCTCGGCGACCACGCCATCGCGGTCGAGCGCGACCGTCAACTTGAGCTGTTGCCGGGTGAGCAGCGCCGTGATGTCCTTGGAAGCTTCCTGAAGGTTCACGGCCACCAGGCGAACGCCGCGATCGCGGAATTCGCCCGCGACCCGCTCGACCTGCGGCATCGTTTGCAGGCAAGGCCCGCACCAGGTGGCCCAGAAGTCGAGGATGACGACCTGGCCTTTGCACTCGGAAAGACGGAATGTCTTCCCGTCCAGCAAGGCAAGCTCGAAATCGGGCGCGGGCTTGCCCACGAGCGGCGACTCGGTCCCGTCCGATTCGCCCGCGGCCTGGGCGAACTTCGGCTCCTCGGCGTCCTGCAAAATCCAGCGCCCGTAGACGAGCGTACTCGCCTCGGTCTCGATGGAACGGCCGAGGAGCAGCGCGTCGATCGCGTCGAGCTTCGCGGAACACGCGCCGACGACATCGCTGGTGCCCGAGATGACTCCGTCGGCAACCTGCTCGGCCGAAAACGTGACGCGGGTGCCGTCGTGCTGCACGGCCTGGACGCGGGTCCCGCGGTCCGTCTCGGGGGAGGCGGCCGGCGTCCTGGTCGCTTCCGTCTCGTCGGCGTGGAACCAGACGATGGCGCGACCCGATCGCGGGGAATGACCTTCGTCTCGAGACGGACCTCGACCTCGAGCTGACGCTCGTTCATCGCGACGATCCGCCCGCGCAGAAAGTCGCCATTCACGGAACGGATCAAATGGGTCGGCGGGCTGTCCTTCTGCATGCGGGGGACCGTCAAGAGCCGGTCGCGCTGGGCCTCGTCAGCTTGATCGGGTTGGGCCCCAGCGGCGCCAGTTCCGCGGCCTTGATCTTCGCATGGGGCACCTGGACCCGCTTGCCCTGGGGAGTTTCAAGCGTCACGCCGTCTTCGTCGATGGCCAAAAGATCGTCGGGGAGGATGTCGCCGGTCCGGAGGTGAATGCCCCGGCGGGCGGGCGGCGTCACAGTCGCCGTCGCTGGTGCGGCCGTGGTGAAGAGCCGGCCTATCACCGCGCCGAGCAGGAGGCCGCCGGCCGGCTGCGGCTGGGGCGTCGGCGTGGTCACGGGCTTCGAGTAAACGATGTTTTTCTTATCGATGTACACGATCTGTCCGGCGACGCCGTGACGGAGCGGAGCGGGGCCCCGGGCGCCGTCCGGATGCCAGTGCAGCGGGCCTGCGCCGTCGGCCGACTTCGCATCGACCAGATGGCCTGGCAGACGCAGGCCGGTCATCTCCAGCGTGCCGGGGCGGCCTTCTTTCGAAACCGGGATCGGCTCATGCCGCGCCACCGTGACGGAGCGTACGTCCTGGAGCGCAAGCCGCACCGGCTCGGAGATGCCCGGAACCGCGATCTCGACCGCCCCGGCATCGAGCTTCCGGAGCGCGCCGCTCAGTCGCGTGCCATCGTTGTAAACGACGTGGACTTCGCGCGCCGGCGTCTCCGCCGGGACCGCCAGGAAGACGTCGGTGAGCGCGTCCGCCGCGATGCGCGTCTCGTGCGCGTCCTCGCGCAGAACGAACGCCTGCGCCGCGGCGTCGTACCGGGTGACAACTCCGTATGCCACCGAGCCGTCGGTACGATGGATGCGCGACTTGCCCGACGGCGACTCGCGCGGGGGTGTGCCGTCCCAGGGACTGATCGTGAGGCGTTCCAGCCGCAGGTCGCCGTTGACATTGCGCAGCAGCACGCCGGGGTAGCCTTTCCAGTTCGGATAAGGCACCGTCAGGTCGGCCAGAAACTTGCCGCCCGGCTCCGCGACCAGGATGCGGCCTGCTTTCTGGTCGAGGTACGCGAGTAAATGGACGCGGCCGGGGCCTTCCTTCGTACCCAGCGATTGCACGAGTGCGAGATCGGCCGCGTCCTCCGTCTCGCGGTAAACGACGAGGTCGCCGTCCCAGACCTCGAAGTGGAAGGCCCGCGCGAAGCTCGGGTCGGTCTCATCCGAGCCGAGGGCGAACACGAAATCGGGCCTGGTTTTCCAGGACAGCTCGAACTCGACGACGGCCCGCAAGGGCAGCCCGAGATCGCCCCGGAGCGTCGCGGCCGGCAGGTCCGAGACCGGCTGGCCGGCGTCCTCGCGCCAGCCATCTTTGGGGATGGGTTCCTTCCAGCCGGCGAGACCGTTCGGCCCGTTGTAGACGATGTCCTCGCGCCCGCCCCGGCGCACGATGCGGCAGAGGTTCGCCCGCGCGATGCGCAGCCGGCCGATTTTCGGGATGTCCAGCGTTGCGGCCTCGTCGTCCAGCGCCGCGAGGGAGCCAAAAAGCGTGTCGCCGCCGATCAGCTCGAACCGGTCATCCCCTTGCGGCATGGGCTTTTTTTCAGGCACCGGCCAGCGCAGGGAATCGACGGCCGCCAGATCGAACTCGAACGGCGCGGCGAACATCGGCGCCTGCCAGCGCACCGTCGCCGCGGGAGAAGCGAGCAGCGCGCCGGGCACGAACCCGCCGTTGGTCAAGTGCAACACCGGTCCGGTCGGCGCATCGGCACCCGTGAATCCCAGGAGGGCGAGTATCACGAGCATGGCGGAACAGGTACGGTCGTGCGTGGCCATGCGGAGATCCCCAGGTTTCCGAGTGTCCCGTTCATCGTTCGTAGATCGGCAAGAAGCGGAAGTTCAGCGCCAGGGCCAGCAGCGACATCGACGTGCCGACGGCCGTGCCGTACTGGCCCGGAAAGCTGCCGTCGGCCTGCTGCTGGCTCTTGAGCTGACGGACGAGAAGCTTGTTCCATTTTTCCCAGGCGGCGATATCGCCCTGAAAGAGGGCCTGGGCCTGGTAATACCGGGTGTATTCCGGGTACATCGTGGCCGTCTGATCGAGCCGAGCGGTGAGGTAGCCGAGCGTCGCCTTGAACTCGGGCAGATCCTTGCGCCGGGCGATGGCGTAGACGAGCGTCGCGATCGAGCTGCGGGCGAGCGACTCGCCGAAGCCGCCCAGCCCGCCGGAATAGGCGACCTCTCCGGCCTGCGAGGTCATCGACTTGTAGTAGGCGATGGCCCGATCGATGCACTCGTCGGGAACTTCGATACCGGCGTTCCGCGCGGCGAGCAGGCCGACCAGGACGGCGCCGCTGACCGAGGTGTCGGCGTCGGTGGCGTCGGGCGAGTACCGCCAGGCGCCGAGCGAGTTCTTCTTCTGTGAGGTGATCGCCGCGCGCACGGCTAATTCCAGAGCTTGGCCGATGGTGCGCTTGCCCTTGCCGTCGGGCCAGAGCGAGCGTTCATCGACGGCGCCATACGCCTCGGCCAGCCCGAGCATGCCGAAGCCGTGATGGTACATGCTGTGACCGAGGAAGCCCGGTCTCGGCGTTCTGGGCCTCGATGATGCTCCGGACGGCCTTGCGGACGTGGTTGGCATAGACGCCGAAATTTGGGTCCTCGCCCGAGGCGAGAAACACCATCAGGCACAGCCCGGTGACGCCGGGGCCGCTGTCGCCGCCGCTGTTGCGCCAGTCGCCCTCTTCGGACTGGGTCGAGGCGAGGTATTTCATGCCCCGGTCGTACATTTCGCGGCATGTCGCGCGGCACCTGATCGCCGGTCCGTGCGCCGGGCGGAGTTTGTGCGCGAACGGTCGCGGAGGGAATCACGGCTGCCAGGAGCATGACGAGAAGAATACGAACGTCCGGGTGGCATGCCCACGTCTTCGTGGGCATGTCTTCTGGAGTTAGCGGGATCATCGAACATGCCCACGAAGACGTGGGCATGCCACCCGGCCAGAGAAGGAAACGTGTGCGGGTCATGCGTTATCTCCCGGCGGTCTGGTCAGCGTGCGAACACCCGATCCAGCGGCCACAGTTCCCCCGAGTCGTCGATCGCGTCGAGCATGCCATTCTGCCGGAGCATGCGATCGTACATCTTGTGCTGCTCAAGCTGCTTCTCCAGAACGCGCCACTGGGCGTTGTCGAAGAGGGGCCGGAGGCGCTCGGAAGGCAGTCGCGACGCACGGTACATGACGAATTCGTAATCTATATACATATTCGATTCTGGGAACATTCGCGGGGGCGTCGTCTCGTGCTGGAGGAGGTCCACGAATTGTCGATGCTGATCGCTGGTGAATCCGAGCGATTCGCCGAGCATGACCGCGGTCATGTCGATCGCCGCGCGGTAGCGGTACGCCCGCCGTTCGTTCTCGACGCGCTCCAGCCGCTCGTTCTGGCCGGTCGTCAGCGTGCCGCCGAGCGTCTTCCCGAAGAACGAGCTGCGGTTGAAGACGCCTGCGGACACCATTTTCTGAAGTGGCGCGATCTGCTGGAAGATGTCGTTGATCTTGTTGCGGTCGTTCTTGAGCTGTTGAAAGACCCGGTGCTTCTCTTCCAGGAGGTCGAAGAACCGCTTCGTGTCCCCCCGGCCGGCGAGGCGGAGCTTCGCCTTCTGGGCGTCGGTCAGACGGCACTCGCGGTCGATCTCGGCCAGACGGAGCGTGAGCCGATCGTCAAAGCCTTGTCGATTGTGGACCCCCTGGCGGCCGTTGTTGAAGACCCACGCATCGAAGTTGGCATCGGCGAGCCCGAACTGGGTCTGATCGCGGGGCGGCGTCTCGTCGATGAGCGAGTCGTCCTCTTCGGCACGCTCGATACGGCCCGATACGGGTGCGGGCGCAACCTGGATGGCCACCTGCGCACGGGAGGACCCGGCCAGGCACACCGCCAGGACGGCCGCCCAGAACGCGAACCGGCGCGAAGATCGTTGGAAGCCAGACATGAGGCGTTCTCCGAGGCCGTCAGGGGGCCGCTTTTTTCTCGAACGCGCGGGGATTCGCGACTTCGGCCGGGGCGTCGTCCTCCTGGATCGTGATCCCGGTCATAGGCCCGAAATCGTTGAAGATGATCCCCTGGTTCTTCGGCCGGGACGCCCAGACCTTCTTCTGGTTCTCGTCCAGATGGGGCACGATCAACGCGTCGGGAACATTCGGGAAGTACTGCGGGTAATACATGACCGACGACGCCGATCGGGCCCAGTTCTCGTCCCACTTGGCCGTGAGCGACCCGGCGATCTTTTCGCGCTGCTCGGCGGTCAGGAGGAGATCACGATCCAGGGCCAGGACGAGGTAACGGACGGCCAGCTCTTGAAGCCTCTGTTTCCTCGCCGCGCACTCGGCTTGAAAATGTTCTGCCTGCGCGGCGGTGAAGTGAGTTTTCGCGTATTCGCTCAGCGCATCGACGAGAAGCTGCTGCGAGGATGGCCGCACCGGGTTGTTGCCGGGGAAAACGGCTACTGGCCTGGGCGTGTATATGGCTTCAACAAACGTCTTTGTCGCCTCCTTGAGGATGCGTTCCTCCTCGCCGGAGAGCGCTGCTAGCTGCTCGGGCGAAGGCTCGCAGACCTTGCGGAGAAAATGGACCTCGCCGCGCAGCAACGTCCGCATGCGCGGGAGGTACTGCTGGATGATGGGCTCCAGGTTCGGCTGAACCACCCGGCCGATGACGGCCTTCTTGACCACCTCTTGCGCTGCCTTTTTCGGCTCTTCCTTCTTGAGGGCCGGCGCGAGGGGTATCGCTTCGACCTTTTCGACCTTGGCCGCCGCCCTCGGTGGCACGACCTGGGCGGCGCTCAGGGCGACGGCACAGACCAACAAGACGACGACACCGAGCGAAACAAGGATGCGCATGGGGGAGTCTCTTGTAGGGTGGGCACCGCCCACCATCCGGTTCGGCGAATGGGAGAGGTGGGCGGTGCCCACCCTACGCATGTTCCTCACCGGCCTTCCAGACGGTTGAAATACTCATCGAGCCCGGAGCGGAACTCCTCGGGCAGCGCCATGCCGGACGCGCCGGTCGCCTGCGCGGTGCCCCGGTCCTCGCGCACTTCCTTCTCGTTGAGGCCGCGGCCGAGCAGGGCGAGCGCCGAGTCGACCGTATCGCCCTCGCCGCCGCCGCCGGGAATACTGCCGCCGCCGCCACCCCGGCGCGGGTTGATCCGGCGCGACTGGAGCAACAGTTCAATCGCGTCGGTCTCGGCGGCGATGGCCGGCGCGCCGGTCTCGGGCGTGGCGAGGATGAAGGACGTCTCGCGCATGACCTTCTCGACCTCGCCCAGCAGCTTGATCTCATAGGCAAATTCCTGCTCGCCATCCTTGAGCGCCCGGATGCGATCGGTGACCTTGGCCACGCGGTCGCGGAGTGTTTCCTGGGTCTCGGCAAGCTGGTCCGCCTGCTTGTCGTGCGCCTCGGACGTGACCGCCGCCTTGGCCTGTTCGGCGACGCGGGTGTCTTCGCGGAGGTTGACCTCGCCTTCGAGGATCTGGAGCACTTCGAGCACGATCGACGGCGGCAGGCTGCCTTTCGAACGCCCACCCGGGCAGGCGCCGCTGTTCGCCGGATCGACCAGATCCTCGGCCCAGCGGTCGAGCGCGTCGGACCAGAACTCGCACTGCGCCATTGCGACGCCATTCTCGCGCTTCAGGTCGTCGCTCAACTGGCGCAGGCCGCCGAGGACATCGTGCTTGCGCATGTCGTCGAGCACGGCCTGGCATTTCACCAGCCGGCGCCGTTCGAAGTACGATTGCAGGTCGTCCATGATGACCGAGACGGTCTGACCGCTCTTCGACTCCTGCTCGGCCATCTCGCCGAGGAGCTTGCTAGCAGCTTCGTTGATGCCGGTTGTGCCCGCGCCGAAGGTCTGGCCGAGCACGTCGTTGATCCGGTCGGCAACGCGGGACTGCACGCGCGAGGCGGCCTTGAGCCGCTTGACGAGCGTGCTTCCTTCCAGGTTGGCCAGGACGCGGTCGAGCTCCTCGGCCACTTTTTCGAACTCGGCGAGCAAGTCCTCCTGCTGCCGCACGGCTTCCTCGACCTGCGCCGGCGCGTTATTGTCCGGCGGCGGGGTGTTCGAGGGCTTGCCGGCAAGCGTCGTCTGCGGGAGCCGGAGGCTGGGCGACGACGGGTTCTTCTTGCCGCCCGGCGGGCTGGCGTGTCTTGTCCGGCGGCTGCTGCGACGACTCGCGATCGACGACCTGCGGCACGAGCGGCGTCGGGACTTTCGACGGCTTTACTTGCGCCGGACTGCCGCCGCCCCCTGCGCGCACGGCTCCGGCCATCTTCGCCATGCCGCTGGTGGGCGGGGACATGGGAGCCTGCGCGGCCCCCTTCAAAAGGTCGGCCACCGAGGGCATCCGGTTCGACGCGATGTCCTTGAGGATCTGGAGCATCTGGGCCCATTTTTCGAGGTGGCCGACGCCGAACTCGGGATTGCGCGTGGCCTGCTTGATGAGATCCTCGCCGTTCACGACGAGGTTCGCCAGCCGCCGGCCGTTGGCCTGTTCCGCGGCGGCCTGGTTCTCGATCCGCCGGCGCGTCTCGGGGCGGTCGAGCTCCAGCGGGGAGAGCAAACGCAGTTGCGCGTTCGTCTCGTGAAGCTGCATTTCGCGGTCGCGCACTTCGAGCGAATTCCGGTGCCACTTGCTGAGCTGCTCGGTCAGCCAGATGGCGTGCTGCTCGGGGTCGAGGACGTAGAGGACGTACGTCGGCGAATACACCCGCGGACGGCCGGGGAAATAATCCTCGGCGAAAACGCGGAGCTTGACCGCCTGGGGCGCGATGCCGAGCGACTTCGCCGAGAACGTCCCGCGCAGGTCGAGCGACTCGCGGTCATTGCCGCCCGCCGCGAGGACTTTCTCGCCCTTCGCCGGAGTCTTGATGTTCGGGTCGTCCTCGCCTTCCCATTCGAGGCCGACGCGGCGCACGCCAAAGTCATCGGTGGCTCTCACCTGGAAGGCAAGCTGCTCCGAGTCGAGCACGACCTTGCGGCGCGGGAGGTCTTCGCACGAGAGCGACGGCGGCTCGTCGTCCCGGGCCGTGAGCGCCAGGTGGAACGGTGCCTTGCCGGCCAGGCCGAGCCGGTCGATCCAGCGGAATTCCGTCGACCGTGAGTCCTTGATGAGCGAGTCCGGACTCTGGAAGGTCGCGCCGCTCGGGATGCGCGATGCGTTGTCCACTTGCGCCGAAGCGAGATCCCGGCTGGCGGTCGCGGCGAAACGGGCCATGCTTCCTTTGACCAATGCGACCGCGCCCCCGCGCACATCCTTCTTCAAACCTTGTGCCCGGCCGAGATACTCAGGCAGCTTGACCAGGGCGGTGACGGCGGTCAATTCCGGTCGAACCGTCGGCTCGACGCGGAGGACGTGGCGGGCGTCGCCGACGCGGATCACGAGCCGGCCGGGGGCAACCTGCGCCGGGAAGGAAAACGTGTAATGGCCCGCGCAAGGCGGCGGTCATGGTGTGATTCGCGCCGAGCCGGGCCGTGGCGGTCGCGGGCCGCCAGACGCTGTCTTGGGCGAGAGAAATGGGCAGAGTGAATGGCTCGCCGTGCGGCACAATCAGGCGCGACGGCAGCGGTTCGGTGACGGCGAACGTGTAACGCGGCGTCGCGCTCCAGGGGACGACCAGACGGCTCCAGGCATTGACGGCGGCGGCCGGGAACCCAATGAGCAACCCAATCGCGACGGTCAAAGGCACGGCGGCGAGGACCGTCCAGAGGCGATGCCGGGGGTTGGGAACATCCTGGCGGAAATCGTGGCTCCGGACATCCTCGGCGACTTGCACGATGGCCGCTTCACAGAGCCGTCGCGAGCGGGCTTGCTCGGAATCGCTCTGCGAGAGCTCGATCACGCCCAGGAGACGGTCTCCCACCATCGGCCGCGTCGTGCCCAGGATGCGCGCCAGTTGTTCGAACCGGCGGCTGCCCCAGATCCAGCGATAGCCTGCCCACGGCACGAGAAACAGGCCGGCAACGGCCGTCAGGAACAGCGTCAGCCGCAATCCCGACGGTGCCGCCGTGAGCCGGTCGATCGCAAACAGAATCAGAAACGCGACCATGACGACGCAGACCGCCGCGCCGGCCGCTTCGATCATCTTGACCCCGCGCACCTGGCGCCGAAATGCGCCAAGCTGCGCCCGCAAGGATTCGGGAATCGGCAACCGACTGTGCGTCTCGATGAGGCTCATGTTCACCTCCGGTGCTGTCTGACTCGGTCTTGTAGGGTAGGCTTCAGCCTGCCGATTTCATGGTCTTTTGAAGAGGCAGGCTGAAGCCTACCCTACAAGATTGAGATCCTATCCCTCATATAAGGCCAATCTTCTTCCGCCCCGCCCAGAACAATCCCAGCAGGCCGATCACCGTGCCCGCGACCGCCGGGTGACACCAGAGCGGGACGCGGTGGACGGACGGCGGCGGGTCGGGAATCTCGGCCAGGCTGCGCACGATCTCGTCGAGCTTGTCGGCCGCGACGACCTTGCCGTGAGTGACGCGGGCGATCTCTTCCATCACTTCCGGCCGCGCGGGGCGGCCCGGGCGTTCGGCGGCGACGCCTTGCACGAAGAAGCTGGCGTCGAGCGACGCGCCGGTCTCCTTGCACTGAAGCGTCACGGCGTGCGCGCCCGGCTCCTCGGCCGTGTAACGGCCCGAGAAAACGCCCCACTCGTCGCCCGTCGAGACCAGCCGTACCAGCTCCGTCTTGCCCGAAGGCGCCACCACCCGCGCCGAAACATCCCCCGAGGCGAGCGGCTCGCCGCTACGGTCCATGACGTTGGCGTGCAAGGCGAGCGTCTGGTTCATCCGCGGCTGGTCGGGGGCGTAATACAGACGCATCGTTTCCCCCTTGGCCATGTTCCGCTGATACGCCATCCAGCGCACCACCTGGCCCCAGAACCGATAATGATATTTATCCTCGACCCCCTTGCGCCAGCGCCAGGCGCCGTCGGTGCCCATGAACAGGACCTTGCCCGCGCCGAAGGTACGGGTCACGAGCAGCGGCAGCCGGCCGGATTCGTTGGCCGCGTCCTTGTGGACGCAGAGCACCTCGCAGCCGGGCTTGGCATGTTGCACGGGGGCGTACCACTGGAACCCGGGGAGATTTTCCCAGACCTCGGCGTTATCGTCCTGCGTGTCGGCCAGCTTCGTGAGCAGGCTCTTGCGGCCTGCCTCGGTCAGCTCGAATTGCGAGGGCGTTCGCGATCCCCAGCCGCCCGGCTGCGCGGGGTCGAGCACGACCGGGTAAAGATCCTTCAGCTCCGTTTCCAGCAGCGAGAACTCCTTGCCTCCCATCCCCGGCATGAAAACCAGCCCGCTCGCCTGCCGCTCGACCAGGCCACGAAGCAAGCGACATTGCTCGGCCGTGAGCTCGCCGTCCTCGACGCCGACATCGCCCAGGAACACGACATCATATTTGGACAGTTCCTCAAGACCCGCCGGAAACGCCGCGATGTAATCCTTGTTCCCGCCGCCGACCTTGCCCAGACCGGGGTGGAACAGCAGGCACGAGACCGCCACGCCCGGATCGCGTGAAAGCGCATTGCGTAAATAGCGATATTCCCAGCGCGGAAATGACTCGACGACCAGGACTTTCAGCTTCTCCTCGCGGATCGCGATCGGCGCCGTCATGTGGTTGTTGTCGGCGTCGAGCTCGTCCGGGTGCGGGGGAATTTCCAATGTCACGGTAAAATCGCCGGTCGCCTTCGGCTTCCAGGTGATCCAGTCGGTCGTGCGTCCCATCGGGGCGATGTGAACCTCGCGCGTCAACTCGTCGCCGTCGGTCGGCGCAGGGTGACGGTGGCGACGTACTCGCGCGGCAGGGAGCTCTCGATCGTGAACGGAATGCGCACGGCCTTGCCGGCGACGCCAAAGGTCGGCGCGTCGAGGCTCAGCAACTCCACGTCGGGCAAACGCGTCGGGCTGCCGACCGGCACGGCGAACACGGGCACGCTTTTCGTGCGGAGCGCGATGGCCGCCTGCACCGGAGGCAATCCGTCGGTCCAGTCGCCATCGGAGGCAAACACGACGCCGCGCAGATTTGGCAGCGTCGCGGCCACCTGCGCCAAAGGTGCGTTCAGATCGCTCCCGCGTCCCTGAGAGATCGGAGTGAAGGTGCGGATGACGACGTTCCGGCGCGTTCGCAGGCTCTCCCAGGTGGCGGGATCGGCCAGCCGGGCGGTCGCCGCGCGCCGGGTGGTCACGCTGGAAGGGCTGCCGGGAGAAAGGACCACGTCGCGCGTGTCCATGCTCGGCGTGGCATCGACGAGCACGGCCACGGACGGCTTTTCCTCGGGGCGGAACTCCTCGATCCACTCGGGCTGATTCAACAGCGCCGCCGCAAGCGCCACGATGAGCAGCCGGAGTGCTTCGAGCATCCCCACGGAGCGCCGATAGCCGCTGCGACGCCAGGCAATCAGACCGAGTCCGGCCGTGACGAGCACGACCGCGAGCGAAGCCGCCAGCGAGAACGGCGTCCAGAGGAACGTGAGCGTGCGGGAGACGTTCATCGCGTGGGAGCCTCCGCCGGTCGCGCCCGCTTCGGCAGGCAGAGGGCCGCCTCGAGCACCAGGGCCGTCATCATCGCCATGAGAAAGACGCGCCAGATCTCCTGGATCAGCGAGCCTTCGTTGCCGGCGCGGTCATCGACCCGCGAGAAATCGAGCCCGCGGAACAGCCCCGCGATGCGCGCGTCGGCGACGATCGGCGCGACGTCCTCGCGGGCCGGGCGGTTCACGGCCAGGAGCCGCTCGCCCGCGCGATAGATGCCCCGGTGGATCGGCGAAGTCGGTCGAGATCGCCTCCTCGCCGCCCGCGAGCCGCTGCCAGCGTGCCGGATCGTCGCCGGGTTTTGTACCGGCGTCCCGTTGCTGCGTGCTGCCGAGTGATGCGGCACCGGCCGCCAAAGCACGCTGGATGAGCGCGTAAAGAACCACGCCACCGGTCGCCAGGTTCGAGTCGCCCACCGAGGGAGAGGTCGCACAGAAGTACAACCCGCCGGCATCGGTCGGCACGCGCACCAGCAACGGCGCGCCGCCGCGCAAGGTGGCCAGCGTGGTGAACTCGCCCGCCAGGCCGCACACTCGCTTCACGTTCAGTTCGCCCACCGGCAGCGCCGCGCCGCTCTGCGTGGCCGCGAGCAGATCCTGATCGCCGCGCCAGTTCCCGACCGCGTTCCCGCCCGGCCCGTCGCTCCAGGATGTCCACGACACGCCCGAGAACGCCGCCTTGCCCGGCCCGGGCGGCGGGAAAAAAATCATCTGCCCGCCACGATCGAGGAACGCTTTCACACGCCCGGCAAGGGTTCCCTCCGGCAACGGAGCTTCCCACAGAACCAGGCCCGCTCGCTCCCAGGGAAATGAGCCTACGGCCTCGGGCGCGATGATCTCCGCGCTGCATTTCACGGCCGGATCGGGCGAGATCGCCGCGGCCAGGTGCAACGGGCGCGCCTTCTGGGCATCCTCGGCGACGACCACCGCCGCGCGCGGCCGGGCGGTCGAAGGTGAAATAGAAATCATCGTCGGCCGGATTGACATCCGATGGGATCGAGACATGCCCCCAGCCGCGCTTGCGCGTCCGTTCCAGCGGGATGCGGTAGTTCTTCAACTCGTGCGCCGGTCCCGCCATCTCGACGTTCACGACCGAACGCGCTCCCTCGATGTCGAATTGCACGGGAATCGTCCGCCGGGCGTCGTCGCCGGGCTCGCGCGTCAGCTTCAAGGAGACGAGCAGCTCGGCGCCGTCGGCCGTATCACGCCGCACGACCTCCGTCACGCGCAAGGCCATATTCCCCGGCGCGGGCTGGGCATAGGCGAGCAAGTGAAAGCGGATCGCCTGGGGGAACTCCAGGAACGCATCGCGCAGCGACCGCCAGCGGCCTCCTTCCATGTCCCAGTCGTTCTCGCGCACGTCGGAGAGAATCCATACCTCGGACCGGCCGATCTTATTTGTCTTGATATAATCGCGCACAGCGGCGAGCATCGCCGGGATGTCCGACGGCGCGCTCGTCGGCTCGATGCCGGACGCGCTGAGCAAGCTCTCAATCGACGTGAGCTCACGGACGCGGTTCGTGCCGCCCTCGACGAGCACCCAGCGCGTCGAGCCGATTTCCTGGAGCGTTCGCACCAGCCGCCGCACGCCGGTTTCGAGCTTCGATCCCTCGATGCCCAGGCCGCGCTGGCGCATGCTCGGCGAGCGATCGATGAGCAGAAACGTCGCATCGGGCCGCCCGCCGGCCATCTGCACCAATCGTCCGCCCGCGAGCGGCCGGCTGACGGCAAAGACGAGTGCCCCGATCGCCAGCACGCGAAACGCCAGGATCAGCCACTGCCGCAGCCGGGCAAACCCGCGCGACATGCGGTTGGCCGCGAGCAGGAACATCATCGCCGCCCACCGCACCGTCTGGTACCGGCGCTGGTTGACAAGATGGATGATGACGGGCAGCGCCATCAACGGCAACGCGACCAGCAGCCAGGGCTGGAGAAAGGTCATCGTCCCCCCTTCCCCTTGCCCCGGGCGCGATCGACGAGAAAGCGCATGAGCGTTTGCTCATAGTTCTCGTCGATATTCGTCCGGCGGTAGTCGATGGCCGATTCCAACACGACGGCGCGGAGATCTTCCAGGTAGCCGCCGATGGCGCGGCGGTAGCGGTCGGCGATCTCGCTCGGCTCGGCGAAGATCGACGGCCCGCCCTCCATGTCGAGAAACCGCATCGGGCGACGGAATTCGAACGCGAGCTCCTGCGGGTCGAGCAGATGAAACGCCGCCACGTCGTGCTTGCGAAACCGCAGATGCTGGAACGCGCCGCGGAGCCGCTCGGGCTCGGCGAAGAAGTCGGACAGAATCACGACCAGCGCGCGCTGACGGACCGTCTCGGCCAGTTCGTGCAGCACCTCGACAAGCTGCGTCGGCCCGCTCGGCTGGGCCACTTCGAGCGTGTCCAAGACGGCCATCAAGTGGACCGGGTTGCGCCTGGGGGGAATATCGCGAACAATCCCATTCGCCACGCAGGCCAGCCCGACGGCGTCACCCTGCTGGATGGCCAGGTAGGCGAGCGTGCCGGCCAGCCGGCGGGCGTAATCGAGCTTCGTCAAATCCCCGCTGCCGTAGTCCATCGAGCCACTGGTATCGAGCACGAGGCAACAGCGCAGGTTCGTATCGGCCTCGAACTCCTTGACGAAATACCGGTCGGAGCGGCCATACGCGCGCAGTCGAGCCGGCGCAGGTCGTCGCCGGGAACATATCGGCGATACTCCGCGAACTCGACGCTGGAGCCCCGGTGCGGACTGGGATGCCGCCCGGAAACATTTCCGAGCATGGGCCGCCTGGCAAACAACGGCACCGCCGCCAGCCGCCCGAGCACGGCCGGGTCCAGAAAGCTCCGCGTGCGGCGGTCGGGAAACATGTTGCGCTTGCCCTCCTGACGATGACTGATGACTGATGACTGATAGCGGATACCAGAGATCAGGAACGGCCATGCTGGCATCCGCCATCAGTCACCAGTCATCAGTCACCAGTCATCAGTCACCAGTCACCAGTCATCAGTCATCAGTCATCAGTCATCAGTCATCAGTCATCCGCCATCAGTCATTCGCCATCCGCCATCCGCCATCAGCCCGGCGTCTCTTCCATCAGCCTTCGAACGATCTGCTTGGCATCAATGGCCTCGGCCTGCGCCGCAAAGGTGGTCAGAACGCGATGCGTGAGCACCGGTGCGGCCACCGCCTGCACGTCTTCGAGACGCACCATGTAACTGCCCAGCAAGGCCGCGCGGGCTTTGGCCCCGAGGATCAAGTACTGCACGGCGCGGGACCGGCGCCCAGGAAACCAGGGGTTTCAGCCACGCGGGCGCCGTTGGGTCGGCCGGGCGCGTCTTGCGCACCAGGCGCGCCGCGTAGGCGTAAATGTGGTCGGGAACCGGCACGCGCCGGACCAGATCCTGGAGGCGAATCACCTCGACCGGCGTCAGCAGATGATCGAGCGTCGGCAGCGCCCCGCCGGTGGTGGTGCGCGCAATGCGGATTTCCTCGTCTTCCGTGGGATAATCAAGCTCGATCAGGAACATGAAGCGGTCGAGCTGGGCCTCGGGCAAGGGATAGGTGCCCTCCTGCTCGACCGGGTTCTGCGTGGCCAGCACGAGGAACGGCGGGTTGAGCCGGAACGGCCGGCCGAGCACGGTGACGTTCGATTCCTGCATCGCCTCGAGCAGCGCCGCCTGGGTCTTGGGCGGGGCGCGGTTGATCTCGTCGGCGAGCACGATGTTGGCGAAGATCGGCCCGTGGGCGAACTCGAACACGCGCCGGCCGCCGGGAGAGTCCTGCAAGATGTCCGTGCCGGTGATGTCCATCGGCATCAGGTCGGGCGTGAACTGGATGCGGCTGAACCGCAGCGACATCGTCTCGGCGACCTTGCTCACCAGCAGCGTCTTGGCCAGCCCCGGCACGCCCATCAAGAGCCCATGCCCGCGCACGAACAAGCAAATCGCCAGCCGCTCGATCACGGCATGCTGCCCGACAATCACCCGCGCCAGTTCGTTGCGTAATCGCTCGTAGGCGTGCCTCAGCTCGTCGATCGCCTGGACATCGTCCTCGCTCAGCGGCGTCGCGTGCGCCTCGGCCGTGCTCTGCGCCATGAAAACGCTCCGAGGGAAGAAACGAGGCTCGATCATCAGCAGGAAGGAAGGTAGCGGACAAAGTCCTAATCTACTCGCCGATCCCGCGCCGCACAAGCAGCACGTCCCCGACTTCTGTCAGACCGTGTCCCGCACGTGAAGAAGTCATGAAAATGATGTTTGAGGAATCATACTATTTGGTTTTTAAAGCCTGCCGGTCCGGGAAGCTCGGAGGTCTTTCCGGCTAATGCGGGTGTGCTGAGGTGGCCAGATCGGGCCGGCTCTGGATGGCCGCCGCTCGTGCCGGCGGAATCGCCTCCGATGCTCGTTTCTCGGGCGGCGGCCAAAATGGAAGGAAGTGAACAGGGACGTTGAAGTTAGCTCGGCCGGTCATGATCGGATCACGTCCCACGCGGCCGTTCCGCCATTGACGAGCTTCGACCCGCCGCTATGTTAGGCGGTGCTATCTCGACTACGGGTCGGCGCCGGAGGAAACGGCCCGATCCGCAGGTCATGGAGTGACCCCAACGATGAACGCCTCCCCTGCCCTTCTCCGGCTTCATTCCGATTTGCACGCGGCCGGCTGGTACCTGATGGAAGGCAAGCCGCCCGCAGGCGCGCTGGCGGTCTACCGGCGACTGGATGCGATCGGCCACGAGGTCCGCGTGGCCATGCTCCAGGTCGGCAACGCGATCGTTTTCGAGCCCCTTCGTGAGCCGGCCGACCGGCAGCGGTGACGAGGGCATCCTGTACTCACCGCCGTCGATCCATCCCGTTCTCTTGCAAAGCTGCTACAATGTTTCCCGAGCGAGAGACGCGGCCGGGCGTCGCGACGTGGAGGCCCGCGCATCGAGATCGATCCCCGGGGAGAGAGCGGCGATGGGACGACGGCTTCTGGTGGTCGAGGACAGCGCGACCATGCGGCGCATGATCGCCGCGATGCTCCAGGATGAGGGCTACGAGGTGTCCCTGGCGTGCGACGGCCGCGAAGGCTTCGCGCAGGCCCGGACGGTTCATCCCGACCTGATCCTGACCGACTTTGAAATGCCCGAGCCTCGATGGCGCCGGGCTCTGCAAGGCGCTCAAGAAGGACGCCGAGCTGCGGCAGATTCCGGTCGTGATGCTCACCACGCTGGGCGCGACCGAGAGCAAGATCGTCGGCCTCGACGCCGGCGCCGACGATTACATCGAGAAGCCCAAGACGCCCCAGGAAATCCAGGAGATCTTCGCCCGCATCCGGGCACAGCTTCGCATCGCCGATCTGCGCAAGGAGCTGGCCGAGCGCAACCGCGAGCTGGAGATCGCCCAGGCCAAGCTCAACCACGAGCTCGAACTGGCCCGGAAAGTCCAGCAGGGCTTGATGCCGCAGGCGCCGAGCCGCGCGGGCCGTTGCGGTACGCCGTGCGCTACCAGCCGGCCAACGCGCTGGGCGGCGACGTGTACGATTTCACCCGCCTCGACGACGGCCGGCTCGGCATCTTGATCGCCGACGTGACCGGCCACGGCGTCAACTCGGCGCTGCTCTCGACGATGGTCAAGGCCATCGCCTCACCCGTGACCGGCTCCGGCGCGACGCCGTCCCAGGTCATGGAGGCACTCGACGCCGCCCTGGAACGCTTCTTCCCCGAGGGGTTCTTTCTGACCGCTTTCTACCTCTGGGTCGACGAGGCCACCGGAGCACTTCAATATGCGGGCGTCGGCCACCCGCCCCCCCTGGTCGTCGGTCCGAGCGGCATCCGCCCGCTCGACGCCGAGGCGGGACTGCTCGGGATCGGCATGGCCGTCGGCATTGCCGATGTCGCGGGCCAGCTTGCGCCGGGCGAGTCGCTGTTGCTCTACACCGACGGCCTGACCGACGCCATGACGACCCCCGGCGACGTCCTCTTTGGTCAGGAACGCATCGAGCAGTTCCTCACGCAAAATCAGCAGGCCGCCCCCGAGGTGATGCTCAGCGGCTTGCTCGAAGTCATCGCCGGGTACGTCAAGCCCGGCCAGGCCGGCGATGATATCAATCTGGTCCTGGTCCAGTATCCTTCCCCGTGACGAGGGCGTGTGTTAAACTGGGTAGCATGGGCTAGTCCGATTTGTCTGGAGAGGAATCCGTGAGCCCAGAAGCCTCGTCGGTCGCGGCTGGGGTGACGACGCTGGTGGTTCTCGGGGCCGGTGACGCGGGAGGATGCGCCCGGTGGCGCGAGGCGCTCCTGGCCGCGCTGGCATCGGGGGCGAGCGTGCGGCTCGACCTGACGATGTCGGGGCCCTGGGACCTGGCCGGCTTGCAGCTTCTACTCGCCACGCTCGAGTCGGCGCGGCGGGCAGGCCAGGCGGTGCGGATGGTCCGCGTGCCGCAAGTCTTGAGCGCGATCGCCGAGCAGGCGGGCGTGGCGAAGGTGCTGGAGCCAGTTATGAGGGAGGAGTGACCCACAAGGCGGGTACGCGAGATCAATGGCAGATTCCGGATTCCGGATTCCGGATCAATCCCAGATGGCGGAGGCTGATGACGGATGACTGATGGCGGATGGACTGATGGCGGATGCCTGAGAGAGGGGTCAGGGACTCGAGGGTTCGACATCGGAAGATGGTGGGCCGAGCCCCCTACAAATCCCTTTCCGTACACCCTCTGAGGACTGATGGCGGATGCCTGAGGACTGATGGCGGATGCCTGATACCGGATTCTGGAGGCCGGCGATCGGAAGCATGTTCTAGATCAGCCATCAGCCATCAGCCACTAGCCATCCGGCATCTGGAATCCGACATTCAGAATCGACCTTCCACGAGACGACCGTGTCCAACGACCGCTTCTTGAGCATGTTCTTCGAGGAAGCGCGCGAGCTGCTCCAGGCGCTCGAAGCGGGCTTGATGGATCTCGAAACGCGGTGGCAGGACCGGGAGCATCTCGACCGGACCTTCCGCGCGGCCCACACGCTCAAGGGCGCGGCCGGCATGGTCGGGCTGCGGGCGATCTCGCAGTTCACGCACGGTGTCGAGACAATCCTGGGCCAGGTCCGCGAGGGCAAGCTGGCGGTCCGGCCGGACCTGATCACGACCCTCTTGGAGGCGCACGACCATATTGAAGCGGCCGTGCAAGGCGCCGTCGAAGGCCGCACGGTCGAGCCTCCGGCGGATCTCGCCGCGCGGTTGACCGCGCTGGCGGAGGGTTCCGCCCCCACGCCGGCCCCGGCTCCGGTGCCTCCCGAAGCCAAACCGGCGGAGCCAGAAGGAACAGTCGCACCTGCCCCCGCGCCGGCACCACCGGCCACGCCGCAAGCGTACCGGATCACGCTCACGCCCCATCGCGACGTGCTCCGCAAGGGCGTCAATCCGCTGGGCTTTCTGGACGAGCTGAAAGAGTTGGGGACAGTCACGCTCTCGGCCGACTGGCAGCGCGTCCCGCCCCTGGCCGAGCTGGACCCCGGTGACTGCTATCTGGGCTGGACCATCGTCCTCCGGACGACCGCCGCGCGGCGCGGCTCGACGAGGTGTTCCTGTTCCTGGACGAGCCGGGGCAGGTCACGATCGAGGCGATCACGGACGCCGAGGCGACCGCGATCGAGTCCGCGCCGGCACCCGCACCCACACCCGCACCGACGCCCGCACCCGTACCGCAACCGCCTGCCGCGCCGGCCAAGCCGTCGGAAAGCCGTCCCAAGGCCGCGCCGGCCGCGCAGTTGCGCGTCAATGCCGAGCAGCTTGATGAGCTTCTGGGCCTGGCCGGCGAGCTGGCGATCCTGACCGATAGCCTGCAAGGTCTGCGCGACCTCGACGCCGCCGCGCCCTGGTCCGGCACGCTCGAAGCGCTCGATCGGCTGGGCCGCCGTCTGCGCGATACGACGCTCGAGCTCCGGATGGTGCCGATCGAGGAGCTGTTCGCACGCTTCCCGCGCGTGGTGCGCGATCTGGCCGACCGGTCGGGCAAGCAGATCCATCTGCGCATCGAGGGCGAGGACACGCGGCTCGACCGCTCGATCATCGAGCGTCTGGCCGAGCCCATGATCCACATGATCCGCAACGCGATCGATCACGGCCTGGAGGCGCCCGCGGCGCGCACCGCCGCAGGCAAGGCGATCACGGGCCAGCTTACCATCGGCGCCGGCTACGAGGGGGACCGCGTGGTCCTGCGCATCGGCGACGACGGCCGCGGCCTGGACCGTGCCAAGATCGCCCGCAAGGGCATCGCGCTGGGCATGTTGCCGCCCGAGATCGCGCCCGAGGACCCGCGCGTCGGCAACCTGATTTTCGAGCCGGGCTTCTCGACGGCCGACAAGGTGGGCGAGCTCTCCGGCCGCGGCGTGGGCCTGGACGTGGTGCGCGACGCCATCCGCGGCCTGCGCGGCACGGTGACCGTGCGCAGCGTGGAGGGCAAGGGCACCACCTTCGTGATTCACCTGCCGCTGACCCTGGCCCTGATTGACGGCCTGCTGGTCGAGGTTCAGAACGGCCGTTACGTCGTGCCCATGACCCAGGTCGAGGAGTGCGTGGCGCTGAACGCCGATGACGCCTCGTGGGCGATCCACCGCCAGGCCGTCATCGTCCGCGGCGAATTGATTCCCCTGGTTCCCCTGCGCCGGGCGTTCGGCGTGGCCGAGCACATCCTGCCCCGCCAGGAGCTGCTGCTCACCCAGCACGCCGAGCAGAAGGTCGGCGTGGTCGTCGATCGCCTGCTCGGCCGCGTCCAGACCGTCATCCAGCCGCTCGACGAGGGGCTGGCCTCCTGCCGGCATTTCTCGGGCGCGACCATCCTGGGCGACGGCTCGATCTGCCTGATCGTCGATCTGGCGACCGTCGTCAGCCGGGCGCATGCGTTCCAGCAACCGATCATACCCAACTGATATTCATCATTGGATTCCAGACCGCGAGGTCGCCCCATGAAATGGAACTACCAGACCAAGCTGACGGTGGCCTTCCTGCTGTTCGGCCTGGTGCCGACCGCCATCATGATCTACGTCACGTTCCTGGCGACCGAGCAGCTTCGGGACAAGTCGGGCCGCGTGATTTATCGCAATGCGTACTACACGGCGGGCACGCTGGGCGTGTCCCCTCTGGATGAGAAGAAGGGACTGCCGTACCCGATCCTCGAATCGGCCGATTTGCCGATTGTGCTCGACACGCTCCGATCCGTCTTCCGAGAAATGCAGGTGTCCACGGGCCGGGTGGCGTTCATTGACCCGGACCTCAAGATCCTCAAGGCCTATGCGCAGGGGGACGAGCGCAACCCGTTCCGCGAAGGCGACAAGCTGGAAAGTCCCTATGCCGAACACGTCCACGCCACTCTTACGGGACAAGAGGCCAGCCACCGCAAGACCCCCTACATCGAGATCGATGACGGCGTGTCGGGCGCGGAGATCCTCGGTATTGGCACGGTGAAGTTCCGTGAGAAGGAGGGCGGCGAGGCCAAGACTTTCGCCGTCCTGGTGGACGTGCCCCAGTCCGCCGCCTATCACGCGATCACCTTGATCCATTACGAGACGTTCGGCGTGTTCGTGGTGTGCCTCGTGGCGACGATCGTCCTGGGCGTGTATCTGGGACGCCGGCTCGTCAAGCCGATCTTCGAGGTGATCGCCGTCACCCGCGAGCTCGAACAAGGCCGGCTGAACGTCCACTCGCAGGTGGCCGGCGCGGACGAGATCGCCCAGCTTTCGGGCCAGGTCAACTCGGTCATCGACCACCTCGGCGGCGTGATCCGCGAGATCGGCGAGACCACCAACTCGGTCTCGTCGGCCAGCACCGAGCTCAGCGCCAGCGCCCAGGAGCTCTCGCAGGGGGCTACCGAGCAGGCCAGCACGCTGCAGGAGATTGCCTCGAGCCTCCAGAACGTGGACAGCTCGGTCAAGTCGAACGCCCAGCACGCGCAGAAGACCGCGCAAACCGCCAACGAGGTCAGCGTGCAGGCCGAGGACGGCGGCCGGGCGGTCGCCGAGACCGTGGCCGCGATGCGGCAGATCGCCCAGCGGATCAAGGTGGTCGAGGACATCGCCTATCAGACCAACCTGCTCGCCCTGAACGCCGCCATCGAGGCCGCGCGCGCCGGCACCCAGGGCAAGGGATTCGCGGTCGTCGCGGGCGAGGTCCGCAAGCTGGCCGAACGCAGCCAGGAAGCGGCCCACCACATCGGCGAGCTGGCCGAGTCGAGCGTCGCGGTGGCGGAGAACGCCGGCAAGCTGCTGGAAACGATCGTGCCGTCGATCCGCCATACGAGCGGGCTCGTCAAGGAGATCGCCGCCTCCTCGCAGGAGCAGACGGCGGCCATCCACGAGATCAACGTGGGCGTGCGCCAGCTTGACGAGGTCGTGCAGCAGAACGCGGCGGCCAGCCACCAGGTGGCTTCGACGGCCGGGTCGCTGGCCGGGCAAGCGGCGTCCTTGGAACATCTGGTCTCCTTCTTCCAGCTTGGCGAGGCGCGCGCCGCCGTACCCGAGAGCGTGCGGGCCGTGCCGCAACGGCCCGTCACCGTGCGCCGCGGCACCAGCCCCCGGCCCGGATCGCCGGCGCCGCGGCCTGGATCTCAGCCGGCGCTGCCGTCCGCGCCCGCGAGCCGCTCCGCGCACTACGATGCGAGTGCGGGCGGGGCGGCCTCCCAGGCCAACCCGGGCGGCGTCATCGTCAACCTCGACGACGACGCGGAATTCGAACGGTTCTGACCCCGACTGTGGAACAGCCGCCCTCGGCTGTATCCACTGACGTCGGACGACAGCCGAGGGCGGCTGTCCCACCAGATGAGAAGAGCGGGGTCTGCAAGACAAGACCTGGAGCGAGCCGGTGAAGGAGACAACCATGGACGCGGTCGGGACCGACACGACGAGCGATCACGAAGGCGCGGACTCCTACGTCGTCTTCCAGCTTGGCGGCGAGAGCTACGCGCTCGGCGTGGACCGGGTCCGGGAAGTGCTCGACGTGGGCGCCTTGACCCGTGTGCCGGGCAGCGGCCGGGCCCTGTGCGGCCTGTTCAACCTGCGGGGGCATGTCATTCCCGTCTGGAACCTCCGCGTGCCTTTCCGGCTCGAACAGGAGGAGGCCGAAAAAAATCCCTGCATCTTGATGGTCGATGCCGACCCGGGGCCCGACGTGCGGCTCTCGGGCTTGCTCGTCGATCGGGTCTCCGATGTTCTCGAAGCCATGCCCGAGGAGATTCAGCCCGCGCCCGCGTTCGGCCTGGGTGAGGGCTCGGCGTTCGTGCGCGGCCTGATCCGCCATCACGACCGCTTCCTGCTCTTGCTGGATCTCGACCGCGTCCTCTCCGCCCTGACCGAGGCCGAGCCGGCGGCCAAGACCTTATGAGCACCGCGCCAGGTAAGTGGGAACGAGACTTGTGCATGCGTATGCTGTCTGGTCCCCTCCCCCCTTGCGGGGAAAGGGGGAAGAAGAAGTACGACCGCACCGCATCGTGAGTACGTGAATGGAAAACCCATGGACGTCGGCAAGGATATCGAGCCCTGGAGCGACGCCGATTTCCGCCCGATCGAGGCGCTCTTGAAGAGCCGTCGCGGGCTGGAATTATCGCCGCACCGGATGCGGCTGGTGCAGGCCCGGCTCCAGTTGAAACTTCGGAGCCGGGGCGTCCCCAACTTCCGCTGGTTCTACGAAGAGGTGCTCCGCAGGCAGCCCAATGGCGCCGGCATGCAGCTTCTGATTGACCTGAGCACGGTCAACCACACCTCCTTCTTCCGCGAGCCGCTCACCCTCAATCTCGTCGCCGACGCGCTGGCGAACCGCCTGCATCGGGTTCCCACGGGTTGCGTGCGGGTCTGGTCGGCGGGATGTTCCGCCGGGCAGGAGCCGTATAGCCTGGCCATCTGTGTCGTCGAGCGGTGTCCGGGCGTCGCGCCCGACCGGCTCGAGATCTGGGCGTCGGATGTCTCGTTCGACATGGTGCGGACCGCGGCCCGGGCGATCTATTCCGAGCGCATCCTCGGCGACGTCTCGACCGAGCGTCTGCGGCGCTTCTTTCTCCGTGGCCGCGAGTCGCAGCACGGCCACTACCGGATCGCCCCCGAGGTCCGCGCGCTCGTCCGGTTCCTCCATTTTGATCTCCGGAGCGCCGACTGGCCCGTGCCGGACGAGTTCGACGTGATCCTTTGCCGCAATGTCGCGATCTATTTTGAAGACGCCGAGCGGGCCCTGCTCCTGGACCGGCTGGCACAACGCTTGCGGCCGGGCGGCACGCTCGTCGTCGGCAACTGCGAGATCCTCGCCGAGTGTCCCGACCGGCTGGAAAAACAAGGGGCGTCTCTCTTCCGGAGGGTGTTGAGCCCATGAAAGACAGCCCTGCTCAAACCGCCGGCCCGCGCCGCGTGTGATCCTCATCGTGGACGACAGCGCCCTGGTGCGGCAGACCCTCCGGGCGATTGTCGAGGCCGACCCGGCCTTTCACGTCATGGTGGCGGGCGACCCGTACGAGGCGGTCGCCCTCATGAGCAAGACGGCGCCCGCGGCCATCATTCTCGACATCAACATGCCGCGCATGGACGGCCTGACCTTCCTGCGCAAGCTGATGCGCCAGCACCCCCTGCCGGTCCTGCTCTGCACCGACCACCCCGAGCTCGGCCTGACGGGTCTGGAGATGGGAGCGATCGAGGTCATCCCCAAGCCCTGCTGGGATGACCCGAGCGAGCTGGAAGAGTGGGGCGCGCGGTTGCGGGAGAGCCTCCGGCAGGCCATCGATCTGGGCACGGCGGCGCGTGACGAGCCCCCGTCCGCCCAACCCGACGCGCCAGAGCGCCGACGCGATTTTGCCCCGCGTGCGCTGGGTGGCACCGGGCGGGCCTCGGGAACGGATCATCGCCATCGGCGCGAGCACGGGCGGCGTGCAGGCCGTATCCCGTCTTCTGGCTGACCTGCCTGCGCGGATGCCGGGCATCGTCATCGTGCAGCACATGCCGGGCGGCTTCACGCACGCCTTCGCCGAGCGTCTCGACGCCGATCCGCGCATCGCGCTCGATGTCGTCGAAGCCCAGCCCAATGAACCGCTGCGGCCGGGCCGGGCCGTGGTCGTCCCCGGCAGCGCACACGGGGTCGTCCGCCGCCACGGCGCCGGCTACCGCGTCGAGTTGATTGAAGGGCCGCTGGTCAACCGCCATCGACCGAGCGTCGATGTCCTGTTTCGCTCGGTGGCCCAGGCCGCCGGCCCGGCCGCGGTGGGCGTGCTCCTGACCGGCATGATGGACGATGGTGCCCAGGGGCTGCTCGAAATGCGCGAGTCGGGAAGCTGGACGATCGCCCAGGACGCAGCGACCTGCGTCGTCTTCGGCATGCCCCGCGAAGCCATCCGCCGCGGCGCGGCCCGGCAGGTCTTGCCCCTGGATCGCATCGGCGCGGCGCTGGTATCGTGGAGCACCAACGGGCCGTAAGAGTCGCCCGGAAGGGAACAGAATACGTCGGGTGCGTCGAGTCGGCCGGCGATGACGCACCTGGTACGTTGCGACTCGACCAAGACCGGACCACACCCGCGGGTCCGGAACACCTGATAAGAAGACTCCCCATGCGACCAGCCTTGACGCTCCTGCTCCTCGGCTTCCTGACGGCCGGGCTCCTGTCCCCACGCGCACTCGCTCAGAAGGAGGGCCCGACCGGCGTGGCGCTCTTCGAGGCGCGCATCCGCCCCGTGCTGGTCGAGCATTGTTACCAATGTCACTCGGCCCGGACGCCCAAGCCCGAGGCCAACCTCCGGCTCGATACGCGCAGGCATGCGCAAAGGCGGCAATTCCGGACCGATCATCGAGCCGGGCAAGCCCGACGACAGCCTGCTCATCCGCGCCCTCGAATACTCAAGCGAGAATGCCCGCATGCCTCCTCAGCACCGGCTGCCGGATGCGACCGTCGAGGATTTTCGCAAGTGGATCGCCGAAGGCGCTCCTGACCCGAGGTAGGGGGATGCCGGATGACTGATGCCGGATGACTGATGACTGATCCTGTCTGCCATCTGCCGTCTGTTGTCAGTCATCCAGAATTCAATACAAATTTTGCTATTTTCACATGAAAGGTGAACATGATGTCCACGCTGATTCTGCTGCTGGCCGCCCTCGCCGCGCCGGACGATGCCGCCCGGTTGGAGAGCGCGGCGATCCGGGTTGAGGTGGTGCCGAACACGGGCGCCTGGTCGATCCTCGACAAGGCCGCGGGCGTGCGCTGGCCCGCGGAGGGACGCGCCTCGATCGCGCTCGAAGGCGCGTTTCATCCCGGTCCGGCGGCGCCGGATCGCCTGCGGCTGGAGCGCGACGACCACGCCGCCGTGATTTTTTCCCTCGTCGATGAAGGCCGCTCGCTGGAAATCCGCTTCGAGGGCCAGGACCTGGGCGACCTGCGCCTGCTCCACGACGCTCTCAACGTGACCGACCGCGACGGCGGCGCCGTGATCGTCCCCAGCCGCGAAGGTTTGCTCTTGCCGGCCGACAGCGGTGTGGCGTTCAAACACGGCTTCGGCACGTCGGAATACGAAGGTTGCCACATGAACATGCTCGGGCTTCTCAAAGGCGGCACGGCGCTGATCGTGAGCTGGGACAGCGCCGATGTCTGGCCCGAGATCCAGAGCAAGCTGACGCCCGATCAAAGCGTCAAGCAGACGCTCACGACGGCCCTGACCCTCAAGAAGACCGCCCGCGCATTGCGTCTGACGCCGCTGGGCAAGGGCGACTGGAACACGATCGCCGCCGGCTATCGCCGAATCGCCGAGGCGAAGGGCCTGGCCGTCACCATGCGACAAAAAATCGCGCGCAACCCGCACGCCGAGCGCTGCTCGGCGCAGCCAACGTGAAGCTCTGGCAGTGCCTGGCCCGGCGCATGAACGAGGAGAGCACGAAGGAGGAATCGGTCCGGATCAACTGGACGTTCGACGAGGCCGCCCAGGTCGCCGAGCACATCCGCAAGGATCTCGACATCGACCGCTGCCTGTTCACCATCGGCGGCTGGACCGAGGGCGGCTACGATGTCCGCCACCCCGACGCCCTGCCCGCGAATCCCGAATGCGGCGGCAACGCGGGCCTCGCCGACGCCGTCCGCCGCATCCAGGCGCTCGGCTACCTGGCATGTTTCCATGATAACTATCAGGATATGTACCGAGACGCCAAGAGCTGGGACCCGGCCCTGATCGAGAAGCACCCCGATGGTTCGCTCGTATCGGGCGGGCGCTGGATGGGGGGACGCGCTTTCATGGTTTGTGCGCCAATCAACTTGCACTGGCGACGCGACCGCAGAACATGCCGGAGATCCAGAAGTTATTCAACCCCTGGTCCTACTTCATCGACACGACCTACGCGGTCGGTCCGCGCGAGTGCTTCGACCCGAGTCATCCGCTCAAGCGTGACGACGACATTGCCTGGAAGAGCAAGCTGAGCGATGCCGCCCGCGCTCAGTTCGGCCTGTTCGGCAGCGAGTGCGGGCGCGAGTGGGCCTTGCCGCACAGTGATTTCTTCGAGGGTCTGACCGGCGTCAGCGGCCAGTATTATCATCAGCTCAAGCCCGAATCCGTGGGCGGCCGGGTCATTCCTTTCTGGGAGATGGTCTACCACGACTGCGAGGCTTGCTACGGCAAGTACGGTTACGCTCCCGAGCGCGCCGGCGAGTACGTGGCGCATCACGTGCTGGCCGCCCGGCCGCTGAACTACCACTCGATGCCCAACCATCTGTACTGGAAGCAGACCGTCGAGCGAGAGCGGAGCCGCCCCTCGGGCGATCGCGCGGCCTTCACGCGGGCGGACAACGGCTGGGGCGAGGGGCTGCATCCGGTCGATGCGTTCCTGAAGACGACGCAGGAAGTGCTCGGCCCCTTGAATCTGGCGACTGGCTTCGACCGCCTGACGAAGCTGGAGTTCCTGACGCCGGATGGAACGCTGCGGCGGGCGACTTATGGCGAAGGCGACGCGGCCACCGTGGTCGTGGTGAACTTCGGCGAGAACGAGGCGAAGGTCGAATCCAGGCTGGGCGGGTCCGTGGTGCTGCCTCGTTACGGGTTCGTCGTGGAGGCGCCGCGGTTCGCCGCGTTCTATGCCAAAGTCTGGAATGGCCGGACGTATGCCGACGGGGCCCTGTTCACGCTCCAGTCGCGCGACGACAAGCCGCTGGCACAGGCCGGCAAGGTGCGCGTCTTCCACGGTTTCGGCGATGCGCACATCGACTGGAAGGGCCAGACGCACGAGGTCCGCCGGGAGGAAGTGCTGGAAGTAGTGAAGTAGGGTGCGTCGAGTCTTCGATGACGCACCAGCTCCACCATCGTGAACGCGAGCGAAGTCGATAGAGAGAGGAAGGAAGAGGTGCGTCATCGAAGACTCGACGCACCCTACTTCACTACTTCACTCGCATTCCTTGTCCATACGAAAGGTAGATAGACAATGGCTTCTTCCGACACGTATTCGCGGCGGGATTTTCTGGGCCGTACCCTGGCGGTCGGCGTGGCCGCGTCGTGCTCCCGGCCGCTGATGGCTGCGGCCGATGAACCACCCCTGCCGTTTCCGCTCGTCGATCTGCACGTGCATCTCGACAACAGCAGCATCGACCAGGTGCTGCCGCTGGCGCAGCGAGCGGCACGTGCGGTTCGGCATCGTCGAGCACGCCGGCACGAAGGAGAACAAGTACCCGGTCGTTCTGAGCAATGATGACGAGCTGCTCGCCCAGCTCAAGAAGCTGGAAGGCAAGGGCGTGTATCGCGGCGTCCAGGCCGAGTGGAACGACTGGATGCACTGCTTCTCGAAGCCGGTGCTGGCCCAGCTCGACTACGTCCTGACCGACACCATGACCTTCCCCGGCAAGGACGGCCAGCGCGTCAAGCTGTGGGAGGATACCGCGCACGACCGCGTGGACATGAGCAACCACGAACGATTCATGGACCGATACGTGGATTGGCACGTCGAGATCATGGCCACCGAGCCGATCGACCTCTTGGGCAACACCTCGTGGCTGCCCGCCGCGCTGGCGGATTCTTACGATGCGCTCTGGACGGAAAAGCGCGTCCAGAAGGTCCTCGACGCCGCGCTGAAATACCGCGTCGCGCTGGAGATCAGCGCCAGCTACAAGCTGCCGAAGCTGGCGTTCCTCAAGCAAGCCAAGGCGGCCGGCGTGAAATTCACGTTCGGGTCGAACGGCCGCTACCCGAACATGGGCAAGCTCGATTACAGCATCGCCATGGCCAAGGAGCTGGGTCTGACGGCCGCGGATATGTTCCTGCCCGCCGCCGATGGCCAGAAAGCCGTGCAGCGGCGGACGTGGTGACGAAGACAAGAAGGAATGGCATGCCCACGGTGATGTGGGCATGCCGACCGTTCGTACTGCGCCACACGTTCAAGGCGTGGCTTCCGCCTTCTTCCGGGCGAACGAAGGCTCGATCTTGGAAGCAACCTTGCCCTCGTGCGTCACCTTGACCATGATGCCCTTCTTGCCGGCTTCCTGGGCCTTCTTGACGTACTTCTCGATCTTCTCCAGGTCGACCGACGAGGTTCCCTTCTTGGTGACCCATTCGGTGTCTTTCGTGACCTTGACCACGGTCTCCGTCCCGCCCTTCTCCATGACGGTGATCGTCCTGGCGGCCGGATCGACCTTGGTCATGTAGCCCATCAGCTCGGCCGCGATGGCCGGAGCGACAATCACGCCAAGGGCCACCAGACCCGAAACCACCGACAGCAGGAACGTGCGGCGACTCTTCATCGGATAGCTCCCTCCGACCCCCCGGCCCGGACCGTTGGCCATTCCGCCTGGAAGTGCAACTCGAAACGGTCCACCTGGCGGCCGGGTCGTTCCCAATTGTCCGGCCGGGAGCGCGGATTGCCAGAAAAAAATCCGTGAAATCACGCGCTCTTTTTCCTCTCATGCAAGATTGAGATCAATCACCCAAACCGGCGTCGGTGGCCAGCACGGAGACGGCCGAGCCGGGCCCGAGCAGGGACGGGTCGAGGCGCGGGCCTGTTGCAAGTGCTCGCGCGCGGCGCGGCGTGCTTCTGGCCGAGCTCACCGAGCGCGATCCAGAGGTGGCCCATGGCGCGGGAGCGGACCTCATGCTGGCGCTTCTCGACGCTATCCATGTAGGCCGCCGCGTGGGGCGGGCGGCTTTCGATCATGCCCTCTCCTCGTTTGACCATGCTTTCGAACACGCCCTGCGGCGGCGGCATCGCCGAGTTCTTCGAAGGCCCGGGCGCGCGCGAAGGCCACCTCGGGCCATTCGCCGCCCGCCCAGCGGCCGCCGCCCGATCCCCGGCCCGTGATCTTGCGGAACTCGTCCTGCGCCGCGGCGGTTTCGCCCTTGGCCTGGAGCGCCTTGCCCAGCCAGTAATGGGCCCACTGCGCTTCGAGTCGCTGGCGATCTCCAGGTTGCGCGGAAATTCGAGGGCGGCGCGGAAGTCCTCGATGGCCGCGTCGATCTGCTTGGCCGCGAGCCGCTGCCGGCCGCGCAAGATATGAGCATCGACCCACTCGACGTGGATATTGGTGTCAAAACGCTCATACGAATGGAAATGACGAGAGGTCAGCGTCTTCAACGCCTCGTCATGCAATCCCATCGCAATCTGCAAGGCCGTCGCCTGGGCCGTCGCGGGATCGGCCTTCGCGGTCGTGTCGGCATGGCTCTTGAACAGCTCATACCGATCGGCCGGGGCTTTTTTCTGACGGGCGTGATAGGAGTCGGCTTCCACCAGGTAGAGCGGATCGTCACCCTTCAGCTCGATGGCGCGCTCGATGTGCTGGGCGGCCTCGTCGATCTTGTCGAAGGTGTTGGCGAGGACGAAGGCGAGGTTGCGATGGTAGATCGCGACGTTCGGATCGAGCTCGATGGCGCGCTGCCAGTATTCCTCTGCCCGTCTTCGGGATGTTGTCGCAGGAGATGTTGCCGAGGAAGTAGCGCGCATTCGCATCCCGATCATTCCTGATGAGAGCCAGTCCGAGCGCGTTGGCGGATTCCATGCCGTACGGGAAGCATCCGTCGATGGGCAGCGCCGCCGCTCGACGATAGGCCGCTCGCGCCGCATCGTAGCGACCGGCATTATCATGATAATACCCGAGACGATACGCGATCATCGGGTCCGATTCGAGCCGCTTCTCGCCCGACTGCTGCGCCGTCTCCAGGACCGCGACGGCATCATCAAGGAACCCGGCCTGAGCATACCGGGCGGACGTTTCGAGGTAATTCGCGGGCTCGTCGCGCATGAGCGTTTGCCAGGGATCGCCCGTCTCGTGATCCCCCCGAAGGGCCAACTCACGCAGGGCGAGGAAGTCCATGGGCGACTCGGAGAGCGCCCGCCGGGCGGCTTCCATCGCCTCGGCCTTTCTGCCCAGGTGGCGCAGGACGACGGCCTTCAAGTTCAACGCATCGACGTTCCCGGCATTGTGCCGGATGGCCATCTCCAGGTTTTCGAGCGCTCGGCTGAAATCGGCGCGATCACAGTCAATCCGGGCCATGAGGAAGTGTGCGGGCGACGCAAAGGCTTCGTCCCAGGCCGCCGTCGCGAGGGCTTCGTAAGCCCTGTCCCAATCTGCGCTGGCACGAGTGAGATTGCCATGCTTGACAATGTCACTCATGAGAGCGAGTCCGAGGTAATACCAGGGCTCCGCGTCCTTCGGCTTGGTGTGGTTCATCGACCGTCGGTCACAGGCCTTCGACAGCGGCTCGATGGCATCCTCGAAGCGATCGTGCCTCAGGAGGTAGAGGCCAAGCTGAAGGTTCGCCTGGCTATTGTCGGGCTCGCGGCGGAGCGCTTCCTGGTAGTACGGCAGCGGGCTGAAGCGGGGATTGTGGAACTGCTCCAGACGCAGGCCGCGCAGGCAGAGTTCCTCGACCGTGGGGATGTCCTTGGGCTCCTTGGGATCGGCGTAGGTGGCGGGCAGCGACTCGTTCTTCGGCGCCGGCGGCTTGTACGCAATGAGTTCCTTGCCGTCCGCATCCCGGACCGTGACCAGCAAGTCGGCCGCGGCCAGGTCCTCCGGGAGCGAGAACGTCTTGGTGAAGGGTTCGTTGGGCGAGACGGCGATCGTTTCTTCGGCGAGCTTGGACTTCTTGCCGGAACGCAGTTCCGATCGCAGTGATTCCAGAGCTTGCCATGTGTCGTCGATCTGCTTGCGCAGGGCGATCAGGCTCGGATCGTTTTGCTTCTTGGTGATCCGGATTGCATTCTGATATCGCTGTGTGAGGTTACGCAGACGCTCCCGCAACTGGACGATCTGCGGATCGTTTTCCAGTGCGCGCTCGTCCGCGACCTTGGAGACGTGAGCGAGAGCCAGCTTCAGCCCCGCTCGCGCGGAGGTCGCGTTCAACTCGACCTTGGCTTGACCATCCGCCACGTCCACGTTGAGCGCGAAATCCTTGTCGGCCTCCTTGATGCTGGTCATCCCCCGGTTGGGGTAGTAATACATCTTCGCGTCGCGGGTTGAGTAGGGGCCGATCCAGCTATAATCGGGCTGGTTGTCGGAGTAGGCGCCCATCATGAGTTCAATATAGGGGCCGTCGTTATCCGTGAGCATCTGGTCCCAGAGGCGCGCGACGGGGTTGTTGCCCCAGTTCCACATTTTCTTGCCGGGGACCGTATTGTGGTCGCCGATGAGGACCGTGCCGGCGTTCTTGCCGTGGTCAATGCCTGCCAGGAAGTCCCGCGTCGTGTTCCAGGCGAAGAAGGACGTCGGCGAGGGCGTATTCTTCCACCAGCTCACATCGACGCCCTTGGTGAAGTCGGTGCCTTGATAACGCGAACGGGCGATCGGCCAGTCCACGAACTCGGTCTTGGCGTGGTAAACGGCGTGCGCGACGTCGGGCGGAAAAATCACCTGGTAGTTCTCGTTGGCGTGGACGGCCAGGTTGGCGAAGCAAAGCATCGACTGGACCAGCGGCGTGACGTTCATGATGCGGAAGTCGGCCTCGACGTACGACCGGCCCGGACGCAGGGTCAAACCCACGGCCCACTTCATGCCGTGGCGTTTTTCGTACTCGCCGACCCAGATGGTCCGCGAGCCGTCGGCGTTCTCGACCAGCCGGTGATCGACGGGCATGTGGCCCGAGGCGCGGTGGTGGTGCGGCAGGTTCCACTCGACGCCTCCCGAGCACCACGCGCCGGCCATGCCGATCAGGGCAGGCTTGATCACGTGGTTGTGATAGACGAAATCGTATCCGTTCGTCTTGTCCACCGCGTAGTAAAGCTTGCCGCCGAGCTCGGGGAGCACGCAGATCTTGACGTATTCATTTTCGAGGAACAGCCCGCGGTAGGACTTGTCCTCCTTGGTGTCGGACAGCTTGTCCTGGAAGGCATAGGGATAAACCCGCCCCTCGGCCCCTTGATAGGTCATGGGCACGCGGAAGTGCGGGTTGACGTCCGGCGCACCGACGGGGTAGGTGGGAATGACGATGGGTTCCTCCCACCCCCGGACCGCCTCGGCGCGGATGGTTGCCGCGAAGCTCAGAAGGAATGCCAGTCCGACGGCTCCGGCGCGTCTCATCGATGATGACCCTTGGTGGAAGGCTCGGGGAGGATCTCGGTTTTTCCGACTGCCTGATTCTCGCTGATCGGGAGGGTAAGGGCCAGTCGGTGGCCTTGTTCACCACAGAGGCACGGAGAACACAGCCGGGTAGGCTGGGTCTAGACCCAGCCTACGGAACTCCGTGTCCTCTGTGTCTCTGTGGTGGATCAGACCGACGCCGCCCGCCCCAGCGATGGGTTCAGTCTTTCCGCTTATCACTTTTCGACTGGGAGGTGCGTGGCGCCACGGCCTTGGTCGCGGCACCCGCCGCGCGCGAGAACGCCGACGACGCGCGGGGGAAACCGGCGGCCGGTCGCGCCGCGGCTGCCGCCGGGGCCGCGTGATTGGCCGCGGCGGCGAAGGGATGGGCCGCGGCGGCGGGCGCGGCCGGATGGATATGATTCGGCTCAGGGTGCGAGGGTGGAGTGGCGAAGGCGTTGCCGCCACGGCCCGCCAGGGCGGCCGGGTTTCCATGATCGCCAACCGGTTGGGCGGCAATCGGCGAGCGGGGCAGAGCCATCGTCGTGGCGCGGGCGGCGGCGCGCTCCTGCGCCACGCCGGCGCGGGTCTCGGCCCGCGTTTCGATCTGATTGGCGCGGGCGGCAGTTCGCTCTTGCGCCACGGCGCCGCGGGTCTCGGCCCGCGCGCAATCTGATTGGCGCGCGACTGCACCATCGCGGTCTCGTTCTGGAGCCGTTGCGTGCGGACCTGCTGCAACGACTGGGCCCGCTGGGCGATGGCGGCGCGCTCGACGTTGCTGACGCGCTCCAGCCGCGCCTCGGCCATGCTGGCGCGGGCTCCGACCATCTCGGCGCGGGAGTTCATCATGCTCGCCCGCGCGGTCGCAACCTCGGAGAGCCGCTGGCCCATGATCTCGTTGCGGACGATCCCGCGGTTGATCGCCGCTTGCTGTTCGAGGTACGTCCGGTAGGGACGAGCCTCGACGTGCGCGACGCGGTAGGCGTAGTCCGCGCGGGCGCGGGCCGCCCAGCCGGCGTTGAACGCCGCGTAGTGCGAGAAGATCGGGTCATAGGCGACCCGGTTCGACCCAAAGGCCAGCGACAGCGAGAAGACGAACCCCGACTGCGCGTACCCCGGCGCGTAGTAATCGCCGAAGTAGTAGAAGCCCCAACTCGGCCGGGCGAAGAAGTTGTTGAACATCACGCCGGACGAAATCACGATCGACGGCGTGAAGACAAACGCCGGCTGCGCATAGACCATCGGCGGCATGTACACCGGCGCGAAGACCATGCCGCGGTTGGCGACGGTGTAATCCCAGTACCCGGGCACGAACAGGTAGCCGCCGGGGGTGTAGGTATATTGCGGCGGCATCCAGATCCAGTCGGGCTGAGGCGCGACCCAGTAGCCGGGGCGCCAGACGTAGCGGTTGTCGTACCAGTACCAGTAACCGGGCGACCAGACATAATTGGGAGCCGGCGCCGTGGTGTTCGGCCCGACCTCGACGGCGGCCGGCGGTGGCGGCAGGTATTGGGCCTGCGCTGTTCGGTCGGCGCCCAGAAACCGGAGACCCACTGGTGGCCGCCCGGCACGTCGTTCCAGTAGCCCGGTACCCACTGCCGGCCCGGCGGCAGGTCGCGCCAGATGCCGCTGATCCAGACGAAATCCTTGCGCTCGTCGTCCCAGCTCCAGTAGCCCGAGATCCAGACGACGTTGTTGCCCTGCGGCTTCTGATCGGGAGGCATTTCCTCGATGGCCGCGGGCGGCTGCTTGGGCACGACGGGCCCCGCCTCGGGATTGAAGACGACCGGCTTGGCGAACGCCTCGTGGATCGGCCCGCGCGTCAGGACCTCGGGGCCGTTCACCGGCGTGGGGGGCGGGGGTGGCTGAGGTTCCGGCGGTTGCTGCGCCCGGACCGCCAGGCTCATGCCCAGAGTCAACGCCACGACCGCCGCCGCGGAAAACGGTGTCCGTACCATGGTTCACGTCCCTGTTTACTTGGAGACCAGGCTGTTGCCCGGGGTTTTATACCCCTCCCGGGGACTTTCGAGAAGACAAGAAATGTCCGGCGCGGTGCCTCGGATCGCCGGGCCTTGTTCACCACAGAGGCACAGAGAACACAGAGGCGGACACAGAGAAAGGCATTCCTCTGTGTAGAACTCTGTGTTCTCTGTGCCTCCGTGGTGAATCCGGGCGACTCAAACCCGCTTGACCACGATCCGGGCGCCGTGGACCTCGATGACCTCGATTTCCTGGTTGGCGCCGATCCAGAATCCGTCGGCGGTCACATCGACCAGGAGCTCGCCGAAACGGGCCTTGCCGGTCGGTCGCAGGACGGTCGTCGTCCGGCCGACTTCACCCATCAGGAACGTATACGGCGCGTCGGGATCGAGGGCCGGCTTCTGGTCGGGGTCCACGGACCCGCCCCCGGCGGGCTCGGGCTTGAGGATCAGGCGATTGAAGAACGGGACGGACGGGAAAAAGCGTCCTAGCAGGATGGCGGCCACGATCCCCGCGCCGATCATCCCCAGCACCTGGAAGACGGTCCGCGTCAGTTGCTTGTACTCGTACTCCTGGCTCGGCCAGACGAAGGTGTGGCTGGCCATGATCACGCTGACCAGGATCAACAGCACCCCGCTCATGCCGAAGATGCCCATTCCCGGGAACACGAACAGCTCGACCGCGATGCTGAGCACGCCGACCAGGAACAGCAGGATCTCGAGCATGTCGGCCGTGCCGCCGAGATACCCGCTCCAAAAATAGAGGAGGAACGCCAGCGTCGCCAGGATGGCCGGCAGCCCGATGCCCGGCAGCTTGAGACTCCATGATGAGCATGAAGAAGCCGACGAACAAAAGCACCCCGCGCATCCAGGGTTCGTTGAGCGTATCGACGAGCGTATCGACCCAGGTGCGCGCGATCGCGCGGATCATCTTGCCGCGCAGGCCGAAGGCCGACTGCATCTCGTTGAAGTCCCGCACCACGCGGTCGCCCATCTGGAGGCGTCGGGCGCTTTCGTCGGTCAGGGTCAGGATCTCGCCGTCGGCCGACTTGACCGTCTCGAGCACCTCGAACCGGCCCGGCTCGGCCGTGACGGCCGTCTCGAGGACCAGCACCACGGCGCCGGATTTCTTGTCGCGCGCCCGCAGCACCACGGTGTCGGGATCGACCAGGGCGCGGGCGACAGCGCTCGGGTGCCCCTTCTGGCGGGCCAGGTCCTCGGCGCGGTCGGCCAGGATGCGCGTCAGCCGCGGGTCAAGATCCTGGGTCTGGCCGTCCGAATCGACGATCTGCTGCCGGATGTTGCCCAGCCGCGCCCCCTTGCGAAACACGATCTCGTCGCACGCCAGCGCGATCAGCGCCGAGACGCCGATCGCCCGCTCGTTGATGAAGGCGACCGTCTTGACGTCCTTGAGACGGGCGATGGCATTGGCGACCTTGTCGGCCTCGCCGTAGAGGCCCCCGGGGCTATTGATGTCGAAGAAAATGAGATTCGCGCCGTCGCCCTTGGCCTTGTCGATCTGGCGCAAGAGGAAGGACTCGGCCAGCGGGTCGATGCGGCCGTGGATGGGAATGACAAACGGCCGGGACGGGGCCGACTGCAGGTCGGCCGTGCCGGGCAGGCCGTAGACCTCGGCGATCTCGGCGCGGTCCTTGGCCTGGAGGCGGGCGATCGTCTGGCGGGCGCGGTCGGCCGAGAGCACGCCGCGCTGACCTTCCCACGCGGCCGCTTCCTCCAGCACCTGATGCGACTTGCGGAATTCGTCGAGTTTCTCCGCCAGGACGAAGTGGGTCGCCCCGTCCGTCGTCCGCACCTGCCGCAGGTCGCGGCTGGGTTCCAGCAGACCGACGAGCAAGTCTTCATCGCGCCCCTTGGCCCGGGCCAGCTCGCGGATCGACTCGCGCTGCGAGTTCGTGACGGGATGGTCCTCGGCGCCGATGGGTCCGAGCGTGGCCTCGGGGCCGATGACGATCTCGTCGCACGCCAGCACGGGCAGCAGGGCGAAGCCGGACATGGACTCCGGCACGAAGGCGACCGTCTTGGCGCCGCCCAGCTTGCGGGCGAGGAACTCGGCCAGGTCGCTGGCGGCGTAGAAGCTGGTCTTGCCGGGTTCGGAGTCGCCCGGCCGGAACTCGAAGACGAGCGTGGGCGTCTGGCCCTGGGCGGTGGCGGTGTGAACGTAGGCGAGGACCGTGGAGCGCAGGGCGTCGAGATCGTCCTGCTCGATCGGCTCGACGATGGTCGGAAAGAACTGGCCGACGTTGGACCGGGCCGGCGGTTGGCCAAGGGCCGCCCAAGGTTTGATCAGGCAGAAGGCGGTCAGAACCACGCCGACGAACCGGATGCGCGTCATGGGGGGGCGGTGCTCCGTGGGGAACCGGCCGGTCCGTGTATCCGCGGGCCACGCGCATAGGGCCGCGCCGCTCGCGCCCTATCCGGTAACGGACGCGTGCCGCCCGGCGGTGAACGAGGGCACCCAAACCTCAAAGCAAATCATGCGCCCCCGACAGGGTGATTATAGGAGAACCGGAAACCCGCGTCAAACTTTGGGACCGACGGCGCCCGGCGCTGTCTTCGTTGTCTTCGTAGGGTAGGCTTCAGCCTGCCAATTCCAAAGACATTTATGGAATTGGCAGGCTGAAGCCTACCCTACAAGATCGGCTGATGGCGGCACCGCCGTCCAAAAGCGCTCGCGCTTGGGCGTGGTGGTCGGTCCCTGGGCGGGGCGCAAGGGCACGGTGGTTCGGGGCGTCACGGGCTTGCCGTCGGGCCCGTGCATCACCAGGTCCCAGCCCTGGGACCGCACGCCCTGCCACTGCGTCTTGGCATCGAAGAACACGTCTTTGATCTCCGCGTTCACCTGGATGTCGCGGAACACGTACGTCTTCGTGTTCTTGAAGTTGGCCGGGTCGTGGAGCTGGATCTTGGTGGGCTGGAGCTTGGCGCGATCGAGCCAGATGTAGGCCAGGCTGAAGGCGTCACGATCTTCCGCCTGGAGCGGTTTGATGGCGATCAGGTAGAGCTCTTTGTTCTCGTTGACGAGTCGGATCTGGTAGCGTGCGCGGATCTTGGCGGCCTCCATGTTAAACAAAAACGGCAAGGGCCCTTCCTCGACGGCGCGCTTCTGCTCCTCGGCCGGCAGCGGGTAGACGTGGACCTGTTTCGTCTCGGTGAGAAACTGGTAGATCTCGGGGCCGGTGCTGATGATGCGCTCACTGGGCACGGCCTTGCCGTTGACGACCTTCTCGAAGTTCAAATAGGCGAGGTTGGGCCTCTTGACGAAGGCGGTGCCGTTGAACCGGTTGGTGCTTTCCCAGGTCTCGTCGAAATCCTCGCGGGTGAAGGTGGCCTTGAGCGACTGGGTGTCGTGGGACTTGCCCGCCCACAGATCGAGGATCTCGTTCATGCGCTTCGGGGTCGAGCCCGGGATTGGCCGCGGCCGGGGGGGGCGTGGCGGTGGTGCGCGGCGGACTCGCGGGCGTCGCCGGGCGCGGGGTCGGCTGCGCGTGGGCCAGACCGGCTCCCCCGAGTATGGCCAAGGCCAGGGCCATCATCCTCCGTGTGCGTCGTCGCTGCATGGCCGTCCCTCCTGCTCGCATGGCGCGTCGTGACCTCCTGTCCGATCCCCAGGCACCATACCACGGACCTGAAGACGGGGCCAGACCAGCCTTGTGTGCGGCCCAGGACGGGGTGCGCCAGGGACGCCCGGCGTGCACGCCGGAGGACGCTTGCCCGGTTTCTGAGCGCACTGCGTCCCGATCACGCACGAGAAAGCGCACCGCGCACGCGGCGGAAGGAAAAGACGGCGAGAAAACGACCTCCCGATGGTTCTGGAACGCGCTTTGCACACAGCGTCTTTGGCACGGCATGGAGGAAAGTGCTGAGACGGACGAACGGGTGTTCGACACCCATCCGCGTTGGAGGTGTATCATGCGTCCAGAAGTGCCCCACGAGGCCCCGCCTCCCGAGTGGTCGATGCCGCTGATCGGTGTGCGGCCGCGCGGCGGCCGCCGGCATCCTTGACGGTCCCCGGCCGCGCCCGGAAAATGTTCTGGCGGGCCTCTGGATCGGTTCGTCGGGAACTTTGTCGCGCTGGCGCCGGGTCCTGCGTCCATGTCGTCCCTCGACTATCCTCGCCTCCGGATGCTGCGCCCTCTGCGCGTGGATCGGGGCGGCATCGCCTACGTGGCCTTCGAGGATACCCTCGGAGTCGCCGATCCGGGCCTGCTGGTCCCCCTGGATTGGTTCTTCCGGGTGGTTCGTCACTTTGACGGCGCGACCCCTCTCGGGGAGATTCCGGCCAGGGTGTGGCGCGAGAACCGGCGAGACGATTTCGAGCGAGCATCTCGAGCGCTCGGTCGCCCAGCTCGACCGGGCGCGGGTGCTCAACGGGCCCGCCTTCGCGGCCTACCGGGCGGCCTATCGCCGCCAGCCGGTGCGCACCGCCGCCTTCGCCGGCCGGTCGTATGCCGCCACCGCCCGCGCCTTGGGGGCCGAGCTGACCCGTTACTTCGTCCACGAACGCGGCGCCGGCCTGCCGCAGTCGGACCCGAGTGCCGCGGCCGCGTCCGAGGTCTGTCGCGGCGTCCTCAGTCCGCATATTGACTTTCACCGCGGCGGCCCCACTTATACCTGGGCCTACCGCGCGCTCGTCGAGCGCTCGCGCGCCGAGGTCTTCGTCATCCTGGGTGTGGCGCACCAGTCCTGCGAACGCCGTTTCGCCTTGACTCGCAAGGACTTCCAGACGCCGTTCGGACTCGCCCGCACGGATCGCGACTTCGTGGACCGGCTGGCCGAGTGCGCAGGGCGCGGCGGTGTTCGATGATGAACTGGCCCACCGCGCGGAGCATTCGATCGAGTTCCAGGTCGTGTTCTTGCAACACCTTCTGGGAGCGGTCCGGCCTTTCACGATCGTGCCGATCCTGGTCGGGTCTTTTCACGACTTGATGGAGCCGCTCATCGACCCGATCGGCGAGGCCGAGATCGGCCGGTTCGTGGCGGCCTTGCACGCGGTCGAAGCGCGACTGCGGCCGGCGGGTTGCCTATATCGGCGGGATCGATCTCGGACACGTCGGCCGCGAGTTCGGCGACCCCGGTCTGCTCGACGCGGCCACTTTGGAGCAACTGCGGAGCTTCGACGCGGGAATGCTGGATGCCGCCGTGCGCGGCGATGCGGCCTCGTGGTTCGCTCAGGCGGCCGCGGAACACAACCGCTGGCGCATCTGCGGGCTGGCGGCGACGTACACTTTCTTGCACGCGATTGGCCCGGCACGCGGCTGCCTCTTGCGGTATGATCAAGCGGTGAACCCCGGACGCACCTGCGGCGTCAGCTTCGCGAGCGCGGTCTTCTCCTCCGCGGACCCGGGGCTGAGTGAGAACTGAAGGCTCATGTTCACCACAGAGTCACGGAGAACACAGAGTTCTCAGAGTCTGTTCCAAAAGCCCCGAAGGGGCGACAGTGAATAGCCCGGGGCGTCAGCCCCGGGAACCGGAGCTGTGCGGAGCGAATCTTCCTCGGAAGCCCCGAAGGGGCGGCAGAACGGTCCGTGGGACAACGACATCGGCTGCCCCTTCGGGGCTTCGGAGAGGGTTTGTGGCGCGTCCTTCCCGGTTCCCGGGGCTGACGCCCCGGGCTATTCACTGTCGCCCCGTTGGGGCTTTTGGAACAGACTCTCACAGAGAATTCGGACTCTGTGTTCTGTCTCTGTGTTCTCCGTGACCCTGTGGTGAAGACCACCCCCGATCCACCCCAAAGCGTTGTTGCCACAACATGCCGCCCCCCCTTCCCCCTTGCTGTGCTCCCCCCGCTGACTTCCGCGCACGAGGTGGCCGCCTACGATGCGCGCGCCGAGGTCGGGCGATGGCCAGGTCCGCGCTACGAGATGACCTACCGGGTTCTGGGACAGGGCCCGCCCCTCATTTTCTGCCCGGGGATTGCCTCGACCTACCGCAGCTATGCCTTGCTGTTGAACCGCCTTGGGGAGCAGTTCCGCACCGTGCAGTTCGACTACCCGGGCGATCAGCCGGGCGATCGGGCCGTCTTGCGCCGCATCACGCACGAGCATCTCGTGGAGGATATGCTCGGGTTGATGACGCATCTGGGGCTGGACCGCGCGTTTGTGGTCGGACTGTCGTTTGGCGCGACGGTGGTTTTCCGGGCTCTGGAGCGTGCACCGAGCGGTTCTGGAAGGCGGCCGTTCAGGGCGGGTTCGCGCACCGCCGGTTCACGCCGGCCGAGCGGCTGGCGCTGGCACTGGGCCGATGCGTACCGGGACGGGTCGGGCGTTTACCCTGGCACGACGCGGTGCTCTCCTGGAACAACCAGGCCCAGTTCCCGACCGCGGTGCGGGATCGCTGGCCCTACTACGTCGAGCAGAACGGCCTGACGCCGCTGGCGCCGCTGGCGCATCGGCTCGACCTGGTGGCGCGGCTGGACCTGCGGCCCCACCTGCCCGCCATCACGTCCGATGTCTTGCTCTTGCAGGGGACCGACGACCGGATCGTCCCCCGGCGCTATTTCGATGAGCTCCGCGCCGGTCTTCCCCGCGCGGGCCGTTCTGATGCCGACGGTCGGCCACCAGCCGCACTTCACGCACGCCGAGGCCTTGGCGGAGACGATCGCGGCGTTTTTCCTCCGGACCGGCCCGTGTCCTTGCGGTTGAGTCGAGCCGCACCCATCCTCTAAGAGTCTGTCCCGAAAGCCCGCCGAGGGCGTCCGGTTTTAGCCCCGAAGGGGCGGAAGTGAATAGCCCGGGGCGTCAGCCCCGGGAGGGAACAATGGCGCAAAAACCCCTTCTTCTGAGCCCCGAAGGGGCGACAGAACCCCGGGCTCCGCAGCCTCTTCTGTCGCCCCTTCGGGGCTTTGGAGCAGGGGGGTGTGGGGCTGGTCTCGGTTCCCGGGGCTGACGCCCCGGGCTATTTGCTTCCGCCCCTTTGGGGCTAAACCCAGAATGTGCTTCCGCCCCTTTGGGGCTAAACCCAGAATGACCGGATCGTCACTTCTGGGACAGACTCTAAGCCCGACGCGCCCGCGAGCGTATTTGTCTGTTTGGTCCAAAGACAGATGCACTCGCGGGCGCGTCGGGCTTGCAGAAACGGTCCGCCCTCGCACTCTGGCCAAAGGGCGAATCGGCGCCTATGATACGCACCACGGTTGGGAGCGCACGAGACCGGACATAAAGACGGGACGGGACCGGCGTGGCGGAGATCGAGCTCGACCTCGTGGCCGTGGGCGCACATCCCGATGATGTGGAGATCGCCTGCGGCGGCACGCTGGCGCGCCTGGCGGAGAAGGGCTACAAGGTCGGCATCATCGAGCTGACCGACGGCGAGCCGACCCCGGGCTCGGCCGGGCCCGATGTCCGGCTCGCCGAAGCACGCCGGGCGGCGGAGATCCTGGGCATCGCGGTCCGCGAGACGCTGAACTTCCCCAATCGCCGGCTCTTTGACGGGTTCGAGGTCCGGGTCGCGCTGGCCAAGCTCTTTCGTCGGTACCGGCCCAAGCTGGTCATCGGCTTCGGTGGCAAGACGGTGATGGCCTCGCCCGATCATTACCAGGCGATGCTCATCACCGACGCCGCGGTGTTCTACAGCCGGCTGTCGAAATGGGATGAATACTTCGACGGCCTGCCGACGCACGCGATCGCCAACCAGATCAGCTTCCCGATCGCGCTGCACGGCCTGGATCTTGCCCGAGGCGGCCGGGTATATCGTGGCCGATATCAGCACGACACTGGAGCGCAAGCTGGAGGCGATCCGGGCCTATCAGTCGCAGTTTCCCCCCGGCAAGGCGCGGATTTTCCGCGCCATCGAGGCCATGAATCGCTACCATGGTTTGACGGCGGGGTTCGAGGCCGGCGAACTCTTCCTGGCGTATCGTACGGTCGGTGTGGACGACCTGATTCACTGGGCGTGTCCCCACGTGTCCCGCTCCTGAAGGTGGGCGAGACGGTGTGCCGGCACGAGCGTGAAAGAGGCTTGGGACTTCCTTCCGCGGAATGCCGCAGTTAGACTATCTTTAGGGTGAGTCCGCACGCCAGGGCCGGCCGTCTCGGGCCCGCTCGGGGTGCGATCCCGAACCGAGGCGGCCCCGTGCGCTGGCAAGACTTGTTGCGACATATCCGCAAGCCCAAGTCCTCCGAGCCGGAAGAGGGTGTCCCCGCTCCGGAGAGCACGCAGGATTTCTCCGTCGCGTCGTCCCTGTCGCTGCCGTCCGGCGGGGCCGGGTCCGGCCTGCGCGTCGGCGTGGTGTCCGACACCGGGAATGTGCGCGAGCACAACGAGGACAACTTCTTCGTGCCGGGCCGCCCGTCGCTCGTGGTGGAAACCGAGTCCAGCTCGATCAACGGCAGTTCGATGGGCACCTTCTCGGGGGAGGTGATACTTCCTGCCCCAAGCGTCTCCTCCCAGCGCCGCGCCGCCACCGCCCCCCGAGAGCACGTCCAGCCCGTCGCCCGACGATCTGCCGCTCTTCCTCGTGGCGGACGGCATGGGCGGTCAGCTTGCCGGCGAGAAGGCGAGTGCGCTGGCCGTCGAGATCATCCCGGATCATCTGCGCAAGCGGCTGGGCGCCGAGCGACGACGAGAAGGCCATCCGCCGTGCCATCCGGGACGCCGTGGCCGAGGCGAACCAGGAGATCCTGGCCCGTCCCATCTCGTCACCGAATTCGCCAACATGGGCACGACCGTCGTGCTCGCGCTCTTCCGGGGCGACCGCGCCTTCGTGGCGGGCATCGGCGACTCGCGCGTCTACCGGCTCCGCAACGGCCATCTCGACGCGCTGACCACCGACCACTCGCTCGCCCAGGCCCTGGTCGGCGCCGGCACGATTCGCCCCGAGGAAGCCGAGAACCACAAGTTCAGTAACGTCCTGTACAACTACCTGGGCTGCAAGGACGCCCGCGACGGTCCGGATGAGATGCGCATGGTGGATGTCCGGCCCGGCGACCGCTTCCTGCTCGCCTGCGACGGCCTGACAGGGGTCGTGCGCGACAACGTCATCGCCGAGGTGCTCGCGGCCTGCGACGATCCCCAGCGGGCCGCTCAGGCCCTGACCAACCGCGCTCTGGAAAATCGATTCCAAAGACAATATCACCTGCGTCGTCATCCAGGTAGTCTGAGAGGACAGGCGCTCCGTGCGACGGCCGTGCAGGCCCGACCAGTCCGCCGGCTTTTCGGACCCGGATGGTGGGCCGACTCACCCTACGCTTGACCACCGGCGGGCGCACATGGCAAGAGTGACGGCGGAGGGGCACCCATCCACGAGTGGTAAGTATGGGAGTGTGATGCGGCTCGATCACGTTCGTTGCGGTCCTCGCCAAGAGCGGCCTGATCGCGACTCCCGACCTGGAGCAACTGCGGACCGAGTTTCCCGCTCCCGACTCCGCCGAGGACGGCGCCGTCCGCTTCGCCAAATTCCTGATCGCACAGCGACCGGCTGACGCACTACCAGGCGCGGAAGCTCCTGGCGGGCGTCACCAAGGGCTTCTTTCTCGGCGGCTACCGCGTCCTGCGGCGGCTCGGCGAAGGGGGCATGGGTAAGGTCTACCTGGGCGCACGCGAACCGACGGCATGAAGGTCGCCATCAAGGTGCTTCCTCCCAAGCAGGCCGCCGAGTCGGAGCAGGCCTTGCTCCGGTTTCGCCGCGAGATGGACCTGTCCCAGCGGGTCCAGCACCCGAACCTGGCGCGCACCTTCCAGGTCGGCGAGGCCGACGGCGTGCACTTCATGATCATGGAGTACATCCCGGGCGACAGCCTCTTCCACCTCGTCAAGGCCCGCGGCGGTCCGCTCCGCGTACCCGACACGGCGCGGTATTTCCTCAAGGTCCTCGACGGTCTGGGAGCCGCCCACGCCGCCGGCCTGATCCACCGCGACATCAAGCCCTCGAACCTGATGATCACGCCCGACGGCGACGCCAAGATCCTCGACCTGGGCCTGGCCCGGGCGCTGGAAGACGAGCACAGCCTGACCCGGCCCAACACCGTGCTGGGCACCCTCGACTACGCCAGCCCCGAGCAGCTCTCCGACGCCGCCAAGGCCGACCGCGCAGCGACCTGTACAGCCTCGGGTGTACGCTGTATTTCACGCTCGCCGGCCACGCGCCGTTCGAGGGCGGCGATGTCGTCAACAAGATCTTCAAGCAGCGGATGGAGGATCCCGAGCCGCTGGAGCAAGTGGCGCGGGGCGTGCCGGCGGCGTTCGCGGCGATCGTCCGCAAGCTGATGGCCAAGAAGCCCGCCGACCGCTACCAGTCGTGCGCCGAGCTCCGCACCGACCTGGCCCGCTGGACCGACCCCGCGCGGGTCAAGGCCATCCTCGGCGCCGAGGCCGATGCCGCGCGCGCCTTCCGCCCCCCGCCCCCGAACTCGACGACGAGGACCTGCGGCTGCTGCCCGATCCCGACCCCTCCTTGCCGAGTGTGGTGAATCTGCGCGACCTGGGAGAGGCCGAGCCGGGCGTGGCACCGGTTCACCCCATCCCCCCCAGACCCCGGCCGGCTGTCTTTTTGCCGTTCGGCGGCGCGGGGTCAGGGCCGCCCCGCCGCGCAGGCTCGTCCCACGATTCCCGTTGGCTCACTCGGTTCATCACCATCGTGTGTGTCCTGGGCGCCCTGGCCATTTTGTTGATCAGCTTGCTCCAGCATTCGTAGGCTGGGTCTGGACCCAGCCGACAACTTCCTGTCTGAACCTTTTTCGAAAGAGCCTTGTCCAGGAAAGCGGTCACGCGGTTCCGCGTTCGGCATGGCTCATCGGTTCATGTCATCGCGCAGTCGCTTCGAACGAGATTGGCACGGTTCACCGGAAAACCGGAGCTAGACGCTTTCATACCCGGCACGGTATAGTAGAACTCCCGCCGGAATCGTGTGGTGGACCGGGAGGGCTTCGGCTCGCCATTTGCACAAATCCCCACGTGGCGCCCGTCGCGGGGCCGACACGTCCTACGATAAAATGATGGAAAGCTTTGACATGAACCAGCTTACGGGTCGGGGCTCAACCCCCCTGTTCGAACGGGTCGGAGGGAGTCGTAGAGATTTCCCTGCTCTTGCCCACAAAACGGGCGGAAGCTTTGGTGGCCTTGTCGGTGCGACGGCAGGAGACGGTGGCGCAGATTCTCCGTCAGCTCATCGATCGCGCTCTGGCCGCCGAGGAGGGTTTGCTGACGGCCGCCGTGTCCTGACCGGATCGTGATCGGGTTGCCAATCGCCCTGCCCCGCGGGATCATGATGCGGTGGCGCATCGTCGGGCGGGGTGTGGGGCATGAATGTGGGCGGGACGGACGGCCTGGAGGTTCTGCTGCCGCCGGTGGCCGCGTGGTTCCGCGCGTCGTTCGGCGCGCCGACGCCGGCTCAGCAGCAGGGCTGGCCGGCGATCGCGGCCGGGCAGAACACGCTGATCTTCGCGCCGACCGGCTCGGGCAAGACCCTGGCCGCCTTCCTGGCCTGTCTCGACCACCTCTGGCGGCATCCCCGGCGCGGGCCGGGCGTGCGGATCCTCTACGTCTCGCCGCTGAAGGCGCTGAACCAGGACATCTGGCGCAACCTGGAGTTCCCGCTCGACGGCATCCTGCGACTCGGCCGCACGCCGCGGGTCTCGACCTGGCCACCGCTGTCGGTCGCGCGTCCGGACGCGGCGACACGCCCGCGGCCGAGCGCCAGCGGATGCTCCGCAAGCCGCCCGACATCCTGATCACCACGCCCGAATCGCTCCACCTGATGCTGACCAGCCGGGCCCGCGAGACGCTCCGGTCGCGTCTCGCACGTGATCGTCGACGAGATCCACGCCCTCTGCCCCGAACAAGCGGGGCGTCTTCCTGGCCCTGCTGCTGGAGCGGCTGGAAGCGCTGAATCCGGCGCGGCTTCGTCCGGATCGGCCTGTCGGCCACGCAGCGGCCGCTCGACGAGGTCGCGCGCTACCTCGGTGGGCCGGCGGTCAAGGTGCCGGTCGGCCGACACGGTTCGAGCCGCGGCCGGTGACGATCGTCGACGCCGGCCGGCGGAAGCGAGCTCGACCTCGAGGTGATCGTCCCGTTCGACCGGCCCGGCCGCTGGCCAGCGGGCTCGATCTGGCCGGCGATCGAGGCACGGCTTCTGGAGCTGATCGGCGGCACATCGCTCGACGATCATCTTCGCCAACAACCGGCGGGTGGTCGAGCGGCTGACGGCCCGGCTCAACGAGGCCGGATCGCAGACGGCAGAGGATAGCGGCCAGACGGCAGACATGCCGCATCTGGCGGAGATCGCCACGCATCACGGCAGCCTGAGCCTGGACGAGCGGCGGGCGACCGAGGAAGCCGCTCAAGGCCGGCGAGCTCCGGCGGTGGTGGCGACGGCCTCGCTGGAGCTGGGCATCGACATGGGGGCGGTCGACCTGGTCTGCCAGGTCGAGTCGCCCGGCAGCGTGGCGCGGGGACTCCAGCGGGTCGGCCGGGCCGGGCACGTGGTCGGGCGGGTCAGCAAGGGGCGGCTGATCGCCAAGACGGTCGGCGACCTGCTCGAATCGGCCGCCCTGGCGCGGGCCATGCTCGCGCGGCGAGGTCGAGACCTGCGCGTGCCCGACCGGCTGCCTCGACGTCCTGGCCCAGCAGGTCGTCGCCTGCGTGGCGATGGACCGCTGGGACGTCCCGGCGCTGTTCGACCTGGTCCGCGGCGCGTATCCGTACCGCGACCTGACCGCCGAGGCGTTCGAGAGCGTCCTGAAGACTGGTCTCGGGCCGGTTCCCGACCGAGACGTTCCGCGACCTCCGCGCCCGGGTGACGCTGGGACCGGGTCCACAACCGCCTGCACCCCCTGCCCGGCTCGGCGCGGCTGGCCCTGGTCGGCGGCGGGACGATCCCCGACACGGGCCAGTATCCCGGTCTATCTCGGCGAGGGCGGGCCGCGGCTCGGCGAGCTCGACGAGGAGTTCGTCCTCGAGCGGCGGGTCGGCGAGACGTTCGTGCTGGGCACCGCCACCTGGCGGATCGAGGCGATCGAGCCGCATCGGGTGGTCGTCTCGCCGGCCGAGGGTCACGCCGGCGCTGATGCCGTTCTGGCGCGGCGAGAGCGGGCCGCGGACGGCCGAGCTCGGCGAGGCCGTCGGCGCGCCTCTGCCGCGAGATCGCCGGACGGCTCGACGATCCCGGCGTCGCCGGCTGGCTCGAGTGACGGAGTGCCGGCTCGACGCCGCCGCGCGCGTCGGCTGCGCGATTACGTCGCCCGGCAGGTCCGCGTCGCCGGCGCGGTCCCCGACGATCGGACGATCCTGATCGAGACGTTCCGCGACCCGGCCGGCGAGACTCGGCCTGGCCGTGCTCACGCCGTTCGGGCGGCAAGCTCCACCAGGGCTGAAGCTGGCCCTCCGGGCGCGGCTCCGGCGAGCGGCTCGGGATCTCCGTCGCCTGCCTGCACGGCGACGACGGCCTCCTGATCCGCCTGCCCGGCACGGACGAGCCGCCGCTCGACCTGTTCGACGGCCTGACCGCCGACCGGGCCGAAGGCTGATCCGCGAGGAGCTGGGCGAGAGCGCCCTGTTCGGCCTGCGGTTCCGCCAGAACGCCGGCCGGGCCTTGCTGATGCCCCGGCCCGACCCGCGCGAAGCGGACGCCGCTCTGGCTCCAGCGGCTCCGCGCCAAGGACTTGCTCCAGGTCGTGCGGCAGATGCCCGACTTCCCGATCGTGGTCGAGACCTACCGCGAATGCCTGCGACGACGACCTCGACTTGCCCCGGCTGCGGAAGTTCCTCGAGGCGATCGAGGCCGGCACGATCCGGGTGGTCGACGCGCCGGGGCGAGATCCCCTCGCCGTTCGCCTCCGAGCTGATCTTCCGGTTCACGCGCGTTCCTCTACGAATGGGACGAGCCCCGCCGGGGCGACCTGGCCGCGGGCGCAGTCCGGACGTGTCCGAAGCGCTTGCTCGACACGCCTGCTCGACCCGGCCGCGATCGGCCGGGTCGAGAGCCGGCTGCGAGGCGCCGGCCATCCGCCCCGCACGGCCGACGAGATGGCCGAACGGCTTGCGGCAGGCTGGGCGACCTCGACCCCCAGCGAGCTGGCCGGCCCGATGGCCGGCTTCCTGGCGGAGCTGGATGAACAGGGCCGGGCCTGTCAAATCGAGCTGGCCGGTACGGCGGAGCCGTCGCGGTGGATCGGGCAGGAGGAGGAGACGCTCTATCGGGACGCGTTCGGCCCAGGCGATAGCGCTTTTCCGGGTGGCATGCCCACGTCTTCGTGGGCATGTCCGGTCCGGTGTGCTGGGGGACGCGGACATGCCCACGAAGACGTGGGCATGCCACCCGGAGATGAGGACATACCACCCCATCCGGGCCGGCATGAGGCCATTTCCGCATCGTCCGCCGCTACCTGCGGACGCGGGCCCTCGTGACCCTCAACGACCTGACGGCCCGCTATCCGCTCGAGCCGTCCCAGGCGGCGGATTTACTCGAACGCTGGGCCGAGGAAGGGGGCCTGGTCCGGTTGGATTCGGAAGAAGACGGGCCGCGCTGGGCGGATCGCCGTAACCTGGAGGACGTGCGGCGTTTGAGCGTCGCGCTGCGGCGGCGCGAGAGCGTCGCGGTGTTGCCCGAGGTCTTCGCCGACTTCGTCGCCCACCGCCAGCACGTTCATCCCGAAACGCGGCTGGAAGGCGCGGCGGCTTTGGGCTTGATTCTCGAACAGCTTCGCGGTTTCGCCGCGCCGGCCGAGTTCTGGGAGTCGGAGATCCTGCCGCGGCGCGTGCGCGACTACCGGCCGTCGTGGCTCGATGAGGCCCTCAGCGCGGGCGGCTGGATCTGGGGGGCGTGGGAAGATCGGGTCGGATTTTTTCCGCGAGATCAAGCCTGGGTCTGGCCCAATATCCCAGCCGATCCGCCTCCCGAGCCTCCTTCAAGCGAGGAGTTGAAGCTGCTGGCCCGGCTCGGCCAACAGGGCGCCTCGTTCGTCGAGGACCTCGCTCGCGCGACGGGCCTGGCGCCGTCGCGGGTGCGCGATCGGCTGGACACGCTGGCGCGGCGGGGGGCGGTCACGAATGACCGGTTCGAGCCGCTGCGTCCCACGGCGCGAGCACGGATCGAGGCGCTCCAGCAGGCCGCCGCGATGCCGCGGCTGTCGGCGAGTGGCCGGCCCCGGCTCGGTGCGTTCCGCCGCCCGGCTTCGGCTCATCCGGAAGGGCGCTGGTCGCTCCTGGATGGCACCGCGGCGACCGCCGATCCCGAGGCGTCGCTGCTGGCCTGGGCCGCGGCGCTGCTCGATCGCTACGGCGTCTTGACCCGCGAGACCGCCGCGCTCGATCCCTGGGCACCCCCCTGGCGGGAGCTCTTCCCCGTCCTGAACGCCGCCGAGATGCGCGGCGAGGTGCGCCGGGGGTTCTTCGTCGAGGGCCTTTCGGGCGTCCAGTTCGCACTCGACGATACCGCCGCCGAGCTGGCCGCGCGGGCCGGCCGAAGAACTTCGGAAGACTCCCCCGTCTTGATTCCTAGTCTTGATCCGGCCAATCTTTATGGCTCCGGGGCCCCGTTTGACATCGCGCTCCTGGAGGGGGGCACGGCGCGCCTGACGCGATCGCCCGCGCACTTCCTGGTCTTGATCGCGGGCCGTCCGGTTCTGATCATCGAGGGACATGGCAAGCGGCTGACGGGCCTGGCATCGGCGTCGGAGGAAGAACTACGCGCGGCCCTGGCGCTGCTGCCGTCCCTCGTCGGGCCCGCCCGGCGGGTACTGAAAGTCGAAACGTACAACACGGCCGCCGTCCTCGCCAGCCCGGCCGCACCCTGGCTGGCGGCGGCGGGATTTGTGCGCGACCTCAACGGCATGGCTTTCTATGCGGGATGGTAGATCGGGTCTTGTAGGGTAGGCTTCAGCCTGCCTCTTCCATAATCCCAATAGGACTGGCAGGCTGAAGCCTACCCTACAAGACCAATCCGGACACTCCTTATCGCCCCGAGAGTATCATGGCCTCGCCGTATCGGTACATCCGAGTCGAGATGCTTGACGACAGTGTGGTCGTGACGTTCCTGGCCCTCCAGGGAGACTGGTCCCAGTCTGTAGGAGACGTCCTTGGAGAGACCGCCCGAGAGCTTCGCGAACTCGTCTTCCCACCCGGCTGCACCCGGGTCGTGCTCGACTTCCAGGGTGTGAAATTGTGGTATTCTCACGTGATGTCCTCTGCCCTGGTTACTCTGCACCGTCGGCTCCTCAAGCACGGGGGCAAGCTGACGCTGTGCGACCTCAAACCGGACGTTTTCGAGATCATGCACCTTTCGACACTTGACCAGATCCTCCACATCGTTCCGACGCGCTTTGAGGCACTCTCTCCAGCGGCCCGGACGACGACGGAACCGTCGGAGCGGGAATCATGACGGAAGCTCTGCCGCAAACGGACGGACCCCAGGAGCCACTTTACGACTGCCTGGTCATCAGCGACCTGCACCTCGGTAGCCAGGTGTGCCAGGCCAAGCTGCTGGAGGAATTCCTCGAGTGGGCGGCACAGCATGCCCTCATGCTGGTCATCAACGGCGACATCTTCGACGACTTGAACTTCCGCCGGTTGACCAAGCGGCATTTCGCCTGCCTGAAAGTGATCCGCCGCAATTCCGACCGCGCCGATTTCCAGGTCGTCTGGATGCGCGGTAATCACGACGGGCCGGCCGAGATCATCGGCCACATCGTCGGGGTCGAGATCCACGATGAGTACATCTTCGAGAACAATCGCCTCCGCCTGCTGATCCTGCACGGCGATCAGTTCGACCACTTCATCACCCGTTACAAGAACCTCACGGAACTCGCCTGCCGGCTGTTCTACTTCATTCAGCGCTATTTTCCGCACAACGCCGCGCGCTGGGTCCGGCGCTGGTCGAAGCGGTTTCAGCGCAACAGCCCGCTCGTGCAGCGTTCGGCCATCGATTACGCCCAGGGCAAGGGGTGCCGTTACGTCACGTGCGGGCACACCCACGTCGAGCTGACGTACGAGCAGGACGGCATCCATTACTTCAACACCGGCACCTGGACCGAAGCGCCGCCGTGCCCGTTTCTGGCCATCCGCGGCGACTCGGTCCGGATCGAGCACTGGCCGCTCGTCCCTGCGCCGGCGGTCGCGGAACAAACCGAAGATATGATTGCCAAACCGACCGGCACGGCGCTACCATGATCGGTAGCCATTCCGCCTCGTCACCCCTTTCGCCGGAGACTCTCCCATGACGACCACGCGCGACGAACGCGACTCGATGGGCGCGATGGAAGTTCCGGCGGACGCCTACTATGGCGCCCAGACCCGCCGCGCGGAGCTGAACTTCGCAGATCAGCCCGCTCCGGTTGCCGCGGTCGTTCATCCGCGCCATGGGCCTGATCAAGAAGGCCGCCGCCCAGGTCAACATGGACCTCGGGCTGCTCGACGCCCGACTCGGCGCCGGACTCATCCTGCCGGCCGCGCAGGCGGTCGCCGACGGCAAGCACGACGACCAGTTCGTCGTCGACATTTTCCAGACCGGCAGCGGCACCTCGACGAACATGAACACCAACGAGGTGATCGCCGGCATCGCCAACGAGCAGTTCGGGACGGGCGTGCGCGGCGGCAAGTCGCCGGTCCATCCCAACGACGCCGTCAACATGGGCCAGTCGTCCAACGACGTGATCCCGACCGCCATCCACGTCGCGGCCCTCGAGGCGATCACGCAAGCGGCTGATCCCCGCGCTGAAGAACCTGCACGAGAAGCTCGACGCGAAGGCGCACGACGTTCGACGCGATCGTCAAGATCGGCCGCACGCACCTGCAAGACGCCGTGCCGATCCGGCTCGGGCAGGAGTTCTCGGGCTACGCGGCCCAGGTCGAGCACGGCCTGCGGCGGCTGGAAATTGTCGGCGACGTCGCTGGCCGAGCTGCCCATCGGCGGCACGGCGGTCGGCACGGGCATCAACACCCACGCCGAGTTCCCGCAGCGGATGGCCGCGCAGCTCAGCCAGCGAGACCGGCCTGGTCGTTCCGACGCCGGCGGCCAACAGCTTCGAGGCGATGGCCAACCGCGACGCCGCCGTCGAGGCCTCCGGCATGCTCAAGACGGTGGCCATCAGCCTGTCGAACATCGCCAACAACATCCGCTGGCTGGCCTCGGGACCGCGTTGCGGGATCGGCGAGATCCAGATCCCCGAGCTTCAGCCCGGCAGCTCGATCATGCCGGCGAAGGTCAACCCGGTCATCCCCGAGGCCGTGATGATGGTCGCCGCGCAGGTCGTGGGCAACGACGCGACGATCGCCTGGGCGCAACGCCCTGGGCTCGAACTTCGACCTCAACGTGATGATGCCGGTCATCGCCTACAACCTGCTCCAGTCGATCGATCTGCTGGCGGCGGCGGCCGAGCATCTGGCCGACAAGTGCCTGGACGCCCGGGCCTTTTTCGAGTCGCACCAGATCGCGCCCCCCGGCGTGACCGCGACGGTCGCCGACCCCCGCGCGGCCGACTCGCTCGAGCGCAGCCTGGCGATGTGTACCGCCCTGGCTCCCGAAATCGGTTACGACGCCGCCGCCGCGATCGCCAAGAAAGCCTATAAGACCGGTAAGAACGTGCGCGAAGTGGCCCTGGCCCTGGCGGGCAAGTCCGCCGCCGAGGCCGCCACCGTGCTGGGACTCGATCAGCCGCTGGCCCAGGATATCCCCCCGGCGCGCACGATCGAACGCCTGCTCGAACCCCATGGCCAGACGGTCCGCGGTACCGGTGTGGGCCGGGCCGCGGGTGGGTGAGTGAGTGAGTGTCGGAACACCGCCCGGCCGGAGGAGGCACGCATGAACGACGAGCTCGACAACGCGGCGGAGCCGGTGCCCGTGGCGGTCCCCTCGGAACCGGACGGCGTGCTCATCGCGCACGATTTCGACGTGCCCGACGTGCCCGTGGCCGCCACGCCGTCCGCGCCCGTTCCGGAGCCGCTGGTCATCGTCCAGAAGTCGCGCCGCCGGGGCTGGTGGTCACCCTGGGTCTTGCCGCTGTTGATCGTCTCGCTGGCGTTGGCGTCGCTGGCGTATCGTCCCGCGATCCGGACGTGGAGCTGGAGCGAGCCGACTTCGCACGCGCCGGCGCCGGTGGTCAAGAGCGCGCCCGATCCCGTGGTGGTGAAGGTCCAGGCGGTCCCGGCCGCGCCTGTCCCGGCGCCGACCGCCCCCCTGGAACCGGCTGCGCCGCCGCCCCTGGCGGCCGCGCTGCCGCGACCGGAGCCGGAGCGGCTCCGGCCACCACCGCCGGCCACGCCGCCTCCCGCGTCCGCACCGGCAGCGGTACCGGCGCCGGCACCGGCACCGCCCGTGAAGCCCGCCGCCGACGAGACCCAGTTGGCCCTCGAGCAGATCCGGCAAGAGGCCAGGCGCAATCGCGTGGAGAAGGCCGAGGCCGCCAAGCTCATGGATCAGGTCGATGAGCTCGAAGAGGAGCGCCGGCTCGACGCCCTGCGCGCCGTGGACCATCGCCGCGCGGCCTTTCAGGCCGAGCTCCGGCAGTTGCTCAACAAGTACGGCGACCGGGCGGGCCGCTACATCTATCAGCTTGCGAAGGAACGCGCCACCGAACCGGCCCCCGACGTCGACCGCGCCGTCCACGAGGCCATGAAGCAGTACGCCGGCCGGATCGACCACCGCGTCGAGCGCGTCAAGCTGCTGCGCCGGTGCGGCTCTCGGAACCGCGCATCCTCGACGACCTGTTCCGGCAGCAGCTCAAGCTCAAGAAGGCCCGCAATGGACCCCGCACGGATGAGGAGGCGTATCTTCGCGCCGCCAAGCAACTGCTGGAAATCCCGCCGCCCGCGACCGAGTTCTCGCTGACCGACCCTGTCCGGAGCCGGCCCCGCGACGCACAATAACTGCCGGCTATCGACTGTCAGCTATCCGCTTGCCGCTATCCGCTTGCCGCTATCCGCTTTCTGAAAAGGACCGCCCTTCATGTTTCGACGCTTCCGCGTGCTGGCCTGCCTGGCCTTCCTGATCATCGCCCCGCCGTCCCGTGCCGAGGACCTCAAGGCTGACACCGCCGCGGGCAAGAAGCTGCTCGCCGAGGGCGACGCGCTGGCCGACGAGGGCAAGACGACCGAGGCCCTGATCCATTACAAGCAGGCGTTCGAGCAGATCCTGCCGGGCCTGCGCAAGCTGCACTTCCACGAGGAGGTCAAGCGCAACGTGACGGCGCGCGAGGACCTGAAAGCCTATCTCATCAAAGATCTCGAAAGCGAGATGACCCCCGCCGAGTTCCGCGCCGAGGAGCTGGGCATGAAGGTCCTGGGGTTCATCCCGCGCGATATGGATTACAAGGACGTCTTGATCAAGGTGCTCTCCGACGAGATCGCCGCGTTCTACGATCCGCGCACCAAGACCATGCACCTGATCCAGGAGTCCGGGCCGAAGACGGTGACGTTCCTGGAACGCCTCCTGGGCAAGACTGGCGGCTTCGACAAGGACGAGAACCAGACCGTGCTCGCCCACGAGCTGACCCACGCGCTGGCCGACCAGAACTTCGACCTGGAAGCGATGCACAAGTCGGTCAAGGGCGACGACGACATGGACCTGGCCGTCAGCGCGCTGATGGAAGGGGAGGCGACCCTGACCATGACCGCCGCGCAGATGAAGGACTGGGACGGCTCGGCCACGATCCAGTTGCGCTCCGGGGACCTGGACCAGGCCATGAGCCTGATCGGCCCCCTCATGCCCATGTTCGGCGGCCAGAACCTGCGGTCCGCGCCGCCGATTTGCGCGAGGCGTTGACCTTCCCCTATCTCCGCGGGCTGGTCTTCTGCACCCGGCTGGCCAACGACGACGGCTGGAAGGCGATTGACAAGGCGTACCGGGACCCGCCGCTCTCGACCGAGCAGATCCTCCACCCCGACAAGTACCTGGCCCACGCGGACCCGCCCCTCGCCATCGACCTGGGCCGGCTCGATGCCGGCTGCGGCTGGAAGGAAGCGGGTCAGAACGTCGTGGGCGAGCTCCAGTTGAGCGTGCTGTTGAAGTCCTACGACGGCCGCCGCGCCGCCGCCGGCTGGGGCGGCGACCGCTACGCCGTCTTCGAGGGCCCGGAAGGACACCTCGGCCTGGTCTGGCGGACCACCTGGGACACCGAGGACGACGCCCGCGAGTTCGCCCGCAGTTACGCCCGCTTCCAGACCACCAAGCTGGCCGAAGGCGCCGAAGAGCCCAAGGAAGTACCCGACTCGCTGCGGCGCAGCCACGACGGGGCCATCTTCGCCGTCGAACGCCGCGGCGCCGATGTCGCCGTCCTCGAAGGCTTCTCCGAGGAGGCGACCGACCGCCTCCTCGAGGCCGCCTTCCACGCGAGCAAGTGCCCGAAACACCGTCAGTAATCCCGGACGCGACACACGTTCCACGGTGTCCGGGCCACCCCGAAGCCGCGGCATGCGGCGTACCCGGGGCCGGTCTGGAAATCTCGCTGCCGGTGCGCCGACAATGGGGAGCTCAGGCCCGGTGTTGCGGTTTGCCGGGCGGGTTCCTCTGTCGGAGTCCACCGTTGATGTCGCCGAGTCCGTCGTCCGACCCACACGCCATCTTGCGCCATTTCCCCAGGACGCAGGCTTTCTTCGTCGGCATCGACAGCGACGGCTGTGCCTTCGACACGATGGAGGTCAAGCACAAGGAATGCTTCATCCCGCCGTTCATCAAGCACTTCGGTCTGGCCGCGATCGCCAAGTACGCCCGCGAGGCGTGTGAGTTCGTCAACCTGTACTCGAAGATGCGGGGCGCGAACCGGTTCCCGGCCTATCTCAAGGCCCTCGATCTGATGGCCGCCCGCCCCGAGGTCCGGCGCCGGCACGTCGCCATTCCTCCCTTGAAAGGGCTGCGCGCCTGGATTCAGCGCGAGACCAAGCTGGGCAATCCCACGCTCTGCGCCGAGGTCGAGCGCACCGCCGACCCCGATCTGACCCTCACGCTGGCCTGGAGCGAGGAGGTCAACCGGAACGTCGGCGCGATCGTCAAGAATGTCCCCCCCTTCCCCGGCGTCCGCGAGGCGCTCGAACGACTCCAGGGCCAGGCCGACGTGATGGTCGTTTCGGCCACGCCCGGCGAGGCGCTGTGCCGCGAATGGGAAGAGCACGACCTGACCGGCCTGGTCGGTTTGATCGCCGGCCAGGAGCTCGGCAGCAAGAAGGAGCATCTCGCGCTGGCGGCCGTCGGCAAGTATGCGCCCGAGAAAATCCTCATGGTCGGCGATGCCCCCGGCGATCAGAAAGCCGCCGAGTCCAACGGCGTGCTCTTCTACCCGATCGATCCGGGCAGCGAGGACGAGTCCTGGCAACGGTTTGTCGCCGAGGCGCTGCCCCGGTTTTTGGCCGGCACGTACCAAGGTGCCTACATGGCCGAACAGGTGGCCCGCTTCGAGCAGCTTCTCCCCGAGGCGCCGTCCTGGAGGACGCACTGACCCGCGCCGCGGTCCGCTTCGCCCGCCGCGCGGCCGGGTCTTCGCAACAAGGGAAGGGCGAGATGGTTGACGAACGCGCTTCCGCGCCCTTCTGGGTGCGCGAGGACCGGGACGGCATCACGGTGGTCCGGTTCACCGTGACCTTGATTCTCGGCATCGAGATGGTGCACAGCCTGCGCGACGATCTCTCCGCGCTGGTGGAGCGCGAGGGTCGGCGCCGGCTCGTGCTCGATTTCAGTGGCGTCGAGTTGTGCGACAGCCTGTTCATCGCGACGCTCATCACGCTGGTGCGCAAGCTCCGCGACCAGCGCGGACGGATGGCGGTCCACAACCTCGGGCCGAGTACCGGCGAAATCTTCGCCGCGCTGCCGAAGTTCTACGCCGACGCCCTCCAGTTCACCTTCGATTTCGGCGACGCCCTCGCCTGGTGCGCCGCCGATCCGCCGAAGCCTGCCCTGGGCAGCGGGATCGAAAGCCCCGGTTAGAGCGGCTGCGGCTCACGGAAACGGCCCCGGATTCACCACAGAGGCACGGAGAGCACAGAGTTCGCACCGAGGAATTCTCTGTGTTTGTCTCTGTGCTCTCCGTGCCTCTGTGGTGAATCCCTCGCGCGGGTCAGCCGAGAAGCTCCTGAACCAGTTCGTCGATCTGGGCCAGGTGCTCGCGAACTTCCGCGCGCACCAGCGCCCGCTGCCGCGCCAGCGAGTTTGGCCACGCCGCCGGCTCGGTCTTTATCCAGCGATCGAGCTGGGTGCGAGCCGTCGCTCCCAGAGTGGATAGCCGCATGTGAGCGGGTTCGGCGGAATCGAATGTCGGGATCGGTAATTCAAGGACTTTTTTATGAATATCCCGTTCGCCTTGAAGGCCCGTGGATTGAAATGGCTTGATGATCTGGTTGATCGAATCGGCATTCAGGACGGCCGCCAGATAGTGCGCCTCCTGGACCCGGCTTGTGGGGAAATAATACAACTTGGCATCGACGAAGAAGGGGCGTGATGCGTTCTTGCGATCAAGGACGGCCGCGCTGAGGTTTGTCCCGGCCGCGTTGTAAAGCACGAGATAGCGGCGATCCAGTGGCTGCTTGGTGAGCTTGTTACTGTAGTCCAACCACGCGACAAGCGTGGATCGGGCGAGTTTTGGCCCTCGGTGCTTCTCCCACTGGGCCTCGGCCGCGGCCATCCAATCACCGGCATCACGATAGCCGCGATCCTTGAGCTCGCGAGCGGTCCGCAGCTTGGTGCTGCCCTCCTCGATTTCGACCGGGAGAAAAAGATCCGCCGGTTCGAGCACGAGGAAGGGCAGGACGTGCTTGGCGATGGCCGTCTTGAACAGGAACTGGCCCTCAACCATGCCGGACAGCATGATCTCTTTGTAGGGCGGTTTTGCGGTCCTGGCCTGCGCGTGATCGGTCCGGACCGCGTAGAGCCGGTCGGGGGCGAAGGGCACGCCGCGCCAGTCCACGGTCACGAAGTAGAAGTTGCGGGGCACGATCGTCGCGCCCTGGTGGAATTGTCTTTGATAAAAGCTAACGCCCGGCGCGAAGCGAACGTGATCGGACGTCGATAGTGCCGACCGGCTGACCCAGCGTGATGATCCTGGCTTTCTTCTTGACGCATTCGAGCTTTGGTTCGGCGGCTTCCCAGGCGGCGTCGCGTTCCGGCAGCCGGCCGCTCCATTCGAGCGCCGGGATGGTCGCGTCGGGCTTGCGCAATTTCCCTTTCTCGGTGCGTTCGGCGAAGATCACGCAGGAGGGGACGTTGAAGAGCGGCTTGACCTCGAACAGGTCCCAGTACGCCGTGATCGTGACCGGCGCCTTGTGGCGGTGGTTGCGGAACAGCGCGTGCTGATCGGCCGTGAGCACGCTGCGAGGCATGACGAAGGCCAGCCGGGCGCCGGGGTGCTTGGTTTCCTTCGAGGCGGGCTTGCCGAAGACTTTCAAGGCATGCGCGAGGAAGACGGTCGCCAGCTCCATCTGGGTGAGAAGCTTCTGCTTGCGAGGCGCGATGCCGTAATCGTCGAACCGCGCGTGCGACTTCTTGACCTCGGCCTGATACTCCGGCTCGGCGATATAGCGGTACGACAGCCAGGGCGGGTTGCCCAGGATCACGTCGAATCCGCTCCCGCAAGAGCGCGGGCCGGTAGGAATGGGGAAGCTCGAAGGTCTTGCGTGGGTTCAGGCCGAAGCTGACCTCGTAGCTGCCGCGCCCGCCGTTCCAGACGGTGTGCACCTCCTTGGGGAGAAACAGCGAATCGGCCAGGTAGACCGGGATCGGAACGGGTCGCTTCGCCTGCGCGATCAGGTCGCGCAGCGCCAGCACGTAGGTGGCCCGGGCGATCGTCACGGCCAGGGGATGAATGTCGATGCCGACGACGTTTTCCAGGATCGTGCTCAGGAGCGCGGCGGGATCGGTGCCCGCGTTGGTCTTCAGGAAATGCGCGATCGTCGCGCGCAGAAAGCTGCCCGAGCCGCACGTCGGGTCGATCACGCCGCACACGCCGTGATCGGGGAGCGTCTCGTGAACCAGCCGCTCGCAGAGCCATTCGGGCGTGTAATACTCGCCCAGGTCGTGCCGGTCCTGCGGGTCCACGAGTTCCTGGTAGATCGCCTTCAAGACGTCTTCATCGAGATACTTCAGGTCATAGCTGAGCACCTGCTGGAGGACTCGTTCCCAGTTCGAGGCGAGCACCGAGAGCACCTCGGGCAGTTGCACCCACTGGAAGAAGTCGGCCTCGACCAGGTTGGCGAGGTTCCGCCGGTGAAAAAACGCGCCGGTGAGGCAGTCTTGAATGACCTTGCCGAACCCTTCAGCGGCCTCACCCCGCGCAGGCTGGCCCAGACGAGGAACCGCGCGAGCACGGCCAGATAGGTGTGCTTGAGAAACAGGAGGGTCGTATCCTCGGAAGCCCGCTCCGCGCCCGCGTCGGCAAGCTGCCCATACGTGACGTTCAGATACCGCCGCCAGGTCTCGAATGCGACTTGCGCCTCTCCCGCGGCGCCGACCGTCTTCCAGACCCGCTCAAGGGCCCGGATCGTGTCGTGGTAGGCGAGGCTCGTCGAGCCGAAGTCGTGCCGGAACCGCTGGGCGTCGGGACGGATCGACCCTTCGCGGAACAACAAGCCCGTCAACCAGAACCAGAACGCCGAGACGTTCTCCCGGCGAGACGGATCTCGTGGAAGCGGTCGAGAACCACGTCCTCGAGCTCGAAGGGACGGCGCGCCTCGTCGCGCAACCCGAGGGCGATAGCATTCCCAGCGGATTCCATCCGAGGCGATGGCGACGAGCGGCCGGTCGGGGCTCTCGTCGCCGTTCCAGAGCCCGGCCACCTGTTCGCGGAGTTGCTTCTCGGCGGTCGTGAGGCTGACGTCGAGGCTCTTTTCAAACTCGATCAGCGCGTTGCCGAAATAACTGTCGATGCGCCGTCGCTTGGTCCCGAGCCGTACCCGTTTCTCGATCCCCTGGCTGATCAGGCCGACGATATCGGAACCGGGGAACAGCTCGGACACGAGCGCGAGGAACCGCTGCGTCTTCGCCGACTCGTTCGGCAAAGCGGCGACCTCGTCACGATATTTCTCGATCGCCGTCAGATGAGGCTGGTCAGAAGGGTTCACCGTGAGCCATGCTCCGGGTCGTCACGTTCGTCGTTTGCGTCCCCGCCATGCCTCACTCAAGCCCAGAGGGAATGGCCCCGTGCCAAACCGCGGCGGGGTCGGATTCCGAGCCTGCTTTCGTGCCAGCGCGGCTCCGGGCTCTGGGGTACTGGACAGATCCTACACGAAGCCCCGAACAAGACAATCGCTCCGGAGCGACGCAACCCGGGAACGTCGCTGTCCCCCGACGAGATGGTCGTATCAGGCCGCCTCGACCCGCCAGGCCCGGCGCCGAACGAACCTGGAGCGGTTCACGATGGCGTCGCTCATCCGTCCTGCCAGCCCGAAGCGCCAGCGAGTGCATTCGCTCTCTGGGGCCCCGCAGAAATGCACTCGCTGGCGCTTCGGGCTTACTGAGAAAGGACGCCACCCAAACGGAAGCCGCTCTAAATGCGCCAGGATGGCCGGCGGGTAAAGATGGCAACTCGATTTGGGCGGTCGAAACGATACTTGAAGGCTGGAGGCGGACAGCGCGGCGGCGCACCGGCCCCGTGTTCGGGTCGGGCCTTCTCTGGTAGAATACGGCCTTTCCAACCGTTCCCCGCTGCGCAAGGGCTTTGTCGATGGCTAGCAACGCTCCGACCGCCGACATCGGCCTGATCGGCCTGGCCGTGATGGGCGAGAACCTCGTCCTGAACATGGAGAGCCACGGCTTCACCGTGGCGGTCTTCAACCGCACCACGTCGAAGGTCGACGAGTTCGTCGACGGCCGCGGCCAAGGGCAAGAAGATCGTCGGCTGCCACTCGCGTCGAGGAGCTGGTCGCCGCGCTGAAGCGGCCGCGCAAGGTCATGATCATGGTCAAGGCCGGGCCGGCCGGTCGACGAGGTCATCGACGAGCTGGCCCCGCTGCTCGAGCCGGGCGACATCCTCATCGACGGCGGCAACACCGCACTACCCCGACACGACCCGGCGCACCCGGGCCTCGAAGGCAAAGGGCCTGCTCTTCATCGGCACCGGCGTCTCGGGCGGCGAGGAAGGGGCGCTCAAGGGCCCGTCGATCATGCCCGGCGGCAATCCCGACGGCCTGGCCGCACGTCAAGCCGATCTTCCAGGCCATCGCCGCCAAGGTCGCCGACGGCACGCCCTGCTGCGACTGGGTCGGCCCCGAGGGCGCCGGCCACTACGTCAAGATGGTCCACAACGGCATCGAATACGGCGACATGCAGCTCATCTGCGAGGCCTACCACCTCATGCAGCGAGCTGCTCGGCCTGGACGCCCGACGCCATGCACGACGTCTTCGCCCGCTGGAACACGGGCCCGCTCGACAGCTACCTGATCGAGATCACCCGCGACATCTTCGGCTACAACGACCCCGAGACCGGCAAGCCGCTGGTCGACCTGATCCTCGACACCGCCGGCCAGAAGGGCACCGGCAAGTGGACGGTGATCTCGGCGCTCGACCTGGGCGTCCCGCTGACCCTGATCGCCGAGGCGGTCTTCGCCCGCTGCCTCTCGGCCCAGAAGGACGAGCGCGTCGCCGCCGCCAAGGTCCTCGAGCGGCCCCACGGCCAAGTTCGACGGGCGACCGCCAGGCGTTCATCGACGACATCGAGATGGCCCTCTACGCCAGCAAGATCATCTCCTACGCCCAGGGCTACGCCCTGATGAACGCGATGGCCAAGGAGTCCGAGCTGGGAGATCAACAACGGCGGCGTCGCCCTGATGTGGCGCGGCGGCTGCATCATCCGCAGCGCCTTCCTCGGCAAGATCAAGGAGGCGTTCGACCGCAATCCCGAAGCTCGACGAACCTGCTGCTCGACCCGTACTTCACGCGGCGAGATCGACCGCTGCCAGGCCGGCTGGCGGCGGGTCTGCGCCGCGGCCGTCACCCACGGGCATCCCGCTGCCGGCGATGACCTCGGCCCTGGCCTACTTACGACGGCTACCGCTGCGGGCGGCTGCCCGCCAACCTGCTCCAGGCCCAGCGCGACTACTTCGGCGCCCACACCTACGAGCGCGTCGACCAGCCCCGCGGCCAGTTCTTCCACACCAACTGGACCGGCCGCGGCGGCACGACGGCCAGCTCGACTTATACTGTCTGACGCCCCGTGCGTGTTGAGTCGGTAATCAGTCGGGTGCGTCGAGGCCGCGCCGACGCACCGTTTCCATCACCATCTCTCGATGGGCGGGATGGCGGCCGGTGCGTCGGCGCGGCCTTGACGCACCCGACCGGCTTACTTGGCCGTGGCCAGTCTTGTAGGGTGGGTCAGCGCAGCGCAACCCACCGATTCACATGGATTGATGGTGGGTTGCGCTGCGCTGACCCGCCCTACAAGACTTCACGACTTCGCTCAGGTACCCAGCGGGCGGGGGCGCCAGACGATCTGGCAGCGGTTGCCTTCCGGATCGTGGAAGAACGAGGTCCGCATGGTCGGCGTCTCGACGGCGGTATCGGTCTCGAACCGGATGCCGCGCTGGGCGATGACGGCGCGGGCCGCGTCGTAGTCGTCCACGAAGAAGGCGGCGTGGCAGATGTAGCGGGTGTCGGCCGCCGGCACGCCGCCCGGACGCTCGATGAGCTCGAGCACGCCCCCGGCGCCATCGCTCAGGAAGTAGCCGCGCACCGGGGCCTGGCTGTTGTCCACGAGCACCGTCATGCCGAAGACCTCCTGGTAGAACCGCCGCAACGGTTCGAGGTCGTCGGCGAAGAGCGCGAAATGCTCGATGCGGGGCATGTGTTGGTCCTCAGCAGAGAATGAACGAAGAGCGCGGAGAACAGCTCGTAGGGTAGGCTTTAGCCTGCCGTTCCCATTTCCGTTTGATCCTTATGGGATCGGCAGGCTAAAGCCTACCCTACAAGATCGTCTCGTTCACGCTCTCAGACTTCGACGGCCGCCGGCATCGCCCGCGGCAGGTCGTCCCAGTCCTCGGTCTCGGTGCGGCCCACGCGCGAGACGGCCCGGCCGGCGGGGAGCCAGAGGCTGCACGTCAGGCTCAAGAGAGTCACGATGAACATCAACAGGAAGACATCCCACAGCGACGCCCCGAGCGCCGCTTGCACCGTCTCAAGCTGGCCGCGGCTGAGCAAGTAATGCGTTTCCGGCCGCAAAGCGGCGTTCAGGTCGATGCCGCGCGTGGCGGCGAGCCGCCGGGCCAGCGAAAAGCCTTGCACGGCTCCCAGCACGCCGACCCCCAGCGCCCCGCCGATCATGCGGAAGAACGCCACCGCCCCGGTTGCCACGCCGCGACGGTTCCAGGGCACGCTGTTCTGCACGCTCAACAGGAAGCTCAAGGCCGTCGGCCCCATGCCCAGCCCGATCAGCACCATCCCGGCGAAAAAGGCCGGTATGCACCGCTCGGGCTGCGACGCGCCGGCGATCAGGGCCAGGCTGCCGAGGGCGATGATCGCCGATCCCAGCAGGCACGTCCGCCGGAATCCCAGCCGTACCACGATCTGGGCCGCGATCGTCACACTGATCGACCAGGCGACGAACAGCGGCGTGATGATGGCCCCGGCTTGCTCGGCGCTGCCCCCGCGCACGCCTTGAATGTAAAGCGGGATGAACATGTCGATCGCCAGCATCAACCCGCCGATCAGAAAGTTGCCCACGATGGCCGCGGCGATCGTCGGCCGCGTCATGAGGTCGGGCGGCAGGATCGGATCGGCGGCGCGCAACTCCTGGCTGATGAACGCGACCAGCAGCGTCACCGCCAGCCCGATCAGACCCGCCTCGATGAACCGCCCCCGATCGGCGCCTCCCAGCACCGACAGCAGCAACAAGGACGATCCACACGCGAGCAGGGCGGCTCCCGACCAGTCGATCGGCTGGACCTCCCGCTCTTCGACGTGCTCGTGAACGTGCCTGGCGAGCACCCAGAAGGCCACAACGGCGAACGGTACGGAGACAAAGAAGACCCAGCGCCACGATAGGTGAACGGTCAAGACACCCCCGAGGGCGGGTCCTCCCAGCCCGGCGACACCCCAGACGCCGCTAAAAAGGCCCTGCACCTTGGCCCGCTCTTCCAGCGTGTACAGGTCGCTCAGCAAGGTCAAGATGATCGGCGCGACGGCCCCCGCGCCGATCCCTTGCAAGACCCGCATCGCGATCAACTCGGGCATGCTCCGGGACAGGCCCGAGAGCATCGATCCCAGGCGCAAAGAGTCCGAGGCCGAACAACAGCACGCGCTTGCGTCCGAGCAGGTCGGCCAGCTTGCCATAGATGGGCGTCGTGACCGTGGAGGCCAGCAGGAACGCCGAGAAGACCCACGGATAGATCGTCGCGCCCCGCAGGGTGGCGATGATCGTCGGCATCGCGGGCGAAACGACGGTTTGTTCCAGCGCCGAGACCGCCATCGCCAGCATCAAGGCGGCCGTCACCACCCAGCGCTCGCCCTGCACCCCGGACGACCCTGAACCGTTCTCCGCACCCATCCTGACCTCCACCCTCCCTTGCACGAACGCCCTTGCACGCGTTCATTGTAATGTACCGGGTCCGACACGCGCAGGCCATTTCGCGTTCACGCGGAAGGACGCTAAAATGAAGGCGCGCGGACGTCCCCGGGCGAGACAAACCATGGCACAACCCGCACGCACGTTCACGGTCGGACTGGTGCAGATGCGCTGTTCGCCTGATCCCGAGGCCAATCTCGGCCGCGCCTGCGCTTCTTGCGCGCGGCCGCCGCGCGGGGCGTGCAGATTGCGTGCTTGCCCGAGCTGTTCCGCACGACGTACTTTTGCCAGGTGGAAGACCCGGCCCGGTTCGACCTGGCCGAGCCGATTCCCGGCCCGACCACCGAGGCCCTCGCGGCGGTGGCGCGGGAGACGGGCATGAGCCTCGTCGGCTCGATCTTCGAGCGCCGCGCCGCGGGACTGTATCACAACACGGCGGTCGTGCTCGATGCCGACGGGACGATCCGGGGCCTTTATCGGAAAATGCACATTCCCGACGATCCGCTCTATTACGAGAAGTATTACTTCACGCCGGGCGATCTCGGGTTCCAGGCGATCGCCACGAAACACGCCCGGGTGGGCCCGCTCGTCTGCTGGGACCAGTGGTATCCCGAGGCCGCCCGCTTGACGGCGCTGCGCGGCGCGGACATCCTGTTCTATCCGACGGCCATCGGCTGGCACCCGGGCGAGAAGGCCGAGTTCGGCGCCGCGCAGACCGACGCGTGGCGCACCGTGCAACGCGCCCATGCCATCGCCAACGGGATCTTCGTCGCCAGCGTGAACCGGATCGGTCACGAGGGCCCGGCCGCGGGCGGCCTCGAATTCTGGGGCGGCTCGTTTCTGTGCGATCCCTTCGGCCGTATCCTGGCCCAGGCGGGCGCGACGACCGAGGAGGTGCTCATCGCCACGTGTGATCCCGCCCTGATGGAGGATGTGCGCCGCCAGTGGCCGTTCTTGCGCGACCGCCGGATCGACGCTTACGGACCTCTCACCCAGCGGTTCCTCGATTGAACACGACCGACCCTCTCCAGCCCAAGACGCCCGCCGCGCTCGGCTATCGCCTGCCCGCCGAGTGGGAGCCCCACGCCACCACCTGGCTGGCCTGGCCCCACAACCGCGATGACTGGCCCGGCCGCTTCGGGCCGATTCCGTGGGTCTACGTCGATTTCGTCCGCCAGTTGAGCCGATTCGAGCCGGTCTCGATCCTCATCCACAGCGAGAAAGCCCAGCGTCGCGCGGCCGACCGCCTCGACCGCGCCGGGGTCGATCCGGGCCGCGTGCGCTTCGTCCCGGCGCGCACCGATCGGTCCTGGACCCGCGACTCTCTGCCGAGCTTCGTCGTCCTGGACCGCGCCCGCACCGAGACCGATGCGCTCGCCCTGGTCTGCTGGTCGTTTAACGGCTGGGCCAAGTACGACGACTTCCATCGGGACGCGAAGATCGGCCGCGCGCTCTCCCGTCTCCTGGGCATTCGGCGCTTCGTGCCCCGGGTGCGCCGTGACGAGACGTGGGTGCCCCTCGTCCTCGAAGGCGGCGCGATCGACACGAACGGCCGGGGCTGCCTTCTGACCACCGAGGAATGCCTCCTGAGCGACGTGCAGACGCGCAACCCGGGGCTGACCCGCGAGCAGATGGAAGGTGCGTTGCACGATTTCCTCGGCATCAACCGCGTGATCTGGCTCGGGCGCGGCCTCGTCGGCGACGATACGCACGGCCACGTCGACGACCTGGCCCGCTTCGTCGATCCTCAGACCGTCGTCACCGTCATCGAGCGCGATCCCGCGGACCCGAACCACGATCCCCTGCGCGAGAACCTGGAGCGTCTGCACGCGTCCCGCGACCAGGACGGCCGGCTGCTGAACGTCGTGACGCTGCCCATGCCCCGGCCGGTGGTTTTCGCAGGGCAGCGGTTGCCGGCCAGTTATGCGAACTTCCTCCTCGCCAACGGCGCCGTGTTCGTGCCGACCTTCAATGATCCGGCCGACCGCGCCGCCCTCGCCACGTTCGAGACCCTGTTCCCCGATCGCACCGTCATTGGCATCCACGCTCTCGACCTGGTCTGGGGCCTCGGCGCCTTCCACTGCATGACCCGCGAACAGCCCGCGCCGAGAATCGCGCAGACCCCGCCCTGAGCGATCATTAGAATAGTCGAGAACGGCGGCCCCCTTGGCGGCCCCAGTCAGAGGCGATCCGAGAAGTCCGGTTTTAGCCCCGAAGGGGCGGCAGTGAATAGCCCAGGGCGTCAGCCCTGGGGAGTTGGACACCGCGACATGATCCTCCGCGGCAGCCCCGCAGGGGCGACAGAAGGTCCAACGGGGCAGCGGCTTCCGTCTGTCGCCCCTACGGGGCTACGGAGGGTGGTGGAGACGCCTCGTTCGACCCAGGGCTGACGCCCTGGGCTATTCACTGCCGCCCCTTCGGGGCTAAGACCAGGCTTCCCGGAGAGCCTTTCAGAAAGATGCGTTCATGGCACAACGACGTCCGTACAAGAAGCCGGGATCGTCTCCCGCGGCGCGCCAGCCGGCTGGTCCCGGAGCGCGCAAAGCGGCTGGTCCCGGGCCGCACAAGCCGGCCGCCGGTCCGCGGCGCCCCCGCCTGGCGACGCCCGCGACGCGCAGGAAGGGGACCGGCTCCAGAAAGTGCTGGCACATGCGGGCCTGGGCTCGCGGCGGGCCTGCGAGGAGTTCATTCTCCAGGGCCGCGTGACCGTGGACGGACAGGTCGTCCGCGAGCTGGGATCGCGGGTCGATCCGCACCGCCACAAGGTCGCCGTCGATGGCGAGCCGATCCGCGCCGAGCGATGGTCTATCTCGCCGTCAACAAGCCCAAGGGCTACGTCTCGACGAACGCGGACCCGGCCGGCCGGCCGCGCGTCGTCGACCTGGTGCCCGACATTCCCGAGCGGGTCTTCGCCGTCGGGCGGCTCGATGAGGCGAGCATCGGCCTGATGATCCTGACCAACGACGGCGAGCTGGCGAACAAGCTGACGCACCCGAAGTACGGGGTCGAGAAGGTCTATCGCGCGGTCGTGGCCGGCTCGCCCACGCCGGAGGTCCTCGCGAAGGTGACGGAAGGCGTCTGGCTGTCCGAAGGCAAGGTGCGGGCGAAGCACGTCCGCATCGCCGGCAAGCAGGGCGAGGCCACCATCCTGGAAATGGTGCTGGCCGAGGGCAAGAACCGCGAGGTCCGGCGGATGCTCGCGCAGATGGGCCACAAGGTCATGTCGCTGACCCGCGTGACGGTCGGCCCGATCTCGCTGAAGGGTCTCAAGCCGGGGGCCTGGCGGCACCTGACCGCGCATGAGGTCGATCTCTTGCGCAAAGTGGCTGACGGCATCCCCGTTCCCTCGGGCCGCCGCTTCGAGGAGCGGCCTGTTTCCGGGCCCCGGAGAGGCGCCCCGCGCCCGGACCGCGTGCCGGCACGCCCGCCGGAACCGCGCCCCGCTGTCCGCCCAGCCCAGCCGCCGCCCTCCCCAGAAGCCCCACCGCGGCCCGCCGGAACGGGTCCGCGGCTGCGGCTCGGTACCTCTCGGCCGCGCACCGCGCCGCCGCCGGCGCCCCGGGATGTGCCGCCACCGCCACAGAAGCCGCGCGGACCGAAGATCCTGGGCATGACAGGCTCGGTGCGACGCCTCGACAACGAGGACGAGGCCCGACCCGGCACGTCCCGCCGGACTCCGCCCCGCCCGCCGCGCAGCGCCAAACCGGCCCCGCTGTTGAAGCGACGGCGGCGGCCGCACGGACCGGCGCAGGATGGATGACGAGGATGGCTGATGCGGTCGGATCGACTGATGCCGGATTCGTGCATCCGGCGTAGACCCACGTCAGCTATCAGCTTCGTCAGGGCTGTGTGATAGACCGCCAGCCATAGGCCGTCTTGCCCGACGAAGCGGACAGGTGCGATTCCAACGCACGACCTACTGGGAGAGGACCGGCTTGGAGGACCACGTCGCCCCGTCTTGCGCGGGCTGTCGCACCGTGCGGGTGGCCGAGAATATCTCGATCGCCCGCGACACGTTCCGGCTCCGGCTGGATGATCCCGAGATGGCGCGGACGATCCGGCCCGGACAGTTTGTGATGATCCGGCCGGGCGTGAGCGGGAGTGATCCTCTGCTCGGTCGTCCCTTCGCGCTGTACGACGTGGTGCGCGATGCGGCCGGCCGGCCGGCCGCGATCGACGTGGTGTACGTGGTGGTCGGCAAAGGCACGGCCGCGCTGGCCGAGCGGCGTCCGGGCGATCCGGTCAAGATCTGGGGGCCGCTGGGCAACGGCTTTGGTGCGCCGCCGGCGGGCCCGGTGGTCTGTGTGGCCGGCGGCATTGGCCAGACGCCTTTTCTGGCCCTGGGCCGTTGGTGGCTCGGGGCGGCCGAGTATGGCACGGAAGCGCACGACGCTTCCGCGCTCGGGCCACCTCGGTCACGATGCTTTACGGCGTACGCACGGCCGACCTGCTGGCGGGCGTCGAGGACTTCCGCGCCGCGGGCATCGCCGTCGAGGTGGCCACCAATGACGGCTCGGCCGGCCGTCGCGGCTTTGCGACCGACCTGCTGGCGCGGCGGCTCGAACGCGGCGAGCGCCCGGCGAAGGTCGTCGGCTGCGGCCCCGCGCCGATGCTGGCCACGCTGGCGAAGCTGGTCGAGCGGTATGAGCTTTCCTGTGATGTCTCGCTGGAAAACCACATGGCCTGCGGCTTCGGCGCCTGCTTTAGTTGCGTGGTGCCGATCCGCCAGGCCGACGGCGCGACCGACCTCCGCCGCGTCTGCGTGGAGGGGCCGATCTTCGCCGCCCGGCGCGTGGATTGGTCTTGAGCAACGCCGATGCCCTGGAAGCCCGACGCGCCAGCAAGTGCATCTATTCTGAAATGCATTCGCTGCCATCGGGCTTTCCGGCGATGCACTCGCTGGCGTCGGCTTCCGAGCCTATGCGCCACCGGCCAGGGGCAGGTGCTCAACGCGGCCCGCGGCGCGGATCTGGTCGCGGAGGCGGGCGGCGCGCTCGTAGTCCTCGCGGGCGACGGCCTCGTCAAGCTGCTCGCGGAGCGTCTTGGGCACGGTGAAGTGCTTGCGGATCTCTTCTTCGATGTGATGAAGCTGATCGATCAGGGTCGGATCGGGCACGGCCTCGGGGTCACGCTCCTGCTCCCATTCCTGCTGGTGCTGTTCGAGGCGCGAAATCCCTTCCTGGATCGCGTCGACGGCCTCGTCCGGGCGGCGGCGTTCGAGGGCCAGGGCCGTGGCCGCCTGGGTGCGGTGGAACAGGACGAGGCCGCGCAGACGCTCGTGCGAGGCGATGTAATCCTCGTTCATGCCGTGCTGGGCGACGAAGTCCATCAAGCCCATCGTGTGGTCGGCATCCTGCAGGGCGCGATCGAAACGCTGGAGGGCCAGCCAGGCGACCCGGCGATGATAAAACTGGACGAACTCGCGATCGGCCTCGGCGCAGTGGTCGGGCTGCATGGTCCAGGCGTGGTTCTTCGCCTTGCCCGCGCCGCCGTCGTCGGCGGCACGCGACTGGAGATAATCCAGATACGTCGGGAAGCCGTGCGGCCGTTCGCCGTCGGGACGGCCCTCGGATTCCATCTGGAGTACGCCCAGCTCGACGCGGACCTGGACCAGCAACCGGCCGTCCTTGGCCTTGACCACCCGCGCCAGCACCTCTCCGGACCCCGGTTCGAAAGGCCAGCCGCGCAAGGCGTCGTCGATATCCCGTCGCATGGTCGCTCGCCCCCGGCTGCCGCGGTCACGATCTCTTCCGAGGTATTATAGCAGCCCCCTTCCAGGTTTCCTCCCTGGTCGTTTTGGTCACGAACCCAGCACGACCAGCCCGAAGCCGCACTGAATCGGCCAGGCCACCGCCAGGATCAGCCCGATGCGTTCGGTCCACGATCCCGGGACGTTCTCGTCCTCGGGGCGGGGCGGCTTCACCGTCGTGAAGACCCAGGCGCGCCAGACCACGATCAGACTCGTCAGGCACGCGACGGCAAGACTGAGCGAGAGCACGGGCGCGTACACCGCCTCGGGATACAACGGCGCCGACAGCAGCCAGGGAATCCCCAGCACCAGCCAGAGCCCGTCGCCGACGCGCGGATAACCCTCCTGGCGGCGGAGGTACCGGCGGCCGAGAAACACAAACGGGCCCGCCGCCGTCACGGCCAGTCCCGCGAATACCATCCAGATGAAGACCCAGCCGACCGGTCCGGGATGACCCTCCGCCACCACCGCCAAACTGCGGACGTGCACCGCGGCGACCGATGCCCCCAGCACTACGGCCGCGCCATCCAGCGTCGTGAACCCACCACCGCGCACCGCCGCCAAGAGAGAGCCTCCCCGATTCCCGCCCTTCAGACCATGTATGAGGAGGGGATCGCCGGTCTTCTTCTGTGTAGCGGCGGCCGTCTCGGCCGCTCCGGACTTCCATACCGGAGCGGCCGGGACGGCCGCCGCTACACAGAGAAGGCCCCCTCGTACACCCTCATTCATCCCCATGATGTCTCACCCGACCATTTTCCTCCAGCTTGGGGATGCCGTACAATCGCAGGTGCTTTCCCCGAATCAGTCCGCGGGCGAACAGACACAGGAAGGGCCCCCATGAACGGACAATGTACGGGTGCTTGGACGACAGCGGCGCTGCTGGCCACGACCATGACCCTGATCGGGACCGTCTCCCGAGCCCAGGAGGAGGCCCCGGCGCCGCGCGTCCAGGTTCGGGTGTGCCAGCCGGCGCAGAAGTCGATCCGCGAAACCCTCGATTTCCTGGGACGGGCCGAGCCGCGCAGAAGGTCGAGATCCGGGCCCGCGTCGGCGGCGTGTTGGAAAAGGTCCATGCTCTGTCTGGGCATTCCGTGAAGACGGGCGAGCTGCTATTCGAAATCGACGGTCGCCCGTACCAGGCCGAGCTGGCGCGGACCGAGGCGGAGCTCCAGCGCTGCGAGGCCCGGCTCAAGCACACGACCGCGGAATATGAGCGCATCAACCAGATGGTGAAACAGGCCGCAGTGAGCCGCGAGGAACTCGAACGGGCCACCGGCGCACGCCGAGGCCGAGGCCCGCGTGCAGGCGGCCAAAGCCGTGTGTGATCTCGCGCGGCTCCATCTCGAAAGTACCCGGATTCTTGCGCCCTCAGCGGCCAGATCGCCTCCGCGCTGCCAACGCCCGGCGAACTGGTCGTCGCCAACCAGACCGTACTCGCCACCCTCATCGTGACCGATCCGATCGTCATCGGCTTCGATGTCGATGAGAGAACCGTTCTGCGGTTTCAGCGCAAGCCGCCCGCGGGCGACGCGGGGCTGCCGGTCTTGGTGGCCTTCGCCGACGAGAACGATTGGCCGCATGCCGGCCACGTCGAGACGCGCAACATTCATATCGACCCGCAGACCGCGACGTGCCGCTGGACGACGTCCATTCCCAACCCGGATCATCTCATCCTGCTCGGCATGACCGCGCACGTCCGGCTGGTGCTCAGCCCGCCTCATGATGCCATGCTGGTTCCCGACAGCGTCCTGGAATCCAAGCAAGGGCGGATCATGCTTTTCATCGTGAACGATCAAGACGTGGTCGAAGCCCGAAACGTGACGATCGGCTTGTACCAGGATGGGATGCGGGAAATCACCAGCGGCTTGAAAGCCGGGAGAATGGGTCGTCACCGAGCCGGGAAACCCCACTTGGCTCGGGGCCCCTGCCAAGGCTGAGGGCGACTCCGACCAGGGTGGAAGGTCAAAGCCGTGCGGCCGTGAATGGAGATTTGTTCTCTTGTAGGCTGGGTCTGGACCCAGCTTTCCCCAGGCGAGATCACACCGCGACACCCAGGCCAAGGCGTTGTTGAGCTGGGTCCAGACCTAGCCTACAAGACTGGAGTCCACCGCCACGCTCAAGAATCGAGCTCCAGCCCCTCGGGCACCAGGAAACCCTGCTCGATCAGGCCCCGGGTCACGTGCAGGCAGCCTTCCTGGAACGACGCGACCGGGCTGCCCGTGACGGCCGCGATGCGTTCCAGGACCGCGCTGAGCGGCTTGGCTCCCCGACAGCCATTGAGCAGCTCGTAGGCCGCCATGTCAATCGTGCCGGAATAGCACAGCCCCTGCGAAAATCGCACGCGACCGGCGAGCACTTGCCAGGACTCCGCGGTTGGTCGCAGGATCTGTTCCCATTGCAGCGCGGGGTTCATGTGCAGGCGAGCGGCCAAAAAAGCCGCGTCGTCGCGGACCGTTTCGAGGAAGTCGCGCAGTTGGAAGCCGTTCCAGACCGACGCCCCGCACGGACCGTTCAGGGTCGGGGGGGCCTCGTCGATGCGCAGCCAGTTCAACGCGCCGGCGCGGCGCCGCAAGGTCACCACGCCGTAACGGATCGCCTCGATCTTCTCCGCCTCGAAATAGGTCATCCACCGCGCAAACTCATGTTGAGCACGCTCCACGTCGTTGCCGACCTCGGTCTCGACCCAGGCGCTGGCATACGTCTCGGGAGCGGTCCGGCCGAACTGCAAGACCCAGGCGTCACAACCCCGCCCGGCGATCCAGCCGGCCATCCGTTCGCGTCCGCTCTGGCCCGCGAGATCGACCCATTCACAGATGATCTGCGCGAAGCCGCCCTCTTCCAGGTACTCGGGAAGTGCCGACGTCAGCTCGGCGGTGATGTCGTCGCGACGGTGGCCGGAGTCGCGGAACAAATACTCGCTCATCGGCGAGATCACGAACGGCGGGTTGGTGACGATCTGGTCGAACCGTTCGCCCTGGACCGGCGCGAGGAGATCGCCCTGGCAAAATTCGACGTTGTCGCGGCCGTTGAGCCGGGCGTTGAATCGGGCCAGATTGAGGGCCCGGGCGTTGATATCCACCCCCACGACCGCGCCGGCATGGGCCGCCGCCAGGATCGCATGAATCCCGCCGCCGCAGCCCACGTCGAGGACGCGCCCCACCGGGCGACGGATCGTCAACCGCGTCAGTTCAACCGTGCTCCCGGTCGTCCCCATGACGAAATTCCGCAGGCGGGCGTTGCGGAGCCAGGCGGCATCGCTGGCCAGAACGAGATCTTGAAACGGCAAGAGGGCCAGGTTTGCCAGTACCCGGCCCGCATCGGTTGCCACCAGCCCGAGGTCAACCCAGGCGGCCGGATCGCTGGGAGCGACCACGCGCTGAAAGTCGTCCATGCTCACGTCCATGCCGAGCATGAACAGGCGGATGAAAACATCGAGGGACCGGTCGCCGCCGACGCGGTGGGCATACGTCGAACGCTGGCCGGGCCGGAAGCTCATCTCCGCGGCGCTCTCCAGGCCGAGCGCCTTGACGACCGGCCGCTCACGATAGTCGGCACGCTCCAGAGCGTCCCGCACGGCGGCGATCGCGGCGGCATCCTCCCACTGGAGCGGAGCCTCGTCACGAAGCTCAGGCATGGCATCTCTCCTCAAACGGTTCTTCTTCGACAGGTGAGTGCTTGCGTTTGCCCTCCTGGCCGTCTAGAGTCGAGGTGAAACCCGTTCCATGAGAACCCGTCGGATCGGACAATCATGGCCAGTCCACCGGTCCTGGAAAATCTGGATGTTCTGGTGGGCCCGATTCCGGGCCACGATCCGGCGGGCGAGAGCGTGCCCTATCAGGTCAATGAGAAGCTTGAGCAATCCCGCAAGGAAATCAACCCGGCCGACTATGACAAGGACGACCCGCGTCGTCCCGATGATTTCGTGGCGGCCGACTGGGACGGCGTGCGCGACCTGGCGATGAGCACTCTGGCCGGCACGTCGAAAGACCTGAAGGTGGCGGCCCGCCTGCTCGAAGCCCTGACCAAGATCTACGGCTTCGCGGGATTACGTGACGGCTTGACGGTATTGCGGCGACTCGTGGAGGAAGCCTGGGACCGACTCCGGCCGGTCGTCGAAACCGAGGATGATCTGGAAATCCGCGCCGCGCCGTTCTTCTGGCTCGACGATACCCAGCGCGGTTCGCTGTTCCCGAACAGCCTGCGCAACGCGCCCGTCGTGCTTGCGCCCGACGACGCGTACTCATTCGCGCGCTGGAACCAGACCGCTGACAAGACGACCCGCGATAAGGCCATCCAGAATGCTTCCTACGAGTCCTGCCAGAACACAGCCGACGACATCAACCAGGCGGTCGAGGAGCTGAAGCAACTCCTCGTTTTGCTCGACGCGAAGATGGGCCGTCAGGCACCGTCGCTGCACAACTTCCGGTCGGCCCTGGTCGAGTGCCAGTCGCTGGCGCAATCGATCCTCAAGGAAAAAGGCCCCCCGCCCATCGCCATCGATCAGGCCGCAACCCCGGAGGGAGCCGAAGTCGGCGCGGCCAGCGGCGGCGCGACCAAGCTCCAGACCCGCGACCAGATCTTCCTGACGGTCTCCCAGGCCGCCGCCCAGCTCAAGGCCATCGAGCCGCATAGCCCCGTCCCGTACCTGCTCGAAAAAGCCATCGAGCTGGGCCAGCTTCCCTTCCCTGACCTCATGAAGGCCCTGGTGCGCAACAACGACGTTCTCAGCTCGATGGCGCGTGAGCTGGGCATTCGAAGTTTGAACGAGGAGTGAGAGTCTGTCCCAGAAGGGGGTATCCGGCGATTTCGGTTTCAGCCCCGAAGGGGCGAAAGTGCCTAGCCCAGGGCGTCAGCCCTGGGACCGCGAAACGGGCGCAAGAACCCCCTCCGCAGCCCCGAAGGGGCGAAAGGAAGTCGTAGGCTTCCGCCCGCCCTGATTCCCAGGGCTAACGCCCTGGGCTAGGCACTTTCGCCCCTTCGGGGCTTTCAGAACAGACTCTCAGCCGAGCACAAACACCTCGTCTCCCGCGAACACGGCGTCATCGGCGTCGGCGGCCGGGACGGCCGTGCGGAGCCACGAGTTCCAGCCGAGCTGCGAGCCTTCTCCGGAGGCATCGGTCAGGCGGGTTTCGGGAACCTCGGCCGCCATCAGCACGAGCTGGACGTCGAAATCGATCTCGGGGCCCGCGTACAGCCGGATCAGGTGGGCAAGCAGAAAGACCGCCTTGCGCGCGGGGACCAGCGTGCGGTCGGGAAGGAATTCGAGGAATTTGCGATAGCGCAACGGCCCCAGACGCGCCGGGATCTTGTGCCGCACTTCCCAGACGCGGTCGCCCACGATCGCGCTCAGGCCAAGCTGATTGTGGCCTTCGTCGTCGCCAATGCGGGTGCGGTTGGCGTCATCGAGGAGCAGCCACTCACCCTGGAACTGGCGGACGGAGGCGGGGATCTCGAAGTAGTCGCGGAGGATCGCCTCCAGCCCCAGAGCGCTCTTGGGACGATGGCTCAAGAGGCCGCTGTAGTAGAGCAGGCTGCGGTCCTGGACCTGGGCCAGCCGCCGCGCCTCGGGTGGTTTCGTCGCGACGGTCAGCCGGCCGCGCAAGGGGCGGAGCGCAGACCGATCAGGCTGTAGAGTGTCCTGGTGAAGAGGTCGGGCTCGGGACGCTCGTCCTCGCCGCGCTCGAACGCGAGGGGAAAACGATACTTCTCCCAGGCGCGGTAGAACAGCGACGTGAGCCGGTGATGAAAGATGTCAAGCCAGTCGCGCAACGCGCCGGCCTCCGGGCCTTTCTCCTCGCGCTTCAAGCGGCAGAGCAGCTCGGTGTAGTGCCGCGGCAGCACCCCGCTGGGACCGACCAGCCCGAGAAAGGGCTGCGTCAGCTCGGGCGTCGGCCGGTCTTCGCTGGGCCGCAGGATCTCGTGGATCGAGCTCGGCGGAAAGCTCAGCGAGAGATGCGCCCGGAACCGGACCGGCTCGACGCGGGGCGGACCGCTGCCGCCCACCGGGGGACGATCCGGCTCCAGGCGGTGCAGCAACCGCACGGCCTGGAAGAAATCGAACCCATAGCCGGCTTCAAAGAGCCGCTCCTCGACGGTCGGTGGGGTGCGCTCGCGCCGGGAACTCATGGGCGGGCCTCGGTTGGCTTCCCCCCTTACCAAGGGGGGATGGAGGGGGGTTCTGACCGTGCGTCGCGGCTTCCCTCGGAACCCCCTCCCACTCCCCCTTGGTAAGGGGGAGAGCCGGAAAGGGAAGTCGACATTCCTCAGCGTTGCGAACTCGACCTCGCTCTCACGCCAGGTTCGGCACCACCCACGGCGGCATCTGACGCTCGTACACGCGGATCGCCGCGTCCTGCAGGAGCGTCTCCGCGATCGCGTCGAGTCCGCGCAAGAGACGCTGGCGGCTGGTCTCGGGCACCTCGAAGGGGATACGCGCCTCGGGTGCGGTGTGCAGGGTGATTCTCTGGCGTTCGAGATCGATCGTGACCTCGGCGCCGGCCGCCGCGGCGATCGTCTTCCAGGACTCGTCCGGCAGCTCGATCGGCAGCACGCCGTTGTTCAGGGCATTCTGTTCGAAGATGTCGGCGAAGCCTTCGTTCTGGCCGGGGGCGATCAACGCGCGGAAGCCCGCCTGCTGGACCGCCCAGACAGCATGCTCGCGGCTGGACCCGCAACCGAAGTTCCGGCCGACGACGAGCACGCTCGCGCCCTGCAGTGCCGGCGCAGTTGAGCGGAAACTCGGGAGCCAGCGCACCGTGATTCTCGGGCGCATCGACGGGCGGCGCCCCGCCGGGCACGTAACGCTTGTCCGCGAACAAGAGCGGCCCGTATCCGGTGCGCTCGATCCGCTTCAAGTAACGGGCGGGGATGATCAAGTCGGTGTTGACGTCAGTCCAGTCCAGCACGGCAACCCGACCACGATGCGTGACGAACGGTTCCATGAAACCCCCGGGGAAGAGGATTTCAACGCAAAGATCGCAAAGAACGCGAAGAGAAGAAAGAAAGAAAGAAAGAAGGAAAATTAATAGAAAGGAAATTAACAAGCAGTCCCATTTCCCTCGTTTATTAATCGTTCCATTCCTTCCTGAACTCGTCTCTCTTTCTTTACCTTTCCCCTGTCTCTTTTCTTCGCGTACTTTGCGATCTTTGCGTTGAATCCCGTCTTTCAGTTCCTGTTGAGTAATTCGCGGACGTCTGTGAAATGCCCCGTGACCGCCGCCGCCGCGGCCATCGAGGGGCTGACCAGGTGTGTGCGGCCGCCGGGTCCCTGGCGGCCTTCGAAGTTGCGGTTCGAGGTGCTGGCCGAGCGCTGGCCCGGGGTGAGCTTGTCGGGGTTCATGGCCAGGCACATGCTACAGCCCGACTGCCGCCACTCGGCGCCGGCGGTCTGGAAGATGCGATCGAGCCCCTCGGCCTCGGCCTGAGCGCGGACCGGCTCGCTGCCGGGGACGATCAAGACCCGCACGCCCGGCGGCCACCTTGCGGCCCTCGAAGACGCGCGCGGCCGCGCAGATCCTCGATGCGGCCATTGGTACACGAGCCGATGAAGACCACATCGACGGCGATGTCGCGCACCGGCGTGCCCGGCGTCAAGCCCATGTATTGCAGAGCCCGCTTGGCGTCCTCGCGGCTGGCGAAGGGCACCTGGTCCGGCTCGGGAATGACCCCCGTGACATCGATGGTCATGGCCGGGTTCGTACCCCAGGTCACTTGGGGCACCAGGGACGAGGCGTCGAGGCGGACATGACGATCAAACGCGCTCGCGTCCTCGGTCCGCAGCGACTTCCAGTCCTGGACGGCCGCCTCGAAGGCATTCTCCTTGGGCGCGAACGGACGGTCCTTGCTGGCCAGATATTCGAACGTCGTCTCGTCGGGCGCGATCAGACCCGCGCGGCGCCGGCCTCGATCGACATGTTGCAGATGGTCATCCGGCCTTCCATCGACAGCGCCGGATGGCCGGGCCGTAGTATTCCAGGACGCAGCCGGTGGCGCTCCCGTGCCGAGGGCCCGGATGATCGCCAGGATGATGTCCTTGGGCTCCAGGCCGGGCGGAAGCTGGCCGGTGATCTCGATCCCCAGCGACGTGGGGCGGCGGCCCTGCCAGAGCGTCTGCGTGGCCAGAACGTGCTCGACCTCGCTGGTGCCGATGCCGAAGGCCAGCGCCGAAAGCGCCATGGGTGCTCGTGTGGCTGTCGCCGCAGACAATCGTCAACCCCGGCAAGGTCAGCCCGAGCTCGGGCCCGATGACGTGGACGATGCCCTGGTGGCCGCTGCCCACGTCGTAGAGCGTCAGGCCGAACTCGCGGCAGTTGGCCCGCAGCGTCTCGACCTGCCGGCGCAACATGGGCTCGCGGATATCAAACTGGTTCTCGGTGGGAACGTTGTGGTCGGGGGTCGCGAACGTCAAATCGGATCGGCGCACGGTCCGGCCGCTCAGACGCAGGCCCTCGAACGCCTGCGGGCTGGTGACTTCGTGCACCAGGTGGCGGTCGATGAACAGCAGGGTCGCGTCCTCGTGGGCCACCACCGTGTGGCGCTTCCAGACTTTCTCGAACAGGGTTTCGGGCATGGAGAGCCTCGCTGGCACACCGGCCGGCGGACCCTCGCCCGCGCGGCCGTCGGAAGTCGATCGTTCCAGTGTAACGCGATTCACCGCGCACGCGAACGCCCTTCACACGCCCGGCGGGCAAATTCGCCGTGTGGCGTCTGGCGATCGTGCGGGCGGCATCGTATAACGAGAATGAGAGGACCGAATGCGCACCTTCCGGGGTCGGTCCCGCTTGCTCGTCTGGAGGTCGCCAGATCATGGAACCGCTCGCGCGCTACCTGCGCATCCACCACCTGGGCGAAAACGTTCTGGGCGTCAGCTTCCAGGATGTCGAACTGTTGTTCGAACGCGACGTGGTCCAGAATGTCGGCGACGAGCTTTATGACCTGGTGAACCGTTTCGGCGACCACCGCATCATCCTGAGTTTCCGGGGCATCAACTACGTGTCGTCGGAAATGCTCGGGAAGATGGTCAGCATGCGGCGCCGCGTCATCCAGAAAGGCGGCGAACTGATTCTCTGCCACATGGACGTGGTCGTCCGTGACGTCTTCGCGTCGAGCCATCTGGACTCCCTCTTCGAGATCGTCGCCGACGAGGCGGCGGCCCTGGTCCACACCGCACCGGCGCCGGGCCAGAAACCGGCGGCCGGGTAGGAAAAGAGAACGGACCGGTCTTTTCTGTGTAGCGGCGGCCGTCCCGGCCGCCCCGGCGTTCAAGAATCCGGAGCGGCCGGGACGGCCGCCGCTACACAGGTGAAAGCCTCTCATGCACTCTTTGAGACAGGTCCGACGGCTCACAGGTTCGCCGCCGCGAGCCGGTCGGCGTGGTAGCTCGACCGCACGAACGGTCCGCTGGCCACGTCGCGGAATCCCAGGGCCCGGGCGATCCGCCCCAGGTCGTCAAACTCTTCCGGCCGCACGAAACGCGCGACCGGCAGGTGCCGCGGCGATGGTTGCAGGTACTGGCCGATCGTCACCAGGTCGCAGCCGTGGCCGCGCAGGTCGGTCAACGCCTCGATGACTTCCTCGATCGTCTCGCCCAGGCCCAGCATCAGACCACTCTTGGTCAACCGATCCGGCCGCCGCCGCTTGACGTATTCGAGCACCTTCAGGCTGACGGCATACTGGCTCTTGCGCCGCACGTGGCGCTGCAGCCGCGCCACGGTTTCGAGATTGTGATTGAAGACTTCGGGATCCGCTGCGAGCACCACGTCCAGAGCCGCTTCGTCGCCGTTGAAGTCGGGCGTCAGGACCTCGACGATCGCGCTGGTACGCGCGCGCACCGCGAGAATACAGCGGCGAAAATGGTCGGCGCCGCCGTCGGGCAGGTCGTCGCGGGTCACGCTGGTGAGCACGACGTGCTTCAGACCCAGTCGGGCGCAGGCCTCGGCGACGCGTTCGGGTTCATCCGCGGCCGGGGGCTGGGGCTTGCCCCGCGGCACCGCGCAGAAACCGCAAGGACGCGTGCAGACCTCTCCCAGGATCAAAAACGTCGCCGTCCGGCGCGTCCAGCACTCGGCACGGTTCGGGCAGCGGGCGCTTTCGCAAATGGTCTCCAGATGCAGCTCGCGCACCAGCCGGTCGGTCGCGTACATGCCACCCGCCGCGGGAATGCGCCGCTTGAGCCATGTCGGCAGCCGCCGCGCGGGTTCGGCGGGATCGGAGACGCCGGAAACGATCGGCAAGGCAGGCCGCTCAGCGGAAGACCGAGACGTGGGCATAGGGGATCACCTTGCGGCGGATCAAGGAATGGTCGGTATAAAGGTGGTGGCGCTCGAGAACCGAAGACCTCCTCCAGCCGGTGGATGACCGCTTCCCGCACCCGCGCCATCGACGCGGGCCGTTGCCGGCGCAATTCCATCGAGGTCTGCCGCAGGATCTCTGCGCCTGGACCCGGCTCCTCCAACAACTCGAAGGCGCAAGTAGGGGCCGACGTTGAGCGTCATCCCATAGGTGGTGATCCAGCGAGGAACCGCCACGCCGACCGTCGCCACCCGCGCCCGCCCAGAAAGACGCCGGCCGCATCCGGCCGGAGATCCCCGCGCAGGTCGAAGTCCTCAAGGACCCCCAGCACGACGCGGTGCAGGCCGTCCAGGAATGCCCCCAGGCCCCCGGCCCGCTCGTTCAGTGGCAGCAGGACGTACGCCGCGAGCTGTCCCGGCAGATGAAACACACATCCGCCGCCGCGATTGATCCAGTACGTGCGAATGCCCGCATGGCGGAGCTCGTCGTCGTCGGGCCGGATATGCGACCGGCTCCCTGCGCGACCGACCGTGATCGTCGGGGGATGCTCACAAAGAATCAACGCGCCGCTTCCGCTCGATTCGCCCAGATCATAGACGAGCCGGCGCTGGAGGTGCTGAATGTCCTCGAATTCGACCAGGCCGAGGAGAAAGATCTCCAGCGGGGCGGGGAGGGGGGATGACGGCATCACACGGAATCCCCCCTATCGAACAGCTCATCATGACCTGGAGACAGGAATCAGAACGGAAACACCTACCCCAGCCAATTTAGCCCAGGTTTGTACCAGGCGGCAAGGCGAATCACCGGGGACGCTCCGGGGTCGATTTGCCCCCGTATCTTCCGGATTCCGGATTCCGGATTCCAGATTTCGGATGCCGGATGTCAGATTCCGGATTCCGGATTCCAGATTTCGGATGCCGGATGTCAGATTCCGGATTCCGGATTCCAGATTTCGGATGCCGGATGTCAGATTCCGGATTTCGGATGCCGGATGTCAGATTCCGGATTCCGGATGATCTTCCAGCTCCGAAGATCGGATGTCCGGAGTCTGGAGTCTGGAATCTGGAATCTGAAATCTGGAATCTGAAATCTGGAATCTGGAATCAAGAAACTCCGAAGCACCGGAAGGGTCCTCATCCCAGCCTGGCCACCACGGCCAGCGTCCGGCCTGGCGAGTCACGGCGCCGCGATGGCGGGGGCCGATTCGAGCAGGCGGCGGCCCTGATGCTCGTCGATCTGGAGGCGGGACAGGAAGCGCTGGCGGATCGTGGTCAAGAGCCCTTCGATGGCGGCGGGGCTGGTCTCGACCATCGGGACGGCGCCGCCGGCGCGCTTGTCGTGGCCCCCGGCGGTGCCCAGACCATGGACGACCTCCCGCAACAATTCCCCGCAATGACCGTTCATGTGGTCCGAGCGGACCGACATCTTGAGCATGTTCTCGAAGCGGCCGACCGTCAACGCCCACGACACCTGATCGAACCGGACGAAGAAATCGGCGAGCTCGGCGATGATGTCCGGCTGCGGCACCACGCCGCACCAGGCCACGACGACGTTCTGGTACAAGAAGGCATTGGTCAGGGCGTGCTGGTAGGTGGCGAAGTAACTCTGGGGCAGCCGGGGATTGCGAATGCGGGCGAGCAGGTCCTTGTCGCAGCGGGGGAACAGCCACACCAGCGCGCCGTCGTCGAGCGGCCCGGCCTCGCGGGGATAACCGGCGATTTCCGAGTCGATCCCGTAGTACAGCGCCGCGGCCAGCCGGGGCGTGATGCCCACGCCCTGCTCGATCAGGTAGCCCGTCACGATCGTGCTCGTCGCGCCCACGTCGGGCCGGATGTCGCAGTACTTCACGCCGTTCAAGACGCCGGGGGTCTCGTGGTGGTCGAGCACGATCAGCGGACACGGCGACTCGTCGCAGCGGCGGCCCGTGTTCGGCTGACTGTCCACCATCACGACCGCCGTCTCGGCCGTGACCGGCACCGTTTCGATCGGCTCCACGTCGATCGGCACCAGATGCACCATCGCCTGGTTCTCGGCGCGGGCGATCATGCCCTCGAACGTCTTGACCACCGGCTTCTCCGACTGCCGCGCCCGGATCAGCGCCTCCAGGCCAAGCATGCTCGCCAGCGCGTCGGGATCGGGATTGATATGACTGACCAGCACGACGCGGGGAAACGAGGCCAGCGTCGCCAGGAACCGCTCGGATCGGAGCGGTCGATGCGGCCAGGATGTGGCCGGGGCCGGGCTGGAAACGTTCATCGCCGGACCATCCTTCAGACTGACCGTCGGCCGCTCCCCGAAGGGTATCCGGGGCCACTCGCAGACCGAACCGGCCCTTCCCCATCCCGTCTGAGTGTACCGCCGACGGCGCAGAATCAACCAGACCCCCTCGCCGTCGGGGACGACGTCCCGATCGATTCAATCCTCACGCCGCGCGCCCTGGCGCACCTCGCCCAGCAGGTAGGTGGTCTTCGCTTGCGACTCGTAATAGGTCCGCATGATCAACTCGGACTGAACTCCCAGGAGAACGCTCATGCCGCCGGCCAGCACGAACATGACCATCATGGAGGGCAGCGGGGTTTGAATGAAGCTCTTGGGCGGGAGCTCGCGTCCCCACCATAAGTATGGCCAGGGGAACACGTACTTGAAATAGAGCATGCCGAAAAAACAGACCACGCCCAGACCGAAGGACCAGAGGCCGAACTGGCCGAAGAAGTGCATGGGCCGCTGCGCGTAGCGTTGGAGGAAGCGGATCAGCACCAGGTCGAGCACGACGTTGAAGGTGCGTCCCAGGCCGTATTTCGTCCGGCCGGCGGTGCGCGGCGCGGTGGTGGACCTCCAGCTCGGCCACCCGGCCCCCCTGCCAGGCGGCGAAGATCGGGATGAACCGGTGCATCTCGCCGTAGAGGCGGACCCCTTCGAGCACGTCGCGCCGGTAGGCCTTGAGCGTGCAGCCGAAATCGTGCAGGGGCACGCCCGAGAGCCGCGCAATCAGCCGGTTGGCAAGCTGCGAGGGCAGCCGGCGCGTCAGCCACTTATCCTTGCGCTGCCGCCGCCAGCCCGAGACGACGTCGAACCCCTCCTCCAGCCGCGCCAAGAGCCGGGGAATATCGGCCGGGTCGTTCTGAAGGTCGCCGTCCATCGGTACCAGCACCCGCCCCCGCGCCAGATCGAGCCCGGCCGAGAGCGCGGCGGTCTGGCCGCAGTTGCGCTTCAAGAACGCCACCCGCACGTGCTCCGGGTCCCGCGCCTGCACGGCCCCCAGCCGCGCCGCGGTGCCGTCGGTCGAGCCGTCGTCCACGAAGATCAGCTCATAGGAAAGACCCCGCCCCCGCAGCACCGCGTCCAGCTCGGCATGGAGCGGTTCGACATTGTCCACTTCGTTGAAAACCGGGACCAGCACCGAGAGGTCCAGCGAGGCGGCAACGACCAATGCACTCATGCGGGCTCGCTCTCGATCCAGGGAAGAAGGCTCAAGGACCAGGCGAACTCCGCCTGGCCCCGACGCGCCGGGGTCAGGACCGCCGGCGTCTCGAAATATCTTGTACGGCTGATGAGCGATAAGTTCGAACACGATTTCCACGGGAACTTGATCTACGATACCCAATTTTTTATTATCTATACTACATAGCTTTGTCCATGACACGGAGCGGCAGAAAGCATCCATCCACGCAATCACGCCAGACAGAGTCCATCCCACCCTCCAGGCGAACGCGGAAACCTTGGCCTTCGTCCTTCCTCGATGTGCTCTTTCTCTCAACGGCTGGCGGAGAAGATCGGACCGTGACAGACGCGACCGTTCCTTTTGATGAGCCTCTCGAAGCGACCTCCACGACGCTGCTGGTTCGGCTCAAGGCGAAGGACGAGCAGGCGTGGCGACGCTTCGTGTACCTGTACGGCCCGCTCATCTACTCGTGGTGCCGATGGTCCGGTTTGCGGGAGTCTGATGCGGCGGACGTGGGGCAGGAGGTTTTTCGGACGGTCTTCGAGTCGATCGACCACTTCCACCACGATCAGAAAGGAGACTCGTTCCGCGCGTGGCTCCGGACCGTGACCCGTACCCGCGTGCTCGACTTCCAGCGCCGGAACAGCCCGACGGAGATCGGATCAGGAGACCGCGCCGCTTCGATCGAAGCGCAGGAGACGACCGAGCCGGGCACCGATTCCGCTCCGGACGAAGAGGACCCCGGGCCGATTCTCTTGCGTCGGGCCGTGGAGTTGATCCTGGAAAGCTGCGAGGAGAAAACCCGTCAGGCGTTTCTGCGCGTCGTCTGCGGCGAGGAACACCCCGCGGATGTCGCCCAGGATCTGGGGATGACCGCCAACGCGGTCTACCTGGCGAAGTCGCACATACTCCGACGCATCCGGGAGGAATTCGCCCAGCTCGTGGATGTCTGAAAGTGTTCACGAAGAGCGTGACTGTCTTCTTGTAGGGTAGGCTTTAGCCTGCCTCTTCAATATCCATGGGATTGGCAGGCTAAAGCCTACCCTACAAGACCCTCTGAGAGCGGTTTTCGAGACAGATGCGGTTCCGCAGATGCGCTGCGTTGAGAGCGGGGTGATCGCATGGCACCGTTAACCCAGCCCGTTCCGGGGACATCCTGCCCCGGCCGCGAAAGGCTTCTCGACTTCGATCGGGGCCGGCTCTCGGCGCCGGATGCGGAAGCCGTCGCGACGCATCTCGCCGCGTGTCCCGCGTGTGAAGCCTGGCTTTCTCAACAGCACGCACCGGCGGCCGAGGACAGCGTAGTCAAGGAGGTCAAGCGCTTCCTGACCCACCCATCGCCGGCCGACGAGCAAGCCTGCGGCCAGATGCAGGCGATGGCCCTGGGGTTCCTCGCTCCCGTGACCTTGGAGACCCAGATCCACGCCGAGTCCGGCCCCGGCGCCGACGTGCCGATGCCCCGCTTCGTCGGCCCGTATGAACTGGAGGGGAGAATCGGCCGCGGCGGCATGGGCGTGGTCTACCGCGCACACCACGTCCAACAGGGCCAGGTGGTCGCCCTGAAAATGCTCACGGCCGGCCCGCACGCCGGGGAAGACGCCGTGGCACGCTTCAAGCGCGAAGTGCTCGCGGTGGCCCGGCTCGTTCACCACAACGTGGTCCAGGTCTACGACTTCGGCGAACACGAGGGGCTTCCGTACTTCACCATGGAGCTGGTGGACGGGGGGAGCCTGAGCGCCCGGCTGAAGGAGTGCGGACCCATCGACGCGCGGGAGGCCGCCGCGCTGGTGCGGACGCTGGCTCTGACCGTGGAATACGCCCACCAGAAAGGGGTGATTCACCGCGACCTCAAGCCCGCGAATATCCTTCTGGCCGCCGACGGGACGCCGAAGATCGCCGACCTCGGCCTCGCCAAGCTGCTCGACCTGGACACGGGCGCGACGGCCGGCATCGCCATCACCGAGTCGGGCGTGGTCATGGGCACCCCGGGTTACATGGCGCCCGAACAGGCCGGCGGCGGGAAGGAAGGCAAGATTGGCCCGGCGACGGATGTCTACGCGCTCGGGGCGATCCTCTACGCCTGTCTCACCGGGAAGGCCCCGTTCGTCGCGGAGAAGAAGAGCGAAACCCTCAAGCTGGTCCGCACGGCCAAGCCGGTGCCGCCGTCACGTAGATCGGCCCGAGTTGTCGCCCTGGCTGGAGGCGATCTGCCTGAAGTGCCTGGAGAAAGCGCCGGCGCGGCGTTACGCCTCGGCCCAGGCGCTGGCGGACGACCTCGACCGCTGGCAACACAAGAAACGCCCGCGCGGCCCTCTCCATCCGCTCGCACGCCTGGGACGCCGGCTTCCGTGGGTGGCGGTCGGGATGCTCCTGACCCTGTCGATGCTCTGGGCCGTGGAAGTCTACCGCGCCCACCGTCCCGAGCTGGCCCTTCAGCGCGCCCAGGAGCGGTTGTCGCAGGGTTTGCCCGTCACCCTCATCGGCGCGACCGGGCGCCCGGCCTGGTATCGCTGGCAGGCCGGCGGACCGGATAGCCACGCCTTCCCGGCCCGCGACCACACCTTCGCCGTGCAATCCTCCAACGTGGGTCTCCTGGAGCTCCTCCCCGATCCCCAGACCACGAGGTACCACTTCAGCGCGGAGATCCGGCACGACTCGAGCGACAAGGCGGGCGAGGTCGGGCTCTATTACAATCACGGAACGCCCGTCGAGGGTTTGCCCCCGGTCCAGTTCTTCCTTCGAACGTCCTTCAATGCCGTGCGCGGAGACGAGGAATACCGGGCGATCATGCCCAGAGAGTTCCTGCAGAAGGTGCCCTTTCACGAAAACACGGTCCACAATGTCGCCCACTGGCTCAAGGACGGGCCGACCCGGTCTCGCTTCGACCGGACGTACGGCGCCCCGGCCGGGCCGCGGTTCCGCGCTCTGGGCGAGGACAACGGCCGATGGCACCGCCTGGAACTCGACGTCACCCCGCAGGGCGTGACGGCCCGCTGGAACGGACAGCCCTGGACCTGGACAGCCGCGGCCGCCGAGAAATCCCTCGACGAGGTTCTCAAGATGTGGCCGGAGTCGCGGTTACCGCGCGGATATCGCCCGACCTTCGGGGGCGGACGCGGCCTGGGTCTGTACATTCAACGTGGCTCCGCCTCCTTCCGCAACGTGACGGTGACCCCGCCGGGGTCGCCACCCCGCAGACTGCACCACACTGAGGAGAATTCCCCCATGTCATTGCAGATCAAGTATCCGACGCCGGACAAACCGGTGCCTATCGGGAGCCACGGGCTGGTCGTCGCCTCGGGCCGGGTCGGGATGGACCCCAGCGAGCCAATCGATGCGGTGCTCGGGGTATGCACACCGCTGCCCCGCGGAATTGGAGACGACATCCCAGGGAGGACGGTCGCGTTTTACCCGACCAAGCAACCGGGCAAGCGAATCATGCGCTGGATGATCGCGTTTCATCTTGCGGCCGGGAAGTATGAACTGACGGTCACGGGCTTGAGCGCGTCGGGCGACAAGGAGACGAGGTCCAAGAAATTCAGCGTGGAAGCTTCGGCGCCCTCGAGTGCCCCCGTCCAGGGCGCAACGCCGCCTCAGGAGTCCCAGCCCAAGCTCCCTCGCGCCGTGCACGTCACCAGCCCGGCCGCCTCAGGTGACCACATCAGCAGGGACGATTTTATCCCTTACGGAGATCTGATCGGCCAGGATCTCTCCGTGGTCAGCTTGACCCAGACCGATGGGCCGAATTCTCCCAAGGGCGTCCCCTACCTGAGCGTCTTTTCCGACTCTCAGAACCTCCAGTTCTGGTGCGCCGAGTTTCCGTCGCTCGATGATACGGCGGGCGTGAAGTACGCGCTCCACGTCGAGGACACGGGGAACAACCCGGACGACAGGACTGACCTGATCGCGGACGCAACGCTCTGAGCCAAGGGGTCGCGAGGAATGAACTTGAGCAATCCCAAGGCTGGTCCAAGCGTCGGGTGGCTGGGGCGGAGTCTGCGACGCCCCGGTGTGGTGGCCTCCGTTCTGGGACGTGACGGACTCCGCCCCAGCCACCCAGCGCTTCAGAGGACCGGCACGCCAGCGCTTCCAGACGACGGGGAGATCCTCCCATGAACAGACGTGCCTTCACCTTGATTGAGCTGTTGGTGGTGATCACCGTCATCGGCGTGCTGATCGCACTGCTGCTGCCCGCGGTGCAAGCAGCGCGCGAGGCGGCGCGGCGGATCGACTGCACCAGCCACCTCAAGCAGCTCGCCCTCGCCGCCCACAACTTCGAGCAAGCGAACGGGGCGCTCCCGGCCGGTTGCACTACAGTCGCGATCAACGGCAGCTTGACGCCAAGCAACGCGTCCGCCCTGGTCTCCCTGCTCCCGTTCCTGGAACAAGCCGCGCTGTATCAGAATTTCAACCTCTCCCTCAATGTAGGTAATCCGGAGAACTTCACGGCGCGGACCATCTCCGTGGCGGTGTTCGTCTGTCCGTCCGACCCCTCCAACGGGAAATACACCGAAACGATCCCGAACCCGGCCTTCACGGCCGGTGGCAATTACTACGGAAACCTGGGTAACAACGGGTGGGTCTTCGAGAATAAGAATGGGCAGAACAAGAATTCCTCCAAGTGCGGGGTCTTCGCCTACGGGTCCGCGACCCAGTTCCGGGACATCACCGACGGCACGAGCCGCACCGCGCTGTTCGCCGAGATCCGACGCGGCGCCCAGCCCAATAATGACATGCTCAGTGTCACCGTCCTCCCCATTCCTCAGTGGGGCACGGCCAGCGCCTGGGTCAACCCGAGCAACGACACCCCGCCCGCCGCGTGCCAGACGGGGACTACGGTGTACAGTAGCACCGGCCTGCGGTATGCGTTCGGGACCGTGCCATTCGCCTTGTACACGCACACGGTCCCGCCCAATGCGAAGACCCGCGATTGCATGTGCACGACGTTCGACCAGATCCACTTCGCCGCGCGAGCGCTCACCCCGGTGGCGTCAACGTCGCCCTGGTCGATGGCTCCGTTCGATTCGTGAAAGAGACGATCGCGCTGGATGCCTGGAAAGCGCTCGGGACAAGAAGTGGCGGAGAAATTGCCAGCGGCACGGGCGAGTAGCCTTCTACATGGAACGGGCTTGGTGGATTCCGGATGCCAGATGACTGATGACTGATTACTGATGACTGATGCCTGATGAATGATGCCAGATGACTGATGATTGATGACTGATGGCGGACGGCGTAATCCGAAATCAGCCATCAGTCATTCGACATCCGGAATCCGGAATCCGGAATCCGGCATCAAAGGGGCCCTCAGCCCGCGAGGAACTGCCGCAGATACCGCCCGCTGATGACGAGCGGCTTCCTTGCGTTTCTCGAGCGAGCCCTCGAAGGCGCGGTCCTCGACCTCGACGCAGACGGCCCCGTTGTAGCCGGTATCGGCGAGCGTGCCGAGAAAGGCTCCCCAGCGCACGTCGCCCAGGCCGGGCAGCTTGGGCGTGTGCCAGAGCTTCGGGAAGGCCAGCACGCCATACGCGTTGACGGCCTCGCGGTCGAACCGGGCATCCTTGGCGTGGACGTGGAAGAGCCGGCTGGAGAACTCCCGCAACGGGGCCAGGTAATCCATCTGCTGCCAGACCAGGTGCGACGGGTCGAAGTTCAGGCCGAAGTGCGTGCTGGGGAGGTCCGCGAACATGCGCCGCCAGATGGCCGGGCTGGTGGCCAGGTTCTTGCCCCCGGGCCACTCATCAGCGGCGAAGAGCATGGGGCAATTCTCGATGCCGATGCGCACGTCGTGCTCCTCGGCCAGCCGCACGAGCGGTTGCCAGACCTGGAGGAAGCGCGGCCAGTTGGCCTCGACGGTCAACTTCGGATCACGCCCGATGAACGAGTTGACGACCTTGACTTCCAGCTCGGCCGCGGCCCGGATGAGCTTGCGCAGATGGCTGACGGCGACGTCCGATTCGGCATGATCGGCCGACAGCGGGTTCGGGTAATATCCCAGCCCGGAGATGCTCACGCCGGTCCGCGCTGCGCGGCGCGGATCTGCTGGACGCCCGCGGCGTTGAGGTCATCGACGTTGATGTGCATCACGCCCGCGTACCGCCGATCGGCCTTGCCGGGCGGCCAGCACATCACTTCGACGCACGAGTAGCCGTGCTCCGCGGCAAACGTGAGGACGTCCTCGAACCCCAGATCCGCCAGGATCGCCGAAACAAAGCCGAGTTTCATCGTCGTGATCCCCGAGGAACAAGCCGGAAACGGCCACATCCTAGCGCGCCCGGCGCGGCCGTCCAGCGGGAGGGAGGCACTGGCAAAGCCAGTGGCACCCGAAACCGAATCCTTCCCGGGTGGCACTGGTGGCTTGTCCACCAGTGCTCAGAGCGTTTGGTCCCCCAGAAGAACACTGGTGGACAAGCCACCAGTGCCACCCGGCCGAATCCTTCCTGGGTGCCACTGGCTCTGCCAGTGCCCCCCGCCGTTCCACCGGAGCGGCCGGGGTTTCGGAGTTTGCGTCCGGCATGCCATAATGGTTCTCCCCGATAGCCGACCGAGGCGTGGGAGTGCTTGCTGGCGATGTCCGACCGTCCGGCCGTATTCGTCCACCTGTTGCCGAGCCTGATTCCGCCCGGCGCCTTGCGCGGCGGCGTGGCGGTGGTGGTGGTGGACGTGCTCCGCGCCACGACTGTCATGGTTCACGCCCTGGCCGCCGGCTGCGAGGCCGTGATCCCTTGCGCCGAGATCGACGAGGCGAAAGCCGTCGCCGCCAGCCTCCCGCCCGGTACGGCCCTGCTTGGCGGCGAACGTGGCGGGCTGCCGATCTCCGGCTTCGACCTGGGTAACTCCCCCGGCGATTACACGCCCGAAGTCTGCCGCGGCAAGACGCTGGTCATGTCCACGACCAACGGCACGCGGGCCATCCTGGCGAGCCTGGAGGCGGAGCGGGTACTCATCGGGGCGTTTGTCAACCTAGAGGCGGTCGGCTTCGCCTTGCAAGACGAGACGCGGCCCGTCCATCTCATCTGTGCCGGCACGGAAGGTCTGGTGAGCTTCGAGGACGCCCTGGCGGCCGGGGTCTGGTCGATTTCCTGGTCCCGCACCCGATCTGGGAGTGGCCGTCCGCCAACGACTCGGCCCGGATCGCGCACGGACTCTGGGACACGACTTACGACCAGATCGAGGCCGGGAACCTGACGATGACGGAGGCGCTCCGCCAGGGTCGGGGAGGACGACGGGTGCAGGAAATCGGCCTCGCCGCCGATATCGATGCGGCCGCCCAAGTGGACCTATTCGACCTTGTGCCGGAGCTGAGATCCGATCCGTTGAGGATTGTCGCGGGAGAGCGACCAACCCGGTCGTGACACGATGCGGCCTCTGGTGCCGATCCCCAGCAACCGCGGGGTTCGCGCAGACCGGTCCCAGCCAGGTTTGATACCATCGAAGCGTTGCAGAGGAAATCCCGTGGGGAGTTCGTGCCATGTCCACGACCATCCAAGCCCTTGGACTTGACCGACTCGGCATGGACGAGCGCCTTCAGTTGGTCCAGGATCTCTGGGATAGTATCGCCGCTGACGTGGAGCAATCCTCTTTGTCGGATGCCGAGCGGCGAGAAGTCGATCGGCGCTGGGCGGCGCATCAAGCCAATCCGGCTGCCGCCATTCCCTGGGAGCAGGTTGAGGCCGAGGCCCTCGCCCGACTGCAAGGATGAACCGGCCCATCCGTCTGTTGCCCGAGGCACGAACCGAGTTTGATGCCGCCACCGATTGGTACGAGAGGCAACGGGCCGGTCTCGGTGGCATGTTCGTCGGACGTGTGCGGGATGTCTTTCTTCAGAATCTCCGAGCACCCCGATTGGCACCCCGCCGTTTACGGTGAAGTACGCAAAGCTGCGGTCAAGCGATTTCCCTACGTCGTTCTTTATCGTGAAGATGCGGGGGAGATTGTGGTGATCGCGGTCTTTCACACCGCGCGGGACCCGGCGATCTGGCAGGCAAGGGTTTGATTCGGACTGGAGGAAGGGGTGGGCCTGGCCACGGTCATGCCCCAACAGAAAGGCGACGCAATGCTGGACGACATGGACAAGCTGGTCTCGCTCTGCAAGCGCCGGGGGTTCATCTTCCCGTCGAGCGAGATCTACGGCGGCATCAACGGCTTCTGGGACTACGGCCCGCTGGGCGTCGAGCTGAAGCGGAACATCAAGGACGCCTGGTGGCGCGACAACGTCACCGATGCGCGACGACATGGTCGGGCTCGACTGCTCGATCATCATGAACCCGAAGGTCTGGGAGGCGTCGGGCCACGTCGGCGGGTTCAGCGACCCGATGGTCGATTGCAGGGCGACCAAGGAGCGCTACCGGGCCGACCAGCTTTACGTCTTCGCGTACGTCTTCCCGAAGGCCAACGACAAGGGCGAGCCGACCGAAGCATGGCTGGCCGGGGTCGGGTCGTCGCCCGAGGAAGCCGCCGAGGTGCCCGAGAAGAAGGTCGCCAAGCTGGCCAAGAAGTTCGGCAAGCCCGAGGAACCGCCGGTCGTCGTCCCCTACATGCAGATTGCCGTCGAGGACCGCGACAAGGTCATCGGCCCCTCGACCGACGAGCGCGGCACGCTCACCGAGCCGCGGTCGTTCAACCTGATGTTCAAGACCTACGTCGGCGCGCTCGAGAGCGAGTCGAACGTCGCCTACCTGCGGCCCGAGACCGCCCAGGGGATCTTCGTCAACTTCAAGAACGTGGTCGACACCGGCCGGGTCAAGATCCCGTTCGGCATCGCCCAGATCGGCAAGAGCTTCCGCAACGAGATCAAGCCGCGGAACTTCACGTTCCGCTCGCGCGAGTTCGAGCAGATGGAGATCGAGTTCTTCTGCCAGCCCGAGCGAAGTCGGCGGACGTGGTACGAGTACTGGCGCGACAGCCCGGTTCCAGTGGTACGTCGACCTCGGCCTGCCGAGCGACCGGCTGCGGCTGCGCGACCACGACCCGGACGAGCTGGCGTTCTACTCGACGGCCACGGCCGACATCGAGTACGAGTTCCCGTTCGGCATCAGCGAGCTGGAGGGGATCGCCCACCGCGGCGACTACGACCTGACGCAGCACATGAAGTTCAGCGGCAAGGACCTGAGCTACTTCGACGAGGAGACCAAGGAGCGGTTCATGCCGCACGTCATCGAGCCCTCGGCCGGCGCCGACCGGGCGACGCTGGCGTTCCTGTGCGAGGCCTACACCGAGGACGAGGTCGGCGGCGAGACGCGCACCGTGCTGAAGTTCCACCCGCGGCTGGCGCCGATCAAGGCGGCCGTCTTCCCGCTGGTCAAGAAGGACGGCATGCCCGAGCTGGCCGAGGAGATCTACCGCGACCTGAAGCAGCACTTCAACGTCTTCTACGACGAGAAGGGGGCGATCGGCCGCCGCTACCGCCGCCAGGACGAGGCCGGCACGCCGTTCTGCATCACCGTCGACGGCCAGACGCTGACCGACGGCACCGTGACGATCCGCGACCGCGACAGTTGCCGGCAGTGGCGCGTGCCGGCCAGCGGCATCCGTCCCGCCCTCACCGACCTCCTCGACACCGGCGTGGTGCCCAGCGAAGAGGCCTGAGAGGGCCCGCGATGGCCGATCGTCCTGTAGGCTGGGCTCAAGACCCAGCTCTCCCGGAAGGAAGGGTGGTGCAACACCGGAAACCACGGGAGAGGTGGGCCGAGCCCACCCTACAAGAGTCGAGACCATGCTCGCCGTCGCTCAATCCCACAACCGGCACGCCCTTGGCAAGCGGATTGGTTCCGGCGATCATCAAATGCACTCCCCCCCAGGCAAGGACACGCTCCCGGTCCATGATTCCATGCATGAGTCAGGTCACGACGCTGAGCACCCCTCTTGAGGAGGAACTGGCGGCGTATGCGCGGGCGGGCTGGCCGGCCGTCGAGCTCTGGCTGACGAAGCTGGAGACGTATCTTCAGGACCACGCGGTGGCGGAGGCCCGCCAGCGGCTCCAGCAGGAAGGATTGCGGCCTCTGGCGGCGGCCGCGCAGGGGGGCTTGCTCTTGACGCGCGGGGTGGAGCGGCAAGCGCACCTGGACCAGTTCCGCAGGCGACTGGACCTGCTCCAGCAACTGGGCGTGCCCACGCTGGTCGTGGCCGCCGATCTGGGAGGCGCAGCGCGGCGCGGGATTATGGCGCGGCGGCCGAGGCGCTCGCCGACGCAGGCCGGATTGCTCTGGAATTCGGCATCCGGCTGGCTCTGGAGTGCGCGCGGGCCAGTACATTCTGTGCCAGTCTCGACACGGCGCTGGCCCTGGTGGCGCAGTGCGGCGCGGCGAATGTGGGAGTGTGCCTGGACCTGTTCCATTATTACTGCGGTCCCAGCAAGTTTGAGGATCTGGCCCTCCTTTCGCCGTCGGCGCTGGCCTGGGTCCAGGTGTGCGACCTGGGCGGCGTGCCGCGCGAGATCGCCAGCGACGCGGACCGGATCTTGCCCGGCGACGGCGATTTCCAGATCGAGCCGATCCTCGAACACCTGGACCGGATCGGCTACGAGGGCGGTGTCGCTCTCGAAATGCTCAACCCCCAGCTCTGGAAGGTCCCGGCGGATCTCGTGGCCGACGCGGGACTGCGGGCCTTGCAACGCCTGCTGGGCGGTCGCGCTCGGATCGGTTTCGCCGGAGGAAACTGAGCGTGTCGGTTGCGGCCCTGCGACCATCGGCGGCAGTCTTCCGCGAGGATCAGCACTTCGCCTGGTGGGTCTATGCGCTCCTGGCGCTGATGGCCGCGTCGGCGGGGCTCGCCCTGGTCTGGATCACGCGCCACGAGGCATTTCCCGTCAGCCTGCGATCGCACCAGGTGCCGCTCTTCCTGACCATGGGATTGGGTCTGCCCACGGTCATGATCGTCGGCGTCTTGCGCATGACGACCCTGGTCATGCCCAACGCCTGCCACATCTGGTTCGGCTGGCTGCCCACGATCCGCTACGACCTGCCCGTGGATCAGATCCGCTGCCTGGAGGTCGTGACCTACCGCCCCTTTCTCGATTGCAAGGGCTGGGGCGTGCGCCACGGGCCCGATGGTGAGCGCGTCTTCAACGCCCGCGGCAATCGGGGCGTGCGCGTTCACCTGGCCGACGGCACCCGCCTCTTGATCGGCAGTCAACGTCCCGAAGAGCTCGCCCGCGCCCTCGAACAGGCCCGGCTGGCGACGACATGAAGGCTGATCGGCATTCGGTTTTTGTAGGGTGCGTCAAGTCCGCGCCGACGCACCTGTTCTTTGAGCCGAAGGTGCGTCGGCGCGGACTTGACGCACCCTACGGGAAGCCCTGCTCTCACATCCTCGTGGCGAAGATGATCCACCCCCCCGCGCGGAGGTTCTGCGCCAGCCACGGCCAGGGGATCGGGCGGGCGGTGGCGGTGTCGATCGGCAGCACCTCGTCGATGCGGAAGCCGGCCCGGCGCAACTCCCGCTTCAACTCGCCCCAGCGGTAGAGGTGGACCTCCATGTGAGGGATGCCGCGATACGACATCCGGCGATCGCCCGCGTCGGGATGGCGCAGAAAAATCTTGACCCACTGTCCCAGCAGCCAGAGGCGTCCCTGGGAATCCTTCAGATTGAGCCAGAGGTTGTGCGCGTGCAGCGCCAGCCGCCCGCCGGGTTGCAGAATGCGTGCTGTCTCGTGCAACGCCTGCTGCCGCGCGGAGCGGCCCCGGATCATGCCCAAAGTGCTGAACATCGAAGCGGCATAGGCGAACGTGCCGTCCGGAATGCACCCCAGCCGGCAGAGATTGGCCTCGACGAGTCCCACCGTCAGGCCCTCCGCCCGGGCTCTCTGGCCGACCTTGCGGAGCATCGCGTGCGACAGCTCGACCGCGACCGTCGGGAACCCCTTGCGTGCGAAGTGCAGCGCCACCCGTCCCACGCCGCACCCGAGATCGACCAGCCGCCCCGGCGTCCGGAACCGTGCGTCGAGGGCCGGGATATCCATCCGGAACAACGGGTGCTCCAGGAAGTACGCATCCTCGCTCTCGGCCAGCCAGGCCGTGTGCGCGTACTGCCAGAGCGAGGCGTTGACCCCCTCCGGCAGCTTCCACGAAGGCGGGAGCGCGGGCTCGCTCATGAGAGACGAACCGTGCGGAAGACGCGCCCGCAGCGCGGGTCCAGCCGCAGGTCGTGTAAGCGGCCGCCCGCGACCTTCACCGCGTCCCGCGTCCAGATTTCTTCGAGCACGGTCTCGTCGGGCAGGTCCAGCGGCACGTCGAGCCGGACCGTGTCACGACCGGCATGGAGCGCGACGACGACCGTCTCGTCGCCAAGCTGCCGCATATGAACGTGTGTCATCCCCGATGCATAGAGCGCTACGTACCGGCCGCGGCGCAGGGCGGGGGTCGTTGTGCGCAGGGCGATGGCGCGCTGAAAGAAGCGGAGCAGGTCGCGGTCCCACTTCGACTCGTCGTGCCAGGGGAACGCACCGCGGTTGAACGGGTCGTGGCCGCCGGCCAGGCCGATCTCGTCGCCGTAGTAGATCGAGGGCGGCCCGGGATAAGTCATCTGGAACAGGGTCGCCAGCCGCAGCGCCGACTGGTCGCCGCGCGCCATCGTCACGAGCCGCGCCATGTCGTGACTGCCCAGCAGGTTCAACAGCACGTCCGTGACATGAGGATGGTAGAGATGCAACAGCCGGTCGATCTCCGTCCGGAAGCCGGCCGCGTCGAGCGTGCGGGTCAGGCGCAGCTTGGTGCGGTCCACCTCCGAGCGGTCGGCCTCATCGCCGAGGAAAAAGCCGATGCAGGCGCGAGTGAACAGGTAGTTCATGGTCGCGTCCCACATATCGCCCTGAAGCCAGCGGACCGCTTCGGTCCAGATCTCGCCGACGATGTATGATTCGGGGTTGACCGCGCGGACGCGGCGGCGGAACTCGCGCCAGAACGCGTCGTCGTCGATCTCGGCCGGCACATCGAGCCGCCAGCCGTCGATGCCGAAGTCGATCCACCGCCGCGCGATCCCAAAGAGAAACTCGCGCACGGCCGGCGTGTTCGTGTTGAACTTCGGCAAGGCGGGCAGGCCCCACCAGGCGCCGTAGCCGATCGGCTTGTCGGGATCGTAAGCATTGAGCGGGAACGTGCTGACGTGGAACCAGTCGAGATAGGCTGAGTTCTTGCCGTTTTCGAGGATGTCGTGGAACGGAAAAAAACCCCGACTGGCATGATTGAACACGCCGTCGAGCACGACCCGCATCCCGCGCGCGTGCGCCTCATCGAGCAACCGTCGCAGGGCGGCGTTGCCGCCGAGCATGGGATCGACCTTCTCGTAATCGTGCGTGTGGTACCGGTGATTCGAGGCCGACTGGAAAATCGGCGTGAAGTAGACCGCGTTGACGCCCAGGTCCTGGAGGTAATCCAGGTGCTCGACGACGCCGAGCAGATCGCCGCCCTGATAACCATGATAGGTCGGCGTCGCGCCCCATTCGTCCAGGCCCGATGGCTTGGGGACGCTCAAACTCCGCGCGAAGCGGTCGGGGAAGATCTGGTAGAAGATGGCGTCGCGGACCCAGTCGGGCGTCTGGGGTTCGGGGGCGCTCGGGGACATCGTTTCTTGCAGTCCTGAGGGTGTCTGAAAGGGTCTTGTAGGCTGGGTCTCTTGTAGGCTGGGTCTCTTGTAGGCTGGTCTCTTGTAGGCTGGGACTCTTGTAGGCTGGGTCGTGACCCAGCTTCCCCCAGCCAAGATCATGCCCCAGCTTTTCTCGGGCTGGGGAAAGCTGGGTCACGACCCAGCCTACAAGAGTCCCAGCCTACAGAGCCCAGCCTACAAAAGTCCCAGCCCATTTTCTGGCACGAACCTGGCGGCACTACCCCGCCTGGAGCGCGCTGGGTCACGACCCAGCCTACAAGACTACCTGGCCCGGTTCCCATTCAGGCTGGCCGCGTAGCGCAGCCAGTAGACTTGCTGGCGGTCGCCGCGCAGGCGGAGGTCTTCCAAAAACGATGTGGGGTCGAGCTTGGTGGTGCCCTTGAAGGCGGCTTTGCCGTTGATGCGGATCTCGAACCGCTTGCTCAGGTCGAGGTGGGGCGGGCCGAGCCAGAGATCGACGCGGGCCAGTCCCTTGATGTTCACGTCGATCAGGTTGGCGAGCTCGCGAAACTTCACGTCGATCGTGGCCGGCTTGAGGTTCTTGCCCATGGTGTCCACCTGGTCGGGCGGCAGGGCACGCTGGGGGGCGAACTCGCGGACGACGACGCCGAAGAAGCGGTCGTCGCCCTCGCGCGCGGTCGCCGCCTGGAATTCCCGCGGGTAGGGATCGCGCTTGTGGACTTCCATCCAGTCGAAGATCGCGGCGGCTTCTTCGGGGAGGTCCTCCAGGCCCCGCTTGTGGTACTCGACGTACGTGACATCGAAGCCGGTGCGCGTCATGAGGCCAAGGACAAAGGGCTGGATGACCTCGGATTCGGCCGGGGCGAGGTCGCCCAGGACGGCGTAAAAGGGCACGAGCTTGGCGTTGTCCTTGTAGGCGTAGGCATACTTTTCCGGCATGCCCGAGACGGACGCGACGCCCGCGAACAGGTCGGGGTGGGCCAGGCCGAAGTCCCAGGCCATGCGGCCTCCCATCAACACGCCGCCGAGATAGACGCGGTTCGAGTCGATGGCGAACCGCTTGCGGGCATCGCGCAGGGCAATCTCGACCGCGGCGTGCTCGCTGGTCGTGAACCGGTAGTCGCGCGGCAGGCCGGGCAGGTTGTACTCCGGCGCGATGACGATATAGCCCCGCGCGCGGCCTCGGCGGCCCACCAGGCCGCGGCGGCCGCGGGACCGTCGCCGCCGTGCAGCGCGACGATCGTCGGATAACTGCGCAGCGGGTGATACTCGGGAGGCAACAAAACGACGTACTCGGTCGGCTCGGGGTTCGCGTCGTCCTGCGCAGCAAGCGGGGCCGGCCCGGCTCCTCGTTCTGGGCGGAGCGCCAGGGCGGCGGCATGTGTTGCGCGAGCCGCGTCCAGGCGTCGAGGCCGACATCGGCCTTTGCATCCGACGCCGGATCGGGCGTCTCCAGGTTCCGGAGCTGTTCCAGGGCCGAGGCCCGTTCCACGTCCGTGCGGCCGGCGAGATAGCTCTGAAGCGCCAGCCGCGCCTTCCAGAGCGCCGCGGCGGCGGCCGGGTCGGTCGTGACACCCTCAGCGCCGGCCAGCCAGCCCGAGACGGCCAGCGCAACACGCTGGTCGGGTGCGGTCGCGGCCTCGGCCTTCTGGAACGGCTCGAAGCGATCGCGCACCGCGTCGGGTGCCTCGGCCAGGTCGCGCAGGAGGGCCACCACGGCTTTCGAAAAAACGGCCCGATGCGGCTCCGAGACCCGTTCCGACGCCGCCAGCACCGCCTCGGCCAGCGCCTTGTCGGCCGCCGCCTGGGCCTCGTCCTGGCGGATCTGGTCGCGGACCGCGGTGGTGATCTCGGCGGCAATCCCCGTGGTCGGAAACGCCCGCAGCCGGGCCGCGACCGCGCGGAACTGCCCCGCGCACCGCCGGGTGGCGATCTCGGCCAGTTGCTGCCGGGCCTGGAGTTCCTGCACCGACGCGCGCACGGTGCGCACCGTGTCGCTCAGGGCGGGGAAGTCCCGGCCGATGCGCTCCAGCTCGGTCAGCGCCTCCGGATACCATTCCGCCTGGATCAGGAACCGGCCGACCTTCAGCCGCTCGTTCTGGTCTTTCGGATCGGTCTTGCCCAGAAGGCCCAGGACGATGTTCTTGGGCACCTGGCTGGTGGAGACATGACCCTGCCAGAACCCATCGACGCCCCGCACCCGCGCCGAGCGGGGCCCGAGTTCATAAATCGCCTGAGTCATCCGCAGCGTGCGCGATTTGGGTATGCCGCATTCGAACGACCGCCGGCCCTGGTCGTCCCACGGACCCGCCTGGATGTTGATCGCGAAGGGGGGCATCGAGCCGCCGTGGACCAGCAGCGGCTGATCGACGTGAAACGCCTCGAACCGCTCGGGCGCGGACTTCTCCCAGGTCTTGATTTTCGTGTCGCGGAGAATGGTCAGCTTCAGGCCGTCATCGATCGTGCGGATCGTGTTGTTCTCGAACACCACGCCGTGATAAACGAGGCCATTTTTGAGCGTGACCACGTCCGCCCAGGCGGAGATTGGGCCGAAAATGAGCCCGGCGATCAAGACTCCCGCCGAGATGCCCCCGCGATCGCAACCCATGCGCAACGCCCCTCGGTCCCGCTGCCCTTGCCGGACGGTCATGGGAGTATTGTGCGGTTTCCGACGCGCCGGTCAAGCGCGGGGGTGGGTCGTATCCTTCTCGACTGATCCACTGCGCCACATTGAGCCTCACAAGCCCAGCGCCGATCTCAGGCAGGCGTCCACCTTCTGCATCGTGGCCGCCGACAGCGTGCCGATCACCAAGAGCACGAGCGACTGATCGAGCGTGACCAGCGTGTCGCACTGGACGTACGAATTGAGCCGCAGGCCCGATCCGGGCTCGGCGGTCGCGTCCAGGTACAGCTCCGTTGCGGGCCGTCGGTTCGAAACCGTGCTGATGACGGCCAGGATCGTGTCGGCGCGCACCTGGTTCCAGGCGTCGCCCTGCACGATCAGCGCGGGCCGGATCTTGCTCCCGGCCCGGTCGCTGTAGGGGTAGTCCACGATGACGATATCACTGCGCTTCATGGCGTGCGGCGGGGGTCGAGGTCGTTGTACACGTCCAGCGCCGGATCATCCCAGCCGGCGATTTTCCCGGCATGAGCGAGTGCCGCCTTCTGCTCCTCGAGGGACAGCGGCCCCATCTCCAGCCCGACCTGCTGCCGCAGACGCTGGTACGCCTCCTTGCGGATCAGCACGTAAGCCTGGTTCGTCTCAGGATCGGTGAGTTCGATGGGCGCATCACCCGCCTGTTCGACCAGTTGCCGCAGTTCTGGCGTGAACGTGGTCATGAGCGCCTCCAATCGGATTGTACCCTTTCGGCGGGTGGCCCTGGAAGTCCGCCACCAGTGCTCCGATCGGCTGTCGGAAGGCACTGATGGTGAACTTCCAGGGCCACCCGCCGTGAAGATCGCACAAATCGAGTCTGTAGCAACGTCACCGGGTTGGCTTGACGATCGCGCCCCGCCGGGGCTCAGACATCTCAGCCCCAGCGGGGCGCGATCGTAAAGCCTGGGGCGTCAGCCCCAGGAAGAAGGAACAAGCAGGGTGTTCTGGGATTTTTGAGCCCCGCAGGGGCGACCTCGCGTGGCGTGGTGGGGAGCGACTCCTTGTTCCTGGGGCTGACGCCCCAGGCTTTACGATCGCGCCCCGCTGGGGCTGAGAAAACCCGGAAACGATGCTACAGTCTCCACAAATCGCCTATTTCACGTCAAGAAATAGCAATATCCCAAATGGATGTCCCGAATGGCATCCCTATGTTGTCCAATCTTCGATGAGCAGGCCGGGTACCTGCTGAAAATCCCTGGCGTTGCGAGTCACGAGAGTGAGCTTATGCGCCAGGGCAATCGAGGCGATGCGCAGATCCATCGTACTGATCCGCACGCGTTGCGCCTGCAACCCGTCGAACACGGATGCCGCCGCGGGATCGAAGGGCAGGACCGAGACCGCGGCATAGTCGCTCAACAACCGGCTGAACATGCGATAGCCCCGGACGACGTCGGCGGCCATGCGCGCCCGGATGAGGTAAGTGTGGCAACCCAGGGCCTGCTCATGGAAGCTGACAATCGACAGGGCCAGGTCGGCTCGTGAGTGCAAGGCAATCCGCGCAGCCAAGGCGCTATAATCCGGCCCGGACTGCTGCTGAAGGACGCTGATGTGGTCCGTGTCCAGCAGATACTTCACGAGCCGGGATCCTCTTGCGGGCGATCGGCCTCTCGGATGGCCCGCCCGAACGCCACCACCTCGGCGAAGGCCGGCTCGTCCTTGAAGGCCCCGGTGAACCGCGCCACCCAGTCCGGGGCCTGGGGCCGGCTCGCGAGTTGATGCTGAATCTCCGCGATCGCGGCCTCCACCGCCGACAACCGCTCCTCAAGAACCCCTTCTGTCGGCATCGGACCCTCCTCGGAAACGGACGCTCGCGGGCGATCGGGTCGCTCGCTTCCGCCTTCCACCAGCATAGCCGACGGGCCCGATCAAGCCCAGAACGACGCGGGTGGCCCGGACAAGGCAGGTACGTGTATAGCGTCTCGACTGGCTGTTTTTCTGGCCTTTTCTTTGTAGCGGCGGCCGCGGGTGGCCCCGGTTGCCTCAACCGGGGTCGCGCAGCGACGACAGGTTGGGGGGTCGGCGCGGTCGCTCTCCCTGCGACCTCTTGCGGGTGCGCCGCCCCGGTTGCAGCAACCGGGGCCACCCGCCGCCACCCCACCGGAAGGTCCCGTACCAGTCAATGCCCCTCGCGAGCCCGCGCTGAGAGGTTCGCCTCGTAGAGGGCGACCTCCTCGGCCAGTTGGCGGATCGTGTCCTGGTAGGACTTGCGGACCTCCTGCTTGTGCATCGGGCTGAGATCCTCCCGGGCCTCGATCAGGGCGAGGCGCCGGCGGAGCCGATCCAGCTTCACACAGGTTTGTTCGTAACCCGCCTCGGTCAGAGGCTCCTTCATAAGATCACCTCGACGACGCCCTTGGGTCGTGCCCGACGATCCGTGCCGAAATCCTCGGTCGCCCACTGGAGAAGGTCGGTCTCATCCGCGGCGACGATGACCTGAAGGAAGGGCCAGATCGTCTCGCTCGCCGGAGATTGGTCCCTGGGGTAGTGAGGACCGGGCAGGATGATGAGGTCGATATCGTTGGGCTCCAGGGTTTTCGTCGTATAGCTGCCATCCACGATCAACCGCAACACGCCCGCGCCGCGCCCACTCGACCAACGCCACCAGTTCCTCGGTCTCCACCTCGCGGACCAGGGAGCCGGAGCCGAATCGCTCCATAAGTTCATCGAGAGAGCAGAGATGGATCCCGGGCGGTAGGTTCCCGAAGCCATCGAAAGGGGGTAGCATCAAACGACCTCCGACGGCATTGTACCATCCCGAGGACGCGGCGACAGTCACAGGGAGGTTCGCGTCACCCCCCGCTCCCGATTTCGCCCGGGGCTCGATTCGTTCTCGGCTCCCGGGTGCTTTTGGGTGATCGCGGGACCGGCGGACCACGATGATGAGGGAGAAGCACCGCGCCGCCGCTGTTCCCCGGATCTTTGGCAAGCCGATGACAGTCGGACCCGATCGTGTTTCCCGGGGCGCGAACGAACCCGATGACCCCCTTGACTTTGTCCCGAAAACCAGGTGTCCGGCCCGACAATCCGACTTTCCGCCCGCTGGAGCAGGCCGCAGTGCCGCTTCAAAGCCGTTGCCGATGGTGACTGATCGCGGTCACACACAAGGGGTTGCGGCGATATCGACGAGCTCGTCCCAGGTTCGCGCCGCAAGTCCGGGGGTCAGGGCTGGCGAAACGGCGGCCGGGGCCCTAGTTTATCGGGAGTCGGCCGCAGACCGCATGCAGACAACCGCGGGCGTTCCGCGTCATCCCCCGACCGGGGCGACGGAACCGAAGCGCGATGAGAGGGCGTCCATGGCGGAGTCATCGTTCACGTTTCGCTGCATTCGCTGTAACAAGCTGCTGAGTTTGTCGGTCGCGCGGGTGGGATCGACGGTAGCCTGTCCGAAATGCGGCTCGTCGCAGACGGTGCCGGCGCCGACGGTGGAGCCGGCCGAGGCGGCGGCCCGCCGCATCTCCGGCCTGGTCGCGCCCCCCCCGGCGGTCGACGACCCCCCGCCGCGGGTGGCGCCGATGGCCCTGAGTCCGGAGGCCGACAGCGGCTTCGCGGGCCTGGTGCTGGACAACGAGCCGCTCTCGCTGCGGCCGAAACCGACGGTCAAGCCCGTCGATCGGGGCCGTCCCGCACCCGCACCCGCACGGAGCCGGAACCCGCCCCGCCGCCGCCACCGCCGCCCGTGGTCTCCGCGCCGGCCGCGCCCGCTTCCGCGCCCCCGGCGCCGGCGGCCCTGCCCACCAGTGAACGGGCCCTGATGCCCCGCCGCAATGATGTGATCCTGCCCCGGGCAACGCTTCAGTTGTGGTCGTTCACGATGCTGCTGGCCCTGGTCTTCGCCTTCCTGACCGGCTTGCTGGCCGGCCATTTTCTCTGGCGATCCGTGCCGCCGCCCGCCGCCGCCGCCCCTGCGGCCGATACGCCCAAGTGAACCCCTGATCAGGAAGAATGGGGGACCCATGACGAGCGAGTTTCGCCTCGATCATCCGGATGCCTTGCCCAGTCCATCGCTGCTGATCTTCCTTGAGAGGCTCCAGCAGAACCTGCGCACCATGCTCGCGCTGGCCGGGGACCCGGCGCGGCTGCGGCCGCACGTCAAGACGCACAAGATGCCCGACCTCGTCGCCTTGCTGGAGGAGTATGGCTTCCACAAGCACAAGTGCGCCACCATTGCCGAGGCCGAGATGCTGGCCACGGCCGGTGCCGGCGATGTGCTCATTGCCTACCCGCTGGTCGGGCCGAACCTCCTGCGGCTGTCCCGCTTGCTGCGCGCCTTTCCGGCGACGACTTTCCGCGTGACCGTGGACGACCCGGCCATGGTGCGTCTGCTGGCCGGCACGCTGTCGGACCTGGAACGGCCCCTGCCGGTGCTTTTGGATCTGGATGTCGGCATGGAACGGACCGGCATCGCGCCTGGTCACGCCGCCGAGGCACTCTACGAGCTGATCGCGGCCTTACCCCCGCTGGAGCCCGACGGCCTGCACGTTTATGACGGCCACCTGGGCATCCCTGATCCCGCCCGCCGCCGCGCGGCGGCGGTCGAGGTCCAGGATCAGGCGCTCGCCTTGCGCGACCGGCTGGAAGCCCGGAGCTTGCCCGTGCCGCGACTGGTGCTCGGGGGCACGCCCACGTTCCCGTTTCACGCCGCGCTGGAGGCGCCGGGGGTCGAGTGCTCGCCGGGGACTTGCACCTTGTACGATGCCGGCTACGCGACGAAGTTTCCCGACCTGCCGTTTGTCCCGGCCGCCGCCCTTTTGACCCGCGTTGTGAGCCGGCCCCGGCCTGGCCGGCTCTGTCTGGATCTCGGGCACAAGGCCGTCGCGGGCGATCCGCCGGTCGACCGTCGCGTGGTGCTGCCCGCGCTGCCCGAGGCGACCTTCACGAATCACAGCGAGGAACATCTGGTCGTGGCCACGTCGCGGGCCGCCGAATTTCCCGTGGGCACGCCGCTGCTCGCCCTGCCGGCCCACATCTGCCCGACCTGCGCGCTGCACCGCCGCGCCTTCGTGATCGCCGATGGCCAGTGGACCGAGCAGTGGGAAGTCGTCGCGCGGGATCGGGTGCTGACGGTGTAAGATGGGCCTCTGGGCGATGGCGGATTCCGGATTCCGGATTCCAGATTCCGGAATCCGGAATCCGGAATCCGCCGGCCCTCATTTCCATCGACCGGAGTCTGCATGCCATGCCCGACCCGCGCTGGGACCAACTTGCCGAGATCTTGCTGCGACATTCGACCCGCTTGACGGCCGGGGAGATCCTGCTCGTCGAGTGCTTCGACCTGGACGACGACACCCTCGCGCGGCTGCTGGTGCGCAAGGCGACGCGGATGGGCGCGCATGTGCTCGTGGACACCAAGCAGACGCGCATGGTCCGTGAGCTGGTGCGGAATGCGACGGCCCCGCAGATGCGGGCCATGGGCGCGTTCGAGCTGGCGCGGATGCAGGCCGTTCAGGCCTACATCGCGCTCCGGGGCGCCCGGAACGCCAACGAGATGGCGGACGTGCCCACGGAAGCCTCGAACTGTACAACGAACACGTGCTCAAGCCGGTCCACTTCGATCAGCGGATCAAGCACACCCGGTGGTGCGTGCTCCGTCTGCCCGGCCCGAGCATGGCGCAGCAGGCGGGCATGAGCACGGAGGCGTTCGAGGACTTCTACTTCGACGTCTGCAACGTCGATTACCCGCGGCTGGCCAAGGCCCTGGTGCCGCTGGTCGAGCGGATGCGGGCCGCGCGCGAGGTGCACATCACCGGGCCGGAGACCGACCTGCGGTTCTCGATCGAGGGCATTCCGGTCGTCGCCTGCGCCGGCGAGATGAACATCCCCGACGGCGAGGTCTTCACGGCCCCCGTGCGCGACTCGATCGAGGGCTTCGTCCGGTTCAATACCCCGACCCTCTACCAGGGCAGCTCATTCGACGGCGTGCGGCTCGAATTCGAGAAGGGGCGGATCGTCAAGGCCGAGTGCGCCGGCGGCGATGCCAAGAAGCTGCGGCCGATCTTCGATACGGATGAAGGGGCGTGCTACGTCGGCGAGTGGTCGATCGGCTGCAACCCGCGCATCCTGGAGCCGATGCGCGATATCCTCTTCGACGAGAAGATCGCCGGCAGCTTCCACCTCACGCCGGGCAACGCCTACGACGAGGCCGATAACGGCAATCGCTCGAAGATCCACTGGGACCTCGTCCAGATCCAGCGCAGCGAGTACGGCGGCGGCCGCATCGAGTTCGACGGCGTGCCGCTCCGCGTCGATGGCCGGTTCGTGCCGGTGGAACTCCAGGCGCTGGACCCGGAATGAGCCGATGACGGATGACTGATGACTCATCCAACCATCAGTCATCAGTCATCCGCCATCCGTCATCGGCTCCGCCCGAGCCAACTCGCTTAGAAGGCTCTTTTCTGTGTAGCGGCGGCCGTCTCGGCCGCTCCGGAATCCCAAATCCGGAGCGGCCGAGACGGCCGCCGCTACACAGAAAGGCCGCTCCATACCTTTTCGCACACCCTTTTAGAAGCGCCTAATCAGTACGCTCGGCCTGGGCACGACCTTGACGACGGTGGCGGTGGTCGCGACGCGAGTCACGGCCGTCAGCGTCAGCGGAGCGGTGGTCCAGGTGAAGACCGTGGGGGAGAGCCGCGAGACGGCGCCTCCGGACCCGGTGCCCTGAAGCACGCCGAGGTTGACCAGGCCGTTGAAGCCCGTCGCCTTCTGCACGGTGCCGGTGAGGATGCTCTGGTAGGTGCCGCCGGTCACGCGCACCCGGGTCGAGTTGCCGTTGGCATCGCGCTGAATGTCGAGGACGCCGGGGCCGGTGAGCTTGAGCGTGACGAGGTTGTTGAACTGGTCCCTGTAAGCCAGAGTCGGTCCCCGGCCGAAGGAAACGACGTAGTTCGTGCCCGGAGTGCCGGTGCCGCTGCCGTCGAGCGGCACGCCGGAGATGCCTTCCAGACCGGCCGGGTTCGTGGGGTTGGTCGCGCTGGCGCTGACCAGCGTGAGCTGGACGAACGTGCCGGCGGGAACGGTGCCGAAGCCGAGTGTGACGGTGCGGGCCGTCGGGTTATAGCTGGCCGACGAGACGGGTGTGGCGGCGCGCCCCGGCAAGGTGATCAGGTAATTGGCCCGGTTCCCGGCCCGGGTCGGGTCCATCGGCTCGGTGAAGGTCAAGGTCACGCCGGTGATCGTCGTGGTGCCCAGAAGCTGGGTCGCCGCGGTGCTGACCTGCGGGCCGTTGATCGAGTAGTCGGCTTCCTTGACGGTCAGCGTGGCCTTCGACTGGGTGCCGACCGCGTTGGAGGGCGAGATCGGCGTCAGCGCCAGGTTGACGGTCACGTCGCCCTTCAGGACGCCGTTGTCGATGACCGGCACGGTGAAAGTCTGGGTCGTGTCGCCGTCGTTGAAGATGAGCGTGCCCGAGGTGGGCGTGAAGTCCACGTTGGCCACGGCGTTCGCGCCGGCGGTGGCGGCGTAGTTGACCTTGAGCTGGCCCAGGGTGCCGCCCGAGCGGTTGACGGTGATCGTGGCGAACCCGCCCTTCTCGGAGACCTGGTAGTTCGCCTGGGAGAACTGGACCTGGCCGGCAAGATTCTGGACGTTCGCCATGGCGCTGGCGGTGTTGTTGGTCTGGACCGGGTCCACCTGATCGGCGGTCACCGTGGCGGCGGCGGTCAGGGTGCCTTTGTGGGTGGTGGGATCGACGACCGCCGAGCTGGGCCGGACCGTGATGGTGAACGTGCCCGACTTGCCGCTGGCCAGGCTGCCCATGGTGGCCGTGAAAGCCCCGTTGACGAAGGACACGTTCAGCCCGGTTGTCCCGGACGCGGAGGAGACCATCGCCGTGTTCAGCGGCAGGGGCACGGTGGCCGTCACGTGAGTCGCGGTCGCCGGGCCGTTGTTGGTGAGGTTCACGGTGTAGGTGACCGGGTCGCCGACGGTGAAAGTCCCGGCCGGCACGCTCATCGTGACACCCAGGTCGGCCGGACTGATCGGCGTGACGAGCGTGAACGAGCTGGCCGACGGGTCCTGATCCGCCGTACTGGATGTCGCCGAGACGGTCGTCGAGAGGTTCGTCGAGACCAGGGGCGTCACCGCGAACGTCCAGGTGGCCGTCTCGCCCGGAGCGAGGTCGTTGGGAGCGTAGAACGTCAACAGCACGGCGCCCGTGGGCTGCCCGGTGTCCGGGTCGAGCACTTGCGACGCCAGGGTACCCTGTTCGCTGTCGGCCTTGTCGTACTTCGCCAGCGTGGGATCGGTCAGAGTGGTCTGGAACTGGACGTTGGTCGCGATCGCCGGGCCGTCGTTGGTGATGGTGGCCTGGTAGATCAAGGGCGTGTTGGTGGCGGCGTAGGAAGGTCCCCCGACTTCGGGCTGGCCGTCAGCGCCATGACCAGATGCGCGGGGTTGATCGTGCTGATCGCCGACGCCGAGTTGTTGGCCAGGTCGGGATCGAACTGGCTCGGCGTGAAGCCGGACGGCACATTCAGGGGATCGTTGATGGTCACCGTGTTGGTGATCGAGCCCGAACCGCTGGGCAAGGTGTTGATCGTGAAGGTGCTCGTCGCGCCCACGGCCAGCCCCGGCACGCTGATCCTCAGCAGGTTCCCCGGGACAAGGGACACGATCGTGTCGGCGGGGAGCGACCCGGTGTCCACATTGACCGGGATCAGCTCCGCGGGCAGCGGGTCGGTGATGTAGAACGGACCGGCGTCGTCCAGGCCGTTGTTCGTGATCGTGACGGTGTAGTCGAGATGATCGGTGGCCGGCTCGGGGGAGGCGATCATGCTCACCACCGCCAGGTCGGCCGAGCCCTGGATGGTCGTGTCGAGCGTGGCGGCGTTGTTCGACAGGTCGGGATCATGCTCGTTGGCGGTGACGCTGGCGTTCAGGGTGATCGTGTCGCCCGCGACCGTCGGCAGCGCGACGACCCGGACCCGGGCCGGGTAGTACTGCGGCAGGGTGCCGATCGCGACCTGGATGGAGTTGCCGGCGCCCACATTGATCGCGCCCTGGCTGGCAGAGGACAGACTGGAGTCGATCGGCGCCTCGATGGGCAGCGAGGCATTGAGCACGATGCCGGTCGCCGTACCCGGACCTTTATTCTGGATCGTGATGAAATAGGCGGTCTCCGCCCCCGCCGCGGCCGGGGTGGTATCGTCGCGTGCCACCGTGATTTCCAAGTCGGCCGGGACGTTGACGGTCGTCTTCAACCGGGCGGTGTTGTTGGACTGATTGACGTCGATGCTCTGGCCGGTGACGCTCGCCGTGTTCACGACCTGGCCACTCACCGTCGGCGTGACGTGGATGGTGAGCGTCGCGGTGGCGCCGGCGGCCAACTGCGGGACGGTCACCGTGACGATGTTGCCGTTGAGCTGGGGCGGGATCGGCAGCGTCTGGCTGAAGGACAGCGTCGGGGGATTGGCGGCCGAGATCAGCGCCGGGTCGAGCGTGTCGGTCAGAATGACGTTGTTGACCGGGTCGGGACCGTTGTTGATGATCGTCACGTCGTATTGCAGGTCGCTGCCGGTCGAGGCCACCGTGGGAGTGCTCCGGATCGACACACCCAGATCGGCCACGGCGCCGGTGATCACCTGTTGCGCGTCGGAGAACTGCGAGGTATCGACCGATCTGGTCGATGGGTCGGTCTTGGTGGCCGTCGCCGTGATGAAATCGCCGATCGCGACCGGGTTCGGCAAGGTGTAGTTGAAAGCCGCAGTGCCAAACTGATCGGTCGTCACGACCAGTTGGGCGATCAGGACCTTGCCTTCCCAGAAACCGCTGTTGCCCGCCGGGGGAGCCGTCGTATTGGACGCCAGCGCGAGCGGGTTCGAGAAGAACTGAATGGTGAACTGCGTGGGCTTGGTGATGCCGGGCACGGTCAGAGTGCCCTTGACGACCGTGCGGCCGGCGCCGGTGATGGCCGAGGTCAAGACGGGGGCCGGCTGCTGGTTGTTCGCGCCGAAGGACGGGTCGAACATGATCCCCAGGCCGGTGGGGAAGTTGGCCGGGTTCAGTGTGGGGTCGCCGTCGTTGGCGAAGATCGAGTTGGACAGGATCTGGTTGCCGGTGCCGCCCGAGAGGTGGACGCCGCCCTGGTTGGCGGACGTGCCATTGAACGCGATGATGTTGGGCGCGCCGGTGGTCGTGCCGCCGATCTGGTTGTTGCTCGAATTCGTGAGCGAAACCCCCGCCTTGAGATTGCCGATCAACAGCGGGGTGATCCCGTCCGACGCCGTGGTCGACCCGAGCGCGACAAGGCCCGTCACGTCGGTGCCGATCTGGTTGCCCTGAATGTAGTTGAACTGACCGCCCTGGATGGCGATGCCATTCCCCTGGTTGCCCGAGATCAGGTTGCCGGCACCGGCGGACGTGCCGCCGATCTTGTTCAGGCTGGAGCCGAGCAAGGAGATGCCGTCGCCCAGGTTCGGCACCGGCGTGGTTCCCACGCTGTCGGTGCCGATCTGATTGCCGTTGATCGTGTTCGAGAGGCTCGACCGGATGTCGATGCCGGGGCCATTGTTGCCCGAGATCACGTTGACCAGGTCCGGCGTCAGGCCACCGATCTGGTTCTGGTTGGCCGAGGAAAGGAGGATGCCACCGCCGCCGGGGAGCGGTTGGCCCGTGAGGGGGTCCAATTGGCCATTGGGCACGGCATTCGAGCCGGTGATGTTGACACCGATCAAGTTGCCCTGGATCGCGTTGTTGCCGCTGGCGCCGAAGCCGTCGATCTCGATGCCGTAGCCCTTGTTGCCCGAGATCACGTTGCCCTGATTGCCCGTGGTCGCGGTCCGGCTGCCACCAATGTGGTTGTTGGCCGTGCTCTCGATGAGCACGCCGGCGCCGCCGTTCGGGGAGGCGGCGTTGCCCGCGTTGTTCGTGCCGATGTAGCAGTGCTGGACCGTGCAGCCGCTCGACCGGATGTCGATGCCGTTGCCGCCGAAACGGTTGATCGTCAGACCCGAGACCGTGCTCGGCGCCGCCAGGACCAATCCGCTGGAGCCGATCCCGGTGCCGTTGATCTCGATGAGCGGCGTGCTCGAATACCCGGCACCGCCCTGCGTCAGACCACTGATCGTCACCGGGTCGGTGATCGTGGGCAGCGCGGCCTGCAGGTTGATCGTCTGGATTCCCCCACCGCCACCGCCAATATTGAAATTGATGGTGTCGAGGCCCGGATTGGCGTTGGCCTGCAGGATGCAATAGCGCAGCCCGCCAACTACCGGCACCCCCAGGATCAGGTCGCCCGTATTGGTCACGGTGAACGTCGCGAGCAGCTCGCGGTGTTCCAGGGCCTCGAAACGGAGAGCGCGGGCGGACGAGCGGACCCGCTGGCCCACCCCACGGCGCTCGGATCGGCGTCCTCGCATGACACACCTCTTCAGCACGATGCTCTGGCTAATCCGGGAGGAACGGGCGGGCGACACACCGCCCCGCCCCGCCTTGTCCCTGGTCCGCCCACCCTATTTACGCTCAGAGACCCGGTTACTTCCGGTGTAACGTCCCAACCCACCCCACGTCAAGAAAAAAATCCAATCAATCACACAAGATGTCGTGGTTGCAGTCATCAGCGTGGGGTCTTTGGGACGACGGGCAGCGCATCCGTGCTGAGAACGTGTCCGTGGCAGGAATCGGCAGGCGGGACCGCAAAAACGAGCCGGAAACGACGTTTCTCCGCGCGGCCGGCCACAGCGCCGGTCTCTTCGGATCGGTCCGCAAAACAGGACGTTGCGGCTGTTCGGGATGCTCCGGGTGGACGACCTGGGGCCCGTCTTCGGGACGTTGCGAAAGACCTCAGACCCGACGCCGGGTCGTCTCCGTCTTGTAGGGTAGGCTTTAGCCTGCCAAGCCCATTTCCGTTAAATTCCCATGGGCTTGGCAGGCTAAAGCCTACCCTACATACAAGATCCTCTCCCATTTCAGCGGGTTTCGTGATCCCAGCGCAGGATCGCGCCGGTGTCGGCGCTGGTCGCCATGGCGGCATACCGCGCCAGCCAGCCTCGGGTGTAACGCGGCGCCGGCGGCGTCCAGGAGGCGCGGCGCGCGACCAGTTCTTCCGCACTGAGGCGCACGTTCAGCGCGCCGGCGGGGATGTCGATCTCGACGATGTCGCCGTCGCGGATCAGGCGCGATCGGGCCGCCGACGGCCGCCTCGGGGCTGACGTGGCCGATCGAGGCGCCCGGCCGTGCCGCCCGAGAAGCGGCCGTCGGTGATCAGGGCGCACTGGTCGTCCAGGCCGACGCCCTTGATGGCGGTCGTCGGGGCGAGCATCTCCTGCATGCCGGGGCCGCCGCGCGGGCCCTTCGTAGCGGATGACCACCACGTCGCCCGCCTTGACCTTGCCGAAGACGATGCCGTTGTAGGCCTCTTCCTCGCTCTCGAAGATCACGGCCGGCCCGCGTGAGCGGAGCATCTTCGGGCTCGACGCCCGGCCGTCTTGACGACCGCGCCGTCGGGGGCGAGGTTGCCGTAGAGCATCGACAGGCCGCCCTCTTGCGAGTAGGCGTTGTCGACCGGTCCGGATCACGTCGAACGGGTCGAAGCCCGTCCGGTGCCGTCCGGATCGCCGTCCGAGTCCATTGCCGGCCGCCGGCATCGACTGGCATCCCTCGCCCTCCGGCATCGAGAACGGCCAGCACCGGCAGCCTGCGAGCGCGGCCTCGGCCGCGACGCTCGGGCACGGTCCAGGCCTGGCTGGTGCGCTCGCCGCCGGGACGGACCCGCGCGAAGCAGCGCGGGCTTCCGCAGTGGCGGTCGCGGCGCGGATGTCGTAGGCGGCGATGTTCTCGCCGAGGGTCTTGCCGGTGACGGTCGGGCAGGACAGGTCGAGCAGGCCCGGGCGGCCCCGGGCGACCTCGCCGAGGATCGTGTGGATGCCGCCGGCGCGGGCCACGTCCTCGACGTGGTACTTGCTCGACGGGCGCGACCTTGCAGATGTTCGGCGTGCTTGCTGGCTCAGCTCGTTGATCCGCTTCATCGAGAACGGCACGCCCGCCTCGTGGGCGATGGCCAGGATGTGCAGCACGGTGTTCGTGCTGCCGCCCATCGCCATGTCGAGGATCATGGCGTTGTCGAACGCGGCCAGGCGTGGCGATCTCGCGGGGCAGCAGGCCGTGGCCCGCGCCCTTCCTGGCCGAACTCGCTTGGCCATCGCGACGATCCGCGCGGCGGCGCGGCTGGTAGAGGGTCTTGCGGTCGGCCTGGTGGCCAGGAGCGTGCCGTTGCCCGGCAGGGCCATGCCGAGGGCCTCGGCCAGGCAGTTCATGCTGTTGGCGGTGAACATGCCCGAGCAGCAGCCGCAGGTCGGGCAGCCGGCCTTCTCGATCTCGTCGAGCTCGGCGGCGGTGATCTTGCCGTTCTGGCTCTGGCACGCCGGCCGACGAAGGCGTCGATCAGGTCGACCGTCTTGCCGCTCGGCGGTCTTGCCCGCCTCCATCGGCCCGCCGCGAGACGAAGACCGTGGGGATGTTCACGCGCATCGCGCCCATGAACATGCCGGGCACGATCTTGTCGCAGTTGGGGATGCAGATCATGCCGTCGAAGCGGTGCGCCTCGATCATCGTCTCGACCGAGTCGGCGATCAGCTCGCGCGAGGGCAGCGAGTACTTCATGCCCGTCGTGGCCCATGGCGATGCCGTCGTCGACGCCGATGGTGTTGAAGATGAACGGCACGCCGCCCGCCGCGCGGACGCACTCCTTGACGAAGTTGCCGACCTCCTGGAGGTGGACGTGGCCGGGGATGATGTCGACGTGGCTGTTGCAGATGGCGATGAACGGCTTGTCCCAGTCGCCCTCGCTCGACGCCCGTGGCGCGGAGCAGGCTGCGGTGCGCGGCGCGGGCGTCGCCCTTCTTGATCGTGTCGGAACGCATGGCGGGCGGGGTCGGTTCAGTGGGCATGACGGTGCGGCTTCATCCCTGGTGTGAGGCGGCGGAAATCAATGCGAGGGTGCCTGTTGATCAGTTTAACGATTCCGCCGGCCCGCTCCAAGCGGGCGCAGGGTCAATCTCAGTTCTTGCGGCGGGGCGGTGGGGCTCAAAACATTGCACTCGCGCCCGCCGAGTGAGAGCATGAAGTTGATTCCCGGAGCACGACCCGCCATTCTGCTTTTCGACCGCTCGCGTGCCCCGCGAAACTCGTCTCGCACGGCGGCCGACATCGAGGAGCCGGACAATGGTGGGAAGCCCGCGATTCGAGGCAGGGACCGATGCGGGTGCAGGCCCGACGATCACCTGTAAGGAGGTCACAGGCCACACGAAGGCCGCCGTCGCCCTGGCGGCGGTGGCGATGCTGGCGGCCATGCTCCTTTCCGGCGCGGCGAGTCTGCGCGATCACCGGCATCATGCTCGGCGTCGCGTTGCTGGTCGACTTCTACCGGTTCGAGGTCGATCCGGCCAGGCAGGAGATCAAGATCCGCACGCTGTGGTGGGGCTGCCACCAACGAAGGATGGTCACCTATTCGTTCTCGGACGTCCGGAGCCTGCGGAAGGCCGAGCTCGGGGGGGTAAGCGCTAACGGTTATCGCTGGGACTTCGCCGACGGCGCCCGGTATGAGTTGTGGGCGCCGGTGGACCAGAGATTGCTCGATCTGTTCCTTGAGAAAGGACGGCGACCATAAGAAAAAAGACACGGTCGTCACGTTCCCCGTGGCACCCACCACCCTTCCCGCAGGCGGGTCGTAACATCGACCCGGAATCCTCGCAACCGTCTCAGATAAAGGGTCAGGAGCGACATCTCGTGGCTCCGCAAACCCGGTTGTAGCAACCGGGTCCACCCGCAGTATAATCCGAGGTAGTGCCCCGACCGGCGCATCGAAAAGGCCACCGCCGCAGCCGGCGGATTCCTCGTCGGACCCGAGATCGCGTCATGAGACCATTCAGCCGCCCCGAGAAGGTGATCCTGGGACTGATGGTCTTTTACCTGATGTACAATTTCGAAGGCCGGGTCACGTCCTGGGAGATCGTGATCGCCGACCTGTCCCGCGTCGGCCGGCTGATTCTGGTCCTGCTCTATTACTTCGTCATCTATTTCATCTCGGTCTTTGCGATCTCCGCCGTCGTCATCCCGGTCGCCTGGTATCTCTCGAGCCGGCGGGAAAAGGCCCGCAAGTAAGAGGCTATCCGGGAAGTCTGGTTTTAGCCCCGAAGGGGCGGCCGCGTGTAGCCAGGGGCGTCAGCCCCTGGAAACGGGACCGCGACCGCGCCATTCGCCTCCGCAGCCCCGCAGGGGCGACGGAAGCCGTGGCGCCGCTTCGCCTTCTGTCGCCCCTGCGGGGCTGTGGAGGGGCGCCGTGACGCGTCGTTCACCCCACCAGGGGCTGACGCCCCTGGCTATGCGCTGCCGCCCCTTCGGGGCTTTCTGGATAGCCTCTAACCGCCCTCCTCGGTTCTTGCGGCGGGCCGGTGGGCCCACGACAATGCACTCGCGCCGTCGATCGAGCAGGGATCTGACCCCGGAGCACGACCCGCCATGACGCGCCGCCGCCCGATCCAGGTCGCCACCGTCGCGCACCGTCCGCCCGCCGGGTGCGACACGCCGGCCCATCTCGACCGGCTGATGGCCGAGGTGGACCGCCTGCTCACGAGGGCCGCGCGCTGGGCGCGGACCTGGTCGCCTTCCCCGAGGTGTATCCGCAGGTCGCCACGCCGGATCTGTACCACTTCGCCGAGCCGGCCGACGGCGGCAGCCTGGTGCGGGTGCAGGAGCTGGCCAGGGCGAAGAAGGTACACGTCGTCTGGCCCCGCTTCGAATACGCCCCCGAGCGCGGCGGCCTGCGCAACACGGCCATCCTGATCGGCGCGACGGGCAGGTGATCGGCCGCTATGACAAGATGTTCCCGACCGTCGGCGAGCTCGACCATGGCGTCATCCCCGGCACCGACGCGCCTGGCTTCGAGACCGATTTCGGCCGCGTGGGCCTGCTCATCTGCTTCGACCTGAACTTCCGCGAGGTCCACGACGCGCTGGCCAGGGGTGAGCCCGACCTCGTCGTCTTCTCGTCGATGTACCGCGGCGGGTTGCAGGCGCAGGCGCTGGCGTATGACCTGGGCGCGTTCGTCGTCACGGCGATCGCCGCCGAGCTCGGGCTGATCATCGACCGCGGCGGCCGGATCCTCAAGGAAGCGACCTACGAGACGCTCGCCGTGGCGCCGATCAACACGAACAGTGTTTGCCTCCACATGGATTTCAACTGGGACAAGATGGACGCCATGCTGGCGAAGTACGGGTCGGAGCTCGCGTTTGATTACCACACGCGCGAGGGCGTCTACGTGATCTCCTCGACCGGCGAGCAGGACGTCCGGGAGATCGTCGCCGAGTTCGGCCTGGAGCCGCGACCGGCCTATTACGCCCGCTCGCGCCGGCGCCGGGACGAGGTGCTGGCGAAGCGGAAAGCGTGATCCGGCCGAATTTCGCCACGAATCGACACGGTCGCGGGGATACCGGGTCGGTTCTTGGCCCCTGTGCGGAAACGGCGTTGGGTGCCCCGGGTTCCCAAGGTACGTGTTTAGCGTCTCGGAGGGCTGGTTTTCTGGGCATTTCTTTGTAGCGGCGGCCGTCCCGGCCGCTCCGAAGACCATTCCGACCGGAGCGGCCGGGACGGCCGCCGCTACAAAGAAAGAACTTACGGCCGACGGGGGACGCGAAACACGTACTTCCCAAGGCGGAACCCGGGGCACCCCACCTCGCTGTCCACAGGCCCCGGTTTCGTTGCTACAGTATTACCCCGGCAAGAAAGTAGGTCGGACAATCCTGTCCGACAGGCCGGGGGAGTCGGACAGGATTGTCCGACCTACAGGAGGATCTTCTTTGCCGGGGTAATATTCACGAATCGTCCTGTTTTTCCGGAATGGGTCCACGACGTGACCGAAGCGCGTTTCCCACAGGTTCAGCGCGGTTTGCAGATTGGCATGCGACTGGTTCGCGACCTCTGGGCGCGCCTGTGCCGGCATCCGCGCGTCTCGGCGATCGTGGTGACGGTGCTGGTGTTTTTCGCGTCGCTGGTCCCGGACCTGTTCCTCGCGTACATCTGGCCGTACACCCGGCCGCACACCTGGATCTTGCTCGCGTTCTTGCTGGCGCTGGCGGTGATTCGCCTGTTTCGCGTGCGGCCCGGGGATCATATCGAGCCGCCGGAACCCGCGCGCGGCGTGTACGACCGCGGGCTGGCCTGGGTGCTGCTGGGGGTCTGTGCGGCGCTGGTGATCCCGCTGTTGCGGCATCCCGAGGATCTCGGACTCGGCGACTGGGACCTGTTTCTCGGCAAGCTGGAAGGGGCGCGGCGGACGATTCTGTTCTGGGGGCAATTCCCCTGGTGGGACCCGTGGACGCGGGGCGGCTTCCCGCTGGCGGCGAATCCCCAGTGCGGCGTGGCGGGGGTGGCGATGCCCCTGGCGCTGGTCTTCGGCACGACGATCGGCATGCGCCTGGCCACGGTGATCGGCTTCGCGCTGGCCACCGAAGGCGCGCGGCGGCTGGCCCGTCTCTGGCTCGACGATCCCTGGGCGGCGGCCCTCGCCGGGCTGATTTACGGGATCAACGGCGCCGTCCTGGTGGCGGCGGTGGCGGCCTATCACGTGACGATGTCTTATCCGGTCCTGCCCTGGATGCTCTACTGCCTGTTCCAGCTCGACCGCCGGCCGGCTTATGGGATCGGCCTGGGGTTCTGGCTGGCCTTCGACCTGCTCAACGGCATCCATTACCTGAGCGTGTACCAGCCGCTGATCGGCGCGCTCGTCTGGCTGCGAGTGTTCCGGGTGCGGACCGGCGGCGCCCGCTACCGGCTTTTTCTCCACTCAGTCGTGGCTCTGGGGGTTTTCCTGGCCCTGTCTGGCTGGCGGCTGGCGACGACCGGCCTGGTCATGCTCGACTTCCCCCGGCAGCTTCCATCGAGCTTTTCCGAGCCGTTCTGGTCGATCCTGCGGGATTTGCTGGGCCGCCCCTCGGCGGAGGATATCCAGCGGTTGGGGGGAATTCCCTATTTCTGGGAGACCTCGTGCTACATCGGCCCGATGGTGTTCGCGCTGGCGGTGGCGAGCTTGTGGTGGGGCTGGCGCTGGTGGCACTGGCTGACGCTCTTTTGCGCCTGGCTGGCGATGGGCGCGGTGCGCTGGTACGACCTGAGCTACTGGCTCCAGAATCTCCCCCTCTTCTCGACGATGCACGCCGTGAGCCGCTGGCGCTTCATGGCGTTGCTCGGCGTGGCGCTGGCGGCGGCGAGCGTGGTGGCCCACTGGCGCAGGAGTGAGAACCTCGTCCTGCGGCGGCTGGCCCTCGCCGTGGTGCTGGCGATCGCGGCGGATTATGTTTCCCTCGGCTGGGCGATCCTGCCCATCGCCTTCAGCGTTCCTCCCGCCGAGGCCGGTTATCCAGGTCCGCCGCTGCCGCGGGGGGAGATTGTCCAGGTGCAGGCCGCGCCTGGGCTTGCGTCCATTTCCCGCGGCTATGGCGTCATCTGGGGCTACGAGCCGCTGCTCGGCTACAATCGCGACGCGCCCACGACGCGCCTCTGGCGGGGCCATCCCGATTACATGGGCGAGCACTGGACGGCGCGCGGGCCGGTCGCGCCTCTGTTCTGGAGTCCGAACCGGATTGTGCTCCAGGTCCGGCCCCATGAAACGGTCTTCATCAATCAGAACCCGGGGTCGTGGTGGTATGTCAATGGCCGCCCGGCCTTTCCGGGCCTGCGTTGCGCGGAGACCACGCGGGTGTTCGCCGTGCTGGCCGATCATCGCGGCCGTGTCGAGCTGACGATCCGGCCGCGCGGCCTGGCGCTGGGCTGGGGACTCCAGGCGCTCGGCCTGGTGCTGGCGATCGCCGCCGGGCGGCTGTTCGGTCGGAAAGGGTGTACGAAAAGCGTGTCTTCTGTGTAGCGGCGGCCGTCCCGGCCGCTCCGGGGTCCCAGAACCAGAGCGGCCGGGACGGCCGCCGCTACACAGAAAGGCCGGTTTGTCCCCTTCTGAGGTTGGAGCATGACCGGACCACCTCATAACCCGACCCGATTCGAAAGGCTGATGAATGCGGGGCGCGACCTCCTCGCAAGAGGCTGGCTCCAGGCGCGCCGACATCCGAAGACGGCGCTGATTGTCTTGACGGTCGTGATCCTGGTCGCGCCGCTTTTTCCCGACCTGTTCTACGTGATCCCCTGGCCCTGGCGCAAGCGTTTGGGGTGGCTGGCCTTCTTCGGGCTGGCGGGCCTGGGATTGGAGCAACTGGTGCGGAACCCGCCCGGGCGCGGCTTGATCCCGCCGACAACGAACACAAGCCGCGCGCCTGGGTGCCGATCGGACTGCTGGCGGGCTACGTTCTGCTCCTGGCGATCCCGCTGCTGCGTCATCCCGAGAACCTGGGGTTTGGCGACTGGGACTGGATTCTGGGGCGCCTCGAAGGGGCGCGGCGGACGATCTGGCTCTGGGGACAATTCCCCTGGTGGGACCCCTGGACGCGGGGCGGGTTCCCGCAGGCGGCGCATCCGGGGTGCGGCGTGGTGGGGGTGGCCATGCCGCTGGTGCTGGCCTTCGGCACGACGACCGGCATGCGGCTCGCCACGCTCATTGGCTTCGGTCTGGCCACGGAAGGCGCGTGCCGGCTCGCCCGCTACTGGCTGGCAGACCCCTGGGCGGCGGCGGCGGCGGGTCTGATTTACGGCCTCAATGGCGGCGTGATGGTCGCCGCGGTGGCCGGCTACCATGTCACGATGTGTTATCCTGTTCTCCCCTGGATGCTCTATTGCCTGTCCCGGCTCGATCAACGTCCCGCGTACGGCGTCGCCCTGGGATTCTGGATGGCGTACAACCTGCTCAACGGCATCCAGTATTTCAGCGTCTATCACGTCTTCATCGGGTCGGTCTTCTGGATCTGGCGGGCGAGCGCGTGTGGGAGGCTCTCCGGAAAGCCTGGTTTTAGCCCCGAAGGGGCGGCAGTGAATAGCCCGGGGCGTGAGCCCCGGGAACTGGGAACAACGCGCCCCAAAGCCTCTCGGAAGCCCCGCAGGGGCGGCCGATGTCTTGGCCCCACGGACCGTTCTGTCGCCCCTTTGGGGCTGCGGAGGAAGAGGCTCTGGTCGCGGCTCCGGTTCCCGGGGCTGACGCCCCGGGCTATTCACTGCCGCCCCTTCGGGGCTTTCCGGATCGGCTCTGACCGACCGGCCCTCCGGCGTCTTCTCGTTCATACCGCGCTGGCGCTGGGGATCTTCCTCGGTCTGTCCGGCTGGCGGATCGCGACGACGGCCGGGGTGATGCACGACTTTCCGCGCGAACATTTCCCCGACTTCGACGAGACCCCCTGGGGGATGCTCGTGCACATGCTGGATCGCCCCTCGCTGGCCCTGGCGCGTTTGGCTCCTTCGACGTTCTGGGAGCAGACGTGCTATCTCGGCCCGCTCGTGCTGGGGCTGGCGGTGCTGAGCCTGACGTGGGGCGGGCGCTGGTGGCACTGGCTGGCGGTGGTCTGCTTGTGGCTGGCGCTGGGAGGATCGGCCTGGTACGAGCCGAGTTACTGGCTCTGGCACTTTCCCTTGTTTTCCACCATGTACGTCGTGACCCGCTGGCGGTTCATGGCCGTGCTGGGTCTGGCCCTCGCGGCCGCGAGCGTCATTGCGCGCTGGCGCGCCAGCGAACGGCCGGTCTGGAGGCGGCTCGCGGTGGTGGTGGTGCTGGCGATCGGGGCGGATTATCTCTCGTATGCCTTCGAAGTCCTGCCGGGCGCGTTCAGCGTCGCACCGGCCGACGCTGTCTATCCGGGTCCGCCGCTACCGAAGGGGGAGATTGTCCAGATCCTGTACGCGCGTGGCTTCGCGTCCATTTCCCGCGGCTACGGCGTCATTCAGGGATACGAGCCGCTGATGGGCTACGGCCGCGACCTCCCGACGGCCCGCGTCTGGCGGGGCCATCCGGATTATGTCGGCGAGCACTGGACGGCGCGTGGGCCGGTCGCGCCGGTGTTCTGGAGTCCGAACCGGATCGTGCTGCAGGTCCGGCCTCAGGAAACGGTCTTTGTGAACCAGAACCCGGGATCGTGGTGGCTGGTCAATGGCCGCCCGGCTTTCCCTTCAGGTCTGCGTTGCGCGGAGACCGTGCGTGTCTTCGCGGTGCGGGCCGATGACCGCGGCCGTGTCGAGCTGACGATCCGCCCGCGCGGCCTGGCGCTGGGCTGGTGGTTACACGCGATGGGAATCGTGCTGGCGATCGGCGCGGGGCTGGCCGCCGGGCGGTTGGATGGTCCTTCGTGATTCCGGATTCCGGATTCCGGATTCCGGATACCGGATTCCAGATTCCGGATTCCAGATTCGTGATTCCGGATTCCGGATATCAGCCATCAGTCATTGAGCATCTGGAATCCGGAATCTGGAATCTGGAATCCGGAATCTCCGAATTCCTCCCCGATCCGAGCCGCCCCGCGTATTTGTCACACGCCGCTGAAGGCGTTGAAGCCGCCATCGACGGGCACGACGATGCCGGTGACGAACTTCGACGCATCGCTGATGAGCCAGATCAAGGTGCCGATCAGGTCGGCCGGCTCGCCGAAGCGGTTCATGGGCGTGTGGGCGAGGACTTGCTGGCCCCGGGGCGTCAGGCCGCCGTCGGCCTCGGTCAGCAGGAACCGGTTCTGATGCGTGATGAAGAAGCCGGGGGCGATCGCGTTGACGCGGATCTCCGGTGAATAATTCCGCGCCATGTGCGCCGCCAGCCATTGCGTGAAATTGCTCACCGCGGCCTTGGCGGCGGAGTAGGCCGGGATATTGGTCAGCGGGCGGAAGGCGTTCATCGAGGCGATGTTGATGATGATGCCGGTTTTCTCGATGGCCATCTTGCGCCCGAAGACCTGGCTGGGCAAGATCGTGCCGAGCAGGTTCAGGTCGAGCACCCAGCGCATGGCGTCCTGCGGCAGGTCAAAGAAGCCGATCTCGGGCGAGCAGGTCGCCTCCTTGCGATTGCCGCCCGCGCCGTTGATCAAGACATCGATGCCGCCGAGGGTCTGGATGGCACAGGAGTACGCCTCCTGAATCTCGCTCCGGTCCAGGACGTTGGCCTGCACCGGAATTGCCAGGCCGCCCTGGGCGTCGATTTCCTTGCAGACCTCGTTGGCGCGGAGGGCGTCGTAATCGATCACGCAAAGCTGGGCGCCGCGGGCGGCCAGCGCCAGCGCCATTTCCCGCCCCAGCACGCCGGCCCCGCCGGTGATCGCGATCCGCTTGCCCTCGATCCGAAACAAGTCCTCGTGGTCGGTCATGGTCCTCGGTGCCGCCAGGTTCGGGAACGGATAAACTCATCACGCCACGTCGCGTGGGGGGATTTTCCCCTTTCCCGCCAGGCAAGACAAGAGCGATCGGCCGGGCGGAGAGCCAACGAGTCGCGTTGACACATAAGGCGGAAGGCCAATGACTGATGACTGATGACTGATGGCGGATGGCGGATGGCGGATGGCTGAGGCGATCCTCGGTCATCCGTCATCAGTCATCCGCCATCCGCCATCCGCCATCAGTCATCAGTCATCAGTCATCCGCCATCCTGATCATTCCCCGGCCACATCCGGCACGGTGCGGATTTCCAGCTCGATCGACTGGCGCCAGCCCGGGATCCGGATGACGGCCCGGCGGGGTGCGGGCTCTTCCTCGTGCGACCGTGCGAACGCGGCCGGGCACCGCATGGCCGGGCAGGCCAGATCCGCGGCGGGTTTCGCATCGCTCGGCGCGGGGGCGGGGGCGGAGGCCGGGCTGACGGCTTGGTCCGGCACGGCATCCTTGGGCGGTGCGGGCAGGTCCAGCGTCAAGCGATCGGCCGTGAGGGCGTTCTTGCCGGTCGAGATCACCACGCGGCCCTGAAGCGTCAGGCTCCCCATCCGTCCCACCTCGGCGCCCGGGCTGACCGGGTGCGGCCGGGTCTGCGGCGAGGGACGCGGCTCGGCCGAGTCGGTGTCGGCCGCCGGCGCGACGGCCGCGTCCGGCAGTGGCGGCAGCACCACGGTCCCATTGAGGTTGATCCCCTGGGGCAGCGTCCGGCTGGGGACGACCGGCATCGTCAATCGCGCGGGCGGCGCGGACAAGGGCCGGACCTCCAGGAACTCCGCGTTGCCCACGAACGGATCACGAGGCGCCCCCGACGGCCTGGGGAAGACCGCCACGACGGGCGCGCCGAGGGGACTCCAGGGCATCACAAACCACGTCACCGCGGGTCCTGTTGCCGGCGCCGGAGGGGGCGGAACGTGCCGCGCCGGCAACGGCTGCTCCTCGGTCGGTGCCGCCGCGACCGGCTTCGACTCGATCACGGCCACCCGCTCCCGCAGCCGCGTGCCGAACTTGTCCGTGACCGTATGCGCTCCCAGGCTCACGACCAGCGCGCTGTCTTTCGGGATCAGCCACTCGCCCTCGACGTGGCTGGTGGCCACCTCGGGAACCTGGTACGCCGCGTGGATGTCCGCGCGGTGGGGGGTCTGACCGCCGACCTGGCTCTTGTCCTTCGGGACGACCGTCTCCCGGCAGTCCACCGCGTGCAGCCCGAGCAGCCGGATGTCGTCGAGGGCGATCCGCGCCAGCACCCCTTGATCGAGGGCCCGGCATGCCACCTGACCGCGGAAGCCCTCGGGCACGACCTGGATGTCGGGCTGGAACTGGACCATCGACGCCCGGTTGATGGGCCCGTCGGCGAGCCGCCCGAAACCGGCCACGTAGGGCCGGCGATCTTGCACCTCGACGGTGGCCGTGGCGCCCGGCAGCGTCGAGACCTTGGGAGCTTGCACCATGTTCGACATCGGGTCCTTCAGGGCCGTTTTATACAGGTCGATCAGCGTCTCGCGCCGGGTCGTCCAGACGGTCGCGCCGCCCTGCGCGCGACCAGGTCGAGTTGCGCCTGCACGGCCGTGCGCCAGGACACGCCGTTCAGGTCCAGGAGGCGAATCTCGGTCTGGATCGTGTTGCCGGCGGGCGGAGGACCAGCCGCTCCAAGCAACGCCAGCGCAACCAGGCTCAATGAGGGGGACATGGCATCTCCTCCGTCCATGAAGGGAGAGAGGGCCTCGGCAAGACGGCCCCGGAAATGGGCGGGGCGGATTTTAGGATCAAGTTTCCGGGCCGTCAACGCCGAGTTGTCGGCCACCGGGTGCGGAGACGGGAGGATTTTTCCGCGGCCCGTCGCCGGGTTGAGTCCCGCGGCCGGATTCCTACAATGGAACCGCGGCGCGGTTTCGCGCCTCGCGACGAACTTGACCTTCTCCGGAACCCGCTCCGATGCCGACGCCCGATCAGCTCTACGATCAAGCCACCGACCTGCGCGACCAGGGCGACAAGGAGGCCGCCGTCGCCAAGCTGCAGGAAGCCCTCCAGATCGACCCGAACCACGCCCTCAGCCACGGCTTGCTGGCCAAGCTCTTCGCCGACCTGGGACGCGGCGACGAGGCGGTCTTCCACGCCCAGAAGGTCGTCGAGCTCGAGCCCAACGACGCCTTCAGCTACACCGCCCTCTCGGTCGTCTGCCAGCGCGTCGGCCGCATCGCCGACGCCGAGGAGGCCAAGGCCAAGGCCTATTACAAGCAGATGGGCTACCAGTGATCCGTGGGCTGCGTCTGTCTTCGTAGGGTGGGCTCGGCCCACCTCCGGCACCGAAGACGGTGGGCCGAGCCCACCCTACACGGTTTCATTCCTCGTCGAGCCACCCGAACATCGTGGCCAGCGCCAGCCGGAAACCGGGCAGGACCTCCGCGCCGTCGAGCTCCTGCCCCACTTCCAAGGTTTCGACGGGTCGGTTGGGCCGGATCACGTAGACCCTACGCTTCCGGGGCTGGATCAGCCAGCCGAGCCTGACCCCATGCCGGACGCACCAGGTCAGGCGAGCCACGAGGTTCTTGATCGTCTGACCGGGGGAAATGATCTCGACGGCCAGGTCCGGCGGCAAGAACACGTCGTCCACCTGCTGGCCCTGGTCATCCCGCGGAATGCGGCCCGGGGCGAAGAACGTCAGGTCGGGAACGAGCGAGCGTCCGCCAAAGGTACATCGTAGCTCGGTATAGCCTCGGCCAAGGTGGCGCGGTCGCGCGTACTCCCGGAGCGTGCCGCCGAGATCGACCTGGAGCGCGCTATGGGCCCGTCTCGCCGCCACTTTCTGCACTACCTTTCCATCAATGTATTCCAGGGCCGGCTTGGCTTCAGGCAGCCGGAGGAACTGCTCGAGGCTGAGCGTGTCGTAGATCACGCGGTCCATGGCGGCTCCTCCCGATCAGAATCTGGTAATCGTGCACCCAGAGGTCCGACTCGGTGCCCGCGTCGCTGGCGTCGCGATAGCGCAGGCGGGGGTTCTCGATGGTGACGATCGTGTACGGATCGACGCTGCGGGTGATCCAGGCCGAGGAGCCGATGACCGAGTGGTGGCCGATGACGGTCTGGCCGCCCAGGAGCGTGGCGTTGGCGTAGATGACCACGTCGTCCTCGATGGTGGGATGGCGCTTCAGGTTGCGGACCAGGGCGCCGGTCTCGTCCTTGGGGAAGCTCAAGGCGCCCAGGGTCACGCCCTGGTAGAGCTTGACGTTGTCGCCGATATGGGTCGTCTCGCCGATGACGACGCCCGTGCCGTGGTCGATGAAGAACCGGCGGCCGATGGTCGCGCCGGGGTGAATGTCGATGCCCGTCTTCGAGTGGGCGTATTCGGTCATCATCCGGGGAAGCAGCGGCACGCCCTGCAAGTGCAGCTCGTGGGCCATGCGGTAGATGCTCACCGCCGTCACGCCGGGATAGCAGAAGACGATCTCGCCGAAGGTCTTGGCCGCCGGATCGCCGTCGAACGCGGCGCGGACGTCGTCGGCCAGCCGGTTGCGCAGCTCCGGGATCGACTCCAGGAACCGGATCACCAGGGCCTGCGCCTCGGCGTCGAAATCGCGCTCCAGGTCCTCCGACCGGCAGTCGTGCCGGAAGGCGCGGGCCACCTGCTGCGTGAGGCGGTCGTGCAGGCTGTCGATCAGGTCGCCGACGTGGTAGGCCACGTTGCCCAGGTGCAGGTTCTGGCGGCGGCCGTAACCGGGAAAGAGGATCTCCTGGAAGTCCTTGAGGATCTCGACGACCGCGGCGTAGCTGGGCAACGGGGAGTGGCCCAGGTGATGGATCGCGCCACACTCCTCGTACGTCTCGACGATGCGTTCGGTCAGAAGGGGCAGAGACTCCTTCAGGCGGATGTCGGTGGCCATCGTCGGGTCCTTCTCGGCCGCGAGCCGCGTCGCGCGTTCGGACGGCTTCGCGGGTTGATTGTAGCGCGAGACGCCCGAGACGGTCAAACCGTCCCGCGCGCGCCGGTCCCCGGCGTCGGATCGACCGGTGCGGGCGGGGGTAGCGCCAAATGGTCTGGTCAGGCATGCGGGGATGGGGTAATTTCATCATTCTCACCGCGGGACTCCGGCGGGGCCGTCCCGCGTTTTTCCGCTCTGGGCACGACCTGGGTTCGCACCGATCGGGAGCAGCGCAGAGCCATGAAACTCAAGGCCACCGACATCCGCCGCGGGATGGTCATCAATCTCGAAGGCACCAACTTCGTCGTCCATGACTTTTATCACCATACCCCCGGTAATCTCCGCGCGATGGTGCAGGCCAAGCTCAAAAACCTCAAATCGGGCGCGCTGATCGATCAACGCTTCCGGGCCGTGGACCAGATCGAGGTGCCGTTCGTCGAGAGCAAGGAATACGAATACCTGTATTCGTCTGGCGACGAGCACGTGTTCATGGACACCGAGACCTTCGATCAGCTCAGCTTCCCGCCCGACATGGTCGCCAGCTCGATGGAATTTCTCCTGCCCAACACCAAGGTCATGGTCAAGTACATCGACGATAAGCCGGTCTCGATCGAGATCCCGGACACGATCGACATGACCATCACCGAGACCCCGCCCGCGATCAAGGGGGCCACGGCGACCAATCAATACAAGGAAGCGGTGTGCGAGACGGGCCTGAAAATCATGGTCCCGCCCTTCGTCAATCCGGGTGAGAAGGTCCGCATCGACACCAGGACCGGCGAGTACCTTGAGCGCGTCAAGTGAGCACGCGTACCGCGCGGGACACGAGACCGAGAAAGGGTGGACGTGGACGCTGAGGCCCTTCGCTTGCTCGTCATCGGGCGCATCCGGACGACGCCGAGTTCAAGGCGGGCGGTCTGGCGGCATTGTACCGCCGGCATGGCCACACGGTCCGGTTCATCTCCGTGACGGATGGCTCGGCAGGCCATCACCAGATGTTCGGCGCCACCCTGGCCGCCCGCCGTCGCGCCGAGGCGGAGCGCGCCGCCGCCACCTTCGATATCGAAAGTGAGGTCTGGGACAACCCCGACGGCCGCCTGACCGCCGACCTGTTCCGCCGCGAGCGCGTCATCCGCGCCATCCGGCGCTTCGAGCCCGACCTGGTCCTCACCCACCGGGCCAACGACTACCACCCCGATCATCGGGCCACCAGCCAGCTCGTGCAGGATGCCGCCTATTTGCTCACCGTGCCGGCCATCTGCCCGGACGTGCCCCACCTCCGGCGCGACCCGGTGATGGCCTACCTGGCCGACGCCTTCACCAAGCCCTGCCGGTTCGAGCCGACCGTCATCATCGACATCGAGCACGTCTGGGACGACAAGATCAGCATGCTCCATGAGCACCGCTCGCAGTTCTACGAGTGGCTGCCCTACAACGGCGGCTACGAGGACGACGTGCCGGCCGACGACCGCAACCGCCGCATCTGGCTCTCGGCGTTCCTGGCCGCGCAGTCGGAGCGGCAAGCGGAGGGCTGGTCCGGCTGGATGCAGGAGCACTACGGCTACCCGCTCGATCGCCACCCGCGCAGGATCGAGGCCTTCGAGGCGAGCGAATACGGCACGCCGCTCGATGACGAAGCGCTGGCCCGGCTCTTCCCCTTCGTCCCCCGGTTCCTGGGATGACGCCCGACGGGGCCGGCCCGTAAAGATCACGTCCGTCGTACGTGTTTAGCGCCCCTGTCGGCCGTAAGTCCTTTCTATGTAGCGGCGGCCGTCTCGGCCGCTCCGGGATGGGTCCCCTTCGGAGCGGCCGAGACGGCCGCCGCTACACAGAAAAGTCCGGAAAAACAGGCATTCGAGACGCTAAACACGTACCGTCCGTCCCGCGCTGGAAACGCTTCTGATGACAAATGGCTGATGCCTGATGACGGATGCGCGGCTCATCCATCATCCATCCGGTATCCGCCATTAGCCATCAGTCATTAGCCCTGCCGCATGGCCGCCCCTGGGAGTCGAGCTTGTGGATGCCGTCGCGCGTCTTCTGTCGGATCTGGTCGCCATCCCGAGCGTCAATCCGATGGGGCGCGCCGTTCGTGCGGAGGAACCTTTCGAGCAGCATCTGACGGCGTATCTCGAACGGTTCTTCCGCGCGGGCGATTCCCTGCCAGCGGCATCCCGTCGCCCCCGGCCGGGACAACCTCCTGGCGCGTTACGAGCCGCCGGGCGCGCCGCGGACCCTGCTCTTCGACGTGCACCAGGACACCGTCCCCGTCGCCGGCATGACGATCCCGCCGTTCCAGCCGCGGGTCGAGTCCGGGCGGCTCCACGGGCGCGGCTCCTGCGATGTCAAAGGCGCCATGGCGGCCATGCTCCTGGCGCTGGAGCGGCTGCACGCCGAACGGCCCGCCGGCGCGGCCGCGGTCGTGCTGGCCTGCACGGTGGACGAGGAGTTCACCCACACCGGCGCGAGCCGGCTGGCCCAGGAGCGGATCGCGGCCGACCTGGCGATCGTCGCCGAGCCGACCGGGCTCGATCTGGTGACCGCACACAAAGGCGCCGTCCGGTGGAAGATCCGGACCCGGGGCGTGGCCTGTCACAGCTCGACGCCCTTCCTGGGCGACAACGCCATCTACCGCATGGCCCGGGTCGTGAACGTGCTGGAGGAGCACGCCCAGACGCTCGCCGCGCAGACGCCCGACACCTTGCTCGGTCCCCCGAGCCTCTCCGTCGGCCGGATCGAGGGCGGGCAGAGCGTCAACGTCGTGCCCGACTGGTGCGAGATCGAGATCGACCGCCGTTTCATCCCCGGAGAGAATGCGCGCGACTGCCAGGCGAGGGTCGCCGAGGCGCTGCGGTCGCGGCTGGGAAGCCTGGAGGCGATCGAGATTTTGCCCCCCTGGATCGACATGCCGGCCCTGCAACCGCGGGTGCCCGAGCGCCGGCTCGCCCTTGTGCGTGCGGCCGTGGCGGCGGTGCTCGGGCGTGAGCCGGCCTTGCGCGGTGTCCCCTTCGGCACCGACGCCGGCCCGCTCAGCCAGGCGGGTATGCCCTGCCTGGTCCTCGGACCCGGCGACATCGCCCAGGCCCACACCAAGGACGAGTGGATCGAGCTCGATCAGGTCCGGGCGGCCTGCGACGTTTACTACGAGATCGCCTGCCGCCTGGGGGCCGGGGATTCTTGATGCCGGATGCCAGATTCCGGATGCCAGATTCCGGATGCCAGATTCCGGATGCCAGATTCCAGACTCCAGATGGCGGATGACGGATGCCGGGTCAAATCCCAAGGCTCAGCCATCAGTCATCAGGCATCCGCCATCAGGCATCAGGCATCAGGCATCCGCCATCAGGCATCAGTCATCAGGCATCCGCCATTTGGAATCCGGAATCCGGCATCTGGAATCTGGAATCCGGCATCTGGAATCCGGAATTCCCACTCAAAAGACATCGAGAAAGAAGTGATTGCCCTCGTAAAACTTCTGCTTGTTCCACTCGTGATACCACCAGGGTGGCAGCCGCACGCCGAGGACGCGCTTGCCGCCGTAGTAGTTGTGGTAATACGGTCCCTGGATCTGGGGCACGATGCGCTGTTCGCGGGGATAGAGATACCAGCCGTCGTGCAGCGCAGTTGTATTCAAACCCGTTGCCGGGGACTTGCGGCGGCACGTACGGCCAGTGCAAATAGTCCGTCCAGTCCTGAGCGCGAGCCGACCCTGCCGCCGCGATGCCCAGCAACGCGACCGCCAGGAAAGCGGCCGACAGGAGCGTGCGACGCGTCACAATCCACCTCCGTGTTGGGACGACGAGAATCATCGACCGGGAGCAGTATGACACGCGAATTCTCCCCGGGCGGGAATCGACGGTTTTCTTTTTTGGCTCGGGGTGCGATCCTCGGGATCAAGGAGGACGGTCCAACTGACCGGGATCTCATGACACGACGCCTCATATCAATCCTGACGGTCGCACTGGGGACCGCGCTCGGGCTCGTCACGTTCGTCCGCGCCCAGGACGCTCCCACTTCGACCGCCCCGCAACCGGAGCTCGCCCGCCTGCGCAGCCATGTCGCCGTGCTGGCCTCGCCGGAATTCGAAGGCCGCCGCGGGGCCGGGGCACGCAAGGCCGAAGCCTACGTCACCGACCAGTTCCGGCGACTGGGACTCGAACCCGCGTTCGAGGGCAGCTTCACCCAGGACATTCCTGGCACGCCACCCGACACGGTGATCGGCCGCAACGTGGCCGCCCGGCTCGCCGGCGCCGACCCGGCCCTCCGCGACGAGTGGATCATCATCTCGGCCCATTACGACCACCTGGGTATCCAGCACGGCACGCTCTACCCCGGCGCCGATGACGACGCCTCGGGCATGGCCATGCTTTTCGAGGCCGCCCGGTGCTTCTGCGAGGACGCTCACAAACCGCGCCGGAGCATTCTCTTCGTGGCGTTCGACCTGGAAGAAGACGGCCTGGTGGGCTCGCAATACTTCGTCACCGCGCCGCCCGTGCCGCTGGACCGCATCCGCCTGTTCCTGACGGCCGACCTGATCGGCGGCGATCTGCGGGGCGTCTGCCACGAGCACGCCTTCGTGATGGGCTCGGAACATGCCCCCGGCGTGCGGCCCTGGATCGACCGCGCGGCCCGGGGCCAGGCGGTCCAGGTCGCCACCGTCGGCAGCGACCTGTTGCTCATCGACCGGGGCGACTACGGCCCGTTTCGCACGCGCCAGATTCCCTACCTGTTCTTCAGCACGGGCGAATCGCCCCGGTATCACTCGCCGCGCGACACGGCCGACAGCCTCAATTACCCCAAGCTCGAAGCCGTCAGCCGGGTCATGCTCTCGATGGCCCGCTCGGCCGCCGCCGCCGATACCGTGCCGCGCTGGAACCCCGCCCCCGACCACCCCCTCGCCGAGGCCCGCGCCTGCGCGATGTCATGAAGGTGTTTCTCGCCCACGAGCGCGAGCTGAAGCTCGGCCCCGCCCCGAAGAACCTCCTGAACACCGCCATTTCCCAGCTCGATACGATCGTGCAGCGCGGCGAGTATTCTCCCCGCGATCGCGAACGGATCTTGCGGCTCTCGCAACTGATCCTGTTGATGGTGAAGTGAGAAGCTATCCGGGAAGCCCCGAAGGGGCGGCATCGAATAGCCAGGGGCGTCAGCCCCTGGAACGGGTCAACGACGCGATACAGGACCCCTCCGCAGCCCCGCAGGGGCGACAGAAGACCAAGTGGCATCCCAGCTTCTGTCACCCCTGCGGGGCTGCGGAGCGTCTGGCGCGGTCGCGGCCCCAGCTCCAGGGGCTGACGCCCCTGGCTATTCGATGCCGCCCCTTCGGGGCTAAGAGGCTATCCGAGAAGATGGTTTTCAGCCCCGAAGGGGCGGCAGCGTAGAGCCAGGGGCGTCAGCCCCTGGGGCCGGGACCGCGACCGCGCCATCCTCCTTTTCCGCTCCGCAGGGGCGACAGAAAACCCAGCGGGACCCCGTCTTCTGTCGCCCCTGCGGAACGGAAAAGGGGCTGTGTTGCGCCGTTCACCTCTCCAGGGGCTGACGCCCCTGGCTATTCGATGCCGCCCCTTCGGGGCTTTCCGGATAGCCTCTAAGATCAGACTTCCCGGACAGACTCTGAGCACGCTCCGGGTCTGTTGCCGACGCGGGGAGAGGCGCAAGAATACCAGCAGCGACCGGGTCCGGCGAACGCCACCGTGCTGTCACGAGAGGGGATGGGACATGGAGACGGCCACGATGGGCAAGGTCGAGGTTGCCGCGACGATCGAGAACCTCGAGGACCTTTTCAACGCCCAGCGCGGACTCTTGCCGCCCGATCAAGTGCGCCGGGTCGAGGTCTCGGATGCGATGGTCGATACCGGTGCCAGCGGCCTGTTGCTCCCGGCACGGATGATCGCCGCCCTCGGTTTGCAGCCGTTGCGCACCCGCCAGGCCCGCGGCATCGGCGGAACGGTGCCGCTGCCGATGTACCGCGCCGTCCGCTTGACCGTCCAGGGTCGTGATTGCACCATCGATGTCGGGGAAATCCACGACGATTTCCCCGTCCTGATCGGTCAAGTCCCCCTGGAAATGCTCGATTGGGTGGTCGATCTGAAGGGACAGCGACTCATCGGCAATCCCGCGCACGGCGGGGAACATGTCATGGAGGTCTTTTGAGAGACTCAGAGTCTGTCCCAGAAGGAAGGGGCGATCCGGTGGTTTGGGTTTCAGCCCCGAAGGGGCGTACGTGTTTAGCGCCCCCTGTCGGCCGTAAGTCCTTTCTATGTAGCGGCGGCCGTCTCGGCCGCTCCGGGATGGGTCCCCTCCGGAGCGGCCGAGACGGCCGCCGCTACAAAGAAAAGGCCAGAAAAACAGCCAGTCGAGACGCTAAACACGTACCACGCGGCAGACGAAGCATTTCAGGTAGGCGTTTTCCAGGCAAGACGCCGACACCGGATGATCGGCCGCCGCGCCGCGATGTTCCAGGATCTGGATCGACCGGCCGGTCGTGGCGGCGACCTGGCCGAGAACTTGCGCAAATGTAAGCATATCAATGTGGCCCGAGCACGAGCAGGTGACGAGCACGCCCTCGGGCTCCAGCACGTCGAGGACGGCGCGGTTGAGCTTCAGGTAGCCCTTGACGGCATCCTCGACCGTCTGGGCGCGTCGGGCGAACTTGGGGGGATCACACACGACCAGGCCGAAGCGCTCGCCGGCCGCGTGCAACTTTTCCAGGGTGGCGAACACGTCGGCGGTCTCGAAACGGGCGTGGCCCAGGTGGTTGGCCACGGCGTTGCGGCGGGCGATCTCGATGGCGTGAGCGGACGAATCGACGCCCAGCGCGTGCGTCGCGCCGCCGTGCTTGAGCGCATTGAATGTGAAGCCGCCGGTGTAGCAGAACAGGTCGAGCACCCGCCGGCCCTGCGCATACGAGGCGGCTGCGCGGCGGTTGTCGCGCTGATCGAGATAAAAGCCGGTCTTCTGGCCGGCGCGAGGATCGACCTCGTAGGACAGCTCATGCTCGACGATCGACAGCGGGCCGTCGGGCAGCGTGCCAATCGCCGCGGTGGTCTGCGGCTCCAGGTGCAGGCCCTCCCGCTCGGCAATGCCGCGCTCGGTGCGCAACAGGATGCCTTCGGCGCCGGTCTGTTCCATCAAGATCGGCAACAACGTTTCCCGCCGCTCGAACAAGGCCAGGCTGGTGAACTGGGCGACGAGCCAGCGGTCGTAGCGATCGACGACCAGGCCGGAGAGGCCGTCGGCCTCGCTGAACACCAACCGGCAGGCGCCGCCGGGCCGGTCCAGCCCGAGCACCTCCCGGCGCAGCCGCAGCGCGGCCGCGATCCGATCGTGCCAGAACGCCGCGTCGAGCGGTGCCTCCTCCCAGCGATACAGCCGCACGCGGATCGCGCTCTGGGAATTGAACAGCCCTCGGGCGATGAAGGTGCCTTCATGGCTGACGACCGTCACCTCGGTACGCCGACTTCGGGCGTGCCCTCGACCCGGGCGATCGAGTTGACGTACACCCACGGGTGCCGCGCGAACAGCGGCCGGGCCTTGCGCGGCTGGATCACGACGCGGACATCAGGCATGGCGGGACTCTTCCGGTTGTGAACCGCTCGAAATGGGGCGCTGTCTGCACCATAATGGAATGCGGCGACGAGGAACACCCCCCGACTGCTCGGTAGGGAGCTCCGAACATGGCTCGTCCGCGCGGGACACCAACATCCGTCCGGGTCCTTGGGCTGGACGCTGGCCTGGGTTGTGTTCTTGTTGTTCCGAATGATGTCCGACCCCGGCCTCCGAGAGAACTGGGCTCTGTTGTTAGTTGTCTTTGGAGGGATCGCCGGTCTGGCCGTTGGATTGCTTGCAGCTCGTGATCGCTTCCACGCACAGTCCCGCCGAAACCGTATTCCCGCCCCCGATCCGCGTCAGTCGCCCATGTACGACCGTGATCTCGACGCTTGGCCGCGATGAGCGGACGCTGGCATTCACCACCGAGGCACAGTCTTGTAGGCTGGGTCTGGACCCAGCTTCCCCATTTGGTGGGCTGGGTCCAGACCCAGCCTACAAGACGCCGTGTTCTCCGTGCCTCGGTGGTGAAGACCAGCCCCGCACACCCCCCGGCTCAAGGTTCCCGGCTCGCCGCCTCAACCTCAGCCAGATAAGCCAGGGTCCGTTCAAGCTGGCTTTTCAGGTGCCGGACGCGCAAAAGGCTGCGAACGCGGCACAACAGTTCGATCTTGTTGACGGGCTTGGTCAAAAAATCGTCGGTGCCCGCCTGCACGCCGCGCTCGAAGTCGGCCGGCTCGTTCAGGGCCGTCACCATGAGGATGAGCGTATCCTTCGTCCTGGGGTGGGCGCGGAGCTTCTTGCAGACCTCGAAGCCGGAGAGCCGGGGCATCATCACGTCGAGCAGGATGAGGTCGGGGGCAAACGATTCGACGGCCTGGAGGGTGGCCTCGCCGTCGGCGGCGGTGTGGATCTCGCAGTCCAGACCGCTGAGATAAGCCTCCAGCAGCTCCACGTTTTGTTGGTTGTCGTCCGCGATCAGGATCTTCGGTACACCCGGCTCAGGCACCACGCCAGTTCTCCCGCCGCGCTCGGCTTACCTCCGGACGGTCGTCCCGCGGGTCGATTCTAACCACATCCCCCCCGGGCCGGAATTGCAATTCGAGGTGGGCGCCGGGCCGGCCCATGCACGCATGAGAACGTCCCGCTTGCCCGGAGCGAGACGCGTTGTACAATAGTGGAAGTTGTTGGATCGATGCTCGTGGACCGCGCCGCATCGTCCCCGCATTTTTTCTTTCCTCTCTTCCCCGCCTCGGACAGGAGTTCCGGCCGTGCCCCTGCTCGAGATCGACCGCCAGCTCATCGAACGCTGCCTGCGGAAGGAGCCCGGCGCCTGGAACGACTTCGTGGACCGCTACATGGGGTTGATCTATCACGTGATCCAGCACGTGGCCCACTCGCGTTCCGTGACCTTCTCGCCCGCCGATGTCGAGGACCTCTGCGCCGAGATCCTGCTCGGGATCGTCGATGACGATTACACCGTCCTGCGCCGGTTCCAGGGCCGCAGTTCCTTGCCGACCTATCTGACGGTCGTCGCCCGGCGCATCTGCGTGCGGGAGGTCGTCAAGCGTCACCGCGAAGCCGAGCTGGGCCACGTCACGGCCCCGCGCGCCCTCGCCGAAGAGGCCTCCTCGACCGAAGTCCAGTCGATCGCCACCGCCGAGGAAGTCGAGCGCATGATCCAGGGCCTCCCCGAGCGGGAAGCCGAGGTCATCCGACTCTATCATCTGAAGTACCTGAACTACCGCCAGATCGGCAAGCAGCTCAACATTCCCGAGAACTCCGTGGGACCGATCCTGGCGCGCGCCGGCAAGCGCCTGCGCCGTCTGGCGGAACAACGCAACGTGGGCTAAGGAGTCTGTCCCGAAAGTTCCGAATGCGTCTTTCCGGTCCCCTCCCCCCTTGCGGGGGAGGGCTAGGGAGAGGGGGGTCGCGCGTCGCCCGACCGTCGATCTCTCCCCCTCACCCCAACCCTCTCCCGCCAGGGGAGAGGGGGTCAGAGGCTATCCGGGAAGCCCCGAAGGGGCGGCAGCGCATAGCCAGGGGCGTCAGCCCCTGGACCGGGGAACAAGGCCATACAGGGCCCCTGCAGCCCCGCAGGGGCGACAGAAGAGCGAGTGGCATCCCAGCTTCTGTCGCCCCTGCGGGGCTGCGGAGTGTCTGCGCGGCCGCGGCCCCAGCTCCAGGGGCTGACGCCCCTGGCTATGCGTGCCGCCCCTTCGGGGCTAAGAGGCTATCCGAGAAATGGTTTCAGCCCCGAAGGGGCGGCAGCGTAGAGCCAGGGGCGTCAGCCCCTGGGGCCGGGACTGTCGCCCCTGCGGAACGGAAAGGGGCGTGTTGCGCCGTTCACCTCTCCAGGGGCTGACGCCCCTGGCTATGCTGCCGCCCCTTCGGGGCTAAGACCAGATTTCCCGGATAGCCTCTCAGAGAGGCGGCCCGCCGGTCAATCGGTACCACTCAGCGCGCCCGCGCCCTGCATGGCCGGGGAATCGCGCAACTCGATGGCCAGATACCGGACGGCTTCGTCGATGAGGGCAAAACACCAACGAAAGTCCGAGACCAGGGATTGGGCCGGGTCGGGGAGAGTCCACCGGGGCAGGCGGCACCACCGGCCCAGCAGCCCGACCTGAACGTCGCCGAACCCCATCTGCCGCACCGGGTTCAACTGCTCCGGCGCCATCGCCAGGATCAAGTCGGTACGACCCCAGGACAGGGCGGACAAGGGCTGCGAACGATGCGCCGTCAGGTCCAGCCCCATTTCGGCCGCCATCTGTCGCGCGGACGGGTGCGCGCCCGTGCCGCTCCCGGCGTGCGTCCCGACCGAGATGGCCTCCATCCCCAGGCTCCGCGCCCGGGCCGCCGCGTATGGACTGCGATTGACGTTGCCGCGGCAGAGAAAGACCACACGCTCGACACGCGACGCATCAATCCGTCCCGGTAAGGCGTGCCCCTCAAGCTGGGCGCGTATCGCGTGGTAGACACCGCTCCAGAGGCCGTCTCTCGGTGCGCAATCCTGATTAAGAACACAATTAAACATTGAAGAACAATCGTGACGATGATATCATGAAGTGGCTGGTCTCCGAGTCGTGTCTGTAGTGTGGGCGTGCCGTCTCCAGGGTGTCAAGAAAAAAGAACGCCCCACGGCGTCGCGGGGCGGCCCAAGAGTGAATGAATCAGAGCGAGTTTGAGGCTTTGAGTGAGACTCTGTTCCGAAAGCCCCGCAGTACGTGTTTAGCGTCTCGAAAGGAGCCTGTAGCAAGCTCACCGGGTCTTTCGGTCGTTAGGCTGTCGGGTGCCACGGGTTCGGCTTTGGGAACCCGTGCCGCTCGACCCCCAGCCCGCCGACACGGGTTCCCAAAAGCGGAACCCGTGGCACCCAGGCGGCTTTCCTGGAGATGCACTCGCTGGCGCGTCGGGCTGCAAAAAGCGAGGCCGCGGCTTCAGCGTGTCAGGTCGTCGCTGGAGGGCCGGGGCACGCGCGCCTGGATGACGGCGTCGATGCCGCCCGGCGCGGGCAGGTCGGCGGCCAGCGGGGTGGGCTCGGTCGACAGACCGCTTTGCCGGTCCAGGCCGATCGGTTCGGGCGGCTGCAACTGCACCCGCGCACCGGCCGGCGGCGCGGGCTTGGTCTCGCGGATGGTGGTCGCGCCGGCGCGGGGCCGTGGCCGAGGATTCGACGGCGGCCTGGCGCATCCGCTCGTCGATGTCCACCCGGACGAAGCCTTCCTTGTCGTAGTCGGGCACCTGGAACAGGTCTGCCCGGCGCGCGGCCGCGAACTGGTTGACCTTCGGTTTGCTCAGGATGATCTCCATGTCCATCGCCTCGCCGCCGGGGGGTGTGGTGATCACTCGGATGCGATGCGGGAGCGAGACGGTCCCGGCCGCTTTCTCGCCGGAAGCGGGGATCGGCACCGGCCGGTAATCGCTGGGGTAGGCCCGCGCCAGCAAGGTCCGGTTGTCGGGGGCGTAAAAGAGATGTTCGCGCACCTCGCCCGACTGCTTGTCCACGATTGTCTTCTTGAGCCGCGTCTCGCCGCCCGGGCCGGGGCGGTGATGCACCAGGGTGATCGTGCCGGCGGCGTCGCCCTTGGCGGTCGTGATCTGCTTGGCCTCGGGCTCGGGGATCACCCGCAGGCCCAGCGCCTCGATGATCCAATCCGGCTGGAAGATCAGCCCCGGGCTGGCCTCGCCGTGCTCATCAAAGTGGCCAACGTAATATTCTCTTTCCTTCGACCTCGTCGCCATCCAGAACCAGTAATCCTGGCCGTTCGAGCCCATGTCGGCCATGCGGTGGCCGAGCGCTACGGTGCTCAGGCTGAGCCGGAAGTCGAGCGGACGCACCAGGGCCATCTGCCCGCTCACGGTGCCGAAGTTCGCTTTGACCGCGGGCGTCGCCTCCAGGCTGGTGAGCCGCTCGGCGTTCTCGTTATGCCGCTCGACCAGTTGCGTGACGGCCAGCGACGGCGGCGGCAAGACCGCCTCGGGGCGTCCCGGGTTGATCCCGAGCGCCCGGCAGCCCGTGGCGGCCAGGGCCGCCAGCAACACGATCGCGGCGCGGCGAGCGGACATGGAGAGAACCTCCCCGAAGGGACGCGGCGGACACGACGGCGCAGAGGGGACGAGCGGGGTGAGGGGCCGAAGCATAGCCCCCGGACCCCGTTCCAGCAAGCCTAAAAGGGTGTCCGAAATGGGGCTTTTCCATGTAGCGGCGGCTGTCCCGGCCGCTCCGGTTGTGGAATCCAGAGCGGCCGGGACGGCCGCCGCTACACAGATGAGCCATCCCCATCCCATCCCTTCCACTTCTCTTCGGCACGCGCCAGCCCTCAGCCCGCCAGGAACTTTTCCAGCGCGTCGAAGCCGCGCTCCAGAGTCGGCAGATCCGTCGCGAACGAAAGCCGGGCGTACCCTTCCGCGCCGAAGGCCGAGCCCATCACCAGCGCCACGTGCGCCTCGGTCAGCGCCGTCATGCAGAAGCGGTCGAGTCCGTCGACCTTCCGCCGCCCAGCGTCCGGCCGAAGTGCGGCCGAGACGTTCATGAACGCGTAGAACGCCCCCGCCGGCGGCGGCACGCACGTCACGCCGGGCAGCCGCGCGATCCGCTCCAGGACGTAGTCGCGCCGCCTGGCGAACTCGGCCTTCATCGCCGCGACCGAGTCCTGCGGGCCGGTGATCGCCTCGAGCGCGGCCTACTGGCTGACCGAGCAGGGGTTGCTCGTCTCCTGGCTCTGGAGGTCGCCCATGAACTTCGCCACGGCCACCGGCGCGACCGCCCAGCCGATCCGCCAGCCGGTCATGGCGTACGTCTTGCTGACGCCCGAGATCGTGATCGTCCGCTCGGCCAGGCCGGGCCGGAGCGTGGCGAAGCAGGTCGGCGCGGCGTCGCCGTAAGTCAATTGCTCGTAGATCTCGTCGGAGAGCACGCCGACGTCGGTTTCGAGCACGGCGTCGGCCAGCGCCTCCAGCTCGGCCGGGTCGTAGACCACGCCCGTCGGGTTCGACGGGCTGTTGATCATCAGCAGCTTGGTCCGCGGCGTGACGGCCGCCAGGAACTGCTCGGGCGTGAGCTTGAAGCCCTCGCCTCGGTCGTCTGCAGGACGATCGGCGTGGCGCCGGTCAGCTTGACCAGGTCGGAATAGCTCACCCAGTACGGCGCCGGGATGATGACCTCGTCGCCGGGCCCGCAGACGGCCATCAAGGGCGTTGTGGATCGAGTGCTTGGCCCCGTTGGAGACGACCACCTGCGCCGGCCTTGGTCGGCAGCCCGTGCTGCCTGGTGTAGAGCGCCGCGACCGCCTGGCGCAGCTCGGGGATCCCCGCCGGCGGCGTGTAGTGCGTCTTGCCCGCGCTGCATCGCCCGGATCGCGGCCTCCTGGATGTTCGCCGGGGTGTGGAAGTCGGGCTCGCCGAGGGCGAAGTCGAGCACGTCGATCCCCTCCGCCTTCAGCTTCTTCGCCTCGGCCGCCATCGCGAGGGTCGCCGACGGGGCGATCAGCCGCGACCGTTCGGCCAGTGTCAGAGCCATTCCGTTTCCCCTTCTCCCGAGCGTCAGAACGCGTTCGGCCGCACCGCGGACCCGACCTGTTCGTAGGGTAGGCTTCAGCCTGCCTCTGAGGTTCGATCGGACTGGCAGGCTGAAGCCTACCCTACAAGACCGGGACCGTCTTGCGCCCCCTCGCCTGTTCGTAAGCGATTCGCCCGCAGGACCTTTCCGCTCGCCACGCCGACCGCCCGCGGTCCTTTTCCCATCTTGCCCGAGAACCGGCTTCGCAACAGCCGATATTGATCCCTGGGCACCGCGTACGACCCGCTGAGACGAACACCAGAGACCCATCATGCCAGACCGACTCGGTTCCTGCACGCCCACTTCGTCAATCTCGATCGTTCCCTGGGCCGTCCGTCACGGAGGATCGGACGCCAACCGTCAATCTCGTCTTCGCTCCGCGAGATCCCCTTGATCGAACCAGGGGGCATGACCGCAATAATCGTCGCAAGGGAAGTTACCCAAATTCTCAACTTTGACTTGCTTAGGCCGCGTTTTCGGAATAGATTGATCTAGAGCCGGAATCGTCGTGGATGTTAGAGGCTCGACGGACCGGAAGGCCGGGATTTGTTCCTTGTAAGGAGTGCTGACAGGCCGACGGCACCGAGGACGTCGGCAGCGTCTTGAGGAGTGGGGACGATGCACCGCGTGGTGGTGACCGGAATCGGCGTCGTTTCGCCCAACGGGATCGGCCGTCGAAGCGTTCGGCGAGGCGATCGTCGAGGGGCGGTCGGGCGTCGGTTCGATCGAGAGCTTCGACACCTCGGGCCAGGCGATCAAGATCGCGGGCGAGGTCAAGAACTTCGACGTGCTGCCCTACCTGGGCGAGCACAAGAAGAACGCCAAGCTGATGAGCCGGGCGGTGCGGTTCGCGGTCGGCGCCGCGGCGCTGGCGGTCGAGGACGCCGGGCTGGACCCGGACAAGCTCGACCCCGCGCGGTTCGGCGTCTGCATGGGGACCGGGATCACGCCGATCGACGTCGGCGAGCTGGTCGGCCCGATCGCTCGCAGGGCATCGGCCCGGACGGCGACGTTCGACATCGGCCGGTTCGCGCAGGCCCGGTCGGAGTCGATCTTCCCGCTCTGGCTGCTCAAGCACCTGCCGAACATGGCCGCGGCGCACATCTCGATCCTGCACCACGCGATGGGGCCGAACAACACGATCGTGACCGCCTGCGCGGCGGGGACCCAGGCGGTCGGCGAGGCGTTCCGGCTGATCGCCCGCGGCGACGCCGACGTGATGCTGGCCGGCGGCTGCGACAGCCGGCTCGACCCCCAGCTCCTGGTCGCCTACTACGGCGATGAAGGCCGTCAGCGCGTCGCTCCGGCCGCCCGCCGAGGTCTCGCGGCCCTTCGACGGCGAGCGCGACGGCTTCGTCCTGGGCGAAGGGGCCGCGGTCCTGGTCCTCGAGAGCCTCCAGCACGCGCCGGCGGCGGCGGGCGACGATCTACGCCGAGGTCACCGGCTACGGCTCGTCGTTCGACGCCTACGGCATCACCCGCCCCGAGCCCGAGGGCAAGGGCGCGCGCGCTGGCCATGACGGCGGCCCTCCGCGAGGCGCAGGTCGACCCCGCCGACATCGACTACATCAACGCCCACGGCACCAGCACCCGGCTCAACGACCTGATGGAGACCGTCGCCGTCAAGCGCGTCTTCGGCCACCGGCGCCGATCGATCCCGATGAGCTCGCAGAAGTCGATGGTCGGCCACCTGATCGGCGCCTCGGGCGCCCTCGAGGCCGCGGCGACCGCGCTGTCGCTCGAGCGCGGCGTCGATCCCGCCGACGATCAACCAGGACGACGCCCGACCCCGACTGCGACCTCGACTACGTCCCCAACACCGCCCGCGAGATGCCCGTTCCGGACGCGCGCATCTCCAACAGCTTCGGCTTCGGCGGCCAGAACGCCTCGCTGGTGCTGGGCGCATCTGACGAGGGGGTGCCCCTTTGAGAGTCTGTCCCCCCCGGAAGTCCTCGAAGGCCGCGAGCGACTCAGAGTCTGTCCCAAAAAGCCCCAAAGGGGCGAAAGTGCCTAGTGTTCCGTCAACCTTCGATTGACGGGTGGGACCGGGTGGCTGGGGCGGAGTCTGCGACGCCCCGGTGCTTGCGAACCCGGGGAACCGGGGCATTCTGCCCCAGCCACCCGGGCACCGACGACCCGTCAATCGAAGATGGACGGTCCACTAGCCCAGGGCGTCAGAGGAAATTGCATATAGGCGACAAACCCTTGTGGCGCTAGGGGTTTTGCTGGCACGTGCCGGAAGCCTATATGCGGTTAGGGGTTTCTGCTCTATATGCAATTTCCCCTAACGCCCTGGGCTAGGCACTTTCGCCCCTTTGGGGCGGAAACCGAAATCACCGGACAGCCACTTCTGGGACAGACTCTTACCCAATCCAGAGAGTTGTGTTGATATTCGATCCCTCAAGGGGGAAAGCCAGAAGAGGGAACCCCGATCCTCAGCATCGCCGAACGCGTACGCGTGGCATCCTACTTGGCCTTCTCGTCGCTTTGCGCGGCTGGGCAGCGCGATCCTGGTACGGAGGCATGCCTGTGCTGGCCGAGTGCCGTCGGCGTACCAGAAGGCCACGCTCGTCAGGTCGTCGTGGCTGGGAATCTGGCCGTTCTCGAAGCGCCGGTCCTGCACCTCGACCTTGAGCGACTCGCGGAAGCGGACCGGATTGACCACGTACCAGCGATACATCAGGTTGCGCCCGCCGTCCTGGTGGATGTAGCCGCAATAGGGCAGCGCGAACGTTCCGGCGAACCCCCAGCACGAGCCGAACTCGTCCTCGGTGCCGGGCGCGTGGGTGATCGACTTGCCATCGACGTGAAAGATCATGTCCCCCTCGCCCCACCAGCCCGCAGTACTTCGAACGCACCTGGTAGAAACCGCCCACGTAGTGACCTCGGCCCCGGGTTTCCAGCAGGGTGTGCAGCGAGCTTTCCGACGGATTCGACCGCCGCCAGGTGCCGTGCAGGCGGCTGGTTCCGGAGGCGTACTTCTCGCCCTTCTCGAAGTCGATCCCGTAGGCGACCGACCGGCTGTAATCGGCGTCGCCGTCGTTGGCGAGTACGAACCGGGCCCTTTTGGCGAACGGCATCGGCAGGTAGCACGCATAGCAGCCGTGGTTGATTTGCATGACGGCCGAGGTATAGGGATCGGCCTCCTCGCCCAGCACGCCGAAGAAATCCGCCAGCGGCACGAGGATGCTCGGCGCAGGGGCGTCGTCCCACGTGACCTTGAGCACAAGGCCCTTGAAAAGCCGCGTCTGGGTGTCGTCCGTGATGTAGAAGTAGGTGACTTTTCCCGGCCCCGCCAGATCGGCCAGGACCACCTCGCCGCCGCGCGGGATTTTGAGCTGGTGATACTCGACGTGGCTGTCGAACACGGCATCCGAGAGTTTGTACAAATCGCCGGCCCCCTGCGCACGGACCTCGTCGTTGGAGCCCGCCGCGAAGAAAGCCAGGACCAGTGTGACAAGAATGATTCGCGTCCCCATCCCGCGTCCCTCCAAAGCGGACGGGCGGCGAGGCTCGGATTCACCACAGAGTCACGGAGGACACGGAGACTACACAGAGATTTGCATTTCTCTGTGTAGTCTCCGTGTCCTCCGTGACTCTGTGGTGAATCCGAGCCTCGCCGCCCCGCAGGCTCAGCGGCCCTTGATTTGGGCCTTCTCTTCGTCCGTGAAACGGCTCTCGGCGGTGGGACCGGGCTTGCGGAGATCCTCAAACGCCTCGGCTTCGGCGCCTGCACCGGGATCACAAAGACCTCCTCGCCGCTCGCGTCGTGCTCGATGCGCCCGCCCGCCTGGGCCACGGCTTGCCGGGCCAGTTTCTCGCAGACGTCGATCAGGCCCGGGAAGCTGTAGGCCGTGTGGCTGAAGATCGCTTCTGGTCGAGCTTGCGAGAAACCGCTCCGGCAAACCCGCCTGGCCGAGCGTGGTGCCAAAGACGCCGCCGGGCTGATGGGTTGCAGTCCGAGTCCGACCCGCCCCGCAGGCGATGACGATCGTCTTGTCCGGATCGCCATTGCCGTAGAGCAAACCCATCAGCACGAAGCGCCCTCCAGCTTCACGTCCAGGGCGCTCGATGTAGTACTCCTTGCTGCGGTACTTCTTGTCGATCTGCTCCCAGGTCGCCTCCCAGTCGGCGTTTTCGCGATGCCAGCGGAGCACGTCGCGGACCATCCCGGCGTAGAGGCTCTGCGGCGGGATGCACTTCAGGCCGGCCTCGATGACCTTCTCGATGTCCTTCTCGAAGAACGCCTCGGCATACATGCCCCCCATGAATTGGCCGGCGTACATGCCGTCGCCGTAGTTCATGAGCCGGCCGAATTTCTCTCCCAGGCGGATGGCCGTGTTCGGCAGCCCGGCGCAATGAGGCCCGGAGAAGTCCGCCTCGATCTGGTAGTCGATCGCGCCGGCGCAGTTGTGGAACTTCGGATGGCTGGAGTCGGGCGGCGCGATGCCCGTCGCGGAGGTTCTGCGGCCGGCGTCGTTGGCCACCCAGAGCGGATATCCGCTGTTGGCGAAGTCGATCCCCGCCTGCCGGATCGAGGCGTCGAGCCCGTATGGCCTCCATCGTGCGCAGAAAGGTCATCTCGACGTAGAGGTCATCCTGGCCGAACGCCTGGTTGGCCAGATCCTCGGAGAAGGGCGGGACCTTGTCGGCGGGGATGATCTGGCGGAACTTGCCCTCGGTGGGCGCGCCCAGGACACGCCGATGATCTGGCCGATCCAGCCGCCCTTCATCTTGTCCCGATACGTCTTCACGGGCAGCCGCCGCACCGGCCCGTCTTGTGCGAACAGCGCCATGCCGGAGAACAGTAGGGGGAACACAAGGCAAACCCGCAAACGCGCGACGCCAGCATCTTCGCCCTCCCGCAAATGAGACCGGTTTCTCAAGATGGGCCGACGCAGCCGGAGCGCTGTCCTTCGGCGGCCCCCATTGGAACGTCCCGGTGGCCCGGAAGCAACGCCCGGCCACCCCGCCGGATCGTCCGCGAGACGCCGCCACGCGACTCAGAGGCTATCCGGATGTCCGGTTTAGCCCCTTCGGGGCTTTCCGGACAGTCTCTCAGATACGACCCTTGATCCATCCTTCCCTGTGTGGATTCGTATTGACTCCCGTCCGCATTCTTGGTAAGTAGAGTAATGAATCCGTCCCCTCATTCGAGGAAGAGACTACGGTTCTTCGCTTGCGCAACAAAATACAATCTCTGCGAGGAAGACTTCGGTTTCATGACGGCCGAGACGGCCGTGATGATCCTCGATCGCGGACGGATCGATCAGGAAGCACGCTCTGGGGCGACCGGGCCCTTCCCCTCCAGAACCGCCAGGCGTGTGTCCTGGCGTGGTTGCTGTCGCGTTGACGAGCGACGTGGTCGTCGGTGCCTCAGGGGCATTGTGGAGCGAGCCGAGATGAAGCACGTGCGAAGGTTCCTGGCCGTGACCCTGGCGAGCGCCGTGATGGGCCTGGGTTTTGGCTGCGGTGATTCGTCCTCCACGCCGGCCACCACGCCGCCGGCGGTGCCCGGCGGCGCGGCCGCGACGACGCCGGCCCCGGCCAACCCGGCTCCCGCCGCCCCGGCCAAGCCGGCCGGACCGGCCGCGGGCGAGAGTCCCAGCAACCCCGTGTACCCGGCCCCCAAGTAATCGGCGTCACGACCGCCCGGGGCTCGACTCCCGGGCGGCCCGGACCGTTTCCCCAGGTCTCTTCTGCTTATTCCTTTCCCTCGTTCGTTTCCCAAGGAAAGATCCAGTATGACTCGCCTCTCAAACGTACCGCCGGTCGCGCGGCTTCACCCTGATCGAACTGCTGGTGGTCATCGCCATCATCGCCGTGCTGATCGCCCTCCTGCTGCCCGCCGTGCAGGCGGCGCGCGAGGCGGCCCGCCGCAGCCAGTGCGTCGAACAATCTCAAGCAGATCGGCCTGGCCATGCACAACTACCACTCGGCGTCAGCACGTTCCCGCCGGGCTGGTACCGCGACGACAGTGATCAGCGGCGGTGTGCGGCTCGGCTGGGGGAGCTGGAGTGCCCACGCGATGCTCCTGCCCTACATGGAGCAGAGCGCCATCTACAACGCGTGTAACTTCCAGGTGCCCTGCGTGAGCAACGCGCCGAGGGCGAGTACGCGAACACGACCGGCATCACCTCGGTCATCAACAGCTTTCCTTTGTCCGTCGGCCACGCCTTACCCCGGCGGCGCCGACTTCTTCGGCCGGCCCTTCCCGAGCAATAGCTACTTCGCGTCGGTCGGCTCCAGCCTGAACCAGTGGTACACCGACGGCGCAGCGGGCCGGCCCAACGGCATCTTCGACCTCGGCGGCACCGGCTACAGCGATCGAGACATCCGCGACGGCACCTCGAACACCATCGCCTTCAGCGAATGGCGCATCGGCGACGCCGACAATACCAAGAGGTCGTTGCCGCAGGACATCTTCGAGAACAACACCTACCCGACCCCCGCCGCCAGCAACAGCGACCCCAGCCTCCAGGTGCAGTACAACCCGGCCGGCTTCGCCACCTGGATCGCCACCTGCGGCTCGAACGCGTCGCCCATCGGAGCGGCACAGCACAGCTTCATCGGCCGTACTGGTGCGAGGGGATGTTCGCCGATGCCCTCGGCAATATCGTGCTGCCGCCCAATTCGCAGTATCCCGAACTGCATGTACCACAACGGCGGCTGCGGCGACACCGACTGCGTCCACGTCATGGTCGTGGGCATGAGCAGCTACCACTCGGGCGGCTGCAACGCCCTGTTCGCCGACGGCTCGGTCAAGTTCCTCAAGAACAGCATCAGCCTGCCCACGATCTGGGCCTCGGCAGCCGTGCCGGCGGCGAGGCCGTCGGCGCCGACCAGTACTCAGCCGCCGCCGGCTCGGTCGTCCTGGAAAGCCCAAAGCGCCCGCGAGTGCCTTCTCCCAGAGATGCACTCGCGGGTGCTTCGGGTTTCTAGGGGCTATCCGGGAAGTGTGGTCCTAGCTCAAAGGGGCGGCAGTGAATAGCCCAGGGCGTCAGAGGAAATTGCATATAGGCGGAAACCCCTAACCGCATATAGGCTTCCGGCGCATGCAGCAAAACCCCTATGCCACAAGGGTTTGTGGCCTACATGCAATTTCCTCGTCAGCTCTGGGGAGGTGGATGTCGCGACAAAATCCTCCTGCGAGCAGCCCCCGAAGGGGCGACAAGAAGGTCCAGCGGGGCAGTGGTTTCTGTCGCCCCTTGGGGCTCCGGAGACGGTTTGTGACGCCACGCTCCGGTTCCCGGGGCTGACGCCCCGGGCTAGGCACTTCCGCCCCTTTGGGGCTAAAACCCGACTTCCCGGATAGCCTCTCAGGTATGTGCCCTTCAACGCTGTCCGTCGGGGTGGACGCATCGGGAAAAACGAACGTCGCGGAGCCGCGTCTCCGCATCCAATCAACACTGAGATCATTTTCTTGTTGATTTCCCTTTGCGTCGCGGGTATAAGCATAGTTGGGGCGGAGATGCCCGCTCGTACCAGTCATACGGACAGCTTCCACGAGTCTGGCCTGCTGAGATCATAGGAATCCTCTCTGAAAGGCCGCTCCACGAAGCCGTGACCGCGAAGACCCTAGGCTGACGCCGTCGCACGAGATTGCTGCCCGCGGCGATAGCGGGCAGGCCCGAGGTGTGGAACACGACGTCAATTCCGCGCACATTCATCAAGCGGCCGCAGCCGCGGAGGGCAACGAACGTGGTCCAGGGGATTCCCGACTTCCAGGTTGGCATTCAGGGGGCAGAGAACGGCACGACGAACGTGTCGGCGCGACGGCTCTCGTCATGGGGATGGATGTTCATCCCCGCCTTGGCACTGGTCTTGGCCTCGGTTGCGGCGGCGGGGCCACGGAAAAACCGCTCGCCGGGCCGCCCGAGGGCATGGGTCTGGCCAAGCAAGTCGAGCCTCCGAAGAAGACCGCGGCCGACGCGTCCGGGAAGCCCAGGCCGACGCGGGCAGCCAGCCCCGGCCACCAAGTAACCTTCCTGGCTCGTTCCGCGTACGGAACGAGCGGTTTTTCTCATGATCCAGGAGATTCATTAAATGCGTGACGGTGTCCTCGTTCGCAGGCGGCCGTGTTCGCGTGCCGCGAGTCACGCCCACGTGGTTTCACGCTGATCGAGTTGCTGGTCGTCATCGCGATCATCGCCGTGTTGATCGCCCTGCTCCTGCCCGCCGTGCAGGCCGCCGCGAGGCCGCCCGGCGTGCCAGTGCGTCAACAACCTCAAGCAGCCTGGCCTGGCCATGGCCAATTATGGATTCGCAGACTGTTTCCCGCCGGGCGGTTCCTGAACACACGGCCGCTGGCGGCAGGCCGTGCCTACGGCTCCTGGAGCTGCTTCGCGTTCATGCTCTCCAGCATGGGAGAAACCACGATCTACAACACGATCAACTGGTCGTTCGCCTCGGGCCAGGGTGATGGTTTGTCGACCTATATCCAGTCGACGGTGCTCCGGACCGTGGTCAACACGTTCCTCTGCCCGTCCGCGAGCCCCACCGGTAACATCAGCGGGCCAGGCATTCTGGCCCCGGGCTGCGGCTATTTCGGCAACCTGGGCGTGACGTTCGAGTATGACGCGGGCCAGACCACCGGGTCGCCCAACGGCGTCTTCCGGTATTCGCGGGAGCCAATCGGCATCCGTGACGTCCGCGACGGCACGTCCACGACGATCGCCTTCGGCGAATGGAAGATCGGCGATTTCAACGGCGCAGGATCTCGCTTCAGGACGTGGCCATCCCGACCAACACGCCGCCGGCCGGCGTGGTGCGGAACACCGCGACGGTGAATCTGCCGAACTCGGTCGTGACGCAGACCGTCGTCCAGCAATGGGGCACCACCTGCAACGCGAGCGCGCCCTGACGACCGCTCCGCATCCTGGCTCGGCGATAGCTGGGCCTGGGAATATTCGGCCGCGGCCTGGGAACCTTTGTCATGCCGCCCAATGCACCTTATGTCAACTGCCTCAGCATCAACGGGCAAGGCGACTTCGACGCACCAGGCCCCCCGGCATGTTCAACCCCAGCAGCTTTCACAGCGGCGGGGCGAACGTCGCCATGTGCGACGGCTCGGTGAAGTTCTTGAAGGACACCACGGCCTACCAGACGGTGTGGGCCATCGCCTGCGCGCCAACCAGGGCGAGGCCGTCAGCACGATCAGTATTGAGCCGACGCCGGCTCGGTCATTCTGGAAAGCCCGAGTGCGCCAGCGAGTGCATTCTCCCAGAGATGCACTCGCTGGCGGCTCGGGCTTTTCCAAACACGAACCCGCGTCCGTGTTTCGCGTCTCGGAGGGCTGGTTTTCTGGGCTTTTCCCTGTCGCGGCGGCCGTCTCGGCCGCTCCGAAGAGAATTTCTGACCGTCACGGATTTTGGGGGGGACCGCCAGCATGGTGACATGACCAGACAAAACGGCCATGATCCACAGTGCACGGAAGGAGGTGGATCATGGCCGAAGGAAGTGCGACGCGATCGTCGCGTGGGCATCGTACCATCTGCTTGCCTGTCTCGGAAGACGCCTACCGGCAGGCGGTTCCCGAGCCGGCCGCGTTCCGGCGCTCCTCGATGACTGTTTTCGAACGACGCCCGAACTGTTCCCGCCGGGCTTCGCCCAGGGGTACGAGTTGAAGGACGACCGGATGTCGGTCAAACAAGGACTCCCGATCCGGCGCATCCCCTGAAAGACAACACCGCCTACAGCATCCGGCCGTCGTTCCTCATGCCCTACTTGACGGCACGCGTCGCGGAGGTCGAAGGGCCGCTGTTGCTCCGCAAGTTCGGCGTGCCCTTCTGGGTGTTGGCTTATCTCTTCGGCGCCGACCCGATGTACTGGTACCGCCTGGAGTGCGGACTGGGCCGCTTCAGTGTCGTGGGGACCACCGTACGCCAGGGGGACGTGCCCGAACATCTTCTGGCTGACGAGCACCATCAGACGCTCGACGGACAGAAGGTGTACATCGCCACGACCGTCGGCGGCGGGTGCTGCCTGGGAGCCGAACCGGTCGAGGCCGCGGGGGCGGATGAGTTGACGGCCGCCTACGCGGTCTTCCAGGAAGAGGCCCGCGATATCGCCCCGAGTACACTCCCAAGACGGTCAACACCGACGGCTGGAAAGGGACGCAAGCGGCCTGGAAGGCGTTGTTCCAGCGGGTGGTCATCCTTCAGTGCTTCTTGCACGGATGGCTCAAGATCCGCGACCGTGCCAAGCACCTGAAGGACCTGTTCGCGGAGGTCTCGCAGCGGGTCTGGGAGGCCTACCACGCGCCCAACCGGCGAGCGCTTCGGACAACGGCTGCGTCGGCTCCGGGAGTGGGCGGGTGGAACACCTCGAGGGGGTCGTCCTGGAGAAGGTCCTGGACCTGTGTGGCAAACGCCAGCGGTTCGCGGTGGCCTACCATCACCCCGGCGGCCACCGCACGAGCAACATGCTGGACCGCCAGATGCGGGGGATGAACCGGTACTTCGACCACGGTCAACACCTTCATGGCTCGCTCGGGGCCTGCCGACTCCACGGCCGTGCGTGGGCGTTGTTGTGGAACTTCGCCCCGTGGCACCCGGCGACAACCCGTGAGAACGGGGACTGGCGGTGCCCGGCCGAGCGACTCAACCGGCACCGCTACCACGACAGTTGGCTGCAGAACTTGTTGATCTCCGCGTCACTGGGTGGATACCGACGTCCACTCCCCCAAAAAGCGTGACGGTCAGGAGAATTTGGCCCGGAGCGGCCGAGACGGCCGCCGCGACACAAAAAAGACTTAGAGTCTGCTCCAAAAGCCCCAAAGGGGCGAAAGTGCATAGCCCAGGGCGTTAAGCCCTAGGTACCGCGGCGACCGGACTCCATGGTCCCGCCGGATCTTCGGCCGCCCCTGCGGGGCTTCGGAGGAAGATATTCTTTCGTCGGCTCGGTTCCCAAGGGCACCACGAGGAAATTGCATATAGGCCACAAACCCTTGTGGCGCTAGGGGTTTTGCTGCACGCGCCGGAAGCCTATATGCGGTTAGGGGTTACGCCCTATATGCAATTTCCTCTCACGCCCGGGCTATGCACTTTCGCCCCTTTGGGGCTGACACCGAAATCACCGGACAGCCACTTCTGGGACAGACTTAGGCACCGCGAAAAAAATATGTTGATCAAATCGTCGTATTCGAGATCCTGAATGTCGGACAAGCCGCCCTCGGCTGTCCGTCCGACGACGGCCCGAGGGCGGCTGTCCCACAGGAGAAAAATGGCTCACGATATTCTTTCGTGGTTCCTTACGTCCGATGGGGGGACGCAAAACACGTAAAGTCCGCTGTCCGCCTCGTTCCGCACGTGCTCGCGGCCCGCACCAAGACAACAGCCGCGCGGCACGGTTGAGCTTTGAGACTCCCGGCGATTGCGGTAGGATCAGCCGCCCCTCCGATCCCGGGAGGTTCTCCCGTCCATGTCCGCACGCTCCTGTCTCCTGGCCATGTTGCTTCTCGCCCTGCAAGGGACGGACTCCGGCGCGCTCAAATGGCTTCGCCCCAGACGTCGGCCTCGGGAACAGCGGCCGGGGCTGGTGGTGCCGCCGGGGCTGCCGCGCTATGGCCTCGACATGCGCATCGACCCGGCCGCCCGGCTCGTGACCGCCCGCGAGCGGGTCGTCTTCACCAATCGCACGAAATCCGCCACGGACATCCTGGTTTTCCACGTTTACCCGCGGTACCAGGTGCCCGATTCCGACCGCCTCATCCTGTCCAAGACGCTGGAGGTGCTCCGGCTCAGTCCCGAGGAGGCGATGGACAGCCGAGGGGCGCCGGATGGAGATCCCGGCCGTGGCCGTCGCGGGCCGGCCGGCGCGCTTCGAGTTCGACCCGAAGGACCCGACACGATCATGATCGTCCCCCTGCCGGCGCCGCTGCCGCCGGGAGAGACGGCCGAGGCGGTGCTCGATTTCACGGTCGAGTTGCCCGACAAGTGGGGCCGCTGGGGGTATCATGGCGGCATCACGTACCTGCTGAACTGGTATCCGGTCCTGGCCCATCACGACGACAAGGGCTGGGAGCGCACGCCGTTCGTCCCCTGGCACCAGCCCTGGCACCAGGAGGCCGGGCATTACACGGTGCGCGTCGACCTGCCCGCCGGACAGGTCGTCGCCTCGATCGGGGCGGATCATCCAGAACGAGCCGGCCGGGCCGGGCTGGCAGCGGCTGACGATCGTCGCCAGCCCGGCGCGCGACTTCGCCCTGGTCTGCTCGGACCGCTTCCGCACCTGGGAGCGACAGGTCGGGGACGTGACCCGTGCGGGTCGCACGCCTTCCCCGAGCATGGCAGCAACGCTCAGAAGCGCTCGAAGTTCGCCTGCGAGGTCATTCCCCAGTACGAGCGCTGGTTCGGGCCCTACTTCGACGCCGAGTTCGAGATCGCCCCGTCGTACTTCGGCTGGAACGGCAACGAGTGCTCGGGACTGGTCCTGCTCGACGACCGGGTGATGCGGCCTGCCCTCGGCCGGCGAGCGCTACCTCGACCACCTGGTGACGCACGAGACCTGCCACCAGTGGTGGTGGAACGTCGTCGGCACCGACGGCTATGCCGAGACGTTCATGGACGAGGGCCTGGTCAACGGCTTCACCGCCCTGCGGCTCGACGCCAAGTACGGCCGCAACGGCCCGCTGATCGTCTGGCCGAAGGCGCTGAACTGGCTGCCGACGATCGGCCGCGAAGATCTCCGCCTGGCCGGCTATTACGGCTGGACGCGCAAGGGCGGCACCGGCTCGGTCATCCGCGACCTGCGCGAGATGGGCAACCTCGGCGCACTCTTCAGCCTGGCCTACGACCGCGGCGGCAAGGTCGTCGAGATGATCCACAACCGGCTGGGCGAGGAGCGGTTCTTCGCGTTCTGGAGCAAGCTCTACCGCGACTACGCCTACAAGACCTTGTATTACGCCGACCTCAAGCGCGAGCTGGCCGCGTTCGATCCGGCCGGCGACTGGCCGCGGTTCCTCGACGACTGGCTGGTCGACCACAGCGAGACCGACTGGGCGGTCGAGCGGGTCCAGGTCGGACCGCCGCGTCGAAGGCCGACGCCGAGGTACGACCGGGTGCACCGTCGAGCTCGAGCAGAGCGGGCCGATGGACGAGCCGACGGTCGTCGCTCTGCCGCTGCCGCGAGGGCGAGATGCGCGTGCCGATCTGGCCCGACCGGGGCAGCTACGACGTGCCCGGCGCGCGTGTGGAACAGGTCGCGCCGGACCGCTGGGTCGTCCACGTGGTCGCTCCCGAGTGGCCGTCGCAGGTCGAGGTCGATCCCGATCACGCCCTGCTCGACGCGAAGCCCGACAACAACCGCTGGAAGCCCGAGGTCGCCTGGCGGCTCACGCCGCTGGTGACGCCGCTGGACAAGTCGCTCGCAGTTCCAGGCGTACGACCGCCCGTCGATCGTGGCCGGCCCGTTCATCGACCAGTACGCGCGGGGCGGCTTCAAGGTCGGCGTCCAGCGCATCGATCGCTGGCAGATCACTCGGCTGGGCGGGCACCGAGCCGGCCCTGCACGAGGCGATCTTCGGCGGCCAGGCCACCCTCTTCAACTTGCCCGGCCCGATGTGGGCCACGGGGATCTTCTACGAGGAAGGGCTCTACAACTTCTACAACGACAAGCGGCACTCCGGCGGCCGGGTCTTTCTGCGCAAACGCCTGCTCGAATCCTCCAGCTTCATCGTCGACGACCCGGGGTTCGCCGAGCTCTACTACGGTCTGGGCAACGAGTTCTGGCCGGGCGACGACGGCCGCCCGGTCGGGCCAGTACCTCGGCGCGGTCGGGCGGCCGCTTCCGCTGGAACACCCAGTTTCCCTACTGGGACCCGGTGCAGGGATACCTCATCGAGGCGACCGCCGAGTACGGCAACACGCTGCTCGGCTCGAGCTTCGACTACGTGCGGATGACAGGACAGTACGGCTTCGTCCGCAAGCTGCCCGAGGATTGGGGCGTGCTGCCGAACAGCCGGTTCGCCCTGCGGGTCTACGGCGGCTGGGCCAACCCGAGCAACGAGCCCCTGTTCCGGCTCGGCGGCGGCAACCGGCTCCGCGGCGCTCGACCTGAATCAGGAAGAAGGCAGCTCGGTCTGGCTGACGACGGCCGAATGGCGGTTCCCCATCTGGCGCGGCATCGATCGCGACGTGGTCGATCACGTCTTCTTCTTCAAGAATCTGTACGGCGTCGCCTTCGCGGACGTCGGCCAGTCGTACCTCGGCCGCACGTGGGGGCCGGTTGTCTTCGGCCCGGGCGTCGGCCTGCGGCTGGACGTGAGCCTCTTCTCGTTCCTGGAGCGCGCGACGCTGCGCATGGACCTGGCCCAGCCCGTCTACCTCGACGGCCAGCGCCCCGCCGATCACCCCGGCCAGGGGGGGCCGGTCCTCTGGTTCGGGCTCAATCAGGTGTTCTGATTCCAGATGCCAGATTCCGGATTCCGGATGGCGGATGGCGGATGGCGGATGACTGATGGCGGTTGTTCGGACTCAGTCCTCAGGCATCAGCCCTCAGTCAGGCATCAGTCCTCAGTCAGGCATCAGTCCTCAGCCATCAGGCATCAGGAATCCGGAATCCGGAATCTGGAATCTGGAATCCGGAATCTGGAATCCGCAATCCGCCACCCCGAGCCGCCACATCCATTGACGGCCCCGATCGGCGCCCTAGGTATTGGGTGAGAGCCGCGCCCAGTGTGGATGGGCAGGCGGTGAGACGTTCTCGAGCCGGAGCGGGGCGCACGCGATGTACGCACCCATACAGGTCTTGCTGGTCGATCCCGCCGCGGCGGAGGAGCCCTGCGGACTGTTGGAGTTGCTAGAGACTCTCGATGTGGTGGCCGACGTCGCGGTGGAGAGGTCGTACGAGTCCGTCTTGACCGCGCTGGCCCGCAAGCCGGTCGAAATCGTGGTTGTGGTGCTGGATCACGATCGCGCACGCGGGCTGGCGCTGGTGCGGGGCGCTGCGCAAGAGGCGGGCGCGCTGGGCCTCATCGCGGCGACCCGCCACCGGGACGCCGAGGTCATGCTCCAGCTCTTTCGTGCCGGCGCCCAGGAATGTTTGCTGCTGCCGGCCTCAGGCGCGGAGATCGAGTCGATCGTCGCTCAGATGCGGGCCCGGTACGCGGAATCCGCGGCGCCGGCCGGGCCGCGGGCCCACACGGTCACGGTCGTGGGGGCGACCGGCGGGGTGGGCTGCACGTCGCTGGCCGTCAACCTGGCCATGGCGTTGCAGCGCGGCGGCGCCGCCGCCGAGGTGGCGCTGGCCGATTTCGACCTGGTTTCCGGACTGGTCGCGCCCTGGCTGGGTCTGCAACACGAGACCGCCCTGCCCCACCTGACCCTGAACGTGGCCCGGCTCGATCACCTGCTGCTGCGCCGCGCCATGACCCGGCATCCGGACAGCGGCGTGATGGTCCTGCCGGGCCTGGACGATATCACCGAGGCCGACCTGGTCGACGCCGACGCCCTGCGCCAGATTCTGGAACTGATGAAAGCGGCCTTCCACGCGGTCGTCATCGACACGGGCAAGGGACTGCACGTGACCGACCTGGCGGCCATCCAGGCGGCCGACACGGTCCTGTTCGTCGCCCAGCTCGATGTCCTGGGGCTGCACAACAGTGCGCGGCTGCTCCACTTGCTGCGCGGACTCAACGGCGTCGGCGAGAAGGTGCGGGTGGTGCTCAACCGCGTCGGCTCGGGTGCATCCGAGGTGCGCCTGAAGACGGTCGAAAACGCGCTCGGGCTGCCGGTGTCCTGGCAGATCCCCAACGCCTTCCGCGCCTTCCACGCCTCTCGATCGCACGGCAAGCCGCTGCCGCCCGGCGGCAGTGGGGCCGCGGCCTGGAAAGCCATCGAAGCCATCGCGCACGCGCTCCTGCCGGCGTCCGCCCTGTCCCCCCCCAGCAAAGCCGCCCGCGCGGACCTCGCGCGGCCCGCCGGCTGGTGGCCGCCCCGAACCTGGCGCCGCGCGGCCGTCAGTGCGGCGGTCTCCTGAATGTCACCCCCCCGGGGGGCTAACCGAGAATACATGTTCATGGGTAAGTATGATTATTCATATATGAAGTACATCTGGGACGTGCTCGGGCTGGAGCAGGGCCGGGACCGGCGGGGATCGCCGCGCTACGTCGTGCGCGAGGGCTTGCAAATCGTGCTGGCCTGGAAAGTCGGCGACCAGCCGCACCAGGAGGTGCCGGCCCGGATCGTCAACCTGAGCCTCTCGGGCGCCCTGCTGAATGTGGACGCGACCGTTCCGGTGGCAGGACCGGTCTGGTTGCGCCTGCCCCAGGGCCAGGTCGAGCCGGTCGAGTGGATGGCCGCCCAGATCATCCGCGTCCGCGCGGGCCGTCGGGGCCGTCCCCACATCTTGCAGATTGCCTTCCGCGAGTCGTGCCCTTATGGTGTGTTCACCCAGGTGGTGCGGGGGTTCGGCGATTCGAACGGCCCTATGACGGTCCACTGAGATGCCGTGCCTGATCGGGCGACGGCGTCGCTTCGAAAGCCCGACGCGCCCGCGAGTGCATTTCCGTTTTTTGAAATCCTCGGAAATGCACTCGCGGGCGCGTCGGGCTTTCAGAATACTGGCACGCGTCGGGTTCACGGTACGTGTTTAGCGCTTCGAGTGCTTGTTTTTCTAGGTTCTTCTGTGTAGCGGCGGCCGTCTCGGCCGCTCCGAAGACCATTCAGACCGGAGCGGCCGAGACGGCCGCCGCTACACAGAAAGGACTTACGTCCGATGGCGAGACGCTAAACACGTACGGTTCACGGGGCGGTGGCGCGGGCCAGGCTCGTGGAGGAGGTGGCCGGCACCCGCGCGGCGAAGTCCAGGATCTCCTGGCTTTCCAGTCGGGGCAGTCCGGCGAGCGCACCGAGCATCGACCGCGTCGAGGAACAGGTTGGCCAGAAGGCCCTGGACCACGGTGCCGACATGCCGGCGGTCTTTCAAAAAGATATGGTCGAGGTCGTTGCCGAACCCGTGGCGAGCGACGTGGTGATGGCCCACGACGAGGTTCTCTGGCGTGAAGGTCATGGCCAGCTTGACCGGCCAGTAGAGGTCCACCACGCTGATGCGCGGGTCGCGCGTCCGCAGGTCCAGCACGGCCGCGTTGTACTGGCGGACGGCGGCCTGGGCCGCGGTGGCCCAGCTCGACGGCATCCGGCCCGCGGCAGGGGCTCGTCGAACTCGGGCAAGAGGGTCACGTCGGGGACGGTGGCGACGAAGACCTGCACGCTCGGGCTGGCGGCGAGGATCGTCTCGACGGCGCGCTTGAGGTTCGCCACGGCGCGGGCTCCGTTTCCGCCAGCGCCGCGGGCGGATCGGCGGCGTTGAGCGCGTCGATGAAGTCGTTGCCGCCCACGAAGATCCACACCACGCCGACCTCGCCGCGCGCGACCTGCGCGGCCGCGCCGGTGTGCTGACCCTGGCGGATCATGTCGTCGGTGGTGGCCTCGCTGCGCGCCCAGTTGTACGCGAACCCCTGGTTGCGCGGCTCGCCGCGGCCGGCGGTCGTGAAGGTCCCGAAATTGACCCCACGCGTGGCCGCCAGGATCTCGACCCAGTTCCGCGCCGCGGCCCGGTCGGGCGCGTAGAACTGGTACTCATCGGAATAACTGTCCCCAAGTACAGCGACGCCCTGATTCCAATTCTGGGCCGGTGCCGGCTCTGACCAGATCACGAGCGCACACAGGATACTCCCTGCCAATGCTTTCCAGCACATGGTACAGGACTCCAGGTTGTCGGTTCTTCGGATGCGAAAGGTGCCGGTCGTGGCGTGCGTCACGCGGTTCGCGGTCGTGATGGGGGACCGTTCGCGTTGTTCTACACTTCTTCTACAATGGCCAACGACCCTTGTGACGGTGGAATCCGCTGGTTTTCCTCTCTACACTGCCTGTCAAACGGCGGAAACCCGGGACTGAACGGACTTCATAGGCAAAACCCATGCCCGGCAGGTTCCGACCCATGCCCGCCGCGGCGGGATCGCCCATTCGGATCTCCGCGTACCTCTATTCAATTTTACTTCAGCGGCAAGCCAGGTGCGGCCGATAAGCGGAAGGGACGGATAGCCACTCGCTCGATACTCCGCCAACGGCTTGGCATGGCCCGCGTTCCGCGGGTGGGGATTCCAGGAGGGAAGAAACACGTCGCCCCCGACCCGGGGCCGGCATTCTTCGGCACCTTCTGTTTCGAATCTCCCGCCGTGAGACGGAGGCATCCATGCCTGCATGCTCCACGCCCCGGTTCCGGGGTGCGATCGCTTATTGCCTGCACAGTCTCCCGATTCTGAGCATTCTTCTTCTCTTCCCCGGCCAGTCGGCGCACGCCGATCCGGCGCCAATTCCCTGGCGCACGCAATTCGAGGCGGCGTGGGGGGAGGCCCAGGCGCGGCACCGGCCGTTGTGGGTCCAGTTCACGGGGCCCTGGTGCATTCACTGCCGTCGGATGGAGGCGTTTGTCTTCACGCAGCCCGAGGTCATCGCGCTGTCTCGGGACGACTTCATCCCGGTCAAGATCCGGGCCGACGAGCGTCCCGACCTGGCTCAGCGGCTGGCGGTCAGCGGTCTGCCGGCGACGATCATCCTGGGGCCTCGGGGAGAGTACATCAACCGGCAGGATGGCTACGCCGACGCGGGCCGTTTCCTGGGGTTCTTGTTCGCCTCCCGGCCGCCCCTGGAATCCCCGGAGCGTGGGGCCGGCGAGATTGCCCTGGCGGGCTATGATGTGGTGAATCTGGTGTCGGGCCATGGGCTGAAGGCGGGCCAGCCCGATCTGAGCCTGCGCCATGATGGTCTGGTCTTCCGGTTCCTGAACGCGGCGGACCGAGAGGCCTTCGAGAAAGACCCCGATCGCTACCAGCCCTGTTATCACGGCCGTTGCGTGGTGAACCTCGTGGACTATGGGGCATCGGTGCCGGGCGATCCGAAGTTCGGGGTCTACTACAAGCGCCGGCTGTATCTGTGCGCGGATGCCGCCGCGCGGCAGCGCTTCGCCGCCGATCCGGATCGTTACGCCGACGCTGACATCGCCGACGCGGGCCAGTGCCCCCACTGCCGCACCGAGCAGAACCTGCTGGTGCGCGGCCAGTCCCAGTTCTCCCTGATCCACCAGGGCCGCCGTTATTTGTTCCCGGATGCCGGGCACCTGGAGGCGTTTCGGACGTCGCTGGAGAAGATGCTGCGCTGATCGGGGGACTCGCGGAATTCCAGATTCCAGATTCCGGATTCCGGATTCCAGAACCCTGGGAATGGAGATCTGGAATCTGGAATCTGGTATCTGGAATCTGGAATCCGGAATCTGGAATCTGGAATCTGGTATCTGGAATCTGGAATCCGGAATCTGGAATCTGGAATCTGGAATCTGGAATCTGGAATCTGGTATCTGGAATCTGGAATCCGGAATCCGCAATCGCATCAAGATCCCCATCCCCCTGTCGCCCGCCGCCCCCGGAATCCGACTCTCTTCCCGACGCCACGCGGTGACGGGCCCGGGCGAGTTCTCCGGATTGGGACCTTTGCGCTTGAACGCGGGTCCGCCGGAGACTATGCTAGCGGCCGATCCGGGCTCCGAACCGCAATTGCAAGGATCGCAACCTCGATGAGGTAGGGGCGAAGGATGCCGCCCGAGACATTCCCACCTTGGCGAGCGCCTGCCGGCGCGTTCCGACCCGTAACCGGTCGGACCTTTGAGCCCGTTTTCAACCTGAATCTGCTTCCCGGTTTTCCCGAGCAGCCGCGGCCCGGCGGCCCGCGGGGCGTCGATGATGGCGCGCCCGCGGGGGTGTCCCCGGTGTCCGCGACTCGGCCCACGAGCCCAAGGAGCTGAGCCCGATGACCGTGCGCTGGAAACCTTTGATTGTGCTGACCGGGTTGTTCCTGGTGGTGGGCGTGATCGGCCTTTTGGCCTTCACGCTGGATCTGGTACCGAGAAAAGCCTCGGACATGTTGTCCCTGTGCGCAAGGAGCAAAAGGCGAACCACCTGGGTAACGCCGAGATCCACTTCCAGCGCGCGCTGCAAATCGAGCCGCGCAACGCCAAGATCCACCTGGAGCTGGCCCAGCTCTACGCGGAGTGGGCGAACAAGGAGCCGGCCCGCGAGGCCGACCGGCACGCCCGACGGCTCGCCGCCCTGGCCGAGGCCGCCAGGTTCGGCAAGGACCCCGAGCCCCGCCGGCTGTTGTTGACCGAGGCGATCGTGGCCGAGGACTCCGTCGGCAGCGTTCAGTGGGCCAGCAAGCTCATCGAGCTCGAGCACGACGCGGCCGACGCGCATTACGCCCTGGCCGTGGACGCCCTCGACGCCGCGCCGGCGGATCTGGCCAGCGCCGGCAAGCATCTGAAGGTCGTGGCCGATCGCGAGCCGCAGCGCGCCCGCACCTGGTGGGTCCAGGCGCGGCTGGCCAAGGACGGCGGCGACGAGGCGGCGCTGAAGACCGTCATGGAACAGCTTCGCGCCCGCCCCCTGTCCGCCCAGGCCAATGCCGTCGATCGCATGGCCGCCGCCCGGCTGCGGCTGCTCGATGCGCTGGACACGACCGACCCGGCCACTCTGTCCACCCGGCTCGACGCCCTGCGCCGCCGCGCAGCCGCTCGCCGAGGACCCGGCCGCCACCCCGTTGCGGCTGGTGCGGGTCGGCCGGCTGCTCGACGAAGCCGAGCATCACCGCGCGCGGATCGCCGCCCCCCTGGCCGGCGACGCCCGCGGCGCTCGATGCCGCCGGCAAGAGCCTGGCCGCCGTCGCCGAGACGAGCTATCAAAAGGCGCTCAAGCAGACCGGCCCGAACGTGCTGGCCTCGTACCAGGAATACGCCGAGCACCTGCTGACCCGCGATGATCGCGGCCACTGTCTGGAGCTGATCGACAAGGCCCTCAAGCTGCCCGAGGCCGCCTTGCCAGCCTGGGCCGACCCCATCAACCGGCTGCACGAGCTCGCCATCAAGGCCGCCCTGTCCGACGCCCAGGACCAGGCGCGCTTCACGCTGGCCGAGCCGCACATCAAGGCGCTGATGCAGGCGCAGGCACCCTCGCAGCAGGCCGTCGGCCACCTCTTCCAGGGGATCATCGAGCTCGACCGCGCGGGCATTCTGAGTGAAAGGCACACGGATGCCGCGGCCGCCCCCGGCGACGCCCGGCTGCGCGCCTCGGCCCTGGGGCACTTGAAATTCGCCGCCGTCAACTTGCCCGAGATCGCCACCGCGCAGGCCCTCTACGGCGTGGCCCTGATCCTCACGGGCGAGCAAGGACTCGGCCGGCAATACTTGCTCGGCGCGCTCCGCCTGCCCAACCTCGAACCGCGCTACCAGGTCTGGTCGGCCTGGGCGATGGTTCAGGCCGGCTATCCGGAAGATGCCGAGCCGCTCGTCACCCGGCTGCTCGACGAGATCCAGAAGGGCCAGCTCGCCCGCGACCTGGAGCCCAGCCTCCGCATGCTGGGCGCCGAGATCCACCAGGCACGCCGCACGCCCGAGGATCTGAAGGCGGCGCGCGACGAATTCGCCCGCGCATCGGGAGGGACCGAGACGCCCGCCATGACCCTGCGGCTGGCCCAGCTCGACGTGTTGCTGGGCGAGCCGCAAAAGGGCCTGGACCGCATCCTCAAGCTGCGCGGACAGGGCCAGGGCGGCGCCGCGGCCGAGCATCTGGCCGTGCTCATCCTGAGCGACCTGAAACAGACTCGACCGGGCGCACGGCGTGCTCGACGCGGCCCGCAAACACTATCCCGACAGCGGCGAGCTGGCGACCCTCGACGCCATGCTCCTGGTGCGCGCCAAGCAGACCGACGCGGCCGACAAGGTGCTGGCCGACTTCGTGGCCGCGCACCCGAAGGACCTCGACGTGATCCTGGCGCGCGCCCGGCTGCTGTCCGAGACCCTCAAGAAGCCGGCCGAGGCGCGCGCGCTGCTGACCGCCGCCGCCGCGACCAGCGAGACGACCGGCCCGCTCGCGCAACTGGCCCTGCTGGAGATCAACCAGAATGATGCCCAGGCCGCCCGTGCCGCCATCGCCAAGCTCCGCGCCCGCTGGAAAGAGGCCGCCGTCGCCGACCTGCTCGATGCCCAACTGGCCATGGCCAATCACCAGCCCCGCGCCGCGCTGACCAGCCTGGACGCGGCCTTGAAAAAAGACCCGACCAACAAGCTCGCCCTGTTCTGGAAAGCCCAGATCGACGATCGCAGCGGCGCCACCGGCGTGGCGTACAACATCTACCAGTCGATCGCCCAGGAGAACCCGGTCAAGGAACTCGATGAGGGCCTCTCGCTGGCCACCGCCGCGAAGTGGTCGCTGGCCACGATCGAGCTTCAGTCCCAGAACCTCGACACGGCCATCTCCCGGCTCGAAGATCTCTTGAAGGACGGCGTCACGGGCGAGCGCGCCCGCTCAATGCGCTGGCAACTGGCCGGCGCCCGCGCCGCCAAGGGCGACTGGGCCACCGCCCAGAAAGACATCGAGGCGCTGCTCCAGGATCAGGAAGCGACCCCCGAGGACCGCGTGCGCGCGGCCAATCTGTACCACCTCCACGGCGGCGGCGACCGCGCGGCCGCCCTGCTCGACGAGGTCCTCAAGACCGACCCGACCCACACCGCCGCCCTCGCGCTGCAAGCCTACCTGCTCGCCGCCAAGCAGCCCGCCCAGGCCGCCGACCGCCTGCGCAAGGCGATCGCCCAGGGCAAGCAGCCGCCCACGGTCTACCTGATGCTCGCCGCCGTCGAGAACACCCTGCCGCCCGTCACCGACGGCCCCCAGCGCGCGCTCGCCATCGTCGAGCAGGCCCTCCCGCTCTTCCCCGACTCCCTGGAGCTGGTCCAGGCCAAGTACCGGCTGCTCCGTCTCAAGGGCGACAAGGACGCGGCCCTCGCCTACGTCGAAGACCGCGCCCAGAACGACCCCAAGGGCTTCTTTCAGCGCTACCTGGTGGACGTGTTCCGCGACGAGGGCCGCTACGACCGGGCCGAGAAGGTTGTCCGCCGCCTGCTGGAGCAGACTCCCAACGACGAGATGCTGGCCGAGCAGCTCATTCGCATGATCGGCCTGGAGGCGCTCGACGCGGCCAACCGCGGCGACCGCGCCACCGAACAGAAGCTCAACCAGGACACCACCCAGCTCATCAAGCAGTTCCGCACCCGCTTCCCGCAAAGCACCGTCTTCCTCCAGGCCGAGGCCGAGCTCGCCGCCCGCACCGGCCGGCTCGACGCGGCGCTGTCGTTGACCAAGGAAATCGACCAGCTCGACCGCAACTCGCCGCAAGGGCCGATGCTGCGTGCCCAGATCAACACCCTGCGCGGCTGGATCGAGGGCGCCGTCACCGAATACGCGGAAGCGGTCCGCCGCGCCCCGCTCCGGGCCGACCTGCGGCTGGCCCTGGCCCAGTCCACGCTCGCCGCCGGCAAGACCGACGAGGCCCTCAAGCAAGCCTCCTGGGTGCTCGAAGCCGCGCCCGACCAGACGACCGCCGTGCTGCTGAAGGCGCGCGCCCTGGCGGCGCGTCCGGGCACGCCGGAACAGGCCAAGGCGTCTCGTCAGGAAGCCGTCGCGCTGCTCAACAAGGTCCTGGCCAACCAGCCGAAATGGTCCGCCGGCTACCACCAGGTCGCCGAGTTCCAGCTCATGGACCAGAACCGCGCCGCCGCCGTGCAGACGCTGGCCACGGCCCTCCAGGCGGTGCCCCACGACGTCTCCGGGTTGTCCATGCTTGTCCAGGTGCTGAGCGAGCCGCGCGGATGGCCCCACGCCCCAGGATCTCCAGCAGGCCGACGACCTGGCCCAGCAATATGCCGGCAACGACCCCACCGGCACGTTGATGCAAGCCGTCTCGGTCGGCTTCCACAAAGCCAACCAGCTCGACCGTGGCCTGTCCTGGTCGGAAAAAGCCGCCGGCAAGCTCGACAACTGGGTCGTGCACCTGAACCACGGCGACCTGCTCATGGCCAAGGCGGAAGCGCAGCCCGACCCCGCCGCCGCCCGGCTGCTGTTTGAAAAGGCTGTCGCCGAGTACGACCTCGTTCTCAAGACGCAGGCGAACTCCATCGAAGCCATCAACAACAAGGCCTGGGTCGAGCTCGAATACCTGGGTCACGCCCAGGAGGCGCTGGCGCTGGCCGAGGGGCTGCTCAAGCGGGTCGATCCGGCGACCTTGCCCCCCGATTTTTATGACACCCTGGGCGCGATCCAGGAAAAAGTGAACCGGCCGCACGACGCCGAGGCCTCCTACACCGCCGGCCTGAAGCGCGCCGCCGACCACCCGGTGTTGAACTTCCACCTGGGCCGCCTGCTGGCCCTGGACAAGGCCCGGGCACGCTCGGCCGCGTCGTACCTGAAGAAGGCCCAGGCCGCCCGCGGCCAGTTGCCCCCGAACCTGGCCGCCGAGGCTCGATTCCCTTTTGGCGCACGTCGATCGGTGACGCAATGTCCTGAAGAGGGTGTACGAAACAGGTCTTCTTCGTAGGGGGCTCGGCCCACCATCCGCGGCCGAGACGGAAAAGGTGGGCCGAGCCCCCTACAAGAACTGCGCCCGTCTTCGAGGCGGGCCGCTCGCCGCGCCGGCGCGGGCGGCTTTACCGGGATCGGACATCGGACCGGGCGTGGTCCAGCATGGTCCGTAAGTAGTAACGCGCGAGCTGGTCGCGGTGCAGATACCGATCGAAGTAGTCGCGCGCGTTCCGGGTGATCCGCGCACGCTCCGCATCGTCGGCGAGCAGGCGGCGGCAGAGGTCGAGCAGGTCGGAGAGGTCCTCCGCGCAGAAGTAGAGATGCTCGCGATCGACCAGGGGCACGGGCATCTGCGCGTGGTGCGGCGGGCCGACGATGCAGGTGCCGACCGCCAGGTAATCGACCAGCCGGAAGCAGAACGGACCGTTGCCCGGCAGGTCGATGCCGATCTTCGACCGCGCCATCTCGCGCAGCGACTGGCCGTAGCGGACGATCCGGGTGCTGCCGGTGAAGCGGAACTGTGTTTGCTCGTGGAGCATGGCGACGGCCTTCTGGCGAACCTCGGCCGCGAAGACCAGCCCGAAACGGCCATAGACCTCGTGCTGGGCCGGCGCGTGGTCTTTGAGCCGGCGCAGCCGCCGCAGGTAGCGATACAGGGGCATCGACGCGTTGACGTAACCACCCGGCACGATCCGCTCGTCGCCATAACCGCCGCGCCGGTACTGCATCTTGAAGTAAACGACGGCGGGATCGAGCGCGGCGGTCTCGATCGAATCATGGTAGTCGCAATAGTCAATGACGAATTCGTGTGGTTGTCCGTCATAAACCAAGCGCCCCTCGACGACGTGGGGGGAGCGCCGGGGCAAGGCGGTGGGCACGACGCGCACGAGCTGCTCCAGGCCCGCGCAGGTTTCGCAGCCAGAATCTCCGAATCTTCGTTCGGGAGCGATGTCGGCCAGAGCAGGCGGGTGCGCGCGGTCCTCCTCGGAGATCGGCCAGGTGGGCGGCAGCGCCCGGCGATGCGCCGGTGCCAGCCTCCAGGTCCAATCGCGGGCGAGATCGCCCCAGTCCGCGGGATGCGCCAGGTTGTGCTTGATCCGCTGGAGAAGTCCGCTCATGAGCCTGGTTCGCTGGTTTGAGCCGGGGTCAGAAGGAAGCTCTGCGGCCCCGGCGCAGCGCGAGCGGGGGCCGGAGAATCTCGGCGAGGATGAGTGCGTGCCGGACGTGCTCGGGCGTGCTCAGGGCCTCGCGCATCGCCGGCGCGAGCGCGTGCGGCGCGCTGGCGACGGGGGGACCCGGGCGCGGGCGTGCTCGCGGCGAGCGCTGGCGCCGTCGAGCGCCTCAAGCGGCGGGCGCGGCCGGCTGGGCTCGGTGCGCGGCGGCGTGGTACTGGCCGGCGCCGGCTTCCGGGGGGTCGTCCGGCGGCCCCGCTCCTGCAAGCCCGGGCGCGCCGTCCCGGCCGCCGGCCGCGCGGGACGGTCCAGGATCACGATCTCCTCGGGACGATTCGCCGGCGGCGGGGGCGGCCAGAGCGGCTTGGGATCGCGCCCCGGCTCGACCGGCGGCCGAGGCGCGGGCCGCACCTCCTTGTTCAGCACCTGCCCCAACGCCCAGAACAGCAGAAACAGCGCCGGTACGATCAACTTGAACAGGGCGTCGAACTTGTTCATGGCCGGCTCCTCATGGTGTGTCCGTCGGGCGGGCGGGGCCTGGACCCATCCTACGAATTGGCGGGCCCCTCGCGGCGCATGGCGTTGGGCGTGCTGGTGCCGGCGATGGAGCTGCGCATCTCGGTGTCGGCCTGGACGTTCCTGAGAGTATAGTAGTCCATGATTCCCAGGTTGCCCTTGCGGAAGGCGTCGGCGATGGCCAGGGGGATCTCGGCCTCGGCCAGGATGACCTTCGCGCGGTTCTCCTGCACCATGGCGACGTTTTCCTGTTCCATGGCGACGGCCAGGGCGCGCCGCTCCTCGGCCTTGGCGCGGGCGATGCGCATGTCGGCCTCGGCCTGGTTGGCCTGGAGGTTGGCGCCGATGTTCTCGCCCACGTCGATGTCGGCGATATCGATCGAGAGGATCTCGAAGGCGCTGCCGGCGTCCAGGCCCTTTTCCAGCACGCGCTTGGAGATCAGGTCGGGGTTTTCGAGCATGACCTTGTAGGTATCCGCCGAGCCGATGCTGGTGACGATGCCCTCGCCGACGCGCGCGATGATGGTTTCCTCGGTGGCCCCGCCGACCAGGCGGTCGATGTTGGTGCGGACCGTGACGCGGGCCTTGGCCTTGAGCTGAATGCCGTCTTTGGCGACGCCGTCGATCGTCTGCCGGCCCTTGGACGGGTCGGGGCAGTCAATGACCTTGGGATTGACGCTCGTCTGAATGGCTTCGAGCACGTTGCGCCCGGCCAGGTCAATGGCGGCGGCCCGCTTCCACGACAGCGGGATGTCCGCCCGGTTCGCGGCGATCAGCGCGCGGACGACGTTCGGCACGTTGCCGCCGGCCAGGTAGTGCGCCTCCAGGTTCGCGGTCGTCACCCCTTCCCGCTCGCCCAGGCCCGCCTGCACGGCCATGATCTTCGAACGCACGATGATGTTCGGATTGACCTTGCGGAAGGTCATGCCGATCAGGTCCCACAAGGCGACGTTGGCGCGCGCGAAGAAGGCTTGAATCCAGAGATTGGCATACTTGGCGACAAACATCACGAACAGCAGCAGGAACACGACCGCGATCGCGCCCAGGACCAGCAGGTACTTCGACTCGCCTTCGGCCAGCAACAGGTTGCTCATCATGCAATCCTCAAGAATTCAGGGCTGTTCCACAAGCTGCGGGGAATGGGAAGGGCAGCCGGGCTGGTGCCCTCTCATTCGTTGTATCAGGTTAGGGGAAAGTCGTCGAGAAGCTGGGTCGAGACGGTGCGGACCACGAGCTGATGACCGCGCACCTGGACGGCCCGGACCAGCGCCCCGGCCGGAATCAGCCCTTCCTCGGAGAGCGCATCGAGGCGGCGGCCGTCAAAATCGACCATGCCCGACGGCCGCAGCGGCGTGAGCGTCCGCCCGAACTGGCCGAGCAGATGCTCCAGCGGCGCCGTGGCGGGCTCGATCTCGTCCAGGTCGGGCGGCTTGAGGATCAGCAGCTTGCCCATCGGCGTCCGGGGCCAGAGGTGGACCGCCAGCGCCAGCACCATCGGCAGCAGCACCGCCACCGAGAGCAGGAAGCCCACGCCCGTCAGTGTCGAGACCGCGAACGCCTGCCAGGAGACCGACCAAGATCAGCCCCAGGGACAAAAACCCCAGCAGTCCGCCGGACGGGACGAACACTTCCACCATCAAGAGGACCAGCCCGGCCGCCATGCAGGCAATTGGCCAAAACAGGTCGTTGCTGCTCATCGTCCCCCTCTCGTACCCGACCGCACACAGCGCAGGCGACAGCCCGGCTCCGTCCCCTCAGTGTATTCGCACCGGGGCCCCAGATGCTAACCCGGAAAGGGAACCGTCGGGAAGAGACGAGCGGGGGCCATAAGAGTTGCGCTGCGGCTGGGTGGCATGCCCACGTCTTCGTGGGCATGTCTCTTCGTGGGCATGTCGCGCGTGCGGGCCAAGACTGCCGACATGCCCACGAAGACGTGGGCATGCCACCCGACGCAATCTGGAATCTGGAATCTGGAATCTGGAATCTGGAATCTGGAATCTGGAATCTGGAATCTGGAGCGGCCGAGACGGCCGCCACTACAAGGAAAAGACGCTTTCGTCAGCGAGAACGCTCGCCGCGCGCACCCGTGGAAGAGGCGTTCGGAGGGTGGCCCGTCATGACCGGCTCGTCCGGGACGACGTCGGCATAGCCGATCATCATTTCCATATACGTCTGGTTTCCCCAGGTGACGGTGGCCTGCGGATCGGGATTGGCGGGGTTCTTGGGCGAGTTGTCGAAGTGGGCCAGGCACTCGATCCGCGTGCCCGCCGGCAGCTTGCGGGGCTCGGCCAGCACGAAGAAGTTTTGCCAGCCGAAGTCGTACGCCGGCACGGACAGCAGCGTCTCTTGCCGACCGTCCGGGAACACGGCCCGGTAGAGGAAATCCTTCCCGCGCAGGTGCATGTGCGGCGAGAGGCTGAGCAGGAGCGTATCTTTCTCGAACCGCTCCGAGGAGGTGACCGGGTGGTTCTCGGCCCCGGGCGGAATGGTGAAGCCGCGGTTGGCGATCGACAGGGTGATCGCCTCGCGACGGACCGGCCCCTTGGCGCAGGATCAGGCCCACGGCCGAGCGGTCCACCTTCACGCGGCCCACCGGCTGGTAATGCACCTCGAAGCGCAGCGTCGCGCCGGCCGGAATCCGCTTGGCGATGCCGGGCGGGTACATCGTGGGTGTGTCGCCGGGATCATACACGCACAGACGCCCTTCGAAGTCGGGGAACTTCGGATCGGTCAGGAACACGACGATGTGGTGCACGACCGAGCGTTCGCCCGGCCGGGCCTCGGCGGCCTGGACCCAGACATCTTCCGAGAAATGGGTGGGCACGTCGAAGTACTGATAGTCCAGAAACCCGCTCGCCTTGACCGTGTAGGGCTCGGGGATCTTGAAGACCAGATCGGGCGTGCCGATGGACCAGCCCTCGGGAAAAGACCGTGCGGGCGGCTCCTGCGCGGGGTCGCCCCGGGGCATTCCCTGCTCGACCCAGGCCAGCAGCGTGGCCCGCTCTTTCGGGGTCAGGCGGCGGTCGTTGGCGAAGTGGCCGTAGCGCGGGTCGGCATGCCAGGGGGGCATGCGGCGATCGTCGACCACCTCGAAGAGGGAGACCGCCCACCGCGTCGCGTCCTTGTACGTCATCAGCGCGAACGGCGCGACCTGCCCGCGGCGGTGGCAGCTCTGGCACTTCTGCTGGAGGATCCCGGCCACGTCGCCGGCATAAGTCACTTACCCCGGCAAAGAAGATCCTCCTGTAGGTCGGACAATCCTGTCCGACAGGCCGGGGGAGTCGGACAGGATTGTCCGACCTACTTTCTTGCCGGGGTATGGAACGCCCACGAAATAAGCTCCCGAAGTCTGGCTGTCTGGCTTCCCCCCTTACCAAGGGGGGATGGAGGGGGGTTCCGGCCGGGACTTGCCGCGGACCCAGGGAAAACCCCCTCCTACTCCCCCTTGTAAGGGGGAGAGCCGGAAGAGGGAACTTATTTCGTGGGCGTTCCTTACCCCGGCAAAGAAATCCTCCTGTAGGTCGGACAATCCTGTCCGACAGGCCGGGGGAGTCGGACAGGATTGTCCGACCTACTTTCTTGCCGGGGTAATACCGCCAGTATCCCATACCGACGCCAGCTCCGGAGCATCCGCCCCTCGATTCCGAGAAGTGACGGGAGAGGTGTTTTCTGGTCGTGACGTGCAGGGCAATTATTGGCCAAAAAACCTCGACGGAAACCCCCCCAGTCTCTCCCCGGCTTCACGGATTTCCAGAACCCAGGCCGGGGCCATCACGATGATGTCGAGGAGCCCTCGTCCAGCATCGTGAGACCGCCGTCATGACCGTCAGCGCTCGCAAAATCGCCGCCAATCGTCGGAACGCGCAACGCAGCACCGGCCCGAAATCGACGTCGGGCAAGGCGCGCGTGCGCCAGAATGCGCTGCGGCATGGACTGCGCACAAAGAGATCCAGTTCTCCAACGCCGAGAAGTGCCGCCGCTGGCGCTTGCTCAAAAAATGGACCGCCTACCGCCAGCCTCAGGATGAGTGCCAGCGTGCCCTCATCGAGCGGATCGTCACGGCGCAAGTGGTGCTGGAGCGGCTCCGCTTCATGCAGGAGGAAGCGTGTGCCGAGAACCGCCTGACAGCCTTGAACTGGATCGAGGCGCACCCGGAAGACCGCGACCGCCTGGGGCACGAACCTGCGGATGCTGGGTCTGAGTGGGTGTACGAGAAGGGTACGGAGCGGCCTTTCTGTGTAGCGGCGGCCGTCTCGGCCGCTCCGGAGGGGAACCAGACCGGAGCGGCCGAGACGGCCGCCGCTACACAGAAACGCCCAGAAAACCAGCCATCCGAGACGCGAAACACGTACCCCCGCCAGGGGGGAGAGGACCGGAAAGGATCGGCGGGTACGTGTCTGGAAGCGATGGCCACGACCGGCCTGACCGTCGCGATCATGCGCTTCAGCGTGCGCCATGAGTCGCACTGGTCCCGCGTTCTGTTCCAGTCCCTCGAAGCGCTCGACGCGGCGCAGCGCGCATCCCAGGGCCCGGAAATAATGACCGAAGAGCTTTCTACGCAAGAACTTAAGTTGATAGATGCGGACACCGAACCGCGCACGGCGCAGTGTCCATTCCAAGCCACCGACGGCACAGCCAAAGAGGTTCCGGAGCAAGAAGTTACGCCGGAAGCGGTGGCGCAAGACCGGTTCGTCGCGGTGGTGCATCGGGACGGGGAACGGCACCCGGTGCCGTGCGCGTTCCCCGGCAATCACGGCGAAAACACGCCCGGATCAGCGGGCCGGCGCGTCCGGCCAGTCCGCGCGGAGGGTGACGATATCCCAGCCCGGCACGTCGATACGACTGCCGGCCGGCCGGAGCGGCTTTTCGCTGGTGTCGCTCAGCCAGACCTGTTTCGGCGCGGGTCGGCCCAGGTCAGCGCGAGGTCGGTATCCCGGCCCGAGGCGCCGTACAGGTGGACGATCCAGGCCTTGCGATCGTCGCTCGGCTTGAGCGCGACGACGAGCACATCGGGCGAGGAGAGGCTCAGCAAGGGCGTGGTGCGCGGTCTGGGACCTGCGGCGGGAACGACGATGAGCGGCTGGCTCTGGCCGACCGCGAAGCGTGCCGCGTCCGCCGGGCTGGCCTGACGGTGCGGCCGCAGGACGAAGCGGAAGGGGGTCGGCCCTTCCTGATACGCCCGGTAGTTGGTGCCCCAGTGGTTGTTCATGGCCCAGGAATAGAGCCGTTGCGTGGGCTCGATCGTCTTGCGCCAGGTGTCGGGGTTGGTCTGCGAGTTGAGCAAGGTGGCCGAGAGTTCGCCGACCTCGACGAGGGGCGCGTCGAGCGTGACCCAGGTGACGCCGTAATCCGCATTGGAGACATCGGCCCAGCGGCCGACGGTCAGCCAGTTCTTGCAGGCGCTCGGCATCTGGTCCCGCTCCGGCTGCATCGCGCCGATGGGCAGGTCGAGGAGCATCCGGCCGTCGGGCACATGAAACGGGAACGCAAAGTTGATGCATTCCTTGCCGTCCTTGGCGTGGTAGCTCTTTGCGGCCAGTCGCTTCTTATCGACCGTGTTGTTCACTTCGACCGCATCCGAGCCCGCGACCAGGCGGATCTCGCGGCGCAGGCGGTTGCAGCCCGGGGCGTCCGATTCGACCCGGAGCGAGGCCACGAGCGGCCCTTTGTCCACGACGGTGATCGAGGCCGGACCGCCGCGCTGGAGGTCAGCCAGGTCATCGCCGATCAGGTACAGATATTCGTTGAGCGCCATGCCGGAGGCGTCATCGACCAGGTTGGCATCGATGCCCCGGGCGCGCAGCTCGGCGATGCCGCCGGTCTTCTCGCTGACCCGGACATGAACCCGGCCGTTATCGAGCGTCGCGCCCTGGGCGGTGGCTCCTTCCAGCGCGGGCGATGTTCCTTGCGAGAGCGTGTACCGCCGGGCCGCGAAGGGGGGGACGTCGCGCGCGAGGAACGCCAGCGCGCCATCGGCCAGCCGCTGCGAGGGAACCGGTTCGCCGCGGTCGTCGGTCACGCGGTCGCCGGTCGCGGATTTGGCTTTCGGCAGCAGCACCAGCTCGGTGCGCGGCCAGGACGTGGTGTTGATCACGTCGAATTCCGCGCCCGATCCGTTCGGGGCCTTCAGTGCGTCATCGAGCAGGGCGCGGGACTGCTTCTCGGCCTGCAAGGCGTACGACTGCTTGATGGCCCACTGGTCCCTCGTGAGCGGGTTCTCCGGCTCGGAGATGCTGCAATACGCGCCCCAGGTGTGCTCGGAGTAGAGCAGGACGTTGCGCCAGGCTTCCTCGAAGCGGGCCGGGGGATAGCTGCGACGGGTTGCGCAGGCCCAGAGCGCCTCGGCCTGGGTGAGCCGGTCGGCGCTGGCGCGGTTCAGGCCGGTTTCCAGCGCCGACGAGCCGGCGCCGTCTTCCCAGTAGGGCGTCCAGTCGCCGCGCACCTCGGGCAGCTTCTCGCCGTAGCGTTCCTCGAAGGCCCGGAACGCCTGGCTCGTCGAGCTGATGATGAACTTGGGCCAGACGTACTCGGTGTTCCAGTCCTTGATGAATTCACAGATGCTCGGATCGGGCACGGCATTATCGCCATGGCCCGACCAGCGCAGGTGGGTGATGTCGTAAGGATATCCCGTGGCGCTGAGCTTCTCCTGGTAGTCGGCGACGAACTCGGTGCTGAGCTTGCCGATCACGTGCGAGAGGGCATACCCCTGCGTCGGAATCCACACGAGCACCTTTTCCTTGCCCGACGGCGAGATCCACCAAAAAGGCTTGTTCTCCCACTTCACGAGGATGTCGCCGATGCGGTCGAAGAAGTTCGGGGCGGTGGAAAAATACCGGATGCCGGCGTGCGACATCGCCGTGACGGTGCCCCAGGTGTAGCCGGGCACGTCGCTGATCATCGCCGAGTCGATCGGCACGCCGCAGCGGTCGGACAGCTCGGTCGAATAGCGGAACAGCCGCAAGAGTTCCTCGGTGCGGCACAGGCCGGTGAGCTCGTTGAGATACATGCCGTTGAGCGACACCTGCCCCGACTTCACCGCCGCCAGGAAATCGGCCTTCTGCGCCTCCGAGAGGCGGTTCAAGTACAGGTCGGCCGCCCAGAGCACCTCGACGTTCCAGACGAACCGCGCGCCCGCCGGATAGCCGGCCGTCTTGCGCGCGTACTCGATCCCCTGGAGCAGGTTGTTGACCTGCTTCTCCTCGATCTTGGTTTGAACCTCGGTGTAGCCGATGTCGGTGTGCGAGTGCGGCAGGATGTAGATGGTTCGCTTCGGCACCGGCTTGAGAACGACCGATTCGGTCGCCCACGTCCGGCCATCGACTTCGAGGCGGATCGGCAGCGTGGTTTCCTTCGTGACCTCGGGCACCGTCGCCGCGATGGTCTGCGCACCGGGCTGGAGCTGGACCTTCGCCGGCTCGTTGTCACCGATGCGGACGGTGGCCTCGGCGGCCGCGCCAAGCTGCTGGATCGTCAGCCGGACGACCTGGACGAGCTTGCCGTCGCGCTCCTTGAGCGCGGGCAAGGGCCGCGCGCTGGTGAGGACCGTGCCCTCGGCGGGCGCCGTTTCGATCTCGGCGGGCGCCTCGAAGGCGAGCGCGTCAAAGAGCATCCAGCTTCCCGAGACGGTCGTGATCGTCAAGGTGTTCGCACCCGGCCGCAGCGCGGCGGCGGGGAGCACAATCTCGACATGCTGCCGCTTGCCTTTCTCCGGCTGGCCCTTGATCGACTCGTCACCGCCGCCGCCCGCGAGCTGGTGCGTGGCCTCCTTGCCATTCAGGTCGATCCGCAAGCGGGGCGGTCGCGCTTGCTGAGCGTCCACCAGGTCGAGCACGAGCTTGCAGTTGCCGCTCGCCGGGATCGTCCCCTTGATCCCGAAAACGATGGAGAATGTGTGTGCGCGACTGCCCGCCCACGAGTCGACCGGGCCGGGCTGGGCGTAGGGCCAGTCGCGCTTCGGGTCCGATTGGCCGATCACGAAGAAGCCGTCCTGGCGGAACTTACTGTAATTGCCGGGCGCCAGCGCGAATTCGGCATTCTTGCCGTCCGGCTGGCCGATCTCCCAGAGCCGCGGGGCGTCGGCGGCCGGACAGGCGGCGGCGAAGATGCCCAGCACGAGAGACAGGGGGAAGATGTAGCGAAAAGAAGGTTTGAACATGGGAGGGTCTCGTCGAGGAGAGTTCTTGAGTCCAAGATGACGAACAGCGGGCAGAAGGCAGAAGAGGGCACGGATTATCTGCCTTCTGCCCTCTGTTCCATCGTTCCTCCGGCATTCCGTCACGAGGCTACCGCAGCGCTTCGATCAGGTCATCCACCTGGCGGCGGAACTCGTTCCAGTCGCGCGCGGGAACAGGGCGTCGTGCTCACGCTGGCCAAGGTGGAAGGCAGCCATTCGGCCGTCGATCAGCCGGCGCGCGGCCGACGCGACGGGGGTGCCGGCCTTCTGTTTCGCCAGGCGATCGAGGGTCAGCAAGCCGACGGTAATCGTCGAGGCCCTCGCGGAGCTGTTCAAACTCGATGGACGGGATGAGCCGGCCGTCGGGCGAGGAGTTGCACCAGGCGTAGTCGTCCTCGCGGCAGTCGAGTGCGTAATACGGATCGCCCGCGGCGGCGTTCCAGTGCCACGAGAGGCGGAATTTCATATCGAACTGTTTGACGGCCTTGTACATGTACGTGCCGAAGGTCCAGCGGTTGCCGCCGTTGTAGAAGGCCCAGTCGCTGCCGGCCTGATGGAGCAGTCCGACGCCGTCCTCGTCGTGGCCGTTCCAGGCGACGACGTGGAACGCCTTGGCAAGCCGGAAGTGGGGGTTCCGCGCGGTCCTTGCCCGCGAAACTGCTGGCGCCGGTGAAGAAGGGCGGGCCCTGGGGGAAGGCCCGGCGATAGGCTTCGGCGTTCTCGGTGGCGCGCGTCAGCTCGTCGCCGAGCGGTTCGTCGGCCAGGTTGTAATAGACCGGCAGCCAGCCTTCGCTCTGGGCGTGACGCTGGATCGCGCCGATAGACCGCCTTGAGGAACGCCGTGTAATCCTTGAACCCGGCGGCGTTCATCTGCGCCGGTGTCCTGGTGGTACGGATCGAAGCCGCTCACGCCGCTGCCGTAGGTGCCGACCGCCAGGAAGCCGAGATCCTTGGCATGCTTCATCTGGGCATCGGCCTGGGAGAAGTCGAGAATGGGCTGGCCGTCCTTGAAGCCCCGGTAAGGGATGGCCGGCAGGCCGCTGCAACTGGTGAAGCCGTATTCACGCAAGCGTTGCAGGCACGCTCTTGTCGATCGCGCGGTTGAAGGCGGCGGCGGCCGGGTCGTCGCCGTACCAGGGGATGTGGATCGTGCAGCCGAACGGGCCGGCGGGGACGTCCACCGGATCGAGCGTGCCCGCGCGGACGCGGAGTTCCAGCGGGATTTCCTCCGAGGCCGACGCCGTCTGGACGGCGGAGCCGCCCGCGATAGACGCCGGGCTTGGCCGTCGTCGGGCGTCTTGACCGTCAGCCAGAACGAGCGGGTGACGCCCTTGGGCACCTCCGCGACTTCCGCCCGGCAGGATGAGCCGCGGGCGGATCGTGTAGACCGAGCCTTCCATCGTGACGCGGCTGAGGCGGTAGCTGACCGAGCCGACCTCGATCGGCCCGCGCGGGGATCGTGCCGGCCGGGCCGGTCAGATCGCCGGGCGTCACCGTCACGCGGCCCAGGTCCTTCAAGGGTGCCAGGCCGAGTGTCACCGGCTCGTACTCGCCCGCGAAGGCCTCGGCGTGCAGCGGTCGAGGCGATCTCCGCCGGCTGCGGCAGTGTCATTGTCGAAGACGTCGCGCATGAGGTCGGGCTGGAAGACCACATAACCCCGGCGCTGGTCGGCGGCCGTGGGCTGGAGCGGGTCGCCGGTGGCGCGGTGCAGGACGCGCTTGAAGCATTGTCGAAGTAGAACCGGCGCTTCGATTCGACGAACTTGAGGAACGCCTCGCCCTGGCCGGCCTTGGCCACCGGGAAGATGATGACCGCCGAGACGCTGCACGCCCAGTTCTCGCCCTGGAATTCCAGGTTCAACTGGCCGTCGGTCACGGTCACATCGAAGGTCTTCTCGCTGAAGTATGGCTTCTGGTACTTGTCGAAGACGTTCTCGCCGGGCCGGTCATCGACGTTCCAGAAGCGGTAAGTACTTCTTCTGGAACGCCTCGAAGTCCAGGGTTTCGCTTCACCACCGGCCGGCCCTCGGCCTTGAGGATCGCGCTGACGATAGACCTGGTACTCGCCCCAGAAGCCGGAGGGGCTGTCGATGTTGACGAAGACCCGATACTTGCCGTTGGGGACATCCACGGCCAGCCCGCCCGCCTCGATGCAGAGGAAGTCCTGGTAGAGCGGCTCGGGCTGAAGGGCGTCGAAGGCACGCCAGACCCGGGCATCCTTCAGGCCGTAACCGCGTCCCTTGCTGTAGAGCGTGCCGGGCGTGATCGGCGTGAAGCCTTCCATCACGGGGCTGGTGTTCGTGCCGAAGTCGAACGCGAACAGCCCGTCGAAACGGACCTTGTCCAGCGAGTCGTCGCGCACCAGCCGCAGGTTGTCCACGAACAACGGAGCGGGCGGTTTGTCGTCGATGCTGAGCACGAATTGCGTGATCCCGCTCAGGTTGAGCATGCGTCCGGGACGCGACTTCTCGCCGACGTACAACTGCTTGATGGGGATCGTCAACGTGCTCTTGCCGGGCGGCACGACGGTCGTGTAATTGACGCGGGTCCAGTAATCGCGCGTCTCGGTGTCGCGGATCTCGACCGCCAGCGGGATCGGCACGGTGGACTCGGTGTCGATGTCGGCTTCGAGGTAGTCATAGCCGAGCCAGTTCTGCGGCCGGCTCATGACGACATACGACCGATCGATGCGCAGCGCCCGGCGGCCGTCGGTGGCGTGCGACGCGACCACGGTGCCGCCGTCGAAGAGACTCTTCTCTTCCTCGAACGACGTGATCGTCTTGACCTTGGGCCCGGCGGCCGCCGTCGTCTTCGAACCCAGCTTCGCGCCGCAGGCATAGCACCGGCCGCCGCTCGGCGGGTTCTTGTAGCCGCACTCCGGACACCGCACCGCCGAGGCGCCCAGCGTGGCCGGCGGTTCGATCGGCGCCTCGTCGGGACCGAGCACGGGCTTGTCCGTCAGGGGGACATCGTTCCCGACGCGCGTCAGCGACACGTCGTCGATCCAGAAGTACCCCGGCGCCATCAGCCCGAACGACGGCCCGGCCTGCTTCTTCTCCTGGACCTCGCCGACGTAGGTGAGCTTCGTCCAGCCGAACGTGCCGTTCTTGCCCAGTGGGATGTACTTGTCATTGAACATGAACTCGGTGGTCATGTTCCAGGTGCCCGTGCCGATGTCCAGGCCGCGGATATAGGCCGTGATGCGATAGCGCCCGGGTTCGAGATCGACCGTCTGCGCCATGCGGATCTTGGCCCCCATGCCGCCATAAAGCAGGCACGAATGTTGGCCCGTGCGGGCGATATCGCCGACCCGGAACTCGCAGTCGCCCTCGTATTTCCAGCCGCCCCACCTGGCGAAGACATGGCCGAACTGGTCGCGCTCGCGGGGGATCTCGAAGGACGGATCGGCCACGAGGTTGGTCTCGTCGGCGCGGGCGAAGAGGCCGCCAGCGAGGACCAGGGCCGGCAGCAGGAAGGCAATCCAGTAGCATCGTCGCATCGGGCGTATATCTCCCGCGAGAGTTGGTGGTGGAATGCGAGAAAGCTCCCGGCCGGGGCCGGCGCCCGGCCGGGATGCTCGCATCGTACAAGGTTTGCGCGACGGGTCTACACTCTACCCCTCGCACGGATGCGGAGGCCCTCTCAACGGCGTGCGTCCGCCGGCGCCATCCCGTCCGCGATGGCCTGGAGGAACTTCTGCGACCATTCCGCGTAGCGCGGTCCGGCCGTGGTGCGGATCTGGGTGATGACCAGCCCGTGATCCAGGTCGGCGAGGAAGATGCAGGCCGAGAGCGAACCGTGGCCGAGCACGTGCGGGCTGAAGAGCAGATCCTCGGGACGCGTCGAGTCCGCGGGCGCGCCGGCCTTGACGGTTCGCTTCCAGTGAATGCCGATGCCGCCCTCGTCGGGCACGCCCGGATAACGCTTGCTGTACGGCTCGGGGAGCAGCGTCTCAAAGGTCTCCGGCGAGATGAACTCCATCTCGCCGTAGCTGCCCCGGTTCACCACCCACTGCCCGAGCAGGGCCAGCTCGCGGGCCGTGAACTGGGCGCCGGCGCTGGCCATCTCCATCGGCACATCGCCCATGCCGAGCGGCTGAAAGAGATGATCGTGATACAGCCGCACCGCGCTCTTGCCCGTGACGATCTCCATCGCCTTGGCCGCCAGGTCGTAGCCCATGCCGCTGTATTCATAGGTCTTGCCGGCGATGTTCGCGTCGATCCCGTTGAGGACGATGTTCTCCAGGTGCGGGTTGCGCATGCCTCCCCAGTCGCCGTGCCCGCTCAGGCCGCTCATGTGGAGGAAGCACTGGCGGAACGTCGGCACGCGCGCGCTGTCGTGGGGATAGTCCGGAAAGACGCGCGCCACCGAATCATCGAGCCCGATCAGCCCCTGATCGAGGAACTGGCTGAACAGGATGCCGGTGGCGCTCTTGGTGATCGAGAAGACATCGTGCCGGAAATCGAGCCCGAGCGGCTGGTTGTTCGGGTCGCGTCCAAACGCCTCATGGACCACGATGACGCCGCGTCGCGCGACGAGCGTCACGAAGGGTTCCTTCGAGTCTTCCGCCCAGGCTTGGCAGACCGCACGGATCTGCGCCGCCGCGTCCGGGTGCATGCCCGCCTCGGCGGGGGAGCCGTCGCGCAGGACGGGAGCGGGCGTCGCGCGCTTGCGGGGCGGCTTCAAGGGACGGACCTTGTCCTGAAGCCCTTGCACCTTCAGCTTCAAGGCGAGGTGATAGTCGTCATTGCGAACCGCGGCCGACTCCGTGACCCGTGCGGCATGTCCCAGCGGCTTGGACTCGGCGAGTCCCACCAGGAGCGTGAGCGCGGCTTCGTTGTCGTTCAGCGATCGGAAGAGCAGATCCTTCGGCAGGCGGGCGATTTCGCCCTGGTGCTCGGCCCAGATCTCGGCGCGATCCCGCTCGTCTTCTGCGGCAGCGCGACCGAGAACTCGGGCGGGAAGAAGAAGAAGAGGAACATCGGCGGGCGGCAATAGAAGGTGACGCCCGGCGCACCGGGGTGCCGTTCGGGGCGGTTCCTTCGATGTACGCCCCCCAACGGCCCGGTCGGGTCGGCTTGTCCGACTCGTTCAGTTCCGCGTCGAACCAGCGCACACGCAGGTGCCCGTCGGCGCCCTGGCGCCGGACCTCATCCACGTCGCGCCAGAGGATCCGCGGCGGATCGCCCGGATTGAAGATCAGGGACATCGGCCGGGCGGTGATCAGCTCCTGATCCTGGAACCGCCGCCGCTCGTCCTTCTTGCGCTTCTGTTCCTGTTCCTGTGCGGTCTTGTCCTTGTCCGCCTGCTGAGCCGGGCTGCGGGTGGACGTCGTCAGACAGAGCCCAAAGACCGTGACCGCCACCAGCGCGGTCCCGACGGGAGATCGTGTTGCGGACCGAATTCGCATGTTCGCGCTCCGATCTTATGTGTGGTCAGTCGTAAGCTGGGTCCAGACCCAAGCCTACAGTATTACTCAGGCGATGAAGAATGTCCGACCGTGATGCGTTCCCGGATTCACCACAGAGGCACGGAGAACACCGAGTGCTCACAGAGGAAGATTCTTCTCTGCGTCCGTCTCGGTGTTCTCCGTGCCTCCGTGGTGAATCCGTCCCGCCAGGTCGGCATTGACGCGCCCGCCCATTTCGTTTTATGGTGGCGCTGCGCCCTCCTTGGTGAGCATGGAGGCTCCACCACGATGTCACCCCGCCGCGAGCTCTGTCTCTTCGCCGCGATCCTGGCCGCGCTGGTGGCGTTGTTCTTCGTCGAGATCCTCTTCGCCAACAAGGTGCTCAGCCCGGCGGACGTGCTCTTCGCCACGAAGAGCTTCGAGGACTTTCGCGGCCCCGGTTACGAGCCGGCCAACCGCCTCTTGATGGACCCGGTGCTGCAATTCCAGCCCTGGCTGGAGTTCAACCGGGCGATGCTCCGGCGCGGGCGTTTGCCGCTCTGGAACGACCTGGCCGGCTGTGGTGCGCCCCATCTGGCCAACGGTCAGAGCGCGGTCTTTGACCCGTTCCACCTCATCGCGTACCTCGGCCGGCTGCCCGACGCCTATGCCTGGATGGCCGCGGCGCGGCTCTGGGTGGCGGGCCTCGGCATGTTCCTGCTCGCCCGCCGCTGGGGACTGGGTTCCTGGGGACGCTGGTTCGCGGGCCTGACCTTTCCGTGCTGCGGGTTCCTCATCGTCTGGCTGCTCTTTCCCGTCACGAACGTCGCCGTCTGGATGCCCTGGCTGCTGCTCGCGACGGATGAAGTGCTGGAACGTTCCGGGACGCGGGCCGTCGCCTTGCTGGCGCTGGCGGCCGGTGGCGTGCTCTTCGGCGGCCATATTCAGACGAGCGCGCACGTCCTCATGGCCGATGGCCTTTACGTCTTGTGGCGGCTCGGCGCAAAGACGTGCTCGCGGCGTGCCCTGGCGCGTTGGACCGCTGGCGTGGTGCTGGGGATCGGTCTGGCGGCGGTCGAGGTCGTTCCGCTGGGATTCTACCTGGCGCGGAGCCCGGTCTGGACCGATCGGCAGTCGAGCGGGCCGGGGGTGTTCGCGGTGCCGCGTCCGAGGTTCCTGGATGCGTTGTGTACGGGTCTGCCGTATGCGTATGGGAGTCAGCGGCGCGGGCATCCGAACCTGGCGCGGGCCTTGGGCGTGCACAACTTGAACGAGTCCGCGGGCGGGTTCGCGGGGCTGGCGACGCTCCTCTGGCTGGCGCCGGCGGCCTGGCGGATGCGTCGGGAACGGCCGCGGGTCTGGTTCCTGGCCGGGCTGGTGGTCGTCGGTGCGGGGGGAGCCTTTGAGATTCCTCCCGTGGCGAACGTGCTACGGGCCTTGCCCGTGCTCGACGTGATGGATCATCGCCGGCTCACGCTCTGGGTGGCGTTCGGACTGGTGCTGCTGGGAGGGATCGGCCTCGATGCGCTCTCCGCTTCGCGCTGGCAACGCCGATTGTGGGCGACGGGCGCCCTGGGATTGATCGTCGTCGCCGTACTGGTCGGCCGCGGGGGGCCGGCAATCAAGGTACGTGCGCTGGCGCATTACGAGCTTGCCGCGGCGCCACGCCGGGGGCGGATGCGGCCGTTTATCACGATCGAGCCTTGCGGCAGGTCGCGCAAACGCTGAGTTTCGCGCCCCGCTACGCCCTGTGGATCGCGGCTCAGCTCGCCGTGATGGCGGCACTCGCCGAAGCCTGGCGGCGTGGTTGGCTGCGGCCGGAACGCGTCCGCGCGGCCGTCTTCCTCCTGGTGCTCGCGGACCTCATCGGGTTCGGCTTCGACCTGAACCCGGCCATCGCCCGCACAGACGACCGCCCCGTCAGCCGCGTGATCGCCTATCTTCAACGCGAAACGCCGCCGCCGGCGCGATCCTGGCGCTGGGAGCGGAGCTGCCGCCCAACACGCTCATGCGCTACGGGCTGGCCGATATCCGGAACTACGACTCGGTCGAGTCGTCCCGCAACCTGGCGTATTTCGAGCCGCTCTACGAGCCGGGCCGGTCGCGCACGAGCCGCCGCACGGTCACATGGTCAGGCGTGACACGAGCGATGGCGCAACTGCGCCGGGCGAATGTCGCCGCGGTCGTCGGCCCGACGCCGCCTCCCGAGGGGCTCTTCCCACGTGTCGATCACGTCGGCGCGGTCTGGATCGGACGGCTCGACGGCGTACCTCTGCTGGACTGCGACAGCGACCATGGAACTGTCCGGTTCCGACTACCGGCGGAGCATTCAGGGCCTATTTCTAGAGACGATAACAAGCTTACTGGGCCGCTATTGGTCTTTCGATCATGGGATTGGGGGGTGCCACGGGTTCCGTCTGCGGAACCCGAGTCCGGGGGCCGGGGGCAGATCCACACGGGTTCCGCAGACGGAACCCGTGGCACCCGAAAAAGACCTTCGACTCAGGTGGGGTCCAGTCTCGTGGCGACAGTGTCTATTTCCACGGGAATTTCCTATGATCCCGGCTGGCGCGCGACGGCAGGCCACGCATCTGCGGTCGTGCGGCCGGATGCGACGGGCACATTCTTGGAAGTGGCCGCCGCGCCGGGCATGCGCCTGGTCGAGCTGGTTTACGATCCGCCCGAGGTGCGCGTGGCGCTCGGGATCACGCTCCTGTCCCTGGGAATGATCGGTGCGCTTGGGCGCGACCGGTCTGCGCGCGTTCCGGGCGAAAAACGCCTATCCGGGCTTGGACGCTCCGGACGCGTCGCGTTAGAATCGAACCTGTGATCTCCAACCGGTTCCCGACACCGGCTTCCCACGAAGGATTAGACGCCGATGGTCCACTTCTCGTGTGATCTTTGCGGCAAGGATCTGACCGCCTCGGGTGAACGGCGCGTATGTGGTCTCGATCACCGCCTACGCCGGCTTCGACCCTAATGAGATCACCTCGGAAGACCTTGAAGACGACCACATGGAAGCCGTCTCCGAGCTCCTCCAGCGTGACGAGAACCTCAGCCCCGAGGAATTAGACGCCGAAACCTTCAAAGGGTTCCGCTTTGACCTCTGCCCGGCGTGCCACCACCGCTTCGTCAAGGACCCGCTGAGCCGGGACCTGCTACGCTCGCTCAACTTCAGCGAGAATTGAGCCTCGGTTCCGAACGTCTTCCGTAGGGTGGGCAACGGTGTCGAGGACCACGATGGAAACACCCTCCTCTGCGCGGCAGCAGCTTCTCGACGCGGCGGCCGGTTTCGAGCCCTCGTGCGTGCTGGGGGCGGCCGTCGAGATCGACCTGTTCACGGCGCTCGGCGACCAGGAGCGCACGGCCGATGAGCTGGCGCGCGACCTGACGGCCGACCGGCGCGGGCTGACCATCTTGCTCGACGCCGTGGCGGCGCTGGGATGGCTGGAAAAAGCCGGCGAGCGCTACCGCGTGCCCGCATCGCTCCGGCCGCTCTTGTGCGGCGACCGGCCCGGCAACATCCTGCCCATGCTCTGGCACCGGATGAACATCCTGCGCGGTTGGTCCATGCTGGCCTGGACCGTCAAGGGCGGTTTGCCCGCACCCCGCCCCGCGAGCATTCGCGGTGCGCGGGCCGACGAGGCGGCCTTCATCGCCGCCATGCACACCGTCTCCGGGCCCAATGCCGACGACCTGATCGCCCGCCTGGGACCGCTCCGGTTCCAGCACCTGCTCGATGTCGGCGGCGCCTCGGGCACCTGGACGCTCGCCTTCCTGCGCAGGTGCCCGGCAGCGACGCCACCATTTTTGATCTTCCCCACGCCCTCGACCAGGCCCGCCAGCGCTTCGCCGGCACCGAGTACGCCGCGCGCGTCCGCTACGCGCCCGGCGACTTCTACAACGACGAGTTGCCCACCGGCGCTGACTTCGCCTGGGTCAGCGCGATCGTCCACCAGCACGCGCGCGAACACAACCGCAACCTTTTCGCCAAGGTCCACAAAGCCCTCGTGCCGGGCGGAACGATCGGCATCCGCGATTTCGTCATGGAGCCTTCTCGAACCCGCCCGATCGGTGGTGCCCTCTTCGCCATCAACATGCTGGCCAACACCGCCACCGGCGGCACCTTCACCTTCGCCGAGCTCGCCGAAGACCTGCGCGCCGTCGGCTTCCACGACCCGCACGCCGCGATTCAAGACGAGACCATGAACTCGGTCGTCACCGCCCGTCGGCCGTGAGAAGAGATTCGGAGGCGTGGGCTTCAGTCAGCTCGGATGCGTCGAGTGCCGTAGGCTGGGTCTGGACCCAGCCATTACGTTGCTCCGGATGTTGCGGCGCATCTCTTCGTGGAGAAAGCTGGGTCGTGACCCAGCCTACACGACCTGTAGCGTCCCATCAGTCCCCACGTCCGAGCAGGAGTGCGATCTCCCGCCTTTCCACCGGCCGGATCACACCTTTCTCAGTGATGATCGCGGTAATCAAACTCGCGGGCGTCACATCGAAGGCCGGGTTGTAAACGCCGATGCCGTCGGGGGCGGTCTGGCGGCCGAAGCCGTGGGTGATCTCGCGCGGGTCGCGCTGCTCGATGGGGATGCGGGAGCCGTCGGGAAGGGCGAGGTCGAAGGTGCTCGATGGGGCGGCGACGTAGAACGGAATGCCGTGCGCCCTGGCCAGCACGGCGACGCCGTAGGTGCCGATCTTGTTGGCGGTGTCGCCGTTGGCGGCGATCCGGTCGGCGCCGACGACGACCATCTGCACGCGGCCTTCCTTCATGACCTGGGCGGCCATGTTGTCGCAGATCAAGGTGATCGGGATGCCCCGGCGCGTGCAGTTCCCAGGCGGTGAGCCGGGCTCCCTGGAGCAAGGGGCGGGTCTCGTCGGCGAAGACGTGGAGGGGCTTGCCCTGCTCGTGCGCGGCGAAGAGACGGCCAGGGCCGTGCCGTAATCGGCGGTGGCCAGGCCGCCGGCGTTGCAGTGCGTGAGGATGCCCGTGTCCGGGCGCGACCAAGGCGGCACCGTGGCGGCCGATGGCGCGGCACATGGCGCGGTCCTCATCGTGCGATCGCCCGGGCCTCGGCGAGGAGCCGTTCGAGCAGGGCCGGGCCGTCGAGGGCGGCGGCCGAATCCGCCGCCTGGTCGATGCGGTCGAGGGCCCAGAACAGGTTGACGGCCGTCGGCCGGCTGGTGCGGAGGTAGGCCGAAGCCTCGTGCAGGCCGCGCCGGACCGTGGCCGCGTCCGCGATCCCGCCGGCCCGCGCCGCCGAGGACCGCGCCGTAAGCCGCGGCGACGCCGATGGCGGGCGCACCGCGGACGCGAAGCGACCGGATCGCCTCCCAGACCGTCGGCACGTCGTGGCAGTCGATCCGGACGAACTCGGTCGGCAAGCGGGTCTGATCGATCAGGTCGAGACGCACCCGTCGCCGCCGAGCCTCGCCAGCCGACCGTTTGCAGATCCTCCACGTGACTCACATCATTCCTCGTCGTCGTCCCCTTCCTCGTCCGCTTCGCCGTCCGACTCCTCGGGATCGACCCACGGCGTAGAACTCGGAGTAAATGTCCCAGATGGCATTCATGGCCTGACGCTGTTCGCTCGGCTTGAGCGGTCCGTGCTCGCCCGCGTAGCCGGCGACCTGGGCGGCGATCTTGATCAGGTCGAGGTTCTGCGACCGCATCTCGAGCAAGATCTGGCTCTGGCCGTGCTCGAGTGCTCCAGCTGGCCATCGGGCAGGTCGGTCTCGGTTCTCGTGCTCGCACTCGTTGTCGTGGTTGTGGTCGTGGTCGTCACTCATGGAAGAACCCCGGTTGGGTGGACGGGTCGTCTCTTTGGAAATTCCGACAGCAAGCCATGATACCACAGATCAGGCGGTCGGCGCGACCTCGGTCCAGGACACGAAGGGCAGCCCGAACGTCGTGGCCACGGCGCGGTTGGTGATCTGACCGGCGATCATGTTGATGCCGTCGGCCACGCCCGGGTGATCGGCGGCCACGGTCCGCCAGCCGCGATTGGCGAATTGCGAGCACGTAGGGGAGCGTCACGTTGCAGAGAGCATACGTGCTGGTCCGGCCGACCGCGCCGGGCATGTTCGTGACGCAGTAATGAATGACGCCGTCGACGAGGAACGTCGGGCTGTGATGGGTCGTCGGCCGGCTCGTCTCGACGCAGCCGCCCTGATCGATCGCCACATCGACGATGACCGAGCCGGACTTCATGCGGCTGAGGTCCTCCGCGCGGACCAGCCGGGGCGCCCGGGCGCCCGGTGATCAAAACCGCGCCGATGACCAGGTCGGCGCGTTCGATGGGCGTGGAGGATCGTGTGCCGGTCGGAGTAAAGGGTGGTGACGTTCGGCGGCATGATGTCGTCGAGGTAGCGCAGGCGGTCGAGGTTGATGTCCAGGATACGAGACACTGGCCCCGAAGCCGGCGGCGACCTTGGCGGCGTTCGAGCCGACGACGCCGCCTCCCAGGATGGCGACCTCGGCGGGCGCCACGCCCGGCACACCCGCAAGCAAGATGCCGCGGCCCTCCTGGGGCCGCTCGAGGAACTTCGCCCCTTCCTGGATGCTCATGCGGCCGGCGACTTCGCTCATCGGCGTCAACAGGGGCAGCCGCCGCTGCCGGTCGCGCAGAGTTTCGTAGGCGATGGCCGTGATGCCGCTGGCCGAGCACGCTGCGCGTCAGGTTTTCGTCGGCCGCGAAATGGAAGTAGGTGAACACGACCTGCCCGCGGCGCAGCATGCGGCCACTCGGCCGGCTGCGGTTCCTTGACCTTGACGATCAGGTCCGAGCGCTGCCCAGATCTCGTCGGCCGCGGCGACGATCGTGGCGCCGGCTGCTTGAATACTGGGCGTCGGTCAGATCCGCTTCCCAGCCCGGCGCCGGTCTCGATCAGGACGGTATGCCCGGCCGCCGTCAGTTCCTCGGCCCCCACGGGGAGCATCGCGACCCGGTACTCGTCGGCCTTGATCTCCCTGGGCACACCGACGATCATCGGGGTTGCCTCCTTGGTCACTTGTCAGGGATCGATCCTGAGAAGGGTCTTGTAGGGTGGGCTCGGCCCACCGTTTTCCGAACGGGGCCCGGATGGTGGGCCGAGCCCACCCTACAAGAGTTGGCCTGCCGTCCCCTACAGGTGACAAAGGGGATTCAAACCTTGGCGACCGGCTTCTGGCGGGCGGTTTTCCAGGCGTCGTGCAGGCTCTTGAGCTCTTCGAGGGTCACGCCCCCGTGATCTTCGCCCGAACCCCAGCGTTTCAGGAGGGCCTGATGGCGCTGTGCAGCTCGCCCTTGGGCAGAAACTTGCCGTGGAACTTCTTGAGGATCTTCAGGCGGGGATCGGCGGGCGGGCGCGGCGGGGCTTTTTCTTTCTTGGGGGCTTCCTTGGGCGCCTCGGCCTTGCCGCCCTTGTCCTTCTCGGCCTTGGGGGCCTTTTCTTTCTTGGCCTCGGCGGGCTTCTTCTGGCCGGCCGGTTTCTGGGCGGAGGGCTTCTTGGATTTCGCTTCGTCGGCCATCGGAACTTCCTCGGGGACGGGCGGAATTGAGGCCGCAAACCAAAGACGGCGACCAGACGGGCGCGGCACCAGCCCGCCCGCAGTCGCGCAGAGGATCTACCATACCGCCGAAACGCCGTCGCGCCAATCGCTTGCTCCGCTGTCTTGCCGCTGACGCGGGCGGCCTCGTAGAATCCAGGCGAGTGCGATTCACGGTTGGCTTGCACCTCCGTCCTGCAAGCCCGACGCGCCAGCGAGTGCATCTGCCTTCTCGGTTTGAAAGCCAACGCATCGGCTGGCGCGTCGGGTTGCGGCGTGGACGGTTCCGCCGAGGATTCGGGAGTGTCTTGGCGATGGCACACGGGACGGAAAGAACGGCGCCCGAACTGGCGACGGCTGTGGCGCTGACGCCCGAATCGGGCTGGCACGCGCTGCACCTGTTCTACCGGATCGACCGGGCGGCCCTGGCGGCTCTGCCGGAGGCGCAGCGCGAACAGGGCCGGCGCGAGCTGAGCGCGGCCCTGGATCGGCGCGAGGCCGGCGTCATCGAGCAGATGCAGGCTTTTGCCGTGATGGGTCACAAGGCCGATTTCGGCGTCGTGCTGGCCGGACCCGATTTGCGGGCCGTCCACGGGGTCCAGGTCGCGATCGAATCCTCGGCGCTGGGACCGGCGCTCGTGCCGGTGTATTCCTTCTGCTCGCTCACCGAGGTATCGGAGTACGTCCCCGACGCCGAGCAGTATGGCCGCTTGCTCCGCGACCGGGAGAAGATGGACCCCGAAAGCGCTGTCTACAAGACGCGGGTTGCCCAGTACGCCGCCCGGCTCGAGACGATGAACCGCCAGCGCAACTATCCGGAGTTTCCCGACTGGCCCGCACTGTGCTTTTATCCGATGAGCAAGGCGCGGCTGGCCGGGGAGAACTGGTACACGCTGCCGTTCTCGGTCCGCAACGAACTGATGGCCGAGCACGGCAAGAGCGGCATGAAGTTCGCCGGGCGCGTCACCCAGGTCATCACCGCCTCGACGGGCCTCGACGACTGGGAATGGGGCGTGACGCTCTGGGCCCGCAATCCGCAGTATCTCAAGGAGATCGTCTACACGATGCGGTTCGACGAAGCCTCGGCGCGGTACGCTCTGTTCGGGCCGTTCTATTATGGCTTCCTCCTGCCGCCGGCCGAATTGATCGCGGCGCTGCGGATTCTGAAACCCCCCAGGGATCAACGTATCATGTGGACCTGCCCGAAGTGCGCGGCGAAGGTGGACGATCAGTTCGAGGTCTGCTGGAAGTGCGGGACCAGCCCGGACGGCGTGGGAGACCCCCATTTCGTGCCGGCCGACGACACCGCGCCCATCGCCGACCCGCTCTACGACCCGATCGCCGAGCCCGGCATCCCGGATCAAGGCGAGGCGCCCGGCAGCCCCGATGAAGGGCTCGGCGAGGTCGTCGAGGCCTACCAGGCCCTGACCCTCATGGAGGCCAAGTTCATCGCCGATCAACTCATGGCGGAGGGCATCACGGCGATGAGCGATACCGAGAACAAGGACGTGGTGGGGACCTTCGAGAGCAACCCACGGGTGTATGTCCGCGCCGGCGACTTTCCCCGCGCCCGCGCGTGGCTCGACTCGTATGAGAAGCAGCGTCAGACGGACCTCAACCGGCACATGGACCCGAACTGAGGGGAATCTTCGTAGGGTGGCTCGGCCCACCCTACGGAACCATGAATGGGAAGAAGGTGGGCCGAGCCCACCCTACGAAGACGGAGTCTCGCTGCGCAGCACACGACGAAAAACGGCGATCAGGAAGGTTTCCACACGCGGCCCGAGATCGGGCAGGACCGACGCGCGGTCGCCGGCCACCTGGAGGGTCCGGGCGCAGGTCTGATCGATCCAGGTGGCGACCTCGTGCGCGGTCTCCGCGGTATCGAGGCGATCGGGTTCGATCACCAGGCAGGGCTTGGCAAGCGCCCGGCTGGCGTCGATCGTCAGGCGGACCCCAGCGCCGCAATGCGTGCCGGCGAAGACCAGCACGGCTTCGGCGTCCTTGACGTTGGCGATGGTCCGGTCGGCGTATTCCTCGGTGGTGTGCTCGCGGGCGCCGAATTCGTGGGCAAAGTGCGGGCAAGGGCCGAGCTCGGTGAGGAATCCGAGCGGCATCCAGCCGCCCGTGGCGAGGCCCGCGGCCCGCGCCGCGTGCCAGGCGGCTTGATCGACGCCGCTCTGGCCCCCGGTGATGATCCGTTCGATCATGGAAGCAACTTCCCGTGCGCCTTTTCGTTCCGGTTGACCCGTTCGTGGTCACGAAGTTCGATGGAGCCGGGACGAGGATGGTCGACGCACTCTCTCTAGTTTACTGCGCAGATGGACCTGGGGCCATGAGAAGGATCACGGGGGTCTGCGTTGCCGGCCCCACGTCAGAGCGGTTATCTTGGGAACGTCCGAGCGATGAGCCACGCCCCTGGAGGGAGGAGACGCGATTTTCATGGAGTCCTTGGCCTGTCTCAATGGCGAGATGATGCCGGTCGACCAGGCGCGGGTGCCGATCTGGGACCGGGGTTTTCTCTTCGGCGACTCGGTCTACGAGCTCTACCGGGTATACCGGGGGCGGTGCTGGCTCGAAGAGGCACACACCAGCCGGCTGCGCCGGAGTCTGTCGGCGATGGAGTTCCCGCCCGTGGATCTCGACGGCCTGACCGGCGCATCCGGGCCACGATCGCGGCCAGCGGAGTGCTTGAAGGGACGGTGTACGTGCAGATCACGCGGGGCGTGGCACCCCGCCGGCACGCTTTTCCGAAGCCGGCCGTGCCGCCCACCGAGCTCATCATCGTCCAGCCGTATGACGAGGTCCCCACGGTCAAGCTCCGCGAGACGGGCGTCGCGCTCATCAGCCATGTCGACGAGCGCTGGAAGCGCTGTGATGTGAAGTCCACGAACTTGCTGGCGAACTGCCTGGCGAACGAGGCCGCGCATCGCGAGGGAGCCTACGAGGCGGTGCTCATCGACGACCGTGGCCACGTCACCGAGGCGACGCACTCGTCGGTGCTCTGGGTGCGCGACGGCCAGCTTGGCGGCACGCCCGAGAGCAACGAGATCCTGCCCGGAACGACCCGCGGGGTCGTCCTGCGGCTGGCGCGCGCGGAAAATCTCCCGTTCCAGCCCGGCACGATCACCCGCGCTGAGCTGATGGCCGCCGACGAGGTCTTTCTCGTCGGCACGACCATCGAGATCCTGCCCGTGGTGCGCATCGACGGCCTGCCCATCGCCGATGGTCTGCCCGGCCCGATCACGCGGCGGCTCCAGGCGGCGTTCAAGACGGCCCTCGACGAGTGGCTCGCACAGGGGTCGCCGACATCATGAGAGCGTCTGGATTCCAGATTCCAGATTCCAGATTCCAGATTCCAGATGTCGAATGACTGATGCCTGAATCGAATCTGGAATCTGGAATCTGGAATCTGAAATCCCTTCGGGTGGCTTGCCCCGTTCTTTCTGACCGAGTTCCACGCATGCCTCGCGCGAATCAAACCGAACTCCCGCCGCTGGATCTCGACGATCCGTTTGAGGCGCACCTCCGGCGCGAGCCGATGACCGGGGCCGGGCTGTGCATCGTGGTGCTGGCCTCGGGAGACGAGGCCCAGGACCGCGGCATCGGCGCGCATCTGGCGGCCCTCGCGGACGCTCGAAGACGGGCGGCCGAGGTGCATGTCGTTCCCGGCGGCGTGCCGGTCGAATCCACTTACCTCGGCTCGACTCAGCCGCTGGTCCTGCTCACCACGGCATCGGAGCCCTGGTCGGAGGCGCATCTGGACGCCCTCCTGAAGGCGATCGACCAGTGCGATCACGTCGTCGGCCGCCGTCCCCGATCCTTCACGGGACGGGTGAGACGATGGCTGGCCACCCTGCCCTGGCGGCTGTTCTTCGCGGTGCCGATCCGCGACATTCACAGCCCCTGCCGGCTGCACCGCCGCGCGAAGCTGGCGGCGATCCCGATCCAGTCGCGCTCCGCGTTCGCCGACGTCGAGGTGTTCGCCAAGGCCACGTTCCTCGGCCATCTGATCGACGAAACGGACGTTCCCCCGCTGGCGGCACGGCCGCGGGCCTCGTCCTGGTCGGACTTGATGACTGTTCTCAAGCGACCCACTTTCGTGCGCCCGTCAGTTCCACCGGAAGATCCGCAGCGCGAGGAAGAAAGTGCCGATCGCCCAGGCGGCCAGGAACAGCAGCGAGCCGGAGACGGCGGCGAACCCCGCGCCTTCGAGGATCACCTGCCGCAGGGCCGCGATGACGTGGGTCAGGGGCAGGATCTGAACGACCGGCTGAACGGCCGCCGGGAAGCGGTCGGGCGAGAAGAACACGCCGGAGAGTAGCCACATCGGCAGCATCACCAGGTTCATCAGGCCGCTGACGGTCTCGATGGTCGTCGCCCGGCTGGCGATCAAGAGCCCCAGACCGGCGAACGCCAGCGCGCCGACGACCGCGATCAGCACGACCAGCGTCAGGCTTCCCCGGATCGGCATCCCGAACAGCGCGTAGCCCAGGATCAGGAGCACGGTCATATCGGGCACCAAAAACGTCAGCCGGGCGCCGAGCAGCGCCAGCAGGAAGTGCGCGCGGTTCATGGGCGTGGCCATGAACCGTTTCAAGAGCTTGTTGATGCGGAAATTGACCAGCAAAAAACCGATGCCCCAGAGCCCGCCGCCCATGATGTTCAATCCCATCAGCCCGGGGATGAGGAAATCAATGTAGCGGGAACCGGGCTCGCGGACCTCGACATCGGTGGTAGGCACCACGTCGAGCCGGCCGGCGGCGCGCTGAAGGGCGTCATCGACGGCCGCGCACGGCGCCGGCATCGGGACGAGTCGGGTCGAACGTGAAGCGTACCCCCGAGTCCTCGGCGGCCACCACCAGCGGAGTCTTGCCCGTCCTGAGCCGTCGTGCGGCCTCGTCCGCCGTGGCGCTTTCCGCGCGAATTCCCGGATGTCCCGCCCGTCCCTGCCGGGCTTCCTTCGAGGTCAGCGTCTCGAAAAGCCGCAGATCGGCGGGTGCGGCAACGACGGTCACCTGGACCGGCTCGGGCGGCCGGCTCCGGAAGGCCAGTCCCAGCCCGATGGCCAGCACGATCGGGAAGCCGTAGACCCAGAACATCCGCGCCGGCTGGCGGTAGAACTCGCGGAGCCGCGCCAGGTAAAGCTGCCAGAGCGAAGCAAACGGCATGATCGCGCCTATTCCAGGGTGGTCAGTGGTCCGTCCTGTAGGGTGCGTCGAGTCTTCGATGACGCACCTCTTTCCATACGACCCCTCCACGGAATGGGATTGGGGAAGGTGCGTCATCGAAGACTCGACGCACCCTACAGGACGGACCACTGACCACTCCTCACTGTTTCAGTTCCACGCCTGAGCCCGTCAAGTCCACATACGGCCTGGCCTGTTCGACGATGAGCCGGGCGGCGTCTTCGGCCACTTTGTTCGGCGCCCGCAAGGCGGCGCGGAGAGCGGCATCGTAGGCCGCGAGCGCGTGGCCGGCATCTTGTTCCAGGACGGCCAGGCCGTAGTGGACCTCGAACAGGGTTTGATCTTTGCGGATGGCCTCGCGATAGCTCTGACGCGCTGAGTCAAAGTCATCCTCGGCCAGATACGAGGCGGCGATCCGGGCGTCGGCCACGGCGGGTTGCGGCACATCGACCGCGGCCCGCCAGACCGCCCGCGCCTGGGTGGGATGACCCAGGTGCAGCCACAAGGTCGCCAGGCGATCGGCCACGGGCCAGGGCCGGGCCTCGACCGGATAGGCCTTCTCCAGCAACAGGGCGGCCGACTCCGCCCGACCGGTGGCGAGGTCGGCGCGTAAGGACCGCTCCAGTTCGTCGCGGTTCTGCCATTTCTCGGGCGGCTCCGGGAGGAGCTCCGCCAGGCACCGCGCGGCCTGGTCTGTCGCCAGTTGGCGGACCTGTTCCACACGCTCGCGCATCATGCTCGGCGGGTCCAGCGTGGCCAGCCGGCGGTAGAGCGGCAGGGCCTGCTCGAACATCGACCGCTGCCGGTAGCACTCCGCCAGCAGGAGCAAGGTCGTGGCATCGTCGGGACTCCCGTTGAGCGCCTGGCGCAGCGTGTAAGCGGCGCGCACGGGCATCAGATCGAAGACCGGGTCGAAGGGCATGCGGAAGCGGGGCGCGTCGACCGGATCGCGCATCGCCGCGAGCTTGCCGAGAACCTTCCACGGTCCGGCCGCTTCGGGGGCCAGCGCGCGCCAGCCGGCCCCGGTCCAGGCCAAGCAGGATCAACGGCCGCGCCAGATCGGGCCGGTTCCGCGTCAAGAGTCCGAACGCCACCTCGGCGAGCGCCTTGGACGCCGCCTGGGCGTCCTCCCAATCACCGGTGGCGAGGCTGCGGTCCGGCCGGTAATGCCGATCCCAGAACGAGACCGGCGCGGGCGGATGGGGCGTCGTCTCGGGCACGAAGACCGCCGCCAGGGCGTCGAACCAGACGCAGCGCCATCCCGGCGCGGCCATCACCGTGGCGGCCAGCTCCGCGTTGCCCACCTGGACCAGGTCGAGGAGCAGGCCCGGCCGCCCGAGTCGCTCCAGGGTCTCGGGCCAGGTGGGCTGGTTCCGCCGCAGGCCATACTCCAGGTTGAGATAGTCCGCGAACAGCTCGGGGCCAATGACCTCCAGCCGGGCGTCGGCGTAGTTCTTTCGCTCGGGCCCGAGGTAATACTCGAAGAGGCCGCTGAGACCGTTGTGAATGCAGACGAAACGCACAGGCATGCCCGGCTGGCCGCAGGCCCGGACCGCCTCGTGTGGGAACCAGCGCGGTTCTTCACCCAGGCCGATCGTGCGACCCTCGTCGGCCACCGCATAAAACGTCCCGTTGGCCACGAAAACGATCATGCCGATCAGCACGCCCAGCGTTCCCAGCCAGCCCGGCACCCGATGCCGCGGCGCCGTCGATCGATCCGGTTCCGAGCGGCTGAAGACGACCGCCGCCCACTCGCCGAAGTTCCAGGCCGTGACCGCGCCCACGACCGCCGCGAACTGGTGCGTGTTCCGCGTGGCTTTCAAGCTGATGAGGCTGAAGGCCACGAACAGCAAAAGGCGAAACGGGCTCGGTCGCCAGGACAATCGCACCGGTTCCCGCACCCGTCGCTTCCGGGGCTTGTCGGACTGCCGCTCGGAACGATCCTCCACGACCGGGCGACGCTGAGACACGCTCCAGGCAATCGGCAAGAGGAAACTCAGTGCGCCCAGGATCATCGTGCCCAGGTGCAGTAACAGCGGAAGGTGGAGCAAGCCCATCTGGGCGATGAACGACTTGACGGGCAAGAGCTCGGCGATCGATGACTCGAAGACCGGCGCGCTCATCGTCCGGGCCAGCTCGATCGGAAACAAGGCCCCCCGGATGTGGTACGGACTGACCAGGCAGGCCAGGGCCGTCAGCCCGGTGATGGCCGCGGCCTGGATCCACCAGCGCCGACGGGACGCAGCGAACGACCCCGGTGCCAGCGCCGCGTCGATCAGCGCGAAGACCAGCACGACCGGCCCGAGCACGAAAAGACCTTGCGTGTTGACCCAGAAAACCTGGACGACCGGCACCAGCCAGCCTAGCCACGGAAAACGGTCCCAGCGCGTCAAAATGGCCAGGTCGAGCGCCAGCCAGAGCAGCGTGAGGGTCTCCGGCCGGATGTACATGCGCCCGCTGAGCACCAGCAGCGCCGGCAGCCACGCCAGCAGCATGACCCACAACGGCCACTCGCGCCGGCGGGCCGTGATGAGGAAAAAGACGGCCAGACAGGTGATCGCGCACTTGGCCAGGTTCAGGAACACGATCCCGCCGAGTTGATAGCCCCAGCTCAGCAGGACCTCGAACAGCCAGTGCACGTCGATCCAGGCACGGCCCGCCGCGCCGAAGGTGTACCAGTCCGTCCAGGGCACCCGGCCCGTCTGGCGGATCAAGTCTCCGGTGCGCAGGTGCCACCAGAAATCGGTGTCCTTGAGCGGGAAGACGCCCAGCAGGAACGTCAGGACCAGAAACACCGCGATCAAGAGCCCGTCGATCAGCGTGCTTCGGGTCCGGACTGACAGCGCCTCCGGCGCACGCCGCCTCCGTACTCGGGGTGGCCCCGGCCGTCCGGACCGCGGGGGTACCTCAGGCACGGCAGGGGGCGGCGGCGGATCCTCGGCCGACGAGGGCGGGTTGGGCGGCATCGCGAAGCGGGGTCCCGTTTCAAGTCACGGATCGAGATTGTCCGGAAGGGGTTGAGGAGCAAACTCTAGTGTAACCGGCCACAGGGTCCGAGGTCGAGGCCGCTGTCACTTGTCACTTGTCACTGGCCGCCGCACCCTCGGTGAAGCCCGCTGCTTGCAGATTTGACAAGTAACAAAGAAGAGTCATTCCGCTGCATCGAGAAACGCGGACACGCAACCGTATCGTTGCAGTTCGATCCAGCGTCCTTTCAGGTCGCCCAGGATGCGCCAGAACAGGGTGCTGTGCATCCGGCCGTGGACGCGTTCGCAGGCGTCTGCCTCGAAGGAGTGCGGCTCGGTGTATTCGATGTGGTGCGCGACCTCGTGCAGGTAGGTGTCGAAGAGCTCCTCGAGGGGCCGCCGGCCCAGCGCCCGGTCTACGGCGTAGACCCGCACGAGCCGCCGGCGCTTGTAATAGCGGCCCAGCGCCCGGAGCGTCGGGCGGACGTTGATGTCCGTCGAGAAGTCGCACTCGCAGAGGTAGACCTGGTCCAGCCGGTTGCGGAAGAGGGGGGCCAGGGCCGAGAGCGGAGGCTCGAACGGCCGCGACGCAGGCAACTCCCGCGGCCTCTCGGCCAGACCGCTCCAGACCGCTGTCGAAGCGGCTGAAGGGTTCTCGTCCCGTTCGACAACGAGCCGGCCGCCGATCCGGCGCGCGCCTGCTCGGCCACCTCGTCGAGGTCGAACCGCCGCGGGTCGATCAGTTGCCGGCCACCGTTGGGATGGATCAACCAGTATCGCGCGGGCATGGCTTAAGTGGACTTGCCGATACGCGTTCTTCGATCCTTCTTCACGAATTGCTCAGATTAGAGACGCGCCGCGGCCAAAAGCCAAGAGGTATTTTGAGACTTCGGGCGGCATTCCCACGCCTCGGGTGGCATGCCCACGTCCTCGTGGGCATGTCCGGTTCGTGCGCCCGGGGGCCGGACATGCCCACGAGGACGTGGGCATGCCACCCGAAAGACCATTGCCGAGGCCGCGCCGAGAGCCTATGTTCAACGCGTGTCAGTCGCGCCGAACTTCCAGTGGGAGCGTCTTTTCAGGAGATCCTCGCATGTTGCGCAGGCTTTCAGGGCCGTTGCGGTGCCTGGCCGTGCTGGGCGTGGCCGGATGGACCGCGGGACTGGCCAGCGCCCAGCAGGCGGGACTCATAGGGACGCTCGACGGCCACACCGAGCCGGTCTACTCGATCGGCTGGACGCCCGAGAGCAAGGGCCTGGTCACGGCGGGGTTTGATGGCACCGTGCGCGTCTGGGACGCCGCCAGCCGCAAGGAAATCCAGCGCTATGCGGGTCACACCGGGCTGGTGCTGCGGGTGGCCGCCAGTCCCGACGGTCGCAGCCTGCTCTCCGCCGGTCAGGATCGCACGGTCCGGCTCTGGGTTCGTCCGGGGGGCGGCCCTCTGAAGGATTTGACAGCCAACCCGGCGCCGGTACGCGCGCTGGCGGCCAGTCCCGACGGTCAGCGCGTCGCCGTGGCTGCCGGCCACGGCGTGAAAGTCTGGGATCTGGTCACCGGCAACGCGGTGCGCGACCTGGCCGGTCTCACCGGGGAGGTCCAGGCCGTGGCCTGGCGCGGCGACGGCGCCCAGATCGCCGCGGGCGACACGGCCCGTTCGATCCGCCTCTGGAATGCCGCCGATGGCACGCCTCAAGGCGTGATCGTGACGCCCGCCGACGCCGTGCTGGGACTGACCTATCTCTCAGGCAATGCGCTGCTCGCGTCAGCCGGTCCGGACGGCCGGGCCCGGCTCTGGCAGCTTCCCCTGACCGAGCCGCGGCTCGATTCCCGCCAACGCGGCCGTCTACGCCCTCAGTGCCGACGGCGCCACGCTCGCGGCCGGCGGCACGGACAACAAGATCCGCCTCTACCGCATCGCCGACAGCGGCTTCATCAAGGAAATGGACAACGCCCCGGCCATCGTGGCGCTGGCGTTCCGTGGTGACGGCGGCCAGCTCGCGATCGGTCTGGCGAACAAGTCCATCCGCATCCTCACCGTTCCCGACGGTATCGAAGTCATCAAGACGCTCGCCGAGCTGCCCGCGCCGATCACCGCCCTGGCCTTTCGACCGGACGGAGCCCAGGTGGCCTTCGCCGGGGAAGACAACCAGATTCGCGTCTTCGATGTCGCCACGTCCAAGGAAGTGCGCGTGTTCGGCGGTCATGGCGGCCGCATCCATGCGCTGGCTTTTGTTCCCGACAAGCCCCAGTGGCTCGTTTCGGCGTCGGCGGACAAGACGGCCCGGCTCTGGGACATCGCCGAGAACAAGCCCCTCGGTAACTTCGAGGGGCATGGCGACGCCGTCCGCGCGCTCCATCTGAGCCGCGACGGTCAGCGTCTCGTCACCGGCTCAGCCGACCGGATGATCCGCGTCTGGACGGTTGCCGACCGGAAGCTTGTGGCCACGCTTTCCGGACACAACGGGCCCGTGACGGCCGTCTTCCTTGCTCCCGATGGCCACCGTCTCGTGAGCGGCTCGGACGACGGTACCGTGCGCCTCTGGGATGCGGCCACGGGGCTTGAGGCTCGAAGACTTCACCGCTCACGGCAAGCCGATCACCGCCGCCTTCGTGCTGCCGGACAACAAGACGATCGTTTCCGGCGGTCAGGATAACCTTGCGAAGATCTGGACCCCGTGCGCCTTGCGCGTGTTCGCGGGGCATCAAGGGCCGGTATTCGCCATCGCGGCCGATCCCAAGGGGGCGTGGATCGTGACCGGCTCGGCCGACAAGACGGCGCGATTGTTCGATGTCCAGTCGGGTGCCGAGATCGGCAAGCTCGCCGGCCACAAAGATTTGGTGCGCAGTGTCGCGGTCACGAAGGACGGCCGGCGGATCGTGACCGGCTCGGCCGACCGGACCGTCAAGGTCTGGAGCGCCGAGAGCCGTCAGGTCCAGGCCACCTCTTCCCTCCTGCCGGCGCATGTGTTGAGCCTGGCGGTGGGCGACGACGAGAAGACCCTCGTCGCGGGGCTGGCGGACCGTTCCATGCACGTCTTCGACCTGTCGCAGGCCGATCTCTCGCAGGCCGAGATCCAGAGCATCGGCAGCCTCGGCGGCCCGATCCACGCCGTCGCCGTGCTGCCCGACGCCAAGGCGGCCCTGACGGGCTGCGAGGACCACACGGTCAAGCTCTGGTCGTTGACGCCCCCCGGCATGATCAGGACGTTCCGGGGACACGGTGGTCCCGTTTACGGACTGGCCTGGGCGCCGGATGGGACCCGCGCCGCGTCGAGCGCCGCCGACAAGTCCTTCCGCATCTGGGACGTCGCCCAGGGCAGCCCGGTACGGGTCGTCGAGAAGGCCCACGCGGGGGTCGTTTCCGCAATCGCCTTCAGTCCGCAGGGCGACCTGATGGCCACGGGCGGCGGCGACAAGCTCATCAAGTTCTGGAATCCCGCCGACGGCAAGGAGCTGCGCCAGGCCATCGGGCACAGCGGGGCCGTGTACGATGTTGCTTTCCGCCCGACCGACGGCGCCTTGCTGGCCTCGGCTTCACAGGACAAGACGGTCCGGCTCTGGAACGTCGCCGATGCGAAGGAGGCGCGCATCCTGTCGGGACACGCCCAGGCGGTCTACGCGGTCAGCTTCGCGCCGGACGGCAAGCGGCTGGCCTCGCTGGACCGCGGCGGCACCCTGATCGTCTGGAATGTCGATGAGGGCAAGCCGCTCTTTCGCCAGAAGGTCGCCACGAACACCGCATGCTTCAGCGTGGCCTGGAGTCCCGACGGCAAACAGCTCGCCGTGGCCGCCGCGGACAACAAGGGGCATCTGTTCCGCGTGCCGTGACCTGCCGCCGGATTTCAACGCGTTGAAATCTCACCCCTGCGAGGCCATGGCCTCGTTCCGGGTCCCGAGCGCCTGCTCGATCCGTTCGATACTGCGGGCGGTATGGAGGTCGGCCTTGCCAAAACCGGGCAGCGCGCCGAGGCTCTCGGCGGCTTGCTGGGCATCCTCGAAATTGCTCACGAGCATGACCGGCACTTCCGAGAAGTTCGCATCCTGTTTCAGGGAGCGAATCAGCTCGAGACCGGACGAGCCGTCGGCGTTGAGGACTCGATTGACCAGGACCAAATCGAAGTGGGCTCCCTGAAGTTCCTCGAACGTCTCGGCGAACGTGTCCGCCTTGTGCAACTCCGCGCAAAATGCTGGCCGAGGACGCGGCCCAGACCACCATGATCCAGGCGACATTGTCCCACGCTGAGAATTCGGGGCCGGTCCATGTTGGCGGTCTCCAGGCGGGGCGCAATTCAAGCCCAGCGCTCCGGGGGGGAGGGCATTCCATTCACGAGGCGTGTGGGAACATTCCATTATCCGCATCAAGTCAAGTGCGCCCCGGGCCGGCCCGAGGCGCGCTGATTTTCAGCTCACCAGGGCGAAAGCCTTGGTCATCGCCTCGGCCGTGCGGGCCACGGCCTCTTCCGCCGGCAGTGAACGCAGCTCGGCCTTGAACGGCTCGGCACGCACCGGGCCATCGTAGCCGATCTTGACCAGGGCGTTCAAGAATGTCTTCAAGTCGATCACGCCCGTCGCGCACGGCAGGTCGCGCTTGCTGTCCTGCTGCTCGTCGATGGGGATGCCCTTCGGCGCATCGTTCAGGTCGCAACAGATCACGTCCGAGCCCTTCAGGCTCAACAGGTCGGCCTCGGTTTCGTGAGCCGTGTACCAGTGCCAGCTATCGAGCATCAAGGCGATGCTCGGCTGGTTGATCGCGGCGATCAGCTCGCGGGCCTCGGCCATCGTGTGCACGAACGGATACAGGCCGTTCGTCCACGAGGTCTTGGGGCCGACGTACTCCAGGCCGAGCCGGACGTTGTGGTCAGCCAGGATCTTGCCGATCTCGCGGAGGCGCCGCTCGTGCTGCTGGAAGTTGGCCAGGTAGGTCAGGCTCTTGTGGCTCGGGCTGAGCCAGGTGCTCATGCGGGTCGCGCCGGCGCGTTGCAGCGTTTTGGCCTGGCTGGCGAGGCCCGGCAGTCCCTTCTGGAAGTTCTCCTCCGCGCCCCGGAAATCGACCGGCAGCCCGGCGGCGCCCCAGACGAGCTTCTTGGCCTTCAGATCTTCGAGCAATTCCGAGAGCTGGGAGTCGGACAGCGACGCAAGATAGCCGGTATCCACGCCGACGGACTCGAACCCGTACTTGTGCGCCAGCTCGATCGCCTTCGGCAACTTCGCGCCGACGCCGATGTTGCCGCAGACGAGATCCTCGGTGAACTTGCGCTTCGGCGCATCTTCAGCGCGGGCGGGCGGGAATCCCAGGGCCACTGCGGAGGCCGTCAGGCCCCGGAGCAGATCGCGGCGGGTCGGCGAAGGCAACATGGCATCGATCTCCCAGTTTCGTTTATCGCGTTTGGTCATGGGTCGGACTCCCCGAGCCTATCAGGTTGGAAAACCGCCCGCGATGCCCCAGCGCGGCGACACGGGGAGTGAGGGGCAACGAAAGTATCCCGAGCATTCCGCCGCTCACAAACGATCCGAAGGATCGGCTTCTGACCCTCCTCTTCGTGCCTCCCTGATCCCTTTCTGCCAGGCGTTGATTGAAGAGAGACGGCCCACGAGTCCGATGAAGTCCGGGGTTGTCGAGGAACAAGGCGGTTCTGCCCACATTGTTGTGCTGGTGCGGTCGTCACCTGTGTCCTCCTTTGGCATCGACTCTGTGATCCCGCACGCATACTGTACAAAAGATATGAAAGGCAGGTTTTCCTGTGCCCCGGATCTCGATGGGATAGCGTCCGCCGCTCGGGATCGGACCGTACGACTTGGTTCTCTTACCGGGCACGAAGTCGTTCGTAGTTTAATTGATTTAGGACGTATTGATGCTTTTTAATTCCCTGACCTTCCTCGTCTTCTTTGCCGTCGTGCTCGCTCTCCACAACCTGCCCCTGTCCTGGACGCTGAAGAAGATCAACCTGCTTGTGGCCAGCTATCTGTTCTATGCGGCCTGGAATCCTCCGTTCGTGCTGTTGTTGATCCTGGCGGCCGGGGTCGACTTCGTTCTCGCGCACGTCTTGGAGCGGACCGAGAGTCCCTGCTGGCGCCGGGCGGTGCTGGTCACGAGCCTGACGTTGAACCTGGGACTGCTGGGCTTTTTCAAGTACGGCGCCTTCCTCAGCAAGAATGCGGCGGCGGTTTGTGGATGGTTCGGCATGTCGCCGGCGATCGGCTTCCCCGACGTGATCCTGCCTCTGGGCATCTCGTTTTACACCTTCGAGACGATCTCGTACCTGGTGGATGTCTACCGGCGCAAGACCCGCGCCTGGGACTCGTTCCTGGACTATGCCCTTTTCCTGACCTTCTTCCCGCACCTGGTCGCCGGGCCGATTGTCCGCGCCAACGACTTCTTGCCGCAGTGCCGTACGCCTCGGCGGGCGACGGCCGACCAGATGGGCTGGGGCTTCGCGCTGCTGGTCCTGGGGCTCTTCGAGAAGATGATCCTGGCCGACCAGTTGCTACGGCCGGTGGTCGATCAGGTCTACGGGCGCATGCCCAGACCACCTGCGGCGATGCCTGGCTGGGCACCCTCGCCTTCGCCGGGCAAATTCTCTTTGATTTCTCGGGCTACTCGACCTGTGCGATCGGCGTGGCGTTGTGCCTGGGGTTCGTGCTCAAGGACAACTTCCATTTCCCGTACGCGGCGATCGGGTTCTCCGATTTCTGGCGTCGCTGGCACATCTCGCTCTCGACGTGGCTGCGCGACTACCTGTATATCCCCCTGGGCGGCAATCGGGATGGTCCCACCCGGACCCACACGAACCTGATGCTGACCATGCTCCTTGGGGGCCTGTGGCACGGGGCGTCCTGGCGCTTCGTGGCCTGGGGCGGCCTGCATGGCTTGTTCCTGATTGGTGAGCGCCTCTGGAGAGGTCGGCGTGGGAGCCACGCCACGCCACCACGTCCCGCGGTCGAACCGGAGGGCGGACGGTGGCAAGAGATCCCCGCCATGCTCTTGACCTTCGCCCTCGTCAACCTCACGTGGGTGTTCTTTCGGGCCCCGGACTTTCCGGCCGCCTTGCATCTGATCCGCGTGATGCTCGGGGGTACGGTCGACACCACACAGCGGCTGATCTCATCGAGTGCGGCGATGTGGGTCCTGGGGATGACCGGCTGCATGCTGGCGTTCCAGTGGATGTTCCGCAACGCCAGCCTGGAACAGGTGGTGGCGCGCTGGCCCTGGTGGGTCCGCGGCGTCGTGCTCGCGCTGATGTTGTTCGTCCTCGTCAACACGAACGGTTCGGGTACGGACCATGCCTTCATCTACTTCCAGTTCTGATGAGCGGCTCCCGCGTGGTTCGTGGGGGCGCACCTGGGCGTGGACGGTGCTGCTGGTCCTCAGCGCGCTGGCCACTCTCGAAGGTGTCTGGCGGGCGCGAGGCTTTGTCCCGACCGTGACCGCCGACGCGGATTCTGTGGTGTCTCCAGCGCGATGCGGCCTCCAATGGCAAACCCACCGCGATTGCGATTCTGGGGACCTCGCGCATCAACACGGGGCTGAACACGCAGCTTCTCCAGCAAGCCTGTCCCGGGTGCCAGACCGCGATGCTCGCCGTCCCGGGCTGCTTCCCCGATGCCACCTTGAAAGACCTGGCTGATGATCCCCGCTTCACCGGCCTCGTCCTCTGCGAGCTGCTCCCCCATTCCATCGCCGTCGTGCAGGACGACGCCATGCAGGAGAAGTTTCCGGATTTGCAATCAAAATATACGAAATATTATCATTCTTCGTGGAGTTCCGAGCGGGCTTTCGAGCGGCTCTTGAGGGCCACTCTGGAAGAGAACCTGGTTCTCGCGGCACCGCAGCTTCGGCTGGACCTGCGGGCTTTGCCGGAGATCGTGCGCGTCAGTTTCCAGACCCGACGTTGGCCGTCGCTGCCGCACTCGGGTGCGTATCGCAGTCGTCTCATCCGGAAGGACGGGTCCAACGCCATCGACTTCACGCGCTTCGACGTGCGCCAGAGTGTGGCGGGTCTGGAAGACGCCTGGCGTTTCCTCATCGACCATTACAAGCCGCTCTCCGATCAAGACTGGCTGGCGTATGTCCGCCGTCTCGGTCAGTTGGCTGCCCGGATCAACGCCCAGGGTGGGCGGGTGGTCTTCATCGATTACCCCATCAACGGTCGTCAGAAGTCCTTGATAGACCGCTATTATCCGCGCGAGCCCTTCTGGACGCTGATGGCCCGCGAGACAGGGGCGACGGTCATTCAATCCGAGAAAGTCCCCAGCTTAGCCTCCTTCTCCTGCCCTGACGGGCTGCACATGGATTACCGTGACGCGCTCGACTACACGCGCAATCTGGTGACCGTTCTCCGAGAGCAACACCTCTTGCCGCTACGTCCCGGCGAGGAACTGCGGTCCCCGGGAAGAGTGGCTTTGCGGGACGCGGCGGGTGGCACGGGTCGTCTGCTCCCCGGGGCTTCCGCCAACCGACCGGAGCACGGGGAGCGGACGACCCGTGCCACCCGCCGGTAATCCCACGCGCAAAGTGTGGGAACGAGAATCTCCGCGCAGCGCGACAAAAGCCTCGGAGATCACCACCGCCGGTTGGACTCGGCCCACGATCCGCGGCCTGACCCCCGAAGCCGTTTCGGCCTACGCTTCGGGACGATTCCCGTGCCACGCGGCAAGCCGTGTTCTCCACAAGCGACCAGGGACAAGGCAAAATTAGCCGCCGATCGAGTGCATCAGCCGCTCTGGCTTGATGAAACGCGACGTATTGATTTCGTGCCCTTCCCACTTGGCGGTCACCGACGCGCGCACGGCCTCGGCGATGTCGAGATCCGAGGCCCCGCCGCGCAACAGGGCCCGGATGTCGGTCTCTTCGAGGGCGAAAAGACAGTTGCGGAGCTTGCCGTCGGCCGTGAGCCGGACCCGGTTGCAGCTCATGCAGAACGGGCGGCTGATCGAGGCGATCAGGCCGACCCGCCCGCCGCCGTCGGTATACTGATAATCGAGCGCGGCGCACGCGGGTCCTGGTTGGGTGCAGGCGTCAAGGGGCCAAACGCACGCGCGAGGCGATCGAGGATCTCGGCCGCGAACAGGACCTTCCCGCGCTCCCACTGGTTGCCGGCGTCGAGCGGCATGTACTCGATGAACCGCAGCTCCAGGCCGTGCTCGCGGGCGAACCCGGCCAGCGGCACGACGTCGTCTTCGGTCGTGCCCCGGATGGCGACGGCGTTGATCTTCACCGGGTCGAAACCGGCCTCCTTGGCCGCCAGGATTCCCTCGATCACCTGCTCGAACCCGGTGCGGCGGGTCAAGACCTCGAACTTGCCCGGGTCCATCGTGTCCAGGCTGACGTTGATCCGCCGCAGCCCCGCGTCCCACAGCGCGCGGACAACGGGGGCCAGCAGGATGCCGTTGGTCGTCAGCCCGACGTCCTGGATGCCGGCGACGGCCGCGACTTGTCGGACCAGCTCCGGCAGTCCGCGCCGGACCAGCGGCTCGCCGCCCGTGAGCCGGATCTTGTCGATGCCGAGCCCGGCCATGATGCGGACGAAGCGCTCGATCTCCTCGAAGGTGAGCAGCTCCGCCGCGCGGCAGGAACCGGACCACCTCGGGCATGCAATAGACGCAGCGGATGTTGCAGCGGTCGGTCACGCTGATCCGCAGGTTGTTATGCACGCGCTGGTAGGAGTCGAGGAGTGGGAGCGCGTTCAACATGGCGAGGCCACGACCAGGCGGCGGGATGAGTCGTGCATGAAGTTGTTGTATCCTATCCCTGGCGGGTCGGCCGGGGCAAGCGACCGTTCCCGTAGGCAGATGGTGGGCCGAGCCCACCCTACGAGAAGTCGTCCTGCTTCAGACCCGGGTGAACCCATTCCTCGGAGCCATCCGCCCACATCTCCTTCTTCCAGATGGGTACGACCTCCTTGAGAGCATCGATCAGCCACTCGCACGCCTCGAACGCCTGCCCGCGGTGCGGGCAGCTCACGGCGATCGCCACGCTGATCTCGCCCAGGTCGAGTCGGCCGACCCGGTGGATGATCGCCATCTCGATGATGGGCCAGCGCGCCCGCGCCTCGTTCTCCAGCTCGGTCATCTTCGTGCACGCCATCTCTCGATAGGCCTCGTACTCCAGGGCCCGCGTACGACGATCGCCGGTCCGCTCGCGCACCGTGCCCAGGAACAGGCAGACCGCGCCGGCCTGGTGCGACCGGACGCGTTCGGTCAGAAGGGCGAAGTCGATGGGGGCGTCGGTGATCTCGATCATCGCGGGATCTCCATCACCCGCCGCTCACGGGCGGGATCACCGCCACCTCGGCGCCGATCGGGATCGGCAAGTCGTCGCGGGCATACTGCGAATTCACGGCGATCATCAGGTGCGGCAGCAGCGGGGCCAGATCCGGACAAAAGTCAGCCAGGACGCGCTTCAGGCCGCCGACCGTCGTCCCAGGCGGGATCTCGAGCGCGAGTCGCGGCTGCTGCGCGAGCTGTCGGGCTACGGCGAAGAGTTGGATCTCGACCAGCACGCGGAATTCTTCCTCCCAGGTGCGAATCACTCTTGTGGGGCGGGCGTCGTGAGAAATTGCTCCAGCACGGGGCGGAGCCGGGCGAAGGCACGCGAGCGGTGGCTCAGTTGGTGCTTGACGGTCGCGCTCAGCTCGCCGAAGGTCTGGTGGTACTCGGGGATCAAGAACAACGGGTCGTAGCCGAATCCGTTGGCGCCGCGTGCTTCGTGGATGATACGGCCACGGCAGGCGGCTTCGGTTTCAAACCGGACCGCGCCCGCGGGATCGACCAGGGCCAGGGCACAGACGAACGCCGCGCCCCGGCGCTCGTCGGGAACGTCTTTGAGCGCTTCGAGAAGCATGCGGTTATTGGCCGTGTCGTCGCCGTGCGTGCCGGCGTACCGGGCCGAGAGTACCCCCGGCGCACCATGGAGGGCGTCGACGGTCAGCCCCGAATCGTCGGCCACGACCCAGGCATTCACGGCGCGGGCCGTCGCGACGGCTTTCTTCCGAGCGTTGCCGGCGAAGGTCGCCGCGTCTTCGACCACGTCGGGAACGTCGGCGAAATCCGCCAGCGTCTTGAGCTCCAGCCCCGCCAGCCGGGCGCGCGGGTCCCAGGGCGGGGCGACCAGGTGGAGCATCTCGACCGCTTTCTTGCGGTTGCGCGTGGCCAGAACCAGCAACGGAGCGGTCATCACGACATCAAGGCCTCGGAACGGGAGTGAGCTCGGGCAGGGGAGCCAGCGGCAGCAGGGTGTACTTGTGGACCAGCAGCTCCTCCGAGACCGGGGTGATCTGTGCCCGAAGCTGCTGCAAGGACGGATCGTTCGGGCCCTGGAACGTGCCCAGGAAGACCTTGCTCGATGTCCGGTCGTGATACACGAAGGGCTGGAACCGTTTATCGAGCTTCTTGCACTTGGCAAGGCTAGCCGCCAGGCGTTCGGCGTCCTCGGCCGCCGTGGCCAGCGAGCCGCGGCGCAGGAAGGTGTCATCCTGGAGACGCCGGCGTTCGTTCTCCTCCACCGCGCTGCGGCCGAGGAATTCCGCCACCTGTAGTGTATACGGACCGGGGCACTTGAAAATGCTCCAGGGCCGCTGGTTCATCTTCACGATCATCGGGTCCGGCTTTGCCAGGCTCTGCTGGACCAGAACCGCGGTCGTCGCGCCGCCGGGGCCTTGCCCGACTTGCCACTGCGGATTCTTGTCGTCCGACTGGACCAGGCTGGCGGTCAGCACCGACGGGTCCACGACCGCGCCAGGCTGGACCGCGGGACCCGAGTGGTGCTTGCCCAGACCCTGCGCTGGATAGAGATCCTGCGAGGCGGCCATCGGGTTGGTCGTCAGGGTCGCCCGGCTCAAACCCTTGCCCATGCGGATCTTCCAGATCGAAGGCAGGCCGTCGACGGTCGTCGGGTGCATCTTCTTGACCGAGTGCAGGAGTTGCTTGGCGTCGTCGATCGTCTTGCAGTCGCCGACGAGCACGGCCGCCTCGTCATACTCGCGGTAGCGCTCGGGACCTTTGAGGCTCTCGTCGTTCTGGATCTCGGGGGTCGCGGTGGGCGGGACGTTGCGGATGTTGCTGTGGCCGGGCTGGATGCGCAGGAAGAAGATGTACGCCGGCAGGTGGTCTTTCTGCCTCAGCTCGATGGCCAGCGCCTGGGCATAGCGCACGGACTGGGGCCCGTGAAACGTGTAGGCCAGCACCATGAACGGGCCGTTGTTCCGCGTCAACAAGAACGGCTCGACAGGTGTGGTCGGCAGCGGGATCGCGGGCCGGCCGATCTCGTCGAGAGCGACCGGGGGCGGCACGACGTTGCCCGACTTCACGACGTTGGGATCGGTTGGACTCGCCGCCGCGCTGACGGCCGGCGCCGTGGTCGGACTCGTGGCCGCGGGCGCGGGGCCGCCGCTCGACCTCCCGAACAGCGACCGCCGTGCCGGCGTCGGGTTCGTGGAATCGGTCGCGGGCAAGGTTTGACCCACGACTGCGCCCGTGCACGTCAGCGCGAGCGTGATCGTCACAATGCGAGAATTCATGAACGGTTCCCCCTTCCTTGCGGGAGCCTCGTCGCGATCAGGGCCAGAGTCGAGGTGCCGGCATGGCTGGGTCCCGCAGACAGGCGGTTGCATTCTCTAGCACATCGGACGGGGACTGAACAGAGAGATTCGGATTTCAGATGCCAGATTCAGGATTCCGGATGCCAGATGGCGGATTCCGGATTCCAGATTCCAGATGACGGATGACGGATGACGGATGACGGATGACGGATGGCAAGTGATCGATTCTTGCATGTGGAATCCGCCATCTGGCATCCGAAATCCGGCATCCGTCATCCGTCATCCGTCATCTGGAATCTGGAATCTGGAATCCGCCATCTGGCATCCGGAATCCGGCATCTGGAATCCGCCATCTGGATGACACGGTCACAACGGTAGCGGGGCGACACTGGCTGTGGCTGGTCCTCCGACCTCGGGAAACGGGCTGTCACCGACCGTAAGCTCCTGTCCCGCCTGTCCTTTCACTCCTCCCGCCGGTGGCTTGGATCGGTCACTGGCGCGTGTCCTGTTTCTGGCTCCTTCACGTGCCGTCAACCGCTCATAAGTCCTTGATTCATAGATGGTTCCGCTCCTTGTTCCCGGCGCTTTCCACGGTCTCTCTTCGCGCGCCTCTCGGGACCGTGTCCAACGTGTCTGCGACCGATATTTTCCCGTGTTGGGTTCGTTCGAGAATTTTACTCAACATATTGTCAAAGAACAACTTACGTCAATCTATGTGACCACTTTCGTCATCCCTGGGGCGGACGACGAACCGGCCCCCGCGTGGGGGGTGCTCCCGGAAGACGGCCCGACGACCTGCGGCGATGAGAAGAATATAAGGATGAAGACACACCGTTGCCGTCGCGTGCTGGGCCTTCCGACGAGGATACGATCGTTTCGACCCGCGCGGGAGTTTCCCCCATCCGCGCGGGCCCGTGTCACGGACAAGAACCCGTGGTACTACCCAGCGCCTCGCATTGAAGCTGCCGAAGTTGATCGAGGCCGCCTTCGGCCAGATCGAGCAGACGCTGGAGTTCCTCTCGGTCGAACGCGCCGCCCTCGCCGGTGCCCTGGATCTCGATGTAACGGCCCGAGCCGAGGCGGACGACGTTCAGGTCCACGTCCGCGGCGGCGTCCTCGACGTAGGCGAGATCGAGCCACGGCTCACCCCGGACGATGCCCGCGCTGACGGCCGCGACGCTGTCGCGGAGCAAGCGGCGGCTCCGGTCGCCGAAGCGGCTTCGCAGGGCGTCGGCGACGGCGAGGAAAGCGGCCGTGATGGCCGCGGTGCGCGTGCCGCCGTCGGCTTCGAGGACGTCGGCATCCACGTGGATGGTCCATGGACCAAGCAACTCACGATCGACGACCGCGCAGGCTGCGGCCGATGAGGCGCTGAATCTCGGTCGCCCGGCCATCGGCTCCGCGTGCTTTCCGGCTGGGGGTGCTCCCGGGCAGCATGCCGTATTCGGCCGTGAGCCAGCCGACGCCCCGGCCTTCCAAAAACGGCGGGACGCCCGCCGTGATGTGGGCCGAGACGACCAGGGTCGTCCCGCCCGTGCGATAGAGAACGCTCCCCGGACTTTGTCTCAAGAAGCCCCGCTCGATGTGAACCGGGCGGAGCTCATGCGGAAGGCGGCCGTCAGTGCGCGTGGGCATGGGATCGGGTCCAGTTCCGTAGCGTGGCGAAGCCGCGATCATCCGCTCTTGTAGGGTAGGCTTCAGCCTGCCAGTCCCAGAGGAATCCAACGGAAACGGGACTGGCAGGCTGAAGCCTACCCTACGGGGAACCTACTGGCTCCATGCACTCCCTCAACTCCGCCGGGCCCGCGCCCGCACCCGGCGGCCGTGCCGCGACCGCGGTGTGGGCTCAGGAGCGAGCAGCCAGAGCAAGAGTGCCTTCTGGAAATGGAGCCGGTTGGCGGCCTGGAGCATGACCTGGCTGCGCGGGCCGTCGAGGACCGCGGCGGTCACTTCCTCGCCGCGGTGGGCGGGCAGGCAGTGCAGGAAGATCGCGTCGCGGCGCAGCCCGGCCATCATGGCCGTCGTTGACCTGGTACGGCGCGAAGATCCGGCGCCGCTGATCGGCCTCGTGCTCCTGGCCCATGCTGGCCCAGACGTCGGTGTAGACGACGTCGGCCCCGAACGGCCTGCGCAGGGATCGTGCTCGACCGAGCGGTACGTCGGGAACCGCGCCGCGAACCGGGTGAGGAAGTCGGCCGGGAACTCGTAGCCTTCCGGAGCCGCCAGCACGAACTCGACGCCCGAGCAGCGCCGAGGCGACGGCCAGCGACCGCGCCACGTTGTTGCCGTCGCCGACGAAGACCAGCTTGACCCCATCGAGCCGGCCGACCGCCTCGCGGATCGTCAGCATGTCGGCCATCGCCTGGCAGGGGTGCGCCGCGTTCGGACAGGGCGTTGATGACGGGAATCGTGGCATGACGCGCCAGCTCCTCGATGGTCGCGTGGGCGAACGTCCGCACGGCCAGGGCATCGACGTACTGGCTGATCACGCGGGCGAAGTCGGCGACGCTCTCCCGCTGCCCCAGGCCGACGTCCTTGCCGCGGAGGAAGATCGCGTTGCCGCCAAGCTGGGCGATCGCCGCCTCGAAGCTGACGCGGGTCCGCAGCGACGGTTTCTCGAAGAGCAGCCCGAGCGTCCGGCCCGCGCAGACGGCGCCGAGCGATGCCCGTTCCGGCTCGCGCACCTTCAAGCTCAGCGAGCGATCGACAAGACCCCGAGCCTCGTCGGCTGACAGGTCGAAGAGGTCGAGGAAATGACGTATCACGACTCACCTCCAATGGCTATCGGCTGTCAGCTATCGGCTATCAGTCGGACGGGATCAGAACGGCCACGTCCAACTCTTCGGCTGAGAGCTGGAACTGATCGCTACACGAGCACTTAGACCCGCCGAATCACCTCGGCGAGGATCGCGCACCCTTCGTCGATCTGCTCGTCGGTGATCGTCAGCGCCGGCAGCAGGCGGACGACGTGGCCGTGCGTGGCGTTGATCAGCAGCTGCGTTCGCAGGCACTCGGCCACGACGGCCGCGGCGTCGAAGGTCAGGTCGAGGCCGATCATCACGCCCAGGATGCGGATGTCGCGGATCAGCTCCGGCAGCTCCGCCCGGAGCCGCTCGAAGTGGGCCCGGAACCGCTCGCCGATGGCGCGTGCCGCGCTCGAGCAGGCCGTCTTCCTCGATCGTCTCGATCGGTCGCCAGCCCGGCGCGGCAGGCGATCGGGTTGCCGCCGAAGGTGGAGGCGTGCATCCCCGGCTTGAGCGTGCGCGGCGACGTCGGGCTGGGCCATCATCACGCCGGCCGCGACGCCGCCGGCCAGCGCCTTGGCGCAGGTCAGGATGTCGGGCTCGATGCTCGAGTGCTGATAGGCGAACCACTTGCCGGTGCGGCCCATGCCGGTCTGGACCTCGTCGAGGATCAGCAGCACGCCCTGCTCGTCGCAGAGCTGGCGCAGGCCGGCGAGATAGCCGGGCGCGGGGATGTTGATGCCCCCTTCGCCCTGGATCGGCTCGACCAGGACGGCGGCCGTCTGGTCGTCGAACGCGGCGGCGACGGCGTCGAGGTCGTCGTAGGGAACGTAGAGAAGCCCGGGCACCATCGGCTCGAAGCCGGCGTGATACTTGGGCTGGGCGGTGGCGGTCAGGGCGGCGTAGGTCCGGCCGTGGAAGCCGCCCTCCATCGTGACGATCTTGAATCGGCCCGCCGCGTGCCGTGACGCCGCGCGCCAGCTTGATGGCCGCCTCGTTGGCCTCGGCCCCGCTGTTGCAGAAGAAGCACTGGCCGCCGAACGACCGCTCCGAGAGGGCCTGGGCGAACTCGCCCCTGGGCCTCCATGTACCAGGTGTTCGGCACGTGGATCAGCTGGCCGACCTGCTCGCGGACCGCCTCGACGACGCGCGGCGGGCAATGGCCCAGCAGGTTGCAGCCCCAGCCGGGGAAGAAGTCGAGATAGCGGTTCCCCTCGGCGTCCCAGACCCACGACCCCTCGCCGCGGACCAGGCAGACGGGGAAGCGGCGGTAGTTGGGGATCACGTAGCGGTCGAACTGGGCGATCGTGTCGGCCGAGCTCAGAGGGTCGGCGGCATTGGACAAGGTCGTGGACTCCCGAAAATCTCACTCGATCGGATAAGAAAACTGTGGACATGTGATCGATCAGGCCACCGGGTGGTGACCACGGCCCGATCCATCGTCCGGCCAGATGGCTTGCTCGGCGGAGCAGAACCCCGTGACGAAATCCCACACTTCGAGGATGCGGTTCTCGACGACTTCGACGGTCGTCTCGCCGCGCAGCTCTTCCAGCATCCGCTGGGCTTCCTCGCGCGTGATGCCCAGTGCCTTCCCTGCGCGCACGCGGTCGACAAGGGTCTCCAAAGGTACTTGAGACGCGAGGTCGGACCGCAGTTCGCGTGCTTCCGTTCCTCGATAAGGCGGAGAGAACAAGCCATGGCCACCGCAATTCCCCCTCACCCTAACCCTCCCCCGCCAGAGGGGAGGGGACCAGAAAGACTGCGCCCGGCTCGATCGGAACACACGCTTCGAGACCAGCGCCGGGTTCAACTCGTGGGACTCACCGACACCGCGGAGCGACGCCCTGTGGTGGGGAGGGTTCCTCCGGCTCACGCGACGATCTCGGTGCCGGTGCCCCGTTGGGTGAAGATCTCCAGCAGCAGCGAGTGCCGGAGCCGGCCGTCGATGATGTGGGTCTTGCGGACGCCGGCTTCGAGGCTGGCCAGGCAGGCCTCGACCTTGGGGATCATCCCCTTGTCGATCACGCCCTCGGCGATCAGGTCGCGGCAGTCGTCGGGGGTCAGACCGCGGATCAGGCTCTCGGGTTCGTCGCTTGTCGCGGAGGATGCCCGGCGTGTCGGTCAGGAAGACGAGCTTCTCGGCCTGGAGCGCCGGGCGACGGCGGCGGCGGCGGTGTCGGCGTTGACGTTCAGGAGCTGCCCTCGTCGTCCTCGTCCTCGGCCAGCGAGGGGAGCACCGGGACGACGCCCGCCAGGCAGAGGTTCTCGATCGGCGGCGCGTCGACCTCGGTCACCTCGCCGACGCGGCCCAGGTCGATCGAGCCGCCGTTGCCGTCGGCGAGGCCAGACGCTCGGCCGAAGAGGCACTGGTGCGGTCTTGTGGTGCAGCCCCGAGGCCCGGCCGCCGAACTTGTTGATGTGCCGCACGATGTCGGCGTTGATCTCCTCGGCCAGGACCCGCGCGACGATCTCCAGCGTCGGCCTCGTCGGTGTAGCGCCGGCCCTGGACGAACCGGGGCTTCGAGCCCGGCCTGCTCCATCGCCACGGTGATCGCCTTGCCGCCGCCGTGGACGACCACCGGCCGCATCCCGACGGTCTGCATGAAGACGACGTCGACCAGCAGGGCGCGGCAGCGACTCGGGGTCCTCCATCACCGAGCCGCCGAGCTTGATGACCGTGAACTTGCCGTGGAACTTGCGGATGTAGCCCAGCGCCTCGATCAGGACATCCGCCTTGCGGATCGCTTCCTCATGCACGTCGATCGCCCCTCCCCTCCCGGTCGGCCGAACCTGCGCGGACGCAAAACGTTATTCTTGAATCGACGGGCCTTGTTGTAAAGTGGAATCCCTGGGAAGGAATCGATCGAATCGAGCGATGCCGGGCCCAGGCGGAACGAAAGCGATCCTGACGTGGAATCGTCCGGCACCCCACCGCCGAATCGCGATCCCGAATTTGCCGCCACCGCTCTCGAATCGCGCGGCGCGGTACCGGATGACCTGGCCCCGGAGTATTATCTGCGTGTCTGGGCGAACCCGTTCCTGGGGTTTACCGGACTGCTCGTCTGGGCGATGGTCGTGCTCCAGGTGGGTTCGATGTTGAGGGACCGCCCCGAGCTGTTCGGCCCACTGGCACCGATCATCGCGCTGGTCCTGCTGGCCAGCCTGGCGCTGCTGCCCCATTTGTTCCACTACCATTGCCTGGATTGCGGCGCGACCGGCCGGCTGGGACGCTGGCGGCGGCACGTCTGCGCCGTCCACCGTGCGGCGCCTGACCGGCCAGCCGAGGCGCTTCCGCGGTCCTGCCCCCTTGGTCCAGATCATCCTCTGGCTCTGGGCCGTGCTCTTTCTCGGTGTTCTCGTCGACGCCTTCGGCGGGCGGCCGTAAAGCGGTCGGATGCCGGATTCCAGATTCCGGATTCCAGATTCCGGATTCCAGATTCCAGATGGCTGATGTCCAATGGCCGATGGCTGATGTCCGATGTCCGATGTCCGATGGCCGATGTCCAATGGCCGATGGCTGATGTCCAAGCGAATTGCGGAACTCGGCCATCAGTCATTGACCATCGGCCCTCTGGAATCCGGAATCTGGAATCTGGAATCTGGAATCCCGTGTCTTCCCCCTGGACACCGGCAAAGCCGCCTGGCGGAGCGACCCCGCCGAGTTCATCATAACGGTCAGGCACCGTGCCGACATCCGGCCGGTGATTCGGGTCCGGCTGCACCGGATGGAGAGGATCGGTCGGATGGACGCCTCCCGGTACGCGATTCCCGACTGGCCCGAGTGGGACGAGCAGGACCGCATCGCCTTGCCCGCCGCGTCCTGCGCGGCTGGCGGAACTCGACGGCCCGGCCGACGAGGCCGGTTCCTGGCCGCACGAGCTCTGGGAGGCCGCCGCGGCGCTCGGCGCCACCCGTTGGGCCTTGCCGCAGACCTGGGGCGGACGCGGCTGCGATCGTCCCCGGGTGCTCCGGCGCGATGCCCGGCTGGCCGAAGCGAGCTTGACTGCCGCGTTCCTCCTGACGCAGCACGACGGTGCCGTGCGCAGGTTGGTCGCGGCCGAAGGGCCGGGGCGCCCCGCCGCCGAGGGCTGGCTCAACGGCATCGGCCGCGGTCGGGTCTTCGCCACGGTCGGCCTCTCGCAGTTGACCACCTCGCAACGCCTCGGCTCGCGCGCCCTGTCGGCGCAGTGCTCGCCCGACGGCGGCTTTCGTCTCGACGGCGCGATGCCCTGGGTCACGGCGGCCCAACGTGCCGACGTGCTGGTCACCGGCGCGGTTCTGGACGACGGCGGCCAGGTCTTGCTGGCCATCCCTACCGGCCGCGCGGGGCTGGCCATCCGCCGGTCCTTTCCCCTGGCGGCCTTGCAAGCCTCGTGTACGGCCGAGGTGCTGTGCGAGAGCGTGCGCGTGACGGCGGCCGAGGTCCTCGTCGGGCCTTCTCCCAACGTGATGACGACTCCCGGCCTGGCCGGCACCGCCAGCCTGGAGACCTCGGCCCTCGCCCTGGGACAGGCCCGCGCGGCCCTGGTGGCCCTGGCAAACGCACACGGCGAGGAGCTCTCCGAACCGATCGACGCGCTGGCCGCCTCCTGGAACGAACAGGCGCGGGCCTTGCTCGCCGCCGCCCGCGGCGACGCCGATGCGGCTTCCCCGACAGGGCTCCGCCAGAACGCCAACGCTCTGGTCCTGCGTGCCTCGCAAGCCTACCTGACCGCCCGCAAGGGCACCGGCTTTCTGCGCACCGATCCCGCGCAGCGCCGGGCGCGCCAGGCTCTGTTCTTCCTGGTCTGGTCCTGCCCGGCGCCCGTCGCCCAGGCCGCGCTGCGCGACCTGGCGGGACTCGGCCCGGCTTGAAGCGGAAGCCCGCAGTGCCCGCGCGTGCATCGGCCTGGGAACCCGACAAGTCCAGGCACGCGCGGGCGCTGCGGGCTTGCCGGGCGCGTGCAACCCGAGCGCGAGCCGCTATAATGCAGAACACAGAGGGAGTTGTGAAGTAGTCTGTTCCCTGGGCACGGGACAGGGGATATTGAGGATGCGGGCGGGTTGTTCGGAGAAGATAGGAAGAGCGTCCCGCCGGCTCAGACCGACACGCAAAGACGCCACGGAGGGGCTCTTTTCCGAAAGACGGATCCATGAACGATCAGGCTCAGCTCGAATCTGAAGAGCCGGTGCCCGTCGCCCAGCCTCAAGAGGGGCCGATCGCGCTGCCGTCGAGCGACCATTCCTTTCCGGTGGTCGGCATCGGCGCCTCGGCGGGCGGGCTGGAATCGTTCAGCCAGTTGCTGGCCCATCTGCCCGGCGACACGGGCATGGCGTTCGTCCTCGTGCAGCACCTCGATCCCCGGCACGAGAGCCGGCTGACCGACCTGCTGGGCCGGGCCACCGACATGCCGGTCCTGGAGGCATCGCACGGCCTGCCGATGCGGCCCAATCAGGTGTACGTCATTCCGCCCAACGCGAGCATTTCCATTGCCGACGGCGTCTTGCAGGTGACGCCGCGCGGTGAAGCGCGTGGTCCCCACCTGCCGGTCGATTACCTGTTGCGGTCGCTGGCCGAAACCCATCAGGCCCGCGCCATCGGGGTCGTGCTCTCCGGGACCGGCTCGGACGGCACGATGGGCCTGTGTGAGATCAAGGCGGTGGGCGGCATCACCTTTGCCCAGGACGAGAAGTCGGCCAAGCACGCCGGCATGCCGCGCACCGCCATCGACAGCGGCTGCGTGGATTTCGTCCTCCCGCCCGAGGAAATCGCCCAGCGTCTCGCGGAAATCGCCCGCCATCCCTACCTGAGGCCCCCGCCCGCGCCGGAGCACCGCGCGGCCACCGAACCGGACGAGTTCGACCAGTTGTTCACGAAGATCCTGACCGTGGTGCGCGAGGCCAAGGGGGTGGATTTCCATCTCTACCGGGACACCACGATCAAGCGGCGCATCCTGCGCCGCATGGCCGTGCACGCCCAGGAATCGATGGCCGATTATGTGCGCCGCCTGGAACGCGACCGGGGCGAAGTCGACGCCCTGTATCAGGACCTGTTGATCAATGTGACCAGCTTCTTCCGCGACCCCGAGATGTTCGCGGCCCTCAAGTCGAAGGTCCTTCCCGAGATCGTCAAGGACAGGACGCCCGCGGCACCACTGCGCGTCTGGGACCCGGGCTGTTCCACGGGGCAGGAAGCGTATTCGCTGGCCATGACGCTGATCGAGTTCTTCGACGACAAACCGATCCGTCCACCCATTCAGATCTTCGCGACCGACCTGAGCGACCAGAGCCGCGCTGGAAAAAGCCCGTAGCGGCCTCTATCCCGAAGGCATCGAAGCCGAGGTCGGCCAGGAACGCTTGCGCCGCTTCTTCCGGAAAGAAGACCACGTCTACCGGATCGACAAAACGATCCGGGAGATGTGCATCTTCGCGCGGCAGAATGTGACGGCCGATCCGCCCTTCTCGCACCTGGACCTGATCAGTTGCCGCAACGTGATGATTTACCTGTCGACGCCGCTGCAAAAACGGGTGCTCTCGACGTTCCATTACGCCTTGAATGCGCCCGGCTTTTTGGTGCTGGGAACGGCCGAGAGCGTGGGCGAGACCTCCGACCTGTTCGAGCTGGTGGATCGCACGCACAAGATCTACGCGAAGAAGGCGACGGTTTCCCGACCGCTGATCCTCTTTCCGCCCGAGGCGTACAAACGGGTCCTCGCGGTTCCCGATCGGCGGACGGTCCTGCTCAACCCCACGCCCCTGGATTTTCAAAAGGAAGCCGATCGGTTCTTACTGAGCCGTTATGCGCCGCCGGGCGTGCTGGTCAATGACAACCTGGATATCCTGCAATTCCGCGGCCGCACCAGCGCCTACCTGGAAGCGCCGCCGGGCGAGCCCACCACGAACCTGCTGAAGATGGCCCGCGAGGGCTTGTTCCTCGACCTGCGCAACGCCCTGGCCGAGGCGAAGAAACACAACCAGCCCGTCCAGCGCGACGGCGTGCGGGTGCGCGTGGATGGCGGCACGCGCACGATCCGCCTGGAGGTCCTGCCCATCCGTCCCGTGAGCACGGGCGACGTCTGTTACCTGGTGCTCTTTCATGACGTGCCGGGCGATCTCGCCCCTCCCGACCCGATCCGCCTCGCGGTGGACGAAGCCGCACCCGCGCCGGCGGCCGACGCGACGCCGGAAGCCAACGGGGACGAGCGCGAACTGGTCCAGTTGCGGCAGGAACTGGCGCCACCAAGGAATACTTGCAGTCCCTGATCGAGCAACAGGACGCCGCCAACGAGGAACTCCGCTCCGCCAACGAGGAAATCCTCTCCTCCAACGAGGAACTCCAGAGCACCAACGAGGAGCTCGAGACCGCCAAGGAAGAGCTGCAATCGGTCAACGAGGAATTGACCACGGTCAACGAGCAGCTTCAGAACCGCAATCTCGAGCTCACTCAGGCCAATAACGATCTGACCAACCTTCTCACCAGCATCGAAATCCCGGTCGTGATGGTGGGCGGCGACCTGCGCGTCCGCCGGTTCACCGAGCCCGCCAAGAAAGTGATGAGCCTGCAACCGTCCGACGTCGGCCGCCCCATCGGCGACATCAAGCTGCTGGTCGATGTCCCCGACCTGGAAGCCCTCATCGAGCACGTCATCGAGGCCGTGCAAATGTGCGAGCGCGAGGTGCGCGATCGCCGCGAGCGCTGGCACGAATTGCGGATCTATCCTTACCGCACCGCCAGCGACAAGATCGACGGGGCGGTGATCGTCCTCCTGGACATTGACCGGCGCAAGCGGGCGGAGGAAACCCTGCGCGAAGCCGACCGCCGTAAGGATGAGTTCCTCGCCACGCTCTCCCACGAGCTGCGCAACCCCCTGGCGCCGCTCCGCAACGCGGTGGAGATCTTACGGCATGCCGACGTCGATCCGGAAACGACCGCGCAGGCGCGCGAGGTCCTGGATCGTCAGCTCCGCCAGCTCTCCCGGATCGTCGAGGATCTGATCGACGTCAGCCGCATCGTGGAGAAGAAGATCGAGCTGCACCGCGAGCGCGTGGCCGTCAACGCCATCGTGGACACCACGCTGGAAACCTGCCGCTCGCACATCGAGGCGTGCCAGCACCGGCTGAGCGTGAGCTTGCCGTCCGAGCCCTTGTTTCTGGACGCGGACCCGACCCGCGCCGTTCAGGTCCTGGTCAACCTGCTGCACAACGCCGCCAAGTTCACCCGGCCCGGCGGTCAGATCCGTCTGACCGTGGAACCGGCCAGAAACGAACACCCCCCGCTGGGTTCCGCCGCGCCGGGCATGGCGATCCTGCGCGTCACCGACAACGGCATCGGCATCCCTCCCGAACTGGCGCCGCACGTCTTCGAGATGTTCACCCAGGGAGAACGCGGCCCGGGCCGCACGCGCAGCGGTCTCGGCGTGGGCCTCACCCTCGTCCGCAGCCTGGTTCAAATGCACGGTGGCAGCGTCGAAGTTCACAGCGCGGGCCTCGGCCAGGGGAGCGAGTTCACCGTCCACCTGCCGCTCGCCGCGGATCGCGCCGCCGAACCGGTGGCCGCCGTTGATTCCAAGGTGGCCGCCGGTGAGACCGATCGGCCGGGGATGTTGAGCCCGAAACGCATCCTGGTGGTCGACGACAGCCTCGACCAGGCGCGGTGTCTGGGCAAGCTGCTCGAACTGAGGGGTCACGAAGTCCGCCTGGCGTTTGACGGGCCGGCCGCGTTACAGAAGGCGGCGGACTTCGTCCCCGACGTGGCGCTGGTCGATATCGGCTTGCCGGGGATGAGTGGTTACGAAGTGGCCAGCCGCCTGCGCGCACAGCCGCGGCTCTGTCACGTCCTCCTGGTGGCCCAGACCGGTTGGGGACAGGAAGAGGACCGCCAACGCTCCCAGAAAGCCGGCTTCGATTACCACCTGGTCAAGCCCGTCGACCCGGAAACCCTCTACGAGATCCTGCGCATGGTGGGCACGCGGCCGGAGTGACCGCGCGCACGATCCGCGTCTCCAGCCAGGGTCACGCTCATGCGCGTTCCGCACGTGCGGTTCACGATCCGGCGCTTGATGGTCGCGGTCGCGGCCATCGGCGTCTGCCTGGCCCTGTTTCGCGTGCATTTCGTCCTCGGCATGACGGCCGCTGGCCTGTGCGCCCTGGCCTTTTCGCAACCCTCGGAGGCCCGCTTTTACCTCGTCTTGCTGAAGTGTCTCATCGGCTACGGTCTCGTTTGCATGGCCACGATCCCCTTCATGAACCGCTTCTGGCTGGGTGAGATCCCCGTGCTCGCGCTCATTCCGTTGCCCAAGATCACCTTCGCCGATTGGCTGCGGACCGGAGTGGTCATGGAGGCCATCAAGGCGTTGGGTCTGTCGCGCGGTCGTTCTCTCCCGACTACACCCTGGCACGGCCCTATGCCCTGGCGCTCGCCTATCTGATTCCGCTGAGCGCCCTGTTCGCGGTCGTGGGGCTGCGTACGCGCATGACACGGCCTTACGGGCGGTTGACTCTGGATTCTTCTGGCGGTCGCATTGCTCGACTATGTTTTCACGCTCGTCTTCGCGAACCGGTGGCCGCTGACGATCTACTGAGAGGCTATCCGGGAAGTCCGGTTTTAGCCCCGAAGGGGCGGAAGTAAATAGCCCAGGGCGTCAGCCCTGGGTCGGTGGACGACGCGACATGATCCTCCTGCGGAAGCCCCGCAGTGGCGACAGAAGGTCCAGCAGGGCCGTGGTTTCTGTTGCCCCTGCGGGGCTCCGGAGCGGGTTTCTGACGCGTCGCTCCGGTTCCCGGGGCTGACGCCCCGGGCTATTTACTGCCGCCCCTTCGGGGCTTTCGGAACTGACTCTGAGTGTGTGCGCATAAGTCTTGTCGGGTGGGCTCCGCCCACCGTCCGGACTGTCAAGCGGAAGATGGTGGGCCGAGCCACCCGCCAAGAGCCCCGTCCGGCTGTGCAGGCTTGCCCACGTCGCGCCCAGACTCCACAATACGGCTTTGACCAGGACCAGCCACGGGCGGGGTGAGGATTGCCATGAAGCGAATCGCGGCCGGGGCGATCACGGTGCTCATCATGGGGCTGCTCCTCTGGGCCGGCCTCGGCGCGCGCCGGCGCCGCGCAGCGCCGGGGACGCGGCCGCGGTGTTTTCGACCCCGCCGCCCGACGGCCCCGAAAGCCAGGTGATCACGCTCCTCGAACGGGCCCGCGTCGGTGATGTGGACGGCTACCTGGCCGCGTTCACGGGCACGATCCGGCAGCGTCTGGAGCGGGAGGTGGCCGAGCAAGGGCGGGCGGCCTTCGCGGCCGCGCTGCGGCAAGCCGCCGAGGCGCAGCAAAGCCATGCCGTCTTCACGCCCGAGGCCGACGGGCCGGATGCCGCGCGCGTCACCGTCGAATCCGTCTACCTCGACCGCAACGAGCGCCAGACGTTCCGCCTGGCACGCACCGCCGACGGCTGGCGCGTCGCCGAGGTCGAGACCGTCCGCGCCCGCGAACCGAAGGCCCGCTTCGGCGCCCCGGCCACATTCGACGGGCCCGAGGGCGTGCCCGTGGAAACCGCCCGCGGTCAACAAGGGAACAAGGCTCTCCAGGGACAAGCTTCAGAGGAGTGAGAACCATGCGAAAGCTCTGGGCGATGGGGCTGGGCCTGACCTTGCTGGTCGGCCTGACGGCCGTGTGGGCACGCTCGCAGGCCAAACCCGAGGGGGACGAGCCGGCCCGTGCCCACCAGGACCGAGCCGAAGCGGGTCCTCGAACCTGACACGATCGCCGTGCGCCTCTTGCTGGGTGTCAACGATGCGCAGGTCCGGCCCTGGAACGGCCGGGTGCGGGTCGACAAGGGCGAGGTCGTCGGCGTCGAGGGCTGGCGGTTCCGCCAGGGCGACCAGGTCACCGGCCGCGACGCCTGGAAGGCCCATAGCCTCCTCATCCGCCGGCTGCCCCCGCGCAGGCGGCGGTACCCAAGAAGAAGGCCGCGGCCAAGAAAGTAGCCGTCAAGAAAGCCGTCGGTCCCGCCGAACGCGGCGGACCCGCCAACCAGGGACCGGCCGTCACGCCGACCGGCGTCGTCGTGCGCCTGCGTGTACCGGCCGACGCCATGCTGTCGGTCGAGACCGAGCAAGGAAACACCCCCATCCCGCTCGCCGAGCTGGCCTCGGGCGCGCCTCGGCGGTATCTCGACGGCCAGATCGAGGCGCGGCGCGTGCCGACCTATGCCCCGCTCGTCGCCGGTCCCGACCAGGAGGACTTCCCCGCCGCCGCCCCCGACGAGAAGGGCGCCTTCGTCGTCTATGTCGCCCACGAACCCCGGGGCTCCGAGGTCTCGAAAGCCTTCCGCGAGCGTCCGGCCAGCTTCCAGTCGTTCAAGCCCGGCGGCGGCGGCGACCGCATCGAGATCATCCGCTACGACAAGACCGGCCGCACGCCTGGCGCCGCGGTCGATCTGACCGGCCCAGGCCACGACGTCTGGCGCCCCGCCGCGGCCCGCGACTCGAAGGGGAATGTCGTCATCGTCTGGTCGGAAATGAAAGAGGGTAACTGGGACCTGTACGCGGCAAGCTATGATCCCGAGGAAGGCTCCGTCTCCGAGACGAAGCGGCTGACGACCGATCCCGGCACCGACACCGCCCCCGCGCTCGCGACCGCGCCCGACGGCACCGTCTGGGTCGCCTGGCAAGCTTTCCGCAACGGCCAGGCCGAGATCCTGCTCGCGCCGTTGTCGCAGATCGACCAGCCTCGGAACGTCAGCAACCATCCCGCCAACGATTGGTCGCCGGCGCTCGCCTTCGGTCCCGATGGGCCGGTCGTGGCCTTCGACACCTACCGCAACGGCAGCTACGACGTGCTTCTGGCCCGCGTGTCCGCATCGGGCCCGATCTCCTGCACGCCCGTCGCCAATTCGACCCGGTTTGAAGCCCGTCCCAGCCTGGCCGTCGATGCCAAGGGCCGCGCGTGGGTCGCCTACGAGGAGCGCGACGACAACTGGGGCAAGGACTTCGGCAACCTGCCCGAGGTCAAGGGCGCCAGCCTCTATCATGCAAGCATCGTGAAAGTGCGGTGCGTTGAGGGGAGCAAAGTCCTCGACGTGGCCGATCCGGTCGCCGGCATGCCGCCGCAGGACCAGCGTTTCAACGCCTTCCCCCGCCTGGCGCTCGATGCCTCGGGGCATCCCTGGCTGTTGTATCGCCATCGCCAGGAAGCCATCTGGGGGAACAACGCCGTGATGGTCGTGGGCGCGGTGTGGGTCGAGTACGCCACGATGCTCTCGGGCCGCGCCTGGACCGCGCCCGAGCCGCTCCCGCGCAGCGACAACATGCTCGATAATCGCCCGGCCCTGGTCGCGCGTCCCGACGGCGGTCTGCTGGCGTTCTATGCGAGCGACGGCCGGCTGCACCGCGAGGTCGAGCACAGCCCCGAGCTTTCCCGGATGTATTACACGCACTCGGGCACGCCCCCAGGGGTGGTCAACAACGATTTGTTCCTCACCGCGCTGATTCCTCCCAAGGACGCCGCCGATCCCGATCCCGGCACGACGGTCGCCGCTGATCCCAACCCCGCAACGCCGACGCACCCGAACGAGGCGGCCGACATCGAACGGATGCGCGGCCATCGCATCGAGGCCGGCGGCAAGGAGTACCGGTTGCTGCGCGGGGAGTTCCACCGCCATACCGAGATCTCGCAGGACGGCGGCAACGACGGCGCTCTTGAAGACATGTGGCGCTATGCGCTCGACGCCGGCCGGCTCGACTGGATCGGCTGCGGCGACCACGACAACGGCGGCGGCAAGGAATACACCTGGTGGCTCACGCAGAAGACCACTGACCTGTACCACAACCCGCCGGCCTTCGTGCCGATGTTCACGTACGAGCGGAGCGTCAATTATCCCGGCGGCCATCGCAACGTCATGTTCCCGTATCGCGGCGTGCGCACGCTGCCGAGGCTCATCGACGAGAACGGCGTGAAGACCGACGTGCGGGGCCGCGACGAGGACGCGGCGATGCTCTATGCCTATCTCAATGAGCTCGGCGGCATCTGCGCCTCGCACACCTCGGGCACCGGCATGGGCACCGACTGGCGTGCAAACGACCCCAAGGCCGAGCCGGTCGTCGAGATCTACCAGGGCATCCGCAACTCCTACGAGACCCTGGGCGGGCCGCGCATCGCGCGCGGGCCGTTTGACGCGGTCGGCGGCTGGAAGCCGCTGGGGATGGTCTGGAACGCGCTGGCGATGCAGTACCGGATCGGGTTCCAGTCGTCGAGCGACCACGTCTCGACACACATCAGCTTCGCCGTCGCGATCGCCGAGGAGCCAACCCGCAAGGCGATTTTTGAGGCGTTCCAGAAGCGGCACTGCTACGCCGCGACCGACAACATCGTTCTGGATGTCCGCTGCGGCGCGCACCTCGTCGGCGATGAGTTCGAGAGCGAGGGGCCGGTCACGCTCAAGATCGTCGCCCACGGCACCGGGGCGATTCAGCGCGTGGACATCATCAAGGACTTCCTGAATGTCTTCTCGACCGAGCCCAAGGCTGAGAAAGTCTCGCTGACCTGGACCGACGACGATCGTGGGAAGCTGCCGGTGAGCTGGTACTACGTCCGCATCGTCCAGCAAAACGGCGAGGTCGCCTGGGCGAGCCCGATGTGGATTCACCAGAAGTAAGTGGTCAGGCTCGTAGGGTGCGTCAAGTCCGCGCCGACGCACCTCTTCTTCCTGCTCTGGACATTGCTTCCAATCGCGTTCGCGCAGGACGGATGGTGCGTCATCGAAGACTCGACGCACCCTACGAGTTAATCACCGAGGTTACACGTCACACAATGCAATCGCTTCCCTGAGCCCCGTAAGCGGGTCGCGCGTGGGAATGAACTCCAGGCCAACAAACCCCTCATAACCGATATCGAGCAAGGCCCGCATGATGGGCGGGAAGTTGATCTCCTGGTTGTTATCGAGCTCGCCCCGGCCCGGGTTGCCGGCGACGTGGACGTGGCCGATGTAGTCCTTGTGCTGGTGGATGCGCGTGATGACGTCGCCGTCCATGATCTGGACGTGGTACACGTCGAACAGAAGTTTCATGTTGGGCGAGCCGACCCGCCGGCAGATATCGATGCAGTAGTCGGTGTGATCGCCCTGGTACTTCGGGTGGCCCTTCATGGGATGGCTGCTCACGCGCGAGTTGAGCATCTCCATGCAGAGCGTGATCTTGTGCTTCTCGGCGTAGCCGATGACCTGCTTCAGGCCCGCGACGCAGTTCGCCGCGCCCACGTCATCGGGGATGTTCTCGCGGTAGCCGGTGAAGCAGATGACCTTCCTGTAGCCGAACGCCGCGGCGGCGTCGATCGCCTCCCGCACGGCCTTGCTGACCTGCTCGTGATACGCCGGGTTGTTGAACCCGCGCTCAAAAGGAGGCAGCGGGCTGAGGTCGAGCTGGCAGAGCGCGTTCGTGAGGCCGGCCTCTTTCAAGAGCGGGTAGTACTTCGCGTCCAGCAGCTCGATGCTGGTGAGTCCCAACTGCCTGGCGATCTGGATCTGCTTGGGGATGTCCCAGTACGGCTCGAAGCACCAGGGGACGATCGACTGCTTGATGCGGCCGTTCTTGACCACGGGTTTGACCTCGTCGGCAAAGGTATGCGCACTCGCCAGCGCGCTCAGGGCCACCGCGCTCGTCGCGGTGCGCAGGACGTCGCGCCGGGTCGCGCGCTCGGAGTTATCGGAAGGAATGGGCATGGCTTGATCCTGTAAAGGGAGTGATCCACGGTCAGACGGACGACGTGGCCGCCGGTGTCAGGCATCGACCGAGGAAGCGGTCTTCGTCCCGTGCGCGGCCAGGTAGGCATCGCGCAGGACGAGCACGACCACGAGGAACAAGCAGGCCCCGGCGCCCAGGAACAGCCCGCTGACGGTGCCGATGCCGAAGCCGAACTCGGTCGGGTCAAAATCTCTCGGGGCGGCGTTCAGGCCGGGCGAGTAGATCCATTTCACGAACGTCGGCGCGATCCGGCCGACGGCCGCGCCACAATGCCCCCTGCCAGCCCGGACGCCATGGTCCCGGCCATCACGGCCGTGATCGCTTGCGACAAGCGCAGCATGCCGATGCTCTCCCCGGTCCTCACGCCCGCGTTCTCCGCGCGAATTCCTCGTGCCGGACCTGGTAATACCGTACCTTCACCGGGTCCACGAGGAAACCCAGGCCCGGCCGGTCGGGCACTTCGAATCGCCCCGGTGTGGCCAGCTCCAGGAGGGGCTTGACGATGTCATCGACCAGCCAGCGGGCGTCGGCGCGATGTCGGTCGGATACGTGCAGCCGGGCAAAGCCGCCAGGTGCAAGCCGGCCGCGCGGCCGATCCCGAACTCCACCCTCGTGCCCACGAAGCACGCCGCCCCCGCGCCAGGACCTCGTCATGGAGCCGCTGCGCCGGGATCAGCCCACCCTGGTCCTGGAGCTTCAGGTTGACGATCCGCCCGCAGCCGCGCTCGATCGCCTCCCGGCCGCGATGGCTCAGGTTCGCCGTCTCGTCAAGACAGATCGGCGTGACCAGATCGCTCTGAAGCGCGGCCATCTCGTCCAGACTCTCCGCCGCGAACGGCTGCTCGATCATGAGCAGGTCTTCCTGGTCGAGCTGCTTCATGAGATCGAGATCCTTCAGGGAATAGGCCCCCTGCCCGTCCACCATCAAGGGAAGATCGTCGCCGAAGTGCTGGCGGACGGCGCGGACGAACTCGAGATCGAAGCCGGGCCGGATCTTGAGCTTGACGCGGCGATAGCCTTCTTGCAGGTGGGGCTCGATGGCCCGCAACAGATCGACGACCGTGGGCTGCTGGCCGATCACCAGCCCGGCCTCGATGCCCGCGTCGATCCGATCGCCGGGCACGTCCAGCAGCGCGGCCAGCGACTGGTGCCGGATCTGGCCGAGAAGGTCCAGGAAGACGGTCTCCACGGCGCAACGAGCGTTCGCCGGGGTTTCGGGCAGCGTATCGAGAAACGGCGGGATCTCATCGCTCTGATCGACGGCCTGGCCCAGCAGCAAGGGGACGAAGTCGCCCTGCAAACGCTGCCAGCACTGCTGGAGCCCGTCCGAGTTTGGTGCCGGTGCACATTCGCCCGCGCCGCTCCAGCCGCCGGTTGTCACCGCGGTGACAAGGATCGACCCCCGCTGCACCCGCTCGCCCCGGAATGTGCGAAACGGTTCCTTCAGGGGAATCTGAAGATGGGTCAAGGTGACGCGCTCGATGATCTCGCCCATGACGCCTCCCTTCTGACTGGCGTCGTTCCGCATCCCCTAATCATAAGTCCCAGGCGGGCGGGAACAAAGCGGTCCAATCGGAACATTCTGGCGGATTCCAGATCCCGGATTCGGGATTCCAGATTCCAAATTCCAAATTCCGGATTCCAGACGACGGATGCCAGATGTCCAGTCGATTTCCGTTACGCGCCATCGGCCTCTGCGCGATCCCTCATCCGGGATCTGGAATCTGGAATCTGGCATCTGGAATCCGACATCTGGAATCTGGCATCTGGAATCCGACATCTGGAATCTGGCATCTGGAATCCGACATCTGGAATCCGGAATCCCCGTGAGAGACCGCGAATCAGACTGGAATTGAGCCGCTCTCATGTTTTCGTATACAGTTGATACTTCCCCCCCGCAAGGACAACGGCCATGATCAGCGTGGACGCGGCCTGGTATCACGAGGGCCTTTCCTTCACCTGCACTCGTTGTGGCGCTTGCTGCACGGGCCCCCCGGCTATGTCTGGGTGGACGCCGGCCAGGTGGCCGCGCTGGCGCACTTCCGGGGCGAGTCGGTCGCGGCGTTCACGCGCCAGTTCGTGCGCCAGGTGGGGACACGCCTGAGCCTGATCGAGAAACCCAATGGCGACTGCGCCTTCTGGGATCGCGGCCACGGCTGCACGGTCTACGAGGCGCGGCCCATCCAGTGCCGGACCTGGCCGTTCTGGCCCGAGCGCGTCGAGACGCCCGCCGCCTGGGGCCGAACCTGCCGGTCCTGTCCGGGAGCCGGTCAAGGCGCCTGCCACAGCGCCGCGGAAATCACCGAAGCCGCACTGCGAACGCACCGGAACCGCCCATGACGGCTCTCGACCTGGATGAGATTCGCCCCGCACTCGTGGACCTTTACGCTGCTCTGGACGCGGAGGTCGCGCGGGCCGGACCGGTGTGCGCCGTGAGCGGCCGGTGTTGCCGGTTCGCCGCGTATGGGCACACGCTGTTCGTCTCGGCGGTGGAGTTCGACCTCCTGCTCGCCGACGCGCCCCCGCCCGTGCGACCGCTGGACGAGGGTCGAACCTGTCCCTGGCAAGACCACCGCGGCCACTGCACGGCCCGGTCGGCACGGCCCCTGGGATGCCGCGTCTACTTCTGCGATCCGTCCTACCAGGAGACCGCGCAGACGCTCAGCGAAGCCTCTCTCGGCCGCCTCAAACAGTTCGTGGCGGCACGCGATCTCCCCTGGAACTATGCGCCGCTGCACCACCACCTCGAAGCCGCTCACGCCGCAGGCCGTCTGATCATTGCCGAGTCCACGTCAATTCAAACATGATTTATTTGAAATTGTCAGCATCCCCACCATGAACCAGAACCGGGTTTCGGGCGGGAACTACAGGCTTGACACTACTCCAAGCTACCAATACACTTGAGCCGATTCGTCGCCCGGCACTGGCCCGACCACCCCTGGGGAGCATCCCCGTGACCAAGAAAGAAATTGTCAAGAAGATTTCCGAGGATATCGGTCTGACCCAGCTCAAGACCAAGGACATCGTCCAGCGGACCCTCGACGCGATCATCCAGACGCTGGTCTCGGAGGGCCGGATCGAGCTGCGGAACTTCGGCGTCTTCGAGGTCAAACAGCGTGCTCCGCGCAAGGCGCGCAACCCCCGCACCGGCGACAAGGTCTACGTCCCGTCCAAGAACGTCGTGACGTTCAAGCCGGGCAAAGAAATGGAAGAATTGGTTCGAAAGATGGATCCCGCAAATCTTCCATTATTGGAAGCGGACGCGGATGCCGATGAAGAAGGCGACGGATCGGTGGAGTCATCGAGCGGCAAGGGGCGCGCTTCCGCCTCGAGCGACGCGAAGGACTCCTGAGCCTCGACCTGGGGACCGGTCCTGGATTCACAGGGATTAGGCTCTCCGCGGGTTTCCGGAGGAAACGTGCGGGGCCGTGACCCTGCGGGTGGGACCCGCGATGGAACGCGGGACGGGCCGACCCGTACGATCGATCCCGAACGGAGGCGGGAGGATCCCTGCATGCGTAAGGCACTGGTGGCCCTGGTGATCACCGCGGGTGCCCTCGCCCTCGGCGAGGGGTGCGCCCGGTCCCCTTGCCGCGATATGCGGCGTATCCACCCAAGCGGGTCGAAGAGCTCCTGGTCGATTCCGAAAACCTGCGCCAGATCGGCGACGAGTGGGAGCGGTTCTGGTTTATCGACCAGCCCTCGCACCTGACGCCCTTCCGGACCCACGGCGGCCTGGGACCTTGAGCCGACTTCGTTGCGCGAAAAAATCCAGCGCCCATCGGTCGGGGATTGCGCCCCAACCGACGGGCGTTTTTCTTGCGCGCCCCGGGTGGCTCGCCTTGTGGTCTGCTTTCATAAGAGCGGCAGATCGCCCGCCCGGGGAGGCCAGCGCTTCAGAAGGGCATCCGGCTGGGACGTCCGGGCCACAAGCTGGGTGAACGAGTTGATCGTGGCATACAGACCCAGGAAGCGATCGAGCATCGTCGCGAACAGCAATAGTCCGGTGCCGACGTACTTCGACTCGTCGAAGCGGATCATCACCTCGGTACCCCGGCACACCCCGACGCCCTCCTCGGACTCGATGCGGCCGAGCGTCCGGCGACTCTCCACCGCCAGGATGCCGTCGATGAGCTGCGCGGTCACCGAGGCCCCCTGGTGGTTTTCCTTCGACCCGAAGTCATAAAGACGCAAGATTTCCTTGAGCGCCTCGGTCGCCTCCGCGCCGCCGGTCAGAGAGAGGTGATTCAGGCACAGGTGCGCGATCAGACGCCAGAAGGCGCCCCGCCCCAGCGGGGGTGACAAGGGCGTCGACGGCGGCCGAAGACAGCGAATCCGACTCAACGGCGCCACGCCTTCGAAGTCAAAGCGCAGCCGGTCGCCAAGCTGTTGCAGGTCGGTCGGCACCTCACGGTTGGTGCAGAGTGTGCGCACGATGAGCGTCGATTCCGCCGGCACCCGGGGATCGAAATCCCGGTCCACCAGGCTCAGGAACACGTCGGTCCCGTGGTCGTGGGGACGCATCGACGGTCGTCTCGTGGGAAACCAGTACGTATCCTGCCGTGTTGTGCCGTGGTGGAACGAGTAAAACGGGAGATAATCGCGCGTCGAAACGGCCCCCAGGTCGGCTCCCGTCACTCCCGTGACCGAATAGACCTCGAACCCGTCCGGGAAGGCCACGTCGGGCGTAAGGCGATATTCATACCGCGCCTGCGTCAGCGGGATCGGCTCCGCCGTCTGCTCGAACAGGTTGATCACCGGGGTGCAACCCAGCCGGAAGGTGTCCGTGGTCACGTCCTGGACCACGATCGGCACGACGCGGTTGAAGAACAGGATCACTTCCAGCCGCTTCTGGTAGCCGGGCCTCGGCCACGGCGCGGAAGCCGCTCACATCGACGAAGTGGAACTTGTACGGGAAGGCGAAGAACTCGCTCAGCAGGCGATAGCCCAGGAACGACGGCGGCGGATACGGGAGCAGGCCCTCGTCGCGATCGAAGCCGACCTGAGGCAGGCACCTCCCGGGGCGAGAAGATCAGCGCCGGCGCGTCGGGCCCCTGGTCGAGGGGACGGAAGACGACCTGGATCGTGTGGTTGAAGATCAGCTCATACAAAGCGGCGACGGTCGGCCCGCCGCCCGTCAGATAGAACCGCAGCCGGTCGAGCGGCAGCTCGGCGAAGGTGATCCCGCCCTGGCACTCCAGTTGGAGCCGGAGCGCGGCGGCCGTCTTCAACGGCGGTTTGAGCTCGGCCGGGAACGGCGGACCACCACCTGCGCCTTCGTGAGCTGGATCGGCCAGAGCGTGACCGGGTAGCCCGTGCGGTACTTGCACGGCAGGTCGTCGACCGGCTGGGTGCGCAGTCGGCTGTGACGCGGCAGTGTGAAACCGGCCGGCAGTTGCAGCCGGCTGGCCTCGGCCTCGAACTGCACGATCGCCATCGACGGGATCGGCGCCAGGTAGTGCGGATAGAGCACGCCCAGGAGGGCGTTGGTGAGCTTCCGGGAACTCGTCGTCGAGCTTGTGCTGGATCCGGCCGGCGATGAGCGCGAACGCTCTCGATCATCCGCTCGACGTGCGGGTCGGTGCTGCGCGTTGGGCTCCAGCAGCAGCCGCTCGGCGGCGGCCGGGATACTGCCGGGCGAAGTCCTGGGCCGACTGGCGGATGAAGGCGAGCTCGCGCTCGTAATACGGGAACAGCTCGTCGGGCATCGGAAAAACGCCACCTCAGATCGCGTCGTTGGCGACCGAGGCCTGCCCGGTCGTGAGTTTCACGATAGTCGTGAAGGCCACTTCGGGATAGGGTCCACGTAGAGCTTCGCGGAGATATGGAACCGGAGGCGCATCTGTTTTGGGTCATCGCCGTCGATCGGCGCGGCGTGGATGTCGCGCAAACGCGGCTCGTGAGTCTGGATGCACTCCTCAAGCGTGCGGGCGATCTGATCGCGAAGCTGGGGACCGACCGCACGGGTGGACGTCACATCGGGAACGCCGTAGTTGAGCATCGAGTGGCGCAGCTCGGCGAACTCCTCGGGGACTTCGCGCGCGGAACGCTGGGTATTGAGCAGGTCCTCCAGGTCGCGCCGGACTGCTTCCTGAACCTGCTCGATTCCGTACCCCTGCCGCCAGGCGGTCCCGGACGAATCCGGGTCGATCAGGCGGTCCAGCACGGAAGGGACAAGGGCCTGTCTGGAGTCGATCCGGGACATGACGCCGCGGTCCTCGGTGCGGGTTTGGAACCTGGCGGTCAGGGCGCCGTGGCCGGGCCTTCCTCGGCGGCATTCTGAAACTCGCGCCATTCGAGGAAGCTGACAGCGTCCTCATCGACCAGGAACGTATGCTGGCCCATTCCCAGCGTGGGGCCGTTTTCCAGCTCCGCCAGTCGGTCATCCGGCCGAGCTGGACCTGTTCGTCGGGATGCTCGTGGGTGTTCGGATAGAGCGCAGGAAGGAAAACCTCGCCCGCTTCGCCTTCGAGCTCGAGGCGGGCGGGGATGTACAGCAGGTCGCGCGGGATACTTCGGCGGGTTCATGGCGACGTGGACGGACCTGTTCGAATGCCGACCCAGAAGTACAGCCCATGCGCCATGACTTCGAGGACGCCTGCGAACAGGTCGTCGGCGTCGCGGAACGTCGGTGAAGGGCTTGCCGTTGAGCGTGCCCCGCACTGGCAGGGCGGCGGCGTTGGCCTGGTCGAGTAGCGTCGGCGGCTTCCTCGGGCCGGCCCTCGCGGAGCCGTTGCACGGCCTCGACCCGCAGCCGGACATGCTCGGGAGGCTCGCCGAAGCAAGCCCGGCGCCAGCCCTTCGGCGAAGCAGCGCCGGCGGGCTTGCTCGGATTCCAGCAGCTTCTTGTACGACGTGGACGCGGTTTCCAGCTCGGGTTGATCGAATTTCAAGGCGTCGATCTGACGGCCGGCGCGGTCGAGGTCGCCGGCGAACGTGAGCCAGCTCGAACAGGAACAGCCGCTTGCCTTGGTCGGCCGGTTGCGCCTTGACCTCCTGCAACTGGGCTTCGATGGCCTCGTGCAAGCGGCCTGCCTTGTAGAGCTCGCTGGCGGTCATGTGCCCGGCCTCCCGGTCGTGCGACTTCGACGCATTCGTGAGCGTGGACACTACTCGTGGCGGGGTTTCGGAGAAACGGCGGAGAACCTGCACAGCGCCGGCGTGAGTGGTACGAGGGAAACTCGTCCTCGGACCGCGACCGCCGGCGCGTGCTCTGGTCGATGACCGTTCAGACCCCGACAGTTGTCGTCGTTGTTGACCAGGCTCCAGGACTTGGCGATTGTCGGTGCCCTTGGTCCCGTCCGCGTTCTGCGTGCGTGTAGGTGATCTGGACAGGCGCCGAAGGCGAAGCTGACCGATTCGGTCGGCGTGTCGTCACCGCCCGAGGAGCCCGACCACTGGATCGCTTCGACCATGACGTCCTTGAAGTCGTACTGGAAGAACTTCGTGCCGGTCTTGCCGGCCGTGCCGGCCGCCTTGCGCAGCACCACGTGGGCCGTCGCCGTAGTGCTGCCACCGTTGCAGCAGGCAGCGAAGAAGTTGGGCGAGGAGTTCTCCGACTTCTTCATGACGTTGAAGCTGGAGACCGAGACCTTGCCGCCGCCGCTGCCACCACCCCCGGAGCCGATGGTCGTGGGGTTCGAGGCGCCCCACGAGAACGAGAAGATCTCGAACGCCTTGTTCGCCGTGTAGGTGGCGTCCGTGGTCTCCGCCTTCCACCTTGATGGCGCCGACCCGTCGTCGTTCTCAAACCAAATGAAAGCATCGAAAGACATGACTGAGGAACTCCTCTTGCACATGAGAATCGACCCATCACACTGGCTTCATCCAGACAGGATCGAAATGGAACCAGCAACATGACAGGTTGTTCTCGCACTCAGGGGATTCGGCTGTTTCTCGCCCCTCGCGGGAATTACGAAGGGCCGGCAGGGGCGTGACGCGGGCCCGGGACTTCACGCTTTCTTCGGGACCTCGGCCACCAGGCGCATCGAGGTCGAGAGGGTCTCGAGCTGGAAGTGCGGCCGGAGATAGGCGACCGCCTCGTACCAGCCCGGCTTGCCCTTGACCGCGCGGACCTCGACCTTGGCGTCGGCCAGCGGCTACTCGGCCTTGATCGTCGTCGCCGACGTCCTCGGGATTGGCGACGACGTAGTTGCTTGATCCAGTTGTTGAGCCAGGCGCCGCAGTCGCCGACCTCCATGAACGAGCCGATCTTGTCGCGCGCCATCACCTTGAGGTAGTGGGCGAAGCGCGAGGTGCAGAGGATGCAGGTTGAACTTGGCCGACAGCTCGGCGTTGGCGTTGGCGGCCGGGTCGAAGTAGGTCTTGGGCTTCTGGCACGACTGGGCGCCCATGAAGACGGCGAAGTCGCTCCCCTTGCGTGCAGCAGCGGCAGGAAGCCGAGGTTGGACAGCTCGAACTCGCGGCGGTCGGAGATGGCGATCTCGGTCGGGCACTTCATGGCGACGTCGCCGTCGTCGGTGGGGAAGGTGTGCACCGGCAGGCCCTCGACCTTGCCGCCGCCCTCGACGCCGCGGGTCCGGGCCATCCAGCCGTACTGGGCGAAGGCGTCGGTGATCCGCGCCGCGTAGGCCCAGGCCGCGCCCATCCAGGAGTAGTTGTTGTGCTCCTTGCCGTCGACCTCCTCCTCGAAGTTGAACTCGTTGACCCGCTTGAAGTTCTGCGCCGTAGGGGAGCCGGGCCAGCACCCGGGGCATGGCCAGGGCGACGTAGCGCGAGTCCTCCGATTCGCGGAACGACTTCCAGGCGGCGTACTCGACCGCCTCGAAGATCTTGGCCAGGTCGCGGGGGTTGGCCAGCTCGGTGAAGCTGTCGAAGTTGAACATCTTCGGGGCCGGCGTTGGCGACGAACGGCGCGTGCGCCGCCGCGGCGACGCCGGAGATCATCTTGAGCAGGCTGACGTCCTCGGCGGTGCGGCCGAACTCGTAGTCGCCCACCAGCATCCCGTACGGCTGGCCGCCGAGCTGGCCGTATTCTTCCTCGTAGATCTTCTTGAACAGGTTGCTCTGGTCGAACTCGACGGCCTTCTCCAGGTCCTTGAACAGCTCCTGCTTCTTGACGTTCAGCACGCGGATCTTGAGGCTCTCGCCGGTCTCCGACTGGTGGACCAGGTAGTGCAGCCCGCGCCAGGTCGATTCGAGCTGCTGGAGGTCGGGGTCGTGGAGGACCTCGTTGAGCTGGGCCGAGAGCTTCTTGTCGATCTCGCCGATCCAGGCCTTGATGTTGGTCTCGACGTCCTTGGAGACGACCTGGCCCGGCTTGACGGCCTGGTCGAGGAACTGCCGGAAGTAATCCTTGGCCCGGTCCTGCTCGATCGGCGCTCTGCGGCCGGGTCGCCGCGATGACCTGGCTCGAGCAGGTCGGGGGCTTCCGACGGTCTGCGGCGGCGGCGGCGGCGGCCTGTGGCTTGCTTCGGTCCGGTGCTCATGAGGTCGTTCTCCGCTTCAGGGGTCGCCGTCGGATCGTCCGATCCGCCGATCCCCATCTGCTTGGCCAGGTCCTTGGCCTTCTCGGTGTTGCTCAGGACGTCGGCCAGCAAGCTGCTCGAGCTTGTCGTTGCCTTCCATCTTGCTCAGGAGCTGCGTCAGCTCGCAGCCGCATCTCCAGCAGCTCCTTGAGCGCGGGCGATCTGCTCGGCGACGCGGGCCGGCTCGAAGTCGTCCATCGTCTTGAAGTTCAGCTCGACGGCCAGCTTGGTGTCCTCGTCGGTCAGCCGGTTCTGGACCTTCATCGCCACCCGCGGCGTCGCCTTGGCCAGCACGTCGTTGAAGTTGTCGCGGTCGATGTTGACCGCCTTCCGCTCCTTGAGCGGACGCAGCGGCGCTGGACGGCTGGCCGGACAGGTCGGCCAGCACGCCGACGACGAAGGGCAGCTCCATCTTCTGCATCGCGCCGTTGGTCTCGACGTCGTAGGTGATCTGCACGCGCGGCCGGCGCACACGATCCAGCTTGTGTTGCAGGCTCGACATGTCAGGCTCTCTCAGGCATCGGCCGATCGAAACGAAACGAACGCATCAGAAGCTAGACGCGGTGACACGATCCCCGCGGTGGCACCCTCCAAAGAGTGTATCCCGGCGGGAAGCGAGAGACATCTATTGAGAAGCCGAGCCAAAACCTGCGGGCGGAACGCGGCTGGCTCTCCGGAGGCTGCGGACGGGTGGAGAGCCTCAAATCAGAAACCAAGCCGGAACCCCGCACGTCGGCCCAGGCGGCAAAGAGCAGTCGGACGAGTTGCGCGATCAGACGAGCTATCGCATCTTACGATAGCGCAGCTTGCGCGCAAAAGCAATAAAAAAACACGCTCGAAAATGGTGGATGGGTCCCCCGGGATTCCGAGACGGTCGGAGACTGTCACCAGCAGTCCGGGGCGTTCTGCCGGAGAGCTCGGGTGCCACGGGTTCCGCTTTGGGAACCCGTGTCCGGGGCCGACAAGCACGGGTTCCCAAAGCGGAACCCGTGGCACCCGAGCGAAGCTGGGTTCAGGTAGTTCATGGAGGCCAACGCGGACGGGTCAGGACGGCAAGTCGTCGAGCAGCTCGTTGACCTCATGGTCCAGATCGCCGACCCAGGCGGGCTCTTCGGACTCGCCGCCGGTCCGCTCGAGGTGGCCGCGCGCCGCGGCCTGGGGATCGGTCTGGGAGCGTGCCCGCAGGTAGAGCTTGATGGGAATGTCCCGGAACGGCAGCTTTTCGCGGAAGATGTTCAAGAGATAGCGCTGATAGGTGGGATCAAACAGCGACGGCCGGTTCACGAACAGCACGATCGTCGGCGGCGCGGTGCCGACCTGGGTGGCGTAGAAGACCTTCGGCTGGCGGTTCTCGCGCGTGGAGGGCGGGTGCGCGGCCACCGCGTCGCGGAGCACGCGGTTTAAGGTGCTCGTCCCCACGCGCTTGTTCGCCTGCTTGAACATCGCCTGGCCCAGGTTGATCAGCGCCTTGACGTTCTTGCCCGTCTTGGCGGTGATAAAGGCGATGGGTGCATAGGACATCATGCGGAAGGCATGCTGCACCGCCCACGCGGTCTTCTGCATGGCCGTGGTCGAATCGTCGCCCGTGTCGCCGAGCATCATGTCCCACTTGTTCAAGACAAAGACGCAAGGCTTGTACTGCTCGGAGATGTACTCGGCCAGTTGCTTGTCCAGCCGCGAGACGCCCTGGGTCGGGTCCAGGAAGAGCAGGACGACGTCGGCGCGGCGGATCGACCGCTCGCCGCGGTGGATCGAATAATAGTCCAGATCGTCGCGAATCTTGGCCTTGCGGCGCACGCCGGCCGTGTCGATGGCGAGAAACGGCAGGCCGTCGAGCTCGAAGCGGACATCGACCGCGTCGCGGGTCGTGCCGGGGAACTTCCGAGACGATCATCCGCTCGGCGTGGGCCAGCGTGTTGATGAAGGTCGATTTGCCCGTGTTGGGACGGCCCGACCACGGCCACCTTCATCATGGCCTCGGCCGGCCGCTGGTCCGACTCGAAGGGCAGCCGCTCGGCGATCAGCCGCAGCAGGGCGTTCCGGTTGCGATTCTGGAGGACCGAGACATGCACCGGCTTGCCCCGGCCCAGCTTGTAAAACTCCTCGCCCCGGGCGTCGATGCACGGGGGCGTCGGCCTTGTTCACGACCAGGATCACCGGCTTGTTGACGTAGCGCAGCCGCTCCGCCACCTCCTCATCGAGGGGCATGCGGCCTTCGCGGACATCCACCACGAAGAGGATCAAGTCCGCCTCGTTCATGGCCGTCTCGATCTGGCCCTCGACGTGCTCGCTCAGGTCGTCGCGATCGACCATGCCGATGCCGCCGGTATCGACCAGCTCGAAGAACCGCGGCTCGCGGTCCGTCGCCGATCTGCACCAGCGAGCCGACGCGGTCGCGGGTGACGCCCGCGGTGGGATCGACGATGGCGATCCGGCGGCCGGAGAGCCAGTTGAAGAGCGACGATTTGCCGACGTTCGGCCGGCCCACGATGACAACCTTGGGGAGCGCCATGAGCCTGTCCTCCGGCCAACCCCCGAGAGACGCGGGAGCGCGACGCGATCTTCGTGTGGACTGATCTGGCGGGTTCGAGGCGCCGGTGCACCTCGGGAGCAAGCCAAATTCTACCGTATCCCCCCTCCCCTCGCAACGAGTTCCCGCCGCCGCCCCGAGCCGGCCGCCCGGTCCCGGCCCGACGGCCGCGCGCTGCCGGGGCGTCGCGCCGGCGATCCAGACGAGCGCCAGCACCGCCGCCGCCAGCCCGAGCCGGCGTCCCATCCGAGACGCAAGCCACGGCTTGATCATGACTTCGGAAGGCGACTCGGGGGCCGTGAAGGGGTCCTGCGCCGCGCGGTTTTCCTCGTCGGAAGCCACCACCGCGAACCGGTACGGCACTGCGGGTTCGGCCGCAACTTCTTGCTCCGGAACCTCTTCGGCGGTTTCCTCGGTAGCTTTGATTGGACACTTTGCAAGGGGTCTCTTCGTGGTCCTCGTTTTCCGCCGTAAGTCCTTGCGGTGGAATATGTTTTGTGGGAATTTGTGCGCACTGCACCTGCGCCGCGTCGAGCGCTTCGAGCGCCTGGAACAGGACGCGGGACCAGTGCGACTCATGGCGCACGCTGAAGCGCATGATCTCGACCGTCAGGCCGGTCGTGGCCATCGCTTCCAGCCGATCGCGGTCTTCCGGGTGCGCCTCGATCCAGTTCCGGGCCGCCAGGCGATTCTCGGCGCAGTCCTCCTCCTGCATGAAGCGAAGGCGCTCCAGTACCACTTGCGCCGTGACAATTCGTTCGATGAGGGCGTGCTCGTACTCCGTACCTGGCTGGCGGTAGGCCGTCCATTTTTTGAGCAAGCGCCAGCGGCGGCATTTCTCGGCGTTGGAGAACTGGATTTCCTTGGCGGCGCAGTCCATGCCGGCGTGCGTTCTGGCTCACCCGGGCCTTGCCCGATCGCGATTTCGGGCCGGTGCTTTTCTGCGCGTTGCGGCGATTGGCTTCGATTTTCCGGGTGCTGACGGTCATGACGGCGATCTCACGATGATGGACCCCAGGCGTGTCGCGCAAGGCGAGCCTCCCTCGACATCATCGTGATCCGACCGTCCCGCGTTGCGGAAATCCTGCGCCCTACGTGCCGGCGAAGGGGACGTAGCGAATCTCGAAGTCATTCGCTACGTCCCCATTTCCGCCGCGTCCCCATTTCCGCCCGTCTCTCACGAGGCCCTGAAACGGGAATTGGGATTGGAATAAGAATGTAATCATGTAGGGTGCGTCGAGTCCGCGATGACGCACCTTCGCCGACCTGTCACGAGGAAGAGGTGCGTCATCGCGGACTTGACGCACCCTACAAGACTCATTTCGAAGGCGTTGGTTAACGGTGCGCGGTCAGGCTCACGACGAGGGACAGGATGCCCACCACCATGATCGAGCCCCCGAGAAAGACACTCAGCAGGAACGTGCGTTTCTCGACCTTCGCCTCGCTCACAAGGATCCGGAAGAACAAATAAGGCGCAAACACTGAAAACAAGCGATCGGTACCGCTGAAGTCGCGAAAGAGCGGCCGCGAGTTGATCGATCCGCTTGCCGAGATCGCGATTCCCAGTAGGACCAGAAGTGCGCCGACAACGGTCCCCGTCCCGGTCCAAGTGAGATCGAGGATGATGAGAAGGAGGGCTGCCAACGGCAGAAGCCCGATGAGGGGACCGCTCAGGCCGAGAATGCGCACTCGCTTGCCTTTTTTCTTCGGTGCTCGGAGTTCGAGGATGGTTCCCCTGATAGCACACGCGACGAGCAAAACGGGAAGGAAAAAAATCATGTGGACAATCAAGATGGGAAAGGGATCGAAATGCAGAGCACGTGCCCTCATGTACCAGTAAAGAGGGTAGGAGACCAACACGAACAAGACGGAAAGGTCCCACACGCCGAGGCCGAGGAAACGAAAGGTCTTGATTCTCTGGGCCCAGTCCAGCTTGAAGCTGACCGGCCTTCGCTGTAGTAGCGGGTCAGCTTCATCCTGATCCTCCCTCGCGAGTGCGGCCTTGGGCTGCGCCGGGCCTTTATCGAGCCCGTACAGATCCACGGCGGAGAGGCCCGAGGGGGCCAGTGCGGATGCGGGAGCGGGCACCGGGGCCGGTTTCGGTTTCGTCGGCGCGGGTACAGTGGTGATCTGGCCGCATTGCCCGCATTTGATCCGTTTGCCCGCCAGTGTCTCATCGAGAGAATACCGCTTCTGACACTGCGGACAGCTCACGCTGATGTTCATGTCGCGGGTCTCGTCCCAGCCCGGGGGAGAGCGGGCTATGTGTCGATACGAAGAAGCATCCCGGCGACCCTTCGCTCTCGCCACGGTCAGGCTATCCGAAGCCGATTTGCATTTCAATCTGGTTGCGAACTATACCTCACGCGGCGGGGAGAGAGACATTCCCGAATCTCGGGTGTCGTGATGCGCTCATGCTCCGCGCTGTCTTGTAGGGTGGGTCAGCGCAGTCTTGTAGACGCACCTTCGCCGACCTGTCACGAGGAAGAGGTGCGTCATCGCGGACTCGACGCACCCTACAAGTCTGGCATCATCGCCTTACCCGCTGTTGCTGGGCTGGTTGTCTTGAAGGAGTAGGAATGCCAGACCATCGCCGATGATCCGGTCTGCCTCACTCAGTCTTGTAGGGTGGGTCAGCGCAGCGCAACCCACCGATTCATACGGATTGATGGTGGGTTGCACTGCGCTGACCCACCCTACAAGACTTGTCTCCCCCAGGCGAGACCACTGCATAGCTGACTGGCCTTTCCGGCCGGGTTAGAATCCGGGCCGCGGTCTTGCTTTCCATGAGAAGACCGTGCGTGTCCTGGATTCCCAAACCCGAGAACCACCGATGAGACCATCACACCGAGTCCTTGCGAGCGCGAGTGCTCTGGCCATTCTCGCCTTTCTGGCCGTGCGGGCCGGGGCGGCGGAGCCGGATTTCGTGGTCGCCACCAACGGCAACGACGCCTGGTCCGGCCGCCTAGCCGCGCCCACGGCCGACGGCAAAGACGGCCCCTTTGCGAGTCTCGGGCGCGCTCAGAAAGCCGTGCGTGAGCTGCGCAAGGCCGAGCCGAACCGCGCGGCGGCGATCGTGGTGCAAGTCCGCGGCGGGACCTATCGTCTGACGGAGCCGCTGGTCTTCACGCCCGAGGATTCGGGGACCGCCCAGGCGCCGGTCGTGTATCAAGCGGCACCCGGCGAAACGCCCGAGGTCTGCGGCGGCGAGAAGCTGACCGGGTGGAAAACCGACGGCGGACGCTGGACGGTCGAATTGCCGGATGTGAAGGCCGGCAAATGGAACTTCGCGCAATTGTTCGTCGGCGGCGAGCGGCGGTACCGTCCCCGGCTGCCGAAGGACGGGTATTTCTTCATCAACGCGGAGATGGAGCCATCCGCCGACGTCCAGGGCCGGGGCGATAATCGGTTCCGGTTCAAGGCCGGCGAGCTCAAATCGGGCTGGGCGAACCTCAACGATGTGGAGATCCTCGCGTTCCAGGTCTGGACCATGGCGCGGTTCCACATCGCCGCGGTCGATGAGGCGGAAAAGACCGTCACGTTCACCGGCACCACGCGCGGGCGGCAGGCGTATTCGAAGCTTTCCACCGGACGCCGCTATCTGGTCGAGAACGTCAAGGAGGCGCTCGACACGCCCGGCGAGTGGTATCTCGACCGCAAGGCGGGCGTTTTGACGTACATCCCGAAGCCGGGTGAAGACCCGAGCAAGACCGAGGTCGTCGCGCCTCGCATCGAGACGCTGGTGAAGCTGAACGGCGACGTGGCCGCCGGGCGCTGGGTCGAGCATCTCAAGTTCCAGGGGCTGAGCTTCGCTCATACGAACTGGAACACGCCGCCGGAGGGGAACAGCTTCCCGCAGGCCGAGGTGAATCTCGGCGCGGCCATCGAGGCGGTGGGGCGCGGCATTGCACGCTCGACGGGTGCTCGGTCGAGCATATCGGCAGCTATGCGATTTCCTGGGGCGAGGCCTGCCAGCATGACGCGGTCGTGGGTGGCACGCTGGCCGATCTCGGCGGCGGCGGCGTCAAGATCGGCGAGACGACCTTGCGCAAGGAGGAGTTGCAGGCCAGTCACAACACGGTCGAGAACTGCCTGATCGCCGCGGGCGGACGGCTCCATCCGGCGGCCGTCGGCGTCTGGATCGGCCATGCGCATGACAATACCGTGTCGCACAACACGATCCGCGACCTGTACTACAGCGGCCTGTCGGTCGGCTGGTCGTGGGGTTATGGTCCCAGCGGCGCGCATCACAACCGCTTCGAGGCGAACCACGTCTTCCAGCTTGGCCAGGGCGTCTTGAGCGACATGGGCGCGATTTACAGCCTGGGCGTCTCGCCGGGGACCGTCATCATCGGCAACCGGTTTCATGATGTGAACTCGTTCGACTACGGCGGCTGGGGCATCTACTTCGACGAGGGCTCGACGGACATCCACGCCGAGGGGAACGTCGTCTATCGCTGCAAGACCGGCAACCTGCACCAGCACTACGGCAAGGAGAACGTTGTCGAGAAGAACGTCTTCGTCGACGCACCCGGACCGCAGCTCATGCGCACCCGCTCCGAGCCGCACATCTCGTTCTTCTTCCGCCACAACATCGTGGCCTACACCGAGGGGAACGTGCTGGGCAGCAACTGGAAAGACGACGAGCACTACGTGATCGACGAGAACCTCTACTGGCACGGCGGCAAGCCGGTCCGGTTCGGCAACGACGACCTGGCCGCCTGGCAGAAGCGCGGGCACGATCCAGCACTCGATCGTCGCCGACCCGAAGTTCGTCGATCCCGCGCACGATGATTTCCGGCTCCAGAGCCCGATTCGCCCGCCGCGCAGATCGGCTGCCCGTCGCCGGATGTGAGCAACGCCGGCAGCACGCCGCGCCCGGCCGAGGCGAAATACGCCAACGTGGCCCGCGCCTTCCCGCCGCCGCCCCCGCCGCCGCCGGTCGCCGATGATTTCGAAGACACGCCCGTCGGCCAGAAGGCCGCGCTGGCGGTCACGCACGAGGAAAACAGCCAGGCCGTCATCCGCGTCACCGACGAGACGGCCGCCCACGGCAAGCACAGCCTGAAGTTCACCGACGCCTCGGGCCAGCAACAGCGGTTCAACCCGCACCTGTATTACGTGACCGACTACCGATCGGGCCGTTTGCACGCGCAGTTCTCGCTGCGCCAGGAACGGGGCGCGATCCTGTCGCACCAGTGGCGCGACAATGAGAGTCCTTATCATGTCGGTCCCAATCTGGCGATCGCGGCCGACGGCACCTTGACGGCGGCGAGGCAAGCGGCTGGGCACGATGCCGGAGGGGAAGTGGGTGGACTTCGTGATCGGCTGCGGCGTCGGCCGCCAGGCGCGGGGACAGTTTGACCTGGAGGTCCGCATGCCCGGCGCGGCGAGCGTCCACGTCAGTTTGCCTTGTGATCCGGAGTTCCGCGCGCTGAACTGGTTCGGGTTCTCGTCCGAAGCGGACGGCCCGGCCACGTTCTATCTCGATAACCTCACGCTGGGACGTGTGTCTTCCGGTGATTGAGGAGACTGTAGCATCGTTGCCGGGTTTTCTGAGCCAGCCCCGGAGGGGCGACATCGTAAAGCCTGGGGCGTCAGCCCCAGGAAGCCGGAGCTCAAAGCGATCTCGCCCCTGCTTTTCCTGGGGCTGACGCCCCAGGCTTTACGATGTCGCCCCTCCAGGGCTGAGATGCTCAAACCAACCCGATGACCTTGCTACAGACTCTGATTGAGCCGGCATCTTGTAGGGTGCGTCAAGTCCGCGCGACGCACCTCTTCTCTCACGATGGGTATCGAAAGAGAAGAGGTGCGTCGGCGCGGACTTGACGCACCCTACGCGCCTCACGCGCCTCGTCTTGCCCGGCGCCCCCGTGCGCAGACGAGGCGGGTCCATAGGCCGGTTCCGGCTCGCCGTCGCGGAGGTGCCGGCCGGTGAGCTGGACGAAAACATCTTCGAGACTGACGTGCCGGGTCGTGAGCCGGGCCAGGGTCAGGTGCGCCTCTTCCAGAAAATCGAGCAGGGCCGGGATCGCCGCGTGGGGCGCACCCACGGTCAGGGCGTAGCCGTCGCTGTCGCCCCGGGCCTGACGCACCGTCGGCAGGGGCTCGAAGGCGTCGGGAGGCGGTCCCATCTCGTTCACGGCGAACTCGACGACGTGCTCGCCTCCCAGGCGGGCGATCAGCTCGGCGGGCTTGCCCAGCGCGATGACCTTGCCCAGGTCGATGATGGCCACCTGGTTGCAGAGCTTCTCGGCCTCATCCATGTAGTGCGTCGTCAGCAGGATCGTCCGCCCCTGGGCCCGCAGATCATCGATCACGTCCCAGAGCTGCCGGCGCGCCTGGGGATCGAGCCCGGTCGTCGGCTCGTCGAGGAAGAGCAGCTCGGGATCGCCGACCAGCGCCACGGCCACCGCTAATCGTCGCAGTTGCCCGCCGGAAAGCGTCTCGACGTACGCCCGCGCCTTCGATTCCAGGGCCACCCGGCGGAGCGTCTCGTCCGGGTCGAGGCCCTGGCGGTAGAAGCTGCGGAAAAGCTGGACCGTCTCGCGGACGGTGGACTTGTCCTGAAAGCGGGTTTCCTGCAAATTCACGCCGATGCGCTCGCGGATCTCGGTCTCGTCCGTGTTCCAGCGGCGGCCGAGCACCTCGACATCGCCCGAGGTCGGCACGTTCAGACCTTCGAGGATCTCGATGGTGGTCGTCTTGCCCGCCCCGTTCGGTCCGAGCAGGCCGAAACAGATGCCGGCGGGCACATCCAGATCGATCCCGGCGACGGCGTGGACCGGGCCGTCGCGGCCATCGTAACGCTTGTGCAGGTCCCGGACGCGGATCGCCCAGTCGCTCATGCAGAGTCCGTCTCATCATGGGTTGAGGTCGTGTCGGTTCGGTCCGGGCATTGTACGGCAGAGGTTTGGCCCTTGTCACTTGCGGCCGGATTCCAGATGCCGGATTCCAGATGCCAGATTCCGGATTCCAGATTCCGGATTCCAGATGCCAGATTCCGGATTCCGGATGCCGGATGACTGATTCCGGATTCCGGATTCCGGATGCCGGATGACGGATGCCGGATGCCGGATGCCGGATGCCGGATGCCGGATGCCGGATGCTGGATGTCCAATCGACTACAGAAGCTTGGATATCCGGCATGCGGAATCTGGAATCTGGAATCTGGAATCTGGAATCCCGCGGCTCGACTCTCCGAAAGAGCGGCCGATCGGCGTCCGAATAATCGGACGTCCGGGAAAAATCGAGAAAAGCCCGACGATCGGTGCAACCGATAGAAGTTCACAGGATTCGGCGCGAAGCCCCCGTGAGGGGGATTGTGCTGATTGATTCGGGTTGACCGGCCGGGAAGGCTGGGGTAAGACACCGCCGCGTTGTCTTTTCCCGTCTCCCTTGCGCCCACAAGCCGAGCCGGCTGATTCGATTCTGGGTTGATTGTCGCCGTTCCTTCGGGAAAGGCGGCCCAGGCAGCGCTACCGGATACAGGTCTGTCGCCCTGGAGTCATCTCGCTGAGAAGCCGCCGTCAGGGAAGTCGGCGGTCGGCTCCAGGAGCGGCGAAAGGAGGTCGCGTTGGGAAGCCTCAAAACGCTTACGGTCCTCTTGACCCTCGGCATGTGGGGGGTGGCCACGGAGGGCGCACCACCCGATAGCACGGCGCCCCCGCCCACGGCCCGGCCCGCACCGCCGGCGCCTCCGCGTGATTACGTCAAGGCGGCGGCGTGGCTGATCCAGACTGGACGAAACGCCGAGGCGGCCCAGTACCTCAAGGCCGCCAACGATTACCGCGATTTGCTCACCGTCGAGGAACAGCAGTCCCTCGATGATCTGAAGGCCAAGTTGCCGGGCAGCCCGAGCCCGGCGCCGGCCGATCCCGGTGTGGCCCCGATCAGCGCGGCCGCCCCCACGGAGGCTCCACCCGCGGCCCCGGCGCGCCAGCCGATCCCGCGGCGGCGCAGCAGGTTCCGCCCGCGGTGGTCGCGGCGCCGACCGGGACCACGCTGCGGGCCGGTGACGACAAGCAGACCGGCCGCTGGCTGCTCCAGCAGGCCCGCGAGATGATCGCCCAGGGACGCTACGACGAGGCCGCCCAGAAGGTGGCCGAAGTCAAGCAGATGAATATCCACTGGACCCTCTTCGACGACACCCCGGCACGCGTCGACGCGACCATCGCCAAGCTTCGGCCCAAGCAGGTCGCGGCGGCGGCGGCGATGGCGAACGCGCCCCAGACCAAGGGCGACCGGACCCAGGCGAAGGTTCGGCTCCAGCAGGCCCGCGCCGCGCTGGCCAGCGGTCAGATTGATACCGCCGAGGGGCTGGCCAACGAGGTCGCCGCGTGGAACCTGCGCTATGGCATGCTCGAGGATAACCCCGAGAAGGTGCTGGCGGCGGCCCACGCGCTCCGCAACCGCGACCAGGTGCGCCGCGCCGGCCCGGCCGCCGGGGTCAGCCAGGACATTTACGCGGTGCTCATCCAGGAAGCCCGCGCCGCGATGGCCGCCGGCCAGCTTGATGTGGCCGAGCAGAAGGCCAGGCGTGCCCAGACCATGAACGTCGTGCCGCCCCTGACAGCCGATCGGGCCGAGGCGGTGCTGCACGATCTGGCGATGGCTCGTGCCCAGGGCACGCCGGCCACCGAGACCGCCAGCGCCCGCGCCGAGCGCGAGGCCAACGATTTGCTCGCCGCCGGCAACCGCGAAGCGTTCGCCGCGAAGTCCGTCGAGTCCCAGCGGCTCCAGCAGGCGGCGCCGCCCGCGGGCACCAGCGACCCGACGGTCGTGCAGACGCAGGCGCCCGCCCCCGCCTTGACCTTGACTCCGGCCGGCGCCGATCCGGCCCCGGCCCCGGCCGCCGCGGCCGCGCCGTCGGCGCTGGGCGACCCGTTCCCGGCCAACATGGCGGCGGCCCCGCAACCGGCTCCGGCGCCGGCCGATGCGACGACCCCGGCGCCGGCCGATGCGCCCGCCGCGGTGCCGACCCTGACGGAAACGCCGGCCCCGGCCGAAGCGCCGAAGCCCGCCGACGCCGCGCCCGTGCTGACCGACCAGCCCGCGGCGAGCGCCCCGGCCAACCCGGGCGAGACGCTTTTGCAGCAGGCGACCAGCCTGATGGCCGCCGGCAACTTCGACGAGGCCCGCAAGCGGGCCCAGCAGGCCAAGGCGGGCGGCTTCGGCGTCGAGGCCAAGGCCGACGACGTGCTCGCCCAGATCGCCCTCGCCGGCCAGGGCGGCGCTGAAGCTCTACGAGGCCGCCCTCGACGCCCTGCGCAAGTCGGACTTCGACCGCGCCCTGCGCCCTCCTGAACGAGATCACCAGCATCGAGATCCAGGACGAGTCGCTGCTCCAGAAGGTCCAGGACCTGCTGGCGCGCATTCCGGGTGAGAAATCCGGGCACGCCACCCTCGGCGCCGTCGATGACGCCGAGGCGGTCCAGGCCCAGAAGATGAACGTCGAGGTCGGCACCAAGGTCGCCGAGGCGCGCCGCTTGCTCGAGACCGATCCCGAGAAGGGCATCGAGGTCTTGCAGCAGGCGCTCAAGGCGGTCCAGGCCGCCGAGGTCAGCGCCGCGGCCAAGAAGACCATGGTCCGCCGCCTCGAAGTCGCCATCGAGCTGGCCAAGAAGGACAAGGGCGCCTTCGACCGCAAGATGCAGGACAAGACCTTCCGCGCCGAGATCGAGGCCAAGCGGCTGCGCATCCTCGAAGCCGACCTGGCCAAGCAGAAGCAGGTCGAGGAGCTGTTCAAGAAGGCCAAGGAGGCCGAGGCGCTCGGCAACCTCATGGAGGCCGAACAGCTTGCCAAGCGGGTTCCCGAGATCGACCCGAACAATGTCTCGGCCACCGCCCTGGCGACCGTCACCCGCATCAAGCGGCACTACGAGCGCGACAAGCAGATCAAGGCCGACAAGGAAGAAGGCGCCTTGACCGCCTTCCAGGACGCCGACGCGGCCTCCGTCCTCGATCCGATCGTCCAGCACAACGGCATCCGCTTCCCCAAGGACTTCGCCGAGCTGTCCAAGAACCGCCGCGAGATGGCCGCCCAGAACGTCGCAAGAAGGACCCGGGCGACGTGGCCATCGAGTCCAAGCTCAACGAGCGGATCACGCTGAACATGGACAAGGAGCAGTCGCTCGGCGAGACCATCAACTACCTGACCAGCTACACCGGCATGAACATCGTCGTCGATCCGGCGGCGCTGCAAGAGGAGGGCCTGACCCTCAACTCGCCGGTCCAGCTCTCGGCCAAGGAGATCAAGCTCAAGGCGGCGCTGAAGTACCTGCTCGCCCCGTACCACCTGACCTACAAGGTGGACGACGGCGTGCTGTTGATCACCAGCCCGCAGGCCAGCCGGTACAAGACCTATCCGGTCGCGTACGCGGTCGGCGACCTGGTGATCTCGCCGAACAAGCGGCACAAGCCCGGCGCGGGCGACGCCAGCGGTGCGGCCAATCCCGCGGACAACCCGAGCTTCTCGCCGTCGAACCCGGGCGGCGGGTTCCCGCAGCCCAGCGCGGGCATGCCCGCGTCCTTCCCCACGAACGGGGGCGCGGGCCAGGTGACCTACGGCGACCGCAACGACAATATTGACTTCGAGCCGCTCATCCAGCTCATCAAGTCCTCGGTGGCGCCGGGGACCTGGCGGGAAGGCACGGAGGAAGCCGGCGCAGGTGCGGGTGCGGCAGGTGCCGGCGGCTTCGGCCTCGGCGGTGGCGCCGCCGGTGCCGCGGGCGGCGCGGCCGAGGGCGGCGGCTTCGGCACCATCACGCCGTTCTACCTCAACATCAGCCTGATCATCCGCCATACCTCCGAGGTCCACGACGAGATCGTCGACCTGCTCCGGCAGCTCCGCCGGCTCCAGGACATGCAGATCTCCGTCGAGGTCCGGTTCATCACCGTCTCCGACAGCTTCTTCGAGCAGATCGGCGTGGACTTCGACTTCGCCATCCAGTCCAACGCCGTGGGCAAGAAGAGCTCGTTCGCGGTGCCGAATCCGGCCGCGGTCCCGGTCGCTCCCGGCGGTGGCACCACGGGTACCACCACCGCGGCCTCGCCCTACCTGATCAACCCGATCCGCGATCACAGCTACGGCAATCAGAAGCCGTTGATCGTCGGCATGGGCGGTCCCACCACGGACATCAACAGCCCCGCAGTTCAACCCGAACCTGATGCTCCCCTTCACCCAGGACAGCTACTCGGCGATCACGCCGTTCAACGCCCTGACGGGGAACACCGGGGCCCAGTTCGGCCTGGCGTTTCTGAGCGACCTGGAGGTGTACCTGTTCGTCACCGCCGTGCAGGGCGATTCCCGGGCGAACATCGTCCAGGCGCCCAAGGTCACCACGTTCAACGGAGCGATGGCGTACATCAACAACTCGACCATGCACAACTATGTCGCCTCCCTCCAGCCGATCGTCGGTGCCGGTGCCGTCGCCTTCAGTCCCACGGTGAGCACGTTCCCCGACGGCGTGTTCATGAGCGTCACGCCGGTCGTCTCCGCGGATCGACGCTACGTCCGCATGACGTTGTCGCCGACCTTCAACGTCCTCCAGGGGTTCGATACCTTCACCATCCCGGCGGCGGTCGGCGGCGGCGGCTTCGGCGGCACGGGCGTGGGCATCAACGGCTCGATCCAACTGCCGATCTTCTCGCAGACGCTCATCTCCACCACGGTGACGGTCCCCGACGGCGGCACCGTCCTGCTCGGCGGCGTGAAGCGGATGCACGAGGAACGCAAGGAGTTCGGCGTGCCGATTTTGTCCAAGACGCCGCTCATCGACCGCCTCTTCCGGAACATCGGCATCGGCCGCACGACCGATAGCCTGATGCTCATGGTCACGCCGCGGATCATCATCCTCGAGGAAGAGGAAGAACGGCTCGGCATCCCGCGCGTCGAGGCCACGTACTGACCCACCTCGACCCGGAGTGATCTCTCCGCTCCGGGCCGACCCCGATGACCCACTTCCCCACGCGACCGACCGCCGGCAGGCTCGATGTCTGCCGGCGGTTCTGTGCGCGCCGCTCTTCATCCCGGAGGGATGGCAGCCCTTAGCCGGTGGTCAGCGCAGCGCCACCACCGGTAAGGCAAGGCTCATCGATTCATCCGGAGACGCGTCTTCGCTCACCCACCCCGGTTGCGCTGCGCGAACCGGGGCTAATGGCTGCCATCCCTCCGGGATGGGGGAAAACGGGCATTTCTTTCCTGAGATGCGATAAGATGGCGCAGAAAACCCCCCTTCCCGTTTTGGAGTCCTCCCATGTGGGCCCTTGCCCTGCTGGCCGCGCTGCTCGGCGCGCAGAACGAGCCGACCAAGCCCGCCCCCGACCTGTTTCAGCCGGACCCCGCCTGGAAAGCCCTGGGCAAGGACCTCTGGTTCGACCCGGCGCACCGGACCCTCGTGCTCCGCGCGCGCGTCGCGCTCCGCGAAGGCGCGCTCGAACACCTGCTCTGCCGCGAGCAGACCAAGGAGCACGAGTCCATCCTGGCCATCAGCCGCCGAGCCCCGGAGCATCCACGCCGGCCTGCTTCTGACCGGCGCCCAGGTCGGCCACCCCGTGCGCTTCCAGCCGCAATTCGAACCCCCGGCCGGCACCCCCATCCAGATCGACCTCCAGTGGTACGGTACGGATGGCAAGATCCACAAAGCCGACGCCCGCTCCTGGATCAAGGACGAAAAGACCGGCAAGCTGCTGACCCGCAACTGGGTCTTCGCCGGCAGCCAGTTCATCCGCGACGACGAGACCAAGCGCGTCTATTACGCGGCCGACGGCGGCGATGTCATCACCGTCGCCAACTTCATGACTCCCTGCTCGATCTGCCCATCGCCAGCTCCGCCAACGACGCCGAACGGGGCTTCGTCGCCAATACCGCCCAGATCCCGCCCCGCAACACCCGCGTCACGCTGCTCCTGCGCCCGGCCACGAAATGAGCCCCTTTCACGGGGCTCAAATCTTGACCTTCATAGGCATGATGTGTAAGATTGGGCCCATGATGCCCACGGAAATTGCCGCCGAGCTCGACCTGGACGAAGTCAATGACCGTCTCGACGGGGCGCATCCCCGGGAGATTCTGAGCTGGGCGGTGCAGACGTATTTTCCCCGGCTGACGATGGCCACGGCGTTCGGGCCGGAGGGCTGCGTCATCCTGCACTTGCTCGCGGAGATCGAGCCGCGGGTGCGGGTGTTCAATCTCGACACCGGCTACCAGTTTCCCGAGACGCTCCAGCTTCGGGAACGGATTGCCGAGCGTTACGGGATCGAGGTCGAGCTGGTCGGCGCCGCGGAGTCGGTGGCCGAGTACGAGGCCGCCCACGGGGGGCCGGTTTACGTCCAGGACCCGGACCGCTGCTGCCAGGACCGCAAGCTCGTGCCGCTGCGGCGGGCGGTGGTCGGTTATGACGCCTGGATCTCGGCGATCCGGGCGGATCAGTCCGCGCACCGGGCGCGGGCGCGGCTGGTCGGCTGGGACGCGAAGTTCGGCCTGGTGAAGGTCAACCCCCTGCTGCGCTGGACCAAGCGCGACGTCTGGGCGTTCCTCGTGGCGAACGACGTGCCGTACAACCCGCTGCACGATCAGGGCTATCCGTCGATCGGCTGCTGGCCCTGCACCCGGGCCGTCGCCCCGGGCGAGAGCGACGAGCGCGCCGGCCGCTGGGCCGGCCAGGCCAAGACCGAATGCGGCCTGCACTCGCTGGACAGCAGCCAATTGTAGGGAATGCGCCCTCTCGACCCCTTGTCCCCTGGACCCTCTGTCCCCTTCTTCATGAAGATTTCCGCGAAGGCTGAATACGCGTGTCTGGCGGTCTTGGCCCTGGCGCGAGCGCCTCGGACGAGGCGCTCTTGCGGATTCGTGAGATTGCCGAGGCGAACGGGATTCCCGAACGCTACCTGGTCCAGATCCTCCTGCAGTTAAAGGGGGCGGGCCTGGTGGCAAGCACGCGCGGGGCGTCGGGGGGCTACCGCCTGGCCCGGCCCGCCGCGCAGATCTCGGTGGGCGAGGTGCTCGCGGCGATTGACGGTCCCGACCGCGATCGGGAAAGTTCCGGCCCCTCGTCGCGCCCTGGCCGAGGTCTGGCGATGGTGCGCGAGGCCGAACGCGCCGTGCTGGACCGGACCTCCATCGCGGACCTGGCCGATCCGCCGCGCCCCGCGAATGGGTGATTTGATCGCTGAAAACGAATTGCCTTCCACGAAAGGAGCCTACCGATTTCCGCCGCGACCCTGAACGGACTGAATCCGCCCTACGGCGGCACCCTGGTCAACTTGCTGGTGGACGACGCCCGCGCCGCCGAGATGAAGGCGACGGCCAAGGACATGGCCAGCCTGACCCTCGACGAGCGGGGGTTGTGTGACCTGGAATTGCTGGCCGTCGGCGGCTTCTCGCCGCTGCGAGGTTTCCTGGGCAAGGCCGACTATCAGCGCGTGGTCGCCGAGCAGCGTCTGGCCGACGGCACGCTCTGGCCGCTGCCCGTGACTCTGCCCGTGACGCCCGGCGCCGGCATCGCCGAGGGCAAGACCGTGGCGCTGCGCGACGTCTACGGCAACCTGCTGGCGTTCCTGCACGTCGAGGAGATCTATCCGGTCGACAAGCCCGCCGAGGCGCAAGGCGCGTACGGCTCGACGGACCCGAAGCATCCGGCCGTCGCCCATCTCGAGAAAGCCCCGGGCCAGTACGCGGCCGGCCGGCTCGAAGTGCTGCGCACGCCGCCCCATTACGACTTCGTCGAGCTGCGCAGGACCCCCGCCGACCTCCGCAAGGTCTTCGAGGATCTCGGCTGGTCGAAGGTCGTCGCCTTCCAGACCCGCAACCCGCTGCACCGGGCCCACGAGGAGCTGACCAAGCGGGCCGCGGAGCAGATCGGCGGCGGCCTGCTGATTCACCCGGTCGTCGGCGTCACCAAGCCGGGCGACGTCGACCATTACACCCGCGTGCGCTGCTACCGTGCCCTCGTCGATAATTATTACAAGTCCGGCACGGTCGTTCTGAGCCTGTTGCCGCTGGCCATGCGCATGGCCGGCCCGCGCGAGGTGCTGCTGCACGCGATCATCCGGCGCAACTACGGCTGCACGCACTTCATCGTCGGCCGCGACCACGCCGGACCCGGCAAGGACGCCACGGGCAAGCCGTTTTACCCGCCCTACGCCGCGCAGGAGGCCATGGCCGAGCACGAGCGACGAGCTCGGCATGGACATGGTCGATTTCAAGCAGATGGTCTTTCTCCCCGAGGAGAACCGCTACTGCCCGGTCGATGAGGTCCCTCCCGGCGCCAAGACGGCGGACATCTCGGGCACCGAGGTGCGCGACAACTACCTGGCCAAGGGTCTGCAACTGCCCGAGTGGTTCAGCCGCCCGGCGGTCGCCGAGATCCTCAACGAGGCCAACCCGCCCAGGTTCCGCCAGGGCCTGACGATCTGGTTCACCGGCCTGTCGGGCTCGGGCAAGAGCACGATCGCCCACGCCCTCGTCGAGCGCCTGGCCGAGTTCGGCCGCAACTGCTCGTTCCTCGACGGCGACGAGATCCGCACCCACCTTTCCAAAGGTCTCGGCTTCAGCAAGGAAGACCGCGACACCAACATCCGCCGCGTCGGCTTCGTCGCCGGCCTGGTGAACCAGCACGGCGGCACGACCCTCTGCTCGGTCATCAGTCCCTACCGCGCCATCCGCGACGAGGCGCGCAAGTCCTCCAAGGGCAACTTCGTCGAGGTGTTCTGCGACACCCCGATGGCGGTCTGCGAAGAGCGCGACGTGAAGGGCCTGTACTCCAAGGCCCGCGCCGCGGTCGCCGCCGGCAAGCCGATGGGCTTCACCGGCGTCGATGATCCGTACGAGCCGCCCTTGAAGCCCGAGGTCAGGCTCGACACGAGCACGCAGTCGGTCCAGGAGTGCGTCGATACGATCATCGACACGCTCCTGGATCTCGGCTATATCCTGCCGCATGGGCATATTGCCGAGTGAGGCGCGCGATGCAACGACAACGGCCCGGACCCGTCTGGAAACGCGAGTCCGGGCCGCGGCGCGTTGTTCTCGCCCGGAGAGCCTATTTCCTGGGCGGCGTAGGGGCGAAGATCCACGCGACGCTCAGCCGCCATCCCGGAACCGCAGGCTCCGCATGAGCTTCGTCGCCAGGATGGAAGACGGTGGGTTGGTCCGGGGTCTCGGGGCGATAGGACCGGACAACCTGGGTCTTGGGATCAACGTCCCACACGACTTGCGTGCCGGCCTCGAAGTAATCGGCCCGCTTCGCGGCCATCTCGGCTTCCGCGGAGGGGCCATAATTGTTTTCGCTCCGGACCTCGACGGCGAATGTGGGAGGACCGTCGATGAACTCCATCTCGTTCTCCGGGAACGGTCCGACATAATAGGACGCGTCCGGGGAGAAGGACTGCCGGCCGGAGGAGAGTTCCGGGACGATGAATCCCATGTTGTCGCCGTAAGCCTCTCCGAGACCCGTGGCGTCGGCGAAATCGTCCAGGCTGCGCACGATCCGGAAGGCGATCCGGCTCGGCCGGCGTCCTGTGGGCATGTGTCGAACAATCCTCCCCGCGATCAATTCCGCTTTTCCTTCGACCCGGTACAGGTCAGCGACCGTCGCGGCGCGCTCGGTTTGAGTTCCCGGCATGTGGGAGGAACTCCTTCTCGTCTCGACCGGCGGTTTTGTGAGAGCTTACCTGAACTGTAGACTACTCTGTCCCCCCGTCCGCGGCAAGGTCGCGAAGGGGAATCTCTCCCTGTCTTGTAGGGTAGGCTTCAGCCTGCCATTCCCATGGGATCAAACGGAAATGGGAATGGCAGGCTGAAGCCTACCCTACAAGCCGGAGTCCACCTCCACGCAGGCCACGAACAGCGGCCAGAGATCGCTCGGACCGCCGAGGTCAGCGGGCGGGGGAAGTTCGCCGTTCTGCGTGTGCCAGGCGGTCCAGCGGTCGATCATGTCGGGGGAGAGGAATGCGGACAGGGGCACGCGGCGGCCCTGGCGCGGCCCAGAGGGCATGGCGCAGGATCGCGCTGCGCTCCAGACCGCGAATGTCGGCGGCCTCGTCGAGGGTGAAGCCGCGGTCGAGCAAGCGCCAGGTCCATTCCTCGGTCGGCACGTGCGAGGATGGCCCGGATGAGGGCGCGGGCGCGGCGGGGGCCTCGGGTGCGGCCGGGCTGGCGGTGATCGCTTCGAGCAGCGCCTTGCCGTAGCGTTCCATCTTCGCCGGACTCATCCCCTTGATCCGCGCCAGCTCGCTCGGGGTCCGGGGACGTTCGCGCACCAGGGCCTCAAGGGTCTGATTCCAGAAGACGCAATAGGCCGGCATGCCGGCTTCACGCGCCCAGGTGGTGCGTAGGCCGCGGAGCGTTTCCCAGAGCGGGTCGGAGGTGATCTCCGCGGGAATTTCCGCGCGGGGCGGCGGGGCGTCGGCAGCCGCCTCGGGACGGTCTTCCACCGGCTCGCCATCGGGCTCAATGCTGGGCTGCGGCGGTGTCAGAGAGCGTTCCAGACCGCCAAGCGCAGCTTCGCGCCCAGGAATTCCGGCAGGGCCAGGACGGGAGTCGTCGCATCCTTGCCGCGGAGCCAGCGCGCCGAAGTCGGTCAGATCCAGAACGGGCCGCGGCGACATGGACCCGACCTCGCGGGGGGCGACGAAGCCGGCCTCTTCGAGGGCGTCGAGAATGTCCGTGACCTCCTTGCGCGAGAATCCGCTCCGGGCCAGGATGCCGTAGGTGCTCAGCGCGGTCAGGCCGGTGCGGGCCATCGTCTCCGAGTTCGAGCCGACGAGCATCTGGGCAATGGCGATCTTGCCGAACGCGGCCCTTGGCCCGCGCCACGCCCGAGAGGACCTTCAGCAGAATTTCCCGGCCGGCGGGCGTGTCGATGACCGTTCCCGACGGCGCCGGGGGAGCCGTCTCCGGGGGGCCGCAGTTGTCGCAATGGCCGCAGTGGGCTGCGGTCGGCGTTGCGGTCGCCGAAGTAGGCCAGCAGGAAAGAACGGCGGCAGCCGCGCGACTGGGCGTAGCGGATCATGCGGTCGAGCTTGTCGTATTCCTGCTTCTTCCGCTTGTGCAGCGCGGCGAAGTCGATGCCCAGGTTGCGATGGCACCGCCCCCGGTCGATCACGTGGATGGCGTTGCCCCGGAACGGCGGGACGTAGTCGATCGGCAAGTCGGCCGTGAGATTCTTGATCGCCCGGGTCAGGGCGGCGCGCTCCAGGCCGAGGGCGGCGGCGAAGCTCGTCGGGTTGGAAGTAGATCGGCTCGCCGAAGCGGCGGTTGACCAGTCCCTCGATGCCGAGCCAGCACGATCGCGCTGCACGTGGGCTTGCGGCGCGATCGGTGTCGAGCATGCTGGGCGCGTCGGGCTCGGCGTTGATGCGGACGATCGCCATGTTCTCGCGGGGGCGGAACCGCTCCAGAAGCGCCCGCGCCTTCGAGCAGCTTCAAGGCCGTGCCGACGGCCGACTCGTTCAAGCTCGAGCCGGGCGGCTTCCTTGATTTCCGGCTTGGGTCAGCTCGATCGGGTCGGCGTCGAGGCGGCGGAGGAAGTCGTAGACGGCGAAGACGGCCTCGGGAGGCGGGTACTCGTTCTCGATGAAGAGTTCCTGGAGGATACCGATCGCCGGGCGAGAAGAGCAGCACGCACTGCGCGGGCAGGCCGTCGCGGCCGGCGCGGCCGGCTTCCTGGTAGTAGGCTTCGAGGGTGCCGGGCAGGTTGAAGTGGATGACCGAGCGGATCGTCGGCCTTGTCCACGCCCATGCCGAAAGCGTTGGTGGCGACGACGATCTCGGCGTTTTCGGTCATGAAGCGATCCTGCGCGGAGGTGCGCTGATCGCGGTCCAGGCCGGCGTGATAGATGACGACCCGCTTGCGCAGCTGCCCCTGGAGGAACTCGCCGATCTCCTCGCAGCGCTTGCGGCTGTTGGCATAAACGATCGCCGATCCGGGCATGCGCTGGAGGACCTCGGCCAGGGCGTGGCAGCTTGTCGGGCATCCGCGAGGCCGCGACCACGTGATAGATCAGGTTGGGCCGGTCGAAGCCGGTGACGAACTGGGCGGGCTCCTGCAGATCGAGCTGGTCGGCGATGTCGCGGCGCACCAGGTCGGTGGCGGTCGCCGTCAGCGCGATGCAAGGCGGCGCCCCGAGCCGCCTTGCGGGCCTGGCCGATCCGCGCGTAATCGGGGCGGAAGTCGTGGCCCCACTCGCTGATGCAATGGGCCTCGTCAACGGCCAGCAGCGTGGGCCGGATGCGTCCCATGGCCTCGACGAAGCGCGCTGCTGCGGAACCGCTCCGGGGCGACGTACACCAGGTCGTAGCCGGCCCGCTTCGGCCTCGAGCATGCGCAGCCGCTGCTCGGCCAGGTCGAGCGTGCTGTTGATGAAGGTCGCGCAGGCCCCGGGCCTGAAGGGCGTCGACCTGGTCCTTCATCAGGGCGATCAACGGGCTGACAACCAGCGTCAGACCGGGCAGCGAGCACGGCCGGAAGCTGATAGCACAGGCTCTTGCCCCCGCCGGTCGGCATCACGCAGAGCACGTCCCGGCCGGCCAGGACGTGTTCGATCACCTCGCGCTGGCCCGGCCGGAACCGCTCCAGCCCGAACCGCTCGCGCAGCACCTGCTCCAGTTCCTGCGCGTCCGGGATGCTCATGTCCGCGTAGACTCCAGGGAAAGAACCCGACCATTATACGATGCCGATCGGTCTCCCGCGAGAACGCGGCGAATTCCCTCTTGCATAGTCCGAGGCGGTGTTCGACCCTGAAAGGCTGTGGGAAGAACGCGGATCCCTTCTTGTAGGGTAGGCTTCAGCCTGCCAACTTCATTTTCATGGAACTGGCAGGCTGAAGCCTACCCTACGAGAGGCGATTCGGGCCACTGATTCCACCAACGAGTTCCCGAGCCATGCCCAAACCGACCGATATCCGTCCCATCGCGGCCACGCTCTACTTCCTGCCGGTGCAGACCCGGATGCCGTTGAAATTCGGCCCGGAGGTGACGACCGAGGTGACGTGCGCGCGCGTGCAACTCACGGTCGCCGACCGCCAGGGCCGCACCGCGACCGGCTGGGGCGAGACGCCGCTCTCGGTTCAGTGGGTCTGGCCCAGCGCCTGAGCTACGAACAACGGCACGTCGTCCTGAAGGATTTCTGCACGCTTCTGACGCAGATGTGGGGGCGCGACATCGACCCGTTCGGGCACCCGATGGAGGTCGGCCATCACGTGCTGGAGGACTTGCTGCCGGCCTTGCACGGGAGTTACAACACGACGCGCCGCGAGGGCTCCGAGCCGATGCCCTGGCTGGCCGCGCTGGTCTGCAACTCCGCCTTCGACCTGGCCTTGCACGACGCCTACGGCGTGTTGCACGGCGTGCCCACGTATGAGACGTACAACGAGCGCTGGATGAACGCCGACCTGGGCCACTTCCTCAAGCCGGCCATCGATGCGGACGTGACCTTCGCCGGCCGCTACCCGGAGGAATTCCTGCTTCAACCCCGCCAGGAGGTGCTCCCGGCCTGGCACCTGGTCGGCGGCAAGGACCCGATCGAGCCCGCGGATCTGACCGGCGCCGAGCCGGACGACGGCGAGCCGGTCCTGCTCCGCGACTGGATCGTCCGCGACGGTCTGAAGTGCCTGAAGGTCAAGCTGACCGGGACCGACCCGGCCTGGGATTACGACCGGCTCGTGAAGGTCGGCATGATGGCGTTCGAAGAAGCCGCCGACTGGCTCACGGCCGACTTCAACTGCACGGTGCGCGAACCTTCTTATGTGACGGCGATCCTGGACCGGCTGATGGCCGAGTATCCCCACTTCTACGGCATGTTGCTCTACGTCGAGCAGCCGTTCCCGTATGACCTGGAGGCGAACCGGATCGACGTGCGGGCGGTCTCGGCGCGCAAGCCGCTGTTCATGGACGAGAGCGCCACGACTGGCGGCTGATCCGCCTGGGCCGCGCGCTGGGATGGTCGGGCGTGGCGCTCAAGACCTGCAAGACGCAGACCGGGGCCCTGCTCAGCCTGTGCTGGGCCAAGGCCCACGGCATGACCTTGATGGTCCAGGACCTGACCAACCCGATGCTGGCCCAGATCCCACACGTCTTGCTGGCGGCGCACGCCGGGACGATCATGGGAGTCGAGACCAACGGCATGCAGTTCTACCCGGCCGCGTCGCGGCCCGAGGCCCAGGTCCACCCCGGCCTGTTCCACCGCCGCCACGGCGTCGTCCGGCTCGACTCGATCCACGGGCCCGGCTTCGGCTACCGGTGCGCCGAGATCCAGCGCGACCTGCCCGATCCCGCCGTGAGCGTGTGAAGGTTGAGAAGGTGTGCGGGAAGATCTTGTAGGGTAGGCTTTAGCCTGCCAATCCCATAATCCTATATAAGATTGAAGAAGTCTGGCAGGCTAAAGCCTACCCTACGAGCCGTTATCCGCGCTCTCCTGACACGCGTTTGAGCTCTCGGAGGCCCCGCTCATGGGAACGCCCATCGATCGGATCGAATTCACCGGCCTGATCGGCAACCGCCTGCTGACTGAAATCACCACGAACGAGTTCATGAACGCGCTCGCCAAGAGCGGCTGGGGCGAGGCCGTCAACGCGCACATTCTCCAGCGGCTCCGGCAGCGAGGACACCTCTGGGGCATCTTGACGCCGAACGACTTCGCCCGCGCCCTCCGCAATGGCCGCACCGTCCCCGACCGGGATGGGTCGATGCGCCGGGAATGTTGCCAGGGCCTGTGCTGGGTCATCTACCGCGCCGAGACCTGCCGGTTCATCACGGTCCGGCATCCCAGTGAATGAAAGGGGAACGCCGGATGCAAGCCCGCCGGAACGCCGACGAAGTGAGGTTCCCGATTCCGGCTCTCCCCCTTACCAAGGGGGAGTCGGAGGGGGTTCTTCCCGAGTGCGCGGCGAGCGCAGGCCGGAACCCCCCTCAATCCCCCCTTGGTAAGGGGGGAAGCCAATCCGGCGGACTTCGGGGGGTGGTTTCTTCAGCGTCCTGCTCTCGGCGCGAACCATGCCGCAGGGTGGGTGTCCATCCAGCACTTGCCGTGCCCGGCGCGCTCCGACCGACCACCCTCGTCAAGGAATCTTATCATGTCCAACGAATACACGGGACCGCTGGAAGCCGCCGGGCCCTGTTGCTGGAAGATCCCCAAGAGCTACCGCGAGGACATGCGCGTCGACGGCCTGATCTTCGCCGATGACAAGCTGATCGAGCAGATCCGCAAGGACCAGGGGCCCGAGCAGGTGGCCAACGTGGCCACGTTGCCGGGCATCCAGAAGGCCAGCCTGGCCATGCCCGACATCCACTGGGGCTACGGCTTCGCCATCGGCGGCGTGGCGGCCACCGACCCCGAGGCAGGGCGGGGTCATCTCGCCCGGCGGCGTCGGCTACGACATCAACTGCGGCGTCCGCCTGCTGCGCTCGAACCTCGACTGGGACGACGTCAAGCCGCGCATCCGGCACCTCGTCGATCAGCTCTTCCGCGACATTCCCACGGGCGTCGGCCAGTCCGGGCCGTTCACGTTCAAGAAGCCGAAGCTCGCCCGGCTGATGGAAGCAGGGATCGGCCTATGTCGTCCGACAAGGGCTGGGGGACCGAAGCGCGACCTCTCGAATTCACCGAGGCCGGCGGCCGGCTCGACGGGCGCCGATCCCGACCGCGTTAGCGACCGCGCCTATCGACCGCGGGTGCCGACCAGTGCGGCACGCTCGGCTCGGGCAACCACTTCCTCGAAGTGCAGGTCGTCGACCGCGTGCTCGACGCCGCGGCGGCCGAGGTCATGGGTCTGCGCGAGGGTCAGATCACCGTGCTGATCCACTCGGGCTCGCGCGGGCTCGGCTACCAGGTCTGCGACGACAACCTGCGGCGTGTTCAAGGACGCCCCGAAGAAGTACGGATTCGCTCTCCCCGACCGCGCAGCTTGCCTGCGCGCCGGTGCGCAGCCCGGAGGGCCAGGCGTACCTCGGCGCGATGCGCTGCCGCGGCCAATTTCGCCTGGTGCAACCGCCAGCTTCTGACCCACCAGGCGCGGCGAGGTCTTCGCGCGGATCTTCGGCAAGCCGTGGGAAGACGCTCGGCCTGGACCTGGTCTACGACGTCGCGCACAACATCGCCAAGTTCGAGGACCACGACGTCGGACGGCGGCGTCGAAGCAGGTCTGCGTCCACCGCAAGGGCGCGACGCGGGCGTTTCCGCCGGGCCATCCCGAGGTCCCCGGCTCTGTACCAGGGCATCGGCCAGCCGGTGATCATCCCCGGCAGCATGGGCACGGCGAGCTGGGTGCTGGTCGGCCAGCCGGGGAGCATGCACCAGTCCTTCGGCACGACCTGCCACGGCGCCGGCCGGATGATGAGCCGCACCGCCGCCGTCAAGCTCGCCGGCGGCCGCCGGATCGACAAGGAGCTCGACGCCCTCGGCATCATCGCCCGCGCCCGCGGTCACAAGGGCCTCGCGGAGGAACAGCCCGCCGCGTACAAGGACGTCGATCAGGTCGTCGAGGTCGTCGATCGCGCGGGCATCTCGCAAGAAGGTCGCACGACTGCGGCCGGTGGGGGTCATCAAGGGGTAATGACATTTTTTGAGGATTTCAGATTCCAGATGGCTAATGGCTAATGGTTGGTGGCTGACGAACGAATGAAAGGGTGTATACGAGAAGAGCGCAGGATTGGCCTTTCTTTGTAGCGGCGGCCGTCTCGGCCGCTCCGGAGCTTCACTTTCCGGAGCGGCCGAGACGGCCGCCGCTACAAAGAAAAGGCTTACAGCCGTTGACAGGAATAATGTCTCACCCCAGCCGATCCCCGGTCTCCGGGTCGAACCAGCAAACGCGGCTCAAATCCAGTTCGAGAACCATCGGTGTGCCCGGCGGTCGCGGCTCGTGGGGAGGCAGTCGAAGCTTGAGACGGCTCTCGCTCAGTCCCAGATCGAGGGTCGCCCAGAGTTCATGACCGTGGGGTTCCAGCCGGCCGAGCGTGCCCCGTAGCACAAAGCGACGAGGATCAGCCGGATCGGCCTGAGAGGGTGTACGAGAAGGGGTCTTCTGTGTAGTGGCGGCCGTCTCGGCCGCTCCGGATTCCCGAACCGGAGCGGCCGAGACGGCCGCCACTACACAGAAAGGCCCCTCTGTACCCTTTTCGTACAACCTTTGAGACTCGCGCAGGAACTCCGGCGCACGCCGAGCTCGACCGGCCCCGCGCCGCGTTCCACGAGCGGGCGCGTCCAGTCCAGGCGGTCGTCGAGAAGGGCCATGGAAGGCGTGCCGTCATGATGGGAGACACGCAGTAAGAGCCGTCCGCCGTCCGCCGGCTCGATCGCGCCGGGGAGAATCGCCATGGGAGGGCTGCCCACGAACCGGGCCACCGCACGGCTGGCGGGGCGGTCGTGAACCGCCCGGGGCGTGTCGCATTGCAGCAGCCGCCCCTGCTCCAGCACGGCCACGCGATCGCCGAGCGCCAGGGCCTCATCCTGATCGTGCGTGACCAGGATCGTGGTCAGACCGAGCCGGCGCTGATGCTCGGCCAGCTCGAGACGGAGCGTGCTGCGCAGGGGCGCGTCGAGGCTGGAGAACGGCTCGTCGAGCAAGAGCAGCCGGGGTCGGCGCACCAGGGCCCGGCCCAGGGCCACGCGCTGGCGCTCGCCCCCGGAGAGCGCCGCGGGACGGCGACCCAGCAACGCCGCCAGCCCGAGCCGAGCCGCCGTCTCGGCCACACGCGCGCGCACCTCCGCCCGCGGCACGCGGCGGGCACGCAGGCCGAAGGCCAGGTTCTCGAAGACGTTCAGGTGGGGCAACAGCGCGGGGTGTTGAAAGACCATCGCCACGTCGGCGCGGCCGGCGGCCAGCCGTCCACCGGCTGGTCATCCAGGCACACCCGGCCCGAATCGGCCACCTCCAGGCCGGCGACGATGCGGATGAGCGTCGTCTTGCCCGACCCGGACGGCCCGACCACCGTGAGCAACTCCCCATCCGCCAGCGCCAGGTCGATGCCGTCGAGCGCGGGGCGTTCCGGTTGGTAGCCTTTGGTGATCCCCGCGAGTTCGACGCGTGCCAAGGCGTGCAATCCCCCGGCGCACCGCCCAACTTGTAAGAGTCTGTCCCAGAAGTGCTTGTCTGGTGATTTTGGTTTCAGCCCCGAAGGGGCGACAGTGAATAGCCCAGGGCGTCAGCCCTGGGGAGAGGCGGACACCGCGACATGATCCTCCTCCGGAGCCCCGAAGGGGCGACAGAAGCCACGGCCCCGCGGGACGTTCTGTCGCCCCGTCGGGGTCCGGAGAGGGTTGGCGGCGCGTCGCTCCGGTTCCCGGGGCTGACGCCCCGGGCTATTCACTGCCGCCCCTTTGGGGCTTTCCGGACAGTCTCTAAGCCCGAAGTGCCCGCGAGTGCATCCTCCCGGAAATGCACGCGCTGGCGCGTCGGGCTGGCCAGGTGCGCGCCCTTCACTTTAACGGGACGAACGACGCGGGACAACGCCGCGGCCGTGCCGGTGGGAGAGGGGATCAAGGCAACCTGTCCCACCTATCCAAGCGGGCCGGCGGATTTTAGACTGGGCTCAAGGCGAGAAGGGGCGGGCGCTGGAGCCGGGATTGCGAGGGGTCCGCTTCGTCGCACGACGAATCTCCGCCGGCCGGCGCGCGGCCGGTCCCCGTTTTCGTTCTCCGGGCCGATTTCTTCCGGAAATTCCCGGGCGGTTTTCGAACTTTCCGTCGGAACGGTGCGTAAGCCATGATGAAGGTCCTCGGCTCAGCGGACGCCCTCGCCGACACTTCGGACGAGATCTTGCTGAGCCGGTACCGCGACGAAGGCCGGCCGGAAGACTTCAACGAGCTCGTCCGCCGGTACGAACGCGAGCTGTATCGTTACCTGACACGTTATGTGCGTGATGCGTCTCTGGCGGAAGACGTGTTTCAGAACACGTTCCTTCAAGTTCACCTGAAGCGCAAGCTGTACGAGGACGGGCGGCCGGTCCGCCCCTGGTTGTATGCGATCGCCACGCACCAGGCCGTCGATGCCTTACGGAAGCTGGGACGGCACCCGACCATCAGCCTCGATCAGCGCAGTGAATCCCAGGGTGGAGATACCGATGTCGGGGCCCTGGTCCACCTGCTGGTCAGCGATGTGCCCGGCCCCCTGGCGGAGCTCCAGGGGGAAGAGCGCAGCCGCTGGGTCCGCGCGAGTGTGGCCAAGCTCCCCGACCTGCTCCGGGAATCGCTCCTCATGGCCTATTACCAGGACATGAAATACCGCGAGATCGCCGACGCCCTGGACATTCCCGTGGGCACGGTCAAATCCCGCATTCACGCCGCCATCGCCAAGCTGCAAGAGCTGGCGCGGTCGGCGCACCCCGATGGACGCGAGTGATCCGATGACTTCCGACGACATGCTGGATTACGCGTTGGGCCTTTTGGACCCAAGCCATCTCGAGCAGGTCGAGCGTGAGACGGCCGCCACCCCCGAGCTGGGCGCAGCTCGACCTCTTGAGCCGGAACCTGCACCGGCTGCTGGACGACGGCGCCGCGATCGAACCGCCCCGCGGCCTCGCCCAGCGCACCATTGAGCGCGTCGAGCGGCGGCGGCGCTGGGCGTCCGTCCGCGACCTGGCCCCTGCGCGACCCGGGTTTCGGCTCCAGGACCTGGCCGTCGCGGCCGGCATCTTCGTCGCCGGCCTGCTCACCTTGATCCCCACCGTCTGGCGGTCCCAGCTCTCGGCGCAGACCACGCACTGCGCCGAGAACCTGCACCAGCTCGGCGTCGCCATGATCAAGTACGCCACGACTCACAACACCTTCCCGTACACGTCCCTGGACGATCCCGCTCCCTACACCGTGCAGCTCCACGACCAGGGTCTGCTCGACAACCCCGCGCTGGTCCATTGCCCGGGAGTCGGCCTCAATTCGGCCCCCGGGGGGCTGGTCCCGTCGGACTACGCCTACAACATCGGCTACTGCGAGGGAGAGAGCCCCTGCCCGCTGCCGGCGAACCTGCCCGGTTGCGTGCCTCTGCTGGCGGATCGGCCGTCCTTCGACGGCCACGGCCACGCCCTGCCCGGCAATAGCCCCAACCATCACCACGCGGGGCAAAACGTCCTCACCGTCGGCGGCGATGTGCGATTCATCCACACGCCCCGTTTCGGGCCCGATGATGATATCTTCCACAACCGGAAACACCTGACCGCCCCAGGCCTCGACCTGAACGACTTCGTCCTGGGCGCCCCGCTGACCCGGTTCGACGGGAAGTGAAAGGCTATCCGGGAAGTCCGGTATTAGCCCCGAAGGGGCGGAAGTGAATAGCCCAGGGCGTTAGCCCTGGGAACCGGAGCGAGGCGTCAGAAACCCTCTCCGCAGCCCCGAAGGGGCGACCGAAGCCACGGCCTCGCAGGACCTTCTGTCGCCCCTTCGGGGCTCCGGAGGAGGATCATGTCGCGACATCCACTGACTGACCCAGGGCTGACGCCCTGGGCTATTCACTTCCGCCCCTTCGGGGCTAAAACCGGACTTCCCGGATAGCCTCTGAAAGGGGAAATGTGTGGGGTGTGTCGCGTCCGCAGAGAATTCATGGTTGCGACGAATCGTTTCGACGCAACCATGTTCTCGACGAGACGGACCCCTATTCCTTGGACTTCAGCCACGAGAACAGCCGGAGCGGATTGCCTTCCGGATCTTTCAGGCGCGCCTCGCGGTAGCCTTCCTGGAAGGGGCTGTCGAAGGGCTCGCCGACGGCGACGCCCAGCTCGATGAGGCGGTCGCGGACGGTGTTCACGTTGCCGACCTGGAACGTCAGGTTGACCGCGTCGCGCGCGGTATCCTGGGGAGTGCCGGCTTTCAAGGCCACGTGGGCCTCGCCGGCGCGGAACATGGCGAAGCGGTTCGGCTCGTCCACGAACATGACGTCCAGTTCGAGCACGTCTCGGTACCAGTTCACGGTTCCCGGCCAATCGCGGACGTGCAGCTCGACCATGTACAGAATCATCGCCAGCGCTCCCGGAAGCCAACAGAGCAAGGGGACAGGAATGGTCCCGTTATAGTCGGTGTCGAGCGGTCTGGCCAGAGACCGGCGGGCTCCTGGTTGACGTTGACCGAAATCGGCGATCGACTAGAATTTGGGACCGCTGTTGTTCCCCGGGACCGATCCGCGAAGGTTCGCTGATGCCCGAGTCTCTCCCGGCATCCTGGCCGGGAGCGGATTGAAACGATGCCCGAACAGACCCTCGAAGAACTGGAAGCCGTTCGTCTGGAGAAACTGCGCAAGATCGCGGCTCTGGGCCTGGACCCCTGGGGACAACGGTTTGACGATCATCAGGCCATCGGCGCGGTCCGCGCGCTGCCGGCCGCGCCGTCGGGCGCCACCGAGCCGGGCCCGACCGTGCGGGTGGCCGGGCGGATCATGCTCAAGCGCGACCAGGGGAACGTCGTTTTTCTCAGCCTGAGCGACTGGACGGGCCGCATCCAGATCTTCGTCGGCAAGAAGCAGGTCGGCGAAAACGGCTGGAAGCTGGCCAACCTGCTCGATCTGGGCGACCTGCTTGGCGTGGACGGCACGCTCGGCCACACCCGCACCGGCGAGCTGACGATCTTCGCCACCAGTTTGACGATTCTGGGCAAGAGCCTGCTGCCGCCTCCCGAGAAATACCACGGCCTGACCGACGTCGAACAGCGCAGCCGGCAGCGGTACGTCGATCTGTTCACGAACCCCGAGTCGATGCAGGCGTTCCTGGCGCGCACGAAGATCGTCGCGGCCTTCCGGCGCGTGCTGGCGGAGCGGGGATTCGTCGAGGTCGAAGGGCCGACCATGCAGCCCATCGCGGGCGGTGCGGCCGCGCGGCCGTTCATCACGCATCACAACACGCTCGACATTGACCTGTATCTCCGCATCGCCCTGGAACTGCACCTGAAGCGTTTGCTCGTCGGCGGCATGGAGCGCGTCTTCGAGATCGGCCGCGTCTTCCGCAACGAGGGGATCAGCCGCAAGCACAACCCCGAGTTCACCATGCTGGAGGCCTACCAGGCCTACGGCGATTATCACGCGATGATGGACCTGACCGAGGCCCTCATCGCGGGCTCGATCGCCAGCATCGGCGGGGGCTATCAGCGTCCCTGGGGCGAGCATACCGTCGACTGGACCCCGCCCTGGCCGCGCAAAACGTACGCCGAGCTCTTCCGCGCGCATGTGGGCGTCGCCATCGATGACGTGGAAGGCGTCCGCGCCCGGGCCGAGTCCCACCGGATCAACACGGTCAACAAGGAACACGTCGTCGTCGTGGGCGAGCTCTTCGAGGAGCTGGTCGAGCCGGCCTTGATCGGTCCGATCTTTGTCCTCGACTACCCCGCCGCCCTCTGCCCGCTGACCAAGCGCAAGGCCGCCGACCCGGCGGTCGCCGAACGGTTCGAGCTTTTTGTTCACGGCATGGAGCTGGCCAACGCCTATACCGAGCTGACCGACCCGTTGCTCCAGGAGGAATTGTTCCGCAAGCAGCTTGCCGGCCAGAAGGAAGAGGACTCGATGGCCAAGATGGACACCGACTTCGTGCGCGCCTTGAAGCACGCGATGCCGCCGGCCGGCGGGCTGGGGGTCGGCCTGGACCGTCTGTGCATGCTGCTGTTGAACAAGGGGAATATCCGCGACGTGATCTTGTTTCCGTTGTTGCGGCCGGAAACATGACGCCCGCGTAGGGTGGGCTCGGCCCACCATCTTCGGCGCCAAGGAAGCAAGAGGTGGGCCGAGCCCACCCTACGAAGAGGAAGGAACCGCCCGCGATGTACAAGTATCTGCTGTGCTGGCGTTATCTCCGCACGCGCTACATCGCGCTGGCCAGCATCGTGAGCGTGATGCTGGGCGTCGCGACGATGATCGTGGTCAACTCGGTGATGGCCGGGTTCTCGTCCAAGATGTGCGACCGCTTGCACGGCGTGCTGGCGGACGTGGTGGTCGAATCGCGCAGCCTCGACGGCTTCGACAGCCCCGAGGCGGTCATGGACCTGGTGCGCAAGGTCGCGGGCCCGAAGATCGAGGCGATGGCCCCGACCTGCGAGATGTACGCCCTGCTGACCTTCTACGTGGGCGAGCAGCCGTATACCCGGCAAGTTCAGCTCATCGGCGTGCGGCCCGAGGAGCGGGCGAAGACGGGCGACTTCGCCGAGTTCCTCCAGGACGAACAGGGCCGCCGCCTGCCGCCCTCGTTCGCGATCGGCGAGGAGCTCAAGCGCCGAAACCCCTACGGCGCCGCGCTCGATGGGATCGACCCGAACGACCCGTTCGCGGCCGACCTGAAGCGCGAGATGGAAGCCCACATTCCGCGCACCGGCGCGATCATCGGCGCCGCGCTGGCCTCGATCCGCAAGCCCGGCGCCAAGCAGGATACGTTCATCATTCCCCGCGGCTCGAAAATCATCCTGACCTTCCCGACCGGCGGCAAGGAGCCCCAGCCGGCGCACGACGCCTTCCTCGTCACCGGATATTTCAAGAGCGGCATGAGCGAGTATGACTCGACGCATGTCTATGTGCCGCTGGAACGCCTCCAGTACCTGCGCAAGCTGGGCGACGGCCAGGGCCACGGCAAAGTCAATCAGATCCAGATCCGGGCGCGCGGGCGTGCCGCTCGACACGCTGGCCTGGGACCTTCAGCTTGCGCTCGAACGGGTCCGGCCGTTCCAGTTCGTCGTCTCGACGTGGGAGCAGAAGCAAGGGCCGCTCCTGGCCGCGGTGGCGGTCGAGCAGAGCATCTTGAACATCCTCTTGTTCTTCATCATCGCCGTGGCCGGGTTCGGCATCCTGGCGATCTTCGCCATGATCGTCGTCGAGAAGACGCGCGACATCGGCGTCTTGAAAGCCCTGGGCGCCTCGACGGCCGGCGTGCGCGGAATTTTTCTGGGATATGGGCTCTCCCTGGGCCTGGTCGGCAGCGGCGTCGGCCTGGGCGCCGGCTTGCTGTTCGTCCACTACATCAACGAGATCGAGACCCTCCTGAGCATATTGACCGGCCGCAAGGTGTTCGATGACACCATCTACTATTTCGACAAGATCCCGACCCTGGTCAATCCCTGGACGGTCGTCATGATCGTCTTCGGCGCCCTGTTCATCGCCGTCGCCGCGAGCGTCTGGCCGGCCCAACGCGCGGCCTCACTCCACCCCGTCAAGGCCCTCAGATACGAATGAGCGGAGGATTTCAACGCGAAGATCGCAAAGACCGCAAAGAGAAGAAGGGAATGGGAAAGAAAGACAATAGTGGGAAGGTTAATTTAAGTAAGTAGCAACATCACTGAAAATGTTTTTCCGATTGAATCCCTTTCTATCTCTTACTTTCTCTTTCTCTTTCTTTTTCCTTCTCATTCTTCCCTTTTTCTCTTCGCGGTCTTCGCGATCTTTGCGTTGAAACCTCCCCTCCGGAGCTTTCCAGGATGTTGACCCACTTGGCGGTTGTTGGGATTGAGAAGAGTTATCAGAAGGGCAAGCTCCAGGTGCCCGTGTTGCGGGGCGTGGACCTGGAGGCCGAGCGGGGCGAGCTGGTGGCGATCGTCGGCGCGAGCGGGTCGGGCAAGAGCACGCTCTTGCACGTGCTGGGCCTCTTGACGCCCCCGACGCGGGCGAGGTCTGGCTCGACGGCCGGCGCATCGACCGGCTGCCCGAGCATCCGCGCGACCGGCTGCGCAACCGGACGTTCGGGTTCATCTTCCAGTTCTACCACCTGCTCCCCGAGCTCTCGGCGCTGGAAAATGTGATGGCGCCGCTGTTCATCCGGCACGGCCTGGTGTCGTACCTGCGACATCGCCACGCGCTGCGCTCCGAGGCCGCCGCCATGCTGGAGCGCGTCGGCCTTGGGCACCGGCTCGAACACCGGCCCTCGGAGCTCTCCGGCGGCGAGATGCAGCGCGCGGCCATTGCCCGGGCGCTGGCGGCCGCGCCGAGATCCTCCTGGCCGACGAGCCGACCGGCAACCTCGACGCCGCCACCGGCCAGGGCGTGCTCGAACTGCTGCGCGACTTGAACCGGGAGCGCGGCCTCACTATGATGATGGTCACGCACGACCCGAACGTGGCGCAGCAGGCCGACCGTGTCGTCCGGCTGGTTGAGGGTCGGATGGAAGCGTGGTCGCCGGCCCTCGCGTGAGCGCAGCGCGCGGTTCGCGTGGCGGCCAGGAGAATTCTTCGGATGAGCCTCAAGGTCTACATCGGCGGCCAGTTGTGTGAAAAAGAAGACGCCCGGATCAGCGTCTACGATCATGGCCTGCTCTACGGCGACGGCGTCTTCGAGGGCCTGCGCTCCTACGCCGGCCGCGTCTTCCGGCTCGACCAGCACCTCGACCGCCTGTTCGATTCCGCCCGGGCCCTGCACCTGACCATCCCGATGACCAAGGAGGCGCTGGTCACGGCGATCTACGAGACGCTCTCGGCCAACAAGCTCGCCGACGCCTACATCCGGCTCGTCGTCACCCGAGGCGCGGGCAGCCTGGGACTCGATCCCAACAAGACCGCCAATCCTCAGGTCATCATCATCACCGACTCGATCAGTCTTTATCCCCAGCAACTGTACGAGAACGGCCTGAAAATTGTCACGGCCGGCACGGCCCGCAATCATCCCGCCGCGCTCAATCCCCGCATCAAGTCGCTCAACTATCTGAACAACATCCTCGCCAAGATCGAGGCCGCCAACGCGGGGTGCCTCGAAGCCCTGATGCTCAACCACAAGGGCGAGGTGGCCGAGTGTACCGGCGATAACCTGTTCGTCGTCCGCAAGGGCGAGCTGCACACGCCGTCGATCAGCTCGGGCATCCTCGAAGGCATCACCCGGGACGCGGTCATCGACCTGGCCCACGCCGCCGGCATCCGCGTGGTCGAGCGCACGATGGACCGGCACGACATTTACACGGCCGACGAGTGCTTCCTGACCGGCACGGCGGCCGAGATCATCGCGGTGGTGGAAGTGGACGGCCGCCCCATCGGCGACGGCAAGCCGGGCCCGATCACGCGGGACCTGCTCGCCCGGTTCCACATGCTGGTGCGATCGGAGAAGCACTGACGGAGATTTTCCGGTGCTGGCGATTCGCTCCATCCTGGCACCCACCGACTTCAGCCGGCACAGCGTCCGCGCGATCCGGTACGCCTGCGGACTGGCCGCGCGGCTCGACGCGACGCTGCACCTGCTGCACATTTTGCCCGACGTGATCGTGCCCGTCGGCCCCGACCCCGCGCTGATCACGAGCGTGCCGCCCGAGTATTACGCCGAGAGCGAGGCCCAGTCGCTCGAGGCGCTGAAGAAGATCCTGGACCCGTCGTGGGGGCACCCGCCGGGCGTTCTGTACGCGGTCCGCTGGGGCGAGCCGATCGAGACGATCGTCGGCTACGCCACCGAACACCAGATCGAGTTGATCGTCGTCGCCACGCACGGCCGGACCGGCCTGAGCCACGCCCTGCTGGGGTCGGTCGCCGAGAAGATCGTGCGCGAGGCCCCGTGCCCCGTCCTGACGATCCGCGAGCGCGGCGAGAAAGTCGAGCCCGAGCACCCGGCCCCGTAGAAGACGGTCTTTCCCGTAGGGTAGGCTTTAGCCTGCCAATCCCATTTCCGTTGGAATTCCGCGACGGTCGCGAGGATACCGGGTCGGTTTCAGTTTCTTTGCGGAAACGGTGTTGGGTGCCACGGGTTCCGTCCGCGGAACCCGTGCCTGATGGCCCCGGACACGGGTTCCGCGGACGGAACCCGTGGCACCCGACCTCTCCGGCACAACGCCCCGGTCTCGTTGGGACAGTCTCGAAATTCCCATGGGATTGGCAGGCTAAAGCCTACCCTACAAGATTTGCTGGTTGCGGCGCCGCCGCGTTACGAAGACGAATCGAGACATGTCCGACACCTCACCACCACGCCGCGTCGTCTACCTGGGTCGCAAGATCGACCTGGCGCTCCAGGAGGTGCCGCTGGCGGATGGAACCCGCCGCGAACGCGAAGTCGTGCTGCACCGCGGCGCGGTGGCGCTGGTGCCGATGGTCGATGCCGACCACGTTTGCCTCGTCCGCAACGACCGCTACGCCGTGGGCCGCACTCTGATCGAGGTCCCCGCCGGCACGCTCGACCCGGGCGAAGAGCCCAGCAGGACCGCCGTGCGCGAACTCGCCGAGGAGACCGGCTACCGCGCCGGGCGCTCGACAGCGCTGGGGTCGTGGTGGGTCTCGCCCGGCGTGTTCACCGAGCGCATGCACCTGTTTCTGTGCGAGGATCTCACGCCCGGACCGACCGCGCACCAGCCCGACGAGCGGCTCGAACCGTTCGTCGTCCCCTGGACCGAGGCGCTTGCCATGGTCCGGGACGGCCGCATCGACGACGCCAAGTCGATGCTGGCGCTGCTGCTCGTCGATCAGCGCCGCGGGCGTACCTTAGAGTCAGTCTCAAAAGCCCCAAAGGGGCGGAAGTGAATAGCCCGGGGCGTCAGCCCCGGGACGGAGAATGACACCCAAAACCCTCTCTCCGCAGCCCCGAAGGGGCGACAGAGGTCTTTGTCCCGCGGACCACTCTGTCGCCCCTTCGGGGCTGCGGAGGAAGAGGCTCTCGTCGCGGCTCCGGTTCCCGGGGCTGACGCCCCGGGCTATGCACTTTCGCCCCTTTGGGGCTTTCGGGACAGACTCTTACCTCACTGACCACGGAGGGAAGCCAACACATACGGCCCCGCCGGGATGACGGCGATGCGCGCGTCGGGGCCGTAGCGCGTCAGGGCCTCGTCCAGGGCCGATTCCACGCTGGGGGCGGGCTCGACGAACAGGTTCGAGAGCACTTCGGCGGACAGGCCCCGGCTGACGTACTTGACCCGGGCCTTGCGGCGCACCTTGGCCAGCTCCTCAAGCTGCCACTGGTCGAGGATGGTGGCATCCTTGCCGAGAATCGACTCCATGAAGCCTGCGAGCGTCGCGTGGGCACGAAACAGAGACGAGAACTCGGGGCTGCCGATGCCTTCCGTCAGGCTCGCGGCCAGGATGATCGTGCCACCCTCTTTGACGATCGGCAAGCAGCCGGTCAGGCCCTTGATCGACTGGTAAAAGGTCGTGTCGAGCGGATAGCCGGCCGCGCTGGTGACGACGATCTCGACCGGATCGCGGACCTCGGCGCGGGCGGTCTGGTCGACGTGGCGGACGCCTTCCAGAAAGGCCGCCTCCATGTCGCCGGCCACGACGCTGGTGATGCGGCGGTCGCGGTCGAGCGTGACATTGACGATGAAGTCGCAGCCCGCCATCCGGCCGATGGCCGTGTTCTCCTCGTGGACCGGATTGCCTTCCAGATAGCCGCAATCCGCCCGGGGATGTTCGAGAAACGCCGGGCTGTGCCAGACCTTGATCGTTTCCATCGCGGCGATGCCGGGGCAGATCAGCTTGCGGCCTCCCGAATAGCCCGCCATCAGGTGCGGCTCGATCAGCCCCGTGGCCAGCTTGAGATCGGCGCGGACGAACCGCGCATCGATCCAGACCGGCAGCCCGCGCGGACTCGTGCCCAGATAGGCGTGCTCCTCGATGCGGGTGCCGTGGTGGTCCTCGACGCGGTACGACGCGGCGATCTCCGGGCCCAGCATCTCGACCTTCTCGGCGGGCGTGCTGGGGCGGTGCAAACCGGTGGCGATCAGCAGGAGCACGTCCGCCGCGCGCGATCCCCGCGTCGTGCAAGGTCCGCAGCATCGGCCGCAACAGGATCGGGTTCGGCACCGGGCGGGTGATGTCGCAGACCAGGATGCAGGCCGTTTTTCGACCCTGGGCCAGCTCCCGCAACGGCCTGGAGCCGGTGGGCGCGATCAGCGCCTGGGCCACCACCGCCTCGGGGTCGGTCAGCGGCGGGACCTTTCGGATCTCCAAGGGCCCGACCACCCGAGCGGCCGGCAGCTCGACCTCGAGGCCGGTCTTGCCATAGTCGAGGGTCACGTGAAGAGTCTGGCTCATGTTGCGGAGTGTCCCCTTGCAGATGGCTGATGACGGATGCGTTCAGAGTCTGTTCCGAAAGCCCCGTAGGGGCGACAGTGAATAGCCCGGGGCGTCAGCCCCGGGAAGCGGGAACGACGCGCCACAAACCCTCTCCGCAGCCCCGCAGGGGCGGCCGATGTCATTGTCACACGGACCGTTCTGTCGCCCCTTCGGGGCTGCGGAAGAAAATTCTCTCGTCGCGGCTCTCCGGTTCCCGGGGCTGACGCCCCGGGCTATTCACTGCCGCCCCTGCGGGGCTTTCGGAACAGACTCTCAGTCTTGCCGGGGTTGCGCAAGATCGAGGAAGAACCGTTCCAGGACCACGCGGGAATCCAGCGCCGAGGCGCCTTTGAGATCCAGGTCCGCCTGGAGCAACTGTTCCGGCAGGCGCTCGACTCGCGACGGCCCCAGATGGGCGTGCTGGCGGCGCGTCAGCTCGACGGCGAAGGGCAGGACGCCGGCCTGCGAGCAGGCGTCCTTGAGGTCCATCTTGGCTTTGCGCAACTGTCCGGCGTGGTGAACCTTGCGCAGCGAGGCCGCGACCGCGGCCAGCAGCCCGACGGGATGCTCGCCCGCGGTCATGAGGCGGTCGAGCAGGTCCAGGGCCTCGGCGGCCCGGCCCGTGGTGGCCGCTTCGAGGGCCTTCCAGATCGTTTCGACCCGCCCGGCGCCGACCAGCCGCGCCACGTCGTCGCGCGTGACGGTTTTGCGCTCGCCGACATAGGTGGCGAGCTTGGCGACTTCCGATGCCAGCAGACCGATCTCGGGGCCGATCAATTCGACCAGCAAGCGGGCCGCGTCGGGATCGAGGGCCACGTCCTCGTGCTCGCGGGCGCGGCGGACGAGCCAGTCCGGCAGCTCGTGCTCGCGTGCCGACTTGCAGTCGATGGCCTGGCCCACCTGCGCCACCAGCTTGGCCAGCCGCGTGTTCGCCGGCCAGGTCTTGACCAGCAGGACCAGCGCGCCCGACGCCGCCGGGTTCTCGGTGAACGCCTCCAGCTCCTTGCGGTGGGCGGTCACGAAGGGATCGGCGTTCTCGACCACCACGACCCGCCGGGGGGCCAGAAACGGCAGCGTACGCACCTCGTCCAGCACGTCGGCCAGGGCGGCATGCTCGCCCGGAAAGCGCGAGACGGCCAGGTCGTCGGCCTCGGCGCCGAGCGCCAGCCGCACGATGGCCCCCACCACCTCGCGCCGGAGATAGGCGTCGTCGCCCACCACCGCGTACATCGGCTTGATGCTCTTGCGCACGTGCGCCCGCAAGAACTCCAGGGCGTGCATGGATGGAATGCTCCCCGATGTGGTGCCTGGGGTCTTGTAGGGTAGGCTTCAGCCTGCCAATGACACTTCAAATGAATCTGGCAGGCTGAAGCCTACCCTACAAGACCTGCGCACGTTCGCCGACAAGCTTTCAGTCTACAAGGCTTTGGCCCCCCTGACGAGCCATCGGTCAGAATCCGAAATCCCCCCCTTGACAAGAATCCGGGGCCGCATACAATCGATTGAAACGATCGTTTGAATCGATTGTTTGACGTTCTCTGGAAGCGAGTTCGATGGACGATACCAAGGCCCGGCTCATCGAGGCGGCGGGCGAGGAGTTTGGGGAGAAGGGGTTTCTGGCCGCGACGGTGCGCGCGATCTGTGCGCGGGCGGGGGCGAACCTGGCGGCGGTCAATTATCACTTCGGCGATAAGGACCGCTTGTACGAGCAGGCGCTTCTGGAGGCGTTCCGGGCGTGTGCGGTGGGGGACATGGAACCGCCGTCGATCGGGGCCGATCCGGCCGTCTGCCTCCGAGAGCACATCCGGCGGTTTCTGCAGTCACTTTCTGGCCGTGGATCAGCGGGAGGACGACTGGCAGCACAAGCTGATGCTGCGTGAGCTGATCCGTCCCACGAAGGCGACCGAAACGCTGGTCCGGGAAGTGATCCGGCCGCGCTTCGAGATCCTGGCGGCGATCGTCCGCGCGCTGCGGCCGGATCTCGAAGGCCGCGCCTTGTTCGCGACGGTCTTCAGCATCGTGGGCCAGTGCATGTACTACCGGTTCGCGCGGGGCATTGCCGAGCGGCTCGTCGGACCGGCGTCTTTCGCCACGCTGGACCTGGACTTCCTGACCGACCACATCACGTCGTTCACGCTGCGGGCTCTCGAAGCGGGAGCGCCGGCGGGCGTTACCGAAGAGGGTGGTGCGCCATGACCTGGATCGCGCTGAAGATGCTCACGGGGGACAAGGCCAAGTTCTTCGGCATCGTGCTCGGCCTGACCTTCGCCGCGCTCTTGATCATGCAGCAGGGCTCGATTTTTTGCGGGCTGATGTGCCGCACGGCCGGGCAGATTTACGACCTGACCGGGGCCGACCTGTGGGTGATGGACGCCAACGTCCGCTACGTGGACGACGTCAAGCCGATGATCGAGAACGACCTGTACCGGGTGCGCGGGGTGGAGGGCGTGGCGTGGGCCGTGCCGCTCTACAAGGGCAATGCGCGGGCCAAGATCAACTCGGTCGGCTTCGACCCCGATCCCGACACGGGCCAGCCCCGGCGCGACCCGCGCACGGGAGAAGCGTTGCGGAAGCGGCATCAGGTCATCGAGCAGGTGATCCTGCTGGGCCTGGACGACGCCTCGCTGGTCGGCGCGCCGCCGCCCGAGCGCATGCTGGTCGGCCGGCTGGAGGACTTGCGGCGTCCGGATGCCGTGATCGTGGACTATACCCGTCTCAATAAGCTCTTTCCGGGCGAGGACTGGGACCAGTTGCCGGCGCCGCCGACCCAGAAAGAGCGGCTCGCGGCGCTGGTGTCGCGCCTCGGCCATCGGCTCGAAGCCGCCGGGACGCACGCCACCGCGCCGGCGCCGATGGACCCGGATGCACGCTACCGCGCCGACCTCGCGCGGTTCTACGCGCGGTTCGTCGGGCGGGACCTGGAGATGAACGATCACCGCGCGATCATCGTCGGCGTGTGCGAGGCGACCCGCACGTTTCAGTCGAACGCCGTGGCCTACACGACTTATTCCCGGGCCAAGTTGTTTGTGCCCCAGGAGCGCAAAATCCTCTCTTATGTGCTGGCCAAGGCCGCGCCGGGCGTCACGCCGGACGTGGTGGCCGACCGCATCAACCACCAGATCGGCCTGAAGGCGCGCACCAGCCAGGAGTTCATCTGGGACACCATCTGGTACTTCATGAAGTACACGGGCATTCCCATCAATTTCGGCATCACGGCGGTGCTCGGGTTCCTGGTCGGGACGGCGATCGCCGGGCAGACTTTTTATCTGTTCACGATCGACAACCTCAAGCAGTTCGGCGCCCTCAAGGCGATGGGCGCGACGAACCTGCGGATCGTGGCCATGATCATGCTTCAGGCCGCGGTGGTCGGGCTGCTCGGGTTTGGCCTGGGTGTGGGCCTGGCGGCGGTCTTTGGTGAGAACATCAAGGGGACCGAGATGGCCTGGTACACCCCCTGGCAGCTCATGCCGATCACGGTGGCGGCGGTCGTCTTGATCTGCATCCTGGCCAGTATCTTGTCCGTGCGCCGGGTGGTCGTGCTGGAACCGGCCGTGGTCTTCCGGGGATGAGGCGACGCGAGGAAAGAACCGGGCCCGAACTGAGGGCGTGTACGAGAAGGTCTTTTCTGTGTAGCGGCGGCCGTCTCGGCCGCTCCGGATTCCCGATTCCGGATTCCAGATCGCAAATCCGGAGCGGCCGAGACGGCCGCCGCTACACAGAAAAGACCTTCTCGTACACCCTCTGAGTCTCGTCATGTCTTTGGGTGTGGGGTGGTGGGGAACAACAACAATGAACCAGCCGGGACAGTTCACCTTTGACGAAAACCTCCGCGTGGCGGTGCGCGTCCGGGCGCGGTCAAGCGGTTCGGCACGGGCGAGGGCGCGGTCGTGGCGCTGCGGGGCGTGGACTGGGACGTGCTTCCCGGGCAGCTCACCCTTCTGGTCGGCCCGTCCGGCTGCGGCAAGACGACGTTGATCTCGGTCATCGCCGGCATCTTGAATTGTGATGTGGGGAGCGTCGAGGTTTTCGGGACCGACTTGACGCGGCTCAGCGACGGCCAGAAGACCCGCTTCCGGGCGCTGCGGATCGGTTTTGTGTTCCAGCAATACAACCTGCTGCCGGCCCTGACGGCCGCCGAGAACGCGGCGATCCCGCTGGTCATCGCGGGCTGGTCGCGCAAACGCGCCGTGCAGCGCGCCGCCGCGGTGCTCGACTCGCTGGGCATGGGCAAGCGGATTGATAGCCTGCCCACGCAGCTTTCCGGCGGCCAGATGCAGCGCGTGGCGATCGCGCGCAGCCTCGTCCACGAGCCGAGCCTTCTGGTCTGTGACGAACCGACCGCCGCGCTCGACCACGAGACCGGCCACACCGTCATGGAATTGCTCCGCGAGGCGGTTGTCCGCCCCGACCGCGCCGTGATCGTCGTCACCCACGACAACCGCGTCTTCCACTTCGGCGACCGCATCGCCCGCATGGACGACGGCCGCATCGTGGCCGTCGAGAACAATCTGCACGAACAGGACGAGGCGGCCTGACCTGCACGGGGATTCCGGATTCCAGATACCGGATTCCGGATTCCAGATACCGGATTCCAGATAGGAGTGGCAGGAAGTCTCTGGAATCCGGAATCCGGAATCCGGTATCTGGAATCCGGAATCCAGAATCCGGAATCGACATTTCTAGCGAGACCTCCCATGCTCACCCGATATCTCCTGCCCCTGATCGCCGCCCTCGGCCTGGCGCTTCGCGGTGTTCTCGGTCATTCAGGGCCGCCAGGGGCCGCCGCCGTCGCGGCCGTTGGTCGCGCCGCCGACGCCGCCCGAGGACTTCAAGGCGATTGCGGGCGCCGGGCTGATCGAGCCGCAGCGCGAGAATATCCCCGTCGGCGCGCACGAGCCGGGCGTGGTCACGACCGTGTTCGTCGCCGTGGATGAAAAAGACCCGGCCACCGGCCGGATCACCAAGACGTTCGTCAAGCCGGGTGACCCGCTCTTCCAGCTCGACACCCGGCAGGCCGACGCCGAGCTGAAAGTGCGCGAGGCTCAACTGGCCGCGTCGGAAGCGAACCTGCACAAGCTCCAGGCCGCTCCCCGGCCGGAAGACCTCCCCCCCGCCGAGGCGACCTACGCCGAGATGCTCGCCCGTTTCCGCGACGCCGAGACCAACTACGAGCGCACGGCGCGGCTGCGCCAGCAGAACGCCGTCACGCCCAGCGAGTTCGACGTCGCCCGCTTCAACCAGGCCGCCACCCGGGCCGCCATGGAAAAGGCCAAGGCCGACCTGGAGAAGCTCCGCAAGGGAACCTGGGAAGCCGACCTGCTCGTCTCCAAGGCCGATGTCGAGCAGGCCCGGGCCCAGGTCCAGGCCGCCCGCACCACGCTGGACCGCTTGACCGTGCGCCGCGCCGCCGGCGGCCCGCGCCTCCAGGTCCTCCAGGTCAACGTCCGCCCCGGCCAGTTCGCCGCCCTCGCCTGGAAAGAGCCCATGATCGTCCTGGGAGACGTCGAGCACCTCCGCGTGCGCGTCGATATCGACGAGCAGGACGTGCCCTTCTTCCGCGAAGGCGCCCCGGCCGTCGCCACGCTCAAGGGCCGTCCCGGCGTCCGCTTCCCGCTCGTCTACAAGCGGACCGAACCCTACGTCATTCCCAAGAAAAGTTTGACCGGCGACAACTCGGAACGGGTCGATACGCGCGTCTTGCAGGTCCTCTACGAGCTTCCCGACGACCGGCCCACCCCGCTCTACGTCGGCGAGCAAATGGACGTCTACATCGAAAAGGCCGCCCCCGCCGCGCGCCTGGACCTCGACGCCGACCCGTCCGCCCCCCGACCCTTCGACGACGCGCCCACGACGGCGACGGTACGCTAAGAGGCTATCCGGAAAGCCTGGTCCTTAGAGGCTATCCGGGAAGTCCGGTCTTAGCCCCGAAGGGGCGGCAGTTCCTAGCCCAGGGCGTCAGCCCTGGGTCGGTGGACATCGCGACAGGATCCTCCTGCCAGAGCCCCGAAGGGGCGACAGAAGGTCCAGCGGGACAGTGGCTTCTGTCGCCCCTTCGGGACTCCGGAGAGGGTTTTGCAACGCATCGCTCCGGTACCCAGGGCTGACGCCCTGGGCTATTCACTGTCGCCCCTTCGGGGCTAAAACCGGACTTCCCGGATAGCCTCTAAGAGGTTGTTCCCTCCTGGGCCTGTCCATCACATAGGCTTCGAAGAGACCGGCCCAAGCCAACCCGACACGACGAAAAGACCTTCGTTCGACCACATCGCACGTCGCGGACAGCGCCTATTCTGGCTTCTTGGACCCGCGGCTACCGGTCGTCTCCGCTCCATCACGGGGATGGCGGCACCCCTTCATGCCTAGTTTTACCCATTTGAGGCTGCATGCATGGTTTCTTTTGGGCCGACTGCGCCCGCCCTGACACGGTCCCGTCCTCTCATGGCATGTCTGGATGCATTAAACAGGGCTTCTCCACGCGGACCGGGAGGTTTTGTGAAATTTGCCTGGTTTGGCGGTTGACAGTTTACCTTCCGCTTCGTATGTTTTAGTGAGGTTAACCCTGAGTAACCTAGGATAGGGGGTCGATCAATGACGATCGCGAAACGGGTTCGTGACCTTCGGTATGCTAAAGGCTGGGGTCCGGACGAGCTTGCGAGCCGAGCGGAGATTTCCCGCACTGCGCTGTACCAGATCGAATGCGGCAAGACGGAAACGCCCCGAGCGGGGACGCTCAAGAGGATCGCCAAGGCCCTCGACGTGACGATCGAGGCCCTCATCACCGGCGAGTCGGGCGCCGCGCTCGACCTTTCTCCGTTCGTCGCCGCGGGAGCGGCGGACCCGGAGCCGGAATACGAAATGATGCCGGCCATGCGGGAGACGGCCGGCAACGGTTCGGGCACGCACGGCATGACGGCCCGGCTGCATCCGTCCCGCGAGGCCGACCTGCACCGGAAGTTCCACGAATTGCTCGTCTCCCCGATGGCCGAATCGATCGCCAAGATCGTCGAGGAGACCTACCGCGTCCTGCCCCAGACGCGCATGAAGAGGCCGGTTTGAACGATCGGGGCGGTTAAAATTTGGAGGAGATACAAGGAGCGGGTAAAATATCTCAAGCTGATTCCGGCGATGGTCGATCACCATCGGATCGGCGCACTTGAGTGAGGTTGCCCGCCATGTTGTCGCAACTCCGCGCTTGCACCGGTTGGGGTGGGTTGGTCTTGACCCTTTGGGCCGGGGTGGCAACGCCCGTAGTCCACGGTCAGGCGCCGGGGGACCCCAGGAGGGTGGTTGTGGTGCCGGTCCAGGTGATGGCACCGGCTCCGCATTTGCTCGGGACGTTCTATCCGGACCGTTACCTCGACGTCGCTGGCGACCTCGGGTCCCAGCGGGGCTTCTATCCTTATTATCCGTTCGGCATGTACGGGCCGAGCAACTCGCTCGGCGTGGTCGGCCCGCTGTCCAGTCTCCGGCCGGCCGCGGCGCCCGTGCAAACCTACCTGCGCGGCTACGACGGCACCGTGCGCCCCGCGGGCGTGGGGACTTCGTTCTCCTACCCCAACACGCCGAATCTCAGCCCGATCGTGTATCCCACGCGCGCGAATTTCTACTACGGCTTCCCCCAGTGGCGCAACCCGCCGCAATGGGAGAGCGCCATCAACTGGGTCGATCAGAATTGAAGCGGGAATCCGGACTCCAGATGCCAGATTCCAGATGCCAGATTCCAGATTCCAGATTCCAGATGACTGATGATTGATGCCGAATGACAGCACTCCGCCATCAGTCATCCGCCATCAGTCATCCGCCATCAGTCATCCGCCGTCTGGAATCTGGAATCTGGAATCTGGAATCTGGCATCTGGAGTCTGGGCATTTTACACGCTCAGCGTAGCTTGCGCAGCCGTTCCCGCAGCCGTTCGAGCTGCGCGGCCGTCCGTCCCACCCAGGTTGGGATGGAGCAACTCGGTCGCGTCCAGGATCTGCTGGGCGGCCTGCGCCTGGCCTGCCTTGAGATAGGTCAAGGCCAGGCTGAACCGCGCGTCGAGCCAGGCGCGCGTGCCTTCGCGCAGCCGGCGCGACCGCACCTGGTCGGTGCGCAAGGCCGCCTCGTAGGCGCCGAGGCGGCGTTCGATCTCGGCGCAAGCTCAGGGTCGGATCGTCCTGGTCGGCGGGCTGCTCCGGGATGCGCTCCAGTTCCTGCCGCGCCCGCAGGCGGTCGCCGACGAGGTAGCGTGCCTCGGCCTGAAGCAGCCGTGCCTCGGCTTGCTCCGCGGCACTCAGGCCGGCCGGCGTCCGCAGCGCGGCATCGAGAATCTCCGCGGCCAGCTTCCCCCAGCGCCGCTGGGCCAGATCGGACTGCTCCTCCCAGATCGCCGCGCACACGAGGAGCCGGCCCATTTCCAGCAAATCCCCCAGAGCCGCCTGTTCCCTCCATCTTTTCGCCGTGTGCTCGGCCTCGGCATACTGGCCCTGGCGCGCCTGGATCACGATCGGCACGCCCTCCAGCCAGCTCCTCTGGTCGGCGCAGGGGGTGCATCCGCAGTTGTTCAAGCAATTTCTGGGCCTCGTCGAGACGCGACACATGAGGACTCAATTCCAAGCGCAGACGTACCAAGTCAATCATGGCATTTTGTGATGAATCTTTGACGGTTTCATGAATGCGGCCTAAGTAGGAGCGCAGGGAGGAAAGGTCCGCATCGCGTGCCGGGGCCAGCTCGGGATCGCGCGTTTCCAGCTCGTCGAGCCGGAGCCGGACGCTGGCGAGGCGGGCGTCGAGCCAGCGGGGTGAGGCCGCGCGGATGTCTTCCCAGAACCGCGCGGCCTCGTCGCGGTCGCCGCGGGCGACGCACCGCCGGCCCAGCCGCCAGCGTGCCTCATCGCTCGTGGGATCATCGGGGAAGTCGCGGATCTGGGCTTCCAGGGCCGCCTCGAAGGCGCCGGCGGGCCCGCTCTGGCCGAGGATCAGGGCCAGGAGCAGTCCGGCGCGCGGTCGATAGGGGCCGGCGCTGGCGTCGGCGCGCAGCGGCGTGAGGATGGCGCGGCCCGCGCGAACGCGCCGGCCGTGACGAGCGCGGCCGCGGCGCGGTAATGCAGGGCGACGGCCTGCGCGTGCCGGCCGAGCTGATCGGCGCGGGCGGCGCCCGCTTCCAGCAAAGTCGCGGCCCCGGCCGCGTCCCCGAGGTCGAGCCGGCCTTCGGCCAGATCTTCCCAGGCGATCGGTTCCTGGCTGGCGTCCGGCGCGGGCATCCGCCGGGCCAGCTCTTGCAGCACGCGGCGGGGCACGTGGTCGATGTCCGTGCCGGCCCGGCGAAACAGCGCGCTGGCCGCGGCCGACCGCTCGGCGCCGGCGGGGAGCCGTTCCCAGCGCACCAGCCAGACGCGCACGGCCAGCGCCGTCTTCTGGTCGGCATCGAGGTCGGCCGCGTCGATCTCGCGCAAGGCTTCCTCGCCGCGTCCCACACGCGCGAGGGCCTCGCCGTGCACGCCGAGAACCTCGACCACAGGCAAGCCCGGGTCGGCCTCGCGGGCGTGCGCCAGGCTTTTCAAAGCCGCGTCGGCCTGGTCGAGCCGGTTCTGGAGGTCCGCCCGGAGCAGGTCCATCCGCGCGCGCAGGGCCGCATCGGGAGTGCTCGGCGGCAACAACGCGAGCGCCTCCTCCCGTTGTGTCCGGCCCGCGGGATCGGCGGCGGCGGCGAGCTCGGCGCGGTCTTCGAGGGCATGCGCGAGCCGATAGCGCACGTTCGCGTCGAACGCGTCGCCGGCCGGGGCGTGGTCGGGCAGGAGCGGGCGGAACGCGGCGATGACCGCATCGAGCTCGTCGCGCGCGCGTTGATGCAGATCCTGGCGGCTCGGCTGGCTGTCGGCCAGGTCCTTGGCGCGCCAGGCGCGGGCCCAGCGATACACGGCCGCCTGGAACGCCAGCTCGCGTGCCCGCGCGGGATTGGGCTGGGACGCCTGGAAGCGATCGAGCAAGGCGGCGGCGTCGGCCCAGTATTGCCGCTGCGTTTCCGCCGCCCTCAGGCCCTGCGCGGCGCGGTCGAGCGTGGCCGCGGCTTCCAGCGCGAGACGTTGCCGCTCCTCGAGCGGCCGCGCCGGGTCGCGCATCTTCGCCTGCACGCCGTCCAGGTACGCCCGGATCTCTGCTTCTGGAGTCTCCTGGGCCGGGGCGGCACGGCCGAGCAGGATCACGCCGGCGCCGAGGAGTGCAAAGAACGTCGCCGGTCTTGCCATGTTGGTTGGACTCGCTGGGGTTCCTCCGGGTGGTCGCGGGGCCCGGATTCACCACAGAGGCACGGAGGACACGGAGACTACACAGAGAAAAGACTCTGTGAGAACTCGGTGTTCTCCGTGCCTCTGTGGTGAATCCGGGGCCCCGCGATCATCCCAGCCACCATCCTCCCTTCCCCGGTCGTCTCTCAACTGGTGGTCACGCCCGCGCTGATGACCGGCTGAGAACCGCGGTCGCTACAGAGCACGACCAGGAGGTTGCTGACCATCGCTGCTTTCTTTTCGTTGTCGAGCTGGACGATGTTCTGTTTCGAGAGCATTTCCAGGGCCATCTCGACCATGCCGACGGCGCCTTCGACGATCTTCTGTCGCGCGGCGATCACGGCGCTGGCCTGCTGGCGCTGAAGCATGGCGTGGGCGATCTCGGGCGCATAGGCCAGGTGGCTGATGCGGGCATCGAGCACCTCCACGCCGGCCTTCGCCAGCCGCTCCTGGATCTCGACCTTGAGGTGCTCGGCGGTCTCGGTGGGATGGCTCCGCAGCGCGATCTCGCCGTCGCCGTGCGGCAGTCGTACGGATAACTCATGGCCAGGTTGCGCAGGGCCGATTCACTCTGGACGCGCACGAAGTTGTCGTAATTCTCGACGTGGAAGATCGCCTCGGCCGTATCGACCACTTTCCAGACCACGATGGCGGCGATCTCGATCGGGTTGCCCGAGTGGTCGTTGACTTTCAGATGCTCGCTCTCGAAGTTGCGCACCCGCTGCGAGACGGTCCGCTTGCTGTAGAACGGGTTGGCCCACCGCAAGCCGGCCACGCGGACCGTGCCGCAGTAGTCGCCGAAGAGCTGCAAGACCTTGGCTTCATTGGGGTTGACGACGATCAGTCCCGCCAGGATGAAGACACTGACCACGAACACGACCACGCCCAGCAGCGCGGCCGGGCCGCTGCCGGCCGCCGCCCCGCCGATGAACAGCAGGGCCGAGAAGAGCAGTCCTCCCAGTCCGATCGCCAGCATCAGAAAGCCGGGGACGGGCGTCAGCTCGATCTCCCGGATGGTGGTTGTCGGCTTGCGTCCAGGCTGGGTCCAGGTTTCGTCCGTCATCGCACGAGGCTCCCACAACGGTAAAGTCCACACGGGGGATCACTTCCCAGGGTCATTCGGACATCCGGGCCGTTTCTTTCCCGCAGCGCCAGACTTCCCGTCGTGCGCGCGGTGCTTGGATGACTGCGTCAGGATGGCTCATGCCTGATGGCGGATGGCGGAATCCGCCAGTACGTGTTTAGCGTCTCGGATGGCCGGTTTTCTGGGCGTTTCTGTGTAGCGGCGGCCGTCTCGGCCGCTCCGAACTGGTTCCCCTCCGGAGCGGCCGAGACGGCCGCCGCTACACAGAAAGGACTTACGTCCGATGGCGAGACGCTAAACACGTACATCCGCCATCCGCCATCGGACATCGGCCTGCTGCCATGATCCCTCGTTCCCGTGCGCAAGGCCGGGCCTCCATAATGCCTCTAGGCCCTGCCCGGGACCTTGGTTAGTATAAGGCCATTCCACGGGACACAGGGCCCCGTCGAGGAAATAGGACCGAGTTGTCATTCCCGAGGCGTTTCCATGAAGATCCGGTTGGTGAGCGTGATCGCGCTCTGTCTGATGGCGGGTTCGACGTTCGCGCAAGAGACGAAGAAAGCGCTGAAACCGCCCGCGCCCCGGTCGCACCCGCACCCGCGCCGATCGGTTCCAGCGGCACGCTGACTCAGAAGCAGAAGGCCAGTTACGGCATCGGCCTGGGTCTGGGCCGTCAGCTCACCTCGATCGCCACGGACGTGGACGCCGAGATGATCATCCGCGGCATCCGCGACGGGATCGGCGACGCCAAGCCGCTGGTCGATGACGAGCAGATCAAGGCGGCCTTGCAGGCGTTCCAGCAGGAGCTGGGTGCCAAGCAACAGAAAGTCATGCAGGCCGCCGCCAACAAGGCGAAGACGGAAGGCGGAAACCTACCTGGCGGCCAACGGCAAGAAACCCGGCGTGACGGTCCTGCCCGACGGGCTGCAATACAAGGTCTTGAAGCAAGGCACCGGCCCCGTGCCCAAGGCGACCGACACGGTCAAGGTCCATTACGCGGGCACGCTGACCAACGGCACCGAGTTCGACAGCTCGATCAAGCGCAATGAGCCGGCGGTCTTCCCCGTCAACGGCGTGATCAAGGGCTGGACCGAGGCGCTGCAGCGCATGAAAGTCGGCTCGAAGTGGCAACTGGTCATCCCCGCCGACCTGGCGTATGGCGCCAATCCGCCTCCCGGCGCGCCCATTCCGCCGAACGCCGTGCTGGTCTTCGAGGTGGAGCTCCTCGGCATCGAGAAGGGGACCCCCTGACACCTTCGCGTCGCGCCTCGGGCTGGGGGTCGTCAGGGCCGTGTTCACCACAGAGACACGGAGAACACAGAGTTCTCACAGAGAGAATTGGACTCCGTGTCTCTGTGGTGAACACGGCCCTGACGACCCCCAGCCCCCGAGAACTACAGAGGAGAACGCACGGTGGCCGAGATCGTGTCGGAACGCATGCCTGACTGGATCAGTCCGAGCTATCCCGCGCGTGTGCATGTGCGCGAGCGCACGCAGTGGCAGGCGGTGCTGGACCATTGGGAGGCGCGGCTGGCCGCGGCGCGGGCCGATCTGGGCCGGTCGCCCGGCGATCCGGCGCGGCCGCGTCTCTTCGCGCAAATGCTCGGCGCACGCGACCAGCTTGCCGAGGCGGCCCGACGCCTATCCCTGGAAGTCGGCGACCTTTACGAGGAAGATCACCAGCGGCTCGAAGACGCCGTCGCGGCGCTCGAACGGCTCATGGCGCGCTGGTCTTCGTTGCCTTGACCGCAGCCATGGTTCCCACCCCCGGCCGTTCGTTCCCTGGGCCGGTCTTCACGTCCCGCGCTCTCTTTTCTTCACTTCAGTCCTCCCAATCCCGAACCATGTTCTAGATTCCCTCTGGCTGGGCGACTTGCTCCGGCCGCGTGCGGAGTGGACAATCGGGAGAAGACGGAAATGAGCAGTACCCCCTTGCGTTCCGGGTCTGACCTCGTGAATAATGAATTGTGATGGGCTCCCATCCTCTCATTCTTCCTTTCTCTCCACGATGAGACGTTGATGTCTTCCCTTGTCGACGCTGCCGCTTTTGTTTCTGGTTCAGGGAGGCATTTCGATGTTGGTCGGCATCACGGACCACACACCCCTACTGGTTGATCAGATCAAAGAGCGAGTTCAGCAGAATGCATTCAATCGGATTCGCGGTCTGACCGTCGAGGAGATCGATGGTCGTGTGGTCGTCAGCGGTTGGGCACCGACGCGGCACGCCAAGCAGTTGGCGCTGCACGCGGCGCTCGAGCTCCTGAATTCGGATCGATTCAGCGAGCGGATCCAGGTTGGCTGAAAATCGGCTCTTGCGGTTCGGACGGTATCACTCCCGCTCGGTACGTGTTTAGCGTCTCGCCATCGGACGTAAGTCCTTTCTGTGTAGCGGCGGCCGTCTCGGCCGCTCCGGAGGGGAACCAGTTCGGAGCGGCCGAGACGGCCGCTGCTACACAGAAACGCCCAGAAAACCAGCCAACCGAGACGCGAAACACGTACCCCGCTCGTGACCATCCGGACATTCCGGAAGCTGGGTCTGGTCCCAGCTTCCCCGCGGGGGCGGTGCGTCTTGAACTTGCCGCCGGACGCGTATTCCGCGATAGTGGGAAAAAGGGCCATCACGCGGCGGGCCGCGCGGGTTCGCGCCGCGTTGCGCCGCGCGGGCTGTTCCGGGAGGCAGGGCGGATGACGCGTCGCGGTCTCGGTGGGTTGGTCCTCGCCTGGGTTCTGGCGATTCCGGCGCTGGGCGAGGAATCGTGGGACGCGATCTACATTGGCGCCAACAAGATCGGGCACACGCACGTCCAGGTGACGCCGGTGCGCGATAGTGGCGGCCGGGCCTTGCTCCGGGTCCAGGTCAACACGGTGATGACCTACAAGCGCGGCCGCGATCGGGCCAACGTCGAGATGCGCGACGGCACCATCGAGACGACCGACGGATCGGTCCTGCGGCTGGATGTCCGCGGCGCACGGGCAACGAGGAATTGCAGACCTCCGGCGATGTGGTCGATGGGACGATGCACCTGGTCTTCGAGGGCGGCGGCCAGCGCAAGCAACTGCCGATGACATGGGGCACGGACGTGTTCGGCCCCTATGCCGCCGAGATGAGCCTGGCCCGCCGTCCGATCAAGGCGGGCGAGGTCCGCACGCTCAAGATGTTCGTGCCGATCCTGAACCAGAATCTGCGAGACCCGCCTCCAGGCCGTCGCCAGCGAAGAGATCGTGCTGGGCGGGGGCGTGACGCGCACGCTCATGAAGGTCGAGCAGACGGTCAAGGACAAGAACGGCAAGGCGCTCTCGGAGTACGACCAGACGCTCTGGATCGACGACGGCGGCCAGGTCCTCAAGAGCCACGCGCCGTTTCTGAGCGGCATCGACTCGTACCGCACCACGAGCGCGGCGGCGCTGGCTGCCGACGGGGATTTCGACCTGTTGACCGCCACGATCTTCAAGCTCAACCGGCCGATTGCCAACCCGACCACGAGCCGGCGGCTGACCTACAAGCTCACCCTCAGCGGGGGCGACCTTGCCAGCGTCTTGCCGAACGATCAGCGCCAGACCTTGACGGCGACCACGACCGAGAAGGGCGAGCTCGCCGTCCGCACCGAGACGTTCACCAGCGGCGCCGCCGGCGCGGCGACCGTGGCCGAGGAGTATCTGCGGCCCAATCCGCTGATCAACTGCGATGATTCGGTGGTCCTGGACCACACGAGGGCGGCGATCGGCGGCCGGACCGATCCCTGGCAGCGCGCGGTGGCGATCCAGGACTGGGTCTGGAAGAACATGCGCAAGAAGAACTTCGAGACGGTCTTCGCCTCGGCCAAGGAAGTCGCGCGCAACCTGGAGGGGGACTGCACCGAGCATGGCGTCTTGACCGCCGCGATGTGCCGCGCCGCCGGGATTCCGTGCCGGGTGGTGGTCGGGCTGGTGTACGTGCCCTCGCTGGGAGGCTTCGGCCCGCACCTCTGGGATGAGGTGTATGTCAATCATCGCTGGGTCGCCATTGACGCGACCTTCAACCAGTCGGCCGTCGACGCCACTCACCTGAAGCTGGCCGAGTCGAGCCTCGACGGCGTGGCCCCGTTCGAGGCGTTCATGCCGGTCATGCGCGTGCTGGACAAGCTCAAGATCGAGTCCGTCGAGAGCCGCTGACGCACCTGGGCACTTGACGACGGCCCGTGCCATGACGACGCCTTATTGCTACGAGTATCCCCGGCCGGCGGTCACGGTGGACACGGTCGCGTTCACCGTGCGGGAGGGCCGCTTGCACGTGCTGGTGATTCGCCGCCAGCACGACCCGTTCGCGGGGCACTGGGCCTTGCCCGGCGGCTTCCTCGACATGGACGAGCCGTGCGACGCCGCCGCCCGGCGCGAGCTGAGCGAGGAGACCGGCCTTGTCGCCGGCTGGTCGTTCGAGCCGCTCGGTTTTTTTGGCGCGCCGGGGCGTGACCCGCGGGGCCGGACGATCAGCCTGATCTATGCCACGGTCTTCGCCCCCCCTGCCCCGGAGCCCGTCGGCGGGGACGACGCGGACGCCGCCGCCTGGCAGCCGCTGGACGGTCTTGGCCCGCTCGCCTTCGACCACGCCGATATCCTCAAGCTGGGCCTGCGCTGGCTCGGCGACCGCGTCCGCAACGGCGCCGTCGGCCTGGCCATGCTGCCCGAGGCGTTCACCGATCGCGACGTCAAGACGCTGTTCGAGGCCCTCTTTGGCTCGCCCAGGTCGGCCCTCTCCTGGCGCAAGCAGCTTGAAAAGCGTGGGGTGATCGAATACCTGGATAGCTATCCCCGGCAATACCGGGTCGTCGAGGGCATACTGCGGCGCCGGACGTGCTGAGATCCAACTTCACCAGGAGCTACCATGATGAGAATCTCTGGCATCTTCCTCGTTCTGGTGGGACTGTTTCTGCCCGTCGCCGTCCGCGGGCAGGACGCGAACAAAGACGATCTCGGGAAGCTTCAAGGCCAGTGGACCTTGAAATCGTACCTCTTCAATGGCGCCCCGCCTTCGCCGCAACGAAAGCCCGCCGAACGTCTCCAGATCGACAGCGATAAGAGCTTCCACGAAACCCAGGAGGGGAAGGTCGTCACGCGCGGCACGTTTACCATTGACGCCAGCCAGTCTCCCAAGCACATCACGGCCGCCTTCCAGGAAGGCGGCCCAACAGGCGGACCGGTCAAAGGGATCTATGAGCTCAAGGGCGACACCCTGCGCGTCTGCGTCGGCACGCCCGAGCTCGACCGGCCGACCAAATTCGAATCGCCGGCCGGCGCGGCTGCGGCTGATCGTCTATGAACGAGCCGAGAAGTGATGCTCATGATCACGCGTTTTTATTGACCGCCTCGACCCTGGCCGCGCAGAACTTGAACTCGGGGATCTTGCCGAAGGGGTCGAGGGCCGGGTTGGTCAGCAGGTTAGCGGCGGCCTCCGCGTAGCAGAACGGGATAAAGATGACGCCGGGGGGCACGTCGCGATCGGCGCGCGTGTGGAGCTCGATCGTGCCGCGGCGGGTGGACACGCACACGAGGCCGCCGGGGGAAACGCCCAGCCGGTCGAGTTCGTGCGGATTCAAGGCGGCGATGGCCGCCGGTTCGATCTGATCGAGCACCGAGGCGCGTCGCGTCATGGCGCCGGTGTGCCAGTGTTCGAGCAAGCGGCCGGTGGTCAAGACCATCGGGAAGGCCGCGTCGGGCATCTCGTCCGGCGGGACCAGTCCGGCCGGGACGAGCTTGCCCCGGCCGCTGGGCGTCGGGAAGCCGTCGCCGAAGATCAGCTCGTGGCCCGGCTCATTCTCCGCGTCGCACGGATAGGTGACGGCCCCCTCGCGTTCGAGCCGCTCCCAGGTGATTCCCCGTAGCGAGGGCATGCCGCGGCGCATCTCGGCGAAAACGTCGCGGGGATGCTCGTACTTCCAGTCCAGCCCGAGCCGGCGGGCGATTTCCTGGATGACCCACCAGTCGGGCCGGGCGTCGCCCGGCGGCGCCAGCGCCTGGCGGCCAAGCTGAACGCGGCGGTCGGTGTTCGTGAATGTGCCGGTCTTCTCGGGAAACGCCGACGCGGGCAGGACCACGTCGGCATGATAGGCCGTCTCGGTCAGGAAGATATCCTGCACGACAAGGTGGTCCAGCGCCGCCAGCGCGGCGCGGGCGTGGTGGGCGTCGGGGTCGGACATCGCCGGGTTCTCGCCCAGGATGTACATGCCGCGAATCGAGCCGGCGAGGATCGCGTGGACGATCTCGACGACCGTCAGCCCCGGCTCGGGATCGAGCGCGGTGTTCCACAAGTCTTCATAAAACGTGCCGCGTCGCCAGGTCGCCCACCGGGCCGGTAATCGGGGAAAACCATCGGGATCAGGCCGGCATCGGAGGCCCCTTGCACGTTGTTCTGGCCGCGCAAGGGGTGCAGACCCGTGCCGGGACGTCCCACATGGCCCGTCAAGCAGCGCCAGCGCAATCAGGCAGCGGGCGTTGTCGGTGCCGTGGACGTGCTGCGAGATCCCCATGCCCCAGAAAATCATCGCCGCGTTCGCGTTCGCATACGTCCGTGCAACGTCGCGCAAGATGTCCGCACTCGATCCCGCACAGCGGGGCCATCGCCTCGGGCGAAAACGCGGCGCTGCGCCGGCGGAGCTCCTCGAAGCCTTCGGTGTGGGCCTCCACATACGCACGGTCGTAAAGTTCTTCACTGATGATGACATGAATCAGCGCATTTAACAGCGCGACGTCGGTCCCCGGCCGGAAGCGCAGATCGAAGCGGGCGAAGCGGCTCAGGGCCTGGCCGCGCGGGTCGATGACGATGAGCGCCGCGCCCCGTTGTTTCACCGCGTTCTTGATGAAGGTGGCCGCGACCGGGTGATTGACGGTCGGATTGGCGCCGATGACGACGATGACATCGGCGTGGGCGCACTCGGAAAACGGGGCGGTCACGGCGCCCGAGCCGATCGTTTCCATGAGCGCGGCCACCGACGAGGCGTGGCAGAGCCGCGTGCAGTGGTCCACGTTGTTCGAGCCGAAGCCGGTGCGCACCAGCTTCTGAAACAGGTACGCCTCCTCATTCGAGCATTTCGCCGAGCCGAACCCCGCCAGGGCCTTCGAGCCGTGGCGCGTCGCGGATCGCGCGCAGGCCGGCCGCGGCGTGGTCGAGCGCCTCGTCCCAGGAGGCCGGGCGGAAGTGCGTTTCCGGGTGCGCGGGATCGACCACGACATCGGGTCCGCGCGGCGCATCGGGCCGGCGTATCAGCGGGACCGTCAGCCGATGCGGGTGATGCACATAATCGAACCCGAACCGTCCCTTGACGCACAGCCGGTTGTGATTGGCCGGCCCATCGCGGCCGGTGACGTACAAGATCGTGTTGTCGTGAACATGATAAGTCGACCTGGCAGCCGACACCGCAATACGGGCAGAGGCTGGGAACGGCCTTCTCCACGGCCGGGGCGATCCGTCCCCGGTCATCGAGCCGCGCGGCCGGCAAAAGGGCCCCGGTGGGACAGGCCTGGACGCACTCGCCACAGCCGACGCAAGTGCTCTGCGCCCATCGGGTCGTCGAGGTCGAAGACGACGCTGCGCATGCGCGCCGCGGTGCGCCATGCCGATGACGTCGTTGACCTGAACCTCGCGGCAGGCGCGCACGCACAGGCCGCAGTGAATGCACGAATCAAGCTGCACGGCCATCGCCGGGTGCGAGCGGTCGGGCGCGGGCCGTTCGGGACGGGCGGGGAACCGGCTGCCGGTCACGCCGAGCCGGTCCGCCCAGCGCCAGAGCAACGAATCCGGATCGTGCGCCCGGTCACGCTCGGGCTGGTCGGCCAGGAGCAGTTCCAGGACCATCCTGCGGGCCGAGACGACGCGGTCCGAGTTCGTCCGGACCTTCATGCCGGGCGTCGGCCGCCGCAGGCACGACGGGGCCAGCACCCGCTCGCCGGTGATCTCGACGACGCAGAGCCGGCAATTGCCGTCCGGCCGGTAGCCGGGTTCGGGCCGGTGGCACAGGTGCGGGATCGTCTGGCCGAGCCGGCGGGCGACTTGCCAGAGCGTCTCTCCCGGCCGGGCCGCGACCGCAAGGCCGTCGAGCTCGAAGGCGATCGTCCCTGGCGCCGGGCCGCCGCTCATCGCAGGTCCTCCGGGAAGAAGCGCAGGACGGACAGAAACGGGTTCGGCGCCGCTTGCCCCAGCCCGCAGATCGAGGCGTCCCGCATGACCGTGGCCAGTTCGCTCAGCAGGGCGTCATCCCAGACCGGCCGCTCCAGGAGCGCGACCGCCTTCTCGGTGCCCAGGCGGCAGGGCGTACACTGGCCGCAGCTCTCGTCCGCGAAAAAACGCAGGAGGTTCAGGGCGACCTCGCGCGTGTCGTCGTGATCGGACAGGACGATCACGGCCGCCGAGCCGATGAAGCGCCGTAACGATCGAGCGTGTCGAAATCGAGCGGCACGCCCGCGAACTCGACCGGCAAGATCCCGCCCGAGGCACCGCCGGGCAAGAAGCCCTTGAAGCGATGACCCTCCAGCATGCCGCCGCAGAACTCGCCGATCAGTTCACAGACGTTGATCCCCGCCGGCGCCAGCTTGACCCCGGGATCGTTCACACGTCCCGAGACCGAGAAACTGCGCAGGCCCTTGCGGCCGTGCCGGCCCTGGTCGGTCAGCCAGCCGGGCGGGTTCTCCAGGATGGCCCGGAGCCAGTAGACCGTCTCGACGTTGTGGATCAACGTCGGCCGGCCGAACAGGCCGACCTGCGGTCGGAAAGGGCGGCTTGTGAGCGGGGGTAGCCGCGCTTGCCTTCGAGGCTCTCCAGCATGGCGGTCTCTTCCCCGCAGATATACGCCCCCGCCCCGCGCCGCAATTGCACCTGCCCCGGCGCGATCAGTCCCGCCTTTTCCAGCAGCGGCAGTTCGCGGTGCAAGAGTGCCCGGATATGGGCGTACTCGTCACGGAGGTAAATATAAATCGCCTCCGCCGCGACCGCCCAGGCGGCGATGAGCATCCCCTCCAGGAACCGGTGCGGGTCGGTTTCGAGGTAGTAGCGATCCTTGAACGTGCCCGGCTCGCCCTCGTCGCCGTTGATCGCCAGCAACCGCGGCGGCGGCGCCTGGCGGACGAATTTCCACTTCTGCGCCGAACGGAACCCGGCGCCTCCCAGACCGCGCAGGCCGGATTCCTCGATGCGTGACAGCACGCCATCAGGCGTGTGGCGGCCGTCGCGGCAGGCGCGGAGCGTCTCGTAACCGCCCTGGCTCCGATACGCCTGGAACGCGATGCAGGAGCACGACTCGGGCGCGGTATCGCCTTGAGAGACTGCCTGCTCGACTGCGGCCACGGTCGCACGAGCGAGCGCGTGCTGACCCACGGCGACCGCGGGCGCGGTCGCAACGTCCCATGCAAGGGGCCCCGACCACGCGGACATCCGGGCCCAGACGCCCCGCCAGGTCCTGCCGCAGGCGGTCGCCGCCCGCCAGGGCACAACTGACGCCCTCGCAGACCCGCACCGTCGTTCTGGGTGGCGGCTCCTGGCCGTCGGCCACGATATCAAAGTGGGAGTAGAATGTCGCCACCTCGTACACCTCGGCCTGGCTCAGCCGCATCTCCTCGGCCAGCGCCGCGAGGTGGCGCGCAAGGAGGCCGCCGAAATGGTCTTGCAGCCTGTGCAGGTGCTCGATCAACAAGTCGCGGCGCCGCGGGGCCGTCCCGAGAATTTCGCGAACCTCGGCCCGCGCGGCCGGGTCCACGGAGCGGCCCTTGGGAAACGCCGATGCCGACCGCGTCCGAGCCGCGTGCTTCACGCCCGTGCCTCACCTGTCGCCTTGCATGCGCCCACCCCCGGGGTCGTGCGTCGGCCGCGCCCCGAGGCTTCTCCTTGCAGTATGACGAGCTGGCGGCATCGGCGGAACCCGCCTGCGCCCAGTAAGGACGCGAGCGATTCTGGTTCCTGTTTATTTTAGCTTATATATGGAACCTGGGGGGAACAGACGCGGCGCGGGGGAAAGCGGTCCGGCTTCGTGCGGAATGTCCAAGGATTCTCGAAGAAAACATTGTCCATGTGGTTGTATGGAAATGGATTCGGGAGACAGGAGGGGGCTGGCATCCGGGGCGGGGATATGTCTATAATCGGCCAGATCGAAGAAAAGGGCTCGCCACCACGTTGGCCGTGGGATCGTGACCGCCAGTGACGGAGTGGGGATCAAGGGAGGGGTCCTTGCCGGGCCGGTTCGCGGGGGCAAGTCGAGTTTCCGAGCGGCTCATATCACATAAGTCGCCGAATCACGCGAGGAACGTTTCTATGCTGTACACCTTCACCAGTCCGGCCGACGAGTACGACCGGATACACCTGTTTCCGAGCCGTGAGGCTGCGCTGGCGATGGCCGCGGGAAGGTGCGGCAGTGTTCGTGGTGTGGCCGTCGGCTTCGACCCCAGAATGCGTCGGGTTGTGCCCCTCTGGACCGACCCCAACGAGTTTGATCCCACATGGACGACCCCGGCCCAGCCGCACCCGGATGGATCGATCACGGCCAAGGGGCCGATTCCCCAGCAGCTCTTTCTGGCCTGATGGCTGGCTCCCCGACGATTTCCGTCGTGTCCCGTTCGGGTGGCATTCCAGCTTAGAGGCGATCCGGGAAGTCTGGTTTTAGCCCCGAAGGGGCGGCAGTGAATAGCCCAGGGCGTCAGCCCTGGGAACCGGAGCGAGGCGTCGCAAACCCTCACCGGAGCCCCGAAGGGGCGACCGAAACCACTGTCCCGCTGGACCTTCTCTCGCTCCTTCGGAGCTCCGCAGGAGGATCATATCGCGTCGTCCACCGACCCAGGGCTGACGCCCTGGGCTATTCACTTTCGCCCCTTCGGGGCTAAAACCGGACTTCCCGGATAGCCTCTTATCTTCAACTGGCCACTGACCACTGCGCCCCACTGACCACTGACAAAATCGAGCGGATTGACCGCAGCCGGGTCGCGCCCGAGAATGGCGGGCCTGGTGATTTCCCATGGTCTTCGAGGGTCGATGGCAATGACCGATCGCAGGGTGTTGCGCCGGTCGCTCGCGGTGGCGGGCGCGGTGCTGGTCCTGGCCGGGCTCGTTCCCGTCTTACCAAGCCAGGCCGCCGAGAAAGGACCGATCAAAGTGGAGAAAGTCGAGTTCGGGGGCTGGAAGAACAACCTCCGGATCGCCAATGGCGACGCCGAGTTGATCATCACGCTGGACGTCGGCCCTCGCATCCTCAGTTACAAGCTGGAGGGGGGCAAGAATGTTCTGAACGTGGTCCCGGACCAGCTTGGCACGTCGGGTGAGACGAAATGGATTCCCCGCGGCGGCCACCGGCTCTGGACGGCCCCCGAGGACACGACCCGCACTTATGCGCCGGACAATGTGCCGGTCTCCTACGAGGAGAAGGGACCGGGCACCGTGGTCGTCCGGCCGCCGGCCGACACGAAGTACGGCATTCAGAAAGAGATGGAAATCTCACTGGCGCCGAAAGGCAGCCACGTGACGATCCACCACCGGATCACCAACATCGGCACGCAGCCGACCGATCTGGCGACCTGGTGCCTGACGGTGATGGCGCCCCACGGCATGGAAATCATCCCGATGCCGCCGGGGCACCCGCATCCGGGGCCGCCCGAGAATGCCAAGGGTCCCGCCGACTTCTGGCCCGACCGCCTGTTCGTCGCCTGGCCGTTCACGGACTTCACCGACAGCCGCTGGCACCTGGGCCAGAAGTTCATCACCTTGAAGTATGATTCGTCCAAGACCTCGACCAAGCTCGGCATGGCGCTGAAGACCGGCTGGGTCGCGTATTTGAATGCCGGCACCCTGTTCATCAAGCGCATCGACTACAAGGCGGGCGCGGTTTACCCCGACTTCGGCTGCAACTTCGAGACATACACCGACAAGGACATGGTCGAGATCGAATCGCTCGGCCCGCTGGTCCACCTCGCGCCCGGCCAGGCGGCGCAATCCGACGAGCACTGGGACCTGACCACGGTCGCGGGCACGGTCTCGTCCGAGGCCGACATCGAGCGGCTCATCGTGCCCAAGGTCCAGGGGCATCATTGACCGTGGAGCGAGCCGACCGATGACGAATGGCTGAGGACGCCTCCGGCAGGTCCGTCATCAGCCATTCGTCATCCGTCATTTCCCCCTGTCACTCCCCGCGTCTCCTTCGTCTCCTTCCCTGGATGCGGCGCCTCTCTTGACGGCGCATCCGGCGTCTGTCGATTATAGACTCTTTGTTCTTCGAGTGCGCCGCGGGAAGGAGCGCGTCGATGAGCCCAGCAACGAGTTCGCCGCATCATGGGAGACCGGCCCTGACCGAGGTCGGTGGATGCCGCCTCGCGGTGGCCCACCGCAACGACGCGCCGTCGATCCTGGTCGAGCATGCCCTCGCGCGCGGCGAGGGGGTGCTTACGAGCCAGGGTGCGCTGGTCGTTCAGACCGGGAAATACACGGGCCGGTCGCCCCGCGACAAGTTCGTCGTCCGCGAGCCTTCCTGCGAGGGCCACATCGAATGGGGCACGGTCAATCAGCCGATCGCCCCCGAGGTCTTCGACGCGCTGTTGCAGCGGGTCGGGGAATATCTCTCGAAGCGCGAGCTCTGGCAGATCGACGCCTTCGCCGGCACCGACGAGACGCACCGCATCCCGATCCGCGTGCTGTGCGAGCGCGCCTACCATGCCCTGTTCTCCCGCCAGCTCTTCGTCGATCCGAAGCAGGGGGAACTGGCGGCCCATCAACCCGAATACACGGTCATCGCCGCGCCCGGCTTCCAGGCGGAGCCTGCCCGCGACGGCACGCGCAGTGAAACATTCATCATTCTGAACCTCGCGCGCAAGATCCTCCTGATCGGCGGCACGCTCTACGCCGGAGAGATCAAGAAGTCGATCTTCACGCTGCTCAATTACGTGCTGCCGCTCAAGGGCGTGCTCTCCATGCACTGCTCGGCCAACGTGGGCGAGCTCGGTGATGTGGTGCTCTTCTTCGGCCTCTCGGGTACGGGCAAGACGACCCTCTCGGCCGACTCCGCCCGGCGTCTCATCGGCGATGACGAACACGGCTGGAGTGACGACGGCGTGTTCAATATCGAAGGCGGCTGCTACGCGAAGTGCATCCGCCTCGACCGCGCCAGCGAGCCCGAGATCTACAACGCCATCCGCTTCGGCACGGTGCTCGAGAACGTGGTGATCGATCCCGCGACCCGGCAGCCCAACTTCAGCGACGGCTCCCTGACTGAGAACACGCGCGCCGCGTATCCCTTGACGTATATCCCGAACCATATCTACGCGGGCATCGCCGGCCATCCCCGGAACATCGTCTTTCTGACGTGCGATGCGTTCGGCGTGCTGCCGCCGGTGGCGCGGCTCTCGCCCGCGCAGGCGATGTACCACTTTCTCTCCGGCTACACGGCCAAGGTCGCGGGCACCGAGCGCGACATGGGCGACGAGCCCGAGGCGGTTTTCAGCACCTGCTTCGCGGCGCCGTTCTTGCCTTTGCCCGCGCACAAATACGCCGACCTGCTGGGCGCGAAGATGAACGAGCACCGTGTCACCGCCTGGCTGGTGAACACCGGCTGGACGGGCGGACCGTTCGGCCGCGGTCGTCGCATGGACCTGCCCACGACCCGCCTGCTGATCGATGCGATCATGAAGGGCAGCCTGGCCCGCGTGCCGTTCGCGCCCGATCCCATCTTCGGCCTGGACATTCCCGCCCATTGCCCGGCCGTGCCGTCGCACGTGCTCAACCCCCTGCGCCACGTGGCCGGAGGGATCGGCCTACGACGCGCAGGCCCTCATTCTGGCGCGGAAGTTCCACGAGAACTTCCGGCGCTTCCCCGGCGCCTCGCAGGCCATCCGCGCCGCCGGGCCGAAGGCGGGATGAGGGGCGGTCACGAATTCCGGATTCCAGATTCCAGATTCCAGATTCCAGATTCCAGATTCCAGATTCCAGATTCCAGATGCGGTTCAGGTATCAGTTATCTGGAATCTGGAATCTGGAATCCGGCGTCCAGCAGCATCAAGCCACGCATGCCCGTCTTGAGCGCGATGGTAGCCCCTCGAAAACCTCCAGCAGCCGCTCCGCCGCCAAGGACCAGGTGAAACGGCGCGCTCGCACCAGAGCCTGCGCGGCCAGGCCGTCGCGCAGAACGGGATCGCCGAGCATGCGGCGCAGGCTCGCACTCATGGCGTCCACGTCGGCCGGTTCGAAATCGAGTCCGGCGTCGCCCACGACCTCGGGCAGCGAACCCGCCCGGCTGTAGAGCACGGGCGTGCCGCACGCCATGGCCTCGACCGGGGGCAGACCAAACCCCTCGATGAGCGAGGGTTGCACCAGGGCTTCCGCCCGGCTGTACAGGAACGCCAGATCCTCGTCGGGCACGAACCCCGTCAGCCGCACGCGATCGCCCAGGCCAAGCCGCTCGATGAGGGCCCGGAGCTCGGGAACGTGTGTATGAAACACGTCCCCCAGATCCCCGACCAGGACCAGATCCACGCCCGCGACGCCCGCCTGCGCGAAGGCCGTCACGAGCCGGGGCAGGTTCTTGTGCGGGCTCAGACCGCCGACATAGAGCAGGTAGCGCGATCCCGGCGCGATCCCGTGGCGGCCCAGCGCGGCGTCGGAGAACGGCCCCGCGGGACGCGGCCAGAAGACGTCGGCCGGGCCTTCCGTGATCACGGCCAGACGATCCGGACGCAGGTGGAACCAGGCCATCAGATCCCGGCGCGAGGCGTCGGAGACCGTCACGATCCGGTCGGCACGCCGCACCGCCACCTGCTCCTTCAGCCACCAGGCGAGGCGTCCCGCACGAGTGGGGAAGACCAGCCCGGGATGCGCCAGGGCGAGCGTGTCGTGGAGCGTGACCACCACGCGAGGCACGTTCCAGACCGGAAAGAACGTGTACGAGGCCGGGAAATAGAGCACATCGAGATGCGCCGAGGCCGCCGCGCGGGTCATCGCCAGCATGTCGCCGATGCGCCGCCGGCCCCGCGCGGATGCGGCGCGGCTGGGTGCCTCGCGGACTTCAGCCAGCACCGTCTCGAAGCCCTCGGGGACCGCCACGCTCACCCGCGAGGGACGGTCCAGGATCAACACGAACTGGTGCGACGAGTTCGCTTGTGCCAGCGCCGCGATCAACTGGCGCGCGAAACGCCCGAAGCCGCGCTGGTTCGAGAGGCATCCGCCATCGATGCCGATCCTCATGACGGCCTCGACGCCCGGGTGCGGGCCTCGGCCTCGGCCTCGGCGGCCAGAGCGTGTGGGCCGGGCACCGCGGGCGTCGCGGACGCCTCGTGCCAGCGCAGCCAGCGCGGCCATTCGAGACGCCGCCACCGGGGCCACTTCTGGACTTGCCGCCAGGCGAGAGCGATCACCACCGAGACCCCGCAGCAGACGAAGTACAGGTAATGCAGCGGAAACGCCCCGATCGCGAACCGCCAGCCCCGCCGCCGCGCGAGAAAAAGGTAGAACTCTCGATTCAAAACCGCCAGGGCGAGGAGGTGGCCCGCGCACACGAGGCCGGCCCACCCCCCGAACCACGGCGCCGCGGCCAGGCCGAGCAGTCCCAGGCCCGTCGCGGCCACGCTCCAGCGCTGGCCCGGGCTGACGTTCAGGTCCGATTCCCGCTCTGAAGACCGAAGCATCAGCAGCATCCAGGGCACGCCGCGATGGAAGATGTCGGTGCGCAGGATCGAGGAGACGGTCCAGCGCTTCCGGTGCGTGACGAGGACATCACGGGCCAGAGCGGTGCGGAAGCCGGCGCGGGCCAGGCGGTAGCCGAACTCGATGTCCTCGATGGCGGGACGACGATACAAGGCCGGGTCGAATCCCCCCAGCTCCAGGAACGCCTGACGGCGAATGGCGCCGCAGCCGGTCCAGAACGTGTGCACCGGCCGCACGTCGTCCTCGAAGACGCCCCGCTGGTGGACGAAATGGTGCAGCAGGTTGCGATACTGGCTCGGCAGGCCCGCAGCCGTCGGCTGGTCGTCGTACGAGCCGAACAGGGCCGTCAGGCCGGGATCGGCGCTCCAGGTGGGCGAGGAAGCGGCCCAGCGTGTCGGGATGAACGACCACGTCGGCATCGAGGAAGACGATGATCGCCGCCGAGGCCGCCTGGACCCCCGCGTTGCGGGCCGCCGCCGGACCGAGGGGCCGCGCGTGCCGCACCAGCCGAGCGCCGAGGGATTCGGCCCGCGCCGCGGAACCGTCCGTCGAGCCGTCATCGACGACCACGAGCTCGAAATCGGGCCCGTTCGAAGCGCGAAGTCCCCGGAGACAGTGCTCGAAGTCGCGACCGCCGTTGAAGACGGGGATCACCACCGAGAGCGACGGCCTCCGGGGACCCGGACAAGCCGGACTGGCGGGGAAATCGTCCATGATCCGCCCTCGCCCGTCGTCCGTGCTTGCGGCGGTGTGCAACCCGTCCCTGGGTCGCCCGCTCGCAAGACGGGACCAGCCGCGAAAAGTCAGCGCGTCGGGGGTTCGCTCAGGTGGGTGGGAATTCGGCTGGCCCGCTGCCTCGTCGCCGCTGGTTGCGACGTGCGGGGGACTCTATCCCGACGGCCAGGAAGTGTCAACGCCGACCGGAGAGAGTGGCCAGTGGTCCGTCTCGTAGGGTAGGCTTTAGCCTGCCAAGCCCATTTCCGTTGGATTCCCATGGGCTTGGCAGGCTAAAGCCTACCCTACAAGACAAGTCTCACCTCAAGGACCTCCCCATGCGTTTCCGGATCGGGACCGAGGACCGCGGCGGTCGCACCGTCTGCCACTTGTTCGACGACGAGACCGGCGCGCAGGCGTCGGTGTTGCCGAGCTACGGGTTCAACCTGTTCGATCTGCGGCTGCCGGCGGCCGGCGCGGTCCGGCCGGTCCTCGACGCGGCGGCCGACTTCGCGTCACATCCCAGCAATCCCGGCCGCAACGGCACGCCCATCCTGTTTCCCTTTCCCAACCGCATCCGCGGTGGACGCTATTCCTTTCAGGGCAAGGACTACCAGCTTCCCCTGAACGGCGGGCCGAACGCCATCCACGGGTTCGCGATCGCGGCCGACTGGGACGTGGTCGAGCATCGCGCGACCGACGCCGGGGCGACGATCGTGGGACGTTATCAGATCTCGAAGCAATCTCCCGAGCGGGCCGCGGACTGGCCGGCCGACGCGGCGCTGGAGATGCACTACACGCTGGCCGGGCGGACGCTCACGCTCGACGCGGTGGTCTCCAACCCCTCGGCCCACGACCTGCCCTACGGCTTCGGCATTCATCCGTATTTCCGCTTGCCGCTGGCGCCCGGCGGCGATCGGACGAAGACCCGCATTGTTCTGCCCGCGGCGCGGCTCTGGGTGCTGGATGCGTTCCTGCCCACCGGCGAGATCCGCCCGGTGGACGCCCGGCTGGATTTCCGCCCCGGTCAGGCGATCGAAGGGCTGAAGCTCGATGATGTTCTGACCGGACTCGATCCTCAGGACCGCGTCTGCCGGCTCCGCGACCTGGATCTCAACGCCGAGTTCCGGCTCGGTTATGACGAGCATTTCCGGGAGTTGGTGGTTTATACGCCGCCCAACGCGCCGGGCGTCATCGCCATCGAGCCGTACACCCAGACGACCGATGCCATCAATCTGCAGGCGCGCGGCGTGGATGCCGGCCTGCGCGTGCTGCGGCACGATCAGCGCGAGACGCTGCGCATCACGATGGAGACGGCCGGCTGAGAGAGGAAACGCAAAGCACGGATTTCCCTTGTAGGGTAGGCTTTAGCCTGCCAAGGTCATTTCAACTCAAATGACCTTGGCAGGCTAAAGCCTACCCTACAAGAGGGATGTGCCTCAAGAAAGTCCCGGCCTGACCGGAATCGGTATGGTTGTCGCTTTTCTTCAAAGGTAGGATGAAGACCAGATGGGAAGCGCTTCCGGAGTGTCATCCCCCGAGTTTGTGGGAACCCCCGTGGTGACGAGCCGTCCGCTCATGCCAACGCGTTTCGATGTGGCTCTGTTGCGCCGGGCGGTCGAGGTTTACCTCGCGCACGCCTATCCCGCGGGTGTCCTGCCCGAAGCCGTGGGCCGGCGGCTCGATTGGCCGGGCGACGTCGAGATCGGCACGCTCCTGGAGACGCCGCGCTTCTTCGAGCGGATCAAGTCCAACGAGCCGGGAATCGACACCATCTACGCGCTCCGGCTGGGCAACCGCGACTATCCGCACATGAAGCTCCAGGTCCAGCCCTGGCCGAATTCGGACGGATACCTGTTGTCGGTCAACACCCACGACCAGGTCCAATCCCTCTCTTCGCGCATCCGTGATGTCGAGAAGTTCCGCGCCCTCCAGGGCGAGAACCAGCGCATCAAGGAGGCGATCGAGCAAGCCTGGGACCAGGCCGGGTTGCCCACCTTCCTGGCGTATCTCCGCAATTACATCGCCGATCACGAGGCCCCCACGCCCGGGTTGACGAACCCGGAATCGTGATGCGGGATCAGATCTAAGAGGCTCTGGCCGCAGGATCTTGCGCTCTAGATTGCGCGGCCGGGTGGCCCCGGTTGCTGGGGCTGACGCCCCTGGCTCTTGGCTTTCGCCCCTTGGAACGCCGACGAAACCAGTTCCCTCTTCCGGCTCTCCCCCTTACCAAGGGGGAGTGGGAGGGGGTTCTTCGTGGGGCCGCGGCGCACACCAGGAACCCCCCTCCATCCCCCCTTGGTAAGGGGGGAAGCCAATCCGCCCGAATTCGGGACGTGATTTCGAGGACGTTTCTCGGGGCTTCTCGGACAGCCTCCCAGAAGGGCTGTCACACGGCCAGCGCGCGTGTGGCGATGGCGGGCTGGAACCGCGGCAGGATGAAGCTGAAGGTCGAGCCGCAGTTCGGCGCGCTGGTGACATCGACCGTGCCGTGGTGCATCTCCACGAAGGTCTTGACCAGGTGCAGGCCCAGGCCGATGCCGCGCTTGCCGTACTGGAATTCGCCCGAGGAGTGCTTCATGGTGTCGTAGGACGTGAAGAACAGCTCGAAGAGGTGCCGACGCTCCTGGGCGTTGATGCCCATGCCGGGGTCGATGACCTGGAAGCGGATCGCGTCGGGCCCCTCGGGGGCCACCACGACCCGGATGGTCTGGCCGTCGGGCGTGAACTTGATGGCGTTGAACAACAAGTTCGTCAGGGCGTCGTCGATCTTCGCGGCGTCGAGCTCGGCCGTGCCGGCGTCCGGGTCGCACTGGAAATCCACCTCTTGCCGGCGCACGCTCAAGAACGGCCGCATGTGCTCGATGACGCCCCGGACGAGGGGCTCGATCTCGGTCGGCCGGACCTCGAGCGTGCGGTCGAACTGGCTGACCTGCAACAGCTTGAGCATCCGGCTGACGATGTTGGCCAGGCGTTTGCCCGCGCCCTCGATCCGTTCCACCCAGTTGCGCTGAGTCGGGTCCTTCTCGTCAGCCTGAGTCAGCTTCCAGAGCTCGGTCAGGCCCACGACGATCGCCACCGGCGTATTCAGCTCGTGGCTGGCGACCTCGATGAACTTGGATTTGATCAGGTTCGCTTCGAGGAGTTCGGCGTTGGTCTGCTTGAGCTCGGTCACGAGCCGCCGGTTCTCGACGATGAGATCGTGGACCCGCACCGCCTGACGCAGGATGGAGGTCAGCTCCTCGGGCTCCCAGGGTTTGGTGATGTAGCGGTAGATGCTTCCCCGATTGATGGCGTCGATGACGGCCTTGATGTCGGAATAGCCGGTGAAGAGGAGCCGGGTGCAGTCGGGACGCAGATCCTTGACGCGGGTCAAGAACTCGACGCCCTTCATCTCGGGCATGTACTGGTCCGACATGACGACCGGCACGTCCGTGTGTGCCAGCTCGGCCAAGGCGTCGGCGGCCCGGGTGAAGGTCAGCACGTCGAAATCGATGCGCAACAAGTCGTTCAGCGAGCTGAGGACCTCGGCTTCGTCATCGACGACCAGTATCTTCGGACGGATGGTTTTCATCCCGATCGGGTCCCCGAGACGGGCGGCCTCAGGAGGCATCCTGCACGGCCGGGGCAGCGACGAACCGCTTGATCAGCGTCACCTCGTTACCCTTTTCGTTATAGTGTAATTCATCGACCATTCCGCGGGAGATCAGCATACCGAATCCGCCGTCGCGCAGCCCGAGTTTTTCGCGCACGTCCATGTGGGCGAGGGGGTCGTCGGGGGCGGCGGCATGGGGCAGGTTGCGGGGATCGAACCCCACTCCCTGGTCGCGGACGAGAATCTCGACGCGGTCCCCATAGACACGGTAGGTGATTTCGACCAGATCTTCCACTCGGTACTTGTTCCCCCACTCGATGGCGTTCTGGCCCATCTCCATGACGGCCTGGCGCAGTTGCATGATCTGGTCGGACGAGAGCGGCGTCTCGCGGTACAGGCTGGTCAAGAACTCGTTGACGTCTTGCAGGAACACGGGTTCGCTGCTCAGCTCGACGTGGATCTCGCCCTGGAGCCGGCGGGTGCGCATCAGAATCCCGCCAGGCCTGGGCGGCGGCGACCGCGCGAAACAGATCCTCGGGTCCATAAGGCTTGGGCACGTAAGCATTCGCGCCGACCCGGAAACCACGGCGGCGATTGATGTCGTCGCCCAGGGCGGTGACCATGATCACCGGGAGCATGCGGGTGCGGGGTTCGCAGCGCAGGCGGCGGCAGACCTCGAAGCCGTCGATATCGGGCAACATCAGGTCCAGGATGACGATCGTCGGCAGGGCCCGCTGGGCCAGGCGCAGGCCTTCCAGGCCGTTGGGGGCCAGGATCGGCTCGAACTGGCGCAGCCGGAGCAGCTCGGCCGCCAGTTGGGCCGCGTCCCGGTCATCCTCGACGATCAGCGCCGTGTTCATCGTCCGGCTCCCCGTCTCGGGCGCCCTGCGCCGCGTAACGAGATGGTGGACGGTTCCAGGATCGAATCTCGCAAGGAGTCTTTCCGGGCCAGTGACATAAGGCCTATCCATCCTATCGGGCCGCGGCGCGCAGTGTTCAGAACTTTGCCGCGCGTCTCAGGATGTGTGCAACTCGACAATGTCCTCGTCATGAAGCACATGGTCGCGCCGAACGGTCTGGCCATCGAACACGCCGGTGCCCCAGACCCGAGCGGACTTCAAGGTGTCCGGCATATCCCGATGGATGGCGCGGGCCAGATCCTCGATGGTACTGCCGGTTGGCACCGTGAACGGCCGGGCGCGATCGACAGGCTTGCCGGGGACCTTGGTGAAAATGCGAATGACATCCAACAGATCGTAAGCTTGCTCAGCAACCGTTTCCAGCCCAACCCGGGTGTGGGTGGACGCCGCCACGATGGGAAACCGGGGCGCGAACCATTCGCGCACCAGTTCGAGCCGGTCCTCGGCCCCCGGCGCGTCGAGCTTGTTGCCGACCAGGACCGTCTTGACGTGCTGGATCATCTCATCCTCGACATCAAACGGCAAGGTGCCGACCAGCTCGGTGTGCGCACCGGCCAGGCGGGCCAGGGCGGCCTCGGTGGCGTCGGGCGCGTCGTCGTCGCTCAGGTCGAGCACGAGCAACGCGGCATGGGCCGAGCGAATCAGGCCCGGCATCCAGGGCTCGAGGAAATCGCGGGTGACGGGCGGCAGATCGACGAGCTGAACGTGGACGTCGCGCCAGTCGAGCATGCCCGGCTGGGGCGCGTGGGTGGTGAACGGGTAGGCGGCGATGTCGGGGCGCGCCTTGGTCAGGGCGGACAGCAGGCTGCTCTTGCCGGCGTTGGGCGCGCCGACGAGAACGACCTGCCCGGCCCCCTCGTGCGGCACGCGATGGCTGGGGGCGCCCGATTTCTTCCCGGCGTGGCGGACCTCGTCCACCTCGTGCGCGGCCCGGCTGATCTTCTGTTTCAGCTCCGACTGGAGTTTCTCCGTCCCTTTGTGCTTGGGCAGGAGTCGAAACAGCTCGCGGAGCTTCTCCAGCCGCTCGGCCGGGTTGGTGAGCTGGCGCAACTCCTGCTCTGCCTGAACATATTGGGGCGGCAGATTGGCAGGCATCGCGGGCGCGGCTCCCGGACGCGAGGGGGGAAAAAAGAGACTGTAGCAAGCTCACCGGGTCTTTCTGTCGTTGGGCTGTTGGGTGCCACGGGTTCCGCTTGGGGAACCCGTGCCGATCGACCCCCAGTCCCCAGACACGGGTTCCCCAAGCGGAACCCGTGGCACCCAGGAATGTTCCACTCCGATGGCCCCGGTCTCGTTGCTACAGTCTCGGAAAAAATCGTCTTTCTGGCAAGCTAGCCGTTCCGGGCGGCTGAATCAAGGGCGCAGCGGTCGGCGTGAACGGTTCTCCCGCAAGTCCGAAACGCCCGCGCGGGCGTCGGTTGTGGGAGGGTTCCAAAGTCGAGACTGTCGCAAGGATATCGGGTTGATCACGGCCTCCTTGCGGAACCGGTCGTGGGTGCCACGGGTTCCGCTTGGGTACGTGTTTAGCGTCTCGGAAGACTGATTTTCTGGGCTTTTCTTTGTAGCGGCGGCCGTCCCGGCCGCTCCGGGCTGGCTCTGTTCCGGAGCGGCCGGGACGGCCGCCGCTACAAAGAAAGGACTTACGGCCGACGGGGGACGCTAAACACGTACCCGCTTGGGGAACCCGTGCCTGTCGGCCCCGGACACGGGTTCCCCAAGCGGAACCCGTGGCACCCGATCGCGGTGGGCTTCTTGAGCCAGGGGGCCACCCCAATGGGAAGCGCTCCAGGTCGCGGACAAGTGCAAGTTTGTGGCGACCTGGGTACAATAGCGGGTGCCCTTGTTGCCGCGCGGATCGCGTAGGGAGTGACTGATGCCGAGCCGCTATTCCACGATCGAAGAGGCCCTGGAGGCGCTGGCCGAGGGCCGGGTCATCATCGTTGTCGATGCCGAGGACCGGGAAAACGAAGGCGATTTCCTCGTCGCGGCCGAGCACGTCACGCCCGAGATCGTCGCGTTCCTGATCACGCAAGGACGCGGGCTGGTGTGCATGCCGATCCTGCCCGAGCTGGCCGACCGGCTGCAACTGGCGCCGATGGTCGATCGCAATACCTCGCCGCACGGCACGCCGTACACGATTCCCGTCGATCACGTCTCCTGCCACACCGGCATCAGCGCCGAGGAGCGGGCGCGGACGATCCGGGCCATTCTCGATCCGAGCACGCGGCCCGAGGACCTGGTGCGTCCCGGCCATTTATTTCCGCTGGTGGCCAAGGAAGGAGGCGTGCTCCGGCGTGCCGGACATACGGAAGCCACCGTCGATCTGGCGCACATGGCGGGATTGACGCCGGCCGGTGTCATCTGCGAGATCACCGACGGCATCCGCATGGCCGGGCGCGAGAAGCTGCACGCCATCGCCGCGGAGTTCCGCCTGCCGATCGTGTCCATCGAGGGCCTGATCAAGCACCGCCGCCGCCAGGAAAAACTGGTCACGCGCGTGGCCGAGGCCGACCTGCCCACCCGTTACGGCTACGGCCGGGTCATTGGCTACCGGGTCCAGTTCGAGCCCGGCAACGAGCCCGTCGCCCTGGTCTTCGGCGATCTGCAAACGGTGCCGGCGCCGCTGGTGCGCCTGCACTCGTCGTGCTTCACGGGCGATTTGCTCGACTCGCTGCGGTGCGACTGCGGCGATCAGTTGCACCTGGCCCTCGAGCTGATTCGCAACGAGGGCGTCGGCGCGCTGGTGTATCTGCCCCAGGAGGGGCGCGGCATCGGGCTGATCGAGAAGATCCGCGCGTACAACTTGCAGGATCGCGGGCTCGATACGGTCGAGGCCAACAACGCCCTCGGCTACCGCGGATCTGCGCGATTACGGCATCGGCCTGCAAATCCTCAAGGATCTCGGGCTCTCGCAGGTGCGGCTGATGACCAACAACCCGAAGAAGACCGACTCGTTCCTGTACGACGGCTTCGATCTGAGCGTGGTCGATCAGGTGCCGATCATCGCCCCGGTGTGCCCCGAGCGCAAGCGCTACATGGCCTGCAAGCGCGACAAGATGGGCCACATGCTGCCGCCGCCGGGCGCCGAGACCGAGATGGTGGTCGCCACTCGGCGCCGTGGTGTTGGGACCGGTTGCTGTCCTTGAACAATCAAGCCGGGAGGCGGAACGTGGCGCCGAGCATTCGCCTTGTGTTGCTGCCTGTGCTGTGCGTGGCCGGGATCGCCGCGGCGGAGGATCGCGTCGATCCCGCGGCCAGGAAGTCCCTGGACGAGGTGGTGGCGGCCTACAAGGGTCTGTCTTCCTACGAGGACCACGGCACGCTGACCATCGCCGGCACGATCGACGGCCGCGCCGAGCGGCACTCCTGGCCGCTGGCGTTCCGGCTTCAGCGTCCCGGCCGGCTCGCGCTCGACGCGGGCGAAGTCCGGCTGGTCAGCGACGGTAAGACGGTTCTGACCGTCATCGCGTCCACCCAGCGATTCTTGACCGAGCCCGCCCCGGAGCGGCTCAACCTGGCGATGATCACAGAAGGCCCCGCCGGCGCCATGATTCTGGGAGGTCCCGGCGGACCGGTGGCGGCCGTGATCCTGGACCTGCTCCTGGACGGTGACCCGGCCGCGGCCCTGCTCGAAGGCGGCACCGGCTTGAAACGTGGTGAGGATCGGAAAATCGAGAGCCGGACGGTCCCGGTCCTGACGCTCGAACCGCTTTCCGGGCCGAGATCCATCTCGTGCTCGATCCCGAGACCCACCTGCTCAGCCGGATCGAGCTGGCGTCCGATCTGGAGATCGCCTGGAGCGCCGGGGCGATGGCGACCGCTCCATTGCCGCCGGAGCGGTTCGCCACGAATCCGCCGGCCGACTTCAAGGCGGTTTCCCCGCTCCAGGCCGCGGGCGGCAAAGCCGCACCCGCGGCGCAGCACGAACTGGTGGGCAAGCCCGCGCCCGAGTTCACCCTGACAGTCCTGGACGACGCCGGCAAGACGCGCCGGCTGACCAAGGACGACCTGGCCGGCAAGGTCGTGCTGATCGACTTCTGGGCCACCTGGTGCGGTCCTTGCCTGCGCGAGCTGCCCGAGATCGCCGCGCTGGCCGCGTCTTACGAGAAGGCCGGCAAGCCGGTCGTCGTCGTCGCCGTCAGTGAAGATCGCCCGCCCCAAGAGGGGACGCTCCGCGAGCTCGTCGCGACGACCCTGACCGAACGCAAGCTGGAGCTGACGCGCGGGCCGGTCGCTCACGTCGCGCTCGATCCCGAAATGGCACTGGGCCAGACCTTCGACATCGAAGCGCTTCCGACGGTCTTCCTGCTCGATGCCAAGGGGGTCGTCCAGGCGGTGCACGTCGGCGCCGCCGGGGATGTGCGCGAGGTCCTGACCCGCGACATCGACACCTTGCTGGCCGGCAAGTCGCTGGTCGACGCGGGGGAGGCTGAACCGGGGGAGGAGAAGAAATCCCGCTGACTCCGGTGCTCCCCGGAAGGATGAGGGTGGCGGCTTGGTCGGATGTAGGCTGGGTCTAGACCCAGCCCACAATGAAGAGGCTGGGTCTAGACCCAGCCTACAACCAACTGGTGGTGGGGACGAGAAAAAGCCCCACTGATTCCGGCGCTCAAGGCGCCTCGCTGAGCGGCTCGATCTCCTGTACGCTGAATACCTGCATATGAAGTGTCGAATCAAAGTGCGCCGGCCCGCGCACGCCGACGCGACACGACAGATATCGTCCCGCGGAGAGGCCGGGGGCCATGCGGAGGTAGGCTGAGGTCACACCATCGGGACCGATCAGCGCGTAAACTTGCTGGCCGTCCACCAGCTTCGACGAGCGCATCAAGAGGCCGGTGGCGTCGTAGGGATTCGATTCGGGCTCGGCCGGCCGCGGCGCCGGGGTGGCCGTGGCCAAGCGCTGGTCAAGCTGGCGGAGGCTCTGCGCGACCTCGGAAAACCGGCGGGCGGCCGCCGCCGCCGCGACTTGCCGGCCGGTCTGGTCGATCCGGCCTTGAAGGACCGCGCGGACCACCGGGTCGGTCGTCCGGTTCAGGAGGTCCTGGTAGCCGCGCAGCACTGCGTCCAAACGCCAGTCGGCCAGGGTCGAGTGCCGCAGGATCGACTGGTGCTCGGCATCGAGCCGGCGGAAGGCGGCCAGGTCGGCGGCGGGCAGCTTCTCGTCGGAAAGAGCCGGGCCGGGGTCCAGAAGCTGGCTGGCGGCCAGGTCCGGCACGGGCGAGCGCCGTGCGGCAAGTTGTACGCCCCGACGGATCGACGCGAGCTTCACGCCGCTGGCTTTCACATAACGCAGCAGACCCTCCGGCGGCGTGATCGCCCGCCAGGCGCCCGGGAACGGCCTTGCCGCAAGACGAGCGGCGGCCGGTCCAGCAGCCGGACGGTGCTTCCCGCGTCCAGCAAGACGCTGGGCGGTCCCGGCATCCGCGCACCATCACGACCGGCGCGGGCTGGGGCCTGGTTGGTGCGCACCTCGGCCACGTCCTTGGAGAAAAGATCCAGGTCCGATTCCTCGACCCAGAGAAACTCGGCGGCCGGCGGCTCGATCGCCAGCCAGCCGCCCGACTCCTCGGCCCGCACGGTGACGAGGTCGCCCTCGACAAGCTGTGTGGTGGCGTAGGCACTTCCGTCGGGCTGGTCAAAGACATCGAGCGCCGCGGCGATCACCCGGCCCCGGTCCGTGCGGTCGGCGTCCGCGCCGGCGGCCGGCAACAAGAGGAACAGAATCGAGACGCCAGCCGCGACGATCATCGGAAGAAACCCGCCGACGGAACAGACTTCGGAGCGCACAACCGCATGAATCGGTTATCGACGAATTCCCCGCAGATTCGTTAAACTCATTTCCTCCAGACCGGACACCTGTCGGCGAGAAACCTCTCCCTGGCCCTGGACGCGGCACGATGTCCCCGAAATCGATCACGGCCGGATTTCCCTCCCTGCGGATGCGGCGGCTGCGCCAGCACCCCCGCCTGCGCGACCTGGTCCGCGAGCATCATTTGAGGGTCGAGGATCTCATCTACCCGATGTTCCTTGTCCACGGCCAGAACGTCCGCCGCGAGATCCCCTCGATGCCGGGGCAATACCAGCTCTCGCTCGACCGGCTGCCCGAGGCGCTCGCCGAGGTGGGCGAGCTGAAGATCCCCGCCGTGCTCTTCTTCGGGATTCCGGCGCAGAAAGACCCCGAAGGGCGCACGGCGTGCAAAGACGAGGGGATCGTTCAAGAAGCGGTCCGGCGCACCAAGCGGCACGCCGCCGAGCTCTTGGTCATCACGGATCTGTGCTTCTGCGAATACACCGACCACGGCCATTGCGGACCGCTGATCGACACGCCCCGGGGCCGCGACGTGGACAACGACGCGACCTTGAACCTGCTCGCCGATCAAGCGGCCAGCCACGCCCGCGCCGGTGCCGACCTGGTGGCGCCCTCGGGCATGATGGACGGCATGGTCGCCGCGATCCGGCGCGGTCTGGACGAGGCCGGTTTTGATTCCGTGCCGATTTTGTCCTACGCCGCCAAGTTCGCCAGCGCCTTCTATGGCCCGTTCCGCGACGCCGCCGACAGCACGCCCACCTTCGGCGACCGCCGCACCTACCAGATGGACCCCGCCAACGGCGACGAGGCGCTCCGCGAGGTGGCCCTCGACCTGGCCGAAGGCGCCGACCTCGTCATGGTCAAGCCGGCCCTGGCCTACATGGATATCATCCGCCGCGTCAAGGAGCGCTTCGGCGTCCCCCTGGCCGCCTACAACGTCTCCGGCGAATACGCCATGGTCAAGGCCGCCGCCGCCCGCGGCTGGATCGACGAGCGGCGGATCGTGCTGGAGATGCTCACAGGCTTCAAACGCGCCGGCGCCGATATGATCTTGACCTATCATGCGCTCGACGTGGCCCGGTGGCTGCGGCAGGGGCCGTGAAGCGATTCTTGGAAGCTGACTGAAACCCACATTTCTTGTAGGGTAGGCTTCAGCCTGCCAGTCCTAAAGTTCTGGAAATGGGACTGGCAGGCTGAAGCCTACCCTACAAGAAAGACGTCGTGACCCGATGACTTGATGAGTCCGTCGCCATGACCGCCCCCACACCTGCCCATTCCCGCCCCGATTATCAACTCCCCCTGAGCCACGACGCTTTCGCGCGCGCCTGCCGGGTCATCCCCGGCGGGGTGAACAGCCCGGCGCGGGCGTTCGGCGCGGTCGGCGGCGAGCCGCCGTTCATCGCGCGTGCAAATGGCCCGTACTTGTACGACATCGACGGTCATCAATACATCGATTACATCGGCTCGTGGGGGCCGATGATCCTGGGCCATGGGCATCCGCGGGTGAAGGCGGCCGTCGCCGAGGCGCTCGACTCCGGCGCCAGCTTCGGCGCGCCGACACTCCGCGAGATTGACATCGCCGAGGCCGTGGTGGACGCGGTTCCCTCCATCGAGAAAGTCCGTTTCGTCTCGTCGGGGACGGAAGCGGCCATGTCGGCCATCCGGCTGGCGCGGGGCGTGACCGGGCGCGACAAGATCGTCAAGATGCGGGGGCATTATCACGGCCACGTCGATTGCCTGCTCGTGCAGGCCGGCTCGGCCGCGACGACGCTCGGACATCCCAACAGTCCCGGCGTCACCGCGGGGGCCGCGGCGGACACGATCCTCTGCCCGTTCAATGACCTGGTGGCGGCCGCCGGTGCCTTCGAACAGTATCCGGGGCAGATTGCCGCCGTGCTGCTGGAGCCCGTGGCGGGCAACATGGGACTCGTCCCGCCGCGACCCGGCTATCTGGAAGGCCTGCGCGCGCTGACTTCTCAAAACGGCGCCTTGCTCGTGTTCGACGAGGTCATGACGGGCTTCCGCGTGGCGTTCGGCGGTGCCCAGGAGCGCTTCGGCGTGACGCCCGATGTGACCGCCCTGGGCAAGATCATCGGCGGTGGTCTGCCGGCGGCGGCGTACGGCGCCTCGGCCGCGATCATGGACCATGTTTCACCCGTCGGCGCGGTCTTTCAGGCCGGCACCCTCTCGGGCAACCCGCTGGCCATGGCCGCGGGACTGGCGACGCTGCGCGTCCTGCGGGATGAGTCGCCGTACGACCGCCTCGAAACCCTCTCCGCCCGGCTGGCCGAAGGTCTTGAGAAGGCATGCCGTGATGCGCGCGTTCCGCACGTTGTGCAGCGCGTGGGCAGCATGCTCACGCTGTTTTTCCACGACGGCCCGGTCCGCGACTACGACGACGCCCGCGCCAGCGACACGGCCCTCTTCGCGCGCTTCTTCTGGGAGATGCTCGCCCGCGGCGTCTATCTTCCGTGCAGCCAGTTCGAGGCCGCCTTCGTCTCCGCCGCCCACTCCGAGAGCGACATCGAGCACACGATTCAGGCCGCGAGTGAGGCCCTGCACGCGGCGAAAGGCTGAGGGTCAGTGATCACCGTCTTGTAGGGTAGGCTTTAGCCTGCCAATTCCATTCAAGGACTATGGAATTGGCAGGCTAAAGCCTACCCTACAAGACAGGTCACAGGCTGCTAATACGCACAGCCGCACAAGATCCGCACGTTGGCATAGGGGGTGAATTCCGCGGTGCGGATGATGCCCTTGACGCCCTCGGACTGCTCCTTGAACTCGTGGTGCGGGACCTCGTCCACATCGATGTTGCCGACGATCTTGAGCATCTCGTCGTAGAGGCGCGGGCTGTAGTCGCGGATCTCGGACGCCACCGTGATGCCCTCGATGACGAGCTCCTCGGCGACGGCGCGGAGCACGTCGAGGAAGCGCGGAATGCCGGGCGTGAGGGTCAGGTCGATGACGTGCCCGTCCAGGGGAAGAGGAAACCCGGCGTCGACGATCAAGAGTTCGTCCTGGTGTCCGAGCTCCGCCAGGAGCGAGCAAATCGCCGGGTTGAGAATACCGCCCTTTTTCATGAGTCGCCGCCTCTCCCGGTCCCCGAGCGACCGCCTGAACTGGTAAAGAATTCATTATAGCCGCGGCACCCCCGGGACTCCATCCCTCCAGGGGCGTCCGGCGCGCCCGACCGGCAGGAAGTGGCTTCGGCGCGGCGACTTGCCGCCGCGCGACGGTGGCCCTATAGTTCGCCAGGGAGCATGTCCAACTCGGTCCGCATCGGGACGTGACGTGAGGAGGCGGATCATGGTCCGGTATGGAGTCCGATGGCGTTGCGTCGGGTGGTTCCTGGGCGTTTTTTTCCTCGTGTTCGCTCCCTCAGCCGGGGCACAGCCCGCCGTGGTGCGACAACCGGGCGAGGAGACGATCCTGCGCGCCCTGGCCGCGGACCCGATCACGGCGCCTTATGCCTTCTGGACGACCGTCCAGAATGGCAAGGTCGTCCTGTCGGGACGGGTCGGCTCGAAGGCCATCTACGATGCCGCCATCCGCGACGTGATCGCCACCGGCGTTCCCTTTCTGGATCGTCTGGTGATCGACACCGCCGAGATCGGCCGATCGGTCGGGCCCGGGTCGGCCGGACCGGGAATTCCTTACGTCTATCCCCAGCCCCTCTTCGGTTATTACGACGATCCGTTCTATGGGTTCGAGCCGCCCGTCATCAGCTACCCGCCCTGGTGGGGCGCGATCAGCCAGAATCGACTCGCGTCGTCCCTGCCGCCGGCGCCGGCCACCGAGGTTCCCCGGGCCTTGCCGCCGTACTGGGTCGAGATGACCATCGATCCGCTGGGCTACGCCGTGCTGCGCGGGACGGTTTCGAGCGATGAGATCCGGCAAGGACTGGCGCAGAAAGCCGCCGGCCTGCCCGGGGTCAACGGCATCATCAACCACCTGGACGTGAAGCCCGACATCGGACCGCCACCCCCGCCCCCGACCGAAGCCGCGCCCAGAACCGTCTCGCCCCCGCCCCCGCCCGCCCCCGAGCCGCCTCCCACTTCCCAGCCGGCGCCGAGCGCGCCACCGGCTGCTGCTCCCGCCCCTGCCCCGTCCGCGCCGCCGACGCTCGAAGCCCGGCTTACCGAGAACGTGCGGCGCAGCCCGGCACTCTCGGGGGTGCCCGTGCGAATCCACGAGAGCAACGGAACGGCCGTGGTCGAAGGCCGTGCGCCCTCCGTGCTCGAGGCCATGCTCACCTTCCGCACGGTCCAGCAGACGCCGGGCGTGCGCGAGGTTGTCGATCGTCTCCAGTTCCCCGTTCCCGAGCCCGGCCGCCCGAACCCGTTAATCGAACAGGGCCGCCCCGATGATGTGGAGCCTTACCTGGAAGCCCAGCTTCGCCGACAACTCGGCGACGAGGCCCATGTCGATCGTGTCCGGGTGCATGGCAATGTGCTCGAAATCCGCGGCACCGTGGCCAGCGCCACCGCGCAACCGCGCATGGAAGCCATCCTGCGCACCTTGCCCATTCTTCGGGGATACCGTGTGGACGCGACGTTCGTTCCCGAGTAAGGGTCTGTCCGGAAAAGTCACGCCCGTGTTTAGCGTCTCGAATGCCTGTTTTTTCCGGACTTTTCTGTGTAGCGGCGGCCGTCTCGGCCGCTCCGAAGGGGACCCATCCCGGAGCGGCCGAGACGGCCGCCGCTACACAGAAGGGGCTTACGGCCGACAGGGGCGCTAAACACGTACGAAAAGTCTTTGTAGGGTGGGCTCGGCCCACCAATTCCCCCAAAACACGGGTGGGCCGAGCCCACCCTACGGCGGCTGTGCGAAAACCCTGCCCCCGGTTCGGGATTGGTCTTGATCGCACCTCGGACCCGGGCGTAGGATGACCGCCCTTGACAGGATGCTCGCCCGAGGGCGACCTGCGCCCCGTGGAAATGACGACCTGCCCCGAGTCATGGAAGGGGACCTGGATCGTATGATCGCCAACACGGAAGTCGGCGTTTCGAACCCAGCGGTCACAACACTCCCACCCCCGTCCCGTCCCGGTCTGGCGCCTCGGGCCGCCGCCGCGCTCGATCGCGCGTTGACGGGCGCCCAGCGCTGGTTGCTGGACCAGCAGTACGACGAGGGCTACTGGGTCGGCGAGCTCGAAGGGGATTCGATCCTGGAGTCGGAGTATCTCCTGCTCATGGCGTTTCTGGGCCGGGAGCGGGAGCCGATCTGCACCAAGATTGGCCGCTCGCTCGTGGAGCAGCAGCAGGCCGACGGCGGCTGGGCGGCTTATCCGAATGGTCCGTTCGAGCTCAGCGCGTCGGTCAAGGCGTACTTCGCGCTCAAGCTGATCGGCGTGCCGCGGGAAGACCCCGTGATGGCCCGCGCGCGGGCGGCGATTCTCGCGGCCGGGGGGGCGCAGGGCTGCAACAGCTTCACGCGGTTCTATCTCGCCTTGCTCGGTCAGATGAGCTACGACGAGACGCCGTGCGTGCCGCCCGAGCTGGTGCTCTTGCCGCCCCGGCTGGGGTTCAGCCTGTACGATATGTCGAGCTGGACGCGGACGATCGTCGTGCCTCTCTCGATCATTTCGGCCACCAAGCCGGTGCGCCACGTGCCGGCCGAGCTGGGGATTGCCGAGCTTTTCCGCGCGGATCTGCCGCGGGTGCCGTCGCGGCACACGAAGACGCTGGCGACCTGGACGAATTTCTTCCTGGCGGTCAACCGGGTGTTGAAGTGCGCTGACCGGCTGTTGCCGCGATTCTGCCGGCGTCCGGCGCTCCGCTCCGCGCATCGCTGGATGCTCGAGCATTGCGAGGACTCCGACGGCCTCGGCGCGATCTTCCCGCCGATGATCTACACGGTGGTCGCCTTGAAGGCGCTGGGCTACGCGCCGGACTCGGCCGAGATGCAATGGGCGCTGCGGCAGCTCGACGATCTCTTGATCGAGGAGGACAGCTCGGTCCGGCATGCAGCCGTGCGTCTCGCCGATCTGGGACACGGCGATCGCCATGATCGCGCTGGCCGACTCGGGCTTGCCGAAATTCCACCCGGCCTTGATGCGGTCGGTGCGCTGGCTGCTCGACAAGGAAGTGCGGGCGCGGGCGACTGGACCTTGCGCCGGCCGGGCCTGGAGCCGGGCGGCTGGCACTTCCAGTATCGCAACGACTTCTATCCGGACATCGACGACACGGCCATGGTGCTGCTGGCGCTGCACCGGACGGCGCTCGCCGACGACCCCGAAGTGCGGGAGGCCACGCGGCGGGCGGTCGCCTGGCTGCTGGCCATGCAAAACCAGGACGGCGGCTGGGCCGCCTTCGACGCCGACATCGACAACGAGGTGCTGACCAAGGTCCCCTTCGCCGACCACAACGCGATGCTCGACCCGAGCTGCGCGGACATCACGGCGCGGGTGCTGGAAATGCTCGGCGGGCTGGGCTACCGCGCGGACCATCCCGCGATTGCCCGGGGCCTCGACTACCTCTGGCGCACGCAGGAGCCGGAAGGCTGCTGGTATGGCCGCTGGGGCGTGAATTACATTTACGGGACCTGGCAGGTGTTGCTGGGTCTGCAGCGATCGACTTCCCGATGAGCCACCCGGCCGCGCGGCGGGCCATCGCGTGGCTGGAATCGGTGCAGCAGCCGGGCGGCGGCTGGGGCGAGTCGTGTGCCAGCTACGACGATCCCAGCCTGAAAGGCCGCGGCGCGGCGACGGCCTCGCAGACGGCCTGGGCCGTGCTGGGCCTGATCGCGGCCGGCCGGATTCACGCCGACGCCGTGCGCCGCGGGATCGACTACCTGCTGAGCACGCAATCGGCCGACGGCACCTGGGACGAGCCCGAATTCACCGGCACCGGCTTTCCCCGGGTCTTTTACCTGAAGTACCACCTCTATCGCGTGTACTTTCCGCTCCTGGCCTTGAGCCGATACCGGGCCTTGGCGGGACGACTGCCGGTCGTGAGTTCGCCCGCCTACGCCAGCCGCATCCCCGCCTTGCCGCTGGCGAAGGAACTTTGAGCGCTTTCGTTTCGATTCCAGATTCCAGATTCCAGATTCCAGATGACGGATGGCTGATGGCTGATGGCTGATGGCTGATGGCTGATGGCGGATGCCTGATCGTCGACCGAACCTGACCGAGAAGCGCCGCAATCCGTCGTCAGCCATCGGCCATCAGGCATCGGCCATCGGCCATCGGCCATCCGTCATCTGGAATCTGGAATCTGGAATCTGGAATCCGGAATCCCCCCGTTGCAGGAGACCGCGCCAGATGGGATTGCGCTTTCCGCTGCCGATGACGTTGACCATCGCCGGCTACCTGGCCCGCAAGCGGCTCACGAAGGCCAAGCGGTTCCCGATGGTCCTGATGCTCGAGCCGCTGCACGCCTGCAACTTGACCTGCACGGGCTGCGGGCGCATCCGCGAATACGAAGCGACGATCAAGCAGAAGCTGTCGGTCGAGGAGTGCCTGGCCTCGGTCGATGAGTGCCCGGCGCCGGTCGTCTCGATTTGCGGCGGCGAGCCGCTGATCTATCCCGGCATCGGTGAGCTGACCGCCAAGATCCTGGAGCGCGGCCGCAACGTCTATCTCTGCACCAACGGCGTCTATCTCCGCAAGAAGCTGGGCGAGTTCAAGCCGTCGAGCCGGTTCTTCTTCAACGTCCACCTCGACGGTTTGCGCGAATCGCACGACAACGCCGTCGAGCGTCCGGGTGTCTTCGACCAGGCCGTCGAGGGCATCCAGGCCGCCAAGGAGGCGGGGTTCCTGGTCTGCACCAACACGACGGTCTACAAAGAGACCGACATGGGCGAGCTCGAACAGCTCTTCGCCTTCCTGACCGAACGCGGCGTCGATGGCTTCATCATCTCGCCCGCCTACGAGTACAGCGCGGTCCAGAGCAAGGACATTTTCCTGACGCGCGACATGATCCAGCAGAAGTTCCGCGCCGCCGAGGCGATGTTCAAGAAGTACAAGTTCAGCGAGCTCGCCCATCTATCTCGAATTCCTGATGGGCAAGCGCGAGATGCAATGCACGGCCTGGGCCAACCCCACGCGCAACATCCTGGGCTGGAAGGGCCCCTGCTACCTGATCACCGACGTCCATCACCAGAGCTTCGACGACCTGCTCGAAGAGGACCCCCTGGGAGCGCTACGGGCACGGCCACGATCCGCGTTGCGAGAATTGCATGGTTCACGCCGGCTACGAGATGACCGCCGCGGTCGGCATCAATGCCCGGCTGGGCGATACGCTCAAGATGATCAAATGGCAGTTTACGTGAATTCCAGATTCCGGATTCCGGATTCCAGATCCTTTCAGTCGGCCTGTTCCTGATCCGGAATCTCTGGAATCTGGAATCCGGAATCCGGAATGGAATCCGGCCCCCCAGATTCCGCACACAGTCGGAGTGTCATTCTGATGAGCCAACCGGAACCGGCCGCGACGACGGTGGCGCCGCCGCCGGTTCCGGCCGACGTGGGGGTCGTCGCGGCGTTGCCGATCGAGGTCGGGGCGCTCCAATTGCGGCTGCACAATGTCCGGAAGTATTCGGGACCGAAGCACACGATCGTCGAGGGCGATTGTGGCGCGAAGGTGGTCGCGCTGATCGTGGCCGGGGTGGGACAGACCGCGGCGCGGCGCGGGGCGGAGTTGCTCCTGGCCGGACATCGACCGCGCTGGATCATCTCGGCCGGCTTCGCGGGGGCACTCGATCCGGAGCTGCGCCGCAATGACCTGGTGCTCGTCACGAGGGTCGTCTCCGAGGACGCCGCGGCGCCCGGCCTGGACATCGACGTGAACCTGCTCGATGTCTCCGAGGGCGCCTGGCGGAGTCGCGCCGGGCGGCTCGTGACGGCCACGCGCATCATCCGCACGGCCGCCGAGAAGGCGGAGGTCCGCCGCCAGTTCGAGAGCGACCTGGTGGACATGGAAAGCTACCCGGTCGCAAGCCTCTGCATGGAGCGCGCCGTGCGCTGGCTGGGCGTGCGGATCATCAGCGACGAGGCGAGCACCGATCTGCCCCCGAGATCCTGTCGATCCTCGGTCCCACGGGCAGCTTTCGCCTGGGCGCGGCCGTGGGTGCGGTCTGGCGGCGGCCGGCGAGTCTCAAAGCCCTCTGGGCCCTGCGCGAGCACGCCCTCGAAGCCGCCAACCGGCTCGGCGCGGTCCTGCCGGAAATCATCGGGCGACTGCCGTGAGCGGATGGCTGAGGACGGATGCCTGAGGACGGATGGCAGGATTGGGGATAGCTGAGGTTCGATTCCGCCATTGGCCCTCTGTCATCCGCCATTGACCATCAGCCATCAGCCATCAGCCATTCTTCACCTGTCCTTACTTCTTCTCCTCGACTTCGGCCTTCGCCGCCGCCGGGTTTGTGCTCGGGCTGACCGACATCGACTGGCGAAAGGGCTTGTTGACGCGGCGCTGGGAACGGGCGCTGTCTGGCTCGTCGCGTGACTGACGCTCTCGACGGCCATGCTCGCCAGGCCCGTGATCAGGATCATCGCCGCCAGACCCAGGCCGAGTGCGTGCCACGGGTGAAAGCGGAAAATCAGCACGAAGACCACGAACCAGACGATCCCCTGCAAGATCGTCCAGAGAATGTCGTTCGTGAACATCCGGTCGAACGAGGACCGCGTCCAGGTCAACACGCCCGCCAGCACGAACGACCCGATCACGGTCTTGAGCGCCGTCTGCGGCGCCGGCTCGTCGTACAGGTAGAACTGGCCGTACTCCATCACGATGTAGCACGCCACGAACAGGAGTAGCCAGTAGATCAAAAACGGCAGGATCACGGTGCCGAACATGGCGTTGGTCCCGAGAGTGGTGGCGCGCGAATGTCCCCATTCCCACGCCGAGCGCGCGGCTCCGCTGCGCTCCGTGGTCTTGTCTGGTTGCCCGGGGCAGATTATGAGGAACCAGGTTATTCTTAACAAGGGACCAGGAACAAGGTACAGGGGACATTCCATGATCCGCCTCAGCGCGTTCGCCGATGAAATCTCGCCCGACCCCGTCGAGCAGCTTGACGTCTTGTCGCGCCACGGCATCCAGTTCATCGAGTTCCGCTCGATCCACAAGACGAACGTGCTCGACCTGAGCGACGAGCAGCACGCCGCGTTCCGCCGCTTGCTCCAGGAGCGCGGCTGCGGGCTCAGCGCGATCGGCTCGCCGGTGGGCAAGATCCAGATCACCGACCCGTTCGAGCCGCACCTGCTGCGGCTGGCCCGCGCATGCGACCTGGCCGAATTCTACGATACGCCCAATATCCGCATCTTCAGCTACTACCTGCCCAAGGGCGAGGACCCGGCGCGGTTCCGCGACGAGGTGATGCGCCGGATGTCCGCGATGGCCCGGTACGGCGAGAAACGGGGCGTGAAGCTCGTGCTGGAGAACGAGAAAGGCATCTACGGCGATATCGCCCCGCGGGTGCTGGAGATCATGCAGAACGTCCCCTCCCCCGCGCTCGGGCTGGCCTTCGACCCGGCGAACTTCCTCGAAGTCGGCCAGGAGATCGCCCCGGCGTGGGAGATGCTCAAATCGCGCGTGATCCACTTCCACGTCAAGGATTACGACCGGGCGATTCACAAAAACGTCCCCGCCGGCCAGGGCGAGGGCCAGATCCCCCGGCTCCTGAAGGAAGCCGTGGACGCCGGCTACAACGGCTTCGCCGTGCTCGAACCGCACCTGGTCGTCGCCGAAGCCACCTTCGGCTTCACCGGCCCCGAGCGGTTCGGCGACGCGGCCGTCGCGCTCAAGTCGGAGCTGGATCAGCGGAACGTGGCCTACGCATGAACGGCCCGGGGGATTTGTTTCCCTCGTAGGGTAGGCTTCAGCCTGCCAGTTCCATTATGGAACAAGTGTTCATGGCAGGCTGAAGCCTACCCTACAAGACGAGATCCCTCGGGCCGCGGGGAAAGAAAGGGGGACCGTGCCATGGAACCGACCGAGAGTGAAAGTTTCCATCAAGCTGTTGAGAAGCCCCGTCAGCCTGGTCTGCGCATATGGCAACTGATGGTCCTCATCGCGGTGGTCGGCATCCTGCTCGGCCTCTTCGTCCCTGCCATCTTCGCCGCGCGCGAAGCAGCGCAAAGATCGCAATGCGTCAACAACCTCAAGCAGATCGGGATGGCACTCCACAACTACCAGTCGGCCAACGGCTGCCTCCCGCCAGCCACCACGACCGACAGCCGTGGGAGGCCCATGCAGAGCTGGCGGATGCTGATCCTGCCTTATCTGGAGGATTCACCACTTCCCGGCGTGTATCGCTTCGACGAGTCCTGGGACGGCCCGAACAACCGCAAGCTTCTCCAGCCGAATCCTATCTTTGTGTGTCCGAGCGACCCGCGGGGATACCAGACGGGCCGGACCAACTACATGCTCCTGACGGGGCCGGGAACCGCGTTTCCCGGCCCGAACCAGTCCCTGAGCCTGACCGAAATGCTGGGCAAGAACACGGGCGACAAACCCGCCCCACTGATCCTGGTTGTGGAGACGACCAGCTACAATACGCACTGGATGCAGCCGGGAGACATCGATGTCCGCGATCTAGCCCGATCTGGAACGATCGAAGCCGTCCCAGTATGTCGAGCCTGCACTCCGGCGTGGTCAATGTGCTGAACGCTGACGGAGGTGTGCATGGTGTGCATGAAGGTATGTGGAACCTCGTACGCGCAGCCCTTTCTCAAGACCGGGACTACTTTCAGAGTTTGAGCCTTGGCCTGTCGGGCGCGGCCACACAAAAAAAGGGGGCAAAACAGGCCGATTGACCAGCGCGGGCTCTCGCGCTCAGACTGCACCCTCAATCTTGCGAGGCGGGGCCGGGTCCCGCCCGCACGTCCTCCGGGAGAACCTGACGATGCTGGATTCGCGTCTGAGCCGCCGTCATCTGCTTCGAGGCGCCCTCGCGGGCGGGGCCGCGCTGGGGATGGGGCTGCGGCCCTCGTGGGCCGCCGACGTCACCGGCAAGCCGGCGGCCGGCAAGATCGGCGACTTCAAGATTTCGCTCGCCGAGTGGTCGCTGCACAAGGCCCTCTTCGCCGAGCAAGATCGACCAACCTCGATTTCCCCAAGATCGCCCGCGAGGAGTACGGCATCGAGGGCGTCGAGTTCGTCAACCAGTTCTTCAAGGACAAGGCCCACGACGCGGCCTACCTCAAGGAGCTCAAGAAGCGGGCCGACGACCACGGCGTGACGTGCGTCCTGATCATGATCGACGGCGAGGGCGACGTCGGCGCGGCCGAGAAGGCCCAGCGCGATGAAGGCCGTCGAGAACCACAAGAAGTGGGTCGACGCCGCCGTCGCGCCTGGGCTGCCACTCGATCCGCATCAACACCGGCGGCAACTACAGCCCGACCGACATCGCCAAGCGCCGCCGAGGCCTGCTCGCTCGCTGGCCGAGTACGGCGAGGAGCACAACATCAACATCATCTGCGAGAACCACGGCGGCCCGTCGAGCAACCCCGACGCCCTGATCGCGCTCATGAAGGCGGTGGACACGCCGAACTTCGGCACCCTGCCCGACTTCGGCAACTTCCCCAAGGCAGGCGGCAAGTACACGATCGACGTCTACGAGGCGATCGCCCGGATGATGCCCTACGCCAAGGGCGTCTCGGCCAAGAGCTACGACTTCGACGCCGACGGGCAACGAGAAGACCGCTCGACTATCGCCCGCATCATGAAGATCGTCACCGACGCCGGCTACCACGGCTTCGTCGGCATCGAGTACGAGGGCGGGCGGCTGTCCGAGCCCGAGGGCATCAAGGCCACCAAGAAGCTGCTGGAGTGGCTGCGGGGGTCGGAGTATCAGCCCTGACGGTCCGACCGAGATTCACCGACGTGACGCCGTCACTGCGTGGCACTGACAGGCGACCACGCACAGCAGGACTCTGTGCCGTCCGGCTTGTTACTGGCCCGGCGTCGCCGTGTCCGTACCGTGACGCCGGGGTGACCGCACCCGGGCCTGCACCGTATGCGTATCGCCCGATCGGGACCGCTGGCCCGCGTTGACCGGAATGCCGGGCTGCCGATCGCCCCGTCCGAACTTACGCCTTGCGAAAGCCCAGGACCCGAGGGATGGACCCCGTGGGGATCGACCGCACGCACATCCTGGTTCTCAACTACAACGGCCGCGCGCTCCTGGACGAGTGCCTGCCGTCGCTCGTCGCCGCCGCCGCTCGTGCGCCGGTCCCTTGCGCGGTGACGGTCGTGGATAACGGCTCGACGGACGACTCGTGCGCATACCTTGAGCACGAGATGGCCCGGAATTCCGCTCGTCCACGAGCCGAACCGGGGTCTGGCCTCGTTCAACGCCGTGCTGGCCCGCCTCGACGAGCCGGTCGTCCTGCTGCTGAACAACGACGTGAAGCTGGCCCCGGACGCGGTCGGCCCCTTGATCCGGGCGCTTCGACGAGCACCCCGATGCCCTCTTCGCCGCTCCGCTCTGCTGGGACTTCGACGGCCGGACATACGAAGGGATGCGGACGCGCGTGCGGTCGCGGTTCGGGCTGGTGCAGGGGATGTGCCGGGTGCCGGGTCACGAAGCGGTCCTCGACCGGCCCGACCTGACCGCGGCGGCCGGGCCGGTGCTGGCCGTCGATCGTCGCAAGTTCCTGGCGCTGGGCGGTTACGACCCGCTCTACTTCCCCGGCCGGATCGAGGACCTCGACCTGGGTTTCCGCGGCTGGATGGCGGGCTGGCGGGGATATTACGTGCCGGAGTCGGTGGCCTATCATCGCGGCTTCGGCTCGTTCGGTCCGGCCTTCGGCGCCTCGGGATGCGACCGGCTGGCGCTGCGCAATACGCTTGCTGTTCGCCTGGAAGAACCTGCGAGGCCGGCGCTTGTGGTCGCATCTGGCCTGGCTGCCCGCCCGGCTGGCGTCGGGGACGAGGCCGCTTCCTGGTCGCGCTGACCGAGGCCCTCCGGCGCCTGCCGGCGGCGCGTCGGGCGGACGTTGGTGACTCGCGACGGAACTGGATCACCCGGCAGGAGGCGTTCTTCCGGCGGTTCTCATGGTAGGAGGCTGAAAAAACACAGGCCCCCGGCCCGCCGGCGCAAGGAGCGCCCTGGATGTCCCGCTCGGCACCCGTTCTGATCATCGACGCCCGGCCGCGCGGACCGTCCGGCCTGCTGGCGGCGGAGCCGATCCTCGGCCAGCCGGTGCTCGCGCAACTGGTCGAGCTGTCGGCCGGGCTGGGGCCGGGGCGGGTGGTCATACATGCGCGCCCCGAGGATCATTCCCGCCTGCACGCCTTGATCCCGCAGCGGCCGGACGTCGGCTGCGATTTCGCACCCGGCCCGCCGCCCGAGAGCGGATTCGTGCTGCGGACGGACCGGGTCTACGACCCGCGCCGACTGCGGCGGGCCTGGCGGCGGCGGTCGGACCCGGAACGGGCCGTGATCTGGCGGCTGGATTCGGCCGTGGCGATCGCGGGCGTGCAGGATGAGATCCTGCGCCGTCGCACGTTCCAGCCGCTTGGCAGCTACTGGGCGCTCGGACCGGCGCGGGCGCTGGCGCGTGGCTCCGGCCCACAAGGGTTCGCCCCAATGCGCTGACGTTGGCCTGCGGCGGCGCTCGTGCTGGGCGCGGCGGGCCTGATTGGAACGGGTGCGGAGGGGCTGGCTGTGCGCCTGGGAGCAGCCCTGATGCTCGCCCTGGCCCTGGTGCTCGACACGGCCGACGGCCACCTGGCCCGGCTTCAGGGGACGGCGTCCGAGTTCGGCCGCTGGCTGGATACGAACCTCGATGAAGTCGGCGACATGGCCTTGCACGCCGCCATTGCCTGGTCGCTCTTTCAGCGCGATCAGTGGGCGGCCTGGCTGGTGCTGGGCATGGTCTACGCGATGGGCAAGTATGTCTTTCTGGTCGGGAATTCGACCTGGGAACAGGACGCGCCGTCGCCTTCTCTCCCCCTCACCCTAACCCTCCCCCGCGAGGGGGGAGGGGACCAGAAAGAGACCGGATCGGCCCTTCTGACCCCCTCTCCCCTTGCGGGAGAGGGTTGGGGTGAGGGGGTGTTGCGGCGGCTCGCACACTGGGCGGGCCATGCCGACGTGCGCTGGCATGCCTGGATCGTGCTGGCCGCGCTGGGGCGGCTCGATGTCGAGCTGATCGCGTTCGCGGTGTACTTCCCGCTACGCGCCTTCGCCGGGGCAGTTCGAAAGGCGGTGAAACGTGCCTGAGAAGCCTTACGAGAAGGGACTCATCTGTGTAGCGGCGGCCGTCTCGGCCGCTCCGGTTTGGGAGTCCGGAACGGCCGAGACGGCCGCCGCTACACAGAAGAAGCCGCACACCCCCTCCTCTGAACCGCGCGTCTCCGCCCTGATCCTGGCTCGCAATGAAGCGCACAACCTGCCCGAGTGCCTCGCCGCGCTGGCCTGGGCCGACGAGCGCATCGTGGTCGTGGACCCATCGAGCCAGGATGAGACCGAAGATGTGGCGCATCGCGTCGCGGATCGAGTGGCGGTGCGCCCCTTCGAGGATTTCGCCAGCCAGCGTAACGCCGCCCTCTCCCTTGCGACGGGCGACTGGGTCTTCGCCGTCGATGCCGACGAGCGTTCCTCGCCCGCCCAGGCGACCGAGATCCGTCGCCGGCTGGCCGATCCCGAACTGTTCCACGCGGGGTTCCGCGTACCGATTCGCTCGGTGATCCTGGGCCGTCCGTTCCGGTTCTGCGGCACGCAGCTTGACCGCCCCCTGCGGCTCTTTCAGCGCGACCGGGGCCGTTGGGTGGGGGCGGTTCACGAGACAGTCGATCTGGACGGCGCCGCCGGCTTCATCACGACGCCCCTTTCGCACCGCTCGCTACCGGACATGCAGACCTTCCTGGCCAAGATCAACACCTACACGACGCTCGAAGCGCAGCAGTTCCTCCGCGACCAGAGGCCGCTGCGCCTGCGCGATCTGGCGCTGCGGCCGTTCTGGACGTTCCTCAAGCTGTACATCGCCCGGCAGGGGTTCCGCGACGGCCCGGAAGGGCTGGCCTTCTGCGCCCTGTCGGGCCTGTCGGTCGCCGTGCGGCACTGGAAACACCGCGAATTGCTCCGGGCGGGGAGGGCCGCATGAGCGTCTCGTGCGAGTCGTATATCGCCGCCCGGTTCGACGCCCTCGAAGGCCGCTTCCACGCGGAGGTAGGTTCGGAGGACGTGCGTCTGTCCGCCCTCCGAGACGCGTTGGGAAAGCTCGAAGGCCGCCGGGTGCTCGACCTGGGTTGCGGAAAGGGACGGTTCGCCCGCCCGCTCCAGGAAGCCGGCGCAGCGGTGATCGGCCTGGACCTGTCGGCCGGCATGCTGGCGTCGGCGGACGGTCTGGCGCGGGTGCGGGCCTCGGCGCGGCGGCTGCCGTTCGCGGCGAGTGCGTTCGATGCCGTGGTCGCGGTCGAGGTCCTGGAGCACGTTCACGCTGTCGGCGATGTCCTGGAAGAAGTCCACCGCGTGCTGCGTCCCGGCGGCATCGTGGCGATCGTGGACAAGAACGCGGCGGCCCTCGACGCCCGCCGGCCGTGGCTGCCGAGCGCCTTCGTCAAGTGGATCGATGAGCGCCGGGGGTTGTGGATGTACCCCGCCGATGCCCCGGTGCGCGAACGCTGGTTTTGGCCCAAAGCGATGGCGCGGCTGCTGGAAACGCATTTCGAGGACGTGCGCGTCGCGCATCTTATGCATCCTCAAGAGGAACGCTGGGCCGTGTTTCGCCGCTGGCCGCCCGCCCGGCTCCTGACGCTCTGGACGGCCCGGCGGCCGGCGGGCGGTGGGGTCCCAGGTTCGTTGTATCCGGCTTCCCCCCTTACCAAGGGGGGATTGAGGGGGGTTCCTCCGGCCGATGCCCGCGATGGCCACGCCGGAACCCCCCCCGACCCCCCCTTGGTAAGGGGGGGAGCCAAGCCGGTCCGACCCGGCACAAGGATTCGGGGACACCACCCGGGAGGCGCGACATGCTGAACGCGCTCGCGCCGTCCGAACTGCCGCTCTTGCCGCTGGTGCTCTGGGAGACGCCGCCGGGACTGGAACTGCTGCTGGCGCAGGAGGGCGTGCCCTTCGTGCGCATCCGGGAACCGTATCCCTTCGCGTTCGCCCAGGGACGGTTCGTGGTGCTCGACAGCCGCCGCGTGTCGCGCGCGCAGGTGCGCGAGACGCTGCGGTCGGGACACGTCGCGGTGGACGTGAACGTGCTCAGGCAGGGAGAACCGGCCGACCCGTTCGCCGCGGTGCTGGAGACCTCGTCCGCCCCGGCAAGCTGGCCGGTGGCCGGGCTCGAAGTGACGGAACGGGTGGCGCGCGTGGACCGGGCGGCCATCCGGCGCGGGTGCTGGGGCGTCTGCGCGATGCGGTCCTGAAGGCGGGAGGCATCTGGGCGCGGCTCGGGGCGTATCCGTACCCATATCGCGGGGCGTTTCACTTCCGGGCGGATCTCGACGAGCCGCGGCCGGACGATTATTTCGAATTTGCCCGGCGCGGCGGCGGCTGGCGGACTGCACGACGCACTTCGTCAGCACTCATGCTTATGGCACAGAGCCGGCCGTGCTCGACGACCTGCGGAACTACGACACGCAGTCGCACGGCCACTATCACATCGTCTACCGTCATGCCGGGGCCAACCGCCGCAATCTGGAGCGTGCGCACGAGATCCTGGTCCGGGCGGGGATCACGCCGGTCGGCTTCGCCGGGCCGCAGGGGCGCTGGAATCCGACGCTCGACCAGGCCCTCGAAGGGCTGGGATATGAGTATTCGTCTGACTTCCAGGTCGGGTATGACGATCGGCCTTTTTATCCCTGGGTGGGCCAGCGGTTTTCCACGGTCTTGCAGGTGCCCGTTCATCCTGTGTGTGAGGGCCTGTTTTTTGAGGCCGGGCTGGTGCATCCGCGGCTGGTTGGGGAATATCTGGTCCATCTGGTCAAGATCCGGATCGCGGCGGGCGAGCCGGCTTTTGTGTACGGGCATCCGGAGCGGCGGCTGGCGCTGTCCGCAGGTGCTCGAGATGCTGGCCGACGCGGTGGCCGGTCAGCCGCTGCTCTGGCGCGTGACGCTGACGGAATTCGCGCGCTGGTGGCGCTGGCGCAACGGCCGCTCGTGGGAGGTGGTGTCACGGTTGCCGGGAGAGGTCGAGCTCCGGTTCGAGGACTGGGACGCCTCGTACCCGATGACCCTGGAAATCGTGCGTGGCGAACATGCCGCGATCGTGCCGATCACGGGCCCACGAATGTGCTTGAGCCTGGCCGGACTGGCCTACGAACGGCGCCGGGCGCGGTTCGACGCGCCTCATCCCACGCAATCCCGCCGGCCCTGGAGCTGGAAACAGGCCCTGCGCAAGGCGCTCGACTGGGAGACGATCACGCCGGTCGAGGAGCTTCCCGACGACTCGTTCCGGGCCCATTTGAAGCGTTCCCTGCGGCGCTGGCGTGCCGGGGAGGGGGAGCGATGAGCGGCGAATCGCCCCAGAGGCGTCAGGAGCGGGACCGCCCGACGTCGGCGGTTCCGCGGCAGGTTCGTGGGGTGCCACGGGTTCCGTCTTCGGAACCCGTGTGCGACGGCCCCGGCTCCCGCGCACGGGTTCCGAAGACGGAACCCGTGGCACCCGAATGTGCCGGGGAGGGGGAGCGATGAGCGGCGAATCGCCCCGGTATCGGCTGTCTGGTCCGATCCACGGACGGGTTCCGCGGGAGGGGAACGAACGCGCGGAGGGTCCTGTTCCCGCGCCGCATTTCGAACGGGAGTCCGAACCGTCCTCTCTTCGTGCGGAGGCGCCTCGCTATTCTGATGTCCACCCGTCTGGCTTCCCCCCTTACCAAGGGGGGATTGAGGGGGGTTCTGGAGGCGCCGCGGCCACACCCCAAACCCCCTCCAACTCCCCCTTGTTAAGGGGGAGAGCCGGAAAGGAAGAGATCCAGACCGCCTCCGAATGGTTGTCGGCGCATCTCGCCGGGCCGATGACTCCGGGGGCCGTCCTTCTTCACACCGCATCCTGGACGTTCCAGGCCCCGGGCGGGGGCGAGGTTCAACTGTTGCAGACGGGCCGGTACCTGGAACGGCGCGGCATCCGCGTGCGGCCGTTCCACGCCTGGACCGATCGGCTCCGCGATGCGCGTTTGCTCCACCTCTTCGGGATGTCCCATGAGGGCCTGGAGCTGCGCGCATCGCCCGCGCCTGGCACGTGCCGGTGGTGCTCTCGCCGATCTGCTGGTACGAGCCGAGGGAGCGGGCGAATTCGCTGCCCCGGGTGCTCCTGGAGCGGGCGAAGTGGACAGTTCGGCGGCTCGCGCCGCTCGGCCTGGGATGGCGGGCGCGGTTGCTGCAACTGTGTGACCTGGTTCTGCCCAACTCGCAGGCCGAGGCCGCGCAGCTTGTCGGCCTGTTCGGGGCGGACCGTTCCCGGCTGCACGTCGTGCCCAACGGCGTCGAGCCGCGGTTCGCGGACGCCGATCCGGGCTCTTCTGCGCGCTGGTCGGGTCCGATCCGTTCGTGCTGTTCGTGGGTCGCATCGAACCGCGCAAGAATGTGCTCGGGCTGATCCGTGCCGTGCGCCGATGCAAGCTGCCTCTGGTTGTGATCGGCGCGGCGGTGCCCGGCCACGAGCGTTATGCCGAGCATTGTCGGCGCGACGGCCGGGACCTCGTGCGCTGGCTGCCCCGCATGGAACACGACGACCCTCGGCTGGCGTCGGCCTATGCCGCGGCGCGCGTGTTCGCCTTGCCGAGCTGGTTCGAGACGCCCGGCCTGGCGGCCCTCGAAGCGGCGCTGGCGGGCTGCGCGGTGGTCCTCACGCCGTTCGGGAGCACGCGGGAGTACTTCGACGAGATGGCCGTTTATGCCCGCCCCGATCGGCCCTCGGAGATCGCCGACGCCCTGGCGGCGGCCTGGCAGCGCGGTCCGGACCCCGAGTTGAGTGAGCACGTGCGCAATCGGTTCCTCTGGTCGAACGTGGCCCAGAACACGGCGGAGGCCTATGCCCGCGTCGCCCCGTAAGCCACGCCCGGTGCCCGTGCGCGCGTACCGCTACAGCAAGCTGCGGTGGCGCGTCCTCGTGCGCCTGCTCGACGCGGTCGGGACGTTGCTCATGCGGGCCTGGCGCACCTTCCGACCGCAACGGCCCTTCGGCCCGCCCCGGAAGATCCTGCTGGTGCAACTGGATCACCTGGGAGATGCGGTGCTGTCCAGCCCGTTGATCGCCCGCTTGCGGGCCGCGTATCCCGCGGCGCGGCTCGACGTGCTGGCCTCGGCGAGCAACCGGGCCCTGTTCGAGGCCGATCCGTGTCTGAATCACGTCCACGTCGCCGATCGCAACTGGTTCGAGCGCCGGCCCGAAGGCTGGGGGCTGTGGTCGGTGGTCTGGCGGCTCGGCTTCTGGCTGCGGCCGGAGCGGTATGACCTGGGCATCGACGTGCGCGGCGACGTGCTCTCGGTGCTCGTGCTGGCTCTCGCCGGCATCCCCCGGCGCGTCGGCTGGGCGATGGGCGGCGGCGGCTTCCTCCTGACCGATCTGGCCGAGTGGGTGCCCGGACGGCACGAGGTCCGCTCGCGGCTGGCCTTGCTGGAGCCTCTGGAACTCGATGACGACGAGATCCCGCGGGTGCTCGTGCCGATCTCGGATCGCGACCGGGCGCTGGTCCATCTGTTGATGCGGCGGGCCTGGACCGCCGGGCGGCGGGCAATCGCAGTGCGCGAGAAGGTGGTCGTGGGAGCGCGGCTGTGGTCGAATCGCGAAGACCCCATCCATGATGATCCGGACGGACTCCACGCGGGACGTTTCGGCGACGTGGCCCCCTTGCTGGCCGTCCACCTCGGCGCGGGTACGGCGGCCAAGCGCTGGCCGGTCGCGCATTGGACGGCCCTCCTCGAACGGTTCCTTGATGATGGCTGGCGGGTGGTCGTGGTGGGGGGTCGCGAAGATGCCAGTGCGGCCGAGGCACTTCCCGCGCATCCGAACCTCCGCGACTGGACGGGCCAGCTCACAGTGACCGAGACGGCGGCCGTGCTGGAACGCGCGGAGATGTTCCTCGGTGCCGACTCGGGTCCCGCGCACCTGGCGGCGAGCGTGGGCGTGACGTCGGTCGTGCTTTTCAGCGGGACGAACCAATCCGGCCAGTGGCGTCCCTGGTCGCGCCGGACGCTCGTGTTGCGGCAGCCGGTGCCCTGTCGGCCCTGCCATCAGAAGACCTGCCCGCTGGCCGATCATCCCTGCATGACGGGCCTGGACCCGGATCGTGTCTACCGCGCCGCCCGCCGCTGGTGGGCGCGGGTCCATCACGCGGAGTCGCCCCATGCGCCCCTCTGAGAAAATAGACTGGCCGGGGCTGGCGATGCTCGCCTGGGTGGGCGTCTTCGGGCTGCTCTACGCGCGGACTGTGCTCGTCTGCAAGGCGCCGGCTCTGTGGATGTGGCTCCTCCGACATTGATGCTGGGGCTGGGGATTGATGTATGTTGGGCTCTTGTAGGCTGGGTCGTGACCCAGCTTCCCCCAGGAAGAAGCTGGGTCACGACCCAGCCTACAAGAGAAGACGAGCGGGGTGAATTCCCCCGTTCGGGTACTGACATCGCCCCCCGGATCGGTTTTACTGGGGCGGGAGAACAGAGACCCTTGGACCTCAGAGGCTATCCGGAAAGCCCCGAAGGGGCGGCATCGAATAGCCAGGGGCGTCAGCCCCTGGAACGGGTGAGCGACGCGATACAGGGCCCCTCGCAGCCCCGCAGGGGCGACAGAAGACTAAGCGGCATCCCGGCTTCTGTCGCCCCTGCGGGGCTGCGGAGCATCTGGCGCGGTCGCGGCCCTAGATCCAGGGGCTGACGCCCCTGGCTATTCGATGCCGCCCCTTCGGGGCTAAAACCAGACTTCCCGGATAGCCTCTCACCGTGGGAGATTCCTCATGACGCTGCTCGCCCTGACCCTGGCCTTGAGCACGCTCGGCGCCGACGAGCCCTTGAACACGCCTCCGCCGGGCTTCACCGCCCTGTTCAACGGCAAGGATCTCACGAACTGGAAGTGCGATGACGCGGTCAAGGCCCACTGGACCGTGCGCGACGGCATCCTCCACTACGACGGCAAGCAAGACAGCCTGAGGACGGCCCGCGATTACGGCGACTTTGAGCTCTATGTGGACTGGAAGATCGAACCGAAGGGCGACTCGGGCATCTATCTGCGCGGCAAGCCGCAGGTCCAGATCTGGGACAGTCCCCAGATCGGCTCGGGCGGGCTCTACAACAACAAGGTGGGCAAGAGCAAGCCGGACAAGATTGTCGACCGGCCGGCCGGCGAATGGAACACGTTCCACATCATCATGCGCGGCGACAAGGTCACGGTGTTCCTCAACGGCGAGAAGGTCGTCGATAACGTGGCCCTGGAGAACTGGCCCGAGTACAAAGATCCCCTGCCGGCGCGGGGCACGATCGAGCTCCAGCACCACAATTCCCCGCTCGAATTCCGTAATATCTACATCAAAGAACTTTGAAGCAGAGACGGGAGACCGCCGCGATGCACGATCGCACCCTGGGACGGACGGGCTGGTCGGTCAGCGAGATCGGCTACGGCATGTGGGGGCTGGCGGGCTGGACCGGCTCGGACGATGCCGAGACGATGGCCTCGCTCGAGCGGGCCGTCGAGCTCGGCTGCAACTTCTTCGACACGGCCTGGGGCTACGGCGACGGCCACAGCGAGCGGCTGCTCGGGCAGCTCGTGCGCCGGCATCCCGAGCGGGCGCTGTACGTCGCCACCAAGATCCCGCCCAAGAACTTCAAGTGGCCGTCGCGGCGCGGCTTCACGCTCGACGACTGCTTCCCGCCCGATCACATCCGGGAATATGCCGAGAAGAGCCTGACGAACCTGGACCTGACACGGATCGACCTGCTCCAGTTCCACGTCTGGGAAGACGCCTGGGCCCACGACGAGCGCTGGCAGCGCGCGATGGACGACCTGAAGCGCGAGGGCCTGATCCGCGCCGTCGGCATCAGCGTCAACCGCTGGGAGCCGGCCAACGTGCTCGAGACGCTTGCGGACGGGCGTGATCGACGCCGTGCAGGTCATCTACAACATCTTCGACCAGGCCCCGCAGGACGAGCTCTTCCCGCTCTGCCGCGAGCTGAACATCGGCGTGATCGCGCGCGTGCCGTTCGACGAAGGGACGCTCACCGGCACGCTCACGAAGGAGTCCAGCTGGCCCGAGGGCGACTGGCGCAACACGCTACTTCGTGCCCGAGAACCTGGAGGCGAGCGTCGACCGCGCCGAGGCCCTGCGGCCGCTCGTGCCGCCGGGGATGACCATGCCCGAGCTGGCCCTGCGCTGGATCCTGGCCGATCCGACGGTCTCGACCATCATCCCCGGCATGCGCAAGCTCAAACACGTCGAGGCCAACATCGCCGCCAGCGACGCACCCGCCCTCGACGCCGGTCTCATGGAACAACTCAAGGCCCACCGCTGGGACCGAACGCCGACCGCGTGGTCACAATAAGCCCTTCCGTTCTTGTAGGGTAGGCTTTAGCCTGCCAATCCCATCTCCCTATTGGGGATGGAATGAGTCTGGCAGGCTAAAGCCTACCCTACAAGAACTCCCCGTCCATCTCCTGCTGTGTCGCCACGCAGGTATCGGCCGCTTCTGGCGGGATGGATCAAGCCGGCCCATATAGATAGGCGAACAGGTGCTTGTTCTCGGCCTCGACCCGCTCGTACATCGCCTTGATCAGGTCGCCGACGGAAACCACGCCGACGAGCTGACCCTGGTCCACGACCGGTAACTGGCCGATCCGATGTTGCGTCACTTTGCCCATGACCTCATGGACCCCGTCGCTCGGGGCGCACGTGATCGGATTGGGCGTCATGACGTCTTGCAGATGCCGCTTGTGGAACCCTTCGCAATCGTCGTGCAGGCCGTAAAGCACGTCGCGCTCGGAGAAAATCCCTACCAGGATCCCATCCGCGGCGACCACCGGCAGCGAGCCGATATTGTGCTCGACGAACAGCGCCAGGGCCTCTTTCACGGTCGCCTCGGGACCGATCCAGATCACGCGGCGCCCCTTGGCCTTGAGGACGTCTCGAACAAACATAACTCCCCCATCTCAATGAGAGCGCGGTGTTGAACCGCCCGAGTGAAAGCCGGCCGCGAACGGGAGGTGTCAGGGGATAGGAGAAGCCGTAAATTTATCCTGACAGGCACGTCATCAGAAAGCAAATGATTTCTTGCTCGCGGGTGCAATTTCTCTCGCCCGGCGCGGCTCAACGGAAGCTTTCCTCGGGGCCGGGGAAGGTCGCGGCACGGACATCCTGCACGTACTGCGCCACCGCGGCGCGGATGGTCGTTGCCAGATCGCAGTAGCGCCGGGCGAAGCGCGGGCGGAAGCCTTCGAACAGGCCGAGCATGTCGGGCGTGACGAGGACCTGGCCGTCGCATTCGGGGCCGGCGCCGATGCCGATCGTGGGGATCGACAGTGTTTTGGTGACCTCGGCGGCGACCGGGGCGGGAACGCATTCGAGCACGATGGCAAAGGCCCCGGCCTCGGCCACGGCCTGCGCGTCGGCCAGGATCGCCTCGGCATCGCGCTGGACGCGGTAGGAACCGAGCCGCCGGATCGACTGCGGCGTCAAGCCGACGTGGCCCATGACCGGGATGTCGGCCTCCACCAGCGCCCGGATCGTGGCCGCGCTGCGACGGCCGCCCTCGAGCTTCACCGCCGCGCACCGGGTTTCCTTCAAGAAGCGGCCCCCCGCCAGGATCGCCCGTTCCAGCGACGGCTGATAGCTCAGGAACGGCAGGTCGGCCACCACCAGCGCCCGATGTGCCGCGCGGGCGACCATCTCGGTGTGATAGACCATCTGGTCGAGCGTCACGCCCAGGGTCGTCTCCTGACCCTGCACGACCGTGCCCATCGAGTCGCCCACCAGCAGGCACTCGACGCCGGCCGCGTCGAGGAGCCGGGCCATCGTGTAATCATAGGCCGTCAGGACGCTGATCTTGTGCCCCTCAGCCTTCCAGCGCGCGAAGTCGGGCAGCGTCACCGGCGTGTCGTCGTCAGTCGGCATCGGCGTCCTCTCTTCCCTGCCCTGTCAACTCGGCGAGCAGCACTCCCGAATGATCGACGAGCACATGATACCGCCCTCGGATGGCTTCATGCAGGGCGTTGCGGTCGGCCGATTCTCCCGGATACGAGACATCGGCAAGATAACGCGCCCCGTGACGGCGATAGAACTCGACCAGGGCCAGTGGGCCCGATGCGACGAGCCGCTCGCCCCACTCCCCGGCGGCCCGTTGCGCGGCGGCCTGGCCTGTCTCCAGACGATAGCCGCGACGATCGGCCGCATACAGCAAGGCTTCCGGAGCGACCAGGCCCGAGCCGTCCGGCACGGCGTGCTGAATCTCCCGGGCCGCCTGACCGAGCGACACCCATTCCGGAGGCGTCCTCCAGGTGCCGGCCGCCTGGACGACGGCGCAGGCCAGAAACGCCAGTCCCAGCAGGCTCCCGCACAGACCCGCGCGCCCGCCCTGACGCCCGAACCAGGCCAGCGCCCGTCCCACGCCCGCCGCCGCGGGCGGCGCCAGCACGAGGAAGTAATATTCATGATGGAGCTTTCCGGCGAGAACCGCCAGAGCGATTCCCGCCGTGAGCGCCCAGACCCGCCAGAGCCGCGCGGAATGCTCGGCGACGTCGGGCTTGAACCGTCTTGTAGGGTAGGCTTTAGCCTGCCAAGCCCATAATCCGGATACGGAAATGGGCTTGGCAGGCTAAAGCCTACCCTACAAGAAGAGTCTCCATGTCTCAGACGCCCTCTGCTGAATACCCCCCAGACCGCCAATGTCATACCTGGGAGAGTGAACGACCTCCAGCCCAGATACCGGCCGACCCAACGGTATGTCTCGATGCGGCCCAGCGCGGTCGGGATCAGCACGGACAACCAGATGCCGCTGTTATCGAGCGCGGCGCGGGAACCCTGTCGATCCGCCAGCCGGACCGCGGCAGAGAGATACCACAGGAAAGCCGGTGCCAGAGCCGAGAGGGCCAGCAGGACCGCGCGTGCGCGACGGCGGCGCACGAGGACCAGCACCAGCGGTACCAGGACGAACACCGCCGTTACCTTCAGCGCCAGGCCGGTTGCCAGCAAGAGCCAGGCCAGGACCAGGTCTCCGCGCCGCCCGGTCGCCTCGAAATCGTCCCAGCAGCGCAGCCCCGCGGCGATCGCGCCGAGCATCAGTGCGTCCGGTTGAAAGGCCCGGCCGTAGCGGATCGTGACCGGAAACGCGGCGAGCGCCGGCACACCGCGAGAAGTGCCGCGGCCGCCCCCTCCCGGCGCCGGCACAGTCCGTGCACACCCCAGGCGGCCAGCGTCAGGCCGAACGCCGAGATGAGCCGCCCCGCCGGCTCCAGTCTCAAGCCCGTCAGGCGCCGGAAGGCGGCCACGATCGCGGCGTAGATCGGCGGCTCGACCAGGAACAGATTCGGAAACGGCCCCGTGTCGAGCTGAGGCGAGAAGAACCCCGACCCGCGCTCCAGGTCTGCGCCACCATCGCCGTGGGGATCTGCCGGCCGACATAGTTCTCGACAATCGGCTGATCGGCCCTCCAGGCGCGCACGCCCCAGGTCGCCGCCAGCAGCACGAAGACCGCCATCCGTTCGGAAGCCGGGCTCAGAGGACGACTCCATCATCCCGACCGAAGTCCCGTTCGACCACCGCCGGCATCGTAGTCCGGCCGCGCGAACGAGGTCAAGCCGAGCTCCCGGCTCCGAAGAATGCCGGATGTCATGCAGACATGTGCCATCGTGGACGAAGGCGTTCTGTCCGCGTAGAATGAAGAATCTCCGATCGAACACCTCCCCCCTGGCTGGAGACACGTCCCATGCAAGCCCCGACTGCCGAGCCGCTCACGCAGAGGAAGTGCGTCCCTTGCGAGGGCGGAATCCCGAAGTTGAGCCCCGAGGAGGCCGAGCATCTGCTTGCCAGCGTGCGCGGCTGGTCGATCTCCGAGGACGGCCTGCGTCTGCGCCGCGAATGGACGGTCAAGAATTTCCTGGCCGGGATGCGGTTCTTTCAGCAAGTGGCCGCCCTGGCCGAGGCGGAAGGCCATCACCCCGATCTCCATCTGGTCGGTTATCGCCACGCCACGATCGAGGTCTGGACCCACGCCATCGGGGGTCTGTCCGAGAACGACTTCATCCTGGCGGCGAAGATCAACGAGTTGCCGGTCGAGGTGCGGGCGTGAAGCGCTCTAGAGCGCTTCACGAATGCGTGGGACAGCGCTCTGGAAAGCCCGAAGCGCCAGCGAGTGCATTCTCTCTCTGGGCCGCCCCAGAAATGCACTCGCTGGCGCGTCGGGCTTGCAAGAGCGATGTCCAACCCGATCGTGAACCGCTCTAGAACCCGAGCCAGTCGATCATCCTGGAGACGACAGACCGGCGTCTGGGAGCCGCTTTCAGGGGCGCGTCCAGGGGCGCGTCCTGGCCTCGAACCACGAGCGTGCGGGGGGACGGGCCGGCCGCGATCGGCGCCTCGTGGAGCTTGTCCACGTGGGCCAGCAACTGAGTGCCCGCCTCGGAGGAGTCGAAGTGCAGGCGCTTCGAGAGCGGCCGGGCTTCCTGTTCGCTCCGCAGATCGGCCAGATAGGAGAGCAGCTCGGAACGGTCGCGCGGCTCGCCGCGCAGGAAGTAATGGACCCAGCCCCAGGCCTCGCGGTAGTCCCGCGCCGACATCTGCCGCACGTCGGTGAGGCCCTCCAGCCGCGGCAGGTCCGGCTTCCAGCCGCCCTTGAGATCCGCGGCCAGCCGGTCGAGATGGTCCGGATTGACCCCCCGGCCCTTGTCCTCGACCTCGAAGTACTCGGCCAGGCCCTCATCCAGCCAGAGCGGCAGGTTGGACACCGACGCGTGCAACAGCGCGTGTGTGACTTCATGGCGCAAGTCTTCGACGAGGTGATTTCCGGAATAGGTGTAAACCAGCCGGCGGTCGCCCTGCGCCAGGAAAAACGCCCGCCGGGACGGGAGTCGGGATAATAGAACTTGAGGAACTGCGCGAAGGCGGCGCGGTCTTTGAGGATGTAGATATCCACCGGCGTCTCGTTGGGATCGACCCGCACCGCGAGTTGAGTTTCGAGCTGGTGCTCCACGTCCCCCAGGGCGCGGAGCATGGGCTCGTGCGCGGGCAGGGGCTCGTGCGTCCAGACGCGGTACGGCCCCATCTGCGTCAACGACCGGGCCGGGACGAGGGAATGCCCCCGGTTTCCCAGGCTCGCGCAGCCCGGTTCGAGCACGGTCAGCAGCAGGATTCCCCAGCACGTGGGCCACAAGGAGGAGGAACGCGAGGAAGAAACCATGAGGTCGGTCCTGGATGCGTGTGACTCAAGCAGCAGAGACGACGTCAAAGGGTGTACGAAAAGGGGTTCTTCTTTGTAGCGGCGGCCGTCTCGGCCGCTCCGGATTCCCGATTCTCGATTCCCGATTCGGAGCGGCCGGGACGGCCGCCGCTACAAAGAGGGACCGGCTCGTCCCCTTCTCGTACACCCTTTCAGGACAGCTTGCGGTGATTGCGGAGGTTCCGATCGACTTTCTTGCGTCCGGCCGCGTCGATCTCGCGCCAGAGCCCTTTCCAGGAGGCGCGCGCCGGCGCGGTGCCGGACAGATAGACGCGGAGAAAACGCAGGGCGTCGGTGCGGGTTCGTCCCGGCACGTGGGCCAGACTCAACTGGAGCCGCGCCAGGTTCTGGACCTGGTGATGCCGCGTGATCGGGTACTCGAGCCGCACGCCCACCAGGTCGATCAGGCTGAGTCGGGCCGCGCTGGACTCGGGGTGCCCCTCGATCAAGATGTTGTCCGCCTTCAAATCCCGGTGCGACAGCGAGCGCTCGTGCAGCCGGCGGATGAGCCCGGCCAAAAGGGGCGTGAGGCGGCCGATCCGCGCGCGGCGCTCGGTCTCGCTGCACGCGGGAAGCACGTCCCGCGCGTACGCCCCCAGCGTGATCGCGGGGTCCGCCTTGATCGTCACGAGATACGTCTCGTGCGGCCAGAACTGGTGCGGCAAGAACCGCCGGCCCCGCGCCGAGCGGCCGATCACGATCAGGTTCTGGGGCGTCGGGATGCCCCGGCTCGCCAGGTGCTGGCCGTTGCGCCAGGCGCGCCAGGCGCGCGACGGCCGGAACATCGTGTAGATCGGGTCCAGCAGCTTCTTGCGGTTGAAACGCTTGTAGATCACTTTCGTGGACGCGCCGCCGACCGGCAAGCTCAGCTCGACGACGGTCGTGGTGCGCGAGTCTTTCAGCAGCACGGCATCGGGACGGCGCAAGGGCGCGTCGGGATCGCACAGCAGTTCATGGACCATCGCCGGCGCGATCAGGCGGGAAGCGACCGCCCAGCTCTCTGGGCCACGATACGTCGTGAAGTACTTGTTCTCGCCCAGGCAGCGCCGGCCCCAGCGCCGCCAGAGCCGTTCGGCCAGCGTGCGGGTCTCGGCCTCGATGCCCCGCGCCAGGGCTTTCGGGTCGGGAATCGGTTCTTGCCGCGTGCGGACATAGGCACGCAGGAACCGGTGTCGATCGGTCCGGTTGGAGCGAATCCAGAAGTAATGATTCAGCAGGGCCAGGTTGGTCCGCGCGTCGCGCTCGCGCACCTCGTGGCGGACGCGCAGCGCATCGAGGTCGATCATGGCGAACTGCGGCCGGTCGGCGGCGTCGAGCTGGACGAGCAGGTTGCCGGGATGAAAGTCGATGTGGAGGAAGCCGCCATCGTGCAGCCGCGCGGTCATGGCGCCGAGGGCCTCGGCCAGACGGCGCCGGATCTGGCTGCGACGAGGTTCGGGGAGCGTGGGCAGGATCTGCTCGACATACGTATCCAGGGGCGTCGTGCCGGCGATCTCGCGGGTCACGAGGTAGTTCTCGAACAGGAAGCCCCGGCGGCGCTGTTCGCCGAGCGCCACGACGGCGATGGTCGGCACGCCCGCCGCGGCCAGGCGCGCCGCCTGCTTGGCCTCGTTGCGGCCCTTGCCGCGCCGGAACCACTGCCGCAGGATCGCCCGGAGATCGGGAACCAGGAAATGCTTGATGAAGACCCCGCCCTCGGGCAGCTCCACGCGGTACACCACCCGGTGTGGACCCGATTTGACGGTCTCCAGCCGGCCCTCGCGGCGCCATTGGTCCAGCCGCAGGCCGTCGGCCCCCAGCAGCATCTCCCGCCAGCCCGGCCGCACCCACCAGCCGACCGCGCCGGCCGCGACCCACTCCCAGGCCGGGACTTCGAAATACCGGCCGGGATGGTATGTCGGGCGCGTTTGCGACGGCAGGGTTGACATCAGGCGTTGTTCCACTTCCGATTACATGTTCACCTTGTGCGGAGGATTCGGCCGCACGCGATCGTGCGGCGCTGCGCGGCGCGGGTCGTCCCGCCAGGGCGGCGATGAAGGAGTCGGCCCAGGCCGTCAGGGCGTAATCCGCTTCGGTGGCGGCGCGGGCGGCGCGGCCCATGCGCTGGCGCAGCGCCGGGTCATCGGCGAGACGCCGGACGGCCGCGACCCAGTCGTCGGCGGTCTCGGCCAGGAACCCATCGTGCGGCGCGTGGACGATCTGGGGATGGACGCCGACCGGATTGGTGACGACCGGCAAGCCGCAGGCCCGGTATTGAAGCAGCTTCAGGCCGCACTTGCCACGGCTCCAAAGATCGTCCGGAACCCAGCTTATGCCCACGTCGCTGGCGGCCAGCGCGGCGGCTTCGGTGGCCTCGCTCCAGGGGACCGGCACGACTTCGAGAGGGTCGAAGCGCGGAAAACGGTCGCAGATCACTCGCAGACGGACGCCGGGCGCCTCGCGGCCGATCCGTTCCAGCAAGCCGCGCTGACTTTCGAGGCCCTGGAGGGTGCTCGACGAGCCGATCCAGACGAGATCCAGGCCCGGGGGGCGAGCTTGGCGGCGCGGCCGGTTGCAGCTTCTGGGTATCAACGCACGTCGGCAGCACGCGCACCCGGCGCGGGTCGGCACCCGCCTGGATGGCCGTCCGGGCCAGGAACTCGTTGCCGGCGAGGACCAGGTCGGCCAGAAAGACCGTCTTCGCAAACCGCGCGGCGCGGCGGCGGCAGTGCGGGCCGCGGGGGTCGTACGAGTCGCGGTAGAGCACCGCGTCGTCAAAGTCGAAGATCAGGCGGCGGGCGTGCTTGCGCAAAATGTCAAGCTGCCATCCGGGCAAGAGTTTGCGCTGGAGGAGGACCGTCTCGAACCGCGCCGCGCCCGCGAACTGGCGCAGCCGGGCCCAGGGGCCTTTGGCCAGCCCTTCGATGGTCAAGCTTAGACCCGCGGCCGCGAGCGCCGGTGCGAAGGCCCGGATACGATAGCGGCAGCAGACATGGTCGAGCGCTTCCACCAGCGCGAGCGTGTGCATGCCGTCCTCCGTGACGGAGTCCCGGTGGCGCAATCCCCGGGGCCCGCAACTTTATCGCTTGGGAGACCTCATGCCAAGATCGGTTTCGGCACAGGCCTTACACGTCGGCCGTCCTCAGAGGGTGTGCGAGAAGTTGTTCTTAGAGGCTATCCGGGATGCCCGGTATTAGCCCCGAAGGGGCGGAAGTTCCTAGCCCAGGGCGTCAGCCCTGGGTCGGTGGACATCGCGAGATAATCCTCCTCCGGAGTCCCGAAGGGTCGACAGAACCCATGGTCCCGCGGGATCTTCTTTCGCCCCTTCGGGACTTTGGAGGAGGCGGGCGCGGGCGCGGCCTCGGTTCCCGGGGCTGACGCCCCGGGCTATTCACTGCCGCCCCTTCGGGGCTAAAACAGACTTCCCGGATGGCCTCTTAGCCCCAACGGGGCGACAGTGAATAGCCCGGGGCGTCAGCCCCGGGACCGCGACACGCGTACTATTCCCCCCCTCCCCAGCCCCGCAGGAGCGACAGAAGATCCAATGCCGCCGGGAATTCTGTCGCCCCTCTGGGGCTGGGCAGAAGAGGAGTGGGCGCCGTTCCTCGGTTCCCGGGGCTGACGCCCCGGGCTATTCACTGTCGCCCCGTTGGGGCTAAAAAACCCACTTCTCGTACACCCTTTCAGGGCAGCGGGCGGTGTTCGTAATACTGGCTCAAGGCGCGCACACGCTTGACCTGGAAGCCCGTGATCAGTCCCGAGACCGCCAGCGCCGTCGCGAAGACGACGTGGCGATAGGGCGATTCCAGAGGCGCCACGGAGTTGATCCCGTTGACGATGACCAGGGCGAAGTAACCGAAAACGGCCAGGGCGGTCGTGATCCAGACCAGTTGCTCGCGGAACCACAACCCCGACGCGGCGATCAGCAGAAAATAACCGGCGACGAGCGAGGTGGACAGCCCTTCGTGGATGTGCACCAGCAGCGTGAACATGACCACGTCGGCCACCGCCCAGAAGGCGCGCGTCAGGTCCGACAGCCGCTCGCGATGGAGCAGGCTCTCGAACAGAATCGAGGCCAGGGCCCAGCACAGGATCACGATCAGCGACAGCCGGTAGGTCTCGAACGGCTGCGCCGGGACCAGATAACGATTGGCCTGGTAGATCAGGCCGAGGAGGCCCATCGTGCCCAGGCGGGACGCCAGCGCCGGCTGGCGGCGCACCCAGCGCTTGAGATGGTGCCAGAGGTCCGTCCGGCGGGCTTCGATCTGTTCGCCCCGGAGGAAATGATCGAGATCCTCGGCCAGGGCCGAGGCCGACGAATAACGATCCGCCGGGTCCCGTTCCATGCACTTCAGGCAGATCTGTTCGAGCGGATGTGGGATGTCCGCACAGAGCCGGCGAGGACGGGGCGGCTCGCTCTCGAGGACCTGGACCACCACGTCGAGCGGATTCCGGCCGGAATAGGGCGGGCGGCCGGTCAGGAGCTCGAACAGAATGGCGCCGAGGCTATACACATCGCTCGCCGGGCCGACCGTGCCGCCCTTGCCGGCGGCCTGCTCGGGGGGCATGTAGCACGGCGTGCCCACGATCGCCCCGCTGCGCGTCATGTTCCCGTCCGACTGGAGCACCTTGGCCAGCCCGAAATCGGTCACGCGGGGCCGGCCCTCGGGATCGACCAGCACGTTCGAGGGCTTCAGGTCGCGATGGACAATCCCCTGCGCGTGCAGGTGGGCGACCGCGCGGGCCACGGGGTACACGAACCGGGCGGCGGCCTGCGGGTCGAGCGGCCCGCGCACGACGATCTGCGCCAGGCTCGGACCGGCCACGTAGTCCATTTCGAGATAGTGCTGGCCCCGGATCTGCCCGACATCGTGGATGCCGACAATGTGCGGCGAGTCCAGCTTCGCCACGGCCCGCGCCTCGGCGTAGAACCGCTCGACGTGTTCGGGACTGGCCAGGTGGCTCGATAAGATCATTTTCAGCGCGACGATCCGGCCCAGTTCCTTGTGCCGCGCCTTGTAGACCACCCCCATGCCGCCGCGACCGATCTCGGCCAGCAGCTCGTATTTCCCGAAGTCCTGAATGATCGGCGTGCGCGCCGACTCTTCGCCCTCAAAGGGGACGACCTGAGCCGCGCCGCCGACGCTCTCCAACTGATAACCCGGGGCCAGCACGAGACCGAAGGAATCGTCGACCACCTCGGGAGGAGGGAAGTACATCGTATCCGGGACGGGCGCAATCGACGAGTCCTCCCCGGCCGGCTTGCAGCCGGTTCCAGCACGCGGACCCGAGAGACTGTCCCTGCGGTCTTCGTTGGGGTGCGCAGGCATGCCACCCGCCTAAGAAAGAATTGTCCAGGAGTAGGATCAGGCGATTTTCTCTCTAGTTTGACGCGCGGAATCGCGTTCGCCAGAGAAATCCCGCGGTTCTTCTTGGTCGTAGGGTGGGCTCGGCCCACCTCTTCGTCGGAAAATCGAGGTGGGCCGAGCCCACCCTACGAAGCCTTTCAGCGCGCACCTCACCCCAGGATTTCGAGCTTGGGCAGCTTCGGCGACTTGAGGTTCTGGATGCTGATCTGAGCGGCCAACTGCTCGACGACGCCCAGCAAATACGGACGGACCGCCGACTCGGCTTCGAGCGTGCTGGCGATCTGGCCCTGATCGCCCGATTCCCGCAGGCCGACGTTGAGCGGCACCTCGCCCAGAAACGGCACGCCCAGCTCCTCGGCCTTTCGCCTCGCGCCGCCGCGGCCGAAAATGTACACCTTCTCGTCGCCGGGCTTTTCAAACAGTTCGGTGCCGGCCAGGAACGGCCGGGCCGCGGCCGCGCAATGCAACTGGAGGTACGCGCGGACGTCGAAAAAGCTCATGTTCTCGACCATGCCCAGGAGCGGCACGTTGAGCTTGCGGAACATCGAGACGGCCCGCACCGCGTCCAGCAAGGCCACCTCTTGCGGCGTGCAGACCACCACCGCGCCGGTCAGCGGCAGCGTCTGGGAGAGCGTCAGGGGCACGTCCCCCGTACCCGGCGGCAGGTCGATGATCAGATAATCGAGCCGGCCCCAGTCCACCTGCCGCAGGAACTGCTGCATGATTCCATGCAGCATCGGCCCGCGCATGATGACCGCGTCGTCGGGCGAGAGCAAGAAACCCATGGACATGACGCGCAGGCCGTCGGCCGGGACCGGCTGGATGCGGTCGCCACGGGCCATCGGGCGTCCCGCCGCGCCGACCAGGTGCGGGATCGACGGGCCGTACACGTCGGCGTCCATCAGGCCGACCGTCGCGCCGTAGGATTGCAGCCCGTAGGCGATCGCCGCCGCCAGGGTGGACTTGCCCACGCCGCCCTTGCCCGAGCCGATGGCGATGACGTTCTTGACGCCGGGGATGTCGCCTTTCTCGGTGATCCCCTTGCCCCGGACCTCGGCCCCCATGCGGATCTCGAAGGTGTAGCCGTTCAGGCGGCTTTCGAGCGCGTGGCGCACGTCGCGTTCGATTTGCGCTTTCAAGGGGCAGGCCGGCGTCGTCAGGTTGACCGAAAGCGTGATCTTGCCTTCGCCCACGACGACATCCTTGACCATGCCCAGATCGACCAGGTCGCGTTGCAGATCGGGGTCCTTGACTCCTTTCAACGCGGCCAGGACGTCCTTCTCGGTCACGCGGGCCTTCAAGTCTCCGAACATGGGGGCAGGGTCCTCTCGAAAACGGTCATGTCAAGACGGGAGCGCACCAGAGGCGTGATCCAGACGACCGGGCAAGTCCGGGAGATCCACGACGGATTCCAGGCGTGGCGGCGGCCACCACCCGTCCATCTCCGCGCGGCGGCGGGCCAGGGGAATCCATCGTTCGAGCAATTCCATCACGCGGGGAGGGACCGTCGGGCCTGGAAAGACGTGGGTCGCGCCGAGCTCCCGGGCCAGCGCGGCCAGCCCCGGCGTTCCCGGCGGGTCGATCACCAGGGCGAGGGCCTTCGGCGCGACCTCCAGCGCGCTGGCGAGATCGGCCAGTTGCTGCGCGCGGCGATCGTCCAGGACGACGAGCAGCACGGGGCACGACGAGCGGCGCACGCCGTCGCGCAGTTCCGCACGGCTGCGCGTCTCGATCACCCGCACCGGCGCGCTCGCCAGTCGGGGGCGCAACTGCCGTCCCCAGAAACCCTGGTGCTCGTGAATGACGACCGGCAAGAGCGGAACCACGGATGCTCGACCTCGGACGAGAGTGCAGTGCGCGACGCGGCCTCATGGGGCCGGAGGGACCCCTGGATTGTATCTCATGCCGGGGTGAAGGACGAGGGCTTCACGCCGACCTCTGGGCGGAGGATTCCAGATTGCAGATTCCGGATTCCAGATTCCGGATTCCGGATTCCGGATTCCAGATTCCAGACAGCCGATCGACTTCTGAAGCTCGGATATCCGGAATCCGGAATCTGCCGAATCTGGAATACTGGAAATCTGGAATCCGGAATCTGCGATCTGGAATCTGGAATCTGGAATCTGGAATCCGGAATCTGGAATCTGGAATCCGGAATCCGGAATCCGGTATCCGCTACCCCGTGACCGCGCAAGAGCGTTGCTTGAATTGACTCGCAATCCGACGATACAATGCCCCGGAACGAGTTCGTTCGGGGCCGACCGGCGGGGCCGGCATTCGTTCCCGCGCCACGCGTGCCCAAAGGAGCGCCGCGGTCATGCCGGAACGCGATTATTACGAAGTGCTGGGCGTGTCCCGCGATGCGACTCCCGACCAGATCAAGAAAGCGCACCGCAAGCTCGCGCCAAGCTCCATCCCGATGTGAACCCGGGCGACAAGGGTGCTGAGGGACGCTTCAAGGAGTTGCAGCAGGCTTACGACGTGCTCAGCGATCCCGAGAAACGCGCCCTCTACGACCAATATGGTCACGCCGGCTTCCAGGGCGCCGGCCCGTTCGGACCGCGTTCCGGCGCCTCCGAATGGGCGGCCCAGCAGGCGGGTCCGACGGGGGACTTCGCCAACTTCGATTTTGGTGAGTTCTTCGGCCCCGGCGCCACGGGGCATGTCACCACCGAGGGCGGCGAGCCGGTCGGCGGGGGCCTGTTCGAGGATCTGATCGGCCGCATCCGCGGCGGCGGTCGCGCCGGTCGCCGGGGCACCACGGCGGCGCCGCCCCGCGAGAGCGAGGCGGAACTCACCATTCCTTTTCTGACCGCCGTCCAGGGCGGCACGACCACGATCGAGATCCCCCGTTCCCACGGTCGGACTGAAGTCCTCGATGTCAAGATTCCGCCCGGCACCGAAACGGGCCACCGCCTGCGCCTCCGCGGCCAGGGCGTCGAGGTCGCGCCGGGAGCTGCCAAGAGCGATTTGACGATCCGGGTCACGGTCGCCCCGCACCCCTACTTCCGGCGCGAGGGGAACGACCTGTTCGTGGAGGTCCCCGTCTCCGTCTCGGAGGCGATCCTCGGCGCGAAGATCGAGGTGCCGACCCTCGACGGGTTCAAAACCCTGACGGTCCCGCCGGGAACTTCCACCGGCCAGAAACTGCGGCTGCGCGGCCAGGGCGTCCCGGCGCACGGCAAACAGCCCGCGGGCGACCTGTTCGTCTTGCCGCGCGTCGTGGTACCCCGGACGGTGGATGAAGAAAGCCGCCGCCTCATCGACCAGTTCGCCGCGCGAAACCCGGCACGGCCCCGTGACGGTCTCTGGTAATGGAGCATCCTTGGGGGCCGGCCATGAACACACCCAACATCCTCCCGCGCGAGATCGTCGCCGACCACCTGGCCGTCTCACCCCGGCTCTTGCTCGCCTATGAAGCCCGCGGCCTGGTTCGCGCCGTGCGTGCCGAGGACGTGGAAGGCTATGGACCCGCCGAGATCCGCCGGCTCTGGACGATCATCACCTTGCAGCGCGACTGCGGCGTGAACCTGGCCGGCGTCGAGGCGATTCTCGAGCTGCACGCCCACGTCGAGCAACTTCACCGCCGGGTCGCCGGCCTCGCCGACGAGATGCGCCGGGCGCTGGAGGGCGATCTTGGACCCGACCACGACTGAGCCGCGCCGGCGGCCGATCTCGGGCGTCGCGCCGCCGCCGTCTCGGGCAGGCCTTCCGGCTCTGGGGCGAGCTGACTCTCTCGGGGATCGTGCTGGTCTCCGTCTTGGTGATCTGGCACCTGATCCGCCGGGGCCGCCGCCTCCAGGCGCGACCGGCACCACTGCGACGGCCGGTCGAGTGGATCGACCCGCGCCGCGAGGCCACCGAGGACCCGTTGTGAACGCGCCGTCCCGCTTCCGACCGCACGAGCGTCTGCGTGATCCCGCCGACTACCAGCGTGCCTACAAGCTGCGCCGGTCGGCCTCCGACCAGCGCCTGATCGTCTATGCCGTCGAGAACGGCCGCGCTTATGCCCGCCTGGGAATCTCCGTGGGCCGCAAGCGCGTCCGCCAGGCGACCGCGCGCAATCGCCTCAAGCGGCTGATCCGCGAAGCCTTTCGCCTGTCGAAATCGGCCTTGCCCGCGGGCGTCGACCTGGTCGTCGTCCCCCGGGGCGATCGTTTGACGCTGGCCGAGGCCCTCCGCTCCCTGCCCGCGCTGGCTCAGGAGGCCACCCGCCGCCTGGGACGTCCGCGCGCCCCGCGCCATGAGCGTTCTCTCACGATGCCTGGCCTGGCCGAACCGGATCGCGGTCGCCATTTTGACCGCCCTGATCCGTGTGTATCAGCTCACGCTCAGCCCCTTGATCGGCCCGGCCTGCCGCTTCGAGCCAAGCTGTAGCCGGTACATGGTCGGAGCGCTCCAGAAGTATGGCCTGTTCCGCGGCCTCTGGAAGGGACTCGGCCGGTTGTTGCGATGTCACCCCTGGAACCCGGGGGGTTATGACCCGCCGTGACGATAAAAGTGCATGCGAGAGACTCTTGTAGGGTAGGCTTCAGCCTGCCAAGGCCATGATCCGGATACGGAAATGGCCTTGGCAGGCTGAAGCCTACCCTACAAGAGAAGACGGCTGCGGCTGCGCTGCGAGATCCGCTCCGGGCTTTTCATGCACCCTTTCAGTCAGCCAGCGCCTGTTGCAGGTCGTCCCAGAGGTCGTCCGGGTCTTCCAGCCCGATGGACAGCCGGATGAGTCCCGGCGTGATGCCCTGGCGGGCCCATTGCTCGGGAGTCTGGCGGCGATGGCTGGTGGTGGCCGGATGGCTCAGGGTCGTGGAGACATCGCCCAGACTGGGGGCAAACGGGATGTGACGCAGCGCCCGGATGAACGCATCGGCCCGGGATTCCAGGTCGATCGTCACGATCGCGCCGCAGCCGCCGCGGAGGAGACGGACCGCGCGGGCATGATCGGGATGCGCGGGCAGGCCCGGATAGTGGACGGCCCGCACCGCCGGATGCGCGGCCAGCCGCTCCGCCAGGATCAAGGCCGTCGCGCAGGCACGGGCCGAGCGCAGACCCAGCGTCGCCAGCCCGCGCAGACAGAGCCAGCTTTCGAACGGGTTGCCCGTCAAGCCGAACGTCGAGGCCACGTTCGCCGCCGACGAGACCACCTGCCGCGTGCCGGCCAGCACGCCCTGAGTCAAGTCGCTGTGCCCGCCAATCAGCTTGGTCAGCGAATGAACCACGACCTCGGCACCATGTTCGAGCGGCCGGCAAATCACGGGTGCAAAGGTGTTATCCACGACGAGGGTGACGCCCGCGGCCCGAGCGATCTCGGCCAGGCCGTCGAGATCGGCGACGCGAAGCAAGGGGTTGGACAAGGTCTCGACGAAGACGACGCGGGTCGTCGGCCGCAGCGCCTCGCGGAGCGACTCGGGGCGGGTCGCATCGAAACGGTCATGCGCGACGCCGAAGCGGTCCAGTTCGTGGGTTACCAGCGCGACGGTGCGGCCATAGAGCCCGTCCGAGAGGGCCACATGCCGGCCGGCGTCGAGCAGCGTCAGGAACAGCGCGGCCTCGGCCGCCATGCCCGAGGCGCACACCAGGGCGGCCTCGGCCCCTTCCAGCAGGGCCAGCTTCTCCGCCAGTTGGGAGGCGTTGGGATGCCCGTCCCGGGCATAAAAAAAGCCCGGCTCCGCGCCGGCGAAGACCGCCGCGCTCTGGTCGAGGTCCGCGAGCCGGTAGACGGCGCTCAGCTCGATCGGCGGCACCAGCGGCACCGTCCGGGATGGCGGCGTGCGGGCCGGTCGGGCACAGAGCGTTTCGGGTCGTTCGGGAGGTGATGGCATCGGCGTGCGCGGGTGGTTCTCTCGGGGGATCTCAATGGCCGCCGTTGGGCCCGTGCTCCTTGCGGAAGACCCGTCCGGCCTGGCCCAGGATCACCACCGCTTCGCCGAGGCTCTGCAGGGCGGCGCGGGCGAGCCCGCGCGCCGCGCGTCTTCGGCATCGCGGCGCCGGCTGGCCAGCTCCGACCAGTCCAGGGGCCAGCTCTGCTCGATGGCCATCGCCTGACTGTGCCGGACCTCTTCCGAGATCCGCGTCAAGAGGGCCTCGTCGATGGCACAGTCGGCGGACTGGTACACGTGCTCTTCCGTGGCGGGAGTCTTGGACTCGCGGCGCTGAAAGGAAGAAAAGAGGCTGGCGAGGCGGAAACCCCGGCTCGTGGTGTTGGCGCCGCCGGCGGCCGGCTCGGGGGCCGGCTCGTTGCAGCCCCGGCTCGACCCAGGGACCGATGCGCACGATCACCGCGGTGATGTTGTCGGGACCCCCGCGGAAGTTGGCCAGGTGGATCAGGTACCGGCAGGCCTGCTCGGGATGGAACTGGCTGGCGAAGGTGCCCAGGTCGGGATCGGGGACCGGTCCGGAGAGACCGTCCGAACAGAGCAGAAACACGTCGCCAAGCTCGAGCGGGTACGGGCCCTCGATGTCCACATCAATGACCGGGTCCGGACCCAGGCTGCGGGTGATGACGTTGCGCGGGATGGCCTTCGACGCCTGCTCGGACGTCAAGTGCTTGTGGCGCACCAGCTCCCAGACGAGGCTGTGGTCGAAGGTCAGTTGCTCGATCCGGCCGCGGCGGACGCGATAAATACGCGAGTCGCCCACGTGGCCGAGCAACGCGCCGGCGGGGAGCAAGACGAGGGTTGAGCAGGTGGTGCCCATACCCTGAAAGTCGCGGTTGGCGCTGGCCTTGCTGTGGATCAGGGCGCCGACCTCATGATAGGCCTTGACCAGGGCGTCCGGCGCGTTGAGGTTGCGTCGCCTTGGCGTAGTTGTGTGGGATGTTCTCGCAGGCCATCTTGCTGGCCAGCTCGCCGACGGCGTGCGCGCCCATGCCATCGGCCACCATGAAGACATGGCCCCGTTGCCGCCATTGGTCCGGCCGCGATGCCGGCACGATCGCGTGGCTGTCTTGATTGTTTAAACGCCGCATGCCGGTATCAGACAGGCCGGCGACGACAATCGGGTCTTCCCAGTTCACGAGCGGGCCTTCTCGCTGTCCTGTCATCGAGACCGCCGCCGGCCGCGGCACGCCTCGAGCGCACCGCACGGCCGATTGGGCCACCGCCACCTGCGGACCTTCCCGTCTCCCGCACAGGCGGGCGCCGGGACCCGGGGCCGCATCCGGACGACTTTGAGGGCATTGTACCGAAACGGAAACCCGAACCACGAAAAAATCGGAGCAGGCGAGCCGCCGGCCGACCCCGCCGGCCCGGAATCGCGCATAGCCCCTGAAGCATACATTGTTTATCGTGTTTCTGATACGGACCAGCCCCAGTTTCTTTTCGGATCGGTCTGCCGGATGAATCCTTTGCCCGCTCTGAGCGCGTTTCCCTTTCAAAAAGTAACCCTCGCGAACGGACTCGACGTGATTGTCCGGCACCAGGGACGCTTGCCGATCGTCGCCGTGAACCTCTGGTACCACGTCGGCTCCAAGAACGAGGAGCGCCGGCAACGGGGCTTCGCGCACCTGTTCGAGCATTTGATGTTCGAGGGGTCCGAGCACTACCCGGGTGATTTTTTTCAACCCCTGCAGCGCCTCGGGGCGGCGGTCAACGGCTCGACCTCGACGGACCGGACCAACTACTACGTGGACCTGCCGGCCGCTCATCTCGAGCTGGTCCTGGCCATGGAGTCGGACCGGATGGGGCACCTCCTGCCGGCGCTGACGGAGACCAAGCTGCGGGTCCAGAAGGACGTCGTCAAGAACGAGTATCGCCAGAACTACGAGAACCGCCCGTACGGGCGTGTGCCCGCGATCCTGGCCGAGGCCCTCTACCCGCCGACGCACCCCTATAGCTGGCTGACTATCGGGGTGATGGAAGAAATCGAGGTCGCCGGCCGCGACGACATCGACGCGTTCTTCCGGCGGTATTATGTCCCGAGCAATGCCAGCCTGGCCCTGGTCGGTGATCTGGACGAGGACCGCGCCCTGGCGCTGGCGCGAGCGGTATTTCGAGAGCCTCCCCGGCGGCGCCGCGGCGATCCGACCCTGGGCGCCCCCGGTTGTACTGGAGTCGGACCTGGCGCTGCGCTTCCACGACCATGTCGAGCTCGACCGCATCTACGAGGTCTGGCACAGCACCCCGCAGTTTCACGCCGACGACGCGGCGCTCAGCCTGCTGGCCGACGTGCTCGGCCGGGGCCGCGCCAGCCGGCTGTATCGCAAGCTGGTCGTCGAGGAGAACCTGGCCCAGGCGGTCGTGGTCCACCAGGCCGGGCGCGAGATGCACGGCACGTTCGTCGTCATCGTCACGCTCCGGCCAGGCCAGTCCTGGCAGCGGGCGCGCGGGCTGATCCAGGACGAGGTCCAGGCCATCGCCGGCGCGGGCGTCGAGCGCAGGACGAGTGGAACCGCGTCCAGAACGGGCGGCTCGCCGGTTTCTTGTACGCCCTCGATAATGTCGGCGGGTTCGGCGGCGTGGCCGACCGGCTCAATGCGTACAACATCTACCAGGGCGATCCCGGGCGGATCTTGACGGACCTGGAGCGGTACCGGGCGGTGTCCACGGACGATCTCCGGCGGGTGGCCGGCTCCTACCTGGCCGGACATCCGCGCGTGGCGCTGGAGGTGCTCGGGAGCCGGCCGGCGCGCGTGCTTCCCCCGCTGAACCGCGCGGCGGTGCCGCCGTCGGCGCCGGCGGTGGCGTACCGGGCACCTTGTCCCGAGATCCGCCGGTTACAAGGCGGCGCCGAGCTCTGGATGATCCCCCTGCGCGATCTGCCGATCGTGGCGGCGACCGCCGTGGTGGCGGCGGGCTCGGCCGCGCATGGGGCCGACCGCGCCGGCCTGGCCCACTTGACGGCCGCCGTCATGGACGAGGGGACCGCGCGCGACTCGGCCCTCGAACTCGCCCTGGCCGTTGAGAGCATGGGCACGAGCCTGGCGACGAACTGCGGTTACGACGGCAGTTACGTCAGCTTGCAGTGCCTCACGCCGCATCTCGACGAGAGCTGCAGGCTGGCGGCCGAAGTCTTGCTCCAGCCGTCTTTTCCGGAGACGGAGTTCGACCGTGTGCGGGCCAGACGCTGGCCGAGCTGGAAGCCGAACGGGATAGCGCCGAGGCGCTGGCCTACCGGGGTTTGCTGCGGGTGCTGTTCGGGCGCGACCATTCCTACGGCGTCCCGGTGGAGGGCATCACGGGGGTCGTTGCGGGGCTGGACCGGGAGGCCGTGCGCGCGTTTCACGAGCGACATTACCGGCCCAACCGCGCCGCGTGGATCGTGGCCGGGGACTTCGATCCGGACGCGCTGCAACGTTTGCTGGAGGAGCTCTTGTCCGACTGGAGGGAGCCGGCCGATCCGGTCCCCGAGATCCCCGTGCCGGCGAACGGCGTGCGCCGGCGGCTCTGGCTCTGGAATCGTCCCGGCGCGGCCCAGGCCGTGCTCCGCGCCGGACATCTGGGGGTGCCGCGCGGCCATGCCGATTTCGCCGACTTGCTGGTGTTCAACCAGATCCTCGGCGGCCAGTTCACCTCGCGTCTGAACCGCCAGCTCCGCGAGGAGAAGGGCTATACCTACGGCGTGCATAGCGCGTTCGACTTTCGACGCGGGGCGGGGCCGTTCTCGGTGTCCGCGTCCCTCCAGTCGAACCGCCTGGCCCCGGCGCTGGACGACCTGCAACGGGAAATCCGGGACTTGCTCGCCGCGCCCGCCGACCGGGGACGAGCTCGCGGATGCCCGCCGCGCCCTGATCGAGGGCCAGGCGCGTCATTTCGAGACCCCGTCGGCCCTGGTCGCCCGCTACGCCAGTCTGTTTTTGCACGGACTGCCGCCCGACGAGCACCGCCGCCTGCCCGAACGCCTGTCGGCCGTCACCCTGGATTCGATGCTTGCCGCCGCGCGTCGGCACGTCCGGCCGGACGAGCTCCATCTGGTCGTCGTGGCGGATGCCGATCTCGTCGCGGCCGACCTGGACCGGCTCGGCTGGATTGCGGTCGAGCGCATCGACCCGGACGCGATCCTTTAGACCGGGGCGACAGTGCATAGCCCAGGGCGTCAGCCCTGGGACCGCGAAACGGGCACAAGCGCGCCGCCGCCCTGGTTCCCAGGGCTGACGCCCTGGGCTATGCACTGTCGCCCCTTCGGGGCTGAAGAACGCACACCGCCGCTGCGTGGGGTGGCCGGGGTTTCCCAAGCGAAACCCCGGCCACCCCACGCCTGGACGGAGTGGAAGCGCATTCTCGTACACCCTTTCAGCCGACACCACTACGCCGCTGCCTGGTTCCCGGCCGGTTTGCCCGTCGGCCAATGAGCCAAGGCAAACAGGAGGAGAAGATAGCTGACCAAGGCGGCCATCGGGTGCAGGGCCTCGAACGAACGACCCGTCTCCGGGTCCGCGTAGGTGCCCGTCAGACCGACGGCCGAGCCGAGTCCCATGACAGCCAGACTTCCTACGGTCAGGAGGCTGGCGAGGTGCGCTGCGAATTCCAGAGCCGCCCGAGCGGTCGCACGCGCAGCACGAGGCCGACGAGCAAGACCACCCCGACCGACGCCGCGCCTCACGACGGCTGCACACAGCGGCTGAAACACCAGCGAGGAAACGCCATCGTAACTCCAGAGACCGACGGCGATCAGGTAGATCGCCCCGCCAACGCACCAGGCCGCCAACAGCCGCGCACGGGTTCGCATGGGATCGGCTCCCTCTCAAAGGGTGTACGAGAAGGGTTCGGGCGGAGGCTGGTCCCTTCTGTCTCAAGAAGAAAGAAAGCACCGGGTGGCCGGGGCAACAGGCCGCGCAGCGGCCCATGCCCCGGATGCGCGGCCTGGGGATTCCGGGGCATGGGCCGCTGCGCGGCCTGTTGCCCCGGCCACCCACGGTTTCCTTCTACGGACGAGACAGACAAAGACACCTTCTCGTACACACTCACAGTCATCGGCCATCAGGCATCGGCCATCGGGATGACTTTCACCGCTCGTTTCTGAACAACCGGGCGGCCCATTCCATCCCTTCAGGGCCGGAACTGATCGAGGGGAATTCGCTTGTAGACGACCAGTTGGTCGAGGATCAGCGACTTCGGCCGGGCCTCGATCGGGACGAAGTAGACGAGATCGCCGGGCGCACCAGTTCGTTGCTGCCGGGCGTGATCTGGCTCATGGTGACGCCCGCGGGCGAGGCCGGCATGATGACGGCGGCGTTGTTGCCGGGGACGACGCCGATCGCCAGGGGATTGCGGCTCACCATCGGCCCGACGATGTTCATGCGCGCCGGCCCCCCGCTGAACCCGCTCGGCAAGAGCGGCCAGGAGCCGTAGATCGCCTCGCCATAAGGGTCGGAGTTGTACACCAGATCAATCGGAAATTGCGGCCGCCCGGACGCCGTGATGTACAGCGTGGCCGGCGTGACCAGCGCGCGGGTGGCCCCTTCATAAACATCCACGTGGTTCGTGGCCACGTGCAGCGAGCCCGTGTCGACCCCGGTCGTCTCAAGCAGCGCGTTGGGCGAGATCCGATCCGGCGTGGTGGGCCAGCGGATGACGAACAGACGAATGGCCCCGGTGGCGACCGGCAACTGCTGACCCTCGCCGTTTTGCAGGACCAGCCAGTCTTTGGTGACCGTGATCACCTCGGCCCAGGGATCGTTGGCGATGGTGGACCGCTCCGCCTGGCCTGGGTCCTGGCTCCACCAGCGCCCCGCGGTCGCCAGCAGGACAAGCACCATCAGGCCCAGCATCCGCTTGAGTTCCCGGAGCCGACTCATGGACGTGTCCTCCCCCCGCGGTCTTGTGCGATCGCCTTTAGCCGCAACTCTGATCGTACCATGACTCTGGTGCCAAGGCGAGGGCCCCGGCCGCCGCGGAGACCGGAGCCAAGTCGGGTCACCCCCTTTGCGGAACGCGTGCCTCCCTCATAAACTGGTGCGGAGCGCGCCAACATCGATCCCGGGCCCTGTTCGAGTCTCCGGAACCGCCCCGATGTCGCTGTCCGATACGCCCCTGCACCCTCGGTCGGACCCCAACCTCTCGAACCGCCCGCTCCCGGCGCGCGACCTGACGGGCTGCACCCTGGGCGATTACCGCATCGAACGGCTCCTGGGCCGCGGCGGCATGGGCGAGGTCTATCTCGCCCACCAGCTCAGCCTCGACCGCCCCGTGGCCCTGAAGGTCCTCAAGCCCGAGCTGCTCTCGAATCCCACCTACCTGCGCGCTTCGAGAAGGAAGCGCTCGGCGCCGCCAAGCTGAACCATCCCAATATTGTTCATGTCTACAGCTTTGGAGGCATCGACGACCTGAAGTACATCGCCATGGAGTACGTCCAGGGGATCAACCTCAAGGAGTACCTGGTGCGCAAGGCGACGCCCGAGATCCCGCTGGCCCTCTCGATCATGCGGCAGGCCGGTCAGGCCGTGGCGGCGGCCGGCGAGGTCGGCCTCGTGCACCGCGACATCAAGCCCGAGAACCTGCTGTTGACCCGCAAGGGCCAGGTCAAGGTGGCCGACTTCGGACTCTGCCGCGAACAGACCGAGGCGCACCGTCTCGGCATCACCCAGGAAGGCGTCACGGTGGGCACGCCGCTGTACATGAGCCCCGAGCAGGTCCAGGGCAAGGAGCTCGACCACCGGAGCGATCTGTACTCGCTGGGCGTGACGTGTTATCATATGTTCTCTGGACAGCCGCCGTTTCGGGGCGAGACGGCCCTGGCCATTGCGCTGAAGCAGGTCCAGGAGGCGCCCGTGCATCTCTCGGTGCGGCGTCCCGACCTGCCGGTCGAGCTGTGCAATCTGGTCATGAAGCTGATGGCCAAGGACCCGGCCGCGCGCTACGCCTCGGCGACGGAGATGCTGCGGGAGCTGGCGCGGATCAAGGGGTCGATGGCGACGCAGAATATGACGGTGGAGACGGCCCCGGTCGCGGAGGACCGGCCCGCGAGTGCGCCCCTCTTGAAGCGCGCCCCTGGCTGCAACTGGCCGATGTCCGGCTGCGGGCCTGGCACTGGATCGTGATCGTCGGGCTGGCGGCGCTGGCGGGCGGCATCTGGGGCAGCCGGAGCCGCGCCGAGAACCTGCTCGCGCCGGGGTCCGCCCGGCCGGCGGGTCCCCCCGCGCTCTGGCTGCTTGCCTGGGACCGCGTGCCCAAGCAGGCCACGGCCGCGGCCCAGTATCGCCACGCCCAGATCCTGACGGCGAACGCCGATCTCGAAGCCGCCTGGCTGGCCGTGCCCGGATATTTTCCCGAGAATCGCGCCTGGGCGTCGAAAGCGTACATTCAGCTCGCGCGCGAATGGTTTCGCCGCGGCGATCGCGACCGCCTCGAAGCGCTTCAGCGCGCCCTGCAGGCCGCCCCGAGTTACGCGGACCAGGCCCTGCCGCGCATCCTCCAGGCCGCGGCCGCCTTGCTCCGCGGCGATATCGAAGGGATGCTCAACCGCTACCAGGAGATCGCCATCGACGAGCAGCAGAACCCGGCGCTCAATGAGCTGAGCCTCGAGCTTGTCTTCCGCGCCCGCCGCGGCGTGGATAAAACGAACGTCGCGGATTCCCGTCTCCGTGCGCTGGAGGTTAAACTGACCGAATCGCTCATGGTCCATGCCCTCCTTCGACCCGACGGGATCAGCCTGGGCCCGCACCAGGTCACTTCCACGAATCGCCGCTAGTCTTCGGGAGCCGCCCCGCATGCCAGTCCTCGTCAAGATCAACGGCAATCCACCCGACCAGTTGATCGAGATCAAGGAGGATGAAACCATCATTGGCCGGCTCCCCGAGTGCGGTGTCGTCCTCGCCCGGGACGGCGTCAGCCGCCGGCATGCCGCGATCCGCCGGTCCGGCCGCGATTACTACCTGGCGGACCTCAAGTCCCGCAACAAGACGTACCTCAACGAGCGTGAGGTGCTCCCCGAGGCCCACCAGATCCTCCATCAGGGCGACCATATCCTGATCTGCGACGTCGAGATGGTGTTCTATCACACCCTGCCGCCGGAGTGGCACGAGGGGCCCGGCAGCCGGGTCGAGGTCATCGAGGAAGGCGACTCGTCCACCTTGCACACCGTGGATGCCTCCCGCGCCGATCTTCTGGTGGGCGGCGTCCGCCCCGAGGTGAAGCTCGCGGCCGTCCTCGATATTTCCAGGAACCTGTCGAGCGCGCTCAAGCTGGAAAACGCGGCGCCCGAAATCCTCGAATCGCTGCTGAAGATCTTCCCCCAGGCGGAGCGCTGCTTCCTGATCCTGCTCAGGGAGAACGAGGCCAGGCCGACGATCCGGCAGGCCTTCCACAAGGTGCGGCCCTTGCCGCGCACCGGCGGCAAGCGCGCCGCGCTGAATATGCCCACGGGGGACGAGTCGCGGCTGAGCATCAGCAAGACCATCTTGAACACGGTCGTCGGTCAGCGCAAGGCCGTTCTCAGCCAGGACGCGCCCAATGACGCCAACCTGCCGACCAGCGCCTCGATCGCCGACCTGCGCATCCGCTCGTTCATGTGTGCGCCGCTCTTGACTCCCGACGGCCACGCGCTGGGGGTCCTCCAGCTCGACACGACCGACCGCAAGCAGTTCTCGCAGGAGGATCTCGACTTATTGGTGGTCGTGGCCGACCAGGCGTCGACCGCCGTGCAGTATGCCGCGATGCACGAAAGCCTGGTGGCCCGCGAGCGCGTGGACCGCGACCTCCGCCTGGCCGAGCAGGTGCAGAAGCGGTTTCTGCCCCAGGAGGTGCCCACGATCGCCGGGTACGAGTTCTTCGCCGACTACAAGGCCACCTACGAAGTCGGCGGCGATTATTACGATTTCATCCCTCTGCCGGGCGACCGCCTGGCGATCGCGCTCGGCGACGTGTCGGGCAAGGGGGTCGCGGCGGCCTTGATGATGGCGAAGTTCACCGGCGATGCCCGCTATTGCATCAGCACGAAGAACGAACCGAGCCAGGCTGCCGATGCGCTGAACTTGCTGCTGTACGAGACCAGTCTGGAAGAGCGGTTCATCACCTTGTGCCTCGGCGTGCTCGACCTGGCGGCGCACCGCTTCACCTTCACCTCGGCCGGACACCCGCCCGTGCTGGTGCGCCGCGCCGACGGGCAGGTCGAGACTCTCGGCCATGGCATCAGCGGCTTCCCGCTGGGGATCATGCCCACGTCGAACTACAAGCAGACCAGCGTCGATCTCAAGCCGGGCGATGTCGTGGTGCTCTACTCGGATGGGGTGACCGACCCCCGCAACATGAAGGAGGAGCTTTACGATTCGGTCGAGAATCCCCGCCTCCGCAAGCGCGTGGCCGCCACCCCCGGCGGTGCGCAGGCGATCGGCCGGTCCATCGTCCAGGAGACCCGCGAGTTCAGCGCCGGTCATTCCCAGACGGACGATTTCACGCTGGTCTGTTTCGGCCTGGTGCGGCCGAAGTGAGAGGGCTAATAACGGATTCCTGATGGCGGATGGCTGATGGCTGAGAGTCTGTCCCAGAAGAGGCGATCCGGTGATTCCGGTCTAAGCCCCGACGAAGCGGCGGCGCGCTCGTCTTCAGCCCCGAAGGGGCGACAGTGCATAGCCCAGGGCGTCAGCCCTGGGAACCAGGACAGCGACCGCTCCTCCTCACTCCTGTCCCAGGGCTGACGCCCTGGGCTATGCACTGTCGCCCCTTCGGGGCTGAAACCGGATCACCGGATCGCCACTTCTGGGACAGACTCTGAGAGCATAAGTCGTCAGCCATCCGTCATTCGTCATCAGCCATCCGTCATCCGTTATCCGTCATCAGCCATCCGCCATCGGGAATCCGCCGAAGCGTCCCAGACCCAGCGCGACCAGGACCAGGGCGAAGACGAACGGCGTGATGCCCAGACTGACGAGGCACAAGGCCACCGCCCCGAGTTGTTGCGCACGCCGCCCCAGGCGGTCGCAGACGCGCGCCAGGAACCAGGCCAGGACAAGCACCAGACCCGCCAGCGCTGGCGACGGGAGCATCTGTTCCCGAGTCGCCGCGCGGGGGACGCTTGCCAGTGCCAGTCGATCCGGGGGGCCACTCCCGACGCCAGGCCGCCCGTCCGGAAGGTCCGGGCCTGGCCAAGCTGGGGGAGAAAGAACGCGGACAAGGCGCCCGTGTTCGCGGGTAGATCGGCGAGCGGGTCCTCTCTCCGGCCGGCGATCCGCCGCGGGCCGACTGAAAAACGTCGTCGAGGCCGTGCGTCTGGAGATGCTCGTGCACCTGGCTGCGGAGGACCTGGATACGGTTCAGGGCCGCGAGTGTCGAGGACGCGGACCGGCACGCGAACCGCGCGGCGCACTCCGTACTCCGCGCCTCGACCTCGAAGGCGATCAGGTCCGCCAGCAAGCCCGATCGGTCCGGGACGGAACTCCGGTCCAGGCGGTCCGCGTGCTCCGACACCAGCCGCGCGCGGGCGGCCGTTCTTTCTAGCTCCAGGTCCGTCCAGCTTGCTTCCGATAACGAGGGATCGAGCGCCTGGACCGAGCGCGCCTCGGGCGTGAAGACGGTGACGAGTGTCGGGACATGGCCCTGACTCAAAGCCGGGAAAGGCAGCCGGGCCGCTTCCGCTCGATCCGGGATCGGGGCCGGTGCGCGCAGACCGAGATCGACGCGGCGCGCGACGCCATCGGGCAGCGGCACGTACCACGCCCCGGACGGGTCGCGCAGCGCCGCGGACGGGGCTTCCATCCACCAGGGTGCTCAAGACCCGCACATTGTCCCGGAACCGCACGGGCAAGAAGCCGCTGGCGCCGGGGGCGAGATCCAGCCGGGCCGTTCCCCAGCACCAGCCGCCGTCGTCGATCACGGCCCGGAAGTCGGCCAGCGTGATGTCCGGCGCCGCGCCCTCGGTGGGCGCCGGCCGGGGACGCACCGCCAGCCGCCAGTCGTCGCGGGTCACGCGGTACGTCGTGTGCGGAATGCCGGTGAAAGGCAACAGGCTGTCCATGTGCGCCGAGGTCGCCGCCACGGCGGTGATCCCCTCGCCGGCCGTGATGAGCGGCTGCCCCGAGGCGTTCGCCAGCGCCAGGAACGAGGTCACCGCCCCCCTGCCCCGCGGCAGGACCGCCGGAAACGTCAGCTCGGAGGAACGCTCGAGCGTGCGCTCCGCCTGGAGCTGAAGCGTCAGCGACCCCCACACCGGCCGGTCGGGGCGCAGCGTCCAGAAGGTCACGTTCTCCTTGTCGTCTTTCTGGATGGTGAACATCAGACCGTCGCTCGTGACGTTGGCCGAAGGGCTCCAGGACTTCGGCAGGCTGAACGTGATCGTGTGCAAGGGGCCGCCGCGGATCTGGTAGTTCAGCGCGGCCGAGAGCGTGGCGGACCCCGGATAGAGCGTCAACAAGCTATCCACCGCCACCCGGGTGAACGGCGTCGGTTCGGTCCAGACCAGCGTGCCCGGCGCCTCGACCGACTTCTCGACGCGGTACGCCGTCAGGATACGACCACTCGCCTCCGAGACGCCCGCGGCCGCGCCCGCAAGGGCGGCGCCGGGGGCCGGGTCCAGCCGGGCGGCGGACGCCTTGGGCGCGAGCACGCGAATTTCGCCGGCCTCGGCGTCGAGATCGAGCCACGTCGGCCAGGGCACGGGCTGCGACCACGTGGCCGGCGGTGGCCGCAGCGGGTCCGAGACGACGGGAATCCAGCCTTCGAGCCGGATCTGCCGGGGACCGGCGTCCGGTCCGTCAAACCGCAGCCGGAGCCGGTCGGACGCGGCCTGGCTCCAGGATGTCAGACCGTTCGCGGCCACGCGGATGATCTTCCACGACGGCGCCACCTGAACGACGACCTCCCGGAGCGGTCCCTCCAGCTCGGTCACGCGCGCCTCGGCCGAGACCAGCAACCGACCCGGCTCGACCTGGACTTGAACCTGGGGCACGACCGCCGCGCACGGGCGAACCGGTCCGCTGGCCACCCGGGCCCGCGCCGGGCCCGTGCCGCGCAAGGCGCCCGCCAGCGTCGCGGGCGCATCGGGAAAAGCCCCCCAGGCCCGCGCGAAGACATCATCGGGCACGGCTTCGAAGGTCCCTACCGGACGAAGACGACCTTGCCAGCTTCCGGGACGACGGAACCCCAGCGTCCACGAGAAGGTGTCGGTTCCCATCGGCAGGACGTGGGGCAGGACGAGCTGAGTGGCCTTCTGGAGCCGGGGCTTCCAGAGATCGAGCTGCACCGTGTTCGAACCGTTCCAGGGCGGGTCCACGTGGGCCACCCAGACCGTGCGATCGCCGGCGGTCTCCAGGGCCGTGTCCACCAGGCCGGCCACGCTCGCCGAGCGGACGATCATGCCCTTCGCCAGGCTGATGCGGATCTCGCTCAGGTCGGTGGACATGCGATACGTGAACCGCGCGTGGACGCGATCACCGGCCGGCCAGGCGTCCCAGAGCATCAGGCCCTCGACGCTCACGCGCGGAACGTCCCGGCGCTTCGGGGCGTCGGATCGCTGGCGGACCCGAAGCTGATCGACGGGACCCAGCACCACACACGCGCGGCCGTCGGCGCACTCCGCGGGCCCGCGCGCTCCCGGGAACTCCGCGGTCGCGGTGCCCGGCCAGAGATCGCAAGAGACGTGCGACGTGGCGACGGGGTTGACCGGCAAATCCAGCGCCAGCCCATCGCCGCGGCGCTGGAGATCGACCCGGCGGCGCACCACGAACCGACTCGGTCCCGGATGTCGCACCCACAGCCGGACCGCACGGGCACCCGGTTGCACCTCCAGGCCGACGGGCTGGCCGTCGAGCGCGCCCGTGACCTCGCGCGGCCCCCAGGGGCACGTCCCAGAAGCCGGGTCCGGGACCATCCAGCACCAGCTCGAAACGGCTCTCCACCAGCGCCGCGTTTTCCGGGCCGGCCACGATGCGGTGCTCGACCGCGGTGGCCGTGAGACTCGGCCGCCGGCTGGTCCGCGCGCGCGTCGGCCCAGGCGCGCAGCCGGTCGTCGTCCGTCCTGGTGATGACGACCGTGTGGGGATCATCGGCGGTCGAGACGGCGATCACGGCGTCTTCCGCGGCCGGTCCGGGGGTGGTCTCCGCCAGCCCAAGCGCGAACGGCACCACCGCCAGGATGCCCACGACACCCGTGATGGCCGCTCGGGCCGGCGGCATCACGGTGCTGCGCGCACGGCCAGGGCGCGCCGGACGCCGTCCCAGGGCGGCGCCGATCCAGAAGGCCAGCGTCGCCAAGGCGCCGACGAGCAGCCCGCTCGCCAGTTCCAGCTCCCAGCCGGCCGCGAGCAGTGCCGCAGGCGACCACGACCGCCAGAGCGCGTGCCCGGCGCGCGGGCGGCCAGCGCCGGATGTACATACCTCCGCTCAAGACGAGAAGGAGAAGAACGCCCCGTTCCGCCATGCGGGAGCGGGGGTCGAGCCGATGGAACCAGACGGCGGAATCCGGCCAACCCAGTTGCACGAACCCGTGCGCGGACTGCGCCTGGGCCGGTCCTTGGGGGAGGGGCGGCGTCGCGGTGACCTCACGCCAGCGCGCGACCGACTGGAATCGGTCCGTCGGGTCGGTCCCCCGCCCGGCCGCCTGGCGCACGGCCTCGCTCCACGCCGTCGCGTCCGCGGAATCGTGTGCCGCGGCGCGCGGACTCGTCAGCAGCAGACAGTCGCCCCGGGCCCCCACGGTGAGTCCCATACCGGAGACGATCTCCGTGAGCGTTTCCTGGGCATCGGGCCGCGCGCGGAGACGCGTCCGCGGCCCGCAGCCGGCTTCCAGCAGGGCGAGACGATCCACCACCAGCGGCCTCGGACCCATGTCCCAGCGCAGCAGGATCTCTTCGAGGGTCCGGGGTTTCCCGAGCGGACCGGACCCGCGCAGATCGAGTTCGGTCCGGGACCGGCGGTCCAGCGCGTCCGACGCCGTGGGGCGTCCCGGCGCCGGCCACGATCCGAGCAGTCGATCCACCCAGCCCACGTCGCGGGCCGGTTCCAGGGCGAGGAGTCCCGTCGATCCGGCATGAACGTCGAGAATCCGCCGGCGTGGTCAGCAGCCAGGTCGTCGCGAGACAGGGCAGCCAAACGCGGGGCCAGAAGGATCGACCCTCGGAACGCGCCTTGCCCGGCGGCGGCTGAAAATCGACCTGGACCTGCGCAGGCGCGGCCGCGCTGGGCGTCTCGAAGAGCGGCACAACCAGTGTGGCCGCACGCCACACGGGCGCGACACGCTGGCCGTCCACCACCACCTGTTGCACGGCCGTGCCGTCCTGAAAGCCGATTTCGAGTTCGGTTCGCCCCGGCGCCAGCACGGTCAGTTGAAGCTGGTGCCACGTCGGCCGCGACGTGTCCGCCGTGCCGCGCAGGACCGCCGCGAGCACGACGCCCGGACTCTCGGCGAGCTGCAATGGCTCGGTGGTCAGCGTGATCGGGTTCGGGTCCGGCGCCAGCGCGGTCGCGAACCCATCGGGCGTGCGATACCGCGCGGGGTCGGGCGTCGGAAGGCCGACGTCGGGCAGGTCCGCCAGGATCGCCGAGCCGAAATCGAGCCGCCGCACTCCGCGCACCTCGGTGTGCGCCTTCAACGTGCGATCCACGGCGATGAGAACCACGCTCCGCTGCGGTTCCCGGGCGGCCAGCCGGACCAGCGGAATGGCCCCGCGGCCCGTCCAGGGCATGTGAAAATGCGTCCGGTAGATCGTGCTTCCCGTCGCCGGCGCAGGCAGAAGCCACCCCTGCCCTCGCGCCGGCCAGCCGTAGCGTTCGTGCTCCCTTTCCGTGACCGAACGGACGAGGAGCGGCGTCGAGCCGGTCTTGTCCCAGCGGTTCCAGACCGGAGGCGCCGCCGGCGCCGGACCGTCGTACAGAACCGGCACGCCGGAACGCGACGTGTCCGCGGCGGCCTCGACCCGGACGGCCACGTCGAGATCCAGCGCCTGGGCCTCGACCCGCGCCAGCGCGATGATCTCGGATTCGCGCCGCGCCCGGTGGCGACGCACGGCCACGCGACCGCGGCCCTGGGGATCGATCCAGCGCCAGGAAAGCGCGGGCGAGAGACTGGCCGGCACCTCGATCCCCACCTGGTCGGGATCGATCCAGGCCAGGCCCGCGATGTCGCCCGGGCTGAGAAGGATCTCGGGATCGACACCCAGGACCCATCGCTCGTCGGTCAGGCGGACCCCGGCCGGTGCCAGGCGCGGCAGTTGCCACGTGCCGGTCGATTCCAGCCGATCCGCCAGCGCCGTCAGGCGCAGCGTCAGGGGCGTCGACGGCAGCGGCGAGGAAAGGAAGACAACCATGCGCGACCCGCCCCCCGCGCCGGGCTGGACCTGCCATGTGACCGGCTCGTGCGTGTCGGCCAGCTCCATGCGGTCCGGCATCCAGGGTTCAGGAACATCCAGCACCAAGCTGGAGGCGGTGCCGCGCTCGACGGTCAAGGTGAGGAGGGCCTCCAGGTGAGGCCGGTCGGCGCCCAGAAAGACGCCGCCCCGGATCTCGCCCGTGACTTCGGCCTCGCTGCGATGAAAGGTCAGCTCGGCCACCGAGTTCGGGGTGGCCGGGTCGAAGAGGAGCAAGCCGCGCGCGGGGCGTGCCTCCAGATCCTCGGCGTGGGGTGCGATCGGCGGCCCTTGAAGCGCGCGGACCGCCATCAGCGTGCGCATGCCTCCCACGAGGCGAAGAGCCACGCGGCCCCCGGTCCAGGATGCGCCCACCGGTCGCAGCCAGGGGACTTTCCAGACCCCTTCATCAGGCAAGCGTGGAACCGCTCGGATGGTCACCGGCACGGGACCAGCAACACCGTCGGCGAGCGTGATCGTCAGCCGGGGCGGGCTCGCCGGCGCGTGGCGGACATCGTGGGTGACCACCCCCGCCCCTTCGACCGCCACGATCTCCAGCTCGGGCGCCACGTCGATGGCCAGCTCGCGGGGTGCGTCCGGACCCAGGTCGACCGTCCAGCGCGACTGCCAGGTCGCCTCGGCATCCTTGATCTCAATGTCCGTCGGCCCGCTGATCCAGACGGGTGGCTGGGCCCGGGGCTGTCCCTCCCGGACCGTGAACCGCAGCTCGACCGCTTGCTCGCCGGTCGGACCCTCGAATTCCCAGCGCTGGCGGTCCGGACCCTGGCCCGACAGCGGCCCGCGACGCAGTCCGCCCGCACCTTCGGGAGACAACGCGCTGGGCACGTCCAGGCTCAAGCTCGACACGGCGCACCGGGGCAATCCCAGCGCGAAGACGTGCCCGCTGGACCCGGGACGCGCCGCGAGCTTCCAGGACAGGACCACCAGGGACGACTTCCCCGGCTCCACGGCAATCGCCGTCTGGCCGTCCTGGCGGCTGCGGACCAGGGTCGCGGCGGTGTTCGCTTCGTCCGGGACGAGGGCGGGCGTCCAGGGCGCCAGGTTCAACAAGCGGCCCGGGCCCGAACCGCCCTGAACGAGCAGCTCGGAACGACCTACCAGGATGCCGTTGTCCCAGGAGGCATCGATGGCGGCATCGCACCAGGAGCGGCGGCTGATTCTGCGCGCGGCTGTCCCGGCCCGCCCGCGCCGCCCGGACCAGGGCGTTGAACTCGGGCTCGGGCAGGAGCCGCAGTTCGGTGCCTTTGGGAAAGACCTTCTCGAGCGACCCCGCCGGCACCTGGACCCGCTCGACGCGCAACGGCCCCGCGCCCGCGAGAACCAGCAGCCCGAAGAAAAGAACCCCGGGCCAGGCCCCTTTGTGGACACGGTCGCCACGAGACCGGGGCGTGCGGCCGGCAAGGTCGGGTGCCACGGGTTCCGCCCTCGGAACCTGTGCCGGACCGCCCCGGACACGGGTTCCCAGAGCGGAACCCGTGGCACCCACCACTCTTGATCGGACCCAAACCATGCGGCCGGCTCCTGAAGCAGTCCTCACTCAGCTCTGCGGCGCATCGACGGCGGCTTCCGGAGCCGGAGCCGGTGCGGGCGCGGCGGGCGGCGCGGCGGATCACGGTCGATTCGTCGGAGCCGACTTCCAGGACAACCTGACGCGACGGGCTGCTCGGTGGCGCGACGACCACGCCGCTGCGCTCCGAAAAGGCCGCCGCCGTCCCCCGCCGCCGTTCCACAAACCGCTGGGTCAGCGCGGCCACGAGGGCCAGAAGCAGGCCCAGCGCGGCGGACTCGCCCAGTTGAAGACCCGTGTTCGGGTCCAGCGCGATCGCGAGTGTCAGCGCCAGCCCGAACCCGACGACCCAGATGGACCGACCCGCCGGCCGGGCCAGCAGCAGGATCATGCCCGCCGCCAAGACAACACCCGAGCAGACGCCGACCAGGGCCCACCGGGGCCAGATCACCAGCCGCGTCGGGACGGGATCGCCGGCGCGGTGGAAGAGGTAGCCGTGGTAGTCCGCGTCGGCGCGGTCCGCGACCGGCTCGGCCGTCCCGGCCACCGGCTTGGTGCCCAGGACCCAGGCGGTCAGGTCGCGCTCGTCCAGCGCCGGCCGGCGCGTCCAGAGATACGTCTCCCAGCGCCAGCGGTTGGCGTCGGACCAGCCTCGTTCGCCTCCCACCAGCGTCCGGTTCCAGGGGATGCGCACCTCCCAGAAGGACTCTTGCACGGCCACGCCGTCGAGCACTCGCAACGGCGTCCAGATCGCCGGCACCGCCGCGGCGGGCACGGTGAAATCCATCTGCACCAACTGAGGCTCCTGGGCCGAACCGGGCAAGGCGAGGCGGTAGCTCGATCCGTCGCCGAGGCGATCCGCGCGGGCCTCGTCCGACTCGACGTGGACCTGAGCCAGCGTCGCGCCCGGCGGCAGCGCGAACTGGAGCGAGCCCAGGTCGCTCCGCACATTCATCCAGGCGGAGTTTTGTCGACCGCCGTCGGGTAGCTCGATCGTCCGCAGCCAGAGACGCGACACCACGGCCACCGGCAGTCGAACCAGGGCCTCGACCGTGGCCTGGAGTGCCGGCCAGGGCGCCGGGTGATCGGCACCGAGCCAGACCAGGCGGATCGGTTCCTCGGTTCCCTTGGGTGCCACGACGCCGAGATTCGGCGGTTCTGTCCACTCCTTCCCGACCGGCTGAAGCTGCACGCTCGGATCGGCGGAAACCTCGATGCGAGTCGGCAGGGCCTCGCCTTCGGGCAGGCGCATCCAGGACATCTCGACGCGGTCTGGTGAGGCCGATCGGCCCCAGCCCTTCGGCTCTTGCCGGACGTGAAACGCGAGGCTGACGCGATCGAGCGTCTCGCGATCCAGCGTGATGCGATACCGCACTCCGTCCGGGGCTTCCACGGCCACGCGATCGCAGGCAATGATGCGTGCGGCGCTCGGTTCACCGGCCGGTTTCGCCAGTTCCCAGCGGCCTTCCCAGCTCGTGGGCACGACCATCTCGAACGACTTGAGCGTGCCGTTTCGCACCCGGCAGACCAGCGTTTGCCAGCAATCGACGCCCGCGCGGTCGATCCGGACCTTGAGCCGGGTTTCATGCTGCAAGACCCGGCTACGCGGGGTGATCCGTAGCGGTAGGCGGTCCGCGCCGCCGTCGTAGCCGAGCCAGAGCACGGGCGCCAGGACGAGGTTCGGCAGCGCGGGCCGGTTGGGGTCTTCGATCACGGGCTCGGGTTCGAGCGGGGTGAATCGTTCCGCGGTGGCCTCGTCGGCGAGTTCGACGGCGAGATCCCGGCCGGCCAGGACGATGAGGCGGCCGCCGATCTGGGTCACGTTCAGGGGACGGGGCAAGCGGATCACGAGCGATCCCGCCGCGATGGGCTGGCGCAAGCTCAGATGGACGCGGAATTCCCCGTCCGCCGCCTCTTGCGGGTTGAGCCGCACAACGACGGCCTGGCGCAGCGCGGCTCGGTCGGCGCCGGCTGGTCGAGAGTCTGAAACGCCGTGACCACCGCGTCGGGTCCGACCCCGATCAGCTCGGCGGCCGCCGGCAGCGCGATCCGGACTTCCTGAAACCGCCCCCGCTTGATGCGGTAGTTCAGGTCGGTCTCCAGTCGGGCCAGGCCGGGCTCGATCTGGACGGTGGTGCGCGCCTCGACGACCGCGGCGGGGGGAGAGGGATCGACCCGCAGTTCCAGGTCAAACGGTTGGTCCACGAAGGCATACGCCAGCACGGTGGAGGGCCGCGTCCGCAGCGCGTCGCTCAGCTCGCGGGGATCGATCTGGCGCAGGCCGCGGCCGGCGGTGCCGCTGACCCAGAGGTCGGGTCCTTGCACGATGGCGATCAGGCCGGCCTGGCTGGTCGCTCCCAGCATGGGCAAGCCGCGGTAGGAAAACCGCGTGGTCACACCCGAGGGCAGCGTGCGCCGGCTCGTCAGATCCAGACGGCGCCGCTCACCTTGACGCAACGGCTCCGGCAGCGTGAGCACGGCCCGCGCCGCGCCGCTCTCCCGACGGCGCTCGATGGGCAGGGGCTGGTCGTCGAGCTCCGCCCCGACCAGTTCATCGCCGGGTTCGTTCAACAAGACGCTGACCTCGCGCGCGACGCCGCGCTCGCATTGCAGCGACCACGACGACCGGGTTTGAAACATGCCCCGGTTGATTTCAATGGCGATCTCGCCCTGGACGGCCAGCAAGGGCGCGGCCGACTCGCCGGCCTCCTGGGTGCGGTGCCAGCGCAGCGTGAGGCGATCGCGGGCCGTCACGCTCCCGCGCAGGTGGGAGTCACTTCCGTTCGCCTCCACCGTCACCGCGATGGGCTGCTCCGGGCCGGTTTCCGCCTCGCTCACCCGGCCCGGTACGTCCAGGTCGATCCGGGTCGCGGCGACCATGGGAAGGGACACGTCCAGACGCGGGCCCTGGGGGTCCGATCGCACGGGCACATCGAGCTCCACCACCACGCGCTGCGCCCGCACCCGCGAGCCGGACCTCCCAACCGCCCGCCGCACCAGCGCAAGGCGCACTCCGCGCCGTGCGCGTCCCGCGCCGTGGTCACGATCAGCCCGTCCAGGCGCACGGGGACCCAGACGGCCCCGGCCGATTCGATCATGACCCCGAATTCCACCGAGAGACGGGCCAGCCGCTCGCGTACCGTGCCGCGAAGCTGGACGGACTCGACGAGCGCGGCCGGCGGCGCGGTCGACGCGGTCGCGCCGGCACGGCGGAGGCGGTCGTACTCCGTGCCTGGCAAGATCACCACGTCGGGACGCTCGAACCGCTTGCGCAGAGAATCGAGGTCCAGCGCTCCGCCCTCGAAGACATAGAGAGGCCCGGCCACGGTCGCGGCCGGATCGGTCGCGAACGCGGGGAGGTTCGGCTCCTGCGCCCGCACAAGCGCGGGCACAGCCAGCGAGAACCCCGCCAGAACCCAGAGGCTGCGTGCGAATCGCTGCACTCGAAGGGACAAGCGCTGCACCTTCACATTACCCGCAGGAGAGAGCAGCCCCATCCGCCGGTCCGGAGCCGGAATTGCCCGTCGCGTGAGTGGTGATGGACCGGCGACGCTGACCTCTGGGGAAACTATAACATCCGTTCCGGTCCCCCGCCATGAATGGTCGCACTTCGCGCTGCTCGGCGCACGGCGAATGACGGATTCCAGATTCCGGATTCCGGATTCCAGATTCCGGATTCCAGATGCCAGATTCCGGATTCCGGATTCCGGATGCCAGATTCCGGATGGCGGATGGCTGATAGCATAAGTCATCCGGAATCTGGCATCCGGAATCCGGAATCCGTCATCTGGAATCCGTCAGCGCTCGGCCGGCTTCACGGCTTTCTTGGTCTCGCCCTTCTCGCGCGGGGCAAGTCGCCGTTTCGCAGCAGATCTTGCCAGGCTTTCAGGCCGGCGCCCTCGGGGTGGTCGGGGTCGTAGCCGAGGGCGTCCCGGCCCGAGAGCAGGACGAGCTGGGTCAGGGCCAGCGTGCGCACGCCCACGTCTTGATCGGTGAGGAGGCTCACCAGGGTCTTGTACGTCGCCGCGTTCTTGGCGTCGTCCGGCGTGAAGCCGACCAGGAGCCTCTCGACCTGCTGCGCCCAGTCCTCACCGGCGAACTGGGCGAGTTGTTCGTGCAGCGTCTTGGCCGTCTCCGGGTTGCGGCTGCCGAACTTGCGCAGCGTCTCGATGGCGGCGGGGCGGATCTTGGCGTCCTGTTCGAGTTCCGGAATGGCCAGCTTGATCTCGCCGAGGGTGCTCATGGCGGACAGGGCCAGCGTGCGGACCGGCTCTTGCTCGTCCTCGACGGCCTGGACCAGGGCGGTGGTCGTGGGGGTGTCGGCCTTGAAGTACGACGCGAAGGCCTTGCCGGTGGCCTTGTCGACGGCGGCCGGAGCCTCGGCCGCCACCCAGGCGGGCGCGGCTTCCTCGACCGGCGGCCGGAGGCGATCGGGTGGGGTGAACTCGAGTGCGGCCGGACCGGTCAGCGTCTCCGACGCCGCGCCGCACGGAACTGGGCGTCGCCCTGAACCACGTAGGCTTTCAAGGTGGGCACGATCGGCGCCGGTTGCCCCGGGCGCCAGAGGTCGAGGAGTTCCACGCCGACCGGGCTGCCGGGCGAGAGGGCCACGGTCCATGGCTTGTTTCCCACGACGACCGCGACCGACTGGCCTTCGACGCCGCTGCGGAGCACCACCTGACCCTGATCGAGCGCAAACCGCGCCGCTTCCCCGGCGCTGGCCGGCTGGAGGCGAATCTCCGTGGGACCCACCAGGTCCAGCCGGATCTCGCCGACCTGCACCGCGGTCCGGAAGGGCGCCAGGCAGACGATCCGTTCGTCTTTGTGAATGGCCTCCTTGTCGGCCACGCGGGTCCAGAGCCGGGACTCGGTATTCCAGCGCAAGGCGATGCCGTCATTGGTGATCAGCGTTCCCGAGCTGCCCCCGACGGCGCCGGTCTCCGGCTTGGCCGGCGCGGTCTCGGTGGTGTCCTCCTCCGGCGTCATGGCCGGGTCCGCCGTTTCCTCCGGTGCTTTCGGCTCGGCGGGGTTCTTCGCGGCGTCCGGTTCGTGCTTGGCTGCCTCGGGTCCCGCCAGCGGACCTGCTTGCTGGGGTTGCGCACCTGTCTGCGTCCGTCCCCGCGAATGGAGTCCCGCTTCTCGGCCGGAGGGCGCGAGCGTCCAGGCGGACACCCCCATCAAGGCGATCAGGGCGATCACGCCGATCGGCAAGGCCCTGCGTTCCAGGGCCGAGCGCTGGCGTGTGGGCGCCGCCGTCCAGGGTTCGATCGGCGCCGATTCCGCCACGGGGGAAGGCGCGTGCTCGCGCGAAGCACGCCCCATCGCTTCCCGCCCCTTGACGAGCCGGTACATCCGCATGCGCACCTCGGGAGGCACCTTTGCCCGCTGGCCGATCATGCTCAAGATCTGATGGCAGCTCGCGACCTCGGCCAGGTGGACGTCCGACGTCAGGCACCGCTTCTCGTAGTCGGCCACCTGGTCCGCGGGCAATTCGTTGTCCAGGTAGCAGGCGACGACATTCGCATCGAGGGCCTCCGGCCCGGTCGGGCTCGGGACCGTCAGCCGCCGCCGGCGCGTGACCTTGTGAATGCGCGCCATCAGAATCCTTGGCGAAGGTCCCCTCCGCCACTTGCTGGCCGATCTGCCTGGCCTCGGCCGGCGCCAACTGGTCATCGAGCCAGGCCAGCAGCGTACGCAAGGTGAGCCGCAAACCGCTCTTATCGGTCGAGTTCGGCATGGGTCCCGGTCCCATCAGGGAAAAGAAACGAGAGTTCGCCCTATTATCAGTGGCGGCCGGGAAGGTCATCCGTCGCGGTTTCTCGAAAAATCTTCCCGGACCGGATCGCGCAGGCGGTAGATGCGGAACTTGGCGTCCTCGGCCGGCGCGCCATACAGCCGCTCGAACTGCGCCGGGTGCTGGTCGGCCCAGACCCGCTCGATGGGGAAGCCCTCCGCATCGGCCACGTTATGGCGGCCCTCGCGGGGATCAACGCGCGTGACCACGAGGATCTGAATGCGTCCGGCCCGCAGGTGGGCAAGCCAGGTTTCATAGTCCGGATGGCTGCGATCCCAGCCGGGACGCGGATCGGCTTCCCAGTGCGGATGACCCTCGCGGACGGCCTGGCGATGCCAGTCGTGCATGAGCCAGCCGGGCGGGCCCGCGACGTTGACATAGCGCACGTCGTTGCGCAAGCCGCGGCCAAACAAGTAGTAAGGGATATCCGTCCCGGCATACGCGATCCGTTTGCCCCGGGGACCGCAGCGCCGATCGAGTTCGAGCCAGCCGTTGTCGAAGTCCCGGAAGACGGGATAGAACCGTTCCACGCGCGGCGCGAGCTCATCTCCGATCGATCGGGCGCAGGCCGCGCATCCCGCGAGCAGGACGCTGGCCGCGACGGCGGCCACGAGCCGGCCGGCGCCCGGGCGTGCCCACACTCTCAGCCATCCCACGGCGACCAGGATCGATCCCACGACGATTCCCATCAGGATCAAGAGGGCCGCGGGCCTGCTCAAGGGCGGCCCCAGCACGATGAGCGGGGGCACGGCGTTGGGAACCAACGGGTGGAAGTCCCAGGGCGGCGGAACACGACCATCGGCGAAAGGCCACCCTTGCGGCGTGAGGACATGCAGAGCCAGAAAAACCACCCCCAGCCAGCAGAGAAACCGGTTTCGATCCAGCAGCCGGGCCAGAGGCACGCTCGCCAGCCCGAGCGCCTGCAGGAAGAATCGCTGCTGCGAGCGATACGGCACCACCAGCCAGTACAAGGCGACGTTGCCGACCGCCAACAGGCCGAGCAGCCAGACCCATCCGTCGCGCGGTCGCGCGGCCGCCCGATCGCCCAGGCTCCCAGAACGGCCGCCAGCCAGAAGGGCGTCATGCGCGGATCGAGCACGGCGAGCAGGATATCGACGAGCGCACGCCATTCGGCACGCGGAATGTAATAACGACTATGAGACATGACCGACGGGTCATACCAGCCCACCCATCCCAGCGCGGACACGTCCAGAGGATAGAGCGGATTACCCGTCCACCACGCATTGCGGCCATACCAGAACCCGACCATCACCGCCGGCAGAAGAAGCAGACAGGTCAGATGCCGCCGCCGGGTCCGGCCGTCTCGCTGGCGCCAGAGAACAATCCCCGCGGCCACGACCAGCAGCGGCGGCACGAAGACGATCCCCGTGGGCTTGGTGCCCCAGGCTCCGCCCGCCGCCAGGGCGCCCAGGGCCAGCGTTTCGGTCCCGGCGGACGGATCGGTGCCGTACCGCACGAATTCGTAGGCGGCGAGGAGGTAGCCGGCCAGGAAGATCGTGTCCACGTTCGGCTCGACGGCGTACAGGACCAAAGGCATCACGGTCAGGAACCACCCGAGCGCCACGGCTGTCGCGGCGCGGCCGGCGCCGAGACGTCGGCACAACTCCCACGCGGCCAGGGCCGCCAGCACGAAGAACGGCACCTGGCCGATCTTCGCGAGCCGATCGCCGCCCCAGCCGATCGTCAGCCAGGTGAACCACAGGTCGCCGACCCCCGGAAAATACGGCGCCGCACTCTCTCCGAACGGCACCGGGACGAGCCGCAAGTCCCCCGCCTTCCACCACCGGATCGCAAAATAAAGGTGATAGATGGGCCCGTCGCTGACAACTTTCACCGGCCCGAGCAGCGCCCTCGTGCCCAGCACGACGCAAGGCGCCAGGACCAAGCCCAGGGCCAGCGCCTCGATCCACGACCAATCCTCGGACGCATCCTCGCGCCCGACTGGCCCCCGGCCCCTCTGCCGGCGGACCGCCAGCCCCAGACCCAATCCCAGGAGCGACCAGGCGGTCAAGGGTCCCAGTGTCAACCAGCCGGCCGTGCCCAGCACCATCAGGCCGAGCGTCGCCCAGGTCCAGGCCAGCACGGCCGTCGCCAGCCCGCGGCCCGGCCCGGCCGGCTGCCGGAATCCGGACCCGGCCAGCCAGTACGCCCCCAGGATGAGGGGCCCATTCATGGCGAGCGTTCCCAGCCAGCTCACGATCGTCCCATTGCCCATTTCGCTATAGTCTTGTAGGGTGAGCTCGGCCCACCGATTTCCTTTTCCTCATCCTAGCCTCCTGGCCGCCTTTCCGCAGTGGATCGAGAGCCGTCCATGTCCCCCGGCATGATTCCAGGTTTTACCGAACATCCCCGCACCTACCGGGACAACCAGTTCGTTTACCCGGTCCTCTCGCGCCGCAGCCGGGGGATCTCCGTCGGCATCAATCTGAACCCGGACAAGATCTGCAACTTCGATTGCATCTACTGCCAGGTGGACCGCCGCAGCGAGGCGGAGCGTGCCTTCGTCGCCACCGACCGCCTGCTCGCGGAGCTCGAGCACACGCTCGACCTGGTGGCGCCGGCGCCCTCTATCACGACGAGCCTTTCCAGCACGCGCCCGCTTACCTGCGGCGTTTGAACGACATCGCCTTCTCGGGCGACGGCGAGCCGACCTCGTTCTCCAACTTCGATACGATCGTGGCCGATGTCGCCGCCGTCAAGGTGCGCCGCGGGCTCGGTTCGGTCAAGCTCGTCCTGATCACCAACGCCAGCTTGCTGCACCGTCCGCGCGTGCGTCAGGCCCTGGAAACGCTGGACCGCCACCAGGGGGAGATCTGGGCCAAGCTCGACGCGGGCACCGAATCGTACTACCGGCGCATCAGCCGGGCGGCCATCCCGCTGGAGCGCATCCTCCGGAACCTCGGCGCGGCGGCACGGGTTCGTCCCCTGGTGATCCAGAGCCTGTTCCTCCGCCAGAACGGTGCGGGGCCGCCACCGTCGGAAATCGCCGCCTATGCCGACCGGCTGCGCGAGCATCCTCGCCCAGGACGGCCGGATCGAGCGCGTTCAAGTCTACACGGTCGCCCGCCGCCCCGCGGAAGACGATGTCCAGGCCCTCTCCCCAGCCGAGCTCGACGCCATCGCGGACACGATCCGGCGCTCGTACTGGTCTGACGGTCGAGATCTTCGCCGGCACGGCGAGCCACTGACGGCAGTCAGACCCGCCTCGTCTTCTCGGTTTGGCTCACGTTCGCTATGATCCACCAAGCCGCCATCGCGGTGGTTTCAGAAGGCCCTCAGTCGGAAGGACGAAACGCATGCTCGGCGCCACCCTGGGTGCAAGAGCCTACCTGGAGCGGGTCTGCGACGAGATCCGCCGTCTCGACCTGGCCCAGGTCGAGACCCTCAGCACGCTGATCGAGCAGGCGTACGACGCCGGTCGGTTCGTCTTCATCATCGGCAACGGCGGCTCGGGCGCCAACGCCTCGCACCTCTGCGAGGATCTGGCCAAGTGCACCCTCCGCGACTTCGAGAACCAGAAGCGGCTCAAGGTCCTGAGCCTGACCGACAACACCGCCGGCATCATGGCCTGGGCCAACGACGAGGGCTACGACCGGATCTTCGTCGAGCAGCTCAAGAACCTGGCCTCGCCGGGCGACCTGCTGCTGGCGATCTCGGGCTCGGGCAACAGCCCGAACATCCTCAAGGCCGTCGAGTGGGCCAACGACCACGGGATGACGACCGTCGGCATCACCGGCTTCGGCGGCGGCAAGCTCAAGACGCTGGCCCACCACAACTTGCACGCGCCGGTCGACGACATGGGCATCGTCGAGTCGCTGCACCAGGTCGTCTTCCACTGGATCATCGACGACCTGTACCGCCGGTTCGCCGCCACGCGCGCGCTGGCCGCGGATTCGGTCAAACTGGCATGAACCCACCACTCGTCCTCGGCATCGAGATCGGCGGGACGAAGCTTCAAGTCGGCGTCGGCCACGGTGACGGCCGGATTCTGCACATGGAGCGTCGCCCCGTGGACCCGTTACAGGGGGGCGAGGGCGTGCTGCGCGTTGATCCTCGACGCCGTTCGTGCACTCCCGGCGTCGCTGCGCACGCCGCTGGCCGCGGTGGGGATCGGGTTCGGGGGACCCGTCGATGCGGCGCGGGGCTGGACGACGGTCTCGCACCAGGTGGGCGGGTGGTCGAATTTCCCCCTGGCCGACTGGGCGGCGACGCGAGTCTGGCATCGACCGGGTGATCGGTCCAGAACGACTCCGACACCGCCGCGCTGGGCGAGGCACGGTTCGGGGCCGGGGTCGGCTGCTCGCCCGTGCTCTACGTCAACAGTGGCAGCGGCATCGGCGGCGGTCTGATCCTCGACGGCCGCATTTATCGCGGAGCCGGGCAGGGCGCGCTGGAGATCGGCCACCTCTGGCTCGACGATCCGGCCGCAAGCTGCGGACGAGCCGGCCCGGACCCTGGAACAAACCGCCTCCGGCTGGGCGATCGGTGCAGCGCGCGGGCGGAGCTGCGCCGGCGGCCCGCGCCGGTCGGCTGGCCGAACTGTGCGGGGGCGACCCGGAACGCGTGACCGGGGCCATGGTGGCTCAGGCCGCCGAGGAGGGCGATCTCCTGGCCTGCGCCGTCCTCGACCGCGCCGTGCGCGGCATGGCCCGGGGACTGGCCCACGCGGTCACGCTCCTGGCCCCGCGACGGGTCATCCTGGGAGGCGGCGTCTCGTTGATGAACCCGAGGCTCTGGATCGACCCGATCCGCGCGGCGCTCGACCAGCTTGTCTTCGCCCCCTTCCGGGGCCACTATGATGTGGTCCTGGCCGCGCTCGGCGAAGAGGTCGTCGTCCAGGGAGCCCTGGGGCTGGCCCGGGACACGGCGGACGGGGTCTCCGGGTCGTGGACGATGAGGCCGGCGCACGCCGTGACGCGGCGGCGGGCGGGGTCCGACCGCCGTTGGAAAGAAATTCGCCGCGGCGTTTCCTTGTTCTGGACCATTGACCAGTTCCCAATTTCGGGGAATATGTGTATGTTCCTTCCTGAAGCTTGGGCCAGGTTGAGGTTGACGGGAAGCCGCCTCCCAAGCAAGGATCAGAGGGGTTGAAAGGAAGTCTGCTCAGCGAACGGGCAGCCGGGCATTGAGACTGCGCGACGGAGCGAGTGAGGGCGGGGTTCTTTCCGGGAAGGAAATTGCACCAGGCAGTGTCACAAGACGCTGATTGTCCGCGATATTATCCAGGGAGGGACGTGGTTCCCGCAGTCCTCGTAGCCACTTGCCGTGCAGAGGGAGACGGTTGTCCGGGGCGTTGGCCTTGCTTTTGCACTCCAGGAGGTCAGGCCGATTCGGTCCTGACCTTGAAACAGCGTCCGCGGTGGCGCACGCTGTCGGCAGGTTCGGCTTGATTCTTGAGAGTAACCGGTGTTTTTTCGCCACCACTCGCACCGAAAAATCGGCGCGTTCCAGAACCCGCTCTGAACCGCTCGTGTCTGTCCTAACGTCTAGAATGAAGAAGGGCCGCGGCGATGCCAATTTCGGCACCGGGGCCAGGCCAAGGAGAGGTCCACGCGTCAAACCGACAAGGGGCACGTCATGACCGCGAGATTGGCCGAGATTCAGCTCTGGCAACGGAACCTCGCATCCCTGATCCGCTCCGGGATGTTCACCAGGGCCGAAACGTTCGAGTTTAACGGCCTCCACACCGTCGTGGGCGTTTATACGGACGGGACCTATTCCGCGTGCGTGGCCAAATACGCCGACGCCCGCCGGGCCCTGGACGCGGTCTTGCTGGTCAATCATCTTGCCGCCGATTTGCCTTCGGATTCGAACTGACGCTCTCATCCCCGTGGCGGCCCAGCCTGGCGACGCCCGCTCGTTTCTTCTTTCCGAAACGGCGGGCGTTCTTGTTTGAATCGGCCGGCGTTTTGGGAGAATTATCGATTCCGGATTCCAGATTCCGGATTCCAGATGCCGGATTCCAGATGGCGGATGCTCGATGCCGGAGATCGCATAGTCATCAGTCATCAGTCATCAGTCATAGGCCATCAGGCATCCGCCATCCGGAATCTGGCATCCGGCATCTGGAATCCCCGAAGCCGGTCATCGCGTCCAGCCGATCTCCCGCGCGGTGAGGCGGTCGATCCGCAGTCGGGCCAGCGACCTTTCCTCGTCCACCATCACATCGCGTTCGGTGACCAGTCCGCGCGGGTACTCTCCCAGCGAACCACCGTACTTGTCGCTGGCCCCGAATAGATGCAAGACCTCATGCGCGATCCCAACCGGATCGGTGAACGGTAGGCGGCCCGCGAGGGGTTCGGGGAAATTCGCCTCCTGCGCATAGCATACGGCCAGGCCGACGCCCGGCAGCGGGGTCCGGTCGGCACGACCGCGATCGAGCGGCCCGCCCGTCGCGGGTGCAGGAGCCAGACCGGCTGCGCGGCGGGCAGTCGGGTCGAGATCTGGCCGATCAGGTCGGCCACGTCGCGGAACCCGAGCGCGGCCGCCGCCCGGCTGGCCGAGCTGATGGCTTTGACCTCGGCATCCTGCTCGAACAGACCGTCGGCGTGTTCTTCGAGGGCGTGTTCGATAAGGACCTCCTCGGGCACCGGGTCATCGGCCAGGAAATAGGTCCCGGCCAGGTCCACGTTCACGGGCGCGTGCCAGCGGGCGGCCTCGCGCTCGATCCACCCCGCGGCCCGTTCCAGCGCCCGACAGGTCCGCGCCGTCTCCTGGTCGCTCCAGGACGTGCCATCGCGGCCCACGAACAGGGAGACGAACACGATCCGGCCGCGCAACCGCGGCCGGGACGGCGGCGGAGCCAGCACGGACTGCGGCGCGGCGATCGCCCGGAAGCGCCCAAAACGTGGATCGACCGGGTTGGGCTCGGCCGCGACGCCCGCGAGGGCCACTACGTCCACCCGGCCGTCGGCCGGCCGTTGTTCGTCCGGACACGCCGGCCCCTTCTCGGCAGGAACGGGCCGCGCCATCAGCTCAAACAGACCCGATATGACCCAGAGCACCAGAAATGTACTCAGAACGATTTCCCAGCGTCCCGACCAGAACCCCGCCAGCGCGGCGCCGCCAGCCGCGCCGGCCAGCCGGGCGATCAGGCGAAGGCGCGCACCGGGCAGGGTGGGGGATATCATCGGGAGGGCTGGTTCCGGGTGTCGAGCAGCGGCCTGGGCGGGCGTGGTGACGCGCCGGGGCGTCAGCGCCCGTAGGTGCGGGTCAGCTTCGCCAGATTGGTCGAGACGTCGTCCGTGAGCTGCTCGGCGCAATAGCGCCATCTCCACCACACGCCCGTCTCGTCGCCGGGGTAGTTCATCCGGGCCTCGTTCCCCAGGCCCAGCAGGTCTTGCATGGGGATGATGGCCGTGTCGGCCGCCGTGGATAGCGCCAGTCGGATCATCTCCCAGTGGATCGGCTGGCCGTGGGTCCCACCGAGATAGTCGGTCACGACCTTTTGCTCGTTGGGCTTGAGCGACTGGAACCAACCGACGATGGTGTCGTTGTCATGGGTGCCGGTATAGACGAGGCAGTGACGGGGATAGTTGAAGGGCCGTTCGGCCAGATCGCCGGGATCGGGGCCAAAGGAGAATTGCAGGATTTTCATGCCCGGCAGGCCGAACTGATCGCGGAGCGCACGGACGGGTGGAGTGATGAATCCCAGGTCCTCGGCGATCAGTCGCAGATCGCCACCCCTGGCCGCACGGATCTCGGCGAGGAAGGCCGCGCCCGGGCCCTTCTTCCACCGCCCGGGGGCGGCGGTCTGCCTCTCGTCCGCGGCCACCTCCCAGTATTTCTCGAAGCCGCGGAAATGGTCCAGCCGGACCAGGTCCACGCGGTCGAGCGTGGCCTGGAGGCGGTCAGTCCACCACGAATAGCCCTCCGCCGCATGAGCCTGCCAGTCGTAGAGCGGGTTGCCCCAGAGTTGCCCCTTGACGGGGTTGAAATAATCGGGCGGCACCGCCGCCTGCACGGTCATCTTCCCATGCTCGTTGAGGCGGAACAACTCCGGCCGCAGCCAGACGTCGGCACTGTCGTCGGCCGTGTAGATGGGGACATCCCCGATCAGCCCGACGCGCTTCTGCCGACACAGCTCACGCAGCCGACGCCACTGGCGGTCGAACACGAACTGGACGAACTCGACATACTCGATCTCTTCGGCCAGGTTCACGCGCTCGGCGTCGAGTGCGGTTTTCTCGCGGCGGGCCAGCGTCTCGGGCCAATCGGACCAGGCGATCTGACGCCTCTGTTCCCGGATCGCCAGGAACAACGCGTAATCACGGAGCCAGCCGAGGTTGTTCCGCTTGAACCGATCGAGCTCGTCCAGGAGGCCGTGTGGAGGTTGCTTCTGGAAGTTCTCGTACACCCGCCGCAAGAGGATGTTCTTGGCGTCCCTGACGGCGTCGAAGTCGACGTGGTCCTCGGGCAAGTCTTTGGGGTAGCTCTCCAGGTCGGCCGCCGTGGCCAGACCGTCGGCCTGGAGTAGTTCCGGGCTGATCAACAGCGGATTGCCCGCCTGCGAGGAGAGCGGCTGGTAGGGCGAGTTGCCATAACCGGTCGGTCCCAGAGGCAGAAACTGCCACCAGCGCTGACCGGTTTTCGCCAGGAACTCGACGAACCTGTCCGCCTCCGGTCCGAGATCGCCGATCCCGTACCTTCCGGGCAGTGACGTGGGATGGAGCAAAATCCCGCAAGCGCGGTCGAGCCGCTTCGTGTCCGGTTCCATGACCGCTTCATTCCTCGGAACAACCTTCTGGGAAAGGGGACTCTATCACGGTTCCGGCCGTATGATCAAGACTGGTCGATCTAACCGATGAATTCAGGAATTGTGCGATCGCCTGGCGGAACGCCGCTGGGGCCTCGACGTGGGGCAGATGGCCCACATCGGGCAGGACCTCGAAGCGGGCTTGAGGCAGCGCCTCGGCCAGCGCGTGGGCCACCGCGGGCGGGTTGATCAGATCGTGCTCGCCGACGAGCACGAGCGTCGGCACCCCGATGCGCTCCAGGCGGCCGTGGGTATCGTGCGCGGCCGCCGCCCCGGCTTGGCGGGCAAACGCCTGGGGATCTTGCGGCCAGGCATTGAGCTCGGCAAAGCGGATCAGCCCTTCCACCTGCGCCGCGCTGCGGTAGAACCGCGGGGCCACCAGCCAGGGCAGGTTCGCGCGCGTGAACTCGCCGATCTCCGTGCGCTGGCGAGCAGGACCCAGGAAGCGAGCACGGCCCGCCTCCAGACGTCGGCGCCGTCGTGGGTCGAGCTCGAGCACCAGCGAGCCGCACGCGCGCGGGATGCCGCAGCGCAAACTCCTGGGCGATCATGCCGCCGAGGGAATGCCCAACGACATGCGCTGGGGGCACATCGAGAGCATCGAAGAGCCCGGCCAGATCGTCGGCCATGTCGGCCGTGGTATACGGAACCTTGGCCCGTTCGCTCTGCCCGACATCACGGTTGTCGATCCCGATGGTCCAGAACTGCGGTCCGAATTGTCGCATGGGCAGGATGAAGGCCCGATGGTCCCCCCCGATCCCGCTCAGGAAAACTATCGGCGTGCCTGAACCCCGTTCTTCGTAGTACAACTGAAGACCGTTGGCCGCGACGCGGGGCATGGTCTCTCCTGGCCGCGGTTGCCACCGCGTCACCGCGTTGAGAACTCGGGAGAGGCTTGACACTCGAAGGCCTTGGTTTCATAATATCTCCACTGTCGCCCCCATCGTCTAGCGGCCTAGGATACTAGGTTCTCAGCCTAGGGACCGGGGTTCGAGTCCCCGTGGGGGTAGTTCCTGTGGGATCAAGGGTTGCGGCGAAATCCGCAACCCTTTTTCCTGCACCGGGTCGATTGTCTATCACGTTTCTATCACACGGCAGGACTTGTAGGGCGGTTGCAGGGCACACCCCGACGGAGCCGCGACCAGGGCATCCCTCCAGTTTGATTCCGAGGCCCAGACCTACCGTATCCGCTTCCGGATTGGCGGCCGGGAGTTCTTCCGGTCGCTCCATACGGTCGACGCGAGAAAAGCCGAGGCGTCGTAGGGCGCCGTCGAGAGCACGATCGCGGCCATCCTCCAGGGTTGACTCACGATCCCGGCGGATGCCGGCGCACGTTCTCGATGAGCACCGTCGACATATCGACGAGGATGCCGATCGCCAGCGCCATGCCACCCAGCGACATGATGTTGATCGTGTTGCCCGTCACCCAGAGCCCAAACAACGACCTCAGCAGCGCGAGTGGGATGTTCGTCACCACGACGATCACGCTCCGGAGGTCGCGGAGGAACAGGAGGATCATCACGACCTGAGCCATCGCCTGGCCCATGTCGGTGCCGGGGAAGAAGGAGAGCTGGAACAGGGCGACCTGCTGGATGTTCCGCGTATTGATATCCTGAATGCCGTCGACGTACTGGAAGTACAACTCCAATTGGTTGACGATGAAGCCCTCCATCTGGTCGGGACTCATGCCAATGTAATCGAGGAAGACATAGATCTTCGGGGTGTTCAGCGAGGGAAAAATGTCCACTCGCATCCGGTTATAGGCCAGCACGCCGCCGCTGATCAACGCCACGACCAGCATCAGGGTCGTGACCGGGCGCCGCATGGCGAAGACTGTTGGATTCATGGCCTGGACTCCCGGTCCATTCGTGACAAGCCCGACATCGCGTCTTCAAAGGAAGAAAAGTCCAAGAACGGGCGCGGAAATCACTTGCTGATGCTCGCAAGGGTGGTACGCGCGGTGCGCTCCGACTTCCCAAGCTCCGGAACATGAGCGGAAGCAAGGCGATTCCCGCGTATCCGTGCCGGACGCGGACTCAACAAAGAAACGGGTGGAGTGCTTGGCAGAGGCCGACGGTGACCAAATCCCGTGTGGGATTGGGAGAGGGAGAGGGAGTGGGAGGTCGATCGAAGGAGCAGAAAGCAGGCCAGGTTGTCCTGCTCAGTTTCCCTTCATTCTCGGAGCGCATGGCCTTGACCCGGTCCGGAGCCGGAGCGATCGTCGTTGAGAACAGACGGATCGAATACTGGGTCGGGGGGGTGGCGAAATCGCGGCGGAAGTCATGGTGGTCGGAAAGGCGACCAGCGAAGCTCGATTGCCAAATCCGTTATATCAACACGTCAACAATAAATAATAATGTGGATGTAGTACGAATCCCACTCTTGAGGACGTCGCTATGAAACATCGCCCAGGGAATCCCGAGATCGAAATGTCGTGGACAAGTTAAAGGACGGAAGAAACTGTTTGTCAATGCCCGTAACCGGTCGACGTCGAAATCAGGTACGGCTATGAAATCTGTAAGAGGGGTCGGTCGGAGCCGACAATTTGTCCTCCACAAGTGGCGCACAGGCTCGGGGAAGTCGGTTCATCGGCCCCTCCTCGCCAGCATCGCGGTGCCAACGACGCTGGTCAGGCCGATTGCGGCCAGGGCGAGCCAGCCGCGGTTCAGGTCCGCCCAGAGTTGCCAGCTCGAGTCGCGCGAGCGGCCGTCGAACGTCCCGTGGGCGCCGTGGTCGTGGCCGGCGTCGACGGGCTCCCAGAGGTTGTCGGGGCGGTCCGGGTCTTCGGGCTCGTCGGTCATCTGGGCGTCGAAGCAGGTGTGGGCGAGGTAGGCGTCGAGCCAGCCCGGCGCGATCTTGTTGCCGACGATCGCCTCGACGGTCGGCCAGCCGACCATCAGCGAGCGGCGGTCGTGGTGCGCGGCCCAGACGATCGCCTCGGCGGCGACCTCGGGCTGGAAGATCGGCGGGACCGGCTGCGCCTTGCGCGGCAGGCGGCTCTTGACCCAGCCGAACTGCGGCGTGTTCAGCGCCGGCATCTGCACCATCGTCAGCCGGACGCGGCTCCCGTCGTGGATCAGCTCGCAGTGCAGCGAGTCGCAGAACCCCTGGATGGCGTGCTTGGCCGCGCAGTAGGCCGACTGGAGCGGGATGCCCCGGTACGCCAGCGCCGAGCCGACCTGGACGATCGCGCCCGCGGTCGCGCGGCAGCATCCGCCGCAGCGCGGCCAGGGTGCCGTGGACGGTGCCGAGGTAAGTCACCTCGGTGACGCGGCGGTACTCCTCGGGCTCCATCTGCTTGACCGGCGAGAAGACCGAGACCATGGCGTTGTTGACCCAGACGTCGATCGGCCCGAACGCCTCCTCGACGGCCGCGGCGGCGGCCTCGACCTGATCCGGGTCGGCGACGTCGGTCGGGACGGCGAGCGCCCGGCCGCCCAGCGCCTCGACGTCCCGGCGCGCACCTTCCAGGCCCGCGCGGCCCCGCGCCAGCAGGCCGACGCGCGCCCCCCGCCGGGCGAACGCCCGCGCGGTTGCGCGGCCGACCCCGGCCGAGGCCCCGGTAATCACCACCACTTCCGGTCTCTGTGTTGCGTCGCTCATTCGTCACTCCCGTCGGGCGCGACTGTCAGACCACGGCCACCTGGAAGTTCTTCCCCTCCCAGCGGCCGGCGTCGGGCCAGTAAAATGTCAACTCGATCGATTCCGTGCTCTTGAGTTGCCTTCGTGTCCAGGTCGGCGACGTGGATGCCCAGCCCGGTGTCGCGCGTCTTGACCTCGCGGCTCGTCTTCCAGCCGTCGCGGCTCCAGTGGACCACGGCGGGCGCCAGTACCTCGACCCGCAACACATCGCCCGGCGATGATCTCCGATCGCTGGTGGTCGAACCGCCAGATCACGTGGTCGGAGACGACCTTCTGCTTCAGGTAGCGCTGGACCGTCTGCGGGGGCGTGTCGAACACGCGGCCGTCCTGGATCGAGCGGCGGAGCTTGAGGTATTCGGCGTGGGCCCAGGCCAGCGGCATGGCCGAGCCCGAGGGCCGGCCGAGGAAGAGGCCCCGCTCGGGGATGTCGTCGGTGTCCCAGACCTGCTCGGGGATCATGCCGCCGTCGCCGGCGAACGATTCCATGGCGTGCAGCAGGCGGATCGCCTCGTCGCGGCGGCCCGGCCGCCAGCTCGTAAGTGGGCCCGCTCGCCGGTCAAGCAGCGGCCAGGCGCGGCCCGATCCCGTCCCGCTTGCCGTCGTAACGGCGAGCCGTCGGGCTGTCTCGCCGTAGGCGTCGCCGTTGTAGCGGTGCCAGGCGGGGCCGAGGGGCGTCTCGACCTTCAGGAGGGCGTCGATGACCTTGACCGTGTTGACGATCCGCGGGTCGTCCGGGCCTCCGAAGGCCGAACCGCACCAGGGCCAGAGCATCGGGGCTGACGACCTCGGTGACCGGGACGCCCCCCTTGGCGGTCGTGGTCTCTTCGAGTTGACGTGTCCGAGCCGGGGCGGGGCCCCCTCGTCCTGCTCGGGCGGGATGCTCCGCACGTAGTAGCCCTCGACCCCGAGCCGTCGCGCCAGGTCGGTGCCGGTGACGTAGAGCCAGCTCTCGATGGCCGTGTTCCAGGCGTCGGCCGTCTCCCGGAGGTACGCGCCGACCTCCGCCTCGCCCTGGTCGTCGGCCAGCTCGGCGGCGACCAGCAGGGCGGCGATCACGACCGCCAGGGTGAACGGGGTGTAGCCCCGCTGGTTCTCCCAGCGGTCCTGCTGGGTCGACGGACCGCTCCGGACGATGTAAGCGACGGCCCGCCGGACCATCGGCCAGTACCGCGCGAGCTCCCGGGCGCGGCAGCACGCCGTCACGGCGGAGCAGGTCCAGGAGCAGGACGGGGAAGGCGGTCTCCCCGAGCTGGATGCCGGTCCAGTACTGAGCTGCTGCTGACCCACATGTTCTGGGGCCAGTGGCCGTCGGCCATCTGGGTCGCCCGCAGGTAGGCGAGCACGCGCAGCGCCTCGGGCTTCGCCCCGGCGGCGAGCAGGCCGCCGGCCGACTCGACCAGGTCGCGGGGCCAGACGAGGTGATAACCGCCCGTGCCCCATTCCTTCTCCTCGTCGCCCCGCGACTCGCCCCAGGGGGTCGAGAGGCTGGCGATGATCGCACCCGGGAAGTGCTCTGGGCGTCGTGGGTCTGCAAGACGGCCGTGCTGATCCGGTAGAGGTCGCGCCCCCCCGTGCCGCCGACCGGCTTTCGGTGCGGTCGAGCGTCTTCTGCCAGTCTTGCCAGCCGCGGACGTACTTCGCCTGGAGCTCGCTCGAGGTCGTCCAGCAGGCTGCGAGGGCACGGTGGCCGGCCTCGGCGGGGTCGGCGCCGAAGCCCACGGCCAGCGCGAACAGGCCGCCGCAGGCGCCGAGGTCGATCTCGCCGGTGAGCGCCACGTTGCCGTCCTCGGCCCGGTCGTACTCCCAGGTCAGGCGCTTGTGCCGCGACAGGTCTTGCCAGCCGTCGGAGATCCCCACGTACCCGGCCGAGCCGGCGATCCAGGGGGCCGAGCACGCCAGCGCCAGGCACTGTTGCTCCCGCCGTGGCGAACAGCATCGGCAGCCCCTTGATGCACGCCGAGCCAGGCGGTATTCCCCGCGCCCCGGTTCCCCAGGTGCGGGGCCAGCAGCGCGTAGAGGTGATAGGTCGTCCACGTCCCCCCTTCAAGCGCCGTGAAGCGGGTGACCTGGAGGACCGCGTCCTGGTGGGGGTGGGCGAAGATTGTCTTCTCGATCCGGTAACGACCCTGCCGGCAGGTGTTGACCAGCCGGTAGAGCGGAACGCCCTCGACCGGCTGCTCGACCTCGATGGTCGGCGTCGTCGCGCTCGTCGCGAGAAGAACTCGCTCCCGTCGGTGACGATCAGGCCGAGGTCGCGGGTGCAGGCCTGGTCGACGCGGGGGTAGAAGATCTCGGTGAGGATACCCCGGGCGAGTGTGAACCAGACCAGGCTCGTGGAGTGGCGGCCGGGCTAGGCCGTCCCGACCCCGTCCTTGGCGGCGGTGGCCCAGCGCGGCGCGTCGCCGGGCGCGCCGGGCGCGGGGCGGGGCTGGGCGTCCGGCGGGGCGCAAGGCCCAGGCGGAAGGGCGGCCGTACAGGATCGTGCTGGCCGCGATCTCGTCTACCGGCGCTTCGCTTCGCGCCTTTCGGTTCTCTCAACGACTGGACCTGGGCGGGCATGTTGCGTCGTCCCCCGGGTGTGGCGATCGGATGGGATCAGATGCGGATCAACGCGAGCCCGGACTCCTCGTCGATCTGCTTTCGAAGGTGCGCGGGCGACTCGGTCAGGATGACCTCCAGGGTCGGCCTGACGTGGGCTTCCAGCAGGTGTCCGCCGCGCGTCGAGCCGTCGGAGCGGCCGACGACGACGTGGGCATGCACCTTGGGCTCGCCATCCTTGAGGGCCACGTCGCCGATCAGCGAGAGGACCTCGACCTGCTCGCGCACGGGGATCTTCTGGTACTCCTTCGTCTCCCAGTCGAAATAGCCCAGGGTCACGTCGCGGAACGCCCCGATGGCGGTGAACCGGGCGGCGCCGAGCTGGTTTGGCCTTGGCGAATTCGACGAGGCCCGCCATCGCCTCGTCGCCCGTGTCGAAGATCAGGGCGAACGTCTTCTCGCCCTGGTGCTCGTGGATCAATTTGGATTTCATGATCTGTCCCTGTTGGCATTGGTCGCCATCGGTCCGTCGAAGGGGTCGTCCGGCGGCTCGCCCGCGCCGGCCCAGGTCGCCTTGAGAGTGTAGAAGACCTTGCCGGCCCGCGGGTTCCGCTGGCGCATCACGCCGAAGCCGCGGCGATGGAGGCGGTCGGCGATGTCGCGGATCTTCCGCTCGTCCTGGTCGATCGCGTCGATCTTGGTGGGCCGGCCCTGCTGTGTCCATGCGGGCGTAGACCGGCACGCCGTCCACCTCGTGCAGGCTTGGTCTCCTGCGGCCCCGTGCCTGGCTCTGCGGATGGATTCCGCCATCGCGGTCTCCTGTTCCTGTTTGAATCAAGACCGGAGCGAACGTCGGTCGCGGGTCAGGGCCCACGCGACGCCCGAGCCGGCCAGCACGCCGAGCCCGACGACCGCCGCGACGGCGGCCGGCGACGGGGCCGGCTCCCACTTGCCGAGCGGCTGATACGCATCTCGGGCCAGCTCCCGCGCCGGCCCCTCGGGGCCCTTCGTGCATCGCCATCTGGATGACCTGCGCCAGGTGCAGGGCGCCCGCGGTCGGTCAGGCCGGCGATCTGCTCGCGGCAACTGAACCCGTCGGCGATGATCAGCGTGTCGGCGTCGGCCGCACGGACCGCCGGCAGCAGCCGCCGCTCGCCGACGGCGACCGAGACGTCGTAGTGCTCGGCCTCGAACCCGAACGAGCCGGCCATGCCGCAGCAGCCGGAGTCGAGCAGCTCGTAGTCGAGCCCGAGCTTCTTGAGCACCGCGTTCTCGGCGTCGAACTTCATGACGTGCTCGTGGTGGCAGTGCTTCTGCACCAGGGCCTTGCGCTTGAGCTTCGGCAGCCGGAAGTCGGGCGCCTTCTTTTCGAGGAACTCGCTCAGGATGAAGGTGTTGGCCGAGAGCCGCTTGGCGTCCTCGTCCATCGGGAAGAGGTTCATCATCTCGTCGCGGAAGACGGCCACGCAGCTCGGCTCCAGGCCGACGACCGGCGTGCCCGCCTCGATCTCCGGCCGAAGCACGTCGAGGATCTCGCGGAGCAGGCCCTTGGCCGTGTCGAGCATGCCGAAGTCGTAGAGCGGCCGGCCGCAGCAGAGCGGCTTCGGCGGGACGACGACCTGGAACCCGGCCGCCTCGAGCACCTCGACGGCCGCCTTGGCCGTCTGCGGGTGGAAGTGGTTGTTGAACGTGTCGGGCCAGAGCACCACCCGCGGCCGGCCGACGTTCCGCGGCGCCCGGCGGCGGAACCACGACACGAACGTCTCGGGGGCGAACGACGGCATCGTGCCGCCGGGTCGAGATCCCGCCGAGCACCTGGAACACCTTGCCGACGACCGGCGCATGCGTGATCAGGTTCACCAGCCCCGGCGCCAGCGACGCCAGCCGGGCCCACCAGTAGATCAGGCCCATCGCGTAGGCGTGCCGCGGCCGGAGCCGCCCCTCGTAGTAGTGCGAGAGGAACTCGGCCTTGTACGTGGCCATGTCCACGTTCATCGGGCACTCGGTGCGGCACCCCTTGCACGCCAGGCAGAGGTCGAGCGACTCCTTCACGGTCTCGCTCTTCCAGCCCCCCTTCATCGGGTCGCCCTGGAGCATCTCGAAGAGCAGGTGGGCGCGGCCGCGGGTCGAGTGCATCTCCTCCTTGGTCACCATGTAGCTCGGGCACATGGTGCCGTGCTCTTCCTTGCGGCACTCGCCGATGCCGACGCAGCGCTCGGTCGCGTAGGCGAAGCTCCCCTTGTCGTCCAGGAACTTGAAGTGCGTCTCGACCTGGGGCGGGTTGTAGGCGGGGCCGAGCCGGAGGTTCTCGCCCGGCAGGTAGGGGTCGACCACCTTGTGGGGGTTCATCTTGTTGTCGGGGTCCCAGATCGCCTTGAACTCGCCGAAGGCCCGGACCAGCTCCGGCCCGAACATCTTCGGCAGGAGCGCGGCCTTCGACTGGCCGTCGCCGTGCTCGCCGGAGATCGACCCGCCGTAGCTGACGACCAGGTCGCCCGCCTCGTCCAGGAACTTGCGGAAGTGCTTCACGCCCTCGTAGGTCTTCAGCTCGAAGTCGATCCGGGTGTGGATGCAGCCCTGGCCGAAGTGGCCGTAGAGCGAGCAGTCGTAGCCGTACTTCTGGAGCAGCTTGCGGAGGTCGCGGAGGTACGGGCCGACGCGGTCGGGCGGCACGGCGGAATCTTCCCACCCCTCCCAGGCGTCCTTCTCGCCGGGAATGCGGGCGGTCGCCCCCAGGCCCGACTCGCGGACCTTCCACAGGTGCTCTTCCTCCGCCTCGTTGTCGAACAGCTTCATCGACGGCGGGTTGGCTCACCGCCTTCAGGCGGTCCATCAGCTTGCGGGCCTTGTCGTCCGACTCCGTCTTGCTCTCGCCGCCGAACTCGACCAGCAGCCAGCCGCCCCCCTCGGGCAGCAGGGTGATGTCTTGCGGGTGGATGCCCTTCTTCTTCATGTCGCGGACGAGGACGTCGTCGAGCCCCTCCAGGCCGGTCGGCTGGAACTCCAGGACTTCCGTGACGTGGTCGCCCGCGCTGTAGACGTCGGGGTAGCCGAGCACCAGCACCGACTTGACGGCCGGGCTGTGGACCAGGTGCAGGCTGGCCTCCAGGATGGTGACGCACGTCCCCTCCGTGCCCGACAGGGCCCGCGCGACGTGGAAGCCGTTCTCGGGCAGCAGGTCGTCGAGGTTGTAGCCCGGAGACGCGGCGCGGGAGGTTCTTGGGGTAGCGGCGGCGGATCTCGTCGGCGTACCGGTCGCGGAGGGCCTTGAGCTTGGCGTAGATCTCCCCCTTGCGCCCGCCGTCGCGGATGATCCGCTCCAGCTCGTCCTCGGTCGTGGCGCCGACGGTCATCCGGGTGCCGTCGTAGAGCAGGATGTCCAGCTCGTGGACCTGGTCGGAAGTCCGTCCGGTCCCCAGGCCCATGAGCGAGTGGACGCCGCAGGAGTTGTTGCCGATCATCCCGCCGAGCGTGTTGTGGGTGTGCGTCGAGGGGTCGGGGGCGAAGGTCAGGTGGTGCCGCTCGGCCTGGGTGCGGAGGACGTCGAGCACCGTGCCGGGCTGCACCCGCGCCAGCTTCGCGCCGGGGTCGATCGAGAGCACCTTGTTGAGGTGCTTCGACCAGTCCATCACGACCGCGACGTTGCAGCAGCCGCCGGTCAGGCTCGTGCCGCCGCCCCGCGAGAGCAGCGGTGCGCCGTGCTGGCGGCAGACGGCGACCGTCTCGATCACGTCGTCGATGTCCGTCGGGATCACGACGCCGATCGGCACCTGGCGGTAGTTCGAGCCGTCGGTGGCGTAGAGGGCGCGGCTGCCGGCGTCGAACCGGACCTCGCCGTGGATCGCCCTGCGCAGGTCGGCCGCGATGGCCGAGGCGTCGATGAAGAGGGGGCCTTTCACCTCCTTGCGGTGCCGCTGCTCCGGCGTGGTGGCGATCGTCATCGGTGTCTCGTCCTTTCGTCGTCGGTTCGGTGCTCAGACGGCGTAACGAGCGGCATCCTGGCGCTTGAATTCGAGGCCCAGCCCGGGGCGGGACGAGGTCGGGCCGCAAGGCGCCCGCCGACCGGCGTCAGCGCGCCGTCGAAGAGCATGTGCTCGATCCGGTCGTGGTCGTGGAAGTATTCGAGGTGGCGGAAGTTCGGCAGGGCGCAGGCCGGGTGGGCGTGCAGCGACGGGGCGCAGTGGGCCGACAGCGGCAGGCCGTGCGCCTCGGCAGAGGGCGCCGACGCGCAGGAACCCGGTGATCCCGGCGCACCGCGTCGCGTCGGCCTGGAGCACGTCGACGGCGCCGGCTTCGAGCATCCGCCGGAAGTAAAACAGGTCGTAACCGTATTCCCCCGCGGCGATGTCCATGCCGGCCGGGCCGCGGTCGCGCGAGCAGCCGCAGCCCTTCGAGGTCGTCGGAGGAGACCGGCTCCTCGAACCAGCGTCACCCCCAGCTCGGCGAACCGCTCGGCCTGCGCCAGGGCCTGCTTGCGGCTGTAGGCGCCGTTGGCGTCGACGAACAGCTCGGCGTCGGGGCCGATCGCCTCGCGGGCGGCCCGGACCCGGTCGAGGTCGTCCGCCGGTTGGCGGCCGATCTTCATCTTGACGCGCGGGATGCCCGCGGCGACCCAGCCGCCGAGCTGCTCCTGGAGCTGCCCGATCGAATACGAGGTGAACCCACCGCTGCCGTAAACCGGCGCCGACTCGCGGACCGCCCCGAGCAGGGTGACCAGCGGCAGGTCGAGCAGGCGGGCCTTCAGGTCCCAGAGCGCCGCGTCGACGGCCGAGATCGCCATCGAGGCGATCCCCGGCCGGCCGAGGTTGCGGATGGCCGCGACCATCGCCGACCACGCCCCGGGCACCGCCCATCGCGTCGCGGCCGCGGACGACGTCGGCCAGCGACTCGCGGATCAGGGCCGCGGTCGCCGTGTCGGCGTAGGAGTAGCCGAGGCCGGTCTTGCCGCCGGCCGTCGCCTCGACGAGGACGAGCGTGGTCGCCTCCCAGGCAAAGGTGCCGTCCGACTCCGGGGCAGTCGGTCGGCACCTTGTAGGCGGAGACGTCGATTCGTTCGATACCGTACGCTGCCTCGCGACCGGTTCTCATGACTCGCCTGGCTTTCCGCCGACGCCGCTCACGACCATTCCTGCGATCTTGTCGCGGAACAGTGTCAGCGGCGATCTTGCCGCGGTGCGGCTCGCCGCGCGCGAGCGCCTCGGCCATGTGCAGCCCCTGCTTGAACGTCGCGCGCGCCGGCTGGGGCGGCTCGAACGGGTCGACGACCGCCTCGACGAGCGCCGGCTTCTTCGACGGCGAACGCCGCCTCCAGCGCGGGCCGCACCTCTTCGGGCTTCTCGCAACGGAAGCCGACGCCCGCCGCAGGCCTGCGGCGAACTGCACGAAGTCGATCGGCTGGAGCTCGACGCCGTATTCGGGGTTGCCGAGGAAGACCATCTGCTCCCACTTGATCTGCCCGAGCGTGTTGTTCTTGATGATGATGACCTTGATCGGCAGGTTGTGCTTGACCGCCGTGACGAACTCCATCATCAGCATCGTGAAGCCGCCGTCGCCCACGAAGGCGACGACCTGCCGGTCGGGGAAGGCGATCTGCGCCCCGTTGGCGTAGGGCAGGCCCGGCGCCATCGTGGCCAGGTTGCCCGAGCACGAGAACTTCATGCCCCGGCGGATCTTGAGGTGCCGCGCGGCCCAGGTGGTGATCGTGCCCGAGTCGGTCGTGATGATGGCGTTGTCGGCGAGCAGGTCGTTGACGTGCCGCGCGACCACCTGCGGCTTCAGCGGCACATCGTCGCGCTCCTCGCGGTTGCGCATCAGCTCCCACCACTCCTTGCATCCGCTTCTGGGCCGTCTCCAGGAACGAGCGGTCCTGGCGACGCTGGAGCAACGGCAACAGGGCCTGGAGGGTCGCCTTGGCGTCGCCGGTCAGGCCGATGTCGATCGGGTAGCGCAGGCCGATCCGGGTCGGGTCGCGGTCGATCTGCACGGCCTTGGCCTGGTCGGGCTCGGGCAGGAACTGCATGTAAGGAAAGCTCGACCCGGCGATCAGCAGCGTGTCGCACTCCTCCATCGCCTTCTCGGAAGGAAGCGTGCCCAGCAGGCCGATGCCGCCGGTGGTGATACGGGGAGTCGTCGGGGACGACCGCCTTGCCGAGCAGCGCCTTGACGATCGGCGCGGCCAGCGTGTCGGCGACCTGCTCGAGCTCATCGCCGGCCCCGAGCGCCCCCTGCCCGGCGAGGATGACGGTCTTCTTCCCGCCGTTGAGCAGCGCCGCGGCGCTCTTGAGCGACTCCGCCTGCGGGACGACGATGGGCGGCGTCCAGGCCTTGGACGTGTGCCCCTTGACGTTCGCCGCCGAGCGGTGCCCCGTCCGAGGTCGATTGCTCCTGCCAGTCGTTGCAGCAGTTGATGTGCGCGACGCCCCTGGCCGCCAGCGCCGCGCGGCAGGCGGCGTCCACCAGGGCGTGGGCGTGCTCCGGCCCCATGACCTGCTGATTGAAGACGGTCACGTCGGAGAAGAGCTGAAGCAGGTTGACTTCCTGCTGGTAACGCATTCCCATCAGGTCGTGGTAGGTCTGCCCGGTGATGGCGAGCACCGGGGCGCCGTCGAGCTTGGCGTCGTAGAGGCCGTTCAGGAGGTGGATCGCCCCGGGACCCGAAGTGGCGATGCAGACGCCGAGCCGTCCCGGAGAACTTGGCGTAGCCGCAGGCCGCGAACGCCGCTCCTTCCTCGTGCCGCACCTGGATGAAGCGGATCTTCTCCTGGTGCGTCCGCAACGCCTCCATGAACCCGTTGATGCCGTCGCCGGGCAGGCCGAAAATCACGTCCACGCCCCAGTCGACCAGCCGCTCGAACAGCACGTCCGCCGTCGTCTTCGCCATCGCTCCCGCTCCTCACCAAGGGTCGATTCACCTGGCCGCTCTGACTTTCTTGCCGCAGTTGGTGGGGGTCTTGCCCACCTGTTTTCTCACGCGCCGGGCGTTGCCCAGCGTCGCGTCAGCCGCCTGCCATTCCCATTGAACTCCGCCGAGTGCGACGAACTCGGCGGCCAGGACCACCCGGATCTGCGCGAAGGTGCCCCCTGGAGCCAGCGCTGGAACCAGTCATGGACCATGCTCTTGGGACCGTACCGCTTGGGCAGTTGGTTCCACCGGCAGCCGGAAGAGGATGGCGTTGAGCATCTTCCGCCCGTTGGCGACGCGGCGTCCGGTCGCCTTCTCGGGCCAGAAAGACCTGAGAGGGTGTACGAGAAGGGTCTTTTCTGTGTAGCGGGGGCCGTCCCGGCCGCTCCGGGCTCCAGAACCTGAGCGACCGGGACGGCCCCCGCTACACGAAAATAGCCGGGCAATCCTTCTTCTCGTACACCCTCTTCTGAGAGTCGGCACGATCTGGGACCACTGGTCGTCGGGGATCTCCCAGCTCGTCTCCAACGGCTTGCGTGGCGGCTTGCGAGCCTTCTTGTAGGGCATCGTGACGGCCCCTCCTGCCGTGCCCGGAAGCGGAATGACTCAAGAGAGCCTCATGCAAGCAAAAAGCATTCCCGCCGATCTCGAATCGTTTCTTGAATTTGGGTGTCTGTTGATGGCAAATCGCGTGCCTCGCCAGCGCGTTGGGATGGACAAGGACCAGAACCAAGGGTCGATCGAACGTCGGAAGGTCGAGGAGGACAGTACGTAAGCACGAGGCGCCGTGCTCATGAGCGGACTCGGATGTCGCCCCGGCCGGTACTCGGGGAATGATTGACGTTCCCGGCCTGCCAATGACCTTGGAACACGACGGCGGGAGATTTCGCCCTGTCCACGTCCTGGACCAGACGCTTTCAGCAGTGCTCCTCTCGCGGTTGCTGGACTTGCCCAACGGGATCCCGCGCAAGGACGTCTTCCGCCGTGTCCGGATGGTGCGGAAGCCGGCCGCGTTCCAGGCCGGCTTCGTCCACTGGCTGCGGGCGTTGCGTGCCGAGGCGGTCGCGGAGACCGGTGGGGAGCGACCGGTCCTGGCCGTGCACGGCAAGACGGCGCGGCGCAGTCAGGATCGCAGCAAGGGGCTGGGGGCGCGGCCTGCGGTCCGCGTCTGGGCCAGCGCGTACGGCCTGTCGCTCGGGCAACTCGCCTGCGCCGAGAAGTCCCACGAGATCACGGCCATCCCTGAACTCCTGAAACTCGTCGCCATCCCGGGCGCCGTCCGCACCATCGACGCGATGGGCGCGCAAAAGGCGATCGCCGAGCAGGTCGTCGCGGGGGGCGCCGATTTCGTCCTGGCCTTGAAGGGGAACCAGGAGACGCGGCACCAGGCGGTCCTCGACGCCATCGACGAACAGCGCGAAGGGGACCTGGCCGACGCGCAAGAGCGCGTGACGACGGAGACGGGTCATGGGCGCGAGGAGGCGCGGACGTATCTGCCGCTGCCGGCCCCCGAGGAACTGCCCGGGTTGCCGCTCTGGAAGGGGCTGAAGTCGATCGGGCTGGTGACGTCGTGCCGCCTCGGGGACGGGAAGGAAACGATCGAGGTCCGTTACGACATCCGCAGTCTGGAGGTGGACGTCGAGCCGTTGGCCCGCTCGGTCCGGGGCCATGGGAGTATCGAGAACAGTTGTCACTGGGTCCTGGATATGACGTTCCGTGAGGACGAATCTCGGCTTCGCACACCGCACCTGCGCGAACTTCGGGTGGCGGAACCGATTCGCGTGGTCGCTGCGGAAGCAGCATCCCGGCCGCCAGAGCCTGGTCAGGAAACGCCACAGTTGCGGCTGGAGCGACGCCTTCTTGATGGAAGTTGTTACTGGATCAACATGTTAGTGTGCGCTGGCCCTGCTGTCGGCGCCCCCTCGTTGCAAGGTAGACGGTTCTACTCACACATCAGGATTTCCCATTCCATGGCTACTTCACCAAGACCGTTGCTCCCTCGCGGCAGGTCTTCGATGTGACCTGGCCGCCTTGGAGCGTCACCTGAAAGGCGCCTTCGCCCGTGATCGTCTTGCCGGCGACGTGGGCGGTGAGCGCACCGGCGCTGTTGGCCACCACGATCCGGCCGTCCTTGGTGAACCGCACCGCGACCGCCGTGCCTTGAACGTTCAGCGACTCGGTCCGAAGCGGGACCGCAAACGGGTTCACCAGCAGATAATCCACGGCGCTCGGCGTCTCGACCTTCACGGCGCTCTCACCCAGCCGGGTGAACGCCGCTGCCGGATCGCCGTCCTTCAGGCGCGGATAGAGCACGACGAAGTAGCCCCGCCCGGCCGGCTGCTTCAGCCGTAGCAGAAGCTGCTTCTCTTGACGTATTCCGTCGGGATAATACTTCAGGTCATCCCCCGTCATGCGGGCGTAAGGCTGCTGAATGTGCTGGAACGCGCCCAGCTCCGGCTGGCAATCGGTGGGCTCGTCTACGAACACGTCCATGTCGACGGGCAACTGTCCGTCGAAATGGAAGACGTTACCCTTGCGCGTCATGCCGTGGGCGAGGAACCAGAAGCTGTCCTCCGTGGGCTTGATCGGCTTGCCGCCGAAGCTGTCACGGATGACGAAGTAGTTCGGCCCCTTCGGATCGTCGTCCTTGACGAACAGCACTTGCCGGTGCCACGTCATCAACGGCAGCCGCTCGACGGGTTCCTCGGGCCGCGTGTCCGGCCCGGGGTAGTCGGGCGGAGACTCCGAGCACGGCGGCAGCAGCTCGTCGATGTCCGACGAGGCATGGGCGTATTCGGTGGCCGGCAACAGCGCCGCCGTCTCGATCTTCGCGTAGAGCCGCTCGTAGCCCCCATGACGGCGATGATCGACGGCGACGCCGTTGCGCAGCCAGGGTCGCTCGAACGGTGGGAAATACCCGTTGCCGAAGTGCAGATGGATCGGCTGCCCCTTGGCATAGAGCGTGTAGACCATCTGGTCGGTGGTTTCGTAATGGCCCAGGCAATTACCAGCCATCATGTGGAAGTAGGTCTCGTACGGCGTCTGAAAGCCGTGCCGGAATACCACGCCGTAGTCCTTCACCCACACGCTGCCCAGCTTCGGCACGACGTCTTGGACCAGCGTGATCTGCTGGTCGGCGGGCAGCGTCTGGTTAGCGAACCACTGGAGTTGGCCGGCCAGCGTGGGGTCGCTGTCCCGGTATTCGGTCACCAATTGCCGGGCCATGTCGGGCGACACCGACTGGTACGACGTGTTCCCGACGGGCATGATGGTCCGCTTGCCGAAGAAGCGCAGGTCGGGCGGCAGCAGCCAGTGGAAGGTGAAGGGCACACTTTTCTTGAAACGCTCACTGGTGAAGATATCGCCGATGCCGGCCTCGCGGAGCACCGCGTTGGCTTGGGTCATCTGGCCCCACGTTGCGCCGAGCGTGTAGTGGGGACACTCGTAAGTGGCCCCGGACTCCCGCGTGAAGCGCTCGATGTAGTCGCGGGCGAACGCCGTGCTCCAGGCGCCCCAGGCTTGGAACTGCGGGTGGTCTTTGATGAGGGTCGCACTGAACACCCGCGCATTGATGGCCATCATCGACATGTTCGGATTGCCCAGGTGGCAGCCCGCGCCCCAGGGGAACACCGCACGCGAGTTCATCACGTAGGCCTGGTAGGCATACAGGCGGCGGAGCTGTTTGCGCTCGGCGGCGGTCATCAGTTTCGGGTCGTTGGCCAGGCCCGGCAGCTCGTCCGGCGTGTGCTTGCCGACCCTGTTCCACTCGGTGACGAAGAAGTAGTCGTGCATCGAGAAGAGGCCGAAGTTGCCGGCGGCCCGCTTGCAGGCGGCGAAGCGGCGGGCGTGCTGGAGCATCTCTTCCGACTCGGGGCTCCCGTGGACAGCCCAGGAGGCATTGGCCAGCGGGTCGGGCCAATCGACGATCCAATCCTTCACCTCGTCCAGCGTCCAGGTCCCCGCCTTGGCTGAGGCCCGCAAGAACGAGTCGAGCTTCTGCTCGACCTCGTTCTCGGCCCGGCTGAGCATGATGCCGTAGGCGCGTCGTGCGGTGGTGGCCGGCACGCCGATCGTCTTGCCGGTGGCGTTGGGGCTGTTGCGGCCGTAGCCGTCGGTCGGCCATGCCTGCTCGTAGACCTGCAACGGCAGGCAAGCCCGCAGTTCGCCTTTGGTGGTCACGCGGAACCGCACGGCCATCGGGTTGCGCCAGGAGGTCGTGCGGACGGCGACGAAACCGATCGCGTCGCCCCCCGGCTCGACGAACCGCACGGCCACGCCGGTGCGCGGCGACCAGCAGGGCCAGCCAATGAGATGGTAGTCGGTGCGGTCCGCGGCAAAGGAAAGCGTGTACCCGTGGGTGATGGTGCCGGCCGCGAACGCTTGACGTTCCACGGCCGCCACCTCCGGCTGCAGCGCCGTGTCCAGGAGCGTCTTGTACTCGGGCTTGTCCACCCGCCCACAATAGAACGCCTGCGTCGGTTTGAATGACTCACTCCCCAGTGCGAACGAATAGAACCGATCGACGCGCTCGGCGCTCTGCTCGTTCCAGCCGTTGTCCAGCTCTTCCTCGATGAGAACCAGCGGTGAGCCTTGCACGACGCGGGCCGTGAAGTTCCAGTAGCCGGTGTCAAACTGGTACCGGACCCGCGCCTCGGCGAACAGGGGGCCGTGGGCCGTCACCTCGGCTTCGTACCCCAGCACGCGGAACGGCACTTCGAGCCGCCCCTGGCCGATCACGCGCCGGAAGGCAGGAGCAGCCCTTGGATCGGCCCCGGCGCCTCGGCGGCCGGGATGGGCCAATCGAACCGTTTCGTCCCGGCCAGCAGACGGATGCCGATGCCCTCCGGCGCCTGCGTGGTCAGCTCGATCGTCTCCGGCGTGCTGCGGACCGTGACACCCGGGCCGCGTGGCCCTTCTTTCCCCGGAGTGATGAGGTACGCCACCGTGGCGTCGGCCGGCACGTCGGCCTGGAACCAGACGTTCATCGACCGGATCACGCCGTCGTCGTCTCGCACCACATCGCTCACCTGGCTCGGGATTGCCTTGCCCGACGACTCGACGCAGGCGGTGGCCGTCCGTAAGGGCTCCTGCGGCGGGAATACCAGAGTGTAATGGACGAGGTCGCTCTTCCAAGCGATCCCGGTGGGGTCGGTGATCGTGACCGTGCGTGGGGCCGCCTCGCACGAGTGGGGGACCGCGCCTTCCAGGGCAAGCCACGCCAGAGCCACAAGGGAGAATCGCATGAGTTGTTCCTCGATCCTGGGGTGGGCATGTTGCCATTCTTGTCGCGCAATGCGCGCCGTGCAATCATGGCCCTGCGCTCGTGGGGGGTGGAACGGGCCATGCCAAAGCGGGACTCGCCCCCATTTCGGATGATCCACACCGCCTGGCGAGGCGAAGGCCCGTCGTCTCCTCGCGCTTTCGCGTTGGGGCCTGGTCGGGTATCAACCATCGTCATCGGGAATGCAAGAGAGCCGAAGATTCTCTCTTGAGGAAAGCTTTTCCCCGCACATTCTACCAACTGTCCACCGGGACATTCGCCAGATCGGATCGGGACGAAACAGGAGCGGCGCTGCATGGACAGACCCCACCAGGGAATCGGCCCGCAGGGAGATGCCGAGAGGTCGTGAACGTTTTCCCTGCGGGCTCAAGCGAGACCCGAGGACAGCAGTGGGCCGACGGCCGTTCCCATCCAGCCGGTTCCCACGCGCAGGGGCGCGGCGGGCGCGTCCCAGGCGCTCTCGTTGCGCGCCTACCTGGAGCCGTTCTTCTCTTCTGGAGAAGAGGGACGGGATCGTGTGAAAGAAAATCATGCACCGCCCATAGTTTTGGACAAACAACCGTCCAATCTGTCCACACCGTCCGGCGCCGGCTTTCGAACGAGGACGCCGCCGGGCCCCTGCGGCTCAAGAGTCGCTCGTCCCCAACGGCGACGGGCTCCCCGTCGCCCTGCCTGGCCAGAACCATCGCCGGAGCCGGGAAGTCGTTCTCGACGATCTCACGCAATGCCGGACGGTAGCTCAAAGGAGTCGGCGCTGTTCCTGACCGCGTCCGACCGAATTCACGCCCTTCTCAGCATGGGGGACGTTGGTGTATGCAGCCCGCGCGTGAACCGCAAGAGCCAGGGAGCGGCCAGAATCCAGCCCGGCGGTCGGTCTACCATGCCTTCGACCAGAGTGCTTATCCTGTCACCCGCGTGGTTGGCCCCGACCGACCGCACTCGAGCCGACGGTGACGATCAGAAGGCCGCCCTGTCTGTTACGCCCTGGTACGACCGCTATGCTCCTCGTAAGATCGGGCCACTCTCGGGTCTTTGCGTCAGCGCCGGCCACCTGGGTTCGACCGATCCATGTCCCGCGGCATTCACGAGCTCCTGATCCAAGAGACCCCGATCGCCGTGCTCGATGTTGAGACGACGGGTTTCTGTGCCGGGTTGGACCGCGTGGTCGAGGTTCTCGGTGGTTCGAGTCGATCCCCGGTCGAAACCACGACTCGTATTGGACAGCCTGGTCAACCCCGATCGCCGTATGGGTGCCACGGAGATCCACGGGATCACGGACCGGGACGTCCTCGATGCTCCCCGCTTCGAGGACCTCGCGAGAGAGCTTCTCCATGCCCTGTCGGGGTGCGTCGTCGCCGCCCACAACGTCTATTTCGACCTGAGGTTTCTCCGGTTCGAGCTGGACCGGCTGGGCCTTTTCGACACTGTCGTAACGAAACCGGGGTGTCCATCCGAAACGCTCGGGTGCCACGGGTTCCGCTTTGGGAACCCGTGTCTGCCGGCCCCGAACACGGGTTCCCAAAGCGGAACCCGTGGCACCCTACGCCGTTAACCGTAACGGAATTTGATCTCTAATCTCTTTTGCAGCGTTCATTTGTGCTTTCGTCGCGTTGTGGACCTTGGGTGCTCCAGCCGCCTGTTCCTGTTTCTTGCGAGGATAGTCTCTACTGCTCTTGTTGGCTCGCTTGTAAGGATCGATCACGGCCTTGCCCACCATCTCGTACAACGATTCCCCGGGATCGGGAGGGCTCTTGTACTCGCGCAGCGCACCTCGATACCCCAGGAGCACTCCGGCAATGCTGATCCGCTTCGGCGGCACCCCCTTTTCCGAGAGGATCACCTGGGCGTGCAACATCATCGCCCAGAGTCCCAGCAACGACCAGGTCGCCTCCAGTTCGGCGTTCTCCGCGCGATGGCTCCGTAACTTGCGGCGCTCGAACGTCTGCTTGAAGTGGCGATAAAACAATTCAATCCCCCAGCGAAGAGCGTAGATCTCCACCACCTGGGAGTCCGAGAGGGTCGTCTCGTCGAGCACCGACGTGACCAGATAGACCGGATGCCGTCCGCCGCACGCCACGACCATCCGCAACACCAGCGGCGGTTCTTTCCGCTTGGCCTGGCCATCCGGCCAGAGGTAGACCAGGCCCGCCTTCTCCTTGACGTAGCCCAATTTCCTGAGTAATCGCACGTTCGCCCCGACTCGGATCAAGAGATGTCGTCCGCTGTCCAGGATCGCCTTCCAGGTCTCGTACCCGACGAAGCCCGCGTCGGCGCTGATCAAGGCCCCGGCGGGCAGGGCCGCGATCATGTGCCGCAGGTGGTCGCGCTCGCTGCTGTCGGACGGGCCGATCCGCCAATCCCAGGGCAACCCGGTCCCGACATGAAACATCGTCGTCAGCCACATCTGCGGACTGTTCGCCTTCTTCTGGCGGGCGCGGCGTGCGCGGGACGCCTGGGAACGCGCCCGCCGACGCGATCTCGCCTTCGCCTTCGATCGCGTCGGCCGGCGCGTTTTGGCGGGCGAAAACCGCCCTTCGTTGGATGCGGTGCGGGGCAGTTCGAGACGGCTGCCGTCCACGCCGAAGACCGGGAATCCGCCGACCTCGAACCGTGCGGCGAGATCCGATCGCATGCGCCGGCGAAGAGCGTCGAAGAGCACCGTCGCCAGCACGACGGTCCAGGTGGTCAACATCTTGAGGAACGCCTGGTACGTCGCCGCCGGGACGCGCGTCAGGATGTCCATCGCGATGACGACCTTGCGGGCGTGGGAGAACCGCTTGGTGAGCGACTTCTCGTCGGACCACGCCCAGAGGATCGCCATGACGATCAGGCCCTTTGGCGTCCACGAACATTCCCCGCGAAAGGTCAGGTTCGAAAGCCGCGCCGACACCAGGAGCCAGTCGAGCGACTGTTTCAGGGCTTGATGATGAGGCGTGGAACAGGTAAGACCATCCGTGCCTTGATGCGACATGCCCGAGTCCCTCGGGGAGTTGAGCCATGGAAATGAGCGCCTAAAACGGACCCACCCAGGGGCAGAATGAGCGCCTAAAACGGACCCACCCAAGCCACCTCCTCGTAGGCTGGATTCCGCTTGCGAATCCCAGTTCTCCGGGAGGTCAGGGATGTGCTTACGGTGGACGATTACGGTGCCATTCGCCGGGCGCATCGCGATGGCCTGTCCATCCGTCAGATCGCCCGCGCGTTTCATCACTCGCGGTCCAAGATCCGCCAGGTCTTGAGCCAGGCCGAGCCGCTCCCCTATACCCGGACGCGGCCACAGCTCGCCCCCGTCCTCGGCCCTTTTCAGTCGCTCATCGACCAGATCCTGGCCGACGACGAGCACGCGCCCCCCAAGCAGCGGCACACCGCCATGCAGCTCTTCCGTCGCCTCCGCGACGAGCACGGCTACACCGGCTCGTACGGACCCGTGCGGCGCTATCGGTCCGCGCATCGGCGGCAACACCGCGAGACCTTCATTCCGCTGGCCCATCCCCCGGGCCAGCGCCTGGAGGCCGACTTCGGTCACATCCACGTCGATTTCCCCGACGGACGACGCCAGATCCCCGTCTTGGTGACCGTCTGGGCCTACTCGAATTATCCCTTCGTGATCGCCCTGCCGTGTGAGCGTACCGAGGCGATCCTGCACGGCATGGTCTGTGCCTTCGAGTTCTTCGGCACGGTCGCCAAGGAGGTCTGGTGGGACAACCCCAAGACGGTCGCCACCGTCATTCTCCAGGGCCGCCAGCGGCAGCTCCATCCCCGCTACGCGGCCCTGGCCAGTCACTACGCCTTTGAACCCCGGTTCTGTCTGCCGGCGCACGGCCAAGAGAAGCCCGATGCCGAGTCCACGGTCAAGGCGGTCCAGCGGCGCTTCGCCACCCCGGTGCCCCACGTCGCCGACCTGGAGGCGCTCAACGCCCGGTTCCGGCAGCGCTGCCTGGCCGAGCAAGAGCGCACCGTGCAGTCGATGTCCGGGCCGTTCCTCATTGCCGATCGCTTCGCCGAGGAGCGGGCCGTCGCAGGGCGGCTGCCCAGTCGGCCCTTCGATGCCTGCATCGTGCGGCCCGCCGTGCCGGTGGACAAGTACCAGACGGTCAACTTCGACAACAACCGCTACAGCGTCCCGCGCACCTGGGCCTTCGCGCCGGTGACGGTCAAGGGGTATGTCGATCGCGTCGTGATCGTGGCGGGCGGTCAGGTGGTCGCGTCGCATCCCCGCGTCTATGGGCGCTGCGCGCCGGTGCTCGATCCGCTGCACTATCTGGCGACCTTGAGCCGCAAGCCCGCGGCGCTGGACCACGCGCCGGTGTACCGCGACTGGAAGCTGCCCGCCGCCTTCGCCGAACTGCGTGCCACGTGGGAGGCGCGGCACGGAGCGTTGGCGGGCACACGGCAGTTCATCCGCGTCCTGGAGCTGTTGCGGGTGCACCCGCAGACGCGGGTGGAGCGGGCGATCGTGAGTTGTCGCGCGGACCAGGTCCTGACGGTCGAGGCGATCCTGCCAGCGGACCGCAGCGCTGGCCGCCCAGGACCAGGAACAAGGAGATCAAGGAACGATGTGAATATGAGATTTCGATTCTGAATGGGATTCAAGTGCCTCGGCCCGACCTGAGCCGATTCAATCAGCTCCTGGACGCGGCCGGGTCTGGAGGCCGGCCTGAGGTCGGAGCGGCTGACCGGGGCGGAAACTCTATCAGGAAGGAGCATCATCATACGAACAAAGTTCGCTCCAGTGATTTGATGTCGCGTGGCCGGGCCGGGTGGTCCGGCCCGGTTCCAGCCCTGGGGTTCCCGGGAGAGAGAGGAGGGGTTCGATGACGGATGAGCTGGCCATTCAGTTGCTCAAGGCCCATCTGAAGCAACTGCGGTTGCCCGCGATGGGCTTGGAGTTCGAGAAACTGGCCCGCGAGGCGTCCAGTTCCAACCAGAGTTATGAACAGTTCTTGCTGAAGTTGACGGAGATCGAACTGGCGGCCCGTGCAGCCAACGCCTTGACGGCACGGATCAACCAGGCTGATTTCCCGGTGCTCAAGGACTTCGACACCTACGACTTCAGCGTGATGCCGCAACTGTCCAAGCCCCAGGTCCTGGACCTGGCCCGGGGCGAGTGGATCGAACAGAAGTACAATTGTTGCTTCATCGGCAGTCCCGGCACGGGCAAGACCCACCTGGCCCTGGCGTTGGGCCAAGCGGCCTGTCGCGCCGGCTACCGGGCGCGGTTCTTCACGGCGGCGGCCTTGGTCAGTTGCCTGGAGCAGGCCCAGAAGCAATACACGCTGGAGCGGTTCTTGAAGCAACTGGACCGGGCGGACCTGCTCATCTGCGACGAGCTGGGCTACGTGTCGTTCAGCCGGTCCGGGGTGGAGTTGCTCTTTCGCGTGTTCACGGATCGCTATGACCTACTTTCCGCACATCTGCGTGAGAATATCTGGGAATATTCTCCGGCGGGCGTGATCAGGGATCAGCGCTCGATAGGCCCTCGGGATTCCCAGCAGGCGGAGCACCTGGCGTTGCACGCGGGTCAGTTCCGTGGTGAACAGCGTGGTGGTTTTCGCGTCGGTCGTCAGTTCGTGTTGTTGCACGTCGTCGAACAGGTCGAGGATCCGCCGTGCCGTGGGGCGGCGGCAGGGGCGGCCCTCGGGATACAGCGGCAGGCTCTCGGTCCCCGTTTGCTCCCTCGCGCGGCGCACCTCCCGCTCCAGGAGCGACTCCACGACCAAGGCGAAGAAGTACACACACAGCAACGCTTGAACCCGACTGGCCTCCTTCAGGAACACGGGGGCCACCACGAAGTCCGTCTTCAGTTGCTGGAAACGTTTCTCGATCAGAGGTTGTTGTTTGTAAGACAGGAGCAACTCCAGCGGGGACAGCGTCTGGTCGTTGGTGATCAGCGGGAAGGCCCCATCGCAGAGCGCTTCCTCCGCCAACCGCTCAGGGCGAAACTGGATCGTGATATCGAAGCGTAAACGTTCCTCTTTGACGTAACGTGTGTTGGCAGTCGGACGGCCGCGGTGCTCCTGGCGGTAGCGTTCCTCCACTTTCTCCACGACCGTCACGTCGAGCCACTCGGCGACTTCGTACTCGGCCAGGATCGTCTCGACCGCCTTCACCACCTGGGTTCGATCCCGGTAGCGTGTGCGGGGGGAAGCGAGCTTCTCCTGCAACTCGGTCAGTTGTTTCCCGGCCCGTTCCAGCCGACGGTGGCGGGCGTGCGCATCGCACTCGGCCTTGCGCGCTGTGATACCAGAGCACGCGGTAGCCCTCGGCGCTGGCCCGTTCGGGCTCGTGAATCAGGAAGTGGTCGACGACCTCACCGTGCTCGTCCACCTTGTCGTGGAGGTGTCGCCAACGGGCCTGGCCCCGACGCGTCTGGCGCGAAAGGCCGCATCTTCACTGCGTGTCCGGGGCAGTACGCTGACGAACCGGCCGCCGTTCTCGTGTAGGTGGGCCATGTTTTCGGTGGTGGCCAGCTTGCAGTCGGCCACATAGAGGAAGTCGCGCCGGCCGGTCAACTGGCAGAGGAAGTCCCAGGTCTGGCGATGAGTGGAGTCGTCGGTGGTGTTGCCGCTCTCCACTCGGAACTGTACAGGGACAGCACCATCACGCGTCACCGTGAGGACGTACAGCAACTGCTTCAGGTCGGGGCGATGGTCCTTGTTGTGGCCCCAGGTAATGGCCTGGCGCAGTTGTCCGCGGAGGGTGCGTTCCTCGTCGGCGTGCTCGTAGTCGCCGTGGAAGGTAATGGTGGTGGAGTCGTTGTGGAGTTCGTCGAGGGACACGCCGAAGACACGCACCAGGTGCTGGGCCACGCGCAGGGTCAAGGTGGGGATGGCGGCATCGAAGAGGTGATCGAGGCTGCGGCCGGCGCGATCGTCATTGAGCGCGGTGACTTGCTCGGGGGACAGGCCCAAGAGTTCGGGAACGTAGCGGCGTGCCCATGCGCCCACGCCGTAGAGGGGTTCGCGGGCCAGCAAGATGTTCTTCAACAGCACGAGCAGGGTCGTCGCGGAGGCGACGCGTGTGCGGGGGTCTGTGCCGGGGAGGTACTCGCGGAGGAACTCGGCGAGGCGCAGTTTCTCCAGGACGTGGTCGAGGAGAGGCAGCGCGGCGACTTGACGCGACGTGAGCGTTCGCCCGTCGGCGCGGGCGACCGCGCCGGCGCAGGGCCGCTCTGCGCGCTCGGGATCGTGCTCGGCGTGGGGACCGTGATGTTGCTCGGGGCGCTTCATGGGAGTGGCTCCTGGCATGGGTGGGGGACGCGCGGGCGCCGACACCTGTGGCGCGCGTCTGTCGCGGCGTGTCCCACGAACAGGATTGTCCCCGAGGCAAGCGTGTCGGGCCGTCAGAGCATTGACGTATGATGAATGGACCGGCCCATTATCCGGAACGCGGTGAAGAACCGAAATTCACCACGAGGACAACGTGATTGTCGCATGAAATCAGGTGTTTGCGCGGCGCTCTTCCGGGCGCGCATCGCCCTTTGGTGAGAGGGCGTCCGTGGGGGGCCGCCAAAGTTATGTGCGTGGGACGACCAGGACACCTGGTCTGCTTGACAGCGGGAAAGGATTCGACGTACGGGTCGCGTGGCTGTGCGGGCGTGAGGGCCGGCCGCGGCGGGATTGCGCGGCCGAGCACCAGCCAGCCCTCTGAAGTGCGCCCCTCGGATCGGACAGGTGCATAATGAACCTGGAGGTCCGCAGGGAGACGCAATCGCATGAAGAAACGACGCCGATTCACGCCCGAGTTCAAGGCCCAGATCGTCCTGGAGATCTGGTCCGGTGTTCAGTCCTCGGCCGAGGCGTGCCGCAAGCACGCCCTCAGCCCCAACCTGCTGGCCACCTGGAAGGCCACCTTCCTGGAGCGAGCGCATACCCTCTTCGAGGGCGACGACCAGCATGACGAGGACCAGGCCCGCATCGCCGAGTTGGAGCAACTGCTCGGCCGGGCTACCCGGCAGATCGAGGTTTTAAAAAAAGCCTCGACACTGCTGGATGTGGCCTCGACCAGAAACGGGAGGTGATCCACCAACTCAAGGATCAATATCCGCTCCGATTCTTATGTGATACCCTCGACGTGCATCGCAGCGCCCTCTACCATCAACCCCGGCTGCCGGAGGACCAGCCGGTTCGAGACGCCTTGAAGGAATTGGCCGGTCAATGGCCCACCTACGGCTACCGGCGCTTGACCATCATGCTCCATCGTCAGGGCCACATCGTCAATTCCAAGGTTGTACGGAGGTTGATGCATGAACTGGGTATTGCTGGCCAGACCCCGAAAAGAAAGCCTCGGACGACCGACAGCGATCATCCGTACCCCCGCTACCCGAACCTCGTCGAGGGCCTGGAGGTGAGCCGCCCGGAACAGGTCTGGGTGGCCGACATCACGTACATCCGATTGAAAAAGGAGTTCGTGTATCTGGCAGTGTTAATGGACGTGTTCACCCGCTGCATCCGAGGCTGGCATCTGGGCCGCAGCCTGGAGCAAGAGTTGACGATCACGGCCCTGAAACGGGCGTTGGAACGAGGACGCCCGGAGATCCATCATTCCGACCAGGGGGTGCAGTATGCGGCCACGGCCTACGTCGAGATGCTGAAGGCGACACATTCGCAGATCAGCATGGCAAACGTGGGCGAACCCAAAGAGAATGGATATGCTGAGAGACTCATGAGAACAATTAAAGAGGAGGAGGTGGATTTGTCGGAGTACGAGGACTTCGCCGATGCCTGGCGGCATCTGGGACGATTCCTCGACGAGGTGTACAACCGGAAGCGGATTCACTCGGCGCTGGGGTACTTGACGCCGAGCGAGTTCGAGCAACAATGGATTAGCATGCAGCGATCACAGTGATAGGATTGACAAAAGATCGCCGTTTCGGTGGTCCGATTTCTGGGGCGCACTCACTCTCCGGTCAGGCGTTCGCCAGCCGGCGTGGGACACGCCACCGCCGGAGGCACGCCTCCGGTCCGCGGACTCGCCAACCGGTCGGAAATTCGGAGATATGGGTCGGCAGATGTGCGGAAAAGAAGTTGCAAGACACCGCGCTCGGGTTTGATGTGGCTGGAGAGTTCTTTGATAATCTCCTTGGTCTTCAGTGGCACAATACCGAAGCGGCGTTCCAAGTTCCGAGACAGCGTCGTTTTCCCAGAACCAATGGGACCGGATAGTAAGATGATCCGCTTGACCAAGGTGGTTGGCCTCCGAGCAGGTGAGGCTGCGTCATTCTTCAAAGAGTCTGGAAAGGATCGCGGTGGGACTAATTTCAGTGTTGGGGAGATCGTAGACGGTCACGCGGATCCCGCGTCGACAGATCGCTTCATCAACAAGTTCGCTTACGACCTGCCACGATCCACCGGCCTGCCCACAGCCGATTCTCGGCATGTGAACGCTTGCGCGACGCTCTGTTGCGATGTCGGCCAGCTGTTCGAGGCACGCCTTCATAGCGGTGTACCTGACGCGCGGCTTCTTGGAAGGACCGTATCCCAGGGCCAGCCGCATATCAATGTCGTTGAAGAGTCAGGACTTCCGTGAGGAACGCCGTGTTCATCATGCAACGGGCCATCTTGCCGCGGAGGCTGTCTTTGACGGGATGACGCTTCAGAAGCGTCACCGCGAAGCGCCGCAACCAGCTGAGATTGTTGCCCAGCGTGCGCTCGCGCGTGCGACTGTCGTCCTCGCGAAAGTTCACGTCCAACACCCAGTGCATTGACTCGATGCCCCAATGACCACGCACCGCCTCGCAGAAGCGCTTGCCGCTGAGATACCGGCTGAGAATGTAGTATCGCGTCTCGTCGGTTTCATGGCCGTCGGCGTGTTGGGTCACCCGCAGGGAGTAGCCGATGGCTTTGACCCACGGCCATTCCTTCTTGAGCGCGAAGTCGGGCGGAACCTTGGTGAGAAAGTACGACCGCTCATCGATCCGGCCGTGCGCGGCTTCGCTGGTTTCATAGCTGCGATACTTGAGATCGGCCAGGTTGTGGTCGAGGTGTTTCTCGAAGTACGATTCGACCGTCTCGCGGAGCGTCGGCTGGTTGTCCTTGACACTGATCACGAAGTCGCCGCCGCCGTCGACGATGTCGCGTGCGATCTCCTTCTGGCACCCCATGGCGTCGATCGTGACCACCGCGTCCGTCAGTTCGATCTGCTCCAGGAGCAGGGGGATCGCCGTGATTTCGTTGGATTTCTCCTCGGTCGCGACCTGGCCCAGAGCGATTCCTTCCTCACTGGCCCACGCGCTGACGATGTGCAGCGGACGAAGGTCCTGCGCCGCATCGTGAGACCCCCGATTGGTCTTGCCGTCGATGGCGATCAGCCGGTCCGGGTTGCTCTCGTCGGGCGGCATCGCGTCGATGACCCACTCCTGAAAGCACTTCTGGAAGGTCTCGGGCCTGAGCGCGATCAACAGACGACGGATGCAGTCGCGCGAGGGGATGCCGTTGGGCAGCGCCAGAAACTGCTCCAGCCACTCGCGGCGGTTGGACGCCCAGCGATGAATGGCCGTGGGACCATCACAGCCACACACCATGCCACACACCGCGATCACGACGATGTCGATCAACAGATGCTTGCGATTCCTCAGATGTCGCGGGTCCGAGAGCGACTCGAAGTAGGAACCGATCGGTTCGATGTTTATCCATCGGGTGGCCATGCAACGCATCCTGGCATGAGGTGCACGGCCTCGCGGCGAAACCCTGGATCACGCCAGAACGCGAGCACCGTGATACGCCAAGATGTAACATGGCGCGGTCGATCGCGCCAGACTGTACAGATTACCTATTTATGCGCGCTGGCCCTGGACCGTATCCCTTCTGGCAAATCATGCTGAAGACTGCCAAGGAATCGTCCACGTCGCATAGGCGAGTTTTACCCAGCGACAATTGGTCCGGGTTCTGTTGAATCCAAGAGATGAAATCGTCCTGGACATCGGGGAACCGGCGACGGATAACGAGGGCGAAACCCCAGGGCCAGCGCGCATAAATAGGTAATCTGTACAGTCTAGCGCGATCAACCGTGACATGTTACACCTTGGCGCATCACGGTGCTCGCGATCTGGCGTGATCCCAGGGTTGCGCCGCGAGCCCGTGCCCTCATGCCAGGATGCGTCGCATGGCCACCAAATGGGTGAACGTCGAAGCGATCGGTTCCTACTTCGAGTCGCTCTCCGACCCGCGGCATACGCGGAATCGCAAACATCTCTTGGTCGATATCGTGGTGATCGCGGTGTGTGGCATGGTGTGTGGCTGCGATGGTCCCACGGCCATCCATCGCTGGGCGTCCGAATCGCCGCGATTGGCTGGAGCAGTTCCTCTCGCTTCCCAACGGCATCCCCTCGCGCGATTGCATCCGTCGCCTGTTGATGGCGCTGAAGCCCGAGGCCTTCCAGAAGTGCTTTCAGGACTGGATCGCCCACGCGATCCAGACCGACGACAGCGACCCGGACCGGCTGATCGCCATCGACGGCAAGACCAATCGGCGGTCCCACGATGCGTCGCAAGACCTCGGTCCGCTGCACATCGTCACGCGCCTGGGCCAGCGAGGAAGGGATCGCCCTGGGCCAGGTCGCGACCGAGGAGAAATCCAACGAAATCACGGCGATTCCCCAGCTCCTGAAGCAGATCGACCTGACGGACTCGTTGATCACGATCGACGCCATGGGCTGCCAGAAAGAGATCGCACGCGACATCGTCGACGGCGGTGGCGATTTCGTGATCAGCGTCAAGGACAACCAGCCGAAGCTCCGGGAGGCGATCGAGAGCGTACTTCGAGAAACACCTCGAGCGCGACCTGGAGGATCTCAAGTATCGAAGCCATGAAACGAGCGAAGCCGGGCCACGGTCGGATCGATGAACGATCGTACTTCCTCACCAAGGATTCCGCCCGACTTCGCGCTCAAGAAGGAATGGCCGTGGATCAAGGCCATCGGCTACTCACTGCGGGTGACGCAGCACGCCGACGGCAGCGAAACGGACGAGACGCGGTACTACATTCTCAGCCGTTATCTCAGCGGCAAGCGATTCAGCGAGGCGGTCCGCGGTCATTGGGGCATCGAGTCGATGCACTGGGTGTTGGATGTGAACTTCCGCGAGGACGACAGCCGCACACGCGAGCGAACGCTGGGCAACAATCTGAGCTGGCTGAGACGCTTCGCCGTGACCCTTCTGAAGCGTCATCCCGTCAAAGACAGCCTCCGCGGCAAGATGATTCGGTGCATGATGAACACGGACTTCCTCACGGAAGTCCTGACTCTTCAACGACATTGATATGCGCTGGCCCTGGGCGAAACCCCCACCCCATCGAGGTGTTTTGTCGTTGACCACGTGGCAAACAATTCGTGGGCTGTCTCCCCGTGGTTGCGTTGCGTCGCCGCACAGGCTAGTGATCGTCGGGGGAGTCTTGCTGAAGTTGTCGAGAAGGCGAGCAATTCCGACAACCCGAGGGTAGCGATGTTTCGGATAAGGGGGGATGCCAGCGGCCTCGATGTGAAACGGCTTGTCAGCGTTTGGCCATTGCTCATCACCCTTCGCCGTGAAACCGATCGCAGTGCATTCACGAACGACGGTTGAGTCGGGGAGAACCGTGCCGCTGGGCAACTGGAAGGACCATTGCTTCGACCCGATACAATAGTCAACTCGATAGGGGCTTGATTGCGTGGTGGGGTCATGCCGGGATGCGCAAAAGGCCATACAAGGGGTATCCGTCAGTCGAACAACGCGAAGGAGGATCGCCTCAGTCGAAACGTCATACTGTCGCCGGAGTTCCATTAGAGTGTCAATCGATAGCGCCTTCTCCCTGAGGTTCGGAAAACTGCCGATGGGCATGAGAAGTTCAGCGGCCGCAACATTGCACAGCATTTCGAGCTGCCAGTCGCCCTCTTCCATGTGCTCTTTTCTTGCGCAGTTGCCACACGGTCCCTGCAATCCGGGAAAAAAGTATGGGCAATTTCGTGAGCAATTGAAAAGGGTGTAACTACTGGGGATTCACCTCACCCAGCCTCCCGTATTTTGCCGTAGAGCCGTTCATCCTCCTGCGCAACGTGGAAGTTCCAGAAGGCCTCCCACTCGCCATTGAGGTAGGTGGCTCGGAGGTCCAGCATCGCCTGCGCACCGGACGGCAGCCAGCGCATCCCGGTCCGCTCCAGGCGGTCTTTCACCAGATGCCGACACGCGCCCTCGACCACGCCACTGCCAATCGGATAACCCGCCGCCAAGTACACGTCATACTGCATCCGATCGCGATTCCGCTCGAAATACGCCGCCGCATCCCGCACCGTTTTCCGCTTCTGTCCCTTCAAACCACGCTGGGTGGCCTGGTATCGCATCCCCCGGATCACTGCGGCCACGTGCCCCTCCAGCAACCGCTGGAGACGCTTCTCCACCCACTGGTGCGCTTGCGCTTCTCTTTCCCCTCCTCAAAGAAACACCAGGCCACCTTCCACAACCGTTCCATCACATGAAACAAATCCAAGATACAGAGAGACTTTACACCATCACCGGGGATTTGAGGAAACTGGATCTTGGCGGGGCCTCAGAAACAGGGCGGAACGTTGCTGGTCAACGAGTTACACGCCATGCTTTGTCCTGAAGTCTCTCCGGGACAAGTCTGGGGCCGTCCGAGGTGCCTGCGGGACGCAGGCGGATGAGGACCGTCCATCATTCCGGGGCAAGAAACTCCCGGTGGTGGTGCTAAAGTCTCGATACAGACCGTGTTTTCCGGCAAATACTCACTTTGACGGTCTTGCAGCGCCCGTTCCCCATCCGAGAGAAAGATCACAGGCTTGCTCCCTTGTGGATTGCGGCGGATCACCTCATCCGCCAACCACAAGAACAACGCCACTTTGCCCACCCACAACTCCGCACGCACTCGTTTGTGCTGCGGGTTGGGACGACGCGCACGCGCCTTCTTCCGCATCACCTCGTCGATCACCTCGTCGGCCGTGCGCACAAACGGCGCGATCGTGTACACCGCCCCCACCGCCGCCATCTTCTTCTGATTCGCCTTCTCGCCCCAGGGCTTACGCACCAGGTTTCTCGGGGATTTGGGCCAGTACTCTCAAGAGATAGTCGTTCTTCCATCCCGCAATCAGGCGCCGAGTGGCAATACTCTTGCCTTTGCTGGTCTTCTCCGCCTTGAGCAGACATAACGCCAGCTTGCGGAGCCACGCCAAGTTCATCGCGCTGTTCCCGGCCCAGTGCCGTTGGTCATCCTCACGGAAGCAGACGTCCAGAACCCAGTGCAGCGAGTTCTCGATCCCCCAATGACCCCGCACCCATCGCAGATACTGCTCCGCCGTCGCGGCCGTGCTGCTGATGAAGTAACGGATCTCAATGCTCGCCACACCATCGACCAGCCGATGGCTGATCACCATCACGATCGCCGTCAGTCCGATCCAAAGGTCCGCGTTCCGGATCCCCTCCGGATGGGTGATCACACAGCAGGTGCGGGTCTCCTGGCGAGCGCTGCGAACCTCTTCCGTCTGACACTCGGTGAAGTCCACCCCGGGTTCGCCCTGATCCAACGCGGTATCGAACGCCCGCTTGATGTCCTCGTAGAGATGCGGCTGATTCTCCTTGGCGGCCAGCACGTAGTGACCACCTCGGCCGACGATGTCAGCAGCGATCTCCTTCTGACAGCCCATGGCGTCGATGGTCACCACGGCCCCGTTCAAGTCGAGCAGTTCGAGCAACTCGGGAATGGCGGTAATCTCGTTGGATTTGGCGTCGGTGGCCACTTGCCCCAAGGTCAAATGATTCTCGACCGACCCGGCGCTGACGACAGGGAGCGCCGATCGGCCGACGGTACGCCGGGCGGAGCCGCGTTGGGCCTTGCCGTCGATGGCGATCCGTGTCAGTTCGGGCGGAGCCGTGGCGATCGGAGTCAATCCGTTTCGAGCCATCAGCGCCGTGATCCAGGCGGAGAAGCCCTTCTGAAAGGCCACCGGGTCGAGCCGGCAGAAGACTCGTCGGAAGGTGTCGTGCGAGGGGATGCCGCCAGGCAAGGTGAGGAAGGTCTCGAGCCAGTCGCGCTTGGAGTGACCGTAGTCGGCGATCTGCACCCAGGTATCGGCGCCGCAGAAGACAGCGCAGGTGGCGATGAAGACGATCTCATCGAGTCGGTGGATTCGCCCCTGTTCGCGGCGGGGATCGGGCAAGTCCGCGAAATGATCGAGGATGGAGACCGGGTTGCTGGCCGGAGTCATGGCGGTCGTCTCTGAGCCGACGGTCCTCGCGTGGACATCCCTGAAGAAGTCGAAATCTCCAGGTGGTCGATGCTACAAAAGCCGTCCGATACCCTGCCAGCCGGACTGGACAACAGAGGCGAGTCGCAATTTCCCAGAGCACCCAGACAGCCCAGGCTGATGCGTAAACCCTGCTTCTCGCCCTTGCCACGACGCGGGTTCGCCAGGGCGGGCAGTGGAGTGTCGCTCGCCTCGTCCGGCGGGACGCGCCTTGCGCACCAGGGGGACGCCCTTGCAATCGGCCGTGACCACCAACAGCGGTCCTTCCTCCGCGGCGTCCGGTACCGGAAGGCGGTTTTGAAACACCTCGACATCGCTGGCTTGCTCGCGGTTGAGGTCCTCCGACGCTCTCACGGTGATCTCCAGGCCGAGGATCGTCCCCAGCTTGCGGATCGCCTCGGCGTGGGCATCATCGACCACGAACGACCCCAGCCACGGCTGGAGCAAGTACGAATACGGGCGTTGCGGCAGGTGAAGTTGGGCGTCCAAGGGCGCGGCTTCCACCCGATCCTGCCCGTAGCAGGTCCGCTCCATGGCCACCTCGCCGAAGATCGACAGATAAGGACGCGTGTGGGGTTGATCCCACCGGGGAAGTTCCTGGTCCGGGTTCGCGGGAGAATCGCTCGCGACCGTCAAGATCGGGCCGACGTCCCCCGTACCGGCCATGTCCAAGAACGCTTCGAGCAGCCAGTGCCCCATCACCAAGAGATGCCGAAAGAGAGTCTCCTCGACCTCATGAATCGGTTGCTGTCGGTCGGCGGCGTGTTGCAGGTGTTCGACCACGTTCCAGAACGTCTGAAGTCCTTCGTCGATCTTCGTCGCGCACGCCGTTTGCTCGGGGGTCGACGGAAGAGCGAACTTGACGGCGGCCGCGGTGGTGGTCAGCATGATTTGGCTCCTCTTGCCTGTGGTGTGTGCCGGGACCAACGACATCCTGGAACATACCGCAGGAAGAGAGCCCTTTCGAAGACCCCTCCGACAGGATCAAAGTCCTAAAGCATTGAGAAACAAGTACCTGCGCCATCAGAGGGGAGGAGGTTGGCAGGAGTTACGCCCGTTTACAATCTGTCCCGCTGTTTTCCTTCGAATTCTTGCCGGCGCGGCCGCTGGAGATCGAGGTTTCTTCTGCACCCCTGACCAGCGACGCCGGACTCCTCCCGATCCGACAATGCGACGAGCAGATCCGGCTCACCGCACAATTCGCCTCCGCACTCGACGACCCACGCGACCCCGCGCTCACGCAGCAATCGCTCTTGAGCATGGTCCGACAGCGGATCACGGGAGTGGATGATCTCCCATGCGGAGTTGACCCGCGTCCGGAACGAAGGGCAATCTGGACGTGTCATGAGAACAACCCACGGTCACCCACCCCACATTGCGCTGCTGATCGTAGACACCACGAGGCACTGCTTTGGGAATGGCCGGGTCGGGGAAATCATGCACGCCTACCTCAACAGGTTGCCCTTCGGGCTGCCATTCCTGCCCAGAATTCCCGTAGTTTCCGATCAGTTCCTTCTTCTTGGTGTCGACTGAGATGACGGGCCAGCCTCGGCGCAAGAACGACTCGCTCTGGCGTTGGATGTAGCGAAACTGAGCATCTCGGTCGGGATGTTGCTTTCCTTCTTTAGTCTTGGCATTCCCTTGCAAACTGTAGTGTAAGTCATGTAACAACTGGGCGACTGTCATATGACTGATGGGATGTCCCTGGGCTGTCAGTTGGCTGGCTAACTGGCGAGTACTCTTACAGGTCCACCGTAACGGAGACATGGGATCGCCCCGAGTCTCGGGGTCGATCAAAGCTTCCAAGGATTGGATCAAGAGGGGGTCATGCGGTTACTACCCCTACGAGGTGAGTTCCAGGATCGCGCTTCGTAAGGTCTGCGGAAACAGATGGGGTAGCGGGTCGCCATCTGATCCGTCTGATGTCCCATGAAGGTATTGATGATTCGCTGATCAACTCCCTTGGTCACGAGTACTCTCGCGAAACTGAGTTGCGGGACCTATCGATCGTGCAGTCGATCACGATCTTCGACCCGGCAAGCATGGGGCGGCTCAACACGCACTTCTTCCGATGGATCGTTTATCGGAACAGATCGTTCATCGTCTGTTCCTGAGTTACTGGGAAGAGGTGCCGGTACCGCCGCTCCATGTCCTCCGTACTGTGTCCCAGGATGGCGTTGATCACCCGCTGATCCTTCCCCCGTGACGCCATGATACTGGCGAGCGAGTGCCGGAACACGTGGAAACCGTGCAAAACGCGCCACTTGCCGCCCGCGACCGCCTGGCGGAAATACTTGGTCGCCATGCGGGGTGACATCTCTGCATCCCGCCCGTCCGAAGTGATCGTGAAGCGTCCGCCAGGATGCGCCTGGAACCACCCCCGCATGATTTCGGCCAGCGTCGGGTGGAGCGGGATGCTGCGGATCGTGTACTCGTGCGCTGTGTCGGACTTCTTCTCGCGGATGTCGAGCGTGCTGTGTGGGAACTTAAAGTCTTCCACCTCAGAGCGGAGGATTTCGCTCCGCCTCGCGCCCGAGTACGCGGCGAAAGCGATCAGAGGGAACACGAAAGGATGCCGCGCATGCTCACGGATCCAGGCCAGTCATTCGCTGACTTGTGCCTCGTCCAGGTACAGGCACTCCCACAGCGCCTTGACCCGCTGAGGGTTCAATCCCCCCGCTGCGATCCGCCGCTCGATCTCCGCCCATGTCTTGAACGGCTCCTTCTGACTGGACTTCGGCCACGTCAGGTCGTTGAGTTTCCAGGCGAACGGCGGGGCATACCCCCGCTTGTGCATTCGATTCCAGATCATCCGCAGCGTGGCAAGTTCCTTGCGGATCGTGACGGTGTCGCGCCTGGACCTGGCGTGTGCGTGCACGTACTCTTGCAGATCGGAGAACCGGACGTCGGCGACAGGACGGTCACCGAGGAGAGCGCAGAGGTGGCCGCGATGGATCGACTCGGTGAGGAGGGTGTTGGTTTCCTTCGCCCCCGGCGTCAATGAGTCAGCATAGCGGGCAAGCAGTGTACGGACGGTGGCCGGGGTGCTGTGGACGACGGTCGTTTCCACAGCAGGCTTGTCCGTCAGTTGCCCGCCGGAGATGATGAAGAGACCGGCTTCGGCCTCAGGGGGCATCGTGAGCCATCCCCGCTTGAGCCGGATGATGGTCTCATCCACCCGGGCGACCGCGGCGTCGGCGACCGCAGCGTCGCGGGTGTCCAGCGAGCAGGTGAACGGCTTGCCGCCCCAGCGGAAGCCGACGAGGAAATTGCCGGACTTGTCTCGGACTGGCCACGCCATGGGGCGGGCTCCGCGTCAGGACGGAGGGCAATTCAACCACCCCATCCTATTGCCACGTCAAGCCCGTATCGCTGTGGAATTGCTGTGGATTTTCGGCACCTGGATCGTGGGATTGGAAGACGAGTCCCGAACACGCGACCTCTCCATCCGTGCCGCGCCTGGCCAGACTCCCCAAGAGGCATCGCCTCGACAGAGCCGTGACCAGAGGCCTGCTCTGTTGCCGCGCAACCGGGCGGCAAGCGCGAACGCCAGGGGACCAGCTCACAGACAGCCTTTCCGGTGCCGGCCGGTCGCCACGGTCGCTTGCGCCACGGGAGCGGAATGGTACAATCGCGGATGGAGGCCCACCCATGATCATGACCGGACTGACCCCCGAGCAACGGCAACTCGTCGAGCAGGCGGGCGACCGGCCGGTCCGCATCGAGGACCCCGAGTTGCGGCGCGTGTATTTCCTCCTGCGTGACGACGTTTATGAGCGGGTCCGCGACGTCCTCGAAGCCAAGCCCGCTGCGGACATCGACATCCCCGAAGGCATCCGCCAGTCACAGGATGCTTTCTTCCGCGATCTGCCCGAACTCCTCAAGGACGAGAGGCTCCGGGGGAAGTGGGTCGCGTATCACCGCGACGAGCGCGTGAAAATCGGCCGCCGTCAGCGTGATGTCCTCAAGGAGATCGTCCGTCGGGACATCCCCGAAGACGAGTACGACGTCTTCGTCATCGAGCCGCAATCCCGCGAGCCGGAGGAGATCGATTTCCCCTCCTCCTGGTACGCCGTATGAAGATCCTCGACTGCCTGCCGTTCTCCAAAGACAAGTCGGAAGTCTGGACGCCTGACGGACTCGTCGAAGTCAAGCCGTACCAGATTGTCGTCATGGTCAGCCTGGCCACCCGGCGAGCCCTGGCGCTTGATCCCGGCGCACCTCGCATCCCCGCGATCCTGGACACCGGCCACAACCACACATTCATCATCCGGCGCGATCAGCTCAACCGCTGGACCGGTCTGCGGGCACCGGAACGGGGGAGGATCACGATCGGCGGGCATCGTATCCCTCTGATGTCCGCCAATGTGTGGATCCACCCCAATCAGCCGAAGACATCGAAATTGCCGAAGAGGCCGCCGTTCCGGCTGGAGCTGAAGGAGGGCATCGCGGTCATACCGGACAATGTCCCCACCCCGGCACGGTTGCCGATCCTGGGGCTGCGGGCGCTCGTGAAGAATGAGCTGAAACTCATCATCGACGGGAAGCAGCGCACGCTCACGCTCAAGACGCCGGGGTGGCTCTGAGGCAGGGAATGGCTGACCCCGTCTGTGGTCCAGAAGAGATCGCGATGAAGTTACCACATGTGAGTATGCCTGGATTCCGGACACGGGAGCATTGGCTATGAACGGCTTATAGTTGCGCACTTCAACGAACGGGTTATAGTTGCGCACTTCAACAGCCCAACCTGCCGCGCTATATGCGCGCGTTGTTCGAGAGCCAAGCATATCAACGCCTCGACCAAAGACGAGCGAACAGGTGGCGGGAATTGCACCCGCGAACGCCGTTCCGCAAGCCGTTTCGCTGCATAATACTTGCGTCGAACACGGGTGCCAGTGGTTGCGCTATGGCTGCGCTGATGCGGCACTGACCGAACTGCTGGAAAAGTGGCCGACTTTGCCACATCATATCATCCACGCCATCATGGCGCTGGTGCGGTCTTCTCAGCCGTAGAGGAGGCGTCCCGCCTCCAACCTGTGTGGCGAGAACGGGGGCAGGGTTTGGGGTTCCCGGTCAATCGTGGCCATCGGAGCGAAGGGCGAAATTCACATCGGGCCGATAGTACGGCTATCGAACTTTTCCTGCCTGGAACTCGGGGTTGGGAGACTGGCTTGCGGCGGCGGATGGATGACGGTCACGGACAACGAGGGCCATCTGGACGACCCTCGGACGACCTCGGGGCTTCCCGGGTTGTGGTGTCTGCAATCTGCCGTCCCCGGCAACAGAGAAAGGCTAGCAGGGTCCAGGGGGTGGGAGGGGCTATTCCAGCAGGGTCAGCAGCTTGGCGATCACCTCGTCGATGATGACCGGAGGGACTTTCTCGACGAAGGTGGCTCCACGGTTTTGCAGGTCGAGGACGCGGGGCTGATTGCACAGCACGACGCCCTGGGCGTTGGTGCCGGTGCCGCTCAGCGAGACGGCAAAGCCACGGTCGCGGGCGAAATTGCCGCCCTGCGTGATCGGGCAGACGAACGGCGTCCCAAGCCGGTTGAATTCTCGCGGGGAGATGATCAGGACGTATCGTGGACCCGCTTGCTCCCGGCCTTTGATCGGGTCGAGGCTGACATGGTAGATGTCGCCGCGATCCATCAGATGATTTCGCGGCCAACCGGTCCGGCGTCAAGCCATGCCCGGCTTTCGTCCGTCGCCGGGGCCGATAGGTCGCACTGCTCCAGCAACTCGGCCAGCGTGTAGCGGGGCCGTGGGTGCGGCTCGACGATCAGGCGGCCGCCGGACACCGACAGGCCGACCTGCGTGTTTGCCGACAGGCCGAGCCCTTCAAGGATCGGCTTGGGGATGGCGAACATCACCGATCCGCCGACGGTGCGTAGCGTGGTCAACAGCATACAGTCTCAATTAGTTATATTTTAATATAACATGGAATCCGTCTGCATGCAAGCATTAACCAATCGGGCAACCGGGGAAAAGAGTGCGCGACAGGTTCGTTTTCGGGCCTTGCCATTTGTCAGAAAGTCGAGTACACTTTTCTGACAGGAGAGACAGAGCCATGAGCACCATACAGGACGACATTCTGGACCGGATTCGCGGGCAGGACCGGGGAAAGGTCTTCACGCCGAAGGACTTTCTCGATCTGGGCAGCCGCGATGCCGCCGACCAGTCGCTCTCCCGCCTGGTCAGGAGCGGCGAGATTCAGCGGCTCGGGCGAGGTCTCTATCACTATCCCCGCGTGAACGAGCGGCTTGGCATCCCCATCGGCCCCGACCCCGACGAGATCGCCGAGGCGCTGGGCCGGCAGACGGGCAGCCGGGTGCTGCCCTCCGGCGCGGTCGGCGGCCAACCGGCTGGGGCTATCGACCCAGGTGCCGGCCAAGCCGGTGTACCTGACCGACGGGCGGACCCGCCAGGTGCGGATCGGCGGCATGGTGTTCCAGATTCGGCACGCGGCCCCGAAGGAGTTGTCGGCGGCGAGCCGGACCAGTGCGATGGTGTTCCAGGCGCTGCGGCATCTCGGGCGAACGGCCGTCGACGAACAGGTGATCGCACGCCTGCGGCGCGCGCTGTCGGCGGACCAGCGGCAGGAGCTTCTCCGGGATGCGCGGTACACAACGGACTGGATCGCGGACGTCGTCCGCCAGGTCGCTCAGGACAAGAAGGAGTTGGTGAGTCATGGATGATGTCGCCCGTCTACCCATCGCTGACCGCACCGACCTGTTCGTGGCAACCGCGCGCCGTCGTGCGCTGACCGCTGCAATCATCGAAAAGGATTTCTGGGTCTGCTGGACGCTCAAGCGGATCTTCACCCTGCCCGACCCGCCTGCGGGATTGCTCTTCAAGGGCGGCACGTCGCTCTCCAAGGTGTTCGGGGTCATCGAGCGGTTTTCGGAAGACGTGGACCTGTCCTTCGACCGTGCGGGGCTGGGATTCGGCGGCGAAAGCGATCCGCTCAACGCGACCACGGGCAAGAAGCGGAAGCAGGGGCTCGAAGCACTGACCGAAACGTGCCAGCGCGCCATCCGGGAGCGGTTGTCTGCCCCAACTCGTGGCCGCCTTCGGCGATGCCTTGGGTGAGCCGCCCTCGGCAACGTGGGGTCTGGATCTGGACGAAGATGACCCGGACGGTCAGACGCTGCTGTTTCGCTACCCGGCAGGAAATCGGTCCCGCCCGGCCGACGAACCGGCCTATATCCGGCCCGTCGTGAGGCTGGAGATCGGGGCACGCTCCGACCATTGGCCAGTCGTCGAAGCGAGCGTCACGTCCTATGCGGCCGAAGCGTTCCCCGGTGTCTTCAAGGAGGCCGGAGGCAAGGTCCGCGTCCTGGCCGCCGAGCGGACGTTCTGGGAGAAGGCAACGGTGCTCCACATGTGGCACCACGCTCCTGCGGAGAAGAAGTTCCGGGACCGGCAGTCGCGGCACTATTACGACGTGGTGCGGCTCTACGAGCACGAGCTGGGCAAGGCTGCCGTCAAGGACACCGAACTGCTGCTGAAGGTCGCCCGGCACAAGGAAGTGTTCTTCCCGGCGGCCTGGGCGCGTTACGCCGAGGCCAAGCCGGGCACGCTCCGACTCGTGCCGCCGGATGCCCGCCTTCCAGAGTTGGAGCAGGACTACCGCAATATGCGGGAGATGATCTTCGGTGAGCCGCCGACGTTCGAGCACCTGCTCGACGTGCTGCGGGAAATCGAGGGAGAAATCAATGGATAGGCGACATGGGTCGCCTGATGACCAGGAACATGAAAGGCCTGATTTGACCAGACCAATCACCGTTCGCTGGCACGACCCAAATTCCACTGCGGATTCGGTTTGCATTTTGCCTTGCCAGCTGGTCTAATCACAATACCATTGAATTAGACGTAAGTCATTACGAAACAATGGTTTATCGACCATGAAGTGTAAGGCTTCGCCTAACCCGTTATGCAAACTTATGGGCGTGGTGGAGCCTTGACCCCTACTTTCCGCACATCTGCGTGAGAATATCTGGGAATATTCTGACCGTCACGGATTTTGGGGGAGTGGACGTCGGTACCCGCCGAGGGACGCGGACACCAACAGGTTCTGCAGCCAACTGTCGTGGTAACGGTGTCGGTTGAGTCGCTCGGCCGGGCACCGCCAGCCCTCGTTCGCACGCGCTGATGCCGGGTGCCACGGCGCGAAGTTCCACAACAACGCCCACGCCCGGCAGTGGAGTCGGCCGGCCGCGAGCGAGCCGTGGAGGTGTTGACCGCGGTCGAAGTACTGGTTCATTCCCCGCATCTGGCGGTCGAGCATATTGCTCGTGCGATGGCCGCCGGGGTGACGGTACGCCACCGCGAACTGACGACCCTTGCGGCACAGGTCCAGCACTTTCTCCAGAACGACTCCCTCGAGGTGCTGGCCGGCCCACTCCCGCAGCCGACGCAACCGTTGCCCGAAGCCTCTCCGGTCGGGGGCGTGGTACACTTCCCAGACGCGCCGCGAGACCTCCGAGAACAGGTCTTTCAGGTGCTTGGCCCGGTCGCGGATCTTGAGCCACCCGTGCAAGAAGCACAGGAGAAGGTAGCCGTCCATTCTGTGAAGTCGTTCTTCCCGGAGGTCCATGGGACTGGTTAGAATCGATGGGGTATGGATACCATCGAGACGCTCAAACAGGATGCGAGAGAGGGGCGGATCAGCGCCGAAAGGCTCGTTGATCTGGTCGCGGACCTGAGCCGTAAACTCGAAGCCGCGAACCAACGCATCGAAGAGCTTGAGAAACAACTTGGCGCCGCCGACGGCGAAGGTCGCCGAACCCTTCTCCACTCGGGCGGAAGAAAAGCGCCAAGAGGCTCGCGGCAAGAAACGACGCCCGCGCAAGCCTAAGGGACGACGCGGTCGCGTCTCCACCGACGACAAGGTTGCGCAGGCGGAGCGAACCGAAGCCGTTTTTCCCGAGGGTGTCTCGCCGGACGCCTGTCGCTTGTCGCATGTTCGGCCGGTATGGCGGCTGGAACACGGTCGAGCGGTGCTGGTCGCGTACCAGATCTATCGCGGCTCCGGGCAACCGGTACGGCCAAATCCCCGGCGTCTTGGGCCGGAGTGAGTACGGTCTGGAGATCGTCACCGAGATCGCCTACCTGGTGTATATCGTCGGCCTGTCTTTCGACAAAGTCTGTGCTCTCCTTAATTTCTTCCAGAACCTGCGTCTCGGCAAGTCGCAAGCCAACACGTTGCTTTCTCAATTGTCGCGCGATTGGGAGCGCGAGTTTGACGTGCTCTGCACGTTGCTGGCCCACTCGCTGGTGGTGCATGCCGACGAGACGCGTTGGAGCCTGAACAGCGTCTGGGCGTTTCTGTCCGAGAAGGCTCGCGTGGTGTTGTTCGGCGTTCATAAGGATGCAGAGACACTCGAAAAGGTCCTCGATCCGGCGTCCTTCGCGGGCATCCTGATCAGCGACGACGCGGCCGTGTACGCCCACTTCACGCACGCGCAAAAGTGCTGGGCCCATTTGCTCCGCAAGGCGATCAAGCTCACGCTGCAGGACCCGACCAACGCGGCCTACCGGACCTTCACGGACCGCTTGTTGGAGATTTACCGCGCGGCGTGTCGCGTCCAGCGCGACGGGCGGCTGAGTGTAGTGCGCCCAGAAATCGGACCACCGAAACGGCGATCTTTTGTCAGTCCTATCACTGTGATCGCTGCATGCTAATCCATTGTTGCTCGAACTCGCTCGGCGTCAAGTACCCCAGCGCCGAGTGAATCCGCTTCCGGTTGTACACCTCGTCGAGGAATCGTCCCAGATGCCGCCAGGCATCGGCGAAGTCCTCGTACTCCGACAAATCCACCTCCTCCTCTTTAATTGTTCTCATGAGTCTCTCAGCATATCCATTCTCTTTGGGTTCGCCCACGTTTGCCATGCTGATCTGCGAATGTGTCGCCTTCAGCATCTCGACGTAGGCCGTGGCCGCATACTGCACCCCCTGGTCGGAATGATGGATCTCCGGGCGTCCTCGTTCCAACGCCCGTTTCAGGGCCGTGATCGTCAACTCTTGCTCCAGGCTGCGGCCCAGATGCCAGCCTCGGATGCAGCGGGTGAACACGTCCATTAACACTGCCAGATACACGAACTCCTTTTTCAATCGGATGTACGTGATGTCGGCCACCCAGACCTGTTCCGGGCGGCTCACCTCCAGGCCCTCGACGAGGTTCGGGTAGCGGGGGTACGGATGATCGCTGTCGGTCGTCCGAGGCTTTCTTTTCGGGGTCTGGCCAGCAATACCCAGTTCATGCATCAACCTCCGTACAACCTTGGAATTGACGATGTGGCCCTGACGATGGAGCATGATGGTCAAGCGCCGGTAGCCGTAGGTGGGCCATTGACCGGCCAATTCCTTCAAGGCGTCTCGAACCGGCTGGTCCTCCGGCAGCCGGGGTTGATGGTAGAGGGCGCTGCGATGCACGTCGAGGGTATCACATAAGAATCGGAGCGGATATTGATCCTTGAGTTGGTGGATCACCTCCCGTTTCTGGTCGAGGCCACATCCAGCAGTGTCGAGGCTTTTTTTAAAACCTCGATCTGCCGGGTAGCCCGGCCGAGCAGTTGCTCCAACTCGGCGATGCGGGCCTGGTCCTCGTCATGCTGGTCGTCGCCCTCGAAGAGGGTATGCGCTCGCTCCAGGAAGGTGGCCTTCCAGGTGGCCAGCAGGTTGGGGCTGAGGGCGTGCTTGCGGCACGCCTCGGCCGAGGACTGAACACCGGACCAGATCTCCAGGACGATCTGGGCCTTGAACTCGGGCGTGAATCGGCGTCGTTTCTTCATGCGATTGCGTCTCCCTGCGGACCTCCAGGTTCATTATGCACCTGTCCGATCCGAGGGGCGCACTTCAGATTGCGCATCGTGTCCGCGCGGGCTAAAGGCAATACCGTTCAACGGCGCATGACGATCGCCTTGCCAAACTCCTTGGTGGGTTGAGGATAATTGCGATGCTCGGGCCTCTTCTTCCCCCAGTTGCTCATCTTCCGTTTGATGACGCGGGGGTTGATCCGATCACGCCGTTCGGGCAACACCTCCTCGGCGATTTCCGCCACCAAGTTGTGGTACCACCGGTTGCGACCCCGACGGCTCGCCGGGCACTCGGGCAACCGACACCGGAGGATCTTCAGTGCGGCGGTGAACGAGAGTCGATGCGGGTCGATCCCCTGAGTCACTGCCGCCTCTTGCATCAGCACCCGGACGACGTAGTGACCCAACAACAGGCCGTACAGTTCCTGCACCACGCCGCCAGGCGTCTGGCTGCGCAGCACCGGACGCTCGCGTTGATGGGTCTTCAACTCATCGATGGTAAGTTCTTCTTCCCATCTCTCGTGATAGAGCACGATCAAGGTCTCGGCCGGGTCGAGTCGCTCGTCCAACAGCGTCGTCAACAGTCGGTGAGGCTCACCCGAGCCGGGGCGACCGGGATCATCGAAGGTGTACTCGATAATCCGCACCGGGATACCGTTGCGGTCCTTCTGCCGGTCGTAGCTGGTGCGGTAGATCTTCGACAGGTAGGAGCCGTCGTCGAGCACGCGGAGAGGCTCGAAGATGAGGTTCTTCTTGATTCGGGCCAACAGATGCGCCTTTCGCTGGCGCACCTCGGAGATGGTCTGATAGCTGAGGAAATTCCGGTCCCAGAGCAAGAGCATGCCCTCCTGGAGGAATCGCAGGAGGTAGTGCGACATGGTGACCTCACCGCAAGAGCAGGGCTTGATCAAGAAGCGCCAGAGGACATGACTGCCGGTCTCACACAGCGCGAGGACGCGGGCCTGAGGGAACGCAGCGGGGGCACGGCTACTGCCGGGCGCCCGAAGGCCCGCACATTGGCCGGGGTATCAGGCACGTCGACGACGAAGCCGTCCAGAGCCATGGTCCGCATGCCCCGGTAGAACGCCCCAGGGGTGGTTGGCTTGCCCTGCAACTGAATGACCTGTTCGGCCAGGAGGCGCATGGGGGCAATGCCCAGGCGTTTGCGGGCCTCGCACAAGGTAGTTCGTCCCGGTGTGGCGCCCATGCGGAAGGGTTGGAGCCAACGGAAGACCTGGCGGTAGCAGTCGCGGCAGAACAGGCCCAGGGCGATGACAAACCAGAGCATGAACCAGCCCGGCAGCCGAGGGCAGTGGGAGCAGTCGTGCCCGGTGCGGGAGAGGACTTCTTCCACACGGGCGCGGGGGATGATACGTTTCAAGGCGCGGAGACGCTCACGAGTGGGCCAAGACGTGAAAGCGTCGGCCTCCTTGCGGATGTCGATCATCGTAGCCTCCTGATCAGTCATGGAGTTGTGGCAAACTCATGCTGATCGGAGGCTTTCTATTTGGCAACCCCGTTGGACGGTATTGGGGCTAAAGGCGTGCAGCGCGGACACCGGTGCCTCTTGCCTGGCGCGGAAACGCTTGCCCGAACGCTTCTTCTCCGCTGTCGCGTTCTGGGTCGGGCGAAACTTGGACGCGCGGGTCGATCCTCAGTGGCTCTGGAAAGGTCGCCGCGTCTATCTCTACGACGGCTCGACGGTCTCCATGCCCGATACGGAGAAGAACCGGAAGGAGTACCCCCTGACCTACAATCAGGAGCCGGGGACGGGGTTCCCCCTCGCGCGGATTGGGGCCCTCATTTCGCTCTCGTGTGGAGCGATCATGAACTTGGGGGTCTGCCGTTATGCGGGGAAGGGCCAAGGCGAAGTCAGCCTTCTACGCACGTTGTGGGACACACTCCGTCCCGGCGACGTTCTCTTGACCGATTGCCTGATGGTCAACTTCACGAACATCGTCATGCTCCAGCAGCGTGGTGTGGAGTTGGTGGGCCGTCTCAACAAGGCGGTACGCAGCGCGGACTTCCGCCGGGGAACTCGCCTGGGTAAAGACGATCATCTCGTGCGCTGGTACAAACCCACGTCGATCCGTTCGCTCGACCGGAGGAGCTACAACGCCTTGCCGGAATTCATCACGGTTCGAGAGACGCGAGTACGGGTCGAACAGCCTGGATTTCGCACCAAGTTCGTCGTCGTGGTCACGACCCTGCTGAAGCCCGAGCAAGCGAGTAAGGACGAGTTGGCGACACTGTATCGGGCGCGGTGGAACAACGATCTCGATTTGATATCAATCAAGATCACCATGCAGATGGATATGTTACGCTGCGTGACGCCGGAACAGGTCCGCAAGGAGATTTGGACACACGTCTTGGCCTACAACCTGATCCGCACGATCATGGCACAGGCGGCAAGCGCGCACGGAATCGCGCTGCGCACCATCAGTTTCCAGGGGACGCTCCAGGTGTTGAAGGCCTTTCAGCCAGTGATCGCCGAGCAAGCCCACCACGGTGTCGATCACCTGGAACGGCTCTATCAGCAAATGCTGCGGGCCATCGCCCAACACCGCGTGGCCGATCGCCCCGACCGCTTCGAGCCTCGTATGACCAAACGCAGGCCGAAGAACTACACGCGCCTCGCGAGGCCTCGGCAAGAGGTCAAACGTGCTATGGCCAAACACTTTAGCGGAGTTTAAGTTCCATTCGTGTGTCGGACCGAAGCGCGCAAGGCTGTGGACGGGATGGTCGTCCCAACGTCTTCGCTCATGAACCCGTTCTCGGCACGTCGATGATGAATAAGATGGGTTTCCGGCCGTCGATGCCCAAAGGTTCTCTCGAAGCAGACGGAGGGGAACGTGGTGCCGGCGAAGGAAGGGCTCTCGACACGAGTCCAACACTGTTCCCACAGCGTGTTCATTCCTTGGAAGAGTCCTTCGAGTCAACCACCCAGTCCGCATCATCCACATCACCAGTCAGCAGGGCGAACGTGAGTTGGCGTTCTTCGGCGCGGCGCTTCACGGGCCTGATTGGAAACTCCCGGCCGTCCGGCGCCCGAGCGAATTCGTAGACCGAAATGATCGTTCCTTGCACCGACGCTGGCAGTCGCAGGACATAGCGCCCGTTGTTGTCGGTGCGGACGGAGGCTAACTCGGTTCCCGAATTCCAGCCGGGAGGCAGCATTTCCGCTCTGATTTCGATGTCCGGTACACCAGAGCCGTCGGCCCAGCGGACTGTCCCCCGCACGGCGACTGACTCCGCCTCGCGGAAGATGACTTCCCGAGTCTTGTCTTCGCCGTTGAGGTCAATTCTTTGGGGCAGGATCGGTGGCGGCGCGACACCGGAAACCATGCGTTTCCGCGAGTAATCCGGGGCGTCATTGGTCACCCATACCCGATAGGTTCCACGAATCGGCGGGAGTTGGAAGCGGCCGCTTTCGTCCGTTTTGACCGCCGTGCCGATCGGGATGCCAATGCCACCGCGTGAGAGATTTTGAACGGGGTCGCCTTGAACGGCGACAACGGTCCCTGCGACACCCCGGCCTTCTTTATCGACGACGCGACCGGTCAACAACGTACCGCTTTCCACGCGAATGGGCCCCAGATCCGTTTCGTTTTTCGCCACCTGGAGGATTCGTGGAGCGAATTCACGAGGATAGATCGCGACAACCGCCTGGCCCTCCTTGGGGATCGAGACAGAGAATGTCCCCTGTTGATCGACCGGCAGCGGGCCCGAGTCCCAGAGCGGCGGCGAATCGTCGGAGGAAGCGAAGAACCTGACAATTGCTTTTGCGACGGGATTGCCCTGTGGATCTACGAGTCGCCCCGAGACTGTTCTCCCCGCGGACAGTCGCTGAACCGGCAGTGGGCTCCGTACTCCCGCTCCAAAGTACCCCGTCGACAATTCCGGGAAGCCCTCGGCTTGGATCTTGATGCTCAACACGTCATCGCGGCCAAACCACCGCGCGCCGGTCTCAAATTCATAACGCCCTTGACCGTCCGTCGATGCAGTCCAGGGTTGGGGTGCCGCTGCGCCGGTTGGGCGGCCATGCGGGTCGTATCGCTCGACTTTGACGATGACTTTGGCATTGGCCACCGGCTTGTCCTGCTGGTCGAGCACTTGGCCGTTCATCATGGCGGGCATGCGCACCTGAGCGGTGGGCGCTGCCCCCTCGGCCGCTGCGCGTGCGGTCAAAGTGCCAACGACGATCAAACCGAGAGTCAGTCCGGCGGTCCCACCCAGGAGCACCCGCTGCGCGAGTCATTAACAAATGACCCGACGTCGCGCCGCTCTGGAGATCAGTCAGCCGACGCTGAAGCGAAGACGAGCGGGCCATGTGTACGCCGAGTGCAGGGGCCGACCTGAAAACCTTGCGACCGGCCACGAGCACGAGGGCCCGCGCGTACAATTCGCGGCTGAGATGGTGCGAACAGAACGCGTCACAAACGCGGTCGCACAGGATCCCGTTCTGGCGGCGGATGAGCCACGCGAGCGGATGCAGCCAGTACAGCGCCGCCGCCAGCCGGATCAGGGCCTGCCAGAAGAAATCGCCATGCGCGATGTGCGTCAACTCGTGAACGACGATCGCGTCGAGCTGGGGTTGGTCGCACGTGGAGAGGCAATCGCCGGGGACGACGATGACAGGAGCCCGCCAGCCGAATGTCATCGGCACGGAAACAGTATCGGACATGCGCAAATCCACTGGGCGACCGACCCGCAACACCGTAGACCAGTGTGCCAGCGTGGTTTGCCATACCTGGTCGACAATGGGTGAACTGGCCTGTTTGAGTCGTGTGAGTCCGCGCGAGGTGAGGACAAACCGAATCACCAGGGCCGCGACCACGACGGCGTAAGCCACCGCGAGGCAGAGCCCCGCGACGCTTCTGCTGGTTGGCGGGAGAGCGTACCAGGCGGGTTCCGTCGGACTGGCGGCAGGATCTGCCGATCGATTCTGCTGGCTTGTCGCCTCGCCGCCGGCCGTTCGGGGCGAGGGATGGCAAGCTGACGTGCGTGTTCCACGTCATCGTCGAGGGCGACCGAATGCGGAGCGGACAAGACGGGAATGCCGACCGTCGGCAGAGCCCAGACTGCCGGCAGAGCCAGGAGGGCCATGACACCCAATCTCTGCCAGAGCATACAACACTGCGGCCAGCGTCGCCCCGCCAGCGCGCAGAGTCCTGCGACCAATCCAAGGATCAGGGTGGCTTTGCAGCCGAGCAGAAGAGCAAGCCCTTCGTAGCCTTTCATGGGATTTACCTCGACGATGCGGCCGGAGAACGAGTGACGCGAGGTCCGATCGAATCATTGAGAGTGCCTTCGGCGACGCGACTTGACGGGCGCTGGGTTGGCGGATGCCTGTCGCAAGAGCGATTCCAGATCGGCCGGCGAGAGGTGTTCATCTTCCAGCAACCGCAAGACGAGATCGTGTGGGGAGCCGGAAAAGAACCGGCGGATGACGTATCCCAGCGTCTTGGTCTGCACCTGTTCGCGCGGAACCAGCGGCTGAAAGACAAAACTCCGCCCCTCGCGTCGATGGCTGACGAAGCCTTTTTCTTCGAGAATCCTCAGCATCGTGCGGATCGTGGAATCATGCGGCTCGCCCGACAACTCCGCCCGAATCTGTTCGGCGGTCGCCGTGCCAAACTTCCAGAGTTGCTCCATGATTTCGGCTTCGCGATCGGTCAGGTTGGAGGCTGACGAGCGGCCCATCTCGGCTCTCCATCTGTTAAGTGTTTAACAGCATCGATGATGCCCGGTAGCCATCCGCATGTCAAGGGACCTGTTAAAGATTTCGCATTTAGCGAGTGCGGCGTTAGCGAACCCTTGTTTTCCGGCCGAACGTGCCCCATGAAGCCGATCTGAGGGTTGACATCGCTCTGATTCTCAAGATCCACCGTCTTCCAAGCGCGACGGCGACCGATTTGCGCTCTTCGGTCTGATCGACCGGCGCCTCAACCTCCGATCAGCCCGCAAAGTCTGGAGTCGTCCCGTCGATACGGCCCGTCGCGACCTTTCCATATCGCCGCGAATCCAGAGACGCGCCAGGCACCCTACCGCTGCTTCGCTCGAAGCCGTCGCGCGATCCATTCGACCAGTCGCGGCTTTTCGTTCAGCCTGGCGATCTCCAACGGCGTCAGGCCGTCTTCGTCCCGCGCCGACAGGTCGGCTCCGTTCTCCACGAGAAGCGCCAGCGTCTTCGGGCCGGTGTTCCGTTCGGCCGCGAAATGGGCGGCAGTTCGTCCGCCAGCAGTGCGTGCATTGACGTCCGCGCCGTGCGCGATCAGCCAGGCAACCGTTCGGTGGTTTGCCTGGTGGGCGAACGCCTGCAGTGGTGTCCGTGCGCCGCGGACTCCGCCGTTAACCGGCACGCCACAATCCAGGAGCGTTTCGGCGATGTCGTAAGCCTCCCGGCCGTGACGTTGAAGATGGCCGAGCGCGGCCGCGAGATGCACAACGTCGGCACGCGCACCGTGTTCCAGCAGCCAACCGACCAGGGCCCGGTTCTCCGAAGACCAGCAGGCGCAGAACAACGGGGTCGCCTCGCCGATTCCCCGATAACTGGCGACCGCGTGCAGGTCGGCGCCGTGCGCGACGAGAACCTCAGCCACCTGCACCTGAATCGCCATGCGGCCGTGTCCATGAGACTTCCAGTCCGACTGCACACCCGACATGAAGCGGAGTCACTTGGACGCTGGCCGGCTCCATGCTCGCGGTGAGCCGGGCATCCGTGCGCACTCGACCCAGCCGGTGCCCGTCGTATCCCCCATGGCCGCCATGGTGAAGACGTTACGCTCGACACCAGATTCGAGGAGCGCTTCGGCGAGGTCGAGGTGACCTTCCCGCATCGTCTCGCAGACCCAGTCCCAGCGCGCCGTCTTGCCGCCCCGTACGAGCTTTTGCACGGTGGCGATGTCACCGTGGCGGAGCGCCGTCGCCAAGACCGTGGACAGGGCCTGCTTGGGCAGGCGTCGATCGCCGGAACGCTCCCGCTGGCGGCGGCGGGCATTTGTGCACGCCCGGCAGGTGCGCGCCAGCCCGTCGGGCGTCCTGGCCGAGCCGTTGAACGCGCCCGCCGACAACAGTTTCCCGCAGGCGGGGCAAGTCTTCCTGGCGATCATGTCGCGCGTGACCGTCCGGCCAATGTGTGTTCCGTCGCCGACGTGTGTTAAGACGTCGGGCAATTCCAGTCATACTACCCTTGTGCGTGTTCCGTCGAAATGGGGCTGCCGCAAGGCCGACAAACGGGCACCATCTCGTCATGGGGTCGGTTTGGCGCGTCGGTCTGATCGGCCGACACCAGATAGCGGGCACAGGAGACGAACGCCGACGATAGACCGTACATGACACTCGCTACCCGAGCCATGCCCACCTCGGGCAGAGGCGAAACCACCCAATGCCATCCGTCACGGGCAGACTCAGCCCCATCGCGCCGACAGCGCGGCTCGACGACCACCTCGAACACTGCTCACCTCCGGACAATACCCCGGATCACAGGAAGCTCTAGCGCTGACCGAGTGAGCACGCGGTGCGAACGTCGACGGTCCGCACAGTCCGCCCGTCGGCCGTGACGATCAGATCATCGCCGGTCAGGTCGGCTCCAGAGGGGAGCGAGGAAACGCCAGGGTATGGCCTTCCGTGAGCCCGAACGCTTCAAGCCGTAGGGCCTTGCAATCACGAACGCCGAGTAGACTATCCTCGAATGGGCCGGCATTACTTCGGCTTCCATCCCATCCAATGGAGCAACCAACGCCACGTCTCTTCGTTCGTTCGGCTACTCGAAGGTGGCTGTGGTGTCTCTTTCGGGAGGTTCACTGGCTTACTGCGATAAGCGTCGGCTAGGCGTTTGAACATCCGCCCCTGTTCCTTGATCCGGTTGTCGACCGTCATCAGGCCCAAACCGTATTCGAATGGGTTGAACTGAAAACGTCGGTCCACATCGTGGCTTGCCCACCACGTGAACCAACTGACGCCTTGTTCGATTGCGGCGGTCACGGTCCGCTCGAGCCAGCGGGGAACATCGGCTTCGGGCATCTCTTCGGAACAGGCGCCGAACTCTTCGAGCCACATGGGCTTCTTCGAGTCCTTGGCGTACGAACGCGCCAGGGCGGCCATGCCGGCAGCCAGTCGTGTGTAGGGGACTTCCAGCGGCTTGCCGTAATTGCCCGCGCCGGTCCAGAACGGCCAGCAATGCAACGAGACGATCGCTTGCTGGGCCACCAACGCGGTCGGCGAAAAGGTGTTCACTGTGAACCAGGGGTTGTGGTCGACGCCGTTGACATGGACACCCTTGGGGCACAAGGTGCGCATTCGCTCGAAGATTCGCGACATCCAGGCGTCACCTTGCTCGGTCCCACATTGCCAATCACAATTGATCTCGTTGCCAATGTCATAGCCCAGGAAGTTGGGGTGCTGCCGCATGTGCTTGGAGATCTCGTCGAGGTAGAGATCCTGAGCGGCGGCCCACTTGGGCGACGTGAAGAACGGCTCTTTCTCCAGGTACGGCGGGTTGAAGCGGAAGCCGCTCAGCCAGCCCGTGTAGATCGTCGGCAGGACATCGAGCTTGCGCTGGGCCGCAAGCTGCATGAGTTCGTCGAAGCGATCGAGGTGTGCGGCGCTGACTTGGGTCGGGTTCGGCTGAAACCAGGGCCAGATCACCATGACCCGCATGTGGTCCGCCCCGATCTCGACGATGCGGTCGAAGTCGCGAGCGATCGCCGATGCATCCCAGTCGTTGTAGCAGTAGTACCAGTTGCGCGACGGCACGTAATTAACGCCGAAGCGATGTTGGAGCAACGGATCGCTGTCGGCTGATGCGGTCGCCACGCCCGCCACGACGGGACTTACCGCCAAAGGAGAGCCTGCCGCCAACGCGGCCGAAGTCAACCGGAGAAAGTCACGACGGTCCATGCTGGTCACTCGTATTTCGCGAGAAGCGAGGGGCGTTGTCCCGCTGCCATATAACCGTGCGGGTGATTCTCGCAGGGATCCCGCGAGAATGCGATCGTGCGCTGGCTCTTGATCAGTCGGAAATCGAGAACGGGACCATTGAATCGACGAAGCCCCCCTCCCGCTACGCCGAACGACCCAGCTCACCTGCCCGGCCCGCTCAGGTGGCTCCACGCCGCGAAGAGTCTACACGCGGTGGGTCAGGTGCAGCGCCTGGTTCGGTCCAGTCGTGGCCGGCGGGTGCGGTCCCCGCGCCGACACCGCGCAGACACTCCCCTCCGCGAATCCTTCCGCTTCCACCGCAAAGGCGCGGTTGAAACGCGCCCGGTAGTTCTCCCAGGCAATGGCAGACGTCAACTCGACTAGCTGCGGCGGCGTGAAGTGAGGCCGGAGCGCGTCAAACACTTCGTCGGGAACCTCGGCCGGCGTCAGCGTTAGGTGAGTGGCGAAGCGCAGCACCGCTTTTTCCAGATCGTTGAAGGCATCGCTGTGCTCGAACTCCGCGAGTTCCATCAGCTGGCGGTCAGCCAGACCTTCTTTTCTGCCCACGGCAGAACCGATGTCCATTCAGAACGGACAGCCGACCAGCGTGGAGGCGCGCAGGCTGGCCAGAATCTTGAGCCCGCGATCCACTTTCCGCGCGGTCCCCTGGGCCATTTCCATACGACCGACCGCGCGGAGGAGTAACGGTTGATGGGCAACGATCTTCACGGACTCGGGGAGCCGGTCCTGGCCAGTGAGTTGGCGAAGGCTACGACGCGTAAACCAGTAGAGCAACCGAGTCAGCCAGCCGGCTTTCTGAGGTTCCATGCCATTGATGCGTGCCATGAAGCACCTCCTCGAGCGACCAACCCAACTGTCTTGCAAGTGGCGCCCGGCGGGCCGAACTTGTGATTCTCTGATCAGATTGCGCTAATGATAAGGCTCTTCTCCAAAGCGTGTGGGTAAAAAACCGTGTGTGAGGGCCGCGAAGACCTTCGTTTCAAGGATATTTTGGCTTCTCCTCGGCGCGGAGAATCTGGCATGATGACCGGATGCGAAAACAACGTCGGCTGGATGATGCGTACCGGTTTATCGGTTTCCGTCCGGAGCCCACGGTCCGTGGCCTCTTCGGAGATCCCAAGGCGCGGATCGTGCGGCTCCTGCGCCGGGGAAAAAAACGGACTGCGGAGCCTGTGGGCAGAGTCAGCGAACCTTCTACGACCGCACGACCCGTCGCGTACGCGACCTCTCCTGTGGCGACACCCGGGTGTACCTGGAGTTCGAGGTGCGGCGCGTCTCTTGCCGGAGCTGCGGCGCCGTGAAGCGGGAACATCTGCCCTGGTTGGCCAACAACCCCTTCTACACCAAACGGTTCGCCTTCTATGTCGGGCGGCGCTGTCGGGCCTCGACACTCCGGGATGTGGCGCGCGAACTCCGCCTCGATTGGAAAGCGGTCAAGTCGCTGGAGATGGAGTCTATGCGCGAGCAACTCCGACGGGCCGGGACGCCAGGGCCAGCGCATATCAATGTCGTTGAAGAGTCAGGACTTCCGTGAGGAACGCCGTGTTCATCATGCAACGGGCCATCTTGCCGCGGAGGCTGTCTTTGACGGGATGACGCTTCAGAAGCGTCACCGCGAAGCGCCGCAACCAGCTGAGATTGTTGCCCAGCGTGCGCTCGCGCGTGCGACTGTCGTCCTCGCGAAAGTTCACGTCCAACACCCAGTGCATTGACTCGATGCCCCAATGACCACGCACCGCCTCGCAGAAGCGCTTGCCGCTGAGATACCGGCTGAGAATGTAGTATCGCGTCTCGTCGGTTTCATGGCCGTCGGCGTGTTGGGTCACCCGCAGGGAGTAGCCGATGGCTTTGACCCACGGCCATTCCTTCTTGAGCGCGAAGTCGGGCGGAACCTTGGTGAGAAAGTACGACCGCTCATCGATCCGGCCGTGCGCGGCTTCGCTGGTTTCATAGCTGCGATACTTGAGATCGGCCAGGTCGCGCTCGAGGTGTTTCTCGAAGTACGATTCGACCGTCTCGCGGAGCGTCGGCTGGTTGTCCTTGACACTGATCACGAAGTCGCCGCCGCCGTCGACGATGTCGCGTGCGATCTCCTTCTGGCACCCCATGGCGTCGATCGTGACCACCGCGTCCGTCAGTTCGATCTGCTCCAGGAGCAGGGGGATCGCCGTGATTTCGTTGGATTTCTCCTCGGTCGCGACCTGGCCCAGAGCGATTCCTTCCTCACTGGCCCACGCGCTGACGATGTGCAGCGGACGAAGGTCCTGCGCCGCATCGTGAGACCCCCGATTGGTCTTGCCGTCGATGGCGATCAGCCGGTCCGGGTTGCTCTCGTCGGGCGGCATCGCGTCGATGACCCACTCCTGAAAGCACTTCTGGAAGGTCTCGGGCCTGAGCGCGATCAACAGACGACGGATGCAGTCGCGCGAGGGGATGCCGTTGGGCAGCGCCAGAAACTGCTCCAGCCACTCGCGGCGGTTGGACGCCCAGCGATGAATGGCCGTGGGACCATCACAGCCACACACCATGCCACACACCGCGATCACGACGATGTCGATCAACAGATGCTTGCGATTCCTCAGATGTCGCGGGTCCGAGAGCGACTCGAAGTAGGAACCGATCGCTTCGATGTTTATCCATCGGGTGGCCATGCAACGCATCCTGGCATGAGGTGCACGGCCTCGCGGCGCAACCCTGGATCACGCCAGAACGCGAGCACCGTGATACGCCAAGATGTAACATGGCGCGGTCGATCGCGCCAGACTGTACAGATTACCTATTTATGCGCGCTGGCCCTGGCCGGGACGCCCGATCCGAAGGTGCTCGGCATCGACGAACTCTCCGTCGGCAGGGGACACAACTACCGCATCATCGTCAGCGACCTGGTCCGCGGCCGGCCGATCTGGTTCGGAGGTACGGACCGATCCGAGAAGAGCATGGCTCTCTTCTTCCAGTGGCTGGGGCCGCGGAAATGCACGGGGATCCGCCTGGCCGTCATGGACATGTGGAAGCCGTTCCGCAACTCCACGCTCAAGGCGGGAAACGCGCCTCAAGCCGGGATCCTGTACGACAAGTTTCACATCCTCAAGAAATTGAACGAGGCCTTGGACAAGGTTCGAAAGCGCGAGTACGCCCGGCTCTCGGGAAAGGACCGGCGATTCATCAAGGGCCAGAAGTACACCTTGCTGTCCCGCTGGGCCAACTTGAAGCAGGGGGGGCGTCAGTCGTTGAAGGCGTTGTTCGCGGCGAACAGGAGGTTGAACAAGGCCTACCTGCTCAAGGAGATGTTCCGCCAACTGTGGGACTACAAGCGAGAGGTGTGGGCGCGGCGATTCTTCGAGCGCTGGAAGTCGGCCTTGAGATGGCAGCGTCTCAAGCCGTACGAGAAGTTCGCCCGGATGGTCGAGGACCACTGGGACGGGATCGCGTCGTATTACCAGGAGGAGAACAAGGTGCCCTTGGGCTTCGTGGAAGGCATCAACAACAAGATCCGAGTCATCCAACGACGGGCCTACGGACTTCGAGACGAAGAGTACCTCCGCCTCAAAATCCTCACGTGCATGCTGCCAGAAATCTGAAAATCGGTCCAAAGTTACCCACACGCTTTGGAGAAGAGCCAATGATAAAAACCCTTCGACGTACTCGCCGAAGGGATCGTCTCTGAAAGCAGTTGTGGCAACAGGATTTGAACCCCGCGTGGGCTTCTACCTGCTGCCCTATCCTGCTTCGGTCGGATCGGCCGGAGCAACTTCCGATGAATCGACTTCGGTGTTGTCGGACCGAAGCGCGTTGCGAAAGGCCGGCATGACCACAGACGCCTTTCAGAGTTACCGTCTAGAGTGAAGAGATGACTGAAGGCGCTTGGCATCCTGGCGGAGTCCATCGACATCCTGCCGTACTCGCTGATCGCGAACTACATCGCCTCGTCGGCCTCTCGTTCTCCAAGGTCAACCTGGATGGCGAGATTCGCGCGGAGTGGGCGGAGTTCGTGAAGAGGTGGGTGCCGAAGGCGTCGAACATGGTCGCGGAGGGCGAGCCCGACGTGCGCGGGCATGTCGAGTCGGCCATCAAGGCGCTCAAGGACGCGATCCAGGCCGAGAAGGATGGCAAGCTCTCGGACGAGGAGAAGGCCCGTCGCGAGGTGCAGAAGAAGATCAACGCCGACAAGGCGCACGTCGATGCGGTCGAGAAGAAGATCGTCCGCGCCGTGACGGACGCCTTCGACGGCACAGTCACTCCGCAGCGGTTCATGGATCTCGTCGCCCACGTGGCGAAGGAGATGGGCAAGGAGCTGCCCGTGGTCTCGTCGTCGGAGCCGGAGTTGCCCCCGTCTGGGGTCTCGATCCCGCCACCGCGACGAAGAACGACGCTCTGGCTTTGTGCAAGCTGCTCTTCCAGCACGGGCGCGTCGAGGCGCTCCGCGAACTGGCCAACCGCGCCGCGAAGATGGTCGCGGCGATGGATGCCGCCGAGATGGTCGAGGCTGCCTGATCGGATCGGACCGCGACGGGCTGCGGGGCGGGGGAAATCCCTGCCTCGCTGCCTGTCCGGCGCTTGCGGAACCGAGAGTCCGCACGCCCGCCCTTGGGACGAACGAGGGCGAGCGTCTGGACTCTCTTGCCATGCGCGGAGGGTGCCGGGCGGCCGAATGAACAACGCTCAAATTGAGCGTCGTTCCCGCTCGGAGCCTGAGACCCGGTTCCGGGTGGAAGGACCGTCCCGAACCGGGCCGTCTCCGGCGGAAACGGCCGCCTCGCGAGCAAGCGAGGGAAGGAAAGGACGGGTGATCGAACGACGCTCAATTTGAGCGTTGTTCGTTTTCATCTCGCCCGCCTGCAACGGATCACGGATGCGGCCCTTCGGGGCCGCTTTTTTCCTGCGCGTTGAGCCTCTTGGTTCGGCGTGAGCTGTGGGCGGAAAGGAGGTGTCCCGGTGACGAAGCCGAAATGGTTGTTCGTGCGACCGCCGCTACTGGCCTTCGGTTACAGGTAGTAAACACCGGCGGTAAGGTTGCCCAGGTTAACGATCATACCTTTCCCGTAGATGTGCTGTATCATCTTCCGCAGGTCCTCGATTACCTCCTTCAGTTCCTCGCCGATCTCAGACAAGATGAGATGCCTTGGACATACGGTCTCGATGAGCCTGCAGAGGCCATGTATGCATAGATGTTGATCATAGAATGTGTCGCTACCCGTGGTCAGCGTGCCGACGAGCTCCTCTTGAGGTCGGGCGGAACTCACATGAGCGACGAGCGTAACGTTCAAGTCCCGGAATTGACGGTATTTGCGCCAGGTCGGCGGTCCAACCGGTGTCGCCAGTAATAATGAGATGCTTGTTTCTTTTTGGAATATGGAAGTGCAGACCGACGCCCGTGTGTTTATTGAACACGTCATGCTGGGTTGGCAGTGCGTGCAACGACACTTCTCCATTCAGAGACAAGGGCGCGGCGTTCGCTAACAGCACGCCCGAATCCTTGGAAACGGCGGACTTGAGGTGCTTGGGGTTCATCAAGGGCGAGAAGACAGCATGGGTCTGCTCGTCCAGCAGCACACGTACCCGCCGTCCGTTCCGTTTCCGACGCTGAGAGAGCAGGGACAGGAGCGCGGGCAGATTTGCATAGTGGTCATCGTGGAAGTGGGTCACAATGATGCAATCGATGTCGGCCAGCGTCCGAGGCAACTGGTAGAAATTCTCCAGGAAGTGATGCCCGGGATCGATCACACACCCATAACGGCCCAGCGCCAAGAAATACCCGCCCCCCACAACGCTATCTCCGGCCAGATCCTGCAACGGCGTGCTCGAGGAGTAGCCTTTTGCGAACTGGAGTGTGTATTGCTCCGCAGTGATCGTATGCCCGTCGCGCAGGCGTTTCTCCAGAGAACGCCGCGCGGCCTCAGTCCGCTCTCCCAGGGTACATTTATTGATGGCTTCCGCGAAATAAAATGTCTTCAGCAGTGACTGCTTGGATCTGGGCTGTACGCGAACAGGCTCGTGCCCGTCGATCAGGTCGGCCAATTCCAGGTCCAGATCGCCAGTCTGCGCGGCAGTCCGGAGCCGTTCCAGCAAGCGGTTGCGCAATGCACGCGAGGCAGCGACTTCCGCGCGAAAGAAGACCCCCACGAGCAAGTTGTAGGCCTCTTGCACGCGATCTCGACCAGGATTCTGTCCAAGGATCGCCTCCGCCAAACCCACGGCGCACCGGACGCCCAAGTCGCCCCCGAGGTCGTCCGGACATTTCCGGAAGCTATCCTCCGCGGCCTTTGCGTGGTGCCCACCTGCCCGCAGCCAATTCTCGCCTTCCGCCACCCAGTGGGCGTCGTTTGCAACGGTCATGCCACGCCTCCCTGGGCTCCCCAGAGCCGGTCCAGGGCGGCTGCGCGCCTCCTCCCGTGCGGCGGGGGTACCGTCGGTCGCCACGCGCTCCAGCGTAGCTTGGATCGCCTCCAGAATTTCAGAAGCTTCCGTGCGGGGAAGGCTGCGGATTTCGCTGACGCCGTCTGCGATTTCCTGCACCAGCGGCACTTGGAACGAATCCAGAACGTCTTGGGGCAACAAACCGGCTCGCACCAGCGCAAAGCAACGTGGCACGTTCCGCCACGGGCGGCCTGGTTGCGGAACCTGGACTCAGGTAGGGGGCCAGCACGGCCTGTCGCGCCTTCTCCTCGGACTGGACCAAGTGCTCCACAAGGATGCCGGCACAAATGCGCCGGGTCATCCGGTAGGCGATCTTGCAACCACAAATGATGTAATCCAGCCCGATGCGCGAGACTTCCGTGTCTCCCTTCTCCGGGTAGAAATCCGCCGGACTGACCTCCACCTTGCAGTTGAAGATCGGCGGGTCCGAAGTGCACTGGATGAACTTCCACGTGTCCTTGTGGAGCAGGATCGCCTTCGCCTGGGCCAAGGTGTCGGCGAGGAATTGCGGCGGTGGGTCGGCTTTCCGGTCGGCGGCCTTCTCCTCCTCATCGACGGCGTAACCCAGCGAGTGCAGGCGGATGGTGACAATGTGCTTTCCCAACAGCTCGGCGGGTGGCTGCATGTCCTTGGTTTGCCGATCCCCAATCATCGCAAACTTGAGCTTGTTGTTCGGCGACGACGGTTCGATCAGCTTCTCAAAGTGCCGGAGCTGGGAACGCGGCGATGCGGGACTCCGCAGGATGGCGCGAATGGCACCGGGGTACAGATAGCCTTTTAGCCCCATCCGCGTGATCACGCGTTGGACAAAGTCCACGACCTTCAAACGGCGCTCCACCTCGCTCAGTTCTTGCCTCAGTTCGTTGATCTGGGTCGCCAGTTCGAGCATACCTTGGCTATCTTCCCTCGTGATGGTGTTCATCACGATCCCGCCCACGTCGGGTTGGCTTCGACTGATCCCGCTCAATTCTTGGAGCAGTTCCTTGGTCATGGCGTACCGCGCATCCATGGCTTGATCCAACCGCTGCTGACGGACACCGATATCGGCAGCACTCTTGTTCAGTTGTTCACGCTCAATCTGCAAGGCCTTCAGCACCTCCACGGTCTGCACCGCATCTCCGGTGGTCAGCACGTGCTCCCGGTCGAAAAAGCGTGCCAAGCCCGTGCCGCGAAGCTTGATCCACTGCGTATCTGGATCGCCCTCGGACACGACGTAAAGCTCCAGCGCACCGGTCAGCCGCAGAGACTCAAGAAAATCGCGCACTTCCTTGAATGGATACATTTGGACACGTTCGAAGGCGGCCATGGCGGCGACGATCGACTCCTTCTTCTCCGCCTGAATGCGCCCATACGCGTCCTGGAACCTGCGGAGCCACTCGCGGAACCGCTTATACTCATCCCCGTCCGTCCGGCCCTTCTTGGCCGCGGCCACGAGCTCCGGCTTCCACTTCTTTGTCTTCTCCAGCAGGTCCTCATCTCCCACGAACATCAGGTACGTGATGTACCAAGCCGGGTGATTCCACTGCTGGCGCAGGTCTGGAAAATCCGGATCGGCGGCCTGGAAGAGTCTGTGCTGCTTGTAAACGTTCTTGTTGAAGAACTCGATGGGGTCGGGCAGCCCGGGGTGGTCATCCTTGAGTTCCGCCAGAGCGGCGGCCAAACCGCGATCGCGCTGCGCGGAGGAGTCCATCAGGGTGCTGTCCAGGTCGATCATCACGGCGGCCACGGGTCCGTGTCCTTCGGCCTTGGCACAACGCGTCTTGTCCGCGCATCGCCGTGACTCACACAAGGCCCAGTCGCGGCACGCGAAGGCGTTTGCCTTCTCATTCCCCGGCTTGTCTCTTTCGGTGGTACTGATCCGTCGGCATCCTGCCAGTTTCGTCAGGGCCGTAGGCGCCTGCTCGTCGACCAACAAACGCCGCCGGGGGTTTCCGCTGGCAGGCTCGATCTGCAGCACCAAGTCATTGGGGTCGAACTTGACGCCAGGATCCGGGAGATGATCCGCGCCAAACCCATCGTTCTCACCATTCTGGCGCAGGTGTTCGATGACCTCTTTGAGAGTACAGGCATCCAGTTTCGTCTTCCATCGCGTCATCGCCAGATCCACCGCATACTGGAGCACCTTTGCCCATGGGCCGTCCTTTGCCGCGTCTGCGGCCCATTCGTGACGCAGGAAATCGCGGAGTTTCGTTTCCTTCTCCCCCAGGCCGAAGCACACCGTCTGGTACACGCTCCAGGCGAGCAGGACCCCCGCCTTGAAGTACTCGGAAACCCCCTCGTGCTTGACGTCCGCGCCGCACTTGATGGCGACCGCTGGACCGGATCCGCCGGGTACCCAGAGTTCCACCTTGCCGCCGTACATCACTAGCGGGACGTGCAGATCGTTGCACACGAAATCCAGTGATTTCCTGTCCGGTGATCCCTTGCTGGTCGCCTCGCAGAAAGCGTCTACCTGGTCGTGGCGAAGGAAAACCGCCGCGATCTTGTTGAGGTCCGCACGGCGATGTTTCTTCAGGTCCCGCAGATACCTCACGAATTGACTCATAGCGGGAAGCGGTTCGTCGCTTATCCGGGTGTCCACGAACAAGCTTTGGCCGGACACGTTGGAAAGGAGCGCGGTCAACAACTCGTTACAATCAGGTGTCTTGAGGGACGTGAAGCAGACCGCGCAGCCTTCCGGACGATCTGAAGCACCTCGGGAGCCTTCAGATGGTCTGGGAGCAGTTCCGTGTCGCGCGTCGGCGGCGACGAATGGACGGACAGGCCCAATTCCTTCCGAATCGCGCAACGAGGTTGACCATCGCGCAGCAAGACATATTCGAGAAACGGATTGGACAGCGAACGACGCGGCGACCCGATGCCCAGCTCGTTTTCCAAGAGAAGCCGGCCCAGGTTCCCGGTCCTGGTCAACAAGTAGACCTGGAAGGTGCTGTCGTCCTCGCCGAGTAGATGCAGCAGGGCGGACGCCATGCGCGCGGCCCGCCCGCCCACGGCGAATATCGGTTTGCTGGTCTTGAAGTTATACTCGCGAACGTCGAGTATCAGGTCGGGGAGCAGGACCACGCCGACCTCCAAGCCTTGTCCGCTCGGGACCATCCTTCCAGCGGGAGGTGGAAGTTCGCGCTCCCCACCAACGAACTTCAGGCATTCCAGGTGCCGGTGAACCATATCCACAGGGCTTGGCATGATCAGGTCCTGTCCAGGGGAAAGGGGGACGGGCGGGAAAAAGGACGTTGCGAATTCTTGTGCGGACCGGGGCTTTTCCCGGACGGTCCGCACAGCGGACCCTAGTGCGTCTGCAAGTGTGTCAGGTCCGAGAGGTGGAAGTCCTCTTCAGGCACGCACTCTCCGGCCTGTAACTGAAGATAACTGCGTCGCCGCGAGGCGGGGTGGAGAGCAATCGGAGGTGAACGACTGGTCCGCAACGCACGTGAACTCGATTCGGCCTTGTCGCGTGGCGAGCCTGCTAGGGTAAGGCGAAGCCCGGACCGGAGCGATCCGGAAGCCCATGACGCTGAGGGGTAGTGTGTCAAAGCGATCACGGGACCGACTGGGTGGTTGGAGGCGGAACGGTCGGACGGCCCGACACATGAAGCAGAGAGACCTGTCCGGACCAGACGGGCGTTCATGACCATCCCGGTCCGAAGAACCCGCCGGGCAGGAGTCAGAGGAGCCATAGTAGCGACGAAACCGGGTAACGCCGGGGGAGCGAAGGGCTCCAGGAAGATGGATGCGTCATGACCCGACCGACGAAAGACACACCGGCGACAGTGCCGCTGGCTCAACAAGCCGGAGAGATCCTCTCGCGCTGGCGATGGGTCGAACCGACGGTCTGGACCGTGCGCATGGTGACGACTCTCGAACAGGGAGTGGAGGGAGGCAAGTGGTTTCGGCTGTTTGACAAGGTTTTCGCCGAACGGAACCTGCTGGCGGCGTTCCAACAAGTGGCGTCGAAGCACGGCGCGGCCGGGGTCGACCACGTCACCGTGGCGCAATTCGAGCGGGCCCTTCCCGAGTCGCTCTGGGAGGTCTCGGACCAATTGAAGCACGGCACGTATCAGCCCCAGTCGATCCGTCGCGTTCTCATCCCCAAGCCGGGCACCACCGAGACTCGACCGCTGGGCATTCCCACGGTGCGCGATCGAATGGTCCAGGCGGCGGTGGTGAACGTGATCGCACCGATCTTCGAGCGGGACTTCGCGGAGCACAGCTACGGGTTCCGGCCGGGGCGCGGCTGCAAAGACGCCCTGCGACGGGTCGATCAGCTTCTCCAAGCCGGTCACGTCTACGTCGTGGACGCCGACTTGAAAGGCTACTTTGACTCGATTCCCCACGACCGCCTGATGGCCCTCCTGAAGGAAAAGATCGCCGACGGCCCCGTGCTGGCGCTGATTGAATCCTTCCTGAAGGCGAACATCTGGGACGGTCTGACGGAATGGACCCCGGCGACGGGCGCGCCCCAAGGGGCCGTCCTGAGCCCGCTTTTGAGCAACATCTACCTCGACCCGCTCGACCACCTGGTCGCGCAGGCGGGGTTCGCGATGGTGCGCTACGCCGACGACTTCGTGATCCTGTGCCGGACGCCGGACGAGGCGGCCCGCGCCCTGGAACTGGTGCAGACGTGGGTGTCGGCCGCCGGCCTCACACTGCATCCGACGAAGACGAAGGTGGTCGAGGCCCGGACCGAAGGTTTTGACTTTTTGGGCTACCACTTCCAGGGCGGCAGCCGCTGGCCTCGGGAGAAGAGCCTGAGGAAGTTCCAGGACACGATCCGTGCCGAGACAAAGCGGACGAACGGGACCTCGCTGCCGTCGATCATCGCCGTGTTGAACCCGATCCTTCGGGGCTGGTTCGCCTACTTCCAACACAGTCGTCCCTGGATCTTCCGGCGGCTCGACGGTTGGATTCGCCGCCGGCTTCGGAGTCTGCTCCGAAAACGGGAGAAACGCCGAGGCCTGGGCCGCGGTTGGGATCACCGCCGCTGGCCCAACGCCTTCTTCGCCGACCTGGGGCTTTTCAGTCTGGAGCGAGCCCATGCGTTGGCCCGTCAACCCTCTTTGAGGTAAAACCATCAACCGGAGAGCCGTATGCGGGAGATCCGCCCGTACGGTTCGGAGGGAGGGGGGAACCAAGTCAATGGGTCCTCCCTACCCCTATCGAATTCAGGCTTGGAGGCGCTCAACTACCCTCTCAGGCTTCCTCAATAGCCTTGAACCCAAGCGCCTCGGCGAGGGCGCACACTGGCTCCTTGAGGTCGCCGAAGAAGGTGACGCGGTGCCAGCCTCCGACCAAGGTCATCATGCTCCATTATCGCAAACCGTACTTCCGCAAGCAACGCGGTACGTGGTGCCTCCAGATCGACGATCATCAGATCACGCTGGGCAAGGACAAAGAAGTTTTCGTAGGGTCGGCGGTGCTTCTTCTCTTTGGCCGGGACTATTGCTCCTGAATGAGGCGGAAGACCATTCCGCCTCATTCGGGGGACAAACGGAGCTCGTCAAGCCATTTCGGCCTAGTTTGATAGCGACTTCCGTTCCCTCAGCGGACGCCGCGTCAAGAGGCTCTGACTTCCAAAGTGTGGCGGCCCCCTCTCGGAGTCAAGAAAAAAATCAGACCAACCGTGCTTCCATGCTTCTTGACCGGGGTACGGCCTTTTGCACGCGCCCGAGGTGCGGCGCTCTACGTTTCGGTGTTCCAACAAAGGAGGTGCCAATGACACGAGTGGACGTTAACTCGGTCATCCTGGAGCGCATCAAGAAGCTCTTGAAGATGACCGAAAAAGACGGATGCACCTAGTTCTACAGCGCTTAGTCCCAAGAGATTAGGTGCCGCAACTTCTTGCTCTACAAGTAGTTGCGCCTATATAAACGAAAATCCAATGGACCTGCGGTTATGCTTGCAAGTCTATGGGAAACCATAGTTTGCATCGTTTTTCTTGGAAACTATCTCAATACCCCGGGGAAACCGTCGCAAGTCGTTATTGGTGGTAGACTTGGGTCAATGCAAGTCGGTTCTGGTATAACCGGTTGCCATCCAACACCTTACGTCCGTTGAGTGGGGGCTTTTGAGATAGTTTCTTGGAACCAGGCGCTGTAGAGCTAGGCCGAGGCCGAGACCGCCTTCGCCATGGCCCAGAAGCTCATGGCCGATCACAACATCGCCATGGGCGAACTGGAGGTGGACAAGGCCCCTTCGATGAGGGGCTTCGAGTTCATCGAAGAGGCGTCGGACTCGTTCGAACCTGGCATCTCGACTACGCCATGGCCGGGGCGATCATCACCGACCACTTCTTCTGCAACGCCATGCGCCGCAGGCTGCCCGACAACAGGTACTGCATCCTGTTCTTCGGCACCCGCGAGAACGTCGAGATGGCCAAGTTCGTGTTCGGCAGCCTGCTCGGCGAGTTCGAGCGGCTCTGGCGCGAACATCGCCGGCCACGATTCTTTGCACATGACCGCTGGCCCCGTTCCCTAGCGCAGAGCCAAGACTGATCCTGTGCGAGGCGACCGTCGTATAGAGGGCATGAAACCACCCCTCTTCGTTCGCCTGTTGTCCCCCGAGGAGTACCAGAATCCTGCGGGCCGGACTCCGCTCCTCTTCGGCCTTCACGCTGCGACGATCCCAGAATCCTCCTGGCCAGTGCCGAAGGACTCAAACCCGCCGAGATCCGCGCTCGACTCGGCTGCGCCACCCAGACCGTCCGCGATGCGCTGCGGGCTTTCGCAGCCGAGGGCACCGCCTGCCTGCACGCGAAGTCCCATCGACCGAAATCGGCCCGCCCGGTCCTCGATGACGCCCGTCGCGAGCAGCTCCGCGCCCTGCTGCACCGCAGTCCCCGCGACTTCGGTAAGCCAACGAGCGTCTGGACCCTGACGCTGGCGGCCAAGGTCTGCCACGAGCAGGGCCTCACCGAGCGCCTGGTCAGCGCCGAGACGATCCGGCAGGCACTCTTGCGGTTGGGCATCGGCTGGAAGCGGGCCAAGACCTGGATCACCAGCCCCGACCCGGCGTACCTGCGAAAGAAGCACGCGCGTGACCGGCTGATCCGCCTGGCCCAGAGCCATCCCGACTGGGTGCTGGGCTTCCAGGACGAGACCTGGTGGAGTCGTCTGGCGCGGCCCGAGATGCACATCTGGGCCGGCGGCGAGCCGGCGCGGCTGCACCAGTTGGAGGCCGAGAAGACCGACCCGGACCCCAAGGCACTGGCTTGCTATGGGCTGCTGCGGGGCGACACTAGCGGGATGCTGCTGCGGTTCGTGACCGGCCGCCCGGTCAGCCAGGTGACCGAAGACTTCCTGGCCTGGGTCTGTGCGCGCTTGGTGGCCGAGGGCAAGCGGGCTTTGTTGCTGATCTGGGACAACGCCAGCGGGCACGTCAGCCAGCGAGTGCGATCCTGGATCAAGGCCCATAACCGCCAGGTCAAGCGTGAGGGCGGGGTGCGGATCGTCACCTGCTATCTGCTGATCAAGGCGCCGTGGCTGAACCGGATCGAGCCGTGCTGGGTGCACGGCAAGCGGGCGATCCTGGAGCCGGATCGCAAGCTGACGGCGATCGAGGTCGTCGGTCGGGTTCATGAGCACTTCGGATGCGAGCACTGTGAGCGCCTCACACAGAAAGTCGCTTGAAACTGCGTACGGGCAGATCACGATGATTTGCGTGCTTCGGTCTGATCGACCGACGCATCCATCAGCTCGTTTGGCGGAATCGACGCCGAGCATTCCGGTTCACAGGATGCCATTCCGGGAGAACTCAAAACCAGCCCATGCGCCCATCGGCTCCAGGATATCCAAGGGCGCGCCAAAACCAGCCAACCCGCCCACGGGTCGGGGCGAAGGCGCGCCAGGACCCGTCGCCACGCCCACCGGTTCGGCACCAGCTCCCCGGCCCCGTGGCCGTGGCCGGGCCAGCGGTGGAAAGCCGTGGTGGGAGCAGATCCGGGCCCGGTGCGGCCAGGGGCTGTCTGCTCAGCGGATCAACCAGGATCTGGCCGCCGGCCATGTCGTCGCGGGCAACTACGACTGCGTCTGTCTCCTGATGGCGCTTACCATCCTCGAAACCGTCGACGTCGCAAAACCCGCGCCGGTCGGACCCGCCGCGTTCTCCGATCCAAACTGCGCCGGCGGCATCTGGTGGGCGGGTCTGTTCTGATCCGCTCCAACGGCGCTCCGCCGACCTCATCCCCAGGACGGGCCCTGGCGGCCTCTCTGGTGCGTCCGCAGGCCGGGAGGCTCTTTCTACCGACCGACGTCCGACGATGCCGCCAGCGGCCGGCCAGGGCCCTGGAATCGCATTTCGCCGGTTTCCGTCCGATGGCGCGTGGCACCGTCGCGACGGCGACCGGATCACCATGGGCGGTTCGGGATGTGGCAGTGCTGCCACATTCCGCTTGTGGTGTGACGGTCCGCGAAATACCCAGCGATCAAGAGGGGGTCGCCGGGCGCTTCAAAGAACGGTTCCGCCGCGCTCTCGGTGATCCCCGACCAACAGAAGGTGCAACTGGCCTCATTCTCCGGGAGATTCTCGAACGACCTGGCCGTCGACAAGGTGGACTTCATCACGAGTGCGGGGGAACCTGGAATCGCTCCCTCGATCGACGGCCGGCCCTCGCCCTGGAATGGCCCGACCGGGCGGAGACGAGTGACGCGGTCCTCGATACCTTCTCATCGACTGTCCGATCCGTCCCCCGTGCCCCACCCGACCAAGACGTCCGCCACCCCCGTGGTCGAGCCGACCCCGCAAGCGGCCCAGGATCCCGCTTCTGACGCCCGTCGTCAAAGAAACCCGACCCCGCCCGCGGAACCCGTCCTGGTGGCGCCTGCGGCCCCGTAGACACCCGCGGACGTGTTGGCTCCGACCGAGGCGGTTCCGGCCGCCGAGCCGACCACGGTAGAGTGCGTCGGTGTGTCGGACGAATGGCACTAGAATGTATAACGGCTCTTCTCCAAAGCGTGTGGGTAACTTTGGACCGATTTTCAGATTTCTGGCAGCATGCACGTGAGGATTTTGAGGCGGAGGTACTCTTCGTCTCGAAGTCCGTAGGCCCGTCGTTGGATGACTCGGATCTTGTTGTTGATGCCTTCCACGAAGCCCAAGGGCACCTTGTTCTCCTCCTGGTAATACGACGCGATCCCGTCCCAGTGGTCCTCGACCATCCGGGCGAACTTCTCGTACGGCTTGAGGCGCTGCCATCTCAAGGCCGACTTCCAGCGCTCGAAGAATCGCCGCGCCCACACCTCTCGCTTGTAGTCCCACAGTTGGCGGAACATCTCCTTGAGCAGGTAGGCCTTGTTCAACCTCCTGTTCGCCGCGAACAACGCCTTCAACGACTGACGCCCCCCCTGCTTCAAGTTGGCCCAGCGGGACAGCAAGGTGTACTTCTGGCCCTTGATGAATCGCCGGTCCTTTCCCGAGAGCCGGGCGTACTCGCGCTTTCGAACCTTGTCCAAGGCCTCGTTCAATTTCTTGAGGATGTGAAACTTGTCGTACAGGATCCCGGCTTGAGGCGCGTTTCCCGCCTTGAGCGTGGAGTTGCGGAACGGCTTCCACATGTCCATGACGGCCAGGCGGATCCCCGTGCATTTCCGCGGCCCCAGCCACTGGAAGAAGAGAGCCATGCTCTTCTCGGATCGGTCCGTACCTCCGAACCAGATCGGCCGGCCGCGGACCAGGTCGCTGACGATGATGCGGTAGTTGTGTCCCCTGCCGACGGAGAGTTCGTCGATGCCGAGCACCTTCGGACCGGGCGTCCCGGCCCGTCGGAGTTGCTCGCGCATAGACTCCATCTCCAGCGACTTGACCGCTTTCCAATCGAGGCGGAGTTCGCGCACCACATCCCGGAGTGTCGAGGCCCGACAGCGCCGCCCGACATAGAAGGCGAACCGTTTGGTGTAGAAGGGGTTGTTGGCCAACCAGGGCAGATGTTCCCGCTTCACGGCGCCGCAGCTCCGGCAAGAGACGCGCCGCACCTCGAACTCCAGGTACACCCGGGTGTCGCCACAGGAGAGGTCGCGTACGCGACGGGTCGTGCGGTCGTAGAAGGTTCGCTGACTCTGCCCACAGGCTCCGCAGTCCGTTTTTTTCCCCGGCGCAGGAGCCGCACGATCCGCGCCTTGGGATCTCCGAAGAGGCCACGGACCGTGGGCTCCGGACGGAAACCGATAAACCGGTACGCATCATCCAGCCGACGTTGTTTTCGCATCCGGTCATCATGCCAGATTCTCCGCGCCGAGGAGAAGCCAAAATATCCTTGAAACGAAGGTCTTCGCGGCCCTCACACACGGTTTTTTACCCACACGCTTTGGAGAAGAGCCTGTATAACTTCGCCTAAGCCGTCTATCCTGACTCCCCCACCTCGGTGAATGGAAACCGGACACTTCCACTTCTGGGGCGTTTCGGATAGAGCATGGTGGTCATGGACGGCCAACTGGTTCCCGTCTGTGGTCTGAGTGACTCTGTCCCGGCGCAGATCGCCTTGGTGGAGGACTGGCGTCAGGACGTGGCGGCGTTGTGCGCCAAGTCGAGGGCTTGCAACGTGAGAATCTCGAACTCCGTCAGCAGGCGGGATATTGGAAAAGTCGTCATCGCGATGCCCTGAGCCGCATCACGGTGTTGGAGCAGAAAGTCGAACAACTCGAAGGCGAAAAACGTCAACTCCAAGCTGATCTGTTTGGACGACGCTCCGAAACCCAACCTCGGAACGATCGCTCCAATGACTTGGACGATCCCCAGGACGACTCCCAGGGCCCCAAGCGGAATCGGGGCCAGCAACCGGGCAACCCTGGTCCCAAGCGACGGGATTACTCCCATTTGCCTGTCCGCGAGGAATTCCGCGAACTGCCTCCCGAGCAATGTGTCTGCCCATGCTGTGGCCTACCCTTGCTGCGCCTCAGCGACACGGAGGACTCGGAGCAAATCGAAATCGAGGTGCGTGCCTACCGCCGGGTGTTTCGTCGCCGGCGCTACCAGCGGACCTGCACCTGCGACGGACCGAACACCCGCACCGCCCCGTCCCCTCCCAAGCTCATTCCCAAAGGACGCTACGGCATCTCGGTGTGGGCCGAAATCCTCCTGGACAAGTATTTCAGCTTCTTTTCCGCACATCTGCCGACCCATATCTCCGAATTTCCGACCGGTTGGCGAGTCCGCGGACCGGAGGCGTGCCTCCGGCGGTGGCGTGTCCCACGCCGGCTGGCGAACGCCTGACGCGGAAGAGGGCTGGCTGGTGCTCGGCCGCGCAATCCCGCCGCGGCCGGGCCTCACGCCCGCACAGCCACGCGACCCGTACGTCGAATCCTTTCCTGCTGTCAAGCAGACCAGGTGTCCTGGTCGTCCCACGCACATAACTTTGGCGGCCCCCCACGGACGCCCTCTCACCAAAGGGCGATGCGCCGCCGGAAGAGCGCCGCGCAAACACCTGATTTCATGCGACAATCACGTTGTCCTCGTGGTGAATTTCGGTTCTTCACCGCGTTCCGGATAATGGGCCGGTCCATTCATCATACGTCAATGCTCTGACGGCCCGACACGCTTGCCTCGGGGACAATCCTGTTCGTGGGACACGCCGCGACAGACGCGCGCCACAGGTGTCGGCGCCCGCGCGTCCCCCACCCATGCCAGGAGCCACTCCCATGAAGCGCCCCGAGCAACATCACGGTCCCCACGCCGAGCACGATCCCGAGCGCGCGCAGCGGCCCTGCGCCGGCGCGGTCGCCCGCGCCGACGGGCGAACGCTCACGTCGCGTCAAGTCGCCGCGCTGCCTCTCCTCGACCACGTCCTGGAGAAACTGCGCCTCGCCGAGTTCCTCCGCGAGTACCTCCCCGGCACAGACCCCCGCACACGCGTCGCCTCCGCGACGACCCTGCTCGTGCTGTTGAAGAACATCTTGCTGGCCCGCGAACCCCTCTACGGCGTGGGCGCATGGGCACGCCGCTACGTTCCCGAACTCTTGGGCCTGTCGCCCGAGCAAGTCACCGCGCTCAATGACGATCGCGCCGGCCGCAGCCTCGATCACCTCTTCGATGCCGCCATCCCCACCTTGACCCTGCGCGTGGCCCAGCACCTGGTGCGTGTCTTCGGCGTGTCCCTCGACGAACTCCACAACGACTCCACCACCATTACCTTCCACGGCGACTACGAGCACGCCGACGCGGAACGCACCCTCCGCGGACAACTGCGCCAGGCCATTACCTCAGGGTTTACGCATCAGCCTGGGCTGTCTGGGTGCTCTGGGAAATTGCGACTCGCCTCTGTTGTCCAGTCCGGCTGGCAGGGTATCGGACGGCTTTTGTAGCATCGACCACCTGGAGATTTCGACTTCTTCAGGGATGTCCACGCGAGGACCGTCGGCTCAGACACGACCGCCATGACTCCGGCCAGCAACCCGGTCTCCATCCTCGATCATTTCGCGGACTTGCCCGATCCCCGCCGCGAACAGGGGCGAATCCACCGACTCGATGAGATCGTCTTCATCGCCACCTGCGCCTGTCTTCTGCGGCGCCGATACCTGGGTGCAGATCGCCGACTACGGTCACTCCAAGCGCGACTGGCTCGAGACCTTCCTCACCTTGCCTGGCGGCATCCCCTCGCACGACACCTTCCGACGAGTCTTCTGCCGGCTCGACCCGGTGGCCTTTCAGAAGGGCTTCTCCGCCTGGATCACGGCGCTGAGGGCTCGAAACGGATTGACTCCGATCGCCACGGCTCCGCCCGAACTGACACGGATCGCCATCGACGGCAAGGCCCAACGCGGCTCCGCCCGGCGTACCGTCGGCCGATCGGCGCTCCCTGTCGTCAGCGCCGGGTCGGTCGAGAATCATTTGACCTTGGGGCAAGTGGCCACCGACGCCAAATCCAACGAGATTACCGCCATTCCCGAGTTGCTCGAACTGCTCGACTGGAACGGGGCCGTGGTGACCATCGACGCCATGGGCTGTCAGAAGGAGATCGCTGCTGACATCGTCGGCCGAGGTGGTCACTACGTGCTGGCCGCCAAGGAGAATCAGCCGCATCTCTACGAGGACATCAAGCGGGCGTTCGATACCGCGTTGGATCAGGGCGAACCCGGGGTGGACTTCACCGAGTGTCAGACGGAAGAGGTTCGCAGCGCTCGCCAGGAGACCCGCACCTGCTGTGTGATCACCCATCCGGAGGGGATCCGGAACGCGGACCTTTGGATCGGACTGACGGCGATCGTGATGGTGATCAGCCATCGGCTGGTCGATGGTGTGGCGAGCATTGAGATCCGTTACTTCATCAGCAGCACGGCCGCGACGGCGGAGCAGTATCTGCGATGGGTGCGGGGTCATTGGGGGATCGAGAACTCGCTGCACTGGGTTCTGGACGTCTGCTTCCGTGAGGATGACCAACGGCACTGGGCCGGGAACAGCGCGATGAACTTGGCGTGGCTCCGCAAGCTGGCGTTATGTCTGCTCAAGGCGGAGAAGACCAGCAAAGGCAAGAGTATTGCCACTCGGCGCCTGATTGCGGGATGGAAGAACGACTATCTCTTGAGAGTACTGGCCCAAATCCCCGAGAAACCTGGTGCGTAAGCCCTGGGCAGTACCCCAGGGCCAGCGCACACTTATAGGTAATTCTGGTAATTTGTAAGGCTTGCGCCCTGGCTGGCTCTTGTGCATACCATCCCCTGTGTTGCTTCCATGACCGCGTCGCATCGGGGGGTGAACCATGGCAGACGTTCAGCGAATCGGCCTGGATGAGGTCGTGCGGCATTTCGCGGAACTCGAGGACCCGCGCTCCGAGATCAACCGACGGCACCCGCTGGTCAGCGTGGTGGTCATCGCCTTGCTGGCCGTGCTCGCCGGCGCCGGCGGACCGACGGCGATCGCCCGCTGGGCCCGGCTGAAACAGGAGTTCCTCATGCGGGTGCTCGACTTGCCCAACGGCCTCCCGCGCAAGGATGTCTTCCGGCGCGTCCTGATGGCGCTGAAGCCGGCCGCCTTCCGGGCCTGCTTCGCCGGCTGGCTCCAGTCGTTGCGTGCCGAGGCGATGGCGGAGACCGGCGTGGATCGGCCGGTGCTGCCGGTGGACGGCAAGACCTTGCGGCGCAGTCACGATCGCAAGGACGGGCTGGGTGCCCTGCATTCGGTCAGCGTGTGGGCCAGTGAGTATGGCCTGTCCCTCGGCCAGGTGGCCTGCGACGAGAAGTCGAACGAGATCACGGCCATCCCCGAACTTCTGCGGTTGGTGGACATCGAGGGGGCGATCATCACCATCGACGCGATGGGCACCCAGAAGGCGATCGCCGCGCAGATCCTCGCGGGCAAGGCCGACTATGTGTTGGCGTTGAAGGGGAACCAGGAGGCGCTCTATGAGGCGGTCATCGAGCACATCGACGAGCAGCTTGAGGGGGACCTGTCCGAGGCGCAGGAGTCTGTGACGACGGAGGAGGCTCACGGGCGCGCGGAGGTGCGGACGTATCTCCAGCTCCCGGTCCCCGAGGACCTGCCCGGCTTCGAGCAGTGGAAGGGGGCTCAAGTCGATTGGGATGGCAACGTCGTGCTGTCTTCGAGACGGTGAGGAGACGATCGAGGTCCGCTACTACCTCAGCAGCTTAGAGGTGGACGTCCAGGAGTTCGCCCGTGCCATCCGAGGCCATTGGGGCATCGAGAACAGCTGCCATTGGACCTTGGACATGACGTTCCGCGAGGACGAGTCCCGGATCCGCGAGCGGAACCTGCGTGAGAACTTCGCGTGGCTGAACCGGTTTGCGTTGTCGCTGTTGAAGCAGCATCCCGACCGGCAAAGCGTGGCCATGAAACGCCGTAGCTGTGGCTGGAGCGAGACCTTCTTGATGGAAGTCGCTACTGGATCAACATGTTAGTGTGCGCTGGCCCTGGGGCGGCCTCTGGGATTGACCCCGATGTACCTGCAGGACGAGGAGAGGATGCAAGGGCTGGTGTATCTGCTGAGCCTGGCGTTGCGCCTGCTGACGCTGCGGGAGTGGGTGGTGCGCGAACGCCTGCGGAAGGAGGGGGCGAAATTGCAGGGGATCTATGCCGGTCAACCCGGCCGCAAGACGAACCGTCCCAGCGCGGAACTGCTGCTACGGGCGATGAAGACGATCAGCGTGAGTGTGGTGGAGAGTAACGGGCAGCCATACGCCCTGTTGTCGCCGTTGACCGAAGTGCAGATACACCTTCTCGAACTTTGGGGTCTACCACCGGATTTGTACGAAAAGGTCGTGCGCGGATTTCCAATACCTCCTGTGGAGATGAGCGAACCATAGGTTCAGAAGCTGGTCGATCGAGGAGGACCCGCTGAAGCAATAGGCCGAGTGGGTCTGGAGGTCGTGGAATGCCTGTTCGCTGACTGGTGGGCGTTCCGCGGCGGCGAACTGGACCGACCGGGCCTGCAAGCCCGGGTGGACCCGATGGCGCGCGAACTCCAAGGCGTTTTGGAGCAGGGTCGCTCGTGCCGCAGATTCCAAGGCGGCGACCTTTTGCGCGAACGTCTTGGCTCTGTACCCGGCGTTGTGGTTGTTCACGGCGATCGAGGGAGTCGAGCCCACAAACAACCATGCCGAACGCATCCTGCGTATGGGCGTTTTGTGGCGGAAGAACGCCTTCGGTTGTCACAGTGTGGCGGGCTGCCAATTCGTGGAGCGGACGTTGACGGTGATCCAAACCCTGCGGTTGCAGAAACGTCCGGTATTGGATTACCTGTATCGAGCGATCGTGGCTCATCGGGCTGGCCTTCCCGCTGCGCAACTACTGGGCCAAACTGGGGACTGAACGGTTACGAACATAGCTTCCAGGAAACACAGCGGTCTGGCCGTTCTCAAGGGCCGACAACCACCCAGACGATTCCCCGAGGAGCCGACTTTGCAATCCTCCTGCTACGGACCACGGGACTCTTGACAGAGCCTGCACCTGTGGTAGGTTAAGGTTTCGACACCATTACTGATATGCGCCGGAGTGGCGGAATTGGCAGACGCGCTAGCTTGAGGGGCTAGTGAGCTAACCATGCTCGTGCAGGTTCAAGTCCTGTCTCCGGCAGTAGTTACGGCAAACACGAAAAGTGAAGAAGATCGCTCTTCTGCACTTTTTCTGCACACACTGGGCTGATATTGTAGTGGCGTTGCCCTCGGGGGACGCCTCATGGCCTCGATCCAGCGGAAAGGCCGAAACTGGTACTGCCAGTTCTGCCACCTCGGCAATCGGCATACCTTCACCATCGGCAAGGTGAGTGAGGACGAAGCTCGCGCCAAATCGGCGCAGGTCGACTACCTTCTCATGCGCCTCAAGCAGCGGCTGGTCGAGCTGGCGCCGGGCGTCGATATCGTTGCCTTCGTCCAGTACGATGGCAAGCCACCCGCCGCCGCGGTCGGTCCTGTGGACGCGCCCTCCCGGCAGGTCATTACCCTCGGCGGGCTGCGTGACCGGTATCTGGCGACGCACGAAGATGCCAAGGAATCCAACACTCTCGAGACCAAAGGGACGCATTTCAAGCATCTGGCCGATACCTTGGGCGAACGTTTTCCGGTGGCTGAACTCCGGCCGACGGACTTGCAGCGGCATATCGAGCGCCGTGTGAAGGCGTCTATCTCGCCGGTGACGGCGCGCAAGGAGATAGGCACCCTCCGCACCGCTTGGAACTGGGCCGTGACGACGGGCATGCTCGCCTCCGCCTACCCCGACGACGGCCTCGTCTATCCCAAGACCCACGAGAAGCCGCCCTTCCAGACGCGCGAGGAAATCGAGCGGCAAATCCGCCGCGGCGGACTTACGGAGGAGGAGCAGGACGAGCTCTGGGAGTCCCTGTTCCTCACCCTCCCGGACATCGCGGAACTGCTGCAGCACGTCCGGGCGGCCGCCAGACACCCCTGGATCTATCCGATGGTCACCTTCGCCGCCCATACCGGCGCACGCCGGGCGGAGATCCTGCGTGCCCGGATTGATGACGTCGATTTTGAGAGTGAGTCGATCCTGATCCGTGAGATGAAGCGAGAGAAAGGAAGACGGACCAGCCGGCGCACCCCACTGTCGCCGTCACTGGCCCTCGTGCTCAGACAATGGCTCGAGGAGCACCCAGGCGGTCAATACCTTTTCTGCCACGCTTCCGAGGTCGCGCGCAGCCGCAATCGCAGCAGCACGACGGGCCATAGGGGCGAGAAGACGAGGGCCTCAAGCCTGAAGGGCCGGCTGTCGGGTGTTCGGGTCCGCGAACGCCCGCCTTGCGGTCCCCTGACGGGGGACGAAGCGCACCGATCACTTCAAGCGCACGCTGGCCAGCTCGAAATGGGAGGTGATGCGCGGCTGGCACGTTCTACGGCACAGCTTCATCTCGTGCTGCGCCGCAGCCGGGGTGGACCAACGGCTCATCGACGAATGGGTCGGGCACACGACGGAGGAGATGCGCAGGCGTTATCGCCACTTGATCCCTTCGGTCCAGAAACAAGCAATCCGGTCGGTGTTCGGAAATGAATAGCTCTATTCAAGCTCGTTCGCGCGGGTGCCGGCTTCGGTCAATCAGACCGAAGCGCGCATCAGATCTGTCGGTTTTGGAGGCGGTGGAGAAGACCATCGTCGTTCCTTTCCTTTCGCAACTTCGACGCCGACATTTCACGGGGGAATGACGAGGTTGCCCTCGGCTTGCTGAAGAGTATGATTACGCCAATACCCTGCGCTTAGCCCGCAGGCGTAGCGCAGGAACCGCTTAAGACCTCAGATTATGGAATGATGGCGGGTGGTGGTGAACTAGTGGTATGCCCTGTGCTTAGCCCCGAAGCAGTGGGCGACGGCGGGAGGCGCAGGGGCGTAGCACAGGGTGGTTTACTCGCTTTGCGGAACATGTAACCGCTCTCGACGAGCCAAGGCGAAGTGAGTCGCTGCAAACCTGGCCAGACGTCTATTGTCGCTTTGGTCCGAGTCTCCGCGGCAAACGATACGTTTCGGTCGAGCACGTTTCCGGACCGCAAGATGATCACTCCGATAGACCTTGTGGACCAAGGAAACTTCGTGGTCGGCTTCGCTTCGTGCCCTCGTCAGGAGCGCCATTGCGGCGGCTTCTCGATGCCGCGAGCCGCCCGCACCCCGCGGTAAGCCCAATCAGGAGGCCCCATGAACGATCAAGATGCAACGAAACAGCTGACGGCTGCTGTCGCCGTCACGCGCGAAGACATCGCCAGGGCGAAGACCTACGTACTGGCGTCCGGGGCAGGCAAGACCGATGAGCTTGCCGATCGGTGGCTGCAAGAACAGAACCTAAGGCGGCTCGCCAAATTAGATTGCTCGTTTGCTACTTTGGGCGGATGGTGTAGTTCCACTCGCCGTGGAACTTCTCTCGCTTGATCGAGAGACCGTCCATCTGCTGATCCGTGACCTCTCGGGCTGTCGGGTAGCTGCCGCCATCCAACTCCGATTTGATCTCCAGCCCAGCCTTCGTCTTCGTACCGCCGATCAGGTTGACGACCACCTCACGGCTGACCAGCGGGCGTCCCCTCCAGTTCTCCGTGATGTGACAGAACATCCGGTGCTCAATCTTATTCCACTTGCTCGTGCCCGGCGGGAAGTGGCACACCGAGATGCTCAGCCCGATCTCGTCGGCCAGTCGCTGCAACTCCACCTTCCAGAGGCGGCAGCGGCTCCCGTTGGAGCCGCCGCCGTCGGCCGTGATCAGCAACTTCTTCGCCTGCGGGTAGACCCGGCGGCCCATCCGATACCACCACCGGCGGATTGTCTCGACGGCGAACTCGGCGGTGTCGTGATCGACACCGACGCTGACCCAACCGGCGTTGGCCGCCATGTCATAGACCCCATAGGGGATCGCCTTGCCCAGGCCCTTGTCGATGAAGTCATGGACCTTCACCTTCTCGGGCTTCCCCTTGGGTTGCCACTCCCGCCCGCCGTTGCGGTACTGCCCTACAAGCTCTTTCTTCTTGGTATCGACCGAGACCACGGGCTGGCCTTGTCGCTGGAACGCCCTGGCCCTTCGGTTGATGTACTGGAACTGGGCATCCCGATCCGGGTGACCTTTGCCCTCGATCGTCTTGCGATTGGATTGGAGACTGTAGCCCAGGTCATGGAGGAGTCGATTGATCGTCCGCTCGCTGACGACGTGCCCTCGGGCCCGGAGCCCCTCTGCCAACTTCTCCGCACTCTTGCACGTCCACCGCAGGGGAGACATCGGGTCGCCACGGGTCACCGGACCGACGAGGGCTTCCAATTCACGCAGCAGGTCCGGGTCATGCTCGGTCAGCGGCTTGCGTCCGCCCCCGGGAGGACGGAGACGCCCACCCGAGAGTGGTCCGTCATCGTCCGGGGTGGGGAGATCCAGTTCCTTCAATCCCGCTCGGATGGTGGCCCGTGCGAGTCCGGTGGCCTCGGCGACCCGGATGATCCCGCCCCTGCCAAGCGATCGGGCTTCAACGGCGGCCCAGAGGCGGCGAGCCCGCTCATCGAGGAGCGGTTTGAGGGTGATGTACTTCGCTTCGACGACCTGAGTGAGTAGGTTCGGCATGAACCATACTGAAACAAAATACAGGTCGAAACGGACGATCTATTTTGGCGAGCCGCCTAAGTCAACAGCGTGTGACCTACTGATCTGGACTTTGCGCATCGGTCCGCCACACCTCGGTCGATCAGACCGAAGCGCGTTGTACCAAATTGACGGGAGTCGTCTATCAGAACGGCGTCTGATTGTGACGGATATCCTCAACGCAGCTTCGCCATGTTCCGCCAGAAGTGCTCCAGGCTCTCCGTGCCTCCGAATAAGGTGGTGAAGATCGTCGAGTCGGCGAGCAGGATATCGCCGCCGCGTGTACCTTTCGGCGGCATCCAGATGAACGAATTGAACTCTCGATTCCCCGCAGCGGTGAATGGATGCGGCCGGGACAGGTCGATCGGCTGCCTGGCCAAAACATGAATGGACTTCGTATCTTCTGTTGTCAGCGCATAGTGCGGCAGATGCAGATGGAAGTTGAACGTGGTCACTCCATTCAGCAAACCCAGCTTGTCGAGATCCTTGTTGATGGTAAGAGGCGCGATCTGATCGGTCCCCTGCACGACGGCAGGCCGGAGCCCGAACTGATTGAGTACGGGCACTTCGAGTCCTTTCATCAGCGAGCGCGTGTACTGGCCGAAGCGCTGCTGGCGCGGCACGAGCTCGTCGCCGTGATGCTTGTACTCCATCTGGCGCTGCTGCATGTCGCCGGTGAAGCCGACGTCGTGATGCGGTGCCAGGAGCAGGCACGTGCCTTCCCGATCGAGCCACTCTCGGATGGCGTCGATTTCCCCCTGCTCGGCTTCCTGCTCGGAGACGAGGTGGTCCAGGCCGAAAACCATCAACGTGTCCGTGTCTGCAAGAACTCTCTCATCGATCGGGAGCTTGTACCCTGCCTGGTCGATGCGTTGGTAAACAGCCACCGGATGATCGGTCGTCTCACCCACGATCTGCTGGAAAGCGACGGTGGAGCGGTGGAATAACTCCAGGGTGCCGGCGATCCCCTGGAGGAAGTTCATCTTATCCCACTCGGACCCCTCGAAGCCCGGCCAGGCGACCCGGCGAACCTCGGTCATGGTCGAGAAACGATTGTCCAGGTCGGTCGGGTCCCGGTTCGCTTCCCACGGATAGCTCCACGTCCAGTAGATGCTGAAACGTCGTCGACCCGGCGTGTACGGCCGCGGTACGTGGTTCTGGTTATAGGTTCGACCGGTTTGGTTCGTCGCTCCCATTCCTATGTCCTTCCACTGTTTAAGTTTTCAGTGCTGATTCGGGCGGCCATCGGACAGCGCCGCGAGGTATCGGAGCGCGTTGAGGCCGGGCAGGAAGAAGTACGCTCCGCCTCGGACGGTGGTGAACGCCGGTAGCCCCGTGATTTTCTTCCGGATCGGTCGCTTGGGGATCTTGAATTCCAGCGTGCCGTCCTGGTTGCCGATGATCGGATCGCGCTCATTGGCGAGTTCGTGGAAGTTCTTGTCATTGGCCCACACGTTTTGCGCGAACTCGAACTGGCGGATCAGGCTCCCGCAGATCACGAAGGCCGCGATCCCGCGCTCCTGGCCGTCCTCCGGCTCGTCTTCCGGCAGATGCGGCCCGTAGGTGGCCCCGCGTCGGATCATGCGGCGCCGGTTCATGTTCGCGGCCGTGTCCCGCGGGTTCATGCGGCGCATGTGCGACCCCAGGGGCACGGCGTAGCCGTGAGGGTCCGATTCCTTGTAATTGAAGTCGTTGTTGCGCTGCGGGTCGGCCCCGAGGGCCGGGTCGTCCTTCTCCGGCGCCAGAACGAGCGGGGCGCCGCTCCGCCAGCGGCCCATGAGCTTGGCGGCGATGAGTTCCTGTTCCTCCGGCGTCTGGCCGTGCTCGCGCAGGAAGTCTCGGAACGCTCCCACGTGCTCCTCCAGGCGGCGGTAGGCCGCGTAGCTGCCGTTGCGGCGGAGGATTTCCGGCTCGGGTTGGCCGGCCACGTTGCCGTCCTCGTCGGGGTAGCCGAGGATGAATTCGCCCGCCTTCAACGGACCGCCCGAGCCGGGCGTCGGCTCGTCGCCCGAGCCCTCGATGATCGGCTGCGAGAGCCGGTCACGGTAACCGAAGTGGTCGTGCGCGTAGTCGAACGGCGGGGTGGCGTCGAGGTCGAGCGACGAGAGCACCTCCACTCCCTCGCATCGCGCGACGAGTTCTCGATGCTCCGACTGGCAACGCTCGCGCTCCGCACGATCGCGGGCGAAGAGGATGGCGATGGCGTGGAGGTCCGGGCTGGCCAGGCCTCCCACCCAATGGTCGGGATGATTCGCACCCGTGTCGCCGAGGATCTCCGCCCGGGCGACCATGCCCTGCTTGAACTCTTCCGGGAACGTGCCCAGCGACGCCGCATCCACCCCCAGCGCCCGCAAACCGTTCCAGGTGAAGCCCACGGTCACCCAGCGCCTGTCCTCGTCCACCGAGGCGCGAGCCTCGGCGGCCGACTGCACCGTCGGCAGGATACCCGTGAGCCACCTCCGCCCGGCAGAGGGATTGCGAAAGGACAGGAACTCATAGCGCGCCGCGAGCGCCGGTGCCCGGGCGAGCAGGATGTGTTGAATGTCGTCGAGTTCCAGCATGTCGCATCGCCCCCGTGGACTACTGCATCTGGTCGAGCATCGTGGAGAATGCCGCCTTGAGCCTGAGCGCCTTCTTGATCTCGTCGGCACTCACGTAGGGATACTCCCCGTATTCGAGGAAGCTCGGGCACTGGTGCTCCCGGACGAATTTGACGAAGGCCGCGGGGTTCGACTTCCAATCCTCGGGGAACCCTTCGAGGTTCTCGAAGATCGTGTTGATGCCGTACTTCGAGAAGAGCGCCACGGCGTCCTCGGTGTACTTATCGAAGTCGGTGTCGAAGATGCCCTGATACATGAAGTACGTCTCCGTACCGATGTCGAAGAGCACCCAGCGCAGGTAGTGCAGCTTGAGCACCTCGAGCGCGTCGGGCAGGCCGGCGATGGTCTCCTCGATCTTCTTCCCATACGCGCGGATGGTCTGCTCCGTGCCGGGCTTGATCTTCGCGATGATCGTGAAGCCATAGCACGCGGGAGTCCTGGGGAAGATCGGGCCGTATCGTCCCTGTTCCTCCTCGAAGAATCCCTCCTTCGGGATCGCCTTGGCGGCGGGCTTCGTCCAGTCGTGCTGCATGTCAGCCTTCCTGCCTTTCTTGTCGCGGGTCTTCGCCCGGTGTTGCTTGATTTCCGGGTCGTCCATCGGCACGGCTCACGGCCGATTGTCGTCTTGCGAGGCGGGTGACAAGGCCACGAACGATCACATACGGGACGAGGGCCAGAATCGTTGCCGTGAGGAGCAACTCCAAGGCGTAAATGCCGGAATGCACGATGACCTGGTAGATCGAGTCCAGGACGAGCGCGAGGATGAAGACGTTCCCCACATCGTTCCACGCCTGTCGCAACAACTCGTGCCGGCGGCCTGGATTCGAGAAGACGGTCCACAAGAAGGGGGGCTGGCCTTCCCGTGCATCGCGTAATCCAGCCCGAATCGCAAGGAGGACGGCCACGGCCGGCTGGATGATCAGCCGGAAAGTCATCGGCCCGTCCGAACGACCGATGAGATTCTCCCATCCGCGCCTGAGTGCCTCTTCCACAATTCACCTTCCCGGCTGGGCACCTTTGAATTGGCCGGGATTTCCCAGATGGGCCTTGGCCTCGCCGTCGGCGACCTCGCTCGGGTCTCCTGAACACGTATTGGACTCGGGCCCGAATGCCCCTGTCCAGAGGGTAAGGCGGATGGAAAATAATTCGTCCGCTGGAATTTTGTATAATGCCTACCTCCGCCTGCAGGAGGTAGCCCCATGGAACTGAGTCCTTCCATGTGTTCGTGGTTGGTGGAAACCGCCCATTCTTTCCACGGTGCGCAACGCCGACGGTTTATGGCCCAGACCGTCGAGGCACTCGACCTCAGTCAACGGCAAGCGGCCACTCTCTTGGGCTGGGCACGAGATACCGTGCGAAGGGGCTCCATGAACTCCACTCCGGAATCACCTGTTTCGACAACTTCTCCGCCGTGGACGCAAGCCTATCGAGGCTCATCTGCCACACCTCCTGGATGACATTTGCGACTTGGTCCACGACCAACTCCAGACCGATCCGACCTTCCAGACCACACGGCTGTATTGCCGGGTTTCTGCCGCCGAAGTCCGCCAACAGTTGGTCAACGCAAGGGCTATCCGGAGAAGTGCGTGCCTTCGATCCCGACGATCACCACCAAACTGAACGGGCTGGGGTTCCGGCTTCGTCCGGTGACCAAGTGCAAGCCCCAAAAAAAGTGAAGGAGACCGATGCGATCTTCCAACACTTGAGCACGGTTCATGAACGGGCCGCTGGATCCACGGATACGTTGCGCATCTCCCTGGATGCCAAGGCTCCCGTTCTTATCGGCCCGTTCTCCAGTGGCGGAAAGAGTCGGCTCGGGACTACGGGGGTGGACCACGACTTCAAGCCGTGGGGTCGCTTGACACCGTTTGGTCTGTTTCTGCCCGACCACAAGGAGTTGAACCTGTATTTCACCTCCTCGAAGGTGACGAGCGATTTCATCGTGGATCGTCTGGAAGAGTGGTGGACGGGGAACCGAGCACGTTTCCCTCGGATCGAGAGGCTGCTGTTGGACCTGGACAACGGCCCGGAGAATCACAGCCGACGCAGCCAGTTTGTCTATCGGTTGGTGCAGTTAGCGCAGGAGGAAAAGTTGACGATGGAGCTGGCGCACTACCCGCCGTACCACAGCAAGTACAACCCCATCGAGCGGTGTTGGGGGGTGCTGGAGGTGTACTGGAACGGAGAGTTGCTGGACAGCGAGGCCGCCGTGCTGGGGTTCGCACACAGCATGACCTATGGGGGGAAGCATCCGCAGGTGTATCGGGTGAGCCAATCCTACGCCAGCGGGGTCTGCCGCAGCACCAAGGAGAGGAACGGACTGGAGCAGTGTCTTCAACGGCTCCCTGGTTTGGAGAAGTGGGCGGTCACGATCCCGCCCCCCAAACCGGACGATTTATTTTCTTGAAACCGCTAAGCGGAGAGATCAGGGCGTCCGGCGGGCCGGCTGCTCGATCGAACACCTCGGTAGACCGCCGGACACGAACAGACAGCAGCCTTGCGCGTCGGTCCGACACACGAATGGCACTAGGCTAAGGCGTAATCCTTTACTCCTAATCGACTTACAACTCTTACCCTGCGGCCGATCCAAAATCTATGTGGATATGTAGCGTAGTGCACTTGACTACGGAACAAGTGAATTTCGGCTTAGTGAAACCGTGATCATTAATATAAGTCTCGCGTGCGTCCACCCTGAAACATGGCGTAACTTATTGCTACATAATGGGTTATGTTTAAGCTAGTGCCATTCGTCCGACACACCGACGCGCCATAGTCAGGCGCACGAGGATGAGACGGGCCGTACCGCCCGCCTCATCCCCGATCAGTCAGCCTCAGCCATTCGCTTCGCGTTCGAGGGGCAGTAAGCCCTCGTTGCGGATGCGCGTCAACTCGGCGTGGGAGATCATCCATTCGCGAGAACGCCCGCGACCAAACGCCCGCTTCTCGGCGCGGATGCGGCGGTGGCGGCACCACTCACGGACGGTGAACTCAGCCTTGCCGAGCACCTCGGCGGCCTCGGCCGTCGAGTACCAGTCCTTGACCGTCTTCTGGTCGAGAAGCAGTTCAAGCATCTGAGCGATCCGCGCATCGAGGCGTCGGAGAATGTCTTGAAGGTCGGAATCTGGCTCCGTGAGTGTTCGGTTGATTCGGAGCGATTCCACGGCCGGTTGCATCGAAACCTCCCGCGCGGGCCGGATCGGACAGGGCCGAGGCCCGGCCCGCCCTCGTGTGGTTGGGGTTGGAAATCAACCTGGGAGGTGAGAGCCGAGAGGGGGCATCACCGTGGAGAAAGAAAAGGCTCTTCTCCAAAGCGTGTGGGTAAAAAACCGTGTGTGAGGGCCGCGAAGACCTTCGTTTCAAGGATATTTTGGCTTCTCCTCGGCGCGGAGAATCTGGCATGATGACCGGATGCGAAAACAACGTCGGCTGGATGATGCGTACCGGTTTATCGGTTTCCGTCCGGAGCCCACGGTCCGTGGCCTCTTCGGAGATCCCAAGGCGCGGATCGTGCGGCTCCTGCGCCGGGGAAAAAAACGGACTGCGGAGCCTGTGGGCAGAGTCAGCGAACCTTCTACGACCGCACGACCCGTCGCGTACGCGACCTCTCCTGTGGCGACACCCGGGTGTACCTGGAGTTCGAGGTGCGGCGCGTGTCTTGCCGGAGCTGCGGCGCCGTGAAGCGGGAACATCTGCCCTGGTTGGCCAACAACCCCTTCTACACCAAACGGTTCGCCTTCTATGTGGGGCGGCGCTGTCGGGCCTCGACAATCCGGGATGTGGCGCGCGAACTCCGCCTCGATTGGAAAGCGGTCAAGTCGCTGGAGATGGAGTACTATGCGCGAGCAACTCCGACGGGCCGGGACGCCCGGTCCGAAGGTGCTCGGCATCGACGAACTCTCCGTCGGCAGGGGACACAACTACCGCATCATCGTCAGCGACCTGGTCCGCGGCCGGCCGATCTGGTTCGGAGGTACGGACCGATCCGAGAAGAGCATGGCTCTCTTCTTCCAGTGGCTGGGGCCGCGGAAATGCACGGGGATCCGCCTGGCCGTCATGGACATGTGGAAGCCGTTCCGCAACTCCACCCTCAAGGCGGGAAACGCGCCTCAAGCCGGGATCCTGTACGACAAGTTCCACATCCTCAAGAAATTGAACGAGGCCTTGGACAAGGTTCGAAAGCGCGAGTACGCCCGGCTCTCGGGAAAGGACCGGCGATTCATCAAGGGCCAGAAGTACACCTTGCTGTCCCGCTGGGCCAACTTGAAGCAGGGGGGGCGTCAGTCGTTGAAGGCGTTGTTCGCGGCGAACAGGAGGTTGAACAAGGCCTACCTGCTCAAGGAGATGTTCCGCCAACTGTGGGACTACAAGCGAGAGGTGTGGGCGCGGCGATTCTTCGAGCGCTGGAAGTCGGCCTTGAGATGGCAGCGCCTCAAGCCGTACGAGAAGTTCGCCCGGATGGTCGAGGACCACTGGGACGGGATCGCGTCGTATTACCAGGAGGAGAACAAGGTGCCCTTGGGCTTCGTTGAAGGCATCAACAACAAGATCCGAGTCATCCAACGACGGGCCTACGGACTTCGAGACGAAGAGTACCTCCGCCTCAAAATCCTCACGTGCATGCTGCCAGAAATCTGAAAATCGGTCCAAAGTTACCCACACGCTTTGGAGAAGAGCCAAAGAAAAGAAGAGACCGCCGGGCAACCACGCGGAATCGACTTGGAGGTCGATCGCTACGGGGCCGTCATCCGGTCGGGAAACGGCGGGGTCAGCTGTTCTTTGGGAGCGTAGTGGGGAGATGTCCCTGATTCTGGCCGTTGGCCGTCTTGAGCCGGAGCATCCGTTTCAAGTAGGGTAGGCGGCTGACGAGGTGGCTTACGCTCCTTTTTCATCCGCCCCCCTCCGAACCGGGCTTGATATTTTCACATCACCCGGCTCTCCGGTGGTCCGTGTCGTCGATTGAGGCATCCGCGTCGGTCGCCCGGCGTGGATGGCGTCGTGGCACTCCTTACAGACCACCAAGGTCTTCCGTCGCCGGGACGCCATCACTTGGATGTAGTGGGGACGTTCCTTGCGGCCCTTGACCTTGAGGTCTGCGAGCTTTCGCACGTGGTGAACTTGGACTTCCTCACGAGAGCCGCAGAGTTCGCACGCGTCGGCAAGAAGCCGTTGTACGATCTCGTTACGGCCGATGAAGAGCCTGTCTTGTTCAACGAGGGCATCCTTGATCTCCACGAGCGGTTCCGGGGTCAGAGAGATGCCGCCGAAGCGTGCAACCAGTGGTGCTTTGCCCGCCCGTTCGATGACGATCTGAATGCACTTGACGGTCTTCCCAGTCTTGCTGATCGTCTTGCCGGTGTAGCCACCGCTTCGGATCAGCTGCCTGGTGGTCGTCCGGTGTTTCCTCCCCAGGGTCTTGAAGAGGGACCTCCTCATCACCCAGTGGAGTCGATTGAGCCAGAAACGGTTTCGGGCCAGCGCATAGTATTGCACGAACCCTCGATAGTCGGAGCCATAGCGTGCAACGATGGAAAAGTCGCTGTCGTTGATGAGCTCCGTACGTTGGAGGGGTTCCCCATTCTTGAGGAACCGGCTGATTCTCTCTTCCAAGACCTGAGGAGGGATGCTCAGCGTAATATGCCCGTTCCCGCGATGCCGTAGTTCTTGGGAGTAATACGTTGAGACGTGATAACCGAGGAACCGAGCTTTGTCGGTCCGAGCGTTCGTGATCAGGGTCTTGCTTTCGGAGAGTGCCAGCTTGAGTTGATCGCGCAGGAATTCTCCGACGCGTGCCTTGATCTCCTCGGCATCTTCCCTGGGTCCGATAACTCCGAGGAGGAAGTCATCGGCGTAACGGATGTAGTTGAGGCGTCGATAGCCGGGATCAAACTCGTCTTTCGATGAGCGGATCTGGCGGAGTTCGCGCTTCAGAGGGCCGAGGATTTCCTCGGGCGCCCCCTTGGCGTTGAGCCGTTCGATTCTCGCTCTGAGCCTCTCGTACTCCTTGTTCTTACGTCTGGCTTTCCCCTTGGTGAACTCAGGGATGAGCGTCTGTTCGACGAACTTGTCGAGTCTGTCGAGGTAGATATTCGCGAGCAGTGGGCTGAGGATCCCGCCCTGCGGCGTGCCGCTGAGCGTGGGTCTGTGGTCCCACCGTTCGAGGTATCCCGCCTTGAGCAAGCACGCAACCAGGGTCAGGAAGCGGTTGTCGTGGATCTTCTCGCGGAGGATCGACAACAAGACCTGGTGGTCGATGTTGTCGAAACATCCTTTGATATCGCCCTCGATGAACCACTTCGTACCGGACCAGGTGCCGTAGATCTGCCGCAACGCAGTGTGGCAGCCGCGCCCTGGGCGGAAGCCGTGAGAACGGTCGCTGAACTGCGGCTCGTAGTATGCGTCCAGGATGGACCGCATGACTTCTTGCAGCAATTTGTCCGACCAAGTCGGAATGCCGAGTGGACGCTGTCTGCCATCCCTTTTGGGGATGTACAGGCGGCGCACCGGCTTCCATCGATAGCATTCCTGCCTCAGGAGGCCGATGATCGTATCGATCTTGGTCATGGACATTCCGTCCACGGTTTCCTCGGTTGTCCCTTCGGTCATCGCACCGGCGTTTCCGTAGATCCGCCCGTACGCCCGCAGGTACAGATCCGGGTTGAAAAGCCGTCGATAGACGTCCTCCAGGTCGAGGCCACGTTTGCCTCGTTCTCGGATGATGGCCAGCGTTGTATCGGCGTTTCGCATGTCGCGTACCTTGCAATCCGGCCATCGGGCCACCTGCCCCCCTTCGCCATGTGGACGGCTTTCCCGTCCTCGGACTACTACGGGGGCTCCGTCGCCTTGGGGCTCGCGCCCTGTAGGCGATCCTGATTTCCCTCACATTCGCATGTTGTAGCGCGGGTTAGGTCATCCACTCATCCCTACACCCGGGATCAGCTCCCGGTATCTCACCTTGCGGGCTTGCTCGCCCCCGGAGATCTAAGGGGCGGCACACGGTGACGTCGCATTCAGTCAGCGTAACGACGGGGCTGCTTGAGGCCCGATCAGGATTGGATTTCTGGCAGTGTAGCCTTGACCATGCCGCGCGGGTCTTGCGGGTCTCAGCAGACGGTGCTGGCTCCATCTGGTCCCGCTTTCTTGGCATGCTATGGTCCCCCGTATCTTTCGATCGTGAGTCAGCCAAGCGACCCATGCTTCGTTGCCCGAGAAGCATCTGAAGTGCGCCCCTCGGATCGGACAGGTGCATAATGAACCTGGAGGTCCGCAGGGAGACGCAATCGCATGAAGAAACGACGCCGATTCACGCCCGAGTTCAAGGCCCAGATCGTCCTGGAGATCTGGTCCGGTGTTCAGTCCTCGGCCGAGGCGTGCCGCAAGCACGCCCTCAGCCCCAACCTGCTGGCCACCTGGAAGGCCACCTTCCTGGAGCGAGCGCATACCCTCTTCGAGGGCGACGACCAGCATGACGAGGACCAGGCCCGCATCGCCGAGTTGGAGCAACTGCTCGGCCGGGCTACCCGGCAGATCGAGGTTTTAAAAAAAGCCTCGACACTGCTGGATGTGGCCTCGACCAGAAACGGGAGGTGATCCACCAACTCAAGGATCAATATCCGCTCCGATTCTTATGTGATACCCTCGACGTGCATCGCAGCGCCCTCTACCATCAACCCCGGCTGCCGGAGGACCAGCCGGTTCGAGACGCCTTGAAGGAATTGGCCGGTCAATGGCCCACCTACGGCTACCGGCGCTTGACCATCATGCTCCATCGTCAGGGCCACATCGTCAATTCCAAGGTTGTACGGAGGTTGATGCATGAACTGGGTATTGCTGGCCAGACCCCGAAAAGAAAGCCTCGGACGACCGACAGCGATCATCCGTACCCCCGCTACCCGAACCTCGTCGAGGGCCTGGAGGTGAGCCGCCCGGAACAGGTCTGGGTGGCCGACATCACGTACATCCGATTGAAAAAGGAGTTCGTGTATCTGGCAGTGTTAATGGACGTGTTCACCCGCTGCATCCGAGGCTGGCATCTGGGCCGCAGCCTGGAGCAAGAGTTGACGATCACGGCCCTGAAACGGGCGTTGGAACGAGGACGCCCGGAGATCCATCATTCCGACCAGGGGGTGCAGTATGCGGCCACGGCCTACGTCGAGATGCTGAAGGCGACACATTCGCAGATCAGCATGGCAAACGTGGGCGAACCCAAAGAGAATGGATATGCTGAGAGACTCATGAGAACAATTAAAGAGGAGGAGGTGGATTTGTCGGAGTACGAGGACTTCGCCGATGCCTGGCGGCATCTGGGACGATTCCTCGACGAGGTGTACAACCGGAAGCGGATTCACTCGGCGCTGGGGTACTTGACGCCGAGCGAGTTCGAGCAACAATGGATTAGCATGCAGCGATCACAGTGATAGGATTGACAAAAGATCGCCGTTTCGGTGGTCCGATTTCTGGGGCGCACTACACATCTCACCCGCCCATTGGAGGAATTCCGGGCAACGGGCACCGATGAATCGGGCCAAGGCCCTCACGGCGGCGAGCCGTTGATTGCGGGTGGCCGCTCCACATTCGCGTTGGTCTTCCAGTTCCCGCAAGAACCCTCTGACGACTTCGGCGGAGACATCCTCGACGCGCAGATCATCAATGGGCCGGGAAGCGCACTGCGCCGCGTAGGGGAGCAGGAGGCGCAGCGTGTCCCGATAACTGTGTTGGGTATTGCCCGACAAATTCCTTTCGCCGATCAGGTGCTCGAGGAGGAATCGCCGGATCCAAGGGCTGAGCGCGGCGGAGTCAGTGTGACTTTTCATCGGTGGTCCCCAAGAATGATTGTTCGAAACGCTTGCCCGCCTCGTCCAGGAGTTCTCGCGTCATGCTCAGATAGAACCTGGTGCCCGACAGGTTCTTGTGGCCCAGGTAGGTCGACAGGTAGGGCAGGAACTTCTGTACGTCGGCCCCTGCCCGGTACCACTCTGTCAGACAGTTAACGGCGAACGTGTGCCGCAGGTCATGCAACCGAGGCTGGAAGCGACCGCCGTCATGTCGTAGGACCTTCGCCTCTTGGCGGATCCGTTCAAACGCTCCTTGGACGGTGGCCAGACACAATCGAGATCCCCTTCTCGATTCCAGGAACGGCATCCCGTCCTGCCGTTTTCCGGCTCGTCGGCCTGGCCGTTCTGTGTATTCCACGAGGGCCTTCACCAGCCCCGGCCCGATGGGGACCAGTCGCTCTTTGAAGAACTTCGTCCGCCGGATTCGCAACACTCCGTCCCGGAGATCCACGTCCCCTCCGTCCAGTGCCAATGCCTCCGAAACTCTCAGCCCGGCCCCGTAGAGCACCAACAGGATCGTGTGCGCCGTGAGGGGCTCCATCGTGTTCGCTATCCGTTGGTAGTTCTACAGCAGCAGGAATTTGACTTTCTCGTGCTTCCGCCTCCACGTCTTGTCATGTGACGCTTTAGCGATCTTGTTCCGACGGATGTGGTACTCCACCAACTCAATCGCGCGAGCCAGGCGCAAATACGGCTCATCCAACGCCGCCTCCAGCAGCCGCACCGTCCGGTCCAGCGTCAGCTCCGGGACTTTTTTTTTGAGGCGCTTCCGCGTCAGGGTCACGAACAGATGCGCCAGGCCCACCAGCGTCATGTGGTGGTGCCAGGCGACCCACGACCGCGTCTCGTATTGAGCCATGCCCAGGTAACTCTTGCAGTCCTCGAAGAACTTCTCCACCTGGCAGCGGGTACACGCCACCAACGACAGCGTCTCGAGCGGCGTCTCGGCCGGGGCGTTCGAGATGTAGTATTTGACTTCCGGCTTGTCTTCCAACGACCGTCGGATCAGAAGCCAGACCGGCGGACCCGGCTTGCGGTGTCGCATCGACCAGACCCGCACCGCCGCGAACTCGAAGACCAAGGGGCCGATCGAGCCTTCACGCACCTGCAACGCCTGCCAGGCCGACGCGGGCAACTCCGCGGCCAGCGCGGCCACCGTTCGCACGGCCTCCCGGGCGGGAGCCGTGGGCTTGCGACCACGCCCCGAATACGCCGGGATGCAACGCGCCGGATCGGCTGTCCAGACCGCAGTCGTCACCGGCACCTCGACCAGGTAACGCTGCTCCAGTGTCTCCAACTCGTCGAGAAAGTGGCCCGCCCGGCCGTACTCCTCATCGGCGACTATCCAGTCCAGCGTGACGGTACCCGTGACGACGAGGTTACGGACCAACTCGGCGGCGATCTGGGGCTTGGTGCGGAACGGCAGGCCCTCGGGGATATGCGCCCGTTCCCGACGGTCTTGAGCCTCGGGCGTCGCGGCGCACCAGGACTCGGGCAGAAACAGCTGGTGGTCCAAGAGGGCCGACCCACCGGGGGTGACCCCGATCAGGAAGACACCGACCTGGCAGTTGTCCTCTTTGCCGAGCCGGCCGTTGTGCTGCCGGGCCACCCCGGCACTCTGCGCCCCCTTCTTGGTGAAGGCGCTCTCGTCGATCACCCCGACGGTGCCCACCGGGGTGCCCGCGGCCGTCGGAACCAGTTCGTCCACGAAGAGGGACTGGGCCTCGTCCAGGACCTCGTCATCGGCCCAGGGGGCGGCGTTGACGAACTTCTGGAGGCCCGACACGTCGCCGTGTCCGACCAGCAGGGCGATCGGCTCGATGCTCTTGCGTTCGGGGCAGACCATCAGCCCCTTGATGTAGTCGCAGGCGTGAAGTTGGGCCTGCTCCTTGCCGAAGAGCGGGGCGAAGCGTTCGTGGAAGTCGACCAGTTGCTCGGCCGCAGGCGCCACATCATCCAGTGTCATGGAGGTGACTCCTGACGAAGGGGGATCGCGATGTCGAACCGACCGGTCCATCAACTTGGTGCGTTCAGACTATCCGACTCTGCGGCAAAGGCAAGATTTTTCTGCTGCTGTAGAAGTAGCGATCGGTCGCTTGCAACAGTCGGTGCAGTTCTTCCCGCGAGAAGATGTACGGTACGAATCGCGGTGGGGGTTTCGGAATTACCAGCAGCATCGGGGAGGAGTCCAGATGCCCGCGGCTGATCGCATAACGGAAGAACACCGAGAGCGTTCCGTGCTTGACATGCCACGAGCGACTGGCCGTGCCGTTCCCCGCCAGGTAGTCGCTCACGTGTTCTTGACGGACGTCGGCGACGTTCACGTCCGTGCCCACGAGCCGCGCGAACCGGCGTAAGCTATGAGCTTCGCTCCGGAAGACGGCCCCGAACGCCTGCCTGAAGGCAATGTACTGTTCTACGAGGTCGTGCAACCGCATAGTTTCCCTCCGAGGTCGAGATCGGCGACCGCACGCAGACTGGCCAGGTTCACCTTGGCGTAGATCTGAGTCGAATCCGGATCTCGGTGGCCGAGATGGTCCCCAACCTCCTTCATGGAGAGCCCGCCCTCGTTCAGAAGATACGTCGCACAGGCGTGACGGAAGGAGCGGGGTCCGTACTCTGACAGCGGGGCACCCAGACCATGGGTGCGCTTGGCGACGATGTTGTACAAGGCGATTCCGGTCAGCGGCCTGAAGGGCGCACGCAGCGTCAGGAAGACTTCACGGTGCGATGATCGTGGCCGCGCTCCCTTCAGATAAGCAAGGATCGCGTCACCCACGGATCGAGCCAAAGGATATGTGCGAGTTCGGCCGGTCTTGTCGCCCGATATCACCAGCAATTCTTTCGGGTGTAACTACTGGGGATTCACCTCACCCAGCCTCCCGTATTTTGCCGTAGAGCCGTTCATCCTCCTGCGCAACGTGGAAGTTCCAGAAGGCCTCCCACTCGCCATTGAGGTAGGTGGCTCGGAGGTCCAGCATCGCCTGCGCACCGGACGGCAGCCAGCGCATCCCGGTCCGCTCCAGGCGGTCTTTCACCAGATGCCGACACGCTCCCTCGACGACTCCACTACCAATCGGATAACCCGCCGCCAAGTACGCGTCATACTTCATCCGATCCCGATTCCGCTCGTAATACTCCGCCGCATCCCGCACGGTTTTCCGCTTCGGTCCCTTCAAACCACGCTGGGTGGCCTGGTAGCGCATCCCGCGGATCACCGTGTCCACTTTCCCCTCCAGCAACCTCTTGAGACGCTCTTCCACCCACTGATGCGCCGCGTGCTTCTGGGTCCGCTCGTCAAAGAAACACCAGGCCACCTTCCACAACCGTTCCATGACATGAAACAAATCCAAGATACAGACCGTGTTCTCCGGCAAATACTCGCCCTGACGGTCTTGCAGCGCCCGTTCCCCATCCGAGAGGAAGATCACGGGCTTGCTCCCCTGAGGATTGCGGCGGATCACCTCATCGGCCAACCACACGAACAACGCCACCTTACCCACCAACAACTCCGCACGCACCCGCTTGTGCTGCGGGCTGGGGCGGCGCTGGCGGGCTTTCTTCCGCATCACTTCCTCGATCACCTCGTCGGCCGTGCGCACAAACGGCGCGATCGTGTACACCGCCCCTACCGCCGCCATCTTCTTCTGTTTTGCTTCAGTTGAAATGGGACAAATCGTCTGCTCGAATAAGCTACAACATCGAGCGGAGATCCTCCCATGACCAAGAAGACCCGGAAGCGCTTCACGTCCCAGGAGAAGGTCGCCATCCTGCGGCTTCACCTCCTGGAACACACGCCGGTCTCGGATCTGTGTGACCAGCACGGCATCCACCCCACCATGTTCTATCGCTGGCAGAAGGAGTTCTTCGAGAACGCCACAGCTGCGTTCGAGCCCCGCTCCCGCCGCGTCAACGACGACAAGGACCGGAGGATCACACTCCTGGAGCAGAAGCTCCAGCGCAAGCACGAGGTCCTCTCCGAACTCATGGAGGAACATATCAAACTAAAAAAAGAACTTGGGGAACTCTGAATGGAGCCTGGGTTCCCCAGTCCCTTCGTGATGCGGTCGTCCAGTTCATCAGCCACTGGGCAGGGCGCACCGAACTGCCGGCCGGGCGATTGCTGCGATGGCTGGGAATGGCCCGCAGCAAGTTCGACCGCTGGCGCCAACGGCTGGGGAAACCGAACCAGCACAACGGGACCGTTCCCCGTGACTTCTGGTTGGAGGACTGGGAGAAGGCCCAGATCATCGCCTTCCACGACCTCTATCCCTTGGAGGGCTATCGGCGGTTGGCGTACATGATGCTCGACGCCGATGTCGTGGCCGTCAGCCCCTCCAGCGTCTATCGCGTGCTCAAAACGGCTGGCAAGCTGGCTCCTCGAAGTGGGAAGCCCTCCAAGAAGGGGAAGGGCTTCGAGCAGCCCCAGCGACCGCATGAGCACTGGCACGTCGATGTCTCCTACATCAACATCTGCGGCACATTTTTCTTCCTGTGCAGCATCCTCGACGGCTACAGCCGATTCGTCGTCCACTGGGAGATCCGCGAGTCCAGGAAGGAAGCCGAGGTCGAGACGATCATCCAGCGGGCGCGCGAGCAGTTCCCCGGTGAACGCCCCAGGATCATCACCGACAACGGCCCGCAGTTCATCGCCCGGGACTTCAAGGATTTCATCCGCATCTGCGGTATGACGCACGTCAAGACGTCGCCCTACTACCCCCAGAGCAACGGCAAGATCGAACGCTGGTTCAAGACCCTGAAAGGAGAATGCATTCGTGCCCAGACGCCTTTGAGCTTGGAGGACGCACGGCGTTTGGTTGCCGAGTTCGTGACCTATTACAACACAGTGCGCTTGCATAGCGCAATCGCCTACATCACGCCGGCCGACAAATTGGCCGGTCGCGCCGAGGCCATCTGGGCGGCACGGCGAGAAACTGGCAGTGGCCGATGCCCGGCGGCGCAGCCAAGACCCAGGAGAAGACGTTTGCTCAGTCACAGTCCCCTGAGTTACATTGAGAGGACCTGGGCGGAGGATAGGGCAACGCGGGGACGCGACCTGAGCGCAGACCCAGGTGCCAAGACCGGTGAGGGCGGCACGATGCCGCCCCACGGCCTACCGGGATTGGCCCGAAAGCGATAAATCCATTCACAGTTCTTATCCCCAGTCTCTAGCTTAACGAGCAACCCTGTTTGTCCCATTCCCGCTGAACCAACACACTTCTTGTTTGCCTTCTCGCCCTTGCCGCGGCGCGGGTTCGCCACGGTGGGCAGGGGGGGGTCCGTCGCCTCGTCCGGCGGCAGCACCTGCGCACCAAGGGTACCCCCTTGCAATCCGCAGTCACCACCAAGGGGTGCAATCGCGCCACTGCCAAAGGTTTCCCCGGGAATCGCGTGGTTTTTTGCCCACAAGGGCCTTTAGTTCCGCTGTTTATGCGGCCAGCGGCTTGAAGAATGAGCCGGCTTCTCGGTGAGTTGGAGGTGAACAAACCTTGCCACCTCACCAGAGAGGCCGACTCGATGGACCATGCTACGGCCGCTGCCGCGCTGCTCGCAACGCACTTCGCCACCTCTTTGTTCCCGCTGACCGTTCGCTTGATCCCCGTGATCGCTCAGATCGGTCCCCTCATCGTCCGGTTCCGCAGGGCGGAGGTGACTCCCCAGACCTGCCACCAGTTCGAGACCCAGTTGCAAGTTCTGCTTCGGGAACTGGGTCGGCTCCTTGTCGAATGGACCTTCAATCACCTCGAACCGCATGACCGTCGGGACATGCCCAACCAGATGTGCTTCCAGGGAGTGGGGTATCGCCGCCGCTTCAAGTCCCCCAACCGCACCGTGGCGACCTTGTTCGGAACGATCACCCTCTGGCGGATGCTGTACCAGCCCTTGCACGGCATCGAACGGTCGATCGTTCCGTTGGAGATCCGCTTGGGACTGGAAGCCGGCTTGGCCACGCCCGCCTTGGCTGAGCGCGCGGCTCAGGCGGCGGCGGTCTCCACCCAGAGCGCCGTCTTGGCCCACCTCCAGCGTGCTCATGGCGTGTGTTGGTCGGTGGCGAGTTTGCGTACTGTCCTCGCGGGAGTCGTGGAGGGTATGGATCCCCACCGCCAGGACGCCCAGTTGGCTCACGTCTTGAAGCTGTTGGAACAGGCGTTCCAATCCCGGGGTGGCCGCAAGCCGGTGTTGGCGGTGGGTCGTGACGGGTTGATGTTGCCGATCCGTGATCACGAGTGTTACCGGGAAGGCGCGACGGCGACGCTCTCGGTGTACGACCGGAGGGGTCGGCGGTTGGGGACGGTGTACCTGGGCCGGATGCCTGAGTCCGGTCAGGAGACGCTGTCGCGGCAGTTGACGGCGTTGCTCGTGGCGGTGTTGGAGCCGTGGACGGGACCATTGCCGCGGTTGGCCTACATCACCGATGGGGGATACCAACAGACGCGGTATTTCCGCCGGGTGCTCAAGCGGATGTGCCATCCCCGTCATTCCGGTCAGCGGCTGGAGTGGGAATGGGTGATCGATTTTTATCATGCGTGTGAATACATTTACAAACTGGCGGAGGCGTTATTTTCGGACGCGAAGCGTGCCCAGGGCTGGGCGCGAAAGATGTGCCGCTGGCTGAAGACGAAACCGCGGGGGATCAACCGCGTGTTGCACTCGGCGGCCGCGATCCGACGACGGCGGATCGTGATGGGGAAGAAGCGGGAGCAATATCGCAGCGCTTACAACTACTTGCGGAAGCGGATTCGGTTCCTGGATTATTGTCAGTACCGAAACAACCACCTTCCCATCGGCAGCGGGGTGACCGAGGCGGCGTGCAAGACGGTGTTCACACAACGGCTGAAACAGTCGGGCATGACCTGGAAACTGGAAGGGGGTCAGTGGATCGTGGACCTGCGCGTGATCCAACTGAGCGGGATCTGGCCGGAGGTGTATCAGGCATATTTAGAAGCGAAAACTCTTCCCGACATGGGGACTCAGGGGGGTATCGGGAAGAACAAGTCCAAAAAGGTCGCGTAATCGATGGCACTGGCGCGATTGCACCACCAAGAACGGTCCTTCTTCGGCGGCGTCCGGAACCGGAAGGCGGTCTTGAAACACTTCGACATCGCTGGCCTGCTCGAAGTTGAGGTCCTCCGAGGCTCTCACGGTGATCGCCAGGCCGAGGATCGTCCCGAGCTTCCGGATGGCCTCGGCGTGCGCATCATCGACGACGAACGACCCCAGCCATTGCTGAAGCAAGTACGAATACTGGCGTTGTGGCAGATGAAGTTGCGCGTCCAAGGGGGCGGCTTCCACCCGACCCTCCCCGTAGCAGGTCCGCTCGATGGCCATCTCGCCGAAGATCGACAGATAGGGTCGCCGGTGTGATTGCTCCAGCCGGGGGAGATCCTGGTCCGGGTCCGAGGGAGAATCACTCGCCACGGTCAGTGTCGGGCCGATGTCTCCAGTACCGGCCATGTCCAGGAACGCTTGGAGCAGCCAGTTCCCGAGCACCAAGAGGTGCCGAAAGAGGGTCTCCTCGACCTGATGAATCGGTTGCTGTCGCTCGGCGGCGTGCTGCATGTGTTCGACGATGGTCCAGAACGTCTTGAGTCCTTCGTCGATCCTCATCGCGCAGGCCGTCTGCTCGGGAGTCGACGAGAGATCGAACTTGACGGCGGCAGCGGTGGTGGTCAGCATGCTTCTGGCTCCTCTTCACTGTGGTGTGCGCCGGGACCGACAACATCCTGGAACATACCGCAGGAAGAGGGCCTTTTCGAGGACCCATCCAACAGAATCGACGTCCTAACGCTTTGAAAACCAAGTACCTGCGCCATCAGAGGGAAGCTGGAACGCGGGAGTTACGCCCAATTCTTTCTCCCAGTCCATGTCGTCCAGCCGGAGCCGTGCCACCTCCCGCGCACGCAACGCATAGACGGCGAACAGCATGAGAATGGCCGACTCGCGGACATCCATAGGTCGATCACCCGGGGTCATCCGGAATAGGGACTGGACTTGGTCCCAGGAAGGGCCACTCGGTACGGATTCATGCGCGTAGATGCGCGGAATCTGGATTGCGACGGCCAAACCCGCGCGGGACCAGCCGCGACTTTCCGTGTACAAGAAGAACGATCGCATACCCCGGGCACGCACATTGAGCGTTGACCGTGCCAAACGACCGTCCGATACCATGGCCAGGAAAGACGCATCGATGTCGGCAATGGTGACGCGATCAAGGCGGTCTTCGGGAACCTTCAGCTGCTTGAGAAAATCTTGGACACATTAACACCGCTTTGCGATGGTCACCGACGACAGCCCACGCTCGTCGCGCATGTGGTCCGCGTAGGCCGCGATGGGAGCCGCATACGGATGAATAACAAGAGAGCATTCTTCCAATCGACCCAAAAAGTCGAGCCAACGCATGGCGGTGGAATGAAAGGCGGTTCGGGCAGCATGGGATCTTCCATGGTGTCGCGCCCAATCGTCAGCGGCACGCTGCACTTCGGCCGCGCTGATTTTCTCACCGCCGCGCTCGGAGAGACGTAAACGTGCAGCGATCGTGAGCAAGTATCCGGCGAAATTGATCAAAGTTCCGCGAGCCATGCCCTCATCGCTTCGATGGCGAAGGTAAGCAAGCCGCTCTTCAGACAGCGGGCCATCACGATGACGAACTATCAGCTCCTGCGTGGAAAACAAGGATTCAAAAACGTGACACCTCCACTATTCATGGGGCTTCGGGTCACCACCGCCCGCGGACGTACCTGATCTTGGCGTAGTGGTTATGTTGCACCGGGACACCGTCCATCAAGCAACGGACGTCTCTTTCGGATGCAACCTCACATAACACCCTAGCTCACAGAAGCCCATTTATGTGCTCCAGCACATAAATGGGCGACTACAGCGACCGCGAGGCGGGGTTCGTCCCGCTCACGTACCACACCAAGCGGCTCTGCTTCGCGGCGGGTCTCAGACAGACGTGTACCGACGTGATCCGGTTCTCGCACGGCGCGAGCAGCGCACACAAAGTCTATAAGTCTTCGTTTATCCCTGGCCTTCATGACGTATGCACCATCACGGAGAAGCCGCGATGACCGTATCCATTTCCCCCATTTTCATCATGCATTACTGCGTATTCGTCCTCATCCCGCAGGACGCGGACATCGACATCGAAATAGAGAAAGCGCTCGCCCCGTTCGACGACGACCTCAAGGTCGATCCCTACAAGGTGTATCTCGATCCCCGGGAAATCACGGCGATGGCCCGGCACTACGGTACCAAGCGCACCGACTTCAAGACGCTTGCGGCGCACATGGACGATTGGCGCAGCAATCTTGGGGGCGTCGATGACCGCGGGCTCTTCGCCGTCTCGACGTTCAATCCGAACGCGAAGTGGGATTGGTACGCCATCGGCGGGCGCTGGGACGGCCACCTCCCCGGCAACGTCCTGTCGGCCGCGGCGCTCTTGAAGCGTCCCGACCTCAAATCGCTGCTGCCCGCCGCGCTGGTCACATCCGACGGCTCCTGGCACCAGCGCGAGACGTTCATCTCCGAGAGCTGGATGCACGGCCGCTTCGACGCGCACGTCCGACCGTGATTGGCTCGCCAAGGTGCGCGAGGCCCTGGGATCGCACCCGACGCACCGCGTCGTCTTCGTCGACGTGCACAACTAATTCTCTCATTCCCCATTCTCATCATGACTCAGTCCACCACACCATCATCGGCTCCATACGTTTGCCCGGTCTGCGGCAATCGCTCCTTCAATCTCTATTGCCGGCACTGCGAGCGGTACACCCATGACGTTTTTGTCCACACTCCCGGGCCTTGGTTTCTGGAGCCCGTGGACCTGATCGTCTACGACGGCAACTCTGCATCCAGCACCGCCATCGCCACGGTCGAGCCCCGCGACTCCGAGGACGAGCGTGAAGCGAACGCTCGGCTGATCGAGTCCGCCCCCGCGCTCCTCTTGGAATGCCAGACCCAGCTCGAAAACGGACGCATGCTCCAGACTGGCCAGTGGGATGGCGGCGCGGAGGGCATTCAAGCCGCCATCGCGTCTCTGGAAACTGTGATCGCCCGTGCCACACGTACGGACGCAAACCTGAACGCATCATGAACGCGCCATTCCCCCAAAGCATTGATCCCCGAACGCGGCGCGAGAGCGTCCATGATCTCGTCACGCTCGGCTACCACCTGGTGCCGTGCGAGCCCGGCGGCAAGCGCCCGCTCATTGCCTGGAGAGACTCCGCCTCCGGCGACGACGAGGTCGAGCGCTGGCTCGCCCGGTTCGGCGCGCACATCAACCTCGCGATCCACACCGGGAAATCAGGCGTCGTCGTGCTCGATGCCGACACGCCCGAGGCGGCGACCTGGATCGAAACGCATTGTCCGGCCACGCCGATGGTCGCGCGCACGCCTCGCGGCGGACAGCCACGCCTATTTCCGCTCCCCGGACCACGCCCCACCGCCCGCGCAGAACCTCTTCGATATCGGCCTCGACCTCAAAGCGGGCCACAGTCTCGTGCTGGCGAGCCCCAGCCTGAGCCTCGAATACCGCCGGCGCTGGGAGTGGATCGGGCCGGTGGTCACGCCCGCGCTACTTCCGACCATCGACCCGGCGCTCATTCGTCGCGAGCCCATCCGCAAGCCCTTTCCCGCGCCGGCCGGGCGCCTGGCCCGGCCGCCACCGGGCGGACGCATCCGCGACGTGACCCGCTGGATCATGGCGGTCGAGTCGGTCCAGGGTCAGGGCGGCAGCAACGCCTGCTTCAAGGTCGCCTGCCGGCTCGCACGCCACCTTCGGCTGGGACGAGGCCTGGCGATGGCTGTGTCTGTGGAATCTCACGAAGGCGCACCCGCCGTGGTCGGAGGCCGAGCTCGTCCACAAGCTCCGCGATGCCTTCCTCCACGCTGGCGCGAACGACCGAGGAGAACCCCCATGAAGGTGACGCGCATCGAGGGTCCGCGGGGACCGCTCCCGCATCTGGTGCCCAGCACTTGGTGGCGACGATGAAGCCACGCTCTGCGTGTTCCTGGACAACCCCGCAATGGCCTCTGGCTCATCCTGTCCATCGACCTCCGCGCGGAGATCGAGGCGAGCCAGGCCGAGAACCGAGAAGGAGACGACCCGATGGTGACGATCAAGGGCTACGGCCAAGGCATCTGTATCTGGTGCCAGGCCGAAAAAGAAGGCGTCGACGTGGCGGCGGACGACCGCTCGTTCGTGGGCTTTTTGTGTTTCGGAGATGTGCGCTGATTCACCCACATTCGCAACCCTCCCATAGGGAGGATGCTTCTCGGGCAACGAAGCATGGGTCGCTTGGCTGACTCACGATCGAAAGATACGGGGGACCATAGCATGCCAAGAAAGCGGGACCAGATGGAGCCAGCACCGTCTGCTGAGACCCGCAAGACCCGCGCGGCATGGTCAAGGCTACACTGCCAGAAATCCAATCCTGATCGGGCCTCAAGCAGCCCCGTCGTTACGCTGACTGAATGCGACGTCACCGTGTGCCGCCCCTTAGATCTCCGGGGGCGAGCAAGCCCGCAAGGTGAGATACCGGGAGCTGATCCCGGGTGTAGGGATGAGTGGATGACCTAACCCGCGCTACAACATGCGAATGTGAGGGAAATCAGGATCGCCTACAGGCGCGAGCCCCAAGGCGACGGAGCCCCCGTAGTAGTCCGAGGACGGGAAAGCCGTCCACATGGCGAAGGGGGGCAGGTGGCCCGATGGCCGGATTGCAAGGTACGCGACATGCGAAACGCCGATACAACGCTGGCCATCATCCGAGAACGAGGCAAACGTGGCCTCGACCTGGAGGACGTCTATCGACGGCTTTTCAACCCGGATCTGTACCTGCGGGCGTACGGGCGGATCTACGGAAACGCCGGTGCGATGACCGAAGGGACAACCGAGGAAACCGTGGACGGAATGTCCATGACCAAGATCGATACGATCATCGGCCTCCTGAGGCAGGAATGCTATCGATGGAAGCCGGTGCGCCGCCTGTACATCCCCAAAAGGGATGGCAGACAGCGTCCACTCGGCATTCCGACTTGGTCGGACAAATTGCTGCAAGAAGTCATGCGGTCCATCCTGGACGCATACTACGAGCCGCAGTTCAGCGACCGTTCTCACGGCTTCCGCCCAGGGCGCGGCTGCCACACTGCGTTGCGGCAGATCTACGGCACCTGGTCCGGTACGAAGTGGTTCATCGAGGGCGATATCAAAGGATGTTTCGACAACATCGACCACCAGGTCTTGTTGTCGATCCTCCGCGAGAAGATCCACGACAACCGCTTCCTGACCCTGGTTGCGTGCTTGCTCAAGGCGGGATACCTCGAACGGTGGGACCACAGACCCACGCTCAGCGGCACGCCGCAGGGCGGGATCCTCAGCCCACTGCTCGCGAATATCTACCTCGACAGACTCGACAAGTTCGTCGAGCAGACGCTCATCCCTGAGTTCACCAAGGGGAAAGCCAGACGTAAGAACAAGGAGTACGAGAGGCTCAGAGCGAGAATCGAACGGCTCAACGCCAAGGGGGCGCCCGAGGAAATCCTCGGCCCTCTGAAGCGCGAACTCCGCCAGATCCGCTCATCGAAAGACGAGTTTGATCCCGGCTATCGACGCCTCAACTACATCCGTTACGCCGATGACTTCCTCCTCGGAGTTATCGGACCCAGGGAAGATGCCGAGGAGATCAAGGCACGCGTCGGAGAATTCCTGCGCGATCAACTCAAGCTGGCACTCTCCGAAAGCAAGACCCTGATCACGAACGCTCGGACCGACAAAGCTCGGTTCCTCGGTTATCACGTCTCAACGTATTACTCCCAAGAACTACGGCATCGCGGGAACGGGCATATTACGCTGAGCATCCCTCCTCAGGTCTTGGAAGAGAGAATCAGCCGGTTCCTCAAGAATGGGGAACCCCTCCAACGTACGGAGCTCATCAACGACAGCGACTTTTCCATCGTTGCACGCTATGGCTCCGACTATCGAGGGTTCGTGCAATACTATGCGCTGGCCCGAAACCGTTTCTGGCTCAATCGACTCCACTGGGTGATGAGGAGGTCCCTCTTCAAGACCCTGGGGAGGAAACACCGGACGACCACCAGGCAGCTGATCCGAAGCGGTGGCTACACCGGCAAGACGATCAGCAAGACTGGGAAGACCGTCAAGTGCATTCAGATCGTCATCGAACGGGCGGGCAAAGCACCACTGGTTGCACGCTTCGGCGGCATCTCTCTGACCCCGGAACCGCTCGTGGAGATCAAGGATGCCCTCGTTGAACAAGACAGGCTCTTCATCGGCCGTAACGAGATCGTACAACGGCTTCTTGCCGACGCGTGCGAACTCTGCGGCTCTCGTGAGGAAGTCCAAGTTCACCACGTGCGAAAGCTCGCAGACCTCAAGGTCAAGGGCCGCAAGGAACGTCCCCACTACATCCAAGTGATGGCGTCCCGGCGACGGAAGACCTTGGTGGTCTGTAGGGAGTGCCACGACGCCATCCACGCCGGGCGACCGACGCGGATGCCTCAATCGACGACACGGACCACCGGAGAGCCGGGTGATGTGAAAATATCAAGCCCGGTTCGGAGGGGGGCGGATGAAAAAGGAGCGTAAGCCACCTCGTCAGCCGCCTACCCTACCTTGAAACGGATGCTCCGGCTGAAGACCGTGGCCGGGCAAACTCAGGGATCAACGCACAAGAACGGTTGATGACACCGCCATCTCCCGACCGGATGACGGCCCCGCAGTGATCGCCTTCATCGTCGATCCAGCGCGGTTGCCCGGCGGTCTCTTTCCTTCTCATCCTGCGGTGATGCCCCCTCTCGGCTTTCACCTCCCAGGTTGATTCCCAACCCAACCACACGAGCGCGGGCCGGGTCTCGGCACTGTCCGATCCGGCCCGCGCGGGAGGCTTCGATGCAACCGGCCGTGGAATCCCTCCGTCTCAACCGAGCGAACACGGAGCCCGATTCCGATCTTTCCGATATTCTCCATCGCCTCGACGCGCGGATCACCCAGATCCTGGAACTGCTTCTCAACCAGAAGACCATCAAGGACTGGTACTCGACCGCCGAGGCCGCCGAAGTGCTCGGCAAGGCCGAGTTCACCGTCCGCGAATGGTGCCGCCATGGCCGGATCAACGCCGCCAAACGGCGAAGTGGCCGGGGAGAACACTGCTCGTGGGTCATCAGTCACGCCGAGTTACTGCGCTACCAGCGGGAGGGGCTGCTTCCCTTCGCGACGAGCAACGGCAGGGCGGCCCAATAAACAAGCTCTTCCTGAGCCACGAGCACCGGAAGCAGATGGAGTCCAGGCTCCGGCTCACTGTCCTTGCGCGTTCAACAATCCGTAACGCGAATTCTGCCGCGGCTCCTGATCGTCTGTCCGGAGGGGCTGATCCGCGCGATCGGCCGGCAGCGGAGCCCGGCCATCCGGGATATCACCACGCCGATCGACCAGTGAACCAAGCGGTCAGACGCTGAATCGACGAGCCGGACGAGGGTTTTCCCGTCCGGCTCTTTCGTTCACCCGAACACCGATCGGATGGCCTGCTGCTGCACGTCGGGCGTCAGGTGCCGGTACCGTCGGCGCATGGCCTCTGTCTGGTGCCCGACCCACTCGTCGATGAGCCGCTGGTCGATGCCCCGGCTCGCTAGTGACGAGATGAAGCTGTGTCTGAGCACGTGCCACCCTTTCAGGACCGACCACTTCGAATCCTTCAGCACGCGGCCGAACGCCTTCTGCGCCCCCTGGACGGAAAGCGGCCTCTGCCCGGGGCCGAAGAGGTGGGTCCGGTCGGGCAGCCATTCTCGGAGCGCGGCCGACAAGGTCCCGCTGAGCGGTACGCGGCGGGTCGTGAGCCTGCCCCGGACCCGCTTCTTCTCGCGGACCGTGACCACCTCGCCGATCAGGTCGACGTCCTCCGCCCGCGCACGGATCATCTCCGAACGCCGCGCCCCCGTGTGGGCTGCGAAGAGGAACATCGGGTAGACCCACGGCGGTGCCTTCCGCGTCCGCACGTGCTCGAGCAACTGCTCGAGCTCCGGCATGGTGAGGTAGAGGCATTCCCAGATCTCGTCCGGGTCGCCGCCCGCCGCGATCCTCCGCTCGACCTCCGCCCAGGTCATGAAAGGGAGCTTCTCCTTGTCCTTGGGGAAGACGAGTCCCTTGCCCGGGAAGTCGCCGCGAACGTGATCCATCCGGGCGGCCCAGTTCCAGGCCGAGCGGAAGGTGTCGATCTCCTTCTTGATCGTGACCCCGGCCACGTCTTTCCGGCGGCGGTCGACGTGCCGCTGGAGCTGGGACATCGACAGGTCGGCCAAGAGGAAGTGCTCCCCCAGGGTGTCTGCAAGGTGGGAGAGATGGATCGTGGCCGTGCCGTGGCTGTTCGACTCGATGGCCCCGTGGCTGAAGGTCTCGAGGTAGGCGTCCCGGAACTCGCGGAAGGTGGTCGACGGGGGCGGGTCGGCCTTCGACGCGGGCAGTCTGCCGTCGTGCTGGACAAACGCGACGATGTCGGTCCCGGCCGGCAACTCCATCAGCCCCTGCTTCAGCCGCATGAGAACATAGTCGACCCGGGCGCGGACCGCTTCGGCCTCGGCCTCGTCCACCTTCCCGACGGCGAAGGTGTGGCGCCGACGGGAGAACATGAACTGGCAGTACCAGCCCTCGCCCTTCTTCTGGATTGATGCCATGACGCAGCCTCCGGGGGCAACGCCATTCTAACGCGACGGCCATGTGTGCAGCAAGACTGCAGAAGCCAGCTCAGCAGATTGTCGCAAGTCTTTTCGCTGCTGCACCTTAGAAAAGCTGGGGATCTAGGATTCGAACCTAGACTACTTGATCCAGAGTCAAGCGTGCTACCGTTACACCAATCCCCAATCGATTAAGCGAGGTCGCTAACACGAGTCTTACGAAAATGTGGCGCAAAGCCCTAGCGGTCAGGCACGTTGCCCGAAGCCAATCACGCCTGTCATAATAATGAAGAGATCGCTCAGACACAACCCCAAGCATAGAACCGATTGCTGCGGGTCGAAGTCGTCCCATACGGGGCGACCCCGCCTCCAGAGCACGCCTCCTTCTCTCGCTGGCAGTCCCCCAACGTTGTACTGGAAAGAGGCCTTGGCTTTGCCGCGCCGCGTCCAAAGGACCCGGCCCACCGGTTCAGGATCACCCCGGTCCGGGTTCGTGCAACCATGAAATAATAATTTATATGTCAATATCTTTAGCAGTATATGCCTCGGCCATGATGAACTTGAATCGGGCCTCGGGCTCTTTGCCCATGAGGTCGCTGACGGTGCTTTCAATGTAGCGGCGGTCGTCGTCGGGGACAACGACGCGGAGCAGGCGGCGGCGGGCCGGGTCGAGGGTGGTCTCGAACAGCAGCGGCGCGGGCATCTCGCCCAGGCCCTTGAAGCGGGTGATGGTGGGCTTGGCATTCTTGGGCAAGCGATGGTTCAGGATGCGATCACGTTCGGCATCGTCGGCGGCCCAGTAGGTTTCTTTACCGTGGGCGATCTTGTAGAGGGGCGGGCAGGCCAGGAATACGCGACCATCGTCGAAGAGGCCGGGCAGATGGCGGTAGAAGAAGGTCAGGAGCAAGGTCGCGATATGGTGGCCGTCGCTGTCGGCGTCGGTCAGGAGGATGACCTTGCCGTAACGCAGCCGCGCGGGGTCGTACTGCTCGTCCATGCCACAGCCCAAGGCGTTGACGATGTCGGTCAGCTCCTTGTTGTCGAGCACTTTCGCCTTGCCGGCTTGTTCGGCGTTGAGGACCTTCCCCTTCAACGGGAGAATGGCCTGGGTGTCACGGTCGCGGCCTTGCTTGGCGGAGCCGCCGGCCGAATCGCCCTCGACGATGAACAGCTCCGATTCTCGGGATTGGTGCTGTCGCAATCGTGCAGCTTGCCGGGGAGATTGAGCCGTCCGCCGACGGGCGTCTTGCGGCGCACCTGGTTGGCGGCGGCGCGGCTGGCCTCGCGCGCCTTGGCCGCCTGGATGATGCGCTGGGCGATCGCGTCGCCCACGCTCTGGTTCTTGATGAGGAAATCTTCGAGCCGCGGCCGGACCAGGGATTCGACCAGCGAGCGGACCTCGGGGTTATTGAGCCGGTCCTTGGTCTGGCCCTGAAACTGCGGCTCACGGACGAAGACGGACAGGATCGCGACGACGCCTTCGCGGATGTCTTCCTCCTTGACCTCGGTCCCCTTCTTGAGCAGTTCGTGCGTTTCCATGAACCGGCGCACGGCGGCGCCGATGGCCTTGCGGAGACCCTGTTCGTGGGTACCGCCGTCGCGGGTCGGGATCGTATTGACGAACGAGCGGATGGCCTCGTCGGTGGCCTCGGTCCAGCACAGCGCCAGGCTCAGCCGGAGGTCGTCCTCGTCGCGGTCCAGCACGAACGGCGTGGCCGCGACACGGACATCCTGGCGTGACTCGTTGACGTGGTTCAGGAAATCGGCCACGCCGCCCTCGTGGCGGAATTCGACGTTCGTCTTGGTCTTCTCATTGACGAACTGAATGGACAGGCCGCCGTTCAGGTAGGTCTTGACATCGAGCCGTTCCGCGATGAGCTCGGGATCAAAGTCCAGCTCGGTGAAGATGTCCGGATCGGGCGTGAAGGTGACGGTCGTACCGCTGCCGCGTACAGGCGTGTCGTCGGTCTCGACCGCGCCCAGGGGCTTGCCGCGGCGGTATTTCTGGATGAAGGTGCTGCCGTCGCGGCGGACCTCGGCGATGAGGCTTTTGGAAAGCGCATTGACCACGCTGGCGCCGACGCCGTGCAGGCCGCCCGCGACCTTGTAGGCGTCGTTATCGAATTTGCCGCCCGCGTGCAGGGTCGTGAAGATGACTTCGAGCGCGCTGACCCCGTCTTGCGGTGGACATCGACCGGGATGCCGCGGCCGTTGTCGGCCACCGAGATGGTCCGGCCGTCGGCCTTCAAGGTGACGAGGATACGAGTGGCGTAGCCGTTCATCACCTCGTCGATGGCGTTATCGACGATCTCCCAGAGCAGGTGATGAAAGCCCGTCTTGTCGATGCCACCAATATACATGCCGGGCCGGCGCCGGACGGCTTCCAGGCCCTCCAGGACGGTGATCGAGTCGGCGGTATAAGCTCCGTTAGACATGACACATTCCTCAACGGCCAGCCGGCTTGGGGATGCCAAGCTGGCGACAGATATCCTGAGCCGTCCAAGTGTTGATTTCGGTGTGTCGTGGCACCGTGGTCTGATTCTGGTTCTTGGGATTCACCCAGACATCATGCCCGCCGCCGTGAGAAACCCTTTCACACCCGTGATCCCGTAGGTGTTTTTCCAGCTTGCGACGATTCATGGAAGATGGTTCACATCAAATCATCATCTTGCTGATGCGGCGGCCTCCTTGCGGTGCGAGGCAGCCCTCCGGCTGCGGGCCGCTCGCAACGCTTTGCGGGCATCGTATGCGTTCTCGAACGCCTCCTCGATCGAACGCGCCTGTGTCGTCAGTTCCGGATCGAGCGGGCAGGTCACGGCGTACCACCCCTTTTCGGCTGGCCGCAGGGTCAGAACGAGCTTGCCGTCACTGATCGTGTAGCGATGATTCTTCATCATTTGTGCCCTTGTTGTCTTGCAGCGGACTAGCATTCATCTGGGTTTCCCCCATTCCCACCCCGCTGGTCGAGTAATTCCCGCAGCCGTTCCACCTCCGCCGCCAGAGCGTCGGCCCGTCGCGTTTGGTCCTCGAGTGCCTGGGACCACTCCGGGAAATTGAGCATTGGTTGTTCGGTTTGCAGGTCGATCAAACGCACTTGAGAACCGTCGGCACGCAGCCGCAGGCCCAGGAGCGGACTCGTCAGGCTGCCATCCGCGGCGGCTGGCATGGGCTCGTAACGCGCGCCGACCAGGTGGAACCCTTGAAGTTGCGGGTCCAGACAATCGCCGAGCGGATCGAAGAGGAAATACTCGCGGACACCAAGCCGCGCGTACAGGTCGCGCTTGCCGTGCAGGTCTTCGCGGATGGTCTCGTCGGAGGAGACCTCAAAAACGACCGCGGGCGCGACCTTCTCGACCCAGGTCTTGAACGAGCGGCGTTCGTGATTCCCGGCGACGCCGAAGATCACCATCACGTCAGGGGCCTTGACCTTCTTCGGGTCGCCCTCCTGGTAGTACAGGAACATGTCGGCGGCGACGTACACGTCGGTCCGGCCCTGGAAGTGCCGCCGCAATGCCTCGTACAGCATGAGGGTCGCCAGGACGTGGATGCCCGTTTCGCCCATGGGTGGACCGTCCGAATCGGGGTAATGGACCTCCGGGACGGCAGTCGGCGCGGTGGTGTGGGACATGGTCCGTCCTCCTCGGAGCGAAAAATCAAGCCTGCTCGACCTCTTCGACGGGCGGCACCGGCTGGGCCTCGTCGCGGAGCACGGCCACCAGCGCCTGCGCTGGAGGATGCCGTAGCCGCGACCGCCGCGGGCGGTGATGGGGTACTTGGTGGCGCGGACGATCTGGGTCGCGCCCCGGCTGGTCTCGACGGTCAGGCCGTCGCGATCGCGGGTGGCGAGCACGAAGCCGAGCACGCGGTCCTGGGGATCGAGCTTGATGCCGATGACGCCCTTGGCCGCGCCGGCGACGACGTTGGCCTCGGTCACGGGGAAAATCAGCACCCGGGCGCCGCGGGTGGCCAGACAGACGTTTTCCGAACCGTCCGAGGGCTCGACGCCGACGACCGCGTCCTCGGCAACGAGCGGATCGAGGCGCACGACCAGCCGTCCCTTGCGCGTCGAGATGGGTGCAACCATGGCCAGGGGGAACCGCAAGACCTTGCCTCCGGCCGTCAGAGCCACGCCGTAAGGGGGCGGGGGCACGTCGGCCTGGCCGTTGCCGTTGGCTTCGGCGGCCGTTGCAAGCTCGCCGGGGAGGAGCCCTTGCGTGGGCGGCGGCGGTTCGGCCCCCGCCGGTTTGGGCAGGCAGCGCGGGTCGTGGCAGGCGACCCCGACGACATGCTCGCGATCCTCCAGCGCGAACTGCCGCTGGACCGGCTCGCCGTGGCCGGTCGTCAAGGGGACATCGTTGACGCGCAGGGTGTAGGCCAGGCCGCGATCGGTGAAGAACGTGAGCATCTGCCGCGCCCGGGCGCGGTAAATCCAGCCCACCCGGTCATCGTCGCGGACGCGGATGCTGGCCACGTCGGTGAACGTCTTCTGACGTTTGATCCAGCCGTCGCGCGTGACGATGACCCAGGCGTCCTCGTCGATGATGTAGTCTTCCTCGCGGAACTCGATGGGCGCCTCGTCGGCCTTGATCTTGGTCCGCCGGCGTCCGCTGTACTGCCGTTCCACCTCCTCGATCTCCACCCGGACCATCTGCCAGCGGGCCGGTTCGTTCCCGAGCAGGCGTTCGATCTCGGCCGCGCGTTGGCGACGCCCCTTGAGCTCGTCGAGGATGTCCTTGATCTCCAGCTTGCCCAGCCGGTACAGCTTCGTTTCCAGGACCGCGTCCGCCTGCTCCTCGCTGAGCTGGAACCGGGCGATCAGCTTGGGAGCGGCGTCGGCCTTGCCGTCGCTGGCGCGGATGATCCGGATGGCCTCGTCGAGATTATTGAAGACGATCGCGAAGCCTTCGAGGATGTGGATGCGGCGGCGGATGTTCTCCAGCTCGTGCCGCAGCCGGCGCGTCACGACCTCCAGGCGGAAGTCGAGGAAGTGCAACAGGATCGTGCGCAGGTCGAGCCGCTCCGGCACGGCATGCTCGGCGTCGGTCGAGGGCTGAAGGCACGTCAGGTTGACGTTGAAGTTGCACTGGAGGGGCGTGTTCTTGAACAGAAAGGCGAGCGCGGCGTCGGCGTTGGCGCCCGGCCGCAGCTCCAGGCTGATGCGCACATCGTCGGTCGAAAGGTCTTTGACATTGAGCAGTTGCGGCACCTGTCCCTGAGCGATCAAGGCGCCGATGCGCTCGACGAGCGCATCCTTCTCGACGCCGTAGGGGATCGACGTGATGTTCAGGAAGTTGGCTTTGTCGGGATCGGGCTCATAGGTGCCACGGAGCTTGATGGAGCCCTGGCCGGTGGCGTAGATCTGGCGGATCTCGTCGGTCTTGTTCAGGATCACGCCGCCCGTGGGGAAGTCGGGTCCCTTGATCGACTTGACCAGGCGCTCGATGGGCAAATCCCGGGCGTTGTCCAACAGGTCGATGAGGGCCTTGCAGACTTCGCCGAGATTATGGGGGGGAATGTTCGTGGCCATGCCGACCGCGATGCCGCTGGCGCCGTTGATCAGCAGATTGGGCACGCGGGCCGGCAGGACGACGGGCTCGGTGGTCGTGGCCGAGTAGTTCGGGCGGAAATCGACGGTCTGATCCCGCAGCTCGGTCAGCAGCTCCTGGGCGATCGGGGTCAGGCGGCACTCGGTATAGCGCATGGCGGCGGGCGGGTCGCCGTCGATGGAGCCGAAGTTGCCGTAGCCCTCGATGAGCGGATAGCGCAGGCTGAACGGCTGTGCCATGCGCACCAGGGCGTCATACACCGAGGTGTCGCCATGGGGGTGGTAGCTTTTGAGCACCTCGCCCACCACCGCCGCGCTTTTCATGTAGCGGCCGTCGGCCGTGACGTGCAGGTCGTTCCACATCGCGTAGAGGATGCGCCGCTGCACCGGCTTGAGGCCATCCCGCACATCGGGCAGCGCACGTGAGGTGATCACGCTCAGGGCATAGCTCAGATAGCGGGTCCGCGTCGCCTCGGCGAGCGACACGTCCTCGATCACTTCCCGTGCCCGGCGCCGCTCCGCGCCGTCCTCCGTCCGTCTCCGCTTTGCCATCGCTCCGCCATCGCCTCGCAAGGGTGCGGCCTTCTGTCCCACCACTTACTAACCACTTTATCGCGAGCCGACAATCCCAGGCAATGGGAATACTGTACAAATTTCACCTTTTGCCGAGGTTGGTCGAGAAGGCGGGGCGGAAGCGGCACCGGGCTGCCGTCCTGGCACACCGTCGATTGCGTGAAAGCGTGGCGAAATAGGGGGTTTGTATTGGGAATGCCTTGACTTGTTGCCGGCGACGAATAATCTGAAATCACATTCCCTTTGGACGCGGCCGTGTCTCTCCGGGCGTTCCCGCGCCGGACGGCTTCAATCGAACTCGAACCGAGAGTCCACATCATGGCCAAGTACGTGACGGAAGCCATTGGGACGTTCTTCCTGGTGTTCACGGTCGGCATGACCGTCATCGGGCACAAGGCGGACGACGGGGTGATTCCGCCCCTGGCGATCGGCTCGGCCTTGATGATCATGGTCTATGCGGGCGGGCACATTTCGGGAGGGCATTACAATCCGGCCGTGACGCTCGGGGTCTGGCTGCGGGGCAAGTGTGCCACCTTCGACCTGGTGCCGTACTGGCTGGCCCAGGTTCTCGGCGCCGTGGGGGCGGCCTTCGCGGCGATGTACCTGAAAGGCACTGGAGGAGCGTCCACTGATCTCCTCGTTGGTCCCGCGTTGCTTGCGGAGTTTCTCTTCACGTTCGCCCTCGTGTACGTCGTGCTCAACACGGCCACCGCTGACGCCACCGCGGGCAATTCCTATTATGGGCTGGCGATCGGATTCACCGTCATGACCGGGGCGTTTGCGGTCGGGGCGATTTCGGGTGGTGCTTTCAACCCGGCGGTGGCCATCGGCGCCACGGTGATGGGGCTGATCAAGGTCGGCCAGGTGTGGATTCACCTGGTCGCCGATCTCGCGGGAGGCGCGGCGGCCGCGGGCATCTTCCGGCTCGTGAATCCCCCGCAGTCCGTCCCGGCGCGGACCGTGGTGATCGAGGAGACCGTTCTCCCGCAATGACCGCGATCACTCGGAGGTGCGGGGCGGAGGGCGCGCCATCGGCCCTCCGCCTGAATTCCTGCGACTTGGAGAGACTATAGCAGGTTCACCGGGTCTTTCGGTCGTCGGGTGCCACGGGTTCCGCTTTGGGAACCCGTGCCGATCGACCCCCGACCCGCAGACACGGGTTCCCAAAGCGGAACCCGTGGCACCCAGGCGGGGGCTCGTCCGCCCTCCGCCGGATTGCACACGGATTCAAGGGGCCGGCATCGCAATCGTCGCGCCGAAGACCGCCGTCTGGAAGCCGTTCACGACCGCCGCGATCCGCACGGCCTCGTGGATCTGGTCCTCGGAGATCGCCTCCTTGAGCAGACTGGCCTCGTGCGCGCTGGATGCACGTCTGGCAGCCGGCCAGGGCCGAGCACGCCAGCGAGCAGAGGCTCGAACAGGGCCTTCGAGGTCGCCGGCCGGACCATCCGGTTCATGCGCAGGCCGGCCGGCTTCTGGCTGTAGCTCTCCTTGCCGACCATGTGGCGAAAACGGTAATAGACCGTGTTCATCGCCATGATCGCGGCGGCCGCCTTCGCGTCGGTGACAACCGTGGTGGAGAGCACGTCGCGGCCTTCTTCCAGGAGGGCTTCGGAAAGCTGCCGGTCCTCCAGAAACAAGGCGCTCGTCAAGGCCACGGCGAAGGTCTGCGTCCGGTCCAGCTTGTCCGCCCGGAGCACACTGTCGAGATTGAGGCGAAGGTCCTTGGTTTCCTCGGGCAAGGCGGCCTTGAGATCGTTCAGGGAAGGCATGGGGCGTCCTCTGGACCTCATCGAGATCTCGGTTTTCAGCCCCGAAGGGGCGGCAGTGAATAGCCCGGGGCGTCAGCCCCGGGAACCGGGAACGACGCGTCACAAACCCTCTCTTCTGCCGCCCCTTTGGGGCTTCGGAGGAAGACTCTCGTCGCGGCTCCGGTTCCCGGGGCTGACGCCCCGGGCTATTTACTGCCGCCCCTTTGGGGCTACAACGCGACTTCCCGTATGGCCATTCAAACGTGAATCGTCGCTTCGCCCTTCTTCCAGTTGCATGGGCAAAGCTCGTCGCTCTGGAGGGCGTCGAGCACGCGCAGCACTTCCTCAACGTTCCGGCCCACGCTCAGGCTATTGGCCGAGGCGAACTGGATGATTCCCTGCGGATCGACGACGAACGTCGCCCGCAAGCAAACGCCCTCGCTGGGCTCCAGAATGCCCAGCTCGGCCGCCAGCTTCTGAGCCCCGATGAGAGGGAACTTCAGCCCCTTGAGGTCGGGGTGCGACTGGCACCAAGCCAGATGCGAGAACTCGTTGTCCGTGCTGCCCCCGACCACGTAGGCATCGCGGTCGTGAAAGTCGTTCAGACGCTTGTTGAACTCGACGATCTCCGTCGGGCAGATGAACGTGAAATCCTTGGGATAGAAGAAGTAAACCACCCAGCGGCCCTCATACTTCTCGCCGCTGACCTCCTTGAGACTCTCTTTCGACGCCCCGACGCACGCCTTGGCTTTGAACTTCGGGAACGGCTGGCCCACCGTCAACATCGCGCGCTTCCTCCAGAATTCCACGAAAGGACCTGGGAAGGCGGTGCCGCAACGCCGTCACCGCCTCGCAACATGGGGTGTACCCCGAAGACCATGAGAGTCGCCAGGGTAGACCGGACTCTATTCATAATGATTCCGGTTACAATATTCAACCTAATTGGCCTGTCGAACATCGCGATAAGCCCGGTCGAGTTCCCGTCGCAGGCACTGAAAGCTTTGCTGGGCCGTCTCTTCCGCGCCGGGCGAGAAATCGAAAACTTCGACGGAGACCCAGCGATCGTAGCCCGAGGCGACGAGTGCGTGCAGGATGGGACCGAAGTCGATCTCGCCCATGCCAGGACCGCGCAGGTTCGTGTCCTGGGCGTGGAAGTGCCCGGCCTGGGAGGCGTGGCGGGCGATGAGCTCGGTGACGGTGGCGGTCGGATCGGCGCACTGGGCCTTCACGTCGAGATGGAGCTTGAAGTGCGGGTGATTGACCTGCTCGATCAGTTCGAGGGCCTGCGGAATCGTGGTCAGGAAGTTCGTGTCGCTGGGACCCAGCGGCTCCAGGCACAGATCGACTTCGAGCGCACCAATCTCGGGCATGACGGTCGCGAAGACCTCGCGGGCATAGCCGAGGGCTTCCTGGTACGAGACGCCCGGCAGCAGGTCGCGCTGCTTGGGAGAGCCGAACACCAGGACCTGCCCGCCCAGATCGTGCACGGCGCGGGCCAGTTCGACGAGGTAATCGGCGGTCTTCATGCGCGTGGTCAGATCGGGCGAGGTCAGGTAAAACCCCTCCGTCTTCGCCAGCAGCCAGTGCAGGCCGATGCAGGACAGGCCGGCATCCTCGATGATCGCCCGGACCTGGCGGCGGTCCTCGGCCGACAAGTCGGTGATGCGCGGAGCCAGCGTGAACGGGGCCAGCTCGATGCCATCGTAACCGATCTCCTTGACCGTGCGGCACACACGCTCGAGATCCCAGCCTTCGAACAGCTCGTTGCAAATGCCCAGGCGGATCATGGGGGGAGGTCTCTCTTTCGGTCCGGGAAGGTCAACGGCGCAGACGCAAGTTCGCGGCCAGGAGCGTATTCGAGAGCAGCATGGCGACCGTCATGGGCCCGACACCGCCCGGCACGGGCGTGATCCAGCCGGCCACGTCGGCCGCCTCATCGTAGCGGACATCGCCATAGTAGGACCCGTCGTCGCGGCGGTGCTGGCCCACGTCAACGACGGTGGCGCCCGGCTTGATCCAGTCGCCCCGGACGGCTTCCGGCTGCCCCATGGCGACAATCAGAATGTCGGCCTCGCGCGCAGCGCGGCGGCATCGCGCGTGCCGGTATGGCAGACCGTCACCGTCGCGTCCGCCCCGGGGCCTTTTCCCAGGAGCAACAGGGCCATGGGCTTGCCGACGATGTTGGAGCGTCCCAGAACCACGGCCCGCGCCCCTTGCGTCGGGATTCTGGTATTCCCTCAGCAGGCGCTGAATGCCCAGGGGCGTGCAAGGAACAAATCGGGGCAGGCCGACCGTCAGCAGGCCGACGTTCTCGGGATGGAAGCCGTCGATGTCCTTGCGGGGGTCGATCCGTTCGAGGATGGCTTGAGCGCGCATGTGTCTGGGCACCGGCAGTTGCACCAGGATGCCATCGACGGCCGGGTCGGCGTTCAGGGCGTCGACCTTGGCGAGCAGCTCCGCCTCCGAGGCCTCGGCTGGGAGGTTATGCACGGTTCCGCGCAGGCCCGCGGCCTTGGCGGCCTTTTGCTTGTTGCGGACATAGACCTGACTGGCCGTATCGGCGCCCACGAGCACCACATCGAGCCCGGGGGGGCGTCCCAGCCTTTGGGTGATTTCGGGTACTGCGGCTGCGACCTCGGCGCGGATTTTCTGGGCGAGAGCTTTGCCATCAAGGATTTGCGCGGCCACGGGTTGCCTCATGATGAGCCAAGACGGTCTTGATCTTGGCTCATGATAGCCTCGGGCGCGGTGGGATGCTACATGGGCCTTGTTCACCGCAGAGACACGGAGAACACAGAGTTCTCACAGAGTGTACGAGACGGTCTTGTTCACGGCTCGGGTGGCATGCCCACGTCTGTACATGTTTCGCGTCTCGGAAGGTTGATTTTCTGGGCTTTTCTTTGTAGCGGCGGCCGTCTCGGCCGCTCCGAAGACCATTCCGACCGGAGCGGCCGAGACGGCCGCCGCTACACAGAAAGGACTTACGTCCAATGGCGAGACGCTAAACACGTACAGACGTGGGCATGCCACCCGACGCAGAGAACACAGAGGTCTCACAGAGGATTTCTCTGTGTCTGTCTCTGTGTCCTCTGTGACTCTGTGGTGAACAAGGCCCACAAGCAATCACAACGCCCCGACCAGCTCCTCATCCACCTCCCGCGCTCCGTCGGTCCACTCATCAACATCGGCGACGGAACTTTCGAGTTCGGCCTTCAGGCGGCGGCGGGCGGTGTGCAGCCGGCGCTTGATGGTACCGAGGGGGGCGTCGTGGCGCTCGGCCAGCTCGTTGAGGGAGTGGCCGTCGATGTAAAAGCCGACCAAGGTCTCGCGGTCCAGCGGCTTGAGGCGGCCGAGGGCCTCCCAGAGCCGCGCGGCGTGTTCGCGCCGCACGAGCGTATCGTGGGGGTCGTCGCGGTGGGCGGTGACCCCTTCCAGGACATCGTCTTCCAGCGGCCTGGGCGGCACGCGTCGCGTGGCGCGGTTGATCGCCATGCGGGCGGCCACCTGGCGCAGCCAGCCGGCGAATCGTTCCGGCTCGCGGAGCTGGTCGAGCCGCCGCATGACGTGCAGGAAGACCTCCTGGGTCAGCTCGGCCGCCTCGTTCGGGTTGCCGAGCCGGTGCAAGACGATCGCGTACACGGTGCGCTGAAACTGCTCGACCAGTTGCCCGAACGCCTCGCGGTCGCCGTCGCGGGCGCGCTCCACCAGCTTCGCCGTCAAGGTCCAGCCGGCCGCCCGGGCCGGCACTGCTTCGAGAGTCGCGAACACGGGTTCTCGTCCCCATCCTCAGGGGCTGGCTTTCGGCGGATCGCCTGCGGGAGTCCGGATTCGAGATTCCGGATTCGAGATTCCAGATTTCGAATTCTCCGACTCCGTCATCCGTTTCATCCGGAATCTGGAATCTGGAATCTCGAATCCGGAATCCCGCAGGGGCCCGGCCGAAAACCTCAAGTCACGGGAACGGAGCCAGACCGACGCGCGGACAGCTCCGACGGTGACGGCGAAAGCGAGGCGCACGGTCTCGACCGGCCCGAGGGCGCGGTCGCGGTCGTGTTCCACGCGGCGCCGACCACCTCGGCTCAGCGAATGGGTCGCACGCTCGATCCGGGAAAAGGTCCGATCAGCCCAGGCGGGAAAACGCCCCACGAGCCGAGTTCAAACCTGATCCGGTCCGAAACGAGTGCTCCCACGAAGTTGAGTGAGGGGGTCGGAGTTCATCCCCCGGCCGCACAACGTGCGGTCGGCGAGGATGGGGTCGCATGGCCGGCGGCCGCGGCGCGTTTCGCGCACGCGGTGGTACCGGCCCTGGTCTGCCATCGCGGTTGCTGCGGCAGACCACCGGAACGCCCGGTCGGCCAAGCGGGGACGGTCGGAATGACCTCCTGCTCGACCGGGGGCTGTTCCGCGACGACCTCCACCCACCGGCGTGCTGAACCAACGACAGCGACGCCGGGCGAACTCGGGACGGACGAGGGACATCGATAGCCCATAATCATGGGCGGCTTGATACCGATGCCCGCCATCCCTCCACCGCGCAGGGAATCCGTGCGCATAAAGTCGTGAGGATGGGCGAAGGCGGCGCGCAGGGTGGACACCACGTTGAGATTGCTCACCGTCACGGCGAGCGACCGCGTGCCGAGGTTCAGCCGGTCGGAAGAGGCCGACAGCGTCCGGTTCGTGCGGTTCAACATGGCAATACCCTCGCTCCGCCCTCATGGGGCGGCCTTGAAGTGCGAGACCACTTGCGCGTGATGGCGTCACACGCCATCCCGGGCCGATCGGCCGTCTCCGCGACCGACCCACGCTGCGGAGGGCGTCCCGCCCTCCCGGAAATCCACGAGTCCTTGGCTCCGAAACGGTTCCCGGTCACTCGCGCTGGACAACCAGTCCAGCATCCATTCAATCATGGTCGGGCCGGGCCTGTCAAACCCAACCCGCCCCCCTGACACTAGGTATACGATCCGGGTTCGCGGATTCTTTTGAGGAATTTTTCCCGGGCGGCACATTTCTTTCGTGCCGACGGCTGTGGTGAACACGGCCGTCGCCACCGCCCGAGCCGTCCGACCGATCCGGAAGCGCTCTCAGGTGTGGCTGTTGTGACTGTCCGTGGTCTCGCTCTCAAGCACGCGTGCGGGCACGCCGACGACCGTCTGGCCGGGGGGAACGTCGTGTTGTTTGGGGACGACCGCGCCGGCGCCGACGACGGCGCGGTCGCCGATATGGACCGGTGCGATCAGGATCGAACCGGCGCCGAGCATGGCCCCGGAACCGATGCGGGTGCGGTGTTTCCGCTGCCCGTCGAAATTGGCCGTCACCGTCCCGGCGCCGATGTTCGCCTTGGAGCCCACGACGGTATCCCCCAGGTAGGCCATGTGCCGCGCCCGGGCGCCGGCTTCCAGATGCGTGCGGCTCAGCTCGACGAAGGCGCCCACCTCCACGCCGTCGTCGAGAACCGAACCGTCCCGCAGGTGCGTGAAGGGCCCGATCCGGCAGTCCCGGCCGATGCGAACCCGTCCCTGAATGACCGTGTAGGGGAAGATGACTGTGTCCGGGCCGATCTCCGTGCGACCGTCAATGTAGGTGTTCCGCGGATCGATGATCGAGACGCCGCTGGACATCAGCCGCTCATGAATGCGGTGCTGCATGATGGCCTGAGCCTCGGCCAGGTGCTGCCGGGTATTCACGCCGAGGATGTCGTCGGGCTCCAGGACCTTGAGGGCCTTGACGTTGTGGCCCATCTGCTGGAGGATGGCCGGAGCATCGGTGAGATATTCTTCGCCTTGCGCGTTGGTCGTGGTCAGACGGTCGAGGGCCTCCCAGAGCAGCGGGAGCTGGAAGACGTAGCAGCTTGGGTTCACCTCGCGGATGGCGGCTTCTTCGGGCTTGCAATCACGCTGTTCGATGATGCGCAGGAAGTGGCCGGCGGTGTCGCGCAGGATGCGGCCGAAACCGGTCGGGTTCGGGACTTCGGCTGTTCCCATCAGGCAGGCCGCATCTTCCTGGCGTTGGCGGTGCAGAAGGTCGGCCAGCGGTTCCGGGCGCAGGAGCGGTTCGTCGCCGACGAGCACCAGCGCGGGTCCCAGGTAATCTTCCAGCAGGGGGCGGCAGACCTTGACCGCGCTACCGGTGCCACGCTGTTCGGTCTGGGTGACGAAGTGAACATCGGCCTCGTCGTGCAAGGCCGAGCGCACCTGGTGTTCACCGTAGCCGACGACGACGAGGATGGAGCGGGCCCCGGCCCCGCGCGCGGCTTCGACCACGTAATGGATCATCGAGCGGCCGCAGACTTCGTGCAACACCTTGGCACGATGGGACTTCATCCGCTTGCCATGGCCCGCTGCCAGGATGATTGCTACCGGACCCTGCATGATCGGATCGCCTTTCCCGAGAGGAACCGGTCGGACACGGCCGCCGGCCACATTGCGAAAATCTTAGAACTTCTCTCGTCACGCTGTCAAATGCAGGTTGCCAACCTTGAACGTGGCGGGAGCTTCTGTCAGACTGTCGGAGAAACCGGGCGCCGTGAGGCGTGGTCCGTCGCGCCGCGGGCGGCCCGAGTTGACCTCGGAGAGAAGCCGTCGATGTCCCTGAGCCGTGACGAGGTTGCCAAGGTGGCCCTGCTGGCGCGCCTGCGATTAACGCCCGACGAGCTCGAGACCTTCACCGGGCAGCTCAACTCGATCGTCGATTTCGTGGCCCAGCTTCAAGAACTGGATACCTCGCGGGTCGAGCCGCTGGCGCACGGCGTGGAGGTCCACAACGTGTTCCGGGACGACGTGCGCGGCTCGGCGCTCGACCGTGAGGCCGCCCTCTCCAACGCCCCCAAACGCAACGCCGAGAGTTTCCTCGTCCCGCCCGTCTTGGAGTAAGAGCCACTCTCCGTAGCAGGGTGCGTGAAACGCACCCACCCCTGATCGGGCAAACCGGGTGCGTTTCACTACGGAGAGTGGTCTTCATTCCGCATTCCGAATTGGTGCCATGGATCCGACCTGCGTCACCGCCTCGCAATTGCTGGATGAGATGAACTCGGGCGCGATCACGGCCGAGGAGGTCGCCCGTGCCTACCTGGACCGCATCGCCCGGTTCGAGGGCCGGGTCCGGGCGTTCTTGCACCAGGAGCCCGAGCCGGTGCTGGCGCACGCCCGCGCGATCGACGCCCGGCGCCGGCGCGGCGAGCCGCTCGGCCGGCTGGCCGGCGTGCCGGTCGCCATCAAGGACAATCTCTGTACGATCGGCGTGCCGACGACCTGCGGCAGCCGGATGCTCGCAGAACTACCGCCCCCCCTATGATGCGGCGGTGATCGAGCGTTTGAAGGCCGCCGATGCCGTCTTGATCGGTCGCACGAACCTTGACGAGTTCGCCATGGGCTCGTCGACCGAGAACAGTGCCTACGTCACGACGCGCAATCCGTGGGACCCGGAGCGCATCCCGGGCGGCTCGTCGGGCGGCTCGGCCGCGGCGGTGGCGGCGGACTTCGCGCCTCTGGCTCTGGGCTCCGATACCGGCGGCTCGATCCGCCAGCCGGCCGCGCTCTGCGGCATCGTCGGCCTGAAGCCAACCTACGGCCGCGTCAGCCGGTATGGGCTGGTCGCGTTCGCCAGTTCGCTCGATCAGATCGGCCCGTTCGCTCACAACGTGGCCGACGCGGCGCTGTTGCTCTCCGTGATCGCCGGGCACGACCTGCGCGACTCGACAAGCGTCGATCGGCCTGTGCCGGACTACCTCGCCACGCTCGACACCCCGCCCGCGCCCCTGCGGATCGGCGTCGTCCGGGAGTTCTTCGGCGCGGGCCTGGACGCCGAGGTCGAGGCGGCCGTTCAGGAGGCCGTCAAGGTGTACGAAGAGGCCGGCGCGACGATCGTGCCCGTGTCGCTGCCGCACTCGAAGTACGGCATCCCGGCCTATTATCTGGTCGCCACGGCGGAGTGTTCGAGCAACCTCGCGCGCTACGACGGCACCATCTTCGGCCATCGCGCGGCCAACATCGATCCGGTCTCGCCCGAGGAAGAGGACCTGCCGCCGCTCATCCGCATGATGATGGCCAGCCGCGCCGAGGGCTTCGGCGCGGAGGTCAAGCGGCGCATCATGCTGGGCACCTTCGCGCTGTCGGCCGGCTACGCCGATCAGTACTACAACCAGGCCCTGAAAGTGCGCCGGCAGATCCGCAACGACTTCGACGCCGCCTTCCGCGAGGCGGACGTTTTGCTCGGCCCGACCTCGCCCACCGCGGCCTTCAAGATCGGCGAGAAGTCGTCCGACCCGCTGTCCATGTACCTGTCGGACATCTACACGATCACCTGCAACCTGGCCGGCATCGCCGGCATCAGCATTCCCGGCGGCCAGACCCGTAACGGCCTGCCCATCGGCCTGCAACTGTTCGCGCCCGCCTTCGCCGAGGAGACCCTGTTCCGCACCGCGCGGGTCTTCGAGCGCGCGACCGACTGGCACCAGCAGCGGCCGGGACTCGTATAATGGCCAAGGAGTTTACCAGCTTTGGGGCGACGCGGAGTGACCTGGATGCGGCATCGATAGACCGGCTCACCGAGGCAGAGGAGTTCTTATCTTCGGGGCACTTTCCCAGCGCAATTGCGATGGGGCTTTATGCTCTCGAAATTCGCCTCAAGGAACGCATCTGCCACCGGCTGGATCTGGACGAACTCCCCAGAGCATTCGAGATCCACGACCTCAGCGGATTGCTGGTCCTGTCCGGCCTGAAACGCCGGCTGGAAGACCCGGCGAACGTGCCTGTGAGAGCAAACTGGGAAGAAAATGAGCGAGAGTCCAGGTTCTTGAACGAACTCAGATACAAGCCAAACACCTTCCGAGACCAACCCAAGGCCCTCGCGTTCTTCGAGCAACTTCGCGATCCCTCCCACGGAGTCTTGCCATGGATCTTGAGCCAGCCTTGAGGCGGGACGTCCGGCGGATCACACAGGTGCTCCATGAGTTCGCGCACGAGCGCAACTGGACCTACGCCGACGAGGCCATGCCCCCGGCCAGCGGCCTGGCTTATTACATCGAAGTCGTGGTCAACGTCGACTGGTATCGGTACTTCGTCACCTTCGTAACAAATGGTTTCACCGGGGTAAGCGAAGAGAAGCGGAAGGACGAGGTGCGAGCCTACCTCAGGCAAGAGTTGTTCCCCCTCCATCCCCCCCTCTTCAACGCGATCAACCTCGCCGTGAAGGACTTCCAAGAGTACGAAGAAGAAGGGCCGTTGCCACTTGGACCCGCGGACGTGCGCGTGGATGACGACTTCGTAAAACTATATATTCACAACACAATGATTAAAAATTAGTATATAAAGATAACTGATATGCTCAGTGCCAAGGTCGTGAATCTCGCAGGGCTCCTCGCATGAACTCGGGACTTCGTTGGTTGGTCTTGATGCTCGCCTCCTTTCTCCAACTCACGGCGGTTTGGAGCGCCGAACCGGGTCCAACGGTGCGCATCGCGTTCGTCGGCGACATCATGCTCGACCGCATTCCCGGCCGGGAGATCGCGCGCGGCGGCGATCCGTTCGCCGGGGTGGCGGGCGTGCTCGACGGCATGGATTTCGTCGTGGGCAACCTCGAGTGCGTGGTCGGTCTGGAAGGACAGCCCGAGGATAAGCCCTACACCTTCCGCGCGGATCCGCGCTGCTTACCGCTCGTGAAGCGGCACCTCTCGGCGGTCAGCCTGGCAAATAATCATGTCGGGGACTTTGGCAAGCCTGCGCTCGCGGCGATGCTGGAGCGGCTCAAGACGGTCGGTCTACCCGCCTTCGGCGCGGGCCGAAACGCGGCCGAAGCCCGCGCCGCTCATCCTGGAACGTCACGGCATTCGTGTCGCGTTGCTCGGCTACAACGGCTTCAAGCCCCGCTCCTTCGAGGCTGGACCCGACTCGCCCGGCGTCGCCTGGTGCATCGAAGACCAGATGGTCGCGGATGTCCGCGCCGCCCGCGCTCGCGCCGATGTTGTGATCCCGTTCCTGCACCTGGGCGACGAGTACGAACCCCGACCCAATGACCAGCAGAGGCGATTCGCGCACGCCTTGATCGATGCCGGCGCCGCCGCCGTGGTGGGTGGCCATCCCCACGTCACCCAGGGCGTTGCGACCTACAAACACCGTCCTATCGTCTATAGCCTCGGTAACTTTGTCTTCGACGACTTCAATGACGAGCACGATTCGAAAGAGGCCGAGGCCTGCCGTCTTGGCTGGATCTTGCGGTTGACGCTGGACCGCCACGGCGTGACAACCTGGGACACCGTCGTGACGCGGACGGATGATCGTGGGTTTCCCCAGATCGTCCCCCGGACAGCCGACGCGCGCGACAATGGCAGCAAGACGTTACCCGCTCCGATGACCCCGGCAAGTCGCTAATCATGGATTACACCATCATCATCGGCCTCGAAGTCCACGTTCAGCTCTTGACCGAGAGCAAGATGTTCTCGTGGTGCGGGACCGAATTCGGCCTGCCGCCGAACACGCAGACCGATCCGGTCTCGCTCGGGCTGCCGGGATCGCTGCCGGTCATGAACCGGCAAGGCGTTCGAGCTGGCCCTCAAGACGGCCGTCGCGCTGCATGCGGAGATCGCGCCGTTCACCAAGTGGGACCGCAAGAATTACTACTACCCCGACCTGCCCAAGAACTACCAGATCAGCCAGTATGACCTGCCGTTCAGCACGGGGGGATGGCTCGAGATCCCGGTGCGCAAGGACGGCGGCGGGGGCAGCGCTGCCGCTTGACGCGCATTCACCTGGAAGAGGATACCGGCAAGCTCACGCACGGCGGCGGCGGGTTCTCCGAGGTCGATCTCAACCGCGCGGGCATCCCCCTGATGGAGATCGTCGGCGAGCCCGAGATCCGCAGTCCGGCCGAGGACGCCAAGGCCTGCCTGGAGGAACTGCGGCTGACGCTCCGCTACCTGGGCGTGTCCGACTGCGAGATGCAGGAAGGGCTCGCTGCGCTGCGACGCCAACGTCAATCTCCATATCGACACAGACGGCAAGACCATCGCCACGCCGATCGTCGAGGTCAAGAACCTCAACAGCTTCCGCGCCGTCGAGAAGGCGCTGGCCTACGAGGCCGAGCGCCAGTACGCCCAGTGGAAGCAAGACGGCCGGACCATCCAGGACGCCCCCAAGACCACCCGGGGCTGGTCCGACGTCGAGGAGGTCACCATCCCCCAGCGCGAGAAGGAAACGGCCGCCGACTACCGGTATTTCCCCGAGCCCGACCTCGTGCCGGTCGTCGTCGATGACGCCTGGATCGAGCGCATCCAGGCCTCGATCGGTGAACTGCCGTTCGATCGCCGCCACCGGTTCGAAAGTGAGTATGGCCTCTCGCCCTATGACGCCAACGTCCTCGTCGAGCAAGGTCAGGACGTGGCCGACTATTACGAAGACGTCGCGCAGCGCCACGGGCGAGTTCAAGCTCGCCAGCAACTGGGTCACGCAGGACATTCTCCGGAGCGTCAAGGAGAAGAAGCAGACCCTGGCCGAGTTCCCCGTCACGCCCGCCGCGCTGGCCGACCTCATCAACCGCGTGCAGCGGCGCGACCTGAACACGAACCAGGGCCGCGAGGTCCTCGCCCGGATGATCGAGACCGGCCAGCCCGCCGCGGCCATCATCCAGGCCGAGGGCTACGGCATGGTCTCCGACCGCGGCGCGATCGACGCTGCCGTCGCCGCCGCATTGGAAGCGAATCCCAAGGCCGTCGAGGACCTCAAGGGCGGCAAGAAAAAGCCCGACGCCGTCAAGGGCTGGCTCCGCGGCCAGGTCATGAAGGCGACCGGCGGCAAGGCCGACCCGGCGCTGGTCGTTGAGGTGCTGGATGCCAAACTGAGTGAGATTCTGGGAACCTAAGAATTGACGCGCAAAGCGCGAAGCGCAAAGAGAAGAGAAAGAGACAATCATCGAGGATTTTTGAGAGTGGAGCATCGTTTCCGGGTTTTCTCAGCCCCAGCGGGGCGCGATCGTAAAGCCTGGGGCGTCAGCCCCAGGAAGGAACGAACACGATGTTAGGGAATTCCTGAGCCCCGCAGGGGCGACATTGCTGTGCGTGGTGAGGAGCGACTCCTTCTTCCTGGGGCTGACGCCCCAGGCTTTACGATCGCGCCCCGCTGGGGCTGAGAGAACCCGGAAACGATGCTCCAGTCTCGCATTTTTTCTTCTTTGCCCTCTGCGCTTCTGCGCGTTTTCCGTTTCTTTCTTGCCCCTAATTGGAGTCCTCCCATGAGCTGGAACCGCCGCCGCTTTCTCCAGGCTTCCGGCGCCGTGCTGGCCGGTGCGACCTTCGCCGGCGCCGTCCCCATGAGTGCCGCCTCCCGCTGGCGCTGGGCGTACATGCTCGGGGGCCTTCAGACCGGCAAGGTGGAGTCGACCTTCCGCGAGCTGAAGGACGCGGGCTTCGAGGGCGTCGAGCTCATCAGTCCGAATCGCATTGACACCAAGGAGATCCTGGCCGCGCGCGATGCCACCGGAATAGTCATTCACGGCGTCTCGGGCGCCGAGCACTGGGGATCGCCGCTCTCCGATCCGGACCCGACGGTCGTCGAGCGCGGCCTGGCGGCAATCCGGCAGGAGATCAAGGACGTCAAAGCCTACGGCGGCACCACCGTCCTGCTCGTCCCGGCCGTCGTCACGCCCAAGGTGTCGTATCAGGAAGCCTGGGACCGCTCGCAGAAGGCCATCAAGAGCATCCTGCCCCTTGCCGAGGAGAACCAGATCAAGATCGCCATCGAGGTGGTCTGGAACCACTTCCTGGAGACGCCGCAGGAGATGGCCCGCTATGTCGATGAGCTCGGCAGCAAGTGGGCGGGCGCCTATTTCGACGTGGGCAACGTCGTCAAGTTCAGCCCGCCCCAGGACTGGATTCGCGTGCTGGGCAAGCGCATCATGAAGGTTCACATCAAGGAGTATGGCAACGACAAGAAGTTCGACTGCCTCCTCGGCGACGGCGACATCGACTGGAAGGCCGTGCGGCAGGCGCTCGTCGATGTCGGCTACGAAGGCTGGATCACCGCCGAAGTGCCGATGAAGAACCTGTCCGACATCGTGGCCCGGATGAACAAGATCCTCGGCATGGGTTAAAGCGCTTTGAAGCCCGAAGCGCCAGCGAGTGCATGGGCTTGATGACTCTGGCCGGCGCTTCGGGCTTATGATCACCGCCTCCGTGGTGGAAGAGCACATCCAATCAGTCGAAGATCCGGGCGACCGGCACGCGAAATCCCGGCAGATGCGGCTCGGCGTCGATCTCCTGCGTGGTGTTGAACAGCACCGGAGGGGCGTCGGGACGATAGACCATGACCGTCTCCCAATGGGAATCCACGATCCAGACCAGCGCCACTCCGCAATCCAGGTAGAGCTGGATCTTCTCGTCGAGGTCTTCCTCGTTGTCGGACGGCGAGAGGATCTCGATGGCGAGAACCGGCGGCCCGTCCACAAACTTCGCCAGCCGGGGCGTGCGCGCGGCGAGCTCGGGGCCGATGTAGGCAACGTCGATGCCCACGGTCGTATCCGGATTGTGACGGATGACGAAACGAGCTTCGCCGCAGACCACGCGCCCTCGTGGCTTTGGTTGCTGATCGACCCAGTTCCAGAGAATCTGGGGCAACCGCGAGTTCACGACGCTGTGTGGATAGCTTCTCGTCGTCATCGGTCGCTCCCGCAACTCGCCGCGGATCAGCTCGCGCTCGACACCGTCGTCGGGCAGGGCGAGAAATTCCTCGACTGTCATCAGGGTGTGGCCGGTGGCCATGACGCATCTCCGAACCGGGGAGCCAGGCACGTTTTGTCCCCTTTCGCTACTGTACCAAACGCTCCGACGGGATTCCACGGCAGGCCACGACAGGTCGTCTTGACCGCGCCGGCCGCTCGCACTAGCGTTCTTGTGCCGATCGAGATTTCTGGGCGGGAGTTTGATCCGATGCCAGTGCGACGCGTGGGGACGGTTTGGGGGGCACTCTTTGCTCTGGTGACACTCGCGGCGCTCGGCGCTCCGAGACCCGGACCCGGCCAGGAGCCGGCCCCCTCGGCGGACCAGATTCTGGCGCGCGTGAAAACGACCTACGCCCAGGCCCGGTCGTATCGCGACACGGGTACGGTGGTCACGGTGCTGATCAAGGACAAGGCGAAACAGACCGTCACCCAGCCGTTCGCAACCGCCTTCGTCCGGCCCAACAAGTTCCGGTTCGAGTTTCTGACCGACCCGGACACGCGCGAGATCCAGCAGCGCTTCTCGGTCTGGACCGAGACGGGCCTGGACAAGGCCCACCGCTGGTGGACCCTGCGTCCCCAGGATGAGACGGGCCGCCTCGACCTCTGGCTCGCGGGCGCCAACGGCCTTTCCGGCGGCGCATCCCTGGCCGTGCCCGCGCTGCTCCTGCCCGGCCTCACCAAACTTCCCACGCTGATCGATCGCAAACAGCCGCAGAGAACCGGCTCGGAAACCATCAACGGCGTCGTCTGTCACGTGATTCAAGAGACCGGGACCCATCCCGAGGGGGACGAAGCCGTCACGCTCTGGATCGGCCAGACGCGATTTCCTCGTGCGGCAGGTCCGCAAGCACGAGCAAGCTCGGCGAGATCGCCTCCGAGGCCACGACCTCGATCCAGCCCCGGCTCAACATCCCCATCCCGGACGAGACGTTCCGCTTCACGCCGCCCGGCCCGTGAGGCTGCGCCGAGTTCACGTCAGAGAACCTTGCGGCTGTCCAGCAAGAAGGTGACAGGGCCGTCATTGACCAGCTCAACATCCATGTGGGCGCGGAAGACTCCCGTGGCGACCGGGAGACCGGCCGAGGCCAGGCGTGCGACGAAACGGCGGTAGAGACGGTCGGCCTCGTCGGGGGCAGCGGCCTGATCAAAGCTGGGGCGGCGGCCCTTGCGGCAGTCGCCCAGAAGCGTGAACTGGCTCACGACGAGTAACGCGCCGCCGACGTCCGCCACGGCCAGGTTCATCTTGCCGGCGTCGTCGGCGAAGGGCGCAGACCGGCGACTTTGTCGGCCAGGGTGTCGGCGTCGGCGTCCGCGTCCCCGCGCGCAACGCCCAGCAGAACCAGCCAGCCACGGTCGATGCGGCCGACGACCTGGCCGTCCACGACCACCGAGGCTCTCGTCACGCGCTGAAGGACGGCGCGCATCGCGTCGTACTCCCTTGTAAGGTCCGCGAAGATCAAAGCCCGAGCCACGAGAACCAACCGCGCCGCTCTTTCTTGACGAAAGGTGCCTGGCCCTGTCGTCGCATCGCCTCCGCCCGCGCGGAAACCTGCTCTGCCGGCGCCGCCGTCCCGGGCTGGAGCTTGTAGACAAACTCCCGCTCGTCGCGGATCGTCCAGGGGACCAGGTTTTCTGAGAAGAATTCGGTCAGGTAGTTGTCATACCACGGCCGCCGCACCGGCTGAAGGAAGGTCTGCGTCTGATAACCATCGGCGATCAAGGTGACCTTGCGGGTTCCATAGTAGGTGAAATTGCGCGAGACGGGCGTCGGGCCGATCTCCTCGTCGTTGACGATCGCCAGGGCGCCCGGGGCTCGCTGCGAATGGTATACCGGCGCTCGACGCAGCCGGTCAGCCCACACATCGCCAGACTGACCAGCATCAGGCCTCGGAACCGGAACATGCGCAGGGCCTCCGTGCCATGCGGACGACGCGATCAGGCACGAGTCCGCCCAGGGACGTGAGTGGTGCGGCGGAGAGGGGCCATGACCCGAGGGGACGGACACTCCCGGTAGCGGAACCGCCATCCCGGAGCGCGGGGATCATAGCCCGGATCGTTTCCTTCATCAAGGCGGTTTGACTTGCCGTCGATGGGGACACAGACCATGATCAGGGAGAGGTCGTTGACCCAACCCCGCTCATGGAGTGTATGAGAAGAGGAATTGCCCGTCTCTTTCTGTGTAGCGGCGGCCGTCTCGGCCGCTCCGGATTGGGACTCCGGAGCGGCCGAGACGGCCGCCGCTACACAGAAAAGACCCTTCTCGGACACCCCTGAGTGCCCCACACTGAGCATCAAGCCATGCCTGTTCGTTCGACGTCTCAAGCTCCGGGAGAAGTAGACGCAAGCTGGATCGCCGTCGGCGTCTACGACCAGGACCAGGCCGTTCCCGCCGCTTTCGAGGGCCGTCCGGCCGCCACGCTCCTGACGCGTTTGCGTGAGAGCAAGGACATCACGGGCGCGATCGGCGAGACGACGCCGGTCCTGGGGGAAACCGGCTTCTCGGCCGGGGCCGTGCTCATTTTCGGCCTGGGTCCGCGCGCCACCTTCGGCGCGGGGGAAGCGTACCAGGCCGGCGTGGCGGTGGCGAAGCGACTGGCCGGTAAGCCCCGCGATCGGGTCGCCGTGGTGGTGCCCGAAAACGCCGGCCTGGAGGTCCTCACCCACCTTGTCTGCGGCCTGGAAGTAGGCCAACTCGGTCCCGAGATCCGCAAGGCGGAGCCCGCGCCAGCGCTTCGGCGAACTGATCGTGGTCAGTCCTCAGGCCGGCTCCGAGGAGTTCGAAGCCGCCCTGCGCAAGGGAGTGATCCTGGGCGAAGCGGTCAACCTGGCGCGCGAGCTCGCCAATACGCCGCCGGCCGAGAAACCGCCTGCCCGACTGGCGGCCCGGATGCGCGAAGTCGCCGAGGCGGCAGGTTTTCTCGCCGAGATCTGGGGCGAGGACCGCCTGCGACGCGAACGCTTCGGCGGCCTGCTCGGCGTGGCCGCGGGCTCGGACCAGCCGCCGGCCCTGGTGATTCTCGAATACCACGGCGGTGGCGATGCCCCCACGCTGGCCCTGGTCGGCAAAGGGGTAACGTTCGACTCGGGCGGCTTGTCGCTCAAACCGAACGACTCGATGGTGGACATGAAGTCCGACATGACAGGCGCGGCGGTCGTGCTCGCCACCTTCCAGGCCGTCGCCCGGCTCGCCATGCCCGTGAATCTGGCCGGCTACCTGCCCTTGACCGAGAACCTGGCCGGCGGACGGGCCTTGAAGCTTGGCGATATTCTCACGATGCGCAATGGGACCACCGTCGAGGTCCTCAACACCGACGCCGAGGGCCGGCTCATTCTGGCCGATGCGCTGAGCCTGGCCGTCGAACGACAGCCGGCGCGGGTGCTGGATCTCGCCACTTTGACAGGCGCTTGCATGGTCGCGCTCGGCACCCGCATTGCCGGCCTGTTCAGTCCCGATGAGGCTTTCGCCGCGGACGTGCTCGCCGCCTGCGATCGCACGGGCGAGCGCGCCTGGAGGCTGCCCCTCGATGACGACTTCAACGAGTTGCTCAAAAGCAACGTCGCCGATCTGAAAAACGTGGGAGGACGCTGGGGAGGCGCCGCGACCGCCGCCAAGTTCCTGCAAAAGTTCGCGGGATCAACCCCCTGGGCGCATCTGGATATCGCCGGACCGAGCTGGTCGGATAGCGACACCTCGACGCGCGACCAGGGCGGCACCGGGTGCTTTGCGCGTGCGCTCGTCGCCCTGATCGAAGCCATGGCGAGAAGAGAACGGACCACAGAACCGTGAGCTGGCATTTCCCATGCGCGCACGATCACCCTCGGCGATGACGGCGGGCACGGACAAGTGGTTTGTATCGGGGGAAGTACGCGAAAAACGCGGCGGGAAACACGGAGCGGGGCGAGATTGCGGGTTGGTTACTGACTCTGGCTGATGAGTCGATGCGCGACTTCGCGCTCGATGCGGGCACTGTTGATGTCGAGCGATTCGAGAATCCGCATCACCTCCGCCATCGGACGCTCTGCCGGATTCGCCTGCGCCCAGAGCAGGATGGACAGGTTCTCCCCTTTCGCCTTCAATTGCGAGACGATCTCGCGGAGGAGGGGGGAATCCTGAAACTGGGTGCTCAACAAGCCGAAGTCCTCCGGCTTGAGTTCCACCCAAAAGTTGACGCCTTCCAGGTGCTCCAGCCACTTCGCCCGGAGAAATCCGGCCCAGTGACGTTGAAACCAGTCCCAGATGGCCCGCTCACCAAGATCACGACCGGCCTTGACCCCCTCGATCCACCTGTGCTTCTCGGCTTCGTGCATCGCCTCTTTCTTGAGGCTCAACTTGCTCACTGATGCCTTATCGTCGAAGCAACGGGTGAGGTCGATGGAAGATGCGCATGAGCACATCGTCACCTCCCTTTGCCTGGAAGCGTCCTTGCGGAGACTGAGGCTACCAAGATCCCCGGGACAGGACAAGCCCTTATATTCCTGTAGCGCCTCCATGGGAAAGCTCCTCGATCCGGCGGGCACGGCACCACGGTGGGGCTGTCCTCATCCATGCATTATATTTGACACCCGCACCGCAGGCAAGACTTGCACCTTCGACCTGCGCCAGGTGGAAACATAGCGCGGTCTTTGGTGTATCGGTCAGTTCTTGGCCGGATCAACCTGGAATCTACGCCGGTTGACTTCCGCTGTGACATCCCGTGATCTTGAACAAGCAGGGATCGTGCCATATCGACCGCGGAATTTCATTTCGGCGCGGCGCGAGGGCGGCACAGACTCCGGGCGAGATCAGGACGCGCGCGGCGCGGGTCGGTCGGCATGGCGCGCTGCACCGTCGTCCTCGGGCTGATCAGGATACCAGGCGAGCGCGCGGCCAATGATGGCCGCCACGCCCGCGCGCCCGGCGGCCAAAGGTCCGATGGGCGCGGGGGCAATGGAACGCCAATGCACGCGGCTCGTCAGGTCGGCACAGATCAGGTGTTCGCCCTGGCGAACCACCCGGTCCACGTTGGCGTGGGCACCCGTAAAGAAGACGCCGCTGGCCGACTCGGCACGGCTTTGCGCACCCGGGTGTCCCGAGCCGTCGAAAGCCAGGGCGCGACCGTCGGCCGTCTCCGCCACCACGGCCGTCTCCAGAGCGTGCAGTTGCCAGGCCTCCCAGGGGACGGGCGTCTCCCACGCCACGCGCGCATCCCGGCGGTGGCCCCGCAGGACCTGCGCCCGCCGCGCGAGCGTCAAGAAGACCACGCCCGGCGGCGATCCCGCGGGGGCGGACGCCAGCGCCAGCGGTTCGGCGGGGGCCGACTGGTACGTCCCCGTTGGCGCGCCGGTCGGGTCATAGACGATCAACTGACCATCCTCGGTCGTGATCGCCGTCAGGGCGTCGGGGCCGACCGCGAGGTCCTCGACCGGCACGCGCAGCTCGCGTTTCCAGATCCAGCGGCCGGCGCTGGTCGTGCGCCCCAGGCGGTCGCGCTCCTGGACGAGAGCCAGCCCGTACGTGTCGGGCCGGATGATCAGATGCGTCAACTCGGCGAGACTCACGTCAAGGCGCGTCGCGGCGCCGCGACGGGCGTCCACCAGCACGATCTGCCGGTCGGTGGCCGCGGCGATCCACCCCGGCGCCGCGCGGAGAATGCGCCCGACGCCGGTAATCGCCGGCGCCTCGGCGAGGGCCTCTCCCGAACTCGTGAAGACTTGCAGACGGCCCCGGCTCGTGATCACGGCCACGCAGACCGGCTCGTCGAGCACCGCCACGACGGCGGTTTCGGCCTGGTCCTCCGTGTCCGCCACGGGCACGGTCCAGGACGGCTGGCGCAGCCCCCCGCCCCGCGCGGTGCGCGGCACTGACGCGGATGTAGCCGTGGCGGCGCCGGGACCCGGGCCTTCCAGATCGATGCGCACGATCTCGCCGGTCTGCAAGCCATAAACCACGAATCGTCCCAGGGCGTCGCATTCCAGCGACACCGGCCCCCGGCTCAGGCCGGTGCGCCAGCGAATATGGCCGGCATTGTTGAGGATCGCCAGCTCGCCCTCGGTCGTGGCCGCCGCGATGGTCCGGCCGGTGAAGTCCGGCACCGCGTAGGCCGCCGTGCCGCCAAGGTGGTACGCACCTTCGTTCTTTCCCCGCGCATCGAACCGCTGAATGCCGTGGGTGTAGCAGCTTGCCAGGATCATGCCGCCATCGCCGGTGATGGCCAGCCGGCCAATGTTCGACATGACCTGCGCGCGCCACTGCTCCTCGCACTCGAGAACGGCCCCCGAGCGTTCCGGCCGCAAGTCGATGGCGTAGAGCGAACCCAGGGACGAGGCGGCCAGGATCTGGGGACGGCTGGGCACGAACCGCAGATGCGCCAGCGGGTGCATGGTCTCGAACGAACCGGCCGGCTTGCCGTGCCGGGTGTAAAGCTGGGTCGTCAACGAGCGCGCGGCCACGGCCACGAACCGCCCGTGGGCATCGACGGCCAATCCGACGGGATCGCCCGGCGCAGGTCGATCGGCGACCGTTTCGAGCGCGCCATCGAGCAGAATGAGCCGGGGGCCTTCCACGAGCAAGACCGCGCACGCGCCGTTGTCGCTGATCGCACCGGCGAGCACCTTGCCGGGGCGCGCATTTCCGCCCGCCGCTCTCCGCGCGCGTCGAGAAGCACGATCTGACAGGCTTCGTCCCAGGCCAGGACCGTCCCCGCCTCCCGCGCCAGGCTCAGGCCGATGAGCGGGGCGTCGGTCACCACCGTCCAGGTCACGGACGGATCGAGTCGGGTGCCGCCGCGGGTCGAGGGGTCGTTCATGGGAGGATTTCAACGCAAAGACCGCAAAGGTCGCAAAGAGGATAGAGAAAAAGGAAAAGAGAAAACGAGAGGGAGATGTCGGAAAAGAGAAAGCGAGAGGGAGATGTCGGAAAAGAGCCAGTCTCATCTTCTCGTTTCACTCATTCCTTCAAGACCCAAGCATTTCTCTTTTCTCACCTCGCTCTTCATATATATTTCTTCTTTGCGACTTTTGCTTTAAAATCGACGTGTGTAGCGAACGCGCACTCTTGTTCTTGTCTTGTGGGTCGAGTCCGCGAGGCCCCGCAGTCCGGGCGAGCTCGTTGTGGTGGGCCTCGCGGACTCGACCCACCCTACAAACCGGTCTGGCCCTGGCCGCCGTGCTGGCCTAGAAACTCGACCCACCCTACCTACTTGCCTCTCTTTTCTATCCCACTCTTCAATTATCTGTCTCTTCTTCGCGGTCTTTGTGATCTTTGCGTTGAAATCCTCTCATTTCTTATTCGCCAGCCGGACGGCCGTCCTGAGAACCGGATCGTGCTCCGGCTCGCCGGGCGTGTAGTCCAGCGTGGAGCGGTCGCCATGGGCGGCGGGCCGCGCAGCGGTGGTCACGAGGAAGTCGGGCGCAACGCCCTGCTCGCTATAGGCGCGGTTCTTGGGCGAGAAGAACTTGGCCGTGGTGAGCTTCAACCCGGCCGGGGCGGAACGCAACGGGAAGATGCTCTGGACCGACCCCTTGCCATAGCTCTTGTGATCGCCGACCACCACCGCGCGCTCATTCTCCTGGAGCGCACCGGCCAGGATCTCGCTGGCACTCGCGCTGTCGCGATCGACCAGGACGTACACCGGCATGGTCCAGGCGCCGTCGGCGTGGGCGCGATAAAGGGCGCTCTGGCCGAGGGCCCGGCCCTTCGTGGAAACGATGATGCCCTGGTCCAGGAAGCGGTCGGCGATATCGACGGCCACGTTCAACAGGCCCCCGGGGTTGCCGCGCAGGTCGAGAATGAGCTGGCGCATCCCCTGTTTCTGGAGGTCCGCCACGGCCGCGCGCATCTCCTCGGTCGAGGTCTTCTGGAAGCCGGTGAGCTGGATGTAGCCGACGCCCGCCGCGCGATCGACGATCTTCGCCTCGGACACGCTGCGCACTTCCACCGGGCGGCGGATCATCTTCAGGGAAGGCGTCGAGCCGTCGGTACGGAGCAGGGTGATGGCCACCGTGCTCCCTTCGGCGCCCTGAAGACGGTTGGCGGCCGAGTCGAGGTCAAGACCTTGAACCGACTTCTCGTCGATGCGCGTGATGCGGTCGCCGACCTTCAGGCCCGCCTCGTAGGCCGGACCGCCCTTCAGGACACCCACGATCTTGAGCCCCGCCGGATCGAGCTTGAGCTCCACGCCCAGGCCCACGAAGTTGCCGTCGATCATGGCGTAGAGATCATCGAGCCGGTCGGGAGTCAAATAGCTCGAATAATCATCAAGCGCGTCGCACGCGCCATAGGTGAATTCGAGAATCACGGCGGCCGGCGGCAGGCCGGCGGCGACGCGCGCCTGCTCGCAGGCGGCCAGCACGTGGGCCTTCGCGTCGTTCCGGCTCCGTGCCTGAAGCTGCTGGCGGCGGGTCTGAAGGTTATTTCGAAGCCACGTGATGCGCTCGGGCGGAATCGTCGCGGCGTTGGTCTTGAGGAAGATCGGATCGCGCAGCGCCACTTCGAGATTGTCGAACCCGCGCCGCACCAGCGGTTCCAGCGGTACCGCCTCGACGTAGTGAAACTCGATCCGTTCGAGGACCTCGTCGTAGAGCGCCACCGACTGCTCGCGGGAAAGCCGCAGCAGGACATCCCGGAAGCTGCGATCCTGATAGCGGCGGTTGAGCTTGTAATGGGCCTCGCAGAGCCGCAAGCGATGGCGCAGCTCCACCTGGTCGGGCCAGCGTTCGAGCGCATCCTGGTACACCTGGATGGCGTCCGGCCAGCGATGCTCGCGCTCCAGTTGCAGGGCCTTGGCGAGGGCCGCCGCGGACCCGTCCGGCTGGTCCAGGACCGCGGGCGGCGCCAGCGGGGGCGGCCCTGGGTGTCCGCCGCCAGATCGTCCGCGCATGAACCGGCGGCAGCCCACACCAGCGCGAAGGCCAGGGCGAGCCGTCCCCACCGGGACGCGTCGAAGGGTCGCATCGCGGTCGTTCCTCCCACCATCGGGGAGGGCGGCGACGATCAGTGGACCTCAGTTCACCATGCGCGGCCCGCGGATGCTCACATTCGGTGCCCCACCGGGGCCATCGCACGAATCCAAGGTGAGCAGAGCCGCGGGCTGGGGGCACGACTCCCGAGGTCTCAACCGTTCGTCCGCACGCCGCTCCGTGGGTGCTGGTTTCGAATGAAGCTCATCAAGTTTCCGAGGGCGGGCGCGACGACGGGAGGAGGTCCACCAGGACACTCCCCACCCCGGTGTCGGTCCGGAACGAACCCGGACCTCCATCCAGGCTCGCTCTGTTCACGATTATATCACACGCCCGACCGGGGCAAGTCCGGGCTTGCTCTTGCCAGGATCGTGCGGACGGCTCGTGCGGGATGGTACGAGAAGTAGGGACGACAGGCGGCTTGGAATCGTTCGGAATCGATTCCAGATCCCAGATTCCAGATTCCAGATAGATTCGGAATCCGGGATCTGGAATCTGGAATCTGGAATCTGGAATCAATCTCCGCCTTCTCCCGCACGCCCCTCCTCCACTGTCAGCATCGTATCCGCCGCGATGTTGCGCAGGGTGTGCGTCTGGCCCGAGGGCCAGGTGATCGTCACCTTTTCGACGGTCCGGGCCTGTCCCAACCCGAAGGTGAGCACACGCTCCACGGAGGAGAGATACCCCTTGGCCGGGAAAAGCTGGGCACGCACGGTCCGGCCTTGGGCGGTGACGGCGACCTTGGCGCCGAGGGCGTCCCGGTTCGACTTCGTTCCCTTCAAGGACAGGCGCAGCCAGTGGTTCCGGTTGCCGCCGTCGTTGCGGAACAGCCGCGCTGGTCCGCCGTTGGCGGTCAGAACGACATCGAGGTCGCCGTCGCCGTCGATGTCGGCGTAGGCGCTGCCCCGGCCGACGATCGGGCGGAACAGGTCGGGTCCGGCGGCATCCGGACCGACCAGGACAAACCGCGACGGTTTCTGCCGGCCGGAATTCCAGAACAATTGCGCGGGCTGGGGATAGCTCTGGCTGGCCTGGACGAGGGCGATGTCACTTTCGAGATGGCCGTTGCAGAGGAGCAGGTCCGGGCGGCCGTCAAGGTCGTAGTCGAAGAAGAACAGCCCGAATTTGAGCGGCGGCTGCGTCGGCGCGCCAGGCCGTACAGATTTGCCAGGTCGGCGAAGAGGAGGCTCGCCGGGTCGTCGGTGACATACAAAGCCGCCATTTCGTTGGCGAAGTTGCCGATGGCCAGACCGAGCGAGCCGTCGTTCTTGAAGTCGGCCCAGTCGATGCCCATCGCGCCTCGCGCCTGGCCAAGCTGGTCGTAGGCGATGCCGGCCGAGGTGCCGATTTCCTCGAACTTGCCGCCGCCCAGGTTGTGGAACAGGAAGTTGGCCACCGTGTCGTTGGCCACCGCGAGATCGACCAGGCCGTCGCCGTCGATGTCCAGCGGCGCCACGCCCAGCGACTTCGCCATCGGTTCCTTCAGGTCGGGCGTGCAAACCCGGATGCCCGCCTCCCGGGACACGTCCGTGAAGTGGCCGCCGTCGTTGCGCAAGAGGACGTTGAACGCCCCCTTGAACGCGGTCGGCGGGTCGTAAGCCAGCTTCGTGATATCGCCGGTAATCTGGGTCGTGATGCCGCGGTCGATCTCGGGCGACCAGGTGACGTAACAGCATACGAACAGGTCGAGATCGCCGTCATTGTCCATGTCGAAGAAGGCCGCGCTGGTGAGCCAGCCGTCCGAGGCGTGGGTGTTCGTCTCGTTCGTGACATCGACGAATTTCCCGCCGTCATTACGAAAGAGATGGCCGCCGCCAAGAGTGGTGATGTAAATATCGGGGTCGCCGTCGTTGTCGTAATCGCCCACGGCGACGCCCATCGCGGGCAGCACGACATCAAGTCCCGAGCCGCGCGTCACGTCCTGGAAATGGCCCGTGCCGTCGTTGCGATAAAGGGCCTGAGTCGGCTTCGGCCCTTCTTCGGGCGTCTGGCCCGGCCAGGGGGCCGAGTTGATGAACAGCAGGTCCTGGTCGCCGTCGCCGTCATAATCGAGGAACGCGACCCCCGAGCCCATCGTCTCGGGCAGGAGCTTCTCGCCCCGGGCGTAGCTGGCGTGGACGAACGTGATGCCGGCCTCGCGGGTGATGTCCACGAACTGGACTCGGGGCAGAATCTCGGCCTGGATGACTGACGGGGGCGACCGGCGCAACGGGCTTGGCGATGACGGCGGGGGTGGTTTCTTTCGTGCAGCCGGAGAGCAGCAGAGCCAGAAGTGGCAAGATCCGCATTAGGGCCGGGTGGCATGCCCACGTCCGCGTGGGCATGTCCGCTGGCAAGGCCCGGACTCGCGGACATGCCCACGCGGACGTGGGCATGCCACCCGGCATCCAACGAACGGGAGACACGTTCATTTCGTCCCCTCCCCGGCGTGGCGCGCCAGTTTCGGGGTCGAGGCCGGACTGTCGAGTACCGGGGCGCCGGGGCGGTGCAGACTGTGTATCACAATGGACTGTGCATTGAGATCGGCCGCGGGGTTGTTCCGCCGGGCGATTGAGACTGCCCGGCCCTCGGCCGTCTCGTCGGGCTTGAGCATCGCGTGCAGGGCCTTGTGGGTGGTGGCGAGAGTCGTGGCCAGCGCGGCTTTGGCGGTCGGATCGGACTGGCGCTCGTAGACAGGTCCGAGCTTCGCGACCAGGTCATAGAGGACATCAAGGCGATTGGTGAACGCGGCGCGGGGCATGCCCAGCATGCGGTGGACCGTCTCGCCCAGGTCCCGGGCGCGAGCGGCGCGGAGCCCGGGGTCGAGGCCCGGCTCTGCGGTCCAATCCGTGCCGGCGCGAATGGCCTCGGCAACGCCACCTTGTGGACGGTGCGGATACTGCGCCGGGGGCAACTTCGAGCGGTCCAGGATCCCGCGCGGTCGGCATAAGCCAGGCCGAGACCGTAATGCGCGGCCACATTTTCGGAATCGAGCGCGAGGGTACGCCGCCAGGTCAAGATGGCGTCTTCCATGAACTTCGCTCGTTCGGGACTGTCCCTCTCTTCGAGCCGTCCCCGGTTGTAGAGGACCAGCCCGAGCGCATCGTTCACCTCGTAGTCGCGGCTGAAGTCGAGCTTACGGTCTGGGATCTTTGTGGCGAGGACTTCGCGGTAGTTGGCGATGGCCTCGTCGAGAAAACCATTGGCCTCGTTGACCTGGCCGGTCAGCCAGGCGAGGGTCCAGGTCGGCACGGGCTCTTTTGACTTTTCGGCGACCTCCTTCGCCTTGGCGAGCGCACGGCGGGCGTCGGGAATGCGGCCTTCGCGGAGGTAGACGCGCGCCAGGTTCGCCCAGCCGTCGACCCGGCCGAGATCAGCCACCTTCTGGAAGACTTCCTCGGCCTGCCGCAGTTCGCCCTTCTGGCCGCCCTTTGTGGCGCCTTCGAGCAACAGGCCGATGCCGTAGTCATTCCATCGCTGCCAGGAGAGTTTGATGGAAGATGGCGGCTTCGTAACCGGCGGGCCGCCCTCGACCGAAAGCGTGATCGTGTCCGACGCCATCACGACGACCGGCAGCTTCGGTCCTTGACCCTTTCCGTACACGTAATCCATGTAGAGGCGGTCGAACTTACGGTAGTTGACCTTCGCCTCCAGTGTCACCGGCACGGTAAGATCGCGCGGCACTTCGAGCAGAAAGTGGACGACCTGACCCGCGCCGGGCGGGATTTGTTTGTTGTACAGCGGCACGAAGATGTCCTGTGGATTGCGACGGTCGATGCGGTGGCCGTTGCGGTCGAGCATGTAGACGTTGATGAAATGGGAATACGTGTCAACGGTCTCATCCGGCCCGATGCCTCCCGAATGGCCGAGGATATGGCCGCCGGCCCGCGCGGTCAGCTCGACCCAGATCTCGTTGGAATCGACAGTCCCCTGCGTCAAGGGATGGCCGATGTTGAGCGTGCGGACGACCGTCTCGATCAGGTAACGCGTTCCCGGTTCGAGCGTCGGCGTCTCGGGCCGCAACGGCGCGATGAGCCGGCCGTCGATGCCGCCCCCTTCGCGCAGGGCGAACAGGTCGATGCGGACCTTCTTGTCCTTCAAGAACCGCTCGTGAAGCGCGGCGACGTCCGGCCGGCCGCGAATCGTCGCTAGTCCGGTATTCGCACCGGGGAAGAAGTGATCGTGGATCTTGCGGCCGCCCTGGCCGTCAAAGTCCCGCGCGCCGAAATCGTGCGAAGCCATCAGCGGCATGTGGCACTCCGCGCAGTTCTCCTTGGCCACCGGCGGGTAATAGAACGCCTTGGCATTGCCTCCTGAAACACCGGAAAGTAAGAACGGATCGTAATGATTCTGCCCGCGGGTGAATTCCTGGTACTGGTTCAACGCGAACGGGAGGCTCACCTTGTGGCACGTCGAGCAGAACTCGGCATTGCGGTGCACTTCGGGCTTCAGGAACGTCTTCTTGTGCAGCTCGGGCTTGGCCTTGACGATCGTCTGGTTGAGCCATTGCAGAACCGGGTTGGAACTGTAAGCAAACGGGTAATGCTGGGGCTCCTCGATCGTGTAATCGCCATTGCCGCGCGTGCTGTTGATGTGCGTGATCGCGTGGCAGGCGGTGCAGGTCAGGCCCGCCTGACTGCTGGCGGTTTTCACGTCATCATAGTTCGGGTCGTCAAACGCTCCCGAGAAGAACGGCACGGGATCATGACAGCCGGCGCACCAGCGCGGCGCGGGTGTTGCCGTCGCGTGCCAGGGAGACCTTGCGCGTCTCGCGCACGCTGAACAGGTACGGCTTGTTGTTGAACGAGCTGAAATGGTGCGACGAGTGGAACCAGCCCTGGTAAGCGTCCTCGTGGCACTTCTTACAGTAATCGTCCATCATCAGGGCACGCTCGGAAATGAGCTTGTTGCCGGCCAGCTTGACTTCCGAGGGAAATGTGTATTTCGGGTCGGCCGAGCGCCGCACGGCCCGGGGATCGTGTGTGTGTAGAACAGCCATCACCGCCACGAACGCGCCGACGCCTCCCAGCCAGAGCCGGGCATATTCCCACTTCACCCGTGGTCCTGCCAGGCGGTGCCGCAAATAGAGCGCGATCACCAGGAACGGCAAGGCCACGTGCAGCCAGTAACCGAGTCCGTGGATGGTTGGATCGCGGACTTCGAGCTTCACACTGCCGTAACGGCCCAGCGGAATCTCGACCCGCATCAACACGAAGCCGGAGACCAGCACGACCAGCCCGACCATCAATAGCCCCAGTCCCCAGCGCACAGCGGCGCGGTTGGGACGCTTCCACGAGGTCGCCAGGTGCGCGAAGCCGAAAACGAGGAAGGGAACGAGGATAAGAAAACCGAGCATGAGGTGGACGATCACCATCAGCAGCGAAAAGTACGTTTGCTGGAGCGTCCCGCGCGCCCATTGCAGGAACGTGACGCTCGCCAGGTAGGCGCCGTTGGCGCCCAGCAGCGCGAAGCCGACCATGACCACCCACAAGAGCGGTCGGAGCTTCGGCCCGACCGCCGGCTCATAGACCCTCCGCCGGCGCTCCGGCACGGGAGGAACGGACAAGGACATGGAGGAATGCCTCACCAGGAAATGCGAGGAACCGAAAGAATGGGACGGAATCAGGACAAGGGATAGGCAAGGACTGGGTGGCAAAGAGTGCCAACCAGCCGCTATGAATTAGATTCGCCCCCCGTCCGGCTTGTCAAGCTGGGCAACGAGGTCTGGGCGGCGGCGCCGCGGTCTGGTACGCTCAATTCGTCGCGCCGTGCGCAGGCCCGGACACATCCTCGGGCCGGAAGGAGACTTCGAGAGGGCTACGCGGTTGTTCGCAGGACCAATCATCGCCCGGGAAATTCGCACATCGCCCCGGCCCGTCTGGTTTTACGTGCTCCGGGCCGCCTTCGCCACCGGCATGTTCATTGTCATGTGGACCGCCTGGCAGGCCTGGGTGGGCTGGCGCGAGGTGCATGAGATCGGCACGCTGGCACGGTTCGGCGGCATTCTGTATTTCCTCTTTGCGCTGATCCAGCTCACGCTGCTGCTCTTCTTCGCGCCTTTGAGCGCGGCCACGGCGGTCGCCCATGAGAAGGACCGCCGCACGTTTGTCTTGCTCATGATGACCGACCTGAGCGACCTGGAGATCGTTCTGGGCAAGCTGCTGGCGAGCCTGGTCAAGATTCTCACGGTGCTGGCGGCCGGGGTGCCGGTGCTGGCCCTGTGTGCGCTCCTGGGGGGGATCTCGTTCGCGCAGGTGGCGAACCTGTTCGCCGTCACGGCCGCCTCGGGACTGGCCGGCGGCGCGATCGGGCTCTTGATTGCCTTGTGGCGGGATCGGACCTCGCAGTCGCTCTCGCTGACGATCCAGTTCGTGGTGCTCTCGATCGTGGGCGCGGAGGTCATCGCGCGGCCTTTCCCCACGTCGTGCTGCTGGGCGTGCCGCTGGTCGAAGTCTTGAACCCCTACCGCGCGATGCTGGCGGTGCTGTATCCGCCATCGGATCAACTGATCGGCGTGCGGGCGTCGAGCCTCGTCTACATTGCCTGCCGGCTCATCTCGGCGGCCGCCTTGATCGCCTTCGGCACCTGGAAGCTGCGTCAATGGAATCCCGGCCGCAGCGAGCCCCGCGAACAGCGCGAGGGCGAGGAATTGCAGGTGGTCGAGACCGCGCCCGCCCCGGACGCGGCGACGGTCACCGGCTTGCACGTGCCGCGCCGCACGCACCGCAAGGTGGCCGGAAGCGCGAAGCCGTATCGGCAACCCTGGGCGTCCCACCCGATTCTCTGGCGGGAGGTCCGCACCCGGGCCTACGGCACCCGCCCGGCCATCATCAAGGCCGTCTATCTGTTCCTGTGCGCCCTGATGATCGCGCTGCGCACGTCTATTACACGGCCGAGGGCCAGCCGAACCACGCCTCGTGGATCATCCTCCCCGTGGCAATTCTCAGCCTGCTGATGGTCAATGCCCAGGGGGTCAGCGCGCTGACCAGCGAGCGCGACACCGGTGCGCTCGACCTGTTGCTGGTCTCCGAGCTGTCCCCGTCGCAGTTCATCTACGGGAAGCTGTACGGCACGCTCCACAACGTCAAGGAGATGGTCCTCCTGCCGATCGTCCTGAGCCTGTATTACACTTTCCGAGGAGCCATCGCGCCGGTCGAGGCGGTCTTCATGATCCTCGACTTCCTCCTGTTGTGCCATTTCGTGACGATGCTCGGTCTGCACGCGGCGATCACCTTCACCAACAGCCGCACGGCGGTCAGTCACAGTCTGGGCGTGACCTTCTTCCTGATGGCCGGCATCCTGATCTGCGCCTACCTGATCATGCTCTCGAACCAGGACTTCGGCCGCCAGCTCTTGAGCTTCATGGTGTTCATCGGCGTGGGCAGCGTGGCCCTGTTCGGGTCGTTGGGGGCGCGGAACCCGTCGCAGGCGATCGCGCTGGTTCTCGCTCCTGACGCCGTTCGTGTCCTTCTTCTGCATCATCAGCCTGTTGCGCGGAGATGTCTCCGCCGCGTTCATGTTTAGCGCCGGCGTCTATGGGTTCGCGCTGCTGGCCATGCTGGTGCCGGCCGTGAGCGGTTTTGACATCGCCCTGGGAAGGACCAGCGCGATCCAGGGATAATAAAGACGGTCGGATCACGAACATCCGCAGAGACAAAACCCGCCCCAGGGTGCCTTCAAAACGAGGGGAATGATGCCTGCGCGCATGACGTGGACGGCCTATCGGCGGGGCATGATCAATGCCTTGCTCTGTTCGGTTGTCGTCTTCGGGAGCTGGGCGCTGATCGCGACGGGGGCGATGCGCTGACCTGCACTGGCCGCGGCCCGAGGCGATGGGGCTCGCGATTCTCGTGTTCTGGGGCCTGATCTTCCCGTTGTTCCTGGGAAGTTGGTGGCGGGGCTTCCGGCGAGGGGGCCGGGTCTTGCTGGACTGCGGCCCGCATCCGACGCGCTGGCTGTTCTTGTTCGAGGCCGTGTTTCTCGTCTTCATGGGGTTCGCGTTCGGAGTCTCGACAGGTGCGAATTCGAAACTCTTTGGGATCGGCGCCCCGGTGTTCGGCACCACCTGTGCGATCTTCTTTGTAATCCTGGCCACCGGTCGTCTTCAGATCCGCGAGGGCGGGATTTGGCAATACTGGGCCTTGCTCCCCTGGGCCAAGCTCGCCTCCTATTCGTGGAGTCCCGACTCGACGCTGCTGCTCCAGGCCAGGAACCCCCTGCCGTTTCTCGGCGCGGGGCGTTGCCCGTGCCGCCGGAGAAACGGGATGATGTCGAGAAGGCGTTGCAGAAATGTTTCGCCGTTGATCCCGATCTGGCGTGAGTGAGACATTCGGTTCGATCCCCGCACCTGGCCGGTGAGGTTCGATGATGAAGACGCGCGAGATCGTGGTGCGGGTGCTCGTGATCCTCCTTTCGGGATGCCCGCTGTGGGGCATGAGCGTCCGGGCCGACGAACCGGCCAAAGCCGAGAAGAACACCGTCGACGAGTCGCGGCGGATCAAGGGGCACACCGACTGGGTCTGGAGCGTGGCCCTCTCGCCGGACGGCAAGTCGCTCCTGTCCGGAGGCGGCGCAAAGGACCACACCGTTCACGTCTGGGATTTCGCCACGGGGAAGGAACGGCACAAGCTCGACGTGCGGGTGCAGCGCCTGGGCGTCGTCTTCCTCCCTGATGGTCGGCGAGCGGCGATTGCCAGCCAGGACAAGCTGATTACGCTGTGGGACACCGAGTCGGGCAAGGTCCTCGGCCAGCTCCGGGGCCACACCGGCCCGGTCCTCAGCCTGGCCCTGTCGCGCAACGGAAAGCTCCTGGCCAGCGGCAGCGAGGACGGCACGGCCCGGCTCTGGAACCTCGCGCAAGGGACGGAGACGGCCCGCATCCCGGTTTCGGGTCGCGAGGTCTCGGCCGTGGCCTTCTCTCCCGACGGCCGCTGGCTCCTCACGGGAGATTACGACTCGAAGGGCCGGCTCTGGGAGCTGTCCACAGGCCAGGAGTTGATGCGATACGAAGGGCACACCCGCGCGGTCCGGTCCGTCGCCTTCACTCCCGACGGCCGCCGCATCGTCACCGGCAGCGATGACAAGTCGGTGCGGCTCTGGGAGACGACCACGGGCCGCGAGATCGGCAATTACGACGGCGTGACGGGCGGGGTTTTCAGCGTCGCCATTTCCCCCGACGGGCGCCGCGTCGCCGCGGGCCTGTCCGACTCGAAAATCCTGCTCTGGGAACTGTCCAGCGGCAAGATCCTGCACACGTTCGACATCAAGACGGGGGGCATCCTCGGAGTGGTGTTCACGGCCGACGGCCGCCAGCTTGTCGGCGGCTGCGGCGACGGTTCGGTCTGGATTGGCCGCCTGCCGGAGCGGTTCCCGGATGAGTCCCCCGCGCCGGCCAGCGCGAAGTCGGGCACCGCGCGAACGGCCCGCCGGACCCGCGGACGTTGAGTTCCACTTTCCCCCACGTTCGTCTTGACTGCGAGGCTGGCCATGGAGACCACCACGATGGGCAAGGTGCTGGTGCCGGCCACGCTCGAGAACCTCGACGACCTGTTCGCCGTCCGGAAAGGGTTGCTGACCGCGGATCAGGTCCGCCGGGTCGAAGTCCCGGATGCTCTGGTGGACACCGGTGCCACCGGGCTCATGGTGCCGACTCGGTTCATCTCACAGTTGGGTTTCGACGCCTGCGCACAAGACCCTCACGGACGATCGCCGGCTCTGTCCCGCTCCAGATTTACCGCGCCGTCCGGCTGACCATCCAGGGGCGGGATTGTATCAGCGATGTCGCCGAGATTCCTGACGAGTTCTCGGTCATGATCGGCCAAGTTCCCCTGGAGCTGATGGATTGGGTCGTGGATCTCCAAGGTCAGCGGCTGATCGGCAACCCGGAACATGGCGGCCAGCACATGATCGAGGCATAAGGCCACGCCGTCATTCGCCGCGGTCGGCCGGGTGCTGGCACGGGCGTGGGAATTCTCTATACTGCATGGAGGGAACCAGCCCTCCCCGCGAGGTCTGGCCGGAAGCTCACCGCGCGAGGTCTGGTATGAATCGTCCCTTGCAAGCCGGCTCGATGGATGGGAGCGTCGCCGAAGCCACGACCCTCCTGGAGCGGCTGATCAGCAATATCGAATCGGTCGTTCTGGGCAAGTCCGATGTGATCAAGCTGGCGATCGTGGCGCTGCTGGCCGAGGGGCATCTGCTGATCGAGGACGTGCCCGGCGTGGGCAAGACGCTCCTGGCCCGCGCCCTGGCGGCGAGCATCGACTGCGCGTTCCACCGCATCCAGTTCACGCCCGACCTGTTGCCCTCCGACATCCTCGGCTCCAGCGTCTACAACGCCGCGACCGGCGAGTTCGTCTTCAAGCCGGGGCCGATCTTCGCCAATGTCATTCTCGCCGACGAGATCAACCGGACCACGCCCCGCACCCAGAGCGCGCTGCTGGAGGCGATGAGCGATTGCCAGGTCTCGGTCGAGGGACGCTCCTACGAGCTGTCCGCGCCGTTCTTGGTGCTGGCGACGCAGAACCCGTTCGAGTTCGAGGGGACCTACGTCCTCCCCGAGAGCCAGCTCGATCGGTTCCTGATGCGCATCCGCATGGGCTACCCCGTCCGTTCGGAGGAACGCGCGGATCTTGACCAGCCACCGCCAGGGAGAGCCGGTCCTGGGTCTCCAGCCGGTGCTCACGGCCGCCGACGTGCTCGTTCTCCAGCGGATCGTGCGCGCGGTGCGCGTGGACGACGCGATCAACGATTACCTGCTCGACCTCGTCCACGCCACCCGTGAGAGCGAGGATCTGAACGTCGGCGTCAGCACGCGCGGGGCGCTTTCGCTCTACCGGGCCGCGCAGAGTCTGGCCCTGGTCTCGGGGCGGGACTACGTCGTGCCCGACGACATCAAGCACCTGGCCTTGCCCGTGCTCGCACATCGCGTGCTGGGCAAGTCGTTCCTCCAGGCGGGCGATTTCGGCGCCGCGGAGGCGATCCTCCGCGACCTGCTCGATCGGCTGCGCGTGCCGGCCTGAGTGTCTGGTTCGAGATGACTGGAGATGGGGATTCCGGATTCCGGATTCCGGATTCCAGATCACCCGAAATCCCGGATCTGGTATCTGGTATCTGGAATCTGGAATCTGGAATCTGGAATCTGGAATCTGCTATCTAACATCCACGGAGACTCTCACCGCACATGAGGCCGCCAGCGACGATTCGCAGACTGGTGCGGGGTCTGGTTTTGAGCCTCAAGCCGAACCAGCGGCTGGCGCTGACGCGCGAGGGGCGAAACTATTTGCTCGTCTGGCTGGCGTTGATGGCGGTGGGGTTGTACTTGCAGAGCAACCTGATTCTCCTGATCGCGGGGCTGGCGGCCGGGCCGCTGGTGGCATCGATCGTTCTGAGTGCGGAGATGCTGCAAGGGCTCCGGGTCGAGCGCCGGCTGCCGGGGTATGCCTTCGCGGGCGAGCCGCTGGCCGTGGATTATGTGCTGGAAAACGGCAAGCGCTGGACGGCCTTGCTGGCCACGTTCGTGGAGGACGAGCTGGTGCCTGGGGAACGGACGGTCCCGGGCGCGGTGATCCTCACGCCCCGTCTGGCGTTCGCGCGCGTGCCGGCGGGAGGCCGGGATCGCGTGCGCTGGGAGGGGACCGCGCCGGCGCGCGGCAAGTACAGTCTGGAACGCTTGCGCGTGATCACCCGCGCCCCCTTTGGACTGCTCGAGCGCAGGCTCATCGTCGCTCAGCCGGACGAATTGATCGTCTATCCCCGCGTCGGTCAGATCGCCTCCGCGCGGCGTCCCCGCGCAACAGGCCGCGCGGACCGGCCGCGGCGCGCGCCACGACCGCACGGCGCATGAGCAAGAGTACCACGGCCTGCGCGATTTTCGCCCGGGTGACAGCCTGCGCTGGATTCACTGGCGCACCACGGCCCGGCTGGGGCAGCCGATGGTGCTGGAGTTCGAGCAGCGTCAAGACCCCGGCCTGGCGATCTTGCTCGATCCCTGGCTGCCGCGCAGCAAGGTCACGCCCGCGCTCCGTGAGTCGCTCGAGGCGGCGGTCCGCTTCACGGCGACGCTCTGTCTGGAGACCTGCCGCCAGCCCGGCCGGCGTGTGCTGTTGGGCTGGGCCGGGCCGCTGCCCGGCGTGGTGCAGGGGTTCGCTTCGGTCAAGCTGCTCCACGAACTGCTGACGCAACTGGCGATGGTCCGCGCGGCCTCGGAGGGCCAGGTGGCGAGCCTCCTGGAGGTCCTCCCGGTGCCGATGCTGCGGGACGGGCTTTTGACCATCATCTCGACTCGGGTGGTGAACCTCGGGGACGAGATCGAGCGCTCCCGACGGCTTCTCGCCGGCGCGGGCCGGGGTCTGGTCGGCCGGACGCAGATCTTCGACGCCAGCCGCGGCAATCTGGATGAGCTGGTTCACTTCCACGGCAAGCTGGACGGCCGCGACCGCGCGCGTTTCTCCGCGCTGGACCACACGATCATCGATACCACGGATCGAACGTCTCATGTCGCTCCTTGACTGGTCGCATCGCACTGGAACGCCGGTCATCCCGCGGCTGTGGCCGTTGCGGTTTGAGACCCTCTACCGGATCAGCTTCCACCTGATGCTGTTCCTGGCGACGCTCGCCCTCAATATCGACAACGCGCGCGACATGCCGCTGGCGCCGTTGTTTCCGCTGGCGGTGGCTCTGGCGGCCATCGTGGCCCTGGTCACCGTCGATCGACAGCCGCCGCGCCGGGTGCTCAGCGACGCCGCCGCCAATCTGCTGGCGCTACGCGTCGATCGGGCTGAGCTACCTCGAATACCGGTACGATCCCAGCCTGCTCGTGCTGGCGATGGGGCACTGGCTGGTTTATCTCCAGCTCGTCAAGATGCTCCTGCCCAAGACGGTCGAGGACGACTGGTTCCTGTTCATGCTGGCCCTGACCCAGGTGATCGTGGGGGGGTTCTTACCGGGCGAATGGATGGGATTCGTCCTGATCTTGTGGGGATTGGTGGCTCTCTGGACGCTCCGCCTGTTCCACCTGCGGCGTGAGGCGACGCGCGCCGCCGCCGAGCCCGCGCTGGCCTCGGATTATACCTCGAACCCGTACCCGGACCTGGTCGATCGCGCGTTCCTGGCGTCGGCGGTCAAGGTGGCGTTTCTGACTCTGGTCCTGGGCGGCGTGATCTTCCTCCTGCTGCCCCGCACCAGCAGCCTGCGCCAGGATCGCTTTCGCCCCGCGCCGATGACGCACCACCTGACCGGTTTTACCGACAGCGTGCGGCTCGGACGCATGGGCGAGATCCTCGAAAATGACACGGTTGTCATGTCGGTCGAGCTCTACGACGAGCAGGACAATCGCATCGAGCCGCCCACCGAGGCCCTCTGGCGGGGCGTCAGCCTCCAGCGTTACGAGAAAGGGAGCTGGTATCGCACGCGGACCTGGGAGCTCGAACTCGACGAACGTGTTCCCCGCCCCTTCCCGACGGCGCACCCGAACCGGCAGGTCTACAAGCTGGAACAGCTCGACTCGGACGTCTTGTTCAGCCTGCGCCCGGTCCTCTGGGCCGAGGGACCGGACATAGCGCTGAACCGCAATGACGGCACGCTGTTTCGATCCGACCTGCGGCCCAGCAAGGCGTATGTGGCCCGGCTGAATCGCCACCCCGGGGCCTTCACCTACACGGTCTACGGCACCCGCGACCCGGCGACCGTGCAGCCGTTCGAGGTCTATCCCCGTCCCAATGTCCTTGCCAACGATCTGCTGGAAGTACCCAACGGCCTGAAACCCCGGCTCCAGAAGTTGCTGGACACGATTCTCGCGCACGCCCCCGACGACCCGATCCGCCGCGCCGAGATCCTCGAGTCCTACCTGCGCGACGGCCCTTATCGCTACTCGCTGAACATGAGCGTCGTGAACCCCGCGATCGATCCGGTCGAGGACTTCCTGTTCAATCGCCGGGAGGGCCACTGCGAGTACTTTGCCAGCGCGCTGGCCTTGATGCTGCGGACGGCGCACATCCCCGCGCGGCTGGTCAACGGCTTCAAAGGGGGCGACTGGAACCCGCTGGCCCGCATCCTGTATGTCCGCCAGAAGTACGCGCATAGCTGGGTGGAAGCCCTGGTGGGCCGCGACGCGTTCGGCCTGCCCATCTGGAAGGTCCTGGACCCCACGCCGGCCCGCCAGCGCGACGAGCTGATCGCCCAGGTTGGCGGGCTGTCCTCCCGACTGCACCTGGCCACGGACTTCATCCGCTACATCTGGGTCTTCTACGTCGTCGGCTTCGATTCCATGCGTCAGGAGCGGCTGATCTACGGGCCGATCAAGGCCCTGTTCACCGAGGCCGCGCACGGTTTCGCGTTGATCGCCGGGATGCTGCTCGCGCTGCTGTGGTGGCTCGTCGATTTCCCGACGGCGCGGTCGTTTTTCAGCGTGCGCGGTTTCTCGTTCACGGTGATCGTGCTGCTGGCCCTCGCCGCCGCGATCCCGTTCCTCCGCTGGCTGGGTCGGCGTCTGCTGCCGTGGTGGCGGCGCACGGACGGGGACGCCGACGACCGCGCCTCGGGCGTGGCCGTATACCGCCGCCTGACGACCTTGCTGGCCGCGCTCGACCTGAAGCGCCAGCCCGCCGAAACGCCCCGTGAATTTGCCCGCCGTGCCGCCGTGGTGCTCGCCGGACGCGGCGGCTGACCTGGCCGCCGTTCCCGCCGAGGTCATCGACGCCTTCTACCTCGTCCGCTTCGGCCACCGGCCGTTGGCCCCCGAGACCGTCGCTGCGCTGAAGGGCCGGCTCGATGCCCTGGAGATGGCGTTGAAACCGGCGTAGCGACGCAGATTGGGTCAAGACCCGGCCGTTTTGTGGGCCTGTGGTTGCCGCGCAAATCCGTCTGGGGAAAGCTGGTTCGAACCCCAGCCTACAATTAATGAATTGGTGGATGACCCGGCCTAGAACAGAGAACCCTGCCCCACAAGGTCGCCGTTTGACTCCATCCTCGGCGGATCTTCTCGTTCGTACTGAGCTACCCACCTTCTCACTTCTTCAATGAACGCCAGCCGCGCCAGATGTGCAACCACCTTCCGATCTTTCCTTTCCGGCATCTCGTCGAAGATCTGTCCATTAAGCTCGCGTCCCATCGCGGATTTCCTCACGCCGCCCCATTGCTTGAAGAAGAACGGCACCTTCACCGCTTCGCATTGTCTTCGGATGTTGTTGACCCAGGCCGCTTTCATCGGCCGCGCCCCAAGGCCACTTTCCCCACCGACGATGACCCAGTGAATCCCTTCAAGGTTGATCTCGCCGAGATCCTCCAGCAAAGGCTCGACCGATAGGAACCGCAAGCGGGCTGGCGTCTCACGTAGGACATCAATCCTCGGGACACCGTATTTCCGGTTCTCAACGCTGACTCCCCACCAGATGTGATCGAATTGAGCCGCAAAGCCGAGCGGACCGCGGAGCTTGTCCCGCATCTGCTCGGCACGCTTCGTCAGCACCTGATAAGTGTGCCAATTGGCCATCTCCATCACGCGACCGACATGCTCGATGAACCGGTCGGGAATGCCCGCTTGAAACAGGTCACTCATCGAGTTGACGAAGATCATCTTCGGCGAAGTCCACTTGAGTGGCTCGGCGAGCTTGCGTGGCACCAAACGCAAGTCGAATCCCTGCTCATACGGGTGACCCGGCACGCCCCGGAACCGCTCGGCAAACACCTCAGCGTAGCAGTGCTTGCAACCGGGACTTATCTTCGTGCAGCCCCGTACAGGGTTCCATGTAGCATCCGTCCACTCAATCGATGATGTTGCGCTCATCCTGATCCCTTCCTAGGAAAAGAAATGCGCACGTGTTCGGCGACAGTCCCTTTTCGACGAGGCGGGCACGGCGGCTCCATCCTGACGCTGCCCGCCGCCTCCATGCGGCAGAGCACTTCGCGGTAGTTTTTCGCAATATAACTCTTCCCCACGCTGTGTACTTCGTACAGTTCTTTGAACCCAACAGTCTGGGATTGATAGTCAGAGAGCAGCATATCTTCAAGATCGTCGAGCGGTCTGTAGAAACCGAACAGCAGAGGGGTCCTCGTATCCGCCGGGCTATATTCAAGTCGAGTCACACCCTGATCGGAAACACTCGAATAACCGGCCATGATTCCCTTCATGATGTCGTATCCACGGAAATGCTTCGTGACGAAGATCAGGTGGTGCGTCGTCCGCGTCCCGCACTCGTTGCGGAATCGGAACGGTAGCACGAACTGACCACCCATCTCCTTCATCGCCTTGGTCAGTTCTTCGAGGATGAACGCTTCCCGCTCATCGGGTCTGACCTGGAGTTTGAATTTCTCGCGGAGCGAATCGGCTCGCGCCTTTCCGAATAGCGCGTCCAGGTGCTCCTCAACCGCGGCATTGCCCAGCCCCATGTTGATACGGTTGTAGTTGAAGAAAAACACACAATCGCAGCCCCAATCCTTCAGCACCGAGTTAACCAGCCGCAGTGACAGCCCCTTGTAGCCGAACGGGTCAACAAAGAAAAATGTCGGCACAAGAGACATCGATTCAAAGCGGCGAACGACATCCTCCCCAATTTCGCCTGTCTCGATCTGCGGCTGGAACTTCATCTTCTCGATGCCCGGCAGTTCAGCCAGCGCGGTTTCCAGCGACCGCGTGTTGTTCTCGTCCTTGTCGTTGAAGACGGAGACCAACCGCTCGCGGAAATCGGGCTCCTGAATCGCCTGTTCGATCACCATCACCGGCGTGGTCTTCGCCCCATCCCGATACCGGCCTGGACCTGCAAAGAGGTCGATGTAGGCGATCCGGTTCTCCGATCGGCCAGGATATCGCTTCTGCGCTCCGACGATCACTTTGGCCCATGCCCAGAAATACTTGGAGATGATTTCGGCCTTGATTAGCGACTGCTCACTTTGCTCGTCGAAGAAGTTGTCAGCCACGGACTTGCTCCGGATGGAGGCCGCACCGCCGTACTCCCGTGCAGTCGTTTGATCGGGCCGCATGTCGTATCGCCGGAAGTCAACCGTGCGGAGGCGGAAACTTGACACTATCATTCTACCATCCAATCGCTCACTCCACATCTGGTATCCCTTCAACGTCTTATGGTATACAGAGGATCACAAATAGACCAGTGGGTTTCCCAGCACGGCTCGCAGGTGGCACCGGTCGCTCCAACCGGGGAAGGCGAAGCGACGAGAGGTTCGAGGTGGGTGCGGTCGAATCGCCTGCGACCTCTAGCAGTGGCGCCGCCCCGACTAAAGCAACGGGGGTCACCTTCGCGCTTTCGAATGATGGTTTGATCGGCTGATCACGATCATGATGATGGACGATCGCGCCCCAGTGGCTCCCGGATCTATGACAAGCCGTCTCAGATACGTCGCGATCTGCCTCTCGACGCGCCGACCAAAGCCAAATTTCGATAGCCAAACGAACCCACCAGCCGGCGCCAAACGAACCTATTGCCCCCTTGACTTTGTCCCGATAACCAGGTGTCTCGCGTTAGAACCGGCTTTTCCCCACCTGTGCGTCGTACCCCATGGCGGCTTCGAAGCCAATCTCGAATGCGCGGATTTCGAGCAAAGACAAGGGGTTACATCGTAATCGACTGTCTGTCAGCGGTTCGTGTCCCGCGCGCAGCGGGAACCGTCGTAAGTCCGATCGGTTTCCGGTATGCTGGTTTGGGAACGAGGTGGGCTTGGCTCACCCTCTGACAGTAAGCGGGATGAGGAACCGGATTCGATGCGTGCCGGCCTGGTGGGTTTTTCGGGAAGTGGCAAGAGTACCTTATTTGAGCTCCTGACCGGAGTGGCCCCCGACCCGGGGAAGATCCATTCCGGACAGGTCGGCATGGCCACCTTGCACGATCCGCGGCTCGACTTCCTGGCCCGGCTACATCGAGCCCAAGAAGGTCACTCCGGCCCAGGTCGAGCTGCTGGACACGCCCGGTCTGATGCCCGGCACGCACGGCGACAATCCCCAGCGCCTGGCCTTGATCCGCGAGGGGGACGCCCTGCTCGTCGTGCTGGCTGGCTTCGCGGGCGGCGACCCCGCCGCGGATCTGGCCGCGTTCCGCGAGGAGATGCTCTTCGCCGATCTGGGAGTGGTCACCAACCGAGTCGAGCGCCTGGAGGCGAACATCAAGAAGCCCCGCCCCGATCGCGACGTCCTCCAGCGCGAGCTGGACCTTTGCCGGCAAGTCCAGGGCGTCCTTGAGTCCGGCGGAACTGTGGCATCTCTCGGTCTGTCCGAGGAAGACAAGAAGCCGTTTCGCTCTTTCGGGCTGTTGACCGACAAGCCGCAGGTCGTGATCCTGAACGCGCCCCAGGGTGATGTCGTGCCCGAGGCCCTGCGGACGATCGCACCCGAGGCCCTCGTCATCGACGCGAAGCTGGAGCTGGAACTCAGCCAGATGGAGCCCGAGGAACGGTCGGCCTTCATGGCCGATCTGGGTCTGGCCGACTTCGGCCGCGACCGCATCATCCGCGCCGCCTATGATGCGGTCGGTATCATCACGTTCTTCACCGCGGGCGAACCCGAAGTCCGCGGCTGGAACCTGGAGCGAGGCGCGTCCGCCGTCGAGGCTGCCGGCAAGATCCACACCGACCTGGCCCGCGGCTTCATCCGCGCGGAAGTCACCGCCTTTGACGACCTCGCCCGCGCCGGCTCGCTCAAGGAAGCCAAGGCCCAACACCTGCTACGGCTCGAAGGCAAGGACTACATCTTCAAAGACGGCGATGTCGTGTACTTCCGCAGCAGCGTCTGATTCCAGATTCCAGATGCCGGATTCCAGATGCTGGATCTTGCTTGAAATTCAGAAGATCCGGCATCTGGAATCCGGCATCTGGAATCTAGTATCTATTCGCGATTACACGGACTGGTGCGGCAGTGCTCGACATCGCCGCAAGTAGGCGCGCCGGTACGTCCAGGAGCCCATCAGCCGCGTCAGGATCATGCCGAAGCGGAGAATGACGCCGCGCTTGCCGACCGGGACGTAGAACGACATGACATGGGCCCCTGTCGTGAGTGGAGAGTGATGGGAGCGAGAACGACCTGATCGTTCCCCTCTGCGCGGACGGGGGTCCCGTGCAGACCGTCGCAGACGCTCGAACCGCCAGTGAACCGGTCCGCGATGCGGCCGGTGAGCCAGGTGCCCAGGTACGGGATGGTGGTGCGCGTGAGACCACACTGGTTGGCAAACAGGACCGGCACCCCGAGATCGCGGGCCACGGTCTGCGGAATCTCGCCCGAGAGCGGCCCGAGGTGCCCGAGCAACCAGTGCTTACGACCCGTGATCCGGCAGGCGAAGTCCGGCCACGCGGCCGCCACGATCGCCACATCGATCTGATCGCGGTAGCCGTCCCAGATCCTCTTGTAAATCATGTCGGCACAGATCGCGAAGCCGACTCGTCCCCAGGGCGTGGCCACGATCAAGGATTCGCTCCCTGGTCGGAACCGGAAGCGCTCCCAGAAGACGAGATTCTGCTTGCGGTACACGTGGACCTGGCCGTCGGGCTGGCAAAACGCCAGCGCGTCATAGAGATGCTGACCGCTACGCTCGACAAAACCCGCGGCGATGGCCATGTTCCACTCGCGGCTGCGCCGGCGCAAGTGAACGATCGTGGGCCCTTCCTGGTCCTCCGCACACAACGCGTAGTCCGGCAGGAGACCGTAGCCGGTATTGAACATCTCGGGGAGAACGGCCATCCGTGCCCCGGCGCGGTGGGCGTCCCGCAGGAGCATATCGGCCCGTTCCAGGTTCGCAGCCACCTGAAGCGGTTCGGCCGACATCTGGATGGCGGCGACAACGAGCCTCAAAGGTTCACCCCTTCCTCCCTGAAGATGGCGAACGAACCGGGCCGGCATGGCACGCGCCGCGATCCTGCTTGAGGTATTGTCGGCCCGGGGACGCGAACCCGAGAACAATTCTCCCCCGGGCGGATCGACTGGGCGTGCCCGGGGCACTCTACTGCGCCGGCCTCTCCCTGACCAGATCAACTCAGCGTCTCCTGAACCCAGATTCTTCGAGACTGTAGCGAGGATACCGGGTCGTACTCGGATTCCATGCCGCAAAGGTGGGTGGGTGCCACGGGTTCCGCTTTGGGAACCCGTGTCCGAAGCCATCAGGCACGGGTTCCCAAAGCGGAACCCGTGGCACCCGAGATCTTCGGCACAATGCCCCGGTATCGTGGCTACAGTCTCGAATCTTCGTCGAATTCCGGGAAATCAAGCAACGGCCACTTCATCGGGCTCGAGGTCATCGGCCTCTTCGCGCGTCTTGTAGCGGGTGGGGGTCCGGGTGCCTGCGAACTCGGGAGCCGTCCAGGCGGGCAGGTCGCAGAGGCCGCCGCCGCAGAACAGGTGATGCCAGAGCTGGGTCGAGACGACGCTCGTGAGGCCCAGATCCTCGACGAACCGGCGGGGCGTCAGTCCGGGCAGAAGCTGCTGGGCGGCCACTTCATGATGGACGATCGCCGGATCGAAGTAGCCGGTCTTTTTCAGCGAGGCGGTCGAAAGAAGCTGATCCACCCAATCCGGGTGCCCAGGGCCGAGGAACGTCTGTGCCAGGCTGCGCGGAACATGGTTTTGGGACGGTTGGCGATGGGGGGCGGCAAGGTCCGCGCCGCCGTCTGCCGCAAGAGCCATTTCTCGGTCCGACCGCGCAGCTTGTACTCGGGAGCAAGCTGGGCGCAGAACGCGATCACATCATCATCGAGGAACGGATAGCGCGCCTCGACCGAGGAGTGCATGGAGATCCGATCCCCCTTCGAGAGCATCAAGAGGCCGGCGAGCATCACCTTGTAGCCGACGTAGAGCGACTGGTTGAGGGGGTCCCAGCGCGCCATGCGGTCGCTGACCAGATTCAGGTCATCGTAGGGGTTGTGATCGCCGAGCCGGTTCCACATCTCGGTACTGAAGAGGATCGCCCGCGCCTGGCTCAGCAGCTCGTACATATCTTGCTGGGCGGGGCGCGTGCCGTTCATGCCGAACTGGGGCGGGCGCTTCTCGAGCTTGCCGCCGCCGATGAGCGTGAAGAGACCCTGACGCAGGAGTTTCGGCAGCCAGTCTCCGAACCGGCTGCCCATCCAGTTTCGCAGGGCCTGCGTCTTGTACCAGATGTAGCCGGCCAGGGCCTCGTCGGCGCCCTCGCCGGTGAGGACCACCTTGTACCCTTGCTCGTGGACCGCCCGCGCCAGCCGCATCAGGGCCGCGCACGAGGTGTCGAGGACGGGGACCTCGGCGGCCACGACCAGTTCGGGGTACGCCGCGGCGATGCGCTTCTTGTCCATGGTCACGACCGTCAGGGGCGAGCCCAGCAAGGCGGCCGCCTCGGCCGCGGCGGCCCGTTCGTCGGGTCCGGCGTTCTCCAGGCCGATCGTGAACGACGGCACGGCCTGGCCCCGCTGCCGCGAGCTCAGGCCGAGCACGACCGTGGAATCGAGCCCGCCACTGATATAGCTGACCACCGGAACGTCGCCCCGCAAGCGGCGCTCGACCGCCCTTCGCAGATGGTCTTCCAGTTCCGCGGCGAGCACGCCCGGATCGTCCCGCCGCTCCTGGCCGGCGTCCGGAAAATCGAGGTCCCAGTAAACCTTGCGGCTCACGCGACCATCGCGGACGACCAGGAAATGCCCCGGCGGGATCGACTCGACGCCCTCGAAAAAGGTCCGTGTGGTGCCGGCGCAGAAGAACGTGAAAAGATGATCGATGCCCCGCGGATCGGCCTGCGCCGTGACCAGGCCCGAGGCGAGCAGGGCCTTGATCTCCGAGGCCCACAACAGCCAGCCGTCCCGCTCCGCCACATAGAGCGGACAGATGCCGACGCGGTCGCGCCCCAGGATCAGCGTGCGGTTGGGGCGGTCCCAGAGCGACACGGCGAACTGGCCGCGGGCCCGCTCGAACATCGCCGCGCCATGATCTTCGTACAGGTGGACCCACGCCTCGGTATCGCAGCGGGTGGCGAGATGGTGGCCGGCGTCGAGCAGCTCGCGGCGCAGTTCGGGATACTCGAACAACTCGCCGTTGAAGGCGACCCAGATCGTCTCGTCCTCATTCGCCAGCGGCTGCCGCCCGCCCGCCAGGTCGACGATCGAGAGCCGCCGCGACCCCAGGGCCGCCCCCGGCTCGCTGTGCGTGTGCTCGTCGTCCGGACCGCGGTGCGCAATCGCGCTGGTCATGGCCAGGAGGCGTTCCCGCGGAAAAACCCGCCGTCCCACCAGATCGACCGCGCCGGCGATTCCACACATGACGGCAGACACTCCAGGAATTCAAGGGCGTCGGAGGAATCCAGATCCACTTCGTTCCACGACCATGTGATCGTCCCGATCGAACCACACTCTGCACCGAAAAGGACCGAGGCGCCCGGACCCTCCATGATGGGACCAAGGCGCCTCGGTCTTTCCGTCTTCGTAGGGTGGGCTCGGCCCACCTATTCCATTCCCGGAGGTGGGCGAACCCACCCTACGAAGTTCTCCGCAAGGCTCAGGGACGTAGCGGCGGCTGTCCCGCCAGACCCGGGTGGACCGGCCCGGCGGTGAGGATCTTGCCGCCGAGCTGAACGTAATCGGCGAGGATCTTCATGACCTCGTCATTGTAGAAATTCGATTCCCAGGCTTGCCGCTCGGCGTGCCGCTTGCGCGGCTTGTCCTTCAACTTGACGTCTCCATCTTCGTCTTCGCTGGCCGCCGTCTCCGCGCGGAATTTCGTCTCGTTCAGGGAAATCTCGTGCCGCTTCTTGCGCGATATAGCGCTCGATCGCGGCGGCTTGTTCCTGGAACTTGGCGTCCGCCTTGCGGCGCTCGACGTCGCGCTCCCGGAGCGTGTTGACCAGGTCGCTGGGCACACGGCGGTAGGAATCATGGGGCAGGGCGGGCACGTGGTCGAACTTCAGCGCCGTCTCGCTGTTGCCCTCGCCGATGTCCTGCTGGTCCATGAACGACGGGATGTGGATGTCGGAGGAGACGCCATGAAGCTGGGTGCTGTCCCCATTGGCGCGGTAAAACTGCTGGATGGTCAGCTTCAAGGCGCCCAGGTCGGGCAGCGTCCGGCCGCCGCGTAGCGCGGCGAGTTGCTGGTTCAGCCGGATGATGCTCTGCACGGTCCCCTTGCCGTACGTGTGGTCATCGCCGATGATCAGGCCCCGGCCGTAGTCCTGGATGACGCCCGCGAAGATTTCGCTGGCGCTGGCGCTGGTGTGGTCGATCAGGACCGCCATCGGGCCGTCCCAGGACGTGCCCGGGTCCTCGTCGGCCAAGGGCTTGGTGCCGTTGGCCTCCTTGACCTGAACCACCGGGCCGGTGTCGATGAACAGCCCGGAGAGCGAGACCGCCTCTTGCAGGAGGCCGCCGCCGTCCCCTCGCAGATCGACCAGCACGACGTCGACGCCCTGCTTCTTGAAGTCGTCCAGCAGGCGCTTGCAGTCGCGCATGGCGCTGGCGGCATCGGGATCGCCGTTCATGACCGCTTCGGTATCGCCGTAGAACGAGGGCAAGCTGATGACGCCCACCTTGACCGGCTTGGCGCCCTCGGCGCCTTTGACTTCGAGGACCTGGCCCTTGGCCTTATTTTCCTTGAGCTCGATCTTCTGGCGCGTCAGCTCGTAAATCTTGATGTCCTTGGAGTCGGCCGGCTGGATCATCAGCTTGACCTTGGTGCCGGCCGGGCCGCGGATCTTGCGCACGACGTCGGAGAGCTTCTTGCCGATGAAGTCTTCCTTCTTGCCATCTTCGTTTTCGAGGCCGACGATCTTGTCCTCGGGCTGGAGCCGGCCGTCCTTGTCGGCCGCGCCGCCGGGGACGACCTCCTTGACGGTCGGGTACCCATCTTCACTTTGCAGCGACGCCCCGATCCCTTCGAGCGACAGGTGCAGGGTCTGGCCGATCATGTCTTCGAGCGTCGTGGCCTGCCAGTAGGCCGAGTGCGGATCGATGGCCATGGTCAGGGCCGTCAGGTAGCGCTCAAGCAGGTCATTCGAGTTGAACTGGTGGTAGTAGCGGTTGAGATCCTTGTAACGGACCGTCAGCCGCTTGATGATCTCGTCCTCGTCGGTCTTGGCGACCTTCAGGCGGAGCTCTTCGAGCTTGATGAGCTTGCGAATGCGCTCCTTGGCCTCGGCGGCGTCGGCCGGGTAGTCCAGCCGCTTGGGGTCATCGACCATCGTCTCGTCGAGGGTGAAGTCGGGCTTGACCTTCAACACCTCCAGGATGGTGGCCAGCCGCTCGTCGGAACGCTTCAAGTAGCGATCGAAGACCTGAGCGGACCAGGAGATATCGCCCTTGTCCTTGAGCTTGTCGTCAATCGTGTTGGCCTGGGCCATGAACTCATCGACATCGGCCTTGAGGAAGTTGTACTTGAGCGGGTCGAGCGACTCGATGAAGTTCTTGGCCCAGCGCTGGGCGACTTCATCATTGATGGTGGGCTTGGACATGTGGCCGCGTTCCAGGAGCAGCGCCACGTACCGGGCGGTGAGTTGTTGCAACTCGGACGGCTGGAACGACGGGGCCTGGGCTCCGACCAGGGCCGCCGTCAGAGCGGCGATGGCGCTCAGCGCAAAGAAACCCCTGGGACGTCGCAACGCGATTCGGGGCATAAGATTGGCTTCCGTGATTGAAATTGAAAGGGCCAGCGATGGGTGAAGGGGGGGTGGGTCCCGGCCTGTCCAGCCACACTCTGTCATCATAGTCCGCAAGCCCGAGACCCTCAAGACCGACAGCGGACGCCCCGGATGCGGGGTGCATGACAAACACGTGACCCGGCGTGAACGCCGGGCCTAATACCGCTGCGCGGCACCGGTAAACCGGACGAAAAACCGATGCGCCTTCAATTGTGCGTGTCCCCCAGCCCGGTTCACCGGGCTTGTCTTTCTATTAGGCCCGGCGTTCACGCCGGGTTACGCGTCTCACAACCGAACAGCAGACGCTTCGGATGCGGTTTCGTTACTCCTCAATACGACACACAGCTTCGAAGCACGGGACGGTGCGGTCCATCTTCATGAAACACGGACCCGGTCTGGCTTGAGGTCCGCCTCGGTGTAATCCGGCTCATTCTCGCCATACGCTTTGGCAAGCTGCGCCCGGCCGAACCGCCGCAAGTCGCTCCGTTCTTCCTCCCAGGCCAGGAAGCGAGCAAAGTCGATGAGTTGGCGCAACCGCTCCTCGGGCAGCGAATCCAGAAGTGACGTAAGCGTGTCTCGATCCGTCATGGTTGGACTCCGGCGGCAGAAGAGAGCCTCTCTCCCCGTCTATTGTACAACCTCCGTCCATCGCACTCTCTGCTCATCATGGCTTCCCCCGGCGATCCAGCCTCGTACCGGCGCGGTGCGACTTGTGGTAGAATCTTCCATTGGACTGAGGACGACGAGGAAGGCGACATGGCCGACGTGGTGCTGGTCGGGGGCCGGCTCGAGATTGCGGAGCTGCATCTGCTGGACCGCCTTTCCGGCCGACTGGCGACGCGAACCGTGGCCAGCCGGCTCGTGTGCATCGCGGGCAATGGGGGCGGCCCCGGAGTCATCGAGTGCCCGGGATTGGGGAATCGCTGGCGGCGGCCCTGGGCGCTGCGCCGGTTGACGGGCGGCGATGAGATTGAGTCTCCCGAGCTGCTCCACGTCCTCGGGCTGGAGATGGCCGAGATCGGGCTGGAACTGGCCGAGCGATGGGAACGGCCCTATGTGCTTGCACTCGATGAGTTTCCGGGACGCGGCGACCGTCTGCGAGTGAGCCGGCGCTGGTGTCGCGGGCTGATCGTTCCCTGCGCCGATCTGGCTGACGAGCTGGTCGAGTCCTACGGCGTACCACGCGGCTGGATCGACGTCGTCGCCCCAGGAATTGTCACCGCCGAGCCGGTCCCCTCCGAAGGCCGGTCCCCCCGCATCACGGTTGTCGGCACGGCCGTGGCCGTCGATCGGATCGAGGGCCTGGCGACCTTCTTCCAGGCCGCCAGGCGCATTCTCGACACGGGGCGGGACGTCGAGTTCGTGGTCGCCCGCACCCGCGGCGAGGAGTCCGGCCTGCGTCGTCTGGCCGAATGGCTCCAGCTCAAGGACCGGGTCACCTTCGCCGACGGCCACCTCGAAGGCGAGGCGTGCTGGCGCGTGCTCGACGTGTACTGTCAGTCGTCGCTGGTGCCCCACGCCGGCCGCGGCCTGGGCCTGGCGCTGGCGCACGCGATTCCGGCGGTGGCCAGCGACGTGCCTGGCCTACGCTCCTGGATCATCCCGGAACAGACCGGCCGGCTAGTCCCTCCGGGCGACCCCGACGCCCTGGCGAATGCCATTCTCGACCTGCTCGCCGCGCCCGACCAGGCCCACGCGCTGGGACGCAACGGCCGCGCGTTCGTCGCCGACACGTGCAATCCGGATCGTGAAGCCGACCTGCTCGCCACCATCTACCGCCGGGCACTGGCCGGACCGCTCCCGGAATGGGATTCCGAAGCCGGCGTGGCCGTGGCACTCACCGCGACGGGTTGACAGAGGCCGGATGACGGATGGCTGATGACTGACGGCTGACGCGCCGCTCGTAAACCTTGGCCCCACAGAGAAAGTCGTAAAACGCCAGCAGCGTGCAGAAGACCAGGCCGGGCCGGCCGTCGAGGAAACCCAGCCGCAGGAAATAGGCGTACACGAAGCGAATCAGCGGACGCAGCGGCAGGCGCAGATAGATCTTCTTGAGCCGCGCGCTTGAGACGCTTGCCCCGGCCGATGCCGGCGGGGATCGGTTCGCGGAGGAACCGCTCGTACTGTTCGGCCTCCCAGGACGAGTAGCGGTTGTGCTTCTCGATCCACGCCGAGATCGTGGGATAGGCGTGGTGGTCGAGCTCGTGGCGCAGCTTGAGCACTTTTCCCCGCAGTTCGACGTGTTCGTGGGCCTCGTTGTCGCCCGCGTCCGACCCCGGCGCGGCGGGCATGCTGCTCGTAGCGGCCCAGATCGTGCTTGAACAGCCGCAGGTTCCAGCACTCGCTGTAGCCGCAATGGCGAATGCGGCGGCCGAGAAAATAATATTTCATATTCAGATAAAAGCCGTCGGCCTCATCGGCGGCCGTGCGCCGGGCGATTTCCGCGGCCAGCTCGGGCACGACGACCTCGTCGGCATCGACGATGAGAACCCACGCGTGGCGCAGCGGCAGGTTCTCCAGGGCCCAGTTCTTCTTCTTGGGGTAAGATCCGTTGAAGTGGAACTGGACGACCGTCGCGCCGTGTTCCTTGGCAACACGCGCCGTCTCATCGGTGCTCTGGCTATCGACGACGAAGACCTCATCGGCCCAGGAGAGGGCGGGCAGACACCGGCGCAGATTCGCGGCCTCGTTCTTGACGGGGACGATCACACTGACCTTCGCGGTCGTTCGTCTTGCCTGATCCTCGGTCGCCAGGGTTGCCGATGCGAGCATTGATGTGCCCTCTGTTGTCTGCCTTCTGCTTGCTACTTCTGAACTGCTTCCGGCGGTGTTCCCCCGCCCGCGATCCAGCGATAGACGGCGGCGAGACGCTCGGCCTGGCGGTCCCAGGTGTAATGCCGTTCGACAAGCTGCCGGCCGCGCTGGGCGAGGGCGGCGCGTTCGGCAGGAGAGCGTTCCAGAAGATCCCGGACCCCCTGAGTGACGGCCGGCGCGGTCGGCGCGACGACGATTCCCCCCTCGGCGGCGGCCAGTTCGGGGAAGTGGCACGACGTGGTGATGAGCGCGGGCCGGCGGCGGCCAGAGCTTCGAGGATGGCCATACTGAAGCCCTCGCTGTAGCTGGGCAAGATAAAGGCATCGGCGGCCCCCCAGACCTGCCGCGCGCGGGCACCGGCGACATGGCCGACGAACGTCACTCGGTCAAGGACGCCCAGCTCGGCGAGCTTTGTCTCGAAGGGATTCCTGGCGCCGTCGTCGTTGCCCGCGACCAGCACATGCAGGTCGGACCGCGAAGGCGCCAGCGCGCCGAGCGCCGCGGCCAGCAGGTCGAGCCCTTTCTTGACGTGCAGGCGGGAAAAGAACAGCAGGACGAACTTGCCGGCGAGTTCCGAATACTCGGCTTCCAGCTCGGAACGGGGCGGCAGGTTTTCGAACGGCCGGAGATCGACGCCGTTGGGAATCAGGGCGATCGGCGTGCGCGGCGCGAGGCGCGCAGGTGGCCGATTTCCGGACGGCAAAGCGCGTGCAGGCAGGACGCGCGGCGGAGGTTCTTGCCCTCGACGAACGCCGTGTAGACCCGCTTCTTCGAGCGCCTTCTGTCTCAGCGCCCAGGGCTCGGCCATGCCATGCGCCGCGATCATGTGGGGCACGCCGGACCGTCTCGCGGCGCGGGCGCCTCGGCGGGTGTGACCCTGCCAGAGTCCGTGCAGGTGCACGACCTCGGCGCCGCGCACCCAGCCTTCGAGGTCGTCTACCGGGCCTTCCAGGACCACGTTCGGCGGCAGCGTGAGCCACTCGCGACGCGACGGCGTGGGCGTGACAATCGTGACGGCCCCCCCCTGCCCCGCCAGCGCACCGGTCATGCCGAGAATGCTCGGCACCATGCCGCCGTCGCGCCTGGGATCAAGGCCGTTGCACACGTGGACCCAGCCGGTACGCTGCGTGCGAGGAGCCGGGGAGAGGGCCCAGCGCCCGTCGTGACGCTCATCATTTCGCCTCCGGAACCGGGGGTGGTGGCAGGGGCTGGGGATCGCGCATCTGCCGCAGGACCGAGCGCAGGGTTGGATCGACCCCGTACTCTTCCAGATCGCGGTCGTAATGCCCGAGCAGACCCCGGCCGCTGTAACGCAGAAGCGTGACATTGAAAATGACGTTGCGCTGATTGGTCTCGGGCAGCATGGGCGTGAGCGTGAACTGCAAGACACCGAACGCCGCGAGCGCGAGCAGGCAACGCGTCGTCTTTCTGGTAGGGTGGGTCAGCGGCGTCCGCGCCGCGCAACCCACCATTTCGGATGGCTGAACCTCGGTGGGTTGCGCGGCGCGGACGCCGCTGACCCACCCTACGGGATCACCCCCAAAGGCAACGTACAGTCCCCAGGCCGCACCCAGGTAGACGATCGGCAGGAACGGGAAGATCAACCCGGCGTTGCCCGCGAAGACGAGGAACGAGAATACCCAGGACGGTCCCACCCAGAGCAGTCCCAGCAGCCAGGCGCGCCAGATTGTGCTCCCCCGGCGAGCGGCTTCGACCAGTCCCACCGCGAATGGGATCAGGACCAGGGGGACCGCCCATATCAAAAACATCGCATACTTGGAGAGGTTGCGCACCAGGCCCTCGAACAACCCCTTGTGGCCGGGCGAGAAGCCTTTCATGTGGTAAGCGTGCTTCGCCTGGATGCGGGCGAGATACTCCGCGGGTCCGCCCAAAATGGCCGACATCCCTCCGAACCAGGCCGCGCAGAACGCGGCGACGATCACGCCCCCGATCAGCCACTCACGCCTACGGGCGCGTCCCAGCACCAGGCATCCCAGCCAGAGCGGCGTGCCGAAGAACAGCAGGTCTTGCCGCAAGGCCGTGCCGATGCCGAGCGCCAGGCTACAGAGAAGCGCATCGGACGAGCGCCGCTCCCGCGCGAACCGGACGCCAAAGAACCCGATCGCCGGCAGCGCGGCCAGCCAGACGAGGTAACTGTTGACCGTCGCGCCGTGCCACCAGACGGTCGGGCAGCACGCCAGCGCCAGCGCCGCGGCCGCCGCCGGTCCCTCGGGCAGAAACAGCCGTCCCAGCCGCCAGAGGAACACGACCCCCACGGCGGTGAGCAGAACATTCACGGCAATAAAGGCGTGAATCGGATGGGTCCAGATCGTGAGCGCGGCTTTGCCCAGCAGGACATAGCCCAGGTTGCCCGGCATCGGCACGCAGTAGTTGTGGTCGAGCGGCATGGAGGAAATGTAGAGCATGCCGTCCCGGCTCATGTTCGGGTCGGCGCTGACATAGGGAATCCTCGTGACCGCGATCAAGAGCACCACCACGACAGCGGCCAGGGCGGTCTTGGTGTCCGTCAGTCTCGGGCTAGGCTCGCTCATCGGTTCTCGTCGGCGAAGGCCAGGAAGTTTGCCGAGAACGATCCGCTGGGGAACGCCTCGACACGAGCGCCGACGGCGCCGTCGGCCGCGATCGCGTACAGGTCGTAACCGTGCTCGGCGAGCTCGACCAGGATTTCGGCCGGCTCGACGAGGGCGTTCGTACACGTGCCATCGCCGACTTCGAGCAGCACCCAGCGCACCCGGCGGCTCGACAGCAAGCGCCGCGCGCCTCGGAGCACGAACAGCTCGAAGCCCTCGGCATCGATCTTGAGGAAGTCCATTCTGTCAAGTCCCTCGGCGGCGGCGTGGGCGTCGAGGGTCGTCATCGGCACGGTCAGAATCTCGTCGGCATGCAGGAGCCGGCCGAGCCAATGGATATCCTGATCGGCGAACGTGTTCAGGCCGGTCCACTCGTGATGTACACGCAGCGGCGCCGTACCGCGTCGCGCACCGAGTCCCTGCGCGAAGACGCGCACCTGGTCGAGTCCGTTGTGCGCGCAGGTTGCGTTCCAGCACCGAACGGGTCGTCGGCGTGGGCTCAAAGGCGTGAATCCGACCGGACGCACCGACGAAGTGGGCGGCCTCCATGCTGAACAGTCCGTGGTTGGCGCCGACGTCGATCACCGTCATCCCCGGCCGCAGCAGTCGCTCCAGGAGGGCCGCTTCGTAATTCTCCGGGTTCCCGTCGCGGAGGTAATGGTACTCGGTCAGGCTCGCCGTCTGGTAGCGGTCGCCCCAGCGATTGCGACACCACGGAGAGCGCCGTCGCCAGGTCCGCGCGGCGTGCCATTCCAGGCAATCGCGGAGCTGTCGTAAACGGCGATTCACGCCGCGGCGCGCCCGCAACCACTGGGCGGGGGTGAGGACAACCATCCTTGGTTCTTCTCCATCCTTGGGAGTATGAGAGCGGGATTTCGGATTCCAGATGCCAGATGCCAGATGCCAGATGCCAGATGACTGATGTCCGATCAAATCATGAATATCAGACATATTGTGTCCATCATCCATTATCAGTCATCTGTAATACATCATCAGTAATATGTCATCCATAACCAGTCATCATTCATCAGTCATCAGTCATCCGGAATCTGGCATCAGTCATCAGTCATCAGTCATCCGGAATCTGGCATCAGTCATCAGTCATCCGGAATCTGGCATCCGGAATTCGGAATCCGGAATGACGAATCAGCCCGATGTGACTCGTGCTCACCGCTGGAAGTCTCCGGGACGTCGAGTCGCGCAAGGGCGTGTGCCTCGATCACACCGGCGGCGAAGCGCTCCGGCCCCCAATCGGAGACCGCCTCCACGGCGCGGCGGCCCAAAAGGGCGTGGTGGGAATCGGGCATCGTGGCGACGCGGAACAGCAACTGGGCTAGCCCCTCCTCGTCGAGCGGATCGAACCGCCAGCCGGTCGTCCCGGGCGGGTCGGGAACGAGCGTCTCGGCGCAGCCGCAACGGTCCGAGATCAGCAGCGGCAGGCCGCTCGCCGCGGCTTCGTTGGCCACAAGCCCCCAGGGCTCCGAGACGCTCGGCAAGACGAACGCACTGGCGAAGGCGTACCAGCGGGCCAGACCGTCCGCCTGGAGAAACCCCGGCCGGTGGATCGCCCCGGCCTGGCCGCTGGTCTGGATGGCCGCCTCCACCTGATCCGCGCCGGGCCCGTCGCCGCAGAGGACCAGGTCCCAGGCCGTTTCCGCGGGAACCAACGCGCGATAGCGCGCGAAGGCGCGCACCAGGCGGGGCAGGTTTTTTTCCGGCACGAAGCGGCTCACCGCCAAGAAGTAACGATGCGCGGGTACCTCGGCGCGCCGGAACCGGCGCAACGCTCGGCGGCGGCGAGCGCGGCGTAGTAGGCGTTGTCCACCGCGTTGTATCCCAGCGTGATCCGGTCGGCGGGCATCCCGAGCTGGACCAGGTAATCCCGATGTCTCGGCCCACCCACCAGCGCGGCCTGGAACCGGCGCACCCGGCGCCGCTTGATGGCTTCCTTCCACCAGACGCGGGGGTGGTCGATCTCCTGACTCTCCGACATCAGGAGCGCCGGCCGTTTCTGCTGGTTGGCCCAGCGCAGCGCGGCCAGGCACTCGGGCCGCACATAGCCGCAGAGCGCGACGGCATCGGGACGATCCCGCTCCAGGGCCGCCCTCATGGTGCGTGCGCACGCCGCGCGCGGCAATTCCTCCAGCCTGGAGTCCGGAAACAGGGTGACCCAATCGAACGGTTCGGCGTGGCGGTCGGTGCGCCAGCCGTACTTGATTTCCGTCCCGGCCGTCTCATAGGCGATCAGCCGCCCCCCCTGCCGCCGCAACGAGGCGGCGAGCGCGCGCAATCGTGCCAGATGATACGGCCCCAGGTTGGTGAACGAGACCGCGAGCGTCGTCATCGTGGCCGTCTCCTTTCGATGTCTCGCTCCGCCGTTGCGGTGCGCATCAGGCGGGAGCGCCTGCCGGCGCAAACGCGGGTCGCGTCGCCGAGCGCCGCCGGTCAGCTTCAATTGAACGTAAAGAAGCCCCATGGGAATGAACGTTGTGAACCCATAATTGTAATAGAACCAGACGAAAGGATCATCATTGACGGTCATGATCCAGGCATTGTAGTACGTCAGCGCCCACCAGGCCTGGACCCAGGGCACATCGCGATAGCGGAGAAAATACTCGTAGGACGAGCGGAGCATCAGAGCAATCAAGCCCAGCACGATGACGGTGCCCACGGCTCCACCATTGAGCTGAGTCGCGCCCAGGATGCTGATCGCGGGGCCCGTGAATTTTTCGTCGCGGTGGAAGTGCGATCCGGCCATCCAGGCGGCGATCCACTTCTCACGGCCGTAATACGGCTTCGACGGCCAGATGATCCGCGGTATGAACGTGGACCAGAGCCGATTGTAGGCCGTGCCGTAGTCGTACTCTGCTTTCTCGGGGACGGTGTCGAGCATCAGCAGGTACCCGCCTATCTCCTCCGTCTCGTAGCTGATCGGCTGCTTCGACAGCTCCGACCCTTTCTCCTTCAGATTGGCGTTGACCAGGATCGATTCCAGGTGGAAATCACTGAGGAACTCCACGAACCCGGCGGCGCTGCGCTCGTAGTTCGCGTTGTTGCGCCAGCCGATGGCGATCGTGACCGCCAGCGCCGCCCACGAAACCCGTCGCCACCAGCACGGGCAGCGACGGCCGCTTGAAACGCGGGATGTAAAACGCCGCCAGACCCACCAGCACTCCGATCAGGGAGTGCGACCGCTTGGCGTTGAACATCCATATCAGGACATAAAAGACGATGATCGCCAGACCGGCCGCCGTCCAGGCCGGCCGGCTCCGCTGGTCGTTGCGGCCCGACACCAGGATCAACACGCCCGCCACCAACATGACCACCGGGAAGGACTGGATCAACGACTCGGTGTCGCTCAACTCGTGGTCGTTGGTGCGCACGGCCAGCCCGGCGCAGTACAGGCCCCAGACCAGCAGGATGGGACTGACCACGGCGATCGTCGGCAATGACCACTGCCGGGGCGGAACGGGCAGCTTCCGCGCGACCCACCGTCCCAGGCCGGCCAGATGATAGACCGCCACGAACCAGATCAGCGCCCACAGCGCCCGGAAGTTCGCCGCGGCCACCAGATCCGCCCCACGATCGTTCAAGGCCCACTCGCGATAGGTCAGCGCCTGGACCACGTACACCTGGGCATATCCGACCAGGAACAGCCAGATCGGCGCGAACGGATCGAACCGCCTGCGCACGACCGCCGCCAGTCCGGTCAGGACCATCACCGCGGCGGTCAAATAAATGTAAAGCGGGTCCATCGCCAGAGATCCTCAGCGATCCGTCAGCGACTGCACAGTCTCGATCAGCGCAGCGTGATAGCGGGGCCAGTCGAAGGCCTCGGCCCGCGTGCGCGCCGCTCGACTCAGGACGGCGCGACGTTCCGGGTCGCGTCCCAGTTCCTCCATGGCCGCGGCCAGCGGCGCGACCTCGCCCGCCGGCACGAGCCGCCCCTCGATTCCGTCCCGCGCCACGGAGCCCGCGGCCGGGGTCGTCACCAGCGGCAAGCCGCACGCCAGCGCTTCGTACGTCACGACGGCCGAGCCCCTCGAACAGCGAGGGAAACACGAAGACGTCCGCCGCCGCCATCTTCGCGGGCATCTCGGCGTGGCCCACCCGGCCCAGCCATTCGACCTCGTCGCGATACGGGGCCAGGGGAGAAAAATCGGCCGGCAAGCCGCCCAGCAATTGCAGACGCCAGCCCGGCCGGCGCACCTGCGCCAGGCTTCGAGAAGGTACTTGATCCCCTTGCGCTGGGTAATGCCGCCCGCGAAGAGGAACGTGCAGCGATCGCGTTCGAGGATCTTGTCCGGCAGGGGGACGAAGCGCCTCGTGTCGGCCGCGTACGGCACCACGCGCACCCGGTCCGCGGGCGTTCCGTTCCGCACGAGCCACCCGGCGATGTGCTCCGACGGCACCAGGATGCGGTCCGCCTGGGCGAGATCGCGGAGCCGGCGCTCGTGCAGCCAATCGAGTTCGGCGCGGTCGATGGGCCCGTCGGCCAGGTAGATGGAAACGAAGTCGGGTGCGCGCTCGGCCTCGCGCTCCAGCACGAGCCGCTCTTCACGCACGTCGCCGTGAACCATGCTGAGCACGCTCGGAATGCTCAGCTCCCGGCACGCGGGCAGCGCGACCTCGGAGGCCACGTCGCTGAAGACGAACGCCACCTCGGGCCGACGTTGCGCGAGCCAGCCGGCCAGCCGCCGGTCGAACCGTTCCGTCCGCGCCCGCGCGAGGCGATTCCGCAGCCCGGGATGCCGGGGGGACAGCCGGCTCTCGAGGCGCAGACTCAGATCAAACCCCCAGTCGGACAGGACGCGCCCGGCCGGGATGCCCGCGTGTTGCCTTCGGCGCAGCACGCGCCGCCAGCGTGCGTAGTGGCACGGGGCCCATTGTCGCATCAGGGCGACGAAGCGGGTCGCGTCGCGGTAGTAGAAGCTCGTTCCGAACCGGTCGAGCATCCCCGCCGCCGCGAAGCCCGCCGCGGCCTCGTAGGCCGGCGGCCGCGCATCGGGGCACGCCACGAACACCGAGGAAACCCGCGTGGGGCGCGAGCTGGCGGGTATCAGGAATTGCGGCGGCGTTGCCAGGCTGGCCATACGGTCATCCCTGATCTCGATGGGGCCCCTCCTTGATCCAGGGGCATGATAATGCCGATGGGCAATTCGCGTCAAGGTCGCCAGCGGCCTGGACGCGGATCGCTCTGGACGCGCACAGACGCGGCGTTCATAATCAGGCCGCGCCGGAGACAGGAGTTTGACCCGGCCACGCCGTCCCGAGAGGACGCATCAACGGATTGATTCACAGCAGGGATGTGCCATGATTCGCCAGAGCATCAAGGATGCCTACTTCGGGCTCGTCCGCTATCTCTCGCTGCCGAGCACCTGGGCGGCGGCCGTCCGGTACCGCCTGGGACGGCCGGCACGTCCTGAGGGCTATTACGTTCACCTCGGCTGCGGGCACACGTACATCGACGGCATGATCAACGCCGACGGCAACGTCTTCCGCAAGATCGACGTCTGGCTCGACCTGCGCAATCGCCTCCCCTTCCCCGCGCGAAGCTGCAAGTTCGTTTATTCTTCGCACATGCTGGAACATATGTATCCCGATGAGGCCATCGGCCTGCTGCGCGAGATCCGCCGCGTGCTGGCCGACGACGGCGTCGCGCACATCGCCGTGCCGAGCATGGAGTACGCCCTCGAAGTCGCCCGCGGCGAAGGAAAAGAAGACTGGCCGCGGCCGTTCGCCGACCCGATGGCGCAGGCGATCAACTACCTGTTCTGCGACGGCCAGCACAAGTTCGCCTACTGCTACGACATCCTCGCCCAGTTCGCGCGCGAGGCGGGCTTCAAGACGATCACGAACTACTCCGACTCTCACGGCGTCGCCTCCAAGACGTATGGCGCCGTGACCGTGGGCGACGAGCCCCGCGGATCGCTCGTCGTCGAGCTGGCGGCGTGAGCGGGTGTGAGAGGCTATCCGAGAAGATGGTTTTCAGCCCCGAAGGGGCGGCAGCGTAGAGCCAGGGGCGTCAGCCCCTGGAGCCGGGGCCGCGACCGCGCCATCCTCCTCTTCCGCCCCGCAGGGGCGACAGAAAACTTGACCTTCTGTCGCCCCTGCGGGGCGGAAAAAGGTCTCTGTCGCGCGCCGTTCACCCCACCAGGGGCTGACGCCCCTGGCTCTACGCTGCCGCCCCTTCGGGGCTTTCCGGATAGCCTGCTACGAAAAGAGTCTGGCGGCAAGATCACGCCCCACCATGGGGGAAGGCAGAGGCTTGCCTTCTTTCTGCATGTGTGCAAGCCACTCGTCCACGATCTGACAGAGCTTGGAGTACACCAAGGTCTCGTCATCGCCATGGCAGCAGGGGCCGATGATCCCCGGACATTGTCCGACGTAACATCCGTCCTCGTCCGACCACTGGACGAGCTTGATGTAATGGGCGCTCGCCTTCACGGTGTAGACTCCTCGATGGCCGCGCGAGCTACCGTCAAGACGCAGGGAACGCCCCCTCGATGACGCGTCCCTGAAAGTCCTGCGGGATCGGCAGGCCGTACAGCTTCATGACGGTCGGGCTGACGTCCATGAGCTGCATGCCCTCGACGCGGCCCGCTGCGGGGATGCCGGGGCCGGCGAGCGATGAGCAGGCCGTTCTCGGCGTGGTTGGCGTCGTCGGGGCCGGTGTCGTTCTCGAACGTGTGGATCTGGCCGCGTGCCGACGGTGCCCACCGACCGCCAGCGGAGGTCGCCGAAGTAGACGAACAGGTCGGGCGGCGCCGCGCCCCGGATGGTCGGTGATAGAGTCTCTCGGGCTTGAGGACCCGCGTGCCGATGGGCCGGCCTTGCGGGTCGCCCAGGGCTTCGAGCTCGGCGATGAGCTTGTCGCGGGTCGCCTCGTAGTCGCGGATGCCGCGATCAGGCCCTGCGGCTCGCGCCCCTTGACGTTCAGGAAGAGCCGGCCGTAATAGCCGCCCGAGCCCCAGGCGGTGGTCTTCGCCCAGTCGATCTTGCAGGCCTTCGAGCCGGCAAGGGCGATTCGGGGTACTCCTTGAGGACGAGGTAGCCCTGCTGGATCGAGCCACTCGTTGAGCGCGATGCCCGCCCTCCATGCACTTGGCGCCGTGGTCGGAGACGACGATCACGTGCGCATCGTCGGGGCAGCACGTCGAGCAGCTCGCCGATCTTGCGATCGACGTGCTCGTAGTAGTCGTCGATGACCGATCTCGAACGGGTTGCCCGGCTCGTAGCGATGGTGCGCGCGGGTCCATGTACTGCCAGAAGGCGTGATGGACGCGGTCGGTGCCCATCTCGACCATCATGAAGAAGTCCCAGGGCTTCGGTCGTGAGCAGGTGCCGGGCCAGGGCGAACCGCTTGTCGGTCATCCGGACCAGGGACGTCGCGGATCTTGGCCTTGTCCGGGGTGCGGAAGTCGCTGACGTCGAACTCGTAAGGGTGGACGTCGGCCAGCGCGGCGATCTCGGTCCTTGAGCTCGGGGGGATAGGTGTAATTCGACTCGATCGAGGGCGTCAGGAAGTCGGTCACGAGCAGGCCGTTGACCGGCCGCGGGGGGTAGGTCTGGGGCACGCCGATCAGGATGACCTGCTTGCCGGCGCGCGCCGAGATAGTCCCAGAGCAAGCGGCTCCTTGACGGCCAGCGAGGTGGCCGTGGTCATCTTCTCGTAGGAACGGTCGGCGCGGTTGCGAAAGCCGTAATAGCCGAGCGTGCCCGGGTCCTTGCTCGACATCATCGACATCCACGCCGGCACCGTGATCGGCGGGTCGCAGCTCCGGAGCTTGCCCCAGACGCCCTCGTCGCGGAGCCGCGTCAGGTTCGGCAGCCGGTCGGCGAACCGCTCGAACACCAGGCTCGGCTCGGCGCAGTCGAGGCCGATGACGACCACCGACGCTTGGGATCGGCTGACTCCTTCGGGATCGACGGATCGGACAATGCCTCCTTGCCGATGTGATGGCGATGACGATGGCTCGGATGCTGTCGACGGTGCCGCTCAGGCTCATGCGTCAGAGCTCACGGCCTCGATAGCCCATGCGGCGATACTTCTCGCGGCGGGCCAGCTCGAGGTCGTGCTCGACCATCATCTTGACCAGGCCCCGGAAGTCGACCTCGGGCTCCCAGCCGAGGACCTTGGCCCGGGCCTTGCGACGGGTCGCCCAGGAGGACATCGACCTCGGAGGGCCGGGTGTACCTCGGGTCGAACTCGACGAAGTCCCGGTAGTCGAGGTCGAGGCTGGCGAACGGCCAGTTCGAGGAACTCGCGGACCGAGTGGGTCTCGCCGGTGGCGACGACGTAGTCGTCGGGCTGGTCCTGCTGGAGCATCAGCCACATGGCCCGGACGTAGTCGCCGGCGAAGCCCCAGTCGCGCTTGGCGTCGAGGTTGCCCATGACGAGCTTCTGCTGGAGCCCTTCCTTGATCCGGGCGGCGCCGAGGGTGATCTTGCGGGTCACGAACGACTCGCCGCGGCGGGGACTCTCGTGGTTGAACAGGATGCCCGAGCAGGCGAACAGGCCGTACGCCTCGCGGTAATTGACCGTCTGCCAGTGGGCGTAGAGCTTGGCGCAGGCGTACGGGCTGCGGGGGTGGAACGGCGTGTCCAGCCCCTGCGGCGGCGGCGGCCGAGCCGAACATCTCGGAGCTCGACGCCTGGTAGAACTTCACCGGCTGGCTCCGGCTGCAGGTGCCGGACCGCCTCGAGCAGCGCGAAGCGTGCCCAGGCCGACGACGTCGGCGGTGTAGAGCGGCTGGTCGAACGAGACGCGGACGTGGCTCTGGGCGCCGAGGTTGTACACCTCGTCGGGCCGGACCTGTTCCATCAGCGTCGCCAGGCTCGAGGCGTCGGCCAGGTCGGCGTAGTGGAGGTGGAACCGGTCCGCGGAGCGTCGGGTCGTCGGCCGAAGATGTGGTCGATCCGCTGCGCGGTTCAGGCTGCTCGAGCGGCGGACCAGGCCATGGACCTCGTAGTCGGGCTTGCCCAGCAGGAACTCGGCGAGATAGGAGCCGTCCTGGCCCGTGATCCCCGTGATCAGGGCGTGTTTCATCGACGGCGGCCTCTCTGGAGATTAGCAGCGACCACCCGTCTCCGTAGGGTGGCCGGCCCACCATCCGCGTCCGACGAAGACAAGAGGTGGGCCGAGCCACGCCTACAAAGGATCATGGTCGGAAGTAGTTGGCCCGGTCGTCGGGCAGGAGTCGGTTCCAGTTCATCGAGCAAAGCCGCGGCGAAGTCCTGGAGGGCGTCTCCGTCGGGGTCGGCGTCGCCGGGGCAGAACACTTCGACGGTCAACCCGGACCCCCGCGTGGTCCGGCCGTGGCTGCTGCTGCGGCTGGCGATCGGCAAGCCGCGCACGCACTGCTCCAAGCGACCCTTCTCCAAAAATGTAGTACCAGAATCCGATGCCTTGAACCAGTTCACCTTGGTGATAGCCCAGCCGCGTCAGCAGGCGCGGCGGACCGGCCGGACGCGCGATTGTCCAGGACGCGCATCTGCGATTCGACCTTCTCCCAGCCGCCCGAAGGAAGGCAGATCTCGGGCGAGTGCCGCAGGTTCAGGCCGGTCTGCGAGTAGTTGATCCAGAGCGACACGGTCCGGCCGGGCTGCCGCGAGTCCTCATAACAGCGGTTGAGGTAATCGTCGCACTGCGCTTCCTTGAGGATGCGCGGGTCCACCGGCAGGTCGCGTCCCACCCAGGGGCCGAGCCGGTAGGAGACCGTGGCCAGGGGCTGGTTCAAACGCGGGCGCACGGTCGCGGACGCGCCCTCGACGGCGGTCTGAGCCGCCAAACCCGCCACCAGCAGACCCAGGGACCAGCCCAGCCGGGCCGGCAGCCGGAGCCCGCGCGCCCCGGTCTGGTCGTGAAGGCTGGGAAGCGTCACGCGCGCATCCGCCGGCGCGGGCACGATCGGGACGGCCCAGCTCAAGACCGAACACTCGGCCGCCAGCAGCGCCAGGCCCAGCCCCATCATGAGCAGACCTTCCAGCGTGTGCAGCGATCCGGAGGCGTACGACGGGTCCAGATGGTGCATGATCAGGCCCGTCATCACCACCCGGATGACGTTGGCCGTCATGGCGATCGGCACCGACGAGGCGATGAGCACGCCGCGGTACCACCACGGCCGCGCCGACAGGTACGCCACGGCGGTCGTCAGCGCGAGGAAGCCGGTCAGTTGCCGCATGCCGCTGCACGCCTCGGCCACGAACATCCGCACCCCGCCCGGCAACGTCATCAGGTTTCCCTGGCAGAGCACCGGCGTGCCCAGCACGTTCAAGATCCCCGCCGCCACCCGGCTGACCAGCAATTGCAACGGCGAGGCGATCGTCGTGTACAGCGCGATCGGCAGCGGGACCATGAACACCAGAAACGCCAGGGCGAAACCGTACCGCCTGAGCGCATCACGCCCGGCCGCCAGCGCCAGCAACCCGGCCAGACCGAGCAACAACGACAGGCCGCCCACCAGCCCGACCGGAATGACGAGCGTCGCCAGCCGTCCCAGAATCGCCACGACCAGCAGTGCCACCCCGCTGCCGATCCCGCCGACGATGCGGATCGGCCCGCGTTTCGAGGCCTCGTTGGCGAAGTAGAGACTGATCAGCGGTACCAAGAAGCCATGGCTATAGTTGGCATCGGTGGACCAGGTCCAGACAAAGTGGAGGATCTCGGCCCAGAACATCGTCCCGAGCAAGGCGAGCCCCGCCACGGCTCCCACTCGGGCGACATCGGCCGCCCGGCCCGGCTGAAGAAGCAGCCCCAGGAGCGTCGGGGCCGCGTTCGCCCTGGTCGTTTCCGTGTCCGGCGCGGAGGACGAGCCCGGCGTCCAGTAGGAATCCCGCGGCGCTGTCAGCTCGGGAGTCGTCGGCGTCATCGTCGGTTCACCGTATCCGTGTATCTGGAGGACGTCGCAGTGGAATCATCCGCCAAGCTCTCCGACATTCTTGATAGGGGTAGGGAGGACCGATTGACTTGGTTCCCCCCTCCCTCCGAACCGTACGGGCGGATCTCCCGCATACGGCTCTCCGGTTGATGGTTTTACCTCAAAGAGGGTTGACGGGCCAACGCATGGGCTCTCTCCAGACTGAAAAGCCCCTGGTCGGCGAAGAAGGCGTTGGGCCAGCGGCGGTGATCCTAGCCGCGGCCCAGGCCGCGGCGTTTCGCCCGTTTGCGCAGGAGGCTCCGAAGCCGGCGGCGGATCCAGCCGTCGAGCCGCCGGAACGATCCACGGTCGACTGTGTTGGAAGTAGGCGAACCAGCCCCGAAGCGATCGGGTTCAACGACGGCGATGATCTACGGCAGCGAGGTCCCGTTGGTCCGCCGCGTCTTGGCACGGATCGTGTCCTTGAACTTCGCTCAGGCTCTTCTCCCGAGGCCAGCGGCTGCCGCCCTCGGAAGTGGTAGCCCAGGAAGTCAAAGCCGTCGGTCCGGGCGTCGACCACCTTCGTCTTCGTCGGGTGCAGCGTGAGGCCGTTGTCCGACACCCACGTCCGCACCAGTTCCAGGGCCCGCGACGCCTCTTCAGGCGTCCGGCACAGGATCACGAAGTCGTCGGCGTAGCGCACCATCGCGAACCCCGATCGCGCCACCAGGTGGTCGAGCGGGTCGAGGTAGATGTTGCTCAACAGCGGGCTCAGGACGGCCCCTTGCGGCGCCCCGTCGCCGGGGTCCATTCCTTCAGACCGTCCCAGGATGTTCGCCTTCAGGAAGCGATTCGATCAGCGACAGCACGGGGCCGTCGGCGATCTTCTCCTTCAGGCGCGCCATCAGGCGGTCGTGGGGGATCGAGTCGAAGTAGCCTTTCAGGTCGGCGTCCACCACGTAGACGTAACCGGCTTTGAGAAGCTGATCGACCCGTCGCAGGGCGTCTTTGCAGCCGCGCCCGGCCGGAACCCGTAGCTGTGCTCCGCGAAGTCGCGCTCGAAGATCGGCTCGATCACGTTCACCACCGCCGCCTGGACCATCCGATCGCGAACCGTGGGGATACCCAGCGGTCGTGTCTCGGTGGTGCCCGGCTTGGGGATGAGAACGCGTCGGATCGACTGGGGCTGATACGTGCCGTGCTTCAATTGGTCCGAGACCTCCCAGATCGATTCGGGAAGCGGCCCGCTCGAATTGCGCCACGGTGACGTGGTCGACCCCGGCCGCGCCGTGCTTCGACGCCACTTGTTGGAACGCCGCCAGCAGGTTCCGTTCGGCGAAAACCTTGTCAAACAGCCGAAACCACTTGCCTCCTTCCACTCCCTGTTCGAGAGTCGTCACCATGCGCACGGTCCAGACCGTCGGTTCGACCCATCGCCAGCGCAGAGGGATCTCTCCGGCTTGTTGAGCCAGCGGCACTGTCGCCGGTGTGTCTTTCGTCGGTCGGGTCATGACGCATCCATCTTCCTGGAGCCCTTCGCTCCCCCGGCGTTACCCGGTTTCGTCGCTACTATGGCTCCTCTGACTCCTGCCCGGCGGGTTCTTCGGACCGGGATCGGTCATGAACGCCCGTCTGGTCCGGACAGGTCTCTCTGCTTCATGTGTCTGGCCTTCCGACCATTCCGCCTCCAACCACCCAGTCGGTCCCGTGATCGCTTTGACACACTACCCCTCAGCGTCATGGGCTTCCGGATCGCTCCGGTCCGGGCTTCGCCTTACCCTAGCAGGCTCGCCACGCGACAAGGCCGAATCGAGTTCACTTGCGTTGCGGACTAGTCGTTCACCTCCGATTGCTCTCCACCCCGCCTCGCGGCGACGCAGTTACCTTCAGTTACAGGCCGGAGAGTGCGTGCCTGAAGAGGACTTCCACCTCTCGGACCTGACACACTTGCAGACGATAGGGTCCGCTGTGCGGACCAAGCCAAACGGTCCGCACAGCGGACCCTACAAGAAACGTGCTCATTTCTGGTACTCATTTTCGTCGGAAATCAAGGGGCTGGATTCCAGGCCAGCGGGAAGGACCTGGTCATCGCGCCGGAAGCCGGGAGATGCGGCCGGTGCCGCCAATCCCGGTGAACTTTCGGGCAGACCACCATGGCGCTGGCGGGCCTCGGCGAGGTGGATGTTGACCACATCGTGGGGATCATCCCCCCGCGCAGCTTCCCACGCCTCACGCATGGCGTCGATCCGTCCGCGGCGTCCCTCGATCTCCGCGCAATTCAAGGCCCAGGAACGGCGGATCAGGCCCGGCGGCATGGCCTCGACGGCCTGTCGGTAGCCGTCGGCGGCTTCGTCCCACTGGCCGTTCAGAGCCAACGCCTCGGCCTGAGCGGCCCATGCCGTCGCGCCCGTGGCGCCGGGAGTCGGATCGTCGGAACCCGCCGCGCGGAGCGCTTCGAGAGCTCGCGCGGCGGCGGGGTCGCCCTGTTCGCGCAAGAGGCGGTAAGCGGCGAGCCGCACGATGGGCGCGGCGGGCAGCAACCGAGCCCACGCCTCGGCGTCGAGCGTCAGCCGACCGGATTTCACCAGGTCGGTCAACAGGCTGGCGGCGAGATCCTCGTGCGGCAGGGTGAATCTACGTACCTCGGCATCATCGAGGAACGTCGGCGTCGCGGCCCGCTGAGGATCGGCGCCGGCGACCAGGACGAGCGCCGCGCGGTAGACCCGCAAGGCCGCATCGAGCCGACCCTGCGTCAGCAGCTCCTGGCCGGTCTTGCGCAGGGCGATCACGTCGCGACTCAGACCGATGGCGGGACCACCGCGGGACGCGAGCGCGAGCCGGACGGACGGCTCAAGAGGCCCGGCGGCGCGCACCGCGTCGAGTAGGACCTGGGCTTGGGCCTCCTGGTCGGGGTCGGACGACACCCGGCTCGCCGCCACGGCACGCAGATACAGATGCCGCGACGTCGTCCGCCACCAGGAGTTTCCCGGCGCGTCCGGCAGCGGAATCGGCTTGGCGGGCAGGTTGGGACCGGCCAAAAGGTGGTTGGCCACGATGGCGGCCGCGAAGTCATCCCACGCCCACGTGCCGACGAGACCGAGTCCCACCAGCCCCAGCACCAGGCAGACCACGACCATCGTGGAGGACGCGAGCCAGGTCGGGACGGCCCAGGAGGCGGGCGGCTGTCCCACGGTCGGCATCGGTTCCCGGCGCGCCCGCGGCCGGAATGCCGGCCGTGGCGCTGGCGCCGGACCGCAGCGCGTCGGGGCGTTCTGCGCGAGGATGTCACGCAGGCTCGGCCAGAGCACCTCGTCGTCGCGCTCCGTCGCCGACGGGGGCGTTTCCCGCGACCAGGCCCAGCCGGACGTCTGCGACGTGTCGGCCACGAAGGGAGTCGATGCGGTCCAGAGAGACTCAGCGACACGCTCGGGATGAAACCACGTGTCGGGAACGGGTTCCGCAACGGGTGCGGGTGGGTCGATCGGCGCCGGGGCGAGCTCGGAGAGAGCGGCGGCGCTGGCTTCCTGAGAGGAAAGATTGGCCGTCTCTTTCTGTGTAGCGGCGGCCGTCCCGGCCGCTCCGGACTCCCTGACCGGAGCGGCCGGGACGGCCGCCGCTACACAGAGGAGCCCCTCCTCGGACCCACTCTCAGAACCCGTCGCGGCCAGAGTCGGAACCCCCTTATGTACCTGTTTCGCGTCCCCGGGCCCGTGTTTCTCGTAGGGTCCGCTGTGCGGACCGTCCGGAAAAGGCCCGGTCCGCACAGCGGACCCTACGAAAACAGGCTCGGGGCACGCTGAACACGTACCCGAGTCCGCCGCGTCGGGTGGCTGGGGCGACGTCGGCGACGCCCCGGGGGATTCGAGCCCACGGGCCGGGGCGTCGCCGATTCCGCCCCAGCCACCCGGCACCTCCGGGAGCAGCGGCGCCGGCCCGGGCAGGGCGAGCAAGGGGCGCAACTCGGTTCTGTGGGGACTGGCCTGACGGGCTCGGAGACGGGCACCGGCCGCGCATGCGCCACGGCGGTTTCCTGTCGCGCCTCCGCCGCGCGCGCAAGCGCCGCCGACGGCCTGGATCTTGGCCTGCCAGAGCCGTTCGCGCTCACGGTTGCGCAGCAGCCGATCCGGGCCCTCGTCCCGCGACCGCCAGCTCGATGGCGGCTCGGCCTCCACGCTGGGAGCGAAGCCCACCACGCGAGTCGGGTCGTCGTAATGGTATGTGCTGAGCGGCTCGGGCGCGATCGGCGTGGCGTCGGCGCGCGGCGCCGGCACGGGATCGACCAGGATCGGCCGTTCGTACGACCCGAAGGCCGGCACGACCCGGTCCGACGGTCGCAGCGTCAGCCAGTGCTCGCCCACCCGCAACGGCACTCCGACCGGCAGCGGGCGCTGGTGCTCGACCGGGCGGCCGTCGATCGTCAACAGCCCGGCCGGTCCCACGGGCTGGACATGCCAGTCGCGGCCCCGACGACGCAGCAGGCACTGCACGTCGGCCAGGCCCGCGTCGGGCAACCGCACCTCGCAAGGCGCAGCCCGACCAATTCGAGCCGACACGCCGGACAGTTCCTGGACGCGTAGCGTCGCGTTATCGCGCGTCTGGATGTGCAGGAACGTCGTGTCCGGCATCCGCGGTCCTCCTTGATCCGCGCCCTCTGCCCTTTTCCGGCCCCGTAGCTTACGTCAGGCCGGCTCGACAAACAAGTCGGTTCCGCCGGCCAGCCAGCGTTCCCAGGTCCCTCCGACCGCGCTGGCGGCCAGCGCCACCACCGCGACCTCGACCGTCGCATGGATGGTCGTGAAGAGGGCGAACGCGACCACCGATCCGACCAGGCTAAATGCCAGCGTGCGATCGGCGCTGCCGACCCGTCGCAGCACGACCGGCAGCCGAACCAGGCACCAGAGCGCCGCCAGTCCCAGAAGCGTCATTCCCGCTATTCCCGACTCCGCCCACCATTGCATCAGACTGCTCTGCGCGGTGGTCGACGTGGCGTCGGTGGTCTTGTAGTACGGGTGCAACGTCGCAAAACTGCCCAGCCCCGCGCCCATCAGGGGGAAATCGCGCGCGATGGTCGCGGTCTCGGACCACACAGCCCGGCTGGCGGGCCATCCGGAGCCGTCCGCCCGGGAGATCGCTCCCTCGGGGCGGCCCGCGACGTCCCCGATGACGACGCCCGCGCCCAGCACGGTCAGGCACAGGAGGGTCAAGCTCACCGCCGACCAGCGCAGACCCGATGCCCAGGCCCCCGGCAGGCCCGCCAGCACCACCCCCAGCGCCAGGGGCACGACGAGCACCCGTCCCGCGATCCATCCCAAAAGCCCCGCGCTGACGAGGGTCAGGACGACCAGCAGCACCACCAGGCCCCCGCGGTTCGCGCCCGCAGACGCTCCCAGAACCCTTCCCGGCTGCCCCGCGAGGCCAGGCTCTGGAGCGTCAGCCCCACGGCCAGCGGCAAGGCCAGGGCGCCCAGCGCCAGAAATGCACCCGCACCACCCGGCAACCCCGCGATCGCCGCCGGACGGTCCGGCCGGGCCGCCGTCCAGCTTGAGGGAGTTCCGTCCGGCTCGGTCAACGAGCGCAGCACCGTCACATTGGGCGTCTCGACCAGATCCCCGACGGAAGGGGACCAGAGAGTGCGCCGGGCGGCAGGAAACCGTAGTACCCTTCCGTCCCGCCGACGAGCTGGATGATCCCGAAAACCGTGCCCAGGAACAACGCCGCCACGACCGCGCCCCAGACGACCAGCGCATGCCGGAGGCGGTCGGCGTGATGCGCGACCACACAGAACACGATCAAACACCCGACGCCGCCCCACAACCAGCGCAGGGTCGCCGGCCGGTCCACGCTGATCGGCGTGCGCACCGGCGCGGGCTCCGGCAGTTCCAGTGCGGGATCGTCCGTGCGCGCCACGTCCGGCAGCACCCCCAGCGCGTGGACCTGCCGAGAACGCGGGGAAAGCCGTGCCGCCAACTGCGCAGGCAAAGGCGCCAGTTGCACGGTGGCGAGCAGCACGGCCAGCGCCCCGAGCGGGGCCAGCGGGCTTTTCAAGATCGACCATTGCCCTGCCGCGAAAGCGTACACCAATGCCGCCAGCACCAGAAGGACCAGCGCCACGGCCAGCGCCGGCCGCGCCCACCAGACCGCGCCCCCAAACGCGAGCATCGTCCCGAGCACGATCGTGCCGATCAAGATCGACTGGGCTTGCGCCGCGCGGGTCAGGAGTCGTTGTCGCGTGGGCATGAGAATCATCCAGGGGGAGAGCAGTTTGTTGGGCTGGCCGCGTTGGATGCCAGATGGCTGATGACTGATGGCTGATGGCTGATGCCTAAAACGACCATCTTTAATAATTCATCATCCATCATCCATTATCCATCAGCCATCAGCCATTATCCATCAGCCATCAGCCATCAGCCATCAACCATCAGCCATCAGTCGTTCTCGTCTTCTCCGGTCGGACCGTTGCCTCCCCCATCATCCCACCGGTTCGGGCTGGGGCAGGCCGCGCGTCGCGGCGCGGGCGGGCGCGGCGAGGATCAGGCCGTCGGCGTGGCTCGACCAGTTGTCCAGATCGTCGTCGAGCGCGTTGAAGACAGCCCCGACCAGGGGGACTTTCGACAGCTCCAGCATGTGCTTGGCCCGCTGCAACGGGCTGAAATCGTGCGCCCCGCAGCGCACGACCAGCACGGCCGCGTCCACCAGCCGGCCCAGCATGCGGCAGTCCGCCAGGCCGAGGATCGCCGGACCATCCAGGATGACACGGTGATAATGGCTCGAGACGGCCACGAGCAACTGTCGCATCTCGATCGTCCCCAGCGCTTCCACCGGCACGCCGCCCGGGTCGCCGCAGGGCAGGAAATCGAGGTTCGGCACGTCGGTGCGGACGATCGCCCGCTGCCAGGGCAGATCGCCCCGCAGCGCATCGACCACGCCGAACTCATGCTCGGGCTCGAAAACCGCCGCCAGGCTGGGACGCCTCAAGTCCACTTCCATCAGCAGCGTGCGCTCGCCCGACCGCGCAGGCGGCGGCCAGATTCAGCGCGGTCGTGCTCTTGCCCTCGCCCGGCTTGGCGCTGGTCACGAGCAGGGACACCAGCGGCCCGCCGGTCTTGGGACTCGACGCACCCACCAGGCTGGCGCGCAGGTTGCGAAAGGCATCGGACTCGATCGACGACGGGTCCTTGTAGGCGCAGATGTGCCCGCCCTTGTGCAGCCGCGCCAGCCGTCGCAAGCGGGGCACGACGCCCAGCAGCGGCACGGTCAAGCCCAGGCTGACGTGCTCGGGAACCTTCACGCGGTGGTCCACCGATTCGAGCAAGCAAACAAAGCCGACGCCCAGACTCAGGCCGAAGACGATCACCACCGCCTCGTACATGGTCCGGTTCGGCCGCACCGGCACGTTCGGCTCGTCGGCCGCGTGCAGGATCTTGACCGGCTCGTTTTGCGTCTCGGCGAGAAATTCGAACTCCTTGAGCCGCTCCTGCATGGCCGCCAGGCTTTGTTGAAGCTGCTCGCGATCGCGCAGCAGTCCCAGGAACGTCTCGTACATCGGCATGGACGCCTGGATCTGCTCCTGGAGGCCCTTGACTTCTTTTTCGAGCTTCTGGACGTCCTCGTTCTGGTGGACCAGGAACATCGACAGAAGGTCGGACTCCTGTTCCTCGGGGGCCGTCCCCTGGAGCCGTTCCAGCTCGTCGAGGGTTTTTTGCAGCAGCTTGGCGTAATGCCGGCTGGCGGGATCGGTGTTGAACTTCTTGACGATCCGCCGCTCCGACTCGAGCTGCTCGGTGAGACGCTCCTTTTGTTCGAGCAGCGCCGCGATGCGCGGCTGGTTCGGGTTCGCGGCGAGCGTCGCGGGCCGGGCGCGAACTGGAGTAAGCGCTGCTGCTGGACGATCTCGTCGGTCCGGATGCGCTTCTGCATCAAGACCGAGTTGGTCTGGACGTACAGGTCCTGCAAGTAGTTCTTGCCGTCGGGCGTGAAGATCGGCGACTGGCGCATGGCCAGCTCGATCTCGTGGTTCTTGTCCGTGAGGTCCTTTTGAAGCTTGCGGACGTTGTCGCCCGCCATGCGCTTGGAGGTGTCGATGTTCGACCGACTCTCGGTGCGGGCGGAGGCACGGAATTCGTTGACCAGGGCGTTGAGCAAGAGCGCCACCCGTTCGCGGTCGGTCCACTCGAAGTAGACCTCGAAGGTGTTCGAGTCGGCCAGCCGGCGCGTGGTCAGATTGCCGACGAGATTCGCCACGAGGTCCTCGGCGGCGTCGGCCGGCAGATGCAGCTCGGGGCTGAGAACAGCCTTCTCGGCCAGGGCGCGGCCCCGCAGTTCGGCCAGGCGGTCGGGGACGTAACGCTCCTGCGACTCGTGGCTGGCCTGGCCCACGCCACTGTGCGGCACGATCGTCGCGACCCGCTCGTCAAAACCCGGCGGCTCGATGCGGATCGTGACCGCGGCGCGATAGACATTTAACCGCTTCGCCACGAAGATCGATCCCGGCACGATCACCGCCAGCGCGAGCATGACCACCAGCCCCAGGCGCCTGCGGACCGCGCGGAGGTAATCCGCCGTGCTCTTTGGCGGCAGGCCCGGGGCGGTTCCTCCCCGCAGGGCCGCCGCCAAATCCTGTGCCGACGGCGGACCATACGGCGAGGGCACCGACTGGAGGTTTCGATCCATGAACCATCCCCCTCCCTGTTGATGTCGAATCGTGGCGCAGCCAGGCGGGCCCGTCCGGTCATTTCTCTCCCAGCCAACCCCGCGGGTCGAGCGCGCTGGTCGCCCAGGCCCAGCTCGTGCGGCCGGTGGGAACCGCCGTGCGGTCGTGCCCCGCGGCCACCGGCAGCCGCGCCTTGGCCAGGGCGTCCTGGAGCGCGCTGAGATCGGACAGCAGCCGTTCGATCCGCTCCGCCATCGCCAGCGCCAGCCGCTGAAGCGACCGCAGCGCGATGTCCGACTCGACCGCCGATCCCTCGCGTTGATGGACCGTGAAGGTCAAATGCAAGGCTTCACCGCTTCTCAGTCGGAACGTGGCCGAAGTCCCCGACAGCGGCTCCGCACCAACCGCGGCCGTCTCCACGCCGGTCTCGTGCTCCAGCACCCGGCATCCGTGCCGAAAACAGACGACCGCGACCTGGTCGCAGCCGAGCGTCTCGGCGGCCGCGTGCGCTATCGTCCAGATCTCCTCCACGTCGGTACGAAGCTCGATCTTCTGAATCGCGTCCCAGGTCAGCCGGGCACAGTCGCGCTCCTGCCGCTTGCGGGCGAACCGCGCCTTGAGGTCGTGCGTCAGAGAAGCCAGCTCGTCGCGCCGGCTGGTCAATGTGATCAAAAACGCCAGGCAGCCGGAGACGCCCAGCGTCAAGGCGATGAATTCGCCCTGTATGGGGTTGTTCAATGCCACTCCCAGCAGCACCACGCCGCAGAAAAACCCCGAGAAACAGTACAGCATCGCCGCCGCCTGCCGGGGGTTCAGTCCCAGCCCGATCAGCAGGTGGTGGATGTGGCGGCGGTCCGCCGAGCTCAGCGGGAGCTCGCGGACCCAGCGTCGAAAGATCGCCATGGCGGTGTCCGAGATCGGCAGGCCCATGGCGAGGATCGGGAACAAGATGGAGACGGTGGTCGTTCCCTTCATCGAGGAACGCACCCCGATCACGCCCAGCAACAGGCCGATCAGGAGGCTGCCGCTGTCGCCCAGGAAGATGCAGGCCGGGTGCCAGTTGTAGAGCAGGAACCCCGCGAGCCCCCCGCCAGCGCCGCGGACAGGGCGGCCGAGCCGTCGTTGCCCATCCGGATGGCCACCAGCATCAGCGTCCCGCTCACCAGCAGACCGACGCCCGAGGCCAACCCGTCCATGCCGTCGATCAGGTTCCAGATGTTCATGCAGCCGAGGAACCAGACCATCGTCAGCGCCAGCCCGATCGGCTCGATGACGATGGGATGGCCCAGCAAGGAGAGCGTCCACGGATAACTGAAGCTGATCGGCACGCCCAGAATCGACACCTTGGTCATCTGGAAGCCGCCCGCGATCAAGACGAGCGCGGCGGTCGCCTGGCCGAGTAATTTGATCCGGGGCGAGAGGCCGTAGGTGTCATCCACCAGGCCAATGGCCAAGACGATCGCCCCGGCGAGCGCCACGGCGAACAGCTCGGTCCCCCAGGCATCGACGTCGGGCCACGACGGGTGGTTGAAGTCGATCAAGACGGGCACGGCCGCGATCGCCACGCCAAAGGCCAGCGCCAGACCGCCCAGCCGGGGGATGGCCCCCTTGTGGATGCGGCGAAATTGATCGGGCCGGTCGATCGCACCCAGCCAGCTCGCCAGCCTCGTGACCAGGGGCGTCGTCAAGACGCAGCCCACGAAGGCGACGGCGAAGACCAGCAGGTTGAGGTTGTGGAACATGCGGGGAGGATCCCGATCGATCGACGCGAGGAGCTCCAAAGGCGGCACGTCGGGACACGCCCTGGGGCGCAGCCGATGGCCGTGCGGTCGCGTCGATCGCCCCGATGCGGGATGTCGCCTCGACTCGCTTCCAGCCGCGAGGGACACAGCGTGGGGCTGACATCTCCCCGCCCTGGTCGGTCACACCGGCACGCCAGCCGCGGACCAGGGCACAAGCAACGGACCCGCCGTGTGCCCATCCGTGGCTCCGGGCGTTGCGACGGACAGTATGGGGTGAACGCCGATCGCGGTCAAGGTGGATTCCCGACCGTCGCCGTCTTGCGAATGCGTTATGATCGAGAAGCGGGATCGGATGGCAGATGACGGATGGCTGATGGCTAATAACCGATGACCGATGGTTGATGGCTAATGACGGATGGCGGTTCGCCGAGGAGGGAGGTGGACTCGGGCATCGCCGTCAGGCATCCGCCGTCAGGCATCCGCCATCCGTCATCCGCCATCACTCGTCCGCAACCGCATCGTTCACCCACGCTCCTGACCGCCGCGAGCAAGACCGACTTGATGACCTCGGAACGCGAACTCGTACTTGGCACGGCCGGCCACATCGATCATGGCAAGACGGCCCTGGTGCGCGCCTTGACCGGCGTGGACACCGATCGTCTGCCGGCGGAAAAACAGCGCGGGATCACGATCGATCTTGGCTTCGCCCCGCTCGATCTGGGTGAGACCCGGCTGAGCGTGGTCGATGTGCCGGGGCACGAGCGCTTCATCCGCAACATGCTCGCCGGCGCGACCGGCCTCGATCTGGCGCTGCTGGTCGTCGCGGCCGATGATTCGGTCATGCCGCAGACCCGGGAGCATCTCCTCATCATGGAGCTGCTGGGCATCCCGGCCGGCGTGATCGCGGTGACCAAGTGCGACCTGGCCGAGCCGGACTGGATCGCGCTCGTGGAAGCGGACATTCGCGCGCTGGTGGCGGGCACCTTCCTGCAAGAGGCGCCGATCATCCGCACTTCGACCGTGACCGGCGCGGGTCTGGATGAGCTGCGAAACGCGCTCCGGGACCTCGTCGCGGGGGCACCGGGCCGGCAGGACCCGGGCTTGTTCCGCCTGGCGATCGATCGCGCGTTTTCGGTGGCCGGACACGGGGCGGTCGTGACCGGCACGATCGCATCCGGCCAGGTGGCGGTCGGCGATGAGCTCCAGTGGTGGCCGGAGGGGCGCACGGTCCGGGTGCGCGGCCTGCAACACCACGATCAGCCGGTCCCCCGATTGGAACGGGGCACACGGGCCGCTCTGAACCTGGCCGGAGTGCGGCACAACGAGATCGACCGCGGACAAGAACTCGCGACTCCCGGCTATCTGCGCGCACGCAGGTGCTGTCCGTCTCCGTCCGCGCGGCCGAGGATGCGCCCCGGCCGCTCCGTCATCGGGGCCGGTACCGGCTGCATCTCGGAACGGCCGACGTCGGGGGCGTGCTCGGCCTGCTCGAGGCGACCGAAGTCATTCCCGGAGAAACGGCGCTGGCCCAGATGTTCCTGGCCGCGCCGGTGGTGGCGGTCCACGGCGAGCCGTTCGTCCTCCGCGCGGAGAGCCCGCCCGCCACGCTCGGAGGCGGCCGGGTGCTTCAGCCCTGTGCGCGCCGGGAACGTCGCCGTTCGAGCCACGTCCACGATCGGCTCACGAAATGGCAGTCGGCCGACCCGCGCATGAGACTGCGTGCTGCCCTGGCTGCCTTCGGCCTGCGATCCTGGACCGAACACGACCTGGTCCGCGAGGCTGGTGTGCCACTGGGCGAGCTCAGCGGCCATCTGGCCGCGCTGACACAAGACGGCGCGCTGATCGAGCTGGCGATCAGCGCGCGGCGCTCCTTGTGGCTGCCGGCCGAGACGGTGGCCGCGCTGGAAGACCGCGTGCTGCGGGTCTTGAAACGGCTGCACGACGAACGGCCGCGCCAGTCGGCCGTGCGACGCTCCCAGGTGGCGGCCCGATTTCCCGATGTCCCGGAGGAGGCGCTGGTGGCCGTCCTCATCGAACGGCTTCAGGCGCGCGGCGCGGTGGTCGGCGATGCCCAAACGGTCGCGCTGGCCGGTCATCAGCCCGTGCTGACGCAGGCCGAGCGCAAGCTGATGGCGGAACTGCTGGCGGCGCTCTGCGCCGGGGGAATCAGTCCGCCCGACCTGACCGAACTGGGCAAGCTGGCGGGCACCCGCGCGGGCGTGATGCCCGAATTGTTGGCGATTCTCGCGGCCGAGGGCCGCATCGTGGAGGTCGGCGGCGGCATCTTCCTCGATGCCCAGGTTGAGAATGAGCTTCAGCGGCGCGTCGTCGAACGCCTGGCCGACGGCGTGGCGCTGACGATGGCCGATCTCCGCGACCTGCTCGGCACGACCCGCAAGTACGCGGTGCCCATCGGCGAGTATCTCGACCGGATCGGCCTGACCCGTCGCGAGGGTGACGCGCGGCGGCTGGCGCGGGCGGCCCAGGAGCCGGCACCATGAAGCACATCGGGCGCTTGTCCACCAACGGCTGGTCTCCCCTCTGCATCAGCGCGGCCGAGCTGGCCTGCGAGTGGAGCGGCGCCGAGGGCGATTACTATGGCCTGATCTCCACCGAGTCCGATCCGCTCATCTCGACGTTCGTGACGCAAGACGGCATCCGGTTCGCAATCGTCTGGCCTCAGACCGAACGCATCGAGCTCCTGGCCATGCGCCGGGAATTCGCCCTGGTGGAGATCGAGCACGCGCCCGAGGGCTTCCAGCTCGACCTGGCCCGGTTCGACCTGGCTCGATTGAAGGTGGAGCCCGAGGTGCTCACGCTCAGCGGCTTCGGCGGCCTCGTTGCATTTTTTGATGCGCGGCTGCCCGGCGCGGAACTCAATCTGGTCCACGACGGTTGCTCGCGCACGGCGACCTCCGTCTGGTCGCCCGACGGCGACCTGCCCAACACGGCCTTGATCGAGGTTGAGCAAGGCGTCTGGTCGGTGTCTCACTTTCTTTACCACGAGGATGACGTCTTGCTCTGGGGTCTGTGGTTTCAGCGAATCGAGCGCCGGTCATGAAGGAATCGCCCCTGCGACGGCTGCCGGCCGTCCACACCCTGCTCGAAGACCCGGCGCTGTCGGCGCCGCGGGCGCGGCACGGCCGGGATGCGGTTGTCCGCGCCGTGCGGGAGACGATCGCGGAGACCCGCGCGGCGCTGCGCGGGGACAATACCCCAGGCGGGGGACCTGATCCCCGCGATTCTCGACCGGCTCGCGCGCACGGACCGGCCGGCCCTGCGGCCGGTCATCAACGCGACCGGCATCCTGTTACACACGGGCCTGGGACGCGCTCCGCTCGCCGAGGAAGCCATCGCGGCGCTGGCCGACGTCGGCGCAGGCTACTGCAATCTGGAGCTCGATCTCGACACCGGCGCACGCGGTCAGCGCACGGCCGGCGTCGCCGCGCTGCTGTGCCGACTCACCGGCGCCGCCGCCGCCGCCGTCGTCAACAACAACGCCGCCGCCACCCTGCTGGCGCTCAAGGCCCTCGCCGCCGGACGCGAGGTGATCGTCTCCCGCGGCCAGCTTGTCGAGATCGGCGGCAACTTCCGCCTGCCCGAGATTCTCGAAGCCTCGGCGCCAAGCTCCGCGAGGTCGGCACCACGAACCGGACCCGCCTGGGCGATTACGCACGCGCCCTGGGCCCGAGACCGCCGCCCTTTTGCGCGTTCATGCAAGCAATTACCGCATCGTGGGTTTTACCGAGTCGGTCGGGATCGGGGATCTCGTGGCACTGGGCAAAGCGCACGGTCTGTGGGTGCTCGATGATATCGGTTCCGGGGCGCTGGCCCCGAACCTGCCTGCTGGCCTTCCCGGATGGGAAGCCCGGGAGCCCACGATCGCCGAGAGTCTGGCCGCCGGCGCCGATCTGGTGCTGGCTTCGGGCGACAAGCTCCTGGGAGGTCCCCAGTGCGGCTTGATGCTCGGATCGACGGCGGCCATCGACCGTGTCCAGAGCGATCCCTTGATGCGGGCCGTGCGCGTGGACAAACTGACGTTGGCGGCGCTGGAGGCGACCTTGCTCCTGATGCGTTCCCCCGAGCGGGCCGCTCTGCGCATCCCTTTGTGGGCGTTCCTGACCGTTTCGCCGGATGTTCTGAGAGACCGCGCCGAGCACCTGGCCGTGGCCTGCCGTGCGGAATGCGGCTGCCGCACCGACGTCGTGGAGACGGCCGCCATGCTGGGAGGAGGAAGCGTGCCTATCGACCCCATCCCCTCGTTCGCGGTGCGGCTGTCCCCGCCCTTTCCACACCTGGCCCACTCGGAGCAGGAAGTGGTTCTTCGTTTGCGGCAGGGCGAGCCGTCGGTCGTGCCGCGCGTCCAGGGTGGAAACGTGCTGTTCGACCTCCGCGCGTGCGCCCCGAGGAAGAGGCCGGGCTGTTGACGGCTCTGCGCGTGCTGTATGAGCAACGGCCTGAAGGAGTAACCCGGGAATGAATACGGCACTCACCCCTCGATCAGCCACGACGGCTTTCGGACGATTCCGGATGCCAGATTCCAGATGCCAGATTCCAGATGCCAGATTCCGGATCTTCCGTGCATCGGGGTGGGATGGAGAATCCGGCATCAGGCATCTGGAATCCGGCATCTGGAATCTGGAATCCGGCATCCAGAGCTGTAACCTCGCCCGTCGATCCGCGTCACTAGCGCGACCCGACACTCGCGCCGTTGCCTCGAGGTCCCGCAAGCGATATCGTGGTGTGCAGAATTCCCATCCCAGAAAGGGTTTCACTCATGAAAGCCACAGTTCCCATCTTGCAGGGGCGGGGCCTGCGTCTGTGCCGTTTCTGCCTCGAGGATGACATAGCGTTACCCGGCTTCTTTCTCGACGACCGGGTCATCCCGATCGACCAGGCGGCCGAGGCCTTCGCCGAGGCAGAGGATGTCGATCTGATCTTGCCGGCGACCGAGGATCTGCTCGACCTCCTGCCGCCGGATGGTCCCGTCATTGATTCGGTGATCGACCTGGCCCGCTGGCTCAACGGCTCCTCGGCACCCCCGCTGGACGATCTCGCCCTGGCGCTCGACGAGGTTCACCTGCTGCCGCCCATACCTTGCCCTTCCAAGATCCTGCTGCTGGCTGGGAATTACGCGGAGCACATCACGGAAGAGGGCGGCACCGTGGGAGAACGCTCCAAGACATTTCCTTATATCTTCATGAAGCCGCCCTCGACGACGCTCATCGGCCCCCGCGATCCGATCGTCTTGCCGAAGGTCTCGCCCGACCACATGGACTGGGAATGCGAGCTCGGCGTTGTCATGGGCCGGACCTGCCGGAACGTCAGCGAGTCGGAGGCGCTCGAATATGTGGCCGGCTACACGGTCGTCAACGACATCAGCGATCGCGCCTTCCGGCCCAACCCCGAGCGCTCGCCCCGTCCGCGCGACGCCTTCTTCGACTGGCTCCACGGCAAGTGGCACGACGGCTCGTGTCCCATCGGCCCGTGCATCCTGGTGGCCGGCGCGGTGCCCGATCCCCAGGACTTGCACCTGCGGCTGACGGTCAACGGCGCGGTCATGCAAGAGGCCGGCACGTCGCAGATGATCTTCCCCGTGGCGGCGCTCATCGCGTTCGTCTCCCGGTTCATGACGCTCGAACCGGGCGACATCCTCTCGACGGGCACGCCCGCGGGCAGCGGCCTATCGCGGAACACCTTCCTGCGCCCCGGGGACCTCGTCGCGGCCGAGATCCGCGAGATCGGCCGGCTGGAGAACCGGGTCCTCGCCGATCCGTCGTAGCGCAGGCTCCCCTCGAAGGCTCTCCAGGAAGTCTGGCTCTAGCCCCGAAGGGGCGGCAGTGAATAGCCCGGGGCGTCAGCCCCGGGAACCGGGAACGACGCGCTACGAACCCTCTCTTCTGCCGCCCCTTTGGGGCTTCGGAGGAAGACTCTCGTCGCGGCTCCGGTTCCCGGGGCTGACGCCCCGGGCTATTCACTGCCGCCCCTTCGGGGCTTTCGGAACAGACTCTCAGCTCAGGTCGGGGTTTCTTGTCTCATCTCGCCGCGCCGGGAGGGAGGCGAATAGAATACCTCCGGAACGGTGCCGGCGCGGCGCAGTTTATCGGTCATCAGAAGACGAGAGACGCATGGCCGAATTTCGCAAGCTGATGGTCGCCAACCGCGGCGAGATCGCCGTGCGGGTGTTTCGCTCGGCGCACGAGCTGGGCATCCGCACGGTGGCGATCTACTCGCACGAGGATCGGTTCTCGCTCCACCGGCTGAAGGCCGACGAGGCCTACCAGGTCGGCCATGCGGGCGAGCCGATCCGGTCGTATCTGAACATCGCGGCCATCGTCGCGCTGGCGCGGGAAAAAGAGGTGGATGCCATCCACCCCGGCTACGGGTTCCTGTCCGAAAACGCCGCGTTCGCGCGGGCCTGTGAAGAGGCCGGCATTGCGTTCATCGGGCCGCGGCCCGAGATCCTCGATCTGCTCGGCGACAAGACGGCCGCGCGGAAGCTCGCGGCGGAAGTCGGCGTGCCGATCCTCAGCGGCACGGGCGAGCCGGTCCTGCCAGGTCCAGGTGCGCACGAAGCGGCCGCGGCGCTCGGCTATCCGGTCATCGTCAAGGCGGCCATGGGCGGCGGCGGGCGCGGCATGCGCGTGGTCGAGACGGACGCGGCCCTCGATGATGCGCTCGACCAGGCGCGCCGCGAATCCCAGACCGCGTTCGGCTGCCCCGATGTCTTCCTCGAAAAGTTCCTCCGCGTCGCCAAGCACATCGAAGTCCAGCTTTTCGGCGACCGGCACGGCCATCTCGTGCATCTTTTCGAGCGCGACTGCTCGATCCAGCGCCGGCATCAGAAGGTCATCGAGATCGCCCCGGCGGTGAACCTCGACCCCGCTTTGCGGAACTCCATCTGCGAGGCGGCCGTCACGCTCGGCCGGCAGGTGCATTATGAAAACGCCGGCACGGTGGAATTCCTGGTTGATGACGAGACCGGCCGGTTCTATTTCATCGAGGTCAATCCCCGGCTCCAGGTCGAACACACCGTCACCGAGATCATCACGGGCATCGATCTGGTCAAGTCGCAGATCCTGATTGCGCAGGGAAAAGCGCTCGACGACCCGGAAATCGGCCTGGGGCGGCAGGAGGATGTCCACACGCTCGGCTACGCGATGCAGTGCCGCATCACGACCGAGGACCCGGCGAACAACTTCATGCCCGACTACGGCCGGATCACGCATTACCGCTCCTCGGGCGGGCCCGGCCTGCGCATCGACGGCGGCCTGGCGACCACAGGCGCGATCATCACGCCGTATTATGACTCGTTGCTGGTCAAAGTCTCGACCTACGGCCGCAAGTTCGAGGAAGCCGCCCTGCGCATGGAACGCGTCTTGCAGGAATACCGCGTCCGGGGCGTCAAGACGAACATTCCGTTCCTGCTGAACGTCGTGACCCATCCGACCTTCCTGGCCGGCCGGGGCACGACCCGGTTCATCGACCAGACCCCCTCTTTGTTCCAGTTCCCGGTGCGGCAGGACCGGGCCACCAAGCTGCTCTCGTACGCGGCCGACGTGATCGTCAACGGCTTCCCCGGCGTGACCCGCCCGCCGGCGCCGCTCCCCACGACCGAGCCCGCGCCGCCTCCCTTCGACCACACCGCGCGGCCTGCCGACGGCACCCGCCAGCGGCTCCAGCAGCTCGGCCCCGAGAAATTCGCCGCCTGGGTCCGCGCAACAAACCCTCCTGTTGACCGACACGACCTTCCGCGACGCTCACCAGTCGCTGCTGGCTACCCGCCTGCGCACCCGCGACATGGTCCGCGTCGCCGAGGCGTATGCGCACCTCGCGCCCAGCTTTTCTCGCTGGAAATGTGGGGCGGCGCGACGTTCGACACCGCCATGCGCTTCCTCAAGGAAGACCCCTGGGAACGCCTCGCCCTGCTCCGTGAACGCATCCCGAACATCCTCTTCCAGATGCTCCTGCGCGGCGCCAACGCGGTCGGCTACACCAGCTATCCCGATAACGTCGTCCAGGCTTTCGTGAAGGAAGCCGCGCAGGCTGGTATCGACGTGTTCCGCGTCTTCGACGCGTTGAACTGGGTCCCCAACATGGCCGTTGCTCTCGACGCCGTGCGCGAGGCCGGCGCCTCTGCGAGGCCGCCATCTGCTACACGGGCGACATTCTCGACCCAACGCGCCCCAAGTACGACCTGAAATACTATGTGAATCTGGCGAAGGATCTCGAAAAGCGGGGCGCGAACCTGATCGCCATCAAGGACATGGCTGGACTGTGCAAGCCGTACGCCGCCGAGACGCTGGTCAAGGCCCTGCGCGAGGAAGTCGGCATCCCGGTTCACTTCCACACCCACGACATCGGCGGCGGCCAGGTGGCCAGCGTTTTGAAGGCGGCCGAAGTCGGCCTCGACATCGCCGACGGCGCGATGGCCGCCCTGTCCGGACTGACCTCGCAGCCAAGCCTCAACGCCATCGTGGAATCGCTGCGCCACACCCCGCGCGAGACGGGCCTCGACCCCCGCGCCTTGATCCGTCTGAGCTACTACTGGGAAGAAGTGCGCGCCCTGTACCGCTCGTTCGAGTCGGGCCTGAACGCCCCCGCCGCCGACGTCTACCAGCTCGAAATGCCCGGCGGCCAGTACACGAACCTCTTCCAGCAGGCCAAGGCACTCGGGCTCGAACACCGCTGGCACGAGGTCTGCCAGGCGTTTGCCGACGTCAACATGCTCTTTGGCGATATCGTCAAGGTGACGCCTTCCTCGAAGGTCGTCGGCGACATGGCCCTGTTTCTCGTGGCCAACAACCTGACGCCCGATGACGTGCTCGACCCCGAGCGCGAGCTGGCGTTCCCCGAGAGCGTGGTCGAGTTCTGCGCGGGCCGGCTCGGCCAGCCGCCGGGCGGTTTTCCGCCGACGTTGCAAGAGCGCGTGCTGCGCGGTCGGCCGGCGCAGACGGATCGTCCCGGCGCCCACCTGCCGCCGGCCGATCTCGACGCCGCGCGCGGGAAAGCCTCGGGGCTGCTCGGCTATGAAGGCACCGCGCGCAACGCGCTCAGCTACCTGATGTATCCCCGCGTCTTTCAGGACCTGGCCCAGCATCAGCGCACCTATGCCGATACATCCGTCCTGCCCACGCCGATGTTCTTTTTCGGGCTCGACCCGCGCGTCGAGGTGCCCGTCGAGATCGAGCCCGGCAAGACGCTCATCGTCAAGCTGCTGGCCGTCGGCGAGCCCCACACCGACGGCAAGCGCAACGTCTTCTTCGAGCTCAACGGCCAGCCGCGCGAGGTGATCATCACCGATCGCGCGCTGGCCGGGGCGGTGCGCGAGGTCCCCAAGGCGGACCCCGCCGACCCGCTCCAGGTCGCCGCCCCCCTGCCCGGCCTGGTCGTCGGCCTGGCCGTCGCCGAGGGCGACCCGGTCCGCAAGGGCCAGAAGCTCGTGTCCATCGAGGCCATGAAAATGGAGACGAGCGTTTATGCCGAGCGTCCCGGCCGCGTCGCCGAGATCCTCACGGCCGTCGGCCGCCAGATCGAGACCGGCGAGCTCCTGATCCGCATGAAGGCCGACTGAGGTGTTGAGAGTCTGTTCCGAAACCTCCGAGGGGGCGTCTGGTTCTAGCCCCAAAGGGGCGAAAGTGAATAGCCCGGGGCGTTGTACGTGTTTAGCGTCTCGACTGGCTGTTTTTCTGGCCTTTTCTGTGTAGCGGCGGCCGTCTCGGCCGCTCCGGAGGGGAACCAGCCCGGAGCGGCCGAGACGGCCGCCGCTACAAAGAAAGGACTTACGTCCAATGGCGAGACGCTAAACACGTACGGGGCGTCAGCCCCGGGACCGAGGAACGGCGCAACTATTACCCCGGCAAAGAAGATCCTCCCGTAGGTCGGACAATCCTGTCCGACAGGCCGGGGGAGTCGGACAGGATTGTCCGACCTACTTTCTTGCCGGGGTAATAATGGGCTTTCCCGAAGCCCCAACGGGGCGACAGAACGGACCGTGGGACAAAGACATCTGTCGCCCCGTCGGGGCTTCAGAGAGTTTGTGGCGCATCCTTCCCGGTTCCCGGGGCTGACGCCCCGGGCTATTCACTTTCGCCCCTTCGGGGCTTTTGGAACAGACTCTGAACGAATTCCACCACGACGAGCTGGCCTCGACCAGCGATGAAGCCAGACGGCGGCTCGCCGCGGGGACGCCCGAGCCTTTTGTCGTCCTCGCGGAGCGACAGACCGCCGGCCGAGGACGCAGAGCGCATCGCTGGTGGTCCGACGCCGGCAGCCTCACATTCACTTATGTCTTCGAACCCGCGCAGCGAATGCTCCCGCCGACCCTGCACGCCGCCTCCACGCTGGCGGTGGCCGTCGCCATCATCGACGCCATCGAGGCCGTTGCTCCCGGCGCGGGGCCGACTCGGCATCCGCTGGCCCAACGATATCGAGTCGGACGACCGCAAGCTCGGCGGCCTGCTGCCCGAGTTGTTCGGCCAGCCGGGTCGCCCCCGCATCCTCATTGGCGTCGGGCTGAACATCACCACCGACCTGGCCTCCCTGCCTGAAGACGTTCAGCGCATGGCGACCTCGCTCGCCGCGGTCGCGGGAGAGCCTCTCGATCGGCGCGCGATCTACCGCGCGATCCTCCCGCGCATCGAACCCACCCTCGCCGCGCTTGCCCGGAACGACCCCGTTCTCTCCGCCCGCTGGGAGGCCCTCGATACCCTGCGCGACCAGCCCATACGCCTGCGCCAGGGCGAGACCATTCTCTCCGGCATCGCCTGCGGAATCTCTCCCCTGGGATCGCTTTGCGTCCGGGATGGCCGGGAATTCCACGAGTGCTGGGGCGGTGAGGTGCTGCGCGAAGACATCTCTTCGTAGCGCGGTGGAGCCGCAACCGTCTTCTCTTGTAGGGTAGGCTTCAGCCTGCCAAACCCATTTCCGTATCCGGATTATGGAACTGGCAGGCTGAAGCCTACCCTACAAGAGAAGACGGTTGCGGCCGTGCCGCGCTACGAGAAGAACCTTCATCCGGCCCCGAGTTTGCAGCACGGAAAGGAGGGAGCTGCGCACCCGGGCTTGAGCGGTTTTGAGCCCGCCTGACCGCATGCTTGGTACGCCGTCAGGATGGATTCGCCGCAGCCGGATGACGGAACATCAAGGAGACGACCCATGAAACGAGCACTGGTGTGGGCCCTTGCCGTGGCCCTGGCACCGAGCCTGGCCGCGAACGCCCGCGCACAAGTCGGCCGTGATGCGAACGCCCACGTTCCCGGGGGCAACGTCGCGCCGGGGGCACTCGGCGACGTGGACCTGAACGTGGGCGTCAGCGCGGCGACCCTCCGGCCGATCGACGACCGCCTCTTCGCCGCCGCCGCCGGCGTTTCCGGCCTGGCCGAAATCACCACGAGTAAGCTGGCCATGCAACATGCCGGCAGTCAGCCGGTCCGAGACTTTGCCCGCCGCATGATCCAGGAGCACGGCATCGCCGACACGCGTCTCCAGGCCCTCGCCGCCGAGAAGCGAATCGCCCTGCCCACAACCCTGGACGTCCAGGACCAGGCCGCCAGCTCGTTCATGGCCGGCCTGAGCGGGCCGGATTTCGATCGCGCGTATCTGCGCCATCAAATCTTGTCGCACGTCAACACAATCGCGCTTTTCCAGACGGAGGCAACCCGCGGCCAGGACCCCCAGTTGCGCAGCTTTCGCCTCCGAAACGCTCCCCCTTCTCCTGTCCCACGATCAGATGGCCCGCAAGGTGGCCAGCCAGTTGAGATTACTCGACTTCCCGGCGCAGCCGGGCGGATCGAACACGGTCGTGAACCCCGTGCCGGGCACGGCCCCGGCCCCCGTCATCGGCGGCCCGCGGCTCCCGGCCAGCAGCTTTGAGCACCGCGCCTCCGGCGTCGGCTCCGGGGCAACCACCCCGGTCGAGGAGCCTGCCGGCACCCCGGCCGGCACGCCGGACCGTAGTGGCGCACCTAACGAGAACTCCGGCGGCGGGGGCAGCGACACCTCCAGCGAACGGCCCTGAGCCGCGCTGGACGAGGATGGCTGATGGCTGATGGCTGATGGCTTTGTGACGAGTTCAGCCATCAGCCATCAGCCATCAGCCATTCGTCCTCCGCCATCCTCAGAATCTCCGACGCCGCTTCCACCGGCTTGGGCTTGTCGATTTTCACGTGGCCCTTGCCGATCCAGTCGACCAGGATCGGGCTGGCGATGGCGACCGTGCTGTAGACACCGCTCAGGAAGCCAACGACCAGGCAGAAGGTGAACCCCTTCAGACCCTCGCCGCCGAACAGGTACATGATCACGACCACGAGCCAGGCCGTCCACGTCGTCAGGATGGTACGGCGAGAGCGTCTGGTTGATGGCCGCGTTGATCATGTTCGGATCGAGGTTGGGCGTCTTGCCCTTGATCTCGCGGATGCGGTCGAAGATGACGATCGTGTCGTTGGTCGAGAAGCCGATCAGGGTGAGGAACGAGCACACCATCGGCAGGTCGATCTTGTAGGGCGAGATGGCCACGGCCCCGAGCGCGACGAGCACGTCGTGGATCAGCGCGATGACTGCCGCCACGCCGTAGGCGACCGATTTGAAGCGGAACCACAAGAAGCCAATGATGATGAGCCAGCTCAGGATGATGGCGACGATGGCCAGCGTCCGGGTTTCCCCGGCGACGGCGCCGCCGAAGTTCTCGAGCCGTTCAAACATCAGGCCGGGATCGTTCTGGAGGTTCGTCAGCAGGTTCCCGAGCACCTTCTGCGCCTCGGCCGGGGCCAGGTCGATCTTGACGAAGAACCGACTGCCCACCTCTTTGGCATCGGGTTTCGGCTGGATCACGCTGAGCTCGAAGTGACGCTCGGGGTTGGAGATCTTGGCCTCGCGCAGTACCTGCACGAGCGCGGCCTGGACCGTCGAGGGTTGGACAGTGCGGTTGGCCCGCAGCTCGAACGACTCGCCGCCCGCGAAACGGTCCCCGGTCGTGGGCGCCGGCGCGTCCTTCTTGGTATCGGAACTGGTTGCCGGGGCCGGGGTGCCCGCGATGGGCGTCGGCGCGCTCAGCTCCAGTTTCAAGCGGGCCAGCACCGGCTTGAACTTCTCGAAAATCTTGCGCTGAACGTCCGCGGTATTGTCCTCGGTCGTGCGGATATTGAATTGCTCGCCGCCGAGACCGGGGCCGACGTGGATCGTCTCGACCGAGGCATCGCGGAGGACCGTCTCCGCCTGGGTGCGCACGAACGCACTGCGCCGGGATTCCGCGCCGAGCTTCTTGATCTCGGGGGCGTCCTGATCAAGCTGGATCGTCACCAGCGTGCCGCCGGTGAAGTCGATGTTCAAAAGCTGGCCATTGTGGTACTTCCACCACGTGGCGCCCAGGCCGAGCAGGATGACGATGCACGAGGCCGTGATGAAGTAATACCGTGGGCCGATGAAGTTGATCTGGGTCTTGTCCAGGATCTTCACCATCGTGATCTTCTTGAGCCAGCCGCGGGCATAGAAGAAATCGAAGATCACGTGCGAGACGTAAACGGCCGTGAACAGGTTCCAGATCATGCCGATGACGAGCGTCAGCGCGAAGCCCTTGACTTCCTGCGTGCCGACCCACCACAGCACCAGGCCGGACAAGAAAATCGTGATGTGCGAGTCGAAGATCGTCACCCAGGCGCGGCTGAACCCGTTGCGGATCTGTTGCCCGAGCGTGGCCCCGCGTTCCTTTTCCTCGCGCATGCGTTCAAATATGAGCACGTTCGCATCGACGGCCATGCCGATCGTCAGCGCCAGCCCGGCCAGACCTGGTAACGTGAACGAGCTGTCGGTCACGGCCATCGACGCGATCAGCAGGATCATGTTCATGACGAGCGCGACGACGGAGACAACGCCCGCGAAGTGGTAGTAACTGATCATGAAGATGGGCACGGTGACCATCGAGATGAAGATGGCGCGGAGGCCCTTCTCGATGGTATCCTGGCCCAGCGTCGAGCCGATCTTCTCTTCGAGCTCGGGAACCGGATAGAGGCTGGCCGGCAGGCTGCCCGAGCGAAGGATCTCGATCAGGTAGGTGACCTCGTCCGGCTGGACGCCCTCGATGATGCCCGAGTCGGTGATGCGCGAGTTGAGCGACGGGGCCGAGCGGATCAGGTTGTCGAGGATCACGCCCAGGCGGTACTTGAACTGGCCCGCCTCTTCCGGCAGGTGCGAACCGGTCAGGCCGCCGAACTTGCGGGCGCCTTGCGAGTTGAACTTGAAACCGACGGCCGGCTGCACCCGTTCGTCCGTGGTCGGGTAGGGGCGGACCAGATAATCGCCGGTGACATCGTAGCGGTCCATCTTGACCAGGAGGTAGCGGTCGGTATGGCCGTTGGCGCCGGGCTCGTCGCGGACGATGGCGTCGTCGGAGGGGCCGATCTTCGACGGATTGTAGTTGATCGTGTAACTGGAGATCGACGCCAGCCCGTGGGGCCGCTCCAGGGTCACGGTGTCTTCGGTGTTCGACTTGATGACGAGGTTGCGGGTCACTTCCTTGCCGCTCGCGTCCTTGCCGGTGAGGCTGACGTCGGCGGTCTTGTAGCGATCGCGGACCCAGTTCTGGGACGGGTCGGTGAAGCTAGCGGCGTCGCGCAGCTTGGGGTTCTTGCCGGTGATGATCTCGCCCAGGCCGACCCACTTGTACTGCGCGGGCGGCTTGTTGATCGGGCTGGCCAGGGCGCGGCGGATCGCCTGTTCGTCGTGCTTGCGGTTGGCCAGGATGCGGAATTCCATCGAACCGACGTCGGTGATCTTCCGCTTGAGCCGCTCGACTTCCTCGGGAGTGGCGTTGGCCAGGATGATCTCGACGCGGTTGTTGCCCACCTTGCGGATGGGCAAATCGGCGGTGCCCTCGGGATTGACGCGCTTTTGCAAGGCGGCAATCAACTCATCCATCGTATTGCCGCCGGTGCGGGTACTCTCCTTGACCTTGTAGACCAGGATGGTACCACCCGACAGGTCGATGCCTAGCTTCAGCCCCTTTTGCCAGGTGATGCCGATCGCCCCGACGATCATGGCCGCGAGCAGGGAGAAGATCAGGCCGTAGTTTCTCATGTCAAGTCCTTGGAGCCCGCTCGAACATCCGCGCCGTCGCGGGCCGAGTGGGGCAACGTGCTTCTAACCATCCCGATCCGAACGAGGGCCGAAGCCCGCGGCGGCGCCACGGCGGCTCGGCACAACCGGCGACATCCTGGTCCCTTCCCGCGTGACCGCTCACTCACTCGGCCGACTTGTCCTTGCTCTCGCCGCCCGAAAGCACTTCCGCGATGCTGGAGCGTGTGAAGGTCAACTTGGTATCGTCACACCGCAGCACGATCCGGTTGTTTTCCGAATCGATCCGGACGACGGTGCCGTAAATGCCGGCGGCCGTCAGCACGCGGTCGTTAGGCTTGAGGGCGTCGATCATCTTCCGCCGCTTCTGTTCCTGCTTCTGCTGCGGGCGCAGCACGATGAGGTAGAACAAAAGGATCAGCGGCAGGAACATGATCAGCATCTGGAAGAGACCCCCGTCCGTGGCCGTCGGCGGCTTGCCGGCCGCCTGGGCGAACAGGATCAGGGAGGCATCGAACAGCGAAGGCATGGTTTCGGTCGCTCGGAGGGTGCCGGACAAGGACGCGTGCGCGTCCGATTCGTTTCCACACTCTAACCGTTTGGGAGGGCAGTCTTCAAGCGGAGTGCCGGGATGCTTCTCGTAGGGTGGGCTCGGCCCACCATCCGGCATGTTTCTGGTGGGCCGAGCCCACCCTACGAGGCGTCCAGCCGGGCCAGCGCCTCACGATGGAATGGGACAAACCGGCCGGCGCAGAATCGCTTCACGGATCTGCCGCGTCAGCCGGTGCATGTACGCCAGGTTGTGGATCGACGCCAGGATCGGCCCGAGCATCTCCTCCGCCAGGAACAGATGCCGCAGATACGCCCGGCTGAAGCGCCGGCAGGCCAGGCAATCGCAGCCTTCCTCGATCGGCCGCGGATCGAGCCGGTGGGCGGCATTGCGCAGACGGACCGGGCCGTCGGCCGTCAAGCACGTCGCGTTGCGGCCGTTGCGGGTCGGCAGAACGCAGTCAAACAGGTCGATCCCCGCGGCCACGGCGTCGAGCACGTCCTGCGGGCGGCCCACGCCCATCAAGTAGCGCGCCGCGCTGACAGGCAGATGACGGACGGTGACATCAAGGGCGAGTCGGACCTCCGCGCGGCTCTCTCCCACGCTCACCCCGCCGACCGCGTAGCCGTCGAAACCGACCGCGAGGAGCTTCTCCGCGCACTCGGCACGGAGATCGGCATGGCTGCCGCCCTGAACGATGCCGAACAGCGCCTGGTCGGGCCGCGCAGTGCGCTTCCCGACATCGCTCGGCCCAGCGTATCGTGCGTTCGACCGCATCGGCGATCGCCTCTTTCGAGGCGGGCAACGCCGGGCAGTGGTCCAGGCACATGGCGACATCGGCGCCCAGGTCCTCCTGGATGCGCACGGCTTCCTCGGGCGTCAATTCCAGCCGGCTGCCGTCGAGGTGAGAGCGGAAAGTCACTCCCTCTTCCGTCATCTTGGCCCGGTCGGCCATGCTGAAAACCTGGAAGCCTCCCGAATCGGTCAGGATCGGGCCGTCCCAGGACATGAACGCATGCAACCCGCCGAGTTCGCGGACGACCGCCGCGCCCGGCCGCAGCGCCAGGTGGTACGTATTGGCCAGCAGCATCCGGCTGCCGGCGTCGCGGAGATGGTCGGGCGTGACGCCCTTGACCGTCCCCCGCGTGCCGACCGGCATGAACGCGGGCGTCTCGACAAGACCGTGGGGCGTACACAGAACGCCCGCCCGCGCGGCCGAGCCGGCGGCGTCCTGCGCGAGGATCTGGAACGACACCGGGCGGGGCAAGGTCGGACTCTTGTAGGGTGGGCTCGGCCCACCATCTGAAGTTTTCGAATCCGGAGGTGGGCCGAGCCCACCCTACAAGAGTCAATCGTTTTTGAGCTTCAGGTTCAGCGCGGTGAGCTTCTCGCGGACCTCGTTGAGCGAGGTGACGCCGAAGTTCTTGCATTCGAGCAGCTCGTCGCCAGTGCGGTTAATCAGGTCGCCGACGGTCTGGATGTTGAGCTTGCTCATGCACTTGCGGGCGCGGACCGAGAGATTCAGCTCGGTGATCGCCTTGGCCAGGAGCGCCTTCTGCTCGGGCGGGATCTCCTCGGCAAGCTGGGCCACGGTGTGCGCCACGCCGCGGTCGCCGCCTTCCAGGGCCATGCCAAGCCGCAGGCCCTTCGAAGACATCATCTCCTTGATCTCGGCCAGCGAGGTCTCGCCGAAGTTCTTGCTCGCCAGGAGCTGGAGCTCGGTCGTGCGGGTCAGGTCGCCGAGCGTTCGGATGTTCATCTTGCGCAAGCAGTTACGGCTGCGAACCGAGAGCTCGAAGTCGGTGACGGGGGTTTCCAGCAAAACGGCCAGACGCTTGTAGTGCTCTTCCTGGTCCTCGTCGTAGTACATGTCGCGGCTGGCGCGGCAGTCCTTGAAGAACAGGCGGGCGCGGGGGTGGCTCGGGTCGAAGTTGAGGACTTGCTGGTAGCACTGCTCGGCGTCGCGGAAGGCCATGCGGTCCTCGTGCAGCACGCCCAGGTTGACCAGGGCGGCCAGCGGCACCGGCGGGCGCCGGATGCATTGCTGGTAGTACTGAATGGCCTCGTCATCGTTGCCGAACAGGTCGTTGATGTAGGCCAGCTCGAACAGGGCCCCGGTGTGGTCGCGATCGAGGCTGAGGGCTTTCTCGAACTCCGGGCTGGCGGCGATCAGGTCGCCGTCGGCGGCCAGGAAACTGCCTAGCTGGTAATGGTACTCGGCCGTCGAGCCGGCCAGGCCGCTCAGGGAGTCGAACAGCTTGCGCGCCTCGTCCACGCGGCCGGCCTTGCGAAGCGCCCCCACGCGGTGCAGTTCCGACTTCTTCGGCTCGTAGTGCGCGGCCGTCGCGGCGGCGAACGCCTCGGCCGCCTCGGACCAGCGCTGGCGGTGCTCCAGGGCCAGGCCCCGGAAATAATGTGCGAGGCCCTCGTCGCCCGCCTTGCCGAGGTGTTCGAGACCGGACTGGAATCGCCCCATCATGACTTCGGCGACCCCCACCCGCAGATGCGTTTCCGGCTTGAGCGCCGCCCTTGGAGCGTTCGAGAAGCGCGGACACCGCGTCGCGCAGGGTGCGATAGCGGGAGGGGTCGCGCCCCAGTACTTCCCGGAGATCGGCCACGGCCGAGGCATCGAAGGGGGCGCGGTCCAGCAGCGCACGCACGTCGGTCGTCATCTGGGGCTCGGCCATGCGTCTGAATCTCCGGTACGGTCCCCCCACCAGCCGCGCATCGCAACTCGTGGCTGCACCGAGCGCGGTCGGGAGGCAAGCATCTCATCTTAACGGCCCGGCACGCCGCCGCAAGCTCAGCTTGTTAGAGGCTATCTGGGAAGTCCGGTTTTAGCCCCAAAGGGGCGGCAGTGAATAGCCCAGGGCGTCAGCCCTGGGTCGGTGGATGTCGCGATATGATCCTCCTCCGGAGCCCCGCAGGGGCGGCAGAAGGTCAAGCGAGGCAGTGGCTTCTGTCGCCCCTGCGGGGCTCCGGAGAGGGTTTCTGACGCGTCGCTGCGGTTCCCAGGGCTGACGCCCTGGGCTATGGACTGCCGCCCCTTCGGGGCTAAAACCGGACTTCCCGGACAGTCTCTTACAGCGTCAAAGCGGAGGGATGGCGGATGCCGGATGACTGATGCCGGATGACTGATGCCGGATGACTGAGGACTACGGCCCGAATCGATCATCCGGCATCCGCCATCAGGCATCCGGCATCCGCCATCAGGCATCCGCCATCCGCCATGTTCAGAACGCCTTGGTGATCCCCGGCGTGGCGCAAGGGTAAATTCCATCCCGGCCCGGCTTCGAACGGGGCGCGACGTCCCACGCGAGCCGCTCGGGTGCGTACGACAGCTCGGACTGGACCGCCTCGTCCCAGGTCACGAGCTTGCCGGAGTAGGTCGCCATGCGGCCCAGGATGGCGGTCATGCTGCTGTCGGCGGCCCCAGTCGGCCTCGTTGTACGGCTTGCCCGCCACGAGCGCGGCCAGGAAGTCGTTCCACTCGGTCTGGTGGCCGTCCTCCGGCGCGCCCTTGAGCTGCGTCTGCTTCCCCTTGAGATTCAGCGTGACGTTATCGCTGCCGTCGAAGCTGACGCTGCCCTTGGTGCCGTGCGCGTAATGATTGAAGCTCGACCAGCAGCCGGGCTGGTGGCGGCACTCGCTGAAACTGCGCACGTCGTGGGCGTAGGTATACTGCACGCAATGGTGGTCGAAGATCTCGCCGATGCCCGGCTCGGCGCGCACCTGCCGCCCGCCGATGCCGATCGCCGCGACCGGGTGGCCGCCCGCGATCCAGTCGCACACGTCGATGCCGTGCACGTGCTGCTCGACGATGTGGTCGCCGCTGAGCCACACGAAATGGTACCAGTTGTTCACCTGGTACTGCATCTCGGTCATGCCGCTCTGGCGCGGGCGGTTCCAGATGCCGGCGACATCGAAATAGGCGCGGGTGTACGACAGCTCGCCGATCACGCCGCTGTGGATCTGTTCGATGATCGCCCGGTGGTTGGCGCCGTGGCGCAGGTGGTGGCCGACCGCCACGTACAGATTCTTGTTCTTGGCCTCCACGTTGGCCGCCTTCACGACGCGGTAGCCGGGGGCATCGACGGCGACCGGCTTCTCCAAAAAGACGTTCTTGCCCGCCTTGACGGCCGCCGCGAACTGGGCGGGGCGGAAGCCGGGCGGGGTGCACAAAAGCACGATGTCCGCGCCCGCGGCGATGGCCTTCTCATAGGCGTCGAGACCCACAAAACGCCGCTCGGGCGGCACGTCCACCTTGTCGGGCAACTGCTTCTGGAGGTTCTGGAGGGCGTTCTCCAGCGGCGCGGCGAAGGCGTCGGCCATCGCCACGAGCTTGATGTTGCTGTGGACCTTGTTCTCGAGTGCGTTCTCCGCGGCACCGGTGCCCCGTCCGCCGCAGCCGATCAGCGCGATCTTGATCTCATCGCCGCCGGCGGCATGCGCCTGGTGGCCGATTTCGAGTGTCCCGAGCGCCGCCGCCGTGGCCGCGATCGTCGAACCCTGGACGAAGCTCCGTCGGGAGAGCGAGGACATACGAGGCTGTTTCATGGCAGGACCGTGTGGAGGGTCAGTCGATCATCCGGGCCGTTCCGGACGAGGCGTGCCATCGCCGCACACTCGAAAATCGTGGGCACCGCCCACAGCCATTGAACTGGCCGCGGGGGCGCCACGCAAGGAAGAAGCGGCGCGACCGTCGAAGCGACGAGATAAAAGGCGCGCCTGGGTGCCACGGGTTCCGCTTTGGGAACCCGTGTCCGGGGCTTGGGGGTCGATCGACAGGGGTTCCCAAACGTATGTGTTTCGCGTCCCCCCGTCGAACGTAAGTCTTTTCTGTGTAGCGGCGGCCGTCTCGGCCGCTCCGGAGAGAACTGGGCCCGGAGCGGCCGAGACGGCCGCCGCTACATGGAAAAGCCCAGAAAACCAGCCCTCCGAGGCGCGAAACACGTACCCCAAAGCGGCTGGGTGGCCGGGGTTTCGCTTTGGAAACACCGGAACACGGATTGGGGGAATCCGTGCGCGAGTCCATACGATGATACCTGTCTGGAAGACCTTGCGCGCGACGACAACGGTGCGTTATCCTTCTTTTTTCCTTTTTCCACCGCAGGCCGTCGGGCGGTCTTCCGCGAGAACCCCCGCGCTCGGGGCACGGTTCGCCGTCCGTCCCGAGGGTCACGAACCACGCGGGCCGGTGCCTCGCCATCACCTCTTTGACAAGCCGGTAGAGGACATGCCGATCCCGGCCAATCCCGGCCCGCGGCGCTCGGAGAGAGGCGCGCAAGCAGGCGGCGCTAGACACCGAAGAAAGCCACGAAGGGAAGACGTCGAATTACAATGAGGTAAGGAGTTAGGATCGATTCCAGGCGGGTTCGGCCGGGTCGTCAAGGAGTCTTGGAGAGGTACGTCGCGTCCGCGCTGACACACCTCAGCGAGCGCTGCAAGCCCCTTCAGAGCCATTCCCGGAGGCGACTGATCATGCGATGCTCCAAGGGGTTACAGCGTTCTCGACGAGCTTGCCGCAGGTTTGCGCCGCGCACGGCGGGCCGTCCGTGTCCGGCCTCGACTTCCTGGTCTTGCGCCGCGGCGCGGTCCCGCGCAGGAGCCGGAACCGGCTGGCCCGGAGACGGTTGCGCACGGGCGCCACGGGGCGCCGGGTTGGGCTGTTCGCGCGATGTGGCACGGGTTACAATGCAATGCTTCCCACGTGTCGGTCTGTCCTGGGACACGCAGGCCGGACCTGGTTGTCAACGCATCCCTTATGACGCCTGTGGGCCGCCGGTTCGTGGCGTGTCGCGGACCTGTGCCAGGGCCCACCCCGGGTGGAATTGATCCAGATCCCATGGTAGATCGCAACCTGCTCCGCGAATTTGACGTCAGCGACGACGAGCTGATCGCCGCCGTGGCCGGCGAGGACGGTGCGACGACCTCGACCGATTCCTAACGGGCGACGGCCAGAGCTTCGAGATCGGCAGCGATCGTCTCGGGCAAGGTCATCGAGATCGTCGGCGACCAGGTCGTCGTCGATGTCGGCTACAAGTCCGAGGGCCTCGTCCCGCTCAACGAGTGGGAAGACGAGCCGCCGCCCAAGCCGGGCGACGCCGTCGAGGTCCTGCTCGAAGGGCATGGAGGACGAGACCGGCGAGATCGTCCTCTCGCGCCAGCAAGGCGCACCGGATGCGGGCCTGGGAGACGGTCATCTCCAAGTACCACGAGGGCGACGTCGTCAAGCGGCAAGGTCACCCGCAAGATCAAGGGCGGCCTGCTGGTCGATATCGGCGTCAACGTCTTCCTGCCCGCCAGCCAGGTCGACATCCGCCGGCCCGCCGACATCGGCGACTACATCGACCAGGACGATCGAGTGCATGATCCTGAAGATCGACGAGAGCCGGCGCAACATCGTCGTGTCAGCCGCCGCAAGCTGATCGAGATCACCCGCGAGCAGCAGAAGAAGCAGCTCCTGGCCGAGATCGCAGTCGGGCCAGATCCGCAAGGGCACGGTCAAGAACATCGCCGACTTCGGCGCGTTCGTCGACCTGGGCGGCATCGACGGCCTGCTGCACATCACCGACATGAGCTGGGGCCGCATCAACCACCCCAGCGACATGGTCAAGATCGACGAGCAGATCGAGGTCATGGTCCTGCACGTCGACAAGGACCGCGAGAAGATCGCCCTGGGCCTCAAGCAGAAGACGCGCCAGCCCGTGGGAGAACGTCGACGACAAGTACCCGGTCGGCACCCGCGTCATCGGCGAGGTCGTCAACGTGATGAGCTACGGCGCCTTCGTCAAGCTCGAAGAGGGCATCGAAGGGCCTGGTCCACATCTCCGAGATGTCGCTGGACCAAGCGCATCAACCACCCCAGCGAGCTGGTCCAGATCGGCGACAAGATCGAGGTCGTCGTCCTGGGCATCAACAAGGAGAAGCAGGAAATCTCGCCTGGGCATGAAGCAGACCCAGGCCAACCCCTGGGACCAGGTCGCCGAGCAAGTACCCGCCGGGCACGATGATCGAGGGCACGGTCCGCAACCTGACCAACTACGGCGCCTTCATCGAGATCGAGGAAGGCATCGACGGCCTGCTGCACATCTCCGACATGACCTGGACCCGCAAGATCGGCCACCCCAACGAGGTGCTCGAGAAGGGCCAGCGAGATCCAGTGCCAGGTCCTCAACGTCGACCAGGAGCGCAAGCGCATCGCCCTGGGCCTCAAGCAGCTGCAGCGAGGACCCCTGGGAGACCGACATCCCCGACCGCTACCAGCCCGGCGAGGTCGTCACGGGCAAGGTCACCAAGCTCACCAACTTCGGCGTCTTCGTCGAGCTCGAGCCGGGCCTGGAAGGCCTGCTGCACATCTCCGAGCTGGCCGACCACAAGGTCGAGAGCCCCGAGGAGGTGGTCAAGGTCGGCGACGAGATCGAGGTGAAGATCCTCCGCGTCGACCGCGGCGAGCGCAAGATCGGCCTGTCGCGCAAGAAGGCGCAGCTGGACGCGGCCCGCGGACGAAGAGGAAGGGGAAGGGGAAGGGGAAGACACCTCGGCGCGGCCCGCGCCGAGGGCGGTCGCGAGCTCAAGGGCGGTCTCTCCGGCGGCGGCCCGCTGTTCACCCTGGGCGGCACCGAAGAGCAGGAGTGATCCCGCGCGGTGCCGATGGCTGTCTGACGAACCACGCCTGCCTTGAGAGCACCCTCTCAAGGCAGGCGTGGTTCGTTTCCCGAACGAGCCGGCACGGTCCTGCGGTTCAAGGTCGCGCCGCGGCGAAGACGGCGGACACGTCGACCGTGAAGCCGGGCAGCAGCTTCGAGGTCGCTGTCCCACCGCGCTCAAACGCTCCGTGCAGGGTATACGACGAGCCATCGAGTGTCAGGACCAGGATGCACCCCTCCTGGGGATCGACGATCCAGTACTCGGGGATGCCCGCCTGAGCGTACTCGATGCGCTTCTTTTCCAGGTCGTGCGGTCGGTTCTCGGGACTGACGACTTCCATCACCAGGTCGGCGCTGTCGGCGTGTTGCTCGCCCAGCCGGGAGTGATGCTCGGCGAACATGACGACAATATCCGGCTCACGGTACTTCCCGCGTCGGAGTTGAACCTTGTAAGGCGCCACGACGACCGTGCCACGCTTTCGGCTCGTGAGCCAGGACTGCAGAAGATCGCGCAAGAACATCACGATCAACTGGTGCGAGAGCGTGGGCATCGGCAAGACCTCGATGAAACCGTCCACGAACTCGACGAGGTGGTTCGTGTCCAGCGCCAGGTAGTCGTCCTCGCTCCAGGTGCCCTGGTCCGGGAACAGCCGGGCGATGTCCCAGACGGGTTCCGAGGTCGGCTCGCTCACATGGGGCGTAGTCGGGGCTTGGCTCATGGGCGGAGTCCTCCCGGACGGCGATCGTCTCTTCCTCAAGCTTACGGCGACACAGTGGGAATCACCATACGATACACTGGAGGAACACGAAGGCCGCACCGTTCGTCCACGCAACCGGGCCGTTCTCATGACCGCACAAGACCCCAGCGCGGGCAAGTCCCGCGAGCGCAGCGTCCGCTATCCCGGCGTGGACCTGGGCGAGACGATCGACTTCTGCCGCCGCATCGACCAGAAGGGCGTGGATGGTCTGCCGGCGGCCGAGATCGCCGCGGCGCTGGGGCACTCGAACGTCCGGACCAACAGCTTTTCGACGCGCCTGAGCGCCGCCCGGCAGTTCGGCCTGCTGGAGCTGAGCGACGAATCCTATGCGCTCACCCCGCGCGCCCGGTCGATCCTGCACCCGGTGACCGCCGACGAGCTGCCCCGGCTCTATCGCGAAGCCTTGCTGGAGCCGATACTCTACGCCAGCCTGGCGGCACGCCTGGCCGAGAAGCGATTGCCCGATCTGGAACCGCTCGCCAACCTGCTCTACCATCACGAGCACATCACCGCGTCCGCGAAGCAATCGGCGGCGGAGGCGTTTCTCGCCTCGGCGCGCTTCGCCGGCACGATTGACGAGGAGGGCGTCTTCCGGCCCCAGGGAGCTGATTCCCGGCGCATCGAGCCGACGCCCCTTCCCGCCACGCCGCCCGCGACGGTGCGCATCGACCTGAAGCTCTGGGGTCCCGATGCCGGCAAGATCGTGCGCATCCGGGCCCCAGAACGGCTCACCGCGGCCAGCCTCGACCGGATCATGGCCGCGCTCCGGCTGCACGTCCGCATCGACGAGCCGGACGGGGAGACCTGAGCGGCCCTTGCCGATTCGTCAGGGGCCGTCTACGCTTTCCGAGCTGGAATCGTCCCCGCGCGTTTTCGATCAGCCTGGCCGGAGTCCCGTTCCCATGCCGACCGTCCACGTCGAAGGCGAAAAGTCGATAGAGGTTCCGGCCGGTAAGAAACTCGTCCTGGCGATCGAGGATGCCGGGATCGACATCATGCACCGCTGCGGCGGGAACGCCAAGTGCACGACCTGCCGCGTTCAGATCCTCGACGGGCACCCCGCGCCCATGGACGATAAGGAACGAGAGCGGCTCGCCCGTGAGAGCGGCCTTGGGGCCGATATTCGTCTCTCGTGCCAGATCCGCGTCGAGAGCGACCTGACGGTCCGCGTCCTGCGCCGCGCGGCGCCGAGGGCGTCACCCCCGGCCCGCGTCCCGCCGATTGAGCGAGTTCCTTAGCCCTGAGCTTCGTTGCACTTCTTGCAACGCGCGATGTCACGGCGCACCCGGCCGCCGCACCGCTTGCAGATGCTGAATTTGCCTTGACGCCGCTTCTTCTTGCGAGGACGCAGGGGCATGGCCCACCTCCAGTCCCGGAGAATAAAAACCCCGGCCCTCGGGCCGGGTGAAGGCGTGAGTGTACCGAAACGATAGTACTGCTGGAAAGGCCACTCGGTGCGCGGAACCGGATTCACCACAGAGACACAGAGGACACGGTGGATTCACAGATTTTTTTCCTCGGTGTCTGTCTCCGTGTCCAATGTCTCTGTGGTGAAAAAGGCCGGGCGAAAGTTCCCTCACCGCGAGGCCGGCTTGCGCAGGAACAACCAGACCCAGCCGTGGTATTCGGTCTCTTGCGGGAGCTTCTCGCGGAGTTCCTGCATCTGGGTATTTAACTCTCGTAACTCTTTCTCCAGCGGCTCGCGCTCTTTCTTCGAAAGGGGTTTCTCGCCGCCGAGCAACTTCTGGACGACTGGCGCATAGCGGCCCTCGATCTCCGTCAATTGCTTGCGGAGTTTCTCCTGTTCGGCCTTCTGTTCAGGAGTGAAGTTGGGCAACTTGGCCTTTTGCTCGGCGATATCGCCGACGAGCAAATCGGGTCGGCCGTCGCCGTTCCAGTCGGCCACGCAGATCTTGCTGCGGAAGCCGTGCCGGGGTTCGCTGGGAGGATTGCTCCACTTCGACTCATCGACCGCCGGCACGAGCACCTTGGCGGCGGCCAGCTTCGGTTCCTTGCGGGTGCCGATGTTGCGGAACCAGGAGACGCTGCCGTCGCCGGCCCCCACGAGCAGATCCGGCAATCCGTCGCCGTCCCAGTCGGCCACGAACGGCCCCGCATCGCCCGCGACGCGGATCGGCTCGCCGTCCGCGTTCGAGCGTTTCGCCTTTGACGGCTCCGACGATCCCTCGCAAGCCAGTCGCGGGCGCATTCCTTGCACCGCAAGGCGCTCCTTGCCGAAGGCGTAGGCTTGGCCGTGCCCTCGTTGGGAACGAGATAGACTTCGCCCTGGATGTTGCCGACGATCAGGTCCAGGTCGCCGTCGCCGTCCCAGTCGAAGGCGTGGACGGCCGAAGCCGTGCCGGTGACGCCGATCTGGGCATCCTTGTCCACCTTGATGCGCTCGCCGTGATAGGTGATCACCTGCCCGTCGTCCGTATCCTCGACCTTGGCATTGCCGGCGACGGTGATCATGCGATTGGGGCGTCCTTTCAGGATGCCGCCGGTGACGTTGATTTCCTTGCCGTCCTTGTCCTTGATCATGACGGGGGCCGCGAACGTCCGGTTCGGCCCGCCCTTGAAGAAGAAGATTTCGCCCGGCCAGGAGCCGGAGATCACATCGATGTTGCCATCCGCGTCGAGGTCCACCAACTGGGGACCAAAGCCGACGCATCACCCCGTGGGCACGCGACCATCGTCGGTGCCCTCCTTGAACTTCACCCCGGCGGCCAGCTTGGGCTGGGCGTTGGTGCCCTCGTTGCGGTAGATCCAGAGCAGACCCTCGGTCATCTGGCCGACGAGCAGGTCCGGGACGCCGTCGCCGTCGAAGTCGCCGACGAACGGCGCGGCGTGGCCGATCGTGGGCGTGTCGATCGGCTGGCCCGCGGCCGCGATGCGGACGGGCGGCATCAATTCGGCTGCCGGATCGTCGGCCCCAGGTGGGGCCAATCCCAGCAGCGCGAGCGTCAGAAGCGAGAGGCCCATGGACGTTCCTCCTCCCGGGTGCGGCACGAGGGGAAAGGGGGTGGTGCCGCTCCCCTCATCGTAACGCGGATGAGCCTCGACACAAGTCCGAGGACGAATTCCTTCGTGAAGGAAGAGGGGTCAGGGTCGGGGTTCGATGCCCAGGCTCCGGACCAGGAACGCCAGGCGGTCGGCGGCCTCGTCGATGAGCTTGGTGGTCGGCTTGCCCGCGCCGTGGCCGGCCTTGGTCTCGATGCGGATCAGGATCGGGGCGGCGCCGCCCTGCGCGGCCTGGAGGGCCGCGGCGAACTTGAAGCTGTGCGCGGGCACGACGCGGTCGTCGTGGTCGGCCGTGGTGATCAGCGTGGGCGGGTAGCAGGTGCCGGGCTTGATGTTATGCAGGGGCGAGTACGCCCGGATCGCCTGGAATTGCGCCGGGTCGTCGGCCGAGCCGTAGTCGTCGACCCAGGCCCAGCCGATCGTGAACTTGTGGAAGCGGAGCATGTCCATCACGCCGACGCCCGGCAAGGTCGCGCCAAAGAGATCGGGCCGCTGAGTCAGGCAGGCGCCGACGAGCAGGCCGCCGTTGGAGCGCCCTCGATGGCCAGCTTCGGTGTCGAGGTGTACTTGTTGCGCGATCAGCCATTCGGCGGCCGCGATGAAGTCGTCGAAGACGTTCTGCTTCTTGAGCTTCGTGCCGGCCTGGTGCCAGTCCTCGCCGTATTCGCCGCCGCCCCGCAGGTTGGCCACGGCGTAGATCCCGCCCAGCTCCATCCAGGCCAGGTTCGCTGGGACTGAAGCGCCGGCGTGACGGCGATGTTGAAGCCGCCGTAGCCGTAGAGCAGGTCGGGCGTTTCGGCCGTCGGCTTCAGACCCTTCTTGTGGCTCAGGAACATCGGGATACGCGTGCCGTCCTTGCTGTTGTAGAAGACCTGCCGCGTCTCGTAATCGTCCGGGTGGAAGCCGACCTTCGGCTGGCGGACGACCGTGCTCTGGCCGTTGGCCACGTCGTAGCGGTAAATGGTGCCGGGGGTGGTGTACGACGTGAAGGCGTAGAAGGTCTCCGTGTCCTTGCGCTTGCCGCCGAAACCGGCGGCCGTGCCCAGTCCGGGGAATTCGACCTCGCGCACGAAGCGGCCGTCGAGGTCGAACACCTTGACCTGCGTGTGGGCGTCTTTCAGGTAGACTGCCAGGAAGCGATCGGCGACGACGTCGGCCGATTCGAGCGTCTCGGCGGCTTGCGGGACGAGCTCCTTGCCAGTGCTCGGGCTCGGGATGGTGGATGTTGATGCGCGATGATGCGGCCGCGCGGGGCGTCCTTGTTGGTCTTGAACCAGAAGACGGGGTCCGTCGTTGTCGAGGAATGTGTAATCGCGCGTCGAAGTCACCGACGAGGTGGATCGGCTTCGACATCGGGATGGTGCAAGGGGCGGTAGAGCACGCGGTACTTCGCGTCGGTGCCCTTGGTGATCGGTCAAGATGAGGTAGGCGCCGTCGTCCGTGACCTCGGCATGGGCCTCCCATTCCTTGTGCTCGGGATCTTCCCAGACGAGCGTGTCGTCGGCCTGGGGCGTGCCGAGCTTGTGGAAGTAGACCTTCTGGTAGTAGTTCGCGCCTTTGAGGTCCTCGCCCGGCTTCGGCTCGGGGAAGCGTCCGTAGAAGAATCCCTATGCCGTCGTGCGTCCAGGATGCGCCCGAGAACTTGACCCACTGGAGATGGTCGTCGAGATCCTTGCCGGTGGCGACGTCGCGCACCTTCCACTCGTTCCAGTCCGAGCCGGCGGTGGCCAGGCCGTAGGCGAGGTAGCGGCCGTCCTCGCTGACCGCCCAGCCGGCGAGCGCGACGGTGCCGTCCTTCGAGAGCGTGTTCGGGTCGAGCAGCACGCGCGGCGCGGCGTCCAGGGAATCGGCCCACTGGAGGACCGCCTGGTTCTGGAGACCCGCGTTGTAGGAGAAGAAGTAGCGGCCGCCTTCCAGGCGGGGGATACCGAACTTCTCGTAGTTCCAGAGCGCGGTGAGCCGGCCCCGGATCGCGTCCCGCTGGGGGATGGCTTCGAGGTAGCTGAACGTGACCTTGTTCTCGGCCTCGACCCAGGCGCGGGTGGCGGGGGCGTCGGGATCTTCGAGCGGGCGGAACGGGTCGGCGATCTTCGTGCCGTGGTAACCGTCCACCGTCTCCGAACGGGGGGCCTCGGGATACGTGATTGTCTTCGTGTCCGCGGCCGGGGCCGCCTGCCTCATGCTCATGGCCAGAAGGGCTCCCGTGACGACCGCAACGAGTGGCTTGCCGGTCATGATGTGCGTTCATCCTCTTGTGGACTGCGCGCGATGCGGATTAGTGTACGCGGGCGGTGGGAGGACGCCAAGCTTGAGGTACGTCTGGAGCCTTGTTCACCACAGAGGCTCGGAGGCACGTAGGGTGCGTCGAGTCTTCGATGACGCACCTCTTCTTCGGCCCTGCACTGCGACTCCAAACACGTCCGGCAAGACGAATGGTGCGTCATCGAAGACTCGACGCACCCTACGTGCTCCGTGCCTCTGTGGTGAATCCGGCTGCCGGCTTGCGGTGCGCCCCCACGAGACCGAGAATAACCGCAGGATGACCGCGCTCCGAACGCCGCGAGAACTTGCGGGAGGCAAGCACCATGCGAGAGCCTCTTCTCCTGAGTCTGGCCGTGGGGGCGCTGACGTTGTGCTCGTGCGGCGGCCGTTCGTCCGCGCTCTCGGACCCGTTTCCACAGGCGCCGCGGACGATCCAGGTCCAGAGCACCGCGTTTGCCGAGGGCGGGGCCATCCCCAGGAAATACTCCGGTGAGGGCGAGGATGTCTCCCCACCGCTCACCTGGTCGGGCGTCCCGCCCGCGGCCAAGTCGCTGGCGCTCATCTGCGAGGACCCCGACGCTCCCTTAGGAATCTTTTGCCACTGGATCGTGCTCGACCTGTCGCCCGAGGACACCGGCCTCCCCGAGAGTCTTCCCAAGCAACCCGTGCTGGCCGTCGGCGACTGGGCCAAGCGCTCCCTCCCGCCGCGCCAGGGCACCAACGATTTCGACAAGCCCGGATACGGCGGCCCGAAGCCGCCATCGGGCACGCACCGTTATGTCTTCCGCCTCTTCGCGCTCGATGATCACGTCAGCCTGGGCCCGAAGGCCAGCCGCAACGCGGTCATGCGGTCCCTCGCCGGACATGTCCTGGCACAAGGCAGACTCGTGGCGACGTACACGCGTTCCAGATGACAGGCGCGACCCGGCAGACAGGGCATGGTGCGAACGTTTTGAGCGAGGTGAAACATCCCGAACCAAGGAGGAGCTTTCCTCACCCGGCGACTCCCATGGCCGATCTCCGAAAAAACGAGGGATGGGGGTTGACAACCACGCACGAGTGTTTTAAATTAAGCCACTGTCACGACGATGAGACGAGTTTCAGACCCATACTGAGAACAATTAGGCGGAAGACCGATTACCTCGCCGTTCGAGTGCAGAGGGGGACGACGGGCACTGGCAGGTAGCGTACCTCGGGTGCATCGGCGTCGCCGGAATCTCCGGCCAAGAAGGCCGGACGAACGACGTTTTGGTCGCGAGAATGGGAGGAGCGCCGCGACGCCCATCGCAGCACGGATTCGCTGCGTGTCGGGCCTCCGTGTCGGTGCGCACAGAGGACTGGTCTGTGCGCGGTGAGAAGGGTCGCTCGGGGCCATCTCTGGCATGGATGCCGGACGGCGCGAGCGGCCCTTTTCTCCTTTTCAAGGCCGAGGCACATCCTGATAAAGCGGGCCCGTCTGCTCGGACAAAATGGCGGCGGCCGAGCCATCATGAAACGTGAACCAACCCGGGCGGGGCGTCGTGGGTGGAATATCCGGAGGCACGGAGGGAGGGCGCGTACCCAGCCGCACGCCCACGCGTTCAGACAGCGCCTGGGCCAGGGCCTTGTCGCCGAACCGGCCCACGCGGATGGCGACCAAGCTGCCGTTCGCGGTCGATTGCACGAGGGCATGGACATGGCGACCGTCCTGAGCGCTCGCATCGAGCACCCAGCACGGGCCGGCACGCTCGTGGTGGAGCGATCGCATCTTCAGGTCGATCATCGCGTCCCGTAAAGCTTGTTGCACCGCGCCGGGAGGCAGCGCGAACGCCTCCGAGCCCCACGAGTCCTGGAACACAAAACCATTGCCCTGCCGGCCGGCGAGCGGTGGCGGAGTCAACGTCGTACAGCCCCAGAGGGTGCCGACCAGGACCCCGAGTGCCAGTTTGAGGCCGCGCCGCCGCATCTTCCACCTCCCCGCTCGAGACCGGCTGGGCCGGTGCCGGCCGCAGCCTATCGCGGGCTGCCGGCGCGGTCAATTCGGCTTTGTCCCTGGTCACTTGCCTCGGGCGGCTGGGGTGGAGTGCGCGACACCTTCCGAGGCAAATGACCAGGGTCCAGGGACCAGGGACAAAGCCGAATTGACCGCCGCCGCCGGCTGGTCATAAGATCGAGGGTGGTCTCATCCCGCATCTGGTCCGGAAATTCCGTCGGGGAGTCGATTTTCTCATGATGCGCTGGGTCATCCTCGCGGTCATCGTCATCGCGATCTCGGCAGTGGCGGCCTTCGTGGCGATGTCCGGTTCGTCGTCAGAGATGCTCAATGAGCCCGGCTTTTTTCCGGGCGCGTCCCGCCCCAAAGGCCCGCCTCCAAAGCTGGTCCTCGATGGCGCGCTGATCCATGAGTTCGGTCTGATGGGCCAGCAAAAGAAGGGGCAGCACCTCTGGGAAATCCGCAACGAAGGACCCGGCGATCTGATCCTCAAGGGGGGGCAGCCTTCGTGTTCCTGCACGGTGTTGAATCTCAAGCCGGGCGCGGAGCTCACCGTCAAGCCGGGGGAAGCCTACTCGCTCAAAGTCGAGTGGGAAACGCGGGCGAACATGGGACCTTACGAGAAGTCGGCCAGCGTCTACAGCAACGATGCCACCTACCCCGAGCTGGTCTTCCATGTCAAGGGCACCATCCGGCCGGCGCTGGTCACAATGCCCCCGTATGGCGAGGCCCTCGATCTGCACAACGTACCGAACACCAAGCCGTTCGTGGCGACCGCCTTCGTGGGGTCGCCCGACCATCCCGAGACGAAGATCACGAAGATCGTCAACAGCCAGCCGGAGCTGCTGGACGTGACCGCCGTGCCACTCTCCAAGGAAGAGGCCAAGGTCCTTGACGTGAAGCGGGGCTACAAGCTCAACATCACCGTGAAACCCTCGGAGAAAATCGGCGGCTTCAGCGAGAAGATCGTGGTCAAGACCGATCATCCCGATGGCGCGGAGGCGGAGTTCACCGTCGTGGGCCGCGTGGTGGGACCGATCAGCGTCGTGCCGTCGATGGTCAAGCACAACATCGCAGGCCATACGGGAGGTTCGACCTCGGTCAAGCTCTGGGTCCAGGGCCAGGACCAAACCGAGTTCACGGTCGTGAAGAAGCCGGATAAACTCAAAGTGACCATTGCGCCCGACGATGAGAAGGGCAAGCCGTCGCCGACCGCGGGAACGGGCCGTGCCTACCGGTTGACAGCCACTGTCGCGCCTGGCACCCCCGCGTGCATCCTGGACGAGCCGATCGTCCTGAAGACCAATCATCCCGGGGCCGGCGAGATCGAGATCCCGGTCGAGATCCTGGTCACGAGCGAGGACTGAGGGCGGCGACGGGAACGCGAGGACGCGGATCACAGGAGGAGAAGGAGATCATGACCCGGAGTGCGCGCCTGTCCGTGGTGATCGTCGGCTTGGGGCTCGCGGTGATGATCGTGGTGGGTTGCCAATCCCGCTCGGACCCGCCGCCCAGGGGGCCCGTCCGCGTGGCGACAAAGGAAAAGAAAGAGCCGACGGCCCCGGAAAAGGCGGCGATCCCGGACCGAAGCCGGCCCTTCCAGGACTGGCCGAAGCCCGCGGGGGCGCTGATCCTCTCGGGCGAACAGGTTGGCTATCTCGAACCGTGCGGCTGCACGGCCGGACAGCGAGGGGGACTGGCACGACGCCTGGATCTCGTCCAGCGCCTGCGCGCAAGGCTGGCCCCTGGCCCTGATCGACCTGGGCAGCCTGGCCAACGACCCGAACACGATGGGCGGTCCGGAAGAGTCGCGCATCCGCTTCAGCGTCGCGCTCTGCGCCCTGGAGATGATGGGATACAACGCCCTGGCCCTGAGCGCGACCGACCTGAAGCTCGGTGTCAGCGAGGTCCTCGTGCGGTTCGTGAACCACCAGGGGGACAAGCTCAAGGTGGTCGCGGCCAACGTGACGCCCGATCCCGGCCTCGAGCTGGGCCAGCGGTTCGTGCCGGCCGTCCGCGTCGAGGCGGGACCGATCAAGGTCGGGGTCACGGCCGTCGTCGATACGGCGAGCTACGAAAAGCTGAACGACCCCGAGAAGGCCGCTCTGCTCACCTTCCGCGCTCCCGACGAGGTGCTCGGCGACGTGCTCGCCGGCCTGGAGCGCGACACGGACATCCAGGTGCTCATGGTCCAGGGCACGCCGGAATCCGCCCGCCGACTCGCCCAGTCGTACCCGGGCTTCGAGGTCGTCGTGGCGACCTCACCGTTCGTCGATCCCCCCAAGGACGCCGAGATTCTCAACGACGGCAAAACCCAGCTCATCTCCATCGGCCGCAAGGGGCAGTACGTCGGCGTGCTGGGCCTGTTTCCCGATCCCAAGCAGAGGCTTCGCTATCAGCGCATCGAGCTGGGCACGGAGTTCAACGGCAAGACCGAGGCCATGCGCAAGCTCGTTGATGAAGACTTCCAGGCCGAGCTCCGCCAGGCAAACCTGCTGGAAAACTACCCGCGCCACGCCTTTGTCTTCGGCGACTCCCCGTCCGACGCCCGCTTCGTCGGTGCCGAGACCTGCAAGGTCTGCCACCCGAACGCGTACGCCGAGTGGGCCTCAACCGGGCATGCCAAGGCTTACGAGTCGCTCACGAAAGATCCCAAGCGCAACCGCGAGTTCGATCCGCACTGCGTCGGTTGCCACACGCTGGGCTTCGAATACACCGGCGGGTTCGTCAGCGCCGAGAAGACGCCCCAGTTCAAGAACGTCCAGTGCGAGGACTGCCACGGCCCCGGGTCCAGGCACGTCACCGAGCCGACCAACCGCGAAGCCCGCGGGGCCATGAGCCGGAGCGCGGCCGACTTCGACAAGAACCAGCGCTGCGTGAAGTGCCACTCCGAAGACGATTCGCCCCACTTCGACTTCGCCACCTACTGGCCCAAGGTCATCCACAACAAGCTCGACAAGATGGATGATCCCAAGATCCTCGAAGGGCTCAAGCTCGACCAGGTCGGTCGTTGAGCGCAATCACATGCGCTCGACGACCTGAATGCCCAGCAGTCCCAGGCCGAGCTGGAGCGTGCGGGCCGTGAGGTCGCACAAGGCCAACCGGCTGGCGCGGAGGGCGTCCGAATCGGCCTTGAGGACGGGGCAGTTCTCGAAGAAGGCGCTGTAGAAGTTCGCCAGCGCGAAGAGATAATCGGTGATGATGTTCGGCTTGAGGTCGACGCCGGCCAGCGCGACGGCCTCGGGCAGCCGCAAAAGCTGCACACCCAAGGCCCGCTCGGCGGGATGACTCAGCAGGAGCGCCGGCCGTGCGCGCCGGATCGCCTCGGGTGTGATGTCCCCCTTGCGGAAGATGCTGCGGTTGCGCGCGTAGGCATACTGCATGTAGGTCGCCGTGTTGCCCGCCAGAGCCATCATCTTGTCCCAGTCGAACACGTAGTCGCTCAAACGGTTCTGGGACAGGTCGGCGTACTTGATGGCTCCCAGCCCGACGATCTCCGAGACGGTGCGCCGTTCGGCGTCGGACAGATCCGGGCTGTTCTCATCGACGACCTTGCGCGCCTTGACGACCGCCTCATCGAGCAGCGACTCGAGGCCGACGGTGTCCCCTTCCCGTGTCTTGAAAGGCCGGCGGTCCGGACCCAGGATCGTGCCGAAGGCGATGTGCTGAAGATCCACACCGGTATGGCCCCAGCGGCGGGCGACCTCGAAAAGCTGCTTGAAGTGGTCGCCCTGCCGGTGATCGACCACGTAGAGGATTCTGATCGGGCTGCCAGGTGTCGATGCGATACTGGATGGTGGCCAGATCGGTCGTGGCGTACGTGAAGGCGCCGTCGGTCTTGCGGACGATGAACGGGGCCTCGGTCGCCGCGGTGAAGACGACCGTGGCGCCTTCGCTCGGCACGGCCAGCGCCTTGGTTTGCAGATCGGCGACCACGGCGGCGAGCATCGGGTTGTAGAAGCTCTCGCCGAGCCTCCACGTCAAACGTGACATCCAGCCGGTGATAAATCGCTTCGAGGGCCCGCAGGCAATGGGGCATGAAGCGTTCCCAGAGCGCCGCGGTTCTCGGGGTCGCCGGCATGGAGCTTGGCGGTCTCAGCGCGGGCGGCGTCCTCGACATCCGCTTCACCCGCCTTGATCTTGGCCTGGACCAGGCGGTAGAGGCGCGACAGCTCACCGACGGGGTCGGCGGCGAGCTCGTCTTCATTGCCGGCCGTTTTCCAGCCCCAGATGATCATGCCGAACTGCGTCCCCCAGTCGCCGAGATGGTTGTCGCGGACGACTCGATGTCCCAGCGCCGACAGGATGCGTGCCAGACTGTCGCCGATGACCGTCGAGCGGATGTGGCCGACGTGCATCGGCTTGGCGACGTTGGGCGAGGAGAAATCCACGACGACCGTTTTGGGATGGTCGGGCGTCTCGATCCCGAGGCGATCATCCTCGATCAGGGAACCGAGCTGGCTTTCGAGCCATTCCGTCTTGAGGCGGATATTCAGGAAGCCGGGTCCCGCGACCTCGGGCGCCTCAGCGAGCGGCGCGAGTTCCACTGCCTGCGCGATCTCGGCGGCGAGCGTGCGGGGGTTCTGACGCGCGGCCTTGGCGAGGGCCATGCAACCGTTGGCCTGGTAGTCGCCGAACTTGGGATCGGTGCTGGGCCGCACCGCGTCGGCGAACTTGACTGCATCCCCACCCGCGGGCGTCGCCGCACCGAAGGCCTTCCGCAAGTGCTCAAGCACGTTCATGATTCGCTGCCACCCTTCCCCTCGTCCCCTTCCTTCCAGGGAAGTTGAGGAGCATCGCCCCAGATCTCTTCGAGGGCGTAATACGCGCGGGCGTCTTGATTGAAGATGTGGACGACGAAGTCGCCATAATCCATCAAGATCCAGCGGCCCTCCTCGGCGCCTTCGATGCCGAGCTTGGCCTCGTCCAGGCGCTTCATTGCCATGTCGATCTCGGTGGCGATGGCATTGGCCAGGCGTCGGGAGGTGGCGGTGGCGATCACGAAGTAATCGACCAGGGGCGTGGCCGGGCGGACATCGAGTAGCAGGATATCGCGGGCGCGGTTGTCGTCGGCGATGCGTGCGGCGAGCCGGGAGAGCTCCAGGGCGCGGTCCGCGCGGGCAGGGTTACGGCGGGCCACCGCCCCGGAAGGCACGGCGTCCTGGAGTTCGTGGGAGGGTTTCGACCGCCGAGGCAAGCCGGTTGTTCTGGTCGTGGGCGAGGTCGAGACGTCGAGCGAATCGTCATCCATACCGTACAAGGTCCGCAGAGAAACCGCCGCGGCGGAGCCGCCCGCCGCGTGTAGACCCGAAGGTCGGTCACACAGCGGGGGCGTGAGGTTCGTGGAGAAGAGATCAAGTGTACCCGCCCACCGGGCTGCTTGCCTATCGCGGTTCCCGGCGGCGACCGGCGCGGCATCGTGGCGCTCTCGATGCGCCTCAAGCTTGCGTCACTGCATGAAAGGCTCTTTGGGTCGAGAAAACCGCGTCCTCGTACCAGATTCGCTTGCATCGAATCGCGCCGGATGGGAAGGTGAAGCAGACCTTGAAGACGTGCGGGGCGGCCCAATGGTGGAGTCCAGGATGAAGATCGGTCTCGGCGCCGCCACGATCGCGCATCGCGGCCTGCCCGCAGAGCAAGTTCTGACCCTGGCGCATGAGCGGGGACTGGAAGGTGTGCAGTTCGCCGAGCCGACGGCCATTCATCGGCGTCTGGACCCCGACGTGCTCGAATCCTTTCAGAAACGAGCCTGGGCCCTGGGGCTCTACGTGGAAGTCGGCGTGATGTCGCCCAATCTGGTGCGACGCTGCCGGGAGGAGAACCGCGCGATCGATCCCGCGGAGCACATACGGGACCTCTACCGCCAGATCGAGGCCGCCGCCGCACTGGGCTGCCGTTATGTGCGCACTTACATTGGCGATCGTCATGACCGCTTCCGGCTCGATGTCCCATGGTCGGAGCAGCTCGCGGCGTCTCGGACCGTGCTGGAGCAGCTCCGGCCCGCACTCCGCGAGCTGGGCATCCGTTTGGCGATCGAGAATCATGCCGACGTGACGACCACCGAGCTCCTGGATCTCGTCGAAGGGCTGGGGGCCGATGTTGCCGGTGTGACGCTGGACACGGCCAATCTGCTCGTGCAACTCGACGATCCACTGGCCGCGACCAAGCGGCTTGCGCCCTGGGTCGTGGCCACGCACCTGAAAGACGCGGTACTGGCCTTCACCCCGCGCGGGCTGTGCTGGCAGGCGCGCCCGGTCGGTTCGGGAATCGTGCCCATCACCGATCTTATCGGCCTGGTGCTGCGCGGCCAACCCGACCGTGAACCTCACGATCGAGCTGCACCCGAAGATCCACGACCTGCCGATCTACGACCCGACCTGGCTGACTTTCTTCCCCGACCTGCGACCGCCGGAGCTGGTCGCGGTGGTGGCGCTGGCCGCAGCTTGCGAGCGAGGTTACGCCGACGGCTCATTGCCTCATCCCGAGGCGGTCGAGTCGATCCCCTGGAGCGAGCGCGACATCGACTGGGTGGCTCGCTCCGTGGGGTATCTCCGACCGATCGTCAGTCTCATGGGCACGCTATGAGGGTATTTCGTAGGGTGGGCTCGGCCCACCGTCTTCCCAAGGTCATCAGAATGGTGGGCCGAGACCACCCTACGAACCACCGTCACCGCTTCGAGGAGGCACTGCGCCGGGCGAGGCGCGGCCGGGGCTTCGTCAAGACCGCCGCCGTAGAACTCGAAGAAGCTCTGACCGGCGATGAAATCGGTCATCGCCTTGCGGACCGATCGCAGTTGCTCGACGAACCGGGCGTACTGCTGGATCAGCTTGCGGCGACGCTCGGGGGGCAGTTGCGCAATGTCGTGATAGAACCGCTCGCCCGTCTCGCGGTCGCGGAAGCTCCAGAGCCGCTTGACCCGCAGCCCGGTCTCCTCGTCCTCATACATGAGCTGACGAGCATACTGGCGGGCCTTCATCTTCTTGGAGTAGGCGATCAGCTCGAAGTCGGATTCATAACCGCCGTGCCGCTCGATCCAGTGCACGATGGTCTTGGTGCCGATCCTCGGCCCCTCCTCCTCGCACAGTTCCTTGAGGCTCGCGACAATCTCGGCAGGTCCCATCGCCGATCCTCCCCTGGTCCCGGTTTTTGTGGAATTGTACATCCTGGACAAAACATTGTCGATGCACTCGCGTTCAAGCGACCAGATTTTCAGGAACACAATACGGCTGTCGGACGGTTGACCCGGCCGAGAGGGCGGGATAGCGTGGCCGGAGGTCGGGGCCGGAGCCGTTCCGGACCCGCCCGGTAGTAAGACGCTGGCCGAGTGCAGGAACCACGAGAATGACACGATCGCTCAAGCTGCTCGCCGGTCTGGCCGCGGTGCTGGGGATGGGCGCCGCGTCCGCGGCCGAGGAGGGATTTGTCTCCCTCTTCGACGGCAAGGACCTCTCGCAATGGAAGATCCCCGAGGGGGACAATGGCCACTGGAAGGTGCTCGACGGCGTGATCGACTACGATGCCCGCAGCGAGGCGCCGGGGAACAAGAACCTGGTCTCGAAACAGGAGTTCGGCGACTTCGTGTTGAAGATCGATTGGCGCATCAAGGAGACGCCGTATATCAATCCGAACGTCCCGTACATCCTGCCCGACGGCACGCATGCCCGCGACATCACGGGCAAGGAGTACAAGTTCAGCCTGCCCGACAGCGATTCGGGCGTCTATCTGCGCGACATGACGGGCAAGAGTCAGGTGAACATCTGGTGCTGGCCGATCGGCTCCGGCGAAATCTACGGCTACCGCATGGACGCGAAGATGCCTCCTGAAGTCCGCGCGGGCGCCACGCCGAAGCACCAGGCAGACAAACCTGTCGGCCAGTGGAACGAGTTCGAGATCACTCTCAAGGGCGACCGTGCCTGCGTGAAGCTCAACGGCGTTCTGGTCATTGAAAACGCGCAGCTTCCCGGCATTCCCGCCCGCGGACCGATCGCGCTCCAGCATCACGGCGGGTTCAAGGACGGCAAGTACCTGGGACCGCCCAGCCTGGTGCAGTTCCGCAATATCCAGATCAAGGAGCTGAACGGCAAGTAGTGGGAGTCTGTTCCGAAAGGAGCCGATGGCCCTGTCCGACCCCCTCTCCCGCAAGGGGAGAGGGTTCAGAAATCCATTCTCGACACACATAATCAATCACTACGAGCAACCGACCCGATGGCCGGTTCGGCATCGAACGGCTCGGACACCGGCTCGATCAGGCTGTTGTCATGAACCAGGGCCAGTCGAGCACCGACGAAAAAGCTATGCGTCTGGGCGATCTCAAGGTTGAAGACGGGCTGGACCTTGTCCTCGGTGATTTCCGTGACGCGGGCCAGACCGCCGACGATACGAATTCGATCGCCCGGCTTGAGCTCTCGGGTCATGACCCAGCCCTGACCGATCCTCCAGAACCGGTGAATGGGCGTGGCGACGATCGGCGTATCCGAGCCGTCCAGGTGCACGCGCAGGGTGGCGTTGGGCCGGTTATGGAAGACGGCCAGGACCGGCTCGTAGAGCAGCGTACCGTTGTGGATGTCTTGGGAGAGCACGCGGTCGCCGATGCGCAGGGTTTCGATCAGCTTGGGGCCGTCGAGGGTCTGCACCAGCGTGCCCTTGGCAAAGCAGGCGTGGCGGAACCGCAGGACCGAGCTCGAATAGGAGGGTTGATAACGGGGCGCCCGCTGGTAGAAGTTCTGCTTCTCGGGCGGCTGGTAGGAGTACCCCTGCTCGTCGGCCCACCATTTCGTCCAGGCCTCGGCGTCATCGCCGAGCTGCTCGCCGGTCATGGATTCGAGGAGCGGGACGACGCGGGCGTTCGTCTGGGTAATCACGGCGTTCTGGGCGTCGAGGGTGGCCACGTCGCGCTGAAACTGTTGCTCGGTGGCAGTGAGGGCATTCCGGTAGGCGGCGGCGTTTTGTTGCACGCGGACCTGCGTGTCGGCCAGCACGATCTGACCCCGAAGCAGAAGCGTGGTCAGCCGGTCCTGAGAAGTCAGGGCGCCGCCCGAGTTCAGCCGGGCCGCCGCGACCTTTGCCCCTTGAACGTCCGGAGACCTCAGGGCCTTCATCCACAACTGCGAACTATCCGGGGGTGGCGGCGGCGCGACGTACTCGCGGTTGAGGTTGAAGGACTGGGCCTCGACCTTCAGGACACGGCGAACGACGTGGCCGTCCTTGCCGGTCTTGTCCTGGACGTTGTACCGGGTGGGCGTGCGGATCAGCCGGATGAGCGTGTCGAGGGACTCGCGCGGATCGCGCTGGGTGAGGGTTTCGGACGCGGTTCGGCGGACCTGCGGGTCGTCGGCGCTGACGGCAAGGGCGATCAAGGGTGGGGCGGCGGCCGGGGTGTCAAGCTGGCCGAAAAGCTGCACGGCCTCCTGGAGATGAGTGCCGCGGCCCTTGACCACGAAGACCTTCCAGACGACGGGGACGGCGCGGGGATCGGTCACGGTGGCGAGTTGTTGCGCGGCCTGGGTCTTCAGGTCCGGTGTCGCGGACGCCAGCCAGGTGCGCCAGGTGGTCAGTTTCGGTTCCCAGCGCGCGGTGGCTTCGGACTGGGCCTTGCGCTCGGTCTCTTCGGCGGTGGCCTGCTCGGGACGCACCCAGCGGTTCTTCTGCTTGATGAAGCCGAGCTTCTTCCAGGCGTCGGGTTTCTCGGCGCGAGCCGGGTGACGGCCGTGTAATGGGCCATTGCCTCGGGCTTCAAGCCGTGCCGATCGCACCAGAGAGCCAGGTCCCAGTGTTCCCGGGCGGTGTCCTTCATCCCAGCCCGGCGGGCGTTGTATTCGGCCAGGCGGGCGGTGAGGTCGGCATCGGCCTGGACGCGGTCAGCGACCGTTTCCGGTGAGGACCACTTGCCCGCCTCCCGCACCAGACCCATCAGGCCGCGCGCCAGGGCGTTGCCGGGATCGAGGGTCACGGCCATGCCCAGGTGCTTGAGGCGCTCGGCTTCCAGGCCGTGTTGTTCGCACCAGAGCGCCAGCTTGACATGGGCGGCCGGGTCCTTGGCGGCAGCCGCGCTGGCGGCGTCGTACGACTTCTGGTCCTCGGGCGTGATGTCGACCCAGCCGGTGGCAAGACCGACCGCGCAGAAAAGCGATGCCGCGAACATGGTCGTTGCTCCTGGTGCCCTGGGCTCCGCGACGTGGCTGAGAAATGGTCCCCTCTTCATTCTGTAGCCCCAACGGGGCGGAAGTGAATAGCCCGGGGCGTCAGCCCCGGGAACCGGGAGCGACGCGCCACAAAAGCCCCGGCGGAGGAAGATTCTCTGGTCGCGGCCTCGGTTCCCGGGGCTGACGCCCCGGGCTATTCACTGTCGCCCCGTTGGGGCTGAATAGAGGCTTTTCTTGGGGCGTTCCTCGGTTCCCGGGGCTGACGCCCCGGGCTATTCACTGTCGCCCCTTCGGGGCTGAAAACCAGACTTCCCGTCCCCCCTTTCTGATCAGACGGCCCCTTTAGCAGTCGTATTCGCTCGGTCAAGGCCGACCGGTCGCGGGCCGGTAGGCGATCGCCCGGCGCACGGGGGCGGGCAAGGGGGCGTCGGTGCCGCGCACGGCCCGCCAGAGGACCTCGTTGAGCTCGAAATCATCGACCCGGTCGTACTCGCTGAAGTCCATCCGGTTCGAGCGCTCGGCTCCATAGGCCAGCGGCGAGTTGACGGTGTTCACGTCGATCCGCGCGGCCTCGGCGACGTAAGGCGTCAGGTCGGCCTTGTCGGTGAACGATTCCAGCATCGGGTGGGCCGCCGCGTCGTACTGGCTGAGCGGCTCGAGGCCCAGGATCAGCTCCATGGTCCGCAGCATGCTGACGGTCTGATATTGCGTGCTATCGAGATGATGACGCTTGGTGTAAGGGCTGATGACCAGCCCCACCGTGCGGTGGGCGTCCACATGGTCGGGGCCGTTCTGGGCATCGTCCTCGATGACAAAGATCGCCGTTTCGGGCCAGTACTTCGAATGGCTGATGGCCTCGACGATCTTCCCGAGGGCCACGTCATTGCTGGCCACGCAGGCTTGCGGGGTGAAGGTGCCGGTGGCCGTGCCCGTGGTGTGGTCTTCGCCCAGGCTCATGACCATGAAAGGCCGGCAGGTTGTTGTTCTTCTCGAACTCGCGGAGCTCGCGGATGAAGACGTCCGCGTTGTCGGTGTCGCGGTGCTTCTTGCCGGGTTGATGGGTCATGCCATAATCCGGGCTGGCGTGGCCGACCAGGCCGGGCACCGCTCCCTCCATGGTGACCGTGCCGTCGGGCTGGCTCACGCGCCGGCCATACTCGCCATAGGTGCGGTACGACAGGTTGTGTCGCGCACAGGCGTCCCAGAGATAGCCCGAGGGGGCTTTCGACAGCTCGGCCTCGTCGTCGCTATCGACGCCTGCGCGGCCGGAATAGGTCAGGGCCCAGTTCGCGCGATGTAGTCGGTGTTGTACGCCATCGTGGACCAGGGGTGGCCATCCGCCGAGACGTGACCGTTGCAGTACAGGTTGTCCAGGATGACGAACTCCCGCGCCAGCTTGTGATGGTTGGGGCTGACCTGTTCGCCGAACATCACCAGCGACGGGTCGTTGTTGCCCTTCTCCAGATCGCCGAAAACCTGGTCGTACGTGCGGTTTTCCTTGATGATGTAAAGAACGTGCTTGATTGGCGACGGATCGCCGACCTTGGTGGGGATGGCCGTCCTGGCGGTGCTCGGAACGGCGGTCAGGAGCTTGTCCGAATAGGGGCAGTTCTTGTAAACGGTCTCGGTGAAGGCCGCGAGCTGCTTCTCGTCCGGCACGGGCACGATCGAGAGCGCCCCGGAGAGGGTCGAGCCGATGTAGGGGAAGCCCGGATAGCGGCGGGTGGCGGCGGAGTCGGCACCCTCTTTCGGCGCCTTCGCCGGTTCGTTGAACGGGTTCGGCTTGAATTGATTGCCCCAGCCGACGCCGACCAGCAGGCGCTTGCCGTCGGGCGTGACGGCCACGGCGGTCGGGTACCAGCCGGTGGGCACGAAGCCCTTGACCTGGCTCTTGCCCGCGGCGGCGATGTCGATGACGGCCACGCAGTTGTTGTCGGCGTTGGCGACGAACAGCGTCTTGCCATCGGGGGCGACGGCCAGCGCGTCGGGCGTGCTGCCTTCGGGGGCGAGCGGGAACAGGGCGGTCATGATCGTCTCGGTGACGACGCCCCGGGCGGTATCGATGACCGAGACACAGTTGCTCGACGCACAGGCGACGAAGATCCGGCCGTCGGTCGGGTGGACCGCGATCTGGTTGGGATGCTCGCCCACGCTGATTTTGGCCACCACGCGCAGGTCGTTGGGATCGACGGCCAGCACGGCGCGGCCGGACCAATCGGAGACGTAGAGCCGGGAACCATTCGCGCCAGGACGACATCATAGGGCCGGGTGCCGACCTTGGCCGCGGCCCGCACTGCGCCCGAGGCCACGTCGATCGCTTCCAGCCGGCTCGCGTCGATATCGAGCGCGAAGAGGGTCTTGCCGTCCGCCGACAGGACCATCCCGCTGGCAAACCGCCGCTCGTTCTTCGGCGACTTGGCGGCGTCCTTCTTCCTGGGGAGGACCGGCTCGGCATCACCGACGCGGGCCATCTCCGCGCCGTGGATCTGGTACGCATTCCGCGTCCCGCTGCCGCCCCCCGACCACCAGATCCGGCTGGAGCGCGGATCGTGTACCAGTCCAAACCAGCTCTGGCGCACGACCTGCTGCGCCGCGATGCGCTGCGAGCCGAGGTCGATCAGGCTCAGCTCGTGGGCGTTGTAACCACTGCTCGCCACCAGAACATGCTGATTGTCCGGCAGCGGCACGATGTTCAGGGGCAAGTCCTTGAGCGAGATCTGATCTCCAGCGGGCGCGATCGTCCAGCCGTTGGGAAGGAGAACCCCCTGGGCCGTGGCGCCGGCGTAGCGGGGTTGCGGTTTGTCCTGGGCGCTGGCGCAGAGAGCCAGCGTCGCGGCCATCCCGACCGCCATTGCGTGCATGCGTTTCCGAGTCATGGAATACGTCCCGAGACGGAGGGAAGAAAGGAGGGAGTGTACGCCGACCGTGGCATCGCGGATCGGGAGGGGGGGAGCATCCCCCGCGACCACCGCCCATGATGATCTCCCGACCAGGCTGCGTCCAATGAGTTTTCCAGGTAGATCCGCGTCCGGGCGAGACTTGGTCGCTTGACCGCTTTCAGCGCGTGAAAACCCCCGTTCGCGAACCTGGCGAACGGGCCTGCAACCGGTCGTAACCACTTGCCCCGTCGGGGGTTTTCACCTTCCGCCCGTTGGCTTCAAACGGTCACTGGCGCAGGCGGGTATTTTGACCCCTTTTCGGTTCGTGCATTTTTCGCAACGTATTGTCAAAGAAGAGCTTATGCGTAAGACTGCCCGACGGCACGCGGCGGAAGAAGAAAATGAAGAGGAAGACGCACCGTGCCGTCACAAGATCACCGTTCCGGACACGATATCATCGTTCGGACTCGGCGCAGGATTCGCCCCATCCGCCTCGTACACCTTTTCAGGATCAGAAAGCCAGCCGCAAGAAGGAACCGCAGCGCTTCCCGAAGCGCACGAATGCCAGGGCCGCGAGCGCGGACAGAGCCATCACCCCTGTCGCCGGCTCGGGTACAGCTCCCACGTTGGGGTTGACGGGAGGGACGTACACCCCGGGACCCGCGCAGGCCAGGAGCGTCTCCGGTTCCGTCCCGAAGGAGAAACTCACGCCGGTAATGTCGGTCACCTTCAGGTCGGCGGGCACCAGGGAATCCGCCAGGAAGAACGTGGCCGACCCGTTGAACGACGGATTGTGGGCCTGCGGGCTGTTCGAGGAAGGCTGGGAGTTGGCCGCGATGATCAGCTCCACGGGTTGCCCACCAGGTCCCGTCAGACCGCCTCCGGAGACGTTGACCAGGTTGAAAGTCCGCGCATCGGGATGACTCGGGACGAACGACCAGTGGAGGTTCGGATCGGTCGCGGGCGGTGTGTAGTCAAACGGGCCGGTCACGGTGCCGGGCCCATTCTTGACGGTGACGATCTTGGACGCCATCAGCTCGGTGAAGGCTGTCGGCGCACCCACGGTGCTCGTGTTGATGGTGAACTGAACCTGGCAAATCCCGTTGGCGATGTCGTTGGTGTTCGCCTTGGTGTTCGTCACCGTGATCTCGAGGTCGCCGTTGGACGCCCTGGAGAACAGCGCGGTTGCCGCGTTGTTCCCGCTCGAGTAGGTGAAGATCACATCAGCGCGCCTGCCCGGCGCAAAGAACGACCAGGGCCAGCATCCCCAGACGGGATGAGCCGGAACCGAACCCTCTGACTGGCATGTGGCATCTCCTGCGGTTGGGACGGTGTTCGCCACTGGCTTGTGGGAAGGGCGTCTCTTAATGTTTAGAAGGGAATGAAGAAGAGTCCACCCAATCATCCCGCCGTGTTCCAAAAAAACAACAACGTCGTGTATTGTGAAGCGCCAGCGTACAGCCGGCGGTGTTCTGGTAACGCCTTCCCCCTTATTGAGAGGTCATGTTGAGAGGCGCCGGGTGGCCTGCCCACGGCCACATGCCGCCCGGGTCTGCCTCTTTTTGTGAGCACCAGGGCCGAGAGACGGAAGGCTTCCGCGTGTGGCTCGGAGACTGTGGCGGTTTGCGATCGTCCGTCAGAATGAGGCTTTTGGTCAACTTTTTCAATCAAGATGTGAACTGCAACTTATAGAAAATTAGTTGATTCATTTTTTCAACTCGCTCTTGCGAGCCGTTCGTCCCGGACTCTAGATTACTCGCGGCAAAGTCTTTATGAAATGCCTGTAGCGTGATCATACGCATGGCTTAAATGCCTCCATCCAGCTAGTCATACACGAACGTTTGCATTCCTCGGTTGGAGCCTAGGCGGGGTTCGGCCTTGTCCTGCGTCTACGTGCGACGCTCGGACGTAGTGTGTTCTAGCTTTGCTCAGTGACGAGCTTTCCCGAAGGAACATCCATGAACTGGTTGCGCAACCGGACCGCGCGGCGGTCCCTGGGCCGTTCGGTCCTGACGACGTATCGTCCTGCGTGTGAGGATTTGGAAGCCCGGCTGGTCCTCTGCGCTGACGAGCTGGGTGTCGGGCACCTGCTCCAGCAGGTGGGCAGTCCGGTCCCGGCCTCGGTTCAGGCGAGCCATCCGCCCGACCACACCGGGGCGGCGGCCGGCGCGAGCGCGGGTTCGGTCGTGACGGCCGGGGCGGCCGCCGCCGGGCTGGCGGTGCCCGCTCTGAACAGTCTGCCCGGGGCACCCGCCATGCTCTATTACCCCGGCAAAGAAGATCCTCGTGTAGGTCGGACAATCCTGTCCGACAGGCCGGGGGAGTCGGACAGGATTGTCCGACCTACTTTCTTGCCGGGGTAATACCTGAACTTCACGGGCGACACCGTGTCGAGCTGGCTGGGTTTCACCAACCTCGTCATCCCGGCCTACGACACCGATGGCGATGGCGCCCCGCTGTCCCAGACCGAGGTGAACGCGATCACGGGTATCTGGCAGATCGTCGCCGAGAACTACGCGCCTTTCAACATCAACGTCACGACCGTCGATCCCCGCACGATCACGGGCTTCAAAGGCCCGGTGTCGCAGATCGACATCGGCGGCAACGGCTCGTGGTTCGGCAACACGTATGGCGGCTACTCGCAAGTGGGCGGCATGAACGGCAGCTCGCCCAGCAATCCGGCGCGGCTTCTCGTTCCCCGATAACCTGGGCAACGGCGCCGTCTGGTACACGGCCGAGTCGATCTCGCACGAGTCGGGCCACACGATGGGTCTGGTGCACCAGAGTGCCTACTCCGGCACCACCAAGACCGCGGAATACCAGATGGGCCTGGCCGATGGCACCGCGCCGATCATGGGCAACTCGTACTACGTGGGCCGCGGCATGTGGTGGTACGGGCAGGACACCAACGGTTCGACGGTCTACCAGAACGACATGGCGGTGATCGGCTCAAATAGCTTCGGCTACCGCCGCCTGGCCACGGGCAACACCATCGCTTCCGCCGCGTCGCTGGTTGCCAATGGGGGTCAGGTCAGCCTTCTGTCGCCCCTGCGGGGCTCCGGAGGAGGATCCTGACGCGACGCCCACCGACCCAGGGCTGACGCCCTGGGCTAGGAACTTCCGCCCCTTCGGGGCTAAAAACCGGACTTCCCGGATAGCCTCTGAAAGGAAACGAACCCACCGAGACGGCCGGGGCCCCTCGGTGGGTTCCTTTGTTTGCTCACTCAGAGACTGTCTGGGGTGTCAGGCCAGCCGGGCCCGGTGCCGCCCACGAAGGAAGCCCATACCCGCGAGCACGATTCCCGCCAGCACCGAGCCGAGCGTTGCCGGCTCGGGAAGGATGAAGGGCGGACCGGGCGACACCGGGCGTCCCCGGAAGGAACGTATCCGGATTCGTGCCGAAGGAGAAGGTCGCGGCGGTCACCGTCGTATCCGCGGTGACACCCGTGAGGGCCAGGGTAAAGGTGGCCGGGCCGATCACGTACGAATTGAAATTCTGGAACCCATTGTTCACGTTGGTGTAGGTTCCGCCGTTGGCAATGTTCGGGGCGATCATCTGGGCCGGCTGGCCGCCCCCGATGGTCTCCAACGTGATCGTGTTCCCGACGATCGTGAAGTGTCCCCCCGGCTCCCAGCCATCGGTCGGAGTCCCGGTGACATAGGTCACGAGGCCGGACCCGCTCACGTCTCCCAACTGTCCCGTGGCACTCGTCGTGCCGAGGGCACCCGGCGCGTTGCTCAGAGTGAACGTGATGTCGCTCAGGGCTTGACCGGCGCTGCGGATGACGTTCGCAGCCACGGTGTCGGTCAACGTGATCTGGAGAGACCCGGCACTTGTGGTGAAGTCGGCTTGAGCCGTAATGGGCCCGTCATTGCCAACCGCATTCGCGAAATACGAGATTGTACCCGTCGTGGCGGCGTTCGACCCCGTCAGCGCAACGACCACCAGCGTAGCGAGAAGCTGTACCGAATGACTGCGCACTGCGCATTGTTACGTTCCTCCCGATGTGCTCGGGACCCCACCGGGCCACGATGGGCCGGTAGATAGGTTCGATGGTGTGACGAGAGGCTGCATGCAATCAGACGCCTGAGTGCATGCAAAGCGAATCCTGGTTGTCCACAGTACGAAAGGCTTCCAAGCTGTCCGGATCAACTTGGTGGCTCTGGACCCGGATGGGAACTCCACGCATCGTTGTCACGCTCCCCGGATTGTAAGAATGGGTGATTGCTCGTCAGGGAAAAAATGGAGATGAGGAGAAAAGAAAGGATATCGAGAAGAAAAAAAACAACACAAGCAAAAAAAGATCGCCATGACGGATCAAAAGCCGATTTCCGGCTCCTTGTCAGCCCCCACAATTGAACCCTACAAAACCGCCCAGCTCGGTAGGGTGCGTCGAGTCCGCGATGACGCACCTTTGGCAGCCCCGCCTCATCGGGGGGCGTGCGCGAGGAGGTGCGTCATCGCGGACTCGACGCACCCTACAGCTACAAGCTCTAAAGGTTGACGACGCGGCCCAGTCTCAGGCTCATCGGCACTTCCAGGCCGTGTGCATCCATGAGGGCAGCGTCGGCCAGCAACGCGGCGGCGGGGCCGTCGGCGACGATCCGGCCGGCGTCGAGCACCAGGGCGCGCGTGCAGAGTTTCAGCGCCATTTCCAGGTCGTGCGTGGCAATCAGCTTGGTGGCGTCGAGGCCCTGGAGCAGTTCCAGAAACCGCCGCCGGCCACGCGGGTCGAGGTTGGCTGTCGGCTCATCGAGCACCAGCACCGACGGCGCGCACGCCAGCACGCCCGCCAGGCAGACGCGCTTGCGCTCGCCGAAACTCAGGTGATGCGGCATCCGGTCGGCCGCGGCGATCAGCTCGACCCGGGCCAGGCATTCCCGCGCGATCGCCTTGGCCTCGGCCTTCGTTCGGCCCAGATTCAACGGGCCAAAGGCAACATCGTCGAGCACGCTCGTGCTGAAAAGCTGGTCGTCGGGGTCCTGGAACAAGAGGCCGACGCGGCGGCGAACCTCGGGCGCGTTGCGATCGTTGACCTCCAGGCCGTCGATCCAGACCGACGGCGGGACACGGCCTCCTCCCAGCGACAGGCCGTGCGCGTGGCCGTGCAGCGGCTGCGCGGCCTTGCCGGGCAAAAGGCCGTTCAGGTGCCACAACAGCGTGCTCTTGCCCGCGCCGTTGGGACCGACCAGGGCCACGGTCTCGCCCGGCGCGATCGTGAAGCTGACGCCCCGCAGCGCCTCGCGGCCGTCGGGATAGCGATAGGCCAGGTCGCACACCCGGACGGCGGCAGGCGGGTCGGCATTCATCGCGTGTCGTCCCCGTCGAGTGTGCGCCAGGTGCCGTCCCAGCCTCTGGCCAGCATCGCCGCGTGGACCCGTTCGCCGCGCTCCAGCGACCGGACGAACAACATGCCGATCAGGCCCCCCAATCGAACCCAGTCGAGCCGTCCCGAGCGCCGGAACGTGCGCGCCCGGCGGGCTTGCACCATGCGCGTCGACCTCGTCGGCCAGCACGTGCATGTAACGATACAGAAAATGCAGCGTCGCCACCAGCACGGCCGGCATGCCCAGGCGCGAAACGCCTGCAAGACCCGGGGAAACGGCGTCGTCTCGGCCAGCGTCAAGACCGCGCCGATGGCCAGCGCCGTTTTTCGCCAGGATCGCCGCCGCGACCGCTCCCAGACCGAGCTCGGCACGGCGAGGATGGCCCGATGCCACCAGCAGTCCCAGGAAACCGACGAGCATCAGCAACCCCAGCCAGCGCTTCACCAGCATCTCGGGGTTGAGCCCCGCCAGGCCGATGACGAAGGCCAGCACGAGTCCTTCGACCGCCAGCCAGTGCCAGCGTCCCAGCGGCGTCAGCTCGATCGCGAGGATATAGCCGAACGTGGCCAGCACGGCCCAGCGGGGATCACGCCGCATGGTGCGCCGCGACCTCCTCCGCGGACGTGGCGATGAGAGGCTCGGGAGCCTCTTTCAATGGCCGGGAGCCGACGAACGTGCGGGCCAGCACGAAGCCGACGCCGAAGACGACCAGCGTGCCGATCAGCCCGGCCAGCGCCGTGGCGATTCCGAGCGTCCGGCCGTAATCGGCCAGCGGCGCCGGGAGCCAGGCCGGAGCGTCATCCGCCCGCAAACCGAGCTTCGCGCCGACAAACTCCAGCCCGTCCGGACTCTCGCTCGCCAGTGGCCCGAGGAAAACCACCACCGCCAGCGCCACGGCCAGCCCGACCGCCGCCACTTGGGCCAGTCCAGCCACGCGGCTCGGCGCGGACGTGGCCGGCTCGGCGATCAGGTCGGGCCGGGTCAGCAGCACGAACCGCAAGACCAGGCCGGTGATGACCGCCTCCCCCACGCCGATCGCCGCATGGATCAGGCCCATCCAGCCGAGGAGCGCGGAAGCAGATCGAGCCGTCCCGAGGCCGCCATCTCCAGGCGACAGGTTCCCGCCGACACCACGACCGACACCCAGGCCGCGGCCATCGCGCCCAGCACGATCCCCGCCCGGCCGCCGATCAGCCGCCGCAACGGGGCATAGACCGCATAGCCTCCCACGGCGCCGATCAGGCCCATGTTGACGAAATTCGCCCCCAGGGCGATCAGACCGCCGTCGGCAAACAGCAGACACTGCACGATCAGGACCGCCGCGATCACGCCCGCTCCGCCCCAGGGACCGAGGATCACGGCCGCGAGCACGCCCCCGAGAAGATGTCCCGAAATCCCCGGCCCGACCGGGAAGTTCACCATCTGCGCCGCGAAGACGAACGCCGAGACCATCCCCATCAACACGGTGGTCCGCTCGCCCAGCCCGCGCTCCAGCTTCCGCAGACAAACGCCCAGCCCGAGCGCGCCGCAGGACGATCGTCGTCCCGGCCACCGGCGGCGAGAGAAGCGCATTCTGTAGGTGCATGGGCCGACGCCTGTCTCGATGGGGGAAGCCAGTTTGTATGCGCCTTTTCGAAAATAGCGCATAAAAGTCCCGCCACGTCAAGCGGGTGGAGGGAATGGTAGATGGCAGATGACAGAGGGCAGACGGCAGCGTCGATCACGGTCATCCGTCATCCGCCCTTCCGTCCCGCCGCCTATTCCTCGCGCGGTTTTCGGGCCTCGGGCAGCTTCAGGCCCATGGCGCGCATGAGCATCTTGAGGTCTTCCCACGACTCCTTCTTCCAGGCCGGATTGCGCAACAGGGCGGCCGGGTGGTAAGTGACGATCGTGGGGATGCCGCGGTAGGTGTGCCACTTGCCGCGCAGGCGGCCCATCGGCAGCACGGTATCGAGCAGCTTCTGGGCGGCAATGCGGCCGAGCAAACAGAGAAACTCGGGCCGGACGATGGCGATCTGGCGCTCCAGGTAGCCGATACAGCGATCGGACTCGGCCGGATCGGGATCGCGGTTCGCCGGGGGCCGGCACTTCAAGATGTTGGCGATGTAGACGTCCGCCCGGTGCAGGCCCATGCCTTTGGTGATCATATCATTGAGCAATTGTCCCGCGCGACCGACGAAGGGTTCGCCCTGGCGGTCTTCGTCCGCGCCCGGGGCCTCGCCGATGAACATGAGCCGGGCGGATGGGCTGCCGACGCCGAAGACGGTCTGGGTGCGGCTCGCGGCCAGCTCGGCGCAGCGCTGGCAGCCGGCCACCTCGGACGCCAGCACGGCGAGCGCCGCGGCGCGTTCCTCGGGCGGCAAGACGGGTCCTTCCAGCGCGGCGGCGCCGAATAGGGACGGGGGCGCGAGCGCCGGAACCTGCGCGGGCGGTGGCTTGGGCAGCGGTTGGGCGCGACGGCCGGTTCCGGCTGCGGTGGCGGGGCCGCGGCAGGCAAGGGTCCGAGCGCGGCCAGCACGCGCGCGGCCGGGACGCGGTCCAGGCCCGCGCGTTGGAGGGCTTCCAGACGTTGACGCACCGCGCGCATCACGCTGCGACGCTCGATGTGTGACACGCTCCGCTCTCCGTCGCCGCTGCGGATCTCACACGACAAGATCCCCGCCGGACGCGGTGCTATTGTACCGTCGCCGGGTGGACCTGCCGAGGCGGCTCAAAGGGTGTGCGAAAAGGTCTGGAGCGGCCTCTCTGTGTAGCGGCGGCCGTCTCGGCCGCTCCGGAGTCCCAAATCCGGAGCGGCCGAGACGGCCGCCGCTACACAGAAAAGGACCTTCTCGTACGCCCTCTCAGGGCTGCTGGACGCGGCGCGCGGGTTGTTCCTGGGCGCGGTACGCCGTGGCCACCCAGCGCCGCCAGGTGTTGGCATCGTAGCCAAAATCCTGGCCGGTCAGGGTGATGAGCGCGGAGAGAACCTCGGGATTGTTGTGGACGATCGTGACGAGGCGGACCGAAGGTGGATTGCGGTTCCAACCTCCGACCGGGTTGACATTCGGTCCCACCGCGCCGTAGGCAACCGCGCCCGGGGCGACGGCCGGCCCGGTCAGCTCGGCGAAACTGCGCCCGGAGGAAAAACCCACCACGGGGCCGCCCGCGTTCATCGACGGCACGAACACCATCTTCGTCTCGACGCGCACCAGGAGCTTGACGAGCTGGGGTACGGCATCCGTGATGCGGAGGTCCGCCAGCGCCAGGGCCGCGCGGCCGGCGCGGGCCGGGTCCGGGGAGCGCAACAGGCCCAGCAACTGGGTGGTCGTCTCCGGATCGGCGCGGCGCTCGATGGCGTCGGCCAGCACCCGTCGCACGGTCGGTTCTTCCTCGTCCAGCAAGAGGCGCACGAGTGCGTCCCGGGCTTCCGGGGCGGGGAACTCGTCGAGGAGGCGCACGAGCAGGCCGCGCCGCGTGTCGATGTCGCCGCCGAGCACCCGGACCAGGGCCGGCACCGCGGCCGGGTCACGGATGGCCGCAAGCTGCGTCTCGGCGTCGGCACGCTGCTGTGACGTGCCGGAGACGAGGTTCTGCGCAGCAACTGGATTTGCCGCACCCACGACTCGACTTCCGCGGTCTTCAGCGTCCGCGCCTTGCGCCGGTCGCGCTCCTCGGCGGCGACCCACTTCCCTTTGTACTTGACCAGCCCCTGGGCCGTGCGCTGTTCGTCGTAGGTCATCCACTGGCCGTTATACTGAACGTGTCCCAGCTTCTTGTGCGCCGGGGCGAACTCCTTGTCGATTTCGAGGGCTTTGCGGAAATGGTCCTCGGCCAGGCCGGGCAGACGGTTGCGCTCGCACCACAGGCCCAGCTCATGCTGTGCATCGGCCTTCGCGGGGGTTTGCGCCGCGCGGGTCTTGTACTCGCGGAAGATGTCCGCCTCGGGGACAATCTCGACGATCTGGCGCGGTCGAGCACAAGCGGGCGCGAGACCGTGCCGGTCTGGACGAGCACCTTGCCGGGTTGCCTGGGGTCCGTTTCAATCAAGCCCCGGACCTCGCCACCGCCTTTGAGCCGCACCCGGTCGGCCCGCGCGAGCGGCATCGCCAGCGACGCAAGGCCAATCAAGAGTGTGAGGCCGATTCCCTTGCAACGCGCTCTGCGCATGCTCGGATCTCCGCATGGAAACACGCTCGCCACCTCATTCTTGAGACGCTCCAGAGCGGCCTAGATTCGATTGTAGACGGCCGCTGATGCCGATGTCTGTGAAAAAACCCGCTTCTCTGTGAGGCTCTGGGTGGTCTGCACAGGCTGTTGCGGCTCACAACCGCATTCTCCGTAGGAGGGGTCATGTCGGAATCGGTGGCGGCGCATCGGGCCGCGGCGGAGCCACACCTTCGCGTGGCGGTCCTCACCGTGTCGGATACGCGCACGCTGGACACGGACACCTCGGGCGCCTTGATTGTGGAAATGATGGAGGCAGCCGGGCATCTGGTCGGCGCGCGGGAGCTCGTGCCGGACGAGCCGGACCGCATACGCAATATCCTGAAATCTTCGCGCGACCGGGGCGATCTGCACGTGGCGCTGGTCACGGGAGGAACCGGTATCAGTCCGCGCGATCGGACGTTCGAGACGGTCTCGGCACTGCTGACGAAACCCCTGCCGGGCTTCGGCGAGCTGTTCCGCATGCTCAGCTATGCCGAGATCGGCGCGGCGGCCATGCTCAGCCGCGCGCTCGGGGGGCTGGCCGGCGCTGGTGGTGCTGGTCATGCCGGGTTCGCGCGCGGCCGTCCGCCTCGCGCTGGAGAAGTTGATCGTGCCCGAGTTGCCGCACCTGGTTCGCGAGGCGCGGCGCGGATTGGGTACAATACCAGGGGAGGCGGGACCGGGCTGGGACCCCCGCCGGGCATTCGAGGAGGCTCCTTCGATGACGATGTTCGACCTTTTGAAAAAGACCATGTATACGGGCGTCGGCCTGGCCGTGCTGACCAAAGAGAAGCTGGTCGACTTCGGCAAGGAGGTCGCCCGCCAGGCCGAGCTGAGCGAGACCCAGGCCAAAGAGTTCCAGGACGAGCTCCAGAAGAAGGCCGAGGAGGCGCGAAACGACCTCCAGGCCGAGATCGACCGCCGGGTCGAGGCCGCCCTCAACAAGTTTGGCCTGGTCCGCAGCGAACAGTTCCGCACCCTGACCGAACGGGTGGAAGCTCTGGAGAAACAGCTAGCAGAAAGCAGAGGACAGTAGGCGACTGCGCCAGGCGTAGAGCGCAATGGCGGCGGCGGTGGCCGCGTTGAGCGACTCGACGCCCTCGGTGATCGGGATGCGCGCGCCGCGGTCCCTGGCGCAAGGACTCGGGCAAGCCGGGCCCTTCCAGGCCGGGGACCAGGCCGAAATGTGCCGGGAAGGGTTGCGCGGTCAGGTCTTCCCCGTCGGCGGCCAGGGCGATCAGGGGAGCCGTGGCGGGATCAAGGTCCTTCAAAGAAGGCCCGCTCAGTAAAGGTACTTGAAACAGCGCAGGGCCGGCTGCGCGTGCCGCCTTGGGGTGGAACGGGTGGGCCGCCTCGCGCATGAGCACCGCCCGCGCCACGCCAAACGCCGCGGCCGAACGCAGCACGGCGCCGACGTTCTCCGGGTCCTGGAACGGTACGAACAGCGTACAGCCCTCGGGCCAGGGGTCGGTCGCCCGCCACTCGGGGAACTCGGGCACGCGCACCAGCAACAGCGGCGCGTGCGTGCCGGAAACGTCGAGCTCGCGGAAGAGCGGATCGGCCAGCCGCAGCCAGGACAGTCCGGCAACGGGCGGCGGCGGCCCGTCGCCGCCGGTCAGCCAGGCGAGCACGCGGTCCGGGAACCGTTGCAAAATCTCCTCGACGATCCGCGTGCCGGCCAGCAGCGCCTGGCCCTGCTTGCGCACTCCCCGGCCCGAGAGCAGTTCCCGCGCCTGCTTGAAGGCCGGATTGGCCGCGCTGGTCACTTCGCGCACGGGACCGGAAGGGACCGCCGGCACCGGTGAGGCGACCTGGGCGGCTTTGGTTCGCTCATACACGACCAGCCGGCGCTCGTGCGTCGTGCCCGGGATCGCGTAATGGTGATCGGCGGCGAGGCGAAAGAGGGCCTCGTGTTCCTGTCCCGCGGCGGCCATCTCGCGGTCGCAGTCCGGACCCTTCATGAACAGCATCCGGCCGCCCGGCTCGAGAATGGCTGCCACCCGCTCGAGCGTCTCGGGAATGGCCGCGACGGCCCGGGTGATGACTCCGCGCACGCGCCTGGGGAAATGCGCGCCGACCTTGCCCGCGTAGACCTCCACATGCTCCAGACCGAGCTGGGCGCACACTCGGTCGAGAAACTCGGCCCGCGCCTGGCGGGGCTCGGCCAGGATCAGCGCGAGGTCGGGCCGGGCGATCGCCAGCGGCACGCCCGGCAGCCCCGCGCCCGAACCCATATCCACCAGGGGCCCCGGGGGATTCTCGAACCGCAATACCAGCAGGCTATCGACATAGTGCTTGAGCACCATGTTCTCGAAGTTGTGGATGCGCGTCAGGTTCAGCTCGGCGTTGGCCGCGCGCAACAGCCCGTGGTAGGTCCAGAGCCGATCGAGCTGCGCGGCCGAAAGCCGCACGCCGCAACGTTCGAGGATGGCCTGGAGGGAGGCGCGGCTGGGCGAGGCCATCAGGCGCTCGGCTCCGCCGCCGGAGCGACCTCCACGGCCGCGTCAAAAACGCGCACCTTGGCCCATGTTTCGTGATTCTCGCTCACGAACTGGTTGTGCCGGGGCGCGACCTGGTAGGCGTCGTGGTCCCCCTTCGTGGCGAAGACGATGTGCAGGGCCACGTCAAATTCCAGGTCGTTGACCGCCCGCGCCAGCCCCTCTTCCCGCGTGCCGCAAGCAAAGAACACGATGCCGGGATGTCCCGTCAGATGTCTCTGGCAGGACTTCACGAGCGCCGAGCGGGCGGAGGGGGTACGATCTTTCAACGTGAAGAAAACGTTATGGGAAAGCATGGGTGTCGGGACTCAAGAGGTTAAGAAAGGTGGGCGGTGCCCACCCTACGAGAGATACTGCTGCACGAGCGCCCGCAGACCGGGTTCCAGGGTCAAACCCATGGCGGCGCCACGGTCGAGGGCCTCGCTGGTGCTCCAGCCCTGGGCACGCGCCTGTTGCAAGAGAACCAAGGCCGCGGCACGACTGCCCTTGCGGCAATGGACCAGGACCGGCCCCCGCGCCGCATGTTCGTCGATGAAGTCGCAGACACGGCCCACCCCCGCGGCCTCGAGCGGCCGGCCGCCGACGCCGTAATGGAGATAGTCCATTCCCAGCGACCGCGCCTGATCGCCTTCCTCGGTCGTCGTCAGCGGCTGCTCCGGCTCGCCATCGTTCCGCAGGTTGACGATCCCCACGTAGCCTTCGCCGCGCAAGGTTTGCAGATCGGCCGCATTGGGCTGGTCCGCAATGGCAATCGTCGGCGTGATCGGGCGCACGTTCATGGGCCGCCTCCGGCGCGTCGGGCTGGGCCTGGCAAACACGTCCTCTCAGGCTACTTCCCCGGGGGCCTGTGCGCCAAGGATCGACCTTGACGCCTCTCGGACCCTGTGCGACAATACCTACCTACCGTTCGGTATAGAGAGCCGGAATCATGGCCGACGTGGGCACAAAGACCATCGACGAGACTTCCAATGAAGCGGCTGCGCAGATTGCGCAGGCTGCGGTGCGGCTGTTCGCGGCGCAGGGATATGACGCGACGTCCGTGCGCGAGATCGTCGAGGCGGCCGGCGTGACCAAGCCGACGCTTGTACTACCACTTCGGGAGCAAGCAGGGGCTGGCGGACGCCTTGCTCGAGGGGCCGCTGGTTCAACTTGTGAAGCAGGCCCGCGAACGCATCGCGCACGAGACCGACCCGGTGGCGCTGATCGTGGGCCTGATCGAGGACCGGTTCGCCGACTGCCGCGCGGACCCGAACCGCGGCACGGTTCATCCTCTCGCTCGTGTTCGGTCCGCACGGATCGGCGGTGCTGGCGCAGATCGGCGGGCTGGCCGAGGAGATGGACGCCGTGCTCACCCAGGCGGTCGGGCGGCTGGCCGAAAAGGGGATGATCGACGCGGAACGCGTCGCCTCGTTCGCGGCCTACCTGCGGGGACTGGCCTTCATCCACATCCTCGATTTTGTCTATCGCGGCGAGGCCCTGGGGCCGGACACGGCGGCCCGGCTGGTCACGGACCTCCTGCGCGGCTTCGGCCAAGATTGGAGTACAGCGACATGACCGCGATGCGCTTCCTGGCGGGATTCGCCCTGCTCACCACGCTCGGCCTGGCCGGCTGCGGGAAGCCGGCCGAGACGAAGGCTCATGCGGACACCGTCCAGGCGGCGGTCATCACGGTCCGCCCGGTCGTGGCGCGGCCCGTTCAGCGCACCGTCGATATGGTCGGCACCCTGCGCGGCTGGGAGGATGTCACCGTCGGCACCAAGCGCACCGGCCGGGTCATGAAAGTGCTGCACGACATGGGCGACCGCGTCGCGCCCGGCGAGCCGCTCGTCGCGCTCGATGACGTGGACGCCAAGCTGGCCATCGACCAGGCCCGCTCCAAGTACCTGGCCGAGCTCGTCAAGCTGGGCCTGACCGAACAGCAAGCCGAGCAGTTGGTGCACCGGTTCGGCATCAAGGAGACCATCCTCCACGACGAGGAGGTCAAGAGCATCATCCTCCGGGTGCCCGTGATCGTCCAGGCCCGCGCGTTGCTGGAAAAGGCCAAGCTGGACGTGGCGCGCCAGCAGCACCTCTACGAGCGCAGTTCGGGCTCGCTCCAGCAGCTTCAGGACTACCAGAACGCCCAGGCCACCGCGAGCGCCCAGTACGACAACGCGATCGTGACCGCCCAGACGGTCATTGCCACGGCGGTCTCGAACTACGTCGCGCTGAAGCAGGCCGAGCAGATGCTCAAGGACATGGTCGTGCTCGTGCCCGAGCCGACCAACCTGCCGAAATCCAGCCCGGCGAAGGTGACCTATGCGCTCGCCCAGCGCCAGGCGGCCGAAGGCCAGATGGTCCGCGAAGGCGACGCGGTCGCCGAGCTCGTCATCGAGGACCCGCTCCGGCTCTGGGGCAACGTCCCCGAACGATACATCGCCGACGTCCAGGTCGGCCAGAACGTCCAGATTCGCGTGGCCGCCTACGAGAAAGAGACCTTCCCCGGCACGGTCGCGCGCATCAACCCGGCCGTCGATCCCGTCAGCCGGACCTTCCAGGTGGAAGTCGCCGTCCCGAACCCCGACCATCGCCTGCGCCCCGGCGGCTTCGCCAAGGCCGCCATCGTCACCCGCAGCGACGACCACGCCCTGGTCGTTCCCCGCGACGCCATCGAGAAATACGCGGGCGTCACCAAGGTTTTCATCCTGAATGATCCGGTCGCGAACCGTCCGACGGTCCGTTCCGTTCCCGTTTCGACAGGCGCCGAAATGCCCGACGCCATCGAGGTCCGCGGCGCGCTCAAGGCCGGGCAGCAGGTGGCCGTGACCAATCTGGGGCAGCTTGCGGATGGGACTTGGGTCCAAATCCGGGAAGGGGAGAAGGGAACGAGGGGACAAGGGGACAAGGGGAAATGAGTGATACGATTCGTGACTTCCGCGACCTGATCATCTGGCGAAAGTCGATCTGGTACGCGAGAGACGTCTACCTGCTCACGGACCGGTTTCCTCCCAAGGAGCGGTTCGGCCTGACGGCCGCGGTCCGGCGCTCGGCGGTCGCGGTCTCCTCGCACATCGCCGAGGGCCACACCAGGCTGGGCGGCGACTTCATCCGCTACCTGTCCATGGCGCGCGGCTCGCTGGCCGAGTCCGAGAGTCAACTCCTGCTCGCCGTCGAGCTTGGTTTTGTGCCCGCCGCCGACGTGGAACCACTGATCAGTCTGGCGACCGAAATCCGTCTCATGGCCATCGCGCTTCTCAAACGGCTCGATCACTGACCCCTCGACCCCTCGATCCCATGACCATTTCCGACGTCTGTATCAAACGGCCGGTCTTCACCTGGGTGCTCGTGGCCATCCCGGTGGTGCTGGGGCTGGTCTCGTACGGCGAGCTCGGCGTCGACCTGTTTCCGAACGTCGACTTCCCGTCTGCACGGTCACGACCGTGCTGCGGGGGCGAGCGTCGAGGAGATGGAGACGACGGTCACCAAGCCGATCGAGGACATCATCAACACGGTCTCGGGCATCGACGAGCTGCGGTCGACCACGACCGAAGGGCGTCTCGATCGTGACGGTGCAGTTCCTGCTCTCGAAGAACGGCGACGTGGGCATGCAGGAGGTGCGCGACAAGGTCAACACGATCCTGGCCGACCTGCCCGACGGCACCGACCCGCCGATCGTCGACAAGTTCGACACCGGCTCGATGCCCGTCATGACGATCGCCGTCTCGGGCCGGCGCGACTTCCGCGAGGTGACCGAGCTGGCCCGCAAGCAGATCAAGGAGCGGCTCGAGACGGTCAACGGCGTCGGCGTCGATCAACCTGGTCGGCGGCCGGGTCCGGGCGATGAACGTCGTCGTCGACACCGAGCGGCTGGCCGGCTACAACCTCTCGGTCGACGACGTGCGGCACGGCCCTCGTGCGGCAGAACCTCGAGGTCCCCGGCGGCCGGGTCGACCAGGGCTCGCGCGAGCTGGTGCTGCGCACCCTGGGCCGGCTCGAGACCGAGCAACGAGTTCAACGACCTGATCGTCGCCAACCGCAACGGCTACCCGATCCGCGTCCGCGACATCGGCCGCGCCGAGGATTCGTTCGAGGAGCCGCGGACCGCTGGCCCGGCTCGACGGCGACAACGCCGTCAGCCTGGTCGTCCAGAAACAGTCGGGCGTCAACACCGTCAAGGTCGTCGACGACGTCAAGGCCCGGCTCGACCAGCTCAAGGCCGGCGCTGCCCGCCCGACATCACCACCGAGGTCATCCGCGACCAGTCGCGGTTCATCAAGAAGTCGATCGAGGAGGTGAAGTTCCACCTGCTGCTGGCCGCCGTGCTGGTCTCGGCCACGATCCTGCTGTTCATCCGCGACTGGCGGACGACGCTGATCGCCACGCTGGCGATCCCGACGTCGATCATCCCGACGTTCATGTTCATGCAGTACATGGGCTTCACGCTCAACAACATCACGATGCTCGGCCTGATCCTGGCGATCGGCATCGTGATCGACGACGCGGTGGTCGTCCACGAGAACATCTTCCGGCACATGGAAGAGGACGGGATGGACGGCATGGCGGCCGTCGCGGCAAGGGCACGCGCGAGATCGCCCTGGCGGTGCTGGCGACCAGCCTGTCGCTGGTCGTGATCTTCCTGCCGATCGCGTTCATGGGCGGGATCGTCGGCCGGTTCTTCTCCAGCTTCGGCCTGACCGTCGCCTTCGCCGTGGTGATGAGCCTGTTCGTCTCGTTCACGCTGACGCCGATGCTCTGCAGCCGGTTCCTCAAGCTCGAGCCGGCCGCGGCCGGGCAGGCCACCAGGCCAAGTCGAAGTCGGGCTTCTTCTACCGGCTCGATCGACGGCGGCTACGGCTGGTGTGCTCCGGGCGGCGCTGCGGCACAAGTTCCTGGTCGTGCTGCTGACGGTCGTGGTCATCTCCAGCACCGTGCCGATCGGCAAGGTGATGGGCGTCTCGCTGATCCCGCGCGACGATCAGAGCGAGTACGAGGTCACGTCACCACGCCCGAGGGCTACAGCCTCGAGCGGACGAGCCAGCTCCTGACCGAGCTGGAGGCGCGGATCTGGAAGCTGCAGGGGACGCAGCACGTCTTCACGACGATCGGCCAGACCGAGGGCGGCCGGGTGGTCAAGGGCGAGGGAGACGTCACGCGCGGCGACGATCTACGTCCGGATCACCGACCTGGAGAGCGCACGCGCGAGCCGTCCGCGGCTGGTGGGACTCCCGGCCACGTCCGCCGATTCTGCACGGCCAGTTCGACCAGTTCGGTCCAGCAGGAGGTCGCAGTTCCTCGAGGACTATCCCGACCTGCGCGTGCAGCGTCAACGACGTCTCGCCGTTCCAGGGGGGCCGGCGGCCGCAGACCTTCCAGGTCAACCTGGCCGGCCCCGACCTGAACCAGCTCGCCGAGTACGCCGACCAGCTCATCGCCGAGCTGAAGAAAGAGCCGGGGCATCGTCGACCTCGACACGACGCTCTCGCTCCGCAAGCCCGAGGTGCAGGTCGTCGATCGACCGCGAGGCGGCCAGCGACCTGGGCGTGCCGGTCGGCACGATCGCCGACACGCTGCGCGTGCTGGTCGGCGGCCTGCCGGTCTCGAAGTTCCGCGAGGGCGACGAGCAGTACGACGTCTGGCTCCGCGCCGAGTCCGGCGATCGCTCGACCAACCAGGACCTGCTACCAGATCACGTTCCCCTCGCCGGCCGTCGGCCTGGTCAAGCTGGCCAGCCTGGCCAAGCTCGTCGAGGACCGCGGGCCGACCGAGATCGAGCGCCTCAGCCGCGAGCGGATCGTCACCGTCGCTGGGCAACCCCGAGGGGATCGCGCTGGGCGAGGCGATCGACCGCGCCGAGCGGATCCTGAAGGAGATGAACCTGCCGCCGCAGTACTCCTACGTCTTCACCGGCCAGGCCAAGACGCTGGGCGAGACCGGGCTACTACTTCCTGATCGCGTTCGCGCTGTCGATCATCGTTCATGTACCTGATCCTGGCCGCCCAGTTCGAGAGCTGGATGCAGCCGATCGCCATCCTGATGGCGCTGCCGGTGACGATCCCGTTCGGCATGCTCTCGCTGGTGCTGTTCCGCACGCCGATGGACCTCTACGCGATGTTCGGCCTGTTCATGCTGGTCGGCATCGTCAAGAAGAACGGCATCCTGCAGGTCGACGCGACCAACCAGCTCCGCGCCGAAGGGCATGTCGCGGCACGACGCGATCATCGAGGCCAACCACACGCGGCTGCGGCCGATCCTGATGACCACCGTGATGCTGGTCGCGGCCATGGTCCCGATCGCGCTGGGCACAGGGCCCGGGCGCCGGCGCCCGGGCCAGCATGGCCAAGGTGATCATCGGCGGCCAGATGCTCTCGCTGGTCCTGGCCCTGCTGGTCACGCCCGTCTTCTACGCCCTGCTCGACCAGTTGGTGAACCTCGGCCGGCGGATGGGCATCCGCTTCTCGGTCGAGCCCGAACCGCCCCGCTTCGCCCCGCCCGAGCCAGCCGTTGCGCCGGTGTCGGCCAATGGGGGGCCGCAGGGGGCACGGACATGAGACAATCGAATCCTTGAACTGATTCCCGTTGATCGAATAGTATCGAACTTGAGTGAACGTAGCCGACCAGGAAACCGTTCCATGCCCGGGACCCATCCGGAGATTGCCGCCGGCATCACCATCGACCCGTCGATTCACGCCGGCGAGCCTATCCTCGCAGGCACGGCGACGACGGTTCGGGCGATCGTCGAGCTCTGGCAGCAAGGGCTGGCCGTGGAAGAGATCCCGCTCCGGTTGCCCCATCTCGGCCTCGATCGCGTCCTCGAAGCGCTGCATTATTACCTGAACCATCGTGACGAGATCGACCGCCATCTGGCCGCCAACCGGGTACCGGAAGCCTGGCTCGGCCGTCGCTTCAACCCCGCCACAGGACGCGTGGAATGACGGCGGCCGGCGGCCTTCGTCTGTATCTTGATGAAGATGTGGACATCCTGCTCGGCCGCCTCTTGGCCGTGCATGGCCATGATATCCTGACCGCGGTCGACGCCGGCCGCCTCGGCCAGAGTGACGAGGACCACCTACTCTTTGCCGCGGCGGAAGGCCGCATTCTCATCACTCACAACCGGCTCGACTTCGAGCGACTGGCAGTGGCCTGGTGGAACCAGGGGCGGGACCATGCCGGCATCATCCTGGCGGTCCGTCGCCGCGCATACCTACGATCTGGCGCACCGCATCCTGAGCGTCCTGGGACAGTACGACCAGGAAGGCTGGCGAAATACCGTTCTTTACGCCTGAGACAATCCGGTCGGTGGGTTTGCCCTTGCAGTTCACGGCTCCCCCCGATTATCCTCCCCGGCGAAGCCCCGGCGCCGCCGGGAGGATCGTTGTTTTCGAACTCGTAGGGATACTCCCCCATCATGGCTGTCGCCGCGATCGCAAAGTCAGGCTGCAAGGTGGACCTATCGGACCAGGTGGCGCTGGTGACGGGCGCCTCGCGAGGGATTGGCCGGGCGATCGCCGTGCGGCTGGCCTCCTGCGGCGCGAAGGTGGCCGGGGTGGCCCGCTCGCTAGAGGGGCTGGCCGGCACCATCGAGACCATCCGCGCCGCCGGAGGCACCGTCGAGGGCTTCGCCGGCAACGTCGGCAAGGTCGAGGACGTGGCCCGGATCGTCGCCGAGGTCGAGGCGAAATTCGGCGCCGTACATGTCCTGGTCAATAATGCCGGGATCACCCGCGATGGCCTGATGCTCCGCATGGACGACACGGACTGGGACGAGGTCCTGGCGACGAATCTCTCCAGCGTGTTCTACTTCTGTCGCGCCGTGGGGATGCTCATGATGCGGCAGCGGTATGGCCGGATCATCAATCTTTCGAGCGTCTCGGGCCTGACGGGCAACCCGGGCCAGGCCAATTACGCGGCCTCGAAGGCGGGTGTCATCGGCTTCACCCGCACCGTGGCCCGCGAGCTGGCCGGGCGGAACATCACCGCCAACGCCGTGGCCCCGGGGTTCATCACGACCGACATGACCGACGTGCTGCCCGACAAGATCAAGGCCGAGGTCAAGGAGCGCGTGCCCGCCAAGCGGCTGGGCGACCCCGACGACATCGCCGACCTGGTCTGCTACCTGGCCGGTCCCGGCGCCGGCTACCTGACCGGGCAGGTTATCGCGGTGGATGGCGGCATGACCACCTGCGCCAGTTGAGGAACGGATACCTCGTCAGGCTTGGGATTCCAAATCCCCGATTCCAGATTCCGGATTCCCGATTCCCGATTCCCGATTCCCAATGGATAATGACTGAGGACTGATGCCGGACACCCAGGCTTCGGAACTCCTGGAGATCAACCATCGATCATCGGCCATTGATCATCCGCCTTCAGCGATCTGGAATCCGGAATCCGGCATGAGGACTGATGCCGGACACCCAGGCTTCGGAACTCCTGGAGATCAACCATCGATCATCGGCCATTGGTCCTCCGCCCTCAGCGATCTGGAATCCGGAATCCGGCATCTGGAATGCGCGGGTCAGGAATCGAGAGTCGCCGGCCGTCGTCCGATGTGGACAATCTGAGCGGTAGCTGTTAAGGTGTGGCCTTTCGGGGAGAAGCCCCGGTCGGGTATGGTTTTGTCTCAAGACGAGGCGACCGACTTCCCCTCGGGGCGGCGAGAGAGATTGAGGGTTTGCGTTTCGCCGGAGCCCGGGCCGTCATGCCACGCGGTCGGACGCGGGCCGGCCGTGCGTTCGGTTTTCGAGGAGGTTCTCCCGTGTCTGTGGAAGAACGCGTGATCGAGATCGTCAGCGAGCAGATGGGCGTGGCCAAGGACCAGATCAAACGCGAAACGTCCTTCGTGGGTGACCTGGGAGCCGACTCGCTCGATACCGTCGAGCTGGTGATGGAGTTCGAGGAAGAATTCGACATCACCATCCCCGACGAGGAAGCCGAGAAGATCCAGACGGTCGGCCAGGCCATCAGCTACATCGAGGAACACACGAAGTAGGCTCCGTTCGACGCGGTCGGCCCCTGGCCTGGCCCGCCAGTCCGCGGTCTCCCACCCGGTGGCCGAGCGCGTTCTTGCGCTCGTCACCGCGGTCGGAAACTCTTGCCGAGGCCCGTAACAACACGCCCCGAGACGCACTTCTGCTGAACCACGGGGCCGGCGCAGAACGAGCCGGTCCCTCATTCATCCGGGAATGGCGCCGCTCCAGACCATCCGCCGCCTGATTGCTTACGTCGAGGAACCCACGAAGGACTATGAAGCCACGTCGTGTTGTCATCACCGGTCTTGGGGTGGTCACCGGCCTGGGTACGACGCTGAAGGCGTACTGGTCGGGCCTCATCGAAGGGAAAAGCGGCATCGGGCCGGTCACGCTCTTCGACACGACCGAGTTCAAGGTGCACTTCGGCGGCCAGGTGCGGGACTGGAATCCCGAGTCGCGTTTCGGCACCAAGGAGGCGCGCCGACTGGATCGGTTCGCCCAGTTCGCGCTGGCGGCGGCCGAGTCGGCGCTGGCGGACGCGAGCCTGGATCTGGCGCAACAGGACCACTGGCGCACGGGCGTCTTGATCGGCTCGGGCATCGGCGGCCTGGCCGAGTTCGAGGAGGCGCACCGCACCTTGATGGAAAAAGGACCGGGGCGGATCAGTCCGTTCATGGTCCCCAAGCTGATGGTCAACGCGGCCAGCGGCCAGGTCTCGATCAAGTACGCCTTGCACGGTCCGGTGTCGGCCGTGGCCACCGCCTGCGCCAGCGCGGCCAACGCCATCGGCGACGCCTTCCAGTTGATCCAGTACGGCAAGGCCGACATCATGATCGCGGGCGGCAGCGAGGCGGCCTTGACGCCGCTGGGCCTGGGCGGCTTCGCGGCCCTGCGCGCCCTCTCGACGCGCAATGACGACCCCACCCACGCCAGCCGCCCCTTTGATCGCGATCGCGACGGCTTCATCCTGGCCGAAGGGGCCGGCATCCTCATCCTGGAAGAAGAATCGCTGGCCAGGGCCCGCGGCGCCCGGATCTACGCCGAGATGGTCGGCTACGGCATGTCGGCCGACGGCTCGCACATCACCGCCCCCGACGAGGAAGGCCGCGGCGCGATGCGCTCGATGCAAGAGTGCCTGCGCAACGCGCAATTGCCCCCCGAGGCGGTCGGCTACATCAACGCCCACGGCACGAGCACCCCGCTCGGCGACCTGGCCGAGACGAAGGCCATGAAGGCGGTCTTCGGCCCGCACGCCTACAAGCTGATGGTCTCCAGCACCAAGAGCCAGCTCGGCCATCTGCTGGGCGCCTCGGGCGGGGTCGAGCTCGTGGCCTCCACGCTGGCCCTGCACCAGGGCGTGATCCCGCCGACGAGCAATCTCGATCACCCCGGCGAAGGCTGCGATCTCGACTACGTGCCCAACGTCGCCCGCGAGGCCCGCGTCGATTACGTCATGTCCAACAGCTTCGGCTTCGGCGGCCACAACGCCAGCCTCCTGGTCGGCCGCTACCGGGGCTGAGAGTCTGTTCCGACAGCCCCGAAGGGGCGACAGTGAATAGCCCGGGGCGTCAGCCCCGGGAACTGGAAACAATGCGTCACAAACCCTCTCCGCAGCCCCGAAGGGGCGGCAGATGCCTTTCTCCTACGGACTTTTTGTCGCCCCTTTGGGGCTTCGGAGAAGAAGATTCTCTGGTCGTGCTCCGGTTCCCGGGGCTGACGCCCCGGGCTATTCACTGCCGCCCCTTCGGGGCTGTCGGAATCGAGGGATGGCGCTGTGGACGTCAAGGAAAAAGTGATCAAAGCCCTTCGATCTGGTCTCCAGCTTGAAGAGATCCAGCTTGAGGATGATGATCGCCTGATCGGCTTTGTCGTCTCACCCCAGTTTCGCGGCATGACGGCCTTGGATCGCCAGAAGATGATCGATTGCGTTCTGAGGCGGCCGGAAGCCAACCTCACCAAGACCGAGCTCCGACATATCCTGATGATCTCCGCTTTGACCCCGGCCGAGTTTGCGTCGGTGAATCCGCTGTCCCGGAGCGAACCCTGACGATTCACCCGCAGAGCTCGTGCCCCCGCTCCAAACTTGCCCTTGAGTCGATCCCGGGCCTCTGATAAGGTTCGGACGATTGGGCCGGTTTGACGCCGGTCCGTCCTTCCTGTTTCCGCGCCCACGAGTCGCGATCGCCGCCAGGCAGGGCAAGGAGGCCTCTGGCATGAACCGGCGCAAGGCTTTGCTCACCACGCTTCTGACCGGCGCCCTGCTGCCCGCGCGATTGGTGGCGCAAACGGCTCGCGCGGCCGACGACCGCGGCGCGGGCTTTCGCCGGGCCAAGACCGGTACCCTGGCGGCGCGCACCAAGGACGACCCCGGCGAGCCTCTGGAAGACGAGCCGATTCCCAAGCCCCACACCGAGGATATCGGCATGCCCGCCGACTTCCCGGTCGAGCCCGGGCAGGTCTTCCGCGGCTTCGATATCTCGAAATACACCAGCCTGCCGCACGAGGCGACCAATCCGCAGGATTCCCTCGTCGAGTGGATCTTCCGCCGCACGGGCTCGGGCCTCTGGCACGGCGACCGGATCGCGGTGCTCTCCGCCGGCCGTGCGCAGATGCGGCGCGTATCACACTCCGAAGGTGCTCAAGCAGGTCGAGGAGATCGTCGAGCGGTTCGTCGCGGCCCAGCCGAGCGACTTCTTGAAGCTGCGCGTCCGATTCGTGGCCGCGGTCGATCCCAAGTGGCGCTACCTCGTCGGCGCGCAGGCTGGTCCCGGCCGCGTCGGGGCCGCAGGGCCAACAAATCTGGACGCTCGACGTCGAGACCGCGGCGTTCGTGCGCACTCAGATGCAGGTGACGCAGGGCTTCAAGATGCTCGAGGACCGCGAGATCAAGATGATCAATGGTCAGACCTTGAACGTCTCCCGCGAGCCTCGACGTCGATTACATCGTCGGCCCTCAGCGCGACAGCGCCGCCGGCCTGGGTTATCAGCCCGGCGCCGCCCGTCTCAAGGAGGGCGTCTTTCTGCGCGTCAGTCCCCTGCTGACGTACGAAGGCGACGCCCTCGACCTGGCGCTGGATCTCCAGGCCGTCACCGTCAAGTCACTCATCGCCACGAAGATTCTCACGCGGCGGGAGCTCGGTCCGGCCGACATGTCGATCGACGTGCCCGAGGTCGTCGAAACCCGGCTGAACCGCTCGATCGAGGGCTGGAAACTGGGCCAGACGCTGCTGATCTCGGCGGGCATTCATCCCGGGATCCTTCAGTCCAAGTCGGGCTGGATGAACATGCGGCTTCCGGGCACGACGCCGAGCCGGACCGAGCTTCTTGTCTTCCTCGATGCCGAGACGGTCGGCGCGCCGCCGCCGCGCAGCAACCGGGCCAGCCGGAGCGACGAGAACCGCGACGCCGTCCGCAAGACGGCCAGCCGCGACGACTGAAGGGCGGATGACTGATGACTGATGGCGAATGTCTGATGATTGATGCGGGCATCAGGCATCAGGCATCAGACAGGCATCAGGCATCAGGCATCAGGCATCAGGCATCAGGCAACTGGAATCTGGAATCTGGCATCCGCCATCCAGCCCCCTTCGTGTCGACTCCTTGAATGGACGGCGCCCCCGGATCGGGCTGGCTCTCGTCAAGTGCCGGCATTGCGGGTATAAGAGAGGTGACATTCCCCGACGGACGGACGTCGGACAGCACCCGCGAAACGATCGGCTCAATGGACGGCTCCACTCCCGCGTCAACCCGGCCCGACCGCACCCGCACTCCCGACCTGACTCGCGCCCTCCCGGGCGCCACCTTCGCCTTGGCGGTTCTGTTCGGCATGAACTTGCTGAACTACATGGACCGGTCGGTTTTCTACGCCGTCGGGCCGGACATCATCCGCGATCTGCACCTGAAGAACGACCTGCGCTTCGGTCTGCTGGCGAGCGCGTTCATCGTCGTCTACACGCTGGTCTCGCCGCTCTTTGGCTGGATGGGCGACCGCTACAGCCGGCGCTGGCTGCTGGCCGCGGGCGTGGCGCTCTGGAGCCTGGCGACGGTCGGCACCGCGTTCGCGACGAGCTACCACCAGATGTTCGTCTGGCGGGCGCTGCTGGGCATCGGCGAGGCGAGTTACGGCATCGTCGCCCCGACGCTGCTGGCCGACCTGTTCCCGGTCCGTCAGCGCGGCCGGGTCATGGGCGCGTTCTATCTAGCACTGCCGATCGGTAGCGCCTTGGGCTTCGGCCTGGGGGGCATTCTGGGCGCACATTTCGGCTGGCGTGCGGCCTTTTGCGTTGTGGGCCTGCCCGGCCTGCTGGTCGCCGGCCTGAGCCTGGCCATCGTCGATCCCGGCCGCGGCGCCCTGGACGGCTTCACCAACGACCATCAGCTCGACCGCCCCCGTATTCGCGATTACCTGGAGCTCTTCCGGGTCCGCAGCTACTTGTACAACTGCTTCGGCCTGGCCGCGGTCACGTTCACCACCGGGGCGCTTTACGTCTGGGGCCCGACGTTCTATCAGCGCGTCCGGCTCATGAAGCTCGAGCAGGCCAACACGAACATAGGCATCCTGCTGGGGACCGCCTCGATCATTGGCATCATCCTGGGCACGGCGATCTCCGAACGGATGGTGCGCATCAACCGCGGCGCCTATCTGCTCTGGGCCGGCCTGGCGGTGCTGCTGGCCATCCCGTTTGGACTGTTCGCGGTCCTCGATCCCGACCCGCGCACCTCGCTCGGGCTGATGTTCCTGGCCATGATCCTGATGGCGTCGATCAGTGGTCCGTGCAACACGGTGCCCGCCAACGTCATCCACCCCAACATGCGCGCCGCCGCCTATGCAATGAACATCTTTCTCCTTCATATCCTGGGAGACATCTGTTCGCCCAACGTCATCGCCGCGCTGTCGGACTATCTGGGCAAGCCGCGCGCGGTGCATTCGCTGGCCGGCCGGCTGCTGGAGGTCGATCGGCGCCGTTCCCGTGAAAGAGACGTTGCCGACCGGCGTGGTGCGATCGACCAACCTGACCGCCGCCATGCTTCTGGTCATCCCCGTGCTGGCCGTGGGCGTCGCCTGCTTCCTGCGCGGCGCCCGCCACCTCCCGGACGATCAGGATCGCGCGCACGACGCCCTCAAGGCCGCGCCAAGGGAGGACACCTGGGCTGGGAGCAACGGCCGGGCGGCACAGCCGAAGATGTGACGTCCACCCGACCTCGCACCAAGCACAAAGGCGATACTGTAGCAACGCTACCGGGGTATCGCGCCGGAGACGTTTTGGGTGCCACGGGTTCCGCTTTGGGAACCCGTGCCGGTCGGCCTCGGACACGGGTTCCCAAAGCGGAACCCGTGGCACCCAAAACCGTGCGTGCAAGTCAGCCGAAACCAACCCGGTATCCTCGCGACAGTCTCACAAAGGCGGCACAGTTTCACGGGACTGTCGCAAGGGCTCTTTTTTGGTACCAAGTCGATTCCGGCTCGGTTACGCTGCTCTCTTGGCGTCATCGGTTGCAATACCGCCCCGGCTGGTTCGCGGGTCCGGGTGCCGTCCCCATATGTGGGAGCATGATCCCATGGAAGAAGGCCCCGAGCCGCAAGAGTGGGTCGAGCGCACCGCCGAGGAGCACCATCATGGTCATGAGGGCGGACCAGAGGCGGGCCGGCCCGGGATGTATACCTCGGCCATCACGGCGGCGGTGCTCGCGGTGATGGCCTCGATCGGGTCGCTCCTGTCGGGCCACGCCGCCAACCTGGCGATCCTCGCCCAGACGAAGGCCACCGACCAGTGGGCCTACTTCCAGGCCAAGAGCACCAAGGGCCATGTCGATCAAGTGGCCGCCGAGATCGTGCTCGCCCTGTCCGGCGCGCCGGAAGCCCGGCAAGCCGAGCCGAGCCGGGCGGCGCTGGACCACTTCCGCGGCGAGTCGGCGAAGTACGACCGCGAGAAAGACGAGATCAAGAAGGAGGCGGAACACCTGGAGGGCGAGAGCCGTCACGAGTTCCACAAACACCATTCGTTCGCCATCGGCATTGCGCTGTTCCAGGTGGGGATCGTGCTGGCCTCGGTCTCGATCCTGGTCCGCAGCCGCCTGCTCTATGGGCTCAGCCTTCTCGCCGGTCTCGGGGGCCTGGTCTGGCTGGTTCTTGGCCTCCTTGCCTGAGCGAGTCCGAGACCGCCTCGAAGGGCGTGCGAGAAGGGTCTTTTCCATGTAGCGGCGGCCGTCTCGGCCGCTCCGGTTCTGGGAGTCCGGAGCGGCCGAGACGGCCGCCGCTACACAGAAAGGCCGCTCCGTACCCTTCTCGTACACCCGTTCAGACGCGGGCCGGCGCTGACCGCACTCGGCGGCTCGAAACCAGCCTCTTGCCGAGGAGGCGGGCCCGCTTGCGGACGCTGTCTCCCAGCTCGGGCTTGGGGTGCTCGGCGGCCAGGCCGATGAACAGCACGCCGACGGTCCGCGCTCCCAGAAGATTCGCGACCAGCTTCAGCAGGCCGACCATCTTCGTCAAGAGACGAGCGACCACGCTCGGCGCCGCCGAGGACACCACCACGATGGCGGGCTTATCCAGCCGTTTGTCCCGGCCCTTCGGCGCGTGCCCCCCCCACGGCCAGTAGGCGAAGCAGATCAGCCGCTCGATGAACCGCTTCATGACGGCCGTGACCGTCCAAAAATTCATGGGAGAGGCGAGCACCAAGGCGTCCGAGCGCTCCACCGCGTCAAGGATCGCGCCCATGTCATCCTCGATCGGGCACTTGCCTCGCTGCGCCGGGCTCCTGCGTGCACGCTCGGCAATTCGTGCAGAACTCGATGTGCTTGTCGATCAGATCGATCCGCTCGACCTCCGCCCCTTCTTCGCGGGCCGCGGCGAGAATCTCCGCGACGGCGGAGTCGATCATGCCCCCCTTGCGGTAGGTGGCGACGATCGCGGTAACGCGCATACATCCATCCATGAAGGAAGTTAGTGTCAGCCGGTCCAGGGACCTCGCCGCTCAGCATATCTCGCGGGCCCGGCCCGACCCAGCCCAGTTCGGGGCCGGCCAGGGTCCGACCTCCTGGCAAATCCCTGTCCTGTCCGGCCGTCCGGCTCGTATGCTAAAAAGACGTTCCTTCCCTCGTGCTTCCGGAGCCTTACCTGGCCAGGGCCGGCCCGCTGGGGAGACCTCTCATGCCCAAGTTCACCAAGGGTCTGTCGCTGGGCGCCGACCTGAATGGCTTCGATGCGGAGCGAACCCTTCAGGTCCTTCAGATCCAGAAGAAAACCGTGATCTACCTGGCCGACGGCGCGGATGCCACGGTCCAGATCCAGAACGGCCCGGCCGACCAGGGCCGCACGATCATCAGCCTGGACGAGATCGACCCCGCCAAGGAGTCCGCCAAGGAGAAGAAGGCCCATCTCCGCAAATTCGTCCTGACCGGCCAGGATCTGGGCGTCACGCGCGTGACCGCCGGCCAGTTCACGGTGCCGCTGCAGGTCGTGGTCGTCAAGGATGCCGAATCGCGCATCTTCGACGGCAGCAAGGACATGCCGCCGGCCCAGATCGTGCAGATCCTGAAGGCATACGGCCTGCGCGGCGCGGCCATCCGCATCGCCGAGGACCAGATGGCCAGCGTCATCGGCCGCACATCGTCGAAGGGCGCGGGCATGTACATGGCGGGCAAGGACCAGAAAACAGGCAAGCTGTATGACTGGTGCGGCGGCTTCGTCCAGTGGTGCTACCAGAACGCCGCCCGGATCATCGGCGAGACCAACCCGTTCGGCGATACCGCCTGGGCCCTGGCCTCTCCTCAACGCGCCATCAGTTGGGCCATGGCGCACCCCTCGCTCGCGACCGTCATCCGATATGGGGGCGGCAATCCCATGGACGCCGACGGCAAGCTCTACGGCGCGAAGGGCACCCGCGAAGAGCACCAAGACTTCAATGACATCCAGATTGCCGCGCATGGCAACCCCAGCAATCTCATCGAGGGCGACATCTGCCTGCACCGCGCCGACGACGGGACCTGGAAACACGTCTGCATGGTTTACAACATCGCCGGCAGCGCGACCTTCGACACCATCAATGGCAACCCGACGGTCTGGATCGACAAGGGCCTCAGCTTCAGCGCCAAGGTGGGCAAGGATTACAAGTACAGCTTCCTGCACTTGAGCCTGCCGCCCGTCGACTGGATTTCCGGCTGGACGGCCGAGTCGCAGCAGGGACCACAGCAAACCTCATCCACTCCTTGACCAGACCGGACCGCGACTGACAGGCTCTGGCCATCGGCTGCCAAAGTGGCACCATGCGCCATCCTCGCGCGCTGCACTCATTTCATCAACCCCGCAGCGCACAAGCACATAGAGCCGAGTCTCGGTCTCGGCGCGCGAATTGCTAAGAGGGGGGCATCGAACGAATCTGGTTCCCGCCGTTCGTCATGGGCGAGCGAGGGTTGGGAGCCCGTGTCAAGGAGAGTCCACCGTGGCGAAGATGTTGGCCTACGACGAGGAGGCGCGCCAGAAGCTGGCCAGCGGCGTCTCGAAGCTGGCCCGGGCCGTGCGGAGCACCCTCGGCCCGCGCGGCCGCAACGCGGTCATCGATAAGGGCTGGGGCAGCCCGACCGTCACCAAGGACGGCGTGACCGTCGCCGAGGAGATCGAGCTGACCGACCCTTACGAGAACATGGGCGCGCAGCTCGTCAAGGAGGCCGCCTCGCAAGACCTCCGACGCCGCCGGCGACGGCACCACCACCGCCACCGTGCTGGCCGAGGCGATCTTCAAGGAGGGCCTCAAGGCCCTGGCCGCCGGCGCCGACCCGATGGCCCTGAAGCGCGGCATCGACAAGGCGGTCGAGGCCGTCGTCGCAGCACGATCAAGGGCGCAGGCCAAGAAGGTCTCCGACGACAAGAAGCGAGATCACCGAGGTCGGCGACCATCGCCGCCAACAACGACCAGACCATCGGCGAGAAGCTCGCCGACGCCTTCGAGCAGGTCGGCAACGACGGCGTGATCACCGTCGAGGAAGGCAAGGGCTTCGAGACGACCGTCGACGTCGTCGAGGGGATGCAGTTCGACCGCGGCTACCTCAGCCCGCACTTCGTCACCGACCAGGACCGCATGGAGGTCGTCCTCGAAGACCCCTACATCCTGATCTACGAGGAGAAGATCAGCACGCCCAAGATGCTGATCCCGCTCCTGGAGCAGATCGCCCGCGCGAGCAAGCCGCTCCTGATCATCGCCGAGGACATCGAGGGCGAGGCGCTGGCCACCCTGGTCGTCAACAAGCTGCGCGGCATCCTCAAGGTCGCCGCCGTCAAGGCCCCCGGCTACGGCGACCGCCGCAAGGCGATGCTCGGCGACATCGCCGTCCTGACCGGCGGCAAGGCGATCTTCAAGGACCTCGGCATCGAGCTCGAGAACGTCAAGCTGGCCGACCTCGGCCGGGCCAAGCAAGGTCATCATCGACGGCGAGAACACGACGATCATCGAGGGCGCACGGCACGCCCGAGGAGATCAAGGGCCGGATCGAGATGATCCGCCGCGAGATCACGCACGACCGACAGCGACTACGACCGCGAGAAGCTCCAGGAGCGGCTCGCCAAGCTCGCCGGCGGCGTGGCCCAGATCAACGTCGGCGCCGCCACCGAGACCGAGATGAAGGAGCGCAAGGCCCTCGTCGAGGACGCCCTGCACGCCACCCGGGCCGCCATCGAAGAAGGCATCGTCCCCGGCGGCGGCACCGCCTTGATCCGCGCCGCCAAGGCGCTCGACGGCCTCGAAGCTCAGCGGCGACGAGGCGCTCGGCGTCGCAGATCGTCCGCCGCGCCCTCGAACAGCCCGCCCGCTACATCGCCGAGAACGCCGGGATCGACGGCGCGGTGGTCGTCAACAAGCATCCAGAAGTCGACCGACCCCAACTTCGGCTACAACGCCGAGACCGGCGAGTGGGGCGACATGTTCGCCGGCCGGCATCGTCGATCCGGCCAAGGTCACCCGCTCGGCCCTCCAGAACGCCGCCACCGTCGCCGGCCTGCTGCTGACCACCGAGGCCATCATCGTCGAGAAGAAGGAAAAGAAGCCGGCGACCACCCCGACGACCACGACGATCATGGGCGGCATGGGTGGCATGGGCGGCATGGGTGGCATGGGCGGCATGGGGATGATGTAAGCCGCTGCTCGATTCCAGATGCCCCATTGCCGATTCTCGGATCACAGATTCTCGCAATTCCAGACCCGAATTCCGCATCTCGATGAGGTATTGAGACGATGGCCCAGCAAGATTCGCCCGCTCGAAGACCGCGTCGTGATCCAGCAGATCGAGGCCGAGGAGAAGACGGCCGGCGGCATCGTGCTGCCCGACACCGCCAAGGAGAAGCCCCAGCGCGGCAAGGTGCTGGCGGTCGGCCCCGGCAAGCTGCTCGACTCCGGCGAGCGCGCCGTGATCGGCGTCGAAGGAGGGCGACGAGGTCCTCTTCGGCAAGTACTCCGGCACCGAGATCAAGGTGGACGGCGAGGAGATCAAGATCCTCCGCGAGTCCGACATCCTGGCCAAGATCGTCAAGTGAATCGATCGCCGAAGCGGATCAGCGGTCGGCGGCAGCCGTTAGCCGGCACTGGTCCGACACTTCCCGGCTGATCGCTGACACTGCCGCAGCCGCTGACCACTCCAGCGATCAGGAGCCTCGATCCCGTGCCCAAGCAATTGCTCTTCGCCGACGCCGCCCGCCGGAAGATGCTCGAGGGCGTCGAGATCCTGGCCCACGCGGTCGGCACGCACGCTCGGCCCGACCGGCCGGAACGTGATCCTGTCAGCAAGTCGTTCGGCGGCCCGACCGTCACCAAGGACGGCGTGACCGTCTCCAAGGAGATCGAGCTGGCCGACCCGTTCGAGAACATGGGCGCCAAGCTGGTCAACGTCGTCGCGTCGAAGACCTCCGACGTGGCCGGCGACGGCACCACCACCGCCACCATCCTCGCCCGCGCGATCTTCCGCGAGGGCCTGCGGATCGTCACCTCGGGCGCCAACCCGACGGCCGTCCGCCGGGGCATCGAGAAGGCCGTCGAGGCCGCCGTCGACGAGCTGCAGGCCAACATCTCCCGGCCCGTCTCGAAGAAGGAAGAGATCGCCCAGGTCGGCACGATCTCGGCCAACAACGACCCGGCGATCGGCAAGATGCTCGCCGACGCCGTCGAGAAGGTCGGCCGCGACGGCGTCATCACCGTCGAGGAAGGCAAGACCGCCGAGACGACCCTCGAATTCGTCGAGGGCATGCAGTTCGACAAGGGCTACCTGTGCCCCTACTTCGTCACCAACGCCCGACGACGATGGAAGCGGTCTTCGAGGACTGCCTGATCCTGCTCCACGAGAAGAAGATCAGCAACCTCCGCGACTGATCCCGCTGCTGGAGAAGGTCGCGCAGTCGCGGCCAGCCGCTGTTGATCATCGCCGAGGACGTCGAGGGCGAGGCCCTGGCCGACCCTGGTCGTCAACAAGCTCCGCGGCGTCTTGAACATCTGCGCCGTCAAGGCCCCCGGCTTCGGCGACCGCCGCAAGGCGATGCTCGGCGACATGGCCATCCTGACCGGCGGCACGGTCATCAGCGAGGACCTCGGCATGAAGCTGGAGAACCTCCAGCTCGACCAGCTCGGCCGGGCCAAGCAGGTCAAGGTCGACAAGGACCAGCACCACGATCATCCAGGGCGCCGGCAAGAAGGACGAGATCGCCAAGCGGATCGAGCAGCTCCGCCGCCAGATCGAGGAGACCGAGAGCGAGTACGACAAGGAGAAGTTCCAGGAGCGGCTGGCGAAGATCTCCGGCGGCGTGGCGGTCATCAGGTCGGCGCGGCGACCGAGGCCGAGATGAAGCAGAAGAAGGCCCGCATCGAGGACGCCCTCCACGCCACCCGCGCGGCGGCCGAGGAAGGCATCGTGCCCGGCGGCGGCGTCGGCCTTGCTCCGAGTGCGTGCCGGCCGTCCAGAAGCTCTTCGACACACTGAGCGGCGACGAGAAGGTCGGCGCCGGCATCGTCCTGCGATCTCTCGAAGAGCCCGTCCGCCACATCGCGAGCAACTCCGGCCACGACGGCGGCGTGGTCGCCGACGAGGTCAAGGACAAGGGCGGCAACATCGGCTTCGACGCCAACACCGGCGAGTACGTCGACATGTTCAAGGCCGGCATCGTCGATCCGACCAAGGTGACCCGCTCGCGCCCTGCAGAACGCGGCCTCGATCGCCGCCCTGATGCTGACGACCGAGGCCATGATCACCAACATCAAGGAAGAGGACGAAAAGGCCGGCACTGCGACCAAGGTCGAGGGAGCCGTGAAGTAATCGGACACGCGGATGGCTGGCCGGGGCCTCTTGGTAACGCGGTTCCGGCCAGTCCCTCCGCCCCGACACGCGACCGGCCGCGCGAACCCGTGCAGCCGGTCGCGAGTCCTTGTGATGCTCAGTGCAGATGGACGTTGGCCTGGCTATTTGTTAATTTATTTATGTAAGAAACCGATATGCTTACTGTTTACCTTGACGTTTGTTGTCTAAACCGACCCTTTGACGACCAAGCACAGTCCCGCATTCGACTCGAAGCTGAAGCCGTGCTGGTTATTCTGCAGCAGATTGAGGCGGGGGAGTTGCAGTGGGTGGGGAGCGAGATTCTCGAGGTCGAGATCGACAACACGCCTGACCCGATGCGGCGGGAAAGGGTGGCGCTTTCACTGGCATTGACCACGACGCGGATTCGAGCTCGATGATGGGATTGAATCGCGAGCAGCGCAGTTGGAAAGTCTCGGCTTTCACTCCGTCGATGCCCTTCATCTGGCCTCCGCGGAAGCGGGAAAGGCCAGTGTGCTGCTGACAACCGACGACAAGTTCCTGAACCGTGCGGCTCGTCTGGCTTCCGTGCTTCAAGTCAGGGTCGAGAATCCTTTGGGCTGGCTGCTCAATACGGGTGCAAAATGAACGTCACGACTCTCACCCCTGTCGAAATCCGGCGCGTGGGGTTGGCGGCCTTGGCTCGCGACCTCGGGTTCGTCGGCATGGTCCGCTTTCTTCAACAGTTTGAGAGCGGCGTGGGCGATTATTCGACCGAGCGTCATGCATGGCTCGGGGCGGCCACGGTTTCCGACTGGGCAACCCGCATTCGTCAACGACGCGAAGTCCCCGCGACCAAGGTCGAGGGAGCCGTGAAGTAAACGGACGCGCCCGATGGCTGGCCGGAGCCGCGGGAACGCGGTTCGGGCCAGCATCATCCGGTGTCACCACCGGGCCGAAGACTCACACGCTCACCCTGCGCGACCTTCAACGCGCTTCGCGCGAGTGACGGACTACCAGCCTCAGAGGGTGTACGAGAAGGGGCTTCTCTGTGTAGCGGCGGCCGTCCCGGCCGCTCCAGATTGGGGATTCCGGAGCGGCCGGGACGGCCGCCGCTACACAGAAAGGCCGCTCTAGACCTTCTCGTACTCCCTCTCAGCCTCGACATCCGCCCCGCATTCTGATAGGGTGGGACCTTCGCCTGGGACACCGGACGCAAGCATCGGGTCGACGCCCGATCCCGGATACCGGCGTGGCTTGAGCCTCGTTGTGGACAGCCCGACCGCGGCCCCTGGGCCGCTCGTCGGTGGGTCTGCGCCAAGGCCGTAGAACCTATTGCGAGTCCCATGTACGCCATTTTCGAGCACGGCAGCCACCAGTACCGCGTCCGCGAGGGCGATCAGCTCCACCTCGACAAGATCGCCGGCGATCCCGGCACGGAAGTGACCTTCGACCGGGTCCTGCTCATCGCGGGCACGGACGCGGCACCTGCCATTGGCGCTCCGGTCGTGGCGGGCGCCAAGGTCGTCGCCCAGATCGCGCGGCAGTTCCGCGACAAGAAGATCGTCATCCAGAAGTTCAGGCGCCGTAAGGGCTATCGCCGCCGTAAGGGACACCGTCAGCACAAGACAACGCTCCGCATCCTGAGCGTCGTCGCCGGGGCGTGACCCGGCGTCAAGGTCGGCCCGAACCCGCGACCGTTCCTGTCCTCTGCCGACCGCAGACACGGGAACGGTCTTCGTATTTACCAGGAACCGCACAAACGGTTTTCTCTCCCTGCCAACACAGTTTCTTTATCCGTAATCCTCATTTTTTCCATACCTCGTGTCCTGACCATATCTCTGGTCTAGCCCAGTTTAAAAGTATAGAATTAGGGTCGGCCGCACGCATCAAGGCCCTGATGATCTGGCACCGACGGATCCCCTTCCCGATCCTTTAGTCCATGGTGTCCCCGGAGTTACGATGACAGCCCCGGCTCATTCCGGGCTGCGGCGGTGGACTTGACGCGATCTGCTGCCCGCGGGGATTTCAGTGGACAAAGACCCAGGTCATCGGTTATACAGCCCAGATATTCACCGTATCGTGTCGAAGGAATCGGAGACGGACCATGGCGACGGCGGGCGTGCGGACGGACTCGGGGGCGGTTCAAACGGTCAACGCGCGGCGGGGCATGGTGGTGCCGCGGGTCTTCAGCACCGACGGGGTCAGTCCCTTCGACGAGGTCGAGTGGGAACGTCGCACGGCGGTGATCAAGGATGAGAAGGGCCGGGCCTTGTTCGAGCAGAACGAGTGCGCGGTGCCGGCATCCTGGTCGCAACTGGCCACCAACGTGGTCGTGAGCAAGTATTTCTATGGCGACCTCGCCAGTGGCACCGATCCCGCCCAGGGCGGGCGCGAGCACAGTGTCCGCCAGCTCATCGACCGCGTGACGCGCACGCTGGCCGACTGGGGCAAGGCGGACGGCTACTTTGCCAGCGACGAGGACGCCGAGCGGTTCTACGACGAGCTGACCGCCCTGTGCCTGCACCAGTACGGCGCGTTCAACTCGCCGGTCTGGTTCAACGTCGGCCTGTATCACGTCTACGGCATCGAGGGGCCGGCGAACAACTGGCGGTGGGACGAGGAGACGCGCGCGGTGGTGCGCGCCGAGAGTGCGTACCGGCATCCGCAAGGCTCGGCCTGCTTCATCCAGTCGGTCTCCGACGACATGGAAGGGATCATGCGGCTGGCCGCCTCCGAGGCCATGCTGTTCAAGTTCGGCTCCGGGACCGGCACCGATCTGTCCACGCTGCGCTCCAGCCGCGAGAAGCTCTCCGGCGGCGGCAAGCCGAGCGGGCCGGTCAGCTTCATGCGGGTGTACGACGCCATCGCCAGCGTCGTGAAGAGTGGGGGAAAAACGCGCCGGGCCGCGAAGATGCAGACCTTGAAGGTCCATCACCCCGACATCCTCGAATTCATCGAGTGCAAGACCAAGGAAGAGCGCAAGGCCCAGGCGCTGATCCGCCAGGGCTACGAGGCGAATTTCAACGGCGAGGCCTACTCGTCGGTCCTCTTCCAGAACGCCAACCTGTCGGTGCGCGTCACCGACGCCTTCCTCCGCGCCGCCCAGAACGACGGCGACTGGACCACCCGCTCGGTCACCACCGGCCAGCCCGTCGAGACCTACAAGGCCCGCATGCTCTTCGACAAGATCGCCGAGGGCACCTGGCTTTGCGGCGACCCGGGCGTGCAATACGAAGACACCATCCAGAAGTGGCACACATGCCCGAATACATCACCTATCAATTCGTCTAACCCTTGTCGCGAATACATGTTCTTGGATGATAGCGCTTGTAATCTTGCATCGATTAATCTGATGAAATTCCGCCGCGAGGACGGCACGTTCGACGTCGAGCGGTTCCGCGCCGCGGTGCGGCTCTTCATCACGGCGCAGGAGCTTCTGGTCGATCACGGCAGTTATCCGACGGACCGGATCACGCTCAACTCGCACCGGTTCCGGCCGCTGGGGCTGGGGTATGCGAATCTGGGCAGCCTGATCATGGCCTGCGGCCGGCCGTATGACAGCGCCGAGGGCCGCGCCCTGGCCGGGGCGATCACGGCCATCATGCACGGCGAGGCGTACCGCACCAGCGCCCTGCTCTCCGCGCATCTGGGACCGTTCGAGGGTTTCGCGCTCAATCGCGAGCCGATGCTGCGCGTCATGGAGATGCACCGCGATGCGGTCGAGTCCATCGACCCGACCTGTCCGGCCGACCTGCTCGATGCCGCGCGGTCGATCTGGGACGAGTGCCTCGACCTGGGCCGCCGGCACGGTTACCGCAACAGTCAGGTCACGGTGATTGCCCCCACGGGCACCATCGCCTTCATGATGGATTGCGACACGACGGGCATCGAGCCCGACATCGCGCTGGTCAAGTACAAGCAGCTTGCCGGCGGCGGCATGCTCAAGATCGTCAACCGGACCGTGCCGATGGCCCTGCGCACGCTCGGTTACGACGACCCGACCATCCGCGGCATTCTCGATCACGTCGACGCGCACGACACGATCGAGGGCGCGCCCGGCCTGAAGGACGCGCACCTGGCCGTCTTCGACTGCGCTTTCCCCCCGCCTCAGGGGGGCCGGTCGATTCACTGGCAGGGCCACGTCCGGATGATGGCCGCGGCGCAGCCATTCCTCTCCGGGGCGATTTCCAAGACGGTCAACATGCCCCGCGACGCGACCGTGGCCGACATCGAGAACGCGTATCTCGAAGGCTGGAAACTGGGTCTGAAAGCCCTGGCCATCTATCGAGACGGCTCGAAGGAGAGCCAACCGGTGAGCACCACCTCGGAAGAAAGCAAGGAGAAAGCCAGGGCCGAGGCCGTGGCCGTGGCGGCCCCGGTCGTCACTCCGCCCCCGGTCGTCACTCCGCCCCCGGTCGTCACTCCCGAACCGGCCGTCCAGCCGTCCCGCCCGCGCCGGGAACGGCTGCCGGATACCCGCGCGAGCATGACGCACAAGTTCGACATCCAGGGCCACGAAGGCTATTTGACCGTCGGCTTCTTCCCCGATGGCGGATGCGACGGCCGCCGCCCCGGCGAGCTGTTCATCACGATGGCCAAGGAAGGCTCGACCGTCGGCGGACTGATGGACGTCATCGGTACCCTCGTCTCGATGGGCCTGCAATACGGCGTGCCGCTCGATGTCTTCGTGAACAAGTTCGCGCACAGCCGCTTCGAGCCGGCCGGCTTCACCAAGAACCCGGACATCCCGATCGCCAAGAGCATCACCGACTACATCTTCCGCTGGCTGGGCATCGAGTTTGTTCCCGGTTACCGCGAGGGCAACACCCCCAACCGCGACGGCGACACGCACCACGCCTCCTACCATGAGGATGCCCCCGCCCCGGTGACGCCGGTGGTCAAAGTCAACGGCCACCGCACCGCCACCATGGCCGACCTGGAACACGCCGAGGCCCTGCACCAGCACGCCCAACCCGCGACGGTCGAGACGTTCGAGGACCAGCAAGACCAGTTCGCCCGCTTCCAGAGCGACGCCCCGGCCTGCGACAACTGCGGCGCCTTGACGGTGCGCTGTGGGACGTGCTATCGGTGCTTCAATTGCGGGAACAGCATGGGGTGTTCCTGAGCGATTGGTAGGGTGCGTCGAGTCCGCGATGACGCACCGCTTTCTGTCTCGCTCCTGGTGGCGAAAATCCGAACGGAAGGTGCGTCATCGCGGACTCGACGCACCCTACTGATCACTCCCGGCACGCCGAATGCAAGAGGAGGAGGAAGAAAATTCCGATCAGCGGTCGATTCCCCGAGGAGCATCCCCCATGAAGCGCCGCGAGTTTCTGGAAGCCATGACGGTGGCGTCGGGATTGCCGCTGATCGCCGCGAATAGGACCGGGGCCGAGGACGCCGCGGGCGTCGTGCGGGGCGAGATGCTCTACCGCAAGCTGGGCCGCACCGGCGTCGAAGTTTCCGCGCTCGGGCTGGGGGGACATCACATCGGCCGTCCGCCGGACGAGGCCCGCGGCATCGAAATCATTCGCCACGCCATTGATGCGGGCATCACCTTCCTGGACAACTGCTGGGATTATCACGACGGCGGCAGCGAGATCCGCATGGGCAAGGCCCTGCGCGACGGCTATCGCGACAAGGTCGTGCTCATGACCAAGATCGACGGCCGCACCAAGGACACAGCCGCCCGGCAGATCGACCAGAGCCTCCAGCGCCTTCAAACCGATCGCATCGACCTGCTCCAGCATCACGAGATCATCCGCCTGGAAGACCCCGACCGTATCTTCGCGGCGGGAGGCGCCATGGAGGCCGTCCTGGAGGCGAAGCAGGCGGGCAAGGTCCGGTTCATCGGCTTCACCGGCCACAAGGATCCAATGGTGCATCTGCGCATGCTCGAAATCGCCCAGCAGCACGACTTCCACTTCGACGCCGCACAGATGCCGCTGAACGTCATGGACGCCCATTTCCGCAGCTTCGCCCGCCAGGTCGTGCCGGTTCTGGTCCGCGAGGGGATCGGCGTGCTGGGCATGAAGCCGATGGCGGACGGAGGAATTCTCAAGAGCAAGACGGTCACGCCCGCCGAGTGTCTGCAATACGCGCTGAGCTTGCCGACGTCGGTGGTGATCACGGGGGTGGACAGCCTGGACATCTTGAAGCAAGATCTGGAGGTGGTGCGGACGTTCCAGCCACTGAACCCGGAACAGATGGCGGCGCTGCTGGCGAAGACCGCCGAGGCGGCCGCTCACGGCCAGTACGAGCTGTTCAAGACGTCCAGTAACTTCGACGGCACGGCCCACCATCCCGCGTGGCTGGGCTAGCCGGGTCCCGCGCCGGGGTGCTCCGGAGGGCGGGACCGCGTTCGCGGCCGTCCCCCTTTGGAGAACCTCCCCGTGCGAGATGCAGATCTGGACCGGCTCCGCGCCGGTGCGCCGTGGGACATCCTCGTGATCGGCGGCGGCGCGACCGGGCTGGGCACCGCCGTCGATGCCGCGGCGCGCGGCTTGCGGACGGCCCTGCTCGAAGCCCACGACTTCGGCCAGGGCACCTCCAGCCGCAGCACGAAGCTCATTCACGGCGGCGTCCGCTACCTGGCCAGCGGCCAGATCGGCCTGGTCCGCGAAGCCCTGGCCGAACGCGGCCACCTGGTGCGCAACGCGCCGCATCTGGTGCATGCCCTGGAGTTCGTCATCCCGGCTTATAACATCTGGTCCCGGCCCTACTTCGGACTGGGATTGTGGATGTACGACCAGCTCGCGGGGCGGCTCGGCCTGTCTCGCTCGCACGGCATCAATCGCCAGGAGGCATTGCGGCGCACGCCGACACTTCGCACGGAGGGGCTGCGCGGTGGAGTGATCTATAGCGACGGCCAGTTTGATGACGCACGCATGGCCGTCACGCTGGCCAGGACGTTCGCCGACCTGGGAGGCGTCGCCGTCAACTATTGCCCGGTCACGGGCTTGCGCAAGACGCGAGGCAAGGTTTCGGGGGTGCTGGCGCACGAGGCCGAGTCGGGAAACGAATATGCGATCGAGGCGCGGGCGGTCGTCAATGCGACGGGCGTCTTCGTGGACGAGGTGCGCGCGCTCGATGACCCGCACTCTCCCCGTCTGATCCGGCCCAGCCAGGGGATTCACCTGGTGCTCGACAAGGCGGCGCTGCCGGGCGACACCGCGGTGATGGTGCCGAAGACGGACGACGGCCGCTTTCTCTTCGCGATTCCCTGGCACGGCCGCGTGCTGCTGGGCACGACCGATACGCCCGTCGATCGCGTGGCGATCGAGCCGCGCCCGACCGACGATGAGGTGAGTTACCTCCTCGACCACGCGGCCCGTTACCTGGAGCCGGCCCCGGGCGCGGAGTCCGTGCGCAGTGTCTTCGCCGGCCTCCGGCCCTTGCTGGATTCGGGAGGGGCTCCAGGCCACGTCGCGGCTGTCGCGCGAGCATGCCGTGCTGGTGGCCGATTCCGGCCTGGTGACGATCACGGGCGGGAAATGGACCACCTACCGCCGCATGGCTGCCGATGCCGTTGACAGTGCCCTGCGCGTGGCGGGTCTGCCCGGTCGTCCCTGTCCGACCGCGGCCCTGCGGCTGCACGGGTGGACGGACAGGACCGAATCCGAGCCCTGGTCGTCGTATGGCTCGGACGCGCCGGCCGTGCGTCAGGTCTGCGCCGAGCGGCCGGAATGGCACGAGCCGCTCCACCCGGACCTTCCCTACCGCGCGGGTGAAGTGGCCTGGGTCGCCCGGCACGAATGGGCACGCACGGTCGAGGACGTCCTGGCGCGCCGGACGCGCGCCTTGATTCTGGACAGCAGGGCCAGCGCCGAGGTTGCGGAGCGGGTGGCCGACATCCTGGCCGCGGAACTCGGTCGCGATGACGACTGGCGCCGTGAGCAAGTTCGGACGTTTCGGGATCTGGCCCGCGACTACTTGCCCTGACCTGCCGCGCTGTGGATTGCCGGCCGGTCCAGTCGGGTGATCCCCACAGCGTACGGTGTGCGCAGGCTCAACGTCATCGCGCGATACTCGTCCAGAACAGACTGGACGGTCTCCGGGCCAATCGTGAAGCCGGGCAGGGTGGACCAGGGCCAGCTCATCTTGACATTGTCCTCGCCGTAGAAGGCGTAAACCAGCACGCGCTGGCCCCGCGCGAGCCGAGCGTCCACCTGCTGGCGGATCTGGGCCTGGAAGGCCGGGATGTTGTCCCAGTACCGCTTCGCCAGGGTTTCGATGACCAGCTCATCAACGGGCACGGAGATCCCCAGGAACTCATAGGCGGCACTATGGACGTGGCCCAGCGCGATGACCAGATCGCCGGGCTGCACCGTCGCCCCCAGCGCTTTCTGGCCGTTCCAGGTCCGGTAACCGCCGCGCGCGGGGACGAGGCTGAAGGCCGGGCTCGAGACGCCGTACGCCTCGGGCAACAGGCCGAACGTGACGTTGAAGAGTCCCAGAATCACGACCAAACCCACAGCCAAGGATCGGCCAAGCCGGGTCCTGTCGGCATCCCAGAGCAGCCCGAACAAGAGCCAGACGACCGGCGTCAGAAAGAGCCATCGCTCCGGGTCGGACGGAAAGTACTTGATGCCAAGACACGCGAACGGGAGCACCATGAGCGCGAGGCCACCGAACCAATCCCGAGGCTGCCGCGCGAACGCCCGGAGCCGCCCTTCAGTCCCAACGCCACCACGACCACGGCGGCGAACCCCAGGAGCCCCGCGCACAGGAGATACCCCGCGCGGATCTCACGGAAGTAGGGCACAAACGCGATGCTCCGCGTGGCCCCGAACGCCACGCGACCGAGCCGCGCGGGAATGCTCATCGGCGCTTCCGGCAGCATTTGGGGAAAGTAGGCGTCGAGCTGGAGCGGCCACAGCGTGCCAGTGCGGTAGCCTTCCAGCACGCCCAGCACCACCAGTCCGACGACCAACCCCGACGCCGCAAACCAGACAAAGGGAGCCCAGCCCACGCCTCGTGTGCGGCGCCAGAACACCGCCAGCACGAACAGCCCCAGCGTTGCATTGGTCGCGTGGAAACCAACGGCCAGGACGAACAGCACCGCCGCGGCGATCGCATTGCGAGGCTTGCCCAGGTCCGATGCCAGCAGGACGGCGGTCAACGCCACGTCGAAGAACAGCGCCGGCGCAGTACGTCTCCAGATCGACCGAGCGCGACAGGACACCGTACGACAGGACCGTCCCCACCGCGCAGAGGCGCGGCCAGAACGGTCCGGCGAGGTATTTCGGATAGATCACCCGCGCCAGCAGCCAGTAGATCCCAACCGCGCACAGATGCATCCCCAGGAAGAAGACACGCGGGACCAGCGGCTTCAAGCCGACCAAGGTCAACCCACCGATCAAGCATTTCAGTGCGGGCACGTACAGGATGTGGTTGGATTCGATGGTGTGGTTCGATGTCGCCAGGGCACTCGACAGATAGCTCAAGCCGTCGCCATTGATCAGCACGGGCTCCACCGGGATCATCAGACCCAGCAGCGCGATCGCAATGACCAGATCAAGGGCGATCCGCGAGTGCGAGTCGTACGGCGACGATTCGAGCGTGCTTTCCATATGTCCCATCGATGGAGAAAAACCTGTGTTCATCGTGGCTCGGTCCGCGCCGGCCACCCAGCCAGAGCCAACTGAGTGTATCCGGGTATTGGGAGGCCAGCAATCGAAGTGACCTGCTCGCCTCGGGGACGTTGACGGAACGCCGTGGGCGTCGCGTTTCGGCAACTCGTCGCGGGGCCATCGATCGTCCTGTTCGGGACCGACGACCGACCGCCCCGCTCGCGGGAGTTCACTTCCTCTTGTTCTCGAACCAGACCGGGCCACCCCACTTGCCGGTGACGACCACATCCAGGTCGCCGTCGCCGTCCATGTCCACGACGTTGACGCTCAGCGCCGAGCCGATGCCTTCGTTGTACGAGATGACATGCTTGGTCCAGACCGGCTCCGGGCCTTGCTTCAGGCTGTAGTAATACACGCCCAGGGGGGCGTATTCGTCGGGATCGTTGCCGTTGTGGGCCATGAACCGCTTGCCGGTGATGAGCTCGGGCGTGCCGTCGCCGTCGAGGTCGGCCAGCGCGAGGCTGTGCGCCTGGGTCCACGAATCGTCGATCAGGTGCTGCTTGAAGGTGATTTCCGAGCCGTTGCGAACCTGTTCATACCAGAAGATGCCGTAACCGTGAGCCGTCGAGGTGATGATGTCGGGAAGGCCGTCCTTATTGACATCGAACACGAGGATCTGGGGCGTGTGCTGGGGTTTCTTGCCTTCGCGGTCGCCCAGCACCAGCGGATGTTCTTTCCATTCGCCCTTGCGCGGGTCGGCAGGGGCCTCGTACCAGGTGCCGGGGCGGATGAAGTCGGGGCGGCCGTCGCTGTTCAGGTCGCCCACGCCGACGCCGTAATCGAATTTTTTCTCGGACACGACGTGGATGACCGGCGTCCGCTGGCCCGAGGGGTCCTTGGCGAACTCGTACCAGACGGTGCGCTGAACCGACGGGACGATTTCCTGGGCCTTGCCGTCGCCGTCCACGTCGCAGATCTCGCCGCACTCGAAGTTGCCGTTCTTCTCGATGAGGTTCTCGGGCCAGTCGCCGTGTCCCGTGCCGATATTCTTGTACCAGACGGCATGCATCTGGAACCAGTCGCACGAGATGACGTCGAGCTTGCCGTCGCCATCGACATCAAACGGATGGTTCATGAAATCCTGCAAATATCCTTTTCCCTGGTTGTCCACTTCGCCCTTGAGGGTGCGGATCTTCTGCGGCTTGAAATCGGGCGCCAGGTAGAGGAAGGCCCCGGCCACGATGTCGGGCTTGCCGTCGTTGTTGAAGTCGCCGACACCGCACGCCTCGGCGCGGTTGGTGTCGATCTTGTGCGCCACGAACTTCAGCTCGCCTCCGACGACGAGCTGCGTGGTCATCATCGCCAGCGCCGCGAGAACCAGTCTTGCCTTCATGGTGCGCCTCCCAGAGTGATCGATCGTGTGCGACCCGGCCCCATCCATGAGTCTCGGCGATGGGGCCCCGGGCACATCATACCGCCCCGGCGACTGGGTACTAACAGGGCATCGGCTTTTCGAGTAAGGTAAGGACGGTTCTTCCTCAGCGCGTGTGCGAGAAGCGCGATTCTCTTCTTGTAGGGTAGGCTTTAGCCTGCCACTTCAAAAATTGATTATGGGACTGGCAGGCTAAAGCCTACCCTACAAGACATTCTCGTACACCCTTTCAGCCAGGAGTCCCGGATGCCAAGAACGACAACCATCAATCGGCGCGGTGTGCTCAAGTGGGCCGGCGCCGCGGCCGGCGCGGCCCTGGTACAACCCGGCCGGGCCCTGGCGCACTCGGCGCCAGCGAGCGCGTGCGCCTGGGCGTGGTCGGCTGCGGCGGGATGGGCACGCGCCACCTCGAGGCACTCTCGGTCAACCCGAACTGCGAAGTCGCGATCGTCTGCGACTGCTTCAAGCCGCGTATGGAGAACGCCATCGCCGTGGTCCAGAAGCTCTCGGGCAAGGCTCCCGAAGGCTACCAGGACTTCCGGCGCGTGCTCGACCGCAACGACATCGACGCGATCTTCGCCCCCCTGCCCGACCACTGGCACCCGCTCATGACCATCCTCGGCTGCCAGGCCGGCAAGGACGTCTACGTCGAGAAGCCGGCCTCGCCGACGGTCGCCGAAGGCCGCGCCATGGTCGAAGCCGCCCGGCGCTACGGCCGCATCGTCCAGCTCGGCACGCAGCAGCGCTCCATGACGATTTTTCAGGACGCCATGAAGCTGATCCACGCCGGCAAGCTCGGCACGATCACCTCGGCGACCTGCTGGATCGGCCCGAACGGCTGGGGCGTCGGCGAAAGCGTCGGCCCTGTCCCCGCCGGACTCGACTGGGACATGTGGCTGGGACCGGCGCCCTGGGTGCCGTATTCGCCCGAACGGCATTACGGGTTCATGGGCTGCCACGATTACGCCCGCGGCGGTCAACTCACCAACTGGGGCGTTCACCTGATGGACATCGTCCACTGGGGCATCAAGCAGGATCGCCCTCTGAGCGTGCAGGCGCTGGGCGGCAGCTATCGCGGCGGCGCGGGTCCGAAAACTTCGAGAACATCGAAGTGCTGTTCGAATACCCCGGCTGCACCGTCACCTGGGAGCAGCGGCACCAGGATGAGTACCAGGGACGCGGCCTGGGGATCAAGTTCCAGGGGACCGAGGGCCAGCTTCTGATCGACCGCAACACGTTCGAGGTCCTGCCCGAGAGCGTGGGCATCCCGAAGTACATTGGCGAACCCGAGCGGAGCTGGGCGCATCCCCCACACCACAACAATTTCTTCGAGAGCGTCCGCACGCGCAAGCCGCCCGCCGCCGAGATCGAGCAGGGCCATCGGTCCACGACCCCGCTGCTGCTCGCCGGCATCGCGCTGAAGACCCGGCGCAAGCTCTACTGGGACGCCGAGACAGAAACCTTCCTGCGCGACGAGGCCGCCAACCGGTACCTGACGCGGGCGTATCGGCCGCCGTGGCATTTATGAAACGGCCTTGTAGGGTGGGCTCGGCCCACCATCTTGATTCCCGGATGGTGGGCCGAGCCCACCCTACGGGACAGGCTCGAACATTTCACACTGCGGAGTGCTCTCAATATGACCAGGATGTTTCGCTGGGGAATGCTTCTGACACTGCTCATGCTGGTAGGCCGAGGCTGGGCGGCGGACGTGGACGCCCTCGTGGCCGCGCTGGCGGGCGATAACGATGTGGCCCGGTCCGCGGCGCGGCAGATGCTGGCGCGCGAGTCGGCCGCGGTGGTGCCGAAGATCCTGCCGTTGATCAAAGACACGAAACCGGCGGTGTGGAAGGCCGCCTTCAACGTGCTCGCCGACCTGGGCAATGAGGTCTCCGTGCCCGGCCGGGAGAGCGAGCGGGCCGCGATGACCAAGGCCCTGATGACGCTGATCGCGGCCGATCAGCCCGCCGAGATCAAGCTGCGCGGCTCCGGTTGCTGCCGATCGTCGCGCCTCCCGATGCCGATCTCGGACCGGTGGCCAGCTTGCTCGACAATGCCGAACTGCGTGAGAAAGCCCGCGTCGCCCTGGAGGAAATGGCCACACCCGCGGCCTGCAAGGTGCTGCGCGCCCAACTGGCCAAGGCGGACCCGGAGTTCGCCTGCGCGATTCTGAACTCGCTGGGCCGGCTGAAGGACGCGGCCAGCCTGAGCGTGATCGCGGATCTGACCGGCAGCGACAAAGCCCCGGTGCGCGCCGCGGCTGTGCGGGCGCTGGCCTGGACGGGCAACCCATCTTACTACGGGGCGGCGCAGACCAATGTCAGCACGGCCGATCCCGCTGCGCGACCGGACGCCATGGACGCCTTGCTGCGCCTGGTCCGGGTCATGGCCCAGAACCCTCAGCACCGGCAGGTGGCCGTCGGGGTCTATATCGACATTCTCAAGACGGGCCGGGGCGTCGAGAAAGACGCCGCGCTGGCGGGCCTGGGACGGATCGGTGATCCGTCCTGCGTCGGCCTGATACTGGATACGATCCGCGACAACCCGCCGCCTACCTCTCTCGTTGCCCTGGCCGCCTTGCGCGATGCCGGGCGAGGAGACCACCCGGGCGCTCGTCGAGGCGTATCCGTCGCAGCCGGCTGCGGTGAAGGCCGCGTTGATCCCGGTCCTCGGCGCCCGGAAACATCCGGCCGTGCTGCCTTTCCTGAAGCAAGCCTTGCAGTCGAACGAGCCGCCGATCCGGCTGGCGGCGCTCGTCGCCCTCGGGGACGCGGGCCTGCCGGAAGGACTCGAGCCGCTCGTCGCCGCCGTCAAGCAGAGCGACTCGCCCCAGCGTCAGGCCGTGCGCCGGAGCCTCCTCGTGCTGGCCGAGACCCTGCGTTCGAAGGGGCAGAAGAATGAGGCCGGCCTCGGCTTCCTGAACGTCCTGGCCACTGCCGGACCGGACGAAGCCGTCCTCAAGCGCCAGGCCGTCGAGGGCCTGGCGGAATGCCCGGTCGCCCAGGCGTTCGAGACCATCAAGGCCGCCGCCGCGGATAAAGAACTGCGCGAGCCGGCCATCCCGGCCTTGCTGGCCGTGGCCAGTCGCCTCGTGGCCGCCAACGAGAAAGACAAGGCCGTCGCTCTCTACGAGGTGGTCAAGGGCCTGAATCCGCCCGGCGACGTGCTCAAGACCCTCGCCCAGCGCATGGCCGCCGCGGGCGTGAAGGTCGATCTCCAGGGGCTGCTCGGCACCGTTACGAAGTGGTGGGTCGTCGGGCCCTTCGATCTGGGAGAGAAGAACCAGGGCTGGGACGTCGATTACGTCGGCGAGCCCAACGTCAACATCGTCGGTCGCTACATGTCGGGCAAGAGCCGCGTGCAGTGGAACCCGGTCACCTCGACCGATCCCGCCGGCAAGATCGACCTACGGAAAACCATCGCCAACCGTGACCAGTGCCTCGGCTATGCCTACACCGAGATCACGCTGGAAAAGCCCGTGGATGCGGTGCTGCTGCTCGGCGTCGATGACAGCGAAAAAATCTGGGTCAACGGCCAGAAGGTCTTCGAGCTCTTCACGCCCCGAGCGATCCAGATCGATCAGGATCGCGTGCCGGTCAAGCTTCAGGCCGGCACGAACAAGATCCTGCTGAAGCTCTATCAGCAGTCCCAGGGCTGGGAGTTCTGCCTGCGCGTGGTCACTCCCGACGGCCGGCCGGTGGCGTTCACACAGAAGACGGATTGATAGAGAACGTCATGATTCGTCCCTCGTTCCCGCGTTTTTGCGCGGGAACGAGGTTATATCAGAATAGTTCGTTAATGCGCAAAGGTTGGCTACGCAATTCGTCCCATCCAACCGATACGCTCAATGCTGGCCCCAGGAATCGGGGTAAATGCTCCAACGCCGTTTGGAAGCTCACCGCGTCCTCGATCTGGAAGGTCAACGGCTTTCGTCCGCGAATCGTCAGCGACCAGCAGGCGAGATGCTCCCCGTGGCCCAGCAAGCGTGGTGGGCGTAGCTGAGACTCCTGAACCGCACCCGGCTCGACTCGCATGTTCGTCCGGTGGGCGTCGAGCATCAAGCGCGGCCCGCACTCGTCGAGTTCACTCGCGGCGGCGCGTTGTGACCTCTCGGCCCACCACCGCATGAGCCTCCAGGTCAGCACGCTGTTTGGGTGGAGCACAAACTGGGGCTGGCGGCCGGCATCGGCAATGCCGATGATCCCGCGCATGCGGATCAGGTAGAGCGCGTCGCTGTCGACATAAACACGGTACAACCGCGCCAGCCGGAACGCGGGATAAGAACGCACGTTGAACGCAGGGATTTCCGATGACGCCATATGTATTGAAGTCTTGTAGGCTAGGTCTGGACCCAGCTCCTGACAAAGCGATGGTCATCGAGGACGCGGATAATCTGTGCTGGGTCCAGACCCAGCCTACGAAAGTCCCAGCCTACGAAAGCGTCCATCCCTTGCGATACTCGCGGCGGAGGAACGGCTCGGCCTCGGGGGCGTTGGTGGCGTGGAGCTTGGCGGCGTCCCACTCGAGCTTCTTGCCGGCGCGGTAGGCGACGTTGCCCAGGTGGTTGGCCTCGGTGAGCCAGCCGGCGTACTCGAAGTTGCAGGTCGTCGGCGCGCCGGTCTTGCAGGCGTGGATCCACTCGGCGTAGTGGCCGAGCGACTTGGGGATGAACGGCTCGGGACGCTTGAAGTCGCGGAAGTCCTTCTCGGGCAGGAGGACGTGCTTGCCGTAGTCGGCCAGCAGCATCCCCTTGGCGCCGACGAACAGGACGCCGCTGTCCCACTTGCGGGATGCGTCCTGTTGCGCCAGGCTTCGGGCTTGTCCTCGCCCTGGTACCAGGTCAGCGCGGACCGGCGGCAGGTCGCCGCGCGGCGCCGTACTCGTAAGACGACGTGCATCGAGGCCGGGGCGATCTCCGGGTGCGGCGGCGGGCCGAAGGCCTCGATCGTCCGGGGCGTCTGGAGCTTCAGGGCCCAGAACGGCAGGTCGATCCAGTGGCTGCCCAGGTCGCTCATGGTGCCGTTGCCGAAGTCCCACCAGCGATACCACTTCGGGCCGGGGAAGTAGACTTCGTGGAACGGCCGCTCGGGCGCCGGGCCGAGCCAGAGGTCCCAGTCGAGCCCGCTGGGAACGGGCGTGGAGCCGCTCGGGCCGCTCGCTGGACGGAGACGATGTCGCCGTGCTTCTTCGGCCGCCTCCGGCGACTGCCGGCCCCAGGCGCGGCCGACCCAGACGTGGGCCTCGTGCACCGGGCCGATGGCGCCGGTCTGGATCAGCTCGACGACGCGGCGGTAGTTGTCGCCGGCGTGGATCTGCGTGCCCATCTGGGTGGCGACCTTGGCCTTGGCGGCGGCCTCGCGGATGACCCGGGCCTCCCAGACGTTGTGGGTCAGCGGCTTCTCGCAGTAGACGTGCTTGCCCAGTTGCAGGGCCGGCAGGGTGGCGAAGGCGTGGGTGTGCTCGGTCGTGCTGACGACGACCGCGTCGAACTCGCTGGCGTGGTCGTAGAGCTTGCGGAAGTCGCGGAAGCGGCGGGCCTGGGGATGCTTCGCGGCGGCCCGCGTCGACGGCCGGCTCGTAGACGTCGCAGAGGGCGACGATGTTCTCGGACGCGACCCCTTGCAGGTTGGCCGCGCCCCGGCCGCCGACGCCGATCATGGCGATGTTGAGCTTCTCGTTCAGGTTCCGGCCCCGGAGAATGGCGGGAGCGGCCAGCACTCCGGCCGCCGCGCTGGCCATCGAGCGGCCGAACTGGCGGCGTGTGGACCGAAACCCCGTTCCCGCAACCGACGTGGAAGACGCATCGTCGTGCATGGCTGATCTCCGGGGAGAAACCTGTTTTTCTCGTAGGGTGGGCTCGGTCCACCATCTTCGGAAAGCGAGAACGGAGGTGGGCCGAGCCCACCCTACGAGGAATCTACCCATCGCGCACGCCCTCAGGATGGGCGGAGCGCGCATCCAATGCAAGTACCTTGTTCGATCGTTCTCAGTCCGGCCGTGGGCTTTCTGTCGTCACGGGAACCACCGGTCCATCGCCCGTCGCGGGCGGAGGCGGGGCGGGATGATACGGGATGTTCGTCGGCAAGGTCAGCCCGCCCGACAGGATGGCCTGCACGAGGTTGTTCATCGTCCAGGGCGTGTCCGTGACGTTTTCCTCGGGGACGAACAACGTGAACCCGGCCGGCGGCACCACACCCGTCAAGACGCACACGCACAGGATCGTCTTCTGGGTCTGGGCGTCACGAAGCGAGTTCGTGACGACCCCCAGCGAGCGCATGCCCGGGTGCGGAAACGCGACCAGGACCACGCGGCTGGTCGGCGGCGCGTGGCGCTGTTTTTCCAGGCCCTCGAACAGGTTCCGGACCGCCTGGTAGATCGTGGCCACGACCGGCACGCGGGCAATCAGGCTGTTGAACAGCCGGTACATGCGCGAACGGACAAACAGCCCCAGAAAATACAGAAAGCTCAAGGCCAGCAAAATCGCCACGATGGGCGCGATGAAATCATCCCACCAGGATGGCAGCGCCGCGAACGTCTCGTTGGTGAGAAGCCGCTCGAACCACCGGAAGATCGGGTCCAGGATGTACTCGTGAAACGAGATGTACAACCAGAACACGATCCAGAAGGTGATGATGACCGGCAGCGCCACGAACAACCCGCTGATAATCCGGGCCTGGATCACTCCCAGGATCGAGCGGGGGGGACTGGGGTTCTCCACGACGACATCTCCCGAATGGTGGGCCGAAATGACGGATGAACGATCTGACGCTCAAGGTACACCCGTTGCGGGCGTTCGGCAACGGCTCGGCGGCAACCGCTCGCCCCCGAAAGAACGAGCGGCTACACTGTGAGTGTGTACGAGAAAGGATCTTCTGTGTAGCGGCGGCCGTCTCGGCCGCTCCGGGTCGGGAAGCCCGGAGCGGCCGAGACGGCCGCCGCTACACAGAAAGGCCGCTCCGTACCCTTTGAGCGGAACGTTTTTGGCCAGCTTGACACACGACCTGAAGCCTCATGAGCGCCAGCCCCACCGCACCGCCGAAGACCGTGTCGATCGAGGGTGTCACGCTGCACCTCTCCACACCGGACGCCACCAATCAAGACTGGATCGGCCAGGATGCCGTCCTCAAGCAATTGCTGGCGTGCTGGCTGGTGGTCGATCCCCGCGACCGGCCCCTCTCGCCGCGACTGACGGGCCCGCCCGGGATCGGCAAGACCACGCTGGCGATGGCCGCCGCGCGACGGCGGCGCCAGCCGTTGTTCATCACCCAATGCACGGCCGACACCCGACCCGAGGACTTGCTCGTCACGCCCGTGCTCTCCGAGGCCGGACGGATCGCCTACCATGCCTCGCCGTTGGTCTCGGCGATGCTCGTCGGCGGCGTCTGCGTGCTCGATGAGGGCAACCGCATGAACGAGAAGTCGTGGGCCAGCCTGGCGCCCCTGCTCGACCACCGCCGCTATGTCGAGAGCGTCGTCGCCGGCATCACGATCCCCGCGCACGCCGACTTCCGCTGCGCCGTCACGATGAACGAGGATGAATCCACTTTCGAAGTGCCCGATTACATCCTGTCCCGGCTCCAGCCGACATTGGCCGTCGCGTTTCCGGGACGCGACGACGAGCTGGCGATCCTCAAGTACCACCTCCCGTTCGCCGAGCCAGAGCTCCTGGCCCTGACCGTCGAATTCTTGCAGGAATCGCACGCCTTGAAGCTGGACTTCTCACCCCGCGACGGCCTCAACGTGCTCCGCTACGCGCTGAAACGCATGGCTCAGGACCCGAAACACCCGCTGGGAAGGGACGCCGCCTGGCGGGAATCGCTGGCCTGCGTGCTGGGCGAAGAGGCCATGGACCTCGATGCGCTCGCGCGCCGCAAGCGAGGTGCCCTCGGCGGCCAGGCGTCTCCCCTGGGATTGGGCGACCTGTTTTTCCACCCGGATGATCCCCTTCATCCCGATGCGGACGAGGAAGACGAGTAGCCCCGATCGCGTGAGTCGATGTCTCGACCGTTCCTGCACATGGTCAAGAAACTGCTTTGAGAGGATGCGACGATGACCGCCGCGACGACACCGAAACTGGCCGGCATGAAGTTCCTCGTGGAGAAGGTCCTGCACAGCGACGAACACGGCGTGGTCGTCCTGATCGGCGATCAGAGCAACCTCGGCAAGCACTACGCGCTCAAGAAGGTCAAGCGTGAGGACCCCGAGCAGGACGAGATCTACATCGAACGCGCCCGCGCGACCTGGAACGCCTGCCAGACGCAGAAGCTCACCCAGGCCCTGTTCGTCCAGTACTACGATTTTCGCCTGCGGAGGAAGTGGCTCCGCGTCCGCGAGGCGGAGCAACTGATGGAGTACGTCCCCGGCAAGTCCCTCGCCGAGCTGGGCCGGCTCTCCCTCAACCAGTACATCCTCATCTTCGAACAGCTCGCCTCGGCGATGGGATTATTGCACCGCCGCAAGGTGCTCCACGGCGATCTGAAGACCAGCAACGTGATGCTCTCGAAGACCGGCCAGGTCAAGCTGCTCAACTACGGGCTGGCCCCGGTTCAGCCCAAGTTCCCCAAGCAGGACGTCGGTTCGCGGGACTCGACGGCGCCCGAACAGATCAAGGAGAAGGTCATCGACGAGAAGACCGACGTCTACGCCCTGGGCGCGACGATGTACCAGGCCGTCACCGGCCGCCCGGCCAACAGCGGCACCCGCCTCATGGGCGAGGGCGGCAAGATCCCGATCCCGCGGGCCCTCAACTCGCAGGTGCCGACGGACCTGAACAACCTGATTGTCACCTGCCTGCAATCCAGCGCCGATCGCCGCCCGGAAAGTATCTACGAGGTCCACAAGCAGCTTGAAGGGATGGTCGCACAGCGAAACCTGGAGCTGGAGCTGCTCAAGGGCCTGACTTTGCCGCGGAAAGAGGAGTGAGTCTTTCCTAGACAGTCGTAGGGAGACAGGGTCGATAGTGGGTGCCACGGGTTCCGTCCGCGGAACCCGTGTGTGAGAGGGCCCCGGACACGGGTTCCGCAGGACGGAACCCGTGGCACCCACCGCCTTTCCCCCCAGCAGTCCAATACCGTCCGGTCTCCTCCCATGAGCACCTCGCGCCCGACCGCCGACGATTTCTTGACCATCGGCCCCCGTGTCCGGGTGTTGCCGATCATCCACGGCTCGGGCGATTTCGCCATCCTGGTCCGTGATGAGATCCTCGCGCGCCCTACGATTGCGTGGCCGTGCCTTTGCCGGGGTCCTTTCAGGCTGACGTGGAGCGGGCCGTCGAGCGATTGCCCGCCATCTCGGCGATCGTGCAGCGCGATCCGGATGACGCGGAGTCTGCGAGTTATGTGCCCATCGACCCTTGCCAGGGCGTCATCGCGGCCATCCGCACCGCGCTCGGCGAGCGGATTCCGCGTGCCTTCATTGACCTGGAAACGCCCCGGTTCGAGCCTCAGTTCGCCACGTTCCCCGATCCTTACGCCTTGAAGCGCGTCCGTCCCGAAGCCTTCGCCGCCGCCCTCCTGCCGGCCATCGGCCCACCGCGCCCCGGCCAGCACGCCGCGCGCATCGCCGCGATGGCCGCGCGGCTCCGCGCGCTCGAACGCCGGCACCGGCTCATCCTGCTCGTTTGCTCGCTGCTCGACTGGCCCTGGATTCGCCACGCCTACACCCGTCGCACCCGCGTCCCGAGTGACGAGACCACCTATCCGCCCGACGACCTCTACGGCGTCGATCCGAAAACGCTCCTGTTCCTGCTCGGCGAGCTGCCTTTTGTCACCGGCCTGTACGAGCGCGGCCGCCGCGAGCTGACGCCCGACGACAACCTCTCGGTCGATGGCGTCAAGGAGATCGTCCTGGTCGCCCGCGATCGGCTCAAGGTCGAGCGGCCCCGCGTCGCCGAGCGGATCACGCCGCAAGTCCTGGCGATCTATTTCCGCTATGTCCGGAATCTGTCACTGATCGAGCGCCGGCTGACTCCCGACCTGTACTCGCTCGTGCTCGCCGCGCAGCAGATTTCCGGGGACGACTTCGCCCTGGCCATCGCCGAGACCGCCCGCGATTATCCGCATGCGGATCTTCCGGAAGCCGACCTCCCCGCCCTCCGCATGAGTGTGGACCGCGCCGAACTGCCCGATGGGGATGTGGTCCAGATGGTCAGCCGGCTGCCCGGTCAGGCCCTTTCGTGGCGTTCCTTGACGCTCCGGCCGCGACCTCCCGAACCGGAGCGGAAGCGCTGGCGGCAGCGCTGGAACCCGTTCGGCTCGTGCTCATGGCCGCCCGAGGATGACCGGATCGAGAGCTTTCACCGCCACGTCCGCGACCAGGCGCGCGCCACCCTGGGCGCCGATCTGGCAAGGTCCGAGAAGTTCACTACCAGCGTCATGGACGGCCTCGATATCCGCGAAACGCTGCGGAACTGGCATACCGGCGACCTCTACGTCAAGGTCCTGCCGCCCGATCGGGGCGCGATCGAGGCCGTCCTGTTCCTCTTCGACGTACCCGCCGATCCGAAACGCTACACGCATCGCGCGACCTGGTACGCCGAACACAACGAGGAATCGACACTCGCCTTCTTCGCCACCGATCCCATGCAACATTTCGTCGGCCCCGGCATCGCCCAGGCCGAGTATGGCGGCGCTTTGTTCCTCTTCCCGCCCCGCTGGATTCCGGATATCTGGACCGATCCTCATCTCGACTTCACCGATACGCTGGAAGAGCGCCTGCTCGCCGGGGCACTCGCGCACAGCCGCGAACGTCACGTCGCCCTGGTCAGCCCCCGCCAACCGCCCGCCTCGTGGCGGCGCCTTGCCCGACGCTTCGGCCGCAAGCTGGTCCACCTGCCCTTGAAACGCTTCAGCGGACAGCTCCTCGAGCGTCTCCGCGTCTTCCACGTCCTCAACGGCAAGCAGGTTCGCTCGTACGCGGCGGATTTCATCCGGGATTTCTGACCTCGCGAGGGCCTTATTACCCCGGCAAAGAAGATCCTCCTGTAGGTCGGACAATCCTGTCCGACAGGCCGGGGGAGTCGGACAGGATTGTCCGACCTACTTTCTTGCCGGGGTAATATTCACCACAGAGACACAGAGGGATTTCTCTGTGTCTGTCTCTGTGTCCTCTGTGTCTCTGTGGTGAATAAGGCCCTCGCGGATTTCCACCGAGATCCGTCACACGAACACCGCGTACCCCCAAAATCATCCAGAAATCCTCAACCTCCCATTTTGACTCGCCGATACTGCCCCCGGATGAAATTTTTTTCCTGGGATGGGCGACTCCTTTCGCGAGGGGGGACGGGGGAATGGAGATCCGGGAGATACCGCTACACGAGCTGATCCTCGACCCCAATTTGAATCTGCGAGATCGGCTCGACACGGACACGGTGGATCGTTACGTCGAGGCCTGGAACCGGATGCCTCCCGTGACGGTCTTTCACGTGGAAGGCCGGTTCCTGCTGGCGGACGGCTTCCACCGGCACGCCGCGGCGGTGGCGATGGGCCGGCGGAGTTTGCGGTCGGAGATCCTCGAAGGAACATTTGCCGACGCCCTCGACTATGTGGCGGGCGCGAACCTGCACCACGGCTTGCCTCTGACCCGCGCCGACGCCGGCGGGCCATCGAGGTCAAGCTGCGGCTCCATCATGACCGGTCCGACCGGCATCTGGCCGAGGATCTCGGCGTCGGCCGCGAGCTGGTCGCCAAGATCCGCAAGCAGATGGTCGACGGCGGCCAGATCCCCCTGGGTGACAAGCGGATCGGAGCGGATGGCAAGAGCTACCCGGCGCTGCCGAAAGACCCGAACGAACGTCTGCCGCGTGGTCGCGTCCCGTCCGGGGAGGACGACGAAGAGAAGCCTCGGCGCAAGCCGGCTCCCTGGGACGACACGACCGATCCCATGCCGGTTGTCAATGAAGGCCCGCCCAGGAAGCGTGACCAGACGGCTCCCTGGGAAGACGAGGAAGCGCCCGATGCCAAGCAGTTGGCGTTGTCCACGCCCGTGCAGCCGATCGCCCCGTCGATCGACGAGATGCTCGGCCTGATGACGCGCCAGATCATGGAAGTCGTCCACTGGACGAACGCCGAGGGCTTCCTCGATTCCTACCGCTCCGCCAGTGCAAACACCCGCGGCCTGTTCCAGACTGCCGCCATCAAGCTCGCCGCGCGGGCCGACCAACTGCGGAAGCTGTGCTGAGGATGGCGGATTCCGAGATGACGGCGAAGGATGACGCAGCATGGTCGGCTTGATCTCATTGAGTGCGATCTCGGCCTCAGATCATTGGCTGGACAATCTGGACATCATGCGAAGATCGCATCGCTGTGGCTCCCTTGCCGCCCTGTTCTCGCGCGGGATAGACTCAAACTAGGAAGAGTCATCTCGCCGGGGTCTCAAGAAACAGGGAGCGAAGGCCATGTCACGGCGGGTTCGGTGCACGGTCTGGCTGGGAATCCTGTTCGGGGCGGTGATGCTGCTTCCCCCTGCCCGGGCGGCGGTTACGCGTGAAGAGGTCGAACAGGCAATCAAGGACGGCGTGCGCTTCCTGAAAAGCCAGCAGCGCGCCGACGGCTCGTGGGCCGACGCCGACGGCCGCATTCACGATGGCACCTCGGCGCTGGCGACCTTGGCCTTGCTGACCGCGGGCGAGCCGCCCAGCGACCCCCTCGTCGCCAAGGCGCTGAGCCATCTCGATCAGTTGGACGCGGCGGGCCTGGGCCGGACGTACGCGGTGGCCCTCCAGACGATGTCCTTCGCCGCGGCCGACCCGGCGCGGTACAAGGTGCAGATCGCGCGCAACGTCTTCTGGCTGGAGCGGGCCCAGATCAAGGCTGGCGACCGCGTGCCCTGGCCCGGTTCGTGGACTTACGACGATAACAAGGGTTCGCAAGGCGATATCTCCAACTCGCAATACGCCGTGCTCGGCCTGCAGGCGGCCAGCGAGGTCGGCATCCATCCCAAGCCTGAAGTCTGGGCGCTGGCCCGGCAGTTCTGGGAGCAGGGCCAGCGTCGGGGCGGGCTCGACGACGGGTCGTGGGGGTATTTTCCCACCGATCACGCCCAGGGGACGGGCAGCCGGACCTGCGCCGGCGTCGCCAGCTTGATCATCACCGGCCTGCAGCGCTACGAGAGCCAGGAGGTGCTCGTCAACGGCCCCAACGGCCCGACGATCCGCAACTGTGGCAAGGGCGGCTTCAATCCCGATCTCCAGCGCGGACTGGCCTGGCTCGGGGCCAACTTCCGCGTCGGCGAGAATTTCGGCTCCGGCCCGCTCTGGAAGTATTACTATCTCTACGGTCTGGAGCGCGTCGGCCGGCTCTCGGGCATGCGCTATATCGGCGATCACGACTGGTACTTCGAGGGCGCCGAGCACCTCGTCCACGACCGCAACCGCGACCCGCTCCAGGGCAAGTGGCAGGGCGTCGGCGGCGCCGAGGGCGACCCGGTCGTGGCCACCAGTTTCGTCCTCTTGTTCCTGGCGAAAGGCCGCTCGCCCGTTTTGATCAACAAGATCCGCCACGGCCCCCGCGCCGACTGGAACAACGACCGCGACGACTGCCGCAACCTGACCGAGCTGGTCTCCCAGGACTGGAAGCACCTGGTGACCTGGCAATACCTCGACCCCGGCGACCCCAACGTCAGCGTCGAGGACATGCTCCAGGCGCCGATCGCCTTCATGAACGGCCACGAACCGCCCGAGTTCACCGACGTGGCCAAGAAGCACCTGCGCGAGTACATCGAACAGGGCGGCCTGATCTTCGCCGACGCCTGCTGTAGCAGCGAAGGGTTCGACCGCGGCTTCCGTGCCTTGATGAAGGAGCTCTTTCCCGAGCCGGAATACGACCTGCACCCCTTGCCCGAAGACCACGCCGTCTGGCGTGCCAAATGGAAATTGACGCCCGAGATTCATCAACTCTGGGGCATCGAGCACGGTTGCCGCACGGTCGTCATCTACTCGCCCAAGGACCTGTCCTGCTTCTGGAACCAGCGGAACAACTATCCCGAGAACCCGGCGGTCATCATCGCCGAACACGTGGGCCAGAACGTGATCGATTACGCGACCGGGCGCGAGCTGCCTCCGGATAAGCTCGCCCCGCGCGAGGTCGCCAAGACGGCGACCGAGAAACCCGTGCGGGGCGCCCTTTACATCGCCAAGCTGCGCCACGCCGGCGAATGGAACCTCGCACCCAACGCGATTCCGAACCTGATGACGTTCCTGCGTCAACAACAGAGTCAGCTCAAGTTCGACGTGGTGATCAACCACCGCGAAATCACCACGCCGCGCGATCCGAACCTGGTCTATTACCCGTTCCTCTACATGCACGGCCGCGCCGCGTTCTCCTTCCAGGCCGCGGACATCGCCGCGCTGCGGCAGCACATCGAGCCCGGCGGCGGCATCATCTTCGCCGACGCCGCGTGCGGCAGCCCGAGCTTCGACGCCGCGTTCCGCAAGTTCGCCGTCGAGCTCTACCCCGACCACCCGCTCGAGCCGATCCCGCCCGACGACGAGCTCTACACCACGCGCTGCGGCTACGACCTCTCGGATATCCACTACACCAAGGCCGCCGGCGGCGGCACGGGCAAACCACAACTCGAAGGGATCAAGATCAACGGCCACTGGGCCGTCATCTACTCGAAGTTCGACATCGGCTGTGCCCTGGAGCGCCAGGCCGGCATCGATTGCAAGGGCTATACCCACGAAAGCGCCTTGCGCATCGCGGCGAACGTGGTGATCTACGCGACGCTGCCGTGAGGCCGCTCTGACCGGCGCCGCGCCCGGACCGATCCTGCTGCGCACCGCGCACCCGGCTGCGCGGACACCGTTGATTCACGAAAACATCCCGAAGTTTTCGCGGGCGGTTCATTCCATCTTCACACCGCCCCGGTATATTGAGCTCGTCCCGAGGTTCGATCCTGACGTTGCGGACCAAGCCCCGCAAACGGATGGCCGGATTGGTCCGGTCATGGGACATACGCTCTTCGTGCTTGATCCTTGCAAGAGGATGGCAACGTGGCCGAACTTTGCTCCAGCCGTGGCCGCCGGGCCGGCTTCACGCTGATCGAGCTCCTGGTGGTTATCGCCATCATTGGCGTCTTGATCGCCTTATTATTGCCGGCCGTGCAGGCGGCGCGCGAGGCGCGCCGCCGTGCCCAGTGCACGAACAACCTCAAGCAACTCGCCCTGGCAGCCCACAACTATGAATCCGCGAATGGCTGCTTTCCCGCCGCGGGCCTGTCCATTGTCGATCCGGTCAAGGGGCCGACCTATTACCGGACCAACTTCAGCAGCTTCGTCCGCTTGCTCCCGTTCACCGAACAGTCGGCGATGTACAACGCCGCCAATTTCAACTTGACCTATGCCAACGTCGAGAACTACACGGTCGCCGGCGTGAAGCTCGCCTTCCTGAACTGCCCGAGCGACAACACCGACCCGCAGTACATCAGCACGCTCACCCCGAATGCGGGCGGCTGGTCCAATTACGACGTCAAACCCACCACGAACATCTATCTTCAGTATTTCACCTCGTATTCCGGTTGCCAGGGCGCGTTCCACACGAACTGGTACACTGGCAAGTCCACGAACACCGCCTCTCGGGACCAGCAGAACGGCGTCATCACGATTGACATGCCTGTCCGCATCTCCGACGTCACCGATGGTACGAGCAACACCTTCATGTTCGGGGAAAAGGCCCACGCGCTGTTTGCCCGGTTCGATTCGACCTATCAGAATTGCGACACAGCCTGGCAGAGTGGGCTTTACTTCGACACCATGATGACGACGCTCTACCCGCCCAACGTCGGCACGAGCAACTCCCCGATCAAGAGCTTCACCTACTATTACCCGATCACGGCGGCGAGCATGCACCCGGGCGGCGTCAATTACGCCTTCGCCGACGGCTCGGTCCGGTACATCAAGAACACGATTGATTCGTGGTCGTTCTCGCAAGGCAACGCCGATAAGTATGGCGATTCGATGCCCGATAATATCAGCTACGACGCCACGAACATCATCTACACGGTCCTTCCCGGTTGCCGGTTCGGCGTCTATCAGGCGCTCTCCACTCGCAATGGCGGCGAGGCGATCAGCTCCGACCAGTACTGAGTTCTCCCACCGCGTATTCTTCCCACCACCCAACGCGAGAGCCCGCCGTCGCAACGGCTTGCGGACTCTCGTGACTTTATTGACCCCGGACTCTTTTCCGATGCCGAGACGACGTCTACTCGTGTCCTTGGCGGCCGTCCTGGTGGCCACCGGTTGCGGAACGAACTTCCTGGGTGGCCCGACGGTCGCGCCGGTTTCCGAAGCGAGCGAACTCCATGGAGGGATTCTCGTCCCCCTGTCGGAGGATCAGGGTTACGTGGAGCTGCTCAACGGTGAGCGGCAGCGCCGGTCGAGCAAGACGACCATCGTGGCCTACCTGCTTCAGAACGACCGGAAGACGCCCGCGACGCAGAAGCCCACGGACTTCATCGTGAAGCTGGGGGGTGATCCGGTCCCGCTGCACCCGGCCCAGGACGCGCACGATCCTGCGGGGAGCGTGCGTTTCGTCTCTGGAATCGGCGCCTATGAGCTGAATCAGCAAGGCGGCGAAGTGACTGTGACCCTCGACGGCAAGACGTCTTCGGGGACCTTCCGGGGTCCGCGCTGATCGTCGCGGCCCACGGAGCGCCGGCGCCTCAAGCCAGCGGCGGCATTCCTCGCCGCCGCCGATTGGCCGCGACTTCGCCGGGGTCATTCACCGGGTTCTGCGGCAACTCGCCGCGGAGCACGCGGATCACGTCCTGCGCGACCCAGGTCGCCATGTTGACCAGGCTCTCACCGGTCTGGGCGGCGCTGTGAGGCGTCAGCAAGACGTTGTCGGATCGGCCGATGAGCGGATGACCGGCGGGGGGCGGCTCGACCTCGTAAACGTCCGCGCCGTAACCCTGGAGCCGCCGCGCGTCGAGGGCCTCGGCGACCGCCCGCTCGACGACGACCGGCCCCCGGCAGGTATTGATCAAGATCGCGTCCGGCCGCATCCGCGCCAGGGCCTTCCGGTCGATCAGGCCGCGCGTGCTGGCGTCGAGCGGCACGTGCAGCGAGACGTATTCGCTCGCTTCCAGCACCTCCTCGAAACTCGCCCGGCGCGCCCCGGCGCGGGCCTCGCGCTCGGGAGGAATGTCCACGATGTCGTTGTACAGCACCGACATGCCGAACGCCTGGTGCGCAATCGCGCCGACGCGGCTGCCGATCCGGCCGAAGCCGATGATCCCCAGCGAGCGGCCGAAAATGTCCCGGCCCGTCAATTTCGTCCGATCGTGGTAGCGGCCTTCCTGGAGCGCCCGGGTCTGCTGGGGGAAGTGCTTGGACAGGGCGATCATCAGGGCGATGGTGTGCTCGGCCACGCTCTCCGTGTTCGCCCCCGGCGTGACCACGACCTGGACGCCGCGCGCGGTGGCGGCCGGCACGTCCACATGGTCGTATCCCACGCCGTGCCGGCCCACGACCCGCAAGCGCGGGGCCGCGTCCAGCAGAGGGGCGTCGACGACCCCGGCCGTGCGGATCACCAGCGCGTCGGCGTCGGCGATCTCGCGGCGCAGGACGGCGGGTTCGACCGAAGTCGCCATCCGCAGCTCGCCGGCCGCGCAAGAGGCTCATGCCGGACTCGTGCATCTTGGTCAGAATCAAAATGATCGGACGATCGGGCATCGTGCGCTCTCGTTCGCGGGTCTCAGAGTCTGTTCCGAAAGCCCCAGAGGGGCGGCAGCGCATAGCCAGGGGCGTCAGCCCCTGGAACGGGCCCCGCGACCAGGTGATCTTCCTCCGCGTCTGTCGCCCCTGCGGGGCTGCGGAAGGGGATGCGACGCACCGTTCCGCCCTCCAGGGGCTGACGCCCCTGGCTATGCGCTGCCGCCCCTCTGGGGCTTTCGGAACAGACTCTCAGCTTTGTCACTTGCCACTGGTCACTTACTTTCTGTCTTCGATCCTGCGACGCCTGGGCGATGGGGACGGTGCAAGAACGCGAACCGTGACCAGTGACCAGGGTACCACATCGGCACGACCACGGCGCGGGGCATTCGCCTCCCGCCGGGGGACTGCTTCCGGTACGATAGTCAGATGCAACGGGCCAGACACGGTTCGAACAGGGCGGTCCAGCGATGCGGCAGATCGGCACAGTTCAGAACGAAGCAGACGCAACCAGGCTCACGGATTACTTGTTGACGCTCGGCATCACCACGCGGGTGCTTCACGGCGCCGACGGCTGGGATCTCTGGGTTCACCAGGAAGACAAGGTACCCGTAGCGCGCACCGAACTGGAAGCGTTTCTGAAGGACCCCGAAGATCCGCGGTACACGGGCCACTCCAGCACGGCCCGGACCCTGCGCAAGCAGACCGAACGGGAACAGCGCGAACATTTGCGGCAATCGTTCGACGTGCGCTACTTCTGGGGGGCGCACGACCTGCAGCGGTGTCCTTTGACATTCCTCCTGATCGGTCTCTCGGTGGTTGTCGCCGTGATCTCGCAGCTCGGCGTCCGGGAATCTGTCCTGAAGCCTTTGTACATCGCGTCGTTTCAGATCCTGCGGGCCGATGCGGTCTCGACCGAGAATCCCCCGCCCGGCATTCTCGTGGAGAAAGGCGGGGTGGTCATCCTCTCGAATCTCCCCGCCGACCTGATGCGCGGAGAAGTCTGGCGGCTGGTCTCACCGATCTTTATTCACTTCGGCCTCATTCACCTTCTCTTCAACATGTCGTTCCTTTACTACATCGGCGGCGAGATCGAAGTCCGGTGCAAGACACCGACCCTTCTGGCTCTGGTCCTGGTCTCAGCGGTGGCTTCCAACCTGGGCCAGTATCTGTACTCAGGCAGTCCTCTCTTTGGCGGCATGTCCGGGGTCGATCTCGCCCTGTTCGGTTTTGTCTGGATGAAAGGGCAATATGAGCCGGAGCTGGGCCTGAGCCTGTCCTCGGGGACCATCATGTTCGTGGTGGCTTATCTGGCCGTGACAATCGGGGCGAACGTGAGCCTCATCGCGAACGCGGCGCACCTGGTGGGCCTCTGCGTGGGGGTCCTCGCTGGCGTCGGCCCGCACTTGCTGCCCTACCGCGGCGAAGCGGACGAGTGAACGATCCGTGAACGCGCAGGGGCAACGGTGGCTTCTCGGACTGGTCCTGGCCGCGGCCGTGCTGGCCCGGCTGGCCGTGGCCGTGCCCGGGCTCGACCTCGGTCGACCGCTGGAGGACCCGGACGGCTATCTCCCGCTGGCGCGGTCGCTGGCGGCCGGTCGCGGTTATGTTCTGCCGGCCGATGGCCGGCCGACCGCCTATCGGCCACCCCTCTATCCGTTGACGCTGGTCCCTCTTGTAACCGCGCTCGGCCCGCACGTCGCGGGCGGCATCCTTGCTTTTCACGCGTTGCTGGGAGCGGCCACGGTGGCTTTAACCGCACGGGCGGCCACGCGCTGGGGCCTCTCCTCTGGACCCGTGATTCTGGCGGCAGTGGTGGTCGCGCTCGATCCCGTGCTGGTCGCGCAGGCGCGCGCCGTCATGACCGAGACGCTCGCCGCGTTCCTGGTCGCCCTGACGCTGGCCTGTCTGGCGGAGTCTCGTCCTTGGGTCGCAGCATTCTGGGGCGGTCTCGGTTGCGGCCTCTGCGCGCTATGCCGCCCGAGCTTGCTGCCCGCCGCCGGCCTGATCGTCCTGGCCGCGCTCGTCTGCAAGCCGGGGCGTCCGCGCGAACGCGGAATCCGCGCCGGCCTCATCGCCGTGACCACGCTCGCCCTGCTTCTTCCCTGGGCGGTCCGCAATGCGGCCGTGTTCGGAACGCTGGTCTGGACGACGACCCACGGCGGCTACACGCTCGCGCTGGCGAACAATCCGTATTACTATCAGGATGTGCTCAACTCGCCCGTGGATACGGTCTGGCAAGGCCCTGGCCAGGAGGCCTGGTTCCGGCATGTCGGCGCATTGAGCGAGGGCCGTTCCGAGCCGGTTGCCGACCGCGCCTCTGGCGGGAAGGCTGGCGGATGCTGCGGGATCGCCCGCGCGACTTTCTGCGCGCCGGGGCCGCGCGGTTGGAACGCTTCTGGGCAATCGCCCCCGCGGCGGCGGTTTACTCCCGGGCCATCCGCATCGCGACGGCGGTCTGGACCGTACCGCTCTGGCTGATGTTGTTGCGCGGGCTGTGCCGCCGCGACCTCTGGCGCTGGCCGCGGGTGGCCGCACCGGCGTTCCTCCTGGCCCTGACGGCCGTGCACGCGCTCTTCTGGACCGATCTGCGCATGCGGGCTCCGATCCTGCCCGCGGTGGCCCTGATCGCGGCCGCGGCGGTATCAAGAAAGTCGTGATGCCCCGTGTCTGGATCTGTTCCTCTCCGCTCCGTACGCCGGGCGCCCGGCGTCGCATCGAGGCCGTGGGGTACTTGACTTCCCATTCTGACCGGCCGCGGCTTTCTGGATGTGAAGAGATGCCCCTCAGAGAGTGTGAAAAGCTCTTGTCGTGTCGGCTTCAGCCGGCCAGATTCCCCGAGTTTCCCTTTGAACCGGCTCAAGCGCTCACTTGGCTTCCCTTTCTCGAGGTGGGCGCCCGGGAAGGGCGGCCAAGTTGACATGATGTCGTGTTCCGGACCCGTGCGGCCAGGGGCGGAAGGTATGCTCTAAGGCACGATGAGGCCGACTTTTAGGATTTTCCATGGTAATAAACCCAGGCGTCGGCACGAGAAATGCAGTGCCATGTTCCCTGTCTGGGCGGGAGGAACCGCCCACAGGTTCCGAGAGCGACGAAGGAGACAACCATGTTGGTCCTCAGCAGGAAGCTTGGCGAGAAGATCGTCATCAATGGGAACATCGTGGTGACCGTGGTCAAGATCGACCGCAACCAGATCCGGCTCGGGATCGAAGCCCCGCACGAGGTGCCGGTCTATCGCGAGGAGATCGCCCCCACCTCGATGGTGTCCGAGGAGTACGCCGTGCGCCGGTGATCTTGTGGGGCATGTGCTTTTCGAGTCGCGGCATGCGCCCCAGGGATGGGGGCTTTCACCGGCTCTGTCCATGATCATGAGGTTCCGGGTCCCGGCCCTTCGGGAAGCGCGTTGAAGCGCCTGAACCCCGACCCTCGCCGGAGAATGGTGGTGAGCCGCGTTTGCAGTGGGTAGGTCCAGGGGCCTGCCCATTTTTGTTTTTGTTCTGTTTCCAACGCTCCTCGATTGGGTGACTTCCTCAGTAAGAGGCTATCCGGGAAGTCTGTTTTAGCCCCGAAGGGGCGGCAGTGAATAGCCCGGGGCGTCAGCCCCGGGAACCGGGGCCGCCCCTGCGCCCGCCTCCTCCAAAGCCCCGAAGGGGCGACCGAAGATCGCGCGGGACCATGGGTTCTGTCGCCCCTTCGGGGCTGCGGAGGGGGTTCGTGGCGCGTCCTTCCCCGTCCCGGGGCTGACGCCCCGGGCTATTCACTGTCGCCCCTTCGGGGCTAAGAACAGACTCCCCATCTGGGTTTCCCGGATAACCTCTAAATGCCAGCGAGTGCATCGGTTCCGGAAAGCGCTTCGGGCTTTCAAGACAATTCTCCAGCCGAGAAAGGCGTCGCGGGTGGCCAGTGTGCCCGCAAAGAGCCGGCGGCGCGTTGGGCGACCGTCTCGACGGCGAGGCTCGCCAGTGACCGGCACCCGGCCAGAGGCTCGACCGTGACCGGCCCTTCGTAGCCGCGGTCGGCCAACTCCTGGAGGAAACCGGCGACGTTCACGGCGCCGTGCTCGCCGGGAAGGCCGCGCTCGGCGTCCTGGATGGCGGCGGGGTCATCCGCCGCGCCGGCCGGCAGATCGGCCACATGGACCCAGACCAGCCGGTCACTGCCCCAGGCATCCAGAACCGTGGCCAGGGATTCGCGGGCGGCGTGGAGGTGGAAAGCGTCGAGCAAGAGCCCGACATTGGGGGCCGTCGCGAGCAAGGTGCCCAGAAGAGGTTCGATGTCTGCGTAGCGCGTCACGAACGGCTGGCCGAGACCGGTCCGGAACGACGCGGGACCGATGATCTCCAGACCGAGCCGGCAGTCAAAATCGGCGAGTATCCGGGCGATCGCGCCGAGGCGTCGCAGGTGGAACGCGACCGTCTCGGCGACGGCGGTCGGGGAATCGCTGGGCGTCTCGGGCAGGACCCACGTACCCGTGCGTGACAGGCCCAGCAAGGCGGCTGTGGCGGCAAACCGGGGGAGATCGCGCAGATCGGCCTCGAACCGGGCTTGCTCCCCGCGCCACGAGACCGGCAGTGGCCAGGCTCCGCCTCGGAGTCGCCATCGCTCCATCTGCGCCCGCAGAGCGAGCGGGTCGGAGCCGGCATGGAGCAGGTCTCGCACGAGCAAATCGACGCCCTGGAAGCCGGCCTGGGCCGCCAGGTCGATGGTCGTCTCCGCCGAGAGGTTCAGACCCAGAGCGCGGGCATTGAAGCTGGGGAACAGGGCGATTCTCCCTTCGTGGGAAATGCTTTTGCGCTGGGGGAACGAACTGGTTGTTTCTGTGTAGCGGCGGCCGTCTCGGCCGCTCCGGTGTGAGAGGCCGGAGCGGCCGAGACGGCCGCCGCTACACAGAAAGAGCCCCGCCTCGTATACGCTTCGAGTATCCCGTCTTGGAAGGACGGAATCCAGAACGGGCTACCGGGAACTCAAGGCAAGAGCCGCCCCGTTTCGGCCCCCTTGGCGCGGCGGGGGCGATCATCGAAAATCGAATCGTCTGCAAGGACTTGGTCGAGTTCGTGGTCTGCGCCGCGGACGGGTGGGAGGACGAAGCGACTGATGCTGACCACATGGATTGAAGCGCCGGTGAAAGGCCGGCTCGGCGGACCGATCCGAGCCGGCATGTGGTCGGCGGTTGTCGTCGGCACGCATCCCATCGCGGCGCGGCAGCGCGTCTGGATGGAAGTGACGGTCGGCGAAGAGTGCCTCGGGAAGTTGCCCGGACACTGGCTCGAAAACCGCGGGGTCAATAGCCTCTGGCACGTCGCCATCCCTCCCATGGGTCCCAACGCGCGGATTCGCTACCGCGCGGTCGCGCAGCAAGAGGCGGGCCCGATCGCCACCAGTCCCTTTCAGGAATCGCTGGTTCGCCCCAACATCCCCGCGCAGGACGTCTCGCCGGCCTTCGCGGTCCAGGGTCCGGAAGGATTGGTCGGGAACCGGATGATGTCCGTCCGCGTCGACGAGCGGGGCGCGACGTATGACATTTATTATCCGACCGTCGGCCTGCAAACCGGCGTTCGTCCCGCCCTGGGCGACCAGCTTCAGAGCCGCTGTCATTTCCGTGCCATTCTCGGCGGACTGGCTGCCGGCTGCCGGCTCGACTGGTTCTGCGAGCGGCATTCCTGGGATGTCTTCCAGCATTACCAGGGCGCTACCAACCTGCTCGTGACCGAGCTGAAATGGCGGCACGGCCCGATCCGGGTGACGATCACGGATTTCGTGGCGATGGGGACCGACTTGCCCCGCGCGGCCAACGGGACCTTCGCCCCCGGTCAGTACTTCAAGCGTTTCCGGGTCTACAACGATGGCGACCAACCCCTGGAGCAAGGCCTCTTCGGCCTGTTCGTTCATGCCGAGGTCAACGGGGGAGTGGGCGACCCGGGCCTGAGCTGGCAAGACTCCGACCGCACGCTCCTGGCCTCGAACCGCGGTCACACCCACGCCAACCGCAAGCTGGCGCGGGATGCCACGGTCGAGTTCGCGCTGACCCTGGACGATCGGGGCCCGGTCGATTGCGAGGCGGTCGGTCCCCACGAGGCGATGCTGCTCCGCCCGCTGCAAATCCCGGCCCATAGCGCGGTCAACATCGACTTTTTGGTCAGCGGCGCGTTCACGGGCTGGCACGGGGACACGGGCACCTTCAACCACTGGCTACGGCCCGCCCTGGCCTGGTTCCGCAAGGTCGATATCGACGCCATCGAGCACGCCACGGCAGCGGCCTGGGATGAGTTCCTTGAGCCCCTGCCGATCCTGCGGTTTCCCCGTTCCACGTACGGCGTGGCGCTGCGCCGCTCGGCCCTGGCCATGGCCCTGCACATCGACGCCGAGTGGGGCTCCGTCGTGTCCGGCTACGAGATGGGCCTGAAGGCGTATTGCTGGCCACGCGATGCCGTCTGGGTCAGCGGTGCCCTGGACCGCCTGGGCCATGTCGAGATCGGCCGGAAGGCCTTCGAATGGCTCGACAAGATGCGGATCAAGGATCAAAATTATCTTTATTGGTATCAGAAATACACGGTTGATGGGGGCCCCGAGTGGGAAACGCCGGCCGTCGATCAGACCGCCTTGATCGCCTGGGGTCTGGAGCGCTTTTACCGGCGCACGGGGGATGGCCAGTTCCTGGCGAATTGCTGGCCAATGATCGAACAGGCGGCCACGGTCTGTCAGGGCCGCGCCGGACATCCCGGCCTCCGCTTTCTCGAGGATCTGCGTTTGATCTCGTCCGCCGGTCCGTGGGAGAGCCGCTACGGGGCCTTCCTGTATTCCAACGCCAGCGTGGTGGCGGGCCTGCAATCCGCGGCGCGGCTGGCGCAGGAGCTCGGTCAGGACGACCGGGCCGCCGAGTGGTCGCGCTTCGCGGATCGAGTCTGGAACGAAGGCATCATGGGCCGCTTCGATCCCGCGACCCTGGGTCCGGGTTTGGTGGATGCGTCACAGGGCCGCTTTCTCGAAGGCCGGCGGCTCTCGAAGCGCCGGGGACTCTGGAGCGACCGGCCCGAGGCCCAACTCGAACGCTCCGGAGCCTATTGCATCAGCATGCTGGCGCCGGCGGTTCCCTTCGGTCTCATTCCCGCGTCCGACCCCATCATGCGGGCGACCGCCGAGTTGATCCACGAACAGAATACCCTCGGTGATGATCCCGGCCTGCTGACGCGCTGGAGCCGGGAAGGGGCGCGTGGTGATGATACGATTCGTGCCTCGTCGAATCCGATTGATCGGACCCCATCCTGCCTGGCCAGCCTGTGGATGGCGCGCTATCTGATTCAACTGGGCCGCGAGAACCGGCGAGGCGGCCGTCTGGGCCCGGGCCGTCAGCCTGCTGGACGATGTCATCGGCCGGCTGGCACCGCTGGGCCTGGGGTTGCGCCGCCACTTTCGAAAGCCGGACGAGTTCGCGGAGCGCCAGCGCGAGCTACCCGGCGTGCTCGACTTGCACGGCATGCTGTCCGAGGCGATCCTCGACCTGGCCGGGATGGATTATGACGTGGCCACGGGTTGCCTGATCCTCGACCCGGTCCTGCCCCCGTCCTGGCCGCAGATCGGTCTGACCCACCATCTTCGTTGCGGCCACGTTGGCTATCGCCTCGAACGCCTGGTCGCGACCAGCGGCAGCTATCGGCTGACGGTGGAGTGCCGCCTGATCGAACCCGTTCACCTGGACATCGGCGTGACCTGCCCCGGTCTGTCGGGCCTCGGCGCCTGGCGCACGAAGCCCACAACACCGCCTCCGGCCATCGACCTCACCTGCGGTCGGCTCACCTGGAGCCAGGACCTGCCGGTCGGCGAGTCGTCCTGGGAGTGGTCCTGGGGCTGAGAACCGGTCGAAGACGAGCCATGAGCGGACCGTGGTCCCATGCTCCTTGGCGGACCTGGGGGCCGAGACGCGAGGGTGAGACATGGTTCGGAACTGGCGTGCCTGGGTGTTGTTGCTCCTGCTGGTGGGGCCGGTGCTGGCGTACGTCGGGTTGGGGGCGTTGTGGCTGACCGAGCACCGGGGGCCGCTGGGGCTCCGAGGCGAACTGCTGTACTATGCCATGACGGTCTGGGTCGCCTCCGGGGTCCTCTTTGCAGTACTGGCGAACCGCTGGACCAAGTCGCGGCAAACCGTGTTGCCGCCCATTGACTGGGACGCCCCGCAGACGTTCACGCCGCTGGACCGTCAGGCCTGGGACCTGGTGCAGCAGGAAGCCGCGCGGGGCGACGAGGTCGCGGTCGAGATGCTGACCAGTTTCGACACCTATATGAACTCCGGCCGCGACCTGGCCCGACGTCTGGCGGCGCATTACCGTCCGCACGCGGCCGACCCGCTCGAACACGTCCCGGTGGTCGATCTCTTGACGGCCTTCCAGCTCGCGGCCGAGGATCTCGCCCAGATCACGCGCCAGGTTCCCGGCGGGGACCTGATCACGCCGTCCCACTGGAAAAAAGCCGTGGCCGCAGTCGGTCTGGTCCAGCGCGCCAACGAGTTCTACACGCTGCTCTTGCCGGTCTTCCAGCCGGTCGTCGGGCTGGCGCGTCTGGGAGCGCAAAAGCTGATGGTCCAGCCCGCCTGGAGGAACGCGCAGGCGAACCTGATGCGCTGGTTCTTCCGGGCCTACGTCAACCGGCTGGGCACGCACCTGATCGAGCTTTTCAGCGGCCGGCTGGCCATCGGGGCCGACGCCTACCGCCGACTGACGCGCAAGACGGGCTTCCAGGGCGTGATGGACGATGAGCGCGAGCCCTGGGCGATCGCCGTGGCGGGCGCCGACGGGGCGGGAAAATCCACCCTCATCAAGGCTCTGGACCGGGCCCGGACGACGCACCTGGAGCGCGTCCGGGCCGAACTGATCGCGGCCGCTCATGACGTCACGCTGGCCGATCGGCTCCAGTCCGCCGCGCTCGTCGAAGTCTCGGTCCCGCGCGACGCCGCCAAGCAAGGCGACGCGGTGGCGAAGGCCGTCGAGACCGATTTGCTCCTCCTGGCCGTGGACATCGCCCAGGAGAACACCAAGCCGGCGGCTCGCTTCCTGGAGGCCGTCCAGACGTGGTTCGCCGCCCATCCCGGGAGAGATGTGCCGCCGCTCCTGGTGGTGGGGACGCATGCCGACCGTCCCGAGCTGGGCGAACCCTGGCATCCGCCGTACGACTGGCTCCGAGGCCGCCTCCTGCGCGAGCTGACCGTGCGGGCGGTCCTCGATCGCCTGCGCAACGAGTTGCCGGCGAGCGTGGCCGGCGTCGTCGCGGTCGGGTTGCCCGAGGCGGAGGCCGCCTTCGGGGTGGTCGAAACGCTCTTACCCGCGCTGGCCGGTCAGTTGCCGAGAACGGAGCGGTCGGCTATCCTGCGACAGCTCTCTCGACTCGGTACCCGATCGAAAGCCCGGCGGGTGCTGGGGCAAGTCGGCCGCCAAGGACGCCGTCTCTGGAGCAATTTGACCTCCATGCGTGGCCGCCGCACCAGTACCGCGGCCAGCCGTTGACCATTTCCATCCATCGGCAGGCGCGCCCGGGGAAAAGGATTCGCCGGTTGCCCCTGGTATTCCGCTTGCTGGTCATTATCCTCGATGAGCATGAACGAACCACTGATCGACCCGCGCATTCTGGCCTTGATCGTTCACGACTTGAGGAACCCCCTCAACGTCATTGGCCTGATGATGCCCGTGCTCGAGGCGCGCCTCCCCGAGCCTTCGGATCGCGACGACTTGCGGCTGATCGCGAACGAAACCGGGCAAATGCGCCTCATGCTCGATCTGCTCGGCGACTACTGTACCTTTCTGACTTCCGCGCCTCCTCCCCCGGTCAGTTTCGATCCCCGGACGCTGCTCAACGAGGTCGTGGACGCATCGAAACGGGGCCCCTCGGATCGTCGACGGTCGTCAATCTGGACGCCGCCGGATTGCCCGCGGAAGTGGAACTGGAGCGGGGCCTGGTTCGAATCGCCCTGAGAAGGGCCCTGGACAATGCCCGCACTGCGGCCGGGAACGGCACGGTCCAGGTCCTGGCCGGGGGTGGTCCTGACCGCTGGGAGACGCGGCTCGTTGTCGATCAGCCGCCACCCGAGAGTGTCGTGCCCGGTGCCATCACCGCCCAGACCGCTCCCCGCCGCTTGCTCGGCCGTGCCGACGAGCGCCTCGGTCTCGATCTGGTCCTGGCGGCGCATCTCGGCGCAATGCGGCGGTACGGTTCGGCTGGAAGTCGAGCCTCGGCTCCGTTCCACGGTCGTTCTCGATTGGCCCGCGCGGGCTTCGTAGTCTGGTGGCGCCGCAGCCCAATATCCCGAAGGGATGGCAGCCATTAGCCCCGGTTCGCGCAGCGCAACCGGGGGCGTGGAACGTCCCAACGGCGCTCGACCCCGGGGAACGCCCACGAAATAAGTTCCCTCTTCCGGCTCTCCCCCTTACCAAGGGGGAGTCGGAGGGGGTTCTCCCTGGGTTCGCGGCAAGTCCCGGCCGGAACCCCCCTCCATCCCCCCTTGGTAAGGGGGGAAGCCAGACAGCCAGACTTCGGGAGCTTATTTCGTGGGCGTTCCGAGGGGTCGCAGCGCCAACAGTGCGCATGCGTGCGGCTGCGACCCCGCCGGGGTCGGATCGCGCGGCGGCTTCGCAGCCCCGGTTGCGCTACGCGAACCGGGGCTAATGGCTGCCATCCCTTCGGGATGAGGAGGACGGACACCGCGGTTCTCACGGCCTGGTACCCCAGGGTCCCAACGAGCCCTGCAGACCCCAGATTCTCCGCGGCGCAATGAGAGACTTGCAGGTAACAATGTCGGGTCCGCCGTGCAGACCCTACGAATCTCGACCGCGACTCACTCCACGGTCACGCTCTTGGCCAGGTTGCGCGGCTTGTCGATGTCGCATCCCTTGATGCGCGCGACGTGATAGGCCAGCAACTGGAGCGGGACGACCGCCACGAGCGGTTGCACGACCTCGGCCACGTCGGGGACCGGCAAAAAAACATCGGCCCGCGACGAGAGCGCGGTGTCGCCGGCCGTGCCGACGGCGATGACCGGGCCGCCGCGGGCGCGGATTTCCTCGACGTTGCTGAGGGTCTTGGCGTGCAGCGGCCCCTTCGGAGCGACGAAGATGGTCGGCGTTTCCGCATCAATGAGCGCGATCGGGCCGTGCTTCATCTCGGCCGTCGGGTAACCTTCGGCGTGAAGATAGCTGATCTCCTTGAGCTTCAGAGCGCCTTCCAGGGCGATGGGGTAATGCAGATCGCGGCCGAGGAACAGGGCATTGCGCGCGGCCACGAGCCGCTCGGCCGCGGCGATGATCGTGGGCTCGGCGGCCAGCGTCTGGGTGATCGCCTCGGGCACCGCCTCGATCGCGTTGAGCACTTGCAGGCCCTCGGCGAACCCGAGGTGCCGCAGCCGCGCCAGGTGCAAGGCCAGCAGGGTCAACACCATCACCTGCGAGGTGAAGCATTTTGTGCTGGCCACGCCGACCTCGGGTCCGGCGTGCAGGTAGATGCCCCCGTCGGCCTCGCGCCGATGGTGCTGCCGACGACGTTGCAGATGGCCAGGGTGGGGAAGCCGAGGCGCTTCGCTTCGCGCAGGGCGCCGAGCGTATCGGCCGTCTCACCCGACTGGCTCAGGACGAAGACCAGCGTCTGATCGTCCAGGGGCGCGTTGCGGTAACGGAACTCGCTGGCATACTCGACCTCGACCGGCAAGTGAGCGAGTCGCTCGATGAGATACTCGCCGACCATGGCCGCGTGCCAGCTCGTGCCACACGCGGCCAGGATGACGCGGCGCACCCGGCGCAGCCGCCGTGGTGAGAGATTCAGACCGCCAAACGCGGCGGTCGCCTCGGCGCGGTGGAGCCGGCCCCGGCAAGCGTCGCGGACGGTCGTCGGCTGCTCGAAGATCTCTTTCTGCATATAGTGCGCATGGCCGCCCAGCTCGACCGCATCGGGCTTCCAGTCGAGCCGGTCGATGCGGGGCGTGATCGGGCCCCGTTCGCGATGGTGGATCTCGAAGCCGTCGGGCGTCAGTCGCACGATCTCGCCGTCTTGCAGATACGCCACACGCTCCGTGTGGGCCAGAATGGCGGAGGCGTCGCTCGCAAGCAGATGCTCATCGTCGCCGACGCCGACGACCAGGGGACTCCCCAGCCGCGCGCCGACGATCACCCCCGGACAGCGCGGGCTGACCACGCCGAGCCCGTACGTGCCCTCCAAACGCGGCAATGACCGCATCACGGCGCCGAGCAGGTCGTCGGTGTTATCGAGCTCGCGCGCGATCAGATGCGCGATGACCTCGGTGTCTGTCTGGCTGCGGAACGTGATTCCCTCGGATTCGAGCTCGGAGCGGAGCGTCGTGTAGTTCTCGATCACGCCGTTGTGGACGACGGCGACCGTGCCGTTGCCGCCGACGTGCGGGTGGGCGTTCCGGTCGGTGGCCCCGCCATGAGTCGCCCAGCGGGTGTGACTGATGCCGCAGGTCCCGGGCGCTGGTTCTTGAAGGAGCCAGTCCTCGAGCACGCGGACGCGCCCCGCGCGCTTGCGGACTTCCATGCGGTTCTGAACGAGCGTGGCCAGGCCGGCGCTGTCGTACCCGCGATACTCCAGACGCCGCAGGCCCGCCAGCAGGATGGGACTGGCCGGTTGCGGCCCGGTATAACCGACGATTCCGCACATGATGAGCCTCCGTGTGGAGTCCAGGAATGCGTGCGCAGGACGTGGGCCGGGAGAGGAGCCTGGCGCCCGTGGGTCGAACAACTTTTCAGGATGTGCAAGAGAAGAATTGTGGCCACTCGCGGCCGGCGGGTCCAGGGCGGTTTCGAGAAAGCCTCATTCCGTGTTGCATGCGCGGCACACCCGGTGAGCCGTGCGGAAGTTCGACCCGGCGTGAACGCCGGGCCGAGGACCGCGGTGCGGATCGCCCGGTGAACCGGGCGGAGTGCCGGGCGCGCAACGGCAACGGCGCGGTTTGTCCGCCCGGTTTTGGGACCCGGCGTGAACGCCGGGCCGAGGACCGCTGCGCGGGTCGCCCGGTGAACCGGGCGCGAGCACCAGATGCGCCTACTCGGTGTCTTTCCCAGCCCGGTTTACCGGGCTTGTCCTGCTCATAGGCCCGGCGTTCACGCCGGGTCGTCGCAGTCAAAGATGGAACTCTTCATCGTCGCCTGATCGACGCGAGGTCGCCCTCGGAGCCTCTCGCGAAAGGCCGATGCCGATGATGACCATACCGAACCCCAGCAGGAACAGCGCATAAATCGCTTCCCGCCGCACGTCTTCCACGCGGAGCAGGATGAGGCTCACGATCTGCAAGAGCGGTCCGATCAGGCGCAGCAAGAGGCCAAGCTGGGGAAGCGTCATGGCGAGTTCTACGGGACGGTCTTGTAGGGTGGGCTCGGCCCACCATCCCCGATCTCCGCTCGGAAGATGGTGGGCCGAGCCCACCCTACGGGAAACCCTTGTGCGAGGAAGCGTCACGATCACACTTCGGGCAACTCGTAGCCCTTGCGATATTCCCGCGTGAGCAGCTTGTTGGCCTCGGGGTCGTGCGGGAACATCTCCTTCTCCACGTCCCAGGTCAGTTTGCGGCCCACCATGTAGGCGATGTTGCCCAGGTGGCAGGTGTTGGTCGACTGATGAGTGACCGCGACGTCGCAGGTCGGCTTCTCGCGGGTCTTGAGGCACTTCAGGAAGTTGTCGACATGGTCGGGCAGACCGTCGTCCTTGGCCTTGAAGCTCGATGGCTCAAGCGTGATCTTGCGCTGGGTCTTCTTGCCCTTGACCAGGGCGATGCCGTAGGGCTCGATGACCTTGTCGGGGATGATCTCGAAGCCCGAGCGGTCCAGCAGCAGGCTGCCGTCGGTGCCGCAGAAGAGGATGCCGTAGTCGTGGCCGTTGAAGCGATAGCCGTTCCCCTTGCGCAGGGAGTAGGTCAAGACGGCGTTGTCGGGGAACTCATAAATGACCTGGAGCGTGTCGGGCGTGTCGCGGTCGTCCTTGGTCGTGAAGATGCCGCCGGTCGAGGAGACGGTCTTGGGTCCCTTGTGCGCCGAGGCCCAGAGGGCGATGTCATTGAGGTGGACGCCCCAGTCGCTCATCATGCCGCCGGCGTAATCGAAGTACCAGCGGAACAGCAGGTGGAAGCGATTGAGGTTAAACGGCCGCTCGGGCGCGGGGCCGAGCCAGCGGTCGTAATCGACGCCCGCGGGCGGCTCGCTGTCGGGCTCGGTGCCCATGCCAACGGGGCTGATGTTCTCGTAGTTCCAGGTCTGGACCCAGAAGACCTTGCCGAGCTTGCCGGACTGCACGGTCTCGACGGCTTTCTGGAAGTTCTCGCTGGAGCGCTGCTGGGTGCCGACCTGCATGACCCGGTTGTACTTCCGCGCGGCCATTTTCATCGCCTGGCCCTCGGCGACATTGTGGGCCAGGGGCTTCTCGACGTAGACATCCTTGCCGGCCTGGCAGGCCTGGATGGCCGGAATGGCGTGCCAGTGGTCGGGCGTGGCGATGACCACGGCGTCGATGTCCTTGCGATCGAGCATCTTGCGGTAGTCGCACATGGTCTCGGGCTGGGGCACGCCCGATTCCTTGGCGATGCGCTCGGCAGTCTCGCCCGCGTGCCGGGGATCGACGTCGGAGACCGAGACGAAGACGACATCCTTGCGGGGCAGGAAAGCCCCCAGGAGCTGATTGCCGCGGCTGCCGGCCCCGATGATGCCGAGGCGGACCTTCTCTTCCGCCGCGACACTGGTCCGGCTTACGCCCAGGGTGGCCGCGCCCGTCAACGCGCCCACGGTCCCGACGAAATTGCGTCTGTTGATCTGACCGGATGCCATGTTGGTCTGACCTTTCGTGACTCGATCCCAGGACTTTCCGGAGTAGAACGTGGTGTGGGCCGGCCCTCCGCCGGGGACGGCCGGACTCTCGAATGATCCTAACGGCCAGCGGAGAAGCTCGCCAGAGGGCGAGCGCCTTGACGGTGCGATTCGGCGCGGGATAGCCTGAGCAGGTGGTACGAGAAGACCTTGAACTTGACGAACCGCATCGGATTCTGGGTGGCATGCCCACGTCTTCGTGGGCATGTCCGTGGCGTGCGGGCGAGGTCGGCGGACATGCCCACGAAGACGTGGGCATGCCACCCGAACGGCCGGTTCGTGGCGCCAGGCGCCGGGGAGTCGCATCGATGAAACTTCATTCGTGGATCGCCCGGGGCTGGGCGATCCTGCTGATGGTGGCGGTCAGCGCGTGGTCGCAGCCGGCTCGGGTCCCGGCCGCGGCGACGGTCCGCATCGAGACCGAGCCGCTGAACCTCCTGACCACGGAGCGGTTCCTGACGCCGGCGGTCATCGAGCCGATCAAGCGCGTCACTCTGATCGCGCCCGAGGAGGGCTTCGTCCAGTCGATCAGCGCGAAGGTCGGCGACCAGGTGCGCCAGCGCCAGGATCTCTTGGCCCTGGACCACTACGAAGCGTCGGCCCGGCTCAAGATCGCCGAGGCGGAGGTCAAGGAGCAAGAAGCGGCCGTGCGCGCGGCGCCGGCCACCGCGGCGGTGTCGCAGGCCCGGTTGGACGCCGCCCGGGCCCGGGTCGAGCTCGCTCAGTTGGTGCTCGCCAATCGCACGATCAAGGCGCCGTTCGCCGGGCGGTTGCTCAGTCTCTCGGTCAGCACGGGGCAGTTCGTGACCAAGGGGACCGTTCTCGGCGAGCTGGCGGATCTTTCCGGGTTCCACGTGCTCGTGCCCGTGGACCGCACCAAGGTCAAGCAGGGCGAGACGCTCGAACTCGATTGTGAGGGCCGGACCGTCAGCGGCAAGGTCCTGGCGCTGGTGCCCTTGCCGGAAAGCAGCGTCCACCTTCGAGAGCTGGCGATCCCCTGGTCGGCCGCCTGGGTCTCTTTGGATTCCGCAGGTGCGGCGACCGAGCCCGGCGAGCGCGTCTGGAGTGCGTTCCTGCCGCGATTGCCGGTCGCCGTCGTGTCCACTCGAGCCTTGCGCGAGAAGAAGAGTTCGGTCCAGGTCCTGCGCAACGAGCGGGTCGTGACGATCCCGGTCCGCGTTCTGGGTTCGTTTGGCACGGATCGCACCCAGATTCTCAGGGGCGTTGCACACAGGGGACGCGGCGATCGTGGCCGCCTCCGCTCCCTTGGCCGAAGGCACCTTCGTGCGTTTCACGGGGGCCGGCACCACGGGCACGGTGGAAACGATGCCTCCCGACGTGAACGCGCCGCCCGGCGTCGCCAACGTGACCGTGCCGTCGGCCGCGGCCTCGAATCCCGCGACGCCGGCGCGGAGCGTGGCTCCGATCGGCGCGCCGACAGCGCCGCACCCAGGACCGCCACGCCGGCTCCCAACCGCTCTAACCCCGCAACCAAGCCCGCCGCAACCAAAGGTGCGATTGTGCCGTTCTGAACGTCTTCGTAGGGTGGGCTCGGCCCACCATCCGGGATTCCTGAGCGTCTTCGTAGGGTAGGCTCGGCCCACCATCCGGGATTCCAGACGGTGGGCCGAGCCCTACGAAGACTGCGCCGTCAACGTGAACGCCACGATCTCCGGCGGGCAGAACAGCCGCAAGGGTGGGCCGCTGGTGCCCACGCCGGTGGTGACGAACACCGGGGCGACGGGCCCCTGGCAGAGTCCTTTCAGGTATTTCGGGCCGAACCGGGTCGGCGCCCAGGACACGTCCAGACCGGGCACGATCACCTGGCCGCCGTGCGTGTGTCCGCTCAGGACCAGGCCGACCCGGGGGTCGTGGATCGACTCGACGAAGTCGGGATTGTGCGAGAGCACCAGCGCGGCGTCGGCATCGGTCGCATTGCCGAGCGCGGCGGACAGGTTCTGGCGGTCGGTCCAGAGGTCGCCCACGCCTCCCACACGCAAGCGATCGCCCCCGTACGAGAGCCAGACACCGGTATTATCGAGCCGGGTGATCCCGGCCGCATCGAGCGCGGCGCGGCTCCGGGTACGGCCTTGCCAGTGGTCGTGGTTGCCCAGCACGGCGACCGTCCCCCAGCGAGCGCGCAAGGCGGCCAGCGCGGCGGTCCCCTCCGCAATGTAACGGCCGTCCACGGAAACATAATCCCCGCCGAGCAGGATCAGGTCCGGCCGCAGCGCGTTGACCTGCGCAACCACCTGCCGCACATAGCTCGACGGCGTGTAGGGGCCGTGATGAATGTCCGCCAGGAAGACGAACCGCCGGCCCTCGAACGCTCGAGGGAGCCGGGGCAACGCGAGCCGGACGCGATGGACCCGGCACCACTTCGCCTCGACGAGTGGGTACACCGACCCGGCGCCCAGCAGGCCGCACGCGCCGAGCGCAGCCCGCTTCAGGAACACGCGGCGAGGGACCGGATCGATTGCGGCCATCGCCTCCGGTGCGCGCAACATGACAGGCCTCGGAACGAGGGGTCAGAGAACGATGGGGGGCGTCAGCCTATCAAGCGGGCACCAGTTGCTCAAGGGCATCTTGCACGTCGCGCATTTTCGCCGGCTTGTCCAGGACGACCAGACGGGCATCGGTCGGCAGTTGGCTCTTCAGTCCCGCTTGCCTGGGACCCAGCAAGACCAGGGCGAGCAGAGTCCGGCGATTCTCGCGGGCCTCTTCGTAAATTCTCAGGAAATGCTCGAGTGCGGACCGCCCCTGGCCATCGGCGTCGTAGATCACGAGGTCGGGCGTGGAGTCGCGGTACCGTTCCAGCCCGAGCTCGCCGTCGCGCACCAGAATCACCCGGAAGCCCATGCCCGACAACTGCTTGCGGAAGGCCTCCTGGATCGGTTCCTGGGCCTCGATGCAGAGGACCTGCTTCTGGCGAAAGGCGGGGACCTCGAAGACACTGGATTCGAGGCCGTCCTGCGGGACTTCCTCTTCGTCGTCGATCGCGGGGGCCGCGACGGGTTTGGGCGGTGGTGCGGGTGCCGCGTGGGGCGCGTCCTGAAAGGCGAGCAAGTCCGCCACCACGGCGTCCATGTTCGAGTAACGCTTTTTCAGGTCGATCGTCATCATCTTCTCGATGATCGCGGCCAGGGCCGGCGGCGGCGCGTTGGGCATCTCGGAAATGGGCCGGATCGCGCCGAAACTGCGCTTGAGCATCTTCTGGAGCGGATCACTGCCCTGCGTCTCGGGCAGCGGCGGCTGGCCGGTGAGCATCTGGTAGAAGACGCATCCCAGGAAGTAGATGTCGGAGCGGGGATCGCCCTTGGGACTGCCGCAATTGCGCTCCAGGGAGGCGTAATCGACCGTGCGCACCCCGTGCATCTGCTCCATCTTCTTCTGGTCGCCCTCGATCGTGGCCAGACCGAAGTCGACCAGCTTGGCCTCGCCGCTGTGGGAGATGAGGATGTTGGTCGCCTTGATGTCGCGGTGCGTGATCCCTTGTTTCAGCGAGAAAGCCAGGGCTTGCGCCAGACCGATGAGCAGCGGGAGCGCCTGTTCGGCGTGGATGCGGTGCCGCAGCTTCAGGAAGTCGCGCAGGTTCGAACCCTCGACGTATTCCATCACCATGTAGTGGCTGCGGTCCTGCTCGCCGAAATCGAAGATCCGGACGATATTGGGGTGGACCAGCTTTTCGCCGGCCTCGGCTTCGTGATAGAACCGGGCGACGGCGTCGGGATCGTTGCTGAAACGGCGCCGGAGGACCTTGACGGCCACGGACTGGTTGCCGGGCTCGCGCCGCCCCCGGTAGACCCGCGCGAAGGTGCCCTCGGCGATGTGGAAGAGGATCTTGGAGGGTCCGTAGAAAAAGCCGTTCAGATCGCCCTTCAGGAGCTTTTCCAGCTGCCAGCTCGTGAGGAGTCCCTTGCGCAGCAGGGAGCGGCCGATGCTCTCGATCGTGCCGTCCTCGGCTTCGGCGATGGCTTCGCGGGCCTGGCCGCGATGGATCAGACCGATCAACACCGCCTGCTCAATCAGCGTCTCGGCATCGAACTGGGCCATGTCACGATCCGGTCGGGGGAGAGGGAGTCATCAGGGCGGGGCATTTTCCTTGCGTGAATTCAGAGAATTTTATCACGCGCGACGCTTCTCGCCAACAGCGTTGCCGCGAGGGCACGCGACGGTTCCGGACGCCCGGGGGAATCGCCGCGGATCGCCATGAGTCCGGCACTGGGCGCTGTTGCTGACATCGACTTGACATCATAATAGGCCCAAGGCCGGTGGCCGGAATGGCGTGGTGGCAGCTCCCTGGATTCGTCCTCTCGCAGAAAGGCCGCGACGTAATTGCGGCGGCCGAGGTCGGCACCCGGAGGCCGATGTCATGGCGAACGACGGCTCGATCACAAGCTGGATCGACGACATGAGAGACGGCGACGAACGCGCGGCGTCGCGGCTCTGGAACCGTTACTACGAGCCGCTGACCCGGCTGCGCGCAAGCTCCTGCCGGAAGCCTGCCGGCCCATCTCCGACGAAGAGGACGTGGCCCTCAGCGCGCTCGACTCGCTGTTCAGCCAACTGCGCACGGGCAAACTTCCGAACCTTTGTGACCGTGACGACTTGTGGCGATGGCTCGCGGTGGTCACAGGGCGCAAGGCGGTGGAACGGATGCGCCACGACCTCCGGATCAAGCGGGGTGGGCGGCTCCAGCACAATGGCACCTTCAAGGAGCTGGCCAGCGACTGCCCGGCACCGGATTTCGGGCTGATCGTCGGCGAGGAGTTCGAGCGGCTGCTGCTGGCGCTGGGCGATGAAACGCTGCGTCAGATCGCACTCATGAGAATGGACGACTTGACCCTCCAGCAGATTGCCGACCGTCTCGGTTACGTGCCGCGGACGGTGTCGCGCAAGATCGATTTGATCCGCCGCATCTGGGAAGTCGAGGTGAGCGGATGAACACACCCGAACCGAGGCCCTTCGAAGGCGTATCCCTGCCTGACGCCAGTCGTGTCGACGGGCTTTGCGACGACTTCGAGAAATCCTGGCGTCAGGGGCGGCGGCCGCGGCTGGAGTCCATTCTGGAGTCGGTCCGGGATCTGGCAGCCCGTGGTGTTCTCTTCCGCGAACTGCTCGCGCTCGAAGTCGTCTTGCGGTTCAACGCGGGTGAGAAGCCCGATCCCGGCGACTACCTCCCTCGCTTTCCCAGCCGCGCCGGCGTGATCCACCAGGTCTTTGACGAGGAGTGGACGCGGCGCGCATCGACGCCGACGAAGACCGTCCGCCTTTGGGTCGAAGGTGAGAACCGCCCGGGCGCGACGACCCAGCTTCAGGACTCGGAAGCGACCTTCTCGGTCGGTCCCGCGGCGGGTCTGCCGGCGAACGTCCCCAGCGGGACCTGGGTGGGACCGTACCAGATCATCGAGCAGATCGGCTCGGGCGGCATGGGCGTCGTGTACCGCGCCTGGCAGAAGAACGCGGACCGGATCATCGCGCTGAAGCTGATCCGCCCCCAGTGGAACACACAACCGACATCGGCGGACGAGCCGACCATCGAGAAGTTGTTTCTGCGCGAAGCCCAGTCGGCCGCGCGGCTGCACCACGAAGCGATCGTGCCGGTTTTTGACGTCGATGACACGGGCGAACTGTGCTATTACTCGATGCGGCTGATCGAGGGCGGCAGCCTGGCGCAACGGCTTCGTCGCGGGCCTTCGAGTGCGCGCCAGGCCGCGGATTGGATCCGCATCATCGCCGGGGCGATCGAGTATGCCCACCGGAACCACATTCTGCACCGCGATTTAAAACCGGCGAATATCTTGCTGGATGAGAATGACCGGCCGTTCGTCGTGGACTTCGGCCTGGCCAAGCTCCTGGAGGCCGAACCCCATGAAGTCGACCCGGGCAAGCGCCGGGGGACCTTGTTCTACATGTCGCCCGAGCAGCGCGGGGTGATAACGATGTCGGCGTGGGTTCCGACATCTACAGCCTTGGGGCCACCCTTTACGAGCTCCTGACCGGACGACCGCCCTTCCAGTCGGACGACGTGCGGACCCTGCTCGATCAGATCCAGCACAAGGAGCCGGTGGCTCCGCGGTGCCTCGATCGCACGATTCCCAGAGACCTGGAAACGATCTGTCTGGTCTGCCTCCAGAAGCGGCCGGAGGATCGTTACCGCTCGGCGCGGGAGCTGGCGGACGACTTGCACCATTTTCTGGAATTCGAACCCTTGCGCCGGCGCCCACCCTGGCCCTGGGAGCGTCTGGGGCGCTGCGTGCGCCGCCGCCCGATCTCGTCCACGGCGGTCTTCGTGGCGTGCTGGTCGCTGATCACTCTGGTCCTCCTCGCGGTGCACACGATCGATCAGGGGCGCCAGGTGGCCCGGCACGTGGTCGACCAACTGATTGCGGCGCAACCCAGTGAGCTGCCCGGGCTGATCGCGATCGCGGACCACTACCAGAGTTACATTCCCGGTGCCCTGACCGAAGCGATTGAGGGTCAGCCGGTTCCGCCCGACTTCAATCTCAAGAAGGCGCTCGTGCTGTCCCGATCCGATCCGCGCTGGCGTGACTACCTGGGCGAGCGGTTACTCGAGGCCGGTCCCGAGGAACACCAGGTGGTGCGCCGTATTCTGGCCAAGCAGGGCCAGGTCGGGGCGATCGCCGACCGGCTCCAGCGCGGATTGAAGGACCCGGACTCCCGTCGCGCGCTCCACGCGGCCTGCGCCCTGATCGGTTCTGACGACGGCCGTTCGCTCTCGCCGAGCGAAGCGGAGGACGCCTGGCGCCGGCTCCGGCATGGACGCGACGACTCCCTGAGGTGTGCCCTGATCGATTGGCTGGAAGAGACGCACGTGGATGCGACGATCCTGTTCCGCCGCCTCGGTGTCGAGACGGACCCGTCGATCCGCCGGGCGGTCATCCAGGCCCTGGGTCATCCCGGTAGCCGCATATCCCCCGACCTGAGTCGCGCTCAGCGTGCGCAACTCTGGTCGCTCTATCGCAACGATCCGGACGCGGGCGTGCACGCGAGCCTGGCCGCGTTGCTGCGATCGTGGGGATGGGCCGATGAGCTGGCGGAACTCGATTCCACCTTGCCGCATCGCCCGCGCGCGGGCTTCTCCTGGTTCGTCAACGCGGTGGGCCAGAGCTGTGCGATCCTGCCCGTCGAGGCGAATGCCAGTGGTTCCGGAGCGCGCCCGCAGTCCCGACTCCTGGCGGTGGCGATGACCGAGACGACCATCGGCGAGTACGAACAGCTCGTGCCCGGCCGGCAAAGTGAATCGCCCCGAGAGGACGCACGGGACATGCCGGTCTGTCGGGTCGGCGTTTATGATGCCATTCGCTATTGCCGCCGGCTCAGTGAGCTGGAAGGCGTCTCGGAAGACCAGATGTGCTACCCCCCCAGCGGCTGGAGCGGGCCCGATCCGTTCCCGATCGTGCCCGACACGTCCAAGACGGGCTGGCGATTGCCTTCGGTCGAGGAATGGGAGTACGCCTGTCGCGCGGACACGCTCACCGAGCACTTCTTCGGCCTCCAGAGCACACTGGCCGCGCGCTATGCCTGGTGCCGGGAGAACAGCGAGGACGCCCCGCGCGGCGTCGGCCGGCTGCGACCCAACGACTTCGGCCTGATCGACCTGTTCGGCAACGTGGCCGAATGGTGCTGGCTGCCGCCGGACCGGCCCGACCTGATTCAGCACCTGCAAATCCATCCGCCGGGCAATTGCACGTGCGGTGTCCTCGCCGGATACCGGGGCGGACACTTCGCCTCCCGTGCCGCCGAGCTCAACTCCAATCCGATTTCCGGTTTCAGCAACGGCTTCCGGCCTCAGGCCCGTTTTTCCTGGCTGGGATTTCGCATCGTCCGGACACTCGATGCGGAGATCGCGGCGCGTTGAGATACCGATTCCAGATTCCAGATGCCGGATTCCGGATGACTAATGGCTAATGGCAAATACGGTTCCCGGGAATTTCCTGCACAGCCGGGGGCGGCTGTGCCACAGAACTGTGGGCCAGCCGCCCTCGGCTGGCCAGTGCACCATATTCCTGGGAACCGTATAGTGGCTGAGATCCGGCATCTGGCATCTGGAATCCGGCATCTGGAATCTGGCATCCGTCATTTCTGTTCAGTCTCCGTCGAGCGGCTTCTGGTCGTGGAGCTTCAGGTAACTCTCGTACCGCGCCGCGTGGATCTGCCCCCAGTGGACCGCGTCCTTGACGGCGCACGCATGCTCGTGTGTGTGGGAGCAATCCGGGAAACGGCAAAGCGGGGCGTAGGGGCGGAACTCGATGAAGAAGCCTTCGAGCTCCCAGGGGGCGACATCCCAGAGCTCGAACTGCCGCAATCCCGGGGTATCCACGACGTAGCCGCCCACGTCGAGTCGCAGGAGATCGGCGTTGGTGGTCGTGTGCCGGCCCTTGGCGCTCCAGTCCGAGACCTCGGCGACGCGCAGATTCCAATCCGGCTGGATCGCGTTCAAGAGCGAGCTCTTGCCCACGCCGCTCTGACCCGAGACGGCCGTCGCCTTGCCCGCCAGGAGCCCGCGCACGCGGTCCAGGCCCTGGGCGGTCGCCACCGAGATCGGCAGGGTCTCGTAGCCAAGCTGGTTGTACAGACCGAGCACCCACTGGTAGTGCGCCACATCGACCAGGTCGGCCTTGTTCAGGACAATCACCGGCCGGACGTTCCCCTTCTCGGCCGAGATCAGGTAGCGGTCGATCAGCGCCGGCTTGAGGGTGGGCTCCTCGAAGGCCGAGAGGATCAGAATCTGATCGACGTTGGCCACCAGGATCTGCTCGCGACGGCGGTACCCCCGGGTGATGACTCCGGCCCGGGGCTCCACCTTCTCGATGACGCCCTGGCCGTCGCCACCGGGGCGGAACCAGACCCGGTCGCCCACGGCCACGACGTTGCGCGCATCGATGGCCAGCGATTTCAAGAGCCGCCGGACGCCGCAACGGAACGCGCGGCCATCCTCGGTCTCGACGATCGACTCCAGCCCGTGGATGCGCACCACGCGTCCCGGCAGACACGCCGAGAGGTCCACGGCTGGTTGCGGCGGGGTTCCCGCCTGCTGCGCGGGACCGCTCTCATCGGCCATGATCGTCCGCCGCCGCGAGAGATCCCCCTTGGCCCGCACGCGCTCGGTGGCGGCGGGCTCCGGGCCAATCGTGTGACCTTGTTGGAAATGCCGCGTCAGGTCGTTGGCGCGCGTCCGGTTCTGCCGGTTCTTGCGGAGGTCGACACGGATCTTTTTCTTTTTCGCCACGATGAGCGGCCCTGGCTTGGAGCCCGTCCCCTTCATTGTTCAATCCACTCAAGCTACGGAACCCGGCGGTAACCTGTCAACCGGGCCAGAGGCGGCCCCCTGGCCCCGTGACCCACCTTCACCGATCCACCACCAGCCTGTTGGCGCAAGCCTTGCGCAGTCATACAATGCGCTCGGGGACAAGCCCCCATAACCATTGCCCGTCATCCCGGAACAAGCGAAAGGATCGAGTCGTGCATCGCTGCTTGCATGGAACCGCGGTAATCAGCGCGGGCGTGCTCCTCGCGTTGATCCCGGCGGCGGGCGTTCGGGGTCAAACGGCGTCATCGAGTACGGCCGACGCGGCACCGCTGGCGCGGTATGTGCCTCGGGAGGGCCTGGAGGTTTATTTTGAGTTCCCCGGCCTGGCGGGGCCGGCGGCGGCCTGGCACAACACGGCGACGTACAAGATCCTCAACACCACGCCGACCGGCGCCATGCTGGAAGACGCGCTGGCGCAGCTCGTGGACAAGACGCCAGGCGGCATTTCGAAAGGCGCGCTCACGGGAGCGGACGTGGTGGCACTGATCAAGCACGTGGCTCAAAACGGTCTCGTGCTGGCCCAGGCGGCGCGGCCGGAGGCGCCCGAGAAGCCGATCCATCTGTTTGTCCTGAAGGGTCTGGCCGGGGGCAAGGAGATCCGGCCCATCACCGGCAGGCTGCTGGGCTGGCGCATGGGCCGCGATGCGAAGCTGCAATCGGTCACGAAAGGCGCGCAGGATCGTCCTCGTGACCCCACCGGCCGCGGCGGGCGAGGGCGAGAAACCCACGGTTCCCTGGGCCTGGTGGGCCGAGAAGGATGACCTGGTGATTACCGGGGCCGAGGATGTCGACGCGGTGCTCGCCGTCCTTGACGGCAAGAAGCCCAACGCCGTCGATCAGCCGTTCCGGTCCGATCTGTTCAAGACCGACGGCCCCTTCCAGCCGGCCGCGGTGGGCTTCGCGGATGCGGCGGCCTTGCCCCGGAAGAGTCTGGATAAGCTCAGTCAGAGCCTCGTGGACGCTGGCTTGAAGCGGGTCGATCTCCGCTGGGGTTTCGAGGGGCCGGCGCTGATGACCGTCGTGCGCGCCCATGCGCCGCGCCGCGAAAAGCCCCGCTCTCGCTTGTCGATCAACCGACCTTCGACCTCAAGACGATCCCGCCCGTGCCGGTCGCCGCCACCAGTTTCTCCGCGTTCTCGGTCGATCTGGTCAAGCTCTATGACCAGGGCGTTGCTTTCGCCAAGTCGTCCAATCCGGACACTGCCACCCAGGTTGCGGAGTTCGAGAAGCAGGTCCAGGCGCGCACCAAGCGCAAGCTCCGCGAGGACATCCTGTCGCAGATCGGTCCCAAGGGCGTCTACTACGTGCTTCCACCCAAGGCCAAGCCCGGCGGAATGGCTGGGCTGGCGAATATGATGACCCTGGTCCAGGTGCCGCGGTTCGTGACGCTCATCGAGATCAAGGACGCCGAGAAGTTCAGCCCGTTGCTCCAGGAATTGATGATCGCGCTGAACAAGGAGATCGAAGCGCAGAGCGAGGCCCTGATGCCCGCCGCCCCCCCGGGCGACGCCGCCAAGAAATCCGCCGACACCAAGAAGGCCGCGCCCCCGCCGGTCGCCAAATTCCAGATGATCCTGGCGAGTCCTTTGACGTATAGCCTCCGGTTGCCGCCGCCGTTCGCGGCCATGACGAACCTGAACCTGACCATCGCCCTGGGCAAGAAGCACCTGGCCATCGCCGCGGCGGCCGACGCCGCGCGGGATGCCCTCGCCCTCGAAAGCAAGACCGACGGCCGCTGGAAGCCGACCACCGAACAGGCCGAAGTCCTCGCGCCGCTTGCCGAAAGCGCTGATCTTCTGTCAGATCACGGACGCGACCAAGACCATCCCGGAGTCGCTCGCCAGCCTGCCGGCGTCACTCCAGTCGCTTTCCGCCACGCTCTCGGGTCAGCCCGCTCCGGGAATGATGTCCGGCCTGTTCCCCATGCCCGGCGGTCCCATGCCGGGCGCCGTTCCGAGCCCGGCCCCGTCCTCGTCCTCGTCTTCGCCCGGTAGCAGCAGCAGTAGCAGCGGATCGAGCGGCTCGTCCTCCGACTCGTCCTCGCGGAGCGGCTCGGGTAGTTCGGCTGATTACCCTTCGAGCAGCAGTTCGAGCGGCTCTTCGTCAGGACCGTCTTCAAGCAGCAGTTCGGGTAACGCCTACTCGTCGGGATCGTCCTCGGGGAGTGGTTCGAGCTCGGCCCCGGCGCCGACTTCCGCCGCCGGACCGGGCGGAGGCGCGCCCGGCATGATCCACATCGACCCGGCCAAAGTGCCCAAGGCCGACGAAGTCCGCCCGCTCTTGTTCCCCGGCTCGATGGCGTTGTCCGTGGATGCCAACGGCATCCAGTTCGTGAGCCGAGAGGCGTTTCCCAACGTCCTGTCCAGCACGTCGATGAGTCTCGTGTCCAGTCTGTTCGCCCCGGCCAAAGAGAAGGTGCACGGGGCCGCGCCGGGCGCGGGTCCACCGGCGGCGAGCGGGAGCAACACGCCACCCGCCACGAGCGGAGCCGGCCCGTCCTCTGCGGGTTCCAGCTCGAGTCGACCGTGAGCCGGGTCGTTCCTCGATCCCTGGCGATCCAGTCTGTTCCGTCCGGTTTCGTCGAGAAGGAGGCGTTATGATGGAATTCGTCCCTGAGTTGACGGCTCGCCTGGAAAACAAGCCCGGTCGCCTGGCGAAGGTCTGCGCGGCGCTGGCGCGCGAGAAGGTCAACATCCGGGCCCTGTCCGTCATGGACAGCGACGACCGCAGCGTGCTGCGCATGGTCGTCGATCAACTCGAACCCACGCGGCAGGTCCTCACCTCGCTGGGCGTCGAGTACGAGACCTGCGATGTCCTGGCCGTCGAGATGGACAACCGCCCCGGCGCGCTCACCAAGATCCTGGAAAAACTTGCTGACGAACACATCAACATTGAATACGCATATGTCTCCGCGGCATCCGCGCCCGGCCGTTCGCTGGGCATCTTCCACACCTCGAACGCCAAGCGGGCGCTGCAGATCCTGCTGACGGACGCCGCGGCCAACGGTCCTGCTCGGGATACGGGTGGCCGGCGGCCGTTGCATTCGCGGTGACGGGGTCTTGGTCGCCGTAGGGTGGGCTCGGCCCACCTCCGGAAGTCAGATTGGTGGGCCGAGCCCACCCTACGAACCAGGACCCAGTACCCCACCCCCATGCTCCACATTGTGCTGTACCAGCCGGAGATCGCGGCCAACGTGGGAGCGATCGGCCGCACGTGCGTGGCGGCCGGGGCGCGGTTGTGGCTGGTCCGTCCTCTCGGGTTTCACCTGGACGATCGTCATCTCCGCCGCGCGGGGCTCGACTACTGGGAGCATCTGAGCTGGACGGGCCTGGACGATCTCGACCAGGTGCAGACGCGACCCGTCGGTCGGCCGCACCTGGCTCTTCAGCACGAAGGCGCAACGTTCTTACACCGACATCGTTAACCGGTCGGGTGATGCCCTCGTTTTCGGGCCCGAGAGCCGGGGGTTGCCTGAGAGACTCCTGGCGGAGCATCCGGAGTCCGCGGTCCGCATCCCGATGCGTCCCGAGGCAAGGAGTCTGAACCTAGCCAATGCCGTGGCCATCGGCCTCTTTGAGGCGGTCCGGCAACTGGCGGCGTCGTTGTGAAGCGAGCGCGACCCAGGGAACGACACCACCCCGGCCTCCAGGAGGAAGACCGGGGTGGAGAAATCGCACCGTGTTGAGCCCGCGATTGCGCAATGCGCTCAAAGCCCGCTCAGGTCCGCGGCCACCGCCTTGACGCCATTCTTCAAACCCAGCCGGCCGACCATCTCGGCCGAGGCGGGCAAAGAGTGCGACTTGCGGGGCGGCAGGCTGAAGCCCGCCAGGGCGGACAGCGAACCCTTGGCGCCTGGTTCCGCGGTCGTGCCGGTGAGGGCCAGGCCGTTGAGAATCAGGGGGCTGACGTTGTCGATCCGGATCTTGAACGTGTCCTTGCCGTGATCCTTCGGGCCCTTGACGAGCTGCACGCGCACCAGCCGGGAGAGCATGCCCTCGGCAATGCCGTCCGCCAGCAGGCCGGCGCGGAGCTGGGCTTTTTCTTCCGCGGTCGGTTCCGGCTTGTCCGGAATCGCCGGCAGATCTTTGGCCACCGGCACCGAGAACTTGCCCGAACTGGTCCAGAGGCCACGGCTGTCCGAGCTGGCCATGGCCACGTTGGCCTCGCCCGCGTCGCTGATCACGATCCGGCACGACAGGGCCGGTCCGCCCGGACGGGTCGGGATCGACACCTTGGCGTTCAGCCCGAGCAATCCCGACTTCTCCAGCAGCGACTTCACGTCATCGGCCAGCCCGCGGTACGCCTCCGCCTTGGTCGTCACCTCGACGAACACGGTGCCCGACTCCCCCTTGGGGAGCGCGCCGGGGGTCGAGCCCAGGCGGGCAACGAACTGGCGCGCCAGGGCCAGCTCGCTCGAATTGGCCCAGCGGTGGTTGGAGAGCCGATCGATCTGATTCCAGTCCAGCCCGCCGATCAGCCGCCACAGGACGAGCTGCGCGACCGTCTCGGGCGCCCGCTCCTCGGCCAGCCTGGTGATGACCCCCGTGAGAACCGGGTCGTTGGTCAACTGCTTCAGGTCGCCGAGCTCCAGGGGCTCGTCCTTGGCTGGCAGGCCGGGTAGGCCCTCCATCGTCGGCCCACTCAAACTGACGACGCGCGTTGGCAAGTGGCGCGTCTGGCCCGGCTGGAGCGTCGCATGGGCGGGCTCGGACACGGGCACGGATCGGAAGCCACCGCCCATGCCACCCGCGCCACCTCGACCGCCCATACCCATGCCACCCATACCCATGCCACCCATCATGCCCATGGGGGAGGATTGATCCCAGCTATCCTTGTCGCCGCAAAGCTGCATGATGAGCTGGCGCAGCAACATCATCCCCATCATGGGCGGCATGGTACCACCACCCATCATGCCACCGCCCATACCGCCACCCATGCCACCCATACCGCCACCCATGCCACCCATACCGCCACCCATGCCACCCATACCGCCACCCATGCCACCCATACCGCCACCCATGCCACCCATACCCATACCACCCATGCCGCCACCCATGCCACCCATACCCATACCACCCATGCCGCCACCGCCGAACTGGCCTGAGGCGCCGGAGGCGATCAAGCTGGACGGCAGGATGACCTTGAGCGGTTTGCTGGTGCGATTGGAGACGGAGATGGTGATGCGGCCATCGCCGATCCCCTTGGCCTCTGCAGCCAGGGATCCCGACTGGACGCCTTTGAGCAAGTCCACCTGGGCGGGTTCGGGAGCTTTCGAACCCTCGGAATCAGCAGGGCCTTGGGCCCGCGTCGGAACGGACAGGGTCAAGGCCAGAAGGCCGCTCATGGCGACCGGAAGACAAGACCAACAAGGCGCCAGACGCATTGGCGTTCCTCCCTTTGGGTTTGGCGTGGCCGACGGCCGTGGTCGCGGGTCAGCGTGCGCTGGGGATGATGCGAAGAAATCGGGTCCAGGTCAACCGAGCCTACCACGCCGGGCACCGCGGGCGAGAAAAAGGAGGGCTTTGGGGCAGGCGCGTCCGCTCGACTGACTTCATTCGACAGAATAAACGCTGTTCGCAGTAACCCTATTCGATGATTCGTCACTTTTCAGGCGCTTCCCGCCTGCGCCCCCCTCCCGGAGTGGCAACACCGACACGGACGGCACAGCTTGACGCTCCCGGCCAGGCCGATGGATTCCGGATGCCAGATTCCGGATGCCAGATCCCAGATGGCTGATGCCCGAGCGTCTCGACTCCGTCATCCGCCATCTGGCAATCTGGCATCCGGCAATCTGGCATCCGGAATCTGGCATCCGGAATCTGGCATCCGGAATCCGGCATCCGGAATCCGGCAAGCCGGCCGCCCAGCTTGTCGAGTGCCCGGTGGCCGGCGCGGTTCAAGCGAGGCGGAGGAAGCCCTCGCGGTCCAGGGAACCCCGGCGTTTGCTATCGACCCAGGTGTCTTGGCCGGCGCGGAGCACTTCGATCCGGCCCTCGGTATCGGGTGAGAGGATCGCCCCGTGGCCGTCGACGACGCGGAGGGCGACGCCTGGGACAGTCTGGCCGACCGTGCCCGGCTTCTGGCCCGTCTGGTGGATGCCGCCGCGATCGAAGTCCGCCGTGGAGGCGGTCAGCAGGCCCAGCTCGGGGTGTCGCCAGTGGGGCAAGCCCAGGTCAAGGGTTTCCAGCGCGCGTTTCTGGCCCGAGCGCAATTCGAAAGCGTGGACGCCGGCCTCCTGAACCGCCTGCCGGACGGCACAGGCCGTGCGGGGAGCCGGGACGGGCGGGCCGAACGCCACGCACACGGTCCGCCTCCAGCCCTGGGGACGCTTGCAAAAAAAACAGTCGTCCGAATGGCTAAAAAGGCTCCCCCAGAGACCGTCCAGAAAGACCGGAATGACCGGCACCGCGTCGTGCCCTTTGAGCATCGCCTCCAGGCCGCGGTAAAACGGTCCCAGAAGGCCGTTGCGCGTGAGCTGGGCCTCGGGAAAAATGAGCACGATTTCGCCCCGGTCAAAGGCTTTCCGCACGGCGCTGATCGCGTGCCGCTGGGCATGCGGTCCCTGCGAGGGCACCGGAATCGACCCCGCGCGACGCGCCAGCCAGCGCACCACGGGGAGACTGATATACGTGGCGTTGACCAGGACGTGGGTTCGCGCGGGCAGGACGGCCAGCAAGAGAAATCCGTCGATCCAGGTCACATGATTGGAAGCCACCAGCGCCGGCCCTGTGCGCGGCATGTGGGACCGACTGGCGATCCGGAAGCCGTACCGGGGCCAGAGCACGCAGCGCAGGAAGGGACGGACGAGCCACGGCAGCACCAGCACGAAGATCGCCACCCCGAGCGCGATCCCGGCCACCCAGAGGACGACACCCGGCAGCGTCATGCCTCGCATCCCTCCGGCTTCGCGGCCGGCTGGACGGCGCCGGCGGCCGGCGCAAGGTCGGCACCAGCGGCAGGGCGGCCAGCACCACGAGCGACGTGAGCAGAAAGGTGGGTTCAAACCGGTCGCGCAGGGCCTTCGACACCCAGGCGAACAGGCTGCCTCCCATGACGCTCAGGTTCGTCACCGACATGAACAGCGCACACGTCGAGGCCGCCATCCGCGGGTCGGAGGCCTCCATGGCCAGAACATAAAAAAGGGCGTCGTTCCACCCATTACCCAGCCCGAACAGGAACGCCAGGCCCGCGGCGAGCGGAACGGCGGTCACCAGCGCCTGACTGGCCACGCTCGCGGCCAGCAGCAGGATGCCCACCACCAGCACGCGCCCGCGCCCAGGCGCTGCGCGGCCAGCCCGAGCAGGGCCGCGCCCGCCGCGCGGCCGATGTACCGGGCGGCCGAGCACAGACCCACGGCCGTTTCCGAAAAACCGCGCGGCCGGCCAAGGTCCCGGTAGAACGGCGTCAGGTTGATCTCCACACCATAAGCCGCCATCGCGTAAAGTGTTCCGAACAAGAGCAAGACCAGCGACCGCCGCCGCAAGAGCACCTCGAACGCCTCCCAGCGGAAGCCCTCGGCGGGGTTTCTCGGCCGCTCGGTGCTGAACAGAACCAGGACCAGCGGCACCAGTCCCAGCCCGGCGCACGTCCAGTACACGCCGTCCCCGAGGCCGGGGCCGTTCCCGGTCACGTCGAGCCAGCACCCAAAGCCGACCGAGGTCAGCGTCGCGCCCAGGAACCGGATCGCCATGAGCATCCCCTGGAAGCGCGGTCGCGTCTCGTTCGTGGTCACGTCGAGGATGAAGCCGTCGGTGGCCGTGTCGTAAAGCGCCAGGCCGATCACGGTGACCACCGCCAGGGTCGTGAACGCGATCAGGTGCGTCCTCGGGTGGAGCAACGTCAGTCCGATGAGGCCGCACCCTTGAAGCAGCAGGCCCAGAACGATGTAGGGCCGGCGATGGCCCAACCCCAAGAGGTTGACCCGGTCGGACAGCGGGCCGCCCAGGAACCGCAGCACCAAGGGGATCAGCGCGATGCTCTGGACCGTGCTGGTGACGGCCTTACTCAGCCCCGCGGCGCGGAGGTAGGCCTGGTTGAAGTTGAAAAAATAGGCGATGACGATGCCTTGAAGCGCGTACAGCGTGGCGAACAACACCCACTGCACGCGGGACACGCCCGGCCTTCGGACGCTCATGAAAGCTCCCCTTGAGGCACGACCGCGCTCGACAGCCGACCGCGGCGCAGAGATTCGGCCAGCATGCGCTGGGCGCGTTCGGGGAGATCCTGGGCCTGGAGTTGCGCGATCGTCTCTTCGATGGGATAAGCCACCCGTTTGAGCTCGATCCGGCCGTCTTCGATGATCGCGTAGGACGCCCGGGGGTCGCCGTCGCGCGGCTGGCCCACGCTACCCGGGTTCAGCACCACGATCCCGTTGACCGACAGGTTGAATTGCATGTGCGAGTGGCCGACGCAGACAACATCGGCCTCCACGTGCGCCAGCCGTCGGGCCCAGCGGACCGGGTCTTTCTTGAGATACTCATCGAGCGGATCGCGCGGCGTGGCATGCACGAGCAAGAAGCGTTTCCCTCCCAGAACCAGCCGTTTGGTCAGCGGCAACTGGAGAAGGTACCGGCGCTCCTCAGGTCCCAGTGCCGGCCATTGCCAGGGACGGCTCACGCGCGTCAGGTAGCGATAACCCAGCTCTCCCGACACTTCCACGCCCTGCGCCACGCCGTGATCGTGGTTGCCCCGGATCGCGTGGTCGGCGTGTTCCATCGCCCAGCGCACACAGCGGGCCGGGTCGGGGCCGTAATCGACAAGATCCCCAAGAAGCAAACAAACGTCGTGCGGCTCCTGGATCGCCGCCAGCGCCGGCCAGTTCGCGTGGATGTCGGAGACGACGAGGATACGCACAATCGTAGTCCGTGGTCGTGGTCCGTGGTCCGTGGTCCGTGGAGAGAAAAGCTCCCATGTCTGGTGGGTCTTCTCGGACCACGGACCACGCTCCATTGACCACTATTCCCCCAGCCAATAATCGTGCCAAAGTTGGAACATCAAGAGCGTCCAGAGCGGTTTCCGATGGTCGCGGACCCCTGCGCGGTGTTCTTCGACCAGGAGAGCGACGACCTCGGGACGAAACAGGCCCTGCTTGCGCAGGCGGTCGGGGCCGAGCAGCTCGCCGAGCAGTCCGGAGAGCGGTCCCCGGAGCCAGCGGGCCACCGGGATGCCGAATCCTTTCTTGGAGCGCCGAAGCACTGCTGCGGGCAGCCTACCCGCGGCGGCCCGTTTGAGCAATCGTTTTGTCTGGCCTCGCTCACATTTGTAGACTGAAGGCAGCTTGGCGACCATCTCCACCAGCGCGGCGTCGAGGAAGGGCGCGCGCACTTCCAGGCCGCACGCCATGCTGGCGCGATCCACCTTGAACAGGATGTCCTCGGGTAAGTACATCGTTTGATACTGCCCGAGCGCGCGGCTCAGCGCGTCGTTCGTACCTCTCGCCCCGAATGTCTGCCCGAGCAATTCCTGCTCCACATCGAGGCCGATCACATCGAAGTCCACGAGCAGCCGGGCGATCTCGCCGCCAGAGAACGATCCCAGCCAGCGCTGGTGCGCCAGCGCGGGTGGTTCGGCCGCGCCTCTCAGAAACTGCTTGAGCTTGAAATCGAAGCTGAAATTGCGGTGATCGACCGGCAGTCGCGCGGCCACCGCGGCGAGCACCCGACGCGTTGGACGCGGCAGCCTCTGGTACCACCGCGACGCGAATTCGGCGGGAAATGTGGGATAGCCCGCCAGGGTCTCGTCCGCGCCGTCGCCTCCCAGGACAACCGTGACCGACTCGCGCGCGAACCGGCTCAGAAGATGGGTCGGCAGCACGGAGGCGTCGCCGAACGGCTCGTCCAGCCAACCGGCCACCTGGGGCAAGAGATCCAGGACCGTCGCGGACGAGAAGGTGCGTTCGTGGTGCTCCGTGCCCAGGTGGCGCGCGACCGCGCGGAAGTAGACGCTTTCATCGAAACTGGGATCGTCGAAGCCGATGGAGAAGGTGTGGACGCCCGCCGCTGGCTCGGTCTCGACCAGCGCCGCGGCGACACTGGATGAGTCCACGCCGCCGGACAGGAACACCCCGAGCGGCACATCCGCGCGCCGGTGTCGGGCGACCGCCGCGCGAAACGCCGTCCAGAACCGCTCGGCCGCCTCCGGCAACGATTCACGGCTCGGCTCGACGGCCGGGGCCGTCCAAAACGGCCGTTGCGCAACCGCGCCGCGATCCCAGACGAGCACACTTCCCGGGGTGAGTTTTCGCAACGAGTGCCAGATGGAGCCGGGCGCGGGGACATATTCATAGAACAGGTATCGCGCCAGATTCGCGGGGTCCAGCCGCCGGGGGACATCCGGATGAACCAGCAGGGCCTTCGGCTCCGAACCGAAGACGATCCCGCCACCGGAGAGATCGGCATAGTAGAGCGGTTTCTGGCCCATGCGATCCCGGGCCAGCACGAGCCGCTGCCGCGGGCCGTCCCAGAGGGCCAGGGCGAACATGCCGTTAAGCTGGCTGACAAACCCCGGTCCGTGCTCTTCATAAAGATGAACGAGCGCCTCGGTGTCGCTGTCCGTGCGAAAGACGTGGCCGTGTGCGACCAGCCCCCGGCGCAGCTCGGGCTCGTTGTACAGCTCGCCGTTGTATGAAACCCAGATCGTGCCATCCTCATTGGCCATCGGCTGCGCGCCGCCGGCCAGGTCGATGATCGCCAGACGGCGATGTCCGAGCGCTGCCGCACCATCGAGGAAGTAGCCGTCGCCGTCAGGACCCCGATGCGCGAGCGTCGCCGTCATCCGTTCCAGGATGGCCCGATCAGCCGGCCGGCCATCCGCGTTGACGAAACCGGCGATGCCACACATGTTCCAAAACCGCCCCTCTCTCTCAGACCTCGGGTTCGATGCCCAGTTCCCGCAGCTTGGCCGCCAGCCGCTCGGCACGCTGGCGTTCCGCCTCGGCACGCCGGGTTGCGGCGTCGGCGCGGCCGGCGAATTCGTCGCGCTCATGGCGGGCCTCGTCGCGCTCATGGCGGGCCTCGTCACGCTGGCCCGCCACATCCTTGTAAGAAACGAAGCGCTCACCATCCGGTCCGAGGAGACAGAGTTCGTCCTCCATCTCGAACCGCACACCCAGTCGTGGGCTGGTCCAACCGATCGGTTCGGGGATGGGCTGCAAGCGGTCGCCCGCGCGAATGTAGCCGATCAGGCGCGGATCGTCGGGGTCGTAGATGTAGAACTCCTCGACGCCGTAACGCTCGTAGAAGGCGCGCTTGCGGTCCATCTCCTTCATCGTGTTTTTTTGCGAGAGGACCTCGAAGACGACCTGGGGCGCAATCCCTTCCTCGCGCCACTGCATGTACGACGTCCGATCCCCCTTGGGACGGTCGAAGGCGACCAAGGCGTCCGGCGCGATGCGGGTTTTCGGTTCCCCATGCACGGGATACCAGAGCAGGTCGCCCGCCACGAAGACATCCGGTCGATCCCCAAAGACGTGCTCTAGCCCCCCCACGATTGTCTGAATCCAGCGGTATTGCAGCGTGTTATCGGCCATCGGCTCTCCGTCCGAGGAGGGGTACATGGGATCGTCGTACCAGGTACTGGACTTGTGCCTCGTGGAAACGCTCATGAGTCGTGGCCTCCCCCATTCAAGCCGGCTCTCTTGAGCCTGTTCCCGTCGTACCGTTTCCAGGCCCCTCGTTCTCTCTCAAACCTCGGGTTCGATGCCCAGTTCCCGCAGCTTGGCCGCCAGCCGCTCGGCGCGCTGGCGTTCGGCCGCGGCGCGATCGGCGAATTCGTCCCGCTCGTGGCGCGCCTCGTCCCGCTGGTCCGCCACATCCTGGTAAGAAACGAAGCGCTCGCCATCCGGCCCGAGGAGACAGAGCTCGTCTTCCATCTCGAACCGCACACCCAGCCGGGGACTGGTCCAGCCGATCGGTTCGGGGATGGGCTGCAAGCGGTCGCCCGCGCGGATGTAGGCGATCAGGCGCGGATCGTCGGGGTCGTAGATGTAGAACTCCTCGACGCCGTAACGCTCGTAGAAAACGCGCTTGCGGTCCATCTCCTTCATCGTGTTTTTTTGCGAGAGGACCTCGAAGACGACCTGGGGCGCGATGCCCTCCTCGCGCCATTGCATGTACGAAGTGCGATGGCCCTTGGGCCGGCCGAAGACGACCAGGGCGTCCGGCGCGATGCGGGTTTTCGGTTCCCCGTGCACGGGATACCAGAGCAGGTCGCCCGCGATGAAGACGTTCGGGTCGTTCTTGAAGACCGTTTCGAGGCCCCCTTTGATGGTGACGATCCATTCCCATTGCAGCGTGTTGTCGGCCATCGGCTCTCCGTCCGAGGAGGGGTACATGGGATCGTCGTACCAGGTACTGGACTTGTGCCTCGTGGAAACGCTCATGAGTCGTGGCCTCCCCCATTCAAGCCGGCGCCGTTGAGCCTACCCCATTTTCGCCGCTCGGGTCCACTGCGGCCAGGATGGGCCTGGTTGATTTCAACTGCACGCGGGTCTACGCTTCTGGGGGTGTAACGATCCTCGCAATGTGCCGGAGCGTTTCCTGATGGCCTCGTTCGATTCCCTCGATGCCTTCGAGTTTGACCCGAACCAGCCGCCCCCGCGGCCGACGACTCCGCCCGTGCGCCGCGGGTTCGTGACGGTGCTGGTCGTGCTCGTGCTCCTGGCCCTGCTCGTCTACGGCGTGCCGCACGTGGCGGAGCGGACCGGCTACGCCTGGGAGTCGGGACGCGCGCGGGCGGCGTCGGAGGCGCTGCAGAAGCTCGACAAGGAGGGGATCGTCAATCGCGCCTCGATTCTCTTCCGGCTCGCCGCGACCAAGGTCGCACCGGCGGTCGTCAACATCCAGAACCTCAAGCCGGGCGGCGACGGGATGTTCCATGGCGGCATGCCGGTGGTAGAGACGGGCTCGGGCTTCGTCATCGATGCCGCCAAGGGTTACATCGTCACCAACAATCACGTCGTCCGCGACGCCACCGAGCTCGTCGTGCGCTTTGGCAGCGGCCGCCAGTTGACCGGGCGGGTCCTCGGTGCCGATCCCAAGACCGACCTGGCCGTGCTCCAGGTCGACGGCCCGCTTCAGGTCGCCGCCGAATGGGGCGATTCCGACGCGGTCGAGGCCGGCGACTGGGTGCTGGCGATCGGCAGCCCGCTCAACCTGGAGCAGACGGTCACCGCCGGCATCATCTCGGCCGTGGGCCGCCAGCGGTTGGGCATTGTCGGCGAGGGGGCCTACGAGGACTTCCTCCAGACCGACGCGGCGCTCAACCCGGGAAACTCGGGGGGGCCCTTGATCGACCTCGGCGGTCGCGTGGTCGGCATCAACACGGCCATCATCTCGCAGTCGGGCGGCGACCAGGGGCTCGGTCTGGCCATCTCGGCGCGGCTCGCGCGTCGGGCGGTCAATGATCTGATCCGTCATGGCCACGTCGAACGCGGCTATCTGGGCGTGGCCATCCGCGACGCCGAGGAACGCGACCAGAAACGGCTGGGTCTGCCCGATCTCCGCGGCGCCTTGGTGGCGGAAGTCGAACCCGGCAGCCCGGCCGAAGCGGCCGGCCTGAAACCCGACGACCTCATCACCCAGGTTGGCGGTCACGCGATCCCCGACCATAACGCCTTCCGTCTGACCGTCGCCGAGACGCCCCCCGGCACCTCCCTGCCCATCCAGATCCTGCGCGACGGGAAGTCCGCGACCCGCACGGCCCAGATCGCCCCGATGCCCACACTGCTCACCCTCGGCCTCCGACTGGTCCCGTGGCCCAAGGAGTTCCTCTCGGGACTCCCGGATAAGCCCGAGCAGGCCGTTCTGGTCTTTCGCGTGGAACCCGGCAGCGTGGCGGAACGCGCGGGCGTGAAGCGCGGCTTGCGCCTGCTCGCCGTCGCCGGACATGAGGTTTCCACCCCCGCCGAGGCCAATCAGGTCGCCAATCGCCTGAACTCCACCGCCCACGTGCCTCTCAAACTCGGGCTGCCGGGTGGCCGCGTCGCCGAGGTGGTCCTCGGCGAGACAGCCCGCTGATTCCGCACAGCCGCAGAAACCACATGGTGGATTCTGGGGCGCGGAGAGAACCCATGTCGCCACGACCTCACGCCAGCCACCCAGATTCATTATTTTGCCCAATGTTCAGGAAAAGGGGAGTTTTCGAGGCCCCGAAGATAAGTCCCGGGGGCTTGACTTGGACACCTGGATTGTGGGACACGTCATCGAAGCGTGCTTCCACTATAGAAGGAGGGCAGTCTGCGTTCGCGCGGTTGCGCGGTGGTGGAACAACTCGGAACCGCTTGTCAAGGGTCTGCTTCACCGCCGTTGTAATCGATCCCTTCCGGACGCCCGCTCGTGCTGGACGTGTCGTCCTAAGAGGCCAATGCACGGAGACTTGCTGTCATCGGCAGAGAGCGCGGCGGACTTGAGGAAAACTTGACCGCCCTCCACCCCGATGTATAATTCCTGGCGAACCGCCGATGAGAGGGCACGGTGTGCGGCCCTTGGCAGGCGACGAGGAATCGCTCTCCGGCGCGGTCGCTCTCGCCTTCGAACCGGGCCCGAGACAGGGTTCCAGGAGCCCCCGGTGCCCCGACAATCCGAAACGACTCTCGCCGCTATTAAACAGGCGGTCGATCTTATCGCCTTGGTTGGCGAATACCTTCCTGTTCATCGGTCCGGATCCAAGTTCAAAACCCTCTGCCCGTTCCACGACGACCACAACCCGTCGCTCGAGCTCAACCCGGAACGCCAATCGTTCAAGTGTTGGAGTTGTGGTGCAGGTGGGGATGTGTTCGATTTTGTCCAGCGGTACGAGCGAGTCGAGTTTCCCGAGGCGTTACGCATGCTGGCCGAGCGGGCCGGAATTCCGTTGGAAGCCAGTCCCGACCGATCGGCCGCGGCGACGGCTGGGCCGTCGAAAGCGGACCTGCTGGCGGCGGTCTCGTGGGCAGAGGCCCAGTTCCGCCGTGCCCTTCCTGCGGCGAGCGAGGCCCTTGCCTATGTGCGTAAGCGTGGTATCATCGAGTCATACATGGATCGGTTCCGGCTCGGCTACGCGCCCGACCAGCGGGACTGGCTCCAGGGCCGTGCCCGCCGCGACGGTTTGAGTCTGGAGCTGCTCGAACGGGTCGGCCTGGTCGGCGCAACCCCGAGACGGGCTTGACGCCGCGACCGGTTCCGGGGTCGTTTGATCTTCCCGATTCACGACGGTCAAGGCCGGGCCATGGGCTTCGGCGGCCGCGTGTTGCCGGAAACCGAGAAAAAGTGGGCCGAGCAGGACCTGCGTGTCGCAAAATACTTGAACTCGCCGGAAACGCCGCTCTTTCAGAAACGCCGGACGCTCTACGCGGCCGACCTCGCACGCGACGCGGTGCGCAAGGCGGGCTGGGTGGCGGTGGTGGAAGGCTACACGGACGTGATCGCCGCGCACCAGGCGGGCATCGAGAACGTGGTCGGCACCCTGGGGACCGCCCTCGGAGACGACCACGTCACGCTCCTGCGGCGGCTGGCCGACCGCGTGGTGCTGGTCTTCGACGGTGACGAGGCGGGGCAGAAGGCCGCCGATCGTGCCCTTGAGCTGTTTCTCGGTCATGCCGTGGACGTACGCGTCCTGACGCTTCCTGAAGGAGTCGATCCCTGCGATTTTCTGATGGCGGACGGGGGCGGGCCGGCCTTCTTGCAACTGGTGGACAAGGCCATCGATCCGCTCGAGTTCGCCATCGCCCGGGCGGCGGCGCGGTTCGACCTGGACTCGCCGGAAGGAGCCCGCCTGGCCTCGGAGTGGGTTCTGGGCCTGGTGGCACGGGTGCCGGAGCGGCCGCGGGCGGGGCTCGACCTGAAGGTCGCCAAGGCGCTCGATACGCTGTCGCGCCGGCTGGGCGTGTCCGTCGGCGAACTGCAACGCAGTCTGCGGCAAATGCGGCGGCCGGGTCCGTCGGCCGCGTCCCGCGTCTCCGAGGCCGGGGTGGAACTCCCGCCGATCCGCCCGTCGGATCTCGACCCGATCGACCGCGAGCTCGCGACGCTCGCCCTGAACGACCCGGCCGTGGTCACCGCGTTGCGGGCGAAGGTCCCGACCGGCATGCTCCACGAGCCGTCGTTGCGTGCGATCCTGCAAGCGGGCTATGACCTGGAGGCGGAGGGCCTGGAGCCGACCTTCGACCGGATCACGATCCGGCTCGCGGATTCCGCCCTACGGAACCTGGCGGCCGGACTGGTTCTGCCCATCGAGCCGGCCCCTCTGGGGGGCCGGCGCAGCCCGCGCCGACCGAACTGCGACTGGCCGGCCTGCTCGCCCGGCTGGCCGAACGCCACTGGCGGCAGCGTCTCCGCGACCTGCAAGCTGCGAAAGCCGAGATCGATCCGCTGGCTGATCCCGACGCCCATCGGGCACTCCAGCGGGAATACTTGAGGGTACTGAACCACCGGCCGGACCTGCGCAAGCCGTCAGCCTCCTGAGCTGTCCGGCGTCCGCGTGTGTGCGTGCGTGTGCGTCCCGAGGAGAAGTTTTATGGAAAAGCTGGACGAGGGTCTCAAGCAGCTCCTCGAGCTGGGGAAGCGGCGTGGCTTCCTCACTTTCGACCAGGTCAACGATTACCTGCCCGACGATGCCGGCAGCAACTCGGACAAGATCCAGGGGCTGCTGGAGACCATCGACGAGATGGGCATCGAGCTGGTCAGTGAAGAAGAGGCGGAGGCGCGCTTGCTCGCCAACGGCGACGTCGACGAGGAGCCCGAGGAGGAGTTGATCGACGAGGCCGCCGACGAGGCGGAGGAAGTCGAGCTCACTCCCGAGGACCTCGATGAGATCTCCCGGCGCATTGACGATCCGGTCCGGATGTATCTCACCCAGATGGGCGAGATCCCCCTCTTGACCCGTGACCAGGAAATCGATCTCGCCAAGCGCATCGAGATCACCCGCAAACGGTTCCGACGCAAGGTCCTCGAGTGTGACTACGCCCTGCGGCTCGTCGTGGACGTCCTCAAGAAAGTCAACAGCGGTGAGCTGCCCTTCGACCGCACGGTCAAGGTCTCCGTCACCGAGAACCTCGAAAAGGACCAGATCCTGGGCCGGATGCCGCACAATCTGGTCACGCTCGACCACCTGATGAACTGCAACGACCAGGACTTCCGCGCCTATGTCCGCGCCAAGGGGGACCGCGAGACCCGTGCCCGCCTGCGCCACGACCTGGCCGTCCGCCGCCGCAAGGCGGTCACGCTGGTCGAGGAACTCTCGATCCGCACCCAGAAAGTCCAGCCCTTGATGAAGCGGCTCGAGCAGGTCGCCGCCCGCATGATGGAGCTGGTCCAGGAGCTCCAGGACCACCGCATCGGCCGTCCCGGCAAGGAAGAGAAGGCCAACCTGCAGAAAGAGCTCAAGGACCTGATGCTCATGACCCTGGAAACCCCCGCCAGCCTCACGCAGCGGGTCCAGGACATGTACACGCGGTTCAAGGAGTACGAGCAGGCCAAGCGCGAGCTCTCCGGGGGCAACCTGCGGCTGGTCGTCTCGATCGCCAAGAAGTACCGCAACCGCGGCCTCTCCTTCCTCGACCTGATCCAGGAAGGCAACACCGGCTTGATGCGGGCCGTGGACAAGTACGAGTACCGCCGCGGCTACAAGTTCAGCACCTACGCCACCTGGTGGATTCGCCAGGCCATTACGAGAGCCATCGCCGATCAGGCCCGGACCATCCGCATCCCGGTCCACATGATCGAGACGATGAGCAAGCTCCGCAACGTCTCCAAGAAGCTCCTCCAGGAGAAGGGCCGCGAGCCGACCATCGAGGAAACCGCCCGCGCCGCCAATATCTCCGTCGAGGAGACCCGGCGCGTCATGAAGATCAGCCGGCACCCGATCTCCCTGGACCGTCCCGTCGGCGAGAGCGAAGACAGCTACTTCGGCGACTTCATCGAGGACGAGGCCGCCGAAAGCCCGATCAACGCCGCCACCCAGGAGATGCTCAAGGAGAAGATCGACGCGGTCTTGAAGACCCTGACCTACCGCGAGCGCGAGATCATCAAGCTCCGCTACGGTCTGGGAGACGGCTACACCTACACCCTGGAAGAGGTCGGCCGCATCTTCAAGGTGACCCGCGAACGGGTCCGCCAGATCGAGGCCAAGGCCGTCCGCAAGCTTCAGCACCCGGTGCGGTCCCGACAGCTCGAAGGCTTCCTCGAAAGTACCGGTTGAGCCGGCGAACCAACCGCCGGTCGCCCCGAGGCGACCGGCGGTTTTTTTGTGCGGGTATTCCATCGAACCTGTTCGAGACGCACTCGATGATGAATCGTGCTCATCAGCAATCACTCTTTCCCCTAGACGAGACAGCTCCGGCGGCCGTGGACCGAACGGCGTCCACGTTCGTCGATAATCTGCGCTTGCCCGTTCACCGCTGGTTCCGTTACAGTGCCGGGTTTTCCGCTGAATGGGCCGAAACAGTAATTCGCGACCATTCGGGGCGGCGTCCAACGGTGGTGTCTCGACCCATTCGTCGGCTCCGGCACAACGCTCCTCGCCTCGGAGAACATGGGGGTTGAGAGCTATGGCATCGAGGCACATCCTTTCGTTGGTCGAATTGCCAGGGCGAAACTCGCACGACGCTGTTGTCCTGGGACGTATCGATCAACGATTTCTCAGGTGAGACAACTCGCGGCTCGAAAGTCACCCTCCATCGATCACTACCCCAAGCTTATCCAGAATTGCTATGATGCTGACTCCCTCGCACGATTAGATGTTCTGCGTCAGGCGATCGATGAGATTTCGGACGGCTCGCCCTATGCGGAACTGGCCTGGCTGACGCTGGTCGGCATCCTGCGTCGTGTTTCCCGCGCCAACACTGCCCAGTGGCAGTACGTCCTTCCGAGCAAGAGCAAGAAGAACCCGGAGGAACCCACTCGCGGCATTCGAGGATCTGGCCCGGACGATCTATCGAGATATGCTTGTTTCTCGGGATGTCTCAGGACCTCCAGCGGTCTTTCTACAAAGTGATTCGAGGACATGCGAAGGAGTGCCGCAAGGGCGAGTGAACCTGGTCGTGACTTCTCCGCCTTACCCAAACAACTATGACTATGCGGACGCAACCCGCTTGGAAATGTCCTTCATGCGGGAAATTGACGGGTGGGGTGACCTCCAACAGGCGGTGCGGCGGCATCTGGTTCGCTCCTGTTCCCAGCATGTTCCCGAAAGAGCGGTGAATCTGCCTGAGGTGCTCTCAAGTTCCGAATTGGCTCCCATCCGATCCGAGATCAGCCAGGTTTGTAATCAGCTCGCGGAGGTGCGAGAGTCCAAGGGCGGGAAGAAAACATACCACCTCATGGTTGCTTGTTACTTCTTCGATCTTGCGCGGGTCTGGAGTTCGCTACGCGCCGTCTGCGCCCGCCCTGCGACGCTCTGCTTCGTCATCGGTGATTCGGCTCCCTACGGGGTTTACGTGCCGGTTGCCGAGTGGTTGGGCAGATTGGCCCAGGCCGCTGGATTCAGTTCCTTCAAGTTTGAGCGAACGCGCGACCGTAACGTGAAGTGGAAGAACCGCAAACATCGCGTTCCTCTCTGTGAAGGGCGTCTCTGGGTCGAGGGCTGATTTCGCAATGGCTCAGTCTCCATCGCACAAGTTCGGCCAAATCATCGGCGATCTGCTCGAAGCGGCCCTCCTGGAACCTCTTCAACAGATTGCGACCGAGTTGGGATTGTATCTCGATTACAAACATCTCCGATCCGCAAGGGGAGGCAAGAAGGTTACATGGGTGGATTTTAAGGGTAACCGGCACGACTTGGACTATGTTCTGGAGGAAGGAGGAACCGAGACGGTAATCGGGAAACCCAGGGCCTTCATAGAAACGGCCTGGAGGCGATATACCAAGCACTCGCGGAATAAAGCCCAAGAGATGCAAGTGCAATCTTGCCATTGGCACAAACGTACAACGATTGCGACCCATTTCTGGGTGTTGTTCTCGCGGGTCGTTTCACGGAAGGCTCGCTGAATCAACTTAAGTCACACGGTTTCCAGGTACTCCATTACTCCTACGAAACTATTATCGAATTATTTCACAGAGTTGGGATCAATGCGTCCTTCGATGAAGACACAACCGATGAGGAATTGAAGAGGAAGGTGGATGCCTTTACGCCCTGAGCGAGAAGACCAAAGAGCTTCTATTAGCTTCGTTCCGCAAGATCTGTCAAAACGAGTTAAGGGCCTTCCTTGACAGCTTGAGATATGCTCTAAAACGCACGATCGAAATAATCTTGATTGTTCCTCTACATGGTTCCCCAATCCAGGTTCCAACCGTTGAGGGAGCAATTGCATTTCTCTCGTCATATGACGAGTCAGGAGTTGGCGAACCGTTTGTCCGCTACGAGTTGATACTTAGGTACTCGAACGGCAACGAAATACGAGGCCAATTTCGAGATAAGCCAACGGCAATCAACTTCCTCCGTAATTCATTCCGTCAGGATCCGTCAGCACAGGAACCCGGAAGATGTCTGCGCACGCCGAGAATCTGCGAGAACTCCACAGCCTGCACCAGCGCGCCAAGCGCGCTGCGCGACCGCCTGGCTTCGGGTCCGAAGACGCTGGCGACCCGCGAGCAGATCCTGGCCGCGCGGCGCGAGGCCATCGAGAAAGCGCCAAGGCTTTGAAGGACGCCAAGGCGCACAACAAGAACAGCGAGGTCCAGCTCCAGACCGTCGAGGCGCGGATCGACGACCTGAAGACCAAGCGGAACAGCATGAAGAAGCAGGTGGACTACGACGCCATCACGAACCAGATCGCCACGAGCAGGCGAGCAAGGCCAAGCTCGAGGATGAAATTCTCCAGCACTTCGAGACGGTCGAACAACGCACGGCCGAGGTCGCCCAGTTGGAGGCGGACGCCAAAGCCATGGCCGACGAGGTGGCCAAGCTCAAGGCCACGCTCGAGACCCAGCAAGGGCCCCAGCTCTCCCAACTCCGCGAGCTCGAGGCCGCCATGACCGCCGCCGAGGAACTCATTCCCGAAGACCAGCGCGACCAGTATCGTCGGGTTGTGAAGCAGCATGGCGCGGATGCGCTGGCCGCCGTCCAGCACGCCGACGACCGTCGCGACATCGGTTCCTGCGGGGGTTGTTTCGTCACCTTGACCACCCAGATGATGAACGAGCTCTACGCCGCCAAGCACCTCATCTTCTGCCTGACGTGTGGCCGGCTCCTCTATTTTGCGGAGGAAAACGAGCCGCTCACACGCCGCAAGAAGCGATGAGCCAGGATCTGATACCCGGCCGGATTCTTGTAGGGTGGGCTCGGCCCACCATCCGGGGACCACACAGGTGGGCCGAGCCCACCCTACAAAAGGCCGAGAGCTGAGGCTCCTACCCTTTCAGGGCCGGTTCGGGCAGGACGAAGAAGGCCATGGCCAGCAGCGCGTAGAGAACCAGCAGCATCACCCCTTCCAGCCAGTTCGACTCGCCGTCCTGAGCGACCATGTGCGCGACCAGGACGCCTAGGATCACGGCCACGACTTCCATCGTCGTGAAAAGCAGGTCCATCGGCTCGGGACGCAGGTAACTCACGAAGACCAGCACCGGCGCCACAAACAACGCCACCTGCTGGGCCGACCCCAGCGCGATGCCGACGGCGAGATCCATCTGGTTCTTCCGTGCCATCAGGAGGGCCGTCGAGTGCTCGGCCGCATTGCCGACAATGGCCACGACGACCACGCCCAGGAAGACCTGCGTCAGCCCCCACAACGGCGCGGACTCCACGATCGCCCCGGCCAGCATTTCACTGACCAGGGCGACGAAGACCGTGGCCAGTCCCAGCACAACCACGGAGCGCGTCAGACTCCAGGGAACATCGTGGGACAGGTCGCCGTCGGACGCCGCCGCGCTCTCGGGGTTGTACAATTCCCGATGCGTCTTCAGGCTGAAAAGCAGTCCCAGCAGGTAGGTCAGGATCAGAATGAGGGCGACCACCAAGCTCAGGAAGTGGTCGATGAAGCGTGTCTTGCCCACCGGCAGGGCGCGGACTTCGGGTAAGGCGTGGATGATGGCAGGCACGAGCAAACCGGTCGCGGCCAGGGCCATCATCGTCGCACCGATGCCGGCCGCGGCGCGGTTGAACCGCAGGACGGGGTATTTCCACCCGCCCGCCAGCAAGCTCCGCCGAGCACGAGCAGAAGGTTGCCCAGGATGCTCCCGGTCAAGGAGGCCTTGACCGCGGTATCCAGGCCCCGGAACAGGAGCGAGAGCGCGATGATCAGTTCGGCCGCATTGCCGAACGTCGCGTTCAGAAGCCCGCCGACACCGGGTCCGGCGCGGCGTGCAAGATGATCGGTCGCCTCGCCGAGCAAGGCCGCCAGGGGGAGGAGGGCCACCAACGCGGTCAGAAAACGCCAACCCGCGCCCGCACCCATGATGGCCAGCCCCAGCGCAACGGGTACCAGGGCGAGCCCCGGCTTTCGCCAGTCCCATGATCGCAGGTCGAGCTTCCAGGCGGGTCTCGGTCCGTCCGCACGTTGGTTGACGCGCTTCTCAGCCACCTTATAATGTCTCCATTCGAGTCAACGGCGGAACTGCCCTACTTCCGGACGGTTGGCGCTGATTTGTACCGAACTTCACGAGGCGTGCCATGGCGGAAAATGTCCTGGAATTCACGGACGCCAACTGGGAATCGGAAGTCCTCAACGCGTCGGTACCGGTGCTGGTTGACTTCTGGGCTCCGTGGTGCGGCCCTTGCCGCATGCTGACGCCGACGATCGAGAAGCTGGCCTCCCAGTATGTTGGCCAGGTCAAGATCGGCAAGCTGAACACCGATGACAATCCCGAGACCGCCGGCAGCCTGCGCGTCTCTTCCATCCCGACCGTGATCCTGTTCAAGAGCGGCAAGGAAGTGGGCCGTCTCGTCGGCGTCAATCCTGAGCAGAAATTCAAGAACGAGATCGATAAGTACCTCTGAGATCCAGGGTGCCGGCGTGAGTGGAACGTGGTTACCGGGTCCGTCGACCGGATCGCATCGAGCCAGCGAGGCCGGCCCAGCGACGTTGCGAGTGAAGGTGTGTGGTTTGACCGATCCCGAGACGGCGCGGGCCGTCGCCGACTGCGGTGTCGATTGGATCGGCCTGAACTTTCATCCTCCCTCTCCGCGGTACGTCTCCGAGCCGGTCGCGGCGGCCATCGTGGCGGCGCTGCCGCCGACGGCTCAGGCGGTCGGGCTTTTTGTCAACCGCATTCCCGCCGAGGTGCGCAACATGGCGCGACGGGTCGGTCTGACGGTCCTCCAGTTGCACGGCGACGAGCCGCCTGAAGATTTCCTTGAGTTTGGTGTCGAGTTCTTTCTGGTGCGCGCCTTTCGGTTGGCGGACCACGCGGCCCTCTTGCGCATGGCCGCTTACCTGGAGCAATGCGAGCGGCTCGGTCGGCCGCCGGACGCCGTGCTTGCCGATGCCTATGTGTCCGGGCAGGCGGGCGGCACGGGTCGAACCCTTGCCAACGACCTGCTCGATCATCTGCCCTCCCTTCCCCGACTGATCCTGGCCGGTGGCTTGACACCCGAGAATGTCGCCGACCGCGTGCGCCACGTGCGTCCGTGGATGGTCGATGTGGCCAGCGGGGTCGAGTCCACACCCGGTCGCAAGGACCTGGCGCGGGTCGCTGCCTTCGTTCACGCGGCCCACTCGGCGTGACATCCTCGTCTTCGTCGTCGAACCCCGCAAACCCGCTGTGATCAGCCAGGGTCACGAATCGCCTGGTTCAGTGCGCTTGCGTCGGATCGTCCCAGCCAGAAGAATACAGGAAGTTCTCCTGGATCCCCCAGATTCATGGCGAGGCCTCACCCGTGCGCTGGTCGTTGCACGTCCGGTTGGTGCTGGCGTTCCTGATCTTCGGGCTGCTGCCTCTGGTGGCCACGACGGCGGTCTCGTACGAGGCCATCGATCAGCTCGAGGATCGGCAAGAGCGGATAGTCCGGCAGGCGGCACAGTTTTTGATGACGGTGCTCGATCGCTCGCCTCTGGACGTGGAGCAGATCGGCGAGCAGACCATGATCGACAAGAACAATCCGCCGAAGGCCATCTTGGTGAAAGTCTTCGACGAAGTCGCGCGGGGCTTTGAAATCCCGACCGCACAGGTCGCGGTCGTGGGGCCGGACTTGACGGTCGTGGCGGCCCTGGTTCCTCGCGGGCGTATTGCGAGCTTCGTGGAGGGCCGGCGTCTCGATGCCGCCTACGTCAATGCCATTGAGCCCTTATCAGCGATGGCTCAGGGAGACATCGAGGGCGTGCGAAAAAGGTCGGGCCGCGTGATCCTGGAGGGCCCCGGCGGCGCGGAGATCGTCGGTTACGCGGTCTCGACGTACCCCGACGCGAAGGGCGTTCCCCGCACGTACACCGGCTTGATGGCCATTCCACGTGAGGAAGCCCTCGCGTCGATCCATCACGTTCAGTCCCTGACTGTCGCGGTCGCGCTGGGCAGCCTGGTGCTGGTGGCAGCCCTCTTTTCGCTTATCGGCTGGCGGCTCACGCGCCTGGTCCGCCAGATCGGGCTGTCGTCCGGCGCTTTGACCACCACGAGCCTGCAATTACAGGCCCGTGCCGAGCAGCTATCACAGGGGGCGACCGAACAGGCCGGTACGCTCCAGGAGATCGCCGCCAGCCTTCAGGCGGTCGATGCCAACGTCCAGCGCAGCGCGGAGCGCGCCGACCAGACGGCCCACATCGCCGCCGACGCCCGCACGCTGGCCGAACAGGGCGGCAGCGCGGTCGACGAGACCGTCGCCGCCATGCGGAAGATCGTCCAGAAGATCAAAGTCGTCGAGGATATCGCCTACCAGACGAACCTGCTCGCCCTCAACGCGGCCATCGAGGCCGCGCGGGCCGGTGCGCAAGGCAAGGGCTTCGCCGTGGTCGCTGGCGAGGTGCGCAAGCTCGCCGAGCGCAGTCAGACGGCCGCGCACCAGATCGATGAGCTCGCCGAATCCAGCCTCACCGTCGCCGAGAACGCCGGCGCGCTCTTGACACGAATTGTGCCGCTGATTCGCCAGACCGCGGGGCTCGTGCAAGAGATCGCCGCGGCCGCGCAGGAGCAGAGAACAGCCACGCACCAGATCAATATCGGCGTCAGCCAGCTTGATGAAGTCGTCCAGCAGAACGCCACGGCCAGCTTCGACCTGGCCGCCACCGCCGCCGCGATGACCGCCCAGGCCGAAACCCTCGACGGCCTGCTCGGCGCCCTGCACGCACACGAGTCCGCGACGGTCCGGAGTCGCGATGGCATGCCCCCGCGCACGACGGTCAACGTGCGGGGCGATGTCGCCCCCCAGCGGCGGCTCTCGCCGCCAACCGCGTCGCCAACCCGTGATGCCCCGGCACCCGCCGATCACAATCCCGGGGGCATCCTCGTCCAGCTCGACGAGGATCGCCACTTCGAGCGGTTCTGATGTCATCCTACTCTTGTAGGGTAGGCTTCAGCCTGCCATTCCCAAAGGATCTTGAAGAGGCAGGCTGAAGCCTACCCTACAAGAGTAGGATGACATCAGTATGAGCTGGAATTGATGACCTCGCCACCGTTGCGCGTGGCGAGGGCCTTCAAGACCTCTTGTCGATAGACATCTTGATGAATCGCACCGAGCCATCGCAGAAGGCCGCGTTGAAGCCGCCCGCGTGGTTCGAGCCGAGCAGCGGCAAGAGCGGTGCCTTGGGGTCGAAGGGCACGTCTTCGGGCTGCGTCCAGACCACCGGCTTCTTGGCTTCCACGATCATGAGCGTATTCGAGGTGCCGTCGGTGATCTCCAGGAGTCCGTGCTTCTTCGTCAGGCCCTCGAAGACCGTCCCCGGCTCGTTTCCATTTCCCTGCTTCGGCCCGACAAGCACCTGGTAATGCGTCATGCCCGGCTGGGGAGGGTCGCTCGGGCACGTATAGATCTTGGGCATCTGTGCGATCAGGGCCTTGTTGTTCGGGCTATCCCAGGACTCGTCGAGGTGGAACTGGCGATAGAGCGCGTCCTGCTCGATATACGGCAGGATGGCCACCCGCCAGCTTAGCAGGGGCTTGCCGTCCTTGCCGGCAATCGCCGCGGCGGGGAAGGTGTTGAACGTGGAGTGGTAATTGTGCATCGCCAGGACCATCTGCTTGAGGTTGTTCGTGCACTGGGCCCGCCGCGCGGCCTCGCGCGCCGCCTGCACGGCCGGGAGTAACAATGCGATGGCGACCGGACCGGTCGGCATGGGCACGAAGCTCGGCCCCGGGAAGGCCACGCGGCTGCGAATTTCGAGGCCGTTGTCGGTTGCCTTCGCGGTCGTCAACGCCGGGAACAGAACTTGCGCATGGCGTCCGGGTCGGGCAGGCGGTCGACGTGGACCTGGGTCAGCGTTCGCATCCAGGGAGGCGATCCTGGATTTTCTCCCATCTTGCCGAGGACCTGGAGGAAAAACGGAATGTTGGCGATCATCTCGGGCAACGATCCGCGCGGGTCGCTGCGCGAGACATAGAGCAACCCGTCGCCGAGCTTGGCCAGCTCGTCGCGCATCTCGGGCGGGAACTGCCCTTCCAGCACATCTCGGGCTGCGCGGCGAGATGCTCAGCACGGCGTGATGCTCGTCCACCAGCAGCGCCGGCCGCACGCCGGCCGGCAAGGGCAGGAGCGCGGGCGGCACGTCCAGGACGTAGCCTTCCACCTCCTTGCCCGTAAGTCGGAGAGGCTCGATGCGCACAGCGGGGTGCCGCCCCTGCGCGGCGGCCTGGAACTGCTCGTTGGCGGATTTCGCCAGCGTCTTGAGCGCGGCGCGGAAAGCGTCGTGGTCGCGCACCTGGGCGACGGCCGTCAGCCGGGGTGGGTGCAACATCCAGTCCATCAGGCCGCCCAGCACGCTGCCTTGCGCTCCCGCGCCTTCGGGCGCGACGAAAAAGGCCCACTGGGGACCAAACGTGTCGAGGACGTCCTCGCGCAGCCGCAAGCCGGTCTGCCGCCGGAAAGTCTGGGACACCTCGTTGACCTGGCGCTGCGCCGTCAGGCGTCGTGCTCAAGACGTCGAGCAGCTTGCCGGGGTCGAGCGAGAGGATCATGAAATCGGTCTGACCGGGCGGCAGCGGCGGCAGGGATTTCGCATCGAACGTCGGCTCGTCGAGCAGCCTGAGCACGCCGCGTCTCGGCGCCGGTGCGACGATATGGTAGACGCTTTCGATGGCTTCGCCCCGGAAGCCAGCCACGTAGGTGATCCGTTGAATGCTGTCCAGACCGATGGACTTGGGATTCCGAGGCATCTCGGGCAGGGCTGACAGATCCACGAAGCCGAAATGAACCGGCTCGAAGTCCTCCCGTGCCTGGCGGAGCCGGCGCGGAGGGGTTCTTCTCCGCGCTCGGCTGCTCGCCCTCGATCACCGCCACGACGCGATGGAAGCCCTCGGCACCGTGGCCGATGGCAATCACCACGTCGTCGCCTTCGGTCCAGTAGGCCCAGGAGGTCCTCCCCTGCCCGCCTTCGATCACCAGTGCGGTCCGGTCGCCGAGCTTGACCTCGCGCGTGTTCGTCCCGGGGGGGATGGCGAGCTGGATGAGCCGGTCGAAGACCGCCCGGACGTCGGCCCGGGCGGCATTTGGGAGGACCAGAACGCCGAGCGGCTCGACCCCTGGCGGCTCGAACGGGCCGCACACCCCGAACGTCAACCCGTTCTGCATCACATGATCGAGGACGGCCTTGACCTCCTCCGCCGACGGCCGATTGCGACCTTCCGGGCCCAGGACGAGCTTGATCATCTGGCCCGCGAGGTCGTCGAACATCGCGCCGGCCGTCGTCTCGTGCAAGAGCCGATACGCGGCCGTCTTGTGCCAGCCCTCCTCATGAGGCTTGAGGCCGTCCGACTCGAAGTAGATCGCCAGCTTCTCGGCCGGCACGAACCGGGCCCCAGGTTTGGCGTTCTCGTCCGCCCGCGCCGGCGCGACCAGCACCGCCAGGGCCAGACACATCCCGATCCCGACCCCCCCGCGCACTCTCCCCGGCTTGCGACTCATCGGTTGCTCCCTCGTGAATGGAACCAGAATCCGTGGCGTCGTGACGTGAAGACCCGAAAGACGCGCACCCGCATCCTAACCCCGAATTTATTCGGGATCAACACCCCGGGTGACGACGACCGCGGAGAGATCAAAGCTCGGTCCTTGCCGCGTCGCTTGGGCCGGGGAAACCGGGGTCGAAACCGCGCCCTCGCGTTTGGCTTTGTTCGCGCAATTCTCATGGGAGCCCGAGAAGAAAAACCAGGGAAACGGCCGCGGCCACGGCTCGGCCGCGCAGCGCCACGCCGAACGTGCCCTCGTGTGTGCGAGGTTCCTGGAAGGGCGGCCCGACGGCTTACGGCGAAGATGCGGAGAATAATGAGGTATAACGACAACCGCTGCCGACGCAACACGGCCTTCCGAATTCCACATCATCGTTTCCGCGGAGCAGGGAATTCCGTCCAAATGGACGATATAGAGAAGGACCCGGACATGGCGTTCGGGCGCGCGGACGCGCGCCAGAAGGCTTTTGCGAACCAGGGATTTGCGTGAAAGGCTGAAGGTGGAGGGCCTGTGCTGAGGGTCTGGCTCAGAGGCTATCCGATAAGTTCGGTTTTAGCCCCGAAGGGGCGAAGTGAATAGCCCGGGGCGTCAGCCCCGGGAACCGCGGCGACGGACGAACCCTTCCTTCCGAAGCCCCGAAGGGGCGACCGAAACCCCTGACCGCATATAGGCTTCCGGCGACCTTCGGCACCCCTGCGACAAGGGTTTGTGGCCTATATGCATTTCCTCTGACGCCCCGGGCTATGCACTGTCGCCCCTTCGGGGCTGAAAACCGGACTTCCGACAGTCTAAGACCAGGCTCCCGACCGAGGCCTGGCTCACATCGGGGAATTCGCCTTGATTGTGCCGCCCCGGGGATGAATGATGGGAGCGGGCCTTCTCTATGGACTTCTGACGCCGGAAGGAGGTGGCTTGATGGAGCAACCGTCCGAGCCCGACGGGTCTTCCGCCTCTTCTGTCTCCCCCCCGCGCGGCCTGACCGCTCGTCGCATCTGGTTTCTCGCCCTCGCCGGGCTGGTTCTTCTCGGCTCCTGCCGTCCGGCGGAACACGAAGATACCCTCACCGCCATCAAGCGCAGCGGGCGGCTGGTGTATGGCTCCGACAAGGAAGGGGGCGGGCCTTATGTGTTCCCCGATCCTCAGAATCCCGCGGGGAAACCGGCTTCGAAGTCGAGCTGATGGCCCGGATCGGCCGCGAGCTGGGCGTGCGGCCGGTCTTCGCGCAAGGTCAGTGGGATACGCTGCTCCAGAACCTCGCCACCCGGCGCATCGACGCGGTCGTCAACGGCTACGAGTGGACCACCGCCCGCGCCCGCGATTATCTGGCGACCCGGCCCTATTACGTCTATCAGCTTCAGCTCATGGTGCGGCACGGCGGGCCGATCACCGCCTGGGCGCGACCTGCAGCGCGAGAAGCCCGGCGGCGGTCGCTGGCGCGTCGGCGTGCTCGGCGGCTCGGCGGCCGAGACGTTCGCGCGCGAGCATGGCTCGGACGCAGGTCGAGGTCGTCCGCTTACACCGGTGCGACCGAGCGATGCTCAGCCGCGCCAACGGCCAGCTCGACGCCACGCTCCAGGATCTGCCCGCCGCGCGGTTCTACCGCGGCCAGTATCCCGACGCTCGACCTGGTCGGCCCGCCCGAGGGTCACGGCTATTACGTCATCTACGTCCGCAAGGGCGACGAGAAGCTCTGCGCGACGCCCTTGACCGGGCCATTGAGGCGCTGATCGCCGCGGGAGCCTGCGGCGGATTTACGAGCGGTATGAGATCTGGACCGACGCCCAGCAACGAGCTGGCGCACTGGACACCCGACCAACTGCCGACGGCCAGTGTGCAAGAATCCACGCGGGGCTGGCCGCTGGTGGCGAAGTACGGTCGAGCTCTCCTGGCGGCGGCGGCCGATGACGGTGTTCCTGTCCGTGACCTCGATGCCGCTGGCGATGGTGATCGGTCTGTTCGTCGCGCTCGGCCGGCTCTACGGGCCGCGGCCGCTTGCGCGGGTGCTGACGGGCTACGTCGAGTTGCTGCGCGGCACGCCGCTGATGCTCCAGCTCTACGTGCTGTTCTATGTCTGCAAGCTGCCCGCCCTGGCGGCGGGATCGGCGGGCTGGCGATCAACTATTCGGCGTACGAGGCCGAGATCTACCGCGCGGGTCTGCAGGCGATCCCCGCCGGCCAGATGGAGGCGGCGCTGGCGCTGGGGATGTCGCGCGGCTGGCCTTGCGGCGGGTGATCGTGCCGCAGGCCGTGCGGATCGTGATCCCGCCGGTCACGAATGACTTCATCGCCCTGTTCAAGGACACGTCGGTCTGCTCGGTGATCACGCTGGTCGAGCTGACCAAGCAGTACTCGATCCTGGCCAACAGCACGGGGGGCGTCGTCGAGTTCGCGCTGGCGACGGCGGTGCTGTACATGGCGATGAGCTTGCCGCTGTCGTGGTTCTCGCGCTGGTCGGAGCGGACGGCTGGGCGCCGAGCCGCGAAAGGGGGGTGCATTGGCATGATCGAGGTGCGACGATCTGGTCAAGCGGCACGGCGCCCTCGAGGTCCTCCGCGGCGTCGAGCCTCGGGTCGCGCGCGGCGAGGTGGCCGCGATCATCGGCCCGTCGGGCGGCGGCAAGAGCACGTTCCTGCGCTGTCTGAACGGCCTGGAGCCGTTCCAGGGCGGCACCGTCACCGTCGACGGCCTGCGGCTCGACGCCGACGACCCCGGCTCGCGAGCGACCGAGACGTCCGGCAGGTCTGCCGGCGCGTGGGCATGGTCTTCCAGAGCTTCAACCTGTTCCCGCACCGGACGGTGCTCCAGAACGTCACCGAAGGCGCCGATCCACGTCCTCGGGCTTGAGCCGCGACGGCGGCCGAGGCGCGGCGCCGCGCGCTGCTCGACCGCGTCGGCCTGGTCGACAAGCTCGACGCGCTGCCCCGCCAGCTCTCCGGCGGCCAGCAGCAGCGCGTGGCGATCGCGCGGGCCCTGGCGATGGAGCCCGCAGGCGCATCCTCTTCGACGAGCCGACCAGCGCGCTCGACCCGCGGATGACCGGCGAGGTCCTCGCCGTGATGACCGACCTGGCCCGCGACGGCCTGACGATGGTCGTCGTCACCCACGCCATGCAGTTCGCCCGCCAGGTCGCCCACACCGTCCACGTCTTCGGCGACGGGCAGGGTCGTCGAATCCGGGCCGCCCGCGCAGATCTTCGAGGCGCCCCTCCAGGAGGCGACGCGCTGCTTCCTTTCGGAGGCGCGGGCGGCGTGAGGCATCCTCGTAGGGTGGGGTCTCGGAACGCCCACGAAATAACGTCCCGAATTCGGGCGGATTGGCTTCCCCCCCTTACCAAGGGGGGATGGAGGGGGGTTCCGGGTGTGCACCGCGGCCCCACGAAGAACCCCCTCCCACTCCCCCTTAGACTGAGCATTAGCCACAACTTTTTCGAGACTTCGCCGTGGTTAATCTGGGTTGATTCTGTGATCTCAGCGAACTCCTCACCAGGATTCTTCGGGACCGGAGCCCATGACATTCTCCCATACCGTTTGGGCCGAGCAGGTCGCCGCGGCGGCCGACCTGCCCGATCAACGCCTTCAAAGTCGCCTCACCGCCATCCTCGTGGACACCATCGAACGGCCCTCCGCCTCGATCCCCCAGGCCGCCGGCGACGCGGCCAGGCCAAGGCCACCTACCGCTTCTATGCCAATGAGCGCGTGACCACCGCGGCGTTGCATCACGGCTTCGCCCTGGAGACGGCCCGGCGGTGCCTCGACCAGGATGTCCTGCTGGTCGTCCAGGACACCACCACGCTCAACTTCACCGCGTGCAGCACACCATCCCCGAACTGGGCCCGATCGACTCCGGCGGGCTGGCCCGCGGCGTGCATCTGCACACCGCCTTGGCCGTGACCACCTCGGGACAGGTCATCGGCATCTTGGACCAGCAATACTGGGCACGCCCCCAGCCGGGCCAGCCGGGACCCGAGGAGAAGGAGAGCGGCAAGTGGATCAACGGCATCGACGCCGCTCGGGCCGCCCTGTATCAGGCGGCCGGCGACCGGCCGGTGCCGCGGCTGATCCACGTGATGGACCGTGAGGGGGACGCCTATGAGGTGATGATGGCCGTCGAAGACGCCGGGCGACAGCGCCATCATCCGCTGTGCCCAGAACCGCCGGGTCGATGACCCCCTGGCCACGGCGCACGCGGCGGTGCGGAGCCAGCCGGTGCTGCTGCCGGACGCCCGTCGCGGTGGACCGCAAGGCGGGTGTCCCCCAGCGGACGGCGTGGGTGGAAGTGCGGTCGATGGCGGTGACCTTGGTGCCGGACCTCTCAGAAGTACCCGCACGCCTGGCCGATGACCTGGAACCTGGTGGAGGTCTGGGAATTCGCGCCGCCACCCGGGGTCGAGCCGGTGCACTGGCTGCTCTGGACGCTCGAGCCGGCGGCGACCGAGGACGAGGCGTTGGAGGTGGTGCGGAAATACACCTGCCGGTGGCCGATCGAGGAGATGCACTTGATGCTCAAGAGCGGCTGCCAGGTGGAGGATCTTCGCTTGGAGACGTGGGACGGGCTGGAGAAGGCGGTGACGGTCAATGCGGCGGTGGCGGCGCGGATCGTGTCGTTGCGCGACCTGGCGCGGGAGACGCCCGAGGCCCCGGCGCTTGGGGGTGCTGGAGGCCGACGAGGTCGAGGTGCTTGGTCGGGCACTTCGGCAAAGGGAAGCCGATCGCGGCGCGGAGCTGACGATCGGCCAGGCGGTGCTTTGGATCGGCCGTCTGGGCGGTCACCTCAACCGCAAAGGGGACGGGATGCCCGGAGTGAGGACGTTGTGGCGTGGGCTGCATGACCTGACCTTGCTCGTCGCTGGCTTCCGAGCCGCCAAAAGACTACGGGAATAGTTGTGGGTAATGCTCAGCTCGTAAGGGGGAGAGCCGGGAAGAGGGAACTTGTTTCGTGGGCATTCCCGGCCCACCATCCCCGGCAGTGGTCGGAAGATGGTGGGCCGAGCCACCCTACAAGGGCAAATCCGGCCAGCCGGCCTGGGCCCGCCCATGTGGGCGCGGTACGTTAAACGTCCAGCGAATTCCTCTGTTAACTCCAGCGGCCCGACCATGACCGACCGAAAGCCCAAAGGTTCGTTTACTCGCCCCCATGAGTCCGACGACGCCCTCGACGAGGCGATGGAGGCGGCCCTGAAGGCCAGAACTTCTTCGCCTACCGACATTCCCCTGAAGCGCCAGTGGGACGAGGATTCTGGAGTCGGAGCTTCAGGCCGCGATGGAAGGCTTCGACGCCCAGTCGATCCGGGTGCCGGGCGACCGGACTCGCGCCCAGGATCGCGCCGACGTGCCCAAGGAGGGCGTCGGCCAGGAAAACCGCCCCGGACACCAGAAGGCCAAGGTCGTCGCCATCCGGGGGCATGACATTTTTCTGGACCTCGGTGCCAAGAGTGAGGGCGTCGTGCCGCTTTCCCAGTTCGGCGAGAAGCCGCCCGCCGTCGGCGATATGGTCGAGGTCGACTTCGACCATTACGACAAGGCCGAGGGCCTCCTCATCATGACCGTCGCGGGGGCCGCCGTGCAGGCCTCCTGGGAGAACCTCCGCGATGGCCTCATCGTCGAGGCGCGCGTCACCAAGGAGATCAAGGGCGGCCTCGAAGTCGAGGTCAACGGCATCCGCGGCTTCTTGCCCATCAGCCAGATCGCCCTCTACCGGATCGAGGACACCAAGCCGTTTTTAAACCAGAAGCTCAAGGCGATCGTCACCGACGCTAATCAGCGCGAGCAACCTGGTCGTCTCCGTCCGCGACTTGCTCGAAAAAGAACGCGCCGAGCAGCGTGAGAAGACCTGGAACGAGCTCGAGGAAGGCCAGATCCGCAAGGGCATCGTCCGCTCGATCAAGGACTTCGGCGTCTTCGTCGATCTCGGCGGCGTCGATGGCCTGGTGCACGTCTCCGACCTGAGCTGGAACCGCGGCCAGAAGCCCGGCGACCTGGTCAAGATCAACGATGTCCTTGAGGTCAAGGTGCTCCGGATCGACCGCGAGAAGAAGAAGGTCGGCCTGGGCCTGAAGCAGCTCGCGCCCGGCCCCTGGGACACCGTCGAGGCCAACTACGCGATCGGCCAGGCGGTCAAGGGCAAGGTCACGAAGATCATGGACTTCGGCGCCTTCGTCGAGCTCGAGCCCGGCCTGGAGGGCCTGATCCACGTCTCCGAGCTGGCCAACAAGCGCGTCTTCCGCGTCAAGGACCACGTGCAGGAAGGCCAGGAGGTCGAGGTCCGCATTCTCGACATCGACACCGAGACGAAGCGCATCGCCCTGTCGATGAAGCCCGACCTGATCCCCGCCCCGGCCGAACCCGAAGAATCCGAGGAAACCGGCGACGAAACGCCTCCGGCGCCGAAGCCCGAGCGCAAGGTGCCGCTCAAGGGCGGCCTGGGCGACGGCGACCCGAACCCGTTCGGCAAGCCGCCGCGCTGACCTTCGCCCTTCCGTGAAAAAGAGATCGAGGAAGCCCGGCCGTTCTGGTCGGGCTTCCCTTGCTCTCGGAATGCCTGAGTCTCATTCCGAACCCGGATCAATCTGGCCAAGCTCGACGCCCAGCGCCTTGGCGATCTTCTCCAGGGTCAAGTTCGTCGCGCTGTGCTCCGCGTTCTCCAGGCGGCTGATGTGCGATTGAGTGAGACCCGCTTTCTCCGCAAGCTGGGCTTGGTTGAGTCCCGCCTTCTCCCGGAGTTCACGAATCTTGTGCCCGACATGCTCGGCCCACGTCTTCAGGCCGCGAGCAAGCGGCTTCTCCGGGGCCAGAGGAAACGTCTGGAAGCGGATTGGGGTCTGAGCGAGGATTTCCTCCATCGCTCGGCGGATGCTGCGCTGCTCTTCGACATCATCCGCCTTCCGCCATTCCTGTAGTAGCTCGAAAAGCTCGTCGCGGTCGGTCTTGGGGAGCCTCCCAATACGATCGGTCAAGATCGAGAGAGCCAGAATCACGGACTTGGTGCCCTCCGGCAACGAGTCGTAAGTCTGGTCGAGTTCCTTGGTCAACATGGCTTCCCACCTCGGGCTTGGTTCACTGTTTCACCTTCCGTGGAGGGGTCATGATTCAGGATGATATTCCTCCAGGTAGAGACGCCTGCGGCGTCGCATGGTGAGCCGATCTCCAATGGGAGTCGGCCCGTTGTTTTCCTTCTTGATCGCCCCAAGCACCACGATGTGGCGAGTGGGCTTGTGAACGAAGAAAAACAGACGCACATTGATCTTGTGAAGTATTCCTCCTTTGTCTCGGATCTCAAAATAGTCCTCGTTCTGCATGGGCTGGACATCGACTGTATCACTATGGGTAGGATCGTCCTGCCGCGCAAGTTCTCGAACCTGCCGCGCCATGTGCTCATATTGATCATCATTCAAAAACGATCTCGATTCGTTGTAAGCCTGGTCGAGAATGGCGACGTTCCATTGATAGCCAGGAGGGGGGCCTCCGCCCTCGTGAACGCCGATCCTCACGGCCTTTCGAGCAGGTTCCTCAGCCATAAAACATGGCCCCAAGTGCCGTAAACCATGCCCTTCGTTGTATATTATACAGCGCATAAGGCGGAAAGTAAGGCCGAATATACAAAGAAGCCGCCTTTCTCTGGCGGCTTCCTGGCGCCAGCGCGGCTCCAGGCGGATGCACTCGCTGGCGCTTCGGGTTGCCGGATGTGTCAGGCGCACGCCGCCAGGCGGCGGCCGCGGCGATCACGAGGCCGAGGCCGGCCGAGAGGAGCGTGGCCGGCTCGGGCACGAAGGTGATCTCGCCGAAGAGGCCGTCTTTCTGGTCGTTGATCCCTGCGGTGAAATACAGGGTGTCGGGACCGCCGCGTCGTGCCGTTGCCGAACGTCAGCGCCCACAGCCCGACCGGCGAGGCGAAGCCCGTCTGCACGGTGATCGAGCCGTCGAGAGCGAGCGTCGTCGGGTTGAAGGCGTTGATCACGCTGTCGTAGAGGTTGCCGATGAGCAGATCGCCGCTGAACGGGCCGAAGCCCGACGACGGGGCCAGTGCCAGGCCCCAGGGAGCATTGATCGGGCCCCCCGTGGCGACCCGGCCGAGGAAGTTGCCGGCGGCGTCGAACTTATCGACGTACCCGCCCGGCAGCGGGGCCCCCGTGCTCGTGGCCGCCGCGTAGGTGACGTACAGGGTGCCGCCCAGGTTCTGGATGTTGTACGGTGTGAAGCCCGCGACCGGGTTCGGATCGACGAACTTGCCGGCGAAGGTCGTGTTGGAAACGTTGTTGAAATTCGTGTCGAAGACGACGATATGGCCGGTGGCATCGGCCGCGTAGAGGTAATTGGTCCCGCTGGTGCTTCCCTGGGTCAGCCCCGTGAAGACCGCGCCCGCCACGTGCGCCACGGTCTCGGCGGCATTCAGGCCCGCCGTGGAACCGGGATTCCACCCCTCGATGTTGCCATCGAGCGTGTCAAACAGGAAGCGGGCCTGGACCGTCGTGCCGCCGGGGGCGGGGATCTGGAAATCCGACGTGGTGGCGTTGAAGACCTGGCCGGTCGGCCCGGACGGGGGGCCGGTGCCCGCGGTCGGGATGGTGACGGTCAGCCCCTGCTTGATCGGCGACGCCAGCGCGTTGTAGAGCGTCGCGGTGCCAGACACCTGGTTCGAGACCCAGAACGGCGTGGTCGGGCCGAAGGAAACCCCCCAGGGATTCAACAGGTTGGGATCGGTGGGCGCCGGCGCGATCCCGGGGAGGTCCGAGACAAGGTTGGTTTGCACGTAGAAGCCGGTCGCGGTCGGTCCCGCGACGGCGAGTGACGACCCCAGCAGAACCAGCACGCACGGAACGATCCAGCGACGGGTGTTTCGCATGGCTCCGATTCTCCGAGTTGGGTCGCGTGACAAGCCGAACCACCAGACCAAGGAGACGTGGATAAGGCCCCTGTGACATGGAGCTGGGCGCGACGGTCGGGGCCGCTCAGAGGGCGGCATGGTCTTTCGCGGGGGGAAAAGAGGCGCTCAAGTTTGCGTGAGTTCTCACGTGCAAGCGTGGGACACGAGCGCGACCCGATATCCGGTGACGGGTTCAGCCTACCAAGGGATGTGCTCAGATTATGGAAAGGGAAGAGAGCTCGTGTCAACATCTCCTTTCGATCATTCCCCAAGCGGGCACCTCACCCGATCCCGTCTCGCCCGGTGGGCGGTGGTCCCTGGTATTGCGTCGGGCGATCGACTGTAATGCGGACTGGCAACGGCCGGGCGCCGGAGCATCCAGCCCGGCCATGTTTTCTCCCTCCCGCCTTCAGCAAGGGATGACTCGCCATGCGCAAACCCACCGCGACGACCGGCGCCTCGCGCCGTGAGTTTCTTGAAGACTTCGGCCGCCGGCACGGCCGCGCTGACCGGCCTGACCGCCGCGGCGAATGTCCACGCGGCCGGCTCGGACATCATCAAGATCGGCATGATCGGCGCTGGCGACCGCTGCCGGGGTGCCGCCACGCAGTCGTTGCAGGCCGATCCCGGCGTCCGGCTCGTCGCCATCGGGGACCTGTTCAAGGACCGCGTTGATTACACGCGCAGCTACCTCAAGGACAACTTCAAGGACCAGGTCCAGGTGGCCGACGATCACCTGTTCGTCGGCTTCGACAACTACAAGCATGTCATTGACAGCGCCGACGTGGTGCTGATCGCCTGCGCCTCGAAGTTCCACCCGATGTACGCCGAGGCGGCGCTCAAGGCGGGCAAGAACGTCTTCGTCGAGAAGCCGCACGGCATCGACCCGGTCGGGGTGCGCCGGATGGCGGCGGCGTGCGAACTGGCCAAGCAGAAGAACCTGAGCATCCTGTCCGGGCTGCAAAGCCGGTTCCACGCCGGTTTCCGCGAGTGCGTCGCGCGCATCCACGACGGCGCGATCGGCCAGGTCACGTCGATCCAGGCCATGTTCCTGCGCGGGCCGTACCGGCTGGAGCCGCGCCAGACGGGCGTCAGCGAGCTCGAGTTCCAGTGCCGCAACTGGTACCACTTCCGCTGGCTCTCGGGCGACGACGTGCCGCAGTCCTTGGTGCACAACATGGACCGCGTCGCCTGGATCTTGAAGGAAGAGATGCCCGCGTGGTGCTTCGGCCTGGGCGGCCGGTCGGCCTCGTTCGGCGAGGTCTACGGCGACATGTTCGACCATCACACGGTGGCCTACGAGTACAAGTCGGGCGCGCGGGTGTACGCCCTCTGCCGCACGCAGGTCAACACCTACGGCAACGCGTCCGACCTCGTCACCGGCACCAAGGGGACATGCGATCTCGGCAATCTGCGGATCGCCGGCGAGAACCCCTGGAAGTTTGCGGGCAAGCAGAACGACCCGTATCTCGCCGAGCAAAAGGCACTGATCGAGGCGGTCCGGAGCGGCCAGCCGATCAACAGCGGCTACCACATGGCCAACAGCACGATGTCGACCGTGATGGGCCAGGTCGCCTGCTATACGGGCAAGCCAGTGACGTGGGACGAGACCATGAAGTCCGAGCTCGAAGTACCTGCCGGGCCCTGATGAGACGACCTTCGAGATGAAGCCGCCGACCCTCGCCGACAACACCGGCAACTACCCGCTGCCGATGCCGGGCGTGACCACGAAGCTGTCGTGAAAGCAGCGTTGTGACGCCGGGTCCGCGACGGGACAATGGGGGGCCGATCGCCGTTTTCCCCTGGCCCGCCGCGGATGTCGGGCTGCGCTTGGCGTCGTTCCCTGGAGAATCGGACGGATGGAGAATTTCGTTTACCAGAATCCCGTCAAGATCCTGTTCGGTCGCGGACAGATTGCCAGCCTGCGGGGCGAGATCCCCGGCAAGGCCAAGGTTCTGATGACCTTTGGCGGCGGCAGCATCAAGACCAACGGCGTCTATGACCAGGTGAAGACCGCCCTGGCGGACCGTTCGGTTCTCGAATTCGGCGGCATCGAGCCCAACCCGCGCTATCGAGACCCTGATGCGGGCCGTGGCGCTGGCCCGGACCAACCGCGTTGATTTCCTGCTGGCGGTGGGCGGGGGCTCGGTCCTCGACGGCACCAAGTTCATCGCCGCGGCCATTCCCTTCGAGGGCGAGCCGTGGGACATTCTGGCCCAGGCCGCGCCGGTCACGAAGGCCGTCCCGCTGGGGTGCGTCCTGACGCTGCCGGCCACCGGCTCCGAGATGAACACCTTCGCTGTCATCTCGCGTGAATCGACTCAGGACAAGCTGCCCTTCTCCAGCCCGCTGGTCTATCCCCGCTTCTCGGTGCTCGATCCCGAAGCGACCTTCTCGCTGCCGCGGCGCCAGATCGGCAATGGCGTGGTGGACGCCTTCATTCACACGATCGAGCAGTACTTGACCTATCCGGCGGACGCTCCCTTGCAGGATCGTCTGGCCGAGGCCATCCTCCGCACGCTGATCGAGGAAGGCCCGAAGACGCTGGCGCATCCGCGTGATTACACATCTCGGGCCAATGTGATGTGGGCCGCCACGATGGCCCTCAACGGCCTGATCGCGGTCGGCGTGCCGCAGGACTGGTCCACGCACATGATCGGCCACGAGCTGACGGCCATCTCCGGACTCGACCACGCCCGGACGCTGGCCGTCGTGCTGCCCGGTGTCCTTCAGCTCAAGCGGTCGAGCAAGCGCGCCAAGCTGCTCCAGTTCGCCGAGCGCGTCTGGGATATCCGCGAGGGCACCGAAGACGAGCGCATTGATGCCGGGATCGCCCGCATGCGGGCGTTCTTCGAGTCACTCGGCGTCCCCACCCGGCTGTCCGCCCATGGCCTGGGCATCGAGGTCGCGGCGACCATCGCCCACCGGCTCCAGGCGCGGGGGACGGTGGCCCTCGGTGAGTGGCAGGACATCGACGCCCACGCCGTTGAAGCCATCTTGAAGCTCTGTGCTTGAAATGTCTTCGTGAGGCCTTGTTGATCTCAGAATAGGCAGAGAGATTCCAGATTCCAGATTCCAGATCCCAGATCCCTTGGAATTCTCCGCTAGATTCTGGAATCTGGAATCTGGAATCTGGAATCTGGAATCCTGACAGAATCACTCGATTCCACAGCGAGAACTCATGTACCGTACTGAAGACGTTCTGGCCACGCTGGGGATGGTCCGGCAGCACAAGCTCGACGTCCGGACCGTGACGATGGGCGTCGACCTGGCCCCGTGCGCATCGCCCAACCCGAATGTGCTGTGCGACCGCATACGCGATCGGCTGCTGAAATTCGCCGGGCGGCTCAAGGCCGTCTGCCGAGAGGTGGAAGGCCGGTACGGGATCCCGATCGTCAACCGGCGGATCGCCGTCAGCCCGATCGGGCAGGTCGCGGCCGGGCACTCGGCCGAGGGCTGCCTGGCCGTCGCGCGGACGCTCGACGCGGTGGCGGCCGAGGTGGGCGTCGACCTCGTCGGCGGCTTCACGGCACTCGTGCAAAAGGGCTGGACCGACGCCGAGAACGCGTCTGATCGCGGCCTTGCCGGAGGTGCTCTCGACAACCGAGCGGGTGTGTGCCTCCGTCAACGTGGGCACGACGGCCGCCGGCATCAACATGGATGCCATCCTGGCGCTCGGATTCGTGCTGAAGGATACCGCCGAGCGAACGAAGGCGCACGACGGCTTCGGCTGCGCCAAGCTGGTCATCTTCGCCAACGCGCCGACCGACAACCCGTTCATGGCCGGGGCGTTTCACGGCGCGGGCGAGCCCGACTGCGTGATCAACATCGGCGTCAGCGGTCCCGGCGTGGTGAAGGCGGCCGTCGAGGACCTCGTTCAGCACGCGGCCACGCCCGCCCACCCTGGGCGAGATCGCCGAGGAGATCAAGAGCACGGCGTTCCGCGTCACGCGCGTCGGCGAGCTGATCGGCCGCGAGGTCGCGCATCGGCTGGGCGTGCGCCTTCGGGATCGTCGATCTGTCCCTGGCGCCGACGCCCCAGGTGGGCGACAGCGTCGGCGAGATCCTCCAGGCGATGGGCGTCGTGCGGATCGGCGCGCCGGGCTCGACGGCGGCCCTGGCGTTGCTCAACGACGCGGTCAAGAAAGGCGGCAGCTTCGCCAGTTCGTCCGTCGGCGGCCTGTCGGGTGCCTTCGTCGCCGTCAGCGAGGACGCCGCCCTGGCCGACGCGGTCGGCCAACGGCGACCTGACGCTCGCGAAGCTCGAAGCGATGACCGCCGTCTGCTCGGTCGGGCTCGACATGATCGCCGTGCCGGGCGACACCGACGCCGAGACCCTCGCCGCGCTGATCGCCGACGAGGTCGCCATCGGCGTGATCAACCACAAGACGACCGCCGTGCGCGTGATCCCCGTGCCGGGCAAGGTCGGCCGGCGAACTGGCCGTCTTCGGCGGCCTGTTCGGCGAGATGGCCATCCTGCCGATCCACGCCGCGGGCGGCTCGACGGCCTTCGTGCGGCACGGCGGGCGCATCCCCGCGCCGCTGTCGAGCTTGCGGAATTAATTGTATGGTGGGCTCGGCTCACCAGTCTTGTAGGGTGGGTCAGCGGCGTCCTCGCCGCGCCACCCACCTCTGGGGACCAAAGGGATGGTGGGTGGCGCGGCGAGGACGCCGCTGACCCACCCTACAAAGAGCGTCTCAGACGGATTCACGCAGCTCTAGCGTGGCCCACAGGCTTGGATCAGTCTCGACCGGGAACTCGCGGCCGACGCCGAGGAACTGTTCACCGAGTTCGGGGTCGCTGACGAGGATCATCAGGCCGAGGCGGCGGTTCGTTTCCGGGTCGAAGCCGTGCAGGGCCGCGGCGTTGAAGAATAGTTCCATCAACCACCCCTGGCGCGACCGCTGAGCACGGGCCAGGATGGACTCCGGCCGGGCCCGGGCGCGTCGGTCTGGGCGCGGTGAATGGGCGGTTGCGACACCGTCACGACCGGCGTCTCGCCCCGACCGGGCGCGAGCGTCGCCACGAAATGATGGCAAAATCGGCTGGCGCGGTGGATGTCGCGGGTGTCGCGCGTGTCGATCCAGAGGTGGACGCTCTCGGCCGGCACGGTATCGACGCCCCGCGATGACAACGACCGGGAGCGGCCCGCGACCGTGACCTGGAAGGCCAGCCCGCGCGGGTTCCAGGCCGTGCGCGTCTCGGCCCACGGTGCGCGGTTTTCCAGTCGTCCCGGCGACGGCAACACACACTCGGCGGGCAGATCGAGCAATCGTTCCGGCGGCGCGGCGGTACGAGGCACGTCATCGCGGCGCGGGCAGAGGAGCCCGAAGCGAAACCAGAAGCTTTGAGGTATCAATGGGGCGCTGGACATCGCGATCTCATGAGGCGTCTCGCCCGAGGCGATCGAGCAGGTTGACCATCTCGATGGCGGCCAGGGCGGCGTCGGACCCTTTATTGCCCGCCTTCAGGCCCGCGCGGTTGAGGGCCTGCTCGACGGTGTCGGTCGTGAGGATGCCGAAGATCACCGGCACGCCGGTCGCAAGGCCCGCCTGCAACACTCCTGCCGCCGCCTGGCCGGCGACATGATCATAATGGCCCGTCTCGCCCCGGATCACGGCTCCCAGGCAGATCACGGCTACGTACCGCTCGCTTTCAGCCAGCTTCCGAGCCACAAGCGGGATTTCGAACGACCCCGGCACCCATGCGACATCGAGGCGGTCCTCCACCACTCCGTGACGCGCGAACGCGTCCCGGCAGCCGGCCAGGAGGGATTCCGTGATCAGTCCGTTGAACCGGGCCGCCACAATCGCGAAGCGGCCGCGGGGGGGAGAGAAGTCGCCTTCAAACATGGGCATGGGATGAAATCTCGTAGGGTGGGCACCGCCCACCTGCTTGAACGCACCAGCTCAACGTACTGCCACGCTGGGCAGACCCATCGAATCACACCAATCGTCAAGTGGGTCAGGACCGCTATAGCGCGTGTCAGCCCGGTCGTCTTCAACTGATGTTGATGCCCCCGCCGCGGACGCGGGCATACTCCGCCGCATGCAAGAAGTTACCCAGGTAGTGGGGCAGGAGGCAATCGGGGCCACGGCCCAACTCAGCACGCAGGACGTCCAGGTCGGCCAGCAGGCCGCGTACCTCCACCATGAACCTCTCCAAGTCCTCGGGCGCGACCCAGAGGTCGGAGTCGGCTAGGTGCGGCAGAAATCGAGCGCCACGACGCCGAACGGCCTCGGACCCCCACAGGTCCCAGCGGGATCGTTCGACGCCGGCCATGTGGTGCCCGGCCTCCCAGTCTGTGAACTCCTCAAAGGCACCGGTCTCGGGGTCGAGCCAGTATGCAGAGATCACCAGCGTCATCGGCTTGCCTCCGCCGCCTGACAATCTGATGAGGGTGATGTTGCTTTACGGGTTGCGGAGCTTCTCGCCGATCCAGACTCGCAAGCGGGTCAGCCAGGGGGAATCGAGCAGGCCCTCTCCCAACGCGAGCGCCTCGAGCACCAAAGCCGGCGTGAGCATGGGCAGGCTGAGGCTTCGATCGATTGTTTCGTAGGTGCCCTCGTTCGTCAGCCGCCCGAACCAGAGCACATTCTTGACCGCGTGGTAACGCCAGACCTCCGGCACGCCCAGCGCGGCATAGGTCGGGAGTCGGCCCCTCGAGCTTCCGCGGTTATCCGCCTCGATCCAGAGATCGGGCGGCGGGTCGCCCGCGTTGAGATCAATGGATTTCTTCGCGAGGATGGGTTCCGCGTTGGCGAAATAGAAACCTCGATCCGGCTCCTTGCCATGCCCCTTCTTCAGGGGCTTTCCCCCGCGGCGTATCGTGGTCGAGCCAATACCCAGGCAAGGCATCTCGAACGCCTCGGCCACCGCGGTGACGACCATGTCGAGTCGACGCGCCGGAAACTCATGAAGAAATTCCGGGGACATGAGTTCCAGCACCCCATCATGATAAGTCATGCGGATCTTGTCGTTTCGCTCCAAGTCGCGGAGCGCGACGTACAGGCCGTACGGCACGCCCCGCAGAACCACGGGCGTGGGCACCCGCACGACCGCTCCGGGCTCGGTCTTCACGTCCGCGTTCTGGACGTCGGTCGCCATCACCTCGACCTCACGAGAGGTTCATCGTCTGCAAGAAGTCCTCGTTCGACTTCGACTTCTTCATGCGTCCGGTGAGCAGTTCCATGGCCTCGACGGGGTTCATGTCGTTGAGCACGCGCCGCAGAATCCACACCCGGCGCAGCTCCTCGGGGTCCATCAGGAGCTCTTCGCGGCGGGTGCCCGAGCGGTTCACGTCGATGGCCGGCCAGACGCGCTTATCGACCAGGCGGCGGTCGAGGTGCAGCTCCATGTTGCCGGTGCCCTTGAACTCCTCGAAGACGACGTCATCCATCTTCGAGCCGGTGTCGATCAGGGCGGTGGCCAGGATCGTCAGGCTGCCGGCCTCTTCGATCTTCCGGGCGGCGCCGAAGAACCGCTTGGGTTTTTGAAGGGCCGAGGCGTCGATGCCGCCGGTGAGGATCTTGCCGGAGTGCGGCGCTTCGGTGTTATAGGCGCGGGCCAGCCGGGTGATCGAGTCGAGCAGGATGACCACGTCGCGGCCGTATTCGACCATCCGCTTGGCCTTCTCGATGACCATCTCGGCCACCTGGATGTGGCGCGAGGCCGGCTCGTCGAATGTCGAGCTGATGACCTCGGCGTTCGGTCCCTTGACCGAGCGCTCCATCTCGGTGACTTCCTCGGGCCGCTCGTCGATCAGCAGCACCATGACGTAAACCTCGGGGTGGTTCGTCAGGATGCTGTTGGCGATCTTCTGCAGGAGGATGGTCTTGCCGGTGCGCGGGGGCGCGACGATCAGCCCACGCTGGCCGCGGCCGATGGGCGTGACCAGATCGACCACGCGCGTGTTGACGTCTTCGCCGTTTTCGAGCTTCAGCCGGCCGTTCGGGTGCAGCGGGGTGAGGTCGTCGAAGGAGACTTTCTCGCTGAGCTTGTCGGGATCTTCGTAGTTGATCGCCTCGACGCGCAGGAGGGCGAAGTAGCGTTCGTTCTCCTTCGGGGGCCGGATCTGCCCGGCCACGATCGCGCCGGTTTTCAGGCCGAAGCGACGGATCTGGCTGGGGGAGACATAAATGTCGTCCGGGCAGGGCAAGTAGTTGTAATCCGGACTGCGCAAAAATCCGAACCCGTCGGGAAGGACTTCGAGAGTTCCCTCGCCGTACATCAGGCCGTTTTGCTTGACCCGCTCCTTGAGGATCTTGAAGATCAGGTCCTGCTTTTTGAGGCCGGTGTACTCGGTGACGCCTTCCTTCTTGGCGGTGACGATGAGCTGCGGCATGGTCATCTTCTGCAGCTCGGTCAGGTGGATCTCGCCGCGCTTGATGTCCTCGTAGCGGTCGTGGAGCTCGGCGTCGCCGAAGATGTCCTCATCCTCGTCGAAGTCATGATAGTCCGCGTTTTCGGCCGGCGCGGGGCGCGGTGGCGGGCGTCGCGGTCGTAATCGTGCTCGCGGTTGGCGTAGGGCGCGGTTTCGCGTTCGCCGCGCGGAACATACGCCGCTTCGCGGGGCGGCTCGACGCGGTCGCGGGGCGTCTCGCCCCGTTCGCGGGCCAGCCGCTCGGCGCGTTCGCGGGCCAGGCGGTCGCGCAAGGTGGGTCCGGCGTGGTCACGATCCCGGTCGTAACGGTCGCGCGCCGCGGCCAGGGGGCCCGGCTCGCGCGGGCGGATCGGCTCGCGCTCGGCGGCGCGATCCTCGCGATAACGGATTGGTTCGCGATAGTCGGCAGGCGGCTCACTGGGCGGCGTGGGCATGGTGTTCAGCTCCTCCGGACCGTGCAAACCGTTTCCCTCGAGCGCGGGCAGGCTGGTGGTGTCGGAAAGAGGGGACTTGCGCGTGCGAGAGCTTCCGGTCGGCTCTCGCCGGGGGCGGGTTTCATTCGGCATGATCGTCACTACTCCTCGGATCGAATCGACGTTCGCGCATTGGATTGGGTTCGGTCGGGAACGGGTCGGCCCCGCGACCGGGAGACGAGGATCGCGGGACCAGGATCAAGGCAGGGGAGGCTCGTTCATATCTGCGGGCCAGCGAAGTCCGTCAGTTCCCGTCACACGCCCGGGGCTCGATGGAGACAAACGACGCTCGTCGGGCCCGCGCCGAGCGAACTGTCGTTCCCAGAGGCGGCCGATCTCGGCATCGAGCGATTCCGGCGCGCCGTCATTTTTCAGGACGAGATCCGCGCGCTGCTGCTTCTCCTCGAGCGGCCACTGAGCGGCTTCGCGTGCCCGGACCGCGTCGGCCGACCAGCCGCGCGTGGCGGCCAGCCGTTCCAGACGTCGGCCGCGGGGGGCGTCGATGAACACCACGAGATCGCAAAGTTCATCCCAGCCCGCCTCGAAGAGCACGGCGGCGTCGAGCACGACGGCCGTATGGCGGCCCCGGCGCACGGTGCGGGCGATGGCCCGCTCGAAGGTGTGCCGCATGCGCGGGTGCAGGATCGCCTCCAGGTCGCGCCGTGCGCCGGATCGTCGAAGATGAGCGCGCCGAGCTTGCGGCGGTCGATCGGGATCGTGCCGTCCGGCGCGGGTTCGGCGGCGAGAATCTCCGGCCCGAAGCGCCTGAGCACCTGTTCGCGGCTGGGCGTCTGTTCCAGAAGCGCATGACCCACGGCATCGGCGTCGATGACAAACGCGCCGCGACGTGCCAGCGCCGCGGCGGCCAGGGACTTGCCCCCACCGATCCCGCCGACCAATCCCAGCACGGGGACAGGACCGAATTTCCAGGGTCCCGCCGCCCGCCGTACCGCGCCAACGGCCCATGCGCAGCGTCCACACCGGCGCGCCGTCGGCCTCGGTACCGAGCCTTCGCATCGTGGGCGGGTTTGGTCATCGCAGTCAGGTCGGTTCGTAAATGAAGAGAAGGAGAAGGGGACGGGCTACCTTCGCCCGTTCGTGCCGGATGGCGGGGCCAGTCGATCGGAAACACACTCAAAAACCCAGGCTCGACTCGGGGCCGAAAGCGCTCACCCGAAGGAACGCGGGACTGGGCAGTCACTGCCGACAGCCGGGCGGTCCGGAACGAGGGAGGGGGCCGTGGATGCTGTTCAGAGCGGAGCCCAAGAGACGATAGCGTTTTTATACGCCATCTCGGCCCGAAATGCAATCCGCTTCTGTTTGTTGCCGCAAGAGGTCAAGCATCCGACCTCCACCAGCCCCCGAAGACCAAGAGAACTTCCTTCTCGTTCGTGTGTCCGGGGCAGGCGTCGCGCGCTCCTTATTACCCCGGCAAAGAAGATCCTCCTGTAGGTCGGACAATCCTGTCCGACAGGCCGGGGGAGTCGGACAGGATTGTCCGACCTACTTTCTTGCCGGGGTAATACGCGGACGAGTCACTCGCGCAGGCCGGGCACTCGAGGCTGTCACGGCCCGCATTCCCGGCCTCTCGTCTCGCCGAAACCACGCGTCCAGGAATGCCCCGCTCTCATTGTGACGGCCCTCCCCACGACCCCGCGCCAGGAATCGCGGCGCAAACCGGCGAGAGGGGGACTTTCTCAAAACCGGCGTTCACCAGGCATAGTTTGTGGACAATTCCCGTCGGGACGGGTGCAATCGTGGGCGTGATTCCTTGATCGGCCTCGACGGAGCGAGTCCCCATGCCTACGATCCCGCAACGCATCGCCAGCGCTTTCGCGGTCCTCTGCGGACATTACGGCGATGTCACCAAAATGGCCCAGGACCGTCAGCAATCACGGCAGTCGCTCTACCGCGAGGCCGAACCGGTCGCCTGTGCCGTGGACGGCGCCACGGCACAGGCCCGCATCGACCAACTCCAGCAGCAACTCGCCCAGCGGCGCGGCAGACGGAGATCGAAGCCCTCCAAGAGCGACTGAAGCACGCCGTCGAGATCACCGCCGAAAAGCAGAACGAGTTCGCCACCGTCGCCCAAGCCGAGGGGGTCAGCCGGAGCGTCGCGCGGCGGCGGTTGCGGGTCATGGAGGGAGCGGAAACCACTCCGAGCGTCCCCACCCTGGGGCGGGCGACCCTCGAAGCGGGCAAGCGCGCCGGCCCTTTGCTCAAGGTGCTCGACGAGGCGGCCCGGCCCAAGGTCGAACCGGGCACCGCCGACGAGATGTTTTTGGCCGCAAACCCGTCCTGATGGTCGTCGCGTCCGAGAGCCTCTGCTGGCTGACAGCTCGGCTGGTCCCGGCACGCGATGGCGTCACATGGGCCGAGGAATTCGCCCGATTCCCGGCGCTCAAGGCGGTGGTCCGGGACGACGGCACGGGCCTGAGCAAAGGGATCAAACTCGAGCGTGCCCGCCGACGCAGGGCCGGCCTTCCCGAGCCTCGACGACGCGCTCGACGTCTTCCATACGCTCCGTGAAGGGGGACGCGCGTGGCGGAAGACCTGGGCGCAGCCACCCGCGCCCTGGAGCGTGCCGATGCGGCTCAGAAGGAACACGACCGGCGTGGCCGTCAGGGGCAATCGCGGCAGGGTCATGGCGCAGCCTTGGAACCGGCTGTGGCGTCAGGCCGAGCGGCTCTGGGATCAAGCCTTGGCCGCCGAGACGGCCTGGAAACACGCCCAGTTGGCGTTCGAGATCTTTACCCCCGAAGGCCGCCTCAACGACCGGGCTGCGGCTGAGGCGATGGTCGCGGCGACGTTGCCGCACTGGAGCAGCGCGGCGTGGGCCAAGACCCGGCGGTTGTTGCTCCGGCGAGAGAGCTTCACGTTCCTGGATCAGGTGCAAGGACGGTGGGCCGGCTTGAGGTTGGACCCCGACGCCTTGTCGGCGTTGTTGGACCTGGAGGGTCTGCATCGCCAGCCTTGGCGTCGGTCGGCCGCCACACAAGCCTGGGCGTTGGTGCGTACGGTTCAACTGACGAAGGCATATCCGGAGTGGCGTGTGGAGGCGCGGCGTGTCCGCGCGGTGCTCCGTGGGGTCTGGCGTGCGAGCAGCCTGGTGGAATGCGTCAACAGCGTGGCGCGAATGCAGCAAGCGCGCCACAGGAAGAGGACGCAAGGGTTACTGGACCTGAAGCGACTGTACTGGAACCTGCGTCGCTTCCGGACCGGCCGCCGCAAGGATCAAACGCCATACGGTCTGCTGGGTTTGAAGGTACCCGACTTGAGCTTCTGGGAGATCCTCAAGCTGACCCCGGAGGAATTGCGGGAAAAACGGTCCGCCATGGAAGATACGCCGTGAGATAGTCCCTTATCGGGACGGTTACGCAATCCCGATGTCGGAGGAGCAACCGGACATACAGCCGCTGTATCCGGCCTGATCGGTTCACAGCATGGGCCCTGAGGTTCAACCAATGCAGGCTTCGCCATGTCGTCCGGGTCTCGCGGCGCTCGCCCTAAACGGCTTCGGAGCGACATCCGCTTTCCAGACATGCTGCTTTCCCCCATTCCTTTCGGTCCGAGGTAGGTCTGGTGACCCGTGGGTCATCTTGCATCCGACCCACTCCGAGTGACTCGGAGATCCATCACGCCGTGAAACGGCGCACATAGCCGCCGATGAAGGTGCCTGTGAGGGCCAGCATCTTCGAGGTGCTCGCCAGCACCTTGCCCATCGCCATGCTCTGGGCGCTCTCTTCGCTCTTTTGTTCGTGCATCTCGTCATATATAAGATATAAAAATATCATATTAATATTCTTGTGGATGATCTTGGCGGGCGCCCACCGCCGGGGCTTGGGCACCCACTGCCAGAGCGGTTCGCCGCACGCGCGGACGATCCACTTCCGCCCGCCGTGGCTGGTTTCCGCTCCGAGTGGACGCTTGAAGCAACTTGGCGAGTAGCTGTCTATTTTCGTCGAGACTGGTCTTTGTGATTTTGGCGCGGTCGAGTATTACCCCGGCAAAGAAATCCTCCTGTAGGTCGGACAATCCTGTCCGACAGGCCGGGGGAGTCGGACAGGATTGTCCGACCTACTTTCTTGCCGGGGTAATAGTTGGACTGTCACCGTTTCCACTATTGCATTGGTATAATAGAGGTCATGATCGGGGTCGAGGAGAATCACGGGAGGGACTGTCATGTCACTCTTGGAACACCCCGAGGCTCCAGCCCTTCTGGCGGATGCCGTCCTGACCCCAGAGCAGGTCCGGGACTGCCAGGACCATCTGATCGGCTTTCTGCAACGGTATCTGCCCTGCTTCTACCGTGCCGAGCAACGGACCCACGCCATCCAGGTCATCCGAGGCCTCGTGAGCGGCCTGGAGCGCAAGACCTGCGAGCCCATTGCCACCGCGGCCGGTGTTCCGCGCAAACCGATCCAGACGTTCGTCGGGCGCCGGCAAGTGGAACGACGAGACCGTCATGGCCGAGTTGCGTGGTCACGCCCGCACCGAGTTGGGCGACCCGCAGGCTATCCTGATCCTCGACCCCAGTGGCTTCCCCAAGTCGGGGAACGATTCCTGTGGGGTCGCCCGCCAGTGGTGTGGTCGACTGGGCAAGCAGGACAACTGTCAGATTGGGGTCTTTCTCATCTATGCTGCCCCCGGCGGGTACGCTCCCCTGGACCGGCGGCTGTACTTGCCCAAGGAGTGGGCCGGCGATCCGGATCGTCGCAAGAAGACGCACGTCCCTGCGGAAGTCCGGTTTCAGGAGTCGTGGCGGATCGCGGCGGATCTTCTGGAGCGGTGCCGTCACGACGTGCCGCACGCGTGGGTCACCGGTGACGACGAGCTGGGCCGTGCGGCGGAGTTCCGCGCCTGGCTGCGGCGGCGGGGCGAACGGTACATCCTCGACGTGCCCTGTAACACGAACATCCGCGATCTGGAGTGCCGGCGTCCACGGCGGCGCACGCGGCACGGTCGGAAGCGGGAAGTGCCGTTCGGCCGCGCCGACACCTGGGCGGCACGGCAACCTGAGGAGCGCTGGACCCGACTGAGGATCCAGGACGGGGAGCGGGGACCGCGTGCGGTGGAGGCCCTGACGGTGCGGGTGCGGGCCAAGTGGAACCGGAGAATCGGCCCGGAGGAGCGGCTGGTGGTGATGCGCACCGTGGAGGCGAAGCCGCAGACCCATTACGCGTTGAGCAACGCCGATCCCGAGGTCCCCTTGATCGAATTGGTGCGGGTCCGCTTCACGCGGCATCGGATCGAGGAAGTGTTCGAGGGCGGCAAGGGCGAGGCCGGCCTGGCGCACTACGAGGTGCGTAGTTGGGTGGGCTGGCACCACCACATGACGCTGTCTCTGCTGGCGTTGTGGTTTCTCATCCTGGAGCAACGACGGGTGGGGGAAAAAACCCCGGCCGTGACCGTCTCCCAGGTGCGGGAGATCTTCAGCCGGTTGTTGCGGCAGCCGGCACCGAGTCCGGAGCAGATCGCGGCGGAGATCACGCGGGTGTTGGGGCGGAAGGAAGAGACACGGATTTACAAGTGGCACAAGGCAACCGGTCGATTTCCGCCCCGCCGCCCGCGACCGGACACGAGTTAAACAAATGCATTGCCGCTTAAACGGTTACAGTCCAACTACGCGTTTCACAATCTCGGGGGGATCGACCGTTCGGTGTACCTCGTGGCGCTGCCCGACGTGAACGTACGGAGCCTCCTCCTGCGGCCCACGCTCGACCACGCGTACCAGGATGGCCGGCTTGACCTGACCGTCGGCCTGGAGAACACGCGTGCGCACGCCGTCGCCGACGTCCGCCTGCGCCTCCTGCTGATCGAGTCCGGTGACGCCGGCGCCCGCGTGGCCGGTACCCAGAGCGCCGGGAGCGCCTCGAACCGGGCGAGACGACGCGGTCGCTCGGTTTGACCGTGCCCGCCCCCCGCCTCTGGACGGCCGAGACGCCCGCGCTGTATCGGGCCGTCATCGAGCTCGAGATCGGCGGGCAGGTCGTCGAGCGGGTCACGCGCGAGATCGGCTTCCGGACGATCGCGATCCAGGGTCGCCAGGTCCTGCTCAACGGCGTGCCGATCAAGCTGGCGGGTGCCTGCCACCACGAGGTTGACCCGCCTCACGGGCCGCGCCGACACGGCGCGGCACGCGCGCGACGACGTGGCGCTCTTGAAAGGGGCCAATCTCAACTTCATCCGCACCTCGCATTACCCGCCGACGCGGGAACTGGTCGAGGCGGCCGACCGGCTCGGCCTGTACCTGGAGGTCGAGGCGCCCTTCTGCTGGGTCGGCGCCGAGAACGACCAGAACGTGATCCGCGCGGTGCTCACGCCCACCGCGGCCATGATTGACGAGTATCAGGGGCACCCGAGCGTGCTCAGCCGGTCGCTGGCCAACGAGTCGAACTTCCACCGCGGTTTCGAGCGGGCGCACCGGCTGGTCAAGCAGCTCGACCCGACACGCCCCACCACGTTCAACAATCCCGATCCGCATCGGATCTGCGACCTCGGCAACATGCACTATTCCCCCGGCAAAGAAGATCCTCCTTCTTTTCCGCACATCTGCCGACCCATATCTCCGAATTTCCGACCGGTTGGCGAGTCCGCGGACCGGAGGCGTGCCTCCGGCGGTGGCGTGTCCCACGCCGGCTGGCGAACGCCTGACGCGGAAGAGGGCTGGCTGGTGCTCGGCCGCGCAATCCCGCCGCGGCCGGGCCTCACGCCCGCACAGCCAGGCGACCCGTACGTCGAATCCTTTCCTGCTGTCAAGCAGACCAGGTGTCCTGGTCGTCCCACGCACATAACTTTGGCGGCCCCCCACGGACGCCCTCTCACCAAAGGGCAATGCGCGCCGGAAGAGCGCCGCGCAAACACCTGATTTCATGCGACAATCACGTTGTCCTCGTGGTGAATTTCGCTGACCGTCACGGATTTTGGGGGGCGACTGCCAGCATGCTGACATGAGGAGACAAAATGGCCATGATCCACGGTGCCTGGAAGGAGGTGGATCATGGCCGAAGGAAGCGCGACACGGTCGTCGCGGGGACATCGTACCATCTGCTTGCCCGTCTCGGAAGACGCCTACACGCAAGCCGTTCACGACCCGGCCGCGTTCCGACGTCTGCTTGATGAAGGCTTCCGAACCACGCCCGAGCTGTTTCCGCCGAACTTCGCACAGGGCTACGAGTTGAAGGACGGCCGCATGTCGGGGAAACAGGGACTCCTGATCCGGCGCATCCTCTCGAGAGACGGGACCGCCTACAGCATCCGGCCCTCGTTCCTCATGCCCTACATGACGGCGCGCGTCGGGGACGTCGAAGGCCCGCTGTTTCTCCGCAAGTTCGGCGTGCCGTACTGGGCGTTGGCCCACGTCTTCGGCGGCGACCCGATGTACTGGTTCCGTCTGGAGTGTGGGCTGGGCCGGTTCCGCATCGTGGGCACGACCGTGCCCAAGTGGACCTCCCCGAACATCTCCTGGCGGACGAGCACCATCAGTCGCTCGACGGGCAGAAGGTGTACATCGCCACCACCGTCGGCGAGGGGTGTTGCCTGGGGGCCGAGCCGGCCCAGGCCGCCGGCACCGACGAGCTGAAAATGGCCTACGCGGTCTTCCAGGAGGAGGCCCGCGACGTGGCCCCGAAGTACACTCCCAAGACCGTCAGCACCGACGGCTGGAAAGGGACGCAAGCGGCCTGGAAGGCGTTGTTCAAAGGAGTGGTTCTTCTCCTGTGCTTCTTGCACGGGTGGATCAAGATCCGGGACCGGGCCAAGCACCTGAAAGACCTGTTCTCGGAGGTCTCGCGGCGCGTCTGGGAAGTGTACCACGCCCCCGACCGGAGAGGCTTCGGGCAACGGTTGCGTCGGCTGCGGGAGTGGGCCGGCCAGCACCTCGAGGGAGTCGTTCTGGAGAAAGTGCTGGACCTGTGTCGCAAGGGTCGTCAGTTCGCGGTGGCGTACCGTCACCCCGGCGGCCATCGCACGAGCAACATGCTCGACCGCCAGATGCGGGGGATGAACCAGTACTTCGACCACGGTCAACACCTCCATGGCTCGCTCGCGGCCGGCCGGCTCCACTGCCGGGCGTGGGCGTTGTTGTGGAACTTCGCGCCATGGCACCCGGCATCAGCACGTGCGAACGAGGGCTGGCGGTGCCCGGCCGAGCGACTCAACCGACACCGTTACCACGACAGTTGGCTGCAGAACCTGTTGGTGTCCGCGTCCCTCGGCGGGTACCGACGTCCACTCCCCCAAAATCCGTGACGGTCAGGATAATTCGAGTAGGCCCAGACGGTCACCAAGACGGGGATCTGGCGTCGTCCGTCGGGGAAATCGACGTGGATGTGACCGAAGTCGGCCTCCAGGCGCTGGCCCGGGGGATGGGCCAGCGGAATGAAGGTCTCGCGGTGTTGCCGCCGATGCGCGGACCGATAGCGCCGCACGGGTCCGTACGAGCCGGTGTAGCCGTGCTCGTCGCGGAGGCGACGGAAGAGCTGCATGGCGGTGTGCCGCTGCTTGGGGGGCGCGTGCTCGTCGTCGGCCAGGATCTGGTCGATGAGCGACTGAAAAGGGCCGAGGACGGGGGCGAGCTGTGGCCGCGTCCGGGTATAGGGGAGCGGCTCGGCCTGGCTCAAGACCTGGCGGATCTTGGACCGCGAGTGATGAAACGCGCGGGCGATCTGACGGATGGACAGGCCATCGCGATGCGCCCGGCGAATGGCACCGTAATCGTCCACCGTAAGCACATCCCTGACCTCCCGGAGAACTGGGATTCGCAACCGGAATCCAGCCTACGAGGAGGTGGCTTGGGTGGGTCCGTTTTAGGCGCTCATTCTGCCCCTGGGTGGGTCCGTTTTAGGCGCTCATTTCCACCCCTGTCCTGTGAGGGCAAATACGCATCGGATCGAACATCGGGATTACTCTGTTTCGGGAGATCGGTCCTGGCCCACAACGCCAGCGGTTGTCCCCCGTGACAGGATTACGCCGATGAGCCTCCGTCGAACCGGACGAGCCACTCGCATGGCATCCGGCTCTACGCGGTCGGCATCGTGCGGGTGGTAAGCCCGCCGTGAGCGAAGCAGATGGTGAATCCGCTCGCCCGCGTGATGCCGTCCAGCTCAGTGACGTCAGCGACGCTCCGCGTTACTGACACAGTACCGGTCTCATCGCCTCTGGCACGCCTTGAGGCTTCCTGCCCCCGGCTCGCCGCGGGCCGACGCAACCGATACCGAACCTGTTAGCGGCTCAGGTAAGGTAGCGGCTAGTGGTTTTTTTCGGGGGGGGGACGGGAGCGGTGCAAAAACTATCTAGGAGCCTGTCCGAGTATTCGAAGCTAATTTCCGCAACTCCCTTTTACGAAAAGACTTGGGGATTTCGAGCCATATTAAAGTAGATCCTTTGCTCGCAAGGACTTACGGCGACAAAGAGCGAATACTCGGACAGGCTCCTAGCATCTATAACCGCACAGACCTACTCGGCGACTGTTGCACGGCAATATCGTCTTTGTGGTGTGCGAACTGTCGAGTCTGGTCCGAACCACTTGACTATAGTTTGTATAATCACATAGTGCCTTGAATTAGCACGAAAACGCCAAGCCCCTCTTGTCGGTCGATCGCATCGGCAAGATTTTTTCGGCCCGGGCCAAGTAGACAACTCTTACTTTACCGGTGTTGGTACGTTTCTTGCCCGAACATCGGCGCTCGGGACAGCCTTGTAAAGAGCCTTCCCGTCGGGTCGGTCGGGTGGCAGGGTTTACGCATCAGCCTGGGCTGTCTGGGTGCTCTGGGAAATTGCGACTCGCCTCTGTTGTCCAGTCCGGCTGGCAGGGTATCGGACGGCTTTTGTAGCATCGACCACCTGGAGATTTCGACTTCTTCAGGGATGTCCACGCGAGGACCGTCGGCTCAGACACGACCGCCATGACTCCGGCCAGCAACCCGGTCTCCATCCTCGATCATTTCGCGGACTTGCCCGATCCCCGCCGCGAACAGGGGCGAATCCACCGACTCGATGAGATCGTCTTCATCGCCACCTGCGCTGTCTTCTGCGGCGCCGATACCTGGGTGCAGATCGCCGACTACGGTCACTCCAAGCGCGACTGGCTCGAGACCTTCCTCACCTTGCCTGGCGGCATCCCCTCGCACGACACCTTCCGACGAGTCTTCTGCCGGCTCGACCCGGTGGCCTTTCAGAAGGGCTTCTCCGCCTGGATCACGGCGCTGAGGGCTCGAAACGGATTGACTCCGATCGCCACGGCTCCGCCCGAACTGACACGGATCGCCATCGACGGCAAGGCCCAACGCGGCTCCGCCCGGCGTACCGTCGGCCGATCGGCGCTCCCTGTCGTCAGCGCCGGGTCGGTCGAGAATCATTTGACCTTGGGGCAAGTGGCCACCGACGCCAAATCCAACGAGATTACCGCCATTCCCGAGTTGCTCGAACTGCTCGACTTGAACGGGGCCGTGGTGACCATCGACGCCATGGGCTGTCAGAAGGAGATCGCTGCTGACATCGTCGGCCGAGGTGGTCACTACGTGCTGGCCGCCAAGGAGAATCAGCCGCATCTCTACGAGGACATCAAGCGGGCGTTCGATACCGCGTTGGATCAGGGCGAACCCGGGGTGGACTTCACCGAGTGTCAGACGGAAGAGGTTCGCAGCGCTCGCCAGGAGACCCGCACCTGCTGTGTGATCACCCATCCGGAGGGGATCCGGAACGCGGACCTTTGGATCGGACTGACGGCGATCGTGATGGTGATCAGCCATCGGCTGGTCGATGGTGTGGCGAGCATTGAGATCCGTTACTTCATCAGCAGCACGGCCGCGACGGCGGAGCAGTATCTGCGATGGGTGCGGGGTCATTGGGGGATCGAGAACTCGCTGCACTGGGTTCTGGACGTCTGCTTCCGTGAGGATGACCAACGGCACTGGGCCGGGAACAGCGCGATGAACTTGGCGTGGCTCCGCAAGCTGGCGTTATGTCTGCTCAAGGCGGAGAAGACCAGCAAAGGCAAGAGTATTGCCACTCGGCGCCTGATTGCGGGATGGAAGAACGACTATCTCTTGAGAGTACTGGCCCAAATCCCCGAGAAACCTGGTGCGTAAGCCCTGGCCTGGAGGGCACCCGGCTTCAGGGCCGCCAGGACGCGCCGGAAGACGTCCTGGCGCGGCACCCCGTGGGGCCGGTCGAGGACCTTCAGGAGGAACTCTTGCTTCCTGGCGGCCCATTTGGCGATGGCGGTCGGCCCGCCCGCGCCGGCGAGCACGGCCATAAGGGCGATGACGACGACACGGACCAGCGGGCACTGGAGGTTGACAGTGGAGCGGGGATCCCCCAGTTTCTGGAAGAGCCGCTATATAATTGTTGACGCGCCACAAAGACCATCTAAAGCCGGTGGAGCGGGGCTCCTCCAGTTTCTGGAAGAGCCACGCGGCCTCGTCCCAACCCATCCGCTGCAACGCTCGCAACCTCCGCCACTCACGCCAGCCATGAGGGATGAAGTCCGAGCTTCTCTCCCTCGATTCTTCCAGTCGGAAAGTTTGACCACCTTCGCGCCGATCAGTAAAGGGTCGGCAGTTTCCAGGGGTCGCGGCGTTCGCGGTCGAGCCAGCCCTGGGCCTCGCTGTCGTTGACGAACTCCCACTTGGCCGGGTCCCAGCGCAGCTTGCGGTGGTTCCAGTAGGCCAGGTTGCCGAGGATGACGATGGCCACCGAGCGGGCGCCGATCTCGACATCGGCCACGGGACGCTTGCGAGAGCGGATGCAGTTGATCCAGTCGCGATGGTGGCCGGGCGACTTGTACAGGTGGACGTCCTTCTCGCCCAGCGGCTCCTTGACGATGCTCTCGGGATCGCTGCGTGAGGACGCCGCGGTCGATGTGGAGGGTGCCCTCGCTGCCGGTGAAGACGCAGCCGCCGGGGCCGCCGTGGGTCATGACGACGCCGTTGGCATAGACGTACTTCACGCCGTGCGTGGCCTTGGGATCGTCGGGCGGGATGATCTCGACGGGGCCGGATTCATCCATGCCGAGGCACCACTGGGCGATGTCGTAGTGGTGCGCGCCCATGTCGGCGTGGCCGCCGCCGGCGTATTCGCGATAGTCGCGCCAGGCGGGGAAGTGATTGTGCACGCCCCGGGGGCTGAGCATCGAGTTGTACGGCCGCATGGGCGCGGGGCCGAGCCAGAGGTCCCAGTCGAGGCCGGGCTCCATCTCCTCGGCGGGCAGGTCGCACCAGCGGCTCGGGCCGCCCACGCCGACGGTGACGGTCTGGATCTTGCCCAGCCGGCCGCTGCGGACGATTTCCGCCGCCTGGCGGAACTGGCCGAACACGTTGGAACGCTGCTGGCTGCCGGTCTGGAAGACGCGCTGGTATTTGCGCGCCGCGTCGATGCAGCGCTCGGCCTTCGGCGAGCGTCAGGGTCAGCGGCTTCTCGCAGTAAACGTCCTTGCCGGCCTTCATCGCCTCGATGGCCGGGATCGCGTGCTAGTGCTCGGGCGTGGCGATGCAGACGGCGTCGATGTCCTTGCGGGCGATCAGCTCGCGGAAGTCGACGTACGTCGTCGCAGCCCTTGTACGAGGTCCTGTCCGAATAGGCTTTCTCGACCCGTTCACTGGGCATGCTCGCGGCGGTTCTTGTCCACCTCGCAGACGGCCAGCGCCTGCACGTCGCCGAACTTGAGCAGCTCGCTCAGATGGTAATCATTGGCCATCTTGCCGCAGCCGATGAAGCCGATGGTGATCCGCTCGCTCGGCGGGGCCTTCTCCTGGGTGCCGAAGACCGTCCTCGGCACGATGGTCGGCACGGCGATCGCGGACGCGGCGACGCCTCCCAGGAACCGGCGACGGTTGACGCGGGGAATCGAGTTCATGTCGGAGTCTCTCGCAAGGACTCATGGAAAACCGGGCCGCCTTGCCTTGGCGACGGAAAGGGGACCCTTGATTCTGCCCGTACCGAGACGCGAGGAAAAGGGCCCGGGGGTGGTATGTAAGGATGTCTCGACTACGAACGATTTCGGATTGGGCCTTGAAGCCGGTGTCTGCGCGGATTACACTTCAAGCTGGATAAGTGTGGAATTGTCAGGTGCAGAATCTTCGTAGGGTGGGCTCGGCCCACCATCGGGAAGCCGACATGGTGGGCCGAGCCCACCCTACGAAGAGATGGCCTCCAGGGGTTCGAGAGGGAGGGCCCGGCCGTGCGTGAATTCGACAGGCCGATCGGTCGCGTGTGGCGGCGGCTCCGGTTTCAGCGGTTCCTGGGGGCGCTCGTCTGGTGCCTGGCGGCGGGTTTCGCGCTGACGGCCTGCGCCATTCTCGTGGAGAAGCTGGCGCGGGTGCCGCTGCCGGGACCGGTCTGGTTCCCCTTCGCTCTGGCCGGGGCGCTCGGCGTCGGCCTGGCCGGCGTGATCGCGCTGGCGAGCGGTCCGAAACAGCTCGATGCCGCGATCGCGATTGATCGGGCCTTCCACCTCCATGAGCGGCTGAGCACGGCCCTGTCGCTTTCGCCCGAGCTGCGCGCGACGCCGGCCGGGCGCGCCCTGATGGCCGACGCCATCCGGCACGTGGAGGCCCTCGATCTGGGTACGCATTTCGGCCCGCGCCTGCCGCGCGCCGCGTGGGTGCCGATCGTGCCGGGACTGATCGCGGTGGGTTTGCTGTTCTTGCCCGAATGGACCGGAGCCCAGCCGAAGGCGGTCGCGAAAGCGAATTCTCCGACCGATCAAGCCCTGATCGCCAAGCAGGCCCAGGCCCTCAGCCGGTCGCTCGCCCAGGACCGCAAGAACCTCGATAAGAGCGATCTCAACGAGACCGACAAGCTGCTCGCCGAGCTCGAAAAAGCCGCCGACGCCCTGTCCAAGGCGCCTCCCGAGGCGAAGGACAAGGCACTGGTCGAGCTCAACAAGCTGACCAACGCGCTCAAGGACCGGGAAAAACAGCTTGGCTCGGCCGAGCAGATCAACAAACAGCTTCAGCAACTCAAAGATCTGGCCGCCGCCGGCCCGGCCGACGATTTCGCCAAGGACCTGGCACGTGGCGACTTCGAGAAGGCGGCCGAGCAGGTCAAGAAGCTCCAGCAGAAGCTGGCGAACGGGGAAATGAACGACGCCGAGAAAAAGGCCCTCGAACAGCAGATCGGCGAGATGAAGGAGCAGCTCGAGAAGCTGGCTAATCTCGCAGAGCGCAAGAAGCAACTGGAAGCCGCCCGCAAGAACGGCGCATTGACCGAGCAGCAGTTCCAGGAACAGATGAAGAAGCTCGAACAGCAGGCCCAGAACCTCCAGCAGCTTCAGAAACTCGCCAAGCAGCTTGGCCAGTGCCAGCAGGCCATGCAGCAAGGCGACATGAACAAGGCCGCCAGCGCTCTCGGCATGACACGGCAGCAACTCGAAGACCTGGCCCGCCAGGCGCAAGAACTCGATTCTCTCGACGCGGCCCTCGCCGATTTGCAGGAGTGCAAGGAGGGGATTTCCGGCGACGGCCTCAATCAGCTTGGCGAAGACCTCAAAGGTCTGAACAAGCTCGGCAAACGCATCCGGCCGGGCTTCGGCATGAAGCGGGGCCGGGGCCAGGGCGAGCGTCCCGAGGCCCCCGATGACGTCGCCTATCACGGCACCAAGGCGCCCCAGCAATACGGCAAGGGCAAGGCCGTCATCACCGGCTTCGGTCCTCCCAAGGGCACGACCAAAGGCGAGAGCCAGATCGAGGTCCAGGAAGAGATCGAGTCCGCCGGTGCCGCCGCCGCCGAGGCGCTGACCAATCAGCGCGTCCCCAGCAACGTCAAGAAGCACATCCTGGGCTACTTCGACCAGGTCCGCAAAGGGGACTGATCCGGGTGCGAGCCTGGATTCCAGATGCCAGATTCCAGATGCCGGATGCCTAATGGCTGATGTCTGACATCCGGCATCTGGAATCTGGCATCTGGAATCCGGAATCCAACTGTCACGGGTTCAGAAGTCCCTCGATGCGCTGCTGCGCGGCTTCTGGATGTCGGCGAGCAGGCGGCCGTTCTTGAAGATCGAGACGCTGCCCGTGGACTGCGAGATGCAAAAGGCCAGCGACTGGGTGTTGAATGTAATGCCGGCGGCGGCCTCGTGCCGGGTGCCGAGTCCTTGAGGCAAGCGCTCATCGGGACGGGCTTGCGGCACGAGGTAACGCGCGGCGGCGAGAATCACACCGTCGCCGCGGACGATGAACGCGCCGTCGATGGCCGAGAACTCCTTGATCGTCTCCTCCAGACGCGGGTCGAGCACGTTGCGCTCTTCCTCCGGGTAGCCGTGGAAGGGGTTGATGACAAGCTGCCGGCTCTGTGACAGGACCCGCTCGCTGTCTCCCAGGATGAACAGGGTCCCGACCGGCCGGCCTTCGCGGCCCTCCAGTCCGAGCTCGCTGGCGAGGCTCAGGACGCGCTCGAACACGGCGGGGCGGACGTCGGACGGCAACGGGTCGGTCGCCGGCACGCTGAACATCTCGGCCTCGCGGCCGAGGTCGAGGACCATGATCATGTCGATCGTGCCCGACCCGTCCAGGCCCGTCACCCACAACACGCGGTCGCCGGCCTGCACCAGCTTCTCGACGACGCCGATCAGCGTGGCGATCTTGATCTGTCCCGCGCGGGTCATGGGGATATCGGGAATGCTCACGACGGCGCACAGATCGCCCCAACCTTCCGGCGGCCGAAAACTGTTCCGCCGCGACACGAGAATGACCCGGAAATCGACATCCTCGATCAGCGCGCTGAGGTCGGTATCCTCTTCGACGACATCCGCGGCCAGCAAGATGACCCGCGCACCCACTTCGCGGGCGATCGCGTGCGCGTGTCGAATCAAGCTCCGGGTCAGGATCTTCACGGTCGGGCGCCTCGCGGGAAGGGTTCTCGGGTGCGACTTCCAGGGCGATGCCCAGCACTCCCAGGTTGTCGAGCTTGTCCGGGTCGTCTTTCGTGCCGACCTGCTCCAGCCGGAGCACGTTCCGCCCGGCTCGCAAGAGGCCCTCGGGGATCGGCAATCGGATTCGCTTCGGCGTGTCGTTGCGCGCGGTGATGTGCTGGTTGAGCGTCTCGAACGGCCGCCCATTGAGCAGGACCTTCGTGACCAGCTCGCCCTTGCGGACCAGCGGCGAGAAATCCGGGTCCCCCTCGATCCCCACGACCTGAACGACATCCAGGCTCAGCGCGGCGTGTCCCTCGGGAATGGCTTTGAGCTCGAACGGAAGCTCCAGCACGCCGCCGCCGGGTTGCGGCGGGTCCAGGTCGGCCACGATGGTGTTGCCGAGATGGTGGGCCGTGGCGTCGAGCACCTGCCGGCGGCTGCGGCCTTCGACAACCAGTTCCAAGAGGCGCGACCGGAGCACTTTCAAGGGGCCCACATAGGGCACCTCCAGCACGAGCGATTCCTCCGAGGCGCGCGTCAGCGCGCCTTCGATCTCGTCACGGTCATCCGGACCCGTGCCGTCGGCATTGCGCCAGGAGAGGCGGACCCAGAGGCCTTCGATCGGTTCGGCCGGCCTGGGGACACGTCGAAAGTCGATGCCCGAGACATCCGACCAGGCCAGCGTCATGGGCCGGTCGTCGGACTCGCATTCAATGGCCCGGTCGTTCGCCGTGCGGACGCGGCCGAAGACCTGATCTCCCGAACTCAGCCGCACCACGTCCTGCGCGGGGTCCACCTCGAAGGGACCGCTCGGCTCGACGAAGCGCACGAGCCGGAGGTGATCGACCAGGAGCGCGAGACCGGGAGGCGACGGCCCGCGAGCGGACGCCGTGGCCAGGCGGATGGACACCAGCGCACGGCCGAACCCGCCGCCGTGTGCCAGCTCGTCGCCATCAACGGCCACGTCGGTCCGCTCGCCTTCGAAGCGGATCGAGAGCCGATGCCAGCCCGGCCGCGCGACCAGCCGCTGCACTGCCAGGGACGGGCCGACGCCCCGGGTGCGGACGCTCAGCAGGCTCTCTTCCCAGCCGAGCAGCACCTCGAGCGACGGCGGTGCGGCCGTACCCTGGAAGCTCAGCTCGACGAGCGCCGTCTCGCCGGGATGGGGGTGCTCGCCCTGGAGCTGATAATCCAGGTCGAGACGTCCCGCCTCGATGGGGGACGCCAGCACCGTGCGGACTTCGGTCTTGCCCCCGGGCAGCCGGAGGCTATGCCGGCCTTCGCGGATGGGCTTGTCCACGAGCTCGGCGCGGCCCGAAATGGTCCAGCGGGTCGTATCGAGCGTCTCGAAGCCCTCCACGAGAGCCTGGGTCTCGCCACGTCTTTGCAACAAGGCCCGGACCCCGGCCCTGGCCAGGTGGACCGGCTGCTCGGCGGGCCCTTCGGACAGGACGACGGCCGTCTCCGTCACCCGGTCGAGCCGGCCGCTGATCCGGCCCTGGGAACCGAGGAGGACGTGAAAAGGCGCGCCCGCGAGCGGAAGGGCGCCGGGCCTCGCGTCGAACACGATGCGCTTGCCGTCATCGAGGCGAAGGGGTGCCCCACCCGTCCGAGGTTGGACGTGAAAGCCGCTCTGGACCGTTCCCAGCAACCGACCTTCCACGCGCCGACCGTCCTGCAGCTCGAACGTCTCGGCGTGCGCAAGGCGGTAGGCCCCGCAGCCACGCCGCCGCGCCGCAGGTCAAGAGGAAGAGCGAGAACCAGGAAATGCGCTTCATGGGGGCCGATTCTACGGAGGCACTCCTTCCCCGGGCAAGCGCGACGCCCCTTTGCGGACTTGCCCTCTTATGACCATAATGTGAAGACGGCCGCGGGCTGGCCAGGGGTTTGTCCCCGGGCCCGCGTTTCCGGGATCGGGTTCCGGGCGCGGATTCTCGGCCGTTCGTTTCCCACGGTATGCTGATGGCGCCGACCGAAGTCGCCGACGTAACGCCCGAATCTCTCCAGCGAGCGACGCGTTGACGTGAGAGCCACGCGCGGACAGGCCACGCCCAACGTCGGGCCGGTCCTCTGCGTGGTCCACATCGCCCAGGGTCGAGTCCTTCTGAGCCGGTCGTGGGTTCTTCCTCCGCCACGTAAAAAACAAGGAATCCCTCCGTGACTGCCACTCTGACCGACATTTACGACGAGATCGAGGCCCTCAAGAAGCGCGAGGATGCCACGATCCTCGCTCATTATTACCAGGACGGCGAGATCCAGGAGCTGGCCGATGACACGGGCGACAGCCTCAAGCTGCGCGCGCGGCCACGCAGGTGACGTCCCGGACGATCGTCTTTTGCGGCGTCCACTTCATGGCCGAGACGGCCAAGATCCTCAACCCCTCCAAGCGCGTGCTGCTGCCCGATCTCCTGGCCGGGTGCAGCCTGGCCGAGAGTTGTCCGGCGCCGGCCCTGGCGCGGCGCCAGGCCCAGCTCCGGGACGAGGGCCGCCGGTTCCAGACCGTCACCTACATCAACAGCACGGCCGCGGTCAAAGCCCTGTCCGACTGGGTGGTCACCTCGGGCAATGCCCGGGCCATTCTCGACCGCATCCCCGCGGACGTCGAGATCCTGTTCGTGCCCGACCGCCACCTCGGCCAGTACCTCCAGGAGATCACCGGCCGGCCCATGATCTTGTGGGACGGCTCCTGCCTGGTCCACGAGATCTTCAGCGTCGGCGACCTGCTGCGCATCCAGCGGTCGCTGCCGAAAGCCATCACCATCGCCCATCCGGAGTGCCCGGCGAACATCCGCGAGCACAGCGATTTCATCGGCGGCACCGAGGCCATGTTGAAGTACGTGGCGGGCTTCGCCGCGCCGACCGACTTCCTGGTGGCGACCGAGGCGAACATGCTCTGGCAATTGCAGTCGAAGGCCCCCCTGCACCGCTATCACCCGGTGCCGGGCGTGACCTGTGCCTGCAACAAGTGCCCGCACATGGCCCGCAATACCCTGGAGAAGCTCCGCGACTGCCTGGCCCACGGGGCGCCGGAAATCGCCTGGCGGTCCGAGTTCGACGCCGCGGCGGATGCCCTGCGGCGCAGCCTTCTGGAGTAGCCACGCCCTTGCCACGGCCCGATCACTGGGCTATTCTGAGCGCGGCCGGGACGTGGAAAACCCTCGGGAGCGCGTCGGTGGCTGGTGCCCCGCCTGGTCTTCAAAACCTGTGAGCGGCCTGGAAACAGGCCGCTGGTGGGTTCGATTCCCATGCGCTCCCGCTCCTCGCACAGGTCTTTCCTGGGCCGTCGTGGGATCATTCTCTGATGGATACCGAGCGCCGAGCGCTGCCGGAACGGCTGCCATCGCTGGATGCGTTCCGCGGTTTCGTGGTCCTGGCGATGGCCTCGGCCGGCTTCGGACTGGCCGAGATCGCCGCCCGGGTCGAGTCCAACGGCGAAGCAAGCTGGATCGGTACGTTCGCACGCCAGTTCGTGCATGTTCCCTGGCGGGGCGGCGTCTTCTGGGATCTGATCCAGCCGTCGTTCGTGTTCATCGTCGGCGTCGCGATGACGTTCTCTCACGAGGCCCGCAGCCGCCGCGGCCAGTCGTTCGGACGTCAGCTTGCCCATGCGCTCGGGCGGTCGTTCGTACTCGTGGTCCTGGGCGTGTTCCTGGCCTCGGCGCACGCGACCGAGACGCAGTTCACCTTCACGAATGTGCTGGCCCAGATCGGCCTGGGATACGGGATCGTGTTCCTGTTGCTGCGGTGTCCGGCCTGGGTGCGGGTGCTGGCCCTCGGGGCGATCCTCGCCGGCGACTGGGCCTTGTTCGCCTTCTATCCCTTGCCGGGGCCGAACCTGGTCTTTCAGTTGCACGGTCTGGGACCGAACTGGCAGTGGCAGACCGGCTTCGCCGCGCACTGGGAGAAGAACCTGAACGTCGCGGCCGACTTCGACCGCTGGTTCTTGAACCAGTTCCCCCGTTCCACGCCGTTCCTGTTCAATGAGGGCGGCTACCAGACCTTGAATTTCCTTCCCGCGATGGCGACCATGCTCGCCGGCACGCTGGCCGGCGACTGGCTCCGCTCGCGGTATGGCGGGGCGGCGAAGGTCGTCGGGCTGTTCCTTGCCGGCGCGGCTTGCCTGATGATCAGCACGGCCATCGATCCCGTCACGAGCACAAGCTCGCCGCTGGACAGTGCGCGCTGGGTCCTCTGCCCGATCGTCAAGCGGCTGCACACGCCGTCCTGGGTCATCTACAGTACGGCCTGGACCTGCTGGATGATGGCCGCGTTCTACCTCATCATCGATGTCTGGGGCTTTCGCCGCTGGGCCTTCCCGCTCGTGGTGGTGGGCATGAATTCCATCGCCATCTATATGATGACGCAATTGCTGGCCGACTGGGTCGGCGCCCAGCTCCAGACCCACGGCGGCACCCTGTTCGGCTGGCTGCACGACCGCTTCGGCCTGTCGTTGAGCCGCGACCCGTTCGCGGGGCTCTGGGGACCGTTCCACGAATCGCTGGCGATCCTGGCTGTCTTCTGGCTGATCGCCCTCTGGCTGTATCGGCGCAGGATCTTCGTGCGCGTCTGAGCTTCGTCGCGCGGCGAAGCCGCAAGTGACCCCGGCGCCGCTCGACCCGGCGTGAACGCCGGGCCGATTACCGCGGCGCGGTGCGCCCGGTGAACCGGGCGAAAGACCACACGCTCCGGTGCGCCTCTCCCCGCCCGGTTCACCGGGCGTCTTCCCTCTTCGGCCCGGCGTTGACGCCGGGTCGTTCCGCGCGAAAAGGACCATCCACGCGGAAAGACCACAAACGCCAAGGGAACAAGGTCGGGTGGGTCAGCGGCGTCCTCGCCGCGCAACCCACCATCCTCGGACCCACCTCGGTGGGTTGCGCGGCGAGGATGCCGCTGACCCACCCTACAAGAGCCTATTGTCGCCAGCGGCGGTAGTCGTCCGGGGTGTCCAGGTCGGAGAGGGCGCCCTCATCGGCCTCGACGGTGACGATGCGATCGGCCCGCGCCTCCAGCAGCGCATTGACGCCGACGTGCGCCGGCAGACTGGCGATCTCCTCGGTCAGCGCCCAGGGCAGTGCGAGGGGATGACCGAGCTTGCCCTGGTACGACGGCACGATGATCCGCGTCGGGTCGCCCTCGAAATGGCGCAGGACGCGGAGGACCAGCCGGCTGGTCACGCCGGGAACATCGCCGGGGGTCAGCAAGACGCCGTCGGCGGGCGCCAGGCCGTACGCGACCAGCGCGTCGAGGCCCAGCTCGATGGTGGCCCGCATGTGGTACGTCGGGGCGTCCAGATGGACGACCTCCGCGCCTTCCACGCGGGCGTGATTGGCGAGCACGACCGCCCCCGGCGCGCGGACGGGAGGGGCCATGACCAGGACGGCATCGCATCCGCCTTCAACCAGGGCCGCCACGACGCGCTGGATGACCGACTCACGGCCCAGGCCGAGGGTCAGCTTGGGACGTCCCATGCGACGGCTCTGACCGGCCGCGGGGATGAGACCGACGACTCTCATGGGTGATGGACCTCGGATGCCGTATCGAGAGGAATCCAGCCGCGCGGGGCGATCGCCGGCGGACCCAGGTTGCGCCGGGCGATCAGCTCGGCCACGATGCTGACGGCGATCTCGGGGACACGTTTGCGAGCCGATGTCCAGCCCCACCGGCGCCGCCACCCGCGCCAGTGCCGCATCCGGCATGCCCTGCTCGCGGAGGGCCTCGAAGATCAGGCGGATCTTGCGGCGGCTGCCGATCAGGCCGACGTAGGCGGCCGCCGTCGGGGCCAGGTGGAAAAGAGCCTCCTGGTCGTGGCCATGTCCACGAGTGACGATCAAGGCATAGGTTTGCGGGGTCATGGGAAGCTCTCCCAGAACGTCCTCGATCGGCCCGACCAGGATGCGCCGGGCGGCGGGAAACCGCTCGGCGTTGGCGTACTGATGGCGGTCGTCGACGACCCAGACGTCGAAGTCGGCCTGCGCGGCCAGCGCGGCGACCGCCTGGCCGACGTGGCCAGCGCCGACGATCAGCAGCCGGATCCGCGGCAGACTCGGCAAGAACGCCGCGCCCTCGTGAGTGCCAGGCCGGGAACGCTCCCCGAGCAAATCCACCCGCGCGCGGATCGCCGCCGGAACTTCCGCGTCCGGCCATCCGGCCACGAACCGGCCGTCGGCGTCGAACAGGAACCGCCCGCCCACGGCCGACGTTCCGCACCGCGACGGCTCCAGCGACGACCGCCTCGGTCCATCCCCGGCCCCGTTCATGAACTTCCCCATACGCTCGGAAATAGGCCAGCGGTCCCGGTCCGCGCAAGGCCTGGGCGAGGATCACCATCTTGCCGCCGCAGATCAGGCCGTCGGCCCAGGCGTAGTCGTGGTCGAGCACGAAAGTGAACAAGCCGGCGTCGCCCTGGCCGAGCAGGCGAATGGCCTTCTGCTTGACCTCGGCCTCGACGCAGCCGCCGCCCAGGGTGCCGACCTGGCCGCCGTCGGGATCGACGAGCATCCAGACCCCCGCCTTCTGGGGCGTCGAGCCTTTCGTCTCGACGACCTGGCAGAGCAGGACCTCGCGCCCTTGTTCCAGACCGGCGAATAGGTGCACCAGCAAGTCACGCATGTCGAGCCCTTCCGAAGTCCGTCTTGAGAGGAACGCTTTTCAGGCTATCCCCGCGCCACCGTCAAGCAAGGCCACCAGCTCCACCCGGCGCGACGTACGTCTCTGGTATCTCAAGGGTTTGGGTCGTCTCCAGACGCCTATTTCGGTGCGCCTGAGACGCACGTCCGTACTGTAGAAAGAACTTACGTCAGAAAAAGGGACACATGACACGTCTGTGCGCGAACCGACGAAAGACTCGTAATTCGACGCAAAGCCTTTATCCATAATGAGATAGTCGAAGACTAAGTTGGCTCTGATCGGACACTTTCGAAGCGTGTTTCCGACCCCCTCTTCTTGCCCCAGAAGTCGGCCACGGAAGCTGGTGTGCCGGGTTTGGCCATGCACTCCAATGCTGTATGATCGTTCTGGGCGGGCCGGACTTGCACCCCAAATCGGGCAGGTTGTTTGGGGAACGAACACATGGTGGCCTCTTCCGGACCGAAGCCGCCCCGGCGGCGCTGGACGCTGGGCATGGTCCTGGCGGTGGTGGCGATGATCGCCGCGAACGTGGCCCTGGTGGCCCAGATCAACCGGGATACCGGCAACTGGCAGGTAGGTCTGATGATGCTCGGTGCCAATGTGCTTTTCTGTGCACCGATTGCGCCGATCGTGCGGTTCCGGCCGTTCTCGCTGCTGGCCATGTTCACCACGGCCGCCCTGACCGAGACGATGCTCTGGCAGATGGCCACGGCGCGTCAGAACACGGACTGGATCGTGGCCGTCGCCGTGCTGGGCGGGGGATTCGTCTTCCTGGTCCTCGCCAGCCGGCACTTTGCCGCGGCCCGGAGATGATGTAGGGTGGGCCCGGAACGCGGACTGAAACCAGTTCCCGAAGTCTGGCTGTCTGGCTTCCCCCCTTACCACCAAGGGGGGATTGAGGGGGTCTCCGGCCGGGACACGCCGCGTACCCAGGGAGAACCCCCTCCAACTCCCCCTTGGGAAGGGGGAGAGCCGGAAGAAGGAACTGGTTCTCGTCCGCGTTCCTCGGCCTATCCTGCTTTCAGTTCGGATACGTGCCGTCCGCCGAGAGCACCCCGCCGCCCGGGTAGATTCCCAGGACGAGATCGGCCCAGCGGACGCTGGCGGCGTGGCCGTCGAGGTAGAGCACATTTGACACGCCGTCATGTCGTTGCGAGGCGATCCAGGAGCCGATCGTGTCGGTGCCGAGCCAGATGTCGAAGTCGTCCTGCCGCGAGTTGGGGGCCTCTTCGAGCGCGGCCGCGTTGCGCTCGGTGAAGGCGATGAAATTCGAGAGGCCCAGCTCCTGCTGGAACCGCACCCGCGTCCAGAACCCATAACGGCGCGACTTGTGGCTCAGCAGCGAGTTCATCAGGTAGCTGCTCCGGTTGGCCACGCCGTCGATCGCGCCCGAGGAGTCGTTGTACGGCTGCACGCGCGAAGGTCGGACGTGCAGCGATAGATCGTCTCGTCGGCGATCGAAACGCCCTTCTGCGCCGTCGCCTCGTTCGCCATGCCGGGGTTGATATACGGCATGAGCTTGTCTTCCCAGTAGATCTCGGCGAACGAGTCCGCCTTGGCCGCGAAGGCATTCACGTCGGCATCGAACGGGTGATGAAGGAAGAACTGCTCGTTCCAGGCGTCGTAGTACTGGTGGACCGCGAGGCCGATCTGGTGCATGTGGCTCAGACAATCCATGCGCCGGGCCGCCTCGCGCGACCGCTGCACGGCCGGCAGCAAGAGCGCCGCCAGCACCCCGATGATCGCGATCACGACCAGCAATTCCACCAGCGTGAACCCAACCCGGCGTGAAGCCTTCATCGAACCCGTCTCCTGACTGCGAGGGGGGCCGTGGGCGTATTACCCCGGCAAAGAAGATTCGCCTGTAGGTCGGACAATCCTGTCCGACAGGCCGGGGGAGTCGGACAGGATTGTCCGACCTACTTTCTTGCCGGGGTAATTACCCCGGCAAAGAAGATCCTCCTGTAGGTCGGACAATCCTGTCCGACAGGCCGGGGGAGTCGGACAGGATTGTCCGACCTACTTTCTTGCCGGGGGAATATTACGATTCGCAATTAGATAATACTCCCGGGTCCAGTTCAAGTGGGCAGTCGGCGGCGGTTGTGGTATGGTCGAAACGGTGGCCCCCGACTGAAGAATCCTCCCGCGAGCCGTTTGCCGTGGCCGAGCGCACCGCCGAGATCGTCCGCAAGACGCGCGAGACCGACATCCGCCTGACGCTCCTGCTGGACGGCTCCGGCCGGGCCGAAGTCCAGACGGGCGTGGGGTTTCTGGATCACATGCTGGAGCTGTTCGCCAAGCACGCCCTGTTCGACCTGGCGGCCTGGTGCAAGGGCGATGTGCACGTGGACGCCCACCACTCGACCGAGGATGTGGGGATCGCGCTGGGCCAGGCGCTCGACCAGGCTTTGGGCGAAAAAGTGGGCATCCGGCGCTACGGGCATTGCATCCTGCCCATGGACGAGACGCTCGTGACCTGTGCCGTCGATCTGGGAGGCCGCCCCTTCTGGGTCTGGAACGCCCCCATGCCGACCGCCCGCGTCGGCGATTTCGACACCGAGCTCGTGGCCGACTTCTGGCAGGCGGTGGCCGTGCAGGGCCGCATGAATTTACATGTGCTCTTGCACTACGGCCGCAATTCCCACCACATCAGCGAAGCGATTTTCAAGGGCCTCGCCCGTGCTCTGCGCATGGCCTGCGAGATCGACCCGCGCGTCCAGGGCGTGCCGTCCACCAAGGGGACCCTTTGACATGAAGAAGATCGTCATCAACGGGGTTCTGTGCCTGTTGGCCTTCGGCTTGCTCGGGCTGGCGGTGCGGTCGAATTGGGACCAGATTCAGGATGTGTTCTCGCGGTCGCCGGACATGCGGCTGCTGGGCATGGCGTTCGTCGTCTTCCTGACCGGGACCGTGCTGACGTTCTGCCGGTGGTACGTTCTGGTGCGGGCGCTGGATCTGCCGTTTCGGGTGCGGGACGCGATGCGATTAGGTTTCATCGGCAACGTGTTCAACCTGGTGATCCCGGGCGCGGTGGGTGGCGACGTCATCAAGGGGGCGTTCCTGTGCCGCGAGCAGGCCCGGAAGACGCAGGCGGTGGCGTCGATGGTGATCGACCGGATCATCGGGCTGTTAGGACTGTTCTTGCTCGCCGGCATCTCAGGCGCGGTGGTGTGGGGCACGGCGGACGCCGAGTGTGCGGCGGCTGATCGTCGTCGTGTGGCTGGCGGTCGGGGCGGGCCTGGTGGGACTGGCGGTGCTCTTCACGCCGGCCCTGTATCGACCTCTGGAATGGCTGCTCCGGGGCCGGGGACGGATCGAAACGCTCCTGGTCGAGCTGGTGACGATGGCCGATTCCTACCGCCGACGGCTCGGCACGGTCGCGGCCATGCTCGCGCTGGCGGTCGGCATTCACTCCCTCTACGTCATCGCCTTCTATCTCATGAGCCGGGCCATCTTCCCGGCCGGCCTGCCATCATTGGGTTCCCATTTCCTGATGGTGCCCTTGACGCTCTTCACGACGGCCGTCCCCCTGCCCTTCGGCGCCTTGGGTGTGAGCGAGAACGCCTGCCGCGAGCTCTTCCGCCTCGTGGGCCATCCCGGCGGCGCCGTGGCCATGATGGCCTATCGCGTCTTGATGTACGCCGGTGGGGCGGTCAGCATCGTCGTTTATCTGGCCAGCCTGCGGCTGGTTCGCGACCTGGAAACCGTGGCGGAGTCAGACACGCGCGCCGAGCCGGGGTTGGTGCCGGCGGGGTCGTGAAGGGGAAGGCAGACCCGGAAGGAAATCCAGGGCGGAGACAGCCACCAATTCCGCCGCATTTTTTCCCACCGATTTCGCCTCCAGCGATCATCGGCCAGCCTTCGTGCCCAGCGCGATAGCCAGGCCCCCGACCAGGCAGAGGCCGCCCGCGACAATCGGCACCCCGTACCACCTGGCGAAATTGAAGGACTCCGGATGCGGATCGGCGTCCGGCGGGATCTTGCGGATCGAGGGGCCATCCAGCAGCCGCGCGGGTGTGAACTCGGTCTCCGGCACCGGCCCGAAGTCCCGCGCGACGACCTTCAGCCCTCCCGTGGAGGTGGTACCGTCTCTACCGGGGTAGAACGCGCGGCGCTCGCGGAGCACGGGCAGGCCCTCGTGCCGGTCGTAGGCGAACTCCCCGCGAACGGGCTCGCCATCGCGGTTTTCGAGCTCATAGGACCGCACGGCGAGATGATCATCGGCCGCCAGCTCCACCGTGCAGGAGCGCCACATGAGGGCTGGCCGGGCGCGGTCTTCCAGGCGAATGCGCACCAGGGGGCGGCCGTTCTCGGTCACCCGCGCCAGTCGGCTGACGACCACGCCGGACGTATCCCCGAAGCCCGTGAGCTCCTCTCCAATCACGAGGAGGAAGGCGGCGAGATGGACCGAGGGTTCCCTCTGGTCGCATGCCGCCAGCGACTGCCAGTAGGCCCGCTCCGGGGAGAGGCCGGGCTCGTCGCGGACCTCCCAGGCTTTGTCAGGGCCCTTGCGCTGGGCCTTGAGCGAGTGTTGGGGATGAGCCAGATAGGCCCGCTCGCCGGTGGACAAATGGATTGTCAGCCGGCGCCACGCACCCGAGCGCGACCAGGTCGTAACGAGTGAGGAAGACTTGTTCCTTGCCGTCGGTTGTCTTCGTGGTGTAGCGGTCTTCGGCGGTCAGGCGGACATGCTCGTGGGCGCGAGCAGAAGGCGGGATTCCGCCAGGTATTCCTCCAGGAACGCACGCCAAGCGGAGGGCGCGACCTCGGGGCCGGTGGCCAGGTGCGCCAGCAGGTACTCCGGCGGGGTCAAACCGGCCAGGTCCCGGTCGATCGCCCGGCGGGAGCCGGCGTCGAGTTCGTCGAGGCTGACACCCAGGATGCGCTGGCAATCCGCGGCGAAGGTCGGTTGCCGGCACGTCGCGTAGAGTTCCAGGAATCGATCCGGCCCGTGGGTCTTGAGCAGGTAGTTGACCAGCGGCCCGCCCTGGTTGTAAACGGCGCTGTGATGACTCCCGTACCACTCCGGCCCGGCGAATTCGCGGAGCGAGGGGGCGTAGCCCTCCTCGGCTTCGGACCTGGCCCGGAGGCTCAGTTCGATCGGGTCCTGGCCCATGTTCGCCTGCGCCCAGCCCTCCGACAGCACGGTCGGCGGCTCGGCGCTCATCAGCGGAGCGAACGGACTGGTCACGCAATGGGCCACCTCGTGGCGGTCCAGCCGGGTCAAGCCCTCGGCATCGGGAGGCACTTGACCGGGCCGGCTGCCCAGGCACACGCCGTAGACGGCCACGCCCTGCTTGCCAAGGAGCGGTCCGCGCACCCAGTGAATACGCCCCGAGAAGGTCCGGCCCAGCCGTGCCTCAAGGCGGCGCACATGGTCATCCATCGCTTTGACTTGCGCGGGCGACGGCGGGATCGAGCGGCGCCGAGATCATGACGACCTTCGCGCCGTAGGTCCGCTGGGGATAGCGGAACCGGGCCTCCAGATCCATGACCGACTCGCCCATCATCATCAAGAGCTTCGTCGGCAAGATCAGGTGGACCTGCTGCTTGGAACCCACTGTCAAACCATAACCGACGAGGCCGGACAGAAAGAGAACCGGCGCGAGGCCCAGCAGCAGCCAACCCAGTGCCCGACGGCGACACGGGCCACAAATCAGCCGCCACCCCGCGCGAGAAGCAGCGCCAGCGCGGCAATCAATATCACGCCAAGCACGGCTGTGACCGGTAGGAAATGGGGGTGCCAGACCCGGCCGACAAGCAGTCCGGCCAGCAGGCCGATCAGTCCCAGCCAGGCGGCCCAGATCAGGATCGCCAGTCGTATGAGCACGAAGCCGCTCCCTATGGAGTTAGTCTTGTAGGGTGCGTCAAGTCTTCGATGACGCACCTCCGGCACTGCTCTATCCGGGCCTGTGAGGCAGGAGGTGCGTCATCGCGGACTCGACGCACCCTACGTTGCTCATCTCTTGGAGTCGTTGTTCTTGGTGTTCCTTGGAGTCTTCCCGGGATTTGGGCTCGGTGACCGCACCAGGGCCGGGCCGCCCGGCGGGACCGGGCATCTCATCGCGGCTGATGAAGCCGTCCTTGTTGGTGTCGAGGCGGTCGAACATCTCCCGATGCGCCTTCATGAACTCTTTGCGGGAGACCTTGCCGTCGCCGTTGGTATCCATCGTTCTGAACATACCCATACCCATGCCCATGCCGGGGCCCATACCCATCCCACGGCCCATACCCATCCCGCGGCCGGGACCAGGGGCCGCACCGGGGCCGGGTAGCTCATCGCGGCTGATGAAGCCATCCTTGTTGGCGTCGAGGCGGTCAAAGAGTTCCCGCTGCCCCTTGGTGAGCTCCTCGCGCGTCACCTTGCCGTCGTTATTGCTGTCCATGCGGAGCAGGCCGAAGCCGCTGCCAGGGCCACCGCCCGCACGGGGTCCGGGCAGTTCGTCGCCGCTGACAACGCCGTCCTTGTTGGCGTCGAGGCGGTCGAACATCTCCTGGTGGCCCTTCGCGAATTCCTCGCGGGAGATCTTGCCATCACCGTTGCTGTCCATGCGGAGCAGGCCCATCCCAAGGCCAGGACCGGACCCGCCGCCCCGCCCCCGACCCGACCCCGGCTGAGCGAGGGCCGTCATCACCAGGGCAAAGGTGACGAAACCAGCCACGAGGCCAAGACTGACGGCACGCTTTCTCATGAGGTTCCCCCTTTCCCGAACGGACGGCACTCCGGGTCGCCCTCGGCTGCCGCTCCGTCTTGGGTGGACCTATCGAAGAGAGTCGACATGGCTCAGTCCTCGACGGGGGCTCGACCCCGGAGTCCGCAAGATGTGGTCTCCAGGTCCATCCTTGCATTTTCTCTCGCAATCTCAACCGGAACCACTAAAAAACATTTCTCCCGACTCTTTTCTCGCCCTGGACCGGGAAACGGAAAAACCGGTATCACGGAAAAACCGGTGTCAAATCACTTTTCGCGAGGGTGGCCTTGGTGGCTCGTCCAGGAGGGCTCCGGTTCGGGACAGCCCGGGCGGACGAACCACCAGGCGGTCAAGCGAGGGCGTCGAGTTCCTCGACGGCGCGATGGGCGGCGAGAACGGCGGCGTAGCTCGATGAGATCAGAGACTGCACATCCGTGTTGGCAAAAAGAATGCGGCCAAACCGTTGCCGGGCTCGGGCTTGCACCCTTCTCAAGCCAGGCACGGCCAGATGCACGGCGTGACCGCGCCGGTAGAGATTCACCTCGACCGGATCGACTTGCAGTCGTGGCATGAGGTGCTGGAAGTCGCGCAGGACTTCGCTGGCCAGTTGCCGGCACTGCTCGGTGGAGAGAAGCCGGCTGCGTTGTTGCTCGCGCAGCGGCGTATAGCACGTCAAGATGTTATGGCCTTCGACCGGCGTTTGATCACGGGTGACCCAGTCGGCCACCACGACATCGGTGAACCGCTGGCCCGGACACCAGGTGTCGTAACCCTGTCGGAAGACCTCGCCCGCGAACACGAGGTTGACCACGGCGTAGGGCGGCGTACCGGATCTGCCCCATCGCCTGATCCTGGTCGTCTGGCAAGCCCTCGACAAGCTGGCGCGTGTGGAACTTGGGCGTCGCCAGGATCACGGCTCGGGTGGAAACGACCGTCGCGACGCCCGTGCGCAGATAGGTGACCTCGACCCGATCGCTCCTGGGCCGGACGGCGATCACCGTGGCGCCCGAGACCATGCGCTCGGCGAGTTTCTCGCGCACCCGCTCTTCCAAACGTCGTGCCAGCACGCCGTTGCCGCCGGGCCAGGTGGCCCGGTCATCATGACGGTCCGGCTGGGTCATGCCGCGCAGTTCGTCGACGCCCAGGGACGCGGGCGTTTGACGAGCGCTTGATCCCCAGTTGGAAGGGCAGTACGCATCCCACCACTGGAGCACTTCCGGACCGTAGGGCTGAAGGAATCGCGCCCATGGCACGTCCGCCAGGCGACGAATGTCCTGACGGCCCATGGCGAGCACATCCCGGCGGAGCGAGTGGAAACGCTGCCGCACCGACCGGGGATACGGCAGCGCGTCGAGGCCCTCACCCCAGGTGTCGGGGATAAATTGACCGTGAAGGATCGTCCCATCCCAATTGTGGATCGGCAGCGGTTCGAGCCCCAGTTCGCGCGCAACTCACCAGCCGCGTCGTGCGATTCGAGGAAGGCCGCACCGAGCGCGTAACGCTGGCCGTGGTCGTCCGCGAACTGGGCGTTTCCCCCCCAGTCGGGCTCTTTTTCGAGAATCAGCACATCCCGGTCCCGGAGGCGGTAGGCGGCCGTCAAACCGCTCAGACCGCCGCCGACGATGACCACGTCATGACAGCCGTGTCGCGACGGCGGAGGAAACTCGCCCCCATCGCGCAGGCGATGGCAGATCTCATAGGTTTCGCCCCTGACGTGCGGTGGCTCCGCGCCCGTCGCCGCCTGGAGGGTCCAATTCCCCCCCAGAACGGAACCCGAAATCACAAAACGAAGAAACTCTCTTCGGTCCGCGCTCATGATCATCGCCCCAGCGTCCGCGCCACCCTCGGACCCGTTGACGGGGCGGAGGCCGGTTCGTAACCTGTCATGGTTCGACCTTTCTCCGCACAACGGTCTACAATCCCTTCGACCGGCTGCACAACCAGGAGAAGCTCATGTCCAAGGTCGTCGCTGCGCGTGGCGTGGAATCGGCGCCGTGGCTCTCGCGTCGTGAGTTCGTCAAGACGGTCGGGGCGGTCGCGGTCGCCGCGACGGCGCCGGTGCTGGGGGGACGTCGGGCACTGGCCGCGGCCGAGGCCGGTCCCACCCCATCCGCGCCCGCCGAAACCGCCGTGGCCCGGTTCTACAAGACGCTCAAGCCGGACCAGAAGAAGCTCATCTGCTTCCCGTTCGACCACCCCTTGCGGTCAAAGGTTAACAACAACTGGGCGATCGTCAAGCCCACCATCGAGGATCTCAACGGCGAGCAGCAGGCCCTGTGCCACGAGATCTTCAAGAACCTGTGCAGCGAGGACGGCTACGGACGCTTCACCAAGCAGATGGAGGAGGACTACGGCGGGTTCGAGAAGTACCACGTGGCCGTCTTCGGCGAGCCCGGCACCGACCAGCCGTTCGAGTGGGTGCTCAGCGGCCGGCACGACACGCTGCGAGCGGATGGGAACAGCGTCGCGGGCATGGCGTTCGGCGGGCCGATCTTCTACGGGCACGCCTCGCACAGCTTCAATGAAGACGCCAAGCACACCGACAACGTCTGGTGGTACCAGGGCGAACAGGCGAACAAGATCTTCAAGACGCTCGATGAGAAGCAGCAGAAGCACGCGCACTGATTGCGCTGGCGCCGCCCGACGAACCCCGCTCGATCGAGCTCAAGGGTGCCAAGCTGGGCGAGCCCGGTCTGGGCGTGGCCGGGCTGGACAGCCAGCAAAAGACCATGGTCCGGGATCTGCTGGAAATGATGCTCCGGCCGTTCCGGGCCTGCGATGCCGCCGAGGTCCGCGCGTGCCTCGACACGGCGGGCGGACTCGATGCCCTCCGCCTGACCTACTTCCAGCAAGGCGATATCGGCAACGACGGCGTCTGGGATATCTGGAAGCTTGAGGGCCCGGCGTTCTCGTGGTATTTCCATGGCTCGCCGCACGTCCACACCTGGCTGAACGTGGCGAGCAAAGCCTGAGAACATGTCGGCCGGAGGCTGTTCCAAGGAGTCCGTCCATGCGCGTGCTCATCGCCGATGACAGTCGCACCGCGGCGCTCTTCCTGCGCACGAAGCTGGAGGAGCTGGGCTATGAGGTCGTGGAAACCCGCACCGGTGCCGAGGCGTGGAAGCACCTTCAGGAACAGCCGGAGCGGCTCGTCATCACGGACTGGGTGATGCCCGACATGGACGGTATCGACCTCTGCCGCCTGATCCGTTCCCGAGGGCTCTTGCCCTATACTTACATCGTCCTCTTGACGACGAAGGACAGCCAGGAGAGCCGTCTCGAAGCGATGGAGGCCGGTGCGGACAGCTTCATCCCCAAGCCCGTGGACGAGCGCGAGCTGGAACTGACCCTGAGGATCGCGCGGCGCATCCTGCAAGCCCTCGATGCGCACAGGAATTCCGGCCTGGCCGCCGCGCAGGTGCAAGGGACCTGAAGAAAGGTGGTTTTGCGCTCTCGGAGTCTTGATTTGTAGGGTCCGCTGTGCGGACCGTGACTCGCGCCGGACGGTCCGCACAGCGGACCCTACGAAAACGCCGCGCGGTAGGGTAGGCTTCAGCCTGCCAATCCCATAATCGGATACGGAAATGGGATTGGCAGGCTGAAGCCTACCCTACAAGAACACAAGGCCCTCTCAGACGCCCTGGCAGATGCGCACGAGGTGATCGGCCACCCGGGCCGCGCCGCCGACGTAGAACGGCGGGGAGCCGGGTCGAAGCCGGAACGCACGCTCTAGCGGCTGTGCCAGGTCCAGGTCGTGAAACTGCCGAGGGGCCAGCGGGATGCCCCCGCCCCAGACGCGCAGGGCCTGGTCGAGGGCCTGGTATTCGGCGAAGCCGGCGCGTGGTGGATACAAGAACGGCGTCCCCGCCGAGATCGCCTCGCAGACCGCCCCATAGCCGGCCTTGGCCACGACCGCATCGACGGACGCCGCCAGGTCGGCGCCGTTCCAGTCCTCGATGTGAAGGGCGTGGACATTCGGCGGCAACGCGCCGGCCGGCGGATGGTACGAGACGAAATGGATCGGCGCGTAGGCTTCCAGCCGCTCCCAGGGCAAGCCGTCCTGACCGTAGCGGCCGATATACAGCGAGACGACCCGCGCACCGGCATCGAGCCCCAGCGTCTGCCGCAGCTCGGCGCGGCGGTCGCGTCCGGGCGTGAGCACCATGCCGACATCGATCCGGTTGGCGATCTCCCGCAGCGGCAAGGAAGGCTCGGCGCGGAAGACGGCCGTGGCCTGGCCATACGCCCGGCGCAGCTCAGCAACGAAATCGACATAGGCCGGGCCGAGCGCCTCGGCGTGTTCCTGGTAGATCTCCGACCAGAGGAAGTTGGCCAGGGCGAATCCCGGAACACCCGCCCGCGCCGCGGCCACCAGCGGCACCGGCGGGATGTCCGTGAGCACGGCGGCTGTCCCCTCATCACGGAGCTTGGCCGCTTCCTCGTCCACATGGAACATGGCCTCGGCGTGCACCCGTGACGCCCGGTCGAGCGTCGCCGGACCATCGACCGCGGCGCTGTCGCCGGGCGGACTGACCGCGCCGATGTCCGAGACGTACGCCTCCAGCTTCACCGGCCGCAACAGCCGCTCGTGCCAGTGCGGGTGCAGGTCCGCGTGACACCGCACCGTCACCGGCAGCTCGATCGGCAGACGGTTCAGCACCGCCACCGTGCGATTCAAATGGCCGAACCCGTGGCTCGTCACATAGACGGCCAGGCCACCGCGTTGATCCATGACGTGTGTTGCCTCCTTGGCAAGGAAATATCAATCAAGGTTGCTGGTTCATCCTGCGCCGGAGCTCGTCCAGCTCGCGGCGGAGACGCTCCGTCTCGGCGGCCAGAGCCTGAAATGACGCCTCAAGCCGGTCTCTGATCCCGCTCGGCCAGCTCGCGTGCCTCCTTCTCCCGCTCGGCCTGCTCGCGTGTCTCCTTGGGCGTGGGCAGCCAGCGGTCGGTCTGAGGATCGAAAAGACGCAGGAAGCGGCCCTGCGCGTTCGAAGTGCAGCCCAAGCACCTCGCTCGGCAGACGATCGTTCACGGGTTCGATCGCCCGGTACCGGCGGCCCCGCAAGCGATAGCCCCGCAACGGCGGGCGCAGGTACTCCCGCCGGGGATCGAACAGGAAGTACTCGCGCACCTGAAGTTGATCGCGGTAGATCTTAAACTTCTCGTCCAGATCCTCGGCCTGGGTCGATTTCGAGGTCAGCTCGATGACCAGGTCGGGACCCTTGCCTTCTTCCCAGGTCTTGTAGATGTCCCGATCCACGTCGCGGGGAATGCCTCGCACGACGAAGACGTCCGGCGCCAGGCAGCGATAATCCGGCGCGGGCACGTAGTATAAAAACATATTCCCGGAAACATAAAACTCCGGGTCGGCGGCGAAATGGTCCTGCAACATGGCGATCAGGTCGGTGAGGTTCTGGCGATGAACGGGCGTTTCCGCCATGGGACGGCCATCCCCGGTCGGGTACTCAAACTGGTCCTCGACGATCGGCGGCACAGTGGAGGACATGGCAACGACTCCCGGTCGGGACCGCCTCGCGGATGCATCCCACCCCCATCTTACTCGAACTCCGCCGAGGCTTCAGCGCGGCTGGTCGAGGCCGCCCGCGCCTCGGCCCGGATGGTCCAGATCACCCCTCCCAGGATCATGGCCCCGCCGACGAGAATCGCCGGCGTGAGCGTCTCGTTCAACAACCAGACGCCCCAGAGGACCGTCAAGAGCGGCGAGGCATTGTTGACGGTCGCCACCTGGCTGGCGTCGAGCCGCTTGAGCGCCTGGTTCTGGCATCCCAGCGCAATGACGCTCCCCACCACGCCGAGACACAACATCCCCCACCAGGCCGCCGCCGAGGCCGTGCGCAACTCGTGGGCATGCCCGACCAGGGACCAGCCCGCCAAAGGCAGCGCCAGCACCCAGCCGACCAGAAACGTGGCCGTCAGGCTCGGGATCGATCCGTAGCGCATCACGAGCGGCTTGGTCACGGTCAGATAACCGCCCCAGGCGAGCACCGCACCCACCAGGAGCAAGTCCCCGCGCAAGGCCGCGGCCGACGACGCCCGGTGATGCGTGAGCACATCGCCCACCGCCAGCACCGCCGCGCCCAGGACCGTCACCAGCACGCCCGCCAGACGCTCCCGCGTGATCCGCTCCTGCCCCACCGCCGCCGCGAGAGCCAGGACAACGAGCGGCGTGGTGGCGTACAGAAAGGCCACATGGCTGGTCGGGGCCAGTTTCGTGCCGTTGAGGAAGAACGTCTGGTTGATGGGCACGCACAGCGCCGAGGCCAGCAGCAGCCGGCGCCGGTCCTCGCACCAGACCTGCCGCACGCCGCTCCAGCCGGTCATCGCCAGCAAACACAATACAGCCAGACCATACCGCGCAACCGGAATGAACCCGGCCGGGAGCTCGAGCACGGTGAACTTGGCCGCCGTGGCCGTGGTCGAGCCGAAGACAACCATCATCGCCAGGAAGACAAACGCGCCGGCCTTCCGGCGCGTCTGGACCGGCTCGACACTCACGCTGACCATGCCGCCGCCTTCCTTCGTCCCGACTCCGCCGGTTCCCAAGGCGGCACGGTCCTTCACTACGTTTCTTCACCGTCGCCACGACCCGACTGGATGGCCGATGACCCATCTATTCTAGCGGTGGGCTCGGTTTCTTTCCATTTCGAGAATCACGACCTTATCGAGGCACGGACCCTAAAACACCGATCAAACCACCGGACCCGTCCCACTCGTTTCGAAGATCGGTCGAATTCTCTCGGTAACCTCATCCGCGAATGGCGCGAAACTGATCGGACAGCGAGTGCGAATCACGTCGAGATTCGGATCTCCTGGGCGATCCGTGTCGTGTCTTTGGAGGCGAGGGGTTGCTTCTGTCCACAGCAGCGGCCGAGAAGAATCTTGGGGTTGTGGCCTCGATCCTTACACGGTGCTGGCAACGATTCGGGCGCCGTGGGAACCGCAGGTTGCTGGTCGAGCTTCATGGCCCGCAAGATCACCGAGGCGTCGGCCAGGAGCCAGGCTTCAATGCAAGGGTGGGCCACACCGACTGCGGCGGGATAATCCGGCAATTCCGCGTCCCGTCCGCGCTGTAACTCTTGCAGTTGACCGGGGTGATTTCCCTCGGTGTCGAGGACAAAGACAAGTCCAGCCGATCTGTTGCCGGAGGCCTGCCGTTTCGCAAACCGGACTTTCTGCCATAGCCCTTTTCCCTGAAGGAATGGCAGGGGCCTGCGCCGGACTCGCATCGACTTGGGACGATCACACAACTGGTGAACGAGGACGGGCACGACCCCGTTGTCCGGGGAATCGACTTGATCGCCCTCCCCGCCGTGATCGGTCCGTCCCTCGCCGACGATCTCGATGACGGGTTCAGGTGGCGGCATCGGCAAACAACTCTTCCTCGCTGAGGTTGTACCAGAGCTCGCCGAGGTAGAATTCCCCGTGGCCCAGCCGCTCCTCAATGTTGGGGGCGTCCCGCAACGGACGGGCCTGGACCGAATTGCTCCCCTCCCTCCGGGCCATCAGCGTGACCTCGTCCGGATGGAATGAGGTAAGCAAGTACGGGGAATGAGTCGTCATGATGATCTGCGGCGCGGCGCGGCCGGACGGAGCCTCGTGGAGCCGACGGATGAGGCGGACAACTTCTTCCAGCCTCTTGGGGTAGACGCCCTTCTCTGGTTCCTCGATCAGCAACAACTTGGGAGGGTCGGGCGAATGGATCAGGGCGAGCAAGCCCAGAAACAGGATCGCCCCATCCGAAGCTTGTTGTGCGCGAATCGCTCGGCTGTTGCTCGTCTCAAAGAATACTCCCTTTCCGGTCATCTGGTTTGCGTTGTGCTGCCCATTTTCTTGGAAAACACGGTGGAGGGCCGGAACGGTCTCAATCCGAACGCTGCGAAACTGCGGGAAAAACTCACAGAAATCGTGACGCAGGGCAAGGAATCGCTCGGGGTCGTAGCCCAGGATGTCGTCGAGCAGCGTCGCCAGGCCGAACCCGTCGGGGTCCATCCGAAACTTCCGATTTGGGTCGATCGCGGCGGGGATCGCCATCAATTGGGGGTCGAAACGATAGAGGCTCGCAGTTCCGATTTGCTCGGCGATGGAATTGAGATGGTCCCGCTCTTCGTCTGGTTGCAGAAAGGCTCGCCGTTCAACCCCCGTCCACCCGTAACCGTTTTCACGAATCTGAATCCTGCCTTCGCTACTCTCGGACCATTCGTCGATCCTGCGGCATGATCGTCCTTTGCTGAATTCGACTTCAAGATGGTAGGTAATGGGAGAGTGAAGCTCTTTTTCGGGTGCACGGAAACGGGCCGCGAGCTGGATTACGGGTTTCTCTTCTCCCGCGAAGACCAATTCGCGATCCTGCCACTCGCCGGGGAATGCCTCCGGGAGACTTTTCTCCGTGCTGCGAGAGAGGGCGAGCATCGCCTCAAGAAGGCTCGTCTTTCCCGAGTCGTTCTGGCCGATGATGACGTGGATCGGCGTGAGGGGTACTCTCACATCGACGAGGCATTTGTAGTTGTTTACAAAAAAACTTTCGATCATTTCGTCTTCGCACTTCTCTCGAAGCACGGTCATTGTTTTGGCATGGGGACCATGGCCTTGTAAGGTGCGTCATCGCAGACTCGACGCACCCTACAAGACTATAATACCAGACACAGGCCGGAAAGCCTGTGCCGCCCATTTCAAAGCCGCGCGGCGGTCACGGGCCAGGTGTCGCCGCGGTGATCGCGGGTCTTCTGGAAGGCCCGTTCGCGCTCCAGGCAGGTTTGCTCGTAGAGGCCGACGTAGAGCTGTTCCTCGGCGTCGGTGAAGACCTGGCCGCGGCGGCCCATGACGATGCGGGCCGTGGCGAAGAGCTGCTCGAGCGAGAAGCCGGGTGCCACGCGGCCGTAGAGCACGGCCGTGAACGACGGGACGTGCTTGGGCAGCAGGATGCCCGCCGGCAGGACGTTGCACATCACGCCGATGGCCGTGCCCGTGTTGAGCATGCTGCCCATGCCGGTGCGGGTGTGGTCGCCGATGAAGCAGCCGACCTTCGCCATGCCGGTGGGCACCGGGTCGCCGCCGAGCGGGACGTGGACCTCGCCGTAGTCGTTGCGCAGGTCGCTGTTGGAGGTGATCGCGCCCAGGTTCACCCACTCGCCGACGTAGGCGTGGCCGAGGAAGCCCTCGTGGTACTTGTTCGAGTAGCCGTGGACGATCGACGCCTCGACCTCGCCGCCGATCCGGCAGTTGGGGCCGATCGTCACCGCCGCCGCGGAGGTTGGCGCGGAAGAGCTGGGTGTCGCGGCCGATGTAGCACGGACCCTCGATCCGCGTGAACGGCTGGACCCAGACGCCGGCTGCGAGCGTGATCGGGCCGTTGGTGGTGTCGAAGACCGTGTACGGATCGATCGCGCGCCGTCTCGTGGATGAACAGGCGGTCGGCCGGACCGACCAGCGCCATCGTGGTCAGATGGCGGTTGCTCACGCCCACACGGCCGTCCACGAGGAAGTCGCGGGCGATGTGCTCGGCGTTGCGGGCGACGAGGTCCCAGGGCCGGTTGATCCAGTCGCCGCCGAGTTCGAAGACCTCGATGTCGGGCCGGGTGGCGACCTCTTCGAACCAGTCCTCGACGCCGTTGACGTTCAGGCTCGCGGCGATCTCGGGTCCGACCAGGGCACAGGCGGGCTGGCCGTCGCAGAGGCCCAGCCAGGCGCCGCCGTCATCGGGCGGCGTGAAGTCGAACGGGGGCACCCAGCGGCCGTTGGCCACGAGGACCGGACCGCGGGCCAGCCAGTCGCGGTCGTTGACGACCGTGTGCGGGTCGCGCTCGCGCTGAATGGCGGCCACGTGCGGGCGGACACAAAGCGCGCGGCGGGCCGGTCCCGGACCGACGCCGAAGGCGCGCGCGGTCTTGGCGCCCAGACTGGAGGAACCCAGCAACAGCTCGGAGGCGGCCCGAGTCAGTGTCAACGGCTCCAAGCCGGCTACGCCACGATCCTCCACCAGACACAGACGCATGGTCGGCTCCTCACTCACGACGGAAAGGCGGGGCCTCGCAGGCGCGAACCCGTCGCGCTCGCTTGTAGGAAACCTGTCAACGGGGGATCAAATCCGGTTGCGGCGATTTCCCGTGCGAATGAATGCACGAAGGACGATGGTCCTCTCGCGACGGGATCAGAGAAGAGGGGGTCATCCAGGCTCGCGAACCGAGGGTCACTATAGTGCGGAAGTCCGAAATCGAGGAGGGCAAAATCAGGCAATGATGACAGGAATCACCGGAAACGGCCCGGACTCAACTCAACGACAGAAACCGGACCGAATCGAGTGCCAGATCGAGCACGGCGACCGTCCAGACCGCTGCGCGGTGCAGGCTCCGGGGTTGATTTGCCGGATCGGTCCATCCCGTTCGTTCAAGGCGATGTGGGTGTGCCCGAACAGGAGATAATCGGGCTGCGCCCCCACCAAGCGACGGAACTCCTGGGTGTCGTCGCCGTGCGTGACAGCAATTCGCTTGCCATCCAGGACGATTTCGCCGCCGTGATCCAGACATGTGCCGCCCACCGCCGCCATGGCCGCGCAAGCCCGGCTGGTCGAAGTCGTTGTTGCCGAAAACAAAATAGCTGGGTCCCAGCGCGCCGCACAGGTGGACGATGTCCGGCCGCGTCAAGTCGCCGCAATGAATCAGCACGCGGGCGCCCTCGGCGTCGAGCCAGGAAAGGGCCTGCGCGGTGCGGGCGTACTGATTATGAGTGTCGGACAGAATGCCGATGCGCATGGGGAGGTCTGATCGGTTCGACCGGCAGGAGCGGCAAGACTGTTTCAAATTCCGCTGGCCGAATCGCGGTGGAAGAATTAGAATCATACTGGCTCACAGGCGAGTGGAGTCGCTCTGTGGGCCGTCCCAACCATTGTGTGGCTGGGCGGGCGATTCGTCGAGGGGAATCGACGGATCGCGGGAAGGACTCTTCTCACGGTCCGATTCAGGACCCGTCCTTCCCTGGATCGACCCGCGTCGCGCGGGGAGGACAGTCATGTCGGTCTTGACGCGCAAGGACCGCCCACTTCGTCTGGTTCCTTCCACGTCTCCCGCCCTTCGGCATTCTCGTAAGCGTCGTTACGCCGAGGCCCCCGACCGGGGCGAGCTTGATCCCCGGCAGCAGGAGGCCTGCTTCCGCCCGCAGTCGGAAGCCCCCGATGCCGGCGAGGCGATTCAGGACGAGGAGAGCACCCGCGGCCGCAGCCAGAGCTGAGCGGTCGGGCCAGGCCCCGGTCTTCGGACCCGTGGAGGCCCCACCGCACCGCCCTCCCGGTCGTTGTTCATGCACCGATTGAAGACGACCTCTCCTCGACTCGATCGAGTCCCTTCTTCCGCCCTGCCGACCTCACGATTCTTTGAGGTGGCGGGGCGTTTTCATGGACTCTTCCTGTAGGGTGGGTCAGCGGCGTCCGCGCCGCGCAACCCACCTCTGTGGACGGAACCGGACGGTGGGTTGCGCGGCGCGGACGCCGCTGACCCACCCTACTTGGGATGGTGTTTCACGGTCCCGTCGCCGCCACGACCAGCCCCGGCCAGAGATGGGCATAGCCCCAGATAATTAATCCCGCCAGGAACGTCATCGCCAGGCTGTGCCCCATCACGGCGCGCAGGATCTTGCCCTCCTGGCCGGTCTCGTTCGTGGCCGCGGCGGCGACCACGATCGACTGCGCGGCGACCATCTTGCCCGTCATGCCGCCCGCCGCGTTGGCCGAGGCCATCAGGATCGGACTCAGGCCGAGCTTCGTCGCCGTGACCTTCTGGAGGTTCCCAAAGAGCACGTTGCTCGATGTGTCCGAACCCGTCAGCGCCACGCCGAGCCAGCCCAGAAACGAGCCGAAGATCGGATAAAACAACGGCCCGGTGCGCGTGAAGGCCAGGCCCAGGACCGCGTCCATGCCGGCGTACTTGGTCACGAAGCCCAGCGCCAGCATGCAGAAAATCGCCCCGATCGCGGGCAGCAGCCGGCGCAGCGTGCCCCAGAAGATTCTGGACCAGCCGCAAGGGACGAACTCCGAGCAGAATCCCGCTCAACACGGCCGCCAGAAAGACGGCCGTGCCGGTCGCGGACACCGGGACCAGATCCAGGATCGCGGCTTCCCGGTCCGCCGCGGTCGGTTCGTGCCCGGAGACCGCCGCGCCCTTGGCCACGGCCTGATGTAGCCCCGGCATGGGCGTGTGCCATTCCAGGCGGATCACCTGGCCGGTGCCGGCCAGTTCGTGCGGCGCGGCCATCCACGCCTTGACGGCGGGAACGCCCCAGACCATCACCGCCAGGGACAGGATCGCGAACGGCATCCAGGCCCGCGCCACCTGCCCCACGGAGTGCGTCGCCACCGCCGCGGCGGGGCCCTGCGCCGTCGTGCGCGAACCGCCATTCCACGCGGGGCCGCCAGAAGCGCAACAGGAGCACGCCCGCGGCCAGGCTCGCGATGGCCGAGACGATGTCCACGAGCTCATAGCTGGTGAAGGTCAGACCGAAGCAGGCCGCGCCGTTGGACCACAAGAATTGCATCCCGGCGAAGCGCCTCCCACCACCAGCAGCGCCGGCCAGACGGCCAGCGTCGCCCGCGCGCCGGCCAGGACCGCGACCAGCCAGAAAGGCACGAGCAGCGCCAGCAGCGGCACGATGCGCCCCGAGGTCGCGCTCAGGGCCTCGACGTTCAGGCCGGTCACCGCCGCCAGGGTGCGGATCGGCACGCCGACCGACCCCCAGGCCACCGGCGCGGTGTTCGCGATCAAGCAGACCAGGGCCGCTTGAAACGGCTGGAATCCCAGGCCGACCAGAAACGCCGCCGCGATCGCCACCGGCGCGCCGAAACCGGCGGCACCCTCGATGAACGCGCCGAACGAGAACGCGACCAGCACCGCCTGGATGCGGCGGTCGCCCGAGAGGCGCGCGATCGACGCCTTCATCACATCGAACTGCCCGGTGGCCACCGCAATGTCATAAAGAAAGAGCGCCGCCACGATCAGCCAGACGACGCGAAAGAACGCGAAGACCGCGCCATACCCGGCCGCGGCCAGGGCGAGCGGCGCCGGCATCCCGAAGACGGCGACCGCCGCCAGCAGCGCCGTCAACATGCCGGCCAGGGCCGCCTTCCACGCCGGCACCCGCCCGCTCACCAGCAGTCCGAGCAAGACCAGCACGGGCAAGGCCGCCGCCAGCGTCGAACGCGGCCAGAAGCCGTAGGGATCGCTGTTCTGTATCCACCAGGTCGCGTGTTCGCCCACCGCTGCCGCTCCTCTGTGACGCTCGAGAAGGAGACACTCCCGTAGGGTAGGCTTTAGCCTGCCTCTTGCGGATCTTGGGATTGGCAGGCAAAAGCCTACCCTACGGGAGTGTCTCGCGCGTCTCCTCCATTCGGGTGCCGATCAATCAAGGAGGCTTCAAGATACGCCGTCGCCAGCGCGCCTCCAAGGGCGTGCCGCCGCCGGAAATCGCCGGGTGGTACCCTTGACCCTGTGGTCCGGTTCGGGTTAGTCTCGACAGTCGCAAATGAGCCAATGGGGCGTGCAGGTGGTCTGGGAAGGAGAGGACGGGTGCAAATCGCCATAACGGCCCGCCACGGCAGCTTGGAACCGGAGGAGCAGGCCTATCTGCAGCAGAAGGCGGAGAAACTGCAAAAATACTTTGGACGGTTGATGCAGATCGAGGTGGAGGCCGACCATCACAAGAATAGCTGGCTGGTCGAGGTGTTCGTCTCCGCGGAACACAAGCACGACTTCGTCGCCCGCGAAGAGAGCGTCACCCCCCAAGCCGCGATGGACCTGTGCGTGCACAAGGTCGAGCAGCAGCTCCGGCGCTACAAAGAGAAGGTCTCCGAGCATCGGGACGCGACCTCGATGGGAACGGTCGCGGCCGAGCCTCCGGAGCCCCCAGAGGCGTCGTGAGCCGGACGGTTCGAGGGGTCCATCATCGCCGGGCCCGGATTGCCAGTCGTGTGCGCGGGCGGGCCTGTCTGGACGCGGAACCACGTGATGGATCGGGGCCCGGACGGCCGCAGGAGAGAGAGTCTGATGAGGGAGGCTGGGATGGAGGGCCGGATGAAGTTTTCGGATTTCGTGGTTCGGGATGCCATTCGCGTGGATCTCCAGGCGACCGGCAAGGAAGAGGCGGTGCGCGAGATCGTCACCAGTCTTTGCGACGCCGGCCAGCTCGCCCGCGAAGACCTCGACGGCGCCACGAAAGCGATCATGACCCGCGAGGATCTGGGTTCGACCGGGATCGGTCAAGGCGTGGCGGTCCCGCACACCCGATACAACAAGGTCAGCCGCCTGATCGGCACCGTCGCGCTCTCTCCGAACGGCGTGAATTTCGCGGCGCTCGACGGCGAACCGGTCAATATCCTCTTCTTGTTGATCTCGCCCCCCGATCAGCCCGGCAACCATCTGCGGGCCCTGGAAAACATCTCCCGGCACTTGAAGAACGAACAGTTCGTGAGGCTGTTGCGACAGTCCAAGACGCGCGAGCAGGTCATCGAATTGCTGGACGAGGCGGATCGGGGCCTGACCTGATCGACCCCTGAGCCAGCCCCTCGAAAGCGAGACGTCGATCTCCTCCGACCACCGTACCGTGCGTGGCCCGTCACCGACGGCGCGGGACCGTTGATCCGTCTGTGAGCCGATCCGGTCCCGTGGTTTCCCATCGAGTACCCGATGAATCCTGATCCTGTCGCCCTCCGTCGCGAAGTCGAGATCCAGAATGCCCTGGGCTTGCACCTCCGGCCCGCCGAGAAGTTCGTCAAAACGGTCGACCGGTTTCAGTCGGAGGTGCGGGTCTGGTACAAGGGCCGGAGTTTCGACGGCCGGAGCATCCTGGACCTGGCGATGCTGGCGGCCGAGCGCGGCACCCTGCTCGAGATCGAGGCGGTGGGCGCCGATGCCGAAGCCGTTCTGGCCGCCCTGACCGAACTGGTGGCGGCGCAGTTCTTCGAAAACGAGCATGGCGAGGAGATCGGCCCGAAACCCTCCAACGGCGCGGCCGGCGGCCCCGCTGCGCCGAGGACGACTGCGCCCCCGACCCGACCCCAGTCGCCGGAAGTGACCGACCTTCCGGGCGGCCCGGGCGCGTCTCCGGATGCCGGCCGGCCCGGGGAGTCCGGCCCATGAACACGCGGGACACCCGAGCGAGCCGACCGACATCCCCTCCCCTCGGTGGGGCGGCGGGCGCGTCGGCCGGACCCGCGCCGGAAGACCGCCCGCGGCACGCCCGCCTCAAGCCGATGCGCCGGTTCCAGGGCATCGCGGTCAGCCCGGGAGTCGCCATCGGGGCCGCCCTCATCCTGGAAGGGGGGGCCGCTTCCCTCTCGGCCCCCGCCGGCGCGTGGAACGCCCTGGGCAGTGCGCCCTCGCCCTCGCGGTCGATCGACCTGGGCCGCGTCACCGCGGAGCTCGAACGGCTGGACCAGAGCCTGCAAGCGGTCCACAACGAGATCAAGGCCACCGAGGCCGATGCCCGCGAGCGGCTCGGTCCGCAGTACGCCGAGATCCTGGCCGCACACGCCCGTATGGTCCTCGATCCGGTGCTCCGCCGCGAGGCGCGCAAACGCATCGAACAGCGGCTCATGGCCGCCGAGCACGCCGTCCGCGAAGTCATCGAGGATCTGGCCTCCAAGCTCTCCGGGCTGCGCAGAGCCACCTGGCCTTGGATGTGCGGGACATCGAACAGCGCATCCTGCTGCAACTGACGGGCAGCCGGGCCCCGAACCCGCTCGCCGGGCTGACCCGCGCCAGCGTGGTCCTGGCACACAACCTGTCCCCCACGCAAACCTCGTCGCTGGACCGCAAGCGGGTGCGTGGCTTCGCCACCGAGGCGGGCGGCCGGACCAGCCATACGGCCATCGTCGCCGCCGCGCTGGAGATCCCCGCGGTCGTCGGCCTCGGGCCGTTTCTGGACGCCGCGCGGGAGAGCCGCACCGCGATCGTCGATGGGGACAAGGGCGTGCTCATCCTCGATCCCGACGCGCCGACCCTGAAACGCTACCGCAAGGATTCCGTCGCGCGCACGGCCCGCTTCGCCGGCCTGGCCAACCTGGTGGACTTGCCCGCCGAGACGCGCGACGGCACCCGCGTGGTCCTGGCCGGTAACATCGAATTCCCCGATGAGGCCGCCCTGTGCGGCATGCGCGGCGCCGAGGGAATCGGGCTGTACCGGACCGAGTTCCTCTACCTGGGTGCTGCGCAGCCTCCCACGGAGGACGAACAGTACGCCGCGTACGAGAAGGTCGTGCGGACGATGGCCGGGCGTCCCGTCACGATCCGCACGATGGACCTGGGCGCGGACAAGGTGCCCGGCCAGCCGCACCCGGCCACGGCGCCAACCCGTTTCTGGGCCTGCGGTCGATCCGGCTCTCGCTCCGTGAGCCGCGCTGTTCCGCACCCAGTTGCGCGCGATCCTCCGCGCCAGCCTGCTGGGCGATGTGCGGGTGATGTTCCCGATGATCGGCACGCTCGATGAGTACCGCCAGTCCCGCGCGATGGTCGCCCAGGTGGCCGCCGAGCTGACGGCCGAAGGCGTGGCGGTCCGGGCCGACCTGCCCATCGGCGCCATGATCGAAATCCCCTCCGCGGCCATCATGGCCGACCGCCTGGCCGCGGAGGTGGACTTCTTCTCGATCGGTACCAACGACCTGATTCAATACACCCTGGCCGTGGACCGCTCGGACGAGACGGTGGCCCACCTGTACAATGGGGCCGACCCGGCGGTGCTCCGGCTCATCGCCCAGGTGGTCGCGGCGGCGGAGGCCCACGGCGTCCCGGTGACTGTCTGCGGCTCGATGGGAGGCGATCCCCTATACACGATGTTGCTTTTGGGCCTGGGTCTGCGACAGTTCAGCATGTCGCCGCATCAGTTGCCCGAGGTCAAGCGGGTCATCCGCGCGCTGGAACTCGAGCCGGCCCGGGCGCTGGCCGCCGAGGCGCTGCGACTGGATACCGCCGCGAGTGTGACGGTGCGGTTGCGGGAGGAGGCTCCGAGAGATCCTTCCCGATGCGCTCACTCCTGTAGGGTAGGCTTTAGCCTGCCAATTCAAAGAAATACAATGAGAAAAGGAAAACTGGCAGGCTGAAGCCTACCCTACGAGAACAAGACCTGCTCATACGCCCTCGAAGGTCCGTCCGGAACACCGAACAGAATATCGTATGTCTATCCGAGGGGGCCTGCCCGATCGTCGTGGCGGTCCCTCGATCCCGAAACATCCGCTCTGCCGCCATGCTCGTGTCCAAGGTCCGTCTCCGATTCGCCAAGCGCGGCGACCTCCGCCTGGTCAGCCATCATGATCTGATGCGCTGCCTGGAGCGGATGTTCCGCCGCGCCGCGCTCCCGATGGCGTACAGCCAGGGGTTCAACCCGCGACCCAGGTATGTGCTGCCACTGGCCCTGGGGTTGGGAATCGAGGGCCGGCGTGAAATGCTCGAGCTGGAGCTGGTCGAGCCGATGGAGCCGGCGGAGGTGCTCCGCCGGCTGCAAGCGACGGCGCCTCCCGGCTTGGATTTTCTGGAGGCCGCGGCGGCCGCGCCCGGCCGCTCGCCGCGGGTCGTCGCCGCCCAGTACACCCTGGAGGTGCCCCCCGCGCCTCGTGACGCCGCCCGGGCGGCCCTGGCGGTCTTTTTGGCCAGTGACCACTGGCCGTACCAGCGTCAACGCCCCGACCGAACGGTCGAGGCCGACCTGCGCCCGTTCGTGCTCTCCGGTGAGCTTGACCCGGCGGGGACCCTCCGCATCCGCATGCGGATCGCCCCGGACGGCTCGGCACGCCCCGAAGAGGCTCCTCGAGGCCCTCGGCCTGCGGCCCGTCCTCGAACGCGGCGCCGTCCTGGCACGGACGGAAATCGAACTGGCATGAAACATTGTCACTTGTCATTAATCACTTGTCACTGGGCCCCAAAAACGCTTCTCAAGTATCCCCCTAGCATCGTCCGTGTTGAGCGTCCTCTGGCCTGTCGTTTTCGTGGGGTCCGCTGTGCGGACCGTCCGGGAAACGCTCGGTCCGCACAGCGGACCCTACGAAGATAGGGCCGCGAGACGCGAAACACGTACTTCGCATCAGCCATCAGGCATCAGGCATCAGGCATGCCCAGCGACAAACGATAAGTGACAAGGTACAAGTGACTAACGACAAGGAACAAGTGAATAGATGAAAAAAGAGATGCTGATCAATGTCCTCCAGCCGGAGGAATGCCGGATCGCGATCGTCGAGGACGGCGTCCTGGAGGAACTCTACGTCGAGCGGACCAGCCTGGAAAACTACACGGGCAATATCTACAAGGGCCGGATCGTCAACATCGAGGCGGCGATCCAGGCGGCTTTTGTGGATTTTTCGGTGGGCCGCAACGGGTTTCTCCACGTTTCGGATGTCGAGCCCCATTATTATCGCCGGCTCTTGACCGAGGAGTCGGAGCTGGGCGCGCGCGACCGTGGGCGTGACCCCCGTCAGTTCGACCGCCCCGAGCCGCGCGGCGGACCGCCGCGGATCGAGGAGCGCGGCGGCCGGTCCGCGGCTTCGCCCCACCCGACGGCGTACGACGACGAGCCGCGAGGCCGCGAACGAGAACGTCCCGACCGGTCGGACAAGAGCCGGCGGAGCCGTTCGGAACGGCGCTTCGGCGAGGGACTGACCGACGAGTGGGACCTGCCGCTCTCACCCCGGCCCGCGGCGCCACCTCCGCCACCCCCACCCCCACCCCGGCCCGAGCCACCCCGGCGCACGCCGCGGAAGACGAGCGCGAGCGCTGGGCGGAGCCCGACTGGACAGCGCGCCCGGCGGCACCCGCGTCTCCTCCTCCTCCACCGGCAGCCGACGCGTATCGCGGCCGGTTGCCCCGGCCGATCGAACCGATCGAGGCCGAGCTGCCACCCAGCCGCACCCAGCGGTCGCGCCCCGCGCCTGCGCCGCCGCCGCCACCCGCGGTGGAACCGCCCCGGGCGCCGGAGCCGATTACGAGGTCGAGGAGCCGTTGCCGCCGGTGCGTCCCGCCGAGCCTTTCGAGGGCCGATCGGGCGCGCGCGAGCCGCGTCGTGGCCGCGGCGGCGCGGGGCGAACGCCGCCCCCGTCCCGTCCCGTCCCGCCCGGCCTGGGATATGAGTCCGAGTCCGAGTCCGAGCCTACCTCCCGCCGGCGCCGGCGGAACCGGCCGCCGAAGACATCGAGGAGCCTCCCCGGCGCCGCGGCGGCCGGGCGGCGATTCGCGCCCGGGGCGGCGACCGGGAACCGCGCGAGGCCGCCCCGCCGCGGCCCCAGGATCTGACCGGCGAACGGCCCCCCGAGCCCCCTCCCAGCGAGGCCGAGCGCCCGGCACCAGCGCGGCCCCGCCTCGACGAGCCCCCGCCCGCCGAGCCGCCGCGTCCGAGCGCGCCGCCCTCCTGGGCACGCGAGCCCGAGCGATCCCGCGAGCCCGAGCGATCCCGTGAGCCCGAGCGATCCCGCGTGCCCGAGCGCCCCCGCCCCCATAGCCGGGCGGGCGAGCCGGGCTACGTGCCCCGTCGCGAGCGCTTCCGCGAGCCCGAGCCGACCGTGAGCGAACCGGAGCCGCCGGCGCTTCCGCCGCCGCGGTTGGAGACGCCCTTGACCCCCGGCGAAGAGCTCTTGCGGCCGACGCCTACCGGACCTCATCGAGGAGGAGGAGACGGGCGAAGACGAGGAGAGCTACGCGGGCACCGAGTCCGATGCGACCCGGCCGCACCGCCGCCGCCGCCGCCGCCGTCGCGGCGGACCCGAGCGCCCGGGCGCGAGAACGACCTGGCGCCGACCCCCGAGGAGATCGCCGCCGAAGCCACCACCGAGTTCGAGATCGATGAGGCCTTCGAGACGGCCGTCGATCGCCCCTCGCCGGCTCGAGGACCTCGAGGAGGACGAGCCGCCGGACCTCGAAGCACTGGAAGAAATCGAGGACGAAGAGATCGAAGAACCCGTCGTGCGCCGCGAGGACGAGCGGATCGATCCGGAGCTCGAGGAGGAAATCCGCCGCGAGATCGAGGAGATCGCCGAGCTGGAGCGCGAGATGGGCCTGCGCGGCGGCGTCGAGAGCCGGGGCCGCCGCGACGAGGAGGCCGAACGCGAACACGCCGGCCGCGGTCCCCGAGGGCGCGGCACCGCCAAGCCGCCCATCCAGGAGATTTTCAAGAGCGGCGAGGAGGTCCTCGTCCAGGTCATCAAGGAGTCGATCGGCACCAAGGGACCGACCCTCTCGACCTACATCAGCATCCCCGGCCGTTACCTCGTGCTCATGCCGGGCTTGAACCGCGTCGGCGTCTCCCGCAAGATCGCCGACGAGTCGCAGCGCCGCAAGCTGCGCGAGATCATGAACGAGCTGAACCCGCCCAAGGGCCTCGGCTTCATCGTCCGCACCGCCGGGCTGGACCGCTCCAAGCGCGAGCTGGCCCGCGACCTGGCCTACCTCCTGCGCCTCTGGAAGGTCATCCTGCGGCGCATCAAGAAGGCCCGCGCCCGCGCCGATCTATCAGGAGTCGGACATGATCATGCGCACCATCCGCGACGTGTTCAGCACCGACATCGACACCATCTGGATCGACGAGCGCGGCGGCCTTCGAGCGGGCCCAGGAGTTCCTCAAGGTCGTCATGCCCAAGTATGTCGATCGCCTCAAGTTCTATGATGAAAAGGTGCCCCTGTTCTACAAGTACTCGATCGAGGAGGAGATCGCCAAGATCCAGCGCCGGCGGGTCGATCTGCCCGAAGGGGGGCTCGATCGTCATCGACCAGACCGAGGCGCTGGTGGCCATCGACGTGAACTCGGGCAACTTCCGCGTCGAGGACGACGCCGAGAAGACCGCCTACGAGATGAACCTGCGCGCCGCCAAGGAGATCGCCCGGCAGCTTCGCCTGCGCGACCTGGGCGGCGTGATCGTCAACGACTTCATCGACATGCGCGACGAGCGGCACCGCCGCGGCGTCGAGCGCGCCGTGCGCGACGCCGTGAAGCGCGACCGCGCCCGCACGAAGATCCTCCGCATGAGCCAGTTCGGCCTGGTGGAGATGACCCGCCAGCGCGTCCGGCCCAGCCTGAAGCGGTCGATCTACGAGGACTGCGGCCACTGCAAGGGCGCCGGCGTCGTCAAGACGATCGAGAGCATGTCCATCGAGGTGATGCGTCTGCTGTCGCTGGCCGCGCACCGGCCGGAGATCCGCCGCATCAACGTCACCGTGGCCGCGGCCGTCGCGGTCTATCTCAACAACCGCAAACGGACCGAACTGGCCGCGCTGGAGACCGAGGGCAACCTGACCCTCTACATCCACCACGAAGAAGGCGTCCCGGCCGAGCACCTGCAGCTCGATTGTTACGACTCCCACGGGAGCGAGGTGCGCGTGCTGCCCCCGCCCCAGCCGGCCCACCCGCGCCGGGGGCGTTGAGCGACGCTCTCGGGGGTGCGGATTCACCGCAGAGACACAGAGGACACAGAGGATTCACAGGGTTCTTTCTCTGTGTCTGTCTCTGTGTCCTCTGTGTCTCTGTGGTGAAGATGGCCTCCGAAGATCCCGGACAACCGCGATTGACAGCCCGGCCGCCTTGAGGTAGAAGATCGCCCATCTCCGGTATGCGTTCCGTCATGGCTGACGGGAACACCGGGAAGAAATGGAATTCACCACGAATCACAGGGAATGGATTCCGGATGACGAATTTGCCCGGTTCCGGGCCCATCACATCGCGATCGACCCCCCAGAGTTCTCGGTCCGGAGGCGAGGCGATCGCCTGGAGTGCCTTCTTCGCGTCGCGCGAGGTTCCCGCCGCGGGAATCGGGGCGCGAGGCTTCATTCGTTGGACGTGTTCTTCCTCGAATCGGTGGTGGTGCCGCCAGGAAGGGTCACCCCGAGGTCGGACACTCGTGTGTCGTCAGGCGGGTAGCCTCTCCGCGATCGGGGTTTCCGGCGCGTCGGCTCGCACGCGGTGCGAGGGTGCGTCGGGGCTTTTTCGCGGCCGGCTCCAAGGAGATCCCATGCACCGGATGCGTCGCTTCGTGGCCCTGGCTGGTCTTGCCTTGCTGGGCTCGTCCCTGCTCGCCGGATCGGCTTCGGCTGACCTGATCAAGCCCAATGCGAACCGGACCTACCCGGACGTATCGGCCGACATCAACGGCGTGGTGAATTACACCTGGAACGGCTCGACTGGAACGGGCAACTTCCATCTTACGAACACGCCGTACCTGATCGCTACCGGCAACACGTCGGCGGACGAGTTCGCCATCCAGCCGAACTCCAGCGACGGCATCCGGCAGCAGGTCCTCAACGTCAACCTGGACGGCAACGGCAACATCATCCCGGGCAGCCAGAACAGCTACGCCCTCTACGGCACGGCCGTCATTTCCGGCCAGACCTTCAGCGGCCTGCTCCTGAGCGGCACGCCGACGAAGTTCGGCTCGCAGGATCTCAAGCCGCTGGGCATCCAGGACTCGTCGATCTTCGACGTGGGGATCAACGTCACCGGTGGCGCCCTGGCGCAGTATTACGGCGACGCGGCCTACATGCGGATCACGCCCGAGCTGGGCAGCACCTTCGCGGGCAAGTTCAACGAGAACTTCTCGGCCCAGAAGGCCACGAGCAACACCCGTTCGGACAGCCCCCACCAGGAGTTCCCGATCCCCGAGCCGTCCACGATCCTGATCGTGCTGGCCGGCGGCTTCGGCCTGCTCTACCGCCAGCGCCGCCGCGTGGCCAGCCGCTGAAGGATGATGTTCCCCGATCTTCCGCGTACCGACGGACGAGGGCGCCAGGCCGCCCCCGCGCGTCGGTACGACCGTCTTTACACCTGTCCGGCAACAAGGAGGTTTCATGTACCGGAAACCGCGACATGATGGGCTCCTCATGGTGGCGCTGGCCTTGGTCGTCGTGTCCGCCGCGGCGCCGCGAACCTCCGCGACGCTGGTCGTCTCGTCGCCCCAGTTGACCTATCCCCAGGTGTCCGCCGGGGTCAACGGCGGCGTGAACTACGACTACGCCCCCAGCTCGGGACTCGGCTTCTTCCACATGGAGAACCAGCCCTATGTGCTGGCGCTCGGGGGCAGCCTGTCCGACAAGTTCACCGTCACCCCCAGCGTCGGCTTCCAGATGCAGACGCTCGACCTGACGCTCAACAGCCAGGGCCAGCTCGCCGCGGACGGATTCAGCATGTACAACCTGATGGGCACCCTGACCGCCGGTGGTCAGACCTACTCCGGCGTGCTCCTGAACGGCGAGGTGACGGCCTTCGGCTACCAGGACCTGACCGCCTTCGGCATCTACGGCACGACCTTCTACGACGCCATGATTCACATCACCGGCGGCAGCCTGGCCGGGTTGTTCGGGCCGACCGCGTACCTGTATTTCCACGTCGATACGGGCAGCACCTTCACGGGACGCTTCGACCAGCACTTCCAGGGCGAGATCCCCTACGGCACGATCATGCCGGCCACGACGGTCATGACGCCCGCCGCCATGATCCTCGGCGCCGGTGCGGCCTTGGACCCGGCGGACTCGGTGGTACCGGAACCCAGCACGGGTCTCCTGTTCGCCTTCGGCGCGGCGGTGCTCGCCGGCGCCTGGCGCCGGCGGGCCGTGTGATTGTAGGGTGGGCTCGGCCCACCATCCGGGTTCGTTCACCGGATGGTGGGCCGAGCCCACCCTACGATCAATCCGCCATAAGGGTGGCCGAGAGCTTGCCGAGGGCCTCGTTTTCGATCTGGCGGACGCGCTCGCGGGTCAGGCCGAGGGATTCGCCGATCTCCTTGAGGGTCTTGGGAGGGGCGTCATTGAGGCCGAACCGCATGCGCAGCACGGTGGCTTCGCGCTTGTCCATCTCGTCGAGCCGCGAGAGGACGAGTTTGAGGTTGTCGGCCTCGACCATCTCGACGTCGGGGCGCGGGTGCGCTCGTCCATGAGCATCTCGCCCAGACTCCAGCCGTTCTCGGGCTGGTCGGTCTGCGGGACGAGGTTGTAGACCTTGATGGCCTTCTTGACGATCGCCAGCTTCTTCTTGGGCAATTCCAGGGTGCGGGCGATCTCCTCGGTCGTGGGAGGACGGCCGAACTGGTCTTGCAGATCGACCGCGGCGCGCCGCCACTTGCTCAGAGCAGCTCGATCATGTAGGCCGGAATCCGGATCGGCTTGGCCGTGTTCACCAGCGCCCGCTTGATCGATTGCTTGATCCAGTAACTGGCATACGTGCTGAACCGGGTGCCGACCTCGGGGTCGAAGCCCGTGACCGCGCGGAGCAGTCCCAGGTTGCCCTCCTCGATGAGGTCCTGCAACGCCAGCCCTTTGCCGACGTACCCCCGCGCGATGTTCACGACCAGCCGCAAATTCGCCCGGACCATGCGTTCGCGGGCGGACTTGTCGCCGGCCGCGATCCGCTTGGCGAGCATCTTCTCTTCCTCCGCCGTCAAGAGGGGTGTCTCATTAATCTCCCGGAGGTACGTCTCCAGGGGACTCTGGACCGTGTCTCGACGGTGTCGGCGGATACGTGCCATACGGGTCCTCGTCTCGTTGACGGGCCTGGCCGGGGAGTCCGTACCCGGCACCACACCCATCCCCACCCCGTTGCATCGCGCGGGCTTGGTCCTGTGCTGGCGCGAAGCCATTGCCCAGTCCAGCAGCTTCTCCCGAGCTGCCCATACGCATCATACCCCCCAGGACCCGATCAGCGGCCCCGCACCCACGTCGGCTCACAACCTCGAACTTGCCTGCATCACCAACCCGCCGACGCCGATCCTCGTCTTCGAAAGGTATCGGACGAGGCCGGGCGCGGGTTTAGGATGGATTGAGAAAATGGGGTATATTGGGTATTTGTTGGATTTGGCTGGAACCGGGATTGCGGAGAGGCTATCGATTAGGACGACGCACAGCGGGGTGGCGCCGACGCTCTGGAAGCCCGACGCGCCAGCGAGTGCGTTCCCTCGTTGAGTTTCCACAGAAATGCACTCGCTGGCGCATCGGGCTGACCCGAAATGCACTCGCTGGCGCGTCGGGCTTCTGGGACCAGCCGACGAGGAGTGTACGTGTTTAGCGTCTCGCCATGGGCCGTAAGTCCTTTCTTTGTAGCGGCGGCCGTCTCGGCCGCTCCGGGCTGGTTCCCCTCCAGAGCGGCCGAGACGGCCGCCGCTACAAAGAAAAGCCCAAAAAAACAGCCAGTCGAGACGCGAAACACGTACCCGAGGAGCGGTCAAAGAAGATCGCAGGCGATCGAATCCGCGAGAAACAGGCCGGCTCGGGTCAGGCGAACGCGGCGGCCGTCGTCGTCGAGGTGGCCGAGGCGGGCATGGCGGGTCAGTGCGTGGCCGCAGAGGGTGTCGAGGTCATAACCGGTGCGGGTGCGGAACTCCGCGCGATCGATGCCGAGAATCGTCCGGCGCAGCATGAGCATGGCCGTTTCGTGGGCGCGGGCCTCGGGCGGCAGTTGTTCTTGGGGACCGGTCGGGTCGCGGCCGGCTTCCAGGCGGCTCAGGTAGGCCAGCAGGTCCCGCGTATTGCTGGCGCGGACCCCCCGGACATAGCGCGCGGCCCCCAGGCCGAATCCGAAGTAGGCGTCGTTCGCCCAGTACGCCAGGTTGTGACGCGACTCCGCGCCGGGGCGGGCATAGTTCGAGATCTCGTACTGGAGCAGACCGGCCGCGTGCAGGCGATCGATGGTGTGGTCGAGCATCGCGCGCTCGGTTTCCTCGTCGAGTGCCCGGACGAGGCCGGCGCGCCATTGTTTCCAGAGCGCGGTGCCTTTTTCGTAAGTCAGACCGTAGCAAGAAAGATGCGATGGGTCCAAGGCCAGGGCCGCGGCGAGATCCTCGTGCCAGTCGGCGAGCGTGCTGCCGGGCGCGCCGAAGATCAGGTCGAGCGACCAGCGGTCGATTCGAGGCCGGAGCAGCTCGATGGCGGCCGCCACGTCGTCGGGCCGGTGGTTGCGTTCGAGGACGCGCAAGGTGTCGGGACGGAACGACTGCGCACCGAGACTGACCCGATTCACGCCACCCGCGGCCAGGACCTCCACCTTTTCCTGATCCAGGGTGCCCGGGTTGGCCTCGACCGTCCATTCTCCTCCCGGCACGAGTGGGAACCACCGGCGCAACAGGGTCAGGAGCCGTTCCAGTGGGCGCGGGTCGAGCCGGGTGGGCGTCCCGCCGCCGACGAACAGGGTCTCGACTTGCTGGGGAACTTCGACCGCCTCGATTTCGCGCTCCAGCGCGTTCAGGTAGCGGTCCGCCAGATGGTCCACGCCGGCCAGGGAGGCAAAGTCGCAGTAGCCGCACTTGTGGGCGCAGAACGGAATGTGTACATAAGCCGCGCGCGGCCACTGCCAGCGCGGCTCGGTGCCGGCGGCCGTCGGAGATGGGGCGGGGGCGGGGTGTGGGTTCAGAGCACGGCCTCGAAGAAGCAAACCTCCGGAACCCGGGCCTTGACCGCGCGCTCGATTTCCTGCACGAAACCATACGACGACGCGCCGCAGCCCGCGCAGAGGCCGGACAGGCGCACTTGAACGATGCGGTCGTCGTCGATCCCGACCAGATCGACGTGCCCGTCGTCGGCTTCCAGGTTGGGGCGGATCTCGGTGGCGAGAACGCGCTCGATCCGCGCGAGCAGATCGCGGCGCTGCGCTTCGGACATCAAAACGTCTCGGTCGCGGACGGGAACCGCGTCGAAGGGCGGACCCAAAAAAGCAATCGAAGCCCCGGATCGGAGGAGAAACCCGGGGCTCATGTTCCTATTATTGTGGCCTGAAGGGAGGTTCTCAATACTGACCGCCGTAGTCACCGCCGCCGCGGCCACTGCGTCCGCTGCGTCCCCCACCGCCACCACCACCGCCGTACCGCCGCCGCCGCCACCACCGCCATAGCCGCCGCGACCGCCGCCACCGCCGCCATAGCCGCCATAATCGCCGCCGCCACCACCACCGCCGCCACCCGGGGTCCGCGGGCGCGCTTCATTGACGGTCAGCCGGCGGCCCTCGTGATCGCGGCCGTCGAGGTTTTCGATCGCGGCGTCCGCCTCGGCGTCGTTGTCCATCTCCACGAAGCCGAAGCCGCGGCTCCGGCCCGTCTCGCGGTCGCTCAGGACCTGCGCCGAGCGCACCTGGCCGTACTGCTCGAACAGTTCCTGGAGTTGGTCCGAAGTGACCGTATACGCCAGGTTCCCCACATACAGACGTTTGGCCATCGCACTTGCCTGAAGAGGCTCTCCACCATTCGACGCCGAGGGGAACCGACAGGGCCCCGCCGACCTCAAACCCAACCGACAATTCCGCCGCCCCATATTGCGGCGTAACGAATCGTTGTATGCAGTGACCGACAAAAAGTCAACGGCTTGCTGGCATGATGATGAAGGACCGGCAGCCTCACGGGCGGGCTTGAGCCGGCCCGATAGAATAGCCTGTGGCCGCAGTCGGTGAGACGCCGTTACGTGATGTTGTCAGGATCGAGGGGCACGCCGCGATGGACGCCAACCGGATCGCGCGCATCCTGGACGAGATGGGCACCTTGCTCGAGCTCCGGGGCGAGAACCCGTTTCGCTGTCGGGCCTACCACAACGCCGCGCAGGCCGTGAAGATGCTGCCGGCGCCGGTGGAGGAGATGGTGGCTGGCGGGACGCTCAAGGACGTACCCGGCATCGGCGAGACGATGGTCGAGAAGATCACCCGGCTGGTCACGACCGGCGGATTGCCCGCCTACGACGAGCTGCGCCAGGAGACGCCCCCGGGCCTGATCGCCCTGTTGCGCGTGCCGGGGCTGGGACCGTCCCGGATCAAGATGCTCCGCGATGAGCTCGGCGTCGCCGGTCTGGCCGATCTGAAGGCCGCCGCCGAGGCGGGTCGCGTGGCCCAGCTCAAGGGGTTCGGCGCCAAGACGCAGGCCAAGATTCTCGAAGGGATCGCGTTTGTCGAGGGGACCGGCGATCGCGTGCTCCAGAGCACCGCGCGGCGGCTGGCCGCGCCGTTGCTGGACGCGGTGCGGAACCATACCGGCGTGATCCGCGCCGAGCTTTGCGGCAGCTTGCGACGCCGCAAGGAGACGATCGGCGACCTCGACCTGCTCTTCAGCGCCGACGACCCCGCGCCGGTGCTCGCCGCCTTCACGGCCCGGCCGGAAGTCGCCACCGTGCTCGCCATGGGACCGACCAAGGCCAGCGTGCGGCTGGCCGAGGGCATACAGTGCGATCTTCGCGGCGTGGCCGACGCGCAGTTCGCCTTCGCCCTGAACTATTTCACCGGTTCCAAGGAGCACAACATCGCGCTGCGCCGCCGGGCGCAGCATCGCGGGTGGAAGCTCAGTGAATACGCCCTCGAAAGTGATCACGGCCCGATCGCCTGCGCTGCCGAGGAGGATCTCTACAAAGCGCTTGGCTTGACGTTCATCCCTCCCGAGATGCGCGAGAACCAGGGGGAGATCGAAGCGGCCGAGAACGGCCCCCTGCCCTCGCTCGTGACGCGCGACGACCTGACGGGCACGTTCCATTGCCACACGGACTGGAGCGACGGCGCCGCCACGCTGGAAGAGATGGCGCACGCCGCCCGCGCGCGGGGCTTGAAGTATCTGGGAATCGCCGATCATTCGCGCTCGGCGTTTTACGCCAACGGCCTGAGCGTGGACCGCGTCCGGCAGCAATGGGCGGAGATCGACGCGCTGAACGGCCGCCTGGGACGCGGCTTCCGACTGCTCAAGGGGATCGAGTGCGACATTCTGGCCGACGGGACACTCGACTATCCCGACGAGGTGCTCGCGGGGTTCGATTACGTGGTGGCCAGCGTGCATTCGAACTTCGGCCAGTCCCGCGAGGCCATGACGGCGCGGATCGTCCGGGCGGTGTCGCACCCGATGGTCACGATGCTCGGCCATCCCACCGGCCGGCTGCTGCTGGCGCGCGACGGCTACGCCCTGGACCTCGACGCCGTGATCACCGCCGCGGCCGCCGCCGAGACGATGATCGAAATCAACGCCGACCCGCACCGGCTCGACCTCGACGCCGAGCACGCGCGGAAAGCGCAGAAGCAGGGCGTGCGGATCGTCATCAATCCCGATGCCCACTCCCCCGAAGGTCTCGACAATCTCGATTACGGCATCGGCCAGGCCCGCCGCGCGTGGCTGCGCTCCCAGGACATTTTCAACACCGCGCCCACGGCCCAGATTCTCCGAGGGCTTCAGCACCGCCGGAACAAGGCCTGAGCCGTCCCGAGATCGTCCTGTGCGACACAGCCGCTTCCCTTGCGAGGGGTGCCGGCCGTCCTATAATGAATTTGACGGATGGAATGGGCCGGGAGCCACAAGCACCGGGAAGGAACCGTGAACGTGGGCTTGACTTCTCCCGGGAGTTGCGTGTAAACGCAATCCCGTGATCATATACAGAATTATTATCATTCTCGTGCTGCCGCCGGAGACCTTCCATGGCTCCCCCTGTCGAGGCGCAACCCAAGTACTTCACGCTGGAAGAAGCGAACCGGACGCTGCCTTTGGTCCGGGCGATTGTCACCGACATCGTGAGTCAGTACCGCGTGGTTCACGACCTGCACCAGCGGCTGACCTCGTTGACCACGGTCCCCCGTCGTCGTCGTTCCGAGGATGATCCTTACGCCCAGGAGCGTGCCCAGAGCGAGGCGGAGCTCGAAGCCGAGGAGGCCAAGCTGCGCGAGTTCGTCGACGAGCTGGAGAAGCTGGGCGTCGAGCTGAAAGGCCCCGACGGCCTGTGCGACTTCCCCAGTTTTCTGGACGGCCGGGAGATTTACCTCTGCTGGCGGCTGGGCGAACCGGAGATCCAGTACTGGCACGAGCGGCACGCCGGCTTCGCCGGCCGCCAGCCGATCCTGCCCGCCGCGCCGGCGCGGCCGAGCGCACGCAAGTTGTAGGCTGCCGATCGGACGTCAGTCCTTTCTGTGTAGTGGCGGCCGTCCCGGCCGCTCCGAAGACCATTCCGACCGGAGCGGCCGGGACGGCCGCCGCTACACAGAAAAACCCCGAAAAACAGGCGATCGAGACGCTAGACACGTACACTAGACCCAGCCCACGGTGGCGCGACGGCACCCGCGGACGAGAACGCAATCATGCGCGTGGTCACGATCGACGGGCCGGCCGGGGCGGGCAAGAGCACGGTCGCCCGGGCGGTGGCCGAGCAACTGGGCTGGCAGTTCCTCGACACCGGCGCCATGTACCGCGCGGTGGCGCTGGCGGGCCTGACGCGGGGCATCCCTCTGAACGATGCCGCCGCCCTGGCGGCGCTGGCCGATCGGCTCGATGTCCGGCTCGACGCGGGCCAGGTGTGGCTCGACGGCGCGGACGTGTCGCTGGCCATCCGCCGCCCCGCGGTCACGGCCGCCACGCGCCATGCCGCCGAGAATGCCGGCGTCCGCGCGCGGCTGGTCGGCTGGCAGCGTGCCTTCGCCGCGGACCACGACACGGTGACCGAGGGCCGCGACCAGGGCACGGTGGTCTTCCCCGACGCGCTGCGCAAGTTCTTTCTGACCGCCGCGCCGGCCGAACGCGCCCGCCGCCGCCACGCCGAGCTGGTCGCGCAGGGGCAGTCGGTCTCCTTGGCGACGGTCTTCGAGGACCAGCTTCGCCGCGACGCGGCCGACGAATCGCGCCACCCTGGCCCCGCTTCAGCCGGCGCCCGACGCCATCACGGTGGACACGACCGGCCAGAGCCTGGAGGCGGTCGTGCTGCGCCTTCTGACCGAGATCCGCGCCGAACTGGCTCGGAACCGGGACGCGTAGGTCGCGTCCGCCGAGAAAGGAATCTCCAGGCGCGGGGCGTCGTCGTGGTATTCTTGGTTCCGGAGGCTGGCGGGTACAAGACCAGGCGTCGTGGCGCGTGGCCTCCGAGATCCTTTGAGCGGGTTCGATGAGACGATGTGCGCGATGACCGCCGCCGTGGGCGAGTCCCGAACGGACACGGCCTGGCACCGGGAAGGCTCGGTGCTCTGGCGCTCGTATTACGAATGCACGCGCTGGGCGCTTACGCTGATCCTGTCGCTTCGGGGCGGCCTGCGCGTGACGGGACGAGCGCACCTGCCGCGTTCGGGGGGCGCGTTGATCCTCGCCAACCATGCCAGCTTCCTGGACCCGGTCGTGGTGGGCATCAGCATCCCCCAGCCGATTCGCTACGTGGCCCGTGCCACCTTGTTCAAACCGTTCTTGGGACCGTACTTGCGATCGCTGGGCGCCTTTCCGATCGACCGCGAAGGGGGCGGCACCGCGGGTCTGCGCGAGACCCTGCGCGAGCTCAAGGCGGGCCAGGTGGTGCTGATTTTCCCGGAGGGCACCCGCAGTTCCGACGGCTCGGTCGGTCCCCTCAAGCCGGGATTCGCGGCCATGACGCGGGCGCGGGTGCCGATCGTGCCGGCCGCGATCGCCGGGACGTTCGAGGCGATGCCGCGGGGCGGGCACTGGCCGCGCCCCCACCCGATCCGGGTCCACTTCGATGCGCCAATCCTCCCCGAGGAGTATGCCGACCTCGAGCCCGATGCCCTGACGAACCTGATCCGCGGCCGGCTCCAGAAGGCCCTCAATCTGGCCCGCGCCGGACTCGATCGCGGCCTGCGAGGACCGCTCTAGGGCGGGTTCCAGAGGAGCTCGTGTCCAACCGTCCGGAGTGGCTCTGGCCATCTTCACCACAGAGGCACCGAGAACACGGAGTGCTCACAGAGTCATTTCTCTGTGTCTGTCTCGGTGTTCTCGGTGGTGAATAAGGCCATGAGCCACCCGGAGCCCTCCGCACAAATGGTCGTCGGAGTGAACCCGAACCCGATCCCTGACCGATGAAATTCGATGCCCGTGATTCCAAACTGAGATTGGAGACTCGGCGCATTTCGAGTACAAGGACCCGACCCCGGCACTGGGGCCGGGTCGTTTGGCCGGCTATTTTTTGCGCGGCCGCGGTGAAGGAGTACCGCCATGCGTCGATACGGGATTCGACGGTTCACCGCCCTGGCCGTGCTGGCGACCCTGTGCGGCGCGGCGGGCTGCACGCAGTATCATTACTATGGAAACGGCGGTCCCTGCGACATGCCGCCCGGCGCCCGACCGGTCGTCATCCAGAGCCCGCCCGCCGGGGACGTCTGTGAAGTTCCCCCCCGCTCGGGTACGACCATCGTGAATAACTCCCCCTCAGGCGGCTCCCAGGTGCTTGTCAGCCAGCCGCAAGGCGTGCGAAACGCCGACGCCGCCGGTTCCCGCTTCGCCTGGCGCCGATCCGATCCCGAGTCGATGGCCACCACCCGGGTCGAAGGCGGCATCGACGAATCGGCGGTGCGCTGAGCCGCGGACCGAAATCGGGTCGCGGATTCCAGATGCCGTGTCGGATGCCGGATGCCGGATGGCTGATGCCGGATGGCTGATGCCGGATGCCGGATGCCGGATGGCTGATGCCGGATGCCGGATGCCGGATCACTGACGTCGTATACTGGATTCCATATATGTTGGGTTTTTCCGGCATCTGGAATGCGGAATCCGGAATCCGGAATCTGGAATCCGGTCAATTCGGGACCGCGAATGCGCTACTATAAAGGTAGCGTGTCCTTGTGCGCGGCCCCGAAGTCCCACCAGGTTTTGCACCGATGAGCCTACCGCTGATCGCTCGCGTGCGGCAGTCCGTCCTTCAGCCCCGTGTGGCCGACATCGCCGGGACCGTGCGGCGGGTGATCCTGGAAAGCCGTCTGCGCGAGCGCGTGCCGGCGGGCGGGACGATCGCGGTGGGTGTCGGCAGCCGGGGCATCACGGCCATTCCGACCATCGCCCGCGCGGCCGTGGACACGCTCAAGGAGATGGGCTTCCGGCCCTTCATCGTCGCGGCCATGGGCACCCACGGCGGCGCCACGGCCGAAGGTCAGCGCGCGCTCTTGGCCGACTATGGCGTGACGGAAGCGACCATGGGCGTCGAGGTCCGCACCGCGATGGACACCGTGGTCCTCGGGACCAATCCCGTCGGCCTGCCGATCTATTTTGATAAGAACGCCTACGAGGCCGACGGCATCGTCTTGCTGAACCGGGTCAAGCCGCACAGCGACTTCCATCGCCGCGCACGAGTCGGGCGTTCTGAAGATGCTGGTCATCGGCCTGGGCAAACGCCAAGGGCCGGAAGGGGTCCACAAGCTGGGCCTCGCGGGTTGCAGGAGGTGCTGCCGGCCGTCGGCAAGTTCCTGGTCGAGCACACCCGGTTCGCGCTCGGCGTGGCGATCATCGACAACGCCGAGGACCAGCCCGCCGAGATCGTGGGCATCGAGCCCGAGACCATCTTCGATGTCGAACCCTCCTTGCTCGATCGGTCCCGCGCGCCTCATGGCCCGCCTGCCGTTCGACCAGATCGACGTGCTGATCGTCGGCGAGCTCGGCAAAAATTACTCGGGGGCCGGCATGGACCCGAACGTCATCGGCCGGCTCATGATCGAGACGCAGCCCGATCTCGAACGCCCCGTGATCACCCGGTTGGCAGTTCTGGACGGGTCGGCCGAGAGCCATGGCAATTTCATCGGCGTCGGCTTCGCGGACCTGACCACCGAGCGGCTGGTGGCGAATATGGATAAAAATGCGGTAATGATCAATATCCTGACGGCATGCTGCCTTGAGCGCGCCCGCATCCCGATCACGCTGCCGACGGATCGCGACGTGATCCAGACGGCCCTCGATACGTGCTGGTGCATCGAGCCGTCGCAGGCCCGGATGGTGCTGATCCCGAACACGCTCGAATTGAACACGCTCTGGGTGACACAATCTCTCGAAGCTGAGGTCCGGGTGCACGCCCACCTGACCCGCGAGAGCGACTACGAGGCCATTCCGTTCCGCGACGATGGCACGCTCGATCAGGAGCGCTTATTTCCTGAGAGCGTGCGGGGCCGGCGCGCGGCCGGGGCGGCGTATCGGTGCTGATCCGAGCCCAGGACCGATTGCCGAGGAGCCGATCTCCCCATTATCCTGGGTCATCGGCCCTGGGTCATGACCGCACGGATTTCGCCCGGAGGGGCTTTCGTTTTGAGTTCACGTCACGCGCGACGCTTCCGGCTCCTGGCCCTGGATGTGGATGGAACCCTGCTTGATCCTTCGGGCACATTGCGTCCGGCGACGGCGGCGGCCGTGGCGCGGGCCTCCCAGGCGGGGATTCGGCCCGTGCTCTGCACCGGCCGGCGGTATCGCCGGGCCCGGCCGATCGCCGAGCAACTCGGGCTCGACGCGCCCCTGGTCTGCAATTCGGGCGCGATCGTCAAGGACCCGGCCGGCCACCGCACGCTCTGGCGCGCGGACCTCGACCCGGCCATCGTCCGCACGGTCCTGGGGATTCTTCAGGCTCACGAACTGCCGGTGGTCTCGTTCACGGACGCGGACCCGGCCGCCGCCGACTTCGTGATCGCCGCCTTCCCGACCGGCCGCGCGGAGTTCGATGAATACGTCGCGCTGAACCGGACCCACGCTGCCCTCGACCCGGCCTGGATGGACGCCGGCGCCCGCTTGACCGGCCACTTTCACCTTTGCGCTATTGGCACGCGGGCGGAGATGCTCGCCATCGAGGCGGTCGTCTTCGCGGCCCTCGGCGGCTCGATCCGTACGTTCGTTCAGCGCAGCCCGCGCTATCTCGGCACCATGTGCGAGGTCCTCCGCGCCGACGCCAGCAAGTGGTCCGCCGTGCTCCACCTGGCCGCTCTCTGGGGCATCGAGCCTGGCGAGATCTGCGCCGTGGGCGATGATCTCAACGACATCCCCATGATCGCCGGCGCCGGCCTGGGCGTCGCCATGGGCCACGCCCCGCCCGAGGTTCGGGCCGTCGCCGACCACGTCACCGGCGATCATGAACAGGATGGCGTGGTCCGACTTGTGGATGACGTATTACTCTGTGATCTTCGTAGGGTGGGCTCGGCCCACCGTCTTGAATTCCGGATGGTGGGCGGAGCCACCCTACGAAGAAAAAGGACCGCCCCATGGCCGAACCCTCCTGGGTCCGAGACGAGAGCGAAGCGGAGACCCTGGCCGAGAACTGGCTGATGCAATTGCGGCGGGAGCGGTTTCGATCGCGCCGGACGGGTAAGATCCACGACTATTACTTGATCCACCTGGCCGATGCCGTCAACGTGGTCGCCCTGACACCAGAGCGAAACGTGATCCTCGTCCGCCAGTTCCGGGCCGGCTCGAACACCGACAGTCTGGAAACCCCGGGCGGCTTGCTCGATCCTGGTGAAGATCCCCTCGTGGCCGGCGTCCGTGAGTTGCAGGAGGAAACCGGCTACGTCGGCGAGGCCCCGGTCTTGCTCGGCTCGGTCTGGTCCAACGCCTCGATGCTCACCTCGCGCACCTGGTTCCTGCTCGTCGCCAACGCCCTGCCGGTCGCCGAACCCAAGCTCGATCCCAGTGAGGAAGTCAGCGTCGAGCTCGCCCCCGCCGCCGCCATCCCCGGCATGATTCAGCGCGGCGAAATCCACCACGCCCTGGCCGTCTGCGCGCTGCTCTGGTGGCTCGTCCGGGACCAGGCGCGCCGTTGAAAATCCGGGCCGCCCGTTCCGCATGCAACAGGAGTGAGCCTCCTGATGGGGCCCGAACCCAGCTTCCAGGAAAAGAATTCAAGCCTCAATTTGTAAGAATGGGGTAAGAGAGGAAGTTCAGGTAGAGAATTCGACTCTCCTACAGAATGCGCATTCCGTACGACCGGCGCGGAAATGGGTTCTCATAATAATAATTCCCATCTTGCGCAAATTGGCCCGCCAATTGCGATGCACGTCCGTCGGCGGTGAACTTGCCGCCTCGCAAGCGTGGGGAGTCGATGCCTTGCCCTCTCCACGACCTTCCTGATTCGACGTTCTTCTTGATTTCTTCTTACCGCTGGCTCGTACCGGGACGGGAAACGTCCGCGGTCGGGGTGCGCCTCTCGGGCGCGACCGCCGCGACGGATTCGCGGTCGTTCCGGCACGCACTGGAGCCGGTTTCTCTTTTCTCGCCCCCGAGCGACTCGTGGACGGAGACTAGCCCATGAGCACCACGACCAAGACGATCACGGCGGCTTTGATGCTGTTGAGCTTCACAACGGGATCTTGGGCACAGGATGGACCGGGCACATTCCTGGGGCGGTTCAGCAATCCCAACCGGCCCGGCCTGGTGGCTGGTCTGCGACGGGTTCTGCACCCGGAGACGAGACCGGCCGCGATGGCTCCGGCTTCGCTGGCCAGTACGCAGTCTCCCAGCCCGCAGGTGGGATCGGACCCCTACGGCTTCGGGTCGATTCTCAACCGCATTCGCGCGACGGCGGGACTGCCGCCGGTGGCGTACGATGCCGAACTGTCGGCCTGGGCCACCCGGAACAACATCGCACAGAACTGGCGCGGCATCGGGCACCACGTCAATCCCAACTGCTTCCAGAACTGTGCCTGGAACATGACCGACGCCAATGGTGCCGCCCAGACCTGGATGAGCTCCGCCAGGCCACCGCGAGAACATGCTCGCCCCGTCGATCACCCGCTTCGGTATCGCCTTCGGCCCGGGGCCGTACTGGACGCTCAATACCAGGTAGAATGGCGGGAGGCTGTTAGAGTCTGTCCCAGAAGTGCTTGTCTGGTGATTTCGGTTTCAGCCCCGAAGGGGCGACAGCGAATAGCCCAGGGCGTCAGCCCTGGGACCGCGAAACGGGCACAAGAACCCTCTCCGCAGTCCCGACGGGGCGAAAGAAAGACGCGGGCTTCTCGCGCCCTGGTTCCCAGGGCTGACGCCCTGGGCTATTCACTTTCGCCCCTACGGGGCTGAAACCGAACCACCGGATCGCCCCTTCTGGGGCAGACTCTTAGCTCGTAGAGGACATGGTTGCGTCGAAACTATCCGCCGCAACCATGTTCTCTACTTTCCTGTGCCAGTGCCACCCCGCCGAATGGCTGATCGCGGATGGCTCGTAGACGCACCGCTTATTACTACGCCCCATCGTGGCTCGTGAGAAGAGGTGCGTCATCGCAGACTCGACGCACCCTACATTGCGGCTCGGGCGCGCTACGGGAGACACCGTTGCGTGAATGCCACTGCTTCGATCTCCACCAGCAGATCCGGGCGGCAGACGTCGGCGATGGTGTAGCACGCCGGGATCGTCCCCAACCGCGATTCGCACACGGCGCGGATGGCCGCGAAATCCTCGGACCGCTTGATGTACACCCGGATCAGCGCCAGGTTCGCCAGCGTGCCGCCCAGGCCGGGCAGGCCGTGCCGCCGCAGGTTCGATTCGGAGATCAGCGCCTCGATGTTTTCGAGCGTCTCGGCGGTCTGCGCGGCGGCATCATCGAGGTGCCGCGTCTCCGACTGAGTGATGCTGGCCGTGCCGGAAACGAAAAACTGGGCCTCGTCCCCGATCGCCACCGCCATGGCCCGGCTGAACTTGGGACTCTTCGGGCTGTAGGACGCGGCGTAATCGAAAGCCGCGGTCTGCCGCGGGTTCTCCAGCGGGACGGCGCGAACGTCGCGGCTGCGCTGGCCAGGGCGAGACAGCTCATCAGCACGTCGTGACCGTCGGTGCCGATGCCCGTGCTGGCGGGATAGGCCGGCGCCGTCTCGTGCGGGCGATCCGCGTGAAACTTCACGCCCGAGAAGATGTCCGACCGCGCCCGGTTGAGCCTCCATGTAACGCTGCGTGTCGCTTTCCGGTCCGACGATGTCCCCCAGGTAGAGCCAGGTGCGGATCACCTGCTCGAAGCGAATCCCCCGGCTGGCGAGCTGCGCCCACATCGTCGCGAAGGCGTCGGCCGACCGGTCGTAGACCCGCGGTGAGGTGGTTCGCGGCACCACGGGTCCGCAATGGACCCAGCTCACATCGTCATGCCGCACCTGGACCAGATGCGCGCCGATCTGGTCCACTTCGACCTCGCAACGGCCGCGTGCGACCGCCCAGACCTCGATCGCCAGCGCGGCGCCGTCGGCCGGTTTTTGCCGCACGGCATACGTCACGGGACAGACCCGGCCCTCGCCCTGCTGAAGCGCGTGCAGGCACGGCTCGATCAGGCCCTCGTCCGCGACGAAGACGACTTGCCGCACGATCGCACTCTCGGGCGCGACCTGGCACAGCGTCGCGGCGATGGCCTGGCGGGCCTCCGCCGCCTGGAACCCGACCAGCCCCGCACCCCGCGGCGTGGCCGTGGCGAAGAGGTGCCGGACCCCGCCCTGCGCCGCCACCGCCAGCCGGACGCCGTCCCGCACACTGCGGCGCACGGCCGGCGCGTGCGCGGGCCGCCGCCGGCGCACCGGACGGAGCAATCCCCACAGGCTGGTTCCGCGTTGTTCCATCGGCATCTCGTGTCCTCCTGCTGGACCCGCCGGAAGGGTTAATTAATTATTAAACATTATATTTACAATAAAACACATAATCATGTTTACATCATGTGGGTTCACGATTCACGCGTTTCTCCGGGACATCCCGCGGGGCGACGGAGTGTCAAGCGGCCATCGCGAAGCGCGGCCGCGTGCGCACAGGGTTGTGGTGTCGCTCAGGGGACATCAAGGGTCCGGGGTCGGCGCGTCTGACCCGGGGGTCAGACTGGCGGGATCGTCACGGGGCGGGGTTCGGGTCGAATCGTCAACAGGGCGTCAGCGTTGCTCGGGGGGATGGTGAAAGCCGGCACATCGTCGCGGGTTGGGGCCACGTCGCAGGGCCCGGGGAGGCAATAAAGGTTGGTTCGTTCCGTCCAGTCCGTTGGGCCGGCGTCTGGCCTCGGGGCGGCACCGATCCGGTGGGTGTTGCCTTGTAGCCACTCACGGGCCACACGTCGAGAGATACCCGTTGACCCCGGTCCGTGTCAACTGATGAGTCGGAACGCACAGGGGGTTTTCCGTCTCGCGCATCCGGCATAGCTTGGGATCGAGAAAGAAAAGCTGGTTGGGTGCTTGATTCCTTCCGCACAGTCTCTATCATGGGCCCCATGGAGTCGGGATCATTCCCCCCACTTCGCCATCAGCGGTTCTGTCCGTCTTGAGCGGGTTCTCGTGCCCGTTCTCATCCGCCAGACTCGGCCGGGATCATCCGGTCTCTGGCGCCGGCCGTAGAGGTCGCGTCCACTTCGTGGCTGACAGCTCATGTGGTCTCTCATTTCGATTCGAGTTGCATTGAAGTCTCAGACTCAAGAGGTCCGGTCATGTTGCGCATCCTGCCTCGGGTGGGGACGTATTCTCCCCTGCGTCTTCGAACCACGTCCTCTCGCCGCATGCCCGCGCATCCCGGGATCGAGCTGCTCGAGTCGCGGCACGCTGCTCGATGCCTCGACCCCGGCCAGTATCGTGGTCGGGCGGACTCTGTCCTCGTACTTCGCGGGCGACGTTCAGAACCATCAAGAGACGATCACGTACACCGTCTATAACGAGTCGGCGGACCCGGAAACGGGCGTGCAACTGACCACGACCCTGGCGTCGGGCGTGACCTTCGCCAGTGCCTCGCAGCCTCCCACTCAGACCATTTCGAACCTGTCCTGGAACCTGGGCACGATCCCCGGCAACGGCCGGGCCAGCGTGAGCGTGACGGTCAACCTGGGTGGAACGTCCATCACGCAACTCGACGGCAGCGGGACGATCGGCGCCCAAGCCTCTGCCACGCTCGACGGGAACGCGGTCTCGGCCGCCACGACCCCCGCGACCTTGAGCGCGGGCCATGCGCCGACGGATGCCAGCGGCAACAGCCTGCTCGCGCCACCCACCAACCCGAACGATCCACTGGCCGCCACCCTCGACGCCAACGATCCGTTCATCCAGGAAGAGGCGGCCAAGCTCGGTTACGACGCCGGGAATATTTTCCACTTCCTGCAATCCCAGATCGGGTACGACTCGTACACAGGTTCGGTACGGGGCGCCCGCGGCACGCTCTGGTCGGGCGCCGGCGACTCCCTCGATGTGGCCAACCTGGGCGTGGCGCTGATGCCGCGCCTCGGGCATCCCGGCGCAGTACGTGCAGGGGACGCTGCCGGACAACCTGGCGCAACAGCTTATCCTGTCCATGTTCCCGGCGCCGCTGCGCGTGATCGGCTGCCTGGACAACGGCACGCCCGTCGCCAGCCCGGCCACCGATCCGCAGTTGCTCGCCGAGACCCGCGACCATACCTGGTTCCAGTTCAACACGGGCGGCGGCATGCAGGACGCCGACCCGCTGATCAGCGGGGCCAAGATCGGCGACTCGTTCGCCTCCCCCGCGACCACGTTCGCCCAGATCCCGGACGCCCAGCGCGCCACGACGACAATTCAACTCAACGCCGAGATCACCAGTACCGCCGCCAGTCTGTTCGGCCTCGGGGGTGGACCGCCACAAGGCACGCCCGTGCTGACCCAGACGTTTTATGACGCGGAACTGGTGGGCCATCCGCTGACCGTCGGCAATCTGGTCAGCTCCACCAGCATCGGCGCCATCTTCTCCGCGATCACGAACACCTATTCCCCTTACATTCAACTGGGCGACCTGGCCAGCGACCCGAGCCAGGACACGCTCATTCACGGCCAGGATTACCAGGAAGTCCTGACGAACTTCCCGTTCGGCAGCCAGATCCTGACGGGACTGTTTCTGAACGTCACCACGACGAACCCCCAGGAGGGCGGGCCGAGCACGTCGTCGATGGTCACGAAGACCCTCTTCGATCGCATCGGCTTCGCCGTGCGCCAGGGAGGGACGGGCAGCAGCCTCAGCGTCAATCCGGGCACGGGCCCGGCGCTGACGGACCAGGACATCGTGACTCTCGATATCTCGCCTTCGGCGCCCCCCGAGGCGGCCTTGAACGCGCGCGAGAACGCGCTCAATCGCGACGCGGCGGCCCTCAGCGCGCAGGTGCCGGCCAGCGCGACGACGATCGACCCCTCGAATCAGACGGCCCTCGCGCTGGCCCGGCAGGTCAACGTCGAGCAGACCTCGCTGATCGGGGCCACGTTCGCCGCGGCCGATGACGGTGTCCTGCGGCAACAGAGCAGCGACCTGCTGGCACACTCCTACTTCGACACGCCGCGGATCGTCGCCGTGAGTAGCTCGCCCGAGTCTCCCACGAGCGTACTGTCCATCGACATCCTGCAGAACCTGCCGCGGAGCTACGCAGCGCCCGGCCAGAGCGCCCAGACCGTCCCCGTGCTGCGCTTCCTGACCGGCATCGCGGACAGCTTCGCCGAGGAGAGCATACTCAGCCTCGGCGGACAGAGTGCGACGATGACCACGACCGGGGCGATGGACGTCTTCCTGCAAGCCCTCGCCGTGCCGGGGGCATCGCTGAAACAGATTGACGCGAACTCGATCGGCAATCTGGCCGCGCTGAATATCTCCGACGAGGCGAAGGCGCGCATCACCGCGAGCGTTCAGGCTGGCAAGACGGTGCTGGTGCCGACCACGACCGCCCCGCTCAACGGGGCGCCGCACTCGGCCTGGGTCGAGTTCGATCCCACCACGGGCAACGCGATCGCCGTGCTCGACAACGGGACTCACATCGGCGAGGACTTCTCGGTGCGTCAGGTCGGGCCCTCCATCACCGCCCAGCAAGCCCAGGGGTTGATCCGGCTGCAAAACCTGATAAAACAGTACAACAGCTCCGGACTGGGGAAGGCGAGACTCCTGCCCCAGATCAGACAGCTTCTGCAACAGCTCAAGGGCCAGGAAGCCGTCGCCGCCAAGGTCATGGCAGGGTTCGTCAGCATCAGCGCGCAATTGGTCGAGCTTTCGAACCAGGTCGGCGCGGGGACCCAGGGCGTGGACCCGCCCGTCGGCGCCGTGCTCTACGCTCCCCCAACCGCCTCCCCGCAGTTCGCGACACTCGGCACCAGCGGTCAGACCAACCTCGCGGCGGCGATCATCCCCGATCCGCTGTTCACCGTCCCCGTCGGCGGTGCGCAGATCCCGACGGTCTTCCGCATCGGCATCAAGAATCTCGAAAGCACCACGGATACGTTCACTCTGACGCCCACGATCACCCAGGGCACCGGGTTCACGGCCGATACCAGTCTGCCGCAGATCACGATCCCGGCGGGACAGACGGCCGAGATCGGCATCTGTGTCGATCCCACCACCGGGCAGATTCCCGCGCTGGGCTCCAGCGTGTCGTTCGATGTGAAAGTCACCAGCACGACGAATCCGACGACGATCACGACCAGCGCGTCCGAATCGTTCACGGTGCCAGGCATTGACGCCGTGACGATCGCCGCCAGTCCGTCGGCCGTGAGCACGACCACCAGCGCCGGGGTGGCGGACACGATCACGCTGGCGGACGTGGGCAACCTGCCCGAGACCGTCACGCTGGCGGCCACCCCGCCGACGGGTGTGACGGCCGCCGGTCTGGGATCGTCGGTGTCGCTGGTGCCCGGTCAATCCCAGACGGTCATGGTCACACTGACGCCCGATGGCACCGTTCCGCTCAACAGCGCGCTGAACATCCCGATCACGGCCACCTTTGGTCCGTCCGCGGCGCCTCAGACGGCGACCGCGAACATCGGTCTGACGGTCCGGTCGGCACAGGTCGTTGCCGTGCAACAGGCCGCCAGCGCCGCGGGCAACACCCAGATCGGCGGGACCCTCTCCAACCTGGCCGATGCCCTGGCGCAGCTTCAGGCCAGCCCGAGCGATCCGGCGCAACTCCAGCACGTCCAGCTCGAGCTCAACAATCTCAACACGCTCATCCAGGCCGACCCGACGCTGGCGAAGCAGACGCCCAGCCTCGTGGCCGCCCTCCAGCCCCTCATCACCGACGCCAACCCGGGCAGTAACGTCTCCACCTTGCTGAGCGCGGTGCCCGCCTTCTTCAAACAGCTCACGCCCCTGCTCACGCAGGAGGCCGATCAGCAGTTCACGATGACCCTCTCGCCGACTCTCGCCGACCTCCAAACCAGCCCGGACGGCGTCCAGCCCGGCCAGAGCAAGACCTTCACTCTCCAACTGACCAGCCAGAGCCCCGACCCGATCAGTCTAACGCTCAGCACCAACACCTTGCCCGCGAACGTGTCGGCCGATCTCGGCGGGATGACTCAGGTCAAACTCCTGCCGGGCCAGACCCTCAACGTGCCGATCACGCTCAACCAGACGCTCGTCTCCAGCCAGATCTTCACGCTCGCGGTCACGGCCGCTGCCAGCCTGGTGTCGCACTCGGCTTCGGCCGAGGTGGCGGTGCGGCCGGCGTCGGCCGACGTGCTCGGCGTGACCCTCTCGCCCAGCTCCGTCAACAGCGGCACGCCGGTTTCTCTCAGCGCCCAGGTCTTCAACACCGCCAACGCCGCCCGCAGCCTGCTGGCCCATATCGACCTGCTCGACCAGAACGGGAATCCCGTCACCAGCCTGAGCCTGCCCGACGTGCCCGTGCCACTGGCCCCCAGCGCCGATCCCGTGACCGTCAACCTCGGCCTGCTGCCCACGACCGGGCTGGCCGCCGGCCTGTACACCGTGCAGGTGGGATTGCGCACGACCGACGGCGTCCCCTTGCCCGGCCGTTCGGCGAGTACGACACTGCTGATCGGCGTGCCGGTGACGGCCACCATCAGCACGACGCCCACCCAGTTGCCGCCCGGCTCTCCCAGCGTGACGACCACCATCTCGGTCCAGTCGTCGGCCCTCGTCGCCGCCCCGCCGTCCCAGACACCGAGCCTCGGCGACATCCAGGCGTTCTACAACTCCGCGAACACCTTCGGCCTGGGCGCGCTGAACGGGCCCGTGTTTGTCATCGAGAATACCAGCACCGCCGACATCACCAACGGCGTGTTCACCATCACGCCCGTGAGCGGGCAAGGAACGCCCGACTCGTTCCAGGTCGGCACCATCCCGGCCGGCGGCCGCGTGATTGTCGAGCCCGGCGTTTCCAACGACGGCCAGCCTGCCAGTAGCCACACCTTCTTCAAAGCCACCGGGACGATCCTCGACACCGCCAATCTCGGTCCCAACGACGACAACACGAAGTTCGAGTTCACCGGCATGGTGGGCACGACGACTGTCGATACGGGTATCTTCACGCCCGGCGTCACCCGCACCGCCGAGACCGGCAACCCGAACGTGACCACGACTTTCCTGGGCAAGACCAGCACCGCCGGCCCCGACGTCTTCAGCCCCCAGAGCGTCGCCAAGATCTTTGGTGCGGGATCGACGGGCGGCGGCGGCTCGTCCTCGCTGCCGCCGGGGATCTCGGTGTCCGTCGGCTACGCCGACAATCTGCGCCCCAGTCCGTTCTTCCCCGTTCCCTGGGACGGGTCGCCGAACACCGTCTTCGTCGGCTCCGGCCCCAGCTATGATACCGGTGCCATTCTGATCACAAACAACACCAGCTCACCGGTCACGATCGATGACGTGAAAGTGACCTTGGCGTTCGGCCAGGTCTTCGACCTCTGGGGAAGCAACGTCGTCCCCGCCGGAGGGAACTTGATCCTCGCGCAGACCACTTCTTATAATTTCGATACGAGCGATTTCGGCGTGCTCAATTACCCCAATACCTACCCCGACGGCGAGACGGCCCACGCCGCGCATATTGATATCACGATCAATGGCGCGGCCCAGCCGACGCTGCTGGACACCGGCCACGTGCTGACCACCGGCGGCTCGGACCTCGCGGCCGCCGGCAACGAGTCGCTGAACTGGCGGCCGGTCGGCACATCCGGCGTCGGCAACCCCGGCGGCGCGAGCAGCGCGCTGACTATCACCCACACCCTGTCGACGTCCGGCTTCACCGTCGGCACGACCAGTCCCACGGCCAATTCGACGACCGCCACGCAGATCGTCTGGAACTCCTCGAGCTCCGGCCAGTTCCAGCTCACCGGCACGGTGGACAACCTGGCCCCCGGCGAGGTGCGCCAGATCAGCCAGGGCACCAGCGTCGCCGTGACCTTCATGGCCACCACCGGCCAGACCCTGACCGATACGATCAACCTGCCCCCGGTCGTCGTGGCCGGCGAACACATCATCAGCCTGACGCCACCCGCGCAGACCGCCGACCGTGGCGCGACGGTCACCTATGATGTCGCGCTCACCAATCCCTCGACCACGGACCCGGCCACGTATGCCCTGAGTCTCAACGGTCTGGACGACTTCACCACGAGCCTGGACACGAGTGTCACGGTCGGACCGGCGCGACCGTCCACAAGACCCTCACCGTGACCGTGCCCACCGCGGAAGCGCCGGGCCTTCACGGCTTCACCGTCGTGGCGCAAAATGCCGCGGGTGCCTTCGACTCGGCCGAGGGCCAGTTGACCGTCGCGTCCGATGTGGCGCTCCACACCCAGGCGGTCCACCTCCAGCTCGTCCCGGTGCAAACCACCGCCGGACAGGGCACGCCCGCGACGTACAAGGTCATCGTTACCAACACGGGCGATACAACCGATACATACAACCTTGCCTTCGCTATCACCAACGCCAGTGGCACACTCAAGACACGGAATCTCGCCCTCGCCGCACCTCTCGCCAACTTCACAGCCACTTTCGCGCAGCCGACGATCACCGTCGCGCCGGGCGCGAGCAACGCCCGCACCGTGTTGCTGACACTCACGCCGCAACCGATCACCAATCCGGGAAGCCAGCCGTTCACCGTGTCGGCCACCTCGACGAGCAATCACACGATCACGAGCCAGGCCAGCAGCACGGTCAACGTGTTGAGTCTCGGCGTCGCCGTGTCGTTGCTCAAGAATGGGCAACCCGTGAATCCGGCCACGAACCCGGTGCTCCCCGGCGATACGATCACGATGCAGGTGAAGAATACGGGAACCGCCAAGGATACCTTCACGCTGAGCCTGGCGGGCCCGGCCGCGCTGGGCTCGACGCTCGGCGCCACGACGGTCAGCCTCGCGGCGGGCGCGAAATCGAACCTCATCCCGATCACGGTCAGCGCGGCCAATTTCGCCACGCTGAATGAGGCCCTGAACCTGACGGCGATCGCCACCTCGCGCACCAATGCCGCCGTCAAGAACAGCGCCAACACCCCGGTGACAATCAGCAATCCCACCGTGGGCCTGACGGCACAGTTCACGCCGGACACGCGCATCGTGGCCCCGAAGGGGACCGGCACGTTCACGTTGCAGGTCAACAACACGGGCAACACCGAGTATGTTTACACGGCGACCATCCTCTCCAGTCAAAATGTCGTGAACGCGCACCTGGTGGGCCTGGATGGCCAGCCGACCCAGAACCCCGTCCAGTTCCACCTGCCCGGCCTGGGCATCGGCGATCTGACGCTCCAGGGCACGGTGCCGGGCACCGGCAGCGGGACGGTCACGGTCCAGGTTCAGGAGTACAAGGTGCAGCCCGACGGGACATTGGCATTGGTGGCGACGGCACCCTCCGTCACGGCCACGATCTTGGCCGTGACACCGCGACCGCCGGCGCCGGTGACGGTGGCGCCGTTCCCGCCGGGCACGTTGTATTATCTCTACCGCCCGACGCGGTTCGGCACCATCGCCCCGTCGCGGCCCTTCTTCAGCACCAACCCGATCTTCAAGCTGCCGCCGGGTGGGGGTGGGGGTCGTCTTTGATCCTGGTGAGAGGGAAATTCGAGGGCCTTATTCACCACAGAGGCACGGAGAACACCGAGGAAGACACAGAGAAGATCTTCCTCTGTGAGAACTCGGTGTTCTCCGTGCCTCCGTGGTGAATCCGGCCGCCGGAGCGATGAGCCCGCGAACTCTCCGGTCATTGGGCGATGGGCGTCTCTTCGACATTACCCCAGTCGGACCATCCCAGGTAATAGTTGCGGGCCGCGAATCCGAGCCGTTCCAGCACAAAGGCATCGACCGAGGCCCGCCCGCCGCTCTGACAGTGGGTGATGACCGGCGTGCCGGTCTTGACGCCCAGCGCCTCCAGTTTCGCCCGCAGGGTCTTCGGGTCGAGGAAGCGCCGATTCTCATCCACCAGGCCCGACCACTCCAGGTTGCAGGCGCTCGGGATGTGGCCGCCCCTCTTGTTGGACATCCGTTGCGTACCCTGGTATTCCGCTTCGCTGCGGGCATCGATGACCTGGGCGCTCTTCCGCCGGATTGCTTCCAGCACGTCGCTCCTGGTGGCGAGCCGCTCAGCGCGGAAGTGCACGCGGAATGATCCGGGTTTCACCGGGGTAACGTCTTTCGTGACCGGCCGGCCTTGCTTCTCCCAGAGCGGGAAGCCGCCGTCGATCAGACCCACCTTCTCGGCCCCGAGATACCCCAGCAGCCACCAGAGCCGGGCGGCGTCAAGCTGCCGGTTGGCGTCATAGATGAGCACTTCCGTCGCGGGACCGATCCCCAGCGAAGCCGTCCATGTCTCCCAGGCGGCACGCGCGGTCAGACCTTCTGGTTGGGCGGAGAGCTTCCGGGCCGCGTCGATGTCCACCCAGACGGCGCCGGGGATGTGGCCCTGGTCGTAAGCCGGCCGGGGACGAGCGTCGAGCAGCCGGAGATCCGGATCGGCCAGCCGTTTCTGAAGATCATCCAAGCTCACGAGCCGCGCCGCCGAGGGCGGCGGATCCTCGGCGCCGGCGGGAGCCGCGGCATTGCCGAGGAACACGCTCGTGACCAGAGCCGGTAAGAGAAATGTCATGGTCGTCTTTCCTCCTCAAAACGGCCTTATACGGTTCCCAGGAATTTGGTGCGCTGGCCAGCCGAGGGCGGCTGGCCCACAGTTCTGTGGCACAGCCGCCCCCGGCTGTGCAGAAAATTCCCGGGAACCGTATTAGAGCCTATCTCAGTAGGGTGCGTGAAACGCACCAAGGCTTTGTCCGACAAAGAGAATGGTGCGTTTCACGCACCCTACTCGGAAAGCCCGAAGCGCCAGCGAGTGCATGGATTCCAACGGTTACAATTGGGAATGCACTCGCTGGCGCTTTGGGCTTTCCGAGCAGGGGCCACCTGGGCGTGAATCGCACTAGGAGCGCTTCCCGGCGAAGTCCCCGTAAAGCAGCCGGCGGGTCTCGCGAAGGCTTTCCTCGATGTGGGGCAGGCTGCCGATGCGCATCGCTTTGAAGATGAGCCGGTCGATGTCGGCTTCCATGTCCGCCAGCAGGTTATACCGATCGCCGCCGCGGGTCTCGGATTGAGAGACCGCGCGCTCCGCGGCCCCGGCCGGCCGCCCGCGCTTCTGACCGGCGGTCTTGGACTTCCGGCCCTTCTTCCGATGTAGGTTCCCCGCGAACCCCATCTCGGACCTCAGCTTGTTGACCAGGGAATTGCTGATCGTCCCTTCCATCCCGGCCGCCGTCCAGGCCTCGTTCACGGCCGTGGCGTTGGCTTTGGGGTTGTCGATGAGGACTTCCTTGATGAACGCCGACTTACCCCGGCTCCTGGTTGCGGTTGTTGCCATGTGTGTCTCTCCCAGGGTGTGGATTGTCGTAAGGCTCCTCTAGAGTGTAAGCTTATAGCTCGTGCAAGATCAGAAAAGCAAGGGGAGACCGTGGGAATTGCAGTAATCGCTCTTTTTCGCCGGTGGACACCAGCCACATTCCTTCCCACAACGAGGAGTCTTCATCATCATGCAGCTCGTCACGGTGCGGATCGAGAAACCGGACGCGGTCAATTTCCTTCTCGGCCAGACGCACTTCATCAAGTCGGTCGAGGATATCCACGAAGCGCTGGTCGAGCGCGGTCCCCGGCATCAAGTTCGGGCTGGCCTTCTGCGAGGCCTCGGGAAAGTGCCTGGTGCGCTGGTCGGGGACGGATCCTCAGATGATCGAGCTGGCGCGCCAGAACGCCGCGTCCCTGGCCGCCGGTCACAGCTTCATCGTGTTCCTCGGCGAGGGCTTCTATCCGCTCAACGTGCTGAACACGTTGAAGATGGTGCCCGAGGTCTGTCGCATCTACTGTGCCACCGCCAATCCCACGGAAGTCATCATCGCCGAGACCGAGCAAGGACGTGGCATCCTGGGCGTGGTGGACGGGTTCTCCGTCAAAGGCGTCGAGGACGAAGCCGACATCCAATGGCGCAAGGGCTTCTTGCGGCAGATCGGCTACAAGCTGTGAAGGCGCATGACCGGGAGGGTAAAACCATCCCGATCCGCGGTGACGAATAGCGGCGTGGGCATGGGAGGCGTAGGCTGGGTCGACCCAGCCTAGAGAACTGTCGTTGTTGGACACCCGAGGGTTTCATCATGAATGGCATCCTGAAGGCCGCGATGATGGCGGTGGGGTTCGGGTCTGGTCGCGTGGGCAGGACATGACGCCGCGGCGGCGCCGGCGCGCGCGGTTCTGCGCCGAGTGCTGGCGTTCGATTACGCCTGGTACGCGACGCCTGAGCACAGCGGACGCTGGGCCCATTCGGAGCAGGTCCAGCCCGACCGGCACGCGATCGGCACCACCACGCATTACCCGACTCAGGGGGCCTATGACAGCGCAGACCCGGTCGTGATCGACCACCACATGCGTCAAATGGCGGAGGCGAACATCGACGGCCCGATTGTAAGCTGGTGGGGCGCGGGACACAGGTTCGAGAGTGATCGTTGCATGAGCGGCATCCTCGAAGCCGCCCAGCGGCATCATCGGGTCGTCTAGGCGTACCTGGAAGCCGTCACGGCCGGCATCAGTGTCGAGTCCAGGGTGTCCCGGGCGGTCGAGGAGAACCGTGTTCCTGGTCCAGCAATACGGCAAACACCCGGCCTGGCTGAAGGTGGACGGACGCCCGGTGATCTTCGTGTACGGCCGCGCCATCGGAGAACTCCAGCCCGTCGAGCGTTGGCGGGCGGTGCGGGAGCAAGTGCAAAAGCAGACGGGCGTCAATCCTTACCTCGTCGGCGATGAGATCAGCCTCGATGCCGCCGAGGTGTTCGACGCGATTCACACCTACAACACGGCGGGCATGCTGGCCGGGAAGTCGATCGACGAGATGAAGCACCGGCGCTCGGGTTCGTCCGGCTCACCGCCGCGCTCGCCCACGATCAGGGCAAGCTCGCCTGCGCCACGGTGATCCCGGGCTATGACGACACCAAGAATCCGCAAGCCGGGCCTGTCCTGTGTCGCAGTCACGAAGGCGAGACGCTGAAAGCCAACTTCGCGGCCGCGCAGCGACGGCGGCGCCGACTGGGCTCTGATCACGAGCTGGAACGAGTGGCACGAAGGGTCCGAGATCGAGCCTTCCTTCGAGCTGGGCGACCGGGACCTCCACGCCACGACGGCCCTGGCCGCCACGTTCAAGACGCCCCTCGATCACGTCCCGGCGCCGGCAGGAACATTTGCGAACTGGTCCGGCGGCACGATCGGCGTCTTGACCGACGGCAGCATGGGCATCGCGGCCAGCGAGATGGTCGCGGCTGGCCTGCCCGTGAAGTTCGTGCGCATCCCGGCGCTGTGCGAGGGGACGATCACGCCGAAGGACTTCCCCATCCTGGTCTTCGTCGGAGGTGAGAACGTTCACACCCGTTTCTCGAAAGGCGCGCCGCTCGATGAAGCCCTCCGGCGCTGACGAAAAGCCGGCGGGGTGATCGTCTGGGCGAGTGCCGAACCCTGGCCGATGTTCCACGACCTGGACAGCGGGCAAACCAGCTACAGCCAGCGCGTCGGGCTGCACCTGGCAGGCGGGTTCGAAGAACCGCCGTCGGACGGTTTACTGTTTCGCTTCCGCGGGGCGATGTCCTCGTTCGGATCGAAGCCGTTTCCTCCGAGCGGCGACCGGCGGTTCCGTCCCTGCGCCCCGGAGCGGATTTCCAGGGGCAATTCGAACCGCTCGCCGTGCTCGTCGATCCGGCGGGACACGAACTGGGCGCCGCGATCGCCAGGCTCGATTCCAACAACGAACCGCGCTCGCGTATGATCTACGTCTGGTACCGAATGTGGGACGTAGTGGACCCCTCCGCCTTGCTCAAAGCGGTTCTCGACGCGGCCACCGCGTTGCGGCATTGACAGTATGCTCCTGGAGTAAGGCCTTTGTAGGGTGGGCTCGGCCCACCAATTTTCCTCCGAAATACTGGTGGGCCGAGCCCACCCTACAATTGTCGACCCGGACATCTCGCTTCGCCTGACACATCATCTCGCTCCGCCATCACTTCTTGCGTGGAATTCACAAGCAATGAGAGTCCACCGTTTCGGCGTTCATCCTTATATTAAGAGGATGGTCCTGGTCGGTCTGGCCTGGGCCGGGATCGTGTCGAACCCGCCGGCACAGGCGGACGAACGCGGCACAGCGCCCGCCGAGGCACCGCGGGCGGTGGCCGTGCTCGAAGTGGTCTGGCCCGATCATCCCGAGTGGCTCGCCATGCTGGCGGACATCCTCCAGGGAAGCCAGCTCGGTCCCGAGGACGGCTGGTTCCGCAGGGCGGTGGCCCAGACCCGCTTCGACTGGGAAGGCGACCCGCACGCGGCTCGACCGCGACGGCGACGGCCGGATCTCGCGCACGAGTTCGCCGGCCCCGACGCCGATTTCGCCCGGCTCGACCGCGACCGCGACGGGGTCCTGACCGCGGCCGACTTCGATTTCTCGCCGCACGCCCTGACGCCTTCGCCGGGGCCGATGCTGGTTCTCCCGGGCCGACCGCGACGGCAACGGCAAGGTGACGCGCGAGGAATTCGAGGCGTTCTTCGACGCAGCCCGACAGCGGCAGCCACGGTTTCCTGTCGCTCGGGACGACCTCAGGAGCGCCACTCGCCGCCGCCCGCGCGCCCGGCCGAGGGCCTCGCGAGGTCCCGGCCCGTCGAAGGAGACGCTGGTCAAGGGCCTGTTCCGCCAGGAGATCGGCTCGCTCCAGCCGGGCCCGAGCTCGGCGAGCCGGCGCCCGACTTCACCCTCAAGACGCGACGACGGCAAGGAGCGAGGTCACGCTCTCGAAGCTGGTCGGGCCGAAGCCGGTCGTGCTGGTCTTCGGCAACTTCACCTGCGGCCCGTTCCGCAGCCAGGCGGGGAACGTCGAGAAGCTCTACCGGCGCTACAAGGACCGGGCGACGTTCGTCATGGTCTACGTCCGCGAGGCGCACCCGACCGACGGCTGGCGGATGGAGAGCAACGACCGCGTCGGCGTCGCGCTGCGCGCAGCCGCGGAGCTACGACGAGCGAGTCGAGGTCGCCCAGACCTGCGGCAAGCCGCTCGGACCTGGGCTTCCCGATGCTCGTCGACACGATCGACGACACCGTCGGCGCCCGCTACAGCGGGATGCCCAGCCGGCTCTACCTGATCGACCGCCAGGGCAAGGTCGCCTACAAGAGCGGCGCGGACCGTTCGGCTTCAAGCCGGCGAGCTGGAGCAATCGCTCATCCTGGTCCTGGTCGAGGGTGCGGCCCGATCACGGCTCCAGGTCGGCCTGAGTCAGTGAGCCCTGGCGGAAGTCCCCGCCTTCGCCATTCGGGCCGATGCGGAGAAGGCTCCCGGCCGGGGTGAGAAGGCGGGCCCAGACGGTGCCGTCGATCGTGTCGCGGACGAAATGGACGGAGCCATCACACATCGCCACGCAAACGCCGCCCGGATAGCCGCTGGAAGGATACGGGAAGCCGCCCTCGGTGACGATGCCGTAGCACGTGCTGGCATTGATGCCTTCGAAAGAACGGTAACGGTTGGCGTCGGCCCAGGACGGACCCGTCTCGAAGGTCGCACCCTTGGGAACGGGCCGGAGGCCCTTGTCCTCCTGGCACCGGCCACTGCCGGGCGAGTTGTGGAACGGGCCGCCGCAGACGTCGTCCGAGCCGAAGAACATGACCGAGTTCGGCAGCGGTGCCGCCCAGTTCGTTTCCAGGCCGCCGGAATAGGGGTTCTTACCGGCGGGCGCATAGCCGGCGAGGGTGTTCTCGGACAGCAGGACCGTGGTGCTCATCCCGTCGGGGATGTCGCTCGGCGTCGTCTTGACGTCCCAGGGGGTGTTGCCTTGCGCCGTGCCGAGAAACATCACGCCGGTGCGCCGGGCGATGTCCGATCCCCAGTCGAGCGGTTTCCCGTATCCAAGCGCCACGCCTTGAAGCGATCCGGTCAAGCCGGGCGGGAAAACGCCTTCGAGACGGCCGGTTTCCGCGTTCCAGACCGTATGCCCCGGCCAGCGGCTGAAGCCGCCGTTGACGACGTAGGAGAGGTTGCCTTGGCCTGGTTCGAGCGAATCGTCATCAGGGCAGCCCAGGCAGGAGATCCAGGTCGAGGCAATCGTGTAGTTGTTAGTGATGCCGTAATTGACCGAACGGCTGTAGTACAAGCGATGCTTATCCCACTGGTTGTACAGGGCCGTGTTGTCAAGCTGCGGCAGAATGTCCACGACCCAGCTCCGCAACGGCCCGATCTGGGTTCTCGCCTTCAGCCGATACGGGAATTTGCGCGGCGAACGCGGAGGGATCACGGAGTGTTTGGAAGATGATCGACTCACGGGCATCAAAGCCCGGCCGCCCCGGGCCAGGGAAATGCCTCGGGACGCTCGCCGAAGGTGCCCGCGTTGGGGTATGCGCCGTGGGCGTTCATGTAACCCTGGAGTGCGATCGCAAGCTGGCGGAGGTTGTTGATACACTGCGGCCTGCAGTGAAGTCCGTCTCGACGGTACACGGAATGAACATGCCAGTCAAGGCCAATGATCGCGATAAGAACCATCAAATTGCGCAGCTTGAAACGGGGCCACGGGTCCATCGGGCCACCTCCTTTCCCTCGCCACACTTGATCTTGCCGCGCCCCGAACGTGCAGTCCAGTCTTCGTAAGGGTGGGGCTCTGGCCCACCATCCGGGAACCCATGATGGTGGGCCGAGCCCACCTTACGAAGAGGGAACAAGCCTCAACGCACTGAAGGCTCCCCTTGGATCAAGACGCCCGATCACGTATCCTTCAACTCATGCCCGATTGGTGCGCCGCGATTGACGACTTCCTGACGGAGCGGGTCGAGTTCCTGCGCAACGCCCGCCGCCACCTGCACGCGCACCCCGAGCCCAGCCGCGAGGAGTACCAGACGACGAAGTGGCTGGCGCGATCCTCGACGAAGCGGCGATCCCGTACCGCATCGCACCGTCGGAGCGAGGAATCATCGCCGGGCCGGAACCAAGAGCCGGGCAACGGCTCATCGCCGTGCGCGGGGACATGGACGCGCTCCGCATGCAGGATCAGAAAAGCGTTCCTTATCGCTCGGCCAAAGATGGCCTGATGCACGGCTGCGGCCACGATGGCACACGGCCATCGTGCTCGGGACGGCCCTGGCCTTGCAGCACGTCAACGGAATCTTGCCCGAACCGGCGGCCTGGCGGGCGATTTTTCAACCCGCCGAGGAGAGCGGCGGGGGCGCGGCCGAGATGGTCGAGGCCGGCGCCGTGGAAGGCGTCGCGGCCATCGTCGCCCTGCACGTCGATCCCGAGCAGGAAGTCGGCCGGATCGTGCGCGCGGGATGGCCCCATGACGGCCTGTTGCACGGAAATGCACGTGGCCATCCACGGCCGGGGCGGGCACGCGGCGCGGCCGCACCAGGCGATTGACCCGATCGCCGCCACCGTTCAGTTCATCTCGTCGGTCTATCAGAATGTGCCCCGCTCGGTCGATTCCCGCGAGCCGAGCGTGGTGACCTTCGGCGCGATCAGCGGGGGCACCGCGTCCAACGTCATCCCCGACAAGGTGTTGCTGCGAGGCACCATCCGCACCTTCAGCCGCGTCCAGACCGAGGCCATCGATCGCAAACTTCGCGCCATCGGCCGGGCGGTGGGCGAGGCGTCGGGCACGACCATCGACCTGACCTTCCTGCACGGTCCCGACGCGGTCGTCAACGATCCGGCCGTCACTGCGGTCGTCAGCCGGGCGGCCATGGAAGTCGTGGGCACCGAGCGGGTTCTCGGAACTCGTTCACCCCAGCCTGGGCGGCGAGGATTTCGCGGCGTATCTCGACCACACGCCAGGCTGCATGTTCCGCCTGGGCGTCGCCTCTCCCGGGGCCGGACCCTGGCCGTCGTTGCATTCGCCGCTCTTCGACATCGATGAGCGCGCGCTGGTCATCGGCGCCCGGATACTGGCCCGGAGTGCGGTTTTACTGGCCACCAGCCCTTGACTTGCGATAATTGGAGGCAGGCGACGCGCGCACCATCCGCTTCCCCCCGGAGGCCGCCCGTGGAGATTCCCCGGTTCCATCCCAACGACCGGCCCACGCTGGGCGTCGAGATCGAGCTCCAACTGGTGGACGCGCGGACGATGGCCCTGACCAGCGCCTTCGACGCCGTCCAGGCGGGCATTCCCGAGCCGTTCCGCGAAAAGGTCAAGCCCGAGCTGATGCAGTGCTACCTCGAGATCAACACCGAGGTCTGCCACACGGTCGCCGACGTCGAGCGGGACCTGAAAGAGAAAATCCGGGTGGTCGAGCAGGCCGCCGCAGCGCGTCGGCGTGCGGCTGCTCTGGTGGGGGACGCACCCGTTCTCGCCCTGGTTCGAGCAGAAGATCACGCCGCAAGAGCGCTACCTGGGCCTGGTCGAGCTGCTCCAGGAGACCCGCGCCGGCTGGTCGTCTTCGGCTTGCACGTGCATGTCGGACTCGACTCGGGCGACAAGGCGGTCATGATCTCCGACCGGATCCTGCGCCACTTGCCGACGCTGCTGGCGCTCTCGGCCAACAGCCCGTTCTGGAGCGGGCGGAACACGGGGCTGCACTCGTAGCGTTCCAAGATCATGGCCGACCTGCCGACCTCGGGCCTCCCGCCGTTGATGCGGAACTGGAGCGAATATGCCTGGCTGCTGCGGCACATGGTCAACACCCAGTTCATCCAGACGATCCGCGAGGTCTGGTGGGACGTGCGCCCGCACCCGAACTTCGGGACGATCGAGATCCGCATCTGCGACTTGCCGGCCAACCTTGCGCGGTCCTCGGCCTGACGGCGCTGATCCAGTGCCTCGTGCAGGCGCTCTCGACCGAGATCGACCGGGGACGTACCAGTTCGACAGCCACCCGATGATGGTCCGCCTGAACAAGTGGTGCGCCTGCCGGCACGGATTGACGCGGCGACCTGGTCGATCCCTACACCCTGGAACCGCAGCCGGCCCGCCACATCGTCCACAAGCTGGTTGAACTGATGGGCGTGGCGGCGCGAGAACTCGATTGCGTCGCGCACTCGGAAATCGCCCTGGCCGACATGGCGGAAGAACCCGACCGGCTCGGAACGCCAGCTCGCCCGCTGGCGAGCGAGACCGGCGGCAACATGGTCGAGGTCGTCCGGGCGACTGACTGGGGTCGAAGAACCCCCTGGGGATGAGTCTCGGGCCTCGCACTCCGCCCCGAGCTTCACGGGATTTCATCAAACCCTCATCGGAAACGGGGCGGCCGGGGTTAGACTGAGAGCTTGTACGAATGCAGTGGATTCCCTCTTGTAGGGTAGGCTTTAGCCTGCCAATTCCTAATCCGGATTACGGAATTGGCAGGCTAAAGCCTACCCTACAAGACTCGATCCGGGCGTTTCCTGCACGCTTTGAGAAGAACCCGGTGGGAGCCCCGCCTTCCGATGCCCAAGCCCAAGATTCTGATCATCGAAGATGAACGGGGGCTGGTCGAGCCGTTGACGTACAACCTGGAGCGTGAGGGGTTTGAGGTCCTCGCTTCGTACGACGGACAGGACGGACTGCGGCAGGCCCAGTTGCAGCTGCCCGACCTGATCGTGCTCGACCTGATGCTCCCGTTGAAGCCGGGGCTGGAGGTCTGCCGCGAGCTCCGGGCGGGCAGCCAGACGCGGGAGATCCCGATCGTCATGGTCACGGCCAAGGCCGAGGAGTCCGACCAGTTGGTCGGCTTCGCGATCGGGGCCGACGACTACGTGACCAAGCCGTACAGCATGAAAGTGCTGATCGAGCGGATCAAGAAAGAGCTGCGCCGGCGGCGCGAGCGCGAGGCGACGCCGCAGGGCGCGGTCATCGAGAGCCAGGGGGTGGTGATCGACCGGCACCGCCACCGGGCGCTGTTCGACGACAAGGAACTGGCCCTGACCCCGACCGAGTTCCGTCTGCTGGAAGTGATGCTCCGCCAGCCGGGCCGGGCCTTCACCCGGCATGAGCTGATGGACGCCGCGATCGGCGAGGACGCCGTCGTCCTGGAACGGACGATCGACGTCCACATCAAGAGCCTGCGGAAGAAGCTCGGGCGAAGCGGCCGACCTTATCGAGACGGTCCGCGGCGTCGGCTACCGGTTCCGTGAGAGAGTGGTCGAGTGACGCATGATCCGCGACCGGACCGGGCGGCGGCGCGGCGCGGGCGGCTCGGCGCCTGACAGGCGCGGCGGGTGCCGAACGCTGGGTCAACTCGCCCCGGATGACCCGGATATCGCGGGGCGCGTCGATGCCGAGCCGGACCTGCCCGCCCTCCAGCCGGACGACGGTCACGCAAATGTCGTCGCCGATGAAAAGCTTTTCCATCAACTTCCGCGTCAGCACCAGCATGGTCCGGAACTCCTCGTGAGACTTCGCAACTCGCACGCCACGGACCCACCTCCGGCCGCACGACGGCACAGGCCGGACGGAACTCACTCTCCTAAGGCGAATCTAGGTCATGGTCTCCCCGGCTGGTGTCACGCCTACGAATTAACCGGTCAAGTCCGTGGAACATCCGGCTGTCCCTGCACGGTCGCTGCCCTCAGACACTGCGGCGTCACGTGCCTGCGGACTCTCGGCGACGCCGCTCGGGTCGTCCGACTCCGAGTTCCGCGGTCGGCTACTCGGAGGACTCGGCCGACGGTTTGGCCAGCACGTACGGCGTGGGATGCATGCGCCTTGGCTTCGCTGGCAGTGACGAGACGGGACCGCGTTCTGCCGTCTGACGGCCGCGTGCTCTCGGACCGGGCGTGCGAGGGCAAGATGTCGCATTCCGTCCCAGTGATCGTCATCGGCTCGGGGTCCGCGGGTCTGACCGCCGCGCTGTACGCGGCCCGGGCCAACCTGGAGCCCGTGGTGTTCGAGGGAGGCGAGCCGGGCGGCCAGTTGACCTGGACGACCGCCGTCGAGAACTTCCCCGGCTTCCCCGAGGGCATCCTGGGCCCGGAGCTGATGGAGCGGATGCGGAAGCAGGCCCAGCGGTTCGGCGCCGACTGCCGGTTCGAGACGGTCATCGCCGTCGACCTGTCCCGCCGTCCCTTCCTCGTGCCACCACCGATGACCCCAGCGGTGATCCCGAAGCGGCACCACGTTCGACTACACGGCCGAGGCCCTGATCGTCGCCACCGGCGCCTCGGCCGGACGCTCGGCTGGACAACGAGATGCACTTCATGGGCTACGGGCCTGAGCACCTGCGCCACCTGCGACGGCCACTTCTACCGGGGCAAGCGATCGCCGTCGTCGGCGGCGGCGACACGGCCGTCGAGGAGGCCACCTTCCTGACCCGGTTCGCCAGCAAGGTCACGCTGATCCACCGCCGCGATCAGCTCCGCGCCTCGAAGATCATGCAGGAGCGGCTCTTCGCCAACCCCAAGGTCGAATACGCCTGGAACGCGGTCGTCGCGAAGTCTCGGCGAGACCGAGCCGTACCCGCTGCTCAAGGGCGTGAGGCTGAGCTCGACCAAGGACGGCTCGACCCGCGACCTGCCGTCGACGGCCTGTTCCTGGCGATCGGCCACGATCCCGAACACGGCCGTGTTCAAGGGCCAGCTCGCGATGACCCCCGAGGGCTACCTCCTGAACCGGACCGCCCTGGCCTGGAACGGGGTCGGCGCCCCGGCGGCGTGCGCTCGGACGGACTTCCCGAACTACGGGACCGCCACGAGCGTCGAGGGGGTCTTCGCGTGCGGCGACGTCGTGGACACCCACTACCGCCAGGCCATCACCGCCGCCGGCTCCGGCTGCGCCGCCGCGATCGACTGCGAGAAGTGGCTGGAAGCCAGACGCACGCATTGAAACCCCGTTTCGCGTACCCCGCACTGAACTTTTCGTCGTGTGAAGCTACAATCGAGCGAGTACAGAACGAGGTCATCCCCGTCCGGCGTGTTCCGCGAGACGGGTGCGATGGGCGGCAGAGTGCCCGCCTTGTCGTCGAGGCCCTCGTTTCGCCGGCCTGATGCGATCTGCTTCCCGAGGTGTCCGAGGAATTGAGATCGCATGGAGAGTCGACCGCCGCAGGAATCGCCTCGCCGGCCCGCCGCCGGTCGCAAGCCCAACGGCTACCGGCGGGTCGCCGACGCCGCCCTGGCTCTGGCTCTTCCTGATCGCCGGCTTCGGCCTGATCATTTACTTGCACACCTCCAAGAACGAGGTCGAGGTCAGTTACAACCTGGTTCCTCGATCAGGTCGAGGACGACAACATCAAGAGCCTGATCATCCAGGGCACCGAGTGCACGGCGAGCTCCGCGAGGAGCGGCCCTACCAGCCCCCCGACGCCCAGCCGCCCAAGAAGGTCAAGCAGTTCTTCACCTATTTCCCCTCCGAGCGAATCGATTCAACCGGTCATCAACCAGTTGCGCGGCAAGACGCGGGAAGTGGTCGAGAACGGCACGAAGACCACCCGGTCGCGGCAGCCCGTCCGCATCGAAACCTCGGCGCAGCCGGGGGCGGGCAGCCTGGTCTGGATCACGCTTGCTCCTGCCGACGTTCGTGATCGTCGGCCTGATCTACTTCATGATGCGGCGGGCGCGCGACCAGTTCGACGGCGGCATCCTCGGCAGCTTCGTCAAGAGCCCGGCCAAGCGGCACGACAAGTCCAAGCAGCGCACCACGTTCGACGAGGTGGCCGGGCTCGAGAACGCCAAGAGCGAGCTGCAGGAGATCGTCGAGTTCCTCAAGAACCCCGAGAAGTTCCAGCGGCTCGGCGGGCGGATCCCCAAGGGCGTCCTGCTGATCGGCCCGCCCGGCTCGGGCAAGACCCTGCTGGCCCGCGCCGTGGCCGGCGAGGCGGGCGTGCCGTTCTTCTCGATCTCGGGCTCCGAGTTCATCCAGATGTTCGTCGGCGTCGGCGCCAGCCGGGTCCGCGACATGTTCAAGACGGCCAAGGAAAACAGCCCCTGCATCCTGTTCATCGACGAGATCGACGCCGTCGGCCGGGTCCGCGGCGCGGGGCTCGGCGGCGGCCACGACGAGCGCGAGCAGACGCTCAACCAGATCCTCACCGAGATGGACGGCTTCTCGCCCAACGAGAGCGTGATCGTCCTGGCCGCGACCAACCGGCCCGACGTGCTCGACCCCGCCCTGCTGCGCCCCGGCCGGTTCGACCGCCACGTCACGGTCGACCGGCCGACCACGCAAGGGCCGGCTCGAGATCCTCAAGGTCCACACCCGCAACATCCCGCTGGCGCCCGACGTCGACCTCGACAGCATCGCCCGCGGCACCGTCGGCATGAGCGGCGCCGACCTGGCCAACCTCGTCAACGAGGCCGCCCTGCTGGCCACCCGCGAGGACAAGGACAAGCGTCGACATGACGCGACTTCGACGCCGCCGCGACAAGATCATCATGGGGGCGAAGCGCGAGGAGGTCATCACCGAGAAGGACAAGCGGGCTGACCGCCTACCACGAGGTCGGCCACGCCCTGGTCGCCTGGCTCACGCCCGACGCCGACCCGGTCCACAAGGTGACGATCATCCCCCGCGGCCGCGCCCTGGGCGTCACCCAGTTCCTGCCCGAGGAGGACCGCGTCAGCATCAACGAGAGCGAGGTCAAGGCCCGGCTTGACCGTCGTCCTGGGCGGCCGTGCGGCCGAGCGGCTGGTCTACGACGACCTCAGCGCGGGCGCCGCCGACGACCTGAAGACAGGCCACGCGCCTGGCCCGGATGATGGTCACCCAGTGGGGCATGAGCGAGCGCGTCGGCCCGGTCTTCTTCCGCGGCGTCGGAGGAGCACCCGTTCCTCGGCCGCGAGATGAGCGAGACCCGCGACCACTCCGAGCACACCGCCCAGGTCATCGACGAGGAGGTCGCCCGCATCCTCCGCGAGGCCGACGAGCGCGCCTACCGCCTGCTCGAAGAACACCGCGACGAGCTCGAACGGCTGACCGAGGCCCTGATCGAACGCGAGGTGCTGACCGTCGCCGAGATCGAGGAGCTGATCGGCAAGCGCCCCGTCGGCGCGCTAGCTGACACCCCCCGCGGCGAGGTGGTCGCTTCGCTCGATAATCCGCAGTGATGTGAAGGTCTTGTAGGGTGGGCTCGGCCCACCATCCGGGAATAAGGCGGCGTCGCTCCTGGCAAGCCCGACGCGCCAGCGAGTGCATTTGCCTTTTCCTGCCTGGCAAGATGCACTCGCTCGCGCGTCGGGCTTGCCAGGGCCGGGTAGCCTGAATGCGGACCTTACCCCTTCCACCCGTCAGGCACGAGCGGCAAGCTGCGAAGCCGCGTGCCGGTCGCGTCGTAAATGGCGTTGGCGATCGCGGGGGCGACGCCCACGATGGGAATCTCGCCGGCCCCCGAGGGGGGAAGATCCTTGCGATCGAGCAGGACAACCTCGATCCGGGGCAGGTCGCGGAAGCGCGGCACGCGGTAGCTTGAGAATCGGGGATTGCGCAAGCGGTTGTTCTGGAACCGGACCGCTTCGAAGAGCGCTCCGCCCAGCCCCATCATGGTCGCGCCCTCGACCTGGTTCTTCATGTGGTCAGGGTTGACGATCGCGCCCGGTTCGAAGGCGGTGACGATCCGAACCACGCGCACCTGGCCCGAACCGCGCTCGACGGCGACCTCGGCGCAGGTGGCGAATGCCGCCCCCTTGTCGTGCCCCCCGGCCAGGCCGAACCCATGGCCCTCGCCGGCCCGTGCCTGGCCCCAGCCGAAGCGTGCGGCGGCTGCCTCGAAAGCGGCGCGTGCCCGATCGTCCTGGAGATTCTTGAGCCGGAAGGCCAGCGGGTCGAGCTTCAGGCCACGCGCCAGCTCGTCCATCAACGATTCCCGCGCGAAGTGATTCAAGGTCGCGGCCAGCGCCCGGTAGGCGCCCTGTCGCAACGGGGATCGAGACGGGTGGAACGCGATGAGCTGGTTCGGCACCTCGTAAGGGGTGGGCAGGCCGGCCGTGCCGGAATTGGTGTTGTGGAACTCCCAGGCCGTGAGCGTGCCGTCTTGCCGCACCCCGGCGATGACCTCGACGATCCCCGCCGGCCGGAAATAGGCCCAGGTGAACTCCTCCTCGCGGGTCCACGCGCGGCGCACGGGACGACCGGCCGCGCGTGCCAGCCGCGCGGCCTCGACCTCCATCTCGCCGCTGTGCTTGCTGCCGTAACCGCTGCCGGTGTCGGGCACGATCACCCGGATGTGGTCCTCGGGCAGGCGGAACGCCCGCGCCAGGTCGGACCGGACCCCGAACGGCCGCTGGGTCCCGGTCCAGACGGTCAGCCGGTCGCCGTCCCACTCGGCCACCGCCGCGCGGGTCCAGCGCGGCGTGAGCGATGAATGCGGCAGTGTAGGTTTCCGATCGCCTCACGTCGGCGGCTTTCGATCCCATCGGCGATCGAGCCGCGCTGGAGCCGGGACGGGTCGGCGGCCGCGCTCTTGTGCTGGTTCAAGTAGGCGAAGACATCCCGGTCGTTGCATTCGCCGGGAATCGTCTTCCACGCGGCGCGGAGGGCGGCGAGCGCGCGTTCGGCAGTCGCTTCGTCCGGCGCAACCACGCCGACGAACTCGCCATCCCGCACGATGAGCACGCCGGCCATCGCCTGGGCCGCGGAGGTGTCCAGCGTGTCCAGGGTCGCGCCGAAGGAGGGGGGCCGGAGCACCTTGCCGTGGGCCATGCCGGGGCGTTTCAGGTCGGAGGCATATTTGTGCCGCCCCGTCACGAAGGCCGCCGCGCCCACTTTCGGCACGTCATGACCGGCGACCTGCCAGCGGTCGGGAGGCGCCAGCGGCGTGTCGTCGCCGATCGTCTCGACGAATTCCTGGCCGCCCGTCAGCTCGCCGTAGCCGAAGGATTTGCCCGTCTTCGGGTCCTCGATCTTGCCCCCGGCCGCGGTCAGTGTCCCCCGTTCGACCTTCCAGGTCTCGGCCGCGCGGTCGAGCAACCGCTCGCGCGCCACGGCGGCGGCTTTGCGCAGTTGCAGGCCCATGGTCGGGGTGGTCAGGCTGGCGAACGTCCCGTTGTCGAACGGCACCAGCGCGGTATCGCCCATGACCAGATGCACGCGGTCGATGCCGACGTGCAGTTCCTCGGCCACCGCCTGGGAAAGCGAGGTGCGCACGTTCTGGCCGAGCTCGACCTTGCCGGTGTAGGCGGTGACGGTCCCATCCCCGGCGATGTGCAGCCAGGCGCTGAGCGCGGCGCGGCTCGTGCTCCCCCGCATGGGGCCGGGGTTCCTCGGAGCGGGCGGGCGCCGCCATCGTGCGCGGCGCGTAACACAGCACGACCAGCCCGCCACCCCATCGCCGCAGGAAATCCCGGCGGCTCAGATCGGTGTCTTCCGGCGGACAAAGGTCGAGATCATTCGTCATCACTTCGCTCCGCGCAGGGCTTTGGCGGCCTGTCGGATCGCGGCGACAATGCGGGTGTACGTCCCACAGCGGCAGATGTTGCCGTTCATGGCGTCGATAATCTGTTCATCGCTGGGCTCGGGCGTGCGCGAGCAGGCCCACGCCGGCCAGGATCATGCCCGGCGTGCAGTAGCCGCACTGGAGCGCGCCGAGGTCAAGGAACGCCTGCTGGAGCGGGTGCAAGGTCCCGTTTTTCTCCAGGCCCTCGATGGTCGTGATCGTCTTGCCGGCCAGGGTGCCGACCTTGGTGGTACACGAGTGTGTCGGCTGGCCGTCCACGAGGACCGTGCAGGCGCCGCACTGCCCCTCGCCGCAGCCGTACTTGGCGCCGGTGAGGTCGAGATCGTCGCGCAGCACGCTCAGAAGCGTGCGCTCGGCATCCACATCCAGTTGATGGACTGTTCCGTTGACCGTCAGTTGGGTGACGCGCGCTAACATGGGTCATCCTCCCTCCCCGCCTCGATCCGCACCGACGCGACGGGTGCTCGCCGCTCATTCTAACCGAGGAGAGCCGGGAGGGAACCGGGTAGTCCACTCAAAGCGTGTCACGAAAAGCCCGGACCGGATCTCGTAGGGTAGGCTTCAGCCTGCCAATTCGAGACTATAGCAACGAGAACCGGGGCCATCCGAGAAGAACGTTCCTGGGTGCCACGGGTTCCGCTTTGGGAACCCGTGCCGAGCGACCCCCAGCCCACAGACACGGGTTCCCAAAGCGGAACCCGTGGCACCCGCCAGCCCAATGACCGAAAGCCCCGGTGAGCTTGCTACAGTCTCGCCAATTCTCAGAATTTGAACTTGGCAGGCTGAAGCCTACCCTACGAGATGCAATCCACGCTTTTCGTAGACCCTTCCAGAGTAGATCATCCCATCGAGACCGCCTGCGAACCCACCCGCAACGGCCATTCCCGGCCGTGGTGGCGCAAGAGTCCTCGGTGTTTTCCGGTAGTTTGACTTCCGCCTGGATCTTCTGGCCCTGCCGGCGCAGCTTGACCTCGACCTTGCCGCGCGGGTGCGGCACCGCGCCTTCGGCCCACTCCAGTTTGCCCAGGTGGGGCGCGACGAGCACCTTGGCGAAGCCGGGCGCCGCTGGCTCGACGCCCAGCACGGTGGCCAGCAAATCCACGTTCGGATGCGCACTCCAGGCGTGGCAATCCGAGCGCGTCGGCTCGGGATTCTCGGCCCAGGTCGTCAGGCCGACGGCGAGCATCTTCCGCCAGGGCTCCAGCCATTCGAGGTAATGATCGCCCAGGCCGGCCTTGCGCAAGGCCCGGTGGAGGTAGAACCGGAAGTAGAACGTCGCCTGCGCCAGCCGGTCGGCGGGCTCGGCCAGAAGCTTCCGCGCGACCGCCGGCACATCATCGCCCGTGATCGTCTCGGTGAGGATGCCGAGCGCATTGGCATGCTGGCTGAAGCGGTCCTTCTTCGGCGTGTCGGCGAGCAGGCCGCGGCCGGCGTCCCAGCATTGTTCATGCACGGAGCGGCTGATCCGGTCGGCCAGGTCGCGGTTGCGGCGCCACCAGGTCCGCGATGCCCATCGCGGTCTCCAGCGCGGCGGCCGCGCAGGGCCAGTACAAGCTGGAGCGAGAGGATCGCGCTGCCGCCCTCGTTGACGCCCGTGGGCACGCCGTCGGGGAACTCCTTCGCCCAATCCACGAAGTTCCACCACGGCAGCGGACCGAGCAGGCCGTCGGGCGCCAGGCGGCTCGTGAACCATTCCAGAGCGCTGCGCACCCCGGGCAGCATCTCTTTCACGAAGCCGTGATCGTCGCGGAACATCCAGTAATCGTGGATCATGCCGACCCACCAGAGCGAGAACGGCGGGATCATCTGGATGAGGTGGCTCGGGTAGCGGCTCTGCGTGATGCCGTCGGGGAGCCGCGAATCGTCGAGCTGGGCGATCGCGTTGCGGGCGAGCCGGGCGTCGCCGCCGACGTAATACGAGACGAGGCACTGGATGCGGGTGTCGCCGCCGTACTGGAGCTGCTCGTAGTAGGGGCAGTCCATGTAGGTCTCGTGGCGCAGAGCCGGGCGGTGCGCCAGCCGACGTTCCAGATCTTCTTCAACGCCTCGTCGCTGGCGGCAAAGCGGCCTGCTTCCTGGAACGGATAGGCCGAGAAGACGTTCGTCAGCCCGCGCAGCACGAGCGGCTCGGCGGCGGTCTCGACCTCGATCTGGAGATACCGGAAGGTGCGCCACCAGAGCGGCCGGAAGACGCGGCGGGGACCGTCGGGCAGGAACTCGTCGCGGTAGCCGAGCAGGATCTTGCCCGCGATCTCGTTACGGTTGCCCTTCTGGTTGTGTTTTTCGCCGCCGAAGAGCGCCTCGGCGTAGCGCAGGCGCACGGTCGCGCCGGCGCCTCCTTCAACGGCCAGCTCGGGATAGCCGGTCGTCAGGTGGCCGCGATCGAGCAGCAAGGCGGCCTTCGATTGCGGCGGGATCGTCACGGGGAGATCCGGCCCGAAGCGGTGATTCTCCACAGTGATCCCCTCGGACCGGACGACGGCCGTGACCGGCTCGGGGGTGGCTTCCATCGGCGGCAGGACGTCGGGCACGAGCATCCAATCGGAATGGGCGTCGCGCGCGCCTCGGGGGCTGCCGTCCGCCACGACGACGGGCTTCTCCCAACCCGAGTCGTCGAAGTCCGGCTGTTCCCAGCCCCAGGGATAGGTGTCGCCGTGGATGCGGTCGCCCGGTCCGACGACACAGTAGGCATAGCCCATTTCCGCCGGGTTCAGCGGGAGGAAGGCATGGCCCAGGAGTCGAGACTCCGCCACTCGCCAGGGCGTGTTGACCAGCTTGGCCTCGGTATCATTCGGGATCGCCGCAGACGAGAAAGCCAGGTTCGACAGGCCCATCTGGGCCATCGGGGCCTCGTCACGCTCCAGGAACCAGGTCATGGCGGCCAGCACGTTCTTGCCGGGCTTCAGGTGTGGGGCGAGGTCGATCGTCTCGTAGCGCCAGTGGGTCAGATCGCCGCGTGCCGGTCCCAGCCCCACGCGCTGACCGTTGGCGAAGAGCTCGAAGCGGTTGTCGGCCGTGACGCGGACGCGGAACGACTTCGGCACCTGTTCGAGGCGGAACGCGAGGCGAAACAAGGACACGCCCGTTGGTTTCGCGCCGGCCGCGGGGTCCGCGATCCAGGACGCCGGCCAGCGCAGGCCGGCGCACCTTGCGTGAACGGATAGGGGGCGGGGCGGTCTTCACCCGGGGCGGCTTCGGGGTTTCTCATGATCAACGTGCCTCGCGTGTCTGCCGGCGTCCGGCTCGGGCCTGGCTTCTGTCGGATCATAGACTCGGCCAAGGGTCGACTCAATCCAAAAAAAACGAGCGATCTTTCCCCAGGGGGGCGATTCCGGCGCCGTGGATTGGTATGATTGGTGCATGCCGAAGTAGGAGCCGCCAAGATGGATCTTCCCGTCCGTCTGGATTACCCCCTCATCGCGATCGGCGATCTTCACGGGCAGCGTTGCGAGCTCGAGAAGCTGATTGCGCGCCTGAAGAAGCTGCCCGACTGGTCCCGGTCGGCGCTCGTCTTTCTTGGTGATTTTGTGGATCGGGGGCCGGACGTGCCCGGCACGATCGAGCTGGTCCTGGATCTGCTCAAGCACCGCCCGGCGGCTCGGCAGTCATGGGCAACCACGATTTAGGTCTGACCCGCGCGGCCCGGCTCGACGACGGTCCGCCCTCGCCCTACTGGATGGAACATTACCGCGCCCGCTACGATCACGAATCGACGTTCAAGGGCTACCTCAACCGCCGGGCCTTCCTGCGCGTCGATGCCTGGCAGGAAGAGCTCCACGCCTTGCGTGCGGCCGTTCCCTTTGCCCACCGGGATTTTCTGGCCTCGCTCCCCTGGCTGATCGAAGCGCCGGGGCACCTTTTCTTGCACAATGGGCTTTCCCCCGAGCTCGCCGCCAGTGCCCAGGAGCAGGTCGAAGCGCTGCGCCAGCGGAAATGGGATCGTGCTTCCATGCCGCCCCGCCCTGGGTCTCTGACGGGCGAACATTGGCGCGACGAATACCCGGTCTGGCTCGGCGCCGACCGGACCCTGTCCCAGGCGCCCTGCGCCACCCGACGCACGTTCAGGTGACAGGACACGCCTGGGTCCCCAAGCCCACCGTCAATGAGGTGCGCATCCGCCTGGACACCAGCGGCGGATTCGGCACGCTGAGTGCCTGCCTGCTCCGCTCGGCCGACGACGAGCCGATCTTCATCCGTAGCCGCGACCCCATCCGCGAAGCCATCGCGGGCTCTGCCGAGCCGATGATCCTCTCCGGGAATTAGTGGTCCCATCTTGTAGGGTAGGCTTCAGCCTGCCAATCCCATGGAAGTCAAACGGAAATGGGATTGGCAGGCTGAAGCCTACCCTACAAGATGGTTCCCCACTGACCCCTTCAAGACGCATCCGATCCCGCGTATGGTGTGGCCAGATCCGCGGCCCATCGTGGCTGCGCCGCGGTTTTGGTCTCGCTCCGGGGTAGTGCGATGTTCCCGGTCAAGCTCGGTCTCTTCGGCATCGGTCTGGACGCCTACTGGCCGCAATTCGAGGGGCTGGAAGCCCGGCTCAAGGGCTACCTGGAAACCGTGGCCGGCAAGCTGGCGCGGCCCGGCGTCGAGGTGGTGAACCTCGGCCTCATCGACAATCCCGAGAAGGCGGTCGCCGCCGGACACCGGTTCCGCCAGGAAGACGTCGATCTGATCTTCCTGCACGTGACGACCTATGCGCTCTCGTCCACGGTCCTGCCCGTGGTGCGGCGGGCCAAGGTGCCCGTGATCATCTTGAACCTCCAGCCGGGCCCGGCCATCGATTACGCCCGTTTCAACCGGCTCGGCGACCGCACTCGCATGACGGGCGAGTGGCTGGCGTTTTGCTCGGCCTGCCCCGTGCCCGAGATCGCCAACGTCTTCAACCGGGTCCGGGTGCCGTTCCACCAGGTCACCGGCGTTCTCGACGATGATCCGGCCTGCTGGGATGAGGTCGCCGGCTGGATCGACGCCGCGCGCGTGGCGCACGCCCTCGAACATAACCGGCTGGGCGTCATGGGCCACTACTACGGCGGCATGCTCGATATTTATTCCGACCTGACCCAGCAATGCGCCCACTTCGGCGGGCACGTCGAGATCGTCGAGGTCGATGAACTGGCCGAGCTGCGCACCCATGTGAGCGATGCCGAGATCGGCGACCGCGTGGCGCTGTTCCGCGATGCGTTCGAAATCCAGCCCGACTGTCCACAACCCGAGCTCGAACGCGCGGCGCGGACGTCGGTCGCCCTCGACCGGCTCGTGGCGGCGCACCGGCTCGGCTCCTTGGCGTACTACTACATGGGCACGGGCAACCCGGCCAACGAGGACGCCATCAGCTCGATCATCCTGGGCAATTCCCTGCTGACCGCGCCGGGGTGCCGGTCGCGGGCGAGATGGAGATCAAGAACGTCCAGGCCATGAAGATCCTCGATAGCTTCGGCGTCGGCGGGTCGTTCACCGAATACTACGCGATGGATTACAACGATGACATCGTGATCATGGGTCACGATGGCCCGGGGCATATCGCCATCGCGGAGGGAAAAACCAAGGTCCGCCCGTTGCTCGTCTATCACGGCAAGGTCGGGCGCGGGTTGTCGGTCGAGATGTCGGTGAAGCACGGACCCGTCACGCTCCTGTCGGTCGTCCAGACGGTCGAGGGCCGCATCAAGCTGCTGGTCGCCCACGCCGAGTCGGTCCCCGGCCCGATCCTCGAAATCGGCAACACGAACAGCCGGTATCGCTTCCCGATCGGCGCGCGGCGGTTCGTCGAGGCGTGGAACGCGCACGGCCCGGCCCATCACTGCGCGGTCGGCGTGGGTCACGTGGCCGCGAAGATCGCCAAGCTCGGGCAGTTGCTGGGTCTGGATGTGGTTCAGGTTTGTTGAAACGGATGACCGCGTCAAAGACGCAAAGGAAGAACAAAGAAGGCAGGAAGTCGGGCGGAGAGGGTTCGCCGTCCTGGCACAGATGCTTGCGTCCCGGGCATTCGCCGGCTGCTTCTCTGTCTTCTTTGCGTCTGTGCGCGTTTCCCTCTCTCCTCAACGGAAAGGAACACCGATGGCGTCGCCACGGCATTGGTTGCTGGCCCCTCTTTTCTTTCTGACAATCGCCCCCCTGGCGCGGGCCGAGGATCCCACGCTGAACGACCTGGAGCGTCAGTTCCGCGCGCTTCCCATGGACGCGCGTCGGCTGACCGGTCCCTTGTTCTGGCTGCACGGCGACGAGAGCGCGCAGAAGCTCGAAGCCGAGCTCGTCAAGGTGGCCGAGGGTGGCAACGGCACGTTCACCGCCGAGTCGCGTCCGCATCGCGACTGGATGGGTCCGACCTGGTATCGCGATCTCGACATTTGTCTCCGTGCCGCCAAGAAGCTCGACCTGACGATGTGGATCTTCGATGAGAAATGGTGGCCCAGCGGCGAGGTCGGCGGCAAGGTGCCGGCGCAGTATGGCGCAAGCGGCTGGCGGCGTCGATCGCGATCGAAGTCGAGCGGGCCGAAGCGCATCGAGTGGAACTCAGTGGCCGCGGCCGAATCTCGTCGCCGTGCTCGCCGGCCGGCGAGACGCGCCGACGGGCATCGACGGCACCAGCCTGATCGACCTGACGCCAACGCTCCAGCGACGGGAGGCTCGACCGTGGACCTGCGCCTGGCGAGCTGGACGCTCATGCTCTTCACCTGGGAGCACTGACCAAGGCCGCGCGCATCCTCGTCGATGGCGCCAGCAAGGACTGCGTGGACTGGTACATCAAGACCGTCTATCAGCCCCACTACGACCACTTCGCGGGCGATTTCGGCAAGACGATCCGCGGCTATCTTTTACGACGAGCCCGAGACCCCCGGCGACTGGGGCACCGAGCTGCGCGGGGTGCTCGACGAGCGGGGGATCGACTGGAAGAAGGCGCTACGTCGCCTGGAAGTTCAAGCTGGCCGATCCCGACGAGCAGACCGGCCGCGCAGTATGCCTACCGCGACGCCTTCGCCGAGGCGTGGGGCCGCACGCTTTACGGCGGCCTGACGAAGTGGTGCCATGAGCATAACGTCACGTCGATGGGCCACTTCCTCGAACATGAGCACGAGTATTTGCGACAGACACGCTGTGCGCCGGCAACATGGTGCAGCTTCAGAAGTACAGCGACATGGGCGCGATCGACGCCGTGTTCAAGCAGTTCGTGCCGGGCAAGAAGGACGATTCGACGTACCAGACGCCCAAGCTGGGCAGCTCGATCACGCACGCCTACGGCAAGCCCGACGACGTGACGATGTGCGAGATCTTCGGGCCCGGGGCCAGGATCTGAGCTATCCCGAGATGAAGTGGTGGACCGACCTGATGCAGGTCGCCGGGGTCAACTATCTCATCCCGCATTCGTTCAACCCGAGGGCGCCGTATGATACGGACTGCCCGCCCTATTTCGACAACGGCGGCTACGAGCCGCGCTGGCCGCTCTATCGGGTCTTTGCCGATTACACCAGCCGTCTCAGCCTGCTGCTCTCGGGCGGCAAGCACGTCTGCCCGGTGGCGCTTTTGTATCCTGGGCAACAGCGCCCACGCGGGCAAGTTCGTCACGCCGGAAAACATGACGACCGCCTTGCAGGATGCCCTTTACGACTGCGACTGGATTCCCTACGACGTCTTCGAGAAGGACATGAAGCTCGCGGGCAAGGAGCTCCAGCTTCGCGACGAGCGTTACCGCGTGCTGATCGTCCCGCCCGTCGAGGTGATCCCGTTTGCGACTCTGGCCCGTGCGAAAGCCTTCTTCGATCAGGGCGGCACGGTCATTGGCTACGGCTTCGCGCCGTCGAAGTCGGCCACGCTGGGCAAGACCGCGGCGGATATCACCGCGCTGAGCGCGGCCCTCTGGGGCGACGCGAAGCCGGGTCTCGGCGTCGTCAAGACCAACGCGGCCGGCGGGCGGACGTACCTGCTGCCCGAGAAACCGACGACCGCGCAGATCCAGCAGGTACTTGCGAAGGACGCGGGCATCCACCCGACGCTCGAAGTGGTCGAGGGCGAGACGGCTGACTGGCTGCACGTCCTGCACCGGGTCAAGGCCGGCCGCGATGTCTTCCTCGTCTGCAACATGAACACGAAGGGCGAGGCTCGTTCGTTCCGCCTGCGCGCCCGGGCCGAGGGCGTGCCCGAAGTGTGGGACGCCATGCGGAACGAGATCAACTCCGTGCCCTTTGAGCGCAAGGGCGACGATGTCACTCTGAAGCTCACTCTGGAGCCGCTGGAGAGCGTGCTGCTTGTTTTCCAGCCTACGAAAGCGCGACCTGCCCAGGCGCCTCGAACGCAATTCTCACCCCGCCCGTGAGCCGATTGCCGTCGTTCGTGATAAGACCGCGGCCGTCTTCCCACCCATGCCGCCCCCGCTGGAACAATCGGCCACCGCACGCAGCCTGGAAGCCGCCTCCTGGGTCTGGTTCCCCGAGGGCAACCCGGCCGCCAGCGCCGGCCGGGACGCGCTACTTCCGCAAGACGGTCAACCTGCCCGCCGGTCGGCCGATCAAGAAGGCGGTCTTCCTCATGTCGGTGGACAACAACGCGGTGTTGTACGTCAATGCCAATGACGCCGGTACCGCCAGCGACTGGCACCAGCCGGCCGAGATCGACGTGACCACCCTCTTGCGCGATGGCCCGAACGTGCTGGCGATCGCGGCCACGAACACGACTGACAAGCCCAATCCAGCCGGCCTGCTTGGCATGCTTGTTGTCGAGTTCGCCAGCGGCGATCCGCTCAAGCTGGCCGTCGATGCCTCCTGGAAAGTGTCCCAGCGCGAGGTCGCCGGCTGGACGGCCGCCGGCTTCGACGACGCCTCCTGGCCCGCGGCGCAGGTCGTCGCTCCCTTCGGCGGCGGGCCCTGGGGACGCCCCACCGGCCGCGCCTTGACGCTCAGCCCCGTGACGGCTGACCCGTTCTCGGGGCACGCCGAGATTCCTTCTGAAGTGGATCTCGCGAAAGCCCGTGTCTACCTTGAGCTTGAGGGTCTCAGCCCCGAGGAAGCCGCGCGCGTGACCGTCAATGGCCAGGACGCCGTCGGTTTCATTGGCCGGCCGCTCCGACTCGACGTGACTCGCTTCCTGAAGCCCGGCGCGAACACGATCCGCATCGAACCGTTCGCGCCGAAGTCGGCCCGGCTGGCCTACTATCGACAGGCCAACGACCGCTGATTTCTTCCGCTCCTCTTGTAGGGTAGGCTTCAGCCTGCCAAGCCCATCAGAGTCAAACGGAAATGGGCTTGGCAGGCTGAAGCCTACCCTACAAGAGCGTACGAAAACGGAGGGTGGTGGCAGGTTTGGCCGGGATCAGCCCCCGGAGTGAGTGGAAGGCTGGGCTTGCAACCGCGGGAAAGGGACTGTAAACCCGAAAGGGTGAGCACATGCCGGCGACCGGCGCAGCGCGGTCGTAGTGTTCCGATGATCGGTCCCGTCCTGCACCGGCACATGGTATCCGGAGGCGATGTCCGGGGACGGTCGAGGTTCCGTCGCGAGGCGGCTCCATGAGGTTGGTCTGTCCCCACTGTTCGCATACCTTGGAGATCTCGGGAGATCCTCCCAGCTTCTGCGCCTATTGCGGGCAGCGGCTCATGGGGGATTTCGCGTTCGAGTCCACGCAGCCCCTGTCGCCCTCGCCCGCGGATTCGGAGACCGTGGCCTTTGTCTCGCGCAGGATCGCCACGGTCGAAGCTCCCATGCGGGTCGCCGACTATCGCTTGCTGCGAGCGCTGGGAAGCGGCGGCATGGGGACGGTCTACGAGGCGATCGACGAGCGGACCGAGCGGCCGTGTCGCCCTCAAGCTGATCGCGCCGGAGTACGTCCGTTCCCGCGATGCCGTCGAGCGGTTCCGCCAGGAAGGGAAGCTGGCCAGCACCATCGAGCACCCGCGCTGCGTGTTCGTGCTGGCGGCGGACGAGTTTGAGGGCCGCCCCTATATCGTCATGGAGCTGATGCCCGGCGCGACGCTCCAGTCGTTCGTCGAGGAGAAGGGTCCGCTGCCGATCGAGGAAGCCGTGAGCAAGCTTCTCGACGTGATGGATGGACTGCGACAGGCGCACCGGCTGGGGGTCGTGCACCGCGATGTCAAGCCGTCGAACTGCTTCCTCGATGGCGACGGCCGGGTCAAGGTGGGGGACTTCGGCCTGTCCAAGTCGCTCCTGGAAGAGGATCTCCACCTGACGCGCACCGGGTCCTTTGTGGGCACGCCGCTGTATGCGTCCCCCGAGCAGATCAAGGGGGACCCGGTGGACGAGCGGACCGACATCTACTCGGTGGCGGCGACCTTGTATTACGTCTTGACCGGCCGGCCGCCGTTCCGCGAGTCGGACGCGACGGCGACGATCGCGCGGATCGTGACCGAATCCCCGGCGCCGCTGCGTGAGTTCCGCCCGGACGTGCCGCCGGCGCTGGAGGCGGCCGTGCTGCGGGGCCTGGAGCGCGACCGCGAGCGCCGCTGGCACGATCTGGACCAGTTCCGCCGCGTTCTCAAGCCGTTTCTGCCCGGCCGGCTCTCGCGCGCCGGCCTCGGCCTGCGTGTCGGGGCCTTCTTGATCGACCTGACGCTCTTCTTGCTGGCCTACGCGGCGGTGTTCGTCGCGGTCGCCGGGGCCACGGACCTGTGCACGCACTGGGCTTTTTCGGCACCCACAGCGGCTGGATCGGCGTGGCGGCGAACCTGGTGTGGGTACTGTACTTCGGCACGTTCGAGGGCCTCTGGGGCGCCTCCGTGGGCAAGTGGCTGTCCGAGCTGAAGGTGTGCCGGTCGGACACGGGGTTGACGCCCGGCCTGGGACGCGCTTTTCCGCGGGCCCTCTTGCTCTACGTGATGCTCGGCCTGGTGGACGACCTGATCAGCTTTCTGCCGGGTCAGCCCGGCGCCGAGCTGGGAGGGCCGCTCGCGACGATCTGGCAATTTGTCCGGCTCGGCACGAAGACGATCAGCATCCATCTGGCGGGCGTGCTCCTTCTGGTCTCGACGATGCGGCCGCGGACCGGCTACCGGGGCCCGCACGAATGGCTCAGCGGCACGTGCGTGGTCTCGGCCGCGCCGCAGGCACGCCGCCGGCTGCCGCAGCTCCGGAGGGTGCACATCGACTCGTCGTTCCTGGCGGAATGCCCGCTCGAGATGGGCGAGATGCTGGGACCGTTCACGCTGCGCGGCGTGCTGTACTGGGAGCACGACCGCCAGATCCTGCTGGCCGAGGACCCCGCGCTGGATCGTCTGATCTGGATCGTGCTGCGGAACGGCGCGAGTGCGCCGCCGCCCGTGACCCGGCAGACCCTCGCCCGCGCCACGCGGCCGCGCTGGCTCACGGGCAACGTCTTCGATCGCTGGCGCTGGGATGCGTACCTGGCCCCGGGCGGCTGCTCGCTGGCCGAGCTGGCGGGGAGCCGGGGCTTGTCCTGGTCCGAGGTCCGGCCGATTCTCGATGATCTTGTGGACGAGCTCGACGCCGCCAGCCGGGACGGCACGCTGCCCGAGGTCCTGTCGGTGGAAGAGGTCTGGGTGCAGCCCGACGGCCGCATCCTGCTGGTGGACGCGCTGGCGACGGTTCCGGACCGTGTCACGACCGCCCGCGCGACCGATCGCATGTTCGGCCTGGTCCTGCGCAGCGCGGCGCTGGCTCTGGAGGGTCAGCAGAAGCGTCCCGAGGCGTTTGTGACGGCCATCCGGGCCCCGGTGCCGCGGCACGCGGCCTTGCTCTTTGACCGCTTGCTGGGACGGGGCACTCCGTTCGAGAACATGGCCGAGCTGCGCGGAGTTTCTCGCCGACCGGTCATTGCCCACCGAGGTCAGCCGGGCGCGGCGGGCCGCCCATCTGATTCTCCAGGCGGGGCTGCTCCTGCCGGGCCTCATCATCATGTTCCTGGCGGCCCACTTGTGTCGCAACGAGCTCCGCGGCGGCCTGGCTCCCCAGGAGCGTACCGCACTCTGGACGGGGGCGTTCTGCTGGCCGGTGCTCTGGATCATCGCGTCCTGCCTGACCCGCGGCGGCCTGACACTGCAACTGGCGGGCATGGTGCTGGTGCGCCGCGACAACCGCCTGGCGGAGCGACTGCGTTGCGGCGCGGCGCGGCGCTGGTCTGGCTTCCCATCGCCCTCTTGCTGGCCGTCTCGATGCTCGCCTCACACCTGGTCCCATCCGTGCCGTTGCTGGGTTTAACGCTCTGGTTCACTGCGCGCTGGGGTGCGTCTTGCTGGGCCCGGTGCTGGCCTTGATCGACCCCGATCGGGGTCTTCACGACCGCATTCTGGGGACGGCGCTGGTGCCGTTGTGAGCGGGCAGTTTCCGGATGGTCCGCACGGCCTTTCGCTGGCCCCCTCTCCCCTTGCGAGGCGGGGTCTGGGCGTGAGTCGGGAGTCAGGAGTATCGCGCGGGGCTATGCGCCATCTGTCATCGAGCCGGGTCCGCTTCGACCCGGCGTCTATAGTCACTCATAGCCTCCTGCCATTCATCGAGCAGCGGGTCGTCCTCGGTCCACCCCGGCACGGTGACGGGCGGACGGTCCCTACCCTCCACGTCGAGGCTGATCAGTTCCGCCCCGAGTGCGAGCCGCTCCGTGATGAGATCCCGCAGACGAGCCAGGGCTTGGTCGCGGGTCGCGGCCTCTGCGCTGAGGGCCAGGGGTTCTCCCGCCTTCGCCCGGTAGCCCTGGCCTGGCAGAGCCTCGATCAAGACAGCGAGCCGCATGGAGGTCTCCTCGGTATCGAACGTTCCGCTGTGACCCGGCAAATGCCCCGCGCTCACACTCCGTTGCCGGCGCCCTTGGTGATCGAGCCGATAAGCTTGTCGAAATCCGCCCGGGCCGCGGTCATGGTCTTCTCGGGGCCGACCAACTTGAAGTAATAGGACGCCGCCGGCATCTCGACGATCGCGCCGAGGAGACGGTAATGCGGCTGGGGACCGGTGCCGGCGAACGGGTCGTTGTAGATGCCGGCGACCTCGACGCGGGTCACGTCCACGTTCTTGCCCTGGACCTTCCGGCTCTCGACCTTGGGCGGCTGGCCGGCCGCATCGCGGAACTGCTGCTGCCAGCGTTCGACGTTCTGCGCCACGGTGCCAGCGCCGCCGGGGAAGACGAACACGACCAGCTCGGCCGGCTCCTTGTCTCCCGAGGCGGGAGCGATCCGGAGCTGCGCCTTCCGCATGCTGGACTTCGGCGGCACCTTCTGCCAGGAGGCGGGTGCCTGGAACATCAGCGCGCCGAGGTCGATCGTCTGCGTCCCCTGGGGTTCGTCGGCGGCCAGAATCAGCGCGATCAGCGCCAGACCACCCGCCAGGGCAGCACCGCGTCGGAGAGGATGACTCATCGCAGTTGGCTCCTCCAGGAATCGGCTGGGACGACTTAGACCGGTGGCTTGCTCGGGAACGTGGGGCCGACTAGGATGCGACGAGTCTCGGATTGAGACCGTCCTCGACCCCGCATCCAACGTCGCAAAGGAGTTCGTCCCCCATGATCGCTCGTGGCCTGTTCCTGTCCAGCCTCGCCCTGGCCCTGCTGGCGCTGGCCGATCCGGCCCTGGCCCAGAAGAACAACCCCGGCGCCACCAAGGTCTTGCTGCTCAGCGGCGGCCAGCGGCAGCACCACGGCTATCGCGACCAGGCATTGTACCTGTCCAAGCTGCTCGAGGATACCGGCCGCTTCTCGGTCACGATCGTCGAGGACGCCGCCATTCTGGAAAGCCCCGCGCTGAAGAAATATGACATCCTGATCATCAACGCCGACCGGCGTGATCCCGAGTTCAAGCTGACCGACGCCCAGCAAGAGGCCATCTTCCGGTTCGTCCGCACCGGCCACGGATATGTCTCCATCCACGGCGCCGACAACACCCCAAACGACCTGACCGACGAGCAGACGACCAACTGGAAGGAGCTTCTCGGCGGCATCTACTCGCACAAGGGCCAGCCCGACGGCCGGGCCATCGTCGGCGATTACCGCATCCACATCGCCGACACCTCGCACCCGATCACGAAGGGACTGAAGGACTTCGACCTCCACGACGAGCTCTACTCGAACATGCAGATGCTGCCCAAGGTCAAGCCGCTGGCCACGCTCGACTACAAGGAGGTCACCTGGCCCGTCGCCTGGACCTCGACCTTCGGCCAGGGGCGGGTTTTCCACACCTCGCTCGGCCATCGCGGCTGGAAAGAGAGCGACGAGAAGGACCCGCTGCGCAATCCGAACGTCGCGAAGCTGGTCGTGCAGGGTCTCGATTGGGTCGCGGAGGGAGTGAAGAAATCCTCGTAGGGTGGCCGAGCCGCGACCGATCCCGCGCCGCTCGACCCGGCGTGAACGCCGGGTCTATTACCGCTGCGCGGCACGCCCGGTGAACCGGGCGGAGATCGGACCGACGTTCCACCGCCGGTCCCCGGTCGTCCGTCCGCAGGCCGTCTGCCCGGTTCACCGGGCATGTTTTCCTTCCTCGGCCCGGCGTTCACGCCGGGTCGTTCCTTCACCCACCAGCTTCGATCAGGATACGTCCATTTCAAACCGCCGCCCCTCCGCCCGGCTTTTCTGAAACAGCCGCACGGCGCGGGCGGCGGCCAGGGCGTCGTCGAGGGTCGGGGCCAGCGAGTCGCGGCCGGTCACGAGACGGTGGAAGTGGTCGTTGAGGACCTCGCCGATGGCCGGGTCGAGCGGCAGACGCTCCTCGTGCTGGCCACTGGCGTCCGTCCACTGGATGTGGTCGGGCATTTCGAGCCAGGCGGCGCCGCGTTCGGCATAGACCTGGAAGCCGGGGCGCGGCAGGAAGCGGGTGGCCTCGTCCCAGGCGCCGCGATGAAAACGGCCGAACGTGAACTGGGCCAGCGCGCCGTCGGAGAAGGACAGCGTGAACCCCTCGAAGTCATCGCCGAAGGCCGGACCGAGGCCGGCGTCGGGCAGAACCACCGTGCCGAAACCATCGATCGCCGCGGGTTCGGCGCGGAACAGGAAGCGGCACCAATCGACCAGGTTGCCGCCCGGATCGACGGCCAGCGGCACCGGCGAAAGCTGCGTGCTCGGTCCGGGCGTGCTGTAACGATCGTAGCCGAAGAGCCGCACGTGGCCGAGGATCAGCCGCGGGGCACCCAGGACGGTTTCCAGCAGCTCGCGCAGACGTAGCGTGGCCGGGTAGAAGCGCCGGGCCATCTCGGGCACGAACAGCGTGCCCCGAGTCCGGCAGCTCTGGGCGATCGCTTCGAGGCCGTCCGGATCGGCGGCCACGGGCAGTCCCCAGTAGATCGGTTTGCCGGCGTCGGCGGCCAGCTCCGCGGCGTGGCTACCGAACCATTGCGGCGCCAGGCAGTAAATCACGTCGATATCGGGTCGTTCCATCATCTCCACCAGGCTGACCGTGGCCGTGCCGCCGACGGTCTCCGCCTCGACCTCGGCCCGCCAGGCAACCTGATCGTACACCGCGGTGATCTGGAAGCGGTCCCCCAGACGCGCAAGGGCCGGCTTGTGCCGGGAGTCCCAGAGCCGCCCCAGTCCCACCACGCCGACCCGTAACCGCACGCGTGCTCACGCCGTCGCCGGCGCCTCCGTCCCAGATCTTGGGTTCCGGGAGCTTAACACTCGCGTGGGCTTTGATCTACCCGTCCCCGATCACGACCGTCGTTCTGTGCATGTCCCGCGCGCTGCGCGGGGTTAGAATGGAGACTCGATGCCGGGTTGATGCCATTCGCGAGGTCCACCCATGAGTCCGCCGGAAACCGTCGCTCCCGCCCCGCCTGTGACCACGCTCCCGGCGCCGGCGCAGCCCCCGCTCCAGGGCTCTCCGAAAGCGCCTCAGGACCATGGTCTGCCCATCCGGCCGATCGACCTGACGCGCATCCTCGTCGCCGACCCCCGCCTGGCCGCCGCCGACCGCACTCCCCTGGAACAATTCGCCCGGCTCCTGGACGCCACCTACCACCACGAGTATGTCGCCCGGCTCCGCACCCTCAAACATCTCTACTTCCCGCTCGATCCGGACCATGAATGCATCCATATACGCGAGGCCGACGACACGCCCAGCGATCGGAAGATTGACACCTTTCTGAAACCATTCGAGGCCCTGCTCCTCAGCGCGAACTTCCAGCGGCTCGGCCTGGATGTGGTCAAGCAGGCGGTCGCAGAGCCGAACGAGCTGGGGCTGAACTACGTGCCCAATTTCGACCTGTTCGACCACCTGGAAATCTGGGTGCGGGGATCGACGATCGTCGAGCGGTCCTGCCGGCGCTGGAACTGGAAGCGGGGCTATCGCAAGGTCACGCTGTCCTTCGACGCCTACCAGCGTCTCGTCGTCACCCTGAAGTTCAAGCCCGGCCCGCACCTGGGCTGCTTCGCCCGGCCCGATGTGCTCTACATACGCATGTTCAAGGACGTGCCCCACGTGGATATGGAAATGCACCTGCCGGAACAGGGCACCAGGGTCCGGATGCGGACGATCGACCGGCCCAGATCGCCTCGCCGGTCGCCATCAGCTTGCCGACCCTCTTGTGGAAGACACTCTTCTCGCCCATGTTGTGGAAACTCTTCAACCTCGGGTTCCTCTCCTTCGCCATCCCCATCAACATCGCCGCCGCGCTGGTGGTGGCGCCGGTGAGCGTGGGCTTCAACTCGTTCCTCGGCTTCCAACGGGCCAAGCAACGCCATCTGGCCTACATGATCCGCCAGCTTTATTACATGTCGCTGGCCAACAACGTCAGCGTCCTGACCCGGTTGATCGACTCGGCCGAGGAAGAGGACTACAAGGAAGCCCTGCTGGCCTATTTCACGCTCTGGGTCGGCGCCACGATCCGGAACCCTGGACCTCGGATCGCCTGGACGCGACCATCGAGCGGCACCTCCGCGACCGGCTGGGCCTGACCGTCGATTTCGATGTCCGCGACGCCCTCGAGAAGCTCCAGAAACTTGGCCTGCTTCAGACCGACGAGCGCGGCTCCTTGCGCGTTCCGTCTCCCACCGAGGCCCGCGATGCACTCAACCGCCGCTGGGACGCTTTTTTCACCTACACGGGGTGACGTTAGGATTGCGGATTCCAGATTCCAGATTCCAGATTCCAGATGGCGGATGGCGGATCACACATTTCCCGGGTCATGCGCTGATCCGGCCATCCGGAATCTGGAATCCGGAATCCGGAATCCGGCATGATGCAATCGCAGACTGGTCTGGACGCCCCCGCGTGCCTAGAATGAGCCACACGGGCCTTGCCTCCGCGGGTTCCGAAGTCTGCGCCCGCCCTGCTGGGTTTGCCTCTCGATCTGCTCTCGGTGGAGCCTCATGTCGATCACCACGAAATCCACGCCGCCGCCGTCGCCCAGGGCCGCCACGAGTCCTGCCGGATTGTGGGTCACGCATGCCTCCGAGGCGATTTTTCGCTTCCTGGCGTCGCTGAAATTAGCCGTGTTCTGCCTTACCGCGCTGGCGGGCGTGCTGGCTTATGCCACGTTCTTCGAGAAATCGCACGGCACCGCCGCCGTTCAGGAATCGATCTACCGCAGCCCCTGGTTCGCCGTCCTGCTGGCGTTTCTGGGGATCAACATTCTCTGCGCGGCGCTGATCCGCTTCCCGTGGAAGCGGCGGCAGACCGGCTTTGTCATCACGCACGCGGGCTTGATTGTCGTACTCATCGGGTCGTGGCTGAGCTTCAAGATCTGCGAGGAGGGCCATCTCGGCATGCTCGAGGGCGAGCGGTCGAACCAGCTCATCCGGGAGGACGAAGCCGCCCTGCGGGTGCAGCCTATCGACCGTGCGACCGGCCAGGTCAAGGACGGCACAGGGTACCAGCTTGCGTTCTATCCGGGGTCGTATGCCTGGGAATCGGACCGATCGAGCGGGCCGGAGACCTCCGCCGGCCTGCGGACCGTGGCGGGCGGGCTGGCGGTCGTGTGCGCGGCCGGGCTGGCGGCGTTCGCGGTCCCGTGGGGTGTGGGCCGGTTCCGCGTCCAAAACCGGGCGCTGGGATGGACGGCCGTCGGACTGCTCGGTTTAGGAACGGCCCTGCCGCTGGCGGTGCTTTCCTCCCGGCAAGGTCCGCGCCGGGAGATCTTGACCACGCCCGAGGATCCCTTCCGGATCGTCGTGACCGACTACCTGCCGGCCTCGACGCCCATCTACGCCGCGCCCGAGGAGGGACCGGACGGCGTGCCGATGGTCAAGGCGAGCCTGTTTTTGAAGCCTCCGCGGGCGAATCGGGAAATCGACATCTTCGCCAGCCAGGACAACGGCACCGGGGCCTTGCGCTGGCTGAAGGCGAGCGATCCCGACCTCGGGCGCGATTCCCGCGACCTGGGGCCGCTGCTGTTGACGTTCCAGTACGCGACGCGCCCGGAGCTGATCGAAGACTTCCTGGCGCTGCCCGCCGACCCGCTCAAGCAGGAGCGCATTCGCCTGCGCTACCAGGACCGCGCGGGCCAGCCGCGGGTGTTTGACTGGCCGAACGACGCGCCCAAGGACAAGCCGCTCGTCCTGCCCGACAGCGATCTGAGCGTCAAGCTTTCCACGCCCGATCAGAAGCAGCTTGTCGATTTGTTAACGACCAAGAGCGATCCCGAGGCCCGGACGCTTCTGCAATCGTTCCTGGAAACGATGAACGAGGCGCCTGGTTTCCTGGCCGTCGAAGTCACGCCCGGCACGGGCCAGCCGGCCGAGACGTACCTGGTCGCCAGCAACGCGCCAAGCGTGCTGGACTTCCTCCGGCCGAACCGTCCCGTGAAGGTGCGCGCGCAGCTACTACCAGCCGCCGCAGTTCGGCGCGGGGATGATGCAAGGCCGGTCCGGAGTCGTGGACCTGATGGCGTCATCGGACGGCAAGATCTATTATCGCGCCTTCGGCCGCGACGGCGTCCGGGGCACGCCCGGCCCGATTCCGCTGAAGAAGCGCGTGCAACTGGTCGGCGGACCGAACCAACCGGTCGCGTTCAGCCTGCGCATCGATGACTACCTCGCCTCGGGCGTGGACCGCGAAGCCTGCGACCCGGCCGTCTTGCCGCCCGGCCAGCAGTCCAACGGCATCCCGGCCTGCCACGTGAAGATGACGGCCAACGGCACCACCCGCGCGTTCTGGCTCCGCCGCGAGGAACGCGCCGACCAGCCCTTGCAGCCGAATTACCGCATGCTCGACTTCGGCGGCGAGTTCTATCAGATCGCCCTCGATCACGTGCGCACCCCCCTGCCCTTCTCGCTCAAGCTGACCGACTTCGAACGCGGACTCGACCCCGGCACGGAGCAGGCCTCGAGCTTCACCAGCGAGGTCCAGCTCACCGACACCGAGCGGCAGGTCGACGAGAAGCCGGTCACGATCACGATGAACCAGCCGATGACCTGGCGGGGCTACACCTTCTACCAGTCGAACTACATCCCGATACGCGACCCGCGCACGGGCCAGAACTCGGGCCGGTACGCCTCGATCTTCCAGGTGCGCTACGATCCCATCTGGGTCATCGTCTATACGGGCTGCATGCTGGTGGTGCTAGGTACGATCGTGCAATTCTGGATGCGTTCCGGCGTGTTCACCGGCCTGGGCCTGAAAGCCGCGCGCACGCCGGCCACTGCCCCCAGGCCGGAGATGACCTCGGCCGAGATGGACGTCCTTTGATCTCTGCGTCTTCGTAGGGTGCGTGAAACGCACCAGTCTCTGTGTCGGACAAGGATTTGGTGCGTTTCACGCACCCTACGGGGATCGGTTCTAAGAAGAGCATCTCGATTCCTATCGTGCTTCCTGAGGAGAGAGAAACGTGACGCGACGCGACACGTGGCTGAACGTGGGCGTGGTCCTGGTGGCGGCGGTCGTTCTGGCCACCGCGGCCCGGGCCGCGACCGGCGACGGCTATGAAGTCCTGGGCGACCTGGCCGTCATGGATCAGGGGCGAATCAAGCCGCTGGATACGCTGGCCATCGTCAAGGTCAAGTCGATTCATGGACGCTCGACGATCACGCTGACCGATGAAAAGGGACAGGTCCTCTCGACCTGGGGACCGGTCGCCACGCTGCTCGACTGGTCGGTGCGCCCCGAATTCTGGAACGACCAGGCGTTCATCCTCGCCGAATACCTGCCCTTGAAGCGCAAACTGCTCGCCGGCCCGATCCGCGAGGAACTGCAAACGCTGGCGGCCAAGGCGTCCGGCGCCGATAAGACAGCGATCGAAGCTCTCATCAAGCTCGACGAATACCGGGACACGGACCTCCGTCCCGCTCTGACGGCGGCGAGCGTTTCGAAAGAGGACCGCCTTCCCCTGGCGCGGCTCACCAAAAAGCTCTCGGGCGATCAAAAGTATCTGTCCCCGAACGACCTCCAGCAGGCCGAGGTGGTCGTGGACAAGCAGTCGACGACCTTCACCGACTGGTTCCGCGATGTCATGGGCAAGCGTGAGATGGAAGACCGCCCGATGGGCGGCCGCGCGAAGAAGTCGGAACTGGACGACAAGGTGGCCGAGGTCGGCATCCGCCTGTTCACCTATCAGGCCCTGCGCGACCGCAACGCGCAGGGCCTGCCGCGCCAGGACATGAACGTACTGCCCCATCCCTGTACGCCGGCTTACGTCGCTTACGTCGGGTCGGTCGAGAAACGGTTCAGCGAGGGCAAGATCCAGGAGGCCGCGCTCTCGCCGCTGGCCACGGACGCCCTGCGGAACCTGTCGAATTACTTGCAAGACATGCCGCCCGAGGAGCGCGCCACGCCTGGCAGCGGCAATGCCAAGTTCGACGCCCGTTTCACGGCCTGGCTGCGGGATCATTCCGAGTGGCTGCCGCTGCGGGTCGTGCTTCAGACCGGGGAGTCGGAACTGATCGAAGCCGGCTTCCCGGCGGCGAAGGTCCAGGCGTTTCAGACGGCGTTCCGGGATCTCGATGCCGCCGAGAACGCCGCGCCGGGCCAGTTGCCGGTCGCGCAAGCCCGCGCGGTCGTCGCCGCGGCGCGCGACCTGGGCGGCGTGCTGGGCACGTATCCGTCGTCCTCGGCCATGGCGCGGGAGTCCCATTTCAACCGCTTCGCGCCTTCTACAAGGCGCCGATGGCTTACGGTCTGGGACTCGTGCTGCTGCTCTTGAGCCTGGGCATCAGCACCGATCGGCGTTCGGCCGGGGGCCTGCTGGGGGCGGGACTTTATGCCGCCGGCATGCTCGGCTTTGTAGGCGGTATCCTGCTGGAGATCTATGGGTTCTACTGCCGCGTGGCCATCTCGGGCTGGGCGCCGGTGACGAACATGTACGAGACCGTCGTCTGGGTGGCCCTGATCGCGGCGGTGCTCGGGTTGATCTTCGAGCTGATCACGCGCAAGACGTATCCCGCGCTGGCGGCCTCGGGAGTCGCCCTGCTGGCGACCGTGCTGGCGGCGAATGTCTCGCTGCTCGATCCGACGATCGGCAGCCTGATGCCGGTCTTGCGGTCGAACTACTGGCTGACGATCCACGTCCTGACGATCGTCTCCAGCTATGCGGCCTTCGCCCTGACGCTCGGCCTCGGATTGCTGGCCATCGGGTTCTACCTGACGGCCACCTATCGGGGGCTCGACCACCTACGCGCAGTTACTGACCCCGCTCGGCCCGGGCTTGCCGCTCCTGGCGCTGGGAACGCTGGGCGTGTATGGCTCGTACCAGGGCTGGCTTCCCGACGTACTGGGTACCGGTCCCGTCTTTTACGTGACGGCGGCCGTCGCCGCCATGGGGGGCATGCTGTCGATCGCGGCCATTTACGCGGCGATCGGCGAGCTGGCGAACCGGCGACCTGTCCTTGCGGGGATCCTCGGCGGATGCGTTCAAATCCTCGGCATGGCGGGCGCGGCGCTGGGATGGCTGCGTCTCGGACCGGGAGATCCTGGCTCTGTATTCGGTCCAGTTCGCCTCGTGGGTTGTGGCCCTGGCGGGGCTCTCCTGGCTCTTGCTCGGCCTGTTCGGCCAGTTGAACCGGACCACCATGACCGTGGCGCAGAGCGCGGCCGAAGCGGATGGGGTGAAGGAGCAGATCGAGGGCGAATCCGCGGCGGCGCTCCATCATCCGATCACCGCCAACGAGATCCGCGCCCAGATGGCCTCCAGCCATCTCAAGCTGGACGCCCGCGGCCGGGCCATGCAGGCGACGGCCGCGCGGATCAAGCCCGTGGCCAACTTCGTCTATCGCGCCATGCAGGTCGGCGTCTTGCTCGTCGCCGCCGGCACGATCCTGGGCGGCTACTGGGCCGACAAGTCCTGGGGACGCTTCTGGGGCTGGGACCCGAAGGAAGTCTGGGCGCTCATCACCTTGCTCGTCTACCTGGTGCCCTTGCACGGCCGCTTCGCGGGCTGGGTGAGCACGTTCGGCCTCATGGTGGCCTCGGTGATTTGCTTCCTGTCGGTGCTGATGGCCTGGTACGGCGTGAATTTCGTGCTGGGCGTCGGTCTGCACAGCTACGGCTTCACCGAAGGCGGCGGCCAGGGGATCGTGATCTGCGCCTCTCTGGCCGTGATCGCCGTGGTTGGCGGCGCTACTGGCGGCGCGACCTGTCCAGCCGGCAGCCGGTCGTGGAGTGAATCTTCGTAGGGTGGGTTCGACCCATCTCTCCCTTCCTGTAGGGTAGGCTTCAGCCTGCCAATCCCATAATCCGGATACGGAAATGGGATTGGCAGGCTGAAGCCTACCCTACAAGAGCACCAGCCGCAGGCCAAGAACGTTCGCGGCGGGGGCGTCCAGGGGCAGTTCGGAGGTGGGCGGGTCGTCGGCGAGGGCGCGGACCTGGTCCATGAGCCGATCGAGGTCGAGTCCAAGCTGGGGGCTGCCGCCTTGCCGTCGCGCTGACCGCAGCGAATCGAGGGCGCGGTGGGTGTGAATCAGCACGCCGTGCCACTGGGCCTGGCGGACCTTCACCCCGGCCGCCGCGAGCTTGATGAGGGCCTTGAGCAGCTCGGCGGTCGGACCCTTGCGGCCGTGGGCGTGCCAGAGGCCCTCCCAGACTTCGTGGGCTTCCCAGTAGAAACCGGTGTTGAACAGGGCGACGCCCCGGAGATAATCGGGCGACGCCCGCCAGTTGGGCTCCGGGATCGGCTCGGGTTTGAGGTGATGGCCGAAGGCATGCCCGCGAGGATCGCTCGTGGGGTGCGGCCAGGGACCGCCCGGGATGTAGTTGTAGGGTGGAAACACGAGCTCTATTCTAGGCCGCGATGACGCCGCAAGAACATTCGACGCCGCTGGTTCTGATCCTGGCCGTGGGCCTGACGCGCCGGTTGCTGCCGATGGCGCCTCGGCTGAACGCCCTGGCCGAGAACGGCTGGACGCGCTCGCTTCAGGAAGTTCTCCCGTCGGTCACCTGCACGGCCCAGGCGACGCTCCTGACCGGCCGGTTGCCGAGCGGACATGGCGTTGTGGGCAACGGTTGGTATTTCCGCGAGACGGGCGAGATCCGCTTCTGGCAACAGTCAAACGCGCTGATCCAGGCCGAACCGCTGTACGTGACCGCCGCCCGCGCGGCCCGGGAGCGGGGCAGGCCGTTCACGACCGCCAAGCTTTTCTGGTGGTTCAACCAGGGCGCGCAGGTCGATCTGAGCGTCACGCCCAAGCCCTATTACGGGGCGGACGGCAACAAGGCGTTCGGGATCGACGGCGACCCGCGTGTGAAAGTGGCGGCGCTGGAAGCCGAGCTGGGGCCCTTTCCGTTCCGGACGTTCTGGGGGCCGGGGGCGGGGCTGCCTTGTACAAAGTGGATCGCATCCTGTGCCGCGCGGGTCGTCCGGGACCGAACGGACCTGACGCTGGTCTACCTGCCGCACCTGGACTACGACCTGCAACGGTTCGGGCCCTCGGGCAGTGACCTTCCCCGGCTCGTCGGCGAGCTCGACGATGCGTGTGAGCCGTTGCGGGACGCCGCGCCGGGTCGGGGCCCGGGTCTGGGTGGTCAGCGAGTACGGACACGGCGATGTGACGACGCCCGTCTTGCCCAATCGCGTCCTGCGCCGCGCGGGTTTGCTGAGTGTTCGGCCCGGTCCGTTCGGGGAGATTCTTGATCCCTACACAAGCCGTGCCTTCGCGGTCTGCGACCATCAGTTGGCACACGTCTATGTGCGCAATGCCGCCGATGTGCCGCGGGTCCGGGACCTGCTCGCGGTTGAGACAGGAGTCGGCCGGGTGGTGGCAGGGGCGGAGATCGGCCTGGATCATCCCCGCGCGGGGAGTTGCTCCTGCTGGCCGATCCGGCCGCCTGGTTTGCCTATCCGTTCTGGCTCGACGACGGCCTGGCACCCGACTACGCCCGCACGGTGGACATCCACCGCAAGCCGGGCTACGACCCTTGCGAGCTTTTTTTTGACCCGGCCTTGTGGTGGCCGAAAGGCCGCGCGATCCGCCGCCTGATCCAGAAGAAGCTGGGTTTCCGGACGCTCTTCGACGTGGTCCCGCTCGATCCCGCACTCGTGCGCAGGCAGCCATCGGGCTCGGAGCCGCGCGGGACGAGGACCGGCCCCTACTCATCGGCGACGGCCCCGCCCCGGCCGACGGGCTTCTGCCCCTGACGAGCGTGCGCAACCTGGTGCTCGGGGCGCTCGGTCTGGCCCCCTAGCCTCGATTTCCACGGAGGGGATTTGGGCCCTTGAGATTACCCCCATCTGCTCGGAAACCCCTTGTTTCATGGAGTTTTCTCGTTTTTCGTGTTAGCCGCATCGATGACTTAAATTTCTCGGATGCCGGTGCTATCTTGGGAACTCACCCTTCGTTTCTCGCTCGGCCCCCTGGAGTTACTGATCGCTGCGCAGAGCGACTTAACTGTTCCGGCCCGTAGAATGAGGTATGGACGCCCCATTCTCAGCATTCCGGGACTGGAAGGAATGGCGGCGGATGCGGGCACTGGCTTTGAAACACCAAGGCTGGTCTCAGCGAGCCATCGCGGAGGCTCTTGGCGTCTCGAAGCCAGCCGTCAGTCAGTGGCTCGCCGCTGTGGAAGAGGGCGGCCCAGCCGCTCTGCTGTCCCACCCCGTCCCAGGCCGCGACGGCCGGCTGACGGCGGCGCAGAAGCGGCTGATTGTAGTGCGCCCCAGAAATCGGACCACCGAAACGGCGATCTTTTGTCAGTCCTATCACTGTGATCGCTGCATGCTAATCCATTGTTGCTCGAACTCGCTCGGCGTCAAGTACCCCAGCGCCGAGTGAATCCGCTTCCGGTTGTACACCTCGTCGAGGAATCGTCCCAGATGCCGCCAGGCATCGGCGAAGTCCTCGTACTCCGACAAATCCACCTCCTCCTCTTTAATTGTTCTCATGAGTCTCTCAGCATATCCATTCTCTTTGGGTTCGCCCACGTTTGCCATGCTGATCTGCGAATGTGTCGCCTTCAGCATCTCGACGTAGGCCGTGGCCGCATACTGCACCCCCTGGTCGGAATGATGGATCTCCGGGCGTCCTCGTTCCAACGCCCGTTTCAGGGCCGTGATCGTCAACTCTTGCTCCAGGCTGCGGCCCAGATGCCAGCCTCGGATGCAGCGGGTGAACACGTCCATTAACACTGCCAGATACACGAACTCCTTTTTCAATCGGATGTACGTGATGTCGGCCACCCAGACCTGTTCCGGGCGGCTCACCTCCAGGCCCTCGACGAGGTTCGGGTAGCGGGGGTACGGATGATCGCTGTCGGTCGTCCGAGGCTTTCTTTTCGGGGTCTGGCCAGCAATACCCAGTTCATGCATCAACCTCCGTACAACCTTGGAATTGACGATGTGGCCCTGACGATGGAGCATGATGGTCAAGCGCCGGTAGCCGTAGGTGGGCCATTGACCGGCCAATTCCTTCAAGGCGTCTCGAACCGGCTGGTCCTCCGGCAGCCGGGGTTGATGGTAGAGGGCGCTGCGATGCACGTCGAGGGTATCACATAAGAATCGGAGCGGATATTGATCCTTGAGTTGGTGGATCACCTCCCGTTTCTGGTCGAGGCCACATCCAGCAGTGTCGAGGCTTTTTTTAAAACCTCGATCTGCCGGGTAGCCCGGCCGAGCAGTTGCTCCAACTCGGCGATGCGGGCCTGGTCCTCGTCATGCTGGTCGTCGCCCTCGAAGAGGGTATGCGCTCGCTCCAGGAAGGTGGCCTTCCAGGTGGCCAGCAGGTTGGGGCTGAGGGCGTGCTTGCGGCACGCCTCGGCCGAGGACTGAACACCGGACCAGATCTCCAGGACGATCTGGGCCTTGAACTCGGGCGTGAATCGGCGTCGTTTCTTCATGCGATTGCGTCTCCCTGCGGACCTCCAGGTTCATTATGCACCTGTCCGATCCGAGGGGCGCACTTCACTTCGGGACGAGCCTCGTATGCGGTGCGAAGGCCGGGCTCAGGAACGCGTTCACTCGGGTCTGCAGCGCGGTCGTGTTGGCCGCGTCGTCCCAGCGCCGTGCCAGGTTGATGCTGTCATATTACCCCGGCAAAGAAGATCCTCCTGTAGGTCGGACAATCCTGTCCGACAGGCCGGGGGAGTCGGACAGGATTGTCCGACCTACTTTCTTGCCGGGGTAATAGAGGGGCACCTCGCTGATGAACGGCAAGAGTCGCGTCTGCCAGCCGTGCAAGCCCTGGCCCAGCGCGTCGAAGGTGCCGCCGGGTGGCAGCGTTCCAAACGGCTGCTGGTAGCTGTGCAGGCCCAGGCCGATCTCATGGAGGTTGGACGCCTATGGGACGCGATGGCCGTTCCACCGCACACCGACGATCTCCGTCTTCGTGAGCGGCTCGTGCGCGATGGGTCGCAAGAGACGGCGTGCAGTGCCCTGATCCGCTCTTCGTGCCGGCTGTGTGTCGAAAGGCAAGGCCTGTTTTCGGGATGCCGCTTCAGCCCGCGCGGATACTCGTGGCGATCTCGGCACGGTCTGTCCCTGGTGGGTCGGGCGTGGTCGGCAGTGGTGCTGGTGGCCGCAGATCGGCGCCAAAGCATGCACCGATGCGCCGACGGTCATGAGCAAGAAGTGATCCCGGTTTGCCGGGCGCGGCTGGACGTCGTAGAAGAGCGCCGCGCAAGTCTGGATCGTCTCGGCGGCGAGGCCCGTGCGCGCGGCGATGCTCGTGTCATCCTGACCGGCCAGGAGCCGCCCCTCGATCTTCTGGCGCAGCCGCCGTTCCGAGCCAAGCCAGAGTTGGACCGCGGTGTCCAGGGTGGCGTCAAACGGACGTCGGCATGCGTCTGGCGCTGCTGCCAGGCGGTTGGCCCGGCGCAGGTACCGTACGGCCCGGCGCACCGGCGCGTCGATCCACGCGCGGCGCCACCGCCGCCCCGAGCGTGCCAGCGCCTGGGCCAACCGCCAGCGCCAAGCCAGTGGCCGATAAGAGCAGAGGGGATGGCACTCCAGCCATACCGCCTCCGCGTCGGGGACAGGGGCTGTCCGCGTCAGCACGGTCCTGTCCGTGTTCAGCTCGGCATGAGCGGGATGCGCGGCGGGCACGGGCGGCTCCTCTCCCTGGTCGTGGCCCCGATCGGTCTCCGGTCCAGTCCTGCTCGGCAACGGTGAATGGAATGAGGTCGGTGGCGCCGGTGTGCTTTCGATGCAGGTTTGCCTCGCATCAAGGCAGGGGCGCGCTGGGATGCGGTCATTTCTCGCAAGATGGTGTGCCGATCTCTGCCTGCAGCTCGACGCAGCCGGTCCACAACACACGCCGCCATCGTACCACCCGGCGGCGAAAATGAGAGACTCCTCGCTGAACGCCACCGCGGGATGTGCCGGGTGTAACCCGTTTTGGTCTTGAAAGATAAGGCCTGCGTCCCGGTGAATGGGTTGGGAACAGAGCCCCTTCACCAAGGACGCAAGCATGGGTACCGGAGCACCCACACCTGTCGTTATACCGGTTCACTGGGCACCCCAGAAGGCCCCGTGCCCAACCTGCGGCAAACACGGCCGTCGAAGCCGAGCCGGTCGATCCGGCGCCGATTCTCGACGGGGTCCACGAGATCGCCGCGCCGGGAGCACCGGGGGCCCTGATCGCGTTCGGACCGCGGGCACGCGTCCTGGTGGCCGGCACCACGTGGGAGGCCGGCCGCGTGGTCGCCTTCGCCCATAACGGCTATCTCGCGCCTGAGGCCCTCGACAGCGCCGACACCGGCCGGCTCCTTGTCAACGCGATCCAATGGGCCGGGGCCGCTGCGCCGCCGCGCCGGCGCGTCGCCGTCCTGAACCACCCCGCACTCGGACGCTGGCTGGAGCAACACGCAGTCGACGCCGTGGCCATCTCCAAGCCGATCGAGGCCGAGACGTTGAAGACGGTCGCCGTGCTGGTCACCGATCCTGGCCCGCTGGAGAGGCCGGAAGCGCGCGCCGCGGTCGCTGCATTTGTCACCCACGGAGGTGGCCTGGTGATCGCGGACTGTGCCTGGGGCTGGGCCCAGCTCCATCCCCGGTGGAACCTGACCACCGACCATCCCGGCAACCTGCTGCTCTACCCCGCGGGCTTGATCTGGACCGGCGGCTTCAGCGAGCGAACCGCTCGCGCCGGCTTCCAGGTCGGCAAGCTGCCTTCGGAATTGCTCAACGCCGGCACTGCGCTCAAGCTCGTGATGGAACATCAGCGCGGCCAGCGGAAACTGGACAAGGATGCACTCGCGCAGGCCCAGGACAGCATCAGCCTGGCGCTGTCGGTTCTGCCGGAGACCGACACCGTCCTCCTCGGGAAACTCCGGCGGCGCGCAAGTCGCTCGGCACCGCGTGGTGGCCGTCGCACGAGACGCCCGTACCGGCCGACGACGCGCTCCGGCGCATCCTGATCGCGCTCGACGTTCATGATCTGAAGACCCGGCCGCCCCACGCGGTCCAGGCTCATCCTGCCGCCCACAGCTTTCCGGGACCCGTGCCTCGCGGCGCCAAGCCTGTCTCGAGCACGCTTCACCTCGACACGCGCATCCCGGCCTGGCACAGCACCGGCCTGTACGCCGCACCCGGCAAGGTGATCACCGTCACGCTGCCGCCGGCCGCGGTAGACAAGGGCCTGACCCTGCGCATCGGCTGTCACAGCGACGCGCTCTGGGGCCTGGACTCCTGGCGGCGGATGCCCGAGGTCTGCCGCACCTGGCCGCTGCGCGAACCGGCTACCGAGGCCGCCAGCAGCCTGGGCGGCTTGATCTACCTCGATGTTCCCACCGGATGCTCACTCGGCACGCTGGACGTGACGATCCGCGGGGCCGTCGCGGCGCCGCTGTTCGTGCTCGACACGACCACCCGGGCCGACTGGGTGCGTCACATCCGCAGCCGGCCCGCCCCCTGGGCCGAGCTGGCAACCTCCAAGCTGATCCTGACCGTCCCTTCCCGCGTCATTCGCACGCTGGACGATCCCGAAGCGCTCCTGCGCTTATGGGACCAGGTACTGGACGCCGACGCCGATCTGGCCCGTATCCCCCACGAGCGGGCGCGGCCTGAGCGGTTCGTGCTCGATGAGCAGATCAGCGCCGGCTACATGCACTCGGGCTATCCGATCATGGCGCATCTCGACGTCGAGCGCGCGATCGTCACGGCCGAGAAGATCGCCAAGGGCGAGGACACCTGGGGTTACTTCCACGAGATCGGCCACAACCACCAGTCGGGCGACTGGACATTCGACGGCACAGGCGACCACGGTCTGATCGCCACCGGCTCATAACGGCCCAGGCGCGGATTTGCGTTTGCAAGACGCCTCAGCTCGATGCGTCACGGACGACACTGGGTGCGCAGGTCGGGACCCCGAGAGCACGGACTGTCTCTCACATCGTCAGCCGCGATGCCGCGGTGCCCCTTTGAACTCTTCGCGCCCGTACCAGGCCAGGTGCTCTGGTCTCGGGTGCCAGTCCGGTCGCTGCGGCGCGTGTACCGGGCCGCCGTGGTAGGCCATTCGCGCCTCGTGAAACCCGCATGTCCCATGCACCCGCCGGCTTTGCCCTCGAGCCGATTCGCGGCGGTGGTAGAGCGCGCGAACTTTTTCGCTCGCGTGCCGTCGGCAGTGCGGGAAGAATAGACTTTGAGCGTCGAACCGGCGCGAAGAACGGTGCACCCCGGGAGCCCGGTCATGAACGAGCGACCTCGCGCGTCCGCACGCAGTGTGACGGAGAGCGGTTCCATCCACGCCGGGCGTGACGGGATCTCCCGCCGCGCGTTCGTGAGAACGACCGTCGCGGTCTCGGGCGCTCTCTCCGCACGAAGCGTGCTCGGCGCCAACGATCGCGTCCGGGTCGGCTTGATCGGCTTCGGCCTGATCGGCCGGTTCCACCTGGCAGCCCTGTTGCAGCAACCGGACGCGCAGGTGACGGCGGTCTGCGATGTGCACAAGGGTCGGGTCGAAGCGGCCGCCAAGCTGGCCGGTGACGCACCGGCCCGCTACGGCGATTTCCGCAGGCTGCTGGACGACAAGAACGTCGACGCGGTCTACGTGGCCACGCCCGATCACTGGCACGCGCTGATGACGATGATGGCCTGCGACGCCGGCAAGGACGTCTACGTCGAGAAGCCGCTGACGCTCTTCGTGCGCGAGGGGCGGTGGATGCTGGAGGTGGCGCGGCGCACGGGGCGGGTGATCCAGGTGGGGACCCAGAATCGTTCCGGGCCACCGTTCCAGAAGGCGCGGGAGCTGATCCGGCAGGGCCGGCTGGGCCAGATCGTCGCCGCCGCGAACAACAACTCGCGGAACGTGATGCCCGGGTTCGGCAACCCGCCGGACCAGGACCCGCCCCCGGAACTCGACTACGACCTGTTCCTGGGCCCCGCGCCGAAGCGGCCCTACAACCCCAACCGGTCGCTCTACCATTTCCGCTGGTTCTGGGATTACTCGGGCGGCCAGGCGACCAACCTCGGGCAGCATGCGCTCGATCTGGTCCACTGGATGCTCGGGGTCCGGGCGCCGAAGTCGGTGTACAGCGTCGGCGGGCGCCGGTTCCTGAAGGACAACTGCGAGGTGCCGGACACGCAGGATGTCGTCATGGAGTACCCCGGCTTCGTCGTGACGTGCCAGTATCGCGAGGCGACGGCGGGCCGGGGCGGTCTGGGCATGGGCGGGCTGACCTTCTACGGGACGCAGGGTTGTCTGCCCATCTCGCGTGCGGGCTTCGAGCTCTCCCCGGACCCGAAGGTCAACCCGAACAACGTCGTGGCCGGCATCCTGGGGGTGAAGGGCCATCCCGTCGGCGGCCCGCAACTCCAGCCCGAGGAGAAAGGGCAGTTCTGGACCAAGGCCGAGAAGGACGAGAGCGGCGACGCGATCCGGGACTATGCGCGGCACACGCGCAACTTCCTCGACTGCGTCAAGTCGCGGGCCACGCCGGTCTCCGACCTGCAGAGCGGTCACGAAGTCGCCACCGCCTGTCACCTGGCCAACATCTCGTTGCGGCTGGGGGGTCGCAAGCTGGTGTGGGATTTCGACAAGGAGCAGGTGGTCGGCGACGCGGAGGCGAATGCGATGCTCGTGAGGCCGTACCGCCAGCCGTGGGATGCCGCGCTGCGCGCACTGGGAGTTCACGTATGAAGATGATCCACCGACGCGAGGTGTTGCGTGTGCTGGCCGGGTGCGGTCCCGCCCTGGGACTGTGCCGGGCGGCAAGCGCGCTCGAGGACGCCCCGCCGTGTCGCAGCCGGATGGGGATCGTGGTCTATGCGCTGGGCCTGCACCAGAAGAACGGCTGGGCGGGGCGTCACCGCGGGTTGCCGCCGGCCCTGGCGTTGCTGGAAGAGTGCCACGATCTGGGGGCCGGCGGCATCCAGTGCCCTGTGGGCCCGGACGATGCACCGCGGGCGGCCGAGTTGCGTGCGTGCGCCGAGCGGTACGGCATGGAGGTCGAGGCCGTCGTGAACCCGCCGCGCGATGAGGCGGACCTCGCACGCTTCGATCATGACGTGATGCTGGCCCAGGAAGCCGGGGCGCGCCTCGCACGCACCGTCATCCTGCCCGGACGCCGCTATGAGGAGTTCCACTCGCTCACCGCGTTTCGCGCGGCCGAGCGCCGCGGCCGGGAGGCGCTGGAGCGGGCCGAGCCCGTGCTCGCGCGGCGGCGCTTCCGGCTGGCCGTGGAGAATCACAAGGACCAACTCGTGGCCGAGAAGCTGGCCCTGCTGGAGCGGCTGAGCAGCGAGTGGATCGGCCTGTGTGTGGACGTCGGCAACAACATGGCGCTTTTGGAGGACCCCCTGGTGACGGTGCGGTCGCTCGCACCCTGGGCCCTGACGGTACATATCAAGGACGCGGTGCTGGGCGAATACGACGAGGGCCTGCTGCTCGGCGATGCCGCCCTGGGCGAGGGCATCCTGGAGCTGCCGGCGATCGTCCGGACACTGCGTGCGGCCAAGCCCGCGGTGCGGTTCCACCTGGAGACCATCACGCGCGACGCGCTGCGGGTGCCGGTGAAGACGGAAGGCTACTGGGCCGTGTTCGACGACGCCCACCGTCGCGCCTCGGGGCCGGTCCTGCGACGGTTCCGTGACCAGGCGCGCGGTCGCGCCTTGCCCAAGGTCACCGGAGAGCCCGCCGAGCGGCAGCTCGAGCGGGAGCGACGGAACGTCGAACAAAGCCTGAAGTACGCGCGGGAGCACCTGGACCTCTGAATCTTCTGGCTGGAGGTTCCATGGCCATCGATCTGCACCAATGGGCCGTGCCGACTGTCCACCGCGAAACCTGTGCGGCCTGCGGGCAGTGCGTCCGGTTCTGCCCGTCGCAAACCCTGGTCCTCCACGACGGCAAAGTGGAGGTCCAGCAGCAGTCTTTCTTTGGGTGTATCGGGTGCGGACATTGCATGATGATCTGCCCGAAGGGGGCCATCACCGTCACTGGACGCCGCCTTGGGCCAGAGGACGCGGTCGAGTTGACGCCCGAGGAGACACGAGCGACCGCGGAGCAACTCCACGCGCTGTTGCTGGCCCGGCGGAGTGTCCGGCACTTCGGCCCGGAGGAGGTGGACCGTCGCGCAGTGGACCGTATCCTCGAAATCACCGCGACGGCCCCGACGGGCGTGCCGCCGAGCGAGGTGGGGACGCCCATCCCCATCATCGGACTCCGATCCGGACACAGTGAGGGCGTTCTCCTGGAGGTTCTTGTAGCGGTCAGGAGTCCTCCGCACGCTGCGCTCCCTGTTCGACCTTCTGCTCGGCTGGCCCATATTGAGAGCGCTCCCAACTACGCCACGCGACCTCTCCAAACCAAGGACATGTCGGTCCTGTTCGGCGTGGGTGAGAAGCCTCGACGATGATTGGCAATACGGTAAGGTTGCCGAACTGTCGTCTTGTCGAGGGCACAGGCCTTGAAGGCAGGCGTATTACCGCCTCATTGGCCACCTGGTGATGAGGGAAGTTCCAGGTCTCTTCTGTCCCCGGGATGTCCTCGTGTTTGCACACCGTCCATGGGCTGGGACGAAGCGAGGGCGCAGACCGACACGGTCTTCGAACGCAGCCGCGCAATAGGCTCAAGTTGTGAGGAAGCCGCGAATCGGGAAGCGGGTTGAAAGCGCCGACGTCCTGTTCCTACCGCTGTTTGTCTTTCACTTCCGACGCAGGCCCGCTCCAGGACGGCGTTGGATTCGCCCTCACGTTCCATCGATCACACAACGCGTGGTCCGCGCGATCGCCTCGGCCACACCCGCGGGGTCAGAAAGCCGCGCCTGGACCACGCGGATGGCCAGGTCACGGGGCAGACACTCCGCGAACTTCAGACCGTCGATGGCGTTCTCACTCACCGCCGGGGCGAGCTGCGCACTCTCGGCCGCAGCAAGGTCGCGCACCTGCTGCGCGACCCGTCCCGAGTCCGGTCCTGGTGGAACATGGACGGCGAAGTTGTCGCTTGTGACGCGCACATCGAGGCGCCGGGCCAGCTCCATCGCCAGCGTGGCGTTGGCCCGGCCACCGGCGAACGTCCACCAGGCCAGATCCGCGCCGGAAGCGACCAGTACATTCTCCGCACCGGCATCGTGCAGCCAGGGGTAGGCGGCACGCATCTCGTCCATGTGGGCGACGGTACGCCGGGACCATGTGAGGGAAGCATCGTCCCGGGCGAGCACGCGCCGGATCGCCTCACACAGCTCGCGGTGCAGCCACTGGCCTTCGCCCCGCCAGCGCGAGCGGCCCTCCTCCGCGGCCGGCTCGACGTGGGCTTTGCGGCATTTCCAGTCCAGGTGGGTCACGCGCCAGGCGTGCCCGGCGAGCAGGAGCACCGGCGGACCTCCATCCCGACGCGCCAGGAACGTCGACTCGTCGACCATCCCCAGCTCGCGACGGCCAAAGAGCACGGTGAACATCGGCGGCGCGGTGAAGACCGAAACCAGCTCCAGGAAGTTCCGGCGGCCGTACGTCTCCTGCCCGGTGTGGCCCAGCCAGAGGACTCCGGCCTCATCCCACAGGATCTGCCGTGCGAGCATGTGGTTCACGAGCGTCGCGATCGTCGTCGCGGACACCTGCCGGAAGGCGGGCACGGCGCGAACCCAGTCCAGCCACTCGGTGCGGCCGATGCCACGCTCCTGAAGGGCCAGCGCAAGCAACTGCTGGGCCAGGATGTGCAGGGGGAGCGGCGGCGGTGTGGCCGGCTCCACGTGGCCCGCTTGCCAGAGCGCGATCAGACCCGCTGCGCGGAGCAGGCCCGCCTCCGTGGTGGCCAGGAACAGGCAGTTCCGCGCCGTGCCCGCACGCCGGCCGGTGCGGCCCATTCGCTGCAAGAAGGACGAGACGGTCCCGGGGGCGTCGATCTGGATGACGCGGTCGAGGTCGCCGACATCGATGCCCAGCTCCAGGGCGCTGGTGGCCACGATCACGCAATCGCGGCCCTGCGCAAAGACTTCTTCCGCCTGCCGGCGCTCGTCCCGGCTCAGCGAGCTATGCGCGACGAAGGTCGTGACATGTTGGCGCCGCAGCGCGGTCGCCAGCTGTTCGACGCCGGCGCGGCTGTCGCAGAAGACCAGCCGCTTCTGGCCCCGGTGCAGCGCCGCGATCACGGTCGCCGCGTTCTCCAGACCGCCGACCCAGTCCAGCACGACTTCGGGCTCGGGTTCCGGCTCGGCCGGCGGCTGGATGATCCGGCCCGGCCGATGCGATCCGGCGGCCAGCCAGGTCAGTAACTGTGTCTCGTTGCCCACGGCGGCGGGCGAGCCGACACAACGCGGGACGGAATGGAAGCGGAGTTCATGCTGGTTTCTCCAGAACAGGCGGTGGATGGTGGAACCGACAGAGGACGGCGGCCGTCGCGAAGGCTGCAACGGGACGAGCCGGCAATGACCCTGCTGGGTAGAGCCATCAAAAGAGAGAATCCCGCGTTCGCTCGATCCTTTCAGGAAACGGAGGCACTTTTTTCCCGTCGGGGGATCCCGGCGGCTGCAAAACGCATGGGGATCGTTTAGATTTGTGGTAAAGGTCGGTTGCGGGACAAGGGACGCGCTCGAAGAGCCCCTCTGGCCAGGACGTCATGCTGATGCGATTGGAGCTCGTGTGACCGCCTTGCTTCGGTGAGGATGCAGGACCATGAATGACGATGCAAATGGGCATCCTGATCAAGAGCGACTTCTGAGATTCGGCCTGGGCGATCTGGACCCTACGGAGAGGGCCGAGATCGAGGGCCATGTCGCCGTCTGCGACGCTTGCTGTCATGTGCTCCGGGGCCAGGTGGATGACGATCTCATCGTCCTCGTACGCGAAACGGCGGGCGCGGGAGGGGAACACCACAGGGCGGCGGCCCGCGCCACCATGCCGCAGGTCGGGATGGCGGACACCGAGCCGGCCAGCGTGGGGCTACCGGTGGAGCTGATCGACCATCCCCGCTATCGGATCCTCCGTTGGCTCGGTTCCGGCGGGATGGGGACCGTCTTTCTAGCCGAGCACCGCTTGATGCGGATGATGGTGGCCCTGAAGGTCGTCAAACGCGAGTTGGTCGGCCGGCGGAGCCTGGTGGAGCGGTTCCGGCGCGAGGTGCAGGTAGCCGCACGGCTCGCGGCGCATCCCAATATCGTGATTGCCCACGACGCCGAGGAAGCCGGTGGGATCCACTTCCTGGTCATGGAGTTCATCGCGGGAGTGGACCTGGACCGCATGGTCAAGGAGCGCGGGCCGCTGCCCGTGGACCGGGCGTGTGACTATGTCAGTCAGGCGGCGCTGGGGCTGCAACACGCCTGCGACTGCGGTATGGTCCATCGCGACATCAAGCCACAGAACCTCATGGTCACGCCCGAGGGGCGGGTCAAGATCCTCGACTTCGGCCTGGCCCGCTTCGCCCGCGAAATCGGCGCGGAATTCGCCAAGGAAACGGCGCCGGGGGTGGTGCTGGGCACGGTCGACTACATCGCCCCGGAGCAGGCCAACAACCCGCATGCGGCCGACATCCGTGCGGACATCTACAGCCTCGGCTGCACGCTCTATTACCTGCTGGCGGGCCGGCCGCCGTTCCCCGACGGCTCGGTGCTCTATAAGATCGAGGCCCATGCCCACCAGTCGCCGGCGCCGCTCGACCGGCTGCGCTCCGACGTGCCACCGGCCCTGATCGTGATCCTCGACCGGATGATGGCCAAGGATCCGGCGTTACGGTTCCAGACCCCGGCCGAAGTCGCCAAGGCGCTGGCGCCGTTCGCCAACCCGCGGATCCCGGTCCCCGCGCCCACGCCGCGGCCCGGGGCCGCCGACTTGGTCCCGGAGCCCGTTTCGACACCGTCACCACCGCCCGCCCCGCCGCCCCGCCCGCCCTGGTCCCGGCGGATCCTCGGCACGACTGTCGCGGTCGGGCTGATCGTCCTGGCCGGGATCCTCTTCGGATCGAAGCTGCTCCGCTGGGCACCTCCCAGACCGCCGCAGCCGCCAATCGCCAACCAGCCGGCTGCCGCACTCATCAGACGCGCGGAGTTCCAGAAGGAGAAGCGGACCGAGAAGAGCCTCGAGAACGCCATCTCGGACTATCGACAGGCGATCGGCCTCCTCGCGGACCGCGTCCACGATCCCACCTGCACCCGGGCCTACGCTGGCCTGGCGGATTCTTTCAACCTGCTGGGTGATTACGGCTGGCGCCAGCCGTTGGCGGCCTTTCCCGAGGCCGAGACCGCGGCACAGAAGGCCCTGGAACAGGATCCCAACTGCGCCGAGGCCCACGCCGCGCTGGCGTTCACTCTCTTCGAGTTCGATCTGAATTGGTGCGAGTCCGAGCAGGAATTCCTCACGGCCATCCGGCTGAAGCCGGAGTATCCGTCGGCCCATCACTGGTACGCCTGGTATTTCATCCAACTCGGCCGCTCTACGGCGGCGACGACCCAGATGAATCTCGCGCTGAAGTACGATCCCCTCTCGTCCATTCTCAAGACCAACCTGGGAAAGATCGACTATTACGCGGGCCGGTATGACGACGCGATCAAGTATTACAAGAAGCTCCTACAAATTGATAAAGACTACACTAAAGCGATCTTCGACCTCGGCCTGGCTTACGAGCAAAAGGGTCACGAGCAAAAGGAGTATTTCACAAAGGCCCTCGATCAATTCAAGGCCGTCCAGGCTGCCTCCAAGGAGGAACCTGTCGACCCTGACGTGCTGGCCGCGCTGGGGCGGACCTATGCGGGACTGGGCCAGACCAACAAGGTGCGGGACACCCTGAAGGCGCTCTTCAACCTACGAGAAACGGAGGAGCCATACGTCTCCCCCTACAAGATTGCAACCGTTTATGTGGCCCTCGGCTCAGCCGATCCCCATGCCTTCGACCAAGCCTTTGCCATGCTGGATACGGCCTGGAAGGAGCGCGATAGCTGGCTCTCGTATCTGAAGGTCGACCCGGTGCTCAAGGACCTGCGCACGGATCCCCGGTTTGCCCCCCGGTTTGCCACCCACCTCAAGCACGCCCACCTCGACGGGCCGTCTCCGTGTAGGTAGGTGCGGGGTGATCGTTGCGGTCCGCGCCGGGTGACGGCTACCGTTCATGCTCTCGCTCATAACGTTCCCGTTCCCGTTCCTCTCGCGCGTCGTGCCTCTGCGCCTCCTTTCTGCGCCTCGGCCGCCGCGGCCGCCGCGCGGGCACGGGCGGCCGCCTCCGCCGCCGCAACGTCCGCCATCCAGCCCGGCACGGAGCGCACCTCCAGGACCGCCACGGAGAACAGCCCCCCAGAGCCAGGAGGCTCCCATCGGGCGACACCGCGACGCAGCGGGCCCTGATGGCAGGCCCGTGATACGAGACAATGTGCGACGAGCCGGCCGGCCGCTCCGGCTGCGGTTCCCGGATTCCTGTCCGGTTGTCCCGGAGAATAAGCCCGCCGATCTGCGCGCCCGCGAAGACCTGGATGCGCCCATCGGCGGACTCGGCGCAGGCCAGGCCGTCGCTGGCATGCCAGTCCTTGCCGGAGGTTTGCGGGGTCCCGGTAGTCACGTCCCACCGCTTCACCAGCGTGGTGCCCACCCCCGCCAGGACAATCCGACCATCCGCCGAGAACGCCACGTGCCAGACTGGCCCGCTGTTCCCCGCCAGGGTGGCGCGGAACTGGCCCCGGGCCACGTCCCAGAGCGTCACGGTCCCGTCGGCCCCACCCGAGGCCAGGGTCCGCCCGTCCGGGGAGTACGCCACGGCGTGAACCACCGCCCGGCGGCGTGGGGTCTGACGCCCTTCGAGCGCGGCAACCTCCTTGCCCGTGTCCACGTCCCGGATCGTGATGACTCCATCGTAGTCGCCCGCAGCCAGAGTGCGACCGTCAGGCGCGAATGCCAGGCACAGGACCGGGCGTTCGAGACGCCAGAGCGAGGGCCGCTCGGGAACCGCGTTCAAGTCCCAGATCGCGATTGTCGCGTCCCAGCTCCCGGAGGCCAGGGTGCGACCGTCGGGCGCGAACGCCAGGCAGGCGATGGCGTCTCGGTGCGCCTCAAGATCCGCAGCCGGCTGGAACTCACCGGCCCCACCGCCCCACCGGGCGGCCCGCGCCAGACCGGGGGCAGGTTGGGGATCGGAGGCAGCTCGATCGGTGCCACGCCGGGCCAGGGCCAGGGCGGTGGCAGGTTGCCGTCCGGAGCCGGAAACGGCGGAACCCGAGGTTGATCTCCGTCCCGACCCTGGCCAGGATCGGGCGGGAGCACACCGATCGTCGGCGGGTCCAGACCGGGCGGCTCGACCTGAAACACGCGCTCCTCACTCCATTCGCTCCAGGCCCCGTGGACCATCGCCCGTACGCGCCAGTGCCAGCCCGCCAGGTCCCGGTCCGGAATATAACTCCGCGCCTCGTGGTGATACTGCGAGGCGGTCAAATCCGGCTTGTCGATGACGGGGGAGACCGCCTTGTCGCTGAGAACGACGAGGTGGTACCGGGTGGCTCCCGGCACGTCGGCCCAGTCGAAATCCCAGACGATCGGGTCCGCGAGATCGAGGCGGCCGTTGTCGAGGAGGGCGCCCGGGGCTGGACTGAGCAATTGTGGCCTCGGGTCGCCCGGCGCTTCGGACCCACGAGCCCCGGGTCCAGACACGGTAACAACGATCAGCCCGGCGATCAGTGCGATCGGGACGACGAAACGCGGATGAGCGTGAGACATCGTCGACTCCTTCATGGCTTGAGGGATCGTCGTCAGGCTCACCGCTCTCGATCCGAGTTGCCGTATGTGACCCAACCCCCCGCCGCGGCCACCAGGGCATGCCGCCGGGCCACTTGATTCTGGTGCTGGAAAACGGCCTTGCGCTGCGAGGCCAGGAGGCGGTTCTGCTTCTGCATCTGGACCAGGAGCCGCTGCTTGGCCTGAAACTCCGCAAGGGAGTAGTTGCGCGGCTCGGGTACGGCCGCCGTGAGCTCGAGGGTGGCCGTGCGGGGGACCTCGGATTCGGCGTACTGGCCCCAGGAGTCGGTCCCGCTTTCGTACTGGAGAGTCTCCCGGAGTGCGACCTGGCGGTCGGCGAGCCACTCCAGGCGGGTGTCGGCGTCCTCGACCATACGATTGATCTGGTCTTGCCGGTGGGCTCTCAGCTCGGCGAGGGCCTTCTCGCAACGGGCCCGTTCTGCCGGCGTCAGATCGATGACCGGCTGGGCTGCGTACACATAGGACTGGCCCGGAAGAGACAGGGCCAGGGTCAGCAACATCGCGTTCATGGCTGGACTCCCTCAGCAACTCGGGGCGGCCGGCCCGACGACTCGGAGGCTCCGGGTGGCGACGACCGCCCCAGTCCCACCGTGGTGCCGCCCGTGCGTCCACCGCCCGGCCGACGAGCACCACCTGAGAGAGAAAAGCCCGTTTGATCCCATTCCTTTCAGAAAAATGGGCACTCAGAGGCTATCCGGGAAGTCTGGTTTTAGCCCCGAAGGGGCGGCCGCGTGTAGCCAGGGGCGTCAGCCCCTGGAAACGGGACCGCGACCGCGCCATTCGCCTCCGCAGCCCCGCAGGGGCGACGGAAGCCGTGGCGCCGCTTCGCCTTCTGTCGCCCCTGCGGGGCTGTGGAGGGGCGCCGTGACGCGTCGTTCACCCCACCAGGGGCTGACGCCCCTGGCTACACGCGGCCGCCCCTTCGGGGCTTTCCGGATAGCCTCTCAGTCGATGAGGTCGCGCAACTGTTCGCGCAGACGCTGGAGCACGCGGGACTTCGAGATGAACACGGCGTTGACCGTCGCGCCCAGTTCGGCCGCGACGACGTCGGCCGGAACCCCCTCCAGGACGTGGCGGCGGAAGGCCTGCCAGGTGGCCGGCTGGAAGTCGCGCTCGATCGCCCCGAGCAGATGACGGACGACGTACCGGTCATGCTCGTGATCCCAGAGTCGACTGAGGTGGCTGGTCGGGTCCTCCAGTTGCTCCAGAACCACGGCGAAATCGCTCCCACCGACGGGCCGCGGCCGGAACTGCCCCGCGCCAGGCGTGGCGCAGAGCGTTGACCGTGATGGTCCGCAGCCAGCACCGAAAAGCCCCTGTCCGGCGGTCATGGCGGAACTCCGGCAGCTTCCGCGCGATCGCCTCGAAGACCTCCTGGACCAGGTCGTCCGCGTCGGCTGGTTGTACGGCATACCGGGCGAGCCAACTCCGGATCAACGGCGTGTAGAGATCGACGAGTTGGCACCAGGCCTCATGGTCCTCGAGGTCGCAGGCGCACTGCAGCAGGCTGGCGGAGGTTGCGGCCATGCTGATCCCCTCGGCGCCGGTGGCATCGCGGGATGGGATCGCCCTGCACCCCGCGCGGGTCGGCTGCGACTGCGGATCCCCCACGGCGGACTGGCACCATCCTACTATCCTACTTGAAATGGCTGTATGGTGGCCGACATTCAAATCACTTTTTCATCAAGCCGGTCTTTTGCCCACTCGGGATACATATCGGAAGCATGGCCGGCGATACGACTTCCCCCCCATGATCTCGTGATTGATGGATTTCTCCTTTTCTCTGAAAGAATCTGCGCGTAGTTCTGGCACGCCAGACGCGCCGCGGCGACCTTCGGCTTCACACCCGCGACGAGGGCCGCGACATTACCGGCCTTGCGCAAGGGGGACGGTGCGACGCCGAACAGGCTGCCCGCCCGGCGCACCGCCACGATCCATTCCTCTTCGGGCGGCAAGTGTTCCGGCCGAAGCTCGCAGCCATCGGGGAGGTTCGACAGAGTGGCATCGAAGAAGGGCCCGCTGTGAAGCCAGAACGCGTGATTCGTCTGCTCGGCATATTACCCCGGCAAGAAAGTAGGTCGGACAATCCTGTCCGATTCCCCCGGCCTGTCGGACAGGATTGTCCGACCTACAGGAGGATCTTCTTTGCCGGGGTAATAGTCGCCCATGGGGACGCCGAACTCGGGATCGACGGCGTTGTGCCACTGCTTGAGCCAGGGCAGCAGCTCCAGCAGGCCCGCCAGGAGTGGGACGAGGCGGGGATCGTCGCGGCCGCCGAGACGCTCCTGGACCTCGACGTAGTAGGCGCTGATGGCCCGCGCGAGCTGGAGGTGGTCGTAGCCGGCCCAGGCGATCGTGAGGCTGCCGTCGGGCCCCTCGCAGTGCGGGAAGCTCACCCAGCGCTCCTTGGGCACATCGAGCTTGCCGCGCAGCCGCCAGAAGTCGCTCTTGAGGAAGTCGGCGCTGGTGTACTTCGGCGGCACGGGGATTGCGCCGACGGTGCGTTTCTTCTCCACGCTGGCATCGACTTCGGACAGGTACCGGGGGTCGTCCTTCGGTAGCCGGGTCCGCGCGTCGATCGCGTCCTCCTGGCGCTGGAGGGCCCAGGTCGCCTCCCATTCCTGGCGTTTGCGCAGGCCGATGGGCTTGTAGCGCAGGACGGGCAAGAGCGGCACGCTCTCGGCCTCGACGAGCTCGGCGACCAGCCGCTGCACGTCGAACGCCGGGTCGTCGCGGTAGAGGGCGCCGACTTCCAGGAAGGCGGCATCCTGCCGTGCGATGTCGGCCAGCCGGGCGACGGAGACCAGCGCGATGTTGAGCTGTGCCGTCGGCGTGCCCTCGTCGTTCATGCGGCCGTCGAAGTCGAAGAAGGATTCGAGGCGGTCGAGGAGCCAGGATTTCAGGGCGCGTTCGAGCTGCGACTCCCAGGGCTCGGTATTCCAGCGCCGCTTGTACTCGGGCCGCTCGATCAGGGCGATGTTTGGGTTGGTCTGGATGGCCTCGATCCGACGCTCGACCAGAAGGCGATACTCCTCGGGCCAGTCGGCGGGGATCTCGGTATTACCCCGGCAAGAAAGTAGGTCGGACAATCCTGTCCGACTCCCCCGGCCTGTCGGACAGGATTGTCCGACCTACAGGAGGATCTTCTTTGCCGGGGTAATAGTCGGGGTCGAACTGTGGCGTTCGAACCAGGTGGTTTGCTCCTCCCCGGCGGCAACTGCTCGCGCCAGTACGATCTCAAAGGCCCGCTGGCCCGTCTTGATCCGGGGCGGGTCCGACCGGCAGCATAGATCCTTGGTCAACAGGCTGTACAGACGATAGCATTCCCAGTCGAGATCTTCTTGCAGCGCGATCATCTGATGACGAAGGCTATTCCATTCTTCTTTGCAAGCCTCGAAAGACTCCGCAAGGCTGTTGCCGGACATGATGCCCGTGGTCTCCTACCGCGTCAGCAGGTGGGGAGCAGAGTAGGATTTCTGAGTCTCGGATAGTTCAAGGATCATCCTCGGGATGGGAAGAGGTCTGGACTCGGGAAGCGGGAACTGTTCGAGCTTCGAGGCATTGAACGCGAAGAAATCCTCAAACGGTGCTGTTCGTTGCCTTGCACCATGTTGATCCACCGTACTCCCTTTGTTGTGGCACACCTGTTTCAGCCAGAAACACGCCGTCGAGCTGTTGAGCAGGCCGAGCAGGGCGAGATGGTCCTCCTCGGTGGCGTCGGGCGGCAGTTTGATGACCGGGGCCGTTCGATTGAAGACCTTGCCACCGCGGTCGAGGACAAAATGGTTGTGCGTGGCGACTTCGGCGTAGGCGATCGAGAGCGGGGTGCGTGCTCTGTCCTTGGGAAACTGGTGATAGTCAAACCAAGGCCGTCCCTCCGATCGGTAGGTACTGCCGCCGAATGTGGTCCTCGACCATAGCTCGGTGCGTAGAGCGTAGAGCCATATCCACCGGGGGTGCCGAGGAATGTCACTCCATTGTTTTAGGTCAGGATCATACGGAAACAGGATCTCCTCATCGCAGTGAGCGATCCAATCCCGGACATTGTCGCCCCGAACTTGAGGCTTGAAACCATCCGAACAGCCAGACCTTCGGGAAAAACCCAAAGGTTGAACGAACGCTTCGTCTGCATGGGTGTCCTGATAGAATCCGACAGAATCGACAAAGTTACATAGTTTTTCATTGGTCATTGAGTCAAGTCGTTCCTTGAGCTCAGCTGCTCCACCTCCTCCGATTGACCACGGATGCCTCTGGAACAATTCTCGCCGCGAATCAGCCACGCTGACAAAATCACTTTGCGAGCCGGGTTTGTCGATTTGCTCGACCACTGCCGACCAGACCAACCCTCTAGCCGGATCATCAGGCGTGGTCGGTTCGCCCCGGATACCCATGACAGTGCGAATCGTGCTCGAGACCGGCTTGCGGTTCCGCCCGAACAGGATGACCGTCGGCGTGCCGTGGCCCGGAATGTAGGCCCCACTCGTGTCGATGACGTGGGTCAGGTCGATGCGAGGAAAGAACTCCTCAATGAGCTTCTTGCCGAACTCACGCTTCATGAAGCTGTTGGCCGTGATCTGGCCGGTGTAGCCGCCATCCACGGCAAGCTCGAAGATCCGCTGCAGGAACGGTACCGCCAATGAGTACTGTCGGTGACAGGTCGAGTAACGCTCCCGGTAGTCCTGATTCAGCGCCTGCGTCCTTGGGCGTGATGTAGGGCGGATTGGCGACCACGGCATGAAACCGGCCGGGGACGAGAACCCGGTTCAGGGCCGCAAGATCCTCGGGCGGGTAGGTGTGGTCGTAGTCCGGGAACGGGAGGTCTTGCTGCGCCCCGGCACCGTGCAGGAGCGAGTCGCCGCAGAAGACGTGGACCGCGAAGTCAGGAGCGCCCTGGAGCCTGGTCGCACCGCAGGCGCGCACGGCCTCGATCAGCAGCCGGAACCGCGCGATGGCGACGGCGTAGGGGTTACAGGTCCACGCCGTACAGACTATCAAGTGTGCGCTGGACGAGCACCTTGACGGGCGTGCCCGGCTCGCGGCGCTGCCAGCGGTCGAGGATGCGGCGAAAGCCCCCAGCAGAAAGTGGCCGCTGCCGCACGCCGGGTCGATCATCCGGAAGCGATCGGCCGCGTTGAGCCGCTCGCCAATCTCCAGCCGTGATTCATAACCCGGCTGCGCCAGGCCGAACTCGTCGAGCGCCGGGTCGAGCGTGCGGTCGAGGATGAACTCCTCGACGAACACCGGCGTCTGCAACAGCGCGTACTTCTTGCGCGCCGACTCGGAGAGGTCCTGGTACAGGTCGCCCAGGAAGCGGGTGTCCCAGGACGGGTCGGTGAAATCGTGTACCAGCCGCCCGGTGCCCGGATCGATCGTCCGGAAGAATTTCAAGAGCGCCGCCCCCGCGTCGCCCGAGAGCCAGTTCGGCAGGTCGCGCACCGGGTTGTGCGGCCCGAACAGGTCCTTCGCGCCGGGAAGCGTGCCCACCTCGTCGAAGACGTGCAGCAGGTAGTCGCGGTCGGTCTGCGTCGGATGCGCGCGGAAATACATCTCATGCTCGTCGCGGGCCCGTTCGAGCCGGTTCTCGGCGCCGGTGTCCGCCGCCGTCGGTCCCGCGATCCGGGGCGGGTCGGTCAGCCGGTTGTCCTCCAGAAACCGCACGAAGACGACGGACAGCACCCACGCCGCCGCATGCTGCGTGATCGTGTCGGCGCGCCAGTCCGAAAACGATAATGCCGTGCGCTACTTCTCGCGGGCCTCGTCAAATTGCCGCCGCAGTGCCGCGGCGACGTCGGGCACTTCGCTCGACTCGCTCCGTTCGAGCAGGTCGGCTTCGAGCAAGCGCAGCACGCGCTGGAGGTCAGTGAGCAGGGTCTTGCGGTCAATCATGGGACGACAACTCCGGGCGATCCGGCCCGATGTTCATTACGCAGCCAGGCATCGGGAATGCGCGCCTTCTGGCCGGGACTCAGCAGCGGTACCGGCTTGCCATCCAGATGGGCCTGGTGATCGTTCGGCACGAGCAGCCACAGCGCGGGCGGTCCACCGCGCCGGCCCACCTGGTCGCGCAGACGCTCCAGCAGGTCGAGCCGGTCGTAACGCGCCAGCAGGCCGGCATAGGTCAACAGCAGCGGCTGGTCGGACGCCACCAGCTCCTTCTCGACCAGCGGCAGCGCCCGGCCGACGAGCAGGAGCAGCTTGTCCCAGTCCCCCCGGCCGGGCGTCGCGACCGTCTTGACGACCAGGTCCCAGTGCACGCGGGCCTTCATCGCCACCTGTATCAAGGCGTCGAGCAACAACCCCTCGAGATCGACGTGCCGGACCGGGAACCGGCGGCAGAGTTCGGCGCAGGCCTCGTGATACTGTGCCGGCGGCACGAGCAGCACGAGAAAGGCGCCCTCCTTGAGTCCGCGCTTCAGCCGCTGCTCGAAGAGCCGGGCGTCGGCGACCTCGGGCGTGATCTCCGGGGGCAGGTCCGACAGTGGCGGATTGACCGTCGGCAGACGCGTGAGCGGTCCGGTCCCGGTCGTGACCGAGGTGATCTCGCGCTGTCGCGAGACATAGGCGCCGGGATCGCGGTCGGTCTCGTCCCAGCAGAAATCGAGTCCGGTGGCGCGGAGCAGCTCATCGAGGGCCGGCCGATCCGGCAACGGCATCGCCTCGGGGTACCGGCTGGCGACCCGTTCCTGGATCATCGCCACCGTCAGCGCCGGCACGCCCAACAGGGCCCCCTGGGCCAGCTTCAAGGCGCGATCCGCCTCCAGACCACGCGGATACAGCTCCTGCCGGCTCGAAACACACGCCCGTCTGCGAGGCGGCCGCGGCCAGCCGCACCAGCCGGGTGTCGGCGAGCGGGGTCATGCCGGAAGGTGGTGGCACCTCACGCAGACGCTGCAGCACCCGGGCGGGAGACGCCAACGGGTCTTCACCGGCCAGGTGATCGGCCTCAACGCCCAGACGGATCGCATACGCGGCCTGATCGGCCGTGCGCGCGAGCACGATCCGGGCACCCTCCCGGCGCATCTGGAAGCGCGGCTCGGCCATGGTCCGCTCGACCTCGACGGCCGCTCGTGCCACCGCCAGCGCCAGCCGCGCGCGGTGCGGTTCGTCCTGCAGCGAGCCCGCGCTGCCAGCAGCGCCTCGGCGAGTTCCGGAGCCGTCATGATGCCGCCCATGCCGTCGAGCAGCTCGACCATGTCCGAACGCACGCGCGTGATGGCCGGCTCCTTGGACCACCGGCTCTGGAGCTTGCCGACAATCTGGCTGATCCGGGCACGCGTCACATGCAGTTGCTGCGCGATCTCCGCCTGGCCCGGCCAGAGAGCATCCGACGCGGGATCGGGTCCCAGACCGAGCAGTTGCAGGATCGTGCCCGAGACGGTTTCCGCTTCCTTGGGACCGACGCGCGTGAGCCGCGCCACGATCGCATCCAGGCTGAGCCCCGCTGCATCGGCGGCGCCGGTAGTGGCATCGGTAGCGGCCTCGACGGTCACGGTGCTTTCACTGGAGGAGGCCGGGCGAAGCCGGCCCGCAGGATCCTGACGGCCGTGGCAATCTCGCGGCGCGTCTTGTTCCCCACGCCGCGCAGCCGCAGGAGCCGCCGCATGGGGGCCGCCAGCAAGTCCGCGACGGTCAGCACGTTGGCCCGGTCCAGCGCATTGGTCGCACGTGTGCCCAGACCGAGCTCGGCGATGGTCGTCGCCGGTGTGGCGCTGGCGAGTCGGGCTTGCCGCTGCGCCTCGTCCTCGGCATCTCGGACCACATCCGCCGGCTCGATCCCCTCGAACGCATGCCGCCAGGCCCGCAGCATCTCCTCGGCGTTGTCGAACCGGCGGGAGGGATCGCGCCGCAGAGCCTGGCGGAAGAAGGAGGTCAAGGACTCGCGCAGGCTGGAGTCGAACAGCTCCGCGTCGATCGTGGCTTCACAATCCAGTTGCGCGGGATGGCTGGTTCCGTCGCCCCAGTGGGGTAGTGTGCCTGTGGCCAGCTCGTGGAGTGTGACGGCGGCGGCGAACCGCTCGGCCTGCAAATCCCAGCGGGGAGTCGGCGCACGCTCGGCCAGGAACGGATCGTTGTAGGCCGCCGTACCGGCCCCGATCTTCTCGGTCGGGGTCCGGGACAGGGAGAAATCAAACAGGACCAGGTGCAGTGTATCACCGCGCCCGATCATGCCGACGGCGATGTTGTCGGGCTTGATGTCGCGGTGGGGATATCCCAGTTCTTCGAGGTAGTTCAGCACATCGAGCAGATCGGCCCCGAAGCGCTGCAGCAGATCGACGTGCAAACGGCCCTCACGGCGGATGCGCTGGCCCAGCGTCTCGATCCGCATCGCGTCTTTCTCGGCGAACACGGGCCGCATCAGGAACCCGGCGCGGTCGCCGATTTCCACCGCGCCGCAGAACTCGACGATGTGGGGATGCCGCAGCTTCTGCAGCACCTCGGTCTCGTCCTTCAAGCGAGCATTGAACTTCGGGTCACTGGCCGCCTTGAGCACGTAGTGCTGGCCCTCCTTCTCGACCAGCAGGACGATCGAGCAAGCCCCCTGACCGAGCCGTTTGACGACCCGGTAGCCGCCCGGCAGAGGGTCGTCCTTGCGCGCCAGCGCGGGATCGACCACCACGTCGTGTTCGGGCGCGGTCAGCTCGTCCTCGACCTTCTCCAGAAGTTCCAGAAAATCGACGGCCGAGTCGATCCGACTGGACACGTCGGGGAACGTGCTGAACTGGATGAGGTCCTGCAGTTGCTGGCCAGCGCCGTTGAGCACCGCACCGATGCGCAGGCCGCGATCCTGACGGAGGAGGTTGTTCAACTCCAGGCGGCTCGACGCCGGTGGGACGCCCGAGAAGAGGTGATAGGCGAGGGCGCCGAGCGAGAAGACATCGAGGTGCTCACCGAGACCACCGGTCTCGGAAAGGGCCTCGGGCGCCATGTATACGGTCCGCGCATCCTCGACCAGGCAATCCACATGGGATGTGGCCGTCACCGCAGCCACGGCGCCGTTCGACGATCCCGCTTCCCGGTATCCCAGGTGCCAGTTGAGGATCTGGACACGCGGCCGGCGACGGTCCGGCCCGGTCACGAGGATGCTCTGGGGACACAGGCCACGGTGCACCACCCGTTTGTCGTGGGCGAAGCGCACAATCTCGGCGATCTGACGAACCAGGTCCAGCCGCTGATCGACGCTCAGATTCTCCTTGCGCTGGATGAGATAGTGGTCCAGACGGATGGCGTGGGGATCGTGCTCGAAGATCAGCGCCGGCCCGAGCGGATGTTCGGTGAAGCCGAGGACGCGCAGGATGCCCGGATGCTGCAGGGACTCGAGCAACGGGAACTCGCGCAGGGCCGCCCGTTCGATCGTCGCGCGGTCCTCGGCTGAGGCACCCGACCGGACCAGGTAGAGCCGCACCCGCCGTTTCACATCGGGCAGACGGACATGCGTGGCCTTCCAGTCCTGATAACCGGGTCCTTCGTCGATCAACTGGTCCAGCAGGTAATCCCCGACCTTGCGGCTGCGTGGCGACGGTCGGATGCCGGCCTGTTCCATCGCCTGGCTGATCAGCTTGGCCATGGGCCGATCGTGCGTGCCGCGCGGCTGGGGATCAAGTCCCGGACACTCCCGCCGCAACAAGGCGGCGCGAATTCCTGGCCGTGCTGGGCGATCGCCGTCGGCCGCGCGATCCCGCAGGCAGACCCGCAGTCGCGCCGTGCCCGGGAGCTCGCAGACCAGGTTCGGGTCGGCGCAGAAGACCAGCGGTTCGAGGAACGGCAGCGATTTTTTCTGGCGGCAGGCGCGCTGGCTTTCGAGGAGCGATCTTATGGCTGCTTAAGAATAACTTGAGTAATATTTCTCTCGTGGGACAGCCGCCCTGGTGTCGTCCAGAACAGGGGGCGGGGCCGGGCTTTAACTTGATCCTTATTTTTTCGGTAGCTTAGCTTCTTGGCCTTGCTGTTCGCCGCGATGAGCGGGTTCTCGACGGTCGTGAGCCGTCCCTCGGTTTGCCAGGTCCAGCTCCCCATGTCACCGGTCAGCCGTCCGGGCTGGCTCTTGATTTCCACCAGGAACCATCCCTGGGGTGTGAACACGAGCAGGTCCACCTCGTTGATGCTGCCATCGCTGGCGAGGAATTCGAAGTTGGACCAGGCATGATACGGCTCGTGGGCGGGAAACTGCGCGGACAAAGTCCAGGGCCTCGCGCTCCCAGGGAAAGATCGACTCGGTGATGACGGTCCAGTTGCTCACAGTGCTCATGGCCGGCCGATCCGCCACACCGGCGTTCTCCCGCATCCGCGACCCTGCGGACCGCCGCGAACAGCCATCCTCGGCCGCAGCATCGAGGCGTCTCGAACCGGGAGGGAGAAACGAAGGACGCGGATCGTCCCCCCGTGAGCTTCCGACCGGCGCAAGGCCGCCCTTGAGGGTAACCAGCTCGGGCCCGGAATGCCACCGCGACGATCACCCATTTTGAGAGTCCGGGCCCGGATCTGCGGTCGGTCCTGCAGCGGCTTCTGGGAAGGCCACGGGCAGCGACTGCGCCAACCCACTCCCTTCGTGCGCGACGGATCGAAAGCCACAGGACGACTGTCAGCGCCGCGTGCCAAAAGCCAGGAGGTCATAAGTCGCCTCGAAGCGTGATACGCCCCAAGGTCAGTGGCAATGAGCCGCCACGGAATTCGCGAGGCGATCTTCGTTTGATGCTCCCATGCGGTTCTCTGCGCAGACGTGGCAACTGGCTGTTCGGCAACATTGCCGAGAAGCCACCACGACCGCCCCGTCCCCGGTTGAAAGGAAACCCCGTCGCCGCCAGAGTAAGAAGGAAACGTCGAAACCCCGAGGCATGGAACCATGATCCGACAAGAAACCGCTGCGGCCACGGCTCTGGGCCGCACCGCCCTGCTCTTGGTGATGGGGTGGGCTTCGTGGCATCCAGCGTCCGGGGACGAACCGCCGCGGTGCGGCGCGTGCAGCCGGACCCCGGCGTCGTCCTGGCGCGGGCCTTCGTCACGGGCAACGGTCGCCTGGGCGCGATACTTTACGGCAAACCCGGTGACGAAACGATCGTGGCCAACCACTGCCGGTTGTTCCTGCCGCTGGGCAACCGGGAGATTGTCCCTGACCTGGCGGCGAACGTACCCGAACTGCGGCGGAACATTCGCGCACAAGGCTACGGCGCTGCGTGTACCCCAGCCTGATCACCTCGCACGAGCCCAACGGCGGCATCTGAAACATCGATGGCAATGGTGGAATCCCACAGATCGTCCACACGATGCTGGCGTTCAGCCGCACGAATCGCCTGGATCTGCTCCCGGCCTTGCCGGTGGAGTGGCCCGAAGGGACCCTGCGCGGTCTGCGCGTGCGCGGCGGTTGCCTGGTGGACCTGGCATGGTCCCAAGGCAGGCTGGTCTCGGCGCAACTGCGAGCTGAGCGTGCGACGTCGATCACGGTGCGATACGCCGGCAAGGCGGTGCCGATTCACCTGAGCCAGGGGGACGTGATCGCCTGGATGGACAGCTCACGCCCACAACACCGAAGTAGAGTGGCGACATTGAGGAAAGGTCCCGCATGAAGAAGCCCATGATGATTGCAGGATTGCTCGGACTCCTTTGCGCGAGCCTGGCCGGGGCGGCCGACGAGAGTTTTCTCGAGAAGCGTGGTACGGAGTTCTACCTCGGCGGCAAGCCGTTCTACGAAATCAGCTTCAACAAGTTCGATCTGATGTGGGAGCTGATGGGCGCCGAGGTTCCTCCAGGAAACCAGACGGGCTTCGGCCCGGACCCGGGGGCCTCGGCCGAGGCGGCGCTGAAGAAGCTGGGCGGCCTGGGGTTCAAGACGCTACGGGTGTTCTGCGGCGTGCCCGAGGCCTACTTCGATCCCGCCCGGCGCGAGCGGTACCTGGCCAACCTGGACCGCATGCTCGCGATGTGCGACCAACACGGCCTGCGCCTGGTCTTCTGCTTCAACGCCGAGAGCCGCTACTACGCCCAAACCTGCGGCGAAACCTATCGGGACACGATCGTGCGCCCGGATTCCCAGTCCCGGGCCATGGTGAATCAGCTCGTGCGGGACCTCGTGACGCGCTACCGCGACCGCAAGACCATCGCGATGTGGGAGAATACCAATGAACTGCTGCTGATGGCCGACATCGGCGGGAAATCCGGCGTCTGGAACGGCATCGCCTGCCCGAGCCTCCCGGAAGTCGCCCAGTTCCATGCCGACCTGGCCAAGCTGATTCACAGCATCGACTCACGTCATCCGGTGACCACCGGCGACAGCTTTCGCTATTCTCAGTGGCACCTGTATCAGGCTGGGAATGGCGACGGCAAGAACATGTGGGGTCGAGACACCCTGGAAGAACTCGATCGCGCCGTATCGATGAGCCAAAAAGGCATGGATGTCTACTGTATCCACTACTACGACCTCGGAGTCCACGGTGGGAACGAAGCGACGGGAGCCGACGGCAAACCCGTCTTGTGCCGACCGGCCGACTTCAAGCGGTTTGCCGCCGCGATGGGCCAGCCCCTGTACATCGGCGAATTCGGGGCCCTCCCCAGGGCCCGCAACGACAAGAATCACCCGTTCTGGGAAGACAACCCAGACTGGTTCACCAGCTTTACGAACGATCGCGCAGGCCGCCAAGGTGATGGCCCGGTCCCTGGAGCTGATCGTCGAAGCGAGGGTGCCCCTGACGCATTGGTGGTGTTTCCAGTCCGACCGCGCCATGGACCAGAAGAACCCGCAGCGGATGGACATCGACATGGACCGGGATCCGGAGCTGATGAGCCTGGTGGTCGAAGCCAACCGGCAGCTCCAGTTGCGCACCATGGGTTTTTCCTACATGAGGCCGAGTCCCTTGCCCGGGGCGCCCGCTCCCGGCACCAAGGAATGAGGGCGTTGCGAACCCCGATGTCTTTGATGGTGTGGTCCGTTCGGCTGCCGATGGTCTCGTGTCGTGGCCGTCGGCAGCCCTCTCGCACATAGCCAGCCTCAGCCTGGGTGATCCCGGCGAGCCGTTCCGCGCACGGGATTCCGTGGGATCGCAGGTGACAGTGAGAACGAGACAGGTGGGTGGAGACGCATTCAATGTCTCGCTCTTCTGCCGAAGAAAAGCCGCTCGTGGCGGAGCGACGGTGATCAGCGAGCGACAGGACAGATTGTCGGCGCAGTCGGACGGGACCGTACCCGAACCGGCGTCGAGCCGTGTCGTGATGAGATCTCTCCGGTAAGGAAGACCGAGTCCCTCGTCCGCGATGTCATCATTTCTCGTGCCTTTCGCCAGACGAGCCCATAGCCGCGACCTCCGGCGCACATGGCAGCAGGCTCTCGGTACACCAAGACTCTCGGGAGTTCCCCGCGCTCGGACTCGGCGATGGAGTCTGGACACCGCGGAAACCCTGAGCCGCGGCTCGGGAAGACCGCCTGCGAGCTAAAAACACAATAATTTTATGTCATGATATCATGATGATATAGGCTATCCTCGGACCTCTGGTCCCGAGGACAGTTTCGATCGTCGTCTGTACTCTTCCTGGGCGCACTCTTTCTGTGCGCCCGTCACCGTGTTATTCCCAGGAGCCCTCTCATGTCCGCGCTGAATCAGTTTCTCGCCCGCCTGTGCACCCGCGGCGACGGTGCCGTCGCCGCGCTGCGCCGCACGCTCACGGCCTGGAAGCAGGCCCTCCATGCGCATGGGAACGCGATTCGTGGGCGCCTGTGCACCGAGGTGGCATCGGCCCGTCAGATCGCCGTCACGGTCCGCCAGCACGCCGGCGCCGCCCTGTCCGTTCTCTGCACCCGCGTCCCCCGGCGCCCCGCTCCGCGGACCCTCTTACCCCAGGTGGCCCGCACGTATGTCGTGCTCCTGGTCCTGGTCATGCTGGCCGCGCGCGTGAGTTTGCCCCTGCCGCTAGTCCATCTGCTCGGCCTGGCCACGCGGTTGGCCCATATCGTCCTGATCGCGCTGGTGCTGGCGCCGGCCGGGCGCTGGCTGGCCACGCCGGGCCGGTTCCCACTCGTCCTACACGGTCTGCGCATCACGGCGTCCGCCGGGCTGCTCTTGGCTGGCCGGGTTCAGTTTCGTGCTGGACCAGGCGCTGGCGCCGCGTCCCACCACCGAGATGGCCGTGCCGGCGCCGGCCGAGGCTGCCTTCCTGCCCATCGCCCAGACCGCCACACGCCGGGTACCCGCGGTCCTCCTCGATCGGGCGGTCGGCCCCGACGAGCTGGCCGCCGGTCGTCACACATCGGCACGGCGTAGCCGCGTCTGAACGGCGCGGCGCGAGGCGTTCGTCACCTGCTCCACACCCGAATCCACCATCCCGAAAGGAGCGCGCTCTTGTCGCACATCGTCACCATCCAGACCAAGGTCCGTGATCCGGTCGCGGTCACGGCCGCCTGCCGCCGGCTCGGCCTGGCCGAACCGCAGCACGGCACGGCCCAGTTGTTCTCCGGCCAGGCCACCGGCCTGTTGATCAAGCTGCCCGGCTGGCTCTATCCGGCGGTCGTGCACACCGACACCGGCCAGGTCCAGTTCGACAACTTTGGCGGCACCTGGGGCCAACCCGAGCACCTCGATCGCTTTCTCCAGGCCTATGCCTGTGAGAAAGCGAAAATCGAGGCGCGCAAGCAGGGCTACAGCGTCACCGAGCAACCCCTGGCCGATGGCTCGATCCGCCTGTCCATCCAGCCCGGAGGTGGCGCATGAAGATCCTCGAGATCACCATCGATCCCAAGGGCCAAACGAAGGTCGAGACCAAGGGCTTTACCGGCTCGTCCTGCCGCGCGGCCAGCCAGTTTCTTGTGCAGGCGCTGGGCAAGACGACCGGTGAGGTTCTCACCGCGGAGTTCTACCAGCGTGAACCGGCCCGTCAGACCCTCCAGGAGGGCCAGTGACGGCTTTCTGGACCCATCCTTGAGGAAAAGACTGTCCGGGCGTCTGGTCGAACTGCAGGCCATCCTGGAGCGCACCACGCCGCCGACCGAGCCGCCCCTCCCGATCGCGCCGGATGCGGCCACGCCGCCCTGGCCACGCCGGACGGCACGGCGCTCTTGGTGCTGCGGAACTTCCACCGGTATCTGACGTCGATCGAGATCATCCAGACGCTCGACTCGGCGATCACGGCCGGCAAGCAGCAGCGCACCTTCGTGGTGATCCTGGCCCCAGTCGTACAGATCCCCATCGAGCTGGAGCGCCAGTTCGTGGTCCTGGAACACGAACTGCCGGGCCGCGAGCAACTGGCCCAGATCGCGCAGGCGATCGCCACCGAGCCGGGCGAGTTGCCCGACGGTGACAATCTGGAGGCGGTGCTCGATGCGGCGGCCGGCCTGACGCGCATGGAGGCCGAGGGCGCCTTTGCGCTGTCCCTGGTGCGGCACGGGCACGTCGCCGCGGAACCGTTGTGGGAGATCAAGGCGGGCACGCTGAAGAAGTCCGGCCTGTTGACGCTGCACCGTGGTGGCGAGAGCTTCGCCGACCTGGGCGGCCTGGAGGCGTTGAAACACTTCTGCACGCGCGCGCTGCGGCCCGGGGGTGGCCCGAACCGTCCCAAGGCCCGCGGTATTCTCCTGCTCGGTGTGCCGGGCACTGGCAAATCGGCGTTCTGCAAGGCGCTGGGCAACGAAACGAACCGGCCGGCGATCATTCTTGACGTCGGTGCGCTCAAGGGCAGCCTGGTGGGTCTGACCGAGGAACGCACGCGCCGTGCGCTCGCGCAGATCGATCAGATGGCGCCGTGCGTGGTGCTGGTCGATGAGATCGAGAAAGCACTGGCCGGCGTGCAGTCCAGTGGCCAGACCGATTCCGGCGTGACGGCCGGTCTCTTCGGTTCGATCCTCACATGGCTCAATGATCACACCAGCGACGTGTTCTTCGTCGCCACCAGCAACGACATCGGCAAGCTGCCGCCCGAACTGAGTCGCGCCGAGAGGTTCGACGGCGTGTTCTTCCTCGACCTACCGGGTCGCGCTCAGCAGGATGCGATCTGGAACATCTATCTCCAGGCATACGGCCTCGATTCCCACCAGCGCCGACCCAACGACCGTGAGTGGACGGGCGCCGAGATCAAATCGTGCTGTCGTCTGGCGTCGCTGTTGGATCTGCCCCTGGTCGAGGCGGCGCAGAACATAGTGCCCGTGGCCGTGACGGCGGGCGAGGCCGTCGAGCGGCTGCGCACCTGGGCCAGCGGGCGTTGCCTCGATGCCGATCGGCCGGGGCTGTACACGCGCGGCACAGCGAGTCCGAACAAACCTGGTCGCAACGTGGCCCGCGACGCATCGGCCAACTGATCGTCCTGCGATCCCCAAGATGATCGAGAAATCCACCGGAGACCGGCGGGACCGACGCCGAACCAACGCGAGTCGCAAGGGATCGGTCTCTCGGTCCTCCCAGTCCGGCCTCCTGGCCTATCGGCGTGGTCGGCGTGAAGGGGTCCCGCTCCGCGGCCAAGAGCACGGGGGATTCTCATTCACCCGACCCTGTCGAATCTTGATGGTTCTCCGCGGCGCCGACTCGCTCGGGGCCGGGAACCCGGCGCCAGGTCAAGGTTTCTCCAGACCGAGTAACCGCACTTCCAGCGGCTTCAACAGGACCGAAGCCCCGGTCGCATCCCCTGTGAGGATGTCGCGGCCCCGGAGATTTTTCTGCCCGCGGATGATCCGGAATGTCACCGCATCCTGACGTTCGTTACAGATGTGGAGGATCAGGCCGTCCGGCGTGGCGACGCTGCGAGCGCAGACACCCCAGACATGTTCGCCGGCCTCGGATCGAAGCTCGACGCGGGGCGGGACTTCCCAGTCCGAGAACCGTGGCCAAAGCTCCTGCCAGAGGTCGCGCGCCGGGTCTGACCGTAGTGCCACGCCAGGCGATCGGCCGAGGCGATCGGTGCACGGGCCCGGTCATATTCGTCGCGCGTGAGAAGGTCCGTTCCGCCCACAAGGACCAGGTGTCCTTGATGCTTCGCAAGAGTGTTACAGGCCGCGTCCGAGAGATGGACGACGTCGGGCACAAAGACGGTCGAGGTCGCCGGTACCCGTCCGGCTTCCAGTTGCCGTTCGGTCACGAAGCCGATCTTCAACCCGGCAAAGGCCAGGGCCGTGTAGAGCTTGTTCCGGCAATCGCTGTGACGGCCGCCGTCCCATACGAGGGCGGACGTGCTGTGTAACAGAAGCACATCAGGCGGCGCCTGCTGGAGGGCCGTGACCTCGACCGCCGCGCGATTGAGGTCACAGTTGACCCGGCCCACCGCCTCCGCGCACGCCGGCCGTTCCAGAATGCTCCCGGCAAAGTCGCTGTGCGCGTCGAAAGTGCGTTCCCACACCCAGATGGTGGTCGCACTCTGACCGTGCACGGCGGCTTGCCACAAGGCCGCGCGAATGTGCTCGGCGGGGACGGGCCGCGTCTCGCGGTCCATGATCACATGGTTCTCGGTGTTGAAGACCGGTGCGTCGCGCACGGAACGCTGCAGGTCATGACCCATCGCGTTTTGTTCCCAGCCCTGCGCGAATTCGTGCTGGCCGAAGTCAAAGAAGTTCACACCATCGTTGCCGTTGATGTCGCTGAATGATCCGAAGAGGGTGGCATTCACGCCCAGGCCCACGTCGCCGTCGTTGAGCATTGTCCAGGTCATGGCTTTGGCATGCACCGGCAAGCCCGGCGCAACGCGATGCACGGCGTCCGCAAGCATCGTGTGCCAGCGTGCAAAGAACTCCTCGTTGAACCGGATGTAGTCCATCCAGATCGGACGGGCCGGCGCCGGGCCGAAGGGATCGGGCAAAGGCACCTGCTCCCACGCGGTGTAGTGGGCGCGATAGCGCTCGTTCAGACGCGCGATCTCCCCGTGCCGTTTCTGGAGCCACACCTGCCAGTCCTTCCGGGCGGCATCGCAGGGCTCTTCCTTGTTCACAGGCTCGTTGGACAAACAGATGCTATGCAGCGCCGGGTGATCCTTGAGTGGCCCCAGAACGGCCGCAATGTGGTGCTGGAGCAGTTCCTGGCCCTCCGGCGCGTGCAGGCAGTATTGCAGGAAGCCGTCACGGTGCCGGCGCAGGTGCGGCCACTGGGCCAGCGCCCAGTCCGGCATGTAATGGGGACTGATGAGCAGACAGACGGCCACGCCCGCCTTCTGAGCCCGGTCGAGCGTGTCCCGCAACGCGCGCACTGGCGCCTCGTCCGTCACGCCTTCGCGCGGGAAGATCCGGCTCGGGCCGAGTTCGATCTGGATGATGTTCGTACCGTAGGCCGGCCACTTCTCCAGGTCGGCGACCACCCGGCCGAAATGGCCAAAACCGGTAAAGAACACGGGCCGCCGTGCTTCGGTCCCATCCGGCCAGCGCACGGGTCCGAGAAAGGAGCTGCCCTGGATGGTGGTGCGTTCCGCGCCGGTCCAGCGAGGCACGGGTGGAAACGTCCGCCGCCCCTCGGCACATTCGGTAAGCTCCTGCCGCACGCGCGCGGCCATCGCTTCGAGGTCGTGGACCTGCGCCAGCGCGTGGGCAACCGCGCCGTGCTGAATATCCTCGGCGGCGTAGTCAACGAAGTTCTCCAGCACGGTCGCCGTGATGCGCGGATACGAGGGGTCCTGGCCCCGCGTCTTCACAGCCTCGAGGCCCTGCCGGATCACCGGCAAGGCCGCCCGCAGCACCGCCAGCCGTTGCTCGGCATATCGCGTCGAACAGAAACGGATCTCGCTCCGGGCTTCGACCGTGGGGTGATCTGTCCCTTCAAGCCGGAGCGTGGCGGACCGCGGCGTGTCGTCGGTTCCGACGGATGTGCCCTCGACCATGAGGCGTTGAAACCCGCGGGTCAGCGAAATCGGTACGCGCAGTGACTCACCGGAACTGAGGCGGACCTCAGCCTTGGCGGTCAGGTCGCGCGGTGCCCAGGCCGTGAACGTGATCCCGAAGGGGCCGTCTCCCTGGGCCACACCCGGCGCGGAGTCGGCTTCCAGAAAGGGCCGCGCGGCGGCATCGGCCGCCGGCGGGTCCAGGGTTGGCTCGGGACCTTCCTCGAGCTTGACGTCATCAATCCAGATGGCCGCAGTGGGACTCTCCGTGTTGATGCGGACGGTGAACTCCCGGTCTTTCTCGTCCGGCGTGAAGCTCACCGCGATACGCCGCCAGGCGTCCCCAGTCGGCGCGGCGACGGCCCGATACTGCCACGCGGCGCCGCCAATGAGTGTGACGATCCCGGGAGCGGCGGATTTCACCCAGACGCTCAGCGTATATCGCCGGCCGGGCTGAAGGCGAACCGGGTCTTTCGTCCACAGCATGCCGTAGACATGCGCCCCGAACGTTGTGCCGTTGGTGAGCCGGAGGGAGCGACGGCCCAGGTGCGCGGTCGTCGTGTCGGTCTGGCAGGTCGCGTTCGTGTTGCGCTGGTCCCAGTGCCAGCCTGCCGGCACGCCGTCGTTGGTCCTCTCTTCGAAGCTGGGATTGGTGAGCAGGTTGGGATTCACGGCCATGGCGGGACTCGTGACCCGCTGAATCTGGATCGTCCCGGATCGCCCGGGCGGATCCGCCCCGGCCTCCGTGCCGAGGGGGAACAGCAACGCCATCAGGAAGTACCGACAAGCCAAACCGGCACACGATGTTGGTCTCATGGCGACATCCCGAAGAAAGTCCTGTCCCCGACAGAGGGGCGTGTCCGCGGGTCTCGGGCGGCTCCCGCGGGAGCTACCTGAGAGCCGTCGGATCGGCGCCAGCGCCGCTTGGTTGATCTTCTTGCGTCTCCTTCTAACCCCGAGGACTCTCCATGACAAGCTTGCTCGATCATCTGGAAACCCGGCCATCGGCCCATGGCTCGGGTACTGGAAACGCCCGCGCAGCGGCTGCGCACCGCGATGGCCGCCTGCCGCGTGCAGTTCACCTGGTTCGGCACGCAGAAATCCCTGACCCCTGAGCAGCGGGCCCAGGCCGCCGAGACGTTCGACGCCGAGGCGCCGTTCCTCTCCGCCGGCAAGAAGCTGCTCGACACCAAGCACACGCCCTTCCGCGCCGTCACGGCGGTCCGCACCAAGATCACCGAAACCTGGCGCGGCTTGACGCTGCCGTTTCCCGAACCCGGCGTCCGGCTCATCAAGCTGGAACAGCGTCGAGAGCTTCGACCGCCAGATGACCGACTTCCAGGTCGAGCTCGACGGATGCCGTGCCGCAACCTCGATCTGCACTACCCGAGCTGAAGCACGCCGCGGCCCAGCGGCTGGGTTCGCTCTACAACGCTGGCGATTATCCCGAGACGCTGGTCGGCCTCTTCGGCGTGGCCTGGGATTTCCCCAACGTCGAGCCGCCCGACTATCTGGTGCAGCTCAGCCCGGGCTGTACGAGCAGGAGCAGGAGCGTGTACGGGCGCGCTTCGAGGAGGCCGTGCAGCTGGCCGAGGAGGCGTTCCTGGAGCGAGTTCGGCAGGCTGGTGGCGCATCTGACCGAGCGGATCACGGGCACCAACGACGACGGCACGCCCAAGGTCTTCCGCGACAGTGCCGTCGAACAACCTGGCCGAGTTCTTCGCCCGGTTCCGTGGACTTGAACGTGCGCTCGAACCTGCAGCTCGATGCCCTGGTGGGCGAGGCGCAGCGGATCGTGCAAGGGCGTGGCGGCGCAGGACCTGCGCGACCGCGATGGCCTGCGCCGTAGCGTGGCCACCCAGATGTCCCGCGTACAGGCCGAACTCGATCAGCTCCTGGTCGATCGGCCGCGGCGGCGCATCCTGCGTCCGACGGGCACACCGGGAGGCACGTGATGGACCTGGTCATCACACCGACGGGAACGGTGCGCGCGATCTACACGGAAGCCATCAACCTGACGCTGTTCGGTGCTCCTGTGATCCGCCGCGCCAGTCAGGTCGAGCCGGATGCCCAGGGTCGCTGGTGGGCCGACCTGCGGCCGGTGGGCGGTCCCGTGCTCGGGCCGTTCGCCCTGCGCAGCGCGGCGCTGAAGGCCGAGACCGACTGGCTGGAAACCCACTGGCTAACGGCCGCGTGCTGAGCCTACCGGCCTATGTCCGGTTTCTCGGTACGAGCCGCAATCTCAGTCTCACTCCCTGTCCTGGCGGATCACGACGGCCGGGACGGGACCCGGCTGCCCTGGTCCGCGCATCTCCCTTTCTGGAAGTGTTCCACCATGACTCAACGGCAACTCGACCGCGCCGTGGCCGGCGCGACCGGCGAATCCCTGCGCACCATCCAGAGCCGTGGTTTCGGCCTGCTGGTCCCGCGGCATCCTGCAGAGCCAGGCACGGGCCTACGGTGCCCGCCCTCCCGACCACCGGGACTTCGTCGGCTGGCCTGGCGGCTCGTGGTGTCCGTGTCTGGTCCCGCGCGACCACGGCGATCGCGCCGGGCCGCGGGAAACCCAGGGCGGGGCCGATGGGGTCCGTAATGCGTGACGAGGAATCCAGGCTCGCGTGCCCACCGGCCCGGTCCCGTTTGCGCTCGTTCTTCCCGCCCCTGTCCCGCGTCTGACACCGTCATGGGCCATGGGACTTTGTGTCCACGGGCGATCCCAACCCGGTTGTCCGGCCATTTCCACCGAGCGCGGCGGTTCGAGAGCCGCGCGCCGCGTAACGCGTTACGCGGTCGCGGGAATCATCTGCCGGGTCGGTCGCGCCGTTTCGCGTCGGTCTGGCCCTTCTTTCCGGCCTCGCCAGGAGCCTTCTGCCATGATCCGTCTCACCCGTTCGCGCGTCCGTCAGCTGCGGACGCTCTTTCGTCGTTCTCTGCTCGACATCACGACGCGTGGGCCGACCCAGCCCCTGGTGCTCGAGGCCGATCCCGACGCCGGCCTGCGCGCTGCGCTTCCACCACGCCCCGCTGGCCGTCGAGCAGCTCGTCCCCGGCACCTTCCGGCCCGCCGAGACGATCCTCGTGCCGCTCGATGTCCTGGCCGAGGTCGAAGGCCGTGACGATACGCCGGTGGTCTTCGAGGCCGCCGAACTGGGCCGAACGTTCGTGCGCTGGCAGGACCGGGGCATCCCCCAGGCCCGCGAGCACACCATACGGGCGCCCGACGGCCTGCCGCCCTTTCCCGACCTGCCCGCACGCTTCGAGAGCGTCTCGTCCGGCCTGCTCGATGCGCCTGGCCGCAGCCGTACCCATCACGTGTGACGACAACACGCGCTACGATCTGCGCAACATCCAGCTCCGCGCCCACACCACCGAGATCGTCGCCACCGACGGCCACCAACTGCTGATCCAGCGCACCGACCGGCCTGTCTGGGACTGCGATGTTCTCGTGCGCCGCGCGCCCTTGTTCGCGAGCAAGGCGGTGCCTCGTGATCGGCCCGTGCGGCTGGGCAAGACGGACAGCCATGTGGTGCTCCAGATCGGCGACCTGACGATCTGGTTGACGATCCAGACCGAGGCGCGTTTCCCTCGCCTCGACGGTGCCTTGCCCGCGGATTCGGAGCGTGTGACTTGCCTACAGCTCGAGGCCGCGGATGCGGCGTTTCTGGCGTCCGCGCTCGATCGGCTGCCGGGTGGCGACGCGGAGAACGCACCCGTGACCGTGGATCTCAACGGCCAGGTGGCGATCCGCGCGCGAGCTGCGGACGAGCCGCCGACGGAGGTGATCCTGAGCCGCTCGCGCTATACCGGGACGCCGATGCGTCTCAGCACCAATCGCGCGTTTCTGGGCCGCGCCCTGGCGCTGGGCCTGGACACGATCCGCATCGCCGGCCCCGACCAGCCGCTGGTCGCCCAGGATGAGACTCGCACGTTCGCATGGCAGCCGCTCAACCGCGAGTCGGCCATCGCCCCGACCGAGGCGGCCCAGCGCATCGAACCTCCGTCCACGACCCAGGGCAACCAACCTGTGACCAACCCCCCCGAAACCCCGAGACGGAGGACCCTCATGCCCGAACGCGTCTCCAACAACGGCCATTCCACGACGACCACCTCCAACGGGAACAGCACCGGCAGCAGTGACGTAACCACCACGCTGGCCCAGCTCCTGCGCGAGGCCGAGAGCCTGCACGCGGCGCTGGGCATGCGGCGCACGCAAACCGCCAAGCTGATTGCGGGCTTGCGCACGCACCGCAAAAAGTCGCGGCTGGTGCAGGAGACCTTGCCTCGCTGCGCCAGCTCGGACTGGCCGAAGTCGCCGAATAGACCACCACGCGGCCACGAGCGCGCCCCTCCCAGGGTCGGGCGCACAAACCGATTCCTTTCTTCCGTGCCCAGGAGGGAGAACATCCCATGCCTTTGAAGTTGAACGTCGGCGTCAGCCGCAAGGTCGGCCTGCCCGACTACGGTTCGATGGGCGCCAGTTGCAACCTCGAGGTCGAGCTCGAAGCCAGCCTGCTGGAGCACGACCTCGACGGCTTCCACGCCCGCGTCAAGAAGGCCTACATTGCGGCCCACCAGGCCGTCCACGACGAACTGGCCCGCAATCATGTCTTGAACGGCGGCGAACCCACAGACGCGAACGGTCCGGGCGACCAAGTCGTGACTGGGAACAACGGTGCCACGTCGGGAGCGACGGCCCGCAGTCGTGGCCCGTGGGGACCGCCCGCCCGCACTACCAATGGCCACGGCCAGCCGAGCCGGCTGCGCAAGCCGGCCACGGCGAATCAGGTCAAGGCGATCCGCGGCATCGCCCGCAAGCAGAACGCCGACCTGGAGGGCCTGCTGCGCGACGAATACGGCGTGGCGCAGCCCGAGGACCTCACGCTGGCCGAGGCCAGCCAGCTCATCGATCAGCTCAAGGCCGCCGCCGAGGCCTGACGGCCCCCAGGGCGATCCACCGCACCCCGAATCCCATCTCCCGATCCCGAGGGAAAAGACCATGCCCAACCTGACCGTGACCGAGAAGACCTTCTGGAAAGAACGCATCGCCGCCCGCATCGACCGCGGCCATCGAGCGCATCCGGCGCAGCACCCCAGTCTCGGCGAGCGCATCCCGCGGGAAGCCCACGCGCAGGCCCTGGACTCGCTGGGACTGAGCGCCACGTATGCCGAGCTGGAAGCGCTCCAGACCCAGGAAGCGCAGCTGGCGCGGCGCAAAACGAGGCTGCAGCGCACGCTGATCGCCACGCTGCGGGGCGTGCCTGTCGAGGACGTGACCGATGGGTTCAGCACTGCGCTACGGCGAAAAGCTGCCGCTGCCCATGGAAGGGGCCGACGCGATTACGAAGCGCCAGGCGCTGCACCAGGAGCAGCTCCTGGCCGCGGACCCCGTGGGCCGCCAGATCGTTCGTCTGGAAGAGGAGCGCAGCCGGCTGCTGGATTGCGTGTGGCTGGCGTCTGCGCCCAGCCAGCTCAAGACCTTGTGGTCGAAGGTCGGTGCGCTGCTGGGCGAGGAGCCCACGCAGTTGGAGCGCGAGGCCCTGGACCTGCCACCGATCGAGACGGCGCCCGCCGCCTCCTGAGCGCCGTGACCTTTCGCTGTGACGTGACCCGGCGCGGGCCCATGCGGCCCGCGTGTTCGTTTCCTCCCGAGTCCCCGTCGAGGTTCTTCCATGTCGAAGCGAATTGCAGATCTGATCGTCATCGGCGTCGGTATGATCGCCAGCGTGGCGGTCGTGTGCTGGGCGCTCTGGGGCGTGCCGCCGAGCGCGGACAAGCAGCCCATGCCGCGGGGGTTGGTCTCGACCGCGCTGGCCCCCGTGCGCGATCCGGGCCTGGCTGCGCGCCGTCAGCAGGCCCGTGAACGTGCCATCCATTGGCTGGATCAGGCCGATCGCGATGCGCACCAAGCCGCTATCACCCAGGTCGAGACCGTCGGCGCCTTCTTCCAGGCGGCCCAGCAGAACACACCCGCGCTGGCCGACGAAGTGCTGAGCTGGTCAGGGCACTGGCGGTTTCTCGCCGATCACGTCCCCGGCGCCGGCACCGGCCGTCACGCGGCGTTCCTGGACGCGGCCGTCGCCTGACACCTGTTCACGCCCGACCAGCTTCAGGAACAAATCCAGGTCGCGGTCGCGGCGTCGCTCCAGGCCGAGCACGCCATCGAAGACCAGCTCCTGGTCCAGTTGCGGCAGGACCTGGCTGACCTCGACGTACCTGTCGGCGGGCCGCTTCTGGGACCGAAGGCCGTCAGCGCGGCGCTGGATCGACTCACCCAGGTGGCCGCCGCCCAGGCCGGCGTCGCGCTGCGTGTCGATGTCGGCCGCGAGGTGGCGTCGTTCCTGGCCGGCGAGATGCTGGCCCGCGTGGTGGTGCGTGCCGTGGTGCCGGAGGGCCTGGCCGCCTCGGCGCCAGCCACGCTGGGCGTGGGCCTGCTGGCGGCCGTCGCGGCCGATCAAGTGATCGCGTGGACGTGGCACGCGTACGCCGACCCACGCGGCGAACTGGCAAAGGCTTTGAACGACCAGCTCGACGAGATCGAGCACCGCGTCTTCGTGGGCACGCCTGAGGCGCCGGGTTACAACCCCGGCTGGAATCGTGGTCTCAGGAACGAGCTGCGAAACGCCGGACGCTGATTCTCCAGGCGCTGGATGGGGAAGGAGGTCCGACGTGATCCGGCGCATCCTCTGTGCAGCCGGTCTGGCGGTGATCCTTGCGGCCGCGCCGGGGTCGGTTCCAGCCGGTGTTACGACCGAAGTGGCGCGCGTGGCGGCGGACGAAGCGGCACGCGTGCTGGGCCGCTCCGCCGAGCGTGCGGCCGTGACCACCCTGTCTCGGCGTCTGGAACGGCTGGCGGCCACCCACGGCGCCGACGCGCTGGTGGCGGTGCGCCGGGCTGGTCCCGAAGCCGTCGAGCGGATCGAACGGGCCGGCAGCCACGGCGCCCTGGCCAGCCGTCTCTTGGCCGAGCACGGTCCTGAGGCGATTCCCGTTGTGCGGGAACCCGCGTTATTACCCCGGCAAAGAAGATCCTCCTGTAGGTCGGACAATCCTGTCCGACAGGCCGGGGGAGTCGGACAGGATTGTCCGACCTACTTTCTTGCCGGGGTAATACTCGAACTGGTGGCCCGCCACGGTGACGACGCAGCGCGGGCCTTGATGCGTCATCCCGGCCTGGCGCAGTCCGTGATCGCCTCGTGCGGTGCGCCGGGAGCACGGGCGCTGGCGGGATTGAGTCCACGGCAGGCCCGCCGGCTGGCCATGCTCATCGACGATGGCACGCTGTCCCGTCTGGGACGGAGCCAGGAGGTGCTCCAGGTCATTGAGAAATACGGCGACCGTGGACTGAACTTCCTCTGGGACCACAAAGGTGCTCTGGCGGTCGGGACGATCCTGACGGCCTTTCTGGCTGATCCCGCGGCGTTCCTGGATGGAACCAAGAAACTGGGAGGCGAGGCTGCTGGGCTGGTCACAAAGCCGGCATGGAAATAGTCAGCCAGATGGGTCATCGCCTGGCGACACCGTTTCTCGTGGTCATCGCAGTGGGGATCGGTGGGTTGGCCGGTCTTGCCGGCTGGCGCATTGGGCGTTTCTGGGCCAAGCACAAACCGTGAAAGGGGGCGGCCCTGCGGGGCCGCCCACCAGGACTTTTTGTTAGCCATCAGGCGATCGGGATGGGCGCCTACACATCCGTGATCGTCCGTTCCCAGGACTCAGGACTTGGACAGTGGGGAGCCTTTCGCCGATGGCTGGGGAGCATCGCTGCCGCGCGGTGATTCCTTCGGGAGACTCTGCGACGATCCGCCTTCCTTGGGCGGTGCTTCTGCCGTCCCGGTCCCGTTATCACAACCGGTGCAAGCCCAGATCAGACCGGTTCCCAATCCGACCATCATGCACCTGACCGCTCGTCGCCTGTTCATGGTCCTGCCTTTCGAGAGGCTTTGGCCTGGGTGGCCGATGGACGTTTCAGGAATCGGACGGTCACACGCGCGTATCCGGGCCCCGAGATCGACTGAGGCTCTTGCCAATCCCAGAGAATCTGAGACTTTAGCACCACCACCGGGAGTTTCTTGCCCCGGAATGATGGACGGTCCTCATCCGCCTGCGTCCCGCAGGCACCTCGGACGGCCCCAGACTTGTCCCGGAGAGACTTCAGGACAAAGCATGGCGTGTAACTCGTTGACCAGCAACGTTCCGCCCTGTTTCTGAGGCCCCGCCAAGATCCAGTTTCCTCAAATCCCCGGTGGTGGTGCTAAAGTCTCGGAATTTGCTTCTGGATCTTCCGGGCCTCAGCCAAGAGCCTTGCGACCTTGCCAGGACCCTCGTCCACTGCCTTCTCGACGAGCGTGGCAATAATCCTCCCCCAATCGGTCTTCGTAATCACATCAATTGGGGAGTTGGCGTTGGCATTCCGGTCGATGCCAAGCTCCTCAGCCGTCTTCGCACATCGAAGTGAGAAATCGACATACTCGATGACCTACACGTCCTCGATCTGATCGATATCGATCCGAACGAGAATGGCGATCGCGGCGTCCCAAGTCTCAGCGATTGCCGCCTTGCGGCGCGTTTCGAATGCTCTCTTGTCGATGGCCCGCTGGTCCTTCTCTTGCCCGTAAAGCGGTATCCCCACGAGCAGGAGAATCGTCGAGAGAATGACGGAGACTCGCATTGCTGACCTCCTCTTGCCGGTGTTCAACAAAACTATTGCGGTTCACGCTCGGCTTGCATACATCCTCAGCGCTTTGCCGGCCAGGTCCCACAGCGGCATGGTGCCGGCACCCAAAGGGCCGTCGCGCCGGGGTGCGGTCGGATCGAAGGCGCGGAAAGGGTTCGTCCCCAGCCAGGCCGCCAGTTCTGTCTCGCTGGCGCGGCAGGTGCCGAAACCTTCCCGTCCACTGCTGGCGACGATGCGGACCACGCGGTCGCTGCCGCGATCGCCATGCACATCGAGCCGGGCATTCTTGCCGACGAACTTCGCGCGGCGGCTCGGCAGGTCGAAGCCGAGGATGCGGGTGATCGTCCAGTCCCGGGGCAAGTCGCCGGCCCACGAGACGCGCGGCAGGCAGGACCAGGCCGCGAGTCCGCCCGCGGCCGCGAGGAACGCTCGACGTTTCATGATCTCAACCTCGGTTGCGAGGCCCTTATCTCGGTCGGCGCCAGACAGGAGAGGATACGCAACCAGAGGACGATTCACCACCCAGTCGGAAGGGACTCGTTCCGCGCCGGGGAAAAGGTCCCGGTCCTGGATCCGGTGGACGGAATTCGTCCACCGGATCGATATCTGGACCTGTCCTCACCGGGGTAGCTTCCCGGCCGCGACGTCGCCGATGTGCAGGTCGCCGAAGACGGCACGATAAGTCTCCGAGCCGGCGGGCTGGTACCAGAAGATGATGCGATCCGCATCGCCGAGCTTCGCGCCGTCGGGCTTGTAGGTGTACTTGTTCTGGATTTCTCGGGCCGTGAGCTGGAACCGGACCATCACCGTCACGACCCGGAACAGCTCGGGGTCGGGTAGCGCGCCGGACGTGACCCGAGCCTTCAGGTGCTTCTCGAACATGTTGGGATCGTCGAGCCGCGGCGGGAACGTACCGCCGGACGTCTCGGTATAGACCTTCAACAGCCGCACCACGGCCTCCTCGACGGTCTTCACCTCGGCGTCGCTCAGGGTCTCGGCCGCGACGGTGCGCACCGTGTAGCCTTCGGGAGACTCGATGCGGAACAAGCTGTCGTCGAGCTCGCGGTCGAGAACGAAGTCACTGAGCGTGGTGCGGATTTCCCGGCCGCCCGTGCGGGCGAGCGACTCGGCAAGCACGGGCAGGTCGGTCGCGGGGTTGACCCAGATGGTCATCTCCTGCTGGGGCGAGAGCATGATGCGGAAGCCGCGCGTCTTGACGCCGCCGATGTCGCGCTCGCCCGCGGGCTGGCTGTCGGCCTTCTCAAGCGACCGCATCGACTGGGCCAGGCCCGTCGCGACGTCGCTCCCGGCCCCCGGCGGCTTGGGACCCTTGTCCTCCATCAGCAGCGCCGTCTTTGACTTCGGGTCGAGCACCAGCGTCTTGCGCTGGGCCATATCGATGATGGTGATCCGGCCGCCGTCGTCGGCCTCGGTGCGGGCGCGGTCCGACCCCTTGAAGTAGAGCGTCGAACCTGCCGGCTTGTTCAGGCCGGGCATTTCCATGGTCATGCGGTACGTCAGGGTGCGGGCATCGTGGAGCTTCGCGGCCATCTCGGCGAACGTGTTGGCCGTCACCGGGCGTGGAGCCACGACAAAATACGTACCGGTGGCGGCGAGCACCAGGACCGCCGCGATCTTCGCCAGGGTGAACATGAGTCGTCTCCTCGAAAAGGGTGGAATCGGTGGCGCATCGGCCACCGCGCGGAGGGCAGCCAGGGTGCGCTCGACGGTTGCGTCCGAAGGGCCTTCCGGCACGGGCGCGTCACGCAGCGCCGCTCGGCGCGGGCGAGCAGGTCATCGGGTGCGGGGTTGCTGCTGCAGCTCATGGGACCTCCTTCCCGGGGATGCCCCCTCGAGGCGCTGCGCAGGGCGAGACGTTGCGGGGATCGGCCAGTTGGTTGCGGAGCCGCCGCCGCGCCCGGTACAGGAGCACGCCGACGGCATCGACGGTGATCGCCAGGTGGTGCGCAATCTCCTGGTAGCTCCACGATTCGAGGCAGTGGAGACAGAAGACCTCGGCCTGCTTCGCCGGCAGCCCTGCCAGGGCCTCGCGGAGCTGGTGGGCGAGCTCGGCGTCCTCGGCCTGGCGGGCAGGGGACGGACCACGGCCATCAATCGTGTCGAGGTCGGTCTCCTGTTCCCGGATGCGGCGCCGCATACGTAGGCGCAGGCAATCGATGGCCCGGGCCGCCGCGAGCCGTTGCAGCAGGGCCCGCCAGTTCTCCACCGACTGGCGTCGGGAGAGCGCCAAGGCCCCCAGGAAGGCCTCCTGGAAACACTCGTCGGCGTCCGCTTGATTACCCACGACGCGGTACGCCGTTCGCCACACGGCCGGTCCGTCCCGCGCCAGGATCGCTTGCCAGTCGACCATCGGTCGCCCTCCGCCTCGCGATGATCCATCACTCAGGTCGTTGGAGGCGGGCGTGATCTTACAAGCTCGCGCGTTTTTTTCATCGGATCGATCTTGAGTGGGTGGCTGGGGCCTCGATCTGGTTGACCAGAACGAGCCGCCGGATAGGGTACACTTCCAGGAAATCGCTCCGGCGCTTCACCGCGGCGAAGCGGGCGAGGAGGGCGGACCGCAGCGCGGACGCCCGGGACGGAGACGCGAGGGTGCGGGATCGTGAGCCCGCTCCGGACACGCTTGAGGAGAATATCCTGCGATGACAACAGCGACCATCCGGGTCCCCGGTCTGAAAGTCGCGGTGCCGCTGGCGGCCGACCTGCTGCCCCGGGACTTGGTGCCCATGGACGGGCCGGCCGGCGAACCCACCCTCGAGCTGGTCCTGGAGGGCGGGTCGCTGACCGCGCGGGCCAAACTCAACGGCAAGAACTATCGCAAGATGCTCAAGCAGATCGCCGCGCAGGGTGCGGAGAACGTCGCGGTGGTGCTGCAAGGGGTGCTGCGGCCGCCGGCCGCCCGGGGTGGACCGTTCGTACTGGAGGGGGCCGGCTTCCAGGTGAACATCAAGACGCCTCGCCCGGCCGAACCCGATCGAGAGCCGCCGGAGCGCGCTGTCTGAACCGACCGCGGGTCCGCTGCGCCTGGCCTCGCCACGGCCACGGTCAGCTTCCCGAACGTCGCTCCGCGGCTTCGCGCAGCGCGGCTGACTGCCCGGTCCCCACGAAGGGCGGGCCATCTGGCGGCTCCAAGCCTGCCACGCATCGAGCAACTCCCGGACTTTCTCCGGTTGCTCGGCCGCCAGGTCGTGCGTCTCACCGATGTCACGCGCCAGGTTGTAGAGCCGGGGCGGCGTCACATCGGGCCGGGACGCGTTGCGGGAGACGGCTCCCGGATGATCGGGCGTCACGTCGTAGCGGACCAGCTTCCAATCCCCGCGCCGGATCGCCATCTGCTCGCCGAGCCGCCAGTAGAGAAGCTCGTGGGGTGGAGTCGTCTTCGTCCCTGTCAGATAGGGCAGAAGATCGACGCCGTCGAGCCGCCCGTCCGGCGCGGCCTCGACCCCGGCGGCAGCGAGCGCCGTGGGCAGGATGTCGAGCTGGATCACCGGCTGGTCATACACCGCGCCCGCCGGCAGATGGCCTTTCCACTGGACGGCGAACGGCACGCGGATGCCCCCTTCCAGCGTGGTCCGCTTGGAACCGCGCAGCGGGTCGTTGCGCGAACCGTTGATCGTGGTGCCGGGCATGGTCGGCCCGCCGTTGTCACTCAAGAAGAAGATCAAGGTGTTCTCCTCGACTCCACTGGCGCGGAGCGTGTCGAGGACCTTGCCGACGGCCTCGTCGAGCGCCGCCAGCATGGCGGCGTAGGTCCGGCGCCGTGTGTCGGTGATCGCGCGGAACCGCTCCAGGCGCGTGTCGGTGGCGTCCATCGGCGTATGCACAGCGTTGAACGCCAGTTCGAGAAAGAAGGGCTTGTCCTTGTGCTGTTCGATGAAGGCCACCGCCTCGCGGGCGAAGGCGTCGGTCAGGTACTCCGGCTCTTTGACGGTCTGCGTGCCACGGTAGATGTCTTTCGCCCGCGCCGCGAAATAGGTGTGTGCGCCACCCAGGAAGCCGAAGTAGGAATCGAAACCGCGCCTCTGGGGATGAAACTTCGGTGCCTCGCCCAGATGCCACTTGCCGACCAGTCCGGTCGCGTACCCGGCGGCCTTGAGGCGGTCGGCGATCGTGACCTCGGACAAGGCCAGCCCCACGTTGGCACCGCCGTTGCCGCCGGGATTGAACTCGTGGCCGAAACGTTGCTGGTACCGCCCGGTGAGCAGCCCGGCGCGGGTCGGACTGCAATACGGCCCGGAGACATAACCGCTGGTGCAGCGAACGCCGTTTTTCGCCAGCGAATCGACGTGCGGCGTGGGGATATCGCGGCAGCCCTGGAACCCCACATCCGCGTAGCCGAGATCGTCGGCCAGCAGGATCACGATGTTGGGCTGGGATCGTTCGGCCGCCAGACCCAGGCTGGCCAGCCCGAGTCCCCAAACGGCGGACCACGCCACCAGGCGCAGGCGTACCGGGAATTGTTTCATCGTTCCCTGCTCCCCAAAGGTCCACGATGGCCGCAAGGCCCGATATCGAACTTCCCCGTGTCGATCCCGGGCCAGGACTCCACTATACCGGTTGCCTCTCTGGAAACACGGTCTTGGATTCCGAAACCCACGACCAACCCCGCCCTGACATTCCGGCGGGAACCGTGATTCGCGACGGGCGGGGGGACTGTCCAGGGCGTCACTGGTCCGTGCGCACAACGTATTGCGGATTCGGCCGTGCGGGGAACGCAATGGGCTGATCGCCGACGGTGATGGTCCGTTCCTGCCCCTGCCAATCTGCGCACCACGTAGGAACCCGCGTCGAGCGTCAGCGGCACCACCGCCTCCAGCCGCTTCACCGTCCAGACCGCGATCACCGCGTCCCTGCCTTCGCCGTACTGGAAGGCCCTGGCCTCGTCGGTCTCCACCAGCGACCGCGTCCACGGGCGGTCGCCCACCGTCGCCGTCATCACCGCAGCGGCCACATAGGCCGCCTTGGGCGAGTAATCCGGGTGGATGAGGCCGAAATGATCCTCGCGGTTCTCGGCGTTGGTGCCATCGTCCTGGAAGTCGTACCAGAAGACGGCCTTGGCGGCGCGGCTGCGACGCGACAGCAGAAACGTGCGGGCCAGATAGGCGGCCTGATCCAGTTCCCCCTGCGTCCCAGGCATCGGCGCATCGTACCAACCGATCTCCGTCACCCACAGGTCCAGCCGCCGGCCGTCGCTGCGCGGGTGGTGGGCGAGGAAGTTCTCCAGATGGTTCCAGACCACCGGAATATTGACCCGTGGAATGACCGAACCGACCGTGGCATAGCCGAGCTCGGGAGAATTGGGCGACATGTAGGGATGGATACTGAAGCCGTCCTGGCTGTCCAGACCGCCATTGTTCAGGACCGCAGAGATCCAGTCGCCGCCGGGCCCGCCGCCCGCGCCCCCGCCGCCACAGGACACCACGTACGCCTCCTGGCGCACCGCCTTGAGCGCAGGAGAGACCGCCTTGAGCAGCTCGGTGTAGTGCTCGGGCGTGGTCTTGCCGAAGGCATGCGGCTCATTCCACACTTCCCAGGCATTCACCAGGCCGCCATAGCGCTGGCAGCAGGCCACCGCGTAACGCACGAAGGCCTGCCGTGCCGCAGGGGATTCCGGAAAGCCCTGGCTGCCCTGGAACGCCTCGGGATAGGCCCGGGCGTTGCCAAAGCCGAGCACCACCAAAGGCGCCAGGCCCAGGCGGTCCGCCGTGGTCAGGTAGTTGGTGATTTGGTCCGGGAAGACAAACGCCCCGGGTGTCTTCTCCACGGTATCCCAGTACATCTCGTCACGGATGCGGGCGAAGCCAGCGAGCTTCACCAGGTCCAGCGACTCCGGCAGCGCGCCCTTGTTCTGCGCGAAATGGGTGCAGACGCCCAGGTCGGCGGGACCGACGGCGGTCCGCGGCGGCACGACGGCGAAGGTGGTGGCGGCGTGGCCGAACGGTTCCCGATCCGAGCGGAACACCGTGACCGTGAGATCGTACAGGCCGAGACGGGGCACGGTCACCGGCATTGGCACGACCTGCCGGCCCGCGCCCGGCTTGACGGTGACGGCACCGGAGGCGATGACGGGGTCGGTCGTTTTCCAGGTCCGCAGCTCGGCCACCAGGCGGACCGGGTCCGCCTCCGTGCCGGTCTCGACCTCCACCCGGATGGTGTGCATGCCGACGCCCGCGGCGATGAGGGTGGATTCCGGTCCCGTGAGATGGAGTTCGACGCCGCGGGCGGGCAGGGCGGGATCCAGGATCGCGGCCAGCATGAGCCACCACAGGGCGTCAGCGCTCCGCCCGGCCGGCCAGAGGTAGGAGCGGGTTCTGCCAGGAGTCTGCATCATGGTTGCTACAAACTCCGGCCGCGCCGGAGTCTCCTCACACCGTAGCGACGATCTTGCCGATCTGTTGGTTCGACTTGACCCGCCGAACAGTCAACGACCGGCGGCACGGAGCAGATCGAGCACAGCACGGACCTCCTCCTGCATCTCGGGCGTGTGGCGAACGATCAGCGCCGGGGGCATCGGATACATCCGGATCGTGCCGATCGCCCGACGGGTCCGATCCTGGCGCCGACTCCGCCTCATTGGGAGTGTCCGCTTCCAAGCCGCATGGTACGCGGGACTGGGTGCGTCCGCCACCGTCGGCTCTGGCCTCAACAACGCAAGCATCAGGGCCGCGCGCATCGCGGCCTTTCCGTGTCGTATCCCCATGATTGCACCTCCGTCCGTCCGCGTCCCGGGTCGATCACAAGTCCGGGTTTACCGTCGGGACTTCACCACCGCACGCGTGCGGACCGAAAGCCGGAGCGCGTCCCCACTGGTGATCGAGCGCACGCGTGCGGTTTTGCCTCCCGCCACGTTCTTCGACGCCGCGTAGCCGTCGACTGTGCGGGCCCCCTGTGGGAACCGGTCCCCTGGGATGGAGCAGACCGGCGTCGGAGGGCGTCCTCCATCCATCGGGTCGACACGAGAAGGGCGACCTGCGATGGGCCGCTTACCGGGTCGATCGAGAGCAGCGTGGCAAGTCCGCACGCGTGCGGAATTGCCCCTGACCCAGCCCGCGCAGGACAGGGCCACGACTTTCTGGCTGTTCGGCAAGGTTGCCGGATTGGGGCACCACCCTGCCGGCGTCTCCGACCCCAGCCCGCTCGCCGCCGTCCGTCGACTCCAGCGGCTTGAGCGCGAGCGCATCGCCCGCACCAGCGCAAACCCTCTTCCACCTGCGTGTGCGGGGTCCGCTCGGAGGTGGTGCGCGCATGGGAACCAGCCCCGAGCCGTCGCGATGACCCGATCCGCCTTGGGGTTGGGCTTGGCCGCCCGGGCGGGCAAGGGATCAGTTCTGGGAACCACTCACCGCAACCAACGTTCCAGACTTGCCCTGCTGCTTCGGTCGATCAGACCGAAAGCGCGCAAGGTAGAGAGTGATCCTTGTTCAATTCAAAAGGGCTCGGTCCTACGTTCCTCTGCCCATCGAGTCGGTGATCATTTCGATTGTCCCTTTCCGCCTCCGGTGTTGGGATCAGTGCCGGACCCCTTCCCGCCGTCTCGATCGCTTGTTAGTTTCGTGAAAACAGCATATGGTGAGATTGCAGCGGTTTCGGGATGAGAATCGGCGACAAGTAGCCGCCGCCGCCGAGGGCTTGATAGGTGTTTACGATGGCGGACAGTTGCTCCCTTTTGGTGTCGATCAAGACCCTTCTCGCCTCCAGGAGGTCGCGCTGGGCGGATAGCACGTCCAGGTAGTCGACATGAACATCGGCGCGGGGGTTCTGAAAAAGATTGGTCGCGGCTGAGACGGATGCCTCGAGCGCTTTCACCTGCTGCTTCTTGACCTCGACGCTCTTGCTGTAGTTCTCCACCATGGACACGCGGTTGATGACCTCGGTGAAGGCGTTGAGGATGACGCGCTGGTAGTTGTAGACGCTCTGCAATTGCCTGGCGTTCGCGTTCTGGTAGTCGGCCTGGATCGCTCTCTTGTTGATCAATGGCGTGACCAGGTCACCAGCGAAACTGGCAATCAAGGCTTCCGGAGTGAAGAACAGATACTTTGGGTTGAAGGCCTGCCAGCCAATGGGGCTGTACGGCCCCGCGGGCCCAGGGGGCCGGCGATGGCCAGCCTAGGATAGAAGTTGGCCCGGGCGACCTTCACGTCGAGCCCGGCAGCCGCCAGCTCGCGCTCGGCTTGGCGGATGTCGGGTCGGTTCTGAAGTAGCTGCGCGGGCACTCCTGTGCTCAGCGTGTGCATGTTCAGATCGATGAAGTCCACGGACCTGCGTTCGACAGGCTGCGGGATAGCGACCGAGGAGGAAGTTGATACGGTTCTCGACCTGGATGATGTCCTGCGTCACGATCAGTTTTTCGCTCTGGTTCTTGCGAACCTCGGCCTGGAAACGCTGGACAGCCAGTTCGGTGCCGCGGGCGGCTTCCTTGGCGGCCTGGGCGAACTTCAGGCTTTGTTCCTGAAGCCTGATGATGTCATCCAGGTTCTCGAGCCGTTTGTCGATCGCCATGAGCGTGTAATAGTTCTCGGCAATCTCTGCGACCAGGCGGGTCACGACGTAGTTCCGCCCCTCACTGGTGGCGAAGAAGCGTAGATTTGCCGCGTCCCTGGCATTCCGCAGTTGCCTCCAGATGTCCACCTGCCAGGAGATGTTGGCGGCTGCAATGAAATTTGACGGCCAACTGGGAAAGTGCTTGCCGGGGAGATATTCGAGTTGTTTCTCAGCGACACCCAAAGGCGTGAAATCGCTGAATCTCTCCAGCCCCGCGGTGAACCCGAGGTAGACGAAGGGGAGGTACGCCCCTGACCGCCCCAGAACCTCGTTGTTGGCGATCTGGATGTCCTCAGCCAGGATCTTTAGATCGAAGTTGCCGATCAGTGCCTGGTTGATCAAGCGTGAAAGGACGGGATCCTGGAAAAAATCTTCGACCTTGACCCGGGATGAGTTCTCAGAACTCTTCCCTTCAGTGACTTCTTCCGGGAACACTTCCGGCAGCTCTGATCCCGAATCCGGGTGACGGAGATTGAATCTTGCGGGCAGGGCTGCTCCCGGCTTCGCCTGACGGAGGCCGGGGATTCCACAGGACGGCAGGACCAGCAGCATGCTGCAAGCGAATGCCCTCGCGAGGACATGCTTCACGTGTTTCGTGCACGTAGAGCCAGTTGAGGGCTCCATCCGCGTCATCCTTGACGTCCTCCGCCGGGATCTTCGCCTCCCGGTAGCGGACCGGGCCGCAGCCGATCAACCTTGTCGGCATCGTATCTCTGAGTCACTTTCCTATCTCAGCCGAAGTTGAGACGAGCCTTCCCGGCTGGTCGCACCATGGAAGCCTGCCGGGAAGCTTGGCGGAGGGCTGGTCCCGGCTGCGCCTCAGGGAGATCGGGGACTCCACAGGACGGCAGAACCAGCGACATGCTGATAGGGAACGCACCAGCACCTTTCTTCGACCGATATAGCGAGTGGACTTTAACGATTGTGCCGAAAAGAGCGAGGATTCCCTCGCCATAGGGCGAAAATCAGTGTAGAAATTCCAACGAAGGGAAACAAAGGAGACGGGACGACCGGGCCATGCCAACACGGCCAGGAGGCATGAACGTTCGCACCCGCCGCGCGAATTTCGTCGCAAAGACCGGGCAGGAGCGACGCCTGCGAAGAAGAATCCATCGTGAGAACGAGTCAGGCCTCGCCCTCATCTGCTTTCAACGGGTTGTGTTCGGGAATCTCACTGAGAGGTTCATTCACCTCGTCCCGAAGGAGTTTGCGCCCGTCGCACATCCGGCCGAAGATGTAATAAAGGCCGGGAATGACCAGGACTCCGATCACGGTGCCCACGAGCATCCCGCCGGCTCCCGTACTGCCAATGGTGCGGTTGCCGATCGCCCCGGCGCCGGTGGCAAAGACCAACGGAAGGAGACCGGCGATGAAGGCGAAGGAGGTCATCTGAATCGGCCGGAAGCGCGATCTTCCTCCCTCGATGGCTGCATCCTGCAGGGACAGGCCATCCCGGCGCCGTTGGACCGCGAATTCGACGATGAGGATCGCGTTCTTGCCGAGCAGACCGACCAGCATGACCAGACCGATCTGGGCGTAGACGTCGTTGGCCAGGCCCATGACCTTCAGGAACAGGAAGGAGCCGAAAAGCCCGATCGGCAGCGACATGATCACCGCCAGCGGCAGGATGAAACTTTCATATTGCCCCACTAGCACCAGATAGACGAAGACAACGACGATCAGGAAGACGTAAATCGCCAGGTTCCCCTTTCTCGCCTCGTCGTAGGACAGCCCTTCCCAGCCGATGCCGTAACCGCGAGGCAGCGTCTTGGCGGCGACTTCCTGGATCGCCTCGAGAGCCTGGCCGCTGCTGTAGCCCGACGCCGGCGCGCCTTGAATGCGGCGGAGGGATACAGGTTATAGCGGGTGATTTCGTTCAGGCCCTGCTTCTTTTTGATTTGCATGAACGAGGAGTAGGGGACCATTTCCCCGGTCTCGTTTTTGACGAACATGTTGTCCAGGTCCGCGGGAAACCGCCGGATACTCCGGCGACGGCCTGGACGTAGACCTTGTAGAACTGCCGAAGAGGATGAAGCCCTGCTCGTAAGTGCTTCCGATGAGGATGTTCAGGTTGTCCAGCGCCTTGCCGATCGACACGCCCTTCTGCATGGCCACGTCGTTGTTGATGATCAGCTCGTACTGCGGGTAGTTGCTGGTATAGAAGGTGAACAGGTTCTTCAACTCCCGGCGCTTCGACAGGGCGTCCATGAACTTGTCGGTCACCTCTCCGAGTCGCTTGTAGTCGGACGTGTTCGTCTTGTCGAGCAGGCGCATGGAGAACCCCCCGGCCGCGCCGAAACCCGGGACCGCGGGCGGCTCGAAGAACTCGATCTTCACATTGGAAATCTTGCGGGACTTTTCCTCGAGCTCCTCGATGATCTGGCGTGCGGTCCGCTTGCGATCGGACCAGGGCTTCAAATTGATGATACAGGTCCCCGCGTTCGAGCCCCGGCCTTCGGTCAGAACCTCGTAACCGGCCAACGAGGTGACCGAGGTGACTTCTTGGATCTCCTTGGCGATCGCCTGCAGCTCGTGGGACTTGGCGTTGGTGTACTCGAGCGTCGAGCCCGGGGGCGTCTGAATGATCCCATAGATGATGCCCTGGTCCTCGCCCGGGATGAAGCCAGACGGAAGCTTCGTATTCACAAGGTATATGCCGGCACCGAAGCCCAGGACGACGAACAAGGTCAGCGCGCGGCGTGTGACGATCCGGCGCAGGAATCCGGCATAACCGCCCGTGACCTTCTCGACGCCACGGTCAAACAGATGCAGCAGGATGGCCAGCGGCCCACGCCACTTCCCGTGGTTGGTGATGGGCTTGAGAATCATCGCACAGAGCACCGGCGTGAGCGTCAGGGCTACCAGACCGGAGAGAACGATGGACGTGGCCATCGTGATGCCGAACTGGCGGTAGAAGGTGCCGACCGGCCCGGGAATGAAAGTCACCGGAACGAAGACGGCCGTCATCACCAGGGTGATGGCGATGATCGCGCCGCTGATCTCGTGAAGAACCTCCATGGTCGCCCGATAGGGCGAAAGGTGCTTCGCGTGCATCTTGGCGTGCACCGCTTCGACCACCACGATCGCATCGTCCACCACGACCCCGATCGCCAGCACCAGCGCGAACAGCGTGATCAGGTTGATCGACAGACCGAACAACTGCATGAAGAAGAAGGTCCCGATCAGCGAGACCGGGACCGCCAGGGTCGGGATCAGCGTGGAACGCCAATCCCCGAGGAACAGGAAGACCACGAGAGACACCAGTACGAAGGCCTCGAACAGGGTATGGAGCACCTTCTCGATGGAGGCGTCCAGGAACTTGGAAACGTCGTAGGCGAACTCGATAGTCCATGCCCGGCGGGAACGATTCCGCCTTGATCCGCTCGAGCTCCTGCTTGACCTCCTCGATGACGGCGGCGGCATTGGAGCCGGGACTTTGCTTGAGAACGATGGAAGCCGCCGGATGGCCGTCGATGTCCGAGTAGATGTCGAAGAACTCCGAGCCCAGCTCGACGTCGGCGACGTCCTTGAGCCGCAGAATCTCCCCCTTGGGATTGGCTTTCAAAATGATGTTGGTATACTGCTCCGGCTTGTTATAACGCCCCACATAGGTCAGGACGTATTCGACGGATTGCGACGTCTTGCCCGTGGCCTGGCCGAGTCGTCCGGGCGAACCAATCACGCTCTGTTCCGCCACCGCCTTCATGACGTCCTCAGTGGATATCTTGTAGGCGCGCATGCGGTCGGGTTTCAGCCAGATCCGCATCGCATACGTGCGGCTGCCGAGAATCCTGGCTCGGCCCATGCCCTGGATCCGCTGGATCACGGGCAGGATGTTGACGCTGGCGAAGTTGTAAAGGAATTTCTGATCGACGCCTTTAACCGTACTGTAGATGTTCACTTTCATCAGCATGCTCGGCATGATCTGGCTGACGAGGATCCCCTCCCGAACCACTAGGGGCGGCAGCCGGTTCAGCACGACGTTGACCCGGTTTTGCACGTTCACGACCGCGATGTTCGGGTCCGTGCCTGGCTCGAAGTAGATCCGGATCGTTGCCTCACCGGCACTGGTGGCGTCGGAGGCCATGTAACGCATGTGCGGTACGCCGTTGATGGATCGCTCCAAGGGAATCAGGACCGAGTCGACCAAAACGTTGGCACTGGCGCCGGGATAAGCAATGGCGACCTCCACGGTCGGCGGCGTGATGGAGGGGAACTGGGAGACCGGCAGGGTTAGGATCCCCAGCCCCCCCAGGAACAAGATGATGATCGAGATGACGATCGCCAATGCCGGCCGATAGAGGATGTTTGTGAACATGGTTCTGAGATGATCCGGTCAGGTTCCGTTTCGTGACCGCGAAGCGGGCGCTATTCCGCATGGACCTTTTGGTTTGCCAGCGCCACTTCCGGGGCACGAAACTCGTATTCCACCTTTTCGCCATCCCGGACCTGCCGGACACCCTCGAGCACGATCTTGTCGCCCACCTCGAGTCCGCTCTTGAGGACAAAGATGTCATCCATTTCGTGCTGGACGACGATCTCGCGCTGATGCACCACGTCATCTTTGCCGACGACGTAGACATACCGCTTGGCGAGAATCTGGAAAGTCGCCCGCTGAGGGATGACGATGGCATCTCTCGAGACTTGGTGGATCAACACGCTGCCGGTCTGACCGTGACGCAACAGGCCGTCCGGGTTCAGAAAATCCGCGCGGAAGGGTATGTTCCCGGTCTCGTTGTTGAAATTGGCCTCGATCGCGCCGATCGTGCCGACCTGCGGGAACTTGCTCCCGTTCGCCAGCACGAGTTCGATTCTTCCTTCCTTCTTGAGCTTATCCATGTTGGCCATGTACTCGAGGTAGCGGGCCTCGGGCACGTTGAAATAGACCCACATCACGCTGTTGTCGGACAGAGTCGTGAGGATGTCCCCCTCCTCGACCAGACTTCCTTTCTGCTCCTGTAAACGGTCCATGATGCCGTCGAAAGGTGCCCGGACGATGGAGAACTGCAGTTCCGCCGCCGCCTGCTTCGCCATGGCATTGGCCTTATCCAATTTGGCCTGGTGCAGGGCCACATCAGCCTGAGAGACCATCTTCTTCGTGAACAAGTTCTTGGTGTTGTTGAACTCGATTTCCGCCAGCCGGGCCTCGGCCAGCTCGGCGTCCAGCTTTGCCTGGTAAAGAGTTGGCACGACCTTGAACATCACCTCGCCCTGTTTCACCGCCTGGCCCTCCTTGACGGTGATCTCCTCGAGATACCCGCTCTCCAGGGCACGGACATCGATGTGCCGCCGCGAGTGAATCTGGCAGACATATTCCTGGGTGATGGTGACGTCCTTGGCCTGAGGGCTGGTGACCACGATCTTCTGGCCCTCCCGGTCGGGCTGCTCCTCCTGCTTCTGAAAATACGACTCGAGCTGGCCGACGATGTACGCTTTCATCTCGTCGGTGCGCGTGTCAATGTCAGCCATGTACACACGAATTTTTGGTGTGTTAAGCGGGTAGATGTCGGGCCGCATCCTCGACAACACCAGGACGCTGCCACTGACAAGCGCGACGACCAGCATCAGGGTCGTGACTGGGCGGCGCATCGCGAAGACGGTCGGATTCATTACCTCAGATCTCCCGGTCCAGACGTGGAGGACGCGACGTCAGAAAGACCTCGAACTTGGGCACCGGTAAGTGGCGTTTTGGCGTGGCTAAGTGGTGGAAATGACTCTCAGGGCACGGTCGTTATGCGCGCAATCTTCTGAATGGAAAATGTACGTGCGGAAAAGCAGTTTCGACAGTATTCGCCGTTCTGAATGTCTGGAGCTCGATCACAGTCGCCGTAACTTATCCTGAACACAGGACGCGCACCGGCAAGACTGTTCAGAACAACACGTCAGCAGCCTTCCGAAAAAGCAAACGAAGCTACTCGGGCACGTCCTTTGTGCCCGTTTTCCATTCACTTGCAACACGCACTATCGGGCCGGCGCGCGTTTCGCTGCCGATCCACGAACGGAACGGAGGCTCGGCATGGCCAAACGCTTCGTAAGCGGGTTGCACCCGTTCACGGCGCTTCCAGGAGATCTCGCGTCTACCACGAAAGCCTTGGTCAGCTTGACGCCGGGAAGTTACCCCAGTTGCCGTGGAGTCTAGACTTCCGTTCGATCGTGCACGTGAGACGGATGATGATTAACAGCGGAGTGGGAAGATCGCCTGGGTGGGCTCTGAAAGGGCCAACTCCGTCGCGAGCTCGACGGCAGAAGTGGGAAGGAGTGCAAACATGAAGTGACCGGCTGGCAAGGCCTTCTCGCTGAAGGTGTCCTCGCTCTCGGAGGAAAGAGCCTTACCCAGGATGGGGCTTGAAGCGGCAATCGGCCGGAAGGAATAAGTTGGAGGGAGTGCGGAGCTATGGTGTGGCCGAGCGGAATATATCAAGACATCGACTAAATTCACCTGTCGGATGGGCGACGACATCACCGCCAACTGCAATGCGGCGGCGGATACAAGACAAACACATTGAAAAAGGACCCGCCGCGCACCCATCATGCCTCCGATCCTTGACCTTACAAAACATCGGATTTTAGTCCATAACCCCGACAGCGTCCAGACCGGTTTTCTTAGCCAAGTGTGGTGCGCCCCCGGAATCGGACCAGGGTAGGCGTCTCGAAAGTGGGCGGGAAAACTCGTACAAGAGCGGGCGTCGATACGTCGGCCGGTCTGGAAGACAGGGAGCGCGGGGTGGGTTCTCGAAGTCTCGCCACGCGGATCGGCCCTCGTCTCATCGGTTCCCGTACCACGATGATCAGAACGTGGGAGTAACGCAACGATCACCAGCCGGCCCACGTCGCACACGGGCAGACTCCGTGTCCCAGGCGGGCGTGATCGTCGTGGTTCGTCACAAGGGCGCGTCGACCGCGTTGTCGGGGCCTGCCGAACTGGTAGAGCCTTGGGCCAGTCACGTTGGACACGCATCGGGCGGAAGGTGTAGGCGACGTCTGCGCGCTTCGGTCCGACAACACCAACGCATTTTGGCGAAGTCTCCCGCGATGCTCCCCGGGCCACGATCTGTTCCTGCTCCGAATTCGGGAAACCGCGCTCGGGACCGGCGATTCCGATGTCCTGCTTTCTACGATCTTGCGGCCAACACGATGAGTCTCTTCGCCCAGTCTGTGCGCGACCGCTTGGCCGCAGGGGACAGGGAGAGCCGCCGCACAGACGTTGCGCGGCAGGCCCCGAACGCGATCGGCCGGTTCCGTTCCGAACGTGCCGGGCGCGGTTCGCGCGGTGCAGTGCTCGACCCGCTCGACATGGAGCCGGAGATCGCCCGGCGGGCGGATCTCTTTTCCAGGGCGAATGATTGCCCGCCTCTATGTGACCGGCGTCTGAGTTCCCGGACGCCGATGCGGGGCGTCTTCCGGCGCGGTGCCGGGACCTCTCCGGGTGGTGGCGTCCACGGCCTCAAGGGCCGTAACGCGGCTCAGGAAGTGCGAGAGGCCGGTCCGCTCGGTTGTGGTCCAGCTTGGATCACGGGGCGGCGGCTGCTTGTCCTGATAGTTGGGCCACGAGGATCGACTCGGGACGGGCCCGGCCCGGACGCACGGCCAAGGACCGAGCCCCGAGTTTCCATTCCGCAGAAATTCGGAGTTGATGTCGGAACCACCTCGCGCCGGGAAAGGACGACGCGCCTTCCTGCCTTTCCGGCAACCTTGCCGAACTGGCGGCGCCTGCGCGCTCGAGCCCGCGGTCCCGGCCAGATCGGCGCGGTGCCGCTCGACGAACCTGCGCGGCATGGGGCCGGGTGTCACGCTTCCACGCGTGACCGACGCGACCGCATGCCCTGGGGCGACAAGCCCTACAATCGCAGATCGACACGTCATGCGGGCTGGTCCCAGGGCATGGAGAGGCAGATCCCGGCGACGCGGCCGGCCAGGGCTGGCCGCCCCAGCGCAAGGACCGGGTCGCGCTCGTCCGGTCGTGCGCCTGACGTACTCGGCTGCGGTCGCAGCTTGCGCAGCAGGGCCAGTGCTTTCGCGGCGGCCAGATACCGCTTCTGGGCACGCTCCTGGCGGCGCTGGGCAAAGCGCGCCTGGGCGTCCGTCTTCTCGGCGGCCTGCGCGGCCAGCGCATCACCATGTGCGACCTGGAGCCAGGCCGCGGCCAGGTGCGCGACCAGCAGTTGTTCCAGCGGTGTCGGCGCCAGGCCGGCGTGCTGGGCTTTCAGTCCTGCGAGCTTCCGCACCAGCACCTCTTGGGCGAACGGATCGGCGCCGGCCGCGAGCGCGATCCAGCGCGTTCGACCTGGGTCGCCAGATCGCCGACATGTTCGACCAGGTCCGGATTGGCTTCAAGGAAGCCGCGGAGGTGGTCCAGGGCGACCGGATCGCCGCCACGGGCCTGCTCGACCAGCAGGAAGAACTCATCCCACAGGGGATGGGGATGGTCCGGGTTGGGATCGATCGGCAACACGGCGGCGCCTCCATGCGCGATAGCCAGGACAGTGATAGCCCGCGGCCAGCAGATGCCCTTCGAGGAGGAGATGACAGGCACGATCGAGCGTGTAGGCCAGGGCTTCGGCGCGCTCGTACACGCCGCGGATCGCTTCTTGTTCCGCCCGCGCGGCTACTTTCTCGGCGGGATCTTCTGATCGAGCTGAGCGGCCAGCGTCCCCAGCTCGGCGCGGCCGAAGTAGGTCTTCATGACCCGACCGCGGACCTTCCGAACCGAGTAGTAGTACCGCTCGCGTCCGTAACGTTCCCAGGACACGGTCGATTCCTCTTATGTAACCCCGGGCGCGAACCCCCGCTTTCCTGATATTGTACCACGAGCCGTTTCGCTTCCCTCGATGGGAGAACCGGGTGGTCCGCGCCGCTGCATCGATGGGCCGGATCGCGCATGAACTGGCGATGCACGCTGCCGGATGCGCGTTAGCCTGCGCGGACGCCGGCCGCGGTCGAGTCACGGCCCCCCCTGCGCCGGCCGTGGCGGCCGCAGCCGAAGTCGTCGGACAGGGCGCCGGCGGCCGGAGATGGTCTCCAAAACGGGCGCCCAGCGCGGCCAGGTCCTCGGGCTGCAGGCGCGCCGCCAGCGTTGCGGATGTCGTCCAGGGGCGATGGTGTCCTCGTCCTGGCCCGCCAGCAGCCGTGCTTCGATCTCCTGGCGCCGTGAGCGTGCGGGAGCGTGACCTCGGCGGGCGTCTTGTGGGCCAGGCGGGCCGCGACCCGCGTGTACGGGTCCTCGCCCGCATTGAGGATCCTCGGCCAGCCGCGACTGCCCCCCGAACTGCGTCAGCGCCGCCTGCGGCAGGCACGCCAGCTCCAGGGTGGGAAACCGGAGGCTCAAAAAGACGTGGCCGGCGGCGGGCACGAACAGGCTGCGCAGGCGGTCGTCGTGCGCCAGGTCCTGGCCGGAAACCACCGTCTGGAAGCCCGTCGCACCGCTCGCCAGGATCTCGCACGAGGCGCGCACGACCGGGGGTGTGGGGTCGGTGTCGGACTCCAGCACATTCAACAAGGTACTGGCGGTCCGGTCGATGAGCAGGGCGACCGCGAGGGGATCATACCGCGCCAGCACGGTCAGCGTGACCGGGGACGTCAGGTACCGCGCCCAGTCGGCGCGCTCGACGCATCGCCGGGAGCACGATCGGCGATCGTCTGCAGCAGCGCGGAGAGGGCCGTCCCGGAACCGGACAGATCCAGATTGCAGGCCGCCGTGCGCAAGAGGGTACGTTGATCATGCCGGGCTTGATGAAGTCTCTGGATCGCCGCGCGGTTCTGCGGGTCCAGCGTCAGGACGTGACTTTCGATCTCGCGCCGCAGGATCGCGCCCTTGAGGCGGAGATGATGCGCCTGCGGACCCCAGCGCTGCCGTTGCTCAACGAACCAGGCGTCGGAGACGAAGCCCCAGGCCGAGCGCGCGAGGGCCAGTGTCGCCGGGTTCGCCTGCTGGCTTGCGTGATGGAGCCGCCCGAGGACGATGGCGGCCTTGGCGGCATGTTCCAGGCAGCATGTCGGGATGCGTTGGATGGGACGGCCGCGCCAGCAATCCCATTCGAGGCACTGCCGGCGACCGTCCGCGCCGCGGACGCCTTCGTCGATCTTGAGATCGGGATACTGCGGGGCGAAGTGTTCGGGCAGGTCGATGGGCCCGTCCGGGAGGATGCGGCCGGTAAGGGGCAAGCGATCCTCCAGGAGGACGTCAAAGATCCTGTGCTGATCGACCAGGGCGTCGATGTCGCACGCCGGCGCCTGCGCACGCAGCACGGCCAGGGTGATGGGTGCATCCCAGACGAGGAAGCCGCAGTTGCGATGCTGGTCGAGGAAGTTCGGCCAGGTGCGTGGGGGCGACGAAGACGCCGCGCTGATCGTCGCAGGCCGCGCCGAGAACGTAGACCGGGGTGGGCTCAGGCTCGGCGGGGTCGGCCGGCGCCGTCATCACGGCGAGGGCCAGGGTCGACTCGAAACCCTGGCCTTGGTCCGGCTTCCAGGTCGTGAAACAGGCCCAGAGAGGCTTGGGTTTGGATGGGCGTTCCATCAAGTTCTCAATATCAATGATGTAATTCTCAGTAAATATTATCATGTGTTTATTAATAAGATAATCGACATAGATCGGGATCATACCATGGCGCTGCCACGCCGGTCCTAGCGGGAGACCGGCTCAATCACGCGGAACCGGCATCGGCCCATCCCGGATAGCCACGCGCGGCGAGCACCCGGGCCGCTGGGAAGTGGAGACCAGGCCAGCTTGCTCAAGCGCATCGAGACCACGACCGGCGGCCTGGCGCGAGAGCCCCAGCACGGCCCACTCGGAAAGCACCAACTCGATCTCGGCCGTGCGCTCCCAGCCGGCCACGAACCAGCACGCCAGGCCCACGCGCAGCGCCGACACCGGAAGTCGCAGCGCCGGCCGCAGCCAGCGCCAGGGAATCGGTCCGTACAGCGGCCGCTGGTCCGGTTCCGCCTCGGATGGCTCGGTGATGGTCACGTCCGCGGCGAGGATTCTGTGGCCCGACTTACGCTCCACCGTCAGGAGGCCGGCGCGTTCGGCGGCGCCCAGGCCGCGCCGAACGGAGTCGTCCGAAACGTGCAGGCCGGCCGCGATGGCCGCCAGGTGCCAGCGCCGGTCACGACCACGCGGGTAGCGGTCGCGCAAAAACCGCGCGACGAGGGCCACGTGGAGGCCCCCGCCCGGAAGCCGGCAAGCCGACGCCACCCAGGGCAGCGGGATGGGACCGCGGAGAAAAGCCTCGCCACGCCGATGACGCGGTGGGTGCCCGCGCAGGGTCCATTCCGCCGTCCCGGTCCTGCGCGAGCGGGAGCGGCTCAAGGCTTCCAAAATCGCCCGCGGCTGACCCCCCTTTTACTCTCTCTTCAGAGTGAGAGATACAAAGACCAGAGAGAAGAGAAGAGTATCGGGCGACGGTCTCCGCAAAATCGGGCGGGGTCTCCCGCAATATCGGGCGGGTGGTCCCTTCGTGTCGAGCAGGTTCCGGGACGGTAACGCATTCATGAGATTTCCATGTGTTTGTGAAGCGGGACAGGTCCCAGCTCGACCCCTGGGATCACGCCGTGCCATCCGTCCCGGCGCGGGTCGTCCGGCCCGCCTTCGGCCAGCAACGCCTGGACGCGAGTCCAGAACTCCTGGCCGCGCGGGTCCATGTAGCGCTCGGGCCAGCGGACGATCTTGGCCTCGCTGCGCAGCTCGAAACCACCCAGCACGATCCGCGAGGCTTCGGCCATGGCCTCTTGCATGTCGGTGACAATCGCATCGATGTCACGATCGGGGCCTCCGATCAACACGGCGTCATGGACGGGCGCCACGACGGCAATGCCGCGTTCCGTGGCCAGACAGCTGGCCAGCCGCAGGCACTCGGCCCCGTTGCCCTGGCAAGGGAAATTCCGCAGCGAGCGCGGGTTCGCCTCCGCCCCGACATGCACTGTCCAGCCGAAGACGCTGTGGAGCCGACCCAGCAACATGGCATGCGCTTCCGCCCCGTCCGACCAGCGCCAGTACGCCGGGTAGGTCTCCCGGTGTAGCCGCAGTAAGTCGCGGCCGTATACGGCGGGGCTGTTGATACGCCGGGCCAGCGCATCCGGACCCATGCCGTACTGGACCCCGAGGATGCATGCCTTGAATAGCTCCCGCTCGGCGGGATGGGTTTGCTTGGTCCCATCGGGCGGGATGCGCCCGGCTTGCTTGCCGAACGCGAGATAAGGATCGCCGGACAGGTAAGCCCGCTGCATGGCCAAGTCGCCCGAGAGGGCAGCCGCGATGCCGAATTCCTGCTGGCTCCAGTCGACGTAGGCCACGGCCCTGTCCGGCTCGGGCTTGATGAGGCCGCGGAGCCAGCAGGCCGGCCCAAAAATGAACTTGGAGGTACTGGGCGTGTTGCGGCCGGTACTGGCGCCGTACGCCGACAGGATCGTGCGGTTGCAGCCATCGGACCCCACGGCCAGTTCCCGGAGCCGGAGCTGGGACAGGGAGACGCGCAGCTCGTGCATGAGGGCCACGTCCGGGTCGGTCCGGGCCATGTCCTTGAACGTGTCCTTGTCCAGCGCCAGCGCCCCGGTCTCCGTCCGGGGCCAGGCCAGGCCGCGCCGGGACAGCCATGATGCCCAGCGGTCGGCCTTGAATGTCTGGCCATCGAAGACGCCAAAGCGGGCATCCACGTCCTGGATGAGCCGATCCTGAATGGTTTCCCAGCCGTCGCGGAGCCGATCTAGGGTCGTCACATCAATGGGGACGCCGTCCCACTCGGTGCGGGCCAGAGACCGCATGTACCTGCCCCGGGGCAGATCGAGGACGCGCTCGGGCAAGGGCCACCCCAGCGCGAGGTGGCAGCCCAGCTCAGCCGACGCATATTACCCCGGCAAGAAAGTAGGTCGGACAATCCTGTCCGACTCCCCCGGCCTGTCGGACAGGATTGTCCGACCTACAGGAGGATCTTCCTTGCCGGGGTAATAATAAGCCACGAACAACGTGCCCGAGTCGGTCGGGTAGGGCGGCTCGGACCGCGCCCGCAGCTCGTCTTGCCACAGCCGGAGGGTCCGCCCGGACCAATATTCCCTCGCCACCAGGCAAACGGGGTCGGGCCGTTTGCCCGGTGGCGCCGAGAATTCAAAGTCCACCAGCCAGACCTCCCGAAAGTCGGAGAGATCGGTCGGCATGGGTCACGCCTCCCCGTGCAGGCGGCGCAGGACCAGATGTTCCCAATCCTCGATCAGCCGGTCGCGGAAGGCAATTCGTAGAAGGTCTTTCATGGACAGCGTCGGCCACTCGGGCTCGGCCTGGTGCGAGGCGACTGCAACGTCGTAGGCGCCCAGCGCCATGTCAGAGACTGTCCGGGAAGTCCGGTTTTAGCCCCGAAGGGGCGGAAGTCCATAGCCCAGGGCGTCAGCCCTGGGAACCGGAGCGACGCGTCAGAAACCCTCTCCGGAGCCCCGCAGGGGCGACAGAAGCCACTGCCTCGCTTGACCTTCTGCCGCCCCTGCGGGGCTCCGGAGGAGGATCATATCGCGACATCCACCGACCCAGGGCTGACGCCCTGGGCTATTCACTGCCGCCCCTTTGGGGCTAGAACCGGACTTCCCAGATAGCCTCTTAGACGAGACGCGGACCCACTGCTCGCGCGCCAGGTTGGCCGCGTCCAGCGCGGACCGGTTCCAGTCGTCGATTTTGCCGTCCGCGCCCGGCAGTCGGATCGGCCAGAGGAAGAGCACGCCCTGGCGGTTGACGGCGGTGACCAGCAACCGGGGGGAGAATGTAGCCTCGGCCGCCAGGGCTTCCCAGAGGCGCGGCGATACCAGGTAGGTCTCCCGGTCCTCCTTCAATTCGAGGACGGCCGTCTGGAGCCGGTAGGCCTCGTCGGGGTGGGTCCGCACGAACCGCTCCCTGGAGGGCTTGCGGACCGGGACGGTGGTCAACAGCTTGCGGACCCCGACGGCCGCACCGAAATCCTGCGACAGCCGGAGCCGGTCGGGGTCGAACGGGTCATCGTTTTGCACAGGGCCGTTTTGCGCCGCGCCAGCGCCGCTGGGAAGACCAGGGGCGGGCGCGGTGGCCTGAGGGCCAGTGGCCGGGGGCGATACCCCCCGCGGGACATCATGAGCGTTGTTGTTGGCCGGGTTGATATCCAGCGAGGGAGCGTTTGCGCCGTTGTCTTGACTTCCGCCTGGGGCGCGATCGGAGAAAGTGGTAGAATCCATGTTGTAGCTCATGAAAGAAGGGTTACGCAACGATTGATGAGGCCGCCGGGGTGGTCGCCCCGGCGGCCTGGTTTGACGGGGGCCCCGTGTGTCGGGCGCGAGAGCCAGGGTTGGCTTTTGGGATTTCTTGAGCATCAGGGCATTGGGTTCGACCTGTCGTAGGTGCTCCACCGTTTGCGATCTGTCGCTCACGAATATGACGCCGGTGATCCAGAGGCCGCGATGATGCGAACGGATTAGGGGCTGCCACCAGGCGGCTTCTCACCGCTGGCTTTACGGGGGCGCGGTTGGCACTGCTTGCGTTTGCCGGGCGTTCCACCGGACTGCGAGATCGGAGTGGCCGGGGTGACGGGGTTAACCGCCGCGGTCGTGGGATCGCTGGGGACAGACTCCCATCGGGTGTTGACGTACCCGTAACCGCGGCACGCCCGGCAGTCAGGCTGCCCCTGGTCAAGGCATGTCGGGCACAACTCCCAGTCCTCCGGGCGCGACAGGTATAGGCAGTAGTTTCCCGAAAATACCACTCTTCTACTGAACACCCGAACTCTATTGATGGGAACGCCTCCCGAGCGGTACTGGGAAGGTCCATATCCTTCCGCCCAGCACCACGACAGAGGGCGCTCCCATGTCGTATGCGCAGATCTTCTGGGCGATTTGGCTCGCTTTACTCAAGCCCTTCGCCTGGGCCCATTTCACACGTATCGGATTTGGTTACTTCGTTGAGTGGATCACCGCGCTGACATCGATCATCGACGAGCATACCATCACCGGGTCGGTGACGGCGTTGGACCGGTGCGGCGATTGGCGGGCGCTGGAGCGGTTCGCCGAGCACGGCCTCTGGGACGACGCGGCCGTCACGGCCGTGTTGACGCGCCAGGTCGAACAGGCGCCCGGACGACTCGGGTACGGCTATCACATCTCGGCCGTCGATGACACCAAGGTCCATCGCAACAGCCCAAACGTCTGGGGCACCGGCACGTTCCACGAGTACACCGCGCGGTGTCCCAATCGCGCGTCCACCGTGCGAGCCCACAACTGGGTCGTGTGTGGCGCCTGCTCCACAACGATGGCGCACCCGCCTGGTTCTTGCCTCTGTCGGGGCGCTTGTACTTCCGGAAGTCGCAGTTACCGACGTGTCCGGACGATCCCGACGCAAAGGTGGTGTTTCACACCAAGTGTGAATGGCTGGTGGACTTGCTGCGGGAACAGGGCCGCCTCGTGGGCGGTCGGCACCTGGGGGTCTTCGATGGTGCCAACGCGGTGCAGAGCGTGGTCCGGCCCTTGATCCAGCCCGAGGATGGTTCCCCACGCATCGACTTCTTGACGCGCTTGCGGCACGACGCGCGACTCTATGCCTCGTTGCCGCAGTCGTGTCGCCCCAACCAGAAGTGGGGCCGACGGCTGCCACCACCCCGCCAGGGCGGTTGGTGGTCCGGACCCTGGCACCAGGGCGTGGCGTTCATCTACGGCCGGAAACGTCAGGTGCGTTGGAAGGAGCTCCTCTGCGTCTGGCATGTGTCCGGGCACGACGTGCCGGTCCAGGTGGTGGCGGCCGAGGTCGAAGGGTACAGCGAGCGGTTCACCCTGGTCACCTCGGCGTTGGAACGGACAGGCCTCCAGATGGTGGAGGTGTCGCCGCGCGGTTCCGCCAAGAAGATGCCTTCCGCGACCTGAAGCAACGGCTGGGTTGGGAAGAGTGCCGTGCCTGGACGGCCGACCCGATTCTGCGCACCAGTCAGGCGCTGTGGGTGACGATGACGCTCTTGCGGTTGGTCCAGTTCCAACTGGAGGCTCAGCGTCTGGGCGAGGGCACGTGGTGGACCCGCCCCCCGTGGTATCCGACCAAGGACCGTCCCAGCGTGCTCGACGTGCAAGGATTCCTCCGCGACCACCGTACAGAGATCCAGCAACTTCTCTCGGAATGGCTGGAGAACTGAGGGCACGACCCCCTGAGCCGGCCCGGAAGACACACTCAAGACAGGGGGCCCACGGCCCTCCCACCGTTCCTCCCACGAATCTCGGGCCTCGACGACGGCTTCTCGGCGGCGAGGTCACGAAGACGGTATGCGCCGAGGCCAAAACGGCATGGAATTATCGAGAAAGTCGTGTTTATTGAGAACCGCCACGACCTTGGACTCCACCCCCTTTCGTGGTCGCAAGCGACGTTGGTATGCACGACACTACATGCATTCAGCAACAATCGTCCCTCCGCCAGGAGGCGGCGGCGCCTTCGCTAGGTCTTCAAGATAGGGGAACACGTCGTCGCAATCCGGCTCGTCGATATGACACGCGTCAATGAACTTCAAAGCATCCAAGAAGGTAACTTCGTGATAGCGTGTCCGGCCGTCGTGCCACGGTTGCTCCCCGATCACCCATTTCCAGTTCGGAGCCACATACACAGAAACTGTCGAGCTCCGGTTGCCGTGCTCCAAATTGGCATGAAAGACCCTGCATTGAGAAAGGTCGAGCATCCACCACCGAGCGTCTAAGCCGCACACTCTGACCCTTCCCGGCATATTCTTGATCCCCCCTTTTTACCGGCCGGGAATGAATCCCGGCCGGTCTTTCGAGAGTCAACCCACCCGCGCCATGGCCTCCGCCGCTTTGGCCTGGTCAAGCTCCGCGTAGATCTCGGTCACAGCCGGAGACGAGTGGCCCAGCACGGCCCGGGCCACGTCCAGACCAAATTCCTTCCGCAAGACCGTTGCCGCGTTGTGCCTCAGTTGGTGCGGGTGCCATTTCGAAATGCCTGCCTTCTGGCACGCATAACTGATCGCCCGATTGTACGCGGGGACCTTGTAATAATCGCCTGGTGTCCGTCGCGGTCGAGGTTTCTTCCGGTCCCGTTGCGAGGGCTGCACCGGTGTCTTGCGTGTGGCTCGCATCTTCGCCCGGCGTTCCTCCATGGCTTCTTTCGGGCTGAAGAGATACGTCATCATTTCGGTGCGCAGGCCAGGGCGCCAGCACCCGTTGCGCTCGAGGCCCGAGGAAAATCACACGATCCTTGCCGTGATGCTCGGTCTTGTGGCTTCCGGGACGGTACGTCCAGCCCGTACTCGTCATGTCGAGGTCGATCATCCGCATGACCGTGACTTCGCCCGGGCGCATGCCCGTCAGCCGCTGCAGTTCAATCATCGCCCAAACCTGGCGACTGACGTGGGGGCGGATCATGTCCACCTGGACATCGGGCACCGGTCGAACTGGCTTCGACTCCCCGGGCCTCACACCGACCACGCTTGAGTCCCTCGACTGTCTTCAAGGCGCTGTAAACAGACTGGGGGAGAAGTTGCTCCGCGGCCGCCCACCGGAACGCCCTGACGATCCGACTGATTCGCTTGTTGATCTCGGTACGCGCCAGTCCGCTTTCCACCAACTTCTGCCGCACGGTCTTGAGGGCGAGGGGGCCGAACGCGGCAGCCGGGGTGTACCCGTACAACTGCCGCACCGGTCGGAGCGACAGCCGGATGTCCCGGACTTCGCCGGTCACCTGACCATTTTTCCGGTAGTACCGGTTGGCATGCTCGACGTATCGAAGCAGGAGCTCGTTGGTGGTCAAATCCGCCGAGCCGAGGGGTCGTCCTGAGGCACCTGCGCCCGGCGACCGTTCACCAGCCATTCCGCAATCAAGCGGTCGTATTGTGCCCGGCTCTCGGGTGAGTTGTATGGGCCCAGATAGAAGTCTTTCCCGCCGAGCGTGACGACTGCCTGGCGGGACGGGCGATGATGACGGTACGTGGGGATACGGACCTTGCCGTGCGAGTGCATGCGTGCCCCCTTGCTCCCAGAAACCCGGTAATTACCGGCTTTCTTGCTGTCGGGCCGCATCGCCTGGCGTGAGGCGAGTATCCGTAAGGTCGCATTCGGCTTCAGGTTACTTCAGTGACCGGGGAGGGACTCGAACCCTCGACCAACGGATTAACCTACCGCATCGGCTTTCACCGACCCCTCGGGGAAAAGGGTTGCGTGTCTGGACTCTCCCATCGCCGTCGCAGGCGTGCCGCGTCGAGTCTCTGAGGCTGGGACCGGCGCTCCGCCGGTGCCCTTGCCTGCTGATTGCCCAATCCTCCGCCTTTTTGGACCGTCACGTAGGCCGTTGCCGGCTGCGTTGTGGTGGCAGAGGCTCTGAGGGGGTTCCAGCAAACTGCGGCATGCACATGGCACGGTTCGGTTTCTTCCCGCGCCAGGCTCCTTTTTTGATTCTGGCGTCAAAGTCCGTTGCTCTACCGACTGAGCTACCCGGTCAGGCATCTGGTCCGCGGTTGAGCGGCCAAGATCACACCAGAGTACGGACCAGGAGCCGTGGCGTCCAGACCGAAGGGGACCTTGCCAATCAGTTGCGTTGCAGCAAGCGGTACGTGCCTGGCCAGGCACTCGAACCCGAGCTTGACTCTCGGGACGTACGCGCGTGTCGGTCTGTTCGATCCGACGGCCGACCTGCCCGACCTGACCACGCCCAACCCCAGAGCCCGAGGGCCCCCTGCGCTGGCCGTCGCTAGAGCGGTTCCCGCTTGGGATGCGTACGCGCCGGAAAGCCCGACGCGCCAGCGAGTGCATTCTCTCTGGGCCTCCACGGAAATGCACTCGCGGGCGCGTCGGGCTGGCAAGATCGATGTCCCACGCAGTCGTGAACCGCTCGAGTTCCCGAACTCTTGGGCCTGTCGCCCGAGCAAGTCACCGCGCTCAAGGACGATCGAGACGATCCTGGCCGAGTACGAACTCGCCGACTGGCTCGACGTGACGGTCGTCGAGAAAGTGGTGGAACGATCTCGCCAGGAGCACCGCGGCCGTCCGAGTACCAGCACGCGTCACGTCGAGGAGGAGCGGTTGCGCTGCGATATCGCGATTCCGTGGCACCATGAGCGGTGGGCGGAGGAAGCGCTCTGCGACGGGACCTTCCCGCGGATCACCCACGACCGGGCGCTTTCCCCGCTGGAGTTGCTCCTATCCTACAAACAACAACCGCTGATCGAGAAACGATTCCCGCAACGGAAGACGGACTTCGTGGTGGCCCCCGTGTTCCTGAAGGAGGCCAGCCGGGTTCACGCCTTGCGGTGCGTGTACTTCTTCGCCTTGGTCGTGGAGTCGCTCCTGGAGCGGGAGGTGCGCCGCGCGAGGGAGCAAACGGGGACCGAGAGCCTGCCGCTGTATCCCGAAGACCGCCCCTGCCGCCGCCCCACGGCACGGCGGATCCAGGAGGCCCGATGGACCCGCGCGCTCGAAGAGGCGCTCACCCATGCCGATCGCCTGCCGGGCGAATGACCTGGCGCGCCGCGGGATCGCGATCGCCGCGCGAGAAGGCATCGAGTCGCCGGAAGTTCAGGTCGAGCGCGTCGAGCCCTTGCTGATGGTCTCGCAGTCGGCTCAGGAAGTCCTCGAAGTCGCGCCCCAACACTGGCGACCAGACGACCTCCGATAGCGCTACGGTGCGCGGAAACGCGAAATATTCCACGTCGCGCGGGGTCCAGAGGAACTCGGTCCAGAGGTTTCCTTGCGCCCCCAGGATGTGCCGGTGCCGTGCGGCATCGAGCGGCGGCGGAATCGGCTCGAACTGATAGACCGTCTCGAGCGGGATCAGACCGCCGATGCACTCGGGCTCGCCGGGGCCGTGCGCCTGGGCGTAGTCGAAGTAGCACGACGTCGTCGGCGACATCACCACATCGTGTCCCGCCCGCGCCGCGGCCAGGCCGCCCGCGCCGCCGCGCCAGGACATCACGACAGCGCCGGGCGTCAAACCCCCTTCGAGGATCTCGTCCCAGCCGACGAGACGCCGTCCCCGGCTGTTCAGAAAGTCCTCGAGTCGATGATTGAACCAGGTCTGCAGCATCGCCTCATTGCGCAGACCTTCGGACCGGATCCGGGCCTGGCATTTCGGGCATTCCCGCCACCGGTCGCGCGGGGCCTCGTCGCCGCCGACGTGGATGAAGCGGCCCGGGAACAGGTCGCAGATCTCGGCCAGCACGTCGCGCCGAAGGCGACCGTGGAGTCGTTCCCCGGACAGAGGATGTCCGGCTCCACGCCCCAGCGCGTCCGCACGCTCACCGGCCGGCCGCGACAGGACAGCTCCGGATACGCCGCGATCGCCGCCAGGGCATGTCCGGGGAGCTCGATCTCGGGCACCAGCGTGACATGGCGCGCCTGCGCGTAAGCCACCAGGTCGCGCATCTCGTCCTGCGTGTAGAAGAACGGTCCATAGGGCGTGTCATCACCACGGCCCCGGTCGCCCCGCGCCGGCGACTCGGCGCGCACCGCGCCGATCGTGGTGAGGCGGGGGTATTTCTTGATCTCGATCCGCCAGCCCTGATCGTCGGTCAGGTGGAGCTGGAGCGTGTTGAGCTTGTAGAACGCCATCACATCGATGAACTTCTTGAGGAAGTCCACGGGCAGGAAGTGCCGCGCCGGATCGAGCAGCAAGCCACGCCAGGCGAAGCGAGGCACATCCCGGATCTCGACACACGCGGCCCGCCAACCTCCTGCGGGTGGCCGGGTTTTCCGCCGTCCCGCGCCCACCTCCGGCGGCAGCAGTTGCCGGAACGTGATCCCGGCGTAGAACAGGCCGGCCTCGGAGGCGGCCCGCAGGACAACGCGCCCGGGCGTGACCGTCAGCACATACCCCTCCGGACCGAGTTGACCCTCCAGATCGCGATCACGCTCCAGAGCGATGGTGCTCCGCCCCGACTCGGCGGCGCCGACGGTCAGCGTCCAGCCGGTCGGCCGCCCGAGGACATCGGCGAGGTTCCGGGCCTCGACCTCGGCGCCGGGTCCGGCCACGATCCGGGTGTCGGAGCGCAGCTCGAAGGTGCCCCCGGCGGCGCGCAGATGAGCCGGCCGGGGGATGAGGGAGACCCGCCCGGGCCCGGCCGCCGCCGGGAGCGTCACACCGAGCAGAAACAGGAGCCATGGCCACATCGCGTCGAGGTCAAGCCATTTCGTGATCATCTCGTCCGGACCTCATCGAGTCCTGCGCCGGCCCCGGGCCGCCACATTGCGGCTCCACGGCCCTCATTCTGGCAGGCGCCAGGGCCGATGGCGAGAGGCTTCGTGGGAGCGCCGAGGATTGCCCGCGTTCGTCCTCGGGGCGTACCGTGCAGTGAAGCCGTCGAAGAGGGCCGGTCGGCCGATGCGCGGCGTCGCGCTCCGCGTGCGCTGCGTGTGGGAGAACACGACCCAGGGCCGACCGCGCCGGCCCCTCGCCGAGTTCGTGGAGCTGACGGTGGACGGGATCGATGCCGTCCCGGTGCTCGTCACGAAGCTGGCGCCGGGCGGGGCCGGTCGCATCGATCACTATCATCCCTTTCACCGATACTGTCGCAACGATACCGGGGTGTGTTGCTGGAGAGGTTGGGTGCCACGGGTTCCGCTTGGGGAACCCGTGTCCGGGGCCGGCAAACACGGGTTCCCCAAGCGGAACCCGTGGCACCCACCGCCTTTTCCGCAATAGAGCCGAAGACGGACCCGGTATCCTCGCTACAGTCTCCTTTCACCTGCCCGACCCGGTCCCCGGAGCGCACACAGCCACGGTGGTCGTGCGGGTGCTGGAGACGAGCGAGCCAAGGAGCTGGACGATCACTTTCCAGGCCGGCGCAGCTCCCTGACCGAAGCCGGCTCCCTGGTGCGCTCCCGCCACTCTGGCATCGCCAGCCCCCGCATGGACAACCTGGGGTGTCCTCCGCACGCGCCGCCAGAGGATCCTCTGGTAGCTTGTTCTTGGTCTCCCTCTGGTCGACCGAGAGCCGCGGTGGGAACCCAGGCCCCGCCCTGTCTTGCCCTGTTTGTACCAAGCCTTCCGCTGGGTCTCAAGCTGTTCGGAGGCGTCAGGCGACTTTCTTAGAGGCTATCCGGAAAGCCCCGAAGGGGCGGCAGCGTAGAGCCAGGGGCGTCAGCCCCTGGAGAGGTGAACGGCGCGACACAGAGCCCCTTTTCCGTTCCGCAGGGGTGACAGAAGACGGGGTCCCGCTGGGTTTTCTGTCGCCCCTGCGGAGCGGAAAAGGAGGATGGCGCGGTCGCGGTCCCGGCCCCAGGGGCTGACGCCCCTGGCTCTACGCTGCCGCCCCTTCGGGGCTGAGAACCATCTTCTCGGATAGCCTCTTACTCCGGCCACCCGGACCCCGATTACGCCAACCCCACGGAGTTTCTCATCAGCAAGCTCGTGGGCCACACGTCCCATTGAGGCGATGCTGGCCCCGCGGAGCAAGCCTCGGTGGTTGATCTGAAGGTGCGGCGTTTGGCGCCCGCGTCTCGACCGGTTTGCATCCAACGCGGCGGAACCTATGCAGGCAGGGGCCTTCAGCGGAAGGCCGGGCGACCAGCGTTCGTCGGCTGTGATCCGATGCGCGGTTGCCCCACTCCCGCGATCGGCAGCGCGCCGAGGCGAGGCAGGATTCAGGACACCGGATAGGGCGCGGCCAGCAGGTACTCCGCATGTCGGGCGCGGAAGGCCGCGACACGCTCGGTGCGGGCGAAGGCGCCCGGCAGGAAGGCCACCGCCTGGTCGATCCGCTCGTCGGGCTCGGCGCAACTGAAGCGCAAAAACCCGCTCCCCGCGGCGCCGAAGCACTCGCCCCCCAGACAGGCCACGCCAAAACGATCGTCGGCCCCTTCCAGGAGATACAGCGCCAGGCCGTGCGAGGTCAGTTGCAGACGGTTGCAGATCGGCCGCACGTCGGGGAACACATAAAACGTCCCGGCCGGCGGGCAGACCGCGACGCCGTCCAGGCTCGCCAGCCCGTCGGCCAGTCGCTTGACCTTGGCCTGAAAGCGCCCCATGTATTCGTCGCGCGTCGGCTGATCCTGTTCGAGTGCGGCCAGCGCGGCCTTCTGCACGAACGGCGGCGAGCACGAGGCGGTCGTGTTGATCAGCTTGCCGATCGCCTCCACCACCGCCGGATGCGCCACCGCGAAGCCGATCCGCCAGCCGCTCATGCTGAACGACTTGCTGAAGGTATACGCGGCCACCGTCTGTTCGATCATGCCCGGCTCGGCCAGAAGCGACTCGTGCCGGCCGCGCCAGACCATGTGGCAGTACGGCTCGTCGGAAAAGACGACCAGATCGGTCCCCCGCACGACGTCGGCGATCGCCTTCAGGTCCGCCCGCGTGGCGACGCCGCCCGTCGGGTTCTGCGGCGAGTTCAGGAAGATGCCCCGGGGTTTCGGATCGGTGGCCAGGAAGTGGGCGACATCCTCCGCGCGGGGCCGGAACTGGTGCTCTGGCCGTAAAGGAACGAGCACCGGCCGCGCACCCCGGCGCTGCAGGTTGGGGATGTACGTCGGAAAATGCGGGCTGAAGACCAGCACGCCGTCGCCCGGCTCGAGCAGCGCCTCCCCAAAGTATTGTTCGAACGGCTTCGCGCCCGAAGCCACCACGATATGTTCCGGCCCGACATCAAGGCCGAACTCGGCACGTACGGAATGCGCCGCGGCGGCGCGGAACTCGGGCAGACCGAGACTCGGGCCGTAGCCGGTCAGGTTCTGCTCGATGGCCGCGATGCCCGCCACCTTCGCGTGCGGCGTGCTCGGGAAGGGACTGTCGCCAATCTCCAGTTCCACCACGTCCTTGCCTTGCGCCTTCAGAGCCCGCGCCAGGGCCAGCACGGTGAAGGCGGTCTCGGCTTTCAGGTCGCGGGACAGGGCGCTAAGACGAGGCATGGCAATCTCTTCTGAACTTGGGGGCCTTGGGGTCAAACGGGGCCGGATTCACCACAGAGTCACGGAGAACACAGAGGCAGACACAGAGAAGAAACTCTGTGAGAACTCTGTGTTCTCCGTGACTCCGTGGTGAATCCGGGCGTCTCGAACACACTATCGTGAAGCAATGGCTGCCGCCAGGGGCCGCACGACGCGCGGCACGACCCGCTCCGCGAGGATTTCTTCCCCGATCGTCCTTTGCCGGCGGAACGATTCGACAAAAGATAGATCGGGCCCCGGGCCCCAGTACTGCCGCACGGTGAAATAGACGCTGATCTGCTCGTCGGGGAAATCGCCGGTGCGGATCTGGTAGGCGTTGGTGCGGGTCTCGATCGAGAACCGGCACTGGAGCCGGCACGACTCGTCGAGAATCAGCGTGATGGACGGCTCGAAGTTGATCACGCGGCTACCGGGCACTTCGAGCAGGCCGTCCATGCCCGAGCCGATGCCCAGAGCCTCGGCCACCAGCTCGTCGTGATTGCCGGCGTAAGTGAAATCAAAACCGTACATGACGTCGAGCGCCTCGCAGTCCAGCGTGCTGATGGTCAAGAGCGGCGGCGCCAGGTCGAGGACCATCTCGTGCTGCCGATAGGCGTGCTGCACCGTCTCCGGATTGACTTGCCCGGAGCAGAGCCGGCGCGGCTCGATCGCCACCCAGCGATAGGAAAACTCGTCCTTGTCCCCTTCCAGGACCAGGTCGCCCGTCTCGCGCGTGTAAAAATTCCGCAGCTCCGGGAACGCCTTCTTCATCTGCTCGAAATAGTGCAACACGGTGTCCCGGCCATTGGGCAGCTCAAGCTCCGTGTTCAGGTTCACGTTCACGTAGAAGTCGTCCGCTTCGTCGCTGTAGCGATTCATGTGGGGGACCCTGGGGGAACCCTGGCCATGAGGGGATTCGATGTCGGTTGCATGACCAATTGGCAAGGACCGAGCCTTCCAGCATACCAGAAGGGGCCTCCGGAGGACACCGAGGGGGCGGCGCGTTTTTACGGGCGTGCATTCATGCACGCGCGGGTGTCTCTGGCTTCGCCCGTGCCAACCCGCGGACCGCGTCGCTTCACTCGATCTCGAGGGCCATCTCGGGGCCATCAAGGAGAACGCGATGGTGGTTGAGGACGTCGCGTCCCAAGAGGATGAAAGGCTCTTCCGGATGAGCAAGAACTTCCACGGCGTGTGGCGGCAGGTCTCGGATACGGAGCTCGACGAGATAGGTCGGGACCAGAAGCACCTGGCCGCCGAACGCGGCCACGGGGAGCTCATCCAGGGGAACAAGGCCGAGGATGTCGGCGAGGGAACCCGGAATGACGGTCCGGTCGGCGGCCGTGTCCAGTTGCGCGGGTAGATCGTTCGCGCCCTCGCCCGTCTCCAGACAGCGCAGCGAGACGTGGACGAAGGGCGCCGGGGGTGTAACCTGATGGTTGTACCGGGTAGCGCGTCATGCGGACGACTCACCTGAAACCGAGCGCGGGGAGGCGATACGGATCGGGGCACCCGGTTCCTCCGTGACCAGACTGACGAAGATGGGGACATAACCGAACCGAGCGTAGGCCCGTCGGGCCACTGCCAGTTTGTCGTCACCGGATTCCACGACCTGGCCCTCGTGGATCGCTACATACCGACCCCGGTGTGACGCCAGCAAACCTGGCAAGAGTCGCCGGAAGGCCCGCTGCTCACGCCGCCACTTGTCCTCCGGAGGAATGGGCAACACAGGGGCCGGCAGGGGGTCGGTCTGGTTCATGGAACACCTCGCGCAGAGAGGGCGGCCGTCGGGGCTCATTGTAACTCGGTTTCTCGTCGGGACCACTCGCGCTCCGGCCCCCTCTCCTCTTATCCCCTTAGCGGGAGAAGGTTGGGGTGAGGGACTAAGAGGCTATCCGAGAAGTCCGGTTTGAGCCCCAGAGGGGCGGCCGCGTGTAGCCAGGGGCGTCAGCCCCTGGAAACGGGACCGCGACCGCGCCATTCGCCTCCGCAGCCCCGCAGGGGCGACGGAAGCCGTGGCGCCGCTTCGCCTTCTGTCGCCCCTGCGGGGCTGTGGAGGGGCGCCGTGACGCGTCGTTCACCCCTCCAGGGGCTGACGCCCCTGGCTACACGCGGCCGCCCCTCTGGGGCTTTCCGGATAGCCTCTAAGAGTCTGTCCCGGAAGTCCTCGAAGCGCGCGAACGGCCTCTCTGACCCCCTCTCCCCTGGCGGGAGAGGGTTGGGGTGAGGGGTTCGTTCCGGCCCCCTCTCCCCTTGCGGGAGAGGGTTGGGGTGAGGGGTCTGGGGAGGAGCCACGGCCACACCCTATCCCCCTCTCCCTAACCCTCCCCCGCAAGGGGGGAGGGGATCAGAAAAACGCATCCGGAGCTTTCGGGACAGACTCTGAGGCCGTTCGAAGACCCCCCTCACCCTGCCCTCTCCCGCAAGAGGAGAGGGTTCGGAAGACCGCACCCGGGTCTCTGGAACAGACTCTCACACCCGCGTCCCGCCCGCTTCCGGATGCCGCAGGCGGATCGGCGGCAGACCGTCCGGCTCGGTGCGGGGGTCGGCGAAGACGCGCGCATGGTAAGTGCCGAGATTCACACGGCTTCGGATGCGAAATGTGGCACCGTCGCGGGTGGCCGGGAACTGGTCGACGAGGTCGCCGTCCTCGACCGAGAGGGGCACGGTGCGGGGGTGAGCCACCAGGGCCGTGGGCGGGATGTCCTGGCCGGGAGGATCGGTGCGGAACCGAATGGACCAGGGACGGCCCGGGAAACGCGGGGGCCGAAGGGCATAGCTGACCGTGATTTCGGGCAAAGGGCCGGGCACGATCGTGCGCGCGGTGCCGTCGCGGCCGGCGGAGGCGATCGGACCGTCGTGCGCGGGCAGCACGCTGAAGACCGCCAGGTGCCAGACGCCTCGGCTCGCGGGCGGCAGGTCGATCGGATAGGAGCCGAGCCGGCTGTATTCGGCTTCCGAGACCGAGAAACGCAGGGCCTCGGCGTCCTCCGGGCCGGTGGGAAATGCCCCGACGCGCGCCAGGACGAGCGTGCTGGAACCGGGCGAACCCCAGCGCCAGCGCAGATGGACCCGTCCTGTGCCGCCCACGCGCACGCGCGCAAGTCCGCCGGTTCCAGCAGGTTGGCAAACGCCGCCGCGGGGCCGACCGTCGCCTTGCCGGCCCAGATGGTCAGCGGCAGGTAGTAACACAGACCGCTGACCGGGGGACGAGGGTCAAAGGCGTGGTCCGGCCCCTGGACCTCGATCCAGGTTCCTTCCAGGCGCTCGGCGCGGTCGGCGGGCAGCCGGGTGCCGGGGGCAAGATCGAGAGGAAGCGTGCGCCGGAGGATGAGCACGCGACCCGCCGCGACCGGCTTCCAGTTCAGCCGCACGCGGCCATCGTCCAGCAGGGCGGGCGTCAGTTTCTCGACCTGCTGGTCTGACGCCTGCGGCTCCGCGGCGAGTGTCACGCCCCGCGAGGCCAGCGTCTGGCCGTCCGGCATCCGGTAGAGAACATGAATCGCATAGTAATAGACCTGATTCTCCTTCAGACCGCGGTCGTTGGCCTCTTCCTTGAGGGCGTCGATCGGCGTCCCGTCGTCGAGTCCGTCCGGCGCCGTCCCGGTCTTGCGCAGGACGCGCACGCCCAGCGCGGGCTCGGGAAGCGTCCAGGAGAGGGTGACATCCCGGTCCTGCGTCTCGATCCGGGGATCCTCCACGTCCTTGAGCACGGCCAGCGGCTCCGCCGACGCCCCGGCGCGGGAGACGGTCTCGCGGCGGCCGGCGAAAACGGCGTAGCCGACCCAGTCGCCGGGAGGGGCGGCGGCATCTTCGAACTCGGTGCCACTGACCTCGCCGAGCGTCACGCCGTCGCCCGCGTGGGACGGCCGGCCGCCCCTTTTGCGCACCACGCGATACGAGACCGCTCCCAGGCCGTCGGGCGGTGCCGCCGCCCAGCGCAGCCGGACGCGGTGGCCGTCGAAATCGGCCTGGAGGTCCCCGGGCGGATCGGGCGGACAGCGCCGCAGGCCGTCGTGCGCTTCCGGCAGATCGGCCGCCAGCGCCAGGCTCTTGCGGAACAACATCCGCGCCGCCGCCGGGTCGGCGTGCAAGAGGTCCTGACCCTGCGTGGCGAGCGTGAACGCATCGCCGAGGATCGTCTCGATGCCGGCCCGGACCTCGTTCAGCTCGATATCGCCCGCGGGCACGAGCTTCTCCCAGGCATCGAGGGCCGCCCGCGCGGCGACGAGGCGTCGGCGGGTGCGCTCGAGCTCCACCTGGGCACGGACGCGCGCGACCTCGGCCAGGCGCTGCTTGAGCTCGCGCACTCCCTTGCGGGCCCCGGGGTGCTGGGGCGCGATCGCCAGCACGAGTTCGAGGTGCTCCAGGGCGGTGCGATCATCGTGCTGTTTGTGCGCCTGACCGGCCGCGTCGAGGTGCTGGCGCAGCGGTTCGAGCCACTCCACTCCAAACCCGCACGGACAGCGCGGCTCGTCCAGCCACGAGACCCTTTTGCACACCGGACATTCCCAGCGCAGCGACGCCCGGCAGTGGCGGCACTCCACCGTCCCGAGCCGCTGGGCGCCCGCCTCCAGCGCACTGATGCCGCCGCAACGGCGACAGCGCAGCCAGCGTGGGGGCGTCAGCGCGGTCGGCGGGCCGGACAGGTCGTCCCGGATCAGGCCCTCACGGCGACAGTGGCCGTCGATCACCCGGCGGCGCGCGCGGCGTCCACCCCGAGCCGCGCGGCCTCATCGAGAAGAACGGTGCAGGTCCCGGAATCCAGGCGCTTGAGTCCCTTCAGGGCAAAGCTCAGGATCTCCGCGAACGCTTCCGCCGCCTCGACAGCCAGCGAGCGATCGTAACGGGTGCGGGCCTCGGGGGTCGCCAGGTGCGATTGAAGATACGAAATCGCCTCCAGCCAGGCGGTCTTCTCGGCCGTGACCTGGGTCTTCTGCATCCAGCGCTTGCGCTCGGCGTCCGCCCGCGTCTGGATCTCGGACAAGGGGGCGTCGCGGGGCAGGTTGAGAACGTCGTACAGGTCGCGTTTGCGCAGGTGTTCGAGGGTCACGCGGATCTGTCGCCGCGTGGCCGAATCGATCACCGCCCCGGGCGGTTCGACCACATCGTCATCCGGGGGCGACTCGGGAAGCGGCGGCACGGTCTCCAGGAACGGGTCCAGATCCTCGGAGCGCAGGCCGAGCCGGGCCGTCTCCGCGCAGCAGGTCGCGATCGGTGACGGTCAGTCCGCCCTTGGCGGCCCGCAGTTGCACGAGGCGTTGCAGCTCGTCGAGGAGGCGGTCGCGCTCGGCGCGGCGGGCCGCCGCCAGCTCGAAATCATACGACGCCCGGGCCCCGGGATCGCCCAGGAGCGCCTGCCGCAACGCGGGGATCTGATCGAGATACGACTGATACGTGAACTTCGTCTTGGGATTGCGCGTGCCCGACGACCATTGCGGCTGGCAACGCGCCAGCGCCTCCTCGATGTCCGCACGGTCGGCGCGGGGATCGACGCCCAGCATCGCGTAGTAGTCGGTGACCATCAGGAGGGTCGTCCTCGGCCGCAGGTTGCGCCCCAGCAACGCCGGGAGAATCAGGTCCCGGATTCCGGCTCTCCCCCTTCCCAAGGGGGAGCTGGAGGGGGTTTTCCGTGAGGTCGCGGCGTGACCAGGAACCCCCCTCAATCCCCCCTTGGTAAGGGGGGAAGCCGGACAAGCGGACTCCGGGAAGTGATCTCCTCCGCGTTCCCTTACACGAAATTCTCAGCCCGGAACGGCGCCGCGTCCAGTCGGGATTCACGACGGAAGCCATCGCCCACCATGCTCGCGGACCACGGCCGCCACGTCATCGTCGCCTCGGGGGTCGTCGCCGAGCGCGACCGACAGGATGCCGATCACCCGGCCGGAGGCATCGTGCAACGGGACCGCGACCGACCGCGTGGCGTGGAAGGCCCGCAGCCAGCGTCCGGAGCCGATCTCGGCCGGGAGCGCGGCGGCGCGGGACACGACGACCGCGTCCGCGGCGCACGCCTCGACAATGCCGAGGTGCCGCTGGTCGCGACGGAGGGACCGCGTGGCGTCGGCGAAGTCCTGCGCCACGGTCTCGTCGAGATCGGGAGCGGGCACGAACGCGCGCAGAACCAGCCGCGTCGGCTCGACGTGCCAGAGCCCGGCGGCGCGGGCCTGGATGGCCGCGCGGAGGTCGGCGACGAGGGCTTCTTCGTGGTTCTGAGGCGAGGGCATGATCGGGTTTCCTGGCGGCCGGCCGAATCCTCCCGGGTTCTTCATGCACATCGGCCCGCGTTCGGTTTATCATACAGGAGCCGCCGGTTCCTGGCGTCGGCCTGGTCACGACGTGACGGTAAGTCCCGTAAACCATTCGGGCTGAGGGTCCGAAACGACGATTCGACCCCGGCCGAATTCGAGATTCCCGACATGCCATCCGCTCCCGCGCCGAAGCTCGTTGCCGGTTCCGCCGGGGAGATCGCCGGCCGCTATGTTCTCGGGGACGAGGCACGCGCCCTGCTGCGCGAGGGTCTCGCCCCGCAGGAGTTCTGCACGCTGCTGGCTCAGAACGGCCAGCATGCGGACGCGGTCCGGTTCTGGGCGCACGCGCTGCCAAAGCGGCAGGCGGTCTGGTGGGGCTGCCTGTGCATGGACGCGGCGCCGGGTCCGCCCGCGACGGCGCCGGTCACAGCGGCCCTGGACGCGGCGCGCGCCTGGGTGCGAGAACCGGACGACGCGCGCCGGCGTGCCTCCTACCAGGCGGGGACGGCCGCCGGACTCGACCAGCCGCCCGCGCTGGTGGCCATCGCGGTGTTCTTCACGGGCGGCAGCGTCGCGCCCCCCGATCTTCCCGAGGTGGCGCCCGTGGACCATGCGACCGGCGACATGATCGGCGCCGCCCTGAACCTGGCGGCCGTGCGCGTGCAGCCCGAGAAGGCTCCGCAAACCCTCGAACGCTTCCTCGCCATCGGCAGGGACATCGCCCAGGGCCGTCATCTCTGGACCGAAGCCAAGTAACACGATCGAGAGGTTTTTATGGGTCAGCCCGCCGCTCGCATCACGGACATGCACGTTTGCCCGATGGTCACGCCCGGCGTGCCGCCGATTCCCCATGTGGGCGGGCCGATCTTGCCGCCGGGGGGCATCACCGTGCTCATCGGCGGCTTGCCGGCCGCCCGCGTCGGCGACATGGCGGTCTGCGTGGGGCCTCCCGACGTGATCGCGCTGGGATCGTTCACGACCTTGATTTGCAGTATGCCCGCCGCTCGCATGGGAGATCTGACCGCACACGGCGGAACGATCGTTCTGGGGTTGCCCACGGTCTTGATTGGTTGAGACCGGGCGACACGGCGGAGCCCCGCTCTTTCGAGATCTCGTCCATGGCAGCACCGTTCTGGACCGTGTTCGGCATCGTCGTGGCGCTGGGAGGCGTTCTCGGCGCGGTGCTGCTGGCGCGGCGGCGGGAACGGGTGATGGAGGAAGTGGCCCGAGGCATCCGGGCGCTGGAGGACGGGCGTCCGCCGCGGGCCGTCCTGGGCACCTTCGTCGGCGCGGCCGGGCGGCTGACGCGGGCCTACAACGCCGTGGCGCCGAGCCTGGACCGGCGCATCGCCCGGTTGGAAGAAGACCGGCAACTGCTCCGGGCCGTTCTGGGAGGGATGACCGAAGGCGTGGTCGCCCTGGATGCCCGCCGCCGACTGCTCTTCGCCAACGACGCGGCGGCGCGGCTCTTTGGACTCGGGCCCGACGCGGTTGGTCGCCTGATCGCCGAGCTGATTCGCGCTCCCCGCGTGCAGGACGCCGTCAATACCACGCTGGCCGGCCCCGAGCCGCACCAGGTGGAGATCCTCGTGCGGATTCCCGAGGGCCGCGTGCGCGACCAGCTCGTGAACCTGGTCGTGCAAGGCACGCCCCTGCCCGGCTCGCCGCCCGCCGGCGCGGTGCTGGTCTTTCACGATGTGACCGAGACCCGCCGCCTGGAGCGCGTCCGCCAGGACTTCGTCGCCAATGCCTCGCACGAGCTGAAGACCCCCTTGACCTCGATCAAGGCGTACGCCGAGACCCTGCTCGACGGGGCCTTGCACGATGAAAACGTGAACACCACGTTCCTGCGCCGGATTGACGAACAGGCCGACCGCCTCGGCGGCTTGTTCTCGACCTGCTGAGCCTGGCGCGCCTCGAATCCGGGCAGGACTTCTTCGAGCACGCGCCGCTGGAACTGGCCGGCGTCGTGCGCCAGACGGTCGAGTCCCATCGCGCCCGCGCCGAGGCGCGGAACCTCGATTATCGCTTCGAGCTGCCACCGTCCGCCGAGGCGGCGATCGTCAAGGCCGATGAGGAAGCCATCCGCCAGATCCTCGACAACCTGATCGACAACGCCATCAAGTACACGCCCGAAGGCGGCCGCGTCCGCGTTTCTCTGCATCGAGCGGGCGGCGGACGGCGTGGTGCTCGATGTCGCCGACAGCGGCATCGGCATCCCCCGCGAGGAACAACCCCGCGTCTTCGAGCGCTTCTACCGCGTGGACAAGGCGCGCAGCCGGCAGCTCGGCGGGACGGGATTGGGCCTGTCCATCGTCAAGCACCTGGTGCAATCCCTGGGCGGACAGGTCATGGTCGAGAGCCGCGTCGGTCTCGGCAGCACCTTCACCGTCCACCTGCCGACCGCACGCCCCGTCTTCGAGGAGCTCAAGGCCGGCAGTCCGGATGGAAGCGGGTAGATGGCGTGAGCGGGGCAGGATGCCGGATTCCAGATGCCGGATTCCAGATTCCAGATCTTGCCGGATGCCGGATGCCGGATGGCAAATGGCGGATGACTGATGGCGGATGCCGGATATCCCATTCGAGTTCCGGAGCTGAGCCATCCGCCATCCGGAATCAGGCATCAGGCATCGTGGAATCTGGAATGCATCTGGCATCAGGCATCAGGCATCTGGAATCTGGAATCTCTCAGTGCACGACCACCCCCGGCCGGCTCACCGACACCGGCGAGACGGGATTCACCTCGACATCGCGGAGGTAGCCGGCGGCGTCCTCGGGGGGCACGGGGTTGATGTAAAACCCCGAGCCCCACTCGAAGCCCGCCACCTTCGTCAGCCGCGGGATCACCTCGATGTGCCAGTGGTAGTGTGGCAGCTCCTGGTGATTGAACGGCGAGGTGTGAATGATGTAGTTGTAGGCGGGCGTGTCCAGGGCTTGTTCGAGCTTGCCGAGGACCTGTTTCAAGACGCCGCCCAGGTCGTCGACGCCCGGCTTGGGAATGTTCTCGAAATGGCTCGAGTGCGCCTTGGGCAAGATCCAGGTCTCGAACGGGAAGCGGCTGGCGAACGGGCAAAACGCGGTGAAGTGGGGCGTGTCCAGGACAATCCGCGACTCGGTCTCGATCTCCTGGAGGATCATGTCGCAGTAAATGCAGCGGCCCCGGTAGTTGAAGAATTCGAGCGCGCCGGTCATTTCCTCCCAGACCGAGATGGGCACGGTCGGCGTGACGATGAGCTGGCTGTGGGTGTGCTCGAGGCTGGCGCCGGCGGCCAGACCGACGTTCTTGAACAGCATGCCGTGCACCAGCCGGCTATCTTTCTTCAAGTCCACGAGGCGGTCGCGGTACACCCACAGGACCTCGCGGATGTTGTCCTCCGACAGCTCCGCCAGGCTCAGGACATGACGCGGGGTTCTCGATGATGACCTCATGGGCGCCGATGCCGGCCATGCGGTCGTAGATGCCGTCGCCGCGCTTCTGGAGGCTGCCCTCGATCTTCAGGGCGGGGAACTTGTTCGGCACCACCCGCACGCGCCAGCCGGGACCATTGGCGTGCGTGCCGCGTTCGCGGTAGGCGATGATCTCCGGCGGCGTCGTATCCTCCTGCCCTTCGCAGAACGGACAGAGCCCGAGGTCGGTCGTCGCCTGCGCCTCGCCCTTGAAGTCGTGTGGCCGCTTCGCCCGCTCGTGCGCGATGATCACCCACCGGCCGACGACAGGGTCTTTTCGCAGTTCGGGCATCGTCGCAGCCCCCTGACGTAATGGAGAGCCCCACGAGAACACAGCTCATCACGGGATCGAAACGCCATCGGCCCGCGACGACGCAACCGGCACGAGACGGCCCAAGGCTTCCGCGGACGCGTCTCGCACTTCCGGAATCGCCTCGTCTTCCACCAACTCGTAGAGCGCGGAGGTCGCCGGCTGGCCGTGCGGAAGCCCGATCTGCCCGATCGCGTCCGCCGCGGCCTCCCGGATGTGTGGGTTGCGGTGATGAAGAAGGTCCACAATCACAGAAACCACTTCGTCGATCACACCTTCGGGAACCGCCGCGCCCACCTCCAAGAGATTTCGAACGGCCTCGTCATCTTCCGCTTCTGCGTGGTGCTGAAGGGCTTGGAGGAGGGGTGGAACGACGGCTTCACCGCGCGACGGAGCGATTCCAGGGCCGCCGGGCGCACCGGCGATTGAACAACGGCCCAATCGAGCAGCGCGGGAATCGCGGTCCGGGCCTGGGGGCGATCCATGAGCAATCCCAGGGCCTGGACGATCGGACTCGCCTTCTTATTGTCGAGTTCGGAAAGGAGCGCCGGAATGCTCAGGTCGCCAAGATCCACGGCTTCCCCCAACGAGGCCATATACGCCGCGTAATCCTGCTTCAAGCGAGCCACAGCTCTCTGGGCCCGCTCGTCTCCCTCGCTGGATTTCATCAGAGAGCCTCCTACTTCCGTTTCCTTCCCGTATACTGCCATTGTAGTCGATCCAGAGCGGCCACGAAGACAAGGAGTAACATTCGAGCCGAGGGACGGATCAAGTAGTGTCCCGGCGGTGGAGGATCGGATCGTACCTCCAGTTCGGCAGGAAGCAGAGCATCGCCGGGAAGCCGCCAGATGTGTCCCTTCGTGACCAGGCTGGCCTCATGGTCGAAGACCGATATGCCCCCTGATGACGGCGATACCTCTCCGCTGGCGTCCAGGTGAATATCGGGTACAGGACCAGTCACCCTCAACGGCGAAGGACCTTGCGAGTTCCCCGTACGATAGAGATCCGGACGGCCGGCAGCGACGGCTTCGGTCGCCATTCCTTACACCTGCCACATAATGCGTTCGAAATCGGGCGTCGGCACCGTCAGTTCAAAAATCCCCTCGCGCGGCGCCGGTCGAGGCTGGCCTCGCCCGCGAGCAACTCGACGTAGAAGCGGATGGGGTCGTTGGCCTTCAGGCCGAGGCGGCCGAAGGGGACGCCGAGTTCCAGGATGCGGTCGGTGGCCGTCTCGACGGTCGCGCCGTTGCTGGACAACTCGCCCCCATGACGAATGTACGCCAAGGGTCGCGGCGCGGCGGGTTGCTCGACGATTATTTCCCAGTCGGGGGGATCGACGAACCCGATACGGAGCCGGTCCACACTGGCCAGTTGCTCGCGGGCTGGGCCGCCCGTCGTATCGAGCCGGATGAGAAACCGCTCGGGACTGAAGCCGAACCAGACCTGGCTCATAAGGCTCTTGGAAACCAGTGCCATGGTGCCGCGATCGTTGCCGCAAACGTAACGCGCGGCGTTGATCCACTCGAAGTAGGTCGAGCGGCCGTCGATCTTGACCCGCAAGAAGCTCGTCGGCTGCTCGTGCAACGCCCGCGGCGCGGCCGCGTGCGAGATCGGCTGGAAGAGGCGCCCGGCGGGTCGGCGCCCAGCAACTGGTAGACGTTGCGCAAGTGCTTGCGGAACAGGTGGTCAAAGAGGCCGTCCAGGGCGCTCGAATGATCGTCGCCATACCACCAGAACCAGTCCGAACCCTCGGCGATATAAATCTCGTCCCAGGCCCGTTCGAGAGTGGCCTGATCGTGCCGGCCGGTGGCGGCCTCCGAGACGAGGAATGAGCGCGTTTCGTGGAGCGCGTCCCAGCCGCGGTTGTCTTCCTCGTGGCCGATCCAGATGGCGAAGTTGTGGCTGATCCAGCTTCCGGCGAAGAGCCGCGGCAGGGTTCTCGGTGGGCGGGTGTTCGCGCAGATACTCGCCGACGGTCACGGGCCGCAGCCGCTGGTCGCGGGCCACGTTCTGATAGAGATTGCGCAGGAAGGAAACACCGCCGTCGGGGAAGTATTCCCAGCAGTTCTCACCGTCCAGGATCACGGGCACCAGCGTATCGGGATTCTGCCGGCAGGCGTTGCCGATGGCGTGCAGCTTGGCCTGAAAGTCGCCCGCCGCCACGTGTCCCGGGCTGCGCTGATAGTGGAAGCCCACCTGGTCGGACAGGGCGTGATCGCGGAAGACGATCGCCAGCTCGTGGTTGCCTTCGCGGACCTTCCAGGGCCGGTAGAGCAGGTCGGGGAAACGCACGTGGCCCCGGCCGTCGCGGCTGACCTTGCCGTGCGTCGAACAGCCCAGGATCTCCTCGTCGGTGGCGATCCACTGGATGCCGTGGCGGGCCAGCATGGGGATCATCGGCTGGCAGACCGACCCCTCGCTGGGCCACATGCCGCGGGGGCGATCGCCGAAGCGGACCTGGTGGCTCTCGACCGCGCGGCGGATGTGGACCTCGGCATCTTCGGGATAGCCATCCTTGTACGAGGGCAACGCCACGTCGGGCATCGCCTCGCGCGCCAGCCGCTTGTCGAACAATAACGGCAGGATCGGGTGGTAATAGGGTGTGGTCGTCAGCTCGATCTGGCCCGAGTCGGCCAGAGCGCGATGGCGAGGGATGAGCTCGGCGAGAATCGCCCGCTGCTTGTCGAGCAGCCAGTTCTTGTCGGCCTCGGTATAACGGCGCTCCTTGGCCCGGAACTCCGCCAGCTCGGGGTCCTTCTCGAACAGAAGCGGGTGTATCCAGGCCAGATTGGACCAGACCTGGAGATCGCGCAGGTCGCGCTCGCGGAACCGCACGAGGGCCTGCGCCGCGTTGTCCACGCCCAGCCCGCGCTGCTGGTACAGCTCCCAGTAGCGTGCGTGGGGGCGGATCATCGTGTCGGCATACGCCATGAAGAAGTTGTCGAGCAGATAATAGGCGTCGTCCCGCGACAGCCCGTCGGCCGGCAGCCGCGAGACCTGCAAATGGCGATCGGTGGCGCCCTGCGCATAGCCTTCGATCTGAACGAGCAAGCTCGGCACCAGGTTGAGCGTGCAGCGGAACTCGGGCACCTCCTCCAGATGAAGGAGCATGCCGAGATAATCCTTGGTCCCGTGCAGCCGGACCCAGGGCATCGGGTTTTCCCCGGCGAGGTCGTCCGGGTAATACGGCTGGTGCTGATGCCACATCAGGGCCAGGGAGACCGTTTGCATCGGCGTTCGCCTTTGACACTGGTCACTTTACCGGATAGGTCCGTCAAGCCAGTGACCGGTCTTGTAGGCTGGGTCTGGACCCAGCTTCTATGTGGGCTGGGTCCAGACCCAGCCTACTCATCCCGCCGCGCGGGCCGGGCCCGCCGGCAGACTTCTTCATACAAGCGGACGTATTCGCGTGCGCTGTGGTCCCACGACCAGTCCTGACGCATGCCGTTCTGTACGAGCCGGTGCCAGGAAGAACGGTCGGTCCAGAGCGCCAGGGCGCGGTGAAGGGCCTCGCGCATCGCGTGTTGACGGGCCTCCAGAAGCTGGGGTCCGGGCCGGTCGGCGGGCAGATCCTCGAGGAACGTGAAACCCGTCGCCGTCCCCTCGGCCAGAGACCGCGGCGTCACATCCTGGACCGTGTCGGCCAGGCCGCCCGTGCGGCGGACCAGCGGCACCGTACCGTAAGCCAGGCTGTAAAGCTGGTTCAGTCCGCATGGCTCGTACTGGCTCGGCATCAGGAAAACGTCGGCCCCCGCTTCGATCTGATGGGCCAGCGCGTCGGAGAACTCCAGAAACGCCCGCAGCTTGCCCGGATGCTGCACCGCCAACCGCCCCAGCAACTGGTGGTAGATCGGCATGCCCGTGCCCAGCACCACCATCTGGACATCGCCGCACAACAGGTCATCGGCCACCCCCGCGATCCAATCCCAGCCTTTCTGACCATGAGGCTGCGCAGCAGATCCCACCCCTTCTGAGGATCAAGCCGGCCAATCTGCGCAAAGAGGGGGACCTCCGGACGTTCCGGCAAGTTCGCCCGCCGCTGGAGATACGCCTTGCACGCGGCCTTGCCCGCCCAGGGATCGTCGGCCGCGTACGGAGCGGCCAGGTACGTGTCGCTCGCCGGGTTCCAGACGGCCCGATCGATGCCGTTGACGATGCCGTTCAGGTCCGCGCTGCGCGACCGCAACAATCCGTCCAGTCCGCAGCCGAACTCGGGGGTCTGGATCTCGCGGGCATAGGTCGGGCTGACCGCGTTGAGGAGATCGGCGAACACCAGCCCGGCCTTCAGACAGTTGAGCTGCCCGTGGAATTCGAGCTGCCGCCAGTTGAAGAGCCGGGCATCGAGGCCCGGTCAGGGGCAGGTCGGCCGGACCGAACACCCCTTGATAAGCGAGGTTATGGATCGTCAGCAGGGTCCCGACGGAATGGAACGCGGGTAGGCGGCGATAGAACTCGGCCAGGAACACCGGAATGAGGCCCGTCTGCCAGTCGTTGCAGTGCAAGACGTCCGGCTGGAGGTCGAGCAGCCGGACGGTTTCGAGCGCCGCGCGGCTGAAGAAGACGAATCGCTCGCAGTTGTCGGCATAATCCCGACCGTTCTGACCGTAGAGGTCGTCGCGATCGAAGTAGGCGGGCTGGTCGATCAGGTAGGCCGGGACGTGCGAGTCGGGCAGCGTGGTCGCCTGGACATGGCCTTCGACCACGCGCGCACCGACCGGCACGCGCAACGTGAGGCCGGTGGCGCGCAACGGCAGCCCGCTTTTCCAGACCCGGTTGTAACAGGGCAAGATCACGGCCGCCTGATGGCCCAGCCGCTCCAGAGCCCGCGGCAAGGCGCCGGCCACGTCGGCGAGGCCACCGGTCTTGGCAAACGGCACCGCTTCCGAGGCGATGATCGCAATTCTCATCCCGGGCTCCTCCCAGGAGCGCCTCGAACCGCGGCGCGTTGCCGACGGGGCACCCCATCGCCGACGAGCCCGTTCGAGCGTCACGGCGCCCCCGGCACCAGCGATCCCTCTTGATACTAGCTTACTCGCACGGTCCCACACCGACAACATTTTCCCGTCTTGTCGTGCCGGTCGGTCCGGGTCTAACCTGACGAGGCGCGGCCGCGCACACCCCTTGCCATCGAGCGCCTGGACCAACCTTGCAAGGAAGCATCCATGCGGTTTTCCCTCCGACCTTGGATTCTCATCCTGGGCCTTCTGGCGGTTCTGAGTCTGCTCTGGGCGAGCGAGCGCGCCTGCGCGACAGTGGCGACCTGATGCGGCGGGTCGAGGAAGTCCGGCTCATCCTGGGAGGGGACGACCCTTACAGCGACCCGGACGCCACCTACCCGCCGACGTCGTACGCGGTGTTCCTGCCGCTGATCGCGCCGTTTCCGGCCGGGCTGACACGGGTCCTGTGGCTGGTCCTGAACCTGGGAGCGCTGGCGGTGGTCGGCGGGCGGGTCGGGCGGTCCTGGGGCCAGGACTGGCCGCTCGAACTCAGGATGTCCTTCCTCCTATGATCGCGGCGTGGAAGCCGGTGCGGCTGGGGATCGGCCTGGGGCAGTACGCGCTCCATTCCCCTCGCCCTGATGTTGATGGCGGTCGCGCTGCTGGCGCGGCGGCGGGAGGTGTCCGCGGGACTGCTCGTCGGCATCGCCCTGGCCAAGCCGACGATGGCGGTGCCGTTTTTGGGGTTTCTGGCCGTACGCCGGCACTGGAAAGCCCTGGCGGCCGCGCTGGCATTTCAGGTCCTGGCGCTGCTGGCCATGCTGGCCCAACTGGGCCGCAGTCCGGTCCTCTTGCTTCACGAATGGCTGGGAAGGGCCCGCGAGCAGGCCAGCGCGGGGTTGATCGACGTGCCGTCGGTCCTGGAACGGATCTGGCCGGGATGTCCGGTGCCGACCGGGTTGGTGAGCGGCCTGGTGCTGGGGCTTGGGCTGGTGGCATTGATCGCCTGGCGGCGGCGGTCGGACCTGGAACTGGTCAGTCTTTGCACGTTCACGGCGGCGCTGTTCGCCTACCATCGGCCCTACGACCTGGTCCTGTTGATTCCCCCCTTTGCGCTGGTGCTGGAAGATGCGCGGCGCACCCGCAGCCGCTTTGTGGCGGGTTTGTTGATCCTGATCGCGGTCGTGATGATGGCCCCGACGCAGCCGGCCGTCATTTCCGAGGGGGCCTACAACGCTGTCTTCATTCCCTTGTGCTATGTGCTGCTGGCCCTGATGATCTTGAGCCTGACCCGGCGGCGGCCGACGGAAGAGTCTGTTCCCAAAGCGCCAGCGAGTGCATCTCTGGGAAAACCTTGAGCAGAAATGCACTCGCTGGCGCTTCGGGCTTGCAGGGCCTTCGTCTTGCAAGCCCAAAGCGCCAGCGAGTGCATTTCTGTGACATCAGAGGCGAGCAAGGGAGAACTGGTTCCCCGGGTGGGCCTCTGCAAGGACGGCGTTGGACGTGGCCATCAGGCTGGCGTTTTTCCCGGAGTTGACCTTGAAGTCATCGCGCCTCATGACCAGCCCGAGCAGGATGCAGCCGATGAGGATGGCGGCCATCGACACGCCCAGCAACGTGACGTACACGTCGGAGCGGGCGGTCGGCACCATGACCTGACGGCCAATTTGCCGTTGCTGGGCCGACGAGCCCCTAGCGGGGGCGGATCTTGGGCGAGACATTGTCCCCCTCCTGTATCTTCTTGCCCTGGACCGTCTTGCCAATGACGACGCCCACCGCCTGATCGGGATCGACCGCCTCGATGCGGATGCGGCCGATGTATTGCGGGGGGTTGGTGCGCCAGACTTCGAGCTCGTGGCCGACCACCAGACCGTCGTCCGAGCCGATCGAGATCTCGACCCGTTGATTGCGGGCGTCCACGCGCTTGACCTGGCCCACGACATCGGGCGGGACCGAGTTGATCCCCTTGATCTGCTGGTAATCGTCCGGCAGACCGTTCTTGCGCAGTTCGGAAGCGAAGGCGCCGACGCGCTTGCGCAGATCGTCGTTGTTGCGCGTGGCCACCTCGAGATCGCGCTTCAGGTTGCGGATCTGATCGACCAGTTCGGTCTGGCGCAACTGGAAGTCGTTGGCCTGCTGCTGCACGGCCGAGAGGATCTGACGGAGGTTCTCCGTCTCCTTCTTGCGGTCCTCGGAGTCCGCGAGTGTCTTGTGCATCTCCTCGATCGACTGGGCCGCCGTCGTCCGCTTCTCGGTCAGTTCCTTCTCCACATCCTTGACGCGCGTCTCGTCCGTGGCGATCTGTTGATTGAGGGCCTTGGTCTGCTCATCGAACTTGCTGAGCGCGTCCTGAAGTTGTTTCTCCGCCTCCGCGCGTGCCGTGGCGGCGTCGTTGCTTTTCTTGGTTTCGTCTGCGAGCTTGGTCTTCAGCGCCGTGCTCTCATCCTTCCAGTTCTTCTCGGTCATGAACACGACCGTGGAGACCGCGAGGAAGAACATGGCGAAGACCATGATCAGGATCACGAGGATCTTGCCGACGAAGGTCATGGTCCCATCCTACCAATCGGCGAAAGACGGCAGGTAACACGCGGCCGACGACTCCGCACGAGAAGATCGTCCACCCGATGACCCCGCCGAGCCCTGGAACGTGAGCGCCGCCCCTCGCGGCCGACGCCGAGGAGCAAACTCCGCATACCATCGTAGAGGCCGGGCCTTGCGGCAATCAAGCCGCTTCCTCCCGCCCACCGGCCAAAAGAGGCTCCGACACGATGGACCGTCGGTTCAAACCTAACTGTACCCTATGCGCCGGACTCGGCAAACCGCCTGTCTTCTCAAAGGGAGGTACGAGGCGCGGGAAATCCTTCTGGTAGGGTCGGCTTCGGCCTGCCAATCCCATGAAATAATAGGAATATGGACACTGTCGCGACGATACCGGGTCGTCCTGCAAGGAGATAGCGGGTGCCACGGGTTCCGCTTGGGGAACCCGTGTCCGGGGCCGACAGGCACGGGTTCCCCAAGCGGAACCCGTGGCACCCACGCGCGGGAATTCCTTCTTGTAGGGTAGGCTTCAGCCTGCCAATCCCATGAAATAATAGGAATATGGCAGGCTGAAGCCTACCCTACAAGACCTTCTCAGATTTCCCCTCGGGCTTTGGGCGCGGCCGAAAAAGCCCTCCCAGAATCAGGCCGGCCGTGGCCAGGGCGCAGACCAGACCCAGCCACTCCCCCCCGGCAATATACAGGCTCCCGCGACCATCCAGCGGCACGGATTCGGTCAAGGCGGCGACGGCCAGCCTGGGCAAGGCGGAGCGGATTCTTCCATTTCCGTCGATGATCGCGGAAATACCCGTATTGACGGCGCGGGCCACAGGGACGCGGTTCTCGATCGCCCGGAAGACGCTGGTGGCCAGGTGCATGTCCAGCTCCGACGAGCCCTGAAACCAGCCGTCGTTCGAGATGTTCAGGATCACGTCGGGCGCGTGGCCGTCGGTCACCTCGGCGAACGATCGCCGGACGACGGACGGCAGCGAGTCCTCGAAACAGATGGCCGAGGCGTACCGCAGCCCCTTCAAGTCCAGCCAGGAGGGGGCTTTCCCCGGCGACAACCGGGGCACGAGCTCGCCGTGATAGGGCGTCAAGCGCGTCAGCCAGGGGAACGTCTCCAGGAGCGGGACGTACTCGCCGAACGGGACCAGGTGCAATTTGTCGTAGCGCTGCTCGGTTGTCGATTCGGCTCGACCAGCAGCGCGGAGTTGTACTTGAGCCGTCCCGCCGGCTGGAACTCGACGACCGTGATGCCGAAGACCACCGGCACGCCCGCCCAGTTGGCGATGCCGTGCAGGATCTCGCCGACCACCTGCCGGCGATGACGGATCTGATCCGCCGTGACCTCCGCGTCCGATCTCGACCTGCCGCCCCAGCCGTTCGAGCGTGGCATCGTTCAGGCCCGGCGCGATCGTGGTGAAGTAGTACGGGAACGAGGTCTCGGGCCAGACGATCAGCTCGGCCCGGTCCCGCAGGGCCCGGACCATCAGCTCCCGGTAAACCCGGATGATCTGCTCCGGCTCGAGCGAGCTCTTCAGTTCCTGCCTGAAGCTGGACTGCAACAGCGCGATGCGCGGCCCCGGGCGGAATTGGGCCGTCCCGATACGGATCAGCCCATAGACGCCGCACGCCGCCAGCAGCCCCACGACGATCACGGCCCGCACGGCCTGAGACCGTCGCGGCCAAAATCCTTGCGCACTCTCGGTCCGCCAGGGCTGCGTCAGCATCTCGACCAGCCAGGCATTCACCAGGGCCACCAGCAGGCTGGGACCCCAGACGCCGGTCAAATCGGCAATCTGGATGAAAGGAAGAAAGCGATACTGGGTGTGCGCCAGATAGAGCCAGGGAAAGCCGGTCAAGGCGAAGCCGCGCACGTACTCCAGACCCACCCAGACGACCGGAGCGACCAGGAGCAGCGGGAGTCCCAAGCGTCGCACTCCCAGGCGCGCCAGTCCCAGGAATGCCGGCCAGTACAGCGAGAGATAGAAGGCCAGCACCACCCATCCCAGCCAGGCCGAGGGGTCCGTCAGGCGCACCCATGCGACGGCCAGGAGCGAAAACACCATGCCTCCCAGCCAGGCCCCCAGGTACAACGACCACCGCGGCCGTGCGCTCCGCACCAGCAGGAACAACGGTACGAGGGCCACCCAGGCCAACGCGCCGCGATCGGCGGGCGGGAACGCCAGCCAGAGCAACAGGCCCGAAGCCAGACCCAGACCCATCGGCGGCCCCTCCCAACGTCCGCTCGCTGTGGGAGTCGAGGCCGCATCCGGCTGGGCCGCGGGCGTCGTCGATGTCGTCATCAATCGCCTACTCCCCGCCGACGACGGAATTTACGACCGTCCTGGGTTCGTTTCGTCACGGCTCCCCACCGTGATCGTGCCGAAGCCGATCGTCGAGTGTAGCCGATGCCAACACCCCGGGCGATGCACGACCGCAAGAATTGGCCTCTAGAAATGACTACGGAATCGGCGGCCGCGCCGCGGGCGGAAAGTCCCCGAATTCCTTCGTGATGGACAGAAACGCGACCGGATCGCCGGGCTGGTAGTCGTGGTCGCCGGCCGGGAAGACGGCGAACCCGTCCGCCTGCGCGACGGTGCGCAGGTCGGCCGAGCCGGCCCAGTCGAGCAAGCTCAGGCGCGCCCCTTGCAGCCGCGCGGGATGGTACGTGGGGCGATCACCGCGAAACGACCAGGCCGCGGCCAGTTCGTACCGGGGCAGATCGCCAGGACGCGCCGGGGGCAGTCCGTGCAAAGTCCGCAGCGCGGGCAACACGAACAGGAGAAAGCCGACCAGGCCGCTTACCGGGTTGCCGGGCAGCCCGAAGACGAGCGTTCCAGGACGCCGCCCGGCGCGCGGGGCCGATCCCGAACAGGAGCGGCTTGCCGGGCTTGAGCCGGACCTTGTGAAAGACGGTCGTCACATCCAGTTCAGCCAGGACGCCGGGGACGAGATCGCGCGCGCCGGCCGAGACGCCGCCCGTGATGAGCAAAACGTCCGCCTTGAGCCCCTCGGCCAGCTCACTGCGGAGCGAATCGGCCTCGTCGCGGGCGATCGGCCGGACGGTCGGGGTGATGCCGGCCTCCTGGCAAAGCGCTTCGAGCAGCGCGGCGTTCGAGTTGCGAATCTGCCCCGGACCCGGCACCTGATCGGGTTCGACCAGCTCGTCGCCCGTGGAGACGATCCCCACATCGGCCCTGGGAATGACCCTCGGCCGGACCTGGCCGAGCGCCGCCAGCAGCCCGATTTTCGGTGCGTTCAGGATCTCACCGGCCCGCAAGACCACCTCGCCCGCCCGCATCTCGCGCCCGCGTTCCAGGCGATTCTGGCCCGATCGGACCGGCGCATCGATCCGCACCCGGCCGCCCTCACGATGACGTCTTCTCATGCATGACGACCGCATCCGCGCGCGGCGGCAGCGGCGCCCCCGTCATGATGACGGCCGCTTCCCCGCGCGCAGCGCGCGCGTCGGCGTGCCCCCGGCCAGAATCGTCTCGCCCACGACGAGCCAGAACGGCGGCTCTCCGCCCAGATCCGCCGCGCATACGGCGTAGCCGTCCATCAGGGCCTTGTCAAAGGGAGGAAAGTCGCCCTCCGCCGCCACGTCCGCGGCCAGGACGCGGCCAAGGAGTTGCGCCAGAGAAACTCGGTCGGGTGGTAACGGAGCCGTGTGCAACAGCACGGCGGCCAGCGCTTCCTCGATTGTCAACATCCGTTCGCCCATGCGGCGGGTCCGCTCGGCGCGGTTCTGTCACTCGGGATCGTCGTCGTGGCACACTGTACGGATTATGGGGAAAGACCGGCTCGTTTCCGTCCCTCCTGATCGTAGAAGTCGACCAGTGTTCTGGCCACTTCGACAGTCGTAGGCGGCTGGTCGGCCCGGAAGGGATTTCTTTGCCAATACTTGATGAGGGGCGTACGCTCCACGTCTCGGCTCGTTACGCTGCGAAATATAGGAAGGATAAATGGGAATTGAGGTTCAAACTTGCCCACGTTCAGGCTGAGTTCGACCAGCTCCGCATAAGCATACTCGAACCAGATCCAGCCTCTTCGACCGGCATCCAGATAGGCGGGGGTGATCCAGGCGGCCATGAACTCGGAACGAAGCAAGGTCTCGCGAATGACTTTCCCGGGGTCGTGACCTTTGTCCCAGTTGTACAGATCCAGAAAGCAAGTCAGTTCCTCACGCCCTCCCCGTCCGGAGATCCCGGTAATCTCCGCTTTGAGAGGCTATCCGGGAAGCCCCGAAGGGGCGAAAGTGAATAGCCCGGGGCGTCAGCCCCGGGACGGGGAACGACGCGCCACGAACCCCCTCCAAAGCCCCGAAGGGGCGACAGAACCCATGGTCCCGCAGGATCTTCGGTCGCCCCTTCGGGGCTTTGGAGGAGGAGGCGCAGGGGCGGCCCCGGTTCCCGGGGCTGACGCCCCGGGCTATTCACTGCCGCCCCTTTGGGGCTAAAATAGACTTCCCGGATAGCCTCTGAGTGCCCTGACATCGTCTGTATCTTCTCCCACGTGCGAAATGAAAAAAGCGTACTGGAATTGGTTGGCGTCGCGGACGACGTGCCAGGGTGAAACGCACCTTGCCATTTCTCGGGGCTCCAGCGGTGCTCAGATGCCCGAAGGCAAGTCGGGAATGGTGGCTGTGTCTTCTTCCGGTAGACCGAGCAGCGCCCCGATCAACTCCTCTCCCTTGCCCGTCGGTGCGACAAAGCCGAACTTGTCGATTTCCTGGATCAAGCCCGCCTGTTTCAGTTTTTCCGCCAGGCCCCGAATCTGCTCCGGGGTGTACTCGTAAGTCGGACCCAAGGCATTGAAGATTCGACTCAAAGGGATGCCGCTCACCCGCACGGCGGAATGTCGCGAGTCTCGCACCGGTCGCAGGGCGAGCATGAAATCACGGTAGGCCGGATGAAGCTCTTCGAGCGTTTCGGTAGCTCACGGCATTGCAGATGGCCTCCAGGGTTGCGGAATTGGGCTCGCTTCTCGATGAGGCCCCGCAGGAATTCTATTCCGTTGCAGGTATCACCATCAGCTAGTTTGGTCCTCAACGAACAACTGTTCCAGGATGCTCTCGTCTTCCAAGCCTCCCGGATGGCTCCGGAATCGCTCGACTTCCACATGACCATCCTCGAAGAATTCCACCTCCCAGCGTTCGCCGGGGATGGCCAGCTCGACCATGATCGAATCCCGTACATGGAGCATTCGATACCAGAATCTTGGCCTGTTCCAGACGCTCGAGGAACGACAGGACCTTGCCGAGTGCGGATTGAGTTGCCGTGCTCATTTGTCGAATCTCGAATCGGTCAAGAGCTTGCGGATCGTCCGAAATCCAACCCGTCCCGACTGCGCGGCGTCTTCAATTTCCTGCCAGGTCCAGTCCTGGATGTCATCCCAGGATGGCGAACCTTCGGGCAGGGGCGCCCTGCGGATTCCGGACCGCTTGGTTCGAAGGATCTCGCGCACGGTGATCCCGGGGTCGCGCATCTGGTCTCACCGCCCGATGAAGTTCCGCAGCAATTGTATGCCGTTCTCCGTCAGGAAACTCTCGGGATGGAACTGGACGCCTTCGAGCGGGTAATGGCGGTGGCGCACGCCCATGATCTCGTCCTGGTCGGTGCGGGCGACGACTTCGAACTCGGGCGGCAGGGTGCCGGGCTTGATGACCAGGCTGTGATAGCGGGTGGCCTCGAACGGGTTCTTCATGCCGCGGTACAGGCCCTGGCCATCGTGGTGGATCATCGAGGTCTTGCCGTGCATGATGCGGTCGGCGCGGACGACCTCGCCGCCGAAGGTGAAGCCGATGCACTGATGGCCCAGGCAAACGCCCAGCATGGGCACCGTCGGCGCGAACCGCTCGATCACGGCGTTCGAGACGCCCGCCTCGCGGGGCGTGCACGGGCCGGGCGAGATGATGATGTGGCTCGGGGCCCGGGCCGCGATCTCGTCCGGAGTGATCTGATCGTTGCGGACCACCAGCAGTTCGAGCGCAGGGTCGATCTCGCCGAGGCGCTGGACCAGGTTGTACGTGAACGAATCGTAATTGTCGATGAGCAGGATCATGCCAGGCGCCCGTCGCGCGATCGATAGCGGCGGCGCGGACACCGGAACCGCGCGGTCCGGTGCGGCCGCTCAGTAGGGATCGTAACGCAAGACCGGCAAGTCCGGCCAGCGGCCATCGCGTCCTTTTTCCCCCGCCCGCGCAGGGCGCGGGTAGACTGGGAGGATTCCTCGAAATCCCGGGCACCGGGCGTGGCCGGACGGGATCGGATCGGGGGCCGGTGGACACGGAGGTTATCCATGTCGGGCACGCTCACCTCGCTGGTCTTGGCGGTGTCGATGGGCTCGGTTGGCGGCCTGTTTTCCTCGGGCGAGGAATCCCCGCTGCACCGTCATCTGTTCCCGCCGCCGGAAGAGGGCGGGTTCTTCTTCCGCCATCACGACCGCACGCCCCAGCCGCTGCCGGCGTGGTATGTTCAGCGGCAGATGGAAAATACCCCGAAGCATCACGGCTGGGTGCTCCCGCCCGGTCCCGGCGATGGCTGGGGGTTCACGAACGGGAATCCCGACGGCTACGGCTACGCGGATTACGGCACCTACCTGCCCCTGGGCGGCGATCGCAACACGCGCTACTTTTTCCCGCGCTATTTTTCGCTCTTGCCCGAGCAGTGCTTCCTGCCTTCCTACTACAACCCGTACGAGCAGCGCGGCCAGCGTTACATCCCCTACGCGGGCTGCGGCAGGGCGCACCCGTTCGGCGGTTTGCCGCAGGCCAGCTCCGAGACGCCCGTCCACCCGGATCAGAAGGCCGAGAATGCCCAGCCGGTCGTCACGCCGCCGACCTTCACCGGACGCAGTGAAGCGCCCCCGACGATCGGTACCATGACCAGCCCCACGCCCTGAACGCGGCTCGGGTCGCGGGTCCACCTGTACGCCCGCAGCGCCGGCGCGGGCGCTGCGGGCTGACAAGACATCGGCGTCACTCGACCGCGAGACGCACTGGGAATCGCGCGGCGCGGCTTGCAGAAATCCCGGGCGGTCCTTAGACTGGTCGGGGTGTTCTGGTCCTGTCCGGGCCGTTTCGTGGCGCCTCTCGGCAGCCCTTCGGGGCGCGATTCGGGAAGATTTTTCTCGGCGGACCGAACCAGATTCCCCCCGCGTTCGTAGGCTGAAGCGTGCGGCACGTAGCCGTTCCCGAGCTTGGGAACGGCCGGCGCACGGAGTTCCGTGCCGAGGACGTTGACGTATCCGCATCCGGTGAGTGACGATCCCACGAACCTTTGTTCTTGTTCTTTTTCCTGCGTCGCCCTCCGGACAGGCGGTACGGCCGAGTGGGACGTGTCCTGCTCGTGTCCTCGTCTCTCTCTTCTCTGAAGGCTCCCCGATGAGTAGCGACGTGATCATCGAAACCCGGAACCTGACCAAGGTTTACCGCGACTTCTGGGGTCGCCCCAAGGTCCTGGCCCTCAACGCGCTGGACCTGCAGATCTACCGGGGCGAGATCTTCGGGCTGTTGGGACCCAACGGCTCGGGCAAGACGACCACGATCAAGCTGTTGCTCGGCTTGCTCTTCCCGACCGAGGGGGAAGCGTTCCTGTTCGGCGAGCCGGCGCTGAACGTCGCCAAGAACGAGAAGATCGGCTACCTGCCGGAGGAGTCCTACCTCTACAAGTTCCTGAACGCCGAGGAGACGCTCCACTTCTACGGCCGGCTGTTCAAGATGTCGGCGGCCGAGCGGTCGCGGCGGGTGCAGCGGCTCATCGACGAGGTCAACCTGGGGTACGCCAAGCACCGGCAGTTGCGCGAGTATTCCAAGGGCATGCAGCGCCGCATCGGGCTGGCCCAGGCCCTGATCAACGACCCCGAGCTGATCCTGCTCGACGAGCCGACCAGCGGCCTGGACCCGATCGGCACCGCGGAGATCAAGGACAAGATCCGCCGGCTCAAGCAGCAAGGCAAGACGATCGTGCTCTCGGGCCACCTGCTGGCCGACATGCAGGACATCTGCGACCGGATCGCCATCTTGCACCGCGGCGAGCTCAAGGAGATCGGCGAGGTCGCGGAACTGCTGACGGTGCAGGATGTCACGCAGGTCCGGGCGCGGAACCTCTCACCGCAGGCGCTGGCGCGCATCGAAGCGATCATCAAAGACGACCCGGCGGCCGAGTTGCTGGCGGTCGATCATCCGACCACGACGCTCGAGGACCTGTTCTTGCGGATCGTCCGCGAGAGCGACCTGCACCCCGGCCGGCGGCGGGTGGCCGAGCGCGCGCCGACAGCAAGCCCGCAGAGGCCGAGCCCGTGCGGCCGGTCGGCTGAGGTGGTCAGCAGATACGAGTGTTTCCCGGATTCCGGATTCCGGATTCCAGATTCCGGATTCCAAAAGTGACCCGGATCCGGAATCTGGAATCTGGAATCTGGAATCTGGAATCTGGAATCTGGAATCTGGAATCGCAGCATAAGAGCCTCTGCCCCCTCCGAATCCAACCGGCCCGCCGGACCCCGCGTGTCCGGGAGCGGGCTGTTTGAGGAGTCCGCCACACGATGCCGCATGCGTCCCTCGTCACCGGGATCTCGCTGATGTCGGGCCAGGCCGGGCCCCTGGCGGCCCCGAATTGGTTTTTCACCAGTCTGCTGTGGCTCTACGCCTGGGGCGATCCCTCGGTCACCATCGCGGGACCGCTGGGCGGCCTCTTGACCTGGATCAAGGTCGTCGGTCTGTTCAGCCTGCTGGGGTGGGCGGGTTCGTGGCTGGTCTCGGCGTTGAAGGATCGTCCGTCGCTGAGCGGTCCCGCGCAACAGCCCTGGCTGGATGTGGCCGCGTTGATCGCCGTGGGCCTGGGGATCCTCTCGGCCTTCACCTGGGTTCTGCTGGCCAACCGGCGGCTCGCGCTGACGTTCGCCCTGGTGCCGACCTACCTCGGCGTGCTGGCCGGCCTGATTCTCTGGGTCTGGCTGGAAGTGCGGCTCTTCGGGGTGTTGATCCCCCGGGGCAATCGGGCCGATCGCGCAGTGCTGGTGGGACTCCACGTGGCGCTTCTGCTGGGCATCGGGGTCGCTTTCGCACTCCACCTGATCGGCGTGCCCGCGATCCCCACCCGGGCCGATGCGCTGTTTGTCGGGGGCCGGCTCGGCGCGACCTACATGGGCTTCGTGGTCCTGATCCGGCTGGCGGCGCTGTTGTGGCCCGAGGTGCTGGCCGTCCGCGCTCGCCGGCTGTTTGCGATCGGCTGGCAATGCTGGACCGAATCCTTCCGGCGCATGTTCGCGCCCTGGGTCGTACTCATCCTGTTCGTGGTCATCCTGGCGTTTGCCAACTGGTTCTTGCAGACGCCCCGGCAAGCCGAACTGGGCCGGCTGTATGTCTACGCGCTGATGCTGCTGACCTCGCTGCTCTTGTCGTTCATGATCGTGATCCTGACGCCGATCAGCCTGCCGTACGACATCCGCCAGCAAACGATCTACACGGTCGTCTCCAAGCCGGTACGCCGGATCGAGCTGATCTGGGGGCGGATTCTCGGCTACCAGGCGCTGGTGACGGTCCTGATCGTGATCTTCGGGCTCATCAGCCTGGCCTATTACGACAACCAGATCGCGGCCGCGATCCACGACATGGACGCCAAGGCGGCGACCGCCAAGAAGGAGAACAAGGACGAGTTCGCCCGCCAGTTCCGCGAGCAGGCCGACCAGCTTCGCACCCGCAAGACGGCGCGCGTGCCGATTTACGGCTCGCTGCACTTCTTCGATTCCCGGGGCCGCGAGCGCCGGCACGGCATCGACGTGGGCATGGAATTGCCCACCCGCAGCTTCATCGAGGGCGCCACGCCCTCGCGCCATCTGGCGGTTCGGCTCCAATCTCCAGAATCCCCTTGATCCCAACGATCCCCGGGATCGGATCGACCGCACGATTCCCGTCGATATGATTCTGCGTCCCGGCACGCTGGAATGGGTCGAGAACCAGGCCCTGCTGCTCGCCGACCAGGTCGCCCTCTTGAAGCAGGCCAGCGGGTCCCCGGCGATCAAGGCCAGCGAGGTGCGCCGGCTGGCCGCGGAGGGGGCCGAGGCCCAGAACGACCTGAAACGGCTCCAGGCCCAACTGGACAACCTCCGCCAGCAGGAGCAGACCCTGCGCAAGCAGGGCAAGTCCGCTCAGGCCAACGCGCTGCACACGCCCAATCTCCCGATCGAGATGAGCTTCACGGTCTACCGCACGACGAAAGGCCAGATCGGCGAGCCGGTCTACGCCAAGCTCGTCGTCACCAGCCCCCGGCCGGACATCGCGCCGCAGAGCACCTTCATGCCGATCCGCGAATACTACACGAACCGGCAGTCCATCCCGGCGCGGATGCTGGTCGGCTCGCACGGGGCGCTGACCATCGAGCTGCAATGCTCGACGGTCAACCAGTATCTGGGCATGGGCGAGCCCGACCTGTTCCTCCTGGCCAGCCAGGGTTGGTTCGAGACGAACTACCTGCGCGGGCTGTTCGGCATCTGGCTCCAGGCCATGGTGCTGACGGGCATCGGCGTGTGCGCCGGCACGTTTTTGAGCTGGCCGGTGGCGCTGTTGATGACCTTCTTCTTCTTCATCGCCGGCAACGTCGGCTTCGTGGCGCTCCAGAAGTTCGCCCTCGCGGCGGAGATGGTCGGCGGCGGGCCGTTCGAATCGCTGATCCGCATGCTATCGCATGAAAACATGATGAACCAGCTTGAACCGACGACCGCCGTCGTGACGGCCAAGACGCTCGACTCGATCGTCATGCCGGTCATGGCCCGGCTGGTGTACCTGGTGCCGAACTTCAGCGCCCTGGACGTCAGCAATGCCGTCGCCGACGGGTTCGCCGTGTCCTGGAGCACGATTGCCTCGCAGTTCCTGCTGGCGTTGGCCTACGTCCTGCCGTTCTCGATCGCCGGCTACTTTATCCTCCGCAACCGGGAGGTTGCCGCATGAGCATCCCCACACCCAAACCCGGCGCCGCCGCGCCGGCCGGCAGCCGCCACCGGATGATGATGTACGGCCTGGTGATCGTCGTCCTGTTCGGCGTGATGTATCCCTACACCGAGAAGCTCAACGAACTGAAGCGCGACAAGGGGCTGGGCGAGGCCACCATCGGCCAGATCGACACCGGCAGCTTCATGCTCAAGCTGGCGCTCTTGGGCGGCTTCCGCGGCGTGGCCGCCAACGTGCTCTGGACGCGCGCCATCGAGCTCCAGAAAATGCACGAATGGGACCAGCTCCAGCAGTCCGTGGACATGATCACCAAGCTCCAGCCCCACTTCCTCTCGGTCTGGACCTTCCAGAGCTGGAACCTGGCGTACAACGTCTCGGTCGAGTGGGACGACCCGGCCGACAAGTACGAATGGATCAAGAAAGGCATCAACTTCGTCAAGCGGGGCGTGGACAACAACGTCCACTCGCCCGACCTGTTGTGGGACACCGCCTGGTACTACTACCACAAGTTCGGCTTCGCCGACGAGGCGGTCATCCTCCGCAAGCTGTTCCGCGACGACACCGACGAGGACTTCAAGCACAACCCGCTCCCCGCGCTGTACAAGACCGAGTACCAGATCGACAACAGCGACAATTTCCAGGTGGGCTACGCCTGGTTCACCAAGGCGGTCCAGCTCGTCGATGCCGGTCAAGAAACGATGGGCGGCCGGCGTGCGACGGAAACGAGCCTGGAGACCGACATCCAGTACGTGGACAAACCCGTGCAGCACAAGGGCCGCCCCGGCGACATCAACTTCCGCTCCATGCCCGCGCACGCCGCGCACCCGGGCCGCGGCCGCGCTCGAGAAGGCCAGCGTCAAGGACTATCCCCCCACCTTCGGCCGGGTCGCCAAGGCCGAGTGGGGCAAGGCGTTGCAGGAGTGGCAGACGTTGGGCGATTACCCCTTCCCCGCCTACAGCGACCCGGACCAGCCGGTCCATCTCGACTGGGTCACCCGTCCCGCCGAGTTCGCCCAACTGACCCGTTCCCAGAGATACTGGTCCGATCGCTGGGCCAGCGACACGAACTATCGCTACTGGAAAGACCGTGCGCTTGCCGAGGGAACAGACGAGGGCGTGACCGCCCGCCGGCTGTTCTACGAGGCGACCCGCGCCTACAAGGACGCCAACTTCCCGGTGGCTGTCGAGAAGTTCAAGCAAGGGCTTGAAATCTGGAAGAGCCTCCTCGATGCCCACAAGAGTCTCCGCGAGGACCAGATCAGCCAGAAAGACACGGCCTTCCTGGCCCGCCGCTACGTGCTCGCCCTGCGCCAGGTCGGCATCGCCGAGCCGCCCAAGACGATTCCGTTCTACGACCTCTGGCAGCAGACGTTGAAGGAGACGATCCCGGTCGATCCTTACGACGCCCTCGAAGTCCTGGGCCGCTCGCCCGCGCAGTCGGGTGGGAAGGCGAATTGAGAGGCGGACCGGTCAGGAATCGGTGGCGGATGACGGGTGGCATGCCCACGTCTTCGTGGGCATGTCCGTCGCTCCGGGGCCCGGACATGCCCACGAAGACGTGGGCATGCCACCCAGCCATCCGCATCGATTCCGCCCCTCCCACGCGAGGAGACGCGATGAGCAACACGAGCGCCGAGCGCGTCATCCGGGTTGGCCATAGTCCCGACTCCGATGATGCGTTCATGTTCTATGCCTTGACGCACGAGAAGCTCGACACGGGCGGCCTGAAATTCGTGCATCAACTCGAAGACATCGAGACGTTGAACCGCCGCGCGCTCGACGGCGAGCTCGAAGTCTCGGCGGTCAGCATCCACGCCTATGCCCACTTGACGGACAGATACGCGCTGCTGGCCTCGGGTTGCAGCATGGGGGACCACTACGGCCCCAAGCTGATCGCCCGCCGGCCCATGACGCTCGACGAGGCGCGGTCGCGGATCATCGCGATTCCCGGGACGTTGACCACCGCGTACCTGGCGCTTCAGCTCTGTCTGGGCAAACACGTCGCCACCCAGGTGACACCCTTTGACCAGATCCTGCCGGCGGTGCTGGACGGACAATTCGAGGTGGGTCTGATCATCCACGAAGGGCAGCTTTACTACCCCGACCAGGGGCTGCACCAGATCGCCGACCTGGGCCAGTGGTGGCAGGAGACGACCGGCCTGCCGCTGCCGCTGGGCGGCAACGTGGTGCGCCGGGATCTCGGCGCGGAGACCGTCGCACAGATCGCCCGGCTGCTCAAAGCCAGCATCCAGTATGCCCTCGATCACCGGGCGGAGGCGCTCGATTACGCCTTGAGCTATGCCCGGGGACTCGACCCGGCGCTGGCCGACCGGTTCATCGGCATGTACGTCAACGAATGGACCCTCGATTACGGCCCGCGCGGTCGGGACGCCGTGCGCACCCTGCTGCGCCGCGCCGAGGAAGCCGGGTTGCTCGACGGCCCGGTCGAGGTCGAGTTCGTGGGGTAACAGACGGTTCAAGGCGTCGCGGGCGTCGCCGGCGCCTCGGATTTCTTGCTCTTGGTTTCCTCGTCCGCGTTCTCGACCACCTGGTAGATCATCTGCGTGTGCAGCCCGCTGCGGGGATGCTGCATGTGGATGGGGGAGTTCGGCACGCTCGTGACGCACCCCAGGAGCGGTGAAGGTCCCGCCTGGAGGTACATCGGCTGCGCGCCCAGGCCGGCACCCATGGTGATGCCGAGCATCAGGTTGCCGTGCGACGGGTTGTAACGGTACGGCTTGAGCGGAAAGACCAGGTCGAACGAGCCGTCGCCGCGCGCCCGACGGCTGAGCATCTTGCTCTCGAAGACGACCTTCACCTCGGTGGACTTGTTCCGCAGGGGTTCGGTGTTGACGTCTCCGGGCTCCTGGCGGGTCGTCGCCAGGACCATCGTGAACTCGGTCCAGTTGCGCATCGGGGTGCCGAGCGCGGGGCGCTCGCGAAGGCGATCTGATGGATCTCGACGACGCAATGCGCCGGAAAAAGAGAGGACGAGTAAATCTGCTGGAAGTCAATCTCATCGCCGGAGAGACCCAGCGGCGCCACGATGGGTTTGTCTGGCGTACCGGCGATGAGCGTGTGCGTGGAACCGACCGGCGGCCCCCCGGCGAGGAGGAGAATCCCCACCAGAGACAAACCCATCGCCGCCACGCGCCGCGACCGCGACCCGAAATGCAGTATGCTCACCGCGCCTCGTCCTTTCCCGCTCATGTGCGGCCGGGTCTTGTTTCCGTCTTGTAGGGTAGGCTTTAGCCTGCCAATCCCATGGTCTTTTGGGATTGGCAGGCTAAAGCCTACCCTACAAAGCCTTCTCCGCCACGCGACTTCTCGCCCGCCCCTGCCGGAGCCGGAACTAAGGACTATAATAGGAGCTTCCACCCGGCTCAATCCCTTTGACCGTCCCCTTCCAGGGTCTACGTCCCATGCCCGACTCCTTCCATGCGTGCGCCACACTCCACGTGGGAGATCGCTCGTACCGCATCGTCCGCCTCGACGCTCTGAAAGCGGCCGGGGTGGACCTGGACCGCCTGCCGTTCTCGCTGAAGGTCCTGCTGGAGAATCTCTTGCGGAACGAGGATGGCGACACGGTCACGAAAGACGACATCCTGGCCCTGGGCAACTGGGACGCGCACGCCGCGCCCGACCGCGAGATCGCCTTCCGGCCCAGCCGGGTGCTCTTGCAGGACTTCACCGGCGTGCCCGCGGTCGTCGACCTGGCCGCCATGCGCGACGCCATGAAGAGGCTCGGCGGCGATCCTCGAAAAATCAACCCCCTTCAGCCGGTCGAGCTCGTCATCGACCACTCCGTGCAGGTGGACGAGGCCGGGACGGCGACCGCCTTCGCCACCAATGCCGACCTGGAGTTTCAGCGCAACCGCGAGCGTTATGCCTTCCTGCGCTGGGGACAGACCAGCTTTGACAACTTCAAGGTGGTTCCGCCCGACACGGGGATCGTCCATCAGGTCAATCTCGAATACCTGGCGCGCGTCGTCATGACGGTGTACGATTCCGGTCCGCCGCCCATGGCCTATCCCGATACGCTGGTCGGCACCGACTCGCACACGACCATGATCAACGGCCTGGGCGTGCTGGGCTGGGGCGTGGGCGGCATCGAGGCCGAGGCGGCCATGCTCGGCCAGCCGGTGTCGATGCTCGTGCCGCAGGTCGTTGGTTTCAAGCTCTCCGGCCAGCTCAAGGAAGGCGCGACCGCGACGGACCTCGTGTTGACCGTCACCGAGATGCTCCGCAAGAAGGGGGTCGTCGGCAAGTTCGTCGAGTTTTTCGGCCCGGGCCTGGCCGGCCTGCCGCTGGCCGATCGTGCCACCATCGCCAACATGGCCCCCGAATATGGCGCCACCTGCGGCCTGTTCCCGATCGACGCCGAGACGCTCCGCTACCTGGAAATGACCGGCCGCCCCGCCGAGTTGATCGCGCTCGTCGAGCGGTACTGCCGCGAACAAGGGATGTTCCACACCGCCGAGACGCCCGAGGCCCATTATTCCGATACCCTGGAGCTGGATCTCTCCCATGTCGAGCCGAGCCTGGCCGGCCCGAAACGGCCCCAGGATCGTGTCGCGCTCTCAAATTCGAAGACCGCCTGGCAGAAGGCGCTCCAGAGCCTGCTGCACGGCCGCCCCACCGCGGCGCACCGGGTCCACAAGAGCGAGGTCCGTCTCGAAGGCGAGGGCGGCGGCGGCACGGCCGTCGGTGCGCTCGAATCGGCCACGGCGCACGACCATCCGGAAGGGGCCACCAACGGCCACATCCAGCACGGCTCGGTCGTGATCGCCGCGATCACCAGTTGCACCAATACGTCCAACCCCTCGGTCATGCTGGCCGCCGGCCTGCTCGCGCGCAAGGCCGTCGAGAAAGGCTTGACCACCAAGCCCTGGGTCAAGGCGAGCCTGGCGCCCGGCTCGAAGGTCGTCACCGACTATTTTCAAGAGGCCGGGCTGACCCCCTATCTCGACGCGCTGCGGTTCCACCTGGTCGGCTACGGCTGCACGACCTGCATCGGCAACTCGGGCCCGCTGCCGGAGGAGATTTCCAAGACGATCCACGATCACGATCTGGTGGCCGTGGCCGTGCTGTCGGGCAACCGCAACTTCGAGGGCCGCATCAATCCCGACGTGAAGGCGAACTACCTGGCCTCGCCGCCGCTGGTCGTCGCTTACGCCCTGGCCGGCACGATGGACATCGACCTGCAAACCGAGCCGCTCGGCACCGGCCAGGACGGCCAGCCCGTGTTTCTCCGCGACATCTGGCCGAGCCAGCGCGAGGTGCAGGAAACCGTTCAAAAGGCGCTGAAGCGCGACCAGTTCCACAAGGAGTACGGCGCGGTCTTCGACGGCGACGAGCATTGGAACAGCCTCAAGGTGCCGACGGGCGACCTCTACACCTGGGACGATACGTCCACCTACGTGCGCAATCCGCCGTATTTCGAGGGCATGACGGTCGATCCGCCGCCTGTCCGGCCGATCGCCGGCGCCCGGGTGCTGGCCGTGCTGGGCGACAGCATCACGACCGATCACATCTCGCCCGCCGGCTCGATCAAGGCCGACGGCCCGGCCGGCCAGTATCTGGTCGCTCACGGCGTCCGCCACGAGGATTTCAATTCGTACGGGTCGCGCCGCGGCAACCATGAAGTGATGGTGCGGGGCACCTTCGCGAACATTCGCCTGCGCAACAAGCTGGCCCCCGGCACCGAGGGGGGCCTCACGCGCCACCTGCCCGACGGCGCGGTCATGAGCATCTTCGACGCGGCGGAGAAATACCGCGCCGAGGGCGTGCCGCTCATCGTCCTGGCCGGCAAGGAGTACGGCTCGGGTTCCTCGCGCGACTGGGCGGCCAAGGGACCGAAGCTGCTCGGCGTCACGGCGGTCATCGCCGAGAGCTACGAGCGCATCCACCGCTCGAACCTGGTCGGCATGGGCCTCCTGCCGCTCCAGTTCCGGCCGGACGAGAATGTCGAGACGCTGAACCTGACCGGCGAGGAGATTTTCGAAATCACGGGTCTGGTGGAAGGTCTGGAGAGCGGTTTTGCCCAGGGACGCGAAGTGACCGTCCACGCCCGGCGCCCCGATGGCTCGATGCGCGACTTCGCGGCCGTCGTCCGCATCGACACGCCCCAGGAGATCCACTATTTCCGCCACGGGGGCATCCTGTCCTACGTGCTGCGGCAGTTGCTCGCGGGGCGGGAGTGAACCGCGACGAATGGCTCCGGATGACCCGTCTTGCTTGTCCGAGGTGACACGATGGACTACTCCCGAATCATCACGATTGACCCTGGCAAGAGGAGCGGCAAACCGTGCATTCGCGGATTGCGAATCACGGTGGGCGACGTCCTCGATTATTACCCCGGCAAGAAAGTAGGTCGGACAATCCTGTCCGACTCCCCCGGCCTGTCGGACAGGATTGTCCGACCTACAGGAGGATCTTCTTTGCCGGGGTAATACCTGGCATCCGGCATGACGACGGACGAGATCCTGGCTGATTTCCCGGACCTGACCGCGGAGGACATCCGCGCCGGGTGCCACTGGCTTTGCCAGTGCCGGAGTTACCAGAGCACTGGCAAAGCCAGTGGCACCCCGAAAACCAGCCGTCGTCGCCTGTGCCACCCGCCGGCTTTTCTTATTCTGTCATAGGAAGGGGGACTCGTGCCGGGTGCCACTGGCTTTGCCAGTGCCAGAGCGAGTTGGGCACTGGCAAAGCCTGCTGCACCCCGGCGTCTCTCCCCGAACCGCTTCGGCCGCCTATAATGGACCGACGAAGGTCGGGGCCGCTCCCACCCCGGGGCGTCGTTGGCCGATAGGGTCTGGAACACGCCTGCCTGGAAGACTACGCTCGTTTTTCGGTAAGATACCATCCTCCTTTGCTGACTTTCCGATTCGGGGCCGCACCCGGTTCCCGCAATCTCTATCCCGCCCGGGGCCTTGCACCGTCGGCTGATGCCACACCCGATCAGGTCCGAGGACCTCGATCGGGCCGCCCGCCCCGATCAGGAGTGGAATGTCCATGCCCCAGACGCAGACCGAACCGAAGCTCGCCATCAACCGCACGCAAGCCCTGACCTGGCTGCGGCAGATGCTCCTGATCCGACGGTTCGAGGAACGGTCGGCCATGCTGTATCAAAACCAGAAGATCGGCGGCTTTTGCCATCTCTACAGCGGTCAGGAGCCGGTGGCCGTCGGCTCGATCGGCGCCTTGCGCGAGGACGACTACGTCATCACCGCCTACCGCGATCACGGCCACGCCCTGGCCCGCGGCATGGACCCGATGCTCGCCATGGCCGAGCTCCTCGGCAAGCAGGCCGGCTGCTCGAAGGGCAAGGGCGGCTCGATGCACTTCTTCGACATCGAGAAGGGTTTCCTGGGCGGCCACGCCATCGTCGCCAGTCATATCCCGCTGGCCGCGGGCGTGGCCTTTGCCATCCAGTATCGCAAGGAAGACCGCGTCGTTCTGTGCTACTTCGGCGACGGCGCCATTGACCAGGGTGCGCTCCATGAAGGCTTCAACATGGCCAGCCTCTGGAAGCTGCCCGTCGTCTACATCCTGGAAAATAACCAGATGTCGATGGGCACGCACCTGCACCGGCACTCGTGCATCCTCGACATGACCGTGCGCCTCGGCGCTGCCTACGGCATTCCCGCCGCGTCGATCGACGGCAATGATGTCGAGCTGATGTACCAGACGACCAAGCAGGCCATCGAGCGCGCCCGCGCCGGCGAGGGGCCGGGCTTCATCGAGGCCAGGACGTACCGCTTCCGCGGCCATTCCATGAGCGATCCGGCCAAGTATCGCACCAAGGAAGAACTCGATCAGGCCAAGGAGCGCGATCCGATCGTCCTGTACGAGCGGCTCCTGCGGCGCGCGGCTGGATTGACGCGAAGGCCGTCGAGGAGTTGCACGAGAAGATCAAGGCCGAGGTCGAGGCCGCCATCGAGTTCGCCGAGCACGCGCCCGACCCCGCTGGAGGCGCTCTACGACGATGTCACGGCCAGCCCGTATGTCCCCCAGGAGTGACCGATCGATGCCCGTGATTGCCTACCGCGAGGCCCTGAACCAGGCCATGTGCGAGGAAATGGAGCGCGACGAGCGCGTCTTCCTCATGGGGGAAGAGGTCGCGGAGTACAACGGCGCGTACAAGGTCTCGCAGGGGATGCTCGCCCGCTTCGGCCCGCGCCGGGTCATCGACACGCCGATTTCCGAGTCCGGCTTCGCCGGCATCGGCGTCGGCGCGGCCATGGTCGGGCTGCGGCCGATCATCGAGTTCATGACGTTCAGCTTTAGCTGGGTGGCCATCGACCAGATCATCAACAATGCCGCCAACATGCGCACCATGAGCGGCGGCCAGTTCCAGGTGCCGATCGTCTTCCGGGGCAGCTCCGGCATGGCCGGCTGCCTGGCGGCCACGCACTCGCACCGGCCCGAGGCGGTCTTCGCCCACATCCCGGGCCTGACCGTGGTCATGCCATCCACGCCCTATGATGCCAAGGGCCTCCTGAAGACCGCGATCCGCGCCGATGACCCGATCGTGTTCATGGAGCACGAGAACCTCTACGGCGAGCGCGGTGAAGTCCCCGAAGGCGAGATCCTGGTCCCGCTCGGCCAGGCCGACATCAAGCGGCCGGGCCAGGACGTGACCTTGATCACCTATTCCCGCTCGGTCCTGACCACGTTGAAGGCCGCCGAGGCGTTGGCCCGCGACGGCATTGACGCCGAGGTCATCGACCTGCGCACGCTGCGCCCGCTCGATCTCGACACGCTCCTGCACTCGATCTGCAAGACCCACCGCGCGGTCATCATCGAGGAAGACTGGCCCTACAACGGCATGGGCGCCGGCATCGCCGATCGCATCTACCAGAAGATCTACGACGAGCTCGACGCCCCGATCCGCCGCGTCTCCACCAAGGACGCCCCGATTCCCTATAACCGCAAGATGGAACAGTCCATGTTGCCGAGCGCCGAGCGGATCGTGGCGGCCGTCAATGAGGTGCTCTACCGGTAACGTGATGTCTGTCTTTCTCGTAGGGTGGGCTCGGCCCACCGGTTTTCGGATTGGTGGGCCGAGCCCACCCTACAAGACGGCGACAAGGGATATACGATCCATGCCCATCGAAGTGAAAATGGCCAAGCTCAGTCCGACGATGGAAAGCGGCCAGCTTGTCCAGTGGCTGGTGAAGGTTGGCGATCCGGTCAAGGAAGGCGATACCCTGGCGGAGATCCAGACGGACAAAGCCGTCATGCCGATGGAGTCATTCGACGACGGCACCGTGGCGCTGCTGGACGTCAAGGAAGGCGACGAGATCGCGCTCGGACAGCGGGTCCTGGTACTGGCCAAGAAGGGCGAGGACCCGCAGCAAGTCGCGGCGCAACTGGGCGGTGGTGCCGCGCCGGCGCCGTCCCGTGCTCCGGCGGCGACCGCCCCGGCGCCCGAAGTGGTTCCACCGAACGGTGAGACCGAGGCCCTCGAAACGCCGCCGCACGAGGTTTCCGGGGGTCGTCTCAAAGTCACGCCGCTGGCGCGCAAGATCGCCACCGAGGCGGGCTTGGATCTCGCCCAGGTGCGGGCTCGGGCCCCAACGGCCGGATCATCCGGGAAGATGTCGAGAACGCCTTGCAAGGCCGCCCGCCCCGTCCCCCGATGGCCGCGCCGCGCCGCGGCTCGTCCCGCGGCGGCCGTGGTGACGGCCGTGAAAGCGCCCGCCGCGCCCCCCCTGCCCTCGCCGGTCCCGGTTCCCGTCACGGCCGAAACGAAGCGCATCCCGCACTCGCGCGATGCGCAAGACGATCGCCGACCGCATGCAACAGGCCAAGCAGGCCGCGCCCGAGATTCACGTCACGGTCGATATCCGCATGGATCAGGTGCTGGCCATTCGCGAAAGGCTCAATGCGCGGCTCGCCGCCGAGAAGATCAAGCTGTCCGTCGGCGACTTCATCACCAAGGCCGTGGCCCTGGCCCTGCGCGAACATCCGGCGCTCAATGCGTCCTACGAAACCGACGCCATCGTCGTGCACGGCGCGGTCCACGTGGGCATTGCCGTGGCCCTGGAAAGCGGCCTGATCGTCCCCGTCCTGCCGAACGCCGACCAGCTTGGCCTGCGCGAGATCCGCCTGGGCACGCAAGCCCTGGCCGACGCGGCCCGCCAGAACAAGCTGACGCCCAAGCAGATGATGGGCAGCACGTTCACGATCTCGAACCTGGGCATGTACGGCGTCAAGCACTTCGACGCCATTCTCAATTTGCCCGAAGTCGGTATCCTGGCCGTCGGCGCGACCGAGCCCCGGCCCGTGGTCGAGGATGGGAAACTCGTTGTCGGCCAGGTCATGACCGTGACCTTGACCGCCGATCACCGCGCCGTCGATGGCGCCACCGCCGCCGAGTTCCTGAGAACGTTGAAGGGATTCTTGGAGGACCCGGCCGCCATGCTCCTGTGAAGTAGGGTGCGTCGAGTCTTCGATGACGCACCATTCCTTCTGATGGGCGCGGACGATGGAGAAAGGAAGAGGTGCGTCATCGAAGACTCGACGCACCCTACTTCAATCACTACAAGAACACACGGTAACATGGCTTACGATTACGATCTGATCGTCATTGGTGGCGGCCCGGCCGGCTATGCAGGCGCCATCCGCGCCGCGCAGTTGGGCAAGAAAACGCTCTGCGTCGAGCGCGACAAGCTTGGCGGAATCTGCCTGAACTGGGGCTGCATCCCGACCAAGGCCCTGTTGACCAACGCTCATCTGGCCGAGCTCGTCAAGGACCACGGCAAGACCTTTGGGCTGAGCGGGCAGACCTCGTGGGACTTCAGCCAGATCATCGCGCGCAGCCGCGGCGTGGCCGGGCGGCTCAACAAGGGCATCGAGAGCCTGTTCCGCAAGTACAAGGTCGAGCACCTGGCCGGCTCCGCGCGGGTTATCAAGCCGCATACCGTGAAGGTCGGCGACCGGACGATCACGGCCGAGTCGATCCTGATCGCCACCGGCGCGCGGCCGCGCGTGCTGCCGGGGGCGGAGTTTGATGAGAAGACGATCATTACCTACAAAGAGGCCATGGCGCTGCCCAAGCAGCCGGCCTCGATGCTCATCCTCGGCGCGGGGGCCATCGGCTGCGAGTTCGGCTATTTTTACAACGCCCTCGGCACCAAGGTCACGCTCGTCGAGATGCTCGACCGCATCCTGCCGATCGAGGACGAGGAGGTCTCGCGCGAGCTCGAAAAGTGCCTGGCCAAACGCGGGCTGACGATCCTGACGAAGACGAAAAGCTCGCGCGTCGAGAAGACTCCGCAAGGCGTGAAGGTCACGCTCGATGCGCCCGGCGGACCGAAGACCGTCGAGGCCGAGGTCATGCTCGTCTCGATCGGCGTGCAGGGGAACGTCGAGGACGTGCTCGACCCGGCGCTGGGCGTCGAGCTGGTCAAGAATCACATCAAAGCCGATCCGAAACGCGGCTACGCGACGAACGTGCCCGGCCTGTACGCCTTGGGCGACGTGATCGGCCCGCCCTGGCTGGCCCACGTGGCGCATCATGAGGCGATCTGCTGTGTCGAGCGGCTCTGCGGACACGCCGAGCACACGGTCGATTACACGAATATTCCCGGCTGCACCTACACCGAGCCCGGCGTGGCCAGCGTCGGCCTGACCGAGAAGGCCGCGCGCGACGCCGGCCACACCCTGCGGATCGGCAAGTTCCCGTTCCTGGCCAGCGGCCGCGCCCTGGCCGCCGACGAGGCCGAAGGCTTCGTCAAGCTCATCTTCGACGCCCAGTACGGCGAGCTCCTCGGCGCCCACCTGATCGGCGCCCAGGCCACCGAGCTGATCGCCGAGCTGGTCCTCGCCAAGAAGCTCGAAGCGACCGAGGACGACATCCTCCAGGCCATGCACCCGCACCCGACCTACTCCGAGGCCATCATGGAAGCCGCCGGGCAGGGTCTCGGGGAGTCGATTCACATCTGAGGTCTGCTCATTTGGGTGGCATGCCCACGTCTGTACGTGTTTAGCGTCTCGCCATTGGACGTAAGTCCTTTCTTTGTAGCGGCGGCCGTCTCGGCCGCTCCGGGCTGGTTCCCCTCCGGAGCGGCCGAGACGGCCGCCGCTACAAAGAAAAGGCCAGAAAAACAGCCAGTCGAGACGCTAAACACGTACCCACGTCTTCGTGGGCATGTCCGAGGCCGTATACCGGGAGAGGCGGACATGCCCACGAAGACGTGGGCATGCCACCCGCCACCGCCGTTTCCGCAAGGAGGCCGAGAACCGACCCGGTATCCTCGCGACAGTCTCCCTACTTTTCGGAATCATCCCTGGCCCCCGATTCGATAATGACGGATCTGGAGGGACTTGTTGCGGCGGCAGCGGTTGTCTCTATCCATAATTATTCGCATCATCGGCCGTAAGCCGTCGGGCAGCCTCCGGAGGACCCCCGATTTCGGGGTGGCGTTCGGCGTCCGCGCCCAGCGCCGGGAGGTTTCGAGGCGCGGAGCGACCGCGGATCTTTGACAAGACGACGTGGGAAAGTGCGCGGAAGAACCCAACGGGAAAACCGCGTCAAGTCCAGGAGAGGATAAGGGTTTAGGTCCGATTCGATGGCACGATGTGCGGTTCGTTGGAGGCACTTCTCGCCGGCGCGGCTCCGCCAGCCCGAAGTGCCAGCGGGTACATGAGTTGGAACGGCTCCTTCACGAACCCGCAGATCCTTTCCGGTCCCTGAGCACCTTGCTTTCCGGACGCGTGTATGAGAAGAGGAGGGAATCGGGCCGATTCCGAGCGTCCGGGACGGCCGCGACCCGGAACCGAGAAGCCCGGTCTCATACACCCCGAAGAAAGCCTCTGGGAGAACCCGCGATGCCCATGCGTCCCCGAACCGTGGCACGACCGTTGGCGGCGTGCGCCGTACTGATTGCTTTGGGTTGGAGCGCCAGCCCGGCCAGCGCGGACGAACCGGCCCGGGTCGTCACGTATGCGGCCCCGGCCGGTGAGACCCTCTCGCCCGACTTCGAGGTCTGGGCGGCCGGCCAGAAGGTGGATGTCTACAAGGCCCGCGTCCTGGACCCGCCGTTCGCGGGGAAGCAGTGGGACTACGGTGGAAACTATTCCTTCGCCAACTTCGACATGTCCGGCCGCGTGGCGGTGAAGATCGTCTCCAAGCAGCGGTCCTTGCGCGAGGTCGTGGTCCGGCCGGAATCGCCCCGGGTTCCGCGCGAGACGCCGGACGACCACACCCTGATCCTGACACTCGACGCCCCGCGCAAGCTGAGCATCGAGCCCGAAGGCAAGAAAGGTCCGCTGCTGCTCTTCGCCAATCCGCTCGAGACCGATGCGCCCAGGCCGGACGATCCGGGCGTCGTCTATTTTGGTCCCGGCATCCACAAGCCCGAGAAGATCCTGCTCAAGAGCGATCAGACGCTCTACCTGGCGGGAGGCGCCGTGGTGAAGGCCGAGGTGGCCGTGGAAGGTTCGCACGTCCGCATTCGCGGGCGGGGCATCCTCGACGGCAGCGACTGGCAATGGCGCACGGGACCCGTGGGATACTTGCTCTTGATCCGCAACAGCAGCGATGTCGAGGTCAGCGGGATCACCTTGCGAGGATCGCCGCACTGGACGCTCGTGCCGCGGAACAGCCAGCGGATCACGATCCGCAACGTCAAGCTCTGTAACTCGCGGGTGCAGAACGACGACGGCATCGATCCGTGCAACACCCAGGACGTGCTGGTGACGGACTGCTTCATCCGCAGCGACGATGACTGCATCGCCTTGAAAGGACTCGACCTGAACGCGCCCAACAACAATGTCGAGCGGATCACGGTGGAAAACTCGATCCTGTGGTGCGACCGCGCACGCATCTTCCTGCTGGGGCACGAGAGCCGATCCGCGTATATGCGTCGGCTCACGTTCCGGAACCTGGACATCATCCACTTCACGATGACCCCGTTCTTGTTCGAACCCGGCGAGGACATGCGCCTGGAGGACGTGCTCATCGAGAACGTCCGCCTGCACGGCGAAGGCCAGCGGGAGTTCATCCGCCTCAAGCCGACGGTGAACCAGTACATGCGCAAGAAGGTGCCGGGCTTCATCCGCAATGTGCGGTTCCGCGACGTGCAAGTGGACGGCAAGCCGGGGTCGTATCTGGTCCAGATCGAGGGGGCCGACGGGGAGCACAACGTCCGGGATGTGACGTTCGAGAACGTCTCGATTCTGGGAGCGAAGTTGACGCGCGGGTCAGCCTCTTGTCAAATCGGCCAGAACGTGGAGAATCTGACCTTCACTGGTGGGCAATAGTCTTCGTAGGGTGGGCTCGGCCCACCATGCCCAAAACCATGATGGTGGGCCGAGCCCACCCTACAAGACAGGCAGGGAATCTTTCATGAACCGACCCCGATTCTTCGCCGCCGCGTGCCTGACCTTGATGGTGTCGCTGTGGAGTGCTCCACTCACCCACGCGGCGGCGCCGGACGCCCTTTCCGTGCGCGACTTCGGCGCCAAGGGCGACGGCCAGACCGACGACACGGCCGCCTTCCAGAAGGCTCTCGACACGGCCGCGGAGAAAGGCGGCGGCACGGTCTCGGCCGGCCGCGGGAACTACTTCTTCGCGGGCCACCTCAACGTCCCGCGCGGCGTGACCCTGGAAGGGATCTGGCAGTCCGTGCCGTCGCACAACGGCCTGCGCGACCGCGGCCAGCCCAAGCCGACCGACGACGGCACCACGTTCCTCATCACCGAAGGCGCGGGCCAGGAAGACGGCCCGGCCTTCCTCACGCTGCACACCAACAGCACGCTCAAGGGCGTGGTGCTCTATTATCCGAATCAGAAGGCCGACGACGAACCGGTGCCGTACCCTTACGCCGTCGCCATGCGCGAGAAGAACCCCGCGGTGCTCCAGGTCGAGATGCTCAACCCGTACAACGGCATCGACGCCTCCCGGAATGAGCGGCACCTCATCCGCGACGTGTCCGGCCAGCCGCTGCGCAGGGGCGTCTTCGTCGATGGCATCTACGACATCGGCCGCATCGAGAACGTCCATTTCAACCCGTGGTGGAGCAACCGGCCGAAGCTTCTCCGGTGGCAGATGGACAATGGTGAAGCCTTCATTTTCGGTCGCACCGACTGGCAATATGTTTATAACACATTTTGTTTCGGTTACCACGCTGGTTATCGGTTCACCGAGACCCGCCAGGGCGTGTGCAACGGCAACTTCCTGGGCATCGGCGCGGACGATTGCCAGATCGCCGTACTCGTGGATGCCAGCGCTCCGATGGGCCTGCTCATCACCAACGGCGAGTTCGTCTCGTTCCACGGCCCGGACCCCACCATGGTCGTCGTTGGCCCGAAGCACAACGGCGTGGTGCGCTTCGTGAACTGTGCGTTCTGGGGACCGTGCAACCAGATCGCCCGCATCGACGGCCGGGGCACGGTTGGCTTCAGTGATTGCACCTTCGTGCAATGGGATGGTAAGAACGAGGCACGCCACGCCCTGGACGTGCAGGGCGGCACCGTGCTCGTGCGCGGTTGTGAGTTCCGGCAGGACAAGCCGCAGATCGAGCTCGGCCCCAATGTCCGCCGCGCCATCATCACCGACAACCTGTTCAAGGGCCGGGAACGCATCGCCAACGCCAGTAACGGCACGGTGAAGAGCGCCAACAACGTCGAGGATGCGCCTTCACCTCTTACTCACTGATCGAGAACGATCGAGGAGATTGTCCACGATGACTCGTAGAACGGCTTATGCCCTGGCCCTCTGCGCGGGGCTTGTTTCAACATCCTGGTGCCTGGGGGCGGACCCAACGCCAGCCCGGTCGGTCAATCCCATGACCGGCACCTCGGCGCACGGGCATACGTACCCGGGCGCGACCGTCCCCTTCGGCATGGTGCAGCTTTCGCCGGACACCCGGCTGGAATCGTGGGACGGATGCTCGGGTTATCATTACTCTGACCCGGCGATCCTCGGCTTCAGCCACACGCACCTGAGCGGCACCGGCTGCGCGGACCTGGGCGACATCCGCGTGACACCACAAGTCGGGGAGATCCAGCCTCCCAAGGCGAAGGACGGTTATCACTGTGCGTTCTCGCACAAGGACGAGTCGGCGCGGCCGGGTTATTACACCGTCACGCTGCAAGACCCGAAGGTCAAGGTCGAGCTGACGGCCACCGCGCGGGCGGGCTTCCATCGCTACACGTTCCCTGCCGAAGAGCCTGCGCACCTGGTCTTTGACCTGGACCGCGGCATCGGCAGCCAGCCGGCCGAGGGCAGCGTCACCGTCGAGAAGGACAACCTCATCAGTGGCTACCGCCGCAGCCACGGCTGGGCCGCCGACAAGACCTTCTACTTTGTCGCCGAGTTCTCGCGGCCCTTCGATGGTGTCGGCATCAACGTCAATGGCAAGCCCACGGACGATGCCCGGGCAGGCAAGGGCCAGCATGTCGTCTTTCACATTGATTACAGGAAAGGCGGCGAGCCCATCCTCGTGAAGATCGGTATCTCGGGAACGAGCGTCGAGGGCGCCCGCAAGAACCTGACAGCCGAGATCGCCGGCTGGAACTTTGACGCCACCGTGGCCGCGGCCGAGAAGTGCTGGAACGACTACCTGGGACGCATTGAGATCCAGTCAAGCGATCCCGCGACCCGCACGGTCTTCTACACCGCGTTGTATCATGCCGCCGTCGCGCCCACGTTGTACAACGACGTGGATGGCAGCTACTGCGGCCTTGACCACAAGGTGCATTCGGCGGATTTCCAGAACTACTGCACCTTCTCGCTGTGGGACACCTTCCGCGCCGAGCATCCTTTGTTGACGATCATCCAGCCGCATCGCGTCGATGACTTCGTCAACAGCATGCTGGCCCATTACCGCCAGTTTGGCCATCATTCCTTGCCGGTCTGGTCGCTCGCGGGTAATGAAACCTGGTGCATGATCGGCAACCACGCCATTCCCGTCATCGCCGAGGCTTACGCCAAGGGCTTCCGCGGTTTTGATGCCGAGGCCGCCTTCGCGGCCATGAAAGACACCGCCATGCAGGACCGCGATATGCTGGGCGCATACCGACAGCGGGGTTATGTGCCCTCGGCCGAGCGCAACCAGTCCGTGTCGCGCACCCTCGAGTTCGTCTATGACGACTGGTGCATCGCCCAGATGGCCCGGATGCTCGGTAAGAGCGATGACGCCAAGGTCTTCGCCAAGCGCGCCGAGAATTACCGCAACGTCATCGACACCTCGATCGGCTTCGCCCGTGGTAAGACGGCTGACGGCACCTGGCGCACGCCGTTCGACCCACGCGAGCTGGTGTGGGCGGATTACACCGAGGCCACCTCGTGGAATTACACCTGGTTCGTTCCCCACGACGTGCCCAGCCTGATCAAGCTTCTGGGGGGCGACGAGGCGTTCATCAATAAGCTCGACAAGATGTACAGCGAAAGCTCGGAGCTGCTGGCCACGATCCCGGATCTGACTGGATTGATCGGCCAGTACATCCACGGCAACGAGCCTTGCCATCACGTCGCCTATCTGTACAACTACGCCGGCGCTCCGTGGAAGACGCAGGAGCGCGTCCGGCAGGTGATGACCACGCTCTACAACAGCACGGCCGAGGGCCTGTGCGGCAACGACGACTGCGGCCAGATGTCGGCCTGGTACGTGCTCAGCGCCCTGGGCTTCTACCCCGTCGATCCGGCCGCGGGCGTCTACGTCCTGGGCAGCCCGATGGTGGACCGGGCCACGATCCATCTCGACCCGAAGTTCCACAAGGGCCGCACCTTCACCATCGTGGCCGAAAACAATGCCCCGAAGAATGTGTATATCCAGTCGGCGACCCTCAACGGTAAGCCGATCACCCGCACGTGGTTCACCCACGCCGAGCTCACGGCCGGCGGCGAGCTGGTCCTGAAGATGGGTCCGCGGCCCAATACGACTTGGGGGCAGAGCCCCGCAGACCGACCCTCGGCCGCGACGCCAGCGAAGTGACGCTTGTCTTTGTAGGCTGGGTCAAGACCCAGCTTTCCCCAGAGAATGGCTGGGTCTTGACCCAGCCTACAAAGAGACCTGTACACGTCGGATCCGAAAATGACGAGCGAGCGCCGCCAGGTCCGCCCGGCCTTGCGGCGTGGCCGCGTAGCCGAGAACATAGGCGGCGGTCCCAACGACGAGGTTGAGGACGAGCGGCAGTGATCGTGCCAGGGCCGTGGTGCCGATCGGTGCGGGAGGCACGATCGCTCGACAGATCCAGGCGGCCGGCACCAGGAAGAGGACGGCTGTAAGAGGAGTGCGCAGCGTGCGCACCAGGAACGTCGAAAGGGGGATCTCGAGAAGCCGGAAGAGGTACACACCGGGAATGAGCATGTTTGAGAAGAGAGTCGTCAGCACCGTGCCCCAGATCACCCCGGACACTCCCAGACGGGTCGTCAGGTAATAGCTCAGGGGTAAGTTCACGAGCGACCCGACCAGCGGCGCGAGTGCGACCACCTTGATCTTACCCATGCCGATGGCCATCTGCGTCAGGACCGAGAGCACCATCGGCAGCGCCGCCACCAGGAACAACCGTAATAACGGAGCGTACGGAACATATCGGGGACCGACCCACAGGTTCAAGAAAGGCTCGGCGTAGAGCCCGGCCAAGAGCGCCACGGGTAAGAGCAGTCCGACCAGGAACCTTGTCCCATCATACTTGAGCTGATCGAGACTGCGGGAATCGCGGGCCGCGGCCAGTCGTGCCACCACCGGTACCACGAGATAGGCCATCGTCCAGGCCGTCTGGCGTATCTGAAAAAAGGGTTTGCTGACATTCTGGTACACCGTGATCGCCGGCCCGGGATTCGTGTCCGGCAGCGCGTAGCCGAGGATCGTCGTATCCACCTTGTCCGCCAGGACGACGCTCAACTGCATCAAGAAACATGTAGAATCCGATCTGAAATAACCCCTCATAATCCGCGCCCTGGGAACTGTGAAAACCGGCACGCACCGAAGCTCGTGGATCATCACCCAGAGCGCGGGGATGAGCATGCCGCCCAGAAGCACGATCATCTGTGCCTCAATGATGGTGAGGAAATCGACCCCGGTGCGCAGGCCCATGATCAAGATCACGAACCGAAGGACCAAGATCAGCAGGTCCAGCATGGGGAGAATCGCATATCTTCCCCCCGCGAGCAGGACACTGGAAACAACCGTCAACAATCCGTAGAACGGCGCCGACAGGGCCTGGACCCAGAGCAGGCCGACAATCAGCCGCAAAGACGCGCCCTGAAACCGGGGCGGTAAGCCGAAGTAGGCAATACACAGGAGAATGACCATCTGCACGAGGGCCATGATTCCATAAAACGCGATCCCGCAGACGACCAACCGGTTGACCTGAGCGCGATCGCCGATCGTCCAGGCATGGGAGACCTGCCGCTGCAAGGCCGAACCCATGCCGAATTCCAGCAGGAACTGAATAAACCCGAACCCCCAGGCGAAGACATAAGCGCCATTGGCCTCCGCGCCGATGGCGTGCTGGATCAGGGGCACACTCCAGAAGGCGATGATGACCTGGAGGGGGGACTTGAGCGCCAGCCAGAACGTGCCGCGCCACAGGCGATCAAGAACGGACGGCATCGGCCGGCCGGGCGTCGATGGTGGGGCGGAGGAACGCGACATCCAGTCAGCTCGTCCTGGGCCGAGAAATCGGAAAATGTCAAACGAGTTTCACACCCGTCGCCACCGCCACGAGGATGTAGGGACGCTCGCCGCTGCGCACCGAACGCGGCCGTACCACGAAAGGGCTGAACACCGACGCGGGAAATCGGTCGCGGGCCAGGATCAATTCCGCGGCGCGGGCGCGGATTTCCGGGCTCACGTGATTTCGGATCGCGGGACAGAGCCACGATGAGACGCGCCAGAAGCCCTTGATCCGGTGCCACGGGGATCGCTCGGCGGCCAGGGATCGGAGGCTCCACCAGGCAGCCGATTGGGGGAACTGAGTGTAGAGCTCGATGGTGCGGAATCGCGTGCCGAGCAGGGTGGTGAACTCCTCTTCGCTGAACTCCATCCGATGGAACGGATTGATCGTGCCTGCGCTGCTGTAAACGGGTCGATTCGGCGTGGAGACGATCAGCATCCCCTCGGGGACCAGCACGCGCGGCACATTCGCGCAGGAACGCGGTCGGGTCGGCGACATGCTCGATCGTCTCGAACGAGACAACCAGGTCCATCGACCGTTCCGGTAGAGGGATCGCCTGGGCATCGCCGACTCGGGCATCGAGACCGTACTTCTGTCTGGCGTGCGCGCAGGTCTCAGAGGAGATGTCCACGCCCACGACGTGCGCCGCCCCGGCCCGGGCGAGAGCGGCCGCGCCGTAGCCTTCGCCGCACGCGATATCGAGCACTCTCCGACCGCGCACGAAGTCTTTCGCGAAGCGGTAACGGCCGATGTGTTCCCAGAAGATCCGGGGGTGGGCCTGCTCGGGCACCATCCGCTCCGTGCAGGAATTCGCACCTTGATCAGCGTTCATGCACGATCCACCGCCACGAGTGATTCACTTCGCCTTGATCGGCTCGATCTCGTACTTCACCTTGAGATAGAGCGTGAACTGGACGACCGGCTCGATGACCACCGGATTGATCACGACATCGAAGCCGTCGGCATCGAGGCCGTGGAAGTAAAAAGTCCGGGTTTTGCGCGGTCTGCGTGGTGAATCGCTCCCGATTCACGGGAGCGCCGACTTGCTCGGATTCAAAGGCCGTGTACGAGTCGTACAACTCCGTGGGAGTGTAGATCGCGGGCCTTTCCGCGTAGACCTGGGCGGGAGATCGGAGCTTGATGCCGAGCAACGTCTCGTATCGGCTCGCCTTGTGCTTGATGATGCGACTGGCTTCTTCCACGAGCCGGTCCTGGATCGGGCCGGGATTCTTGACAATGTAGTCGACCTTGATCAGGTCGAAGATCTTCGATCGCGACGCGGCGAGAACGAGTTTGTCCAGAAGCGTCTTGTCCTTGTAATGAATGGAGACGTTCTTTTTGAGCTCGAAGCCGACGAGTTTCTCGCGGGCAATCTGGCCCGAGATCTCGTAGCCGTAGATCTTGTTCTGAGCAATGAAGTCGACAAAGACATCGTCACCGCTGAGGCCGAGCGTCTTCAACTCATTGGTGAACTGCGTGATGGTGGCATCCATCTGCCGGCTGCACTCGGCGACGGTCTCGCCTTCCTGAGTGACGCCGAAGACCGCGACGAATTCGTCGGCTTTGACGTTCATCAGCACGTTGGCGTCGATGAACATGCTGTTGCGGGACGGAGGCAGCTCGTTGTCCGTCAGGATGCGCTTGTTGTGTTCGTTCTGCTCGGCCTTGGCTTTGCCCCCGTTCTGGGCATAGCCGACGTTGCCGCCGACCTGCGCACGACAGAAAGCCGGGCCGGCAGCCAGACTCGTCAGGAGGACGATCAGGAATCTTCTCATCGCAGCCGTCTCCACGGGATGATGGCTGATGACGAATGGCTAATGCCTGAATCAGCCATCATGGCGAGTCATCCATCCATCGTCGGCTGATTGTCTGTACCGCGTTCACTTGTGCGACGGCCCGAATCGCTCGATGGCCGCCTTGTGGAAGGCGCCCTGGCTCTGGCCGCCATTGTTGGGGAAGCCGGCGTGCTGCACCATCCAGATGGTGATCAGACCGTTGCGGCGGTCAACATTCATGTTCGTGGCGAACGCGCCGCCATGACCGACGTTGTCGCCGTTGACGCTCCAGCCGAAGCCGTAGCTTTCCTTGATGTTCTCGCCGGTTTGCCGGCTGGTCATCTGGACCAGGGCGCCTTCGGAGAGGTAGCGCTTGCCGTCGAGGACACCGCCGTTGAGGATCATCTGGCAGAACCGGGCGAGGTCCTGGGCCGTCGAGAAGAGGCCGCCGGCCGGCATGGGCTGACGGCTGCGGTCGTCGAGCGGGTACTTGAGCTGGCCGATTGTCGTTTCTTCGAGGTCGGTCTTGTCGGCGCTGGGCTTGTACGACTTCGCCAGCCGGGCAAGCTGCTCGCCGTGGGGCCAGAAGGTCGTGTCCTTCATGCCGAGCGGGTCGAACAGCCGCTTCTGGAGGAACTCTTCGTACGGCATACCGCTGACGACCTCGATGATCCGTCCCGCGGTGTTGATGCCCGCGTTGCTGTACTGGTACTTGCTGTCGGGCTCGAATTGCAGGGGAGACATGGCGTAACTCTTGGCGCCGACGCGCAGCGAGAGCAGGTCGAGCGTGGGTACCTCCATCGCCGACGCGAACGGCAAGCCGCTCGTGTGGCTGAGGATGTTCCGGACCAGAATCGGATGGGCCGGCTTCTTGAGCAGCATGTGGTTCGCGTCCTGCTCGACCGTCAGCCACTGGCCCTTGAATTCGGGCAGGTATTTTTCGACCGGGTCATCGACGTTCACCTTGCCCTCGTCCACGAGCATCATCAGCGCAGTGGCCGTGATCGGCTTGGACTGCGAGGCAATCCAGAACACGGCGTCGGGGGGCATCGGCTTCTTGGCGGCCACGTCGGTGTACCCGACGGTGTCCACGCTGAGCACGCGATCCTTGTCGGCCACGAGTGCGACGGCGCCAGCCAGCGAGTGGCTGTCCACAAACGGCTGCAAGGCCGCCCCGATGCTCTTCTCGGCTACGGCGGGACGATCCTGGGCCCACGCCGCCGTCAAGGAAAGCGCGAGTACCGCACTCAAAGGCGGAGGAGGAGGAAACGCTTCGAGACGCGCGTCTTCATGCTGATCCCTTTGCCTGGGAACGGGAACACGGACACATCCCGGGCAGAATTCCCGGTCGCGTTCTCAGGATACTCGAATCGCGCCTGGCGACCAACAGGGTCGAATGACGGGGAACCACTCTCCCTGCCGACGGGGATGGCGCGACGGCCCGCGCATCGGGTAGGATGTGGGACCGGCGGTGGTGGGCCAGGCTGAAACTGTCCGGCTTGCCCGCGCCGGGGATCACAACAAAGGGTCTTGCGCTTACAGGGTGATCGAACATGAAATCATGGAACCGTCGTGAGTTCCTCGCCGCCGCCGCCGTGTCGGGGATGACGGCCTCGGGAGGGGCCTCCGCGCGCGGAGCAAGGCCAGAAACCGATTCGTCTCGGGCTGATCGGCTGCGGCTGGTACGGCATGGTCGATGTCAAGGCGGCGCTCAAGGTCGGCGGCGTCGAGATCGTGGCGCTCTGCGACGTGGACAGCGACCACCTGGCCAAGAGTGCCGCCGAGGTCGAGAAGCTTCAGGGCAAGAAGCCCGCGACGTTCAAGCTGTATGAGGACCTCCTCAAGGAGGCGCATCCCGACGCCGTTATCATCGCCACGCCGCCCCACTGGCACGCGCTGCCGTTCCTGAAAGCCCTGGAGTCGGACCTCGACATCTACTGCGAGAAGCCCCTGGCCTACGACGTGCGCGAAGCGCAAGCGATGGTCGCGGCGGCCCGGAAGGCGACCAGGCAGGTCGTCCAGATCGGCTTTCAGCGCCGGCAGGACGCCGGCTTCCAGGAGGCGCGCGCTTACATCCAGTCCGGCCAGCCTGGCCATATCGTGCAGGTCGAAGCCCAGATCCATTACCAGGCCGGTCTGGCCGACCCGACTCCGCAAGACCCGCCCGCCAGCCTCGACTGGGATCTCTGGTGCGGCCCCGGTCCCAAGATCCCGTACAGCCCGCAGGTCGGCCACATGAACTGGCGGCTCGAAAAGACCGTCGGCCAGGGCCACCTGGTCGATTGGGGCATCCACCTCATCGACGCGATCCGCGTCACGCTGCAAGCGGGCATGCCGCGGACCGTTCAGACCGCGGGCGGGCTCTACGAATATGCGCACAAGATCACCACGCCCGATGTGCTCATGGCCCATTTCGAATTCGAGACCTGCCCGGTGAGCTGGCGGCACAAGATCTGGGCGCGCAGGAATTCACGCCCGAGATCAACAACGGCGTCTTCTTCTATGGCGAGAAGGAGACCGTCTTCGTCACCGACAACCAGTGGATCGTCATCCCGCGCGGCAAGCCCGAGGCGCGAACGGTCCACGCCACCAAGAGCGACGCCGGCACGGCGCACATGGCCGAGTTCCTCGACGCGGTGCGCATGCGCAAGCAACCGAGCTGCACGCCTGAGGACGCCCTCCAGAGCACGGCCGCCGTCAAGCTGGCCATGATCGCGTACGACGTGGGCCGGAAGATCACCTGGGACGCGGCCAACTTCCAGATCGTCGGTGATCCCGAGGCGGCCGCACTGCTCAAGCGGGAATACCGCTCCCCCTACAAGCATCCCTGGACGTCGTGACGGAATCGTCGTCTTGTAGGGTGCGTCGAGTCCGCGATGACGCACCTCTTCGAACCGCGGCCACCGAAGACGGATGGTGCGTCATCGCGGACTCGACGCACCCTACGAGTGCCGATCCGTCAATCCTGGCGGTACATGAGCCTCGACCGGCCCGAGCAATCCCGACGGGAGCAGCGGCGCGTTGCCTTTGTAGGGAGTCCAGGTAGTCCAGGAGATACGTTTGCCGGGCGGCAGTGTTTGATCGCCGATGAGCCGGTTGGGCCAGAGGTTTGCGACCTCGATTTCGAGGATGTTCTTGCCGGGTCGTAGGTGTCCGGTAACTTCGACTCGGAAGGGTTCCTTCCAGACGACGCCGAGATCATGGCCGTTGAGCCGGATGCGCCAGTTCGTGGACTTCACCCAGATCGAGGCGCCGGGACTGACTGTCGTCTCAAAAGCCCCGAAGGGGCGGCAGGTATAGCCCGGGCGTCAGCCCCGGGAACCGGAGCCGCGACGAGAGCCTCTTCCTCCGAAGCCCCGAAGGGGCGACAAGAGATCCACGGGACAAAGACCTGTGTCGCCCCTTCGGGGCTTCCAAGAAGGTTTGTGGTGCATCGTTCCCGGTTCCCGGGGCTGACGCCCCGGGCTATACGCTGCCGCCCCTTCGGGCTTTGGACAGGCTCTGCCAGGGCATCCGGGGACGGCTGGAAATTGATAAACCAGTAGACCCAGGGACGAGCCGCGGGCGGCGGCGCGCGGAAGGCACCCGGCAGGTCGTCGCCGGCACGAATGGCCAGAGTCAGGGAGAGAACGCCGAGGACGATCGAGAGGCATTTCATGGTACTGCCGCGGTTGGGAGAAATCACCGTCCTCATGCCGGTCTGACATTCTCGACGCTTCACGTTTGAGCGGCGACCCGATCAGGAAGCCCAAAGCGCCAGCGAGTGCATCTGTCTTTGGGTCAAGAGAACAGATGCACTCGCTGGCGCTTCGGGCTTGCAGGGACACAGGGACGCCTTCCGCCTTCCACGGACTTGACGCGTCGCGTCCGCTCGTCAAGATGAGTGGGGCGTCACACCGGCAGGAATTGGGACCAGGGCCGGCGCGAAGTGGACGGGGACGCGTTCGTGACATCGCCGAGGGCCGACCATGGACCTTCTTTGCAGAATGTGCGCCGCTGCATGGCTGGTGCTGATGGGGGCGGGCTCAGCGACCGCCATCGAACTCGTCTGGCCGCTCGGGCGCACCGTGTTTCAGACCAATGAGACGATCGACCTGGCCGTGGTGCGAACGGCCAAAGAACCGGCTCTGGCGCCGGGCAAGCTGGAGATGGTCCTCACCGACGACCACGCGAGCCGTTTGGAATTCGGCTTCGAGGTGAGCGGCGGTCCCAAAAAGCGCACGGAGCATCTCCACCTCAACGGCTGGCTCTTGCGGCCGGGAACGTATCAGGTCGAGGTGCGGGTGGATGGCCAGACCCTGGCCGGCACGTTCGAGGTCTTCAGCCACGTCCGGCAATCGAGCTTTCGCATCGTCAACTGGGGACGGGCCAGCCAGCCCGATCAGCTCCTGGTGCAAGGCGAGGATAGCCTCGGGTTCAACCTCTTTTATGGGAACCCGGGGCCAGAGGTGCCTGCCGACTTGCTGCGTGCGGGGGTCGATTTCATGTCGGTCTGCACGATGAGCGGCGGGCACCAGATGGACCTGCGCGCGGAGTGCGACTGGTCCGACCCGTACGTGGTGCGCGGAGGCACCCGCCGGGCCGTGCGCCGGGCGCTCTGGGACCGGACCTGGCCCAACGTACCGGGTGTCCATTTCTATGACGAGCCGGGCCTCACCTGGCACAAGGACCCGGAAACGGGCATCTCGACGCCGCACGGTGTGCCCAGCCAGGTCAAGGCGTTTCGCGCGGCCTTCGACCGCGACCCGCTCCGCTTCGACAAGATCGACCCGGCGAATGCGGCCGATGTCACGCTCTGGCAGCAGTTCAATACCTTCAAGCTTGGCTTCCTCGATGCCGCCTGGAAAGACGCTCAGCTTGGCGTTCAGCGCGTGCGGCCCGATTTCCTGGCGTTGACGCAGAGCCAGTACGGCTGGAGCGCGTTCGGCGACGGCTATTACTTCAACGTCGCGCGCAGTCTGCCGATCACCAGCGGACACGGCGGTTATCACGATTTCGGCCTGGGCTACTTCAACCCGCCGTTCTTCCTCGAAATGGCCCGCGCCCGCGACGCCTGGAAGCCCTGCTGGTACCTGCCCTGCTGGTATGGCAACACCACCCCCGACCAGTTCCGCCTCGAGCAATACCTCTCGTTCCAGACCGGCCTCCAAGGAATGATCACGCCCCCCGATTGCGATCCCGCCCTCAACGGCGTACCCCGGCCGGGAATTGTCGAGTCGAACCAGCTTTTCAAGCGGCTCGGGCCGGTGCTGGCCGCGATGCCGCCGACGAAGCCGCCCGTGGCCTTGCTCTATTCGCTGTCGCAGTGTCTCCACACCCAGATGCTCGACCGCACGAAGAACTACGCCCACGCCCTGCCGCACGGCCAGAAACTGCCGCTGGCCTACCTGGCGGGCAAGCTGATCCAGCAACCGTTGGCGGTGGTGCTCGATGAAGACGTGCGCGACGGCACCCTCGCCGCCGATCATCGCGCGGTCCTGCTCGCGGGACTCGACTACCTCGATCCGGCGGTCATCGCCAGCTTGCAGGACTTCATCTCAATCGGCGGCCTGGTGCTGACGACCGCCGATTGCACGGTCGCCATCCCCGGCGCGAAGCGGCTCGACGTGAACCCGAGACTGCCAGAGCAGGACACGGTCGATGCGCTCTCGCAGGCCGGCAAGTATGGCGAGCTCGGCCCTTATACGACGGTCTCCAAGTACATCGAAGGAGCGACGCCCCTGGCGCGGGCTCTGAAGGCCGAGCTCGACCGCGCCAAGATCAAGCCCGTCTTCGAATGCGACGTGCCGACGATCTCGGCCACGAGGCAGGCGCAGGGCGAGGTGGAGTACCTTTTCGCGGTGAACGCCACGCCGGATGAGACCGCCCGGAACGACAAGGGCCAGCCCCTCAATAATGCGCAACGCGCCGTCGCCGCGACCCTGACTCTGCCCGCGGATGGCCGGCCGGTCTACGACGCGCTGCTTGGAATTCCCGTCAGCCTGCCGGAAGGGAGCAACGCCGGGGCGATCCGGCTGTCGTACCGCTTCGGTCCGGGTCAAATGCGCGTGCTGGCGCGCACGGCTCGCCCCCTCGGCGGCGTGCGGCTGGCCGCGCCGGTGATTCAACGTGATCTCGTCCTGGAGCGTGCGCCGATCACCGTCGCCAGCACCGCCACGGTGATCGACGAGGCCGGCGCTGTGCTGTCGGGGAGCATCCCGCTCGAGGTCCGGCTCATCGATCCTCTGGGAGCGACGCGTTACACGATGTACCGCGCGACCGTGCTCGGCCAGCTCGCGCTCCAGCTTCCGCTGGCGGCCAACGATCCGGCCGGAGACTGGAAGCTGACCGCGCGTGAGCTGCTCAGCGGGAAGGAAGCGACGGTGCCTTTCCATTATGAACCCCCGCGCATCGCTCCCGCACTGGCCGGTGCGACCGCGCGGGCGATCGCGTGGCCCGAGGATGTGGAAAACGCCTTCCGCTTCGCGCGAACCTTCGCCGACGTGACGATCGTGCCCGGTACGTCCGCCTATGAAGACGCGGCCGTCCACCGCCTCAAGACGATCCTGGAGCCCTGGGGCGTGCGCTGTTCCGTCCTTTCAGCGGCCGAAGCCAGCAAGGCGCGGTCGTTCAGCGCCGAGGAGGCCGCGACGTGGATCGGCCTGAACTACGCGGGACGCGGCCAGATCCAGCCCGGCAGCGGCAACCCGCCGGCCCTGGCCGGGTTCGCCGTGCGAGGGCCCGTGATCCTGCTCGGTAATGCGGACGACAACCCGCTCATCAAGTTCCTCCAGGATGAGCATTTCCTTCCCTTCCGGGTGGCTCGCGACAAGATTCCCGGCGCGGGACGCGGCCTGCTCGCCTGGCAGCGCGATGGCATCGGACCCGGCCAGGAATCCATCACGTTGATCGCCCACGATGCCGAGGGTCTGAGCGAAGCCATCGGTACGTTCGCCGAAGCGATCGCCGGTCAGCAACCGCTCACCCGGTGGAACATGGCGAGTGGAGGACGGATCACCCCGGCGAGCAAGGACGCCGACGTCGTCCCGAGCCTCGATGCGCATCTTCTGAGCGTGCTGCCGGACCGCATCGATGGCCTCAAGATCGAGAACGGCACGTTGACGATCCTCGCTCATGACGGGACCCAGTTCCTGACACTTGGGCAACAGGATCGTCAGATTCTCGGCGCGAACCTGGCGGAGCGCGTCCGGGCGCTGGCCACCCCCGTCGATCCCGCGCAACTCGCGGCGGCCCAGAAATGGGAGAAACGGGCCCTGGTCAAGTTCGTCGTCCGTCTCGGGGACCTTTCCGCGGTCGCGTACTGGGGAGGCCGGCTGGACGTGCGCGACGCGGCCGGCGGCCTGCGCGCTCGTTCCCAGATGCCGCAGGACATCACGGCCCTCGCGGCCGACGGCCACACGCTCTACACCGGCCTGGCCGATGGCCGGGTCTTCGCGGTGGAAAGGCCGAAGTGAATACGAATCGGAGTGTTTGCATGAAAGAGGCCGTCATCTTCGGCGCGGGCAATATCGGCCGCGGCTTCCTCGGGCAACTGTTGAGCGAGTCGGGCTATCTCGTCACCTTCGTGGACGTGGATCGCCGGCTGCTGGAAACCCTCAACGCACGCGGCCGCTACACGATCCGTCTCGTCACCAACGACCGCGCCGAAGAAGTCGAAGTCGGGCCAGTGCGCGCTCTCTTTGCGGAAGATACGCCGGCCGTGGCCGCAGCCCTGAGCCGGGCGGAGATCGGCGCGACGGCTGTCGGTGCGGGTGCTCTCAAGCATATCGCCCCGGTCGTCGCGCAAGGGATCGCCCAGCGTGCGGAGAGGGGCGTGACGGCACCTCTGAATCTGATCATTTGCGAGAATCTTCACGGTGCCGCCGCTCATTTTCGCGCGATGGTCCAGGCTGCCCTGCCGCACGCCGAGCTGACGCAAAATGTCGGATTCGTGGACACCGTCATTGCGCGCATGGTGCCGCCGCTGACGCCCGAACTGCGGGCGCAGGACCCCAGCTTGATCCTCGTCGAGCCGTACAAGGAGCTGCCCGTCGATCGTGATGGTTTCGTCGGCGCGCCTCCGGCGATCGTGGGGATGGTGCCGTTTGCGCCGTTCGGCTTCTTCACCGATCGCAAGCTGTACATTCACAACGCGGGCCACGCGGTGCTCGGTTATCTCGGCTACCTGGCGGGTTATGAGTACGGCTACCAGGCGCTGGCGGATGATGACATCTACTTCCAGGTGCGCGGCGCGATGGAGGAATCGGCGCTGGCGATGACCCGCACGTACCGGCCCGCGCCGGGGCACTCCTGGCTCATATCGAGGACCTTCTCCAGCGCTTCCGCAATCGCGCTCTCGGCGACACGATTCTGCGACTGGGGCGCGACCCGCGCGCAAGCTGGCGTGCAACGATCGACTGGTCGGCGCGGCGCGACTGGCACTTTCTCAGTCCGTGATGCCCACCCATCTGGTCACCGGGATCGCCAGCGCCCTCCGCTTCGACCACCCGGGCGATCCGCTGGCTGTTCCGGTCCAGTCGCTCCTGCGATCCGGCGGCATCGAGCGAGTGCTGGCCGAGGTGTGCGGGCTGGCGCCGGCAGAGCCGCTTTGGGGGCTCATCCAGGCTAAGAGTCTGTCCCAAAAGCCCCAAAGGGGCGAAAGTGCATAGCCCAGGGCGTCAGCCCTGGGAACCGCGGCGACGAAAAGATATCTTCCTCCGAAGCGGTTCCCAGGGCTGACGCCCTGGGCTATGCACTTTCGCCCCTTTGGGGCTGAAACCGAAATCACCGGACAGCCACTTCTGGGACAGACTCTAAGCATGAGAGTTTGATGAAGCGAAACTTCAAGGAGACAACGCGATGACCGGGAATCGTCTGGTTCGGGCCCTTTCCATGCTGGCTGCCCTGGGTTTGGTTCCATTGCTTGGGGCCGGTTTCGCCAGCGCGGCGGCGGCTCATCCGTACTCCGCTTACACGGGGGGGCGCGGCGACGTGACCGTGAGCCGCGATGGCGACGATGTCCTGAAGTTGAACCTGGTGGCCTGGGGACCAAGCTGGGCCTGGGCGGGAATTGGAGGGGAGACCCAGAGCCAGAACGGGGCAGCGGCCGGCACGTTGAACGTCGCGCTCGGAAAGTCGAGCAAACCGCTCCGGATCGGTTTTCAGGCGGATCAGCCTGCGGCGAATCGACTGCGGCTGCGCTATGAGCTTCAGGTGGATGCGGATACGGACCTGACCATGGTCATCGTCGAGGCGGCCCTCGGGCGCCTCTTCGAGGGGAAGAACGTCGTCGTTGAATCGGCAGGCCCCGCGAAGACGGTTTCCTATCCCCTGGGACGCGGCGAGCTGGGAAACCAGGTGCGTGCCCTCCGTGTGAGCGATCCCCAGACGGGAACGATGGTCATCCGCTTTGATCCGCCCTGTGAGGTCGCCGCGGAGGGTGCGGCGCGGATCGTGCTGGCCAAGGATCACCTCCAGAGCGGCACCGCGCCATCCTGACGCTCAACGTCGAACTGCCCGGCGCGGCCGACTGGTACCCGAACGCCGCCGAGATTCCCCAGGAACGAGGGATGGAAACCTGGTATCCGTGGCGCGCCACCGGCAACACCGAGTCCAGCGCGATCGGCATGGAGGACTGGATCGACGCGCCCGCGGGCCGGCATGGGCGGATCGTCCGGCAGGACGACAAGCTGCTCGTCAACGGCCGGCCGATCAAGCTCTGGGGCCTGAATCTCTGCTACGGCAATTGCATGCCGGAGAAAGCATCGCCGACCGCCGCGCGGCGTTTTATCCGAAGTACGGCATCAACGTCGTCCGCCTGCACAAGTACGCCGACGGCAGCGGTTGGGGCGGCGTCCAGTCCAGGGACAGCTTTGTCGAGTTCGACCCCGCCGCGCTGGACCGCATGGACTACCAGGTCGCGCAATTCAAGAAGGCCGGCATCTATATTAATCTCTCTGCACATTTTGCGCGCAGCGGCTGGGACCGGCCGACAAGTCGATCGTGCCGTACCTGGAGGAATTCGGCGAATTCCGAGACAACCGGGTCAGCACGCCCCACAGCGCAGTACATTACTCGCCCGAACTCCAGCAGGCGCAGATCCTCCAGATCGTGAACCTCCTGAAGCATAAGAATCCGTACACGAATTTGACCTACGCCCAGGACCCGGTCGTGGGGTTCATCGAGATCATCAACGAGCAGAGTATTCTCTTTTACACGTCGATGGCTCCCTTGAAGGCCAGCGCGACGCTCCGCAAGCAGGTCGGTGCGCGCTTCTGTGAATGGTTGAAGGCGAAGTACGGCAGCCAGGAAGGGCTCCGCAAAGCCTGGGGCCCGGCCGCGTTCGACTGCTTCGTGGGGGATGGGTTCCCCGCCGTCGGCGAGAGTTTGGACAAGGGCAACATCCTGCCGCTCGGCAACCCCTGGTACTGGGACCCCGATCAGCTCAAGGGGTCGCAGACGCCGAAACGGCAGCGGCTGCTGGACACGCTCCAGTTCCTCTACACGCTTCAGAACGAGTTCTTCGCCCGCTACGTGAAGGCCGTGCGCGCGGCCGGTTATGACGGCGAGATCGTGGGGCTCGAACTGGCAGGCGGGGCGGGCATTGAGCCACTATGCGAACCTGCATTCGGATTATCTTGTAGGCACGATTGACCGCCATAATTACTTCGGCGACACGGCCAACGCGACAATGCTCGATCGCGCTGGATCGGGTTTGCTCAGTACCGGCATGCAGCAAGTCGTGGACCGGCCCTTCATGATGTCGGAATGGATTCATACCTTCCCCAACGAGATGGGCGTCGAGGGGCCGGCAATTCTCGGCGCCTATGGGCTGGGCCTGCAAGGCTGGGACGTCTCCTTCATGTTCCAGAATGGCGACAACGGCGCTTTCAGTCCGAAGATCGGCCGCGACCAGTGGGACGTGACCGCGCCGCAGGTCCTCGGCGTCTTCCCCGCCGTCGCTCGACAGATCTTGCGCGGAGACGTGACGGAATCGAGCGTGGTCGCCTTGCGAAACGTGTGCGTGCCCGCGCTCTTCGAGGGCAAGCTCGGGTTCGACGACAAGGTCGTGCAAGGTTACGACGCCAAGGAGCTCGACAGCAGCAAGGTGCCGGCGCGTGCGCTGGCGGTTGCGCGGGTCGCTATCGCGTTCACCAAGCAGGAGCAGGCCACGCCCGTTTTCGACATCACGCCGTACACGAAGGCCGGACAGCTCGTCTCCACGACGGGACAGCTTCGCTGGCACGAGCGCGAGGAAAAGGCCGGCGGCTACTTCACGATGGACACGCCCGGTACGAAGGCCGTCGTCGGCTTCGCACAGGGGCAAGAGATCGCCCTCGGCGGCGTGACGATCACGCCCGAGAGCCGCTTCGGCGCGATCTACGTGACAGCCCGTGAGCGTGACAAGACGCTGGAGACATCGCGCGAGCTGCTGATCGTCGCCCTGGCTCGCGCGCAACACGGGCATGAAGTTCGCGCCGGCTGGCAACAAGATGCTGATTGCTGGCACGCCACCGATCCTCATGGAGCCGGTCCGGGCGCACATCACGATCCGCAAGCCGGGCATCCGAAGGCCATTGTGCTCGACCACGATGGCCGGGTCACCCAAAAGACGATCGCGGTCGAGAATGGGTCGCTCCGGATCGGCGGCGCCGACGATCAAACACCCTATTATTTGCTGCGTTATTGATGTCCCCTGGGTCCCCACACGGACTGGCCCACAAGCTCCAAGAGAGGACACCATGCACCGACACCTGCTTCTGAGGCTGGGACTTGGATTCGTGTTGTGTCTGCCTCTGACCGCTCGGGCCCAGCCGTTGCCGGGCACCGAGACCTGGGAGAACCGCGGGGACCCGGCGGCCGACATGGTGTCCGGCCTGCACCGGTTCCTCGACCGCGAGCTGGCGGCCAGCGTCGCGCCGGGCGCAGGCCTGGCACATCGACAATAGCTCGGCGGAAGCATGGGCGCGGTCGGTCGAGCCCAACCGCGAGCGGTTCCGCAAGCTGCTGGGATCGGGGGAGCCGCGGGTCAGCCCGGTGCGGTTGGAACTCGTCGGGACCACCGAGACGCCGGCGCTGATCGCGGAATCGGAGCGCGTGCGCGTGTTCGCCGTGCGCTGGCCGGTCTTCGAGGATGTGTATGGCGAGGGGCTGCTCCTGGAACCAAAGGGATCGAAGATCGTCGCCAACGTGGTAGCGATGCCCGATTGCGACACGACGCCCGAGCAGTTCGTGGGACTGGCTCCGGGCCTGCCGGCCGAGCAGCAAATCGCCCGGCTGCTGGCCGAGCAGGGTTGCCGCGTGGTCGTGCCCACGCTGCTCGACCGCTCGTGCGAGTTCTCCGGCAATCCGGCGGTCCGGATGACGAACCTGTCGCACCGCGAATGGATCTGGCGCATGGCGTTCGAGACCGGCCGGCACCCGATCGGGTACGAGGTCGAGAAGGTCCGCGCTCTGGTCGATCTCTTTTCCCAGGACAAGGACCACCGACTGCCGGTGGGCGTGACCGGGTATGGCGAGGGAGGCTTGATCGCCTTCCATGCTGCGGCGGCCGACCCACGCATCGACGCGGCCTGGGTCGCAGGCTACTTCAACAAGCGCGAAGGGACCTGGAGCGAGCCGATCGAGCGCGACGTGTTCGGCTTGCTTGAAGAATTCGGCGACGCCGAGATCGCCAACCTCATCATTCCACGCGGCTTGTTCATCGAGGCGTGTGACGGCCCCGTCTGGAAGGGTCCAAGCTCGCCTCGCAACGGTCGCTCCGACGGGGCATCAGGCCACATCGAGGCCGACTTCCGTGACTCGGCCAAAGCCGAGTGGCAACGCCGCGGGGAGCTTGCCAAGATTCCCACTCCTCCCGGATATCATACCGGCCTCCGGCACATCGCCTTCTATCCGTGTAACAAGGAAAAGGATCACACCTACGATGCCGATGGCCAGCGGTGGTGGCTCTTTTTCCTCGACGCCGCCTTGCTCGGAAATTCTCGATCTTTCGTCAGCAATAGTCCCGGTGCTCTTCCTCCATCCTGGACCACGAAGGCCCCCCTGCCCGACCCCCACGCCCGCATGAAGCGGCAGGTTCAGGAACTCGTCAATCATACGCAGGCGTTGATTCGCACATCGGAATTACGCCGTTATGCCTACTGGTCCAAGGCCGACACGTCCTCGCCCGAAGCCTGGGCGAAATCGACCGAGCCGTACCGCGAAACCCTCTGGAACGAGGTCATCGGCAAGTTCCCGCCCGCCAGCGAGCCGCTCAAGGCCAGGACGGTCAAGCTCCTCGACGAGCCGAAGTTCGTCGGCTACGGCGTCGAGCTGCCCGTCTGGCCCGACGTGGTCGCCTCGGGCATATTGCTCTTGCCCAAGGATCTCAAGGAAGGCGAGAAGCGACCCGTGGTCGTCTGTCAGCACGGGCTTGAGGGACGGCCGAACGAGGTCGTCGATCCGCATATCAAGTCGGTGTACCATGCCTACGGGGCACAGCTCGCCGATCGGGGCTACATCGTTTACGCGCCACAGAATCCTTATATCGGCGTCGATCGCTTCCGACAGCTTCAGCGCAAGCTGCACCCGCTCAAGAAGTCGCTGTTCGCCGTCATCGTCCGGCAGCACGAGCGCACACTTGAATGGCTGAAGACGCAACCGAACGTCGATCCCGATCGGATCGCGTTTTACGGCCTGTCCTACGGCGGCAAGACGGCCATGCGCGTGCCGGCGATGCTGAAGGATTACTGCCTGTCGATCTGCTCGGGCGACTTCAACGAGTGGGTCGTGAAGTGTACGAACCTGGATCGGCCGTTGAGCTATCTCTACACGATCGAATATGACATGTACGAGTGGGACCTGGCGGGCGGGTTCAATTACGCCGAGATGGCGGGCCTGATCGCGCCCCGACCGTTCCAGGTTGAACGCGGCCACAAGGACGGCGTCGCGCCCGATGAATGGATCGGCTACGAGTACGCCAAGGTCAAGCGGCTCTACGATACACTCGGCATCGGCGACCGTACCGACATCACATACTTTAATGGCCCACACGAGATCAACGGCCAGGGGACGTTTGCGTTCCTGGCGAAACACCTGCGCTGGCCAAGAGGCGCCTCGGCGCCGTGATTTCCGATTTCGTAGGGTGGGTCAGCGGCGTCCTCGCCGCGCAACCCACCGACCTATTCGGATGGTGGGTTGCGCGGCGAGGACGCCGCTGACCCACCCTACAAGACCTTTTTGGGAACAACTCCCATGATCACTTCATCTCTCGTCCTGATGGCGGCCCTGACGCTCGGCGCAGGCGCCGAAGGCTCGCTGCCGAGCTTTGATTTCCGCCGCGCGGCGGAACTGCAAGGCTGGGTCGCCCAGCACGATCTGGCGCCGCTGGCCGCGACGCCCGACGGCATGGCCCTGACGATCACCGGCTCCGATCCATACCTGAGCGGTCCGCCGCGCGACTATCCGCCCGGCGTGCCCCTGGTGCTCAAGCTGCGTCTGCGTTCCGATCTCGGGGGGACCGGGCAAATCTTCTATTTCGACAGGAATCACGGGACGACCGAGGAACACTCGGTCCATTTTGATTGCCGGGGAGGCTCCTGGGAGGACGTGTCGGTCGACCTGCCGCCGCTGGGGCCGGGCTTCCGGCTGCGCATCGACCCGCCCGGCCAGGAGGGTCATTGCACGCTGGCCACCTTGACCTTCGCGCGAAGCGGATCATCGCGGCCCCATCGTGGCCCAGGCCTGAAGTGCCGGACGTTGCGGCGAGCCCGCTCGCGGTGACGGCCGGGGACATTTCGCTCCGGCACGCGCCGGCGCGCTGGGATGCCTTCGTGTTGAGCGTGCGCAACGCCCCGATTGCCGCGGGCTGGACGCGTCCGCTGGTGGGCTATCTGCGCGGTGAGGAGCCGTTCTGGTGGGACTGGAGCCCCACCGCTCAGGTACAATCGCGCGCCGATGGCAGCATGCTGACGGTCGAAGCCAGCGCGATCGATCCCGAGGGCGGCCACTGGACGTTCCGCCGCCGGTTCCAGCCGGGCCGGGCGGGAACGATCGACGTGGCATCGGAAATCGTCGTCGATCGCGACCGCGCCGTCGTGTTCCTGCCGGTCTTCGTGCTGCTGCCCGGCCAGGGAACGTTCGGCGAACACAAGACTCAGGGCCTGTTCGCGGGCATCGAGTACCTGGATGACGAGCCCAGCAGCTCGACCGCCGACTTGCCGGAATCGGCCGCGAATCGTCGTGTGCCGTACTCGGCCAAGATCACCTTCCCGCTCATGGCGATCGCGGCGAAGGGTAATTATGTCGGCATGATCTGGGACCAGGCCGACGAGGTCGCCGCGCTGTTCGACTCGCCCGACCGTATCTTTCACTCGGGGGGTCACGTGCTGGGCCTCCTCGCGCCCGGCGCGAGCCGGTCGACGCGCGATGACGGATCGATCCTCCCCCACCAGCCGTTCACGCTGGCGGCGAACGCCCCTTTGCGGCACCGAGCGACGCTGATCGGCGGCCCGGGCGCGACGGTCATCCCGGCCGTCCAGCAGTACGTCGCGCTGCGAGGGCTGCCGCCCCGGCCAGAAACGCTCAACCGCGACGATTATGTGAAGCTGGCCGCCGCGGGCTGGCTCGACACGCCGATTCGGGTGGATGCCACGTATCGTCACGCTTGCGTCGGCGCGGGCGGATTTCCACCGCACCCGGCCGGGGATGCGTCCTGGATGCAGTCCTGGCTGGCGACCTTGACGACCGATCGGGCCCTTGCCGAGCGTCTCGAAACGGCCGCCGCGGAAGCCGCCGCCCACGTGTCGCCGGGACAGATCTATAACGCGGCGGTCGGGCATTTGCACCATCCTCTCGACGCCCTGATCCTGGGGCACGTGCCGGAGAGCCTCGAGCAGGCGCGCCGAGTACGCGAGATCTTGCCCGAAGCGATTCGATGCCGATGGCGCCTTGCGGTATCGAGCCCCCGCCAGCGGCCTGGACTTCGGCCGGACGCAGCCCAGCCGCGAGGCCAGCGGCTTCGCGGCGCAGGTCGTCTCCACCTGGCTCACCGCGGCGGTCTACTCGGGAGACCGCAAGCTCATCGATCAGGCCCTGGCCGCCCTCCGCACGCTCCAGAAGCGGTTTGAAAACGGCGTGCCCCGGGCGCCCAGACGTGGGAAATCCCGCTGCACACGCCCGATATCCTCGGCTCGGCCTATCTCGTCCGTGCCTTCACGCTGGGATACGCCCTGACCGGCGACGCGACGCTGCTCGACGAGGCGAAATACTGGGCGTGGACCGGCGTGCCCTTCGTCTATCTGCGCAATCCTACCGGCCAGGGCGTCGGCCCCTATGCCACGATTCCCGTTCTCGGCGCGACCAACTGGGCGGCCCCGTCGTGGCTGGGGTTGCCCGTACAGTGGTGCGGCCTGGTCTACGCTGACGCCCTCGACCGCCTGGCGGACCAGGACCCGGCCGGTCCCTGGCGTGTCCTCGCGGATGGGATTGCGGCTTCCGGCATCCAGCAGACGTATCCGGCAACACATCCACACCGGGGTCTGTTGCCGGATTCGTTCAACCTTAATTCTCAATCGCGCAACCCGGCGGACATCAATCCGGGCACCCTCCAGCCCCTCGCGCTGCGGATGCTGGGAGTGGGCCGGGCTTATGATTGCTACGTGTCGCGCACGTCCGGCGTGATCGTCCAGGCACCCGGCGCGATCACGGAGCCGGCCGAACGTGCGGGGGCGGTCACGTTCACCGTCGCCGGCTGGACTCACACTCCGGCCTGGCTGCTCATCCACGGTCTGGAAAAGAATGGCGCGGTGCGCATCCACGGCCAGCCGGCCGCGGCCGAATCAGCCCCGGAGTCACCGGGAACCCGGATCGTTCCCATCCAGGGCCGGGTGCGCGTCGAAGTGGTTGTGGGAACGAAGGGATCTTGAATCCAGCCGCGGAGATCGCTGCGTCTTCGAGAGGAGGCCGAACATGCGGAACCACAGACTCGGAACGCTCCTGCCGGCAGTCGGCATGTTTTTCCTGGTCGCGATCGCCGCGGCGCAAGATCCGTCCGCAACGCCGCCCGCCCACCGCGGACCGCTCGCGGCGCTCCCTTCGGCACCGGGGCCGCACGTCGCGCAGATCCAGGAGCTGCCGGAGAATGCCTGGCTCGATCTCGGCGCGCCGGCCCCGGACCCGAAGTGGGGCCGGGCGCGGGGACGGAGCTGGACGGCCACCATGCCCCTGGCGCCGCAGCTTCGCGGTGCCTTCCTGTTCGGTGAAGGCGTCCACGGCTACACCAAGCCGGACGGCCACTACATGGACGATCTCTGGTTCTACGACCTCAACGGCCAGCGCTGGATTTGCTGCTATCCGGGCGCGGACACCAGGACCCTGGACCTCTCGATCAACGCGGATGGCTTCGAGACGACCAGAAGCGGCGAACCGATCCCCGTGGCCACCATGGGCCACGGCTACGAGATGTCCACGTTCGACACGCAATTGAATCGCTTTATGAGCATGCCGAATTCGCACGGCTACGAGAAGCGCGCCTTGCCGCAACGTCAGCGCTGGTGGAAGGCGCCTCCCGAGGATGCCAGTCCCTGGTTTTTCGAGGCCGCCACCGGGACGTGGAACCGAGTCCGGACCGGCACGCCGGCGCCGTCGAGCAGCTTCGGCGATACCTTGATCTACATACCGGACCGCCATCAAGCCTTTTTCGCCCACCGCAGTAGCGATGTCTGGTTCTACGACATCCCGGCGAACAGGTGGAAGCACGTCGTCCCGAAGGGCCCGCCGCCGCCGTTCGGCATCGACGCCACCTCATGCTATGATTCCAAACGAGAGCGAATCTACATCGGCGGGGGCAGTTATCCGGTCGCGCCGGCCGGCGCCAACGCTTTCTGGATTTACGACTTGAAGACCAACTCGTGGATCGATCCCCAGCCGAAAGGGGCGCCCTGCAAGGGCTCGACCAGCTACCCGACCAAGAACGCCCTCATGGTCTATGACTCGACCAACGACGTGGTGTTGCTCATCGTCCACTCGTTCTTCGACTCCGACCGTGGCAACCTGGGCGTCTTCGTCTACGACCCCAACACCAACTCCTGGTCGTCGGCGCCGCTTCCCGTTCCCGAGAAACTGGGCGGCAACAACAAGCCGAAGAATGGCTTTTATGATCCGGCCTTGAACGTGGTGTTTCTCCACACCGCGGGAGATAGCCAGGACGACGGCGTCATCTGGGTTTATCGGTACCGCAAAGGACGGTCGGACGTGCTGCTCTCGTGCGACTTCGAAGACGAGGACTGGTGGCGCGCCTGGGGCAGCCGGAAGCAACCGGAGAATACCTCCTTGGTCGCGGGCAAGGACGCCTTCGGCGGCCACGGGAGAAGCCTGCGCGTCAAGGTTCCGCGCGGGGAACATATGGGCACGACCTTCGCGTATCGCTTCCGCGAGCGGCTCGGCGCGGAGCCGGAGGAAATCTACTTCCGCTACTACCTGAAGTTCGACCGAGACTGGGCGCAGGCCACTTTCGGCGGCAAGCTGCCCGGCATCAGCGGGACCTACGAGCGCGCGGGCTGGGGCGGCCGGCCGGTCCACGGCGACGACGGTTGGTCCGCCCGCGGTCTGTTCCAGAGCAAGAACGGCGGCGCTTCCTCCGCCATCGGCTTCTACTGCTATCACGCCGACATGCGCGGCACGTATGGCGATGATTTCGTCTTCCAGCCGCGCCTCGAGCATGGCAAGTGGTACTGCGTCGAGATGTACTGCAAGCTGAACACGCCCGGCCCGCCCGGCGGGCGCGGCAAGAACGACGGCATCTTGCGCGGCTGGATCGATGGCAAAGCCGCCTTCGAGAAGACGAACATCCGTTTCCGCGACGTGGACTCACTGAAGATCGAGGAGATCTGGGTGAACGTCTATCACGGCGGGGATACCCCGGTGCCGAAGGAGGATATTCATCTGTATTTAGATAACATGGTGATCGCCCGCAAGCCGATCGGGCCCGTTCCGGCAGGCGACGAACCCATCAGGTCATCGCGTTGAGGAATCCGAGGCTGCAACAGGTCCACATTGGGGGTCCACTATTCCCCCGGCAAGAAAGTAGGTCGGACAATCCTGTCCGACTCCCCCGGCCTGTCGGACAGGATTGTCCGACCTACAGGAGGATCTTCTTTGCCGGGGGAATATACTCCGCTGGCGCGTCGGGCTTGCAGGACGGATGCACTCGCTGGCGCTTCGGGCTTATTACCCCGGCAAGAAAGTAGGTCGGACAATCCTGTCCGACTCCCCCGGCCTGTCGGACAGGATTGTCCGACCTACAGGAGGATCTTCTTTGCCGGGGGAATACATGAGGTAGAGCCGTTCTATGGCGGTTCAGGAAGGAGGCGTTCCGTCGGCGCGTTTCCGGTACGCAGTCGGCGAGCGATTTGCGGTACTCGGCAATGCAAATCGAGGAATTCTCTGCGGATTCTCTGCATCCCACCGAGGACAGGCCGTTTCCCAGTGCCCGATCCCCTTATCATCCAAGGAGTTAGGCCGATGGTCAAGGTGCAAGTGGTGTTCTACAGCATGTATGGGCACATCTACCGGATGGCCGAAGCGATCGCCGAGGGCGCGCGGCAAGTGCCGGGCGCCGAGGTGACCTTGTACCAGGTTCCCGAGCTGGTCCCCGAGGCGGCGCTGGAGAAAAGTGGGGCCAAGGCGGCGCGGGCGGCCTTCGCGCACGTGCCCGTCATCGAGCCCGATCAGCTCACCGAGGCCGACGCCATTCTGTTCGGCACGCCGACCCGGTTCGGCAACATGTGCGCCCAGATGCGGAACTTCCTCGACCGCACCACCCGGCTGTGGCTGACCGGGGCGCTGTGTCGGCAAGGTGGGGAGCGTCTTCGCCAGCACCGCCAGCCAGCACGGCGGCCAGGAGACCACGATCACCAGCTTCCACTCGACGCTGCTGCACCAGGGCATGATCATCGTGGGGGTGCCCTACACGGAACCCCGGCTGATGGCCATGGATCAGATCACCGGCGGGACGCCCTATGGCGCGACCACGCTGGCCGGACCGGACGGCAGCCGCCTCCCCAGTGAGAACGAGCTGGCCATCGCCCGCTTCCAGGGGCGCCACGTCGCCGAGATCGCCCGCCGGCTCGCGGCGAGCACGTAATTCCCGTCCGTTGTTGGAGTCACGTTTCCGTGGAGGCACGAGCCGGGAACGGCCGCCGCGACACGGAAAGTATTTCTCGTACACCGTCTAGTGCGGTTCCCGGATGCGTGGCTCATCCGTCCTGCCAGCCCGACGCGCCAGCGCGTGCATTCCCTCTCGGGAGATTCCTCCAGAAATGCACGCGCTGGCGCGTCGGGCTGGCAGGACGCGTACGCAACCCAAGCGTGAACCGCTCTAAGAGGCTATCCGGAAAGCCCGGTTTTAGCCCCAATACCGTTGAATTAGGAGCGGACGTACAGTAGTTGGGGGCCAGATTCTCGACGTAAGTCCTTATATTATGGTCAGCACCTACGGAATATTTGCTCCTAATTCAACGGTATTGGTTTTAGCCCCGAAGGGGCGGCAGTGAATAGCCCGGGGCGTCAGCCCCGGGAACCGGAGCCGCGACGAGAGCATCTTCCTCCGAAGCCCCGCAGGGGCGACAGAACGGTCCGTGGGGCAAAGACATCGGCCGCCCCTGCGGGGCTTCCGAGAGGGTTTGTGGCGCGTTGTTCCCAGTTCCCGGGGCTGACGCCCCGGGCTATTCACTGCCGCCCCTTTGGGGCTAAAACAGACTTCCCGGATAGCCTCTAATACGGTTCCCAGGAATTTGGTGCGCTGGCCAGCCGGGGGCGGCTGGCCCACAGTTCTGTGGCACAGCCGCCCCCGGCTGTGCAGGAAATTCCCGGGAACCGTATAAGACTCCGCCCCAGCCACCCAGACCACCCCGACGCGCGGAACGGGAGAAGTCCCGGGCCGGCCCGAACGATAGTGTCTTCGTCGGAAGGCCCAGCACGTGACGGCAACGGTGTGTCTTTATCCTTTATTCTTTTCTTCGCCGCAGGTCGTCGGGCCGTCTTCCGGGAGCACCCCCACACACGGGGGCCGGTTCGTCGTCCGCCCCGAGGGCGCCGAGAGAGGCCGCACCACTTGACATAATATGTTCTTTGACAACCTGTTGCGTAAAACACACGAACGAACCCAGCGCGGGCGTGCGGCCGGCGCGAACGCCTCGGCCGCGGTCCCGAGAGGCGCGCCAAAAGAGACCGCGGAAAGCGCCGGGCAGAAGGAGCGGAACCCTCGATGAATCCAGGACTTGCGAGCGGTTGACAGCCCGTGGAGGAGCCCGGAACGGGGCCGGCGCCAGAGTCCGTTCGAAGCCGCCGCCGGGAGAGCGAAATCCCGGACGGGACAAGAGCTTACGGTCGGTGACCGGCCCGTTTTCCGCGGTCGGAGGACCGGCCACAGGCATCTTCAGCGGCGGGCCCGGTCGTCGCGTTCGAGGGCCAGGCGCGACTGCTCCACGTCCTCGATGGGGAGATCGCGCGCCCGCTCCCGGAAGGCCGGCAGCGCGATCCAGGAGGACGTGGGCGCGTCCCGGGCCATCTCCGCCGCGATGTCCGCGCTCAGGGTCAAGGCGCCGGGGCCGTTCAGATGGATCGGGTCCAGAAAAAAGGGCCAGTCGTAGCCGGCGTGTCGGCCATCCAGGACCACCAGTCGGGGATCTTGTTTTTGAATCTCACGGAGGAACGCGACCTCGCGGTCGTGGGCACCCGATTCGTCGCGGATCTTTTGAAGCTGGGGCGTGAAGGGGGTCAAGACCCAGTACACGCGGGTTCCCTGCCGCGCCGCCAGGCGGAGGAGCCGGTCAATGTAGAGCCGGTTGAGCTTATCGCACCAGAACTGCCCGGAGAGGAGCATCTGTTGCTGCTCGGGTCCGACCTCACCGTGGTATTGCGGGTTGGGCGGTGTGAACTGACCGCCGCGGTTCTGGTTCCACTGACGGGTGTACAACCGGTTCGACCGCCGGTGGGCGGGCGCCTCGCCCCGCAGCGCCGCCAGGATCACCTCGCGGACTTCAAAACGACAGCGCAACGAGGGCAGCAATCGCCCCAGCGCCAGCTCGACGAACAGCCCCGGCCGGCGCGCCAGGCGCGCCAGCTCGAAGTCGTCGGCCCAGGAGAGAATCTCGTTCCAGTTGCGGAGATTGAACGAGGGACCGCCGGCCATCAGGTCCGGGCAGAAATCGACAACGATCGCCCGCGGCCGGGCACCCGCCTCGACCGCGTGCCGGTACAGGTAGTACGACGCGGGCGGCTGGGCCGCGATGACCGCCAGGTTGAACACCGGCTGGCCGAGGCGCGACGCGACCACCGGTGGTAAAACCCCCTGCTTCATGAGGCTATCGCCCAGACACAGCACCGCGCAGCCGCGCGCCTCGGTCGTGGCCGAACGCGCGCTCAAATGCCACGACCAGGTGCCGGGCGAACAAAAATCCGCCTGCCGGCCAGCCACAATCCCCTCGACCAGCGCAACCAGGATGATCATCCCGAGCAAGCCTGGGGGAACGGCGGGTCGGCCGTGCATGGGGGGGAACTCCTCATGTCGAATGCGGAATGGGGAATTCCGGATTCCGAATTCAATATTCCGAATTCAATATTCCGAATTCGGAATTCCGGATTCCGAAAATTCCGAATTCCAAATTCGAGAATTCAATTGGAATTCGGAATTCGGAATTTGGAATTCGGAATTGAAGCTAGCCGGCCTTGGCCACGACGCTGAGCTTGGGCACCACGCTGACCTGGTTCTTGGCGGCGGCCGTCACGAAGGCCTCGATGAGCTGCATGTCCAGCGACACCGTCCCCTCCTTGTGGGGATGCCATTGCACGCCGACGCAGAACCATTCCTCCATGTGCTTCCATTCGACGGCCTCGATGACGCCGTCGGGCGCCGTGGCGCCAACACGGAAGCCCGGGGCGAGCTTGCGCACGGCCTGATGGTGGTAGCTGTTGACGCGGATCTCGCCCTCGCCGTAGATGTCCTCCATCAAGCTGTTCTTCTCCATCACGACCGTGTGACGGTGCACCCCGCCCTGCGGGTCAAAGTGGGGCATGCTCTTGGGCAGGTCCTCGGGAAGGTGCTGGTAAATCCCGCCACCGCACAGCACGGTCAGCTCTTGCATCCCCAGCCCGATGCCCAGCACGGGCATCCGGCGCTGCTGGATCAGCTTGACCAGAAGCCGGTCGTGGCTCTCGCGACGCTCGGGAACCATCTGGATCGACGGATGCGGACCCAGCCCCATCTTGCGAGGATCCATGTCGTCCCCCTCGGTCAGCAGGACTCCGTCGAGCTGATCGAGCAGCGGCGCGAGGTCCGCCTCCTTCGTCAACGGCGGGAGAATCACCGGCAACCCGCCGGCCGTCAGGATGCAATCGTAATACCCGCTGTGCATGTAGCTATGAGCGGGGCGACCCTTGGCGACGATCCGAACGTCGGTGTTGATCCCGATGAGAGGGCGATCCTTCACCATGGCATCCCTTCCTTGTGCAAGTGGGTCGTGCGAAATACCACCCCCACGTTCGCTGTGACGATCCTTCCTGGACCGCCATCGCGACGTTTGCTCGGGGACTGGCGAGCGCCCTGGTCACGCCGATCCGTGATGGCGTTCCAGTGACGATCCTTGGAAACCGGCAACATGCAAGTCTCCCGTCCATGAGAGACGCCCGGTAATGGTGGGGAACGCGAACGCGGTCGCGTTCAGGGACTCTCTTGCAACGACTTCGTGTCGAGGGCGAAGAACGCGTCGAGGTCGGGTGGAGTCTAGCCAGCACCAGTCGGTGATTTCAAGAGAAATCCCGGGCGAATTCGCGTTTTTTTCTCAAGAACCAGAGAGGCACGCCGACTTCCCATTTCGGCCGGCGTTGCCGTGAAATGATGGTCCAGTCTCGATGGACTTTGCGCGAAAGTGGTGCGCCGGCTTCCCATCCGCGGGCGGGTTCTTGGCCTCTTGTAGGGTGGGCACCGCCCACCATCTGCCGAGGCCGGGCCGGGGAGGTGGGCGGCGCCCACCCACAAAACCTTCTTCTCGCACACCCCTCAGCGCCGCAGCGACTCGATCGCGGCCTGTGCCTCTTTGACCGCTCCGGTCATATCGGGCGGCGGCACATCCCAGACTGTCCGCAGCGGACCCTCGGGCCAGACCTGGATCACCTTCCAGGAAAGCAAGGCCAGCAGGCCATAGACCGCGAGTGTCGACAAGACGGATGGGGCCCAGAATTTCAACGCGGTCCCGAACGCCTTGTTTACCCGCGCTCCCCTCAGGTCCACGCTGCACGTCTCATCCAGGAGTAAGTGCGAGAAGAACCCCAGCATCACGGCCAGGGCCATCGCGGCGCGCACGGCATGGTAGGCCGACGGGTAATGGAGGTACGTCAAGCAGCCCCAGACCAGGCACGTCGGCAAACTGTGGCTCATCCCCCGATGGATCATCAAATGTCCGACGGCAAACCTCAGCCCGCGCTTCACGAGCATGTACGCGATGATCATGCCCCAGAGGTGCAGCTCAAACGGCATTCCAAAGCGGACCGCGTCCAGCGTTTTCCAGACCGACACCGCCGCCAGAACCCCAAGGACTCCGGTGAACGTCTTCATCTCGACGCCGGTGTCGGAGTCCACGTCGGGCAACAGCCCTCCCAGCGTGGCCAGCATGAACGCCACGCTGCCGTAGAGCCAGTGAACGCCCATGACGAAGTACATCGCCACGGCGTAAGACACGCCCAGCGATGAGGCGAAGCCGACATGCTGGCGATAATTGCCCATGAAGCACGGTCGGCGATCGGTAATCTCGGCTCTCAGCCATCAGCTCTTCGTCGGGTGGGCTCGGCCCACCTCCAGGCTCCCACGGAGGTGGGCCGAGCCCACCCGACGAAGAGCTGATGGCTGAGAGCAACAAGGCCTCATGCCGCGGAAAGCCAGCGACGGATCTGGCCCAGCTCGCCCGACCATTCCGAGCCGGTCCGGCGGCGGCCGTAGGCATCGTAAAGCAAGTCCAGAGTTTCGACCAGATGTCTCAGGCTCTCGACGCGAGCAATCTGGGCCTCGCGGCCGACGACCCCCTCGGCCCTGGGCAAGGCCAGTCCGGAGACGGCGAGCGTCTCGGCCTGGAGGGTCAATTCGTACTGCGCATCGTGCCGGACCAGGATCAGGCCCACCTTGCGCGGCAGCTTGCCGCACTGGAGGCCGCGAATGGCCTCGGGCATCCGGCTCGGTCCTTCATCGCGGAGGCTGTCGCTGCCGGTTTCCCCGCGCGGGCAATCCAGGGTCAGGGTCTTGGCGAGCATCGCGGTCACTTCGGAACCGTCGGGCAAGGTGATCGAGTCGCCGACGTTCTGGACCCGGTGCCAGAGCCAGACCAGGAACTCGTTGCCCCAGAAATCCCGGCTGGAGGCATCGGCCCCGGTCCAGGCGACCAGCGACGGAGCTTCCGTGCCGGCAAAAGCGACGGGGCCCAGGTCCTCGACCAGCCGCTCGACCCCGCGCAGGGAAGCCAGGTCAAACGCCAGGCTGCCGGCGGTCATCGGCTCCAGGGTGCGATCGAACGTGTCGCGGAAGAGCGTCCCGAGCCGGTCCAGCACCGCCGCGCTGGTCGTGCCGGCGAAGAGGGTATTCGAGCGGCCGTCCCAGAGGACCGGGTAATGTTTGCGGCGTCGAAAACGACCGTCGGCGGCCTCAGCCGCGGCGCGATGCTCGGCGGCCTCCTTGGCTTCCTGGCGCTGGGCCTTGGTCGGACGGCCGCTCGGGTTCTCCGCCGCCCGCGCCGCGGTCTCGATCTTGGTGTACGCGCGCAGCAGTTCGCCCGGGATCTTGTCCGTATCCACCCGGATCGCCAGGTGCAAGGCGTCTTCGAGGATGTTCTTCTCCCGGTCGAAGGCGACGTCGAGCACATGCTCGCCGCCCGCCCAGCCGACCGTGGTGCCGTCGGCCGTCTCACCTGCGCCGTGCTTGCCGATCGCGTGCTGCTCGGCCTTTTCCAGCAGGTCCGCATCCAACGGGAGGGGACTCTCGCCGCCGACCCGATACCGCACAAAGGTGACTCGTCCGCTCAGAAAGCCCATGTTGCGCCCTCCTCCTCTCCTCACCGGGACTCCGCTCCCGGGCGGTTCCTTCATCGGATGGGACGCGTGGGAAATCTGAGCGTGGCTGGCCGCCTAGGACAAAACGAGGGCCTGAGACTCGTTTCGCGGGCTATTGAGAGCTTAGAGAAACTGGTGCGGTCAGGAAGAATTGGGGATGGCGAATGATGGATTGCTGATGGCTGATGGTCGAACAGAACTCGCTCAGGGATCGGTTGTCCGTCATCAGTCATCAGCCATCAGTCATCAGCCATCAGTCATCAGCCATGCTCGACCCAGTTTCATCCTCATGTGTAGTTCGTGAACTGCAGCGGAATGTCCGGCCCATGCTCGCGCAGGTAAGTCATGACCGTCTGCAAGTCGTCCTTCTTCTTTCCGCTGACGCGGACGCGGTTCTCCATGATCTGCGCCTGGACCTTCAATCCCAGCCCCTTGATCGTCTTGACCATCTCGCGGGCGGTGTCCTTGTCGATGCCCGAGTGGAGGCTGATCTTCTCGCGGACGGTGTTGTGCGAGGCTTCCTCGAGCGTCCCGCGTTCGAGGGCGTTGACCGGCACGCTGCGCTTGACCATGCGTTCCTTCAACACCTGGAGGACCGCCTCGAGCTGGGCCTTGTGATCGGCCAGGATGGTCAGGACATTATCCTTCTTGTCGAAGCTGATCTCGGCGTGAGTGCCCTTGAAATCGTAGCGGACAGCAATCTCGTGCTGCGCCTGCACGACCGCGTTGTGCATCTCGGCCTGGTTGATCTCGCTGACGATGTCGAAGGCGTGCGAGTCGGTCATGATCGTGACCCTCAACGTTTGTCTATTCATACCGGCCCGAGCGCCCGGATCAAGGGTTCGGGATCAACGTTGCCCCCGCTCAGAATGACCCCCACGCGCAGTCCGGCGACAGGCAAGCCGTCCGTCCAGAGCGGCGCGACGGCCACCGCGCTCGACGGTTCGACGACGATCTTGACGCGTTCCCAGAGGAAGCGTAAAGCGTCGAGGATGGCGGGTTCCGGGACGGTGACGATCTCGTCCACGAGGCGCCGGAGGATGACGAACGGCCGCTGACCGAGCGAGGTGCGCAGGCCGTCGGCCACCGTCTTGGGATCGTTGGAAGGCTCGATCACGCCGGAGCGCAAGGACCGCGCCGCGTCGTCGGCCGCGGCCGGCTCGGCGCCGACCACGCGGGTAGCGGGAGCGAGCGCCTTGACCGCCACCGCCGTGCCGGCGAGCAGTCCGCCGCCTCCCACCGGGGTCAGCACCAGATCCAGCGGCCCGGCCTGTTCCATCATCTCCAGTGCGGCCGTCCCCTGGCCGGCGATCACGCGCCAGTCGTCATAGGGGTGGACCACTTCGAAACCATGCCGCGCGACCAGATCACGCAGGGTGCGCTCGCGGTCGGCAAGCGTCGGCTCACACGAGACGATGCGCGCCCCGTAGCCTTCGGTGGCCGCCCGCTTGACGCGAGGCGCCGTCCGGGGCATCACCACGCAGACGGGCACGCCCAGAAGCTGTCCCGCCAGCGCCAGGGCCTGCGCATGGTTGCCCGATGAGTGCGTGACGACCCCCGCCCGTCGCGCGTGCTCGTCGAGCTGGAGCAAGGCATTCATCGCGCCCGGAACTTGAACGCCCCGACGCGCTGAAAGTTCTCGCACTTGAGGAACACCGACGCGCCACAGGCCGCGTCCAGTGTGCGCGAAGTGAGAACGGGCGTGCGGTGAACCCAAGGCGCGATCCGCTGAGCGGCGTCGCGGATCGCGTCGATGCGGATTTCCAATTCCATCATGTCCATGCAGAGGTCTCCGGGTGGCTGGGGACGTCGGCGACGGCCTTATTCACCACAGAAGCACAAAGAACACAGAGTTCTCACAGAGAAAATCCTCTGTGTAGTCTCTTGTGTCCTCTGTGGCTCTGTGGTGAATAAGGCCATCGCCGACGCCACAACCTCCCGATTACTTCAAAGGGCTGAATTCGGTCGGCTTGAGAAAGACGAACACGACCTTGGCGGCCAGCGGAACCCCGTCCGGCTGGCTCTCCTTGAAGACCCGCTGCCACTCGGGATCGTCACGAAATGCGGCCCAGGACGTCTTTGCGGCGTCGCGGCTGGGGAATGCCAGCATGTAAACGAGCGTGTTGTCCGCGCCCTTGTCGGCGTCCGCGGGAACGCTGTAAAAGACCGAGGTCATGTAGTGCGACTTGAAAATCGCCAGCGTATGGTCACGAAATCGACCGAGCAAGTTCGCGAACTTCCCCGGGCTGGCCGTGTAGGTCCGGAGCTCGAAGACGCGGCCTTCGCCGCCGGGCGAGGGCACCGGGCTGAAATCGGTCGGCACGAGAAACACCGACTCGCCCCGCACCACAACATCGCCGTTCGTTTCCTTCTCCTTGGCGAAAACCGCCTTCCAGTCCGGATCGTCCAGGAACCCCTTCCACGCCGCCTTGGCCGCGTCGCGGTCGGCAAAGGACACGAGATAGACCAGCCGGTCGCCCTGCTCGTCCTTCTCGGCCGGCGTCCAGGCGCCGACCAAGGTGATGCCGTGCTTCTGGAACAAGGGAACATTCGTCTCCTGGAACCGTTTGACCAGCACGCCGAGCTTGTCCGGGGCCGTGGAGTAGGTTCGGAGCTCGTAGATGGGACGCTTCTCCGTCTTGGTCTCCTGGGCCGAAACCGAGGCTGCAAAACAGACACTGAGCCCAAGGAGCGCGAGCAAGGTGCGAATCATGAACATGGAACCTCCCAATTCCATGAATGCCTGATGGCTGATGGCTGTAGAGTGGCGTCAGGCTGCGCGTCTCGACGACCCGGGGACGCCAATACAAGAGGTGCTCGGCGGCACTTGACGCTCACAAGAATCAGGAAAGCGACCACGGCGCGCGCATCGGCCGGTGCAGGCGCTTGGTGGCCTCGGCATCGCCGACGATCTCTTCCTTCTTCGGGTCCCAGGTGATGGGCCGTTCGAGGCGGACCGCGATGTCGCACATGTGGCTGATGATGTCGCTGCGAACGGCATCCGGCAGCGGGCTGGCGGCGCCGCGCGCGACTTCACCGCGTCGACGAAGTTCTGGTAGTGGTTTGTGCTCTTGGTCAGATGCACGTCCTCGGGCTTGAGCTTCTCTTCCAGAAGTGACGCGGGCTCGGCCTCCCAGCCGGCGCGAGATGCGAATCCAGCCCTCGGTGCCGATGAACTTGGTCGAGTCGCCGCCCGGCTTGAAGGTCATCGTCACGCCGTCGGCCATGGTGAATTTCATGTCCCAGTTGTACACGGTATCATAGAGACCCGTGTCGGGAACGACGCCCGTGCCCTCGACCGTCCAGGGGCCGGCGATATCGTTGTCGCAGCCCCAGACGAGGATATCGAGCGGGTGGGCGCCCCAGCCGCCGAGGTAGCCGATCGAGTAGTCGTAGATCCAGTACGTGCCCTGCGGGTGGCAGCGATCGACGGTGAACGGCTTGGACGGGGCCGGTCCCATCCACATCTCATAATCGAGTCCGGGCGGGACGGGGGCCTCGGCCGTCGAGCCGCCCGAGCCGCCGTTGGGCGCGATCACTTCCAGGCTCTTGATCTTGCCGATCCGGCCGCTGCGGACCAGGCAGCAGCCCAGGTGGCAGTGCTCCTGGCTGCGCTGCTGGGTGCCGTACTGGAAGATGCGGCTCTTCTCCTGGAAGACCTTGCGGCAGAGCAGGTCCTGCTCGGCGCTGATGCCCAGCGGCTTCTCGACGTAGCAATCCTTGCCGGCGCGGGCCGCGTAGATGGCCACCGGGACGTGCCAGTGGTCGGGTGTGGCGACCACGACCGCGTCGATGTCGTCGCGCGCCAGCAACTCGCGGAAGTCGGCGTAAGCCTTCCCCTTGCACTGGTCCGCGCGCTGCTCGCGGCGCTCCGTGTAGGCGTCGGCGACGGCCACGCTCTGCGCGCCCTTGACATTCTGGAACGCGTTGAACAGCGCCGTGCCCTGGCCGCCCACGCCGATATGGCCCAGGGTCACGCGCTCGCTGGCCGCGGGCGTCCGCGCGTTCCCCAGCGCGTTGGTCGTGATCACGTACGGAAAGGCCACGGCGGAAGCCGTTCCCTTGAGGAAGCCACGGCGCGTCAGGCTGAGACTCTTCATCGCACGCTCCTACCTGGGACTGATCCCTCGCAACCGGGATGAGGGGTCGCTCTCACTGTCGAGAACCGCTTGTTGGACGATGCGGATCAGACGACCCGAACCCGTTCCAACAACCGCCCAGTTAACCACATCCCCGCCCTGCGCACCATGACGTGCCTTCGAGACGCATTTTCCTTCGTGCCACAGGGCGATCGCCCCGGAATCAGGGTTTCGCGGCGATGTCCTCTTTTTTCTCCTCTTCGGCGATGCGAGCGACGCGTGCGGCGCGGACGTCGCTCAACCACTGAATGACCGAGAAAAAGACAGGCGTCAGGAAGATGCCGAAGAGCGTCACGCCCAGCATGCCGCCAAAGACAGCGGTTCCCAGAGTCTGGCGCATCTCGGCACCGGCGCCCTCGGCCATGACAAGAGGCACTACGCCCAGGATGAAGGCCAGCGAGGTCATGACGATCGGCCGCAGCCGCAACCGGCACGCTTCCAGCGTCGCCTCGAACCGCGACGAGCCGGCTTCGTGGCGTGCCTTGGCGAACTCGACGATCAAGATCGCGTTCTTGCACGCCAGTCCCACGAGTACGATGAAGCCGATCTGCGTGAAGATGTTGATGTCCATCTTCGAGAGCACCACGCCCGACACCGAGCAGAACAAGCACATCGGCACGACCAGAATGACCGCCAGCGGCAGCGCCCAGCTCTCGTACTGCGCGGCCAAGACGAGGAACACCAGCACCACCGCCAGGAGGAAGGCGGCCATCGCCGTGTTTCCGGTCTGGAGCTGGAGCAGCGCCAGCTCGGTCCACTCCGAGCGCATCGAGGCGGGGATCTCACCGTTGGCGACGGATCGGTCGAAGATGCCTTGCATCCGGTCGATGGCCTGGCCCGAGCTGACGCCCGGCCCCGGCGCGCCATTGATCGTGGCGGCGGGATACATGTTGTAGCGCACGATCATCACCGGACCGGGCCGCTCGCGGAAGCCGGCGACCGCGCCCATCGGCACCATCCGGCCCGCGTCGCTGCGAAACTTCAAACGCTTGAGGTCCTCGGTCTGCGCCGGAAGTTCGAATCCCCCTGCACGTTGACCTGCCACGTGCGGCCGAATCGGTTGAAATCGTTTACATAGAGCGATCCGAGAAAGACTTGCACATTATTGAACACCTCGCCCATCGACAGCCCCATGTTCCGGACCATCTGGCGGTCGATGACCAGGTCGAGCCAGGGCGTGTTGGCGCGGAAGCTGGTGAACAGGTCGGCGAGGCCGGGCGTGCTGCCGGCCTCCGCGATCAGCTTGTCCAGAGCGTCCTGGATGGCGGGCAGCCCGTTATCGCCCCGGTCCTCGATGACGATCTTGAAGCCGCCGGCCGTGCCCAGGCCCTCGACGGGAGGCGCGGCGAAGACGCCGACCAGGCCGTCCTTGACCTCGTCCTGAAGCTTCTGGCGCAACCGCGCCGCGATCGCGTCTCCGTGTAGCTCGGGCTTCGTGCGCTTATGGAACTCATCGAGCATGACGTACATCGCGCCGAAGTTCGGCGCATTGGCGCCCAGCAGGATCGATTGCCCGGCCGTGACCAGCGTGTGTTTGACGCCGGGGATCTTGCTGGCCACGTCCTCGACCCGCTTCATCACGCGCTGGGTCTGCTCCACGGAGGTCGAGTCGGGCAATTGCATGTTGACCAGCAAGTACCCCTTGTCCTGGGTGGGAATAAAGCCCGTCGGCGTGGTCGTCAACCCGTGATAGGTCAGGTAGAGCAACCCGCCATAAACCAGGAGGACGAGGACCGAGACCCGGAGCAACCCGCCGACCACGCGGGCATAAACATTCGTGGCGTGTTGGAACCCGACGTTGAACGCGTGGAAGAAGAACGCCAGGATCCGGTTCAGCGGGAAGCCCAGTACATAGCCGGCCAGCGCACCGACGATGGTCGCAATGCTCGTCAGCTCCCACGCCGTCAACTGAGGGGGCAAGGTCCACTTCCACATCGCGAACAGTCGCGGGAACTCGGGGACGAGATACTGATAGCCCAGCCAGCCGCCGATCAGGGCGAACGCCAGGCGCGGCAGAGGCTCGGAGGGCCGGCCATGATGACGCGGCTTCAGTAACAGCGCGGAGAGCGCCGGGCTGAGCGTCAACGAGTTGAACGCCGAGATCAGCGTCGAGGCCGCGATGGTCAAGGCGAACTGGCGGAAGAACTGCCCGATGATCCCGGAGATAAACGCGCACGGCACGAACACCGCCGCCAGCACCAGGCCGATCGCGATGACCGGGCCGGACACCTGCGACATCGCCATGATCGTCGCCTCGCGGGGCGCGAGGCCGTGCTCGATGTGGTGCTCGACGGCCTCGACGACCACGATGGCATCGTCCACCACGATGCCGATCGCCAGCACCAGCCCGAAGAGCGTCAAGTTGTTCAGGCTGAAACCGATCGCCGCCATGACCGCGAACGTGCCGATGATCGCCACGGGCACCGCGACCAGCGGGATGATCGCCGACCGCCAGTTCTGCAAGAACAGCAGCACGACGAAGGCGACCAGGATCACGGCGTCGCGGAGTGTCTTGAAGACTTCGCTCACGGACTCGTTGATGAACGGCGTCGTGTCGTAGACGATCGCGTAGTCGAGTCCCTGCGGGAAGCGGAGCTTGAGCTCGTCCATCTTCTCGCGCACGCGCTGGGCCGTCGCGAGGGCGTTCGAGCCGGGGAGCTGATACACCGAGAGGGCCACGGACGGCTTGCCGTCGAGCGTGCAGGTCTGGTCGTACGCCTGGCGCCGAGCTCGATGCGCGCGACGTCGCGCAGACGCGTCACACGGCCGGCACTGTCGGCCTTGATGACCATGTCGCCGAACTGCTCGACGTCCGTGAGGCGCCCGAGCGTGCTCATCGTGTACTGAAAAACTTGGCCCTTCGGCACCGGGGGCGAACCGATCTGACCGGCGGCGACCTGCGTGTTCTGCTGCGTGATGGCCGTGACCACGTCCGCCGCGGTCAAGTTCCGCGAGGACATCTTCTCGGGGTCGAGCCAGACGCGCATGCTGTAGTCGCGCTGACCGAGATAGGTGATGTCGCCGACCCCCTGCAACCGCGAAAGCTCATCCCGGATCTGGATCGTCGCGTAATTGCTCAAGTACAGGTTGTCGCGGCTCCCGTCGGGCGAGAACAGGTTCACGATCATGAGGATGCTGGGGGACTTCTTCCGCACCATCACCCCGCGGCGCTTGACGAGATCGGGCAGCAGCGGCTCGGCCAGCGCCTCGCGGTTCTGCACGAGCACCTGGGCCATGTTCAGATCGACGCCGACGCTGAACGTGATCGTGAGCGTGTACTTGCCGTCGTTGGTGCATTGCGACGACATGTAGAGCATGTTCTCCACGCCGTTGACGTTCTGCTCGATGGGCGCGGCCACGGTGTCGGCCACGACCTGCGCATTGGCACCCGGATAATAAGCCGAGACCTCGACGGTCGGCGGCGTGATTTCCGGGTACTGCGCGACCGGCAGCGTGAAGACCGCGATCGACCCGGCCAGCGTGATGACGATCGACAGTACCGCGGCAAAGATCGGCCGGTCGATGAAGAACTTCGAGAACATCGGTCAAACCTCGCCATCACGAGCCGGAGACTTCTCCGGGGAGCGGTCGTTCCGTCCCCGCAGCGTCTGCACAATCACGTACGGGATGCCCAACAGCAGGACGTTCAAGACGATCCGGCCGATCCATTGCGTCGTCCGGGACCGGAACAAGCGCGTGCCTGCGATCCAGTCAATCAAGACGAAGAAGGTGGGCGTCAGGAGCACACCGAAGATGGTCACGCCGACCATGCCGCTGAAAACGGTCGTGCCCAGAATGTGCCGCATCTCCGCGCCTGCGCCGTGGGCAAACAGGAGCGGCACCACGCCCAGGATGAAGGCCAGCGAGGTCATCACGATCGGCCGCAGCCGCAGCCGGCAGGCCGCCACCGCCGCCTCGCGCCGGGGCATCCCCTTGCGGCGCTGGGCGTGCGGCGAACTCGACGATCAGGATCGCGTTCTTGCACGCCAGCCCCACCAGCACCACAAAGCCGATCTGCGTGAAGATGTTGATGTCCTGCCCGGCAAGCTGCACGCCCGTGATCGAACAGAGCAAACAGAGAGGCACCACCAGGATCACCGCCAGCGGCAGCGCCCAGCTCTCGTACTGCGCGGCCAGCACGAGGAAGACCATCACCACCGCGAACCCGAACACGATCATGGCGGTGTTGCCCGCCAGCAGCTCCAGGTACGCCAGCTCGGTCCACTCGATCGCCATCGACGAGGGCAGCTCCTGCTTGGCGAGCTTCTCCATGAGCGCGATCGCCTCGCCCGAGCTGACCCCCGGCGCGGCACTGCCGTTGATCGGCGCGGCCGTGTACATGTTGTAGCGCGTGATGATGACCGGTCCATTGATGTCGCGCACCTGGGCCAGCGAGCCGATCGGCACCATCTTGCCGAGGGAATTGCGCACCTTGAGCCGCTTGACGTCCTCGACCATGTTGCGGAACGTGGCGTCGGCCTGCACGATCACCTGCCACGTGCGGCCGAAGCGGTTGAAGTCGTTGACGTAGAGCGATCCCAGAAAGATTTGCAGCGTGCTGAAGAGCTCCTGCACCGGGACCTGCTTGGTCATGCACTCGGTGCGATTCACATCGACGAACAGTTGCGGCACGTTGGCGCGGAAGACGCTGGTCATGCCGACGAGCCGGGGCCGCTTCGTGACCGGATCGCGCTGCGCCGCCGCTTGCTCGGTCAGGTTCTCGGTCTGGCTCTGGAGGACGGCCAGGCCGAAGAGATCCTCTTTCTTCTTCTGAGCGGCTTTCAGTCGCGGTTCGTCGCCGCGGTCGCCCTGCGGAGCTTCCGTGATGATCGGCCGCTTCTTGGGCGCTCCGGTCGAGGGCTCGAGCAGGTCGCCGGCGCGGTCCTCGACCATGAGCTTGAACCCGCCGGCGCGGCCGACGCCGCGCAGCGGTGGGGCGCCGAGCACCGTGATGATTGCCTCCGGGATCTCGGCTGCGAACCGCTTTCGCAACACCGCCGCGATCGCATCACCACTCAGGTCGGGCGTGGTCCGCTTGTCGAAGTTGTCGAGCATGATGAACATCGAGCCATAATTCGACCCCGTGGCGCTCAACAGCATCGACTGGCCGGTGGTCGTCTGCGTGTGCCGGACCCCCTTGACCGAGTGGGCGATGCGCTCGATCTTGTTCATCACCGCCTGGGATCGTTCGAGCGCAGCGGCGTCGGGCAACTGGACGTTGACCAGGAAGTATCCCATGTCCTGCGACGGGATGAACCCCTTGGGGGTGAGCATGAAGCCCCGGTAGGTCAGGAACAACAGGCCGCCGTAAACCAGCAGCACCAGGAGGGCGCCTCGCAGCATCTGCTTGACGACCCAGGCGTAGCCCCCGGTGAGGCGGCGGAAGCCGTGGTTGAATGCGCCGAAGGCGACGCTCAGCACGCGGTTGATCGGCCAGGCGAAGAGCCGCCCGAGCCCACCGCCCAGCGCCGCGGCGCCCAGACTCACGGCCCACCCGAGCGATTCGTTCAGGACCAGGCCCCGCGCTTCGAGCTTCGCCGCGGCCCACGGCCCCAGGAGGTAATAGGCAAGCAAACCGCCGATCAATGCCACGCCCCACCGCGGCAAGGGCTCGGCATGCTTGGCGCCGTGGCCCGTGCGGACCGGCTTGAGCAACATGGCCGCCAGCGCGGGACTCAACGTCAGCGAGTTGAGCGTCGAGATCAGCGTCGAGGCCGCGATCGTGAGTGCAAACTGCCGGAAGAATTGCCCGACGATCCCCGAGATGAACGCGCACGGAATGAACACCGCCGAGAGGACCAGGCCGATCGCCATGACCGGGCCGGAAACCTCTTCCATGGCGCGGATCGTCGCCTCGCGCGGCAGCATGCCTTCTTCCATGTGGTGCTCGACCGCCTCGACGACCACGATGGCATCGTCCACCACGATGCCGATCGCCAGCACCAGCCCGAAGAGCGTCAACAGGTTGAGGGTGAACCCCATCGCCGCCATGACGGCGAACGTACCGATGATGGCCACCGGCACGGCAATGAGCGGAATGACCGCCGACCGCCAGTTCTGCAAGAACAACAGCACGACCAGCGCCACGAGGAGGACCCCTTCCTCCAGGGTCTTGTACACCTCGCCAATGCACTCGCGGATGAACGGGGTGGTGTCGTAGCGGATCTCGTATTGCATCCCCGGGGGGAAGTCTTTGGACAGCTCGGCGATCTTGGCCTTGACGATGTCGGCCGTTTCGAGGGCGTTGGCGTCGGGGAGCTGAAAGACCAGGATGGTGACCGAGGGCTTGTAATTGACGCGCGTCGCCGTGTTGAGGTTCTTGGCCCCGAGCTCGACGCGTGCCACATCCTTGAGCCGCACGATCCGGCCGTCGTTGGTGCGCTTGATGATGATCTGCCCGAACTGTTCGGGTTCGGCCAGCCGGCCCAGCGTGCTGATGGTCATCTCGATCGGCTGGTCGGGCTGCGACGGTGGCTGGCCGATCATCCCCGTGGCGATCTGCTGGTTCTGCTCGCGGATGGCACGCACCACATCGATGGCCGTGAGACTGCGCGACGAGAGCTTGTCCGGGTCCAGCCAGATCCGCATGCTGTAGTCCTGCTGCCCCGACATCATGACGTCGCTGAGGCCGGGCAGGCGGGCGAGCTCGGGCTGGAGGCGGATGTTCGCGTAATTGCTCAGGTAGAGCTGGTCGAAAACGCCGCCCGGCGAGTTGATGGCGATCGACATGAGGATGTCGGGCGAGCGCTTGCGGGTGGTCACGCCCGACTGTTTCAGCACGTCGGGCAGGAGCGGCATGGCCAGGGCCACGCGGTTCTGCACGAGCACCTGGGCCATGTTCAGGTTCATGCCGTGCTTGAACGTGACGGTCAGGTTGTACGAGCCGTCATTGGTGCACTGCGAGGACATGTAGAGCATGCCCTCGACGCCGTTGACCTGCTGCTCGATCGGCGCGGCGACGGTCTCGGCGACCACCTGGGCGCTGGCGCCGGGGTAGAAGCAGTCGACCGAGACGTTCGGCGGCGAGATCGGCGGATAGAGCGCGAGCGGCAGATTGAACAGGGCGATGCCGCCCACCAGGGTGATGACGATCGACAGCACCGAGGCGAAGATCGGCCGGTCGATGAAGAATCGGGAGATCATGACCGATCCTCGGCTACGCGCCGACAGTCCGTTGCGAGGGCTTGGGGTAGGGTTTCACAGGGCCCGACTCCGGGCCCCGCCTGCCAGGGAGGCTCCGACTCGCTCAAAACCGGAAAACACAGGGGGGGAAGAACCGCGAGAACGACTTACGGCGTGGACGACTTGGGCACCGTGTCCGTCGATGCGGGGGGACTCGCCGGAGTGGTGCCCTCGGTCGTCAAGAGGACCTGCTGCGTCTGCGGCGGCTTCTCGCTCTTGGTGATGTCCTGCGGCACGGCAGACGCCAGCTCCGTCGCCGGCTTCGCGACCACCTTGGCCCCGGGACGGATCCGTTGCAGTCCCGTGACGACGATCCGCTCACCGGGCTTGACCCCTTCCAGCACGACGCGGAACCCGTTGTTCAGGGCGCCGTCTTCACGGGATGGAACTCGACTTCGTTCTTCTCATTGACCACGTAGACGAATTTCCGCCCCTGGTCCGTGCCCAGCGCCTGCTCGGGTACCATGAGCGCCTGGTAGGGCTTGCCGATCGGCAGCCGCACGCGCACGAACAGCCCCGGCGAAAGCAGGTGCGGCTTGGGGTTCTCGATCACGCCACGCAACTGGAGCGTGCCCGTGTTGGGATCGACCTTGTTGTCGCTGAAATCGACCGTGCCCTTGTGCGTGAACTCGTCCTCGTCGGCCAGCGCGGCCAGAAAGTTGATCGTGGTCTGAGCCCGCGTCTGAAGCTTGCCTTCACCGATCAGACGTCGGAGCCGCAGGAGCGTCCGCTCGTCCACCTCGAAATAGACGTACATCGGATCGAGGGCCACGATCGAGGTCAGCACCGTGTTGTCCGCCATGACCATGTTGCCGACATCCACCATGCGGCGGCTGATGCGGCCGTCGAGCGGTGCCCGGACGGTGGTGAAATCCATGTTGAGCTGCGCGAGATCCTCAACCGCCCGCGCCACATCGGCGCTGGCGTGCGTCTCATCGAAGGTGTCCTTGGCCTGGTCGTACTCCTCACGGCTGTAGGAGCCCCGATTGACCAGGTTCGCTGCCCGCTTGTACTCGATCTCGGCGAGCTTGTTCTTCGCCACGGCCGAGGCGAGCGACGCCTGGGCTTGCAGTAAGGCGGCCTTGTAGGGCCGGGGGTCGATCTCGAAGAGCGGGTCCTCCTTCTTGACCTCGCTGCCGTCCTTGAAATAGCGCTTCGTGAGATAACCGGTCACGCGCGCGCGGATATCGACCGAGTGGAACGCGTCGGTGCGGCCGGTGAAGTCCTCGAAGTCGGTGATCTGGCCCTCCACCGGCCAGCTCACCAGCACCTCGGCGGGGCGCGGCGGGGCAGACTTGGGAAGAGCCCGCTGGCAACCGCAAAGCGCGGCCAGGGCGAGCACCGTCAAAGCCAGTGGAACCTGCGGTCGTCTCAGTGTTGCTTTCACCCTCGTCCGCCTCGGTTTCGAGACCGATGCGACCTCCCCTATCGTTCATGGAAAACCCGCTTGCCGCGGAGCCTCGACCTTGTCCTTGACCCGTCCGCCACGTTCCGGCTCGGGGGACGTGGGGCCGGCGTTCTCGCCACGCCGGCGTCGCTCCGGATCGCTCAGGATGCCAAAGAAGACGATGTCCAGGATGTCTTCGGCACGGACCGCGAACGAGTCGCAATGGCCGGAGGAATACGTCAGAAACATCGCGCCATAGATCGCCGCGGCCATCACGTCGGTGATTCGCTCGACCGACATGTCGCGGACCCGCCCCTGCGCGATCAACTGCGCGATAACCATCCCGCCAGCGCTCCACGCTCTTTTTCCGATATTCGAGAAAGGTGGGCTGCGCCGATCCCTGAACTGGGCCCGCTCCTGCATGAGCAGCTCGACGTAATCCGGGTTCGAACGGAAATACTCCAGGAACGTCTCGACCCCCCGATGGACGCGTTTCAGCGGGTCGGTCTCGCCCTGGCTCGCCACGGCCACCCGCTCCTGCAGCCGTCGCATGACGCGATCGGCGGCGGCCAGGAACAGGTCGCGCTTGCTCGGGAAATAGCGGTAGAGCGTCCCCTTGCCCACACCCAGCTCGTCGGCCAGTACCTGGGTGTCCGTCTCGGAAAACCCGCGCTCGGCGAACAGCCGCGTGGCGGCGTCGAGGATCTCCTCGCGCCGCCGACAGGCAGCGGCGTTCTCGGCGTCCGGTCGCCTCGGGCCGTTCTCTTCCATCGGCACGCACCACTCCACCCATACCCGCGCCGCGCCGATCCGCTCGATGGCCCGCCCTCGACGCGATCCACCAGGCGGACTGACCGGTCAGTCCTAGCCTATCTTAACAGACCCCCGCCGGTCGTCAACAGAGTCGAACCGTCGGCACGCGGATTTCTCGCCCGGAACCGGATCGAGCGCACGGCGCGGGTGCGTCTCGGGTGGGGACTTATGGGAAATGGTCGAAATGGACCCATTTTCTCCTACTATCTGGAACGCGTCTTTGGTTAGACTAGGGGTGAAGGTTTGACGACCGGGAGATCGCGGTTGGTTCTCGTGGGACCGGCCTGAGCTTTCCTCCCTCGCCTTTCCCTCCTCGTGGACGAGTTCGTCCGCTCTTCTCTTCTCGACCCGGTATGCATCCCGTAGGTCGAATTGCCTTTCTCCAGGAGCGTCGCAGTGGGTAAGAAGTTGTATGTCGGCAACTTGACGTACCGGGTGAATCCGTCGGATTCTGGAAGAGCTGTTCACTCAGTTCGGAACGGTCCAGAGCGCCCAGATCATCCAGGACCGGGAAACGGGTCGCAGCAAGGGGTTCGGGTTCGTAGAGATGGACTCGGACGAGCAGGCGCAGGCGGCCATCGACGGCCTTCACGACCGCGAGTACGACGGCCGCCGCCTGACCGTCAACGAGGCCCGGCCCCGCGAAGACCGTGGCGGCAGCGGCGGGGGTGGTGGCGGCGGTCGCAGTGGCGGCGGTCGCAGTGGCGGCGGCGGATATGGTGGCGGTGGCGGATATGGTGGTGGCGGCGGTGGCGGCCGGCGCTATTGATCCGTCCGCTGGAACCAGGGCGAAGCGCCCGTGTGGGACGTTTCGCCCGCCGGGCTCGGCGCCGAGAGAACAGGATTCCGCCATGGAGAGAAGTCGGAACGGGCCTCTCTCGCCTCTTGAGTGGGACCACCGGATTGAATGCCAAGCATGATCGTGCGCCCTCGCGACGGGTCCCCAGCGGAACCGCTGCCCGATCTGCCACCAGTCCGTCTACTCGCGGGCGGGCATCCATCCTCAATGTGCCATGAAACAAGAAGAGTCGCCGCTCGCGAGCGTGGCGAAGGCGGTGGTTCCGGAACCCGAGCCGCGCACGGCCGCGGTTCCCTCCGGAGCGAAGATCCCGGCACGAGTCTGAGAAGGGGCGCTTCTGTCGACCACCCCCTGGTTCTGGGTGGCATGCCCACGTTTTGGGTGGCATGCCCACGTCTTCGTGGGCATGTCCGGTGGTGTGGGCGAGGGTCGGCGGACATGCCCACGTCTTCGTGGGCATGGCACCCAGGCTGCGCAAGGTCCCCCCGCGCAAGACCTTCTCGTACGCCCTTTCAGACTCGCCGGGAGAACGCGACGCCTTCAATCTCGACCAGCAATTCGGGGCGGCAGACATCGGCCACCGCGTAGATCGTGGGCATGTCGCCGAGCCGCGCCTGGCAGACCGCGCGCGTCTTCTCGTAGTCTTCCTGCCGCTTGATGTAAACCCGCACCAGGCCCAGATTTTCGAGCGTTGTTCCCAGACCCGGCAGGCCGTGACGGCTCAGGTTCGGTTCCGAGATCAGGGCCTCGATGTTATCGAGCGTCTCGTGGGTCTGGGCCGCGACGTCGCCGATATGGCGCGACTCGGAATCGAGGATGCTGGCGGTGCCGGAAATGAAAATGGTCGCATAGTTGCCGCAGGACAGGGCCAGCGCCCGGGCGAATTTCGGGCTTTGCGGGCTGTAGCACGAGGCGTAATCGAAAGCCGGCGTCTGCCGCGGGTTCTCCAGCGGCACGGCCTGGATATCATTCCGTTCGGTGGCCAGGGCGATGCCGCTGAGGGTCACGCTCCGGTCATCCGCGCCGATGCCCGTGCTGGCGGGAAAGATCGCCGTCGTGCGGCGTTCCAGCGGCAGACAGTCGACCAGAAACTCGACCCCCTCGAAAAAGGCGCTGCGGGCGCGGTTGAGCTCCTTGTAACGCTGAGTGTCGCCCTCCGGGTCCACGATCCCTCCCAGGTAGAACCATGTGCGGATGACCTGGTCGAACCGAACATCGACGCTCGCCAGCAGGTTCCGCAGACCCGACAGCACGCTGATCGTCTGGTTGTAGACGCCGAGCGTCCCGGCGCGGGGGACGATCTGCGAGCAGTGGACCCAGCTCAGACCGTTGTGGCTCACGCGCACAAGCTGCTCGCTGATGCGTTCGATCGCCACTTCACCCTGTCCCTGCCCGACCCCCAGCGCCTCGATGGCCAGGAGCTTGCCCGCGCAGGGGTGCTGGGGGATGTACGATGTCGCCGGCAGCGCCTCGCCGTAGAAATCCCGCATGATCTGGCGGCAGGCGGGGATCTGGTCCATGTCCGCCATGAACACCGCCTGATGAACGATCGACCCCCGGGTCCCTTCCTCCCCGATCACCGCCTCGATGGTCCGCAGGGCATCCTTGGCCTGCTCCTGGAGGGTGGTGCCCGCTCTCGGGACCGCCACGGCGAAGATGTGGCGCACATCGTTGAGGCCGACGACCGTGTAGCCAATCCCGTCCTTCGAGACTTTGCGCATCATGGGTGGCTCTTCCCGGACTGGAGCGGCCAGGTGTTTCTCAGGGTCGGCCGCGACGGGTCCGCCCGATGTGCCCTTCTCCGGACGAATCGCGCAGCCGGGGGCGATCTCCGAATGGAACTGGCTCTGGGTCCGTGGCGTCTGTATCCCCATCGCAACTCCCTCCTCTTCGTCATAGAGGTGAATGTGAGGCTCCGAGGCCCCTTTACCTCATGGCCGTGGATGCGGTTACAGACCGCTTGATCACCAGGATGGCCCGCGCAAGCACGCGGGCGGGACCGTTCCCAAACCGCGCAGCGCCTGGGGGCGGCGTGAAGCCATCGCCGTCCGTTCGCACGCTCGATGGCCGTCGATCCTCCACTCTCCGCGTGGCGCTTCCTTGCCTTGTACCCCGGATGTCGGCCGCCCGGATTCAGCGTTCTCGACGCGGTGTCGATCTCTGCCAGAAACGCGCTCCGTCCCCCACGGCACCCCCCGCCCAGGGTACACCGCCGACTAACGGATGCAAGAACAACCTGATGATGGCAGAGCGCCTGGATCCTCATCGCGGAAGACCTCGGGCACGGCGGGTGAAGAGGAAGGAATTCGGGAGTGCCAAGGGACCTCCTGGGGCACCCGATTGGCAGCTCGCGCGGGGAAAGACACCACCCTGCATCTCTATACGGTATTATCGACAAAAAATGCTAGTTCCGCAAGTATTCAACAAACCACCAGCGCACAGTTCTCCCGAGTTTCCGCATGCATGGATGCGTTTCCGGGCCGCCCAGCCCGCCCAGCTTGGCGGCCCTCCGGGAATTCAACCCCGGCTGGGGGTCAAGGTTTCGCAGGTGCGGGGGTTCCCGAGCGGGGCACGCCCAGATCCGCGCGGGTGGAGTATTTCCATTGGCCGTGTTCGCGGCGGGCCAGGTAGACCTCGCCGATGTCGTCGAGGACCGAGCTGAAGGGGATATCCCCGGTGACGCCGTGCCAGGGTTCAGTGCGGTAGGCGAGGATGTCGCGGATCTTGGCGCGGTTCAGGCCGGCGTTCTGAATGGCCCAGATGAGCATCTTCATGCCGTCGTACGCATGCGCGGCATAGGTTTCGGGCTCCTCGTGGAACTTGGCCCGGAACCGCTCGCAAAAAGCGAGGTAGGCGGGATCGGTGCGCGTCGGGTTCCAGGGAAAGCCGCAGACGACGCCCTCGGCGTTCGCCCCGGCGATCTCGACGAACTGGTCCGAGACGCAGCGGTCGCACGCCAGGAACGGCTGATTCATGCCGGTTGATCGCATCTGGTTGAGGATCTTGGCACCCTCGACGCCGTCGCCCCAGTGGACCACGGCATCGACCTTCGCGTCTTTGAGCCGGCCCAGTTCGAGCGAAAAATCGTCCTGACCGACCTTGTAGGCCATCTCGGCGACGATCGGGTGTTCGAGCCGCCGGCTGGCGTCGAGGATCTCGCGCACGCCGAACCGGCCATAGCGGTTGCTCGCGCGGATGATGCCAACGCGCTCGTAGCCCATCTTGCGGTACATGTAATCGACCAGGATGTAGTTCATCTGGCGGTCGTCGCCGATGCAGCGGGCCACCCACGGGATGTTCGTCTCGATGAAGGTCGGGTCGGTGTCGCCCGAGTTCATGATGAGCAGCTCACACTTGAGGGCCACCCGGATGGCGATGTGGCGAGTTGGCGCCGTCGATCGTGCCGAGGATGGCCCAGACCTTGTCCTTGTAGCACTGCTTGATGATCTCGTTGGCCGAAGATCCCCACAGACCATTGTCGTTGGAGACCACGAGCTCGAACGGGAGCTTGCGTTTCCGGTAGCCGCCCTGGGCGTTGGCGTCCTCGATGGCCAGGACGCTGCCCTGGTACATCTTCTTGCCCAGGATTTCCTCGTGGCTCTTGCCGCCGGTGGCCACCGAGACGGTCGGGTAGAGCGGGCCAATGAAACCAATCTTGACGGTCTTGATGTCGGCCGGCTCGGGAATCGCGCGCCCGGGGCCAGCGTATTCCAGTTGGGTGCGGAAGTGGGTCTTGAACGGCTCGACGTGGTGGAACGGCTCCAGCTCCGGGACGGTGTGGGCGTAGTCCTGGTCGGTTTTCAGCGGAAGTTTCGGAAGCTGGTAGGCGTTCAGGGAGTCGAGTTCCCGGACGACCGCCGCGGTCTTGGCGTCAGTCGCGGGTGCCGGGGCCTCCTGGGCGGCCGCGCTCCCGGCCGCTCCGAGGATCAGACTCAAAAGGAACATGCACAGGGAACGCATGGCGAACCTCACAGGAAGGCGGCTTGGTCAAGGGCTGTTCTGGCCGTCTTCGTAGGGTGGGCTCGGCCCACCATCCGGGAGCCGTCAAGGTGGGCCGAGCCACCCTACGAAGACCGAAAACACTTCGAAAACGGCCGCTCACTTCGGAGTGGCCTGCGCGGCGGTTGGCGGCTTGAGGCCGGCGTAATAGCCCTCGCCGATCGCGTGGCCGAGGCCCTTGCCGGTGGCGACCCAAACGTCGGGGCCGTCGAAATCGACGTTGATGATGAAGTTGTGGGGCACGCCCTTTTCCATGTCCACCGTCTTCAGGCATTTTCCCCGGCGGTAGATTTTCGCCACGCCCCGGAGCGTGTCCGGGTCGCGCGTGTAGGCGACGTAGGTGTCGCTCGGGAAGTCGGCGACGACGCCGATGCCCTTGTCGGTGCCGAACCAGCCTTCGCGCGAGCTGCGGCCCTTGGCGACGTTGGTGAAGTCCGACGGAATGCCCGTCTCGTGTGCATAGAACCCGCGCCAGTGGCGGCCGTCGTAGCGGCAGTTGCCGAAGTAGGTCGAGATCCAGAGCGCATCCTCGACGTGGCTGGCGCCGGTGACGATGACGTGGACAATGCCGTCATCGCGGTACAGGTCGATTTCCATCTCGCCGTCGGGGTCGATGTATTCCTTCCAGTGGCCCGTCTTGATGTCGTACTCCAGGCAGCCGCTGCCCCAGACGCCCAGGTAGATCTTACCCTGGTCGTAGCAGGCGGAGTAATTCCAGATCTCCTCCATCGGGGCGTTCTTCTCGGTGAAGATGGTCCACTCGCCGGTCTTGGTGTTGTAGCGGCTAGCGCCCGCCGTGGTGGCGGCCCAGACGTTGTCGTCCTGGATGCAGACGCCGTAGACGACGTCGTTGACCAGCCCGCTGTTCAGTTGATGGAAGTGGTCGAACCGCCCGCCGCTGAAGCGCGCCAGCCCGCCGCCGAAGAGGCCCAGCCAGACGTCGCCCGTCTTCTTGTCCACGTCGATCGCCGTGACGGCCTGGAACGGCAGCCCGTCCTTTTCCTTCCAGCTCTTGATCTGGCCGGTCTTCTTGTCGAGCCGGGCCAGGCCGTCCTCGGTGCCGATCCAGACCTTATCGCCATCGACCTTCACCGAGAAGATGTGGTCGTTGGGCAGACCGTCGGCCGTGGTGTAATGCTTCCACTTCGTGTAGACGAAGGGCAGCGCGTCGTCGGGGACGGGCGTGGGGTCCTGGGCCGGTGAGAGCGGGACGAGGCCGGGAGCCGGGGCCGGCTTCTGGGTTTCCGGCTCCCCTGCAGCGCCCAGCCCACAAGCAGGAGGGCGAGCGCGGTGGCGATCAGGCCGAGTTTTCGCATCGTGGGGAACCTCTCGATTTCGAAGAATCAGAATGACGGAATAACGAGAGAATGGCAGTGCGGCAGAATCAAAGCGTCTTGAGATACTCGATGAGGTCGTTGAGCTGGTCCTTGGTCATGTCGTTGGTGACGCCGTGCTTGTCCTCGGGGTTGTACCGGGTCCAGATCTCTTCGAGGGTGTCGGCGATGCCGTTGTGGAGGTAAGGGGCGGAGTCGTAGATGTTGTTCAGATGGGGCACATCAAACTTGGAATGGATGTCGAGCTTCAACTTGACGCCGATGTCGTGCAGTTGGCGGTCGGTGTAGAGCGGCGGGAAGTGGCAGGTGATGCACCGCTTGTCCTTGGGGATGATGCGGCCGTCGTTGGTGCGGGTGCGCTCGAACATCAGCTTGCCCCGGCGCTGGGCGGGGGTCAGAGGCGCGCCGAGGGGCCGGTAGCGGTTGGGGGGGCGGGGAATCGTGCTGATGTAGTGGTCGAGCGCGGCGAGTTCCTCGGGGGTGAAAGGCTGGATGCGGGTGAAGTAGACCGAGAGCCGGGGGCCGCACTGCCGGGCCAGGCTGGGGTTGGTTCCTTCCCACTTGAACGGCCCGGTGTCGAGGATGCCGCGCAGGGTGCGGTTATCGACGGGCGCCACGCCGATGCCGTCGGCTTCGATGTCGTAGGCCAGGCCGTCGACGTGGCCGTCGGGGTGGCACGTGTGGCAGGAAAGCTGGCGCCGGAAGGCGATGTTGGCGCTGTTGAACAGCCGCTCGCCCCGGCGCGCCTGGGTGATCTCCGAGGGTCCTCCCAGGTCGATCTTGCCGATGGCCTGTGCGCGGGGATGTCGATGACCGTGACCGCGTCGTCGAGCGCACAGGCCACGTAGGCGCGCCGACTGTCGGCCGAGATCGTGATCCCCCGGGGGTTGATCGCGGTCGGCACGTGGGCGACGACGAACGCGCTCGCCTTGCCGAGATGATTGGGGATGACGTTCGCGCGATCTTCGGGCGTGGCGTCCTCCAGCATTTTCCGCAGTCGGGCCAGATCGACGAAGGCCACGCAGTCCGTGCCCGCGCTGGTGACAAGAGCCAGAGTGCCGTCGGGGGTGATGGCGAGGTCGGTCGGGTCGGGGAAGGACTGGCCCGGCTCGTCGAGCAGGACCTGGTCCACGCGGCCGTCGTCCCAGATGACGCCCAGGCCGTTGGTGATCGTCCAGCCTTGCACCATGCGCGTCATCGGCACGAGATTTTTTGTGCGCAGTGAGGGTCGTCAAGGCAAACGCGCCGGAGGGGTGCCAGGCGACGCCCTGGAGCAGGTTCGCGGCGGGCAGGATGGGGCGGTCGTCCACGACCTTGCGCGCCGTGTCGAGAACCGTCACCTCGGAGATTGAGGGTTCACGGAACGGCACGAAGCGAGAGAGCGCGTTGGTGACGACGAGCCGCTGACCGTCGGGCGAGAGCGCCAGCGCCCAGGGACTGCGACTGGCCGACAGCCGCTTTTCTTCGCGTAACGAACGCGCGTCAATGACCGAAATATCGTCCGAGGACGTGTTAAGAACATAAACTGTGTCGCCCGCGCGATCCGTGCGCACGCCGTGGGGCTCATCGCCGACGGGCACGGTGGCGACGACCTTGCGCGTGGCCACGTCGATGACGGAAAGCGAGTCATCCAGGCGATTCGTCACGTACGCGCGCTGGCCGTCCGGCGCGAACGTCACGTCCATCGGCTGGCCGCCGACGGCGATCTCGGCCACCTTCTTCTGGCTCGCGGTGTCGATCACGCAGACGCTGTACGAAGCCTCGCAGGTGACGAACAGTTCCTTGCCGTCGGGCCGGAGCGCGAGGTTCCACGGTGTCTTGTAGCGCACCACTTTTTCGGGCGGCGGCGCGACGGCGGGATGGGCGATCGTCTTCCAGGCGGCGTCATAATCGAACGGCTTGCCATGCGCGTTCTCGTGGCAGGTCAGACACGATGCCTTCGTCGGTTTTCCCAGGCTGGCGAGCAGCGCCGCCTTGTCGGCCTTGCCGGCGGCTTCCACATGCACGCTGGCGGGTCCGTGGCAGGACTCACAGCCGACGCCTTCGAGAACGGAATAGGATTCCTCCGCGCCGGCCGACGGCCGCGAATAGGCGGCGGTGTGGCACTTCAGACACTGGGCGCTCGCCTGGGGATCGCCCTGGATGCCCATGTCGGCGGCAATCTTCGCGCCGGCCGGCGTGCCCAGCACCGCGTAGGCATCGGCATGCTTTGTGAGCCGCCACTTGCTGAATTGAGACCCCTTTTCCACCGCGTCGTGGCACTCCGCACACGCGGCCGCGCCGAGGAGCTTCCCCGCGGCGTTGGCCTTGGGAGGGTCCGGGGGCGGATTCGAAGCCGGCTTGCCCCCGCGCGGCGTGGGGTGGCCGATCGCCACCAGCGCGGCGGCGAGGTCGAAGGCGTTGGACGGCTTCAAGATATTGGTATGCGAGGGCTTATCCTTGTGGCACTTCATGCACTCGGACGAATCCGGGATCTCCAATCGCGCCTGGACGAACGCGGCCGGATCGGTGCCGGCGCGGGCGTCGGCGTGCTCGCTGCCGGGGCCGTGGCATTTTTCGCACTGGACGCCGTCGCGGATCGAGAAGGTGTCGTCTTTGTCTTGATCCTCGGCATTGGCCGCGGTCGCATGACAACCCAGGCAGAGCGGCGATTTCTGCGGCTCGATCGGCACCCCGCTGATCTTGGCGATCGCGCGCGCCTCGGGCCGGAACAGATTGGCATAGGCCCGCGCGTGTTTGGTCCGCAGCCAGATGGTCGTCTGGCGGCCCATGCTCGGCCCCTCGTGGCACTCGGCGCAGACCTTGGCGCCCACGTACACCGGGCGGCGGGCCTGGGCGGCGGCGGGCAAGGCGGAGAAGACCAGCAAGCCTCCGGCCAGGATCAGCGTTCCCCACCATCGAGACCGCAACCTCGCACTGGGCATGACGTGCTGACTCCCGTCACTTGTACGTGTTTCGCGTCCTGCCGACGGACGTCGGTCCTTTTCTATGTAGCGGCGGCCGTCTCGGCCGCTCCGAAGCAGACCCAGACCGGAGCGGCCGAGACGGCCGCCGCTACATAGAAAAGCCCGGAAAAACAGACATTCGAGACGCTCAACATGTACCATCACTTCGAGGGCTGGACCACCTTGAGGAACTGATTGGCGGGGACGTCCTTGAGTTCGGTCCTGGTCCCGTCGGGCCAGCGGATCTCGACCTTGTCGGCCGTCTTGGCCGTGCCCAGGCCGAAGTGCGGGCGCGGATCGCCCTGCGAGAGATAGCCGCGCACGGGAATGAGATCCTCGATCTGGACCAGGCTCCCGGTCGTGACCGTGACCCGCGCGCCGATCGCGTCCGACTTGCCGTTGGGCAGCTTGGCGATGACGGTCAGCCAGTTGTGGAGCTTGTTGCCGCCGTCGTTGCGGAGCAGCTTGGGCGAATCGTTGAGGTTGACGATCAGAAGGTCGATGTCGCCATCGTTGTCGAAGTCGCCCCAGGTCGCGCCCCGGCCGACCTTTTTCTGGGTGAAGTACGGGCCCGACTGCTTGGCCACGTCGAGGAAATGGCCCTTGTGGTCGTTGTGGACCATGACGGCCTCTTCACCGTATTCGTGGTGAGCATCGCCGTTGGCGATGAACAGGTCGAGCCAGCCGTCATTGTCGAAATCCGCAAGCACCGCGCCCCAGCCGGTGTACTGGCCGCAGATCAGGGCCAGGCCCGAGGGGTTGGTCATGTCCTCGAAGAAATCGCCCCGGTTCATGTGCAGGCAGCCGTAGCCCATGTCGGGGACGTACAGATCCAGGCGCCCATCGCGGTCCACGTCGCCGAAGACCGGCCCCATGGCCGAGAACCCCCTGCCCGCCTTCGCCGAAGGCCAGGCCGTACGGGAGTGCTTCATTCGTGAACTTGCCACCGCCGAGAGCGCGGAAGAAGTCGTTCTCCATCGAGTCGTTGGCAACGAACACATCGAGCAGCCCGCTGTTGCGCACGTCGGCCGCCGTGACGCTCATGCTGCGGCCCTCGGCGTTGAAGACCCCCGCCTCCTTGGTGACATCGGTGAACGTGCCGTCCCCATTGTTGCGATAGAGGGCATCCGGCTGGCCGTGATAGCTGAGCGGACCCGGATAACCTGCGGCGGCGTAGAACGCGCGGAACTCGCCGCCGTCGTATTGCAGGTAGTTCGCCACGAAGACATCCAGCAGCCCGTCGCCGTTGTAGTCGAACCAGACCGCCGACAGGCTCCAGCGCGGGTCGTCGAGTCCCGATTTCTTCGAGACGTCGGTGAACGTGCCGTCGCCGTTGTTGTGGTAGAGGATATTCGGCCCGTAGTTGAGCACATACAGATCGACGAATCCATCGCCGTCGTAGTCGGCCGCCGAACAGCCCACGCCGAAGCTGTTGCCGCCGCTCACGCCGGCCTTCTCGGTCACGTCGGTGAAGGTGCCGTCGTGGTTGTTGTGATACAGCTTGTTCGACAGCTTGCCCCGCAGCCGCCGGCCCGTGTTGTCGCTGAAACCGGGCGCCGGGCTCGTCTTGTCGCCCGGCACGGGAGGGCGATAGCGGCCGTTGACGAGATAGATGTCGAGATAGCCGTCGTTGTCGTAGTCGAAGAACATCGCGCCGGCGCCGGTGCCTTCCACGATGTTGTCGAGGTTCTGGTCGCCGAAGCTGTGCTTGAACTGAATGCCGGCCTTCTCGGTCACATCGGTGAAGACCGGCACGGCGGGTTCATCGGCCGCCCTGAGCACGATCGGCAGCGCCAGCAGTCCGAGGACGCTGTAAATCCACGCTCTCCTGTTCATGGTCCCGGTCCTATCTCCCGGCTGCCGCCGCATCCGATGGTCGCGCGTCCCACGGCGTCCCCAGATCGATCCAGCGTAGAATGGTATGAATCTCGGAATCGGTCAGCGGCTCACTCTTGCCGGGCGGGATCGGCTTGACGGACGCCTTCGAAGCCGCCCCATCCCAGGGGCGGGCCTCATTGCGGCCGGTCAGGTGCCACGTCAGAGGACTGGTACGGGCCCGGCCCGAATGAACGTATCGGCCGAAACCTGTGTCCTCATTCTCACGCGCCAGCAAGGTCTCATAAAGCGTGCGCCCGGCCTCTTTCGCCGACGGGTCCGGGACGAGTGCCGGAGACGATCCCCCGGGGCCATGACAGGACGCACACCGGGATTTCAGCAAGGGAGCGATGTCCCGCGCGAAGGAGACGGTCTCGCGCTTTTCGATGGGTGTCAGTACCGTGACACCCGGATTCTGGATTGCTTCCGGAAGAAGATTGTCGGGCGTCCGCTCGGGGTCCTCGTGGCAGCCGATGCACCCTTGCGCCTGGTGGCTGCGCGCCAGATCCAGCCGCAACTGCGCAAGGCCAGGCCGCGCTCATCGAGGATCTGCAACTGGAGCGGCGTGTTGGCCGGCACGACCAGGTGGAAGGAACCGTCGGCCGGCACGGGCACCTCGGCCAGAATGCGCCGGGAGGAGAGTTGCGGCACCTTCGGAGCACCGTCCGCGCTCGTCTTGGCCGGAATGCCTTCGATCACCCGCAGCGTCTTCACCGATCCCGTCGGCAGCCAGTCGCGGCGGGGAAAGTCGGTCGTGTACAGGTTCAGGCCGTAAAGCGTGGCCGTCTCGTCCCGCTCCGAGACGACGCTCGAACGGCCATCGGGCCGGCGGCGGACGCACACCGGCTTCGCCTGGATGTCGTGGAACTTGGGATCATCGAAAACCGGCGCCAGCGTCTTCGAGGTCAGGTCCAGGCAGAAGACACCGTGCGTGCCCGAGCCGTCCGCAGGCCGCGCCGAGACGAGAATCCGCCCGCCCGGCAGCGCCGCGGGGGAATGAAAAAGGAGCTCGTCCGGCACGGCGATCGGCTCATACGAGTGCAAAGGACGCCGCAGTCCGACACTCGCCAGCCGGCCGGCACCGTCCCAGGGCAGCGCGTCCGCCTCGACAAAAACCGCCCGGCCGTCCATCGTGAGACACGGCATGTGCTGGATGCGACGCCCGCGCGGCACGAACGGCGCACGGTCGGAGCCATCTGTATTCATGCTCTCCAGTCCGATCCGTCCCGCCAGGCCGTCCTCAAAGGTGGCCCGATGCCAGGAGGCATAGAGCAACTGCCCATCGGGCATGATGGCCGCGCTGTCGTCGCTGGACAGGTTGTATGTGATTCGGTGCGCAAACGACCCGTCGAGCTTGCAGGTATAAAGGCTGGTGGCCGGCGCGCCGCCGAATTCATCCCGTTGGCCGGCCCCGGTGCTGACGAAACCGATCTGGTCCCAGGGCTCGTTCTCCGTGATCGTGTAGAACGAGGACAGGTAGATCGGCCGCCGGCAATCGCCAAGGTCCCGGGTGATCTGCCGCACCTGCCCGCTGGTCAGGTCGATCTCGAAGATGTTCCAGGGGTCGGCCGCCGCGTGTTTCCCGGCGCAGAGAACACGCTTGCCGTCGAACGACACCTCCGGATCACAGGCGCTCTGGAACCCTTCGGCCAGCGGCTTGACGGACCCATCCGGACGGACCAGAACCAGCCGGGCGCCGTCGCCGTAGTCGGCCGGCCGCATGCCCTGGGCGCGCGGTCCCTGGCGCTCCGCGTCCGTGCCGGCGGGCAATTGCGTGACCACCAGCGGCACGCCGACGGGCGAAGTCTCCGCGGCCATCGCTTGTGCGGCGAGAAGCATCGAACCGATCAGCGCCGCCAGCCAGGCACTCTCAGAGGCTATCCGGAAAGCCCCGAAGGGGCGGCAGTGAATAGCCCGGGGCGTCAGCCCCGGGAACTGGGAACAACGCGCCACAAACCCTCTCGGAAGCCCCGCAGGGGCGGCCGATGTCTTTGCCCCACGGACCGTTCTGTCGCCCCTGCGGGGCTTCGGAGGAAGATGCTCTCGTCGCGGCTCCGGTTCCCGGGGCTGACGCCCCGGGCTATTCACTGCCGCCCCTTCGGGGCTAAAACCGGGCTTTCCGGATAGCCTCTCACAACGACCCGATGCCCGCGTCGCAGAACCCTGGCTCATCGTCTTTCGGACCCCCAGACATCGGAGCACTTGGGGATGAGCGGCCGCCCTGGCTGGACCCGTTCGGAAAACCCAACCTTTTTGTCCGATTATGACCTCGCGGCCCGTGCGGGTCTAGATGCGACTACGCCACCCGGCCGGAATGGTTCGATCGAAAATCGGCAATTTCGCGCTCACCCCATCATCGTGCGGAATTCGGCGAACAGGTACGCGCTGTCGTGCGGGCCGGCCGAGGCTTCCGGGTGATACTGGACGCTGAAAATCGGCAGACGGGTGTGCCGCAGGCCCTCGAGCGTGCTGATCATTCAGGTTGACGTGGGTCGGGACCACGTCGGCGGGGAGCGTCGCGGGATCGACGGCGAAGCCATGGTTCTGGGTCGTGATCTCGATGCGGCCGGTCTGATCGTTCCGGACGGGGTGGTTGGCGCCGCGGTGGCCGAACTTGAGCTTGAAGGTCCGGGCGCCGAAGGCCTGTCCCAGGAGCTGATGGCCCAGGCAGATGCCGAAGATCGGCATCCCGCGCGCCTCGGCGGCGGTGCGGAACAGGGTCCGGAGTGTGTTCGTGGCGTCGGACCAGGCGCCGGGGTCGCCCGGTCCGTTCGAGAGGAAGATCCCGTCGGGCTGCGCGTTCAAGGATCTCCTCGGCGGTGGCCGTCCCGGGCATGACCGTGACCTTGCAGCCGATCTCGACGAGGTGCCGGAGAATATTCCACTTCATGCCGAAGTCGAGCGCGACGACGTGCGGGCGCCGCAACGAGCCGTTGACGGCCGCCACCTCCTCGGGCGATTTCGTCACGAGGTCGCTCTCGAAACCCCTGTCCCAGCACGTCACCCCGGCCGGCATGACTTCCTGGGTCAGGTCCCGTCCCACCATCCCGGGGCTGGACCGCGCCTTGGCCACGAGTCGATCATCGTCGAAGTCCACCGACGACAGGATGCCCTTGAGAGCCCCAGCACGCCGCGTCTGGCGGACGATCTTGCGCGTGTCCACGCCCTCGATGCCCGGAATGCCGTGTTCGGCCAGGTAACCGTCGAGATGATTTTCGGACCGGTGATTGCTCGCCAGCCGGCTGAGCTCGCGGACGATGAACCCGCGGACCCAGGGCCGGCCGCTCTCGACGTCTTGCAAATTGACGCCGTAGTTGCCGATCAGCGGATAGGTCATCGTGACGATCTGGCCGTTGTACGACGGATCGGTCAAGATTTCCTGGTAGCCGGTCATGCTCGTGTTGAACACGACCTCGCCGTCGACCTCTCCCCGTGCCCCGAAGGCGCGTCCCGTGTAGACCGTCCCGTCTTCGAGCGCAAGCTTGGCGATATCCATGACCGTTCCGACCGGCTCCCTTCTGGCGCACGACGACCACCGCGGTGTGCCCCGAACCAGGATAGCCGAACGCAGGCCCGACGGTCGAGGCGTTCCGGGGGAAGTCCCATTTCGGAAACCGCCTTCCCATTGTCGGGTGGCATGCCCGGCATCTTGGGTGGCATGCCCACGTCTTCGTGGGCATGTCCGCCGATCCCCCCGCGGCTCCGGACATGCCCACGAAGACGTGGGCATGCCACCCAAGACGCCGGGTGATTAGAATGACTCTCTTGAGGCTGTTCGATCACTCATCGTTCTTTTGGAGCCTCTTTCGAATGACCCCTGCTCGATCTTCCCCATCCGGGCCGAGATCGCCCCGACTGGGCGTGTTGCTCCTCATCGGAACCATCGCGACGGGCTGCCACCACGACGCCGAGAACGTGCCGCAGAGCAAGCCCAGTCCGGCCCCGGCGGCTGTCAAACCTGCGGTCGTCGCGCCTTCGGCCCCAAAGGCCGACAACGTGCCCCAGGCGCTGGCGGACTTCAACCGCGGGGCCGCGCTGCTGGAGCAATACAAGTACGCCGAGGCCGCCCAGGCGTTCGGGAAGGTCGTGAGCGCCTTTCCGAGCTGGACCGCCGCGCGGGTCAACCTGGGCCTGGCACTGCTGAACATGCAGGACGAGGGCGGCGCGGGCGACGCCCTGAAGCGGGCTGAAAAGGAATTCCTCCAGATCCTCAAGGCCGAACCCGACAACCGTTGGGCCCATTTCTGCCTGGGAGTCTACTACCAGCACATCTCCGAGAACGACAAGGCCCTCGTCCATTTCGAGCAGGTCCACAAGAGCGATCCGCTCGACCCGTTCGTCGCCTTCAAATATGCCGAGATCCTGACGAGCCTGGGACGCCTCGACGATGCCATTCCTGTGCTGGAAGACGTGGTCCAGCGCGATCCCGGCTTCATTTCGGCCTACTACCAACTCGGAAACCTGTACAACCGGACCAGGCAGCGTGAGAAGGCCACGCCGTTGTTCCAGCGGTTCAAGGAGCTGAAACCGCAGGAACTGGCCGTCGGGTCCTACGGCGTGAGCGCTCCGTACGCCGCCATGGGCAAGTACTACATGGCCCTCGGCGCCGACGGCCTGCCGCTGAAGCCCGCGCCGATGTCCCCCGCGCCGCGCGTGCTCTTCGCGCCGGAGGTCCGCAAGCTCGATGTCCCACTCCACGACTGGACCTGGTCCGGCGGCGCGGTGAAGGTGCCGGGGATGGCCGTGGGCGATATCGACGGTGATGGCGACCTCGATATCGTCCTTTGTGGCGCCGGCGAGCAGGGCGGGACCGTCGTGCTCCTCAACGACGGCCAGGGCCATTTCACGGTCGGAGCCAAGCTGGCCGACAAGGGCGTTGTCCCCTGCCTGGGCGACATCGACAACGACGGCGACCTCGACCTGTGGGTTGGAGGAGCCGGCACGGACCAGCTCTTCCTGAACGATGGCAAGGGCAAGTTCACCCCGGCGCCGGGCCGCCCGCCGACCCGTCGGCCCCGTTGACGGCTTGTGCCCGCCTGGTCGATCTCGATAGCGACGGCGACCTGGACCTGCTCGCCGCGCGGCTGGCCGCGGGCTCGGTGCCGCCTGGCGAGAAGCAAACGGCCGCCGCCAGCCGGGTCTTCCTGAACAAGCTCGACGGCACCTTCGAGGACATGGCCCCGACGCTCGGCCTCGCGATGGAAAAGACGCCCATCTCGGCCCTCGTCGCCGACGATTTCGACGGCGACCGCGACGTCGATTTGATCCTCCTCCCCTCGCAAGGCCCGCCGATCGCCTGGGAGAACTTCCGCGTCGGCCAGTATCGCATCCGTGAGGCCAAGGCCACCGGCCTGGACATCGAGGCCCCCGTCAGCGCCACCACGGGCGACCCGTTCAAGACCGGCCGCCGCGACCTGCTCGTCTTCAACGGCAAGGAGGTACGGCTATTCCGCAACCGCGGCCACTGGACGTTCGATCCCGACACCGATTTCGAGGCCCATTGCAAAGCGTTCGGCGGCACGGGCGGGCAGTTCGTGGACATCGACAATGACGGCGACCTGGACATCGTCATTTTTGACGCCCGCCGCCCCGACGGCACGCGGGGACCGGAGTTGCTCCTCAACGACTGGCCGAATGCCCGTTTCGTTCCCGCCTCGAAAGCCGATCCGGGGAACCTGCTTTCGAGCCTGGATTTCTCCGGCGACGCCGTGGGAGTGGCCGCCGACTTCAACGGCGACGGCCGGTGCGACATCCTGCTCGCGGTGATGGGCCAGCCGCCCCTTCTGATCGAGAATGCCACGCAAGGCGGCCACTGGATCGAACTCGACCTGGCCGGCAAGCGACCGCAGGACCAGACCGGGCGGTCGCCCAACTCCCCGATCGGCGCGCGGGTGGAGATCCGGGCCGGCACGGTGTCGCAGCAACTGGTCGTCGGCACGCCGTCGGGGGCGACCGCCATGCCGCCGTTGCGGCTCCACGCGGGCCTCGGCGCCGAGCATGACGTGCAATGGCTCCGCATCCTCTGGCCCGACTCGATCTTGCAGGCCGAGCTCGAGATGGCCGCGGACAAGGTCGTCACCGTTTCTGAAGTTTGCCGCCGGACGACCTCCTGCCCGCACCTGTTCGCCTGGGACGGCCAGCGCTTCGCCTTCGTTTCCGACTTCGGCGGCGTCGGCGGACTCGGCTACCGCACCGGCCCGCACACCTTCGCCCCGCCCGACCCGACCGAGTACGTCCGGCTCCCCCGCCTGGAACCGCGCGACGGCGAGTACGTCCTCCAGGTCGTCGAACCGCTCGAAGAGATCGTCTACTTCGACGAGGCGAAACTCATCGCCGTCGATCACCCGGTCGGGACCGAGATCTATCCGCACGAGATGGCCGCCGTCGCCGCTCCGCCGCCTCCGTTTGAAGTTTTCTGCTTTGATAAAGTCTTGGAACCCATCCGCGTCGTCGATCATCGCGGTCGGGACGTGACCGACGCCCTGCGCAAGAGTGATCGGGTTTATGCCGGCGCCAACGAGCCCGATCGGCGCTTTGCCGGCTACGCGCACGATCATTTCGTCGAGCTCGACTTCGGTGATCGGTTGGCTTCTTTGCCAGGCGACACCCCCAAGGTCCTGCTGCTGGACGGCTGGGTCGAGTACAGCACCTCGACCTCGAACTACGCCGCCGCCCAGGCTGGGCTGCGATTGAAGGCCCCGAGCGTTCTCGTCGAGCGCGACGGGCGCTGGGTCGAGCTTGCCCACGAGGCCGGCTATCCCGCGGGGATCAATCACGTCATGACTCTCGACCTGACCGGCAAGCTCCAGCCGGGCGATCGGCGGTTGCGGATCGCGTCGAACATGGACATCTCCTGGGATCGCATCGTGCTCGCGCCGGTCCGGGGAGACATTCACGCCGGGTTGAAGTCCCTCTCGCCCGCCCGTGCCGATCTGCACTTCCTCGGCTTCCCGCGCGAATACTCGCCCGACGGCCGCAAGCCGACGCTCCTGGATTATTCCACGATCGATTCGTCGAACACCTGGCTGCGCATGCCCGGGACGTACACGCGCTACGGCGATGTCACCGAGCTCGTCCAGGACGCCGACGATCGCTTCGTCATCATGGCGTCCGGCGACGAGATCACCCTGCGTTTCCCGGCCGCCGCGTTCGGCCCGGTGCCGGAAGGGAAAACGCGCACGTTCCTGCTCGGGACCGACAGCTACTGCAAGGACATGGACCTCTACACGGGTGCTGGCGATCACGTCGAGCCCCTGCCCGTTCCATGCCATGTCGGCGTACCCGTATGGTTCCGATCAGCATTACCCCGACACCGACCAGACCCGGCGCGACCGCCAGCGCTACCAGACACGTTCGATCCCGTAGGGTGGGCTCCGCCCACCATCCGGCTCCCACCGGACCCGTGGCTGGCCGTCGCCAGGATGCTGGTCGTGGGCCTTGTCTCGGGTGCCACTGGCTCTGCCAGTGCTCCGCTCCGGCCGGACACTGGCAGAGCCAGTGGCACCCCGAGCGCTACCAGACACGCATCATCCCGTAGCTACAGACTACCGTGCCCGCACGACCCGCCCCTCGCGGATCGTGCCCAGCCCGACCGGCCGGGTGTTGCTGCCGAGGCGGTCCCAGGTGACCGTCCCGGTCACGCCCGTCCAGGGGGACAACTCGCGCAGAGCGTCGCCGATCCGGGCCCGGTTCAGGCCAGCCTTGCGCACGGCGGCAACCAGCAGGTTCACGCTGTCGAAGGCCGCGGCGGCGGCGTAGTCGGGCGGGGTGTGAAAACGCTTCTCAAAACCGTCGCGGAAGTCGCGGGGCGAACGTTCGACATCGAACAGAAGAGGGAATAGTACGCCCTCGGCGGCCGGTCCCGTCTCGTTGAGAAACTGTCGCCGGCCCATCGTGTGCCCGCCGAGGATCACGCCGCGGTAACCCGCGCTGTGCAGGTCGCGCACGCAATCGCGCACAAGGATGAGGACTGGCCACGACCACAACCGCCTCGACCCCTTCCGAGACCACCAGACGGCATGTCGCCGGGGAATCGCGGTCCACGTCCGCGATCACGTGGCGGAAGTGCGCGGTCTGGTGTTTCTCGTTCAAGGCGTGGTCGAGCTCCACGACGAAGCGATGGGCGTCGTGCTCGTCCGTCGAGATCTCGGCGAAGGCCGGCTTGTGCGCGAGCACATCGACGAGCACGGGCGCTTGCAGGTGATCGCCAGGCAGGATCGAGAACATCCAGGGGACATTCGCCACATTCGCGGAGCGATCGCCGCTGGCCGGGCTGATGAGCGGCAGCCGGGCCTTGGCGACGACCTGCTCGGCCAGGTGCGCGGAGGTCCCATCGATACCGCCGAGGATCGCCCAGACCTTTTCCTGGTAGACCATGCGTGCCAGCCGAGAAATGCCCGCTTTCCAGGGATTTTCGGACCAGGCGGGGACCAGGCGGAACGGCTTTCCGTGATAGCCGCCCTGGGTATTGGCCTCGTGAATGGCCCATTCCGCCGCGTGCCAGAGGTCGCCGCCCGCAGGATCGTCGGGATCGCTCGGACCAAAATAGCCGATGAGGACTTCATTGACCCCGGCCGGTTCCTCAACGTCGCGGCCGGGACCGGCGTAGGGCGTGGCACGCTGGCGGAAGTCCAGGTAGGGTTTCTGTTCCTGGCCCTTCGCGGCCGGTGGGACGGATTCGGTCTTTCCCTCATCCCCGGCACTGGCACACAACACGATCAGCGTCAGAATGCAGCAAGACACGGGCAGCAACCTTCCCTCAAAGTCCTTCCCGGGGCCGTCACTTATCGAAAGACATCCTACGCCGTGACCCCAGGTTCGGACAGTCTTGTAGGGTGGGCTCGGCCCACCATCCGGGTCCGAAGCCGGAAGAAGGTGGGCCGAGCCCACCCTACGAAGGGCTGACGCCCGCGGCGCGGACGGTTACGCTGGAGCCAGGATTGACCGCCCCGGAGAGTGTCCATGTCGCGCGTCCTGCTCGTCAACATGCCGTTCAGCAGCCTGCGATGGCCGGCGCTCGGCATCAGCCTGCTCAAGGCCTGCGCTCCGGCGCGAGGGCATTGGTTGCGATATCGCCTACTTTCATTTCGATCTGGCGGAACGTCTCGGGCTGGAATGTTACCGGTGGATCGATGACGCCTTCGGCTTCGTGCTGGGAGGCGAACGCCTCTTCGCCCGTCATCTCTTCGCGGGGCGCCTTTCCAGCGATGAGGCGTACTTTGAAAACGTCCTTCGCGCCACCGACCCGCTGTTCTCCGATGCCGATCGACGCGACTTCGAGCAGGCGGGCGCGGTCATCCCCGCATTTCTGGATTCATGCTTTGCGAGTACGGACTGGTCGCAATACGAGATTGTCGGCTTCACCGTGACGTTTCAGCAGATGCTGGCCGCGCTGGCGCCTGCGCGGCGGATCAAGGAGGCCCATCCGCAAATCACGATCTGCCTGGGAGGCGCGGGCTGCGAAGGCGCGATGGGGCAAGAAATCTTGCGCCAGTTTTCGCAGGTGGACCTGGTGTTCTCGGGAGAGGCCGACGAGACGTTTCCCGCCGTCGTCCGTCAGATCCTTGGCGGGCAGCCGATCGAGCCGTGGAGCGGGGTCTTCGCGCGCGGCGGGACGGCGAGCGAGCCTCAGGAACGTCCGAAGGTCGTGCTCGACGACCTGCCTTACCCCGATTGCGACGACTACTTCGAGCGTCTTGGCCGCAGCCCGCTTCGAGCCGAGATCGAGCCCGTCTTGCTGTTCGAATCGGCCCGGGGGTGCTGGTGGGGGGCGAAGTCCCAGTGTACGTTCTGCGGGCTCAACGGCGGCGCGATCGCCTTCCGGAGCAAGAGTCCCGAGCGGGCCGTGCGGGAATTGCGGTTTCTGACCGAGCGCTATGCGGTTCATAAAGTTTGCGCGACGGATAACATCCTCGATCACCGCTATTACCGCTCGTTCCTGCCGCTCGTGCGCGCGGCCGGTCTCGACCTGGAACTGGAATATGAGCTGAAGACGAACATGACGCGCACGCAGGCCGACGACCTGGTGGCGGCCGGTCTGGCGCGGCCCAGCTTGGCATCGAGACCTTGTCCACGCCCATCCTGCGACGGATGTGCAAGGGCGTGACCGCAGTCCAGAACGTGCAAACGCTCAAGTGGCTGAGCGCGACTGGGATTGAGGTCAAGTGGAACTTCCTCTACGGCGTGCCGGGGGAACAACCGGCCGATTACGAGCCTTTGCCCGCCCTGTTCGCCAAGCTCGCGCATCTGGTCCCTCCCCAGGCGGAAGGCCGGGTGCGCATCGACCGCTTCAGTCCGTATTTTGAAGATCCCGGCGCCTTCGGCCTGCCCCGGCCTCATCCGAGTCCGGCGTACCGGCACGTCTATCCCTTTCCCGACGAGGCCCTGGAGAACCTGGCCTATTACTTCACGACCGAGTCGGAGGTTGCGGCGAAGATTCCGGATACTCTAGCAACGATATCCGGCTCTCCTGCAGAAGATCTGGGGTGCCACGGGTTCTGCTTTGAGAACCCGTGGCAGTCAGCTCCGGACACGGGTTCCCAAAGCGGAACCCGTGGCACCCACTGCCGTTTCCGCAAGGATTTCGAACTTGACCCGGTCTCCTCGCGACAGTCTCAGAATCCGCAATATTTACAGCCCACGCTCGTTGCGCTCGAAGCCTGGCGGCGCACGGCCGGCACGGTGACGCTGCGCGCCACGGACATCGGGGGATCGCGGCTCGTGATCTTCGACACGCGGCCCTGCGCGCGGGCGTTCGAGCACCGTCTCGCCGGGTTCGAGCGCGACCTTTACACGTATTGCGACACGGCCCGCTCGTTCCGCCAGATTGTGCGCTGGGCGGGCGAAGTCACTGGTGAAAGCGACGAATCCTCGCTGCGCCAGACGCTCGAAAGAGGGATCGAACAAGCCCTCATGATCGAGCTGGACGGGCTTTTCCTGAGCCTGGCGTTTCTGCCGGAGCCGGCGCCCCGGGTTCGGTAGTCCCTTGACCTGGGGGGGCAAACCATCAAACTGGCGGCGAGGAGTCGTGACCTTTCATCCCAGGAGTTCGAAACATGACCGACAAACATCCGGCGGCGTCGCTGAAGCGTCGTGATTTTCTGGCGGGAACGGCCGCGGCCACGGTGGCGATCATCAAGCCCGAACTGGTGCGCGGCAGCGCGGCCAACGAGGCGGTCCGGATCGGCCTCATCGGCACGGGCGGCCGGGGGAACTGGATCAGCAACCTGTTCGCCCAGTCCGGCAAGTACCAGATCGTCGCGGCGGCGGATTATTTCCAGGACCGCGTGGACGCGTACGGCAAGAAGTTCAAGGTGGACTCCGCGCGGCTGTTCTCGACCCTGTCCGGCTACAAGCGGGTGCTCGATCAGCCGCTCGACGCGGTCGTGATCGAGACGCCGCCCTATTTCCATCCCCAGCATGCCGCCGCCGCCGTCGAGGCCGGCAAGCACGTCTTCTGCGCCAAGCCGATCGCGGTGGACGTGCCCGGCTGCGTGTCGTTCGCCGAGTCCGGCAAGAAGGCGACCGCCAAGAAGCTGGTCTTCCTGGTCGATTTCCAGACCCGCGCCAACGACATCTACCGCGAGACCCTCAAACGCGTCCGCGAAGGGGCCATCGGCAAGCTGGTCAGCGCCGAGGCCACCTACCCCTGGTCCACGACCGTCCACGACGCGCCCGTGAACACCCCCGACGACCGCCTGCGCCTCTGGTACCAGACACTCGCCTTGAGCGGCGACTCGATCGTCGAGCAGAGCATCCACGCGCTCGACGTCGCTTGCTGGTTCGCCAACGCCGATCCGGTCAAGGCATACGGCACGGGCGGGCGGGCGGTGCGCAAGTACGGCAACATCTGGGACCACATGGCCGTCTTGTACCAGTTCCCCGACGGCTTCGCGGTCTCGTTCACCGAGAACAAGGACGTGCCGGGCGCGGTCGATGTCATCGGCTGCCGCGTCTATGGCAGTGAGGGCGTCGCCAACACCGACTACATGGGCGAGGTCAACATCCGCGGCAAGCACCCCTACGAGGGCGGCCGGATGACGAACCTGTTCACCGAGGGGTGCGTCCGCAACATCAACGACTTCTACGACTTCATCACCGCCGGCAAGGTGGACAACACGACGGCGCCCCAGGCCGTGCGCTCGAACCTGACCTGCATCCTCGGCCGCACCGCCGCCTACAAGGGTGGCGAGGTGACGTGGAAAGAGATGATGGACAAGTGCGAGCAGCTCAAGCCGGACTTCTCGGGCTTGAAGAGCTGAGGCCGGCCGATGTTGTTCTCTCTCGGGTGGCATGCCCACGTCTTCGTGGGCATGTCCGGTCGCCCTGCCTACACCGCCGGACATGCCCACGAAGACGTGGGCATGCCACCCGAGAGGAGAGGTGGGCGATGCCCACCTTACGAGAAGTCATCGCGACAGTTCCTCAATGGCCCCGGCGATTTCCGCGCGCCGGGCGTAGATCGGCGCGGGGTCGGTCGTGAAGGTGGTCATGTCCCGCGTGATGGCGGGCGGGACTTCGAGCAGACGTTTCGAAGCGCTGGACAGCCGCGCTGTCCAGGCCAGGGCGGCGTTTTTCCAGCAGATCGCGCAGCAGGAAGAGGTATTCATAGTCCTCGATGCCTTCGCGGAGCATCTCCCAGCGGATGCTGGAGACGGGCGGTTCGAGGATCGGTTTCCCGTCATTGCGGCCGGGCTCCGCCGCCAGTTCAGGCGGGTAGAGGAAGCGGCCGTCGCCGTTGCCCCAGTAGGCTTTCGTGCCCTTGGTCAGTCCGCCGCCGCCGGCCACGTAGCTCATCGGGTCCTCGTACGGGTTCTCGGCCGAGTCCGGGAAGGCGGTCGGCGAGGTCCAGTAATTCGAGGCCCACACCAGGTTGCCGACGATCTTGCGCTGCCAGGTCTGCCAGAGCCAGACCCGGAGCTCGGTGGCCGGGTGGTCGATGAACAGCGTGCAAAACGGCGCCTTTGGGCCGGTGCAGACATACCACCAGAACCGCTCGCCCCGGGCACGGCAGGCGGCGGCACCCTTCTCGTTGTAGTTCGGCGTGATGGGGCACCAGATATCGACGGCCCCGGCCAGCCGGTCATCGCCGGGTTCCTCGGTGAGCATGCGCTGAATGCCGGGGGCAGAACGCTTGATCCGGTCCATGCCGGCGCGAACGAACGGGTAATCCTTCGGCTCGGGCTCGATCGAACCAGTAGACGAAGGCCATCTTGAGCCAGCCCTTTTCGCGCAGGTGGGCTTCCAACTGCTGGACCTGGCTGGCGAACAGGGCCTGGTACTCGGGCGACTCTTCCTTGTCGCGTCCGATGCCCGGCGCGACGCGGAATTCGAACGTCCCCCCGCCCATCCCCTGGATGGGTAGCTGGAAGTTCGTGAAATGGTACTGCGCGATGGCCCGGCTCAGCGCCGAGTCGAACGCGCGGAAATCGACCTCCGCGCGGGGCGGTTGGGCCTCGTCAAGGAACTTCACCCGGATCGGGTCGAGGGGCGTCGGATCGTACGGGCTGATGCGGTGCGCGGCGAAGTTCTGGAAGTACAGGTCGAGGATCGTGCGCTTATCGGCCTCGGTCTTGATGTTGTGATAGCGGAAGACCTCGTGCGGCGAGAACCCGAAGGCCGTTTCCAGGTGGTTCTTGTCCGGCAGCGTGAAGTTCCAGACGTGCAGCCGGATGGGCACGGCGGCCGACCAGCCGTCGGCTTTCAGGGCGATCGAGCCTTGGTAATCACCCGCGGGGGCGTCTTTCGGGACGGACACGAGCACCCAGAGCGGTTGTTGCTCGTCGGCGGTGATGTCGATTGGTTTGCTCAACGGCGGCAGCGCGTCGGGCCACCAGTCGCGGGTGCCGGTCGAATCGGTCGGGTGCGTGACGTAATGGTAGTACTCGCGGAGGATCTGGATTTGTGAGGCGGGGATCGACGCGCCACTTGGTCCGGCCAGGCGCCGGCCGTCGCTGTGAGGTTCTTCAACGCTTGCGACGGTTGGACCACGATCTGTACCGCCTCGCGGTCGTTGCGCGCGGCGGAAAACTCGGCGGCGGGGCTGGCCTCCATCGGCAAGGCGCGATGGCGGGGGATCTTGTGCGTCGCGTCGCACCACCAGACGGCCGCCGGTCCGGCCACGCCTTCGATCCGCTTGCCGTAGTCGGCGCGCTCGAAGTCCGGCACGACGAGCGGCAACATCAGCGCGGCTTCGATTCCCGACGGGCTCGTGACGCGGACCGTCACATCCGATCGGCCGGGAGGCGCGGCAGGGATCGGGACCGCCACATCGTTGACGGCATTCGCCGGCATCACAACGGGCTGTTGACTGACCTTGGAGACCGTCTTCGTCGTACCTGGACCGTCCGGCGTCGCCGGTTCCAGCGTGAGGGAGACGGCGACCGTCTGTTGCGTCTCCTGTGCGTTCCGGATCGACAGCAGCAAACGCCTTCTCTCCCGATCCCGCCTGCGGAGAACGTGGCCGACTCGACCCTGAAAGCGCGGCGACGGCGGACCTGATCTCCGCACACACCGTCTGGCCGATCACGTCGGGCAGATTGCCGGAGAGGGCCGCCTCGAAGCTGACCTCGTTGATCTGGAGGTTGGTGTCTTCCGAGGTCGTGCGCAGCCGCACAAGAAGACTCTCGGTCGGGAAGAACTCTTTGGGAAGCGTCACGGTCGCGGTGCCGAGTTTTTCCTGCTTGGCAACAGTCTGCCAGGTCCGGCCGTCGCGGCTGACGTCCGCCTCACACCCGCCGCGCACGCGGTAATTCACGTTGAATCGGAGCTGGCCATCGCGGAATGAGGTCCCTGGCAAGCCGAAGCGGTACACGAGCTCGGCCCGGCCCGAGAGCGTGAAACGGTCGGAGTTGAACGAGGCCGTCGTGCGCTCCAGGGTGCGATGATAATTGCTGGTCGCGTGACCGAATGTGCCCGCGAACTGGTAGCGGCCGTCGCGGATCGATTCGCCATCGCCGAGCACGAGATGGCCCGCTTGCTGATGAACGGGGATCACCGGCACGAGCCGCACCTGGTCGAACTGCACGGTGCCAGTCGCCTCCCAGACACCCAGGTGGAGCGTGGTCTCTCCGACTTCCACGGGGGCCTGAAAATCGAACGCCAGCCGCTTCGACTCGCCCGCGGACACGCTGAAATCCCGATTGGCGAAGGACGGTCCCGCGATGATCGAGCCCGCGCCATCAAGGCGCTTTGCGCGCACCTCGAAATGATAGAGGCTCCCCGGCTGCAACCGGATCGGCTCGGATTGCCAGAGGTCGCTCTCATGGCTGCCGCCGTGAATGGCCAGCGTTTCGCGTCCGACCCGCTTTCCCTGGCCGTGCGCGACCTTCCAGTGGGTCTGACCATCCGCGCCCAGGGCGAGATCAGGCGCGAGGTTCACCGGCTTCTCCGCAGGCGCGGCCACCGCGCCGAGGACTCCAGCGGTCCAGACCACCGCAACGGCCAGGGTAGCTCTCATCGCGTTCCTCCTGGGTTCTGCCTGAATTCTGTGTTGGGAGGGTGGCACGACGCGCCACCCTCCCGACAAGACTCCCGTTCCCTCTCTTTTCCTTCCCTTCTTTGCGGTTTTCGCGTTCTTTGCGTTGAAATCCACCGTGTCACTGATCGCAGATCGCCACGGCCTCGGCCAGGCTGGTGAGCGGGTCGCGCTTGGGGATGAACTCGTGGGCGACGTAGCCATCGAAGCCGGAGTCGGCGATGGCCTTGGCGATGGCCTTGTAGTTCAGCTCCTGGGTGTCGTCGAGCTCGTGGCGGCCGGGGTTGCCGCCGGTGTGGTAGTGGCCGAAGAACTCGTGATTCTGCTGGATCGTGCGGATCACGTCGCCTTCCATGATCTGCATGTGGTAGATGTCGTACAGCAGCTTGAAATTGTCCGAGCCGACCCGCTTGCAGAGCTCGACGCCCCAGGCCGAGTGGTCGCACATGTAGTCGTGGTGATCGACCTTGCTGTTGAGCAGCTCCATGTTGAGGATCACGTGGGCCTTCTCGGCGACCGGGACGATCTCCTTCAGCGCCTTCAGGCAGTTGTCCATGCCCGTCTTGTCGTCGATGCCGCGGCGGTTGCCCGACATGCAGATGACGTTGCGCCAGCCTTCCTTGGCCGTGGCCTCGATGGCGGCGTTCATCGCCTTGAGGCTCGCCTCGTGGTACTGCGGGTCGCAGAGGCCCTTGTCGAGTGCGTTGGAGGGGACGAGGGTGGACACCAGGCCGTACTTCTTCAAGGTCGCGAAGTCGCCCGGCCCCATCAGGTCGATGCCGACCAGGCCCATGCGCTTGGCCGCGACGCAGAGCTCGTCGAGCGAGAGCTTGCCGAAGCACCACTTGCAGACCGACTGCTTGATGCGTCCCTTCTTGACGATCTTCCCGGACTCGTCGTCCGCGGCCGTCGCGGAGCGGCCCACAAGGCTGGCGGTGGTGACTGCGGTGGCGGCTTGCAGGACTCCGCGGCGGGTCCAGCGCGTTTCGGAGCGAGCTTGCATCGTCCGTAGGCTCCTAGAGTAGAATATCCCTTGGCGGTGTGTGCGCCGAGGTCCGGATCCGGAGTGGTGGATTGTCGCACCCGCACTCCCGGTTCGCCAGGTGCTGGCGGGGACTTCGTGGCGGGACGTACTCCCTGCGCGGAACGAGGCTGTTCATCGTAGAATGAGACGCCGAACGGGCACGGTCGGGAACTCGGCCCGGAAGGGGGCACTCGGGACATGCGCGGTCAACCTCGGTTTGTGCGCGTGTGGCGGTTCCGCATGTATCGCCTGGCCCGCCGCCTGGACCAGGAGGCGCCCGCGTGGCTGGCCTGGCTCTTGCCGCTGGGGTCCAGCATCACGTTCCACGGCGCGCTCGTGCTGGCGCTGGGACTCTTCTTCTATGTGAACCTGGGCGGCGAGAACAACGCGGGCGTGAAGATCGACACGTCGATGTTCGCCTCGCAGCTCAAGGAGCACGTCGAGAGCCTGGGTCCCGAGAGCGACCGCGCCGGCGACCCGTTCAGCAAGGACGAAACCGACGAGGAGTCCTCGATCACGACGATGCCCGACCCGAAGTCGGAAGTCCACGTGGTCGCCGAGATGCCCGCGCTGGCGAACCTGGCCGAATCGCTGAACCTGTCCGGGACCGGCTCCGGCGGCGGCAGCGAGGGAGCGGGCGCGGCCATCGGCTCGGGCTTCGCCGAAGGTGCCCCGGCGCGTCTGGGAGGCGGCGGCGGCGGCACCGGCGGCGGTGAGCTGACCACACCTTTCTCGGGCCGCCAGGCGGCCGTGCGCGCCAAGCTGGTCCGCCGCCAGGGCGGCTCGGTGCTCTCCGAGCAGGCCGTCGAACGCGGGCTCGACTGGATTGTCCGCCATCAGCGGCCCGACGGAAGCTGGAGCCTCGATCATCGTCCCCAGTGCAAGGGCCGCGGCTGCCCCGCCGGCCCGCACATGGATTCCGACACCGCGGCCACCGGCCTGGCCCTCCTCCCGCTGCTCGGCGCGGGGCACAACCACAAGGAGCCGGGACGCTATCAAAAATCCGTGGAAAAGGGCCTGAAGTGGCTCATCGGCCACCAGAAGCCCGACGGCGAGCTCTCGACCAGCGGCGGCAACACCCGCATGTACAGCCACGCCATCGCCGCCATGGCACTCTCGGAAGCCTTCGGCCTGACCCATGACCCCGATCTCGAAGGCCCGCTCAAGAAAGCCCTCGAGTTCATCATCAAGGGGCAGAACCCCAACGACGGCGGCTGGCGCTACAGTCCCGGTGAGGCGGGCGACACCTCCGTCTTCGGCTGGCAATTGTTCGCGCTCCGAAGCGCCTTCCTGGCCGGTCTGAACGTCCCCAAGGCGACGATCGACGGCGCGAACAAGTACCTCGACCGGGCCGCTACCGACCCGATCGGTGCCACCTACGCGTACCTGCCGGGCGAAGGCCCGAAGATGTCGATGACCGCCGAGGCGCTCCTGGCCCGGCAGTATCTCGGCTGGCCCCGCCAGTCCCCGCCCTTGATCGCCGGCGCGGAACGGGTGGCCAACGACCTGTTCCAGAGCGAGTCCCGCAACATCTACTACTGGTACTACGCCACTCAGCTCCTGCACAACCTCCAGGGACCCGCCTGGCAACTCTGGAACGTCCGCATCCGCGACGGCCTGGTCAGTATCCAGGTCGTCAACCGCGGCGCCTGCGACAATGGAAGCTGGGACCCCTTGCAGCCCATCCCCGACCAGTGGGGCCAGCAAGCCGGCCGCCATTTCGTCACGTGTTTGTCGATCCTGACCCTCGAAGTCTACTACCGCTACCTGCCCCTCTATCGCGAGCGCGACGCCAACGCCATCAAGGATCGCGAGGGCGCCGCCGAGCCGGCCAAGAAGGAACAGGAAAAGGACAAGGAACCGGAGAAGGCCGAGACGAAGGCCAAGTAGAGGGTGTACGAGACGCTCTTGTAGGGTAGGCTTCAGCCTGCCAATCCCAAAGTCTTTTGGATTCCAATGGGATTGGCAGGCTGAAGCCTACCCTACAAGAGCGTCTCGTACACCCTTTCAACGTCCGCTACGCCTTCAGCGTCTTCTCGAAGCACTCGCGCGCCCGCTTCCACATCTCGTCCGAGAGGACATGGCCGGCGCCGGGCTCGATGTAGTACGTGAATTGACTTGCCGCCCCGGCCGCTTCATAAGCCTTGGCGATGGTCTGGACGCCTTCGCGCACTTCCTCGATCGGGCTGCCGGAATCGGTCTCGCCGAAGTTCAAATGCAGACGGCGCGGGGCGATCAGGCCGGCGATGTCGGGGGTGTCGCCATGACAGAACCAGCCGGGGATGAAGTTCGGGAAACAGTGCAGGATGTGCGTCCGGTGAATCGCGGCGTAGGTTGGCAGGCAGCAGTTGCCCACCAGGCATTTCAGACGCGGCTCCCACGGTCCGACCAGCCAGGTGTCCGTCGAGCCCATCGAGTGGCCGTAGCAGCCGATGCGGTCCGGCCGCACCTCCGGCCGCGAACACAGGTAATCCACCGCCCGGCGCATGTCGAGGATGTTCTTCCAGGCCATGCACTTGCCCGACACCACATAGCGCAGAAACTCGAAGCGCTCGAAGTCGCCGCCCTTGAGGTCGGGGCACTGCCGTTCGCCAAAGCAGAGGGCGTCGGGACAGAGCACGACATACCCGAGCTTGGCCAGCGCGACGCCCGTGTGGTGCATGGGACTGCCCGCCAGGCCCGCCGGCTCGACCTTGCCCAGATGGTACGCGCCGTTGTGCTGGTGCCAGACGGCGACCGCCGGCGCCGGGTGCGCCGCGGTCACACCGTCGGGGACCAGCACGAAGGCCGGCACACGCGCGCCCGACTCCACCTCGTAGGTGACGGATTCGAGGCGATAGCCGTCCTTCGCGGTGGTCTCGCGGACGACCGGCTTGAGGTCGCACGGCTCGGGCCAGGGGCCGCCCAGGCAGGAGAGCAGCTTCTCTTTCAAGGGGCCGGCATCAGCGGACGCGTGCGAAGACGACACGGCGGCCATGGTGTTCTCGCCACTCAGGAGCAGGGCCAGCGCCGCCGATTGCGCCAGCACGGCGCGGCGGTTCAGGCCGTTATCGTCGGAGGCTCCGCGAGGGTTCATGATCTTCGTCCTCGAATCGATGTTGTCCGTGCAATGACTTCCAGATTCCAGATTCCAGATTCCAGATTCCGGATACCAGTCAAATCCGTATCTCGGAGATCCGGAATCTGGCATCCGGCATCCGGCATCTGGCCTCCGGAATCTGGCCTCCGGAATCTGGCATCTGGCATCCGGAATCTGGCCTCCGGCATCCCCACCCTCTCAGCGTCTCACGGGGCCGCTGTCCGTCGCGACGATCTGGGGGAGATTCGCCGGCATCCATCGTGCGGGAGGATACCAGCCGGGTTCGAGCTCGCCGAGGTGGCCGTCAATATACGGGTTGCTCGAACGCCCGAAGAACAGGTCACGCGGGTACGTCGCCGAGGGCCGCGCCGTTTCTCGATTCATCAAACCAGCGGCAACGAGACTCTCGACCACAAGCTCGGCGCAATAGTAACGATCGCGATCGGCGCCGCGCGGCTTGCCCATGTACTCGGTCCGGAGCAGGCCGCGGTTGCGGAAGGGCGTCACCTGGACGAGCATCCGCAGCGTGGCGAACGGCTTGCCTTCCTGCTTGCTGAGAAACACGGTCAAGGTGGCCGCCTGCGCGGGGGTCAACGGCACCCGGCGCCGACGAATCCAGACGCAATCCCCGGCCTTTACATGGTTCAACATATGCTCGTGAGGATTCATCGCTTCGATGAGAGTCTTGTTGAACGGCCCGGCTTCGATCAGCGCCATCCGCCCGTCCGGCCGCTGAAAAACGATGCCCGAGTGATGGACGCCCCGGCCCCCACACAGCCGGTGCCCCACGCGCGCCCACTGGGCCTGGTCGGTCGCCAGGAAGATGTCCCCCGGCTGAGGGACGTAAGGCGAGGCCGGACCGCGCAGGTCATGGTCCAGGGTGTAGGCCGGCTGATAGAGATACGACCCCGACAGAGGGACGTCTGTCCAGAAACAGGGGGCCATCAACCCCAGGAGGGAGAAGAGCATCCTGATCTCTCCAATCGTTCCATGACCAGTATCCACGTCTGTATTTCGTCTCACGCGACGGCGCTCTTGATCGGCTCGGGGGGATCGGCTTTCATCAGACCGTACATCGTGCCGATCCGGTCCAGCCGGAATCATCCCACCCGCGGAGGACGAATGTCGCGTGTACGGATTCTCGACCTGGATGGCAGCCTGGATGGTCAAGACGCGCTGTTCTCGCTCCACCACGCGGAGCGGGTGCCCGCTCGTGACTGGGGCCCGCAAATCCGGCTGGCCGGCACATTCGGCACATTCCACAAGTTCCGCCAGTGGTTGGCCGGCGCGATGCCTGCACAGAACGGTGAGGTCGTTTTTTTTGGGTCCGGCGACTTTCACCACGTCACGCTGGCCTTGCTGGAGCGCATCCGGAGCCCTTCCATCTCCTGGTTCTGGACAAGCACCCGGACTGGATGAAGGGGATTCCGTTCCTCCATTGCGGGACGTGGCTGCGGCACGCCTTGCGGCTGACGGGCCTGCGCCGGGTGTTTCACTGCGGCGGAGACATGGATTTCGACAATGCCTATCGGTGGCTGGCGCCCTGGCCGAGATCCGCGCGGGCCGGATCGTCGTGTTTCCCGCCCGGCGCCGGTTCGTGCGCGGTGCCTGGGCCGACATGACCGTTCATCCCCTGTTGGTGGATGGGGACGCGCTCGAGGAAAGCCTGCGCGCGGCCTTGCGGCCATACATCGAGGAGCTGCGTCAATACCCGCTGTATGTATCGATCGATAAGGACGTGCTGACCGCGGACGACGCGGCGGTCAACTGGGACTCCGGCCTGCTGCGGCTCCCGGAGTCCTTGACGGTGCTGACGATGTTTCTGGCCGCGGCCGAGGGGCGGCTGATCGGCGCCGATGTGCTGGGCGACTGGTCCCCGGTCCAGCTCGGGACCCGGTTGAACCGGCTCTGCGAACGCCTGGACCATCCCAGCCCGGTGGTCGTCGATGCCCGCGAAGCGGCCGCGCGGAACCAACGAGCCAACGAGGCGTTTTTGTCCGTCTTGTAGGGTGGGTCAGCGGCGTCTGCGCCGCGCAACCCACTATCCGTTGGGTCCACAGAAGGTGGGTTGCGCGGCGCAGACGCCGCTGACCCACCCTACAAGACGCGGGCCCCGAGCATGCCGTCCTGCTTGAGCTCGGCGATCGCGGCGACCAGTCCGGCGATTGATTCCGGACGGTGGTTGGCATTGATCTGGACGCGGAGAACGCCGCCGTAGAGGGCCACTCCCGGAAAAACCACGGACTGGACGTAGTACCCTTTCTCGAACAAGGCCCGCCCGGCCCGCAAGGTGGCGAGCTCATCACCGACGACCACCGACGCGATGGCCCCCACGCCGCCGAGCACGGTCAGCCCGAGTTGCTGCATGCCGGCCAGGAACTGGTCCATGTTCGCCGACAGACGGGCCCGCAAGGGGAGATATTCCGGCGAGTCGAGGATGTCCACGACCGCGCAGACGGCATCGAGATAAGGGGGCGGAACCGGGCCGCCAAAAATCCACGGTCCGAACCGGATCTTCAGCACGGACTTCACGCGCTCCGGACAGCCCACGAACGCCCCGAAACACGAGAAGGCCTTGGACAGCGATCCGACGACCACGGTGCTCCGGTAATCGCCCAGGGTGTCGAGGACCGTCCCGCGTCCCTGCCCGCCCAGAATGCCCGTGCCGTGGGCGTCGTCCACGTACAGGATGGCATCATGGGCCTCCGCCACCGCGCGGAGTTCGCCCAGGGGAGGCATCGTGCCGGTCATGCTGTAAATGCCATCGACGGCCACGACCGCATGGCGGTACGGTCGCAGCTCGTTCAGGACGCGCTCCAGGTCCGCGGGATCATCGTGTGCGAACGTGTTCGTCTTGACGCCCGCGGCGCGAGCCAGGTTCATCCCTTCCTGGATCGAGTGGTGGGCCTCTTTGTCCACGGCCAGCACATCGCGCTTGGTCAGCAGCGCCGGCAGCGCGCTATGATTGGCCAGCGTGACGGAGGGGTAAATCAGGGTGCTCTCGCACTGGAGCCAGGCCGCCAGCTTGTGCTCGGCCTCGACGTTCGCGGCCACGCTGGCGAAGGCCCGCGACGAGCCGTTGTGGCTCCCCCAACGCTTCAGCCCCCGACAAACCGCCTCCCACACGCGGGGGTCCTGGTCCAGGCCGAGGAAGCTGTCGGACCCGAAGTTGACGACCCAATGCCCCTGGAACTTCGCCCGGCGGTCGGGACCGACCGCTTCCAGCGTCAAGTCCTTCATGAGCAGATCGGGATAGCTTCGCGCAGCCTCCTGGAAATAGCGGACGACGGGGTCTCGCTCCAGGGAGGCGATGAGAAGGTCGAGCGTATCGGGCATGGGACTGTGGTATCAGGGAAGATGGATCAATCTTGCGTTTTTGGTAATCTATCCTCCGCAACGGACGGCAACAATGGCGCCTGCGCCAGGGAGTGACCATGGAGCACGGGTTTCGCGGGCAAGTCGCCATCGTCACCGGAGCCTCCAGCGGAATCGGCTGGGAACTGGCGCGGCAACTGGCCGCGGCGGAGGCGCGCGTCGGCCTGATCGCCCGGCGGCGGGCCGCGCTCGAAGAGCTCGCCGGAATCATTCGCGGAACGGGCGGGGTGGCCTGGCCGGTCCCGGCCGACGTGACCAGCCGGGAACAAGTGGAACAGGCCGTACAGGCGGTCCGCGCGGAGCTTGGTCCGATCGACGTGCTGATCGCCAGCGCGGGCGTCGGCGCCCCGACCTTGCTCGACCCGGTGAACATCGCGGACGTCGAGGCGATGTTCCATGTCAATGTGCTGGGCGTCGTGTACGCGATCGCGGCGGTCCTGCCCGAGATGCTCCAACGGCGATCCGGGCGGCTGGCGGCGGTTTCAAGCCTGGCGGGATATGTCGGTCTCCCCGGCGAGTCGGCCTATTGCGCCAGCAAGGCCGCCGTGAACGTCTATCTGGAGGGCCTCCGGACCCATCTGCGCGGCACCGGGGTGACGGTCACGACCCTCTGCCCGGGCTTCGTCCAGACCGCGATGACCGCGGGCAACACCTTCTGGATGCCCGGATTGCTCTCGGCCGACGAAGCCGCCCGGAGAATGCTCCGGGCCGTCTCCCGGCGCCGCCGGGTCGACAACTTCCCGTGGCCAACCTTCCTCATCACGAAGCTCTTGCGTAGCCTCCCCGACTGGGCCATCCACCGCTTGATGGTGGACTACAACCAGGAGGCCGCGCGCTCGGCCGGCTAGAGCAGTTCACGATGATGTTGGACATCATTCTTGCAAGCCCGAAGCGCCAGCGAGTGCATTTCTGTCGAAACCCGGCGAGAGAATGCACGCGCTGGCGCTTCGGGCTTGGAGAGGATGTGGGCCACCCCATCGTGAACCGCTCTAAGAGGCTCTCCGGGAAGTCTGTTTTAGCCCCAAAGGGGCGGCAGTGAATAGCCCGGGGCGTCAGCCCCGGGAACCGGGGCCGCCCCTGCGCCCTCCTCCTCCAAAGCCCCGAAGGGGCGACCGAAAATCCTGCGGGACCATGGGTTCTGTCGCCCCTTCGGGGCTGCGGAGGGGGTTCGTGGCGCGTCGTTCCCCGTCCCGGGGCTGACGCCCCGGGCTATTCACTTTCGCCCCTTCGGGGCTAAAAACAGACGCCCCTTCGGGGCTTCCCGGATAGCCTCTAAGCTAATCCGATTTCTTGGACGACCTGGGCTTGCTGGCCTTCGCCGCAGCTTTCGCCTTGGCGGTTTCGGCGGCGGGGGCGCTCGGAGTCGGTGAGGGGGCGCCGCGCGCGGTTTTGGCCTTTGCCGGCTTGGCGGCGGCCTCGTTATTGACCCGACTCTGGCCGAAGGCGCAGAGAGACAGCAGCACACAGCGGGGACAGTCGGGTACGCCCTCGACGCACGTGTCGTGTGTAAGCTCTTCCATCAGCTCACAGAACTCGACGGCCCGGTTCTTGGGTATGGCCCGCTCGAGCAGGCTCCGCAAGGCCTCCGGCCCCATATCGGGGGTGGCCACTCCCAAGCGTTCCAGTCCCCGGCGCAGGGCGCTATCCACGGGAATGGCATGGCCGCCGAGCGCCTGCTGCACGACCGTGGCCAGCACGTAGTCCGACCCCAGCGTCTCGTATGCCTGAAGGGCCTTGATGGCTTCCTTGAGCGGCTTCTTGTGAAGAGCTTCCAGCGTGAAACTGTACGAGTTTCTGAAGAGTTGCCGCAAAAAACGCCGGACCTTGTCGGCGCGGTCGGCGGGATTGCTCAGACCGGCGAAAACCGTCTGGATCTCCTTGAGCGAGCTGACCCGGACTTCGTTCCAGTCGAAGAACTCGTCCTTGAACCGCGACAGCGCCTGGTTGGCCTGCTCGCGCGTGGTCCCTTCGTGGCAGACCGCGAAGATGACCGCTTCGAGCACGGTCATTCGCTCCGGCCGGGGGGTGAGCTTGTAGTGCTTCTTCAGGGCGTTGAAGACATCGGTCAAGAGCTGCGTCTTGCTCGTGGCGGCCATGGGTTTCCTTGGTCCCGTGGGAGGTCAAGCGTTCGCGTCCGGCGCGGACTCCGCTTCGCCTTCGTCGTGGTCGTCCTCGGCTTCGTCCTCGTCTTCGGATTCGGATTCGGCTTCGGCGGCGGCCGGCTCGGGACCGGATCGGCCCAGGGCCTCGTCAATAAGTCGAGAGATCTCGATCGATTTCTTGACGCCCTCGTCCCGCTTGAAGGTCAAGGTCGGCGTGAACCGGGTCTGAAGCCGCGCCGCGACCTTCGCCTGGAGGAAGCCGGCGGCATGCTTGATCCCGCGCAGGGCCAAGGCCTGCTCCGACTCGGTCCCCATGATCGAGACGGCCACGGTGGCGTGGCGCAGGTCGCCGCTGACCTCGACACCCAGAACCGTGACGCTCTTGATGCGCGGATCGGCGACCTCAAACAGGATGGCCGTCGAGACCACCTCGCGGATGGCCTCGGCGACGCGCTCGATTCGGTGTGACGGCATGGCTTCGTTATCAAAAAAGGAAAAGGCCCCGGGACTTCGTCGAGCCCGCGAAGCCTCGTCCCCTTCTCCCCTTCCTTTACAGGGTGCGCCGGATCACGTCGATCCGGTAGGCCTCGATCACGTCGTCGATCTTGATGTCGTCGAAATTGGCGATCTTGATGCCGCACTCGAAGCCTTCGCGGACCTCCTTGACGTCGTCCTTGAACCGCTTGAGGGCCTCGATCGCGCCCTTGTAGATCTCGCGGCCCTCGCGGATGAGCCGGGCCTTGGCCGAACGCTCGATGGTCCCCTGGGTGACGAAGCAGCCGGCGACGGTCCCGACCTTGGAGATCTTGAAGATCTGCCGGACGACGGCCCGGCCGAGGTGGACCTCCTTGATCTCGGGGACGAGCATGCCCTCGACGGCCTTCTTGATCTCGTCGGTGACCTGGTAAATGATGTCGTAGCGGCGGATCTCGATCTTCTTCTCTTCGGCCAGGGTGATGGCGCGGTCCTCGGGGGCGACGCGGAAGCCGATGACGATCGCCTGCGAGGCGTCGGCCAGGAGGATGTCGCTCTCGGTGATCCCGCCGACGCCCTTGAGCAGGATGCGGATCGGGACCTCGTCGTTCTCGAGCTTCTCGAGCTCCTTGATGAGGGCCTCGAGCGAGCCCTGGACGTCGGCCTTGAGGATCAGGTTGAGGCTCTTGACCTTCTGCTCGGCCATCTTGCTGTAGAGGTTTTCCAGCGTGATGGCCTGGCGCTCGCCGAGGGCGACGCCGCGGGTCGCGATCGCGGCGGGTCTCGGCGATCTCGCGGGCGCGGGAGATGTCGTCGACGACGGCGAACTTCTCGCCGGCCGTCGGCACCGCGTCGAGGCCCGGAGACCTCCACGGCGTCGAGGGCCCGGCCTCGTGGATCGACCGGCCCTTGTCGTCGAAGAGGGCGCGGACCCGGCCGTAAGCCGTCGCCGCAGACGATCACGTCGCCGACGTGCAGCGTGCCGTCCTGGACCAGCACCGTCGCGACCACGCCGCGGCCCTCGGAGATCGACGCCTCCAGGCAGGTGCCGGTCGCCGGCCGGGTCGGGGTCGGCCTTCAGCTCGTGCAGCTCGGCGACGATCTCGAGCATCTCGAGCAGGTCGTCGATGCCCTGGCCGGTCGTGCGCCGAGGTCTTGACCACCGGCGTGTCGCCGCCGTATTCCTCGGGGATCAGGCCTTGCTGCGAGAGCTCGCCGTAGATCTTGTTGATGTTCGGGGGTTTCGACGTTGGGCAGGTCGATCTTGTTCAGGGCCACGACGATCGGCACCTCGGCGGCCTTGGCGTGGGCGATCGCCTCGCTGGTCTGGGGCATCACGCCGTCGTCGGCGGCGACGACCAGGACGACGATGTCGGTGACATTGGCGCCGCGGGCCCGCATGGCGGTGAACGCCTCGTGGCCGGGCGTGTCGACGAAGGTGATCGGCTTGCCGTCGTGCTCGACCTGGTAGGCGCCGATGTGCTGGGTGATGCCGCCGCTCTCGGTCGCGACGACGTTGGCCTTGCGGATCTGGTCCAGCAGCGACGTCTTGCCGTGGTCGACGTGGCCGAGGATCGTGATCACCGGCGGGCCGGGGCACGAGGTCCTCGGCGCGCCTCGTCGGGCTCGAGCGACTCGAGCATGTCGTCCTCGGCGGTCCGCTCGTAGACGACTTCGAGCTCGACGCCGAATTCCAGGGCCAGCATCTGGCGCGGTTTCGTCGTCGAGCGTGGCGTTGATGGTGACCAGTCTGCCCCAGGTTCATCAGCTTGCGCGATCAGGTCGTTGGCCTTGATGCCGATGCGCCTCGGAGAGGCTGCGGACGGTGATCGGCGGCTCGATCTCGGCGTGCGTCTTGCGGGGCGCGATCAGGGTACCGCGCAACTGGCCTTTGTGCCGGCGCGGTCCGCGGATCCGCTGGGAGTCGTCCTCGCCTTCCAGCAAGGTCCGGGCATCGACGGGCGAGGTGACGCGTGCCTTCTCGGTGGCCTTCTCGGCGCGTTTGGCGCGGCGGCCGGCGCGGTCGGCCGAGCTGCCGGGGCGTCCTCCCGCCTTGTTCTTGCGCTCCTCCTCCTCACCGCCATCGATCATGGGCGGCGGCGCGGGCGCGCCGAGGGGGGCCGGCGCAGGGCCGGGCTGCTGGGAGGGTGGGGTCCCCCGGGTCGGGGCTGGGACGCGGAACGCGGTCCGGTCAGACCCGGACCGGAACGCCCGGGCGCGGCACCACCCGGACGGGACGGCGCCTGGCCGGGACGGCCGGGTGCCCCGGGCGCCCCCCGCCGGCCGGCAGGGGGCCGCCGATCTGACCGGCCTGCATCATGGCCCGCATTTGCTCGGGCGTCATCTTCACGTCGGGACGCTGGGTCTTGCTCGCCGGCTCGCTGCTGGCCCGGCTCCCTTCCGGCGCCGGGGCGGCGGTGGTGCCGAGGCCGCGGCCACCGGCGGCAAGGGGCGGCGCGAACCGCCCGCGCCGGCTTGATCGCGGCGTTGTTCCGATCCCGGACCCTGGGCCGGACGCAGCGGGGGACGGCGAATCGGCGGCGCCTGGCCGCCGGCCATGCTCATGCCCGTGCGCCCCGGACCGAAGGAGGGCCGGGTGCCGGCGGGGCCGATGTAATCACTGGGATTCATCGCCGCCGGGGAACCGCCCGACCGCTCCTCCCCGACGCTCGACGAAACGACATCCCCGCCTGGTCGCGCGGGGGCCAGACCGGTGCGGTGCGGCGTGTGCGCCGCCAGGGGCCCACTGCTACGGCCGGCCCCTCCGCCGGCACGCGCATGGCCGCTTGGCGGGGGCGGCGCCGGCCGCGCGGCGGGCGCCGACCGGCTCGGTGATGGGACGGGCCGGGGGCGCCGGAGGCTGACTGAACGGCCGGACCGGTGGCGGCAAGGGCGCGGCCGGCGCCACGGGACGTTCGGCGACGGCCGTGCCCGCAGTCGCTGGAACGTGACTGCGGGGGGCAACGGGGGCGGCTTGCTGGCGGATGACGGAGGCCTCCGGAGATTCAGGGGAACGAGGCGGTGCGGCCGGGGGGGAAACTGGGGGCGCTGGTTCGACGGTATCCATGCGCGGCAGCGCCGGGAACGTCCGGGCGCGGCACCAGCGCCTTGATCCGCGCCACCATGGCCGGGTCCAGGCTCGCCAGAGGACTGGGCTTCACGTCGAGCCCCCCCTTTTGAATTCGGTCGAGCAGCTCCTGGCTCTTCATCCCCAGTTCTTTGGCCAACTCATGGACACGCGTGGACAACGGATACCCCTCCCCATTCGGCCGTTCCGGCCCGCTTCAGGAACCGACTATTGTGAACTGAACCGGCGAGTGCTGCCAAGCCCAGTTTCCTTCTGCACCCATGCCATCGACGAACCGAAATCGGAACCGGCGGCCGGTGTCCCACTCCAGGACGCCGACCGAAACGTCATCCTTTGTTCGAGGCCCGGGGGGCACGCCGGACGACGTTGCCCCACCGCCTCGGCCCAGCCCTTCTCATCACCCTTGTACCATGATCAAGGCGCCGCGCCAAAGGGAAGAGCGCCGGTTTTTCGTCCGGGTCGGTCGCCGCACTCCCGGCGTCTGCGCCACCCAGCCCAGCGGGTTCACTCCGGCGGCGCCGGCTCGGGGGGAGACGCGGGGGAGTTCAAGGTGGACGCCGCCGCCCGGGCGTCGTCTTTTGCTTCGATTTCCTGCTGCGATGCGCCGGATTCGACGGCTTCCGTGATAATTCGCTCAGTTTCCGTGAGATCGGCGTCGTTCGGTGCCGAGGTCACTTCGTGCGGACCGACCCAGCGCAGCTCGCTGGCGAGTTCCAGGTCGTGAAACTCCTCCACCTCGGGTGTGTCGGCGCCCGCCTCCGCGTCCCCCTCGGCGGCGGCCAGGGCGCTGGCGTCGGATTCTTCCTCGGCCGCGGCGTCCGCGGCGTCCGCGGCGGCTTCGGCAGCGATGGCTTCCTCCGACGGGGGGGCTTCTTCGGCTTCAGCTTCGGCTTCGGCTTCGGCGGGCGGTTCCACGGCCGCGGCGCTGCCCATGCGGCCGCCTTTGCGGCGCGGCAGCTCGTCGGCCTGTTCCTCGGCCAGTTGCTCGGCCCTGGCGATGATCGTCTCGGCCAGTTCTTCGGTCAGACCCTCGATCGTGTTCACCAGGTCGTCGATCTCCATGACGGACAGGTCATCGAAGCTGAGGATGCCCTGCTCGACCAGCTTCTCGGCCAGCTCGGTATCCACGCCTTCGATCCGGGTGAAGGCCGTCACCGCCTTCTCGATCAGCTCGTCGAGCTCCTCGCTGGTCATGATCTCGATGTCCCAGCCCACGAGCTTCGAGGCCAGCCGGACGTTCTGCCCGCGCCGGCCGATGGCCAGCGAGAGCTGGTCCTCGCGCACCAGCACGATGCGCCCGGCCCAGCAGCTGGCAGAGCATCACCTCGTCGATCTCGGCCGGCTGCAGGGCGTTGGGGATGAGCACCTGGAGCGACTCGTTCCAGCGGACGATGTCGATCCGCTCGCCGCCGAGCTCATCGACGATGTTCTTGATGCGCGTGCCGCGCACGCCCACGCAGGCGCCGACGGCGTCGACCTTGGAGTCGATCGAGCTGACGGCGACCTTGGAGCGATAGCCGGCCTCGCGCGCCAGGGCGCGGATCGAGATGATCTGGTCCGGCGATCTCGGGGATTTCCAGCTCGAAGAGGCGGCGGACGAAGTCGGGGTGGGTGCGGCTGAGGATGATCTTGACCCGCTGGCCGACCTTGCGGACCTCGAGGATGACGGCCCGGATCGCGCTCGTCGGGGTGGTGGCTTTCGCCGGGGATCTGCTCGCTGCGGGGCAGCAAGGCGTCGGTCTTGCCGAGGTTGACCGTGACCGCGCCGCCCTCGAACCGCTGGACGGTGCCGGTGACGAGGTCGCCCCGCTGGTCCTCGAATTCCTCGAAGAGGCTGTCGCGCTCGGCCTCGCGGATCTTCTGGATGATGACCTGCTTGGCGGTCTGGGCGGCGATCCGGCCGAGTTCGGGCGGCTCGATCCTGATCGCCGTCCTTGGTGGCCTCGATCTGGCCGGTATCGGGGTCGATCTTGACCTGGATCTCGCCGGCGTCGGGGTAGTGCTTCTTGCGCCGCGGTCGCCAGCGCCGACTCGATCCCCTCGAACAGGATCTCCTTGGGGATATTCTTGTCGCGGTGGATGCTATCGACGATACGGACCAGATCGACACTCATCGAACCCCTCCGAGACACCACGGACGCACGGCGGGGCGCGAACGACAAAGCTGGCGCCCAGGCCCGGACCACCGGCCGCGCCGAGGAGGCGTGGTCCGGACCCGAGCCGCGCCAGAGCAGACGATCTGGCACGACGCCTCCCCGCGTGCCGGCACGACCGGCCGGCCGCTCGCGGGACGAGACCCTTGGAAGCGTGCGAGAAAAACTCGATGCCGCGCCGCACGCGACATCACGCAATCAACGCCTCGACGGCCTCAGGGACAGGATACGTCCCCGACACTGAACCTAACAAGAGGTTGACAGGGATGTCAAGCACCAGAGACAATAGTTAGAAAGCGAATTGTTCTCCGTTATCTCCTTTTTCCAAAGTGTGAAGCGGACGATCCCCCCCAATGTCTATGTTGCAGGTGCTGGACCCCATGACTCGGTCTGCCGTTGAAACGGACCGACTGCGTACCACGCTGGAGGCGGCGGGCTGCCGATGCACGCGTCAGCGCCGGGCGGTCTATGAGTACGTGATGTCGGCCGCGCCGTATCACCCCACGGCCGAAGATGTGTACCGGGCGGTGAAAGGGCGGGTGCCGCGGATTTCTCTGGCCACGGTGTACAAGGCGCTCGAAGCGTTGGAGGCCTGCGATCTGGTTAGCCGGCTGCCGGCGGCCGGGACGGGCTCCGCGCGATTCGACGGAAATTGTCAACCTCACTACCACTTGCGCTGTCTCCGCTCGGGGCGGGTGGACGACCTGCACACGTTGTACGACCCCGACCTTGTGGCCAAGCTCGACCCCGGCCTGACGCGACGGCTCCAGGAGCAAGGATTTCAGTTGACCGGCTATCGTCTCGAGCTGGTCGGCTATTACCAGGACGAGCCGAGCCCAGACCGCGATGAACGCTGAGTCGGGTTTCCGCGCCGCGATGGCGCCGCTGGTGGACACGCACGCGCATCTGACCTCGCGTCCGTTTCGTCCGGACCTGGAGGACGTGCTCGCGCGTGCCCGCCAGGCGGGGGTGACTCGGATCATCAATGTCGGGACGACGGCCGCGGACAGCCGGCAGTGCGTCGCGGACGCACGCCGGTTTTCCGACGTGCCGGCGGCGGTGGCGATCCATCCCAACGACATCGCGGCGGCGGCGGCCGGCGACTGGGACACGATCTGCGCGCTGGCCGCCGAGCCCGAGGTCGTCGCCATCGGCGAGACGGGCCTGGACCGCTACCGCGACCGCACGCCGTTCCCCCTCCAGGAGGCGGCCTTCGAGCGCCACCTGGAGCTGGCCCGTTCGCAACACCTGCCGGTGATCATCCATTGCCGCGACGCCTACCCGGACGTGATCGGCCACCTGGAGCGGCTGACGCCGCCGATCCGGGGCGTCCTCCATTCCTTCAGCGGGACCCAGGACGACGCCCAGGCGCTGCTGGCCCTGGGGCTGCATCTCTCGTTCGCGGGCGTGATCACCTTCACGAACAAAGGGATCGACCCGCTCCGCGCCGTGGCCGGCTGGGTGCCGCGGGATCGGCTCCTGATCGAGACCGACTGCCCGTACCTGACGCCCCACCCCTACCGCGGCCAGCGCAACGAGCCGGCCCACGTGCGTCTGACCGCCGAGCGGCTGGCCCAGGTGCGCGGTCTTTCCATCGAGGACCTGGCGGCGGCCACGACGGCCAACGCCCAGGCGCTCTTCACACGCCCTGGGGCGCTGGCTCCGGCCTGATTCACCACATAGGCACAGAGAACACGGAGTTCTCACAGAGGACTTAAATTCTGTGTCTGTCTCAGAGACTGTCCGGGAGTCCGGTTTCAGCCCCGAAGGGGCGAAAGTGAATAGCCCAGGGCGTCAGCCCTGGGAACCGGAGCGATGCGTCAGAATCCCGCTCCAAAGCCCCGCAGGGGCGACAGAAACCACGACCCCGCTGGACCCGCTGTCCCCCCTGCGGGGATCCGGAGAGGATTTGTACCGCGCCGTTTCCCTGTCCCAGGGCTGACGCCCTGGGCTATTCACTTTCGCCCCTTCGGGGCTAAAACCGGACTTCCCGGATACGCCTCTCAATGTCCTCTGGGGAGACTCAGGCCAGCCCCAGCGCAGCCAGAACCTGTCCCGTGTAAGTTCCCGCCCGCGCGACGGTCTCGGGAGTCCCCTGGGCGACGATCCGGCCGCCGTCGGCGCCGGCCTCGGGACCGAGGTCGATGATCCAGTCGGCGCACGCAAGGAATTCGGGGTGGTGCTCGACGACCACCAACGAGTGGCCGATATCGAGCAAGCGGTTGAGCGCTTCGAGCAGGACCAGGATATCAGCGGGGTGCAGCCCGGTGGTGGGCTCATCGAGGATGAACAGCGCCTTGGGGCCGCTGGCCGCGCGCGTGATGGCGGCGGCCGAACCTCCCAAAAACGCGGCCAGCTTGAGCCGCTGGGCTTCGCCGCCGGAGAGAGTCGAGGCCGGCTGCCCCAGCCGCAGGTAGTCCAGGCCGACATCCATCAAGGGCCGCAGCCGCGCTTGCACCTTGGGGCGGTGGCGGAAGAACGAGAACGCCTCGCGCACAGTCAGCTCCAGCACCTCGGCGATGGACTTGCCGCGGTAAGTCACTTCCAGCACTTCAGGGCGGAAGCGCGCTCCGCGGCATAACGGACAGCGCACGAGCACATCGGGCAGGAACTGCATGTCGATGAGACGGTAGCCGTTGCCCTGGCACGAAGAACACCGGCCCCCCTCGACATTGAAGCTGAAGGCGCTGGCGCCCAGGTTCCGCAGCTTGGCCTCATGCGTGGCGGCGAAGGTGCGGCGGATCTCGTCGTAGGCTTTCAAGTAGGTGGCCGGGTTCGAGCGCGGCGTGCGGCCGATCGGGGTTTGATCGACGAGGACAACGTCCTTGAGAGTGCCCGTACAGCGCACTTCACGAAAGGGCGCGGCGGGGATGGCCTCGCCTTTCAACCTTCGGCAGAGGGCGGGATAGAGCGTCTGATCGACGAGCGTGCTCTTGCCCGCGCCGCTGACGCCCGTGACGACGCAGAGCACGCCGAGCGGGAAGGTGACATCGATGTCCTTGAGGTTGTGTCCCCGGGCGCCGCGGATCTCGACCGATCCCTTGTCCGGGGCTCGCTTTGAGGTGGCGATCGGCAAATGGCGGCGGCCGGACAGGAACTGGCCGGTGGGGGAATCCAGACAGGCTTTCAAGCCGTCGGGCGGCCCTTGATACAGCAACCGCCCGCCCGACGCGCCGGCGCCGGGGCCGATCTCGACAACCTCGTCGGCCGCTTCGATGAGCGAGCGCTCGTGCTCGACGACGACCAGCGTGTTGCCCTCGTCGCGCAGATTCCCCAGCGCCGCGACCAGCCGGCCGACATCGCGGGCGTGCAGGCCGATGGTCGGCTCGTCGAGGACGTAGAGCGTATTGACCAGTCCCGATCCCAGCGCCGAGGCCAGCGCCACGCGGCGCGCCTCGCCGCTGGAGAGCGTCCGCGCCGGACGGTCGAGGGTCAGGTAGCCGAGGCCGATTCGTTCCAGAAAGCCAAGCCGGGAAGAGATTTGCTGCGATGGCAGCCGGCCCACCGGATCGTTCTCGAGTCCCAGCTCATCGAGAACCTGGATCGCCTCGCGGATCGGCAAGGCGACGAACTCGGCGGCATTGCGACCGCCGATCCGCACGGCCCGGGCTTCCGGCCGCAACCGGGTCCCGCCGCACGCCGCGCACGGCCGGTACGAGCGCCAGCGGCTGAGGAAGACCCGGATGTGCATCTTGTACGCGTTTCGCTCAAGAAGGCGGAAGAACTCGCGGAGTCCGAGAAATCCCGGCCCCCCCGCCAGGATCTGTTCGACTTGGATCGCATCAAGATGCTTGAATGGGACATCGACCGGCAGGCCGAGGCCCGGCGCGGCGGCGATCAGGTCATCGAGCCGGTCGCGATAGGCGGGGGTCGTCCAGGGGACAATCGCACCGTCGCGGAGCGATTTGCGCGGTCCGGGACGATGCGATCGAGATCCAGATCGCTGACGCGGCCGAACCCTTCGCACGCCGGGCACGCGCCCGAGGGTGGTTGGGACGAAACAGGCCCGGTTCCGGCTCCAGGTAGTCCGCGCCACAGGTCGAACAACGCCAGCCCCGGAAGAACGTCTGCTCCCCCGTCTCGGTCCGCAATCGGCAGCGTCCCAGCCCGCGCCCGAAAGCCGTCTCGATCGAGTCCAGCCGGCGGCCCGGGTCCTCCGTGCCGCGCACCAGGCGATCGACGATCACATCGAGAGCGCCGCTGGGCCGGGCCAGGGTTTCGTCATCAAGCATGCGCGTTTGACCGTCGATGCGAGCACGTAGAAAACCTTCTTCACGAAGGCTGGCCGCCAGCCGGTCGAAATCCGTTTCCGGGCCGACCTCGACGGGAAAGGCGATCTGGTACCGGGTCTTTTCCGGCAGCGCCTCGATGGCCGCGACCACGGCGGCCGGGTCCGCCGGCCGGACGATGGTCCCGCACGTCTGGCAAACGACCTGTCCCAGCCGGGCATAGAGCAAGGCGAGATGGTCCTCGATCTCCGTGACCGAGGCCACCGTGCTGCGTCCCGACCGCCGCGCGCCCTGCTGCTGGCCGACAGCAATGGCCGGCGGCAGACCCTCGATGCGGTCGGCGTCCGGCTTGTCCAGGACTTCCAGGAATTGACGTGTGTAGGAGGAAAATGTCTCGATATAACGCCGCTGCCCTTCGGCATAGAGCGTGTCGAAGGCCAGCGAGCTCTTGCCCGATCCCGACACGCCCGTGACCACGATGAGGCGGTTCCGCGCCAGGTCCAGGTCGAGATTCCGGAGGTTGTGGACCCGAACGCCTCGCAGGCGGATCAAGGGCGCGTCGGACTCGGGCATGGATTCGCTTGAGGTCTTCCTCACGATCGCTGGCGAGATCGTATCCCGAAGTCCGCCCCTCTGGCTTCCCCCCTTACCAAGGGGGGATGAAGTGGGGTTCTTCTCGTCCGCCGTGGCCACACTCGGAACCCCCTCCGACTCCCCCTTGGTATTACCCCGGCAAGAAAGTAGGTCGGACAATCCTGTCCGACTCCCCCGGCCTGTCGGACAGGATTGTCCGACCTACAGGAGGATCTTCTTTGCCGGGGTAATAAGGGGGAAAGCCGGAAATAGAGGACCTGACTTCCTTATTGCTCAGGCAGAGGGGTGTGTCTCGCAAGACGGAAGAAGGGCCATCCGGCGCACTCCCCGATCGAAAACAGCCCCATGCCGAGCATCAAACCCACCCCGTCCGCCAGGGCATCCCAGATGTCTGGGTCGCGGTCAATGATCGGCAACCCCTGGCCCAGCTCGCTCAGGACCGCCAGCAACAGGCCGAAGAGCAAGATCCGCTGCCAGCGGCGACGCGACGGCCGCGCGGCCATCCAGACCAGGCCAAAGCCGCCGAACATACTGGCATGAACCAGCTTGTCCACGTGCGGCAGGTGCCGGAACCCGCTGGGAACTTCGTTCATCGGCAGATGGCGGCCGGGTGTCCAGCAGGCCACGAGGATCAAGGCCGTCCAGAGCCACGCGACCACGCTGCGCCAGAACATCATTTGTACCCTCCCCTCGCCAGGACAGCCAGCACCCTCTGCTGCGGCCCGCCGGTGACATGAACCTGCCGGGCCTCATCGATGAACACGTCCACCTCGCTCCGCACGCCGAACTCGTCCAGATAGATGCCGGGCTCGATCGTGAATGCCGTCCGGGGCAAGATCAAACGCTCATCATGCGTCTCCAGATCATCCATGTTGGCGCCGTTGCCATGAACCTCCTGGCCCAGGCTGTGGCCCGTGCGGTGCAGGAACGCCGCGCCGTAGCCGGCCTGGTCGATGACCGCCCGCGCGGCGCGATCGACCTCGAACCCCCGCAGCGGCCGACCGGCGGCAAACGCCTCGCGCACCAGAGCAATCGCGGCGTCACGGGCCCGGGCGACGACCTCGAAGACCTTTTCGTAGACGTCCGGCACCGTCGTCGCCGACAAAGCCCACCCGCGTCAGGTCGCTGTACACCGCCCGGGGCCGGTCCACCTTGGCCCACAGGTCGATGAGCACGAAGTCGCCCGCGCGGATCGGCGCATCATGCTCGGGGCTAGGCTCATAATGCGGATCGCCGCTGTGCGGGCCGACCCCGACAATCGGCGGGCTGTACGTCGTCAGCCCGTGGCGATGGAAGTGATCCATGATGGCGGCCTGCACTTCCAGCTCGCGGATCGAGCCGCCCGCGCGGCAACGCTCCGCAATCAGGCCCCAGGCCAGGTCATAAGCCGACTGCGTGACCTGGTCGGCCGCGCGGTGCATGGCCCACTGGACGTCGTCCCAGGTGGCCTCGAAAAGCTGGATCAGATCGCCCGACGGCACCACCTCGACACCGTTCGCCCTGACCTGCTCGATGGTTCCGGCATCGACGCGGGAGATATACGGAATCGCATTGCCGGGCGAATACTCCATCGCCACCCGTTTGCAACTGGTCAGAAGCTGGGCGATGCCCGCTTCGAGCTCTTGCCAGCGCAGGTAGACCGTCTTCGCGCCGGGCAGATGATCGAGCACGCCGGTCTCGATGCGATGGACCAGCTTGCGCGGCGCCCCTGGGCCGGCACCAGATAGAAGAAGCGCCGCGTGGTGACCGGCTTCTGATCCAGGTCGAGAATGCGCCGGGCCAGCAGGTTACTGCCCCGGAAGTCATACAGCAGCCAGCCGTCGATGCCGAAGTCGCGCAACGCGGTCTGGAGCAAGGCCAGGTCGAACATGCACAGAAGCCCCAGGACGAAGAGCGGTCAGGGTGGAGACGCCGGGCCGCCACCCATCATACATCGTGCTGGGCTTGCGCTCCACGACATCGCCCCAGTCGTCGGGGCCCTCGGGGCGCTCCACAATGGCTTTGATGCGCCCGCTCGACATTTTGTCCCCATCCATCGCCATCAAGGTTTGCGAAATACTTCCTGAGTCGAGAATTGGCCGAAGTAACCCTTCAAGGGCGTCTCGCGGACCTCTTCAAGGATCAACTGGCAGATGGGCATGTCCGCGGCGAGATGAACAACGAAACTACCGAGGTTGAAGATTTCGAGCTGGATCGGCAGCCCCGGAGTCTCCGGTTTCTCCTTGTTGAATCCGAACCCCGCATGGATGGTCGGGGCCGTCACATGGACACCGACCCCCAGGCGAGCCAAGCTGCTCTTGCCCTCTACCCGCGCCGCAATGCGCGACTCGTTCGGCAGATAGATCGACTGTCGCGTATAGCCCAGCACGAACTCGAACGGCGGCAGAGCATAATCCCCACCGGATGGGATCTCGATCTTTTCGGAAAGGCCCTCTTCTTCAGTCATCTCCTTGATGTTGAAGTCGTTGCTCGCCGGGTAGACGGACCTCGGAGCGAGTGGCTCTCCGGTCGGCTGCTTCCTGGGCTTTTTCCACCTCAGAAGGACCTTGTCCAGCGTCAGATCGATGGCCGTCGATGTCCAGAGGGCGGCCTCCGGTTGCGGTTCAATGATAATATGCTTCTGTCTGATCGCCGCCGCGATCTCCCGATCCGAAAGGATCATGCAACCGTCTCCATGCTCCTGGTCTCGCTGCGGAGGGAATCGAATCCGACCCACATCCGGTTCACTCCCGAATCCGCCTCCGCCGGCAATTCGATCAGCGCCTTCCGGGACTTCCGGTCAATCTCAACGAGACCGATCGGGAGATAGGAGACATCCCCGATCCGGTTGATCAAAGCCTGTGTGACCTGAACGAACTGCCTGCGCCGGTTGATGTCCTCGACGACGGCCGTGACGCCCTGAGGCAGGATGCCCCCCTCTCGAACCTCGCAACGCACCTCGGGATAGTAGATGGTTTCCGGCATGACTCCAGACCTCCAGTCCGGGGGTAACTTGTTCGCATGTACAGTAACACGCCCCGTCCTTGGGGGCAAGTCCCATGCGGGATTTGGTGATACCCGGAGGTCTTCACGCGGTCAACACGGGTTGCTCTTGACCTGCATTCCTTGTGGACACTGCGGCGGGCAACGGCCACCCACCAAACATCGTGCCGGCCTGTCGCTCCACGACATTGGTCAAGGGTTCGAGATTCGCAACAGAATCTTCGAGCGCCCCAGGCTGCGCGGCGGCCTGAAACGCGGCCTCGGCGTCATCGAGGAGGAACTCGGCGCCGATCAGCGGCCGAACATCGATCCGGCCGGCGGCCAGCGCCGCGATCGCCCTGCGGGAACGGTCCGCAGCGCGAGCCGAGGACGCGGATTTCGTCGATCACGATCGGCGCCAGGTCCACTTCGTAAGAACTCGCGATGGTCGTCTTGAGCACGATCGTCCCGCACGGCCGCACCAGCGCCAGCGCCGTCGGCAGGCCCGAGGGCGCGCCCGTGGCGTCGATGACGACATCGCAGACCCGTCCCAGATGGTTCTCGTCCTCGAGCCGATGCGTCACGATCCCGGGCCCGGCCAGAGCCAGCTTCTCGGGATGCTTGCCGATGAGATGGACCTTGGCCCCGGTCAGCCGCAGGACCCAGGCGCAGAGCAGTCCCAGCTTGCCGTCGCCGAGGACGGCCACCCGGCTGGCCGGTCCGAGCTCGACCTCTTCGAGCACACGAAACGCCGCCGCCAAAGGCTCGATGAACACCGCCGCGCGGTCGTTGATGGACTCCGGGATCTCATGCAGGTTGCGGGCCGGCACGGCGACGAGGTCGGCCATCGCGCCATCGCAGTTCAGGATGCCGAGCACGCTGCGGTACGGACAGTGGTTCGGCCGCCCGGCCCGACAGGTCGGACAGGCGCGGCACGGATTGTTGATCTCCGCCGTCACCCGGCGGCCGTCGGCGGTCTGGCCGACGAATTCGTGCCCGAGCACCCCCCGGAATCCCATGTATCCCCGGGCAATCTGAAGGTCCGTGTCGCAGATCCCGGCCTGCCGGACGGCCAGCACCACCTCGCCCTCCCCCGCGGGGCTCCGCCAGGTCGCGGCGCAGATGAACCGAATGGCCGTCAAAATAGACCCCCCTCATCGTCTCGCTTCGCTTTCTTCCAGGTTCGGGTTCGCTGTGTTAACAATAACCAGTATTATTTTCGGAAATTTCCTTCCCCGGGGCGATGGACCCAGCCGCGGTCGTCCCATGAAGGATGCGCGTGGAGACGGTGGCACGGTGCCACGAGTCCGGGAAGCATCCCCTAACGGATTACCATACCGAAGGTTGCGTATGACGACAACGCCGACCCGTGAGCGCACCTCGGCGGGGATTGCCTGGGGTGCGGTACTATGGATGTCCGCCGTGCACCTCGGAGCCTTGCTGGCGTTCGTGCCGGCCTTTTTTCGATGGGAGGCTCTGCTGGTCTGTCTGCTGCTGCACTGGCTGACGGGGAGCATCGGCATCTGCCTGACCTACCACCGGCTGCTGACGCATCGGAGCTTTGCGACGCGTCCGAAGGCGCTGGAGTACCTGCTGACGATCCTGGGCACCTGCGCGATGGAGGGGGGCGCGATCGGCTGGGTGGCGGACCATCGCCGGCACCATGCCCACTCCGATGAAGCGGACGATGTCCACAGTCCCCGGCGCGGCTTTGGCTGGGCGCACATGTTCTGGTGGATCACGCCCGACCTTGACTCCTTGCACGATGAGAACTACTACCGGCATTGGGCCCCCGACCTGTTCAAAGACCCGGTGCACGTCTGGCTCGACCGCTTCCATCTCCTTTTCCCCTTGCTGCTCGGTGTGGCCCTTTACCTTGTGGGAGGGATGCCCTGGCTGGTCTGGGGCGGGTTCGTGCGCACGGTCTTCTTGCTGCACACGACCTGGTTCGTGAATTCGGCGACGCACCTCTGGGGCTATCGCTCGCACCCGACCAAGGACCATTCGACCAACCTCTGGTGGGTGGGGCTGTTGGCCTACGGGGAAGGCTGGCACAACAACCATCATGCGTTCCCGACCTCGGCCCGGCACGGGATGCGCTGGTGGGAGATCGACATGACGTACATGGCGATCCGCGTGCTGCGCGTCTGTGGCCTGGCGCATACAATCCGGCTGCCCCGTCCGGAGCAGATGCGGCCCACGCGCGTCGCGGCGCCCGCCGCCGGCCGGGAATCGGTGGCGACCCCGGTTTGATCCGGCTCTTTCTCCACGGTCCTCTTTTCAAGGTGCAACATGGCGAAGACGGTCGTGGCTCGGCCCGACAGCGACGGCATTGACTGGAGCCTCTTGATCGGCCTGGTGGTCCTGCACGCCGGGGCCTTGCTGGCGCTGGTGCCGGCGTTCTTCTCGTGGAACGCGGTCCTGGTGGCGCTGGTCTTGTTCTGGCTCACGGGCTCGATCGGCATCAGCATCACGTACCATCGCCTCCTGACGCACGGCAGCTTCGCGGTCCGGCCGCGCTGGCTGGAGTACCTGCTGACCGCGATCGCGCTGCTGGCCGCGCAGCGGGGGCCGCTCCGCTGGGTGGCCGATCACCGCCGCCATCACCGTTATTCCGATGAGGACCACGACCCACATAGCCCTCGCAACGGGTTCTTCTCGGCGCACGTGATGTGGCTGATCACGCCCGACACGGATGCGCGGGACGTGGATGCGTATTACAAGCGGTGGGTGCCCGATCTGTACAAAGACCCGGTCCTGCGCGGGATGGACCGTTATGCGCTGGTGTTCCCGATCCTGGGCGGGGTGATCTTGTTCGCGCTCGGGGGGATGCCCTGGCTGGTCTGGGGCTGCTTCGTGCGGACGGTCGCGCTGTTGCACGCGACCTACCTGGTGAACTCGGCGACGCACACCTGGGGCTATCGCAACTACGAGACGCGCGACACCTCGACGAACCTCTGGTGGGTCGGCCTGCTGGCGCACGGCGAGGGCTGGCACAACAACCACCACGCCTTTCAGAGCTCGGCCCGCTTCGGCCATCGGTGGTGGGAACTCGACCTGTCGTTCTGGGTGATCCGCGCTCTGTCGTGGGTCGGCCTGGCCTACAACGTCAAGACGCCCAAGTACTCCCTGGCCGAGCGATTGAAGGCCCCCAAGCTCGCCGAGCAGGACGCGGCGGCCCCACCGGAATCCTCCCCGACGAGTCTTGTCGGTGCGGGGAGCTGAAGTCTCTGCCTGGAGAGAGCCGTTCCGGATGACTGATGACTGATGCCGAGCCGAGGCTGATGACTGATGGCTGATGTCCAATCGAACGGCAGATCTCAGTCATCAGGCCTCTCGAATCCGGAGTCTGGAATCCGGAATCTGAAATCGTTGATCCTTGGCTAAGTGTCTAGCCAAGCCCCCCACATGCGGCTAGAATTTCCATGTGCATGCGGCCCTAGCTCAACGGCAGAGCAGGGGACTCATCAGAAAAAGGTGGCGGCGGAGGGTAACCTTCGACTGCGAACCGGGTGAATTGCGGGAAACCTAAACCAGGCACAAATCTGTCATTTGGGCTTCGGCACGGCAATCCGCAGCCAAGCCTGGCCGGGCACAGGTGGCCAGGAAGGTTCAGAGACTAGCGGGGTGAGTCCCAACAATAATCCCCGCCGACGAGCGCCCGGCCTCCTACGCCTCGCCGTCGCCGTCCGGACGTCGACGATCGGGCGATCGGGGAGGATGAGATAGTCCAAGCCTCGTGGAAACGCGGGGGCACTTGAATCCCTTGGTTGCAGGTTCGAATCCTGCGGGCCGCATTTTTCCCTCCCAGGTACCGTGAACGCAACCGCCTCCAGGCACGCCCCGGCTCGGGATCTGGCTCGCCGTCGGGGCAAGTCTGCTGCACGGTCTGGCGATCTGGCAAGGGCTGGGCGGCCTGGCCGGAATCCGCTCGCCCTGGCCGCTGGCAAGACACGACCACCCGCTGTATTTCCACAGCGCCCTGGTGACGCGGGCGTTCCTGGCCCAATCCGGCACGACGGCCGGCTACGATCCCAGCTTCATGGCCGGCTATCCCAAGAGCGTGATCTTTCCGGCCTCCTCGACCTTGCCCGAGCTGGTCGTGGCCGCCTTCGGCGGCGCGGACCCGGTCCGGGCGTACAAGCTTTACGTCCTCGGCGCGGCGGCCCTGGTCCCCTGGATGCTGATTCTGGCGGGCCGGGCCTGGCGGGTGCGCGGGGAGGGGATCGCCTGGGGGGTGATTCTTTTCCTGGTCTACGTCTGGACCGATTTCCCGATCCAGTACGCCGGCTTCGGGATGCTCCCCTACCTGCTGGCGATCCCCCTGGGACTGTACGCGACCGCGGCGGTGACGGCCTATCTCGAACGAGGCGGCCTCGGAAGCTGGCTCGTGGCCGCGCTGGCTTGCGCGCTGGTCGTGCTGGTTCATTTCACAGTGGCGCTGGTCGTCGCGCCGGCCGTGCTGGCGGCGTATGTCGTGGCGATCAAGAAGGATCGCCTGCCCGCGCGCCGTCATGTCGGGGTCTGGGCCATCCCGCTGGTGGTGCTGGCCGTGAACGCCTTCTGGTGGTGGCCGGGCGTCTGGCTGGCAAGCACGAAGGGCGAGAGCGCGTTCGCCTTCTTCCATCCGGAAGGCGTGCTGGCCCGGCTGGTGCAGATCGTGGTGAGCGAGCCGCCGATACAGGTCATTTTGTGGGCGGTGGGAGTGCCCGGCCTGATCATTTTGTGGCGGTCGAACCCGATCCGAGGGGCAGCGCTGATCGGCTTCGCGGCGGCGGGGTTCTTCTGGGGCTACGGTGCAGGCGCGTTCCGCGGGCTCGATTTTCTGCAACCGGGCCGGCACACGTATGCCCTGTATACGGCCCTGGCCCTGGCGGGCGGAATCGGCCTGGCGGAGCTGGGAAAGCGGCTGCGTCCGGACGGCCTGGCGCGCTGGTTCCTGGCCGGACTGGTGCTGGTCGGATGGCGGATCGAGGGGCCGGCCCTGGTTTCCTCGGTGGCCGTGAACCTCGCCAACCCCCTGCCCTGGCTGACCCGCCAGGTCGATTCGACCCTGGCTGCGCAGCTCGCGCGAGCTCATCCCGAGCCGTTCCTGTCCAGCCGGCCCACGCCCCGCCTCCGCTGGGTGCTCGATCACGTCCGCCAGACGGTCCAGCCCGGCGAGCGGCTCCTCTATGAAGAAAGCGGCTTCGGCCTGCCGGGACTCGAAGACCCGTTCCATGATGGCCGTTACAGCGGCCTCCTGCCCTATTTCGTACCCGGGATCGAGGTGATCGGCGGCCCTTACCTTCATTCTGCGGTGAAGACGAATTTCACACAGTTTGGCGAAGGCAGGATGTTTGGGATGACTGACTGGGATCGCGCCCACTTCACGAAATACGGGGCGTTGTATCGTCCGGCGGCGATTCTGTGCTGGACGCCGCACGCGCGGGCGTTCTGTCAGTCGAACCCGGATCTGATCGATATCACAGCCGACGACGGGGTGCTCTTGATCGGCCGGGTGCGGGGTTTTGAGGGTCCGACGATCCGCGGCCGGGCGGAAGTTCGGGCCGAGGCGGGAAGATTGAGAATCCGTCCCGTTGCGGGCGAGCTTGACGAGCCGGTGATCCTGCGGTATCACTTCGCGCCGTTCCTGACAAGCCAGCCGACCGTCCGGCTCGAACCAGTGCGGCTGGAGGGCGACCCGGTGCCCTTCATCGGGCTGAGCGTGCCAGACGGCGAAACCACGATCGAGTTGCGTCTGCCGCCGCGCGGGGGCGGACGCGGGGGGTTCACCGGAATGAACCCGGTCGTCCGGCCCTGACTGGGCGATGTCCGCTCCACGGAGGGAGTGAGCCGTGCCGCACGCCAGCGAGCCAAAGACCAGCCAGCTCCGCTTCTATTGCCGCTGCCTGGTCTGGACCGCCTGGTTCCTTACCCTGGTCGTCGCCGCCTCGGTCTATGCCGGCAAGGCCGCCGAGGAGCGCAGCGCCTTCATTCGCTGGCGGCACCAGGTCCGCGAATTCTGGCAGGGGAAGAACATCTGGGACGTGTACATGTTCCCAAATCCGCCGATTCTCCCCCTGACCCTCTCGCCCCTGATGGCCTTGCCGCCCGTGATGGGCGCGCTGGCCTGGTATGCCATCAAAGCGGGCCTGGTGACGGTCTCGATCCTGCTCGTCTTGCGGCTGGTGCGCGGCCAGACCGGCAAGCTCACGCCGGCCTGGGTCGAGTTCGTGATCCTGGCGCTGAGCTTGCGGCCGATCCTCAGCGACCTGCACCACGGAAACATCAACCTCTTGATCCTGTTCCTGATCGTGGCGATGCTCACGGCCTGGAGCCAGGGATATGAGGTGCTGGCGGGCTTGTTGCTCGGGCTGGCGATCACGTACAAGGTGACGCCCGCGCTGTTCATTCCCTATTTCGCCTGGAAACGCTCCTGGCGCACGGTCGGCGCGACCGGCCTGGGCATCGGGCTTTTCCTTTTGATCGTGCCCTCGGCGATCCTGGGACCAGGCGCGAACGGCCAGTACCTCGCGTCCTGGTGGCACCGCATCCTCAGCCCGTACCTGGTCGAGGACCAGATGAGCGAGCAGGAGGTCAACCAGTCGCTCATCGGGGTCCTCTCGCGGCTCTTGACGGCGACCAACGAGGGCCGGTACGAGCGGGTTCTCGATCACCTGTACCTGGCCTCCCTGGCGCCCAGCCAGGTGGCCTCGATCGCCAAGGGCATTTCGGTGGCGCTGGTCGGACTGCTCCTGTACTTGTGCCGCACGAAGACCGACCGCCGCGACGATCCGCGTCTGCTGGGCGAGTTCGCGCTGGTCGTGCTGACGATGCTGATCGTCTCGGAGCGGAGCTGGAAACACCATTTCGTGACGCTGGTTCTGCCTTACACCTATTTGAGTTACCGCGCGTTCGTCGCCCCGCTCCCGCGTCGGACGCACTCGATCCTGGCCGCCGCCCTGGCCCTGTCCGCGTTGCTGATCCTCACGACCTCGACCGAGGTCGGCGGCCTGTTCCTGCACGGCCAGGGACACAAATTCGCCCAGTATTACGGCCTCTTCTTCTGGGGCGCGGTCGTCCTCTACGTGGCGACCGCCTGGCGCGTCCGGGCGGAAGGTTTCGAGCCTGGCGAGATGGCGCCGGAGCCCCCCTGCCCTCGCCGCATTTCCAGGCGACGATCGAGCGGGCGAAGGCGGACAATTGATCCTTCCGTAGGGTGGGGTCAGCGGCGTCTGCGCCGCGCAGACTCCACCCTCACTGCCCGCGAGCCAATTCCCATTCTCTGGCCCGTTGACATTCCCCCGCCCGCGGGTGAGATTCGTTTTTGCCCACAACCGGGAGACTGTAGCAAGGATATCGGGTTGATCACGGCCTCCTTGCGGAAACGGTCGTGGGTGCCACGGGTTCCGCTTGGGGAACCCGTGTCGAACGGCCCCGGACACGGGTTCCCCAAGCGGAACCCGTGGCACCCGATAGCTCCTTGCAGGACGACCCGGTATCGTTGCGACAGTGTCACAACCGGACAGCCCTCCGTGAGATGCCCCGGCGCGAGGTCGGGCCGCCGGTCGGCGTCGCATGCCTTCCTTCGAGAACACCAACCATGGACCTCACGCTCCGCATCAAGCTTTCCGTGATGATGTTCCTCCAGTACGCGATCTGGGGCATCTGGGCGGTGTCGCTGGCGCTGCACTTGAACGCCCTCGGGATCAGCGGCTTTTACAGCGGTCTGATCATCGCGTGCGGGGGGATCGGGTCGATTCTCAGCCCGTTCCTGGTGGGCGAGCTGGCCGATCGTTACTTCGCCACGGAGAAGGTCCTGGGGTTCTGCCATCTGGTCGGCGGCGTGCTGCTGATCGCGGCGGGACACGCCACCACCTTCGGGCCGATCTTCGTGCTCATGCTCATTTATTGCAGCCTTTACTTCCCGACCGTCGCCTTGACCAACGCCGTGACCTTCCGGGCGCTGGGGGCAGAGCACGCGAGCCAGTTCGGACCGATCCGGTTCTGGGGCTCGCTCGGCTGGCCCGTGGCGATCTGGCTGACGGGCTTTTACTTGAGCGCGGGCGACGTGCCCTTCCTGAAGCCCATCTTTGAGCTCGGTCGGCGCGCCGGCCCTGCGGGACAACCTGCGCATTCCGGGCGTCCTGTCGATCCTGCTCGGCCTCTACTGCTTCGCGCTCCTGCCGCACACACCGCCGGCCGCGCGGAAAGAGGGGGCGGAAGGCGGCGCCCCGAAGCAATCGGCCTTCCTCGAAAGCCTGGGACTGCTCGGAGTCCGCTCGTTCGCCGTGCTGGTGCTGGTCTCCGGCGTGCTGGGCGGGTTCTTGTATTACTTCTTCCAGTGCGAGCAAGTCTTCCTGACCTTCGTCGGCTCGAGCCCACGAAGGCCCCCAGCCAGATGGCCCTGGGCCAGATCGCGGAGATGACCGCGATGCTGCTGGTGCCGGTCGCCCTGGCGAGCATCGGCATCAAGCGGACGATGCTCATCGGCGCCTCGGCATACGCCCTGCTCTTCGGCCTGAACGTGATCGGCCAGCCCTGGGCGCTCGATGGTCGCCGCCAACCTCCTGCACGGCATTTGCTTCGCCCTTTTCTTCACGGTGGCCATGATCTTCGTGGACAAGGCCGCCAGCGGCGACATCAAGGCGTCGGCCCAGAGCCTGTTCGTGTTCGTCGTCTACGGCCTGGCCAACATCGCGGGCAACATCGGCGCCGGCGCGATCCGCGATGCCCTCGCCCCGCAAGGCGCGCTGAATCCGAACTGGACGACGATCTGGATGATCCCCTTCGTCGGCTCGGTCGTCTGCATCCTGGTATTCGTGGTCCTGTTCCAGGAGCGCGAGATCAAGAAGACGACCGGTGTCGCCGAGGAAATTGCGGCTTGAAGACATTACGCGCGAAAGCGCAAAGACGCAAAGAAGAGAAAGGCCGGTAAAGGGATCGTCTCCCCTTTCTTCTTTGCGTCTTCGCGCCTCTGCGCGTTTCTTCTTTCTTACGTTCGTGGTTCTCATCAGGAGATGCTTTGATGCGACGAACGCTAGCGATGCTGACCCTCATCCTGACGGCTTCCACCCTCGTCCACGCGGCCGATTCGAAGCCGGCCGTGACCGTGGAGAACCTCCTTGACCGGATGGTCGACCTGCGCTGGCTGGCCACGCCCCCGGCGCCCGGCGAGCGCACCATCCAGTTCTCCAGCTACGACCGCGCCACCAAGCTCGTCGATGGCAAGATCGTCAACCCGTTCGCCAACGGCGACGCCGGCCATTATTTGCGGATCGAGACCAAGAACGGAGCCCAGGAATGGGTGCTTGCCGACGATGACGGCCCCGGCTACGTCTCGCGCATCTGGAGCGCCAACCCGGCCGGCGAGCTGCGCATTTACATCGACGGGTCCGAATCCCCGGCCCTGGCCGCCGACTTCGCCAAGCTGACCAACGGCGAGATCCCGCCCTTCGTGCATCCCTTCGGCCACGACGCCTCGCGCGGGCGGAACCTGTATTTCCCCTTCCCGTTCGCCAAGCACATCAAGATCACCACGACCAAGGGGGGCCAGTATTACCAGGTCAGCGTCGCGCACCTGCCGGCGGCGACCGTCGTCGAGAGCTATTCGCCCGAAGTCCTGAAGCGGGCCGCGGATAAAACGAAATCGGTGGGCCAGGCGCTCACGCAGCCGCGCGACCTGCCCGCGCAAGCGGCCGTCGAGGAGATGGACGGGGAGATCGCGCCCGGCGAGACGTCCACGCGCTTCCTCGCCGGCTCCGGCCTGCTGCGCGGGGGACGGATCAAGATCGAATCGGCCGAGCGTGACATTGCCCTGGCCCGTTCGCTGCTGACGATCACCTTCAACGACGCGAAGACGCCGCAGGTGGCCGTGCCGCTCGGCGATTTCTTCGGCTCCGGACCGGGCGTCAATGCGTTCCAGACGGCCGTCTCGGCGGTGGCGAAGGACGGCACGATGACCATGCTCTGGCCCATGCCGTTCACGAAAGGCTGCGAGATCAGCCTCACCAACGGCTCGTCGAAGCCAATGACCATCCACGCTGAGCTCGCCGTCGAGGAACTGCCGAAAACCGCCCCGACGCCGCTCACCTTCCATGCCCGCTGGAAGCTGGAGGACAAGATCCAGACCATCGCCGGCAACGGCACGAAGGATTGGCGCACGTTGACGGCCAAGGGTGCTCCCGGACGGTTCGTCGGGCTGCAAGTGAATGTCTTCAATCCCGTCACCGCCTGGTGGGGCGAGGGCGACGAGAAGGTCTACGTGGACGGCGAGCTCTTCCCGAGCACCATCGGCACCGGCACCGAGGACTATTTCGGCTACGCCTGGTGCGACCCGCACACGTATTCCTGGCCGTTCCACTCCGAGTCGCGCTGCGACGGCCCCGGCAATCGCGGCAACACCTCGAATGTCCGCTACCAGATCCTCGACGCCATTCCCTGGCAGTCGTCGCTCGCCTTCGACATGGAGATCTGGCACTGGGCGGCCGTCAAGCTCCAGTACGCCAGCATCGCCTACTTTTACGCGGCCGACGGCGTGGCGGCCGAGCCCGGCGTGCCCGATCTCTCGCCTCGCGAGGTCTACTCGGTGGAGAGTATCCCGGTCTTCCGCGAGAAGGGCGCGATCGAAGGCGAGGCGCTGAAGGTCAAGGCCAGGACCGCCGACGAAGTCCAGAACCAGGACATGACTCCCTGGAGCGAATCCTGGTCGGGCGCTTCGCAGCTCTGGTGGACCTGCCACACGCCGGGCGCGAAGCTGACGCTCACGCTTCCGGTTGCCCAGGACGGTACCTATGACCTCTCGGCCGCGTTCACCCGAGCCAAGGATTACGGCATCGCCCAGCTTGCTCTCGATGGCAAGCCCCTGGGCGAGCCGCTCGATTTCTACGCGCCCGAAGTGAAACATTCCGGGGCGGTCAAACTCGGCCGCGTGGCGCTCAAAAGTGGCGACCACGAGCTGACCGTCACGATGACCGCCAAGAATCCCAAGAGCACGAGCTACCTGTTCGGCCTCGACTGGATCAAGCTCCAGCCGGTCCAGCCTTGAGCCGAGTCGGATTCTCCGTGTCGGGTGGCATGCCCACGTCTTCGTGGGCATGTCCGCGTCCCGAGGTGCGGCGGACCGGACATGCCCACGAAGACGTGGGCATGCCACCCGACGAAGATCAGACCGGATACAATCCGCCCAGGCACCAGCGGCTCGATCGCGCTCGACGACGTGTCGAAATCGTCCGCGTAATGCGTCAAGCGCAGCTTGCGGCGCACGTCCTCGGGAAGCGCGACGAGCTGTTCGTACGCCGTGTGAATACCCCGGTTGGCTTCGTGGACGATCACGTCGGCACCGGCCAGCCAGGCGATCAGGTCGGGATCGAACGCGGTATCCGAACTCAATCCCAGCGTGCGACCACCCGCGCCGATGCGCAGGGCGAAGGTCGGTACCGGGTGGATCGTCCGCCGGCATTCGATGGCGAAGGGACCAAACTGGACAGGCCCGGACTCGTCCAGCTCCGTGATCTCGATGAAGTCGTCCAGCGTTTGCTCGAACGGGCGTCCATCCGGCGTCATGCCCCGTCGCATACCGACGCGCAGCAGGTCCCAGAGCTCGGCGGCCACCGCGCGGGGTCAATACCACCGCGCGCCGCTGAAGATGGAAGCGGCAATAAAAGGCGAACCCCTCCAGACCCGAGGCATGGTCGGCGTGCAGGTGCGTCAAGACCACCCCGGCCAGGCGGTCGATGTCCAGCGGGAGCTGGGACGCCGCACCGGCTTCGCGGAGAATCTTGCGGATCGGATGGGGGCAGTCCACGAGGAGCCAGGTGCCCTCGGCCTGGACGACCAAGCTGGAGGAATACCAGCGCGCCGAGAAGGCGTCCCCCACGCCCAGAGGGAGGAAGCGAAGACCCGGCATCACGCCTGCGCTCCGGCCAGCACCTCGCGCGATTCGTTCAGATCCCGGTCGATCTGGAAGAGCCGGTCCAGGTTCGTGGAACGGAACACCGCGCGGATCGTGTTGTTCATCTCACAGAGCCGCAACCGGCCATGCACCGTATCGACCCGGCGCTGGAGCAAGATCAGCTTGCCGAGCATGGCGCTCGAGAGCGCCTCGACGCCCGAGAAATCGAGGATGACCGCCGTCTCGCCCGAGCGCGGAAACACACCCGCCACCTGGTCGTACACGTCGCGGATGGTCAAGTCGTCAAACAACCTCTTGTCCAGAAACCGGATGACCCGCAAACCGGGTTCTTCCTGGACATCGATCCGGGACACGACGGCCATGGGCAACCTCGTGTGAGCCAGTGGAAGAGCGGCCGACCGGCCGGTTCATTCAGGTTCCAGACGGCCGGCGATGTCGTGACAGGGGGCCGCCGCGGGAAGAAGCGGACGCGGGCTCATTCTCGGCAGCGGCGGACAGCGCACCCGTCGGCGAAGACGCCGCTCCCTCCAGGAGCTTCAGGGCCGCCGGCACATCCGCGACGAACTGGAACAAGGCCTCCAGGTTGCTGACACGGAACACTTCGCGCACCGTCGGCTCAACGTTGCAGAACACGAAACGCCCCGCCTGGCTCCGGCAATTCTTCTGGATGGCGACGAACCCGCCCAGGGCCGAGGAACCCGCGTGGGAGACCCCGTTGAGGTCCACCACCAGATCGGGCCGCCCGCCCTGCCGGACGTGCGCATCGAACGCCCCGCGCAGATGGCCGACCGGGATCGGATCGAGCCGCAAGCAGTCCCAGAATTCCGCCACCAACACACCCTGGACCGCCTTGACCTCGACACGCGGCTTGAGCATGGTACGGACGCCCTCCAAGGTCAACCCCGGGCAGGTCCCACCGCATGCTCGGTCCGCGCGACGATTGGCCGAACCCTCGGGCGTTCAACCCTCTGTCCAAACATACCGCGCCGCACCTGGGATCGCCAGCCGTTCCCTCCCCAACTCTCAAGATCGTCAATTCGGGCGCATGGCGAGGGCCGGATGTGGTATCCTGGAGTGGTCCAAGGTCGGGTGTCGGACTCATCCCTCGGGCCGATTCCCTGGCCGACCCTGGAGGAGGGAAGGGATCCGTCGCCATGCGTCACACCTTCTGGCTGCTCGCCGTCTGGGCCGTCGCGACGGCCCGTCTCGCGGCGGCGCAAACGTGGTACGATGCGATTATCCCGGAAAAGTCGCACGACCTGGGGACCGTCGCGCGCGGCTCCAAGCTGCACTATGTCTTCAAGATCGTGAACACGACCAGCTACGATGTGCACATCCTGACCGGCAAACCCAAGTGTGGCTGCACGGATTACAAGCTCGGAGCGCACGACATTCCGTCCGGCACCCAGACGACCGTCGAGGTGACGCTCGACACCACTCGCTTCGTGGGCTACAAGCCCTCGGGCCTGACGCTGGTCTTCGACCGGCCGTATTACCAGGAAGTGGACCTGAACCTCACGAGCTTCATCCGCAGTGATGTGATTCTCAGCCCCGGCATGGCCGACTTCGGCATCATTCCGCGCGGGACGGCACGCTCGGTGGTCCTCAACCTGACCTACTACGGCCGCCGGCCCGACTGGTCCGTCACGAAGCTGACGACCGTTTCCGACCACGTCTCGGCCGAACTCCGCGAGCAAAGCCGCGCGCCCGGCAGCGCCGTGCAGTATCAACTGAGCGTCACGCTCAAGGCCTCGGCGCCGGCCGGTTTCTTCAAGGATGAGATCACCCTGGCGACGAATGATCCCGAGAGCCCGTCGATCCCGGTTTCGGTCACGGCCGAGATCCAGGCCGCGGTGACGATCGCACCCTCGTCGGTGCTCAACCTGGGGCGCTTGCGCCGGGGCAGGAAGTGAAGAAAACGGTGTTCGTCAAGTCCTCGCAACCCTTCAAGATCACCAAAGCCAGCAGTCCCAAGCCCGACCTGAGCGCTGCCGGCCAGCTCGATGAATCCAAGCCCTTCCACGCCGTCACGGTCACGTTCAAGGCGCCCGCCCAGCCCGGCCCGTACAACGCCGTGCTCGAGTTCGACACCGACATGAAGGACGAGCCCCCCGCCAAGCTGTCTACCTTCGCCACGATCGTGCCGTGATTGCAGATTCCGGATTCCGGATTCCTGATTCGGATTCCGGATGACTGATGACTGATGACTGAATGGATCTTCCGCCATCCGCCATCAGTCATCCGCCATCTGGAATCCGCCATCAGTCATCCGCCATCTGGAATCCGCCATCAGTCATCCGCCATCAGTCATCCGCCATCTGGAATCCGCCATCTGGAATCCGCCATCAGTCATCCGCCATCAGGCATCCGCCATCTGGAATCCGCCATCTGGAATCCGGAATCATTGCGGCGAAGGCATTTGCGGCGAGCCCACCGCGCCGGGCTGGTGCCGGTCGAGCCAGTCGCAAACGGCGGGGAAGACTTCGAGCGGGGCGCTTCGGCTCCAGACGAGGTCGCAGTGGCCGTAGGCGGCTTGGTGGCCATCCTGGCGGCCAAAGCGCAGGAGGGTCTTGTCCGCGCTGCCGACCGCCTCGTACGTGAGAATCATGGAGGGCATGGGCGCCAGGTTGTCGTTCTCGCCGGCGATGAAGACGATCGGCAACCGGACCCGCCCCAGCAGCGCGGCGTAGTCGGTCTTGCGATCGGCCGACATCAGGTGCCCGGTTTCCAGGTACGCGTCGAGCTGTCGCAACGCGCCGGCCCCCGGATCTTCCAGCGTGAAGCCGTAGAACCGGTTGATGGTGCGGCGATCGACGTTCTCGGGCAAGTAGTAATACTGGTCCACCGAGGACAGGCCGGGCGGGCGGCCGATCATCATGGGACGCGCCATGCGGCTGGTGCTGATGCCCAGAACCAGGTTGCAGAGCGCGTGGTTGGCGCGCAGCAGCCCCCGGTGCGGCGCCGTGTGCAGGTGGGCCGTGGCTCCCATCGCCACAAAGGTCGCCACGCGATCCGCTTCGGGCGAGAGTTCCACAAAGGGATACATCAGCATCCCCCCCAGGCTGTGGCCGATCCAGTTCACCTGATGGGAACCCGTGGTCTGCTCGACATACTGGAGGATCGCCGGCACGTCGTAGAACGCCTGGTCGTCCATCGTCCAGCGCCGCTCTCCCAGCTCGGGCAAAAAGGTTTGCCGCAAGAGCTGGTTCGTCTTGCCGATCGCGCCCCGGCGATGGCTGGCGCCGAGCCGCGCATATCGACGACGAACACCTCGTAACCCCGCTCGGCAAGCTGGCTCGGGAGGTGATGGTCGGTGATCGTCCAGAACGTGCCGTTGAGCTGGAGACCGTGACAGAGCACGACCGGCCGTTTGCCGGGGTCGGGCTCCGCCGGTCGATAGCGTTTGATGCCCAGAAGCCAGCCGTCGGCGGTCTCGGCGAACCCGTCCTGGCAGGGCTGCAAGTCCCGATTGGGATGCAACTGCCGGACGCAGGCACAGCCCGGCGCTAGTAACAACACCAGCGCCAGCCAGGGGAGGCACCAACAAAAACGCGGTCCATCGCGCATGGAACGGGGGAATCCTTCCCTCGGGCCAATAGCTCGTCCTCGGAACCGGCATCACTCACGCCCGGTTCAGCCCACCCGGTCCTCGACCCGCGCCTCGTCCCGCTCGCTCAATGGTGGAACGGCACAATTCGGCGGATTGTAACGGATAGGGGCAAGCCGGGAAACCCAAGTTCCCGCCCCTGAAATCGGCCGGACAAGCCCGGCGATCACGCCGATAATGCCCGCGGCGGCCACACCCGCAACGGGCAATCGCGCGTCTCGCTCCAGTCGTTACACTCAGAGCCTGTTCCGAAAGCCCCGAAGGGGCGGCAGTGAATAGCCAGGGGCGTCAGCCCCTGGAGTCGGAGCCGCGACCGCGCCCTGCCCCTGCGCAGCCCCGCAGGGGCGACAGAAACGGGGGTTCTGGTTGGTTTTCTGTCGCCCCTGCGGGGCTGCGGAGAGGGGATGCGGTGAGTCGATCACCCGTCCAGGGGCTGACGCCCCTGGCTATTCACTGCCGCCCCTTCGGGGCTAAAACCAGACCTCCCGGAGAGCTTCTAACACCAGACCTCCCGGAGAGCCACTCAGCGCAAGAAAACGGCCTCCCCAAAACGAAGCGGGGAGGCCGCGCGCGTTTCCAGGCTGCCGGTCGCGCCGGTCAGACTTCGGTGCCCACCGTCTCCATGCTCTTGTCCGAGGACGACACGGCGGCCAGTTCCTGCTCCATCTCGCGGAGTTCCTTGGTCTCGGTCTTGGACCGCCAGACCGCCCAGGCGACGCCCGCGATGCCGATCAGGCCGACGACGGCGTAGAGCCACCAGCCGTTGCCGTGGTTCGGCGGCAGGATCGGCGCGATCGCCAGCAGCGACGACCATGTTCATGACCTTGATCAGCGGGTTGAAGGCCGGGCCGGCGGTGTCCTTGAGCGGGTCGCCGACGGTGTCGCCGGTGACGGCCGCCTTGTGCGTCTCGGAGCCCTTGCCGCCGTACGAGGCCGTCCTCGATCATCTTCTTGGCGTTGTCCCAGGCGCCGCCGGCGTTGGCCATGAACACGGCCAGGAGCTGGCCGACGATGATCATGCCCGCCAGGTAGCCGCCCAGGGCGTACGCGCCGAGGCAGATGCCGACCAGGATCGGCACCAGGATCGCCAGCAGCGCCGGGCCGATCAGCTCGTTCTGGGCCGCGGCGGTGCAGATGTTGACCACCCGGCCGTAGTCGGGCTTCTTGGTGCCGGCCCAGATCTCCTTGTCGCGGAACTGGATGCGGCATTCCTTGACGATCAGGAACGCGGCCCGGCCGACGGCGCGGATCAGCATCGAGCTGAACAGGAACGGCACGGCGCCGCCGATCAGGATGCCGATGAACACCATCGGGGTCGGCGACCGAGAGCTTGCCGGCCATCGGTCGTGGTACTGGCTCGAGCGGTCATCGTCGCCGATCTTCGCCTCGCTGCCCGACCGCGATGACCGCGATGAAGCTGGCGAACAGGCTCACGGCCGCGATCACCGCCGAGCCGATGGCGATGCCCTTGGTCTCGGCCTTGGTGGTGTTGCCCACGGCGTCGAGGTCGGCCAGGATCTGGCGGGCGCGCTTGTAGTTCTCCTCGCCCATCTCCTCCTTGTCGTAGCCCATCTCGCCGATGCCGTTGGCGTTGTCGGCCACCGGGCCGAACACGTCCATCGAGATCGTGTTGCCGGTCAGGGTCAGCATGCCGATGCCGCACATGGCCACGCCGTAGGCGACGAAGATCGGGCTGGCGCCCGGCGTAGATCAGCACCGACAGGAGGATCGCCGCGGCGATGATCAGCGTGGCGACCACGGCCGACTCGTAGCCGACGGCGAAGCCCTGGATGATGTTCGTCGCGTGCCCGGTCTGGCAGGCCTTGGCCAGGCTCTTGACCGGCTCGTACTGGGTGTGCGTGTAGTAGCTCGTGCACCTTGTTCAGGGCGACGGCCAGGATGATGCCGATCAGGCAGGTCCAGGCCGGGCCGCATGTCGAGGCCCGCCGATGCCGCAGGTTCGACCAGATCGGCTGGTCGGCGGACGAGGATCGTGACCGTGTGTAGCTCTTGATGAAGTCCGCCAAGGCCTTGCCGGATTGGCTTTCACGCGCGGCCGTCGCGGGCGGCCTCGAACTCGGGCGTGACCTTGAAGCCGTAGGCGGCCTGCGGATACTTCTCGCATGTAGCTGTCGTCGAAGTGCAGGTAGACCAGGCCCAGCAGCATGAAGCCGACGACGCTGATGATCGAGCCGATGACGAAGCCGCGGTGGACCGAGTGCAGCGCCTCGTCGCTGGTGCTGTCGGCGCCGGCCTTGACGCTGTAGGTGCTGATGATCGAGCCGACGACGCCGATGGCCCGGACCAGCAAGCGGGAAGATCACGCCCTTGTGGCCGAAGCTGGCGTAGCCCAGGATCATCGCGGCGACGATCGTCACTTCGTAGCTCTCGAAGATGTCGGCCGCCATACCGGCACAGTCGCCGACGTTGTCGCCGACGTTGTCGGCGATCGTCGCGGCGTTGCGGGGGTCGTCCTCGGGAATGCCCGCCTCGACCTTGCCGACCAGGTCGGCGCCGACGTCGGCCGCCTTGGTGTAGATGCCGCCGCCGACCCGCATGAACAGGGCCAGCAGCGTGCCGCCGAAGCCGAAGCCGAGCAGGACCTCGTAGGCGTGCTCGCCGTAGACCATGAAGATCGACCGTGCCGCCGAGCAGGCCGAGGCCGTCGGTGAGCATGCCGGTGATCGTGCCGGTGCGGTAGCCGAGCTGCAGGGCCTCGCCGTAGCTGGTCCGCGCCGCGGCGGCGACGCGGAGGTTGCCCCGCACCGCCAGGCTCATGCCGACGAAGCCGACCAGCCACGAGAAGAACGCCCCAGCGAAGAAGGCCGCGGCCCGGCCCACCTGCACGGCGCCGGTGCTCCTCGGCCGTGAAGTAGAGGATCGCCGTGATCAGGAAGACCAGCGGCAGAAGATCGCCTTGAACTGCCGCATCAGGTAGGCGTTGGCCCCCTCGCGGATCGCGTCGGCGACCTCCCGCATCTTCTCGGTGCCCTGGTCGGCCCCGAGGACCTGGCCGACGAGCATGCCCGGCGTACCCCAGGCCCGCGATGGCGATGCAGCAGGGTCAGGATCAGACCCGCCTTCTCGTACCAGACGTAATCTGTCAGAGGTTGGAACAGCTTGAGCTCGGGCTCTGCGCTCGGAGTCGCGGCCGGAGCCGCCGCGTTCTGAGCCAGAGCCAGGCTCGGACCGGCCAGCGCCAGCCCAAGCACCGACAAGAGAATCACCTTCCGCCACCGATGCATAACAGCCCCCATGGGTGTCGTTGGTCGCACATTCTCCCTGAGAGCGCCGGGAACATGTTTCCAGCGCCCTTAGACTGCGCAGTCTACCGGACTCCTGGACCAGAGGTGGTGCCGGTCTTCAGGGTAGGATTAGACACAATCACACCCCTATTCGGAAGAGTCTTCTTCGGGTTCAACCTTTGCTGAACCGCTCTAACATGAGGAGGATGCATACCATAGAAATGGACTATGGCTTCTTTTCATGCTCCGGACGGCGTTCCGGGCGGCGCGGCTGGTAGCGCAGGACATCGACATAGCGGAACATGCCCCCGGTGGCGAGGGCCAGACCCTGGAGCGGGTCGCCGGCCAGCGGCGCGGGGCCAGCGCCGAACTCGATGACCTGTATACGGATAGGGCCGGCTTCTTCGCGCAAGGCGGCGGCCGTCTCGGGGGCCAGCAGGAGGGCGTCGGTGAGGAAGAAGATCACCTCGGGCTGTTGCGCGAAGGCGGCGCGCAGGGCGGCGGCGTGGTCGGTGCCGCCGATGGGCGTGACCTTCGCCAGCTCGCGCTGGACATGCTCTTTATTTGCGTTCGAGGCGGGCCGAAGGCCGGCACGGCCTTGCGAGTCCACGATGGGGGTCGGTTCCAGGTTGTAAAAAAAGATGGAGAACCGCGCGTCCGGGGGGAGCTGATCCAGGCTGGCGAGCAGTTCCTCCTTGGCGATCCGGAGGGCGTTATTTTCGATCATGCTGCCCGAGCGGTCGATCACGTAGGCGAACGATTGGCCTCGGGCGCGGCCCGAAGAACTCGGTACTCGGGTCCGCTTCCCCGGCCCACGCCGCCTCCCGAGCCGCCCCCGAAACCGCCTCCCCCGCCGAGTCCCGGGCCGGGCAAGACGCCGGCGCCCCGCGAGAGCTCCAGGCCGGGGACATCCGCCAGGTTCTCGTCGCGCGTGGCCGGAGACGGTCGGCTGTCCTGAACGAGTTCCTGGAGCGTGGGGTCCGCACTCGCGCCGGCCGTGTCCGGTCCGGGGCCGGCGGTGATCCGGGCCGCTTCGGGCGGACCCATGCCGCCGATCTCGCCCGGGCCCCCGCCACCGGCTTCGGCGGGGGCCCGGTTGTCGACCGGACCGATCTCCGCCTGGATGACGATCGGGGGCGCCGGGCTGGACGGCACGGCCACTCCCAGCACGGCCAGAGACAGCAGGCCGAGCAGGGCCAGGTGGAACAGGAGCGAGCTCGTCAGCGATCTCAGGTTGGTCAGAGGCGTATCCCACCTCATGGATCAGGCTCCTCCTGGGCCTCGGATGGCTCGGGGTCGCTCGCGCTGACAAAAGACGGCGCGGAACCGCCCGGCCGGCTGCGGCGCAATGGTCGGCGGAGGTGTTGCAGACCGAGCAAGGCGGCGACGAACAGGCCAAGGATCACGGCCACGATCCGGTCCCAGCGGGTCGCGGCGAGAGGCCGCGCCGGGGGCGGGCTGGCCAGGACACTGGGCCCTCGGAGGGCCACGATCACAGGTGCCAGCCGATCGCCGTCGCTCGCCCGATATCGTACCACGCGGAGAAACGTCCCGGTAAACTCGACCCGATCGCCGAGCCCGCCTCGCACCAACTCGGCGAGGTAGACGACGCAGAACGGGTTGTGATCGTCGCTGAAGACCCAGTCCTCGATGAGCGCGGGGAAGTTTCCGACCGGCGGCTGGCGGAACCGGCATCGATGCGGCCCCCGATGCGCACGCGACGCCCCTCGTACTTCAGGGGATTCGACCAGAGATCCGCGAAAGAGACGGCCTCCGCAGGCGCGCGCCGGTCCGTGTCTCGAAGCAGCTCCATCATCGCCGCGTAATCGGCCGGCTGGATCGGCGCGGCGGTGTCGCCGGCGCAGAACGCCGAGGGGCCGATGCCGAGGATCAGCGTGAGAAGACTCATCGTGAATGCCGTAAGAGTCGGGTTCTCCGTCTTCGTAGGGTGGGCTCGGCCCACCGTCTTTGGCCCCGGATGGTGGGCCGAACCCACCCTACGAGACATTACTCCTACTTACTATCGTTACGCGGCGGCCCGGGATTTCCAGTCATCGGCGATAACCGGACGGCCTGCACGCCGGCCTTCGAGCAGGCGCCGATCAACCGCGCGGCTTCCTCGTAAGAAAGGCCGTCATCGGCCAGGAGCGAGACGCGGAGCGGACGGTTCTGGAGGATGCGGACGTACCGGGTCAGGCGGTCGGCCAGCTCGTCGGCACCGCTCACCGGCGCCTCGTCGAGTCGCAGCGAGGCCAGGCGTCCGGCGCTGTCCGCCCCGGCGCGCACGATCAGGTCGGATTCCAGACCGATGACATCCGGCGCGGCCGCGGCGGTTTCCGCGGAGCGCGGCAGGGCGACGGGGGCGACCGGCAGGTCCAGGTCGATGCGCGTCTCGCGCGTCGGGGCCTGGAACGTCATGATGAAGAAAGCCAGAAGCTGAAACGACATGTCAAGCATCGGCACGACCGGGAAGTAGACCTCGTCCGGAGGCTTGGGCCGGTTCATCGTGGTGCCTCCCGGAGCACGACGAGCGTGAAGCGGGTGAAGCCGTGCGCCTGGGCCGATTCCAGGGTGCGCCGCACGGCGCCGTACGAGGCGGCGCGATCGGCGCGGACGACGACCAGGGTCGGCAGTGTGGCTTTCTCGGCCGCACCCACGAGGGCCAGTCCCGCGCGCCGCTTCGCCGCCTGCTCCTTCCACCAGCGGTCCGCCGCCGCGAACGCGAGCGCCTCGTGATCGACCAGCAGCCGGCCCTCGTGATCGATCGCAACGCTGAGCCGCTCCAGTCCCGCGTCGGAGGTCGGCAGCGCGGCCGGCGCCTCGGGCAGCCGCACGGCCTCGGTGGCGCCCTCGATGCGCGTGCCGAAGTGGACCAGCATCATGAAAAACGTGATGAGCTGGAGCACCACGTCCAGCAGCGGGATCAGGTTCGGGTCGGCTCGTTCAGCCAGTCCCTTGCGGCGTGAACGTCGCGGCATGACGAAGGACCCCCCGCTCCCCGAATTTCGGATGCCAGATTCCGGATGGCTGATGACTGATGACTGAGGGCTGAGGGCTGAGGGCTGAGGACTGAGAGGGTGTACGGAAAGGGATTTGTAGGGTGGGCTCGGCCCACCATCTTCCGAGCGCCGAACCCGTTGGTGGGCCGAGCCCACCCTACGAAGACCCCTTCTCGTATACCCTCTGAGGGCTGAGGACTGAGGGCTGAGGCTGAGGGAGCACTCATGCTGGATGCCGGATCTCGTACTTCAGAACTCGGCTGGACCTCAGCCATCGGTCAACTGCCATGAGCCATCCGGGATCTGGGATCTGGAATCTGGCATCAGTCATCAGTCATCAGGCATCAGGCATCAGGCATCAGGCACCCGCCCTCTCGCATCAAGACCCCTGCGGCGGCAGGGCGGTACGCGGCGGCGTCGTGGCGGCCGAGAGCAGCGGATGAGGCGCCCGCACCCCGGGGACGAACTGCTCGAGCAGTCCCTCCGACGCCACCTGCACCTCCAGCGACAGCCGCGCGATCCGATTCCGGAAATAGGCGTAGAATGCAATCGCCGGCACCGAGACGCAGATCCCTTCGAGCGTGGCGAACAAGGACGTCGAGATCCCCGCCGCGAGCTGTGCGGCCTGGGGCGACGATCCCATGGTGGCGATCGCCTGAAAGCTGCGGATCATGCCGTAAACCGTCCCTACCAGACCGACCATCGGCCCGAGCGTGCCGACCGTCGCCAGGTAGGTCGTGCGGTGCTCCATCGCCATGGTCAGATCCTCGTTGACAATTTCCATGGCCCGCTGCGCGGCGGCCACGCCCGAGGACAGTTTGCGCACCCCCGCGGCCAGCGTCTGGGCCAGGAACGACCCATCCGCCGACAGCCGCGCAAATGCGCGGTCGTAGTGCCGGTTCGTCAGCAAATCCTCCAGTTCTTCCACCAAGACCTGCGGGACGGCCTTCGAAGACTGGTAATGGACAAACATCCACACAACCACCGCGACCAGATAGAAGGACATACCCAGAATCACGACGCCGATCAGCCCCGAGGCGCGGACCATCCAGCTCAGAAACGATTCGGCCGGCGGCGACTTTCAGCCGGACGTCGGCCGGCTCTTTCGCCTCGACCTTGCCCGCCTCCTGGCGGCCCCGGGCGACCACCGGAGCCATGCCCAGAAACCAGCTTCCCACGACGAGCGCCATGATGACCCGGCGCAGGCTTGTCCTCGACATGGCAACAGTATCCTCGTGCCGGTCCCTACACCTGTCGACCGGTCTCGCACCGGCGCACACCCGTTCTCCCGTAAGCCTAGTCGATCCGCCCCGGCGACACAACGCGTTCATGACACTGGACTCGGATATCGGGACCTGTTACTAGGGATGAGAAAGGAAGACTGGCAGTTTGGGATTCCAGATTCCAGATTCCAGATTCCAGATTCCAGATTCCAGATTCCAGATTCCAGATTCCAGATTCCAGATTCCAGATGGCTGATCTCTGATGGCGGATGCTGGGTACCTGATGACGGATTCCTGGTATCCGACCGAACCTAGAGCGGTTCCCGGATGCGTGGCTGATCCGTCCTGCCAGCCCGACGCGCCAGCGAGTGCATTTCCCCGCGGGATTCCTCCAGAAATGCATTCGCTGGCGCGTCGGGCTGGCTGGACGCGTACGCCACCCAAGCGTGAACCGCTCTAAACACCGCAAATCTGGAATCTGGAATCTGGAGTCTGGAATCCGGAATCTGGAATCCGGAATCTGGAATCTGGAGTCTGGAATCCGGAAGCACGGGACAGAGATCCTGAATTCCACCCGGAACGGGAGTGCGCGGCGATGATGCTGGCAGCGGATTTTGGCGCGGTCGGCGATGGCCAGGCGGACGACACGAAAGCCCTCCAGCACGCCATCGAGCAGAGCGGTGGGCAACTGGTCCTGCCGCACGGGTCGTACCGCATCGATCCCAAGGATTTCGAAGACGCGAGCGCGGGCCGACGGCGGTCAACCTGGTGCAAGACAACCTCGTCGGCCGCGGCCGGAGCGGCGAGGCCGTCCTCATCGCGCCCGGCGCCGGCCTGGCGCGGGACAACGTGGTGATCGAGCGTTCGTGACGTTTGTTCATTTATTCATTAATAACTCCGAACCGGGGTGGGAGCGTATTCCATGGCGATCGTCTTCAGTTGCACCTGCGGCCACCCGCTCCGCGCCAAGGAAGAGGCGGCGGGGCGGAAGACCAAATGCCCCCACTGCGGCGCCGTGCTGACGATCCCGACGTCGGCGGCGAAGGCGCCGGCGGCGGTCGCCGCGGCGGTGGATGTTTCCGGCCACGCCGAGGCCGTGCCCATCGACCTGGCCTGGCCCACGATCGAAGCCCCCGGCGGCGCCGCACACACGGACGAGGCCGGCGCCAAGGACGAGGCCGCCGCGCCACCGGCGCCCGCGTCCGATGAACCCCCCCGCCCCTCCGACGCTCCCAAGACCGAAGGGATTCCCCAGTACAAGGTCCTCGGCCAGAAGGACCACAGCACGACCGCCAAGTTCAACCCCTTGCGGCTGGAGGAAGTGCTCAACGAACACGCCAAGAAAGGCTGGGTCGTCAAGGCCGCCGTCACGCTCACCGTCCGCCATCATCTGGGCGACCACGATGAGCTGGTCGTGATCCTGGAACGGTAAAGCATCCCCCTCAAGAAAAGCCCGACGCGCCAGCGAGTGCATTGTTTTTTGGGAACCCATGCACTCGCTGGCGCGTCGGGCTGTCAGAAGGCATTCTCTAGCCCCAACGGATCACCGTCCGCGCGGCGATGGGTGAGACAACCTTGGCCGGCACCGGCGTCGCGGTCTTCGGCTTCACGACCGGCGTGGTGGGCAGAACGATCGTACTGGGAGTCGTCACGATCTTCGGCTGCACGGCCGGCGTGGTGGGCGGAACGACCGTCCTGATATCGGTCTGGTACATGCCCCCGGCGCGGCCGTCGCCGTCGCCATCCAGGAGATTGCCGGCCGCGTCGGCCACGCCCGGCCCGACCACCGGCGTGATCACGCGATTGATCCGCAGCCGGAACAGACCCCCGGGTCCCAGGGGAGTCACGGGCGTGAGCGTGACCGTGTACGTCGTCGCGTTGTACGTGGCCGACGTCAGCCGGATCGGCACGTCGTCGAGCGTGCCGAACTTGCCGTCGCGGCCGGCGGAGAGCACCGCATTGTCATAGTTGAAGAGCTGCACGGCCCGCTTCGGATCGAGCGCCTTGCTGAACGTGACCTGAATGCTCCGTTGGGACGCCCTTGCTGCCGCTCACGTCTGAACGTTGGTGACCTGCGGCGGCGTGCGGTCGGGCTCGTCGTACTGGATGGTCACGCTGGCGGTGGCGACGTTCACACCGACGCTCGTCATCAACTGGACCTGGAACACGGCCGAACCGCCGGAGAGATGCCGGTCCAGGATCGGCACGACGATCGTCTTCGACTTCTCGTTGACATTGAAAGTGAGCGTGCCCGCCGTCGACCGGAAATCGACCCCGGCCCCGGCCGTCCCGCTGACAGTCGTGTAGTTGATCGAGCTCGCTGTGGTCGTCGGGCCGTTGCGCTGAACGGTCAGGGTGATCGTGGGGACGCTTTCACTGATCGAGTAACTGGCCTTGTCGAACTGGAACCCGGAACGATCGACGTCCTTGATCGTGATCGTCTCGATGTTCGGAGTACCGAGCGCCAGGTTGACGGGGTTGCTCAGCACGAGATTGACCGTATGGTCGCTCGTGGAGCCGAAGTTGTGCAGGACCGGCAGGGTGATGGTCTTGGACACCTCACCCGCGGCGAAGTTGAGCGTGCCCGTGGTCGTCTGGTAGTCCACACCAGGAACCGCCGTGATGGGCACGGTCTTGTAGTCCACCGAGGCCGGCCCCGTATTGCCATCCCGGCGCACTGTGATGACCAGCGAGCCGGCATCCTCATTCACGGCCGTCGCCGCCGCGAGGAAATGGACGTTGTAATGCTCGACATCCTGGATGGTGAGCGTGGCCGTGGACAGCGTGCCCAGGACCGCGCCCACCGAGGGCTGGCTGAGCGTCAGATTGACCGTCAGGTCGCCGGTGATGTGCGGGTCGTGCAGGACCGGCACGAGAAAGGTCTTCTGGGTCTCGCCCGGAAGGAACGTGACGGTGCCCGAGACGGCCGTGTAGTTCTTGCCGGCCAGGGCCGTGCCGTTGGAGGTCGCGTACTGGACATCGACTTCCGCGCCGAAGGGTTTGTCCAGCTTGACCGTGATGGCGATCTGGCCGCTGTCTTCCCGCACCTGGTACTTCGCCGCGGAGAAGTTAATGGTGGCCGTCTGGGTCGCGACCGCCCGGGAGAACTCGGACGTGTCGCCGCTGGCGAGATCGGGGGCGAGCAGGGTGGCGGTCGCCGTCAAGAACCGCCCGATGGGCACGCTGCCGCCCAGGTCGAGGTCGATCGCGTACTGGCCCGCGTCGTCGGTCGTGATCGTGAGGGTCTGAACGAGCGTCTGACCTTCACCATAATGGCTCAAGCTGGCGGTCACGCTCTGGAAGATCTGGAACGTGTAATCGGTATTGGCCAGGCCCTGGAAAGATCCCTCCAGGTGAACGCGCGTGCCATCGGTCAGGGCGACGGCCAGGTCGGGGTAGTTCTGGAGCCAGTTGGGACCGTCGCCGGGCGGACTGGGGTTGTTCGGGGTGACGCCGTCGCCTCCCAGGTCGATCCCGAGGCCGCCGTCGTGATAGATCTGGTTCGACAGGAACGCATTCGACACGCCGGAGAGCGCGCGCACGCCGTCGCCGGCATTGTCGTGGATCGTGTTGCCGGCGGCCGGATCGAGTCCGCCGATCATGTTCCAGGACGCATTGCGGTCGATCAGCACGCCTTGAAGCTCGCTGAAGCCGATCTCGTTCCCCTCGACGACGTTGCCGGTGGCGTTGGCATCCCGCAGCACCAGGCCCCAGTGGTTGCCGATGATCTTGTTGCCGGTGGCGGTGGTCGTGCCACCGATCTGGTTGTTCGGGACATCATCAATGAGGACGCCCTGCTGGGAGTTGCCGAGTCGAACCAGACCACTCTTGTCGAGGCCGATCCAGTTGCCTTGCACGGTGTTGCCGGTGGCCGTCGCGCCGAGAATCGCGATGCCCAGGTCGTTGCCCGAGATGAGCTGCGCGCCTTTGTTGTCTCCCAGGATCGAGTTGAACGGCGCACCGTCGATGCGGACGCCTTCCTTCGCGTTGCCGAAGTCGTCGGTACCGCTGGGGTCGGTGCCGATCATGTTGTCATGAACGGTGTTGTAGCCCGTGTCGGGGCCGGTAATCAGCACGCCTCGCAGGTTGCCCGAGATGACGTTGCTCGGGCCGATCTGGTTGTGCGCGGCGTCGTTCTCGATCGAGACGCCTTCCATCTGGTTGCCGAGCACTTCGGTGCCGTCGGCGACGAGGCCGATGAGGTTGAAGGCGGCGAGGTTCTCGCTGGCCCCGGCGCCGTGGATGCGGATGCCGGCACCATCATTGGAGGCAATCACGTTGCCCTGGGCGGCGGACATGCCGCCGATGACGTTGCCGGGCGCGTCGTCGATGCGCACGCCGTCGCCCCCGTTGCCGGGATCGCCCGAGCCGAACCGATACCCGCCGCCGGGGGCCAGGCCGATCCAGTTGCCGGAGACGCGGTTGTCGGTGGCGATCGGGCCGGAGATGTGGACCCCATCACCAAGGTTGCCCGAGATGAGGTTCGCCGAGACGACATTCGTCGAGCCGCCCTGGGTTTCGCCGAAGCTTTCGCCTTGGCCCTCGATCCAGACTCCCTCGGCGCCGTTGCCGTTGATGGCGTAATACCCCGCGCTGGAGGGACCGATCACGCCGATCTGGTTGTTGACGATCTGGTTGCCGACCGCGCCGCTCTGGACCCAGACCCCCTGGCCGCTGCACTGGGTGATCACGTTGCTTTGCTGGGCGGAGGTGCCGCCGAGCGTCGTGTTGGTCGCGCCCAGGACAACGCCCTGGGCCGTGCAACCCCGGCCGGCCAGGATATTGGAATTCGCACTGACCACAGGCATGCCGTTCGTGGGGTCGACCGGGTAGAGGATGTAACTGCCGATCGCATTGCCCTGGATCAGCACGCCGTTGTGGGGATCGACACTGTCGCCGGGATCGACCTTGATGCCGACATCGAAGCCGTCGATCGCGAACCCGCGCACGATGGTGTGCGAAGACTGGATCTCGAAGCCGACCGGGTTGGGATAGGCGCCGATGTCGATGTTGGCGCCGGTGAGGATCACCCGCAGTTGGGCGTTGTTGCCCTGGAGCTGCCGGCTGCGTGTTGGGCGAGGAACTGATCGCGGCCGGCGGGAGTGTCCGGCTGCCGAACTGGATGACGCCGATCTGGACCGTCGGGTTCTGCCCGCCTATCAGGTTGGTATTGAGAAGATCGGGTAGCATGCCGGGGATTGACTGCCTGCCCAGGGTGCCGGTGAACTCGACCGAGATGGGCTGGTCGGGCAGCGGGCCGCCCGTCGCCAGGACGTTGCCCGCGCCGATGGGGGTGAGCGTCTCCAGAGCGCTCTGGACATCCGCGGCCGTGGCGTCGAACGGGATCGGGTCGGTCGTCTCGGTCAGGAGGGCCCCGGTGCCGTTGCCGCCCGCGAAATAGAAATAGTCGATGGTGAAGGTGCCCCCCGTGGGATGGCCCTGGATGCCGATCTGCTGGATGTCATTGGCGCTATAAACGTACGGCACCGGGAAGTGGGCCTGCGAATAGCCGTCGATGGTCGCTTGATCGGTGATGGGCGGCAGCGGCGCATCCAGCGCGATCGTCCAGGTCTGCGTCGTCGGATCGAAGCCGGGCACGGGGACGTCCAGGGTCGGCGTGCTGGAGGCCGGGAGCGCGAACTGGATGTTATCCGCGCCCGGCGTGGCATTGGCGTCGAGAATGGCCTGTCGGAGCGAACCCGCGACGGCGTTGCCGACCGCGTCCAGGTCGCCCGTGTTCGTGACGTAGAAAGTCGAGGGTAGACAACGGCCTTCGAGGGGTATGACCGGCTCCAGCCGGCGGCGATGACGGCGGAAGGGATGGCGATGAGTCATGGATGTCTGCCTTTGCGGTCTGCGCAGCCGGGAACGAAGGAAACGGCGCGGTCGGGGTCCACGGCGAGCTCTATTGGCACCATAGAACATCGCGCCGCCGCGGGCCCGCGAATCGCCTCACGAGCCTGGCACCTTCGGCCGATCAAGTAGGGAGTCACGCCCCCGCCGGTCGGCGGGTCGTGCGTGCAGAGTGCCTGCCCGAGCGGAAGGAGCCGGAGCGATGTCGCGGAAGCAAGCCGAGCCGCGCCGCCGCGCACGGCGGGTCGACCGACGGCCCAGCATCGAGGCCCTGGAATCGCGCCGGCTGCTGTCGCGGCCCTTGCCGATTCCGGCGACCTTGCCGAACGTCCACACCGTCGTCGCCAACCAGGCCGTCTATCGCGTCCAGATCAACGGGCCCGGCACGCTCCGGGTCCAGTCGGCCGGACGCGGCCAGGTGAGCCTCAGCCTGCTGGGCACGACCGACACGAGCACGCTGAAGATCACCCGGACGCGGGTCGGCGCGCACTTCGTCAACTCGGCGCTGGGGGTCGTGTCCATCAACGTGCCGTCCGGACTGCTCCACGCGGTCGAAGCCGCCGGCACCGCCGACCTGCTCGGGCCGATGTCCCAGATCACCAGCCCGGTCGATGACATCGCGCTGCGCAACCTCGGACCGAACGCCCGCCTGAACCTGACCGGCGACCTCGCCACCCTGGGGGCCAATCAAATCAACCTGGGCCCGAACGGGTCGATCCTGGTCGGCGGCGATCTGACCGGCAAGGTCAACGCGGGCTCGCTCCAGCTCAACGGCGGCCAGTTCGTCGTCGCGCACGACCTCTCCGGCACGATCAACACCGGCTCCCTGGTCATCAGCAGCGGCGGCAAGCTCGCCACCGGCGGCGCGTTCGGGGCGCTCACGGTCACCAACGACGCCCGGATCGACTTCGAAGGGCTTGCTCCAGTCCGGCACCACGCTCGCGGGCCTGACCGTCGGCGGCACGCTCCTGGTCGGCACGGACGGCAAGGTCAACGTCGGCAGCGACCTGACCGGCCCGGTGAATGTCGGCACGCTCGACATTGCCGGCGGCCAGTTCTTCGTGACCCACGACCTGACCGGCCCGCTCAACGCCGGAGGCGCTCAACATCACCGACAATGGCCGGCTCGCCACGGGCAACCTGCTGGGACCGATCGTCGTCGCGGCCGACGCCACCATCGACACGGGCGGCAGCATCGGCAGTATCGCGGGCCATGGCGGGTCTGAACGTCGGCCAGGACCTGACGATCGAACGCGACCGGCCGCATCGATGTCGGCACGAACACCACGGGCCCGATCCAGATCGGCCGCGACCTTGACCTCAACGGCGGCCAGATTATCGTCCATGGCGACCTGGCCGGCGGGCTCACCGTCGGCCGCGACGCCAATTTCACGCAGGGCGGTCAGCTTGTCATCGACCGGGATCTGAGCGGGCCGCTCACCATCGGCAACAACCTGACCCTCGACGGCACCAACGACCAGACCCTCGACGTCAGCAAACTGCTCATCGGCCGCGACCTGACCGGCACCGCCACGATCGGCAACGACCTCGTGCTCGATCGGACGGCGGCCTGTTCCGCGTCAGCCGCGACGTGGCCAACGGCTTGACCATCAATGGCAACTTCGACACGTCGCAGGTTGGGTCCGTGGAGATCGGCGGCAACCTGAACGGCCTGACGATCACCGGCGCCTTGATTGGACAGGGCGACGTGAACGCGCCCGATCTGACCGTCGGACTGAACCTGAACAACCTGACCGTGCTCGGCTTCGTGCCGAACGAGGGCGGCATCACGAACGCGACCATCGTGGTGGGCAAGAACCTGGTCGGCCTCAACGTGCCGCACGGTATCTTCAACAGCTTCATCACGGTGGGCGTCCTGATCGACGGCGGCACGACGATCCCGCCCGGCGGCGGCAATATTGGCCCCGATGGCCCGACCGCCGTGCTCGACTCCACGATTCGCGCGGGGGTCCAGATCCGCAATCTTCTGATCAATGGCGATGTGGTTTCGGACCAGCCTTCGAATCGGGCCGGGAAGCCGACGCGGATCGTCGCGGGCGAAGTGAGAGTTGTGGAAGGCGATCAGACGACGTGGCTCGTGCGTTCTGGCGGCAGCATCGACAATTTCCAGATCACGGGGGCCTTGATCGACGCCGTGGTGGCGGCGAGCGTCGCGCCCAGCGGCGGCAACGGTGCTCTTTCGACCGAGTCGCAATGCGAGGATGTGCCGGGCACGTTCTTCGATGCGCCCACCGGCTATCTGACCTCAGGGACCGTGGGAACGCCGGTCAAGATCGCGCACTTCACCCCCGAGTCGTACAACGCCTTCGGCCAGCAGGTTGATCAGAGCGGCAATCCGGTCTCCAGTCCGGATGATCTCAACAACCCGGACTTCTACTTCTACGGCACGGCGAACCCGCAGGAGTGCATGCTGTCCGGCTCGATCAATGCGAGCTTCGCGCCGACGCCACTGTCCTCGAACGCGGACGCCACCACGCCGATCCCCCTGCCTTCGAAGTCCACCGTGCTCGGTGGCGTGATCGATACCAATTCGACGAGCAACGACTTCGACCACGCCGGCCTTTTCGCCGCCGATACCCGGGGGGTGCTGGTGGGTGCGCTTCCCAAGTAGGAGTTTTGTCGGCTGGGTCTCTTGTAGGCTGGGTCAAGACCCAGCTTCTTGTTAGAGCGCTTCACGATTGGGTGGAGCACATTCTTTGTAAGCCCGAAGCGCCAGCGAGTGCGTTTCCGTAGAAATCCGGGGAGAGAACGCACTCGCTGGCGCTTCGGGCTGGCAAGATCGATGTCCAACGCCATCGTGTAGCGCTCTAGCTGGGTCTTGACCCAGCCTACAAGAGACCCAGCCGACAAAACTCCCTATCTCGCCTCCTGGAACAGCGCCACGAACTCGGCCCGGTCGCGCAGCCGCTCGAAATCGGGGTCGGCCGCGGCCTGGTCGCGCCGGAAGCCGGCATTGAGCGCCCGGCCCAGGAGCTCCAGGGCGCGCTCGGCATGAGCCGGGGCGTTTGTAATTTTGTGCAGAACCGCCATGGCACAGGCGGCCTGGTAAAGCCGGTGCGGCGTGGGAACACGTTCCAGACGGTCCACATCCGTCACGGTGGCCGGGTCGCCGAGGTGGGCGCGGACCAGGGCCCGGAACTGGAGCGCGTCGCCGAACTCGGGGGCCTCGTCCAGGGCCTCGTTCAGATGCTCCAGGGCGGCGCGGAGATCGTTCGGCCGCAACACGTGTGCCATGCCCAGGTGCGCGCGTTCGTGGCGGGGATTCTCCTTCAGGGCTTTTTCGAAATCCGCGCGGGCCGCGGCTGGATCGACCGGGAGCCGGAAAAAGCCGCGTGCGACGAGCACGGCCGTGTCGCTGGGGGCCTGGGCGAGCGCCTGGGCAAACGCGCCTTCGGCCTCCGCGCGGCGTCCCAGACGCGCCAGGGCCTCGGCGTGCGCGGCGCGCGTGCCGGCGTCGCGTTGTCCCAGGCCGATCGCCCGGGCCAGGTCTTTCTCGGCCTGCTCGATCTCATCGAGCTCCAGGCACGTCACGGCGCGATTGACCAGGGCCTCCCTGAAATTGGGATTGAGCTTCAGGGCCCGGTCAAACGCCGCGCGGGCTTCGGTGAGCCGGTTGGTCTGCGCCAGGGCCAGACCGCGGTTCTGGTGCGACCAGGCGAAATCGGGGGCGAGGATGGCGCAAACCTCGAAGTCGAGCGCGGCCTCGGAGAACCGCCGCTGCTGGAAATGGCACAGTCCCAGGGCGAACCAGCTCCAGAACCGTTGCGGGTCGAGCTCGACAGCCAGATTCAGGCGCGCCTCGGCGCGTTCCAGTTGGCCTTCGGCGAGCAGGCGGGTCCCTTCCAGACTGTGATCGCGGGCCGAGCGCCGCGGCTGGCGCTCGGCCCGTTGCCGATCCTGGGCGGCCGCCGCGGCATCCCCGAGCGCGGCGTGGTAGCGCGCGCGGTCGCGGTACAGGGCGGCCCCGGGCGCGGGATCGAACCGGGCGGCCGTGTCCAGCCAGCCGATGGCCTGCTCGAGCTGTTGCCGCCGGACGATCTCGTTGCGGCCGGCCCGCTCCGCCTGGAGAACCTCCGCCCGCGCCCGGAGCTGGATCAGCTCGGATAGGTCCTGGAGCAGCGCCGACCGCTCGTTCTGGGGCAAGCGGCGGATGGCCGGCTGGTCCCACCAGCGGCCTTCGGCACGGACGCCGTACATTTCGAGCAATTGACTGGCCCGCTCCAGACCTTGCTTGAGGTGATTCGGGGGGCCCGAGAGCGTGTTCAACAGGAGCTGGCACTCGCGAAACTCGCGGGTGAACGCCTCGCGCTGCACGCACGCGGCCGAGACCTCGTAGCGGTCGCGCAACGACCAGGCGGCGCCCGCCATGAACATGATCACGAACATGGCCACGGCGCCGACCGTCGTCGAGCTCGAAGCCCGGGGGTGCCGTCGGCCCCACTTGGCCAGCCGCTCGCGCAGGCTCGGCTCGGGTGCGAAGGCCAGGGGGCGGTCATCGAGCTGGCGGCGCAGGTCTTCGGCCAGGTCGCCGGCGCGGGCGTACCGCCGCGCGGGATCGGCGTCGAGGCATTTTTGCAGGATCGAGTCCAGGCTCCAGGACGCCAGCGGGTTGTACGCCCGCACCGACGGCACGCCTTGCCGGCGCTCCTCGACCATCGCTTGCAGCGTGTCGGCCAGCCGGGGGAACTCGGGTGGGTTGCTGAACGGGTGTACGCCCGCGCACATCTCGTAGAGGATCAACCCGAGGGCATAGATATCGGCGGCTTCCCCGACGGCCTCGGGGGGCGTGTGGCCTTCCGGGTTGAAGGCGTCCAGGTGTTCGGGCGCCATGTAGGGGAGCGTGCCGCCCAGTTGCGCGCGCGTGCCGGTGCCGCCGTCCATCCGCGCCGAGAGGTTGAAATCCAGCAGCATCGGCGTGCCGTCGGCGGCGATGAGAATGTTCGACGGCTTGAGATCGCGGTGCAAAATGCCGCGGTCGTGGGCGTGTTCGAGTCCTTCGGCGAGCCGCGCCGCGATCCAGGTCGCGGCCTGGACGAACGTGACCGACTTGAGGTACCGCCGCGCCGGCTCGGTCTCTTCGCTGAGGGTGGGCTCGTGCCCGGCCGGTTCGAGATCGGCCCACCAGGGGAGCCGTGCGAGATAACGCCCCCAGACCGACCGCACCCGGGACGGGGAGCCGCGTCCGTGCGTCGCCGCGCGCCCCAAAAGCGGGAACGATTCCCCGGCCCGGCGCCGGGAGCGTGCCACGACGCCTCCCGAGAGCGGGGCGCGCAGACCCTGCACGGGCTCGCGGTCGAGTCGGTCCAGCGCCTCGACCAGGCTCTGGCCGGTCGCCTGGGACACCGGCCGGGAGGCCGAGCGCGGCCCTTCCGCGAGGTGCAGGATCTCGGCCAGGTTGGCCCCGCCCACGTACGGCATGCAGATGAGCCGCTGACGGGTGTCCGGGTTCTCGTGCACCGAGTAGATGGGCACGATGTTCGTATGCTGCAGCCGGGCCAGGTTCTGGGGTTCCTCGCCGACCGGGGCCGTGACCTTCAGCGCCACCGGGCGGTCGGCCAGGTCCAGTTGCTCGGCCAGATAGACCCGGGCAAAGGCGCCGCGCCCGAGCAAGGAGTGGATGCGGAAGCGGGCGAGGATCTCGCCGGGCTGGGGATAGCGCACCGTCGCCGGGTGGTTTCCCGGCCCCCGCGACGGCGTCACGCCCGGCGCGCCCTCCTGCAGGTGAAACGACAGCTCGGGCACGCCCAGACTGACGGGCGCGGCCAGATCCGTGCTGCGCGGGTCCGCCGAGCGCGGCCAGTCCAGCACGCTGGAGGGACGCTCGTCCCGTTCGTGCGCGGTGGGGTCCCAGTCCCGCACCAGACCCGCCCACGAATCCTCCGACGGCCAGGATTCCTGTTCGCTCCCGATCATCAAGGCAGCCCTCTCGACGTGCCGGACGCCCAGCTCACGCTCGCTTCCCTGTGAGAGGCTCTCCGGGATGCCCGGTTTTAGCCCCGAAGGGGCGGCAGTGAATAGCCCAGGGCGTCAGCCCTGGGAAGCGGGACGTCGTGACAAGATCCTCCTCCGGAGCCCCGAAGGGGCGACAGAACGTCCCGCGGGACCGTGGTTTCTCTCGCCCCTTCGGGGCTCCGGAGAGGGTTGGTGGCGTGCCGCTCCGGTTCCCAGGGCTGACGCCCTGGGCTATTCACTGCCGCCCCTTTGGGGCTTTCCGGACAGTTTCTGTGATTTCTTCCCCACCAAAGACGTAGGTCGCGGCCGGGCCCGCGTCGAGCCGCGTGCCAGTGGACGGACGAAGGGCTTTTTTGGCCACCCCGCGGGAATGTGTCCTACGGTTGATTGATGGCCAAAGTCCGCGCCGGCACGCGCCTGGCGACTCGAACGGGAGAACGAGCATGTCCGCCGCACGCGTCCTGGGTCGATCGAGTCTACCGCTCATCGCCGCGGCCGCCCCCGACGGTCGTTTCTGGAGTGAGCTGGCGGACCGTCTCAGTCAGGAATTCGCCGCCCCGGTGGGCGTACTGGACGGCGAAGCGCCGGTCTGGCTGGCCCATGTGGGTGCCGCGGCGTCGGCCTATCCCGAGCTCGACGCGGCGATCAGGACCGTGCGGCATCGGGGGGAGCGGGACCGTGTCTTCTTGTGGAAAGCCCCGGGCGAGGTGACGTGGCTGGTGATGCGGTTGCGTACCGAAGGGACCGAGGCGGCCTGGGTCTGGGCCGGCTTCGCGCACCACGGAGCGGGGGCGCCGTGGGGGCCGTTTTGTCCCGAGCCGGCGCTGCTGGCCTGGGGTCGAGAGGTGTCGCGCCGGCTCCAGTCCGAGGCGCACGGCCGCGCCACCTTCGGCGAACGCTCCTCGCGCTCGCGGGTGGCGCGGCGGTCCGGCTCGTTGCTCGACGAGCTGATCCGCCGGCTCCGCGTCTCCGACCCGCCGGACCGTTTTCAGCTCGGAGCCACCCGGGCCCTCCGCGAAGAGCTCGGCGCGGCGGCGGTCGCCTGGGTGCCGGCCTCACCGCGCGAACCGGTCATCATCGGCGGCGCCGTGCCCGACCTGACCTCCGACGACTATCGCCGGCTCGTGCCCACCCGTCCCGACCCGCCGATCCGTTTTCTGGACACCACGGGTCCGAACGGCCTCCGGCGCATGATCCTCGTCGCCGATGCGGCCGAGACCCCCGCGGGGTGGCTGGTCCTCGTCGACCTGTCCGATGACCGGCTCCTGAGCGCCTCCGAGATCGAGACCGTGCACTCGGTGGCCTTGTTGCTCGTCGCCCAGCGTGCCAATGCGCGCGTCTTCGGCGAGCTCAAGGACCTGCTCTTCGGCATCATCCGGGCCCTGGTCTCGGCCATCGATGCGAAGGACCCCTACACGGCCGGCCACTCCGAGCGGGTCGCGCGCATCGCCGTGCGCGTCGGCGAACAACTCGGCCTGAGCTCCAGCCAGCGCAGCGATCTGTACCTGATGGGCCTGCTCCACGACATCGGCAAGATCGGCATCGAGGACAGCGTGCTCAAGAAGCCCGGCAAGCTGACGCCCGAGGAATACCATCAGATCCAGGCGCACGTGAAGATCGGCGTCCATATTTTGTCCGGCCTGAAGCGGCTGCACCACGTCCTGCCGGGAGTGGCGTACCACCACGAATTCTTCAACGGAGCGGGCTACCCATCGGGCTTGGGCGGCGAAGCGATCCCGTTGCCGGCCCGCATCCTGGCGGTGGCCGATACCTACGACGCGATGTCGAGCAATCGCCCGTACCGCCGCCGGCTCTCGCCCGAACAGATCGAGATGAACTTCCGCGCGGGCAGCGATCGCCAGTGGGATGCCCACGTCATCGATGCCCTGTTCGCCTGTCTGACCGACGTGGAGCACATCCGGACGCGCGGGCTCGGCGAGAGTCTGGCCCTGGCGGTCAACGACGCCATGGACCGTGCCCAGGAACCGTCCGGCGGCTGAGAGGCTATCCGAGAAGTCCGGTTTTAGCCCCGAAGGGGCGGAAGTGAATAGCCCAGGGCGTCAGCCCTGGGGAGCTGGACACCGCGACATGATCCTCCTCGGCAGCCCCGAAGGGGCGACAGAAGGTCCAACGGGGCAGCGGCTTCCGTCTGTCGCCCCTTCGGGGCTACGGAGCGTGGTGGAGACGCATCGTTCGACCCAGGGCTGACGCCCTGGGCTATTCACTTCCGCCCCTTCGGGGCTAAGACCAGGCTTCCCGGATAGCCTCTGAGAAGGGGGACGAGAAGGTTCTCGTTCTCTCACCCCTCGGGAGTCCGACGGCGACGCGGACGGCCGGGAGGCGGCTCCACGTCGCGTCGGATCTCCTGGAATCATGCCGGCTTGGGCGTGCTGGCCGACGGGGTGGGACTGGCCGGCGTGGTCGTCGTCGTGCTGGGGGCGGGCACGAGTCGGAGCCGGAGCATCTGGGTCCGCAACCGCGTCAGGAGCGCCTTGCTCGGCTTCTTGACCTTCGGAACGTGCACCTTCAGACGACTATTCCTGAGGGCGGCTTGAGACGACCGCAGGGCGGACTGGGCACGCCAGGCCTGCTGCACCGCCGTCGTCGTGGACGAGCTCTGGGGGAGCGCCGTCGTCGCGCTCGTCGTCGGGGCCGTCGTGGTGATGGGACTGGCCGGCGTGGTCGTCGTGCCCGTGGTGGTGTCGTGCCCGTGGTGGTGGTCGTGCCGCTCGTGGTATTCGTCGGCGCCGGGGTGGTCGGCGCGGCCGGATCGGCGTGCGCGACCGCCGGGGTCAAGAGCTGAAGGGTCACCGGCGGCGCGACCAGAACGTTGTTGGTCGTGGTCGTCTCATCGAGGGCGTGTTCAGGATCGATCTGCACGACCAGGCGGGCGGCAATCGACGACGGATCGCGCGGCAGCTTGCCGTCGAGGTTGAGCGTCTGAACAATCTGCTGCTGGAATCCGGCCTGGAGCTTGGGAACCACGGCGTCGGCCATGGCCAGAGGGGGATCATTCGGGTAGTTCGCATCGACGAGCATGAACCGCACGCGCACCTGCTCGGCGTCCGAGCCGCCCTTGTTGGCGATGGTGGTCTGGACCTGGACCGGCTGGGTCCAGGTCAGGGTCGAGGTGGACGGCTGAACGGACACGACCGCCAGGTCGGGCCGCTTGTCCACAGGCATGACCGGCGTCGAGGTGTCGATGGCCAGGGGGGCGGAATCCTTGCCGGCGCCCTGGGCGGGTGCGGGCGTCAAGGCCGCGCGGGTGACGAAATCCGCGTCGGGGATCACGGCCACGGTCAATTGCGACAGCCCGGCCAGCGTGGAAGGCGGCGTACCGGGCAAGTAGACCGTGCCTTGCTGGGTCGCGGGCGCGGAGCCGGTGATGCCGGGGAAATACAGGTTGCCGATGGTCACGGCATTGGCGCTGGTGTAATCCTGGCCCTGGGGCACGACCACGATGCGGGCGCGGGTCGGCGGCGAGACGGTCCCGAGCGTCTGGTTGGTGATCTCGGCCGAGACCTGGAGCGTCCCGCCCCAGCGCGCCGGCCCCGTGCCGACGGGCGCGACGGCGAACTTGGTGGCCACCAGGCTGGGCAGTTGCTGGGCCGTGACGGTGACGACCCGCGCCAGGGCCTCGGCGGTCGGATCATTCGCGGCCGGCGTGGTCGTGGTCGTGGGCGCGCTGGTCGTGGCCGACCAGGTGGACATCATCGTCAGCAGGGGCCGCGCCGTGACGGCGGCCGGCGTCGCGACGGCCGCCGCGGCCGCCGTGCCGCTCGTCGAGAGCTGGGGCACGAGGTAATACGACGGCGCCTGTCCGAGACCGGTGATCGGCTGGGGCGGCGCGTCCATCGTCGTCGAGAAGTTCGCCTGCGCGCGGGCGCGATGGGCTGGTCGATCGTCGCCGTGCCCACGAACACGGACGACGCATCGATCTGCGACGTGGTCGACGCGTAGACGTCAATTTTCAGGCCCGCCGGGGTGGGATCGGTGCCGGTGTTCTGGACCACGCCGCCGGCCGTGAACGACTGGCCCCAGTCGAGATTCGGCGCGGCGCTGAAAGCCAGAATTTGCGGGTTGGAATTCGCCGTGGAAGGTGCCGCCGTGGTGGTCGTGGTGGTGGTCGTCGTTGGACTCGTCGGCGCCGCGACGGCAATCGGCGTCATCGTCGCGCCGCTGGGGTCCGTGCTGGTCGCGGTGGTGGTCGCCGCGCCGGTGGTGGAGGCCGTCGTGCCGCTGCTCGGGTCCGTGCCGGCGACGATGGCGGCGGGGCTGCTCACCGCGCCGGGCGCATTCGTGCTGGTCGTGGTCGGATCGACGGCCGCGGCCGTGCTTGTGACCACGGAGGCCGTGATGGTCGGAACGACCGAGGTATCGGAAAGCAGTTGCCGCCCTTCGAGCGACTCGAACCGCAAGATCACGGGACCTCGCCCCCACGCTTTGCGGCGCGCGGACGCCCGACGGTCTCTGGCTGCCATGGCTTCTCCTCCCTGAGAGGGCATTGCGCCCCGAAGCCCGGCTGCCGGGAGAGCAGCCTGGTGCGACGGCGCGATCGCCCCGCCGTGACCCATCCTGGGATCGGCGGGACCATACTCCCCCGGCGATGATCCGTCAAGCTCGACCCCGTCCGCCTGGAAGTCACTGTAGCGATCGCTCGGTGTTGATCTGAATCCGGAAGGAGTCCGGAAGGGACTGGTAGATCGTTATCAGAGTCTATTTGATCAATGAGGTACGGAATCCGAGACGAGCATCACTCTGCTGGAATAAGACGGAAGCTCACAAGACAAAATATAGTTAAGGTTGCAAATAGGACAGATTGTAAGTCTAGTAGATGAGGGTGCGGACCTCGGAGATATAGGACTAGATGGCAGAAAGAAGTGTAACAGAGGGGATACAATGGGCGAGTACAGCTTCAATAGAGCTTCGCTAGGCAGCGAGTTATTGCTGTGTTCCTCCGGGAGGTCGCGAACCAGTTCTCAGAGTTGGGTGACACGGATCTAGACAGAGGAAGCTAGCTCGGCATTCGCCTCTGCGAGGGACGTTGCCGCCAGGACACTCAGGGCTGTTAGTAGGCAGCAGGATTATTGAAAACTCACGCTGCGGCGAGTTGCGTTGCCAAGTTGATAAGCTGGTTCTCCAAGTACGAGGCTTGGATGCCGAATGCTGCCGCGGCGGACAATTGCTTGCTTTCACAGAGGAAATCCTGCGCGGCGGCTGCCCCCTGGGAACGGTTCTTGACGTGTCTCCGCTTGCTTGAGCGACTCGATAGTATATAGGGTAAGGACGAAAGCTTTCAGAGGACTGTCTGGAGCAGACTAAAGTGTTGGAAGATATTGGGCGGAAGGGATAACGATCTCGGTGTAATAAGTATCTGGAGGATAGTATGACTGCTAGTATGCAATGCTGGATCTCTTATCAAAGAGATACTTTATGGCTTGAAGAAAAAGAGGAGTGAGAGGATTTGTGTTCACAAGTGGAAGAACAAGCTCATTGAAGTCCGGACTCAGGAGTTGAAAGAGAACGGAATCAGCAAGCAGGACTTGTTTGTCACAAGGAACTTTCATGGTTATCTGCTCATGCGATGATACTGAAGAGATGTTGGGTGACTTAGCGATTGCAGTATAATAGAGATTGACTGAACGGGCACTGTACACATAGAAAGCACAAGATGTCCGGGAGTGTGGTTACAGCGAATGTCTCAACGTGGTACAAACGCCTCCTACATACTCAATCAATACAGGAATTTCGTCTTTTAATGCATCTAAAAGGTCATTAAATGCCTCTGCCAAGTTGAGACTCAATTACTCTCGGAGGCAAGGATCGGATGTTAAAGGGTTCTGCTTAGAAATATAATCTCAACGGTAATGGAACTGATCAGTGGACAAAGTTACAGACGAGTTCGGAGAAACAGTACTGTATAGAGTTCCTGGGGTAACGAGAAAGTCAGGAGTAAAACAGCTCACTCTGGTTCAGACTATTTGATATTGGATATGATAACTGTGTGGGGATGAATACAGGTTGGTGACTTTGACTTAAATAGTGAATGACTCTCTCATAATGAGTGGCAGAATAAACTGTTACAAGAGTATCATCAGAATGACTCGCAAAGATATGAACTAGCGGGGCAGGAATGACAGGAAGTGCTTTGACGTTATTAGTGTAATTGGACGCATAGGACTCGGTGATAGACATGTCAGGATTGATGACGGCGAGTAGGTACTTAGCATATTGCGGCAGTGGGGTAAACTGGCAAGGATTGACGGGGACAGAGTAGGTGTTTTGGGCAGTGCTGGTATCTACTGGGAAGTAGGCGGGGGTGTACTGGCAGTTGCCATCGAATTTTTCGTCCGCGGACCAGTAGAGACAGACCTTCGCGGGGGTAGTCAGGTAAGCGCCGCTGATCGTGTAGCCGAAGTCCACCCCACCGCTGGCGGTGTTCCAGGTAGGCTGGGTCACGGCGAGGTAGGGTTGAGAAGAAGGAGGGGGAGGGGGAGGAGGAGGAGGAAGAAGAGGATGATCAGTGATAGTGGCGGTATAATGGATATTAGTGCACCACACTGTAGAAGCTAGAATCACTAATCACAATGTAATACGTTAAGAGCAAAGGCCAAGAAGGGGACCAGCTCCATGAGAACTGTCTCAATAATCTGATTGCTCCAGTACAAAGCCCCATAGTAGTTAGAAGGGGCATAAGGCAGATAATTACCACTTGCATCGTAGTCAGAACGGGCATGAGACAGATAATTAACTGGCATCGTAGACGGTGATGTAGAGTGGGGGTGCAGGATATAAATAGTGAGCATTGCTGCCAGATCCATATACCACACCAAAACCTCGCTCACTTAGGATGGAAATGTACAAACTAGATGGATTTGGCAAATACAGTCTAAACATATCCACATCTTGGTTTCCATTCCCAAAGGGCGGTAATTGAGGATTGTCTCCCATGATCTAATTATAATGCATATAGAAATGAGACATGAATAGGGAACGGATCTACGGGATTGCCAGTTGGAATCCCGATCGGGTCGTAATGGATAGGAATCGCGTTATTGAAAGTGTCATTGGGTTCCAGTGTCATTTCTGGCGGATATGAATAACGCCCTTCAAGGCAAATGACAGTAGGTCAAGCGGAACCCGGGTTGCTGTCGACCCGGCGTCCTGCGCGAGTGGTTCGCGGCCCGAAGGGGCGACGAGAAGGTCTAGAGGAACCGGCCTTTCTGTCGTACCTTTGGCGGCCTTCCCGCGGAGTGTGGTCCGGCGCCCACGCTCCCGGGGCGGCCGCCCCGGGCTATGGAGAACCGCCCCTTCGGCATCGATCACCCTTTCAGGGCGGCGGCGGCACGGTCCGCAACAGCACGGGCAGGCGCTCCGTGAGCGCGGCCAGGGCGTCGGCGTGCATGCGGTGCTCGGCGTACGGGTTGCGCCGTGCGGCCGCGGCCGCCAGGCTGGCTTCGTACGCCGGCATGCCCCGCGGGGGGATGCGCGTCTGGCCGTGCAGCGGCAGGCTCCAGATCTCGCGCTCCTGCTGGAACAAGCCCACATGAGCGGTCAACCGGCTGGCCTGGTTGGCCGAGTGCAGGTACGGGACCGCCTGTTCCTCGACCTGAATGTCCAGGCGGAACGGCGCGTGTTCGTTCCAGATCCGCTGCCAGAGGGGGTCGGCCGGCGCCGCGACGTAACCGAGCCGCGCCAGGGCGTCCAGGAGGGGCGTACGCACGCGGGCGTCGTAAAGCTCGGGGGAGCCCAGCACGAACTGGCCGTGGACCGGCCCGGTGCGCAGGCCGTACTGGGAGGCGACCGCGATGACGAACTGCTCCGCGGCGGCGCGCAGCGGCGCGGCCGCCTCGGGCGGCAGGCGGTCCGCCATCGCCCAGGCGCGCGCCGCGGCGGGAAGCGCCGCCGCGGGCCGCCCGCCGCGCACATTCGTCTGGGCGGCCGCCAGATCGGTCCGCGCCTGCTGGACCCGCGCCGCGTTCAACACGGCCGCGACCGGCTCCTCCAGGTCACGCAGCGCCGGGTCCTCCGCCACCTGGATTCTCAAGGCCGTCAGCGCGTTCAAGGACCGCTCGAGATCGAGCCGCCGGGCCGCCTCGAGCCGCTGGAGCACATCCCGGCGGGCCAGATCAGCGCCTTGCCGCAAGCGCTCCTGGGACAGAGGCGACCCCGCGCGCCGGGCCAACTCCGCGGCCTGCTTCCACTCGTCCAGCGCCCGGCCGAGCTGGCCCTGACGCTCGGCGTCGTCCGCAGCCGAGAGATGGGCGGCGATCTCGGCCCGGCGCCGGTTGTGCTCCGACCAGTGTACGCCGATGGCCACGACCGTCACCGCCGTGATCGCCAGCGATAGACCCGCCCAGAGCCACCAGGGACCAAACACGCCACGCGGCCGGTGCGCCATCCGCGGCAGAAACGGCAGCTCCACGAGCGTGGCACAACGCGCACAACGCACCCGCCGGCCCGGCGAGCCGACGAGTTGCACCTCGGCACCACACTCCGGACAGGCAAACGTCCCCACCATGCCTGCGCCGCCCCCCCCTGTCGGCATCACGCATACACGCATGCATCATACAAAGAATGATGCGTGTCGCACCTGCTATCTTACGGGAAGCGCGGCCAGGCCCGGATACAGAAATTGAGGGGAGGCGGCATTTCGAAAGCCCAACGCGCCAGCGAGTGCATGGTTTCCGCGATGCACTCGCTGGCGCGTCAGGCTGGCAGAGAGCGATCCGGCCCGGCTCAGAGGGTGTAGGAGAAGAGGTCTTCTGTGTAGTGGCGGCCGTCTCGGCCGCTCCGGTTCGGGAATCCGGAGCGGCCGAGACGGCCGCCACTACACAGAAAGGCCCCTCTGTACCCTTCTCGTACCACCTTTCACAGGCCGGCCGTGCATTGTTGGATCAACCAGGTATCCACATCGGACAGCATCGGCCCGGTCAGGCGGTTGGCACAGGGATACGCCTGGAAGGCGACCCGGAGGCCGGCGGAACGCAACAGATGGACATCGCGCCGTGCGCGTTCGACCGGCACGCGGCCGTTCCACTCCCCGTGAACCACCAGCAAGTGCAACGAGTCGCGGCAGGCACGCAGACGGGTCAGGGCGGGAAAGGCGCGGGGCAGCCAGCCGTTCAGGGCCACCACGCCCGCAAACCGCTCCGGATGCATCAGACCCAGGTGATAAGCCACCGCCGCGCCTTCGCCGACACCGACCAGGAAGATCCGTTCGGAATGCACATGCAAGGAACGGCGCAGGTCGCACACCGCGGCGACCACGCCCTGCTCGATCAGGTCGCAGTCATCCAGCGGACCGCCCCCGAGGACCCGCCGCACCGTCTCCACGGGCGACTCGACCACGGCGGCACGCGCCGAGCGACGGGCCGACTTGGCGAAGAACGGACCCCACCCGTAACCGGGGACGGGACCGCCGCGGTGAATCAACTCGGGACCCCGCAGGCCGACCGCCAGATAGTTCCGCCAGCTCATCGACGGGACGGACAAAATCAACTGCTGCTCATCCGCGCCCCGGCCATGAAACATCACCAGAAGCGGATACGCATAATTCGGTTCATAGCGCTGTGGAATGAACCGCTGTTCCGCGAGACGGATCGACGCCGTCGCGGGGCTCAATGGCGCAGTGAGTGGTCGGTCGCCGGACATGAGGATGCTCCCCAGCAAGCCCTGTTTGCCACGCCGACCCTACCCTGGGCCGCATTCCATCCCGTCTCAACAACCAGACCCTCCAGGCGGGTTGCGCTAAGCATAGCCACGAAATACCCGATCTTCAACAAACTGCCTAGACCATTTGGAGTTTTTCTCAAGTTTTTCCCCCCTCCGGACGAAATCGGGCCGAAACCTGCGCGGGCGACACAAACTTTAAGGATCATAACGAGTTTTCATGCGATCCCGGACGCGTGGCCGGGGCGGCTCTGTCTGGACGTACGTGTTTAGCGTCTCGGAAGGTTGATTCTCTGGGCTTTTCTTTGTAGCGGCGGCCGTCTCGGCCGCTCCGAAGGGGACCCATCCCGGAGCGGCCGAGACGGCCGCCGCTACAAAGAAAGGACTTACGGCTGACAGGGGGCGCTAAACACGTACGTCTGGACGAGCCCGCGGGGCTGTCGTAGCATCGGGGCTTCGTCCGCTGAGCACGGGGCAGAGGGACCGTTCCACAACGGAGGAACGTGCGTGGGGCTGGACGTCACCAACGGTGGGGCGGGGGTCGCGGGACGACCCGGCGCGGGCTTGTCGCGCGTGGCGGCGGCGACCTTCGCGGTCTTGTTCGTGATGAACCTGCTGGATTACGTCGACCGCAACATCCTCAATGCGGTGCTGCCTCAGATCAAGGTCGCGCTCGACCTGAACAACGCCCAGGCCGGGCGGCTGGCGACGTACTTCCTCATCTCCTACTCGCTCTTCGGGATGGTCACGGGCCTTTTGGGCGACCGCTGGCGGCGCACCTGGCTGCTCGCGCTGGGAGTGGGCGTCTGGAGCCTGGCGACGCTCGGCAGCGGCCTGGCCCGAAGCTACGGTCAGCTCGTGCTGGCGCGGTCGTTCCTGGGGATCGGCGAGGCCACCTACGGCGTCATCGCGCCGACGATCCTGCTCGACCTGTTCGCCCGCCGGCGCGCGCCGGGCGATGTCGGCGTTCTACCTGGCGATGCCGATCGGGACGGCCCTGGGCATGGTTCTGGGCGGCGCGATCGCCGTGAAGTGGGACTGGCACACGGCGTTCTTCGTCGTCGGCGCGCCGGGCCTGCTGGTCGCGCTGGCGGCGCCGTGTCTGCCCGAGCCGGTCCGCGGCGCGAGCGAAGGCGTGGATGAAGACCACTTGAAAGCCCATGTCCGCGCCGGCGCGAGCTGGGCCGACTATCATGACCTGATGGTCAACTCGTCGTACACCTATTCGGTCTTCGGGATGGCGGCCTACACCTTCGCCATCGGCGGGCTGGTGTTCTGGATGCCGACGTTTCTCATCAGCGCCGCGGGCTTCGACCAGGCCTGGGCGACGTCGCGGCTGGGGCTGGTGACGCTGGCCGCGGCCGTTTTGGGCATGAGTCTGGGCGGCTGGGTCGCCGACCGTCTGGCCCGCCGCAGTTCCGCGCCTGTTCCTGGTGCCCGGACTGGCGATGCTCGCGTCGATCCCGTTCTTACTTCTCGCGTTATTTTCCCGGAACTATGCCTGGATGTTCCTCGGCATCTTCCTGGCCGAGACGCTGATGTTCGTCAACACCGGGCCTTGCAACGCGGTCATCGCCAACGTGGTCGCGCCCAACATGCGCGCCGCGGCGTTCGCGACGGCCATCCTGGTGCAGCACTTCCTGGGCGACATCTGGTCGCCCTGGCTGATGGGCAGGGTGGCCGACTTGTGCGGCAAGCCCGACACGATGGCCACGTCGTTCGGCCGGCCTTCTGGCGGCGGTCGGCGCGGTGCCGACGCTGCCGCACGGCCAGAAGCTGCCCGAGAACCTGCTGGCCGGGATGCTGGTCGTGGTGCCGGCGATTCTCCTCTCCGGGCTGGTCTTGCTGGCCGGGGCCCGCCACCTGCCCCGCGAGATGGCCCTGATGCTCGCCAAGCTCAAGGCGGCGCCGCTCCCGACCAAACCCACGGCCTCGTCTTCTCCCGTGTTTGATCCTGACGACCGGCTATAATGACTTGTTGACGCTGGCTTCGGGCTTCGACGTTCTTTCGCAACAACAGGCTGGGAGAGACTCATGACTCCACCGATTCGCGTCGCCGTCACCGGGGCCGGGCGGCCAGATCGGCTACGCCCTGATCTTCCGGATCGCCTCGGGCGGGGTGTTCGGCCCCGATCAGCCGGTGGCGCTGCAGCTTGCTGGAAATCACCCCGGCCCTGCCCGCGCTGCGCGGCACGCTGATGGAGCTGGAGGACTGCGCTTCCCGCTCCTGGCCGACGTCCGGCGCCACCGACAAGGCCGAGGAGGCGTTCGAAGGGGCCGACTGGGTGATCCTGGTCGGCGGCCTGCCGCGCAAGGACGGCATGAGCCGGGCCGACCTGATCCGCGCCAACGGGCCGATCTTCACCGGCCAGGGCAAGGCGATCAACGACGCCGCCGGCCCGAACGTCCGGGTCCTGACCGTGGCCAACCCGTGCAACACCAACTGCCTGATCGCCCGGTCGCACGCGCCCAAGGTGCCGGCCGACCGCTGGTTCGCCATGACCCGGCTCGACCAGAACCGCGCCGCGTCGCAACTGGCCAAGAAGGCGGGCGTGCCGGTCGCTCAGGTGTCCCGGATGACGATCTGGGGCAACCACAGCGACACCCAGTATCCCGACTACAAGAACGCCAGGATCGGCGGCAAGCCGGCCACCGAGGTGATCACCGACGCGGCCTGGTTCACCGAGACGTACATCCCGACCGTGGCCAAGCGGGGCTCGGCGGTGATCAAGGCGCGGGGCGCTCGCTCGGCGGCCTCGGCGGCCAACGCCGTCATCGACAGCGTCCGCTCGCCGTCGCCGCCGACGCCGGCCGGGCGACTGGTTCAGCGCCGGGGTCGTCTCCGACGGCAGCTACGGCATCCCCGCCGGCCTGATCTACAGCTTCCCGCTGCGCACCGAGGACGGCCAGACTGGTCGGTCGTGCCGGGCCTGGATCTGACGACGACGCCCGCAAGCGGCTCGACGCCTCGGCCCGCGAATTGCAGGACGAACGCGAGGCGGTGACAGACCTGCTGGGGCCTGCCGCCTGAGCACGTCGCGCCGCGCGGGTTGCTGAGAGCGTCGTTGCGGGCCGGGTTCCCGGCGCCCGATCCGCCCGCAACACCAACCCCGTTCCAGGAGCGAGTCATGTGCTCCAGCGCGGCGAATCTGGAAGGGACCGCGGGACCGCTGGTCCTGGGCGGCACGACCGCCGATGTGAGCACCGACCGGCCCCCGGACGCGGAGGGCGACCTGGCCGAGCAGTTCCGCCGCCGGGAGGATGAGTTCCTCCGTCTGCGGCACGTGACCGCGACCATCAATCGCGGGGTCGGCCTCGAGGAGGTGCTCGACTACGTCTACCGCGAGTTCCAGGGGATCATCCCCTTCAATCGCATCGGCTTCGGCCTGATCGACGAGGCGAGCGGCCAGGTGGTGGCGCGCTGGGCGCGGTCGGACCGGCCGCTCCTGATCGGGTCGGGTTACACCGGCGCCTCGCCGGGTCCTCCCTCCAGCAGATCGTCGACACCGGCCGGCCCCGGATCATCAACGATCTGCTCGCCTATCTGAAGGGGAAACCGGAGTCGGAAACCACCCGCCTGCTCGTCGCGGAGGGGATGCGATCGTCCTTGACCTGCCCGCTGGTGCTGCAAGGCCACCCGGTCGGCTTTTTGTACTTCACCAGCGACCAGCCCGGCGTGTACGCCAACGCCCATGTCGAGTTCTTCTCGCAGATTGCCGATCAGCTCGCGATGATCCTGGAGAAGGGCCGGCTGTATTCCGCGCTGGCCGAGAAAGCAGAGATCATCGCGGCCCAGAACGTGCGGATGAAGCACGAGCTGGAGATGGCCCGCACGCTGCAACGGGCCCTGATCCCGCGCCGGCCGCTGCGGTTCGAGGGTGTCGATGCCGCCTTTGCCTACGAGCCCGCCACGGCCATCGGCGGCGACCTGCTCGACCTGATCCGGGTGCCGTACCGCGGGTTGCTCTTCTTCGTGGGCGACGCCATGGGGCACGGCGTGCAGGCGGCGCTGTTGATGGCCGTGGTGAAAACCGCCCTGCACGGCGCGATCACGGTGGCCGACTGTTCGCCGGCCGCCGTGCTGGGCCGGGTCAATCGCAACCTGTGCAGTTTGGTCGAGGGCCGGTTCGTGACGGCGGTCTGCGGCCTGCTCGACCCGTCCTCGGGCACGCTCGATCTGGCCGTGGCCGGCCATCCCTATCCCTGGCTGGTCTCGTGGCGCGACCGCGGCGCGCAGCCGGTCGGACAGGGGGCCCTGCCGCTCGGCCTGGAGTCCGCCGCCACGTTTCCCGAGGAAACCCTCCGCCTCGAACCCGGCGACGCCCTGGTCACCTTCACCGATGGTCTGACCGAGGCCCAGAGCCCGATTCTCGTGACTATGGCTCAGAACGGCCCACCGAATTGCTGGCCCGATACGCCGGCGAACCGGCCGCCACCCTCCTGGAACGGCTCTGCGCGGATCTCGATGCGCACAGCCGCGGGCACCCCGCACGTCGATGACTTGACGATCCTGGTGCTGCGGACCCATCCCAGAGCACGGTGAGATCCACAAGCGCAGAACCGGGCAACGGCCTCATTCACCACAGGGCCACCGAGAGCACAGAGTTCTCAGAGGCTATCCGGGAAGCCCCGAAGGGGCGGCAGCACATCTCCCCCGGCAAGAAAGTAGGTCGGACAATCCTGTCCAGACTCCCCCGGCCTGTCGGACAGGATTGTCCGACCTACGGAAGGTATCTTCTTTGCCGGGGTAATAGCCAGGGGCGTCAGCCCCTGGACCGGGGAACGAGGCGATACGGGCCCCTGCGCAGAGCCCCGCAGGGGCGACAGAAGACCAACCCAGCTCCAGGGGCTGACGCCCGTGGCTATGCAGCTGCCGCCCCTTCGGGGCTAAGACCAGATTTCCCGGATAGCCTCTCACAGAGTCTTTTCTCTGTGTCTTCCTCTCTGTTCTCTGTGCCTCTGTGGTGAATGAGGCCAGAGCCGACACCCAGAGCACACCGCCGGCTCTCTCGAAGCTGATGGTCTTGGCGATCGCGCGGGATTCCACGATACTAGGACCCTGGCCGCGGTGAACCCGGCGGAGAGGTTGCACCACGAGACGGCGAGACGAGGGAGAGCCCATGGTGGGTCAGGCACACATCGTCGACAAGCTCCGAGAGCTGGCGCGGAACCTCTGGTGGACCTGGCAGCCGAACGTCATCAGCCTCTTCCGCGAGCTCGACCCGGTCCTCTGGCGGCAGACCGACCACAACCCGGTCGAGTTCCTCAAGCGGATCGCCGGCCGATCAGCTCGAGCGGCGGGCCGCCGAGATGGCGCTCCACTCGCGGATCGACTACGCCTTCCGGCGGCTGGCCGAATACCTCAAGAACACCGACTCCTGGGGCTCGATCTACGCCTCGAGCCTGCGGTCGCGGCCGGTCGCCTACTTCTCGGCGGAGTTCGGCCTGCACGAGAGCCTGCCGATCTACTCGGGCGGCCTGGGCGTGCTGGCCGGCGACCACCTCAAGAGCGCCAGCGACCTGGGCGTCCCGCTGGTCGGCATCGGCCTGCTCTACGCCCAGGGCTACTTCCGCCAGTCGCTCGACGCCAACGGCTGGCAGCAGGAGGACTACCTCAACACCAACCCCGACCTGCTGCCGATCGAGCCGGTGCTCGGCCACGGACGGCAAGCCGCTGCTGATCGCGATCGACACCAACGTCGGCGTCCTGCACGCGCGGGTCTGGCGGGTCGAGGTCGGCCGGACCACGCTCTGTCTGCTCGACTCGAACGTGCCCGAGAACTCCGAGATCGACCGCGCCCTGACCGCCCGGCTCTACGGCGGCGACGCCCGGGTGCGCATCCGCCAGGAGCTGCTGCTGGGCGTCGGCGGCGTCCGCGCCCTGCACGCGCTGGGCATCCACCCGTCGGTCCTCCACCTGAACGAGGGCCACAGCGCCTTCGCCGGCCTGGAGATGATCCGCGCGCGAGATGGAGTCGAACGGGCGTGCCCTTCGGCGAGGCCGTGCGCGACGTCGCCGGCGATGACCGTCTTCACCACCCACACGCCGGTCGCCGCCGGCCACGACCGCTTCCCCGCGCCGCTGGTCGAGGAGCACCTGGGCAAGATCCGCGAGGCGATCCACCTGTCCTACGACGACTTCATGGGCCTGGGCCGGGTCTACCCGGGCGACCACAACGAGCCGTTCTGCATGACCGTGCTGGCGCTGAAGCTGTCGCGCCACGCCAACGGCGTCAGCGCGCTGCACGGCCAGGTCTCGCGGCGGATGTGGCAGCCGCTCTATCCCGAACCGCACCGAGGAAGAGGTGCCGATCGGGCACATCACCAACGGCGTCCACGTCCTGACCTGGCTCGCCCCGCAGATGCACCTGCTCTACGACCGCCACCTCGGCCCCGACTGGCCGAGCGGACAGCGGCACCCCGAGACCTGGGACGGGCATCGAGCACGATCGACGACGCCGAGCTCTGGGAGACGCAGCAGGTCCTCAAGGCCCGGCTGATCGACTTCGTCCGCCGCCGGCTGGTCGCGCAGGCGCAGCGCCGGGACGAGGGCGACGCGGCGGTCGCAGCGGCGCCAGAAGGCGCTCGACCTGAACGCCCTGACGATCGGCTTCGCCCGCCGGTTCGCCACCTACAAGCGGGCCGGCCTGGTCCTCCGCGACGTCGAGCGGCTGGCCGAGCTGGTCAACGCGGCCGACCGCCCGATCCAGTTCGTCTTCGCCGGCAAGGCCCACCCCGAGGACCACTTCGGCAAGGAGCTGATCCAGAACATCGTCCGGCTGACCCGCCAGGACCCGCGTTCGCGCACCGGATCGTCTTCGTCGAGGACTACGACATGAACGTCGCCCGCCACCTGGTGCAGGGGGTCGACGTCTGGCTGAACAACCCGCGCCGTCCGCAGGAGGCCAGCGGCACCTCGGGCGAGAAGGTCCTGCTCAACGGCGGCCTGAACTTGCTCGATCCTCGACGGCTGGTGGGCCGAGGCCTACGACGGCACCAACGGCTTCGCCATCGGCGTGCGGCCAGACCCACTCCGATCCCGTCGCGTGCAGGACGAGCGCGACCACGAGGCCCTGATGCGACACGCTGACTCAACGAGGTGGTCCCGCTCTACTACGATCGCGACGCCGACTGGCCTGCCCCGCGGCTGGATCGCCCGCCAGAAGACACGCGATGCGCTCGCTCGGCTGGCGGTTCAACGCCGACCGCATGGTCATGGACTACGTGGTCAATGCCTACCTGCCCGCCGCCGGCGGGTTGTCCTGCCAGATGATCCGCTAGCGCGGCCGGGTGGCACTGGTGGCTGGTCCACCAGTACCACCCGGCGGAGTTAGAGGCTATCCGGGAAGTCTGGTCTTAGCCCCAAAGGGGCGGAAGTGAATAGCCCAGGGCGTCAGCCCTGGGGAGGTGGACGTCGCGACAAAATCCTCCTGCCAGCCCCGAAGGGGCGACAGAACGTCCCGCGGGGCAGTGGTTTCTGTCGCCCCTTCGGGGCTCCGGAGACGGTTTCTGACGCCACGCTCCGGTTCCCGGGGCTGACGCCCCGGGCTAGGAACTTCCGCCCCTTTGGGGCTTGAACCAGACTTCCCGGATAGCCTCTTAGCATGCGCCTTTGGGCTTCTTGTCTGGCTGCTCTCCTCGTGCTTATTGCTCACGGTTAAACCATGATCGGCGAGAAACTCGGCCCATTCCGGATCGACGCGAAACTTGGCCAGGGCGCCATGGGGGTGGTCTACAAGGCCACCTTCGAGCCGAGCGGGCAGATCGTGGCGGTCAAGGTCATCCACGAAGAGGCGGCCAGCCGCGACAAGGCCAGCGATCGCTTTCAGCGCGAGAGCGACATCCTCAAGCAGTTCCGGCACCCCAACATCGTCCAGCACATCGGGGTCGGCTACTCCAAATCGCGCACCATGAGCTACTACGCGATGGAGCTGGTCCCCGGCCGGACGCTGGACCAGGTTCTCGAAGAGCGCGGCCCCCTGCCCTGGACCGAGGTCGTCGAGCTCGCGCTGCAGATCTGCGAGGCGCTGCAATACGCCCACGAGCGGGGCATCGTGCATCGCGACTTGAAGCCCTCGAACCTGCTGATCCACGAGGCGGGACAGCTCAAGCTCACCGACTTCGGCATCGCCAAGGCGCTCGATCGCACGTCGCTGACGGCGACCGGCCGGACGCTGGGCACCGCGGCGTACATGGCGCCCGAGCAGGTGCGCGGCACGCCCGAGGTCAGCCACAAGACCGACCTGTATTCCCTGGGCTGCGTGCTCTACCAGATGCTCACCGGCACGCCGCCGTTCGAAGGCAAGTCGGCCATGGCCCTGATGCACAAGCACATCGAGGAACCACCGCCCCGCCCCAGTGCGAAGAACCCCGAGATCCCCCTGGAGCTCGACAAGCTGGTCGTCAAGCTCATGGCCAAGGACCGCGACGAACGGCCCTGGGACGCGCAGGCCGTGGGTGTCGTGCTGACCGACCTGCGAGACAAGGCCGCGCGGCACGAACCGGTGCCCATGGTCTACGGGAACGTGCCGGTGAACCCGCCCCGCGCCGGCACCGCCCTCGCGTCGGGAACGGCCGGGGCCGCGCGTGCGGCCCGGTCCCGCAAAGCCGCACCGCGCGCGGGCGCGCGCTCTCGACCGCCGAGGTCCGCCACTGGCTCGAGCTGGGCCTGCTCGTGGCCGGGCTCGCCGGTCTGCTGGGGCTCTCGGCCTACATGCTCTGGCCTCCCTCCGCGCAATACCTGTACCGCAAAGCCGCCGAGGGGATGGCCAGGCCCTCTCGGAGCGACTGGATTCTCACCCGCGACCAGGTGATCGCCGAGCTGGAACGCCGCTATCCGGATCATCCGTACAAGAAGGAAGTCCAGCAGTGGAAGGACCAGATCCTGCTCGATCAGGCCCTGGGACGCGCCCGCTTCCTGGAGAATCCCAACCTGCTGGCCGTAACCGCGCCGAAAAATGAGGTCGAGGCGGCCTATTTGCGCCTATCGGAGCACGGCCGAGGACCTCAAGGCGGGCCGTGATGAGACCGCCCTGGCCACCTGGAACGCCGTGGCGTCGGCCATTCCGGACCACGGCGACGATCGGATGTGGTTTCTCCTCGCCAAACATCGGGCCTCCGAGGTAGAATCGGAGCGGCAGGCGCGGTCCGAGACCGCGCACACGTGGTTTGTCCAGGCCAAGGTCGCCGAGCAATCAGGGCAAACCGCGGAAGCGGCGCGGATCCGCCGCGAGATTCTGGGTCGGTTCGGCACGTACGAGTCCCTCCGGGCCCTGGTCGCGCAGACGCGCGCCGCCCTCGCGACGGAACCGGCGGACGCGCCGGCAACGGAATCCCCCGCACCGTGAAGGTGTCCCGCGGCGGGGTGGCCCGTGACACCGAGAGCCGACCGGCCGGGTTTTCCATGTGTTTGCGAATTGACGGCGCCGCGGGTCTGCTACGTTGAAGCTGTCACATCGTTCCGCGGGTGGTCCCGTCTGATCTCCGCCTGGTTCCTTCTGCACAGCTCCGGCCAATCCTGGCCTCGAGGATGCTCATGCCTCAACATCGAGTCCGCTTCATCGGCAGCCGTGAGCTGCACCGCGATCTTCCCAAGGTCCTGGAATCGCTGGAAGATCCCAACATGCGCTGTGTTCTGACAATTCATAGCAAACCCAAGGCGGTCCTGATCGGTGCCGACGCCTTCCTGGCGCTGCTTCAAGGCCATTCGGCGGCCGACCGTCTGCTGGCCCTGCAACTGGGCGCCCTGGTCCAGGGCCACGAGGCCCCGATCGCGTCGGAGATCAATGGCACCGATGCCGAGCTCGTCATCGCGGGCGCCTGAGCAAGGTCGGCGCGTTCACGACATCGCTGTTCCACGCCCTCTCTTCCTCGTGACGAACCCGGTGGTGCGGCCGTCGGGTTGGCGCCGCGCGCGCCTGGGCCCGCACGGACCTTCCTGGTACACTGTTCACCTGTTCTGACACGCGGAGCCGCGAAGTGTCCGAGGGCGTACGCGAAGGGGTCTTCGGAATCCTCGTAGGGTGGCTCGGCCCACCATTTTCTTCATGCCGGCCCGGATTGGTGGGCCGAGCCCACCCTACAAGGAATTCCTCCTTCTCGTACGCCCGCTCCGACCGGGGACAGGGGTGTACGATGTCCGACGGGCGATTCGTCCATCTGCATTGCCACAGCCATTACAGCCTGCTCGACGGCGCGAGCAAGATCCCGGACCTGGTCCAGCGCGCCAAGACGCTCGGGATGCCGACGCGCTGGCGATCACCGATCATGGCAACCTCACGGCGCGGTCGAGTTCCTCCGCGAGGCGAAGACGCAGGGCCTCAAGCCGATCGTCGGCCTGGAAGCCTACGTCGCTCCCGGCACGCGCACCGATCGCACGACGGGCGGCGGCTCGGGACAGGAATACGCCTTCCACCTGACCTTGCTCGCGGCCGAACGGCGAGGGCGTGCCGCAACCTGATGCGGCTCTCGTCGCGGTCGTTCCTCGAAGGCTATTACTACAAGCCCCGGATCGACAAGGAGATCCTCGAGCAGCACGCCGAGGGGCTGATCTGCCTCTCGGGCTGTGCCTCCGGCCGAGTTCTCCGACCTGCTGCTGCACGAGCAAGAACGCCGAGGCCGAGCGGCTCTGCGCCTGGTATCGAGAAGGTCTTCGGCGCGGAGAACTTCTACGTCGAGATCCAGTGACAACGGCGTGCCCGATCCAGCAGCGAGTGCGAGGAGCGTGCCCTCGACCTCGCGCACCGGCTGGGCCTGCCGCTGGTCGCCACCAGCGACGCGCACTACCTGACGCGCGAGGACGCCCCGGCGCACGACATCCTGCTCTGCATCAACACCGGCAAGACCGTCGACGACCCGAACCGGATGCGGTTCGAGACCGACCAGTTCTACGTCCGCAGTCCCCGAGGAGATGTACGAGGCGCTGCCGGGCCAGGAGGAGGCCCTGGCCACTGTCGGCGCGCGATCGCCGAGCGCGTCGAGCCGAACTACGCGAGCCTCAACCTGGGCAAGCGCCAGCTTCCCCTCGTTCCAGCCTCCCGGGCGAGAAGACGCCCGAAGACTACCTCCGCGAGCTCTGCGAGGAGGGCATGCGCGACGCGGTACGGCGACGCCCCGCCGCCCGGGGCGTGCGAGCGGCTCGAGCACGAGCTGGGCATCATCAACCGGATGGGGTTCGCGTCGTACTTCCTGATCGTCTGGGACTTCGTCCGCTTCGCCCGCGCAGCGGGATATTCCCGCCTCGGCCCGCGGCTCGGCCTGCGGGGCCGCTGGTCAGCTACCTGCTTGTATCTGAGCCACGTCTGCCCGCTGAAGTACGACCTGCTCTTCGAGCGGTTCCTCGACCCGAGCCGCTCCGAGGCGCCCGATATCGACATCGACTTCTGCAAGGAGCGCCGCGGCGAGGTGATCGAGTACGTCCAGCGAGAAGTACGGCGAGGCCAACGTGGCGCAGATCGGCACGTTCGGCACGATGGCGGCCAAGGCGGCGCATCAAGGACGTCGGCCGGGCGCTGATCGATCCCGCTGGCCCGCGTCGATCAGGTCACCAAGCTCGTCCCCGAGAAGCTGCAACATCACGCTCGAGGAGGCGCTCAAGGAGGAGCCGCAGCTTCGCAAGCTGGCCGACGAGGACCCCGAGATCCGCCGGCTGCTCGACTTCGCCCGCCGGCTCGAAGGGACTCGCCCGCAACGTCGGCACGCACGCCGCGGGCGTGGTGATCGCCGACCGCCCGCTCGATCGACCTCGTGCCGCTCCAGAAGCTGCCCAACAAGGACAAGGACAAGGAGGTCATCAGCACCCAGTGGGAGATGGGCGACGTCGAGAAGGCCGGCCTGCTGAAGATGGACTTCCTCGGCCTGCGCAACCTGACGAGCCTTGCAGGCCGCCGTCCGGCTGATCCGCGAACGCCACCGGACGCGCCGCTCGACCTGAATCAACCTGCCGCTGGACGACCCGGAGACGTACGCCCTGCTCCAGCGCGGCGAGACCAAGGGCATCTTCCAGCTCGAACGGCGCGGCATCCGCGACCTGCTCGTCAAGATGAAGCCCGACCGCTTCGCCGACATCATCGCCACCATCGCCCTGTATCGCCCCGGCCCGCTGAACGGCGGCATGGTCGACGAATACGTCGAGGTCAAGCACGGCCGCAAGCAGGCCGAACTACCTGCACCCCGGTGATGAAGGAGGTCCTGGAAGAGACCTACGGCGTGATGGTCTACCAGGAACAGGTGATGCGGATCCTCAACCGCCTGGGCGGCATCGAGCTCTCCAAGCCTACGCGTGCATCAAGGCGATCTCGAAGAAGAAGACCGAGATCGATCGCCAAGGGCCGCGAGCGAGTTCATCGACGGCGCGACCGCGCAGGGACTGGACAAGGACCAGGCCGTCGAAGATCTTCGACCTGATCGAGAACTTCGCCGGCTACGGTTTCAACAAGTCTCATTCAACCGCCTACGCCCTTGTCGCCTACCAGACGGCCTACCTGAAGGCCCACTACCCGACCGAGTTCATGGCCGCCCTGCTCTCCTCGGAGATGGACGGCGCGGAGCGCGAGAAGTTTTTCTGTCGAACATATCGACGACTGCCGGCGCATGGGGATCACGGTCCGGCCGCCGGACATCAACGCCGGGGAGCGTGCTGTTTCGTCCGGACGACGCGGGCACGATCCAGTTCGGCCTGGGGGCGATCAAGGGGGTCGGGGTCAAGGCGGTCGAGGCGATCGTCAAGGCCCGGCGGGGCGGGCACCCGTTTCGCAGTCTCGACGAGTTCTTCGAACTGGTGTCGAGCCGCGACGTGAGCCAGGCGGCGGCGGAGACGTTGATAAGCGCCGGGGCGTTCGACAGCCTGGGGGCGCCGCGGTCGCAGTTCCTGGCGGTCTTGCCGCGGGCCATCCAGGCCGGGCAGGCCAAGCAGGAAGACCGCCGCCGCGGCCAGCGCGGCCTGTTCGACGATGACGAGCGAGTCGGGCGCGCGCGCCGGCGGCCGCGGCGACGCCGCGTCGAGCCTGCCCGATGTCCCCGAGCTGCCCGACGCCGAGAAGCTGGCCGGCGAGAAAAAAGCCCTCGGCTTCTACATGTCGAGCCATCCCCTGACCCGCCACCTCGGCATCCTGGCCGCCTTCCGCAGCCACCAGGCGGCCGACATCGACAACCTGCCCGACAAGGTGGAGGTGACGCTCGGCGGCATGCTCACCGGCATCCAGGTGCGCAACGTCTCCGAAGAGCCGTTCCGGCCTGACCCGCATGGCCAAGTTTCACTTCGAGGACCTGACCGGCACGCTGCCGGCCATGCTCTGGCCCGAGGAATTCGCCAAGTACGAGGAGAAGCTCGTCGAGGACGCCATCGGCTTCGTGCGCGGGAACGCTCGATCGCCGCCGCGAGCCCGCCGAGCTGGTCGTCAGCCGCTTCATCCCGATCGAGGATGCGCCGGCCGAGCTGTCGCGCGGCGTGGTGGTGACGATCCGCAAGGGTGCGCACGATACCCAGACCCTGGACCGCCTCCACCGCCAGATCCGCAAGCGGCCGGGCAACCTCGACGTTTATCTCGAATTCACCGGCCTGGAAGGCATCCGGCGCGCGATCTTCAAGGTTGGGCCGGCCTTGAAAATCAAGCACGACGCCGATCTCGAAACCGATATCGAGTCGGCGGTCGGCGCGGGCAACGTCCGGTTGCTCGGCCAGGGCGGCACGACGACACAAGCCCCCCTCCCTGCCCCGCCGCGCTCGCGCCGGCCGAGGAGCTGGTCGGCGATGAAGACGACACGTGAATCGTAACGACTACGTAGATTTCATCAAATCTACTCGAAAGATTCACCCCCCTTTCATCGTGTTTTTCCGATAATCCATTCTCGCTTGCTCCCCGTTCTCCGAGTGATGGTCCGACTCGGAGATGTGCGCCGCCTTCATTCTCGTCGGCTCGGTTTCGGAGCCCGGGATTCGTTGCGGTCTCGCCGTGGACCGAAACCGGGTTTCCCACAAATCAGGAGATAGAGTCCGTTAATTCATGAAATTCATGAATTATTCATTATGGGTTCCAGGCTCCTGACGTTATATTCCCCAGACGACGGTCGGTCTGTCATTCCGGGCCGCGGGACGGCAACCTCGACGGGCATTCCGCGTAGCATCTCCCGGTGGTCCTGGTTCTGATCTTTGCCGGGATCGATGCGATCACCAACCCGAAGGACGTGTCGGCACCGGGTCTGCTGGACCGGGCCGAGAACCGCAAGAACAACCAACACCCTCCGAGACAGGTTCGTAATGACGACGCTACACCGATTCCTGGGGCTGGCCATGTCGAGCCTGGCCGTGCTCGTTCTGACCGTGGGCTGTGGAGATTCCTCCTCCTCGTTGCCGTCCGAGCAAGTTTACCCGGTCAAGGGCAAGGTCGTGCTGCCCGGCGGCAAGCCCTTGACTGAGGGGACGGTGTATTTCTACCCCGAGAAGATCGGCCACGCGGCCTCGGGCAAGGTCAACCCGGACGGCACGTTCACGCTGGAGACCGCGGGCGTCGGCCCGGGCGCGCCGGCGGGCGAGTTCACGGTCGTCGTCCAGGCGCCGGTGACGATGGCGCCCGGGAAGGTGGGTACCAAGGACATCAAGTCGGCGGTGCCGGCGAAATATCAGGATCAGGACTCCTCGACCCTGAAACAGACCGTCAAGCCGGAGTCCAACGACGTGACCATCACGTTGAAGTGACCGCGGGATTGGAAACGTGAATTTCTCGGCAAAGGCCGGTTCGCCCTCGTTGCAGATGGGTTTTCGATCCAGATGCGATCGGGCATCTGGGGAAAGAGAGGATTCCTGATGAGGTCTGCGCATTCGTCCGTGAGCCGTCGCGGTTTCACCCTGATCGAGCTGCTGGTGGTCATCGCGATCATCGGCGTGTTGATCGCCCTCTTGCTGCCGGCCGTGCAGGCCGCGCGTGAGGCGGCCCGTCGTGCGCAGTGCACCAACAACATGAAGCAGATGGGGCTGGCGCTGCACAACTACGAGAGCTCCCAGACCTGCTTCCCGCCTTCGGGCGAGTCGACCAACTACACGACCAGCCCGCCCTCGACCCAGTTCGTCGATGGCGGCTGGAGCACGCAGGCGCGCCTGCTTTCCTACATGGAAGGTAGCGCGATGTATTCGGCGATGAACTTCTCGGTGGCCTACAACGAGGCCTCGGGGATGAATTTCACGGCGGCCTCCACGGTGGTGAGCTTCTTCATCTGCCCGTCCTCAACCCGCCTGAACGTCGGTCGCGACGGCGTCGACCCGAATGATACGATCTCGAAGGCGATGGGTCTGGGCTACGGCTACACGGACTACGGCCCGACCTGCTACACCGACATCGACCCGACCGGCACGATCCAGACGCCGGGTTCGGCCACGCCGTACCGCAACAAGCCGACGCGGGTGGATGGGGCGCTCAAGGTGAACATGTCGCGGATCAGCGATATCACCGACGGCACGAGCAACACGGTGGCCATCGGTGAGGACGCCGGCCGCGACGAGCGGTTCCTCAGCCCTTACACCGAGATCTCGGGCAATGGCGGCGACTCGCGCGGCCAGGGTCCCGCGGGCGGCGGCGGCATTGCCAAGCGGTACTGGCGGTGGGCCGAGCCGGATAACGCCTACGGCGTGTCGGGCCAGCCGAACAACAAGTTCCGGCCCATGAACGAGGTCGCCGGGTATGGCCCGACGCCTGGCCCCCTGAACACGCAGGGCAACAACGCCGGTGCGAACGACGAGCTCTTCTCGTTCCACTCGGGCGGCGTGAACGTGCTGATGTGCGACGGCAGCGTCAGGTTCCTCAAGGACACCATCAGCATCGTCGTCCTGCGCGGGATCATCACCGCCAAGGGCGGCGAGGCGCTCTCCGCCGACCAGTATTAAAGTCCTGTAGGCTGGGTCCAGACCCAGCCTGCGAGTTTTCTGAGTCTGTGGCACTGTCACCGGGTTGGCTGGAACATCTCAGCCCCAGCGGGGCGCCATCGTAAAGCCTGGGGCGTCAGCCCCAGGAAGGAAGGGGCCGCTCCCAGCCACCCTCCACACAACGCGATGTCGCCCCTGCGGGGCTCAGGAATTCCCTAACACCCTGTTTGTTCCTTCCTGGGGCTGACGCCCCAGGCTTTACGATGGCGCCCCGCTGGGGCTCAGAAAACCCGGAAACGAGGTTACAGTCTCAGTTTTCTGGACAATTCTTCACCGCGGCGCGGGGCCAACGGGGGCTCGTTCCGCGGTTCATTTTTCGGCGCCCCAACCTCACAAGACCCTTCCGCACACAGGCTCGGGAATGAGATAAGAAAGGAGGGGATGCCGACGAATCTCCTCACGGAAGGATCGGGCGGCCATGAACAGCGCGATCGGGTCGTGGGGGCGGATCACGAGATGGGCGGGCCTCGGCCTGCTGGGTGTGTTCCTCGGCGGGACCCCGGCCCCGGGCCAGGAGGCGTCTCCGCCGTCGGGTCGCTGGCGGGTCGTCGCGCGTGGCCTGGCACCGGAGACGCACCTGGAGCGGATCGAGATCCAGGCGGGCACGCGACCCAGTAGCGACCGGGTCCTGCGCGCTGCTCGGGCCGGACCCGTCCGGCGCGCTGCTGGGCACGTCCCGGCTCGTCCCGGGCCGGACCCGCACCGACCCCGTGCGGGCGGAGTGGGTCGAGGGGAACCGGGCGGTGGTGCTCTGCCTCTGGCCTCGTGCCGATGGACAGCTTGAGGGCGTCTTGCGGTTCCGCCCGCGTGATCGATCTCTGCCGGCGCCGATGCCCGAGCAGGTGCAACCGCTTCAACTGGTTCCGGACCCGCCCGCAAGCCCGTCTCTCCGATCGGCCCGCAACGAGCAGCGATCCGCGCCCGCGGGCGAGCTCGCCGGCCTGTTCACAGCGAGCGTGGAAGGCCGCGATGTGAAGCTCATCGCCGGACCCGACACCTTTGCCCGCGCGTCGTATCCCAGTTGGTCGCCGGATGGGAGCCAGCTTGCCTTCGCCGCCTGGGATGCCTCGGGGCGCGACCCTTTGATCCGTCTGGTGCCGCTCGCGGGCGGGCCGAGCGTCGCCGTGGCGGCGGGCATCGTGCCGCGCTGGTCGCGCGACGGGACCCGGGTGGCGTACATCGCCAGCGGCCGGCCGGATTTCGCCACCGACTGGTCGCGCATCGGCCGCAATGACGAGCGGATCGAGGCCGTCACGCTGAGCGGCCCGCGCGCGGGGGCCGTCGAGGTGCTCACCCGAGGCATCTGGCCGCGCTTCGCGCCCGCCGATGACCGCCTCGCCTACATCGGCCGCTCGGGATCGAGCTGGGATCTGTTCGTCCGCTCGGCGGACGGCACGCGCATCCAGCGCCTGACCGATGACCTGGCGACGGACCTGTATCCCTCGTGGACCGCCGATGGCCAGACGATCGTGTTCCTGTCCGACCGGGGCAACCGGTGGGATCTCTACCAGGTCGCCGCCGACGGTCGCGGCGCGCCCCGCCCGCTCATCGGCATCCGGCATCGGCTGGAGGGGCCGGACCTCAGCCCGGACGGCTCCCAGGTGGCCTTTACCGACCAGCTAGGCCGGCGCGACAGTGGCATTCAGCTTCTCGATCTGGCGGCGGGCACGGTCCGGCCGTTGTTCCCCAGCGCGCAGGGCGACCGGGATCCCTCCTGGTCGCCCGACGGCAAGAAGATCGCCTTCGTGAGCCGCCGCCCCGCGCCGGCAGGGGCCGGTGTCCTGTGTCGCACTCGGCACTCGACGGTGGGCCGATCCTACTCACCGTTGCACCCGGCCGGCCTCTTCACGCGCGGCCAGGGAAGGCGACGTCAGGTAGACCTTGACGGTCTGCACCGGGGACTTGCCATCAGGCCCCGGCGGCGCCAGGCGGATGCCCCGGTGATAGGTCCGCGGCGGCTGGCCCGGCTCGTTCAGGGTGATCGAGAACGAGCAATCGCGGTCGGCGCCCAGGCTGACGGCGGTCATCTCGATCGGCTTGAGCTTGATCATGCCGGTCCTGGAGCCGGTCATCACCCGGTGCTCGATGGCCTCGAACCGGCAACCGGGGTGGCTGGGACGGATCGCCAGCGTGCATCCCTCACTGCCCAGACCCGTGATCAAGAGTTCGAGCCGCAGCGTGTTGGCCACGGGTTCATTCGCCCGGGTCGCGCTGCTGACCGCGGCCAGAACACCGGTAAGAACGAGGGCGGCCATCCGTGACCTGCTCGACATCGTGTCCCTCTCCTGTCCCTTGGCGACGGGGCGACCCGGTTTGTCCGCCGTCCGTGGCGTCCGAGTGGTCCGACTGCTCGCCAGTCAGTCCGGAACCAGGGCCGCGCGGGGAGTTGTCGGCCGAAGCGTAACCCCCCGGGCCGATTCGGGCAAGAGCAAGTCGGGACCGAGTTGGTTCGCAAGGCGGGTGATCCGGGCCGTGACGTCGGCAGGGTTCGTACGTGTTTAGCGTCTCGAATGCCTGTTTTTCCGGACTTTTCTGTGTAGCGGCGGCTGTCTCGGCCGCTCCGAAGGGGACCCATCCCGGAGCGGCCGAGACGGCCGCCGCTACATAGAAAGGACTTACGGCCGACAGGGGCGTGAACACGTACGGGGCTCGACCCCACCGACACGGGCCGGCTATGCTGGAGAGGGGCGGGGGTGCCCGCATCAAAGCTCGAAGGAGACGCAAGCGGGGAACCCATACATGGATTTCGAGGCTGTGCTCACCGCCGTCCGGTCGTGGCCCAGGGAGGATCGACTCCGCCTCATCGAGGAGGTCTGGGACGATCTTCCCGAGCAGGACCATCCGGCTGAGCTGACGGAGGACTTGAAAAGTCTTCTCGAGCGTCGCATCGCAGCGCTGGAGAAGAACCCCGATGCGGTTGTTCCCTGGGAGGTCGTGGAAGCCCGGCGCTGGAGCGTTTCCGGAAATGAGCCTTCCCGTCGTCTTGACTGCCGAAGGCGAGCGCGGACTTCGATGCCGCGGCCGACTGGTACGAGGAGCAGGCCGGGCTGGGGGCGAAGTTCACCGTTCAGGTGCGGCGGGTCCTCGATCAAATCGGCCAGACGCCGGAACTGCACCGTGTTCTTCACCAAGATATCCGGCGCGCCAAGGTCAACAAGTTCCCATACAACGTCTATTATCGGGTGCAGACCGACCGCGTGGAGGTCCTCGCCGTGCTTCACGGCCGCCGCGATCCCTCCGTTTGGAAAAACCGGGGCTAGAGCGGCTCACGTGGGTGTTGCACGTCGGCCCTGCAAGCCGAAGCGCCGGCGCGTGCACCCCTTTTCGGCAGTTTCACCGCGTCTCGTTCAGATCGTCGGCGGGTGCAGTTCGGTCGTCGGGCCGACGGACACGATCGTCATGGGAACGAGCGGCCAGCGTTCCAGGACGCGGTGGATGTCGGCGGGGGTGACGCGGGCGTAGGCGTCGAGCTCCTTGTCGACGGGGACGTATTCCTGGCGGTACGCCCAGTGAAAGCCGAGGTTCATCAGGCGGCCCATCGGCCGCTCGCTGCGCAGCACGACGCGGGACTGGACCTTGTTCTGGGCCTGCGCCAGCTCCTCGGCGGTGACGCCCTCGGCCAGCACCTGTTGATAAAGGGCGGTCATGCGGTCGAGATTGGCCTGGGCGTCGTCCGGATCGCAGCTCAGGAAGGACAGGAAGACGCCCGCGGCGGTGTAATCCTGGTACGAGACCTCGGCGCCGTCGGCATAGCCGGGGTCGATCAATTCCCAGTAGAGCCGCGAGCCGGTGTGGTCGCCCAGGATGGTCGCCAGCAGGGCGGCGGCATAACGGTCGTCGCTCTCCAGCGGCGGGGCATCGGCGACGGCGATCAGGGTTTGCTGGTTGTCCTCCTCGCGGAGCAGCGTGCGGAACCCCGCGTGGCCCTGGGCCGGCACGGCTGCCGCGGTGCGCCTCGCCGCCCGTCCAGCCGCCGCAAGTCCGCTCCACCAGAGCGACCACGTCGTCCCAGCCGGTCTTGCCCGCGACCGTCAGGACGATGTTTGACGGACCATACCGCCGGGCGAAATAGTCGCGCATCTGCGCGACGCGCAACGCCTCGATCGACTCGACCGTGCCGAGCACGCTGTGTCCCAGCGGGTGCGGCCCGAAGTGCGCGGCCTTGGCTTCCTCGTAGGCGACCATCATCGGGTTATCCTGGTACATCCGGATCTCCTCGATGATGACTTTCTTCTCGGTCTCGAAGTCCTCGTCGCGCAGGCTGGGACGGAGGATGTCGGCGAGCACGCCAAAGGCGTCGGGCAGATACTCGGGCAAGCAGGTGACGTGATAGACCGTATCTTCCTCGGAGGTCTGGGCGTTGTGCTTGGCGCCGACGCGGTCGAAATCGCGGTTGACCGCCAAGGAGTCCCGCCGCGGGGTGCCCTTGAAGACCATGTGTTCGAGGAAGTGGGACACACCCGCCAGCTCGGGCGTCTCGTCGCGGCTGCCGGTCTTGACAAAAAACCCGGTGGCCACCGAATGGGCCTGGTCGTTGAGCTCGGCGATGACCTGGAGGCCGTTCGGCAGGGTCGTCTGGTGGAAGCGCACGGTGGTCGGTCCTTGAGACATCAGGGTGACGCTCCACGCTACGGCCCGGCAGGCGGGGGTGTCAAGTTGCGATCCCGCAGGCAAGCCCGAAGCGCCTGCGAGTGCCTCTCTCCGGAAATGCACTCGCTGGCGCTTCGGGCTTGCCTGCGGGAGCGAGCCTGTCGTAGGGTGATCGAAATCGGGTGCCACGGGTTCCGTCTGCGGAACCCGTGTCTGTCGGCCCCGGACACGGGTTCCCCAAGCGGAACCCGTGGCACCCGACACCATTTCCACGAAGAGGCCGAAACCAACGCGGTATCCTCGCGACCGTATCCATTGGGGATCACGATGCATATGGAGACGGACCATCTGGCCGCGGACCTGGAATTTGTCAAGGCGCTGGCCGTCGAAGCAGCCGAGATGGCGCTCGACCGCGCGGGGCGCGTGACACCGAGGGAGAAGGCCAATCGCAGCCTTGTGACCGACCTCGACCGCGACCTCGAACAGTTCTTTCGGGGCCGGCTCGCCGCGCGCTTTCCCGACGACCAGCTCACGGGCGAGGAATACGCGACGGCCGGCGGAACCGGTCCGCGACGCTGGTCGATCGACCCGATTGACGGCACCGGCAACCTGGTGCACGGCCTGCCGTCCTGGGCGATCTCGATCGGCCTGCTCGATGCGGGCCGCCCCGTGCTGGGCGTCATCGCGGTCCCGCCCCGCCACGAGCTTTTCTGGGCCATCGCGGGCGGCGGCGCGTGGAAGGATGGCACCCGCATCGAGGCCGCGCCCGACGCGGATGCCTTCCACCCCCAGGACAACGTCGGCATCGGCACGAGCGCCTTGCGCGTGCTCGACCCGCGCACGGTCCCCGGCCGGCTGCGCGTCCCCGGCTCGGCCTGCTGCGAGCTGGTCGATACGGCCATGGGCCGGCTCACGGCCGACATCGTGCTCGATGTCCATGCCCACGACGTCGCCGCGGGCGCCGTGATCGCCGCCGAGGCCGGCTGCGCCATCGGTACGGTCGACGGCCGGCGGCTCACCCCCGCCGAGTTTGTTGCGGAGACCCCCACCCAGGTCCCGACCATTCTCGCACCCCCTCGGCGCCTGGCGGCCCTGGTGGCGCAAGTTCGACGGTTCTCCTGACTGAGGAGGGTGTACGAGAAGTTATTCTTAGAGGCTATCCGGGAAGCCCCGAAGGGGCGTCTGTTTTTAGCCCCAACGGGGCGAAAGTGAATAGCCCGGGGCGTCAGCCCCGGGACGGGGAACGACGCGCCACGAACCCCCTCCAAAGCCCCGAAGGGGCGACAGAACCCATGGTCCCGCGCGATCTTCGGTCGCCCCTTCGGGGCTTTGGAGGAGGCGGGCGCAGGGGCGGCCCCGGTTCCCGGGGCTGACGCCCCGGGCTATTCACTGCCGCCCCGTTGGGGCTAAAACAGACTTCCCGGATAGCCTCTTAGCCCCAACGGGGCGAAAGTGAATAGCCCGGGGCGTCAGCCCCGGGACCGCGACACGCGTCCTATTCCCCCCTCCCCAGCCCCGCAGGGGCGACAGAAGATCCGATGCCGCCTGGAATTCTGTCGCCCCTCTGGGGCTGGGCAGAAGAGGAGTGGGCGCCGGGCCTCGGTTCCCGGGGCTAACGCCCCGGGCTATTCACTGTCGCCCCGTTGGGGCTAAAAAACCCACTTCTCGTACACCCTTTGAGAGACCCGATCATGGGCCAGTGGGGCGTCAAGAGCTACGAGATCGACGACGCGGCCGACGCGCTCGATGCTGCCTTCGAGCGCGTCCACGGCCGCCGTTATGACGACCTCATGAATGACCGCAACCCGATGACCATCGACCAGATCCACCAGGAACTGGCCGGCGCGGACACCCTGGCCGCAGCCATCGCGGCGTTGCAGGACGAGTTCGGACCAGACATCGAGACCTGGGACGAGGTCGCCCGGCTGGCGTTCGCCGGGGTGGTCGTGCGTCACGCCGAGCTCGGGGTCACGATCCCGCAAGAAATCCGCGCCCGCGCCCTGGACTGGCTCGAACACGAGGAGATCGACTGGGACCAGGCGGCGCAGCGCCAGCGGCGCCGCGCAGCCGAGCTCCACTTGCTGCGTGGTGCCGCCGGAACGTGACCCATACACAGCAACTTAGACGTCTCCGACAGAACTCCGCGCGCCCTTCAGTTCTCAGCGCAACTCCTTGAATAATCTAATCTTATATCCAATTTTGCTATTGACTTCACGGGCCGACACGCTATACTCAAGTATCTCTCGGAAAAGGAGTTGCGCCCGCTGTGATCTACGCCGTCGACCCCCGACAAAACCGCCTCTTCGACCCCTTCGAGGGGGTCATCCCACCGGCAGGTTACAAGATTATCGGGAACGGCTGGCAGGCCATCTTCCGACACGTCCTGCTCGAACTGATGCCCGTCGGTGATCTCGCGAAACACTTCAGCGACTCCCTCGGCGCTCCCACCAAAGAGCTCTATTCGATGGCCGGCCTCGTCTTCCTCGCCGACTTCTTCGACTGGAACGCCCAGGAGGCCGTCGAAGCTTATATCTTCCGCTCCGACGTGCAGTACGCCCTCAACACCGAGCCGGGCGCCACACTCTGCACGCGCAGCCTCGAACGCTATCAACGGCTCTTCCGTGACCACGACCTCGCCGTACGCGTCTTCGACACGGTCACCACGCGACTCATCGAAGCCCTCGAGTTCGACGTCTCCCGACAACGACTCGACTCGACCCACGTCTTCAGCCACATGGCCACCTTCGGCCGAACCAAGCTCATGGCGATCGCGATCAAGCGGTTCTGGACCCAACTCCAGCGGCACGACAGCGAGGCCTACGCCGCACTCCCCGACGAGTTCCGGCAACGCTACGCGCCGCCGCAGGCACGGCTCTGCGCCGACGCCAAGGACGCGGAGGCCCGCGCCCGCTGCCGTCAGCAAGTCGCCGAGGACCTCCACGGGCTCATCACGCGCTTCGCCGACCGACCCGACCACACGAGCCGTTCGACCTATAAAGCTCTGATCACGATCTTCGGCCAGCAGTGCGAGCTGAGTGGCGAGAAGGTCGTCGTGAAGGCCAAGACCGGCGGCGACTGCATCCAGAACCCGTCCGACCTCGACGCCACCTACGAGGGCCACAAAGGGCCCGGCTACCAGGTCCAGATCACTGAGACGTGCAGCCCGACGAACGACGTGCAACTGATCACGGCGGCGTTGCCGCAACGGTGCGAGCGACGCGCGCGGTGGTGCCGAGCCCGACGCCGACGCGGTGGTGCCACGAGCTACACCAGCGACGAGAACGTGCAAGCGGCGGCGGTGCGGGGCGTGGACTTGGTCGGCCCGGTCCCCGGCCGCGCGCCGGAGTCGGCCCCCGAGGCGCTGTCGGTCGATGACTTCGCGTGGGACGCGCGTACCGGCACGATCGATGCCTGCCCCGCGGGCCACGCGCCCACGTCGTGTTCGCGTGACGCGGCGACAGCAACGACGCGCATCGAGATGCCGGCGGCAGCGTGTGGAGAATGCCCGTTTCGGAAGCAATGTCCGATTGAGAAGACACGTGATGGCAAATTCACATTAGAATTCACCGACAAGGATCGACGGCTGGCAGGGCGGCGAGCGGAAGAGCAGACCGAAGTGTTCCAGGAGCGGTACGCGCCGCGCGCGGGGATCGAGTCGACCAACAGCGGCTTGAAGAACCGCCTGGGCCTGGGACGTTTACGAGTGCGTGGTCGCGGGAGCGTGTTCCGTGTGATCCTGCACAAAGTCGCCGGCTGGAACGTGCTGCGAGCGGCGGCCTCGGCGAAGCTCCGCGCGTGGGTGAAGACCCAAGTGGCCCAGACCCTCAAAAGTGGAGGATCTGGGCCGAATGCGCGACCCTTTGCCCCCGTTGTGGGGCTGTGGGACGCCTGTTCGCTCGTTTTTGGGGCTCCGCACGGCCGTTCCCACCGTTTTTCGGCTTCACGCGCCGCGTGAGCAAAATCAAGCGACTGATCACAACTGGAGTTCTGTCGGTGACGTCGGATCTGGAATCCGGAATCTCGGATTTGGAATCCGGAATCCGGAATCTCCCTACTTCTTCTCCTTGAGCTCCTGGGCATGCTTGGCCCGGCGCTCCTTGACGATCTTCGCGTGCAGGACGATCATGTCCCACACGTCATCGGCCGAGCCGCTCCAGGAGACGCTCACGCGCTTGCCTTCGGTCTCGATCTTGACGGCCTTGACCATCTCCTTGCCCTTCTCGTTGTTCCCGACGTGCAGCGTGCCGAGGGCGCGCAGACCGTCCAGGATGGTCTTGACCTGGCCGACGACGTCCTCGTTGGTCATGACCGTGACGGAGTGGAAGAACGATTGGCCGTTATTCTCGCCCAGGACGAAGGCGTGCCAGTTGACCTGCTTGGCCAGCGGCGCCTTGACCGGGAGCTGGGCCTCGGCCAGGCCAGAGACCCAGCCGCCAAGAATGGTGCCGGGCGGGATGCGCTTGGCTCCCTCTTCGGGCATCGTGGCACCCTTGCCGTCGAGCACGTCGAGCGCGGCCTTCAGCTCGTCGGCGGAGCTGGCGAACACGACCGCGTTGTCGCCGTGGAAGGCGCCGAAGACGGTACGAGCGCCGTGGTGCGGGTCTTTGTGGGTCCAGCTATGAATGTCGTAGTCGCCCGCCTTGGTGACCTTGTGGTCGGGGGCTTTCTCGGCTTTCTCGAGCAGAACCTTCTTGTTCACCTTGGCCTGGACGATCATGACGCCTTCATGCTTGCCGATTGTCTTGCCGTAGATCGTGGTCCCGTGCAGGTCCTCCTTCAGGTTGATCCCCCAGTCGTCCTTGGCCTGGTCCAGCTTCTGGTCGGCGTCCGGGTGCCGATCGAGGAGCTTCTCCCACGCCCTGCGGACCACGACTGATTCCTTCATGGCGTCGTAATTGACGTGAGCGACCCACTTTGCGTCCGCCGGCACCTGTTTTGGATCGAACGGCCCCGCTTGTGTTCGCACGACGGTGCCCAGCACCAGGCTCAAGACCACCGCGCAGCCCATCCCGATTCTCATCATCATCGGCCTCGTAGGGTTGGAACGGAATAGAAGGGTCGGAACGCCCAGATTATACTCACGGACATCCACGAAGGTTTCAGAGGGTGTCCCTCGCCTGGGGAGTCGAGCCTTGTCCCACGACGCGATCTTGATCGTCGGCTTCGGCGGCCCCGAACGGCGTGAAGATGTCCTGCCTTTTCTGGAGAGCGTCACGAAGGGCCGGAACATTCCCCGCGCGCGGCTCCTCGAAGTGGCCACCCATTACGACCATTTTGGCGGCGTCAGCCCGATCAACCAGCAGGTCCGCGACCTGCTCGGGGCGCTACGTCCCGAGCTCGACCGCCGCGGTCTGGCTCTGCCAGTCTTCTGGGGCAATCGCAACTGGCACCCGTTCCTCGCCGACACGATGCGGACCATGACCGCACAAGGCGTGCGTCGCGCCCTGGCGGTCGTGCTCGCGGCGTATAGTTCCTACTCCAGTTGCCGCCAGTATCTTGAGGACATCGCGCGGGCGCGGCAGGAAGTCGGCCCGGACGCGCCGCTCGTGGACAAGGTGCGGGCGTTTTTCAACCACCCCGACTTCCTCGCCGCCAGCGCCGCGCGGGTGGGAGAAACGATCGAGGCGATGGACCCGGAAGACCGAAAGACGGCCCTGGTTCTCTTCACCGCGCACAGCATCCCGGTCTCGATGGCCCAGAGTTGCGCCTACGAAGAACAGCTTCAGGAGACCTGCCGGCTGATCGCCGCGGCGCTCGGCCTGGAGCCGGGCCGCTGGCGGCTGGCTTACCAGAGCCGCAGCGGACGTCCTCAGGATCCCTGGCTCGGACCGGATATCCTGGAGGATCTCCGCACGGTTCACGGCGCGGGTGTGCGCACGGTCGTGATTCATCCCGTCGGCTTCCTGTCGGACCACGTCGAGGTGCTCTACGACCTGGACGAAGAAGCCCGCCGGCTTTGCGACACGCTCGGAATGAAGATGGCCCGCGCGGGCACGGTGGGCACGCACCCGGCGTTTGTGCGGATGCTCGGCGAGCTGATCGAAGAGCGCGCTGCGCGGTGAACCAGCGCGGCGTGTCGTGGGTCGTCTCGGTCCCGCGCCGGATGTCTGCCCCGTTCCCTGCTGCCCACCGCCGGGGCGGCCTTGAGAGCTTCCGCATCATGGCCCGCGCACCGCGACTGATCGACCTGTACGTCCCCTGGCCGCGGCAGTACGCGGCCGAGACGACGCTTTTCGACGCGACGTCCTACGCCGAGATCCCCGGGCGGCTCGATCAACTCGAAGGCTACCTGAGCGCGACCTGGGCGGCGGTCGTGGTCGTCGATCACACCGCCGCGGAATGGCAAAGGATCGAGGATCGCTGGCGCGCGCTCGCCGACCTGATCGCGCGCGTCGAGGCGGAATTCTGCGGCCGGCTGCTCATCGGACCGGCGGATGGTCAGCGCTGGCGCGACGACCCCGACGGCCTGACCTGGGCATTGCTCGGCGTGGCGAGCCTCGACTTTCTGGTGCAAACGCCGGCCGATCTTGACCACCTACCGGGACTTTTCGCACGCGGTGTGCGGTGGTTCCAGGCGGTCCGCGAAGGGGCGCGATCGCGCCTCAACCTGGACCTGCTCCGCGTGCTGTCCGAATTCTCCGAGCCGGCGGGCGGTCCGCGCCCGCTGCTGGATCTTTCGGGCCTGGATCAGACCGAGATGGACGCCGTCCTGTCCTGGTTCGAGGCTGCGCCGGGACGGGCCGAGCGGCTCATTCCGGTCCGGAGCTTCGGCTCGCTCCGTGAGGAGGCTTTTCCGAGCGCGTTGCAGGATCGTTTGCGCGGCCTTGGAGGCGTGATCGGGGTCAGTCCCGGCCTTCCTTATTATGAAGAGCCCGACGGGTTCCGCGCCGATCTGGAAGCCAGGGGGGGTGACGCGATCGCCATCGGGTCGGCGTTCCTGCAACTCGAATCCACCTTGCCCGGTCTCAGGAACGCGGGCGAGGTCGTGGGCTGGCTGCAAGCGCATTTCGAGAGCGCGGCCGCCCTGCGCTGGATTCAAGGCAACGCGGCGTCCGTGATGGATCGCGCCGTCGGCCGGGCGGTCCCTTGACCTTGCCCGCGCGGCGGTCCTAGAATCAGCCCCCGGGTATCAGGGCGGGCCGGCTGTTGTGTGGCGAGGCGGGCGCCCGGACCGTCTCCACACGCACCCGACCGGTCGGCGGCTTTCATGACACGCAGCTACGTCAATCAACTGTCCAACGGCGACGCCATCGAAGAGGTCTTCCTGGTCGCCGACAAACAGGTTCGGGCCAATCGCCAGGGCAGCCTGTACCTCCACCTCGACCTGCGCGACAAGACCGGCGTGATCAGCGCCCGGCTCTGGAACGTCACCGAGGAGCTGGCCCGGCGCTTCGAGCCGGGCGATTACCTCCACGTCAAGGGCAAGGTGCAGGTCTTCCAGGGCGCGCTTCAGGCCATCCTGGCCCACATCGAGCCGATCGACGCCAACGAGATCGACCCGGCGGAGTTCCAGCCCGAAGGCCGCCCCGACGTCGCCAAGCTGACCGCGAAGCTGCGCGAGCACTTGATGCGCCTGTCCGACCCGTTCCTGCGCGCGCTGGCCGAGTGCTTCCTGATCGATGATGTGTTCCTGGCCAAGTTCACCCGCGCCGGCCGGCATCCGCAACCACCACGCCTACCACGGCGGCCTGCTCGAACACGTCGTGACGATGATGACCGCCGCCGATCGCATCGCCGGCCTCTACCCCGACCTCGACCGCGACCTGCTCCTGGCCGGCATCTTCCTGCACGATATCGGCAAGGTGGATGAACTGAGCTACGACCACGCCTTCTCCTACACCGACGAGGGCCAGCTTGTCGGCCATCTCATCATGGGCGTGGCGATGCTGCGGGCGAAGATCGAACAGACAACGAACCTGACGGGCGAGCCGTTCCCGACCGAGCTGCGGCTGCGGCTGGAGCACATGATCGTGAGCCATCACGGCACGCACGAGTTCGGCAGTCCCAAGCTGCCGATGACGCCCGAGGCGATCGCGTTGCACCATCTCGACAACCTGGACGCGAAGCTGCACTTCTACACCCGCGAGATCCGCGACGATCCCACCCGAGGCGCGAGCTGGACGGCATTCAACGCCAACCTGGGCCGGCGGTTGTTCAAAGGGCAGCCGTCGGTGGACGGGGGGCCGGAGGAGGCGTGACTTGCGTTCTCGGCGGTATAATCCCTTTTAGGCGGTGTGAAAGGGGCGCCCGCACATGAAGGGGCTTCTGATCGCCATCGGTTTCCTCGTTGCTACGTCGGTCGTCGGCGCGGTATGCTTTCTCATCGGTGGAATAGTTGCGGCAATCGCTACATGCGGACTACGCGAGCAGAAGCGCAAGGTCAAGCCAGTGCTTGAGGACCCTCTGTTTGCGGATGTGAAGGCCGAATTCTGACGCGGCCCAGGTTTATCTGATCGGCAAGGTGAACTCGCAGCAGGCACGGCGGCGCTCGGATAGATTGCGGTTCCTGTCGGTGATGAGGAAGCACGGTCCATGGTGAGCAATGTTCAGGCACCCTACCAAGGGGAACGGTAAGCATGGCCTTGACTGCTACGATGAGCCACTGACACGGCGCGATCGCCTTACCTTCGCTGCAGCGGACCCGGCGGGGTGGCACTGGCGAAGGTCTTGATCTGTGGGTGCCACTGGCTTTGCCAGTGCCGGCAGGACCGAGAGCACTGGCAAAGCCAGTGGCACCCGAACGGTGGAGTCACGGCCTAACCTGCGGCGGGGTGGCACTGGCGAAGGTCTTGATCTGTGGGTGCCACTGGCTTTGCCAGTGCCGGCAGGACCGAGAGCACTGGCAAAGCCAGTGGCACCCGAACGGTGGAGTCACGGCCTAACCTGCGGCGGGGTGGCACTGGCGAAGGTCTTGATCGTGGGTGCCACTGGCTTTGCCAGTGCCGGCAGGACCGAGAGCACGGCAAAGCCAGTGGCACCCGAACGGTGGAGTCACGGCCTAACCGGTCGCTGCACCGGACCCGCCTGCGGGCGGGTGGCTGGGGCAGCCAGGCGCAGCGTCTCATGCCCCGGACGCACGGCCTGGGGATACCGGGGCATGGGCCGCTCCGCGGCCGGCTGCCCCAGCCACCCGACCGCGGAACTGATACAATGGACGCGGCCGGTGGATCATGTCTGGTCTGCCCCCCTCTCCCGCAAGGGGAGAGGGGACCGGACAAAGAAGATCAGATTGTGCGGGAGATGTACCCATGGTTCGCGGACCTCGACCCAGAGGATTGGGAGGACGCGGATCTTCCGACGATCAAGGAGCAGGCTCCTCGGCCCGGCTCGGTCAAACCGTGGGCTGGGATGATCCCGAAATGGACATTTACGACGACCTCGATCCGCGACGGGCTCAGACACCAGCCGACCGGTCCGCACGACAAGAGACTCAATGACCCACCGGAGCACGCGTCATGACCACGATCCCACTCACACCGGAGCAATGCCAAGCCCTCGCCAGGCGGGCGACGTGCCAGTTCGGATCGAAGATCCCAAGACGCACAAAGTCTACTTGCTGGTCGATGTCGCGGATGAATCTGAGGACGAAGACAAGATCGTCCGGGCTATGTATCCGGCGATCGATGAGGCCTTTCGCGAGGGCTGGGATGACCCAGCCATGAGTGACTATGACGATTATGAAGCCCACAAGCCATGACGGTACGACGCGGTGATGTGATCCTGGCGTACTACCCGTTCGCCTCCGGAGCAGGCGGGAGTAAGCGGCCCGCTCTGGTCGTGCAGAACGATCGGGACAACCAGAGGATTCGAAACACGCTGGTCGTCCAGATCACCACCAATTTGAGCCGAGCCCAGGAACCGACTCACCTGTTTCTGGATATTCGAAGTCCTGATGTCCAAGGTAGTGGACTTCTTCACGATTCCGCTTGTCTCGTGCATCAATATTGCCACGATCCAGGAACTTCTCATTCAGAAGGTCATCGGCCACCTCCCGCCCACCCTCATGGCCCAGGTTGATCTCTGCCTCAAGGCCGCGCTGGACCTTCCTTGATTACCCCCCTGCCCCGACGAGACCCCGCACATCGAGCCCCTATGATGAAAACGTGCTGGGCCTGGTCGGCCGGGCGGATTATCAGCCGCTGACGGTCAAGGCGATGTTCCGCCGCCTCCAGATCGAGGCCGCCGAGTACCCCGATTTCAAGAAGGCCGTCAAGGCGCTGGTGCGTGCCGGCACGCTCGATCTGTCGAAGGACAAGCGGCTCACGAAGCCGCCAGCCGGCGACGCGCACACGATCCTCGGCACCTTCCGGCGCACATCAAAAGGCTTCGGGTTCGTCCGCCCGCTCAAGCAACAGCCGGGAGCCGATCGGCGCGACGATATCTTCATCCCCGCCGAGGATGCCCGCGACGCCTCCTCGGGCGATGAGGTGGCCGTCCGCATCACCAAGAAACCACGAGCGCCGGCTTCAACCTCCAGGGCCGCATCGTCAAGGTCGTCACGAGGGCCTCGGGCCTCTTCGTCGGCACCTATTTCGAGACCGACGACGGCGGCTTCGTCCGCATCGACGGCACGACCTTTCACGAACCGCTCTACGTCGGCGATCCCGGCGCCAAGGGCGCGCGGCCGGGCGACAAGGTGGCCGTCGAGATCGTCCGCTATCCGTCGCCGACGATGGAAGGCGAGGGCGTCATCACCGAGGTCCTCGGGCCGCGCGGACAGCCGGGCGTCGATACCCTCTCGATCATCCGCGCCTACGGCATCCCCGACCAGTTCGACGACGAGACCCTCCAGGAAGCCCGCGCACAGGCGCGGGACTTCGACGAAAACATCGCGACCGACCGCCTCGACCTGCGCGAGACCTTGACCATCACCATCGACCCGGCCACCGCCCGCGACTTCGACGACGCGATCAGTCTGCACCAGGATGAGAAAGGTTTCTGGCACCTGGGCGTGCATATTGCGGACGTCAGCCACTTCGTCGCGCCCAGCTCGGCCCTGGACCGCGAGGCCCGCAAGCGCGGCAACAGCGTCTACCTGCCGGACCGCGTCCTGCCGATGCTGCCCGAGATCCTCTCGAACAGCCTGGCCAGTCTCCAGCAGGGCAAGGTTCGCTACACGGTCAGCGCCTTGCTCGAATTCCATGCGGATGGCGTCCGGACCGACGCCCAGTTTGCCGCACACCGCCATCCGGGTCGATCATCGCTTCACGTACGAGCAAGCCTACGCCGTCATGAAGGCCCCGGAGCAGCCTGCGGAAGGTGTTACAGACGCGATCCGGACCATGCTGGCACAGATGCTCGAGCTGGCCATGATCCTGCGGCGGCGACGGCTGGAACGGGGCGCGCTTGAGCTGGTCATGCCCGAGGTCGAGGTCGAGCTCAATGAAAACGGCCAGGTCGTCGGTGCCCATCTCGCGCCGGACGACGAGAGCCATGAGGTCATCGAGGAGTTCATGCTGGCGGCCAACGAAGCCGTCGCCGAGCAACTGACCACGCGGCACGTCGGCTTCCTGCGCCGGGTGCATCCCGATCCCGAACCGCACAAGCTCTTGCAGTTTGCCGAGTTCGCGCGCAGCCTGGGCTATCCGATCGCGGACCCGCAAAGCCGCTTCGAGCTCCAGCGGGTCTTGAAGACGTCCGACGACCAGCCCGAGCGGCACGCCGTCCATTACGGCTTGCTGCGCAGTCTCAAACAGGCCATTTACACGCCCGAGCCCGAGGGCCATTACGCCCTGGCCAGCGAGGATTATTGCCACTTCACCTCGCCGATCCGCCGCTATCCTGATCTCCAGGTGCACCGGCAGCTTGTGGCCTTGCTCCTGAACAAGAAGCCGAAGACGAACCTGGACGAGCTGGTCGTCCTGGGCGAGCACTGCACCCGCACCGAGCGCCGGGCGGAGGCCGCCGAGCGCGAGGTCATCCGGGTCAAGCTCTTGACCCATCTGGAACAACGCATCGGCGAGGTCTTCCACGCCGTCATCATCGGCGTCGAAGAATTCGGCTTTTTTTGCCAGTTGGTGGAGCTGCCCGTCGAGGGCCTGGTCCACGTGACCAGCCTGGGGGCCGATTATTTTTACCGCGAGGCCGAAACCCACACCCTGATCGGCCGGCGCTCGGGCCAGCGGTTCCGTCTCGGGGACCGGGTCCGGGTCCAGGTGGCCCGGGTGGACGTGGACCGCCGCGAGCTCGACCTGCTGGCCGTCGCCGCTGGCGAAGAACACCTGCCGGTCTCACGCACCAGCCGCCGCGCCGTCACGCGTCGCGCGAATTCCGCTCCCGCCGGCTCCGCATCCTCGGAGCCCGTCCACCGTCCGTCGAAGAATCAGAAAAAGAAACGCCGCAAGTGACTCCCCACCTGAGAACCCGTTGCTCCGCGCCGTGTTCACGCCTTCAGCGGCGGGATGCCGTCCGGCAGCCAGGGTTCGACGATCACCGTCTGGTGGCCGTCCAAGACACGCCGCATCGCGACCTGATCGGGTAGATGAGCCAGGACCGAACGCGCATCGTTCGCCAAACCGTCGATCAGGTACCAACGTCCGCACCCGGGGCAGGTGCCGAGAAGCCGGTCCGGATTGGCCGAGTCCGGCTGGTGGAGCTCCAGCTCCTCCTTGCAACCCTGACAGTGCCAACCTCCCGGCACCCCGTTCCGATCACCCACCACCTCCAGCACAACCGTCAACACCGTCCGACCGTGCTGGCTGGCCTTCATGGTCAACTCCTCCCCACATCGAGGACAGGCTCGAACCTCTCGCGCAGGTCCCGCCACGCCCTTGTGACAGAACCGCTTCGTGACCCTCGATTGCTCATTGACTGCCATTTTAAACGTGCCGGCTTAGTCTGGCAATCCCAAGAGTGCTCGTAATTATGTACTCTACCACACAGTCTCCCTCGCAGTGTCAATTTTTTCTAATTATTTTTCGGTGACTGGCCGACGGCGGTAGTAAAGCGCGGTTCCCGCACCCGTGGAGCGTCTCGGCGGCACCGGCCTTTCGTGGTAAGTTAGGGGCCGCTCCCGCCGGCGCCATGCGCCGGCCCCCCGCAATCCTGGACGTGGAACGACGATGTCCCCACCCCCGTCCGCCCCCGAGCGGTCCCCGGCCGGACCGTTCGGCCTGGCCACCGCGACCTTCTTGGTTGTCTCGAGCATGGTCGGCGCCGGCGCGTTGACGACGTCGGGGTATTTGCTGCTCGATCTTCAGAGCGGGCTCTGGATGCTCGGCCTCTGGGTCGCGGGCGGCGTGATCGCGCTGTGCGGCGCCTTGACGCTCGCCGAGATTGCCGCGCGCGCCCCCAATCGGGCGGCGAATATGCCATTTTGCTGGACGCCTACGGCCCGCGCGCCGCGTTCTTGTCGGGCTGGGTCACGCTGCTGCTCGGCTTCGCCGCGCCGATCGCCGCGGGGGCCTATGCCGCCGCGTCTTACTTGCTGGAATTCGGCGGCGGCGATCAGGGTGCCGGCACGCGCGGACTGGCCTCGGCGCTGATCGTCGCCTTGACCCTGGCCCACGCCTCGAATCCACAGCGGACGGTGCGCATTCAGGCGGGGATCACGCTCACGAAACTGGGAGTGCTGCTGGTGCTCGTCGTCGCGGGCTTGATCGCGGGCCAGGGGCGCTGGCAGGGACTGATTCCCGCCACCACGGCCCCGTCCTTTTCCCCGATGGCGGCCCTGACCGGGCTGGTCTATGTTTCCTATGCTTACTCCGGCTGGAACGCGGCCACCTATATCGGCGGCGAGATCCGGGACCCCCGGCGTCTGCTGCCGCGGGCCATCCTGGGCGGCACGGCGCTGGTCGGCGGTTTGTACCTGGGCTTGAACCTCGTCTATGCCTTGGGGGTTCCGGTCGCCGAGCTACAGGATCTCGCGCGGCGGCAGGGGCGGGATGCGGTCGAGCCGATCGCGCGGCTGGCCGCGGCGCATCTGTTCAGCCCGCTCTGGGGGCGGTATCTGGCGGTCGTGATCGGGCTGGTGCTGGTCGGCTCGCTCAGCGCCATGCTGGTGACCGGTCCGCGCGTGGGCGCGGCCATGGCCGAGGCCGGCCATCTGCCCCGCGGGCTCGCGCGCCGGGGGAATCCCGACCGCGGACCCACGGCGGCCACGGCCCTTCTTGCCGCGGTGGCCCTGGCCTTGCTCTGGACGGGCTCCTTTGAGAATCTGGTCCTGGTCTCGGGCGTGGGGCTCGGCCTGTTCTCACTGCCCACGGTGGCGGCGGTCTATGTGCTGCGGCGCGCGCGGCCCGAGCGCGATCGGCCGTTCCGCGTCCCCGGCTATCCCTGGGTGCCCGCGATTTATCTGGTCATGACCACCACTCTGCTGGTCGCGGCCGTTCGCGGGCGTCCCCAGGCGTCGGCCGTGGCCCTGGGCGCGATTCTGGCCGGCCTGCCCGTCTACGATTGGAACGAGTGGCGCCGCCGTCGGGCCGCCAGCCAGGAGGGTTGATGTATCCGGAAAGCCCGACGCGCCAGCGCGTGCATTTGTCCTGTGGACCCAAAGCCAAATGCACGCGCTAGGAGCCTGTCCGAGTATTCGAAGCTAATTTCCGCAACTCCCTTTTACGAAAAGACTTGCGGATTTCGAGCCATATTAAAGTAGATCCTTTGCTCGCAAGGACTTACGGCGACAAAGAGCGAATACTCGGACAGGCTCCTAGCGCGTCGGGCTTGTCTGGCAGATCCTGCCGCCCCTCCCTACCCGGTCGACCCGGTGTCATACGGACTCGCCCCATCTCCTATAGTAAGGAAGAGTCCCCCCTCGCAGCGCGGTCTTGCCACCGCGATCACGACGGTGCCCAAGGGATGCGGATCATGGTTCAGCAGCAAACATTGCCGGTCCTGCCTCTGCGGGGGATGGTCATCTTTCCCGGCCTGACCGTGCCGATCGGCGTCGGCCGGCCGGGAACGCTCCGCGCCGTCGATGCGGCGATCAAGCGGCACGAGGGCGTGATCTTCGCCGTCTGCCAGCGCGAAGACGCCGACGAACCCGCGCCCGATCAGCTTTACACGATGGGCGTGGTGGCCCGCATCGGTCAGGTTCAGCGCGGTCTTGGGGGGTTACAACTGCTGGTCCAGGGCGAGGAGCGGGCCACCGTCATCCGCTACCACCAGGTCACCGAGGGCTACCTGATCGCCGAGGTGGCCGGCGTCGCGGAGATCCGGCCCTCGAACGAGAACGACGCCGCGTTCGCCGCCATGGACCGGGAAACCCGCGAGCGCGTCATGGAACTCGGCGAGCGTCGGGGACTGCCCGAGGAAGTGCTCCACCAGGTCCTCGACAACGTCCCCGACCCCGGCCGATTCACCGACCTGGCCGCCGGCTATGTCGATCTGCCGGCCGTGGAGAAACAGCGGCTGCTGGAGACCCTCAGCATCGAGGAGCGGATGCGCCGGGTCTTGATCCACGTCCAGCGCCAGATCGGCCTGCTCGCCGCCCAGGCCGAGATCAAGTCGCAGGTCCAGGAGGAGCTCGGCGAGCGCCAGCGGGAGATGTTCCTCCGCGAGCAGATGAAAGCGATCCAGAAGGAACTCGGCGAGGACGACCAGACCCGCGAGATCACCGAGCTGCGCGAGAAGCTCGCCAAGCTCGACCTGCCGACCGAGGCGCAGGTCGAGGTCGAACGCGAGCTGGGACGACTGGAACGCTCCGGCCGCGAATCGATGGAAGCCCAGGTCATCCGGACCTACCTGGAATGGATCGCCGAGCTCCCCTGGAATGTCCGCTCCGACGACCAGCTCGACCTGAGCCACGCCACCACCGTGCTGGACGAAGATCACTATGGCCTCCAGGACGTCAAGGACCGCGTCCTGGAGTTCCTCGCCGTGCGCCAGCTCCGCGCCCGGCAGCTTGAAGAGGAAGTGAAGCAGGCGGGGGCATGCCCGGCGGACAAGCTCAAGGGCGAACACGACACCGCCACGCCCAGCCTCGCCACCAAGACGGAAGTGTCCCGGCCGATCACCGACGCGGGCGAGGTCAAGGCCCGCGCCCTGGCCCGGGGACCGATCCTCTTGTTCATCGGCCCGCCGGGCGTCGGCAAGACGTCGATCGCCAAGTCCATCGCGCGCGCCCTGGGACGCAAGTACGTCCGCGTCGCGCTCGGCGGCTGCCGCGATGAGGCCGATATCCGCGGCCATCGCCGCACCTACGTCGGCGCCATGCCCGGCCGCATCATCCAGGGAATGAAGCACGCCGGTACCAAGAACCCCGTCTTCCTCCTCGATGAAGTGGACAAGCTGGGCGTCTCCTTCCAGGGCGATCCGGCCAGCGCCCTTCTGGAAGTGCTCGACCCGGCGCAGAACGACACGTTCACCGATCATTATCTGAACGTGCCGTTCGACCTGAGCGAGGTCCTGTTCATCGCCACCGCGAACTTCCTGCAAGGCATCCCGGCCCCGCTGCTGGACCGCATGGAGGTCGTCGATTTCGCCGGTTACACCGAGCACGAGAAGGCCGAGATCGCCCAGCAAATACCTGATCCCGCGCCAGCTCGAGGAGTCCGGGCTGGCCGACCAGGAGGTGACATTCACCCCCGAGGCGGTGCTGGCGATCATCAGCCAGTACACCCGCGAGGCGGGCGTGCGGCAGCTCGAACGCGAGGTCGGCGCCGTCGCGCGCAAGCTGGCGCGGAAGCTCGCGGTCGGGCGAGAATGTCGAGCGGACCGTCACCCCCGCCGCCGTGCGCGAACTGCTGGGACGGCCCCGGGTCCACCCCGAACGGGTCGGGCCGGCCAACGAGGTGGGCGTTGCCACCGGCATGTACTACACTCCTGCCGGCGGCGACATCATGTTCGTCGAGGCTGCCATCCGCCGTTTGAACGCCGACAACCATCGCGGGCAATGGCTACGGCGGCAGTCAACCTGATCCTGACCGGCCAGCTTGGCGACGTGATGAAGGAATCGGCCCGCGCCGCCTTGACCTATGCGGCCACCCACGCCCCCGAGCTCGATATCCCGGCCGACCGGCTCGGCTCGATCGAGGTCCACGTCCACGTGCCGGCCGGCGCCATGCCCAAGGACGGCCCGTCGGCCGGCGTGGCCATGGCCACCGCGATCGTCTCGGCCATGTCCGGCCGCCCCGTGCGCCGCGATGTGGCCATGACCGGCGAGATCACCCTGCGCGGCCGCGTGCTGCCCATCGGCGGCGTCAAGGAAAAAGTCCTCGGCGCCCACCGCGCCGGCATTGCCCGCGTGATTTTGCCGCAAGACAACCAGGCCGATCTCGAAGACATTCCCGAGGAAGTGCGCGCCGCGCTCGCCTTCCTGTGCGTGAGCACCCTCGACGAGGTCTTCCAGGCCGCCCTCGAACCGGCGCCGGCCGAGGCGGTCCTCGCCCCCAAAGCGGGACGTTGAAACCACTCTTCACTGAGGCAATTCACACATACATGTTCACGCAAATTCCATCCAACCGCTAAATTCGCTGCAAACGGCACATTCACAAAATAATGCCCAACCCCCTGATTTTCTTGATTTTTTTCCATCGGTGCGTTAAACAAGATCCGTAATATCGGTGGCAGAACGGACTCAAAGGCAAGGAGTGCAGGCTAGGCTTGGTAAGCCTGTGAAAATAGGTCGTTTTGGTAGTCTTATTGCTCCAGGATATTTGCAGTGAAATGCAGTACAAGGGGGATAAAAACGGTTGTAACGTACAGGATGATTGAATAGAATAACTGGAGTAATCCGCGAGATTGAGAGAGTCCCGTTTCCCTGTGGCTTCCCGATAGGCAGGATGGGCCCTCTGTGACGAGATCTCGCAGAAATCTCAATACGAGTCCGCAAGCGTGTGTGCGGAATCGGTCCCCCGAGGAGTTTGGACAGTTTCGACGAGTGACACCCTGGGAGCCTCAATCATGAAGAAGCGTGAATTCCGGCCGGTGGTCGACGATGCGAAGCTGGAAGATCGTCTGGTGTTGAACCACGGCATGCGTTTCCCGGCCGCCTTCGCCTTCAACGCCTTCGCCTTCAACGCCTTTGCGTTCCGGGCCTTCACACCGGTGGTCCCGGTGACCCCGGTGGTTGGGTTCGGGCTCGCCAATAACGTGGTCGCGGCGGTCAACCTCGACTATGTCGGCGCCGCTCCCGTCGAACAGCGCCAAGACCCAGTTGCTGACGGCTCAGAACACTTTCTCCACGGCGATCCAAACCGCCATCACGCGACCTGGACCAGGCGACGGCGCAGACCGGCCTCAATGCCTACGCCAACGCCGTGTTGACGACCCTCAATGTGAACCTGAGGCCGGACTCTCGTCCGCTGCCTTCTTCGCAGGGGCCAACGGCGCCGCCTTGACCTCCGCGCTGGTGAACGCCTCCGAGTTGACGGGAATGATCGGCATCGCCACGACGGTCGCGGATGGGACGGCGGTGGGCCGAAGCGCCACTTTGGCCGATGAGCAGACGTTCTCGAATGGCCTGAACGGTCTGCTGGGTGCGGCCAACACCGCCGGTTCGTTCACAATCAACAGCGCAGCGTTCCAGGCCAACCAGATCACGGTCGCGGCCTTCACCCCGGTTTTCAACCCGTTCTTCTTCGGGTTCCGCTTCCGCCGGTGACCGCTCACTGAGCAACGCCACAGATGAACGCAGGCCGGGCCGCGTTTCGAGGACACTCGGACGCGCGCCCGGCCTGATCGTTTTTCAGGCTCTTCCCGTGCGTGCCCTGACGGCATTCCGGATTCCAGATGACGGATTCCGGATTCTAGATAGCGATGACTGCGTGCTCCGGAATCCGATGGGATGTCCGGCATCAGTCATGAGCCATCCGGAATCTGGAATCTTCCCGGCATCCGGCACGAGCGATTTAAAATGGATATGAGGACGCGATCTAGGCAATCCGAGTCATTCGCGGGTTCTCACGAGACGAAGAAGACAGGGAAGCTCTCGCGGCGACACTTCCACAACGCGCCCCCACCGTGCCACACCTCCTGACGTGCGCCGTTTCTCTGGAAGCGGACCCCTGAGAAGCTGGGATGATGGAACCGAGTTTTTCCCGCCGGGAGAACCCACGGTGAAGACGCGCGCATTCCGGCCCCTGGTGAGGGCCGCTCAGCTTGAAGATCGCATTGTGCTCAACGGCGGGCACGGGCATAAGGTTTTCCCCCCCGCCTTCGTGATCAAAGCGCTGTCGATCCCCACGACGAGCGTGCAGACCATCAACACGGTGGGCTCGGCCATCAGCCTCAACTACCAGACGGCCGGGAAAGTCCAGGCGAGCCTCACGAGTGCCGCCCAGGCCCTGACCGCCCCGACGCCCGCCCAAGCCATCGCTTACGGCCAGCAGTCACTCAATCTCTATGATACGAACCTGATCGCGGGCTTGCAGGCGGCGACCAATTTGCTCCCCGGCGGTACGGCCCTGCTTGCCCAGTTGACCGCGCCGACGACCAAGCTCCAGACGACCCTGATCGTGCCTCTCCAAAAGCTCCTGGCCACCCCGCCCACGACCCCCGCCGCCGCCCTGACCTTCATCGGGCAGGTTGCCGCCACCACCACCTCGGCCAACATCAACGCGTCGGCGACCGAGGCGAACACGATCCTCCAGACCTATGTCATGAACGGCGTCAACTCGGGCACCCTCCGGGTGATCGGCTACGGCACGCACGGGCTGGCCTACTTGCACGTGTTCTGGATCAAGCCTTCGTAACAAGCGGACGCCCGGATTCACCACAGAGGACGCAGAGACTACACACAGAGGTCTTTCTCTGTGTGTAGTCTCTGCGTCCTCTGTGCCTCTGTGGTGAATCCGGGCGCCTGAGCACGTCCAAGAGATACCGATATTCAACATTTTCATATCTCTGTATTCCCCCGATTCCCCCCAGACCCCGGTCCGATCCACACGCGCTGATTGGATAGGGGCTAGCGGTAGAAAAAATAATCTGGGAGGGAAAAAAAGGATTGCAAATCTAGTAGCTCTAGGAGAGGATATCGCTACGGCGCCGATTAGTGGAATCGTGACGCCTATCCTGGTTTGGGGGAATTAGCGAGGTACCACAATGAGGAAGCATCGTTCGTTCCGGCCGGCGGTGGGCGAGGCCCGTCTCGAAGAGCGTCTCGTGCTCAACGGCGGCCACCACAAGGTCCCCGCCCTGCTCGGGCTTGCCTTCACCCAACGCACGCTCGCTCCGGCTGTCCCCGTGACGAGCAACACGATCATCAGCAATGTTGGCACGGCGAATTTCCTGAACTACGGCGCGGCCCAGAACGCCGAGGTCAGCATCGTCAACGCCATGAACGCGGCCCGCGCGACGGTCGTCGCCGGCTCGGCGCAGGACATCGCCATCGTCCAGAACGCCCTGAACCAGACGATGACGAACCTGAGCGTCAACCTGGTGGCCGGCCTCCGGGCCGCGTCGGCCTTCCTGCCGTTCGGCGTGGTGGCCCCGCCCAGCGGCTCGCAGGCGTCGCTGATCAGCCAGTTGACCAACCCGGCCACCTCGATCCTGGGCGTGATCAACACCCATCTGGCGACCGAGACTCCGGTCACCGCAGCCAACATCGACGACGTGGCGGCGGACCTGAATTTCCTCGTCAATCCGCTTTCGCCCCTGGCCGCGGGGGCGGACATCGCGCGTTCGACCATTGCCCAGGCCGGGGCCGATGGCAACCTGATCCTCGGCGAGTTCATCGCGTTCGGCAAAGCCGCGGGTGACTTCTTCGTCAACCCCTTCTGACAACCGTCCTGGTGGGAAGACTCCCCCAAACCGAGCCGCGCCGTGGGCCTTCCCACGGCGCGGTTCGGCATTTCACGAGACATTGTCGCAACGAGACCGGGACGTCGTGTCTGGGACGTTGGGTGCCACGGGTTCCGCTTTGGGAACCCGTGTCCGGGGCCGTTCGACACGGGTTCCCAAAGCGGAACCCGTGGCACCCTTTCCCGTTTCCACAAGCCCGTGTTACGACCGCTCCTTCACCCGTGCGGCGGGCCAGGGCACATAGCGCAGGGTCACGCCGCCGAGCAGAAACAGGCCGCCGACGAGGGTCGCCGGCGCGGGCCGTTCGTGCAGAAACAGATAGACCCAGATGGGGTTCAGGACCGGTTCCAGCAGGCCGAGCAAGGCCGCCTCGGGCGCGGGCACATCGTGCAAGGCCCGCGCGAACAGGGCATAGGGAATCGCCATCTGGATCAGACCGAACGCGGCCAGCGCGGCCAGCATGGACCACCCCGGAACGGGGATCGGCCCGGTCCGCGCCAGCACCCAGCCGCCCAGCGCCAGCGCGCCTCCCAGGTTATTGACCGCGCTGAGCCAGATCGGGTCGAGGGCCCGCAGACCGCGCAGAAACAGCACCACCACGGCGAAGGAGAGCCCGCTGGCGATTCCGAAGACGATCCCCCAGAGTTCCCCGGGGTGGTCGTGGGGACGGAAGCCGACGATCGCCAGGCAGCCGGCCAGCGCCAGGCCGATGCCGGCCACGTCGCGGCGATTGAGCGGCTCGCGGAAGATCAGCACGTTGGCCGGCAGCAGCCAGAAGGTGGCCGTGCATTGCAGGTAGATCGCATTGGCGGCGGTCGTCAGCTTCACCGCGGCGATGTACGTGCCGATCAACGCACCGAAGACAAGCATCGCCGGCACCATCGCTGGGCGGAACACCCAGCGCCGGCGGGGCACCATCGGCAGCAGGAACAGGCCCGCGAACAGACTGCGATAAAACGCGATGGTCATCGGCGCCAGGTCGATCCCCTTGGCGAGTACCCCGCTGAGACTCCAGAGCAGAGCGGCGCCAAGAACGAACGAGCGTCCTGTCGTGTGCCTGGTCACCGGCTCGCGGCCCCCTGTCCGTGGTGGTCACATCCCGTAGGGTAGGCTTTAGCCTGCCAATCCTATTTCCGTATCCGGATTATGGGATTGGCAGGCTAAAGCCTACCCTACAAGACGGTCTCGGACACCCTCTGAGTCGGCAGCGGTCTTGAAGGGACGGCCCCCGGAAGCGAAAAGGATCTGAGAGGGACGTGACACGCGGCGTGCGCCGCGTGACAATCGAGTGCGAGATCCGGAAAGGACAAGGGAGCGGCGTGTCCGTGTCGGCACTTTTTGCTCTGGCGGTCTGCGGGTTGGTGCTCTATCTGGCGATCCGGGGGATGGCGGCGCTGATCGCCAGCCTGGCGGGCGCCCGGCACCGGGCCTACCGGTTGCTGGCCGCGCGCTACGGCGGCCGTTACGAAAACCGCGGCCTGGTCGATCCGCCCACGGTCAGCTTTCATCACAACGGGTCGAACGTCCGGGTCGGCCTGGCGCCCCTCGTGCAAGGACAGCCGTCGCTGCCCCGCACGCGCGTGGTGGCCCGGTTCGCGCGCGGACTGCCCCTCCGCCTGGAGCTGATCCCGACCGGCCGGCCCGCCCCGCCGCAGCCTCCCAAGGGCACCCGGCTGGTCATCACGGGGCATCCCCAGTTTGACAGCTTCTTCCTCGTGCGGGCCAACGACCCTGAGATCACCCGCCAGTTCTTCCACCACGAACCGGTCCGCCACGCCGTCGAATCGCTGTTGCGCCTGGCCCCTCCCGCCGGGATGCTCATCTCCGTCAACCCGGAACGGTTGCTGGTGCAGGTCGATCGCAACCTCGGCACCCACGCCGGCCTGCTCGATTTCTGCGTGCGCGACGCCATCATCATTCATGATAGTCTGATTGCCTGCGTGTCAGCATTTTTGGCGCAAGGGGTGTCGGTCGTGTCCGCGGGTGCGGCGACGGCTGCGGACACTGATGCACCTCCCGAGTGCGAGGTCTGCGGCGACCCGATTCTCGGCGGTCACGTCCAGTGCGCGCTTTGCCGGACGCCCTTTCACAAGGACTGCTGGCAGTTCATCGGCGGCTGCTCGACGTTCGGATGTGCGAGCAAGCAGTGCGTGCCGGTGTGAGGGCGCCGCGTGGAGGTTGCACCGTCGCGTCCGCCACGCGGCCGAAACGACCGTCACTGATACCGGAGCAGGAGCGTCACGCTATCGAGAACCGCCCGGACGACCGGTTCCGGCATCACACCGATCCACTCGCTCGAACGAGCGCGCCAGTCCACGCTCTTCACATGGTCCGCGAGGACGTAACCGGTCACGGGTGCCTTGCCGGCAATGGCAATCTCAAAAGGATATTGTTTTGATTGGTTCGTAATAGGACATACGAGAGCCAAAGAAGATTTCTCATTATAATTCTTGGGCGAGAGAACGAGAGCCGGCCTTCGGCCCGACTGTTCATGACCCGCCTGGGGATCAAACGTTAACCAAACAACGTCGCCTCGATCGGGGACAGAGAAAACTCGTTTCATAATCACTCCTTACAACTGGGTACATAGAAAAACCCGCTTCACTATAACTCCTTCGGCTCACCAGAACTCGACACCGACAGGAGGACCCGTGGGCGTCTCTGGATGACGATTCTCCTCGGTGATGCGGCTCACGAGGGCCGCGAGCTCCGACTCCCACGAGGAGACGGGCGCGACAATCAAACGGCCGTGGTCGATAAGCAGTTCCACCTCGGACCCGGGGCCCAGACCGGAGTCGGCCGCGAACGCCTTCGGAATTCGCAAGGCCAGGCTATTGCCCCACTTTTGCACTTGAGTTCGCATGGCGACACGGGCCCTGTCATCAGAAAGGAAAACCACGAGCTTAGTATCTACAAAGAGTATACGCCCTGGTCTCGTGTTTCCGCAATCCCGACACGACGCAATTTGAAAAACAAACCACCCGGGCTGCGCCGGAGGACGTACCCGGGTGGTTTGGTGATCAGATTGCGTTCCGGGATCTCAATACATATCGTCCATCCCGCCGTGGCCCGGGCCGGCCGGCTTGTCTTCCTTCTTGGGCATGTCGGCGATCAGGGCGTCGGAGGTCAGCAGCAGGGTGGCTGACGCTGGCGGCGTTCTGCAGGGCCGTAGCGGGTGACCTTGGTCGGGTCGATGATGCCGGCCTTGACCAGGTCGGTGTACTCGTCGTTGAGGGCGTCGTAGCCGAAGTTGCCCTTGCCCTCGGCGACCTTGGAGACGACCACGCCGCCGTCCTGGCCGGCGTTCTCGGCGATCTGGGCGATCGGGGCGGAGCAGGCGCGGAGGATGATCTCGTAGCCGGTCTTCTCGTCGTGCGGTGAGGTCCTTGGCCGGCCTTGACCGCTTGCGCGGCCCGCAGCAGGGCGACGCCGCCGCCGGGCAGGATGCCTTCCTCGAGGGCGGCGCGGGTGGCGTGCAGGGCGTCCTCGACGCGGGCCTTCTTCTCCTTCATCTCGCTCTCGGTCGCGGCGCCGACGTTGATCTTGGCCACGCCGCCGGCGAGCTTCGCCAGCCGCTCTTCGAGCTTCTCGCGGTCGTAGTCGCTCTTGGTGTCGCTCGATCTCGCGGCGGATCGCCTCGATCCGGCCCTTGATCGCGTCGGTCTTGCCCGCGCCCTCGATGATCGTCGTGTTGTCCTTGTCGATGACGATCTTCTTGGCCTGGCCGAGGTCGGCCAGCGTCGACGTTCTCCAGCTCGATGCCGAGGGCCTCGAAGATCGGCTTGCCGCCGGTCAGGACGGCGATGTCTTCGAGCATGGCCTTGCGGCGGTCGCCGTAGCCGGGGGCCTTCACCGCGGCGCACCGGAAGGTGCCGCGGAGCTTGTTGATGACCAGCGTGGCCAGCGCCTCGCCCTCGACGTCCTCGGCGATGATCAGCAGCGGCTTGCCCGTCTGGGCGACCTTCTCGAGCACCGGCACCAGGTCCTTGACCGACGAGATCTTCTTCTCGTGGATCAGGATGTAGGCGTCTTCGAGGACGGCTTCCATCGTCGGTCGGGTTGGTGACGAAGTAGGGGCTGAGGTAGCCGCGGTCGAACTGCATGCCCTCGACCCACTCGACCTCGGTCTTGAGGGTCTTGCCCTCCTCGACGGTGATGACGCCGTCCTTGCCGACCTTCTCGGTGGCCTCGGCGATCATCTTGCCGATCTCGGTGTCGAAGTTCGAGGCGACGGTGGCGACCTGCTCGGTCTCCTTCTTGCTCGGAGACCTTGGTGCTCATCTTGTGCAGCTCGGCGACGATGTCGGCGACGGCCTTGTCCATGCCGCGCTTCATGAGCATCGGGTTGACGCCGGCGACGACGGCGCGGAGGCCCTCGTTGTAGATCGCCTCGGCCATGACGGTGGCGGTGGTCGTGCCGTCGCCGGCGACGTCGGAGGTCTTGCTGGCGACCTCCTTGACCATCTTCGCGCCCATGTCCTCGTACTTGTCTTCGAGCTCGATCTCCTTGGCGACGGTGACGCCGTCCTTGGTGACCGTGGGCGAGCCGAACGACTTCTGGATGATGACGTTGCGGCCGCGGGGGCCGAGCGTCACCTTGACGGCGCGGGCGAGCTTGGCCACCCCGCGCTGCATCGCCTGGCGGGCTTCCTGATCGAACGCAATCATCTTCGCGGCCATGATCAGACTCTCTCAATATCGCGGAATTCGGTAAGTCAGGATCGTCGGTTATCCGGAATCGGGAATCCGGAATCTGCGAATGCAGTGGCTTCAGTCGATCACGGCGAGGATGTCGTCCTCGCGCATCAGCAGGACCTTCTTGTCGCCCTCGATCTTGAACTCGTCGCCGGCGTAGGAGGTGAACAGCACCGTGTCGCCGACCTTGACCTGGAGCGGCGTGCGCTTGCCGTCCTTGGTGACCCGGCCGTCGCCGACGGCGAGGACCTTGCCCTTCTGCGGCTTGTCCTTGGCCGTGTCGGGCAGCACGATCCCGCCGGCGGTCGTCTCCCTTGGCCTCCTCCCGCTCGACCACCACGCGATCGCCCAGAGGCTGCAATTTCATCGCTCCGAACTCCTCAAGGTTCCGTTGTCTCGAACCGCTCCCGACAGAGACGCCGGGAGAAACGAGAGAACGGCGCACGGTCGGTCCGAACGACGCGGGCCCGCACGCGTATCTCGCGCGACTCGGGCCGCCCCTCATGCAAGCCTTGTGCCCAGTTTGGGAGATTTCCTAACGCTTGTTCTGGCAAAGGCTTGAGAATGTGACGGGGAGCGGTCCGCAAGGGTGGGTCTGCCGATCGCGGTGGTGGCGGAACGGGCGGCTGTCAATTCGGCAGGCTTCTGGGTGGCATGCCCACGTCCGCGTGGGCATGTCCGGGAGATGTGGCCACGGACATGCCCACGCGGACGTGGGCATGCCACCCGACATTCCCCAGGCTGGAGTGGTTCCCCGGCGCGGGCGGAGCGGGTATCATAATGGGTGCCTCTCGTCCGGGCATCGAAATCGGGGATTCCCGGTCTAATATCCGGCATCGACCAACGAATTCTTTGGCAGAGAGAGAGGAGCCCCGACCATGTCTTACGGCGGCAGCAATACGAATCCGACAGGCATCCAGGTGACGTTCCTGGACCAAACGGGCGCCAAGTCGGTCAAAGCGGTGATCGCCTACACGGTCCCGGTGAGCCGGATCTTGCCCAACATCATCACCAAGATGAACCTCCCACTGTCGAGCCCGGACGGCCAGCCGATGAGCTACGCGCTCGACCACAAAGAGGGCGGCCGGCGGATGACCGAGCACATGACCCTGCCCGAGGGGGGTGTGCGCGACGGCGACCATCTGATCGTCTATCCCGAGGTCGTCGCGGGCTGATGCCTCCCATGAGCTACGAATCGCCCCAGATGCGCCGGTTGCGCACCGACCTGGCCGCGATGGAGCGGCTCATGTCGGAAAGCTCGATCCTGACCTTCCGCGCCTTCGGCAAGCCGTGCCAGCGGTATCTCGTCGAGTTCGCCGGCAGAGGTTTGTGCGCGACGGCAACGGCAAGGGAAAGGTCATTTTCCGCGATCATCACGAGGTCGAGATCAAGCTCGGCTCGTCCTATCCGCGGACCATGCCCGAGCTGCGCTGGCTGACGCCGATCTACCATCCGAACATTTCCGAGATCGGCCTGGTCTGCCTGGGCGGTTACGGCACGCACTGGGTGCCCAGCCTGCACCTGGACGACCTGTGCATCATGCTCTGGGACATCGTCCGCTACCACAATTACGACATCCGCAGCCCGTACAACCGCGACGCCGCGCTCTGGGCGGCCAATCAGACGACGTACGCCTTCCCGACCGACGCGCGGCCCTTGCGCGATGTGCGGGTCGCCCAGGGGCGGATTGAAACCACGCCACTGATGGTCGTCGAGGAACCGATCATCGAGCTGACCGTCGATGACGAGGCGCCCGAGAACAAGGCGCCCTCCCCGCCGCCTCCGCCCGAGCCGGTGCCCGAAGTGTTGTTTCTCGATTGAGAGGAAGGCGGGACTGACTCATTGAGGCTTGGAAGGCCGCTCAGTCATGGGTGACGTACAACGAAAACGAAGGCGCGTGATCGGCCCTCCAATCAACTATAAGTCGCTCACGCGCGCACCCGTGAACGAGTTAGGAGTCGTTTATCTATTTGGAGTGCTCCACGACACTTTTGATTTCGAGATCGAGTCGATTCAAGCGGGTTTCCCGGATTGCACCGCTCGCAGAAAGATCAAAGAAAACCAGTGGGAAGAGGTACGAATCGAGTTCGAGTATAGGAGTAGTTCGTTTGTGGCGCACGGCCACGACCCGAACGGCGTGGACATCATTGTTTGCTGGCTGCACGACTGGCAAGCCTGTCCGGAGCATATCGAGGTCATCGAGCTGTCCGCGCTCATCGGCGATGTTGAGGAGATCGGCACGCAACTCAAGAAGCCGAAGAAGCTAACGGCCTGGCAGCAATTCTGTCAGGAGAAGCGGCTCGAAGGCTTGAACTTTGCGGAAATCGCGAAACTCTGGAGAGCGACTCAACCCCGCGATGAATGACCAGATCTTGTAGGGTAGGCTTTAGCCTGCTAATTCCCTATGAGGGTGTACGAGAAGATGTTCTTAGCCCCAACGGGGCGACAGTGAATAGCCCGGGGCGTCAGCCCCGGGAACCGAGGAACGGCGCCAACTTCTCCTCTGCCCAGCCCCAGAGGGGCGACATAATTCCAGGCGGCATTGGATCTTCTGTCGCCCCTCTGGGGCTGGGGAGGGGAGAATAGGGTACGCGTGTCGCAGTCCCGGGGCTGACGCCCCGGGCTATTCACTGTCGCCCCGTTGGGGCTAAGAGGTCGGGATGTCCGACGCCATGACGTTCCTGGGGGAGACCGATCCGCTCGTCATTGACGACGACGACCGCTACGCCCGCCTGCGACTGATCCCCTGGTGGCGGCAGGACAAGCTGGCGGCGGCAAAAGTGCTGGTCGTGGGCGCGGGGCGCTGGGCAACGAGGCGGTCAAGAACCTGGCGCTGGTGGGGATCGGCGCGCTCTACGTGATCGACCTGGATTGCGTCGAGCCGTCGAACCTGACGCGCTCGGTGCTGTTCCGCGCCGCCGATGGCGGCCGTCCCAAAGCCGAAGTTGCTGCCGAACGAGCCCGCGAGATCAACCCGGACGTCACCGTACACGCCCTGCGCGGGGACATTCTCACGGATGTGGGGCTGGGCCTCTTCGCCGATGTGGATGTCGTGATCGGCTGCCTGGACAACCGCGAGGCGCGGCTGTGGGTCAATCGCCAGTGCTGGAAGGTGGGCACGCCCTGGATCGACGCGGGCATCCAGGAAATTCAGGGGGTCGTCAAGGTCTTCGTGCCGCCCGACTCGTCCTGCTATGAATGCGCGATGACCAGCCGCGATTACGAGCTACTGAACCTGCGCTATTCCTGTCCCTTGCTGCGCCGCGACGAGATCCTCGCCGGCAAGGTGCCGACGGCGCCGACGATCGCCTCGATGATGGCGGCGCTCCAGGTGCAAGAGGCTCTCAAGCTGATCCATGGCCTGCCCGTAGCGGCCGGCACGGCGATGGTGTTCAACGGCGTCGGCAACCAGTTCTACACGACGAGACTCCCGCGCGCGAGGAGTGCCTGAGCCATGAGACGTATCCCGAGCCGGTGGAACTGGAACTCGGTCACGAGGCCCCGGCGTCCGCGCTGTTCGAGGCCGCAAGGTCCATTCTTGACGGTCCTTTGACGCTGGCCCTGGACCGCGATCTGGTCACGTGCATCGACTGCCCGCGCTGCGGCTGGCGGCGGGACGTGATGCGGCCGAGGACGACCGTCAAGATGGCCGACGCCCTCTGTCCGACCTGCCGCGCGCCCGGCCGGCCGGACATGGTCAGCGCCGTGGAAGAGGGCTCGGACCTGGCCGCGCGGTCGCTGGCCGAAGTGGGGATTCCGCCGTACGATATGGTGCGGGTCGATGGCGGTGAATCCTCGGGCTTTTTCCTCCTGGCGGGCGACCGGGGCAAAGGCTGGGAGACCTTCTCATGAGTGCGGGACCAGTCACCAAACGTGGATCAGGCCGCTCCGTGCCGCGGACGATCCCCCGGCTGGAAAACGGCGACCGGCTCACGGCCAAGGAATTCGAACGGCGCTACGATGCGATGCCCGACCTGAAGAAGGCCGAGCTGATCGAAGGAGTCGTTTACGTGGGCTCACCTGTTTCGGACGAGCACGGGATTCCCCATTTCGACGTGATCGGATGGCTGGCCATGTACCGCATGGCGACCCCGGGCGTTCTCGGGGCGGACAACACGACGGTCCGTCTCGGGCGCCGGAATCGTCCGCAGCCGGACGTGTATCTGCGGATCAAGCCGGAGTACGGGGGACAGGCGCGTCTGAGTGCCGACCGCCACTATGTCGTCGCGCGCCGGAACTGGTCTTCGAGGTGGCTTCCAGCAGCGCCAGCTATGACCTCCACGACAAGCTCCGCGCCTATGCCCGTCATGGTGTCATCGAGTACGTCGTCTGGCGCATCCAGGATGACGCGATCGACTGGATGCGCTTGCGCGACGGCAAGTATGTGCCGCTCCTGCCCGGGGCGGATGGGATCGTGCGGAGCGAGGTTTTCCCCGGCCTCTGGCTCGATGCGGCGGCCTTGATCGCCGAGGATCTGGAGCGAGTCAGCGCGGCCGCCCGGCAGGGCCTCGCCAGTCCCGAACACGCCGCCTTCGTGGAACAACTGCGCCAGCGGGCCGCCGCCCAGGAACCACCCCATTGAGCGGGCACGACTCCGACATCGAGCCGGGTAAGTCCTGGAGGACTTTCTCATGAGCGCGGGCACGTTTTCGAAACCCAAGGCCGAGGATCGGCCGGTCGATCCGGCCAGCCCACCTAAGCCCATCCCACCCTTGCGCAACGGCGACCACCTCCGCGCGGATGAGTTCGAGCGCCGGTATGATGCCATGCCGTACCTCAAGAAAGCCGAGCTGATCGAGGGCGAAGTCTATATTCCTTCACCCGATTTCTATTTGCCCGAAGGATACCCGCCGGACATGGGCTCACCTGTCTCCTACCAAATGCACTCGAAACCGCATTCCCGGCTGATGGGGTGGCTCGTCGTCTATAGCGGCTACACGGCGGGGACCGGGACGGCCGACAACGGCTCGATTCGGCTTGATACCGGGAACATGCCCCAGCCCGATGGGTGCCTGGTCATCGAGCCCGAGTATGGCGGACAGGTTCAAATTAGCGAGGATGATTTTCTCGTCGGCGCCCCCGACTTCGTCTTCGAGATCGCCTACTCAAGCGTCAGCATCGACTTGCACAAGAAATTCGAGATGTACCGCCGCCACGGCGCTCGCGAATACTTGGTGTGGTGTACCGAAGACGAAGCCTTCCACTGGTTCATCAACCACGACGGCCAATTCGAGCAACTGGCGCTCGGCCCCGACAGCCTCCTTCGCAGTGAAATCTTCCCCGGCCTCTGGCTTGATCCGGCGGCCATGATCGTGGGAAACCTGCCCCGCGTCTTCGAGGTCGTGCAACAGGGCCTCGCCAGTCCGGAACACGCCGCCTTCGTGGAACAACTGCGCCAGCGGGCCGCCGCCCAGGAACCACCCCATTGAGCGGGCACGACTCCGACATCGTGTTTGGCGACATCGCCTATCGCGAGCCCCGGCGCGTGCGGCGGCCGGATCGTGACCGCGACCGCGCCTGCCTGGCGTACGAGGTGCCCCGGCCCGGCGAGCTGCCGATCTTCGTCGATTACACGCCGGCCGACGCCATCGAGCGGCACGCGCTCTCGGATACCTCCGTCGAGCTCGGCGGCATCCTGCTTGGACAGGAATGCCTCGACGACGAGACGGGCGAGCCGTTCGTCTGGATCACCCAGGCCCTCGAAGCGAAGCATTACGAGAGCACCCAGGCGAGCTTCACCTATACTCATGACTCCTGGGCCGAGATCAATCGCGAGCGGGATGAGAAGTTCCCCGACCTGGATATCGTCGGCTGGTATCATACGCACCCCGATTTCGGCATTTTTCTCTCGGGTCACGACCTGTTCATCCAGCACCATTTCTTCGGGCAGCCGTTGCAAGTCGCCTACGTGGTGGACCCGTTGCGGCAGACGCGGGGCTTTTTCCAGTGGCGCGACGGCCAGATGGAGGCGGTCAGCGGATTCTACGTGACGGCCGAGCGCGCCCAGCGCACGGTGCTGGCGCGGTTCGTCCACGATCTGGAACACTTTCCCAATAATGAGCCGACGGGGGGGATGTTGTCTCCCCGGCTCGAAGCGGAGCTGATCGCGATGCTCAACCGCCCGCACACGGCCACGGCCGCGGCACAGTCCCCGGCGCAGTCGAGTCTGCTCTACGGTCTGGGCGGCATGCTCCTGGGTGCGCTGGTGCTGATCGGTGGCATGTGGGTCACCAGCCTGTCGCAATCGGTGCGCGACCAGGCCGACGCCATCCGCGGCATCGAAAAGACCATCAAGACCCGCGCTGATGAAGCCGACGTGGCCCGTATCGACGCCAAGGAAAAAGCCCTCGACGCCCTCTTGCGCGAGGTCCGCATCGGCGCGACCCGGGAGGATTTCCTGGCCGCGTACAATCGGGTCGTGCGCGAGCGGGACGAGGCTCGGAAGAACCTCGATACCTTGACCACCGACAAGGCCGCGCTCAACGACCTGAGCACGCGCCTGCGCCTGGAGCGCAAGTCGCTCGACACGCGGCTGGCCGACGCCCAGAAACATGCCGACGAGATGGAGGAGTCCGCCAAGAAGCTCAAGCAGCAGAACGACGCCGACTTCGACGACCTGGCCACCCGGCTCAAGGAGAAAGAGGAGATCCTCAAGGAGTCCCGCGCCGGCACGCTGGCCTGGAAGTACACCGTGGCCTGGTACACCGCCGCCGGCGCCCTGGCCGGTGGCATCCTGCTCGGCCTGGGCCTGATCTGGGCCCTGTCGCGGGAGCCGCTGCCGCCCCTCGGCGAGAACGCCGGCCCCCAGGGCGGAACGCCGCACCGCATCGTTTGAGGGTCTGTAGGGTGGGCACGGCCCACCGTCTTCTGACGGCCGGATCGGATGGATGGTGGGCCGAGCCACCCTACGGGAACAGACATGCGTGGATCCGTCGCGTTGCGGTCCGCAACGGTCTTCCTGGGGCTCTTCCTGGCGCTGCCGGCCGATGCGGCCGAGGCCCCCGTGCCGATCCCCCAGCCCAGCGCCAAGGCGTTGCGGTACTATCGCAGCGGGAATGCCCTCTGGGTGCTCAATGAGGTCTGGGGGCTGGCGGTCCCCGCGGTGATCCTGGCGATCGGCGCCTCTGCCCGGCTGCGAAACGTGGCCCGACGACTCGGCGGCCAGTGGCTTTTCATCTCGGCCGCGTGCTTCGCCGTCTTGTATCTGGCGCTGATGTTCCTGATCGACGCGCCGCTGGATTTCTACGAGGGCTACCTCCGGCCGCATGCCTACGGGCTTTCGAACCAGTCCCCGGCGCGCTGGCTCGACCATCACGTCAAGGCCTGGTTCGTCAGCGCGGTGGTGAGCGCCCTGGTCGCGGGCCTCGTTTACATGATCATTGCGCAGCCCGAAACGGTGGTGGCTGTACGTGGCCCTCTTGACGGTGCCGTTCTCGCTGTTCGGCGCGTTCGTGCAGCCGATCCTGGTCGCGCCGCTGTTCAACCATTTCGGACCGCTCCACGACAAGGCGCTCGAAACGCGCATCCTGACCCTGGCCCGGCGCGGGCGTGGATGGTGCGCGGGTCTTCGAGGTAGACATGAGCCGTGACACGGGGACGGTCAATGCCTACGTCACCGGCTTTCTCGGCTCGAAGCGGATCGTGCTCTGGGACACGATGCTCCAGAAGCTCGACGCCGACGAGGCCGAATTCATCATGGCGCACGAGCTGGGGCATTACGTGCTCGGGCACGTCGTGCAAGGCTTGCTCGTCTCGTCGGCGCTGACGTTCATCGGCCTGGGACTGGCCCGCCTCCTCGCCGAGGCGGCCCTCCGGCGCTGGGGCGCACCCGCTTCGGCTTCGACCGGCTCGCCGATGTGGCCTCGGCCCCGCTCCTCTTGATCTGCGTCCAGGTGGTCGCGCTGGCCCTGATCCCGGCGGGCCTGGCCTTCAGCCGCCACATCGAGCACGAGGCTGACCGCTTCGCGCTGGAACTCACCCAGGCCAACCGCGCCGGCGCTGGGCTTCGTGGCTTTGCAACAGGAGAACCTGTCCAACCCGCGTCCCGGCTGGTTCTATCAACTGTGCCGCGCCTCGCACCCCAGCCTGGCCGAGCGCATCACCTTCTGCAACACGTATCACCCCTGGCGCGAAGGCCGGCCGCTGCGCTATGCGGACCAGTTCCGTTGATTGAGGCTGTCACCGGCCCCTTTCCCTCTCGGACGCCCTCCGAGAAACCCATCGAATCCGAGACTGTAGCGAGGATACCGGGTTGGTTTCGGATTCCATGCGGAACCGGTGTTGGGTGCCACGGGTTCCGTCTGCGGAACCCGTGTCCGGGGCCGTACGGCACGGGTTCCGCAGACGGAAGTACGTGTTTAGCGTCTCGCCATTGGACGTAAGTCCTTTCTGTGTAGCGGCGGCCGTCCCGGCCGCTCCGGGCTGAATGGTCTTCGGAGCGGCCGGGACGGCCGCCGCTACACAGAAAGGCCCAGAAAAACAGCCAGCCGAGACGCTAAACACGTACAGACGGAACCCGTGGCACCCGATCTCTCCGGCAGAACGCCCCGGTATCGTTGCGACAGTCTCTCGAATCCCGCCCATTCGCTCTGTGTCTTTTTTCCCCCCAACATTATGGTAGAGCTTGCGTACTTGGTTTGAGGGGGACAGGAGCAGCGCCTGCGGGACAGGCCACCGGCGGGGAGACGGATGGGATCACGGCACCGCATACCGGTCGTCGCGCTGCTGCTGGGCCTGCTCCTGGCGTCGCGCTTTTTTGCGCCTGGGGAGTGCATCCGTCGCATTTCGACTTCCTGGCGGTGTGGCGCAAATCCCCACCGACGAGACGGATGATCCCCCGGACCCGAGCGCGGGGAACGAGGCCGCCGAGTACGGCGTGACTTTCGACCTGCTCACGAGTGTTTCTCCGACCTGTCACGGGCATCCGCGCGTTCGCTCCACGACGCACGTCCCGCGTTCCCTTCCCACCGAGCGACCCTCGGCGCGGATAACGGTCCGTCCTCTCGGCCGCCCGCTCCGTGTCTGGCTCGTTCTGTATCGCTGTTGAACCCGCCATCGCCGCGCTGAGTTCTTCGGCGCGGCACACCCCGATCCGGCTCGGCCTTGCGGGTCGCGGAGATCCCTCCGCGCAGGGCTTGGGCTGCGCCGGGCAGTCCCCTCACAGCGTTCAGAACATCCAGGCCAGACACAGAGTTGAGTCGAAGGAGTCTCGGATGACCCAGGTTGCGGAAAACGGGACGGACGCGGAAAGAGACGGCGGCCCCGGGTTCTGGATCGACCCGCGGGCGCAGATGGCGTATCTCGGGAGCGAGTGGCGGCGGATGTTCCGGCTGGCGACGATGCCGGCCGATGCGCTGGCGGGCATTGCCGTGGCGCTGGTGGCGTTGCCGCTCTCGCTGGCGATCGCCACGGCCTCGGGCGTCGAGCCCGGCGTCGGGCTGGTGACGGCGGTTGTCGGCGGTATTGTCGTGGCGTTCCTGGGGGGATCGTGCTTGCAGGTTTCCGGGCCGGCCGCGGCGATGACGTTCCTGGTCTCGGAGATTGTCGTGAAGTTCGGCGCCGCGGGGCTGGTGGTCGCCACGCTGATCGCCGCCCTGCTCCAGATCGTCTCGGTGCGCTGCGGCTGGGGCGGTTCATGCAACTTTTGCCCCGGCCGGTGATCGCGGGCTTCCTCACGGGCATCGGCTTGACGATCCTCTGTACGCAGTTGCCCGTGGTGCTCGGCTATGAGGTTCGCGCACGGAAGAAGGCGGCGCGCTCGGGCTGCTCGGCCAGACGCTCGTGAAGATCGAGCAGGCGGACGCGCGGCACGCTGGCGGTGGGCCTGGTGGCGGCCGTGACGATGCTGGGCTTGCCCCGGCTGACGCGGCGGCTGCCCGCGCCGCTGCTGGCGATCGTCCTGGCCAGTGTGTTGCCGGCGGTGCTGGGCTGGTCGGACGTGGCGCTGCTGGGCCATGTGCCCGCGCGGTTCCCCGCGCCGCGCCTGCCGGCGATCCCCTGGGGCGAGTGGAACGAGCTGATGATGGCCGCCCTGGCGGTCTTCGTGCTGGCGTCGCTGGAGTCGCTGCTGTCGGCCTCGGTCGTCGACTCGCTGGCGAAGGAGCATCGCACCGACAACGACCAGGAGCTGATCGGCCAGGGGCTGGGCAACCTGGCCTCGGCCCTCATGGGCGGCCTGCCGGTCACGGGCGTGATCGCGCGCTCGGCGACGAACATCCAGGCCGGCGCCGGACGCGGCTGGCGGCGGTCGTCCACGCCTTGATCATTTTGGCCATGATGTTCGCCCTGGCGCCGCTGGTCGCGTGCATTCCCCGCGCGGCCCTGGCCGGCCTGCTCATCGCGGTGGCGTTTCGCATGATCGAGATTCGCATGCTGCGCATCCTGTGGCGGGGCAGCCGGTTCGAGGCCGCCGTCTATCTCTCGACCGCCGGCACGATCCTGGTCACGGACCTGATCGTGGGCGTGCCGGTCGGCCTGCTGGCGGCCTTCGTCTATGTCGTTTACGAGCTGTCGCGGTTGACCGTGCGGCCGATGCCGCTCGCCGAGCCGCTCCCGGAGAACGCCGAGACGGAAGAGAGCTGCTCCGCGGTGCGACTGGTCCGCGTGGAGGGGCCGTTGTTTTTCGCCTCGGGGTTCCACCTCTTCAACGCGATCCAGCGCGTCAACGGCCATCGCTGCCTGGTGCTCGACCTGGATCGGGTGCCGTTCCTGGACATGACGGGCGTGGAAGTGCTGGAGGAGGCCGTCGAGTCGCTGCGCCAGCGCGGCACGCGGGTGCTCCTGGCGCAGCCCTCGGACGCCGTCTTCAAGCGGCTGCGCGGGCTGCCCCCGGATTCCTTTCCCGCGCTCCGCGATGCCCCGGTCTACGGCGCGTTACGGGATGCGATGCTGCACGCGGCGAGCGAGATCGGCCCGGAGGATCTCTGCCCGTCCTGTCGCGCGGCGGCGCTGCGCCCATCTGGAGCAGGCCCTCCGCGGCATCACGGCACTCGACCGCACCCCGGTGCCGCACGTGCGCGCGATCGTGCCCCGCGCGGAAGAGTTTGTGGTCGGCGGCGTCCCCACGGTCCCGGCCCTGCCCTCCTGGGCGCCCGATCCCGCGTCGATCCGCGCCGCGCCGCTGACCTCGTGGAACCCGCGGCCGGCGCGGCCGACGATCGACCCGACGGCGTATCTCGACCCGCAGGCCACCGTCATCGGCGCGGTGACCGTCGGCGCGCACGTGTACATCGGCCCCGGCGTCTCGATCCGCGCCGACGAGGGCGCGCCGTTCTTCCTCGGGGCGGAGTCCAACCTCCAGGACGGCGTCACCCTGCACGCGCTCAAGGGCAAGGTGGTCCTGGTCGAGGGCCGGCCCTTCGCGATTTACGTCGGCCGCCACACCTCATTGACCCACCACGCCCTGATCCACGGACCGTGCTTCCTCGGCGACCACTGTTTCATCGGCTTCCGCGCGATGGTCCACGACGCGGTCATCGGCGCCGGCTGCGTGCTGGGCCTCGGCGCGGTCGTCGTCGGCGTGACCGTCCCGCCCGGCCGCTTCATCGGCCACAGCCAGGTGATCGACACCCAGGAGAAGGCCGACGCGCTGCCGGACATTCCCCCCGACTGGAAGCGGCTGCGCGAGGACATCCTCGAGGTCAACCATGAGCTCGCGGCGGGCCACCGGAAACTCACGGCCACGGCGGAGCAGCCTGTTTCGTCAGTCTCGTAGGGTGCGTCGAGTCCGCGATGACGCACCTCCTTCTCTGCGCGGCGGGCCACGTGTGGGACGGAGGAGGAAGAGGTGCGTCATCGCAGACTCGACTGAACCCAGTCTCGTAGGGTGCGTCAAGTCCGCGCCGACGCACCTCTTCCCGGCACGCGCGAACCCTCCCTGGGGCGGGATGAGCAGAAGCTGCGTCGGCGCGGACTTGACACACCCTACGAGACTGCTCAAGCTTTCCACATTCGACTCGATCCGACTCTCCGAACGATGGTGGAGAACGCCAAGGCCGAGCTCATGCGAGATCCATGACACAGGGCGGCGCGGTTGTCGTCGATGACGGCAGCATGGAGTACAACTTTACATTGCCGTAGTGGCGGTTTTATGCTCGGAGGGACCATGGGAGATTCTCGTTGTCTACCAGCAAGTCAACAAAGACCACGCGTATTGGCCGGAAAAGCGGCGCATGGGCCAAACGATCGGCGGCCACACCGCGGCGCTTCTCACGTACTTTCAAGACGATGTCGCCATCCACAGCATCCTCTTTGACGCAGGGCTTGGGACCATTCAGGGCCTGACAGAACTATCGCTTTTCTCGTGGGAATGGCCCTTGGAAGTTCTCTTGACGCATGGCCATCCCGATCACCATCTCGAACTCATGATCCTGTCCGAAATCTGGTGCAAGCGGTTGAAGCCGACGTCGGTGCCGACCAAACGCGCCCCACTCCTGGTCCATTGCACCGGGGCTGACAACACGGAGGGAACGTTTCAATACGTATTCCCCGTTCATAAGTACGGTTTCACTGCTGGCAATACGCTTAAGCAGATGCCAGTCTCTTCGGGCCCATTCGGCGTAGGCAACTTCACCATCCAAGCTATCGACGTGGATCACTTTCCCGGCTCTGTGATTTACGTCGTCGAATTCGGCGGATCGCACCGCCACAAGATCGTCATCGGTTGGGACATGAAAACGTTACCCAACCTGGCCGACCCGAGGACACACTCGATCCTGGAACGTCCCTCGCTCGCGCTGCTTGAAGCCAATACGTGGGAGCCCTTGTCGGCGAGGACCGGACATACCAGCGTCACAGACTTGGTTCAAAGTGGTTTCATTGCCGGCCTCCGACCGATCATCGGTCCAGAGCAGTACGGTGTTTTTCTGGTCCATTATGGCGGCGGCGAAGACACGGGAGGCACGATCGCTGATGCGGAACTGGAAGCCAGGTTCAGGGCAACTTGGCCGAGTCTCGCTCCCACGGTCGGGGTTGCAAGGCGAGGCCAGACGTGGACGTTCAGCATGTAGAATAACGCGGGTGGCCCTGGTGGGAGTCCTCATTTTCGTAGGGTGCGCTGCGTGGCTGTCACTGGCTCTGCCAGTCAAGTAGGGTGCGTCGAGTCAAGTAGGGTGGGTCAGCGGCGTCCGCGCCGCGCCACCCACCATCCGCTCTTGTCAAAAGAGGTGGGTGGCGCGGCGCGGACGCCGCTGACCCACCCTACAAGACTCTTCCGCGCTTTCCTGTGATCGTCGAGGCCGCCGACTACGATCATGATGGGGAAGGACCGCGCCTTCCCCCGCTCCGGGATCTTTGACAAGCCGGCCACAATGTCCCCATCCGGCCTCGACGCGCCAAAACGAACCCACCGCCGGCGCCGATCGAACCGGATTCCGGGGCGACAAAACGAAGCCAACCGCCCCTTGACTTTGTCCCGAAAACCAGGTGCCCCGCTTTTCAAGCGGTCTCGCCGGACTCTGGAAGACGCGCCAGGGCGCTTTGAAAGCCACTGCTGATCGAGTCCTATCGCGTTATTCAATAATGTCTTACGGAGATGTCTGCGGTTCTCTCACAGGTTCGTGCCGTGATCCTGGCAGACACACCGGGCCGGGTTTCCTTCCGAGGTCCGCATTTCGGGCCGAAGTCTCCGGTCGAGACGGCCGCGGCGCCGGTACTACCCTCTGGTCGGACCGGGGGAAATATGCAGAATATGCAGAGGATAACTTTCCCAACGCCTTGCGGTCTTGTGGCTTGAGTTGCGAAGAGGAGGCCACGCGGGATCGACGACCCGTTCCAGGCCGGGTTCGAGGGCCGGAGAACCACGTTCAATGGATGGGCTTCGCAGGTTCGTCACGCGCCACCCTTGGCGGGTTGTGGCGGCATGGCTGGCGGTGGCCGTCGTGCTGGGTGTGCTGGAATCGAAGGGACCGCTGAACCTGACCCGGCTGGCGGCCGAGGGGCAGGCGAAGCTGTTGCCCCGCGATGTGGAAAGCGCCCTGGCCGACGATCTGATCGACCGTGCCTGGCCTGACCAAGCGTATGACACGGTGGCTGTGGCCGTCCTGTCGCGGCCGGCTGGCCTGACCGCCGCCGATCGGGCGTTCGCCGCGCGGCTGGCGGAGACGCTGACCGCCGCCGCCGATCACCCCAAGAACCTGGTGCGCGTGCTGGGACCGGCCGCGCGACCCGAGATCGCCCGCTTCCTGGTCAGTGCCGACGGCACGACCGAGCTGGTGCTCGCCCAGTTGAGCACCTCGTTCGTCTCGCCCGTGACCTTCGAGACCATCGGCTGGCTGGAGCACGTCCCTTCTCGTCTCTCTCCGCCCGCCGGCCTGCGCGTGAACTGGACGGGCGACGCGGTCTTCGGCCGCGATTACCTGGTCGGCGTGCAGACCTCGCTCGACCGGGCGGCGCTGGCGACGATCGGCCTGCTGCTTGCTCGTGCTGCTGATCGTCTATCGCTCGATGCTGCTGGCCCTGGTGCCGCTCCTGACGATCGGTGTCGGCCTGTTGATCGCCCGGGGATTGCTGGCGGCGCTGGCGCTGGCCGGGTGGGCGATGTCGCCGCTCGTCGAGCTGTTCCTGGTCGTCATCCTGTTCGGCTGCGGGACGGACTTCTGCCTGTTTCTGTCCTGGCGCTTCGGCGAGCACTGGAACGCCGCGAACCCCGCCGGCGCCATGCGGGCCACGATGCGGCTGGTCACGGCGCCGCTCTTGACCAGCGCGGGCACGGTCATCGCGGGCTTGTCGCTGATGGGGCTGACCCGGTTCAAGCTGTTCTCGAGCACCGGGCCGAGCATCGCGCTGGGCCTGGCCCTGACGGTGGCCGCGACCTTGACGCTGACGCCTGCGCTCCTGATCCTGCTGGCACGATACCGGCCGCGCGCGTTCGCGGGCTTGACGGCGCCGCCGTCGGGCGTCTGGAACCGGATCGGCCGGGGCGTGCTGGTCCGTCCCCTGTCCATCTGGCTGGGCACGGCCGCGGCGATGGTGGCCGTCTCGGCGCTCGGCTTCCGGATCACCTACCTTCAGGACATGCCCGCCGAGCTCGCGCGCAAGACGCCCTCGATCGAGGGCCTCCGGCTGGTCGCGGAGAAGTTCGGGGCCGGCCGCATCGCGCCCTTGACGGTCTTGCTGCAATCCAAGGGCGACTTGCGCAATTCAGAGGGGTTGGCGTTGATCGATGACGTGAGCCGGCTCCTCGCGCACCAGCACCGGCTGCTGGAAGTGCGGTCGGCCACGCAGCCTCTTGGCACCACCGAGCTTCTCGAGCCCGCGCCTCGACGCCCGGCTGCGGGCCATCGATGACGGCTTCGGCCGCATGGCCGAGGGCGCCGCGCGGCTCCAGAACGGTCTTGTCCAGGGCGCGGCCAAGCTCCGCACCGCGAAGCTGATCGAGGACTACACCGGGCTGTCCCTGACGGGCGCGCCGGGGAGCGGCGATACCACGAATCGGGAAGCGCTGGTCTCCGGCCTGCGGCAGGCCACCGGCGCGATGTTCGGCATTCCCACGGCCTCCGGGAAGCCCAAGCCGCCGCCGCCCGCGACGACCACCAAGAAGGCGGAGGACCCGCGCGCAGTCCTGCTCCGCGAGCTGTCGCAGGCCGCCGACGGCGCCGGTCAGATCGTCGAGGGGGCCCGGCGTGCCCGGGACGAGATCGCGGAGATCCTGGCCGATCCCGTGGGCCGGCAGGCGTTGAACCGCTTGCTGGTGACGCCCCAGAACGTCCGCGAGCATCCCGAGCTGCGCGAGAGCTTCGCCTCGTACATCGCGCCCGACGGCCACCAGGCGCGCATCGACCTGGTACAGGCCGACCGGATGTTCTCGCCCAGGCGCTCGACCAGGTGGAAACCCTGCGCCGGCAGATCCGGGAATGGCTCGCCGAAATGCCCGACAAGGACGGCGGCCACCCGGCGCGGCCCTGACCGGCCCCAATGCGTTCGCCGCCGATACCCGCGCGCTGACCCGGGCCGATCAGGTCCTCTCCTGGATCATCGTGCCCGTCGGGGTGTTCTTTATCCTGCTGATCACCCTGCGCGATCCTCTGGCCTGCCTCAATCTGGTGGCGACGATGGTCCTGACGTACCTGTTCGCCCTGGGCGTGACCCACCTGATCTTCGTGACCTGTCTGAAGGCCGAGGGGATCGACTGGAAAGTGCCCTACTTCCTGTTCGTCCTGCTCGTCGCGGTCGGCGTGGACTACAATGTCTTCCTGATGACCCGGCTGCGTGAGGAAGCAGAGGCGTTGGGCTTACGCGCCGGGATCATCCGGGCGATCGCCCAGACGGGGGGCCTGATCTCATCGGCCGCGGCGATCACGGCGTGCAGCTTCGCGGCGCTGGTCTTCAGCCCGCTCAGCTCGCTGCGGCAGCTCGGCGTGGCGCTCGTCGTGGGGATCACGGTCGATGCCCTGCTGGTGCGGCCCGTGCTGGTGCCTTGCGGCCACTGGCTCATGAACCGCCGCCGCGAGCGTCGCCACCACGCCCTGGCCAACGAGTCGCCGTCCCGGAACCGCGCCAGTCTCGCCCGGATCGTGGAATGAGACGGACTTGATCCCGGTTGGTTCCCCTTCTCTTCGCCGTGATGCCCCTTCCCGCCCCTCATTTCTCTCCGGATTCAGGACTTTGGCGATGCCGACCCTGACGCTTCGTTCCATCGGCATGAGTTTCGCGATCGAGGGCGTGGGCGCGTGCGGACTGGACGGCGAGGGCCTGTTCGAAGCCTTGCAGTCGTGGCACGGCCTGGCCGCCGCCGCGGTGGGCACGCCGGTCGAGACCGTGCTGATCGACCGCAAGGCCGAGACCTGGGACTCCTTGATGGCCTGGCTCGAAAGCTGGGTCCGGGCCCAGGGGGCCTCGGACCTCTGCTGGACCCGCCAGGAAGAAGACGCCGCCGAGCCGGGTCTGGCCACGCTGGAGTTCGAGGTTTGATCTCTGTGTAGGGTGGGCTCGGCCCACCTCTTCTTCGGAGAAAAGAGGTGGGCCGAGCCCACCCTACACAGAGATCAAACCGGCCCGGTCGGGGGCGTCGGGAATTGATGCGGCGGCACGGCCGGAGCGAACAGGATACCGGCCGCGGGCAGGCCGCGATAATGCTGGAAGACCTTCCGCACGGGCCGCAGTGCCCAGGGATTGTTCAAGATGTTCGAGCTGCTCAACTCCTGGATCGTATGCCCCGGATCGACGATCACGCCGACGTAGAACGGCGTCGTGCCGTCGGTGGGCGTGGTCACCTGAACCGCGGGAAGCGTCACCACGTTGGCCTGATCGTAGATCGTGCTGATATCACCGCTCAGACCCGTCGAGGCCAGCGGGACCGAGGACAGCGGCGGGACGTTGGTCACGTTGAACGTGGTCAAGACCGTGGCGTTGGAGGCGTCGAAGGTGGGCGAGGGCGAGACCACCAGCTCGACCGTCACGGGGCCGGGATCGACCGTGCCGTAATTGGCGATCTTGATCGTCGGCGCCAGCGAATCACCGGGCTGGACGACCTGCGGCACGTCGAACACCACGCCCTTGAGATCCGGCAGCGCCGGCTGGATCAGCACCGGCACGCCGCGGTGCGTGGAGTTGTTCGTCAGATCGACTTCCTGAAAGAGATTCGTGTCATTGGCGCGGAAGAACACGTAGATCGTGTGCCCGGTCGTCGGCAGGCCCATCGAGGCCGCGGTCTGGGCATCGGGCAACGGCACCAGGGTCTGGAGGAAGAACTGGCTGTTCTGGGGCACGGCGGGCACGTCCACATCCTCGATCAGCTTGGCGGCTCGATTGAAGAAGGGGACGGGACTGACATAGATCCCCAGCTTGGTGGCCGGCATGTCGGCCGTGCTGGCCGCGCCCTGGGTCATGTTGAAGGGCTCGGTGATCGAGCTGGCGCCGATGTTCCGAATCACGGCCTGGACGGCCACCGTCTGGCCATAGGCGGCCGTCGGGGCCGCCACGCCGCCGCTGACCGTCAGGTCGGGCAGCGAGAACCCCAGCGGGGACCACGACATCAATGCTCGCGTTTCCAGCGGCTCGAGCCCGACCGGCGACTTCGTCCTCCGGGGGCGGTCCTGCCGGCGCATCCGTTCGAATCGCTCCACGTCACACCTCCGTGTTGCCGGGCGGGCGCCCTTCGCGCGCTGGGAATCGCTCGCCCCAGCGCCCGCGTCTTGTCACTCTCTAATTCGACCCGCTTCCCGCCGAAATTGGGCCAATCGCGGGAGATGCGGTGGGGGTTCGTCACGACCTGCAAGGTGTTACGGCCTCGCCGCCTGTGCCGATTGGACAGTGGCCAGTGCGCAGCGCCGTAGGTGTAGGGTGCGTCGAGTCCGCGATGACGCACCTCTTCTCCGCGCTCAATGGATCACATTTGACACAGGTGATTCGGAGGTGCGTCATCGCGGACTCGACGCACCCTACACCTACGGGCCACTGGCCACTGACCACTGGCCACTGACCACGGTATAATGACCCCCTCTTGCTCGCCTGTCCTTATCCTGGAGACTGCCCGTGCTCTGGTCGCAAGCCCTGATCCCGACCCAGAAGGAAACCCCGGCCGACGCGGTCGCGCCCAGCCACATTTTTCTCTTGCGCGCGGGATGATCCGGCCGCTCGGGTCGGGGGCGTACACGTACCTGCCGCTGGGCTTGCGGGTGCTGCACCGGGCCATGCAGATCGTGCGCGAGGAGATGAACGCCGCCGGGGCCATCGAGTTGCTCATGCCGGCCCTGCAGCCCATCGAGATCTGGCAGGAATCCGGCCGTGACAAGACGATGGGCGGCATCCTCATGCAGTTCACCCTCGGCGAGCGGCACCAGGTGACGCTCGGCCCGACGCACGAAGAGGTCATCACCGACCTGGCCCGCGACCTGTTCAAATCCTACAAGCAGTTGCCGATCACGCTCTACCAGATCCAGACGAAGTTCCGCAACGAGCCTCGGCCGCGCTTCGGCGTCCTGCGCACGCGCGAGTTCCTCATGAAGGACGCCTACAGCTTCGACGCGAACATCGAGCAGCTCAACCGCTCCTACGACGCGATGTACGAAGCCTACTGCCGCATCTTCGACCGCTGCGGTCTGCCGTATGTCCCGGTCGAGGCCGAGAGCGGCCCGATCGGCGGCGACGCCTCGCACGAGTTCATGGTTCCCTGCGCCGACCGGCGAGGACACCGTCATCCGCTGCGAAGCCTGCGGCTACGGCGCCAATCGTGAGAAGGCCGAGATCGGCGCCGGGGACAACCCCCCTGCCCCGCCCGCCGGCGCCCCGCCCTACCAGGCCGTGCCCACGCCCGGCAAGAAGACCATCGAGGACGTGACGAAGTTCCTCAAGACCGACCCGAAACACTCCGCCAAGCTGCTGGTCTTCGTGGCCGACGAGAAGGTGGTGGGCGTCCTGATCCGGGGCGACCACGAAGCGAACGAGGCCAAGGTCCGCCGCGCCTTCAACGCCTCATCACTCGAACCGGCCACCGCCCGAGCAGATCGAGCAGGCCACCGGCGCGCCGATGGGTTTCCTCGGTCCGGTCGCTTGCAAGATCCCCCTGGCCATCGACCGCGCCGTGGCCGCAATGTCGAGCGTGGTCGTCGGCGGCAATGAAACCGACGTGCATTTCACCGGCGTCGTCCCCGGCCGCGACTTCCCGCTCAAGAATGTCCTCGACCTGCGCAACGCCGGCGCCGGCGATCCTTGCCCGAAGTGCGGCCAGCCGCTGGTGGTCAACCAGGGGATCGAGATCGGCCACGTCTTCAAGCTCGGCACCAAGTATTCGAAGGCGATGCGGGCGAACTTCCTCGACGAAAAAGGCCAGGAGCATCCCATCATCATGGGTTGCTACGGCATCGGCGTGAACCGCATCCTGGCGTCGGCCGTCGAGACCGGCCACGACAAGGACGGCATCCTCTGGCCCATCAGCCTGGCGCCTTACGACGTGCTCGTCGCGCCGCTGTTGCCGAACAACACCGAGGTCATGGAGGCCGCCCACCGCATCGTGCGACAGCTCGAAGATCACGGCGTCGAGGTGCTCGTCGATGACCGCGACCTGCGCCCGGGCGTGAAGTTCAAGGACGCCGACCTGATCGGCATTCCCCTGCGGGTGGTCATCGGTGAGCGCGGACTGAAGGAAGGGACCGTCGAGGTGAAGTGGCGCGACCAGCCCTCCGCGCACACCGTGCCGCTGGCGGCGGCGCCGGTGTCGATCCTGGAAGAGATCGTCGCGCCCGCTCCGCGCACGCCGAGCGGTGCGCCGAACGCCGCGAAGCACGCGCCGCGGCCCGGGGACGCGCCTCGTGAGCACTCCCAAGCCGCCGGTTCATGCCCTGGCCCGCCAGGCCCTGATTGTCCTCGCCCTGATGACGCTCGCCACCGTGGGCGGTCCGATCCTGATCGCGCTCGTCCTCCGCGGCGGCGCGCACGACGGCTGGCCGCCCGATCGGCCGATCGAATGGATCGTCCTGATCGGCTCCGCCGCTGTCGTCGTCGTGCTGATGGCGGCAGCCGTCGTCCTCGGACTGGCCAACCAGCGAGCCTGGAAACGGCGGGAGACGCCCCCGCCGCAACCTTGACACGCCAAGCTCCTCCCGAAAAGGCTTTGGAGCCCCTGCCCATGTCTCCTCTCGCCGCAGCCTTCCTCACCAGTGTGATGTTGCTGAGTCCGCCTCCCGCGGACGAGTCGGCCAAGACCGCCCTCCCCGTCCTCGAATCCCTCGGCCTGACCCCTGACGAGTTGGTCCGCATGATGGACCGCTCGGCTCGCAACCAAAATGAAAATTATGTGCATTTTTTCATGACTCTTCAAGATGCCAGCGGCGCCTATCTGACGGGGGGCAAGGTCCGGTTCGTGTGGGAGGGGGGCGCAGGAGGTGGAGGTGCCGCAGTCGGCGCTGATTCATTTCGACATCGACCGGGCGAAGCTGCGCGGGCTGCGTCTGGAGGCGCCGGCGGCGTTCACGCGGTTGCGGCAGCGCTCGGTTCCGCGGGGGACGGCCTATGACGCGGAGGCGGAGAAACTCAGTCCGGCGATGCGGGTCTTGAGCCGCCGGGGGGACCTGGTCGATGACAACCAGGTGATGGGCGATCTCCGGGAGCGGTTGTCCCGGCTGGCGCGGTCGGGCAAGGCGGTGCCGGCGGCGACGCTCGATCAGCAGTTGCACCGTGAGAGCACCCGGCTGGACTTGCCTCCCGAGCCGAAGGACGAGATGACGCCCACCGAGATCTACCGGCATCGGCGCGATGCGGTGGTGATCGTGGGCAGTCTGAACGGCTCGGGGCAGATGACCATGGCTACGGGCGTGGTCCTGACCGCTACGGGCGTGATCGTGACGAACGCCCATGTGATGGAAAAAGCCCACAATCCGGGCGTCGTCTTCGGCGTGTTGACGCGGGGTGGGGCGTTTTATCCGGTCGTCGAGGTGCTCGCCGCCAGCCGTGCGGCCGATCTGGCGCTGTTGCGGATCGAGGCCCATGACCTGCCGGTCGCGCCGCTGGCCGAGGATGCCGAGGTGGGCGAGCCCGTGACGGTGCTGTCGCATCCGGGCGATCGGTTCTACAGCCTGACCCAGGGCATTGTGAGCCGGTTTTTCCGCTTCACAAACGTCGGCCATCCCACGGTGCGGATGACGATCACGGCCGACTTCGCCATCGGCTCCAGCGGCGCACGGTGTTCAACCACCGGGGAGCGGTTTGCGGACTCGTGGCCACCACCAACACGGTCCGCGATCAGATGGTGTTCAAGGACTGTCCCCCGGTGCACGAGATCCGGGCGCTGATCGAGCCGGTGGCTTCGAAGTGGAATCTTCGTAGGGTGGGCACCGCCCACCATCCGGGAACGTGGTGGGCGGTGCCCACCCTACGGAGCGACGAGCCATCACGGCTTGGGCTTGCCTTCGAGCGACAAGCCGTGGTCCTTCCGGAACGTCTCGGCATCGGCCTCGCAGGCTTTGAGCTCCCGCTCGATCTTGGGCCGGGCAAGGGAGAAACGATCGGCGTCGGACGGCTGCAAGGAGCCGGAGGCGCCGCGGCCTGGGCCAGACGGGTCAGGGACTGGAGACGAAGGCTCTGAGCGGCGAGGAAATGATCGCGGGCGGTCTTGAGGCCCGGTTGGGCCGCGGGGATCGTGGTGGCGGCCCGTTGATTGCGCTCGGCGCGGGACCGTTGCGCGTCGAGGCGATCGGCGAGGTGCCGGTTCGCGTCCGGACCGGGTCCCGTCTTGTTCCATTCCTTGAACGCACTCTGGATGTCGCGCTCCACCGCGTTGTACTCCGCGAGGCAGGGTCGCAGTCCGGTGATGAACGCGTTGTAGTCCTGGCGGGCTTGCTCCTGGTCGAGAACCTGGATCACTTCGGGCGTGCGCCGGATGCGGGCTTCGAGCGGACGGATCGCCAGGAGCATCGCGCCCGCGATGAGGGCGCCGACGAGCAGTTGCCGCGGGGTCGCCCAGCGGTCTTGCGAGGGCGGCCAGTGGCGCTGCATCAGGACGCCCGCGAGGAAGCCGGTCAGCAGGCCGCCGATGTGTGCCGCATTGTCAATGCCCCGCACCATCAGCCCGAGCATCAGGTTCATGACCGTGAAGGAGACCGCGCTGGAACGCAGCGGGACGAGCACCTCGACCGGGATGGCGTGCCGGTGGACGACGACGAACGCCAGGAGCGCGCCGATGACCCCGAAGATCGCGCCCGAGGCACCGGCCGAAAACAGGATCGGATTCCAGGCCATGCTGGCGATCGACCCGCCCACGCCCGCCAGCAGATAGAGCGCGGCAAACGCCGCGTTCCCATACAGCCGCTCGATGAGCGGACCGAACGCCAGGAAACACCACATGTTCATGGTCAGGTGAATGATCCCGACGTGCAGGAACACGTTGGTGAACAGCCGCCAGCTCTGCCCTTCCAGGGCAATGGCCGGACCGAAGTCTGCGCCCCACTTGAGCAAGTCCTCGACCGTGGGCAGAAACGGCGAGACCCCTCGGAGCACCATGAGGACATAGACCGCGATGCAGATGCCGGCCAGGAACCGGCAGACGAACACCCGGGGCGTCGCGGCCAGGGAGCTCATCGCGAAAGGCGGCCACGGGGGCCGTCCAGGGCGCGCCCCTGGGGCCGGATCGAAGCGCTGTCCTGGGGCGAGCCGCCGGGACCGGCCACGATCTGTTCATATCCCCGAGGGTCCGTGTTGTCCGGCTCGCGCGGCCCGAGATGGTCCATGAATCGTGCTCCAGAGCGGCGGGGGCAGGCAACCGGGGCCGCTGATGGGTATTCTACCCGAGGATCAAATCGACGGGACCGGCGGTTCTGCGGTAAAGTGGGACGAGCGCACGAAATGGGCCGAATGGGGGTGAGCTCGTGTCTTTCCTGCTGGCCGGTGTGGGATTGGTTGTGGGAGGATTCCTGCTGAGTGTGATCTTCTGCGCGGGAGTGCGCTGGCTCGCGCCGCGGGTGGGGCTGGTGGACCGCCCGGGAGGTCGCAAGGCGCACCAGCGGGTGACGCCGCTCGGGGGTGGCGTGGCCATCTGGCTGACGCTGGCGCTGATGCTCATCGCGGGGGCGCTGATGGTCAATTTTGATGGCCGCCTGCTGCCGGCGGAGCTGCGCGAACACCTCGGCGGCATGCGCGAGCGGACCGTGATGCTGCTGGGCATCCTGGGGTTGGGCACGCTCATCATGCTCATGGGCCTGGCGGACGACAAGAAGGCCCTGAGCCCCTGGCCGCGGCTGGTCATTCAGGTCGTGCTGGCGTCCATCTACGTGGCGTTCTGGGGACGGATCACGCTGTTCTTGCCGCAATCCCTGTGGCTCGTGCGGTTCCTGACCAGCGTGGTGACGGTCGCGTGGATTGTCGGGCTGACCAATTCGTTCAACTTTCTGGACAACATGGACGGCCTGGCGGCGAGCGTCGGACTGATCGCGGCGCTGGTGTTCGCCTCCGCGCAGATCGCGGTCGGGGGCCTGTTCGTGCCGATCGTGCTTTTGGTCCTGGTCGGGGCGCTGGCCGGTTTCTTGTATCACAACGTCTACCCCGCGCGGCTGTTCATGGGCGACGCCGGGAGCAACTTCCTGGGCTTCCTGCTCGGCACGCTGACGGTGGCCGGGCATTTTTCCAGTCCGTACGACGCCAAGAGCTCGCCGTTCAGCGTGCTCACGCCGCTCTTGGTCATGGCGGTCCCGTTGTATGACACGGGTTCCGTCATCTTGATTCGCTTGCGCGAGGGCCGGAGTCCCTTCCAGGCGGATCGGCGGCACTTCTCGCACCGGCTGGTGGAACGGGGCTTGTCGCCGGCTCGGGCAGTCGCCACGATTGATCTGGTGACGCTGGCCGCCGGCCTGGGGGCGATCTTGTTGCACCACATGGATGCCCCCGGCGCGGTGGTCATCGTGGCCCAGACGGTCTGCCTGCTCGGCGTCGTGGCGGTGCTCGAGTGGTCCGTCCCGGCCGTGACCCGACCAGCCGCGCCGGCGGTGGTCGAGGAGGCGGGAGTCCCGATGCCAGATTCCGGATGCCAAGATCCCGGTCATGCCAGATGCCAGATGCCAGATGACGGATGCCAGATGACGGATGCCAGATGACGGATGGCTCATGACGGATGACTGATGCTCACAAGCTTAGTTTCGAAATCGATTCGGAATCTGGCATCCGGAATCTGGCATCCGGAATCTGGCATCCGGAATCTGGCATCATCGAGAGACTGGAACGTCTTCGCCCCCCTGGAAAGCACCGATGCCCCGACGCCGGCCGTCCCGACCCGACAGTATGCCCCCTGAGCCCAGTCCGCCGATCGAGCCGGAGGAACCTCCCGGGCTGTTTGGCGCGGGGGAGCCGGATGCGGCGCGGCTGGGGGAGCGGGTACGGCGGCTGGCGCTGGCGCTGACCGTGGCGCTCATGGCGGCGCGCTTACTGGCCGGGCGAGGATGCCGACGCCGGCACCGGCCTGTACTGGGTGCTGGCCGTGCTGGTCGCGCTCGCCCTGGCGGTGGCCGGCTGGTGGCTCGGCGGGACGACCCGGGTGCGCTGGTCGTGGACTGATGCCGCCGTGGTCGTCCTGATCGCGGTCGTGGGGCTGAGCACAACCGTGGCAGCCGACCGCCGCGCGGCCATCTCGATGGCCTGGGAATGGGTCGGGCTGGGCGCCATGTACCTGCTGCTGCGCTGGCTGCCGCGCATGCGCGGGGAAGTCACCGCGGCGGCCGGGGCGCTCCTGGCGACGGCCTGCGCGGTGGCGGCGGTCGGGTTCTATCAGATCGGCGTCGAGGACCCGCGGTCGTGCGCGATCTACATGAAGAATCCGGAAGCCGCCCTGAGAGCGGCGGGCGTGGCCGACGATCCGGCCACTCGCAAGCGGTTCGAGGATCGGCTGCTGGGCTCGCAAGAGCCGCGCGCGACGTTCGCGCTGACGAATTCGCTGGCCGGGTTCCTGGTCGGACCGGCCGTGATGGGGCTGGCCGTGGCGCTCGGCAACGCCTTGCGCCGCGAGGGCCGCACGCGCCGGCTCTGGCCGCTGTTGCTGGCGCTGATCCCCCTCAGTCTGCTGCTGGCCTGCTTGATCTTGACCAAAAGCCGCAGCGCCTGGATTGGTCTCGGTGTCGGGCTGCTCCTGAGCGGCTGGCGCGAGTGGACCGGCATCTCGTGGCGCACCCGACTGGTGACGGCCGGCGTGCTCGTTGTTGCCCTGGGAGGCCTGGCCGCGCTGGCGACCGCCGCCCATCAGCTCGACCGCGCGGTGCTGACCGAGTCCACCAAGTCGTTCCGCTACCGCATCGAATACTGGCGGGGCACCTGGGCTCTGATCACGGAATCGTCACCGCGGTTCTGGCGCGGAGTGGGGCCAGGCAATTTCGCCGGGCCGTATCTGCGGCACAAGCTGCCCTATTCCAGCGAAGAGATCAAGGACCCGCACAACCTGGTGCTCGAAGTCTGGGCGACCTCGGGCGTGTTCGCGGCCGTGCTGCTGGTGATCGCCCTGGGACGGGTTTCACGGGAAACCCTGGGTCCGCCCCGCCCCGCTGCGGCGGAGCGGATTGAGGTCGAGAAGCCGCCCCCCTACCCGGGCTTCGAGGAAGCGCTGCCGCCGCGCTCGTCGGCCTGGGTCTGGGTGTGCGCGGGGCTGGGAGGGTGGCTGGGCGTGGTCGCGCTTGGTCAGCTCAATCCGTTCCTCGACGAGGATCTCGGCCGCTGGGTGGTGCTGGGCCTGGCCTGGGGATGGTCGGCGGTGATGCTGGCGCCCTTGTGGCGGCGCCGGCCGATCGCGGGTCTGGCGGCGGGCGCCGGCGCGGTGGCGGTGATCGTGAACCTGCTCGCGGCGGGAGGCATCGGCATTCCGCCCGTGGCCCTGGGCCTCTGGACCCTGGCCGCGCTCGGTCAGGACCTGCGCGAGGACCGCCCCTGCGGCCGGCTGCGCCGCTGCCTGGCCGCGGTCTCTCCACCAGCCTGGCCATGCTCGTGGCGGCCTTGATCGGGTCGTTCTGGGGCTCGAACGCACCCTACTGGCGCGTGCCAGGCGGCGCTCTCGGAAGGCGTCGCGGCCCTGAACCATCGCCCAGCGCCCGATTTCGCCCGCGCCCGCGAGGCTTTCACCCGCGCCGCGGCGGCCGACCGCTACGATGCGCAACCCTGGCTCCGGCTGGCGGAGGTCGAGTACCGCGACTGGCTCGCCAACGGCCCGCGCCCCAGCCATAACGTCGGCGTCAAGATCGCTTATGCGCTCGAACGGGCCGCGACGCCGCCCTGCAATCCGGACTCCTTGCTCGTCCAGCGCACGGATCGCCTATGCCGGAGCGATCCTGGAAGCGCAGGGCGATCAGCTTGCGCCGGCCGACCGCGCGACCCTCCTCCGCGATCGGGCCAACGCCGCCGCCCGCGCCGTGACGCTTTATCCGACGGACGCCACGCTCCAGGCCACGCTCGCCCAGGCCGCCGCCACGCTTGGACGCCTGCCCGACGCCATCAAGCACGGCCGCGAGGCTCTCCGCCTCGACGCCCTCACACCCCACGCCGATAAGAAACTGCTCGATCCGGTGCGCACCGCGCTCGAGAAGGCGCTTGCAGAATGGGAGAGTGAAGCCAGTCGTGAGACGGAACGGATGGGGAAATGACAGATGGCTGATGGCTGATGGCTGATGGCGGACGGCAGCATCCCCCATCCGCCATCAGCCATCCTCTCAATTCGCCCGCCCAAGATACTCCCCCGTCCGGGTATCGACGCGCACGACCGTGCCCGGATCGAGATGTTCGGGGACCTGGACGATGAAGCCCGTCGCCAGCGTGGCCGGCTTGGTACGTCCCGTGGCGGAGTTGCCGCGCACCCCGGGCGTGGTCTCCGTGATCGGCAGATCGACCGTGTCGGGCAGCTCGATGCCGATCACTTCGTCGTCTACGATCAACGCTTCGAGATCGTCCATGTTCTCGGTCATGAACGGCGCCTGGTCCTCCAGGTCTTCGAGCGAGAGCGAGAACTGGTTGTAATCGGCGGCATCCATGAAGTGGAAGCCGTCGGGGTCGCGATAGAGGAACTGGATGGGGCGGCGCTCGAAACTCGACTCCGCCAGGGCGTCGGTGCCTTTGAACGTCTTCTCGACGCGCTGGCGGGTCTTGAGGTTCCGGGCCTTGACCTTGTAGAGCGTGGCCGCGCCGCGGGCGGAGGGGGTCTGGACCTGGATATGCTCGATCATGTGCGGCGCACCGTCGATCTCGACGACCATCCGCCTCTTGAAATCCTTGGCAGGCACCACGGTCGGGGCGTCTCCGGGGTCATGGGGTTGAGGTCTTTCATCCTACCGCCCGAGTGGTGGCGGGGTCAAAGCGCGTCGGTTGACAACGGCCCGGCCGGCGCGGGATAGTTGCTGCCATCGACCCTTTCTTCCAGGCGCGACGGAGCGATCATGGCCGACCCGTATTCCTGCCGCGACAGCGATGACCTGGAGCGGTGCCAGGACGTTCTCGACTACGATTTCCGCGACCCTGCCCTGCTCCATGCCGCGCTGACGCATGCCTCGGGTGCCGACCACCGCCTGGCCTCCAACGAGCGTCTGGAATTCCTCGGCGATGCCATCCTGGGGGCCGTCGTGTGCGACCTCTTGTATCGCCAGTTCCCCCAGTTCCAGGAAGGCGAGCTGACGCGGATCAAGTCCCATGTCGTCTCGCGCCGCACGTGCACCAAGATTTCCCGCAAGCTCGGTCTCGGCGAATTCCTGATCATGGGCAAAGGGATGGGTCTGCACGGCCCGACCCCGCACTCGGTGCTGGCCGACGTGTTCGAGAGCCTCGTGGGCGCGATCTATCTCGATGGCGGTATGGAAGCGGCGGAGGACTTCATCGTCCGCCACGTCGCCTCGGAAGTCTCGCAGGCCGTGGCCGACCTTGCGGAGCTGAACCACAAGAGCCAGCTTCAGCAGGTCGCCCAGCGGCTCTATGGCGCCACGCCGACCTACAGCCTCCTCGATGAGAAAGGCCCCGATCACTCGAAGTGCTTCAAGATCGCCGCCCGCATCGGCGGCCAGAGTTTTCCCCCCGCCTGGGGCGCCACCAAGAAAGACGCCGAACAGCGCGCCGCCCAGAATGCCCTGAGCCAGATCCAGGGCGATCCCATCCCCTTCCTCGCCGATTAGAGTCTGTTCCGAAAGCCCCGAAGGGGCGGCAGCAAATAGCCCGGGGCGTCAGCCCCGGGAACCGGCAACGATGCGCCACACACCCTCTCCGAAGCCCCGAAGGGGCGGCATATCTCTTTGTCCCGTGGACCGTTCTGTCGCCCCTTCGGGGCTTCGGAGGAAGATGCTCTCGTCGCGTCTCTGGTTCCCGGGGCTGACGCCCCGGGCTATTCACTGCCGCCCCTTCGGGGCTTTCGGAACAGACTCCAAATACCGAGTACCAAGTACCAAACACCCCATTGCAGCGCGTCACCGCGAGCCGTAAGATGCGATCGGCGACTTTGGCTTTCCTGGATTCCCCCGATTTCGCCACCCACTGGGCTTGCGTCGGTCGCAGATGTGAGGGGGAGAAAAACATGAGCGGCGCGCTCGTCGCGGACCTGGGGCTGGGGCCGCAGATCTGGTTGTTCTTGACCCTGCTCGCGACATTGACTCTGTTCTTCAAGTTCAGCCGTTTCTGGAGCATCCGCAATCTCGACTTGATCTTGCTCTTCGCCCCCGCGCCCGGGTTGATGCAGTTGGTGGGGAGCGGCTCGCGGCAACCCTGGGGGGCGTTTGCCTGGTTGTTCCTCGCCTCGGGGTTGTGGCTGGCGCGCTGTTTCCTGGACCTCGGTCTGAGTCGCCGTCCGTTGCTGGAACCCAATTTGAATGCGGCCGGGCTCTCGTGCGCAGCGATCGGTTTGATGGGATTGCTGCTCTCCGAGGCGGTGGCGATGCCGGTGAGTGAAGGGGCGGCGCGGAACCCGGCGAATCCGGGGTCGCGCGCGGCCGTGTCGGCCGGCTCGGCGGAGATCGACGTACCGGTGCAGGCGGTTCTCCGCCAGGCCCCGCTGCCGGCGGTCTTGAGACGGAATCCGCCGCAGGTGATCGTCGCGCGGATCTTGTCCGGCCTGGCTCATCTGGGACTCTGCGCCGCCCTCATCGCCATCGGCACCCAGCATTTTGGACGGCCCATCTCGGGACTGGCCGTGGTGGGCGGGTACCTGGTGTCGCCGTATACGCGCATGGCGGTCGTCGATTGCGGCCAGGTCCTGCCCGCGGCGCTGGTGGCGACGGCCGTGTTTCTGTATCAGCGACCGCTGGCGGCCGGCGCTCTGATTGGCATGGCGGCCGGGTGGATGCCGGCCTGCCTCGGCTTGATCCCGCTCTGGACGGGCTTCTACGCGGGCTCGAACCGCTGGCGTCATCTGGCCGCGGCGCTCGGGGTCGTCGGCGTGTGCGCGGTGCTGGGTCACGCGCTGCCGGTGCTCTCGGAATGGGCCCGCGCCCTGGGTGCGCGGAGCCTGCTCGAGGCGGGGCTGCTGCCCGGGGTCGAGAATCCGCATTTCGGCAGCTTCTGGACCGGGATCGATTCCGCGTTCCGCCTGCCCGTGCTGATCGCCTATCTGGCCCTGACGGGCGCCGTCACCCTCTGGCCCGCGCAGAAGAACCTGGGAGAGTTGATCGCCCTCTCGACGGCCCTGCTCGTGGCCAGCCAGTTCTGGTATCTGGAAGAGGGCGGCACGATGATCCTACTCTACTTGCCGCTCTTTCTGCTGATGACCTTCCGGCCCAATCTCACCTCGAAAGGTCCGCCCACACCGCCCCGGCGGAATTCGACCCGGAAGGTCCCCTCTTCCGTGGTCCCGGAGGCCTGATCCCGACCACTCTCGTTTCACGTGGAACTGGCCGTATCCGCCGGGAGATCCAGGCGTTGCACCCGGTCCGGGTGGCCGACGAGGAGGAGGTCGCACAGGCCGATGAACAGACCGGTCTCGAACACGCCGGCGACGTTGTTCAGCCGCGCGTCGAGCTCTTCCGGGTCCTCGATGCCGAGGAAGCGGCAATCGATGATGTGGTGGCCTTCATCGGTGCGGTAGGGAGCGCCGTCCGCACCGGCACGGAACGTCGTGGCGGCGCCCAGGTTGCGCAAGGCGCTCTCGGTGTGCTTGCAGCCGAAGACGGAGACCTCGACCGGGACGGGATGCCGCTGACCGAGCCTCTCGACGAGCTTCTCGGGCGTGATGACGATCACGCGGCGATGGCCGGCGGCGGCGACGATCTTCTCATGCAAAAGCGCCCCGCCCCGCCCCTTGATCATGCGGAAGGCGGGATCGACCTCATCGGCCCCATCGATGACCAGATCGAGCGCGGGGACGCCATCGAGGTCCACCAGTGGGATACCCACGGAGCGCGCGAATCCGCCGTGGCCACGCTCGTCGGCACACCCTGGAAGGACAAATGCTCTTGGGCCCGGCGCACGGCCAAGGCCTGGACCACCAGGGCGGCCGTGGTTCCCGAGCCGAGGCCGATGGTCATGCCGTTTTCGACGAGAGCAGCCGCCGCCTGGGCCGCTCGTGTTTTTCCGTCGGCGCAACGCTCGCTCATGAAATCCGCAGCAGCTCGACTCGATGAGGAAGGCCCATCAGACACGGATCGGGGCGACCAGATTCGAACTGGTGACCTCCTGCTCCCAAGGCAGGCGCGCTAACCAGGCTGCGCTACGCCCCGCGTTTTCCGACGGGAGCATCGTAAGGCCCCCGTAGGGGCCGGGTCAAGGGAGCCTTCTCCCGGCGTCGGGTGGCTGGGGCGTCTCCGCCACACCGGGCAGATCGATCTCGATGCGGAAGCCGGACCCCGGAACCCATTGCACGCCGCCCCCATGCGCCGCGGCCACCCGCGCCAGCAGGGGAAGGGCCAGACAGGGCGGGCGATCGACGGGGACCGGTTCGGTGCGCGTCCCCCCGGTCGGCGTCGCGCTGGCCGTCTCGGTCCAGTGTAGCCGGAGGCGACCGGCCACGGCGCGCCAGGCGACCCGTACGGCCGCCCCTTCGGGTCCGATCTGGGCGCGCCAGCGGACCAGGCCATCGAGCGTCGTGGTCAACTGCGTCGGGTCCAGATGGCCGTGGACGTCCTCCTTGGGCGGCGACCAGAGCAGGCTGCGGTTCCGCGCCGCCAGCCACTCCGACCAGAGGGGACGGCGTTCCTCCAGAATCATGCCGAGCGAGACGCCCAGCGGCATCAGCGTCAACGGGCGACAGAACGTATGGAACCGCTCGATGAACTGTTCGATCTCTCGGTAGCGCTGGTCGACCTCGTCCCAGGCCCCGTCCCGTCCCTCCGGCCGATCCGCCAGATAGAGCGCGAGCCGCAGGCAGTTCAGTCGATTCTTCACCGTATGGCAATACCCGCGAACGACTTGATAAAGCTGATCCACCTGCTGGGAGTCTCTGGCGAGGATCAGGAGTCGACTCGTCATTCCATCCATGGTGGTGGCCTCCAGGTTGCATAGGGGAACCGAGGAAGACGAGACGCCGACCGCTCGATCCGCCGCCCAGCCGGGCTTCAGAAAAAACCCGCCAATAGCGCACTTCCTCCCAAATCCCGGAACAGGCGCGGTTATGCCCAGGTGAGAAACTCGCGAAATCTCCCCTAACTGCTTGACCCGCGAGTGTCGTGGGATAAAGTTAAACGGAATCTCAACGAAGGGATGCGGACCCCCGACGCTCCGACACCTGCGCGTCTGGATGCGACAGGCGGGCGTCAACTGGCTCGATCCGAGTCGGAATGTTCATTCCGCGCGCGTTGGGATCAAGGGGCCAGGACGATGCTGGTTCTTTCGCGTAAGAAGAACGAAAGCATCATCATCAACGACGTCATCACGGTAACCGTGGTGGAGATTCGGGGGGACAAGGTCCGCCTGGGCATTGAAGCGCCCAAGGAAGTGACCGTGCATCGCCGCGAGGTCTACGAGGCGATCCAGAATCAGCAGCGGCTGCTGCGCGAGGCGAACAGCCGCGCGAGCACCGTGGACCACGATCTGCCCTGAGTCGGTCCCGCTGGTTTACCTCCGTTGATGGTGCTGCAAGTAGGGAGTCAGGCACTGGTCCGAGCTTTGAGCATCCGCACGAATTCACGCATCCACGGTCCATTGTCGGGCCAGCCCCGCACCGTGATCAAGTTGCCGTCGACCACCACCGCGCGGTTGACGAACGTTCCTCCTGCGCCGCGGATGTCGGGCTCGAGGTCCGGGTAGCAGGTCATCGTCTTGCCGCGCCCCCCGCCCGCGGCCAGGACCAGGAGCGGGCCGTGGCAATTGGCCGCGATCGGCTTGCCCGCGTCGAGAAAGTGACGGACCACGGCCAGGGCCCGGGGTTTGTTGCGGAGAAACTCCGGCGCGCGCCCGCCCGGCAAGACCAGGCCATCGTAGCTGGCCGGTTCCACCTCATCGAGGCTCACGTCGGCCTGCACCAAGTAGCCGGGACGTTCCACGTAGGTGTCGAACCCCGGCTCGAAGTCATGCACAACCGAATGAAACGTCCGTCGCGCGAGGGTGGTGATGTGGACCGTCCAGCCTTCTTCTTCCAGGCGGAACTTGGCGTAGTAAATCTCCTGCGCCTCGCCTGCATCACCGGTGAGAATGAGGATCCGGGTCATGGCGGTTCCACGGCGGTCAGGCAATTGTTCTATCTGAGGCGTCAGAGTACCCATCGCGGGGACCGATCGCAAGAGTCTGTCGGCACGTTCTTGCCACCTGTGGAAGGCGATGAGTTTGCGCGCCTGGTCCGCTCTGGCCGGATCCCAATCCCCGCTTCTCTTCGAGCGGCCTTGACCCCTCATGCGGCCGACGCTTAGAGTAGTCTCGTTCTCAGCGCATGGCCCCGTCGTCTAGCCAGGTCCAGGACACAAGCCTTTCACGCTTGGAACACGGGTTCAAATCCCGTCGGGGTCAATCGAGAGCGGATTCCAGATTCCGGATTCCAGATTCCAGATTCCAGACAGGGATCGGAATCTGGAATCTGGAATCCGGAATCTGGAATCTGGAATCTGGAATCTGGAATCTGCTCTACAGCAGGTCATTCCATCTCGTCCCGTCGGCTGCTTCGACGCCGAGGGCTTCGAGGTGCGCGGCGACGCAGCCGGCCAGGATGGGGATGTTGTAACCGCCTTCGAGCACGCTCACGATCCGGCCCTGGGCGTGGGTTTCCGCGACGCGCAGGGTCATCTCGGTGAGAGCGACGAAGTCCTCGATCTCCAGGCCGAGGTCGCCGATCGGGTCTTGTGCGTGGGCGTCAAAGCCGGCGCTGACGAGCACCAGTTCGGGGCGGTGGCGATCGGCCAGGCGTTCCAGGGCGTTGCGAAAGGTGTCGAGGTACTCCGCCGCGCGGTGCCGTAGCGGATCGGCAGGTTGCAGATCTTGCCCAGGCCCGGCCCGGAGCCGGTCTCGTCGGCGGCTCCCGTGCCCGGGTAGAAAGGGTAGCGGTGGATGGACAGAAAGGCGACCCGGCCGTCGCGGTAGAAGCACTCCTGGGTGCCGTTGCCATGATGGACGTCCCAATCGGCGATCAAGACGCGATTGAGTCCGTGCTGATCGATGGCCTCGCGGGCGGCGATGGCGACGTTGCCCAGCAGGCAAAAGCCCATGGCGTGCGCCGGGCAGGCGTGGTGGCCGGGCGGTCGCAAGGCGCAGAACGCCGCGTGGCTGGGGCCGGCGAGCACCGCGCGGACGGCTTCGACGGCCGACCCGGCCGCCAGCCGCGCCGCCAGGTTCGAGCCGGGACCGACCCAGGTATCGGGCTCGATCATCCCCCCGCCCCGCTCTTCGAACTTCTGGAGCTGCTCGATCAGTTCGGCCTCGTGGACGCGCCGGATCTCCGCGTCGGTGGCCTCGCGCACGTGTCCCACGCGGCACACGTCCGGGAAGCCGAGGCGCGCCAGGTGGCGCTGCACGGCTCGCAGACGCTCCGGGCGTTCCGGGTGCCGCGCCGGCGGAATATGGTCAAGCATGCGCGGGTCGGTGAAGAGCCGCACCATGGAAATCGGCTCCGGGGAGGTGGGTTCCTTCAGGGTATGCTCGCGGACGGGGTTCGTCAACCGTTCAAGGAATGATCAACATCGCCGCGATGGGTGGGTTTCACGTGGAACCAGCGCGTTGAGAATGCACGCCGGGTGCCGGAAAATGTCCGGCCATGAAAACGACAATCGCGCGGTGGGAATGGGTGCTGATCCTGGCACTGACGACGGTGGGAGCGGTCTTGCGCTTCTGGCAGTTCCCGAATCTCGGTCTTCAGCATTTCGACGAGGGCATCTACGCGCTGGCCGGGTTGTGGGTGGTGCTCAAGGGCGGGTTCGCCTCGGTCGGGGCGATGCTCGCACCTTACGCCCCTCCGGGGTTTCCTATCCTGGTGGGGTGGTCTTACCTCGGGTTCGGGATCGACGCCAGTGCGGCCATGCTGGTCTCGGTGCTGGCGGGGATCGCCGTGATCGTGGTGGCGGCCGGGATGGGCCGACGCACGGTCGGCGCCGGCGCCGGCGTGGCGGTGGCGGCGCTGGCGGCGTTCTCCGGACCGCACGTCGCCTTCAGCCGCCTGGCGCTGACCGATGCGACGCTCCTGCTCCTCTGGCTGCTCGCCCTCACGGCGGGGGCGCGCTTTCTGGAGCAACCCCGGATCGGGCGCGCGATCGTCTTCGGAGTGCTGGTCGGTCTGGCTCAGAACGTCAAGTACAACGGTTTCCTGGCTGGCGTGATCGTGGTCCTGGCGGCCGGTCCGGACCTCGTGCAACGCGGAGAGAACGGGCCGGGCCTGGCCAAGAAGCTCGGCATGTTGTGCTTCGCGGCGCTCCTTGCGGCGCTGGTCTACCGGCCCTGGTTCGAGTTCGTCAACACGCACCTCGGAGGCTACAGCAAGCTGCTGGCGCATCACCGGGGCTATTTTCATGGCCTGCGCGGCTGGCCCGCGCGGTGGAACGTCCAGATGGCGCAGGAGCAGGCCCTGTCCGGCTCGCTGGGGAATCCGTCCTTCGGCTGGGGAATGATCGCCTGGCCGCTCGCGTGGGTGGGCTGGGAGCTCGTCACGGGCACGATACGAGCGCGGCGCTCGTGTCTGGCCTGGTTGGTCTTCGGCTGGTTCGTGGCGATGGGCGGTGTGCTCCTGGGACGAATCCCGAGCTTGCCCTGGTGGCTCGGCCTGGTGGGACTGCCCTGGCTGCTCCGCGATGTGCGGCCCCTGGTCCGCATCCTGGGAATGAGCTGGCTGATCCTTTCCGTGCTGACGCCGATGTATCATCCCTATGCGCGGCTCTGGCTGCCGCTGACGGCGGTCGGCTGGCTGGTGCTCGCCTGGTGGATGCCGATCCTGGTGGAGACGCTGGCCCAGCGCATAACGCTCGGGCGTCCGTTCCGCCCCATCGAGCTGGCCTTTTTCGTGGGCCTGGGACTGGCCGTGCTCCATGCCTACAGTCCGATCGCGGCGCGGGCCCCCTGCCCGGCTTGCTCCAGCCGACCGACGGACAGGAACGGCATCTCATCGCGGTCCTGCGCTCGATCCCGGCCGCCGGGCAGTCGCCCTTGCTGGTGCTGGCCCGTCCCACGGCGCGGTTCGTGCTCGCGACGCGCGAAGCCCCGCCGTTCCAGGTTGTGGAGAACGTCGCCCAGATTTTGAAGGAACCGATCTCCGACGCGGGTGTCTTGCTCGATGAGGTTCTCTTACGACAAGAGCGCGACCCGCAGGCGGCCTGGCAGCAACTCCAAACGCGCTACGAGCCGGTGCCCGAAGCCTGCTGGACCGAGACGCTCAGCCTGCCGACCTGGCTTGATGTCGATCCGCAGGCCGCGTTCGGCCGGGAGACGGCGTCCCGGCAGGTGCGCTGGTGGCTTTTGCGTCCCAGATGAGGAAGAGGAACGCCCATGCCTGTGCCGCCCGTTTCGCTCTGGCCCGATCCCGACGCCCTCGGCCCGGTCACGGACCTGTACCAGCTCACGATGATGGCCGGCTACCACGCCGAAGGCATGGCCGAGCTGCCGGCGACGTTCGAGCTGTTCGTGCGCCGGCTGCCCGAGCATCGAGCGTATCTGGTCTTCGCCGGGCTCGAGCAGGCCGTCGGCGACGTACTCCGGCTGGCGTTCTCGGCGGAGCAGGTGGCCTGGCTGCGCGGGCTGGTGGCCTTCAGGCAGATCGACGACGCGTTCTTCGACTGGCTGGCGCGGCTGCGGTTCTCGGGCGATCTCTGGGCCGCGCCCGAGGGGTCGGTCGTTTTTCCAAACGAACCCATCGTGCGCATCGAGGCCCCGCTGGCGCAGGCTCAATGGTTGGAAACCTACCTGATCGCCAGCCTGAACTATCCGACGCTGGTCGCGTCCAAGGCCGCGCGCATCGTGGATGCGGCGCGGGGCCGGCCGCTCTTTGAATTCGGCGCGCGGCGGGCGCATGGTCCCCAGGCGGGCCTGCTCGCCGCCCGTGCGGCCTACCTGGCGGGCTTCGCCGGGACCAGCGAGGTCGAAGCGGCGCGCCGGCTCGACATCCCGGCCGTCGGCACCATGGCCCATTCGTGGGTCCAGGCGTTCGCGTCCGAAGCCGAGGCGTTTGCCGCGTATGCCCGCCATTTCCCGGCGACGACGACGCTGCTGGTGGACACCTATGACACGCTGGAAGGGGTGCGACGGGCTGCGCTTCTCGAACCCCCTGCCCTGGCGATCCGTCTCGACAGCGGCGACCTGGCCGAGCTGGCGTTCGGAGCGCGCGCGATCCTCAATGCCCGCGACCGGCGCGGGGTCACGATCTTCGCCAGCGGCGACCTGGATGAGTGGCGCGTGGCCGAGCTGGTCGCCGACGGTGTGCCCATCGACGCCTTCGGCATCGGCACCGAGCTGGTGACCAGCCGCGACGCGCCGGCCCTTTCCATGGTGTACAAGCTGGTCGCGCTGGCCGGTCAGGGGCGGATCAAGCTCAGCGCGGGCAAGAAGACGTATCCGCTCGGCAAGCAGGTCTGGAGGCAAGTCGATGAGTGGGGCCGGTTCGAGCACGACCACGTGACCCGCCACGACGAGACGGCCGACGGCGAGCCGCTCTTGAAATGCGTCCTGCGCGGCGGCCGGCTGGTCGATCCCCTGCCCGACCTGACATTCATCCGCGACCTGTGCCGCCGCCACCGCGCCGCCCTGCCCGACCGGCTCCGGGGCGTGCATGCGCAGGCCGGGTATCCGATCACCTATAGCGACGCGCTGGAAACGGAGGCGGTGCGCATGGGGGTCAAGGCCGGGGATTCCAAGATGGCGGATGACTGATGGCGGATGACTGATGATCGACGAGTTCTCAGAGTCTGTCCCGGAGGTTCTCGAAGTCCGCGAACGACCTCTCTGACCCCCTCTCCCCTTGCGGGAGGACGCATCCGAGGCTTTCGGGACAGACGCTCCGCCATCCGCCATCAGTCATCAGTCATTATCTGCTCGCCACCATCGTACGGGCATATCTCATCGCCTCGAGAGCGCCCCGCGATCCTGAGCTTTACAAGACTCCCCCCGCGCGCTAGGATTCCGCGACCATCGGGAGACGCTGTTCGGAGGCGGGCAAGGACGCCTGGTCCGCGCGGCACCGGGCGGTCCTCTCCCCGCGGGTCACAGGCAGACCGGAGGCTGCCGACCGTGGCCAAAATCATTTCCATCGCCAATCAGAAGGGCGGCGTGGGCAAGACCACCACCGCCATCAACATCGCCGCCGGACTGGCCAAGGCGGGCAAGTCGGCGCTGGTCGTCGATGTCGATCCCCAGTGCAACGCCACCAGCGGCCTGGGCGTCGCGCCGGCGCAGCGGCATCCGCTGGTCGCGGGCAAGCCGCTCCGTGAGTCCATCCAGGAAACGACCCAGCCGCGGCTGGCCGTCTTGCCGGGCTCGCAAAGCCTGGCCGACGCCGACGCCCTGTCGGCCTCCAACCGCCAGCGCGCCACGGCGCTGCGGCAGCAGCTCTCGGGCGAGCTGAACCATTTCGACTTCATTCTGATCGACTGTCCACCTTCTCTGGGACAGTTGACACGCGCCGCCCTGGGCGCGTCGGCCGAGATCTACATCCCGATCCAGTGCGAGTACTTCGCGATGGAAGGGCTCTCGCAGATCATCGAGCTGGCGCGGCACACCAAGGCGCGGGACAACAACCGGCTGGAGATCGGCGGCCTGGTGCTGACGATGTTCGAGCCCGAACTGGAGCTGGCCCAGGAGGTCGCTGCCGAGGTCCGCGGCTACTTCGACGGCACCGTCTTCGATACGTTGATTCCGCGCGACGTGCACGTCAGCGAGGCGCCCAGCCACGGCCTGAGCGTCCTCGACTATGCGCCCCGGTCGCGGGGCGCGCTGGGCCTATGCCGAACTCGTCCTGGAGGTGATCGACCGTGACCACGAATAAGAAGCGACTCGGGCGCGGTCTGGACGCGCTCTTGGGAACCGACGAGGGCGGCTTCGAGGGAGGCAGCCTCGACCTGGCGGAACTGCTGCACATCCCCGTCGATCAGATCGACCCGAACCCGTTCCAGCCCCGCCGCCAGTTCGACCCGGCCGACCTGGCCGCCCTGGCCGACAGCCTCCGCCAGCACGGCATGCTCCAGCCGGTGCTCGTGCGGCTCGGTGGGCGAGCGTTACCAGCTCATCGCCGGCGAACGCCGGCTGCGCGCGGCCATCGAGGCCCACCTGCACGAAATCCCCGCCCGCGCCCTCGACCTCGACGACCAGCGTGTCTGCGAGCTGGCCATGGTCGAGAACCTCCAGCGCGAGGATCTCAACGCCATCGAGAAGGCGACCGCCTTCCGCAACTACCTCGACACCTACGGCGGCACCCAGGAAGAGCTCGCCGGCCGCCTCGGCCTGGACCGCTCGACCCTGTCCAACCTGCTCCGGCTGCTGGAGCTGCCCGAGGAAGTCCAGGAGGCCGTGCGGAACAAGACGATCACCGCCGGTCACGCCCGCGCCCTGCTCGGCCTGCCCGACGCCGACCAGCGCATCGGGGCCTTGCAGCGCATCGTCGCCGAAAGTCTCTCTGTGCGTCAGACCGAAGCCCTCGTCGCCACCGGCGAGCCCACCCCGGCGCGGGTCCGCAAGGTCCGCGTCGATGAAGCCCACGCCGAAGGCACGCCCACCAACAATAAGGCTCCGCACGTCCTCGAACTCGAACACAGCCTCCGCGAACGCTTCGGCACCCCCGTACTCATTCGCGTCCGCGCCCGCGACCGCGGCCAGATCGTCATCGACTTCAACAGCCAGGAAGAGTTCGACCGCATCCTCCAGTTCATGAAGGGCTAAAACGGCGGAATCCGTTTTCATAAGGTGGGCTCGGCCCACCATCTTCTCTGGAGGATGGTGGGCCGAGCCCATTCCATTTTATTCCTCTTCGGCCGCATACCGCCGATAGAGGTACCCCAGGCCGAGATCGTTGATTTCTTCCTCGATGTCCTCGGGGGTGGCGGGGTGGATCGTCTCGCGGAGTTCTTGCTTGAGCAGTTCGAAGAACTTGCCGCGGGCGGCTGGAGAGTCTTGCGGAAGGCCTCGGGACGGACTTTGATCTGAAGCTGCTGGCTGAGCTTTTCGGCTAGCTCGTCGATCGAGGCGTCCGGGTTGTCGTGCCGGAGGCGGAGGATGCTCGCGTAGCGGTTCTTGGGCGTGGCCGCTTCGTAGGTCTCGAGTCGGTTGAAGACGCGTTCGAGAATGACGCTTCTCCAGGCGCGATCATATTCGGCGTCGGGCTGGGACGGGTCGAGCAGATCGCCCGGGGGCAGGGGCTGAAGTTTCCGGCCGCGGAAATGGTCCACGATCAGGCGGTGTAGAACGGTGCGCAGATAGTCGCGAAACCGTCCCTTGGTCTGGTCGGCACCGGCCAGCTTGCCCTGGAGGAGCTTGGTCCAGAACTCCTGCAAGACCTCGTCGGCCAGGTTGCGGTCGCGGAGCTTGAGGCGCAGGTAGCGTTCGACGGCGTCGTGATAGCGGGAAACCAGGTCGCGCATGGCGGCCTGCCCTTCGGGGCCGGGCGAGTGCGCAGCCCGAAGCTTGGTCCAGCTCGTCTCCAGCGTGGTCAGACGATCGGGCCGGAGTCCCGTGGGGGACTCGTCAGTGGGTTTGTCCGGACCCTGGGGCATCGTCATGCCAGTTCTGCTTCTTTGCCAGACAGCCGACGGAGGGGCGAATGGACCCGCGCGATCCCCGGGCTCGTTTCACGTGGAACGGTCGCGCGTTCTCGGCAGGGATCGACGCATGTATTCGACCTGAGGTGGCGGGGACTGTCAAGGGCCGAGACCTTTTGCCCCAATACGCCCGGCAGGATTCGAACCTGCGACCGACGGATTAGAAATCCGTTGCTCTATCCGACTGAGCTACGGGCGCCCGGGCCGCCGGTGCCAGGACGGGGCACGAGCACTGCGCCCGGCAGGATTCGAACCTGCGACCTGCGGTTTAGGAAACCGCCGCTCTATCCTCCTGAGCTACGGGCGCGCCCGGCTGATTCTCGACCCCAGCGCACGCGATGTCAACCCGATCGGACGATTTCCCGGGCGATCCCGCCACGTTACGATGTGGGGTGGCATGCCCACGTCCGCGTGGGCATGTCCGGGAGTTCAGGCGGGGTCGGCGGACATGCCCACGCGGACGTGGGCATGCCACCCAAGACGTGGATGGAGAGTCCGATCATCATGACCGCCTCGAAGGTTGCCGTCGTCACGGGGGGAGGCCGGGGAATCGGCCGAGGGATCGTTCTGGAGCTGGCCGCGCAAGGCTGGTCGCTGGTCGTGGCCTATCGCGGAAATCAGGCCGCGGCCGAGGCCGTGGGCGACGCCGCGCGCACCCGAGGCGCGCCGGCGGTACGCGCCGTCCAGACCGACGTGGCCGACCCGGAACAGGGGCGGCGGCTCGTGGAACAGACCCTGGAAGCGTTCGGGCGACTCGACCTCTGGGTCAACAACGCGGGCGTCGCCCCCGAGATCCGCCGGGACTTGCTCGAAACCACCCCCGAAAGCTGGGATCGCGTGCTCGGGACAAACCTGCGCGGCCCGTTCTTCCTGACGCAGACCGTGGCCCAGACCATGATCGAGCTGAAGCGGGCGGGCACGGTTGCGGAGCCTCAGATCGTCTTCATCACGTCGGTGTCGAGCACCTTCGCCAGCACCCAGCGCGGCGAGTACTGCGTCTCGAAAGCCGGTCTGAGCATGGTCGCGCAGCTTTTCGCCTGCCGTTTGGCGGACGAGGGCATCCGGGTCTATGAGATCCGCCCCGGCATCATCGCGACCGACATGACCGCGCCGGTCCAAGCGATGTACGACCAGCGGATTGCCGAGGGCCTCAGCCCGATCCGCCGCTGGGGCACCCCCGAGGACATCGGCCGCGCCGTGGCCGCGATTGCCGCCGGGGCCTTGCCCTTCTCGACCGGCGAGGTGATTCACGTCGATGGCGGCTTCCATTTGCCACGGCTGTAGGGGCGTAGGCTGGGTCTAGCGTAGGCTGGGTCTAGACCCAGCCCACAAAGATCCTGGGTCGGTGTTGGTTGGGTCTAAATCCCGCCTGTACGACTTGGCCTGGGGAAAGCTGGGTCTAGACCCAGCCTACAGGACGCAGCACGACTTGGCCTGGGGAAAGCTGGGTCTAGACCCAGCCTACAGAACTGCAAGCGACCAGTGACAAGTGACAAGTCCAGGCGTTTCATCCTACAATGAGGAAAGGCTGCGGACCCGCCGGGAACGACCGGAAAGGCCTGCAAGGGAGCATGCTGGACGATGGCCGACGAGAAACCCAGTTCCGCGACGGGGCCGGTCCAGATCGGCAGCTACAAGCTGGTCGAGCAGCTTGGCTCGGGCGGGATGAGCTCGGTGTTCCGGGCCCTCCATGTCGAGACCGGCCACGAGGTCGCCCTCAAGGTCCTGCCCCGGACGCTCGCCAAGAACCCGACCTTGCTTCAGCGGTTCCTGCGCGAGGCGAAAAGCGCGGAGAGTCTCCAGCATCCGAACATCGTGGCCATCTACGACCGGGGCATGGAGGACGGCCGGTACTATCTGGTGCTGGAGTACGTCCCCGGGGGCGACTTGCACGACCGGGTCCGGGACAAGGGTCCGCTGTCGGTGGCGGAGGCCGTCAAGGTCACGCGGGGCGTGGTCGAAGCCTTGCGCTATGCCGCCGGGGAAGGCTTGATCCACCGGGACATCAAGCCCGCCAACATTCTTTTGGGACCCGACGGCGAGGCGAAGGTCGCCGATCTCGGCCTGGCCTTGCACACCGAGGACGACGACGAGCAGATCACCCGCGACGGCACGACGGTCGGCACGGTCGATTACATGTCGCCCGAGCAGGCGCGCGACAGCCGCGCGACCAGCATCCGCAGCGATATGTACTCGCTCGGCTGCTCGCTCTATCAGACCCTGACCGGGACCGCGCCGTTCGCGGGCGGCGACGTGACCGAGAAGCTGCGGCGGCATGCCTTCGAGCCGGCGCCCGACGTCCGCAAGCTCCGTCCCGACGTGCCCGAAGCGCTCGCCCGCCTGATCCAGAAGTTGCTGGCCAAGAAGCCCGACAACCGCTTCCGGGACTATCCCGACCTGCTCGCCGCGCTGGCGCGGGTGCCGATCCCGGCCGACGGCTCCGCGCCGCTGTTCGCCCTGATCGACGAGGACGAGCCGCTGCCGGTGCCGGCCGATCTCGCCCTGCCGCCGGGATCGACGACCACAGTCACCCCCCCCGCCCCTTTGTATGCCCTGATCGACGAGGACGATGAGGACGACTCTCTGCCGGTGCTGGACACCCCCGCGCCGACGGAACGGCCCAAGCCGCCCGAGACCCGCCCGCGGCCGAAGTCCGATCCGGCTCCCGCGAGCAAGCGGCGGACGCCGCCTCCGGACAGCTTGACGGCCTCGAGCGTCAACCTCAGCGAGCTGGCCGCCCTGGAGGAGCCGGTTCCCAGCCGCCCGGCGTCCCGGCGGCCGGCACCCGCGGCGCGGTCCCCGAGCGCGGCCGGCGACGCCTTGATTCCGCTGGCGGGCAAGCCCGCCGCCCCCCTGCGGCGTGGTCCAGATGGCTCCCTGCGCGACTGGATCGTGCGGGGCGTTCTTGCGGGGCTGGTCATCGTGCTCGTCGGTTTCGGCCTCCAGCAGCTCGTGGCCGTGGTCTCCGGCCCGGACACGCCGCCACCCCAGGGAGCTGAGAACCGGCGATTCCAAGAAGACCCCCGACGCCGAGTCCGTCGCGAACGTTCCCGCGCCGGCGGCTGTCACGACCTCCAAGGCCGCCGCGCCCAAGTGGGAGGAGCCCGCGGATGCGCCCCTGCCGCGCCGGAGCCGGAACGACCGTACCCGGGCAACCTGGAGACGGTCGTCACCCCGGACTGGGCGGCCGAGGAACCGGCCGTCAGCGGCCCGACCGTGGTCGTCCGCCGCGGCGAGGCGCCGGCCTCCGGCCGCGCGTCGAGCCTGGCCGGCGCGTTCGAGACGGCGGGAGGGATCACCGAGATCGCCGATACCGGCCCTTTCTTCGAGCATGACCTGAAGCTGGGGAACTCGTCCCGGCTGGTGCGCGCCCAGCCCGGTCTTCGGGCCCTCGTGGTGCTCGAAGCACCCCAAAACGAAGCCAACCGCGACAGCGCCCGCCTGCTGGAACTCGCCGGCAAGAACCTGGTCCTCGAGAATCTCGACCTGGTGGTGCCGCTCGCCGATTACCCCAAGGGCCAGGACACGCTCTTCCTGATCCGGTCGGGAACCTTGCTGCTGCGTGATTGCACCTTGACCATCATCGGCGCGTCGAAGCGCCCTTTCCGGGTGGCTCGATTCGAGTCCGCCAGCGGGAACGGGGCCGACCGGCGGCGGCCGCGCGTACGCTGCGAGCGTACGCTCGTGCGCGGTCCGGCCGTGACACTGGTGCAGATGGCCGAGGGCCCCGGGGATGTGCTGCTGTCGCGCTCCGTGGTTCTTTCCGGAGCGGCGCCCGCGTTCCAGTCGCTGCGCACCAAGGAGCCGCTGCCCCCCGAGTCGCGGACATTCGCCTTGCTGCGCAGTGTACTCGCCGGCAGCGGCTCGATCTGGGACCTGGCACCCGGCGAGGATCGTCCCACGGTCCACATCGGCGCGGTCGGCAGCCAGTTCCTGCGGGTGGCGGGCGGCGCGCGCTCGTCCGCTTTGATCGTCACGCCGGTGACACCAGCAAAGGGGCCGAAGTCCGTGGTCGATTGGTTTGGCGATGAGAATCTCGTCGCGGGCTGGTTCGCGCTTCTGAGCACGGGAGTGACCGCGGCGCCCCTGGTGCCGCACCTGGCCGCGGCCCGCGAGGTCTGGCCGACGATCGGCGCCCACAGCCGCGAGCGCGCGGCCGTCGGACCCGCGGCCATCGGGCAGGGCGGGTCCACACCGCAAGAGCTGCTCACGGATCTTCCCGAGGCCCGCGCGATCCTCCAGCGGGTGGCGAGTCCCAGCCCGTTCTTGCGGGAGAAGACCCTCGCGGCGCTGGAACCGCTCGTGCTGCCGGCGCCTCCGCCACTGCCTCCGGCCGTCGACCTGATGCTCACGTTCGACACCGGCGCCGCGCCCTGGAACGGCGACCTCGGCGCGTTTCTGGCCGAGAAGAAGCCGCTGCCCGGCTGGCGCGTCCGGGTGGTCGTCAGAGGGCAGGGCAGTCATGCTCTCAGCCCGATCACCGGCTGGCCGGGATGCGCGCTCGAGATCCGCGTCGAGCCGCCCGCCGCGAACACTCCCCCCGTGGAATGGACGCCCGGTCCCAGGGCCCTGGACGCCGCCGCGCTGTTCCACATCCAGAATGGGGACCTGTCGCTCCAGGGCGTCCGCCTGCGACAGACCGGGCCGAGCGGTCCCCGGCACTGGATCGAAGTCGAAGAGGGCCGCCTGGCGATGCAATACTGCCAGATCGTGGCGCCCGGCGTGGCGGAGCCGGATCACGCCTTGATCGTGTTCCGAGCGGCGACGACCCGGCCCCTGGCCCCGGGTCCCCACTTGCCCCCGAACGCGCCCGGCCATGATCTGCCCGTGGCCGAGCTGGTCGATTGCGCACTCATCACCGGTGGCGACGCCATCGAGGCCGATCTGGCGCGGGGCGTGGTCGCGCTGTCCAACTGCGCGGTGGCCGCGCTCGACGCCGCCCTGGTGCTCAAACCCCAGCCGGTCAGCCATGCGCGCTTCCAGGCCGATCTCCGGCTGGACCATTGCACGCTGGCCGCCCAGAAAGCGTTCCTCCAGCTCGGGGCGTGGACCGGAAACGCGGCGGGTCCCGATCGCCCCTGGCTGGTGGCAACACGCAACACGGCCTTCCTGGACATCTTCGATCGGGGCAAGAACAGCCCGCAACGCGCGGTTCTGCTGCTGTCCGACGAGCAGGGGCTGCGGAGAGGAGCCTTGCTCTGGCAGTCCCGCGACGACGGCTACGAAGTGGCTCGGTTCCTCGCTTTTGGCAGCGCGCCGAGCACGACCCCGGCGCCGCGCGCGGACATCGAGCGCGACTGGGTCACGTTCTGGGGCCGCGCGCACGTGTCGCGTTACGACGGTCCCGGCCACGTGCTGGCCCTGAAGCCGAAAACGAAGCCCCCGTCCCTGAAACCCAGCGACATCCAGCCGGCCGACCTGTACGTCCCGACCACGGGAGGCACCAGCCTGGGCGCGCACCCGCCCGCCCCGCCCGCGGCGTCGGCTGCAACCCCAGGCAAGGGGGCTGCGCCCGCCGCCAAGAAGGCCAGGCCGGCGGCTTCGCTCAAGACCAACCGCGCCTTCTGAATGGCGCAGTCGCAAGCTCGATCGGAAGCATTCCGTGCAATGGAGGCGATCACCATGCTCAGGAGAGAGTGCGGGTCGATCGGTCTCTTGCTGATGATCCTTGGGGGCGCAATCCCCGCGGCGGGCCGGGCGGAGGGTTCCGGCCATGGCGGACGTGGACCGGGGAGCCCGGCCGTCGCCGCGCCGATGGTGCGCGGCCCGGTCGTCCATCCCGGTCCGTTCGGATACCCGACGCCCGCCTTGCTGCACTGGACCCCGCGGGGGATCGCGCCGTACACCTGGCCGCGCGTCACCGATCCGTACCAGTACGCCTGGCACAGGAGATATTTTTCTCCCCACACCCGGCCCTTCTTCCCGTTTGCCGGCGCGGGGGCGGGGGGGTGGGCTCCGTTTATCGGCTCGGCGGCGGCGGGAGGCTGGGCGATCGACCCGGCTTTTTCGCCGGCCGCCTTCTACCCGGCTGCGGTCTTGCCGCCACCGATCGAGCCGATAATGAATCCCGCGCCCGTGCGCTTCGCCACCATGAGGAAGCCGATCGACCCGAAGCGTGCCCAGACGTTGATGACGATTGGCGACCGGCTGTTTCGCGCGGGCAACCTGCGCGCGCGGTCGAGCGGTATGATCAGGCGCTGGCCGCCCAGCCGGACTGCGCCGAGGCCCGGGTTCGGCTGGCCCAGGTGGCCATCGCGCGCGGCAACTACCACGAGGCCGCGGCGCGGTTTCGCGAAGCCCAGGCGGCCGACTCCGACTGGCTGAATACCGCCGAGGATATCCAGGCCGTCTGGTCCGAACCGCGGTCCTTCGCCGACGCGATCGGCAAGCTGGAGAGCCACCTGCAAGCCCACCCCGAGGACCGCGACGCCTGGCTCGTGCTGGGGGCCGAGCTGTTCCTGTCGGGACGGACGCGCCAGGCCGCCGATGTGTTTCTGCGCCTCACCGACCGTGCGCCGGACCCGACCCTCGCGGCTTTTCTGAAGATGTCGCAGGCGGACCGCAGTGGACAATGGACCGTGCCTGGGGGACAGTGAATGGCTCTCTGCCATGCGCTGTCCTCAACCTCCGACCTGGGAATGCGCTACTACGCTGCTTGCTGCCAGACTGACCTGCCGTGCCCGCGAACGAGGACCGAGATCCCGGAGCGCGTCTCGTACTTGCTCGGGATGATCGACCGCGCGGTGGTGGGCTACGAGCCGTTCTTCGATGTGCGCCTGGTCGTCTTCCCCGAGTTCGTCCACGCGGCGCCCGTGTATGGGACCGTGGCCGAGCTGGCGGACAAGCTGGCCGTGCCGATCCCGAACGAGCACACCGACCGCTATGTGCGCAAGGCGCGCGAGCGGAACGTCTTCATTCAGACCGGCAGCTTCCTCGAAGTGGATGCGAAATGGCCGGGGCATGTCTTCAACACGACGTGTCTGGTCGGGCCGGACGGCGTGCTGAGCCGGTATCGCAAGGTCTATCCGTGGGAGCCCTGGGAGCTGCATGCCAGCCCGGCGGACCTGCCCGACTACGACGCGCCGCTGTTTCCGGTGGTCGAGACCGAGCTGGGACGGCTCGGGGTGGCGATCTGCTACGACTGGCTGTTTCCCGAAGCGATCCGCGCACTCGCTCTGAACGGTGCGGAGGTGTTGATCCGGGTCTCGGCCTACATGGACCCCTGGGGGGCGACGCCGCCTCTGGACTGGTGGACGCTGTTCAACCGCGCGGGCCATCGAGAACATGGCGTATGTGGTCGCGTGCAACCAGGGCGCCAGCGCGGCACACTACCCGCCGTTCTCGTGGCCGGGCGGGAGCATGGTGGTCGATTTCGACGGCCGCATCCTGGCCCAGGCCGATCCCGGTCCGGGCGAGAAGATCGTCGTCGGCCCGATCGATCTGGCCGCGCTCCGGCACGAGCGCACGCGGCGCCGCGGCCACGCCATGCTGACCCACCTCCGGCCGGAGGTGCAGTCCTGTAGGCTGGGTCTGGACCCAGCTTCCCCCAGAAACAAAGGCGCCGCCACACTCGAACCCACGGATGGGCTGGGTCCAAACCCAGCCAACAAAACCACCCGACGCGGCTCGAAGGGCGTGACGTGATGCGACCGCGTGGCGTGATCCGGCGGCTCTGGCCGCTCGTCATGTGCATCGGACTCTCGGCGTGCGGAGGCAGAGCAGGGGGCCCGGCACCCGCGCCCTGAAGGGCGGCGGCGAGAGTCCATCGCAGCCGATCGCGATCCCGCCCGAACACTTCGATGCCGCCTTGAAGGCCCACCTGCTCGGCCTGGGACACATGGAGCGCTTCGAGTACGACGAGGCCGAGGCGGCCTTCCGTCAGGTTCACAACCTTGCACCGAAGTTCCTTCCAGGCACGACCAACCTGGCCATCGCCCTGTGGAATCGCGGCCTGGCCGCCGCCGAGGGCAGCCGCGGCATGGGCGCCGGTCCCCAGCGCCCGGGGACGTGTTTCCCTGAAGCTCTGCAACTGCTCGGGTCCGTCATCGAGCGCGATCCGGACAACCTCACGGCCCATTACTGTCGAGGACTGGTCTTCGAGGCGGTCAACCAGTTACCCGCGGCACATCAGGAGTTCCAGTTCGTCGTCGATCACGACCCCGACGACGCCCACGCCTGGTACAAGCTCGGGACGACCTTGCTTCCCGCCGGTCGAGCCCAGGCCGATACCTTGATCGAGATCTACTCCCGGGCCCTGGCCTGCAACCCGAACCTGGTCCCGGCGCTGTTCCGGCTCCAGCAGGCGTATGCGGCGAAAGGCCAGTACGACCGGCAGGAAGCGATTCTGGCGCGTTGGCGGACCCTGAGCGCCAAGGGGACGAGCGGAGCACCGGCGGGCCTGGCCGACGGCGCGATGGGCCAGTACGCCCGCATCCTGGACTGGAACCCCGCGCCAAGGGTTCAGGACATTCCCGCCAGTCCGCCCCGGTTTGACGTGCCCACGCGGCTCGATGTCACGCTGCCGCCTGGCGCCCGATGGATCCGCGACTCGGACCCGGAGCCCTTACGCGTCGGCGCACGCGCTTCGGCGCGGCCATTGCCACCTTCGACGCGGATGGTGATGGCCGGCTCGATCTTTTCCTGGCCGGGGCGGTGATCGATTCCCAGGGCCAGCGCGACGCCCTGCTCCTGAATCGCGGCGACGGCCGGTTCGAAGATGTCTCCGCCTCGTGGGGCTCGACCCGAAGCGTACCAGTCTGGGCGTCGCCGCGGGGGATTTCGACGCGGACGGCAAGATCGACCTGGCGTTGACGGGCGTTGGGTTCGTTCGGTTACTGCACAACGTCGGCGGCAAATTCGAGGACATCACCGCGACCTCGGGCCTCAAGACACCCTCGGCCGTGACCCTGGCGGCACGCTGGCTGGACCTCGACCAGGACGGCGACCTCGACTTGTACGTCGTCAACTTCTGCGGGACCCGGACCGGACAGCGATACGCGCTCAACACGGCCTTTCGCAACGACGGCTTGCCGGCGGCTGCCGGCCAGGAGGCGACAAAGGGCCTGTCCGTTGTCTTCCATCCCTGGCACCCTCCTGGGGAGGACGGGCAAACCGCCGAGGCACTCGGGGGCGGCGAGGCGGTTGAACATACGGGCGTCGCCGCGCTCGATGCCGATGGCGACGGCGGCCTCGATCTGGTTCTCACCCGCGACGGCCTGCCGCCGCGGTGCGTCCTCAACGATCGCCTGGAACGCTTCCACGCGCTGCCGCTCGATGCGCTCGGGGGCCGCGCGCCGATCCGCGGTCTGCTGGCGACCGACTTCGATCAGGACGGCCGGGCGGACCTCGTGCTGATTCCGGAGCATGGCAAGCTCGCGCTCTGGAGGAATCGCGGAGCGAAGCACGGGGACAAGCCGCCGATCGCTTTCGAGTTCTACCCGGCCGACGCCCATGACTGGTGTCTGGCCCTGGCCGCCGATCTCGACCTCGACGGGGCAGGGGACCTGATCGGCTTTCCCGTCGGGGGGACGGCCCCGGTCTGGGCGCGCAACGTCGGCAACGGCTTTTCGACAACGACGCTCGACCTGGGACCTGATTCCTCGCGTCCCCTGCGCGGTCTGGCCCTGGCGGACCTTGTCGGAGATGCCCTGCCCGATCTGGTGCTGCTTCGAGACGGCGACGGCCCTTTCCTGGCGCACAACTTCGGCAACGCGCATCACTGGCTGGCCCTGCGCCTCGCCGGACGCGAGACGGAGCGGCCGAGCCCGTGTCGCACGAATCCGCATGGCCTCGGTGCCGCGGTGGTTCTCGAAGGCCCCGGGCTGCGGGTCGTGTACCAGCACAACACCACCGAGTCCGGCCTGGCGCAGTCCGTCGGGCCGGTCGTGCTGGGCCTCGGCGCGCAACGCGCCGCGGACCTCGTGCGGCTGACCTGGCCCGACGGCGTCATGCAATGCGAGATGGGTCTGGAAGCCGACCGGCTCCACGTCCTCCCCGAGTGCAACCGCCGGCCCGCGCCGGAGACGTTTCACGTGGAACCGTGAGGGCCCGGCCGGAGCGGGTTTCACGTGGAACCGGAGGGAGGGCGGATTCGAGATTCCGGATTCCGGATTCCGGATTCCGGATGGCAGATGCCGGACGGCGGATGGCGGATGACTGATGATCGTTACCGCGTCAGCCATCTGAAATCTGGAATCTGGAATCTGGAATCCCGCATTCAAGAGTGCCGCATCAGCGCCAGCACAATCTCAAGCGCAATCAGTACGACCACGATGATCTCCAGCGTCTCCGTCCGGCGGCTGCCGGCTTGTTCGACGAGCAGATCGTAGACATCGCCCACGGTGTCGAGCTTGCGGCGGATCGATTGCTCCCAGTCGTTCAGGTGGAACCGCGCCGAGGCCAGGCTGAAAACGCGGGCCAGATACTGATCGCCGATCAGCTTCAGGGCGTTCTCGGCCCGTTCGAACAGGCTGGTGGCCTCGATCTCGAGCTCGCGCACCTGCCGCACCGCGTCGCCATGCAGTGCGCCAGGGAAAGATCGAGGCGCGTGGCTTCCGTACAGGATGAATCAGCCGGTAGGCGGCTTCGAGCCGGTCGTCGAGCTGATCGTCAATATGTCGAAGTTCGAGCAACTGCACATTGGCGAATTCGATGATCTGCAAGGTGTCCGCGCAGTCGCGGTCGGCGATCAGGCCGGCGGCCCAGTCGAGCACGACGACATCGTTGGGAGCATACGAGAGCGCCAGGCGGGTGGCTTCGCGGATCTCGCCCGTGCCGAGCGTTTCGGGTTCCAGCCGCACCAGGCCCGCGACCCACGGGGCATGGGCCTCCAGCCAGCCGGGCGCGACGGCCCCGAGCTGAAAGATCACATATTCCTCGCTGAGCCCACCCGCGTCGAACTCGATGACCGCCGGCCGGATGCGTTCGAGCCAGGGAGCGAGCAGCCGCCGGGCCGCCTGGGTGGCTGCGGTCATGTCGGCCAGCGCGCCGGCCAGGCAGAGCAGGGCACCCTCGTCGAGCCGGACGGGAAAGGCCGTCATCAGCGAGACCGCGCCGAAGTCGAACAGACTCAGCTCGGCGCGGGGCGGGGCGACCGTCGCGACCCCTCCCGGCAATTCGAAGCCTTCCAGAGGTACCGCCACGCGCACCGGCGCTGGCCGGTACTGCATCGATTCGGGCGTGCGCCGCCGGCGCGGCAACGGCCCTAACTCACCCTGGAGCAATGTCCGGGCGCGCTCCAGGTCGATCTCGTAACCCACGTCCTGCGCGAAGGCCAGGTAGATCGTCGCGTCCAGGAGAGGGCGGGGATCATCGGGCATGGGGTCAGCTCGGGGCGAGTGCGACGAGGCCGGATCGGGTCTTGTAGGGTAGGCTTCAGCCTGCCAGTCTCATGGAATCTCAAATGGAATTGGCAGGCTGAAGCCTACCCTACAAGACCCGAACGATCCGTTTCCAGGTCCATCACATGACAGCTCCGCGCCTTGATGATCATGTGGACCTCGGCGCCGGTTTGCAACGCCAAGGAGGCGACGGCGGCGGCGAGGACGCTGACGATCCAGTCGACAGACCCGGTGCGGATCACCACCTCGGCCTCCGCCTCATGGGCGACAATCCGCTTGATCGTGCCCGCGAGGCGATTACGGGCGCTCAGGTGGGGCGTCGGCCCGCGCGCAGCAGGATATCGTCCGCCCGGATCGCCACACTGACACGCGCGCCCGAGGGCCGGCCGTCATAAGGCACGAGCAAGTCCGGTCCGCCGGGGATGCGCAGGACGGTCTCGCCAAGATCGGGTTCGTGATCGTGAACGACGGCGGCGAAGACATTGCGGACCCCCTCCAGCGCATCAGGTCCGCGCCCGGCCGCCGCCAGCACGTCGAGGGGCGGCCCGCTGGCGGCGATCCGGCCGTCGCGGAGCAGGAACAGCCGCGTTCCCAGCGCGATCGCCTCGGCCGGGCTGTGCGTCACGTAGAGAACCGGTATCCCCTCCGCTCGCTGAACGCCGCGCAGCCGCTCGATGAGGGCAAAACGCGCATCCAGGTCGAGCGCGGAGACCGGCTCGTCGCACAGCAACAGCCGCGGCCGAGGCGCCAGGGCCCGCGCCAGCCCGACCCGTTGCCGCTCACCTCCCGAGAGAGTCGCGGGATCGCGCGCGAGCAAGGCGGTGATGCCGCACAGGTCCGCGACCTCGGCCATCCGTGACACAGCCTCGGATCGAGGCCAATCCTTCAGCCCAAACCGGACATTCGCGGCCACGTTCAGATGCGGAAAGAGCAGGTCGTCTTGAAAGATCATCGCCAGCCGGCGTGCTCGCAGGGGGAGGTTCCTGCGCCGCGCGGCGTCGAACAGGACCGTCCCATTCAGGCCAATCCGCCCCGCGGACGGCCGGGCCAGGCCCGCGATCAGGCGCAGGATCGTCGTCTTCCCCGCGCCCGATGGGCCGAAGAGGATGCCACACTCCGCACCCAGCTCGAACGCGACCTCCAGCCGCAGACCCGGGTGAACGCGATGTGAGATCTGAATGTCGAGCATCAGGAAGGGAGATTCGAGGGCCGTCGCCCGGGAAGTCGGCCTTGCGCGAACCCCAGCGCAACGAGGGCCACCAGGGCAATCAGGGAGGTCAAGACCGCGGCATGGCGTGTGTCGCCCAGGATGGCCGCGTCGTAGATGGCCAGCGCGGCGGTGCGCGTCCGGCCGGGGATATCGCCGGCGACCATCAAGGTCGCGCCGAAGTCGCCGAGCGCACGCGCGAACGCCAGCACGACGCCCGCCGCCAGACCGCGCCAGGCCAGGGGCAGGGTGACGTGGACGAAGACCGACCGATCAGACCGTCCCAGCAATCGGGCGACGTCCTCGAGGGCCGGATCCACGCTCTCGAATGCCCCCCGCGCCGGCAGCAAGAACAGCGGGAACGCCGCCACCGCCGCGGCCACCACGGCGCCCGTCCAGTGAAACACCAGCACCACTCCGAGAGTTCCCTCCAGCCACATCCCCAACGGGGCGCGCCGGCCCAGGATCTCCAACAAAACGAAGCCAAGCACCGTGGGGGGCAAGACGAGCGGCAGGACCAGCACGCCAGCCAGCACGTTCTTGCCCGGGAAGTGGCCCCGCGCCAGCAGAACGCCAGCGGGGTGCCCAGCGCCACGATGGCGAGCGTGGCCAGCGCGGCGACCCGAAGCGACAGCCAGAACGGCGCCAGGTCGAGTGCCATCGGCGGCTCAAATGTTCTTGTCGATGAACACCTCGGTCGACTTGATGACCGCCTTGACGGCATCGCCGGGCTTGAGCTTCAGGCTCTCGGCGGAATGTTTGGTGATCACGGCCACCACCTCCACGCCGCCGACATCGACGACGACCTCGGCCATGATCGTACCGAGTTGGACCGATTTCACCGTACCGGGCAGTTGGTTGCGGGCGCCGAGCATGATGGAATCCTCCAGATGGAATGGGCAGGCTAAAGCCTACCCTACAGGACCTTGTCTGGCGTGTCGAAACCGCTGGCCTCAAGAACGCCCCGCCCATCGGGGCCGGTCAGGAACGAGGCAAACGCTCGCGCGGCTTTCGCGTCCCGGCTGGTGCGGACGAGGCCCAGGGTCTGAACAATCGGATCGCACGCATCCCGGTCGAGGGGCACGATGCGCACGCCTTCTCGACTGGGCACCACGCCACTCACCAGCCCGGCCTCGGCGTTGCCTTCTTGAACGTACTGGAAGGCCTGGCGGACCGTGCCCGCCTGGACGATCTTCGGCCGCACGCTCTCCCAGAGCCCGCGCGTTCGAGGGCCTGCCGCGCGGCTCGGCCGTAGGGAGCGGTGTCCGGGTTGGCGATCGCGACGTTCCGGACTTCCGGCCGGGTCAGATCGGACAGCTTCGCGATCAACGGACCGCCACCGAGATCGTTTCGAGACGCGATCGCCAGGCGTCCCAGGGCGTAAGGCCGCATCGATTCGCCTTGCACGATGCCCGCGTCCGCCAGCTTCTGGACAAACGCCCGGTCCGCCGACAGAAACACATCGAAGGGCGCCCCTTGCCGGATCTGTTCCGCAAGCTGGCCCGATGCGCCGGCGACGAACTCGACCCGGTACCCGGTCCGGGAACGGAACGCCTGTGCGAGCGGGGAAAAGACCGGCTGGAGATCACTGGCCGCCGCCACGCGCACCTCCGGCGCGATCAGCTCCGGCCCGCCGCAGCCGGTCGCGGCCCCGGCGAGCAGCCCGAAGCCGGCCCAGAGGAAAAAGTGCATCCGCATGTCTGGACAGTCCCCGTCGCGTTTCAGGCGAGCAGGGCGATCGGTTCTCCCGGGGAATCATGTTACGCTCTGGCCTCGCCGAGCGTCAACTCGCGGTCTGGTTGCAACACCGCCCCCGGATCGTGTAAGACGGATGGCCTGGAGGAGTGGTGGAACCGTCTCCCGGTCAGCTCCTCGACCGATTTACCGAGGCGTGAATCTGCGATGAAGATCGACCAGTTCCTGGGGCATCACGGCATCCGGGCAACCCGTTCAGCGAGGAGGACGCCCAGACCGACACCGTGTTCAAGCCGGCTGCCTGTGGAAGATCCACCACCCGGCCTGGAACAAGTTCTTCGGCAGCCCGGCCGACCCCTCGACGGCCCTGGTCTTCGGCGAGAAGGGGAGCGGCAAGACGGCCCTGCGGCTCCAGGCCGCCGCCGAGCTCGAGGCGTACAACCAGCGATCATCCCGGCGAGCGGGTCTTCGTCATCTCATACGACGACTTCAACCCGTTCCTCGACCACTTCCAGGTCGGCCATGCGCGCCAGCGACGATGTCGAGGCGCTCGAGCGCTGGCGGCTCCAGGACCACATGGACGCGATCCTCGCGCTGGGGGTGACGCAGCTCGTCGACCAGCTGACGGCCGAGAAGGTCGAACCTCTCGGCGCTGAGCGCTCGACCAGCGCCGCGACCTGCTCCTCCTGGCGGCCCTCTACGACCACTCGACCGGCGAGCCGATCGAGCAGCGCTGGAGCCGCGCTTGCGGCGGCGCTCGGGGTTCCGGCCGCTCTGGAGCCGCCGCGACCTGCAGATCGGCTTCGGCACGACCCTGGTCGTCGTGCTGCTGATCGCGGCTGATCCCCTGCGCTGCGGCAGCTGGAGCGTGCTGCCCTGGCTGCTGGTGCCGATCCTGCCGGCTGGCTCTACTGGGGCTGGCGGCTCGGCGCGGGCCGAGTGGTATCGCGCGCGACATCCGCAAGGGTCTGCGCGTCCTCAGCCGCGACCCGTCCGCGCTGCGCTGGGAGCTGCTCTGGTTCAAGCCCGACCGAGCTCGGCGGCCAGCCGCTGCCGACCGCGTCGACGGGGCGGCGAGGAGCGCTACGAGCTGCTGCGCAAGTTCCAGGGCGTGCTCCAGTACGCTCGGCTATCACGGGATCATCGTCCTGATCGACCGGGTCGACGAGCCCCAGCAGATCGAGGGCGATCCGCGCAAGATGCGGGCCCTGATCTGGCCGCTGCTCGACCACAAGTTCCTGCGCCATCCCGGGCATCGGCGTCAAGCTCCTGCTTGCCGATCGAGCTGGCCTACTACCTCGAGAAGGAGGACAAGGAGTTCTACGACCGCGCCCGGCCCGACAAGCTGAACATGATCAAGCCGCTGCGCTGGACCGGCCCGTCGCTCTACGACCTGGCCGGCGACCGCCTCCGCGCCTGCCACGCTCGAGCCCGTCGAAGCCAACGGCGACGGCCCCCGGCTGCGGCAGTTCATCGACGAGGCGCGTCAGCGACGACTACCTGAAGGACTGCGCTGGGCAACCTGCGGACCCCCCGGCAGCTCTTCAAGTTCCTCCACCGGCTGATCGAGGAGCACTGCCACCGCCACACCGAGGACAACCCGCGCTGGTCGATCGACCCCGACACGTTCCGCACCACCTTCGCCGCCTACATGCGCGACCTCGAAGCCTTCGACCGGGGCTATGGCCACGGCTGACGGACATCCTCGTAGGGTGGGCTCGGCCCACCATCCTCGGCGTCGAGGCCCGGATGGTGGGCCGAGCCCGACCCTGACAAGAGGGCCGTTGAGAGGACGATGGCGAACGCGGCACCGGCCCGCTAGGATGTGCGGCGCGGCGTTTCCGCGGTTTCCCTCGTTTCCATAGTGAGGTTTCCACCGTGCGCATCCTGCTTTCCACCACGCTGATCGTCTTGGCAACCGGCGCCGCCCTGGGCGACGACAAACCCACGGGCGACCTGGGCCTGATGCAGGGCAAATGGAAAACGATGGTTGGCCCCGAGAAGGACATCCCGGTCGTCCTGGAGATCAAGGGCAAGTCCGCCCGCGCCACCTTCACGAACCGGGAAGGGCGTCAGATGGAGCTCAAGGGTCAGATCGTCCTCGCCGAGATGGCCAGCCCGAAGACGCTCGACTGGGTCCATTTCACCGGCCCCAACGGCGAGCAGACCGAGCCCAACCTGGCGATCTACAAGATGGACGGCGACGTGTTGACGATCTGCAACGGCGGCCCCGGCAACGCCCGCCCGATCGAGTTCAAAGCCGGCGAGGGTAGTCCGCCGAACTTGCTCGTTTTCAAGCGAATCAAGGAAGAATCCAAGTAAACGACATGCAGGGCACGCCAGGAGCTCACGCGGTCGGCCGCGTCCTCCGTGCCTTCGGCGCCTGGGCGAAGATCACCGGTGATTCCACGTGGAACGATCTGGCATTGAAGGTCGCCAAAGCGGCGAAGATGCTCGCTTCGTAGGGTGGGCTCGGCCCACCTCTTCCATTTGCATTTCATCGCATGAAGAGGTGGGCCGAGCCCACCCTACGAAGACTCGCGCCCGAGCGCTTCCAGCCACGTCGCCGCGTCGGCATCGCTCGGCATGCGCCAGTCGCCCCGGGGCGAGAGGCTTACACTGCCCACCTTCGGGCCGTCAGGCACACACGAGCGCTTGAACTGCTGGCTGAAAAATCGGCGCAGGAAGGTCGTCAAGGTCCGTTCGATCTCGCTGCGCGTGTATGGCCGCGTGAACCGGGCGAACTCGCTCAGGAACACGATCTTGTCCGGCGCGATAGCCGCAACGGACCATGTGGTACAAGAAGAAGTCGTGCAGCTCGTAAGCCCCGAGCGTCTCCTCGGTCGCCTGCTCGATCTCGCCGCTGGTCGAGAAGGGGAGCAGCTCGGGAGAGATCGTCGTGGCCACGATCGAGCAGCAGGGTCTCCCGCACCGGGCCCGGGCCGAACTCGTGCTCGGCCACGTAGCGGACCAGGAACTTCACCAGCGTCTTGGGGATCGAGCAGTTGGGATTATACATGCTCATGTGGTCGCCGTTGTACGTACACCAGCCGAGCGCCAGCTCGGAGAGATCGCCGGTGCCAACGACGAAGCCGTGCGACATGAGCAGGAAGGTGCGCAGGCGGGCCTGGACGTTCTCGAAGACGAGGTCGCAGCGGTTCGCCTTCGGCACCGTGGCCAGCGCCGCCTTGAAGGCGGGCACGTCGAGGTCGCGGCAGTCGAGGCCGAAGGGGGCGTGGTCCATCTCCTGGAAGGTCTTGAGCGTCAGCTCGCAGATGTCGATCGTCGCGGCGGTGACGCCCAGGTGTTCCATCAGGGCCAGGGCGTTCTGAAAGGTGCGCTGGGTGGTGCCGAAGCCGGGCATGGTCAGGCCGCGGATCGAACGGCGGTCGCGGCCGATCAGGTCGCACGTCTTGACCGCGACCAAAAGCGCCAGCGTCGAGTCGAGTCCGCCGGAGATGCCGATATTCAAGCTGGCCCCGCCTGGCAGTTGCTCGATTCTCTTGACCAGGCCCGCGCACTGGATACCGAAGATCTCAGCACAGCGACGGTGCAGTTCGGCGTTCTCGGCCGGGACGAACGGGGCACCGGGGACGAACCGCTTCAGGCCGGGCATCGTCCCGGCGAGAGAAAACGGAATGCGGCGGAACGTCCGGTGGTGGCGGGCGTCCGCCGCGAAGCTGGTCGTGGCCCGGCGGTCGCAAAGCAATTTCGACACGTCCACGTCGGCCGTGATCGCGTCCGATTCGCGCGGCAGCGGCCCGCCGTCTCCCACCCGGCGCGATTCAGTCAGCAACTGGCCATTCTCGGCGATCAGGCAATGGCCCGCGAAGACCAGGTCGGTCGTCGATTCCGAGGGACCCGCCCCCGCATAGGCATACGCCGCGATGCAACGCCCCGACTGCCCGACGACCAGCTCGGTGCGATAAGCCGACTTGCCGATCGTCTCGTTGCTCGCCGACAGATTGAGCAGGATCGTGGCCCCGGCCAGCGCCTGCAAGGAACTGGGCGGGACAGGCATCCAGAGGTCTTCGCAGATCTCGACGCCGACCGTCACCCCCTCCGGCCCTTCGAAAAGCAAGTCGGTGCCGAACGGAACGCGCTGCCGCGCCGAGCACGATCTCGGCCGGCTCGCCTCCCTGGGCGGGGCGGAACCAGCGGGCCTCGTAGAATTCCTTGTAGATGGGGAGGAACTGCTTGGGCACGACCCCCCGCACCGCGCCGTCGTGGCAGACGGCCGCACAGTTGTAAAGGCTGCTCTGCACCGCCAGCGGCAGCCCGACCACGACAAGCTGCGGACGCCCCATTGTGGCCGCGGCGATGCGCCGAGTCCCCGCCGCGCGGCCGCCAGCAGCGCCTCCTGGCCGAACAGGTCGGCCGCCGTGTAGCCCGTGACGCCAAGCTCGGGAAACAGTACGATATCACTATCGCGCAGCGTGGCCAGGACGCGCAGGGTCTCCGCGACGTTGGCGTCGGGATGCGCCACCACTGTCCGAACGCTGGCGCTGCTGACCCGGACAAACCCGTAGCCGTTCATGGCCGATGCGCTGCCTCCTCCCCGGAACGTCCCTGGATCTGGCATGTTACAGCGTTTATACTTTCATCGCAAGGGCTTACGCCGAGGTCCGGAATGAGCGAGGCCGCTGCGGCTTCTCAGAGCTGGACCCTGGGCGCCTGGCAACGGCAGATCGCGGCGCTCTATGCGCGCAAGGACGCCGCCCGCGGCGACGCGGCCACGTTCCTCTGGCTGGCCGAGGAGTTCGGCGAGCTCGCCACCGCCCTGCGCACCGGGTCCCAGGAGGAGCTGGCCCTGGAAATGGCCGATGTGCTCGCCTGGCTCCTGACGCTGGCCAATGTCCGCGGAATCGATCTCCAAGCCGCCCTCGAGCGTAAGTATGGCAAGGCGTGCCCCGGCTGCGGTGCCGCGCCGTGCGCGTGCGACCTGGCGGAGAAACCTTGAGCGTCCTGGCACGGACGTCTCGTAGGGTAGGCTTTAGCCTGCCACAATGGCTGAATCCTGAATAGGTTATGGCAGGATATAGCCTACCCTACAAAGAGAGAAACGCGGTCTGGCGCGAAGACAGGAGAAGGGCCGTATACCGATGCGACAACCGAGATTCCTGGTCCTGACGTTCCTGCTTGGCGGGCTTTGCGCCTCGGGCCGACACGCGCATCCCGCCGAACTCGTGAAGGTCGAGCGCGTGCGGGTGGGCTTTCAGAACACGTTCAAGGTCGGCTGCTGGACACCGGTCCGCGTCGATCTGCACGCCGGCCCGGCGCGGTTCGAGGGGACGCTCGACATCGAGGCCCCCGACGAGGATGGCACGCCCACGGTGCTCGCGCAGCCTGTCGCCATCGAGGCGGGCGGGTCGGTGACGGTCACGTCCTACATCCGGCCGGGAACGGGGCAGGGGGAGGAGATCCTCGCCCGTGTCCGCGACCACTCGGGGCGTTCGGTCGCCACGCCCGGGCGTGCGCTCGATCCGGCGGGCCGGCCACCGGTGGATCTGAACTCGTTCCAGACGCTGATCGTCACGTTCGGCAATCCGCAAGGGGTGGCGGACGTGGCCGGCTTGAGCGCGTTCCAGAAGCCGACGCCTGGTGGCGGCAAGGCCGATGCCCTGGTGGTGGTGCGGGCCCGTCCCGACGAATGGCCGGGACGCTGGTACGGACTCGACGGCGCCAGCGTCGTCGTGCTCGACCTGAACGACCGCGCGGTCCTCGACACCTTGCGCAACGGCCGCGAGAGCCTGTCCCGCTGGGTTCGCAACGGCGGCCATCTTGTCGTCGCCGGCGCAGCGGGGGCAGGAGGTCCGGGCCTTGCTCGGTGAGATCCTCCCCGCGCTGCCGACGGGAACGACGCGGCTGAACGACCTGGGCGAAATCGAGGCGTTCGCCGGTCCGAAGACCGCGCCGATCCCCGGCACGGCGATGACCGTCGCCCAGCTTGAACAGGTCGAGACGCGCGGCGCGCGCGTGCTGGCGGCCTCGACCACCACGCCGCTGGTCGTCCGCGGCGCGCGGGTTCGGCCGCGTGACGTTCGTCGGACTCGATGTCGATCAAAAGCCGTTCGCCGCCTGGAAGGACAAGCCGCTGTTCTGGGTCCGCGTGCTCGACCTGCACGCGGCCGGCGCCGAGACCGCGCAGGACGCGGCGGCCGCGGGCGGGGCCTTTCACACCACCGGGTTCAACGACATGTCCACCGCGTTGAACCAGGCCCTCGACCGGCCCCCCGGCGTGCGCCCATCCCCTTCGCCTTGGTGGCGCTGTGCGTCTTCGTCTACATTCTGTTGATCGGACCTGTGGATTACTTGTTCCTCAAGCGGGTCGTCCGGCGCATGGAGCTGACCTGGGTCACGTTTCCCTTGATCGTCGTGGCCACGAGCATCGCCGCCTACGCGGCGGCCTACGCGGTGAAGGGGACCGAGCTGAAGGTCATCAAGGTCGATGCCGTGGATGTGGACCAGACCACCGGCCGCGTGCGAGGGACAAGCTGGGTGACGCTGTTCAGCCCGCACAATCATGACTACAACGTGAGTCTCTGGCCGCGGTTGAACCTGGAACAGGCCGACGTGCCCGCGTCCTTCCCGTCGGCGTCTGTCGAGCGTCAGACCACCTGGTTCGGGCCCGCCGAATCGCGGCTGGGAGGCGGCAGCACCGGCCGCATGAGCTTGTCGAGTGCCTCGTACCGCTACGTCGGCGAGGTGCAGGACGCCCGGACCAAAGACGTCCGCGGTGTGCCGAATGGCCTGCCCGAACAGCTCCAGGGGGTGCGCGTGCCGATCTGGAGCACGAAAAGCTTCGCCGGCCGCTGGACCGCGCCCCTGCCTGCGCCGCTGGTCAAGGCGAACCTGGTGCCGGTCAGCAACGACCGCATCGAGGGCACCATCGAGAACCTCTCCGACCGGGGTCTGAAAGACACGGCTCTGGTCTTCAACAACCAGGTGTACGACCAGCTTGGCCCGATCGCGCCCGGCGGTCAGGTGCAGATCACGTTCAGCAGCCGCGTGCGACCTCTCTCGGGCTACCTGGAGGAGCGTGCCCAGAACAGCCTGGCGCAGGTGAGCCGCGGCGGCAATGCGCCGGCGGGTGCGTCCCAAAACGACCGGATCGCCGACCTGGTGCGCGTCGTGCTTTTCCGGGACGGCATGAGATCCAAGACCACGGCCCCGCCCAGCCTGCCCTTGCACGACCTGGATCTGACCGGTCAGCTTGCCCTCGACCGGCCCATGCTTCTCGCCACGCTGGACGGACCCGCCGTGGATCTCCGCCTCGACGACAGGGCGCAGGTCCCCCGCATCGAACAGACCACGATCGTGCGGGTGATCTTGACGCTGCGCAAGGAACCGTAGGGTGCGTGAAACGCACCAGAGGCTTTTATCTGAGGAAGATGGTGCGTTTCACGCACCCTACAAGAGACTCACCACCGACAACCGAGCCCGTTGCCATGATCGAAACACGCGACCTGACCAAGATGTACGGCGAACTCTACGCGCTGGACCGGCTCAACCTGGTCCTGACCGAGGGAGACGTGTATGGGTTCATCGGCCCGAACGGCGCGGGCAAGACGACCACGATGCGCATCCTGGCCACGCTTTTAAACCCGACGTGGGGCGAGGCGTACGTCTGCGGCCACTCGATCTACAACGGCGCCAAGGACATCCGCCGCGTCATCGGCTACATGCCGGACTTCTTCGGCGTGTACGACGACATGAAGGTGATCGAGTACCTCGAATTCTTCGCCGCCGCCTACCGCATCACCGGCCCGGCGCAAGGCGATCTGCGAGGAGGTGCTCGAGCTGGTCGATCTGACCTACAAGCGCGACGCCCTCGTGACCAGCCTGTCGCGCGGGATGACCCAGCGCCTGGGGCTGGCCCGCACGCTGTTGCACAATCCGCAGGTGCTCCTGCTCGACGAGCCGGCCTCGGGGCTCGACCCGCGCGCCGCATCGAGATGCGCGCCTGCTCAAGGAGCTGCGCACGATGGGCAAGACGATCCTCGTCTCCAGCCACATCCTGCCCGAGCTGGCGGACATCTGCAACAAGATCGGCATCATCGAGCAGGGGCGTTTGATCGTCAACGGCGCCGTCGCCGACGTCATGAGGCAAGTGCGCACCGACATCGTCCTGAACATCGCGGTCCACGACCGCACGACCGACGCCGCGAATTTCCTCGAGCACCAGCCCGAGGTCGCCAGCGTTCAGGACAAGAATGGCACGCTGGTCGTCAAGCTGCGGGACGCCGTCACCCAGTACGGCCCGCTCGCCAGCCGGCTGATCTCGGAAGGTTTCGAGCTGACGCTGTTCAAGGAAGACGAGATCAACCTGGAGACGGCGTTCATGCACCTGACCAAAGGCATCACGTCGTAGCGCGGCCGGCTCTGGCCGGATTCACCACAGAGCCACGGAGAACACCGAGGCAGACACAGAGAAAAGACTCTGTGAGAACTCCGTGTCCTCTGTGCCTCTGTGGTGAAGAAGACCAGAGCCGACGCCCCAGCCATCCGATCTCGTCCTGTCGCGGGATCAACTGACCGTCCCCCCGACCCACCACACGTTGAGCGCGACCGGCGGGGGAGGGGCATTGCTGGGGGCGTTGTAGATGAGCGGAGGAGGCGTGACCCTGGCCTTGCCGCTCAGGTTTCCGAGGACGTAGATCAACTGGTCGATCTGACGGCCGACCGTGAACGAGGAAGTCGGGTCGATGGTGACATTGCCCAGGATGTAAGCCCCCACGAGCGGTTCCCCGGTGGCGATCGCGGAGGTGAAGGTGTACAAGACCTGAAGGACATTCGAACCTGTCCCCGACCCCTTCGGAGGCTGGGGGGTATTGCCGATGTCGCGACCGACGGACACGTTGGCTCCGTTCTGGATCGTCAGGTTGCCGCCGATGTTCAGCAGGTTCAGGTCCTGATTGACGAAGATGCCGGTGTTGGCGCCGGACAAGGTCGCGCTGTTGAAGATGTCGAGCGTGTTCAGGTCGTTGCCCGTCTCGATCAACGCGCCGGGGAGCAGTTGATAGAACGCGAGCCGGCTCACGGGGGACGTGCCGGAGATCACCAGCGGTCCCGACAGCGTGGCCGTGCGGTAGCCCAGGATCTGGCCGATCCGCCCGGAGGTCACGTCGAGCTCGCCGATGTTCAGCAGGTGATTGCCGTAGCTGAACTCGACATGGAAATTGTGGGCCTGGCGCTTGGCCTTGAAGTGGTTGAAGACCTCGCGGACCGGATTGATGTCCACCTCGGTGGTCGGGTCCGACCCGGTGATCACAATCTTCATCGTCCCGTTGGCCAGGGGCGTGGCCGTGACCGTACCGGGACCGCTCACGATCTGCACGTCGAAGGCGCTGCCCAGGCCGTTGAAGATCCGGACCCCCCGACCGCCGTCCTTGACGAAGGTCTGGACCTGGTTGAGCAAGTTCCCCGTGCGCGGGAAGATGGTGTGGCCGTGGCTCAGCAGTAAGCGATCTTCCAGGCGACCGTCCAGGCTCGGTTGGAACGTCCGGGCTCTCCGCGGCCGGTCCTCCCTGCGATTCGCGCCCATCCTTGGCCCTCCCCGACCCGCCGTCGCGGATCTCTCTCCGTGATTGTCCCTGCGCCGGATGCCTGTCCTCGCCCCGTTACGCACAGGACCTTGGCTCTTGACATCGGCGGATCGTCCGAGCCGGTCCGACCCGATCCCGTCGGCCGGACCTGACCTGATGCCGGTCGTGTCGGTCGAGATGAGTCTGCGGGATGTCGTGGTATGCTGGAAGGCAAGGCACCAGGGCGCGATCATCGAGAAGCGAGGAGGGGCGAACATGGAGACGGAAACGATGGGGCGGGTGACGACGGAAGCGACGGTGGAGAGCCTTCGTGATCTCTGGGACGCGGAGCGCGGCCTGCTGCCGGCGGATCAGGTCCGCCGGATCACGGTGACCGACGCGCTCGTGGACACCGGCGCGACCATGCTCTCGATGCCGACGCGGCTGATTCGACAGCTCGGGCTGAAGGAGCAGTATCGCCGGCGCATCCGCAGCAGCATTGGCATCAGCGAGGTGGCGGTGTACGACGTTGTCCGGCTGACGATCATGGGCCGGTCGTGCCCGACAGAGGTGATGGAAGTCCCCGATGATGTCCCCGTGCTGATCGGTCAAATCCCGCTCGAACAGCTTGATTTCGTGGTCGACCCCCAGGCGAGCTGCCTGATCGGCAACCCGCGGCATGGCGGCGAGCACATCATTGAGGCGTACTGAAAGGATTCCGGATTCCGGATGCCAGATTCCGGATGCCGGATTCCGGATTCCGGATGCCAGATTCCAGATGCCAGATGGCTGACTCCGGAGATCGGCCATCAGTCATGGGTCATCAGCCATCTGGCATCTGGCATCTGGCATCTGGCATCTGGCATCTGGCATCTGGCATCCGGAATCTGGCATCCGGAATCCGGAATCCCCAAGCCGCCGCAACCGCGTCACGGGCTGGCCGCGCCGCCCTCGGTCTTGGGTTGGACCGGGTCGCCTTCCGTGTCATACAACTTGAGGTTCTTGCCGAACGGCAGCTCTTTGAGTCCCTCCTCGATCTTGGCCCGATCACCGACGACCACGATCAGCAAGCCGTCGGGGTCGAGGTGCCGCTTGGCGACGCGCGCGACGTCGGACTTGGTGACGGCCTCGATGTTGGCCTGGTAGGTCGTGAAATAATCGCCGGGCAGCTTGTACAGGACCAGGTCTTCGAGCTGCCGCGCGAGGTCAAAGGTGGTCTCGAAGTGGGCGGGGAAGCCCTTGACGAGCCGGTCCTTGGCAAAGGCCATCTCGGCGTCAGTGGGCGGACGAGGACCGGTGATGTCGCGGATCTCCTTGACGAGCTCGGCCAGCGCCGGCTTGGTCACGGCGGTCTGAACGCTGGTGGCTGTGACGAACGGGCCGGGACCGATGCGGAACACGAACGAGGAATGGGCCCCGTAGGTGTAGCCCTTGTCCTCGCGCAGGTTCAGGTTGATCCGGCTCGAGAACTGCCCGCCCAGGATGGCATTGAGGACCTGGAGCGGCGAAATAGTCGGGCGTGCTGCGCGGCGGGCCGACCTGGCCCGCGTAGAGCACCGTCTGCGGCGTGCCGGGCTTGTCCACCAGGGCGATCGTGACGGGCCGGTGCGCGGGCGCCTCGGTCCTGGGAGGCTCGGGCGCCTCGCCCGCCTTCCAGTCTTTCAGGGCCGATTCCAGCTTCGCGACGATGGCCTCGGGCGTCGTATCGCCGACCACGACGAGCTCGGCGTTGTTGGGCAGGAACAGGCGATGAGTGAACGCGACGATGTCGTCGCGGGTCAGGCCCTCGACCGTTTTGATCGTCTCGATGCGGCCGTAGGGGTGCTCCTGGCCGTACAGAACCTTGGGGAAGACGATGCCGGCGACGGCCTGCGGGTTATCGGCCGCGTCGGGCCAGGGCGGCGAGCTTCTGCTTGCGCAGGCGCTCCAGCTCCTTGGAGGGGAAGGAGGGGTGCAGCAGCACGTCGGTGAACAGGCCCAGGGCGCGGTCGGTGTGCTTGCTCAGCGTGGTCAGCGCCAGATCGCTGGCCTCGCGCTCGCTGCCCGCGTGCAACGAGGCGCCGATCTCGGTCAAGGCCCCGGCCAGTTGCAGCGAGTCGCAGGCTGTCGGTGCCTTCGGTCAGCAGGCTCGCGGCCATCTGCGCCAGGCCCTCCTTGCCCGTCGGGTTCGAGGTTCTGGCCGCCCTTGACGACGAGGTCCAAGGTCAGGATGGGCAGCTCGTGCCGCTCGGCGATCAGCAGCTTCAGCCCGTTCGAGAGCTTCCTGCGCACGACCGGCGGCGGGGTGAACTTCGGGTTCGGGCCGGGCGTCGGCATGACCGAGCGGTCGAAGGTGTCCTTGACGGCCGGCGGCGCGACGGCGACATCCCCCTGGCTCTTGCGGTCGACTTCGGCCTCGGGAGGCCGCTTGGCCTGCTCGCCCGGCGTGACATCGAGCCGGACCCGGTGCTCGGAAAGATACTGCTTGGCGACGCGCTGGACGTCGGCGGGCGTGACGCGGAAGAGCCTCTTCATCTCCTCCTTGTAGGCGAGCGGGTCGCCGAACGTGACGTTGTACTGGTTGAGGAAGTCGGCCTTGCGCGTGGCCGACTGGAGGCCCAGGATGAGGCTGCTTTCGCGCTCGGTGAGGGCCTTGTTCACCTCGTCGGCGGTCGGGCCGTCGTTCTGCAGCCGCTCGATCTCGGCGTCGGCGATCTTCGACGAGGTCGTCGAGCGTCTGGCCGGGGCGGGCGGTGATCTGAATTTCGAACGTGCCGGCGAGCAGCTGCGTCGGGTGTCGGCGCGTGGACGCTGGCGGCGAGCTGGCGGTCGTACATCAGGGCGCGGAAGAGGCGGTTCTCCTTCGGGAGCTGGCCGAGCACCGCGGCCAGCACGTCGAGCGCCTGCTCGTCCGGGTGGCCCGTGGGCACGGTCGGCCAGACAAGCTGAGTGCGCGCCAGCGTGACGCGGTCGGTCATCGTCACGTGCTTCGACTCGGCCAGCTTCGGCACCCAGGGCTTGGGATGCGTCACGTCCGGCGCTCTTCGGGATCGGGCCGAAGTACTTCTCGATCAGCCGCTTGGCTTCCGTCGGGCTCGAAGTCGCCGACGAGGACCAGGCTGGCGTTGTTGGGGACGTAATAGGTGCGGAAGAAGTGCCGAGACATCGGCGCGGCTGGCGGCCGAGAGGTCGGCCATCGAGCCGATGACGCTGTGGTGGTAGGGGTGGTCGGGCGGGTAAAGCGCCTCGATCGAGCCGTTCCTCGGCCAGTCCGTAGGGGACGTTATCGACGCGCTGCCGCCGCTCGTTCTTGACCACGTCGCGCTGGTTGTCGAGCTTCGCCTGGGTCAGCGCCGGGAGCAGGAACCCCATGCGGTCGGATTCGAGCCAGAGGGCCAGCTCCAGGCCGTTGGCGGGGAGCGTCTCGAAGTAGTTCGTGCGGTCCGTCGGACGTGCTGCCGTTGATCTGGGCGCCGAGCTTCTCGATGCGGGCCGAAATACTCGTCGTCGTGGTGCTGCGAGCCCTGGAACATCAGGTGCTCGAACAGGTGCGCGAAGCCGGTGCGGCCGGTCTTCTCGTCCTTCGAGCCGACCTTGTACCAGAGGTTCACGCCCGACGACGGGCGTGGTGTGGTCCTCGTGCAGGATGACTTCGAGGCCGTTGGGCAGCGTGTACTTCTCGACCTTCAGGTCGGGCACCTGCGGCTCTCGGGGCTTGTCCTGGGCGGAGGCAAGACTGGCTGTGAATCCCGCGAGGACCAGCACCGCAAGACAAAGGCGTTTCATCGCGTATTCGGCTCCCTGGATTCGATCCGACCGGGCCGCACGGCGCACCCCGGCACGAGCCGTCGTCCGTCCGGCTCGCAACCGATTGTTCTATCCGCCTTCGGTGGGATCGTCCAGTCGCCGGGCCGCTCGCGCTCGCCTTCGATGCCAGAGATATGTCACGAACGACCAGCCCCCGCGAACCGGTGCGAGCCGTCGATGTAATGCTCGACGACGTAGAACGCGAAGTAGTACGCCCGCGCGAACGCCCAGACGGCCAGCGTCAAGAACCCGGCGACTTTCCAGCTCGGATGCTCCCGAGCAGCAGGCCCGCGGCCAGCGCCGAGCAGCGAGAACAGACCGCCCTTGATATAGAGCAGACGCGGGCTGCGAATGTCGGCCATGACGAAGATCGGTTACGGAAGGGCTTCGATCGTCACTTGACCACCCGGACGGACCTGGATGAGCAACTCGTAACCGGCCAGGAGCGCCATTCCCACCAGCGGTGTCGTGTCCGCCGCGTCCACGATGATTCGCCGTGGCTGACCGTCCCAGACCACGATTCCCTCGTGGATATCGAAGGTACTTTCGGTGCCGTCCGCCAGCAGCACACGGCCGTACTGACGCCAGGCAAGACCCAGGTGTGCAATGCACGCAGGTGGCAAACTGAGCCAGCCATCGAAACCCGTGTCAATGACCGCGTCGAGACTCCTCTTCCAGCCCCAAGGGACCCTGGACTCGAACGCGAATCCTTGCTTCGCGATCGGCCGTGACGGTTCCGGTGATCATGGGGCCGTCAACTCGTGACGAGCACCAAACCGGTGCACAAAGCGTGAACCCATTCGCCTGATCCAGATCTGTGCGCTGGAAACGCGCGCCAGGAGGCGATCGGACGCGGTGAGTTCATCCGGGTCGATCTCGTAGGCGCCCGACTCGATATCGATCGCCACGAAATGGCCTTCGTTCTCCGGCTTCAAGAGCGGTCGAAGGTCGCGATCGTAGATCGCATCGCCGCGGCGGGCGAACTCCTCCTTGCTATGGCGGGGACGAGTCGTTGTCATGCGTGTCGACTCCGGGCCGCGATTTCACCGGCGTGTCTCTCACCAGCTTCTCAAAAATAAGGATATGCTGCCAGGGCAGGAACTCCTTGACCTCCTTGAAGCGCGAACCCCTTCGGCTCGATCTCCTTCTTGACCTGGGCGACGGTCATCTTGTGCTCGGGCTTGATCGGCACCTCGGGGTCCTCGGCGCGGTACTCGACCAGCACGAGCTTGCCGCCGGGCTTGAGGGCCTTGTGCAGTCCCTTCAGGCTGGCCTCGGGGTCGGACATCTCGTGGTAGACGTCCACCATCAGAGCCAGGTCCAGCTTGCCTTCAGGGAGCTTCGGGTCGGCGGGCGTGCAGAGGATCGGCTTGATGTTCGAACGCCGGCCGTCCGGGCGTTCTCGCGGAGCATCTGGAGCATCTGGGGCTGGACATCGTTCGCGAGCACCGTGCCCGCCGGGCCGACGCGTTGCGAAAGAAGCAAGCTCGTGAAGCCGGCGCCGGCGCCCACGTCGGCGACGGTCCAGCCGGGCTGGATGCCCAGGGCGTCGAGCATCTTCTCGGGCTGCTCTTCCTGTTCGCGCTCGGGCCGGAACAGCCAGTCCGCACCCTGGAAGCTCATCACATCCGCGATGGGCCGGCCCATGTAGGTCTTCGGGCCGTGCCGATGAACGGAGGGCCGGCGCGGCGTGGTCGTCTGTCCCACGGCCGGCAGGAACAGAACCAGGACCACCAGAATCGCCAGTTGTGGAAGGCGCTTTGATGTCATGGCGGTCGCTTACTTTGGCTCGCCCTTGATCTTCTCGCCTGTGGCCTCGATGGCCGCGCCGGTCTTCTCGGTCGCGTTCTCGGTGGACGCGCCGATCTTCCCGGCGGCGCCTTCGATCTTCTCGCCGGTCTTCTCCAGTCCGACCTTCTCGGCGGCCTTGCCCACGGCTTCGGTGGACTTCTCGGCGGCCTCACCGACCTTCTCGGCGGAGGCCTCGATCTTCTTGCCGGTGGTCTGGATCGCCGCGCCGGTCTTCTCCTTCGCTTCTTTCAAGACCTCGCCGGTCTTCTCCTTGGCCTCTTTCAGGGCTTCCACGGTTTTTTCCTTGGCGCCTTCGAGGGCCTGGCCCGTTTTCTGGCCCATGCCCGCGTTGCCTGCCTCGTTCCCGCCGCAACCGACCAGCAGGCCGGCGCCGAGGGCGAAGGGAGCCAAGCTCAACATCACGGCCCATCGCGTCTTCATGGTGTTCGTCCCTGGTCGCGCGCTCGTCGCAGCGCGACCGACCGTACCGGAAAACACACCGGACCCGGGGCCGAGAGCGATCCTCAGCCCCGAGCCGGTTTCGGCTCTTTCATTTTAGTCGGCCGTCAAGCCGGTGATATGTTGGTGTGAGGCATCAAATCCGCACGTCGGACGGCCACTCTGTGTAGCGGCGGCCGTCCCGGCCGCTCCGGATCGGGAATCGAGAATCCGGAGCGGCCGGGACGGCCGCCGCTACACAGAAAAAACCCTTCTCAGTCGGCGAAGGCGTAGCGGATGATGCAGTAGAGGGCCTGGAAGCCGTCCTTCCAGCCGATCTTCTTGCCTTCGCGGTAGTCGCGGCCGTTGTAGCTGACCGGGATCTCGTAGATCCGGCACCGCCGCGCCGGGCTGGCCGTCCCGGGCCGGGACACGTGAACCGCGCCACCTTGGCCGTCACCTCGGGCTCGAAGCCGAACCGGTCGCTCTTGAGCGTGATCCCCTGGATCACCTCGCGGCGGAAGACCTTGTAGCAGACCTCCATGTCGGTCAGGTTCAGGTTGGTGAACATGTTCGAGAGCAGCGTGAGGAACTTGTTGGCCAGCGAGTGCCAGAAGTAGAGCACGCGGTGCGTCTCGCCGATGAACCGCGAGCCGAAGACGACGTCGGCCTTGCCCTCGACGATCGGCTGGATGAGCTGGGGATACTGCGCCGGGTCGTACTCGAGGTCGGCGTCCTGGACGATGACGATCTGGCCGGTCGCGTGCGGAAGCCGGTGCGCAGGGCGGCGCCCTTGCCCTGGTTCTGGTCGTGGAAGACGATCGTCAGGTCCGGCTCGCTCTGCTGCCAGCTCGCTGGAGGATCTCGCGGGTGCCGTCGGTCGAGCAGTCGTCGACGAGGATGATCTGCTTGCGGATCGGCACGGCGCGGACCCGGCGGAGGATCTCGTGGATGCGTGTCCTTCTCGTTGTAGACCGGGATGACGACCGAGAGCACCAGGTCGTCGGGGACCCGGTAGATGCCCAGCTTGCGGCAGAACGGCTCGCCCAGAAACTGGATCAGCCACTCGCGGCGCTCGACGTCGTCGGCGGGAGGCTGCGCGAGGTCCATGTCAGCGATCGAATCCTCGAACGAAGTGGGGGGCTGCAATTCCATGGCGGGTCCATCCTCCTGATTGAAAGGCATCCGATCCATCCAGGTCGTCGGTCCATCCTGGGCAGAGATTATACGCGAAACCGCCCGATCAGGGGAAGCGCGGCTGGCGGCCCGGCCCGGTCCCGGCCCGACGGCCGCGCGCTGCCGGGGCGCCGCGCCGGCGATCCAGACGAGCGCCAGCACCGCCGCCGCCAGCCCGAGCCGACGTGCCATGCGGGACGCAAGCCACGGCTTGATCATGACTTCGGAAGGCGACTCGGGGGCCTTGAAGGGGTCTTGCGCCGCGTTTTTTTCCTCGTCGGAAGCCACCACCGCGAACCGGTCCGGCACCGCTGGTTCGGCCGCAACTTCTTGCTCCGGAACCTCTTCGGCGGTTTCCTCGGTAGCTTTGATTGGACACTTTGCAAGGGGCTCTTCGTGGTCCTCGTTTTCCGCCGTAAGTCCTTGCGGTGGAAGATGTTTTGTGGGAATTTGCGCGCACTGCGCTTGCGCCGCATCGAGCGCTTCGAGCGCCTGGAACAGGACGCGGGACCAGTGCGACTCATGGCGCACGCTGAAGCGCATGATCGCGACCGTCAAGCCGGTCGTGGCCATCGCTTCCAGCCGATCGCGGTCCTCCGGGTGCTCCTCGATCCAGTTCCGGGCCGCCAGGCGGTTTTCGGCGCAGTCCTCCTCCTGCATGAAGCGAAGGCGCTCCAGCACCACTTGCGCGGTCACGATTCGTTCGATCAAGGCCCGCTGGTGGTCATCCTGGGGCTGGCGGTAGGCCGTCCATTTTCGCAGCAGTCGCCAGCGGCGGCATTTCTCGGCGTTGGAGAACGGGATTTCCTGGGCGCGCAGTCCATGCCGGCGTGCGTTCTGGCTCACCCGGGCCTTGCCCGACCTGGATTTCGGGCCGGTACTCTTCTGCGCGTTGCGGCGATTGGCTTCGATTTTCCGGGTGCTGACGGTCATGACGGCGATCTCACGATGATGGACCCCAGGCGTGTCGCGCAAGGCGAGCCTTCCTCTGATCTGACATCATCGTGACCCGACCGTCCCGCGTTGCGGAAATCCGCGCCCCACGTGCTGGCGAAGGGGACGTAGCGAATATCGAAGTCATTCGCGGGTGGCCCCGGTTGCCGCGGGTGGCCCGGACACCGAAGCGGTGTCCGGGTCGCGCAGCGACAAGAGCCGTCAGACCCAACCCGGACGCCCAGGGGATGTTCCGTGCTCACCCCAGCGCCTCTTGCGGCTGCGCCGCCCGGACAACGCGGTGTTGTCCGGGCCACCCGCGTCCCGCGTCTACGCCCTCTGGCAGCACCGACCCGCACCATCCGAGCTTGCAGTTCAAGCGGGTAAGCCAGCGGCAGCCGATCTATTCGGCCCGCATCGGGCTTGGGCACCGGGCCTTATCGGCTCCTGACCCCTTTCTGCTCTGGCCCGCATCGGGCTTGGGCACCGGGCCTTATCGGCTCCTGACCCCTTTTCTGCTCTTGACCCCTTTTCTGCTCTCTGCGCTGAAGGCCACACACCTCCAGCGTAACCCACGATGGCGTGAGCGACTGGTCCAACCATTGTGTCTACAAGACTAGGCGTTCTCACGGCTGGGCATGACAGCCGCCTCGTAGTTCCGGCGGAACAGCCACGCGGCCTCGAGCAGTTCTTGGTCGTCCGCGTCCCAGAGGCCGCGCCCGTGGAGGTCCGCGCAGAGTTCTCCCACGGCGGCCATGAGCTGACCGGCCCGCATCTCGGGGATGACTTCAGACAGCTCTCGGAAGGCGGCAAACAACTCCGCTCGGGTGTCGTCCGCGCTCATAACCGATCCCTCACGCTTGGGGAGCCGGATCGGCTCCTTCGGTAGCGTCCTATCACCACGACGGGCACCGACACGCCGGGGGCCAGCTTCGCCATTCGAGTGGCCCGGGTGACCCCATCCGAGATCTCCAACAGGCCATCCGGGTCCTCGTAAACCAGGATCGGCGGCATCCCGGTGTGCGACGCCCCGAATTGCCGGATCTGCTGGTGCAGCTTTCAGGGGTCCACACCGCTTGCGCGGCTCGGAGGGAGCCGCAACTCACCCGGATCGACATCCCGGATCGACTGTCCCATTCACCCAAGGTACACCGCAGGCGTATAAACCGCAATCCGCGCAGGCCCTGCCGCCCTCTGCCGCCGCGAAAGAGGGCCGCGGCGACGCGAGGCCAGGCTCAGAATCTGTCCCAGAAGGGGCGATCCGATGATTCCGGTTTCAGCCCCGAAGGGGCGACAGTGAATAGCCCAGGGCGTCAGCCCTGGGACCGCGAAACGGACCCAAGAACCCCTTCGCAGCCCCGAAGGGGCGATAGAGCCCATGGTCCCGCCGGATCTTCGGCCGCCCCTTCGGGGCTGCGGAGGAAGATGTTTTCGTCGCCCTGGTTCCCAGGGCTGACGCCCTGGGCTATTGACTGTCGCCCCTTCGGGGCTGAAACCGAAATCACCAGGCAGCCACTTCTGGGACAGACTCTCAGACAATCGTCATCACGAGAGCCCGTACCTCTCTTTTTGTGCCTCCTTGACCGGAAGGCCCGCGGGCGGGATGATGAATAGGGTACAACGATACAGGAACCGAACATGGACGAGGTGCTGACGATCGACGAGATCAAGGCGCGCTTTGCACCGGACTGGGTGCTGGTCGGCGAGCCCCAGACCGACGAGACGCTCGCACTTCAGGCGGGCAAGGTTCTCTTTCACGGCCCGGATCGAGACGAGGTTTGCCGCAAGGCCCTGGAGTATCCACCCGGCCGGTACGCCCTTCACTTCCTGGGCACGATCCCCGAGAACCTGGTGCTCGTCCTGTGAGCCAGGTCTTCGACCCGAGACACGGGCCGATTCTGGTCCAGGCCGAAGTGACCGGGCCGGACCGGAGTCTGGCTCTCCAACTCATCCTCGATACCGGGGCGACGACCAGTCTGCTCAACGAAACCGTGCTGCTCGCCTTGGGTTACGACCTGGCGGGTGTGACGGATCGCGCCCAGATGACGACAGGAAGTCTGGTGGCGTCCGTCCCGAAGGTGATCCTGACAAGATTGACGGCCCTGGGCCGGCATCGCTTCGGCTTTCCTGTCCTGGCCTACACGCTGCCCGTGAGCGCATCGGTGCATGGCCTGCTCGGTCTGGACTTCCTCCGGGATGGGGTGCTGACGATCGACTTCCGAGCGGGACAGATCACCCTTAAATGAGTCCGGCGGGGCGGCACTGGCAAAGCCAGTGGCACCCAAGAGATGAGTGGCCTTTCTCCCGTGTGCCACTGGCTTTGCCAGTGCCACCCCGCCGCTTTTCCCTGTGAATCCGTGGTTCCTGCGCGGAACCTCAGGCCACCCGCCGAGTCCGGCCGTGAGTCAGGGCAGCGACCAGAGCAGCGTGATCCGGTGGTTCGGCAGGCTCCGCTGCAACCGATCGTCTGCGGTCAGAAGATCACATCCTTCCTGTTCCGGCGGGGTGGCACTGGCAAAGCCAGTGGCACCCAAGAGATGAATGGCCTTTCCCGTGTGCCACTGGCTTTGCCAGTGCCACCCCGCCGGCATAGAGGCAATCGTAGACGCCGATGCGGGCCTGAGAGGCGATGGCGAAGGCACGCGGCAAGAGCGGCGAGTACGGGTGCAGGTCGGGCATGAAGGCGAAGACGTCGTTGAGCTTTTTCACACCCTCCCCCGGCAGGATGATCCCCCGCCGCTCCGCCTTCGCGAGGTTGTGGGCGACCTCGATGGGGAAGATGTCGGGTGAGAGCAATTCGTGGAGGCCCTGGCGAAACGCGTCGCGGACCCGGATGGCCTTGTCGGCATCGGGCTCGGCGAGCACCCATTTCAAGGCCACGCAACTGTCCAGGACGTATCTCATTCCTCGTCACGGGTCTCGCGGGTGAGCGGTACGGCCCATTCCCCCGCGCCGATCCGCCGTCGCATCTCCTCGCGCATCCGGTCCATGCGTTCGGCGGCGCGGTCCATCGCGGCGGGATCGCGAAGGCCCCGTAGGGCCCGATCGAGGGTGTCTTTCAATTCCTCCATGTCTGGAGACGGGATGGCCGATGTGGCCTCGTGGTCCGGCATGGGACTCATGGTTACCTCCTGAATCGATTCTACCGCGCGGGTGGCCCGGACAACGCCACGTTGTCCGGGTCGCGCAGCGACAAGAGAGGTCAGACCCGGCCCGGAAGCTCAGGGGATGCCCCGCGGCCACACTGCCGCCTCTTGTGGCTGCGCCACCCGGACAACGTGACGTTGTCCGGGCCACCCGCGAAGAGGTGCGTCGTCGCAGACGCGACGCACCCGACCTTCTATGTCCTCGGTGTCATGAAGAGCCATTGAGCCCAGGGACGACCCTCGTCCATCGCCTCGATCGCCTCCTCGGTCGATAAGCGGCTTTCGGCTGGGAGGTCTTCGCGGCTTCGTTCGCGGCTGGCGATGACTTCGACGATGTGGGTCGGTTCGAATCGCTCGCGGAGGCGATCGGTGATGCCCTCCAGGATGCCGGCGTCGGTCATCAGACCATCGTGCGTCTCGACGAGGACGAAGCGCGCTGGAGCGGCGCGATCTTGTCGGGGCGGAGCAGGAGGTCTTCGGCACCCTCGCAGTCGCAAATCACGGCGGGGTCAGGCCCCTCCAGAGTCTCGGCCAAAGAATCGAGGTCGCAGAGGCCCCGGACCTCAATCCGGTCGGACACGCCGTTTCGACGGGCGAGCCGCCGAAGATAGTAACGCGCCGAGGAATTCATCTCGAAGCCGATGATGGTCGTGCGGCGGGTTTCGGATCGCCAGTCCCACAGCGTAATAGCCCTCGGCCGCGCCGATGTCCACGATCCGGTCGCACCCCTGCGCCGCAGATCGCCTCGATGGCCGGACTGGTCTCGCTCTCGTAGGTACCAACCAACTTGGGTAGGATTTCGGAGCAGAAGGCGGAGGAGATGTAGCGCATCCCGCGGAAAGGTCCCTGAGCGACGACTTCCGCTGACTCCAAGCGCCCGAGAATCCGGTTGTGGACCCTCCGACGACGGCGGATTTGTCCGTATCGGACGAATCGGAAGGAATCCTGGAGTAGGACGGGCAGAGGCGCAGGCATATGCTCGATGGCCTGACGAAGGAGTTGTTTCATTTGAATCTCGGTTCTTGTCAGTCTGTCGGCTCAATCGTGGAGAGTAAAGGATTCATTCGGGGGAGTAAAGGATTCATTCGGGGGAGTAAGGGATTCACTCGGGAAAGGGGAAAGGGCCGGGTCGCCCAGGGGGATTGCTCCCCCCGGGCTCCCACAGATCCAGACGAGCGGATTGCCCGCATCTGGCTCGTCATGTCAGGGTAAAATAGGGGTAAAATAGGGACGTTCTTATTTCTTGTAGAGGTTTGGGTAAACTGGGAAAATCACTGACTGCCAAAAATCTTACCTATATTGCGCATGCACAAATAGGAAATGAGAACGTCCCTATTTGCCCCCCATTTGCCCCTTCCGAACGAAGCCAAAGGGGCCACGCGCCGGCCGGAGAGAGGTCGGAAGGGCCGGCGCCAGACGCCGATCAAAGCCACGGGCGGGAGGAGGGAAATCTCTGGCGGGACAAGAGGTTACGATCGGTTCACATGATGGCCCACTGTCCCAGCAGGAAGAACGTGCCGGACAGGAGCATCGCCGCAGGGAGCGTGAGCACCCAGGCCAGGGCGATCTTGCGGATGGTCGCCAGTTCGACGCCCGAACGGTTCGCCCACATCGTGCCCGCGATGCCCGAGGAGAGTACATGCGTTGTGCTCACCGGCAGCCCTCCCAGGTCCGCCAAGCCGATCGTGCTCATCGCCACCAGCTCGGCGCAGGCGCCCTGGCTGTAGGTCAAGTGCTGCTTGCCGATCTTCTCGGCGACCGTGACCACGATCCGCTTCCAGCCGATCATCGTGCCGATCCCCAGCGCCAGGGCCACGCCCATCTTGACCCATTCCGGCACGTACTCGATCGGCCGGACGATCGGCTTGCGCAGCGCGACCAGACGATCGCGGGCCGCGGTCAGGTGCCCGTCGTGCGCGACCCCTTCGAGCCGCTTCAAATCGCGGCCGACGCACAAGAGATCCGTGCGCACGTCCCAACGCGCCTTCGGGTCCAGGCTGGCGAGTGAATCTCGGTCCTCCAGGCTTGCCGCAAGTGTCTTCAACCGGGCGGGCAGCTTGTCTTCTTCCGCTTGCTGGCGCAAGACCGCCGGCAGGCCCGGATCGGCCAGCCAGCGCTCGGCGGACTGGACCGCGCCGCTCAACTCGCGTGTGGCCCCCGAACCCCCGGCGAGGTTCAGCGCGTAGTGCGCGGGCAGGATGCCGATCAGGATGAGCATGATCAGGCCCATCCCCTTCTGGCCATCGTTGGAGCCATGAGCAAAACTGACGCCCGTACACGTCCCGATGAGCAGACCCCGGACCCAGGGCGGCGGGGGTCGATCGCCTTCGGGCGCATCGTGGAGTGCCGGGTTGGGCAGGTACCGTTTCGCCAGCAGCAACAGCAAGGCCGCCAGGCCGAAGCCGATCATGGGCGAGAGGAGCAGGGAAAGCCCGACCTCGGCCGCCTTCGTCCAGTTGATGCCCGACAGCCCGTGCCCCGACAGCAGGCTGTGCGTCAGCCCCACGCCCAGGATCGACCCGATCAAGGTGTGCGAGCTCGACGCCGGCAGTCCGAGATACCATGTTCCCAGGTTCCACGATGCCGCGGCGATCAAGATCGCCAGCACCATCCCGAACCCGGCCGTGCCGTGGGTCGAGACGAGCAGATCCACCGGCAAGAGGTTCACGATGCTGTACGCCACGCCGATGCCGCCCGCGTGCACCCCCAGAAAATTCCAGAAGCCCGACCAGACCACCGCCCGGTACGGCTTCAGCGAATTGGTGTAAATGACCGTCGCGACGGCGTTGGCCGTGTCGTGAAAGCCGTTGATGAATTCGAACCCGAACGCAATTCCCAGCGCCCCGAAGAGGAGCAGGACTTGATGGCCCGAAAGCGATCCCCAGACAGACTCAAAAGGCATCTTGAACCTGGCCGCGACCGCGGCATTAGAGTGCTCGGACCCGTTCCTTGCGCCTGGCTGTATCTCTTTGTAGTGGCGGCCGTCCCGGCCGCTCCGGATTCTCGATTCCGGATTCTCGATTCCGGATTCCGGATTCTCGATTCCGGATTCCCGACCCGGAGCGGCCGAGACGGCCGCCGCTACAAAGAGGGGCCGCTCCGACCTCTCTTCTCGTACACCCTTCCGGGCACGATACCCACCCGTCCGGCCGACGGACAACGGTAACGGCCCCGGCAAGAGAGGATTCGCGCTCGGAGTGACGGCATTGTTACGATTCGGTGAAGTTATCCCCGGGGATGCGGTCCCTGGCACCGGGCGCCCTGGGGTTTCGAGACCAGGATCATTACAATGGGATGACCACTCGCTCCCCCGAGGACATCGTTTTCATGCCGATCATCGCCGCGGACGGACTGACGAAACTGTATCGTGTGTTCCAGAAGAAGGAGGGCCTGCTCGGATCGGTGCGCGGACTCTGGCGCCGGGAGTACAAGGAAGTCCGGGCCGTCGATGGCGTCTCGTTCACGATCGAGCCGGGCGAGCTGGTGGCGTTTCTCGGTCCCAACGGCGCCGGCAAGACAACCACGTTGAAGATGCTCTCGGGTCTGATCTACCCGTCGGCCGGCGCGGCGCGGGTGCTCGGCTTCGTCCCCTGGAACCGCGAGGACGCCTTCCGCCGCCGCTTCGCCCTGGTCATGGGGCAGAAGAACCAGCTCTGGTGGGACCTCCCCGCCGCCGATAGTTTCCAGCTCCACAAGGAAATCTATTCCATCCCCGACGACCTCTTTCACGCGACCCTCGACGAGCTGACCGAGCTCTTGGACGTCGGCCGCCTGACGCGCCAGGCGGTGCGCGAGCTGTCGCTGGGCGAGCGGATGAAGATGGAGCTGATCGCGGCGCTGTTGCACCAGCCGCAGGTGCTCCTGCTCGACGAGCCGACGATCGGCCTGGACGTGGTGGCGCAGGTCGCCATCCAGAAGTGTCTCCGCGAATACCACGAGCGGCGCGGCGTGACCATGCTCCTGACCAGCCACTACATGCGGGACATCGAGGCGCTGTGCCGGCGCGTGCTGGTCATCGCCGAAGGCAAGCTGATTTACGACGGCCCCCTGTCCCATCTCGCCGATCGCTTCGGCCACGCCAAGCTGGTGAAGCTCGTGTTTGCCGAGGGGACCACCCCTGACGGCATGGAACGCTTCGGCGAGGTCGTCGGCCGCGACGGCGGCACCGCCCGGCTCAAGGTCGATCGCGCGGGTCGCCGAGGTGCTCGGCGCGATCCTCGATTGCTACCAGGACCAGGTGGCCGACATCAGCGTGCAGGACCCGCCCCTGGAGCAGGTCATCGCCCGCGTGTTCGAGGAGGGCCGTGCCAGCCATGACGCCGCTTGAGAGTCTGGTCGAGACCACGACGGCGCCCGTCGTGCCGGCCGCCGCCATCCCCCGCGGCGGCCTGCGCAAGTACGCCAAGATCTGCCGCGTCTCGCTGGTCGAGCGCCTGACCTACCGGGGCGACTTCTTCCTGAACACGTTCCTGCGCTTCCTGCCGATGCTGACGACCATCCTGCTCTGGAGCGCGATCTACCGGGCGCGCGCGGCCACGGGTCAGACACGGCTGAGTGGCTTCGATTATCACGATACGATCGCTTATTTGTTGATGGTCAACATCAGCCGGATGTTCTCCAGCATGCCCGGCCTGGCCAGCGGCATCGCGCGAGATCCGCGACGGCGTCATCAAGAAATACTTGCTCCAGCCGATCGACATGATCCATTACCTGGTCTCGTACCGGGTCGCGCACAAGATCAGCTACATCATCTCCTCGGCCTTGCCGTATGCCGTGCTGTTCTTTCTCTGCCGCCACTTCTTCGCCGGGAAGGTCCCGACCGATCCCACGACGTGGCTGGCCTACCTGGCTGCGCTGGTGATGGCCTTCTTCGTCGGCTTCTTCTTCGAGGCGGCCGTCGGCATGGTGGGCTTCTGGTTCCTCGAGGTGACCTCGCTGCTTTATATCACGATGTCGCTGAACTTCTTCATCTCCGGCCACATGTTCCCACTCGACCTCTTGCCCTGGCCCTGGGCGGCGATCTTCAAAATGCTGCCGTTTCAGTACATGGCGTATTTCCCGGCCGTCGTGTTCCTGGGCAAGGTCCAGGGCGAGGCGCTGCTCTGGGGCCTCGCCGGCGCGGTGTTCTGGGCCGTGGCCTTCGCCGTCCTGGCGCGGTGGCTGTTCCGGGCGGGATTGAAGCGATACAGCGCGTTCGGAGGATGATCTTTCTGTCTTGTAGGGTAGGCTTTAGCCTGCCATATTCACTTATATTAGAACTGGCAGGCTAAAGCCTACCCTACAAGAGAAAGAAAGGAAATCATCCTCATGCCCGACTTCCGGCGCTATCTCGTTCCAGGTGCCACCTATTTCTTCACCGTCGTCACTGCTGAGAGATTTCCCTTTTTCCAGAACCCCGACGCGTGTCGGCTGCTGGGCACGACTCTGCGAGAGGTGCGCAAGGACCGACCGTTCGAGACCGTCGCCATTGTGGTGATGCCCGACCACCTGCACGCGATCTGGGCGCTTCCCAGAGAGGATCACGATTACTCGCTCCGTTGGAGCGCAATCAAGTCGCGGTTCACTCATGTATGGGTCGAGCGTGGCGGCCAAGAACGCGGAGTTCCCCCGGGGCAGTACCGGCAGCGCCGTCGCGGAATCTGGCAGGCGAGGTTCCTGGAGCATATGATTCGTGATGAGGATGATCTGATCCACCACGTGAATTACATCCATTACAACCCGGTCAAACACGGCCTGGCGAGCTATCCGCGTGACTGGACGTGGTCGTCCTTCCATCGCTATGTTCGGAGTGGAGACTACGACCCCGATTGGGGACGCTCCGAGATGACCTTCCCACAGGTCCGAGATCAGCTCTTGGAATGAGGATTCCCTGGTCTTCCTCTTGTAGGGTAGGCTTTAGCCTGCCATATTCATTTATAAATATGGCAGGCTAAAGCCTACCCTACGAAAAACAAAAACCGGGATGAGAACATGTCCTCCTTCTGGAAATACGTCCGCCTGGCCTATTCGCTCGCCCGTTACGCGCTGGCGCGGGAGATGGCATTCCGGTCGAATTTTCTCGTCAAGGTGTCGGTCGAGGTGCTCTGGCTGGGCATCATGCTGGCGTTCTATGCGGTCATCTTCGGCAAGACGCGGATGATCGCCGACTGGGGGCAGGCGCAATACCTGTTCTTCGTCGGCTGCTTCTTCTCCATGAACGGCTTCATCGAGTCGGTGTTCCTCGACAACTGCAACGAGTTCGCCGAGCTCGTGCGCACCGGCGATCTCGATTTCCTGCTGCTGCGGCCGATCGACGAGCAGTTCCTCGTCTCGTGCCGGCGGCTCGACTGGGGCTGCGTGCCCAATATCTTCATGGGTGCCGGCGTCATGTTGATCGCCCTGCGGCAGATGCACTGGGCCTTCGATCCGGGGCGGCTGGCGGCCTTCGCGGTTCTGTTCGGCTGTGGCATTTTGCTCGCGTACAGCCTGATGTTCATGATGGCCTCGGCGTCGGTCTGGCTGGTGCGGAACCAGAGCCTGATGGAGATGTGGTGGATGTTCTCCAGCCTGGCGCGCTATCCCAAGGAGATCTTCAGCGCATCCTGGGCCGATCCCATCGGGCGGTTCTTCACCTACATCATCCCGATCCTCCTGGTGGTCAACATCCCGGCGCGGGTGATGGTCAAGACGTTCGAGCCGCCACTGGTCGTCTTCACGATCGTGGCAACCATCGCGTTTCTGTGGATCAGCCGCCGGTTCTTCCGGCACGCGCTGCGGTCGTATCGCAGTGCGAGCAGTTAGAATCTCTCCCCGTAGGGTGCGTGAAACACACCAATCTGTTTATCGGATAAAGGCTTGGTGCGTTTCACGCACCCTACTATGTCAATTCGGGTAGGGCCATGTTGCCTTTCTCCATCGTCAGTCCAAAACGGGTGGGGTTCTTGCCGGAGCGGCTCGAGCAGGCCGGGGACCTCATGCAGCGCTGGTCCGAGTCGGGCGAAGTGGCGGCATCGGCCTTGTGCGTGGGACGGCGCGGCGGCGTGGTCGAGCCGCGTGCTTATGGCGTGAAGGCCGGGGGACTGTTCTGGGTCGCCTCGATCACCAAGCCCCTCGTGGCCGCCGCCGTTGTGCGGCTCATCGAGCGCGGGCACATCACGCTCGACGATCGCGTGGCCGACTTCGTGCCCGAGTTCGCCGAGAACGGCAAGGAGAATGTGGGGCTGCGGCACCTCCTGACGCACACCTCGGGCCTGTGCGACCAGTTGCCCGAGAATGTCGCGCTCCGCGCGGCCCATGCGCCTCTGTCCGCCTTCGTGGAAGGGACGTGCCGCCAATCGCTCCTGTTCACGCCCGGAACAATGGTGCGCTATCAGAGCATGGGCTTCACGATGCTGGGCGAGATTGTCGCGCGGGTCTCGGGCCTGTCCCTGGCGGAGTTCCTCCGGCGCGAGTTCTTCGAGCCGCTCGGCATGGCCGACACGTCGCTCGGCGCTCCGGACGACTGGGCCGGGCGCATCGTGCCGGTGCAGCTCAACGACGAGCAGGCGGCGAGCGACTGGAACTACAACACGCCCTACTGGCGCTCCCTCGGCTCACCCTGGGGCGGGCTGGTCTCCTCGCCGCTGGACCTGGCCCGGTTCTGCCGGATGATGCTCGACGAGGGCGAGCTTGGCAAGGTGCGGGTGCTCAGCCCGGCGTCGGTGCGCGCGATGACGACCAACCAGCTTGTGGGCTTTCCACTCTTGCCCGAGGAGGAGCGCCGCTGCCGCCCCTGGGGCCTGGGCTGGCGCTTGCGATGGCCGGGCCAGTCGTCCCATTTCGGCGATCTGCTCGGCCTGAATGCCTACGGCCACTGGGGCGCCACCGGCTGCATGCTCTGGATCGACCCCGACGCCGACGCCTTCTGCATCCTGTGTACGTCCCGCCAGCCCGGCGACGACGGCCGCTATCTGGCACGGCTCTCGAACGCCGTGGCGGCGGCACTCTTGTAGGGTAGGCTTCAGCCTGCCAATCTCATATGCAAATGAATATGGCAGGCTGAAGCCTACCCTACAAGACCTTATGACTTCCGGACCGGTGCCGTTTCCTGGGCCTCTTTCCAGATCGGGCCGTAGACCTCCTTGTCGAAAGGTGGGCAGCCGGTGGGGAACTGGCCGAGCGCGTTGTGCTTGGAGCGCATCAGGGCCGTGCAGTAGCTGAAGGTGCGGCAGATGCGCTTCGGGTCGAGCGGCTGGCCGCGTTGCAGCAGGACTCCGAAATCCGGCTGGGCGAGCGCCGCCCGGCCGATGCCGACGAACGTCGTGCGGCCGTCGCGGATGTTGGCCGCACCCGCCTGGAACGCGAACGCCTGGAGCCAGCTATAACCCGAGCCGACCACGGCCAGCGCCGGGAACGCCTGCTGGATGGTCGCCGTCGCCGGAAGTGCCGGGCCACGCCGATCAAGGGATGCTCGGGCGTCTCATAGCCGTCCGGCGGCGCATACTCGAACGGCCGCACGATGTGCGGGCTGGCGTAGGGGTTGCCCATCGTCACGTTGAGCAGGCCGATGCCCAGGTCCGCGAGCATCCCGATGAGCCGCAGCGGCTCGGCCAGGTCGGGCTCGAACGGGTCCTCCGCGGCGTGCCCCAGCACGAGTGGACGGGAAGCGAATGAGGGCCGGGAACGCCCACGTCGTCCGGACCTTTGATGTAAGGCAGACCGTCGAAGACGTTCATGCGGGTCGCGATGATCTTGCCCGGGTTCTCGTCGCGGATGCGGGCGACGATCGCGCGGATGAACCTCGTCCGGTTCTCGAACGAGCCGCCGTACTTGCCGGGGCGCGTGCGGGCCGCGAGCAGCTCGTTGAGCAGGTAGCGGTGGCACTGCTTCAGATCCACGAAGTCGAAGCCGATGCCGAACGCCCGGCGCGCGGCTTCGGCGTAGCGGTCCTGGAGCCGGTCGAGAGCGTCGTCGGTGAGGATGGGATAGTCGCGGGCCGGCCGGCCGCGCCGGTGCTCTTGTCGATGATCGTGCGGCCATCGAGGAGCGGGTCGTGCTGGGCGAGGATCGGCCGGGGGTAGCTGTAACGGCCGGAGTGGGTGAGCTGCAGACCGATGATCAGGTCGGAGTCATCGCCGAGGCTCTGCCGGTGCGCGGCGCGGCACTGTCTCCACCATGCGCGCGAGGGCCGGCGCGGTGTGTTCATCGAGGGCGAGCTGCCGGGGATTGGCCCGGCCCTCGGGCACGACCGCGGCGGCTTCGCCCCAGATCAGCTTCGCCCCGCCGCCGCCGAACCGCTCGTAACGGCGGAAGGTCAGCTCGCCGGGGGTGCCGTCAGGGTTGCCGTCGCACCCTTCCATCGGCTGGATGGCCAGGCGATTGCCCACCGTCCGTCCGGCCACGGTCGCCGGCTGAAACAACGGGGAAAGATCCGCGGCCACCGTCAGGCCCAGCTCTGCGGCGGCGCGGGCCAGGTCGTCGCGTGTCTTGTATTTGAAGTAACGAGGCAAGTCGGCGAGTCCTATCTTCTCGGCTGGGGTGGAAACGAAAACCCTCCGGATTCACCACAGAGACACGGAGAGCACAGAGTTCTCACAGAGTCTCTGCGTCCGTCTCTGTGTTCTCTGTGACTCTGTGGTGAAGAAGGCCGTTCGCAAGCGACCCAGGCCATGCCCCTTGATTGACGACCCGCGCCGCCGCGCCGTACAGTGAAGATCATACTGAAAAACCTTGTGCTCCACGATGCGACTCTGGCGGTGGAGAGTCCTGCGCATGACGACCTGGCGACGTTCGTCGTGGGCCCTGATCGCGCCCTTGATTCTGGTCCCGTTCCTCTCGGCACCGGCCCAGGAAGCAAATCCAAACGCTCAGCTTGAGCGGAAGTTTCTCCAGGGCTTGCGGGACCGGGGCTATTTTGATCTGGCCCAGGAAGACATCGACCGGCTCCGCCAGGCGGCCGACACCCCGGCCGAGATCAAGGCGGTCCTCGACATCGAGCAGGGCCGGGACCTGCTCGAAGAGGCGGTCACGCGCGCCGATCTTGAGCGCCGCCGCGCCTGCTCGAACAGGCCCGCGCCGGGCTCGACCAGTTCGTCAAGCGTGCGGCCGATACGCCGCCAGCCGCCGAGGCGCTCGCCACCCTGGCCCGCGTGCAATTCGAGCGCGGTCAGACCGCCGCCCTCCAGGCCGCCGAGACCGACGCCGCCGACATGAAGCGCGCCCGCCAAACGGAGGCCCACACCGCTTTCGCCGAGGCGCGCAAGACCTACGATCGTGCCCTCGTGCCGCTCCGCAAGGCGTTCGAGGCGTTCCCGAAGTCGGTCCCGGATAACGATCCCCAGCGCGGCCCACGCGACCAGGCCCAGGCCGCGCTGATGGATGCCGAGCTCCAGCGCGCCCTGGTCGATTACCAGGAAGCCCAGTCCTACGACCCCAAGAGCAAGGAACGCAACACCCTGCTCGACACCGCACGGGGCGCGTTCAAGACGATTTACGACAATTACCGCGGACGCCTGGCCGGCTTCTTCGCTCACATGTGGGAAGCCAAGTGCTACGAGGAAAAGGGCGAGCCCGGCTCTGCGATGGGCATCTACAACGAGCTCTTGAACCAGCCCGACCCCGCCCTGGCCCCGTTGAAGCGGCAGGTGGCGTATTTCCGCATCGTGCTGCACGGTCAGCGCGGCGAGACCACCCAGGCCGTCGATCGTGCCGAGGAGTGGCTCAAAAATCACCCCGGCGACACCCGCACCGAGGAGGGCCTGGGCGTCCGCTACCAGCTTGCGAAGAACCTGCTGGCCCAGGTTCCCACGGCGAAGGCCGCCGAGAAGGCGGCCCTTCAGCACCGCGCGGCCGACCTGCTCGGCGAGGTGGTGGTCTATCCCTCCGCCGTGAAGGCCGGCGCCGTCGCCCTGCTCAAGAAGAACCGTCCCGCGACCACCGACCGGCCGGGCGCGATCGCCGGCCTGAGCTTCGAGGATGCCTTCGGCCAGGCCAAGACGGCCGCCGAGACCCACGACTGGGAGCGCGCCCTCGCCCTCTTGCGCCAGGCCGCCCGGCGGGCCGACCAGGCCCACGATCAGGACAAGATCAACTACGCCCGCTTCTCGCTCGCCTTCTGCTTCTTCGCGCAGGGCAACTACTACGCCGCGGCCGTCGCCGCCGAGCACCTGGCGCGGTTTTACCCCAAGTGGAGCATGGCCCCCAAGGCGCCCGAGATCAACTCTTCCAAGGCCGCCGAGATCGGCCTGGCCGCCTGGACCTACTCCTACGACAACTACACCAAGCTCGACCGCACCGCCGACCTCGACCACCTCATCGACCTGGCCACCTACACCGCCGCCACCTGGCCCGATGCCGATACCGGCGACGCCGTGCGCGTGACCCTCGGCGAGATCGACCTCAGCCGCGGCCAGTTCCTCAAGGCCGCCGCCGCGTTTGAAGCGGTTCAGGAAAAATCCCCCCGCCGCAATGACGCCCTCGTCAAAGCCGGCGAGGCCCACTGGAAACAAAGCCTGGTCCTCCGCGATCAGGGCAAGGACAAGGAAGCCAGCGCCGCCAAGGAAGCCCAGACCGCCGTGCAGTTGCTGGAAAAGGCCCTCGCCGCACGCCGCGCCGCCAAGACGCCGCCCACCGATGTCGGCTTCTTGACGAATGCCAACACCCTGGCCGAGGTCTACCGCCTCAGCGGCGAGCCCAAGAAGGTCCTCGCGCTGCTCGAACCGATCGCCCAGGAGCTCGGCGACGGCCCATTTGATCCCGACGTGGCCAAGCTCCGCAACACGCTGATGGTCCTGCACCTGCGCCCCACATCGCCAATGGCCAGGCCAACGACGCCATCACCGACATGGTCGCCCTGGAGAAAGCCGGCGGCAGCGAGGGCGCGACCATGACCCAGCTTTACTACGAGCTGAATCGCTCCTTGAAGCGCGAGCTCGACGTCCTTGAGACCAAGACCGACGCGGCCTCGAAAACCCGCCGCGACGAGACCCGCCAGTCGTATGCCAAGTTCCTGGAAGCCCTCGTCCAGAGCAAGTCGGGCCACTCGTTCGAGTCGCTCCGGTTCGGCGGCGAGTCGCTCTTGCAGCTCGGCCAGGCCAAGGAGGCGCTCACCGCCTTCGACACGATCCTGAAGGACTTCCACAGCCCGACCGCATCCGAAGCCACCCAGAACGCCCTGGTGCGCGTGCGCCTGCAACGCGCCGAGGCCCTGCGCCGGGACAAGCAGTTCGACGCCGCCCAGCAAGGGCTCGACGAGGTCAGAAAGCAGAACCCGCGCCTGCTCGAAACCATGATGGAGCAGGGCCTGCTTTATGAAGATCGCGCGGCCGGCGAGGCGAAGTACGGGAACTACGCCTACAACCACTGGAAAAACCTGTCCGCCCAGCTCGAGCGCGGCCGCCCGCGCCGGATCGAGTACTACGAGGCCCAGTACCACGCCGCTTTGGCCCTCGTGGGCCTGAAGCAAAAGACCCAGGCCGCCCAGATCCTCCGGGGCGTCATGACCTTGTCGCCGACCGTCGGCAGCCCGGCGATGAAGGCGAAGTATGAGGCGCTGCTCAATCGGTTGTCCAAGTGACTGAGAGTCTGTCCTGGAAGTCCTCGAAGGACGCGAACGACCTCTCCTCTCTGATCCCCTCTCCCCTGGCGGGAGAGGGGGGTCAGACACCCAGACCGGACAGCATGCGCGGGTTCGTGTATGAGAGGAAAGGTCTTCCGTAGGGTAGCCTCCAGCCTGCCTCTTCTCCGGAAGACGAAGGAATCTGGCAGGCGGAAGCCGACCCGACGAGAGCCCATCCGAGCTTTTCATACAACCTCTAAAATGACCCACGCCCCCTTACCGATAGGTCCAGCTCACTTCGTACGTGTAACCGGCCTTCAGAGACAGCAGTTTGAAGGCGATGATCGTAGAATTCCTCCGCCAGGTATTCGGTGACGACCTTCACTTCTTCCACCTTCTCGGGCGTTTCCGTCTCGTACCGGACGATGCGAAAACTCTCGTACTGCTTCCCTTCGGGCATCAGAATCCAGGCGGTCAGCTCGGCGGTATCCGCGCGGATCGGGAAGGTCATCGCGGTCCCATTTCCGCCGCGTTGCAGATCGCGTCCCGGGGTGTGGTAGTCGACGAGGAGATCGACGAACTCCCCGGCCGGCACATGCTGGAAGTCATAGACGGCGTGCCAGCGGTATTCCGTCTGAGCGGGGGTCGCGCCTTCCACGCGACTCATGAGCAGCTTCGGCTGAAGTTGCTGCGGTGGGAACCGCACCGCCGTTCTGGCACTGCTTCCGAGCAGGAAGACGTGGAACAGGTTGCCCCCGACTTTCTCAGGCTGTTTGAACACCTTCAACCGCCGATAACAAAAGACCGAGGAACCGGGATCGCTCTTCCCGGGCCGAACGGGCTCCCAGTTCCGCAGGTCGAAGATGCGCGAGTCCTGGAGGATCTCGAAATCCTGAAGATCGGGCTCGTCGTAGCCGCGAACTTCCTCGGCGGGCTGCGCCGATCCAGGGCTCCTGCCTGCCCTCGAGCAGTCGGCTCATCTGCCCGAGGTCCCGGCTCCCCTGGGACAGCGATTCCACCAGATGGTTGATCCGCTGGGACCGCTGGTGGGACTTGACCACAAGGTAGGGGAGTAAAAAGAGGATCGGAATCAGGAGTGGCACGTAGATGTAGGCCGTCCAGTCGCGGCGGTCGAGCAAGGTACTCCAGATCCGCCGGTGGGCCGACGTTTGCAGCGTCCGCGCCTCGACCGTGGCCGCGACCGGCTCCGCCGACAGTCGGCTGGGCGGGGCTAGCGCGACGGGAGCGGCCGTGGCGCGGGAGACGGGATCCCAGGGAGCGCCGACCGGCAACTCGGCTCCGAACATGTCGGGTTGCGCCCGGCAGACCTTGCGAGCGACACAGTATCCGTGTCGCACCAGGCTGCTGATTTCCAGCGCCGAGAAGCGATCGAGGTCGGTGCGGATGTTGGCCGCCTGCCGCTGGATCTCCGGGTGCAAGGCGGTCGGGTCCTCGGCCAGCTCGACCACCTCGGTAATCGGGGCAAAGATGAAGCCGGGCGTATCCCGGAACCTGTCTGTCTCGAGCTGCCAGACCCGATCCATGACGATATCGGTTGCACGCAGGGCGGTCCGGATGAGTCCGCCGGCGCGGCGGTTGCCCTGAACCTCGATCCGTTTTCCGACATCGCTGACGAGCACGCCGTCCAGCGCCCGGTCGAGTCTGCGGAAGCAGGGACGGCCCGTGGCCTGCCGGAAGGCCGCTTCGAGCAGGTGTCGGTTCAGCCAGGCCTGGTCGCCGGCCTCCAGGGCCTGGCCGCCGGGGCGGCTGGCATGGAGGAGTGCGTCCGCGTCCGGGTCCCCGGGTTTCAGTCCGGCGAACAGCGGCTCGCGCTGTAACTGGTAGTGGCGCAGCACGTCCCCGAGAATCGACAGCACAAGGTCCTGACGGGCGCCGTTGCCGGCCTCCGGTCCGGACGACGGCAAGCGGGGCGGGTTGACCCCCGGTGGTGGCTCTGGAATCAACTGGAGGTCGGTCCCGACCGGCCGACCCGCGTCGCTGAGCGACACCATGTCCGGTCGGTTGCGCGCTGCTGCCATGATCCGACCGAGCCGCCGAAACGGTGTGTCCTCGCTGGACTTTCCGGCCTCGAACAAGGTCGCGACGACGGCCTGGAAATCGAAGAAGTCGTCGCCGGCCAGGGGAGTCTCCGCCAGGAGCGGTCGCTCCAGGCAACGGAACATCCGCACGCCGAGGTTGTCGAATACGCCTCCGTCCGTATACGCCTGCCGGCCGAACCGGCCGCTGCTGACGCCGACGTCCGCGCCCGTGAGCTCGACCGGCGCGAAGAACCCGGGGAAGGCCGACGAGGCGGTGACAGCCATCGGTACCGTGGCCAGCCCGACGTGGATCCGGTCGATGCGAACGGCGTGCCCCGGTTGCAGGTGCACCTTCCACAGGCCGTGGCGATTGAAGGAGCAGAGACACCCCTCACTCAGGTTGGTGGCGAGGATGTGCAGTTCCGGCCGTTCCGGCAACTCGAAGAGATTGGTGTCCCCGTAGAGATACTTCTCGTAGTGGTACTCCAGTAGCCCCGTGCGCGTCAATTTGCGGTTCGAGAGTCCCAGGAGCCGGCGCGGCCAGCACAGGGGCGAGCACAGGGGAAAGCGGCGTGTGATCCGGTTGCGGACGTCGAGACGTACGAAGGCAAGGAGCTGGGAGGCAGCGGCCTCGAACTCGCTGGGTGAGCCGTTGTAGCGGTCCCAGTTGAGCACCAGGTGGGCGGCGATGATGCTGCCGCCGGACACCGCGGAGATGTGCGTCACCCGGGGCAGGATTCCCGCGTCACGCAGAAAGCGGACCAGACCCAGGTGATAGAGCGTCGCCCGGAAACCACCGCCGGAAAGCGCGAGTCCCAATCTGTTCATGATCGCGGTCCTTGGATCCCCGACCACAGATTCTGTGACAACCGCGAGGAAGGGTTAAGACTTTGGGATGGGCGGGCGGAAGCCTACCCTACAAGACGGAATCCGTGCTGCCAACCCCTCAAGGCTTGGCAGCGCCCGATTTCAGATAGGGGCTCTGGGGATAGCGATCGCGCAGGCGGGCCATGGCCTCGTCGTGCGCTCGGACTGGTTCAATTTACGCCAGAGCTGGGCGATCTGGAACAACGCGCGGGCGTCCTCTTCCTTATCTTTGTCGTAGAGGATGTCGGTATGGAGGTAAGCCAGGAGGGCATCCTTGAGCTTGCCGCCGGCGCGGAGGCAGTCGCCGAGCGTGTTGTGGGCGAGGGCCTGCACGTCGGCCTTCTCGGGCGGGGTCTCCTTGATGACCTCGCGGACGGCGGCCTCGGCCTCGGCGAACTTCTGGCTCGCGGCCAGCGTCTCGGCGCGCGCCAGGCGGGCTTCGAGCCGCCGGGAGGAGCCTTGCGGCGCGGTGGCGATGATCTGATCGAGCATCTTCAGCGCCTGGTCGTTCTGTCCCTTCTTGACCAGCACCTTGGCTTTCAAGACCTGGGCCCGGTCGGCCGCCCAGGGAACGGCCGCCAGGCTGGTCAGCGCCTGGTCGGCGCGGGCGGTGTCGCCTTTCGAAGGCGCCAGCCGCGCCAGCGACTCCAGGGCCGGGCCCAGGTTCCGGCTGCGCGGGTGCGTCCTGGTGAAGGCATCCAGCTGCGTCAGCGCCTCGTCGAGCCGCGTGGCGTCTCCCTTGGCAAGCTCGACCAGCATGGCCGCCTGGCCGTACTGCGCGGCCTCGGCCACCAGCGGTTGGGCCGTGCCGGCGTCGGTGACGGCTTTCTTGTACTGGGCCAGCGCGTTGACGAAATCGTTGTTCTTCTCGTTGATCTGCGCCGTCCCCATGCTGCCGGGCTGCCCGGTGTAGCTGATCGACTCGATCTGCTCGACCGGCACATCCTCGCGGGGCCGGCGGTCGGCGCGATCTTCACGACGGTCGGCGATTCCGCCTCGATCTTGCCGACGATCTTCCCGCCGGTCGTCTTGATCGTTGTATCCGGCACGAGCACGATCTCGTCCGTCCGGGCGATCACGCCCAGCACGAGCACCACAGCGAACGAACCGAGGAGGTAGGACACGCGGCGAGCGAGCATGGAAGGGGATCTCCCCATTGTCTGTGTTGGCGGGACTGGAATCAGTATCATCAAACAGTCACTTCGATTTCTTACACATCGTACCCTTCCGCGGGTTCAATCTCTGCCCCCAGATACTCTTGAATCGTGATCGCGATGTTCGCGAGGGCTTCGTCCACGGTCGCACCCTGTGACCAACAACCAGGCAAGCTTGGGGCGCGGACCGCCACGTCTTCTTCCGACGGGTAGAGAACGACCTTCATTTTCATGGCCACCTCCAGGGCGAGACTCCCAGAGAAGTATAAGGGGGTTTGAAACCCCGGGGATGAAATCCAGCCATTCAGAGTCTGTCCCGAAAGCTCCGAAGGCGTCTTTCCGGTCCCCTCGCCCCTGGCGGGAGGGGACCGGAAAGGATCAGCGGGTTCGTGCATCAGGCGTGGCGTGCCGCGCCAAAACGAACGGTCATGATGCGTCGCGGCACCCGACCCCATGAAAGTGCGTGCATGCACGCCGCCCCGGCTCGGGGGACTTTCAGAGGGTGTACGAGAAGGGGTCGGAGCGGCCCCTCTGTGTAGCGGCGGCCGTCTCGGCCGCTCCGGTATGGGAAGCCCGGAGCGGCCGAGACGGCCGCCGCTACATGGAAAGCCCTTCTCGTACACCCTCTCAGAGGAAGCCAAATGCCGGCCGGGTTGTCGAGGAGAACCTTCCGCGCCTATTCTTGAATGAGACACCGACGGATTCTGTTGGAATTACGGATTGCGCGGAAGGCGAGGAACAGGCATGGAGCGCCGGGTGGTCCTGGCGATGAGCGGCGGGGTGGATAGTTCGGTGGCCGCGTACCTGCTCAAAGAGCAGGGGTACGAGGTCATCGGCCTGTTCATGCGCACGGGTGCGCACACCGAGACGCCCGAGCGGCGGGCCAAGACGTGCTGCTCGGTGAGCGACGCACTCGACGCCCGCGCGGTCGCCGATCGGCTCGATATCCCTTTCTACGTCCTGGACTTCGAGCGTGAGTTCGGCCGCATCATGGACGACTTCGCCGACGAGTACCTGGCGGGCCGCACGCCGAACCCGTGCGTGCTGTGCAACGTCTGGCTCAAGTTCGGCAAGCTCTGGGCCTACGGCCGTCAGGTCGGGGCCCAGTTCGTGGCCACCGGGCATTACGCCCAGATCCGCCCGGACGCCGCTGGGCAACCCCGCGTGGCGCGGGCGGCCGATCCCGAGAAGGACCAGTCGTATGTCCTGAGCGGGATTCGCAAGGAGTTGCTACCTCAAATCTTGCTGCCCGTCGGCGGCTATCGCAAGGCCGACATCCGCGGCCTGGCGCGCGGCCGGGCTGCCGGTTCACGACAAGCCGGACAGCCAGGAGATCTGCTTCATCCCCGACGACGACTACCTGGCGTTCGTGCGGCACCGCCGGCCCGGCGCCGGGACCTCGGGGCCAATGGTGGACACCGACGGCACCGTGCTCGGGCGGCATTCGGGCATCGAGGCGTTCACGATCGGCCAGCGCCGCGGTCTGGGCATTCCCGCCACGGGGGCGCCCAGGTTCGTCGTCGCGATCGAGCCGGCCCAGCGGACGGTGGTTGTCGGCCCGCGCGAGGCCCTCGAAAAAACCGGCCTGGAAGCCTCCCGGTTCAACTGGCAAGGGCCGGTCCCCGAGGGGCCGGTTTCCTGTCTGGCCCAGATCCGCCCCCGTCATCAGCCCGTGCCGGCGACCGTCGAACCGCTACCCGAGCACGCGCCCGCGTCCACTTCGAGACGCCCCAGCCGGCCGTCGCTCCTGGTCAGATCGTGGCCGTTTACCAGGACGGTTGGATTCTCGGGGGCGGTTGGATTGACCGGGCCATCGACGGCCCCCAGAACTCCGGTTGTCAATAGCGGGAAATCCACCTAGATTGGTTGGGGAGGATGACGGGCCAGCCGATCCGGGGCGACCGGGAGGCGGCCGGTAGGCGTGCCGCCGCCGCTGGGCCATGCGGGCCTCGTTATGGGAGAGAGCATGTCCCGAGTGAGCCTGATTGTGACTCTGGCCCGCGGCGAAACCGCGCTGGCGGGCTCGTGTGCGGCGGCGTGCCGGGCGCTGGAGGCGGCCGGGCACGAGGTGGAAGTCATTGTGGCGCTCGGTCCGGCAATGGCGGCTCCGGACGATGGGGACGACCCATCATGCCCTGACTGGCGTTGGGTCGTGGCACCGACGCGGGGCCAGGTCGCCGCGGCCGTCGAGGGTCTGTACCAGGCGAGCGGGGAGATCCTCCTCATCGTCGATCCGGCGGCCGGTTATGATCCCGCCGACGTCGTGGCCGTGGCGGCGACGCTGGCCTCCGGGCAAGGCGAGGTGGCGATCGCCAGCCGCTGGGCCCACGGCCGTCTCGGCGCCTGGCGCGCTGGCTGGTGGGCAGCTCCGACCCGGTGTCCGGCCTGATCGGCCTGACGCGGCCGGTGCTCGAGGCCACGCTGGAGCACTTCAAGGCGGTCGGGTCCCAGTTCACCTTCGAGCTGCTGGCCAAGGCGCCCGGCCGGCGGGTGGACGTGCCCGCCACGCCCCGGGCGATCGCGGCACGACCGCAGCCGGGGTTCGACGACCTGCGCCATCTCAAGCGGCTGGCCGACCACCGTTTCGGCGACTTCTCGCGGCTGATCCAGTTCTGCGTGGTCGGCGCCTCGGGCATGTTCGTGGACCTGAGCTGTTACGCGGGCTTTCAATACCTGTTCGCGCACACGGCGCTGGCCCGGCACACGCTCCCCATCGTGGGCCCGCTCGATCTGGCCGCGGCGGCGGTGCTGGCCGTGCTGCTGGCGCTGACGTGGAACTTCACGCTGAACCGCCGCATGACCTTCAGCGACGCCCGGCAAGGTTCGATCTTGAAGCAATATCTGGCCTACGCCCTGAGCAATGCGCTGGCGATTCTCGTGAGCCTGACCTTGCGGCTCTGGCTGCCGCGGTCGTTCGGGTTCTTCGACCGCCATCGGCTGGCGGCGGCGGTGGTCGGCATCGTGCTCGCGACGGTGCTGAGCTTCACGATGGCCCGCTGGGTGGTCTTCCGGCGCGGTTCCACGTCTTCCCCCCCGCGCCACCACCTTCCCGACCGGAAAGCCTCCTGGCGGAATCGGTCGTCGCGCCGTGAAAGGGTGTCTGAAAAAGTCTCGTAGGGTAGGCTTTAGCCTGCCGGGTTCCCTCAATTTCCCGGGAAACCGGCAGGCTAAAGCCTACCCTACGCGCAGTAGCCCCGCTTTTCGTCCTCCCCTGAGGACAAAAAAAACTTGGGCGACCTTTGGCAGCTCTGCCAGCCATGTTGGCACTGGGCGGGCATAGACTGCCGGATAGAGGGTCTCATCGGACCGAACGAGGCCCCGGTATGGACGGCCGGTCCCGACTTGATCCGAATCGAGTCTAGAACACGTGCGGCCGCGCGGCATTTCGGCGGAGCCAGTCAATCCGTCGTGGCGCCGACCGCCGTGCAAGGCGCCGACCGTCCGCCCGCGCATCGCATCGCGATCAGACCACCGTGACGAGACGCGGGACTCGACTCATCCAGGAGGACGCGCTCCCATGACACCCACCCCAGCCCTGGAACCAACCCCGGCGGTCCCCGACCTCGACCCGCGAGAGTGGACCAACGGCAGGGCCTCCGCCCAGGCGCAGCGGGCCGCCCAGGCCCGACACCAGAGCGGCCGGCGCCGCTTGGTCGATCCGGCCACCTGTGACAAGGATTACTCCCGCGCCGAGATCGAGTTCATGCAGGCCATGCAGGAGTACAAACACCGCAGCGGACGTCTGTTTCCCACCTGGAGCGAAGTGCTGGAAGTGCTCCGCAGCCTGGGATACCGCAAGGTGGACCTCGACGAACTGACCGGGGCCGATGAGCCCGAGGCTCTTTGAATGGGCAGTCTTGTAGGCTGGGTCTGGACCCAGCCCTTGTGTTGCTCGAACCTGGCGGCGCTACCCCGCCTGGGGCAAGCTGGGTCACGATCCAGCCTACAAGACTGGAAAGGGGTGGCCGAGCCCACCCTACAAGACGCGGCGGCTTATTTCGCCGCCTGGGCATGGGGCGGCTCGCTGGCTAAAAGGGTGAGGGCTTCGCGCACACGGGCAACCTGGGCGTCGGTCTTCAAGATCAGGTAGCGATCCCGGCCGTTTGCCGTGGGGACAAAACGGGTGAAGCCGTCCGACTCGACCGTCACCTGGCCCGGCTCCGAAAGGTCAAAATAGCCGCGGTCGGGACGCACCGCGTAAAGGACGCTGGTCAGATCCCACGTGGGCTGGTCGTACGGCATCTTGCGGTGCAGGCGGTAGGCGTCGGCGACCGGGTGATGGGCGACGTACGCGAAGTCGCGCTCGATGCTCGCGGCGGGGAAGGTCGGCTTCAGGCCGATCTCGAAGCCGCTCCAGACGATCGGCGCCGGCCAGCCGGCGGCGAGCTGTTGCGCGGAGGGGATGTCGCTGGTCACGTTGTACTCGCCGTAGCGGGCGTTGCCGTTGATGGTCGTGAAGGCGCCGGCCATGATCGAGAGGAACCGGACCCGCCGCTTGACCAGCTCGGGGCCGGACAGCGGGGAGATGTCGTCGGCGGGGGAACGCAGCAGGTCGGCCAGGTTGGTGGACTGGCCCACCTGCGCGATCACGACCGAGCCATCCGCTTGAGCGGCGAGCGTTTTCCGCAAGACGGTCACGGCGTCGGGCAGTTCATCGCGGGACTGGACCTTGTGCGGATAGCGCGGGGTGTCGCCGTCCTTGAGGTGGACCGTCTCCATGTAGGGGCTGGCCGCCTTGAAGCCTTTTTTCACGGCGCCGAGAGGGATCGAGGCGTGGCCGTAGAAGGTATTGATCGCGTCGGCCAGCGGTCCTGAGAGCACGTGGGCGTTCGAGACCGTGACGGCCAGCAAGCGGCACTCGCCCCGCTCGTGGAAGGCGTGCAGCATGGCCAGGGCGAGGGCGTCATCGACGTCGGCGCCGAGATCCGTATCAAAGATCAGCCCGACCGGCTCGGCGGCCAGGGCGGATTTCAGCGGGACGGCCGTCAGCAGCGACACGACCAGCGCCGACGCCAGCAACGAAGCTCCGAGATTCATGGTCCTTGCACCCTCTCGCAACCCTTGTTACACCGAGGAGCGGCCCGCCGGGAGACAATGCCAGCGGCGTCCCTCGGAAGTTCCCACCATTGTCCTTACCCTGCCTGGACAATCCAGTCATGACTGACCGTGTTCTGCTCGCGAGCGGCCTGCTCGCTCTGGCCGTCCTCGTCGCGCCGCCGGCGCGAAGACCGAGGTGCGCCACGACGGCGACCAGTGGACCATCGAGAATGCCCAGATCCGCGTCGTCGTCCAGCCCGCCAATGGGCGGTTTGACGTCGTCGAGAAGACCAGCGGCTACCACTGGAAACAGGCCGACGCCAAGGGCCCCGCCTTTCGCGACGTGAAGGCGACCGACGACGGCCTGACCGTCGCCACCGAGTTCTGGATCAAGGGCAAGGGTCAGCCCGGCCAGATCCGGTTCACCGTGCCCGAGAACGGCGCCGACCTGCGCATCGAGGCCGACATGCCCGACCGCGCCACGCCCGTCGATATGATCTGGTTCCTGGCGCCGCTGATGCTCGACGCCAAGCAGGGCGTGCTGGCCGTCGCCGACTATTCGAAATGGACATATCTACCCGATCGACCTGAAGCCGTTCCCGGCCCGCTGGCACGACGGCGGCCGGCTCGACATGCCGTTCGTCGGCCTCTGCGACCTGGAACGCGGCCAGGGCTACGACCTGATCCTGGAAACGCCCGAGGATGCCGTCGTCGAGTGCAAGCCGCTGCCGTTCGGCGACCGCGAACTCGCCGCTCCCCATGTCGGCTGGAACGCCAGCAAGGGGACGTTCGCCTATCCTCGCAAGATGCTGTACCGCTTCACCCCCAAGGGCGGTTACGTCGCGCTGGCCAAAGCGTACCGCGCCTATGCCAAGGACCACGGGCTGATCGTGACCCTCGAAGAGAAGGCCAAGGCCAACCCGAACGTCCGGCGGCTCTATGGCGCGGTGGACATCTGGGGCGGCGGCCCCAATTTTCAAAATGCCGCCAAGGCGGCGGGCATCGAGCGCGTCCTGCTGCACGGCAAGGCTCCGGCCGAGAAGTTGAAGGAGGCCAATGATCTCGGCTACCTCACCAGCGAGTATGACAATTACACGGATGTCCAGCCGATTGACTCAGCCCATGATCTCGATTCGAACCACGACCTGATCCCCGAGCACGTCGTCCAGCTTGCCAATGGCGAGCGCATGAAGGCGTGGCTGACCTACGACAAGAAGACCCAGTTCATGAAGCGCTGCCCGATGTTCTGGGTGCCGGCCGCCAGCCAGGTCATTCCCCGGGTGCTGGAGAAATCGCCGTTTTTGGGCCGCTTCATCGACGTGACGACCGCCGAGGGCCTCTATGAGTGCTACGATCCCCAGCATCCGCTCACCCGCGGCGACAAGTGCGCCTGCGGCGTGCAACTGCTGGGCTACGTCCGGTCGAAGAACCTCGTCGTCGGCGGCGAGCACGGCATCTGGTGGGGCGTGCCCCATCTCGATTACGTCGAGGGCATGATGAGCGGCGGTCATGCCGCCTGGCCCGCCGGACACCTGATCCGTCCCAAGAGCCGCGACGAAACCTATGCCACGGGCAAAGGCTCCTGGGACGCCTACGACCGCTGGGGCATCGGCCACGCCGACCGCGTGCCGCTCTGGGAGCTGGTCTTCCACGACTGCGTCGTCACCACCTGGTACTGGGGCGATTCCAGCGATTTCCTGCTCCAGCTCGACCCCTCGAACCAGGACCGCAAGGACACCTTCAACGTCCTGTATGGCACCATGCCCATGCTCTGGGCCAATCGCCAGGGCGGCTGGGAAAAGGACCGCGAGCGCGCCCTCAAGACGTGTCGCGTCACCGGCCGGCTGAACCAGGTCATCGCCCCGGTCGAGATGCTCAGCCATGAGTTCCTCACGCCCGATCGCGCCCTCCAGCGCACCCGGTTCGCCGACGGGACCGAGGTCGTCGTCAACTTCGGGAGCGAGGCTCGTGAGGTCAATGTCGGTGGCAAGTCCTATCGGCTGCCGCAGTACGGTTTCGCCGCTCACGGGCCGAAGGTCGCTCAGTCGCTGGCTCTGGTCGATGGCAAGCCGGTCTTGACGTTGCCCGATGCGGCTCCCTGAGAGGGTGGAAGTGCGGTTTCCGTCTTGTAGGGTAGGCTTCAGCCTGCCAATTCCATAGGAATCCAACGGAAATGGAATTGGCAGGCTGAAGCCTACCCTACAAGAAGCCCATGGGTCCCTGGCCCGCGCTGGTGATAGAATGGCCCGTGTACCCGGAGGACGACCCGATGTCAACCGTCAGCCTCAAGATCGGCCCGGCCAATCACGGTCAGCGGATGACCCTGGCGGAATTTCATGAGGCGGAAGCCCAGGAAGGCTACCTTTATGAGCTGGCCCGGGGAGTCCTGGTCGTGACCGACGTCCCGAGAACGTGGCATTGGCAGATTGTGGACAACCTCCACGAGATGTTCAGCGCCTATCGCCGGGCCCATCCCGGCGCCATTGTTCTGATCGGCCACGGCAGCGATGCGCGTTACATCATCCCGGTGCTGGAGTCGGACCGGCATCCCGACCTGGCGGTCGTCTTTCCGGGCGCGTCGCGGATGGATGTCCCGTACATGAAGGAGCCGTTCCCGCTCCCCGAGCTGGCCGTCGAGGTTGTCTCGCGCGGCAAGCGCGCCCGGCGGCGGGATTACGAGGAGAAGCGGGAAGAGTACCTGGCCATCGGCGTCCGGGAATACTGGATCGTCGATCCCGAGCGGCGGCAGGTCACCGTGCTGTCACGCCAGGACGGCCCGTCGTGGTCGGAGCGGGTCTTCCAAGGCGACGAGGCCATCGTCAGCGGTCTGTTGCCCGGCTTTGATGCCACCGTCGCGGACGTGTGGACCGGGGCCGAAACCGAGTGACCACGGATCTGGCTAAGAACAGGCGGTTTCGATCGTTGGATCGTCTTGTAGGGTAGGCTTCAGCCTGCCAAATCCATAGGAATTCCACGGAAATGGCCTTGGCAGGCTGAAGCCTACCCTACAAGACCGGCGGAATGCGGTTCTACCACATGACGGAGAATTCCGATGCTCGCACTCTGGATGTGTCTCGCCGCCGTGACACAAACGCCCGCGCCTTGGACCTTGACCGGCACGGTCCAGAACGACCAGGGCCGGCCGCTCGCCGGGGCGACGGTCTTCATCAGCACGGCCGCGCCGCTCAAGGGCGTGGGCGTCCTCTGACCGTCGTGCTATCCGGACTGCCGCAAAAGTGCGGTCAGTGACGGGCAGGGCAAGTTTGCCCTGAAGGATCTTGATCCCGAATTGAAATTTCGCCTCCTGACGGTCGCCGAGGGTTTCCGGCCTTCGTACACCGACAAGCACGTCGAGCCCGCGGCCGGGCCGGTCTCGATCGCCCTGAAGCCGCACGACCTCGACCAGCGCGACCCGAAGCGTGTCCTGCTCGGCCGTGTCGTCAACGAGAACGGCGACCCGGTGGCCCGCGCCGTCGTCGAGCCGCAGGGCGTTCATCGCAAGGATTCCACCCAGTTCGGCGGGCTCGACGAGCTCGGCATCGACCCGCTGGCCGTCAGCGACAACGAGGGCCGGTTCCGCCTGGGAGTCGGCCGGGACGGCGACGAAGTTCTGCTGGAAATCAAGGCACCTATCTCGCCCCCGTCCGGCTCAAGCCGCTCGCGGCGGGACCGGAACGGCACACAATCACGCTCGGGCTGGGCGTGACCGTCCGCGGCCGGGTCGTCAAGGACGGCAAGCCGCTGGCCGGACTGACGCTCGGCATGGTCCAGCAGAGCCGCAACAGCGAGACGTTCGTCGGCGAGTTCCAGTTCGCCACCGACACTGACGGCCGGTTCGCGTTCGTCAACATCCCGCCGCACGACTCGTTCTATCTCTACGGCGTGATGGACAGTTTCAAACCGCGTGGCGCCCTCGCCGCCCGACCCGTGACGACCGCCGAGCACGGTACGACTATCGAGCTGGGCACGCTGGAAGTCGCGTCCGGCTACACCATCTCGGGCCGAGTCGTGCTGAGCGATGACAAGCCCCTGCCGCCGCACACCCGCGTCCTGCTCGGCAGCGAGGAGGCCTGGGACGTCCAGATCGTCGAGGCCGGGCCCGACGGGAGCTTCCGCTTCACGAGCGTGCCGCCGGGTCACTACGACCTCTCGGCAAACCTGCGGGCCTATCACCCCTCGAAACACAACCGGAGCCTCGACCTGCTCAGCCCGTTTCGGCTCCTTGGCGCGGTCGAGAACGATCGGACCGATCTGCGCATCCTGTACGAGCCCGGCGAGGTGGAACGGGACCAGCATCCCTCACAGACGCTCTTCGACGAGTACGTCCGCCGCAAGGACAGCCCTCTGGAAGGCGTGCCCGACGAAAAGCGGTAGAATCAAAGTGCGGCCTTCCCCACGAAGCGCCCGAGGAGGTTCCCGATGTCGGTCTCGCTCAGTCCGGAGCTTGAGGAAGCGATCCAGCGCAAGGTGGCCGGCGGCCTCTACGAATCGACCCACGAAGTGATCCAGGAAGCCCTGCGGTTGCTCGACGATCGGGACCGGCTGCGGGCCTTGAAGCTGGAGGAACTGCGGGCGGAGATCGCCATCGGGATCGACCAGGCCGAGCGGGGGCAAGTCGCCCCCTTCGACCTGGACGCAATCCGCGCGAAAGTCGCTTCCCGCTCTCTGTGGAGCGATTGAGAGTCTGTCCCGAAAGCCCCTCGATGGCGTCAGGTTTTAGCCCCGAAGGGGCGAAAGTGAATAGCCCGGGGCGTCAGCCCCGGGAGGGAACAACGGCGCAAAAACCCCTTCTTCTCAGCCCCGAAGGGGCGACAGAACCCCGGTCTCCGCAGCCTCTTCTGTCGCCCCTTCGGGGCTGAGAAGAAGGGGGGGAGGCCGGTCTCGGTTCCCGGGGCTGACGCCCCGGGCTATTCACTTTCGCCCCTTCGGGGCTTTCGGAACAGGCTCAGAGAGAAGACAGCTTGCCCATCTCAACAGTCTTTCCTCCTCTGTGCAGTCTCCGTGTTCTCCGTGTCTCTGTGGTGAATCCGGCCCAGGAAAAATCCCCGCGAAGGAAAAAATCATCTTGGAAGTGGCCCCGCGATTGCGTATGATCGCATGGAATCGACTCCGACGGTGGACCTCCCGGGACCGACCGTGATTGCATACTGCTTGATGCTCGCCGAGGACGGCTCGTGTCCTCGGTGTTCTCGCTTTGACTCCGGCCCGGAGGGCGCCGGCCGTGTCGTTTCCTCGCTCAGGGAAGGCGTACAGGTCCGCGGTCCCACTCTCTGCGGGGAAGGGGCGAGCGGCCTTTTTTGGGCTCCCGGCCAACCAGCGCGATTGAACCTGGACGCCTGAGAACAACGTCCGACGACTTGCACAAGGACCGGCTTGGAGGCGGCGCCGCTCGGCCCGCCACCCCGAAGTTGCCACCCCCGCTTCCGTACCGCCAACGGCGGGCAGAGGAGAGTGTCCCGTGAGCATGGGCGAGAGCGCGTACGATCGTATCAACGATTACGGCGCCGTCAAGATCGGGCTGGCCAGCCCGTACGATATCCGGAGCTGGTCGTTCGGCGAGGTCAAGAAGCCCGAGACGATCAACTATCGGACCTACCGGCCCGAGAAGGACGGGCTCTTCTGCGAGCGGATCTTCGGCCCCGAGAAGGACTGGGAGTGCGCCTGCGGCAAGTACCGCGGCATGAAGTACAAGGGGATGATCTGCGACCGTTGCGGCGTGAAGGTCACGCACAGTCGCGTGCGCCGCAAGCGCATGGGCCACATCGAGCTGGCCGCGCCGGTCGTGCACATCTGGTTCTTCAAGGCCATGCCCAGCCGCCTGGGCACCCTGCTCGACATGCGCACCACGTCCCTGGAACGCATCATCTACTTCCAGGACTATGTCGTCGTCAACCCGGGCGACACCCCCCTCCTGGAGCGCCAGCTCCTGACCGAAGACGAGTTCCGCAAGGGTCGCGAGCAGTACGGCGAGAGCTTCGAGGCCGACATGGGCGCCGAGGCCGTGCGCAAGCTGCTCATGCGGCTTGACCTGGTCGCCCTCTCGAAGCAGCTCCGCGAAGAGCTGACCACCACGACCAGCAAGCAGAAGGTCAAGGACATCACCAAGCGGCTCAAGGTCGTCGAGAGCCTGCGCGACAGCGACAACCATCCCGAGTGGATGGTGCTGGAATGCATCCCCGTCATCCCGCCCGACCTGCGCCCGCTCGTGCTTCTGGACAGCGGCAACTTCGCCACCAGCGACCTGAACGACCTGTACCGCCGCATCATCAACCGCAACAACCGCCTCAAGAAGCTGGTGGATCTGAACGCCCCCGAGGTCATCATCCGCAACGAGAAGCGGATGCTCCAGCAGGCCGTTGATGCGCTCTTCGACAACAACCGCTGCAAGCGGCCTGTTCTCGGCAGCTCGAACCGGCCCTTGAAGTCGCTCACCGACATGATCAAGGGCAAGCAGGGCCGCTTCCGCGAGAACCTGCTGGGCAAGCGCGTCGACTACTCGGCGCGGTCGGTCATCGTCGTCGGCCCGGACCTGAAGCTGCACCAGTGCGGCCTGCCCAAGAAGATCGCCCTGGAGCTGTTCCAGCCCTTCATCATCCGGCGTCTCAAGGAGCTGGGCCACGCCGACACGATCAAGTCGGCCAAGAAGATGCTCGAACGGCGCAGCGAGGAAGTCTGGGACATCCTCGAAGAGGTCATCAAGAACCACCCGGTCTTGTTGAACCGTGCCCCGACCCTGCACCGCATGGGCATCCAGGCATTCGAGCCGGTGCTGGTCGAGGGCAACGCGATCCGCATCCACCCGCTCGTGTGCAAGGGCTTCAACGCCGACTTCGACGGCGACCAGATGGCCGTGCACCTGCCGCTGTCCATCGAGGCGCAGGTCGAGGCCATGACGCTGATGATGTCCACCAACAACATCTTCAGCCCGGCCAACGGCCAGCCCATCATCAGCCCGACGCAAGACATCGTCATGGGCTCGTACTACCTGACGGCGGCCCGGGTCGGCGAGAAGGGCGAGTACAAGAAGGACGGCAACCTCGAGACGGGCGTCTATGCCTCGCCCGAGGAAGTCTTCCTGGCCTTCAGTCAGAAGAAGGTCGGCGTGCACGCCTCGATCAAGCTGCGCATCCCCGCGCACAAGCGGCTCAAGGGCGAGGGGGACCGCGACTTCACCCCCGGCGCGCTCGTCAAGACGACCGTCGGCCGCGTCGTCTTCAACGATATCCTGCACCCGAAGCTCCCCTTCTACAACCTCGCCATGGGCCAGAAGCAGCTCCAGGGGGTCATCTCCGACTGCTACCAGCATCTGGGCCGCCGCGAGACGATCAAGCTGCTGGACAGCATGAAGGACCTCGGCTTCCGCGAATCGACGCGCTCGGGCCTGTCCTTCGCCACCGACGACCTCAAGACGCCGTCGAACAAGGACCAGGTCCTGACCGACGCCGAGAAGGAAGTCCAGAAACACAACAAGCTCTACCAGCGCGGCATCATCACCGACATGGAGCGGTACAACAAGGTCCTCGACGCCTGGACCCACGCCCGCGAGCTGATCACCGCCAAGATGATGGAAGAGCTGCGCAACGATACCCGCAACAACGAGATCTACCTCAACCCGATCTTCCTCATGGCCGAGTCGGGCGCCCGCGGCGGCGTCGAGCAGATCCGCCAGCTCGCGGGCATGCGCGGGCTGATGGCCAAGCCGTCGGGCAAGATCATCGAGACGCCCATCAAGGCCAATTTCCGCGAGGGGCTGTCGGTTCTGGAGTACTTCTCCTCGACCCACGGCGCCCGCAAGGGCCTGGCCGACACGGCCCTCAAGACGGCCGACTCGGGCTACTTGACCCGCAAGCTCGCCGACGTCGCCCAGAACGTCGTCGTCACCTCGTTCGACTGCGGCACCAGCCAGGGCGTCACCAAGGGCGTCCTTTATAAAGGCGAGAAGGTCGAGGTCTCGCTCTCGCAGGCGGTGCGCGGACGCGTCAGCCGGGTCAACATCGTCAACCCCATCACCGACGAGATCATCGTCCGTGAGAACGAGATGATCACCCTCGATGCCGCCAAGAAGCTCGAGGAGATGCAGATCGAGAAGATCCAGGTGCGCAGCCCGATGACCTGCGAGGCCTCCCTGGGCGTCTGCCAATCCTGCTACGGCATGGATCTGGCCACCGGCCAGATGGTCGAGCAGGGCATGGCCGTCGGCATCATCGCCGCCCAGTCGATCGGCGAGCCGGGCACGCAGCTCACCATGCGCACCTTCCATATCGGCGGCACCGCCACCCGCGGCGTCGAGGAAAAGGACGTCAAGAGCAAGCGCGAGGGCGTCGCCAAGTACGTCGGCTTCAACGTCGTCGTCAACGACGAGGGCAAGAAGATCGCGCTGTCCCGCAACGGCGAGGTCCAGGTCCTCGACGCGAAGGGCCGCGAGCTCGAAAAGTACGACGTGCCCGACGGCGCCGAGATGAAGGTCGAGGACGGCGCGCCGATCGCCAAGGGCCAGGTGCTCTGCGAGTGGGACCCGCACAACATCCCCATCTTGACCGAGGTCGGCGGCCGGGTGCGTTTCGAGGACGTCGTCGAAGGCGAGACGATGAAGATCGAGACCGACGCCGCCGGCCACGCCCGCCGCACGATCATCGAACACAAGGGCGACCTGCACCCGCAGGTCATCGTCGAGGACGCCGAGGGCAAGATCCTCGACTTCTACCACATCCCCGAGCGGGCCGGCATCGAGGTGCAGGAGGGCCAGACCGTCTCGGCCGGCACCCTTTTGGCCAAGACTCCGCGCGAGGTGCGCGGCACCCAGGACATCACCGGCGGCTTGCCCCGCGTCACCGAGCTCTTCGAGGCCCGCCGGCCCAAGGAGCCGGCCGTCATCGCCGAGATCGACGGCCGCGTCGAGCTGCTCGAAGAGAAGCGCCGCGGCAAGCGCACCATCATCGTCCGGAACGAGTCGGGCATCGAGCGCGAACACCTCGTGCCGCACGGCAAGTACCTGCGCGTCCACGGCGGCGACCGCGTCAAGGCGGGCGACCCGCTGGTGGAAGGCCCGCTCGTGCCCCACGACATCTTGCGCATCTCCGGCGAGGAGGCCGTCCAGCGGTATCTTCTCCGCGAGATCCAGAACGTCTACCGCTCCCAGCGCGTCGATATCGACGACAAGCACCTGGAGATCATCGTCGGCCAGATGCTCCGCAAGGTGCGCGTCGAGTCGGTCGGCGACACGGGCCTCTTGCCCGGCTCCGTGATCGACAAGTTCGAGTTCCGGCGCGTCAATCAGGAACTCATGAGCTGCGTGAAGATCAAGGACCCGGGCGAGACCGACTTCCGCCAGGGCGACATCGTGCCGCGCGATGCCTTCGAGACGGAGAACCTGCGCGTCGAGCAGGCCGGCGGCAAGCGCGCCGACTGGATCCGTCCCAAGCCGGCCGCGGCCAGCACGCAGCTTCTGGGCATCACCAAGGCCGCCGTGCAGTCCGACAGCTTCATCTCGGCGGCCAGCTTCCAGGAAACGACCAAGGTCCTCACCGAAGCCGCGCTGGCCGGCAAGGTCGATTACCTGGTCGGCCTGAAGGAAAACGTCATCCTCGGCCACCTGGTGCCCGCCGGCACCGGCTTCAAGCTGCACCAGGAAGCCGAGGTCAAGATCCGCCCCGAGGCCCTCGAAGCCATGGCCGCCAAGGGCCAGGGCTACGCCCGCTACCCCGACCCCGTGCCGAGCGGCAAGGCGGAGTGAGCCCGGTTCGAGACGCTGTGATGAACCTCACGCCGGCCCGCCTCTCTCCACCGAGGGAGGCGGGCCGGGTTCGTTTGTGTGGTCCTGGTCCTGACCCCTGGCTGGGATCAGGGTATCATCGAGGAGCGTGGGATTCCGAGCCCGCGGGTGGCCCCGGTTGCTTCAACCGGGGTCGCGCAGCGACAAGAGGCCCCGAGTTGGCGCGGTGGCTTTCCCTGGGTCCTCTTGCGGCTGCGCCGCCCCGGTTGAAGCAACCGGGGCCACCCGCGAAATGCTCCAGACAAGCTCATCTGGCACTCCGAAGCTCGTTCATTCACGAGGTTCAATAATGAACAAGCCAACTTTTCTGATCGTCGGCTACCTGACCCTGATTGGCAGCTCCGAACTCGCCATTTCGGCACCGGATAACAACGTCACGAGTGATCGCACAGCGGAGGCCCGGATCAAGCTGGCCCGCCAGGCTTACGAGCGAATTTATGAAAGTACCCTGCAAGAACTTCTGTCCCCTCCCTCCGGTGATCAACTCGCCAGTCATTCGGGTGTGGAAAAGGTCTTGGACGGGCCGAGGGCGGAGCGATTCTACACGTGGTCCCGCCGGTGGATGGAAGCCGAGAAGGATCGGAGCAGCAAGAGGTCGGATCAGATCGCCGCTGTTCAGGCCCACCTGGACCGCATGAGAAGGTTGGAAGAGGGCGGCATCATCAGGGACCTGGCGAAGCGGGCCAATACCACTTTCGGTAATGTATCGCTTCCGCCGGGCGAGTTTCGGACTTCATTGGAGTTCTATAGGCTTGAAGCTGAATCGTGGTTGGCAAAAGCCAAGTCCGAGTAACCTTCTGGCCCGGCAAGTGTAAGCCTTATGTCTTAACATTCTCTGGACAGGTCATCCCCCTTTCGAGGCTGTTCCCGAAATCATCCCAGGTCACACCGCTCATGGCCACCGTCGCCACCCTACGTCTCGGTCCCGCCGATCACGGCCGCCGGATGACTCTGGAGGAGTTCTACAGGGCCGACGCCGAGGAGGGCTATCGGTATGAACTGGCCCGTGGAATCGTGGAGGTGTCCGACGTCTCGGATGAGCCACACGGGATGATCTGGTGTGAGTTGATGAGGTGGATCTTCGACCATCGGAGGGAACACTCCAAGCTCATCGCCCTCGCGGGCGGCGCCTCGATGTTCCGATTCTGGCTACCCGGCCTGAACTCCAGCCGGACTCCGGACATTGCCGTCGTCCTCCACGGCGCCCCGCGAGAAGAATACGGCCACCGCATCCCCGCGCTTGTCATGGAGATCGTCTCGGAAGGCCCAGAAGCCCACGAGTGCGACTACGTGACGAAGCGCGAGGAATACCTCGCGTACGGCCTCTACGAGTACTGGATCGTCGACCGGTTCGCGCGCACCATCATCGTCTTGACCCGCCGCGGTGATCTCTGGTCCGAGGCGCATCTTCACCGGCAACCAGGCCGCTGAGGGCCGCGCCCTGCCTGGCTTCCGCGTCCCGCTGCCCGAACTCTGGGCGGCCGCCGAGATGGAGGACTGAACCCGATGGCCACTGTTACCATGTTGCGGATCGGCCCCGCCAACCACGGCCGCAAAATGAGCCTGGAGGAGTTCCTCGACGCCGACGCCGAGGAAGGATACCGCTATGAACTGCGCGCGGAGTCCTTGAAGTGACCCAGGTCCCGAGACACCCCCACCGTATGCTCGTCTTCTTCCTCTACGATGCGGTTGGGGCGTACCATCGCGAGCATCCCGGCGTCATCTTCTGCTACGGCGGCGGGGCGGAATTCCAGCTCCTGATGCCGGGCATGGTGTCGGGCCGCAATCCCGATGTCGCCGTGGTCCTCCGGAACGCCCCGCCGGATCGGCGCGACGAGAGGGTGCCCGCACTGGCCATGGAGGTCGTCTCCGAAGGCCGCGAGGCCCGCGAGCGCGATTACGTCACCAAGCGCACGAGTACCTGGCCTACGGCCTGTTCGAATACTGGATCATCGATCGGTTCGAGCGCAAGGCGACGGTCCTGTTACGCGACGGCGACACCTGGGCCGAGCGCGTGTTCGCCGGCGACCAGCAGGCCGAAGGCCGGCTCCTGCCCGGCTTCCGCGTCTCGCTGCCCGAGCTCTGGGCCGCGGCCGAGGCGCGTTGAGATGAGCGACGGCTTCCTGAACCTGAACAAGCCCTCCGGCATCTCCTCGCGCGCCGCGGTGGACATGGTCGTCAGGCTGGTCGGCCGGAAGACGCGCGTCGGACATGCCGGCACGCTCGACCCGCTCGCTTCGGGTGTGCTGGTCGTGGGCCTCGGCGCGGCGACGAGGCTCATCGAGTACGTCCAGCGTCAGTCGAAAACCTACCGGACCGTCATCCGTCTGGGAGCGCGCAGCGACACGCTCGACGCCGACGGCACGATCGTCGAAACACCTGATGCGACCGTTCCGGGTGAGAGTCAAATTCACGAGGCGCTGGCGGATCAGGTCGGCACCATCTCCCAGTTGCCGCCGCAATACTCGGCCCTGAAAGTCGCCGGCCGGCGCGCTTACGATCTGGCCCGGCGCGGCGAGGAGGTCGAGCTCGCGCCTCGGGACGTGGTCATCGAACGCATCGAACTGCTCTCGTATGGCTGGCCTCGCCTGGAGCTGGAAATCGCCTGTGGCGGCGGGACCTACATCCGCTCGATCGCCCGCGACGTGGGCGAGGCGCTCGGCTGCGGCGGTCTGGTCGAGGTGCTCGTGCGCACGGGCATCGGCCCGTTTCGGATCACCGAAGCGATGGACCCTGGCGCGCTGACGCCCGAGACCTGGCCCGCGCATCTGCGACCGCTGGTCGAGGCCGTGGTCGATCTGCCCCGGATCGCCCTGTCTCCAGAGCAGGTGGACCGCGTCGCTCGCGGCCAGTTTCTCGATGTGCGACGGCTGGCGGCCACGCCGCCGCCGGGTGAGGTCGCGCTGCTCGGGCCGGAGGGGGATCTTGTCGCGGTCGCGGAGCACGATCCGCGCACGGGGCTCATACGTCCTCGCCGCGTGCTGGTCCATTGAGGCTCTGGTAGGGTAGGCTTTAGCCTGCCAATCCCATAATCCGATCCCGCAATCCGAATGAGATTGGCAGGCTAAAGCCTACCCTACGAGACTCAGACCCAAGACGCTTTGAGGCCCGCACTGTGATCGAAGGTCCGAACGGGTGGCCTAACAGGCTGGCCGCGTGCGCCGTGGCCGCGGCGGTCTTTGTCCTCCTGCTCGTAACCGCGCCCCGGCTGGCGATCGTCTGGGACGAGGGCTACACGCTGGGCCGCGAGGCGCGGGTGCGGCTCTGGTTCGAGGCGATTGCGCGACCCGCCAGCCTTCGCGGCGCACTGGCAGCCGCCGCGCAAGGAGCTGGTCCAGCCCGATCAGTCGCCGGTACGTCGTGCCGCCGCCTGCCGCCGATCAGGTCCGCACCCGTGCCGGTCTGTTCCGCCCGGCGGTGCTGGCCTGGTTCTGGCCGTTCGGCCGCGAGGAGCCGCACGGGCACCCGCCGCTTCTACGCGATCGTCGGCCTGCTCGGCGACGTGATCGCGCCGGGGCTGCCCCCGCTGGAACGCGCCCGGCTGGGACCGATGCTCGTCTTCAGCCTGACGGCCGGGGCCGTGTTCGGCTTCGTGGGGCGACGGTTCGGCACGTGGCCGGCGGCGCTGGCGGCGGGCGCGTGGGTCCTTCAGCCGCGCTTGTTCGCACACGCCCACTATGCCACTTATGATGCCTTGCTCACGAGTTTGTGGGTGAGCGCGATCCTCGCATTCGTCGCGGCCATCGAGCCGACAGGGGATCGACGTGGACCGCGCTGGGGATGGGTCGTGCTGTTCGGTCTACTCTGCGGCTGGGCGGCCGACACGAAACTGACGGGATGGTTCCTGCCGTTGCCGTTTCTGGTCTGGACGGCCTTGTATCGGGACCGTCGCGCGTTCTGGACGCTGCTTTGCGGCGGGCTTATTGCCGGAGTCACGCTGTACGTGTTCAACCCGCCGTGGTGGCCTGACCCGATCGGCGGCGTCGAGCGGTTCTTGCATCGAACCTGACGCGCGGTCATACCATTCCGATCGCGTCCTTGTTTCTTGGCCGGGTCTACAGAACGCCCGTCGAGTCGCTGCCGTGGTACAACACGCTCGTCTGGACGCTGTTCGTCACGCCGGTCGGGTTCCTGGCGTTCGCGCTGGCGGGAGTGGTGCGGGCCCTGGCCGCGATCCCGCGAGGTAATTGGGGCGGGGTGCCACGGGTTCGGTCTTCCGAACCCGTGTCCGCGATGTCGGCACGCACGGGTTCCGCGGACGGAACCCGTGGCACCCAGAACGGGGAGTATGCCTCCGAATGGTACGACCGCCTGGCCGTGCTGGCGGTGGGCCACTGGGCGTTTCTGCTCCTCTTGCGAGCCTTGCCGCACACGCCGGGGCATGATGCCGAGCGGCAGATCCTGCCCGCGTTCGGCTGCCTGGCGCTGGTCGCGGGGCTGGGCGCGTCGTGGGTCGTCGCCAAGTGGGGCAGGGGGGGTAGGATACTGGTTGTGGCCGCAATCCTGGAAGGAGCGCTCAGCGTCGCCGTCATGATGCCGGTGCCGCTCTCGTATTACAGCCCGCTCGTCGGCGGCCTGCCGGGCGCGGCCGCGCTGGGGATGGAGCCGACGTATTACTGGGACGCGCTCGACGACGACGCCTTGACCTGGCTGAACACGCACACGCCGCCCGGGCGCTCGGTGCTGTTCGCCACGAACCCGACCTCGTGGCTGTATCTGCGCGATCAGGCTCGGTTGAAGGTGCCGCTGGCGCCGTTCGAGGCGGGCGAGCCGTTGTGGTATGTCGTGCAGAACCGCCCGGGTGCGCTGCGGCCATCCGAGCGTGAGCTGCATCGCGCGGCTCGGGCCGCGCTGTGTGATCCGGTCGAAGCTCGGCGTTCCCCTGGTCTGGGCGTTCCCCTACGAGGCGATCGCGCGATGAAGACCCTGTCCGGCCGCCGCTGGCGGCTCGCGTGCCTGCTGGTCTTCCTGGGCGCCCTGGCGGCGATCGTGCCGACGGTCGGCGACTTCGGCCTGACCTACGACGAGCCGGCCTACCGCTACAGCCAGGAAGTCTCGATCCAGTGGTGGGAGCAACTGGCGCGGGTGCGGAGTCAGACCGACCTGGCCCGCCTGCTCGACCCTGATGCGCTTCTCTACTACTGGCCCTACGCGCGCCACGGCATCAATTTTCACCCCCCGCTGGGAGGCCAGCTCAACCTGTTGACCTACACCCTGGCCGGCCGCTGGATTCAGGACATCCCCGCGCGGCGGCTGGCGTCGGCGCTGGAACTGGCGGTGACGATCGCTCTGGTCTTCGGCTTTCTGGCCCGCCGCTATGGCTTCTGGGCGGGCCTGGGCGCGGCGGGAGCGATCCTGTTGACGCCTCGCCTGTACGGCCAGGCCCACCTGATCGACACCGACACGCCGGGCGTCCTCATCTGGACGGCCGCGGCGCTGGCTTTCTGGAAGGGACTCTATGAACCGCGCGGCGGCCGCTGGCGCGTGGCCGTCGGCGTGCTGGCCGGGCTGGCATTCGTCGAGAAGATGGCGACCGTCTTCGTCCTGTTGCCCCTGTTCGCCTGGCTGATCCTCGCCCGTTTGCCGCGCACGCGTCGATCAGACTGGATCGACGGACTCGTCACGACCCTGGCGCAGCTCGCGCCTCTGGCGATCGTCTTCCGCGAGATCCTGCGCCTGGCCCGGCCGGCGTGGATGCCTTTGCCGAAAAAAACCGACCTCTTCCTCGTCCGTCCTTCCAGCGCCTTGCCGGGTGTGATCCTGCTGGCGCCGCTGGCCGTGTGGCTGGTGCGCCGCCTGGTGGGGCGGTGGAGAAACAAGAGCCCGGTCTGGGGCGTCGAGCGGCCGGCGCTGGAGACGTGGTCGGCCGTGCTCGCCTTCGCGCCGGCCGTCGGCTGGCTGGGAAATCCTGCCTGGTGGCGCGAAACACTGCCGCGGCTGGCTCATTACTACCTGCTCAACACCTCGCGCCGCGGCTCCTTGCCGGATATCCGGATCCTGTACATGGGACAGACCTACGAATACAGCCTCCCCTGGCACAACGCCTGGGTCTTGCTGGCGATCACCGTGCCCGCAAGCCTGCTGATCGCGGCCGGAGTGGGATTCGTGTACGCGGTGCGACGGATTGCCGGGCGGGATGTTTTTCCCCTTTACGTGCTGGCCCATCTGGTCACGCTGCCGGTCCTCCGCATGCTGCCCACGCCGGCGCACGACGGCGTCCGGCTGTTCCTGCCGACGTTTGTGTTCCTATCGATCCTGGCCGGCTGGGGCGTGGCGTGGGTCGGCGACGGCCTCGCGCGAGCGGCGCGCCGCGGCGCAAATGGGCTGCACGTTCTGGCCTTGCTGCTCGTCCTGGGACCGGCGGCGTGGCAGTTGATCCGGGTTCATCCTTACGAGCTTTCCTATTACAACGAGTTCATCGGTGGCCCGCGCGGGGCGTGGCGCGCGGGGTTCGAGCTGGCGTACTGGTACGACGCCTTCACGCCCGGCGTGATCCGCCAGCTCAACGCGCGGTTTCCCCGCCACGCCACGGTGACGTTCCCCAACGAACTGTCCGCCCCCATCATGGTTTTCCAGGACCTCCAGGCGCTGGGGGCACTCCGGGGCGATATCGAACTCGAGCCCCCGGCCGGGGGAGTTCCCCTATTTCTGGCTGCTCACGCACGACTCGAAGGCCGACACGTTCACACGCTTACTGTACTTGATGCGCCCGTGGTATGCGTCGCGCCCCCGGCAGCTTGACGGATTGCGGGTGGTGACGGTGACGGACCCGGTGGCGGGGTCGCGCGCGTGGGCGTTGCAGCTCTTGACCGACGGCTCCGGCCCGCGTGAGAAGGCCGATCGCCCCGCGCTGGGTGCGCCGGTACGCGCCGTTTCTGGGGCGGTTCTGGGGCGTGGGCGTGACGCGGTATCACCGATTAGGGGTCAACGAGCCGATATTCGACTGGGCCCGCCGCGATCCCGAAAGCCTGCGCGCTGCGGCCCGGACGCTCGCGGAGGGCGGCAAACCAGACGCTCCGGCGCAACGGCTGCGCAACGAGTTCGAGCGTGACGCCGGCCGCGCGGCCGTGCTGATGCGGGCGCGTCCCCAGGCGCTCGTCGAGGCGGTCGAGATCCTCATCCGCCGAGGTGATGCCGTCAGGCGTGCGCTGCTGCGCTATCCTTACACCGACCCGGACGACATCGGCGGATATCTCGACCAGGATCTCGCCCCAGCGGGGGATGGAGGGGGCGTGTGAGAAGGGTCTTTTCTGTGTAGCGGCGGCCGTCTCGGCCGCTCCGGATCTCGGCCCCGGAGCGGCCGAGACGGCCGCCGCTACACAGAAAAGACCCTTCTCACACCCTCTGAAAACAGGACTCCGCGCTACACGGCCGACTCCACCTTCCACTGCACGATCAAGAGCGTGCCATCGCTCGGGGGTTCGAACCGTTCGGGATGAGGCATGCGCATCCCACCGCCCGGGCCCGGTCCGGGACCGCCGGGACCACCCGGACCAGGACCACGCCCCGGTCCCGGCGGAGGCGGAGGGCCGCCTCCCAGAAACGCCCAGCCCAGCAAACCGCCCGGAGGCGGCGGACCGCCGCCAGGACCTCCTGGGAACGGCCGACCGCGGCGCGGGCCAGGACCGCCGCCAGGGAAACGGCGATCGGGCGGAGTGGAAAGCTGGACCCGCGCCACGGTCACGAACTCATCGTCGGCCATCAGCTTGCGCTGGAGGGACTGGACCTGCTCCGCCGAGGCGATCAGATAGAATCTTGTGGCGGTCGCCGGCCCACCGGGCGATATCGCGCCGGAAGACCATCTCGCGGTTGTCGGGACGCGGTTCGTCGGAGGACGGACGCATCTCGTCCTCGTCCGCGGCGGGCCCCAGGAAAGGCGGGCCGGGACGGTCGCGCCTCCAGAGTCCGTCCGCCGACGCCAGCCGCCAGGAGCCGAGGAAATCGAGATGCTGGTCCAGACCGCCGTCGGCGATCACCAGGCTACCAGGCTCGACGTGCCGCTCGATCGCGTGCGCGACCTGCGCCAGTTCGGCGTTGTCCCGCTTCAGCCGGTGCAGCGCAAAGACGGTTTGCGGCAGTCCCCAGACCGCCGTGACCACCAGCACGATCACGGTCCACTTCCCGGCGCGGCGGGGCTGAGTCTCGCTCAACAGTCGCAGGAACCACACCGCAGCGATCGTGTACACGAAGAAGGTCGGCAGCAGGAATCGCATCGAGGGCATGAAGTAATACGCCATGTAGACCAGCGTGATCGGCAGCACCAGGGCCATGAAAAACAGCGCGTAGGTCTTCGTCGCGGGCCGCGAATACAACTTGATCGTGCCGGCGATTCCCAGCGGAAAGACCAGCGCGATCCCCACCACCAGGAGCTCTCCCAGGTACAGCGGACCATGCCGTAACATGGACCCCAGGCTGAACGCGGTCTGCTCGCCCGTGAGGCTGTAGCCGGTCTTCCAGAACGCGCCGAACGCCATCTGGTTGCGCAACGCGAGCGCCGCCAGCGGGACGCCGGCCCCGATCAGTCCCGCCAGCACCGACCGCCAGCGATGCACTTGCTTGTGCTGCGGACTCAGCACCAGAAAGAGCATGAAGGCGGCCAAAAACAGCACTTCGGGATAACGAATCGTCGGGATGATCCCCCCGCACACGCCCGCCGCGGCGGCCCACCAGAACGACCCCGACCGCTCCCAGCGCACCAGGCAATACAGCCCCCACGTCAGGAAGAAGCAAACCGCCGTGTGCGAGTCCGCGCCCAGGGCGTGCTGGTTGGCATACGGATTGAACGCCATCAGCACGGCGGCCAGGAACCCCCATCCGGGCCCGACCCAGGTGCGACACACCAGGAACAAGGCCACGAGCGAGAGCGACCCCATCAGCGGGATGACCCAGAGCGTGGCATACGGCCCCCACAGCCGAAAGATCACGGCGAGCAGCGCCGGCAGCCCGGGCGGATACTGCCCGAAGTAGCGGCCCGCGCGCGCCGGCATCCAGTGCGACCCGACATACTGCGCCGAGGATTCGGTGGCGATGTACGTCCGCCCCTCCTGAGCAATCAACCGCGCCTGCGCCATGTACCCGTTTGCATCCGGCGTGGAAATGGCCGGCGCAAAAAGAGAGCGAGAAAGAGAAAGTGCAGCACGACCAGCAGCGTAATGGGCACCAGACCCGGCAGCCCCGGCTTGCGCAACAGGCGGTCGAACTTGGACATGGTCAGCCATCGCATCGTCGGGAACCTCCCCCTACAAGACCTTCTCGCAGATCCTCTGAGAGTCTGTCCCAGAAGTGATGATCCGGTCATTCTGGTCTTAGAGTCTGTCCCGAAAGCCCCCCGAGGGCGTCCGGTTTTAGCCCCGAAGGGGCGGAAGCGAATAGCCCGGGGCGTCAGCCCCGGGAGGGAACAAGGCGCAAAAACCCCTTCTTCTCAGCCCCGAAGGGGCGACAGAACCCCCGGGCTCCGCAGCCTCTTCTGTCGCCCCTTCGGGGCTGAGAAGAAGGGGGGGAGTGGGGCCGGTCTCGGTTCCCGGGGCTGACGCCCCGGGCTATTCGCTTCCGCCCCTTCGGGGCTAATACCAGAATGACCGGATCGTCACTTCTGGGACAGACTCTTAGCCCCAAAGGGGCGGCAGTGAATAGCCCGGGGCGTCAGCCCCGGGAGGGAACAACGGCGCAAAAACCCCTTCTTCTCAGCCCCGAAGGGGCGACAGAACCCCGGGCCCCGCAGCCTCTTCTGTCGCCCCTTCGGGGCTTTGGAGAAGGGGGGAGTGGGGCCGGTCTCGGTTCCCGGGGCTGACGCCCCGGGCTATTCACTGCCGCCCCTTCGGGGCTAAAACCTGACGCCATCGAGGGGCTTTCGGGACAGACTCTGAAACAGGAAACGCGAAGAGAGCTGGCGCGTGTACTGAACGGGCGGGAAATTCCGCGCGGTGGACCGAGAATACCGCGCCAGAGTCTAGCCCCGGGGTTCTGGTGTCCAGTACGATCGGGGTATGATCGACTTGCTGAAAGAGATTCCCGGGCCGTTCGGGACGATCCTGATCGATCCCCCCTGGCGCTTCGCCAACCGCACGGGGAAAATGGCCCCCGAGCATAAACGACTGCGCCGCTACGAAACGATGAGTTTCGAGGAGATCGCCGCCCTCCCGGTTGGACAGCTCGCCCTTCCCCAGTCCCACCTCTATCTCTGGACGCCAAACGCTCTTCTGCTCGAAGCTCTCCAGATCATGAACGCGTGGGGCTTTTCGTACAAAACGAACGTTGTCTGGCTCAAAGTGCGCAAGGACGGCGGACCGGATGGCCGCGGCGTGGGATTTTACTTCCGCAACGTGACCGAACTGATTCTGTTCGGCGTCAAGGGGAAGCTGCGCACCCGCGCGGCTGGACGCAGGCAGGTGAATCTGATCACGACCCGCAAGCAAGAGCACTCCCGGAAGCCGGACGAACAGTACCAGATCATCGAGGCCTGTAGCCCCGGCCCGTACCTCGAACTCTTCGCCCGGCGCACGACTCCGGGATGGACGTGCTGGGGCAATCAGGCCGGCACATACGAGGAATCGCGGCCCATCATCAAAGGCTACAACGGCCACGCGATCGGCGAAGCCCCCACGGCCCGTTCTCAATAAGCCCGAAGCGCCAGCGAGTGCATTTGATCTAAAACGTATAAATCAAATGCACTCGCTGGCGCTTCGGGCTTTCTGAGCGAGGGCGCCGCCCCGTTCACTCACCAACCCGGCCCGTACTCCAATCGAGTGTGAGCTTGCGGTTGTGGCTCGTGAATGTCCAGCGGTCGCCGTCACTCTGGAGCTTGACGGCCGCGGGTTCGGCGTTGGCGGCCGACCACGACAAGGCCACGGCGTTGCGCCAGGAGGCGCGGTGGGTGGTCAGCCGCACGGCCACGAGCCGGGACACGCGCGGGTCTGGTCCCTGGCTGAGCTGAACCCCTTCGGTGGTGAGAGCTTCGAGCTTCAGAACCGCTTTCTTGCCACGCGCAAGAAAGACATTGCCGTTCTGCACGGGCGTGGCTTCCGGGTGGAACCGCAGTTCGAGATCGATGCTGGTCTCGGCGTGGATCTCGTCGGCGATGATGAGAACATCCGGCTTGAGAAAAATCAGGTGCCGCTGGAAGCGTTTCAAGCCCAGCTCGGGAGCGTAGGCGGCGGTGGCATCGCCCGTCCCGTGGTCGAAGGTCGGGGTGGACGCGACGTGGAGGATCGTGGGCTGGGCCTTGTGCGCGAGCGGCTCGCCGCCGTCGAACCATTGCTTACCCTCGCCCATCTGGCCGCGACCATTGATGAGCAGTGTATTGTGCTGGCCGGTCCACTTGGGCTGGTAGCCATCGTCGCGGAGGAGCCATTCGCCTGCGCCGAAGATGACGAAGTGGTTGGCGTCGGGGTGGACGTGGCCGCCTCCCGGATCGTACGAGAACCGCTCGACCGCCTCGTGACCCAGGAACGGCCCGCACTTGAAGACGACAAGGGATTCGTCGCCCGTCCAGCCGGAGCGTGCGGAGAGGATCTCCATGTCGGCGAAGTGGTGCAACGTGGGCAAGGCCCGCGGCGATTCGGCGGCAATAGTCGGGTCGTACCAGATCAGATTCAGCCAGGACGCCTCGGGAGAGGCCACGCCCGCGGTCTCGATTTCCTGGGCCAGCCACTGCGCCTGGCCGTCATGGAAACGGTGCGCCAGGTTGCGCAGCAGATAATCGGGCCCGTACCAGTGGCTCCGGGGACAGTCGGCCAGGTCCACGATGCAATTGCCGCGGCTCCAGGCATTGCGGGGCAGGGAGAGATAAAGGGCATAGCGCGACGTGTTGCGCCACCAGTCGCGCTCGCCGAGCTCGACGCCCAGCAAGGAGCGGGACAGGTCCATGAACTTGAGCATGTACTCGACGCCGTATTCCCAGTAGCCGACGCCTTCGTGGCTGGCGCCGTCGGGCCCGAGGGCGGCCATGGTGCGCTGAAAGATGTCGAGGGGGAAACCGATCCACCCGGAGGCCTCGTCCTCCTCGTCAAACAGCGCGAATCCGGCGGCGGCCAGGCCGGTGCTGTCCACCCAGAGGTGGTTCTGAAGGTACGATCGCCGCCACCAGGCCTTGCCCGTGGCGGCCGCCTCGTACATGGCCCCGGCTCGTTTCTGAAGTGTCTGGCGGATTGTCTTCAAGGTCTCGGCGTCCAGGTCGTGATAGCACCAGTCATAGACCAAAGCGAGCCCGAACAGTTGATGGCCGGCCGCCAGGTCCATGCCGTCGATCCGTCCCAGGCCCCAGGTCGGATAGCCGCACGAGGCCAGGGCCCATTTCCGGGCGCTGTCCAGATAGACCTTCTCGCCGGTCAGGACGTACGAGATCGCCAGCAAGGGGAGCGTGTTGCCCACCGATCGCTGCCAGAGTTGCTCATCGCCGCTGTGGCCGTCGTCCTTGATATAGGAGGGCGGGCCGCGCCTGACCGCGCGATCGGCCTGGGCGCGAACCTCCTTCCAGATCTCGGCGTGCGTCGTCGAAAGGGCCTTCCGCAGCTCGGCAACCCGGCGCTCGTTCAGATACAGCCGGGGATGGACCCCGCGCAACGCCTCCAGAGTCGGCGGGATCGGCTTGAGCCGGTAACGCTCGAGGGCCGTGAAGCGTGTGATCGGCTCCAGACGAACATCCCGGAGTGTCGCGTCGATCTCGGTCGGGGCACTGGTGCCTTTCTCCAGGGCCAGCCAGCAGGCGCGCGTGCCCTCGGGCACCTTGAACTCGCCCGTCAACCGCTGCCACGCGCCCGGCCGGGAGCCGTCGTAGGATTCGGTATGAGCCTGCCCGAGCTCGCGTCCCGACTGGGCCGCGACGAACTCGCATTTCAGGTACGGCATGGGCGTGCCGGGGCCAAGCCGGTCCACCCGCACCTCGGCCGACAAACGATACAGCCCGCCGGCTGGAATCGGACGCTGGTTCGACGAGATGTAGTTCCATCCCGTCTCGATCCGTCCCCGGACGCGGAGCTCCGTGCCATTTTTCTCTGATGTTTGACCGCGTTCGATGACAATCGAGCCGGCGCGGGGCTGCCAGGTCCAGGACGGCGAGGACGCATCCCCTTCAGCCGCGATGGCAAACTGGGCGGTCATCCCGCCGAGCCAAAACGTGCATGCCAGCATGCAGAGCCGGTGCCGACTTCGGTCAGCCAGGGACTCTCTTGAAGAGACTTCGGTCATGCGTAAGCTCCTCCAACGCTCGTACCGTGAACGGCTCTTGTAGGGTAGGCTTCAGCCTGCCAGTCCCATTGTCCAAAATCCCTCTGGGACTGGCAGGCTGAAGCCTACCCTACAAGACCTGTCCGCACACCCTCTCCGTGGTGGTACCTTGACAGGACGCCCTCGTTCGGTACAGTGGTTGCTTCGGCCCTGTGCGCCGGGAGGGATCGTCGTTTCTCCCGGTCTCGCTATCGGGAGCGGATGGAAACCGGAACGACTCATTCATGCCCACGATCAATCAGCTCGTCCGCAAGCCGCGCGTGCAGCAGTATCGTCGCACCAAGTCGCCGGTGCTCGACGGATGTTCTTTCAAGCGCGGGGTTTGCTTGCAGGTCAAGACGATGACCCCCAAGAAGCCGAACTCGGCGCTGCGCAAGGTGGCCCGTGTGCGGCTGTCCAACGGCAAGGAAATCACGGCGTACATCCCCGGCGAGGGGCATAACCTGCAAGAGCACTCGATCGTGATGGTGCGCGGCGGCCGCGTGCGCGACCTGCCGGGCGTGCGCTACCACATCGTCCGCGGCGTGCTCGACTCGCTCGGCGTGGGCGACCGCAAGCAGGCCCGTTCCAAGTACGGCGCCAAGGCCAAGGGCCCCGGCGGCCCCGCCAAGGGCGCCGGTCAGGCCAAGGCAGGCGGCGCCAAGAAGTAAGGCGTTTCTCGCCGCCCGTCCCGCACGCATCTTCCACCATCCTCCTTGCCAGGACTCGACGCGACCATGGCCCGCAAGTTTACCGCCAGCAAGACGCATCTCCGTCCCGATCCGCGCTACGGCTCGAAACTGGCCAGCAAGTTCATCAACTGCCTGATGTACAGCGGCAAGAAGTCGATCGCCCAGCGCATTTTCTACGACGCGATGGACATGATCGAGAAGCGGTTGCCCAACGAGAGCCCGATCGACGTGTTCACCAAGGCCGTCGAGAACTGCATGCCGATCATCGAGGTCCGCTCCAAGCGCGTCGGCGGTGCCACCTACCAGGTGCCGATGCAGGTGCGCAAAAACCGCCAGCAAACCCTGGCCATCCGCTGGGTGCTCCTGACGGCCCGCGAGAAGAAGGGCCGCCCCATGCACGTGAAGCTCGCCGACGAGTTCCTCGCCGCGTACAACCGCGAAGGCGGCGCCATCGCCAAGCGCGAGAACGTCCACCGCATGGCTGAAGCCAACAAGGCTTTCGCCCACTTCGCCTGGTGAGCATGCTCTCGGATTGATGTGGGACAGCCGCCCCCGGCTGTCCGGAGCCGGGACAGCCGGGGGCGGCTGTCCCACAACGGCAGCGCCGCGATGACCGACCGCTGGTTCGAGCACATCGAACTGCCGATCTCGATCGACCAGTTCGAGACCCTGCCCCGGAACTCCGCTTACAAATACGAGTACTACGACGGAGCGGCCCACCTCTCCGCGCGCCCGAAGTGCTACAATGCGCTTCTGGACCTGAACCGCCCCGGCGCGGCCCGCCGCCCGCCCGAGCCTCTCGATGGTCTGGAACTGCGCGCCCTGACGGCCGGCGATTGGGATGATCTGGTCGTCTTGTTCGCCCGGGCCTTCCATAACGTGCAACCGTTCGCCAGCCTGACCGGTGAGCATCGCCTGGAGGCGGCGCGCGGTTGTCTCCAGCGCACCAGGACGGGCGGCGATGGCGCGATCCTCGCGCCCGCGTGCTTCACGGCCTGGGCTCGAAACAAGAGTGAGCCGCCGGACCGGATCGGCGCGGCCCTGGTCACGCTCTTGACCGGCCGCGAGGCGGCCGACTTCCAGGAGTTCGAGCGCGCCGAAGGTGACGAAGGCGATTCGCATCCTCCCACGCCGATTCCGCACCTGACGTGGATCTTCGTCGATCCGTGGTCGGTGCGCGAGGGCGTGGGAACGACCCTGCTCGGCGCCGTGACGCAGGCCGTGCGGACCCTGGGGCACGATCGCCTCGCAAGCTCGTTCCTGCTCGGCAACGACGCGAGTACCCTCTGGCACTGGCGCGCCGGCTTCCGCCTGATGTCTTACGTGGGCGCGTTTCGACTGCGCCAACGGTTCCGGAAGCGGCTGGACCCGGACTCGGGCCCCGGTTCAGGGCCGGGACAAACTTGAAGCGGACTCCGTCGATTTTGTCTTGGCGGTCGCGGCCGGCTTGAGCTTCAAGGCCACGGAGTTGATGCAGTATCGCAGGCCGGTCGGCGGGGGACCGTCTTCGAAGACGTGTCCCAAGTGGGCCCCGCAGCGCCGGCACGTCACCTCGACGCGCGTTTCCAACGGCATGCTGGCATCGGGCGCGGTGGCGATGGCGTTGGGGTTGATGGGCTGCCAGAAGCTGGGCCAGCCGGTACCCGAGTTGAACTTCTGACGTGAGCTGAACAGCTCCGCGCCGCAATCGACGCACACGAACGTACCTTGGAAATGGCCCTGAGCGTATTTCCCCGTCCACGGCAGCTCGGTCCCCTTCTGCCGCGTGACCCAGTACTGGGCCGGCGTGAGGATTTTGCGCCATTCCGCGTCCGACTTGACCACCCGGTCCGGGGCCTTCGCGGACGAATCCGCCGGTTCCGTCTGGCTCAGCGCCCGCACGGCCAGGACAGCGCCCACCGCCAGGACCAACGCCCCGCCCAGAACCCAGCCTCCCTTGCGCACGACCATGATGCGAGCCTCCTTGAGCCCAATTGTAGGCCGGGCCCGCCCGGTGGCAACGCGCCCTGTCAGCCCGAAGCGCCAGCGCAGTGCATTTCTGGGGAAACCGGGACACAGTAGCAACGATACCGGGGAGTGTTGCTTGAGAGGTCGGGTGCCACGGGTTCCGCTTTGGGAACCCGTGTCCGGGGCCGACAGGCACGGGTTCCCAAAGCGGAACCCGTGGCACCCATGACCTTATCTGCAAGAAAGCCGAAGACGGACCCGGTATCCTCGCTACAGTCTCGAAACCTGGGGGGAATGCACTCGCTGGCGCTTCGGGCTTTCCAAACGATCCTTCTAGCCCATCCGCTGCTGGAGCGCCTCGACAAGCTGGTCATTGGCCCGCTGCCAGCGGAAGCCCGCGGCGATCTGGCGCCCCAGAGCAACCCGCCGGGCACGCTCATCGGGATGGTCGAGAAGGTCGCGGAGGCGCGCGGTCAGAGCGTCGTCCGACAGCGGGTCGAAGTACCAGCCCGCCGCGCCGCCGATCTCGGGCAGAGCGGTCGAGTCGGCCAAGGCGACCGGGCAGCCCTGGGCCATGGCCTCGACGGCCGGGATGCCGAAGCTCTCGCACAAGGACGGGAAGACCAGGGCGGTCGCCTCGGCATAGCACGCGCGCAGGGCCGTCCCCTGCCGGTATCCCGGCATCAGCAGGCGCATCCCGGCAGGAACCGCCACCGCCCGCAGGGCCCGCACCTGCTCCTCCTGGCCCTCGCCGACAAGCACGAGTGCCAGCTCCCCGGCCGCCACCTCGGGGAGCCGGGCGGCGGCGCGCACGAACCGCTCCAGGTTCTTGCGCGGCTGGAAATTGGCCACGGAAAGCAAGAACGGCTGACCGGGCCGCAGCCCGAGCTCGGTGCGGACGGCCGCGCACTCCCGCTCGGTGGCCGACTCGAAGAAGAGATCCTCCGCGCCGTTCGGCACCTGGGCGATCTTGCCGGCACACGCGGGAAAGGCGTCCAGGAGCTGCGCCGAATTGAACGCCGACACCGACAGCACCAGCTCGGCCGCGCCGAAGACTTTTTCCAGCAAGGCGCGGCGCCGCGGGCCGCCGTAGCGGACATCCTGCAGCGCATCGTGGCTGGTCACCGCGCGTCGGGCACTCGGGCACAGAGGAAATACTCCGCCGGGCTGTACAACCAGTCCACCGCGCCGGTCCACCACTCCAGCGGCGGAAAAGACATAAGCCGCCAGAGCCGCAGCAGGTTGGGCGTGCTCAGAGGCAACTCATGGCGCGGCAGATGATCGCTCCACGCCTCCCAGCAGGCTAATCCGTCGGGCTCGGTGATGCGCCCCGAGACAAGCTGGAGCTCGATCTCGGCCCGCCGTGAGAACCCCTCAAGCTGCGCCAGCGCGTGGCGCGTGACCCCCGTCGGACCTCGACACGCGTTCATGTCATAAAGAAAGGCGAGACGCATACGGCTCTCTCCCGGCTCCCTCTCCGTGCTGCGTCCAATATGGGAGCGCGCGGCGGCGAGCTCAAGAGCCCGACGGGCCGGGCCGGGCCACGCCACGCCACGCCCGGCCCGCACACTCCCGTCCTGCCAGACGAAGCGGAACCGCGACCTGGGAGGAGGAAAGGGCCATGCAGTTTCGCCCCGGCTTGCACGCTCCCGGACCGAGCTCTAGAATGAACGAGATGAACGACGGCGGAGCGGTCGGATCGCCAACCATGATTTTGGGACCGGTGGATCCTTCCCGGCCGGTGCCGGCCGGGAAAGCTCGAAGGCCGTTGTCGGAACCCCTCTATCGGGTTGACGTTGGCCCACCGCCCAACACTCTCTCGAACGTGACCAACTCCAGACATTCCCGCGTCGTGACGGCGCCCCCGGCGGCGGGGTGTCCGTTCTGGGCTGTGGAAAGGACCTGGCATGCCATCCGGTAAGGACATCACAGGCGGTCCGTCTGGCAGTGGCGGGGGCAAACGCGGCGGCGGGGGCAGCTCCCCCTCCGGCGGCGGACCCAGCGGCCCCAAGAAAAACGCCTTCTGCTCGTTCTGCCGCAAGAGCTACCGCGACGTCGGCCCGCTGGTCGAAGGCCCCGGCGACGTCTACATCTGCGGCGAGTGCATCGACCTCTGCCAGTCGATCCTCGACCAGGAGCGCCGCCGCCGCGGGGCACCGCAAGCCGCTGTTCACCAACATCCCCACCCCGCGCGCAGATCGTGGAGCAGCTCGACCAGTACGTCATCGGCCAGGACCGCGCCAAGAAGGTCCTCGGCCGTCGCCGTCCACAACCACTACAAGCGGCTCGATGCACGGCGAGGACGGCGACAACGACGTCGAGATCGACAAGTCGAACATCCTGCTGATCGGCCCCACCGGCTCGCGGCAAGACCCTGCTGGCCCAGACGCTGGCCCGCGATCCTGAACGTGCCCTTCGCCATCGGCGACGCCACCACGCTGACCGAGGCCGGCTACGTCGGCGAGGACGTCGAGAACCTGCTCCTGAAGCTGCTGCACGCCGCCGACTTCGACCTCGAAGTCGGCCCAGCGCGGCATCCTCTACATCGACGAGATCGACAAGATCGGCAAGACCAGCCAGAACGTCTCGATCACCCGCGACGTCTCGGGCGAAGGCGTGCAGCAGGCCCTGCTGAAGATGCTCGAAGGCACCATCGCCAACGTGCCGCCCCAGGGCGGCCGCAAGCATCCCGAGCAGCAGTACATCCAGATGGACACGACGCAACATCCTGTTCATCTGCGGCGGCACGTTCGTCGGCCTGGAAGACATCATCGGCCAGCGGCTGGGCAAGCAAGCACGATCGGCTTCGGCAGCCAGGCCAGGGCATCGAGCGCACGAGCAGCGGACCTCGGCGACCTGCTGCAGCAGGTCACCAGCGACGACATCCTCGAATTCGGCATGATCCCCGAGTTCGTCGGCCGGCTGCCGGTCGTCTGCCCGCTGCATGCCGCTCGATGTCGATGCGCTGGTCCGCATCCTGACCGAGCCGCAAGAACGCGCTGGTCAAGCAGTACCAGAAGTTCTTCGAGATGGAGAACGCCGAGGTTGGGTTCACCGACGACGCCCTGCGTCGCGATCGCCGAGCAGGCGAAGAGAAGGACACCGGCGCCCGCGCCCTGCGGTCGATCATCGAGGAGGTGATGCTCGACATCATGTTCGAGCTGCCCGACCGCACCGACAAGGGCAAGTACCTGGTCACCCCCGAGGTCGTCCGCGGCGAGCGCAGCCTCTTCGACCGCCCCACGGTGATCGCCACCACGCCCGCCGAGAAGCCCGAGCGCGAGCGCAAGAAGGAAAGCGCCTGAGACGTAATGCGATGGCTGATCTGGTTCTCACCTACCCGGATGATCTGGCTCAGGCTGTGCATTTGTTGCCGCACGAGTTGGCTCTTCAGGTTCGACTCATGGCGGCCTTGAAAATGTTCGAGCTTGGCAAGCTCTCCTCGGGAGCGGCTGCGGAACTGGCGGGCTTGTCGCGGATCGAGTTTCTTGAAGCCTGCGGTCGATACTGTGTCTCGATCTATAACTATCCCGCCGAGGATGTCGAGGCGGAGTTAGCGCAGGACATCGCGGCGGCCCGAGGGACCGTACCGTGAGCGTGGCCAGCAACACTGGGCCTTTGATTGCCCTGGCCAAAGTCGACCTGCTCACGCTTCTCAGAGACGATGTACGAAGAGGTCCAGATTCCGCCCGCGGTTCACCGGGGCCACCCGCTCCGAGGAAGCTGAGGACATGCCGTCGGAGGACACGGGGAACGATGAGTCCACGTTGGATGACGCCGGCATCGAGCGGATCGGTGGGGCTGCGTACGCGCGGTTGTCCTGGAGCGTGGAACACAGCGAGTGTGTCGGCGAGGTGACCTATTGGCTCGTACATTACAAACAGCACACACCAGGTCCCCGGCTGGTCGTGAGCGCCGCCACGATCCTCGCTTATGACGAGACTGAGCTGCAGCCGGATGCCCAGCTCTTTTGTCCCTCGGATCTAGGGGGCGAAGCCTGGGAGGAGGATGGGTACCTCTACGGGCCGTCCGAGTTGATCGTCGAGGTGGGAATCAGCAGTCGGCCCCTGGATCTGGGTGCGAAGAAACGAGAGTACGAAGCGGCGGGTGTGCGAGAATATGTCTTTGTGGGCAAGTGTCCGGACCAAGTCCACTGGTTCGTGCGTCGACGCGTCCGTTTCGGGCGGCTGCGCCCCGGTCCCGACGGCATCTACCGGTCGGAGGTTTTTCCTGGCCTCTGGCTCGATCCCGCGGCCCTCTTCGCGTCGGATCTCCATCGCTTGATCGCGGTGCTGGACCAAGGCCTGGCCACGCCGGAGCATGCGGCCTTCGTCGCGCGGTTGGCCGAGGCGCGTGGTCAAGCCAAGTCGGGTGCGTCGAGTCTGCGATGACGCGGGTGGCCCCGGTTGCTTCAACCGGGGCGGCGCGGAACGCCCACGAAATAAGTTCCCTCTTCCGGCTCTCCCCCTTACCAAGGGGGAGTAGGAGGGGGTTTTCCCTGGGTCCGCGGCAAGTCCCGGCCGGAACCCCCCTCCATCCCCCCTTGGTAAGGGGGGAAGCCAGACAGCCAGACTTCGGGAGCTTATTTCGTGGGCGTTCCCAGCCGCCAGAGGACGCCGGGAAAGCCACCGCGCCCATTCTGGACCTCTCGTCGCTGCGCGTCCCCGGTTGAAGCAACCGGGGCCACCCGCGCATGAAAAGCTGGGTCCAGACCCAGCCTACGCGACTTTGCCCCGGCCACCCGCCGCTCAACCACAGCAGGTTCGCGCCGGGATCGGCGCTCCGTGGTCGTCAGCCGCTCCAGTTCGGCGGCCGGATAGACCAGGATCAGGGGTACGCCGCACTTGCGCACGACCCAGGCGGGGCGCCCTCGGGCCAGGATCTCCCGGTCCTCGGGGCGGAACTGGCCGGGGCGGTTTTGCAAGACGTACCAGGAGGCAGGCAGATTCACCTCGCGGCGCACCTCGGCGGTGAGCTGGCCGGTTTGTCGTAAGTAGAGGAGAGAGAGCGGATAGGACGAGAAGCGAACGCAGTGGTCGGAGGCGGTGTGGCGGTTGAGCCAGGCCAGGGTGGGCGCGTCGAGGGCGTCCCAGTAGAAGGTCGGCTCCATGCCCAGCCGCGCCGCGCCCGGGAGGCCGCCGACGAGGGGGCTGAAGGAGGAGAGCGGCACCGGCATCATGACCGCGAGGCTCACCGCCGCCTCGGTCAGGGCCACGACAATCAAAGCCCGTCCCCAGCGGCCGAAGCGTTCGATCGCGACCCGGGCTCCCAACCCGGCCAGCACCGCCAGGCAGCCGAACGCCGGCAGGAATTGCCGGATGCCGTCGTGGCCGGGCGTGTGCGGCAAGGCCCGCAGCGCCATCAGGAAGAGCCAGTTCACCAGGACCAGCGTCGGCACGGGATCGTCATTGGTACAGACATGCCCACGCAGACGTGGGCATGCCACCCGGACCGCCCGGGCCGCTCCGAGTATTCCCAGGATCAACACGCCGACGGGAGTGGCCAGGACTGTCCAGAGGAGCGTGTTGTACCAGGGCAAGGACCGCAACGGAGTCTTGATGACCTCTCCCAGAAAGAGGACCGGCAGCGGGATCGTCCTGGCGCGAGTCAGGTTGGATGCGAGGAAGCGCCGGACGCCGGCCACCGGGTCCGCCCAGAAGGGAGGCGTCACGACATAGAGAGTCAGACCGGCGATCACGCCCCCCACAATCAGGACCGCCAGCGCCCGGCGATCCCGACGCAAGACCGTCCCGGCCAGCAAGGGCAGCGGCAGGAACCAGCCGGTCAGCTTGGTGGCCGCGGCCAGTCCCCAGAGCAGGCCGAAGAGCACGACCCAGCGGCGGCGCGGGCCGGTCGAGCCTGCCTCGACGGCCGCGGCGAAGGCCAGGACGGCGCCGATCCAGAGGCTGGTCAAGAGGGCGTCGTAATGGGCGTAGTGTCCCAGGGCGAACAGGTGCGGCTGGAGGACCCAGGCGGCGGCGGCCGTCATGGCGGGCCAGCACCCCCAGCGGTCGCGCCAGGCGGGCGAAGATCGCCCCGGCCGCCAGGCTGAAGATCAGCATCGCCCCGAGCCGGGCGCGCGCGAGAGGCAGGCGCCACGGTGTCAGCACATCGCCGAGCAAGGCGGTCCAGGCGTAAAACGGCGGGTGGCCGTGCGGCTCCTCGCGGGCAAACGGCCAGAACCAGGCGATCACCTCCGGGCGCAGCAAGGCGGATCGGCTTGTGAGCTGTTCCAGCCGCGGACGAGGCACCTGGGCGCATCCTCGCGATCGGGCTGCACGAGGTCGAATTCGGGAGGATCGCGCCAGCAGCGGCTCCGGCCCGGATCGCCCAGCCGTTGAAACCAGGCTCGGACCCGCGCGACGCGGCCGAGCGTGTATCCTTCATCCCAGACGATCGCCAGGCGAGGCTCGGTCGCCAGCATCAAGGCGCAGGTCGCCAGCGCGACCAGCAGGCCACCGCGCACGGCGGAGGTACGCCCTTCCTCGCTTGGCGATATCCACATGCGAGCCGCCCTCCGTGGCGAGATCAACCGGCGCCTTTCCGTACACCCGCTTATTTCTTGGTGGCCGGGCGTGCGGCGCGGTGCCCCAGATCCTTCAGGTCCTGTTCGACGGCCTTCACGGCGTCGGTCGGCGCGCCCGCCACGCCCAGGATCGCCTTGGTGCGAGTGAGAGCCCGGTCGGTCTTGTCGGGCTGGGCCGGGTCGCGATTCAAGACGGTCCGGATGTTGGTGGCCAGCTCCAGCGGCGAGTTGTAGCTCGTGTTCTTGCGTTGCGTCAACGCCGCGTTCAGGTCGGCGGCAAGCTGGCCGAGCGCTTCCGGGTCCGGCTTGGTCGAGACGGCAACCACGTCGGCCAGGGACTTCTTGAGTTTGTCCGTGTGCTCGGCCTCGGGCTCGGTGCCCTTGTTGATCGCGGAGATATCCACCTTGAGCTGGTTCAGCTTGGCCAGAGATTTCTTGAGCGCGTCCTCGTTCTTGGAGCGCACGGTCGGCGCGGGGATGTAGACGCCGCCCCGAGGCGGCCGGCGCTGGTAACGCGCCTGGACCAGGGCCGGACTGGCCAGAGCCAGAATCACGAACAGGCTCAGGGTCAACTTGAAGGAGGACATGGGCATCTCCCCGTGGTGCGAGAAGGTGTGGGCAACATCGACGTTCGAATCGGCGCCACCGCGACCATCACGGCAGGGCGCTCGGGCGGTCTGGGGGGAAGCGTTGGGCAGGTCTACGTGCGATTGATCCTAGCACAGATTCACGATGTTGAGCCAGTGGTCAGTGGTCAGTTGTAGGCTGGGTCGTGACCCAGCCCATCTTCGGGACTGCGTTCGGTGCCGTTCTTGCTGGGGGAATGTGCTGGGTCACGACCCAGCCTACAACTGGCCACTGACCACGACTCACCAGAGCGACCACGCCCCCGTCTGAAGCACGTAGAGCCCGAGTCCCAGATTGGCCACGGCGTGGCTGACGACGCACGCTGAGAGGCTCTTGGTCTTCCACAGCAGCCAGGCCCAGGCCAGACCGGTGAGCAGGCCGGGGAGCCACTCAGGATGCGAGGCGGCGAACAAGGCCGCTGAGATCGCGGCGGCCAGAGGGGTGACGGTCCCGATCGGCACCCGGCCGAAGTCGGCGTCGATCACCCAGCGGAGGACAAAGGACCGCCAGAACAGTTCCTCCATCACCGGCACCAGCACCACCAGCCCGAAGAACCGCACCGCCAGGAAGGCCATCCGGCCCGCGAGCGGCAACACGAACGGATCAAACGCCTGCCGCGCTCCCGTCACCGGGATCTTCGGATAGGGCAGCCGTTCCAGGCCGACCCAGCCCACCGTCACCGCCACGCCCACGACGACAGCCAGCAGCAGGGCGAGCACGCCCGGCCCGGGACGCAGATCGGACAGGGCCGTGCGACCGATTCCGAGCAGCACCAGCACGGCGGCCACTTTCACGGTGTAGGCCACCGGGTACCATACCGGATGGGGCTGGCTGGCCACGCGGGGCAAATACCCCTCCAGCGAGGTCAGCACCAGGAAAACGGCCATCGGCAACACGTAAGGCCACCATGGCCGGGTTGGCGGCGCGGTGGTTGTCGCGGGTGAGGCTCATGATGATTCAGAGACCACAGTTCGAGACCGGGATATCGCCAGGGACGCTCCAGATTACCATGCCCGCCGACCGGTTCCACAAGGTGCCCGGGGCGTAAACGGACATGGACCCTTCCAACCCCTTTCACCGCGCGGTCTATCTGACCGGCCCGACCGCCGTGGGCAAGACGGCCGTCGGCGTGGCCCTGGCGCAGCGGCTCGGGGCGGAGATCCTCGCGCTCGATTCGATGACCCTGTATCGCGGCATGGACATCGGCACGGCCAAGCCGACGCGCGCGGAACGCCAGGGCGTGCCGCACCACCTGATCGATGTCCGCGATCCCTGGGAAACGGTCAGCGTGGCGACCTATCGCGTCTGGGCGCACGACATCCTGGCCGATCTGCATGCGCGCGGCCGGCCCGCGCTGTTCGTCGGCGGCACGCCGATGTACTTGCTGGCCCTCTTGCGCGGACTGTTTGAAGGGCCGGGCGCCGATTCCGAGGTGCGCCGGCGGCTGGAATTGGAAGCGGACCAGCTTGGCGACGCCGCCTTGCACGCCCGGCTGTCGCAGGTTGATCCCGCGACCGCCGCGCGGCTGCACCCGAACGACCGCCGCCGGATCATCCGGGCGCTCGAAGTTCACGAATTGACCGGCCAGCCGCTCAGCCGTCTCCAGGCCGAGCACGACCGCCCGGCCGAAGGCGTGCCGGTATTCGCCCTCGACCGTCCTCGCGCCGAGATGCACGATCGGATCAACCGACGCGTGCTGGCGATGTTCGACGCCGGCTTCGTCGCCGAGGTCGAGCGCCTGCAAGCCGGCCCCCGTCCGCTGGGGCACACGGCGCCAGCAAGGCGTCGGCTACCGCGAGGTCCTCGACCTGCTCGCGGGCCGTGCCGATCTGCCGGTGACGATCGCGCGCGTCCAGGCCCGCACCCGCCAGTTCGCCAAGCGGCAGATGACCTGGTTCCGGGGCCTGGCGGAGGTCCGGTTCTGGCCCGTCGCCCGCACGGAAACACCCGAGGAGACCGCCGCCGGGCTGGCCAGGGTCTTGCAAGCGACCGGCCGGGGCTCTATCACACAGTAACTTGTGTCCCGTCCCCCAGGAGGTCTGACGATGACTGGCCCGATGACGCGCCGCGCGTTTGCGCAGCAGTCCGCCGCGCTGGCGGGTGCCGCCTCGATGATGATCGTGCCCCGGCACGTGCTGGGAGGGTCGGGGTTCGTCGCTCCCAGCGAGAAGCTCAACATCGCCGGCATCGGCTTCGGCGGCATGGGCGCGGCGAACCTCAAGAATCTCGAATCGCAGAACCTCGTCGCGCTCTGCGATGTCGATCCCGGCTACGTCGCGCCGGTCGTCAAGCGGTATCCCAGCGCCAAGTTCTATAACGACTACCGCGAGCTGCTCGACAAGCAGAAGGACATCGAGGGCGTCGTCATCGCCACGCCCGACCACACCCACGCCGTCATCGCCATGGCCGCGATGCGCGCGGGCAAGCACGTCTATTGCCAGAAGCCGCTGACGCACGACATCCACGAGGCCCGGACCTTGATGAAGGCCGCCCGGGAGCTGAAGGTCACGACCCAGATGGGTATTCAGGGCCACTCCGGCGAGGGCATCCGGCGCGTCTGCGAGTGGATCGCCGCCGGCCTCATCGGCGAGGTCCGCGAGGTCGATGCCTGGTGCAGCCTGACGTACTACCCCTGGGGCAAGGTTTATTACAGCTCGGCCTGGTCGGAGCGTCCCACCGACACGCTGCCACTTCCCTCCGGCCTGAACTGGGATCTGTGGATCGGTCCCGCTCCCTTCCGGCCCTACCACCGCGCGTATCACCCGCTCACCTGGCGGTGCTGGTGGGACTTCGGCAGCGGCATGATGGGCGACCGCGGCGTGCACACGCTCGACGCCGTGGTCCAGGCGCTCAAGCTGACCATGCCGACGAGCATCGACGCCACCTCATGCGGCAACACGACGGAAGTCCATCCGCTCTCGGCCATCGTCACCTTCCGCTTCCCGGAGCGGGGCGACCTGCCGCCGGTTCGCGTCAACTGGTACGAAGGCACCCGCGCGCCCATGCCCGAGGGTGTGAACTCTCCCAAGGAGATGTTCCCGGAGGGCGGCGCGATCTTCAAAGGGACCAAGGGCGCGATCATGTCGGGCGTCTCGGGCTCCGATCTGCCCAAGCTCCTCCCCGCCGAGAAGTTCAAGGATGTCAAGCTCCCCGACCCGACCATTCCCCGCGTGCCCGACTCGCACGAACTGGACTGGGTCCGCGCCTGCAAGGAGAACCGCCCCGCCGGCGCGGACTTCTCCTACGGCGCGCCGCTGACCGAGATCTGCCTGCTCGGCAACATCGCCAAGAGGGTCGATGGCCGCATCCTCTGGGACGCCGAGAAGGGCCAGGTCACGAACCTGCCCGAGGCGAACAGGTACGTCGAGCTCGAGTACCGCAAGGGCTGGAGCCTCTGATGGCTGATGACTAACTGCCGTCTGCTAGCTGCCATCTGCCAGCTACCGTGCTGAATTCCACACACCCCTGGAGCGAGGCGGGCGCCATGATGGACCTGGACCGTCGCCAGTTTCTCAAACAGTCCGCCGCCCTTGTGGCGGGCTGCCATTTGGCCCGCGCCGCTGAGGGCCGCTGGACGATGAGGCTCTCGGGCTCGTCGATCAACTTCTCGCAGCTGCCCATCGAGCAGGTCTGCGAGCGGTTCGCCCGGCTGGGCTTCGAGGGGATCGACATCTGGTCGGCCTACGCCGGCTGTCCCCACCTGGACGACGTACAGAAGAGATTGGGCGCGGACGGCTTGAAGGAGCTGCTGGCCCGGAACCATCTGGCGCTCAATGCGTTCTCCGTGTACGTCGGCGGGTATCCCAAATACGCCGAGCTGCTGGGCCAGGCCGGCGGCGGCGTGGCCCTCACGGGCAGCGCGCCGCCTTGCGCGCCCGCCGAGCTGACGAGCCATATGAGGGCCTTCCTGGAGAGTCTCAAGCCGCAGGCCGAGCTCGCCGAGAAACACCATTCCTACCTCGCCATCGAGAACCACGGCAACGCGCTGCTGGACTCGATCGACTCGTTCCAGGCGTTCGCCGACCTCAACCGCAATTCGCGGCTGGGGATCGCGCTGGCGCCGTTCCACGTGCAGGCGCGCGGCGAATCGGTGCCCGACGCCATCCGGGCCGTGGGGTCGAACCTGCTGTTCTTCTACGCCTGGCAGCACGACCCCGCCATGAGCACCAAGCAGCTTCCCGGCCTCGGGCCGACCGACTGCACGCCCTGGCTCAGCGCGCTCGCCCAGGTGAATTACCCCCGGTACGTCAATCCCTTCCTCCACGACGAGCCGCCGCCCGAGGACGCCTTCGCGGCCCTGACCCGGTCGCGCGACTATCTCAAGGCATGCTGGGCAAAGACAACTTCTTAGAACACATGAATATCTCTTGTAGGGTAGGCTTTAGCCTGCCAGACATCCTCAATCTTAAATAGGATGATGGGATTGGCAGGCTAAAGCCTACCCTACAAGAAGGAGTTCCCGCTCTTTTTACGCCTACTCAGAAGGAGTGCCTCATGAAAGCGTCCAGTTCGAACCCCCCCGAGCACAAATCCACCCGGCGCGAGATGATCCGGCAGTCGGGCACCGTCCTGGCGGCCTCGGCGCTGGCGAATGTGACGATCCCGCTGGCGCATGCGGGTGAGAACAACACGATCAAGCTCGCCCTCGTCGGCTGCGGCGGCCGGGGCACGGGCGCCGTGGCCGATGCCTTCTCGACCACCGGCGGCCCGGTGCAGCTTTACGCCATGGCCGACCTGTTCGAGGACCGCCTTCAAGGACAGCCTCAGCAACCTGACCGGCGCGTTCAAGGACAAGGTGAACGTGGCCCCCGAGCGCTGTTTCCTCGGGTTCGATGCCTACAAGAAGGCGATCGACTGCCTCGGGCCGGGCGACGTCGTGCTGCTGACGACCCACTGCGCCTTCCGGCCGATGATGTTCGAGTACGCGGTTTCGAAGGGCGTGAACGTCTTCATGGAGAAATCCTTCGCCGCCGATGCCCCCAACACGCGGCGGCTGCTCAAGGCCGCCGAGGAGTCGGAGAAGAAGAACCTCAAGGTCGCCGTCGGCTTCATGTGGCGTCACTCGCTGGCGCGAGGAGGTCATCAAGCGCATTCACGACGGCGCGATCGGCGACGTCCACACCCTGCGCATCTACCGCGTCCATGGCCCGGTCCACTGCCCGCCGATGACGGCCAAATCCAACGAGCTGGCCTTCCAGATCCGCAATGCCAACAGCTTCAACTGGGTCAACGCCGGCTTCCTCATCGACTGGCATTGCCACAACATCGACGTCGCCTGCTGGGCCAAGAACGCCTGGCCGGTGGCCGCGCAGGGCTTCGGGGGCCGCTGCTATCCGGAAGTCGGCAATATCTTCGACCACTACACCGTCGAATATACCTTTGCCGACGGCACCAAGCTGTTCACCTTCTCGCGGCACATGACCGGCTGCTGGGATACCTACGCCGATTACGCCCATGGCTCGAAGGGCTCGGCGGTGCTCATGACCGACCTCGGCACGCCCAACACGCGGATTTATAAAAGCCAGGACCAGACGCCCGCGAACCTGGTCTGGCGCTTCGAGCAGAATGAGGTCAATCCGTACCATGTCGAGTGGCAGCTCTTGCTCGACGCGATCCGCCAGGACAAGCCCCACAACGAGGCGCGGCGGGCCGCCGAGGCGAACTTCGCGGCCCTCCTGGGCCGGACCGCCGTCCATACCGGCGCAGTATCTCACGGCCGAGCAGATCCGCACTCGAACTTCCAGTACGTCGCGGACATCGACCACATGACCTTCGACACCCCGCCCCCGATCCGGGCCAACGCCGACGGCACGTATAACGCACCCCAGCCCGGCATCACCAAGGAGCTTTGAGACACGAACGCGCTGATCCCTTCCGGTCCCCTTCCTCCTGGCGGGGAGGGGGCCGGAAAGACGCATCCAGAGCTTTCGGGACAGACTCTCAGTCGCTCATCCTTGGCCTCGAGGGCTGGTCCTTGCGGACCGGGTCCAATTTTGTAGGCTGGGTCCAGACCCAGCCTACAAGAGCCCGATAGAACTGCTCCGAAGAGAACCCTCATGCGATGGACTGTCGGTCCGACTGGCCTGCTCGTGATCATCCTGGAGCTCCTCTCGCCCGTCGTCGGCCGGACGTGGGCCCAGGAAACGGCCCCGAAGCACCCGCTCTACGAGCCGACGTGGGCCGCGCTCGACGCCCGCCCGGTGGCGCCGTGGTGGCTCGATGCGAAATTTGGGGTCTATGTCCACTGGACGCTCGCCTCGGTGCCGTCCTGGGGCAATCACTCCTCGTTCTACTGGCCCAACCTGCTGAAGTCGCGGCGGCCGAGGCCGCCGGGCCACGCCCCGCGAAGAACGACATCGCCGAGGAGTACGTCGGACTCTGGGCGTTCCACAAGCGCACCTACGGCCCGGATTTCACCTTCCCGGACTTCGCCCCCATGTTCCGGGCCGAGGCGTTCGACCCCGACCACTGGGCCGAGGTGTTCGCCCGCTCTCATGCCCGGTACGTCGTCCTGACGGCCAAGCACCACGACGGCTTCTGCCTCTGGCCCAGCGCCGAGGCGGATCGAAGCTGGGGACGACCCTGGAACGCGATGAGCGTCGGACCGAAGCGCGACCTCGTCGGCGACCTGTCCGCGGCGGTCCGCCAGCGAGGCTTGAAGATGGGGTACTATTACTCCTTCTTCGAGTGGTACAACCCGGTCTGGCTCAGCGACCGGCCGCGGTTTGTCCGCGAACATATGTTGCCGCAACTCAAGGATCTTGTCACGCGCTACCGTCCTGACGTGCTCTGGACCGACGGTGAATGGGACGCTCCGGACACGCTCTGGCAGAGCCGGGAGTTCCTGACCTGGCTGTTCAATGCGTCGCCTGTTCCCGATGTCGTCATCGGCGACCGCTGGGGACAGGGCTGCCGCCACCGGCACGGCGGTTTCTACACCACCGAGTTCACGCCGGGCATGGCCGACGGCCGCCACCCTTGGGAGGAGAACCGCACCGTGACCCGGCCCCGGGCTTTTGATGCCGAGGGCCGGCCCCTCTGGTACGACTGGGTCTTCAACCGCCAATTGACACTGGAGAACTACTACTCGCGCGCGAGCTGGTACTGACCCTGGTGGACACGGTCAGCCGGGGCGGCAACCTGCTCTTGAACATCGGCCCGACGCCCGACGGCCGCCTCCGCGTGATCGAGGAAGAGCGGCTGGGCCAGATCGGCGACTGGCTGGCGGTCAACGGCGCGGCGATCTTCGAGACGCGACCCTGGCGCAAGAGCTGCCAGTGGTCGGACGGCCCGCGGCCGAAGATCCAGTACGGCCAGGAGTGGAGAGTCAACTACGACATCGCGGCCCTCACCGGCAAGCCGGGTGAAGGTCGTGCGGTCGTCGAAGCCTTCTTCACCACCAAGGGCAACGACCTTTACGCGATCGTCCCGCGCTGGCCCTCCCGGCCGCTGTTACTCAAGGATGTGGACGCGGCCCCGGGAGCGAACGTGACGATGCTCGGTCTGGAAAAACCCTTGCAGTGGAAGCGGACCGGCGACGGCATCCTCGTCGAATTCCCGCAACTCGGCGTCGAAGAACGGCCTTGTTCGTATGCCTATACGATCAAGGTGCCGATGCCGCTCGCGCCGCCGCGATGAGGGCCTGATCCGCACAACGGCCCGCGACCGACCGGAGCTTTTCTCAAAGAGACCGCACCATGACTTCTTGCTGCCTCTCGGCCGTGCTTCTCGCCACCCTGGCGGGGACTCCCGCCCTTTTCGGAGCCTCCGCAATCGCGGCCGATTCCCCGCCATGGCCGCGATCGGACAAGTTCATTCCCACGTTCGCCGTCTGCTACAGCGACGCCGCGGGCGCGCAATCCCCGGAGGAAACCGCGCACTTCGACATGTTGATCACCTCGTTCGGGAACCATGCGGCCAAGGTCTGGGGACGCGACGGTCTCAACTCCTGGCAGACGCTCAAGAAGCTCAACCCGGCGCTGGTCATCGCCCTGTATGCGATCGGCCCCGGGGAATACAACACGGCCTCCTGGGGTCAGATTGGGGAAGGCTGGGACTGGCTCCAGGCCCATCATGGCAAGGACGCGGCCGATCGCTGGGTCGCGCTCGGGCGCAAGAGCGGGGGCTACCTGCAAGCCAAGCCTTACCCCAATGAGCGGCTGATGGAGCTGGGCAACCCGAACTGGCGGCGTTACTGGATCGAGGCCATCCACGACGACTACTGGGGCGGGCGCAAGGGGATCGACTGCCAGGGAGCCGACGCCCTGTTCAGCGACAACACCCAGTACAAGATGATCTGGACCGGCCAATGGCGCGTGGCCGGCCATCCCGATCAGCCCGACGAGCCGACCTCCAGGGATCTGCAAGCGGAATGGCGACGGTACACCAACGAGCTTCTCGCCGAGGCCGTGCCACGGTTCGCCTCACGAGGCGTCAAAACGGTCCTCAATTTCGGTTACATGGGCCAGCACCCGGAATACTGGAAGGAACTCGACGCGCTGGCCGATCATCCCTTCGCGGCGATGGAAGAAGGTGGCTTCGTCTGTCCCTGGGGCGGCGATCAGCGCAGCTTCAAGACGTGGGACTGGCCGAAGGTCCTCGAAGCCTTGCGCACCACGAAGAACGTCAAGGCCCTCATGAACAACCACGGCGGCCCGTTTGCCGGCGAGGGCCTGGCCCGCATGGACACGCCCGATGCCAACGGCACGACCGGCTGGGACGCGCTCTGGTTCTCGCTCACCAGCTTCTTGCTCGGCTATGACGATGTGTCGCGCAATGCGACTCCTGAGCTTCACCGTGTGGAGCTATCGCGAATATCACTGGTTCGATGAGTTCGACCCCGCCCACCTGCATCTGGGACGCGCCCGCGGCGATTATTTTCGCTCCGGCCAGGCGTATCTCCGCGAGTTCGATGACGGCTGGGTGGCCGTCAATCCCGGCAAGGAGCCGCTCTCCGGCGTGCAAGTGCCCGAGGGCCGCGCACGCGTGCTGGACCATCACAACTTCAAGCAGTGGCGCGATGTGCCGCTGGTCACGACCTTCGACCTGAAACCCCTGCGCGGCGTGGTCCTGCTGCGCGAGGGCCGCCAGGCCGGCAACGCGGACAATCCGGGCCGGAGCGCGGATTCGAAGGAGCATTGACGCACAGCGGCGGCCGGCCGGTTCCTTTGGTCTTGTAGGCTGGGTCGTGACCCAGCTTTCCCCTCACGCAAGGGCTGGGGAAGCTGGGTCACGAACCCAGCCTACAAGACGGAATCCCGACTTCCCGGATCGCCTCTCACTTCTTGGTATCGGCCTTCTTGGAAGCGGGCCGGGTCGCGGGCGGCGGCCAGGAAATGTGTTTCGTGCGCTTTTCCTTCTCGCTCAACAGGGTGATCGGGTTGAGCACGACGCTCTCGCCGCTGTCGAGCCCCTGCTTGACCTCGACGAACTTGCCGTTGGTCGCGCCCAGGGTCACGACGCGCCACTCGATCCCGCCGTCGGGCTTCTTGACCGCGACGCGGTCCTTACCGTCGTACTCGAGCACGGCCTCCACCGGCACGCTGAGCACGTGATCGAGTTCCTTGATGAGGATGTCTGCCTGGGCCGTCATGCCCGGTCGCAGGCCCGCCGGGCCCTTCTCGATCTCGACCATCGTGGTGTAGAACGTCTTGGCCCAATTGGCCATGGGGCCCGCGTCCGGCAGCGGGGCCACGGTCAGGACCTTGCCCGTCAAGACCTGACCGGGGAACGCATCAACCTGAATCCGCGTCTGTTGCCCTGGCTGGACCCGATCGACCCACGACTCGGGCACCTTGGCGTTCACGCGCATGGGGCTGTTGAGATCAACCACGCGGAAGATCAGTTGTCGTTCGTGAACTATCGCGCCCTTCTCGATCACCAGGGACATCGCCCCGCTTGGGATGTGAGCGTAGAGAATCACCCCGTCGATGGGAGCGACGAGCTTGCAGTTCTCGATCTGCTTCGCGAGCTTCTCCTCTTTGCTTTTCTCAAGATCCCGGGCCGCCTGCCGAGCGCAGTTGGGCCGCCTGGGCCTTCTCGACTTCAAGTTGTAGGGCGTGAACTTGCTTCTCTTTGGTGTACTTGAGGAGGATCTCCCGGTTGGCCTGGGCCACACGGAGCGCCTGCTGTGCCTGACCGACCGCCGGTCCGGCCGCATCGAGACGCTCGTTCAGTTCGAGTTCGGCCAGGATCTGGGTGGGCGTCTTGGCTCCTCCCTGCGCCGACAGAATGTCGGGGAGCCTCTTGCGGATCTTATCCGTCCGCTCCAGATTGGCTTGGGCCATCAGCAGTGCCGCCTCCGCCTGCTTGATTTCCCCCATGAGGCTCTCCTCGTCCCGCGGGAAAATGCCATCGACATATTCCTTGACGGCGATCTCTGCGGCTAACCTCGTCGACTTGGCCTGTTCCAGATCGGCCTCGGCCCGCTGGGTGGCGATTCTCTGGTTGACGAGCTGATCGCGGAGATTGGCGCTATCCAGCTCGCAGACCAGTTGCCCTTTCTTGACCCTTGTTCCCTCGGGCAGGATCTTGAGGATGCTCTTGAGATCGACCTGGCAGATCACGTCCTCAGAATGGGCGGCCTCCAGCGTGCCGCGCCCGGCCACGTTGACGACCAGCTTGCCGGGCTTGACCTCATAGGAACCCGTCGCGCCGAAGGGGTCGGCGTCCTTTTTCGTCTGTGCGGCCACGGGCGGCTCGTCGGGGCGCGGCGGGCCCGCGTCGTTCTGCCGGGCCAGCACAACCACGCCGGTGGTCATCAACCCGGTGGCCAGCGCCATCAGCGCGGTGGTTTTCAGCTTCGAAATGAACATGGTTCCTAATCCCTCCTGCATGAGTAGAACAACCGTCGAGGAGACGACTCCGGCCGCCGATCTGGTCCCGTCAGCAAGCGGATTGCGGCCTGGACGGTCCCTTCCACCAGCGGCGATGGCACCACCGCCTGCGCCTGGGCCGCCAGGTGCAGCGCCTCCAGCGTTCCGGCCGGGGCGAGACCGCGGCGAATTAACCGCGCTCGCAGGCGCTCCCGTCCGCGTGCCTGTCGGCTCTTGACGGTGCCGACTGGCCATCCCAGGTGCCGCGCGGCCTGCTCGTGCGAGTAACCCTCCAGGTCGCAGAGCACGATCGGCGCACGGAACCGCGGCGGGAGCCGGTCGATCTCCTCGTGGAGCCGTTGCGCCGATTCGCGGTCGGGCCCGTTCTCATCGCCGCTGGCCGTTTCGGATGCGCGCTCGGCCGCCCGTTGCTCGTGCCGCCGCCGTCGCGCCGTCTCCGACCGGGCGCACGCGGCCGTGCGATAGGCGACCTGATACAGCCAGGGACCGATCGAGTCCCGGACCCACAGCGCATGGGCCTTCTGGACCAGGACCAGGAAGGTCGCCTGAAAGGCGTCCTGGGCGTCGTGCGCGTCGGTCAGCACGCTCCGGCACACCCGCAAGACCAGCGGGCCATGCCGATCGACGAGCGCGGCGAAGGCCAGCTCCGCGGTCTCACCCTGACCGGTCGCGAACCGCTCCAGCAATTGCCCGTCCGTCAGCCCCCCAACCGTCCCCACATGAAAGAGGATGCGGAGCTGCCGCGCGACGGTCCCGGACTTGCCCAGCGCCACGGGATGAATCCTCCCCGAACCGGCCGTGTCCTCCTTCTCCAGAAGTAATGGTACCGGACGGGCCGCCGGTTCCGAACAATCCCTTTTTCCGCACGCTGGCCCTCGGCCCGAAACACCACCGGCCCGCCCCACCTCGTGAGCGCGAGGAGAGGAGGGCCGGGGAGTGATCTTTTTCGCCCGCCGGGCACGCGGGCCCGGTCAGATGGCGTCAGGGTGCCGCCGGGGCTGCGGGGGCGGGCGCCGCGGGCGCCGCCGCTTCGGGAGCCGCCGCCGGCGCCGGAGCGGGTTCAGTCACGGGGGCCGGCGGGGGCGGGGTCGCCGCCGCGGGAGCCGGCTCGGGAGCAGCCGGAGCGGCGGCCGGGGCCGCCGGCTCAGGGGCGGCCGGGGTCGAAACCTTCGGGGCCTCGACCGGGGTCGCGGTCCCAGGCGTCACGGCCTGCGGGGTGGCCGACTGGATCGACGGGACGGTCGTGTAGTCGCCATAGACCATCGGCATGGCGCAGCCGTAAGAGACGGGCGGCGCACAAACCGCGGCCCGCCGGTGGCAACCGAACAGGCCGCCGAACAGCCCGCGACGAGAACCACCGCAAGGCGAGCCGCACGTGACCGCGCCCGCCATCGGCGCGCACCAGCTCTCGATGGCCGGCGCCGGATACACCGGCGCTGTGTAGCAACCGCTCAGGCAGCCGCCGCCAAAGCCGCTCGAGTAGCCACCGCAGCCACCCATGTAGCCGCCGTAGTAGCCGCCACCGCAGCAACCCGTGTTGATGGCCATCGGCGCCGCGTAGACACCACCCATGCAGCCCGTCCCGGCATACGGGGCCACATAGCCACAGTTCGACGGAGCGACCATCTCGCAAGACTTGTGATGACAGCCCAGACCACTCAGGACCATCAGCACCGCAATGGTTCCCTGCATGTCTCAGTCCTCCCAGGTGCATCGCGCTCGGTGTGACGAACCATCCGCACTCCCGGACAACCGACCCCCCACAGGTCGCGTTGCCCCGATCGTGCCCAAGACACGGGGGCTCCTCCCAGATTCTCGGGTCGCCCCTTGCGGAACAGTCCACGTACGTCTCGCAAATTCTAAATCGCGATTGGCCCAATCGCAACTGGAATCCGTCAAAATGGCGGAAATCGATCGACTGGAGAATATGTAGGGCCCGACCCGCGTCGGTGCCCCTGTTCTTCTTTTAGGGTAGGCTTCAGCCTGCCAATCCCGTTTTCAGGACTATGGAATTGGCAGGCTGAAGCCTACCCTACAAGAGGGAAGAATTGCGGCTTCGCCGCGCCAGGAAGCGGTCCATCACTCTCATGAGGAAGCGTCTGCTGGGCTTCACAAGGCGTACCGGTTTCCTTGGCTTCGCGCCTGCGGATCCCACTTCCCTGGGCCTGGCTCGGTTGCTCGTGGGCGGTTGGCTGGTCGCGGCCAGCCGGGATTTCGGGCCCGGCGGCATTCTCCGCCTGGTCATCCTGTTGAGCTTCACGGTGGGCCTCTGCAGCCGGACGACGGCCCTTCTGGCTGGGTTATGGGTCTTGATCGCGGGTAGGCCCGGGACCGGCATGAGCCTGGGTTTCAACGCGGTGTCGGTCTTGGTGCTCTGTCTGGCCGTCTCGGGCGCCAGCGGCCAGGCGGTCTCGCTCGACCGTTTTGGGGCTCGATGGCGGCAGAACCGTCGCGCGCTGGCGCGGCGTCCGGAGCAGCCCTGGGAGCCGCCCTCGGGTGTGCCCGAACCGACCCTGGCGGCGGATCTCGGCCGGCGTTTGATTCAGGTTACGCTCGGTGGGATTGCCATTCATGGCGTGATCGCTGGCGTGCGCACCGCGAGCGCGGTGGCGCTGGTCGTGGGTAGCGTCACGTTCTTGTCGGGGACCTGGTGGCGGCGGCTCATCACCGGGCGGCCGGAAGACCAGCCCGCCGGACGGGTGCTTTTCGATGGGGCGTGTCCGCGCTGCCGGGCCTCGATGGCGCTGGTCGCGGCGGCGGACCCCGACCACGTGGTCGCGCCCGTGGACCTGACCGCCGTGGATGTGGCCGACGTACATCCGAGCTTGACGTGCGCGGCCTGTCTCCAGGCGATGCACCTGGTTCAGCACGATGGCCGGGTGCGGGCGGGCTACGACGCGGTACTCACCCTGGCGCGCTGGCTGCCGTTGTTCTGGCCGTTGGCGTTGCTTGGTTCGATTCCGGGCGTGGCCCCGTTGGGACGCCGGGTTTACAATACCATGGCGGCGCGGCGGGTGCGCGAAGGGCCTTGTACCGACGTCACGTGCGCGATCCACCGCCCGTCTTCCCAGACACCGCGCACTTCAGGACCCCTCCCATGATCCCGCAGCGTGGCGCATCCCGCTTCGAGCCGGAAACCGAATCGGCCCGGAAGACGGTCTCGCGGTTGTTCCTCTGCGAGCCTGGCTGGCGAGTCGCCGTGAAAGTCGGCAGCGAGCGGGAGTTCTGCTACATGACAGCCCCCGGGCAGGATTATTACCACCGCCTGCTCGACGGCGAGGTCTATGTGCAACACGGCGACGAGAAACTCTGCCTGTCCTGCGCCGATCGGCGTGGGCTGCTCAGCCATGAGCCGCGACGGCTCGGCGCGCCGGTCGTCGCGGAGGCCGTCGAAGGGGCGGAGTCCGCCTCCGACTACGACATCGGGCCGCCGCGGGTGTGAGCGTCACCCGGCGTTCACGCCGGGTCTACTACCGCTGCGCGATACGCCCGGTGAACCGGGCGAAAGACCGTGCTCACTGTGCGCCTTCTCAAGCCCGGTTCACCGGGCTCCTTCTCTCTTAGAGGCTGTCCGAGAAGTCCGGTTTTAGCCCCAAAGGGGCGGCAGTGAATAGCCCGGGGCGTCAGCCCCGGGAACCGGAGCGATACGTCGCAAACCCTCTCCGGACCCCGAAGGGGCGACAGAAGCCACTGTCCCGCTGGACCTTCTGTCGCCCCTTCGGGGTCTCGCAGGAGGATCCTGTCGCGACGTCTACCGACCCAGGGCTGACGCCCTGGGCTAGGAACTGCCGCCCCTTCGGGGCTAAAACCAGGCTTCCCGGATAGCCTCTGAGACCCGGCGTTCACGCCGGGTCGTGCTTTTCGCCCGGCAGTCAATCTTGACTTGCTTGGTCGAAATGGGGATGATTCGTTCCATTCGACGGGGGCGGAGTGAGCATGAGTGTGTCTTCGAAGTGTTACTATGCGCTCCGCGCGGTGTACGCCCTGGCCGAGCACACGGGCACGGAGCCCTTGAAGATCGCCCAGATTGCCGAGCGGGAGCAGATTCCGGTGCGGTTTCTGGAAGTGATCCTGGCGCAGTTGAAGGGGGGCGGGTTTGTTCAGAGTCGCCGCGGGGCCGAGGGCGGCTATCTGCTCGGGCGGTCGGCGGATCAGATCACGGTCGGCGCCGTGATGCGCTTCGTGGACGGGCCGATCGCGCCCGTCGATTGCGTGAGCGTTTCCCGGCCGAAAGCCTGCGAGTTCGACGGCGCCTGCCCTTTCTTCGCGTTCTGGGGCCGCGTGCGCGAGGCGATCTCCAGCGTGGTCGATCACACCACCTTCGCCGACCTGGTCCGAGAGAGTCGCGAGCGTGCGCAGCCGTTCGTGGCCGAATGGACGATTTGACGACCCGGAGTCGTGGGAAGCCGTTCGAGCATGGCAGGGACTGCTCTATCACAACGACGCGGTATCCTCCGGATCGGCGGGGCCGTGCTGGTGCTCGGGCTCGCGGGCCTGGGACCGGTCTGCGCACCGGGGCAGGGGGGTGGGACCGACACCTTGACCATCGGCTGCTACTCGGTGGTCCGTGAGGCCTTTCGCGAGGGCATCTTGCCGGCCTTCCGGGCCGAGTGGAAGCGCCAGACCGGGCACGCCCTCCGTGTCGAGGAGTCGTACAACGCTTCGGGCGCCCAGAGCCGGGCGATCGCCGCGGGGTTCGATGCCGATGTCGCCGTGCTCTCCCTCGAAGGCGACGTGGACCTGGTCGCCCGGGCGGGCCTGCTGGACAAGGACTGGAAGACGCATCGTCCGCACCAAGGGATCGTCACGCGCAGCCTGGTCGTGATCGGCGTCCGCGACGGCAACCCGCGGCACATCGCGGACTGGGAGGACCTGGCGCGGCCGGAGGTCCGCGTGCTCTATCCCGACCCGAAGACCTCCGGCGGCGCGCGCTGGAACATCAACGCCATCTATGGCGCGGGCTTCTTGCACGCCGGGAAAGACCATCCAGACAACCCGGCCGCCCGCGACTTGCTGGCCCGCGTGCAGAAACGCGTCCTGACGATGGACGGCTCCGGGCGGCAGAGCATGGCGACCTTCGACCGGGGCACGGGCGACGCCGTCGTGACCTATGAAAATGAGATTCTCCTCCGGCGCAAGCTGACCGGCCGCGCCCTGCCCTACGTGATTCCCCCGGCGACGCTCTTGATCGAGAGTCCGGCGGTCGTGGTCGATGCCTCGGTGGCCCGGCACGGGAACCGCCGGCTGGCCGAGGCGTTTCTGGCGTTTCTCGTCTCGGAGCGCGGCCAGCGCATCCTGGCCGAGTACGGCTTCCGCCCGCTCGACCCGAAGCGGGACGCCCGCCCGCTGCCCCCGAGGCTCTTCACGATGGCCGACCTGGGAGGGTGGTCCAAGATCAAGAAAGAGGTCTACGAGCCGGGCGGCGTCTGGGATTCGCTGTTCACCGAGAAGACGGCCGCGGCCCGGAGGTGATTTCATGGCACGATCCCGAGCCACGTACGCCAACGCACTGTTGCGAGGCGCCGACGCTTTCCTACCTGGGGGTGATGGTGGTGCTGCCCCTTGTTCGCGCTCGGCGTGCAGGCGGTCGAGCCGGGTCCGGCCGCATTCTGGAAGCAGCTCACGAATCCCGTTCGCGCTGCATGCTCTGTGGCTGACGTTCACGACCGCGGCGGTCATGGTCGTGGTCAACGCGGTCACCGGCACGGCGACGGCCTGGGTGCTGGTGCGGTACCAGTTTCCCGGCAAGGCGCTGGTCAACGCGCTGATCGACCTGCCGTTCTCGGTGCCGACGGTCGTGGCCGGGCTGATGCTGGTCGCGCTTTATGGGCCGACGAGCGTGCTGGGCGTGTGCTCGGGCGGTACGGGATCGAGGTCATCTACCAGCAGCCGGGGATCGTGCTGGCGCTGCATGTTCGTGACCTATCCGTTCGTGGTGCGGAGCGTGCAGCCGGTGCTTCTGGAGATGGACGCGGCCGAGGAAGAGGCGGCCGCGGACCCTGGGCGCGCAGCCGTGGACGATCTTCCGCCGCGTCACGCTGCCGACGCTCTGGCCGGCGATCCTGACCGGCACGGCGCTGGCGTTCAGCCGGGCGCTGGGGGAGTTTGGCAGCGTCGTGATGGTCGCGGGCAACCGGCCGCTGGAGACAAAGACGGCTCCGATGTACATCTTCGGCGAGATCGAGAGCGGCAACCGCCACGGCGCGATGGTCGTCTCGGCGGTCTTGCTGGTCTGCTCGCTGGGCGTGCTGATCGTCTTGAACCTGCTCCAGCGGCGAGGGCACCTGCGCCATGCCCGTGAGACCTCGAGTACGGATTCCGGATTCCAGATTCCGGATTCGGAATCAGAACCGAGATCCGAACCGACATCCGGTATCCGGTATCCGAGATCCGGAATCCGGAATCCGGCATCCGGCATCCGAGATCGCCCGCGGTTCGGAGCGAGCGGTTCTGGTCCGCGCGGCGCGGCCCTGGGGGCGGCGGATCTTGATCGCGGCGGTGCTGGGCTGGTTCGCGCTGTTGATCCTCGCGCCGACCGCCGCGCTGGTTCAGCGTGCGCTGAGCCGGGGGCCTGGCGGCCGTTCGTCAGCGCTCTGGCCTCGCCCGAAGCCTGGCAGGCGTTCCGTCTCACGGGCATCACGACGCTCGGCGCGACGGTGGTCAACACGGTCTTCGGCCTGGCCTTCGCCGTCGTGCTGGTGCGGCAGCGGTTCTGGGGCAAGACGCTTCATCGACGGCCTGGTCGACCTGCCGTTCGCCGTCTCGCCGATCATCGCCGGGCTGATGCTGATCGTTCTGTACGGCCCGCAGGGCTGGATCGGCCGCTGGCTCGAGGCGCAGCGGCGTGCGGGTGGTCTACGCCTGGCCGGGGATGGTGCTGGCGACGCCTGTTCGTGACGCTGCCGTTCGTGGTCCGCGAGGTCGTGCCGGTCCTGCGCGAGTTCGGCGTCGATCAGGAAGAGGTGGCCTACACGCTGGGCGCGGGCCGCTGGCGGACCTTCTGGCGGGTGACGCTGCCCTCGATCCGCTGGGGCCTGGCCTACGGCGTGACGCTCACGGTCGCCCGTTCGCTCGGCGAGTTCGGCGCCTTGCTGGTCGTCTCGGGCAACATCCTGGGCCGCACCCAGACGGCCACCCTGTACGTCCACGACGGCGTCGAGAGCTTCCAGCCCGAGGGCGCCTACGCCGCCAGCGTCGTGCTGGCGGGGGTGTCGTTCGTGCATGCTGGTCGGCATGGAGATGCTTGCGCAAGCGCGTGGCCGCGCGCGAGAGCCGGGCGGAATCTTGATTTCGTAGGGTGGGCTCGGCCCACCATCGCGTTTGACTACGAAGAGCGGAGGATGTCGCAACGTGGGCATCGCGGTGCGGAACCTGTCGCAAGCGGTTCGGCGCGTTCCAGGCCGTGGACGACGTGTCCTTCGAGGTGCCCGCCGGGCAGCTCGTGGCGCTGCTCGGACCGTCCGGGTCGGGCAAGAGCACGATCCTGCGGATCATCGCCGGGCTGGAGCCGGCCGACAGCGGCGACGTCGAGCTGACCGGCGAGGACGCCACGAACCTGCCCGTGCAGAAGCGGGGCGTCGGTTTCGTCTTCCAGCATTACGCCCTGTTCCGGCACATGACGGTCCGCCAGAACGTCGCCTTCGGCCTGGAGGTGCTCCGGCCTGCCGCGGGCCGAGATCCGCCAGCGGGTCGACGAGCTGCTCGATCTGGTGCAGCTGGCCGGGCTACGCCGACCGCTATCCGTCGCAGCTTTCCGGCGGGCAGCGGCAGCGCGTCGCGCTGGCCCGGGCGCTGGCGCCGCGGCCGAAGGTGCTGCTGCTCGACGAGCCCTTCGGCGCCCTCGACTCGAAGGTCCGCGACGAGCTCCGCACCTGGCTCCGCCGGCTCCACGACGAGGTCCACGTCACGAGCCTGTTCGTCACCCACGACCAGCAGGAAGCGTTCGAGGTCTCCGACCAGATCGTCGTGCTGAACAAGGGCAAGGTCGAGCAGATGGGCCCGCCGCAGGATCTCTACGAGCATCCCGCGACGCCCTTCGTCACCGAGTTCCTGGGCGCGGTCAACGTGCTGCCGGTCGAGACGGTGCTGGACATCGACGTGGGCGAGGAACGGCCCTTGCCGGTGAACGTGCCCGGGCAGCGACCACGGCGCGGTCGATCTACGTCCGCCCGCACGACCTCGACATCACCCGCCACCACGACGGCCGCCCCGCCTGGCCCGCCCGCATTCGCCGCCTCGTCCCGCTGGGAGGCACGGTCCGCCTCGACCTGACCCTCCACGACGGCACCGACCTGCTCGTCCAGCTCACCCGCGAGCACTGCCGCGACCTCAACCTGGCCGTCGGCGACGACATCTTTGTTTCTCCCAAAGACATGAAGGTCTTCCGGCAGTCGCGGGCTTTCGTGGAGAACTATGTGATCTGATTGTGGTCCGTTTCCCGTAGGGTGGGCACGGCCCACCCGCTGGGGGCCCGGATGGTGGGCCGTGCCCACCCTACTGATAGGGGACCAGCGTCATGCTTTCCTTTTTCGACCACGTGCTCACGTTCTGGAACTCCGAATTCCTGGGCCATATGTTCCAGCTCGGCGCACCGATCGCCGAGAAGATGCTCCGGCCGATGATCGTGTACGTGGCGCTGGTGCTGCTCTTGCGGGTCTTCGGCAAGCGGGAGCTGGCCCAGCTCAACCCGTTCGACCTGGTGGTGCTCCTGTCGCTCTCGAACACGGTTCAAAATGCGATCATCGGTGAGGACAACTCGGTGACGGGCGGCCTCATCGGGGCCTTCACCTTGCTCGGGTTCAACTACATTGTCGTGCGCTTTCTGTTCCAGCACCGGCGGCTCGACCAGCTTATCCAGGGGTCGCCGACGGTGCTCATCCGCAAGGGCAAGCTCCAGCCCAAGGGGATGGCACGCGAGCTCTTGACCGAAATGGAGCTCGCGGCCGTCGCGCACCGCCAGGGGTTCGCCGTGCTCGACGAGATCGAAACGTGTATCATCGAGCCAGGGGGGACGTTTTTCATCGAGGGCAGAGAGCCGCCGCGGCATGTCGTGCGGCACAACGAGATCATTGACCGCGTGGAGGCCCTGTCGCGCCAGATCGAGCAGATCCGCCGCTTGCTGGTGGAGGAGAAGGCGGCCGATTGATTGAGAGGGTCTTCAGGAGGAAACGGCCGGCCCCAGCGCGGCCGCGCGATCCACGCCCAGCGCGGTGAAAACCGAGCAGGGCAGGGCCGCCGCCGGCGCGACCTCGACCCGGTTGCGACCGCTCGCCTTGGCCCGGTAGAGGGCGGCATCCACCCGGCTCAGGAGGGATTCGCACGTATCGCCCAGCGCGACCTCGGCGATCCCCAGGCTGATCGTGACCGCGTGGGCGGCGAGCTCCGCGGCGAGCGATGCGGCCGCCACGGTTTCTCGCCAGCGATCGACGATCAGAAACGCCTGCTCCGAGTGGACCTCGCGTAACAGGATCAGGAACTCCTCACCGCCGATGCGCCCGACCACGTCGCCGGCGCGGCATTGGGACTGGAGGATCTCCGCGAACCGCACGAGCACCTTGTCGCCGACCAGGTGCCCCCAGGTGTCATTGATCCGCTTGAAATGGTCCAGATCGATCATCACCACGCTGAACGGGATCCCCACGCGCTGGAACAGCTCGACCTGAAGACCGAGCAGCTCGCTGAGATGCCGGCGGTTGGCCAGACCCGTCAGCGGATCTTTCAGCGCCAGCTCGCGCAGCTTCTCCAGGGTGGTCTCCAGCGCCACGACGGGGCTGGCATCGCGAAACACCTGGACGGCGCCGAGAATCGCCCCCTGCTCGGTGCGGACCGGCATGACGTGAACATCCACGGCAATGCGGCGGCCATCCTTGTGCCGCAAGAACACCCGGTCGCTGCACGGTTCGCCCGTCTGCATGGCGTGAATCAGGGGGCATGATCCCTTGCAAAGGCAACACCCCGTGCGGTCGAGGTGGTCCAGCAGGTTCTCATAGCAGTACCGGCCCACAACCTCCGCCGCCGTATATCCGGAGATCCGCTCGGCGCCTTTGTTCCAGAACACGATGCGCCGTTCGCTGTCGACGTAATAGACGCCGTCGTAAAGACTATCGAAAAGCTGCCGGTAGAATTCCAGGCCCGGTGTGGTTTCTGTCTCACCGGCGGCGACGACGAGGTTGACAGTCGAGCAGCCGATCACGGCCTGCCTCCGGCTGAGAGCGTTGAACCGATGACGATACCACACACCCAGAATTCTAGGCTGTCTTCCGCGCACCTTGGCCCAGGAACAACATCGGGTGCTCAACCCCCTGCCCCCGGCAGGCCGAAGCGGTTGCGGAGATCCGTCAAGAGCCGGGCCAGATCGTCGGGCAACGGCGCCACGACCGCGACGGCCGTCCCGGTGAAGGGATGTCGGAAGCCCAGGCTCTGGGCGTGCAGCGCCTGGCGGTGAAACCGGGCCTTGCAGCGCGGCTGGGAACGCGGCCGGTACACGGCGTCGCCCACCACGGGATGTCCGATCGCCGCCAGGTGCAGCCGGATCTGATGCGTCCGGCCCGTCTCCAGGCGGCAGGCGACCAGCGCCGCCACGGGGCCGAAGCGCTCGACGACCCGGAGATGAGTCACCGCCCGGCGGCCCTCCTCGCCCGATCGCGCCACCCGCCGGCGCACCGCGCCTTCATCGGTGATCAGGGGCAATTCGATCGTCGCCTCGGCCATGCTCGGCACGCCCTCGACGACCGCAAGATACTGCCGCTCCACATCATGAGCCCGGAACAGAGCTTGAAACGCCGCCAGCGCCTCGGGCGTCTGCGCCAGCGCCAGCGCGCCCGAGGTGCCGGTGTCGAGCCGGTGGATGATGCCGACTTCCGGCCGGCCGCCGTGGCGGATCGCCAGGTAACGCTCCACCCGATGACGGAGCGTGTCCGGCTCGTGGGCCGCCGAGGGCAAGGTGGGCAAGCCGGCGGGCTTGTCCACGATCACCACGTGGCGATCCTCGTACAAGACACTCACCGCCGCCCGCCCGATGACCCGCCGCGCCTTCGGGCGGTTCGGATCGTAGACCAGTGCGACCTCCGGCTCGACCAGCCGGCCCGGCTCGTCGCAGCGGACCCCGTCCAGGTCCACGCGGCCCAGCCGCACCGCGTCCTGCGCGGCCCGCCGCGAGAGGCCGAAGCGCTCGGAGACCAGCTTGTCCAGACGTATTGACATAAATGCGCTCGTTTCACGACCGGTCCCGGCCTTCGATTCTATCAAGATCGGTCGTGGAGCGGGCAGACCGGCGCTATGGAACATGGCGCAAACAGGGTTCTGATCCGGCTCTCCCCCTTACCAAGGGGGAGTCGGAGGGGGTTCTGAAGGTGGCCACGGCGCACCCGAAACCCCCCTCAATCCCCCCTTGGTAAGGGGGGAAGCCAATCAGGCAGACTTCAGGAGATTGTTTCCTCATCGCTCCTACTCCCCATGTGCCAACCACCGTGCCAGGGCCAGGGCGCAGGCTCCTCCTCGGTGATCCGAAGCTGGGCCGAGGCGTCCCGCGCCGCATAGGCAGCCTGCGCCCACTCGCGGACATGATTCGAAGCCGGACACCGTGTCACCCACAACGGCGCGGGTGCCGCCAGCGCGGCCGCGGCGGGCAGACCACCGAACTGGAGAACGCCCGGCAGGTGCAGGTCGTCGGGGATCGCCGCGCCGCCGTCGCCGTAGTCGAACTCGTGCAGGTTCACGACGGTCCGCGCCACGCCGTCAAGCTGGGCACGAGCCAGCAGCGCGAGCGTTCCCCAACGTCCTTCGCCCACCAGGCTGACCTCGTGAACATCCGCCTGCATGCGGGCCCAGGCCAGCACCGTGGCCAGATCCTGCATCCGATCGGCGGCCAGCGTCTTGTTGTACGTCTCGGAATGGGTCGTGTCCGGCCGTCGCGCGGCGAAGTGGGCCGGGTCGAGGTGCTCGCCCACAAGGAGCGGATCGAAGCCGACCACGCTCTGGCCCTGATCCAAGAGGGCCTGCACGAGCGGCCGCGGCGCGCCGGCCGCATCGACCAGCCCGGCCTTGCCCTGCGGCGAGAAGATCACGGTGAGCCGGTCGCTGGCATTGCCGGGCGTCAGCCGGACAACCGGCAGGTGCTCGCCCGCAGACTTGAGACCGACCTCGATCATGGACGATCTCCAGGTTGGGCCGATCGATCGACTTGCGGATCTGCTTCGCTTCGATGTCGCCGGCTGGCGGATTGACCAAGCCCGACGCGGACCCGCTGGGCCGTGGCCAGGAACCGGCGTGCGGCTTCCCACGACGCCGTCTGCGTGCCGGGGGCCAGTTCGCCCAGTTGGCGCTGGCGGACGGCGATCAGGTCGTCCTCGATCTGGGCCGGCGTCTTGCGCCCGGCGGGGGCGGGCTGGTCCTTCGAGAAAACGAGCAAGTCCTCCGGCTTCTCGGCCGTCTGGGGACCTTCCCGGGTGGCGGCCGGATCGCGGATATCGAGCAGCCAGGGGGCCACGAAGGCGTACACCGCGTTGCGGGTCGTCTGGTTGTAGTTGTGCGGGAAGTCGAAGACGTCCGCCGAGACCCGCTCCGGCTGGCCGACCAGCTCGTAGACGCCCCGGATCGCGGGATACGCATTCGTGAGCGTCTTGGCCGTCCAGTCGCCGGTCGCGCCGACGAGCTTCAAGGGCCGGGGCGCACACAAGGCCGCGTACATGACGTTGTCGGTGCCGATGCGCAGACCGGGGGCGTTCTCGCACTCGCAGCCGCCCTGGAACGAGTCGGACACCATGACGATCGGCGCGGAGACCGTGATCCGGTCATCGACGGCCGTCAGCAGGTACGTCTGCGTGCCGCCCCCCGATTCGCCCGTGCAGGCGATCCGGGCAGCGTCCGTGTCCGGCAGGCTGATGAGCCAGTCGAGCGCGCGGATGCTGTCCCAGGTCTGGAGCATCATCAGCGACAGGCCCCAGCGATCGAGCCGGGGGTTCATGAACGTATGGCCGAACGGCTTGCTATCGGCGTAGCCCACCATGTCATAAAGGAACACGACGCACCCGAGCTTCGCCCAGCGAATACAGCGCATCTGGAGATCGGGATTGATCCGCCCCTCCTGCCAGTGGCCGTGCGGGCAGAGCACGATCGGATGCTTGCCGGCGGCCTCCGAAGGCCGGTACAGGTTGCCGGCCAGGTAGAAGCCGGGGAGCGTTTCGAGCACCACCTTCTCGATCGTGTAGCCGTCGCGCTCGACCTTGCCGAAGACGCGCGGATTCAGCGGCGTGCGCGGGGGCATGGGCCAGAGCCCCTGCGTCACGAGCAGTTGCTCGCGGAGCGCCTGGGCCCGATCGCGCCACGCCTGCGCCGAGGCCGGCGGATGGAAGTCAGCGCCTTCTTGCAGGCTGCGCACGTGCTCGCGCCGGGGATCGTCGGGCGGTTCGAGGTCTTTGGTCTTGCCCCGCACCACGTCCAGCGCGGCCGAGGGCACAAACCCCGGGTCGTTCGTGAGCAGGATCAGCGCCGGCACCGCGACCGCGGGACGCTTCGCGGGCGTATGTCCGGCCGGCGCGAGCGCCTCCGCCAATCCCGCGACCGTGATCTTGAGCGGCGCGCCCGGCGCGGCTGCGACCTTGCCGAGCGTTTGCCACGAGGGGTTGGCTGTGGCGGCGCCGTGTGATTCCAGGGTCGCGACGCCTTCCTTCGTCGTCAGCGACCAGTGCTGAGGCGCCGGCGCCCAGACTTTCAGGGTGTATTCGCCGTCGGGAAGGTCCAGCCCTTGCGCCAGGCGGGGAAGCTCGCTGGCGGTGAACAGCCGCGGGGCAGCGTCCGCGGCCAGCAGCGCCAGGGGGGCGAGACAGCACCAGACCACCGGGACAAGGCGAATCGCACGTGCAAAGTGGCTCATTGGAAGGATTCCCAGAGACGCCCGCTGGGCGAGGAAGCACGCGCCATCCTCGGCTCGGGCGCGGTCCCCTGGATCGTATGGCGTTGCGCCCGCGTTGACGAGAAAAAACCGCGAGAAGGAGTATTGCCTGGCCCTTTCCATGTAGCGGCGGCCGTCCCGGCCGCTCCGGACTGAATACGTTTCGGAGCGGCCGGGACGGCCGCCGCTACACAGAAAGGGCCCTTTCAATGACAATGCTCCGTGGACTTCAGGCTCTCCGCGTCGGCCAGTCTCCCCACAAGTTGCGCCGGATTGTGAATGAGCAAGGGGAAGTGCTCCCGGCAGATCCAGTGTATGCTCCCCCGATACTCCAGCATGATCAGCGGCGTCTCGTCCGAACTCTTCTGACAGGCCAGGCAGGTGTGGGCCGGCTTCGTTTCGCTCATGAACGCCTCTCCCTGGGCGGCTGATGGGGTGTACGAGATGATCTTGTAGGGTAGGCTCTAGCCTGCCAAGCCCATCTCCGTTCGAATTCCCATGGGCTTGGCAGGCTAAAGCCTACCCTACAAGATCGCGGAACGAGCAATCATTCGCCATCGAGCCAGCCATCCGGGGCAAGGAGAACGACAGTCATGAAGCCGCGTCCGTCCCACTTCGCAATGGTTGCGCTCACGATCCTGGTCGGCTCGCACGTGCGGGCCGACGATCTCTCCGATCTTCTCGCCGGTCGGTTTTCGTGGACGGCCAGCGTGCCGCTGATTGGACCGGCGCCCGCGACAGACAAGAGCTGCGCGATCAAGGACCCGAGCGTCGTTTGGCACGAGGGCCGCTGGCACATCTTCGCCACGATCAAGACCGACCGGCCGGCGAACATGGAATATCTGAGCTTCACCGACTGGGACAAGGCCGACGCGGCGCCGAGACACGTCATCACGCTCGACGAGACGTACCACTGCGCGCCTCAGGTCTTTTACTTCCGGCCGAAAAAAACGTGGTATCTGATCTACCAGTGGACCGACAAGAGCCCGAAGACGCCCTACTTCGGCCCCGCCTTCTCGACGCTGAGCGACGTGAGCCGGCCCGAGACGCTCACGAAGCCCGTCATGCTGTTTCCGACGAAGCCCGAAAACGTCGAGCGCTGGATTGATTTCTGGGTGATCTGCGACGAGACGCACGCGTACCTCTTTTTCACCGGCGATGACGGCCGCTTCTGGCGCGAGCCGGACGACTCTGGACGCTTTTCCCGCCGATTGGTCCCGGCCCGAACTCGTCATGCAGGACAAGACCAACGAGCTGTTCGAGGCCGCCCATATCTATCGTTTGAAAGGGCAGGGGACTTACCTCAATCTGGTCGAGGCGATCGGCCCGCAGGACCGGCGGTACTACAAGGCGTATCTGGCCGATCGGCTCGACGGCCCCTGGCGGCCGATCGCGGGCTCGTGGGAGCATCCTTTCGCGTCCATCCAGAACGTCCGCTTCGCGCCGGGGTGGAGCCCTGGACCGATTCCATCAGCCACGGCGAACTGCTGCGCGACGGCATCGATGAGACCCTGACGGTGGACCCCGCGCACCTGCGGTTCCTGTTCCAGGGCTGTTCGCAGAAAGACCGCGCGGGCAAGTCGTACGGTCAGTTCCCCTGGCGGCTGGGCATCCTGGAACCTGCCGGCACCGGCGCGCGATGAGCGCCGGCCCCGACTGGTTCCGGGGCCTCGGGTGCGGTATCTTCGTGTCTTGTAGGGTAGGCTTCAGCCTGCCATCCGCAAGTGGCAGACGAGATATCGACGCGGCGCATGCGAACGAGGGCGCCCCCGTCGGACGATGATCGTCAAACCCGGAAAGGACCGACCGTGCGACTGAAAACCTTGCCCGTGTTCTTGGCATTCATGGCGATGGGCTTCGCGGACGCGGTCGGGCCGTTCGTGAGCCTGGCCAAGAACGAGTTCCAGCTCAGCTACACGGTCGCCCGGCTGATTCCGTTCGTGGGCTTCATCATGTTCGGCCTGCTGTCGGTGCCCATGGGCCTGATCCAGGACCGAAAGGGGAAGAAGTTCATCTTGCTCCTCGGTCTGGTCATTGCCCTCGTCGGCGTGCTGAACGCGAGCTTCGGTCTGACGTCCTTCCCGCGCTTCCTCGTGACAATCATGCTCGTCGGGGCCGGCGCGGCCACTCTCCAGGTGGCGGGCAATCCCATCATGCGGGACGTCTCGGAGGAAGGGAAGTACTCCCGCAACCTGTCTCTCGCCCAGTTCGTCAAGGCGATCGGCTCGCTCTCCGGCCCCGTCATTCCGGTCATCGCCGCGCGTGAGTTCGGCGCAAGCTGGCAGGTGATTTTCCCGGTTTACACCGTGGCCCTGCTCATCACCATCGGCGCCGTGGCACCACTACGGGTCCACGAACACCGCGATGAGGAGGCGAAACCCGCGAGCTTGGCCTCGTGCCTGGCATTGCTGGGTAACGGCTACGTGGCCATGATGGTCGCGGCGATCTTCGTTTACGTCGGCGCGGAGGTCTGCGTCAGTTCGGGCATCCCGGATTACCTGAAGGAACGGTACGACATCGACATCAACAAGGTCGGCCTGCTGGGTACCGGCTTGTTCTTCACCGCGCTGACGATCGGCCGCTTCTCGGGCGGCGTGGTCTTGAACTGGATCAAGCCCCGTCAGTTCTTCATCCTGACCTGTCTGCTGTCGATCGTGGGCATTCTCGGCTTGTATGTGCCGAACAAGACGATCGCCGTGATCAGCTTCTTCGTCATCGGCCTGGGATTCGCCAACATCTTCCCGCTGGTCTTCTCGATCGCCGTGGACGATCTGCCAGAGCACACCAACGCTCTCTCCGGCCTGATGGTCACGGCGATCGTCGGCGGGGCGATTCTGCCGCCGATCATGGGGTTAGTGGCGGACAGCGCCGGGTCGGTTCAGATCGGCTTCGTCGTCCCGCTGGCCGCGATCGTGTACATCACCTGGGTGGCGATGATGAACCTCAAATCCGCCCCCGCGAAAACCACGGTTGGAGAACGGGCATGACCAGCAGCAACGACCCGCGCATCGTGATGACCCTCGACGCGGGGGGCACCAATTTCGTCTTCTCGGCGATCCGCGGCAACAAGGGGATCGTCTCCAAGCTGACGCTCCCCTCGCACGGCGACGACCTCGAGCGCTGCCTGGCGACGATGGTCGAGGGCTTCACGCGCGTCAAGGAGCAATGTCCTGAAGCTCCCGTCGCGATCAGCTTCGCCTTCCCGGCGCCGGCCGATTACCCGAACGGGATCATCGGGCCCCTCCTGAACCTGCCGGGCTTCCGTGAGGGCGTGGCCGTCGGGCCGATGCTCGAGGATCGCTTCGGCGTGCCCGTGTTTCTCAACAATGACGGCGACCTGTTCGTCTATGGTGAAGCCATCGCCGGACTGCTGCCGCACGTCAACGGCCTCCTGGAGCAAGCGGGTAGTCCCAAGCGGTTCAAGAACCTGTTCGGCGTCACGCTCGGGACCGGCTTCGGCGGCGGCATCGTCCGCGACGGCGAGCTGTTTATCGGCGATAACTCGATGGCCGGCGAGGTCTGGCTGCTGCGCAACAAGCTCCAGCCGGAGACGAACGCCGAGGAAGGCGCCAGCATCCGCGCGGTCCGCCGCGTGTTCTCCAAGCGGGCGGGGATTCCCCTCGAACAGGCGCCCGAGCCGGTCGAGATCGCCGAGATCGCCAAGGGCACCAAGCCCGGCAACCAGCTCGCGGCGCGGGAAGCCTTCCGGCAGCTTGGCGAGGTCGTCGGCGACGCCATGGCCCAGGCCCTGACGCTGATCGATGGCCTGGCCGTCATCGGCGGCGGCATCGCGGGCGCCTGGCCGAAGTTCCTGCCCGCGCTCGTCGCCGAGCTCAACGGGACTTACACCGCCCCCAGCGGCAAGCCGTTCCGACGCCTCGCCATGGCCGCCTTCAACCTCGAAGACCCCGCCCAGCTTGCCACCTTCCTCAAGGGCGAAGCCCGCGAGATCACCGTGCCGGGAAGCACCCGCAAGGTCCAGTACGATCCCCTCCAGCGCATCGGCGTGGGCATCTCGCGCCTCGGCACCAGCGAGGCCGTGGGCATCGGCGCCTATGCCTTCGCCTTGCACAAGCTGGATCAGGAGGCTTGAGCCGCTGAGACAGGATAGCTGATGGCTGATGGCTGATGGCTGATGACGGATGGCTGATGACTGACCCTGGGGTTGGACTCAGCCATCCGTCATCAGCCATCCGTCATCAGCCATCAGCCATCAGCTATCAGCCATTCTCTCCGCCTCAGTCCAGGCACTTGATCTCCAGGTCCTTGAACCGCACTTCCATCGGCGGGCCGACGTGCAGTTGCAGGCCGAAGATCCCTTCCTTGGGGATCTGGGGATCGGTGCGGTCGATGATCTTGGTGCCGTTGAAGAACATCACGATGTGATCGCCCTGGGCGACGATCTCGTACTCGTTCCAGCCGCCCTGGTGGACCAGCTTGTCCGCCTTCTCCTGCGGATAGCGTTCCAGGATGCCCCGGGCGCGCTCTTCGTAGAGCAAGCCCCAGAAGCCGTCCGCGGCGTCGGCCTGCGGCCCTTGCACGCGCCGTTGGAGAGCCGCTCGCTACGGAACTGGATGCCCGAGTTGTGATTCTTCAGCAGAATCTTGGCCTTGAAGTCAAAGTTCTTGTACGACTTCGCGGTGGTCAAGAACTGGTTGACCTTAAGATCGCCTTTGGTGCGGCCGACGATCACGCCATCTTCGACCGTGAACAGGCTCTTGTCGTCAGGAGTGGTCCAGCCGGTGAGATCCTTACCGTTGAACAGGGGTGTGAAGCCCTCGTCGGCCGCGCGGACGGTCGGGACGGCCAGCACGAGGATCAGAAGCAGTCGTCGCATGGGGAGTGTCTCCAAAAGGGTGTGTTTGCGCCTCGCCGATTCTGCCCGGACCGGGGGGCGCGGTCAACCGGCCGGTCCTCCTCTGGGCGGGCTGCTTCGAGCCGGATAGAATCCGAGACCTGGAGCTTTCTGGACGCTCTGGGGTGGATCGAGGGGCGGGATTCACCACAGAGGCACAGCCAGGTAAGGTAGGCTGGGTCTAGACCCAGCCTACGCCACTCTGTGACTCTGTGGTGAATCCCGCCGACCGACGCACCCCAAGGAGAGGAGTGCTCGCCCCGCGATGGCCTTCGCTGACGATTTGAACCGTTACGGACCCGAGGCCTCGTACCGCCTCAGCCGGGAGGAAGCGATCGCCTACTGCGCCCGGCTGACCGCGTCGCACTACGAGAACTTCTCGGTCGTGACCTGGTTGACGCCGCGCGATTTGCGGCCGGCGTTCGCGGCGGTCTATGCCTTTTGCCGCTGGTCGGACGACCTGGGCGACGAGGTCGGCGACCGTCAGAAAGCGCGTGCGCTGCTGGCCTGGTGGCGCGGCGAACTTCAAGCGCTTTACAACGGCGAGGCCCGGCACCCGGTCATGATCGCCCTGGCGGACGTCGTGCGCGCGTTCGCCATCCCGATCGGGCCCTTCGAGGCGCTGATCTCGGCCTTCGAGCAGGACCAGGAGGTGCTCGATTACGAGACGTACCCCCAGCTTCTCGACTATTGCACGCGATCCGCCAACCCGGTCGGCCACCTGGTGCTCTACCTGGGGCGGGTCTTCAACGCGGAGAACGCCGCGCTCGCCGATTGCACCTGCACGGGGCTCCAGCTCGCCAATTTCTGGCAGGACGTGGCGCGCGACCTCGCCATCGGCCGCCTCTACCTGCCGCGCGAGGACCGCGAGATCTTCGGCGTGACCGACGAGGACCTCCGCGCGCTGCGGTTCACGACCGGCTTTGCCGACCTGCTCCGGTTCGAGGTCGAGCGCGCCCGCCGCTGGCTGCGGGACGGCTGGCCGCTGGTGGAACGCATGCCAGGGCAAGCTTGCGGTGGACGTGGACCTGTTCACGCGCGGCGGGCTGGCGATCCTGGACCGCATCGCGGCGCGGGGGTACGACGTGCTCTCGGGCCGCCCCGAGGTCGGCAAGCTGGCCAAGCTCGGATTGCTGGCTCGCGCCGGGCTGGGGTCGCTCTGCCGGCCGAAGCGGCCCGCGTTGTGCGAGGAGGCTTGAATGGACGCCACGCTGGCTGACAGCTACCGGTTCTGCGGCGCCCTGTCGCGCCGGGAGGCGAAGAACTTCTATTACGGCTTCCTGCTCCTGCCGCCCGCGCCGGCGGTCGATGTGTGCCCTGTATGCCTTCATGCGGCGGACGGATGACCTCGCCGACGAGCCCGGCGCCCGGCCGACAAGCAACGGGCGCTGGACGCCTGGCGCGAGGAGCTGAATCATGTGCTCCAAGGCGCGTCCGGCTCCTGGCCGGGCTGGCCGGCGCTGGCGGACGTGGTGCACAGGCACGCCCTGCCCAGCCGGCACCTGCTCGAAGTGATCGACGGCGTCTTGATGGATGTCGAGCCGCGGCCGTTCGCCACCTTCGACGACCTGTACCGGTACTGCTATCATGTCGCGTCGGCGGTCGGGCTGAGCTGCATCCACATCTGGGGCTATCGTTCCGAGAACGGCCGGGCGGAGAAGCTGGCGGAGATCTGCGGCGTGGCCTTGCAGCTCACGAACATCCTGCGGGACGTCCGCGAGGACGCCCGCGCCGGCCGCATCTACCTGCCGCGCGAGGATCTCGACCGCTTCGGCGTCGGCCCCGACGAGCTGACGGCCGACCGTCCGAGTCCCGCCGCGCGGGCGCTCTTCGCCTTCGAGGCCCGGCGCGCGGCCGATTTCTATCATCAAGCGCGTCCGCTCGTCCGGCTGGTGGCGCCCGTGGGACGGCCGGTGCTGCGGGCGCTGGTCGGCATCTACCGCGGCCTGCTGGATGAGATCACCAACCGCGACTTCGACGTGCTGGGCGCCCGCGTCTCGCTGCCGTCCTGGCGCAAGACCTTCATCACCCTGCGCGATCGTGCCTTTGTAGGGTGGGCTCGGCCCACCATCCGGGATCGACATCGAATATTACCCCGGCAAGAAAGTAGGTCGGACAATCCTGTCCGACAGGCCGGGGGAGTCGGACAGGATTGTCCGACCTACAGGAGGATCTTCTTTGCCGGGGTAATACGAAGAAGGTGGGCCGAGCCCACCCTACGCAGAGCGACTCATGACCCGTGTTTCGGAAAAGACGTGGCAGCCACCGAAACCCCACGTGGCGATTGTCGGCGGCGGGCTGGCCGGTCTGGCCACGGCCGCGGCGCTCGTCGATCGCGGCTTGCGGTTGACCTTGCTCGAGAGCCGCCCCCGGCTGGGCGGCCGCGCATGCTCGTTCCCCGATCCGGTCACGGGAGAACTCGTCGACAACTGCCAGCATGTGACTCTGGGCTGTTGCACGAACCTGGCCGACTTCGCCCGCCGCGTGGGAATTCGCGACCTGTTCGTCCGCGAGCCGGTGACGACCTTCCTCAGCCCCGAGGGCCGGCTCTCGACCATGAAGGCCGGGCTGTGGCCTGCGCCTCTGCATTTCACGGGCAGTTTCCTCCGCGCGAACTACCTGTCGTGGGCCGACAAGGGGCGTATTGCCCGCGGCATGCTCGCGCTGGTGACAGGCTCCGCCGCACGGCCGGGCGAGTCGTTCGGCGACTGGCTGCTGCGGCACGGCCAGAACGTCCGCACGATCAACCGGTTCTGGGGCATGGTGCTGGTCTCGGCGCTCAATGAACGGCCCGAGCACGTCGATGTCGGCCACGCCCGCAAGCTCTTCCTCGATGGCTTCCTGCGCACCCGCGACGGCTTCGTGATGGAGGTGCCCCGCGTGCCGCTGGGAGAGCTGTACGGAAGCCGCCTGCAGCGCTGGCTGGAGATGCACGGCGTCGCCGTGCGGCTCAAGACGGGTGTGCGCACGGTCGCGCTCGATGTCGATGGCGGGCTGGTCGGCGTGACCTTGCGCAACGACGAGGCGCTGGCCGCCGATTTCGTGGTGCTCGCCGTGCCTTTTGGAAGGGTGCTGGAGCTCCTGCCCGACGCGGCGCGCCGGCAGCTTCCCGACCTGGCCGCGTCCGTGGCCCAGATTGCCCCGTCGCCGATCACGGGCGTGCATCTCTGGTTCGACCGGCCGGTCTGCCCGCATCGGCATGTGGCGCTCGTCGGCCGGTTGTCTCAGTGGGTCTTCAACCATACCGCCCTGCAAGGCCGGACCGACGGCGGCCAGTATCTCCAGGTGGTCATCAGCGCCTCGCACGATCTTCAATCCCTGGACCGGACCGCCATCCGCGACGCCGTGCTGGCCGATCTGGCCGAAATCTGGCCCGAAGCCCGCGCGGCGAAGCTCATCCGCGACTGGGTTGTGACCGAGCATGAGGCGACCTTCTCGGTACGGCCGGGTATTGAGCGGCTGCGGCCCGATCAGCGCACGGCCCTCGACGGTCTGTTCCTGGCCGGCGACTGGACGGCCACCGGCTGGCCCGCCACGATGGAAGGGGCCGTCCGGTCCGGCTACCGCGCCGCCGAGGAAGTCTCCGCGGACCTGGGACGGCCGCGCCGCTTTGTGCGCCCCGACCTCCCCACGGGCGTGCTGGCCCGGCTGCTGCTGGGGCCTCCTGTCAGGTTCGACACGGCCCGGAGCACCCCCGCGCGCCCCGAGGTTCGCCTCATCACCTCCTGAGAGGGCGTACGAGACGGAGCTTTTCTGTGTAGCGGCGGCCGTCTCGGCCGCTCCGGATTCCCGAACCGGAGCGGCCGAGACGGCCGCCGCTACACAGAGAGACCGGTTCGGCCCTTCTCGTACACCCTTGGATTCCGGACTGGCTTGCGGCAGGCGACCGTCCGCTGGAGTAGAATGCGGCGTCTCATCCCTCCTGGAGAACCCACCATGCGAACACCACGACGCCACTTCCTGATGAGTTCCGCCGCGGCCCTGGCGGCCGCCGGCACCGCGCGCTCGGCCACGTCGGCCAACGACAAGATCGTGCTCGGGTTCATGGGGCTCGGCGGACGCGGGAACGACCTGTTGAAGGGCTTCGCCCAGCGGCCCGACGTCGAGATCGCCTACCTCGCCGACGTGGACACCCGGCGACTGGCTGCCCCCCACCAGTATCTGCTCTCGACCACGCGCCGGGATCCAAAGCCGATTCAGGACTTCCGGCACATCCTCGACGACAAGAGCGTCGACGCCGTGGTCATCGCCACGCCCGACCACTGGCACGCCCTCGGCACCATCCTCGCCTGCCAGGCGGGCAAGGATGTCTACGTCGAGAAGCCGACCTCCCATAGCATCTGGGAAAGCCGCAAGATGGTCGAGGCCGCCCGCAAGCACCAGCGGGTCGTCCAGTGCGGCACCCAGAACCGCAGCGCGCCCTATGTTCAGGGGGCCATCGACTACATCGCCTCCGGCAAGCTGGGCGAGGTCCACTACGTCAAGGTCTTCAACTCCAAGCCCCGCTCCTCGATCGGCAACCTGCCCGACAAGCCCGTGCCGGCCGGCGTCGATTACGACATGTGGCTCGGCCCCGCGCCCCTGCGACCCTTCAACGAGAACCATTTCCACTACGCCTGGCACTGGTTCTGGCGCTACTCGGGCGGCGACATCGCCAACGACGGCGTGCACCAGATCGACATGGCCCGCTGGGTCATCGACCGCGCCTATCCCAAGAGCGTGGTCTCCACCGGCGGCATCCACTTCTTCAAGGATGCCCAGGAGACCCCCGACACGCACGTCGTCGCCTGGGATTACGACGGTCTGACCATGGCCTTCGAACAGACCCTGTGGACCCCCTACCAGCAAAAGACGCCGTTCAATCTCCGCAATCGCGACGCGCTGCCCAACTGGCCGTTCTCGGGCACCCGCATCGAGATCTACGGCAGCAAGCAGTGGATGATGCTCGGCCGCCACGGCGACGGCTGGGAGGTCTTCGAACGCGCCGGCGAGGCCGATTTCCGGTCCGTCGCCCACGGCTACGGCCGCGAGGCCAACGACCTGCACCAGGCCAACTTCGTCGAGTGCATCCGCAACCGCAAACAGCCCCACGCCGACATCGAGAAGGTCCACCTCTCGACCCTGCTCTGCCACTACGGCAACATCGCCTACCGCCTCGGCCGCAAGCTGCATATTGATCCCAAGACCGAAGGCTTCGTCGGCGACGACGAGGCCAACGGGCTGGTCAAGCGCGAGTACCGCAAGCCGTGGGTCGTGCCGGAGACGGTGTGAGCTTCTTCGTAGGGTGCGTCGAGTCCGCGATGACGCACCTCATCTCTGCGCGGCAGACAATGTGCGGGGCGGATGAGGAAGAGGTGCGTCATCGCGGACTCGACGCACCCTACATGACTGATCCTCTTCAGAAGGGTCGTCCGCGCAGCAACCAGCGCGCACCCCGAGCCCGACCGCTCGGCAAGCTGTCTCATTTTGATCGCAATTGTATCGTTCAGAACGGCGGCTAGGGCGCCTCGGGCCGGTCGACCAGGGCAAGCTGAGGGGACTCGACCGGCGCGCCGGGGTGCTCGGGTTGCCGCGGCACCAGCGCAAGATCGACGGGACCACCGGAACAGTACTGGAACTCGTTTCCTCACAAGCAGTTGTGTCGGAATTGGCTTCGTTCGGCGCCGGCGGCTCGGCCGGCGCGGGCGTCTCGAAGAGGTTCTCGGGCAGGCCGGGTTCGTCGTTCCGGGCGCGGCGGCGCTGGAGGGAGTCGAGCATGCGGAGCGACTGCATGAGCGTGCGCTCGTGGTGCGTCATGTAACGCAAGCGCAACGCCGCCGCCGGGTCGGCCAGGGGATCGATGGGACGCGCCGCGGCGGGGACGGGACACGACGGCGCGGAAGTGGGAGAAACCGCCCCGAGGCTCGCCCACTGGTCTTCCACCAGCGCCTCCAGATGCTGCCGCGCCTCCGCGATGGTCTCCGGCGCCTCATCCTCCAGGTCCTCGACCAGGCGCATCAAGAGGGCCTGGTTGAGGAACGGGTCCACGTACAGAATCTGCGCCAGGGGGCCTCTCCAGGGGCTGTCCTCGTCACACGCCTCGTCCTGCTCCTCCTCGTCGCACGCCTCGTCCGGCTCTTCTTCGTCGCACTCCTCGTCCTGCTCTTCCTCGTCCCAGCCGACCATCAGCGCCCAGGCCAGCACCTGCGCGGCGAAGGTATCCTGCCGCAACGCGAGTCCGGGATCGCGTCCCAGCAGCCGCAGGGCCATCTGCACATCCTCGGGTTCCCACATGTCGCGGCGTTCCAGGGCCGTTTTGAGCTGTTGCCAGCGATCGCGCAGCCAGGCGCTGCCCGCGGCGCTCTGGCGGAAGCGCGCCAGGGCGGCGGCCGGGTCGCGCATCAGTTCGCGGCTGGCCTGCTCAAGCTGGAATGGCGGCGGGGCGGCGGCCTGGACCTCCTGGGCGTGTTCCTTCTCGGTGGCGGCGATCGCCGCCTCGGCGGCGTGTGCGCGGCCCCGGTCCAGAGCGATGGAGGCGGCCACGGCGGACTCGACCAGGTACAGCTCGATGGCATTGGCCGGCTGGGCGGCCTCGATCCAGGCGTCGCGGCGGGCGTGCATGGCCTCGGCGTCCTCGCCGGGGAGGATGGGGATTCGGCGCGCAGGCCGTGCTTGATCGCGTTGAAGCGGGAACGGTTCTTGCCTTCTTCCGTGATGGGTCCCGTGGAGTGCTGGGCGTTGCGGCGGTTCGCGCCCATCTGGGCGGGGCTGGCGTGGGATTTCCCCTTTTTCGTGGCGGTGGTGGCCATGGGATCAGTCTCGGATGCGGTGGGCCGCGTGTGTTGCCGTCCTCGTGCGCACGAGAGCACCCGGCAGGACACGGCCGATTCATCCGACACTATCGTGAGAGCGGGCCGGAGCGTTCACCGGAAAGTGACGTCGGGTGCGTCCTCGCAGACGCGACGCACCCGACCGAACTGCCAGTTCGAATCGAGCTGTCCTCACGGCAACCTGCGACGCCATTTCTCCGGGTCTTGGGACGTGTGGAACACGCAGTATACCGTGACGGTATCGTCGGCGTACTCGTAGAAGACGGCGTAGGGATACTTGCGCACCAGAGCCCGCCTGTAGTTTCCCCGGAACAAGGCGTGCATCTCGGGAAACCGCAGGATCGCCTCGATGCAAGCCTCGACACGGCTGAGGAAATCTTCGCCTCGGCCGATCCGCTGGACCTCGTACCAGGCGTAAGCTTCGTCGAGATCCGCCGCCGCTTCGGGCGCGATGATCAGGTTAACGGCCATGGCGGCTACGAATCCTCCGCTTGACCTCCTCCCAGGACAGGCCGGATTCCGGATGGTCCGTGAGATGGGCCTTGCGCTGCTCTAACTCCTGAACCTGCCAGTCGTGGACCGGCACGTCTTCGGGAGTCGCCGCAAGATCGTCCCAGAGGTCTTCGACCAGTTGTAGCTTCTCGGCGGGACTCAGGTCGAAGACGGATTCATTCACGGGATTCATGAGTCGTGCCGCCTGGAAAGGCCGCGATTGTGGGAGAAACTCCTCCTTGGATCGGACGCCACGAACCTGCTCCCTTCAGCATACCCCGCCTGCGCGGCCAAGCCCAGAGCGGGCGATATCCCGCCACCTGCCCGCACGCAGGTCATGTCAATTTGAGCACCGCGAGCGACTGCATTTCGCCCGCCGCGACAGGGCAAGCCCCATCGATGAGCCGAGAAACGCACCGCCGAGGACCACGTGGGACCGCCAAGCTTCAACAATCTCGATTGCATGTCCTGAACGCTCGTACCCGCTTCTGTATACAGGTTTTTCTGTTATATTAATATATGCGAGCATGATCGCGAAGCAAATTGTCATGCTCGCGACGGCGCAATAGACCATCCACCGCCATGTTCTGTGGGAGACGCAAAATCCCGACACCGCGGCGATGATGGGCAGCGGCAGCGTGTTCGCCGGAAACGGCAGGCGGATCAGGGCGAGTACGACGGCGACCGCGGCGATGTAAAGAAGCAGGGCCCGGAGGGAAAAGGTCATGACGACCTCCAGCGGGGCGGCGGGGATGGCACTGGCAAAGCCAGTGGCACACAGGCAGTTGAGTCGCCTTTTCCGTGTGCCACTGGCTTTGCCGGTGCCGCCGACTCGCTACGACACGGGCGCAGCCGCGGCCCAGCGCCCCGGACGACCAGGTAGCCGACGGGGATCAACAACCGGGTAATCAGCATATTCATGATCAGACCGCCGATGACGGCGATGGCCAGCGGTTGTTGCATCTGCGCGCCGGGGCCGATGCCCATGGCCAGGGGCAAGAGGCCCAGGATCGTGCACAGGCTGGTCATCAAAATCGGGCGGAAGCGCGTGCGGCCGGCGCGCACCAGGGCTTCGTGCAGCGGCACGCCCTCGGCGCGGAGCTGGCCGATGTACTCGATCAGGATGATGCCGTTCTTGACGTCCAGGCCGATCAGCAGGATGGCGCCCATGAACGACGAGACGTTCAGCGGCGTGCCCGTGACCCAGAGTGCGAACAACGCACTGGCCAGCGAGAGCGGCTGGGCCAGGAAGATCAACAGCGGCAGCGCCAGGCTCTTGAACTGGAAGCCCAGGAACAGGAACACCAGCGCCACCGCGACGATCAGCACGGTCATCAGGCTGGTGAAGGATTCCTGCTGCGAGCGGTACTGGCCGCTCAGTTCCCAGCGATAGCCGGCGGGGAAGGCCATCCTGGCGAGCTTGGCCTGGAGCTCGGCGTTGGCCGAGCCGAGGTCGCGGCCCTCCAGGTTCGCCGGAGACCGTGATGACGGGCTGCTGGTTCTCGCGCGAGAGCTCGTTGGGACTGCGCACGGTCTTGATCGTGGCCACCTGGCCGAGCGGGACAAAGCCCAGACTGGCGGCCGAGCCCCGCCGCCGGCGTTGGCGGTGGCCAGGCTGATGGGCAACAGGCCCAGGCGGTCGCGGTTGTAGCGGACCAGATCGGGGTAGCGCACGCGGATCTTGGTCATGCGGTCCTGCTCGGGGACCGTGCTGGCCACCTGGCCGTACAGGGCCGCGTTGAGCTGGGCCTCGATGTCGGCTTCCGTCAGGCCGAGCCGCGAGGTCTGGATACTGTCGGGACGCACGACGATGTCCGGGTTGCCCAGAAAGACGTGCGAGTTGATGTCGGCCGTGCCCTCCACGCCCTCGACCGTCTTGCCGACTTTCGTGGCGAGATCGCGCAAGACGCGGTAATCGGGCCCGAAGACGTGGACCTCGATCGGCTCGCGGACGCCCATCAGGTCGTTGATCTGGTCGAGCACGAGCGGCACGAACTCGATCTCCTGGAGCTCGGGGACGGTGGTTTTCAGCTCGTCGCGGAGCGCCGCGATGAGCTCCTCGGAAGGCCGGCGCTGGCCGGGCGGTTTCAGGCTCACGAGGATGTCGCCCCGGAACGGCTCGGTGGCGAAATAGCCGAGCTCGCGCCGGTGCGGCGGATGTAGCCGGAGATATCGGGGGTTTTTTGCAGCACCTTCTCGACGCGCCGCAGCACCGCGTCGGTCTGCGAGAGCGACGTGCCGACCGGCATCCAGTAGTCGAGCACGAACGCGCCTTCGTCCATCTCGGGCATGAACCCGGTGGGCAGGTTCGTGGCGAGCAAGCCGAGTGGAACGATCGCCAGGAGCGCCAGCAGCACGGACGTGCGGGGCCAGCGCAGACCGACGCGCAGCATGCCCTCGTAGCTGTTGGCCAGCACGTTGTAGATCGGGCCGCTCGCCGGCATCGGCTTCTTGCCCAGGAAGCGCGCGGCCAGCACGGGGATGATCGTCAGGCTGACGATCATGGAGACGATCAAGGAGACGCTCAGGGCCATGCTCAACGACTGGAAGAACTGGCCGATCACGCCGCGCACGAAGGCCAGCGGCACGAACACGAGGATGGTCGTGAAGGTCGAGCCGATGACCGCGCCGAGATTTCTCGACTGGCATTGGCGACGGCCGCGTCGCCGGTCTGGCCCTCGGCCAGGTGCCGTGAGATGTTCTCGATGACGACGACCGTGTCGTCAATAATGAGGCCGATGGCCACCGCCAGGCCGCCCAGCGACATCAGGTTGAGCGTGTCGCCCGTCAGGTACAGGAACACGAAGCTGATGATGAGGCTGAGCGGGATCGACAAGGCGGCGATCAGCGTGGCGCGCCAGCTTTTCAGGAACATGAGCAGCACGACCACGCTGAACAGACCGCCGACGACGATGGCGTCGCGGACGTTGGCGATGGCCGTGCGCACCAGCAAGCCCTGGTCGTAGACGGGCTCGATCTTGACGCCCGGGGGTGAGTTCTTGGCGGCGTCGGCGAGCACCTTCTTCAAATTGTTGGAGACGTTCAGCGCATTGCCGCCGAGGCGTCGGAAGACGGTCAGGGCGACCGCGTCCTTGCCGTTGCCGCGGATAGCCTGGGAGCGGTCCGCGTGGCCGATGATCACGCGGCCCAGGTCGCGCAGGCGGATCGCCTGGCCGTTCTTCTCGGTGATGACGCGGTCTTCCAGATCGATCGGATCGCTGGCCAGCGTGTCGGCCAGCACCTGATATTGCAGCGTGCCGCGGTCGAGCCGGCCGACCGCCTTGAGGCGGTGCTCCTTGCCGATGCGGTCGGCCACGTCCGCAATGGACAGGTTGGCCGAGACCAATGCCTGCGGGTCGAGCTCGACGATGATCTCGCGGATATCGCCGCCCTGGACGGTGACGTACGAGACGTCCGGGATGCGGCTGATGCGCGGCGCAGGTCGTAATAGGCGTAGTCGTGAAGCTGCGACGGGTCGCGCCCGCCGGTGACGATAAACGAGATGATGGGGAAAACCGAGGGCGTCTGGCGCTCGGTGAGGGTCGAGGAGCCGGGCGGGAGCTGCCCGAGGACTTCGGCCATGCGTGCGCGGACATCATTCAGGGCCTGGACCATGTCCGTCGCGGGATTGAAGTCGATGTCGAGCTGGGCGGCGCCGCGGACGGACTTCGAGCGCACCCGTTCGACGCCGAGGACGATGCTGACGGCTTCCTCGATGGGACGGGTGACGGCGACCTCGACGTCCTTGACCGCCAGGCCGGGCGTCTGGGCAATGACGACGATGCGCGGAAAGGCGACTTCGGGATAAATCCCGGCGGGCATGCGGAACATCGCCACCAGGCCGAAGGCCGTCAAGAGCCCGGTGGTCAGCACGATCATGCCGAAGAAGGGCCGGGCGCGGGAAACCAGGTTCAAGCCGCCGCTGGTGGGGGCGGCCGGAGAGGCCACGGGCTCGCTCATCGCCGGGCCTCCTTGGCCGCGGCCTTCACGTCATCCGCCTTCTTGGGCTCCTCACCCTTCTTGTCTTCCTCGCCCTTGGCGGCCGCCGGCTTCTTCTCGCCTTCGTCTTCGTCCTTGCCGCCGATCTTCACGGGCGTGCCGTCGGGCAGGTTGTAGCCGCCCGCGATGATGACCGGCTCGTTGGGCTTCAGATCCGTGCCGGCGACGCTCACCCAGCCCTCTTGCGGGCGGCCGACGTCGGACGGATGGAGCATGACCGCCTTGCCGTCGCGCACCACGTAGAGCACGGGCCCTTCACCCAGGTCGAGCATCGCCCCGGCGGGCACCTGCAAGACACCCGGCGCTCGGACAGAATAATCGCGACGCGGACCGACTCGCCGATGGTCAGCTTGCCGTTCGGGTTGTCCACCAGGACGTGGATGGGCAGGTTGCCGGTCTGGGGATCGGCGACCCGTCCCACAAAGGCGACCTTGCCGGCCAGGTCGTCGGGGGGATCGTCGGCCGCGGCGACGGCGGGCTTCTTCTCTTCGGAGGCGCCGACGATGTCCTGGGGCGTCAGCCGCGCCAGTTGCCCGATACGGACGGCCAGCGCCGAGCGGGGCGCCAGCCAGAGCGACGCGAAGACCTGGCGGCTATCGACGATCTCGCCGATCGCGGTGCCGACGGCGATCGTCTGGCCGGGGTGGCAGGTCAGGCTTTCGAGCAAGCCGTCGATCGGCGCCCGGATCGTGTGGTACTCGAGATGGGCCTGCGAGAACGCGACCGCGGCGTCGGCCGTCTTGATCTTGCCCTGGGCCTCGGCGACCGCCTCGGGACGCGGCCCGATCAGCTTGGTCCGGAGCGTCGCCTCGGCCGTCTGCTGCAGGATGCGGGCCTGTTCGAGCGCGACCTCGGCATCGTGGTACTGCTGCTCGGAGACTTCGTGGCGATCGCGGAGCGGCTGGAGGCGGGTCAAGGCGGCCTGGGCCAGATCGGCGGCCACCTTGGCATGCTCGACCGCCAGCTCGTCAGGCCGGCGCTCCTCCGCGCGGGGCAACGACTGGAGCAAGGCCAGCGAGGCTTTCAGGCCGTCGCGCGTGGCCGTCTTCTCGGCCAGGTCGGCCTGGGCCACGGTCGGATCGAGCATGACGATCGGCTGGCTCTTCTTGACCGGCTCGCCTTCCTTGACCAACAGGTCGTGGACGTGCCCTTCCAGCGCCGGCGTCAGAGTGGCGAGGTGATCGGGCAGGGCCTCGCAACGTCCCAGGCCCTCGACCGTCGCGCGCTCCGTGCCCAGCCGGGCCGGCACGACCTGAACGGCGACCTGGGCTTCCTCTTTTTCGTCTTTATTCCCTTCGGCGGGGGTTGCCGCCCCGCCACATCCGGACAGGGCCGCCGCCGTGAGCAGCACGCCCGCCTGCCACCATCGCCCGGCCATCGTGGTCGATCCTCTCTCGTCCCGGTTCGGCTCGTGCCGCGCAGCACGCCCCTCGAATTCACCCAGCGTGACTATTCTCGCATCGGCTCCCAAAAAATACGACCCCGGCCACTCACCAGATTCCGTTCTGTAGGCTGGGTCTGGACCCAGCGTCCCCATAAACTCGGACGTGGCGGCGTTTGGGGAAGCTGGGTCTGGACCCAGCCTACGGAACTTGCCGATAGGAGAGCATGACGGGCGGTGATCCCCCGCGCAACGACCGAGCCTGGCCGGAGACCTTGCGTCCCGCGTCCGGCGTCCCCGGCAGGAAGCCCTCCCATGCGTCGTTTCGCTTGCGTTTTCACGACCGCAATAATGGTCTCCGCTGGGGCAGGGGGCCTTGCCCAGACGGTTCCGCCCGCCCCGATTTCCCATTTGCAACCGATCCCCGTTGCCGCCCCCGCTCCCGTTCCCGCACCAGGCCCGGCGGCCGCGCCGCGCCGCGTCGATGCCCCCGTGCGGCAGGCGCAGATGAATGTTCTCGCGCCGCCGGCACCGACCGTACCTCCCGTGCCGCCGGCCGGGATCGCCCGCGAGTCGATCAGCCTCCAGGCGGCCCTTTATGGGGCGTTGACCTCCAACCCCGATCTGATCACGCTGCGGCAAGGGACGGCCACCACGCCCTCGCCCGAATCGGTCGAGGTCGCCCGGCATTTTCCCGCCGCGCTGAATCCCACCCTCTGGTTTGACTACCGCCCGTTGACCTTGATTCCGGCCAACGAAACGGGCGTCGGGGGCGGCCAGTCCAGCGGGAACACCCAGCGCGGCGGCCAGCGCGGCTTCTACAAGAATGGCCAGCAATTGTTCTACTTCTCGTACCGCCAGCCGATCGAGCTCGGCCACCAGACCACCTGGCGCTACCGGATGGCCCAGGCGGCGTACAACCAGCAGCAGTGGAACGTGGTCCAGGCCGAGCTCGCGACGCTGGTCATGACATATCGCACCTTCCAGACCTCGGCCTACCGCCGCGAGAAACTGCGGGTGGCGGAGCAACTGGCCGCGTTCAACGACCGGCTGCTGCAATCGCTCCAGCGGCGGCTCGAAGCGAACCAGGCGATGCCCGCCGATGTGACGCTGGCCCGGGTCGAGGATCGCGCCGCGCACCAGGTGGTCAAGGCCGCGCAGCAGGATTATCAGACGGCCCTGACCGACCTGCGCAACCAGGTGGGCCAGGCGGCCACGACGGCCGTCGCCGAGCCCTCGGCGCGTTCACGCTGCCGGCGTACATCCCGCCCATCGACGAACAGGGTCTGGTTCAGCTTGCGCTCCAGAGCCGCCCCGATATCCACGCCGCGCAGGCCCAGGTCAACGGCACCGCCGCCGCCGTCCGGTTGGCGAAGGCCGATCTGCGCACCACGCCCGTCACCGGCCCGGTGTACGAGATCGACGAGGCGGGCGTCCAGTACTTCGGCTTCGTCTGGGTCCAGCCGCTGCCGATCTGGAACACCGGCCACCCCTTGCTGCGCCAGCGCGAGGCCGATCACCGCCGCGCCGCCGAGTCGCTGCAAGCGGCCCAGCAACGCGCCTTAACGCAGGTCCGCGGCACCGTGGCCAAGTGGAACAGCGCCGCCGAGCTCGTCAACGAATCGGCCACCTTGACCAGCGACGTGGCGCGCGAAGTCGCCACCATGGAACATCTGTTTGAAGCCGGTCAGACCGACCTGACCAAGCTGATGACCGTCCGCCAGCGCTTGATCCAGCTTCAGAACTCCCGCCTCGACGCCGTCTGGGCCGCCACGCAGGCGCAGTCCGACCTGTTATTGGCCCTGGGCGCCCCCAACCTGTTGATGGCCTCGGTCAACCAGGCGCAGGGCAGCGCCGCCCTGACGCCGGCCGCGCCGGGGCAGTAGACGGTGTGCGATGAAGGACCTTTCTGTGTAGTGGCGGCCGTCCCGGCCGCTCCGGGGCCCGATGGCCGGAGCGGCCGGGACGGCCGCCACTACACAGAAAAAAGAATCAGTTCCCGCTCACACCAGCGTTTCGATGGGGATCTCGCCCACGTTCTCGAAGATGTGCGTGGGCCGGAAGGGGAACGTCGCGACCGTCTCCCGCGTGCTCACGCCCGAGAGCACCAGGATCGTCCGCATGCCGGCCTCCAGCCCGGCGATGATGTCGGTGTCCATGCGATCGCCGACCATGAACGACTGCGACGAATGACTGTCAAGCTTCTTCAGGGCGGTGCGCATCATGAGCGGGTTCGGCTTGCCGATGAAGTACGGCTTCTGGCCCGTCGCCAGCTCGATGGGAGCGGCCAGCGCGCCGCAGGCCGGCAAGATCCCATCCTCGCCGGGACCGGTCAGGTCCGGGTTCGTGGCGATGAACCGGGCACCGCTGAGAATCATCCGGGCGGCCCGTTCGATCATGTTATAGTCATAACTACGCGTCTCTCCCAGGACGACGTAATCGGGATTGCGCTCCGTGAGGGTGAAGCCCACATCATAAAGAGCGTTGGTCAGCCCGGCGCCGCCGATGACGTAGGCCGTGCCGCCCGGCGTCTGCTGGCGCAGGAACTCGGCGGTGGCCAGGGCCGAGGTGTGGAACGCGGTCTCGGGCACGACGATGCCCAGCGATTCGAGCCGGTGCCGCAGGTCGCGCGGGGTCCACTGGCTGTTGTTGGTCAGGAACAGATATTTATGTCCCCCGGCCTCGAGCCGCGAGAGGAACTCCGCGGCGCCGGGGATGAGCCGGTTTCCGTGATAGATCACGCCGTCCATGTCCACGACGTAGCTGGCGGGCATCAATGACTCCTCGGATCAACGTTCATCGGGGGAAAGCCTCGAGCATGGCGGTGACGTTCTCAGGGGGAATATCCGATTGCATCCGGTGCGAGGGGCCGAGCACCAGGCCGGTCCCGTCGGGCGCGAGGTCGCGGACGCACGTCCGCGTCGCTTCGCGGACTTCGGCCGGCGAGGCGCTCGGCAAGACGCTTTGCGTCGAGATGCCGCCGTAGAAGGCCAGGTGCCGGCCGTATTCGCGGTACAGCCGCGCATGCTCCAGGACCTCCGGCTGCACCGGGTTGAGCACGGTCAGGCCGATGTCCACCAGGTCGGGCAGGATCGCCCCGATGTCGCCGTCGGAGTGCAGGATCACCGGCAGGCCGGCCGCGCGGAACACGGCGAACATGGCGCGCCAGTCGCGGTTTGAACAGCGACCGCCAGATCCGCGGGGAAAAGAGCATGCCGTGCTGGGCGCCGTAGTCGTCGCCGAAGTAGCCGCCGTCCACACCCAGGGCGACGAACCGCCGCGCCAGCGAAATCTGGATCGCGGTGATGCGGTCGAGCAGCTCCTCGACCCACGCCGGCCGGTCCATCAGGTCCATGAGAAACGGCGTGAACCCGCGCAGCGACCAGGCCCGCTCAAAGAGACACAGCCCAAAGTTGGGTGCGACGAAATGCCGCCCGGCATCGTCGGCGATCGCCTTTCTTGCGCCGTCGAGAAGCCGGGGATCATCCGGATCGGGCCACGCGAAGGCCGCCAGGTCCTGTCCCTCTGCGAGTGGCGCGAAGGCGTGCCAGTAGCCCTCGGTCTGGGTGTCCCAGCCCGCGCCCCACCCGTCGTAACGAATGCGGCCGTCGTCGCTGAGTCGCTCGGGGTGGCTCACGTCCACGCGCAGCAGGTGATTGTCCAGCCGCTCCGCCAGGGCCTGGGACGGGATCTGGAAAAAATCGAGGAGCCTGCGCGCCATGGCCCCCGTGAAATTCGTCTGCACGGGCAAGCGGTCCACGGGCTGCCGCCACAAGGCGCGCCGCATCCGTTCTTTCCTCGACAGCGGACTCGGCATGAGAGCCTGTTCCAAAAGCCCCGGAGGGGCGAAAGTGAATAGCCCGGGGCGTCAGCCCCGGGAACCGGCACCGACCCCACAACAACTTTCTCCGAAGCCCCGAAGGGGCGAAAGAAGATCCTGCGGATCCATGGGTTCTGTCGCCCCTTCGGGGCTTCGGGAATGCGCTTTTGTTCGGAGACTGTAGCGAGGATACCGGGTCGGTTTCGGATTCCTTGCGGAAACGTTGTTGGGTGCCACGGGTTCCGCTTTGGGAACCCGTGCCGGCTGGCCCCGGACACGGGTTCCCAAAGCGGAACCCGTGGCACCCGAGCTCTCCGGCACAACGCCCCGGTATCGTTGCTACAGTCTCTTTGTTCGCCGTTCCTCGGTCCCGGGGCTGACGCCCCGGGCTATTCACTTTCGCCCCTTCGGGGCTAGCACCAGACGCCCCCTCGGAGGCTTTCGGAACAGGCTCTGGGTTCTCCGGACGTCTCCCGGACCGGGGAAGCGCGGCCCGGCGCTTTGGAGATCATACCTGCCGCTCGTGCCGGAGAGTAGCCGCCGGATAGCCGCGCGTCCCTGGTCAGCTCATAATTGGGGTACGCCGTTGTCTTCCGTGGGCGTCCGGGATCGCCTTCGACCTTGCAGGGATACATTCGGCCATGATGCAGGACCTCGCCCCTGGCCACGACCGCCGTACCCAACTGCTGAGCCTCGTGCACACGCCCGGCGAGGTCGCCGCGCGGACCCGGGCCATCTACGAAGCCGTTCTGGCCGAGTCGCAGCACATCCACGACGGCAACTTCACGGCCCTCGGCGTGTTGGACCTGAAGTTCCTCTTTTTGCGTTACGACAAGGCGTTCTTCGACGGTTTGCTGCGCGCATGCTGCAGGCCGACGGCGCGGGCCCGGTCCACTTCCGCCTGTCGAGCCGGATGACCACGACGGCGGGCAAGACCATCCGGAGTCAGCCGCACCCGCGTCCCGGCGATCTGGTGCCCCGACCGCCCTCTTATGAGATCGCCATCTCGACGCTGCTCCTTTTTCAGAGCTTTCGTGCGCCCGGCCAGTCCGTGGTGGTGAGCGGTCGCGCGTGCCACAATCGCCTGGAGGCCCTGCAGCGCACCTTCGAGCACGAGCTGCTCCACCTGGCCGAGTTCCTGGCCTGGGGACGCTCGAATTGCACCGAGCCCAATTTCCACCAGCTCGTGCGCGAGATCTTCGCGCACGACGGCGTCTACCACGACCTGGTCACGCCGCGCCAACTGGCCGCCGCGGAGCACGGCATCCGCGTCGGCGATCGTGTCCAGTTCGATCACGAGGGCCGCACGTACGTCGGCCGCGTCAACCGCATCACCCGGCGCGCCACCGTGCTGGTCGCCGATCCGAACGGCCCGCTCTATTCGGACGGCAAGCACTACGCCCGGTTTTACGTCCCCCTCGCCTGGCTGCGGCCCGCGTAGGGTGGCGGAGCCGCAATTCGCCGGTCTTGTAGGGTAGGCTTCAGCCTGCCAGTCCCATAAGAAATACGGAGTGTTGCCGGCAACACTCCGTAATCGGAAATGGAATTGGCAGGCTGAAGCCTACCCTACGAGATGGAATCCACGTTGTTCGTAGACCTTTTCAGCGTCCCAGGCCCAACCGCTCGCGATGGTAGGCCAGCCGCTGAGACACGTCCATCTTCGAGAAATCGGGCAGGCCGTTCCCCAGGCGCGGGAAGCCGTTCGGCTTGGGCTCGACGGCGGGGACCGGGGCGGGCTTCGCGACCCTCGTGGTGCGCGGCGTGTTCTGGAGCGCGGCGGCGGTGACTTTGAGGTCGTCCTCCAGCGAAAGCCGCGGGGGAATGCCCAGCTTCCGCAAGACGGCGTGATACGCCTTGACCGCTTCGACCGGGCCCAGGACGCCATCGACGATCAATCGCAGGAACGAAATGAACGCAAGTTGATTCTCGGCGTGGTTGATCTTGCGACCGTAGAGGGCGACGCGGACGCCGTACTTCCTGGCATCGGCCAGCATCTGGAAGGCGTCGCGCGTCGTGCCCGCGGGACCGCCGAGAATGCCGACGACCAGGTGCGGGTCGTAGTGGAGTAATTCCTCGATCTGCGCGGGCCGTGATAGACGATCTTCAAAAAGAGCGGCCGGCCCCGCTCGCAGACACCGCTCAGCATGCGGACGATCAGGTCGTTGAGATAGCCCGGCAGCGTTTCGGCAGCGACCTTCGCGGGCACATTCGGGCCGAAGACTTCGAGGAAGTAGCGAAACCCCTTGCGCTCGGCCTCGGCCCGGAAGGCGCGGAAGTGTTCGAGCGTCTGCAAGTCGTGCTCGACATCGTTGTTGAACGTGACGCTGTACAGACCCAGATTCGCGCCCAGGATGCGTTCTTCCGGCGCACAGTCGAGATGGCCGCACTGGATCTCATCGAGAAAGGCCGAGCGGTACGGCCGCGACGCCTCTTGCGCATAAACCGAGCCCCGGGCCAGATGGATGTCGGTCGAGTCGTTCGCGCGGACGGCGGGTGTGACGGGCGCGCCGTCGAAGAGATGCTCCTGGATCGTGAGCTGATAATTCGTACTCGCCGACATGAGCATGATATCGAGCAGCCCTTGCCGGGTGTTCTGGCGGATTCTGCGCGATACTCTTCGAGCGTCCGGCAGCGGACCTCGCCGGTGTGGGCCTCGGGCGAGTGTCCCGGCGCGCCGATGCCCAGACCCATGTCGGCGTCCTTCGCATCGGCCAGCAGAAATTCGCGGCAGCCGTGCGGATCGGCATGGATCGCGGCCAGCTTGCGGTCGAGCGATTTTTCCACCACGGCAGGCGTCCTTGTGCGAACAGAAAGCAGTTCAGCGACCGCCGGAAATGGTCACGCGGGGTTTGCCGGCCGGCAGGCTCGGCGAGGTTTCAGGACGGGCGCAAGAACCTGATCGATCGTGGACCGCAACACTTGTCCCGATTTTTGCAGGGCGGCGACTTCCCTGGGCCAGAGATCGATTTCGAGCTGCGCCGACACGCCGCGGCGGTCGAGGACCGTCGGCAGCGACAGGCAGACGTCACGAATTCCGTAGGCGCCTTTCGCCAGCGACGAGACCGGCAGGATGCGCCGCGCATCTTGCGCGATGGCGTGAATGACCTCGGCGATGGATACGCCGACGGCGAACCCGGCACCGCCCTTGAGCTTGATGACCTCGGCGCCGCTGCCGCGGGTGGTCGCGAACAGGGCGTCGGCGCGGGCATGGTCCCAGCCGGGGAACTTCTCCAGCGGCATGCCCGCGCACTGCGCGGCGGACCAGATCGGCACCATGCTCTCGCCGTGCTCGCCGAGGATCGTGGCCGTCACCTGCGTCGGCGGCAATCCGAGCGCCTCGGCGATCAGGCTGCGGAACCGCGCCGAATCGAGCATCGTCCCCAGCCCGATCACCTGCGCGGCCGGCAGCCCCAGCCGCTGCACGGCCAGATAGGTGAGCACATCCACCGGATTGGACACAACCAGAATGATCACATCTTTTTTCGGCCCCGCTTTGCGCACCTGATCGAGGATCGTCAGGAAGAGCGCGACGTTGCGGTTGATCAGATCGAGCCGGCTCTCATCCGGCTTGCGGCGCAGGCCGGCCGTGATGCAAATGAGGTCGAGCTCGGGCACCGCCTCGTAGCCGACACCACGGATGCGCTGATCGGCCCGCAGGGCCGCGCCGTGGAGCAGATCGAGGGCTTGTCCCCGGCACAGGTCGGCGTTCACGTCGATCAGGTCGAGGCCGCGGACGATCCCGCCGCACTGGAGCGCGAAGCCCGCGCACGAGCCGACCAGCCCGCCGCCGCCGATGATGCCGACGTTCATGAGCCGTGACTCCGGCAGGGCCCGCATGACCTCGTCGGTGATGCGCTGGACGAGGTTCTCCATGTTGTCGCTCGGGGCGGAAGCGTTCTGCGCAGTCGTGGCGCAGCCGCAACGGTCCGCGCCGGCGCCTTCCTTCAGGCCCAGCAGCTTGGGAGGAACGAACGCGCAAGGCTCGGGCTGGAAGTCGGTGTAGCCTTCGCGGAACAGGCTGTTGCCGCACAGGTCACAGTTTTCCAGGCCCTTTTCCAGACGCACGTCGCGCACGCCCAGGCCCGGCTTGAGCCGGATCAGCTCGGCGGCCTTCTCATCCGAGTAGTGATGAACGCGCCCGAGCTGGCGCGCCAGCATCAAGATGCGGCAGTAGGCGTCGATGATCTCCGTTTTAAAGTAGGCGTCCATCAGGTCGCCGCCGACGGTGATCGTGCCGTGGTTGGCCAGCAGGATCGTGTCCGTGTCCTTGACGTAAGGAATCACCGTGTCGGCGAACGCCTGCGTGCCGGGCGTCTCATAGGGTGCGATGGCGACCTCGCCCAGAAAGACCTCGAACTCGGGCATGGCGCACTTGGGGATCGGCTCGCGCGCGATGGCGAAGGCGGTCGCATGGGGCGGGTGGCAATGGACGCACGACTTCACTTCGGGGCGCGTCTTCATGATCGTCAGGTGCAGCAGGATCTCGCTCGACCGCTTGTTCTTGCCGGCGACCTGCTTGCCGGTCATGTCCACGATGCACAGGTCGTCGGGTTTGAGGAACCCCTTCGACATGCGCGTCGGCGTGCAGAGCACGCGGTCTTCCGAGAGCCGCATCGAGATGTTGCCGTCGTTGGCCGCGGCGAATCCCTTGTTGTAGATGCGCCGGCCGACCTCGCACATCTCTTCGCGGACCTTATATTCACTCATGTAACTCGTTCCGGGCATGGCGGCGGGTCCTGCTTAGTCGTAAGTTGCTTGGTTGTAGGCTGGGTCAAGACCCAGCTTCCCCTGGCATGGATTTATGTAGCTGGGTCTTGACCCAGCCTACAAGACTAAACGTCGATGCGATCGATCAGACACGCGCAGTACGCATCGACGGGGACGCGTTTCTTGCCGAACGGGAAAGCGGCCTCGCGGCCTTCGCTGAAGCCGATCAGAGCACCGGGGCCGGCGCCGAGCTCGTCGAAGACGATGACGGATTCACTCCGGTGGGACGATGGGTTCGTGATCGCTTCGAGGGTCCAGGGCAAGGCGATGACGAGGTTCGCGGGCAACAGCGCGGGGTGCTGTCGCGCGAGGGTCACGCGCCCGATCACTTCGCCGATCCGCATGGCCGGGCTCTCCTGATGTACTCTCGCCCTCCGGGGGCGCCGGGCGCCTGCGCGGCGGAAGGTGGCGCAGAGGTGTTTTATCGAATAGATCGACTGTTCCGCCGGTTCGATCACAACGAGATTGGCGCCGAGGCGCCGGCAGGCGCGCAACACGGCATCGGGACTGGCGACGGTGGCCGCGCGGACGCGCGGAACCTGGCACGCGCGCCAGGTGGCGACCGACGCTTCCGGAGTCACGACCACGGCCCCGCGATGATCGCCGGCGCCCACCCAGCGCGCGGCGTCGAGGGCCGTATCACCCAGGTCGAGCCAGGTTTCCCGGTCTGAAACGAAGGCGTGGCGGATCACGTCGGCCAGGGGTGTTCCGGTTTCCAGGACGAAGCCCCACGCGCCAACATGCCCCGAACGAGCCAGCTCGCCGGCTGAGACGACGCGCGCGGTGATCCCCCGCCGCCGCATCTGGTCGCGGGCCAGCGGCGTGATGACCGTGCCGGGCGCCAGGCGGATTTCCTGCGTACCGGGCGGCAGGCTCTCGACGTGCCGCAGTCCGAGCCAACGTCCCGCGAACATCTCGACCGCGGGCGCATCCACACGCCCCGGCCACGTGCCCAGCACGGCCCGGATGGCGGCGTCCACCTGGCTGGCGGTCGGTCCTGGTGTCATGGGTCGGGAAGTCCCAGCACGCTGCCCCGCGCGGGGGTGTTCACTCCCAAACGCTCACGCAGCGACCGGCCGTCATCCGTGAGGATCACCCGGTCGCCCCGCCGCGCTCCTAATGTGTCAAAGATCAGCCGCGGGTCGCCATCCGGCTGCCCCGTGATCGTCTCGGGCTGGACGATCAGCAACCGCTCCCCCTGATACGTGGGGTGCTTCACGGTGGCCGTCGCCGTTCCGAGGACGCGGGCGAATTGCATTTGTCAAGACTCAGAAGGGAAACGCGCAAAGCGCAAAGACGCAAAGGAAAGGCACAAGAAGACCAGCCCGGCCGTCCCCGCCTCTTCTTCTCTTCTTTGCGTCTTTCTGCGCTTCTGCGCGAATCCGTTTCTCACAAGAACCTCATCCCCCCCACCACCGCCGTGCGTCTCTGGCGGCAGAAGGTCAAGGGAGTCGTGATGCCTTCCCCGGTCGGTCCCGCGATCGAGAACGACCCCACCGCCGGCGCCCCCAACCCGGCGGTGGAGGGGCCGTTGATGACGAAGACGGTGCAGTCCATGATCTTGCCCATCCGGGTCATCACGGCCGTGTCGTGCGAGTGCAGCACCGCCGTATGGCCGAAGCCGTGCTCGGATTCCTTGGCCAGCTCGATGGCCCGGTCCACGTTCGGCACGCGAACAAAAGGCAGGAAGGGCATCATCTGCTCGGTCTGCACGAACGGATGGTCGGGCCCGGTCTCGCCGAAGAGGATCTGCGTGCCGGCCGGAAGACTGACCCCCGCGTGCCGGGCCAGCACGCCTGGGTCCTGGCCGATGAGGTCCTTGTTCAAATGCGGCTTGCCGTCGTCGCCTTTGACAAAGGCCGCGCGGGTGAGGGTCTCGATCTGCGCGGTGTTCAGACGATGGCCGCCCTTCTGGCCGACTTTTTCCATCAGCTTGTCGAAGATCTCGGCGACGGCGAAGACCTGTTTCTCGCCGATGCACGAGCAGGTTGTTGTCATAGGCGCAACCGAAGACGATCGCCGCGGCGGCCTGGTCGAGACAGGCGGTCGCATCGACGACGACCGGCGGATTGCCGGGACCGGCCACGATCGCCCGCTTCTTGCTCGCCAGCGCGGCGCGCGCCACCGCCTGGCCGCCGGTGACGACGATCAGCTTGATGTCGCGGTGCTCGAACAGGGCGTTGGCCGTCTCGATGGTTGGCGGATCGACGATTGTTAATAAATGATCGAGGCCGATGGCCGCGCGGATGGCCCGGTTGAAGCGCCGTACGCCTTCGGCGGCGATGCGCGCGCCGGACGGGTGGGCGTTGAAGACGACCGTGTTGCCGGCCGCCAGCATGCTGATGGCGTTCGAGGCCAGCGTGGGCAGGCTGTGCGTGACCGGTGTGATCGCGCCGATGACGCCGAAGGGAGCGAAGTCGGTGAGCGTCACGCCCTGATCGCCCGAGTCGCTCTGCGTACGTAGATACTCGACGCCGGGGATCGCCGGGATCGACTCGTTGAGCTTGGCGATCTTGTGATCGAGCCGGCCGATGCGGGTTTCCTCGAGCTCCTTGCGGCCGAGATCCTCGGCCTGCTCGACGCAGATGCGGCGGATGCAGCCCACCGCCTTCTCACGGTCGGCGAGCGGCCGTTTGCGAAACGCCTGGAAGGCATTCTCGGCCGCCGCGACGGCGGCGTCGGCGGTCGGAAAAACGCCGTCCTGGCCGCCCGTGGCGGGGACGGCGCCGTTCCCGTTTCCGTTTCCGTTGACGTGAGCCGCAGGACCGCCCATCTGGGTCAGCACCTGCTGGACGACGCTGCGTATCAGGTCTTCGGTCAGTTGCATGGGAGGAACCAGGATCGTGTGAAAGAAAAGATCAAGTCGCCGCGCGGCTGGAGAAGATCATCTTGCCGCCGACGTCGAGCGTATCCACCAGGCCGATCACGACGGCATCAATCGGCAGCTTGTCGGTCTCGGGCGTGCCGCGGGCGCTCGAACCCTGGCAGACGAGCACCATCTCGCCCACCCCCGCGCCGAGCGTGTCCACGACGATGAGGGTGCGGCCCGTCGGCACCATGCGGTCCCGCGTCTGCTCGTCCACGCGGTACGGCTCGATGACGAGCAGCTTGTACCCGACCATCGTCGGCACCTTCTGCGTGGCCACGAGATTGCCGATGACGCGACCGACAAACATGGCTCACCCCTTCGCCGTCAGGAGATCGCGCGCCTGGCGGGCGACGACGATTTCCTCGTTCGTGGGCACGGTCCAGACCTGCACGCGGGAGTCGGCCGCCGAGACGAGCGCTTCGCCTTTGGCCGCGGCGTTCCTGTCCGGATCGAGCCGGATGCCGAACCAGTCGAGATCGCGGCAGACGCCGGTCCGGATGACTCGGGAGTTTTCTCCAATGCCGCCCGTGAAGACGATCGCGTCGGCGCCGTTGAGTTCGAGAAGGAAAGCCCCGAGATAGTGGCGGATCGACGCGATGAAAACCTCCAGCGCGCGCTTCGCGGGCGCCTCGCCGCGCTCGGCCGCCAGCTCGATGTCGCGGAGGTCGCGCCGGCCGCAAAGACCTTCCAGCCCCGACCGGTTCGCCAGCGTGTCGAGGATCTGCTCCAGCGTCAGGCCCGTCTCGCGCAACAGAGGCGGCAAGGCGAAGATGTCGAAATCGCCGACCCGATTGTTGTGCGGCAAGCCGCTCTGCGGACTCATCCCCAGGCTGCACGCGACGGATGCACCATTGCGAATGGCACAGAGCGACGAGCTTCCGCCCAGGTGGCACGAGATGAGCTTCAGATCCTCGCGGCCGAGGATCTCCGGCATGCGCCAGGATATGTAACGGTGACTCGCGCCATGAAAACCGTGCCGGACGACGCCCAGCTCGGCCCAGCGCGCGGGATGGCGTAATGGCGCTGCCCGTCGGGAATCGTGGCGTGAAAACCGGTCTCGAAAGCCGCGACCAGCGGCAGGCTCGGGAAGCGGGCGGCGAGCGTGCGCATCGCCTGGATGTAAATGGGATTATGGGCCGGCGCGACGTCGGCGTACTGCTCCATCGCGTCGAGCAGCGCGGGCGTCACGCGCTGAACGCCCGAAAGCTGCCGCGCATGGACCGCCTTGAAGCCGATGGCATTCACCTCGTCGGCCGATTTCAAGACGCCGGCCACGGGATCGGTGAGCTGTTCGAGGCACATCTCGACCGCGACGCCATGATCGGCCACGGCCTCGACGGTCGCCCGCTCGCCCTTGGGCGACTGGATCGTGACGCGCGCCTCGCGTGCGCCGATGCGCTCGACCGCCCCGCGCCAGCAGCGGCTCGGCCGGATCGCCCATGTCGTAGAGCCGGTACTTGAAGCTGGTGCTGCCCAGGTTGGCGACGAGGATCTTCATCGCGGTTCACTCCGCAAACGTCCGCACGATGGCCTCGGAAGGCCGCGGGATGACGTGGGCGGCCTTGAGCTCGCCGGCCTTGGCCGCGGCCTCGGCGCCGGCTTCAATCGCGGCGCGCACGCTGCTCACGTCGCCCCGGATCATCACGGCCACCAGCCCGCCGTCGAGCTTCAAGATGCGGCTGGCCACCTGCACGTTGGCCGCTTTGAGGGCAGCGTCCAGCGCCTGGATCAGCCCGACCAGGCCCAGGGTCTCGAACAGGCCCAATGCGCCGTTCATCGTGGTTCCTCGAAGAGACTGCCGTCTGCCAGCTATTTGCTGTCAGCTATTAGCTAAATACTTATGTTTTTTTGTCTAAAAGCCGGCAGCCGCTAGACGGCAGACGGCAGCGAAGGCCGCTCATCCCAGGAACGTCCGCAAGATGGCCGGATCGGGCCGGGGAATGACGTGAGCGCTGATGAGCTCGCCGACCTTCGAGGCGGCCTCGGCGCCGGCTTCGACCGCGGCGCGGACGCTGCCGACATCGCCGCGGACCAGCGTGGTGACATACCCGCTGCCGACCTGCACGCGGCCGGCGAGCGAGACATTGGCCGCCTTGAGCATCGCGTCGGTCGCCTCGATGACGCCGACCAGACCTTTTGTTTCAATCAGGCCGAGAGCCTCGCCATTCGAACCGCCCGTAATCATAAGATTTCCCCTTGATGAAGCCAGAGGTGAAAACGGATCAGGCGTTCGAAGCGGCCTTCTTGGCGAAGACGAGCACGCCGGCCAGGTCCTCGTGCGGGCGCGGAATGACCTGCACGCTGACGACTTCGCCAATGCGGCCGGCGGCCGCGGCGCCGGCGTCCACCGCCGCCTTGACCGCGGCCACGTCGCCGACCACGAAGGCCGTCACCAGGCCGCTGCCGATCTTGTCCCAGCCGGCCAGCTCGACGTTGGCCGCCTTGAGCATCGCGTCGGTCGCTTCCACCAGCGCGACAAACCCTTTTGTTTCAATCATGCCGAGCGCTTCGAGCGTGTTGTTGCCGGCCATCTGCGAGTCTCCACGGTTCAGGACGAAGACGGAATCAGCGCGATTTCTCCAGGCTCACCCGCGTCGCGTGCGACAGGTCGAGCGCATTGGCCTCGTCGGTATCCATGTGCACTTCCAGCTTCCAGCCGGGATGGACCCGCACGAGCAAGCCCCGCAGCACGCCGGGGCAGGGGCCCTCGATGACCAGATCCATCCGGTCCAGGTGCTTCACGCCGTAATGGTGAGCGTCTTTTGTGCCCATGTGAACATGCCTCTCGGCGCGGATGACGCCGCGTGCGAGCGCGACATGCCCCTTCGGGCCGATCAGCACGCAGCCCGGCGTCCCCTCAATGTCGCCCGAGGGCCGCACGGGCAGGTCGAGCCCGAGGCTGATGGCGTCGGTGAAGGCGAGCTCGACCTGGCTCGACGGGCGGCACGGTCCCAGCACGCGAATGCCGGGGATCATGCGCTGGCGGGGACCGACCACGGCCACCGTCTCCTGGGCGGCGAAGTCGGTATCCTGGTGCAGCCGCCGCATCACGGTCAGTTCGGCCCCGGGCCCGAAAAGCTGCTCGACGTGCTCTTGCGTCAGATGGCAATGGCGTGCCGAGATGTTCACAACCAGGTTCGGCTTGCCGTTGACCTGGGCCTGGAGCAGTGAGCGGACGAGCTGCTCGACCTGTTCGCGATGGGGAGACAGCACGCTCATGCTCCACTCCTCGGGCCATTGACGGCGGCGGCGACGGCGGGTAACGCCTCGGGCAGCGGGGCCAGCTCGAGCGCGACCCCCGCGCGGGCGAGCATCGCGCGGGCCTCGTCGGGCAGGCCGGCATCGACAATGATCGCCTGGATCTCTTCCAGCCCACAGAGCCGCGAGAGGGCCGGCCGGCCGAACTTGGTGCGGTCGGCCGCGATGAGCACCCGCTGGGCGCAGCGCATCATCTGGCGCTGGGTTTCGACCAGGAGCGAGTTGGAATTGAACACGCCGTCGGCCGTGATGCCGTGCGTGCCCAGGATCGCCTGGTGCACGCGGATGCCCGCCAGCGTGGCCACGGCCAGCGGCCCCAGCGCCACACCGGCGCGGGGATAGACATAGCCGCCGATGAGAATCAAATCGGTATCCTTGCTGGCGGCGAGCAAGTGGGCGATCGGTAGGCTATTCGTGACCACCTGCACGGGACGCCCCACCAGCGCGCGGGCGACTTCGAGCGTCGTCGTGCCGCCGTCCAGGAGGACGGTTTCCTCATCCGCGACCAACCGGGCGGCGGCCTGGCCGATGGCGTGTTTTTCGAGGGCCTGGGAGGTGGCACGCTCCTCGAAGATGGGCAGCGTCCGCGCCTCGACGGCGCCGACCGCGCCGCCATGGGTGCGCTTGATCGCGCCGGCCTGGTCCAGCACTTCCAGGTCGCGCCGGACCGTGCTCTCGGACACGCCGAGCGCCTTGACGAGCTCGTCCAGGGTCGCGAACCCCCGGCGGCTGATCAGTTCGAGCAACTGGCGGCGGCGGGTCTCAGCCAGCATGGCGCCGGGTCTTCCTAAGAAAGCGGCAACGTCTGCCGCGTATCATCCACAATCCTTCAGGATCTGTCAAGAACCGCCAGGAACCTTCTCGTAATCTTGCGCGGTCCTGCCCGTGTTCCTTCACAATCCGGGCGGGTCGTGTCCGGGGTATCCGGCTGGGTAGAATAGGTGAGAGGGGGCGGATCATGCCGGAGTTGCCCGAGGTCGAGACGATGGTGCGGGGGTTGCGTCCCGCGCTGGTGGGCCGCCGGTTGCGGGCGGTCGAGGTGCGCGATCCGTTCTTGCTGCGCGGCTGCACGGCGGCGGAGTTGACCGAGCGCGGGGCGGGCGCGACGGTGGCGGCGGTCGAGCGGCGCGGCAAGTGGGTCGTGCTGGCGCTGGGGGACCACCGGGGGATCATCGTCATCCAGCCCCGCATGACTGGAGGGTTTTGGCTCGTCGAGCCGGCCCGGATCGAGCACGTGCGGCTGGTCCTGGCGCTCGATGCGCCGCCCGCCTTCGTCTGGTATCGCGACCCGCGCCGGCTGGGGAGAATCGCCTGGTACGAAGGCATGGAAGCGGCCGAGCGGGCGTTCGCGCAGTCGCACGGGCCGGACGCGCTGGTCATCGACCGCGCCGCGCTGGCCCGCCGTTTGAAGAGCACGACGCGGGCCATCAAGCCGGCGCTGCTCGATCAGAAAATTCTGGCCGGGATCGGCAACATCTACGCCGACGAGATCTTGTACCGGGCCCGGCTGCACCCGTTGCGGCCCTCGCACCGGCTCACCGCGGCCGAGATCGACCGTCTCCACGCCGCGATCCGTCCCGTGCTCGAAGCGGCCATCGCGGCCGAGGGGTCGAGCTTTGATGAGGGATATCGCACCGTCCTGGGGCGGGAAGGGGGTTTTCTTGCGACCAATGCCATCCACCGCCGGCAGGGGCAGCCGTGCCCGTCGTGCGGCACGGCCGTCGTGCGCGAGCGGATCGCCGGGCTGGTGGGACGCTCGACTTACTATTGCGCGGTGTGCCAGCCGCGTTCGGGGGGCCGTCTTCACCACAGAGGCACAGAGAACACGGTCTTGTAGGGTAGGCTTCAGCCTGCCAATCCCATAATCCGCATACGGAAATGGGATTGGCAGGCTGAAGCCTACCCTACAAGACTGATGTCCCCCCGAGCCGGTCCGTCTGGTCCGATTACGCGGGATCGGGTAAGGTGAGCGCGCATAAGGATCACTCCAAGTAGGAGGGGGCCGCCGGTGTCGTACCGTACCTTCAAGCACCTGCTGGGCGAGACCAGCCTGGAGCGGAAGTGCCGGTTCATCTTCGGCGGCGGCATCCTCGTGCTGGTCACGTTCAGCTTCTACTGGTATGGCCAGAAGACCGAGCAGCTCGTCGTCGAGCAGATGATCACACCGCGCGGCCGAAGGTGCCCGAGACGATCAGGTGGATGCACGTACACAGGTACACGCCGCGGGAACTGGAGTCGTACATCGAGGAAGTCTCGGCGGCCACGGGCAAGCTGGCGCAGAACAAGGGCGACGAGGTGTACGTCATCGATCCGCGTTTCCCCAAGAAGGCGGACGTCTCGCCCCGCGATCCGTTCGAGGTGGACGCGCTGGCGCGGTTCCTGCGCGGCGGCGCATTCGGCGACGAACCGGCTGCCGCCCGAGGCGCAAGCCGTTCACGTTCCCCGACGGCGCGCCGATCGAGCACTCGCACACCGGCCCGGGACGCCGCGAGTACCAGTACATCCAGGCGGTGCTCTTCGACCAGTCGTGCATGCACTGCCACGCCAACCTCACACCGCGAGCTGGCCAGCGGCAAGATGGGTCCCGCCGAAGCTGGAAGACCTGGCGGCCGTCGTCGCCGTCAAGCTGCCGATGGAGCAGACCAACCACAAGATCAACCTGAACCGCGCCATCCTGATCTCCACGGCGCTGGTCACGGCGATCCTGGCGATGGTCGCCTCGTACGTGATCGTCCGCTACGTGATCGTCAAGCCGGTCAAGCACCTGCGCGACGTCTCCGACGCGATCGCCGCCGGCCGGCTCAACATCCGCAGCCAGATCCAGACCGGCGACGAGTTCGAGGAGCTCTCGCACGCCTTCAACCGCATGCTCCACAACCTGGTCGCCATGCAGCAGGAGCTGCGCGAGGTGAACGACGACCTCGACCGCAAGGTCGACGAGCTGGCCCAGGCCAACATGGCCCTCTTCGAGATGAACCGGCTCAAGAGCGACTTCCTGGCCACGATGAGCCACGAGCTGCGCACGCCGCTGAACTCGATCATCGGCTTCTCCGAGGTGCTCGCCGGCACCGAGCAGCTCAACGAGCGGCAGCGGCGGTACGCCAGCAACATCCAGACGTCGGGCAAGATGCTGCTGGGGATGATCAACGACATCCTCGACCTGGCCAAGATCGAGAGCGGCAAGATGGAGGTCCGCATCGAGGACTTCTCGATCCGCGACGTCTGCGAGGGCCTGACCAACCTGACGCCGGCCGATCGCCGAGCGGAAGAACATCACCTGGAATGCCGGCTCGACGAGGCGATCCCGCTGCTGCGGCAGGACCCGGGCAAGCTGCGGCAGATCCTCTACAACCTGCTCTCCAACGCGATCAAGTTCACGCCCGAGGGGGGCCGGGTGACGCTTGCGGGCCCGCGCCGAGGGCCGGTTCGTGGTCATCGAGGTCGAGGACACCGGCATCGGCATCGCCGAGGAGGACCGCGAGACGATCTTCGAGAAGTTCCGCCAGGCCAAGGCGCCCGGGCCAGGGCGACGACGTCCTGACCCGCGAGCACCAGGGGACCGGCCTGGGCCTGTCGATCGTCCGCGAGCTGACCAAGCTCCTGGGCGGCGACGTCCACCTCGAGAGCCAGCCCGGCCAGGGGAGCACGTTCACGGTCCGCATCCCCTTGCAGCTGCCCGGCAACCGCAAGTTCGAGGTCACCCTCTCCGACGAGCGGATCGACCTGACCAAGGCCCGCCGCATCGACACCCGGCCGCTGCCGGCCGCGTCCGCGATGACGCTCGATGCGCCCCCCAACCTGGCGCGGACGAGCTGAAGAGGGCGTCTGGAATCGTCTTGTAGGGTAGGCTTCAGCCTGCCAATCCCATGGAAGTGGCAGGCTGAAGCCTACCCTACAAGAGAAGGGTCAATCCGGCACGATCAGGGACAGCGCGTTGCTGACGACGTTGGGAGCATCGGCGGCGCTCGGCCGGTCCGCCGAGGCTCAGGACGACGGTCACGCTCGACTCGCCTGGCAGGCGCGCGCGGTCGAGCGGCACCTCCAGGCGCTGGGCCTGGCCGATCTCGGGGGGGGCGAGATCGTACGAGAGCGCTCCTGCGGGGCTGAGGATGTTGAGCGTCCAGGACGACCCGGAGACGGGCAGCGTCGCGGCCCAGCGCACCTCGATGGGCACGATGCGATAGGATCGAGCCCAATAGGGCGTGTGATCGAACAGGGATGCGACCGCGGTCACGATCCGGTCCTTGTCGCTGGCGGAGAGCTGCGCCGCTGTCCAGAAGTCTTTCAGCAGCGTCTTGAGCGCGGCGATCTGGGGTGCTTTCTCGGCCAGTTGGTTCTCCTCGTTGTTCACGACCATCTCGCCAAAGGAATCGAAGATGCGGAAGTGGAGCACATTCCGCACGTTGGCCACGATGATCTGATTCTTGCCGTCGGTCGGGATGGTCTTCACGTCGTCCACGGGGGACATCAATCGGAGACCAAATCTCGAATAGTATCGCACCCACCGGGTCGAAAGGCGGCGCGCGTCGATCTTGGGGCCGAGCCGGGCCAGGTGTCCGGGCGCGACCTCGGGCGTGGTCAGGCGGTTCTCGACGGCGGCCAGCCACCAGAGCCGTTTCAAGGCCGTGTCGGCGCGGCGCCGCAGCGCGGATTCCTCGACCTCGCCGGTCAAGATCGCGGTCGCCCGCGCGGGGTCGAACCGCACGGTCACAGCCGCCAGCCCGCGATCGGCGGCCAAAGCGGCGCGCAAGGCGGCGGTGGCCGCCGCGGCCGGCAGGTCGAAGGCCGGCCGCACGCCGACGAACAGGTCGGGGCCGGTCTCGTCGGCCTTCTTGACGACCGGCTCGGAGAGCGGCACCGCCGGCTCGGTGCGGAAATGGCCGCCCATGCGGAAGAAGCCGACGGGGTCGCGGGCCCACTCGGCGATGTTGCCGAAGGTGTGATACAGGCCCCACGCATTGGCGCGGAAGGTCGGCGGCGCGCTGGGAGGCAGGCAAGGCGCGGTGGCGTCGGTGTTCAAGGCCGGCTCGGGACCGAGGAAGTTGGCGCCCGCCGGGAAGCTGGGCTCGTCTCCCCACCAGAACGCCGATGCCTGGCCCGCCCGCGCGGACCAGAGCCACTCCTCACGGGTGGGCAGCCGGTAGACCGGGCCGGTGCCGTCGGCTTTCGTGAGGGCGTCCAGATAGGTTTGCGCCTGCGCGGGGGTCAGTCCGAAGGCGGGCTGCGCGGGACTCTCCAGCGCGAATTCGTCGGAGCGGTTCGACGGCGCCTTGTACTCTTTCCAGATCGCGGCGAGCTGCTGGTTCGACGCTTCGGTCGTGGACAGGAAGAACGCCGGGCGTTTCTCCTCCGGCGGGATGCGCACGAAGGCGAGTCCGGTCGGCCCCGCATGCGGCAACGCCGCCGCGCCCGTCGCGGGCAGCGGCTGGCCCCATCCGAACGGCCCGCGGTCCGGCGGCGGACCGGCCGGGCTGGGCGTCGGAAAATCCGCGATCGAAGCCTTTAGAGCGTTGCTGATGACGGCTCCCTCGGCCGTCGTGACGACCGCCTGGACGGCCACCTGTTCGGGACGAAGATTCTCCACGGCGGCGGCCGGCACGTAGATCGACAGCACGGGCGAACGCGGCTCCTCGCCGGTGTCCAGCGTCTGCTCGAGCGTGCGGCCGTCGGGAAGCGTCACGCGGACCTGGTAGCGGCTGTTCTCGGCAGGGGCCGCGGGACCAGACGACATCGGCGCGGAGCCGGTAGTACGTCAGGCCCGGCCCCGGATTCGTCAACAGCACGGCCGGTCCCTGCCAGCGGCTGAGCCGGACCAGATCGGCGCCGGGGGCGCAGGGCGCCAGCACGAGGAACAGGAACAGAGCGGCTATGACCCCGGCAAAGAAGATCCTCCTGTAGGTCGGACAATCCTGTCCGACAAGCCGGGGGAGTCGGACAGGATTGTCCGACCTACTTGCTTGCCGGGGGAATAGCAGGGCCGAGCGGGTGCGGAACGGCGGCGGGGTCACGGTTCTTCCTCCATCGCAGGTCGAGGCCGAATCAAACGGCGTTGCGCGGACGGTACCGCTTGGAAAGAACGCGGTCGAGCTGGTCGGGGGCTTCCATGCCGAGCTGGAGGAGCTCGTGATGGAACTCCTCGGGCGCGTCGAAGTTGTGTTGCAGGTTGGTGGCGGCGTCCCAGAGGATGTAGCACTGCGCGCCGCGGTGGTCGAGGTAGGTCAGGGCGACGCTCTGGTTCTCGTAGCGCCAGAGGGCCAGGATGGGGCGGCTGTCGGGTCCGCCGCCGGTGAAGGACGGCACGAGCATCTCGAGTTGTTTGTTCGGCAGGCCCTGGAGCACGACCGTCCCGGCCGAGCGCGAGCGCAGCGAGGCCACGACGCTCAGGTGATAAGGGCCGACGGCGATCGTGCGGCCGCCCGCGGCGGCACGGGCCGCGGGGGGCCGGCGGAGGGCCGCGTTCGCCTCGCGCCGACAAGCCGCGGAGCTCGCCCATCAGGTGCCGCGAGGGGCTCGGCCGTCGCCAGCCGGACGAGCACCGCGTCGGCCGGCGGGGCCGGCTCGACATCGAGGAAGCTCTCGGCCCGCACGCCGGCCAGGCGTGCCACGCCCTCGGAGGAGGATGCGGCCCCGGCGGCCTCCTCGGCCAGCGACGGCTCCTCGACGAACGCATCGAGCGAGACGTCCAGCAGGGCGGCCACCGGTTCGGGCACGGCCGCCTGGAAGACCCGGTCCATGCGCACGCCCGGATCGGGCACATGGAGGCTGGCCGCCAGGGCGTCCCAGAACGCTTCGGCCCGGGAGCGCAGATGCCGCTGCCAGCGCGCGCCGCTCGATGAGCGGATAGACCACCTCGGGCCAGAGGTCCAGGCTGGCCGGGTCGAGATACGCGCGCCGGGTCGCGTAACGCAGCATCGCGTCCCGAAAATCGGGCCGGCCGCGCCAGACCTCGGTCACGCGGTTCCAGCGCTGCACGAGCTGGTCATCGACCTCGACCCGGGGCGGGGCCAGCTTGCGAAAGTCGTCGAGCTTGTTCGGCATCAGGCCCGGATTGAGCACCCCGCGCGCGTCGGTCATGTGTTCCGCCGCGTAGGTGCTGGCCTCGCCCAGCCGGCGGCGCGCCTCGCGGAACCCTTTGCGCTTCGCGGGCGTATCACGGCTGGCCAGGTACTTGACCACCACCACCGGGCTGAGCGCGGGCCGCACATCGGGACGGCGATCGAGCAGCTCGGCGGCGCGCGGCAGCCGCGCCTCGACGTCGCTCGCCCGTCATGAGATACGCCATCGCCAGCAGCAAGCGGGCGCGATCGGCGTTGAGCGGATCGAGCGGCCGGCGCAGCCAGAAGCCCCGCCGCCGCGAGCCGCCGAGCAAATAGGACAGATAATGCCCGCAGAGATAGCGTTCCTCGGGACTGAGCTCGACCGGCTCCGCCTCGACGACCTCGAGGATGTCGCGCACCTCGACAGACCCCGGCGGCCGCCGTGCGCCGCCGGCCGAGACCGGCGCGACGCCGGTCGGCGCCGCGGTGGCCGGACGGAGCACGGTCCCCGACCCGCGGCTCGACGGCGGCGCGGAGCCGCCCGGCGGCGCGATCGCGGCCGTCACCGTCGGGGCGTACGGGTTGACGGCTCCGGACGCGGCGACCACCGGCGCGAGCGCGCGCAGTTGCTCGGCCACCTCGCGGCCCGACCCGGGACGCTTCTCCGGCTCTTTCGCCATCAAGGCCAGGATCAACGCCTCCAGCGCCGGCGAGACGTCGAGCTTGCGGGTGCGGGGCGGCACGGGCGCGGCGTTGACCTGCTGGCTGAGGATCGACACCAACGGCCCCTGGAAGGGCAGCGTCCCGGTGGCGCACTCGTAGAGGATCACCCCAAGGGCATACAGATCGCTGCGGTGATCGATCCGCAGCCCCCGCGCCTGCTCGGGACTCATGTAGTGCGGCGTGCCGCGGACCAGGCCGCTCTCCTGGGTGGTCGCTTCGCCCAGCAGCGAGAGGCCGAAGTCCGAGAGCTTGGGCTGATCGGCACGCGTGAGCAAGATGTTGGCGGGCTTGACATCGCGGTGAATGACACCGCGGCGGTGCGCGTAATCGAGGGCCTCGGCCACCTGCGCCAGGATGGCCATCACCGCGGTCAGCGGAAGCTGGCGCCAGCGGCGCTGGAAGCCGGCGCCGTCGACTTCTTCCATGACGAAGAAGTACGTGGCGCCGTCCTGGCCGAAGTCGTACAGGCGGACGATATTTTCATGAAGCAGCCGGGCGGTGATCTGGGCTTCGAGCCGGAGCCGGCGGCCCACGTCCTCGCCGCTCAGGTCCCGGAGCACCTTGATGGCCACCGGGCGCTGCAGAATCTGGTCGGTGGCGCGAAAGACCGCCCCCATGCCGCCCCGGCCCAGCTCCGTTTCCAGCAGGAATCGTTGATTGAGCGTGGTCCCGATCACCGGCACGGTCCGCCCTGGTTGGAGGTTCCCCGCATCTCACGTGCCATTTACTATAAAATGAGCGCGGAGCCGACACAATCACCTGCGGAAGGCCGCAGGAAGAGAAAGCGTCCGGAGACGCGGTGTCGTTCCGGCCGCCTTCCGACTTCGTCCTCTTCTTGTAGGGTCGGCTTTCGCCGGCCCGGACCGTTTCCTGATTCAAACGGTCCGGGCCGGCCATCGGTTCTCAAAGGGTGTACGAGAAGTGGGTTTTTTAGCCCCAACGGGGCGACAGTGAATAGCCCGGGGCGTCAGCCCCGGGAACCGAGGAACGGCGCCCACTCCTCTTCTGCCCAGCCCCAGAGGGGCGACAGAATTCCAGGCGGCATCGGATCTTCTGTCGCCCCTGTGGGGCTGGGGAGGGGGAATAGTACGCGTGTCGCGGTCCCGGGGCTGACGCCCCGGGCTATTCACTGTCGCCCCGTTGGGGCTAAGAACCACTTCTCGTACACCCTCTCAGAAACGACATCCGTAAAAGTCCGAAAGTCTAGTCAGATACTGTAGCCACAATACCGGGCTATCCTGCAGAAGGTGTTGGGTGCCACGGGTTCCGCTTGGGGAACCCGTGTCTGGGCTGGCCGGCACGGGTTCCCCAAGCGGAACCCGTGGCACCCAAGGCCGTTCCCGCAAGGATTCGGAAATCAACCTGGTATCCTCGCGACAGTCTCAGGATTCCGGTGGGGCGGGCCTCTGTGCCCGCGCCGAGGGGGAACCTCGTGGCGCCGCGATCCGTCGTATGGAGCGTCGTCGCGGTGGAGGGTAGGGTCAGCGTCGGTTTGCCGCGCCGTGGTCCCGCACCCACGCCGCCAGCTTGCGCTGGGCGGAGCCGAAGGGATGGTCGGAGAACGCCTCGGGGCGTTCCCAGAGGGCTTGATCCAGGTTGGGGCCGGGACGGAGCCGGCCGCCCAGGGCGCGGGCCTGGTGGGCGGTCATCGTGACGCGGTGCTTCGTGACGCTGAAGCGCACGGTGTGCGCGACCGGGCCCGGCTCGATCGTGATGCCCGACAGGCGCCGGACGCCCTCGACCAGATCGACCGTGGCGTCTGGAAACGCGCGGCCGGCGGGGTCGGCTCCCGAGAGATGGATCGTGGGGAACTCCCAGAAGCCGGCCCAGAGCCCGCCCGGGGCGCGGCGGACAATCAAACAGCGGCCGTGGTCCTCGACCAGGGCGCACGCCTCGGCGACTTCCAGCGGCGCGGCGCGGCGCCGGCGGGACCGGCAATTCGTCCTGCAGGCCCAGCGCCCGGGCGCGGCACAGCGCCGCGAGCGGGCAGACCAGACACAACGGCTGGCGTGGCACGCAGACGGTCGCCCCCAGCTCCAGAAGGGCCTGGTTAAACCGGCCGGCGCCCTGCTCGGGGACCAGCCGCGCGGCGGCCTGCCAGAGCCGATCCTGCGACGGTTTCGCCGCCAGCGCGCCGCGCCAGGCCAGGAGCCGCGCCAGCACGCGCTGAGTGTTCGCCTCGACGATCGGCGCGGGACGGTCGAAAGCGAACGAGAGCACCGCGCCGGCAATATACCGGCCCACCCCCGGCAGGCGTTCGCAAGGCGTCGGGATCGTCGGGCACCTGGCCGCCGTGCTCACGGACAATCGCCCGGGCCGCGGCGTGAAGCTGGCGGGCGCGGCGGTAGTATCCTAATCCCTCCCAGAGTTTGAGCACCTCGCCCTCGTCGGCCTCGGCCAGCGCCGCGACGCTCGGGAACCGCGCCAGGAACCGCGCGAAGAACGGCACCACGGCGGCCACCGTCGTCTGCACGAGCATCATCTCCGAGACCAGCACCCGGTAGGGATCGCGGTCGGCCCGCCAGGGCAACGGCCGATGCCCCCGGGCGTACCAGTCGGCCAGCGCGGTGCGCACCCGCTCCACCCACCCATGCATGTCATCCAGGTCCGTCTCGACCGCGATGTTCATCCCGCGTCTGCCTCCTGCCTGGTGCGTCCATTGTCGGCAGAGCGACGTCCGGGACCAGAGCAACCCGCGCGAAAGCGGGGCCGGGGGGCCGACACAGATTTCCTTTTCCGCTTAATTTGACATTCCCGTAATCAGGATTCATAATCCCATTGACGGGCGAAATTCATCCCGTTTAGGCAATACAAGGTGATCTTGTTCTCCCGGTTACGGGTCAACCGGGTGAGAACGTGCGTGGCTGGTCGGAATCCCGTAGAGGAAAACAACGGCGAGGGCCGCGCCATGAATTGCACACATGCAGATCCACACCCTCCTGATGAGAAAGTGGTGGCCCCGATGCCTCGCAAAAAAAAGCATCTCACGGAGCCGAAGGGGCGGCTGACGGCCCCGCAGCGGGAGCTGGCGGCGCAGTACCTGCCGCTGGCGCGCGCGTTGGCCCGGCCGCTGAAGGCGGCCTGGCCGACGGCCTGGGAGGAGTTCGAATCGGCGGCCTGTCTGGCTCTGGTCGAGGCGGCCCAGTCCTTTGATCCCGGCCGCCAGGTCAAGTTCGCCACCTTCGCCCGCGTGCGCATCCTGGGTGCGTTACGCGATGTGCACCGCCGCATGGCCATTCAGCGCGTCCGCGAAGAGAACGGGCTGAATCCGCACTTCGGGCCCCTTGGCCGCGCCGAAGAGCTGCACGGCTGGTTGCTGGACACCCAGGAGGACCCGCCGATCGGGCACGAGCTGGAGTCGGCCGAGGAGGTCGAGCGCTGGCTGGCCCGGGTGCCCCACCGGCACGCCGAGGCGTGCCGGATGATCTACCTCGACGGCATGAACCAGATTGACGTGGCCCGGGCGCTGGGATGCTCGCAGTCGCGGCTCTCGTGCCTGCATCGCGAGGCCCTGGCGATGCTCAACGGCTCCTGGTATCGCCACGAGGGCCACCACGATCCCGAGACCGACCGCAGCCTGGTCAATTGACGACCCGGCCGACCGTTCGTGCCCGTTCCAGGCGGTTCTTTCCTGGTGTCTGCTCTTTTCCCACGGAGGTGAGCATCATGTTGGTGATTCGTCGCACCGAAGGCCAGTGGGTGGAAGTGACGCACAAGTCGGGCGACACGATGCGCATCCGCATCTACGACCTGGGCCACGAGGGGACCGGCCGCGCCCATCTCGCGTTCGACGACCCCGCGCGGAACTTCGCGATCCAGCGTCCCGAGCGGTTCTCCCGCCTGTCCCTGACCCCGCCGGCGCCGGCCACCTTGGTGGCGACTGGCGAGTGAGAGGCTATCCGGGAAGCCCCGAAGGGGCGGCAGCGCATAGCCAGGGGCGGCAGCCCCTGGACCGGGGAACGAGGCGATACAGGGCCCCTGCGCAGCCCCGCAGGGGCGACAGAAGACCGAGTGGCATCCCAGCTTCTGTCGCCCCTGCGGGGCTGCGCAGTGTCTGGCGCGGCCGCGGCCCCAGCTCCAGGGGCTGACGCCCCTGGCTATGCGCTGCCGCCCCTTCGGGGCTAAGACCAGATTTCCCGGATAGCCTCTGAGAGGTTCAGTGGCGTACGTGTTTTGCGTCTCCGGGCCTGTCTTTCTCGTCGCGCGGCGAAGCCGCCAGTGACCCCGGCGCCGCTCGACCTGGCGTGAACGCCGGGCCTGTGACCGCGGTGCGGCGCGCCCGGCCGGTGAACCGGGCGAAAGACCACGCGCTCAGGCGCGCTGCTCCCCGCCCGGTTCACCGGGCGTCTTCCCTCTTTGGCCCGGCGTTCACGCCGGGTCGTTCCGCGCAAAAAGGACAATCCACGCGGAACGACCACAAACGCCAAGGGAACAATGTCGGGTGGGTCCGCGGCGTCTGCGCCGCGCCACCCACCAACCGTTCTTGTCCACAGAGGTGGGTGGCGCGGCGCAGACGCCGCGGACCCACCCGACAAGACTGGCGGCGCTGGGTGGATCTGAGAGACTCCCATACGAGGCTATTCGGCCAACGAACCTCGGGAGACCGCGCCGTGACGTGCCTGAACGTCTATTTTCTCGAAGGCCGCTGGTACGGCTCGGAGATCGAGTGGGCGCGATCCGGGAGCGGCTTCTACCGCCAGACCAAGCTGATCGAGATTCCGCAATCGAAGTCGGCCATCATCGAATTCGCCCGCGAGCACAACTACAAGATCATCTGGCAGGGGCCGATCCCCGAGGAGCAGCCGGAACCGGCCGTGCGCAGGGGTGAGAGTTCGCGATCCAGCTTCTCCACACCGATTTGCTCTTCGAAGGACGATCGGCGGCGGATTCTTGCGGAATGCCATCGGCCCCGCGTCGTCTTCAGGGCAATGAACGCGCCGGACTTCGCCCGACTCATCGACGCCAAGGCGGCTCCGCTGGTGCTCTATGCCCGGCAGTGGTGCGACTCGCCCGAGGATGTCGTGCAGGAGGCGTTCCTCAAGCTGGTCCGGCAGAAGCGGTCGCCGGAAGATGTGGTTGCGTGGCTCTATCGCGTGGTTCGAAACGGGGCCCTCGATGCGGCCAAGATCGCCCGGCGGCGGCAACGCCGGGAGTCGGTGGCCGCCCGGTCGACTCGTTGGTTTGTCGAACCCGCGGTGGACGACCTCGACGCCGGGACCGCGATGGCCGCGCTGGAGCGACTGGTGCCGGAGCAGCGCGAGGTTCTCGTGGCCCATCTCTGGGGCGCGTTGAGTTTCGAGCAGATCGCGGCGGTCGTCGGCTGTTCGACCAGCACGGCCTTCCGGCGCTACACCGCCGGTGTCGAAGAACTGCGCAAGCAACTGGGGGTGACATGTCCGAAGCCTTTCTCGAACGGCTGAGCCGATTCACGCCGGATGCCGGCGGCTTGGACCGGGACGCCCTGCTGTTCGCCGCCGGCCGGACTTCCGCGCGTCCGAATCGCGGCTGGGTGACGGCGGTCTCCTTGCTGGCCGCTACCCAGGTGCTGTCGCTGACGTTTCTGTGGCCGCAGCCGAACCCTCCCGCGGGCGGTTTGAGCGTGTCCGTTGCCCACGTGCCCGAGCCGTCGCCCGATCTCAAGCCACCGACTTCGGAGGCGTCGGCGAGTCCGGACGTGCTCTCGGCGCGCCCCAGGCTGCTGGAGTTGGACCTCGAAACCCAGCCCGCCGCCGATGTCACGTTCATCGATCCAGGGCCGCCCTTGCGGGCCGGCGTTTCGCTGGCCTCGTCGCTCCTGAACTGAGAGGGTGGACGAGGCGGGTTTTTTCAGTGTAGCGGCGGCCGTCTCGGCCGCTCTGGTTTCTGTAGCTCCGGAGCGGCCGGGACGGCCGCCGCTACAAAGACAGGTCGATCCCCGTTTTTTCCCTGGTAGGAGGCATTCCATGCTCCGAACGGTTCTCTGCTGCGCCGCGCTGGCCGTCGTCGCCCTGCCCTGCCGGGCCGACGAGCCCACCGCCACCCCGGAAACCTTGATCCGGCTCACCGTCTCGCCGGCGCCGGTCCCGAAACCGGCGCTGCGCTACCGGCTCCTGCCCGAGATCGCCGAGATGAATCCCGGGAACCCGGTCCAGAACTATTTGAAGTGTTTCATGGAGCAGCAGAAGTTCTTTTTCGACAAGGAGGTCGTTGAGCGCCGTGAGAAGCTGCTGGCCATGCCGCTCGGGGAGTTGCCCGCAAAAGCGCTGCAAGATTACGGCGGGTATGCGCTGCGCCAGGCCGACTGGGCGGCCCGGCTCGACGCCCCGGATTGGCAGATCCTGCTGAAGGTGAAGACGGAGGGCGTCACCCTGCTCCTCCCCGACCTGCAGGATATCCGCAAACTGGCCCCTGCGCTGAAAGTGCGGTTCCGGGCCGAGGTGGCGCTGGGCCGGTTCGACGACGCCCTCCGGACCGCCCAGACGATGTTCGCCCTGTCGCATCACCTCAGTGAACACCCGACGCTCATTGGCGACCTGGTGGGCAGGATTGTCGCGGACACGGCCATCGGCCCCCTGGAGGAGATGCTCGAGCAGCCAGGATGCCCCAACCTGTACTGGGCCCTGACGATCCTGCCCAATCCTTTGATTCCTATGGATAAGGGGATGCAAGGAGAGCGGGCGTCGCTCACGTCGGAGTTCCGCGACCTGGACGACGCCTCCCCGATGAGTGTGCACCAGATCCAGAAGGTGATTGCTCATGCGGATGTACTCGTCAGCGATGCGAAGCCTTCCAGGCCGGGCGAGAGCCGCGTGCGGGCGTGGCTGGACGCACGGATCAAGGACGAGGGAATCGTCCGCGCCGCACGCCAACGCCTCGTCGAGGTTGGTCTGTCCGAAGAGCGGCTACGGCGGTTCCCGGCTGACCAGATCCTCCTCCTGGACGAGAAGCGCGAATACAACGTTCGTTTCGACGACTTGATGAAAACCACGACACTCCCCGTCTGGCAAGCCGAGGCGCTGGCCGCCCAATCCAAAACGGCCCGGGAGCCGGCCCTGTTCGCCGATATCCTGGTGCAAGGTGTCCACGGGGTCCGCCTGAAGCTGGCGCGGCTGGACCAGCGGATGGCCCTGCTGCGGTACGTCGAAGCCCTGCGCCTCTACGCCGCGGAGCACGACGGCACGCTGCCCGCGAAGCTGTCCGAGATCAACGTGCCGCTGCCCGACGATCCGTTTACCGGCAAGTCCTTCCGCTTCGAAGTCGCGGGGAACACCGCCCACCTGCGCGGCTCAGCGCCGACGGGCATGGGAAAGGATCCCTCCTACAACGTCCATTACGAGGTGACTCTGCGGAAGTGAAGAACAGACGGCAGATGAGAGATGGCAGATGGCAGTCAGTCGAATCCGCCATCTGCCATCAGGCATTCCTCACGATCACTCACCCGCATTGCCTGACTGGTCCACGGCCACGACGCGGTAGGGGATGCGTCGGGACTGCCAGCGCGGTGAAGAAGGTGGTGGCGACGGTCGAGCCGATCTGCTTGTCATCGCAGAAGATACGGTAATAGCAGAGGTCGGCCTCGGGGCTGGGCGTCCAGGTCAGGCGGTCGCGGCCGTCGGCGGCGCGATCAATTTTCAGACCGGCGACGCGGGCGGGGGGCCGGGCGTCAAAATCGCTCGTGTAGACCGTCAACGTACCGGCGGCGAGTGTGTCGGTCAGGCGGCCGTCGCGCAGGTCGATCGTGGCGGTGGGGCCGGGCAAGTCGCCGAACGGATGCTGCGCGGGGTGGGCCGGGTCGTGGACGTACTTGCGCAGCGATGCGCGGGGCGTGTCGCCCTGGAAGGTCAGATGGAGCGGAACGTCGCGCTGATTGCGGTTGACGATGGCGATCGACCACGTGCCGCCGTCGCGGTGCCGCAAGGCGGCCGCGCGCAACCTGGGGTCGTTCGTCTCGACCGCGACCACGGTCCCCGGGCCGCGGAAGAATTTCGTGAGCAGGCCATAGGCGTAGTACAGGTCGCGCGTGGAACGGTCCGCGCCCGAGCAACGGATCAGGCCCCACTTGTTCAGGCCGTGCGGGTTCCACTCGTCGGGGAAGTCCATGAACGTCCAGTAGCCCATCGCATAGGTGCCGGCGTTGATGGCGGCAATGGCGGCCTCGGCAATCTGGGTGGCGACCAAAGGCTCCTGGGGCGTGTCGAACCACGCGCAAACGTCGCGGTGCTTGCCGTCGATCGTGCGGCCGTCACACTTCGAGCCGAACTCGCCCAGGATGAAGTTCTTCTTCTTGGCCCGCGCCTGGCCGACCGCCCAGCGCGTCTTGTCCAGGAACCAGGGGTAGAACCGCTCGTCGTCGAGCAGGCGATCGTTGATGTAATGATGGGCGCCGTAAACCGCGGTGATGCCGTCCATGTGCGCGGCGGCCCAGGTGAGCGTGTTCCAGTTCTCGACCGGCGAGGCGTCGCTCGCCAGCAGGCCGATGTTCAGCTTGCGGGCCTTGAGTTCATCGTAAAGCGCCTGGTGATAAGCCTGGAAGGTGGGCAGGTCGCTCAGCAGCGAGCCCCACTTGCCCAGCGACATCTCGTTGGTCATGCAATAGTAGTGGATATTGCTGAGGCCCTTGTTGCGGACGAGGTATTCGAGGTCATCGACGACCTCGCGCGCATACGAGGCGCGGGCCTCGGCCGTGGTGGTGACTTTCGGGTCCCAGGTGGTGACGTAGACCTCGGTGCCGGCGTCCTTCATGTATTGCAGGTGTTCGGCCATGCGGTCGAGCTGGGCGCGGTCCCACTTGATCTCGTGGTTGACCCGCGCAAACGACGGCCGGAGCTCGCGCCAGCGCTTGATGATGATCTCGTCGAGCTCGGTGCGCGCGGCGGGGAAGCTGTGTTGAAAGGCATGGAAGCCCACCCCGCCGAAATGCGGCTGGACAACCTTCGCCGGAGTGATGGTCACGGAGCGGGGCGTATCGCCCAGGTCGGGCCAGGCGACGAACCGGCCGGTGCGGACCAGCTCCGGGTCGGCGAACCAGGCCGTGCCATGCGCATGCAGGATCAGGCTGATCCGCACGGCGAACGAACCGGTCGGCGCGGTGCCTTCGGCGGCGATCTGCTCCCAGTCGTTACGTCCCAGGCCGGCGCCGGTGCGGCTCTGGGCCAGACCTACCCGCTGCCGCGCGGCATCGAGGAACTCGACCGCCATGTACGCGCCCGGATTCTCGGTCACGTCCTGGGTCCGCACCCAGACCGTCGCGCGGAACTCATCGCCGGGGCGGATATCGCGGGCGAAGTCCTGGCGCAGTTGCTGATAGCTGAGCGGCGCGCCCGGCCCGATCGTGATCCGCGCCGCGCGGTGGCCGTCGTGCAGATGCGTCGTGTCGGGGGCGAACTCCGCCTTGCCCGCCAGCTCCCAGGGACGCAGGTCGGGCGTGAACGCCGGGGCCGGCAGCAAGACCGCCCGCCCTCCCGCCGCGGACTGGCCGCGGATCGTCGTGATGGGTGCCAGGATCAGGGTCAGGAACGCGGCCAGCCGGACCGCCGCCAGAAATCGTGAACGCGGAAACATGCAGGTTTTCTCCCTCGAACGCACCACCCGCGCCGGAGCGGGCGTTCCCATCGTCGTCCGTCGGTGATGCGTAGGCAAGGGCCTGGTTCGATCTTCGTAGGGTGGACACCGCCCACTATCCGGAATACCATGACGAAGGAGGGAGGCGAAGTCCCGCCGTTGGCGTCTTCTCGTCCTTTCCAACAACCTTCTCCGGGACGGATCGTGGAGCGGAGAATAACCATGCCCGAGGTGGCGCCAGGCGATGCCGTAGCGACGCTCCTGGAAAAAGTCCGGGGCATGGACCTCGATGACTTGCGGGACTTTCACAACGAGTTGTTTCCCGAAGACACCATTTCCACAATCGACCCGAGCGGACGTGGGGCGGATATTCGCCGGAAGGTGCTCGATTACCTCGGTCACGGCGTGGCTGTTGAGGAGATCCTCGACCTCTGGAACGTCGTTTTTCCGGAAGCCTGGAGGAACGCCTACTACGACGAAGAGACCCAGATGATTCATTACCTTGTCGAATCGGAGGCCGTCCGGCAAACGAGCTGAGCTTTTCTTCGAGTCTGACGACCGGATCACGAGGATGTGGTCATGCCGAGAACAGCCCTCGCTCACTTCGGGGACGACATCGCCCGGGCACGGGCCATCGTCCACCACGCCGAGCCTCTGCCCCAGGCGACCCCGTCCGAGCGCATGCTGCGAAGCGACCTGCTCCGGAGTGCCTGGATGTTCGCGGTCGGGGCCCTGGATGCCTACTTCTGCGACGCTTACACCGACGTCGTCGCCGCGACCATCATCTCGAAAAGCCGTCACCCGGTCATGACGCTCCCCGAGTTCTTCAACCGGATCGAGTTCCCGGTCCGTGCCATCCTCGAATCCTACGCGCGGAACACGAACTGGCGGTGGCGGATGGCGGCGCGGGAGATGATGGCGCGGGAGAACGTCTTGAAGCTGGAACGAATCCAACAGCTCTTCAATGGCTTCTTCCGTCCTGGTCACAAACTCTACGGCGACGTGATAGAAGGGTGGATTCTACACCCTCACGCCAGGAAACGACTCTTCGGGATCACCGGTACCGAGTATTTGGCTCTGACCCCGGCGGACAAGGATGCCGCCCGCAGGAGGGCCAGGAGCCAGATGGAGCAGAGGTTCTTCGAGGAAGATTCGAGCCGGTCGATCTTTCAACGCCGCCATGACTGCATACACAACTGTGACCGCCCCCGAATGGCCCCTCAGCCGCTCGAGAAGGGCGGCACCGTGATCAAGGTGATCGAAGACGTGGAGTTTCTGGTCCACCGTTGCGACGAGCACATCACTGCCGAGTTTCACCACTTCCTCGCGGCGAACGGGTGTCCCACCAACATCATCTCTCAAGCCGGCTACTAACCCCCCTGAGCCGCGATTGGTCCTGAATCCGCATGGGCGTTCTGGATGGTGATCGGTAGAATACGACGATTCCCGAATTTTGCCGAGCGTGCGCGCTCCGCGTGCTTTTGATCCGGACTGCGATCATGGACACGAGTGGCCCAGCCGACCTGAAATCGATTCGCAATATCGGCATCGTCGCGCACATCGACGCCGGCAAGACCACGACCACCGAGCGCGTGCTGTACTATACGGGCGAGATCCACCGGATGGGCGATGTGGACAAGGGGAACACCACCACCGACTTCTACATCGAGGAGCAGCAGCGCGGCATCACCATCTTCGCGGCGGCGATCACCTGCCACTGGAAGCACACGACGATCAACATCATCGACACCCCCGGCCACGTCGATTTCACCGCCGAGGTCGAGCGCAGCCTGCGCGTGCTCGACGGGGCGGTCGTGATTTTCTCGGCCGTCGAGGGGGTCGAGGCCCAGAGCGAGACCGTCTGGCGGCAGGCCGACAAGTACGGCGTGCCTCGCCTCTGCTTCATCAACAAGATGGACCGCATCGGCGCCGAGTTCGACCGCGTCTACAACGAGATCCACGAACGCCTGGGCAGCCACCCGATCCCCGTCCAGATCCCCATCGGCGCCGGTCCCGAAGGCTCCATCGGCGCGTTCGAGGGCCTCATCGACCTGATCGCGATGAAGGCCCTGTACTACAAGACCGAAGACCTCGGCTCGACCATCACCGAGACCGAGATTCCCACCGAGCTGCGTCCCGAAGCCGAGCTCTGGCGCGAGCGGATGCTCGATGCGCTCTCGGGCTTCGACGATCAGTTCGCCGGAGAGTACATGGCGCAGCTCGAAGGCGCCGAGCTGACCGAGCCGATGATCCACGAGGCCATCCGCCGCGCCACCTTGACCGGCCGCGCCGAGGCGGTCTTGTGCGGGTCGAGCTTCAAGTACGTCGGCGTGCAGCGGCTGCTCGATGCCGTGGTCGCGTATCTTCCCAGCCCGCTCGACAGGCCGCCGGTCGTCGGCCACCACCCCAAGAAGGGCACCGAGATCACCCGCAAGCCCGACCCCGACGGTCCCTTGTGCGGGCTGGTCTTCAAGATCACCAGCGACCAGCACGGCGACCTGTCGTTCGTGCGCATCTACTCAGGTACGCTCAAGGCCAACACCCGCCCGTACAACCCCGGCCGGGACAAGAAAGAGGTCTGCCAGCGGCTCTATCACATCCGCGCCGACGAACGCGAGCAGATCGCCCAGGCCGTGGCCGGCGATATCGTCGGCATCGTCGGCCTGAAGGAATCGGTCACGGGCGATACGCTGTGCGAGATCGCGCACCCGATCCTGCTGGAAAAGATCGAGTTTCCCGAGACGGTCATCTCGATGTCGATCGAGCCGATCAGCTCGGCCGACAAGGGCAAGCTGGCGAACACGCTGGCCGCGCTGGCGCGAGGACCCGACCTTCACGTACAAGGTCAACGAGGAGACCGGCCAGACGTTGATCTCGGGCATGGGCGAGCTGCACCTGGAGATCCTCAAGAACCGGATGACGCGGGATTTCAACCTGCAAGTCCACGTCGGCCGGCCGCGCGTCAGTTATCGCGAGACGATCAAGCAGGCGGTCAAGGGCATGCAAGGTAGTTGCATTCGCCAGACCGGCGGCGCGGGGCTTTATGCCAAGGTCACGATCGACCTCGAGCCCGAGCCGCAGCCCAAGGGCGCGCCGACCGTGCGCTTCGTCAACGCGATGAAGGGCGGCGTCATTCCGCGCGAGTTCATCCCGGCCATCGAGGCGGGCATCCGCGAGGAGGCCAAGTCGGGCGGTCGCACCGGCTACCCGCTGGTCGATCTGAAGGTCACGCTCACCGACGGCGCCTACCACGACGTCGATTCCAACGACCTGGCCTACCGCTTCGCCGCTTCCGACGCCCTGCGCAAGGCGGTCGAAGACGCCGGGCCGGTCCTGCTCGAACCGATCATGAAGCTGGAAGTCGTCACCCCCGACGATTACCTCGGCAACATCACCGCCGACCTGACCGCCCGCCGCGCCGAGATCACCAGCACCGGCACCCGCGGCCGCCTGACCGTCATCGATGCGAAGGCGCCGCTGGAGAAAATGTTTGGCTACTCGACCGCCGTGCGCAGCCTGAGCCAGGGTCGCGCCAGCTACTCGATGGAGCCGCTCGCCTACGCCGCGGCGCCGGCGAGCATGCTGGAAGTGCTGGGGGTGATGTAGAGGCAATTCGAGGTTCTCGTCTCCAGGAGTCTTCGCGATGACCTACAAGACCAAGGCCACCATCAAGGAGTCGAATCAGCTTGTCTTGCGAGACCTTCCGTTCCGTCCCGGCCAGCAGGTGGATGTGCTTCTCGTCTCTGAAGAGGACCGTGCCGCGCGCGTGGCCGCGTTGCGATCGCTCCTGGCCCAGACGCAGGCTCTACCGTCCGTACAGGCTGTGACCGAGGAAGACATCGCGGCGGAGATCGCCGCATACCGGGCCCAGAGGCCATGAAGATCGTCTTCGACACGAACGTGGTGGTCTCGGCTGCGTTGAAGGACCGGGACCCGGAGGCCGTTCTTCTCTTCGTCGTCTCGCAGCCGGATTTTGAATGGGTCGTCACGCCCGAGATCCTGGCGGAATACAAGGACGTGCTGGCCCGACCCAAGCTCGGTTTGTCCGAAGCCATCCTGCGCCGCTGGTATGAATTGTTGGATGGCCTCACCACGCTCGTCGAAGTGGCGGCCGATCTGCCATTTCCGCGGGATCCGACAGATTCGAAGTTCCTGGCCTGCGCTCTGGCCTCCAGCGCGGACTATCTTGTCACTGGCGACAAGGACTTCGAGGCCGCCCGGAAGCTGATCGGTACCACAATTCTGTCGGTCGCGATGTTCAAGCGCCTCGTCTGTGATCCTTTGTCGGACACCGAGGAGAAGGCAACGAACGGTTAGGAATCGCGAAAAAATACGTTGATCAAATCGTCGTATTCGAGATCCTGAATGTGGAACAGCCGCCCTCGGCTGTTCCGTCAGACGACAGCCGAGGGCGGCTGTCCCACCCACCAGAGAAGAATTGCTCAAGAGATTCTATCGCGGTTCCTAAGACCCGTCTCGGATCTCTCCCGCGCTTCAGGCCACCGCGCGCTTCGGATTGGCCCCTTCGCGGACGAACTCGGCAATCAGATGGACGACGTGCCGCTGGGCGGTTTCGGTCAGCTCGGGGTACATCGGCAGGGCGAGCGTCTGCCGCGCGGCGGTTTCCGAGTGCGGGAAATCGCCCGGCCGGTAGCCCAGCGACGCGAAGCAGCTTTGCAGGTGCAGCGGGATCGGGTAGTAGATCTCGGTGCCGATGCGCCGTTCGGTCAAGTAGGCGCGGAGCGGGTCGCGGAGCGCGTCGGGCACGCGGATGACGTACTGGTTGTAGACGTGGAAACATTCCTCCCGCTCGATCGGCAGGGTGATGTCGCGCGTCAGCCCCTCGGCGTCGAACAGCTCGCGGTAGCGCTCGGCGGCGGCGCGGCGGGCGGCCGTCCAGGCGTCGAGGTGCCGCAGCTTGACCCGGAGGACGGCGGCCTGGAAGGCATCGAGCCGGGAGTTGAAGCCGACCTCGTGGTGGTGGTACTTCGGCTCCATGCCGTGCACCCGCAGCCGGGCGACGGCGCGGGCGTGGCTTTCGTCGGGCGTGGTGACCATGCCGCCGTCGCCGAAACCGCCCAGGTTCTTCGACGGATAGAAGCTGAACGCGGCGGCGTCGCCCATCGACCCGGCCCGACGCCCCTTGTACCCCGCGCCGATGGCCTGGGCGGCGTCTTCGAGCACGCACAGGCCGAACGCCGAGGCGATGTCGCGGATCGCGTCCATGTCGGCCGACTGGCCGTACAGGTGGACCGGGATGATCGCCCGGGTGCGCGGGGTGATGGCCGCGTCGATGAGGGCCGGGTCGATGTTGTAGGTGTCGGGCTCGATGTCCACGAAGACCGGCCGGGCGCCGAGCCGCCAGATCGACCCGGCGGTGGCGAAGAAGGTGTACGGGGTCGTGATGACCTCGTCCCCGGGGCCGACGCCCCAGGCCATCAGGGGCAAGAGCAGGGCATCCGTGCCCGAGGCGCAGCCGACCGCGTGCGGCACCCCGCAATACTCGGCGATCTCGGCCTCGAGACCGGCCACCTCGGGACCCAGGACGAACTACTGGCTCTCGATCACGCTGCGGACCACCGGTTCGATCTCGTCGCGGATCGTCCGGTACTGGGCCTTCAGGTCGAGGGCCGGTACGGCAATCGGTTCGGCCGCAATGCTCATCGGCGATCACTCCTTTGACGCCACCGGCGAGCGTATCGTGTCCTTCCCCATCCTTGGGATTATCGGACACGGCACGCTACTCGTTCACCCCGACCCCGTCAAGGCCGGACCGGAGCGGCTATACCCGTCTTCGTCGCGCGGCGAAGCCGCAAGAGACCCCGGCGCCGCTCGACCCGGCGTGAACGCCGGGCCTATGACCGCGGCGCGGCACGCCCGGTGAACCGGGCGAAAGACCCCGCGCTCCGGTGCGCCTCTCCCAGCCCGGTTCACCGGGCGTCTTCCCTCTTCGGCCCGGCGTTCACGCCGGGTCGTTCTGCGCAGCAGGGACCATCCACGCGGAAAGACCACAAACGCCAAGGGAACAATGTCGGGTGGGTCCGCGGCGTCCTCACCGCGCAACCCACCATCCGTTTCCGTCTCCAGAGGTGGGTTGCGCGGCGAGGACGCCGCGGACCCACCCTACAGGACCTTCACGCTCAGCCTTTGGGACCGGGCCAGCTCAACCGCAACCCAGACGGCCAGCACCAGCCCGACGGCCGCGATGCCGGCGCCTTCCCAGTAGGCGGCGGTCGGGCCCTTGCGGTCGAACAAGATGTTCGTGAACGCGTAATTGAGCATCCGCGCCAGCGTCTGGGCCGAGGTCAAAACGCCGAAGACCGCGCCTTGTTCGACGGCCGGCGTCAGCCGCGAGAGCAGCCCCATGCCGCTCGGACCGGCGATGCTGTAGCCCGAGCTCAGCACGATGGCCGCGAGCACCAATCCCGGCCAGGTCGTGACCATCGCCAGCCCGGCGAGGCCCACCGCCATCAGGGCCAGACCGGCCACGATCAGACGGGTTTCGCCGAAGCGCGGGACCAGCCGGCGGATGAAGCCTCCTTGAATGATGACGCCGACAAATCCCAGTAACGCATACCCATACGCTCCCATGCGGGCCGAGGCGCCGAAACGGTCCTTCAAGTAGAGGGCGAAGGTTCCTTCGAGGGCCGAGAAGGCGAGCGTGACCATCGTGCCGAGGATCACCAGCGCACCGACGTGGGGCATCGACACCGTATCGACCAGACCGCGCCAGGAGAGCACGCGGGCCGCCTCGCGGTGCGCCGCGTCGGTCGATTCGGGCAGCCGCACGACCACCAGCACCAGGGCGAGCGCCGAGAACCCGGCCGCGACCAGAAACGGCAGCCGCAGTTGCCATAGCGGACTGACCGGCACCCCCATGATGAGTCCGGCCAAAAGCGGTCCCAGCACGAACCCCAGCCCGAACGCCGCGCCGAACAGGCCGAAGCCCTTGGCACGGTCGCGCGGCTCCGTGACATCGGCGATATACGCCTGCGCCACCAGATAATTGCCGCCCGAGGCGCCGTCGAGCATGCGCGCAAAGAGCATGACCCAGTAGTGATGCGACAGCGCCAGGATCACGAACGCCACCGCCGTGCCCGCCTGGCTGAAGGCCAGCACCGGCCGGCGGCCGATGCGGTCGCTGAGCCTCCCCAGGATCGGACCGGCCACGAGCTGGCAGAGCGGAAACGCCGCCAGCAAGAAACCGATCTGTGTTTTCGTGAACCCATAATCATCGGCGAACCTCGGCAGCAAGGGGATCACGATCGTGAAGCCCATCAGGTCCACCAAGACGACCAGCACGACCACCAGCAGCGGGGAAATGCGGAATGCGGAATGCGGAGCGCGGAAGGAAGACGACATCGTTCGGAACCCGGGGGAAGGATGAGAAGTCGGGAACTCCCGCGTCATGGCTTCTCCATGCCGCATTCCATGCGGAGTTGGTCAGCTTGATCTTTGACCTCCAGCAACAGCCGCGCCTGGGCGACGATGGAGACGTACTCGACGAGGAACGCGCCCAGGTTGAACCCGAGCGCCGCCGCGGCCAGGCTCAGGTGCCAGAGCGGGCTGACCCCGCGTCGCGTGTCCACCGCCGCGCCCATCCAGGCGGTCGCGCCGATCGCCAGCATGCCCCAGAGCTCGAACGGGAAGGCCCGCCGCTTGTTCCGCGTGGCCGTGGCCGAGAGCCACTCCGGTAATCGGTAAACGCGCACCACTTCTTTCACCCACTTACCAGTGCCAAGAAAGTATGTGAATACGATCGAGTGGACCAGCAGGGTGGTCATCGTGGTCATGAGGCCGGCGAGGAAGTGGATGTCGTGCCAGAAGTGATGCGCCACGCGGTCTTCGAGGGCCGCGGCCAGGCCCAGGGCGAAGGTGGTCAGGATCAGCGTGGCGGCCGTGGCGGCCAGGCCCAGGAAGATACGGTGCATGCCAATCTCAGAATACGAACGACGATGAGGCCGGAACCGCACCAGGTTCTGTCCCAGGTTTGACAACGGCTACTGACCCGGCCGGCGCGTAGGATAGTCACCAAGGAGGGAGCTTGGAGGATAGGGTCGGTCTTCGTCCTTGCAGAAAGGCGTGGGCGACGGGTCCCGCCGTCGGAACCCGTGCGGTGCGGCCCCGGGACAGCCGGATCCGCGGCGGAACCCGTGGCACATGGTTTCTCCCGCAATACCCCCCGATAAGCTAGAGGTCGGACAATCCTGTCCGACTCCCCCGGCCTGTCGGACAGGATTTCCGACCAACGCGACAGACCCGGCCGGGAATACGCCCCGGGATCGATGATACAGTCTCCAAGAAACGCCCCGACTGGCAGGAATCGCGCTGGAGGTCGCTCGTGAAGGACGCCTGGATCGCGGACCGGATGCGGCAGATCGAAGCCTCGGGCATCCGCAAGGCTTTCGAGCTGGCGAAGACGCTCACCGACCCGATCAACCTGTCGATCGGCCTGCCCGACTTCGACGTGCCCGGCCCGGTCAAGGACGCCGCCTGCGACGCGATCCGCGCGGGCCATAATGCGTATACCCTCACGACGGGCCTGACCGAGCTGCGCACGAGGCTTCAGGAAGTCGTCGATGCGCATTACCGGCACGCCGACCGCCAGGTGATCGTCACCTCGGGCACCTCGGGCGGGCTTTTGCTGGCGATCTGCTGCGCGGTCAATCCGGGCGACGAGGTCCTCCTCTTCGACCCGTACTTCGTCATGTACAACAACCTCGTCGCGCTGGCCGGCGGCCGGAGCGTGTTCGTCGATACCTACCCGGATTTCCGCATCCGCGTCGAGCGCGTGGCCGACGCCATCACGCCGCGGACCAAGTGCATCCTCGTCAACAGTCCGAACAACCCGACGGGCGTCGTGGCGGACGCGGCCGATCTGAAAGCCCTGGCCGAGCTCTGCCGGGAACGCGGCATCTTGCTCATCAGCGACGAGGTCTATCGCTCCTTCTGCTACGACGGCCCGTTCGCCTCGCCGGCCGCATGGAACGAGGATGTCCTGATCGTGGACGGCTTCAGCAAGTCGCTGGGCATGACGGGCTGGCGGCTCGGCTTTGCGCACGGCCCGGCGAAGCTGATCCAGGAGATGGCCAAGCTCCAGCAGTTCAGCTTCGTCTGTGCCCCCAGCCCGCTCCAGCACGCCATCGTGGACGCTTTGGATCGGGATCTCACCGCCCAGACCGACGCCTACCGCCACAAGCGCGACCTCGTGATCGAGGCCCTCGCCGACGGCTACGAGCTGACCCGTCCCGCCGGCGCCTTCTATGCGTTCCCGCGGGTGCCCGCGCGGTATCCCTCCGCTTCCGCGTTCGTCGCCGAGGCCGTCAAACACAACCTGATCGTCATCCCCGGCCACGTTTTCAGCCGCCGCGACACGCATTTCCGCATTTCCTATGCCGTGAATGACGCGGTGTTGAAGCGCGGCCTGGACGTGCTGCGGACGATGGCTTCGTAATGTCGGGTAGGTCAACGCCAACCACCGGTCCTCACTCACGGATTGAGGACGGGTTGCGCTGCGCCGACGACGGGCCGGGAGGGGGACAGCCGCCGGACGTACTTCACGTAGAACACATTCAGCCCCGCCGTCCCGGCCGCGAAGATCACGAACCCGAGGAAAATCCCCCCACGCTCCCGGGGCAAGAGCCAGGCGACCACCAGATAGAGCGCGGAGAACGCGGCGAAGTAGGCCAGGAACGACCGTCTTGGCCCCGGCGCCCCGGCGGGCTCCAGCACCAGTCGAGGGCCGAGCATCATCGTCCCCCAGTAGGTGAACATCCCCGGCTGAACGACCACCTGGAACACATCGAGCACCGGCGCGTTTCCCAGCAGGCACCACTCGACCATCAGCCCGAGGGTGCCGAACAGGAGGTAAAACACCAGCGCCGACGCCCGCGCATTTTGAGCGTGATCCTCAGGATCTCACCCACGAAATAGCCCACGATCAGGAGAACCGCGTAGCTGACGAGCGTGTGCCGAAACGCGTCCGGGTCCTGGCGGGCCAGGATCTGGTTGAGTATCTCCCCGGGCGTGGCGAAAAGCAGCCCCAGGGCGACGAATGCGCACAGCTTCTGAATCAATCGAAGAATACCCATTCTTTACACCGCACGGCGTTGCGACGACGCCGGAGGGAGGCAGAGGGCGTAGCGAACAGAACAGTTTGTCGACACTGTCGCCACGATACCGGGTCGTCCTGCAAGGAGATATCGGGTGCCACGGGTTCCGCTTTGGGAACCCGTGTCCGGGGCCGACAGACACGGGTTCCCAAAGCGGAACCCGTGGCACCCACGACCATTTCCGCAAGGAGGCCGAAATCAACCCGATATCCCTGCTACAGTCTCAGAGACTGTCCGGAAAGCCCCAAAGGGGCGGCAGTGAATAGCCCGGGGCGTCAGCCCCGGGAACCGGAGCGACGCGCCACCAACCCTCTCCGAAGCCCCGAAGGGGCGACAGAAACCACGGCCCCGCGGGACGTTCTGTCGCCCCTTCGGGGCTGCGGAGGAGGATCGTGTCGCGTCGTCCACCTCCCCAGGGCTGACGCCCTGGGCTATTCACTGCCGCCCCTTCGGGGCTGAGACCAGACTTCCCGGATAGCCTCTCAGTTTGTCCCGACGATCGCGGGATCCATCTACCCCGCTCTCTGGTGCGGGTTGTAGGGGTCTTCCGGATTATTCTCAAGACGCGGGTCCGGTCGAGCCGATCAAGGAGGAGTGATAGGACGGGTTGCGCAATCACGCACGCGGCATGGGTCGAGCGAGGGGACCGAGCATGGATGCTCGCAGCGGGCGGACAGAACGGCGGCGGAGTCGCCCGGCGGTCGAGGGACTCGAAGGGCGGCAATTGCTGGCGGCGGTGCCCGAGCTGGCCCTCGTTTCGGCCACGACGAAAGACTCGAAGGGCGTGACCGTCACCTATGACATTCAGGGGGGCGAGCTGGGACAGTCCGTGCCGCTGGGGGTCTACCGCTCGATCGACAACCAGTTCAGCGCGGACGACATGGCGGTCGCAACCGTGACGCTGTCCACCTCGATGCGCGACGACGCGGGCCAGCCGGCGACCGCTGCGGGACAACACACGCTGACGCTGCCGCTGCCCAACGGGCTGCCGCTGAATCCCTCGCACCCCTACGTGCTGGTCGTGGCCGACCCCGCGCACACGATGGCCGGCGGCGTCGATCCTTCTCAGGACACGGCGAGCTTCCGCAAGTATGTCGTCGGCGTGGTCACGCACGGCGGGATGCAGTCGAAGGACAACGTGCGCGGGCCGTCCTGGCAGCGGCGCATGGCCACCGAACTGTCCAGCCAGGGGTATGATGCGGTCATTTCCTTCGACTGGGCCTTCGCCAGCCGGCAGCCGGGCGCGATGGTCCAGCAGGCGCCGCGGCTGGTCTCGAAGATCCTCGAAGCGGTCCAGCAGTTCCCGGCCGGCAGTCCCGTGGACGTGCACACCATCGGCCACAGTGAAGGCGCGATCCTGAACAGCCTGGCGCTGGTGCAGATCTCCGCGGCCGAGCCGCCCGCCATGCAGCAGGGGTTCGTCGAGGTGACGATGCTCGACCCGCGCTCCGCCAGCAACGCCGCGAAGGGCCAGCAGTACAGCGTCTCGCATGGCCTCCTGGGCGAGATCGCCCAGCACACGATCAACCAGTACCAGTCGCAGGCGAACGACCCGCCCGCGTTCGCGCCTCCCAATGCCAGCGAGACCCAGGTCTTCTATCAGCGCACCCCCTGGAACCAGGCCGAAGGGGGCCACTACGGCGTGTACAATCTCTGGGGCGAGGTGCCGATCATCGGTGATGCCCACTACTTCGACCTGACCGGCCACGGCATCAGCCACTCGGGGAAATTCGCCGTGTACGACTGGTACATGGTCAACGTCGTGCCGCTCCTGGGCATCGGCGCGCCGTTCCTCCAGACGGATACCCTCACGGCCGCCCTCGCCACGCCGTCGGACAGCCTCTCGCAACGGGGTTATCACCACGTGAGCGACCACCGCGTGAGCTATGCCGGCACGGCGGCGCCGGGCGCGGTGGTGAAGCTGCTGGCCGCGGCGCCCCAGGTGCGCGACCTGGCGCCGGTCGGCCGCGCAGTGGCCGCTCCCGACGGCACCTGGCAAATCACCACGCGCCCCCTCTACTCGGGCCTGTACCGCGTCGTGGCCCGATCCACGGTCCCGGACGGTCCCCGCGCCCGGCCGCTCTTCATGCGCCGAACGACTGGTTGGGCGTCGTGGCGGTCGGCCGCCAGACCGGATTCTGAACCGGCCCGCTCACGTCGCGGCCTGGGCGGGCCGGAATCCAGAGCGGTTCCCGGATGCGTGGCTCATCCGTCCTGCCCGCCCGACGCGCCAGCGCGTGCATTCCCCTCGGGATTCCTCCAGAAATGCACGCGCTGGCGCGTCGGGCGGGCTGGACGCGTACGCAACCCAATCGTGAACCGCTCTATAATGGTGGAGTCGGCTTGTGGGGATCTTCCCGGAGCGCTCCGCCATGCCCAGCCCGTTTCCCGGAGTGGACCCGTACATCGAAGCCCAGGGCCTCTGGCCCGACTTCCACACGGAGTTCCTGAGCAACTGCCGCAATTCCCTCAACGAAGTCTTGCCCGAGAACTACGCCGCCCTCATCGAGGAGCTCGTCTGCCTGGTGGACGAAGCGGGCAACTCCGTTCGGAAGCTCCGCTCCGATATCGCGATCGACCGTGCGGAAGGACCTCCCGCACCGCCGCGCGACGAGGGCGGCGTGGCCGTGATGGAGCCCGTGACGCTGCCCCTCGCGATGGAAGATCCGGAACAGGTCCTCGATCGCTGGATCGAAATCCGCCGCCTGCCCGAACAGACGCTCGTCACGGTCATCGAATTGCTCTCGCCCTTCAACAAGAGAGCCAAGGGTCGCGTCGAATACCTCAAGAAGCGCAAGGAGCTGCTCCGGCAGCCGATCAACCTGGTCGAGATCGACCTGTTACTGAACAGCCGGCCGCTGCCGATGGGCGCCCCCATGCCGAGGGGCGACTACTTCGCGATCGTCGCCCGCGCCGACCGGCGCCGGACGGCGATGTGTATTTCTGGTCGATCCGCCGGCCGCTGCCGGCGATCCCGATCCCGCTGCGTGCGCCTGATCCTGACGTGTGGCTCGACTTGGCGGCGGTCTTCACCACCACCTACGACCGCGCCCGCTACGGCCGGGTGCTCGATTACCGCCGGCCGCTCGACCTGCCCCTGCTCGACGAGGATAGAATCTGGGCCTACGAGGCAGCGCGGGCGGGGCGAACAGGATGATCTGTGTTCGCCCCCGACATTGTTCCCTTGGCGTTGGTGGTCTTTCCGCGCGGATGGTCTCTGCGGCGCGGAACGGCCCGGCGTGAACGCCGGTACGTGTTTAGCGTCCCCCTATCGGACGTAAGTCTTTTCTGTGTAGCGGCGGCCGTCTCGGCCGCTCCAGTCTGGGTCCCCTCCGGAGCGGCCGAGACGGCCGCCGCTACACAGAAACGCCCAGAAAACCAGCCAGCCGAGACGCTAAACACGTACTCACGCCGGGTCGAGCGGCGCCGGGGTCGCTGGCGGCTTCGCCGCGCGACGAAAAATCCCCTGTTCGCACACCCTCTCAGATCCACCCCAGCGCCGCCAAGGCGGCGAGGTGCTTGCAAGGCCGGGCGTCGGGCACGTCGGCCACCTTGTAGATCCACTCCGCGCAGTCGCACTGGGTCGAGTCGTCGCGGAGACGGCAGACGTAGTACGGGGCGTCATCAGGTGGAGGCAGTGGCGTCAGGCGGAATTGGACGGGTGCCAGCTCCGTGCCGGCGACACATTCGACGCGATAAGTCCGGCCGGCGATCGGGATCAAGGTCGCCGAGGGCCGAGCCTCGTCTCCCAGGGTAAGGACCACCAGTGGGGGCTGCGCCAGGGCGGCTTCGAGAGCCTTCGTGCCAAACTCGGCGCGGAGACGGTCCCAGGCCATGCGGGCCTCGGCCAGGGCGTTGCGGAAGTGCCAGGTCGTCTCGTGGAACGATCCCAGCATCGTTTCGGCCGTGTCCAGGTCGGCCGCGGCCACGTCGAGAATCATCCGGCCCCGCTGGATCAGCTCGACGGCACGCCAGGTCGGGTCGGAGGGATCACGACCCCTCAGCGGTCGCGTCCCCGGACGCGATCCCGCTCGTGTGCGCAAGGCGGCATCCATGGCTCGACGCCCCGCAAGGATTCAAGATCAGAAAACCGACGCGTTCCTTCCATCCTCAAACGCGGGTCGCGGTCCGGCCAGATGGACGTAAGACATCCCCTCGGCCTTGGTTTCCAGCGCCGCGACCTGATACGACCGGCCGGCCCATGTCACCCGACGACCTTCCGCCCAACCGGGTGTGATGGGCATCCGCCCCAGCAAGCAAACCTCCCGGATCGAAGCCCCGGAGCCCTTGCCCCGAACCCGATGACGCGCCGCGCGGCGCGGACCTGAACCCCCATGATGACAACCTCCCTGCGGCCTCATCGGATGGATTTGTTCAGAGTGTACCAAGGGCCACGCGGTATCGCAAGGGCAGGAGTGTTCTTCTTTTCAGTCCGGGTCGGCTTTCAGCGCATCCGCGATACGGGCCTGCACTTGCGTCATTTCGCCCTCGGCGTAGAAGACGTGGGGCCAGGGCCAGTGAACGTGATCATGGGGGAAACGGGGCAGGATGTGCCAGTGGACGTGGTCGATCACTTGGCCGGCGACGCGGCCGTGGTTGAGGACCACGTTGAGTCCCTCGGCGCCGGTCGCCGCGCACCGCGCAGGCAGAGTCTCGGCAGTTGCGCCGCGATGTGCGCGGCGAGATCCGGGGGCAGCTCGGAAAGCGTCGCGTGATGGGATTTCGGCAGGATGAGAACGTGTCCCGCGTGGACCGGGTTGATGTCGAGGATCGCCAGCGCCTGGTCGGTCTCCAGCACCCGCGCCGAGGGCAGCTCGCCGCGGACGATCCGGCAGAAGATGCACGCGGGGTCGGTACTCATGGGGAGCCTGGCGAGCGGGGCAGAACGGGCCCGGATTCACCACAGAGGCACAGAGAACACAGAGTTTTCACAGAGGAAATTCAAATCTCTGTGCCTCTGTGGTGAAGCTGACCCCGCGGAAGACTCAGAGGCTATCCGAGAAGATGGTTTTCAGCCCCGAAGGGGCGGCAGCGTAGAGCCAGGGGCGTCAGCCCCTGGGGCCGGGACCGCGACCGCGCCATCCTCCTTTTCCGCTCCGCAGGGGCGACAGAAAACCCAGCGGGACCCCGTCTTCTGTCGCCCCTGCGGAACGGAAAAGGGGCTCTGTGTCGCGCCGTTCACCTCTCCAGGGGCTGACGCCCCTGGCTCTGCGCTGCCGCCCCTTCGGGGCTTTCCGGATCGCCTCTCACTTGGCCGCCGGGACGACCGCCGGACGGACGGGGGCCTTGACGATTTCTTCCTTCTCGCCCAGGAGGGCGATGGTGGCCATGGGGGCGGCATCGCCCTGGCGGACCTTGGCGAGCTTGTAGATGCGGGTATAGCCGCCGGGGCGCTCGGCGTAGCGCGGGCCGATCTCGTGGAAGAGTGAGAAGCAGACCTTCTTGCTGGTCAAGACCGCCAAGGCGCGGCGGAAGTTGTTCAGGTCGAAGCCCTTGCGCCAGGGTGATGAGCCGCTCGACGACCGGCTGCACGGCCTTGGCCTTGGGCAGCGTGGTGGTGATCTTGCCGTGCTCCAGAAGCGCGGTGGCCAGGTTCCTCAAGAGCATCTGACGGTGGGCTGGCGAGCGCTTGAACTTCCAGCCGGCATTACGGTGTCGCATCGTTTCTGTCCTTTTCAGGCCCGCATGGGCACGGGCATACCCAGGCGCAGGCCGATTTCCTCAAGCTTGGCCTTGACCTCTTTGAGGGTCGTCTCACCGAAGTTGCGGACCTGCAGGAGCTGCTCCTCGGAGCGGCTGACGAGGTCGCGGACGGTGTTGATGTTCTCGCTCTCCAGGCAGTTGGTGGCGCGGACGGACAGCTCCAGCTCGGCGAGACTCATGTTGAGCTTGCGCTCGAGCTCGGCATCGACGAACATCGTGCCGGCGTGACCCTCGGCGCCGACACCTTCGGCGGGCAGGCCCGGACCCGGCTCGTAGTACTGGACGAACGGGTTGAGGTGCTTGCGCATGATCTTGGCGGCCTCGACGAGGGCCATCTCGGGGCCGAGCACGCCGGTGGTCCAGATGCGCAGGATGAGCTTGTCGTAGTTCGTGCGCTGGCCGACGCGGGTGTTCTCGACCAGGTATTCGACCCGTCGCACCGGGCTGAACATGGCGTCGATGGGGATGGCGCCCACTTCGAGGTCGTCGGTGTGACCTTCGGCGGCGGTGCGGTAGCCCCGGCCGTTCTCGACGGTCATCTCGACGTGGAACGGCACGTCGTCGGTCAGGGTGCACAGGATGTGATCGGGCGTGATGATCTCGATCGACTCGTTGTGCAGGATGTCGGCGGCCGTGACCACGCCGCGCTTTTCGCGCTCGATACGGATGGTGCGCGGCTGTTCGGAGTGGTTCTTGACCACGAGCAGCTTGAGATTCAGGACCAGGTCGGTGATGTCTTCGACCATGCCGGGGATGGTCGAGAATTCGTGCTGCACCCCCTGGATCTTGATCTTGGTGACCGCGCTGCCCTCCAGGCTGGACAGGAGGATGCGCCGGAGGCTATTGCCGACGGTGTGTCCGAAGCCGCGCTCGAACGGCTCGGCGTGGAATTCGCCGAAGGTATCGGACTTCTGAGTACAGACGACCCGGCTGGGCAGTTCCAGGCCACGCCAACGGATGCGCATCGTTCTCGTCCTTTGTCACTGGTCACGGGTCACGGGTCACTTGTGAAAGCCTGCTGATCACCGTGGTTGGCGACCGCTCTGCAAGCAAGTGACCAGTGACCAGTGACATTTACCGGCTGAGCAATTCGACGATGAGCTGGGGGTTGGCCGGCAGCGAGATATCCTGCTGGGCCGGCAGGCGATTGACGCGCCCCTCGGGGGGTTCGAGGCTGGTGCGGTCGAGCCAGTCGGGCACGGGCGGCATGCCTTCCTGCTGGAGGTTGTTGGTGACCAGCTTGCGGGAGGCGTCGCGGTTCTTCACGGCGATCACGTCGCCGGGACGGACCAGGTAGCTGACGATGTCGACCTTGTGGCCGTTGACCGTGACGTGGCCGTGGCCGATGACCTGCCGCGCCTGGGCCCGCGAGTGCGCGAAGCCGAGCCGGGTGATCACGTTGTCCAGCCGCCGCTCGACCAGCGACATCAAGGCGTCGCCGGTGTTGCCGGGCCGCCGGCTGGCCATGTCGAAGTACTTGCGGAACTGCCGCTCGTAGATCCCGTAGTACCGCTTGACCTTCTGCTTCTCGCGGAGGCGAATGGCGTACTCGCTCGCCTTGCCCCGGCGATATTGGTGCATGCCCGGCACGCCCTCACGGCGCTCGACGGCGCACTTGGGGGTGTCGCAGCGGGTGCCCTTCAGGAATAGTTTCAGGCCTTCCCGACGGCAGAGTCTACAGACCGGTCCTGCGTAGCGTCCCATGGCTCACTCGTCGTTTGTCACTTGTCACTTGTCACTTGTCACTTGTTTTCCGCAACGATCTCCTTGTCCCTGTCACCGATCCACGAGTCCACCGACGACAACCGCGCCGACGGACAGGTGACATGTGACAAGTGACAAGTGACCAATTAGACCCGCCGCTTCTTGGGAGGCCGGCAACCATTGTGGGGCAGGGGGGTGACGTCCTCGATGGCCTTGATCGACAGGCCCGAGGCTTGCAGGGCGGTGATGGCGCTTTCGCGGCCGCTGCCCGGCCCCTTGACTTTGACCTCGACCTCCTTGACGCCGTACTTGGTCGCGGCGGCGGCGGCCGTCTCGGCGGCGCGCTGGGCGGCGAACGGGGTGCTCTTGCGGCTGCCCTTGAAGCCGACCGTGCCCGACGACGCCCAGGTCAGCGCGTCGCCATTCGGGTCGGTGATCGTCACCAGCGTGTTGTTGAACGTCGCCTTGATGTGCACGACGGCTCGGCTGACATTGCGCCGGGTTTTGCGTTTCTTGGCCTTGGCCACGTCTGCGTTGCTCCCGTAAAAGCTTCCACCGTCATTCCGTTCTCAGCCGCACCAGTGTGGAAAGAGCCGCCTGCAGAACGGGTCAGTTTTCCGAATGAGGCATGAGATCCTGGAGGCGTTCCAGAAGGTCTGACTCATATCCTCCGGGACAGCGCCGCCGTTGTGCGTATCCAGCCAGAGGGCCTTGAGCAGGCAGTCCCGGGCAGCCCGCCTCTGGCCGAGATCTACCAGCACATCGGCTTGGCCTATCAAGGCTTCCCGGAGAAAGCTTCTGACAAAGATCGATAGCTTTGCGAAAATATTTCGATGCTACCTCGGGATGGTCTTCGACGGCATTCAAAAAGTAACCAAGCTCGATCAGGGCGGCAGGTGATTGGTCGTCCAGAGTGACGGCGCGGTTCAGATCGGCCTTGGCGTCATCGAGTGTCGGTGACCCGTCTTCATCATCTCTGGAGTTGGATCAATTCGGCTCGCATGACGAGCAATCGAGCGTTATCGCGCCGGGTTTCCAAGAGGCGATCGACCAAACCCAAGGCCTCGTCGTACTGCTTCCTGCGCCACATACGCCATGCTTCTGCGATACCTTGTTTCAAGGAGGTCTTTGACCTCATGACCGGCGACCTCGGGGTTTCTTGCTGAGTCGCGGAGCTTGCTCGATCAGCTTCTTCATCTGCCGAGCTTTCTTGTCCGGCGGGTTCTGGTTGGCAAGACGCTTGATCTCGCCGTAGGTCTTTTTCCCATAGTCCGAATGATAGGATTTCGATCTTTTGAGACGCCCGCTCAGCACATCGTCCGCGATCGCGTTGTCATCAATCATTTCTAGGATTTATCGATGAACAAGGTCGGCCTCCATCGAGCAACGAGGATGCCGACCCCCTGGGCGTCCCGAACCTCACCGCATGTCCTTGACGCCCTTCTTGCCGGCGACCGTCTTGCGCGGGCCTTTGCGGGTACGGGCGTTGGTGCGGGTGCGCTGACCGCGTACGGGCAGGCCCTTGCGGTGCCGCAGGCCGCGGTAGCAGTTGATGTCGCGCAGGCGGACGATGTTCTGCTGCACCTGGCGGCGGAGCTGGCCTTCGACCGTGTACTCGTTGTCGAGCAGGTTGGCCAGGCGGGCCAGATCGTCTTCGGTCAGGTCCCGCGCCCGCTTGTCGGGATCGATCCCGGCCCGTTCGCAGAGCTGTTCGGACAGGAACGGCCCGACGCCGTAAATATAGCGCAGCGAGATCCGCGCCTTCTTGTCGTTGGGGATATCGACACCCAGAATACGAGGCATCCGTCCCGATCTCCTCTGATGGACCTCGATGGTCGGTGAGCCCGCCAGCGGCCCGCGCGGCGGGGCCGCGTCAGCCTTGCCGCTGCTTGTGCTTGGGGTTGGCCTTGCAGATCACGTAGAGCTTCCGCCGCCGGCGGACCAGCTTGCAGTGTTCACAGATCCGCTTCACGCTTGCTCGGACTTTCATGTTTCTCTCAATTCACTTCCCGTTTCCATCCCCTCCCGGCGGGGATGCCGGGAGAACGCGCCGCAACGGACCGCGGCCCAGGGGCGGAGACAGCGTTACTCCCTTCAGAGCCGAAAACGATCATTTTACCGTGGACCGGCGCCCGTGGCAAGATGGTCCATCGCAGTTTCGCCCCGGAAATCTCTGCTACCGCAGAGTGGCCGATGATTGATGGCTGATGATCGATGGCCGATGATCGATGGCCGATGATTGATGGCTGATGCCGGATGGCTGCATCGGCCGTTCCCGTTTGTCATCAGCCATCCGTCATTCGTCATTCGTCATCCCTATGGGAATTAGTCCTCCGACAAGGTGAGAATGCGGGGGCCGTCCGGGGTCATGGCGACGGTGTGCTCGTAGTGGGCGCTGAAGCGGCGGTCCTTGGTCTCGACGGTCCAGCCGTCGCTCAGGGTGCGGACCTCCTTGGTCCCCAGCGCCACCATGGGCTCGATGGCCAGGACGATCCCCGGTTCGAGGCGGATGTCGTTCTGGCGCAAGGCCTTGGAAACGAAGTTCGGCACCTGGGGATCTTCGTGCATGTCCTGGCCGATACCATGGCCGACGAATTTCTCGATGACGTACATGTGCTGGCTCTTGACGTATTGCTCCATCAAGGAGGCCACTTCCGACCAGTAGCGGCACCGCGCCATGGCCCGGATGGCCAGATCGAGGGTGTGTTCGGTCACGTCGAGCAGTTTTCGGATCTCGGGCCGGATCGTGCCGATGGGCAAGGTGATGGCCGCGTCGCCGCACCAGCCGTGGAGCTTGCAGCCGGTGTCGAGCGAGACGATGTCGCCCTCCTGGAGCGGCTTGCGGTTGGGGATGCCGTGGACCACTTGCTCGTTGACGCTGGCGCAGACCACGGCCGGGAAGGGGGGCTTGCCCTTGACCGTGCTGGGCACGCCGCGAAAGAGCGGCAGGGCGCCGTGGTTCGAAGAGGCGCTCGACGGTGGCGTCCAGGTCGGCCGTCGTGACCCCCGGCACGGCGATCCGGCGGCCGCGCGTCCAGGGCCTGCGCCACGAGCTGCCCGGCCTGCGCGCATGAAGCCGATCTCGCGCGGCTCTTCAGAATGATCTTCCGGGGCTGGCTCGGTCGCAGCATCTCGAATTCTTCAATGGTCCGTGGTCCGTGGTCCGCGGTCCGTCTTGTAGGCTGGGTCAAGACCCAGCTTCTGAACAGAGCAAGCTGGGTCTTGACCCAGCCTACAAGACTACAAGACGGACCACGGAAAGGGACTCACCGCTTGCTCATCAATCCGCTGTAGTTCCGCATGATCAGATGGCTGTCGATCTTCTGGACGACATCCAGACAGACGCTGACGACGATCAGCAGGCCGGTGCCGCCGAGGAAGGAGGCGACGGCGAAATCGACGTTGAAGTGGCCGGAGACCAGCGAGGGGATCACGGCGATGACGCTCAGGAACGCCGCGCCGACGTAGGTGATCCGCAGCATGACCTTCTCGAGGTAGTCGGCCGTGCGCCGCCCCGGACGGTAGCCGGGGATGAAGCTGCCGTAGTCCTTGAGGTTCTCGGCCATGTCCTTGGGATTGAAGGTGATGGCCGTCCAGAAGTAGCAGAAGAAGTAGATGAGGATGATGTAGAAGAGCGTGTAGATGTAGCCGTGGTTTCGGAAGGCGTCGGCACCGTCGCGGAAGAGCCATTCCCAGAACCGCCAGAACGGCCCCGACTCCGGCGTCGCCCAGGCGGCGGTCGCGCTGGCCAGCATGTTCAGCAGGATGTAGGGGAACATCAGCAGGCTGGACGCGAAGATGATGGGCATGACGCCGGCCTGGTTGACCTTCAGCGGCAGGTACTGCCGCGCACCGCCGAAGACGCGGCGTCCGCGGACGTGCTTGGCCGACTGCGTCGGGATGCGCCGCTGGCTCTCGGTCATGGCGATCACGCCGACCACCACCAGCACGAACAAGATCAACAGCAAGAGCACGCTGACCAGTCCGAGCTTGCCGGCTTCGTCGGTCAGCCGCAGCGTCGAGTTGGTCAGCAGGCTCTGGATCGCGTTGGGCACGCGGGCCAGAATGCCCGCCATGATGAGCAAGCTGATGCCGTTGCCGATGCCGTACTCGTCGATCTGCTCGCCGATCCACATCAGGAACACCGTCCCGGCCGTCATGATCAGGACACTGACGAGCGCATAGCCAAACGTGCGGTACTCGATCGGCACGACGTTCATCGTGCTCATCATGTAGCGCACCCACATGCGCAGCTCTGGCCGAGACACAAAACGACCGTGGCGTAGCGTGTATATTCGTTGATCTTCTTCCGGCCGCTCTCGCCCTCTTTCATGAGCGCTTCGAGGGTGGGAACCACGCTGGCCAGGAGCTGGAAGATGATCGATGCCGAGATGTACGGCATGATCCCCAGACCGAAGATCGTGCTCATGCCGATGTTCGTGCCGCCGAACATCGCCACCGTGCCGAAGATGTGCCCGCCCGGGTCCTTGGCCAGACCGCGCTGCCAGTTGGCCATCATCGTTTGATCGACGACCGGCAACGGGATGTAGAAACCGATCCGGTAGATCGCCAGCAAGAGCGCCGTCATCATGATCTTGCGGCGCAGCTCGGGCACTTTGAAGAGAATCGTATAGAGCTTCTGCACGGTGGATCGGCTCCCGGCCGGGAGTAGGGTGGGTCAGCGCAGTGCAACCCACCGAGAACGCCCGCGCGGATAAGTGAGGTGGGTTGCGCCGCGCTGACCCACCCTACGGCTACGGTTCAACCTCGGTACGGCCCCTCGACCACGACGGTGCTGCCGCCCGCGGCCTGGATTTTCTGGAGGGCGGACTGCGAGAACTTGTCGGCGTGGACGGTGAGGGCCTTGGTCAGGTTGCCATCGCCGAGGATCTTCACGCCGTCGTCGTGACGGCCCTTGACCAGGCCGGCGGCGCGGAGGGTTTCCTCGTTGACGGTCGCGCCGGCGTCGAAGGCGTCGAGCGCCTCGATGTTGACGATGGCATAGTTCTTGCGGAACCGGCCGTTGGAGAAGCCCCGCTTGGGCACGCGCCGGATGATCGGCATCTGGCCGCCTTCCATCAGGGGGTTCTGCTTGAAGCCCTGACGGGAGGAGTGGCCCTTGTGGCCCTTGGTCGAGGTCTTCCCATGACCGGAGCCGGGGCCGCGGCCAATGCGTTTTTTGCGCTTGCGGCCCGTGATGCCTTGATGAACGTCGTGAAGTTGCATTACAGTTGCACTCCCCGCAGCCGGGCGACCTCTTCCTTGGTCCGAAGCTGCTTCAGGCCGTCGATGGCGGCTTTGACCAGGTTCAGTTTATTGGTCGAGCCGAAGCTCTTGGTCAGGATATCGGTGATGCCGGCCGCCTGGCACACCGCGCGGACGGCGCCGCCGGCGATGACGCCCGTGCCGGGCCGCGCCGGGATCATGATGACCCGCGAGGCCCCGAACTGGCCCAGCACCCGATGCGGGATCGTCCCGCCCTTGAGCGTGACCTTGTTCATCTGCTTGTGGGCGTCCTTGACGCCCTTCTCGACGGCCGGCGGGACCTCGTTGGCCTTGCCGTAGCCCCAGGCCACCCGGCCGTGGCTATCGCCCACGACCACCAGCGCATTAAAGCTGAACCGCCGACCACCTTTGACGACCGCGGCGCAACGGCGGATCGCCACCACGCTCTCGGTCCACTCGCCGCGTTCTCGGGTATCGCTCGACACCGGTCAAGTCCTCTCGATGAGCGTCACAATCAATCTGCGTAGGGTGGGCATCGCCCACCGAAGTTCCCGCGACGGCTCCTTTGCGGTGGGCGATGCCCACCCTACGGGGCCGATTGTTCAGAACTGCAACCCGGCCTTCCGGGCCGCCTCGGCCAGCGCCTGGACGCGGCCGTGATACCGGTAGCTTCGGCGGTCGAAGCAGACCTTGTCAATGCCGGCCTTCTTGGCGCGTTCGGCCACGATCCGGCCGACGAGCGCCGCGGCGGCCTTGTTGCCACCGTAGCCCTGGGCCAGTTGGGTCTTGATCTCGCCTTCGAGGGTGCCGGCCGCGACCAGCGTCTTGGCCTCGCCGTCGTTGACCACCTGGGCGTAAATGTGTTTCGAGCTGCGGAACACCGCCAGGCGAGGCCGCTCGGGCGTGCCGGTCAGCCTCTTCCGCACCCGCCGTTGCCGTCGTATCCGACGAACCTGGTTCTGCTCTTGAACGTTCGGTCGCACGGTTGCTTCCTTCCCCTCTGATCACTGGTCGTGGACGGCTTGATCTCGACGGCGCGCGCGCCAGAACGGAAGCCGCGACCAGGATTATTTCGAACCAAAAGCCTTGCCCGCCTTGCGCCGGACGAGCTCGCCCTCGTAACGGATGCCCTTGCCCTTGTAGGGCTCGGGGCGGCGGCACATCGCGGACTTCGGCGGCGAACTGGCCGACGAGCTGCTTGTCCGCGCCGCTGATGGTGATATGCGTCGGGTCGGGGACAACCACTTTGAGCCCGGGCGGGACCGGCTTGAGCACCTTGTTGGCGTAGCCGACTTGAAGGCCGAGGGTGTCGGCATCGACGTTCATGGCTCCGGTCTTCCTTGCCGACGCGAATCTTGACCGCGCCGCCGGCCTTGGCGAACTCGGCCTGGTAGCCGACGCCGACGATTTCGAGCTTCTTGGTGTAGCCGTCGGTGACGCCCTTGACCATGTTGGCGATCACGCTCCGGGTCAGGCCATGCAGCGCCCGGCTGAGCCGTTCGTCGTCCTGACGGGTGACGACGACCTCGCGCTTGGCCTCGTCATAAACGACGCCGACCTCATGGCGGAACGGGAACGAAAGCTTGCCGTTGGGGCCTTCGACGTGGACCGTCGTGTCGGCCACCGCGACTTTCACGTTTGCCGGGACACTCACCGGCTTGCGACCTATACGGGACATGGGACCAGGTTCCTCTCGCTTCTCACGCCGAAGGAATCAGGGGTTCGAGGGGTCAAGGGGTCCGCGCAAGTCGATCACTGGACCAGCGCCAGCACCTCGCCGCCGATCTTCTCGGTCCGGGCGCGGCGATCGCTCATGATCCCCTTGGGCGTGCTGAGCACCCAGATCCCCATGCCGTTGAGCACCGGCTTGAGATCCTTGTAGCCGCGATAGAGCCGCCGCCCCGGCTTGCTGATCCGATCGATCTTCTGGATCACGCGCTCGCCGTTGGGGCCATACTTCAGGAGGATCCGCAGGGTCCGCGCGGGACCGTCTCGATCTCCTCGAAATCCCAGATGAAGCCTTCTTCCTTCAGCCCCTGGGCGATGCCCTTGCGGATCTTGCTCGTGGGCATCTCGACGATGGGTCGCTCGATCCGCGCAGCGTTGCGGATCCGGGTGAGCATGTCGGCAATCGGGTCGGTCATCATGGCGGGACGATCCTGATCAACCGCCGCGGGTAACGGCCCCGAGCACCCCCGGACAGGAAAATGCGGGGAACTCAGCCGTCGGCGTGGCGGGAAACCCTTTCCAATGCGGAATGCGGAATCTGAAATCCGGAATCTTGAATCTGGAATCTGGAATCCGGAATCACCAACTGGCCTTCTTGACGCCGGGAATCAGGCCCTTGGAGGCCAGGGTCCGGAAGCAGATCCGGCAGACGCCGAACTTGCGGTAGACGGCACGGGGACGCCCGCACAACTTGCAGCGGTTCCGGTGCCGGACCGCGAACTTGCGAGGCGTCGACGACTTGATCATCTGCGCTTTGGTGGACATAACTCCTCTCACGAACGGTCAAGGGCCCCGATTCCCGGTTTAGCCGGCCTTGGTCTTCTTCGTCTTCGCCGGCGCCGCCTCGGCGGCCGCCTGCGGCTGCCGGAACGGCATGCCGAGGGCACGCAGCAGCTCGCGCGCCTGGTCGTCGCTGGGGGTCGAGGTCACGATGGTGATGTCCATGCCCAGCGTGTGCTGGATCTTGTCGGCCTCGATCTCGGGGAAGACCACCTGCTCGGCGAGGCCCAGCGTGTAGTTGCCGTTGCCGTCGAAGCTGTTGGGGTTGACGCCGCGGAAGTCACGAATGCGCGGCAGGGCGAGCGTGATCAGGCGATCGAGAAACTCGTACATCCGCTGCCCGCGGAGGGTGACTTTCGTGCCGATGTCGTTGCCCTCGCGGAGGCGGAAGCTGGCCACCGAAACCTTGGCCTTGGTCACGACCGGCTTCTGGCCGGTGATCTTGCCGAGCGTATCGACGGCGGCCTCGAGAATGGCCTTGTCCTGGGTCGCCTTGCCGACGCCCATGTTGACCACGATCTTCTCGAGCCTGGGCACGGCCATCGGGTTCGGCTGCCCCTTCTTGGTCTGCGGCAGCGCAAACTTGGTGGCCAGGCTCGGCGCGATCGTCTGATTGTACAGGTCGAGTAAACGGGCCATCGTCAGAAATCCTCAAGGCGCCTGGGAGAGGCCGTAACGGCGGCCCCGGCGCCGGCAGGGGAAGAAACGCGCATCAACGCCGGGCCGCGGCCCCGGCCGTGGCCGCGCGTGCCGGCTTGACCGGTCCCACGGTGCCCAGGCCGGCCGAGCACTTGCGGCAGAACCGCTCTTTTTGTCCGGCGGCCGTGAACCGGTGGCCGATCCGCACGCCCCGATTGCAGGACGAGCAATACAAAAGGACGTTCGAGACGTCGATCGGCATCTCCTTCGAGAGCCGCCCGCCTTGCGGATTGCGCTGACTGGGCCGCATGTGCTTGTACACGCGGTTGACCCCCTCGACGACGATGGTCCCCTTCGAGGGCAGCACGCGCAGCACCCGGCGCGCCTCGGGGCCCTTGTCGTCGCCCGTGGTCACCACGACCTGATCGTCTTTGCGAATGTGCATGGCTCTACTCTTATGGCTGACGGCTAATGGCTGATGGCTGATGGCTGACGGCTAATGGCTGAGGACGGCGGGCCTTCAGATCACTTCCGCCGCCAGGCTGATGATCTTCATGAACTGGCGATCGCGGAGTTCGCGGGCGATGGCGCCGAAGATGCGGGTGCCGCGCGGGTTCTTTTCGTTGTCGATGAGGACGGCCGCGTTGCGGTCGAACTTGACGTAGGAGCCGTCGGCGCGGCGCGTCTGATTGCGGGTGCGGACGATGACGCAGCGGACCACGTCGCCCGCTTTGACATCACCGCCCGGGGCGGCCTTCTTGACGCTGGCGATGATGATGTCGCCCAGGTTGGCCACGCGCCGCTTGTACCGCGACGCGCTGCCGCCCAGGACCTTGATGCACATCAGTTCCTTGGCCCCGGTATTGTCGGCCACGTCGAGCCGGGTTTGCATCTGGATCATGACGGAACGCTCGCGGAATCTCGAACAAGGAGGATTCGGTTAGCGAAAACACGCGGGCACGGCTCGACCGACTGAGGCGGAGAGCCCCTGACTATCGCAGGAAGACACTGTCCGTTCAAGACGGACGCTGCGCCGGAATTCCACGCGGCCCGTCAGGTCGACGCGCCGGTCTCCGTCGCCGCGGCGGCGGCGGCCTCGGCGGCGGCCAGGGCGCGGGCGGCGCCTTGCGCACGATCCGGACGACGCGCCACCGCTTCATTTTCGACAGCGGCCGGGTCTCCATGATCTCGACCAGGTCGCCGGTGTGCGACTCGTTCGCCTCGTCGTGCGCGTAGCAGACCGTGCGATGGCGGACGTACTTGCCATACTTCGGGTGCGGCACCAGCCGCTCGATCTCGATGCGGCGGGTTTTGTTCATCTTGTCCGAGGCGACCACGCCGATCTCGGTCTTGCGCAATCGGCGGACGCTCGGGGAAGTCGGTGCGCTCATGCGTTCTGGTTCCGGGGTCTCAGGCCGTCGGGGTGGCCGCGGCGGCCCGCTCACGTTGGAGCTGCCGCTCGCGGAGGATGGTCTTGATCCGCGCGATCTCGCGTCGCGCCTTGATGATCTCGCTGGGCGCCTCGAGCCGTTCGGTCGCGCTCTGGAGCCGGAGGCGGAACAGGTTCTTCTGTGTTTCCTGCAAGAGCAGCTCGAGCTGCTCGTCGTTATGCTCGCGCAGTTGTGCGGGCTTGGACATCAACGAAGCTCCCAAAACGAAGACCGGCCGGATCGCGCCCCGCTCGCGTCGCTCACAGTGTCGGCCGCCGGGTGACGAACCGGCAGGGGATCGGCATCTTGTAGGCGATCCGGGCGAAGGCGGCGCGGGCCATTTCCTCGCTCACACCACCCATCTCGTAGAGGATGGTCCCGGGTTTGACGATGGCCGCCCAGTACTCGATTTCCCCCTTGCCCTTACCCATGCGGGTCTCGGCCGGGATGGACGTCACCGACTTCTGCGGAAAGACGCGAATGTAGAGCCGGCCGGCGCCCTTGGTCGCCTGGCTCACCACCACGCGCCCCGCCTCGAGCGTCTCGGCGCTGATGCGGGCCGACTTGAGCGCCTGCAGGCCGTACTCGCCGAAGGCAACGTAGTTGCCGCGGGTCGCATTACCTCTTACGCGGCCTTTTTGGCTTTTTCGGAACTTGACCCGCTTGGGCATCATGGCCATCGCCGGAACCCTCCACCTTCAGATAATCACCTTGATTGACCCAGCACTTGACGCCGACGTGGCCCTGCGCGGTCTTGGCCTCGGCGAACCCGTAATCGATCCGGGCCCGCAGCGTGGACAGGGGGATCGAACCCGCCATGGCGGACTCGGTCCGGGACATCTCGGCGCCTCCCAGGCGGCCCGAGAGCTGGACGCGGATGCCCTTGGCGCCGCCGTCCATGGTTTGTTCCAGGGCCCGTTTCATGGTGCGCCGGAAGCTCGAACGCTTGCGGAGCTGTTCGGCGATGTCCTCGGCCACGAGCTGCGCGTCGAGCTCCGGGCGGTTGACTTCCTCGATCTTGATGTCGATGCGACGGCCCGTGAGGTTCTGGAGCTCCTCGGTGATCTTCTCGACCTCGGCGCCCTTGCGGCCGATGATCACCCCCGGCCGCGCCGTGTGCAGGATCACCTTGACCGCGTCGCGGGTCCGCTCGATCTCGACCTTGGGGATACCCGCGTAGCTATACTTTTCCTTGATGAACTTGCGGATCTTGAAGTCTTCGACCAGGAGGTCGGCGAACTCGTGCTTGCTGGCGTACCAGCGGCTCCGCCATTCCTCGTAGATACCGATCCGGAAACCGGTCGGCCACACTTTTTGACCCATGCGGGGACCCCTTCACCTGAGAGCCGGATTAGTCGTTCGCGCCGCCGCCGCCGTAGAGGTAATCGATGTCCGCCAGGCCGATCGTGATGTGCGCCGAGCGGCGGCGGATCAGGTAGGCCATGCCGCGGGCCCGGGGCATCATCCGCTTGAACATCGGGCCGCCGTCGCCGCGGGCGTCCGCCACGATCAGGTTGCCGACATTGCGCACCCCGCGATCCTCGGCGTTGGCCATGGCGCTCTTGAGCACCTGCTCGATCATCCGCGCGCCGCGGTTCGGCATGTACTTGAGGATGTCCAGCGCGTCGTCGGCGTACTTGCCCCGGATCAAATCCAGGAGCGGGAGCAATTTCCGCACCGAGGTCCGCGCAAACCGGTGCGACGCCTTGTACGGCAGAACGGATTTCGTGGTCGCCATGACCGATCCTTACAGTGGTCCGTGATCCGTGATCCGGGGTCAATGATCCGTGGGCGGTCCGTGGAGAACGTGCCGGGCCGTTCCGGCCACCGACCACTACTACTTCTTCTTGCTCTGTCCCTTGCCACCGTGTCCGCGGAAGGTGCGGGTCGGGGCGAACTCACCCAGCTTGTGACCGACCATGTCCTCGGTCACATAAAGTTTCATGAACATCTTGCCATTATGGATGGCAAAATTCTTGCCGATGAACTCGGGCACCACCGTGCAGGCCCGCGCCCAGGTCTTGATCGGCTCGCGGTTGCCCGTGGCGTCGGCCCGGAGCACCTTCTCGAGCAGCCGCTCATCGACGTACGGGCCTTTTTTCAGCGAACGTCCCATGTTGGTCCCTTGTCAGTATCGTTGCCGTCGAGATTTCCTCTCCGGGCGACAGTCATCACGATTCGAAGGATCGACGCGGCGCGCCCCGCTCAGATCCGCCGGGGAATCAATTCCGTGCGCACCCAGTTGCGCAGCTCACGGGTCCAGGAAAGCTTGTCCATCATCCGGCCCAGATCGAGGAAACGCTCGACATCAACCGCACGAAGCGTGGGGAAACTGAGGCTCACGTCGCAGGATCGGTAGCCGTGACCGGGTTCAAGTTGATAGATCGTCAGCCGTTCACCATCGTAGCGCCAGACCTCGGGGACGCCCAGCGCGGCATAGATCCCCAGCCGGTTCAAGACGCTGCTGGTGATATCGACCTCGATGGCCAGGTCGGGAGGAGGGTCCACGTCGAGATCCAGTGTCTCCTTGGCGCGAACGATGGCCTGGTTCTGGATGTAGTAACATTGATCCGGTTCCAGCCCTCGCTCCACGCCCGGCTTCTTCCAGGTGGTCATTCCGAGTGGCTCGTAGGGGACCTCCAGCTCCTCCGCGAGGCGAGCGACGAACAGGCCCAGCAATTGCGCCGCCTGTTCGTGCCTCTGGGACGGCATGCTCACCTCCATGGTCCCCCGATCGTACGTCACGCGGATATGCCGCTCGCCCACGATCCGGAGCATCCCCTCGTAGTCATCCCACTGGACATCGCGCAGCGTCAGCCGCGATTCAGACGGCTCCAGGGCCGGTATGGCTCGGGTTGTAGTTGCCATGTCTGTCACGCTCCGACGATCTCGATCTTGAACCGAAGAGCCCTTTCACCCGTTCCCGTCACCCCGTCACGCCGACCGCACGATGAAACTGAAAATGCCCATGATCTGTGCCAGATTGTCGATGTGGTACTCCACGATGTCCAGCCACAAGTCACTTCCGCTCAGTCGCAGGAACTTCCACATGCTGCCGGTCGTGACCGCCCCGAAGACAGCGCGAATGGGCGTGGCCGCGGACTCGTTCAGAAGCTGCGCCGCATACATGGATGCGATGCACTGCCCCAGACCATTTCGTAGGTTATCATTTTTCGCTTCGACAATCGTGATGATCGGCGCGGTCAAAACATGCTGGAGCGGCGACTTCGTGATGATGAAATCACAGACCCCGTTCAGCCCCCGCGCCGCGTCGCCCTCCAGTTCCACACCGGAAAACAGACCGCACTGTCCCGCTTGCATGCGCCATAATTCGAACAGGACGGGAGCGATCACGAATTCCGACCGCGCTTTCTCCGTGTTGATGGCACTGGCCAGGTTCGCCCCTTCGAGGATGGTCGCTCGGAACTCCGCACGCACCGGAATCGGCTGAACCTCGTGGAAAAGATCCGTTTCCGCCAGGTTCAGCCCCAGCTCGTGCTCCACTTGTGGGAAAGAGAAGTTCTGAAACGCCATCGGCTCGCGGGGTGCTCCTGAGTTAGATCTTCAACTGCCCGTACCGCACGCTCTTGCGCCGGCGGATGATGGCCTTGTTCGACGGTTTGCGGCGCTTGCGGGTCTTGCCGCCCTTGGCCAGAACGCCGGTCCGCGAGCAGGGATTGCGGCCGCCCGAGGTGCGGCCCTCGCCGCCTCCCATCGGATGGTCGTGGGGATTCATGGCCACGCCGCGGGTGTGCGGCCGGCGGCCCAGCCAGCGGGACTTGCCGGCTTTGCCCAAGCGAATGTTCATATGATCCGGGTTGGACACCATGCCGATCGTGGCGCGGCAGGCCGCCGGGATGCGCCGGACCTCGCCCGAGGGGAGCGTGATCTCCGGCCCAGGTCCCTTCGCGGGCCGTCAAGGTGGCCGAGACGCCCGCGGCGCGGACCAGTTTGCCGCCGCTGCCGGGCTGCATCTCGATGTTGTGGATCTGGAGGCCCGTGGGGATCTTCGCCAGCGGCAGGCAGTTGCCCACCTTGGGCTCGGCCTCGGCGCCGCTCATGACGCTCATGCCGGCCGCCAGGCCGTCGGGCGCCAGGATGTAGCGCTTCTCGCCGTCGGGGTACTGGACCAGGGCGATGCGCGCCGAGCGGTTCGGGTCGTACTCGATGTGCGTGACCGCGGCGGGCTGGCCGTCGCGGTCGTGCCGCCGCCAGTCGATGAGCCGGTACATCCGCTTGTGGCCGCCGCCCCGGCACCGCGCGGTGATGATGCCGTGGTGGTTGCGCCCGCCGGTTTTCTTCAGGGGCACGGTCAGCCGCTTCTCGGGCTTCTTTTCCTTGTCGGTCAGGTCGGCGAAATCGCTGACCGACGCATTGCGCCGCCCGGGGCTGGTCGGTTTGTAGGTCTTGATACCCATAGGAATCTCGTTTCGCTCCCGATCCCTTCCGGGAGAAACAGGCACGGACGCGACGACGCAGGCCCGGTCCGCGTGCGGGGATTCTCAATAAAAGTCGATACGGTATTCGGGTTGCAGCTTGACGATCGCCTTCTTCCAGTTCCGCATGTGGCCGACCTTGATGCGGTAGCGGCGGGGCTTGCCCCGGCGGTTCTGGGTCCGGACATCCGCCACCCGCACCTCGAAGAGCGTCTCGATGGCGTTCTTGATCTCGGTCTTGGTGGCCAGCGGGTGGACCTCGAAGCAGAACGCGTTGTGCCGATCGGCGAGGTGGGTGGCCTTCTCGGTGATGAGCGGCCGCAGCACGACCTGGTACGGTTCGAGCTTGACGCCCTTGCGCTCATATTGCGGGGGCCGGCGGAGGGTGACCATGATGATTTAGCTCTCCTGCGCGGCCGGCGGCTCGGGCTGCGGCAGCGACGAGGTCGGGGGTGCGGACGGCTCGCCACGGCGCCGGACCGGCTCGGCCACCGCCTCTTTGAGCGTGGCCAGGGCCTCACGGCTGAGGACCAGGTAGCGCTGCTTGAGCACGTCGTAGGTATTGAACTCGGCCACCGGGGCGATCAGGACGCCCGCGATGTTGCGCGCACTGCGGTGGAAGATCGGATCGTGCCCGGGCAGGCCGATCAGGACGCTCCGGCCGTCGAGGGTGCGACGGCGGGCGCGGGTCTTGCTCTCGCTCTCGATGGGCGCGGCCTCGGCCTCGGTCAGATCGGGCCGCCGCAGCGCCTTGAGGACCGCGGCGACCGGCTTGGTCCGGGGCGTGGCGTCTTCGGGACTGCCCGCGCCCAGGCCCTCGACGATCACGGCCTGGCCATCCTGGAACTTGGACAAAAGGGCCATGCGCACGGCCAGCCGCACGGCCTTCTTGGGCATCGCGTAGCTGTAGTCGCGGTTGCGGCGGGCAAACGCCACGCCGCCGCCCTTGCGCTTGTTGGTCCGCTTCGAGCCGGCGCGGGCGTTGCCGGTCCCCTTCTGGCGGAAGAGCTTCTTGCCCGAGCCGGCCACGTCGGCCCGGCCGCGCGTGTTGACGGTGCCTACCCGGCGGTTGGCCAGGTGCATCGTCACCACGTCGTGCAAGAGCTGCTTGTTGATCGTGCCGCCGAAGAGGGCCGGATCGACCTGCTCCTCGCCCACCTTCTCGCCGGCCTGGTTGTATACGGGTATGGTCAACATGGTCATTTCTGAGGCTATCGGCTGTCAGCTATCCGCTATCAGCCAGAATAAACGGATGATTTCTGCCGCAAGTACCGCACCCTGGTGCCGGGCTGGAACCTGGAACCGCATGGTCTGTGTTGTGTCCGGCTGAGAGCTGAAAGCCGATCGCTGACAGCCCCCAGCTTCACACCTTGTTCGTCTGCCGCACGATGACGAAGTTGCCGTTGTGGCCGGGCACGGCGCCCTTGACCAGGAGCAGGTTGTTCACCGGGTCGATCTGGACGACCTGGAGGTTGCGGACGGTGATGCGGGCGTTGCCGTAGTGCCCGGGCTTCTGGATGTTCTTGCGGGTGTGGGCCGGGTCGGCGCTGGGACCGGAGGAGCCCGGGTGGCGGTGCATCCGCTTGACACCGTGGGTGGCGCGCAGGCCCTTGAAGCCGTGGCGCTTGACGACGCCCGCGAAGCCCCGCCCCTTGCTCGTGCCGATCACATCGACGTGGCCGATGTTCTGGAAGACCTCGACCGTCAGGTTCTGGCCGGCGGCGACCCCATCCGCCGGCCCCTCCTGGCGCAGCTCGCGGATGAAGCGCTTCGGCTCGGCGTCGACTTTCTTGGCGTGGCCGCGCGCCGCCTGGCTGGCCGCCTTGCGCTTCTTGTCCAGGAAGCCGAGCTGCAGCGCATGATAGCCGTCGCGCTCGGGCGTCCGGATCTGGAGCACCGTGCAGGGGCCGCATTCCAGCACGGTGACCGGCACGATCGTGCCGTCCCCCTGATAAATCTGGCTCATGCCGACCTTGCGGCCCAAGAGACCAACGTGCATCGCTTCGTCCTCTCCCGAAGGTGAGACCGCGGCAAGGTCGGGAGTCGCCTTGGCGACGCCGGCGCCCCGGGCTGTCACCACAGCCGGGTCCAGCCTCGCGCCGACACGGGTACAACACGGCCCTATACGCAGCCGAGGTCCCGGAGGTCGGGCTCGAAACGGGCAGGAAAGTCACTACGCGGCGTCAGCCCCCCGTGGGGCCCGCCTTGATCTTGATATCGACGCCCGCGGGCAGGCTCAGCTTGTTCAGCGCGTCGATCGTCTTGTTCGTCGGCTGCAAGATGTCGATCAGCCGCTTGTGCGTTCGGATCTCGAATTGCTCACGTGACTTTTTGTCAATGTGAGGGCTGCGGAGCACCGTGTACCGCTCGATGCGTGTCGGCAGCGGGATCGGCCCGTGCACGATCGCCTCGGTCCGCTTGGCCGTTTCGACGATCTCTTTGGCCGATTGATCGAGGATGGTATGGTCGTAAGCCTCCATCCGGATACGAATTCGTTCGTTGCTCAAACCCGCCACGCCAGTGGTCCTTCCGGTCGAACGCGACAAGACTCGTCCTGCTCTTATCCACGGGGAAAGGACTAAGATACCAACGGCCGCGCGGCCGGTCAAGGGACCTGCCTGGATTTTGCGCAGGCGGCTGGGGCGTCGGCGACCGCCTTGTTCACCACAGAGGCGCAGAGAACACAGAGACAGGCACAGAGAAGAGACTCTTGGGAATTACGCAGTTGGGACACTGGGTAAACTGAGGGCCGATCCTCGTAGGGTGCGTGAAACGCACCTTCCCTGTGCCACAAAGAGACTGGGTGCGTTTCACGCACCCTACAAAACCCCAATCCCCATCTTGCCCCAACTGCCAACTGCGTAACTCCTAACTCTATGAGAACCTTTGTGTCCTCCGTGCCTCTGTGGTGAACCAGACCGTCGCCGGCACCCCAGCCAGGGCGCAAAACAAAGCGGTGCCGGGAGGAAAGCCCTCTCGACACCGCCACGATTCAGGGTCCGTCTTGGGTTTGCGGATCTCCTCGTTCACGGCGCGGGGGCGCGGGAGGCACCGGCGGCGCAGGAGGCGGCGCCGGGGTCAGGTTGCCGGGCGGTTCTGCCTTCGGAGACTGGCCGCTGGGAGCCTGGGCGCTGGGAGCTTGCTCCGCTGGCGTGACGGCGCCGCCGCAGCACGGGACCGCCGGGGCGATCGGCACCATCCGGGTCACGGGCCGGTAGCAGGTCGTCGTCACCTGCTCGGGCACGCAGATCGGGACCATCCGGGTGCGGGTCTCGGGCACGCACTTGATGGTCACGACCGGGAACTTGCGGACCTCGGGCACGGTCTCGATCCGGCAGCAGGTGATATTGACCGTCGTGACCTTTTCCTCGGTGACGTAGTGGCACGTCGTCACGGGCACCTTGCGGACCTGGGTCTCGGGGACCATCTGCGTCTCGCAGATCGTGCGCGTGACCGGCACCGGGGTGTAGCAGGTCTGGGTGACATACTGGCAGCCCGTCGGGGTCAAGCCGCCGCAGCCGTGCAGGCCGTGCTTCTTGCCGCAGAGCAATCCCAGGCCGCAGCCGCCGCAGCCCATGGCACACGGCTGAGCCGCCGGCACGGCAACGACTTGCGTCGTCGGCTGGAGGCAGCACTCGGTCACCTGCCGGGTGGTCGTCACCGGCCGGCAGACGGTGTAGGTCTGGTCCACGTAGGTTGTCTCGGTCACGGGCCGGCAGATCGTGTACCGCTGTTCGACCGGCTTGGTCTCGATGACGGGCCGGCAGACCATGCAGGTTTTCTCGATCCAGGTCGTCTCGGGAACCTGGGTCATGACCGTGAAGTTCTCCGGCTTCAGTTCCATCCGCATCCGCGTCTGCGTGACGGTGTACGGCACCATCTCGGTCACGCACTGATAGGCCGGCTGCGGGACGTACTGGCAGACCGGCACGCCCGAACACGTCGGCCTGTGACACAGGTTGCACGCCCAGGCCGAGTCCGCCGCCAGGGCCAGCCCGACCAGCGCGGCCATCAAACCAAGAATCTGTCTTCGCATCGTGGTGTTCTCCTGGTGTTCGTTTACAAGTGCGACCATCCGTAATCCACGGTCTGGGCCACGGTCTCCCACCGGGCTCGAAAAATGGCTTGATGCCATGATCGCAAGAGCGTCGCCATTCTAACGGTTCCGCGGGTTGCGACAAGTAGGTCCCAAATTCGGGTGAGTCAATACAGAAAGTTTTGGGGATATAGATTGATTTTGAACGGAATTCCGGCAAAGTCAAAGGGGACCTTCTCGAAAGAAGGTGAAGGAAGCGGGGCCGCCGGGTCAGGGCTGAGGGCAGTAGTAGGTCAGGCCGCCCTGGGGGAAGACGCGGACAAGGGGGGCGGGCTTGTTCTTGAGGAGATGCATTGCCCGTACCCAAAGCGCGTCCTGGCGCGCGAAGAGGTCGATTGGGCCAAGATGGGGGCCGAGTTTGGCGTGCAGGGCGGGCGCGTAGACCAGCACGCGGCGATCGACGACGAGCTCGCGCGCCCAGCGGACCATGAAAGAAGAGGAGAGGCGAGCGGCGGCGGCCAGGGGATCGGCCAGGGCCAGACCGCGGCGCAGGGCCCAGCCGCCCACCGCGCCGGTGGCGGCGATGGCGGCGCAGCGCGGGCAGGGGGAAGGAACGGTCGATCTCGGCCGGATCGGTCCAGAAAAAGCCGACGAGCAGGCCCCCCGGACGGCCCGCGGCGCGGTGGTTGAGCAGGACCTTGAAGCTCTGCATGGGGTCGCCCGGCCAGGGATGGTTCCCGGCGACGACGACATCGGCGGGCGCTCCCGGGGCGGCCTGAAAGCGGCGCCGCGCGGCGGCGGCAAGCTGGTCCTGAACCACGTCGGGTGGTCCCGCCGTCACGGCCAGAACCTGTCCCGGCGCGCCGATCAGGTGGCTGAGGGACAGGCAAGGCCCCGGCAAGAGGGCCGCCGCCTGGCGGATGGCCGCGCGCATCGGGTTCGTGGCCGGGTCGCCGCCGAGCAGACGGCCCGCGTCGCCTCCCAGGCCCTGCCGGTGCAGCGCGCCCAGGGTCGAACGATGGCAGCAGCCCGGGAAGATCAGCTTCCAGCCCCCGCCAAAACCGGCCTGGAGATGCGGCAGGACCGACCCGATCAGGATGCGCACCTGGGCCTCGACCACCGGCCGAAAGACGCGGACGGGAATCCCTCCCGGCGTCCTTCCGAGCTCGACGTAATGGAAACGGTCATCGACGGGCGGGCTGAAGCAGGCGTACTGCCAGCCGACCTCGGCGCCGAGGCGTTGCCGCATGGCGTCGCGGCTCACCGGCGCATGCCGGCCGACACCCACGCTGATGGCGATGTCCATCGGTGGGACGCCCGCCGCGTGCAGGCGTCGCAGCACGATCGGCAGCGCCTCCGCGACGGGCGTCCAGCGCGACGGGTCATCGACCACGATCGCCACCGCCACCCCTGGACCGACCGCCGGCCAGACATTGGGCGTATCCAGGACCGCTTCCAGGGCGGCCGGGTAATCGTCGAGCGCGCCCGCCAGATCGGGCCAGATCACCTCGGGCGCGGGCCATGCGGGCGGCAGCTCGAGCGCCAGGCTCGCGCCCTCACCCCAGGGAATGCGGACGGCTTCGGACATCCGGAGGCCCTCCCCGATCCTGGGATCAGCCGCTGTCTTGGAAAGTCGAACCTCAGGGATTCCAGATGCCAGATCCCAGATTCCAGATTCCAGATTCCAGATCCCAGATTCCAGATTCCAGATTCCAGATTCCAGATTCCAGATTCCAGATTCCAGATTCCAGATCCCAGATGACTGATGTCGGGCTTTGGGTTCTACGTTTCGCCTCGAAGTCGTTGGACATCTGGAATCTGGAATCTGGAATCTGGAATCCGGAACCCCCTCCCGGCCTCGAGCCGCGAATCCCCGAAACACCGAAAGGTCAGCCGCTGATGTGCCGCTCCAGATCCTCGGCCTTGGCGACGACGGTGATGCCTTCGTCGGAGACGGTCAGACCGCGGGCCAGGTCGAGTTCGCGGTTGTAGCCGATCTCGAAGCCGGCGGGGACTTTGACCTCCTTGTCGAGGATCGCGCGACGGATGCGGGCGTGACGGCCGACCTCGACGCCGTCGAAGAGGATCGAGTCCTCGACCAGCGCGAACGAGTTGATGCGGACATTGGGCGAGAGGATGCTGCGGAAGACCTGTCCTCCCGAGACGATCGTGCCCTGGCAGACAATCGAGTCAAAGGCCGCGCCCCGGCGGTCGCCGATGGTGTGGACGAACTTGGGAGGCGGCTGCTGGGGCTGGTACGTATGGATCGGCCAGGCGCGGTCGTAGAGGTTCAGGATCGGATCGACCGAGATCAGGTCCATGCTGGTCTGGTAGTAGGCCTCGAGCGTGCCCACGTTGCGCCAGTAGGCGGCCTGCTTGCGGTTCTCGTCGCGGAACGGATAGGCAAAAACGCGCTGGCCGCCGGCGAGCATCGCCGGAATCACGTCGAGGCCGAAGTCGTGGTGCGAGCGTTCCTTGGCGCGGCGTCCTGGAAAAGCTGCTCGTACATGACGTTGGTATCGAAGATGTAGATGCCCATCGAGGCGAGCGCCATCTGGGGGTTCTCGGGCATGCCCGGCGGGTCGGCCGGCTTTTCGAGGAAGCGGATGACCCGTTGCGCGGCGTCGATGTCCATCACGCCGAACTCGCGCGCCGAGGCGCGCGGCACCGGCAGGCAGGCGACCGTCAGGTCGGCCCGCTGCGCGCGGTGCGCGTCGATCATGGCGGCATAGTCCATCTTGTAGATATGATCGCCGGCCAGAATGATGGTGTCGCGGGGGCTGGCCTTCTCGATCGAGTAGACGTTCTGATAGATGGCGTCGGCGGTGCCCTGGTACCAGTGCTCGGCGATGCGCTGCTGGGGCGGGGCGACCTCGATGAACTCGTCGAGCTCGCGGTGCAAGAACCGCCAGGCCTCGTCGATGTGCCGGCTCAGGCTCGCGGCCTTGTACTGGGTCAGCACCAGGATCTTGCGGATGCCCGAGTTGATGCAGTTGGACAGCGTGAAGTCGATGATCCGGTAAATCCCCCCGAAGGGCACGGCCGGCTTGGCCCGGTTGCGCGTCAAGGGGTCGAGACGGGTTCCCCGCCCCCCGGCGAGAACGATGGCCAACACATCCTGTAGGCCGCACAGTGGAAGACCCCGGAAGCAGGAAGGCATCAAGCACTATCCCTATTTTGCCCCACCCGTCCCGTCGAACCAAGTCCGAAGAACCTCGGGAGGGCATTTCCGCGCGGGCGGCGCGGGTGTGGTCTGGCGATTCCTCGTGATAGGATGAGTTCCCAGGAGATGCCCCATGAACCGGATGATCTTCACCGCAGGCCGGGACATCCCGCCGATTTGCATGCCGGCCAGCGCCGCTACGTTCGAGGGTTTCCGCGCCTGGGTGACCTCGGACGACTTCCCCGAGGAGCTTCGCGCTTCGTACATCGCCGGGGAGCTGATTTTCGACATGAGTCCGGAAGAGCTGGAAACGCACAACAAGGTCAAGACCGAGATCTGCCGGACCATCTCCACTCTGGTCCGAAGGCTCGACCTGGGCGAGTTCTTCACGGACGGCACGCTCGTATCGAACGAAGCGGCCGGACTGTCCACCGAGCCGGACGCGACCTTTGTGTGCTGGGAAAGCTTCGAAGCCGGGCGAGTCGCGCTGGTGCCCCGGGCGGACCGGGAGGGTCAGTTCATCGAGTTGATGGGCACGCCGGACTGGGTGCTGGAAGTGGTCAGCCGATTCACGGTCCGCAAGGATACCGTGCAACTTCGCGAGACGTATCACCGGGCGGGCGTCCCCGAATACTGGCTCATCAATGCGCTGGGCGAGGACGTGGATTTCCAGATCCTGCGCCGGCGGCGCGATCGTTACGTGGCGACCGCGGCGCGAGATGGCTGGCGGCGGTCGTCGGTCTTCGGTCGCGCCTTCCGCCTGGAGCGCCGGCGCAACCGGCTCGAACGCTGGACGTACACACTGCGTCTGAAAAAGGACGAGTAGCTCGGATTCCGCCTCGTCGGGTGGGTTCGGCCCACCGTCTTCCGCTTCTTACACCTCCCAGATCAGGAGTGCCCCGTGCGAAGTGGCTCATTTCCTCGCCTCCGGTTTCTCGCGCCGGTCGTTGCGGCGCTCGTCTTCGTCAGGGCCGCCGCGCTGGTCGCGCAGGATGTGCCGCGCCGTGATCGGCTCCGCGACCTCCAGGAGCGCCAGGTGGCGACCAAGGATGAAAAAATCGCGCGCCCTGATCACTTCGGCTCGCAAGGGCCGGGCAACGTGTTTTCGAACCACACCAGCCACTCGAACCGGTTGATCCCGATCTACGTGTTCGGCCGCAAGGCGGACCTGGGCGCCATCACGGGCAAGAACAGCCGATACCGCACCGAGGCCGGCGTGCGGGCGGTCTTCGGGCGCGTTCCCGAGCATACCGTCAACCCGGAGGCCGAGTACGCCGACCAGTCCGATCTCTACCGCTTGCAAAAAGACGCCGTCGCCCACGGCGTCAAGCACCTGTTCATCGTCTGGTTCGACGGCATGGACTGGGACACCACCCGCGCCGCCGCCGTGGCCAGGTCCGGCCATGATTATGAGGAGGGACCGGGTTCGGGCCTGCTCTTCCAGGATTATCCGGGCGCCGGGCCGGTCCAGTTCGGTTCCTTCGTCACCAGCCCCACCCGTGATGCACCCAAAGAGGGCCAGCTGGACGTGAACACCCAGACCGTCGCCGACCTGAGTCACCTTCTCGGCGGCGGCTACGACGTCGCGCTTCGGCGGCCCCAATCCCTGGACCCCGGGGCTCCTCGCCGCGCGGCTGGCTATTTCAAGGGGCAGAGTGCCAGTCCCTCCGAGAAGGCCGCGGTGGCCGCCGCGGGAGGCGTCCTGCACGCCTACACCGACAGCTCGTGCAGCGCGGGAGAGTTCGCCAGCGGCGTCAAGTCGTACAACAATGGCCTGAACGTCACCGACGACGGCCGGTTCGTGCCCACTCTGTTCAACCAGCTCCAGGCCCAGGGCTGGAAGGTCGGCACCGTCACCAGCGTGCCCTTCGACCACGCCTCGCCCGCGGGCATGTATGCTCATAATGTCTACCGCGACGACTACCAGGACATCGGCCGCGAGATGCTCGGGTTGAGAAGTATCGTGCAAGATATGGGCAAGTCGCCGCGCCTGCCCGGCCTGGACGTGGTGATCGGCACCGGCTGGGGTGCGACCATCAAGGAGGATGATCTGCGAAAACAGCAAGGCCAGAACGCCGTGCCGGGCAACCCCTACATCACCAATGCCGACCTGAATGCGATCGCCGACCGCTACGAAATCGCCCAGCGCACCGCGGGCGTCGCCGGTCCGAAATCCCTTCAGGACGCCGCCGAACAGGCCGCCCGTACCCATCGCCGACTCTTCGGCTTCTACGGTGTCGCCGCCGGCCACTTACCCTACTGCACGGCCGACGGCCGCTATGACCCGCCCAAGGGCATCAAGGGCGTCGCCGAACGCTACCAGCCCGCCGATCTTACGGAAAACCCCACTCTTGCCAATATGAGCCAGGCCGCTTTGACTGTTCTGGCCGCCGAGCCCCTCCCAGTCTTTCGCGCTGTTCGTCGAGGCGGGCGATGTGGACTTTGCCCTCCATGACAATAACCTCGACAACGCCATCGGCGCCGTGCTCAGCGGCGAGGAGGCCGTCCGCGTCCTCTTCGACTGGATCGAGCGCCACCACGCCTGGGAGGATTCGCTCGTGATCGTCACCGCGGACCACGGTCACTACCTGGTCCTCGACAATCCCCGGCTCTGGCCAGGTGACGTGAATCCCGAAGGTGGATTCCGGATTCCGGATTCCGGATTCCAGATTCCGGATTCCGGTTGCATTTCGTCACTCGGAGATCTGGAATCTGGAATCCGGAATCTCAGAACGATCCAGAAACAAGCCGCCGTGAGACCCGGCCGGGGCCCCACGGCGGACATTTTTCGAGCGAATTCACACTCGTGCGGATCGGCTCACACGCTGGCAGGGACTGCCGCGCTCATGGCTTCCGCCCAACCGCCGAGCTCCGGCGTCACGGCGCCGACCACCATCACGTCCGGCGGAAGGGTTCCCTCCAACGCGGGCATGGGCTGAAACTCGGGCACAGAGGCGTCTGGGAGATCGACCGGGAATGGCAAGATGTCCCCGAGAACCGGTTCGGTCGCGGCCGAGGAGGTCTCGGCCGGCCGCCAGACCCAACGATCCCAGATCAGCAGTCCACAGCCGACCACGAGGGATCCCAAGGCCACCAACAGATACCACTTCACGATGATCAACCACATTGGCACGGCTCCTGGTTCATCAGCTTGTGGCCATTCCGTTCCGCCCCAAACGAACCGTGTCTCCGGGCCCCGACATTAACAAAAGCGACTGGCACAACGCAATTGGGTGCTCGCCCACAGCGACGCGATGTGGAAAAGTTGCCCAGGACTTTCCCATCGAATCAACCGTCCAGGTGGCGGCGAAACCAGAGTTCCAGCGCGAGCAAGCCCCAGAGGCGGTAGGCATGGTCCCTCTGCTCAGTAATATGCTCGGCGATCAGGGTTTCGACCACCCGAGGGCGGCAGATGCCGCGGCCCAGTGTGCCAGGATCGAGTAACACGTCCCGCAGCGCGTTGCGCAACGGCCCGCGAAACCAGCGGTCCAGCGGCACGCCGAACCCCATCTTGGGACGCGTTGCCAGAGACGGTGGAAGGTACTCCGCAAAGGCCTGCTTGAGAACGACTTTCGACCGACCGCCCCGCAGGCGGAGCTTGCGTTTCAGGGGCATGGCCAAGGCCAGCTCGACCACCCGATGATCCAGGAACGGCCCCCGGCACTCAAGCGAATGGGCCATGCTGGCCATGTCGATTTTCGGCAACAGATCGCCCGGCAGATAGGTCAACAGGTCGGCGATCATGGCCCGCGTGACCGGGTCGCGTTTGGGGGCCACGTCCAGCGCGCGTTGCACCACGGAAGCCGGATCGGCGGCCCTGGGGTCGCCGCCGCCGGCCGCGGCCAGGCTGTCCAGCCAAGCCTCGGCGTAGAGTCCCACACGGTCGGCCTCGGAGAACAGGGTCATCCATCGGCAATACCGTGTTCCGGGTGGTTCCCCGACGCCTTCCAGGATGCGCTGAACCTTGCGGAGCGGCGTCTTGGCCCGGACCGAGACAGGCAAGGCGCGTGCCAGCGGGCCGCCGAAAAGCGCCGGGCGGGGCCGGGCAAGGGATCGAACCAGCCGGCCAGCGCCAGTGCGCGGTAGCGGTCGTAGCCGCCGAAGAGCTCATCGCCCGCGTCCCCGGTCAGGGCCACGGTCACGTGGCGGCGGGTCTCGCGGGCCACGAACCAGGTCGGCAGCGCCGAGCTGTCGGCGAAGGGCTCGTCGAACTGCTCGGCCAGGGCCGGCAAGACCTCCCAGGCCCGCGGTTCGACGACGAACGTGTGATGTTCGGTCTTCAGGTGCCGGGCCGCCAGCGCGGCGAAGGGCCGCTCGTCGAAGGCCGGATCGTCGAAGCCGATCGCGAAGGTGCGCACCGGCTGGCGGCTGGCCTGTTGCATCAGTCCGACGATGATCGTCGAGTCGATCCCGCCCGAGAGAAACGCCCCCAGGGGAACATCGGCGATCATCTGCTCGCGGACCGCCTCGGCGAGCAGTTCCCGGAGCCGCTCCACGTCCTCCGCGGCGGGCCGGTCGATCTCCGAGTCCCAGTCCGGCTCCCAGTACCGCGTCAGGCTCAGGTGCCCGTCGTGCCAGACCGCATAATGCGCCGGCGGCAGCTTGTAGATGCCCTGGAGAATCGTGGCGGGATGGGGAATGTAGCCGTAGGTCAGGTAGCGGTCCAGGGCCAGGGGATCGACCCGCCGGGGCACGATCGCTTCCGGGAGCGCCAGCAGTGCCTTCAGCTCGCTGGCGAACAGCAGTCGCCCCGGCTCCGGGCGATACAACAGCGGCTTCTGGCCGAGCCGGTCGCGGCCCAGGATCAGCCGGCGGCGGGGCGCGTCCCAGATCGCCAGCGCGAACATCCCGCGCAGATGTTCGAAGAGGTTCGGCCCCTCGTCCTCGTAAAGGTGGACGAGCACCTCGGTGTCGCCCGTGGAGCGCAGGACGTGCCCCCGCGCCTCGAGGCGGTGCCGCAGGGCGGGGAAGTTGTAGATCTCGCCGTTGAAGACGACCCAGATCGAGCCGTCCTCATTCGAGAGCGGCTGATGACCGCCCGGCAGATCGACGATGGCCAGCCGCCGGAAGCCGAGCGCGGCGTGGGCATCGCGGTAAGCACCGGCGTCGTCGGGACCGCGGTGGACCAGTCGGTCGCGCATGGCGAGCAGACCGGTTTGCTCCAGCGCCAGGCCGGGCTCTGTCCAGACCGCTCCACAGATGCCGCACACGTCGCGTGGTCTCGTCTGGTCCCCGTCCACCGCCCGGGCGCGCCCTTCCGCCTCACCGGGCCGACACCGCGCGTCAGTCTACCGAACTCGGTGAGTCGCTTCCAGGCGAAGAGGGGCCATGCGCAAGCAGAACATTCTGGGGAGCGTTACGGGGAGATAGACTCGGGGCATGGCGGATTCCAGATTCCAGATTCCAGATTCCAGAGGGCGCAGGACTGATCGTGCTGGATTTTGAAGCGCTCCGTCATCAGTCCTGCGCCTCTGGAATCTGGAATCTGGAATCTGGAATCTGGAATCTGGAATCCTCAACCCCGGCCCATCACCCGCGCACGGCGGACGAGTCGCCTGGCCGTTCCCGCCCCCGGCGCCGTCGCAAAATGGGCAGCCAAGTTCCACTTGACCGTTTGCGGGGGTCAACCCACAATGCCGCCGCTTTTACGGCTAGAGAAGGGAAGATAGCCACGCTTGTCCTGAACCATCTCGAAAGACCTCTCGACTCCACGACGTGACTTCCCTTTCCGCCCGGCCGGGACCAGTAGACACCACCGCACCGGACCAGGATGACCCCGGTGCTCTTCGGCCGAGCCCGCGGACGCACCCGAACTGGAGGAGACTCGCCGTGATGCGTCGCTTCACCCCTTGGCTTGCCCTGTCGTTGTTCGCCCTCTGGCCGTCCTTGTCGGTGCGGGCGGCTGGCGTGGCGACCTTCCGTCTCATGAACGTCGACTCCCCAGGGGCCGCGCCGGTCCAGGAAGTGCTGGCGCGGATCATCCCGGCCGGGTCGATCGTCCCGCGCAACCCCAGCACCGACCCGCCCTCGATCCTCGAGCCCTCGACCGGCTACGTGTCGAGCGGGTTCAACCCCAACGACCTGAATCTGACGCTCGGCGACGGCACGACCTCGACCGGCGACCCGTTCCAGGTCCTGAAGCTCGATTTCGGCACCGGCGGGCTCGCCCCCGGCGGGAAACTGTTCTTTCAGCTCAACCAGAGCCCCAACTACGACGGCCTGGTGCGGCTGGTGTTGCCCAACTCGGTCACCAACATCGCGCTGGAGCGGCTGGACAACCCGCCGATCGACCTCCCGGGCGGCGGCTCGAACAATCCGCCCCAGGTGCCCGAGCCGGTGTCGCTGCTCCTCTGGGGAGGCGCCACCGGCCTGGCCCTGCTCCGCGCCCGTGCCTTTCGCGCCAGCCAACGGACCTGAGACGCCCTTCGGTGGAAAATGACTGATGACTGATGACTGATGACTGATGACAGTCTGGTATAGCCATCAGCCATCAGTCATCAGCCATCAGTCATCAGCCATCAGCCATGAGGCGAAACACTCCCTTGGCACCGCGCTCGCGCCCGTCATCATGAGAGCCACGCGCCGAAGTGGCGGGCTGTGGAGGAAGCGTTGGAGATCCTGATCACCGAGGACGAGATCCAGGCGCGCGTGCGCGAGCTCGGCCGCCGCATCGAGGCGGATTACCAGGGCCGTCCGTTAACGATTGTGGCCATCCTGACCGGCAGTCTGGTGTTTCTGGCCGACGTGATCCGCCAGATCCGCCTGCCGCACCGGATCGCCCTGGTGCAAGCCAGCAGCTACCGAGGCACGGCCACCCGGCCCGCCACGCTGGTGCTCAACGAGACGTTCGCCCCGGACGTCGCCGGCCGTGACGTGCTTCTGCTGGACGATATCCTCGACACCGGCCGCACGCTCTCGGCGCTGGCCGCCCACATGATCGACCGGGGTGCGCTCCGCGTCCGCACCGCCGTGCTTCTGCGCAAGCTCGGCCGCCAGGAAGTCGACTTCGAGCCCGATTACTGCGGCTTCGAGATCCCCGACCGCTTCGTCATCGGCTACGGCCTCGACTTCAACGACGATTACCGCCATCTGCCGTTCGTGGCGGTGCTGGGGCCGGAGGGACTTTCGTAGGGTAAAATGAACTCAGCCACACCTCGGCCCTTTCTGGGAATGGTCACCATGACATCCAACAAGAGCGAAGCCCGCCCCCACCCTGCCCGCGCGGACATGACGGATTCCCTCGGTATGGAATTCGTGAAGGTCCCCGCCGGTGATTTCTTGATGGGTAACCACGATTCGCCCGCGGAACTGGCCCGGGCCTTCCCCCAGTACGAGCCGCGCCGAATCGCCGAGCTTGAGGACGAAGTCCCGGTGCATCGGGTTCGCATCACCAAGGCATTCCACCTCGGCCAATGTCAGGTGACGTTGGGCCGGTTCCAGCAGTTCGTGTCCGCGACGGGTTTCCAGACCGAATCCGAGCGTGACGGCACCGGTGGGTGGGGTTACGACCCGGCATACTCCAGTCCTGAGAGCGGCTCGTTTCGAGGGCGGGACCCGCAATACTCCTGCGCGATCCGGGCTTCCCTCAAGGCGACGATCACCCCGTGGTGAACGTCACCTGGCAGGACGCGATCGACTTCTGCGCATGGCTCAGCGCAAAAGAGAAAGCCACCTATCGTCTGCCCACCGAGGCCGAATGGGAATACGCCTGCCGGGCCGGTACCACCACGCGCTACCACAACGGTGACGATCCCGAGAAGCTGGTGGAAGTGGCGAACCTCTATGACGAGACCACGCGACGCGTGTTCCCGGAATGGAGCGATTACGCCACGAAGGCGAGTGATGGGTTCGTCTTTACCGCTCCCGTGGGGAGCTTTCGACCCAACGCGTTCGGCCTCTACGACATGCACGGCAACGTTTGGGAATGGTGCGCCGACTGGCACGATGACGAGTACTACGCCCACTCACCGGTGGACGATCCCCAAGGGCCTGCCGAAGGCTACATCCGCGTGCGGCGCGGCGGCTCATGGCACACGTGGCCGTTTTACATGCGGTCCTCATACCGGAACTACAACGACCCCGACACGCGCTACTTGCTGCTCGGGTTTCGCGTGCTGCGTGAGATCGTTTGAGCGCTTCTGGACAGGGCCAATCCCTTTGGAATCGTTGTGCGCATCACGCTGATAACCCGCCGCTACCCGCCCTTGATCGGCGGGGCCGAGAAGGTGCTCAGTTACCTCGCGCCGGCGCTGGCCGCCGAGGGGCACGCGGTCACGGTGCTGACCGCGCGCAGCGCGCCGACGCTGCCCGAGCGCGAGGTCGTGCCCTGCCCGCGCGGTCCCTGCGAGGTGCGGCGCTTGCCGACCTCTCCGCTCCGCTTCGTGGGCACCTGGCTCTACATGCGCAACCTGCGGCGTTGGCTGGAGCAGCAACCCGCCCGACGTGGCGTATGTCTCGATGCTCAAGCATGACGCCTATGTCGCCGTGGGCGTGGGGATGCGCAGAGGCTTTCCGGTTGTGCTGCGACCCGAAGGCGCCGGCGCGACCGGCGATATCGCCTGGCAAGGCTGGGGCCGATTCGGTCGACAGATCGCTCGAGCGTTGCCAGCAGGCCGACGCCGTCGTGGCCATCTCGCAGGCGATCCGCGACGAACTGAGCCAGGCTGGTTATGATCCCGCGCGGGTTGTCGATATCCCCAACGGTGTGCCCGTGCCGGCAGCGCCCTGGTCTCGCCGCGAAGGCTGGCAAGATGCGCCCCGGGCGGTTTTTGTCGGCCGGCTGGCGCCGGAAAAGAACCTGGAAACGCTCGTCCGCGCCTGGCCGATCGTCCGGCGCACGTTTCCGCAGGCCCGGTTGACGCTCGTCGGCGAAGGCCCCGAGCGATCACGGCTGGAATCTCTCATCGCCGCGCTCGGCCTGAGCGACGCCATCGAGTTGCCCGGCGCGATGGCCGATCCAACCGCGATGTTGCGCTCGTGCGACCTGTTCGTCCTGCCCTCTCGGGAAGAAGGCATGAGCATCGCCCTGCTCGAAGCGATGGCCCTGGGCATGCCCCTGGTGGCCACCGCGATCCCCGGCAATCGCCGGCTCGTCGCCGACCGCGAGCACGGCCGCCTCGTTCCGCCCGGCGATGTCGAGGAACTGGCGCGGACGATCTGCGAGCAGTGGGGGAATTTCGATCGCGCCATCGAGATGGGACGTGCCGCGCGGTCGCTCGTCGAACGGGAATACTCCATCACTGCCGTGGCCAGGCGACACCTGGAATTGTTCGAGCGGCTTCTGGCGGCGCGACGAGAAGCGTGTGGTTGACTTCCGGACGGCCGGTCCTCAGCATGGTGGGGGGTGCGAGATGGGCGGAATCCGTCTTGTAGGGTAGGCTTCAGCCTGCCAGTCCTATGATCTGATTTGGAACTGGCAGGCTGAAGCCTACCCTACAAGACGGACCGCCGTGCCGATTCCACTCCGAGATTCGTTCCGCCGCAAGATCAACGGAGCGTACACATGGTTACGATCGACTTGCGAAAGGATGCCGTCGACGTCCAAGAAATGCTGACAGACGCAGTGAATGAGTACGCCGCAAAGCACAAGGCCGCTGCGACAGCGAAGACCCATCCGCCGGTCACCAGGGTTGACCTTATCTACTCTCTCGGGGATAGCGAGTCAACGCCCTGGGTCCACTTGCACTTTGACACGAAGCCAGGGAGCGAACCAGACGGAGATCCCACACACCCGGACTTCGCAAGGCGAACCCGCGAAGAATGGCTGCCGGCGGTTCAAGCGGTCTGCGACGAAGAAGAAGTTAACGTCGTGAAACCAGACGGCAAGACGCGGAAATGCGGCGACGCCGAACTCGGAGAGACCATCGGCGATTTTCTGGTGGCCATGCTGCTTGAAGCACGCGCGAACGGCGTGTTCGCAAGCCTGCCGAAGGGCGATCGGTGCGAACTGGGGGTGGAAGACTCGAGTGGAGAATTCGGTTGGCCAGCCTATGATGACCGGGGCAAGGAGAACCTCGTCAAGTAGGTTGATGCGTAAGGTGTATCGCATATGGAATCGATTCCGCAACTGGCCGATGAGATTTTCCGTGACCGGGTCTTGCGCCCGCCGGATGTCTCCCGAGGAGAAGATGCTCGCCGGCCCTCGCCTGTTCGAGATGGCATGCCGGCTTGCGCTGGAAGGAATCCGCGACCAGCATCCCGAGGCAACCGAGGAGGAAGTCCACGCCATCCTGACCCGGCGGCTGGCTCTGAAGCGGCGCCTGGAGGAGAGCCGATGACCGGAGAGGAAGCGACCGCGGCCGTGATCGACGCGCTGAACGCTTTGCAGATTCCTTACATGGTGGTCGGGTCCTTCTCGACGAATCGATACGGAGTCCCGCGTTCGACCAAGGATGCCGACTTCGTCGTCGCGCTGGGTGAGCGATCCATCCTCGAAGTGGCTCGAAACCTGCCCCCGGCAATCCGCATCGACCCGCAACTGAGTTTTGAGACCGTCACCTTGTCGCGCCGATACCGGGCGAAGATCGAGGGAACCGATTTCGAGATCGAGTTCTTCCTGCTCTCCGATGATCCGCACAACCAGGAACGATTCCGTCGGCGCCAGACGGCAACCATCCTGGGACGCACCGCAGTCATTCCGTCAGTCGAAGATGTGGTCATAACGAAGTTACGGTGGGCCTTCCTCGCCAACCGCGCCAAGGACCGCGACGATGTTCTCGGTGTGATCGCCGTGCAGGACGCTGAGGGCCAGATTGACTGGGATTACGTTTACTCGTGGTGCGACCGCCACGGCACTCGGGCTTTGCTCGACGAGATCCGCCGTTCGATCCCGCCGCTCTGAGAGCCGCCCTTGCTCGTGAACCGGGATCGGGATAAGAAGGAAACGCGCAAAGGCGCGAGGCGCAAAGAAGAAGGAAGCCTTGGCGGACGCGCCCCCGTTCTCGTTGTCTTTCTTTGCGCCTCGCGCCTTGCGCGAATCTTCTCTCAGGATTCCCCCGTGCTCAAGGTTCTTCAGCTCATCCCGACGCTCGACCGCTCCGGCGCCGAGAAGCAGATGGTGTTGCTCGCGACGGGCCTGCCGCGCGCGCGGTTCACGGTCGAGGTTGCCGTCCTGACGCGGCTCGGTCCGCTGGCGGCCGATCTGGAAGCGGCGCGCATCCCGGTGACACTGATCGGCAAGCGGCACAAGGCCGACCCGATCGCGCTGGCGCGGCTGGTGCGGTTCCTGTGCGAACGCCAGTTCGATGTCGTGCAGACCTGGATCTTCGCCGCCAACGTCTACGGCCGCCTGGCGGCGCAGCGGCGCGGGTGCCGGTGGTGGTCACGACCGAGATGGCCGTCGATCTCTGGAAAGGCCGCGCTCAACTGGCGATCGACGGCCGCCTGGCGCCTGGACCGACCGCGTCGTGGGCAACTCGCAGGCGGTCGTGGACTTCTACCGCGAAAAGGCCGGCATCCCGCCCGCGAAGCTGGCGATGATCTACTCGGGCATCGCCGACGACGAGCCGCCGGACGTGGACCGGGTGGCCGTCCGCAGCGCCCTCGGCGTGCCGGCCGATGCCCCTTTGATCCTCTTCGCGGGCCGCCTGGCCGAGCAAAAAGGCGTGGACGACCTGATCAAGGCCATCGACATCTTGCAGCACGTCCGCCCGCACTATGTCACGCTCCTCGCCGGCGCGGGACCGCACCGGGAGCGGCTTGAAGATCTGGCCGCCGCCTTCCAGCTCGGGGGACGGGTCCGTTTCCTGGGCCATCGCGAGGACGTGCCGCACCTGCTGGCCGCCGCCGACCTGGTGGTCTTGCCCAGCCTCTATGAAGGGCTGCCGAACGTCGTGCTCGAAGCGATGCGCTTCGGCAAGCCGGTCGTGGCCACAGCCGCCCCCGGCACGACTGAGCTGGTGCTCGATCAACAGACCGGCCTGCTGGTCCCGCGCCGGAATCATGTGGCACTGGCGCAGGCGATCCGCACTGTCCTGGATGACCCGGCGCTCGCCGCCCGCCTCGGCGCCGCTGGCCGGGCGCGCGTCGAGACCGAGTTCCGCGCCGAGACCATGGTCGGGCGGTTCGCCGAGCTGTTCGAGCGGCTCGCCCGCGAGAAGGGCCGAAGCGGCCTCTCTTTGTAGCGGCGGCCGTCCCGGCCGCTCCGGATTCCCGATTCTTGATTCCGGATTCCCGATCCGGAGCGGCCGGGACGGCCGCCGCTACAAAGAATAGACCGCTCCGACCTCTTCTCGTACACCCTCTGAGAATCGGCTGAACACGTCGGGGCCACTCCGGGGTAAGATGCTCCGGCGGGGCGGATGGGAACCGCTCCGCGCCGCGATGAGGCCCCCGTATCCTCGGAGAACACGCACGATGAAGGGCAGATTCGGTCGGATGCTCGCCACCGCGTCCGTGATCGTCGGCCTGGCCGCCCTGGCCGTGGCCCAGCAGCCACCCCAGGAACCAGGCACCCCGAGCCGCAAGGGTGAGTTCGCCAAGAAAGGCGAGTTCGCCAAGAAGGGCGCGTTCCTCAAGAAGAACCAAGGCCCGCCGCAGCCGCCTCCCGGGGTCAAGGCGTTGCGCGACATGGAATACGCCAAGATCGGCGATCGGTCCCTTGCGCTGGATCTTTATCTGCCGGAACAGGCGGAGGGCAAGCTGCCGCTGGTGGTGTGGATTCACGGCGGCGGCTGGTCGGCCGGCACCAAGACGGGCACGCCCGCCATGTTCCTGGCGACGCGCGGTTACGTGGCCGCCAGCGTCGAGTACCGACTCTCGGGCGAGGCGAAGTTCCCCGCCCAGATCGAGGATTGCCGCGCCGCGATCCGCTGGCTGCGGGCGAACGCGGACAAGTATCACATCGACCCCGACCACATCGGCGTCTGGGGCGGCTCGGCGGGCGGCCACCTGGTCGCGCTGCTGGGCACCGGCGCGAACGTCAAGGAATGGGACGTCGGCGCCCATACCGACCAGTCCAGCCGCGTGCAGGCCGTCTGCGACTACTTCGGCCCGGCCGACTTCACCACGATGCCCGGCGCCCAGGCCGCCCAGGCCAAGGGAGCGGTCTCGCAGCTTCTCGGCGGACCGGTTGCCGAAAAGCGTGAGGAAGCCCGCAAGGCCAGCCCCGTCACCCACGTTTCCAAGGACGCCCCGCCCTTCCTCATCTGCCATGGCACCGAGGATTACACGGTCCCCATCGCCCAGTCGGAAAAACTCGCCGAGGCGCTCAAGCAGGCCGGGGTCGAGGTGACGCTGGTGAAGGTCCAGAACGCCGGTCATGGTTTCAGCGGGACGGACGTCAGCCCCTCGCCGCGCGAGATCCAGCAGCGGGTCCTGGAGTTCTTCGACGCGCACCTCAAGCCGGCCGCGAAGGCGCGTTGACGGGTATCCAACGTCGAGCCACCATGGTGGAAGCGGGCCGTTGCGTCCGCTTCCACTCGGCGACCGAATAAGAGCGGTCGGCCGGGCGTCTCTGGAGACAGGGATCCGCATGCAGTCCGAGGCGGCCGCGACCCTGGCGACGTCCGACGAAACCCTGGTCGAGCAGGCCCGGGCGGGCGATGCGTCGGCACGCGAGGAGCTCTTTCGCCGCCACTTCGGTCTGGCGTACCGGATCACCTACCGCCTGCTGGGACACGACCAGGACGCGCTCGACGCCGTTCAGGACGGGTTCCTCAAGGCGGTGCGTCATCTGGCGGAATTCGACGGCCGCAGCGGGTTCCGGACGTGGTTGTTGAAGATTGTCACCAATGCCGCGCTCGACCTGGGCCGGCGGCGAAGGCGACACCCGACGGTCCCCCTGGACGACCTGATGGTCAACGCGATCCGGCCGGTCCACGAGGACCCGGCCCGCGGACTTCAGGGCGCGGACCTGCGCGGCGTTTTGAACGCCGCCCTCGATCGACTCAGCCCGCCCATCCGCGCCACGTTCGTTTTGTTCGCGGAGGCCGGCCTGAGCTACAAGGAAATCGCCGAGGCCCAGAACGTCCCCGTCGGCACCGTCATGAGCCGCTTGCACTTTGCCCGCCAGAAGTTGCAGAGGTATTTGAAAGACCTGGATGCGCCGTGAAGCGGCCCTGTTGTGTTTCCTCAATTCCAGATTCCGGATTCCAGATTCCAGATTCCAGATTCCAGATTCGATTCTGAATCGGTATGCGATCCGGAATCCGGAATCTGGAATCCGGAATCCATCAGGCCCACCGAGCGTTGAGATAAAGGATGAAAGCCATGCGTTGCGCTGACGTCACCCGCGAGCTGATCGCCCCGAGCGCAGGGGTGGACGCGTCGGCCGTGGCGCGTCACGTCGCGTCGTGTCCGGAGTGCGCGGCGCGGGAAGAGGAAGCACGGCGGTTCGACCGGCTCTGGGATGCGACCCGGCCCGAGGAGCCTCCCGTCACAGTCTGGGACCAGCTCTGGGCGCGCGTCGGTGCCGGCATCGAGGCCGCGCCGGCCGTCTTGCACTTGCCGGCGGCTCCCGCCCCGCGGCGCTGGCTCGTGCCGGCGCTGACCACCGCCTTGATCGCCCAGAGCGCCGCGGCGCTGATCGTCATCGGCGTGCTGCTGAATCATCACCCCGCAGCGCCGTCCGTTGTCGTCCAGCCGATCTCCACGGCCCCCAGGCAGTCGGTCGTCTTCGAGCTCAACACGGGCCAGACGCTGTTTCTCGAGCTGGACGAGAGCGGCGGCCGGGTCGTCTGCAAGCCGCAAACCCTGGACACCGCCGAACTGGCCGCCTTTGACGGCGAGGACGGACCGGACGTCTACGCGGTGGCCTCGCAGGCGGACATGATCGTGCTCAACGCCATGGAGGGCATGGAGTGACCCGACCCCACCGCGTGGCTCTTGGGTTCGTGGGGTGGTTCGCCCTCGGCGCGCTGGTCTTGAGCGGACCGCTTCGTTCTGCCCGCGCGCGTGAGGACGGGGCCGAGCTTCAGGTCACGATCTTTGGAATTGTGACGTCCGCCACGGACCCGACGATCGATCCGAAGCTCAACGCGATCGCGCCGCAACTGCGCCGACTTCGGCCCGGTTACGGCTTCTGGCTGCGCGGGTCCAAGAGCCGCCACCTCGCCGGGCGCGAAGCTGGTCTGCGATCTCGGCGACAACCTGACCGCCGAGGCCAGCCTCGTGCAGGGCATCGACGCCAACGGCAAGGTGCGGATCAAGTTCACCTTGCGCCGGGGGGGCCAGGTCGAATTCACGACCGAGGTCATCACGCCCACGACGCAACTGTTCTTCTGCGAGCGCCCCCTCCCGGATGGAACGCGGCTGTTGATCGGCATCGGGGCGCGCTGATTTCTTCGAAACGGCGAACAGATCGGGCCGTCGCCCCGGCAGCAGGACTCCGAAAGATCGAAGCCCAGGCGCGGGGCGGACGGCCGATCTGAGGGCGGCGATGGTCCGTTTCGTCAACGAACCGCTCCAAAAGGCTCGAAAACCCTTGGGCCTGCGGCTCCCCGAACCGCGATCGCGCACCCCGGGAAATTTGGCGCGGTCTCTCCACCGGAGTCATGGCCAGGGCCGCCTGGCGTGGCCCGTCCCTGGGCACGCCCTGTGCGACCTCCGGCGGCGTCATCCGTGACCGCTCCGGTGGGTACCGGCACACCACTACATCGGCCGCGGTGTTCCCCATCCTGAAGCGATTTCGCAACGGGGAAGGGAAAGGGGGGGGCATTCTTATTCTTTCTCGATGATTAGATAACATAGGAAATGAGAACCTGGACGCTGATAGATTTCCTATATTTCCTAAACATCGGTGAAAGAATTAGAACGTCCCCTTTTTCTTCTTTCAGAGCCGTTGATTGGCTATGTCCCCATTTCCCGCTGTCCGATTTCTCTGGCGGTTCTACCCGCCGAGGGCGGGGCCGCGGTATGCTGGAGGGGAAGGTGGGGGAGAGGCCGACCATGAGCATCCGCTTCGAGATACCCCAGGACATCGAGCAGCAGCTCCGCGCCGAAGGGGTGGACCTGGATCGCGAGGCGAGGCAGGTTTACCTGATGGAGCAGTACCGGCAGGCGCGGATCAGTCATCGCCAGCTTGAAGCGGCTCTGGGCTTGAGCTTTTTCGAGACCGAAGCGCGGCTGAAGGAGCGCGGCCTGGGGCAGGACCTCGATCTGAAGGAGTTCGAGGCCGACCGGGCCTTCCTGCGGCAGGATCGGGGACGATGACGGTCGTCTGCGACATGGGGCCGCTGCACTATCTCGTGCTCATCGGGTGTGAGCACCTCCTGCCGCGGCTGTTCGACCGCGTGCTGACACCCCCCGCGGTTCTGGCGGAGATGAGGCATCCGAAGACCCCGGAACCCGTTCGCCTTTGGGCCGCTTCACCGCCGCCCTGGCTGGAAGTCAAGGAGCCAACCCAGATCGAGGACATCCCCTCCCTGGGAAAAACGGGTGGCCGCGGCGAAGGAGAGAAAGCGGCCATCGCTCTTGCCCGTGAGGAGCAAGCAGACGCCATCCTCATGGACGACAAGGCCGCCCGTCGGGAGGCCGTCAAGCGCGGTCTCCGGCCGCTCTGGATGCTCGCCGTGCTCGACCAGGCGGCCGAGCAAGGACTTCTCCACGACCTGACCGAGAAGCTGGAACACCTGGAGCAGCACACGCCCTTCTATGTCGGTGAACAGGCCCGAGCCGCTCTTGAGGGCATGAAGCAAAGAGACCGGAAACGGAAGCAGGCCCAGGAATAGTAAGGTAGACTGCGTCGCATTCTTACCAGGGCCACCCGCGCAGGAGAGCACGAAGGCAACCCCACAGTGCCGCTCGTCTGCCCCGGAATTCGCTATTTCCCCTGGTATGCCATCATTACGTCATCTGCCCCAAGAATTAGCAATGTCCCGAATGGCACTTCCTGACTCGTAACCGTCTGTCGTGGTGAATGATAGACAAAACAGGCCCGCCCTGGCCTTAATCGGATGTATACCACCACACCGATCTGGCCAAGGGAGGGGCTCGTTGTGACGAATTCTCGCCGCCAAGCGTCCCACGCGCAACTGATCGCCCTCCTCCAAACTTTCGCACTGGGGCAAGGCCTGCCCTTCGGCGAGGTCCTCGATGTCGATTCCGTCCTTAAGGCCATCCAGGAGGAAGTCGTCGACAGCGACGAACCCATCTTCACGCCCCTGGCTACACTCTGCACGTTCCTCTCTCAAATCCTCTCCGACGACCACTCCTGCCGCGCCGCCGTGGCACGATTCCTCGCCTGGCGGACCGCCGCGGGGTGGCCCGCCTGTTCGGTCAACACCGGCGGCTACTGCAAGGCGCGCCAGCGCCTCCCCGAATCTCTGCTCCCGCGGTTGGCGCGGGAAAGCGGTCGCCGCCTCGAGGCGGAGCTCCCCGAAGCTTGGCTGTTCCACGGTCGGCACGTCAAGATCGTCGACGGCACGGGCGCCTCGATGCCCGACACGGCCGCCAACCAGGCCGCGTACCCGCAACCCTCGAACCAGGCGCCGGGGTGCGGCTTCCCCGTGGCGCGCGTGGTCCTCGTCTTGTCCCTGGCGTGCGGTGTCATCCTCGACGCGGCCATCGGCCCCGGCAAGGGGAAGAAAACCGGCGAGAACATGCTCTTCCGAGGTCTGCACGACGGCCTGGAGGAAGGGGATATCGCGCTGGGTGACCGTGACTTCGGCTCGTATTGGGAGTTGGCGTTGTTGCGCCGCCGGGGCGTGGATTCCGTGATGCGGATGCATCAGTTGCGCAAGGTGGATTTCACTCTCGGGCTGCGCCTGGGGCACGAAGACCACATCGTCACGTGGAGCAAGCCAGCGCGGCCGGAATGGATGGACGAGGCCACCTATGCGTCGTTGCCGGGTGGTCTCGACGTGCGTGAGTTTCGGGTGCGCATGGCGCAGCGTGGTTTCCGCACGCGATCATTGATCGTATCAACGACACTTTTAGATGCGTCGGTGTACACGACCGCGGAGATCGGCTCTCTTTACCGGGCCCGTTGGAATATTGAATTGGACATTCGATCGCTCAAGCAAACGTTATGCATGGATGTACTGCGATGCAAGACGCCCGCGATGGTGCGCAAGGAAATCTGGGGTCACATGCTCATTTATAACCTAATCCGTGCCACAATCGCCCGGGCGGCCGTGATCCATCAGGTGTTGCCCCGGACGCTGAGTTTCTGCGGCGCGCGTCAGACGTTGGAGGCCTTCGGCGAGGCTCTTCGCAGCGCGTCGGGTCCGGAGTATGAGGTCTTGGTCGGGGTGCTGTTCAAGGCGATCGCGACGTACCGTGTCGGGGATCGTCCGAACCGGTTCGAGCCTCGGGTGCGGAAGCGACGGCCAAAGCAATATCCCGTGATGAAAATACCTCGTGCAGAAGCCAAAAGGCGTTTGGCGGCAACGGGTTAAACTTCTCAGGAAGTGCCATTCAAGACCGTCCCGTTTCTTCGACCGTTTCTTCCGGAGACTCGACGCACCTGACTCGACTGTGGTGAATCCGAGCGGTCGGCCCGTCTGCATCAGTACAGTTCGAACATATGCTCGCCGCCGTGGGCCGGGTTGCCGATGAGCGTGCGATTTCGCAGATCGACGACGAAATCCAGGTTCTCCAGGGGCAACTGGCCGATCAGGACGGGGACGTCGTCGGGAACTTCCAAGACGTCCGTCGTGCAGGACCGGTCCCGGATCGTCAGCCGGACCGCCTCGTAGACCCCGACTTCCGACACGCCGACACTGCTGGTGACCCGCTTCGAGGTGAACTGCAACAGACCGAGGTGCCGGATGTAGCGCGTCGGCAGGGAAAGCAAGGTGGCCCCGGTGTCGACCAGGGCATCGGGGATGACCAGGCGTCGCACCTGATCGGCCGATATGAGGCCGCGCACGACCTCCCAGAGGTCATAAATGTTTTCGATGGTGGCCTCGGTGGTCACTCGACCCATCGTTTCCGTCTCCATGTGCCGGCCTCCTCTTGCGATGCGTTACCGCTCGGTCTGGAAGCCATCATATCACGAGTCGTTCCGGAAAAACTGCCCTTCCCGGTCTGGGTCCGATCTGATAAGAGACCTATCCGACCGTTTCCCGACGGCCCCCGGCGCGGAGGGGGCGGGGCGGGATCGAGGTGTGTTCCTCCCGACTGAATCCGAAGGCGTCACGATCGAGGGCGTCGATCGGGCCGTTCCCAAGGAGGGGACCGTGTCCAGGAACCGACGACTCGTGGTCCTCGCGGGACTGGTGCTGGCGATCGTCGGCGGTGTCCCGGCGGCCCGCACCCAGACGGAAGACCCTGCGCAGGGGTCCGTATCGAACCCGGCCGCGGATTCGTCAGCCCCGCCGTCGTTGATGGGCAACACCCCACCCGCCGACGCCGCTCTCCCGGCCCTCGATGTCCCGCCAGCGCCGGCCCCGGCCCAGCCCAAGGCGCAGCCTGCACCCAGGCCGACGGTCCCGGCGGCGGCGAAGCCGGTCATACCGCCTCCCAATCCCGAGCCGCGCCGCGACGAGAACGTGATCCCGGCCCAGCAGCCACCCGCGGCAAGCGCACCGCCGCCCGCCGCGGGTGCGCCGGCAACCCCCTTCAGCATGGACCCGAGCACCTTGCCGCTGGGGCCCCAGGCGGTCGGGCTCAGCGTCCAGGTCGTTGCCCCGCCGGCGATGACCCTGCACAAGCCGGCCACCGTCACCATCCTGGTCAAAAATACCAGCCCGGCGGACGTTTACGGTGTGGTGGTCCGCGATGAATTGCCCCCGGGCGCGAAGTACCTCAAGAGCCTGCCCGAGGCCTCCAACCCGCCCCCGCCCGAGAACCCCGGCGGACTGGTCGTCTGGAACCTCGGCACGCTTTCGGCCGGCGTCGAGAAACAGCTCAAGGTGACCGTCGAGCCGGTCCAGAAAGGGCCGATGGACCACGCGGCCACCGTCACGCTTGCCTCGGGCTCGCGTGCCAAGACGGTCGTTCTTCAACCCGTGCTGCGGGTCGAGCAGACCGTCAGCAAGACCAACGTGCTCAAGGGCCAGCAGGTCCTGTTTGACATCACGATCACCAACGACGGCGACGGCCCGGCGCCGAGGTGCTCGTCCGGGCCGACCTCAGCGCGGGACTGAAACACGAGACCGAAGGCAATGTCCTGGAACTCGACCTGGCCCGCGAGTTCGGCAAGCCCGTGCTCCAGCCGCGCGAGAGCCTCAAGCTCCCCTCGCTCATCGTCGATGCCGTCGGTGAAGGCCAGCACACCTGCACCGTCAAGGCGACCAGCCCGGACGTCGTGGCCGACGCGCTCAGGCGCAGATGGTCAAGCAGGTGGATATCGTCGCGCCTCAGCTCAAGCTGACGCTGGAAGGATCGCAGAAGCGGTACACGGACACCATCGGCGAATACACGCTGAAGATCGAGAACGGCGGCACCGCCCCCGCCCTCGACGTGCGGCTGGCGGCCACGCTGATCGGCGACGGCCGGCCGTATGTGTCCAAGGGCGCCTCGTGGGATGCCGCCAACCGCCGCTACATCTGGTCGATTCCCGCCCTCGATCCGGGCAAGGCGCAAGCGTACACCTTCCGCGTCCGCTACGGCGGTCTGGGCGTCTTCCAGGTCAACGGCGAGGCCGTCGCCAAGGGCGGACTGAAGGAACTCAAGAGCTGCTCGACGAGCGTCGAAGGCAACGCCCTGGTCGATCTGAGCGTCGCCGAGGAACTGCGCGTGCTCGACATCAACCAGGCCACGGTCTTCAACATCACGTTGCAGAACCTGGGCACGAAAGAAGCCCACCAGATCCGCGTGCACGCCGAGCTCTCGCCCAACATGGAGGCGACCCTGACCGCCGGCACCGAGGAAGGCGCCAACGCCACCGATGCCACGCGCACCAAGTTCGATTTCCCGGTCATCGACCGGCTGGCGCCCGGGGGCAAGCTCGTCCTGGGCATCAAGGCGCGGGCCAAGGCCTCGGGGCTGGCGTCGTGCCGCGTCTTCATGAGCCACGAGGATCTCAAGGAAGGCCGCGTCGAGGGCGTGACCACCGTGACCGTGACCGATACCGGCATCCTGACGAAGTAGCGCGGGCGGATGGCGGATGGCGGATGGCGGATGGCGGATGAATGATGGGATGCGGCGGCTGTTTCATGACCGATGATTTTATCTGAAAACGTGGGACAGCCGCCCCGGCTGTCCCGGCTCCGAGGACAGCCGGGGCGGCTGTCCCACATCGGCTTCAGACATCGATCATCCGTCATCAGCCATGAGTGATTCGCCATCAGCGTTCCCCTTGCTGTAGAATAACCCAACGCACGTCCGATTCGAGTTGCCCCGCGGAGTTCCTTCGATGTACCGAGCCGTCTCCCCTTGCTGGTTGGGCACGACCTGCCTGGCCGTCGCGCTGTCGTTCGTCCTGGCTTCCAACCAGCTCCGCGCGGCCGAGAACAAGCCCGCCGTGGTCACCAAGGGTGTGGTGACGATCCAGGCGGCGCTGGCGCCCGCCTCCAAGCCGCCGGCGGCAGGCGGTCTGTGCGCCGTTCGGGTCACGCTTCAGCTTCAGCCCGGCTGGCACGTTTATGCCAATCCGGCGGGCGTCGAGCTGTTCCGGCCGACCGTTGTGAGCTTGCCCCCCGACGCCCCGGCCAAGCTGGAGCGGGTGGATTATCCCAAGGGGGTGCCGGCGCCGGTCGAGGACGGCTCGGGTCAGATGGCGTTCATCTACGAGTCGAAGGCCGCGATCACGGCCTGGCTGCGGTTTGCGCCCGGCACGAAACCGGGCCCGGTGACCGTTCCTCTTCAGGTGAAGTATCAGTGCTGCAACGAGAACCTCGTGCCTGCCTCCGGCGACCTTGACCGTACCGCTGACGCTCACGGTTGCCGGGCATTGACCGCCCGCGCGCACCGATCTCTTCAAGCGTGTTCATCAGAGGGGGCTTCCCATGTCCGTCGAATTGGTGATTCACGCCGGTGCGCTCTCCGCTCAACGTCCGCCGCGCGCCGCGTCGGCGGGGACGGGATAATCGCGGAGCGAACTCGCGCGACCTCGGCGGCCGTGTGGTCCGCGACCGTCTTGTCGTCGGGCGCGGCCAGCACGCGGACGATCCAGGCGGCGACCTGGCGCATGGCGTCCTCGCGCAGGCCGCGGGTGGTCAGGGCGGGCGTGCCCATGCGGATGCCGCTGGGGTCGAGCGGCTTGCGCGGGTCGAACGGGATCAGGTTCTTGTTCACGGTGATCCCGCCCGGCCGAGGGCGGCCTCGGCGATCTTGCCGGTCAGGCCCTTCGAGCCCATGTCGACGAGGATCAGGTGGTTGTCGGTGCCGCCCGAGACCAGCCGGAAGCCCGGCGCGGAGTCAGTTCCTCGGCGAGGACCTTCGCGTTGGCGATGACCTGGGCGGCGTAGGCCTTGAAGTCGGGGCGCAGGGCCTCGCCGAAGCAGACGGCCTTGCCGGCGATGACGTGCATCGAGCGGCCCGCCTTGAAGGCCCGGGAAGACCGCCGAATCGAGCTTCTTGGCCCAGTCCTGCTTGCAGAGCACGACGCCCCCGCGCGGCCCGCGCAGGGTCTTGTGCGTGGTCGTCGTGACGAAGTCGGCCAGCGGGACCGGGTTGGGGTGAGTCCCGCCGGCGACCAGCCCGGCGATGTGGGCCATGTCCACGAAGAAGATCGCCCCGACCTCGCGGGCGATCTCGGCGATCCGGTCGAAGTCGATGCACGCGGGGATACGCGCTGGCGCCGGCGAGGATGAGCTTGGGCTTGTGCTCGCGGGCCAGCGCGGCGAGGTTGTCGTAATCGATCCGCTCGGTCTTCGGGTCGACGCCGTAGCCGATCGTTGGATACCAGCGGCCCGAGAAGTTCAGCTTCATGCCGTGCGTCAGGTGGCCGCCCTGGGCCAGGTCCATCGCCAGGACGGTGTCGCCGATCTCGAGGCGCGGCGAAGTAGACCGCCTGGTTGGCCGAGGCCCCGGAGTGGGGCTGGACGTTGGCGTGCTCGGCGCCGAAGAGGCGTCTTGACGCGCGTCGATGGCCAGGCGTTTCGGCAGGTATCGACGAACTCGCAGCCGCCGTAATAGCGCCTGCCCGGCAGGCCCTCGGCGTACTTGTTCGTGAGGACCGACCCGACCGCCTCCATCACCGCGGCGCTGGTGTAGTTCTCCGAGGCGATCAGCTCGAGCTCGTCGCGCTGACGACGTTCCTCGGCCGCGATCGCGGCGAAGACCTCGGGGTCGGCTTGCTTCAGGATCTCCATCGTGCTGCATCTCCAGGAGGCGGATTCGAACCCGGCCGGAAGGACGACCCGCGGGCGTCGCCGTGGACGCGTGTCTTTCTCAATCCGAACGGCGTGCCGACCACGATACCAAATTCACGCCGCCGAGCCGAACACCGGGCGAGAAGTCTCTTTTCCATGTAGCGGCGGCCGTCCCGGCCGCTCCGGTTTTTGGGTTCCAGAGCGGCCGGGACGGCCGCCGCTACACAGAGAAGCCGCTTCTCAAGGCAGGATGTCCCGGACGGCGATGCCGCCCACCGCGCGGCCGTCGAGGAGCACCGGAATCACCTCCTCCAGCCCGAACGGCGTGCAGCGGGTGTACGCCCCCTCGGCCGGCTCGGTGAAAACCTCGACGCGACGGCCGGGGATGTTGACAAGCCAGTAGACCGGGATGCCCTCGACGGCATAAGTGAAGGCCAGGGCGCGGTCTTCGGCCAGCGTGCTCTCGGAAACCTCGATGACGAGCGGGACATCGGCCGTCGTCGGATAATCGTGCGGGTAGTCCTCCGATCGTCCGCGGAGGATTTTCACGTCCGGCTCGGGCACGCTCGGCTCAAGCCTCAATGCCATGGGGGATCCCTGCTCGACCGTATAGCCCTCGACATGAAGAGTGAACAGGGCATTGTACGTGTTGCGAACGGCGATGCACTGCGGCCGGTCCTTGGTCGTCTTCGGCGCGAGCCTTCCCTTCCAGAGATAGACTCGATCATACTTGCCCAGAATCCCCGCATAGACCATTCGCGTGTACATGGCCACGGAAATCGGCCAGAGGGGCGGGTCCCAACTTACCACGGTCCTCCCCTCCTTACGCCTCCGGCTCGATCCCCAGCGCCCGCAGTTGTGCGGCCAGGCGCTCAGCGCGTTGCTGTTCGGCATCGGCGCGTTGCCGTTCGGTGTCGGCCCGCTCGTGGCCGGTCGGCAGCAGCCGGCCCTGGTCGTCGTACCAGCGCAGCCAGGGCAAGTCCCAGTGGTGGAACCGGCCGTTCCAGAGGCCCAGCTCGACGCCCAGCTCCGCGATCGGGAAGTGGCCCCGCTCGTTGGGCGTCATGGACTGATAACGGCCGTGGACAAGCTGGTACGCCTCGATCCGTCCCGGGTCGGCCTCGTAGATCACGTAATAGCCGGCGGAGATGGCCCGCTCGTAAACCCAGAATTTCCCCTGCCAGGGCGTCTTGTCCCGCTCCTCGGAGCCGTCCCCGGAGGCGAACTCGATGACGATCAAAGGCGATAAGATCTCTTGCCAGAGCACATACGACCGCCGGACCTGGCCGTCGAGCGTCGGCGGCACGTCCGGCACGTAGAACCAGTCGGGCGCCTTGCAGCCGCGCAACGGTGGGTCGGTCTGCATCCAGTAGATGCCGCTGTCCTGCCCGATGGCATACCAGCCGTTCGGGTGCCGGGCGTCCAGCACCGGTCGAAGCGCGTCGGTCAGCAAGAGGCTTTGCGGGTGCTCCTGGAAATTCTCCACGATCGCCCCATCCGATTCGGGCAGCATGGTATGGTCGGGCAAGCTGGTCACGCGCGGCCGGCCCATCTCGGCGGTGCTCATGGCGAAATCCCCTCCTCCCCGGCTCCGAGGATGCGTCCGGACCCACTCGGTGAAGGCCCCGCCCGCTGCCCGTGACTCTGCCTGTGTCCCGGGCCGCCTACGGCGTGGGCAGGGCCTGGTAAACGCGGCCGACGGACTGAAGGTACACGAGATCGCCCTGTTCGGCGCGGCGGGCGACCTCATCGAGGAAACGCACCGTGGTCAGTTCGAGGCAAGCCTCGGATGGGTCTTCGGCCGGAAAGACGACCTCGACTTCGACCTCGACCGCATACGGGCCGCGCTGGACCCAGCGCTTCCGCTTCTCGCGACGCTCGCTCATGGATCAGTTCTCATCCTGGAATGCGGTGACGAGTTTTGCGCGCCCGCTCGGTTCCAGCCAGGCCCAGATGGCGAGCGCTTCGGTCCCGTCGGGAAGCAGGTGACGCAAGACCACGGACGGATTTGGCCGACTCGACGGCCGTTCGCGCACCAGTTTGGCATCGGGAAGGCTGGCAATGAGCTGCCAGGCTGTCCAGCCCCGCATTTCACAACGGTCTTCCGCATGCTCGGAGACCAGGACGCGATCCGCTTCCGCCGCCGCTCGGATCTTCTCAAGGAGTCGGCCCACGTTCTCGCCCCGCGTTGCGTTTGTGCGTCAGGGGCAAATCTGGCCGCCGGTGTCCCCGTGGGCCAATCGGCGGTACACTTCCGCACGCTTTTTGGGTGTGACCGATCATTGACGTTATCGCGTATCCGCAGTACGAGCGTGATGTCTTTTTCCGGCATCCCGGAGGGATGACAGCCATTAGCCCCGGTTCGCGCAGCGCAACCGGGGATCTTGAGAAGACGCCTGTGTCTCGACCCTGGAGGGGTCGCCGCACGAACGGCCCCGATCCGATCCGCGCGGCGACCCCTTCCGGGTCGGTTCCCTCTCTCATGGGTTCTGGTCTGGTCCGGTGGTGGCGCTGCGCTGACCACCGGCTAAGGGCTGTCATCCCTTCGGGATGGAAACCGAGGACGGGGTTCTTCGGACTTCCCAGAGCCCAATCATCCATCATCGATCACACCCCGCTCTTTGAGCAGTTTTTCCAGGAGCTACAGAGTGCTCATCGGTGCCGCTCTCCCGTCACACTAGCTCTTGATGATCTCCCGGACCGTCTGCCCGGCCGGGATCATCGGCAGGACGTGCTCCTGGTAGGGCACGAGGACGTCGAGCACGTACGGGCCGGGGTGGGCGATCATCTCCTTGAGGGCGTCGATCGACGTCGGCCTTGTGGCGGATCTGCCGGGCGGCGACGCCGAAGCCCTTGGCGATCGTGACGAAGTCGGGGTAGGTCACTTCGGGCAGGTCGCCCTCGCCCTGGCCGATGGCCTCGGGGTGGTCGATCGGGCCGAGGTAGGTGTGGGCGCGGTTGCCCGCGTGGAAGCGGTCTTCCCACTGCACGACCATGCCCAGGTGCTGGTTGTTCAGCAGGATCACCTTGACCGGCAGGTTCTCGCAGTAGCAGGTGGCCAGCTCCTGGATGTTCATCAAGAAGCTGCCGTCGCCGTCGATGTCGACGACCAGGGCGTCGGGACAGGCCGCCTGCGGCGCCCATCGCGGCGGGCAGGCCGAAGCCCATCGAGCCCAGGCCGCCCGAGGTGATCCAGGTCCGCGGCTGGTCGAACTTGGTCCACTGCGCGGCCCACATCTGGTGCTGGCCGACGCCCGTGGTCATGATCGAACTCGCCCTGCGTCAGCTTCGAGAACTGTGTCGATGACGTACTGCGGCAGGATCGCGTCGTCGCGCGGATCGTAGGCCATCGGGTCGCTGGCGCGCCAGGCGTCGATCTGCTGGTGCCAGTCGCGGACAGTCGCCCGGCTCGACCCGGGGCATGATCGCCTTCGAGCAATCGCTTCACATCGCTGTTGACACGCGATGTGGGCCGCCTTGTTCTTGTTGATCTCCGAGGCGTCGATGTCGACGTGGACGATCCGGCCGTGCTTGGCGAACTCGCTGAGCTTGCCGGTGACGCGGTCGTCGAACCGCACGCCCAGGGCCAGCAGCAGGTCGGCGTCGTTGATCGCGTAGTTGGAGTAGACCGTGCCGTGCATGCCGAGCATGTCGAGCGACGAGGTAGTGGTCGCTGGGGATCGAGCCGAGCCCTTGCAGGGTCATGGCGACGGGGATGCCGGTCTTGTCGGCGAACTCGCAGCAGCTCGTCCGGCGCGCCGCGAGGCGACGACGCCGCCGCCGCAGTAGATGATCGGCTTGCTGGCTCGCCTTGATCGCGGCCAGCGACCTCGGCGGATCTGCTCGGCCGACGGCGGGGGCCGGGCAGGCGGTAGCCGGGCAGGTCCATCGGCGACGTCGTAGTCGGGGTCGGCGACCAGCGTGTTCTGGATGTCCTTGGGCATGTCGATCAGGACCGGGCCGGGCCGGCCGGTGCTGGCGATGTGGAACGCCTCCTTGACGATCCGGGCGATGTCGCGGGCGTTCTGCACCAGGTAATGGTGCTTGGTGATCGCCCGGCAGACCTCGACCATCGGCGTTTCCTGGAAGGCGTCGGTGCCGATGACCTTGGTGGCGACCTGGCCGGTGATGGCCACGATCGGCAGCGAGTCGAGCTTGGCGTCGGCCAGGCCGGTGACGAGGTTCAAGGCCCCCGGGCCGGAGGTGGCCATGACCACGCCGGCCTTGCCGCGTGACGCGGGCGTAGCCCTCGGCCGCGAAGATCCCCCCCTGCTCGTGCCGGGGCAGGATGGTGCGGATGCTGGTCGCGGAAGCGCGTCAGGGCCTGGTGCATCGGCATGCTGGCCCCGCCCGGGTAGGCGAAGATGACCTCGACGCCGTGCCGCACGAGGCGACTCGACCAGGACGTCGGCCCCGGTCTGCTGAGGGCGGGTGCTCGTTGCGGGCGGGCGGTCTTGCGTCGTGGCCACGGATAAGTCTCCGGCTCCAGGTTTGGTCTGAATGAGATCAACACCGTCACTATAGCGAATGGAGTATTGTATCTGGAAATACTCTTGAGCTTCAACTCAAGATGAAGCCTCGATGCGGCAGGTGTCGCCTTTCTCGAGAGTCAACATTGGTCTAGAATGGTCTGGGTTCAGCCGGTCCGATCAAGAATGCGGAAAACACCAAGAGGGAATGGGCGATGTCATTCGAACTCCAGGACAGCAGAGAGGCTGCCAAGGCGATCTCGGCTGCGATCGTCCAGCAGCTTGGACTCAAGTTAACCGAAGCGCAGACCCGCGATCTCGAACTCAGGTTCGAGGAGGAAATCCTCAAGGCTTGGGCTTCTCAACAAGTTCAACAAATGGTAAAGGAACTGGAAGATTCTCAGATTGATCCGCTTCGGTCTTATCTCCAGCGCCTTGCTCACAAGATGGAAAAGGTAGCCGGGTAATGGCGACGCCACCGGACCCAGAGAAGCCTTCGTCGGCTCATGAAAAGCCTTCTGAGCCGAATCCGAGCTTGCCGACCATTACCGCGATCGCCGCGCCGGGAGTGGCCGCTGAGCCTCAATTGGATCCTGGCCGAACGCCAACCCAGCTTTTTCAGGTAGCCTTTGGAACAACCACAAGCACGCCCAGCCAGGACTTGGTCGGCAAGCTGACGGAAAGCCACGTCTCGACTCTTATTGAACAGAGTGGCAAAGAGAAAGAAAACCGGCACCGCGAAAAGATGGCGTCCCAGTATGAGGCTATCCGGGAAGCCCCGAAGGGGCGAAAGTGAATAGCCCGGGGCGTCAGCCCCGGGACGGGGAACGACGCGCCACGAACCCCCTCCGCAGCCCCGAAGGGGCGACAGAACCCATGGTCCCGCAGGATTTTCGGTCGCCCCTTCGGGGCTTTGGAGGAGGAGGGCGCAGGGGCGGCCCCGGTTCCCGGGGCTGACGCCCCGGGCTATTCACTGCCGCCCCTTTGGGGCTAAAACAGACTTCCCGGATAGCCTCTATCTGGGTGTCGCTCTGGTTTGCGTCACACTTCTGATCGTTTTTTTGTTAAGCTGGCTTTTTCTTTCTTACAAAGAGACGAACGCCCTGGAAAAGATCCTCGCGCTCATTTTTGGATTTGTTGCCGGTGGCATCGGGGGCTTCGGTATCGGTCGGTCCACTGCACCGAAGGGCGAGAAATAGCGACTTGGAACCCCCAAACGCCCTCGTCACTGGCGCCTCGGCCGGCATCGGCCGCGAACTCGTCCGGCAACTGGTCCGCGATCGGGGTTTGACGGTCCTGGCGACCGCCCGGCGATTGGACCGCCTGGAGGCGCTGGCCGCCGAGCTGCCGCCGGGGCGGGTTCTTGTCATGGCCGGCGACCTGGCGGATGCGGCGTTCCGAGAGCGCCTCTGGGGGCGGGTCGAAACCCTGCCCGGCGGGCTCGATCTGCTCATCAACAATGCCGCGTTCGGCCATTACGCCGCGTTCGCGGAGGAAGATCCGGGAGACCATCCGCCAGATGGTCGAGGTCAACGTGATCGCCCTGTTCGACCTGACCCGCCGCGCGGTCCGGCACATGAAAGCGCGGGGGTCGGGACAGATTGTGCAGATTTCCTCGACGCTGGGGTTTCTCGGTCTGCCCTATTCGGCGGTCTATGTGGCCACCAAGCACGCGGTGAATGGATTGGTCAAGAGTCTGCGGTACGAGCTGCGCGGGACGGGCGTGCGGGTGTGGGCGGCGTGTCCGAACCGGACCGAGAGCGAGTTTCACGCCGTCGCGCTGGGAAAGCAGGGCGGCCAGGCGGTTCGGTCAGGATATGCGGAGCCGACGGAACGGGTCGTGCGGGGGATTTTGCGAGGTCTGGACCGCCGGGCGGTGTTTGTGTTCCCGACGGCTCTGGCCGCGGCGGTGGTGCGGTCTGCGCGGTGGCTGCCCGGGCCTTACGAGTGGTTCATGAATCGCTGGGCTCCGGGCCACTTCCGCCGCGAGATGGAGAGCCGGGCGGAGACTTGACCGCTATTGGTCCGTCATCGGCTCCTTGGCCGCCCGCAGGAAGTGCGATCCTTTGCCCCGGGCCTGAAGCTGGGCGATGAGGGCCTCGGCCTGGGCCTTGTCCGGGTAGGCGAAGGTGGCCACGGTGCGGCCGCCGACATCGCAGACCGTCCAGACCACCTTCAGCCGCGGCTGACTGCGCGGTTTGGGCTTGGGTTCCTCCCTCTCGGCCCGCGGCGCCCGTGCGCGGGGCCGGTCCGAGCAGGCCCCGGGCCTCGGCGGCTTCGGCTTCCGCGCGCGCTTCACGAAGTGTCTGGGTTCGGCGTCTCATGCGGCACCTCTCGATCGAGCGGAGAAACACGGTCTTGCGAACGCGCGACCCGACGTGTACGCCCGGCCCTCATCGTCAGAATCATAGCCCGGTGAATCGGCCTGGAGGAAGCTCAATCCGGCCCGACGAAGATTCTTCTTCCTGGGAGGTGCGCTTTGCCTGACTGTCCCGAAGGCCGCGAACGCTACGCAACGGAACCCGCCCGGCGTGCGGCCGGGCATGGGCTCAAGATCGGGGGAGAAGGGCACCGATACTCGCACCGTGGCCGCGCCTTGCAGAGCGCGCGGCCACGGCGGGGGAACCCGACACGACAACCGGGATAGGGACGTCCCGAGGGGACTGCGATGAGGCACGAATCCACTGGCGCCGACCGCACGGACCGGCTCTCGGCTTTTATACTGCCCACGCGGCGCGCGGCGCTCGAAGCCGGCCGCCAGGCCCTCGGGACCGGCCCGGTGTTGATCACCGGCACGCCGGGGGTCGGCAAGACCTGGCTCGCCGGCCGGCTCGCCGCCGCGGTCGAGGAGCCCAGCTCGTGGCTGGCCGTGGATCTCACGCCGCACGTCGATCCGGACAGTCTCGATCGCACGATCGCGGCCGGGCTCGGATTGAACTCGCCCCGCGACCCACGGTACGCGTGCGGCCGCCTCTTGTCCGAGCAGCGCAGCGATGGGCGGCGCTGGGGTTTGATCGTCGATGAGGCCCATCTGGCGCAGCGTCGCGGTGCTGGAAGCCTTGCGCGTGCTGTCCAACCGCCTGGGCCGCGCCGACGGCTTCGCGGCGCTGGTGCTGGTCGGTCAGACCCCGCTCGCGCTCCGCCTGAGGAGGCACGCGCTGGCCGCCCTCGAGGCCCGCCTGGCGGCCCACGTCCATCTGCGCCGCTCGACCGCGACGAGGCCGACGAACTGCTCCGGCAGCGCGATCCCGCGCGTCTGGGAGCGCCGGCAACTCGATCAACTGCACCGGCTCTCGGGCGGCAGTCCGCGGCGCCTGCTCTGGCTGCACGATCAGACCGCTGCGCCGGCGCCAGACGTGGCCGCGCCGCGGCCGGTCTCGATTCCTTCCCCCGTGGCTGGTCCCGAGGAAGAGACCGCGCCGATCCCGGAGGACGACGCCCTCCACATTGTCGCGGGCGAGCCCTGGGGCGGCCTGTCCTCGTCCAAACCGCCGCTTCGGGTCGAAGAGAACCTGATCGAGGTCGGCTGGGAGCCGGAACCGCTGGCCGACGAAGCGGTGGTCCATCACGACGGCGCGGTCCCCGTCGAGGACCACTACGCGGCGCTCCAGGCCTGGAACGAATGGTCCTCCAACCAGGGCCGATCCGCCGGGGCCGAGCCGACGGATCTCTCGACGCTGGAGACGGCGCCGGCGATCACGGTTGAGGAGCCGGAAGAGGCCCCCGCCAAGCGAACGCCCGTCCCGACCCAGCAAGCGAGCGTCTGGCTCGAACCCCGGCATACGTTCGCGCCCTACAGCCAGCTCTTCTCGCAGGTACGGCAGGCCAACGACTCGGAGCCGTGAGCGGCCACCAGCCGGACCCAAAACATAGACGGCACATGGCCCGGGTGGCATGCCCACGTCTTCGTGGGCATGTTCGCAACGCCCGCCCACGGCCGCGAACATGCCCACGAAGACGTGGGCATGCCACCCGGAGAGCACGCGTTTTGCGTCATGAGCGCCTGAGCCTTCGGGCTTCTCGGTGATCGTGGCGCGCTGGCCCGTGGTTCGGGTGCCACTCTCCCCGGAACCCGGATTCCTGGGGAATTCGATTTGAGGAGTACGGCCGTCACGACCGATGGAATCAGTAGTGGCCCGTGGTTTCCGTCCCGGTGACCAAGGGTCGCCGCCGTTTCGTGAATGAGCGGGTGTCGTCTCGACCGTCCTGGTGCTCCCGGAGTCCCCTTCTTCCCGAGGAGGGGTCAAGACGGCGGCGGACCCTGTCCCCAGACCTTGTGTCGAAGGGCCGGGCGCCCGAAAAGGCGGCACCTGCTCATTCCGTCTTCCTCGACTCGCTTGGCGCCGACGCCCCACTTCGTTAGAACGCACACACGGCGCAGCCAGGCTCCGCGTGTATCCGCGCTGGCTCGATCGACGTTCGCCGAGGAATCCCCGCACCGTGTCCAGCGTGATGCCCTCCGACGATTCGCATCCTCCCCGCCTGCTCGTCTCGCTGGCGACCTACAACGAGGCCGGCAACCTGGCGGACCTGGTGGCCGAGATCCGTCGCTTCGCGCCCCAGGCCGACATCCTGGTCATCGATGACAACTCGCCCGACGGCACCGGCCAGATCGCCGAGAACCTCAAACAAACGCTCCCCGGCATCGCGGTGATCCACCGGCCGGGAAAGCAAGGGCTGGGCACGGCCGTACTGACCGCGATGCGGTACGCGATCGAACAGGGCTACGACTACTATCTGAATCTCGACGCCGACTTCAGCCACCCGCCGCGGTTCATTCCCGCGCTGGTCGCCGGCATGGCCGACCACGACGTGATGATCGGCTCGCGTTATATTCCCGGCGGCGGCGTCGAGGGCGAGTTCAATCTCAAGCGCAAGTTCATGAGCAGCGGCATCAACTGGTACGCCCGGCTGCTGCTGGGACTGCACACCAAGGACAACAGCGGCTCGTACCGCTGCTACCGGGTCGCCAAGCTGGCCGAGATCGACCTGGACCGCGTCCGCTCGCGCGGCTACTCCTTCATGGAGGAGATCCTCTTCTGGTGCCGCCAGGTGGGCTGCCGCTTCGGCGAAACCCCGATCATCTTCGAGAACCGCCGCAGCGGCGCCTCGAAGATCAACAAGGGCGAGGCGGTGCGGGCGTTTCAGATTATCCTTGGTCTGGGGATTGACCGCATGCTCGGCCGTCGCGCGCATCGTCCGCCGGGAGTCACCGTAGCGCGGCCGAGCCTGTCGTAGTCTTGTAGGGTGCGTCGAGTCCGCGACGACGCACCGTCTCCTGATGATGAGGTGCGTCGTCGCGGACTCGACGCACCCTACAAGACCACGGGCAGGTTCATCGCTGTTGAAACCGCGCCAGGGCCTGGGCCTTGACCTCTTCCCAGGGGACCACGTCCCCCGGATCAGCTTCGTGCTCGGCCAACCGACGCTCCAACTCTTGCTGCTGGGCGGCGGTCATGTGGGTGCGGTCTGGCCTCGGCGGCGATGCTGTCCCAGATCTCATTCATCAAGTCGAGCCTCTCATCCACACTGAGAAGGTGGATTCCAAGCTCGTGCATCTTGGTCGCCATCGGTCGCTCCGCTGGTCGAAGTCCGACACCTCGCATTAGCCTACCACAATGCTCTCGACCGGGCAGCGCCGCTTGCCCCGCGGCTTGGGCTGGCTGGAGGCCCGATGGGAAGCACACGACCAGCGAGTCGCGCCACTCAACCACCGATCGTTCTCGCAGAGTCTTGGTGGCGAGACGGAGATCACAGCCATCCGGCATACGACAACCGATCGTTAGCAGCTTCCACGACGATGGCAAAAGTTCGCAATCCCGAGCACGAATCCGAATCGGTCGATCGTCGGTAGACTCCACGATGACCCCCGAAGGCTAACGCGGACAGACGCCGATCACAGCAATACCGCATTCGCGTGCTGTAAGGGTACAAATGCTGCGACCACCGATGGTGGCGATTTGTTTGCCTTGACCGTCGTACAACTGGAGCCGTCTGGGGAAGCAGTAAAGCTGCGCACAACGAGAACGAGGCGTCCGCGATGCAGGGCCATCGAACCAATGCAGAGCCGATGCGTCAGGGCCGGCCGGGCGCATTTAGCCGAAGGCATCATCAGGCAGGGCCGACACCCGATGTCAGCCAGTGCCTGCGCTACGCTGGATCTCCCAGCCAGGTGTCACTGCTTGCCCAGTTCAAGAAGCAATTGTCGGCCGTGATCCCCTCAGCCGAGTCCAGGTCCATCACAAGGTCCTGGCAACGGCGTCGAGGTGGAGTTAGTACACGCGCGGGGTTCAGCCGACGAGTCCGATACCCCACCGACCGGAGATCGGTCATAGCGAGTCACCTCACGACCCGCGGTGGCATCCTCCAGCGAGCCGCCTAACCTCGAATCGCGCAGGCCGCGTACTCAGATCCCGTCATACTCGCGGACCGCGACATACACCTCCTGGCACGCCTCGGCGATGCGGTCGCCCAGGGCCTGGTGTTTCGATTCGAGCTGGGACGAGTACATGCCCAGGATCTTGCACAAGAACGCGCCGTGGCCCGGGTCGGACTCCTCGGCAAGCTGGGCGAGCGAGTCGTCGAGCTGGTCGGCCAGGTAGAGCAGGAACTGGGCCTGGCCTTTGACCTCCGCCAGGCGCGGCGCAGGTCGGCGGACGCGGGGCGGGGCGCGGCGGGAGCGGGCGTCGGGCTCGGGCCGCTGGCGCGACCGAGCAAAGTGGCGCCGGAGTAGGTGCGGGCGTCGGTGCTCATGCGGCGTCTCCGTTGCGGAAGTCGTCGGCGGAGATCGTTTCCGCGCCCAGGAAGGCCTCGAGCGCGCCGCAGAGCTCGCCGATCAGCCGCATGTTCTCGCTCTCCACCCCCAGGTTGGCGGTGTGCATCTCGATGAGCTGGCGGAGGAAGATGCGCGTGCCCGTGTCGCTTTCCGCCTCCAGCCGTTCGGTGTCGGCGACGGCGGCGCGGACCAGGTAGTCCATGAACTGGAGCTTGCCCCGGATGGCGGTGCAGAGGCGCTCGAGCTGCGCCCGGTCCGAACGGGGGGGCGAGGTGGGTGAAGCCTGTGACATCCGTATCTCCCCGACCATCCAAGTCGTTGCGCGAGAATCCTTTAGCCGACGAGGACCGCCCCGCCGGCCGCGACGGGCACATCGAACATGCCGGATCGGGAGCAGCTTAACCGGGCCTCCACCCGGCTGCAAGACGGATCAGCGCGCCGCGTCGCTCGGGGACACCACGCGGTTTCTCGACCGCGGCCGGTGGCCGCGTCTCCGAGGGTGCCCGCGCATCCCGTTTAGACGATAAAACTTGCGCGCAGAGTCGCCGATCCGTCGATCACCCTCGAAGCCGTTGCGATTTTTCGCCGAAGACTAGAGTGATGATAGCGAATAAGATTGTAGACGATACCGACACGCTCCCTTGAGGGTTGTTCGATGGGCCTGGACATCACTCTGGGCGCTTTGGTGCTGCTGGCGGGCATCCGGGGCTGGCTGAAGGGCTTTCTGATCCAGGCGATTCACCTGGTCGCGCTGATCAGTTGCGTGTTCCTGGCGGACCCCCTGCGCGACCTGGCCCGGCCCTACGTCAAGGACTACTTCCCGAACGTCGAGTCCAGCCTCATCGACCGGTTCCTCTGGTGGGCGGCCGCCGTGCTGGGTTACCTGCTCGTCTCGGGTATCCCGATCTCGCTGGTGCGACTCTATCGGAAGCGGCCCGCCGCCGAGCTGGAACCGCGCTGGGGCGATTACGGCGCGGGCTTCTTGCTCGGCCTCGCCAAGGGAGTGGTCGGCGTGGCGTTCCTCGTCTGGGGCTTCGACCTCTACGCGGCCCCGCGCTACGTCGCGGAACACACCTGGGTCAGCCAGCAGATCGGCTCCTCGCGCCTCCTCCCCCTGGCCCGGTCATACCGCCCCGCGGAGCGGATCTGGGCGTCCGAGCCGGTCCGGCTCTTCGTCCAGCGCGTCAAGACGCGGGGTCTGGGTAGCCACGCAGAGGAACCTTCGAACACCCCCGAAACGCCGCCCCCGATCAGCGCGCAGAAAACCCCCCAAACTGTCCCCGCCGCTTTGCCTAGACACCCCATCTTGACAGTGCCTGCGACGAAGACTCCGGACCCGAAGTCGTCGCGCTTTCTCGACGATCTCGATGCGGCACTGGCCAGCGAAGGTCTGAAGAAGTCGCATTGACCGGTTCTCCGGACCGGCGGCACACTCCGCCCGTCCAGCCGCTCCTGTCGGTTGGACGGGAGTATGGTTGCATGGATGTTAGCCTGGGTGGTCGCCCACGGCGGCCTTGCTCCCGTAGGGTAGGCTTTAGCCTGCCAGACCTCCTCGATGTCAAAGAGGATTATGGGATTGGCAGGCTAAAGCCTACCCTACGGGAACAAGACCGCCTTCTATACGCTTTGACGGCCCGCTGGCTTCTCTGGGCGATCGCGCTCGGGGCGTATGTGACGGTCCAGGGGTATCACAGTCGCGACAACGACCAGGCGTACCGGCTGCCGCTGTTGCTCCATCAGCAGGACCCGCGTCTTTTCGCCGACGATCCGTTCGTGCGGGCGCTGGAGCGGTTCAACCCGCACCGGGGATACCTGGCGCTGCTGGACGGGACGAGTCGCGTTCTGGGCCTCTCGGGGGCATTGTTCGTGCTGTACGCGGCCACGTTCGGGGCGACCTGCGCGGGGTTTGATCGGCTGGCGCGGGCGGTCTGGCCGGGATGGGGGATGCGTGGCGGGATTGTGACGGTGGGGCTGGTCCTTCTGACCCGGGCGGGGAACATCGGCACGAACCACTTGTTCGATGCGCTCCTGCTCGACCGGCTTCTTGCGCTCGCTTTGGGGTGGAATGGTCTGGCGGCAATGGTCGAGAATCCCCGGGCCGGCCTGCGCGTCACGCCGATCTGGCTCGGGCTGGCGGCGGTGGTCCATCCCTCGATGGGTCTGCAACTGGGCCTGCTGGCCGGGGCGACGTGGTGGGCGTGGGGGTTTTCGCGGGCGCGGACGGGCGTCCCTCTGGGGATGAGCGGTCTGGCGTCGGTGCTGCTGGCGTTGGGGCTGGTTCCGGGCCTGGCGCTGGCGGCCTGGCAGCGCGGCGGGCTGCTGGAGGGGCTGCCGGCGGTTGAGTTCCGACTGTTGAGCCTGTACGTGCAGAACCCGCAGCACATGGTGCCGCACCTGTGGCGGTGGTCGCAATGGTTGGCCTGGCTGGCGTTTCCGATCCTGGCGTGGCTGGGGTTCATCGGCTCTCGGGAGCAGGTGGCGGTGTGGCCGGCGGCGCGCGTCCGGTTTGCCCTCTTGCTGGCGGTCAATCTGTCTGGCCTGGCTTTGGCCTGGCTGGCGGTCGAGCCGATCGGGAGTCTGCGTGCGGCGGTCTTTCAACCGTTCCGGATGGCGACCGTGGCGCGCGGGTTCTGCCTGGTTGTGCTGACGGGACGGGTGTTGTGGCTCTGGGACAATGGCGGCTGGATGGGACGGCTCCGTGTGGCCGTACTCGCGGCGGGTTTGACAGGCGACCTGGCCCTGGTGGTGGCGCTGGGGGTCGAACTGGCGGCGACGCTGGGCGAGAGGCACTCCCGGCGCGGGGAGATCCTGGCCGGCATGGTCGCGCTGGTGTGCGGGCTGGCCTACCTGGCGCGGCACGATACGCAGTCGGGTCATGGGCCGATCCTGCTGGCTGTTCTCGCGGTCGCGCTCTGGAGTGCGATCGGCTCCAGACGGACGTGGAACCTCTCGCCGGGTCGTCTGGCGCGCTGGGCGGCGCTGGCCTGGACGGTGCCCGCGGCCGCGCTCTTCGTGCCGGGGTTACACACTCATTGCCGGTTTGGTGAGACGCCCGTGGACGACATCGAACGGCTGGCGGTCTGGTGCCGCGGGCATACCCCCGCCGAGGCGCGTTTCCTGGGCCCGCCGGGTCCGAAGACGTTCCGGCTCTGGTCGCGGCGATCGCTGGCGTTCAACCGCGCGGCCAGTCCTTATGACGCCCGCGGACTGGCCGACTGGGCGGCCCGGTTCCGGGATCACGTCGGGTTTGACGGCTCGACGGCCGAGTTCGCACACGCCTATCTGAAGGACCGCCAGGGGCTCGAAGGGCGTTACGACCGGCAGAACGCCGACGAGCTGGCCGCGCTGGCGCATCGGGAAGGTGCCGGGTATATCGTGGCCCCGGCCCTGGCTGAGGCGTCGGACGGCCCCCTGGTGCGGTTGCACCAGGAGGGGCGATACGTGGTCTATGCCTTGAAACTGGACATGGCCGACAATCGACCGGGAAGGTGTGCCAGGTAAGTTGGGTGCCACGGGTTCCGCTTTGGGAACCCGTGAGTAACGGCCCCGGACACGGGTTCCCAAAGCGGAACCCGTGGCACCCGAGCACGTTTCCCGCGGCTGGGCCAAGAGGCCGCAATCACGCGCGCCAGGGCCGCGCCGCGCTTCTGGGCGCGGCGGAGGGCCTTGACGGCGATGTCGACGTCCTCGGCGATTTGGAAGTCGAACATCCCGGCAATGACGAAGTCCGCGCCTCCCTGGTAGGCGAAGTTGAAGCCGATCTGGGGGGACATCGCGCCGGCGGCCATCACCTTGAAGGCCACCCAGGGCTTGTGGACCGTCGCCATGAATTCGGTGGTTTTTTTGGGGTCGAGGCAGAAGATGTTGTCGTGATAGGCGTCGTGGTTGGAAGTCTGCGGCTTGTACCAGCAGAATTCCTCGCGCTTCTCGGGCGGGTTGGCCGACCAGTAGACGTCGTTGTGGAACGTCTTGACGTAGAAGTCGTTCGCGACGCCGTGCTTCTCGCAGGCGAGCGGCGTTTCCAGCGAGTGGCAGCCGATGCCGGCGGGCACCCCGGCCGCATGGATCAGGTCCATGGTGCGTTTGAGCGTGTCGATGTCGCCGGCCATGGTGCGCATGTCGGTGACATGGCCATGCGTGTACATCATCTCGACGCCGTTGTCGAGGTAGTGCTTGATCTGCTCGCGGACGCGGTCGGGCTCGGTGAACTCGGCATCGACGCAGAGGATCATCTGGATCTTGCTGTCGGTCTGCTTGCGGTACTTGGCGACGACATCGAGTGAGCCCGAGCCGATCTGAATGGTGTTGATGCCGCTCTCTTCGCCGAGGGCGATGGTCTCGAAGATCTTGGCCTCGGTGTTGTATTCGCGGAGCAGGCGCGAGACATAGAGCAGGTCGCGGCTGTGCGCGAAGCCGCCGATGAGATTGCCGCCCATGATCAGGCGGCTGACGGTATGCTTGCCGATCTGGCCGGTGGGCAGGGTGTCCCCCTGGTAGGGCTTGCGAGTGGACGCGGCGGCCTGGTCGGGCTGGGCCATCGCCGCGTGCAGGTTCTTCTCTTCGAGGCTGAGCAAGGCGCCGGCGCTCGTCGCCCCGAGCAGGGCCGTGTTGAGGAAGTGCCGACGATCTGTTCGTTCCGCCATCTTGAGCACTCCATTTCAGAGGAACACGGCGCGATCGGCAAATACGAATCTCTACGAATAGCAAGTATGACGGCCCTGCGGGGTGAGGGCAAGGCCGGCTGAGAGGCGATCCGGGAAGTTTGGTTTTAGCCCCAAAGGGGCGGTAGTCCATAGCCCGGGGCGTCAGCCCCGGGAACCGGCAACGACGCGCCACAAACCCTCTCCGAAGCCCTGAAGGGGCGGCCGATGTCTTTGTACCACGGACCGTTCTGTCGCCCCTTTGGGGCTTCGGAGGAAGATTCCTTCGTCACGGCTCCGGTTCCCGGGGCTGACGCCCCGGGCTATTCACTGTCGCCCCTTCGGGGCTTTCGGAACAGACTCTCAATGCGGCGGCAGGCTGAGGCCCGCTTTGGTGCCATCGCGCCGGGAGTACATCTCCTTGTGGATCGACCGCGCGGCGGCGACGAGTTCAGGATAGGGCGTGTCGGTGACGGAGAGGAAGCCGATGTTGTAGTTCTCGCCATCGTACACGCGGCCGGTGACGGGTTCGTCCACGTACTGGAACCAGTGGCAGCCGACGAAGGCCGGGTGATCGAGCACGCTGGCGACATAGTCGTGGAAGATCTGGGCCCGTTCCTTCTGGTCGGCGGCGGACTGCAGGCCGGTGTGCCACATGCCGCGGTCGAGCGCGCCGACGTGGAACTCGCCGATGATGGCCGGCTTGTTCAGGTCGTTGACGAACGCCCACGCCTTCGGGTCGAGCTTGCGCTCATAAATATTGAAGCTGACCACGTCGCAGAACTCGGCCGACGCCTGGATTGCCTCGCGGGTCTTCCAGGCGAACCGGCAGCCCATGTAGAGATGGTCGGGATCGAGCTTCTTGAGCTCATCGCGGATCGTGCCGAAGTACTTGCGGGCGAACGCGGTGACGAACGCGGCCAGGTCGTCCTTCATGGCGTCCTTATCGAGCTGGGCGGGCTTCCACGACTGCTTGGCGAGGGTGTCCCAGCTTGCGAACGAGGTGCCCCAGGCGGCGTTCAGCTTGGCGATGTCGGTGTACTGGGTCTTCAACTGCTGGACGAGTGCGGCCTTCGCGGGCGAGTCGGCATCGGCGGCGAGTGCCCCGAGGGCCAGGCCGAAGCGTCCCTTGGCGTCGTCGGGGTTGAAGCTGCCCCAGCTCAGCTCGTTATCCACGAAGTAGCCAACGCACCAGGGATCGCCCTTGACCGCCGGGACAAGCTCGCCAAGGCTGCGACGACATCGGCGGCGAACGCGGGGTCGAACGGGTCGTGCATCTGGCCCCAGTAATCCGAGCCGCTGGAGACCCGCTTGTGCGCGCCGCGGATGCCGGCGGTGGCCGTGTAGGGCACGCGGCCGTTGCGGAAATACTTCGTGTCCGACCAGTTGGCGACCGTGTTGAAGCCCCACGAAGGCAGGCGTTTCAGCGCCATTTCCTGGTTGGCCTGGGCGAACTCCGGGCCGTACTTGCGCGCCTGGTTGGCCTTGAGGAAGTCGAAGGTCCGGCCGGCCTTGACGGGTCCGCTGTGGATGTTGGACGTTCGGCCGAACATCTTCGCCAGGGGATCGCTCGCGTCGGGGAGCCACGCGAACCATGCCTCGCGGCCGGTGATCATCGTCATCTCCGGGCCGCCCACGCAATCGACGCCCGAGGAGAAGAACAGCCCGCCGTAGGGATCAACGAGCCACCATTTGCCATCCACCTTGGCGGTGCGGAAAAAGCCAGTGGCCTGTTGCTTCGGCCCCTTGGCCCAGCCGCCGAAGCGGTCGCGGTCGGGCATGGCGGGATGGACGGCCAGGTCGGCCGCTTCGGCGATGCTCTGCTGGGAGAGGTCGGCCTCGTCGTGGACCTTGCCGGGCCAGTCGGCCCTGGCGTACTGGCCGAAACGGTCGATGCAGCCGTTCATGTCGAGGGCCGGCCGGACGCGGACGTCGTTGAGCCTCAAGGATGTCGGCTTCGAAGGCTGGTGCATGAAGAAGACGAACGCGACGATGTGCGACATGTCGAGCTTGCTCGCGCCGTTCAGCACGAGCGTGCGGCAACCGGCCGGGCCGGGCAGCGCACGCACGCCGACAGACATCGGGTCCATCCCTCCCAGGCTGACGGCGAACCGCTGGTGCGCCTTGGGGTCGATCTTGTCATGCGCGGTGCGACAGTGGCGGACACCGTCGGCCTTGGGGTCGTCGTCGATGCGGACGTTGAATTCGACGGGCTGGGACTCGGGATTCTCCAGGTCAAACACGAGTGAGCCGGCCTTGCTCCAGTCCCAGGGTTTGGCGGGCTTGACGGTCATGCCGGGCCATTCGGCGGGCTGGAATTCCAGCGTGCGGACGGGGCCTGTGGACTCAAGGCCGGCGACTCCGAGGATCTCGCGGACCTGATTGAACTTGGCGTCCTTGAGGTTGATCGGCGTGCCTTCGTCCGGCCCCGCGGCCCAGGCCGCGCTGGCGAGAAACAAGCCGAGAGCGCCCGTCAGACCGGGCGCGAATGTCTTGAGCGTCATCTCTCGACTCCTTGAGAAAATCGTCGGGCCTCAGAGGGTGAACGGAACGTGCGGGGGCTCTTCTTGTAGGGTAGGCTTCAGCCTGCCAGACTTCCTCATTTTCCCACAGGACTATGGGATTGGCAGGCTGAAGCCTACCCTACAAGACCTTCTCGTACACCCTTTTACTGCGCCGTGAAGCCGCCGTCGATCATGAGAATGGCCCCGTTGAAGAAGCGGGCGTCGTCCGAGGCCAGGAACACGAAGAACCGGGCGATCTCCTCGGCCGCCGCGATCCTTCCGACGGGATGCCCGGCCGCCAGACCGGCGAGGAACGCCGCCGGGTCGCCCGAGTCGTCGGCCGCGTTGCGGAGCATCGGCGTATCGACCGTGCCGGGGCAGACGGCGTTCGACCGGATGCCGTCGGGCGCGTACTCGATGGCCATCTGCCGGGTGAGCTGGATGATCGCGCCTTTCGAGGGGCCGTAAGCGCCCTGCGTGGCGATGCCGACGACCGACGAAATCGACCCGGTGTTGAGAAACAGCCCGCTCTTCTGCCGTTTCATCACCGGTACGACGTGCCGGGCCGAGTAGTAGATCCCCTTGACGTTCGTGTTGAAGACCCGATCCCACTCCTCGGGCGTGTGTTCGTGGATCGGCTTGACGATCGACACCCCCGCGTTGTTGACCATCACATCAATACGGCCGAAGGCGTCGAGCGCCGTTCTGGTGTAAGAGGCCGCGGTGGCGTCCTCGACGACGCTGCCGACGACACAGCGGAGCGCGTCCGGGAACCGCTCGCGAAGGTGCGCCGATCGCGTGGGGAAGTCGGGCTGAACATCCACCGCGACCACGCGGGCACCCGCTTCGAGAAAGAGCCGGACGATCTCGGCGCCGATCCCCGAGGCGCCGCCCGTCACGATCGCTGTCTTGCCGCTCAGGTTCACGGAGGGCACCTTTTCGTATGAGAATCAAGGCGTTCCGGATTCCAGATGCCGGATTCCAGATTCCAGATCTCTTGCACGAAGATCCGGCATCCGGCATCCGGCATCCGGCATCCGGCATCCGGCATCCGGCATCTGGAATCTGGAATCTGAGATCCCTCCACCCGCAAAGCCCACACCATACCGCGCGCTCTTCGCGCCCGCCATCGTGTCATTCCGACTCGACCACGCTCGCGTAATCCGGATACCAGATCGCGGCATCGAGCACGCCGGGCAGGGCTTCGTCGCGGATCATCCGGCCGATATCGAGGCGGCGGGCTTCGCGGATCACGGCCGCGGCGATCGCGCGCGAAACGGTTCTCAGTTCGCTCTGGTCGGGAAAAACCCGGCCCTCGGCCAGATGCGCGGGGGTCACACACTCGGCCAGCGTCCGCGCAGCGGCCAGGAACATCGAGTCGGTGATCTGGTTCGCCTCGGAGACGATCGCGCCCAGACCGACGCCCGGAAACACATACACATTGTTCGCCTGGCTGACCACCCGGCGCAGGCCCTCGAATTCGACAGGCGGAAAGGGGCTGCCCGTGGCCAGGATGGCGCGGCCTTCCGTCCAGAGAAAGGCCTCGGCCGGACTGCACTCCGCGCGCGAGGTCGGGTTCGAGAGCGGCAGGATGATCGGCTGCGTGGCCAGCCGCGCCATCAGACGAATGATCGTCTCGTTGAACACGCCCGGCTGGCCGGTCGTCCCGACCAGCACGGTCGGCCGGACCGCCTCGATCACCGCGGGCAGGTCGAACGGACCCGTCCCGGTCAGGCCGTAATGCGCCAAATCGTCGTCGTTCCAGGCGAATTCCCGCTTGTGCGGGTCCGCGTCGTCGCCCAGGTGACAGAGTAGTCCCCGGCTATCGACCAGGGCCAGGGCGCGGCGGATCGTGGTGGCGTCCACACCGTCGCTTTCCAGCGCCAGGCGAATCAGCCGTGCCGCGCCGACGCCCGCCGCGCCTGCGCCGAGAAACACGATGCGCTGCTCGGCCAGCGTGCCGCCCGTCAGCTTCAAGGCGGAGAGGATCGCCGCCAGCACGACCGCCGCGGTGCCTTCGATGTCGTCGTTGAAGCTCGGCAGGCGGCGGCGGTAACGATCGAGCAGGAGATAGGCTGTGTTCTTATGAAAGTCTTCCCACTGGAGGACCGCGTGCGGATAGATCTCCTTGACGCCCGCGACGAACGCCTCGATGAACTCCTCGTAGGCCGGCCCGCGCAAGCGGCGCTGGCGGTAGCCCAGGTAGTACGGATCATTCAGCAGCTCGACGTTATCCGTGCCGACATCCAGGCTGATGGGCAGACAGAGCGACGGATGAATGCCCGCCGCGGCGCAATAAAGAGCCAGCTTGCCGATCGGGATGCCCATGCCGCCGGCGCCTTGGTCGCCCAGTCCCAGGATGCGCTCGTTGTCGGTCACGACGATGAGCCGGACGCGCTGATGGGGCGCGTTGCGGAGCACGGTCGGGATGTCGTTCTGGTCGTCGGGCGTCAGCCAGAGTCCCCGCGGCTGCCGCAGGATGTGGCTGTAACGCTGGCAGGCGCGGCCGACCGTCGGCGTGTAGACGATCGGCAACAGCTCGCGCAGGTTCTCGACCAGCAGACGATAAAAGAGCGTCTCGTTGCGATCCTGGAGCGCGGCCAGCCCGATGTATTTCTCCAGATCATCGGCCTTGGCCCGGACGTGCTCGAGCTCGAGCGCCATCTGCTGCTCGATGGTGAGCTGGGAATGCGGCAAGAGCCCGCGCAGGCGCAATCGCCGGCGTTCCTCGGCCGTGAACGCCGCGCCCTTGTTCCGGCCGGGGTCCCGGAGCAAGCGCGGGCCGTGGTGAGTCGGCGGGGGGATCATGGAGGATCTCCTGGAAGTGAGACGATGCTCGAGAGACGAGATCAGGGCACCGAGGCCAGATCCACGAGGCACGGATAGGCATGCTGGAGCGCGCGGAGGAGCTTCTGATCGGCGGTGACCAGGGGACAGCCCTCGCGCTCCGCCAGGGCCACGTAAAGGCAATCATAGATGCCGATTCGTAACACGGCTTGGCGGATGATCAGGCACGCCCGCGGCAGAAGCCCGGTGGACTGGTGGATGATGGGATTGACTTGCAGCACGTCCGCGAGGCGACGGGCGAATTGGCCAGGCGCAATCTGTCCCTTCTGCTCCGCCGTGTAGAACGCGTTGGCCACTTCGATGGGGAAAATATCGGGCACGAGGAGTTCCACAAGGCGCTGACGGCAATCCTCGCGGAGTTGGATCGCCCGCGATGAGCCGATCTCAGGCACCTCCCACTTGAACGCCACCGAACAATCGATGACATATCTCATACCTTGGGATCACGCATTTCGCGGATGATGTCCACGCCGATGTTCTGAATGCCGAAGAGGCGCAAGGTTTCCTCCCGGCCCGGTCGGCGCCTTCCGTGATGCGCCGAATCAGTTCGGGATCGGTGACTTTCTTGCCCTCGGAAAGCAGGCGGCAGATTTCCTCCAGGTCGGCGAGAGCCTGGGGATCGTCGGTGGCCGGTGGTTTCTCAACGATGCTCATGGTGCGTCTCCTCTGACGATTCTAGCCGATGTGTCTGTCCGTGCGGAACGTCTTGCAGCCGCTTCTTGAACAACTCCGGTTTCGTGCTGATCTTCAGGTCGCGCTACACGGCGTCACCAACCGGAGCGCCTTGCGGCGACTTGCGGCCGGTGGGTACAAGAAAGTTCCAGAGTCTTTCTGACGGCTTCCCATCGAGATGCTCCGGCATGTCTCACGCTGCGGGCGGCTCCGCGCCACACCCAGACGATCCCCGGATGCGCGGCTTCCGCACCCGGACGGCCGTGGCCGATGTGCTGGCGCTCATTGATGCGAAAATACCACCGCTGGCTGGCGAGCCCGTCGCCCTGGCGGACGCCGCCCGGAGAGTGCTCGCCGAGACGGTCCACGCCACCGCACCGATGCCGCCGTTCGACCGGGCCGCCATGGATGGCTACGCGCTGAAAGGGGAAGAGACCTTCGGATCGAGCGTCTATCAGCCTGCGTTGTTTCTCGTGGTGGGCGAGTCCCGTCCCGGGCACGGCGGCACAGCCTGGGTCGGCCCCGGGCAGGCGGTCCGCATCATGACCGGCGCGCCGATGCCGGCGGGCGCCGACGCGGTCGTCATGGTCGAGGCGACCCATTGCGAAGGGTCCACCTTGCAGGTTTTCGAGCCGACCCCGCCCGGTCGTCACGTCGGCCGTCGCGGCGAAGACATCGCGGCGGGCACGTGCGTGCTGCAAGCGGGCCGGCGGCTGCGTCCGCAAGACCTGGGCATCTTGAGCGCCCTGGGTCGCGCGATGGTCACGGTGGTGCGGCGGCCGGTCGTCCGCGTGCTGATCACGGGCGACGAGCTCTTGCCGGCGGGATCGGAGGCCCGCGATCATTGCATTCCCGATATGAACTCGGTGATGCTGGCCGCGCTGATTGCGCGCGACGGGGGCCTGGTGCGCACGATCGGACCGCTCGCCGACGACCGCGTGCGCCTGCGCGCGGCGATTCTCGAGGCCGCCCACGATGCGGACGTGCTCTTGATCTCGGGAGGCAGCTCGACGGGCCTGGAAGATCACGCGCCGAGCCTGATCGCCGAGCTGGGCGAACTGACCGTGCATGGCGTGGCGCTGCGTCCGGCCAGTCCGACGGGCCTGGGGTTTCTGGGACCTTTGCCCGTGGTCCTCTTGCCCGGCAATCCGGTCAGTTGTTTGTGCGCGTACGACTTCTTCGCTGGTCGCATCCTGCGCCGCCTGGGCGGATTGCCGGCGGAATGGCCCTATGCGTCGATCGAGCGTCCCCTGGTGCGCAAGCTGACCTCGGCCCTGGGGCGAGTCGATTATGCCCGGGTGCGGATCGTGGACGACCAGGTCGAGCCGCTGGCGATCCGCGGCGCGTCCATCCTCTCCAGCACGACGCGCGCCGACGGCTTCGTGGTCGTCCCGGCCGACCTGGAGGGATATCCCGCGTCGGCGCGCGTGACCGTCTGGCTGTATGATTCCGTCTGATCGACGCATCGCGGCCAGCGGATGGCCGGCATCACGATTTCATCAACACTGGAGCAAGGAAACCGGTGTGTCCTACCGGAACGCTTGGGTGCCACGGGTTCCGTCCGCGGAACCCGTGTCCCGGGTGGGCAGACACGGGTTCCGCGGACGGAACCCGTGGCACCCAATATCTCTTCCGCAATGGGTTCAAGACCGACCCGGTATCCTCGCCACAGTCTCATTTTTTTGGGGGATCCACGGTGAGCGTGCATTTTCCCGCGGGCCGCGTCCTGGTCGTCCCGAGCGCCGAGCTGGACCGGCTGGGCCGTTTTCAAGGCTTTTCGGACCGGGCCGAGGCGTACCTGGAGGAGTTGCTTCGTCCGGGGCGGGCCGAGTTCCGTCCGCGGGCGGACGTCGAGAGCGACCCGGGCTTCAAGCAGCTCATCCCGTACGTCATCTTTCGGTGCGGCGAACGGGTTTTTTGCTACCGCCGGGGCACCTCGCAAGGCGAGGCGCGGCTGCACCGCCTGCGTTCGCTGGGCGTGGGCGGCCACGTGGACGAGGCCGACGCCGACGGCCGCGCCACCCGCGACGCCTATGATATCGCCCTGCAGCGCGAGCTCGACGAGGAGGTCGAAGTCGCCAGCCCCGGCCGGCTGCGCCGCGTCGGTCTCATCAATGACGACACCACGCCCGTCGGCGCGGTCCATCTCGGCGTCGTCCACCTCTTCGAGGCTCGACCGCCCCGAAGTGCGCCCGCGCGAGGACGGCCTGGCCGACTGCGCCTTCCTGCCCCTGGACCAGGTCGCGGCGCTCCGGAGCGAGTTCGAGACGTGGTCGCAGATTTGCCTGGAGGGATTCTTGTTACGAGGTACCGTGTAGAATGGCGGCGCCGCGTCGGCATGTCGCGTCGCGGCACGACTGGTTGGAAGAAGCGGCCGCGCGGCGTTACGATGGTCCTGATGACCGCGGCCTGTCAATGGGATCGTGAGGCGCCCGCCGGACATGCCCTCGAACCCGGACTACACCCCGATGCTCCGGATGGTCAACGGGCCGACGCCCGGGCGGCTCATCCCGCTCGACCGCAAGGTGACCGTCATCGGCCGCTTGCCCGATTGCCACATCCTCCTGAAGCCGAAGTACATCTCCAAGAAACACGCGACCATCGCTCGCACGCCGGACGGGTTCATCCTGACCGATCACAGTTACGCCGGCACGTTCGTCCAGGGCCAGCGGCTCACCAGCCCGGTGAAGCTCGTCGAGGGGATGGTCTTCCAGGTCTGCGACTTCGCCTTCGAGTTTCATACCCGCTGGGTGACGATCCGCGACCAGGACGAGACCGATTCGACGATCTTCGCCGCGCTCGACGCTTCCACGGCCCCTCCCAGTGCGATCCGCCCCGAGCAGAAGCTCCGGGCCGTCATGGACATCAGCCGCGACCTGGGTCGCACCCTCGAGCTGGGCGAGATCCTCGACAACACGCTGGCGGCCTTGTTTCAGATCTTCCCGGCCACCAAGCGCGGCTTTGTCCTGCTGCAATCGGGCGCCGATCAGACCCTGATGCCCCGCGCCATTCGCAACCGGTCCGGCCGGGACGAGGAGCTGGCCATCAGCCGCACGATCCTCAACCGCGTTCTCGAGGGCGGCCAGGCCATCCTCAGCCGGGATGCGAAAGTGGATTTTCCCACCTCCGAGAGCGTCACCGACCGCCGGCTCCGGTCGCTGATGTGCGCGCCGCTCCTGGACGTGAAACGCCGCCCCATCGGGGTCATTCAGCTCGACATCCCCGAGGGCGGCGGCAAATTCGATCAGGAAGACCTGGACCTGCTGATGGCCGTGGCCAGCCAGGTGAGCATCGCCGTGGAACATGCCCGGCTGCACGAGCAGGTGCTCAAGCAAAAGGAGCTGGAACAGGAGCTGCTTTACTCCCGGCAGGTGCTCCAGGCCCTCCTTCCCGAGGGTCGCCACGAGCTGGGAGGTTATCCGTTCTGGCAGTTCTACGAGCCGGCGCGGTTTGTCGGGGGCGATTACTACGGCTGGTTTCCGCTGCCCCGGCCGGACGATCCCACGGGCGGCCAGCAACGGCGCTGGGCGCTGGCCGTCGGCGACGTGGCGGGCAAGGGGATGCCCGCGGCGCTCATGATGTCCAAGCTCTCGGCCGAGGTCCGGGTCGTGCTCCAGTCCGAGACCGAGGCCGCGGCGGCCGTCCACCGGCTCAACCGGCTCTTGTGCGAGACGGGCATTCCCGAGCTGTTCGTCACGTTCTTGCTGGTGGTCGTCGATACGCTCGAGCACTGGGTGACGGTCGTCAACGCCGGGCATCCCGGTTTGTGGGTCCGCCGCGCCGCGGGCCGGGTCGAGGCGCTCAATGCCCCGGTGCTCAGCCTGCCGCTGGGCGTCGAGCTGGACGAGACCTTCCGCGCCGTCAGCACGACGCTCGAACCGGGCGATACGGTGGTGATGTTCACCGACGGCGTGATCGAAGCGCTCGACATCGCGGGCCAGCCGCTCGGTCTGGAGCGGCTCAAGCAGGCCCTGCTCGCCGCGCCGTCCCAGCCGGCCGTCGCCGGCGAGGCCCTGGTGCAGACCGTCCGCCATCACGCGGGCGCGCGCACCCAGAGCGACGACCTGACCATTCTCTGCATCGGCCGCCCCGGGGGTGAGGTGGCGCCTTAGAGGCTATCCGAGAAGATGGTTTTCAGCCCCGAAGGGGCGGCAGCGTAGAGCCAGGGGCGTCAGCCCCTGGGGCCGGGACCGCGACCGCGCCATCCTCCTTTTCCGCTCCGCAGGGGCGACAGAAAACCCAGCGGGACCCCGTCTTCTGTCACCCCTGCGGAACGGAAAAGGGCTTGTGTCGCGCCGTTCACCTCTCCAGGGGCTGACGCCCCTGGCTATGCGCTGCCGCCCCTTCGGGGCTTTCCGGATAGCCTCTTAGCTCGGCAAGCCCGAAGCGCCAGCGAGTGCATGCATTTGAATGGTTCAAAGACCGATGCACTCGCTGGCGCTTCGGGCTGACAAGGCCAGACCTTACCCCAAGCGTGGCATGCCCTCGTCTGCGTGGGCATGCCACCCCGAACCGCCGGTAAACTCTCTGACGCGGATCATGCCGTTGCGTGGCCGACGGGCCGGCGCGATGATGGAAGGCATGGCGAGATCCCTTCCCCCCATCGTGATCGCGCGTGAAAGGAACCAGTCCGATGTCGGAGCCCACCAAGCAGCACATCCAGGTCGAGATGGTCAACGGCGTGGCCGTCGTCCGCTTGCTCGAGCCGGAAATCCGCGAGGTCTTTGGCGAGCACAACGACGTGCAGGAGATCGGCGACCAGCTTTACAGCCTCATCGAGGACAAGGGTTACACCCGGCTGGTCCTGAACTTCCGCGAAGTGCAGTACATGGCCAGCATCATGCTGGGCAAGCTCATCGGCCTGAAACGCAAGGCGAACAAGACGGGCGGCAGCCTGCGGGTCTGCGGCCTCAATCCCAACCTCAAGGAAATCTTCCGCATTGCCGCCCTCGATCGGGTGTTTGATATCGACGACGATGAGCACGCGTCGCTGGATGCCTTCGAGGCCAAGGCCTGAGTCGTCTCGATCATCGTTTCGCTTCCACACGCTGGAGGTTTGTCCCATGATGGGCTGCTTGCTCGTTTTGTTCCCGCTCGCGGCGCTGGCCGCGGAGGAACCCGCGCCCGACCAGACCTTGCCGCCGCACATCGTCCGCCTGACGAACTTCGGCGAGCGGGCGGACTTCTCGCACGACGGCAAGACGATCCTGTTCGTGGAGAAGACCTTCGGCGACGCCTACGAGGTGGACATCGCCACCCGCCAGGTGCGCCTCCGGACGGCCCATTACTTCCACCACGGCTATACCCGGGCCCTCTACCTGGCCAATGGCGACATCCTGCTGTCGGGCCCGGAGCAGTTCGACCCCAAAAATCCCTGGCCCAGCCGTTCCCAGTGCTTCCTGTACGTGCTGGACAAGAGCTTCACCAAGCCGCCCGTGCCGCTGGGTACGAAATGCTCCGAGGGGCCGGCCGTCTCGCGGTCGAGAATGCACATTGCCTGGACCCACGTCCACGAAGAGTACCCCGACGAGATCCCGCCCGGCGGCTCACGCATCTACGAGGCCGACATCGTGACCGAGAACGGCCAGCCCCGCCTGGCCCACCAGCGTCTTGTACTCGAGAGCCGCGACTTGCCCTTCCGTTGCACGCTGGAAACCCAGAATTTCGTCCCTCCCGACGAGAAGCTGCTGACCTTCAGCGCCTACGGCCACAACGGCACGGATGTCTGCGGCGTGAACCTCGAGACGAAGGCGGTCACGAACTTCTCGAACGCCCCCGGCCAGTATGACGAGCCCGAAGGGGTCTTTCCGGACGGCAAATGGACCTGCGTCGAGTGCGACCGCGAGAACAAGTTCGGGTTGAAAGGCGCGGGCAACATCGACCTCTGGAAGCTGGCCCTCGATGGCAGCGGCCGGATGGAGCGCCTGACGCACTTTTCGGACGTGCGCGGGTTCAAGGCCTCGAATCCCGTCATCAGCGACGACGGCCGCTCCATGGCCTTCCAGATGGCGCGGTCGAAGGACCCGGCCGGCGTCGGTTATGGGATCTTCCTGTACGACTTTTCGAAGGCGAAGTGAAACGCACCTTTTTTTTCTGCCAAGGGAGTCCGCCCGATGAAGCGATCGTGGACCGCGCTGGGGATCCTGCTGCTGTTCGTGATGCCCGCGTGGGCCGACGGCCTGGAACGGGTCTACGTCGGCACGTACACGGAGGGCTCGGCCAGCAAGGGGATTTACACGCTCACCCTGGACCCGGCGAGCGGCCAAGTTGCGGAGCCGATGCCGGTGGCGGAGGTGGCGAACCCGTCGTTCCTGGCGGCCGATGCGCAGGGCCGTTTCTTGTATGCGGTCAGCGAGGTCTACGGCGCGGCGCGCGGAACCAGGGCGCGGTGGCCGGGTTCGGCATCGACGCGAAAACGGGATCGCTCACGCCGATCAATGCGCAGCCATCGGGCGGGCAGGGGCCGTGCCACCTGGCTGTGGACGCCACCGGCGCCAATGTCCTGGTCGCCAACTACGGCAACGGCAGCGTGTCCGTGCTGCCCGTCGCCGCGGATGGCCGTCTGAGCGCGCCGGCCGTGGTGATCCAGCACAAGGGGTCGAGCGTCGATCGCCGGCGCCAGGAAGGTCCGCACGCGCATGAAGTCGTGCTGGATGCCGCGAATCGCCTGGCGGTGGTGCCCGACCTGGGACTCGACCACCTCCAACTCTACGATTTTGACGCCGGCAAACATGCGCTGACGGCCCATGATCCCGCCTTCGCGACGGTCGCGCCGGTTCGGGACCGCGCCATTTCGCTTTTCATCCAGACGGGAAGCACGCCTACGTGATTTGTGAAATGGCCAGCGCCGTCACCGCGTTCGACTACGACACTGCGAAAGGCACGCTACGGCCAATCCAGACAATCTCGACACTCCCCTCGGGCAGCTCGGTCGCGAGTTCCTGCGCGGAGATCCAACTCCACCCGTCGGGCCGGTTCCTCTACGGCTCGAACCGCGGCCACGACTCGCTGGCGATCTTCGCCGTGAGTCCCGACACCGGCCGGCTCACGGCCGTCGATCATGTCTCGACCGGCGGCAAAAACCCACGCAGTTTCAGCCTCGATCCGACCGGCCGCTGGCTGCTGGCCGCCAACCAGGATTCGAACTCGATCGTCGTCTTCCGCGTCGATCCCGCCACCGGCCGGCTCACGCCGGCGGGGACGGTGATCTCGGTGCCGAAGCCGGTTTGTGTGCTATTCCTCACGCCGCGACCCTGACGCTTCGGGGGGAGATGGCAGAACTGCCGACTGCCATCTCCCGTCTGCCTTCTCTTCTCATGTCACCCGCTCACTGTGGCGGCCGCACCGGATGCTCGCGCGCCCGGGTGCATCGACGATCGGCCAGCTTGCCCGGAGTTCATCCTGGTAAGGTCCAATCTTCTCGACGGGGATCGCCTGGAAGCCCAGCGCGAAGGCCGGCGAATCGGATTGGAGCCGGAAGTCGTCGCGGTCCGGCGCGACAAACTTCGGGTCGGCGACCACGGAATGACGATCGTTGCCGAGGGCCTGCCACGAGGCCCACTCGTCGAGCATTTCGATCTCGTGCAGCGCCACCTCGGCGACGAGCAGCGACCCGCTCGGGTCGGGATAATCCACCCGGGCGCGGAACAGCTTCATCTGCTCATTGTAGTTACGCTCGCCGGGCGCGGGGACCTGGAAGACAAACTCATACGTCTTCCAGTCGGTGCCGACCTTGACCTCGTTCGGCCAGTTCGCCCAGAAATAGACATTGGCCATGTAGCTCTGGAGCATCAGCCCCGCCTTGGCGCCTTCATGCGCGGCCTTCATGCGCGCCTGGATGCGGTAAGCATGGCCCGGCTTGCAGGGGAACTCGCGGCTGACGACAATCGGGTAATTGTCGCGCGGTTTGGACGTATCGAAAGCCGCATCGATCTTCAAGGCCCGGCGGCCGTCCTCTTCCACCAGGCCCGCGACGGCCGTCTTCGTCTTGATCTGCCATTGCCAGTCGGCCGGCAATCCGCCGAGTCGCCCTGAGCGAAGCCGCCGTTGGGCGCGAGATTGTCCGAGATGGTCTTGCCCGGCTTGTGCTCGCCGGTCTTCAGCGGGCAGACCCTGGTGCCAGACCAGATTGTGGTCAGCCACGTTGTGGTCGAACGGCACATTGTTCGTCCGCACCAGGGCGGCGTCCTTGTCGTGATAGGCGATGATATTCCGCTCGAAGTCGTTGCCCGTCATGATCAGGCCGCTGGGCAGGATGGCGTCGCGCGGGTGGAGATTCATGTTGCGCATCGACTTCCACGCGGGCGACGACGCCACCATCTCGTAACCCTTCACCATCGTCGGGAAGTGGTCGTTCCACATCCGGCTCGCGCCGGTCCAGCCGCTGTACTCGTACTGCTGGGGGCCGTTATCGACGAAGATGTTGTTGAAGATGTGGTTGTCGCGCCCGTTGTGCAGGTGCAGCCCGGCTCGCGAGCAGCGATAGACGATGTTGCCGATCACATCGACGCCGCCCGTGTTGTCGTCCAGGTAGACGCCCCAGGCGAAGTGCGGCGAGATCCACTTGCCCTGCTCGTCCTTGCCGAAGCCGAGCATGTCATGGAAGCAATTGTAGCGAATCACCGTGCCGCGCGAGCTGATCCAGTCGCGCCCGCCGGTGTACACCGCGCCGGTATCCTCGGTCTCGAGGTTCATGTGGCGGACGTGGTTGTATTCGAGCACCAGGTTGTTGCCGCTGAACATGATGCCCATGCGCGGGCCGTCGTGGATGTAATTGTGCGAGGCCGTGTTCCCCACGCCGTCGAGCGCCACGCCCACGCCCTGCTTGTAGAGCACGCCGATGTGATGAATGTAATTGTTGTCGGCGACGTTTTCGGCCGGCGTGAGCGTCACGCGGTCGCCGCCATTGACGGAGACCCCGTGCGAGCCGACATCGTAAATGTCATTACCGACAATGCGATTGTGCTTACCGCCGTGGACGCTGACGGCCCCATGGTGGTAATCGCCGACGCCCCGGATCGTGCAGCCGGCGACCTGGCAAGAGATCGTGTCCCGCATCGACACGGCCTCGCCCGTGCAAGATTCCAGCGTGAACCCGCGCAAGGTGAGGAACGCCGTGTCGCGGCCGATGGTGATGAGTGTCCCGACGACCGGCGCGACGATTTCGTGAGTCGCATCCAGCGGCGCCGGCGGCCAGACGTAGAGCGTGCTCGTCGCCTTGTCGAGATACCACTCGCCGGGCGCGTCGAGTTCTTCCAGAGCGTTACGGAAGTAATAGCGATCGCCGGGGCGGATCGGGTAAGAGGCATCGTCGGCCAGCGTGATCGTGCGCGTGGCCCGGTCGATGGCCTTGACCGGCACGATGTTGTTCCACCAGTTATACCGGGCGAAGACAAAGACCTCGACCTCGGTCGGCTTGCTCCATTTGCGGTCGTCCTGCGCCTTGTAGTGGAGGGTGTGCTGGTCTTCGCCGGGCTGGTTCTCGTACATCGGCAGGAGCTTACCGTCGGCGAACGCCCAGCCGCCGCCGTAAGGGTTCTCGGGATCAAAGTTCGGATACCGCGCGAGCGGCAAGCGGCTGCCGGCGCAGAACAATTCCTGGAAGCTGCGCATCTTTCATCCCTTGCGCGGCCAGGTCCGCCTTGAGAATCGATCCCTGGAAGGGAATCAGACCGGTGATTTTCCGCCCTCCGCGGAGGATCGGCCGCTCGCCGTCATACGCCTGGTAAACGACCGGCGCGGCCGCCGTACCGCCATCTTCGGCCGTGAAGGTCAGCGTCCGGGACAGTTCGTAGGAGCCGCCCCGCACCAGGACCACCACACCGCGGGCGGCGTCTTTTCCTTTCTTGAGCGTCCGGACGGCGTCGCGGGCGCGCTCCAGAGTCGCGAACGGCCCGTCCGTGCCCGCGTCGTTCGGCGCATCGAGCGTCCCCGACCAGGCGTCGTTGCCGCGCGGGAAACGTAGACCGTCAACGGTCCCGCCGCGTGCGCGGCCGGCATTCCCGAGAACATCAAAACGACCAGACAACTCAGCCACCTCGACGGCTTCCCGAGCGGGCTTCGACGCATCATCGTCCCTTCTCCCGGCCTTGACCAGATCCTATCGAGCCCCCGCTGCCCCGAGGGGCTATGTTCAGAGAGTCTTGTAGGGTAGGCTTCAGCCTGCCAATCCCATTCGAGTCGAACGGAAATGGGATTGGCAGGCTGAAGCCTACCCTACAAGACTCTCTGAGCATAGGTTATCCCCCGCACGGACGGTAGCCTCCCGCCCATTTCGTGATGATGCCGTGCGGAGTCTTGTGTTAGGATCAAGAGTGGTTCTCCCGATGAAGTTCGTGACGCCCCGGAACGTGACCCGCATGGAATCCGGCCTGGTCAGTCACATTCAGCGCTACTCGCTCCACGATGGGCCGGGCATTCGCACCACGGTCTTTCTCAAGGGCTGCCCCCTGCGCTGCGTGTGGTGCCACAACCCGGAAACGCGGGCCGCCCGGCCCGAGATCCTGGTCGTGGCCGGCCGTTGCCTCCATTGCGAGGCGTGCGCCGCGCGTGTCCTCATGGCTTGAATGCGGCCTTCTGCAACGCCTGCGGCGCCTGCGTCGCAGTATGCCCGTCGGAAGCGCGCCAGCTCGTCGGCCGGCGCATGACCGTGGCCGAAGTGATCGCCGAGATCAAGAAGGATCGACTCTTCTATGACGATTCGGACGGCGGCGTTACCTTCTCGGGCGGCGAGCCGCTGGCGCAGCCGAGCTTTCTCCTGCACCTGCTCGAAGCCTGCAAGGACCAGGGTTTCCACACGGCCGTCGATACCTGCGGGCACGCCCCCCTCGAACAGTTCTTGAAGATCGCCGCAGACCGCCGACCTGATCCTCTTCGACCTGAAGGCCATCGACGAGGCCCGCCACGTCCGGCTCACCGGCGTCTCGAATGCCCAGATTCGCGCGAACCTGAAGGCTCTGGGGCGGCATCATGCGAATATCTGGATTCGCATCCCGATCATCCCCGGCCTGAACGATTCGGCCGCCGAGCTCGACGCCCTGGCGCGCGAGGCCGCCGCCACGCCCGGCGTGACCGAAGTCAACCTGCTGCCGTATCACCGGGCCGGCACAGTCAAATTTTCACGTCTCAACCTGACTTACGAACATCCGGACCTCGCCCCGCCCGGCGCCGCGCTGCTGGAGTCGGCGCGGGAGCGGTTCGCGGCGCAAGGACTGTCCACCCGGATCGGAGGCTGACACGATGACCGAACGGACCCGCCGGCTGCGGCAAGAGAGCCTCGACGCCCGCCCCTCGATCTCGCCCGAGCGCGCTGCCCTCCTGACCGACTTCTACCAGGCCAACGAGGGAAAATATTCGATTGGCATCATGCGTGCGCGGTCTTTCCTCTATCTGTGTGAATATAAGACAATCTACATGGGGGAAGACGAACTGATCGTCGGCGAGCGCGGCCCGTGCCCGAAGGCCGCGCCGACCTTTCCCGAGCTGACCTGTCACAGTCTCGATGACTTGCGCATTCTCCATTCACGTCCCAAGACACATTATGATGTCAATGAAGAATGTCTGCGTATCTATGAATCGAAGGTGATCCCCTACTGGCGCGGCCGGTCGTTGCGCGACCGGATGTTCCAGGAACTGTCGGCGGAATGGCGCGACGCTTATGAGGCCGGCCTCTTCACCGAGTTCATGGAGCAGCGCGCGCCGGGGCATACCGTGCTCGACGACAAGATCTACAAGCGGGGCCTGCTCGACTTCCAGGCCGACATCGGGCGTGAGATCGCCCACCTCGATTTCCTGCACGATCCTCGGGCCTACGAGAAGCGCGAGGCGCTGCGGGCGATGTCGATCGCCTGCGACGCGGTGATGCACTTTGCGCGGCGGCATGCCGAACTGGCCGAGGAACGGGCTGTCCGCGCGACCGACCCTCGGCGCAAGGCGGAACTGGAAAAGATTGCCGAGGTGTGCCGCCACGTCCCGGCCCACGCGCCGCGCGATTTCCACGAGGCGCTGCAAGCGTACTGGTTCTGCCACCTTGCGGTGATCACGGAGCTCAATGGTTGGGATTCCTTCAATCCGGGCCATCTCGACCAGCACCTCGGGCCGTTCTACGAACGCGGGCTGGCTGATGGCACGCTCACGCGCGAGGGTGCCCGCGAGTTGCTGGAAGCGTTCTTCGTGAAGTTCAACAACCACCCCGCCCCGCCCAAGGTCGGCGTCACGGCGGCCGAGAGCGGCACCTACACCGACTTCGCCAACATCAACATCGGCGGGGTGCTGGCGGACGGTTCGGACGGCTCCAACGAGGTCTCGCACATTCTCCTCGACATCATCGACGAGATGCACCTGTTGCAGCCCAGCAGCAATATTCAGCTCTCGCGGAAGACGCCCGATTCCCTGTTGAAACATGCGCTCCGCGTCATCAGCAAGGGGTACGGCTTCCCTTCCATTTTCAATGCCGACGCCGTCGTCCAGGAACAGTTGCGCCAGGGCAAGACGCTCGAAGACGCGCGTGCCGGCGGTTGCAGCGGCTGTGTCGAGGTCGGCGCGTTCGGCAAGGAAGCGTATATCTTGACGGGGTATTTCAACCTCGTGAAGGTGCTCGAGATCACGCTGCACGATGGAGTCGATCCCCGGACCGGCAAGCGTCTGGGACCGGCCACGGGCGCGCCGGAATCCTTCGAATCGTTCGATGAGCTGTTCCATGCCTTCCGGCGGCAATTGAATCATTTCCTCGACATCAAGGTTGCTGGCAATCAACTGATCGAGCGCATGTTCGCCGACCTGATGCCCGCGCCGTTCCTGTCGGTGTTGACGGATGACTGCATCAAGAAGGGCCTGGACTACAACGCGGGAGGCGCGCGCTACAACAACACGTTCCTCCAGATGGTGGGCCTGGGCAGCATCACCGACGCGCTGGCGGCCCTCAAGGAGAGTGTCTTCGAGGGGCGCTGGATGAACCTGGCGCGCTGGTGCGCGTGCTCGATCAGAACTTCGAGGGACAGGAATTCTTGCGCCAGCGCCTGTGGCACCGGCGCCAAAATACGGCAATGACGACGATGCCGCCGACGGGATCATGGTCCGGGTCTTCAACGCCTGCTTCGAGGCCATCGACGGCCGGCCGAACACCAAGGGCGGGCGGTATCGCGTGGAGATGCTGCCCACGACGTGCCACGTCTACTTCGGCGCGGTGACGGGAGCGATGCCCGACGGCCGCCAGGCCGGCATGCCGGTCTCGGAGGGGATCTCGCCCGTGCAAGGCGCCGACCGCCGCGGCCCGACGGCCGTGCTCAGGTCGGCCGCGAAGATGGATCACATCAAGACGGGCGGTACGCTGCTGAACATGAAGTTCACGCCGTCGCTGGTGGCGAACGACGACGGCATCAAGAAATGGCTTCACCTTGTGCGCAGCTACTTCAAGATGGACGGCCATCACGTCCAGTTCAACGTCGTCCGCGCCGAGACCTTGCGGCAGGCGCAGACCGAGCCGGACCAGCACCGCGATTTGATCGTCCGCGTGGCCGGCTACAGTGATTACTTCTGTGACCTGTCGGTTGAGCTTCAGGAGGAGATCATCACGCGCACGGAGCATGAGGCGTTTACCTGATTTCGAATCCCCCGACGGAGAATGGACGAGGATGTCCCAGAGCACCTTCGCACAAACATGGTCGAGCCTCGCCGCGCTGGCGGTTCTCGTGTTGACTCCCGTGCTGGTCCTGGCCGACGATCCGCCGCTGGCGGCGCGGTTCGCCACGCCGCCGGCCGGGTCGCGCATGCTCAAGATCATTCACTCGTGGCCCGATGCGCCCGAGGCGCAGGACAATCTGATCGGCCGCCTGTCGAAGCAGGGTTTCGGCGGGGTGGTCTGCAACGTCGCGTTTGACGGCTACCTGGAGAGCGCTCCGAAGTGGCGTGCGCTGGAACGCGCGGTGGCCGCGGCCAAGAAGGCGGGCTGGACGTTGTGGCTCTACGACGAGCGCGGCTATCCCTCGGGCAACGCGGGCGGCATCGTGCTGCGCGACCATCCGGCCTGGGAAGCCCGCGGCCTGCTCATCGCCGATGTGGAATCGGCCAGTGCGCCGGTCGATCTGGAATCACCGCCGGGAACCCTCATGCTCGCCGCGGCGTTTCCCGTGCGCGACGGCCAGATCGATCCGACATCAAAACAAGACCTGTCCGCGCAGCTTCATGACGGCAAGCTGCACTGGCAACCGCCGGCCGGTCGCTGGCGCGCGATGATCGTCACCGAGAGCCGGCTGTACGAAGGCACGCACGCCGAGGGAAACCTCGCGGCCAAGATGCCTTATATCAATCTGCTCATGCGCGAGCCGACCGCCGCGTTTTTGCACGCCACCCACGATCGCTACGCCGAGCACTTCGGCGCGGACCTGGGCCGCACGTTCGTCTCCACGTTCACGGATGAACCTTCCCTCATGAGTGTGTTCCTGCGGCCGATGCCGTATCGCGTGCTGCCCTGGTCGCCGGGCTTGCCGGGCGCGTTCGAGAAGCGCCGGGGCTATGCGCTGGCGCCGATCGTTCCGGAACTCATCGCCGACGCGGGACCGGCGGGGCAGAAACACCGTTACGATTACTGGCAGACGATCGGCGAACTGGTCTCGGAGAACTTCTTCGGCCAGATCCAGGAGTGGTGCCGGCCGCACAAGATCTTGTCCGGCGGGCATCTCTTGATGGAAGAAGGACTCGTCGCGCACGTACCGCTCTACGGCGATTTCTTCCGCTGCGCCCGCCGCCTCGACGCGCCGAGCATCGACTGCCTGACCAGCGTTCCGGGCGAGGTCCCCTGGTATATCGCCCGGCTGCTCGCCAGCGCGGCGGAGCTGGAAGGCAAACAGATCGTCATGTGTGAAACGTCCGATCATGCCCAGGCGTACCGCCCGGCCGGCGACGCGCGGCCCGCGCGGGTCGTGACCGAGGCGGAGATCCGCGGGACGTGCCACCGGCTCATGGTCGGCGGCGTGAACTGCATCACCAGTTATTATCGCTTCACGGGTCTTTCCGATGAGCAACTGGTGCGTCTGAACGAAGGGGTGGGACGAGCCAGCACGATGCTCACCGGCGGGCACCAGGCAGCCGACGTGGCCGTGGTGTACCCGGTGGAAAGCCTCTGGACCCGCTTTGTTCCCTCGCACCACTGGGCCAAGGAAGCGCAGGCCGATGCGCGGATCGAGACCCTCTACCGAGGCGCGCTGGACGGGCTGTTCCAGAATCAGCGCGACTTCACGATTGTCGATGGCCGCACCCTGGCCGAATCCCAGATCGAGGCCGACGCACTTGTCCACGGCCCGTTGCGATGGCGGGTGGTCGTCCTTCCCGGCGTGGACACGCTGCCGCGCGCGGCCTGGGAGAATCTCGCGCGATTCGTGAAACAAGGCGGTGTCGTCGTTGCCCTCGGCGCCTTGCCGGTCAACAGCGAGGCCGAGTTCCCTTGCGCGCAGGTCCAGGCTCTGTCCCAGGACCTCTTCGGCGCGGCTTCGAATGCCCCCCTCGTCCACGCCCAGCAGACGGGCGGCGCCGGCGTCTTCCTGCCCTCGGGCAGCGCGGGACTGCTGCCGCTCGTGCTCAAGGGATTACTCGATGCGGACGTCGATCCCGGCGATCCGGCCGCTCCCTTGCGCGTGACGCATCGACGGATCGACGGGCATGAAGTCTACTTTGTCATCAACGACAGCGCGAAGCCCTGGGCGGGTTCGGTCCGCTTCGCCGCGACGGGCGCGCCCGAGCGCTGGGACCTCGCGACCGGTCGGGTCGAGCCCTTGAGCCCGGACGGGCCGATCGCGCTGAGCCTGGAGCCGTTTGGCGCGACGATCGTGCGATTTGCCGAAGCACGTCCCCCGCGGCGTCATCCGGTTTCCAGCGGCTCGCTGCCGAACTTGACGACGCGATCCCTCCCGAATGTGGTGCCGACTCTCCCTCATGGCGAGTTTGTCCGGGCCGACATCAAAACCGAGCCCGTGTCCAGCAATCGCCTGCCGGACGTCTGGACGACACGCGCCGTCCTGACCAAGGGGAAAGTCGATACACATCTTTTCACAAACTTCTCTTACGAGCCGGCCGCGGATTCTTCGGAGGCGTCGTGTCTGGTCCTCGACACGACGGTCCCCGACGGCCAGCGCACGCCGAATCGAGCTCCTCGTGATCCTTCACGAAGAGGGCGGTGGAGACTTCCTCGCCACCACGGGCCGGTCGCTGGCCGCGCCGGGCCACGAGCGCAGTTTCCTCCCGCTCAGCCGGTTTCAGCTCGCGGGCTGGTCGCAAGATGCCGATGGCACGCTCGATCGGAAACGCATCAGCGCCGTGCGCATCGGGTGGGGCGGCTATTTTGGTCAGGAGAACGAGGTCGTCGAGTTCAGCGTGACGGCGCCGCAGATCGGGGTCATGGATTCCTTCTCGTCGGCGGGGACTCGTTGATTTGCAAGGGCCTTCTTCACCACAGAGTCACAGAGAACACGGAGTTCTCACAGAGGAGGAATTCTCCGTGTCCGACTCTGTGTTCTCCGTGACTCCGTGGTGAACACCGCCTCTCGAAAGACAGGGGACAAAGCCGTACAACAGAGGGAGCCCGAACCGTGGGCGGCAAGGGCGACATTTCCCCCAAAGGACGGCCGCGGATGCGCTCCACACTCATCTTGACTCTCACCGGCCAGGACCGGATCGGGCTGGTCGAGGACGTGACCCGGTTCCTGCTCGATCTCGGCGGCAACGTGGAAACCAGCCGCATGGCCCGGCTGGGGGGCGAGTTCGCGATCCTCATGCTGGTCTCGGTCCCCGCCGAGCGGCTGGCCGGCCTGGAACAGGACGTCGAACGGCTCGCCGCTCAGGGCTTGAAGGTCACGATCAGCCGGACCGAGCCGGCGCAGGTGGAGTTTCCTCCCGGCTGGCGGCCCTATCAGATTGAAGTCCACGGGGCCGACCACGAGGGGATCGTCCACGAGATCGCCCGCGCGCTCTCGCAGTGGGGCATCAACATTGAATCCCTGGACACCGGCACGACGCGCGCTCCGGTGAGCGGCACGCCGTTGTTTTCCATGACCGCCGCGGTCGCCGTCCCACCGAGCCTCCCGCGGGAAACCTGGGAGGTCGACCTGGAGCGTCTGGGCCAGCAGCTCAATGTCGAGATCCGCGTGTCCGAGTCTTCGTAGGGTGGGCACCGCCACCCGACAAATCACAGCTTCTCGTCGTAGAGTTCGGGGTCCAGCTCATCGGGTTCGGAGATGAGCCGGTAGGCGTTGGGGTACTTGGTGTAGATCTTTTCCTCAGCCTCGCCCGAGTCGCGCGCCCGGACCTGAATGTGGAAGACGAGGCCGCAGGACTGCGTGAACCAGACGGAGTAGATCCGCGTGCCGTCTGGATAGGACGTGCCCCTCATGGTTCATCCTCCACATCGAAGGAATGAGAACGGGATGGAAACAACAACGTGCCCCCGGCTCGCGCAGCCCGCTTGCGTCTCATCGCCACTGTCCGCGACCGCACCCCGTGGCGGACAGCCCCCGTGCTCTAGCATAACCGACCAGTGTCGTGAGCGCCGCGCGTCCGGGAAAGAGAATTCTTCTTGACTCCATCAAAAACGGGAAGGCGGGGGTGGCAAACCCTCGAACGACCATGCGCGCCATGCTGCTGGAGGCCCTCGGCCCGCTGGCCGAGAATCCTGAACCGCTCCGACGGGCCGATGTGCCGGACCCGATCCCCGGTCCGGGCGAGATCCTGGTCCGGGTGCAAACGTGCGGCGTCTGTCACACGGAGCTGGACGAGATTGAAGGGCGCACGCCGCCCCGGCAACTGCCGGTCATCCTCGGGCATCAGGCCGTGGGACGGGTGGCGGCTTTGGGGCTGGGAGCGACCGCGTTCCGGCCGGGCGAGCGCGTGGGCGTCGCCTGGATCTTCTCGGCGTGCGGCACGTGCCCGCAATGCCGGCGCGGCGACGAGAACCTGTGCCCGTTCTTCCGCGCCACGGGACGCGACGCCAACGGCGGGTACGCCGAGCGGATGACCGTTCCCGAAGCGTTCGCGCACCGGATTCCCGACACGTTCACCGACGCCGAGGCCGCGCCCTTGCTCTGTGCGGGAGCGATCGGCTATCGCTCGCTGCGATTGACCAATCTCACTGACGGTCAGCGGCTCGGGCTGACCGGCTTCGGCGCCTCGGCGCACCTCGTGCTGAAGATGGCCCGGCACCGGTTTCCCAACTCGCCGGTTTTTGTCTTTGCCCGCGCCGAGTCCGAGCGCCTTCGCCCGCGATCTCGGTGCCGCCTGGGCCGGCGAGACGTCCGAAACGCCTCCCGAGCCGCTCGACGCCATCATCGACACGACGCCGGTCTGGACGCCGATCGTCGCAGCGCTCCGACACCTCGCGCCCGGCGGCCGGCTGGTCATCAACGCCATCCGCAAGGAAGACCACGACAAGGCGGTCCTCCTCGATCTCGACTACGCCGCCAGCCTCTGGCTCGAAAAGGAGATCAAGAGCGTGGCGAACGTGGTGCGCCGCGACGTGCGGGAGTTCCTCGACTTGGCCGCGGCCATCCCGCTCCGTCCCGAGATCCAGGAATACCCTCTGGAACAGGCGAACCAGGCCCTGGCCGAGCTCAAATCCAAGCAGGTCCGCGGCGGCAAGGTGCTGCGGGTCGCGCTTTGAGAGGGTGTGCGAGATGGGTCTTATACGGTTCCCAGGAATTTGGTGCGCTGGCCAGCCGGGGGCGGCTGGCCCACAGTTCTGTGGCACAGCCGCCCCCGGCTGTGCAGGAAATTCCCGGGAACCGTATTATCTGTGTAGCGGCGGCCGTCCCGGCCGCTCCGGTATGAGGAGTCCGGAGCGGCCGGGACGGCCGCCGCTACACAGATAAGACCAGAAAGAACTGGGCTCTCAACCTCCTAAACACATGTCCAGAAGACCCTACAGCCGTCCGTCATCGGGCTTTGTGGTCTGGGGGACTGGCGGCGCGGGGAGCGGCGGAATCCAGTGGTGTTCCATCCGCGCGAACAGGCGGTGCCAGGCGTCGCGCTGGGACGGGGTGAGCACCGTGTCCACGTCGTTACGCACCGCGTCCAGCTCCGCCACGACTTGCGGCTGCACGCGATAGCGGATTCCCTGGAGCACGCGCTGGTGGCGGGCCAGGATCTCTTCGACCTGCGTCCGCTGCGCCTCGTTCAGTCCCAGTCGCTGGCTCAGATGACCGGCGATCGCGGCGGGCGCCTGGTCTGGATTCTGGATCACGTGCTGGATGTGCTGCACGGCCAGCATGAGGGTGAGGCCCGCGCCGCAGACACCGCCCGCCAGGAAAAGGACGGCCGCCAGGAGCACGGTCGGCCAGGTCCGGTCGCGCGGTACCGGTAGTTCAACCGGTGGGGTGGAGGCTTCCGTCCTCATCGCAGCACCAGCGACCAGGAATCGAGAAACTGGCCCAGGGGGTCGTACAAAACCGACCAGACTTCATACGCCAGGTACGTGGCGGTCAGGGCGGCCGAGGACCCCAGGGTCGCCAGCACCACCAGCAGCGGCGCGCGAATCGCCCGGGGATGCGCCGGATGTCGGCCACGACCCGCGCGGCGACATCCACGCGGGGCGGCGGTCCGGTCGCGGCGTCGAGCTGTTTCAGGCGGTCGATCTCGTTCATCAGGCGTCCTCCAGCAGGACGCGGAGCCGGCGCCGGGCGCGGTAGGCTTGCACCTTCACCATCGTCGGGCTCCAGCCGGTGAGGGCGGCCGTTTCGGCCACCGAGTGCTCTTCCAGGTACAGCAGCGTGACCACCAGCCGATCGCGGGGCGCGAGCCGGCCGAGCACCGCGTCGAGCTCGTCGCGCATCGACAGGGCATCGTCGGGTGGCGCGACGCGGGCTTGCGCATCGGCCGGCAAGGGTACCCACCGGGCGGCCCGCTTGCGCCGTTTCCAGAAGCGGTAGCCGACGCGGGTGGCGATGCGCCGCAGCCAGTGCGCAAACGGCGCCCGGGCGGAATAACCCGACAGGCTGAAATAGGCCTCGACGAACACATCGTACACCAGCTCTTCGAGGCAACGCCCATCGGCCGTGAAACGCCGCAGGTACGCGGCGATCGCGTCCTGGTGCCGCCGGACGAGCCGTTCGTAGGACGCGCCGTCGCCGCGCCGGCTGGCCGCGATATCGGCGGCCTCGGCGCCGTCCGCAGCCTCGTCCACCGCACAGACGGCGACGATCCGGGCCCGGTCGGGGGCCGGACCGACCACGACAGCAGGGAGAGGATCATGGGCGATCCGAATTACTTGGTTTCGCACATCTTCTTGAGAAGATGATCGACGGCCTCATCGGTCTCGGCGTGGAATTTCTTGATCGTGGCGATCTGCTCGTCGGTCAGCTTGACCTTCGCCTTCAGCTCGTGATGGAGCCGGGCGGCCTTGACGGCCGCGTCGCCGATGGCCTTGCCCAGGTCGTCGGCCGCGGCGCGGATGGTGGCGTCATCCTTCTCGGCCAGCACCGCGTGCAGCAGCGCCTTCCGCTTGGCGATCACGGGCGCGGCCGTCTCGGCGATCTCCTTCTTGTGCGACGCGATCGTGGAGCGGAACGCCGCCTTCTGCTCGGCGGTCAGGTTCAGCTCCGAGTGCAGCACCATGATCCGCCCGATCTCGCCGTGGATGAACTTGCCGATCGCGGAATCGCGGAAGCCGCCCGCCGGCTTCGCGGCCTCCTGGGCAATGGCCTGGATCGCCACGCCGCCCATCAAGAGACCCAGCATGGCCGCCGCAGTCAGGAATCCTCGTTTGCGCATGATCAAACTCCTTGAATCACCTGTTCCTGCACCCAACCCGCGCCGTGACGTTCACGGTCGCCACGGGTCGTTCACCTGTTCTGTGGCGCGAAGGGGGCGGTTACACGTCCCTTCGGTTTTGTAGGATGGGTCGGCCCACCGTCCTTTCCGGTCCGGTTTCCGGTAGAGGGTGGGCCGAGCCACCTCGACGGCTCCCGCACGTTGAATTCCAGCTTCCAGCGGCCGGGTTCGCGGGTGCTTCGCACCAGAGGTCGAGCGTGCCGACCTCGGTGACGTGCGCAGTGCAGCCGGACGGGCACGGTCTCGCCTTCCGCCTTGCCGTCGTCGGCGCCGAGGGCGGTTTCGAGCGGGGCCAGCTCCTGGAGCTCGTCGGGCGCCCAGCGGTCGAGGATGGTGCCGACCGGGTCGTCGCGGCGGGTCGTCGAGCCGAGGAAGCGGAACTCGGCCGGCTCGCCGACGACCAGGCCGAACTCGGGGCCGGGCACGTCGGCCTCGGTCCCTTCCTCCATGCCCATCGGCACGACGCACAGGGCCTTGATCGGCGGCGGCACGCCCGGCACGGCCGGCGCGGCCGTCTCGAGGCCGACGTAATACGACCGCGGCACGCCGCCGCGGATCCGCACCCCCCGGCCGCGCCGGACCTGGCCGTAATAGGCCGCGCCGCGGGCGACGGCCAGGTCGAGGTCGGTCGCTTCCAGCGCGGGGACCGGCCGGCCGGCCCAGCCGGAGAGGACCTCGAGGATCCGTTCCCGCAGCTCGGCCGGCCTTGAAGACGCCGCCGTTGAACAGCACGGCCGACGGCCGGACGAATCGCGCCCTCCGGTGTGCAGCGAGCCCGCCTGCTGGCTCAGGAACCGGGCCAGGTGGCGGGTGATCGCCGGGTCGGCGGCGTACGGCAGGCCGATCTCGGTCAGGCCGATCCGCCGCCCCGCGCGGGCAGGTCGGTCGGGCGCAAGGCGGGCAGGAAGCCGTCGAGCAGGACCTGGTCGAGCATCTCGCGGGTCAGCTCGGTCTTGATCGAGCCGCCGATGACCTTCGAGCCCCGGCCCAGCACGGCCACGGGCGCGGCGTTCTTCTTCGGGTCGGCGAACAGCGTCTCCTTGGCCGCGCGGCAGGCGTGGCCCAGCGCGACGCGCTGGCGCGGCGTCGAGGCCCTCCATGCCCTCGGGCAGCGTGGCGGCGACGGCGTAGGCCAGCGCCAGGTCCATGTTGTCGCCGCCGAGCAGGATGTGCTCGCCGACGGCCAGCGCGGAGAGGGCCAGGTCGCCGCCCTGCGTCGGTCACGGCGATCAGGGTGAAGTCGGTCGTGCCGCCGCCGACGTCGCAGACCAGGATGATGTCGCCGACCTTGACCTTCTTCCGCCAGTGCGTCGCCCTGGGCCGCCAGCCAGGCGTAAAAGGCGGCCTGCGGCTCCTCGAGCAGGGTGACCTGCTCGAGCCCGGCCTGCCGCGCGGCCTCGACGGTCAGCTCGCGCGCCACGGCGTCGAACGAGGCCGGGACGGTCAGGAGGACGTCCTGGTTTTCGAGCCGGTCGCGCGGCTCTTGCCGGCGATCGGCGTGATTCCAGGCGTCGCGCAGGTGCGCGAGGTAGGCCGCCGACGCCGCGACCGGCGAGACCTTGGCGCACGTCGTCCGCCGCCGTCCAGGGCAGGATCGCGGCCCGGCGGTCGACGCCCGCGTGCGAGAGCCAGCTCTTGGCCGAGCTCGACCAGCCGGCCCGGCACCTTCGCGCCGTGCTCGCGCGCGAACAGCCCGACGACCCGGTCGGCGGCGTCTTCCAGGGCAGGTCGAGCGCCCCCGGCGGGAACTCCTTCTCGCCGGGCAGGTACAGGAACGACGGCAAGACCGGCCGCTCGCCGACGTCGTTCGACGCCGACGACCTGCGGGATCGCGCAGCGTGCGGATCGGCGGCGGCTTGTCCGGCGTGGCCTCGCGGCTGTCGGCGTACGCCAGCGCCGAGTTGGTCGTTCCCAGGTCGATGCCAACGACGTAGCGAGACATGGTGGGGACTCAAAACTGCCGGCTGTCAGCTATCAGCTACCTGCTTTCAGCCAGTCATGAGGACTTCTTGTTTTGACCAGAGGCACGAGCATCACCCATGACCGTCTCTTCTGGCTGGTAATCTTGTAGGCTGGGTCAAGACCCAGCTCTTATGTGAGAGGAATGCTGGGTCTTGACCCAGCCTACATTATCAGACGGCAGGGGAATGCTGGGTCTTGACCCAGCCTACATTATCAGACGGCAGCTTACGCGATTTCCACCTCCGCCGGTGCCAGAATGGACGTGTTGTCGCGCGCGGCGGGCAAGGCGGGCAGGTGGACGCCTTGAACCCGCCAGCCGTGATGCTTGAGCGTGCCTTGAAAGGGGGGCGAGCCTGCCACGTTGCCGGTCAGGCGGATCGTGGCCGGGTCGAAATCGGCCGGGACGGTCACGGGGCTGTCTTCCGCTTCGGGCAGGACAGGCTCAAATGTGAGATAGTCTTTCAGGGCCTTGCGACAGCCGCGATGGATGTCGCGTGCCGCCGCGCCAATCTGGGCGTCACTGTAGGCGTCGATATCTTCGAGCAAAAAATCGACCAGGCGCCCGTCGCGCTGGAGGACCGCCAGGATGCGCACGTCGGGCCCGGTCAGCGGCCGTTCCAGCACCGGCGCGACCCGATCGGCCACGTCTTGATCCGTGAGGATCTTCCAGAACGCCCGCAGTGCCAGCAGGAAGCGATTCAACGGTGACGCCCTCTCGGACGAAAGGATCGAGGAATCGACCGTCTCCTCAACACGTATTCAGTGTAGCGGCCGGGGCGAGCGCTGCAAACCGGGTTCAAAAGTCGATCCACTCATACGGCACCAGCGCCATGCCGTCGAGGGTGCGCTTCGGGTCGCTCCAGTCGGGCTGGTTGCGGCGCTCGATGAGATGCTTCAGACACGTCCCGAGGCGTTCGTCGATGGCGGCACGGGTCAGGTCGTCGGCTTGGAGGAGATCTGACTGCGTGCGCCGAAGCAGGCTGTCAGCAGGGGCGGGAGGCAATCCTTGACGGCGTCGCAGGTGATCGGCGAACGTCAAGGCGCCGCGGTCGTTACCCAAAAAATCGGTCTCGCCCGACGCGGCGGCGGTGCCGATGTGCAGCAGTTCGGCGAGGTCGCGGGCCGTGCCTTGCGCGGCTTGCTGGAAGGCGGCCAGCTCGCGGATCAGGGCGTTGAGCTCGTCACGCGACATGAGCATCTCGACGGTCACGAGGCGCTTGCCGTCCTTGCGCTCGGCGATCCACCCCCGGCGCACCGAAGGCGCTTTCCGACCTCCAAAGCGAGGATCGGGGCGGGGCAGGGGCCTGGTTTCGCCCCGGTGCAGATCGACCAGCACGGGATGGACCTGCTTCAATGTCAACCCCTGGCTGGTGACGTATTCCTCCAGCCGCTGTTCGGCCTCGGCGGCGGCGAGCGCGGCCAGTTGCCGGGCGTGGGCGATGCGGTCATCGATCAAGGTTTGCAAGCGCGGTGCCAGGTTCACTTCCTGCGAGAGTGTCACCAGGACCGGCTCAATCGGCCCGGAAAAGTTGCGCGCCCGGTCGAGCGGGCGATACGAGCCCTCGGCCAGGGTGCGCCACTGGGCCTCGTAGCGGGCCTGTTCGTCGCGCGAGCGGTCCGACCGGGCAATCGCCACCGCCGCAATCGTGATGCCCGAGTCCCTCGCCAGCGCGGCCAGCGCCGGCGCGGTCGAGGTCGCGGGCGTGGTCGGGCGCGTCGCCGAGCAGGACCAGCAGCTTGGTCGCCAACTCGCCGGCGCGGCCCGTCGGCCAGTCGAGATGCCGCACGCGGCCGAACGGTTCCTCGGCCGGCTTCGGCAGCGCGGTGGCAACGCCGTCGAGGACCATCTCATCGACCGAGCCATCACCATGTTTCGCCGCCGCGATCTGACCGAGCGCCTGGCGGAATCCGTCCGGGTCGGTGAACTCGGTGACGACGCGGTTGCGAAAGCCGTACACGGGCGACTCGTCGCGGTACTCGACCAGCGCCAGGCGAAGCGTCACGTCGGCATAGCTGCGCGACGCCTCGGCCACGAGCTGTTCGGCCATCGTCCGGGCGGCGTCGATCGAGGCCTGCATCGAGGCCGTCGTGTCGATCGCGAACGCCACGTAGATCCGCTTCAGCGCCGGCAGGTCGGCCGCGAGCGGCTGCTCGGGAGGCCGCGTGGGGGCCTGATCCTGCACCAGGCTGGCGACCTCGAAGACCGTTCGCGCGGGGCCGTCGGGTTGGGGGATGGAGACGCTCCGGAGGATCGGCAAGCCCGCAGCCGGCGATGAACCGGGCTGCGCCACTCCAACCGCCTCCTCGCCCTCGACCGGACAGCGCACGCCGTGCGTCGCACACGCCCGCCCGGCCAGGGCATCGAGCAGGCAGCTTTGCTCGCGGTAGATCACCAGGGGCGGCCGATCACCGCGCGGGGTCGGCCGGGCCATGAGCCGGGTGTCCCATTCGAGCACCGACCCGGCCGGCACCCAGCCGGCGGGCGGACCCGTGCGCGGGCCGATCTGAAAGGCCCGGGGCGTCGCTGATGGCTCCACGCCGAAGACGTAATGGATCGAATAGTATTCCAGCGGCGAGCCGACCGCGCGGCCGCCCTCCGGCTGGCTGTGCACGACCAGGTCGAGATCCTTGACCAGAACCTTGCGCCGCAGCCCCTCGGGCGTTCTCAAGATGCCGTCGTTCGGGGGCGGCAGCGGTTCCGCAACCTTGGCCGCCGCTTTTGGTGCGGGCGCCTCCTTCGTTTCCGGCACGCGAGATACCGCCGCGGCCGACGATCGCGCCTCGCGATGTCCGCCGAACAGGAACCAGCCCAGACCGCCCGCCAGGACGACGACCACGTAGACGATCGGCATCCGGTACAAAGGTGGCATGAGGAAGACCGGCTCGGTGTCGAGGAGAAAGCCAGGACTCGACGGGGAAAGGAGCCTGGCTTCTCTTCTCAACATGGTACGGCGAAACCACCGAAGGTCCAACCCGAACCGACTTTCAGCGGCCACGCTGCGCCGGATGGACCCACATCGGGCTGCCCCAGGCGATCTCGCCGTCTTTTTGCAAGAGCCGGACGTAGTACCAGCAGAGCTTGCCCTCGGGCGCTTCCTCGTCGGTCCAGCGGAACTCGACGCTGTCCTTGCCGGGTTCCGCCGTATAAACGTGGCGGCCGTTCTTGATGATGTCGATGCGCTGGATCGCGGCCGTGCCGTGCGCCTGGACTTCGAGCGTGACCGGCTTGTCGGTCTCGAACTCGTCGCCCATCAGGTGCTGTCCGCTGCGCACCACGAGCAGAATGTTGTCCGTGGCGGCGTAGCAGTGCCGCTGCTGGAACGCCTCGAAGATGGCGGTCCGGGTCGCGTCGCGCGCCAGGGCGATCGCGAAGCTGATATGTGTCGAGATGTGGTCGCTCGACGACTGGAAGCCCAGCCGGTAGTTCATCGCCAGGGCGTTGGAGACCAGCCCCAGCGGCTGCCATCCGCCCGCGGCGTCGGCCAGGCCGTGCGCGACGCGGGGCTCGCCGGGGCCTTCGTAGGAGTCGCGGTCGCCCTGGTAGATCTCGACGACCGGCTCGACCTTCGGGTCGTTCTCGCGCCAGTCCGTCCCCATGTCGGTGGCCGAGGTGTGGGCCGCGCAGATGCCATTCAGCTCGTGGAGATACTTGTAGAGCATCTGGGCGTCGAGGTCGCGGCCGTCGACATCCAGCAACACGCCGCCGGCCGGGGCGGTCAATCGCGGCAAGGTGCGGACGCCGCGATACGCGAACATGACATTACGGTGGCCGCCGGGATAATTGACGCTGCGCTCATAGGTGAACATGGGCACGAACGCGGGCGGGTTGTGATAGATGTCCGTGGTCTTCTGGGTGAGCCACCAGGTGTATTCCTTGCCGCCGCCGTTGTCGTGATCGCCGCAGCCGATCCAGTCGAGACCGCCGACATCGATCCCGTAGCGCCACATGTCCTCCAGGGCGCCGTCGCCGCCACCGTCGGCGGAGATCTCGGTATGCCGGTGAAACTCGCCCCGCAGCGGCCGGAGGGTCTGATCGCCGACCGTGAGGCGATACGACCGCAACCGGGCGATATCCGCGGCCTCGTGCGGGTGCGCGGGGGGCACGGCGGCCGGCTTGGCAACAGGGGCACCAGGCTGGGGCGCGGCCGCGCCGTCGGGCGCGGACAGGGCCGACACGTACAGATTGTTGTTGACCGCCAGGCCCGGTCCGCCGGCGCCTTTGGCCTTGGCCTTCGCCTTGGCGGTCGCTTGCGGACCTTGCCGCGCCCCGCCGGCGCCGCGGATGCGGCCGTCGCTGGAATAGAACGCCAGCACCGGCCCGCTCGTCGGCGCGGCCAGCGCGGGGCGGTTGTCCAGCAGGTTGTCGCTGTGGGCCAAGGGCTGCGGAATCGTCCACGAAGTACCGGCCAGCGTCGTGGCATACTCGATCCAGAGGGCACCCACGACGGGCATCGGGTTGTTCTGCCAGTTGTTCTCCTGGCGATGACGGTAAAGCAGCCACGGCCGGCCGGTGTGATCGAGCGTCAGGCGCGGGAAGGAATTGAAGCGACGGCCCGGGGGTTTGACCAGGGCCACCGGGTCGCCCGCGTCGACCACCTTGTCTCCCTCGACGCAACGAACGCGCACGACGCTGTCACGGTAGAGCGGCACGCCGTCTTTGCCCGAGTGCTTGCCGAAGTCCTTGCCCCAGTTGTCGGGCCGTTCCTCGAAGGCGACCCATGCGCGGCCTTTGGCATCGACGGCCAGGCTGGGCCGGGCTTCGAACTTCGTCGAGTCGGCCACGGCGATGAGCCGGGCCGGCGTGCTCGAAGCGTCCGCCAGGAAGACGTCATAGCTGCCGTTGCGGTAGCTGTCGAAGGCGACGAACAGCCGGCCGTCGGCCCCGGCCGCGAGCGCGGGCGACCAGTCGTTCGCCGGGTGCTGGCTGATGTTGACCGGCCTGGATGTGTCTTCGATGGGTGCAAGGAGAATATCCGCCTGCCCCTCGCGCCAGGCTTGCCAGGCAACCATGACGCGGCCGTTCGAGGTCGTCGCCAGGACCGGGTCGGTATCGGCGCCGGGATCGGTGGTCAGGCGGCGGGGCTTGTCCCAGGACGCCTTCGAGGGATGGAAAGTGCGGGCGTAGAGGTCCCAGTTGCCGTCGCGCATCTCGGCCCAGGCGACGACCACCTGATCGGCGGGACCGACGGCCACGGCGGGCCGCCAGACATCGCGGCCGGCGTCGGTGACGGCCTCGGTGCGATCGATGCGGCGGCCGTCGAAGTGGATCAGCTTGACCTGATCGCCGCCGCCTTCGGGCTTGTAATCCTTGAAGCTGGCGGGCGTCTCGGTGAGTCGGACTCCCACCTCGGGACCGCGGGATTGGTGCTCGACGTAAGCGACCCAGGCGCCGAGGGACCGTCGGCGGCCGCGCTGGGGAAATCGTCTTGCCCGGCGCCAAGAACCAGCGGGGCGAAGTTCGGCACGCGCTGAGCTTCGATGCGGCCGTTGAGACCGAAGCGCGGGGTATTCTCGGCGAGATCGGCCAGCGCGAAGCGGGCCTCGCCCTGCTCGGTCGTGACGATCAGAGTCGCGGTCGCCGGCGCCTTGAGCTGGACGAGCACGCCCGTGGGCACGACCGGGAGACCGGGCCCTTCGCCCGCGGCTTTCTTGGCGAACGCTTTCTTGGCGGCGGCTTTTTTCGCCGCGGCTTTCTTGGCGACGGCCTTCTTCTCAGCGGCGGCCTTGCGGATGAGCAGGCTATCGGCCTGCCAGGAGTTCGGCCCCGTGACGCGATCGGCGGGCCGGAACCGCACGCCCTCGACGTGGACGATCTCGCCGCTCGGTTCCACCGCGACCCGTCCACCCCACGAGGTCGGCTCGGCATCGCCGACCCCGAGCAAGCAGCCGGACAGTCACGGCATCCGCCTGGAGCGGCCGGAGGCGTCGTCGCCGACGCGGCCTCCTGCGGGATCGGCACGGCCGACGCCGAGGGCCGGGCCAGCACGATCGACAACCCGAGCAACCCGAGCACGCTCACCGCGACGACCAGAGACTTGCGCATTGGGCCCGCCCCCCGCAAAGAAGATGCACCCTCGCCGCCCGACGCGATTGTGTTATAGCCCGCGCGCTGGTCGCGTGCAAGAATCTCAGGTTGTGTGTAGGGTACGTCGAGTCCGCGATGACGCACCTGTTTTTCACCTGCCCGGCCGGTGGCCGGATGTGTGCGGAAAAGAGGTGCGTCGTTGCGGACTCGACGCACCGTACGAGACTACGACCGATCCACGTATCGGCATTCGGGGAAGCGGCTACACCCCAAGAAGTATCCGGGAATGGTCGGGTCGCGAGCGGTCCGCCAGACCATCCGGGACTGAAACCCGCGGGCGGCGCATCGTGGGCACACTATCTCACTGACGTGCCAGTCCGTCGGCGCAGACTCCGTCTGCAACTGGCATGACACGCAATGGGTCGCCTCCGGGACCGCCTCCACCCGCTCCGGTGGAATCGGGCGGCCGCACCCGACGCACGGGCGGACCGGCATATCGACCAACTCGCCCGCGTCGTCGTCTTCGCTGATCTGGTCAGGTGACGACAGAACGAACCCGCCTGCTACCACAGCCGCCTCATCCGCGCCGGTGCCCATGATTGCCCGCTTGAATTGGGTGTAGACTTGTAGGGTGGGTCAGCGCAGCGCAACCCACCTCAAAAGGCCCCGGATGGTGGGTTGCGCTGCGCTGACCCACCCTACAAGACTGATCAAGACCAGCCTACACAACCGCATCACTTCTTCGCCGCTGGCGTATCCGGCTGGGCATCCGCGCGTCGCACCTCGCGCACGTTTTCCAGAACGGGCGGCACGCCGTCGCTTGGGACGCGGAAGGTGTCGAGGTCGAGCGTATCGACATCCTGCGCGATCAGGGCCGGACGTTCATCGGGCTTCTCGACGCTCAGACGCACGTTCTCAAGTTGCAAGGAGCGGACCCGGCGGACAAATAATCCCCAGGCCGGCAGCGGCCGGACATCGACGCCCGGGGCGCGCACCGGCGCGCTCGCTGACGTGGTGCCGCCGCCGGCAAACTCGATGCTCACATCGCGCAGGCAGACGCGCTCGATCGGGCGCCTCGGCCCAGCTCTCGATCGATGAGGCCGTGAAGTATGCCCCTGTCGCCGACAGGCGGTCGATCCAGACGCGACCACACGTGTTGCCCGGCTTGAGCGAGAGGTGCAAGGGTGTGGAGACGTCGTGCATGCTGATGTCGGAGATTTTGACATTATCGAGCACGCCCTCCATCGGGCCCCATGCGCTGGGCTGGAGACAGAGGCCGGCGAGCATGTTCGTGCGGTGCTTCTCGCGCGAGGTGCGGTGCTCGAATCGGCCGGGACCGTAGAAGAGGCAGTCGTGAATGATCAGGTTCGTCGCGGGACCGATCAGCCGGATGCCGTTGCATGAGGAATTGATCACGCAGCGGTCAATCAGCGTGTTCTCCCAGTAACAGCCCGCGATGCAGTCGTCGCCCGTGTAGAACTCGCAGTCGGTGATCTGGACATCACGGCAGGGCCGGCCCTTGCGACCGCGGAAGTGGACGCCGTCCCAGCCCCCGGTGATCTTGACGCCGCGGACTTCCACGCCGCTGGTCACTTCGAGCATGACCGCGTAGTTGCCGGCGTCGCGGATGTTCACGTCGCGCAGGGTGATGTTCTTGCTGTTGCCGAAGAGGACCCCGTGCGGCCCGCGCATGTGCTCCTCGCCGTCGCCGTCGAAGACCTTGTTGCCGTCGATGATGCCCGGCCCGGTGATGGCGACGTTCTCCACGCCGTCGCCCAGGATCAGCGCCCGGTGCCAGTGGTTCTTCGAGCCGGGCTTGCTCTCGGGAGGCGCGAAGCTCTCATACTGGTCGAGGTCGGGCGTGCCGACGATCTCGGCCCCGGCGGCCAAAACGAGCGTGACGCCGCTCTTCAGCCGCACGGTGCCGGTCACGAAGCGCCCGGGAGGCACGCAGACCTGTCCGCCGCCGGCCTCGGCGCACGCGCTGACGGCCTTGTTCAGCGCGGCCGTGTTCAGGATCTTGCCGTCGCCGACGGCGCCGCACTCGGTCACGTTCACGACCGCCGAGCCGCCCCACGTCCAGGCGGGAGACGCCAGCACGAAGACCGCGATGGGAAGAATCCAGGGGCGAAGTCTCATTCCTGGGCCTCGATTCGTGGTTCGGGAAATAGGAGAAGGCTCTCTCATACACGGCCCCGCGGAAGCTGTCCAGTAGACCGGGCCGGCTTGCGATGTGGGACAGCCGCCCCCGGCTGTCCTCCTGTCCGGGACAGCCGGGGGCGGCTGTCCCACATTGGAGCGACAACTCGAACCTGGCGCAGAAATCGGGTATGATCCGGACCATCTGGAGCGGGAGGCCGCGGCGCCCCTCGCCGGACCGGCAAGGATACCCGGGAGTGAACGCGATGGCGGGTTCGGACGAAGCCTCCCCCGTGGTGGGCGTGGACCTGGGCGGGACCAAGGTCCTCGCGGGCGTGGTGTCGAGCGACCATCGCATTCTCAGCCGGGCCAAGCGTCCCACGCCGGCCCAGGAAGGCGGCGAGGCCATCCTCCGCGCCATTGCCGAGGCTGTCACCGAGGCGCTGACCATCGCGCGGCTGAAAGCCGCCGACATCGTCGGCGTCGGCGTGGGATCGCCCGGACCGCTCGACGCGGAGCGCGGCATCATCCTCTTCAGCGCCAACATGGCCGTGCGCAACTTCGCCCTTGGGCCGGATCTTCGTCCAAGTATCTCAACAAGCCGGTGCTGGTCCAGAACGACGTGCGCGTCGGCGGCTACGGCGAGTACCGGCTGGGTGCCGGCCGCGGTTACACGAACATGGTGGCGGCCTTCGTGGGCACGGGCATCGGCGGCTGCGTGATCGTCGAGGGCAAGGTCGTCACCGGCGCGACCGGCAACGCGGGCGAGATCGGCCACATGTGCCTGAAGGCCAAGGACCGCGCTGCGGGTGCGGACGGCGGGGCTGCATGGAGGCATTGGCCAGCCGTTCCGCGATCGCCCGGCGCATCACCAAGGCGATCCGCGGCGGATCGCAGTCCACGCTCACGGGCGTCTTGTCCGGCAAGTCGGACAAGCTCAAGAGCCGCGACCTGGCCGCCGCCTACAACGCGGGCGATCCCGTCGTCGTCAAGGAAGTCCACCGCGCGGCCCATTATCTGGGCGTCGGTCTGGGAGGCCTGATGAACGTCCTCGGACCCCGAGATCGTCATCGTCGGCGGCGGCGTGGCCGAGGCGCTCGGCGAACGCTATATCGAGGTCGTCCGCGCCTCCGCCCGCGAACAGACCCTGGCCGACCCCGAAGCCCGCATCAAGATCGAGCTGGCCGCCTTGGGCGACGACGCCGGTATCCTCGGCGCCGCCCTCATGGCCCGCGAACGATTCACCACGCAGCCCGCCGCGTGAGCGGTGCGCTTGTCGCACGCATCCTGTCTTGTAGGGTAGGCTTCAGCCTGCCAATCCCATAGAAGTCAAGCGGAAATGGGATTGGCAGGCTGAAGCCTACCCTACGAAGAGGAATGGCGCGCGTCACATGCCCCACCGACGTGGGCATGTCCCCCCCGCCACACATCCCATTTTGCCTTATCTGACAAAAACTCCCCTCTTGACTGGACACCGCGGTGAACCTGCATAAGAATAGGAGTGTCAGGCCTATCACCAGGAGGGAAGGGATGACCCCCCGCCGGGGGCTCCGCTGACGGACTGGAAACCGACGTCGCCTCGCATGTTCCTATCCAGGTCCTTGCGCGGGTCGTGTTCCATGAAAAAGGGCCGACGCAACCATCAGTACGCCAAGATTGCCCGTCTCCGTCGCCACCTCGAAATCAGTCAAGATCCCGATCGACCGCGACGGATTCGCACCCGGTCGGCGCGGTACGCGGCCGCGCTGGCGGAGCAACTCGGCTGGATCAATCGGCCGGAGGTGTGTACCTGGTGTCGGCGGCGGCAGCGCCTGCAACGACACCACTGGGACCACGCCGCGCCGCTGGATGTGACGTTCCTGTGCCGCGACTGCCACGAGGTGGCCGATGCCATGATCTGGGACCGTTCAATTGCTTGAGGGCGCGGCCTTCGGGCGCGTTCCGGAGCGATCGGGAGTTCTGCACCGGGGGCGGCCGCCGCCGCGTTCGAGGTCAGCGCATGGGTGTCTCTCGCCGGTGGGGGCGGGACCAGGGGCAGGTGGACATGAAAACTCGTGCCCCGGCCGCGCTGCGACCACCAGCGGATTCTGGCCACCCGAGGCCGCCAGGAACCGCGCGGCGCGCGCCAGGCCCAGGCCCAGGCCGCGGCCCGCTTGCCGGCCGCAGAAAAACGGGTCGAACAGGTGCCGGCTCTCGCGCCGAGATTGTCCGGCCATCGTCCTGGACCGTCCAGGAAAGCGCCTGCTCATCGCTGCGGGCGGAGAGCCGAATCGTGCCGCCCGGCGTGCTTGCCTCCAGAGCGTTGCGGATCAAGACGTCGGCCAGGTGGCGCAAGGCGTCCGGGTCGGCCCAGCCCCAGGCGGCCGGCGCGGCGAGCTCGGGCAGGGTGATCGTGGCCTGGCGGGCGTCGGCCTCGGGTCGAAGGTCGCGCGCCGCGACGCGCAGGATCTCGTCCGGCTGACAGCGGCGCGGTCGCGCGACCGGCGGCCGGGCCACGTAGATCAGATCCCGCAACATCCGGTGGGCGCTGGGCCTGGCTGATGATCGCACGCAGGGAACGGAGGGTCTCCGCATCCTCGCGCGCCGGACCAACAACAGTTGAGCCCGCCCCAGGATGACGGCCAGCGGGTTGTTGAGCTCATGGGCCGCGCCCGCGGCGAACTCCGCCAGCGCGTCGAGCCGCTCACGGCCGCGCCGCTCACTCTCGGCCTGCACGCGCGTGCGATAGACGTCGCTGAGCGCGTTGAGCCGCTCGGAGGAACGCTCCCAGGCCTCCTCGTGCTCCCGGGCACGCTCCTGCGCGGCCTGCTCCGCGCTGGCGAGATGGCGCTGCGCGCTCCTCGAACCGGCTCAAGAGCCGCGCGTGCCGCTGCGCAAGCTGGGCCTCGGCGGGCGTGGCATCCTCGGCCACGAGGGGCGTCCGGCAGCGCAACTGGACGGCCAGGACCAACCGCTGGGCGCGGTGATCCGCGGTCAGGCTCGGCGGCAGGCCGGGCACGGCGGCCAGCGACCAGGGCGTGCGGTCGGCCCAGGCCCGCGCCCGCTGGATCGACGCCAAGATGCGCGGCTGAGAGGCCAGAGACAGCCCGTCGGGATCGCCGTGCAGCCAGGCCACGTCGGCCACGACCGCCGGACATCCCCAGCGCTCGGCCAGCGCGCGCCGAGATTGGCCGCGTCGGTCCCCAGCAAGGCGCTCGGCGCGGCGGCGCTCGGCGCCGGCAGCGGGAGCAGGATGGCCAACTGCGCGGGTGCCACCGCCCCCAGCGCCCAGTATCCGAGGGCATGAATCAGGCCCAGGCGCGCCAGCACGCCGGCCTGGTCCCAGCCGTCCTCGACGGCGGTCCGTTCGGCGACCCAACTGACCGCGACCGCGTGCCGCCAGAGCCGGTCCAGCGCGGCCAGAGCGTCGCGCGGCGCCGCGGGCCACCAGGGCCGGGCGCCACCACACCCAGCGGCCCGTGCCGTTCGACCGCTCCCGAAAGCTGCGCCAGGGCCCACCCCGGATCGAGCCGGATGCGCATTGCCAGGGGATCAAGTTGGGCATGGTCGCCACGATACTGGTACGTCGTGCCCGGGAGTTCGGGTGCCACGGGTTCCGTCCGCGGAACCCGTGCCTGAGGGCCGCGCTCACGGGTTCCGCGGACGGAACCCGTGGCACCCAACGCCGTTCCCGTGGGCGGACCGGAATCGTCCCGGTCCCCTTGCGGCAAGGGCTCAAGTTGGGCGGCCAGCGCGGCCCCGTCCACGCCGTCGGCGTGCTCAAGCAAGGTGCGCACGGTCCGCGGGCGCAGTGGCAACCCCTCGAGCCGCTCGAGGGCGCGGCGAACCTCGCACGGGCCGTCGTGGCGCGCAGCCATATCGCAGCGGGCTCCTTCCCATCTGCGAGGACGTCCTCCGGCCAGCAAGCCCCGGCGCCTTCGAAGGCGCGCTCAGGCCGTCGCCGTCTCCATATCCAACAGTCGGCAGATCCGGCGCATCAGTTCATCGATATCGAGCGGCTTGTGCAGGAAATCGTCGGCGCCCGACCGCCTGCAGCTCGTCGATCTTGTCCTCCTCGACCATCCCCGAGATGCAGATGATCTTGATGTCCGACATCGTCGGGTCGGCGCGGATCAGCTCGCAGACCGCCTGGCCGTTGATGTCCGGCAGCATCACGTCGAGGATGATCAGGTCGGGATGATACTCCTTGGCCAGCATCCCGGCCCCGAAGCCGTTGTTGACGACCTTGGTCTCGAACCGGTTGTCGTTGCGCCAGCACTTCGGAGATCAGGTCGACCACCGCCTGGTCGTCGTCGACGATCAAGGATCCGCCGCTGGCCGCTCTCCAGGGCATCGGTCGGGATGCTGTTCTCCTTCATGAACCGGTAGAGGGCATCGCGCGGGATCCGCCGGAACCGCGAGCCGGGGACCCGAAAGCCCTTGAGCTGGCCCGAGTCGAAGCAGCGAATGATCGTCTGCTGACTCACTTTACAGATCTTGGCCGCTTCGCCCGTCGTGAAAACGGTCTTCATGGTCGGGTACGTCCCTTTCTTCAGACTCGGTCTACGCCGGACCAACCGGTCTCTCCATGCTGATGTGAAACCCGCCCCCGCCCGTTTTTCTCGAAGCCACCGCGACGCGCCGCTGATTCTACCCTAAATTGCTGTACAATAGCGACTTATCTCGGTGATCACCAGGAAACCCGCAGCGTGCATGATCGGTAAATCTTACTGAATCTGACAAGATTACCAGGATTGCCAATGTTGGAAATTATAATAATCGGAACGTTCCTGTCAATCTTAACTTGCGATTTCGGCGGGGAAGCAGGTTTTCCCAAGACTGGGCGAAGAGTGACACCTCTTGGGCATCACCCAAGATAGGAGGGTTAAAGAGAGATCCGGCGTACTCGAACAGGCCGCTGGAGTGGCACGTTTCCGGTGGGCCGATCCCTTTATGGCGTTTCGGGGGCCTGAGGCGGTGCGGGTCGGCGCCTTGCGTTTGAGGTGGACGAGCAGGGTGGCGATGTCGGCCGGGCTGATGCCGCTGATCCGGCCCGCCTGGCCGAGCGAGCGGGGCCGGACGCGCTCGAATTTCTCGCGGGCCTCGGCGCGGAGCTGGGGGATCGCCGCGTAGTCGAGGTCGGCCGGGATCGGCTTGTCCTCGAGCCGGCGGAACCGCTCGACCTGCTCGGCCTGGCGGCCGATGTAGCCGTCGTACTTGGCCTCGATCGTCACCTGCTCGATCACGTCCGGGAGCGTCGTCAGCGTCGCCGAGGTCCGGGTCAGAGCGCGACGCAGCTCGTCCCAGGTCGTCTCGGGCGGCGCAGGACCTGGACGAGCGTGTCGCCCTCGACCCGGGTCGTCGTCAGGACGGTCGCGCAGTCGCGTCGATCGGCGTCGCGGCGGGCCTCGAACCGCGCCCAGCGGCGGTCGTCGACCAGGCCGACCTGGCGGCCCAGCTCGGTGAGCCGGAGGTCGGCGTTGTCGTGCCGGAGCAGCAAGGCGATACTCGGCGCGGCTGGTGAACATGCGATACGGCTCGTCGACGCCGCGCGTGACCAGGTCGTCGATCAGGACGCCGATGTACGCCTGCGAGCGGTCGAGGACGAGCGGCGGCTCGCTCCTGGACCGCGAGGGCGGCGTTGATGCCCGGCGATCAGGCCCTGGGCGGCCGCCTCCTCGTAGCCGGTCGTGCCGTTGATCTGGCCGGCGAAGAAGAGGCCGCGCGACCGGCTTGGTCTCGAGCGTCGGGCGGAGCTGCGTGGGCGGCGCGAAGTCGTACTCGACCGCATAGCCGAACCGCATGATCTCGGCGTGCTCGAGGCCCGGGATCAGCGGGATGATCGCCTCCTGCACGTCGCGCGGCAGGCTGGTCGAGATGCCGTTGCAGTAGTATTCGAGCGTGTTCCGCCCTTCGGGCTCGAGGAAGATCTGATGCTGCTCGCGGTCGGCGAAGCGGACGACCTTGTCCTCGATCGACGGGCAGTAGCGCGGGCCGGTGCTCTGGATCTGCCCGGAATACATCGGCGCCCGGTGGAGGTTGGCGCGGATGACGTCGTGGACCGCCGGGTTGGTGTAGGTGATGTGGCAATCGAGCTGCGGCTGCGTCGATCCGGTCGGTCAGGAACGAGAACGGGACCGGCTCGGCGTCGCCCGGCTGGGGCTCGAGCCGGGCGAAATCGATCGTGCGGCCGTTGAGCCGCGGCGGCGTGCCGGTCTTGAACCGCCGCAGCTCGAAACCCGAGCGATCGGAGGCTTTGCCGAGAGTCCCACGGCGGCGACGTCGCCGCCGCGGCCGCCGGGCGTCTTGACCTCGCCGGTGTGCATCAGGGCCTGGAGGAACGTGCCGGTGGTGACGACGACGGCCCGCGCCTGGTAGTCGACGCCGCCCCGGCAGCGCGACGCCGGCGACCCGGCCGTCCTCGACCACGATCGACTCGACCATCTCCTGGCGGAGCGTGAGGTTCTCCTGGCGTTCGACGGTCAGCTTGGCCAGGAACTGGTAGGCCTTCTTGTCGCACTGGGCCCGCGGGCTGTGCATCGCCGGCCCTTTGCCGCGGTTGAGCAGGCGGAACTGGATGGCCGTCGCGTCGGTGAGCACGCCCATCGCGCCGCCCAGGGCGTCGATCTCGCGGACGATCTGCCCCTTGGCCACGCCGCCGATCGCCGGGTTGCAGCTCATCTGGCCGACCGTGTCGCAGTTGATCGTCAACAGCGCGGTGCGGCGTCCCATCCGCGCGGCGGCCAGCGCGGCCTCGAGCCCGCATGGCCGGCGCCGACGACGACGACGTCGAAAGTATAAGGATCGTGCGAGCGAGGCGAACTCATGGCAGGCGTGCGCGCGGCTCCCGGATGGGTCTCTCGATGCCCGATCGGCCGGGAAGACCCCGGGACCGGCGTACCTATCTTACGGCCGTCGGCAACCGCCGTCCAAGGCATCCCGCTTGCAGAGACCCCCCGCGGGCCGATACGCTTAAGCCTTGCTGGGGCCGAGCGCGGGCGGCATCCCATCCCGTCCCGTCCCGGAGCGGCTGGTTTCCTCATCCACGACAGGGAGAACTGTCACGATGCCCGTGACTGCGCAAAGGTGAGGTGACGTTCAAGGGCAATCCGGTCACGCTGGTCGGTCCCCAGCTCAAGCCGGGCGACAAGGCCCCCGACTTCAAATGCGTCGGCGCGAGCCTCGCCCCGGTCTCGCTGAGCGGCACCGCGGGCAAGCCCCGGCTCTTCAACGTGGTGCCGTCGCTCGATACGCCCGTCTGCAACATCCAGACGAGGACGTTCTCCGACCAGCTCAACGCGATGGGGGACAAGGTCGCGGCCTACACCGTCAGCCTGGACCTGCCCTTCGCCATGAAACGGTTCTGCACCGACAGGCGATCGAGAACCTCAAGAACCTCTCCGACGTGCACAACCACAGCTTCGGCGAGCATTACGGCGTGCTGATCGCCAGCACTGCCGATCCTGCTGTTGTGCCCGCGCGGTCTTCGTCGTGGATGCCTCGAACAACGATCAAGCACGTCGAGATCGTGCCCGAGATCGCCTCCGAGCCGAACTACGGCGCCGCGCTGGGCGTCTTGTGGAACGTCGTTCACGAGCACGTGAGTGTGTAAATCACGTAGGGTGCGTCAAGTCCGCGCCGACGCACCTTCCAGAAAGAGGTGCGTCGGCGCGGACTTGACGCACCCTACGTGAAACGCTCACCGCTCGATGGTCAATCGATGCTCGGAGAGCACCTCGAAGCCGTCGGGCCGGATCAGGTAGTCTCGCTCGTAGCGCATCCCCGCGACGCCCGGATGATACTGGCCGGGCTCGAGGGTCACGACATCGCCGACGGCGAGCACGTCCGCGCTTTCTGGCACAAAGAACGGCGGCTCGGGGTGGCCGAGGCCCACACCGTGGCCGGAATGGCTGGAGAAGAACGCTTCCAGTCCGCGCTCACGGAAGACCTGGCGCAAGGCGGCGTCCACCTCCCGGCAGGCGATCCCCGGCCGCAGGAGGGCCTCGCCCGCGGCGAGGGCGGCCAGGCACGCTTCGAACAGTTCCCGCTGGCGGGGCGTGGCCCGACCGCCGCCGGCCACGAACGTGTTGGCGACATCGCCCCGGTAGCCGTGGAGCACGACCGAGAAGTCCAGGATGACCAGATCGCCCCGCGCGATGACGCGATCGGTGGGCGGCCCGCCGGTCCGGATGCCCGCCGGTCCGGAGACAAAATCGCCGTAGACGATCGCCGGGGTGCCCGCCGCCGCGATCGCGGCCTTCTGGACGAGCAAATATGCGTCGAGCTCGGTCATGCCCGGCTCGATGCCCGCCAGGCCGGCGGCCATGCCGGCGTCGGACGCTTGCAGGCAGCGCCGCAAGAGAGCAATCTCGTCGCCGTCCTTGGCCCGGCGCAACGGGCGGATGAACGGGTCCAGATCGAGCGTCGCGACGTCCGGCCGTTCGGACTTCAGCCACGAGACGAGCCCCGCCGGCGCGCTGGCGGCCTCGATGGCGAGATGATGCACCGGCCGGGTTTTCAGGAATTCGATCGCGTGCCGCACGACCTGGGCCTTGCGAGGCGGGGCGGAATGAAGGCCGTCGTACCAGACCGGCGCGACGACCTCGTCCACGTGCGCCTGTTCGAGCGTGATCTGGAGGTTCCGATCGCCGACGAGCGTGGCCCGTTCCGGTTCGAGAAGGAGGATTGCGGCCGACTCATTACTTCGAAACTCGAACGGGCTGGGGGCGTAATTCGCGAAGTAGATCAGGTGTTGCGGGTCGGCGATGACGGCGATATCAGTGCCGGCGGGAAGAGATTTCCAGAGTCTTCGACGACGCTCGGCGCAGGATTCCGGGGTGAGCATGGTCGTTGGCCGGGGGAAAGAGGTGATTGGGATTCCAGATTCCGAGATTCCGGATTCCAGATGACGGATTTGGGATCCGGAATCTGGAATCCGGAATCTGGAATCTGGAATCTAGAATCCATACGTAACGATTCGAAGAAGAGAGGGTGCCCATGAGCCGCGCCGGCGTGATCAGCGGTGGAACGGCTCGACGCGGGTGGTCCCGTCCACCATCTCGAACCGGAAGCCATCATGGAAGGCGTCAGTGAATTCTTCCTGGTGCGAGACCAGAATAATCCGGCGGAGCTGGTCGCGGAGGTTCTGGAGCTCCTGGATCATGGTCTGGCGGTTCTCGCGGTCGAGGCAGCCGAAGCCCTCGTCGATGATGACCGACTCGATCGGCCGGTGCTGGCGGCTGGCGTACTGGCCGATGCCCAGCGCCAGGCTGACCGCGACGCGGAACTTCTGGCTGCCGCTGAGGAACGCCACGCCGATCAGGGCGCGATCCGTCACCGCGTTGTAAACCACCAGATCGAGCGCCTCGTCGCGGTCGGCGGCCTCGGATTCAGGACGCAACTCCAGGCGAAGCTGGCCGCCCGAGAGCCGGTCCAGGATGCCGTTGCCGATCTCGACGATCTGCCGCTCGGCGCGGCGGACGAGGTGGCGTTGCAGGTGGTTGCGGTCGAGCAGCCGGGCCAGGGTTTCGGCCGTCTGGCGGGCGTCGATCGCCGCGCACAGGTCTTCTTCCAGTTGTTGCTTCCGCGCGCGATGGTCCTGGAGTTGATCCGTGCGACGATGGGCCGCCAGCAGATCGGCGTTGCGCCGCTGACGTTCTTCCTGGGCCTCGGCAAGCTGCTCGTGAAGGGCCCGCGGGTCCTGTCGCGCTTCGGGCGGCAGCGCGGCGGCCTGGGCCTCCAGCGCGGCGAGATCCTGTTGCCGCGCTCGCGCGCGGCGCGAGTCTGCGCGAGCGCCCGGGCGCGTTCTTCGACATTTGTTACCTGGAGCATCTCGTGCTCGCGGACAAGGTCGGCCAGCTCAGCAGTTGTGATCCGATCAACGCGGGCGCTCCAGTCCTCGGGCAGGTCGGCGCGGGCCTGCTCCAGGGCTTTCTGAGAGCCGCCGCGATGGGCCTGCTCGACAGCCAGCGCGTGGGTGCGGGCCTCGATTTGCTGGCGGACCTCCTCCCGCTCGCGCCGGCACTGGTCGAGCCGCGTGGGGAAGGCGTGATCCTCGGTGCGATGTTTCTCCAGACGCGGGCTCATGTCCTGGCTCTCGGCCTGGAGCCGGGCCGATAAGGCGCGGAGGTCGGCCACGTTCTCGGGGAGGTCCCGGGCTTGCTCGGCGAGGGCTTCTTGAATGACCGCGATGCGCTGCCGGACCTTCTCGCGGTCGGCGTGTTGCTGCCGGAGCTTTCGGACGCGCTCGTCGCCGGCTTTGCGGTTCTTGATCTCGGCCCGCGCCGCGGCGAGATCGTCGGCCGCGGGATAGCAGGTCGTCAACCAGTCGGCTGGCGGCGCAGGACTGACGCGGGTACGGAACGGCTCGGCAAGCTCATGGTAGGTTTCGAGGCATTCCTCGGTCAGGCGACGGGCCTCGGCGCCGGCCTGCTCGACGGTCTTCAAGAAGTTCGCGGCTTCGCTGGCAGTAACGACGTGCTGCTCATCGAGAGTTTTGTGCCGGGCCTGGAGCCGGTTGGCCAGAGTCTTCGCCGCATTGAGGGCGGAGCGGGCTTCGTGCCACTGGTGCTCGGCGGCGTCTCTGGCTTCCTGACGGCGGGTGCGCTCCTGGTGCAAATGCTCGGACGTCAGGGGCTGGCCGCAGGCGTGGCAGGTGGTCGCGCCGGCGAGCGTGTCGAACTCCGCGCGCTGAGAGGCTGCCTGGTCGAAGAGCGTTTTCAGGCGAGTGGCCTGCTCGGCGGCCGTGTCGCGAGCCTGGACGGCGGCGGCTAGCTCGACGGCCAGAAGATCGCGCTCGGCTTGAAGCTCCCCGGCGCGGGCGGCGGTTTCCCGCGCCTTTGCCTGGGACTCGGCGGCCTGATCGCGGGCCCGGCGGAGTCTTTCGCGGTATTCGTGCAAGCGGCGGAGTGCGGGCAAGGCCTGTTCCAGCGCGGTCAGGCGGTCCAGCTCGGCTTCTTCGCGGGCGAGCGTCTCGTCCAGCGCGGCGGGGAACGCGGCCAGCTTCTCCTGGGCTGAGGCCAGAGACCGGCCCTGCTGCTCGTAAACATCGATCCGCGCCAGCAGGGGAGAGAGCGCCTTGAGCCGCTCGTCCAGAGCACGCTGACGCTCGGTCTCGGTCTGGATCGCCTCCTTCAGGGCGTTCCATTCCTGCTGGCGTTGTTCCAGCAGAGCGTCATGCCGCTGGAGCTCGACATCCAGGCTCTGGCGCTCGGACTCCAGCGCAGTGCTCTTCTGGAGCGAACGCTCGATCTGGGCGCGCTGTTCGATCACGGAACGGAGCGGGGCCAGGATCGCCCGCAAGGTGCAGAGGCGGGCCAGATCCTGCTCGATGGCCTTCGATTCGGCTTCGAGACGCTGGGCGTCGTCGAGCCAGATGCGGAGCCGCGCGACCTGGAATTGAATCTCGGCCCAACGCCGGGCCTGGACTTCCCAGCCTTGCAGGCGATCAACATGGTCGAGGGCCTGCCGGGCCTGCTCCTCGGCGGCGGCCGTCGCGTGCCGTGCCTGGTCGATCATGGCGTCGGTGACATCCGGGAGGGCCTCAAGCTGGTTCTGAATCGCCTCGACGGCCGCCTTGCGCTCCTTGCGGTGCTGGTCGGCCTCCTCGTGCAGGCGTTCGAAGCGATCGAGATCGACGATGGCTTTGAGGACGTTGAACCGCTCGGCGTTGGTCGCGCCGATGAGCTTCTCGGCCTGACCCTGGAGCAACAGCACCGAGGAGGTGAACGTCTTGTAGCTCAGGCCGATGCGCTCCTGGACCCAGCGCTCGAAATCGACCTTCTTGGTCGTGTCGAGCACGGCCTCCCAGCGGCCTTTTTCGTCGGGAGCGGGCGCCGGGCGGAAGCGGTACAACTGTTGTGAGGGCCGGCCCTGGCGGGGCAGAGTGCGGCGGGCGCGGAAATGGCCCTCGCCGAGCGCGAAATCGAACTCGATCGTGAAGCGCTCGCGGTCCTTGTGGATGAGCTCGGTGGCGTTCTGGGCGCCGTCGCGGTGCTGGCCGAAGAGGGCATACGTGACGGCGTCAAAGAGCGCCGACTTGCCCACGCCGTTGCGGCCCGAGAGCATCCACAACGGCGCGCCGTCGAAGCAAATCTCCTGCGGCTCGCGGTAGCAGAGGAAGCCGTCCAGCAGAATGCGCTCGGGGATCACGGCTCGACCTCCGCCACCAAACGCTCGGCGAGCGCGACGACCTTCGGTTGCAAGCTCTCGTCGCCGGCCAGCTCCGACCGGATGTAGTCGAGCACCGTCGCGCGGACGCTGCGGCCTTCGTGGGAGATTTCCAAAGGGCGGCTCGCGTCGCTGGGGGCGTCCAGCTTGCGCCAGTCGCGGTCGTACCAGTAGGGGAAGATTGCGTCGAGCTCCTTGAGAATGGCCGGCAGGTTGCCTTGATACATCAGATGATAGCGCACGAGGGCGTGGTCCGCCTCGGGGTAGTCTTCGCGGATGCGGGCCAGGTCGGTCTCGGGATCGCGGACGGTCAGGTGCGCTCCAGGATCGGCGTGGCCTCCAGGCGGAGCCAGGCCGGGGCGGTGCGCAAGCCCTCGGGGCCGATGTCAATGAGGACGACTCCCTTGCGGTCGTCCTTCTCGCCCAGGTCGAGCCGCTCGATGCTCCCGCTGTAGCGCACGTGCTCGGCACCGAGGAACTGGGGCTGGTGAATGTGGCCGAGCGCGACGTAGGACCAGTCGGCCGGGACATCCTTGTCGTCGAAGATCAGGCTTTCCTGCGTGGTCATGCGGAAGGGCGTGGGCAGCCGGGCGCCGGCGACGTGGATGTGCGCCGCCAGAACCGTGGGCAGATCGGGACGGAACGCCTCGTCCTGCTGGAACTGCCGCAAGCGGGCCGCGAACGCTTCTTGGAGGGCCTGATGACGCTCCTCCAGGCTATTGTACCGCGGCGACGGGTCATCCAGATACCGCGCGCAGGTCGGATAGGGCATCAGCACGAACTGGACGAGCTGCCCGGCGCGGTCGGGGATCTGGTAGTAGGTCGGTCCGGTCGCGAGGTAAAGCCGCCCTCCCGGCCGCACCGCACCGGCCTGCCCCCACTTGGCGCGGCCAGGTGCAAGGCGTGCCGCAAGGTCTGGCAGAACGTCTCGTTGTCGTGGTTGCCCGTCAGGGTCACGATCGTCCCGCCTGTTTTCAGGAACGGCTCGAAGGTGCCCTGGAGATGCGCGATCGTATCCCGCAGACCGTCGGGACGGCTGCGGTCGCTGAACAGGTCGCCCGCGACCAGAAGTACATCCACCTGATGCTCCTCGCAAAGCCGCGCGATGGCCTCGACGGACCGTCGGAGGTGATCGCTGCGATCGATCCGCCCGAGGCGGTCGCCCAGGTGCCAGTCGGCGGTGTGCAGGATGCGCAATGACGGCTCTCCTTTGCGGGTGGAGCAGTTGGCAGATGGGAGACGGCAGACGGCAGATTTCCATCTTACCTCGATGAGCAGGATTCCGGCCTCCGTTCTTGGTGATCGCGTGTCTCTCGGCCTTGCCAATGGCGCCGGTCAGCGGATACCCTCAGAGCGGGAGATCCAGGCACTCTGGCGAAGACAGCAACGGCCCCAAGGGAGTTGAGGCCATGTCGAACGACAATTTGTCGCACGGAGGGGAGGGCGACCTGTCGGAGTTCTTCGCGCGCATCCAGGCCGGTGATGAAGAGGCCGCGCGCGAGCTCTTGCACCGCTACGAGGCGGAGGTGCGCCTGGTGGTGCGGCGGCAGTTGCCGCGGCTGTTGCGCTCGCGGTTCGATTCGCTGGACTTCCTGCAGAGCGTCTGGGGCGATTTCTTCCAGCAGCTGCGCGCCGGGCCGGCGGAGTTCACCGACTCGCGGCACCTTGTCGCGTTCCTGGCGCGCGCTGCGAAGAACAAGGTGATCGATGAGTATCGCCGCGCCGCCAGCTTGAAGCAGGACATGCACCGCGAGGAGCCGATCTGGACCGACGGCGGCCGTGTCCGCGACCTCGAGGCGCCCGGCGAGACGCCCAGCGAGCTTTTCGAGGCGCACGAAGCCTTCGACCGCCTCCTGAACCTGCTGCCCGCGGACCGCGAAATGTGCTGGAGATGAAGGCCGAGGGCCTCTCCAGCAAGGAGATCGGCGAGCGCCTGGGGATCAGCGAGCGGACCGTTCAGCGCAGTGCTGGAGGACCTGCGGCGGCGGGTCCAGGGCGACGACGAGTCGGAGGAGACCTGAGCGGATGTCGGCACCGTCAGCAAGTCCGACCTGGGACGAGGCGTTCTCGACCACCGCCGCGCATGTGGTCCGCCGGTTCGAGGCCGACTGGCTGGCCGCCGGAGCGCATGCCCGGCCCGATCCGCTCCGCTACGCCATCGGCCGACGATTCCCCCGGCACGCGGCTGGCCCTGCTCCGCGCCGAGATGAACCTGCGCTGGGAGGCGGGCGATTCCGTGACGGCCCACTCCTACCTCGACCGTTACCCCGGCCTGGATGAAGAGACGACGGTCGCCCTGGTCTACGAGGAGTTCTGTCTCGCGGAGGAAGCTGGGCGGAGCGTCGAGCCGGACGAGTTCCTCGGGCGCTTCCCCGAGGTGGCCGCGCGTCTCAGGCGGGTGCTGGCCATCCACGATCTCGTCGGGTCGAGCAAGACGGCCAGCATGCCGACAGGGTCTCGCCACCACCGTGGTCTTTCCCGAGGCCGGCCAGACGATCGCCGGCTTCCGCCTCGTCGAGGAGCTGGGCCGGGGCGCCTTCGCGCGCGTGTTTCGCGCCGAGGAGCGGCAACTGGCGGATCGGCCGGTGGCGTTGAAGGTCGCGCTGGCCGGCTCGCGCGAGCCGCAGACCCTGGCCCGGCTCCAGCACACGCATATCGTCCCGGTCCACTCGTCGCGCACCGATCCGGCGACGGGCCTGCACCTGCTCTGCATGCCCTATCTCGGCTGCGTGACACTCTCGCGGCTGCTGGCCGATGAGCAGGTGCGGCGCGCGCGTACCGGCCAGGAGATCCTCGCCGCGCTCGACCGCCTGGAACCCGCGCACCGCATCGCCGCCAGTCCGCAGGCGGCGGGACGGGTCGCGCTGGGCAGCCGCAGTTATGTCCGCGCGATCGCCTGGTGGGGCGCCCGGCTGGCCGAAGCCCTGGAACACGCCCACGAGCGCGGCGTCCTGCACCGCGACATCAAGCCGTCCAACGTGCTCGTCACCGGCGACGGCCTGCCGATGCTGCTCGATTTCAACCTTGCCTGGGAATCGTGCCTGGACGACTCCGAGGTCGTGCCGGCAACGCTCGGGGGCACGCTGGCGTACATGTCTCCGGAGCACATCGAGGCCCTGGCCGAAGGCGACCCCGGCGGCATCGACCACCGGAGCGATATTTACGCGCTCGGCGTCGTGCTGTACGAGACGATGGGCAGCCAGCCGTTCGGGCCGCCCCGGCGGTCGCGGTCGCGGTCCATGACCGAGACGCTCCATCGCGCAGCCGAGGAACGCCGCGCGGGTGCGATCCCGCTGCGCGAGCGCCATCCGGAGGTGCCCGCCGAGTTCGCGGCCGTCGTGGAACGCTGCCTGGCGGCGGACCCGGCGGACCGCTACGCCTCGGCGGCCGAGCTCGCCGCCGATCTCCAGGCGGTGGCCGACAACCAGCCGCTGCGCTTCGCGCGAGCCGCTCGCCAGCCGCGGCGCGCTGGGTGCAGCGCAACCGGGACCGGCTGGTCGTGGCCGTGCCGCTGGTCGTGGCCGCGGCCATCGTCGCGTATGTCATGGTCCTGGAGCGGAGCGAGCGCGGGCGGGTGCTCGACGATACCCGCCACCTCATCGCCGAGGGCATGCTCCTGGCCGAACACGACCGGCTGGCCACGGCGCAGACCCAGTTCGAGCTCGCTTCCCGACTCGCCGCCTCGGAGCTCTCGCCCCCGGCGACGACGCCGCGAGAGCGCGCCTTGAGGACCGTCCGGCTCTCGGGCTCGCTCGACGAACTCCGGGCGACGGCGCGCGCCGAGTGGCGTCAGACGGCCGAGAAACTGCATCAGCGCAGCGCGGCCGACACGTTCGCGCAGCAGGCGGACACGTTGCGGCTGCGGTTGCTCGGCTGTGCCGGACCCATCCGTGACCCCAGCGCCACGGTCCGCGCGGCGCTGGCGCCGTTCTACGTGTTCCAGGCGGCCGACTGGCCCACGGGCGACCTGAAGAACCTGCTCGACGCGACCCGGCGCGCGCGGCTCATCGACGATGTCGAGGATCTGCTCTTCCTCTGGACCCTCACGTTGGACCGTCGCATCGAGCAGGCCCCGACTCCCGACCGCGCTCCCCTGATCGCCACCGCGCAGCGCTGCGTGGCGCGGGCCGAGAGCTTCACCCGGACGCCGGCCCCCTGGCGGGCGTTACAGGCCCGCCTCGACGCCTATCGATCCGGTCAGGACCCGCCCCCGGGCCGCGATCCCGACGACGTGATGATCCGGGAAGCGTCGGGCCGCGCCTGTTTCCAGTGGGGCCTGTTGCGGCGCGGGAAGGACAGCTCCCCGAGGCCATCCGTTGGCTCGACCGCGCCACGCCGCCTGCGGCCGGGCCAGTACTGGTACCAGCTCTGCCTGGCCCTGGCCCACGAAGAGGCGGCCCGCGCCCCCGGCCGGATGCGATCGTTCCACTGGCAAGAGGCTCAGACGCATTACGAAGTCGCCATCGCGTTGCACGAGGACCGGCCCTGGGCCTTGCTCAACCGCGCCCGCCTGAACGCCCGGATGAAGGCCTGGCCCGACGCCCTCGATGACCTGCTGGCGGCCTGCGGGCACATGCGGGCCGTCGATGTTCTGGAGCTGTCCCGCACGCTGGCCGTGAGCCTCCACGAGGAACTCCAGCCCCAGGGACTCGCCGCCTTGGTGGAAGGCGCCGGTCGTTCCTGGACCGCCGCCACCCGGGCGCGTCCGAAGAGCTTGGACCGGGTCTTGTAAGGAACGACCCGGCGTGAACGCCGGCCGTACGTGTTTAGTGTCTCGGACGGCTGGTTTTCTGGACTTTTCTGTGTAGCGGCGGCCGTCTCGGCCGCTCCGGAGGGGACCCAGACCGGAGCGGCCGAGACGGCCGCCGCTACACAGAAAAGACTTACGTCCGATAGGGGGACGCTAAACACGTACTGGAACGCCGGGTCGTTCCGCGCCGCAGGGACCATCCACGCGGAAAGACCACAAACGCCAAGGTAGGCGGCCGCGCCGCAACTCTGGCCGGTCCTCCGACCGCAGGAAGCGGGCCGGTCACCGCCGTAAGCTCTTGTCCCATCGGGGATTTCCCTCCTTCCGACGGTGGCCTTGAACGGTCACTGGCGCCGGTGCTGTTGCGCGGCCCTTTTTGTGTGCCGTCAACCGCTCGTAAACCCTGGATTCATCGAGGGTTCCGCTCCTTCCGCGCGGCGCTTTCCACGGTCTCTTTGGGTGCGCCTCGCGTACGTGTTTACACGCCCCCGTCGGACGTAAGTCTTTTCTGTGTAGCGGCGGCCGTCTCGGCCGCTCCGGTCGGAATGGTCTTCGGAGCGGCCGAGACGGCCGCCGCTACAAAGAAAAGCCCAGAAAACCCGCCCTGCGAGACGCGAAACACGTACCGCGAAACACGTACGGGCCGCGCTGGGTTCGTTCATTCAGTTTCCGCAACATATTGCCAAAGAACATCTTACGTCAAGTCGCGTGGTCTCTTTCGTCGCCCTCGGGGCGGACAACGAACCGGCCCCCGCATTGGGGGGTGCTCCCGGAAGACGGCCCGACGACCTGCGGCGATGAGAATGATAAAGGATGAAGACACACCGTTGCCGTCGCGTGCTGGGCCTCCCGACGAAGACACGATCGTTTCCACCCGCGGCGGACTTACCTCAATCCGCCTCCGTTACAAGCGGTAAACCTGGCGAGGGCGGAAAAACCCCTCTTGTCCAATTCTCCGCGATCGAGTACATCTCGCCGCGCACATCTGGCTCCGGGCCAATATGTGGGCCGGGGCTCCGAGGGAGTGGCCCAAGACACGAGGCAAAGGATAGCCGATGAGGCAGGGACGGCGTCGCGCGAGCGGTCTGGGGGCTGGCCGGGATCCTGGCGATCGTCGGCACGGGCTGCCACCTGCTCCCGATGCGTGGAGTCAATCCGGCTCTCGATCCGCGCTCGCCTGGTACGGTACCGCGATCCGATGCGGTCGCGGCCCAGGAGGGCGTGCCGTTGCCGCCTTTGCCCCTCCAGCCGGTCTCGGACGAGGAGGCGCTGGCCGTCACCTCCACCCCGCTGCTCGACGCGGCCCTGTGCGCGCCGAGAAGCTCCAGGATGCGGTCGTCGCTGCCGCCCCGGCCAACGCGCCGGAGCCGGAGACTCCGTTGCCGCCGCCTGGGGCGCAAGACCAGCCGGGCGTGCTCCCCAAGCTGGAGCCAACCCCGCCGGCTGCGCCCGATCCGCGCCGCCGGCTGAGACGAAACCCGCCGCGCCCTCGCCCGTCGATTCCGAGGTGACGCCCACCGTGGCCGAGTCCCCCGCGCCGTCCTGGAAGGGGGGTCTCAAAGCGCTCCGTGAGCTGGCCCAGGCCCGTCAGGCCGATCCGGACCAGCCGGCCGCGCTCTGGGAGCTGCGGGGCCGGCTGCTGGACTGGCTCGCCGAGGACCCGCCCGCCGAGACACAGGATCACGATGCGACCTTGTGGCGCTCCGTGCTGTCGATGCTCGCCGCCGCCAGCGAGCCCGATCCCAAAAGCGCCGCCGAGGCGCTCGACGCCCAGGCACCGCTCCAGATTGCCGAACTGCGGCTCTGCCGCAAGGTCACCGGCTTCGGCAACTTCGAGCCGCTCGACGAGACACCCTGCCGGCCCCGGCAAGCCGTGCTGTTGTACTGCGAGATGACCGGCCTGCGCTACGAGGACGACGGCCAGCGCATGGCGCTCCAAGCTCGAATCCCGCCTGGAGATGCGTCCCGCCCAGGGCGAGACCCCGATCTGGTCGCAGGACCTCGGCACCGCCGATGACACCTGCCGCCGCCCCCGGCGCGATTATTACATCAACTACCGCCTGACGCTCCCCGGTGCCGAGATCCTCCCCCCTGGCTCCTACCGCCTCCTCCTGATCCAGAAAGACGCCCTGTCCGGCCGCGCGGCCCAGCGCGAGACGACACTCTCGATCGCCGCGCCGACGCACCCGTGAGTAGCCGTTCCAAAATCACCTTGCCAACTTTGATCCGATGTGGGACAGCCGCCCTCGGCTGACGTACGTGTTTCGCGTCTCGACTGGCTGTTTTTCTGGCCTTTTCTTTGTAGCGGCGGCCGTCTCGGCCGCTCCGGAGGGGAACCAGCCCGGAGCGGCCGAGACGGCCGCCGCTACAAAGAATGGACTTACGTCCAATGGCGAGACGCTAAACACGTACGCCGCCGGCGGGCCGCCGAGCCTCGGCTGTCCTGAGCCTGGACAGCCGGGGGCGGCTGTGCCACAGAACTATGGGCGAGCCGCCCTCGGCTGGCCAGCGAGCGAATTCCTGGGAACCGCACTGAGATGGCCGCGTCGGATCGTCCTTGCGTCTCTCCACCATCTCGTTGACAATCGATGGCTCTGGCCTCATCTCGACTTCAAAGCGTCCGTGACGGGGAGAGAGCATCATGGCAAGCCGCGGGCGGTGGCTGTGGCGTGGAGTCGGCTGCGTCCTCGGCCTGACGTTGCTGATGGCAGGCGCGGCGCGTCTCGGCCCAGGCGCCGGCGGCCGTGGAAAACGAAGGTGCGGCGCAGGCCGCGCCCGGCGCGGACGAGGCCGTCGTCGGCAACCGGCTCACGAAGCTCTATCACCTCAAGACGTGTCCCACGTTGAAGCGGCTGACGAGCCGCAGCCGGGTCGATTTCGCCAGCGCGGTCGAGGCCGCTCAGCAGGGTTTTCGCCCCTGCCCGACCTGCAAGCCGCCGGTCGTCGAGGGGGTCGCCGCCCAGCCCAAGGCCGCCGCGAAAAAGAAGAACGCGGCCAAGGCCGAGCCCGCCGGCCGGGGCAAGCCCAGCGAACTGGACCGGAAAGTCGAGGAAGCCGGCCGGGCGCGCTGGAGCAAGGCCGCTTCCGACGGACCCGAGGTCACGCCCGGTTCCTATTTCCTGCTCTTCAGCAAGATGCCGGCCGACCGCGCCAAGGCGCTTTTGAAGACTCTGGACGGCGAGGCGGCGATGATGCGGAACCTGGTCAGCGTCGAGTCGTCGAAGGTCCTGGCCGCGCCGGAAAAGATCAGCCTGTATGTGTTTGCCGACCCGACCGCGTACCACGAGTTCGCCAAAGGCGTCGAGAATCGCCAGGTGGACCCGAAAGTGCTGGCGACGGGTGAGGCCCATGCCAACTTCGGGACCGAGATGCCCTACATCGTCGCGCTCACGCCCCAGGCCGGGGGTGCCGCGGGTCCGGCGGTGAAAGCGGAAGCGAATGCCGAGGCTGCCCCCGCGGCCCCGGCGACGCCCGCGAAGAAGCCGGCCCGCGTCACCGCGCCAAGGGCCGCCCCGACACGACGGCCCGCGCGCGGTCGCCGAGCGCGCCCTGGCGGGGCTTCTCACCGAGCAGTTCGTCGAGGGCGTTTGCCTGCAAGCCGGGAACGCGCCGCCCTGGCTCACGCTGGGCCTGGCCACGTACATGGCCTCCCAGGTCGAACCCCGGAGCCCGTACTACCTGCGCCTGCACGCCGACGTCGCCGACCTGTCGGCGGGCGGTGGTGCCTGGAGCCCCGACCGCGCCCGCAAGCTGCTCAACGAGGGCGACGCCTCCCAGCACCGCGCCGCCGGCCTGAGCTTCCTCGAATTCCTCAGCTCGGCCAACCCGGGTATCGTCGCTCCCTTCGTCCGGAACATGATCCAGCGCCCCGGCGAGTTCGACAACCTGCTCAAGCAGGGCCTGGGCACCAACAACCTCGATCCCTTCCTCAACGCCTGGGGTCAGTGGATCGGCCAGCCCTATCTGGGCAGGTAGAGGGAACTGTGAAAACAAGGACTGATGACTGATGGCGGATGACTGATGGCGTGATGGCTGATGACGGATGATGAATGGCTGATTAACAAGGGTCGATGATGCCGCCCGCCCCCATTCTCCCTGACGATCGCTACTTCGTGGCCGCCGGCCAGGGGGCGCATCATGGCCTTTTCCCGGGCGTCGAGAATCCGCACCACGGCGGGCGTGCAGATCATGCTCTCGGTCGTCCAGTTCGAGGCCCGGTCGGTCGTGCCGATGCACAGCCATCCGCACGAGCAGATGGGCATGATGCTCTCCGGCCGGCTCGAGTTCACGGTCGGCGGCGTCACCCGGATTCTCGGTCCCGGCGACCAGTGGCGCATCCCCGGCGGGGTGCCCCACATGGTCGCCGCCCTCGACGAGCCCGCCGTGGCCCTCGACGTGTTCCATCCGGTACGCGAGGACTATCGCTGAGAGTCTGTCTCAAAAGCCCCAACGGGGCGGCAGTGAATAGCCCGGGGCGTCAGCCCCGGGAACCGGAGCGACGCGCCACCAACCCTCTCCGTAGCCCCGAAGGGGCGACAGAAACCACTGCCCCGCGGGACGTTCTGTCGCCCCTTCCTGGCTACGGAGGAGGATCGTGTCGCGACGTCTACCTCCCCAGGGCTGACGCCCTGGGCTATTCACTGCCGCCCCTTCGGGGCTAAAACCGGGCATCCCGGATAGCCTCTGAGACGTGGCCTCTTACATCGTTCGATCCACGGCCTCGGCAATGCGCTGGCAGTCGGCCATCATCTGTTGGAAGGCGGCGGGGGTGAGGGTCTGGGAGCCGTCGCTGAGGGCATGTTCGGGGTCGGCATGAACCTCGACGATCAAGCCGTCGGCGCCGCAGGCCACGGCGGCTCTGGCCATCGGCACGACAAGCTGGGACTTGCCGGTGCCGTGCGAGGGATCGACGACCACGGGCAGGTGGCTCTTCTCGTGCAGGTAGGGCACGCTCGCCAGCGGCAAGGTGAACCGGGTGTGGTCCTCGAACGTACGCACGCCGCGCTCGCAGAGCATGACGTTCGGGTTGCCCCGGTCGAGCACGTATTCGGCGGCCAGCAGAAATTCCTCCATTGTGGCGCTCATGCCCCGCTTCAAAAGGACCGGCTTGCCCGCGTCGCCCACGGCCTGCAACAGGTTGTAGTTCTGCATGTTGCGGGCGCCGATCTGGAGCACATCCGCATAGCGCGCGACCATCGCGACCTGCTCCGGCGCCATGACCTCGGTGACGACGGCCAGGCCGGTCTCGGCCCTCGCGGTGGCGAGCCACTTCAGGGCGTCTTCCTTGTGGCCCTGGAAGCTGTACGGGCTGGTCCGCGGCTTGAACGCCCCACCACGCAGGCCGGTCGCTCCCGAGGCGCGGAGCGTATGTGCCAGGGCGACGATCTGGGCTTCGTCCTCGACCGAGCAAGGGCCGGCGATCACGCCGATCTTCGTCCCGCCGATCGCCAGACCATTCGTCCGGACCACGGTCCGCTCGGCCTTCAGCTCGGAGGAGGCGCGCTTGTAAGGCGCCATGATCGGCAGGACCTTCACCACGCCCGGCCCCGCCTCCAGCTCCTCGACCAGCCCGACGTGCTCCTGTCCGAGCGCGGCGATGACGCGCTGGAACTTGCCGACGATCACCTGAGGCGTCATGCCCAGCGCGCGGATGTGCTCGACCATGTGATCAACCTGTTCGTCCGTCGCGTCCGGCTTCATGACCACGATCACGGTACACCGTTCCTCTCTGGTAAAAGTCCCGGGCCAGGCCCCGTGGATTGGCAACCCACCAAAACAAAAAGGCCCCGGAACCATCGCGGGTTCCGGGGCCTTGGAAGAACTTCCAGGTTGCGGGAAGCAGTCTCTACACGCCGCCCCTCGCCCGGCTACCCGCGTGCATGAACCAGGTAAACGCCCAGGACGACCACCAGAGATGGGTGCTGCTATACGCACCGTTCTGGGTCTGGCCTGGGTTCTGGTTCATGGCACCACGTGTCACCGGACGAACACCTTTTTTTCCGAAAGCCATGCCCCGCCGGTCAGAGCGAGACACGACACCGATCAATCTATCGTCCGTGCCGGGCACAAACAGGATGGGCCCGGCACGGACCGTAGGGGATGCGGCCGCCCGACGGGGCACCCGTCGGTCGCCCCTTTAGGCGAGCCGCCTCTGGTTCTCGGGTCTACACACGCGATCACCTCCTTTCGACAAGGCCTCCCCGTCCCGGCCTGAGTCCAGCCTCACGCAGAAACGGGCCCTAGTCCTGTCGTGCCACGGTCGCACGACCCAAAGTCGGCGCCGGCGTGTGTGCTCGGTTCCGACAGAGTCACTATAGGCGCGTCCCCCGCCGAGATCAACTGGTTTCTTCGAAGGGGCTGGTCCGTGGTCTGGTTGATGGTTGCGGTGGCTAGCACGTTGTGATATCCCCGTGCTGAGGAGGCCGACACATGCGGAACAATGCGCGGGACGAAGCGGAGCTGCAACGACCGGGGCGCAGACGGTTCCTGGCCGCGAGTCTGGCCGCCGGGCTCGGGCCGGTGCTGGCGCGGGCCGGCGCGGCGGTCCCTGCGGCTGGCCCCAGGATTTCCTACTTCTGTAACGGCGAGATCCATGTCAATGAGGTCGGCAAGCCGGAAGGAAAGCCGCTGACGACGGGTCACATGGACTTCAAACCGTCCTGGTCCAGGACCGGCGACAAACTCGTGTTCTTCCGGCGCTACAAGGACGATCCCGTGACCGTCAACTGGCTGAGCGCCATTTGCATCATCAACGTGGACGGCACGGGCTTCCACGAGTTGACCGACGCCACGGTCGCGAACTTCAATCCGACCTGGACGCGGGACGGACAGAACACGCCCATCTGGAACCGCAAGAACCCCAGGACGGGCAGCTTCTTCGTGATGCAGAGCAAGATCGGCGGGAAGCCCGGCGCAGGAGGTCGCCCTGACCGATGAGGCCTATCACACCTGGGCGTTCTCGAGCCTCACCGACGGCCGGATCCTCGTGTCCTGCAATCACCCGACGCTGGGCTGGGGTTATTACTTGATGACCCGCGGCGCGGGCGGCAAGCCCCGCTATGAACGGATCGCGTGCGAGCTGACGCCCAAGGGCCTGCTGGATCGCGTCAGCGTCTCTCCCAGCGAGAAGAAGGTCTGCTTCGAGTTCCAGAAGGGCTTCATCTACAAGGACCCGGGGCGGACGCTCTACATCGCGGATTTCGACGTCGAGAAACGCACGATCACGAACCTCAAGGCAGTCGCCAACGAGGACGGCAAACCGTTCTGGTATGCCTATCCGCGCTGGATCGAGGGCGAGGCCGCGGTGGTGTATCACATGATGAACCAGACCGGGAAGGGCCAGCTCTACGTGTACCGTCTGGAGGACGACTCGACCACGCGAGTGTCCCCGAACGCGGGAGCCGATTACCGGTATCCGCACGGCGAAGCGGCCCCGTGCTAAAGAGATGGGGAAGATAAAAGGGGAGGCCAGGAGCCGTTCCGCGATACGTCTCCCGTCCGCGTGACGTGCGAGGGTCGTTCTCAGATCCGATCGCGGGCCAGAGTCCGGATGCTCAAGAGCTGGTTCTTCCACCTCTCTCGCTCCTGGCGGTCGATCTCGCGGGCGGCGGCCAGGGAGACGAACTGGAAGCGCACAGGGTCACCGGGCCGGAGCTGTCCCAGGACGGGGAGATCGGCGTGTATGACCTGGGCGATGTGGGGGTATCCGCCCATCGTGCCGCAGGAGACTCCCAGCACGATGAGGGACTCGCCCACAAGCTGAACCGCCCCGGGCGCGACGGGCGCCGAGACGCGGTTGGGCATGGGCTGCGAGGGCAGGGCGGGGCCGTCCAGGCGCAGGCCCATGCGGTTGCTCTGGCCGCGGACCTGGAAGGCGCGGTTCTGCCAGCAGGCGGCCGGATCATTGCACCTCAAAGCCGAGATATCGGGACCGATCAGGCAGCGAAGAAGACCGCCAGGAACGATCAGTGGCTGGACAGCGGAGGGCCGGCGCGTGGGGATCGTGCCGGGCGCGGCGGGCAGACGGGCGCCGGCCGGGAGCGGATCTTCGCTGGAACGGCTGCCCAGAACGAGCGGCCGTCGCCAGCCGCCGGCCACCGCCAGGTACGCGCGGGCACCCAGCGGAGTGCCGCCGATGACGAGCCGGTCGCCCGCGCAGGGTGAATGATCGGGGAATCTGAAGGATCGCGCTCGTACCGTCGCAGCGCTCGATGACTGTCGCCATCGGAGCCCCGGCGAGGGCCAGGGCCAGATCGTGTTCGGCTTCGAAGACTCCGCCCTGGAGCGTCAGCTCCAGCGCCGCGGCGTCGGGCTCGTTGCCGACCAGGGCGTTGGCCAGATCGAACGAACGCACATCGAACGCGCCTCCCACCGGCACGCCCCAGGCACGATAGCCGGGACGGCCCCGGTCCTGGATGGTCGTGTGCAGGCCGGGCTTGATGATGAGGAGACCCACATCGTTCCTTGTCACTTCCTCCATTCCAGATTCCAGATGCCGGATGCCAAATCGCAGATGGCTGATGGCTGATGACTGATGGCAGATGGCAGATGACTGATGGCAGATGGAATCCGGTATCGGCAATGGGGAAAAAGTCAGGCTCGGCCCAGCGGCGTCGTGCGCACGGGCGATGCGACAAAGCTGCGCACCAGAAGCCCGACCCGGTCGATGATGGTGCGTGCCAGGTCCGCCTGGGCGACGGCCTCGGGAACATCGCCGTGGATGCAGATGGACTCGATACCCTGATCGATCATCCGCAGAAGCTGGTCTTCCATTTCGTGGTGGTCGGTAATGAAGGCGTCGGGCTCGGAGCGAGGCACCAGGGTGCCGTCGGCGCGGTAGCGGCGGTCGAGGAAGCCCTCGGCGACGAAGCGCATGCCGGCGGCGCGAGCAAGCTGATGCACGCAACTGCCGGGCAAACCCACGACCGGCAGGCCCATGCGGAGGACCGATTCGACCACACCGGCGGCGATGGCGCGGTTGCTCTGCGCCTGGTTGTACAGCGACCCGTGCGGTTTGATGAACTGGAGGACGTGGCCGGATCGCCCCGCCATGATCGCCAGCTCGGCCACCTGGGTGCGGACGATCAGCTCGGCTTCGACCTGGGTGACCTTCTGGTCCTTGCGGCCGAAGTTGGCGCGGTCGGCGAAGCCCGGATGCGCGCCGACGGCGACGCCCCGCTCCCAGGCCAGGGCCAGGGTGCGATTGATCGTCTCCGGGTCGCTCGCGTGGGCGCCGCAGCAAATGCTCGCCGAGCTGACGCGCTGCAGTAACGGCTCGTCCCAGGGAAAGCCCTCGCCGAGATCCGCGTTGATGTCGATCGTGCGCGGAGGGGTCGAAGAGGAGGAGGTCCCGGACTGGTTGTGATTTCCGTCCACGCTTGCCACGCTCATAGCCACTCTCCGCGACGGGCCTGGTACTCGGCGGCGTCGATGGGCACGAATTCGAGGCGATCGCCGGCGCGGATGGGAAAGTGTCCGCGCTCGACATCCACGATGCGTAACGGCGTGCGCCCGATCAGGTGCCAGCCGCCCGGCGATTCCTGCGGATAGATGCCCGTCTGCCGCCCGACGATCGCCACCGCGCCGGCGGGCACGCGCGCCCGAGGCGAGTCACGCCGCGCCAGGCCGGCGAGGTCGTCGGTCAGATATCCAGCATACGGAAATCCGGGCAAAAAGCCGATGGCGAAGACGCGGTACGTTGGGCCCGCGTGGCGGGCGATCACGACCTCGGGCGTCAGGCCGAGCTGGGCGGCGACGGTGGGTAGATCCTCGCCGTCGTAAAGCACTGGCACGCGGACCAGACGGCCCGTCTCGGCCGCCGCCGCGACCGCCGGCACGCGGCGCAAGGTGTCTTCCAGGGCCTCCAGGTCGGCCTGCTCGGGATCGGCGAAAACCGCCGCCGTCCGGTAGGCCAGCACCACGTCGGTCACGCCCGGCAATGCGAGCGCCCGTACCGCCGCCGCCCAGCCGGCCGCTTCCCGTTCGTCACCGAAACGGGCCAGCCACGCCCACTCACCGAGGGCCTCCAGCGCGATCATCGGCCCCCTCCGCGCCGGGCGGCGGGATCTCGTCGTATCGTGGATCTTCCAGGCCGAAGGCGTCGGCCACGCGGTTGAAAAACGCGAACAGGGCGGTGATGTAGATGCCCTCGGCAATCTGGGGATCGGTCCAGCCGTGCGCGGAGCCGCTCCACGTCGGCATCGGTCGTCTTGTAGGCGTGCCTGGTCACGAGCGCGGCGAAATCGAGCAAGGCACGCTCGGCCTCGGAGACCGGCGCGGCGGCGAGATCGCCCCGGGCCAGGGCGGCGCGAATCGGCTCGGCGGTGGGGTCCTGCAACTGCAGGAAGAAGCCGTGTGAACCCGTTCAGTACGGGCATTGGTTCAAGGCCGAGACATACGTGGCGATCATCTCCTTGTGCCGCCGCGACAGATGACCGTCGCGAAAGTGCACCCGGTCGGAAGAGGCCACCACGTCGCGGAAGAAGTCGGGCCGGAAGCTGAAGCATTTCAAGATGTCCGGAATGGTTGCGCGCCCCGGGTGGGCCGCGAACCACGCGGCATACGCCGCGGCGGCGTCGCCCGCCGCCTGCCCTTCTTCCACCCAGCGGAGACGTGCCATCTGGAGTCGCTCCGGAACGATGGGGACTTGACAAACCGGCCGCCGTCGTGTCGTCCGGCCAGCGAGGTTTACGACTGATCCCACGGCAAGCCCAGTGCGGGACCGAGGACACGACTTGCACGCAAGGAGGGAGTCATGCTGGTCTTGAGCCGGAGGCGAAACGAGACGATCTGCCTGGGTGAGGACGTCCGGATCACGGTCCTGAAAATCGATCGCAACGGCGTGCGGCTGGGCATCGAAGCGCCGGCCGCCGTGCCGATCGTCCGGGAAGAACTGCTCCTGGAGGACGACGAGCGGCGCGGTCGCGCCGCCATGGCCGATCTGGTCCAGCACGGGTGAGCCGCAACGGCCCCCCGTGCCTGTCCACGCACACGCGCTCAGAACGCCTGTCCCCCGGCACCGGCGGCTCCGCCTTCCGCCGCGGGACCCGCGGACTCCTCGTCACCGCCGCCCTCGAACTTGCGCAGCGCCTTGGGGCCGACCGCCAGGGATTCGAGGCAGAGGCCAATCCCGGTGACGGTTTCCGGCGCCTTCTCGGCCGTGCCGGGCACATCCCAGATCAGGGCCACATCGTAGATATCCTGCTTGTAGAAGTAGACACGGATATTGTCCTCGTTGCTGGCCTTGAAGACCAGTTTCTTGTACTCGTTCGAGCGTTCCTTGTCGCTCTTGACGGGGACAGTGTCTGTCTTGTTCACATCGGCGTTGCCGAAGTCGGCGGCGAGCAGCGCGCGCACGTCGCTGGCGAAGTCGCCGCGGGGCGCCTCGGCGGGTGGGGCCTCGCCCTTCTTGGGGGGCTTCTTGGGCCGTTTGACCCGGGCCAGCACGTACAGCCGCAAGGCCGACGACGCGGACTTCTTGTCCGCGGCCCCGCCGCCCAGGTCGGCGTAAGTCGCCACCAGTTCGTACTGGGCTGGATTCACCGAGGGCAACCCCAGGTTCTGCTGCGCCTTGCTCAAGGGCCGTGGCGGCCGCAGATAAATGCCGAGCTCCCGGTACCCCGCCTCGGGCGGGACGAGGAACTGGTTGAGCCGCTGCTCGTAGCGCAACAAGCTCAGGGTTTGATTGACCCGGTATTCATAACGCTTGGCACAGCCGAAAGCCAGGACGACCAGGATGCTCGGCACAACGGCCCATGGGCGCTTCATGCGGATACCTCGCGGCGACGACGACGGCCCCGCGATCCGGGTCGGCGGGGGACACCTTTTTACTTTCGGGGCCCACGCGCGCCTTGTCAAGAGAACGCCGCCGTCGCCCACGCAAACGACTCTCCGGAGAACCTCTCAAAGGATGAACGAAAAGGTATGGAGCGGCCCTTCTGTGTAGCGGCGGCCGTCTCGGCCGCTCCGGATTGGGGATTCCGGAGCGGCCGAGACGGCCGCCGCTACACAGAAAAGACCCTTCTCGTACACCCTTTCAGTGCGGCGAGCACATCCACAGCACCCGGCGCAACATCCGCTCGGCCGGGGGGCTCGCGAGGTCGAGCAGGTGAATGCTCGGCGTGTACTCGGGGTTCTCGGCCCGCAGCAGGCCGTAGGTGCCCGAGCGGCGGAACCAGCGGACCAGCGGACGGCCCTGGACCCAGGCCACGACCAACGCGCCGTCCAGGTCGTCGGCGGCCTCCTCCGCGGCCGCATACGCCACGCGGGCGCCCTGGGCCAGGATCGGCGTCATGGCTTCGTCGTCGACCGCGATGCAGCGGTTCTCGCGCTCGGCTTCCAGCCAGTACTGCTGGGCGGTCAGAGGGTCGTGGGCCGCCGGTGCGCCCCCCACCCCCGGAGGACGAGAGACGCCGGGCGGGGAGGGCCCTCCGCGCGGCGTTCCAGTTGCTGAAGGGCCGAGCGCAGGAGCGTCTCCACGCTCGACGCCGTCCCGTTCGACCCCGCCGGGGCCGCCGTGCGGTACTTCTCGCCCTGACCGTGCAGCAACCAGCACGGCTCGACGCCGGTCAACTCCAGGAACCGGAGCAGCACCTCCGCGGGTACGGTGACACCCGTCTCGTAGTTGTACCAGGTCCGCACGGGTATCCCGAGCTGACGCGCCATCTCCGAACCGCCCCGGTCTCCATACAACTCGATCCGGATCTCACGTAACCGCTCGGCCAGGCGACACTTGATTCGTACCGTCTCCGGCTGACTTTTTCGCCGCGCCACGATGGTGAACCTCCTCATCGGTGGAACCCCACCTCGGGTCCGCTGATGCGATCATGCCACGACGGATGATCTCTCTCAGAAGAAGTACGTCACAAATACGTCAACTAAGACTGCCTATCCCGACGACTGACCAACTTAAGAACCAGGATGTCGTTTCCAGTCACCCCACACCCCAAGAAGCGCACAATAACGTCCACTCAAACCGGCTTCACCCCCGACGGCCGTTCTACCATGCTATACTGCGTAGATGCGCCTAATTCAATGACCGACCCACGGCAAATCCTCTAACAAAAGAAAAACCAGGATGCGGCGCGGGAAGAAACCAGGGCCAGGCAGTCCGGGCGTGACCTGGTCTGGGTAACGAAGGCAAGGTAGGAAACTTTTCTTGGCCGGCGGCTAGCGCGAGACTGGGGGGTTGGCGTCTCCGGGGAGGGAAGAGCGGCCGGGGCAACCGCTTCGTGCCCGGGCGCTCCACGGTGGTCGGTTCGGTGTGGGCGGCCCGTTCGGCTAGCCTTTGTCCTCGAGGTCGAGTTCGATGAGGAAGTCGGCGACGGCCTCGTCCTCATCGCGTGGGGTGGCGGGTTTCACCGCGGGCTTGGGCTTGGCTGTCTTGGGGGCGGGGGAGGGTTCCTCGACCAGGATCGGCTCGGCCGGTTCGTCGTCTTCCGCGAAGAAAACATCGTCGGACAGGACGGCGACAGGCTCGGCGATCGCGGTGTCGGAGGCCGCCGGGGGCGGGGCGGACTGGGCCTGTTCGACGCGGAACAGGATGCCTCCGAGGGCCAGTTCATCGCCCACGGCCAGGGCGCGTTGGCCCTGGATCTTCTGACCGTTGACGAGGGTGCCGTTGGAGCTGCCCAGGTCTTTGACGATGAGGCGGCCTTGTTGTTCAAAGAGCTCGCAGTGGCGGCGGCTGACCTGGGACGACTTGATGAGCAACTGGCAGCCCCGCTGGCGGCCTGCCACGGTGACTCCCGGTCCCAGCCTGTGCGCCGTGGCCGTGCTGCGGCCCCGGACGATAACGAGTTGATAGCCCATGGTGCTACGGCCCCGCATCCGCGCCGCGGACACACGCGTGTAAAAGGACTGGACGCTCTGGAGAGAAGGACCATCGATTCTCACAGCGTATCTCTGGGCGGCCGTTCGTGCAATCTGGCACCGGTCGGGTGGCCGGGGCGTCGTGGACTTCGCCAGACGGACCACCCGCGCCGGGCGCGGTGAGAAAGAAGGGTCTTGCAATTCGTGGCCCGGCTCTTATACTAACCACGGCGTCAATGCTCTGAGGTCGTTGTGTTTTCGTGCGGGAGTAGCTCAGGGGTAGAGCACGACGTTGCCAACGTCGTTGTCGTGGGTTCAAATCCCATCTCCCGCTCTTTCGAGACTTGCCAACCCGGGCTGACGGCTTTTGCTCGAACGCGTCAGATGTGCTGGCGGCCAGAGCCGTTCGGCCCGCTGTCGTCGTGTGGAAGGAATGCCGTCGATGAGCAACCGGGAAGACGAGCAGAATCCCTCCGACGGAGGGTGCCGAGACCGCCACCGTCGCCGAAGAGGTCGCCGCGCCCCCTGACGAGGAGGCGGCCGAGGCCGGGGGGGAGAAGAAAGAAGAGAAGCGCAAGATCGATCTCGTCGTCGAGATCGGCGATGTCGGCCCGTGCAAGAAGCACATCAAGGTGACCATTCCGCCCACCGAGGTCCAGCACCAGTTCGACGAGTCGCTCAAGACGGTGCGGCGCGAGACCGCCGTGCCCGGGTTCCGTCCCGGCCGCGCGCCGGTGGCCCTGGTGCAGCGGCGTTTCAAGAAAGAGCTCCAGGGCTCGGTCAAGTCCACCTTGCTGAAGGCGGCCCTCGAACAGATCGACGAGGAAAAGAAGGTCAATCCGATCACCCAGCCCGAGCTTGACCTGGAGGCCATCGAGATCAAGGACGACGAGCCGTTGATCTTCGAGATGGACGTCGAGGTCCAGCCCGAGTTCACGCTGCCCGAGTACAAGGGGCTGACGGCCCAGCGGCCGGTGCGGAGCATCACCGAGGCCGACATCGACCAGCAGCTTGAGAGCTTCCTGGAACGCTATGCCCAGGAGGTGCCCAAGACCGAGGAGCCGCGGCGCTCGGCGACCTGATCACCGCCCATTTGCAGTTCGAGAAGGACGGCGTGCTGCTCAACCAGGCGAAGGAACACAAGTTCCGCCTGTTCCCGGTGATGCGCCTGCAAGACGGGGTCATCCCGGACCTCGGCGGGCGCTGGTCGGGGCCCGGCCGGGGGATGTGCGCGAGGCGGACGTCCAGATCGGCATGTCCTCGCGCAACCCGGCGCTGCGGGGTCAGACCATCCGCGTGATCATTCAGGTCCTCGATTTGAAGACCTTGCGCATGCCGGCGGTCGACGACCAGTTCCTGGCCGAGATCGGCTTCGCGTCGCGGGACGAGCTGCGGGAAGGGTTGCGGGGCGTGCTCGAACGGCGGGTGGAGTTCCAGCAGCGGCAAGCCCTGCGCCGCTCGATCATGGAACAGCTCGTCAACCAGACCCCCTTCGACTTGCCGACGGACCTGGTCGCGCGTCAGGAGCAATCGACCCTGCGCAGCCTGGTCAGCGAGATGCGCCAGGGCGGCCTGAGTGATAGCGAGATCCGGCCCGCGAGGCCGAACTGCGCGCCAACGCCCACGAGATCACCCTGCGCAACGTCAAGGAGTTCTTCCTCCTCGCCAAGATCGCCGACGCCGAAGGGATCACGGTCGAGGAGGCGGATCTGGACGCGGAGATCGAGCGCATCGCCCTGCGGTCCGACGAGAGCGCCCGCCGCGTGCGGGCCCGCCTCCAGAAAGAGGGCCTCGCCGATAGCCTGGTCCAGCAATTGTTGGAGCGCAAGGCGCTGGACCGCATCCTCGAGTCCACCCACATCGAGGACGTGGCCGCGGTCGCGGAGGACAAGCCGGTCGAGACCCTCGACGAGACGGTGGCTCAGACACCGGCCGACGAGGAGGAGACCGAACCGACGGCCGCATCCGCGCCCGTCGAGTCCCCGGCCGAAGGCTCCTGACCGGTCCGCCTTGACAAGGGGAAAGTCCGACCTGTCCGGCTCTCCCCCTTACCAAGGGGGAGTTGGAAGGGGTTTGCTGGGTGCAGCGACGTTGCCAGACCAGAACCCCCCTCAATCCCCCCTTGGTAAGGGGGAGCCAGACGGTATCCCCCTGGTAAAGGGGGAAGCCAGACGGTATCCCCCTTGGTAAGGGGCGAAGCCGGATGTTGGTCTTGGTCTCTTTGGCTTGGGGACGTTCTGCTGTTTCCGACGGTGCCCCTGCGGTCCTAGAATGTCTCATTCGGACACCCACGCGGGCCGGTACGGTTGCCGCCGCTCCGGGCCCGGCCTTCGCCTGGAAGGATCATCGCTCATGGCCTTTGACGCTTCGTCGCCGTACGACCAGCCGCTCAGCCCGCCCCGTCTGCAGCGCTTTCGCGACTATGCCCGCCAGCGGCAGATGACCCTGACCGACCTGCTGCTGGAGAACCGCATCATCTTCCTGGAGGGCGCCATCTACGACGCGGTGGCCAACCACGTCATCAAGCAGTTGCTCTACCTTCAGTTCGAGAACCGCAGCCAGGGCATCAGCTTCTACATCAACAGCCCGGGCGGGGCGGTGTACGACACGCTGGCGATCTACGACACCATGCAGTTCATCGACTGCCCGGTGGCCTGCTACTGCATCGGCCTGGCCGCCTCGGGCGCGGCGGTCCTCCTGGCCGGCGGGAACAAGGGCCGCCGCTTCGCGCTACCGCACTCGAAGGTGATGATCCACCAGCCCCGTGGCGAAGTGGGCGGCCAGGTCTCCGACATCGAGATCCAGGCCGAGGAGATCCTCCGCAGCAAGCGCGACATCAACGAGATCCTCGCGCGCCACACCGGCCAGCCCATCGAGCGCGTGGCCAAGGACACCGAGCGCGATTTCTACATGACGGCCCTGCAGGCCAAGGACTACGGCCTGGTCGATGAGGTGGTCGGCCACATCCCCACCGCCGAGGCGGCCAAGGGGAGTAGTTGAGCGGTCCGCTCTCTCAGCCAGCCAGCCAGCTCCACTCCGAGGACCTTTTTCATGCCCCTGATTCCCATCGTCATCGAGAAGAGCGGCCGCGAAGAGCGGGCGATGGATATTTACTCCCGCCTGCTCCAGGACCGCATCATCATGCTCGGCTCGGCCATTGATGACGCGGTGGCCAACGTCGTCGTCGCCCAGATGCTGGTGCTGGCGCACCAGGACGACAAGGCGGACATCCACCTGTACGTCAACAGCCCCGGCGGCAGCGTCACCGCCGGCATGGCGATCTACGACACGATGCAGTACGTCCCGTGCGACGTGGCCACCTACTGCATCGGCCAGTGCGCCAGCATGGGCTCTTTGCTCCTGGCCGCCGGCACCAAGGGCAAGCGCAACGCCTTGCCCCACGGCCGGATCATGATTCACCAGCCCCTGGCCGGCATGGGCGGCACCGCCACCGAGATTCAGATCCACGCCGAAGAATTCATCCGGATGAAGAAGCAGCTCAACGAGATTTACAAGAAACACACCGGCCAGACCCTCGAAAAGCTGCAAGAGGACACGGACCGCGACCGCTTCATGTCCCCCGAGGAAGCGCGCGAGTACGGCCTGGTCGATAACGTGCTGGAACGCGTCTTGAAGATCGTGCCGAGCCAGTCCTGACTGCGGGGTCGATCGGAGCGCGCAGAGGAGTCTCGTAGGGTGGGTCAGCAGCGTCTTCGCCGCGCAACCCACCATTTCTTTCCGAGGTGGGTTGCGCGGCGAAGACGCCGCTGACCCACCCTACGAAGTCCATCTCAGCGAGACCGTGCCCGGGCGACCAGTTCGGCGACGATCGGGTCGTTGCCGCCGGGGAACGTGTAGTGCGGCAGGTCCGTCGCGGCGACCCAGCGAAAGCCGGTGGCGGGGTCGGGTTCGGCGGCCGGGTCGGCGGTCTCGCAGTCGAAGAAGTGGAGCGCGATGAAGCCGTGCGGGTAGACGTGCCGCACGATGCGCCGGAGGGCCTTGACGACGATCGGCAGGCCGACTTCCTCGAAGCATTCGCGCCGGGCGGTGGCCTCGGGGAGTTCGTCGTCGTGGCACTTGCCGCCGGGGAATTCCCAGTAGCCCGGCATGGGAGAGCCGGGCAGGGGGGGCCGCTGCCGGATCAGGTAGCGGCCGTCGCGCGCGATCAGGCCGATGGCGACGCGAAGGGGCTCGCGCCGCGGTCGGTCACGGCTTGGCGTCCTTGAGCTTCTCGACGGCGCGGCCGGGCGAGCCCATGATGTTGTAGCCGCAATCGACGTGCAGCACCTCGCCGGTGATGCCGCTGGCCAGGTCCGAGAGCAGGAACATGCCGGCGGCGCCGACTTCCTCGCGCTCGATGTTGCGGCCCAGCGGAGCCACCGCCTCGTACAGGATGGCCAGCTTGTCCGAATCGCCCACCGCCGAGGACGCGAGCGTCTTGAGCGGACCGGCCGAGAGGGCGTTGACGCGGATTTTCTTGACGCCGAGGTCGTAGGCCAGGTAGCGCATCGCCATGTCGAGCGCCGCCTTGCAGACGCCCATCAGGTTATAGTTCTGCACGACCCGCTCGCCGCCGAAGTAGGTCAACGTGAGAATCGAGCCGCCGTGGGACATCAAGGGCGCCGCCGCCCGCGCGACCGCCGCCAGCGAGTAGACGCTGATGTCCATCGCCTTGAGGAACCCCGCGCGGCTGGCCCCCACGAACGGACTCTGAAGGTCTTCGAGCGGCGCGAACGCGATCGAGTGCACCACGAAATCGAGGGTGCCGAACGTGGCCTGGGCCGCCGCGAAGGTGCTGGCGATGTCCGCGTCCTTCTGCACGTCGCAGGGCGTGAGCAGCTTCACGCCCAGCGGGTCGGTCAGCTTGCGCACCCGGCGTTCCATTTTCTCGCCGGGCAGGTGCGTGAAGCCGAGCTCGGCGCCCTCGTCGATTAACTTCTGGCTGATGGACCAGGCGATGCTGTAATCGTTGGCAACACCCAGGATCAGGCCTTTTTTACCGGTGAAGAGTCCCATGAGGGCCTTTCGCAAACGAACGAAGTCAGGCAGGAGGCGTGGTGGCCAGCGGTTGGAAGCGGCGGTCCCCCGGTACAGGAGACACGCAACCGTGACCCGAATTCCCGAAGAACCGACCCCCTGAACGCGCCAGCGACATGGACCGGCGTCGCCACACCCGGTCGACAACCGGGACCTCGAGCGAGTCGAGACCGATCGCTCGGGACCAATGAGAATAGCGTGCCGTGCCAGGCGGTTCAACGTCTCTCTGGAACCCGTGCTCCCGGACGGACCGACCGGGCCGGGCGCTGACGATCCGGCGGGTGGCGCGGGGACAGCGCGGCCCGGCGCGCCCTCGGTGCGCCGCTTCCGCGCCCGCCGATCGTCTCCCCTCTTGCGTTGCGATACCCTGTCGGTCAAGATGTTCTTGGGACGGAATTGGCTCTCATCACGCCGCCCATTCCTTGGTCTGCCGCAGACCTGGATTTATCCGCGTTCGTGGTCGCACGAAACCGGCACCACCTGGAACACAGGGAAGGTGTGCAATGGACGTGAAGTTGATCGCCGTGGAAGGGGAGTGGCGCGATAGCGTCTTTCCGGTCGAGGAGCCCGAGTTCCTGATCGGCCGCGCGGCCAGTTGCCAGCTTCAGCTCGATCACAGCCTGGTCGATCTGGAGCACTGCCGGATTCGCCGCGAAGGCGAGCGCGTCTTCCTCGAGGATTCTGAACTCGACGTTTGGCACCTCGGTCAACGGTCGCCGGGTGCAACGGACCGAGTTGCGCGACGGCGATCGGGTCCGCGTCGGTCCGACCACGTTTGCCGTGTCGCTGTCGGGGTCGGCCGAACCGGTCGGGACCAGTGGGCCGAAGGCGCCGCGGCGGCGCGGCTTCGCGCCAGGCGAGGACACGCCGGCGGTGGAGACGGCCCGCCAGGTCTTCGAGCGGATCATGACCCGCAATGCCGAGACCGCCCCGGCCGCACCGCCGGCCGCGGCGGCGGAGAAGTTGTCCCGGCTCCAGATCGTCAAGGAAGAGGACGGCATCGCGCTGGTCAACATTCTCGACCGGTCGATCATCCACGAGACCGAGATCCAGCAGATTGGCCGGGAGCTCGACGAGCTGATCCAGCAAGGCCGCAAACGGATCGTGCTCGACTTCGGCAACGTCAAGCACATGTCGAGCCAGGCCGTCGGGGTGTTGCTCCAGGCGCAGAAGCGGTGCAAGTCCGGGGGCGGCTTGCTCAAGCTGTGCAACCCGCAGACATCCGTGGCCGAAGTCTTCAAGATCACCAACCTGCCGCGCGCCATCGAGATCCATCCGGACGAGGAAAAGGCCCTGCGCACGGGTTGGCCGGAACCTCCCAAGCCCGCGCCCGCCAAGGCGGTCTCGGACGACCCGCCGACCGAGGAAGTACCGATCCAGATCCCCAAGGGGGTGCCGCCGACGCGCCGCTCGGCGCCCGAGCACGCGCGTGACGGGACCGGTGCGGCTGGTGCTCGAAGTGGGCAAGACCAAGGGCAAGGCGGTCAAGATCACCGGCACGGACTTCACCATCGGCCGCGACCCGCAGTGCCACCTGCGGCCGGCCTCGACGGCCGTGAGCCGCACGCACACGCGGATCACGATCCGTGAAGGGCATGTCTACATCCGCGACCTGGGCACGACCAACGGCACCTTGCTCGCCCATCGCCTGCTGCGCGGGACCGAGGCCGAGGCGCACAACCGCGACCTGCTCCAGATCGGCCCCTTGCTGTTCCGGGTCGTCTGGGACAAGCCCCAGGAGGGTTCCGCCCCTCCCCTGGAGCCAACCGAGGACGCCACGGCGAGCTGGCTCTTGCAGGGCGGGACTGCGGGCGGCCTGAGCGATACGGCGCTCTACCCGCTGCCGACCAACGAGATCATGGAAGAGGCGCGAAACGCGCCCTGGCCGAGGTCCGGCACGTGCGCTATCAGGTCCACGGCGAGGTGACGGTCGTCAACATCCTGACGACCGAACTCCGCGACGAGGACCAGATCGCCCCGATCCGGCACGAGCTGATGACGTTGATGGACCAGCCGGTGCCCAAGAACGTGGTCCTGCGCATGGACCGGGTGACGTTTCTGGCCAGCTCGGCCATCGGCATGCTGCTGGCGCACCACCAGCGGCTCTCGCGGATCGGCGGCGGCCTGCGGTTTGCCCTGGTGCGCTCCGAGGTGCGCCCGTGCTGGAAACCCAGCGCGTCTCGATGCTCGTCGAGATCTTCGACACCGTCGAGGAGGCCATCAAGGAACCCTGGCCCATCGCCGACAGCGGCGAGTGATTGTTTTCCATGTAGCGGCGGCCGTCCCGGCCGCTCCGGTTAGGAAATCCTGAAGCGGCCGGGACGGCCGCCGCTACATGGAAAAAGCGATCCATCCCCCCCTTCACCGGCTCACCGGCAGGGCGAGGCTTTCGATGTCGTGGGAGAGGGCCGACTGCGACAGGCCCAGCGCCTGGCGCGTGGCCGCGCCGACGTTCAGGCTGTGCTGTTTGACATCGGCCGGGATCGAACCGAGGCCCAGTTGCTCGACGATCTGAAAGGCCGCCTGGACCTGAGGGTCGGCGGCCAGCGGACCGCCCGCGTTGGGCGGCAGGCGGGATGCGCGGACGGTCGCCGGCCGGACCAGGGCCGGGACCCAGCGGCCGTTTCCCAGCCGGACCCAGAGCGTGGCCTGGACGGACACCTGATCAAAGTCGGGCGCGATGTCCAGCGCCGTGACCACGGCGCCGATGCGTCCCCGCGCGGCGATCTCGCGGAGGCGGGCGGCCAGGGGGTCCTCGGCCGGCGCGTCGTCGCCGAGCAGGCCCTTCAAGACATTTCCCGCCGCGCTGGCCACGGTGTTGGGCCCGGGCCGCGACTCCTCGGGCAGGACCAGGCCCTGCGTTCGAATGAATCGTAAGCCGGCGTCGGTCTTGACCTCAGTGGCCGCGCGTTGCAGGCGCCAGCGGGCGTCGGTCTCGACGGGAATCGCCAGCAAGTCGTCGATCGGCGCGGGGTCCACCTCGGTGAGGGCTACCCCGCGGCCTTCGAGAGTCTCCCGCAAGGCCTCGACCGGCTGAGTTTCCGGCTCCTCGATATGGCTCCGCCAGGCCTGGCGAAGCAGGCGGGCCAGGTCCGGAGTACGGCGCTCGACCTTGCGGACCTGGCGGGTGTCGAGCTCGACCCGCAAGAGCGGCGGGGGCGCGCCTTTGTCCTCGCGGAGTTGCTCCCGCTCGTGGTCGATCCAGGCCGCGATGGAATCATGGGCCTCCTCCGGCCGCTCGCGGCGCCAGGCGTCCAGCCGTTGCCGGCGCTGGTCGCGGGCCGAGCGCGCCGAGGTCGACGCGGCGGCCTCCCACGCTTTGATCCGGTCCGGCAGGTGCGCCCGTGCCCACGCGCGCCGCACGATCACGGTGAGCTTGGCTTTCGAGGGGGCTTCCACCACCTGGCCGAGAATCACCTTCCCGTCACGCAAGGCGACCACGTCGGCCGCCGTGGTTGTCTCCGGCGCGAGCAGCAGGGCCAGACCCAGCGGCCAGATCGTCATCATGGTGTTGCTCCTTCAGAGGGTGTCCGAGAAAGGGGTCGGACGGCCCCTCTGTGTAGCGGCGACCGTCTCGGCCGCTCCGGACTCGCAGAATCGGAGCGGCCGAGACGGCCGCCACTACATGGAGATAACCCTGTTCGCGCCCTTTCAACGCCAGTCCGCCATCGGACATTCTATTCGCCCCCCGACGGCGATACAGAGGGGGCGGGTCTTCACGCAATTTTCGCGCCAATCCGCCCTTGAGTTTCTCTTGTCGCTTTGTCAGGACTCGGATAGAATACACGGCCCGGTCTGGACGCCCCGAAGTCGTCCTCCGCTTCCATCCCTCCCGCGAGATGAGACCGCCGATCGCTTCGTTGCGGCGGCCCATACCCGATCATGATGCGACGCGACGACATCCGCAACGTGGCGATCATCGCCCACGTCGACCACGGCAAGACGACGCTGGTCGACGCGATGCTCCGCCAGTCCGGCCAGTTCCGCGCCAGCGCAGCTCCAGGGCGAGTGCATCCTCGACTCCAACGACCTGGAGCGCGAGCGCGGGATCACGATCCTGGCCAAGAACATCGCGATCAACTACGGCGCGACCAAGATCAACATCATCGACACGCCCGGGCCACGCCGACTTCGGCGGCGAGGTCGAGCGGACGCTCGCAGATGGCCGACGGCGCCCTCGTGCTGGTCGACGCCTTCGAAGGGCCGATGCCGCAGACCAAGTTCGTGCTCCGCAAGGCGTTCGCCAACAAGATCCGGCCGATCGTCGTGATCAACAAGATCGACCGGCCCGACGCCCGGCCCGACGAGGTGCTCAACGAGGTCTTCGACACCTTCGTCGAGCTCGGGCGCCGACGAGCAGCAGCTCGACTTCCCGTACATCTTCGCCTCGGGCAAGGGCGGGCTTCGCCTCGCACGACCCGCACGGCGACCTCGGGCGACATCCAGCCGCTGTTCGACCTGATCGTCGAGAAGGTGCCCGGCCCCGAGGTCGACCCCGACGGCCCGCTCCAGATGCTCTGCACGACGCTCGACTTCTCCGAGTACGTCGGCCGGATCGCCATCGGCCGGATCGTCGTCGGGCCGGGTCAAGCGCGGGCAGAAGGCCGCCCTGATGAAGGCCGGCGGCGTCATCGTGCCGCGGCACGGTCGACAGCGTGCTCGTCTTCGACAAGCTCGGCCGGACCGAGGTCGAGCAGGCCGAGGCGGGCGACATCGTCGCCGTCGTCGGGCCTCGGCGTCGGTCGACATCGGCGACACGATCGCCGACGCCGAGAACGCCGGTCGCCCTGCCCCGGATCGAGGTCGACGAGCCGACCCTGAGCATGCTCTTCACGGTCAACGACTCGCCCCTGACCGGCGAGGGCCAGTACCTCACCTCGCGGCACCTCAAGGAGCGGCTCGACCGCGAGCTGCAATCGAACGTCGCGCTCCGGGTCGAGCCGACCGAGGAGCGCGACTCGTTCATGGTCTCCGGCCGCGGCCTGCTGCACCTCTCGGTCCTGATCGAGACGATGCGGCGCGAGGGCTACGAGCTGGCCGTCGGCAAGCCCGAGGTCATCATCAAGACGATCAACGGCGTCGAGCACGAGCCGTACGAGTACCTCGTCGTCGACGTGCCGCACGGCCAGATGGGTCCGGTGATGGAGCTGGTCGGCGCGCGCCGCGGCGAGATGATCAAGATGGACGTGAAGGGGGCCTACGCCCACCTCGAGTTCATGATCCCCGCCCGCGGCCTGCTCGGCCTGCGCACCCGCCTGATGAGCGGCACGCAGGGCGAGGCGATCATGCACCACAACTTCCACGACTATCAGCCCGTCCAAGGGCGAGATTCCCCGCCGCGGCAACGGCGTGATGGTCAGCATGGTCCGCGGCCAGGCCGTCGCCTTCGCCCTGGACAACCTCCAGCAGCGCGGCACGATGTTCGTCCAGCCCGGCGACGACATCTACGAGGGCATGATCGTCGCCGAGAACGCCCGCGGCGACGACATGGACGTCAACCCCTGCAAGGAAAAGAAGCTGACCAACATGCGGGCCTCGGGCTCGGACAAGAACATCCTGCTCAAGCCGCCCCGCGCAGCTGACGCTCGAGATCGCCCTCGAATACATCGAGTCCGACGAGCTGGTCGAGATCACCCCGACGAAGATCCGCCTCCGCAAGCGGAAGCTCTCCGGCGAAGCCCGCATGAAAGCCGGGCGCAAGAGCAGGAAGGTGGGAGTCTAAGAGGCTATCCGGGAAGCCCCGAAGGGGCGTCTGTTTTTAGCCCCAAAGGGGCGACAGTGAATAGCCCGGGGCGTCAGCCCCGGGACGGGGAACGACGCACCACGAACCCCCTCCGCAGCCCCGAAGGGGCGACAGAACCCATGGTCCCGCAGGTTCTTCGGTCGCCCCTTCGGGGCTTTGGAGGAGGAGGGCGCAGGGGCGGCCCCGGTTCCCGGGGCTGACGCCCCGGGCTATTCACTGCCGCCCCTTTGGGGCTAAAACAGACTTCCCGGAGAGCCTCTAAGGGTTTCCTTCTCGAATCGTTGAGTGAAAGCCGGGCCTGCGGTGTGCGCCACTCGATGCTCACATCGGTTTGCGCAGCGAGGCTTTCATCATTCGTTCCGAGAACCGGAGGAACCCATGCACCTCACCGTGCGTATTTCTTGCCTTATCGTGCTGTTTTCGGCTCTCGGCGCCGCGGTTGCGACAGCAGCCGCCGCATCGACGCCCCTCGCGGATGCGATCGCCGTTTTCAATGCGCGGTGCTGCGCGGGACTCCGTCGGCAAGGCTCAGCCGCCGTTGACCGAAGACGAGGTCATCGCCGTGATCCGCTGGGCGGTCCTGGACCGCTCGAAGCTCGTGATCTCGGACGCGAACTATCAGTTGCTGAGCGACATCCCCAAGACGCGGCAGCTCCCGGCTGGTTTCGAGCTCGAATACCTCAACTTGTACAAGCCGAACGATCAGGTCTCGTTCCGCGTCTGGTCGGTCCGGCTGCGCATGCCGAGTACTCCCGAACGAACGACCTGCGTGATGATCCGCGAGCAAATGGTCGGCTCCGAACTGACGGGCGAGGAAGCGCCGAAGGCCGCGCCCGACTTGAAGCCAAAGGAAGGCAGCGGGAGCCTGATGCAGATGCTCTCGGAGTGGATGTACCCCGGCTCGAAGATGCCCGGAGGCGCCCGCATGAGCGACGGCGGCAACCCCCTCGTGCAATCGATCCAATGCCAGGCCGTGCTGACGACGCCCGACCCCATCGAAAAGGTGCTCACGTTCTACTCGGAGAAGATCGGGCCGACGGACCGGGCGGCCGCTCCCTCCGAGGTGAAAGTCGCCGGTGCGCAGTCGGTTTCGATCCAGGATGATTCCAAAGGGCGGCCGGTCAAGGTCCGTATCATCGTCGTGAACAAGCTGGACCGGACGATCACGCTCGTCATCAGCCGGGGGGAGGGTGAGAAAGAAACCCACATCGCCTGGTCACTTTACCGGCGGTTCGATTGAGAGGCTATCCGGGAAACCCAGATGGGGCGTCTGTTTTTCGCCCCGACGTACGTGTTTAGCGTCTCGCCATTGGACGTAAGTCCTTTCTTTGTAGCGGCGGCCGTCTCGGCCGCTCCGGGCTGGTTCCCCTCCGGAGCGGCCGAGACGGCCGCCGCTACAAAGAAAAGGCCAGAAAAACAGCCAGTCGAGACGCTAAACACGTACCCGCCCCGGGACGGGGAACGACGCGCCACGAACCCCCTCCGCAGCCCCGAAGGGGCGACAGAACCCATGGTCCCGCGAGATCTTCGGTCGCCCCTTCGGGGCTTTGGAGGAGGCGTTGGGGCGGCCCCGGTTCCCGGGGCTGACGCCCCGGGCTATTCACTGTCGCCCCTTCGGGGCTAAAAACAGACTTGCCGGATAGCCTCTTATTTCCCGGCCGGCTTCGCCGGCTTGAGCGGACTCCAATCCGGCAGGGTCCCGTGGACTTCGAACGACTTGCCCTGGCCCGGCGGGACCGAACGCGCCGCGTCGCTCGGTGATTGCCAGCGCAGGCCGCTGCTATCGCCCAACTCGACGGACTCGTCCGGCAAGTTGCTGAAGCGGAAGCGCCCCTGCTCGTCGGTCCGACCCTCGGCCTCGTACCGTTTCCCCGCGAACAAGCTTGCGCAGATAGGCGTACATCTCGACGCCCGGGATCGGCCAGCCGGTCGTCGCGTCGAGCACGCGGCCTTCCACGACATGACCGGCCCGCAGGTGAATCTCGACCGGCGCGCCGCCCGGATTCAGCTTCGCCTCGGCCGGCTGGTAATCTTTGTGCAGATCCAGGCTGACCTTGTAGGGCCCGATCTCGGCACTCAGGTCGTCGAACCGGAACCGGCCCTCGGCGTCGGTCAGCGTGGGAGGGCTCCAGCTTGTCCCGGCCTGGGGATGGTCCAGCCGCAGCGTGACCGGCACGCCCCGGAGCGGCTTTCCATCCGGGCCAAGAACCCGCCCGGAGCCGACAACCGGCTTCGTCATGCGCAGCTCGACGCGCTCGATCGCCTTCGTGCCGTCGAGCGTGACCGGCCGGCTGACCTGCTTGTTGTGTCCTTGCGCGGCCACGACGACGTACGTCCCGCCGATCGGCAAGGGCGAGAGGAAGAACCGGCCCTGGGCGTCGGTGCGGATGTTGTTGAGGTTGATGCTCTCGTTCTTCAACGCGGGCGGCTTCTCGACCGCCGAGCAGCCCAGGTCGAGGTTGGCCGCGGCCGGTTTGCCGTCCGGGTCGAACACCTGGCCGACAATCCCCGCCGCGGGGACACCCTGAACCTCGATTGTCTTCGGCTCGGTCCCGGGCTCGATGTCCACCACGCCGTCCTTGAACCAGTAGCCGAGCACAGACTGCGGCCGGTAGCTGACGTAGCCCGGCACCGGGGCGTCGAACGCGACTTTCCCGTCCTCAATCGGCGGGTTGATAATGACGGCGGGCACACCGCGATCGCGGGTTGCCGCGTAGACCTGGATCGATCCCGACGGCTGGATCGCCGCGTCGGGTGTGACGATTCTCAGCACGACCTTGCGCATGTTGGGACGAGGCACCGGCCGGGACAGGTCGATCGTCACCGTGTTCTCGACTCCCTGCACGTCCAGTCGCTCGGTGTGCTTGCCGGCCGTCACCAATGTCTCGCCCGCCAGCAGGCCCGAGGCGCGAAACGTGCCGCCGCCCTCGTTCGGTCTCGACGGGTACGTGCCAGGTCAGCGTCTCGCGGAACCGGCCCCCGTTCTCGGGGACGGGGATCGGGACCGACTGGCTTACCTGGACCCGGGGCTGGCCGTGATCGGTCTCCAGCGTGGCGAGATCGCCCTTGATGGTGCCGACCAGCACGCGATCCGGCCCGACCGTCCAACGCAGGCCGCTCTGGCCGGGTTCGACGCCCGTCGCGACAACGCGGCCGTTCTTGTCCGTCTCGATCAGGAAGGCATAGGTCTTCCCGTCTTCGAGCCGATCGAGCTTGAACCGGCCGGATGCGTCCGTGGTGGCGATCGGCTGTTCCCAGGTGCCGTAGTCCCGGCTTGACGAATCTATGAACTCGAACAACGGCTTGATCCGCGCCGGCGATCGGCTGGCCATCGTGCGAGACGACCACTCCGCTGGTCGGCTGCGCGTGGTTCAGGGTCAGCGTCGGGCCGGCGTCCGGCTTCAACTGGATACCATCCTGGGAGAAAGGTTGGAAACCGGGCATGTCGATGCTGAACCGGTACGGGTGCGGCGAGGCGTGTGGGATGGTGGCGATGCCGGCCGCGTCCGTGACCCAACCGTCACCGCCGTAACACGAGTTGCCGTTGATGACCAGCCCGCCCCGGACCGTCGTGCCGGCGACCGGCTGGCCGCGCTCATCCACCACTTTGAGTTCGGCCCGGAAGCCGGGATCGAGCAGGATCGTGATCCCTTCGATCGTCTGACCAGGCTTCGTGGCGAACGGGCCGACGTAGGTTGGCGCGTAGTCGTCCGGCTGGACGGAGAGATACGTCGAGCCCATGTAGCTCGACTCGAACGAGAACGTCTCCTTCAGCGGCGACACCGACGCCATGGCCGTGGAAGTCCACGATCGGTTGATCGTCGTGGCCGGCACCGGCTTGCGCAGCGGCAGGCCGTCGAGGGTGCGGAACGTCCCCTGGAACGTGACCTTGCCGGTTCCCGTCGGTTCCTCTTCCGGCGACGCATATTCGGCCTGCGCGACCTTGAGCCGTTCGATCCGTTCGGCCGGCGCGAGCATCTGCGCGGCCAGCTTGACGGCGACGACCGTGCCGCGATGCAAGGCGAACAGGATGATCGGCCCGGCCAGCAGCAGCACGAGCAGCCCGCTCCACGAAATGCGCGCCCGGGGCCGCTCGCCCGGCCGCAGGATGCGAATGATCCGTTCGCGCAACGGCGACGCCTGCCCTCCCCAGGCCAGTGCGGCGGCCGGGACGCGCGTCCGCTCGGCCCAGTCGGCTAATGTGCGTGAATAATCCAGCGGGCGGCCCGTCACGGCGATGGCCTGCGCATCACAGCACGCCTCGCGCTCGATCCGCGCCTGCCGTCCCAGCCACCAGACCACCGGGTTGAAGAACAGCACCGACTCGACGAGCATCTGCGCCAGGTTCCAGAGATAATCGTGCCGGCGGACATGCGCCAGTTCATGAGCGAGAATGGCTCGCAGCTCATCGGGCGGCAGGCCGGTCAAATAGGCGACTGGCAGCACGAGCGTCGGCCAGACCACCCCCAGCACGGCCGGCCCGAAGTCCGTTCCGCAAGCGACCACGCGGATGCGGTCAGGGATGCCGAACTCGCGCCGGAGGGCGTCCACCAGGTCGAGAAGATCCCGATCCGTTATGCCCGGTCCGCGCGTCAGCCGCACGGCCGCCAGCGCCGAGCCGGTCGTGTGCGCCAGCATGACGACCACACCCGCCAGCCATCCCAGCGCCACCAGGGGCACCCAGCCGGGGGCGAGCGACGTGGCGGGCGCAGAGACGACAGGAATCGAGGCCGGGTGCGTCGGTGTCCGGATCTTCCGGTCCGGTCTGACAGCCACCGGCACGGCAGCCACCGCCCGGAACCGGGCCGGTTCATATTCGAGAATGCCCCAGGTGACTAACCCCGCGAGCAAGACCCCGAACTGTGCGGCCAGTGCCAGCGTATAGCGCGCCCGCGGACGTCGCACCGACACCCGCCGCAAAACGACCGCCAGCAAGATCGCCAGCACGGCCCCTTGCCAGAGCGTGTGCAAGAGGGCAAAAACCAGGTGCCGCCAGGACGGCTGCGCGAAGAAGAGGCTCAGCGCGTTCATGGTTCCTCCTCCCGCGGGGCCGCCTTTTGCTCCGCCTTGCGGATGACCTGCCGGATCTGCTCCAATTCCTGTGCATCGAGCCGCGTGCCGTCGAGCAGCGACTGTAACGCCCGCGCCGGGCTGCCGCCAAAGACGTTGCGCACCAGGTCCCGCATCATCGGCCGCAACACCTGCCCGCGCTGCACGAGCGGATGATAGACGTGCGCCTGTCCCTGCTGGTTATGCCCCAGCAGACCTTTCTTCTCCATCACCTGCATCACCGACAGGACCGTCGTATACGCGCGGTCCTTCCCGTCGGGCAGCGCTTCCAGCACCGTCCGCACCGACGCCGGCCCGCGGTCCCACAAGACCCCGAGCACCTGTAACTCCAGCTCCGATGGTCGCGCTGTCTTCATCGCCGGATTCCCCCGCCTGGTTACTATGTTCTTAGTATCTACTAGGTTCATAGTAAAGTCAAGCGGGGAGTTTTCGGCGGGAACAAACTTCAGAGATTCAACGCAAAGAGCGCGAAGTCTTGTAGGCTGGGTCTGGACCCAGCTTCCCCCAGGCTGGGTCCAGACCCAGCCTACGAGAAGAATCCGGGCCGGTGGGCCAGGGGGGCGACGGTCCAGGCGTCGTTGGACCATTGGTGGTGCAGGACATGGACGTCATCGCCTTCGAGCTGAATTTCCAGAAAGCCCGGGCGCCGGTGTGTCCCGCGTTCCCGGTAAAGGGGCGCGCCGGCGTTGAGACAGAGCTGATCGGGCAGTCCGGGAGGCGAAAACGCCCAGGCGGCGTGGACGTGGCCGCAGCAGTAGAGGTGTCGGCCGATGGTGGCCAGCCACGCGCAGCCGGGCCGCATTCGTGAGCCGTTTGCCGGCCAGCTCGCGGCCATAAGGAGGAGGCGCGGCGAGCGGATAATGGCAGGCGACGATGAGGCGGTGGGGCCGCCGGTCCGGCTCGGCCAGCCACGCGCGAGCCTGTTCGAGCTGCGCTTCCGGCAGCCATCCGCCGCGCGGTCAGGTGGGCGCGGGTGGGGTCCAGTCCCAGGATGGCGGTCTGCGCATCGAGCGATCGGAGCCAGGGCCAGTTCACCGACGGCTGGAACGCGCCAAAGACGGTCTCGAATGCAGCGCGACCGGACCGATTCGCCCGTGTAGCGATCGTGATTGCCGGGCAGGATCGTCACGCGCGCGGGATCATCCAGGAGCGGGGCGAGTTGCTGCCGGGCCTCGAGGAACTCTTCGGGAAGGGCCGTCGTGGACAGGTCGCCGGTGATCAGCACGTGATCGTGGGGCAGGCTCCGGACATATTCGACGACCGCCCCCAGCCGTTCCCGGTGGAACCGGCGTGCCCGTCCCGCCAGCAACGCGGCCAGACCCACCGCCCGCTTGTTCGCCCAGCGCCGCGGGTCCCAGGTCAGCCGCCAGACGTGGATGTCGGACAGGTGGATGATGGTCATGGATGAAGGTCAGAATCCGCCAGCCGAACCAGCCCACGAACACATCATAGGCCGCATGCGTGCCCACGGCGATGCCGAAGCCTCGGGCGAGGAACACCCAGGCGAAGAGGATACCGGCCAGACAGCGGAAGAAGAACGCGTACCAGGTGAAGGGCTCGCCGGGCATGCCGACGTGGTGGGCCAGGGCGAAGAGGAACGCGGAGCCGATCACGGACAGGGTTCCGGCCAGGAACGCGGGCGTGTGAAAAATCCGCGCGAGCCGGAACAGGGCGGGCAACAGCGCCAGGCGGAACAAGGTTTCCTCGTAGAGGCCCGCCCCGAGGAAGCTGATCAAGGCGCAGCGCGGTGGCGCCGGCCATCGCTTGTGTCAGGAGGCCGCGCTGTTCCACCAGTTGCGCGAAGGACAGATCCATCAGCCGGTTCATGCCGATCAAGGCCAGCGCGTAAAGACCGCTCTCCAGGGTCATTCCGACGAGATACCGGGCGTTGAAATGCCAGGGCCGCGCATCGATCACCTGCCAGACCAAAAGCGCCAGGATCAGCCCCAGCGGTGGCAGCCAGGGCTCGGTCAGGCCGATCAGGGCCAGCCCCTGGCGAACCCATTCATCGGCCCCGGTGCGAATCGTGTTGCCGGCCGACCCTCCTCCCAGCCAGAGCACGCCCAGCTCGTAGACCAGCAGAATGGGCAGGATGAAACACAGGCAGGGGATCGGCCGCCGCACCTGCGACCAGTACGTGCCGTGATTGGCGATGTACTTGCGCACGATCTGTTCGCGCGAGTCGCGCCGTCCCGGACGGCGCGGCGGCGAAGGCGGCCGCGCCCGGCGCGCTTTGACCGGCTTGGGGGGAGCAGCAGCGGTTTTCACACCTCTGCTCATCGACCCGCGCGGGCGGTGCGGTTCATAGGATTTCAACGCAAAGAACGCAAAGAACGCGAAGAAGAGGAATGAATAGAGTCTTGTAGTCTTGTAGGGTCTGCTGTGCGGACCCACCCTACGATTCGAAGTGCGACCCTTGCCGCTCGTAGGGAGAACAACTAGCATAACTCCTTGAGACGGGGCGGCCGATCGGCCGGTGGTTTTCTGCTCCCCGTCCTGGGCAATTCTCCCTTGAGGACCGTCGCCGAGCACCTTGCGGTGCGGGTCGCGGCGCCGGGACAATCTGGTTCTGGGGAGGGGCAGAGCGTGAGAGTGCGGTTCCGCTGGGTGCTGGCCGCCGGGGTCGTGGCCTGGGCGGGTTGTAGCGACGCTCTGAACGAAGGACCGATTCCGTTCGCCCAGAGCGAACAGCTTGGCCGGCAACTGGCCGGCAAGCCGAAACTCCAGGCGACCATCGGCCGCATCCTGCGCAATCTCTACGGGCCGTCGCCGCGGACCATGAACGTCCCCAAGGGCGCACCCTTGCCGGCCGGCGGCGCGTACCTGGCGAATCACGTGATCGTCGCGGGCCAGCCCGGCAAGCCCGTGCGCTTGTCGTATCACGACTCGATCACGGACAAGGACCGCCCGGTTGAGGGTGGCTACGCGCTCTTTCGCCGCCACTGCCTGCACTGTCACGGCGTCTCCGGCGACGGCAACGGCCCGACCTCGGCGTTTCTCTGGCCGCGCCCGCGCGACTTCCGCAAGGGCATCTTCAAGTTCACCTCGGCGAACGTTCCGAACAAGCCCACGCGCGACGATCTCCGCAAGACGCTCCGCGACGGCCTGCCGAAGACCGCCATGCCCTCCTTCGAGGCGCTCATGTCGCCCCAGGAAATGGAGCAGGTCATCGACTACGTGATGTTCCTGAGCATGCGGGGCGAGACCGAGCTGGCCCTCATCAACGAAGCCACCGTCGTGGACGAGGCCGACGCCGCCACCTACTTCACGCCCGAGGTCCAGCAAGGCCTCGTCAATAACATCTTCGATCAGTGGCGCAATGCCGAGGCCGATGTCCTCAATCCCCCGATCGCTCGCACCCCATCCTCCGCCGAGAGTCTCCGGCGCAGACGCGCCCTGTTCCTCGGCCAGACCAGGGAGAAGCTCGAATGCGCCGGTTGCCACGGCGCGAAGGCCGACGGCACCGGGCCGACCTGGATCGATGAGAAGACCTGGAACAAGTACGTCTTCGGCAGCGGCATCGAGCAGGACCGCTACGACGAGGCTCAAGAAGATCGCCGAGGCGCGGCAGAAGAAATGGGGCGACGAGTGGGGCCAGCCCCTGCACCAGCCAACCTGAACGACGGCGACCGGACCGTCTACAAGGGCGGCCGTCGCCCCATCGACATCTACTGGCGCATCGCCAAGGGGATCAACGGCACCCCCATGCCCGCGCACGCCTCGACGCTCAAGCCCGAACAGATCTGGGACCTCGTCAACTTCGTTCTGGCCTTGCCCTATCAGCCCGAGCTCCTGCGCGATACCACGACCCCGACAACCATGGCCCGTCGTTAGGCGGAATCTGGGTCTCTTGTAGGCTGGGTCGTGACCCAGCTTTCCCCGAAAAGAGCTGGGTCACGACCCAGCCTACAAAACTGACCACTGACCACTTCCTCCAGGGGACACGACACCGTGCGGTACTGGAGCCTGCTCTTTGTAGCGATAGCAATTCTTTGTACGGGTATCTCCCTGTACGCCCCGACGAATCCCGACTGGTGGTTGCTGCCGACTCATTCGACGTTTGGGAAGGAGGTGGACCACCTGATCTTGTTGATCCTGGTGATCACCGGGATCGTGTTCGTGGGCACGCAGGCGGCGCTGGGCTGGGCGATGTGGACGGGGGCGGCGCGGCCGGGGGGGAAGGCGACGTATTTTCACGGCAGTCAGCGGCTGGAGGTGGTCTGGACGATCATCCCGTCGGCCATTTTGGTGTTCATCGCGCTGTACCAGATGGGGACGTGGGCGAAGATCAAGTTTCGCGCCTCGCAGCCGAACGTGATGCCGCTGGCGGAGGTGACGGCGCGGCAGTTTCAGTGGATGATCCGCTATCCCGGTCCCGACGGCCGGCTGGGCACGGCCGACGATCTGTACAAGGTCAACGACCTGCGCTTCGTGAAGGGGCAGCCGGTACTCATCCGTCTCAAGAGCTGGGACGTGATCCACTCGTTCTACGTACCGCAGTTGCGGATCAAGCAGGACGCGGTGCCGGGCTCGAATCCCGGTGTGGTTTGATGCCGACGCGGCCACGCCGACCGGAAAGCCGATGGAGCTGGTCTGCGCCGAGCTCTGCGGCTGGGGCCATTACAAGATGCGGGCGACCGTGACGGTGTACGAGAAGCAGGCCGAACTCGACCGCTGGCTGGCCGACGAACAGCGCAAGCAAGAGGCCGACCGGCTCCTCATCGCATCTCATTCGACGCACGTGTCAAGCGGTCTCGCATCGGGCGTCGGTCCTCTCCATGTAGCGGCGGCCGTCCCGGCCGCTCCGGGCGAAATCCAGATCGGAGCGGCCGGGACGGCCGCCGCTACATGGAAGAGTCCAGAAAACCAGCCTCTCGAGACACGTTACTCGTACCATTCGACAGGGCGGGGAACGAGCACGCCATGAACCATGATCCAGTCACGTCCGCCACCGTCACGGAGGTTCCCGCCGCGCCGTCGCACGATCACGGCCCGCACCCGGCGCCGACGTCGTTTCTGCGGCGGTACGTCTTCTCGACCGACCACAAGGTGATCGGCCTCCAGTTCCTGTTCTCGGGGCTGATGTTCTTCATTCTCGGCGGCCTTTTGGCGCTGGCCGTGCGCTGGCAGGTGGCCTGGCCGTGGAAGCCGATGCCGATCCTGGGACGGCTGCTCTGGTCCGAGCACGGCTACCGCATGCCGCCGGAGTTTTACAACAAGCTGTTCACGATGCACGCGACGATCATGATCTTTTTCGTGATCATCCCCGTTCTGACGGGTGCGTTCGGCAACTTCTTGATCCCGCTCATGATCGGCGCGGGACATGGCCTTCCCCACGCTGAACATGTTCTCGTACTGGTTCATGTGGCCGGGCTTCGTCGTCATCACCGCCGCGTTTTTCGTGCCCGGCGGCGCGCCCGAGGCCGGCTGGACGAGCTATCCTCCGCTGGCACGCTTCCTCTGGGCCACGCCAGGATCGCTCAACGGCCAAACGCTCTGGCTGATCGCGCTCTTGTGCGCGGGCATCTCGTCGCTGATGGGTTCGATCAACTACATCACGACGATCGTCATGCTGCGCGCCCCCGGCATGCGGATGTTCCGGCTGCCGATGACGGTCTGGGCGCTGTTCATCACGGCGATCCTCCAGGCGTTCGCGCTGCCCGTGCTGACCTCGGCGCTGGTGATGCAGCTTCTGGACCGCGTCGTCGGGACGAACTTCTTCGCACCCGTCGCCTGGTCGGTGGGGAACGCGCCGGCCGTGGTGGGGGGCGGCCAGCCGCTCTTGTGGCAGCACCTGTTCTGGTTCTACTCGCACCCGGCGGTGTACATCATGATCCTGCCGGCGATGGGCATGGTCTCGGACATCATCAGCACGTTCAGCCGCAAGCCTTTGTTCGGCTACAAGCCCATGGTCCTGGCCATCGCGGGCATCGCGTTTCTCGGGTTCATCGTGTGGGGACATCATATGTTCCAGTCTGGCATGAACCCCGCGCTGGGGGCGACGTTCATGCTCTCGACGATGATGATCGCGCTGCCCTCGGCCATCAAGGTCTTCAACTGGATCGGCACGATGTGGGGCGGTCAGATCCACTTCACGGCGGCCATGCTCAACGCGATCGCGTTTGTGTCGATGTTCATCATCGGCGGCCTGTCCGGCATCTTCATGGCGGCCACGCCGGTGGACATGCACATTCACGACACGTATTTCATCGTCGGGCACATTCATTACGTGCTCTTCGGCGGCAGCACGTTCGGCTTGTTCGCCGCGCTGTACTTCTGGTACCCCAAGATGTTCGGCCGGATGCTCGACGAGCGGCTGGGCAAGATCCACTTCGCGCTGTCGTTTCTGTTCTTCAACGGCACGTTTTTTCTCATGCACATCGTCGGCGCGCGGGCAGCCCCGGCGCTACGCCGACTTCACGCCGTTCACGTATCTGAACAACCCCAGCATCCACTTCATGAACGACTTCATGACGATCAGTGCGATGCTGCTCGGCCTGACGCAGTTGATCCTGATCTACAATTTCTTCCACAGCATGTTCTACGGCCCGAAGGCCCCCGACAATCCCTGGCGGTCCAACACCCTGGAGTGGACGACCAGCTCGCCGCCGCCGCACTACAACTTCGAGCACATCCCGACGGTCTACCACGCGGCCTACGAGTACAGTGTGCCTGGCATGTCCGAGGATTACCTTCCGCAAACCCAGCCCCGGCCGGCCAGCGCGGGGCCGCTCGATCCGGTGATGGCGTAAGTCTTGTAGGCTGGGTCTTGTAGGCTGGGTCTGGACCCAGCTCTTCTCTGGGGAAGCTGGGTCTTTGTAGGCTGGGTCTGGACCCAGCTCTTCTGATAGAGGGAAGCTGGGTCTTTGTAGGCTGGGTCTGGACCCAGCTCTTCTGATAGAGGGAAGCTGGGTCTTGACCCAGCCTACGAAGAACTCGGTTCTTCTCGGGGGAAAGCTGGGTCTTGACCCAGCCTACAATCGCATCTGGAACCGCGCATACAATATCCGCGATCTCGGCGCAAGAACGCCGTCTTCCGATCCTCCGGAGCCCGTGATTGATGTCCGCCGCTTCCTCTTCCATTCCGCATTCCGCATTCCGCATTCCGCATTCGGTTCATTGGTTTGCGCTGCTGGCCGCCGTGTTCACCTGGCCGCTCTTGCTGGTGGGCGGGTCGGTCTCGGTGTATCGCGTCGGCATGGCGGTGCCCGACTGGCCGACGACTTTTGGCGTGAACATGTTCCTTTACGATTTCCTGAATTCGTCCTGGGGCGTGTTTCTGGAGCACAGTCACCGGCTGTACGGCGCGGCGGTGGGTCTGGCGTGCATCGTGCTGGCCGTCTGGTTCGCGGTGGCGCGCACGCCGGCCTGGCTCAAGGCGCTGGGAGTGCTCGCCCTGCTCGCGGTGATCGGCCAAGGGGTGCTCGGCGGCTACCGGGTGCGGCACAACTCGACCGAACTGGCCTTCCTCCACGGCTGCGCGGCGCAGGCGTTCTTTGCCTTGATGGTGGTGCTGTGCGTGCTGACCGGCCGGGAGTGGTCGCAACCCGTCGACGGCTCAGGCCGACGTCTATCATCTGCGCCGGCGGCCGCCGTGACGTCGGGCTTGATTTACGTCCAGATCGTGCTGGGGGCCTGGGTGCGGCATTACGGTACGCTGCCTTCCTTGTATGTTCACGCCCTGGTGGCGACGGCGGTCTGGGGGCATGCGGTCGCGCTGGCCTTGCGTGTGCGGGCGCACCGGGGCGCGGTGCCGTTCCTGATGCCGTCGGCCTGGGCCATGCTCGCCACGTCCACGTTCCAGGTTTTGCTGGGAGTGCTGAGCTGGTGGCTGCTGCGGCCGTTTGATGGGATTCCCCGCCTGGTGCTGCCCGCGCAGGCGGCCGTGCGGATCGCGCATCAGGGGACCGGGGCGCTGTTGCTGGCCTCGTCGGTCGTGTTGACGATGCGGGCGTATCGACACTTGAGGGGAGAATCCGGAACGATGACGCTGCCCGTGGGTCAGGGCCTGGAGCCGGTCGCATGAGCATGAAGACAGCCGCGACGGTGGTCGCGCCGTTCCCCCACGCGGCGAGCGGATCGTGGGTCGTCGGCCTGGGTGCCAAGGCGGCCGCGTTCGTGGAATTGACCAAGCCGCGGATCACGGTCATGGTCCTGTTGACCGTGGCCGTCGGTTTCTGGCTCGGGAGCCGGGGCGAGGCCCGGCCGTTCGCCTTGAGCTTGACCCTGGCTGGCACGGGTGCTCGTCGCGGGGGGTGCCAGTGCCTGGAACCAGCTCATCGAACGGTTCCGCGACGCCCGCATGAGGCGCACGAAAACGCGCCCGCTGCCCAGCGGCCGCGTGACCGCGCCCGAGGCCGCCCTCTTCGGCACGGCGCTGGCGCTCGGCGGCCTGGGACTGCTCGCGCTCGGTCCCCACGTGCAGGCCGTCTGGGTGGCCCTGGCCACGTTCGTGCTCTACGTGATGGTCTACACGCCGCTGAAAGTTTTGACGCCCTGGAACACGGTGGTGGGCGCGGTGCCGGGCGCGCTGCCGCCCGTGATCGGCTGGGCCGCGGCCACCGGCACGCTGGGCATCGAGGGCTGGGTGCTGTTCCTGATCGTGTTCCTCTGGCAGTTCCCGCACTTCTACGCCATCGCCTGGCTCTATCGCGAGGATTACGTCCGGGGCGGTCTGAAGATGCTCACGATCGATGACCCGACTGGGCGCGCACGAGCGGGCATGCGCTCGCGTATGCTCTCGCCTTGCTCCCGGTGGGCTTGATTCCCAGCTTCGTGGGGCTGGCGGGATTCTTGTACGGCGCCGCGGCCCTGGCGGTGGGCGTTCATTACCTGGTGGCCGCGTGGCGGTTCCGGGCCCATGTCAGTGACGGCTCGGCACGCCGGCTGTTGTGGTCGTCGTTCTTGTATCTGCCCGTGATCCTGCTCTTGCTCCTGTGGAATCCGCTTGCACGTTTCTGAATGCGAAAAGGCTGATGGCTGATGCCTGAATCGTTCCTCAGCCATCCGGCATCCGCCATCCATAGAGAGCCGATCGATGGCACACGCTCCCACGCTCACCACGCCCGCACATGGGGACCACCGCGACGAGGTCGCCCCGCGCCTCCAGACGCAGCCGGTGACGCCCGGCAAGGTGGCGATGTGGCTGTTCCTCGCCACCGAGGTGATGTTCTTCACCGGCCTGATCGGCTCGTACATCGTCCTGCGCGCGGGCAGCGCGCACGAGTCGTACAGCGAGCTCTATCCGCCCGAGACCAATATGATGCCGCTGGCCGGTGCGCAGGGCGTTGTTCTGCGCTCGGTGGGACCGAACCGCGCGGGTGGCCGAGATCGTGCGCCGGGCCGGCGGGCTCGACGAACGCGCCGCGGAGAAGGCCATCGAATGGATTCCGACCGTCGTCCAGGCCAGCCTCAGTCCCGCCGAGGCCCGCGCCCTTCAAGCGGAATTGAAAGCCGCCGGGGCCCGCGCCGAGGTCGAGGGCCGGAAAAAAATGCGGACGTTCCCCTGGCCCCGGCCCTATGATGCGCTGGTCAACCCGCTCTCGATCGACCTGACCGCCGCGAACACGTTCATCCTGATCTGTTCCTCGGTCACGATGGTGCTCGCCCTCTCGGCCATTCAGCGCGGCAACCGGGCGATGCTCAACGTATTTCTTGGCCTGACCATCCTCATCGGCTCGACGTTCCTCGGCATCCAGATTTTCGAATACTACCAGCTTCTCTTCGGCCATCACTATCCGCCCGGGATCAGTGCGACGGGCCATTTCCGTCCCAACGTGAGCCTCTTCGCCTCGTGCTTCTTCACGATGACCGGGTTCCACGGGGCGCACGTCGCGGGCGGGATCGCCACGTTGTCGGTCATCTTCGTGCGGTCCTTGCTCACCGGCGCCTACACGAGGGTCCATCACAGCCCGGTCGAGCTGGTCGGCCTGTACTGGCACTTCGTGGATTTGGTCTGGATCATCCTTTTCACGGTGGTCTATCTGATTTGACGGATCGGTCCGTTCGATTTCGGGGACTCCCGCATGGCGACGGCGAATGAACCCCTGACCTACGACCAGCACCAGGAGGTCGAGTCGCACGTCACCACCTACTTGAAGGTGTTCGGCGCACTGCTCGTGTTCACGGTGCTGGAGTACCTCTATGCGCGGCTGGCGCAGGCGCACTTTCTGGCGCTGGTGTTCGGGCTGATGGCGCTGGCGATGACCAAGGCCGCGCTGGTGGCGATCTTCTTCATGCACTTGAAGTTCGAGGGCCGCTGGGTATACCTGATGCTGGTTCCAGCCTGTCTTCTGGCGCTGGCGCTGGTGCTGGGTCTCTATCCGGATATCGGCTCGCGGTCGAACAAGCTGCCGAGCGGTCCGGAGGAAGAACTGACGATGACACGCCTACTGCGCACGCCCGGTCCGGCACCGACCGGGGCGGGCGAACCAGGAATTCCCGCATCGTGAATGCGTCGTACCGTCTGGGACTTTGCGTCGTGCTGGGCATGGTGGCGATCGCCGCCGCCCTGGCTCCGTTCGTGCCGCGCCCGCTCCCCGTGCGGGCCTCGTGGGACCTGGCGGACCGCCTGCCGCCGCTCGGTCCGTTTCAACTGACGGAACGCTCCGGGAAAGTGGTCTCCGACCGCGACCTGTCCGGCCGCGTCTGGATCGCCAGCTTCATTTTCACCCGTTGCACCACGTCGTGTCCGAAGATCACGACGGCCATGAAGGACCTTCAGCGCCGTCTGAAAGACACGGGCGTGCAGCTTGTGAGCATCTCGGTCGATCCGGAACATGACACGACGGCCGTGCTGTCGCGGTATGCCTCCACCGTCGCTGCGGACCGCGACCGGTGGTGGTTCCTCACCGGCCCGAAGGACGAGATCGTCCGGCTGGTGCGTGAGCGGTTCAAGCTCCCCCTGGCACCGATGGACTCGAACAACCCGGACGTGTCCCTGATGGACCTGGCCCATAGCGACCGCCTGGTGCTGGTGGCTCGGGGCAACCGCGTGGCCGGCCTGTTCAACCCGTTCGAGCGCCGGCAGGGGGATCTGCGGGAACCGAACGAGCTCGGCCTGCTGGTGGCGCATGCGCGACAGCTTGATGGCTCGTGGTTTTCCCGGCTGCCCGCCCTCAATGCGCTCTTGAACGCGATCTGTTCGACCTTGCTCCTGGTCGCCCTCGGGCTGATCCTGACGAAACGGGTGCGCGGCCACCGGGTGGTCATGATCACCGCGCTTGCGCTCTCGGCCCTGTTCCTGGTCAGCTACTTGACCTATCACATCACGATCGGCGGCGGCACGCCATTTCCGGGCGTGGGCCTGCCGCGTTTGGTGTATTTCACCGTTCTGATCTCGCACGTCGTGCTCGCGATCGTGATGGTGCCACTGGTCCTGCTGGCCGCTCGACGCGCCTTCCGCAGACAGTTTCACCGTCACGCCGCACTCGCCCGCGTGGCGTATCCCATCTGGCTTTACGTCTCGGTCACGGGCGTCGTCGTCTACGTCATGCTGTACCAGTTGCCGCACCCGGTGATCTCGGGCTGAACGCGAAAAGGAGTCTCGCCATGCGGTTCGCTCGTTGGCTCGCGGTGATGCTTTTGCTGTTGGCCCTGGCCGGTGACGCCCGGGCTTGCCCCAACTGCAAGGAAGCCCTGGCCTCTCAGAACGGCGACTCGGCCCGCCTGAGCCAAGGCTTCAACTACAGCGTGCTGTTCATGATCGCCATGCCGGCGACGATCTTCGGCACCGGCGCTTTCGCCGTTGCCCGGGCGGTCAAACGGGGGGCCCTGCCGCCGTTTTGAATGAATACCCGCCTGGTGACGACCGGCTGACACGGCGGTCCGACATCTCCTTATTGCAACACGGCGAGCTGGCCCCGCGTGACCCCGTACTGGTTCGATGCTTTGAGTTCCCGCCAGAGATTTTTTGCATCACGGCGACCCGCGATCGTGTCCTGGTAAAGACCCAGGATGCGCGTCACGGAAGCGGCGTCATCTTCGAGAAATTCGACTCGCAAGTGCTTGACGCCACGAGACATGAGGCGAGGCAGGAACTCGGCCGCGGTCTGGGGTACGGCATTGAAAAGAGTATTACGACAACCGATGTCCGCCTTGAGCGGATGCTCCATCCCGACGCGATCGCGCAACTTCACTTGATGGTGATCGCACGGGCGTCCACAGTTGGTCTTGTCCGTCCCCGGCGAAAGGAACGCGCAGAAGACGCAGTGCTCCATGTGGAACATCGGCATGTGCTGGTGGATCACGATCTCCAGCCATGAGGGTGGCACGGCGCCGAGCAGATCGTCAAGCTGCTCGACGCTCAGGTCGTAGGAGGCCGCCACCCGTTGCGCGCCCCGGGCCTTCAAGAAGGCCACGGTTAGCTCGTTCGCGGCGTTGAGCGAAAAGTCCGCGACAAAGGGAATACCCCGCTCGGCGCAGAACGCCAGGCCGCCCGCGTTGCGGACAAGCAGGCCGTCGGCCTTGGCCTTCGCCAGGAACCGGAAGAGGTTCGCTTCCCCCGGTTTCTCGATGCGCGGTGTGGCCACGAAAACCGCCGCGCCGGTTCCTTTGCGTCGAAGGGTAGCGACCGCCGCCGGGTATTCCTTGACGTGCTGGAAGTCGAGATAGACCGTGTTCACCCCGGTTGCCAGCGCCGCCTCGGCTTGTGTCAGGTTCCGGCAGAGCGCGGAGAGGGCCGGGGGGACACTCGTCGCCGTCTCGGGCTCGATCGCGGCCCGGAGGACCGGCGCGACCGGTTCCGCGGCCAGAAGGCGCGCCGGCGGGGTGGCCGCCTGCGCATCGAGCCGGGCGATCAGATCGCGCCGCAAGGCATTCAGGACGCTCCGCGGGACCATCGGCGCGCCCGCACGACCGCCTCGAAGCCGCGGAGTTGATAGAGGGTGCCCCCCAGCCGGTCGAGCTGCGCGCGCAAGTCGTCGGCCGTGGCCGGGTGCTGGGTGGCGGCTGCGAGGGGAGTGTCCGCGCAAACGATCGCCCGCGAACCGGTCGCCGTGCGGCCTTCGACAGTCAACGGCGCGCCCGCGACCGCACGAACCGCGAGATCGATCTCGACCTGGCGCCGGGGCGGACCTTCGAAGGAGGCGCGAATCCGGCGCGTGATGACCGGATCGTCGGTCTTCCAGACGCGCTGGCCCGGCCGCAGCGCGTGCGGATCGAGATCGTTGCGGCCGAACCCCAGCTCGGCGAGTCCGGTCGCGATCCCTTCCGGCCGAGGCGTGCCCGGGCGCCGGCCACGGCCGGGCTCGAAGACCTCGTAGACCCGCCCGCCCTGCTCGGGGAGCGCGGCCGACTCGTTGCCGTCGAACACGACGCCATCGCCGGGCTTGATCGGCGCGGCCAGGTCCACCCGGACGCGCTGACCGCTCACGGCCGCGACCGTCCCCAGAAAGATCCCCCGCTTCTTGGCGTAATCGGCCCGGACGAGCGTCTTGTGGTTGTTGCCGTCGAGAAATCCGTGGCTGAACCCGCGCGAGAAGGTCATCGCCATCTCGTCGACCTCGGCGCGGGAGAGTGGCACCGGCCGGCCCTCCCAGGCCTCATCGAGCGCCTTGCGGTAATGGCGGGTGATGCTGGCCACATACTCCGGCGCTTTCAGACGCCCCTCGATCTTGAACGCCGCCACACCCTCGGCGACGAGTTGGGGCAAGAGGTCATAGGCCGCCAGATCCTGCGGGCTGAGCAGATAGTGCTTGTCGGCGAGGTCCACCGGTCTGGCCGTCGCAAATGATCTCGTAAGCCATGCGGCACGCTTGCGCACTCGCCCCGGTTGGCCGAGCGGCCACCCAGCGCTTCGCTCGTCAGACACTGGCCCGAGTAGGCCACGCAGAGCGCGCCGTGGACAAAGACCTCGACCGGCAGCGGGGCGGCTTTCGTGATCGCGGCGATCTCCCGCAAACTCAGCTCGCGTGCGAGGATCACCCGCGAACAGCCCAGCTCGCGGCCAGCGCGATGCCCTCAACGCTGGTGATCGACATCTGGGTCGAGGCATGGATCTCAAGGTCGGGTGTCACGGCGCGGATCAACCGGCAGAGACCGAGATCCTGGACGATGACCGCATCCGCGCCGGCCTCGGCCACGCGGCGGACGTGGCTCTCCAGGGTGTCGAGCTCGGCCGGGAAGACCAGAGTATTGAGAGTGACATACCCTTTCACGCCGCGCTGGTGCAATTGCGCAGGATCTCGGGCAGTTCGGCCAGGTCGAAGTTGTGGGCACGGACGCGTGCATTATGGCCCTGGAGGCCGAAATACACGGCGTCGGCGCCGTTCTCGATGGCGGCGCGCAGGCAGTCGTGGTCCCCCGCCGGCGCCAGGAGTTCCGGCTTGGAGGTGGTTCTCAAGGTGGAGGTCGTCAGATCGGCGGTTGCCACGGAGCGGTTCCAGGCATCAAGAGTGGGCGATTTCCTGTTTCATCATGGGACCGTTCGCCGCCCTCGGCAAGGCTGATCGTTCGTACGTGTTTAGCGTCTCGGCTGGCTGTTTTTCTGGGCTTTTCTGTGTAGCGGCGGCCGTCTCGGCCCCTCCGGGATGGGTCCCCTTCGGAGCGGCCGAGACGGCCGCCGCTACACAGAAAGGACTTACGTCCGATGGCGAGACGCTAAACACGTACGATCGTTCCGGCTAAACGGTCACCGGGCCGGCGCACCCACAACGTCGGAGGTGCGCCGGCCCGGATCGACTCACATCGGTTCTGACGAGCGGAGCCTGTTACCGCCCGGCGGGACTGCCCGCCATGAACTGCTGGAGGGCGTCCGGATTGATCTTCGGCGGCTTTTTCTTCGCGGGACTGTCCGCATCCGCGGCGTTCTTGTCCGGCTTGGCGTCCAGGTCGCGGGTGTCCACGACCGGAACTTCGCCCAGGCCCGGGACCTTGATGGTCTTGCCCGGCTTGGACTTGGGGTTTTCGGCGGGAGCCTCTCGCGAGGCCTTGCCGCCGACGGTCAACTTGGCGGGATTCGGGCCGTCGAGCAGAGGAGAGGTCGGGAAGGCGTCGGGTGGAGGCAGATTCCGCGGCAGTCCGGCCGCGCTGCCGGGCAGGATCTGACCGGGCGGTTTCGGGAGGACCGTTGGGACTTCGTCGCCGGTCGCGTTCTTCGCGGCCGAAGCGTCGGCGCTGGCGCTGGCTTTGGGCCCGCCGGGCAAGGTCAGGGGGCGAGGCGCCGCGGGGTTTCCCCCGAGGCGGCCAGCCGCAAACCCGCTTTCGACGGCCGCCGCGGCCGGATTGCTGGGCGGGCCCGACGTGGCTGTGACCGCATCGGACCTCGGCGCCGTCCCGCTCTGGGAGGAGCGCAGACTATCCACCCAGGACAGCAGCAGACGGTAAGTCGGGTCGTTCGGCCCGGTGAGCACGGGTCGCCCGCTGGGCCGGTGCGGCATGATCGCACTCGATAGGAGAAGGCTGCGCGGCGGGTCGGACGGGTCGATCAGACGCAGCGTCGCGTCCAGGTTCGCCCGCACGAGCAGCTCGTTGTCCAGATCCCGCTTGGAGCGCGCCTGGACGAGCTGAAAGGAGTTGTTGGCCTGTTCGTTGTGACAGGACGCGCAGACCCTCTGAAGGGCCGGGTGGACATAGGCGCAAAACGCCTGATAACGCTTGACGGCGAGGGCCTCGGGCAGGTCAAAAATGATCGGCCGGCCGGCCCGGAGCGGGTTCTTCCGCGCCGCGTCCCGCAGTTCGTGCAGGATCTTCGAGTCCACGGGCGCCGGCGGCTCGAGCTTCTCGGCGCTGGTGCGTACCACGGCCTGGTCCGGCGCGGTCTGGGTGCGTCCGGCATTGGCCTGAATCCAGAACCGCATCTGGCGCGCCCGCGGGTTGTCCGGGTCCTGCTTCAGGACCGCGTCCAGTTGCTGGGAGGCCTCGGCGGTGAGGCGTTGCGCCAGGCACCACTGGACCAGCTTCATCCGCTCCTCAACATCGCGCCCGGGGAGGCGGGCGAGCTTGTACTCGTAGACTTCGCGGAGCGAGCCGAACGCCCGCTCCACCTGGGAGCGCCGGAAGGGGAGCACCCCGATCGGCGTCTTGGCCAGGTAGCCGTCGTCCGTCTCGGTGATGGTGCCGTGGACGACGTCGCCATGCGACAGCAAGAGCACCGTCGGCGGCGACGGCGCGGGGGACGGAGCGGCCGGGGCGGGCGTCGCGGGCCCATCGGCCACGGCGCGGACCGTGGCGGCGGCCAGAACGACACCGACCAGGGCGGCGGCGAGAAGGGGGTTTTTGGGTGACATGGTGGCGGAACCATAGTGCGAACCGTACAATCCGTCAAGACGAAGCGCCAGCCGCATTTTGGACGTGTCAGGGACCGCTCATGCCCGCCGAGGACAGCTCGTCTCTGCTGACCGCTCTGGTTGGCCTGGATGTCGTGGTGGACCTCAGCTCGTCGTACGTCTGCCTGGGCCGCCTGGTGGGATCGGACGCCGCGTTCCTCGATCTGGCCGACGCCGATCTGCATGACTTCCGCGACAGCCGGGCGACGCGGGAGGTTTACGTCTACGACTCCGCCCGCTTCGGCATCCGGCGGAACCGGGCCCGCGTCCTGATCAGCCGGCGCGAGGTCGTCGCGGTGGCCCGCTTGCAGGATGTCGTCGAAACTTGAGCGGGTTCGGACGAATACCCCTTGCCGATCCGACACTGTAGGAAGAAAACCGGGGTGTCGCACTGGAAAGATCCGGTGCCACGGGTTCCGCTTGGGGAACCCGTGACTGCCGGCCCCGAACACGGGTTCCCCAAGCGGAACCCGTGGCACCCAGACGTGCCGGATGTCGTCGAAGCTTGAGCGGGTTCGGACGAATACCACTTGCCCGGGCTCGTGTTCCCGCCTTCCTTCAACCTCAGAGGCGTGTCTGCCATGACCCGATTTCCCAGGCTGCTGATGCTCCCCCTGCTCGCGCCTCGGGCTGGGCACCGCGGTCCCGGCGGCCGAGATCCGCGACGCCGCCAACATGTTCGGCACAGACGCTTTGCGCGAAGCCCGGCAGGTCCTCGACAAGATCGAGCGCGATGACAAGGTGCCCGTGCTCATCGAGACGGTCCCCTCGCTGCGCGACGCCACCACGCCCGACGAACAGGCGCGCTGGAGCAAGAAACGCGCGACCGAGGCCATCAACCTCCTGGCCGAGCGCAAGGACCAGGAATGGGGCCACCGCGGGCTCTACATCCTGATGTCCAAGAAAGACAAGGCCATCTCGTCCGTCCTGGTGCCCCACAACCTGGCCCAGCGGCTGCCGGAAAAGCGCTGGGTAGCCATCCGCGACGCCTTCAGCGAGGAGTTCCGCAAGGGCGATTACGACGCCGGCCTGCGTGCCGGTGTGGCCGAGATGCGCAAAGCCGTGGAGGACGCCCGGCTTTCCAAGAGTCGCGCGAGCGCGCCCGGCCCGCTGCCGGGTCCCGGTCCCTTGCCCGGTCCCAAGCAAGCTCCCGTCCCCATCCCACGCGCACCCGTGCCGGCCCCTCAGCCGCGGACGCAAGGAGGTAGCCCCATGTTCGGCTGGCTCATGTTGATCGTGGTGATCCTCGGAATCTGGATTGTGTTCCGTCTGATCCGCGGCCTCTTCGCGGGCATGTCCGGCGGTTATCGCCAGCCGCCCATGCCGATGGGAGGACCCGGCGGGCCTCCGCCAGGTGCGTATGGTGGCTATGGCGGGGGTGGGTACGGCGGCGGTTAGGTGGCGGCGGTGGCGGTGGCGGTTTCTTTTCGGGCATTCTGGGAGGTCTGGGAGGTTCGATCCTGGGCAACTGGATGTACAACCGCTTCAATCAGCCGGGCGGCGGCGTCCATGAAGGCCAGTACGGCGGCGGCGCCGGCCCCTTGCCGACTTCGACGTCTCCCGAGCCGGACATGCTGGGTGGTGAAACCGAGCCTACCGGCGGCCAGGGTTCTTCCTGGGGCGGCAACGATGAGCCCGGCGGCTGGCTTTCCGGCGGTGACTCCGGTGGTGCCGACACGGGCGGCGACTCCGGTGGCGCCGACACAGGCGGCGACTGGGGCGGCGGTGATCGGGCGGCGGTGATTGGGGCGGCGGTGATTCGGGCGGCGGTGATTCGGGCGGCGGAGGGGGTGGCGACTGGGGTGGAGGTGGTGGTGACGGCGGCGGCGGCGGCGACTGGTGAGATACAGTCTTCGTAGGGTGGGCTCGGCCCACCTCTTCCTTGTCCCAGAAGGTGGGCCGAGCCCCACCCTACGAAGAATACCCTCTCAGTCGAGGTCCTTGACCTTCACATTCTTGTACCAGCAATCCGAGCCGTGATCCTGGAACCCGAAGTATCCCTTCTGGTTCAGGTTCTTGATCGCGACGCCGCCGAACTTGTGCTTGGAGCCGTCCGGGCGAGTCCCCGGCGTCGGCCATTCGTCATGGTTGAGCTTGGCGACTTCCTCACCGTTCAGGACGATCGTCAAGATCGGCCCCTTGGCCGTGACCGTCATGTGATTCCATTCCCCGGCCGGCTTCTGCGCCTGGACGCGCGGGGCCACCAGGTCGTAGACCGCCCCCGGGTCGTGCATGCCCTTGCCGTAGGTATCGTCGATGGCGATCTCCAGGCCGGTCATGACGGGGTCCTCCGGCTTGCCGATGCGGGCGAAGACGCCCGAGTTGCAGCCCTTGGAAATCTTGTAGTCGAAGTCGAGCACGAAGTCGTGCATCGGCTTCTCGTAGATCACGACGTAGCCGCCCGACTTGTGCGGGTTCAGACCGTCGGCCTGGGCGTTGGCCTCGGGCACGGGCTTCCCGCCGTTGCACTTCCAGTGCGAGACATCCTGGGGACCGCCGTAAATCGTCGTCCAGCCCTCATCCGCGGCGCGGGCCGCGCCGGCCAGAACCACCCCGAGCATCGTGACCGCGAGCATGGCGCGCATCGTGTTCTTTCTCCACAAGGATCTCTTGTCGAAGACACAACCGGCACACAATAACAGCACTCCTGACCCTCGCCAACCATCTGCCCCACAAGCACCCCCGAACACCCCGCCCATGTCTGACGCACCCGCCCGCCGCCGTGATCGTCTGGCCGCCACGCTGCGAGCCGAGGGCATCGAGGCCCTGCTCGTCGCCTCCGAGGCCAACGTCGGTTACTTGACCGGCTTCCGCGGCGATTCCGCCGTCTTGCTCGTCCTCCGCCATCGCGCCGTCATTGTGTCCGACGGTCGCTACGCCCAGCAGCTCTCTGAAGAATGCCCCGGCCTGGAAATGGTCCTGCGCCCCGTCGGCGAGACGGTCTGGCCGACGGTTTCCCGGACGGTCGCCGCGCTCGGAATCCGCCGTCTGGGGTTCGAGTCCCAGCACCTGACCGTCGCGCAGTTCGAGGAGTTGAAATCCAGCCTGGCCACCGTCGCGTTCAAACCCGTGGCCGATCGGGTCGAGGCGTTGCGGGCCGTCAAGGACCGGACCGAGATCGCCGCGATTCGCGAAGCGATTCGGATTGCCGAGCGCGCCTTTACCATGCTCAAAGCCGGCTTGCGACCAGGGGATTCCGAAAAGGAGATCGCCGACACCATGGAGGCTAACCTGCGCCGTTGCGGCGCGACGGCCTCCAGCTTTCCTCCCATCGTGGCCGTCGGCCCGAATGCCGCCCAGCCGCACTATCGCCCGTCGGCGACGCGCCGCCTCGGCGTGGCGGATTTCGTCCTGATTGACTGGGGGGCGTCGTGCCGGCCCTATAAAAGCGACTTGACGAGGGTCGTGGCCACCGGTAAGGTCACTCCCAAACTGGAGAAAGTCTATCGGTCCGTCCTGGCGGCGCAGGAACGGGCGATTGCCGCGATCCGCCCCGGTGTGCCGACCGGTGAGGTCGATGCGGCAACCCGTGCCGAACTGGCCGCCTGGGGTTACAGTTTCGATCACGGCCTGGGTCACGGCGTCGGCATCGAGATCCACGAAGCCCCGTGGCTCAAGCCCCAGGCCGAAGCCGTGCTCCAACCCGGTATGGTGTTGACCGTCGAGCCGGGCGTGTATCTCCCCGGTTGGGGCGGTGTGCGGATCGAGGATGATGTGCTCGTTACCCCCGAGGGCTGCGAGGTCCTTTCGCGCGTGCCCAAGTCGCTCGATACAATCCGTGTGTGAGACTCGCCTCATGTCGGAAGCCGAATCCGTACCGTCCCCCGTGCCGGAATCGTCGGATGTCCGCACCATTCGCCAACTGGTGCGACTGATGGCGCACTACGACCTGACGGCCATCGACCTGGGAGAAGGTCCCCGCCGCATCCGCCTGCGACGTCGCGGCGCGGAACCGGTTCTGCCCGCCCAAGCTTCTCCCATGGCGGCCGCGCCACTCGCACCGCCGAATCCGGGTCCCGCCGCGGCATTGCCATCCGCGCCGGAAAAGGCCGAGGCGCGGGGCGTCTTCATCGAAAGCCCGATGGTCGGCACCTTCTACGCCGCCGGCGCGCCCGATGCGCCGCCGTTCGTGACCGTCGGTTCGGTCGTCCGGGCCGACACGCCCGTCTGCATCATCGAGGCCATGAAGGTCTTCACCGACATCCCCGCGGGTCTCGCCGGCACCATCATCGAAGTTCTGGTCAAGAACGGCCAGCCCGTCGAATTCGGCCAGCCCCTGTTCCGCATCGAACCCGCCTGACGGAGAGGAGAAATGCGGAAGTCGGAAGTGCGGAATGCGGAATGGAAGACATGGTACCTTTCGACTTGTCTCTTCCATGCCGCATTCCGCATTCCGCATTCCAGCATTTGAATGCATGTTTCAGCGCATTTTGATCGCGAACCGGGGCGAGATCGCCCTGCGGATCATCCGGGCCTGCAAGGAACTGGGCGTCGAGACGGTCGTCGTCTACTCCCAGGCCGACCGTGATGCCCCGTATTTGGAGCAAGCCGACCGCACCCTGTGCATCGGCAAGGCCCCCAGCGCCGATAGCTACCTGAACATCCCCCGGATCATCGCCGCGGCCGAGGTCGCCGATGTCCAGGCGATCCACCCGGGCTATGGCTTCCTCAGCGAGAATCACCACTTCGCCGAGGTCTGCCGCACAAGCGGCTTCGTCTTCATCGGCCCTCCTCACGAAGCGATCCGCAAGCTCGGCCTGAAGACCGAGGCCAAGGCCATCGCGGCGGCGGCCAAGGTCCCGCTCGTGCCCGGCTCCGAGGGCCCGGTCGCCAGCGACGCCGAAGCGGCCCGGATCGCGCAGCGAAGTGGGTTACCCGGTCCTCATCAAGGCCGCCGCCGGTGGTGGCGGCAAAGGCATGCGCGTCTGCTGGGAGGAGTCCGGCCTGTTGACCGCGCTCCAAGGAGCCCGCGCCGAGGCCGACGCCGCGTTCAAGAACCCCAGCGTCTACGTCGAGAAATTCCTCGACCGCCCCCGCCACGTCGAGGTCCAGATGCTGGCGGATGCTCAGGGCAAGGCCCTCGCGCTCTGGGAGCGCGATTGCTCCCTCCAGCGGCGGCATCAAAAACTGGTCGAGGAATCGCCCGCCCCGAACCTCCCCGACAAGGTCCGGCGCCGTATGTGCGAGGCCGCCGTCCGCCTCGCCAGGACCGCCGGCTATGTCAACGCCGGCACCTGCGAGTTCCTGCTGGATGCGGATTATAACTACTTCTTCATCGAGGTGAACGCCCGTATCCAGGTCGAACATCCCGTCACCGAGATGGTCACCGGGCTCGATCTGATCAAGTGGCAAATCCGTATCGCCGCGGGCGAGTCCCTCCCGTACAACCAGACCGACATCCTCCAGAACGGCCACGCCATCGAGTGCCGCATCAACGCCGAGGACCCCGATCACAATTTCCGCCCGTCCCCGGGCCGGATCACCGGCCTGCGGCCTCCCGGTGGCCGGGGCGTTCGTTGGGACTCGCACGTCCGCATCGGCTACGTGGTGCCCCCGACGTACGACTCGATGGTCGGCAAGCTCATCGTCCATGCCCCCGACCGGGACGAAGCCATCGCCACGATGCGCCGGGCGCTCGACGAACTCGTCATCGAGGGTATCCCCACCACCTTGCCCCTCCATCGTCGCATCTTCCGGAACCCCGATTTCCTCGCCGGCCGCGTGGACACGACCTGGGTGGAACGCGTCTTCCTCCCGCCACGACCCACGGCGCCTTGACGAGGATCCCTTCGCGGGTTCTCAGTACGTCTTTCGCGTCTCGCCATCGGACGTAAGTCCTTTCTGTGTCGCGGGGGCCGTCTCGGCCGCTCCGGATTCTGGATTCTGGATTCTGGATTCTGGATTCTGGATTCTGGATTCTGGATTCTGGATTCTGGATTCTGGATTCTGGATTCCGGATCCTCGATTCCGGATCTGGAATCTGGAATCCGAAATCCGGAATCTGGAGCGGCCGAGACGGCCCCCGCGACACAGAAACGCCCAGAAAACCAGCCCTCCGAGTCGCGAAACACGTACTCCCGGCCGCCGCGACATAGCAAGGACTTGCGTCCATTCAAGAGAATATCGAGGAGAAATCCGGACTGGGTTGTTGACCTCGAGCGCGATCCTGGTATGATGACCGTGGCTCTGGTGATAATCACCAGTGGACCCGCTGTCGAATGGAAGCCCCTGGGTGACATCCAGGTGTCCATCCCGCGCAGGTCATGACATGTAGCCGATGTCGCCTCCCTCAGGGGAAACGTCATCGGCTTCAAGTGTCAAAGCACTGAGACGCTCTTTGACAATCTGGTCGATCGGATCTGCAAGATCGTAGCAAGCCTTCGTGAAGTGACCCTTGAGGGAAGCCGGCGTGGGCCGAGCCGTCCGTGAGGGCGGTCGCGGTCAGCACGCCAGGTCGTCGGGAAGAAGGGCAACCTTTCTCTCCGTGCGACACGGCAATCAGCTTTTCCTCGAACTTTTCGAGGACCCGAGGGAGGCCGGGCGGCAACGCTCCGTTCTCACTTCGGACTCTTTCGAAGGGTTTGATCCTGGCTCAGAATGAACGTTGGCGGCGTGGATTAGGCATGCAAGTCGGACGCTCCGCAAGGGGCGTGGCGCAAGGGTGAGTAAGGCGACGGTAACCTACCCCAGGGCCGAGCATAGCCGCGGGAAACTGCGGGTAATTCTCGGCGATTCCGGCCGGGGGCATCTCCGGCCGGGCAAAGGTGCGATTCCGCCCTGGGACGGGCCGTCGTGGTATTAGGTTGTTGGCGGGGTGATGGCCCACCAAGCCTCTGATGCCTACCGGGCGTGCGAGCGTGGCCCGGCACACTGGGACTGAGACACTGCCCAGACACCTACGGGTGGCTGCAGTCGAGAATCTTCGGCAATGGGCGCAAGCCTGACCGAGCGACGCCGCGTGGAGGATGAAGGCCTTCGGGTTGTAAACTCCTGTCGAGGGGGAATAAGGGGCCGTGAAGAACGGCCCTTGCGTGATCCCTGGAGGAAGCACGGGCTAAGTTCGTGCCAGCAGCCGCGGTAAGACGAACCGTGCAAACGTTATTCGGAATCACTGGGCTTAAAGCGCGTGTAGGCGGTACGGCACGTCCGTGGCTGAAAGCCCCCGGCTCAACCGGGGAACGGGGCCGGATACGACCGCACTGGAGGGGGGTAGGGGGCGCCGGAACTTCCGGTGGAGCGGTGAAATGCGTTGAGATCGGAAGGAACGCCCGTGGCGAAAGCGGGCGCCTGGACCCCACCTGACGCTGAGACGCGAAAGCCAGGGGAGCGAACGGGATTAGATACCCCGGTAGTCCTGGCCGTAAACGATGGGCACTGGGTAGGGGATTCGCCGATGGATTCCCTGCCGCAGCGAAAGCGTGAAGTGCCCCGCCTGGGGAGTATGGTCGCAAGGCTGAAACTCAAAGGAATTGACGGGGGCTCACACAAGCGGTGGAGCATGTGGCTTAATTCGAGGCTACGCGCAGAACCTTATCCCAGGCTTGACATGCACGGATTAGCCGGCGGAAACGTCGGTGAGGCCGCAAGGTACAACGTGCACAGGTGCTGCATGGCTGTCGTCAGCTCGTGCCGTGAGGTGTTGGGTTAAGTCCCGTAACGAGCGAAACCCCTGTCTCTAGTTGCCAGCACGTCATGGTGGGCACTCTAGAGAGACCGCCGGCGTTAAGCCGGAGGAAGGCGGGGATGACGTCAAGTCCTCATGGCCCTTATGCCTGGGGCTGCACACGTGCTACAATGGGTCGGACAAAGCGTCGCAAAGGCGCAAGCCCCAGCTAATCGCCAAAACCGGCCCCCAGTTCGGATCGCGGGCTGCAACCCGCCCGCGTGAAGCCGGAATCGCTAGTAATCGGGGATCAGCACTGCCCCGGTGAATGGGTTCCTGAGCCTTGTACACACCGCCCGTCAAGCCACCAAAGCGGGGGGCACCCGAAGTCGTCGGCGCCGCAAGGCAGACGCCGAAGGTGAAACCCGTGATGGGGACTAAGTCGTAACAAGGTAACCGTAGGGGAACCTGCGGTTGGATCACCTCCTTTCTAAGGATGATTGATTCCGTCCGTGTCGGTGCGCGAGCGCCGGCCCGAGACGATCATCGGCCCGCGCCCGACCTTTTGGTCGGCCGGCCCCCGCCGACTTCCCCCGAGGGTGCGACAGGAAGGCTTGCTCAGAGGGGATTCCGAATTCCACATGCCAGATTCCAGATTGGGAATCTCATTTGGAATCCGGCATCCGGAATCTGGAATTCGGAATCTGGAATTCGGAATCTGGAATTCAGAATCTGGAATTCAGAATCGACTCCTCGATCTTTCTCGTCCGATCGACCTGATTGCCCCTGCCCGGGTCCGCTGGGCGCGGGCCGCGGCCGTCTTCGTTTCGAGGACGACCGCGGCCCCTGGCCAGTGGCCAGTTCCCGGGTGACCGGAGTGCGATGGCCCCTGCGGGGACGATCCGAGCTTCGGTCACCCGTGATTTTGTTCTCTGACAATCCGGCGTTGGTAACCACGTAACAAGGCAAGTGCCGGCCCGTGCCTAGCCTGGACGGGCCGCAAAGTGTGGTAGTGGCATTTGCTCCGAACGCAAGGCAAATTGTGGAACTCGTAGCCGTGCCGGCCCGCGTCGCGAGACGCCGGTCGCGCACACAATGCGGGGGTGTTTGTCACCCCGCCGCACCGGTCCCGCCCTCGGGCGACGGCCGGTCGGCGTGGTCAAGCCCCCAAGGGCACGGGGGGGATGCCTGGGCGTCATCAGAATGGCGGACGTGGAAGGCTGCGAAATGCTCGGGGGAGCGGCCCAACGCGCGTATGATCCCGAGATGTCCGCTCAAGACCCAGGGAACTGAAACATCTCAGTACCTGGAGGAAGAGAAAGCAACCGCGACTCCCTCAGTAGCGGCGAGCGAACGGGGACCAGCCTAAACCGGTGGGTCTATCTCACCGGGGTCGTGGGGCCAGCAATTAAGGGATGAGGTGATGGGAACCGAAGCGGTTTGGAATACCGCGCCAGAGCGGGTGAAAGCCCCGTAGGTGAACCGGAACCTCCCCGAGCTGGTACCCGAGTAGGGTCGGGCACGTGAAACCTGGCCTGAATCGACGGGGACCATCCCGTAAGGCTAAGCACTCGATGACGACCGATAGCGAACCCAGTAGGGCGACCGAACGGTGGGAAGAACCCCGACCAGGGGAGGACACTGAACCTGAAACCCCGTGCCTACAAGCGGTGGGAGCGCAGCGCCCTTCGGGGCCGCGTGACCGCGTGCCTTTTGCATAATGATCCGGCGAGTTATCGTACCCGGCCCGGTTAACCGCTTCAGGCGGGGAGCCCCAGGGAAACCGAGTCTGAACAGGGCGCATGTCGGGTGCGATAGACGCGAAACCAGGTGACCTACCCATGGGCAGGTTGAAGCGGCCGTAACGGGCCGTGGAGGACCGAACCCACCAGTGTTGAAAAACTGGGGGAGGACCCGTGGGGAGGAGTGAAAGTCTCATCAAACCTGGAGATAGCTCGTTCTCTCCGAAATGGCTTTAGGGCCAGCCTCGGATTAGCCGGAGACGGGGGTAGAGCGACGGAATTCGATCGGGGCCCTTCCCGGGTACCCGTCGGAACCCAACTCCGAATACCGTCTCTTCCATCCGGGAGTCAGAGCGCGGGGGAGAAGCTTCGTGCTCAAGAGGGAAAGAACCCAGACCGCCGACCAAGGCCCCCCAGATGACGCTCAGTGGCAAAGGAAGTGGGATCGCCGAGACAGCCGGGATGTTGGCTTAGAAGCAGCCACCATTTCAAAAGTGCGTAACAGCTTACCGGTCGAGCCATCCCGCGCCGAAAATGACGGGGACTAAGCGTCACGCCGCAGTCGCGGATTCGCAAGAATGGTAGGAGAGCGTCTCAGGCCGCTGTGAAGCGGGACCGACAAGGGTCCGTGGAGCGCCTGAGAGTGCGTATGCCGGAACGAGTAACGACAAGACGGGTGGGAAGCCCGTCCGCCGAAAGCACAAGGTTTCCTGGGGAAGGTCAATCCGCCCAGGGTCAGTCGGGACCTAAGGCGAGGCCCAAGGGCGTAGCCGATGGACATACGGTTAATACTCCGTGACCCGACGGGAAGGTTGATGCGGCGGTGACGCCGTGGCGAGAGGGATCGGGGTGCTAGAAGACCCCGTTCCGCAAGGACGATGGCACTTTGTTCCAGAAGTCCCTCGACACCATGGCCGCGAAAAACCCGCCGCGGACGACCCGCCGGCCCGTACCGCAATCCGACACAGGTGTGCTAGGCGAGTATCCGCAGGCGTTCGGGAGAACCCTCGTGAAGGAACTCGGCAAAATGACCCCGTACCTTCGGTACAAGGGGTGCTCTCCGCAAGGGGAGCCGCAGAGAATCGGCACTAGCGACTGTTTATCAAAAACACAGGACGCTGCTAACGCGCAAGCGGATGTATAGCGTCTGACGCCTGCTCGGTGTCGGTAGGTTGAGGGAGGCGGTCAGGGAAACCGACGCTGCCGACCGAAGCCCCGATAAACGGCGGCCGTAACTATGACGGTCCTAAGGTAGCGAAATTCCTTGTCGGGTAAGTTCCGACCTGCATGAATGGCGTAACGACTGGTGCGCTGTCTCCACGAGGGACCCGGTGAAACTGTAGCCGTGGTGAAGATGCCACGTACCCGCGGTTAGACGGAAAGACCCCGTGAACCTTGACTGCAGGTTGGCACTGGTCCGACGTTCGTCCTGTGTAGGATAGCTGGGAGGCCGTGATCCTCGAGCGCTAGCTCGGGGGGAGCCAATGGTGAAATACCAGCCTGGATGTGCGTCGTCCCTCACCGACTCGAATCCCGAGTCGGGACCGTGCTCATCGGGCAGTTTGACTGGGGCGGTCTCCTCCTAAAGCGTAACGGAGGAGTGCAATGGTGCCCTCGGCCCGGTCGGCAATCGGGCAACAGGAGCGCAAACGTAGAAGGGCGCCTGACTGCGAGACTCATCGGTCGAGCAGGGTCGAAAGACGGCGTTAGTGATCCGGCGGTGCTGGATGGAAAGGCCGTCGCTCAACGGATAAAAGGTACTCCGGGGATAACAGGCTGATCTCCCCCGAGCGTCCATAGCGGCGGGGAGGTTTGGCACCTCGATGTCGGCTCATCGCATCCTGGGGCTGGAGAAGGTCCCAAGGGTTTGGCTGTTCGCCAATGAAAGCGGTACGCGAGCTGGGTTCAGACCGTCGTGAGACAGGTCGGTCCCTATCTGCCGTGGGCGTGGGAAGCTTGAGGAGTCTCGCCCCTAGTACGAGAGGATTGGGGCGGACCGACCTCTGGTGTGCCGGTTGTCCCGCTCGGGGCATCGCCGGGTAGCCAGGTCGGGACCGGATAAGCGCTGAAAGCATCTAAGCGCGAAGCCTCCTCCAAGACCAGGCTTCCGTGTGCGCAAGCACAGAAGGCTCCTGGAAGACGACCAGGTCGATGGGCTGGGCGTGTACGGCGCGTGAGCGCTTCAGCGGACCAGTCCCAACAGCCGAGCGGCTTGACCACCCCGACCCGCCGCCGCCAATGCGAATTGGTGGTGGAGAACGGTTCGGTGGTGGGACAAAAAGACCCCCGACGCGAGTTCGACATGAGCTCGTGCAACGGAGTGAATGCCGCCACTACCCTCGTGAAACGCCTTGCCTTTTACGTGGTCCGACACCGTAACGTCAGTGATGTCTGACCGGCGGGCTGGAATATGCCGGCCGGCCAGTTTCCCGGCGACGATACGGGCGGGGCACCACCCGTTCCCATCCCGAACACGGCCGTTAAGCCCGCCCGGCCCATGATAGTGCCGCAAGCGCGAAAGTCGGTTCTCGCCGGGATCCTTTTCAAGAATGCCCCGCACTCTGAAGTCCTCGGAGTGCGGGGCGTTTTTGTTGGCGGCTGGGGGTCAATTTCTCGCCAGCAATGCTATGAAGAGGTCATCCTCGCACCGCCGTCGTGGGTGGCATTGGTCCAGAAGACGCGATCGGGGGTCAGGGAGAAGCGCTCCTGGAGGCGTGCCGACAACTCGGTTTCATGATCGGGCCCGGCCTCGCTGAAGGCGTAAAGGGTCGGGCCCCGAGGAGCTCTGGCCGGCGCCGTGCAGGCCGGAGCGGCGGAGGAAGTCAATCATTGGTTCGAGGTCGGGGCGGCCGTAGAGGCCGCCGGCCTGGGCGGGGGCGAAGGCGTGGCCGACGTTGTGTCACCGGGCGCTTCAAAACCAGCCACTCATGGGCGCTTCAAAACCAGCCACGACTCTTGGGGGTTCTCGTCCACATCTTGACTGTAACCAGGTTGGCTCTCGGTTCAAAGTCCCAGCCATGGTCCGGCTTTTTTCTTCCTCCCGAAGGGGTTTCTGGTCCTCCGGTGGGGTGCCCGGCCCAGGACCCCTTCTGAGGCCTCCGGCGCTCTCCTGGGACGGGCTCACGCGCCCTCCTCTGGGGCGGCTCCAGAGCCGGGGGGCGCTTTGGCTGGTTTTGAACCCGACCCGCCACTCTCCGAGCCGGGGGGCGCTTTGGCTGGTTTTGAACTCTCAGACGCGCCGGGCCGGTCCCGCAGGCGGTAGCTGCGGCCGTTCATCGGCACGACCTCCGCGTGGTGCAGGAATCGGTCCAGGATCGCCGTCGCCGTGGGCACGTCGCCGAGCAGTTTGCCCCAGTCCTCCAAGGGCCGGTTCGAGGTCATCATCGTCGACCGGGTCTCGTAACGCCGCAGGACGATCTCGAAGAGATACTCGCCCGAGCGCTTCGGCAACTGCTTCATCCCCATGTCGTCGATGATCAGCAGGTCCGGCTTGAGGTACTTCGAGAGCACCTTGTCCTCGGCCGACAGCGCCTCGTCGTGCAGGAAGTCGCGGACCACGTCGAAGACCGACCGGTACAGCACCACGTGCCCCGCCTTGATCGCCTGGTAACCGATCGCCTGCACCAGGAAGCTCTTGCCCACCCCGGGCGGACCCAGCCAGAGCACGTCGCGCTTCTCGCGCACGAACCGACAGGTCGCCAGGTCGAGCACCTGTTTCCGCGGAATCGACGGGTTGAACGACCAGTCGAACTGGTCCAGCGGCTTCCACTCGCGGAACAACGCGGCCTGGACCCGCCGCTGCAGTGGACGGTCGGCCCGCACCGCCAACTCGTCCTGGAGGATCAACTCCAGGAACTCACCGTGGCTCAGGCCATGCCCGGCGGCCTCCTGAAGCCGGACCTCCAGGCTCTCCAAGAGTCCGGAGAGCCGCAGCTTCTTCAAGGTATGACGCAAGGCCTCGTTCATGAAAACACCTCCTTTTGTTGGAATACGTCGTGGACGAACTGGCCGTAGTCGGACGGATCATGGGATGCTCTGTCAAGAATCCCATCACTTCTTGTTTCAGTCTTGTAGGGTGCGTCGAGTCCGCGATGACGCACCTCTCCTGGGAGGAAGAGGTGCGTCATCGCGGACTCGACGCACCCTACAACCACAAATCACCACATCATTTGCTCAATGCATCACATGCAATCCTCAACGCACCGACAACCGGTTCGGGAACAGGTGTGACGGGTGAAGCCCGCATCCCTTTCTGACAGCAACGGGCCACGATCACGCGGTCCAAACCGGGGGTGGCCAGGAGGAACCCACCTGCGAGCGCGAGAGGGATCGTGAGCGGTCCCGCAGCATCCAGCAAGTGCAGGCTTCGCGCAACGGCCAGCACGGCGTCGGCGAGATCGTCGGCGGCTTGATTCAAAATAGCAGCCGCGGCGCAAGAATCCGCCTTGGCCGCCGCGACCACGACTGGGGCTAAAGCGGCGATCCGGGTCCGATCGATGTCGGGCCGATAGACGGCGGGAACGAGCCGGGCCGGGTTGTCCACGTCGAAGAAGGCACAGACCCGAGCGGTGAGCGGATCAACCTCGGGCCTTGGTTCGCGGCCGTCCCAATGGCGGGCGACCCACCGCAGAGCGGCGATGGCCACGGCGTAGGCGCTGCCTTCATCCCCAAACAAATAGCCCCAGCCGCCGGCGCGGGCGGTGCGGCCGTCCGGGGCGCGGCCCACGGCGATCGATCCGGTGCCGGCGATGAGGCCAATGCCCCAGCCTTCAGGCGTGCCGGCGGCCAGGACCAGGTCGCCGTCATTGACGAGCACGCGACGATGAGCCCAGGCGTCGGCCTCGGCCCAGGAGTCGAGCAAGCGCCCGTCTTCGGGCCGGTCGGAGCCGGCCATGCCCAGGCAGGCGACCGCCACGGACGTTCGCTCACATCCAGCGTCGCGGAAACATGCCTCGATGGCCTGGTTGATGGCGGCGCGGGCGGCCTCGTTGCCGATGGCCTTGGCATTGGCAGGGCCGGCCCGGCCGCGTCCCAGGACATGTCCGGCGGCGTCGGCCAGCCAGGCGGTTGTGGAGGTGCCGCCGCCATCGATGCCGAGGATCCGCGGCGATTGAGCCACGTTCAGACCCCTCCGCGAGCGGCCCGGACCGCGGCGCCGACCTGGCCGTGATGCGCCGACAGGAGCCGCAACGCCTCGTCGTGCTCCACACCGGCCAGGCCCGCCACCAGTGCCGGTTTGAGCCGTCCTCCGGACGCCTTCAGCAGTGCGGCCGCCGCCGCGTCGTCCAGGCCGGTCAATTCTCGCAACATGCGGCGGCTGCGAATGCGTAGCTTCTCGTTCGTCGGCTGGAGATCGATCATCCGGTTGCCATACGTCTTGCCAGTTCGCACCATGGCCCCGGTCGTGATCATGTTCAAGATCATCTTGGTTGCGGTGCCGGCTTTGAGGCGGGTCGAGCCGGCGATGACCTCGGGACCGACGAGAGGGGCGATTTCCAGGTCCACGAGCGGACCGAGAAGGCTGGGACGGTTGCAGGACAGTCCCACGGTGAACGCCCCGCGCCTCTTGGCCCGCTCGATGGCGCCGAGCACATAGGGCGTGCGCCCGGATGTGGCGATGCCGACGACGAGATCCCGTTCGCCGACCCGGAGGGCGTCGAGGTCGCTGGCGCCCTGCTCGGGGTGGTCCTCGGCGCCTTCGATGGACCGGGTCAGCGCGGGCGGCCCTCCGGCGATGAGGCCGACGACCAGCTCGGGCGGCGTGCTGAACGTCGGCGGGCATTCGGAGGCATCGAGCACGCCGAGCCGGCCGGAGGTGCCCGCGCCGACGTAGATCAAGCGGCCCCCGCGCCGGAAGCGATCGGCGACGAGGTCGATCGTTCGGGAGATCGCCGGCGCCTCGGCACGCACGGCGCGGACCACCCGGGCGTCCTCGTCATTCATGAGGCCCACGATCTCATCCGCGGAGAGCGTGTCGATGGATTCGGAGGCGGGGTTGCGCGCTTCGGTCAGGAGATGATCTTCCAGCGGCATCGATGGGACCTTATAGCTGTGCGAGTGCACCGGTGGCGGCGGCGATGGCGAGCGCGGCCAGCAGTCCAAGGGCCAGGCCGACGCGGAGGATGCGCAAGCTGACCTGGAAACGGCGCTCGGTTTCGGGACGCCCTTCCAGGCCCTCGAGGAAGGCGATCCGGCGGCGGATGCTGCCGTGCCGCCACGAGCACGCGCCCGGCTCCATGCCGTTCAAGATGGCCACTTTCGCCAGTGCGCCGGCGAACGTCTGGATGCCGACGGGACAGAGGTCCCGGCCGTGGTACCGGGGGTCCGGTCGGGCGTCGAGACTCTCCAGATGGGGCGGGCAGTCGGCGCGGCCGCAGGAGACGACGCGGCAGCCGAACACATCCGCCTGCCGTTCAAAGCGGCGCGACAGGAATCCGAAGAGCAAGAACAGGTAACAGCCGAGGAAACCCAGACCCACTATGGATTGCAGCGCCAGCGGAATCTCCCAGGGGAGGTTGCCGGCCGCGTTACCCGTCCAGGAGGCGATCAGGAGAGCGACTCCCTGGTAAACCAGGGCCAGAATACCCATCCCGCCCACGATAAAAAAGCCGAAGTAGGCCAGGTGGCGATGGGCTACATGACCGACCTCGTGACCGAAGACGGCTTCGACCTGACGCTCATCCAGTGATTCGATCAGCGCGTCCGTCAAGAGAACATACCGGAAGAACGGCAAGGCGCCTGTGACTCCGGCATTGACGATGTTCTGATCCGTGTCCCACACGAGGATGTCCGAACAACGAAACCGGATCCGGCGTGAGAGCCGCTCCAGGCGATCGCGCAGACTCCCGGCCGGGAGCGAGTGGGTCGACCAGGCCATGCGCACGAACGCCGGCGCCAGGACCAGCACGATGACCCCGAGGAGAGCCATACTCACGATCTGGGCGTAAGGCGAGTCGATCAGCGGGGGCCAATAGCGTCGCAGGAGGTCGAATCCGAGGCGCGTAAATCACGGCGGCCGGCAGGATCAGCCCGAAGGACTGCCGCGATTTCCGCACGAGGTACGACCCGGGCTGCCAGGGCACGGCCTGTCCCGTGCGACGGCGGCGCAGGTGCCACTCCAGGGGATAGAGACTCGCCCAGAAGACCAGTTGGCCCAGGAGAAAAGGCGCCAGCACCAGCAATTCTTCCAGCAGGATGGCACGGTCCAGACCGAGTCCCGCGTTGACCAAGTGGGGCCAATTCAGGCCGTGGATGATCGCCGCGAAGAGGACCAGTGTGAACACGTCCAGGAACCGGCTCCCCTGGGACAACGCGCGGCGATACAAGGACGCCGTCCCGCCCAGGCGGGCCACCCGCCAGATCAGAAAACGCCCCACCGACACGGCCACGAGGATCTGCAATGCCATGGCAGCCGCCGTCGCGAAGAGTCTCCATTTCACCTCAAAGGGCAACAGGGGAGCCGTCTCGGAGCCGAGATGAATGCCGAAGGCAACGACCAGGGCCAGCAGCAAAGTGAACGGCATAGACCCAACCTACACAACCCTGAGCAACTCGCACCTGGACCGCCGTGGGAAGCTCGACCGTCTCTCCTGGAAATCTCCGATGATTGTGGATACCGCCCGTTCGGGAAGTCAAGGCCCGCTTGCCCGGGCCTCCAGGACGGTTTCCGGTTCCTTCTTGAGACCCGGCCGCGCAGGAGGAACCAGGGAGACGAGGTCGGACACGGGCTCCGCGCCACGAACCCGCGACAAGCTGGTCCATGACGCCGTAACCCTTTGAATCATCGCACGATCAGTCGCGGTCAGGAATAGCTTTGAAGCGTCCGTGCGGCGCACGCTGAGGTCCGAAAGAATCGGTTGTAACGCGGGACACCTGGTTGACAGGACAAAGTCAAGGGGCGGTTGGGTTCGTTCGGCGCCGGGGAATTGGCTTCGATCGGCACCACCGGCGGTGGGTTCGTTTTCGCGCTGGGAACGAGGATTGGGTTCGATCGGCGCCCGGGAATTGGGTTCGATCGGCAGAGACTGTCGTAACGATACCGGGTCGTCCTAAAAGGAGATGTCGGGTGCCACGGGTTCCGCTTGGGGAACCCGTGTCCGGGGCCGACAGGCACGGGTTCCCCAAGCGGAACCCGTGGCACCCACGACCGTTTCCGCGCGGAGGCCGTAATCAACCCGACATCCTTGCGACAGTCTCGATCGGCGGCGGGGAATTGGATTTGTTCGGCGCCCGCGACTTGGGTTCATTTGGCGCATCGCGAGGCAGGATCGGGACGGACTGAAGACGGCTTGTCAAAGACCCGGGAGCGACCGAGGCGCGGTCGCTCCCCATCATCTTCGTAGTCTGCCGACCGACCGTTCACGCGAAAGTGCTCCGCGGGCGTGTCGCCCGGTGACTTTGATTGCGTGCTGAGAGAAGGGTGGTTCGGACGTGCTCGTGACCTAACCTTCTCCATTAGAGAGGAGGTGAGAGATGGACGGTGTGCTGGAGCCCGCCCTGGCCCCGGACACGGGCCGGTCTCGAACGGATGCCCGGCTCGCCCTCGCGGCGCTGGTCGCCGGGATCATCGCGTGCCTGACCGTGTCCGCGACCCAGGCCACTCGACCGGTTGAGACCCGCCCGGGTGACACCGACGTGGACCTGTTCCGCAAGGTCGTCGTGCGAGTCCATGCGGGTGAGTCGCCCAACGATGCGTTCGAGCACGTCTTCCGGGAGTACCATTATCCGGTTCGTTCCTTCTTGAACTACCGGATGCCCCTGCACGCCTGGGTTCTCGGGCGGCTGCCTTCACCGCAATGGGGGCAAGCGTTGCTCGGGCTGATCATCCTCACGACCGCCCTGGAGGCGTACACGGTCATGAGACGTGAGGGCAAGGCCCTCGCCGTGGTCGGCGTGGTCGTGATGATCGGGGTGCTCGCCTACGGCTTTCTCGGCGAGATGTTTCTTTACACCGAGGTCTGGTCCGGTACGTTGATCGCCATGTCGGTGTGTGCCTACGCGCTGGGGCGGCCGTGGCTAGGGTGGTCGGCCGGGTTGCTGGCCTTGTTCGTGCGGGAGCTGACCCTGCCCTACGTCCTGGTGTGTCTTGCCCTGGCCCTGCGCCGGGACCGCCGGCGCGAGGCGACCGCGTGGGCCATTGGGCTGGGTCTCTTCGGCCTTTACTTCGGGGCCCATGTGCTGGCCGTCGCGCCTCGCATCCCCCCGGAGGCCGGGGGGATCGTCAACGGCTCGGGATGGGTCCGTTGCGGGGGACTCGCCTTCATCCTGGCCACGTGCCGGGTCAATCTGCTGTTGCTCGCGTCCTCTCCCACGCTGGCGGCCTTTTTTCTGCCCCTATCGCTTTTCGGGCTTTGGACCACGTGGGACGAGAACCGGCCGGCGCGTCGGGCTGACCGTAGGTCTTTATCTGGCAGCCTTCTCCCTCGTCGGCGGGATGTTCCATGCCTACTGGGGCTTGATGTACGCCGCCTTGCTGCCGTTCGGGTTCGTTCGCGTCCCGGCGGCGCTCCGCGAGATCGCCGGCACTGCGTTCCAGTCATGTGGGTGCGCGGAAGGGGAAAGTCATGTAGGGTGCGTCGAGTCTTCGACGACGCACCTCTTCTCTCATACGTACGAAAGAGGTGCGTCGTCGAAGACTCGACGCACCCTACATGACTGGGACTCTGGGCGATGATGTTGCACGCCCAGGTGATCCTCTCGGAAAAGGGGGTGCCGCAGAAGCGGATCAGCATTGCCGGAGTGCTCCTGGGGTATCAAGGTGCGCGTGCGAGTACAGAGACCCACCCGATCCCGGGGAATCGTTGTACGAGATGGTGGGCAAGGCCGTGATCGATCCTTACAAGCGAGCCAACAAGAGCAGTAGAGACTATCCTCGCAAGAAACAGGAACCGGCGGCTGGAGCACCCAAGGTCCACAACGCGACGAAAGCACAAATGAACGCTGCAAAAGAGATTAGAGATCAAATTCCGTTACGGTTAACGGCGTAGAGTGGCACTGGTGGCTGGCCCACCAGTGCTCTCTTCGTGAGGCCAAAGCCCCGGAGCACTGGTGGGCCAGCCACCAGTGCCACCCGCCCGCGGAGGAGGCCGGCGAGTCCAAGAAGCAAGACGACTGCGTTGAGCCTTCGCATGGAGACCTCTCGGAGGGTGGGTTCGGGCGGCTCGAACCCACCAATCGATATTGTTCCGTTGTTCCATGGTGGATTCGCCGCCTTGACCCACCCCGTTCACCGGGGGCACCAGAATGTTATCGCAGGTCGGATTTTGTTTGACAGGGCCCGCCGCTGGAAGTATACATCGAATCAAGTCGGGCCAAGATGTTTTGGTTCGATCGATCCTTGGAGGATGACCTCCGCAGTCAGCGTTCGCACTGTGCTGGCGCAGGCCATTGTTTGGTCGGATTCTCATAGGCGAGTTGGTAGGCCGATCGAGCCTATCCGGCGAAGGAGAAGTTCCATGTTCGCACGATTGCATGCAACGAAGAGGGGTAGATTGTTTTTCGGCCTGATCGTCGTTCTAATCGGGGAGCCCCGGGTTTGTCCGCCCGCGCCGGCTCGATCGTCGCCTGGGGTGCCGACTATTATAATGGCCAGCTATTGAACGCGCCGACCGGGGCCGGCTTCACCGCCATCGCCGGAGGTGATCACACCGGCTATGCGTTGCGGGCAGACGGCTCGATCGCTGCCTGGGGTTGGGATGACGGCAGCGGCGAGGTGTTGCACACGCCGACCGGGACCGGCTTCACCGCCATCGCCGCCAGTTATTGGAACGGCTTCGCGCTGCGGGCGAACGGCTCGATCGCTGTCTGGGGTCCCGACTATTCCGGCAAGGTGTCGCACGCGCCGACCGGGACCGGCTTCACCGCCATCGCCGCCAGTTTTTCGAACGGCTACGCGTTGCGGGCGAACGGCTCGATCGCCGCCTGGGGTGACGATGGTTACGGCGCGGTATCGCACGCGCAGACTGGGACTGGATTCACCGCCATCGCCGGTGGTGATAACGCCGGTTACGCGTTGCGGGCGGACGGCTCGATCGCTGCCTGGGGTTACGACTATCTCGGCAACGTGTCGCAAACGCCGACCGGGACCGGCTTCATCGCCATCGCCATCGGTCAATTCACTGGTTACGCGTTGCGGGCGGACGGCTCGATCGCCGCGTGGGGTGCCGACATGTCGGGTGAGGTGTCACAAACGCCGACCGGGACCGGCTTCACCGCCATCGCCGGTGGTGCATCCGTCGGCTACGCATTGCGGGCGGACGGTTCGATCGCCGCCTGGGGTTACGATGGTGAGGGCGCGGTGTCGCACGCACCGACCGGGACCGGCTTCACCGCCATCGCTGGCGGTAATTTCGCCGGCTACGCGTTGCGGGCGGATGCGACGGCGACGCCCGAGCCATCGACGCTGATTTCCGCCGTGTTCGCGGGCCTCTTCGGCCTGGCCTGCGCCTGGCGGCAGCGACGCCGCGCAGACCGCTTGCCGTCGTAGATCGTGATTCGTAGGGTGGGTCGGCGCAACCCACCGATCTATATTTGATGGTGGGTTGCGCTGCGCTGACCCACCCTACGAATCCAGGAATCAAGAGATCGGTTCCAGGCCGAGCCGTTTGCGGCACTCATCGAGCATTCAGCGGGGTGGCACTGGCGATGAGGACATATCTTCGGGTGCCACTGGCTTTGCCAGTGCCGGAACCGGGCAGAGCACTGGCAAAGCCAGTGGCACCCGAACGGAGGGGACTCGGCCTATGCTCGTGGAGCGGAAAGGGGATGTCAATAACTCGCTATGCCCCCCCTTTTTCCCCTTTTCCCCTCCAACCCCCTCAGCGAAGCGCCGGGACCGGGGCGTCGGACGGCGGCGGGAGGTGGATCTCAATGACTCCAGCGGCGGGAAGTGGACCGGGCGGCGTGCCGGCGGCAACGGGGCGCGTCGCGCACCTCGATCTTGGCGGGAGCCAGCGCGAGGGCCGCCGCGAGGCGGTCCCGCACGCGCTCGGCGCGAAGGCGTCCCAGGTCGCGCGGGTTGGGGCTGGCGGCCGAGGTCCGCACGACATCCGCAGCGGGCATCAGGCCCACCACAAGGCCCGGCGTGCGCGGGTCGGCCGGGTCGGCCAGCAGGCGGCCGAAGGCGCTCAGGACCAGGTCCGAGCCCGGCTTGAGCTCCTCCCGACCGGCCACGAAGAGCATGTCGGCCGGGAAGCGCAGAGGGCGCGGCGGGCGTCATATTCACAGCCGGGGTGGGCGCGGGCGAAGGTCTCGAAGCGGTCGAGAGCTGCCCGGGGAGGCCCGGCCACGGCGGCTGTCTGGATCTGGCGCTGAAGTTGATCGAACGCCTCGACGAGCCGATCCCGCTCTTCCTGGTAGGCCAGGAGGCTTTTTTCGAGCTTGCCGTTGGCCTGCTCCAGCTCGTGGACCCGGCGCGCATCGTCGAGGGCGCGCTGGGTGAGCCTCGCGGTTGCGGTCGCGCAGGCCCAGGGTTTCGTCGCGGAGCTGGCTGGTTTCGGCTTGCAGGGCCTGGCTGCGCTGATGGCACTGCGCCAGCTGCGTCGAGGGCAGCGCCCCGCAGCCCACGAGGAACGCGGCGAGGACCGGCGCGAGGCCGGCCCTCACCCTTCGATGCGAATCGCGCATCGGTCCCGACTCCTTTCGGAACGGATCGAGCCCAGGATCGAACGATCAACCGCCCATGAAACCGGCGATCTGCTTGACCAGCCCGTGCGCCGGGCCGTCGCCCTGGAACTGATACAGGTTCCGGACGACGTCCAGGCCGACGAAGGCCAGGAACACCATGAAGACGGTAGCCACGGACAGCAGGCCCACCCAGAGACCGCCCCATTCGACGGCGTCCATCGAGCGGCCGGAGATCGCGGCGCGCGAACCGCGGCGCTGGAGGTCGAGGGCGTGGGCTCGTCATCCATTTCCCAGGGGCTTTCGGCCTCTCCCGAGACGGCTTCGCCGAAGCCCTCGTCTTCCTCCGCCACGGGCGCCCGCGCCATGGCGGTGGCGGCGTTTTCATCGACTTCATCCTCGTCGAGGGCGAAGACCTCGGAGGCCGATTCGCCCGAGTCCTCGACTTCAAAGTCGCTGGCGGCCTCGAGCTGAACTGTATGGTCTTCGCTGCTGCCGGAATCGAGGGCATCGACCTCGAAATCGGTATCCTCGAAGATGTCGCGATCCGCCTTGACGGGCAGGGCGGTCGCCGACGACTCCACGGGCGGGGGGGCCGCCTTGGCCGCGGGCTTCGGCGCTGCCTTGGGGGGGGGCCCGGGCTTGGCCGTGGGTTCCTCCAGCTCGTCCTCCAGGGGGGCCAGCTCGATCGAGTCGGCCGAGGCGAAATCGAACGGACTGCCCACGCCCTGGAGATTGATGCCCGAATCGCTCGGCCGGCCCAGGTTGATGCCCGAGGCCGAGGGCTGCGCACCGGTCACGTCGGAGTCGCTGGGACCGGTCTGCCGTGGCGGTTGCTGGAGGGGCGTGGTATCGAACTCGTCGCTCGAAGCGTCCAGCGCGGTCAGCTCGAAGTCGCTGCCCGATTCGGGCTCGAGCGCGTCGATGACGCTCGACGGCGTCAGCTCGAAATCACTGTCGGAATCGCTGACCTTGCGCGTTTCGGCCGAGGAGCCCAGGCCCGGCTGGCTCAGCTCGATGGTGACGGCCGGGTCGGGGCCGGCGATGGGCTTGACCTCGGCCGAGGAGCCGAAATCACCGGCGAGCGTCACGTCCGAGTCACCCGGGGCCGGGGACGCGAGCCGGACATCGGAGTCGCTGGCGCCCTTCGCGTCGTCGGGCACCAGCCGGACATCGGAGTCGCTGGGCTGTTTGCCCGGCTTGCCATGCATGCCGATGATCGTCGAGCTCGAACCGGAGCCGGGCGCCAGCGGCGCGGTGCGGTCGTCGATCAACAGGTCGTGATCGCTGGGTACGGGCCGGTTGACCTCGATCGACTGGGGCGCGAGGTCGGGCGGGACGGTGCCGATCTGGAAATCGGACAGGTTGAAGTCCAGGCCGCCGTCGTCCTCGCCGCCGGTGGACGACAGGTTCAGATCGGACAGCGAGAGCTCGGGATCGCTGCCGATGCCGCGGCGGCGGGCTTCTTCTTCGACATCCGGCTTGCGGAACCGCCAGGACCCGCCGTCCACGAAAGCGCGGATCTCCCGGTGCTGAGCCTTGGTCTTGAGGTCATCGGGGCTCATGCCCAGGACTCGGGCGGCCTCCTCCAGAGTGTAGAACTCAGGCATGGACATGCTCCTCTTCAGCGGTCGGGCGCGGCCTCGACGGGGCCGTGGTCAAACGGGCCTGAGCCAATCCCGAACCCCGCGCCAGTGAGCAAGCAGGTCCAGCCTGTGGTTCCCGGCCCTCACCGCGGGGGCGTGCCGACCATGGCCTCGATCGCGGTGACTTCCGGGGGCTGGTTGTTGTATTCGCCGAGTTTCAAGTCCCAGCGATACTGGCGCGGCCTCGAGCTTGACGGTGCCCTTCAGTTCTTGAGGATCCACACGATAAACGGCAAACGCCTGGGCCCGCGTATCGATCAGGTACAGCAGCTGGGTCGAGCCCGGCCCGGCTGCGGTGAAGGCAATCGTTCCAGCAGTCTCGACCGGTCGGACCGCCTGGGCCCGGATCGCGGCCTCACGCCCGATCCCCAGTCCCAGGGCTAGCACCAAACCGCCCAGCACCCCCAGCGCCACCCAGGGCAGCGCACTCGTCCCTCGCGTGCTGGTCATGCCAACACCTCCATGCATTATACGGCTCCGACCAACCGGACTCCAAGAACACGGTCCCGGTGACGCCAGAACGTCCCCCGTCCCGCGTCCCTGGATGATAAGCCTGCCGGCTCCAGTTTACCACACCTTCCCATTCCGCGCGGGGTTGGATGACTTGCGAAAACCCGCCGCCCTGTTCGAGCTGGACATGGTGAGCGTAAACTCTGTTTTATCATAGAGTATTTCGCCATCGTCGCAAGCCCGACCGCCGGCATTATCGAAATCCGCGGCCGGGGGATCTGGCGGAAACCGGTTCCATCGGCATGCGCGATGGTCTGGCATTGCCTTTTTTCGAGAATCCGCAAACAATGCCGCCGCGCTCGGGGGGGATGACGCCGCCCGAGCCGAACCGAACCGGCCGGACATCATCCGCAGCAAGACGCCGCGCAGGTCTGGTCGGCCCCCCACAACCACCATCCGGCCCAGCAGGGAGGCGCACGCCGATGGCACGTTGGTTTCGTGATCGGTCCCACCACCTGGGCATCCCCTCGGTCCGGCTCCGCGAGCTGTTTCCCGAGGCCCGGTTCGTGGGATGCCGTGATCTCGCCGTGACGGGGTGCTCGACGGACAGCCGCCGCCTGGAGCCGGGGCAGGTCTTTGTCGCCCTCGGCGAGGACGATGGCCGGTCGGTCCTTCAGGCCCTGGAGCGGGGCGCGACCGGCGTGGTGGCGGCGCCGCTTGCCCCGAGGCCGGTCCGGTCCAGGTGATCGTGCCCGACGGACGCCGTGCCCATGCCCGGCTCTGCCACGCCCTGGCCGGTGATCCCGCCCAGCAGCTCGAGATCATTGCGGTGGCCGGTGCGCACGGCCGGACGGCCGTCGCGGTCTTCTTGCGGTCCATCTTCGAGGCGCACGGCGCGCAGCTTCGGCTATGTGGGCCCGCTGGGCTGGTTCGACGGCGCGCGCGCCTATCCCCCGTCCCCCGGCGAGCCGGCCGCGGAGGTGCTGGCGCCGATGCTCGCCGCCATGGTCGAGCGCCGCTGCACGGGGGCGATCGTGGAGCTTTCGCCCGGCGCCCTGGCACAGCGACGCGACGAAGCGCTCGAGCCGCTCCACGCCGCGATCGTGACCGCCCTGCCGGCGGTCGCGCCGGACGACGCAAAGAGTCTGGCCTGCCGCCGGGATCATGCGCGGCTGCTGCGCCGGCTGGCGCCCGGCGGCGCGGTGGTGCTCAACGCCGACGACCGCGAGGCCGACCTGCTCAGCACGGTCCGGCTCGACGCGCGCCGGCTGGCCTTCGGACTCGCCCGGCCGGGTGATGTGTGGGGCACGACCGAGCCGGATGGGCCGTTCGAGCAGAGGCTCACGCTCCGGGGTCCGGACGGGCGGAGGTTGCCCGTCCGGCTGGGCATTCCGGGCCGGCGCGTGGCCTCCTGCGCGCTGGCGGCGGCGGCCCTGGCGTGGTCGCGGGATGTCCCCGACGAGGTGATCCGGCGCGGCCTGGAAGCCGTCGCGCAGATCCCCGGGCATCTCGAAAGCGTCCGCGAGGGCCAGTCCTTCGGGGTCTGGATCACCGCCGCGCCGACGCCCGCGGATCTCGCCGAGGACCTGGAAACCCTCCGCTCTCTTTATGTGGGCCGGCTGCACTGCCTGCTGACGGTTCCCGAGTCTGCGCCCGTCGATGCGAGGCTGGTCGCGGCCTGTGAGCGCCTGGCCGATCGCGTCATCCTGATCGGCAGGGAACCGGACGACGCCTGGCTGGGTGCCTTCCATGACCCGGGCCGGGTGCTCGTGGAGTCGGACCGGGTGCACGCGATCGAACGGGCGATGGCCGACGCGGCGGATGACGACGCGGTCTTGATCGTCTCGGACTGCCGACCCCGCATCGAGCCCCGCGCGCACCGCATCCTGGTCTGGGACGACCCGACCCTGGCGACCCACGGGTTGCGACAATCGCGCCAGGCTCGATCTCCGCGGCGCCGCACCGCCTGAGGATGTACGAGAAGGTCTTGTAGGGTGGGCTCGGCCCACGTACGTGTTTCGCGTCCTGCCGATGGACGTAAGTCCTTTCCATGTAGCGGCGGCCGTCCCCGGCCGCTCCGGGTGGTGTGTCCCACGGAGCGGCCGGGGACGGCCGCCGCTACATGGAATAGCCCAAATACCAGCGCTTTGAGACGCTATCGGCCCACAGGTAAATAGTGCACGCAGGATGGGAGACGATCGCGAGGATGCCGGGTCGATTTCGGTCTTCTCGCGGAAACGACGAGGGGTGCCACGGGTTCCGCTTTGGGAACCGTGTTCGGGGCCCGCAGGCACGGGTTCCCAAAGCGGAACCCGTGGCACCCAACGCGCCGGCAGGACGCCCCGGTCTTGTGGCGACCGTCTCAAGAATGGTCTTGTTTCCAGGGAAATCAGCCTCCCGGAGTGTTCATTACTTTCCTAAGATGCGATAAACACGTACTCGGCCCATCATCTTCCGGCGCAGATCCGAAGATGGTGGGCCGAGCCCACCCTACAAAATTTTCCGGTCTCACCGCCGCACGGATTCCGCGTCCGCGGGCAGCCGCAAGCGCATGCCGCGGGCCAGCTCGCTGGGGCCGCCGAGCACGTCGCGGTTGAGTTCGAGAATCTCGTCCGCCCGGCGCGGGTCGCCCAGCGTATCGCGGGCGATGGTCCGCAGGGTTTCGTGATTGCGCACGACGTGGAACGGCCGCACCTTCTCGGCCTCGACCGGGACGTTCCGCGTGCGGCCGGGTGGTTCTCCGCTCACGGGCAGCATGAGCAGCGTATCGCCCGGTTTCCCCGCCCGGGTGGTCTGGGCATCGCGGCGCGAGGCCAGGTTGTCCCGCGGTCCGGGTGGCTGATCGTCGCCGACGGGATCGATCAGGGTGCGGTCAAGCTCCTCGGGGGGCGGAATCCGCAGCGCGGTCCCGACGACAAGCTGATCGGGTGCGGGCACGCGGTCGTTGTTGGCTTTCCACAGGGCTTTGTAGTATCGCCCCTTGCCGTAGTAGAGCTTGGAGATGGTCCAGAAGTTCTCGCCGCTCTGGACAACATGACTGACGGCCTCGACCCGGCTCCGGGCCGGCGCCGGGACCGGCACAGCCGGTCGGGTCGCGGCGACCGTCACGGCCACACGGCGGCGCGGCGCGGCGCCGAGCGGCTGGTCCAGGGTCAGGATGACCTTCCCTGCGTTCGGGAGCGGAATGCGGTCGCCGCTGGCCGCCGGCAAAGCCGCGGGAGGTGGTGCGCTGCTGGGGGCCGGCGCGAAGGTGGGAATGGGTTTCGGCGCGGGCTCCGGCGGCGGGTTGTCGGCCACCTGCGCTGCCGGGGCAGGGGCGGGCTCCGGCGCGGTCGGCATCGGCGCGGCGGCGATCGGCTCTGGAGCCGCCTGGGGAGGGGCGGCGGGCTCCGGCGCGGGCGGCGTCGGCGCGGCAGCCACCACGGGCGCGGGCGGCGTCGGTGCCGCGTCGGGTTTCGGCGCGGGCTTGGGCTCGGCGGCGGGCGCAGGTGGGGCGCCCGGATCTCCCACGAGGGGAGGCAAGGCCGCCAGGGCGGCCGGTTCCGGCTTCGGCTCGGTCACGGGAGCCGGCACGGGCTGGGCGGGCTCAGGGGCCGCGGGCGGGGGATGGCTGGCGCCGTCTCCCAGAGGGGGAACGGCCGCCACCTCCGGCTGAGCGGGGGGCGTCTCGTTCGCCTGGGCCGTTGTCGCCGGCGGGACGGGCTCCGCAGGCGCGGGCGTACTCTCCGCGACGGGAACCGCCTCGGCGACCGGAATCGGCTGCGCAGGCTCCGTGTCGAGAGGGACTTGCGCCGCGACAGTCCGGATGGGGGAGGTTTCCTCGGGCGCCGGTCTCGCGGGGGCCGGCGGCGACGGGTCGGGATCGGGAGCCGCGGCCGGCGCGGGGGCGTGTTGCTCCGGCTTCGCGGCCAGGGCGGCGCCCGTGCCGGCCGGATCATGGGAAGAAGCGGCCGGATGTCGCAGCTTGTTCGTGGTCCAGACCCCGACCAGGATCAGGAACGAGAGGAGCGCCGCCACGCCGACCCGCGTCTCACGCTTGGCCAGGCCGACCTTGTGCCAGGGAATCCGTCCGCGCGCCGGGGCGGCTTCGGCCGCGGGTACGGCGGGTGCCTCCGCGGAAGCCGCCGGCGGCACGTCGTCCTGGCTCCGTGCCGCACGCCAGGGCAGCCGGAACCGGGACCGGGCGGCTTCGGGCGGGGCCGGGTCGGGCTGTGCGCCGTGGTCCGTGGGCGCGGGCCCGGGGGTCACGGCAAGATCGGGCTGGGGCCGGGGACTCTCTGACATCGCGCGGCAAGCCTCAATTTGGCGCTCCGGCGCGGGGATTGTCGTGGGTTTCCTCGGCCGAGGCCGTGACGGGTTTCTTGGTCAAGATCTGCCAGGCTGGATTCTGCCGGAAGGCCCACTTGACCCGCCGGTCTTCCAGCGAGTGAAAGCTGAGGATCGCGGCGCGTCCGCCCGGTTCCAGCCAGTCCGGCAAGCCGGCGAGCGCCGCGTCCAGCCGCTCCAGCTCGCGGTTGACCGCGATCCGGAGGGCCTGAAAGACCCGCGTGGCCGGGTCGATCCCGCCGCGCGGTCCCGGTACGCTCCGCCGCACCAGGTCGGCCAGTTGCCGGGTGGTTCGAATCGGCGTCAGCCGGCGCGCCTCGACGATCCGCCGCGCCACCCGGCGGCTGTACCGCTCCTCTCCCAAGTGAAAGAACAGGTCCGCCAACTCGTCCGCCTTCAACGTGTTGACCAGTTCGGCCGCCGTCACGCCTTCGGTCGGATCAAACCGCATGTCGAGCGGTCCCTCCTGGGCGAAGCTGAACCCGCGCTGCGACCAGGCCAACTGGTCGGACGAGAGCCCCAGGTCGAGGAGTACCCCGGCCACGGGGCTCAAGCCTTGGTCATGAAGCACCTCGCCGAGCTCGTCGTAACCGGCCTGGATCAGCGTGACCGGCAGTCCCCGGGTGGCCTCGGCCGCCAGCGCGAGCATGGCCGGGTCGCGGTCCAGACCGAGGACCCGCCCCGTCGCGCCCACGTGCCGCGCCAGCTCGGCCGCATGGCCGCCCGCGCCGACGGTCCCATCGACCAGGATTGCTCCCTCGCGAGGCGCAAGCCCAGCCACGACCTCGGCCAGCAGCACCGGCCGATGAACCGGACGCGGCGTCGATTCCTCGGTGGACAAGGCCGGATTCGCCGTGCGAGGGGACAGGAAAGGCGACGGGAGACCAGTCGGATCGAATCGAATCGAGACCGACCTCCGCGACTATAACGGGACGGCCCGTCCCGTCAAGCCGAGCCTGCGAAACGGCTACCCCCTTTTCGACATCGGCCCCGGCCTGCTTGGCTCATGAGTGGAAACAAGGCTACCAATGCGAAAATCGGAAGTCGGATTCCGGATTCCGGATTCCAGATTCCAGATTCCGGATTCCGGATTCCAGATTCCAGATTCCAGATCTTCGGACAATCCAGCGAGATCCGCCATCCATCATCCGCCATCTGGAATCTGGAATCTGGAATCTGGAATCTGGAATCCGGAATCCGGAATCCGAAACCTGGAATCAGGCATCCGAAATCGCACTCGATCACGAGGCCCCTTCCTCCTGGAACCCGAGCACGGCCGACCACAGCCTATCGTACGCCGCGATGACGGCCTTCTGGGAAAAAAGCTGTTCGACCCGTTGCCGACCGGCCGCGCCGAAGGATTGCCGCCGTTGTGGATCGCGGGCGGCTTCGAGCAGGGCCGCCGCCAGCGGTTCCGGATCGCCGGGGGGAATGAGCCATCCGGTCTCGCCGGGTACGACCAGGTCCTCGCTCCCCTCGACCGCGCTGGCGATCACGGCCCGGCCGGCGGCCATCGCCTCCAGAACGACGTTCGGCATCCCTTCCCAGAGGGAGGGCAAGACAAGTACGTCGGCCGTCTTCAACAGCGCGGGTACGTCGTTGCGGTGGCCCAGCCAGTGAACCCGCGCCGAGCAGGGGATCGCGGGCCGTCTGCTTTTCGAGCGCACGGCGATCGGGGCCCTCGCCCGCGATCGCCAGGTGCCAGTCGGCGCGGGTTGCGGCGACCTGCCGCGCCGCCTGGAACAGGATGGGCAAGCCCTTCTGGCGCTCGCAACGGCCCACGAACAGCACCAGGTGCGCCGCTTCGGGCACACCACCGAGAAGGGGTCGCGCCACGGGCTGGGCCAGGTCAAAGGGTGCCGGGTCGATGCCGTTGGGGATGACCACCAGGTTGTGGGGATCGAGCCGGGCCGTCTCGATGCTGAAGCGCCGCACACCCTCCGAGACGCAGACCCAGCCCGTCGCCAGGGACACCGTCAGCCGATCGACCAGGAGGTGCCAGGTCGAGTCCCGCTCGGCCACGCGCAGACCGCCGAGGACCCGCGGCCGGCCCGCCAGCGGTGCGGCCAGGCGCGCGGCGATGTTCGCGTGGAACATGAAGCTCTGCACCAGCCGCGGCCGGAAGGCACGCAGCGCAGTGGCCAGCCGCAACGTCGCCCGCACCGCCCGTCCGGGGCGAAAGGCCAGACACGTCGTCGGGATGCCGGCGGCGCGCAACGGCGCCGCCAGCGCGGCCTCCGGTCCCAGGCAATAGACCTGCGGACGCCAGCATTGGCGATCCAGGCCCGTCGCCAGCGCCACCATCGCCCGCTCCGCGCCGCCCACGTCCAGGTCGGTGATCAAGAGCGCCACCGGCACCGGTTCCGAAGGTCGGGCGCACGTTCCGAGCGCGAGAGACGCTGGGACAGACTCGTCACGGACATCGGTTTTGTATAATCCCACGATCGCCTGGGTGCCACGGGTTCCGCTTTGGGAACCCGTGTCCGAGGCTAGGACGACGGCACGGGTTCCCAAAGCGGAACCCGTGGCACCCAAGGCCGTTTCCGCAAGGATTCTGAAATCAACCCGGTGATCTTCGCGACAGTCTCATACTTTACGAGATTTTTCCCCCGAAGTCCCCAGTCCGGAGCCGGATTTCTTCGCTCGATGCGCACCGACGAATTCGATTACGACTTGCCGGCCGAACGGATCGCCCAGTATCCAGTCGAGCCCCGCGACCGCTCCCGGCTGATGGTCCTGCGCCGGTCGTCGCAAAGCTGGGAGCACCGCGTCTTCGCCGACCTGCCGGAGTTGCTCCGGCCGGGCGATGTGCTCGTCCGAAATAACTCGAAAGTCTTGCCCGCCCGGCTGCGCGGACACCGCTGCGCCACGGGCGGGAAGTGGGAGGGGCTTTACCTCCGAACGCGCCCCGAGGATGGCGACCTGGGAAATCCTGGCCAGCACCCGTGGACACTCCGTTGATCGGAGAAGTCTTCGCGGCGGGCGACGATGTCGCTTGACGCTCATCGCGCGCGAACCCGACGGCCGCTGGATCGTCCGCCCCGACCGCGACGAACCCGCCTCGGTTCTGCTGGATCGCATCGGTTCCGTTCCCCTGCCGCCCTATATCCGCAAGGGATACGAGGGCCCGGGCGACCGTCAGCGCTACCAGACCGTCTTTGCCGCCGTGCCGGGCTCGGTGGCCGCGCCGACGGCCGGGCTGCACTTCACGCCGGCACTGCTCGATCGCCTGGCGGCGCGGGGGATGAGCTGGGTCGATGTCACCTTGCACGTCGGGATCGGGACCTTCCGGCCCATCGAGGCGGAGCGCATCGAGGATCATACCTTGCACGCCGAGTGGGCCGAGTTGACCGCGCCCGTGGCCGACCGTCTGAACGCCGCGCGCCGCCGGGGGACGGATCGTGGCGGTAGGGACGACGGCCGCCCGCACCTTGGAGACGGCCGCGGGGCAGGGGAGGTTCCAGCCCTTCAACGCCGAGACTTCCCTCTATCTCAAGCCGGGCCACGTGTTCCGGGGTCTAGATGCGCTCGTCACCAATTTCCACCTGCCGCGCAGCTCGCTGCTCGTGCTGGTCAGCGCCCTGGCGGGCACGGAGTTCATCCGCGCCGCCTACGCCGAGGCCATCCGCGAGCACTACCGCTTTTACAGTTACGGCGATGCCATGCTCATTCTCCCGTAACGCGGCGGAGGCGCAGCCAAGAGCTCTTGTAGGGTAGGCTTCAGCCTGCCAATCCCATAGTCTTCAGAAATGGGATTGGCAGGCTGAAGCCTACCCTACAAGACCATTTCAGGCACCCTCTCAGTCTTTCACCTGCAGCCGGATCTCGTCGGAGTTCCCCTTCAGCTCGGGTGCGTACATGGCGTAACCGCGCGCCGGCAGGGCGTGGAAGCGGCCGGGGATCTCGGCACGCAACCGGTACGAGAGGCTGTGCTCGCCCCGCGCCAGGCTGCGCACGAAGAACGCCACCCGCTCGTCGCGGAACTCGACATACGCCCCCATCTCGTTGCCGTTGTAACCGCTGCGGACCTCCACCGGCTCGAAGCCGGCCGCCTTGAAGTCCTCGAAGACGAGGTACTCGTAATCGTTCTTCGACGCGATCGACAGCTCGACCTCGACCAGGTCGCCGCTCGTGAGCATGGCCTCATCGGCCAAGAGCTCGCGCCGGTACTTCTCGACCCGCTGGCCGACCGCCTGGCCTCGATTGCCAGCCACGTCCACCGTCTTGTCGTCACGAATCAGGCGGTAGACCTTGCGATCCACCTTCACTTCCAGGCCGGCTTTCGTGATCGGGTCTTCCAGCGTGAAATTCGTCAGGTAGGCGTTGAAGTAAAGCGGGCCGGTGCCCTTCTTCGAGACGCCGATCGTGTGCTTGCCCGAGTCGAGCGCCTTGCCTTCCAGGACAAGGGCATTGTCGAAGGTGAACAAGGCTTCGGGCGTGATGCGCACTTCCTTCTTGACCTGGCCATCGACGGCCACGGCCACGGTCATATCGGGCCGGTCCTCGCCGCTGGCCTTGAGGTAATCGGCGAGCGCTTCAATGCAATACGCCGTGTCGCGGGTCGATTCCCAGTAAGCCCCGTGCTTGCGGTTGTTCAGGATGTACTTGACGAGCCGCGGGCGCCAGCTCGCCCTTCGGGTCAGTGCGGGCCAGAAGCTTCAGGTAGAAGGCGTGCGACTCGGTCTCGCTGCCGTACCAGAACCACCAGCAGCTCTGGTTGGGAAGCTTCAGGTAGGCCGTCTGGTTCTCGTTGTCTTCCACGACATACTGGTGAATGTTGCGCATGACCTCGGCCAGCTTGGCCTTCTCGCCGAGCTTGTCCAGGGCCAGCCCGTAGAGCGCCTTGGCGTAGACGGACAGCTTGACGCGGTCGCGGTCGAGGAAGCCGAGCATGGCCTCGTTCTTGACGCCCGCGTCGGTCAGGACGCCGAAGACGAGGACATCGACTTCATCCACCTGGGTCTTGTAGGGCTGGGTCTCGCTCTTGGCGTTCTGGAGGAGCTTGACCTGCTCGTCCTGATACGTCTTGAGCCAGGCGATGCCGCGATCGAGCATGCCTTGGGGGAGGGCCAGGTCATTGTCGCGGGCGATCTGGAGGCCGTGGACGACGACGGACGTGGTGTGGGCGGAGGGATACTCGCCGAAGCCGGAGAACCAGCCCCAGCCGCCGCCGGAAAGCTGCATGTCGGCCAGGCGCTGGATGCCGGCCTGGGCCATCTGGGTGACCTTGTCTTGATCAAAGACCGGCTCGTCGGGGAAGCGCTTCCACTGTTTGGCGCGGTCGGCGGCGTTGCCGAGTTCTTGCGCGTTCAGATTGGTGCGCTTGTCGCGGATGGCCTTCAGGTCCAGACCCATGCGGATCAGGATGCGCTGGGTGATGACCGTGGGGAGGAAGCGGTTGAGGGTTTGCTCGGTGCAGCCATACGGATAGTCGGCCAGATAGGGCAGGGCATCGACCATGGCGCCGGCGAGGGTCGGCGAGTAGTGGACTTCGAGCCGCGTCTGATCGGGGCGGCGCTCGGCGGGGACGGTGATGGCGACGGTGGCGTCGTGGCCGTCGGGGCGGATCGCGCCGGAGAAGGCTTCCTGCTTGAGCATGCCGTGAACATAGACCGGGAAGGTCATCTGGGCGGCGTCCGATTCCTCATCGGTGAGCGCCTTCATGCGAATGACCGCCGAGCCTTCATGGACGACCTTGACGCGCCAGTCGACGCGGTGCTCGCTGGCGGGGTCGATCTCGACGGTCTGGGACGTTTCGCCGAGCGGTTGGAGTTCGCTGCCGTCGAGTTCGAGGACGACCTGGACGGACTTCTTGCTCTTGAGCTTGTTGTGGACATTGGCCGAGAGGACGACTTCATCCTTCTCGACGAAGAAGCGCGGGGCCTGCAAGCGGAGCAACGAGATCCTTGGTGGTGATGACCTGCACGTCGGCCTGTCCGACCTGGGCGCCTCGGCCCATGGTCCAGGCCTTGACCTTCCAGGTGGTGAGGCTTTCGGGCAGGGGGAATTCGAGCTCGGCGGTGCCGTCGGGCTTGGTGGTGACGGCGGCGGCCCAGAAGGCGGTGTCGGCGAAGTTGGTGCGGACCACGGGCTGGACTTTGGCGCCGCCGGGTCCGTGGGCCTGACCTTCTCCTCCGAACGCATCCGCCGAGACCGTCGACAACTTGGCGGCTTCGAACCCGCTCACGGGGATTCCCTGCGCGCCGAGGGCAACCGCGCCCGCGGGCGCCGCCTCGGGGGCCGCCGCCGCGGGCATGGCTCGGGACATCGCCAGGCCGCGGGTTCCGGCCGCGAAGAAGCTGCGACCACCGCCTCCCATGCCTCCCATGCCGAAGCCGGCATTCACCATGCCATTCATGTCGGAGAAGTAATTCCAGGGCTGGAAGCCCCACGTCCCGAGATCCTGCATGGCGGCCTCGCCCGGCTTGAGCTGGTTGCCGAAGTGGCGGTCGAGGCTCGATTCGGTGTTGGGCGTGTGCTGGCGCTTCCATTGCCAGAAGAAGCTCTTGATATCGGGGACGTTCGAGCCGCCCGAGATGTACTCGACGGCCTTGTCATAGACGGTCAGCACGGTCGAGCCAATGAAAGGCTTGCCGTCGATGCCGGTCAGCTTGAGCTGGACCTTGGCCTTCTGGCCCGGCTTGTACGTCGTGGACGAAGGCGTGACCGCGACATCGACGACGCGCGACTCAGGAGGCACGGCGAGATTGCGCGTCTCGGCGTGGACCTTGCCGCGGGCGATCGTCAGGGCCTCGACGTAGATGTTGGGCATGTCGCGGGTGACGATCGGCACCTCTTCGATCGTGCTCTTGCCCGCCAGGTGGACGACCTTCGGCGGCAGGTAGACGCCGTTGACCGGCCGGGAGAACAGGAGCACGGTTGCGCCGGGCTGATCGGTGTTGATCTGGAGGCGGACGCGGTCGCCCGGCTTGTATTCCTTGGCGTCGGGGATGATCTCCAGGTCATTGAACCGGAACGCCGCGCCGTCGAAGCCGGGGCCGGTGATCGTGAACAGATAGCCGCCCTCGATGGTGTGGCCCTGGCCGTCATTCAGCGTGGCCGACAGGCGATATTGCCCGGCCGCCGACGCCTTGATGGTCTGCAACGGCCTGGCCGTCGTCGTCCGTGGTCAGGGGCCAGCTTTGCACCGGCGTCTCGATGGGCTGGCGATCCGCGCCGTAGGACACCTTGAGTAGCTTGAGCGTGCCCTCGCCCTTGACGGGCTTGTGATCCAGCCGTTGCGCCGAGATGCCCGCGTGAATCGTGTCGCCGACGCGATAATGGCCGCGATCGAGCCAGGTGTAGACCTTGAACGGCTCGCGGGCGACGAGGACCGTCCCCGTGCCCGTGATCGTCCGGCGCGACTGGTCCGTGACCTCGGCCGTGATCTCGTAACGGTGGTCCTGGTCGGGGTGCGTCGCCTTGGCGAGCGCGGTGTCAATTTCGACGGCGACGGTGCCGTCCGGCTTGATCGTGACCTCGGCATCGGCGACGACTTCCGGCGGCGCCATCGGGCGCGACCACCACCAGAAGACCGGCCGCCAGGTGCCCCAGCGCGACCAGCCGGGATACCAGGTGTAATCACCGGCGAACCACCAGTAGCCGGGCCCGAACAGCCAGTCCCAGCGCGCGACCGGGAACCAGCGCTCGTCGGTTGAGGAGCGCGTGACCTTGTACTTGACCTTCCCCTGGCTCACCGGGGCGCCGAAGAGGTACTTGGCGGTGATCTTCGCGGTGATCTTCTCGCCGAGCATGACGGGCTTGTCGGGCGCGTCGATCGTCACCTCGAACTCGGGCTTCTTGTACTCCTCGACGCGGAACGAGCTGATGCTGTAGCCCAGGACAAAGAGCTGATAGACGCCCAGACCCGCGTCGCTGGGCAGCTCGAAGGTGCCGTCAAAGCCGCCAAACTCGTCGGCCTTGAAGGTCTTCTCGAAGATCTTCTCGTTCTTCGGGTTGTGAAGTTGGACCGTGAAGATCTGGCCGGCGAAGTCGGACTTATCGGGCCGGTCGTAGCGAGTGTGCTGGACCCAGAACTTGAACTTCACCTCGTTACCGGGGCGATAGACGGGGCGGTCGGTGATCGTGAGCACCTTGACCTGATCGTAGAACGGGTCCTGAACATCGACCCGCCAGATATTGGTGAAGCCGAGGAACGCCAGCCGGCCCTGCGCGGTGCGGGCCGTGATGAGCCACTGATATTGACCCTCGTTGGGGTTCGGCGCGGGCACGATCGCCTGACCGGAGGCGTCGGTCCGGGTGTTCTGCTCCTTGATCTCGGTGCGGAACTGGTTCTTGTTGTCGATCTGCTGCTGCCGCCAGCCGAAGAGGTTGAGATTCGCCCCGGCCACCGGCGTGCCGGTGCGGGAATCGGCGGCATAGTAGTAATAGCTGCCCTGGAGCGGCTTCTTGATCAGGACCGTGTCGTCGAGCCAGAGGATGATCCGGCTGACGTTGCCGCCCGCGACCGTGGCCGTGACCAGGTAGGCGCCGGCGTTCTGGATCGGCGTGGAAACCGTGGCGAGGCGGTCGAAATGGCCCGGCAAGGGTTCGAGGGCCAGATCCCATTTCGCGACGGCCTGGCCCAGATACTTGGCGCCGTCGGGGCCGTTGACCAGCCGCGCGCCGATGTCGTTGAGCTGGACCCGGTTCCAATCAACCTGCCCGGGACTGGAGCGCAGGTAGTTCTTGATGTCTTCCAGCAGAGCGCGACACATCGACGGCCCGCGCTTCGAAATGCGCCTGCTTGCCGTTGCGGTAGCGGAAGGTGAGCGTGCCGCCCGGGCCGGCGGGCTGCATCGTGCTGGTTTCGAACGTGCCCCAGGGCTTGAGGATCTGGTCGAGCCGCTGCTGCTTGCCGTTGTTCTGGTCGCCGTAGGTCTTCTTGCTGCGCTGGAGCGTCTCGACCGCGCGGTCGAACTGCTTGCGGGAAATGAACGTGCCCGTCAGCGCTTCGAGGGCGTCCTCGCCGTGGCCGGTCTTGGGATCGTCAGCGATCGTCTGGAACAGCTTCAGGAAATTGAACTCATCCGGCAGCTTGAACCGCTTGATGCCGGTGGCGAGCCGGGCCACGGTTTCCTCATCCGTGAGCGTGCGGAGCGAATAGGGGTCGGCCTGCGCGCGGGCGGCGTCCTCGTCCTCGGCGGTGAAGGGATTCGAGCCGGAGATGGTCTGCGTGCCGAACTGGCTGGCGCAGAAGCTGGCGAGCGTGAACCGGACGGTATTGAGCTGCTCCGGACTCAATTCCGCCGCTTGCGTGAGCGCCCAGCGCCAGCGCTGGCCGTCGTTGGTGGCCGCCGCGAAGTTCTTGGGGACGTGGTAATAGATCGGGTTGCCGTCGGCATCGACGGGCGCGCCGGCCGTCTGCTGGCCGGGATACCAGCCGCCCCGGCCGTAGCCTTCCTCGTAGTCGGGCAGAGTTTTCAGGTCCGTCAGGGTTTGCAGCCGCCAGGCTTCGGTCGCCCCGCGCTGGCCCATCAGGATGTGCGCCAGGGTCAACAAGTACCGCCCTGCGCCGGCGCGGTCGGGATCGGCCATCGCCTTGTCCATGCCCTGCGCGAGCAACTGGAGGGCGCGCACGCGGTCGCGCTCCGCCGCGTTGACCGCCTTGCCGCCGCCCCGGTGCGGGCCGCGTTCGAATTTGCCCGAGATCAGAAAGCCGTAGCTCGGCCCCGCGACGAACGTCTCGGCGGCCGCCTGGAGCAGCCTCCAGTTGTCCTTTTGCAACGCGATCACCTGGTCGCGCAAGGGGTCGATCTCGTTGGTGCGCCCCAGTTGGTTCAGACACTGGATGGCGATCCGTAGAAATCCTCGCCGACGAGCCGCGGGTCGTTCTGGGGATCGAGCAACAACTTGCGGTAACCCTCGAAGGCGTCCTTGAAGTTGCCTTCCTGGACCAGCTTCTGAAGCTTGTCGCGGTTGCCGGGCGGCGGTCCCTCGCGGAAGACCCCGGCGGCCCCGATGGTGAGCAACACCCCGCAAAGCGTGACACCGACGCCGATCAGGCTGAGCTTGGTCATGGCTGCGCTCGCGGACTCGGAGGATTCGTGCGCACGCCCCGACGAACGCGGGGCCGATCCGTCCCGTAGGGTGGGCTCGGCCCACCATCCGATCCCATCCCGACCCGAAGCCGGCAGATGGTGGGCCGAGCCCACCCTACGAGACCCTCAGTATAAACGGCTCGCGACCCGCACCATTAGACCCCACCGCCTTGTTGAGAATCGGTCTCATTCTCCAAAATCGCGTCCTGGGCCTTGCAAACATTGTTTAAGAAACCGATAACAGCAGGTGGCCGGTCGCGATACCGTCGATCTGGGAGTGGCTGCCCATGGCTGGTCGCATGCTGATTTTGATTCTCTGCGGCGGGGCGCTGACCGTGGCGGCGGAGGAGACGCCTCGTCCTGACGAGGTCTTCCAGAAAGACGTCCAGCCGCTCGTATCCCGCTACTGTCTGAAGTGTCACGGTGAGAGCAAGCCGCGCGCGGGGGTGAACCTGGCGCGCGGGACGGACCTGCACGCGATGCTGCGCGACCGCCGCGTCTGGGACAAGGCCCGTGAGAACCTGGACGGCGAGATCATGCCGCCGTCGGACGCGCCGCAGCCGACCGATGGGGAGCGGAAGATGCTGGTCGGGGCCATCGGGACGCTCTTGAAGGTGGTGCCCTGCGATGGCACGCCGCATCCCGGCCGCGTCACGATTCGCCGGCTCAACCGCGCGGAGTATGATAACACGATCCGCGACCTGGTCGGTATCGACTTTCATCCCGCGGCCGATTTCCCGACCGACGACGTGGGTGAAGGCTTCGACAACATGGGAGACGTGCTCAGTCTCTCGCCCCTGTTGCTCGAAAAGTACCTGGCCGCCGCCGAGCAGGTCGCCGAACGTGCCATTGTCACCGACCGGACCCGCTGGGGAGAAAAGAAGACCTGGCGCGGCGGTGATCTCCGCAGGGCAGGGGGGCAGGCGTTCGGCGAGGAGGGCCGCATCCTCAGCTCGACCGGCGAGGTGAAGGTGTCGCACACCATCACGCAGGCCGGTTCGTATCGCGTCCGCGTCCGGGCGTTCGGTCAGCAGGCCGGCAACGAGCCGGCCAAGATGGCCCTCCGGCTCGATGGCAAGGATCTCGTTCAGGTGGACGTTCCCGCCGTCGAGGGCGATCCGGGCACGTATGACACCCGCGTCGATCTTTCACCCGGCGAGCATGCTCTCGCCGCGGCTTTTCTGAACGATTTCTACGATCCGACGTTCCCGGACGCGAGTCGTCGCGACCGGAACCTGATCGTCCTGGGGATCGAGCTTCAGGGTCCAATCACGCAGGACACCGGCCCGCTCCCCGAGCCGCACCGGCGCATTCTTTTCACCGAGCCGAAAAATGATGAGCCGGCGTCGTGGAGCGCGGCGAGCCGCCAGGTGCTCGATCGCTTTCTGAGCCGAGCCTTTCGCCGCCCGGTGCGGGACGAGGAGCTCGACCGGCTGGGCCGGCTCGTCGAGCAAACGCGGCAAGCCGGCGATCCTTTTCCGAGCGCCATCCAGCTTGCCGTCGAGGCCGTGCTCGTCTCGCCGCACTTCCTCTTCCGCGTCGAGCTCGACCGGGGGAGAAATCGACCGCGGCGGCCGTGCCGCTGGACGATTATGCGCTGGCGTCGCGGCTGTCGTATTTCTTGTGGAGCTCGATGCCGGATGAGGAACTGTTCACGATCGCCGCGCAGGGCAAGCTGAACGTTCCGGCCACGATCGCGGCGCAGGTGCGCCGGATGGTGGCGGACCCGAAATCCGCGGCGTTCGTCGAGAACTTCGCGCTGCAATGGCTCCAGCTCCGGAACCTCGACGCGGCCAGCCGCGATCCGGGCCTTTTCCCGGCCTTCAACGATCCGCTCAAGGCGGACATGCTCGCCGAGACAAAGGCGTTTGTCGCCAGCATCCTGCGCGAGGATCGGAGCATCCTCGAATTCCTCGACTCGGATTACACGTTTCTGAACGAGCGCCTGGCGCAGCATTACGGCATCGCGGGCGTGACCGGCGAGGAGTTCCGCCGCGTGCCCTTGCATGATGCGCCCCGCGGGGGCGTGCTCACCCAGGCCAGCGTCTTGACCGTGACCTCGAACCCGACGCGCACCTCGCCCGTGAAGCGGGGCAAGTGGGTGCTCGAACAGATCCTGGGCACGCCGCCGCCGGCACCGCCGCCGAATGTCCCCATGCTCAGCGAAACCAAGGAGGCGATCCTGTCGGGCACCTTGCGCGAGCGGATGGAGCGCCACCGCGCGGACCCGGTTTGCGCCAATTGCCACGCCAAGCTGGATCCCCCGGGGTTTGTTTTTGAAAACTACGACGCCATCGGCGCCTGGCGGCTCAAGGACGGCGATTTCCCGATTGATGCCTCGGGATCGCTTCCTTCCGGCGAGACATTTGCAGGGCCGAAGGCGTTCAAAACGTACCTGCTGAGCCATAAGGACCAGTTTGCCGCGCTGCCTCACGGAAAAGCTGCTCATTTACGCGCTCGGGCGGGGCCTGGAGCCGGAGGACGCATGCGAGGTTGAGCGGATCACATCCGCGCTGGCTCAGAACGGATATCGTTTCGGGTTCCTGGTGGAACAGGCGGCCACGAGTATCCCCTTCCGCATGCGGGAGGGACGAGGGAGCGCACCATGAGCACGGCGATCACGCGGCGGACCGTCCTGCGCGGACTGGGAACGGCCCTGGCCCTGCCCTGGCTGGAAGCCATGACCCCGGCGGCCTCGGCGGCGGGGCGGTCGGGGCCGCCCTTGCGCATGGGCTTTCTGTACGTCCCGAACGGCGTCAACATGAGCGCGTGGACGCCCGCGAGCCTCGGCGCCGACTTCGAGCTCACGGCGACGCTCCAGCCGCTGGCGCCCTTCCGGCAGGACTTGCTCGTGCTCAGCGGCCTGGCGCAGGAGAACGGGGAAGCGAAAGGGGACGGTCCCGGCGATCACGCGCGCTCGATGTCGTCCTTTTTGACGGGCGCCCATCCCAAAAAGACGAACGGCGCCAACATCCACGTGGGCGTTTCGGTCGACCAGTTCGCCGCGCAGCACATCGGCAAGGCGACGCGGTTCCCGTCCCTGGAGATCGGCATCGAATCCGGCCGTCAGGCGGGCGATTGCGATTCCGGCTATAGCTGCGCCTACTCGAACAACCTCTCCTGGCGCACGCCGACCACTCCGGTCCCCAAGGAAGTCAACCCGCGGCTGGTCTTCGAGCGGCTCTTCGGCAGCGGCCACGACGAAGAAGACGCCGAGACCCGCGCCCGACGCCGCCACGCGCGGCAGAGCATCCTCGATTTTGTCCGGGACGACGCCCGCACCCTGCACGATCAGCTCGGCGCGAGCGATCGCCGCAAGCTCGATGAGTATCTCAGCTCGGTGCGCGAGATCGAAGTGCGGCTGGCCCGCGCCGAGACGGGAACGGGCGGCGGACCGGAAGGCCTTGCCAGGCCCGCCGGCATTCCCCATGAGCTGCCCGAACACTTCCGGCTCATGAACGACCTGCTCGTGCTGGCCTTCCAGGGCGACCTGACGCGGATCGCCACCTTCATGTTTGCCAACGAGGGCTCCAACCGCAGTTATCCCTTCATCGGCGTCAAGGAAGGACACCACGAACTCTCCCACCACGGCAACGACCCGAAGAAGCTGGCGAAGATCGCGCAGATCAACACGTTCCACGTTTCGCAGATGGCCGATCTCCTCGGCAAGCTGAAAGCCGCGCGTGAAGGCGAGGCCACGCTGCTCGATCATTGCATGATCGTTTACGGCAGCGGGCTGGGCGACGGCAACCGGCACAACCACAATGATCTCCCCGTCCTGCTGGCGGGACGGGGCAACGGCACGATCCAGACGGGCCGGCATGTGAAGTATCCGAAGAATACGCCCCTGAACAATCTCTTCCTCGACATGCTCGATCGCCTGGGCGTCTCGGTCCCCTCGTTCGGCGACAGCACGAGCCGGCTGCCCGGGCTGGAAGGGTGAGGGCGGAAGACGGATTCCGAATGCCGAATGGCTCATGGCGGATGACTGATGGCTCATGGCGGATGACTGATGGCAGATGACTGATGGCTGATGGCGGATGACTGATGCGAGTGAACCGGCGCGATGTCGCTTGTTCCGCAACCGCCATGAGCCATGAGCCATGAGCCATGAGCCATGAGCCATGGAGCCATGAGCCATGAGCCATGAGCCATCCGCCATTAGCCATTGTGCATCCGCCATCGTCCGGCGGTGGTCACGTCCGTCCGCGCGCCCCGTATCCAATAGGGGACGTGGGTCATGGGCCGCCTCGATACCGGTCGATTTGACAGGCGGCGCGCCGTGACCTAGCGTTCGACGGAGTGCCCTTGTTGAGGGGTTTCTCGGCGCGGCGGCGCCGCCCCCTCGGGCTGGGAGGCACCCCTTCCACCTACCCTCCCGGAACGGACCATGGACGAGAAAGGGATCACCGCGCTGATCCAGTCCCCGTGTCCGGCGCTGCCCGGTCTCTCCTCGGGGACCTCGGACCGGACGTACCTGATCGTGGTGGCCGGCGGGATCCCCGGCGCGATGCTGCCGCTGGTCTCGGGCGCCACCTGGATCGGTCGAGCGGCCGACAACGCGATTCAACTCGTGGAACCGAGCGTCTCGCGCTGCCATGCTTTGCTCCGGGTCACGTCCGACCGCCAGATCGAATTGACCGATCTGGGCAGCACCAACGGCACCTTCGTCAACAACGAGCGGCTCCGGCCCGATCGGCCCCACGCGATTCTCGACGGCGATCGGCTCCGCTTCGGGACCAAGGTCGTGCTCAAGTTCGTGCGGCCCGATGCCGACGAGGAGCAGTTTCAGCGCGAGATGTTCGAGCGGACCGTCCGGGATGCCCTCACTGGCCTGTACAATCGCTCCTACTTCCAGAATCAGTTCCGCCCGTGGGTGAATCAGGCCGCGGCACGCGGGATGGGTCTGGCCGTCTTGATGCTCGATATCGACCACTTCAAGCGCTTCAACGACACCTATGGCCATCACGCCGGGGATGCCGCCCTGCGCGAGGTGGCCCACGTCTTGCGGCAGGCGTCCCGGGCCGACGATCTGCTGGCCCGTTACGGCGGCGAGGAGTTCCTGTTCGCGCTGCCGGTCCCGAGTCTCCATCTGGCCATGGCCCGCGCCGAGTCCATCCGCAACGCCCTGGCGACCCGGCGGCTGCGGCTGGAATCCGCGGCCGTGCAGGTCACGGTGAGCATCGGCGTCGCCTTCGCGCCGGCCGACCGCCCCCAGGCCGTGGAGACCATGATCTCGACCGCGGACTTGCATCTCTACGAAGCCAAACGCATCGGCCGCAACCGCGTGGTCGGCCCGGAGACGATCGGCCCGCATCCGGCCGTGGCGCAGATCACCACGGATGGTTCACACTCGTCGATTCATGCCGTGGGAGTCATGGGCTCCACATCCGAAGTGGAAGACGAGAGCCTCTTGCGCGGGCCGGTTTGACCGTGCCGACGGGGTCTTCGTAGGCTGGGTCTGGACCCAGCTACCAATAAGCTGGGTCCAGACCCAGCCTACGAAGGCCCAGCCTACGAAGCGGTTTCCAAGTCGCCAAAGCCGGTTGCGTCGGCTATGATCGGGCGGTCGTCGTGTTCCGTCCAAACCGCTCGCCAAGAGGTGCCGCCGTGAGCCCGCCCGCCGCGTCCGCGTTGCCGCCGCTGAGCCTGGGGGTCTGTAGCTGGAGCCTGCAAGTCACGAGCATTCCGGAGCTGACCCGGCTGATGGGCCAGCTGGGTACGAATGTGGTCCAGATCGCCTGCGGCGATCCGCACCATGCCAGTTGGGCCGAGGGCGAGGCCATGCCCGCGGCCGCCCTTTCTTCCGGCCTGGCCATGTCGGCGGCCATGCTGGGGTTTCCCGGCGAGGACTACACGACGCCCCAGACGATCCGGGAGACCGGCGGTTTCGGCCCGGTCGCGCAGCGCGCGGCGCGTCTGGAACGGCTCCAGTGGGCCCTGGAGCGCACCACGGCCCTCGGCCTGGACACCCTGACCCTGCACGCGGGCTTTCTGCCCGAACCCACCGCGCCCGGAGCGGCGGCCCTTTCTCGACACGCTGGCCCACGCCGGTCAAATGGCGGCCGAGAAGGGAATCACGCTCGCCTTCGAGACCGGCCAGGAATCGGCCGAGCTCTTGCGGCGCACGCTCGACGACCTGAAAGCGCCCAATCTCAAGGTCAACTTCGATCCGGCCAACATGCTCCTCTATGACATGGGCGACCCGATCCGCGCGGTCGAGATCCTGGGCGCGGACATCCGCAGCGTCCACGTCAAGGACGCCCGCCGTCCCCAAACGCCCGGCCAGTGGGGCGAGGAAGTCCCCCTCGGCCAGGGCGCGGTCGATATCCGCCGGTTCGTCCGCGCCCTTCAGGCGATCGGCTACACCGGGCCGCTCGTCGTCGAGCGCGAAGTCGGCGACCAACCCGCGCGCTGCGCGACATCGCCCAGGGTCTGGCCTTCCTGCGGGAATGTCTGAATACGTAACCGCCTTGGCGGCAAGTGCGGATAACGCCTTGTAGGGTGGGCTCGGCCCACCATCTTCCATTCACTCGCCCGGATGGATGGTGGGCCGAGCCACCCTACAAGACCGTCTCACGCACCCTATCAGATAAGCTCGACGAGCATCGCGACCAGGTTCGCGAGTTCCTTACCCAGCTCGGTCAGGCCGTAGAAGTTGTGCTTGCCATCGCGGCGCGGCTCGATGAGGCGGCCGTGCCGCAGCAGGGCCAGGTGATGGCTCACGGCGGGCTGGCTCTGCGTGCCCAGATCGCTGCAGAGCTCGGACACGTTCCGTTCCTTCTCCGTCAAGAGCGTGAGGATCTGGAGCCGGGTCGGGTCGGAGACCTGTTTGAGCAACTCCGCAGCCTGGCGAACCTGTGACGAGGGTCGCGGGGCGGCCTTGGGCGCTTTCTTCGTTCGGGTGGCAGCCATGGTGTCTCCTTTTTGAAAGGGGTGGGGGCATCACACAAGCGTCTCGGCCATTTACTCTCTCATCAGAAAATATCGACCGATCTCTGGAACGTCAACTGGTGATTCATCATTTCTTGAAGAGAACCGCGAAAGCCCCCTCCGGGAACCGCCGTTCGACCCCGCGCGGCTCCGTCACACGAGCCCGGCCCGGCCGTAAAGAGGACGTAAGCCGCCTGGTCGGGTGACGGCAGGACGCACAACGGAGGGCACCATGCTCGTATTGACGCGCAAGCTGGGAGAGCGGATCGTGGTGGGTGACTCCATTATCATCTCTATCGTCCGCATCGAGCATGACAAAGTTCGAATCGGGATCGAAGCGCCCCGGGATGTGCCGATCCTGCGTGAGGAGGTGCGCAACCGCACCCGCGCCCCGGCCGGTCCGGCACTCCGCCCCGGCCCCCTCCGCGACGACCTCCCCCGGCGGCGCTCCGATACCGTCTAAAGGGTGTACGAAAAGGATACGGAGCGGCCTTTCTGTGTAGCGGCGGCCGTCTCGGCCGCTCCGATCCTGGGAGTCCGGAGCGGCCGAGACGGCCGCCGCTACATAGAAGAGACACTTCTCGTACACCCTTTGAGGACGCCTTCGGAACGGGCGGACAGGTGGCTTTCCTGGGCGATCCCTCTTTCCTTGGATGCGGGGTGGCGATAGAATGCTTAATTCCCGTGAGCCGTCCGCGTGAAAAAATCCGGCCGGAGCACGACTTCGCGCGACCTGCCTGTTTCCGAAGGAGCCGGCGCAGCGGCGATGATCATCGTTCTCAAACCGAATCCGACCCCGGAACTGGTCCAGCGCGTGGTGGATCGGATTGAGCAACTGGGATACGTCCCGCATCTCAGTCAGGGTGTCGCGCGGACGATCGTCGGCATCATCGGCGACGTCGCGCCGCACCAGGCGGAGTTCTTCCTGGCGATCGACGGCGTCGAGTCCGTGCTGCCGATCCTCAAGCCCTACAAGCTGGTCGGCCGCGAGGCGCATCCGGCGGATACCATCATCGAGGTCCAGGGCGTCCGGATCGGCGGCGGCCACCTGGCGATGATCGCCGGGCCCTGTCTCGTCGAGAGCGCGGAGCGGCTCAACGAGATCGCGGAGCGGGTGCGCGAGGCCGGCGCGAACATCCTGCGCGGGTCCGCGTTCCCGGCCCAGGCCGGTTCCTCCCCCACGGCCGGCCTGGGCGAGGCCGGCTGGCGCATTCTGGAAGAGGCCGGCCAGCGCTTCCGCATGCCGACGATCAGCGAAGTCGCGGACCCCCGGCAGGTGGAGTGGGTCGGAGCGCACGTGGACATCCTTCAGATCGGCGAGCGCAACATGCAGAACTTCGATCTCCTGAAAGAGGTCGGCCAGGCGCGCACGCCGGTCTTGCTGGAACGGGGGATGGCCGCCACGGTCGAATCGTGGTTGATGTCGGCCGAGGTGATCCTCGCGCAGGGCAACCGCCAGGTGATCCTGTGCGAGCGCGGGGTCCGCTCGTTCGAGGACTCGACGCGCTGCCTGCTGGATCTCTCGGCGGTGCCGACGGTCCAGAGGTTGTCCCACCTGCCCATCGTGGTGGACCCGAGTCACGCGTCGGGCCGTCCCGATCTGATTCCGCCGCTGGCGCGGGCGGCGCTGGCCGCCGGCGCCGATGGCATTCATGTCGAGGTCCACACTTGCCCCGAGGTGGCCTTGTCGGATGGGCGGCACGCCCTCTCGCCGGCCGTGTATGCCGGCCTCCTGGAGGAGTTGCGGCAACTGGCCGGGCTCCTGGGGAAAACCATCGACGCGGGATGAAAAGGGAGTTGAGGTTTGATGCGACCGATCTTCATCGCGGGCAACTGGAAGATGAACCCGGCGACGCAGGCCGCCGCCGTCGATCTGGCCGAGAAGGTCAAGGCCGGCGTGGGGGCCGAGGCGGCCGTGCGGGTGGCCGTGTGCCCGCCGTTTGTCTTCCTCCGCGCCGTCGATGCCGTGCTGGAAAATACGCCGATCGGCCTGGGCGGTCAGAACATGCACTGGGAACCGAAGGGCGCCTACACGGGCGACGTCTCGGCCGCCATGCTGCTGGATGCCGGCTGCACCCACGTCATCCTCGGTCACAGCGAGCGCCGGCACGGCCTGGGCGAGACCGACGCGATGGTCAACCAGAAGCTCAAGACCGCCCTGGGCACCGGCCTGATCCCGATCGTGTGCGTCGGCGAGTTGCTGGCGGAGCGCGAGGCGAACCGGACCGAGGCCGTCGTGGCGCGTCAGCTTGAGGGCTCGCTGGCCGAGTTGACGCCCGAGCAGATGGCGGGCGTCGTGCTCGCCTACGAGCCGGTCTGGGCCATCGGCACCGGCAAGGTCGCCACCCCGCAACAGGCCCAAGAGGTGCACGCCTTCGTGCGCCAGCGGCTCGCCGTCCGTTTCGGTCAGGCGATCGCCGACCGCGTCACCATCCAGTATGGAGGGAGCGTCAAGGCCGAGAACGCGCGCGAGCTGCTGGCCTGCCCGGACCTCGACGGCGCGCTCGTCGGCGGGGCGAGCCTCAGCGCGGACGATTTCCTCGGAATCATCGCCGGCGCCCGTGCCGTCACCGCCGCCGGCAAGGCCTGAGGCGCGGTCCCGGACGATCCCTTCCCTCCCCCGGCCGGCGGCTCCGGCCGGGGGCCTCTTCCCGCACGAGTCTTCAGGAACCCTCGCCGTGGATTCGCTCATCGGCCGCAACCTCAGCTTTATTGTGCCGGGCGCCCTGCTGCTTTTGCTGATCCTCATCTTCAGCGGCACCGCCCTCTTGAACGTCTTGATCGTGGTCTGCTCCGTTTTCCTCATCTGCCTGGTGCTGATCCAGCGCGGCAAGGGGGGCGGGCTGGCCGGCGCCTTCGGCGGCATGGGCGGCTCGAGCGCGTTCGGCACCAAGGCGGGCGACGTGTTTACCTGGACCACCGTCGTGACCGCGTGCGTCTGGTTCCTCATCGCCATGCGGCTGGTCACGCTCACCAACCACGGCGGCGTGCGGGTCCAGTTCGGCGACGAGAAGACCGGATCGGCGAGCGCACCGGCCAAGGAAACGGGGATTCCGCCGGCCAAGCGGGAAACCGCCCCGCTGGAAGGGACCGCGCCGGCCCAGCAAACCAGCGCCGTCCCCCCGGTTTCCAGCCCCGGCCTGCCGCCGGCCCTCGTGGAAGAGCCCGCGCCGAAGACCACCCCGACTCCAGCCAAGACCGCGAAATAAGGGACCGGGGCCTGGCCCCTCCCGAGACCGCTCCATCCGTCCGGACCCTGCGTGCGCTGGCCGTTGCGCGGCGCTGAACCCTGTGCGACACCCCACGACGAGGTGCGGCCATGCTTCTGAGCATGACGGGAATCGGTGAAGCTCGGCTTCAGAACGACCAGATGACCGTGCTGGTCGAGGTGCGTTCGGTGAACAACCGGCATCTGAAGCTGACCATCCGGAGCGGTGAACGGTACGCGGCGCTGGAGCCGAGATCGAGCGGCTGGTGCGGGACCGCATCCGCCGCGGCACCGTCCACCTGACCCTGCACGTCGATCGCCCGCGCCGGTCCGAGGACTACTGCTTTGAACCTCGTGGCGCTCAACTCCTACCGCGATCAGCTCGAATCGTTCATCGGTCCCCATACCGCGCCGCCCGATCTGGCGGCGCTGTTGATGCTCCCCGGCGTGGTCGAGGAGCGCCGGACCGACGACGCGGACCCGCACGAGGAATGGCCGCTGTTCGAGCCGGCCGTGTCCGAGGCCCTGGCCGCGCTGCACGAAGCCCGCGCCGAGGAGGGCCGCGCGATGGGCGTCGAGCTGCTCAAGCTCTCGGCCGCGATCAGCGGCTACATCGATCGGATCGAGTCGCGCGGGCCGGAGGTCGTGGCCAGCTTTCAGGGGCGGCTCACCGAGCGCGTGCAGGCCATGGTGGCCAAGCACGGCATCACGATCGAACCGGCCGACCTGATCCGCGAGGTGGCCATCCTGGCCGAGCGGGCGGATATCGCCGAGGAAGTCATTCGCCTGCGCCACCACCTGGTCCAGTTCACCGAGCTGGTCCAGGGTCCCGAGAGCGCCGGCCGCAAGCTCGAATTCGTCGTCCAGGAGATGGGCCGCGAGACCAACACGATCGGCTCGAAGGCCAATGACGTGGCCATCAGCCGGAATGTCGTCGAGATCAAGGGCCGCCTCGAATCCATCCGCGAGCTGATCCAGAACGTCGAGTGAGGGCGGGGGGACCGCCGTCGCGGCGGAACGACCATGTGGGTGGAAGGCTGGGGCGCGCTGCCCGGGCGGTTGATCGTCGTGTCGGGGCCGTCCGGATCGGGAAAAAGCACCCTGATCCGCCGGCTGGTGGAACGTCCCGAGCTGCGCGTGCGGCTGTCGGTCTCGGCCACCACCCGGGCGCCGCGGCCGGGGGAACACCCGGGCGTCGATTACTGGTTCTTGACCGCCGAGGAATTCCACGCCGCCAGGGAGCGGGGTGACTTCCTCGAATGGGCGGAATACAATCAACATTTGTATGGCACCCCCAGGCCAGCCGTCTTGCGCGAACTCGCCGCGGGCTGGAACGTGATCCTGGAGATCGAGGTCCAGGGCGCGCTCCAGGTCCGCCAGATGGCGCCCACGTCCTTCTTCCTCTTCATCAAGGCGCCCAGCTTCGCCGTCCTGGAGCAACGGCTCCTCGCCCGCGGGACCGAACAGGCCGCCGACCTGCACCGGCGACTGGTGCGGGCCCGCGAGGAACTCGCCCAGGCACACTGGTATGACGTTCAGGTCATCAACGACGACATCGACCGGGCCGTGCAGCAACTGGCGGACATCATTGCTCATTACGGTTAATTCTGTCACTGGTCGCTGGCCTCGGGTGGCCGGGGTGGTTTTCGTAGGCTGGGTCTGGACCCAGCTTTCCCGGAGGGCTGGGTCCAGACCCAGCCTACGCGTGTTGCAGCCAGCGGTTTTCGTAGGCTGGGTCTGGACCCAGCTTTTCCAGAGGGCTGGGTCCAGACCCAGCCTACGCGTGTTGCAGCCAGTGACCGGTGACCTCGGAAGAAGGAGGGCTGACCCCCTATGCTCGACGAGTTGAAAGAGGAGAAGATCGTCGCCAAGGTCGGCGGCCGGTTCAAGCTGTCCACCCTGATTCAGAAGCGCATGATCGCGCTGAACCAGGGTGCGCGGCCGCTGGTCGATCTGCGTACCGCCAACAAGATCGAGATCGTGATCCAGGAGATCATGCAGGACAAGATTTTCCTGGACCTCTCGGGCAAGGTGCAGATGCGTGAGCAGGCCGAGCAGGAGGCCGAGATGGCGGCGGCCGAGGGGGGGGTCGTCGATCTTACCCAGCCCGCAGAATAGGAGGCGGGTGCGTCCCGGGCGGCCGCGCGCGGCCAAAGGCGGGGGGGGCGCGGTCGATCCCTGGAGGCAGGACCGACCGCGCTGGGAACGCTCCGGGGGTGGCTGCGTCCTGGGGCGCCGAGGAGTCCGGTCCGTTCTCCCAGGAGGATGGATGGTCGAACGCCGCCGCTGGACGCAACATGCTCTCGGGGCGACGCTCGTGGTCGCCTGGCTGTTCCTGGCCCTGAGCCTGCTCGGTTACGACCCGGCCGATCCGCCGAGTAGTTCGTGCTGGTCGCGGGAGACGGTCCTGCCGCAGAACCCTTGTGGGCCGGTGGGAGCGTGGCTCGCACACCTGGCCTTCGCATGCGTCGGCTGGGCCGCCCTCCTCAGTCTGCCCGCGCTGGCGAGCGTCGCGCTCGTGGTCGTGCGGCGCCGGGAGGTCCCCGAGAAGGCGCTGCGTGCGCTCGGGTTCGGTCTGGTGGTGCTGGTCGCGTCGGCCATGCTGGCGGCGGCCGACGGCGCACTGGGGCGGCTGGTCCTCGCCCGCTCGCCGACGGTGGGCAGCGGTGGCTACCTGGGCGCCCTGGTGGTGGTGTTTCTGGGCGGGCAATGCGGGCCCATCGGCATGGCCCTGATTCTCACCGCCCTGGGACTGATGGGAGGCATGCTCTGCGGCGATCTGCTCGTGCTCTGGCCGGTGCGCGGCGCTGGCGGGTCTGTTCGGCAGAGACGGCAGCCGCACCGAGAGCGGGGAGCGGCCCGGGCCGGCCGGGCCCGATTATCTGCCGATGTCCGAGGAAGCACGGGTGCTCCGGCCGGCCCTGGAGCGCCCGCCGGTGGCGGCGGAATTGCGACCCGTGGTTCCCCTCGTATCGGGACCCCGGACCGGTTCCGCCGCCGCCGCTCGGACCGGCCTGGTGCCGGAACGGCCCGCCGACGGCACCTACGCGCCCCCGCCCGTCGAGCTGCTGGAGCCGCCCGCCTCGTTCCCCGTCCACGAGCACAAGTCGCTCATCCAGCAGCGCGCCCTGATCCTGGAAAAGACCCTGCGCGAGCACGGCTGCATCGTCCGCGTCGTCCAGATCGACACCGGCCCCGTCATCACCATGTTCGAGATCGAGCTCGAACCCGGCTTGCGCGTCTCGAAGATCGTCGGCCTCTCGACCGATCTGGCGATCGCGCTGGCCGTGCCCAGCGTGCGCATCGTCTCGCCCATCCCGGGCAAGACGACCGTCGGCATCGAGGTGCCCAACGAATGCCGCGCGATGGTCCGGCTCACCGAGGTCATGGCCGACACCCGCGCGGCCGCCGCGCGCATGCAAATCCCGCTGTTTCTGGGCAAGGACGTCAAGGGCGAGCCGCTCGTCTATGACCTCTCGAAGATGCCGCACCTTTTGATCGCGGGCCGCACCGGCACCGGCAAGTCCGTCTGCCTCAACGCCATGATCATCTCCATCCTGATGACCCGGCGGCCCGACGAGGTCAAGATGATCCTGATCGACCCGAAGCGGGTCGAGCTCTCGCAGTTCCGCCGCGTGCCCCACCTGATGCACCCGGTCGTCATCGACATGGACAAGGCCGAGGCGCTCCTGGCCTGGGCGTGCGAGAAGATGGAGGAACGCTACTCGCTGCTGGAACGGGCCCGCGTCCGCAGCATCCACGAATACAACGCCCTGGGACCCGAGGAACTGTACAACCGCTTGAATATCGAGTCCCCGGACGGTGCCGACGGCGTGCCCACGTTCATGCACTCGATCGTGATCATCGCCGACGAGCTGGCCGACCTGGTCATGCAGCACAAGGAGGTCGAGACGCACATCATCCGGCTGGCGCAGAAGCCCGCGCGGCGGGCATTCACCTGATCCTGGCCACGCAGCGGCCGACCGTCGAGATCATCACCGGGTTGATCAAGAGCAACATGCCCGCGCGGATCGCCTTCCAGGTCTCGGACCGGAACAATTCGCGGGTCGTCCTCGACGAGATGGGCGCCGAGAAGCTGCTGGGCAACGGCGACATGCTGTTCCTGGTGCCGAACACCTCGAACCTGGCGCGCGCCCAGGGAACGTATGTCTCGGACCCCGAGATCACCCGCGTGTGCGCCTACCTGGAGCAGTACCCGGTGGTCTTCGACCGCGAGCTGGTCAAGCTGCACGCCTCCGGCGATGCCGCCGGCAAGGATCGCGGCGGCATGCGGCCCCGCGACGAGCTTTATGACCCGGCCGTCGAGATCATCATCCGCGAGGGCAAAGGCTCGACCTCGCTCCTTCAGCGCGCCCTGGGCATCGGCTACGGCCGCGCCGCGAGATTGATCGACTACATGGCCGAAGACGGCATCGTCGGCGAGTCGAAAGGCAGTGTCGCCCGCGATGTGTTCTTCACCTGGGACGAATGGGAAGCCCTCAAAAAAGGCGACGACACCCAGGGCACCGCGGCCTGACGAGAGGCCCGCCCCGGCCCAGATCAGCGCCAGCACCGCCGCCGCGAACCCGACCCAACGCAGCCGTTGGCGCCCAAACCCAGAACTGGGTGGAACTTCGGCAGCCGGCTTCTCGCTGCCGTCTGCCGGCTGTTCGGCCCCCGTTACCTCCCGCCGCGCGCCGTCCCGGTCCACCACGGCGAACCCGTCCGGCACGGGGGTTTCCGCCGCAACCTCTTGCCTCTCCCTCTCTTCCGCTGCTTCCTCGGTGGCTTGGAATGGACACTTTACGGTGGGCTCTTCGTGGTCCTTGTTTTCCGCCGTAAATCCTTGCGGTAAAACCTCTTCTGTGCTTATTTGTGCGCGCATCGCCTGCGCTGCGTCGAGCGCTTCGAGCGCCTGGAACAGGACGCGGGACCAGTGCGACTCATGCCGCACGCTGAAGCGCATGATCGCGACCGTCAGGCCGGTCGTGGCCATCGCTTCCAGACACGAACCCGCCGATCCTTTCCGGTCCTCCCCTGGCGGGGGTACGTGTTTCGCGTCTCGGATGGCTGGTTTTCTGGGCGTTTCTGTGTAGCGGCGGCCGTCTGGGCCGCTCCGGTCTGGTTCCCCTCCGGAGCGGCCTGAGACGGCCCGCTAGAAAGCCGCTCCGTACCCTTCTCGTACACCCACTCAGACCCAGCATCCGCAGGTTCGTGCCCCAGACGATCGCGGTCTTCCGGGTGCGCCTCGATCCAGTTCAGGGCCGCCAGGCGATTCTCGGCACAGGCTTCCTCCTGCAGGAAGCGGAGGCGCTCCAGCACCACTTGCGCCGTGACGATTCGTTCGATGAGGGCCCGCTGGTGGTCATCCTGGGGCTGGCGATACGCGGTCCATTTTTTGAGCAAGCGCCAGCGGCGGCACTTCTCGGCGTTGGAGAACTGGCATCTCTTTGGCGCGCAGTCCATGCCGCAGCGCATTCTGGCGGACGCGCGCCTTGCCCGACTTGGATTTCGGGCCGGTACTCTTCTGCGCATTGCGCTGATTGGCGCTGATTTTCCGGGCGCTGACGGTCATGGGTGACGCTCTCATGATGATGGACGAGTGCTCCTCGACATCATCGTGATGACCCCGCCCCGCGTTGCGGAAATCGCGGCCCACCCGGTGCTCACCCCATGACGAACGTTGACAATTTCCCTGCTGCCTGGAGAATAGATCGCGGCGCATGGCTGGTACGCTCTTGAATCGCATGTCTTGATAGCGCCGTTCGATGTTCTCCCAAGAGGCGTATCCGCCGCGCATTGCGTCAGAGTCTGTCCCGAAAGCCCGCCGAGGGCGTCTGGTTTTAGCCCCGAAGGGGCGGAAGTGAATAGCCCGGGGCGTCAGCCCCGGGAGGGAACAACGGCGCAAAAACCCCTTCTTCTCAGCCCCGAAGGGGCGACAGAACCCCGGTCTCCGCAGCCTCTTCTGTCGCCCCTTGGAACGCCCACGAAATAAGTTCCCTCTGGTGTCGCCTTTTGCTCCGCAAAAGCGCACTACTTCGCGGAGCGAAAGGTGACTTTATTTCGTGGGCATTCCTCGGGGCTAAGAAGGGGGGTGTGGGGCTGGTCTCGGTTCCCGGGGCTGACGCCCCGGGCTATTTGCTTCCGCCCCTTCGGGGCTGAAACCAGGATGACCGGATCGTCACTTCTGGGACAGACTCTCAGTGCCCGCTCCGAAAAAAAAGGGCCCGGGTCGGCTCTTCGGCATCCTTTCCCGCAAGGGAAGAGAGGCCGGGTCGATCGATCGCGTGCTTCCGAAATCGATTCTCACTTCGGGTGGACGTTCTCGAATCCAGACTCCGCACCACTTCTCACATCGAAAAGGAAGGCGTTGCGATGCAAGCCATCATGCGCGCGAAAAACGGCGGACGCTGGCTGCGGTGGGCAATCGCCGGCGTCTTGTGCCTCTGCCTGTTCAGCCCGGTGCTGCGCTCCGCGGCCCCGCAAGGCGATCCGGCACCCGGCGGAGCGAACGGCCAGCGCACAAGCAGTTACGACCAGGTCAGTCCCGTGCTGCTGGGTCAGGGGACGTTCGAGACGATGATGGCCAAGGATAAGGCCGACAAAGCGGCCGTCATGGCCCGGCAGCAGAAGCTGCTGGAGGAGCGCTACGACCTGTCCGTCCGGGTGAGCGACCACGTCAAGATGTCGCGCGGCAAGCCGATCCCCATCGGCCCGGCGGCCCGGCTGCCGGAGGGGACCACCTGGGAAGAGCTGGCCCGGATGTCCCCGGGCGAGATCCGCGAAAAGGGGCTGTTTCCCAAGGGCTTTCTGCCGTTGCCGCATCCCAAGCATGAAGTCGGCGGCATGGTCTTCCCCCAGACCGAGATCAAGCAATTGCCCCGCCTGGAACGCTTCGACGTGGACTTCGACTTGCCCGATCACTTCCTCCCCGAGTTCCCGCCGGCCATCTTCCTGACCACGCGGCCGGATCTGGGCGACGTTTCCCAGGGAAAAATGGTGACGGTGGACAACTTCCAGGAGATCTTCCAGGGCATCCTGAATTCCAAGGACCTGGAGGGCATGCGTCTTCTGGTCACGCAGTTTCCCCAGCAGCAGTTCAACGCCACGCGCGACCGCAAGGCCGCGCAGCCTCTCGGGCATGCAGGGCGTGGCCTGCTTCGACTGCCACGTCAATGGTCACACGTCGGGGGCGACCCATCTCGTCGGCGACATCCGGCCGCAATCGCACCGCCGCCGCATCGACACGACGAGCCTGCGCGGGGTCAACATCCAGCGGCTATTCGGGTCCCAGCGAGCCTTGAAGAGCGTCGAGGACTTCACCGAGTTCGAGCAGCGCGGGGCGTACTTCGATGGCGACCAGGTCTCGGCCGCGGCCAAGGGGATCAATCCGCTGGAGCGCGGCAGCCAGGTTCACTTCATGGCCGAGGTCCAGGAATTGCTCGCATTCCCCCCCGCCCCCCTGGGGATTGACGGCATGCTGGACGCGCGGAAGTTCGCCGCCGATACGCCCGAGATGCGCGGTCAGCGGCTTTTCTTCGGCAAGGCGCAGTGCGCCTCCTGCCACCCGGCCCCGTACTACACGGACAACACGATGCACGACCTCCAGGTCGAGCGCTTCTACAAGACGCAGACGATCAACGGCCTGGTTGCCACCGCGCAGGGGCCGATCAAGACCTTCCCCCTGCGAGGCATCAAGGATTCGCCGCCCTACTTCCACGACGGCCGGCTGCTGACTCTGGAAGACACGGTGGAGTTCTTCAACCTGATCCTGGAGCTGAAACTGACCAAGGACGAAAAGGCCGAACTCGTCGCCTTCATGCAGCAACTCTAGAGCGGCTGACGCTAGAGTTGCACATCTGTCCCTGCAAGCCCGACGCGCCAGCGAGTGCATTTCTTCGTACGTGTTTAGTAGCGCCCCCTGTCGGCCGTAAGTCTTTTCTATGTAGCGGCGGCCGTCTCGGCCGCTCCGGGATGGGTCCCCTTGGGAGCGGCCGAGACAGCCGCCGCTACAAAGAAAAGTCCGGAACAACAGGCATTCGAGACGCGAAACACGTACATTTCTTCAGAGATGCACGCGCGGGCGCGTCGGGCTGGCGGAGCGCGCCCAAGCTCGGGAGGCGTGGGTCGTCGGGAAGTTCCCCGTGGACAACGCCGACCGGGTGGTGAAGAATCTCAGGCTGAGGAAGAGAGGCAGAGATTCCACCATGAGACAATCACACCGCCCGCAGTCCGCGTTCAAGACCACCCGCGCAACCACGCGGGCGATCTTTCTCACGACCGCATTCGCCCTCATCCCGTGGGCCGATTCGCCCGCAGCCGCGCTCCAGCGCGACCAGATCGAAGCCGACTGGCTCCGGCAAGCCGAAGCGTGGCAACCCAAGCTGCCACTGACCCAGGCCGATGCCGCCGGCGCGGTGGACGGCGTGAAAGACGGCAAGTACGCCTTCCACACCGCGCAGGAGAAAAATCCCTGGTGGCAGGTGGATCTCGGGGAACCCGTGGTGATTTCCCGGATCGTGGTCTTCAATCGTCTGGATTACGCTCCCGGGCTACACAACGCCGACAACCTGTGCATCCTCGCCTCGGATGACGCCAGGCACTGGAAGCCGATTCACGAGAATCGGCATAAGTACTTTGGTGGCATCTCCGGTGCGCCGCCATTGGAAGTCCGATTCCCGGCCGGTGAAGTCCGGGCGCGCTTCGTGCGGCTCCAGATCCCGAGCGAGGTGCCGATCTTCTTCCACCTCGACGAAGTGGAAATCTACGGCCCCGGCGATCCCGCCAAGAATCTCGCTTTGCACCAGCCGGCGGATCAAAGTAGCGTCAGTATCTGGTCCACACCCAAAGTGACTCATCAGGCGCAGAAGGAATCTTGGACTGCAACAGCCGATCACGTACTTTCTCGAGCGCGGGCGTTTGCTCGTAGCAGACTGGAAACAGGCTGGCGTGGATACGGCTCGTTGTGAACGTGAGCTCGCCGAGGCCGCTTCTGAACTTCCTGTCGCGACTTCCACCGAAGCACAACGGCAGCTCTATCTCAAAGTGCGCTGGGCCTTACGACGGCTTCAATTCCAGAACCCTCTGCTCAATTTCGACCGCCTCTTGTTCGTGAAACGATTCTGCCAGGAAACTTACCCCGATGTGTGTCTCAATCACATGCCGTGGGTTTCCCGGCCGGGCGGGGATCTGTGTATCCTGACGCTGCGGGGGCCGGAAGACGCGCCCGAGGTCCGCAACCTCCTGAACGGAGCGCTCGGGCCGGGCCACGTCCACGGCATGGACCTCTGGTGGGACGCCGGCCGCGTGGTGTTCGGTTACGCCAAGGCGCGCAGCGAACAACCGCCGGCAGGCTGGCTCGACCGCCAGCAGAGTTACCGGCTGCGGCGGTCCGAGGAGCCGATCCACCTCTTTGAAATCCATACCGACGGCAGCGGCTTGCGCCAGCTTACCAACGGCGAGTGGAGCGACCTGGACCCGACCTATCTGCCCAGCGGCGATATTGCGTTTGTCTCGGAGCGCTGCGGCACGTCATTACAGTGTAACGAATATGACAAGGACGAGACCAGTTGCAATCTCTACGTCATGCGTCCTGATGGCAGCGGGATTCGCCGATTGAGTGCGAACAAGGACGGCGACTACCTGCCGCATGCGCTCGACGATGGCATGATCGGCTACACGCGTTGGGAATATCACGAGCGTAGCTGGGCCTTCATTCAATCCTTGTGGAGTATCCGGCCGGACGGCACCCAGGCCGACGCCATTTTCAAGCAGCACTTCACCAACCCCTGGGCCCTGGAAGACGTGCGTTCCATTCCCGGTACGCACAACGCCCGGCTTACCGCCATCGCCGCCGGCCATCACACACTGCCGGCCGGGCCGGTGGTGATCGTGACGCCTGGTGTGGGTCTGAATGACGAACGCGGCATCAGCATTGTCACGCCCGGCGTCGCGCCGCCCGAGGGAGGCATGTCCGGTACGCCCGTGGCGGAAGGTGGCGTCCACGACCGCGATGGTCATTACATGCACCCCTGGCCGTTGTCGGAAACCACCTTCCTCGTTTCTTACCACTACGGTACGGGTAAGACCGGCGGGACAAGCGAAATCGATCCGGCGGGCTACGCCCTTTATCTCATCGACGTGTTTGGCATGAAGGAATTGCTCTATCGCGATCCGTCCATCTCGTGCTTCGTGCCGATTCCCCTCCGACCTCGGCCCCGGCCGCCCGTCTTGCCCGATGTCACCGATCCCGCAAAGGATTACGCCACCTGCGTGCTCAACTCGGCCGGTTACGGCTGTGAAGGGATCGCACCGGAGCGCATCCGCTTTCTGCGCATCGCGGAGCCCATCGGCTGGCCTTACGACAATCAGCGCGGCGGCCAGCGCTATGGGGAAGATCATGTCGCGGGCGAGAATCCGGGCGAGGAAAAGCAGAACCTCGTCAACTGGACGCCCATCCGCGTCCTCGGCGATGTTCCCATCGAGAAGGACGGCAGCGCGCATTTTCGCGTCCCCGTGGATCGCGCCGTCTACTTCCAGCTTCTGGACGAGAACCGCATGGAGCTGCGGCGCATGCGTTCGTTCATCAGTTTCCAGGCCGGCGAAACACGGGCCTGTGTGGGGTGTCACGAAAGCCGCGCCGTTGCACCACTGTCCACCGTCGGGACGCCATCACGGGCCATGCTGCGCGAGCCGTCCGCGTTGATGCCGCCTCCCTGGGGCGATCGGCCGTTAAGTTTCTTACGCGACGTTCAACCCGTTCTCGACCGGCATTGCGTGCGCTGTCATGGTGGGCTGAAGCCCGCCGGTAAGCTGGATTTCTCGGGTGGACTCACCACGCGCGATCCCCACATTCCCGGCTATGGCTACAATCGGGCGTTCGAGACAATTCTGGAAAACAAGCTCGTGGTGCGCTCCCTGGCACGTCTCCAGGATTCCCGTATTACTCCCCCACTCGCTTACGGTTCGCACAAGAGTCGGTTACTCAATGCGCTCGCGGACGAGCACCATGTGCGGGACGTCAAGCTCAGTAAGGAAGATCGCTTGCGCGTGGCGATGTGGATTGACGCCAACGCTCCTTACCATGACTCGTTCGTGAACAAGCGGCCGGACAAGCCGGCTTACGATCTGCCGGCGGATGCGGCCCTGCTCGCGGGTATGACCGAGATTCACGCCAAACGCTGTGGTGCTTGCCACAAAGCCTCCGAGGTCTCACGCCTGGACTGGATGACCCTGGATGATCCCGCGCAGAGTCTGTTTCTCATGGCACCGCTGGCCCAGGAAGAGGGCGGCAGCGGCAAGTGTGCGCAGACCGTTTACAGAGACAGGAACGACCCCGATTACAGGGCCGTCCGCGCACTCGTGGAGGCGGCCGTCCACAAGGCTTGGGAGAACCCGCCCGCGACCTGGTGGCGCGGAAACGGCCGGTTGCCAGGACCAATGCCGTCCAGGGACCATAGGGACACGGATCACGCTCTTACCGCTGGAGACAAGGGACAATGCTGTCGCGTCCGATCGTCGTCGCTCTCGTGATCGCCATGCTGGCATCGTCGAGTCATGCCGCCACGCTTACAGCCACCGATTCCGGCATCAGCATCGATGCGGGTTCGTTCGGCCAGTTCACGCTGACTTACCCCGCCCTCGATGTGGGCGGGGCCGAGCCCCTCAAGCCTATCGAGAAGACGGCGGCGGGCAAGAAAGCCGTGCTCAAGTATGTCGGCGATACCCGTATCGACATCGATATTGCTCCCGACGGCGCTGTCTCTTACACCCTCCAGAACCCGCCAGCCGGTCTGAAGAATTACCGCATGGAGATGCTCATCGACTTCGCCTTCAGCGAGGGCGGAACCTGGCGGATGGGCGCCGGCGCGGCGTCGCCATTCCCCAGGAGCAAGCCGGACAAGCCCCATCTCTACCAGGGAAATTCGAGCACCTTCACGTTGACCAACTTTGAGGGAAAGAGTGTCTCTTTCACACTCCCGCCTTACGCTTACGAACAGCTTACCGACAATCGCGAATGGAACTGGAAGATCTTCAACTGGATGTTCAACGTGCCGTTTGACAGGAACAATCCGCGGGCAACGATCCGGATCCAGGAGGAGAGCGCGGGAGCCCGGCGCGTGATCGTCGCCGACCGTTTCGGGCAAGACGCGGCGCTCGATTTTCCCGGCAAGGTCAAGAGCGAGGAGGAACTGAAGCAGGACGTGGCGCGCGATGAGGCTTACTACAATGCGCTTCAGCCGCTCAAACGAGATTCCTTCGGGGGCTTGCCGGACAGCCGCACCCGGCTTGGCCTCGCGAAGACCGGGTTCTTCCACATCGAGCGGAAACAGGACCGCTGGTGGCTGGTTGATCCCGAGGGTAATGCGTGTTTCCATTTCGGGATCTGCGGCTTCCAGCCCAGCGACGACTACACTTACGTCAAGGGCCGCGAGCAGGTTTACGAGTGGCTGCCCCCTTACGATAGTGAATACCGGCCCGCTTACCACCCGGAGCCCTTCTGGTCGCACGATGCCTTTTCCTTTTACGTGGCGAACGTCATTCGCAAGTATGGCCGCTACGACAAGGATGCACTCCAGCGCCGGATGGTCCACCGCGTGCGACAACTCGGCTTCAACGCGGTTGGAGCGTTCGCCGAAGTCAACCCCGTTTACCGCGAATTGAAGTTCCCCTGGGTGGCGACATTACCGCTGGGGAACTGGTCGCTCGGGCATCAAATTGAAGGACTGCGAGGACTGTTCGACCCCTTCGATCCGCAGACCGCGGCGAAGATGGATGAGCTGTTCGCCCGCACCGTGAAACCCCAGGCGCAAGAGCCGCTCCTGATCGGCTACTTCCTGGACAACGAGCAGGCTTTCGAGGACATTCCGCGCGTGCTTCCCAGCCTCAAGGCCAGCGCGGCGGCCAAGCAGCGATTGATCCAGATGCTGGAGCGAAAGTATCAAACCGTGGCCGCGTTCAATACGGCCTGGGGAACCAGGGCCGCCAGCTTCGAGAACGCCCGCGACATGGGTCTGCCGGTGACAACCAAGGCCGCCGCGGCCGACATGAACGAGTTCACCGGACAGTTCATCGAGGCTTACTACAAGCTCATCCACGACACGTTCCAGAAATACGACAAGAACCACATGCTGATCGGCAACCGCTGGCAGCCGGGAACGGCCAATAACGAACAGCTTTGCCGCATCGCGGGAAAGTACTGCCCGCTCCTGAGCCTCAATTACTACACGAACGGCGTGGATAAACCCTTCCTCGATCGCTTGTACAAATGGAGCGGCGAGCGGCCTTTTTTGCTCAGTGAGTTCTACTGGTCGTCGCCGGCCGAAAGCGGTCTGCCGGGTGGTCGCGAAGTGAAGTCCCAGCGCGAGCGCGGACTGGCTTACCGCAACTACGTGGAACAGGCCGCTGCCACCGGGTTCGTGGTCGGTATCGAGTGGTTTACCCTCATCGATCAGGCGCGCACGGGACGCTGGTTCGAGCGCTACAATGGCGAGAATGCCAACACGGGCCTTTTCAATGTCGCCGACCGGCCCTACAAGGATTTTCTGGCTGAGGTCAGCCAGGCCAACAATGGTGTTTACGACGTATTGCTGGGCCAACGCCCGCCGTTCGCGTGGGACGATCCGCGCTTTCAGTCCAAAGGCACGGGACGGAAAACCATCAGCATCCCGCACGCGACCGGGCCCATGAAGCTCGACGGCCAGCGCGACGACTGGCCGGGCACGCCCCCGGAAACCGTGCCTTCCAGCCGTCTTGTCATGGGTGCCGATGGGACCGGTTTCAGTGGCGCGTTCCGCCTGTGCTGGGATGAAAGTAAGCTCTATGTGCTGGTTCAGGTGGCCGATCCGACACCATTGCGAAACGCTCACCGCGGCGCGGACCTGTGGAATGGCGACGGCATCGAACTGTTCGTGGGGTACGAGGACCTGGAGCGCGATGGCTCGCTACAGTTCTCGGACCGGCAAGTGCTCATCAGTGCTGGAGAACCGCCTGATGGCAAGCGGTCGTACATTGCCCATGCCCCCGCGCAGGTGCCCTGTGCCGTAACGGTGTCGCCCGCCGTCGATGGAAAAGGATATGTCCTCGAAGCGGCCATCCCGTTCGCGGCCCTGGGGTTCACTCCCAAGGAGGGCCAGGTCATTGCTTTCGATCTGGCCATCGACGATGGCAGCGGCTCAGGACGGCAGCGCCAGCTCATGTGGAGCGGCGGGGCGCGGAACTCCGGCGACCGCACCGAGTGGGGCCGGGCCAGGTTCGTGAAGTAATCGTCACGCCTTGGTCACTGTAGGAGTACTCAATCATGACAGGACACCAGAATCGCCGTGAGTTTCTTACCATCGCCGCGCTGGCGCCGATTGGCTACTGGGTGGCCGGCACACAGGCGAGGGCGCAAAGCCGCTCGCCGAATGAGAAGCTGAATATCGGCATCATCGGCGTACACAGTCGGGGTGCGGCCAACATGGCCGCCGTGGAAAGCGAGAACATTGTCGCTCTGTGCGACGTGGACGAATCTTACCTGAGCGAGGCCGCCGGCAAACACCCCAAGGCCAAGACGTACATCGACTGGCGCAAGCTGGTCGACCAGAAGGACATCGATGCGGTCGTCGTGAGCACGACCGAGCACACCCACGCGCTGGCCAGCGTCGCGGCGATGAAGCGGGGCAAGCACGTCTATTGTGAGAAGCCCCTGGCCCATTCGGTGTACGAGGCGCGGCTGATGCGCGACACCAGTAAGCGGATGAAGGTGGCGACGCAGATGGGCACGCAGATCCACGCCACCGACAATTACCGCCGGGTCGTCGAGCTGGTTCAATCCGGCGCGATCGGTCCGGTGCGCGAGGCGCACGTCTGGGTGGACCAGGGCATTGAAGGTCCCCGCAGCCGGCCGCCGGACACGCCGCCGGTGCCTTCGAGCCTGCACTGGGACCTCTGGATTGGACCGGCGCCATGGCGGCCCTATCACCCTTGTTACTTCACGAAGCGCTCGCTGTCGTGGCAGAACTGGTGGGATTTCGGCAACGGTGCGCTCGGCGACATGGGCAGCCACACCATCGACCTGCCCTTCTGGGCGCTGGAGCTGCAATACCCCACGACCATCGAGGCCGTGGGCCCGCTGCCGGTGTGCGCGGAAACTTACCCGGATCAGTTGATGGTGCACTGGGAACATCCCGCGCGGATCACGACCGCCGGTCCGACTGACCTGGTACGACGGCAAGCAGCGGCCGAAGGCGCCGGAAGGGGATCGACCTGATGACCTGGCATCTGGGCATGATGTTCGTGGGCGACAAGGGGATGCTGCTGGCCGATTACGGTAAGCGTATCCTGCTGCCCGAGGCAAACTTCAAGGATTTCCAGCCGCCGAAAGCCACCATTCCCCCGTCGCTCGGGCACCACCAGGAATGGATTCACGCCTGCAAGACCGGCGCGCCGACGTTGTGCAACTTCGATTACTCGGGCGCGCTCGTCGAGCATAACCTGCTGGGCACGGTCGCCTTCCGCGCGGGTAAGAAACTCGAATGGGACCCGGAGAACCTCAAGGCCCGCAATTGCCCCGAGGCCGATCGGTTCCTGCACCCGCCGTATCGGGAAGGATGGACGATTTGAGAGGACGCAAGAGAAGCGGGATTTGACTCATGTAGGGTGCGTCAAGTCCGCGCCGACGCACCTTCGATTCATCCCACCCCATGAAGGGCTCGTGGGCGATGGGAAGAGGTGCGTCGGCGCGGACTTGACGCACCCTACGAAACCACGGAGAACCCATGCACGTGCGATTCTTCGTCATCCTGGCGCTCGGCCTGGCCACCGGTGCCACGGCTCAGGAGGCCCGGCCGGCGGCCTCGGACCTTCCCCACTGGAACATGGAGGTTCTCTCGAAGCCGCCCCGGACGTATCCGGCCAGCGCGCCGTCGGCCAAGGATATGACCGCGGTGTTCTACGACGGCTTGCCCTGGAAGCAGCGGCCGACGCGGGTGTTCGCGTACTACGGCGTACCGAAGGTGGCGGCGGGAACGAAGGTCCCGGGGATGGTCCTGGTCCACGGCGGCGGGGGCACGGCGTTCGAGAGCTGGGTCCGGCTGTGGAACGGCCGCGGCTATGCCGCCATCGCCATGGATACGTGTGGATGCGTTCCCATCGGCGAATACGGCAAGTGGCAGCGGCACGACGACGGCGGCCCGCCCGGCTGGGGCGGCTTCGACCAGATCGACGTGCCGGCCCAGGATCAGTGGACCTATCACGCGATCGCCGACGTGGTCCTGGCCCATTCCTTGCTGCGCTCGTTGCCCGGGGTCGATGCGGATCGGATCGGCCTGACGGGCATTTCCTGGGGCGGTTATCTGACGTGCATCGCGTCGGGGGTCGATGCGCGCTTCCCGCTGCGCCGTGCCGGTGTACGGCTGCGGCTTCCTGGGAGAGAACTCGGTCTGGCTCCCCGAGTTTCAGAAAATGGGGACCGAGAAAGCGACCCGCTGGCTCTCCTGGTGGGACCCTTCGGTCTGGCTGCGCCAGACCCGGATGCCGATGCTCTGGGTCACGGGCACGAATGATTTCGCGTATCCCATGGATTCGCTTCAGAAGTCGTATCGCGTGACGCAAGGGCCGCGCACGCTCTGCCTCCGCGTGCGCATGCCCCACGGCCACGGCGGCGCCGGCGAGAATCCGGCCGAGATCCATGCCTTCGCCGACCATTTGTTGAAGTCTGGCCCGCCGTTGGTCCGGATCACCGGTCAGGGACGCGATGGCGAGCGCGGTCTGGGCCACGTTCGAGGCCGCCGCGCCGATCACGCGGGCGGAACTGACCTACACGTGTCAAACTGGCAAATGGCAGGACCGCACGTGGGAGACCGCCCCCGCCGAGATCGACGCCGCGGCGCACAAGGTCACGGCCCGGTTACCGCAGGGGGTCAAGGTCTATTACCTGAACCTGATCGACGAGCGGAATCTCATCGTCAGCACGGAACACGAGGAGATACCGCAAGAACCGGGGCCGGTGCCCTGAGCGGGTGGACGAGAAAGGTCTTTCTGTGTAGCGGCGGCCGTCCCGGCCGCTCCGGATTTGGGATTCCGGAGCGGCCGGGACGGCCGCCGCTACACAGAAAGACCAATCTCTTTCTTCCCAGGGACTGTAGCAAGCTCGCCGGGTCGTTGGGCGATCGGGTGCCACGGGTTCCCAAAGCGGAACCCGTGGCACCCAGGAACGTTCTCCTCGGATGGCCCCGGTTCTCGTTGCTTCCGTCTCTCTTCTCATACGCCTTTTCAACCCGCGCAGATTTCCTTGACCACGTTGGCGACCACGTCGAGACCTTCGAGGAGTGCCTCTTTCGTGATGATGAGCGGCGGGTTGATCTTGATCGCGCCGCCGCCGACCCCGACCGGGGCGAACAGCATCACGCCCGATTCCACACACCGCCGCACGACTTCCCAGGCGGTGTCGTGGTCGGGTGTGGTGGTGCCGGGCACCACGAATTGCAGGGCGGCCACCAGGCCGATCGAGGCCGCTTGACCGATGCGTCCTTTCGAAGTGTTTTTCATCGATTCGCCGCCGCTTCAGCCAGGATCGGCGCCAGCCGGGCGACGTTGCCGACGGCGTCCTCGTCTTCGAGGGCCTGGAGATTGGCCAGCGTGGCGGCGCAGCAGATCGGGTTGGCCGTGTGCGTGCTGGTCATCGCGCCGGGACCGTACAGGTCCATCACGTCGCGCTCGTCCCATGACGGCCGAGAGCGGCATGCCGCCGGAGATGCCCTTGCCGCAGGTGATGAGGTCGGGCGCCACGCCGAGATGTTCAAATCCGAACATCTTGCCGGTCCGGCCAAACGCGGCCTGGATCTCATCGAAGATCAGGAGCACGTCGTGGTCGTCGCACCACCGGCGCAGTCTGGCGGGCGTATTCGACCGGGAACATCTGGGCGTTGCAGCCCTGATAGGTCTCCGTCATCACGCCGCAGACCGAGTCCGGCGCCACGCCGCGTTGTTCCAGGCTGCCGCTCGAACAGCGTCGAACGAGGTGTCGGTGGTGCGGAATCCGTCGGGGAACGGGACCTGGACGTACTCGGGGTGCGTGCCGGGGATCCAGTCCTTCAGACCCGGCCAACCGCCCGCAAGCTGGGCGCCGAGGGTCCGGCCGTGGAAGGCGTTCTCGAAGGTGACGAAATGCGGTTCTGCGCGGGCCGTCCCTGCGCGGAGCGCGTACGTGAACGCGAGCTTCATCGCGCACTCGGTCGCCTCGGAACCCGTCGACAGCAGGAACACCTTCTCCAGCGGCGGCGGGCGCCAGCGCGGCCAGCTTCTCGACCAGGTCGATCCGGGGCTCGTTGGCGAAACAGTACGTGTGATACAGCCCCGTCTCGAGCTGCCGCCGCATCGCCTCCAGCACGCGCGGATGGCCGTAGCCCATCGAGGCGACGAGCACTCCCGCCGAGAAATCAATCCACTGGTTGCCGTACGGGATCGCGGATGGTAGAAGCCGTTCCCCTCGTGCCAGATGATCGGGCGGCTGGCCTCCCATCGAGGTCGGCTCGTGCTTGCGCAACTGCTCCAGCCGGGGAATCGACGCCGGCGGCGGAATCGGGGTCACGATCCGGCGCATGCGTCGTGCGGACTTGAGGAACGTCTCTGCGGAATCAGGGGAAACTCTCGGCCCATGAGAAACTCTCCGTGGCATCATCGACACGCGATCATGCGTTATCCGGCTGCTATCGGCCGCGGACCATCCGGTACACGTGTGACCCCTTGATCATAGTCGAGGACGACGGGCATCCCCTCTTCCTGAATCGAGCGCCTCATCGCCTCGTAGACAAGCCCGAGGTAGGCCGTGTTCGCGGGGGTGGGGATGAGATCGGCCGCGTCGATCTCGGCCAGCAGGGCTTGTCGCGCGGTCAGGTCTGCCCGCTTGCCTGGACCCGGATCGCCGCTCGCACCAGGGCATCAATCGCCCGCCAGCCGTATCCGACCATCTCCTTGCCGGGGGATCCATCCGAACGCGGCATGAAGCCGACATAATCGCTGCCCGCGTCGGTCAGACGCCCCGGATTGTCATCCCGGCAGAAGACGTAGATCCATGCCGCGCAGGTTGTCGTCGTGGCGGAAGTACGTGCCGCGCCCGTCGTCGCGGATTGTAGCCCCAGATCTCCAGCCCTTGATGGTTGCGTCCGCGATGGTCGCCGGCATGCTGGAGTCCGTTGATCATCTGCAGGACGCAATGGTCGTAAGTCAGTTGCGTGGCCGCCCAGGAATAGCAGGGAGTTCCCGACTCGAACTGCCCCAGCACGCCGTTGACGACAACCTGCTTCGGCCGCAGGCCCGTGAACCAGCCGAACTGGTCGACGTAGTGACAACCGACATAGGTGGCCGGGTCGGAGGTTTCGGGGACGAAATGCTTCTCGAACGGGCTGCCGGAGCGGATGTAGGAATCGGCTTCGATCATGGTGGCACGCGCCACGCGAGGAACGCCGTACACACCTTTCTGCCAGTGCTCGCGCGCGATCAACGCCCGGTAGTCCCAGCGCTTGTGAAAATCGATGCCCACGAACAGGCCCTTTTCCCGGGCGCGGTCGCGGATTCGTTGAGCGTCGCCTGCATAGGTGGTGCAGAGCGACTTCACCGTCACGACATGAAATCCCGCCTCGATCGCTTCGAGGATCAACGCTTCATGCGCGCGCATCGGGCACGGCGATCAGGACGATGCTGCCGGGCGGCAGGGCCCGATACATCTCGCGGTAGAAGTCCGGCCGGCGCAGGCTCTCGTCGGTTTCCAGGGGCGGATAGGTCTTGACCCATCCTGAAGGCAGATCGGGAAAGCGCTCGCGCCACCAGGGGCGGCCGAGCAGTCGCTTGAGGCTCGCGCTCCCTTGGGCGGCGATGTGGACCTGGCCGAGCACCCCCTGGCAGACCAGTTGCGCCAGGGCGGGGCCGTTCTGGTCCTCCATGATCATCCCCGAGCCGACGACGCCGATCTGGGTCAAGGCCATGGCAGGCTTCTCATCGAGCGCTCATGGAAAGGCAAGTGGCTGAGAACACACGGCGGCCCCGCCACTTCGCGGTAGGATGAGCCATTATGAGGGGCCGTGGCGGGAATGGGAAGAGACGATCCGGTCTCCATGCAGGATCACGAAGCCTGTTGTGCCATTGCCCAGGTGGCTGGGGCAGCCAGCCGCAACGCGAGGTGCGCCGCCCGCGACACGACTGGCCCCGATTGAATGGGTTCGGTAGGATGGAATTACGTAGAAACCGCTACAGACCGACCGGATCAGCCATCATGATGACGCCCCAGACCGTTCTCGGCTACGTCAAGGCCGAGCCGTTCCGTCCGTTCCGCATCCACATGGCGAGTGGGAAGACCTTCGATGTGCGACACCCGGAAATGATCAAGGTCCTGAAGAGCAACGTTCTCTGTCTTCAAGACCACCGGAGACACGCCGGAGATCCCCGACGAGTGGGAGACTGTGTCGCTTATGCTGACCGAATCCATCTCCTATCTGGAAGTCCCCGTCTCGAAATGAGCCTCGACCTTATGAACGGCCCGGTGAAGGGAACTTTTTCCTTCGTCAGTCTCGGTTGCTCCAAGAATCTCGTCGATTCCGAGCGCATGCTCGGTCTCCTGCGCAGGAAGGGTATGTCCTGGTGCCGGACGCAGCCCGCGCGGACCTGGTCATCATCAATACCTGCGGTTTCATTGATTCCGCCCGGCGCGAGTCGATGGAGGTCATCCGCGAGACGCTCGCGCAGAGGCGCCGGGGCGATCAAAGGCGTCATCGTCGCCGGCTGCCTGGCCGAGCGCGAGAAAGAGCGCCTCCTGGAGGAAGTCCCCGAGGTCGATCAGGTCGTCGGTGTCTTCGGCCGTGAAGAGATCGCGCGGATCGCCGATCACGTTCTGGGAGGATCTCTCGACGAGCAGCGCGCCGTGTTCCGGCCCGCGGCGGTGCAAGCTCAAGACGACCGCGCCCGGCTGCGGATCACGCCCCGGCATCTGGCTTATCTGAAGGTTCTCGGAGGGGTGTGACCGGCTCTGCACCTTCTGCGCCATTCCCTTCATGCGGGGCAAGCACGTCTCGAAGCCGATCGAGGCGGTGCTGGACGAGGCCCGCGAACTCGCCGCGGATGGGGTGCGCGAGCTGAACCTCGTTGCGCAGGATATGACGTACTACGGTCTCGACCTGTACGGCCGGCCGCGTCTGGCCGAGTTGCTGCGCGAGCTCGATCAGGTGGAGGGCCTCGACTGGATTCGTGTCCTGTACAATTATCCGAGCTATTTCACGGACGAGCTGTTCGAGGTGCTGGCGCGCGGCCGGCGGATCGTGCCTTACCTCGACATGCCGCTCCAGCACAGTCACGACCGCATTCTCAAGCTGATGAACCGCCGGCACACGCGCGAGGAGACCGAGGCAATCCTCGCAAGACTTCGATCCGAGGTGCCCAACCTGGTGCTGCGGACGACCTTCCTGGTCGGCTTTCCGGGCGAGACCGAGGCCGAGTTTGAGGACCTCGTGCAGTTCGTCGGGCAGGCGAAATTTGAGCGGCTCGGGGTGTTTGCCTATTCGTTCGAGCCGGATACGCCCTCGGCGCGGCTGCCGGGGCATCTGCCGGAGGAGGTCAAGCAGGAGCGCCGGGAGCGCTTGATGGCCGCGCAGCAGCCGATCGCGTTCGCGTTCAATGAATCCCAGGTGGGCCAGGTGCGGGAAGTGCTCATCGACGGCCCCGCGCCGGACGCTCCCGGAGCGTGGCTCGGTCGCTCGTATGCCGACGCGCCCGATGTGGATGGTCAGGTCGTGGTCACGGGAAGTGCCCTGGAGGCGGGCGACCTGGTCCCTTGTGAAATCGTCGCCGCCGACGGTTATGATCTGGTCGCGCGGGCCGGCAGCGTGCCGCCGAGGCGCCGCAAGCGACGGCCGCGGGGGCGGCGCACGCGGCCTCGCCGTTCCCGATCCTGGGGTGAGACGAGACGCGGGCATGAATGGCCTGACGATGACCAACGCGAAGCGCGCGATTCCGAATCTTCTGACGCTCGGCCGCCTGCTGCTGGCGCCGGTGGTCTGGGAGCTGATCGCGTATGAAGCCTGCTGGGCGGCGCTGGCGGTGTTTGGAATTGCCGCTCTCTCAGACTGGTTCGACGGTTATCTCGCCCGGCGGTGGCAGGCGACCTCCGCGCTGGGACGCCAGCTTGATCCGCTGGTCGATAAGGTCATCGTCGCGGGCTGTTTCCTGTACCTGCTGGCCCTGCCCGGCGAGCGGACGGGGTTGCGGCCCTGGATGGTCGCCGTCATCGTCGTGCGAGAGTTGATCGTCCAGGCGATCCGGAGCCTGATCGAAGGCCGGGGCGAGCCCTTCGGCGCGAAGATGGCCGGCAAGCTCAAGACGACGTTTCAGATGCTGGCGATCATCGCCATGGTGCTGAGCCTGCGATATCCTCCGCCCTGGCCGTGGTCGCTGGGCCGTGACCTGTTGACCTGGATCGCGGTGGGATTGACCCTCTACAGTGGCGGTGTCTATGTGGTCATCGCCTGGCCGTTCCTGCGCCGCGAGCTGGCGTCGTAGGGTGGGCTCGGCCCACCCGCATTCCGTCTTGTAGGGTAGGCTTCAGCCTGCCAATCCTATTTCCGTGGGAATTCCTATGGGATTGGCAGGCTGAAGCCTACCCTACGAAAACCCTCTCAACGGGAGCCCCATGGCCTGGTTGGAAGCCCTCATTCTCGGACTGATTCAGGGCCTGGCGGAGTTCTTGCCGATTTCCAGCGATGGCCACCTGGCGGTCGCGCAGCGGATCATCGCGCACCTGGACCCGTCGGCCTGGATCTTGTCGGATGATGTGCTCATTGACGTGCTGCTTCACTTCGGCACGCTGGTCGCCATGCTCGTGTATTACAGGGATGTGATCCAAACAGGTGCCCGGGGGCTGCTGGGCTCGACGGCCGTGCCTCCGGAATATCAGCGGGCGTCCTTGATCCGCGTCGGTCTGCTGGTCCTCGTGGCCACGTTGCCGCTCGTGCCGGACAAGCTCTTCTTCATGAAGATGATGGAGAGCGCTTTTCATGATCTCCGGGCGGTCGGCATCGGCTTCTTGATCACGGCGGCGGCCTTGCTCGTGACGATCCGTTTGAGCGGTGGTCAGAAAGGGCCGTTCGAGACGTCCTGGCTCGACGCCCTCCTGATCGGCATCGCGCAGGCTTTCGCGCCGTTGCCGGGCGTGAGCCGGAGCGGTTTGACGATCGCCATGGCCCTGGCACTCGGCCTGAATCGCACATGGTCCGTCGGCTTCAGTCTGTTGATCGCGGTGCCGGCGATTTCCGGCGCGGTGGTTTTCAAGCTCAAGGAAGCCGATCCGGCGGGCCTGGCCGGCGAGCGCATGGCGCAGATCGCGGTGGCGACGATTCTCGCGGGCGTGCTGGGATACCTGGCCATCTCCTGGCTGGTGCGGATTGTCCGGCGGGGCTGGTTCTGGTATTTCTCTGTATACCTCATTGTGCTGGGTGTCACGGTTCTCGTCATTGGCCTGAAGGCGCGGGAGGGGTCGGATGCCGGGGGATCGGTTTCTCTTGACCGGCCCGTTTCGCGCGGCGCTGCGGGACGCAGCCCTGGAGCGCTGGTCCGACCGGCTGTCGGCGCTCTGGATCGTGCCCACGGAACTGGCGCGTGCGCAACTGGACCTGGAGCTGGGCCGGCGGGGCATCGTCAGCGGGCCCCGGGTCTGGACCTGGGAGGATTTCTGGAACGCCGTGCGCCGGGAGGCGACGACCGGTCCGTCGTGTTTCTCGCCGGCCGGGGTGCGGGCCGTGCGGTGCGAGGCGATCGCGCAGGCCCGGCGCGACGGGGTCCTCTCGGTGCTGGAACCCTTGGCGGAGCGTCCTGGTCTGCGCCGGACGCTGGCGCGGCGATTCGCGGCCTGGACCCGCGGGGGCTCGATCCTGATCCGCTGCCCGCGCCGGGACTTCCCGCGGCCGAGGTCGCCGCGCGTGCGGTCTTTCGACGTTATCGCAGCCTCCTGAAGACGCTTCAGGCCGAGGACGCGGAAGGCTTTGCCGTCTGGGCGGCGGCTCGTTTTCAGGACGATCCCCCGCCCGCCTTGCGGCACCTGGATCTGGTCGTGGCGCTGGAGCCGCCCGCCGAGGATCGCGCCGTGGGTCGGGCATCGACGTTCTTCGATGCGCGCTGCCGCACGATGGCCGTGGCGCTGCCGTGGGATGCCGCCGTGCCGGAGGTGTTCGCCGCGGTGACGCCCCTGCGCGACCGGCTGCTGGCGCGGGGGTTCCAGGAAGTTCCCTGCGCGGCCGAACCGGCACGGCCCGCGCTCCTGAACGCGATCGATGGCTGGCTCTTTCGCGATCGGGTGGCTGGGGAGGAGTCCGCGACGCCCCAGTGTGAGCCGTGCGAACCGGCCTGGGGCGTCGCGGACTCCGCCCCAGCCACCCGGCCAGACGCAAGTCCTTTCTGTGTAGCGGCGGCCGTCCCGGCCGCTCCGGAGGGGACCCAGACCGAAGCGGCCGGGACGGCCGCCGCTACATGGAAGAGACCCGAAAACCAGCCCTTCGAGCCGCGAAACACATGCGAGCGTGAGAACGAGGCCCCACCCGCATTCGAGGGCTTGAAACTCCGCGGCGCTCCCCGGGGGGAAGGTTGCGCGCTGGTGGTGGCCCGGCAGGTCCGCGATGCTTTCGAAGCGGGACAAAATGCCGAAGACATCCTGGTGCTGGTTCCCGGCTGGGATGACCAGGCCGGTCTCATCGTCGAGACGCTCGCATCCTGGGGCATCGCCACCGTGACCGACGACGCGGGTTCGCTCGCGCGCGTGCCGGCCGTGGCCGTGTTGCTGCTGGCGCTCGGCTTGCCGGTCGAATCGTGGGACGCCAACCAGTTGATCCGCCTGCTGCGCAATCGGCTGCTGCGGCCCTCGTGGCCGGAAGCGCGCGCGCCGATGCCCTCGCCATGGCGGCGACCGCGATCCGCGAAACCCAGGTCTTTCGCGACGCCGAGGCGATCGAGGCCGCGCTCGAACGCATGCGGCAGACATCGGGCAAGCGAACGGATGAGCATGACATCCAGCGCCAGGAACGGCGCCGCCAGCGGGCGACGGTGGCCGCGCCCCTCGTGAAACGGCTCTTCGCACTGTTCCAGCCGTTTCCTCTGAAAGCGGCGGCGTGGCCCGTCCAGGTGGAACGGGTCGAGCGGGTGCGCCGCGCGCTCGGTCTCGATGATCCGGCCCTCGATGCGCTCGGCCTGGCTCTCGAAGAGCATGAGGTTGTCCCCGCGCGTGGCCACGCCTCGTGGAGCTGGTCCGACTTCGTGCGCGAAGTGAAGGCGATCGCCCACGAATTGCCTGCGCCGCGGCCCGCGGCCCTTCCGGGCGCGGTACGCGTGACGACGCCCGACCGCGCCGTCGGCGCCCGGGCCGCGTGCGTCATCGTGGCCCACCTCGGGGAAGGCACGTTTCCCAGCCGGGAGATCATCGCCGAGGCCGGCGACGAACGAGACCGACTCCGCCTATGGCCGCGAGATGTTCCGGTTCCTGCGCATGCTGGGCACGGCGTCGCGCAGCTCACGCTCGTCTATCCGACGACCGACGAGAAGGGCCAGGATTTGCTCGTCGCCGGTTTCCTGGAGGAAATCCGCCGGCTGCTGTCGCCGGAGATTCTCGCCTGGTGTACGGAGGAATCGCGCCGGCTCGATACGGTCCCGGCCGCGGCTCTCTGCGGCGCGGCGCGGGAACAGCGGGCGTGGGCGGTGAGCCAGGCGTGCCAGGGCCATCCTGATGTGCTGGTCCATCTGGCGCGGTCGGCCGCGCACCGCCCGGTGCTCGACCGCGCGGCCGCCGCCTTGCGCAGTCAGCGCGGTGCGCTCGCCCCGCCACCGCCGGTTCGGTCCGTACGAGGGTCTGCTCCACGACCCCAGGACGATCCGCCGCGTGGCCGAGCTGTTCGCGCCGGCGCGGCCGGCATTCAGCGCCAGTGCCCTGGAATCCTACGCGTTTTGCCCGTTCCAGTTCCTGATGAAGTTCGTGCTGCGGCTGGAACCGATCGCCGACCGCGATGAGTTCGAGGTCGATTTCGCCGCGCGGGGCAGTTTGTTGCACCGCTTGCTTCAGGTTCTTCACGAGCAGTACACGCAGATCCCTCCCGAGCTCGACCCCGCGCTGATCGCGCGCCTGACGCGCGACATCGAAGCGGCGCTGCAGCGCCTGCTGGACGGCGAGCCGCCGCCGCTCGGCGCCGTCGCGGAGGCGCGTCGCGAGATCGAGTCGCGCAGCTTCTCCGTACCTGTCAGCGCTACATCCGGCAACTGAAGGAATACGCGAGCAAGCTGGCGACGGCCGCCGAATGCCGGCGCTGTGAAGCCGCCTTCGGCACGTCCGACCCGGCCGCGTTCCCGCCCTTGGTGCTGGGCGCGGAAAATGAGGCCGTCCGGATCCAGGGGCTGATCGACCGCGTGGATGTCCTGGATCTCGGGGACGAGACGCGGTTCCGGGTGATCGACTACAAGTCGGGATCGGCGCCCGCGAAAGCCGACGTGCGGCTGGGGATTGCCCTGCAATTGCACCTTTACGCCATGGCCGTCGAGCGGACCTTGGTGGCCGGCGAAAATGCCCGGCCGCTCGATGTCGGCTACTGGTCGCTCAAGAACGACGGCTACAAAGCCATCGAGAACATGGCTGCGGTCAAGGACGGCCGCGTCGAACCGGCTTCGCAGTGGGTCCAGCAAGAGACATCGATCGAGCGATACGTGCTGGCGCTGGTCCGTCGCCTGCGCGCGGCCGCGTTCCCGGTCGCGCCCCGGCGGACCGATTGTACGAGGACGTGCGATTTCCAGGCGGCCTGCCGCATCAGCCAGGTCCGCAAAGCGGGCCGGTCCTGGGCCGACGAACCCCGCCTGGAGGCGCCGGAACGACGCCTCGTCGGACCGTTGAGCAGCAGTCTTGTAGGCTGGGTCTGGACCCAGCTTCCCCCGGAGAAGAGCTGGGTCCAGACCCAGCCTACAAGACGGGAAGCACCAGAATGAGCCCCCGCCTGACCGAGGAACAGCAGGACGCGATCCGGGCCGGTGCCGATGTCAGCATCGCCCTCAGCGCGGGCGCGGGCTGCGGCAAGACGACCGTCTTGACCGAGCGGTTTCTCCACCTCATCGAGCACGAGCGGCTGCCCCTGTCCCGCATCGTGGCGTTGACCTTCACGGAGAAGGCCGCGCGCGAGCTGCGCGGCGCGTGCGCCGGCGCTGCCGGGAGAAGCTCGACGAGGGCCTGGACCCGTCGTACTGGCGGGGCGTGCTGCGCGGTCTGGAAGCCGCGCCCATCAGCACGTTCCACGGTTTTTGCGCGTGGCTGCTGCAAAAATTCGCCATCGAGGCCGGGCAAGACCCCGGCTTCGGCGTGGTTGATCCGGTGGTGGCACCCTCGATGCGCGACGCGGCGATCGGTCGCGCCGTGCGCGCGTGGCTGACGCGCCCCGATCCGGATTTCACCGCGCTGGCCGTCGATTACGGGGTTATGGGCACGCGCGACCTGATCGCCGAGATCGTCGAGGACCGCTCCCGGGTCGATCTGGAGAAGGTCTCTCAGACCGATCCGGCGGAGAGCGTCCAGAATTGGGAGAACATCCTCCGCGAGCAAGACGGCCCGGCGATGCTGAAGGAAATCGTCACGAAATCAGGGTCTTTGCTCGGTTTGCTCAGGGCGACCACCTGCGCGGCGCCGAAAATGAAGGCCCGGCGGGAATTTCTGCTGGAGCACCTGCCGGGTCTCGCGGACCGCGCCGACGGTCTCGAATGGCTCCCGGAGCTACGCGAGAACGCGACGATCGTGGGCGCGACCGCCAAGTACTGGTCCGACTCTGCCGCCTACGAGCCCATCCGCGATGGATTGAAAGATCTTCGGGAGTGGATCGACGAGCTTCGCAAGATCGTCGCTTATGATCGCCCCACCAGCCTGGCCGCGGCGGCGACCGCCCAGCGCCTGGCGCGGTTGACCCTGGAGGCGATCACGAATTACGAGCAGGACAAGCAGGAGCGGGGCGAGGTCGATTTCGATGACCTTCAGCTTCTGGCCCTCACGCTGCTCAAGACGCCTCCCGAACCGGTCGGAGCCTGGCTGGCCGGGACGATCGCGCACGTTCTCGTGGACGAGTTTCAGGACACCGACCCGGTCCAGAGCGAGATCATCAAGCAGATTGCCGGAGAGGGCTGGAAGTCCGGCAGACTGTTCCTGGTCGGCGACACCAAGCAGTCGATTTACCGCTTCCGAGGCGCGCAGCCGGGCATCTTCGACGACTGGCGGGATCAGTTGCCGGCGGATACCGGCCAGAAGCAACTGACGGCGAATTTCCGGAGCGTGCCGGAGATCCTGGATTTCGTCAACGCCCTGTTCGCGGAAGCGTTCCCCGGGCGCGAGCACGTTCTGGTGCCCGGGCTTGACGAGTTGGGAACGCTGACGAAACCAGTTCCCGACTTGGCTCTTCCCCTTGATCAGGGGGGAAGCCAGAGTTGTCCGGCTCTCCCCCTTGCCAAGGGGGAGTGGGAGGGGGTTCTTCCGGGATGCGCGGCGAACACCGGAACCCCCCTCGATCCCCCCTTGGTAAGGGGGGAAGCCGGACAGGCAGACTCCGGTTGGTGCGATCATCCGGCTACTTCCAAGGACGAAAATCGCCGGGCCGTCGAGTTTTTGTGGGCCTCCGAACCGGCCGAAGATGGGTCAAAGACCAGCGCGGAGCCAGCGCCGCAAGATCGAGGCGCGCTGGCTGGCGCGCTTCCTCAGGCAGCGGATCAACGCCGACTGGATGATCCGGGAAAAAGAGCCGGGGGGCGCGTTACGCCCGGCGACGGCGGGCGACATCGTGTTGCTCTTCCGCGCGATGACGGACACGGCCGCGTATGAATCCGCGCTGGCTGATGCCGGCTTCGATTATCACGTCACCGGGGGCGCGGCGTTTTTCGGACAGCAGGAAGTGCTCGACCTGATCAACGTCCTCTCGGTGCTGGAAGACCCGCACGATACGCTCTCCCTGGCCGCCACCCTGCGCAGTCCCTTTGGCTGCGTCAGCGACGACGGCCTGTTCTGGCTCGCCGGCGCCGGTCAGGGGGACCTGGCGAAAGGCGTGGAGTGCTGGGCGACGATCGGCGAGCCTCACGGAGCGAGACCGCGCGCGTGTGGAGCGTTTGCAACGCCTGCTGGCGTCCTGGCATCCAGGAAAGATAGTGTGCCGATCGCGCGGCTGGTCGATCAGGTGCTGGATGAGTCGGGCTACAAGGTCGCCCTCATCGCCGAGTTTCTGGGCGAGCGGCGGCGGGCCAATCTCCGCAAGCTGGTGCGCAAGGCGCGGCAGTTCGACCGGGAAGGGGGCTCACGCTGGCCGATTTCGTCGCACGCCTGCGCGCGGACTGGCGTGACCCGCCCCGCGAGGAGCAAGCGGCCACCACCGACGAGCGCGGCGCGGCCATTCGTCTCATGTCGATCCACCAGGCCAAGGGGCTGGAGTTTCCCATCGTCGTCCTGCCCGATCTGAACCGCCAGGATCACGCCGGAAGGGGCCGGCTAGGGGTGGACCTGGACCTGGGCTTGATCGTCAAGCCGCTCGATGAGCCCGATCCTGAAGCGGGCATCCCGGTCGACGGCAAGAGCCTGGGCTGGCAATTGCACGGTTTCCGCGAACGCCGCGCGGAAGCCGCCGAGTCCCTCCGGCTCTTCTACGTGGCAACGACCCGCGGCAGGATGTCCTGGTGCTCGCGTCGGGCTGGGATGCGGCGGAGAAGCCGGACTCGGCCGCGATGAAGCTGCTTGCCGAGCGCTTTGACCTGGCGACGGGCGCCTTCCGGGCTCCACTTCCGGACGGTTTGATGGCGCCGCGGGTGTTCGTGAACACCACGGCGCCGGCGCCGTCTCCGCAGTCGAAGACGCGATCCGCGCTCGTTCAACCGATCCGAGTCGCCCGATGGATTGCCGGCGCGGGGCCGGTCGCGGCGCCGGCGCCGTGGTCGATCTCGCACGGGCGGGCGGGCTCGACCTGGACCCGCGCAGACGCTCCACGCGCCGGCGGCGCGACTGGACCGCCTGGTTCGTGGTGTGCTCGACCAATCGGACGGGCTTGACCCCGGGCGGCTCGACGCCGTGATCGAACGCTGCGCCGGGCTCAGAATCCGCTGGCGACGCCCACGCTGCGCCACGAGGCCGCGACCCGGCTGCGTGCCTGGCTGGCCGAACCGCTCGCCCGGCAGTTGGCCCAGGCGCCCGATCTGCGGCGGGCCCTCGACTGGCGGCTGAACTGGCCCCGGGGGGGTGCCGGGCCGATCGTTGTCCGGGGCCGGCTCGATTTTCTGCGCGCGACGAGGCGGAAGGCTGGTACATCGTCAACCTGTCGCATCCCGACGCCGATCCCGTGCGGGAGCGTTTGCGACTGCTGCTGTCGGCCGCCGCCGCGCAGCGGGCTCGGCATCGACATCGTGCGGCGCGGCTGGTGCGTCCGCCTCGGCGGTCCGGCCGAACCGCCCATCGAGCGGTTCGACCCGGAGGAGGTGGAGCCGCTTCTCCACGCGATCCTGACGCTTGAGAGAGTGTCCGAAACAGTCTTGTAGGGTAGGCTTCAGCCTGCCAATCCCATAAGAATTCCGAGATTGTCGCAAGGATATCGGGTTGGTGATGGCCTTCTCGCGGAAACGGTCGTGGGTTCGTGGGTGCCACGGGTTCCGCTTTGGGAACCCGTGTCGAACGGCCCCGGACACGGGTTCCCAAAGCGGAACCCGTGGCACCCGACCTCTCCTTGCGGGACGACCCGATATCGTTGCGACAGTGTCAGAATTCCAACAGAAAAGGGATTGGCAGGCTGAAGCCTACCCTACAAGACCGTCTCGCCCCCCTCAGCAATAAGCTTCCAGGTCGTACGTCGTGAGCACGCCGAGGCGTTCTCCCTCGCGGAGAACGGGCGAGCGGAGTCGCTCTCTGCGCCGTCCAGTACCTCGTTGACATGGTCCGGACAGGCGAAACCGTACGTTTTGAGTTCTGAGAATCGATGGTAGGTCCACGGGCAAGCGATCTTGGTGGTCGCTTCCTGCACGCAGCCCGGGTGAGTGCACAGCACCTTGGTTTTGTGGAACACGTGGGGGGCTCCTGGTTGAGCGTCGTTCTCCCCCCAAGGCACTACGATGCCAGAGCGGGCCGAACCTCGCAAGAGAAGTTCTTCGAGGATGTGCGCGAGGCTCTCTCGGGTTCGCACACCGTCCGTTTCCGGGTGGCATGCCCACGTCTTCGTGGGCATGTCCGCGAGCGCGGGTGGGATTCCCGGACATGCCCACGAAGACGTGGGCATGCCACCCAGGCCGTTCGTCCTCGGTTTTCCACGATCCGGTCAGTGGCGCGCGGTATCGGCGGGCGGCTCGGCGCGGGCGGTCCTGGCGGCGGCGACCGCGGGGAGCGCGGCGGACCTGTTCGACCCAGCGCCGCTGAAGCTCGTCGAAGCCGCCGATCTGGTAGATGCGCTTCAACTCGGATTCGATGCCGTTGCGTTGCGACGACCGCACGAAGTCCACGAACTGCGCGGGCGTCCCCTGGCCGACCAGGAAGCGCGTCAAGGAGACGCTCTGGGCGTAATAAAGGCTCCAGTAACGGCCGTCGGGATAGTCCATGGTCATGAGGTCGGCCAGCCGGAAGAGCTCCTGCTTCGCCATCGGCTGGGCCAGGTCGGCGGCGCGGAGGTCCTGCTCGGCGCTCGGTTCGGAGAGCACGGCCATGCCCTCGTCGGCCCAGCGGGGGATCTGCTGGTCGGGGAACAGGTCCGCCAGGATGATGTGCGTGATCTCGTGCGGCAAGACGGCGGCGAGCAGGTTGGGATGATCGGCCCGCACGTTGACCCGCCGCGCCGTCACCCGGCCGCTATTGATCGCCATGGTCGAGAACCCGGCGCCTCGGGAGGCTGGCCGGTGCGCTCGTGGAAGACCGCGGCCGTCGGATACAGGTACAGCTCGCACCGCGGCGACCAGGTCTGACCCTGGGCGGGCGATCCCCAGCGGCGCGTCTGTTCGGTCCGCGTGGTCTCGGCGATCTGCCCCACGCGCTGGGCCAGCGCGAGGTTCGCATGGTAGACGCGGAAGTTGGGTGTCTCCCAGACCTGCCAGGAGCTCGCGGGCGTCCCGGCTGGTCGGACCGGACCGTTGGCAGGCGCGGACACCGGGACGGTGGCGGGCGCGATGAACTGGCGGCGCCGCGAGCGAACTGCGCCATCATCGGGCGATCCGCCGCGGAGCACGACGCGATTGCCATTGCCATTACCATTACCGGCCGGCGGCCGCGTCTGCGCGGCGCGTTCCGCCACGAGGTTCCGGAGATACTCGGCGTACCAGTTGCCGGGGTTCAGGCGGCGGATTTGATCGACTTCCGCCCGGATCGCCTCCCAGTCCGCGCCGGTCTGATTCTGGGCATTGAGGCGATCGATGACGGCGACCATGCGGCAGTAGGCCCAGGCATCGCGGCGCACGGCGGGCAGCGTGCCCGCGCGGGCCAGCGTGGCGTAGATCCGCCCGGCCTCGTCAAACCGCTTGGCGCGAAAGGCCGCGTCGCCGGTCTCCAGATCCATCTTGGGCGTAGGCGTAGGCGCGGCGGCGGGCTCGGGAGCGGCCTGGGGCAAGGAGATCGGCTTGACCGCGGCGTCCTGGGGAGTGGGTGTGGCCGCGACCGTCAGCGGGGCGACCAGCTCAGGTTTGGGTTCGTCTGGCGCGGCGGGCGGCGCGGGCGTCGGCGTCCCGGCGAGGGCCTGCGGCGGACTCGGCATGTCCGCCGGCGGGCTGGGTGGCGTCGCGGTCGCCGCGGGGTGCGATGCATGGTCGAGGATGGCCAGGTTCTCGCGGTAGGAGGCCGCCTCGCGGGGCTTCTGGTCCGCGTCGGCCTGGCGGATCGCCTCGTGGTAAGCGCGCCGCAGCTCCTCGATGAGCTCGCCACGGGCCGGGGCCGGCGCGCCGGGCAAGGCCGCCTCGAGGAGTGCGACCGCGTGCCGGCCGTCGTGCTGCGCCAGGCGGGTGCGCGCTGGGCGAGCGCCGCGGCGGTGTCGCCGGCATACGACAGACTGACGAGGATGAGCAATCCGACCAGGCTGCCGCCCAGCGCGGAGAGGGGCGCGTCATGGCCATCCGTATCCTGCTGTTGCGGCCGTTCGCGGCGCCGACGGCCTCTGGCGGCGATGCAGGGGCGCGAACCGACCGGTCTCGTCCTTGAGCTTCTCTTTGTCCCACGGTGGACTGCGTGGTGCCGTGGTAATATCGCCGAGGCGTTCCGAGACGTCAAGGCGAGTCGGTTGTGATACCATGAAACTTGAGAAAAAAATGCACTGTCGGAGGATACCGGGTCGTCCTGCAAAGAGATGTCGGGTGCCACGGGTTCCGCTTTGGGAACCCGTGTCCGGGGCCATTATTACCCCGGCAAAGAGAATCCTCCTGTAGGTCGGACAATCCTGTCCGACAGGCCGGGGGAGTCGGACAGGATTGTCCGACCTACTTTCTTGCCGGGGCCATTAGGCACGGGTTCCCAAAGCGGAACCCGTGGCACCCAGGAACATTCTCCTCGGATGGCCCCGGGCTCGTTGCTTCCGTCTCGAAAAATCAGCGATGCCCAGGGGGGCGAGACCATGCGGATCATCGCGGGACAGCGGCGGGGGCACAAGATCAGCAGCGTGCCGGGGCGCGACGTGCGGCCGACCAGCGACCTGGTGCGCGAGTCGATCTTCAACATCCTCCGCGAGACGGTCGCGGATGGTACGGTCATCGACCTGTTCGCCGGCACCGGCGCACTGGGGCTGGAGGCCTTGAGCCGGGGCGCGGCCCGCGCGCTGTTCATCGAGCGCAACCGGGCGGCCGCCGGTTCCATCCGCCGCAACCTGGCGACGCTCCGTTACGAGGACCGGGGCGCCGTCCTGATCGCCGACGCGTTCGCCTGGGCGCGTTCGTTCCAGCCGCTGGACGAGACGCCCGTCGTCATCTTCATCGACCCGCCCTCGCGCGAGTTCGAGGGCCGCGCCCGGCGGATCAGGCCCATGCTCGCGCACCTGCTCGCCCGGCTGCCGGTGGGTTCCACGATCGTCGTCGCATCGGGGCGGGAGCTGGACGAGGCCGACCTGCCGGATTTCCCCACCTGGGATCGCCGGCGCTATAGCCATGCGTGGCTTTCCATCCGCACGCTCGAACCGCCGGCCGGGCAGGAGACCACGACGGATGAATCCTGATGCGCGCCGGCAGTTTGCCACGGAGGTGGTCGCGACGCTCCGCGCGCGGGCTTCCAGGCGCTCTGGGCCGGCGGCTGCGTGCGGGACCTGGTGCTGGGCCACCCGCCCGCCGATTATGACGTGGCGACCGACGCCACGCCCGCGCAGCGTCATGAAACTCTTCCGGCGCACGGTGCCGGTGGGGGTCAGCTTCGGGGTCGTGCGCGTGCTGGGACCGGTCGGCGCGGGCGAGGTCGAGGTTGCCACGTTTCGAACCGACGGCCGCTATCTCGACGGCCGCCGCCCCGAGAGCGTCACCTTCGGCACGCCCGAGGAAGACGCCGCGCGGCGGGATTTCACCATCAATGGCATGTTTCTCGACCCTCTCAGCGGTGAGATCCTCGACTTCGTCGGCGGTCATGACGATCTTCAAGCGCGGCGCATTCGCGCGATCGGCGACCCTGTGGCGCGGTTCCACGAGGACAAGCTCCGCCTCTCTGCGCCGTGCGCTTCGCCGCGCGCTTTGATTTTCAGCTCGATCCCGCCACCCGCGCCGCGCTGACCGCGATGGCCGATCAGGTGCGCGTCGTCGCGCCGGAACGGATCGCCCAGGAGCTGCGCAAGATTCTGGTTCATTCCCGCCGGGCGACGGGCATGAAGCTGGCCTTCGACACCGGCCTCCTCGCCGCGGTCCTGCCCGATCTCGGGCCGTTGCGCGGCTGTCCCCAGGAGGCGCGCGACGAGGATGTCTGGGAGCACACCCTGCGCGTGCTCGATTTTCTTTCCGAACCGAGCTTTCCGCTGGCCCTGGCCGCGCTGTTGCACGATGTCGGCAAGCCGCGGAACGTGGCCGAGCATGCGGCCGTCGGGGGTCAAATCACGGATCAAATCGCCCGCGATCTGCGGCTCTCGAACGCCGAGCGGGAGCGCGCCGTCTGGCTGGTGGCGCATCACCACGATCTGCGGGCGGCGGAGAGTCTGCGCCGATCGCGGCTGAAGATGATCCTCGCCGAACCCGGCTGCGCGGAGCTGATCGCGCTGGACCGGGCCCACGCGGCGGCCATCGGGGGGCCTGCGCGGCACGTCGAATTCTGCGCGTTCTATCTGCGTGAGCAGCCCGACGGCCCGATCAACCCGCCGCCGCTCGTCACCGGCAACGATCTGGCCGGGCTGGGTTTGAAGCCCGGCCCCCGCTTCAAGACGCTCCTGGACGAGATCCGCGAGGCCCAGCTCGAAGGCGAGATTCACAATCGGGATGAGGCGCTGGCGTGGCTGGGGCGTGTTTTGCCTTCGTAGCGCGGCGAAGCCGCAAGCGACCCCGGCGCCGCTCGACCCGGCGTGAACGCCGGGCCTGTGACCGCGGCGCGGTACGCCCGGTGAACCGGGCGAAAGACCACGCGCTCAGGTGCGCATCTCTCAGCCCGGTTCACCGGGCACCTTCCCTCTTCGGCCCGGCGTTGACGCCGGGTCAGACCGGCTCGACCCGGCGTGAACGCCGGGCCTGTGACCGCGGCGCGGTACGCCCGGTGAACCGGGCGAACGACCACGCGCTCCGGTGCGCCTCTCCCCGCCCGGTTCACCGGGCACCTTCCCTCTTCGGCCCGGCGTTGACGCCGGGTCGTTCCGCGCAGCAGGGACAATCCACGCGGAAAGACCACAAACGCCGAGGTAACAATGTCGGGTGGGCACCGCCCACCTTCCGGGTATTCGAAGAGGTGGGCGGTGCCCACCCTACCTGTGCAGGCTGTGGATGACCGCGAAGAAGGTCGGCTTGTCTTTGGGCCACTCTTTCTCGGGGCACTGGCAGAGGATGCCGACGCGGCGGTCGTTGGAGAGCAGCGTGGCGCGATAGCCGTGGATCGTGCCGCCGAACAGGCCGCCGGCGCTGGCTTTGAACTCGACGATGCGGCCTTCGCCCAGGCCCTCGCTGGTGAAGGTCTGGGGGTCGCCTTCGACGTATTTCTCGAAATTCTCGGCCACTTTCTTCTTGTTCAGGTTGTGCGCGGTCAACACGGGCGCTTCGCCGCCCTCGGTGTCGCCGTGGGGATGCGCGATGCCGGTCATGAGCGAACCGGCGATGTCGGCTTCGATCTTGATCTTGGCCGAATCCTTCTCGAACGAGGCCCAGGCGAAGGTGTTATCGCCCGACGCCCCACTCTGAGGCGTCCAGCCCGCGGGGTACTTGCAGGCGAAGGAGCCATCCTTGACGCTGAAATCCTGCGATGCCAGGCCGGCATCGGCCTTGGGCAGCTCGCCTCCTCCCGGCGGCGGCGCCGCGGCCGGTGCGGCGGCACCGAGCTTGGGCGCCTCGTTGAGCCGGATCAGCTCGACGATCTTCTTTCCCTGGCTGTCAAACAGATCGAGCTCGGAGCTGGACAGCTTGAACGTGTAGTCCATCTCTTCCTTATCGTCCGGGTCCTTCGTGTTGGCGACCTTCAGGTGCAGGTGGTTCTTGTCCGCGCTGTAGGTGCCCTTGAACTCGATTTCCTTCTGGAGCACCAGCGAGACGTTGTGCTGGGCGTCGAGGGCCATGTGGTAGTCCTGCTTGGTCGGCATCTTGCTGATCTCGTAATCGAGCCGGGAGCCTTGCCAGACGCCGACGAGCGTGGCCGGCTTGAGGAACGTGTTCCAGACGAAGTAGCCGACCAGGCCCACGAGCACCACGCTCAGCGACGAGATGCCGACGAGGAAGAGCCAGTCGGGCTTTTCCCCACTCTGCTTCTTCCGTTTCTTCTTTTTCTTGGGCTTGGATGGCTTTTCGGCGGCGCCGGCGGGCGGGGCGGTCATGCGGGGAAGCACCGGCGCGGCGTCGGCAATCGGCTCCTCGGCTTCATCCAGGCTGTAGATGGCCTCTTCCTCTTTTTGCGGCGTCTTCGCGACGGCCACGGCCGGCCTGGCGCTCGACTTCTGCTCGGCATAGCCGCGGGCGATCGCCTCCTGGGCCATCCGCTCGGCGGCTTTGGCGGCGTCGGCCTCGCTGGCCAGCTCCTTCTCGGTCCGTTTCTTGGAGCCGTCGGCCCGGCCATTGATGACGGCCATGCGCCGCCCCTGGACCTCGATCATGACGAACTTGCGGTCCGGGCCTTCCCCTTTGACGAAAGTACGCATGAGAGCTTCTCCCGACCGGGGATGTCGCTTGCGCGAAGGTCCTGATGAGGATATGTGACGATGAGTCAGGCGGTGCGTTTCCCGGGAGTTAGAGACTGTCCGGGAAGTCCGTTCTAGCCCCGAAGGGGCGGAAGTGAATAGCCCAGGGCGTCAGCCCTGGGAACTAGAGCGACGCGTCAGAAACCCGCTCCGGAGCCCCGCAGGGGCGACAGAACTCACGGCCCCGCTGGACCTTCTGTCGCCCCTGCGGGGCTCCGGAGGATCCTGTCGCACTGTCCATCGCCGACCCAGGGCTGACGCCCTGGGCTATTCACTTCCGCCCCTTCGGGGCTAGAACGGACTTCCCGGATAGCCTCTTAGCATAGTCCGGCGGCAACTCTGAATCCAGCACATGCCGCGCGAGTGCGACGCGGAGGACAACCTGAACGGGTGTACGAGAAGAGGTCGGAGCGGCCCCTCTGTGTAGCGGCGGCCGTCTCGGCCGCTCCGGTTCGGGAATCCGGAGCGGCCGAGACGGCCGCCGCTACACAGAAGACCCCTTCTTCTCGTACACCCTCTCATACCTGCCAGCGTTGCCGCTCATCATTGTGCAGCATCTCGATCGCGGGCCGTTCCGTGCCCGTTATGAGCCGGAAGCGCAACGGCAAGACCGTACTGGCGAGCCCGGGACCGCTCCCCGGCTCGGACGAGCCGGCCGGGACGAGCGCCCCGTTTTCCAGCCGGTACAGCTCGAGCCGCCAGGGATAACGGTCGATCACGAGCAGCTCGCGCGTGCCGACGCTCGCGTAGAAGGCCAGCTTGTCGCGGGAACGGTCGTCGGGGCTGACGATCTCGACGGCGAAGTCCGGGCCGCCTTGATAGTGGGCCTCGAACAGCGTGGCGGGATTGTCGGGGAAATAAACCGCGACGTCGGGACAACGGTAGTTCCTGGTCCAGTCGTCCGCCCGATCGCTGACGTTGACACCGGGATAGACGTCGCCCTGACCCTGCCAGGTGACCAGGGTGACGAGGATCGCCGTCAGCCCGCCGCGGATGTCCTGATGTTCGACGTTGGGCGACGGCATGATCATGTACAGGCCGTCCCAGACCTCGTCCTGGCGGTCGTGTCCGAGCTCGCGCCGCTTTTGGATCAGGTGGGCGCTGACATCAGGGTCGAGCACCAGGACTCTCATCACGATTCCCTTCCGCTCACTTGGCCGTGTCGGGCGGGATGATCGAGGGCAGTTCCAGACGCGCGCGGCGCCGGGGCCCTTGAGCATCTGGTGTTTGGCCTGGGTCGTTTGCATCAGGCCGTGGATCTTGATGAAGCCTTGCGCGGCGGTGGCGTCGTACTGGTCGCCCTTTTCATACGTGGCCAGCTCGTAGCGGTAGAGGCTGAAGTCGCTCTTGCGGCCGATGACCTGGCAACTGCCCTTGTACAGCTTCAGCCGCACCGTGCCCGAGGTGTACTGCTGGTTCGAGACGACGAACGCCATCAGGTCCTGGTGCAGGGCGCTGAACCAGAGGCCGTTGTAGATCAGGTCGGAATAGGTCTGGCTGACGTGCGTCTTGAAGCGGATGGCGTCCTTGGTGAGCGTGAGGAATTCCAGCTCGCGGTGCGCCTCGTGGAGCACGACGGCGGCGGGGGCCTCGTAGATTTCGCGGCTCTTGATGCCGACGAGGCGGTTCTCGACGTGATCGACCCGGCCGACGCCGTGCCGGCCCGCGATCGTGTTGAGCTCCAGGATGAGCGGCACGCCGTCGAGCTCGCGGCCGTTGAGCGCGACCGGCTTGCCGCGCTCGAAGGTGATCTCGACGACCTCGGGCTCATGCGGCGTCTTGTCGAGGTCGGCGGTCCATTCGAAGGCTTCCGAGGGCGGCTCGACCCAGGGATCTTCGAGCACGCCCGACTCGACCGAACGGCCCCAGAGGTTCTGGTCGGTGCTGAAAATTTTCTCGGACGCCGCTTCGAGGGCGATGCCGTGCTGGTGCGCGTAGGCCAGCTCCTCGGAGCGGGTCCACTTCCACTCGCGCACCGGCGCGATGATCTTCAACTCGGGGGCGAGCGTCTGGAAGGTGACATCGAAGCGGACCTGGTCGTTGCCCTTGCCGGTGCAGCCGTGCGCGACGGCCGTCGCGCCGAGCTCGCGGGCGAAGTGGACCATGCGCTGGGCGATCAAGGGGCGTCCCAGGGCGGTGGCCAGCGGGTACTTGCCTTCGTACAAGGCGCCGGCCATGAGGGAGGGGAGGACGAAATAGTCCACGAACAGGTTGCGCACGTCCTCGGCCACCGCCTCGACGGCGCCGGTCTTGAGGGCTTTTTGCTTGATCGCCTCGATGTCCTGGCCCTGGCCGAGATCGCACGTGTAGGCGATCACGTCCAGGCCGTAAGTTTCGTTGATCCACTTGACGGCCACCGACGTATCCAGGCCGCCGCTGTAGGCCAGTACCACCTTGTCGCGTGCCACGGTGTTGACTCTCTTCGTTCGTGATGGGGGAAAAGCGGGTCGAGCTATGGAGGATCATTCCGTCTCGTAGGGTAGGCTTTAGCCTGCCAATTCCAATTCTGAAAGACTATGGAATTGGCAGGCTAAAGCCTACCCTACAAGAGAGACAAGAGACGAAGATCACTCCGCGTCGCAGCAGAACGCCGCGCAGAGGGCATCGCGCCCGTCGCGTCCCCGGCGCGTTCACAGGCGACGTTGATACGGATCTCACTGGTATTGATCAAGGCGATGTTGATGCCCTTTTCCGCCAGGGCGCCGAACATGCGCGTGGCCACGCTCGTGTGGGTGCGAATGCCCACGCCCATGACCGACAACTTGGCCAGCGCGGCTCGACGCGAATGCGCTCCGGACCCAGCGGCGCCAGCACGGCGGCGGCCTTCTGCGCGTCGGCCTTCGGGACGGTGAACGACAGGTGCGTCCGGCCGTCCGCGCCGACGTTCTGCACGATCATATCGACCAGGATGTTATCATCGCCGACGAGGCGGAACACCTTGGCCGCGTAGCCGGGCTCGTCGGGCACGTTCCAGAGCGTGACGCGCGCCTGGTTCTCGTCGAGCGTGACGCCCGAGATCACCAGGTCTTCCATCCCCGCGGGCTCGGGAGCGTCCGACTCGGCCGCCAGATCACCGTCCGGCTTTCGTCGTGCGCGCGTGCGGCACGAACGGCGCGGTGAATTCCTGGCCGGCGCGGCCGAGGTCAAAGGCGCGGTGGACGGCCCGCAACGCGGCCACGGCCGCGCTTCGATCCACGAGCACGCTGATCTTGATCTCGCTCGTTGTGATCATCTGAATATTGATGCCCGCGCGGGCCAGCGTCTCGAACATGGTGGTGGCGACGCCCGTGTGGACTTCCATCCCCTGGCCGACGATCGAGATCTTGGCCACGTTGCGATCGTGCGTGAGGCCCTTCGCGCCGATCGCGCGCGCGGCGGCTTCGGTCACACGCAGGGTCTCGGCCAGCTCGCCGCCGGCCACGGTGAAGGAGACTTCGGTCGCGCCGTCGTTGCCGACGTTCTGCACGATCATATCGACGGGGATATTCGCCTCGGCGATCGGCTGGAACAGCGCGTGGACGACGCCGGGGCGGTCGGGCACGCCCAGCACGGTCACGCGCGCCTCGTCCCGGGCCAGCGCCGCGCCGGTGACGCTCACGCCCAGGCGGCGGCCTTCCGCGCTGCCGACAATCCAGGTGCCGGGCGCGTCGGAGACCGAGCTGCGCACGTGGATCGGCACGTCGAATTTCTTGGCGAACTCGATCGACCGCGAGTGCATCACGCCGGCGCCCAGGCTGGCCAGTTCGAGCATCTCGTCGTAGGTGATGCGGTCGATCTTGTGCGCCTCGGGGACAATACGCGGGTCGGTCGTGTAGACGCCGTCCACGTCGGTGTAGATCTCGCAGCCGCCGGCCCCGAGCGCGGCGGCCAGGGCGACGGCCGTGGTGTCGGAGCCGCCCCGGCCCAGGGTGGTGATGTTCGCGTGTTCGTCCACGCCCTGGAACCCGGCCACGATGGCGATCTTGCCCGCATCCAGCGCCTCGCGCATGCGCTCGGCGGCGATGTTGCGGATGCGGGCCTTGGTGTGGAAGCTGTCCGTGACGATGCCGATCTGGGCGCCCGTGAAGCTGATCGCGGGGACCCCCAGCTCCTCGATGGCCATGGCCATCAGGGCGATCGAGACTTGCTCGCCGGTGGCCAGCAGCATGTCCATCTCGCGGGCGGGGGGCCGCTCGCTGATTTCCTGGGCCAGCGCGATCAGCTCATCGGTCGTGTGGCCCCGCGCCGAGACCACCACGATCACTTGGTTCCCTTCGCCATGCGCGCGGATGGCCCGCCGCGCCGCGGCCAGGATCTTGTGCGCGTCGGCCACGCTCGTACCGCCAAACTTCTGGACCAGCAGAGGCACCGTTCGCTCCTTGATAGGCTGAATCCGCGCGCTCACTCGGCGCGGCCCGCGACGGTCCTACGATACCATGATCGCGGGGTCGGAGTCAGCCTCCGTGAGTCTCCCCGGCCGGGTGGCATGCCCACGTCTGCGTGGGCATGTCCGGGAGGGTATCGGCGGACATGCCCACGCAGACGTGGGCATGCCACCCGGCCATCCTACGTGCCGGCGGCGATGGGCCCTTGCGCAAGAAAGCACTCATGAGTGTCCAGCCTTCCTCGAAGAAGGGTCCGCCGGCCTGTTGCGCGGCGATCTCGTCGTAGGGCTGGCCCGAGGCGGTCAAGCCGGTGCCGCACATCGCCCAGGCGACCGGCGCGGTCGTGGGATTTGGTGCGGAGCATCGTGGAATGGTCGGGCGAGATGAGGATGCGCCAGGAATCGTACGCGGGGAGCGCATCGAGCAGGGGGCCGACGATGTCGCGGTCGATCCGTTCGATGGCTTCGATCTTCGCGTCGGTCCGTCCCTCGTGGCTGGCCTCGTCGGGCGCCTCGACATGGACGCACACCAGGTCATGCGTCTTGAGCGCCTCGACCGCGGCCCGCCCCTTGGCGGCATAGTCCGTATCGAGATAGCCGGTCGCGCCGGGCACATCGACGCGGTCCCAGCCCGCGAGCATGGCGGTGCCCCGGACCAGATCGACGGCCGAGATGATCGCCCCCCGCAAGCCGTACAGCTCCTGGAACTTGGGCACGATCGGCGCCTTGCCCTGGCCCCAGAGCCAGATGGCGTTGGCCGGCAGCTTGCCGGCCGCGACGCGCTGGAGATTGACGGGGTGGTTCCGGATCAAAATCGAGCCGACCTGCATCAACTCCCGGAGCAAGTCGGCCCCGGTGCCGCGCGGCAGGTGATCGGCGGCGGGCTGGTCGGGCACGTCGTGCGGCGGGATCGTCAGGGTGTCGTCGCCGAACGGCGATTCCCCCGGCCGGCTGCGATAAACCATGGCGTTGCGGTAACTGACGCCCGCGTGGAACTCGATGTTCGGCCGTGACGTGGTGATGCCGATGCGGAGCACCTCGATAAGCTGGCGGCCCTCGGCGTCGGAAATGTGGCCGGCGGTGAAGTCCGTCATCCGGCCGTCGCGGATGGTCATGAGATTGCAGCGGACCGCCCAGTCGTCGGGTCCGAGCGGCACCCCCATGGCCACCACTTCCAGCGGCGCGCGACCCGTGTAATAGCGGACCGGGTCGTAGCCGAAGAGGCTCAAGGTGGCCACGTCGCTGGCGGGCACGAACCGATCGGGGACGTTGCGGGAACGTCCCAGGACGCCCTCCCGGGCGATGCGGTCCATGTTCGGAATGTGCGCGGCCTGCAACGGCGTGCGTCCGCCGAGCACCTCGCACGGCTCATCCGCCGCGCCGTCCGGGATCACGATCGCGTACTTCATGGCCATGGTGGCTCGCCTTGACCTCTTGAGTGTTGTCTTCTCTTGTAGGGTAGGCTTTAGCCTGCCAATTCCATAAGACTATGAGATTGGCAGGCTAAAGCCTACCCTACAAGAGAAGAGAGAGGCGATCTCATGCTTCGTCCACCCCCAGGCAGACGCTCGGCGGCGCGACGATTTCGAGCCGGTCGATTTCCTGCAGCGCTTCGGTCAGATAGGCCTCGACGGCCTGGTGCGTCATGATGACCAGAGACACCGCCTCGGGGGCCGTGACGCTTTCGGTGGCCTCGTGCTGGATGACACTGGCGATGCTGATGCCGTGGTTCCCCAGAATCTGCGCAATCGTCGCCAGCACGCCCGGCCGGTCGGCGATGAGAAAGCGAAGATAATACCGGCTGCGCACCTGGTCGGGCGCGGCCAGGTCGATCGCGGGGGCGTCGGCCGACCACAATTCGAGGACGTGATCGGTGCAGGCGGCGCGGCCGACGATGACGTCGATCAGGTCGCCGACCACCGCGGAGGCGGTGGGCATGGCGCCGGCGCCTCGGCCGTAGAAGAGCGTGTCGCCCACCGCGTCGCCGACCACGCGGACGGCGTTGTACGGCCCGCGCACCTCGGCGAGCGGCGTGCCCTTGCGCACCAGGCGCGGCGCGACGCGCAATTCCAGCCCGCCGGGCCCCAGCCGCGCCTGGGCCAGCAGCTTGACCGCGTAACCCAGCTCGCCGGCATAGCGCACGTCGGCCACCTGGAGCTGGTCGATCCCCTGGCGGGGAATCTGATCCAGCCGCACGTTCACCCCGAACGCCAGTTGCGCCAGGATGGCCAGCTTGTGCGCCGTGTCGGTGCCATTGACATCGAGCGCGGGGTCCGGCTCGGCGTAGCCGAGTTCCTGCGCCTGGGCCAGGGCGGCGGCATACGGACGGCCCTCCAGGCTCATGGCGGTGAGGATGAAGTTGCACGTGCCGTTGACGATCGCGGACAGGGCCTGGATCTGATTGGCCGCCAGCCCGACCCGCAGCGCCTGGACAATCGGGATGCCGCCGCCGACGCTGGCCTCGAACGCCACCGCCCGGCCGTGCCGGTGCGCCTGCGCGAAGATCTCGGTGCCGTGCTCGGCCAGCAGCGCCTTGTTGGCCGTGATGACGTCCTTGCCGGCACCCAGCGCATCGCGCACCAGGCGTAAAGCCGGGTCGGTGCCTCCCAGGCACTCGACCACGACGCTCACTTCCGGATCGTTCAGGATCGTCGCCGGGTCGGTCACGAGCGCCGCCGGGGGCAGGGGCGCGGTGCGCGGTCGTGCCCGCTCCCGCACCAGCGCCCACTTGATCTCCACGGGACAGCCCGCCCGGCGCGATGCGGTCGTGCGCGTCGTGCAAGAGCCGCGCCACGCCCGTGCCCACCGTTCCCAGTCCCAGTAATCCGACCGCAATTCGTGGCATGTCCACCTCGACCCGTTCCCTCTGGCCGGCCCGCCCAAATCTAGCGACGGCCGCCCCCGGCCGCAAGGCCGCCAGGACCACGCGATTGACCGCATGAGGGGTTCTGTTAAGATTTCGGCACCATGTGCTTTCGATTCCTCCGGACCCTGGCGACGTGGCTTTGCCTGGTGCCCTGCCTGATTTCCGGGCTGACCCAGGAGCGGGGCCTCGTCTTGTGCTTCGGCCAGGACGGGCATTTCGACATCAGCGCGCTGGGGGATCGTTGTACCGCATGCGCCTCGGGGACCTGCTCCCCCGCGGCCGATCCATGTGCCGGTGACATCGCCTGCGATCCGAGCTGGCCTTGCTGCCCTTGCATTGATGTCCCGGTGGAATCGTCGGGCGGAATTCTCCGCCCCGATCTGCCTCGCTTTGCCCCCGAGCTGACCGGTCCGTTTCTGAGCGCGCCCCCGGCTTCTCTCTTCCCGCCCCGCCGGCCCGGTCCGGTGACACCCCTCGGCCCTCCCACCTGGCTTCCCGCAACCAGCCTCCCCTTGACCCAACTGCGGAGCGTCTGGCTGATCGTTTGAGTCGTTCCCCCTGCGGCGGACCTTGCCACCGGCGGTCTTGCATTTCAAATCCGGGGGAGACGACCGATGAAGCTGCGCCTTTTTGCCGCCCTGGGCCTTGTGGCCGTGTCGGGAATCGTGCTGGGCATCGCGTGGGTGCGACCCGCGCTCGTGCCCGACTGGGCCCGCGTCGGCCCGTGGCGCACGTGGGGACGAGCGGCCGACGCCGGGCCGCGCTGCAAGGAACACGGCGTGCCGGAGACGCTCTGCACGCTCTGCCACCCGGAGGTCAAGGAGACGATCCTCCTGTGCCGGGAGCACGGCGATATCCCGGAGCGCCTCTGCACGCTCTGCCATCCCGAGGCCGCCCGGAGATATGGGCTGGCCCTGTGCGAACATCGCTTGCCCAGGCTTTTCTGCCCGACGTGCGCGGCCGAGCACGCGGATCTTCACCTCGTCGATGACGGCTGGTGTGCGCTCCACAACCAGCCGGAAGAGACGTGCCGCGAGTGCGAAGGCGGGCATCCCAAGCGGATCACGACCGCCACGCCAGCGACCTGCCGCGACTTGCTCCCGCTGGTCCGTTTCGCCTCGATGGAGGTGGCCGACACGGTCGGCATCGCCACGGCCGACGTACGTGAGGACCGCCACGCGCACTTCCTCAAAGCCAACGCGGAAACCGCCTATGACGCCAACGGTTACACCGACATCAGCCCGCGCGTGGCCGGGTATCTCCGTGAGGTCCGGGCCGATCTGGGCCAGACGGTCCCGGCGGGCGACGATCCTGGCGGTGGTCGATTCCGCCGAGGTCAGCGCGGCCAGGTCGCAATACCTCTCCTCTCAAGCGGTCTTGAATCTGGCCCGGGACAACTATGAGCGGACCGCGACCCTCGCCCAGCAGAATGCCTTGCCTCTGAAGGACGAAGTGGCCGCCAGCGCGGCCTTCAATCAGGCCCAGGCCGCGGCCCAGGACGCCCAGCAGAAGCTCCGGAACCTGGGCTTTCGCGACGACGACCTGACCGAGATGCTCCAGGCCAAGGACACTTCCAGCCGGCTGAACATCGCCAGTCCGCTCGCGGGCACGGTCGTCGTGCGGCACGCCGTCCTCGGGGAAGCGGTCGAAGCCGCGAGCAAGCTCTTTGCCGTGGCCGACACCGCGACGATGTGGCTCTGGATCGACGTGTATGAAAGCGACATCGCCTCGGTGGCCCTCGGCCAGCCGGTGACCTTCACCATCTCGGGCACCGACGGTCCGATTTTTGAAGGCCGGGTGACGTGGGCCGGGACCGAGGTGAATCAAACCACCCGGACCATCCGCATCCGGGCCGGGGTGGGCAACCCGGCGGGCCGGTTGCGCGCCAACCAGTTCGGCCGCGCCGAGATCCGGATCGGCGCGGAACACCGGGCCGTGGTCGTCCCGAAGGAGGCCGTTCAGCGCAAGGACCACGCGGACCTGGTTTTCCTCCCGGTCGGGGCAGGCCGATATCGACCGCAGCACGTGGTGACCCGGCCGAGCGGCCAACAGGACCTGCTGGAGGTGGTCTGGGGCCTGAAGCCCGGCCAGACGGTCGTCACCACGGGCGGCGTTTCTGCTCAAGACCGAGATCACCCAAGGTGCCATCGGTGCCGGGTGCAGCGAGTGAACCCGGAGGCGCCCCGCGATGCTCAACGCCCTGATCCGCTTCAGTCTGAACAACCGCTTCCTCGTCCTGCTGGCGGCGGCCCTGCTCGTCGTCGTCGGGGTCCAGGCGGCGGCGCGGCTCCCCCTGGATGCCTTCCCGGACACGACCCCGGTCCAGGTCCAGATCAACACCGTCGCCCCCGAGCTCGCGCCCGAGGAAGTCGAGCGGCTCATCACCTTCCCGGTCGAGTACGCGATCGGCGGCTTGAAGGGGCTTCAGGAGGTGCGGTCCGTCTCGAAGTCCGGCTTCTCGCAGGTGGTGGCCCTCTTCGAGGACGGCACGGGCATCGATTTCGCCCGGCAGCAAGTCAACGAACGCCTGGGAGAGGTCGAGCTGCCGCAAGGCATCGCCCGGCCCGTGATGGGTCCGGTGGCCACCGGCCTGGGCGAGGTTTATCACTACATCCTTTCCAGCCAGAACCCGCAGTATGGCCTGACCGAGCTGCGCACGCTCCAGGACTGGGTCATCCGCCCCCGGCTGCGACGCGTGGCGGGCGTGGCGGAAGTGAATGTCTGGGGCGGGCTGGCCCAGCAAGTCGAGGTTTGCTCCGACCCGGTGAAGCTGGCCAAGTACGGGCTGACGCTCAATCACCTCATGGACGCCCTGCGGCGGAACAACCAGAACGTGGGCGGCGGCATGATTGCCCGCGCGGGCGAGGCCAGCCTCATTCAAGGTGTGGGACGGACCACGACGCCCGAGCAGATCGGCAACATCGTCATCCAGTCCCTGGATGGGGTGCCGATCCGCGTCAAGGACGTGGCCGAAATCGCCACCGGCCACGCGCTGCGCCGCGGAGCGGTCACGGCCCAGGGCAAGGGCGAAGCCGTTCTGGGCCTGGCCTTCATGCGCATGGGAGAGAATTCGCGCACCGTGACGCTGGCCCTCGACCGGGCCATGGAGTCGGTCCGCAAGGCCCTGCCGCCCGGGGTCAAGATCGCGGTGGTGTATCGCCGCACGGATCTCGTCAATCAGGTCTTGAAGACCGTCGCGCAGAATCTGTTCGAGGGCGCCCTCCTGGTCATCGCGGTGCTCTTTGCCTTCCTCGGAAACCTGCGGGCCGGGTTGATCGTCGCGTCCGCCATTCCGCTCTCGATGCTGTTCGCGGTGACGATGATGGAGAAGATCGGCATCGCGGGCAGCTTGATGAGCCTCGGCGCGATCGACTTTGGACTCATCGTCGATAGTTCGGTGGTCATGGTCGAGAACTGCGTGCGACACCTCGCGCACGACCGTTCCCCGCGCGGCAAACAGGCCATCATCCGCGATGCGGCCCTGGAGGTGAGAAAGCCCACCATGTTCGGTGAGCTCATCATCATGATCGTGTATCTGCCGATCCTCACCTTGCAGGGCGTCGAGGGGAAGCTCTTCCGGCCGATGGCGCTGACGGTCATCTTCGCGTTGACGGCTTCGCTCATTCTGTCCCTGACGCTCATGCCCGTTCTGGCATCGCTCGGACTGTCGCGGCGGATGTCCGAACAGGAAACGTTCCTCGACCGCGCCGCCCACCGGTTCTTTCAACCGCTGCTGCGGGCCGGGCTCGATCACCCCGTCGCGACGCTCCTTCTGGTGGGTTTGATCACGGTGGCGACCACGATCCTGGGGCTGAATCTGGGCTCGGAGTTCGTGCCGCGGCTCAATGAGGGCACGCTGACGATCAACACCATCCGCATGGCCGGAGTGAGCGTCGCGGAGTCGGTCCGCTACGGGACGCGCATCGAGCAGTTGCTCCTCAAAAAATTTCCCCACGAGATCGCCGACATCTGGAGCCGCACCGGCACCGCCGAGGTGGCGACCGACCCGATGGGCCTGGAGCTGACCGACATCTTCATGACGCTCCGGCCGAAAGCCGAGTGGCGGGAGGCGAAGACGCAGGCGGAGATCGTCTCGAAGATGGCCGCGGCGACGGGGAGACTCCCAGGCATGCGGGCCGTCTACACGCAGCCCATCGAGATGCGCCTCAACGAGATGGTGGCCGGCATCCGCGCGGACCTGGGCATCAAACTCTTCGGCGAAGACCTGGACACACTCAGGGCGAAAGCGGCGGAGATGGAACGTGTCTTGAAGGCCATCCCCGGCGCGGCGGACGTGACGACCGAGCAAATCACGGGGCAGCCCGTATGGCGCGTGGTGGTGGACCAGGAGGCCCTGGCCCGCTACGGGGTGCCCGCCGAAGACGTCCTCAACGCCATCAAGGCGGCGGGCGGTATCGCCGTGGGCGAGGTCATCGAGCCCGACCGCCGGTATCCGCTCGTGGTGCGGTTGCCGAGGGAGTACCGCGACGAGCCGCAGGCCCTGGCCGGGATTCTGATTCAGGCCGCCACCGGGGAGCGGATTCCGCTCACGCAGCTTGCTCGGCTGGAGGAGACGACGGGTCCCTCGACCATCCAGCGGGAATGGGGGCAGCGGCGGATTGTCGTCCAGGCCAACGTGCGCGGCCGCGACATCGGCTCGTTCGTCCGCGAGGCCCAGGGGCGGATGGAGCGGGAGGCGACGCTTCCACCGGGCTACACGCTGGAGTGGGGCGGCCAGTTCGAGAATCTGCTCCGGGCCGAGCGGCGGCTCTATCTGGTTGTCCCGCTGGCGCTCGGCCTGATCCTGAGCCTGCTCTATCTCACCTTCCACTCGCTCCGGGACGCCCTGATGATCTTCAGCGGGGTGCTCTTCGCCCGCGTCGGCGGCGTGCTGGGACTCTCCGTGATGGGGCTGCCGTTCACGATTTCCGCCGGGGTGGGCTTCGTGGCCCTGGCCGGCGCGTCGATGCTGGAGGGCCTGGTGCTGGTCTCGGCCATTCGGGACCGCATGGCGCACGGCATGCCGAAGCGCGCGGCCATCGAGCAGGCGCGGCTCACGCGACTTCGACCCGTGCTCATGACGGGCACGGTCGCGGCCCTGGGCTTCGTCCCGATGATGCTCTCGACGGGCGTCGGCGCCGAAGTGCAGAGGCCGCTGGCCACGGTCGTCGTCTTCGGCATGGCGTGCGACACGTTCCTGACGATGCTCGCACTGCCCGTGCTGTATCTGCTCTTCGGCAAAGGCCCGGCCGTCGGCCCGTCGGTCGCCCAGGGAGAAGAGGCTTGCAGATTGTTCCAGAAATGATAAATTGTGGGGAAAGGGTGAAGCCCCCATGCCGGGTTTTCGGCTTGTCTGCGTTGAATGATTGTTATACAATCTGATTGCGGATGAACTGGGCCGACAACTGAACCTGGGAGAGTCTTGTTCCTGCCTGCCCGCCGCCCGCGCGGCGGGAGTCCGAGTCGGATGTTCCCGTTGTTGCAGAAGGAACCTCCGGCTTCCTACCTCACGGCTTGAAAGCAATCTTCAGGGCACGGTCCACGCCTGGGTGCAAGGCCCAGGGGACCGGCTGCTTGTGCCCGGGAAAGGCGGACCGACCGCTGGTGGTCGGGACCGTCCCGCCGTGATTCCGGCCGACCGAGCCCCCGGCTCCGACCTGGAGGACACGACGCATGATCGAACGTCAACGACGATGGTTGCACCGTACGGGTCGGATCGCGCTGTCGGCGCTTCTTCTTGCGGCCCTGGGAGGTGGCGGCCTGACCTGGTTGCGCGGGTTGCGGTCGTCCTCTCACGCCGATCTGACGGGAATCCCCACCGCGGCCGTGAAACGCACCGATCTGTTTGCTTCCATCCGGACCGGCGGCAAGCTGGCGAGCTCGAAGCAGACGAAGATCAATTGCGAGATCGAGGCCCTGTACTTCTCGAGCGGGGGCCGCTGGACGGTCACCAGCGGCGCCTCGACCATCCTGAGCCTGGTTCCCGAGGGATCGACGGTCCAGAAAGGCGACGTGCTCTGCACGTTCGACGCCTCGGACTACGCGGAGCTGGTCCGGGAACAAGAAATCAAGGTCATGGAGGCGCGCGCCGACCTCGATGCCGCCCGGCTCCAGTTGGAAGTGGGCGAGGTGGGCCTGCGCGAATACCGCGACGGCCTCAGCATCCAGACCCGCGAGCAGAACCGGAGCAAGATCGCGCTGGCGCGATCCAACGATCAGCTCTCCGCGGACCGGCTCGTGTGGGCGAACCGGATGGCGCAGCTCGGCTATATCCCCAGCTCGCAGGTCACCTCGAGCAAGCAGGACAAGCAACGCGCCGAGATCGATCTGAAGCTGGCGACCAACGGCGCGAAGATCTTCGAGGAATTCTCGATCCCCAAGGCGACCCGCAAGCTCGAAGCCCAGTTGGAAGGCTACCGGTCCCTGCTGACCTATCAGACCATGCGGGTCAACATGAACGAGGAGCGGCTCGCCCATTACCGCCTCCAGGTCGAACGGTGTACCATCCGCGCGCCGCACGACGGCTTTCTCATTTACGCGAACAACGAGTGGGGCTCGGGCGCATCGATCTGGGCGAGCGGGTGCGGCAGAACCAGCCCTTGTTTTACCTGCCGGACCTGACCCGCCTGGAAGTCGACGCCGAGCTCAACGAATCGGTCGTGGACCGGGTGCGCGAAGGCATGGAGGCGGTGGTGCGGATCGAGGCCGCGCCGAGCGCCGAACGGAAGGGCACGTCCTGTCGATCTCGCCGCTGCCCCTGCCGCCGACCAGCTGGAAAACGGCCGGCGATGTCAAGACGTACCTCGCCACGGTCCAGTTGCAATCGGCTCCGGAGGGCTACCTCCCCGGCATGTCGGCCGAGGTCGAGATCCTGACGGCGCGCCGTCCGGACGCGCTCGTGATTCCGCCCGCGGCCGTGAAGGTCGAGGACGGCCACGAGGTCTGCTACGTGGTGGGGGCCGAAGGACCCGAACGCCGCGAGATCGCCGTCGGCCAGGTGACACCCGATCTTCTCGAAGTGACCGGCGGTTTGAACGAGGGCGAGGAGATCGTGCTCGAGCCGCATCGGATCAACCCCGCCGAGGTCGTCATCAAGCCCGCCGCGCCGTCCGTCGCGGCCACGAAGACGACCGCGATCCAGATCGCGCGGGCCGAGCCCGCGCTGTGATTCCCCGAGGGCGTCCGAAAAGGTCTTGTGCTGTCGAAAAGCCATTGGCGCACGACTCGGGTGGCATGCCCACGTCTTCCTGAGCATGTCCGCCGACCTGGCCTGCGTCGGCGGACATGCTCACGAAGACGTGGGCATGCCACCCCGAAACCGGACGGGATTCGGATACTGTAGCAACGATGCCGGGCTCTCGTGCGGGAGACGTTGGGTGCCACGGGTTCCGCTTTGGGAACCCGTGTCCGGGGCCACTCGGCACGAATTCCCAAAGCGGAACCCGTGGCACCCAACGCCGTTTCTGCAAGTCAGCCGAAACCCACCCGGTATCCTCGCGGCAGTCTCGGGATTCGACCGGATATGAGCTTTTCGTTCCCCCTCTCCGCGGCGCTCGGGCGACCGTCACGATCGGCGGCGCCGAGGCGGCCGTGGGCATTCGGCCGGAGGAGTCTACTCCGGAGCAGGGCGGCCGGCCGAAAGGGAAAGGGATGGCGTGGTCGCCACGACCGCGACCGAGAGGAGCCTTTCCGCAGGAGCGTCCGTTTCGCCCCACCCGTCCCTGATACCCGATGGCCTCGAAACGATCCGCGCCGAAATCCGCGCCCGCGCGCCCGGTCTCGCCGTTCTGGAACGCCGCGTTCGTGCTGGCGGCGGTCGGCTACGGGATGTGGTTGCTGGTGCTGCGGGGACGGCTCTCGTGGCCTCCCGACAACTTCTTGAACAGCGCCTACACGATCGCCGGCTGCCTGGCGCTGGTCGGTCCGCTCGTCTTGCTGCGCCGGCAGGCCGGTGACGAGGTGGGCCTGGGGGACCTGGTCTGGCTCACGGGCGGCCTTTTGGTCTGGGTGTTCGACCTGGCCGCGCTGGTCCGAGGAGAGCTGCGCGGCATGTCCTGGGCGACGCCGCTGGGTGCCCCGACGATGGGGCTGACCATCCTCGCCGTCTTCGTGGCCGGCGGGCGCATGCACGGCCGCGGCCGGGACTGGTCCTGGACGAACGTTACGGGCTGGGTGCTGGGCGTGTTCTGGGTGGGCATGGGTCTGGCGAGCCTCGTCCCGAGCCGGTTCTTGACGGCGGCGCTGCGCTGACGGCTTGACGCCTTTTCGCGCGGGCAGTAGCCTCGAAGGAGGCTCTTTTCGTTTCCTCCGCGGTGCTCCCGCTTCTCGATCATCTTGCCCGCCGCCGTCGAGGACGATTCTCATCACGGGAATCGGCTTTTCCCCATCAAGACGGGCTCAGGTTCGACGGAAACAGACCAGGGTCATGTCGTCGAATTGCGGACGACCAGCAGCGTGGCGGCGGATGGCGTCCAGAATCGCCTCGCCGGTCGGGCCGACTCCGCTCGGCGCCGCAGAAAGGGCTTGTTTCAGACGCTCGTATCCGAAGCCCTCCTGCGATCGCCCATCCAGGGATCTTTCCTTGGTCATTCCGGCATCGGTGATCCCATCCGTGTAGAGCACCACGACTTCTCCCGGTCCTATGGAGAATCGTTCGGTCTCGTATTGCTCGTCTTCGATGACACCCAGCATCTGTCCCGATCGTTTCAGCGCAAGGTCCTCAACCTGGCCGTCGGTGCGTCGGATCATCGGGGCCATGTGTCCGGCATTGACCACCGTCAACTCATGCCGTTCGCCGTCGAGCAGGGCCAACAGGAACGTGATGAACCGCTCCTCGGTGCGGGCATCGCAGAGGCTCCGGTTCAACCGTTCCACGACACGGCAGGGGTCGGTTTCAGTCTGGAGGAGCAGAGTCACCTCGGCGGACAGCCGGGTCATCAAGAGGGCGGCAGGCATCCCCTTGCCCGAGACATCACCGATGGCAATCGCCCAGCGTCCCGAAGGTTGATCAGATGGGGACTCAGAAACGGGGATCGGTCGATAGTCGAAGTAGTCGCCACCCACGGAACGGGCGGGCTCGTAGTAGTGCCAGAACTGGTAGCCCGGCACTTTGGGATGGTCATTGGGAATCATGGCGAGCTGGATTCTCCGGGCATCCCGAGCCTCCTGCTCGTCTCCGGCAATCTTGACGGCCAGACTCTGCAAGCGAGCGTTCTCAATCGCCATGCTTACCGGCCCGGCGACGGCGACCAGCAATTCGAGGTCGCTCTCGTCGAACCGGTTCTGCTCATCCTGGGTATCGACCTGGAGAACACCGATGGGCTGCTGATCCTGGTTCCAGAGTGGCACGCAGATCATGGTGCGGATGCGTGACTCCTTGATACTCGTACTCGATTCGAAACGAAGGTCCCTGGCGGCATCCTCGCAGAGGACCGCCTGCGCCGCGGTCGTGACGTGGTGAAAGATCGTTCGGCTGAAAAGAGGTGGACCCGATCTCGGTTGACGGTCTCGGCTCGCCTTCAGAGTGGGTTCGTCGGTTCCCTCATCCTGGAGCAGGATGAAGCCCCGCTCGGCTTGAAGAAAAATGGTGAACAACGCCTCCAGAATCTTCCCCAGGACCCCGTCCAGGTCAATCGTGCCGCCGAGCGCCCCGGCGATCTTCAGCAGGGCTTGCAATCTCTCTTCGGCTTGGGCCCGCCCTGTTCCTCCTGCCGTTGCGGCGGAGACACCGAGAGAGCCCATGATCGTCGCATCGAGAAAAACGAACTGGGTTTCCCCAACCTCGACCACATCGCCGTCCACCAGACGATGGGGACGGGTCAGGTCCCGATCGTTGACCTTGGTGCCGTTCGTGCTGTGAAGATCCTCGATTTCATGCCGATCGACCGTCCGGACGATCTGGGCATGCCGCTTGGACACTTTGCCGTCTTTCCTCAGGGCGATATCACAAGCGCCATCCCTGCCGACGACCATGACTTCACTGTCCAGGGAGAACATCTTTCCCAGCAATTCTCCCCTAAGCATCTTCAAACACGGCATGGCAGTAGACTTCCGGTTGAGGGACGCGAACCCCGGGCAGGAACTCCGGACCCCGGCTCTGGAGGGCTGTTCCTGGGCGATGGAACCCGCATCAGGAAACGGGTCCGGAGAGGCTTCTCCAGCGACGGAAGAGCGATCCCTTGCGTGTGGGAGGCTTACCTGATTCCAGAGGTAGTGTAGACGCTGTAGACGCCAGGCCACCGCGATCGCGTTGGACGGCCTTGTTTGCAGTCGCGGCGGTCCCCGGCCGACCGCCATCGTGGAACGATTCGAGTGGCGCTCGGTCATTCACCGTCGTACTGGCTTTGTCCGCGAACGTGGGGATTCCATCGTCGCCTGTCTTGGTGAGGGCGATGTCCACCACAGGGGCATCGGTGGCGTGCATCGCCTCGGCGAAGTCGCGCCCGCGTCCGACCCTGAAGTTTGGGCTGGTCACAGTCGGTTGGCTCTCAGCGGTCGCCGCCGCCTCGTGCCTGCGCAAGAAGGAATCGGTGGGCCCGCCCATCGTCAGGGCCGAGAAGACACGGAAGCGCTGGACGGCGTTGGCTGGACCGTTGGGAAGGGCCTCGCCGGCTCCGGTGTTGACAAGCTGGGCCGGACCGACTGGCGGGACCTGTCCCATCGCAGGGAAGTTTCCCGCGACCAGATCGGGCACCAAGAGGTTGGCCACGGGCGTTCCCAAGCCAGTCACCAGGTTATAACCCGCCACGGCTGTATAGCCGTTGCTGCCGCTGGTGATCACGTGGTAATCGCTTTGGGACAGGCTATAGACGGCTTGCTGGGTTTCCGTTGGGCGCGCACAATTCAAGGTGGGCTGTCCCGCGGCACTGCGTCCCTGGTTCACCAGCGCGATCAGGCCGGCCCAGCAGGGGGCCGACAGACTGGTGCCGCCCACGACCTCCCACGGGTTGCTGGGATCGAGGTTGTACGGATCGGCGATCCACGCGCCGGTGGCCGGATCGGCCAGGAAAGAGACGTCGGGCGTGGTCCGGCTGCCCGTCGACTGAACCCGCAGTTGGTAAGCGGGCTCGGATTCATACCGGCTCAGCCCGCCGCCGGAGGCAAGGAACGTGCCCGCGGAGTTGGAGAAATCGCCCCACCCCGTTTCGCTCTTGTAAGAACCGTCGGCGCCCAGCGCGAGGCTCGTCCCGCCGACCGCCAGCGCGTTGGGCGAAAAGGCGGGGTAGACGGGAGCCGGAGCGCCGTAGTCGCCCGTGCTGGCCACGAACGTCACGCCGGGGGTGGTCAACGTGCTGTCGTAGGCGGCTTCGTCGGCGCTGAGCACATCCTGCCCTTCGCGGAAGCCCCAGCTCATCGACACCGTGGATACGCCTGCCTGGCGGGCGGCCGTCGCGACCGCGGTCATCAGGTCGGACAACGACTGGCTGTTGGCTTCCACAACAATGATGTGCGCCCCAGGTGCAATGGCATGCGCCCATTGGACGTCGAGGGCCGCCTCCACTTCCCAGTTGTCGCTACCGGGCCCGGCGGGGTCCGTGCCGGGAAGGGAGGTGGGCTGGCCATCCTGATTGAACACCTTCAAGAACGATGCCGCCGGGCCGTATTGCCCGTAGAGTGTCGGTCCGGAGGTGGAAAGGCCGAACTGATTGTCGAACGTATCGAGGGCTTGGTAGATCTGCGGGTCGTCGTAGGCCTCGACGATGGCGATGGTCTGGCCCGTGCCGTCCAGCGACAGATTGTTGATCCCGTACGCAGTACGGACTTGGGCCGGGGTGTAAACGAGCGAGGAATCGCTCCCCGCGTTCAACTGGGCGACGACGTTGCCGCTGAGCGACAGCGTATCGACGATGAGAGTATCCACCAGATGGCCGTTGCCGCTGAGAGAGAGTTGCGCCTTTGGTGCGTAGACCGTGCCAGCCAACCCCGCCACGGCATTACCGCTCAAGGAAAGCGCGGTCGGATTGTCTCGTGACTGGAAGATCACGATGCCCGCGTATGTTCCGGTGGTGGGCGCGCTCAGGCTGAGCGTCCCGTTGCAGCTCAGGGCGATGCTGCCGTACGTGCCGCCGGTATTTGGGTAGTTGCTGCCGGCGTTGAAAATCAGTACGCCCGTGCCGCTGATGCTGGCGTTGCCGGTCGCCGTCAGGCCGCCCCCCTCGATGATGTAGATGCCGGGGTTCAACGTCAGCTTGGCATTGAGGGAGGCGGCGATCTTGGTGTAAATGCCCGGGTTGAGCGTCTGCGAGCTGTTCCCCGAGAGATTCACCGCGCCGTAATTGGTCAGCCCGGTCGTGCTCGGCGCCGGCAGCCCGGCGAGCGGGTCCCCCGTAACCGAAGGAGTACCGGTCTTGGTGACTTTTGCAGTTCCACTCACACTAACGCCGCCCACGACCTGGACGCTATGGGCCGTAATCGAGGCGTTGCCGCTGGCCGAGATCGCGCTTGCAGAGCTGGAATCGACGACGACATCGCCGGGAGTGTTGATGGCGGCGTTGAGCGACAGGGAAAGGGCCCCACTGGCCGTGGGGTCCAGAACGTAGACGGACCCTCCGGCCGTGGTGACGGTTAGGGTTCCCGGCACGAATGTGATTGCGTAGTTGGAGGAGGTCAGGCCACTGGGCGTGACGGAGTAGGTCCCCACGGGACTGGCGATCGTCGCCGCCGTGGTGAAGGCCAGTGTACCGCTGAGACTGCCCGCATTGTTCCCGTTGACAAAGCCCGCGTAGGCGACGCTGAAGGCCGGGTTGGGAGTGCCGTAGGTCCGGCTCGCATTGTTGGCAGTGACCGTGAGCGTCGCCGGGTTGACGTTGATGGTGACCGTCTTGGAGACGCAGTTGTAGTCGGTTGTGTCGGTGGGCGCAAAGCTGACCGACAGTTGCTGGTTCTTTCCGGCGTTCAGCACCGTGCCCGCCGCTGGCGTATAGGTGAAGGTGCCGGCCACTGCGCCAAGCGTCCCGCCCACTGTCCACGTACTGGTGGCGTTGAGCTGCGTGTCCGAAAGGGCCGTGCCATATCCAATATCGGCCGGGTTGACCCAGGTAATCGTCGGTATCGCCTTGGCCACGTTGATGTGGACGGTAGCGCTGGCCAGGTTGTAGTCCGTGGTGTCTGTCGGAGTAAAGATCACCGAGAGCGTGTGGCTCCCCGCGGTGAGGACCGTCCCCATATTGGGCGAGTAGGCGAAAGTCCCGATCACGCACCCCGACACCCCGCTCACCGTCCACGATGCGACGGCGTCGAGTTGCGTGGCGCCGAGCGCCGTGCCATAAGTGATGTCCGCCGGATTGGACCACGTCATCGTGGGCGTGGCCTTCTGAACCGTCAACGGCGTGCCCGCGCTGTTACTGTTCAGGAATGCCGTGGTGTCGCTCGTGTACAGCGCCTCGATAGTGTGCGAGCCGACGGCCAGGCTGGAGAGCGTAATGCTCGCGCAGACGCTCCCATTGAGCTGCTGCAGGGTGGCGCTTCCGAGATCCTGGCCCGTGGCCTCGTCCTGGAAGCTTACGGTGCCCGTCGGGCGACCGCTCTGAGCCGTGACGGTGGCGTTGAGCGTCAATGTTTGCCCATAAACCGATAGACTTGGAGACGGCGTGAGCGTCGTGGTCGTGGGGCTTGTTACCGGCGGCTCGACGGTGACGCTACCCGTGACCGTCACATGCTGGAGGGGGTCCGTGGTCAAGTTCACCACGCCCTGACCGCTGCCACTCAGAATGGTGGCGGTTCCGGACGAGCCTGTAGGGAAGTTAAACTGGTCGTTGCCCGACGAACCGATCAAGGTGTCGTTGCCATTGCCGCCAACCAAGGTATCGCCGCCGCCCTGGCTGGGGCCATCGCTCCGGGTGAAGCTGTACAGGAAAAGCCGGTAGTTTCCCGCCGACTGGTTCTTGTAGGAATCGACGCCGATGTAGTAATTGCCATTGCCACTGGCCGGCAGGGTGATGTCGAGCAAGGTGGAGTCGGACGACTCGAATTCGTGCTGGTTATAAGCCACGACCTGACCGTTGGAATCGACCAGCACCAGCTCGGGAATGAACGGTGTCGGGTTCAACGAGTCCGTGCCGGAGATGACCTGGAAGTTCATCACCTGGCCGGCCTGGCCCTGGAAAGCGTAGAAGTCTTCCTCGTTCGAGGCGACGAGCGTGCCATCGACCGCCAAGGCTGCCACGTCGAACGTCTTGCCGGAGTCAAGCGTACCGGCGGGCAGCTTATTCGGCACGGCCAAAGAAGGCAGGTCCGGCAGGACGTAGGCGTGATCGATCGTAAACGGCGTGCCGCCGGCCTCAGGGGGCAACTGGCTTGACAACACCGGCACCGCCTCCCCCGTCAGGTTCTGCCGTTGGAGCACCGTGCCCGTATCGTTGAATGCCAATTTGATGGCGTCGCGTTCGCCGATGTGGGTCAGGCCGGCCGCATCCAGCAGCGTCGAGCCGACCGACTCGGGCGAGGCCATGATGTCCTGGGGTGTTTCCGTGGCGCCCGCGGGGCCGTTGTAGGTGGGGAAGAAAGTATTCGGAAGAACGCCGCTGAAGATGCCGGTGCCGATCGGTCCGAAGGCATCCTGGTGCTGGAGACCGGACAGGTGGCCCAGTTCGTGCGCGGCGATGGTGGTTGTCAGCCCGATGAAGTTGGCACTGGTACACGGCACCACGCCACCAGCGGTGTCGGTGACGAGCGCCGACACGTTGATCTGGGCCACGCCACCCAGATCCAAGTTGCCGGGGTCCAGTTCGCTGGCGCTGCCACCCACCACCGAACCATCGAGCACGAGCGTGGCATACTGGCCGCCCGTCGCCTGCGCCAGTTGCTGGGCCTGGGCCTGGTCCATGGTGAAGACATAGCCGGCAACCAGACCCTGGCTCGTCCGCTGGAAGGCGGCGTAGGCCTGGTTCAATCCCGCGAGGATGGCCTGCTGCTCCGTCGGCGTGTAGACGTGGTCGCCCGGCCGGACCTGGGTGAGTGCCGGAAAATCGACGTAGACGACCTGGGTGATGTCCGCCTCGATCAAGTCGTTGCCGTCACCTGCCACCAAGCTGTCGCGGCCACCGCCGCCAATGATGGTATTGTTGGTCGTCTTGTTGCCCACGATGGTATCGTCGTATGGGGTACCGACGATGGTGGTGAAGGCCGAGGGGTTCGGCAGGGTCAGCGTCAGACTGTTGGCGGTGGTCTGATCGAGGATCTGCGTCATGTCCAGGTTGAGGTTCAAGTCGATCGGCCCGCCAAACCCAAAGAAGTCAAGCGTGTTGCCGGTGGACGCCTCGTTGATGACATCGCTGCCGAGCTGGCTGCCCTGGAAGAAGAAGCTGTCGCGGCCACCGCCGCCGGTGATGTTGTCGTTGCCCGAGCCGAGGAAGAACTTATCGCCGACGCTGTTCCCGATGATGCTGTCGCCGTGAGTGCTGTCTACCAGGGCATTGATCTCCGTCGGATCCTGAAGAGTCAGCGTCAGGTTGGCAGTCCCGCTGACTGATTGCGGCGCGGTCGACCCGAGGTCGATGGTGACCGGGCCGCCGAAGGCGGAGAAATCGAGCGTGTTCGTCCCACTGCCGGCTGGTGGGTCGATGATGTCATTGCCGAAGCTCGTGCCGGCGAAGGAAAACGTGGTGCCTCCGGAGCCGGCGACCAAGGAGTCGTTGCCGCTGCCGGCCACGAGGGTGACCGGACCAGAGCCACCCAGCAGGGTGTCGTTGCCGCCGTCGCCAACGAGCACGCTTGCGCCGCGCCGGCCTGGATCCAGTCGTCGCCCGGGGTACCGACGACGTTCTGGAACGTGCCGGTCAATGTCAGGCTGATGCCCGGAGTGACCTCCTGGACCTGACTGGCCGTGGGCACCGGGCCCGTGGAACTGTTGGCCAGGTCAAGGTGGAGGCCCGCGGTGAGCCCGGGGAAGAACAGGGTGTTGATACCCGGTGTGGTGCCATCGGTCTGGCTGAGCGCCTGCCCGAAGGTGCCCAGGGTGTTGAGGTTGACCGAGATGGGATTGTTGGGACTGCCGCTGACTTCATAAAGATTGTACCCATCGAGGCCGTACATTCCGATGTCGCTGCCGCCAGTGGCCCACAGGGTATCGTTCCCGGCGCCGCCCAGCAGGGTGACGTTCGTGCCGCCGGTGCTCTGGAGCAAGTCGTTGGCAAGAAAAACCGTGGCACGAGGGTCCTTGACGCCGCCGCTCTGGATCAGCGCGTTGCTGTCGCCCGTGGAAGTAAGGGTGTCCCTGCCGCTACCACCAATGACCGTGGCATCGGAACAGTGAGCAGACGCCAGCGAGTCGTTGCCGCTGCCGCCAAAGAGGGTGATGCTCGAACTACCCGAGGCCGACAGCGTGGCGTTGCCACTGCCGCCCACCAGGAGCGCCGCGGTGCCATTGGTGACGGACAAGCAGTCGTTACCACTACCGCCGAGCAGGGTGATGCTCGAACCACCCGAGGCTGTCAGGCTGTCATTACCGCTGCCGCCAAAGAGCGTGATGCTCGAACCGCCCGACGCCGACAGCGTGGCGTCGCCACCGCCGCCCACCAGGAGCGCGGCCGTGGCATTGGTGACGGACAAGGAGTCGTTGCCACCGCCGCCGAGCAGGGTGATGCTCGAACCGCCCGACGCCGACAGGCTGTCGTTGCCACCGCCGCCGAAGAGGGTGATGCTCGAACCGCCCGACGCCGACAGCGTGGCGTTGTCGCCACTGCCCACCAGCAGCGCCGAGGTACCGTTGGTGACGGACAAGGAGTCGTTGCCACCGCTGCCCAGCAGCGTGATGCTCGAACCACCCGAGGCGGAGAGCGAGTCGTTGCCACCGCCGCCGAAGAGGGTGATGCTCGAACCGCCCGAGGCCGACAGCGTGGCGTTGCCGCCACTGCCCACCAGCAGCGCCGAGGTACCGTTGGTGACGGACAAGGAGTCGTTGCCACCGCCGCCGAGCAGGGTGATGCTCGAACCGCCCGAGGCCGACAGGCTGTCATTACCGCTGCCGCCAAAGAGGGTGATGCTCGAACCACCCGAGGCCGACAGCGTGGCGTTGCCACTGCCGCCCACCAGGAGCGCGACCGTGGCATTGGTGACGGACAAGGAGTCGTTTCCACTGCCACCGAGCAGGGTGATGCTCGAACCACCCGACGCGGAGAGCGAGTCGTTGCCACCGCCGCCGAAGAGGGTGATGCTCGAACCGCCCGAGGCCGACAGCGTGGCGTTGCCGCCACTGCCCACCAGCAGCGCGGATGTGGCGTTGGTGACGGACAAGGAATCGTTACCGCCGCCGCCCAGCAGGGTGATGCTCGAACCACCCGACGCGGAGAGCGAGTCATTACCGCTGCCGCCAAAGAGGGTGATACTCGAACCACCCGAGGCCGACAACGTGGCGTTGCCGCCACTGCCCACCAGCAGCGCGGATGTGGCGTTGGTGACGGACAAGGAATCGTTACCGCCGCCGCCCAGCAGCGTGATGCTCGAACCGCCCGAGGCCGACAGGCTGTCATTACCGCTGCCACCGAAGAGGGTGATACTCGAACCGCCCGAGGCCGACAGCGTGGCGTTGCCGCCACTGCCCACCAGCAGCGCGGATGTGGCGTTGGTGACGGACAAAGAATCGTTACCGCCGCCGCCCAGCAGCGTGATGCTCGAACCACCCGACGCGGAGAGCGAGTCATTACCGCCGCCGCCAAAGAGGGTGATACTCGAACCACCCGAGGCCGACAACGTGGCGTTGCCGCCACTGCCCACCAGCAGCGCGGATGTGGCGTTGGTGACGGACAAGGAATCGTTACCGCCGCCGCCCAGCAGCGTGATGCTCGAACCGCCCGACGCCGAGAGCGAGTCGTTACCACCGCCACCGAAAAGGGTGATGCTTGAACCACCCGAGGCCGACAGCGTGGCGTTGCCGCCGCTGCCCACCAGCAGCGCCGAGGTACCGTTGGTGACGGACAAGGAGTCGTTGCCACCGCCGCCCAGCAGCGTGATGCTCGAACCGCCCGACGCCGACAGGCTGTCATTACCGCTGCCACCGAAGAGGGTGATGCTCGAACCACCCGAGGCCGACAACGTGGCGTTGCCGCCACTGCCCACCAACAGCGCGGAGGTGGCGTTGGTGACGGACAAGGAATCGTTACCGCCGCCGCCCAGCAGCGTGATACTCGAACCGCCCGACGCGGAGAGCGAGTCATTACCGCTGCCGCCAAAGAGGGTGATACTCGAACCGCCCGACGCCGACAGCGTGGCGTTGCCACCACTGCCCACCAGCAGCGCCGCGGTGCCATTGGTAACGGACAGGCTGTCGTTACCGCCGCCGCCCAGCAGCGTGATGCTCGAACCGCCCGACGCGGAGAGCGAGTCGTTGCCACCGCCACCGAAAAGGGTGATGCTTGAACCACCCGAGGCCGACAGCGTGGCGTTGCCGCCGCCGCCCACCAACAGCGCGGAGGTGGCGTTGGTGACGGACAAAGAATCGTTACCGCCGCCACCCAGCAGCGTGATGCTGGAACCGCCCGAGGCGGAGAGCGAGTCATTGCCACTGCCGCCAAAGAGGGTGATGCTCGAACCGCCCGAGGCCGATAGCGTGGCATTGCCGCCACTGCCCACCAACAGCGCGGATGTGGCGTTGGTGACGGACAAAGAATCGTTACCGCCGCCGCCCAGCAGGGTGATGCTCGAACCGCCCGACGCCGACAGGCTATCGTTGCCGCTGCCACCAAAGAGCGTGATGCTCGCACCGCCCGAGGCCGACAGCGTGGCGTTGCCGCCGCTGCCCACCAAGAGCGCCGCGGTACCATTGGTGACGGACAAGGAATCGTTGCCACCGCCGCCCAGCAGCGTGATGCTCGAACCACCCGAGGCGGAGAGCGAGTCGTTGCCACTGCCACCGAAGAGGGTGATACTCGAACCGCCCGAGGCCGACAGCGTGGCGTTGCCGCCACTGCCCACCAACAGCGCCGCGGTGCCATTGGTAACGGACAAGGAATCGTTGCCACTGCCGCCCAGCAGCGTGATGCTCGAACCGCCCGACGCCGACAGGCTGTCGTTGCCGCTGCCGCCAAAGAGGGTGATACTCGAACCGCCCGAGGCCGATAGCGTGGCGTTGCCGCCACTGCCCACCAACAGCGCGGATGTGGCGTTGGTGACGGACAAAGAATCGTTACCGCCGCCGCCTAGCAGCGTGATGCTCGCACCGCCCGACGCCGACAGGCTGTCGTTGCCGCTGCCGCCAAAGAGGGTGATGCTCGAACCGCCCGAGGCCGACAGCGTGGCGTTGCCGCCACTGCCCACCAGCAGCGCCGTAGTGCCATTGGTGACGGACAAGGAATCGTTGCCACCGCCACCCAGCAGCGTGATGCTCGAACCGCCCGAGGCCGACAGGCTGTCATTACCGCTGCCGCCAAAGAGGGTGATACTCGAACCGCCCGAGGCCGATAGCGTGGCGTTGCCGCCACTGCCCACCAGCAGCGCCGTAGTGCCATTGGTGACGGACAAGGAATCGTTGCCACCGCCGCCCAGCAGCGTGATGCTCGAACCGCCCGAGGCCGACAGGCTGTCATTACCGCTGCCGCCAAAGAGGGTGATACTCGAACCGCCCGAGGCCGATAGCGTGGCGTTGCCGCCACTGCCCACCAGCAGCGCCGCGGTACCATTGGTGACGGACAGGCTGTCGTTGCCACCGCCGCCCAGCAGCGTGATGCTCGCACCGCCCGAGGCCGACAGGCTGTCGTTACCGCTGCCACCGAAGAGCGTGATACTCGAACCACCCGAGGCCGACAGCGTGGCGTTGCCGCCACTGCCCACCAACAGCGCCGCGGTGCCATTGGTGACGGACAAGGAATCGTCGCCACTGCCGCCCAGCAGGGTGATACTCGCACCGCCCGAGGCCGACAGGCTGTCATTACCACTGCCGCCAAAGAGGCGGACGTATGAGCCGCCCGAGGCGGAGAGCGTGGCGTTACCGGTGCCAGCCACCAGGTCGATGTTGGAACCGCTGCCGGCCTGCAGTTTATCGTTGCCACCGCCCCCGTAGACAGTGCTGTTCGGGGCGGCGAAAAGGAGGTCGTCGCCACTGCTGCCGATGAGAGTCTGGAAGCTGCCCGTCAAGGCGATGGAATCCCCAGTCCCGTCCAGGGATTGCGGACCGGTTGTGTTCAGGTTCACCGACACGCCAGAGGAGTAGCCCGCGAAACTGAGTGTGTTGTTCCGGGTCCCGGCCTGGGCATTGATGCCACTGCCCGGAAGGATCTGGAAGAGATTGCTAGGTCCACTGCCGCCGACTAGCGTATCGTTTGACGTGGCGAAGAGGGTATCCGGGCCGGTGCCGCCGATCAGCGAATTGGAGCCCGAGTCGCCGAAGAGGACCGAGGGACCCGGGCCGCCGATCAAAGTGTCGCCGCCGCCCAGGGCGGACTCGATGACCGTCACGGTGTTCGGCAGGTTGCTGGCGTCGATCGTCGTATTGCCAAGGGCAACAGCGATAACCTGAGTCGCCCCCTGCGGCACCATGGAGGAGTCCAGGACCAAGGTCGTGCTCGGCTGGGCGACGAGGACCGGACCGGTGACCTGCACGGAGGTGGCGCCCGCGCTGTCGGTCACTTGCAGGGTCAGGATATAGGGGCTGGTGCTCAAGGGGATGTCGAATTCCGGATTGCTCCCCTGCTGAACCAGGGTCACCATGTCGGCCGTGTACAGCTTCCACTGGTAAGAGACCAGGCCACTGCCGCCGGGCGCGAAGTTGGCGGCCACGAAACGGACCACGGCCGAGGAGCCAGTCCCTGCCAGACCCAAGGTCTGGATGATCGGAACCGGCTGGGGATGCACCACCGCGAACGCGCCGGAAGCGTGGCCGGTGGCGCCGGCACCATTGGTGGCGGTCAGCGCCACGCTGTAGGACCCGCTCAGCGCGGGAGTGAAGCGGAAGAGAGGCCCCGTGCCGGTCAACTGGAAGCTACCGGGCCCGGTGACAGTCCACTGGTAGACCAGGGCGTCGACACCTCCGACGGCGCCCGCCGGTTGCGCCTCCAGTGTGACCGGAGTCCCTTCCAGCAGATCGTTGTTCGGCAGCCCGACGATGGAAACCTGCGGCGGGACGCTCGCCGCCTGGACAACCTGGCGGGTGGTCAAGACGCTGCCATCGGTGCCGGTGGCAGTCACGGTCACAAAGTACGGGCCGGGGAGGGGCGGAGTGAACGTGTACAACGACTTCCCGGTCTTGTCCTGTTGAGTCGGTGACAGGGCTCCCGGCGTCACGCTCCAGGTGTACGTGTAGTTCACCCCTGGGCTCGCATTGGCGATGTCGGCCTCGAGGGTGCTGGGCTGGTCCGCGAGCAGCGTGCCAGGGGCCAGGCTCAGGCTCGCAGGCTGGCTCACGGGGATGACCAGGCTGTCGGTCCAACGGTTCGTGCCGGCGGTGGCGGTCAGCAGGGCCACGTCCACACCCGGAGCTTTGGGCGTGAAGGTGAAGGTCGATCCGCTCGCCTGGGTCACCGTGCCATCGCTGCTGTACAGGGTCCAGGTGTACGTGAAGGTGTCGCTGGTGCCCGGCACGTTGGCCGCGCCGGTCAGGGTCAGCGGCGATCCGGCCGGGGCAGTGCTCCCTTGGAACCCCGAGATGATCACGTTCGGCGGCTCGTTGCCGACGGGGATCTGGACCTGGGCATTGGCCGTCTGCCCGAAGGTGTCGCTCACCGTCAATTCGGCCGAATAGGTTCCTGGCCCGTCCGGGGTGAACGTGAAGACGCTGCCTGTCGTGGACGATGTGACGGGGAACGGCTGCCCATTCTTGTGGACGGTCCACTGATAAGCCAGCGGCCCAGCCGAGCCGGTGTCGGACACCACATCGGCCAGGGTGATCGGCGTGCTTTCCAGGCCCGTCTGTGGGGCGCCGATGATGGCCGCGGTCAAGGTGCCGGGGTGGACCGTGAGAACCTGGCTGCCCGAGAAGGATGTCCCGTCGCTGCCGGTGGCGGTCACATCCACATGGTACGTATCCGGGTAGGGCGGCGAAAAAACAAAAGAGGAGGAAGAGGAAGACAGGAGGCTGCCGGGCTTCGAGACGTAGTACGGGGCGGTCTCTCCCGTCACAGTCCAGGCAAACGTGTAAGAGACCCCCGGGGCCGGATTGTCGAGTGTGGCGGTGAGGGGATAGGCATTGCCCGCCACGAAGCTTCCTGGGGCCGACACGCTCAGGGTCCCCGTCGGTTCCGCGACCGTCATGACCGCGCTGGCCCAGCCCGTCGCGCCGGACTGGCTGGTGACGGCGAGGACAACGATGTCCACCCCCGGCGTGGTCGGGAGGAAGGAGAAATTCGGCCCGCTGGCCCTGGCCACTGTGCCGCCGCCGCTATTGTAGATGGTCCACTGGAACTGATTGCCGGTCACAGGGTCGGCTGTACCCGCCGGGCTCGCCGCCCCGCTCAGCACCACCTGGGTTCCCACGGTTGCGGTGGCAGGCGCCTGAATGGTGGCGATGGGAGGCAAGCTGCCGACCTGGATGGTGACGGGCTGGGCATCGGACTTGTCTCCGACGGTGTCCTGGACATGCAGCTTGACAGTATAGGACCCAGGACTGTCGGGAGTGAACGAGAACACGCGGATCCCGTTCGGATTGCTCACGAACGGGTTCCCATCCTTGAGGACGGTCCATTGGTAGGTCAATAATCCGACTGTGCCGACATCGGTGCCGCCGTCGGCCACGACGATGGGGAACCCTTCCTGCCCAGCCTGAGGGCGCCGACGATGCTGGCCGAGGGTGCGCCGCCGCTGGCCACCACGTACACGTTACTGGTGCTCACGCCGCCGCTCGTGTCGGTCACGGTCAGCGTGACGTCATACAAGCCGTTTTGCGTCGGCGTGAAGCTGAAGGTTTGCAGATTGGTCGGAGTACCCGGGTTGTAAGGTTGGCCATTGAGCGTGACGGCCCAGGTGTAGGAGGAGGGAGTCACTCCGGCGGTGCCGGCGAGGTTGCCTTGCAGGGTGACGGCCGTGCCGGCCGTGGCGAGCACCGGGGCCGGGCTAAGGGTCCCATTCACCGCCGGTCCGCTGATGAAAGCCCCGGGTCCGGGCGTGCCGACTTTCAGGTCTTCGTCGTGGGACTGAACGAAGCCGTTTTCGTCCGTCACCGTCAACTGGACCGTGTAGGTGCCGAGCGTGGTGGGAGTGAATGTGAACGCGGGCTCGTTCGTCACCACGGCGGTTGGGAGCGAGAAACCGGGGCTGGTCACACTCCACTGATAGGTCAAGGTCGGCTGAACCGAGTTGACATCCGTGACGACGCTCGTGAACGCGACCGGAATCCCGACGATGGTGTCGGCGGGTCCGTCCACGGTCACGGTCGGCGGCGTGTAAGTGGCCGTGGGCTGCTGCTGGGTCAGGATGGAGAATGGGGAGGTGTTCCAACCGGCCACGGTCACGGTGGCGGTGAAGATCTGGTCCGCGCTGCTGGCACCGGGAAGCGCGGCCTTGAAGAAGGCCTGGCCGGTAGTATCGGTGGCGGCCACGACGCTACCGAGATAGTGCTGGCCGTCGTAGGGGGCGGTATTGCCGGCGGCGTGCGGGTCGTTGCCGAAGAAATCGACCTGGTAACTGGTATTCGGGACGCCCTGGAACGTCCCCTGGATCGGGGTGCTGGCCGTCCCGGCGTCGAGCAGCGTCACCGTTGGATACTCATTGCTGAACGCGACCGCGCCGTTGGTCAACTGGATGCCGGGGCCTGTGTTGTTGTAAATGGAGTTGCCGCGGACGGCGTTTCCGGTCGTCGCGGAACCGTCGATGTCTACCCCCGCCCCCCCGTTATCGGCGATGGTGTTGCCTGCCCCAGGGCTGGTACCTCCAATGGTGTTGTTCGCGGCGGCGTCCTGGATCAAGACGCCGTGCGCGGCATTGCCCATGGCCGCGGTACCCGTGACGTCGGTGCCGATGAAGTTGCCCGCAACCACATTGCCCGTCGTGCCGGTATCGGTGATGTGGACCCCGGCCAGGCTGTTGCCGGAGATGACGTTGCGGGCGCCGGCGGTGGTGCCGCCGATGGTGTTGCCGCTCGCCACGTCCTGGATCAGGACGCCGTCCTGGCTGTTGGCGAGGTCCTGCGTGCCGGTGACGTCGGTGCCGATGAAGTTGCCGGCCACGACATTGCCCGAGGTGCCGTCCCCGTCGATCTGGATGCCGGCGCCCTGGTTGCCCGAGATGACGTTGCGGGCGCCGGCCGTCGTGCCGCCGATCGTGTTGTTGCTGGCGCCGCTGCCGATCAGTACGCCCTCATTGCCGTTGGCCAGCGCACCGGTGCCCGCGGCGTCGGTGCCGATGTAGTTGCCGAGCAGCACGTTGCCCGTTGCGCCGGCACCGGTGATTTCGATCCCACCGTACGTGTTGCCTGAGATGATATTGCGCGACGCGGTGATCGTGCCACCGATCGTGCAGTTCGAGGCATCGAGCTCGATACCCACCAAGTTGGGCAAGGCCGCCGTGCCGGTGGCGTTCGTGCCGATGAAGTTGCCCTGCACGACGCTCCCCGACAACGTGCTAAACCCCAGAAATAAGCCATACCAGCACCCAGCGATGACGTTGCCCGCGCCGGCGGTCGATCCCCCGATCGTGTTGCCGCCATCGGTCGTGACGCCGCAATAGGTATAATTATACGGCCCCGGTAGACTCGGCACAAATGAGCCGGACCGGTCGGTGCCGATGTCGTTCCCCTGGACCTGGTTTCCGCCACTATCGAGTTCGATCCCGATGCCGCCGCCGGCCCCGTCAAGAGCGACGATGACGTTGCGGGCCTGGACCTGGCCGTCCAACGAGCCGTCGGCCGCGTCGTCACCGCCGATGAGATTGCCGGTGGCCGACGAGGTGATCTCCACCCCGATCCTGCAGGCGAGGGCCGTGGACCCGTCGCTCGCCAGGCCGATCAGGTTGCCTTGCACGACGTTGCCGGTCGTGCCGGCGGACTGGATTTCCACGCCGGTGCCGCTAAAGGTCCTCCCGCTGATCACGTTCCCCGCGCCGGTGCCGGGGGTGGGCGTGAAGCCGCCAATCGTGTTGTTCTGGGCACCGGACTGGATCACCACGCCGTTGTAGTTGGCGATGGCGGTCAGGCCGGTCTTGTCGGTGCCGATGAAGTTCCCTTCGACAACATTGAGTGTGGTGCCGGAGTCCGAGATGAAGACGCCGTTGGTCGTGTTGCCCGAGATCACGTTCCGGGCCGCGGCCGTGGTGCCACCGATCGTGTTGCCTGAGGCGCCAGCAACGACCCACACACCGCCGAGCTGATTGGGCAGCGCGGCGGAGCCGCTGACGTTCGTGCCGATCAGGTTCCCGGCGACGGTGTTGCCCGTTGCGCCGCCGAACGCGAGGTCGACGCCGACCCCAACGTTGCCCGAGATCAGGTTGCCCGCGCCAGGGGCCGTGCCGCCGATCGTGTTGTTGGTGGCTCCGATAAGCAGGGACGCCCGAGACGTCCACTCCATCGCCGCCGTTGGGCAGCGCCACCGTACCGGTCTTGTCCGTGCCGATGTAGTTGCCCTCGACGACGTTCCCCTGCACGGCCCCGCTGTAATCCGAGATTTCGATCCCGAAAGACGAGTTGCCCGAGATCACGTTGCGGGCGCCGGGGGTCGTGCCGCCGATCGTCACGTTGGAGGTGTCGATCTCGATGCCTCGCACGTTGGGCAGGGCTGCCGTGCCGGTGGCGTCGGTGCCAATGAAGTTCCCCTGCACGACAGTGCCCGACGCCCCGGCGAAGCGCAGGTAGATGCCCCAGTTGCCCCCGGCGATGACATTGCCCGCGCCGGCGGTCGTCCCTCCGATGGTGTTGGGGCCGACCTGGGTGTAGATGCCGTCAAGACCCCTGGGACCGGACAGGTGCAGGCCCGACCGGTCCGTGCCGATATAGTTGCCCTCGATCTGGTTGCCCGTGCTGAGAAGGTAGATCCCGACGCAGTTGGTCCCGGTCCCGATCACGTTGCGGGCCTGGACCTGGCCGTCGACGGTCCCGTCGGCCGCGTCGTCGCCCCCGATGATGTTGCCACTCGCAGACGAGACGAGGCCCACGCCGGTCTGATTGGTGAGGAGGGTCGTCCCGTCGCTGCCCAGCCCGATAAGGTTTCCCCGCACCACGTTGGCGGTCGTGCCCGCGGACTGCATGTACACGCCGTAAGTCGTGTTCCCGCTGATCAGGTTCCCCGCGCCGGTGCCGGGAGTGGAGGTGAAGCCGCCGATCGTGTTGTTCTGGGCACCGGACTGGATCACCACGCCATTGGAGTTGGCGATGGCGGTCAGGCCGGTCTTGTCGGTGCCGATGAAGTTGCCCTCGACCAGGTTGCCGCTCGCGTGCCAAGACGCCGACGCAGCGATCGTGACCCCGTTGCCGAGGTTGCCGCTGATCACGTTCCCCTCGCCGGGGTTCGGCCCGCCGACCTGCACCCCGGACGTTTCGCCGATGGAGACGCCGCCGGCGTAGGCCCCGTTGCCCAGGGGCAGGGTGCCTGTCTTGTCGGTGCCGATGAAGTTGCCGAGCACCTTGTTGTTGCTGGCGGTGTTCGACTGAACCTGGAACGCGATGCCGCCGGATACGTTGCCCGAGATCAGATTGCCGGCCCCGGGCGTCGCCCCTCCGATAGTGTTGTTGTCCGATTGGATGAAGATACCGCAGTCACCGTTCGGAATGGCCAGGGTGCCACTCGCGTCCGTCCCGATGTAATTGCCCAGGATGGTGTTTCCGGAAGACGTGCTCTGGGCCCAAATTCCTTCCGAGACATTACCCGAGATGAGGTTCCTCGCGGCGGCTGTCGTCCCACCGATGGTGATGCCCGCCGCCCCGCTAAAGAAGAGGATGCCGTCCAGATTCGGGATGGCCGACGTGCCGTTGATGTCGGTGCCGATCTTGTTGCCCTCGACCACGCCGCCGGTGGTGTTTGCCCCCCAGAACAAGATGGCGAGGCCCTGACTCCCGCTGATCACATTCCCTTCGCCGGGGTTGGTACCGCCGATCTGCACGTTCGGTACCTCAACGATCACTCCCTCCGTGCCGAACGCCGAGGTCTGTGTGCTGAGGATGAGGTTGCCGCGGTTCTTGGTACCGGTCTTATCGGTGCCGATCAGGTTACCGAGCAATTGCCCTCCGCTGGCGTTTTGGAAGAGGACCCCGTAGTTGCTGTTCGCGCTGATCACGTTCCCGGCGCCGGCGGCCGCGCCGCCGATGCGGGTGTTCGCGCCGTTGCTCAACACGCCGCCGTCGTAATTCGACACGGGCGTGTCGCCATCCGGCCCGAGGCCGATGGTATTCCCCTGGAGCACGGTGTTGCTCGACCCGATGCCGATCGACACGGCCACGGTGTTCCCGCTGATCACGTTGCCGGCGCCGATCCCGCCGATCTGGACGCCGTCAACCCCGCCGGTCAGCGCGATCCCGACCCCAGTCGTCGCCGACCACGTCGCCAGCGGCAGGTAGCCGGTCGCATCCGTACCGATGAAGTTGTTCTGGATCGTCACGCCGGTCGTGGCGGCGCCGTCGACGGTGATCCCGGTCGCGTTGTCGCCGAACACGTTGCGGGCCGTGGACGTGGCTCCGCCGATCGTGGTGCTGGCGGCCCCGCCGCTGATGCGCACGCCCGACCCGCCGTTGTTCAGCCGGTTCGACTTGCCGGCCGCTCCCAGCGCAAACTGCGCGGCCGCCTCCTGAGCCATCAGCGGCCGGCCGTAGATCGTGGCTTCGTCGATCACCCCGTTCAGCGGGGCAACGGTCAGCGGCCCGGCCGGACCGCCCATGGTGACGGTGGTCGTCGGGGTCAGCCCGGCGAACGGGTCGATCCGCTGGGTGGCCGGCCCGGAGGCGACCAGTACGCCGTCCACGTACAGTTGCGGCCGGGCGACGACATTACCCCCCACCCCGCTCCAGACGGCCACGATATGGTGGAACGTGCCGTCGTTCACCAGCGGGCCCGTGAGGGTGAAGTTGCCCGACGCGGCATTCCCCCGGAACCCGTGGAACACGATCCGCCCGGCCTCGACGGTCAGAGCGGTGCCGACCTGGGCGTTCGATCCGGCATCGCCGATGACGAACCCGCCGGTTGCGGTGGTTTGCAGCCACACCTCATAGCTGACGCCATATCGGTAGTCATTGGTGATCGCAGTGGTGACGGCCGCGCCGGTGCCGTTGAACTGGAACCCCTGGCCGACTTCCCCCGCGGCGTAGGTGGTGCCGCCGACCAGGGTCGCCGGGCTGCCGCCGACCGCATTCGCGGGCGTGCCCTCGGCCTTGAACCAGCCGGTTACCCGCGCGTCCAGCCCCGCGCCGGCGGCGTTGGTGCCGATGAGGTTGCCGAGAACCGTGTTATTGTTCGTCCCGGCACCGGTGATCTGCACGGCGTCGGCCGTGTTGCCGCTGATCACGTTCCCCGCGCCGGTGCCGGGAGTGGAGGTGAGGCCGCCGATCGTGTTGTTGCTGGCGCCGGCGGAGATCAGGACGCCATCCTGGGCGTTGGCGATGACTTGCGTGCCGGTGACATCGGTGCCGATGTAGTTCCCTTCGACAACGTTGCCAGTGGTCCCTGAACCGGTGATGAAGACACCATCGAGTGTGTTGCCCGAGATCACGTTGCGGGCCGCGGCGGTGGTGCCGCCGACGGTGTTGCCCGAGGCCAGGGAGAAGATCGACACGCCGTGGTTGCCGTTGGCGAGCGCAGCGGTGCCGGCGGCGTTGGTGCCGACCAGATTGCCGGCGATGATGTTGCCCGTCGCGCCGGGGCCGGAGATCGCGACACCATCGAGCGCGTTGCCCGAGATCAAGTTGCCAGCGCCGGCGGCTGCCCCACCGATGGTGTTGTTCGATGCCCCGTAAATCCGGACCCCGCAGCTACCGTTGCCCAGGGCGGCGGTACCGTCCTTGTTCGTACCGATGTCGTTGCCCGCCACCACGTTGCCCGTCGCTTGGGTCCCATAGATGTAAACACCATCGAACGTATTGCCCGAGATCAGGTTGCCGGCGCCGGCTTGTGTCCCGCCGATCGTGTTGTTCGGGGTCGGGAGATCTCGATCCCCCAACTGCCATTGCCCAGGGCGGCGGTACCGTCCTTGTCCGTGCCGATGTAATTGCCCGCCACCACGTTGCCAGTGCCGGCCCGATAGAACGAGATTCCGTACTGGTTGTTGCCGGAGATGATGTTGCGGGCGCCTGTGGTCGTCCCGCCGATGGTGTTGTTGCTGGAGCTGCTGAGGATCGACACGCCGTTGTTATTGCCGAGGTCGAGCGTGCCGGTGACGTCGGTGCCGATGAAGTTGCCTTCGACCACGTTGAGCGTGGTGCCGGAGTCCGAGATGTTGACGCCATCGCCCATGTTGCCCGAGATCACGTTCAGGGCGGCGGCCGTGGTGCCACCGATGGTGTTGCCCGAAGCACCCGAGTTGATCAGTACGCCGCTCAGGTGGTTGGCCAGCGCAGCGCTGCCGGCGGCGTTGGTGCCGATCAGGTTACCCTCGATCGATGTTCCCCGTCGCGCCGCTTCCGCTGATCCAGACACCGTTTTGGGTGTTGCCCGAGATCAGGTTGCCGGCGCCGGCGGCCGTCCCGCCGATCGTGTTGTTGGTGGTGGTATGACCGTAACCGGTCCAGATGTTCACGCCGGAGACGTTGGGCAGTGCCATCGTACCGGTCACGTCGGTGCCAATATAATTGCCCTGCACCACATTCCCCTGCACGGCCCCATCATAGTCGTCGATTTCGATCCCGGTCGAATTGCCCGAAATCACGTTGCGGGCGCCGGGTGTCGTCCCGCCGATCGTGACGTTCGAGGCGGTCACCCAGATCCCCGTACTGTTGGGCAAGGCCGCCGTGCCGGTGGCGTTCGTGCCGATGAAGTTGCCCTGCACGACGCTCCCCGACGACGCGCTATATCGCAGAAAGATGCCATACCCGCACCCGGCGATGACGTTGCCCGCGCCGGCGGTCGAGCCCCCGATCGTGTTCGGGCCGCCGTCGGTGTAGATGCCAGCGTAGTTCGAACTCCCCGGTAGACTCGGCGCAAGTGAGCCGGACCGGTCGGTGCCGATGTCGTTGCCCTGGACCTGGTTGCCGCCACTATCGAGGTAGATCCCGAAGCCACCGGACGTGGCAAGAGCGACGATGACGTTCCGGGCCTGGACCTGGCCGTCCAACGAGCCGTCGGCCGCGTCGTCGCCGCCGATGAGATTGCCGCTGGCCGACGAGGTGGTCTCCACCCCGACTCTACAGGCAAGGACCGTGGACCCGTTGCTCCCCAGGCCAACCAGATTGCCCCGCACCACGTTGCTCGTCGCGCCGGCACCCGTGATAATGACGCCGTCGTTGCTGGCGCCGCCGATGAGATTGCCGGCGCCGGTGCCGGGGGTGGCGGTGAAGCCGCCGATCGTGTTGTTGCCGCTCGCGATCCAGATGTCATTGGAGTTCGCGGCATTGGCCATCCCCGTGGCATCAGTGCCGAGGTAGCATGCCGTCACCAGATCGCCACCCAGGGTCGCCAGATAGATGCCGCGGCCGCCGCTGAAGTGATCGATGGCCAGGCCCGTCACGGTACTCGACCCGGCCGTGATCGTCAGGCCATCGGCCGTCGCGCCGGCGGAGGTGCCGTCGAGGACAATCAGCGGCGTCCCCGCGTAGAGCGGTTGCGACGTGCCGTCGATCGTCACCGGGCCAGTGATCGTCGGCAGGATCGAGAGCGGGGCGATCGTCTGCACCCCGCCGCCGCCGATGTTGAAATTGATCAGGTCGGCGCCGGGGGCGGCATTCGCATCCAGTATGGCTTGACGTAACGAGCCGGGTCCACTGTCGGCTGTGTTATTGACCAGGAACGTCGCCATCAACCAGCGCGACTCGAGCAGCTCAGGCACCGGCAAGCGGACCGTGTGGCTCGGCCGGTCCTGGCGACGAGCCCGGCGGCGTGACCCCTTGCGATCAAAACCCCAGACGCGGTATCGCGGTGCAGAAGACATGGTGCTGCCTTCCTTCGGCGAAGAATGTGCGATGCGCAGACATGCCTCGAACGGACGTCCGAGCTCAACCCACTGCCGCAAGTCATGACGGATGTTTCAGACGATCTCAGGGCCACCTTGGCCAGTCGTGTTCCTCGTCACATCCAGACGCGTGCTGACAGACAACGTCTGCCAACCAGAGACACATCACTTCCGGCTCCGGAGCCGAGGGAATGTCTGTGCCCAGGTGCGGTGTCAGCGCCGGCTTGCCTGCTCCCCCAGGAGGGGAGTCGCAGGCTCATTCACGGTTAGTCCGTCGCGTTCGCTTTCGCCGCTCGATATCGGAACCGCTTATCCTCGTCGATCCCGAGAGCCACTCCTTCGGAGACGAAAGCGCACAAAGACATCTCCATGAAGATATCCACATGGAGAGGGCTTCGTCCCCCAATTCCTAGTAATCCGATTTTAATGCTAGGAATTCTCGGTATCCTAACAGCGATGAAATCCCGTGGTCAAGCCCCTTGGATCAAAAAAAATGCCCGCGGTCCGTCATCCACAAGTTTTTCTTTCATGACGAGGAGACAGCGGGCCACTTTGGCTTACATAGGCATTCGGCAAGTCCCAAGGCGCTGTCTGGCGATCGGTCGGGACGCGCCAAACCGGGGCCGCGGCGTGCCGAAGAATCCGGCGCATCGTCGGCGGTCCGCCGGAGGTGATCCGGAAGTCCGTTCACCTGGTCTCTCGCCAACGCGTGCGGCAACCCCGCATTGCCCCGCGAAAAAATCGGCCGCGCGCTCCGATACGGGACCCGGGGGCCATTCCGACCACGGGGCCGAACCCCTGCCGTCGGCGGCAAAGTTGGGTCGGAACCTGGTGCGGACCCGGGATTGGCACGAGTTGATACTCAGAATGGTTTGCGATTTCGGATGCGAGTCCCTACAATCAGGTCATCGCTGTCTTCCGGTCAGTCTGGTCTCTGGGGTCATCACTGATGTCGTCCCAGGACTCAATCACGCATTGGATTGGCCTGCTCAAGGAAGGCGACCGCGCCGCCGCCCAGCCGCTCTGGCAGGCCTACAGCCATCGGCTCGTGGCCCTGGCCCGCGCCCGGCTGCGCGACACGCCGCGTCGCGCAGCCGACGAGGAGGACGTGGCGCTGAGCGCTTTCAAAAGCTTCTGCGACCGTGCCGAGCGCGGCCAGTTTGCTCGCCTGGAGGATCGCGACGACCTCTGGCAACTGCTCGTTGTCCTGACGGCCCGCAAAGCGGTGGGCCTGCGCCGGCATGAGTCCCGACAAATCCGGGGGTCCGGGCGGGTGGTCGCCCTGAGCGAGCTCCAGGACGAGGAGGTCGCCGCGTTTCTCGGTCCGGAGCCACCCCCGATCTGGCCGCCCAAGTCGCCGAGGAGTGCCGCCTCCTCTTGGACCGCCTGGGAGATGGAACCCTGCGCGAGGTGGCGCTGAGGAAGATGGAGGGGTACACCAACGCCGAGATCGCCCGGCGGCAAGACTGCGCCGTGCAGACGATCGAGCGCAGGCTCCGGACCATTCGCCAGCTCTGGGACGGCGGGACGACGTCCTGAGCACGCCGCGGCCGGACCGGGGCCGTCGCCCACTTGATACCGAGGACGGAAAGCGTGGACATCCCATCTCAGGCCGATGACCGGGCGTTGTCGCCCTCGATGCTCATCCATCTCGAGCAGGTGTGCGACCAGTTCGAGGCCGCCTGGAAGTCCGGACAGAAGCCCCGGATCGAGGATTATCTGGCGCGACCACCGAGCCGGAACGCGCTCCGCTCCTGAATGAGCTGGTCCGGCTGGATGTCGAGTATCGCCACCGTTCGGGGGAACATCCGACCCCGGTCGATTATCAGACGCGCTTCCCGACAGAGGACTGGGCCTGGGTCAGCACCCGGCCGGCCACTCCGGACAACCGCGCACGGACGACCGATCCGCCGTCCGGAACCATCGTCATGGTCAAGCCGAGCGGCGGACACGGCATTGGGTCCGCGCCGACGGTTCGCATCACCCCCGGAGACCCGATCCCCGGTCAATCCCCCAATCGTGTCAAGGGTCCGGTCTATCCGGTCATTCCGGGCTACGAGATCATTGGCGTGCTGGGTCAGGGCGGCATGGGGGTCGTCTACAAGGCCTCGCAAATCGGCCTGGATTCCCGGCCGGTTCGGATCGTCGCGCTGAAGATGATCCAGCCGGGCGTGCAGGTGACCGCCGATGATCTCGATCGCTTCAACGCCGAGATCCGGGTGGTCGCCAGGCTCAATGACGAAAACATTGTCCGGATCTTCGCGGTCGGGGAACAGAACGGTCTGCCCTACTTCGCGATGGAGTATGTCGAGGGCGGCAGCCTGGCCGGCAAGGTCGCCGGCCAGCCGCAACCGCCCGATGAGGCGGCCGGTCTGCTCCAGGTCCTGGCCCGCGCGATGCACAAGGCGCACGAGGCCGGCATCATCCACCGCGACCTGAAGCCCGCCAACGTCCTGGTGACGACCGACGGCATCCCCAAGATCACCGACTTCGGCCTGGCCAAGCAGCTCGATTCCGACTCGCTGCGAACGGCCTCCGAAGCGATCATGGGCACGCCCTGCTACATGTCGCCGGAGCAGGCCAAGGGCAAGACCGCCGCGGTCCGCGAGCCGACCGACATCTACGCCCTGGGGGCCATCCTTTATGACCTGCTGACCGGCCGCCCCCCGTTCAAGGGCTCCACGACCCTCGATACGCTGGATCTTGTCCGCAACGAGGAGCCGGTGCCGCCCTCTCGGCTGGTGCCCAAGCTACCGCGCGACCTGGAGACGATCTGCCTGAAGTGCCTGGAGAAGGACCCGGAGCGGCGCTTCTACAAGACGGCCCAGGAGCTGGCCGCGGACCTCCAGCGGTATCTGGAGCGTCGCCCGATCCTGGCCCGGCCCGTCTCGGCCCCCGAGCGGCTCCGGCGCCTGGCCCTGCGCAACAAGAAGGTGGCGTCTCTCAGCGCCACCGTGGCCCTGCTGGTTCTGGCCTGGGCCGTCACCTCCTCGCTGCTGGCCGGGTGGCTGCAAGTTGCGCGGGTCGAAGCGGTGGCGAACGAGAGGGTTGCGAAGAAGACGGCCGATGTGACCTTAGACCAAATGCACAAGATGGCGTCTCTGATAGCCGTGCGGATCCAAACACCGCGTTTGATGCGTGTGGATGACCCGGCATACGCTCAGGTCGTTCAATTGCGCTCCGATCTGATCGAGCTTATTCGCAACACCGTGACGTTGATGAGCGAGGAGATCGAGAAAGCCGGCGCCACCAAGTTTGCCCGAGCAGCCGCGTGCCAGCTACTCGGCGACGTGGAGGCGAAGCTGGGCCAATCCACCGAGGCGCTGAAGCTCTACGAGGAAGGCCGCAAGCTGGTCCAACTGACCGTGGACGAAGAACCGCAAAACGACCTCGCACGGGCCAACTTGGGTGTGTGCCTCATGCTCATGGGCGATGTGGAGCGGGAACTCAAGGGGGATGCCCGCAGGGCACTCGATGGCTATTATCGCCAAGCCAACCACCTGCAACGAGAAATCCTGAATCACCCACGCAATGGGAATGTGCCGGAGGCGGACCGCAAGAAGAACCTCTCGCACGTGAACAACCACATGGGCCAAGCGCTTCTCAGTCTGGGAGATCCGGCGGCGGCGTATCGGTGTTTTCAAGAGTCGCTTGCCCACCGTCAAGCCTGGGCGAAATCCTTGGCGAACCCTCGGACTCAGGATGATCTGAGGAACTTCGTCTCGGCGCACAGTTACGTCGTGGAGGCCCATCTCTGGCTGGGCATCGTTGCTTCGCACCTGGGGAACGCCAAGGGTGTCCACGACCACTTTGGCCAGGCCCTGGGCATGGCCAAGTCCCTCATCCAGGAGTGGCCCGAGGATACGTCGTTCAAGAGCGATCTGGCGGAGGTGCAAGGGGCCTACGGCGACGCCTTGCTGCGGCTTGACAAGGTGGAAGAGGCCGAGACGAACTATCTCGGTTCCAGGGACATCCTGAAGTTGGTCATCGACCGCAATGGCGGGGGGATTCCCGATGTGCCGTTGCTGGCCCTGGCGCTGGAGCGGCTGGGGAACGTGTGCACCCGCCTGGGCAAAGACTCCGAAGCTGGGGGCCGCTACCAGATGGCCTGGAACCTCAGGCAAACGTGGCTTCAACTCGTTCCGACGAGCCTGCCGCGGCAGGCGGCGGACCTGTTAGCGTCGGCCCTCGACGGCAAGCATGCGGAGGCTGCCCAAGGGGCGGCCGCGTTGCGGCCGAAGGTCGGGCAAAGCACCGAATTACTGCTCCAGGTGGCGCACTGCTATGCCGTCTGTGCCGCGCGGGATGCCTCGAAGAAAGCGCAATATGTTCAAGGGGCGATGGAATCGCTCCGCGCGGCGACCGCCCAGGACTACAAAGACCACGTCCTGCTCCAGACCGATCCCTACCTGGAGGCCATTCGCGCCGAGCCGGCATTCCAGGCCACCCTCGCCGAGGTGAAAGCGCGCCCGGGCGGCAGGTCCTAAAACGGCCGTCGCGCGTAGATCACGTCCTCGTACAGCGCCTGCATCCGGGGCAGGCACACATCGAGAGAAAAGCGTTCCTGAATCATCTCGATCCCGGCCCGGCCCAGGTGCCGATAGTCCTGCGGCGCGTCGAGCACCTTGCCGGCCAGTTGCGCGAGGCCCTCGACGTCGAAGAAGTCCACCAGGAGGCCGTTCTTGTCGTGCTCGATCATCTCGCGGACCGGCGCCGTACGGGAGGCCAGGACCGTTGTCCCGCAGGCCAACGCGTTCATCAGCGACCAGGACAGCACGAACGGCACTGTCAAATAGATATGCAAGTCACTGATCGCAAACAACTGCGCCAGGGTCCCCATCGGCAACAGCCCGGTGAACACGAAGCGCGACAGGTCGAAGTCGTCGCGCTCGAGGACCCACTCCTTGAAGCTCTTCTTGCCGGTGAACTCCTCGTCACCGCCATAGCAGACCCGGTCGTCGCCGACGACGACGAACAGCACGTCGCGGCGTTGCTGGCAGAGCAACTTGGCCGTCTGCATGAAGATGTCGAAGCCGCGGATGCTCTCCAGACCCCGCGAAACGTACGTGACGATCCGCATGTCGTCGGGGATGGCGCGGCCGGCGACGCGGCGGGGAACGCCGGTGAGCGGCCGCCAGATGCTGGTATCCACACCATCGAAGATCGTCCGTACCTTGTCCTGGAAGATCCGCGGCAGGACCGACCGCTGCCAGCGCGTGGGGCTGTAGCCCGCGTCACAGTTCTCCAGGTCCATGAGCACCACCGCGTTGCGCAGCTCGGCCGCAGCCGGTTGATCGCCGGGTAGGGGAAATCCGGCCGGAAGTCCATGTCCGTGCCGCGCGTCCGGTAGTAATACTCGAAGTAGTTCACAATCGGGCAGTCGTACAACTCGCGCAGAAAGGCCGTGGACAGGTAGCCCGAATGGGCGACGATCAGGTCCGGCCGGATATCGGGCCGCGCTTCCAGCGCCTCGTACAGCGCGTGCGAATGCCAGATCGCATTCTCGAAACTGCGGCTGAGGTAATGCGTCTGCACGGTCGCGCCACCGCGCAACTGGTACTGGATACGCTCGACCCCGTCGTTGACGCCGGGCGCATGCTGAGACAAAAAGGTACACCGGAACCCCTTGCGCTGGGCCAGGTAGCTGGCTATGTGGCCAAACTGCGCCGGGAAGTTCTGATGGATATACAGAACGTGCATGCGCCGACCCCTGGCACGAACAAGGTTGGCAAGGTTTATTATGTCTGTAATTTACACCTGTCCCGGCCGCGTGGGAGAACCGGGGAAACCCGTGGTTGCTGTCCGTCGTCCGTCGCCGGTGCGGACGCCGCGAACCGATTGGCGCGAAAGCGGACATATCCTACAATCACCACGACATCAAGGCAAGCTCCGGGGCGCGGGGTTAATCCATATCTGTGCAAGCCCCGAGGCGCAAGAGCGTGGACGGAGGTAGGAGATCGCTCATGAGCGACGAAGCCGAGACGTTCTCACGTGGATGGGAACTCCATCGGGCCGGTGATCTGCGCCGCGCCGAGGAACTGTACCGCCGCGTCCTCCGCAGCGGAAAATGCGACGCGCAGCGTCTGGTTCGCCCTCGGGCAGCTCTGCGAGGCCGACCAGCGGCCGACGGAAGCGGCGGCCTGCTTCCGCCAGGCCCTGGAAATCGAGCCGCGCGAGTCCGACGGGCATTTTCAGCTCGGCAATCTCCACCTCCACCAGCAGCAGTACGCCGCGTCCGAAGCGGCCTATCGCCAATGCCTGAAGCTGCGGCCCGACCACCTCGAGGCGCTGGTGAACCTGGGCTTCGTCCTGGGCGAGCAGGACCGGCTGGATGAGGCGAAGGTGTGCTACGAGCAGGCCCTGCGACTGCGCTCGGACGTGGCCGAGATCCACCACAACCTCGGGAACGTGTTCCGCGAGCAGGGCCAGTTCGACGAGGCCATGGCGTGCTACGACCGGGCGCTGGGGTTGCGGCCAGACTACGCCAAGGCCTACATCAACCGTGGTATCGCCCTGGTGCCCCAAGGCCGTCTCGACGAGGCGATCGAGAACCTCCGGCGCGGCGTCGTGCTGGAACCGGATCGGGCCGATGCCCATGGCAGTCTGGGAGCCGCCCTCTCGGTGCAACAACGCTTCGACGAGGCGATGGCCCAGTACGAACGGGCGTTGGCGTTGAAGCCGGACTATGCGGAGGGGGCCTGGAACCGGGCCCTGCTCTGGCTGCTCTTGGGGGATTACCGCGCGGCTGGCCGGAGTACGAATGGCGCTGGCAGCTGCCCGCGGACCATCCCGCTGCCGGCGTTTTCCGAGCCGCGCTGGGACGGCACGCCTCTGGAAGGGCGGACGATTCTCCTCTACGGCGAGCAGGGCCTGGGGGACACGCTCCACTTCGTGCGCTATGCGCCCCTGGTCCAGGCGCGGGGGGGCCGCGTCGTGGTGCAGTGTCAGAATGCGCTTCTGCCGCTGTTGTCCCGCTCGCCCGGCATCGACCAGCTTGTCGGCTGGGGGAACGCGCCGCCCCCCTTCGACGTCTATGCGCCACTGATGAGCTTACCGGCGGCGTTCCACACGACCCTGGAGACCATCCCGGCCGATGTCCCTTACGTGTTCGCGGACCCGAACCTGGTGGCCTACTGGCGGCAGCAACTGGCCCCGATCCGCGGCTTCCGGGTCGGCATCGCCTGGCAGGGAAGCCCCCGGCACGCATGGGACCGGCTCCGCTCGGTCGCCCTGGAGCAGTTCGAGCCGCTGGCGCGCGTCGAGGGGGTGCAACTGATCAGCCTGCAGAAGGGACCCGGAAGCGAACAGCTCCACGCCCTCGGCGGCCGTTTTCCGGTGGTGAGCCTGGGCGATCTCCTGGACGGGTCGGCCGGTCCGTTCATGGATACCGCCGCAGTGCTCGCCAATCTGGACCTGGTCATCACCGTCGATACGGCGTTGGCCCACCTGGCCGGTGCGCTGGGGCTGCGCCTGGGTGGCATTGGTCTTTACGCCCGACTGGCGCTGGCTCCTGGGGCGTGAGGACAGCCTCTGGTATCCGACCCTGCGGCTCTTCCGACAGGCCCAAGTGGGCGACTGGGCCAGCGTCTTCCGGCCGATGGCCGAGGAGTTGGCCAAGGAGGTCAAAAGGCGGCCACGGCGGCCGATCTCCATCGAGGTAGCCCCCGGTGAGTTGCTGGATCGCATGACGATCCTCCAGATCAAGAGCGAACGGCTCACGGATTCGGAGAAACTTCGGCGCGTGCGTGCCGAACTGGCCAACCTGGAGACGTTGTGGCGGGAAGCCGTGCCCGCGACGCCGGAACTGGCGGAACTGGAGGCGCAGCTCCGCGCTGTGAACGAACGTTTATGGCAAATCGAGGACGAGGTGCGGCGGTGCGAGCACAACCAGGACTTCGGCCCGCGCTTCGTGGCCTTGGCCCGTTCGGTTTACCAGGAGAACGACGGCCGCGGGGCCCTCAAGCACGCGATCAACGAGCTCTTGAACTCGTCCCTGGGCGAGGTGAAATCGTATCCTTCCTACGCCTCTGCGCCGCAGTGCGCTCTTCGAGAGACACTTTCTTAGTTCCGAATCAGCCATTCTTGTTAAGTGCGATCACATGTAATTAAATAACATATTACAAAATTACATACATTTTTATTTATAAATATTGTAACTATTTAAATCTTTTTCACTATTGGCCGCGCGAAGGATGGTCTTCGACAAGCCGGAGGAGGCCGTACTTCAGCAGCCACGCCAATGTCGCCCGCAGCGTGCCGCCCGCAGCGCCGCGGCCCCGCTGCGTGTCGTCCAGTTCGCCGAGTGTCCGTGGGGAAGCCGCAGCGGCGAGCAAGGACCGCAACACGGCTTCGTCTCCCACGCGCCGCTCCCCGGCGTAGTTGCACAGCGGCAGCGTCAGAAGTCTCGCGAGTTCCGCCTCTGCACCGCGGACGGCTTCGACCCTTGCGTCCTCGTTCAGCAACCGGGTTGGATACCCGGCGAAGGAGACTTCCGGCGCGGGATAACAAGGCGGCCCCGGAGACCGGTCCCGCACGCCGGCAGGGCACGTTTGCTGCGCCGCGCCGGCGCGGTCGATATGTGCGCGGCGTTGGGTCTCTTGACTGCACCAGAGTTCCTCATAGGCTCGAACGACGCGATTCCACGCGAACCGCTCCTGTACGCGCTGCCGCCCCGCCGCCCCCATGCTCCGCCGCAGATTTGCATCGCCAAGCAACCGAGCATACGCCTCGGCGGCGGCAACCGGATCGACGATCACCGTTTGATTGCACTCGGCCAGGAATCCGTCGTAATCGATCGCCCGCAGCAGTAGACGCATGGTGGCGTCCGCGGTGGCATCCCGCACCATCATGGTGGGGACGAGGAAGCCGGTCTCGCCGTCCGACACGAGATCGCGGTAGCCATCCCAATCGGCTGCAACCACCGGAAGACCGCTGGCCATCGCTTCGAGGATCACCAGGCCGAATGTCTCCTGAATGCTATCGGACAGGGAGGTGAAGAGATCGGCCGCGTGCCAGACGCCGAACCGGAAGTGTGGGTCCATTCCGTCGGCGACACTCACCGGAATGCCCGGAGCGAAGGCGCCAAGCCCTTCCACAAAAGCGCGCAGGATGGCATCGTTCGGCGCCCAACCGGACAACACCAGGTGGACGCGTTGACCTGTCGCCTGAGCCGCACGCGCCAACCCCTGGAACATCGGGAACGGGTGGGCTTTGGCGTGCGGCGTGAAACGGCCGACAAAGAGGATGGCCACCTCCTCATCGGAGATGTTCAGGCGTGCCCGCCAGGCGGCACGCTCCGCGGGTGTAGCCGGGCGGAACTTTTCCGGGTTGACGCCAAGCGGAATGGTCTCCAGCCGCGGCCGGAGTGCCGGCGTCCCACCGAGGCGGTCGCGAAGATAGTCCGCATAGGCCCCGATCACCTCCCGGACCATCCGGACCACGGCGGAGGAGGTGCAGATCAGCGCGTCGTAGGGCTCGTAGGGGGCCGTCAGGAGTTCGGTAAGTACCCGCACCGCGCCGACTGTGCAAAGGGTGTGCGTCACACCCGATAGGGCAATCGCGCCCGGCCCCCGGTGGAGCCTGGCCCAGGCAAAGCTCGGGTCCGGAGGGCAAGGGGTGTAGAGCACCGTCCGGGGCGGAGACGGAAAGAACTGTTCCAGGAAGCTCCCCACCGGCACCACTCGTAAGCGGCGATTCCGGCCATGGCTGGAGGGATGTTCTTCGCAGAAGCGCAAGAGCATCCGCGCTGGCCTGATTGTAGACCACCGCGATCAACTCGGACCAGTTGCCGTGGGTCAGGTAAGCATCGAGGAATTCGTGGCCCGCCACTTGCCGCCCGACCAGACCGAGCGGCGCCTCGCCAGCGAGTTGCTGCGCCCGCGGAAGCGTCTCTTCATAGGCAGAGCTGTCGTAGAGCAGTGCCACAGAAGCGGTGGCGTCCATCGTGCGACCTCGGATCCGGTGGGACGTGTTGCAAGGTACTACGTTCCGTCGTCGGACCAGGCTGTTTCGTGGCAAAATCGTCCAGCACGCACTTTATGAATTCGCGCCGGACCTTGTCCTCCTGAACCAACTGGCACGGTACTGGGACCGAAGACGGCCGTCAACCAGCCAGTCCTCAAGCAAGCGTCAAGTGAGCCCCTCAATCCGGCTGACGACGACGCCGACTGGGGACGGAATCTCTCCGGGCCGGACTACCGCCACCCGGTTCCTTCCGCCCCGATCTCCGTCACTCATCACCACACCTTCTCTCGTTCGTTCCGGGCCAGCACGGACCGGCGCATCCCGACTCCGGCCTCATAGGGTGGAGGAAGTGGCGCGCACGGTTGCGAGTCACCCTGGTACAGCCGGAAAGAGAGTTGATATACTCGTCGATGCAGAACGAGAGCTGGCGACCTTCGGTTCGCCCTGCCGCTGCATGAGTGCGTGGTACTTCTACTCCGCCTCCTTGCGGTCGGGTCCGAGGCTGTGTTGCTTGCCCCGGGCGGTGACGTACCAGCTGCCGGTGCTCTTTCTATACCACGGTTTCCGCAAGTCCCGTCCCTCCCGTCGAATCGGTGCATTCGCGATGCATCGGCACCAGGACGCGAATCCTAACGGGAAGGTACCAAAGGGACTTGCGAAAAGCCACGGAAATCTCATCACAGGAGTGTCCGACGTGTCGCTCGATCCCCGCCTCTCCGTCCCATCGGAGCGGGCTTCCGCTATCGAGAACGAGCTGCCCGCCTATCGGGCCGTCAGCGCGACCGCCGTCGTGAGTCTGATCTTCGGCATGCTGGCGATCTTCAGCTTCGTCGACCTCTGGTTCCTGGTCTGCGGCGCTCTGGCGATCGCGCTGGGCCTGTGGGCCGATGCGAAGATCCGCCGCTACCCGGACCTCTTGACGGGCCAGCGTCTGGCCCGGGTCGGTGTGGGGCTGGGGTTGGTTTTTGTCCTCTCGGCGAGCACCGTGCACGTCACTCAGGCCCTCGTGCTGCGCCGCAGCGCGGCGCGCTTCGGCACCTACTACGCCAAGGTCCTGAAAGCGAGCGACCTGCCCCATGCCGTCTGGTACCGCCAGCCGGAATCCGCGCGTAAGAAGAAGACCGCCGACGAGTTCCTGAAGGACATCCAGAACGAGAGCCGGCGCGAGCCAATGATGCTGGACAGCTACATGGGTCCGGTCACCGGCATTCAGAAGCGGCTCCAGCAGGAACACTGGTCGATCCGTTACCGGGAGATTGAAGAATCGGGCTATGACCGCGTGACGCCCTATGCGTTCCTCCTCTTCGAGATGGTTCCGCCCGCCGGGCCAGGGAAATCCGCGCCCGAGTATGCCGTGGTCGATCTCCGCTCCGAGACCAACCGGCCGGGGTTCCACTGGTACATTCAGGATATGAAGTATCCGTACCAGCGGCGCACCCACCAGCTTCCGGTCAAGGGGCCCGAAGACGAGCACGGGCACGGACATTGACGAAGGCACGAGGGAGCTCTTGTAGGGTGGGCTCGGCCCACCGGTTCCAATCCCGGCTGGTGGGCCGAGCCCACCCTACAAGACTGATTTTGGACCGGGCGGGGAATCAAGGGCCGGTCCGGCCGCGATACGAGGCCTGGCAGCGGGGCGTTTCCCAGAGGCAGACCTCGACGACCGGCAGGCCGACCTGGGCGGCGTGTTCGTAGATCAGCCGGGCGATGTTCTCGGCCGTCGGGTTGACGTCCATGAGGAAGACCCGCTCGCCCCGTTCGAGCAGCAGCGGCGCGATCGGGTCCGCGCGGCACAGGAGCATGGTGTGATCGAGCGTCTCGTCGATCCAGCGCTGGACGCGCTCCTTGATCTCGCTGAAATCCACGAGCATGCCCCGGCGATCCAGGTCCGGCGCTTCGAGCACAATGGCCACCCGCCCGTTGTGCCCGTGCAGATGGCGGCACTTGCCCTCGTAGTCGAGGAGACGGTGGCCGTAGCAGAAGTCGATCTCGCGCGTCACCTGGTACATGAGGCGGTCACTCCATTTCCAGGATGGCCCCGGTGGGTGAGACGCGGACCTCGCGGATCTTGCCCCGGTCCTCGGTCCGTCCCTTGATCTCGAAGGAGTGGAGCTGACCTGCGTGGTCGAGGTTCTTCCAGGCGTCGGTGAAGCGCACGCCGGGAAGTTGTTTCTGGGCCGCCGCCAGGACCGACGCGGGCACCTCGTTCAGGGCGATCGGCCGCCGGGAGAATTCGGGACCGAGATCCCGTTCGCCGCAACCGGCCAGCGCCAGCGCCAGGCCCAGGACGATGGCCCGGAGTCCTCGGACGCGCTGCTTCTCAGTAGTCATCCGAGGTCACCTCACCGCCTGCGCGGGTGCTCAGGGCCTTGTACAACGTGTAATTGATGGAACCGGGGATGAATCGGACATGGCCGTCGGCGAACTGGAAGAAGCACCCGCGGCCATGGCGGCTGAGGAACTGGTTGACGTCGGCGCGGGGGTCGCCGGGTCCAAAGCCTTCGCCCGTGTGGCCGAGAATCATGCCGGAACCGTCCTCCATGCGACAGACCCCGCCGTCCGGGTCATACGGGTCGGGCGCACACGACCAGAGCACCGCCTGTGGCACGGAGCCGGCCCAGGTCGCTTGCCCCCGGCCGGCGCCCAGGGTGATCGAACGCTCGCCCACCGCGAAGGTGTTGGAGAGGCCGTCCGGGATGTCCGCCGGCCGGAGGTTGCTGTTGCGGTAGAACAGGCCATCGCCATCGACGCCCGGCTCGCCGATGCCGAACACGCCGACGTAGTTCGAACCCGCCACGTCGCCCAGGGGAATGCTCGTGGAATAGACGACCCCCATGTAGAACCAGGTGCTCCCTTGGGTCGCGGTCCAGACGCGCGGCATCGCGTCGGACGGACAGAGGAAGAGGGACAGCGGGGAGGTGGCCACCGTCACCTGGGTGGGATGGTTCACGGGCGCCTGGAAGTTGATCATATTGTAGAGCGGCCGTTGCTCGATGTAGGGCAGGATCCGGCTCGCCCAGCCCCATCCCGGCCCGACCTCGGTCTGGGTGTAGGAATCCCAGGCGCCGGTAAAGCCGATCGGCAGGCACCCGAACGTGTCGGTGTAATGCGCCAGCCCCAGGCCGATCTGCTTGAGGTTGTTGGCGCAATGTTCCCGGTGCGCCGCCTCGCGGCGCCGCCTGCACGGCCGGCAGAATCAGCCCGACCAGAACCCCGATGATGGCGATGACCACCAGGAGCTCGATCAGGGTGAAACCGCGCGGTCGCCCCTCCCCATCCCGGTCCGGGCCGAGTCTGACGGCTGACATGGTTCGGAACCCCAAGAGCGTTCCGTATTCCCAGAAGGCCGGCCGTACCGCCCCAGGCTGCGCCGGCGCGTCCACGCATTGATAGATTATACCGACATTTCGCGCGTCCACCTTCAAGGAAACTCCCAGAAACCAGGAAGCGGGGTCGACGGCAAAAAAACACCACGGCTGGCTTCCCGGACCAGGGTCGGAAAGCCAGCCGCAAGCGTGAACATTCAGAGGCTATCCGGGAAACCCCGAAGGGGCGTCGGCTTTTCGCCCCGAAGGGGCGAAAGTGCATAGCCCGGGGCGTCAGCCCCGGGACGGGGAACGACGCGCCACGAACCCCTTCCGCAGCCCCGAAGGGGCGACAGAACCCATGGTCCCGGCAGGATCTTCGGTCGCCCCTTCGGGGCTGCGGAGGAGGCGGGCGCAGGGGCGGCCCCGGTTCCCGGGGCTGACGCCCCGGGCTATTCACTGCCGCCCCTTTGGGGCGAAAACAGACTTCCCGGAGAGCCTCTCCGTGAAGGGCGCGGTGCCGGTTACTTGCCGGCTCCCTTCTTCGCCGCTTCCTCGGCCGCCTTGCGCGAGCCTTCCTCCTGCTTGGCGATCTCGGCCTGTGCTCGGGGGGGATTTGGGAGGTCGTGCCGGTCTTGGAGGCATCGTCGCCGCAGCCGGAGAGGAGCAGGGCCAGACCGCCGCAGGCGGCCACGGTGCTCAGGGCCTGGGTCATCAGACGTCGTCGGGTCATCGTGGAATCCTTCGAAAACCAAGGGGAGTAGTTCGGTACCGGACGCGATCCGCCCGCTCGTGACGTGATCGCACGCCCCGGCGGACGGAGTCCGATCCGAAGCGGGTCAATACTGGTCGGCGCCGATGGTCTCGCCGCCGCCGCGCGTGCCGAGGCCCATCCAGACCATCTGGGCGATCGAGTCCTTGATGAACTTCACGGAGCCGTCCGCCATCAGGCAGTTCACGCCGCCGGAGTGCTGGCTGGAGGCATTGATGTACTGCGAGGAGTCCGGGCTGCAGTTGGCGCAGTCTTTGCGGCACGTGCCGAACGCGTATTGCTTCGAGTTCGGCGTGACGATCGTGTTGAACATCGAGAAGGTCTGCCCACCGACGATCCACCACTGCCCGCAGTTCGTCACGACGTTGGTGCCGGTGGTGGTCGCGGCGCTGGTGAACGCCGTGGAGCACGTCTGGAGGTCGGTAATCAGGGTGGCGGCGAGGGTCGCCTGCGACATGTCCAGGCCGCCCACCACAGTGCCCGCGTTCGTGATCGCGTTGCCGCGGTAGTTCTTGTTACTGGGGTTGCCGCACAGCTTCTCGCTGTAGGCGACCGTGTTCGAGGTGCCGTCCAGGCAGTCGCGCACGCCGTACGTCGTGCCGCAGGAGAACAGGCCGGTGGTCGTCCCCGGGTTGGCCTGGGCCGTGGTGCCCATGCTCGACATGTAGCTGTTGATATTCGCACCGGACCGGGCGTTGGGATCGGACGGGCAAAGGAACGTGTTGATCACCGTGAGCCGCGCCGTCGTGTTGATCCAGTCGCCGCCGCCGGTGACGGTGATGCCGTTCACCGTGTAGGTACCGCCGATGGAATAGATGCTGAAGTTGATCGAATTGTAGATCGCCCCTTGCTCCATGTAGGGGAGCATCAGCGCCTGGGCACTCATGCCGTTCCAGGCGGTATTACCCGTCGGGATGGCGTTGCCATTATTGATGCCGCCGGTCGGGAAGCAGTCATTGGAGGAATGATAGTTGTGCAGCCCCAGGCCGATCTGCTTGAGGTTGTTGACGCACTGCGAGCGGCGCGCGGCCTCGCGGGCGGCCTGCACGGCGGGCAGCAAGAGGGCGATCAAGACGCCGATGATCGCGATGACGACGAGGAGTTCGATCAGCGTGAACCCACTACGGACCTGAGACTTCATCAGAAACCCCCCTGGGAGTCGGAAACTGGATCAATATCGGAGTCGAAACCGCAACTGACGGCTTCGTTGATCCCGGAGGAACGATAATACCGGAAACCAACAAAGAGCCTCGGGCCGCCTCTTCCCGCGGCTCTTCTCTCCTCTCCCATCTCGATGGCGACGAACGCGCCTGGTTCGTCACGTCTGGGCGGTGTGAATCGTGGGGTCATCCTCAGCGGACACGATGGCCTGGCCTTTGGGCATGTTGTTCCCCGAGAGTGCCGGCGCCCTCGCCTGCTCCGCCGACGCATTGTCGCAGCCAGTCCAGAACCAGGACAGCCGCCCGCCGGTCGCCGGTGACGAGGCTCAATGCCGTCGCGAGGACTTCTTTATAACGTCAAAAATGTTTGGAATCCAGGCCCTTAAACGCTCCTTCGTGATTTCTTTCTAACATGTTCCCGGCTCGTGTTTTATATCAAGTGGTGCGAGCTTGTGTGAGTGCGGCCAAGCTTGCCCGAGACAAGGGCCTCCCGGGCGCGACGCGGCACCGCATCGGGACTCTCGATGGCCGGAACCGGAATGAATGTCGTCTGTTTGTCCCACCTGGGAATCAGACGCTTGCAGATCCAGGCCAAGGCGTGTTGCTTCCATGAGAGAAAGCGACATTGGAGGGCGCCATGGACCAGATTCTTGATTTTCCTCGGATTTCGCGGCCGGAGCCGGCGCGGTTGGACCGGCTGCGGTCGCGGCCCGGAGCGGCCTCGAGCGAGGCGGATTTCTGCCCCGGCGGTCCAGATGGGACTCAAACCAGACGTCAAGACGGGCCCGCCGCCGGGGATCTCAGAGTCTGTTCCAAAAGCCCCGAAGGGGCGGCAGTGAATAGCCCGGGGCGTCAGCCCCGGGAACCGGAGCTGTGCGGAGCGAATCTTCCTCGGAAGCCCCGAAGGGGCGGCAGAACGGTCCGTGGGACAACGACATTGGCTGCCCCTTCGGGGCTTCGGAGAGGGTTTGTGGCGCGTCCGTCCCGGTTCCCGGGGCTGACGCCCCGGGCTATGCACTGTCGCCCCGTTGGGGCTTTTGGAACAGACTTTCACAGGTGGGTGAAAAGCTCTTGGAGGGCAGGCGGAAGCCTGCCAGATTCCACGGCAGAACCGGGACCTGGCAGGCGGAAGCCGACCCCACGCGAAGAAGTCGACGCTTTTCGTAAACTCTCTCAGCCGGCCACCTTCTCGGCTTCGGCACCCACGAACACCGTGATCTCCAGATCCTGGGCGGAGACACGCAAGGGATGCTTCGCGCCATTGGCTTCGGGGTCGACATACATGTGCTCGCTCACCTTCACCTTCGGCGCGGGCAGCTCGAGATCGGCTTCGTCCCAGTAGAACGCCTGACCATTGGGCAGGTCTTTGAACTTGATGGCTTTCATCGCGCTTCCTCCGGAGGCCGTCGTCTCGGAGCGGCCTCCTACAACGAGGACAGGGACTCCCACCCACCCACGCGCGCAATCGAGCGCAGGTGAGGCCCTGCGGCCTTCACCGCTTGAGGAGCCGCCCCCATGGCGGTCCCCCTCCTCCCCTATCTACTTTACGTCAAGACCCCAGCATTGAGACTACTTGAAGCGGAACTTGACCATGGACCCGGACACGACGTCCTGTGATCTTGCCCCGTTGTCGCAGCCTCTCCAGAATGAGCGGTCCCCGGGAATCACCTAACATCCATGTTCTGCCCATGGCGGGGAAAAGTCAAGCCTCTGATGCCATGGATAATGGACGGCAGCAGTGGCTCGTGCTTGGATGAAGGCAGGAGAGGTTCCTTCCCGAGCGTTCGTTGCTATACCGGATCAGGGGCATCGCATCAAGCCGGTTTTTTTCGTTGGTTGGCCGGTTTTCGCCCAGACCCAGGGATTTCAGGGCTGACAACGAACCCTGTGCGCCGGGTCGATCGGCCCGGCGCGCGGCCGGCGCGTGTGTGAAAGCATGATGATGATTTTCGTTTGTTCAAGTCATTCCGGTTCAGGCTGTTCTGGAACGCGACGGTTTTGGCCTTTGTTGGCTCTTTCTTGTTGCGTTTGCACAGCACCCGGACCGCCGCGCGGCGGCCAGGCGTCCCGGACGGGTCACCAGTAGGTGGTGACGAGCACTTCGACGCCGAGCGTCTGGAGCGCCAGGAGCAGGACGGCGCTCGTGGTGCGGTCCGCGCGGCCGGTCGGGCGTTCCTGCGCGGCCAGCCGGGCGGCGACGGGGAGCACCAGCAGCGGCGTGAGGAACAGCCAGATGCGCTCGACTTCGAGCGTGTACGCCGGCACGGCCGCCGCGACGAGGAGCGTCAGCAATGCCGTGCGCGTCAGCCGGGCGAGCGGATCGGCGGTGGTGCGCCGCCGGACCGCCTTTCCAGGCGAGCGGGCACCAGAGGAGCGTCGTGGGCAGGCCGACGCTCGCGCCGAAGACGACCAGATGGGCCACGAACAGGTGGACGTGCCGGGCCAGGGATTCCGGACCGGTCCCCGCCATGATCCGGTGCGAGTTCCGCAAGGCGGCACAAGAACGTGGCGATCGGATCAAACCCGGTGGCCGCCACGACGGCCAGATGCACGCCGAGGAAGCCGGCGAGCGCGGCCAGGCTGGCGCGGCTCGTCTGGCGGCGTCGGGCGGGCTGGTCCCACCAGGACAGGATGGCGGCCAGGACGCAGAACAGACCGGCCAGCGCGACGGAGTAGGTCAACAGCGCCGCCAGCCCCGCGGCCAGCCCGGCCAGCAGACCGAAGCCGAGCGGCCGGCGTTCGAGGGCCTCGGAAAAGGCGGCCATGGCCGCGATCAGGGGGACCGCGAAGACGGCGTCCAGGCAGGTGGCCGTGAACAGCACGACGCTCGGCGTGACAAGGAACAGCGCGGCCGTGCGCCGGGCGGTGTCGGGACCGGCCAGCCGTCGCCCCCAGAGAAACACGAGAGGCACCATCAAGGCCCCGGTGCCGATGATGCCCGCCGCCGCCGCCCAGGGCCCTCCTCCCAGCAGTCGCGTGATGCCCCACACAAAGACGACCGCGCCGGGCGGGTGGACCTGCGCGTGCATCGGCAGCGTCGGCATCAAGCGCGGGTAATCCCGCCAGAACGCCCGCACGTCGCCGACCCGGTCGATGGCCCCGAAGTATTCCAGGTCCGGACGCGCCACCAGGGGGCCGATCAAACCGCGGGGACCCTCGTCGAGCAGCGCCACGCTCACGGTGATGGCCAGGAAGAACGCGGTCGCCAGGACGGCGGCCCACCCGTCGGGCATATTCGCCCAGGCCCGCGATCGCCTCAAGGTGGCAAGGTAGATCCCCAGCACGAGGACCGGCGCCACCAGCCAGACCTTCAGGTGCGGCCGCCAGTAGCCGTAAAACGGCACCAGCTCCGCACTCACGGCGCCGAGCCGCAAGCCCTGGCCGAGCATGAGCTGGCGGAGCCAGACATGGTACAGCGCGACGCCGAGCGCGATCCCCATGCAGCCGAACAGCAGTTTCCGCAATCGAGATATCCTCCTTGAGACTGGAGCCAGCTCACCAGGTCTTTCGGTCGTGGGGCTCTCGGGTGCCACGGGTTCCGCTCTGGGGTACGTGTTTAGCGTCCCCCCGTCGGACGTAAGTCTTTTCTGTGTAGCGGCGGCCGTCTCGGCCGCTCCGGAGAGGATTTGGCCCGGAGCGGCCGAGACGGCCGCCGCTACATGGAAATGCCCAGAAGAACTGCCAGCCGAGACGCTAAACACGTACGCTCTGGGAACCCGTGCCGATCGACCCCCAGCCCGCGGACACGGGTTCCCCGAGCGGAACCCGTGGCACCCAGGCGCCACCGTGTAGAGATCAGGATGATGGTCGTATACCCTGTCGGGGACGCGGCCGGTCAGGACGCGGGCGAACCGTGGCGCCCGGGGCCGGGTGCGCGATCGGAAACGGGAACTCCACCATGAAAACGTCGTTTCTCGTCAGCCTCCTGTTCGTGGCCGTGGCGGCCGGCCCCCTGGTGTGCGCCGATGAAGAAAAGCCCCGGCAGGAGGCCAAGACTTTCGACAAGGAGATCACCATCAAGATCACGCTCAAGTACTTGCTTTATCACCCCCCCGGCTATGACCAGGACACGTCCAAGCGCTGGCCGCTGATCGTCTTCCTGCACGGCGCGGGCGAGTCGGGCGACGATCTGAACAAGGTCAAGGTGCACGGGCCGGCGAAGATTGTCGAGACGAAAGACCTGCCGTTCGTGATCGTCTCCCCGCAGAGTCCCCGGATGGGCTGGAACGTCGAGGCGCTCAACGGGCTGCTGGACGAGGTGCTCAAGACGAACCGGGTCGATCCCGACCGGGTGTATCTGACCGGCCTGAGCATGGGCGGCTTCGGGACGTGGGCGTGGTCGGCCGCGCATCCCGAGCGGTTCGCGGCCATTGCGCCCATCTGCGGCGGCGGCGAGCCGATCACGGCGCGGCGGATCAAGGACATCCCCGTCTGGGTCTTCCACGGCGCCAAGGACGCGACGGTTCCCATCAAGCGCTCCGAGGACATGGTCGAGGCGCTCAAGAAGGCCGGCGCCAAGGAGGTCAAGTTTACCGTCTATCCCGAGGCGGGACACGACTCGTGGACCGAGTCGTATAATAATCCGGAGCTTTACGACTGGTTCCTCAGCCATAAACGCGAGGCGAATTGACCGCCCCGCGCGGGTTTGGTGATAGGGACGCAGTGCAAACACGATCATACTTCTGAAAGGGCGTACGAGACGGTCGTGTACGGTCTTGTAGGGTAGGCTTCAGCCTGCCAGTGCCATTTCCGTATCCGGATCGAGTGGTATTGGCAGGCTGAAGCCTACCCTACGAGTCGTTCTCCGCGTCTCCCAGACACCCTTTGACCGAGGAGGCGGGTCGCACGGCACGCGCAGTGTTCGGCAGAGACAGGATTGTGTTATCCTGGCAAGGGAACATCGCCGCAACCGGACCCGATCGAGACACCGTGCCGATGGCCACAGCCAAGCGTGACTATTATGAAGTTCTGGGGGTGAGCCGGACCGCCGCGGTCGAGGAGATCAAGAAGGCGTATCGGCAGCTCGCGCTGAAGAACCACCCGGACCGCAACCCGGGCGATACGGAGGCCGAGAACCGCTTCAAGGAAGCGGCCGAGGCGTACGAGATCCTCTCCGACGTGGAGACGCGGGCGCGGTACGACCGTTATGGCCATGCCGGTTTGAACGGCGCGGGCGTGCACGATTTCCACTCGGCGGCGGACGTCTTCGCGGCCTTTGGCGATCTGTTCGGCGGCGGCCTGTTTGGCGACATGTTCAGTCCCCGCCGCCGCGGGCCGCGGCCGGGCCTGGACATTCAGATGCGGCTGGACATCGACCTGATCGAGGCCGCCCGGGGCGCCACCAAGCAGATCGAATTCCGCCGCCAGGAGCTCTGCACCGAGTGCCGCGGCACGGGCGCCCGCAAGGGCACGCAACCGACGACCTGCGATTATTGCCGCGGCCAGGGGCAGGTCGTGCAATCGCGGGGGATTTTCCACGTCGAGACGACCTGTCCGGCGTGCGGCGGCGAGGGGGTGCGCGTCACCGACCCGTGTCCCCGGTGCAAGGGCAGCGGGCGGACACCCGAGACGGTGCGCGAGACGATCGTCATCCGGCCGGGCGTTGACACCGGCATGTGGATGCAGGTCCGCAATGCCGGCGAGCCGGGCGATCCGGGCGCGCCCGGGGCAATCTCCGCCTCCAGATCGTCGTGCGCAGAGCACCCGTTCTTCGAACGCCGGGGCAACGACCTGATCTGCCAGGTCCCGCTCAGCTTCGCGCAGGCGGCGCTGGGCGTCGAGACGGAAGTTCCCACCCTGGAAGGCACCGAGCGGCTGGCCGTGCCACGCGGCATCCAGTCGGGCGAGTTCCTCAAGCTCAAAGGCCGGGGCATGCCCGACATCAATGGCCGCGGCCGCGGCGACGAGCTGGTCGAGATCGTGCTCGAGACGCCGCGACACCTCAACGTGCGCCAGGAGGAGCTCTATCGCGAGCTGGCCGAGCTCGACCAGGAGCACGTCAGTCCCCGCCGCCGCGGGTTCTTCGAGAAGCTACGCGACTACTTCACGGAAGAGACCGAGCCGGAGGAAGAGACCGATCCGAAAGACGATCGCTAGGATGCCGTCCACCTGCGCTGGACAAGTCCGGATGGGTGGCACAGGCATCTTGCCTGTGCAGGAACTTCTCTGGCACTGGCAAGATGCCTGGGCCACCCGGGACATGCACCCCCCAACGGAAGGCGGTCTTTTCCCCGATCCCTCTTCTGGAGCCTGATCAAGAGGACGACACGCGATGAGTGACGCTGCTTCCCCGAACGATCTCGAAACCCCCACGGCTCCGGACGGCGCCACGGCGCACGGCACGGAGCTGATGGAGGAGCTGGCCGAGGTCCAGCAGAAGCGCGACGAGTACCTCGAACAGCTCCAGCGCAGCCGGGCGGAGTTTGTCAACTACCAGAAGCGCGCCAAGGTCCAGGCCGAAATCGACCGGCAATACGCCGTGGCCAACCTGGCCGCGGACCTGCTCGGCGTCCTCGATAATCTCGAACGTGCCATCGACGCGGTGCGCAGCGACGGCAACCCGACGATCGTCTCGGGTCTGGAACTGGTCCAGCGCCAGTTCCTCGAAACCCTGGCCAAGCACGGCGTCGAGCCTCTCGCCGCGGTCGGCCAGCCGTTCGACCCGAACCAGCACGAGGCCTTGACCCAGGTGCCCGATCGGACGCATCCCGAAGGCACCGTCGTGGCCGAATTCTCCCGAGGCTTCCGCCTGCGCGACCGGGTGCTCCGGCCCGCCCGCGTCGGTGTGTCCACGAAACCCTGAACCGACCCCTGGACTTGACCGCGCGATTGACCAAGGAATTCTGAGCATGCCCACGTACGACTACATCTGCGATTCCTGCGGCCACGAGTTCGAAGCGTACGAGTCGATCAAGGCGAACCCGCAGAAAGACTGCCCCGCGTGCACGATGCCCAAGCTGCGGCGCAAGATCGGCGCGGGCGCGGCCATCCTCTTCAAGGGGTCGGGCTTCTACCAGACCGACTACCGCAGCGAATCGTACAAGAAGGCCGCCCAGGCCGAGAAGACATCCTCGTCCAGCACCAGCACCAGCAAGAGTGAATCGGGCTCCACGGCGAAAACCCCGGCCAGCACGAGCGGCTCATGACATGATCCAGGGGCGCTGCCCGATTTGCGGCAAGACATTCGCGGTCGCCGCGCTGGCCGACCTGCCGAGCTTCCCTTTCTGTTCGGAACGCTGCCGGCTGATCGATCTGGGCCGCTGGATCGACGGCGTGTACGCGCTTCCCGGCCCGCCGGCCCCGGACGGGCGGGCCCAGTCCGACGAGGATGCGGAGGACGGCGACGCGGAGTCTTCCCAACAAGAGGGCTGGGTCTAGACCCAGCCTACACAACTGATGAATCCCCATGATGAGGACTGGACCGACCTGCGCCGGCGCGTCTGCGCGGCTGCTCCGGATGCACTACGAGAGCGGCGTCGGCCACATCGGTGGCAACCTCTCCTGTCTCGACCTGCTGCTCGTGCTGCACCACGCGATCCTCGGCCCGGCGGATCGGTTCGTGCTCTCGAAGGGACATGCCGCCGGGGCCTATTACGCGACGCTCTGGTCGCTGGGCCGGTTGACCGACGACGACTTGCGGCAGTTTCACCGTGACCGCACGCGGTTGAGCGGCCATCCGCCGAGCGCGGGGATTCCGGAGATCCTCTTCGCGACGGGCAGTCTGGGGCACGGCCTGGGGCTCTCGGCCGGCCTGGCGCTGGGCCAGCGGTTGCGGCGCGAGGCGGGACAGGTTTATTGTCTGATGTCCGACGGCGAGTGGAACGAGGGATCGTGCTGGGAGGCCCTGATCTTCGCGCGGCACCACCGGCTCGCGAACCTGACGATCCTGGTCGATCTGAACGGTCTGCAAGGTTTCGGCACGACGCGCGAGGTGGCCGATCTCGATCCCCTGGCCGACAAGTTCCGCGCCTTCGGCTTGTCGACGGTCGAGCTCGACGGGCACGACGGCCGCGCCGTGTTCGAGGCCCTGCGGCGCGACGAACCCGGACCGCGGGTCGTGGTCGCCCGGACCCGGAAGGGGCACGGCGTCTCGTACATGACCGACCGCATGGAGTGGCATTATCTTCCCATGACCGAAGCTCAGTACCTCCAGGCCATCCGGGAAGTCGAGACCCGTGCGTAACGCCTTTTGTGAGTCGCTCGTGGCGGTCGCCGGCCGGCCGGAGTTCGTTTTCCTGACGGGCGACCTCGGCTACCGGGCGCTGGAGCCTTGCGCACGGCGCTGGGCGAGCGGTTTGTCAATGCCGGGGTGGCCGAGCAGAACATGGTCTCGGTCGGCGCGGGGCTGGCGCGGGCCGGGCTGCGGCCCTGGCTGTACAGCATCGCGCCGTTCCTCTATGCGCGGCCGTTCGAGCAGATCCGCAACGACGTCTGCTTCCACAACCTGCCCGTGGTGCTGGTCGGCAATGGCGGCGGCTACGGCTACGGCGTGATGGGGGCAACGCACCACGCGCTCGAGGATTACGGCAGTCTGCTCGCCCTGCCGCACCTGCGGGCTTATGTGCCGGCCTTCGATCGCGATGTCGCCGATCTCGTGCCGCGTCTGCTGGCGATCGACCATCCGGCGTACCTTCGCCTGGGCCTGGCCGAGGAGCCGAGCGGAGCGGTGATCCCGGCGTTTGCACCCTGGCGGCGGCTGCTCGACGGGGAGCGCGGGGTCGTGGCGGTGGCGGGACCGCTGATCGGCGGTCTCTGGAACGCCTTGCGGACCCTGGAGGCGAGCCGGCGGCCGACGCTCTGGCTGGTGAGCGAATTGCCGCCGGAGCCCATCCCGGACGCGTTCCTGGCCGATCTCACTCGCACGGGCCGGCTGCTGGTCGTCGAGGAGCACATCGAACACGGCGGCCTGGGCGCGATGCTGGCCACGGCGCTGCGCGGCGGGGAGCGATGCCCCGGCAGTTCGCCTTGCGCTGCGCGTTGCGCTATCCGTCGGGGCTGTACGGCTCGCAGCGCTTCCACCGCCGGGAGTGCGGTCTGGACCCGTTATCCCTGGTGCAGTTCCTCGACGCGGAGGACGCGCATGAGTCTTGAGAGGGTGTCCGAGCAGGATCTTTTCTGTGTAGCGGCGGCCGTCCCGGCCGCTCCGGACTCCCAGCCCAGAGCGGCCGGGACGGCCGCCGCTACACAGAAAGAGCCGGGCAATCCCCTTTCTCGAACATCCTCTGAGCCGGCGCCCCGGTCCCTGGACCTCGCCGAGAAGATCCGCCGGCTCCAGGGGCCGATCCTGGTCCTGGGCGCCAGCGGCTTCGTGGGCGCGAACCTGCTGCGCGCGGTGCTGAAGGTCCGTCCGGACGCCTTCGGCACCACCACCCGCAAGCCGGCCTGGCGGCTCGCGGATCTGCCCGATGACCGCGTCCTGATGACCGACCTCTTGATCGAGTCGAACCGCGACGGCCTGCTGGAACGGGTCCAGCCCCGCACCGTCTGGGACTGCGTCGCCTACGGGGCCTATTCGTTCGAGACCGACAGCCAGCTCATCTACCGGACCAACTTCCAGCTCCTGACGCGCTTGCTGCCGCGGCTGGAGAAGTGCGGCATCCAATCGTATGTTCATGCCGGCAGCTCGTCGGAGTACGGCGACAACGCCTCGGGTCCCGCCGAGACCGCCTCGCTGGCCCCGAACAGCGACTACGCGGTCTCGAAGGCCGCGGCCGGGCACCTGCTCCACTATTATGGGCAAAAGCGCGGGCTGCCCTGCGTGAATCTGCGGCTCTATTCCGTTTATGGACCGTTCGAGGACGCCGCGCGGCTGATCCCGACCGTCGTCCGCCTCGGCCTGGAAGGCTCGTACCCCGAGTTCGTCGATCCGGCGATCTCCCGCGATTTCGTCTCTGTCGATGATGTCACCGAAGCCTTTGTGGATGCGTCGTTGAACCTCGGCCCGGCCGACTTCGGTGCCTCGTTCAACATCGGCAGCGGTTGCAAGACGACGATCGGCGCGGTCGCCGCGCTGGCCAAGGAGCTCTTCGAGATCTCCGCCGAGCCGGCGTTCACGATGCCGAACCGCCGCTGGGACGTGGCCGACTGGTTCGCCGACATCGCGGCGCCCGGGATCGGCTGGCCTGGACGCCGCGCATCGCGTTCCGCGACGGACTGACGCGCGATGGCCGACTGGTATCGCGCGCTGCCCGATCCCGCGCGTTATCTACATGTCTCCAAGAAGTTCGGTCTGGATACGGTCTACAGCGTCTCGGCGATCGTGGCCTGTTACAAGGACAATCTCGCCATCCCGATCATGTACGAGCGGCTCAAGGCGACCTTCACCCGGCTGAATATCGACTTCGAGATCATCTTCGTCAACGATTGCAGCCCGGACGACACCGAGGAAGTGATCCGCGCCATCTCGCGCAACGACCGCCGGGTGATCGGCATCTCGCACCGCGCAACTTCGGCTCTCAATCCGCCTTTCGCAGCGGGCTGGAGATCGCCTCGAAGAACGCCTGCGTGCTGCTCGACGGCGACCTGCAAGATCCCCCCGAGCTCATCGAGCAGTTCGTCGCGCTCTGGCGGCAGGGGTACGACGTGGTCTACGGCCGCCGCGTGAAGCGCGAGGCGACGTTGTTCATGCAGTTCGCCTACAAGGCGTTCTATCGCGTCTTCGATTATTTCTCTTATGTACGTATTCCTCATGACGCGGGCGACTTCTCGCTGATGGACAAGCGGGTCGTGCAGGCCATCTTGCGCTTTCCCGAGCGCGACCTCTTCCTGCGCGGGGTGCGGGCGTATGCCGGATTCAAGCAGACGGGCGTCGATTATGTCCGGCCGGAGCGCATGTTCGGCGTGAGCACGAACAACCTGCTCAAGAACCTGGGCTGGGCCAAGAAGGGGATTCTCAGCTTCAGCAACACGCCGCTGAACATGATGAGCTTCGCGGGCGTGGTGCTGCTGGGCCTGAGCACGCTGCTGGGGGTTTTCCAGGTCACGGCGAAGCTGTTGTTTCCGCGGGCCGCGCCGCAGGGCATCACGATCACGCTGCTCTTGATCCTGTTTTTCGGCTCGCTGAACTTCTTCGGGATCAGCATCCTGGGCGAGTACCTGGCGAAGATCTTCGAGGAAGTGAAGCGCCGGCCGCATTTCATCCGCCGGAGTGAGATCCGCGATGGCGAGGTGCGCCCCTCGTACGAGAACCGAGCCCGACCCGAGTAACGCCTCATGCCTTCCTGGAGCCAACGAGCCAACGAGCTGGACCGGCGCGACGAGGCCTGGCGGCCACCGTTATTTCGTCCCGCGCGAACGCGGCTCGGGCGCGTGCAGGCCGCCGCGCGACGGTTCCTCGACCTTCAGGCCGGGTCGCTCTGGAACGACCTCGCGGAACTGTTGCCGGGTTGTCGCGGCGTCCTCCTGGATGTGGGTTGCGGGGCTCAGCCGTATCGCCCGTTGGTGTCCGCCGAGGCCGTTTATCGCAGCATCGACACGGCCGCCGCGCGGAGCCACTTCGGTTATGAGATGCCCGATACCGCCTATTACGAGGGCGATGTCTGGCCCATTGCCGACGCCTCGATCGACGTGGTGCTGAGCACGGAGACCCTGGAGCACGTGCCCGAGCCGCCGGTCTTTCTGGCCGAGGCGTTCCGCTGTTTGAAGCCGGGCGGGACGCTGATCTTGACGGTGCCCTTCGCGGCGCGCTGGCATTTTCTCCCGCATGACTACTGGCGGTTCACGCCGTCGGGCCTGGCGCGGCTGCTCGGAGGGGCGGGGTTCGAACGGATCGAGGTCCACGCGCGGGGCAACGCGGTGACGGTGGCCTGTTACAAGCTCATGGCGTTGCCCCTGTCGTGGCTCCTGCCGTCGGCGGCTTCGTCTTTGGGGCAACGGCTCTGGCAGGGGCTGGGCTTGTTGCTGGTGCCCCTCGTGCTCGTGCTGGCCGGGGTGGCCAGCCTCTCACTGGCGGCGCCGGGGGGCGCGGACTGCCTCGGTTACACGGTGCGAGCTTTCCGGCCGGGGGCATGAGAGGGTGTGATATTCTTCTCGTAGGGTAGGCTTCAGCCTGCCAATCCCACTGGAAAACGGATACGGGAGCAACGATGCCGGGGTCTCGTGCGGGAAACGTTGGGTGCCACGGGTTCCGCTTTGGGAACCCGTGGCACCCACCGCCGTTTCTGCATGTCAGCCGAAACCCACCCGGTATCCTCACGACAGTCTCGGAAAACGTTGGAAATCTGGCAGGCTGAAGCCCACCCTACAAGACCTTTTCCCGTCTTCTGACATGCCGACGATCACCTTACAGCCGCGACGCTGCCCGATTTGTGAAGGCCACGAGTCGTCCCGTGTCTTCGCGGAGGCGAGCTTCAACCTGGACGCCCTGGATGCCTTTGCGTTCGCCTCGCGGAAGTGGCCGGAGTACATGCACTGGCGGCTCCGGGAATGCGGCCGTTGCGACGTGCTTTACGCGGACCCGGCGCCCGGGCGGAGGATCTGGCCGGGCTGTACCAGGACGCGGATTTCGCCAGCAGTGCCGAGGCGCGACTGGCCGCCCGGGTGTATGGCCGCTGGTTGCGCCGGTTCGTCCCTCGGCTGCCCGACCGGGTGGGCGCGGTCGATATCGGTACGGGTGACGGGGCCTTTCTCCACGAACTTCTTGCAGCCGGCTTCACGGACGTGGTGGGCATCGAGCCTTCGACGGCGCCGATCGCGGCCGCCGACCCGTGCGTCCGTCCGCTGATCCGCCAGGGCCTCTTCCGCGCTGACTCCTGTTGCGAAGGCTCACTGAGCCTCGTGACCTGCTTCCAGACGATCGAGCACGTGGCCGATCCGCTGGCGCTCTGCCGCGCCGCGTATCGGGCCCTGAAACCGGGCGGAGCGTTGTTCCTGGTCGGCCACAACCGCCGCGCCTTTTCGGCCCGGCTGCTGGGACGCAAGTCGCCGATCTACGATATCGAACATCTGCAACTCTTCTCGCCCGCGAGCCTGCGCCGCTTGCTGCAAGCCGCCGGCCTGGAACGTGTGGAAGTCCGGCCGGTCTTCAACCGCTACCCGGTCCGTTACTGGGCGCAGCTTTTCCCCTTTCCGGCGTGGCTCAAGCCGCGCCTGGTGGCGGGCCTGGCGGCGACCGGGCTGGGACGCCTGCCGCTGAGCTTGCCGGCGGGCAACCTGGCCGCGGTCGCGTTCAAGAGCGGGAGATGACTCTTGTAGGGTGGGCTCGGCCCACCATCGTCGGGGTTGAACCCGGATGGTGGGCCGAGCCCACCCTACAAGAACGACGCTCAAGCGTTGATCAAATCCGGCACCAGCTTGTTGGCGACCGGGCTGCCCAGGCCGGTGACGAGGTCGTAGCCGGTGCCGGCCGGGTGGCCGTTGGAGCCGGCGGTCACGTCGAGGAAGTCCCCGCCGGCATTGGTGTAGGACGAGCCGCCGGCGAGGGCATAGAGAATCTGGTTGGTGCCGTACGTGGTGCCGGTGCCCAGCGGAGCCTTGCCGGCGCTGGCCCGGCCCTGATTGACCAGCGCCATGATCCCCGCCCACTGCGGCGCGCCGGCGCTGGTGCCGCCGACCTGGTACCAGGCACCAGCATCGCAGACATAAACACCGGTGCCGGGGTCCGCATTGTAGGACACGTCGGGGACGCCCCGGCCGTTGCCGTTGAAAAAGCCGTTCTGGTAGGACGGCTTCGACTCATTGGTCGTGCTGCCGCCGCCGCTGCCCGACCAGGCGGTCTCGGAAATGCGGTTGCCGTTGGTATCAATCGACAGCGTGGTCCCGCCCACCGCCGTGACATAGGGCGACGCCGCCGGGTACTCGACCCCCGCGCCGCTGTCGCCGGACGACGCGAAGAAGCTCACGCCGGGGTGCCGGAAATGGACGTCGGAGGCGCTCTCGCCCAGGAAGTCGCCGCCCCCGAAGCTCATGGACACCTGGTTGGCACCGTGCGCCACGGCGTAATCCACGGCCGACATCAGGTCGCTCAACGAGGACGATTTGGCCTCGACCAGCAGGATGGTGGCCTGGGGTGCGATCGCGTGCGCCCATTCCACGTCGAGCGCGATCTCCAGCGCCCAGCCGTTATCGACGGCAGGCATCCCCTGCGGTGTGGCCTTGATCAGGTTCGCGGCCGGCAGGTTAAACCGCTGGCTGAACGCCGCCAGGTCGGTGGCGATGGTCGGATTGTCATAGGCATCAATGATGGCGATCGTCTGGCCCGCTCCGGTCTGGCTCAGTTGATCGATCCCATAAGCATGACGCAACTGCGCCGGCGTATAAGGTGCGGAGGCTGGCGTTGGTGGCGGCGGCGGCGTGGTGCTGGCCGTGCCGCCGAAGAACAGGCCGCTGACGACCGCGTTGGGATACCCGTTGTTGGTGATGTGCAACACCACGTGGCCGGAGATGTTCCACGTCAGGTACGCGCCGTTCTGGAAGCTGGTCAGCGTCTCGCTGTCCAGCACCGTGCCGCTGGCCGCGTCGAGCACGTCCACTTGCTCGGAACGGCCACTGCCCTCCCAGTTCAGCGCGTAGAGGCTGACCTTGTGCGTCTGGCCGTCGGTCAGGTTCACGTCCACGGTGAAGGAGGAGCCGCTATACCAGCAGGCGGACACGCGGCTGGAGGCGGTGACGGACGAGAGCGGGGCGCGGATGTCGGCGGTGCTGGCGGCCCAGGTCCAGTTGGATTGTCCGGCGGGGGTGACGCTGGCATAGGAGGGCAGCGCGGTGGTGCCGCCGACGACCTCGTAGCCGTCGCCGCCGTAGGAGGCCGTCCAGTTGCCCTGGGTCGTCGTGTCGCTCCCCACGAAAGCTGGCCGTGGACGAGGGGGGCGGCGGCGGCGTGGTCCTGGCCGTGCCGCCGAAGAACAGGCCGCTGACGACCGCGCTGGGATACCCGTTGTTGGTGATGCGCACCACCACGTGGCCGGAGATGTTCCAGGACAGGTACGTGCCGTTCTGGAAGCTGGTCAGCGTCTCGCTGTCCAGCACCGTGCCGCTGGCCGCGTCGAGCACGTCCACTTGCTCGGGGCGACCGGCCCCGTCCCAGTTCAGCGCGTAGAGGCTGACCTTGTGCGTCTGGCCGTCGGTCAGGTTCACATCCACGGTGAAGGAGGAGCCGCTATACCAGCAGGCGGCCACGCGGCTGGAGGCGGTGACGGAGGCCAGCGGGGCGCGGATGTCGGCGGTGTTGGTGGCCCAGGTCCAGTTGGATTGTCCGGCGGGGGTGACGCTGGCATAGGAGGGCAGCGCGGTGATGCCACCGATGACCTCGTAGCCGTCGCCGCCGTAGGAGGCCGTCCAGTTGCCCTGGGTGGTCGTGTCGCTCCCCACGAAAGCGACCGTGGACGATGAGGGCGGCGGCGTGGTCCTGGCCGTGCCGCCGAAGAACAGGCCGCTGACGACCGCGCTGGGATACCCGTTGTTGGTGATGTGTACCACCACGTGGCCGGAGATGTTCCAGGACAGGTACGTGCCGTTCTGGAAGCTGGTCAGCGTCTCGCTGTCCAGCACCGTGCCGCTGGCCGCGTCGAGCACGTCCACTTGCTCGGGGCGACCGGCCCCGTCCCAGTTCAGCGCGTAGAGGCTGACCTTGTGCGTCTGGCCGTCGGTCAGGTTCACATCCACGGTGAAGGAGGAGCCGCTATACCAGCAGGCGGCCACGCGGCTGGAGGCGGTGGCGGAGGCCAGCGGGGCGCGGATGTCGGCGGTGCTGGCGGCCCAGGTCCAGTTGGATTGTCCGGCGGGGGTGACGCTGGCATAGGAGGGCAGCGCGGTGGTGCCGCCGATGACCTCGTAGCCGTCGCCGCCGTAGGAGGCCGTCCAGTTGCCCTGGGTGGTCGTGTCGCTCCCCACGAAAGTGGCCGTGGACGAGGGGGGCGGCGGCGGCGTGGTCCGGGCCGTGCCGCCGAAGAACAGGCCGCTGACGACCGCGCTGGGATACCCGTTGTTGGTGATGCGCACCACCACGTGGCCGGAGATGTTCCAGGACAGGTACGTGCCGTTCTGGAAGCTGGTCAGCGTCTCGCTGTCCAGCACCGTGCCGCTGGCCGCGTCGAGCACGTCCACTTGCTCGGGGCGACCGGCCCCGTCCCAGTTCAGCGCGTAGAGGCTGACCTTATGCGTCTGGCCGTCGGTCAGGTTCACATCCACGGTGAAGGAGGAGCCGCTACACCAGCAGGCGGCCACGCGGCTGGAGGCGGTGACGGAGGCCAGCGGGGCGCGGATGTCGGCGGTGTTGGTGGCCCAGGTCCAGTTGGATTGTCCGGCGGGGGTGACGCTGGCATAGGAGGGCAGCGCGGTGATGCCACCGATAACCTCGTAGCCGTCGCCGCCGTAGGAGGCCGTCCAGTTGCCCTGGGTGGTCGTGTCGCTCCCCACGAAAGCGACCGTCGCCGCGGCCGGGGACGCTTGCCGTGGTGCGGATGTGCCCGGCACGGTGCTGGTGGATGGCCGCAGCGCCGGACGCGCGATGGCCGGCGGCGCGACCGGGGTCGCGATCAACTGGGCCGGGGCGACGCGCATTCCCGCCGCCGCCGCCGAAGTCGGCACCGGCACGGTGGTCCTCAAGGGAGAGAACGCAACCTGAGCCACGGCGGGCCGCCAGAACGGGGCGATCTCGGCCGCCATCCACGCGCGGACGAGCGGCGCCAGCCGCGGCCAGGGCGCCGTGCTCATGAGCCGGCGGTCTTCCAGTGATTCCAGAGCCAAGCAGGAAAAGCCCTTGGATCGGGGCCGACGGCGCGGGCTGCACAGCATAGCGGGTCACTCCATCGTGGCAACAGCCGTTGTGTGTCAGGATGAGGCTAACGAATGGATGCACTGCGCCGTGGAAAAGACAGTGCGACGACAACCACGGCCCACATGAATCGAATTATGATTACGACATTGAATCACGTACATTCAAGCTTGGAGGCTATCCGGGAAGTCCGTTTTAGCCCCGAAGGGGCGGCAGTGAATAGCCCAGGGCGTCAGCCCTGGGTCGGTGGTGGACGGCGCGACATGATCCTCCTGCGGAGCCCCCCGAAGGGGCGACAGAAGGTCCAGCGGGACAGTGGGTTCTGTCGCCCCTTCGGGGCTCCGGAGCGGGTTTCTGACGCAGCGCTCCGGTTCCCAGGGCTGACGCCCTGGGCTATTCACTGCCGCCCCTTCGGGGCTAAAACCGCTCTTCCCGGACTTAGTCAAAAGAGAGAGTGTTTTATTCACAGGGCGTCCTCGGGACAAGGGTCGACGGGCGGCTTGATGGCCTCGACCTTGGCGCCCCAGGTAAAGCGGTGGAAGCCGACGTCCCAGCGCGATTGCACGCCGAGGTGGCCGTCCGGACCGAGGCGGACGGTGGAAACGGCAAGGAACAGCACGGCCGCCGCCAGCCCGGCCCCGGGCCACCAGCGCGGCCACGTGGACGGTGCGTGCGCCGGTGCCAGGGCGCGGCGCGGCGCGGCCAGAACCAGAGTCCCAGACACAGCAGCGCGCCCAGGCCGCTCGCGGCCAGTCCCGGCGCGAATCCGGCCGGCGCGTAGCGGAAGACAACCCGGTGGCGGCCCGCCGGCGTGAACACCGCCCGGAACGCCACGTACGCCGGCCGGATCGGCACCGGTCGGCCGTCGCAGGTCGCCGACCAGCCCGGATCGAACGTGTCGGCCAGAAACAGGTACGACGGCGCGGCCGCCTCGACCTCGACCTCCACCCGCTCGGGCACGTCACGCACGATGCGCGCCGAGCCGGTCGCGGTGGCGCCGGCCGCCAGGGGCCGGGTCGGGTCCTCGACGATCAAGCGTTCCCGTGCCGTCGTTCCCAGCGCGCGCAGGGCCTGCTCGGCGGCGCGGGCGTCGGCCGCATACACCGGCTGGGCCATCAGACGGGCCCGGGGCAGAGCGGTGGGATTCGGCAAGATGTACGACATTCCTACATGCGCAGAGGATGCGAATCGCCCGGAGGTGCTCGACGTACCGGCGAGGACGTGTGTCACTCCTTCCAGGTCAAAGCGGACCCGGGCGCGGTTGGCGGCTTCGTCGTAGCAGACGAGCCGGTTCGAGATGATGGGCGTCGCTCCACCCGAGGAACGCAGGCCCCAGACCGGCGGCAAGCTCCACGCCAGGGTGTCGCGGGCGGGTTCGAATCGCAAGGGCCGAACAGCGTAGCCGGGCTCGCCGGCCGAGAGCACTCCCAAACCGAAAACGCGGCCCCGGTCCGCCTGCGCGCGCAAAAACCGGGCGCTGGCCGGCGGCACGGTCCAGTACGACGGGGCGACCGTCGGCGCGTCGTCCCAGTGCGACGCCACCAGGTCGGCCAGCATCAACACCGGCAGTAACGCCGCCAGGCACGAGCGGCGCCGGCGATCGGCCGTGCGGACGGCCCAGCCCGCGATCAGGAACCCGGCGAGCGTGATCCCCAGCGTGCGCAGGGTGGACTCTACCAGTTCGCGCCCAGCCAGTTGTAGCGGTCCTGGTGATAGGACGTGACCCAGCGCGTCGCGTCGGTCCAGACCGGCAGGTACACGTACACCAGAATCGGCACGCAGAGCGCCGCCAGGCCCGCCAGCAACCAGCCCGCGCCGCGGAGCCGGACCACGCCCGGCCGCGACAGCCGGTCCACGCCGACGCCGGCCAGCGCCGCCACCGCCAGCGTCACCCAGAGGTGATACCGCACCGGAATCCGGCCGCTGCCGAGGATCGGAATGCGAGGCATCAGGTCGAATAAAAAGGTGAAGCGTCCCAGCATCATCAGCCCGCCCAGCCCGCCGAGCACCACCCAGAAGCCGACCCAGCGGTCCCGGTACGCCCGTGCCCCGACCGCCGCCAGGGCGAGCGCCAGCAGGCCCAGGTAGGTGTTCATCTCATGGTAAGGATAGAACCCATCCATCCAGTCGGTGTCATGCGACCGCGTGCCGTACGCCGCCCGCACCAGCACGGTCGGCAAGAGCTCGGGACTCCAGGAACCGTAGGTCAGGTCGTCCCAGCTCAAACCTCGGGCACGGGGCGAACGGTCGATCAGCTCTTTCGAGGGCACCGCCTGGACGGCGGCCAGCAGCCCTCCCAGCATCACCAGGGCCAGCGTCGTGCCGATCACCCAGGCTCGGTTGCGCCAGGAGGTCTCCTGAGTCGCTCGATAGGTACCATAGAACATCAAAGCCAGGGCGGAGAAGATCACGTCCTGAAGGTGCCCCGCGAAGACCTGGCAGGCCAGGGCCAGTGCCCCCAGCGCCACGCCCCGGAGCCGGCCGCCGTCCCAGACAGACTCCAGGGCCCAGAACGCCAGCGGGACGCTCACCAGCGCGTTGATCATGCTGGTATGGATCAGATGGGCCCAGGTGAACCCTCCCAGCCCGAGCACCGCCGCGCCCGGCAGCGCCCCGGCCGCCCCCACATGCCGCCGCAGCCAGCCATACGCCCCCAGCCCCGTCAGCCAGACCGACAGCACCGTGTCCAGGTTGAACGCCTGCCAGCTCGGCAACATCAGATAAAGCAGCTTCGACGGGTGCAGAAAGCCCGCCTGGCTCTCGCTGAAGATCGGCAACCCGCAATAAAGCCCCGGGTGCCAGCGCAAAAATGGCCCGAGCGGAACTGATGAGCCAGCCAGTCGCGGTACGGGAAGTTGATCTCGGTGATATCGAAATAGAAGAACGCCCGCCGCAGCGTCACCGCGTTCCAGAACACGACGGCCACCGCCGCCGTCCAGGCGAGCAAGGCGAGAACATCAGGCCAGCCCCAGCGGCGGCATCCGGCGGGGTCCAGGGGAGAGCTTCGGTCGATGTCATCGGTTCTCTGGGGATGTGTTTTCAGAGGGGGTACGAGAAGAGGTTTCTTCGTAGGGTGGGCTCCACCCACCGTCTTTCGAGGCCAGGCGTCGGGTGGCTGGGGCGGAGTCTTCGACGCCCCAGCATCCCCAGCCCCGGCGCACTGGGGCGTCGAAGACTCCGCCCCAGCCACCCCTATGTTCGGAAACCTTCGAAATCGACAGCCCGAAGTCCTTTCCCGATAAATCCTGGCCGCGTCAGGGCCACGTGAGGATGACAAGATACGCCGTTCGGTGCAACTCGACCGCCCCGCGCACCCGGGCCTCTTCGATTCGCGCTCGCCCGGCGAAATCGGGACGCACCAGCCAGATGCGCGGTCGTCCACCACGCGACCACTCGGGAAACCGATCGGGCTCGCCCGGCCAGGGCATGGCCTTTACATCACGGTCCGACAGGAAGGCCAGCCGGTACACGTCCCAGTAGGAGCCCTCGATGGCCGTCACCTCGGGATGCGCCCGCAGCCAGTTCAAGGCGGGATCGCCGACAGGGCGATGCACGGGTGTCAGACCGTCGCGCCAGCCGTAGCCGCTATACCAATTCACCGTGTCCCAGCTCATCAGGGCGCCGCACGCCAGTGTCATGAACAGAGCACTGACCCGGTTGCGCGGCTCTGGCACGCGCTCAGGTCCAGGGTCAGACCAATACCGACCGACCAGGGCACAAGCAAGAAGACCAGGTAGCGATAATTATCCGAATTGAATATATTTCTGTTAAGGACAAATCCCGCGACCACGAGCGCGCTGGAGATCACGAGCGCTCCCGCGAGCCCGCCGCCACCGGGTCGGAACGCGACCGCGACCAGACGATGATCAAGCCCCCAACGGCGAAAAATGCCCAAAGGGGCGTGAGGAACGTAATGGCGGCAGCGATTCCGTTCGCAGAGAAATCCGGCCGTGGCGTGGGACGGCCAGTGATGGCCACAACCGGCGGGTCGAATTCCAGGCCCGGGAGCTGGTGCCCGGCCAGCAAACGCGGCAGACATTCGAGGGCCAGGATGCGCAGGTGCTCACCCGTCAAGACTCGCGCCTGCTTCCAGGCGATCGGCCCTTCTTTCGGATTGATCGGCCGGAAGATCGACACGAACTGCTCGCCGTAGGCGTCATACGGATCGGACCAGCTTCCCGCGAACAGCGGGATCGCGCCCACGACCAGTCCGAGGCCGAATGCCGGCAGGGCGCGCAGCAGTCGCCCGAGCGGTCGCCCGGCCAGCAGCGCACCGCGACCACGGCCGCCAGCGCGAAGATCGTCATCCGGTCCAGATACAGGCCCAGCCCGCACCAGAGGCCCAGAACGGCCGCGCGCTTCCAGCCTTCCTTTTTGAGCCATCCGGCCAGCAGGGCGAGTGTCGCGGCATACCAGGCGGCCGTCAGAAGATGTCCGCCGGTGATGCGTCCCGACAGCCAGACGGTCCCCGTCGAGGCGAACGCCAGCGGGACCAGGCTCCAGCAGGCGGCGCCGCGGCCGAACCCGACCCATCCCAGGGCGAAGACCGCCAGCACGAGCAGTCCATACGCGATCACGCCCCCGCTGACGAGCGTTTCCGGACCAACTCCGAACACCGCCGCCTGCGGCCAGGAAAGCAGCACCGGCAGGATGCCCATGTGCGGCGTGCCGGGATAATGCCAGCGCCAGTGACCTTGCAAGGCGTCGGCCAGCGTCAGGCCATCCACGGCGAGATCGCTATCCAGGTGGCTCGCGGCGTTCAGCACGAGCGGCACGCGGACCAGAACGACCCACGCCAGGACGAGGACCACCAGCCATCCGCACCACCACCGCGTCATCGGCGACTGTTCCATCCTCTGCGACGTCAGGCGAACAACTCCGCCACGGGACAGAGGAAGCCGGGCAGTTCGGGGAAGCCTTCCAGAACTGCATCGGCACCCAGGACGACCGGATACGGTTCCTCCGGCCGATAGATCGCCACCGCGCACCGCTCGGGATCGACCAGCCAGACCATCGGGATGGCGGCACGGAGATACTCGTCGAGCTTCTCACGGATTTCGGCGGGCCGGTTGCCCGGTGAGCGGACTTCGACGACCAGGTCGGGCACGACGGGCGGGATCCCCCGGGCAACCTCGGAGCGCGGCCAGCGCCTCGCTGTAATAACTCACTTCCGGTCCACGCACGGTATCCGGTCCGCGCCCCGTGGCCACGGCCGACTTCAAGAGAACATACCCATGTCCTGTCTCATGGCCGAAATGCTCGAGCGCGAAGCCGATCTTAAGAACCGTCCGGCCATGAATCGACGCCGGCATGATTGTCGGGACTTCAACGACCGCACCTCGCACCAGTTCAAACGCTCCCGCACCGAGGTCCATGTCCATGAACTCCTCGGCGGTGATCAGGGGTTTCTCGACGGTCGCCATGCGCGGGCCTCCTCCGAGAAGGCGGTCGAATCAGGGGGAATTTTTCCTCGTAGGGTAGGCTTCAGCCTGCCATTCTCATAATCTTATGGAATTGGCAGGCTGAAGCCTACCCTACGAGAACCTGTTCAAACCCTCTCTGGGTTGAATCGACGTTCACACCGCCGCGGCCATCGCCTCCAGTTGCACGGTGGAGCGGCCCTGTTCCTTGGCCAGGTACTCGCGGCCTTTCTTGACGAGGATGTGGTCCCAGGGCAAGACCTCGTCGAGCGGCCGGGGACGTTGCGAGTAGAAGCCGACGTCGATGCCCAGGTCGCGGAAGGTGTCCCACCAGAGCTGGGGCTGGAAATATTCGGTCCAGGCGTCGAGCCGCGCGCCGCGGCGCCAGGCTTCTTCCAGAGCGACGGCCACCCGGCGATCGCCGCGCGTCAAGATGCCTTCCAGCAGGCTCGTTTCGATGTCGTGGCACTTGACGGACACGGTGCGGATCTTGACTTGCGAGCGAATATATTTGTGCGCCCAGCGGAAGTAATCGCGCTCGCGCATGCCGTTCCATTGATAGGGCGTGTGCGGCTTGGGAACGAAGTTCGAGACGCTGGCGATGACCTCGGCGTAGCGGCCGGTGACGTCCTTGCTGATGCGGGCGATCGTCTCGGCCATCTCGACGATGCCGTCCAGGTCGGCGGGACGCTCGCCGGGCAGGCCGCACATGAAGTACAGCTTGACCTTCCGCCAGCCGCGCCGGAAGGCCTCGGCGCAGCCGTCGTAGAGGTCCCGGTTGTCGATCGGCTTGCGGATCTGGTCGCGCATATCGTCGCGGGCGACCTCGGGCGCGAGCGTCAGGCCCGCCCGGCGGCCTTCCTGCAAGAGGGCGGGGATCTTCTTGAGCGTCTCGGTGATGCGCAGGCTCGGCAGCGAGATGCGCACGCCCAGCGGCGTGAAGACCTCTCCCATGCGCGTGACCAGCTCCTCGAAGTGCGGGTAATCGCTGGTGGAGAGGGACAGCAGGCTGATCTCGTCGTGGCCCGTGTTGCGGTAGGATTCGAGCGCGGCGTTGACGATCGTCTCCACCGAGCGGAACCGCAACGGCCGCTTGATGACGGTGCTCTGGCAGAAACGGCACTGCCACGGGCACCCGCGCATGATCTCGATGGCGATGCGGTCGTGGGCCGTCTCGACGAAGGGCACGATCGGCCGCGTCGGCAAGGGACTGGCGTCGAGGTCGTCAATGACGCACGCCCGGACCATCGCGGGCACGTCGTCGCGGGTGCGCTCGATGCCGACCTGGATGCCGTCCTCGTCGTAAAGCGGCCGATAGAAGCGCGGGACGTAGGCCCAGGTCACACTGGAGGCGATCCGCGCCAGCTTCTCGACGCGCGACAGCCCCGATCCTTTCATCTCCCGCCACAGGTCGCAAACGACCGGCAGGCTCGGCTCGCCGTCGCCGAGGACGAACAGGTCGATGAACGGCGCCAGCAATTCGGGATTCTGCGCGCCGGGCCCGCCCGCGATGACCAGCGTCTCGTCCGGCCCACGCTCCTCGGCATGAAGCGGGATGCCGCCCAGGTCGAGCATCGTCAGGACGTTCGCGTAGCTGATCTCATATTGCAGCGTGAATCCCAGCACGTCGAACCGCGCCAGCGGCGTGAAGGTCTCCAGGCCGTAGAGCGGCAGGCCGTGTTCGCGCAGCTTCGCTTCGAAGTCGGGCAGGGGGGTGAAGACCCGCTCGCAGGCCCAGTCCGCGCGCGCATTCATGAGGCTGTAGAGCACCTGGAGGCCGTGATGGCTCATCCCCATCGCATACGTATCGGGAAACGCCAGGCAGAGCGTGCCGCGCACCGTGCGGTGGTCCTTCGGCTGGCTGTTGAGTTCGCCCCCGACATACTGTGCGGGTGTCCTCGTGGTGGGAAGGAGGCCCGATACCACGGCGTCCTTCAAAGCGGCGTTGAGCATCGTCCCCAGCTCCTGAGTCTCCGGGCGGAGCGCAAAGAACGATTGTAACGCTCTGGCTTCGCCCCTGCCTAGAACGCCCGCGTGCCGGATTTGACAACGCCCCGATGCGCGTCCATGTTCAAGAGGCTCGCCCAGTTTGTGCCATCGACCCACTTCTTGCGCATCATCGCTTTAGAGCCTATCTCAGTAGGGTGCGTGAAACGCACCCCTCTCTTCGTCGGACAAAGACTGGGTGCGTTTCACGCACCCTACTGAGATAGGCTCTTATCGAGACGGATCGAGGCCGTGTGGAGCGGGAGTCAAGGCGGACCCCGACGGTCGCCTCTTCCACGGAGAGCGAAGCGATGAACCGCACGTCCAGCAGGTTGGCGCGTCGAGACACGATGCCGCCCCGCCGACGAACCCAGAATCCTTTTCCGGACGTCGGTCCTGGAAACCCTGGAAGACCGCCGTTTGCTCACGGTCGTTCCCACGGCGGTGACACTGACGCCGACGCCCGTCGAGGGGATCACCTTCAGCGGCGAGGTGGCGACCTTCCTGTCCCCCAGTTCCAACATCGCCGATTTCGCCGCCTCGACGATCGACTGGGGCGATAACACCGGGCCCAGCGGCGCCACGATCGTGCCGCTGGGGCCGACGAGCTTCGGTCAGAACTTGTTCGCGGTCGTGGGAACGCACGCCTACGGGGAAGAAACCCTCGGGCAGAGCTTACCCGTCACGGTGACGATCCACGACGCCGCGGCCACCCCGGTTCCGAACGACACGACCATCGTCAGCAACACGACGGTGGCCGATGCGGCGCTGACGGTGGACAGCGGCACGGCGCCGGTGGTCCCCGCCGGCACGCAGGAAGGCGCGGCCGTGACCATCCCGGCGCTGGCCACGTTCCTGGATCAGAACCCTTCCGAGGCGAGCGCGAGCAACTTCACGGCGACGATCAGTTGGGGCGATGGCTCGCCGCTCGATCACAATGCGACCGTGACCGTCACGCCCAGTAGCTTACCGATCATCACCGTCGGCGGCACGCACACTTACGCGGAGACCGGATCGTACAACATCACCGTCACGCTCAACGACGTGGGCGGCAGCACGGCGACGGCCACGAGCCTCGGGAACGCAATTATCGACGCCCCCTTGTCGAACGGCGTGGGTGTGCCGGTCGCGGGCACGGCCGGGCAACAGTTGACCGTCGTGCCGCTGGGGACCTTCCTCGACGCCAACCCACTGGCGACCGCGGCCGACTTCACCGCCACGATCCACTGGGGCGACGGCACGAATTCGACCGGCGTCGTCACGCTGGCCGGCGGCAGCACCACCAGCGCGATCTTCGGTATTAGCGGCAGTCACGTCTATCCGTTCGGCAGCACGTTCCCGATCTCGATCGACGTGGCCGACAAGGACGGCTCCTCGATCACGATCAGCGGCCAGTTCGCCTCGATCGCGCGGCCGTCGTTGCCGCCGCCCGTGACCATCTCCACGATTGCCTTCCCGATCGTGGCCACCGAGGGGCAGGCGACGCCCAACAATCTGCCGATCGCCACCTTCACGGATACCGCCGGCGTGTCCCCCTTCACGGCGACGATCGCCTGGGGCGACGGCACGTCCGACGTCGTGATCCCCCAGCAGATCGATTCCACCGCCAGTTTCCAGGTATTCGCTCCGGCGCATCTCTACCACGAGGAGGGCACCTATGGCATCACCGTCACCGTCAACAGCAGCGACGGCACGGCCGTTGCCAACAGCCTGGCGGTCGTCAAGGACACCGCGCTGACGGGCATCACCAACACCGTGCCGTTCTTCGTCGTCGAGGGCACGACCCTGAGCGCCGTCCCGCTGGTGACCTTCACCGACGCCAATCCGACCGCGAACCTGCTCCTGCACCCGGGTGGTCCCACGGCGGACTTCCACGCCATGATCGACTGGGGCGATGGCACGCCGCAATCCGCGGGCACGATCACCTTCGATGCCGGCACCGGCGTCTTCTCCGTTTTCGGCACGCACGCGTTCCCCGAAGAGGGAAACTTCCCTGTCACGGTGTCGATCGCGGACGAGGGCGGCAGCCAGACCACCGCGACCGCCACGGTCATCGTGGATGAGGCCCCGCCGACGAACCTCACGGGGCAGACCGTCACCGGGACCGCGAACAGCCCGCTGGTCCAGGCCGATCTGGCGACCTTCACGACCGTCAACCCGCTCGATACGGCGGGCATGTTCGCGGCGACGATCGCCTGGGGCGACACCACGACCAGCGCGGGCACGATCGTCCAGGACGCCGCGGGTGTCTTCCATGTTCAGGGCAGCCACACCTACACGACGGCGAACGTCTTCCGGCCCCTCATCTCGATCAGCGAGCCAACGGATTCCTTGATTCCCCCGGTGACCATTCCGGCGAGGGCCGTGATCTCGGCGCCGCCGCCGTCGTCGGTCCTCTTCGCGCAAGGCGCGACGATCCTCGCCAACGAGGGTCAGTTGGTCCATCCGATCGTGGCCACCTTCACCGATACCAACACCTCCCCGGCGCCCAGCTACTCGGTCACGATCGACTGGGGCGACGGCACGGCGCCGGACGCGGGCATCGTCACGGTGGGCGCGACGCCGGTCAACGGGATCACCATCACGCAGGTGGGCACGCCGCCCAACATCGCCAGCTTCGTCGTGCGCGGCACGCATACTTTCCCAGAGGAAGGCTCGTTCCCGGTTCAGGTCACGATCATCCGCAACGTTCTTGTCGGCGGCGTGGTGACGCCCGGCAGCACGACGGTCGCCACGTCCTTCGCCAGCATCCACGACGCCGCGCTGACGGCGACGGCATCCCAGCCGGCCGTCGTCACGACCGAGTCGCCGATCTTCCCCGTCCCGGTCTTCGGCGCCGCGATTTTTAACGGCCCGGTGGCCACCTTCACCGACGCCAACTTGAATGCGCCGCTGAGTGACTTCACCGCCACGATCGACTGGGGCGATGGCACGCCCCAATCCAACGGCACGTTGACCTTCGATGCCGCCAGCGGCGTCTTCACCGTCAGCGGCGCGCACACCTACGCCGACTCGGGCGTGAACGGAGGCACCAATCCCTTCCCGATCCACGTCCACGTGGCCGATGAAGGCGGCTCGGTGGTGAACGTGACGAACACGGCCACCGTGGCCGACAACCCGATCAATCTGACCGGCATCCTCAACCCGTCCAGTATCAACGGGTCGTCGAGCACCACCAATGTCGTCACCAGCAATAATCAGCCCAACTTTTACGGCAAGTCCGAGCCGTTCGCGCACGTGACCCTGTTCGCCAACGGCACTCAGGTCGGCCAGACGCAGGCCGGCAGCGACGGCTCGTGGAGCATCACCGCCGACCGCCTGGCCGACGGCACGTACACGATCACCGCGACCGCGATGGACCAGTTCGGCAAGACCCTCTCGAATCCGCTCACGATCCTGCCCAACGCCGTGCAGGGGCCGCTGGAGATCAACACCGTCAAGGTCGCGCCTGCGGTGTCCGTGGACCGGACCGCGACGACCTTCACCACCCAGTTCACGATCTCCTCGGCCGGCGTCTTCGTGACCAACCACGGCTTGGTCGTGGACCCCGACGACCCGATCGCCAGCCTGACGGTCGTGCTCACCAACCCGCAGGACAATACGTCCACCCAGACCTTCGAGAAGCTGTTCCTCAACGACGACCCGCTCGCCGGGACCAACATCCATCTCAATCTCGCCCAGAGCACGCCGACCCGGCTGGTCTTCACGGGGCTGGATACGCCGGCCAACTACACGAGGGTCCTCAACGAGATCGAGTACGTGGACAGCACCGAGCATCCACGTCACGCCCAATCGCCTTATTGATTTCCAGGCCATCGACGCCAGCGGCCTGGGGAGCGCGACGGCGGAAACGACCGTGGTCCTCTTGGCGACGCCGGGGAGAAACAACGTCGTCACCAACCCGGCGATGGACCCGAACGTCTTCGGCACGCTGCCCTACGTGCTCGATCACCTGGTGGTCACGCCCGGCGTGGTCCCCACCGTCACGTTCAACATCAACAACACGCAATTCGGCCAGCCCGCCGATGTCGTCATCCAGCCCACGGCGGTGCAGCCGATCCCGCAATTGAATACGCCGGTCCTCATCGACGGCCTGAACCTGTTCAACAACCGCCTGATCACGCTTCAAGGCCCCGGCGCGGGGGCGGGCGTCGATGGGTTCGTCATCACCACCGCGGCCAGCGGCACCACGATCGAGCGGCTCAACCTGGCCGGCTTCGGCAACGCGATCGATATCGAGGGTAATAACAACATCATCGTGGCCGACCACCTGGGCTTTATCAGCTCCACCGCCGCCCCGGGCAACGCGGTCGGCGTGCTCGTCCACGGCGCGAACAACGTCATCGGCCAGACCAGCCCCTTACCGGACGGGACCCAGGCGGGCAATGAGTTTGGCGGCAATACTCAAGCCGGCCTTCTCATCGACGGCCCGAACGCCAACAACACCACGGTCCAGAACAACGTCTTCGGCGTCACCTTCGCCGATACGAACGGCCAGCGCAGCGGTCCCTTCCCCAACGCCAACGGCATCGTCGTGTCGGGTGGCGACGGGACCTTGATCGGCACCGAGCCAACCATCAATCCCAGTTTTCTCGGCAACCTGATCGTCAACAGCACGGGCGACGGGATCGCCGTCGGGCGCAGGCGAGTAATGTCCGTATCCAGGGCAACACCATCGGGATCTCGCCCGATCGCACGACCCTCCTGCCCAACCTGATCGGCGTCGCGCTGAACGGCACCACCGGTGCCTATGTCGGCGGCATTGTCGGTACGGGGAACCTCATCGCGGGCAACCGGCAGGCGGGCGTGTTCCTCAACAACGCGCCCAACAATTTCGTGATCGGCAACACCATCCAGGGCAACATCCAGTACGGCATCTATCTGAATGGCACGGGCGCCACCGGCAATCAGATTACCGGCAACACCATCGACGGCACCCGCCCCGATTCGTCCACGCTGCCCCCGTACAACATCAACGCCTACCAGGACGACACCACCCGCCAGAACCAGGGTATCGTCCTCAACGGCGCCAACGGCAACCTCATCGAGACCAATGTCATCGAGCACAACATCATCGGCATCGAGGTCGTCAACCTGAACGCCCCCGTCAGCAACGTGGCCACGGACTACAACCGCGTCTACGCCAACACCATCGACCAGAACCTGATCGGGATTCGGACCACCAACGCGACCAGCACGGCCGTGGTGGGCAACACGATCGACCAGAATGCCGGGATCGGCGTCTCGCTCAAGGGCACGCTGTCGGCGAACAACATCATCCAGGGCAACACGATCAACCAGAACGTCGGCCTGGACCCGCAGAGCACCTTGAACCGGCCGCCGAACCAGGTGATCTTCGGCAACTACAACCTGGGGACCGGCGTCTACATCGAGGGCCAGAACAACCTGGTCGGCCCGAACCCCGGCAGCGGCCCGCTGGCGGGAACGCCGGACTTCCTGGCCGACTTCGCCGCCGCCGTTCCCAATGTCTCCCCGCCGACCTCCGCCGGCAACGCCTTCCTGGGGGACCTGCTGGCCGGCGTCTATATCTTCGGCGGCGCGAACAACCCCGTTCTGGGCAACACGTTTGGACCGGCTCCCGATCCTTATGTCTCGGGTCAGACCGTCCTGCCCAACTACGGCATCCTGCTTTTCAATGCCCCCGGCAATACCGCGGACGTGATCCTGTCCGGTCCCAACGCGAACCGGTTCGCTCCCAACGGCTTCGCGATCACGTCCTTCCGGTCGTTCAACGGCACGCCGAGCGGAACGCTGTTCTCGGTGTCGTCCTCGGTCAACCAGAGCATTCCTCTCGCCAGCACGGGCGCAACCGCCTTCGTGCGGCGGCTGGCTCTTCCCACGGCGCCGCGGGCGGCCCGCGCCGGCGCCACCGTGTCTCCGAAGGCCCTCACCGCCACTCCGAAGGCCCGGACCGCCACGGCGTCTCGCAATACCCACACCACGGCCGCCGTGCCGCGGGGCGCGCGCCATCTCCTGCAGCGCCGCGGCCGGTTCTGATTTCAGAGGGTGTACGAGAAGGGGTCGAAGCGGCCTATCTGTGTAGCGGCGGCCGTCTCGGCCGCTCCGGAATCGTGGAGCTCGGAGCGGCCGAGACGGCCGCCGCTACATGGAATAGACCCTTTTCGTGCATCCTTTCCGACGCGACCAATCGAGACAAGACTGCGGCCGTCTCGGCCGCTCCGGAATATGGAGATCGGAGCGGCCGAGACGGCCGCCGCTACATGGAATAGACCCTTTTCGTGCATCCTTTCCGACGCGACCAATCGAGACAAGACCACGGCCCGCGGACGAGGAACGCCTCGTCCGTGGGCCCGCGGTCTTGCCTGGATCAACCATCCCCGGTCCTCAACCGCCGATGATCGGGAAGAACGGCGCCCGGTTCCGTCCGCCGAAGCGCACGTTCAGCAGGGCCATGACCTCGAAGGAATACGGCCGGGGCCCGGTCACCGGGGTGCAGATGGCCCCGGTCAGAATCGAGTGGCGGTTCAGCTCGAAGTTCAGGCCGTAGGTCAGGTCCACGATATCGGGCACGCCGTGAAGATCGACCTGGCTGTACACGTTGCGGTGATTGAGCGGGTCGTTGACGTGCACCTCGAAGACCGGCACGATCGCGGTCAGGAACCGTTCCTCAAACCGATTGGCGCGGTAGAGGAAATAGTAGAAGCCGATGTCGTTGTAAAACATCAAGGGCACGTCGAGATTCGTGGGTGCTTCCATCGACGCGAAGCCCAGGATGAAAAAGCGGTCGCGGTTGATGAAGTAGCCCAAAAACGGCTGGATGGACGTCGAGCTGATCGCGGGCAGGAAGCTGGCGCCGGCGATGCTGCCGGGGCCGGTCTGAGGGTTGACGATCATGCCGACGCTCAGCAGGCTGCCCGTCTCGCGGTCCTGGGCGAGGATGTACTTGGTGAAGATCCCGAGGTTGCCCACCGCGGTCGAGTTGCCGCCCGCGAACTGGCTGGGATTGCGGGTCTGGGCCGTCACGTACTCGATCGGCAGCCGCAGGCCAAACGACCCCTGGCCGTCGGCGAACGTCTTCTCGAAGCCGAACGTGTAGCGGTCGTACTGGAGGTGGTTGAGCGGGCTGTTGAAGACCTCGTTGAGATGCTGGTTCACGTCACTATAGAAATTATAGTTGAAGAAGATACGATCCTGGGGGATGGGCGACATGTTGTCGGCCATTTTCTGCCCGCGGTTGCCCGGGGAGATCTGGTTGCGGTTGAACTGGCCGCGGCCGCGCTGGCCTGGCCGCGGGAGGGGGGTGGGGGTAGGCGTCGGCCGGGGAGTGGGCGGGAGCGGGATCGGCTGTTCGCCGGCGCCGGTCTGCGCACCGAGGCCCGGCAGTACGCCCACGCTGGGGATCGGCTGCTGGCTGATCCCGGAGGAAAACTGGTTGCCCAGCAGGCTCGCCCTGGGGAGGAAGACCGGGCCAAGGTCGCCGATCATGTTGACGTACGAGGCGTCCCCCGCGCCAATCGCGCCGCCGGCGCCCGCGACGGGTCCCGCGCCGGCCGCGGCCGCGGCGCCCATGGCGCCGGGCGCGCCCGTGGGCGCACCGGCGGCACCCGTGCCCGCCGTGCCGCCGGCACCCATGCCCGCCGCACCCGCACCCAGACCCATACCGCCGGCGCCCATGCCCGCCGTGCCGCCGGCACCCATGCCCGCCGCTCCCATGCCGGGGGCACCGGGGTAGAGACCGGGTTGGGCCGGCTGGACTCCTGGTGCCGGCGGCATCGCGCCGGCCGCGCCGGCCGCGCCGGCGGCTGGTCCCATGCCCGCGGCGCCAGCCTGGCCGGAGGCGGCGCCGGGCGGGCCGGCCGCGGCGGCACCGCTCGGGCTCGGCGTCAGACTCAGGACCTGTCCCGAGGGCCCGCCCATGGTCGGAGCGGCAGCCTGTCCCGAAACGCCCCCGGGGGCCGTAACAGTTTGACCCGAGCTCAACGGGGCCGGCGTCACGGACTGCGCCACGGGCGTCTGGGGGGTGGCCCACTGGCCCAGTACCGGCACGGTCATTCCGAACCATCCGGCCGCCACGAGTGCGGCGGCCCTCTGTCGCGTAATATCGATCATGGACGTGGGTCCTGGACTATGGGTCTGGTTCTCCAAATACCCGACCCGGCCCCCTCTCCCCTTGCGGGAGGGGACCAGAGGTAGCGGGACCCACTACCAGGGCCGGGGGATCTTGCTGGTCTTATCGGCCGTTCCTTAGTCCGGGTTGATTCGGGTTGCCTTGGTGACAACGATAAAGAGGGAAACTCCAGTCCTATGCCCGAAGATGCAAAGAATAGGAAAAAAGTAATGAAAACGATGAGGCTGCGGTACTGGGGAATGCTTGTCCTGCTTCTGGGCGGCGGGTTGTCGGCCTTTGGGCAGGCCCGGATTGGCGACGTGCGGACCGAGCCGCTGGTCGTTTTGAGCACGGGGGGCCACTCCGGCGAGGTGCGCGCGCTGGCCTTCACGGCGGCGGGGGACCGCCTGCTCTCGGCCGGTGAGGACAAGGTGGTCCACGTCTGGGACTTGCGCGGTGGGCATGCCGCCTACGAGCGGACCATCCGGCCGCCGATCTGGCGCGGGTATCTGGGGGCGATCAACGCGCTCGCCCTGGCGCCTCGGGACATTCCGGGCGAGCCCGGGCAGCGTTACCTGGCGGTGGCCGGTTACGGGGTGTTCGGGCGGGGGATGATTCTGGTGTATCGCTTCCCGGGGCGGGTGAATTTTCCGACCGGGGACCTGGTGACGACCCTCCCCGCGCCGACGCGCCGGCGAAGACCCTGGCGGACTCCGGGGTGTTGCGCAATGTCTTTGCTCTCGCCTTCGCGCCCGATGGCGTGACGCTCGCGGCGGGAGGCGAAGACGGCCGGGTCCGGCTCTGGAACGTGCCCGCGCGGACCTACCAGGCGTTCGCCGCGCATGCCCGGTCGGTCTGGACGCTGGGCTTCTTCCCGGACGGCAACCGGCTGGCCACGGGTGGCGAGGACGGTCATGTGAAGCTCTGGAACCGGGCCAACCTGGCCGTGCCGGTCCGCGATGTGCCGCCGGCCTTCCCGAATGATCCGCCCGCGGGTCAGGCCGTACACACGCTGGCCGTCAGCCCGGACAGCCGCTGGGTCGTCTACGGGCACGAGAACAACGGTCGGCTGTTGCGCCTCGATGTCGCCACCGGCCAGCTCGCCTTGTTCGGGACGGGCAACCAGCAAGGTCCGATCGAGTCCGTCGCCATCAGTCCCGACAGCCGCCGCGTGCTCACGAGCATCTTGCACCAGCGTCCGCGCAGGGCCGACGAGCGCGTCGAGCTCGGCTGCGACGTGCAGCTCTGGACCCTGGCGACCCGGGCCGCCGAGGGACCGCCGCTGGCCGTCACGGCGGGCCGCGTGCAATCGTGTACCTTCAGCCCGGACGGCACCCTGGCGGTCTACGGCGGCGATGACGCCCAGGCCATCGCCCTGCACGACCTGACCGACCGCGCCCGGCCGCCGGTTTTTCTCCAGGGCCAGGGGACGAGCATCTGGGACGTCGGCTTCGCGCCCGAGGGACTGGTTGTCGGTTTCGCGCCAGCGGACCGACCTGCCCAATCGCCCCGCGGTGATCTGGGAAGGCTTCGACATGCGCACCCGCCGCCACGCGGACGTCAATCCCGCCCAGCTCCAGAAGCGGTTCGAGACCTGGAACGGCTGGACCATCCGGCCCGTCGATCTGTACCGCCTCCAGGTCACGCCGCCGGCCGGGCAGGGGGCGGGCTTCACGATCACCCTTGACCCGCTCACCGACCGCCGCTGGTGGTCGTACTCGTTCCTGCCGCCCGTGGCCGGTCATCATGAAGCGGCCGTGGCCGTGGCGTGCGAGGGCGGCGTGACGATCCACCGCCTTCCCGACGGCACCCGCACCCGCTACCTGGCCGCGCACGGCGGGCCCGTCCTCTGCCTGGCCGTGAGCCGTGACTTCAAGTGGCTGGCCACCGGCTCGCTCGACCAGACCGTGCGCCTCTGGACGCTGGCCGCCTGCGATCAGCCCGCTCCCTTCGGCGCCCGTTTCGAGCCGCTCCCCGACGGCCGCTGGAAAGTCGCCGCCGTCACGCCGCAGGGCTTCGCCGACGGCATGGGCCTGAAGGTCGGCGATATCATCACCAAGTTTCTCATCAATGCGAAGGAAGTTCCTGGGGCGGACTTCGCGGCGAAGGCGACGGCCGCAGTTCCCAACAAGGACGCGATCGAGTTCGATGTGGTGCGCGAGAACCGCCCGCTCGCGCCCCGCCTGCCGTTCGTCCGCAAGCGGGAACAACCGCTGCTCAGTCTCTTCCCCGGCCGCGACCGCGAGTGGGTGCTGTGGATGCCGCAGGGGTATTATGAAACGTCGATCGCGGGCGACCGCCGCCACCTGGGCTGGCACATCAACAACGACTTTCCGCGGCAGCTTCCCGACCATTTCCCGGCCGATCGCTTCGAGGGCCGATTCCGCAAGCCCGGGGCGCTCGATGTGCTGATCGCGACAGCCGATGCGGCGGCGGCCGTGCAGGCGGCGCAGCCGGCGGTCGTCCACAAGCCGCCGACGATCACCGTGGAAACCCCGGTCGGCAACGCCGGCGAGGCGCTCGCCCAGGCGGCCGGGACGCTGGCGATCCGGTTCCGGGTGGCCGTCGATAGCGGCATCGCGGGGCTGGCGCTCGGGCCGGTCCAGGTCTACAACGACGGCCGCGCCGTGCCGGTCGTGCCTCCCCCCGCGCCGGACAGCCCTACACGGCCAATATCCCGCTGGCCTCGGGCGTGAACAAGATCACGCTCACGGCCGCCGACTCCGAGGGCGCGGCCCGCGCCGCCCCGTTCGAGGTCGAGCGCACGCTGCCCAAGGCGGTCGCCCCCGCCTGGACCCAGCGGCTGGTGCGCGGGATCGGCATCGAGCGGTTCCAGGATGCGAAAGTGCCGGCGATCCCCTTTGCCGCCGCCGACGCCGCCGATGTCGCGGCGTTCGTGGCCGCCAAGGCGGCCCTCCCCGGCGCACCGGCGACGGCCGCGGTGGTCGCGCCCGCCGGGGCATCCGCCGACCAGATTGCCGCGCTCTTCGAGGAGCTGGAATCGCAGATCGACGCCAAGCAGATCCGGCCGGGCGACACGGTGTTCGTGTACCTCGAGACGCATTACCTCGACTTCGACCACCATGGCGCACTCCTGGGCCATGACGCGGTGGCCGGCGCGGCCAAGCCGTCGCTGTCGGCCGATCGTGTGGCCGACATCCTGGGACGGCTCACCGGCTCGGGCGGCTGCACCGTCGTGCTCCTGCTCGACGGCGTCCACAAGGGCGAAGAGACGAGCGTCGATAACTGGGTGCGCCATCTGTACCGCGACCAGGGCGTGATCGTGGCCGTGGCGTCGCGGTACGGCGTCCCCAGCCGCCGGCTTCCCCTGCGCCGCCACGGGGCCTTCGCGCAGGCGATCCTGGAATCCACCACCGCCCGGGCGCAGGTCCGGCCGCGCGTGGCCGCGAATGCGCCTCTGACCCTGGGCGACTTCCAGGAGGCACTCATCGCGGGCGTCGCGGGTCTGACCGAACGACAGCAAATCGCCGAGGTCTTCCTGCCCGAGACCGCGATGTCGCCGCGCGAGCCGTTGTTTCAGCCCCGACTGCGGCCGGGCGTCGATATGGCGAGCAAGTGAGAGGTGGGTTTCACCACAGCGATACAGGGGAAGACATCTTGACTGGAAAATACGCTGGTGACGAGGCCGCGTGGTGTCTGCGGAAGGTCATCTCGGGTGAGCGTGTGGTCTTTCGCCCGGTTCACGCCGGGTTCCGCGCGACCCGGCGTGAACGCCGGGCCGAAGAGAGAAGAAGCCCGGTGAACCGGGCTGGGAGATGTGCAGCCTGAGCGCGCGGTAGTTCGCCCGGTTCACCGGGCGTCCCGCGCAGCGGTCACAGGCCCGGCGTTCACGCCGGGTGACACGTGAACCCGGCGTGAACGCCGGGCCGAAGAGAGAAAAAGCCCGGTGAACCGGGCTGGGAGATGCGCACCTGAGTGCGCGGTAGTTCGCCCGGTTCACCGGGCGTCCCGCGAGCGGTCACAGGCCCGGCGTTCACGCCGGGTGACATGTGAACCCGGCGTGAACGCCGGGCCGAAGAGAGAAAAAGCCCGGTGAACCGGGCTGGAAAACGCCAGGCTTCGTCCAACTCGCCACGGACACCCACCCCCACGCTCGCAAACCATGTCGTGTGCCCTTCCTGCCTCCACCCTCCGCTCCCCTCTTGAAACCCGCCCGGAGCCGGTCTATAAGTGCCGGTTCCGGCGAAGTGCGCCGCGTTTTCCCTTCAGGAGTCCGCAATGCAAACCATCAACGTCGCCCTGATCGGTCAGGGCTTCATGGGTCGAACCCACTCGAACGCGTGGGGCCAGGTGGCGAAGTTCTTCAAGCCGCCGCTCAAGCCGGTCATGCACACGGTCTTTGGCACCCCGGAAGAGAATCCGCAGGTCTTCGCCGAGAACTGGGGCTGGAAGAACGCCGCGACCGACTGGCAGGCGCTGGTGAAGTCGCCCGAGATCGGCCTGGTCGACGTGGTCACGCCCAACTACATGCACGCCCCGGTGGCCAAGGCGGCCATCGCCGCGGGCAAGCCCTGCTCGTGCGAGAAGCCGATCGCCGGCACGCTCGGCGAGGCCCGCGAGATGGCCGAGGCGGCCAAAAAGGCGGGCGTCAAGACGTTCGTCTGGTTCAACTATCGCCGCGTGCCGGCCGTCGCCCTGGCCCATCAGCTGGTCAAGGCAAGGCAAGATCGGCACGATCCGCCACGTCCGCGCCGTGTATCTTCAGGACTGGGCCGACGACAACGTCCCGCTGCTCTGGCGGTTCGACAAGAACCTGGCCGGCTCCGGCGCCCACGGCGACCTGAACGCCCACATCATCGACATGACCCGGTTCGTCACCGGCGAGGAGATCACCGAGATCTCGGCGCGATCGCCGAGACGTTCATCAAGGAGCGCAAGCTGATGTCGGGCGCGGCCGCGGGCGGCATCGCCTCGGGCGTCAAGACGGGCGAGGGCAAGGGGCAGGTGACCGTCGATGACACCGTGCTGTTCCTGGCCCGCTTCTCCGGCGGCGCCGTGGCCAGCTTCGAGGCCGCCCGCCAGGCCACCGGCAACCAGAACCGCAACGGCTTCGAGATCAACGGCACCAAGGGCTCGATCAAGTTCGACTTCGAGCGCATGAACGAGCTGCAATTCTACGACGCCACGCTTCCCCGCGCCGTCCAGGGCTGGACCACGATCATGTGCACCCACGGCGGCGACCATCCCTACGTCGCCAACTGGTGGCCCGACGCCCACCTGATCGGCTACGAGCACGGCTTCACCAACCAGGCGTACGACATCCTCCGCGTCCTGGCGGGCCAGGACCCGACCGTGCCGATCCCCGACTTCGAGGACGCCTACCAGACCCAGCGCGTCCTGGAAGCCGCCATGATCGCCGCCGAGGAGCACCGGCCGGTCAAGCTCGACAGCGTGAAGTGAGCGCGAACCAACGGATGCCGGATGGCTGAGGACTGATGGCTAAGGACTGATGGCGGATGGCGGATAGCTGATGGCGGATGACCGAGTCGATCCTCAGCCATCCACCATCAGCCATCAGTCCTCAGCCATCAGCCATCAGTCCGTTGCGCCGTGACCGGGACTTCGTCCCCGTTCCCGCCTCGATTCTGATGCACCATCATTGCATTCGAAGGCAAGAAGTCGCTTAATGGTAAGGCCAGCCCGAATGTCGGGCTTCGAAATGAGCCGTCCGACCGCCTCGATTCCTGCCATGATTCTTTGTGTTACTCTGAATCCCTGCCTCGACAAAACCCTGACCGTTCCCCCCTGGCAACCCGGCGAAAATGTCCGGGCGCGGCTGTCCACGAAGTCGTGGGCGGGAAGGGGAACAACGTCGCCCGCGCGTTGAAGTGCCTGGGCCGTGACGTTCGCCCCGCCACCTTCCTGGGAGGGCCGGTCGGCCGGCTCTGCGAGGAGCGTTTGCGCCGGGACGACGGTCTCGATCCGCTCGCCATCGCCACCGAGGCGCCCACGCGCGTCATTTTGACGGTCCGCACCGGCGAGACCAACGCCCAGACGGCCTTTTTCGATCCCGACCCGGCCATCACCGACGCCGAGGCCGACGCCCTGTACCGGAGCGTCGAGGCGGCGTTGCGCCGGGCCGGTCGAGATGCTCACCCTGTCGGGTTCGAGCCCGCGCCGGCGACTCACCACCTGTATTCGGACCTGATCGCGCTGGCCCGATCGTGCCGGGTGCCCGTGCTGCTCGACACCTACGGGCCGGCGCTGGAGGCGGTCTGGGGTTTCTGGCCCGAAGCGCTCAAGCTGAACCGCCGCGAAGCGGCCGTCGCTCTCGGCCTGCCGGATCGGCCCGGCGATGCCCAGGTCTTCGAGCTGTTGCACGACTGGGCGCGGCATGGCGTCCAGATCGGCCTCGTGACCGATGGGGCCGGCGCCGTGCTGGTCCAGGCGCGGGGCGAGCGTTACCGCGTGCTGCCGCCCGCGGTCGTGCCGGTCAATCCGATCGGCGCAGGAGACAGCCTGCTCGCCGGCCTGGCCGACGGACTGCTCTCGGGCCTGGAAATCGAGCCGATGCTGCGGCGCGCCCTCGCCTGCGCCGTGGCCAGCACCCTGGTGTGGGATGCCGGCGCCATCGACCGCGATGAAGTTCAGCGTCTCGAAGCGGATATCAACATCGAACCGCTCGGCCGCGCCCCCGCCGACGCCGAGCCTGCCATGCTCGTGCGCAAGACGGTGGGGCGGAAGCGGTGAGTTGTGTCGGCTGGGTCCGGGACCGTACGTGTTTCGCGTCTCGGAAGGCTGGTTTTCTGGACTTTTCTGTGTAGCGGCGGCCGTCTCGGCCGCTCCGGAGGGGACCCAGACCGGAGCGGCCGAGACGGCCGCCGCTACACAGAAAGGACTTACGGCCGATGGCGAGACGCGAAACACGTACGGGTCCGGACCCAGCCGACGTCACTTTCACAATTGTGCCTGCGCGATCCTGACCGCCTTGAGCGAGGCCCGGGCCTTGTTGACCGTCTCCTCGAACTCGGCCGCCGGGTCGCTGTCGTAGACGACGCCGCCGCCGGCCTGGACATAGGCCGTCTGGCCCTTCAGGACGAGGGTGCGCAGGGCGATGCAGGTATCCATGTTGCCGGTGAAGTCGATGTAGCCGACGGCCCCGCGCATAAGGGCCGCGGCGCTGGGGCTCGACCTCGTCGATGATCTGCATGGCGCGGACCTTGGGCGCGCCGGAGACGGTCCCCGCCGGCAGGCCGGCGCGGAGGGCGTCGAAGGCGGTCTTGCCGGCGGCCAGCCGGCCGGTCACGTTCGACGTGATGTGCATCACGTGCGAATAGCGCTCGACCATCATCAGCTCGGTCAGCTGCACGCGCCCCGAAGCTCGGCGACGCGGCCGACGTCGTTGCGGCCCAGGTCCACGAGCATGATGTGCTCGGCGCGTTCCTTGGGGTCGGCCAGCAGCTCCTCGGCGAGCGCCTGGTCCTCGGCCTCGTCGCGGCCCCGCCGCCGCGTGCCGGCGAGCGGGCGGATCGTCACGATGCCGTCCTCGACCCGCACCAGGATCTCCGGCGAGCTGCCGATCAGGCTGAAATCGCCGAACGGCAGATAGAACAGGAACGGGCTCGGGTTGACGACCCGCAAGACGCGGTAGATGTCGAAGGGCCGGCCGGTCGTCTCGACCTCGAACCGCTGGCTGGGGACGACCTGGAAGATGTCGCCGGCCTTGATGTACTCCTGGCAGTGGCGGACGACCGCCTCGTACTGCTCCCGGGTGAAGTTCGATTTCGGCACCAGGGCCGGCGGGGCGGTCGGTGTCGATGTCGCAGGGCGGCAGGGCCTGGCCCGGCGCGGCCAGCCGCGCCGACCAGCTCGTCGATGCGCGCGCAGGCCTGTTCGTAGGCTTCCCTGGCATCGACGCCCTGCTCCGAGATGCGCGTGGGCCACGACGAGCACCGTCTTGCGGATGTGGTCGAAAACGACCATGCGGTCGTAGAACGCGAACGCCAGGTCGGGTAAGCCGCGGTCGTCGGGAGGCGCGTCGGGCAGGCGCTCGGTGTAACGCACGGCGTCGTACGCGGCGTAGCCGACCGCTCCCCCGATGAACCGCGGCAGCCCCGGCAGGTGGACCGCCTTGATAACGCTCGATCGAGCCGTTGGAGCTCGCTGGAACGGGTCGTCGCTGGTCAGAGTGCGGGCCGCGCCGGGTCGGCGCTGGGCGTGATCGTGACCTCGATTCCCGCGCGCCTCGAAGCGGAGGAACGGCTCGGTCCCCAGGAAGCTGAACCGGCCGACTTTCTCGCCGCCGATGACGCTCTCGAACAGAAACGACGGCGCCGGCCGCGCGATCTTGCGGAAGGCCGAGACGGGCGTCAGGCCGTCGCCGGTCAACTGCCGGTAGACGGGGATGCAGCGGGCCTGGCCCGCCAGCTCGCGGACGTGATCCAACCGGGGATGATATCGACCCATGGCAGGGTGGTCTCGGCGCGGGGGATTCGGGAGGCACGGAACGAGGGACTATAGCGAGGATACCGGGTCGGTCCTCGGCTTTCTCGCAGATCAGGCCCTGGGTGCCACGGGTTCCGCTTTGGGAACCCGTGCCTGTCGGCCCTGGACACGGGTTCCCAAAGCGGAACCCGTGGCACCCGACCTCTCCAGCAACACACCCCGGTATCGTGGCTACAGTGTCGGGAACGACCCATGCTACCATCGGCCGACGGGGCGCGGCAAGCCGGGCCAGAGGTCGCCCCGGCCGCCGTGCGCATTGTCTCAACCCGCGTATTGGTCAAGTTTTACTCTGGACCGAGTGCCCCCGAGCGGCGTCCCGGCGCCGCGGCCCCGTTGCTTGACAGAGGGGGATGGACCACCGATAATGAAACCGTTGGATCATGTTGCCGTGACGGAAGCCGCCGGCCGCTGGGGCCGGCTGGTGCTGCTGGCGTTTCGAGTCCGACACCCCTCCGGACGGCGGAGGACCTGGGCGGAGGAGGCCGATGATGAAGTGCCAGAAGTGTGCCAAGCCGGCGACCTATCACATCACCGACATCGAGCGAGGCAAGCCGCACGAATTCCACTTCTGTGACGAGCACGCCCGCGCAACACCTCGACCCCGCGCGCGAGCAAGATCGAGTCGCTCGCCGATGGGCAAGCTGGCCGAGAAGCTGATCAAGAGCGGCACCGCGACGACCCGCGAAGCCTCGCCCGCCGACAAGCAGGTCTGCCCGCTGTGCAAGATGACGTTTCTGGAGTTCCGCAACTCCGGCCGGCTCGGCTGCCCGCACGATTACGAGGTCTTCCGCGACGAGCTGATGCCGCTTCTGGAGAACATCCACGACGAGACCCGGCATTCGGGCAAGGTCCCCCGCCGGGCACCCCGTGGCAGCCAGCAGCAGACCAACCTGATCCAGCTCCGCAACGATCTGAAGCGGGCCATCGCCGCCGAGGACTACGAGACGGCGGCGCGGATCCGCGACAAGATCAAGGCGATCGAACAGGAGCAGGGACGCTGACCGTGCCCGGCGACGCGCGGACCGTCCCATGACCTGCCAGCGCTGCCAGGACGAGGCCTCGGTCCATCTGACCGAGACGGTCGAACGGCGGCGTCCGCGAGCTCCACCTCTGCGGCAGTTGCGCCCGCAAGGCCGGCCTGCTCCACCGGGACCGCCGCCCGAACTGGGCCTGGATCCGTTCGTCCAGAGACTGATCGTGGCCCATGTCGGCGAGCTGGTCGGCGAGCTGGCCGGGCTGACCTGTCCGGACTGCGGCTTGACGATTCATGGAATTCCGCATCGGGGCCGGCTCGGCTGCCCGCACGATTACGAGGCTTCGCCGCGCGGCCTGCTGCCGCTGCTGCGCCGGCACGCACGGCGCGACGCGGCACGTCGGCAAGGTACCCCGGCGCGGCCGCGCCGCCGCTGGCGCGGCTCCGGCTCCGCGCCCGGTTCCGCGACGCCATCGCCCGCGAAGATTACGAGGAGGCCGCCCGGCTGCGCGACCTGCTCCGCCTCAAGGACGCCGGACGCACATGAACCTGGACGACCTGACCCGAACCTCCGGCGAGTGGCTCCGCGGCACCGGTCCCGAGAGCGATATCGTCATGTGCTCGCGGATCCGGCTGGCGCGGAACCTCGCCGACTTCCCGTTCACCAACCGGGCCAGCCGGGGCGAGAAGGCCGAGATCGAGGCCGCGCGTCAAGGCCGGCCATGACCGCCGCCGGTCTCGAGCTGACCTACCTCGACGTCAACGGCCTGAATCAAGCTCGACCGCCAGTTCCTCGTCGAGCGCCAGCTCATCTCGCGCGAGCTGGCCAGCCGCCGAAGGGCCCGCGCGGCGTCGCCATCGGCCCGCACGAGAACGTCTCGATCATGGTCAACGAGGAGGACCACCTCCGCATCCAGGTCATGCACTCGGGCCTCTCGCTCCACGACGTCTGGGACCGGATCAACCGCCTCGACGACCAGCTCGAGGAGCAGCTCACCTACGCCTTCAGCCCCCAGCTCGGCTACCTGACCGCCTGCCCGACCAACGTCGGCACCGGCATCCGCGTCGGCGTGATGCTCCACCTGCCGGCCCTGGTGCAGACCAAGCAGATCGACAAGGTCTTCCGCGCCCTCCAGAAGATCAACCTGGCCGTCCGCGGCCTCTACGGCGAGGGGACCCAGGCCTTCGGCGACTTCTACCAGATCTCCAACCAGCAGACCCTGGGCAAGAGCGAGCCGGAGCTGATCCGCAACCTCACCGACGTCGTCCCGCAGATCATCCAGTACGAGCGCACGGCCCGCGCAGGCAGCTCGTGAACGAGCGGCGGCAGCACCTCCACGACCAGGTCAGCCGCGCCTACGGCGTGCTCAAGACGGCGCACACGATCTCCAGCGAGGAGACGATGCACCTGCTCTCCAGCGTCCGCATGGGCATCAACCTCGGCCTGATCGACGACCTGGAGATCCCGACGGTCAACGAGCTGTTCATCCACACCCAGCCGGCCCACCTCCAGAAGATCCAGGGCCGGCCCCTGGAGGTCGACGAGCGCAACGTCGCCCGCGCCTCCTACCTCCGCAGCCGCCTGTCCAACGGCCGGCAGACCGAGTCGCAGTGAACTGCGCAAGCCGCGACGCGGGGATTCCGGATTCCGGATTCCAGATTCCGGATGCCAGATTCCGGATTCCAGATTCCAGATCCCCAAGCTCCGGAAGTCGGTTGGCCGCCAGGAATTCGGAACCAGGAATCCGGAATCCCGAATCGGGAATCTGGAATCGGGAATCCGGAATTGGGAATCCCCGCCAAATTCCGCAAGACTGATCGATTCAAGCGAACCGGCCCCAGTGCCGATCGAAAGGCAGGTGCGTCGCGGTCGGCGAGCCGCGACCCGGTGGTCTCCTCGGTCGGGGTCCGGGCATGAGAATCGCGCGCGGCGCGGGCGGGACAGCCGCCGCGATCCTTGTCGGACTCCTCGTGGCGCGTGCGCCGCGCAGGGTCCGGAACATGAGCCGTCCGGGTCGCCTCCGTGGCTCCAGGTCGCCGTGCGGGACGGGCACGCGGTCTTCGACCTGCCCCCGTCCGCCGACGAATCCATGACGCTCGTGGTCGTCTCGGTCCTTGCGCGGGAAGCGGGACCGTTTCCCGTCCGCGTCAAGGTGGGGGGTGGCCGGGGTTACGTCGGCGAATCCCCGGGACAAGAGTGTGCCGCACCTCCCCGTCCGGGTGGCTGGGGCGGAGTCTTCCACGCCCCAGCACGAGCGGCCTTACAGAGCTGGGGCGTCGAAGACTCCGCCCCAGCCACCCGAGATCGCTTTGACGACGGGACGGCCCCCTCCGCCCGCCGAGCGCCTTTTCTACCTCATGGTACGCGAAGGCGACCCGGCCAGCGCCCAGAACTACTTGCCCGTTCAGGGCCGTCTCAAAGCGGTCGGCGAACGGGTCCAGGTCTATGTCGATGCCCGGGATGTCGAGACCGTAACCAGCGACGTGGTCCGCGACGTGGTCGCGACCTTCGATACGCGGGTCTTCCCCACGTCGGCGCGCCTCTGGGGCACGGCGCGCGACGCCGACGGCGACGGCCGTTTCACGGTTCTGATCACGGGATGGCTTGCGCGGCTGGGAGGCGGCCGGCTGGCCGTGGACGGCTTCTTCCGCGGCGCCGATCTCGACCCGGCCCTCAAGCCGCCGTTCGGCAACGGCTGCGACATGATCTATCTGAACGCCGGCCTGCCGCCCGGCCCGCGCCTTCAGACCGTGCTGGCCCACGAATACGCCCACGCCGTGACCTTCAGCCGCAAGACGCTCGGCGGCGCCGGTCGCGGTCCCGAGGAGGAAGGCTGGCTCGACGAGGCGATCGCCCACCTGGTCGAAGACTGGCACGGCTTCTCGCGGTCGAACCTCGATGATCGCGTCGAAGCCTTCCTGGCCCAGCCGGAACGGTATCGCCTGGTCGTCGAGGACTACTACGCGGCGAACCTGTTCCGCAGCCAGGGACACCGCGGCAGCACATACTTATTTCTGCGCTGGTGCGGCACGATCTGGGGCGTCGATGCTTTGCTCAGCAACCTGATCGGCTCGAAGCTGGCCGGGATCGCGAACCTGGAAGCCGCCACCGGCCAGCCGTTCGAGGACTTGTTCCGCCAGTGGTCGGTGAGGTTGTTCCTGGACGGTCTCCAACCCGATGGCTCCGGACCGCCCTCGGGACCACGCTTCCGGTATCTGTCGCCCGGCGGTACCTTCGAAGACCACTGGGACGCCGCCGGCACGAGCTGTCATTACCTCGTGATCGGCCGTCGCGACACGGGGTCCGCGGTGCGGGTCGAGGTCGCCGCTCCCCCCGAGGCCGGTCTCCAGGTCACGGCCATCCCTCTGCCCGCGCACCTGGCCCGTATTGATCTTGGCGTGCGCTCGCTGCCCGATGTCGATGGGACGCGGCAAGTACGCTTGCTGGCCCGTGAGTGCGAGGGGGAGCCGGTCGAGTTCGAGGAGCTTTCCTGGATACCGGCCGGGACAGAACCCCCAGGACGACTCTCGCGCGACGAGCTGGCGCGTGCGTTCGGCTCGGTGCAGCTTAGGGCGCAGGAATCACGCCTTTCCGCGCCGATCGTGCTTACCGGCGTCGCGGCCGAGAGCGGCCCGACCGTTCTCAAGCTCCTGGCCCGCGATGGCCGGGGCCATCAGATCACGTCCTGGGCCGAGATCGAACCGTCTCAGGCAGCGCCCGAGGATTGAACTGTCAAGGGTGAGTATTCTTCGATGTCCGCCGAGAGAAAGGATGAAGTGGCGTAGGCTGGGTCCGGACCTTGTCATTACCCACAACTCGGAAGTGAGCGGTCCTTGACCAGGTCCATCGCCAGTGAGATCAGCCCGCTTCGTTCTCAGCATCCCGAAAGGGATGCCAGCCATTAGCCCCGGTTCGCGGAGCGCAACCGGGGTTGGTGGGGCCCCGCGGAGACCTCGACCCCGGAGGGGTCGCAGCGCTGCGACCCCTCCGGGGTCGAGAAGGGACTCGAATCGCCAACCCCGGTTGCGCTCCGCGAACCGGGGCTAATGGCTGGCATCCCTTCGGGATGAACGGCGAAAAACCCCTGGCTTTGTCTGCCGCCCAGTGATTCCTCGAGTTGTGGGTAACGACAAGGTCAAGACCCAGCCATTCTGTTGGTTCGGGTGTTGCACCGCTACTCCTCCTGGGGCAAGCTGGGTCGAGACCCAGCCTGCACAACTGAGGAAGTCGGTGGTCGAGACTCGTAACCTGTTGGGATCGGGTCCGATGAAGTACAAACAGCACGGATTCGACGAAGCGAGAGCCGAGGCGCTCCGGATCGCGGAGGTGTTCGTCGCATCGGAGGGCCGTGAGGGTCGTGGGTGGGTAATGGAGTGTGGCCAACCTGAGCCCGACCAGCATGCTCCGGGGTTCGATCGACGGAAGCCCGTCGTGAAATGGATCGTGTGGGTCAGGCCGAAACCCCCGGATGGTTGTACCATCGACGGTGGAGACGGCTGGGTTCTTGTTGACATAGAGACGAAGGACGCACGGTGGTTTGAGTAGATCACGGGATGCGCAAGCGGTGGAGTATTGTCGGGAGATTTGGTGGGTGGGTCAGCGCGGCGATTTCCCTTCTTGACTAATCGCAATTTGCGATTATGCTTCTTCAGAAGGGGCGGAAGGCCGACGGTAGGTCGGATCATGCGCGTGATTTCACGGTCGAGGCTGAGGCAATTCTGGGAATCCAGAAAGAATGACTCCGAGTTAGCGAAGAGCGCCTTACTGGCGTGGGAGAAGATCACCAAGGGAGTCTCCTGGTCGGATTGGGGCGAATTGAAGCAGACCTTCGGCACGGCGGACAGAGTCGGGAACTGCACCGTCTTCGACGTGGGAAACAACCATTTTCGATTGATCGCCAGGGTGATCTTTGACAAGGGGCGGGTCTTTGTCTTGAAGGTCATGGATCACAAGCAATACGAGAAGAAAGATCCGCAGAATAAGAATAAGTCTCGATGGGAAGACGAGTGTGGGTGTCATGAACCGCCCCCGAAACCCGAATCCGTCCCCAAGAAACCCAAAGGGAGGGCATAGGCCAGACATGCCCACAACTCCCGCTCGCACTCTGCCTGACACTTACTTTGAGCTGGTCAAGCAGTTCCCCCTCATTCGCATCCAAGACGAGGAGCACCTGGCTCAGGCTCAGGAGTTTCTGGATAACCTGTTGAGGCAGGATCTGGATGAGGGAGGGGACGCTTATCTTGATGCCCTGTCCGACTTTATCGAGAATTACGAAGAGGAGAACGAACCCTCTGCGGATGCTCCCCCGGAAGATGTGCTGCGGGAACTGATCAACGCCAGTCCGCTCAGCCAGCAGCAGCTCTCCAGGGCGGTGGGCATCGCCCAGTCCACCCTCTCCGCTGTTCTCAATGGCGGCAGGAAGCTGACCACGGGCCACATCATGAAGCTAGCCAGGCACTTCCATGTGTCCCCGGCCGTCTTTCTGCCGCGCTGATGGGGGCGACGAAGGTCATCTCCTCGCGGACCCCCGAAGGTCAGTGAAGTAGGGTGCGTCGAGTCTGCGATGACGCACCTCTTCCCCCGCGCTCTATGGGATGGGGATAGGAGAAGGTGCGTCGTCGCAGACTCGACGCACCCTACACACTCTCTGGGCCTCCGCAGAAATGCACTCGCTGGCGCTTCGGGCTGGCAAGATCGATGTCCCACGCAATCGTGAACCGCTCTAGCTCCTCGTCCGGTTCTTGAACTTGGCGCTGACCCGCACCAGGAAGCGGTATTCCTCGGGCGAAAGCGCCGCGCGGCCTTCGCGGTAGAGCTTGTCGAGGATCGCGTCCATGCGGGCTTCCTCGGCGGCGGCGCGGAGTTGCTGGCGCTGGCGTCTCCGTTCCGAGCGGCGGCGGCGCCAGCGGTGGAGGGCGCCCTCGCGGACGGCGTCCGGGGTGTCGCCGCCGCTGTCCAGGCTGGTGTAGCCGTGTGAGAAGTCGTAGCCGAAGACGCTGTCGTCGAAGAACTCGCCCTCCTCCATCAGCCGCGACTCGAAGCGGGCCATCATGTAGAGGACAATGGCCAGGGCGAGCAACGCCCACCAGGCATGCACGCCCCGGAAGAGCAGCACGACGCCCACGAGCGCCAGGACGAACGCGCAGGCACGCGCCGTGATGGGACCGACGAGCGGGTCGCGGCCGGTGCCGCCGCTCCAGGTGCTCTCGACCAGGCCGCGAAAGATGCGGCCCATGTCCAGCGGCAGCGCGGGGATGAGATTGGCCAGGAAGAGGACCCAGTTGATATAGCCGAACCATCCCAGCCACCAGACCGCCGAGAACGCCGCGGCGGGCTGGCCGTTGCTCAAGAGAGGGGCACCGGTTCCCTCGGCGTTACCAAAAGGCCGGAAGACCATCTCCGCGGGCGTGAACAGGTGGAGCACCAGCGCCGAGGCCACCGCCAGCGTCAGGCTGGTCAGCAGCCCGGCCGCCGCCACGAGCATCCCCTCGGGCGAACGGAGCGAGGACTTCACGAGCGGGCCGGTCAAGTTGCCCAGCGGCCAGATCTGCACGTCCTCGGGCTCCAGGCCCAGGCGCACGGCGGCCAGGGCATGGCCCAGCTCGTGGAGCGCAATGGCCACCACCAGCACGCCGAGCCAGGCCGTCGTCGTCAGGGGCGAGGGTTCCTTCGCCAGGCACGCGTTAAGCAGCGCCCCGACGACGAAGAGGAGGAACATCAGATGCACCCGCACCCGGACACCAGCCCACCGGCCCAGTTGGATCGTCCAGCGGAAAGGATCACTCATCGCGGCCACCCGTGGCGGAAGAATCAGACGTGGCGTCGTTTGCCGCTGGCGGCATCCGTCCCTGCGTAAAAGAAGTGTAGCAACCGACCCCCTCTCCGGCAACGAGGGGTGGAGAGGACGCCGGGTTTCTGGAAAAAGCGATGCCCCCGGCCGGTCCGGACCGGATCAGGCGGTTCCGGACCTGGGGGAACTCTGGTAAGATCGCTCGCCGGGAGGAGAACGGCGATGTCGACAGGTTCGTCGGAGCTGACGGTCGAGGTGCAACTGGGGCCGCGGTCGTACCCGATCCGCGTGGTGTCGGATGCGCTGGCCGCCTTTGGGACCTTCGCCCGCGCGGCCCTGGACGCCAAGTGGGCGGGGCGGTCGTGCCACCGGGGTCTGATCGTCACCGATGCAAACGTCGCGCCGTACGCGCCGGCGTATGCCGCGGCCCTGGCCGCGGTCGAGATCACCACGACCACGATGGTCCTTCCCCCCGGGGAGGCGACCAAGAACCTCGATCACGCGGCCGACCTGCTGGACCGCCTCGTCGGTTTGCGGGCGGACCGGCACACCGTCGTGGTGGCGCTCGGCGGCGGAGTGGTGGGGGACCTGGCGGGCTTTGTCGCGGCCACGTATGCCCGCGGCATCCCGCTCTTGATGATCCCGACCACGCTGTTGTCGCAGGTGGACAGCTCCGTGGGCGGCAAGGTGGGGGTGAACTTGCCCCGGGCCAAGAACATCGTGGGCGCGTTTCACCAGCCGGTGGGCGTCTGGATCGACACGGCCACGCTCAAGACGCTCCCCGCGCGAGCTGAGGTGCGGACTGGCGGAGGTCGTCAAGCATGGTGTCATCCTCGATGCCGCCTTCTTCGCGAGCCTGGAGGCTCAGGCCGACGCCCTGCTCGCTCTTGACCCGGCGGCGATCCGGCACAGCGTCGCCACGAGCTGCCGGATCAAGGCCGACGTGGTGTCGCGCGACGAACGCGAGGAATCGGGTCTTCGGGCCGTGTTGAACTTTGGCCACACGATCGGCCACGCCATCGAGGCGGTGGCCGGCTACGGCGGCAAGTTCCAGCACGGCGAGGCGGTGGCCGTCGGCATGGCGCTCGAATGCCGCCTGGCCGAACGCCTGGGCTGGATCGACGGCGCCGTCACCGGCGCCTGGTTGCGCTGCTGCAACGCTTCGGCCTGCCCACCTCGGCCGCCGGCCTGAACCCCGACGCCTTGCTTGAAGCCATGACCCGCGACAAGAAAAATCGCGACGGCCGCATCCGGTTCGTCTTGCCGCGGCGGCTCGGCCAGGTCGAGTTGACCAACGCGCCCAGCCCGGCGGACGTGCGCGCGGTGCTGGGCTGATTTCACGGGATAGGATCTCAGATTCCAGATTCCAGATTCCAGATTCCAGATTCCAGATTCCAGATTCCAGATGGCGGATGGCGGATGGCGGATGGCGGATGACTGATGGCTGGCGTCAGGCATCTGGGATCCGGCATCTGGAATCTGGAATCTGGAATCTGAATTCCGCATTCGAAGCATTTTGACATCCCCATTTGGCTATGTCCGACCAAGAATGGCTCGACCTGTTGTGCCTGACGATGGTTCCGGGCGTGGGCCCGTTGACGAGCCGCGCCTTGCTGGAGCGATTTGGCACGGCGGGGGGCGTGCTGCGGGCCTCCGAGAGCGTCTTGCGGGAGGTGGCCGGGGTCGGTCCGAAGCTGTCGGCGCGGCTCGCGCAGGCGCGTCGTGAGTTTGACCCGGCGGCCGAGCTGGAACGTTGCCGGCGCGCGGGTGTGGGGCTGATCGCGCCGGGCGACGCGGATTTTCCCGGCCCGCTGCAGAACATCCCCGATCCGCCGCCGATCCTGTACGTAAGGGGACAACTGGCGGCCGTCGATGAGCTGGCCATCGGGATCGTCGGGTCGCGGCGCTGCACGCCGTACGGCCAGCGCATGGCCGAGCGGCTGGCGGCGGGACTGGCGCGGGTGGGCATCACGGTCGTGTCCGGCCTGGCGCGCGGAATCGATGCCGCCGCTCATCGCGCGGCCCTGCGTGCCGGCGGCCGGACGATCGCCGTGCTGGCCAACGGTCTTGGGGCGATTTATCCTCCCGAGCACGAGGAACTGGCCGACGAGATCCTCGACGCGGGCGCCGTCCTGAGCGAGATGTCCATGGGGCAAGGTCCGCTGGCTCAGCTTTTCCCCCAGCGCAACCGGCTCATTTCCGGGCTCAGTCTGGGCGTCGTCGTGGTCGAGGCGAGCCTGCGCAGCGGCTCCTTGTCGACGGCCCGGCATGCCGTCGAGCAGAACCGCGAGGTCTTCGCCGTGCCCGGCCCGGCCGACAGTCTCGCCAGCCGGGGCTGTCATCGTCTGATCCGCGACGGCGCCAAGCTGGTCGAGACGGTCGATGACATTCTGGAAGAGCTCGGCCCCCTGGTGCGCGAAGTCCATCCCGCCACGGACGCCGTGCCGATCCGCCACCCCGCCGAGCTGACGCTCTCGGACCACGAGCGCACTCTCCTGGGCCTCCTGGGCGACCAACCCGTGAGCGTGGACGAGCTGATTTCCCGGACGCAACTGGCGACCCATCAGGTCGTCGCCACTCTCGCCGTGCTGGAAGTCCGCCGCCTCGTGCGCCGCGTGCCGGGGAATTTGTTTGTCAGGCCGTAGGCGGAGGGATGAGGGATGAGGGATGAGGGATGAGGGATGAGGGATGAGGGATGAGGGATGAGGGATGAGGGATGAGGGATGAGGGATGAGGGATGATACGAGGCCGGGTTCGCGGGATCGGTCATCTGGCATCAGCCCTCAGCCATCAGTCATCCGCCCTCATCCCTCATCCCTCATCCCTCATCCCTCATCCCTCCGCCCTCACGGCCGCTTCCAGACGCACGTCCAGTGGCGATCGGACGTCCTGGTCACGCTTTCATCGGGTACGCCCAGCGGTCGGAGCAGCTCTCGGACCTCGTCCACCGTGAGGGCGGCGTGCAGCGAGGCGACGAACAGGTCGCGCGCGGCGGGCGCCTCGTGGCCCGCGTAGAGATCGCCCAGGCGCTGGAGTTCCTCCTCGGTGGCCGGCCGTGCCAGGTCGCGTACAAAGAGCGTCCCCCCGGGGGCGACCAGGCGGATCATCTCGTGCAGCACGGTGATCGGCTCGGGGATATGGTGCACGATCGAGTTGGAGATGACCGCCTCGAACAGGGCGTAACCCGGTCCGATGTCCTTGGCGTCCACGCGGTGCAGCGCGATCCGATCCGTCAGCCCGGCGGTCTCGACGCGGCGGCGCGCCCGTTCGAGCATGTTCTCGGACAGGTCGATCGCCAGCACCCGGGCGCCGGGGTCGGCCTGGCAGAGCGCGGCCGGGATCAGGGCCGTCCCGGTGCCCACGTCGAGAATCGTGCCGCCGCGGCAGTGCCCGTGTGCGGCCAGGAAATCGGCGACGAACCGCGCGTTGACCTCGGCGTGGTCCATCGCGTCATAGGCGGCGGCCTCCTCGGGCGTGTCCATGACCTCCACTTCCAGCACGCGCGGCAACATGGGTCGACCTCGTCGGCGTCTCAAAAGGTGTGCGAGAAGGCCTTTTCCATGTAGCGGCGGCCGTCCCGGCCGCTCTGGTATGACAGCCGGGAGCGGCCGGGACGGCCGCCGCTACACAGAGAAAGTCAGACAATCCCCCCTTCTCATACACCTTCTCAAGGTTGGGTTCGAGAGGGAAACACCGGCATCTGGCCGATCTGCCAGAGCCGGCGCGCGATGCGCACCAGCACCCACAAGACCAGCCAGCCGATCAACACATAAAAGATCAGTAGCGGCGTCCAGGGGCCCCAGTCGACGACGAACAGCACGACCGATTGACCGAGCTCGGTCAAACGCTTGATCGAAGCCTCGAACGTGGCGCTGATGCGCGTCTCGAAGCTGGCGGCGACCGGCGGCGCCGGCTGGTACTTGTCGCGCTCGCGCACCGTGATGTCGATCGTCGTCAGCGAGGACAGGTTCTCCAGCACCCGGAGCCGCCCTTGCATCTGCTCGATCTCGCCCCGGACCCGGCTCAGCTCGGTCTCGATCCGGAGCACGTCCTCGATCTTGCCGGTCGTCTCCTTGAGGATCTGGACCAGCCGCTCTTCTTCGACTTGTTTATTCTTGATACGGGCGTCGATGTCGTAATACTGCTCGGTGACATCCTGGCTGGTGCGGTGGTTGTTCTCCAGCTCGCCGAGGGCGGCGACATCGTGCAGGAAGCTCTCGAAGGCCTCGACCGGCACGCGGACCTTGTAGTGTCCGGTGCGCACCGAGCCGGGCGAGCCCGTGATCTGCATCTCGGCGATGTAGCCGTGGACCTGCTGAACAAGCTGGACGATCTTGGTCTCGACCTGGGCGAAGTCCGCGACGACGATGCCGATGCTCGCATCATAGATGATCTTGCGCTGCAAGGCCGGGGCGCTGGCATCGCGGGCGAAGGCGCTGGCCTCCAGATTGCCGCGCTCGACCACGGTTGCCGCGAGCTTGTCCCTGTCGGCCGGGGGCTCGCTCTTGGGGGCAGCCGCGGAGGGAGCGCGATTGGCAAAGCGCGGTGTCGTTGCCGGTGCTGCCTCGCCCGCATACTTCGCCGCGGGCGCCGCGGTGGTCGCCGGGGGAGCCATTTCCGCCTCGCCGCAGCCGGAGATCAGCAGCAGCAGGGCCACGGTCGAATGGAACACAAAGGCGCGCATCGGAATCGACCTCCAGAGCGGAAAGACAGGAGCAGTCGCGATCGGGGCGCGGCGGCGTCGGTTCCAGAACGCGCGGCACCGCACGTCTCTATCCTGAATACGAAAAACCGTCACAGTCCTGAGAGCCGATTCCCGCCTTCCTCTCTCTTTCGTCGCTGCGTTCGGGGGCTGGAGACCATGCCTGAAGCTATCCGAACCGAGCCCGGCTCGCCATGCCCTGGCGGGCGGTCAGAGGGTCTTTCCAGATCGCGTTGGATTTCCGACGGGCATGGGCTAGGATGAAACCAGCACGCCCGTTGTGTCTTCTCCACCGACGAGTCTGGAGCCCTGCGATGGCTGATCCTGACAGGCCGCTCGGCCAGTTGCGGCCCCTCGGGGGCGGCGATTCGATCCCGCTCATCAAGACGGAGCTGATCCTCGGCCGGCGCCCCAACGCCGACATCCGGCTGGATTTCGAGAACGTCTCGGGCAAGCACTGCCTGCTTCAATACTTCCACGGCGTCTGGCACGTGCGCGACCTGGGCAGCTCCAACGGCACGTTCTTGAACGGCCAGCGGGTCGAGCACGACATGTCCGTCATGCCCGACGACGAGCTGGGCCTGGCCACCCACGCGTACTGGATCGACTATGAGCCGATGGCCCCCACCTCACTGCTGGACGCCAACCGCGCCCTCGAGGTGGAGATGGGCGAGGACCCCCGCAAGGGCCGCTCGCTGCTCGAGCTGGCCGGCCTGGAAGGAGGCGCGGCTCCCGACCGCAAGGTGCGGGCTCCCCGCCCCAGCCAAGCCCCGGAGAAAATCGAGCGCCTGTCCGCCGATGAGGGGGAATTTGACGATATCGTGCCCCAGACCTTCCAGCAAGCCGATTCCGACGCCAAGCTGCCCTCGGATGAGGACTTCCTGGACCTGATCCGCGACGATCTCGACAAGGACGAACCCGAGAAGAAAAGCTGATCGGGATCTCGTAGGGTGGGTCAGCGGCGTCCGCGCCGCAACCCACCATCTGTTGCCGGGGAAGGTGGGTTGCGCGGCGCGGACGCCGCTGACCCACCCTACTTCTCCTTCTTGAGCAGTGCGTCGAGGGCCCGATCGAGGTCCTCATTATGCGGGTCGAGACGCACAATGGTCCCCGCCGGGCCGATCAGCACGCGGGCCGGCAGGCGGCCGATGCCGAAGGCCGCCACCAGGTCGCCCTCGCACGTCGCATTATGCACCTGGGGCCAGGGAATCTTGTCGCGCGCACGAACTCGGCGACGGGTCCGACCGTCTCGTCCAGGCTCACGCCCACGACCTCCAGGCCCTTGTCCTGGTACTTCGCGGCCGTGGCCTTCAGACCGGGCAGGTCCGCCAGGCAAGGTGCGCACCAGGTGGCCCAGAACTCGATCAGGACGTAATGGCCTTTCCGGTCCGCCAGGCGCAACGGCTTGCCGTCCACATCCTTGACCGCGACGCTCGGCGCGGGCTGGCCCACCATGTCGAGCCGGCCGATTTCCGCCGTGACCTTGCGTTTGAGCTCGGCGTCGCCCGGGAACTGCTCACCCAGAAGCTGATAGACCGCGCGCGCCGTGCCAGTCTCGCCGGCCGACGTGGCCGCGGCGGCCAGAGCGTCGGCGAAGTTCGCCGCAAACTCCTCCTGCGACGCTTCGGTCAACCCCTTCATCAGCTCGCGGTACGATCCCAGCGCCTCGGCAAAGGCCCCGGTCTTCGCGCGCGCGATGGTCGTGATGATATACGCCAGCGGTCGCACCGCGCCCTCGGGCCGTTCCGCCAGATAGCGGCGGGCGAGGGCCTCGTGGTCGGCGAACCAGTCGTGGTCGATCACCCGATCGAAGAGCGCCCGGTACGCCTGCTCCACGTCCTCGGCCTGAGCGTGCGCCGTGATGTAGGCGACCAGATCGCGCGCCAGGGCCCGATCATGGTCCGCCAAAATGGCCGCCACCCCGCCACTGGACACCGCCGCGTCCGGCGCAGCCCAGATCAGACACACCCCGGCCAGCCAGATGCACCACGCCATGAGCTTGTTCCTCCGTGAATCCCGCGTTCCCTGAGGCCGACGACCGTGACAAGGACGGATGGCGGATGGCTGATGACCGATGGCTGATGGCTGATTCACTAAGCGCCTGCGGTGCGAACCAGCCGGTTCAGCTATCCGCCATCAGTCATCAGTCATCAGTCATCAGTCATCAGTCATCAGTCATCAGTCATCAGTCATCAGTCATAGTGTCGCCGGCTCCTCCCTCCGGGATCGCCCATTCCCCCTCAAGCCCGGCCCGACCGGCACGCCGCGTGCGACGCTCGCCTCGTGCGCGGCGGCGGCAAGGCCGGGGCGGCGACGGTTTGCGACGTGACCGGCGCCATGCCCGTGAGCTCATCGAGCAGGTCGCACCAGCGGTCGCAGCAGGTGTCCCGCTCATACTCCTTGAGAAACGCCGCGCGGCGCGAGCGCCGAGCGTGCGCCGCAGGCCGGCGTCACCGGCCAGCCGCTCCAGCGCGGCGACGAGCGCCTCGACGTCCCCCAGCCGGATGGTGAAACCGCAGCCCGCCGCGCGGATCGTGTCGGCCGATTCGCAGTGCTCGGGACCGACGAAGATCGTCGGCCGGCCGGACGCCATCGCGCCGTAGAGCTTGCCCGGCACCACGATGCCCGTCATCTCGCTGCGCATCGAAATCAGGTGGACGTCGGCCGTCGAGAGCGATTCGTGCAAGTGCTCGCGCGGCACGTAATCGAGCAAGAGGATGTTGTCGAGCCCCTCCGCCTCCTTGGCCGCGCGGACTTCGGCCAGGCGGGGGCCGTCTCCGACGTAGAGAAACACGATGTCCGCGCGGTGCCGCAACCGCCGCGCGGCCTCGAGAAATTCGCTGAAGGAGTGCGCCAGGCCCAGGTTGCCCGAGTACATCGCGACGAATCTGTCCCCGAATCCGAGCCGCGCCCGGAACGGATGCCCCGGCGCGGCAACGGATAGATCTCGTCGGCCCGGCTCCAGACCGGGATCAGCGCGAGCCGCGCGCGCGCACGCCCTTGGCCCGGAGCCGGTCGGCCATGTACGCGCCCAGCACGACCACCCGGTCGGCCCGGCGGACGATCGCCTCGCTCAGCCGGCTCAGAAAACGCACCCCGGCGCGGTCCCGCTTCATCCGTCCCAGCGCCAGGCTGGCGTCGGGGTGCAGGTCCATGCTCCAGCAGACGTGCCGCGACCCCTTCAGACGCTTCAAGATCGTGCCGACGAGCCCGATCAGGGGAGGCGTCGTCAGCGTCACCACCAGGTCGCACCGCCGCAGCCAGAGCGCGCACCAGAGGGCCGAGGCGTAAAACGTCAGGTAGTCGGTCATCCGCGTCCAGGTCGAGCGCCTTCCCAGCGCCGTGGCGCCGACCCGGTGGATGTGCACCCCGTTTTGAACTTCCCGGGCGGGCCGCGTCGCCTGTCCCGGCCGGTACGTGCCCCGGCTGCATACGACATGCACTTCCGATCCCGCCCGCGCCAGGGCCTCGGCCAGGTCGGTCAGGTGCTGTGCGGTGGAGGCGTGGTCCGGCCAGTAATACTGGTTGATGAACACGATCCGGCGCGTCCCGGCGGCACGAAACCACGTCCGCCGCGCCCCACGATGAGGTGCCGCCGCGCCCGCAGGTTCCTCGATGCGCCAGCGCCGCGGTGCGCCCGCCCAGAGCCGCGTCCATGCGCTCATCATGGTGTCCTTTTCTCGATCGCTGCCAACGCCCGGCATCATCGCGGCCGGGCCAGGAGTCGTTGCAGGGAAAGCCGGGATCGAGTCCGCAGGCCCCAGAAAGCCCATTCAGGCGGTCAATATGGTCCAACTGCCCGGGGGTGTCAATGGCACTCGGAGGCGGTCGCGCTTTCACGCGACGGACTGCGCAGAGCAGGGTCGGGCCCCGGCCTGAAAGGGTGTACGAAAAGGTATGGAGCGGCCTTTCTGTGTAGCGGCGGCCGTCTCGGCCGCTCCGGGATCCCAAGTCCGGAGCGGCCGAGACAGCCGCCGCTACACAGAAAAGACGCTTCTCGTACACCCTCTGAGTCCAGACCCAGCTTGCGTCACCTCACATGAGGAACCTACTGGCCGAAGTCCCCTCGCCCGGTTAAGATCGGTCGCCATACGGCCACGGAAGTGGAATCCATGCCCAGGTCTACGCACCCGTTGCACCGCATGCCGCCCTTCGCCCGACGGGACTTGCCCGCCGGGGCGTGCCCCTGCGATCATTGCACGGGCAAGTGTTGTCGTTACTTCTCCTTGCCGATCAAGACGCCGCGGAGCTGGGACGATTTCGACGAGATCCGCTGGTTCCTGGCGCACGGGCGGACCGTCGTGTACGTCGAGAAAGACTCCTGGTACATCCTCGTGATGACGCCCTGCCAGTACCTGACGCGCGACCACCGCTGCGCCATCTACCAGACCCGGCCCCAGATCTGCCGCGAATACACGGACAAGGACTGCGAGTACGAGTCGGACTGGACGTTCGATCAGGTTTTCGAGGCCGCCGACCAGGTCGCCGAGTATGCCGAGGCGGTCCTGCCCCCGCGGCGTCGTCGCGGGCCGGTGTCGGATTCTGGTCGTCCTGGACGCGCCGTATCCGCCAAACTGATCGATTCGAGATTCCGGATTCCGGATTCCAGATTCCGGAGTTCGATCCGATATCCGGAATCTGGAATCCGGAATCCGGAATCACGAATCTGGAATCCGGAATCCGGAATCTCGGAATCACGAATCTGGAATCCGGAATCCGGAATCACGAATCTGGAATCTGGAATCCGGAATCCGGAATCTCGAATCCGGAACCCCCCCGAGATACCCGGTCATGGCCGATCGGTCCAACCACTACGAGGCGGCGTTCGAGGCGTACATCCGCGCGCTGCGCGTGCCTTGCGTGGCCATCGATGAGGCGAAGCGGGCGATTTTCGGGCAGGAGGGGGTGAAGAATCCGGACTTTTTATTGTATCCTCGATGGGGTCCCAACCTCGTGGTCGAAGTCAAGGGCAAGCAGGGCAAGAATCGGCGGGGCCGGCGCCCCTGGGAAAACTGGGTTACGACCGACGATCTGAGCGGCCTGATGCGGTGGGAGGATTTGTTCGGTCCCGGTTTTCGCGCCATCCTGGCCTTCGTGTATGCCGAGCCGCCCGCGTGTTTTCCCTTGCCGTCCGGCGACGGGGCGTATCTGTTTCGGGAGCGGCTGTATCGGTTCTGGGCGGTCGGTCTGGACGACTATGTCGCCCACCTGACCTCGCGCGGGCCGGCCTGGAAAGCGGTCGCCATGGCCCGCGCCGCGTTCCGCAAGCGAGTCCGGCCCCTGACCGAATGGCTGCCCATGACGATGGACACACCCCGACGGCCTCTGACCTTGCACCCTAGTGAGCGCCCGCGATGACGCGAATCCTTCGTTTCCTGGCGATCCCGACCGTGCTGCTGGCTCTCGTGGCGGCGCCCGAGCCCGTCCGCGCCCAATCCCCGGGTCAGGAGGCGCCCGTCGAGGGCGGCGGCGGCGAATCGGGCAATCCTCTCTACGGCTACCTCGGCGTCGGCGTCATCGGCGCGCTGGCCGTGTTCATCCTGTGCAAGTCGGCGCGGCGGTGAACGCGTGGATTCCTTCTCGTAGGGTAGGCTTTAGCCTGCCAATCCTATAATGGGTCTGGCAGGCTAAAGCCTACCCTACGAGATTCTGTCCACGCACTCCCCGTATCTCCGGCTCCCTTCTGGACGACACGAGTTGTGAACTCATGACGGCTCCCAGCCGCGCGGCGATCGCCGAACTCTATCGCACGCCCTTGCTTGAGCTGATCTCGCGCGCGGGCGAGGTCCATCGGCGGCATCATCGCGTGGGCGAGATCCAGGTGTGCGTCCTGCTGTCGATCAAGACCGGCGGATGTCCGGAAGATTGCTCGTACTGTCCCCAGTCCGCGCATTACGAGACGGCCGTCGCGCGGGAAGCGCTCCTGGAGGTCGAGCCGGTCGTGGCCGCCGCCAGGCGCGCCAAGGCCGCCGGCGCCACGCGGCTCTGTCTGGGCGCCGCCCTGCGCGAGGTCAAGGACGGGCCCGACTTCGACCGCGTGCTGGCGATGATCCGCGGCATCAAGGCCGAGGGCGGGCTGGAAGTCTGCTGTACGCTCGGCATGCTCACCGCCAGCCAGGCGCGCCGGCTCAAGGAGGCGGGGCTCGACGCCTACAATCACAACCTGGACACCTCGCCCGAGTATTACGCCGAGATCATCTCCACACGCACCTTCGCCGACCGCCTGGCCACGCTCGACCGGGTGCGCGCGGCCGGCCTGTCGATCTGCTGCGGGGGCATCGTCGGCCTGGGCGAGAGCGAAACCGACCGCATCGGCATGCTGCACGCGCTGGCGTGCCTGCCCGAGCCGCCGGCTTCGGTGCCGATCAATGCCCTGGTCCCCGTGGCGGGCACGCCGCTGGGCGAGGTCGGCCGCGTGCCGATCTGGGACATGCTGCGCACGATCGCCACGGCCCGCATCCTGTTTCCCCGGTCGATGGTCCGGCTGTCCGCCGGGCGGGTCCAGATGTCGCCCGAGGACCAGGCTCTCTGTTTTCTGGCCGGGGCCAACTCGATCTTCGCGGGCGAGAAGCTCCTGACGACCCCCAACCCCGAGGCCGACCAGGACGCCCGGCTCTTTGACATCCTGGGTTTGACGGCCCTGCCCGCGCGACGCGATTGAGGCCGAAGGAGAGACGCCCCATGAGCACGACCACGGTTGCGCCGACGGTGGCCAGACAGCCGACTCAGACCGTTCCGGTTCCCACGGGACGGGCGTTTGAAGCCGAGTCACGCGTGTTGCTGCGGAACATCGATTGGGCCTTGTACCAGGCGATTCTGGCCGCGCGGGGCGATGACCCGGTGCCTCGGATCACATACCTTGACGGGGAATTGGAGCTGATGGCCCCTTCGTACTGGCATGAGATCCTGAAAGAGCGCCTGACGCTCTTCATCATGATGGTGGCACGCGGTCTTGGCCGGAACTTCCGCGGGGCCGGCTCGACACTCTGGGAACGAGAAGACCTTCTGAAGGGAAAAGAGCCCGATTCCTGCTTCTACTTGGAGCACGAGCCTTCCGTACGCGGGCTCCGACAGATCGATCTGTCCGTCCAGCCCCCTCCCGATCTGGCCATTGAGATCGAAGTGTCCAGACCGCTTGCAAGCGGCATCGACGTGTATGCCGCGCTCGGCGTGCCCGAGGTCTGGCGTTGCGATGGACTGAGTGTGCATTTCCTGCACTTGCAAGCGAATGGCGTCTACAACGAGCGGGAAATGAGCCGGGCCTTCCCCATGCTCCGGACCTGGGAAGTCGTTGGGTGGCTGCCGCGCGCGGATGAGATGGGGGACATGGAGTGGTCATCCGCCGTTGAAACCTGGGCCCGCACCGAACTGGCCGCGCGTCCGGTTCCGAACGGGTGACGGCCATGAGGGAGTGCCGCCGGCCCACCGTGGTCGTAACAGGCATCGGGCTGGTCACGGGGCTGGGCAAGGATCGCGAAACCTGCTGGTCGGCGCTCAAGGCCGGCCAGAGCGCCGTGCGGATGCTCGACGGGCCGCGCGTGCCGGCGGGCATGCCTTGCGCCGGTTGCCCCGCGCCCGGCGATTGGTCGGACGCTACGCTGGATGAGCCGGTCTTGCAACTTCTGCTCTTCGCCACGCTGTCGGCCATGACCGATGCGCGGCTGCCGCGGGGCGGGGGAAACCCCGATCGGCTGGCTGTGCTGGTCGGTCTGAGCAAGGGGGGGCTGCGCAGCCTGGCCCGCGTCCATCGGACTTTGCTCGATCCCGGTCGTGACCAGGAGGAACTGGCCCGGGACTGGTTCCACTACTCCTGGCCACACATGGGCGCCACGTATGCTGCCAAGTGGGCCGATGCGCGCGGAACGTGCCTGGCGCCCATCGCCGCCTGCGCGACCGGGCTGGTGGCGGTGCTTCAAGCCGCCGATATGATCCGGCGCGGTCAGTGCGACACGGCCCTCGCCGGCGCGGCCGACGCCTCGCTCGAACCGGTGCTCCTGGGGGCATTCCACAACATGAAGGCGCTCGCGCGGCTCACGGCGAACGACGACCCGGCGCGGGCCGTCCGGCCCTGGGACCGCAACCGCCGCGGTTTTCTCGTCGGCGAGGGTGCGGCTCTCTTCGTCCTCGAACGCGCGGACCGGGCCCGCGCCCGCGGCGTGCTTCCTTACGCCGAGATTGCCGGCGGCGCGCTGGGCTGCGACGCCTATCACATGACCGATCAAAATCCCGACCCCGCCGGTCTGGCACACCTGATCCGCCTGGCTTTGGACGACGCGGACGTGCCGGCAACGGCCATCGATCATGTGAACGTCCACGGCACGGCGACCCGCTCGAACGATCCGCTCGAATGCCGCGCCTTGCGAATCGCGCTGGGAACGCACGCTGACACGGTTTCGTGTTCGGCGAACAAGGCCCAGATCGGCCACCTGCTCGGCGCCGCGGGCGCGGTCGAGCTGGCGATCACCTGTCTGGCGATGCGCGACGGCTTCGTCCCGCCGACCTTGAACCTGACCGATCCCGATCCGGCCTGCGATCTCGACGGCACGCCGCTCGTTGGCCGTTCTCGACCCATCGGCGCGGCCTTGAAGCTCTCGCTGGGCTTCGGCGGGCATCTCGCCGCGGCGGTGTTGAAAAGGCCCGATGGACCCTGCCGAAAGGCTCCCGCCGATGGCTGATCCCCTTTCCTGGCTCGATGAGGAAGCCGCCGCCCGTGAACGCGCCGCCTTGACCCGGCGCCTGACCGTGTTCGGTGCGGCCGTGCCTGGCAAGCTCGGTTCGGGTGGAGGCGAGCTGATCAACTTCGCCTCCAACGACTACCTCGGTCTGGCCGCCGATCCGCGCGTGGTGGCCGCCGCCGTCCGCGCCACCGAAGAATACGGCTGGGGTGCAGGCGCCTCGCCGCTGGTGTGCGGCTGGCGCACCATCCATGAAGAACTGGCCGCCGATCTCGCCCGCTTTGAACAGACCGAGGCCGCCCTTCTATTCCCGACCGGATTTGCCGCCAACCTGGGCACGATCGCCGCGCTGGCCGGTCCCGGGGACGCGGTCTATGGCGACCGTCTCAATCACGCCTGTCTCGTGGCCGGTGCCAGGCTCGCCGGCGCCAGTTTGAGGGTCTATCCGCACAACGACGCCGGCCGCCTGGCCGCGATCCTGGCCCGCGAGCGGGCGCGCTTCCGCCGGGTGCTGATCGCCACCGACGGCGTTTTCAGCATGGACGGCGACCTCGCCCCGCTGGCCGATCTCGTGGCGATCGCGGAGCGGTTCGAGGCCATGCTCCTGGTCGATGAGGCCCACGGCACGGGCGTTTTCGGGCCGGACGGCCGCGGCGCGGCGTCGGAATGCGGTGTCGCGGAGCGGGTTCCGATTCGCGTCGGCACGCTCTCGAAGGCCCTGGGATCGCTGGGAGGGTTCGTGGCCGGATCACGGCGGCTCATCGATCACTTGCTCCACCGCGCCCCGAGCTTCGTCTACTCGACCGCGCTGCCGCCCGCCGCCGCCGCGGCCGCGCGCGAGGCCCTGCGTCTGGTTCAGGAGGAGCCGTGGCGTCGCCAGCACGCCCGCCGCCTGGGCGATCAGGTGCGTGCCGGTCTGGTGGCGGCGGGGTTCACCGTGTGCGCCGCGACCGGACCGATCGTGCCGGTCGTGCTCGGCGATCCCGCACGGGCTCTCGACGTGGCCAGTCAGCTTCGCGAGCGGGGCTTTCTGGTACCTGCGATCCGGCCGCCGACGGTGCCGAAAGGAACGTCACGGTTGCGGATCAGCGTGTCGGCCGCTCACACGGAGGACGAGATCGCCGCTTTGGTGGCCGCCGTGGTCGCCGCGTCCGCTTCTCGCCGACCTTGACGCGCAACCCGGGGGTGCGGGTAGGCTGAGAGGGTGTACGAGAAGGGTCTTTTCTGTGTAGCGGCGGCCGTCTCGGCCGCTCCGGTTCTGGGAGTCCGGAGCGGCCGAGACGGCCGCCGCTACACAGAAAGGCCGATCCGTTTCCTTTTCGTACACCCTTTGAGCGCGTCGCGACGGCCAGGAATCGCGAGGGAGGCTGCCTTGGACTGGGATGCGCTGCGACAGGCCGAGTTCCCCGTCACCGAGCGCTGGGCCTATTTCGATCACGCGGCCGTCAGCCCGCTGCCCCGGCGTTCGGGCGCGGCCCTCCACGCGTGGATCGAGGAACAGGAAGCCAACGGCTGCGTCCATTGGCCGTCCTGGGAACGGAAGGTCGAAGGCTACCGCCGCGATCTCGCCCGGCTGATCGGAGCCGACGCGGATGAGATCGCGTTCGTGTCGAGCACGACCCACGGCATCGGTGTCGTCGCCGAGGGCTTCCCCTGGCGCGAAGGGGACAACATTGTCACGGCCGAGGACGAGTATCCCTCCAACGTCTACCCCTGGCTCAACCTGCGCAGCCGGGGCGTCGCGGTGCGCATGGTGCCGGGCCGGGCGGGATGCATCGACCCGGCCGTTCTGGCGGCGGCCATCGACGACCGCACCCGCGTCTTGACGATCAGCCATGTCGAGTGGGCGAGCGGATTTCGTCATGACCTCGACGCGCTGGTGGCTCTGTGTGAAGCCCGGGGCGTCGCTCTTTTCGTCGATGCGATCCAGAGCCTGCCGGCGCTGACGCTCGACGTGCGGCGCACGCCGATCGACTTCCTGGCGGCCGGCGGTCAAAAATGGCTCCTCGGTCCCGAGGGGACGGGCTTCTTGTTCGTCCGCCGCGACTGGATCGAGCGGCTCCGGCCGATCCTCGTGGGCAGCCATAGCGTCGCCTCGTCGTTCAACGACCCGGGCTTCCCCTTCGACCTCAAGCCGAGCGCCCGCCGCTGGGAAGGCGGGGCCTTCAACATGCCCGGTCTCCAGGCCCTTGGCACGAGTGTCGGCCTGATCCTGGAACTGGGCCCCGACGCCGTCTCCGCAGCGCATTCTCGACCGCGCCGCGGCGGTCCGCGACCGCGCCCGACACGCTGGCTGGACCGTGTACGGGCCGACGCGCCCTGACGAGCAATCGGGCATCGTCGCCCTGGAAAAGCCCGGCGTGGACCCGGACGCCCTGGTGAGGCGCTGCCGGGAGCGCGGTATCGCCGTGTCTTGCCGACGCGGACGGCTGCGCGTCAGCCCGCACGTGTACAATGACGACCACGACCTGAACCGTCTCGCCGAGGCGCTCCGCGACGCCGTCTGAATGTCCGGCGCGTTCCCATGGCCCGCTCGGAACTTTCTGGGATCTTCCACCATGGCGCACTCTTCCGTCGAGCCGTCCCGTAAAGCCGTCTTCACCGGCATGTTCGACCCGCTCACGCTGGGCCACCTCGACGTGATCCAGCGCGGCCGGCTCCTCTTCGACTCGCTCGTCGTCGGCATCGGCGTGAATCCGGATAAGAAAGCCCTCTTCACCCAGGAAGAACGGGTCGCGATGGCCCGCCTCGTCGTCGCGCCGTATGAGAATGTCACCGTCGAGCCGTTCGAGGATCTGACCGTCCAGTTCGTCCGCCGCATCGGCGCGGGTCATCCTCCGCGGCCTGCGCACCCTCTCCGACATGGAATATGAATTCAGCATGACCCTGACCAACCACCGGCTCGATCGTGATATCGAAACCGTCTTTCTGATGGCCGATGGAGAGTATAATCACATTTCGAGTTCGTTGATCAAGCAGGTAGCCCGTTTTGGCGGCACCGAGGCGCTGAAACGCTTCGTGCCCCCGGAGCTGGTGGACCCGATCATGGCCAACGTGAGTGCCCTGGACGAAGGGTGAGTGCCGGATCGTGGAACCGATCGCTCGGGCCGCGATGGCGCCGGGTTTGAGCATGAGGACGATTCGGGTGAATCGCACCGATGGAGGGGAGCGCTTCGGGCCAGAAAGACAGCACGACACGGCTTGATGTTACGAATCTATCCGATGGCCCGATCGTGTGTTCTCTGACAATCCGGTTGCGCGGATGGGACCCGACGCCTGGGTGCCACGGGTTCCGCTTGGGGAACCCGTGTCCGGGGGTTGGGGGTCGATCGACACGGGTTCCCCAAGCGGAACCCGTGGCACCCGCCCGCCCAACCACCGGAAGATCCGGTGAGCTTGCTACCGTCTCCATGTCCACGACGGAGCGCGGCGCCAGTCGCCGAATGAAGCCAATCGTGAATCGCCTTCAAGACTCTGGTTCATCAAGACTTCGCGGAGTCACGGCGCCCTCGACAGGTTCGCGATCGGGTCGTTTCCGGGGGTGTGTGGCGCAAGCGGCCCGCCGCTGGCGGGTCGGCACCCTGGACGAGGAGCGGGGCCCGCAGGACGGTCCAGGGACGGCAGCGCACGATCATGGGCGGCGACGCCACGGAGCACCAGCCGCGCGCGCGGATCACGCCGGGTCGAGAATGACAACCGTGAGCTTGGCGACCAGGTCGCTGGTCCTCTGGAAGAATGTCTCCATGTGGGGCGTGCCGAGGTGTTGTTTCAAGTGATCGACACTCTCCCACTTCTCGATGACCGTGACGACATCGGGGCGCGGCGTCTGGGGTGGGACGTCGGTCGTGGCATCGACGGCCGGGCCGTACTCGATGCAGCCTTCCTCGGCGCGAACATCGGGAACGGCCCGCGCAGCTCGTTGAGCAGGGCGTCGCGCTTGCCGGGGTGGACCTCGATCGTGGCCAGGACGTGGATCATGGGGGCACCTCGCACGGCGTTACGGAAGAGGACGGAAGCACGGTGGGCCTCATTCTCGCATGGCGCGGACCGCCCGTCATGTGGGTAGTATCACCCTTCGCGGCGCACCTCGTCGGCGATGCGCCGGATGTCCTCGTCGGTGAGGATCGAGTCGATCGGCTCGAAGACCTCGTGTGCCTCGGGGGAAGCGATGACATCGGCGAAGACACCCATCCAGTAGTCCGATGTCCCCCGGTTCAAGGCTTCCTCTCGTGCGGGTGGAGGCGGCACCGGGCGGGGACGGCGGCGGTCCTGGAGCTGGGTCCAGAACTCGTCGGACGTGAGAGACTTGGCCCGGCGGCGCAGCGCGGCCCGGCGCACGCGGTGATCGGTCGAGACCACGGTGAGCGTCTTGGGAGCGGAGTGCTGGGCGATGAGCGTTTCCAGCCGGGCATCGGCATCGTCGTCGCCTTTGGCGAAGAGGACCGTTAGACCCTTGTGGCGCGTGGCGCGCGGCAGGTGTTCGGGGGCGTCGGCGGCGGCATCAAAGACGACGGTGGTGAGCGCGGCCTCGACCGGCCCGAGCCGCGCCGCGAGCTCGTTGAGGAACCGCTGACGATCACGCCGCAGACCCTGGGGACGCCGGCCGCCATCGGGCGCGACGACCGCGTACATCAAGTTGTAACCGTCGATGAGGAGGCGCATGGCGGGCGGCCGAATCGAGGATCAGGCGGCATCTCTCTCTTCATTATGGGGCGCAGGTGGGGGCGAGTCGAGTCAAGGTGGAAGGAACAGAAGGCAGCCATCAGTCATCAGTCATCAGTCATCGTCAATCGGCCTGGGGCGGGTTCGCGGACCGGACGATGCCGCCCAGGGTGTAGCGGACCTCGCCGCCGACGATGACGGTGTGGGCCCGGCCGCGGACCTCCCAGCCGCCGAAGGGCGTGTTGCGGCTCTTGGAGCGGAACTGCGCCGGGTCGATCGTCCAGCGCGACGTCGGGGTCGATGATCGTGACGTCGGCGTCGGCGCCGGCGCGGAGCGTCCCCTTGGGAATGCCCAGGAGCTGCGCGGGGTTGATCGTCAGCTTGCGCGATCACCTCGGGCCAGGTCAGGTGGCCGGGCTCGATCAGGCTCGTGACCGTGATCGGGATCAGGGTCTCCAGGCCGACGATCCCGAACGGGGCCTGGTCGATCTCGCGCATCTTCTTCTCGGGGGCGTGGGGGGCGTGGTCGGTGGCGATGATCTCGATCGTGCCGTCCTTGAGGCCGCCGATGACCGCCTCGACGTCGCTCCAGGTCCGCAGCGGGCGGGTTCATCTTGAAGTTGGAATCGAACGTGCGCAGCCTCTCGTCGGTGAGGGTGAAGTGGTGGGGGCAGGCCTCGGCCGTCACGCGCGACGCCGCGGCGCTTGCCCTCGCGGACCAGCTCGACGGAGCGGGCGGTCGAGATGTGCTGGATGTGCAGCCGGCCGCCGGTGATCTCGGCCAGGCGGATGTCGCGGGCGACCATGATGTCCTCGGCCGCGGCGGGCATGCCGCCGAGGCCCAGCCGCATCGACTCGAACCCCTCGTTCATCACGCCGCCGACGGTCAGCTCGGGCACCTGGCAGTGCTGCATGATCACGCGGTCGAACATCTTGGCGTACTCGAGTGCCCGGCGCATCAGCGCGGCCGAGGCGACCGGCGCGCCGTCGTCGGTGAAGGCGACCGCGCCGCCGGCGACCAGCTGGCCGAGCTCGGCCAGCTCCTCGCCCTTGCGGCCCTTGCTGACCGCGCCGACCGGGATAGACGTTGGCCTGCCGTGCCCGCTGGCGCCTGGAGGACGACGAACTCGGCGGCGGCCTGGGTGTCGATCGCGGGCAGGGTGTTGGGCATGCAGGCGACCGAGGTCACGCCGCCGGCCAGCGCGGCGGCCGCGCCGGTGGCGATCGTCTCGTCCTCCTCGTTGCCCGGCTCGCGGAGGTGGACGTGGACGTCGATCAGCCCGGGGCAGACGATCATGCCGCGGGCGTCGATGACGATCTCGGCCTCCTCGTAGCCCGCCGCCCGATCGGCAGGATCCGGCCGCGGCTGATCCAGAGGTCGCCGACTGCGTCGAGGTCCTGGCTCGGGGTCGATGATCCGGCCGCCCGCTGATCTGAATCGTCGGCAAGGCATGCTCTCCCCTGGTCGCTCGGCCGCTCCGATGGCCGATGCGTCGCGGGATCGGTCGCTCGACGTCCTGCGAGTCGAGCCGCCGACTCGCCGCCGGGCTCCATCCGGCCGCTCGAGCAGGTAGAGCACGGCCATCCGCACGGCCAGCCCGTTGGTGACCTGGTCGAGGATCGCCGAGTGCGGGCCGTCGGCGACTTCCGGGGTCAGCTCGACGCCGCGGTTGATCGGGCCCGGGGGCCAGGAGCAGGAGGTCGGGCTTGGCCAGTTCGAGCCGCTCCTGGGTCATCATGTAGAACTGCGAGTACTCGGCGACCGAGGGGAACAGGCCCCGCTGCTGCCGCTCGAACTGGATGCGCAGGACGTTGACGACGTCGCACCGCGGCAAGACCTCGTCGAGGTGGTAGGCGACCTCGCAGCCGAGCCGCTCCCATCGCCCTGGGGACCAGGGTCGGCGGGCCGCAGAGGATGACCTTGGCGCCCAGCTTGGTCAGGCCCCAGATGTTCGACCGGGCGACCCGCGAGTGGGCGATGTCGCCGAGCAGGCCGACGGTCAGCCCCTCGATCCGCCCCTTGGCGCGGCGGATCGTCATCAGGTCGAGCAGGCCCTGGGTCGGGTGCTCGTGGGCACCGTCGCCGGCGTTGATGATCGAGCACTTCGACGTGCTGGGCCAGCAGGTGGGGCGTGCCCGGCGTCGGGTGGCGGACCACCAGGACGTCGGCCCCCATGGCCTCGATGTTCTTGGCCGTGTCGATGAACGACTCGCCCTTGGAGAGGCTCGAGCCGCTCGGCGGAGAAGTCCTGGGTGTCGGCCGAGAGCCGCTTGGCCGCCAGGCTGAAGCTGGTGCGGGTGCGGGTCGAGTTCTCGAAGAACAGGTTGAAGACGATCCGGCCCTGGAGCGCGGGGACCTTCTTGCGGCTGCGGGTCGAGATCTCGGCGAACGACTCGGCGGTGTCGAGGATCGCCAGGATCTCCTCGGCCGACAGGTCTTCGAGGCCGAGCAGGTGCTTGCCGGCTCCAGCGGGGCCGTCTGGCCCAGCCGGGGCGGGGTCGCGAGCCGGTGGTCACGGCTGGGCCTCCTCTCGAGTGGCGATCGTGTCGCGGCCCCGGCGCGATCTGCACGATCTCGTCGACCGGATCGACCGGCCGGAGCCGCACCCGGACGTGGTCGTCGCGGATCGGTCGCGACGTTCAGGCCGACGACGTCCGGGCTGGATCGGGAGCTCGCGATGGCCGCGGTCGACCAGCACCGCCAGGCGGACCGACGCCGGCCGGCCCAGGTCGCAGATCGCGTTCAGCGCCGCGCGGACCGTCCGGCCGGTGAACAGGACGTCGTCCACCAGCACGACCTCGGCCCCGTCGAGGTCGAACGGGATCTCGGTGCCGCGCAGCACCGGCCAGCGTCTGGCGCCTGGCCGAGGTCGTCGCGGTAGAGCGTGATATCGACGGCGCCGACCGTCGACCTCGCTCGCCCAGCAGTCGGCGCAGCTCCTCGGCCAGCCGCTCGGCCAGCGGCACGCCCGCGGGTCCGGACGCCGACCAGGCGCAGCGGCGACGCCGCCGGCGCCGGCCGTCGGCGAGCTGCTCGCGCCATCGAGGCGATCAGGCGCTCGATCCCTGTGGCGTCGCAGAGCCGCCGCTTCGCTCGGTTCATCACGATCGTCCCCCTCGACCGTCGGCGGACGCATCTCCGACCGCGCGGCCTGGAACTGTAGCAGAGACTCACGTCCCGGTTTCAAGCAGCCGCAGGATCGCCGATCGGCTCGACACCGGCGCACTGTCCGTCCGACCTTCCCCCGGGCGGCGCGGCCGAATGCTACCATACATCTTCGAGGCGCAAACCCGCCTCCGACGGCCCAGGAGGACCGCGTCGCGATGAAGATCATCCTGGCGAATCCCCGCGGCTTCTGCGCGGGGTCAACATGGCGATCGAGTGCCTGGAGCGGGCCCTCGACTTCTTCGGGCCGCCGCTCTACGTCTACCACGAGATCGTCCACAACAAGTTCGTCGTCGAACGGTTCCGGCAGCGCGGCACCGTCTTCGTCGAGTCGCTCGACGAAGTGCCCCGGGCTCCCCCCTGCTCTACAGCGCCCACGGCGTCTCGCCCCAGATCCGCGACCAGGCCCGCCGCCGCCGGCTCCTGGCCATCGACGCCACCTGCCCGCTGGTCATCAAGGTCCACCTCGAAGCCGTCCGATACGCCCGGAAGGCTACACCATCGTCCTGATCGGCCACGAGGGCCACGACGAGGTCATCGGCACCATGGGCGAGGCCCCCGACCAGATGATCCTGGTCGAGACCGCCGAGGACGTCGAGCGGCTCGCCGTCCCCGACCCCGACAAGGTCGCCTACCTGACCCAGACGACCCTGAGCGTCGACGACGCCAACGTCGTCATCGCCGCGCTCCGCGAAGAAGTTCCCCGAGATCGCCAATCCGCCCAAGGACGACATCTGCTACGCGACCCAGAACCGCCAGGAGGCGGTCCGCGAGCTGGCGCGCGCAGGCCGACCTGGTGCTCGTGCTGGGCAGCCAGAACAGCTCGAACAGCCGCCGGCTCGCCGAGATCGCCGGCTCGCTCGGTCCCGTGCCTACCTGATCGACGGCGTCGCCGAGATCCGGCGCCGAGTGGTTCGGCGGCGTCGAAACCGTGCTGATCACCGCCGGCGCCAGCGCGCCCGAGGACGTCGTGCAGGAGTGCATCGAGTATCTTCAGCGCAACTTCGGCGCGACGATCCGCGAGGAGACGATCCGCGAGGAGAACGTCCATTTCCCCCTGCCCAAGTCGCTCCGCGAACTGCTGCCCGCCGCGATCACACTTCCGGAGTGATCTCGCGGGGAGGGGATTCTGGATTCCAGATTCTGGATTCCAGATTCCAGATGGCTGAGGACGGATGGCTGAGGGCGGATGACTGATGGCGGAGCTCGGTTCGTCCAGCCAATCGCCACCCGTCCTCAGCCATCGTCCTCAGCCATCAGCCATCGTCCTCAGCCATCAGCCATCGTCCTCAGCCATCAGCCATCGTCCTCAGCCATCAGCCATCGGTCTCAGCCATCCGGAATCCGGAATCCGGAATCTGGAATCCGGAATCTGGAATCCCTGGCCCGCATGGCGGCTCGCCGCTCTAACCGCTGGACGGCGCTGGGTCTTCTTCGTATCCTACCTACGATGCGCTGGCCGTCTCCACGCTGAGAAACCCACCATGATCCGGACACGATGCACCTTTCGTCAACTTCTTTCCGCCGCCCTTTGCCTCTTGGCGGTCGGTCTTCTCGTGGGGACAGGCCGATCGCGCGCGGCGGACGAGCCCGCGAAGCGATTGTTGTATGTGGCCGTTCCCGGGGTGCGGAACGACCTGGCCTACGGGGGACACGGCCTCTTGGTGTTCGATGTCCGCGCGGGGCACCGGTTCATCAAGCGGATCCCGACCTCCGGGCTGACCGAGGACGGCAAGCCCGACAACGTCAAGGGGATTCTGCGTCAGCGGCGCCACCAAGCGGCTGTACATCAGCACGATCCGCACGCTCTCCTGCTTCGACCTGACGACGGAGAAGCTGCTCTGGGAGCGTCCGTACCAGGGGGGGTGCGACCGGCTGGCCATCACGCCCGACGGCAAGACGATCTATTTGCCGTCGTTCGAGAAAGACCACTGGAAGGTGATCGACGCCACCCAGGGCGACGAGATCGCGCGCATCACGCCCAACTCGGGCTCACACAACACGATTTGCGGGCTCGACGGGGCGCGGGCTTACCTGGCGGGCCTGCGTCGCCGCTGTTGACCGTGGCCGACACGGCCACGCGCAAGGCCGAGCGTACGGTAGGGCCGTTCGCCAACAGCATCCGGCCGTTCACCGTCAACGGCCGCCAGACGCGCTGCTATGTCTGCGTCAATGAACTGCTCGGCTTCGAGGTCGGCGACCTGACGACCGGCAAGAAGCTGTACCAGGTCGAGGTGCCCGGCTTTTCCAAAGGCGCGGTCAAGCGGCACGGCTGCCCCAGCCACGGGATCGCCCTGACGCCCGACGAGACCGAGATTCGGGTCACCGACGCTTACAACCAGCGCATGCACATCTTCGACGCGACCAGCCAGCCGCCGCGATACAAGTCGAACGTGTCGCTGCGCGACGAGCCGGGCTGGATCACGTTCTCGTTGCGGGGCGATTTCGTCTACCCGTCCACGGGCGAGGTGATCGACCCGGCCGCGAAGCGGATCGTCCGCGTGCTGACCGACGAGAACGGCGTGGCTGTGCAGAGCGAGAAGATGGTTCAGGTGGACCTGGACGCCGACGGTACGGTCCATGCGGGCGACCAGTTCGGGATCGGCCGCGTGCGCCCTTGAAGAGGCCGTGCGCCGGACCGAAAAAGGCGGTGTAGAATTCTTCACGACATCGGACTTGCCCAGAGACGAACGAGACGGGAGACCCAGGCTGATGGCACGCACCGCGACCCTGAGTTTCGAGGGGAAGTCGATCGAGCTGCCCGTGTTCGAAGGTACGGAAGGGGAACTGGGCGTGGACATCTCCCAGCTTCGGAACCAGACCGGCCTGATCACGCTCGACCCGGGCTATCGGCAACACCGGCGCCTGCACGAGCGCCATCACCTTCATCGACGGCGAGAAGGGCATCCTCCGCTACCGGGGCATCCCGATCGAGCAGTTCGCCGAGCAGTCGACCTTCGTCGAAACCGCCTGGCTCCTGATCTTCGGCCGCTTGCCCACGAAGGCCGAGCTCGACCGCTTCAGCGAGCGGCTGACCTACCACGCCCCCCTGCACGAGGCGTTCAAGCACCACTTCGAGGGCTTCCCGTTCGACGCCCCGCCCATGGCCATGCTGTCGGCGATGATCAACACGCTGTCGCTGCTTCCACCCGGCGATCCGCTCCGAGGACGACGAGAGAGTTCTACGAGGAGGCCGCCGCGGCTTGATCTAGCAAGGTCCGCACGATCGCGGCCTACTCCTACCGCCGGTCGATGGGCTTGCCCTATCGTCTACCCCGACCCCAAGCTGCGGTACGTGGCGAACTTCCTGCACATGATGTTCTCGATGCCGTACGAGCAGTACGTGGCCGACCGCGACGTGCGTCGATGCGCTGAACCTGATCCTGCTCCTGCACGCCGACCACGAGCAGAACTGCTCGCACCTCGACGGTGCGGGTGGTCGGCTCGAGCAAGGCGAACCTGTTCGCGTCGTGCGCGGCGGGTGTGTGTGCGCTCTGGGGGCCGCTCCACGGCGGGGCGAACGTCGCCGTGCTCGAGATGCTCGATGCCATCCACAAGGGCGGCATGACGGCCGAGATGGCCCTGGCCAAGGCCAAGGACAAGGACAGCGGCTTCCGCCTGATGGGCTTCGGCCACCGCGTCTACAAGAACTTCGATCCCCGGGCCAAGATCCTCGAAGCGCGCCGCCGACCAGGTGCTCGACAAGCTGGGCGTCAACGACCCGCTCCTGGACATCGCCCGCAAGCTCGAGGAGATCGCGCTGCGGGACGCGTATTTCGTCGACCGCAAGCTCTATCCCAACGTCGATTTCTACAGCGGCATCCTGATGCGGGCGATGGGCATCCCCACGAACATGTTCACGGTCATCTTCGCCATCGGCCGGATGCCCGGCTGGATCGCCCACTGGAAAGAGCAGCACGACGACGCAAGAACAGCCGCATCGCCCGTCCCCGGCAGATCTACACGGGGCCGACGATCCGGATTACGTGCCGATCGAGAAGCGTTGAGGAGCGGATGCCTGATGCCTGATGACTGATGGCGGATTCCGGATTCCGGAGATGAGTCATCAGTCATCAGTCATCCGCCATCAGTCATCCGCCATCAGGCATCATTTGCTCATTGAGGCCTCGCCCGGGCGAATTTTCCAGATCCCTCAAGGTCGGCGGGAAAAAAGCCGACAAGTGATCTGGTACTTCATCTTCGCACCGAGTAAAAGAGGCCCACCACGGTGGACGCGACGCCTGCCGTTGACGGGTATGGACCGGCCGGGAGGGCCGGGCCGGCATACCAGACGCAGGATGCGCAGCCCGTGGGACTGCCGTCGGACGACTCGTCCGCCGGTGGGACACGACCGCCACGCCCAGGGGGTCGTGGGGCCTGGGACACGCAGAGGACCGCCCAAGGAAGGGTCGGGATCTTCTCCCGGCGAGAGACCGCTCGTCTGGTTTTTCCTCATCTTCTAACGGCGACGGCTTTCCGAGCCCCGGATGCGCTCGCTCCCCGCGCGGGAGCCGGCCGCTTCGGTCCGCGCCCGGAGCCTTTCCGCCTCGCGTGGACGCCGGTCCCGACAGGACCGGTCCGGTCGCGACGCCTCCGTGCGGCGGAGGCCCGCCCCAGCCGGACCGGAGAGTCCTCGGGGAAAGGAGTCCGTGCGGCATGACGCTCACCACCAGCCTGGTCCTTGCCCTGCTCGCGCTGCCCGCTGCTGACGCGAACACCGGACCGGTTCTTCTCGATTTCCACGCCTCCTGGTGTGGACCCTGCCGGCAAATGGAGCCCGTCGTCGCGCGGCTCGCCGAAAAACGCTACCATATCCAGTCGGTCGACATCGACCAGTCGCCCAAGCTGGCCGCGCGCTATCACGTCAGCGAGGTGCCCACCTTCGTGATCGTCGCCGCCGACGGCCATGAGCTGGCGCGCACCAAGGGTGTGCAGTCCGCCGCCGAGCTGGCGGGACTCTACAACCAGGCCGCCGATCAGCTTCGCGCGGCCCGAACCGACACGGCGCCGCCCTCGGATACATCGGAAGCCCCGGCCGCCGCGGCCGAGAATACCCCGGAGGCGTCCGCTGTTCCCCGCGCGCCTCAACCCTGGGAAACGACCGTCCGCATCAAGATTTACGGCTCCAACACGATCGGCTTCGGCTCGGGCACCATTATCTACAGCACCGCCAAGGAGTCGATCATCCTGACCTGTGCTCACATTTTCCACATCGATGGTGTCCGCGACCAGCCCCGTCCCGCACAGTTCCGCCGCAAGATCCTGGTCGATCTCTTCGACGGCCAGCTTCATGGCCGCAATCCGGCCATGGTCCACCCGCTCGAGGCCGACGTGCCCGGACAGGCCGTCGATTACGACGTCGCCGCCGATGTCGGCCTGATCCGCATCCAGCCCGGACGCAAGCTCAAGGCGTCTCCCGTCGTGGCGGCCAACTGGCAACCCCGTCAGGGCCAGCGCATGCACACGGTCGGCTGCTCGGAAGGTCACGACGCGACCGCCTGGACCACCCACATCACCAACGCGGGCTTCCGGGGCCAGATCGACAGCCGGCTCTTCGACGGGATCGAATGCGAATATGCACCCAAGCTGGGCCGCTCGGGCGGCGGTCTGTACACCGATGACGGTTTCGTGGCCGGCGTCTGCGACTTCGCCGAACCCCACGGCCAGCACGGCCTGTACGCCTCGCCGCGCTCGATTCAACGGATTCTCGACAAGAACAAACTGACGATTTGCTACAACCCGGCAGCGACCAAAGGCCCCGAAACGCTTCTGGCCGACACGGGTCGTCCTGCGCGCGCAGCCGCGGCGTCAACGGGCACGAAATACCGGGCGCAGGACAGCGTGTTGCCGATCCCCGATCCGGATCGCGTCGGCGTGCGGCTCGATCCCGTAGCGCCGTCGGGAGCGTCTTCTCGTGCGACCGCGGTCGCCGCGGCTCCGACCGGCGGCTGGCATAATGCCGGCGGCGCGTCCCGCCGCGCCTCGGAGCCGGACAACAACACCTTGATCGCCGAGGCGCCTCGTCCCCAGCGCGTCAGCCAGCCGGTCAACCCCGCGGCTGCGCCGTCGTTGCCCGCCAGCAGCAGCGGCGTCGCCGGGGACCTTCTGCCCGATCCCGACAGCGCGCGCATTCCCGCCCGACCCGGCGGCGGCTGGAAGGCTGTCCGCTCCTCGGCGACCGTGCGCTGAGCGAATGATACGAGACGGTCTTGTCGGGTAGGCTTGAGAGGCTATCCGGAAAGCCCCGAAGGGGCGGCAGCGCATAGCCAGGGGCGTCAGCCCCTGGTGGGGTGAACGACGCGTCACGGCGCCCCTCCACAGCCCCGCAGGGGCGACAGAAGGCGAAGCGGCGCCACGGCTTCCGTCGCCCCTGCGGGGCTGCGGAGGCGAATGGCGCGGTCGCGGTCCCGTTTCCAGGGGCTGACGCCCCTGGCTACACGCGGCCGCCCCTTCGGGGCTAAAACCAGACTTCCCGGATAGCCTCTGAGAGTGGTTCACGGTTGGGTTGCGTACGCGCCCTGCCAGCCCGAAGCGCCAGCGAGTGCATTCTCTCTCTGGGCCCCCGCAGAAATGCACTCGCTGGCGCTTCGGGCTGGCAGGGACAACGGTGCCACGCCATCGTGAACCGCTCTCAAGCCTACCCGACAAGACCGTCTCGTATCACTCGCTGAAGCGCGGCACGGCAGGAACGCGCGCACAAAGAACCGATGACGCGGACCACGAGGTCGTGGTCGGCGCCACCGGTTCGCGTGGCCCGTGAGAAGAGAGAAGCCCCGTGGGCGGGGGCGGCCCCGCCCACGAACGCCTCTTCGTTCAGACGTTCAGTTGACCGTGGAGCTTCAGCGGGCCCGACAAGCCAAAGGCCAGGTGGCCCATGCCGTCGCTGGCCACGTTCAGGCTGAGGCAGGCCGCGGCGTTGACGTTGCCGAAGGCACCCGTGGCGGTCACGCCGATGTGACCCTTCGCGCCCACCGAGAACGCCCGGCTGACGGTGTCGAACTTCAGATTGGCGTGACCCTGGAGCGTCGCGTTCAGGATCGTCGTGGGCGCGGCGGCCACGTTCAGTTGCAGGGCCGTCTTGCCATTCAGACCGACGCTGAGCGCACCCTGCCGGGAGAAGTTGAGGTTGAAACTGCCCTGCGCCTGGGCGATGCTGCCGCCGAGGAGGCCCGGCGACGTGCTGAGTAGGGCGCTGCCGTTGCCGTTGATCGCGATGTCGCCGTTGGGCGAGTTGCGGATGTTCAAACGCCCGATCGAGCTGCCGGTGATTTCACCCCCAAGAGCGGGGCTGTTCACGTCGATCCCGACCGCCGTCAAACCGCGCTGAGCCGGAATGGCGACCGTGGTGGACGCCGCCACGGTGTTGTCGAGATCCGAGACCACGACCGTGATCGACGTGGCGTCGCCCACGTTGACCGCGGCGCCGACCGGACTCGTGAAGCGGATGACGTTATTGGTGAGCGGATCCAAGGTCAGAGGGCCGAACGCAATGACGTTGCCCTGGCTGTCGGAGGCCGTGTACGTGGCCGTCAGGCCGTTCGTCACGGTCGGGTCGGCAACCGTGTCATGGATCAGCCCCGAAATGGCAATGCCCCCCAGCGCCTGGGACGCGGGCGCGATGCCAAAGAGGGCGACGGTGTCGACGGTGGGCGTGCAACGGTCCTCGAGCGTCGACAGTTGCGGCTTGCAGCGCAGATGCGTCCGCGTCTGGGTGTGGTCGCCGTGGGTCCGACCACCGGAAAGTGAAAAACGTCGTTTCATCACGACGAGCTCCCCTGTACGAGTCTCTATGAAGACTGATCTCGTCGTCCCTGACGCGACCAGGCGCGTCTTTTACCGATCACTCCACCTCGGTCAGCCAAATATACAACCCGAATTCGCCGATGATGGTCCGTCGGCAGGGGGTTTGTTTTCGCGCTGACCGGGGTGCGCCCGCCCTGGAGCGCACGACCGTCACGTCTGGCATCGCGCGTGATCCAGGAGAGAAAATCGATCAAGGTTGGATAGCCGCGCGGGCCGATAGACAGGAAGAGCGCCCGGGTGCCGGGTGCCACGGGTTCCGCTTTGGGAACCCGTGCCGATCGACCTCCAGCCCGCAGGCACGGGTTCCCCAAGCGGAACCCGTGGCACCCGAGCGCTTCGAGCTGGCAGGGCGGATGAGCCTGTGCCCCCGAGGGATCACGGTTTCCGGTCGAGGAACCCGTGTCGTCCCAGCCAGGTGGCACAGAGGCCGGGCCAGGCTTTGAAAGCATCGTCGCCCTTGATGTTGTGCGCGGGCAGGCCCGTCCCCAGGCCCATGCCGTGCGGGCCCTTCTCGAACTGATGATACTCGACCGGCACGCCCGCCTTCCGCAGCGCGAGGACAAAGAGAATGCTGTTCTCGGCCGGCACGCCCGTGTCCTCGTTGGTCTGCACGAGGAAGGTCGGCGGCGTGTCCTTGGTGACCATGCGCTCGTTCGAGAGGCTCTCGATCAGCTCGCGGGAGGGGTTGTCGCCGAGCAGGTTCCGCAGCGAGCCGGAGTGGCCGTAAGGCGTGGACAGCGCGATGACCGGATAGCCCAGGATGGCCAGATCCGGCCGGCAGCTCTGGCGCTCGATGGGATCGCTGGCGTCGGGCTTGCCGGCGTCGAAGTGGGTCTCCGCCGTCGAGGCCAGGTGGCCGCCCGCCGAGAAGCCCATGATGCCGACGCGGTGCGGGTCGAGCTTCCATTCGCCGGCACGGGCCCGCACGGTCCGGAGGGCGCGCTGGGCGTCCTCGATCATGGCGGGATGGTGGTAGCGCGGACCCAGGCGGTATTTCAAGATGACGCCCGCGACGCCCAGCGAGTTGAGCCATTCGGCCACCTGGGTCCCCTCATGATCCATCGCCAGGGCGCCATAGCCGCCCCCCGGGCAGATGACGACGGCCGCGCCGGTCGCCCGGGAAGGATCGGCCAGATGAACGGTGATGGTCGGCTTGTCGGCGTCCTCGCTGCCCTTGGCGCCGGAGCGCCGTCGGGCCAGAGAGGATACGTCTTGGCGTCGGCGCGGACCGACAAGGGAGCGAGGGCGAGACTCAGAAGCGCCAGGAAAGCCAGTCGGCAATACATGAGCTGAAATCCTCGGGTGTACGAGAAGGGGACGGAACGGTCTTTCTGTGTAGTGGCGGCCGTCCCGGCCGCTCCGGATTTCACAGACCGGAGCGGCCGGGACGGCCGCCGCTACACAGAGACGACTCCTCTCGGAAAAAGAAGGGGACGACACCGCCGCGCCAGTGTGTCGGCCACAGTGCGAGATGTCAAAGGTCTGCCGCCGTGGCGACTCGCTCCACCGCCCCGTTGCCCGGGCCCACGCATTGCGATAAGGTAAAACTCTCGTTGCGTTCGCCGTCCCTCGATGTGCTCCTGGAGTGCCCGCCCCATGAAGGGCTTCGCCGCTCGACTTCTGCCCTACGTTCTCTCCTTCTTCGCCAGCCTGTGCATCATGGTGCTGGAGCTCGTGGCGAGCCGGCTGGTGGCGCGGCACGTGGGGGCCTCGTTGATCGTCTGGACCAGCGTCATCGGCATCATGCTCGGCGGGATCTGCCTGGGCAACGTGCTGGGCGGCCGGCTGGCCGACAGCGCGGAACCGCGCCGGGTGATCGGGCCGCTGTTCGGCCTGGGCGCGTTCCTGACGCTGGGCTGCTTGTGGATGAACTCCGTGGTTGGCCTGTTCCCGGGCCTCGACCTGATGCCCTGGAACCTGCGCACGGTCGTGGTCGTCGTGCTCGACTTCCTGATTCCCGGCACGGTGCTGGGCATGATCAGTCCGGTAGTCGCCAAGATGGCCGTCGAGCAGAGGCAGCAATCCGGCTCGGCGCTGGGCGATGTCTACATGCTGGGCGCGGTCGGCTCGATCGTCGGCACCTTCGTGGCCGGGTTCTACCTGATCTACCTGGCGCCGACCTCGACGATCGTGACCATCATTGCCGCTTCGTATGCCCTCCTGACGGCCTTCTTGATCGAGAATGTTTTCGGCAAGCTTCTGGGTTTTCTGGCCGCCGTCGCGCTGGGTGTCGGGGGCTTCCTGACCGCTTACTATCAGATGGGCGCGCTCCCCGGCATCCCCTTCTCCGCGGTCGGCAAAGACGCGCTGAGCATGGCCCCCCAGGTCCTCTGCCTGGCCGGGAACGCCCTGACCTTGCTCATTGCCCTGGTCGCGGTGATCGAGCTCGTCCGGGCCACGCGGCCCTCCGCGGCGCTCGCCGAGACCGTGCCGCCGTACGACGTGCCCATGGCGGATGACACCGCGAAGGTCGGCCTGCGCGACCTGGCGACGCTCGCGTTCATCGCCAGCGGGGCCTTCATGGTGCTCGAGATGGTCGCCGGGCGGCTCGTCGCAGCGGCACACGGGATCGAGCGTCTACGGCTGGACGAGCGTCATCGGCGTGCTCCTGGGCGGGCTGAGCGTCGGCAATTACCTCGGCGGCAAGATCGCGGACTACATCCGCAGCGAGAAGCAGGCGAGCTGGCTGTTCCTGGCGGCGTCGGTGGTGACGCTGTGCGTCCTGCTGGCCGAGACGCCCCCCTCCTGGCTGGTGCGCAACCCGATCGAGCACTTCATCAACCACAAGGACGGCGTGCCGCTGGCCGGCGGCGAGGGCGAGTTCCTGCACCAGGCGCTGGGCATGTCGGGCTATTCCTGGTGGTTCCGCGTCCTGTTCTGGACGGGCGTCGTCTTTTTTGTGCCGGCGATCACGATGGGGACGGTCAGCCCGGTCGTGGCCAAGCTGGCCGTCGAGCGGCTGCGGAGGTCGAAGCGCACCGGCACGGCCATCGGCCAGGTGTACGCCTGGGGGATGGTCGGCAGCATCCTGGGTACGTTCCTGACGGGCTTCTTGCTCATCGACGTGTTCGGCACCAAGGGCGTCCTGTTGCTCCTGGCGACCGTGCTGGCCCTGGCGGCGTTCTGGCTGGGTGAAGTCTTTCACGCCGTCTGGGCCGGGATTCCCCTGGGATTGTGCGTGGTTGCGTTCGTGCCGGTGCCGTTCCTCGAGCGGCAAGCGTTGACCTGGGGCGTCCGCGAGGACCCCGGCGATGAGAAGGCCAGCGGACCGAATCGCGCCGTTTACACGGATGAAAGTAATTACTATTTCATCAAGGTCGCTCCGTCGCTCTCCAAGAGCGGCCATCCGATGCGCGAGCTGGTGCTCGACAACCTGATCCACGGCTACTTCATTCCCGACCATCCCGACGAGCTCGACTACGATTACGAGCACATCTACGCCCTGGTGACGAAGCGGCTGGTGGACGCGCGCAAGAAGGACGGCAAGCAGACGCTCGACCCGACCGCGCCGCCAGACACGCCTCTCTCGACGCTGTTTCTGGGGGCCGGGTCGTACACGTTCCCGCGGTTCCTCCAGAACTTCTACCCCGGCGCGACGGCCGACATCGCCGAGATCGACCCGGCCGTGACCCGCGCCAACCACAAGGCGACGTTCCTGCCCGGTCCCTTGCCGCCGGGCCAGCCCAACCCCCACGGCATCCATACCGTCTGGGGCGACGCGCGCCAGTTCGTCGAGAAACGCTACCAGAGCACGAAGAAGTACGACATCGTCTTCGGCGATGCCTTCAACGATTTCTCCGTTCCCTGGCACCTGACCACCCGGCAGTTCAACGACATGATCTCCCAGATGCTCACGGACGATGGTCTGTTCATGATCAACATCATTGACATCTACCGTTCCGATGAGCAAGCCAAGAAGGATGCCAGGATCGAGCGGGGCGATCTCGAGAAAGAGAACGACCGCGGCGCACGGACGCGCTTCCGGCGGATCTCCAGCGACGAGGAGAAGGCGATCGACCAGGCGCACCATGAGGGCGGCTTCTTGAGCTCGTGGGTCGAGACGGCGCGGAGCACCTTCCCGTACATCTACGTCTTCGGCACCAACTCGGGCTACGCGATTGACGAGGAGTCCGGCAAGGAGCTGTTCAAGCCGCCCGGCCGCGGCCTGCGGGAAACGTTTGTCGTCGTGGCGGCCAAGAAGAAGATCGACATCGACCGGCTCCCGCTGGCCGAGCTCGGCGGCCATTACGCCGACCCGGACTACGATCAGGAGATCAAGATCTTCACGCCTTACGCTCAGAAGGACCTGGACGCGCTGAAGGTCCGCTCGCAAGGGATCATCCTGACCGACGACTACGCCCCCGTCGAGAACCTGCTCGCCCCCGTGGCCGCCACCCGCGGGCATGAGGATTGAGCGGGCGTGCTGCAATCTCGTTCCCACGCTCGGCGTGGGGAGGACGCGGGATTATGTAGGCTGGGTCTAGACCCAGCCTACGACTAGCCATACTTCATTCATGGACAAACCTCGATCATTCAACCGTCGGGTCTGGCTAATCGCCATCGGGCTCTTACTCGCCTGGTGCGTCTACCTGGCGTTCTTCAACCCCCTGAACCGCCTGGCGGGCCCGCTGGCTGCTCCCGATCTGGTCGATCCCGGTCTCGGGCCGGCTGATCTCCGGTGGCCGCTCGCGAACCTGGAAGGCCGGCCGCTCAATCTCCAGGACTACAAGGGAAAGACCATCTTCCTGAACCAGTGGGCGACGTGGTGTCCCCCTTGCGTGCGTGAGATCCCCTCCATCGAGCGGCTGGCCGCCAATGAGCGGCTCAAGAACGTCGTCTTCCTGGCCATCTCGGGCGAAGACACCGCGACCGTCCGCCAGTTCGCCAGGGATCACCACTTGCGCATCCCGGTTTTTTGTGCCCTGGAATCTTCCCCAGCCGCATTTCAATCGGACGGGATCCCGGCCACCTTCGTGATCGCACCTTCCGGCCGCATCGTCCTGCGAGAAGTTGGCGCCGCCCAGTGGGACGACCCGGGCGTCGTTGATCTTCTGGAGAAGCTATCCCGGCCAGCGAGCCCTTGATTCCGGATTCCGGATTCCGGATTCCGGATGCCTGATGACAGATCCTGGACGCACCCAGGTGCTCTTTACACGCTATCGGCCATCCGTTATCAGCCATCTGTTATCTGGAATCCGGAATCTGTTATCCGGAATGATCCGGAATCCGGAATCCGGAATCGAGATCCTCACTCCGCCGTCGCAGCGAACAGCCCAACCTCGGCAATCGCCGGGCAGACGGGAGCCTTGGTAATACGCAGTCGGACCCGCTCCGTGGTCACGGGAGAAACACGCACGAGGCGGCGGTTGCCGATGCTTGTTCCCGAGGCGAACTCGTGCCACCCGCCATCGCGCCAGGCATCGAGCGCGAAGGCTTCCACACGTTGTCCCAGCGGCAGGAACTCGCGCAGGCTGACAACCTTGATCGCGGCCGGCTTGCCCAGATCGAAGACAAGCTCGGGCGTCTTGATCTCGTCATCGGTGGACCAGTACGTCGATCGGTTGGCGTCCGCGACGTGGGCTGCTGCGAACGCCTTGTCGCCGCCTCGGACATTGCTCGCGGTGATGGTCGCCGATGCGGGCCAGGTCATGGGCGAAGGTGGCATCGAGCAGAGCGCGGAAGGCTCGCAGCGCGGCGACGTCATCGCCGTGAATCTGGCCGCGACGGTCGGGCGGGATGTTCAGATTCAAGCACGCCCCCCGGCCGACGGATTTGTAATAGATGTCCTCAAGCTGGGCGGCCGTCTTGACGCGACCGTCCTCGCTCGCGTGATAGAACCAGCCCGGACGGATCGACACGTCGCACTCGGCGGGCAGCCAGGCCGTGCCGGGGCGCTCGCCCGAGTTGAGGCCCTCATTGATCCCGCCCGGCACGCGGCCCGGCTTGCTCATGTCGAGCGTCGCCCAGCAGGGATCGCCCGCGATGCCCGACTCGTTCCCCACCCAGCGGAAATCGGGTCCGGCATCGCTGAACATGACGGCCCCGGGCATCAATTCGCGCACGATGCGCCAGGTGTTCGGCCAGTCGTAGAACGTGCGATTGTCGATCCTGCGCATCGCGCGCGCCCCGCCGTAATAGCCGTCGCCCCCGTTGGCGCCGTCGAACCAGACGGTGAAGATCTCACCGTAGTTCGTCAGCAGCTCGCGAAGCTGGTTGCGATAATAGGTGATGTATTCCGGCTTGCCGTAGTCTTTATGATTGCGGTCCCACGGCGAGAGATACACGCCGAACTTCAGCCCATGGCGGCGGCAGGCGTCGGAGATCTCCTTGACCACGTCGCCCTTGCCGTCCTTCCAGGGGCTGTTCTTGACGCAATGCTCGGTGTATTTCGACGGCCAGAGACAGAACCCATCGTGGTGCTTGCACGTCAGGATGAGTCCTTTCATGCCCGCGTCTTGGGCCGTCTGCGACGATCTGGTCGGCGTCGAAGGCGGTCGGGTTGAAGACGGTCTCGGACTCGTCGCCATAGCCCCATTCCTTGTCCGTGAACGTGTTCACGGTGAAATGGAGAAATCCGTAGAACTCCATCTCGTGCCAGCGCAACTGGCGCTCCGTCGGCACGGGCCCATAGGCGCCGGCGGCTCCGCGGCCAGTGCGGCCGAGCAGAGAAGGATGCCTCCCAGAACCGCGAGGACGGCCCGATTGACAAGGCCCGGGATCGGTGCGAGCTTCATGTCTGTTCTCCAGGGTGTGTTGTACGTGGGACTGCCCGCACAGGATAACGCCACTTCCGGGCACTTGGTATCGGGTACCAGATGAGGGAAACACCCATGAAGGTCGTGTACGGACTGGCATTCGCGGCGCTGCTTGCCGCGATGGATTTCCAGGACGCCCGGGCGGAATGGCACGTCTGGACCGTCAGTGAAACGCGCCACGTGCTCCGCGACGAGCCGCCCGGATCGGAAAAGGCGGTCCATTTCGCGGCCGCGCGGAACGAATGGGAGAGTTTTCAGATCCTGATCCGATCCGATGCGCCGGTCAAAGGTATCAACGTCGCGCCCGGCGACCTGACCGGACCGGACGGAGCCATCCTGCCGCGGCCGATGCGCGGCTGTACCGCCAGCACCAGCTCCATCTGACCGTCGCGTCTCCCCGCAACAAGGACTTTCACGCGGGATGGTATCCTGATCCGCTGATTCCATTCACGAACCCCGTGACCGGCCAGCCGCTGCGAGGAGCGCGGTTTCAGGCTGTGCCCTTTGACCTGCCGGCGGATGAGACACATGGCTTCTTCGTCGATGTGTTCATCCCCGCCGATGCCCGGCCAGGCGCGTACCACGGCGTCTACCGCGTCACGGCCGAAGATCACGAGGCGGTCGAGGTCCCTGTGTCCCTCACCGTCTGGGATTTCGCGCTTCCGGACGTGCCGACGCTCAAGACCGCCTTCGGTTCGCCCGCACACCGAATCCGAAGCTGGTCCAAGAAGCATGGCTCGGTGGACGCCGAGCTCGACACGAAGGCCGTCGATGCGCAGTGCGCCCGGATGCTCAGCGAGCACCACATCAACGCCACGCCGACCGACGGCCTCCGGCCCCAGGCCCAGCCGGATGGCTCGTTCCTGATCCCCACGAAACAAATCGACGCGGTGCGGGAGTTCATCGATCGCTACCACGTCAACGCGATCCAGATCCCTCACCCCGATAACGCGGTGAAAGATCCCGAAGCCGAAAAGGCGAGCCTCCACGCCTGGCTGGCCGCCTGGGACCGCGCCCTCCGCGAGCTCGACCGGTCCCAGGTCGTCTTCTACACATACTTGCTGGATGAGCCGAACGACGAGAAAGCCTATCATTATGTGCAGAAATGGGGCCGCGTCATCCGCGATGCGAAATCGCAGATCAAGGTGATGGTCGTCGAGCAGCCCCAGACGCAGGACCCGGCCTGGGGCGACCTGTACGGCGCGGTGGATATCTGGTGCCCGCTCTTCTGTCTCTTCGAGCCGGCACCGGCCGCGGAACGTCAGGCCAAGGGAGAGACCATCTGGACCTACACGGCGCTCTGCCAGGGCCAGAAGATGACGCCGTGGTGGCAGACCGACTTCCCGCTCTTGCACTACCGCGTGCCGTCGTGGATCTCCTGGCGCTACCGCATTCGCGGATTGCTGTACTGGGGCAGCCTGTCGTTCTGGGACCACGTGGACGACCCGTGGACCCAGCCGGAGACTTACAACCTCAAGAAGAAAGACGACAAGGAACCGATCTACAACGGCGAAGGCAGTCTGGTCTACCCCAGCCATGACGTTGGCTATGACGGCATCGCGCCAGCCTGCGCCTGAAGGCGCTGCGTGATTCGATCGAGGACTACGAATACCTGGCCATCCTGGAGCGACTGGGCCGCACCGCCGAGGCCGAAGCGATTGTCCTGCCCATCGCTGATTCGTGGTACCACTGGGACGCGGACCCGGCCTCCTACCAGAAGGCCCGCGCCGCGCTGGCGGACCTGATCGTCAAGGCAAAGTCGGGGAAGGCCCGTTGAGTTCCAAGTTCGGAAAAGGTCTTGTAGGGTAGGCTTCAGCCTGCCAATCCCATGGGAGTCAAACGGAAATGGGATTGGCAGGCTGAAGCCTACCCTACAAGACCTTTCCGTACCCCCTCTCACTCCGCGTTGGGGTCTGCGACTTCGCCTCCGTTGCGCATGATCAGGGCGCGCAGGGTGGCGGGACGGAGTGGCTTCTTGAGAAAGCGGACGGACCCGTCGGCGAAGCCCACGTTCGTGCCGCCGTTGTGATGTCCCACCAGACCCGCCAGATTGGGCTCGGCGCCGACCTCCCAGTCATCAGGCTTGGTCCAGATGACGGCGTGGTCGTCGTTGGCATCGACGACGAAGATCGTGTTCGAGGTGCCGTCGGTGATCTCGTTGATCTTGACCGGATCGCCGCCGGGGAAGACGGAGGCCGGACTGCCGCGGGGTCAGGTAGGTCGTCTTGCCCTCGGCCACGAGCTTGCGGGCTTTCGCTCGGACAAGCGTAGACCCGCGGCATCTTCGCGATCAGGGTCTTGTTGTGCGGGCTGTCCCAGGGCTCGTCGAGTGTGGAATTCCTTGTAGAGGTCGCCCGCATCGACGAACGGCAGGATGCGGAACGCGCCAGCTCAGCAGGGGTCGGCCGTTCTTGTCGCGGCTGTAGGCGGGCGGGAACGCTTTATGAACATCGTGGTAGCCGTGCATGGCGATGCCAATCTGCAAGAGGTTATTTACGCACTGGGTGCGCTTCGCGGCCGCGCGGGCCGCGCAGAGGGTGCGCCAATGAGGGCGGAGGCGCGTTCCAGGTCGAGGTCGAGCACGAGACGATCCTGCACGACCTTCGGCTGGATCTGGTCGAGCGCCTTGGGAAGATCGGCACCGGCCAGGTCGGGCGGCAGGGGGTGAGCCTGGAGAGCTTGCTTTGCGAGTTTGCGAGCATCCTCGACGAGCCGCGACAAGGCCTGCGCCGCGTCGGCGTCGCGCGACTGGACGACGAGGTGGACGGCCAGTTTGGGCTGGTCTTCGAAGGCGACCGCTGCCCATTGCACGCCCTGGGTGACGACCGTGATCGGGCCGCCGCCGAGTTCCTGGGGCAGGTTCGGCATCGTCTCCTCGACGACCCGGCGCAGGTCCGCGCTGGGCAGGATCAAGATCCGCGCGAGAGCGTCGGCCGTGGCCAGGAACGGCGCGATCGGCCCGCTGCGCACCTCTTGGAACTTCTGCTCCCGAGCCTGTTTCAGCGCATTTTCCGTGACCGGCGACGACCGCATTGTGGATCGTGGTTTAGGTCATGTTGGCGATGGGCGGCTTCAAGTCGCCGATGCCGCCGAGGAGACAGTCCGCGACCGCTTTCGCGTCCGACTTCTCCGCCAGCGGCACGACCAGGATCGGCGGTTCGAGCTTGCTGGCCAGGTTGACGAGCACGAACAGGTCCTTCGCGCCGGCCTTGCGCGAATTCCCGACGAGATTGCGGCGGTCTTCACGAAGGCGTCGAGCTCCTCGCCTTTCTCATCGGCGTCGCCCACATTGCCCAGCAGGCGTCGGGCCAAGCGTTTCGACATCCAGTTTTGCCAGGTCCACATGGACCACGACAAGCGTTTCCGGGCCCGACGAAGGGCGCAATCGCGGGCGTGTGCGGATCGTGCGCCGATCTGGCCCGTGAGGGGCAGGGACAGCAGCAAGACAGCGGACAGATTCGCGATCATGGTTTCTCTCCAGGGAACAGGTCGATGCCAGGTTGAGAGTTCTTCCGATAGACCCGTAGGGGCGTTCGCGATAGCAGGGGCGTCAGCCTTCGAACCGTCCCGCGACCACGCGATCTTCCTGCACACCTGTCCCTCCTACTGGGCTGAGAAAGGGGATGCGGTGTATCGTTCCGCCCTCCAGGGGCTAACGCCCCTGGACATGCCGCCCCTACGGGGCTTTGCAGCGTTATGGACCAGTTCGAGCTTGTAACGGAACATGAACGCGGGATTGTCGGGCACCGGGAGGCAGGGCGCCGTCAGGGTCGCGGTCGCGCCTTCCGCCTTGTATTCGAAGGGCTTTCCGGTGGCCGGATCGAGCGGGACGGGCGCCTCGGTGATCGCCTCCAGGCTAGGCGGGAAGGCCCCGTCGTGCGTGGCGGCGTACAGGCGGATGGCCTCGATGCACTGGAGCAGGTCGAGCTGCCGCTCGCACCGCACGCCCGCCAGGCGGGCGCTGTGGAGGGCGGGCATGAGCATGGAAAACAGGGCGAGCAGCACGTTTTCCTGCTCACACGCCGAGTGCGCGCCGTTCGGCCTGGATCATTCCTTCGAAGGCTTGCCAGTAGGGGAGTGCGGACCACTTCCAAACGTCATCACGGATCTGGTAATACCGCCGCAGCGTGACCAGCGCGGCGACCTGGACGGCGGGCATGGCCTCGACCTCGGCGGCGGGGCGGCCCTCGGCGAGCAAGGCGCGCTTGGCGTCGGGATACGCCATGGCGACCATCGCGGTCATGCTCAGCCGGGGTGACATGTCCTGTAACCGTGCCGGGCCGCCCGTCGCGCGGGCCGGGCATGCCGTTGAGCGGTCCGAGCCGCGTCTCGATGTCCGTGAGGAACTGCCGCGCGTGCTCCTTCGTCCATGGCCCCGAGTCGAGCTCGCGGAGGTCGGGCAGTTCGCGCTCGAACAAGAAGCGCTCTCCCTCCAGCGCCGTGGCCAGGTCGATGAACGGCCGGGGGCGGTTGGCCAGCGCCCAGTACAGGCTCGGCGTGCCGGGGGCCTGGATCAGGTCTTCGAGGACCTTGTCCATCTGGCTGGAAATCGCCATGCCGACGAGTGCCTGGATCAGGGTTGGTCCCTGGCTGACGTGCCGCGACATCGTGTAGCCGACACGCAGCCAGTGCATCGCCTCGTCGAACCGGCCATCGAGGATCGCCACGCGGGCGCGCAGGACGACCAGCCGCCCCAGCGATCGCATGTACTGCATCTCGGGAAGCAGCAATTCGATCCCCTCGCTCCGCAGGTCGTACTCCCAGTTACAAGACTGCCGCAGGGCGCCGAGCTCGGCCTCGTGCAGGGCGTTCTTGTAGAAGTCGAGCTGCGCCTGCGCCTTGTCGCGGGGGATGTCCTTGAGCGGGCCGGCGGCCCATTCGTCGATGGCGTCCTCGGACGCATCCGGCGAGGCTGCTTCCCTTGGGCTGGGACTTCGCCTGATTCTCGCGTTTCTCCAGGATCATGCCGATCGCGCGGTGGTAGAACACGGCGGCGTTGCCGGGCACGAGCTCGCGGCGCTCCGGCACGATCTGATACTTCAGCGCCGGCACCGGTTCGCCGGCCGGCCGGATCTGGATCAAGGTCGGCGGTGTCGGCGGCGGCGGCTGCGCCGGGACGGCGGCCGGGAACAAGGCCGCCGCCAGGACAAGACCAAGAACGCGACGTCTCATGAGGAACCTCCCAGGTTCAGAAGGTCGGAAAGAACTTCGGAGCGAAGCCGTAAGCCCGAGGATGGACTTTCCGGGCCCGCCGGCCGAGGGCCGGTTTGAAGGGCCAGCGGCGGCGGCTCGGGCAGACCATCGAGACCGAATCGGAGAATCTGCCAGCGCAGGCCCGCCGCACGATCCGGCGGGGGCCCAAAACGCGAGGGCAGGGGGGCGATGAGCGGCGGCGTCACAGCGGCCACGGACGCCGATTCCGGTGCAGGAAGAACCGGTGGCGCCGGCGCAATCTCATGGACGACAACGATTCGCTCGACAACCCCCGGCGCGGGCCGGTAGGCCAGTGCCCACGCCTCTCCCAGCGCGAGCAACGCCAACGACGCCGCCAGGGCGGGCCAGATCCAGCGAGCCTGGCCGGCACGTTGACCGGCCTGGAACAGCACGCGGTCGCGGTCCAGGCGGCTCCGCGCCGGCTTGAGCGCGCCGAGCGCGGCCGCGACGGCCGTCAGCTCGGGATCGGACGGGACTTGGTGTTGCGACATGGGACTCCCAACCGTTCTCTCAAGGCCAACAGGCCAGCCTGGTACATGCGATGCGCGGAACTCGACGAACCGCCGGTCATGTCGGCGATTTGCGCAAACGTCAACCCGCCCCAGAGATGGGCCACGATCACCTCGCGCTGGTCGATCGGCAGCCCGCCGAGCGCGGCGGCGGCCGTCTCGGGATCGACGCGCCGCTTCCGTACTCTCGGGCTCGAACCAGCCGGGCCGGGCGACGGCCGCCGCCACCTCATGACGCCGCCGCCGCCGACTCTTCACGCCAGCATTGATGGCCCCGTTGCGGACGGCCCGGAAGAGCCATGCCGCCGGGTTCTCCGGCGGCCGTCGCTGCCGCGCCAGGTTCAAGAACGCCTCTTGAACCACGTCCTCGGGCGCTTCGCACCACTGCCGCGCGAAGAGTTCGAGAGCATCGGCATGCTCGTCGATCAGCCGCCCGAGGCGTTCCGGGTCCATCACGCTACGGCCCCCGAGGTCCGTCGATCCGCTCTACCTCCTATGACAACGGTCCGACCTTGCCATCCCAGTTTTTTTCTGGCGGGTGGCATGCCCACGTCTTCGTGGGCATGTCCGGGCTGATCCGTCTGGGGCCCAGACAGATATCGTACGTGTTTCGCGTCTCGCCATGGAACGTAAGTCCTTTCTTTGTAGCGGCGGCCGTCTCGGCCGCTCCGGGCTGGTTCCCCTCCGGAGCGGCCGAGACGGCCGCCGCTACAAAGAAAAGGCCAGAAAAACAGCCAGTCGAGACGCGAAACACGTACAGACGTGGGCATGCCACCCGACGCCCCTTTGGGGCTTTTGGGACAGACACTCAAAGCGGCCGGACCCAGATGTTGCGGAAGCGGACCGGGCAGTTATGGCCGCCCAGGACGAGCGGTCCCGCGGTGCGCTTCGGCTCCGGGTGCGGCAGCGCGGCGTGCCCCGTGCCGCCGTGGATCTCCTCGTTGAGCTGGACGAGAACGCCGTTGTGGAAGACCGTCACCCGCGGGGGCTGGACCAGCTTCTCGCCGTCCAGCACGGGCGCCGTCAGCACGATATCGAAGGACTGCCACTGGCCCGGAGCGCGGCAGGCATTGACCAGCGGCGGCGTCTGGCCGTAGATCGCGCCCGCCATGCCGTCCGGGTAGATCTTGATGTTCCGCGAGTCGAAGATCTGGATCTCGTACAGGCCCATGAGGAAGACGCCGTTGTTGCCCTGGTTGTACCAGGGGGCGTCGAAATGGGCCGGGCCCATGTACTCGACATGGATCTGGCTGCTGCCGAATGGCCGCTTGCTGGTCAGGGTGCCGTCGCCGGTCTCGAGCAAGCCATCCACCAGCTTCCAGGAGCTGGGTTCCCACTGGGAAAGATCCTTCCCATCAAACAGAACGACGGCGTCGGACGGAGGCACAACCGGGGGTAGTGCCGGGCCGACCTCCACGCGCTTCGGCAAGGGACGATCGGGGTCGTGAACGTGGTAGCCGCACCAGGGCAGCACCGGCGTGGTCTTGTAACCAAAGACGCCGGAGCCGTCCTTGGCCTGGACCATGTCCTCGGCCACGGTGGAGGGAATCCCGCGCCATCAGGCCCGCGGTGACGATCAGGAGAATCCGCGTTCGGGTCATCGTTTCCCGGGCTCCCAAGGAGTACTCGCCGCGGCCGACGCTCGCGCCCGAGGGCCGAGCGCGCGCCGGCCTGTCGCGAACGTCCCCGGACGACCTGGAAACGCAACCTTATCCGCCCCCGGTCGGGAAAGCCAATGCCGTCTCTTTCCCCCAGACGGGAGCCCGGAAACCAGGTCGAGGTTTCGGCCCGCCCGCGGGAACGGTGTGGGGTGTCACGGGTCTTGTCCGCGACACGGGCCCGCGGCGCGGATTGGGGAAACTCCTGCGCGGGTCGAAACGATCGTATCCTCGTCGGAAGGCCCGGTGCGCGACGGGTGGCCCTGGTGGACCAGTACGTGTTTAGCGTCTCGGTTGGCTGGTTTTCTGGGCGTTTCTGTGTAGCGGCGGCCGTCTCGGCCGCTCCGAACTGGTTCCCCTCCGGAGCGGCCGAGACGGCCGCCGCTACACAGAAAGGACTTACGTCCGATGGCGAGACGCTAAACACGTACGGTGGACCAGCCACCATTGCCACCCGGCCGTCCCTCCCGAGGGCCCCGAAAGAGGCCACGCGACTTGACGTAAGATGTTCTTTGACAATATGTTGTGTAATGTGCAGCCGCACCGGGAGCGGTGCGCGGAGACGCAGCGCCAGTGACCGTTCCAAGCTACCGGCAGGGCGAACGGAATCCTCGATGAGTCCAGAAGTTACGGGCGGTGGCCGGCCCGTTTTCCCGGTTCGCGGCCGAGCCGGGAACAGGACCGGCGCCAGTGACCGATCCAAGCCTCCGTCGGGAGGAGTGAAAGGACGGGTGGGACAAGAGTTTACGGTCGGTGACAGGCCCCTTTCCCGCGGTCGGAGGACGGGCTTCAGACACGCTCGCCCCGGTCTCGTGGCGACAGCGTCCTTTCCCCCGGGGTTGCGCCCGTCAGCTTGGTCCCAGGAGGCCGTACTTCCGGAACCACGCCTGGAGGCGTTTCCAACCATCCTCGGCCTGTTCCTGGTGGTAGCTCGGCCGGTAATCGGCGAAGAAGGCATGGGGCGTATCGGGATAAACGATGATCTCGGCGGTCTTGCCGGCCTCCTTGAGGGCGGCGCGCATCCGCTCGATGGACTCGGCGGGGATGCCCGTGTCGGCCCCGCCATAAAGACCCAGAACGGGGGCCTTCAGATCGGCGACCACATCAATCGGGTTCTTCGGATGGAGCGGATCGGGGTCGCCGACCAAGCGGCCGTACCAGGCCACGCCGGCTTTCAAGCTGGGATTGCGCGCCGCGTACAGCCAGACGATCCGCCCTCCCCAGCAGAAGCCCGTGATGCCCAGGCGGGCTGTGTCCGCCTTGCCGGTCCCCTTGGCCCAGGCCACCGTCGCGTCCAGGTCGGACATCACCTGCGCGTCGGGGACCTTCGAGACGACCTTGGAGATGATCTCGCGGAGGTCCGCGATCTTGGAGACATCGCCTTGGCGGGCGAAGAGTTCGGGGGCAATGGCCAGGACGCCGAGCTTGGCGAAGCGGCGGCAGATGTCCTTGATGTGCTCGTGGACGCCGAAGATCTCCGGGATGACCAGCACGACCGGGAATGGCCCGCCGGTTGCGGGCATCGCGCGGTAGGCGGGGACCGTGCCGTCGGCCACCGGGATCTTGACCTCGCCGGCTTCGAGACCCTTGGTATCGGTCGTGATCGTCTGGGCGGACACCGGCTGCACCGCCAGGGCGAAGCCCGCGGCCAGCGTCGTGACGACAAACTCCCGCCTCGTGAATTCGCTGGCCGGCTGCAAGCTCGTCAGGTCGCTGTCCATGGGAGAAAGAACTCCTGAGCGGACACTACGGAAGCCGAATGCGAGGATCGCCACGGTTCGTCGAGAGATGATAGGCGCCACCAGGCGAACGTGGAGGGTCCTCCAAAGTCAAGAATGACTTCGTTCTCAATTGGGGCCGATCATGAGGGCAGACTTGTGCCCACGGCCACAACCAGGATTTCGATCAGAAGCCAGACCGCGCCGAGCCTCAGAGGCTATCCGGAAAGCCCGGTTTTAGCCCCGAAGGGGCGGCAGTGAATAGCCCGGGGCGTCAGCCCCGGGAACCGGAGCCGCGACGAGAGCATCTTCCTCCGAAGCCCCGCAGGGGCGACAGAACGGTCCGTGGGGCAAAGACATCGGCCGCCCCTGCGGGGCTTCCGAGAGGGTTTGTGGCGCGTTGTTCCCAGTTCCCGGGGCTGACGCCCCGGGCTATTCACTGCCGCCCCTTCGGGGCTTTCCGGATAGCCCCTCAGATCCCAGGGCCGAGGAACATACAGGACCAGAAACAGATAAGGCGCCGCGTGGATCATCCAGACCCCGAAGAGAACAAACGGCGTGTGAACCTGTGCCAGGATCGCGAAGGGCACGGCAAGGGCCGCGACCCAGATCATGGCTGCCCGGAGCGTGAGCCGCCGTTTCCGCCCTCGCGAATCCGTGAAGTAAACGCCGAGCGGATAAGGAGAAGAGAGCAGTGACAAGAAGAGGGAGTATTCCCGTGCAGTCCATACTCGCATCGCTCCCTTTCGGAGGCCGCCCTGGGTCGCGGGTCGAGGTCTCGACTGCGCGGATTTCCGTTTCAAGCGCGATCACGCGGCCCTCATCCTATCCCCTCAGACGCTCCCATCCAGGTTCGGCAGCCGCGGCACGGAAGTTGCTGAGAACACCGAGATGGAGCTCTCTATGTTCTCATCCCCGTCATCCATCTTCTTCTCTTGATATCGGAGAAGCATGGGTCGTAGGAGAAGGTTTGTTCTCGGGACCGGACACTCATGGCGACCACGTCGACATCATTACCCATTCTCAGCGAACTGCCGGTCCCTCTGGAGCGTGATGGCTTCCTGCGCTTGTTGCTGCGCAGCCTCACGGGCACGTTGGAGGAAGTGGTCGGGCTGGACGAGGCCGCGGGTTTTATCAGCGTCGTCAGCCAGCGGATCGGCGATGAGATCGACGCGTCCTACAAGCGGGTCCTGAAGGTCGATCGATTGACGCGCGAACAGGTCCCGGAAGTGCTCGTGGACCTGAAACGACGCATCCGCGGCGACTTCTACATCATCGAAGAGGACGACGAGAAGATCGTGCTCGGCAACCGGGCCTGTCCGTTCGCCGAGAAGGTGAAGGACCGCCCGGCGCTTTGCATGATGACCTCCAACCTCTTCGGCGTCATCGCCGCGAACAATCTCGGCTACGCCAAGGTCGTGATCGAAAAGGCGATCGCGCGCGGTGATTCGGGCTGCCGCGTGGTCGTCTATCTCAAGGCGACTCCGGAAGCTGAGGCGGCGACAGGGCGAGAATACTATCAGGACTGATGGCGCGAGATCATGACGCCAGAGCATTTCGTGCGGGTGGCCAGCCATTTTCCCGATCCCGCCCTGCTGCTGGACCGGGAGGGCGTGATCCTGGCCGCCAACCGACACACGACCAGTCTCGGTCTGTCCCCGGCGGCCCTGATCGGCCGGCGGCTGATGGAGCTGGCGCACACGCCCGCCGAGACAGTGCGGGCTTATCTGCATGCCTGCGCTGCGCAGCGGCGAGCCGGTCGTGGGTGCGCTCACGATTACGGGCGAGAATGGGCAACATATAGCCTATCGATGTTACGGGGCCGTCTTCCATCATGATCCGGAGGGAACGGCGACGCGTATTTTCCTGCGCCTCGTTCGCCGGGAGGTGGGACTCAAGCCGTTCTCCGCTTTGAATGCGCGAATCCGCGAGCTGACGGCCGAAATCCGGCACCGGAAAGGGGTCGAAGCCCGGCTCTGGGAGCAGACCGAGTGGTTGCGCGTGACCCTCAAGAGCATCCGCGATGCGGTCATCACGACCGACCCCGTGGGCGGGGTCACGTTCCTGAACCAGGCGGCGCAGGAATTTACCGGGTGGGCCGAAGCCGAGGCGCTGGGCCGTCCTCTGGAAGAAGTCTTCCGTATCATCGATGAGAAAACAGGGCTGCCGATCGAGAATCCGGCGGCGAAAGCCCTGCGTGAAGGCGCCGCGGTCGGTCTGGCGAATCACACCCGGCTGGTTGCCCGGGATGGCACCCAGCGACGCATCGACGATTGCGCCGCCCCCATCCAGAACGAGCGCGGGGCCATCGGCGGCGTGGTCCTGGTGGTCCGCGACGTCACGGAACGCCAGCGCGCCGAGGATCTCCTGGTTGAGCAGAACCGCGTCCTGGAGATGATCATCGAAGGCGCCGCGCTCCCCGAGATTCTCGACGCCCTCTGCCGGATCGTCGAAGTGCAGGCGCATGAGCCGCTCCTGGTATCGATCTTACTGAAGGACGACGAGGATGCGTGCCTGCGGCCGATCGCCGGCTCCCGCGTTCTGCAAGACGGGCACGCGGTCGTCGTGCGCGTGCCCATCGGCGCCGGCGATGCGCTCGGGGACGGTCATGGTGACGAGGCGCGCCGGCACGGCTTCCGGGCGGGCTGGTCCACGCCGATCCTCTCGGCACAGGACCAGGTTCTGGGCTCGTTCGACGTCTACTCTCCCGGGGCGTGCTTTCCGGACCCCGGTGATACCCACCTCGTCGATCTCATCGCCCGCACGGCGGGCATCGCCATCGAGCGGCGCCGGGCCGTCGAAGCGTTGCAGGAAAGCGAGCGGCGCTTCCGCCAGCTTGCCGACGCCATGCCGCAAATCGTCTGGGCCGCGCGCCCGGATGGCTTTGTCGATTACTACAACCGCCGCTGGTACGAGTTCTCCAACCAGCCCGAGGGCCTGGAGGGCGACGAGAGCTGGATGCCTGTGGTCCACCCCGACGACCTGCGTGGCTGCGCCGACTCCTGGTACCGCAGCGTGCGCTCCTGCGCGCTCTTGCAGATCGAGTCCCGTCTCCGGGAACACCGCACCGGAGCCTACCGTTGGCACCTGGTACGAGCCTTGCCCGTCAAGGATAGTTCCGGCCGTGTCGTGCGCTGGTATGGAACATCCACGGATATTCATGATCAGAAACAAGCGGAGGAAGCGCTCCGCGAGTCCGACCGGCGGAAGACCGAGTTTCTGGCCACGTTGGCGCACGAGCTCAGAAACCCGCTGGCGCCGATTCGGAATGGTCTTTATCTCATGAAGCTGGCGACGGGGACCACGCGCGGATCGAGCAGGCCCGCGGCATGATCGAGCGTCAGGTGCAACAGTTGGTGCGGCTCATGGACGACCTTCTCGACATGAGCCGGATCGCCCGGAACAAGTTGACGTTGCGCCGCGAGCGGATCGAGCTCTCTGCGGTGGTCGAGAGTGCCGTGGAAGGCGCCCGCCCGTTCCTCGACGGGCGCGGCCACCGTCTCGATGTCCGTCTGCCCAAAGACCCGATCTTTCTGGACGGCGACCCGACTCGTCTGACGCAGGTCTTCGGGAACCTGCTGTCGAACGCCTGCAAGTTCACCGAGAACGGCGATCATCTTGAGTTGAGCGCCGAGCTTCAAGGGAACGAAGTCGTGGTTTCGGTCCGGGACAACGGAATCGGCATTCCCGTCGAGCATCTGGAGTCGATTTTCGAGATTTTCTCGCAGGTCCCTGCGGCCCTGGAGCGAACCCAGGGGGGCCTGGGCATCGGCCTGGCGCTGGTTCGATGGCTGGTCGAAATGCACGGCGGCCGGGTCGAAGCGTGCAGTGAAGGCCCCGGCCGGGGCAGCACGTTTCACGTGCGGCTCCCCGTGGTCAACCCGCCACCTCGGCATGCCGGGCCGGATGGTGTGCCCGCGGCGGTGACGTCGGGCGAAACGCACCGCTTGGGGATCATCCTGGCCGACGATAACGTGGACGCGGCGCTGAGCCTGAGCCAGTTGTTGATCGCTCTCGGTCACGAGGTGCGCACGGTCCACGACGGTCAGGCCGCGCTCGACCTGGCCAAGACGTGGCACGCGGATGTGATGCTGCTCGACATCGGCATGCCGAAGCTCAATGGCTACGAGGTGGCCCGCCGCGTCCGCGAGGAACCGTGGGGCCAGGGGATCGTGTTCATCGCCCTGACCGGCTGGGGCCAGGACGAGGACAGAACAGCGCGCCGAGCGGGCGGGCTTTTCACGACACTTCACCAAGCCCGTCGATCTCGGCGCCATGTCCCAGTTCCTGTCGTCCGTGAAGCGAGCCGAGGTCTGAAGCCGGGAAGCAGACGACTCGTCGGGTGGACACCGCCCACCGTCTTCCGGTATCAACCGGGAAGGTGGGCGGTGCCCACCCGACAAGGCGGAAGAACGCGCTGTCGCATGGCGGGAGAATCGAATGGGATTTCGGCAGTCCGAGGCGATCGAGGTCAAGCAAGTTCGAGGTAAGGGGCGGGGGGTGTTCGCGCCGTTTGATCCTTGAAGGAGACATCATCGAGCGTGTGCCCGTGCTGGTGCTGCCCCGCGCGGCGATCGGCACCGAGGAGGAGCCGACGTGGTTGTCGGAGTACTGCTTCGAGTGGGGCGAACGGACCGTGGCGCTGGCCCTCGGGTACGGGTCGCTCTACAACCACTCCTATTCTCCCAATGCCCGTTATGATATCGACGGCCCCCGCGCAAATCTTCACGGCCCTCCGCGACATCGCGCCGGGCGAGGAGATCACCGTCAACTACAATGGAAGTCCAGAGGACCAGTCGGCCGTCTGGTTCGAGGTCAAGTCGCCATGATGTTTAAGCCATTTGGCTGCAATCATTTAGGACACGCATCCCGTTTCGTTGCCCCGGATGTTGCCCCAAGCTTGTCGTACAAGCGTCGGAGTTGAGAACCCTCGAAATCGCTCACGGAGTACAATAAGGGAAGCTCGGGACGGCTCATGATCGGCCAATTGTGAGCCAAGCGGGTTGGACAGGCAACGGAACCCCTACTCCGTTGCCTGTCCAGCCCGGCCCGACAAAAAGTAGGGGACCGATCCATGTCGCGGAAGCCCTCCCAAGAGAGCCGTTCTCCGGCTTCAGAAACGCCCGTCTACTCCCTTCCGGCTCCCCAGCCGATCCCGCCCTCCATCGAAGCGATTGCGGACCCGGTATTACGCCAGAGAGCCATCGACGCCTGGAATTGTGCCAGCACGCTCCGGCAACTGATCGACTGTTGGCGAACTTGGGCGGTCGAACTTTATTTTACCGGGGACGCGGACCCCGCCTTGGGAATCCGGTTGCTAGAAGAGAGCAGGACATGTGTCTATGCTCTCTGTCGGCATAATATCAACTCGCCGCCATTTGAGGATAATATACCTAAGCAGATTCTTCCCCGTTTTCCTGATATCTCGCCATTGTTGTATGCGAAGCACTCTATTGACGACTATCAGAGGGGTGGCGGGTATCCTGCGGAAACACTGCTCAAGGTGAATGATTTGACGCAACTTCAAGGTAAGTTATGGATGTTCATGCTAGAGCTTGCCAAATCCCCCAGCATGGCGTTTCTCTCGCAAAAGGACTGCGATGAACGCGAGTTGTTGACGGATAGCGAACAAGACCTCTTAGATGCCGCACTTGAACTTAATTGCGTTAATATGAGTTCTCGTAAATCACAAGAAGAAATCGCAGAAAGGGCTGGATCAAAGGGAGGGACTGGCAACACGAAAGCATTATTTAGAAGACTTATCAATTTTAGATATCTTCAAACGAATGGGAGAGGGCGGGCCAGCGGAACGTGGTTGACTCCGCGAGGTCAAAGGATCGCCCAAGCAGGGAAAAAGTAGGCCCTGGAAAATAGGCCCACAAAAGGACACTGTAGCAGCGTTCCCGCCTACTTTCCGCACATCTGCCGACCAATATCTCCGAATTTCCGCCCCTCGGTGAGTAAGTGGTCGCGAGGCGAGCCCCGGCGGTGGCGTGCCCCACGCCGGTGTGGCGGGTGCCTGACGCGGAGGGGCCGGTGCTCGGCCGCACGCCATCCCACCCGTGGCCCGACCGCGCACCCGCACGGGCTCCTGCCCGGCACGTCGAATCCTTTCCCCCCGTCAAGGACACCAAGTGTCCCAGTCGCCCTCCGCCCACGATTCTTTCGGCCCCAACGCCGCCCGCGCTCCAGATGGCCATGCCCGCCGGAAAGAGCCACCACGCAAACACCTGATTTTATGTAAGAAATCGCGTTGTTCGTGGGTCTGATGGCGGTTCTTCAGGGCGTTCCCCGCAAGAGTCCCTTCCAATCAATATGCGTCAATGATCTGACGGCTTGAGGCCCTTGCCACTGGGACAATCCTGTTCGTGGGACGCGCCGCCACAAACCCCGGCCGCAGGTGGCGGTACCCTTCGCGTCCCCCACCCATGTCCGGAGCCACTCCCGTGACACGTCCCCAGCAAAACCAGGGTCCCCGCGCCGATCACGAGCACAGGCCTCGAGCCGGCACGGTCTCTCAAGCCGGCGGGCGAACCCTCACGTCGCGTCAGATCGGCGCGTTGCCCATCCTCGAGGTCGTCCTCGCGAAGTTGCGCCTGGCCGAGTTCCTTCGTGATCATCTCCCCGGCGCAGACCCGCGCACACGCGTGGCCACCGCGACCACGTTGCTCGTGCTGTTGCAGAACATCTTGCTGGCCCGCGAGCCGCTCTACGGCGTGGCGCATGGGCGCGCCGCTACGTCCCCGAACTCTTGGGCCTCTCCCCCGAGCAAGTCACCGCGCTCAATGATGATCGCGTCGGCCGCAGCCTCGATCACCTCTTCGATGCCGCCCTCCCCACGCTGACGCTGCGCCTGGTTCAGCACATGGTACGAGCGTTCGGCGTGTCCCTCGACGAACTCCACAACGACTCCACCACCATCACCTTTCACGGCGACTACGAACGCGCCGACGAGGAACGCACCCTCCGGGGACAACTGCGCCGGGCCATCACCTGGGGCCACAACAAGGACCATCGCCCCGACCTGAAGCAATTACTGTATGTCCTCACAGTGACGCGTGACGGTGCGGTCCCGGTGCACTTCGGCGTTGAGAGCGGTAATACCACCGACGATTGTACTCATCGCGAGACGTGGGACTTCCTCTGTCAACTGACCGGCCGGCGCGACTTCCTCTATGTGGCCGATTGCAAGCTGGCCACGGCCGAAAACATGGCGCACGTGCATCAGAACGGTGGGCGGTTCGTCAGTGTGCTGCCCCGGACACGCAGCGAAGATGCCACGTTCCGCGCCCTGGCGCGTCAGGGCCGGGTCCGCTGGCAGTACCTGCACGACAAGGTGGACGAGCACGGTGAAGTCACCGACCGGTTCCTGATTCACGAGTCCGAACGGGCCAGTGCCGAGGGCTATCGCGTGCTCTGGTATCACAGCGCGCGCAAGGCCGAATGCGATGCGCACACCCGCCACCGCCGGCTGGAACGGGCCTGGAAACACCTGACCGAACTCCAGGAGAAGCTGGCTTCCCCCCGCACACGCCACCGCGATCGAACCCAGGTGGTGAAGGCGGTCGAGAGCATTCTCGCCGAGTGTGAAGTCGCCGAGTGGCTCGACGTGACGGTCGTCGAGAAGGTGGAGGAACAATACCGCCAGGAACATCGCGGCCGCCCGACTGCCCACACACGTTATGTCCGACAGGAACGTCTCCGCTTCGAGATTTCGATTCATTTGCGCCATGAGCGCTTGGCCGAAGAAGCGCTCTGCGATGGGGCCTTCCCCCTGATCACCAATGACAAAACCCTTTCACCACTGGAGTTGCTTTTGTCCTACAAACAACAACCGCGGATCGAGAAGCGCTTCGCCCAACTGAAGACGGACTTCGTGGTGGCCCCCGTGTTCCTGAAGGAGGCCAGCCGGATTCAAGCCTTGCTGGGTGTGTACTTCTTTGCCTTGCTCGTGGAGGCGCTCCTGGAGCGGGAACTGCGGCGCGCGATGGAGCAAGCGAAGGTCGAGAGCCTGCCGCTGTATCCCGAGGGCCGGCCCTGCCGCCGCCCCACGGCACGGCGGATCATCGACCTCTTCGAGGACGTGCACCGACACGAACTGACGACCGACGCGAAAAACACCATCACCTTCACCACGGAACTGACCCGCGTGCAACGCCAGGTGTTGCACCTCCTGGGAATTCCCAGGGCCTATGAGCGCTGATTGCGGATCACGCCCGCCGACGGATATTCGAAGATATTCTCCCCCAGATGTGCGGAAAGTAGGTTCCCGGGGCCGATTCGGGGACTACTCGGCAGGAATAGGCAGAACCGGCTTGGGAACCCGCTCAATGATTCCGAGTAGTTCTCAACTCGGGGCGCAGCTTGATTCCAAGCCTGATTGCGTGGGGCAAGCTCTCAACCGCCCGGTAACCGTGCTATAGAGTCCACAAAAGGCCCATTTAATGGCCCTTTTTGTGGTCGATGCCTAGCACTAGACTTCGGGTGTCAAGGAGAGCAACGGCTCATCCGCAGGACACAAGGAGTCTCGCAATATGACAGGCACCACGGCGACCGTCGCAAGTTCTCGTTTGCTCGACGCAAAGCAAATCGCGGATCGGCTCGGCGTTTCGCCTCGCACTGTCTGGCGTTGGCGAGATGAGGGTATCCTTCCCCCGCCCGTGAGAGTCGGCCCCGTCCTGATCCGGTGGACTGCCGCAGCCATAGACGAGTGGCTAGCGCAAGGCTGTCCCCCCCAGCGGAGTTGCCGGCGTTGACATTAACATGTCTGTAAACACCACAACCCCGGATATGAGCCGGGGCTGGTGTGATAGCGGGGGTCGATCCGCCACCTGGGAAGCTCACTATGCGATGTCATTATGGCCCGTTTACATATCTCTGTCAAGTCCCCGCCGCCTCCGACGGCCAACTATGGAGGCGACGATGAGCGTTGATCCTCTACTTACTATCGTGGCTCGGCTCGATGCGCACGGCTGTGATCCGCGCTCGACCGGCGGCGACTCGTACGAGTCGCGATGTCCCGCACACCAAGGCGAGCGTCGTAATTTGTCGATTGGACTGGGCAATGATGGCCGGGTCTTGATCCATTGCCATCACGAACCCGGCTGCCCGCCCGAGGCGATCATGCAGGCCCTCGGGATGGAGATGATCGACCTGTTCGCGGCCGAGTCGGGCCAGAATAGCAAGCCCCACGCCGCCGCCAAGAAAAAGAAGAAGTTCTATGCCAGCCCGGAGCAATGCCAAGAAGCCCTGGGGTGGGTCCTGCATGCGGCCAAGTCTCGTGGCTGGCTGTATCACGACCGCGATAGTGCCATGCACATGGTCGTCTACAGGTTCGACTTTGCCGACAAGCCTAAGACTTATCGCCCCTGTTACCGCACGCCGGCCGGGTGGGTCATCGGTGATCCGCCCGGAAAACTGCCCCTGTACCACTTGCCCGAGTTGGCCAACACCCAACGTGTTTACATTCTCGAAGGCGAAAAATGTGCTGATCTTGCCCGCCGTCTCGGGGTGATCGCCACGACGAGCGCCCATGGGGCGGAGGCTCCCGGCAAGACCGATTGGGGTGATCTCGCTGGCAAGGATATCGTGATTTTTCCCGACAAGAACCCCCCCAACAAAGAAGGTATCGCAGCGGGGGAAGCCTATGCCAAGAGTGTATGCACGTTGCTGGCTGGGCTCTCGCCCCGCCCGCAGGTCCGCATTGTCCGGCTGGCCGATATGTGGAAGACCGACGCGCCAGTCCCGGTAAAGGGCGACATCGAGCAATGGCTGGCCGATGGGGTCCCCGCGGAGTGGACTGACGAGCAGCGTCGGACCGCGCTGGAGCAAGCCGCCGACGCGGCCCCGCTGGTGGACTTGGACGCGGTGGCAGTCGTCGAAGCGCCCGATGACCCGCACCGGCTCGCTCGTTCGTTCATCAATGGTTATTTTCGCACCGACGATGGAATCAGCCTGGTTTATCATCAGCAAAACTTTTATCGCCATGATGGATCGGCATACATTGCATACAAAGATATCCAGTCCGATCTCGTTGCTTACATAAAAGCGTGCTTTGATGGGGATTATAAATTGGATTTGGCCATCTGGACGGCCAACCACAAGAAGGATGAATTGCCGCCTACTGTACGAAAGGTCACGACCACCGTCGTGAAGAATACGGTGCAAGCTCTCGGCTCTGAGACCGTCCTGTCTTGGGATGCCTCGGCACCGTGCTGGATTGATCCCACGCCCGCCGATGCGGAACCCTTGAACATTTTGCCGGCCTGCAATGGCCTCGTGGATCTCGATACCCTCGCGATCCGGGCGCACACGCCGCGTTTCTTTAGTCCGCTTGTTCTCGATTATGATTTTTCGCTGACTCCTCCCCGGCCCACGCGGTTCGAAGCATTCTTGCGCGAGATTTGGCCCGATGATCCGGAGAGCATCCGGGAACTCATGAAATGGTTCGGTTATTTAATTACACCTGATACGCGTCAACAAAAGATCCTTCTGTTGATCGGTCCACTCCGATCCGGCAAGGGCACTCTTCTCCGCGTCTTGCGGCATATGCTTGGCGAACGCAACGTCGTCAGCCCCAGCCTCGCCAGCCTGGGTTCAAACTTCGGGTTGTGGCCGCTCGTCGATAAGACGGCAGCATTCATTACCGATGCACGTGTGTCGTGGTCAACCTCCGACCGATCCGCGATCGTCGAGCGGCTCCTCAATATCAGCGGCGAGGATGATGTTACGGTTGATAGGAAGTATTTGCAGCCCGTCACCCTCAAACTGATGACCAGGCTCGTCGTCGCGACCAACGAAATGCCGAACTTCAGGGACCAATCCGGGGCCCTCGCGCGTCGATTCGTGCCATTGGTATTCACGCGTAGTTGGCTCGGCAAGGAAGATCCGAGATCTCACAGCAAAACTCATCGGAGAATTGCCAGGCATCCTTCGATGGTTCGCAATGGAAGGACGCAAAATGCTACAGGAGGACGGGCGATTCATCGTCCCGAAGTCAGCCGGAGACATCGCAAGTAGCCTCGTCGAGCTTACGAGCCCGATCAGCGGCTTTGTGTGCGAGTGCTGTGACCTGATCAACCCCGACACGCGCGAGTCGCAGGAACTGACTTCCGTCCGGGACATTTTTGGTGCCTACCGGGAATGGTGCCGAGAGACAAATCGTCCGTGCGGCCCCGAAAACCTCTTCGGTCGCAACCTGCAAGCCGCATTTCCGGTAGTCAAGGCCGAGCGACCGCGCGGCGGGGAGGAGTCGCGGCCCCGGCGATATCGAGGCATCATCCTGAACTCGACCGGAGACCGGTATCGAGACCAGGCGAGCGTCTCGCGTTGGCCCGCAACAGATCCGTTTTCCTGACCGTCACGGATTTTGGGGGGCGACTGCCAGCATGCTGACATGAGGAGACAAAATGGCCATGATCCACGGTGCCTGGAAGGAGGTGGATCATGGCCGAAGGAAGCGCGACACGGTCGTCGCGGGGACATCGTACCATCTGCTTGCCCGTCTCGGAAGACGCCTACACGCAAGCCGTTCACGACCCGGCCGCGTTCCGACGTCTGCTTGATGAAGGCTTCCGAACCACGCCCGAGCTGTTTCCGCCGAACTTCGCACAGGGCTACGAGTTGAAGGACGGCCGCATGTCGGGGAAACAGGGACTCCTGATCCGGCGCATCCTCTCGAGAGACGGGACCGCCTACAGCATCCGGCCCTCGTTCCTCATGCCCTACATGACGGCGCACGTCGGGGACGTCGAAGGCCCGCTGTTTCTCCGCAAGTTCGGCGTGCCGTACTGGGCGTTGGCCCACGTCTTCGGCGGCGACCCGATGTACTGGTTCCGTCTGGAGTGTGGGCTGGGCCGGTTCCGCATCGTGGGCACGACCGTGCGCCAAGTGGACCTCCCCGAACATCTCCTGGCGGACGAGCACCATCAGTCGCTCGACGGGCAGAAGGTGTACATCGCCACCACCGTCGGCGAGGGGTGTTGCCTGGGGGCCGAGCCGGCCCAGGCCGCCGGCACCGACGAGCTGAAAATGGCCTACGCGGTCTTCCAGGAGGAGGCCCGCGACGTGGCCCCGAAGTACACTCCCAAGACCGTCAGCACCGACGGCTGGAAAGGGACGCAAGCGGCCTGGAAGGCGTTGTTCAAAGGAGTGGTTCTTCTCCTGTGCTTCTTGCACGGGTGGATCAAGATCCGGGACCGGGCCAAGCACCTGAAAGACCTGTTCTCGGAGGTCTCGCGGCGCGTCTGGGAAGTGTACCACGCCCCCGACCGGAGAGGCTTCGGGCAACGGTTGCGTCGGCTGCGGGAGTGGGCCGGCCAGCACCTCGAGGGAGTCGTTCTGGAGAAAGTGCTGGACCTGTGTCGCAAGGGTCGTCAGTTCGCGGTGGCGTACCGTCACCCCGGCGGCCATCGCACGAGCAACATGCTCGACCGCCAGATGCGGGGGATGAACCAGTACTTCGACCACGGTCAACACCTCCATGGCTCGCTCGCGGCCGGCCGGCTCCACTGCCGGGCGTGGGCGTTGTTGTGGAACTTCGCGCCATGGCACCCGGCATCAGCACGTGCGAACGAGGGCTGGCGGTGCCCGGCCGAGCGACTCAACCGACACCGTTACCACGACAGTTGGCTGCAGAACCTGTTGGTGTCCGCGTCCCTCGGCGGGTACCGACGTCCACTCCCCCAAAATCCGTGACGATCAGGATCTTTTCCATGTAGCGGCGGCCGTCTCGGCCGCTCCGGGATATTGAGTCCCGGAGCGGCCGAGACGGCCGCCGCTACACAGAGGGTCCGCTTCCTCCGGTTCTTGTAGACTCTCTCACTTGTGCTTCCACGTCCGGACGTACTCGACGTCGAACGTCGAAGGCAGGTCGGCGTCGTCGGGCATGCCGAACCATTCGGGCATCGTCTCGCTGTCGAAGATCAGGTAGAGCGGCTGGTGCCAGTGCGTGTTCTCGACCTTGTGGACGACCACGCCATCGACGTAGTAGGCGAGCTCGCTCTCGCTCCAGTCCAGGCCGTAGACGTGGAAGTCGTCGGCGAGCCGCCAGGGGGCCTTCCAGGCGCTCCCCACGCTCCAGTGCTCTTTTTTCCGGGGCGTTTTCCAGACGTGGAGCGTCATGTTGTCCTTGTTTTCAAACCCCTTGGCCTTGCCGCCGATCTCGAACACGTCGATCTCGGTGGCCCAGTCCGGCGCGTCCTCCTTTGTGAACCAGAACGAGCTCGATCCGCCGGAGTTCATCGGCCGGGCCTTCACCTCGTAGTAGCCGAAGCTGGACCGCGCCTTGGTGTGCAGGGCCGCGCTCGTGTAGTCGTGATAGCCGCGCTTCTCGAACTCGGCGGCCAGGGCTTCCTTCCGCATCGTCAGGTGCAGCCGGCCTGCCGAGACGGTCACATTCTTCTCCGAGAACAGCGCGGGCTGGCGGCCCGCCCACCAGCGCATGCCGACGTTCCACTTGTCACGGTCGAGCGACTCGCCCTCGAACTCGTCGCTCATGGGCGCGAACTTCGTCCAGCCGCCGTGATTTTCCTGGTCGGACAGGGGGAAATCGTCGTTGACGCGCTTGGGCGTTTCCCCGAGCGGGCCGACCAGGGTCCAGACCTGGCTGGGACGTTTCTCGGCGGGCTGGGACTCGTTCCCGGCCGCCGCGGCCTTGGCCTTCGTCTCGGCTGCGGACTTCTTGAGGTGCGCATCGAACCAGTCGGCGAACTGGGACAGATCCTTGTCCAGACCGGCCCAGCCGTGGGACGCACCCGGCTTGACGACCAGCTTCGCCTCGACGCCCGCGTCCTTGAGCTTCTTGACGATCAGCTCGGACTGCTGCATCGGCACGAGCGTGTCGGCGTCGCCATGAAAGATCAGCGTCGGCGGGTCGTCGGCCGTGACGTGAGTCACCGGCGAGATCTGCTTGGCGATCTCGGTGATCTTGGCCTCATCGGTGATCAGCACGAACGTCTTGGTCTTGGGGTCGAGCTCGTGGAAGGCGAAGGGTGCGTGGAAGTTTTCCAGGATGCCCCGCCCGACGGCGTTCTCGCCTTCCTTGCCGTAGTTCAGGAAGTCGGTCGGCGGGAAGAAGCAGGCGACCGCCTGCACCCGGCTGGAGGCGCGATCGACGGGGTCGGCCGTCAACAGGCTGCCCTTGTCGCCGGCCACCCCTTGCATCAAGGACAGGTGCCCGCCCGCCGAGCCGCCATAAATGCCGATGTGGTCCGGATCGATGCCGTAATCCTTGGCATGGTAGCGAATGAACCGCACGGCGCGGTTCATGTCCTGGAGGATCTCGGGGATCGTGAACTTGGGCTGGCTGCCGTGGACGACGGCGAAGACCGTGTAACCGCGCTCGACGAAGGGAGTGACGAAGCCGGGACCAATCCCCTCATGCCCCGAGAACCAGCCGCCGCTGACGACCCAGATCAGGCCGAGGCCGTTGGCGTTTGCCTTGGGCGTGAACACGTCCATCGTCAAGGCCGTGCCGAACTTGCGCCCATAGATGACGTCTTCCTTGCGGGTGAAGGCCGGTTCGTCGGCCGGGACCAGGTGCGGGCTCACCACGAGCCACGCCAGCAGGCCGAGGAGGGTCCAGGTTTGTTTCATCGATGCCACGTCGCTTCTCCCAGAAGTTGAGACCGAATTCGGGCGGCCGCCCGCCCGGAAGCGTCAGCATACGGGAGCCGGGGGGCGGTTGCAGCCTGGTTGTGGCGGGCGCCTCGAAGGGTGGATGAAAATGGTCTTTTCTGTGTAGCGGCGGCCGTCTCGGCCGCTCCGGGTCCCTGAACCAGAGCGGCCGAGACGGCCGCCGCTACACAGAAAGGGCGATCCGACCTCTTCTCATGCACCCTGCAAGACCTCGGCGCTCACCGAAACGCCCAGAACGGCCGCTTCTGCGGGGTCAAGAGCTCCATGAGCGTCGGGCGGCGCGGGGCGGCGAGGTTCAGGAGCATCATCAGTTTCAGGTCGGTCAGGACCTTGGTGCCCTCGACGATGTAGCCGTGCCCGAGGACGGAGGTATCGGCGTTGTCGGCGAGGATGCTTTCCATCCAGGGGAAGAAGCACGGCTTCTCGCCCAGCCGCTTCGCGCTGTGGAGGAACTGCGAGGTCTTCAGGGCCACGTCGTTCGAGCAGCAGTAGAGCGTCACGGTCTCGCCCAGGCGCGTGAGGGGATTCGTCTTGTCATCGTACTGGACATACTCGTTGAAGAAGTCGTTCGAATCGACATCGGGGGCGGCCAGCACAATGTGGCCGAAGGGTTTGCCGAGGCTGGCATCGCCGCCCAGCTTGGCCAGCGCGGCGAGCAGGACGCGGTTGCCCATGCTATGGGCGATGAGGTGGATCTTGCCCGCGGCCACGCCCGCGCGGCGGCGGTCGAGGGCCAGGGTCCGGAGCACCTCGGCGAGTGCGGGACCGCTCTGGGCGGCCGTGCGCTCGTCGTGCTGGTAGTGGGTGGGCAGGCCGGCCGACGGCCAGGAAAAGAGCATCGCCCGGCCGGGAAAGCCCGTGTCGTGGGCCAGTTGCGCCACCCGCAGCACGACGTCGTCGAACGGGTTGTTGAAGCCGTGGACGAACACGATCAGGTCGTTCGGCTGGCCGGGCTTGCCGGTGCGCACGGTCTCCAGAAACGCCGGCAGGTCCAGCGCGCTGGTGGCCTCGATGACGAAGTACTGCTTCGGGTCGCGCGGGTTCCAGATATTGAACACGCTGGGCGTCTCGATGTTGCCCGGCTTGTGGACTTCGAGCGGAATATTGACCAGGCAGGAGCCGTAGTTCAGACCGGGTCCGGCCTCGCTGCCGAAGCGTTCGCCGGGCGTGCCCTGGTGGGCGACGACCGTGCGGTTGGTGGCGAAGAAGACCAGCCGGTTGCGCTCGGGCACGACCTCGGCGGCGGGCACGGTCAAGCGCTGACGGAGCAGGTTCAGGAACTCGTCGCGGGAACCGGTTTGCGGCTGTCCCCGGGCGACGACTTTGGCTTCCGCCTCGGCTGGCACGAAGTCGTTGAGGTCGACCTTGCCGGGCACGATGTTGCCGGTGCGGACGTCGCGGAGCTCGAAGCGCATGGTCGTGCCGGCGGCCTGGTCGATGGCGTCGGCGAAGTCGGCCAGCGTGCGCAGGGGGCGACCGTTGATCGAAGTCAGGGTATCGCCGGGTTCGAGCCGGGCGCGATCGGCGGGACTGCCGGGAATGACCCGGGCCAGGGCGACGCCCAGACCGTTGGCAGCGGCCGTCGGCGTGGCGCCGAAGACCGGCGGCGCAGCGGGATCGGTCGCGATCAGACCCCCGCGCAGATAGCCGCCGGGGATGTTGACCTCGACGAGTTTGCGGATGGGCTCCGCGTCGCGCGGGATGACTTTCAGCTCCAGGGACTCGGTCTGAGCGTGTCCCGCCGGACCGCCCACGATGGCTTCGATCTTGAGCGGTTTCGCGGCGGGCGGTTCGGTCACGAGCATCGATGTGCGCGGCTGGCGCGTGACCGCCAGCGGCGTGATCGGCGTGCCTCCCACAAAGAGGATGTCGGCTCCGCGCAGGCCGCGGATCTCGTAGGCCAGCCGGTGCCGGCCGTAGGGGATGTCGAGCTCCTGATAGGGAACGATCAGAGTGACGTTGGCCAGCAGGCCGTTGTCGGCCGGCGGCGCCAGGTCCTCGGCGAGCAGGAATCGCCCCGCGGCGTCACGGTGCGGGTCGCCGCGCGCCGACACCGGCACGACGGGCTTGTCTTTCTCGGCCGGCACCAGCACCGCGCGGGCCTCGATGCGGATGGCCTTTTCGCCGGGATCGAACAGCACTTGCAATTCGAGGCGATCGCCGGGCGGTTGGGCCGAACCGTCGGGCGTCAGTTTCGACTCCAGCAACGACGCGCCCGCGCTGGCGCCAGTACACCCGCTGCCAGCAAACCGAGGCTCAGCAGGGCCACGGCTCTTGTGGTGCCCATCGGTGGATCTCCTTCCGCGGAAGGCGGCAAGCAGAGGGCAGCGGGCGGATCGGCCCTCCGTCATTGTTCCGAGACGGCGAAGAGCTGCAAAGTCAGGATACGCCAGGTGTCGCCCTGCTTGGTGCGCACCTGGAGGAACGGCGCCGACGCATCGGGCTTGGAAACATCGAGGGTGAAGGTCCCGTGGATCAGCAGCAAGTCGGGGCCGACGAAATGGGCCGCCTCGACCGTGTTGCGCAACTTGAGCGCGTGGTCGCGGTCCTCGAAGACCTTGGCGTAGCCCTTCTCGATGGCCGCGCGACCGCGGTAGGCCTCGTCAATCTTGTAGTGACCGGCGTTGTTCTCGTCCTTGATGAGGAGGATCTCCGCGTCCTCGGTGTAGGTGGCGGCCATGGCGGCGGCGTCGCACTTGTCGAACAGCGCGGCGCCTTTGGTGAGGATCTCCTGGGCCAGTTCCTTGGGGTCCTGGGCCGCTTGGGCCGAAGAGGCAACGACCAGGGCCAGGCCGACCAGCGTGAGACGGATCATGGTTCGGACTCTCTCCTTGGGGTGACGGTAGTTTCTACTGGCTTTCTTTCTCCGAAATGATGAGAAGTTGCAAGGTGAGAATGCGCCAGGTGTCGCCCTGCTTGGTGCGGAATCTGGAGGAACGGCATGGGCGGTTCGCTGCTGTTGGCGTCGAGGGTGAAGGTCCCGTGGATCAAGAGCAGGTCGGGGCCGGCGAAATGGGCGGACTCGACGACGTTACGAGACTTGAGCGAACGGTCGCGGTTGCGGAAGAAGTCGGCGTAGAACTTCTCGATCGCGCCGCGGCCGCGGTAGTTCTCGATCTTGTAGTCGGTGGCTTCCTTGTCCTTGCTGATGAGGCTGACTCCGCGTCTTCGACGTACGTGGCCGCCATGGCGGCGCCGTCGCACTTGTCGAACAGGGCAGCGCCTTTGGTGAGGATATCCTGGGCCAGCTCCTTCGCATTCTGCGCCGAGGCGGCGAGGGGAGCGCCGAGCAGGGCCAGGCCGATCAGAACGGGGCGGATCATGGTTTGGGCTCCTGTGTTGGGGGGAACGTCGTCTGGCCGGTCAAGCTGAACGCGGCCCAGTAGAGCGGGTGCGCGGCATGGTGCGCATCGCGGCGGCTGGCGATCACGCCGCGCTGGGCGGCCGTCAGGGCATCGGCCGGGGAGTGGTTCTTCTGGAGAGCATCCCAGAACCGGATCATCAGGTCGCCGGTCTCCCGGTCGGGAATGGACCACAAGGTCGCCACCACGGCCTGCGCCCGGCCAGTTGAAAGGCCTGCCGCAGTCCGATGACGCCTTCGCCCGTGCGGGTTTCGCCCAGGCCGGTGTCACACGCGCTGAGGACGACCAGCTCGGTCCCGCGCAGGTCGGTATCGAGGATCTCCAGGCCGGTCAACAGGCCATCGTCGTTGTCGCTCCCGCCGGGATGGTTGGCGCCGGCCAGGACCAGTCCGCAGCGGAGCAAGGGGTTCAGGGCAGTCACCATCTGCAACGCCAGGGCCGGCTCTTCACTCAGGAGCGAGTCACGGTCGGGCGGAACCTTCGGAGGGGCTTCGACGAAATAGCCGTGGGTGCTCAGTTCGACCACGCGGGGGCGGGATACCTCTTTGAAGGCCTGCTCCCGGGCCTGGGCGCCGGTCTTCAAGGTCGGGGCCGCGCCGAGGTAAGCCTCCATTTTCGGCCACACGTCCTCGGCCTCTTTCGCGGTGCCGGGCAGAGGCGGCCAGCGTTTTGGCAGGGCGTCGGTCAGAGCGGTGGTGGCCCGGCCCCGGCTCAGGAGATCCTCGGCCGCGCCCTGGTTCTCAGGAGGTGTCGGGGGGACCGCCGGGGCCAGGTCGAAATCAGGCGCCGCCAGGATCAGGCTGGGGCCTGGCTGGACGGGCGGTCCGCGTCGCCGCTCGACGAGATCCCGGCCGCTGGCCAGGAAGCTGATCGTGTGCCGCTCGACCGCATGGCGGCCGTCGGCGAGCGGCAGCGCGGCCCAGGGGACCAGCCAGAGCGCGCCATCGGGGCTGAGCCAGCCAGCGCTCGGCCGGGCCGATCTGGGGCAAGAGCGGCTCGAGAATGCGCTGGGCCAGAGCTTTCAACGCGGGCTGGAGGCGGGCCTCGGCGCGCTCTTCGGTCTGCTCGCTGAGAATGCCCGGCGCGTCGTGGAGCGCCGCGCGGACGGCCTGGACGGCCTCGTCGATCTCGGCGGCCGGCCCCAGGTCGATCAGCCGCACCTCGCCTTTTCCGGCCGGCGGGATGATCCAGGCCGCGTAATGCGCCGGCCGCCAGAGATCGGCGCGGCGGGACGGGCGGAACAGGTTGAACCGCGCCATCTCGACCAGCACGCCGTCGGCCGGTACCGCGCGGCGGACTTCGTCCAGCTCGATCCAGGCCGCGGCGCGCTGGGACCGCCCCAGATTCTGGGCCAGTTTCCACGCCAGGGCCAGCTCCTGTCGATTCAGGTCCTCGATCTTGGCCCAGACATTGCTCTCCGGGCCGGGCGGGTGGCGGCTCAGCTCCAGGACCAGATGCGCCCGCTCGGCGCGCTTGGCCTGGAGATCCTGGGCGATCTCGGCCGTTTTCGGGTCGCGGTCGCGCGCGGCACGGGCCAGCCGCGCCTGCTCGGCCAGCGTCTGCCGCACCAGCGCCTTGCCGTTGAGCACCCAGGCCGCAGACCGGCGCACCGTAGCCGCCTCGTCGGCATGGGCCAGCGCCAGGGACAGGGAAGCGAACAGATGATTCTGGTCGGTCCACTCGAGAAAAGACCGTTGCGCACGCTCGGTCAAGACGGGCAGCACCGTGGCGGCGTGGCGGAGGGCGATCCGTCGCGCCCGGTCCAGATCGTCCGCGGCTTCGGGCCATTGGTTCGAGATGGCCAGCACCGTGGCCAGGTTGATCAGGCTCGCCGCCACCTCCGGGTGGAACGGTCCGAGGACGGCCTCCCGGATCGCCAGCGCCTCGCGGTGGAGACGCTCGGCGCGCGCCTCATCGCCCAGGAAAAAGGCCAGCGTGGCGCGGTTGTTCAGCGCGGCGGCCACGGCCGGATGATGGTCGCCATGAGCCTGGCGACGGATGCGCAACGCCTCATCAAACAAGGGAACCGCCTCATCGAAGGCGGAGGCGCTCGATCAGCACTGCGGCCAGGTTGGCGAGGCTGGTGGCATAATACGGATGGTCCGGCCCGAGCGCCTGCCGGACGATTTCCGCCGCTTGCCGCAGGTACGTCTCCGCCTTGTCGCGCGCGCCTTCGACACGGTAGACCACGGCCAGGTCGTTCAGGCTGGCGGCGTAGGCCAGGCTCTTCTCGCCGAGGATCGCCTTGCGTATTTTCAGCGCCTGGCTCACGGCCTCCTCTGCCAGTTGGTAGTCGCCCCGCAGCATTAAGAGCTCCCCCAGGTCGTTGAGCATCGCGGCGTACGGGGCATTCGCCTTGTCCTGGCTCTTTCTCTGAGCGTCCATAGCACGGTGGAAGAGCGACTCCGCCTCGGCGTAATTGCCGCGATCGCGCATCAAGATGCCAGGTTGTGCTGCGCCGCGCGGTGTCGAGGCTGAGCGCGCCCCGTGTTTGCACGAGGAGCATCAGACCTTGCCGCTGGAGCCGTTCCGCCCGATCGAAGTCGCCCAGGTTCTCCGCGAGCTCGGCCTGTTGTTCCAGAACGCGGGCCAGATAGGGATGCCGCTCGCCGGCCAGGGCGCGGGCGACTTTCTCCGCCTCGTCGAGCACCGGCCCGGCACGGGCGTAATCGGCCGCGCGGCTGGACAGGGAGCCGAGGTTGAACAGGGCCCAGAGCGTATCCAGCCGGCGCTCACCCAGAACTTCCTTGCGGATCGTCACGGCGCGCTCGGCCGCCGGCAGCGCCGCGGCGAAGCGCCCCTGTGCGGCCTGTTCGAGCGCCTGCCGCGTCAGGGTCTCGGCCTCTTCGAGTCGTCGGCGCTGTGCTGGATCGAGGCGCGGATCGCCTCCACTTGATCCAGATCGAGCCGGGTCGAGACCGTGCGCCAGTTCTCCGCGCCGTAGAAGGCGGTCCGCACGTCGAGCAGCTCGCGGCGCACGCGCGCCTCCGCGTCGAAGTCGTGATCGAGCTGATGCTGGTCCGCCAGCAAGTCGAGCACGACATCGAGCTCGATCCGGCGCGCGTTGAGGTGCGCTTGGGCCTGCGGATCGGTTTTGGCCCGATCGATCAGCGCGCGTTCGAGCTTGAGGACGCGCTCCGCCTTTGCGATGGCCGCCTGGGACTGGCTCGGGTCGCGCTGGAAGAACTCCTGAAGGGCCTGGCGGCATTCCTGCTCGGCCTCGGCCAGCGGCCGGGGCGCTTCCTGCGCGGCCGCGACGAGTCCGATCAGCGCCAGCCCCCACGCGCACGCCGTCCCGCGCAATCCTCGCCCGCGATGGAACATGGGCCGTCCCTTTTTGGATTCTGGTACGAGGTGCTTGTCCTATATTGCTCTCGGCGCCGTCGGTCGCTCGCTTCGTCTTTGGGGAACCCGGGAGAGGCTGGTACCTGCTATCCAGTTTGGACCTGCGTCGCGGTCGTGTCAACGGAGACGGCCGGTTCGATATCGGTGGCAAACCGCATGCGGGCGACGTAGGCTAACCATACACACGTTCGCGGATCGTCCCCGCCAGGAAACACCATCATGGCCCACGCCAAGCGTTCGATGCGGTTTCGGCCGGAGCTGGACAATCTGGAGGGCCGCGCCCTGCTCAGCCGGTTCGGGGCCGGGCACGGCCTGGGCCCGATGGCGTTCGGCGGCATCGGCCCCCGCGCCGCCTTTGTGCTGGGGCTTTATCAGAACACGCTGGGTTTCCAGCCCGAGATGGCCAGCGTGCGGTTCTGGGCGGGCTTGCTGGAACGCCGCGTGATCGGCCCGGCCCGGCTGGCGCTTTTCTTCCAGAGCATCGCCGCGTCCAACGGCTCGCTCCCGGGCCGCTTGCCCGGCGGCGGACTCAATGCGGTCCAGGGCGCCATCACCGCGATCACCATCAACCCGAACCGCTCCTCCGCCGGCACCGGCACCACCCGGGCGCAGGTCGATACCACGTACAACTCCAGCGACAAGGCGTTCACCATCACCCTGCAGATCAGCGGCGGGGGCGGGTCCTTCACGCTCGATCAGACCAATAGCTGGGGCATCCTCAACAGCACCGGGACCACCTGGAAGACGTACACGATCGCGATCGACACCACCAGCTCGACCGCGGCCAACCCGTACTTCACGCAGGCGCAGAATCTCGGCAAGGTGCTCAAGACGATCACGCCCAACCCCTCGACGAAGCCCTTGAAATACACCTTCTCCGGCACATCGTACCCGCAGAACGCGGGCGATCGCACCCAGTTCCAGCCTTTGCTGGTCTTCCACACCGACGGCCCGGGTACCGTCGTCATCAAGGAGACGTTCACCACGTAGCGATTCGATCCCGTCCCGGCGGCTTGCTGCTCTTGCCAGCGCGGCGGACACTCCGGGATAGGGACGAGAAAAAGGGGACAAGCGACATACTTCTATTACCCCGGCAAAGAAGATCCTCCTGTAGGTCGGACAATCCTGTCCGACAGGCCGGGGGAGTCGGACAGGATTGTCCGACCTACTTTCTTGCCGGGGTAATATTATTCGCTGCGTCCCTTTTCCCACTCCCGCTACGTCCCCTTTCTCGCTCCCCGCAGGCCAGCCCCTTCACCAATGCCGCGTTGTCCGGGCGGCGCAAGCCGCAAGTGGCGCGGAGGGTCAGCACGGCGCATCCCAGGCCCCCGAGCCGGATCTGATGCCTCTTGTCGCTGCGCGACCCGGACACGAAGCAAGCGTGTCCGGGCCACCCGCGAACGAATTGGTAACCCAGGTAGCCCTGGTGGCCCGTGTTCTCTACTGGGATTCGGGTGAGTTCGTCGCGGCCTCTTTTGCATGCAGCGACTCAAGGCCCTTTTGAACCTCCGGGCTCACCTCGACCTTGCAGTTTGGCAGGGCTTTCTGGAACTCCGCCACGCCAGCGGCTGTGACCTTGGTTCCCCTGACATCGAGTTGCTTCAGTGTCGCGATCTTCTGGAGCGTTTTCAGGCCGTCATCGGTGATAGCGGTCTCAGGCAACCCGAGGAAGCCGAGCCCCGGCAATTGGAGAAGATTCGCCATTCCTTGGTCAGTAAGCAGAGGGGAACGACCCAGGCCCAACATTGTCAACTCGGGCCGGCATCTGACTGCCTCGAGGCCTTTGTCAGTGATACGTGACTCCCCGAGCCCGAGATGCTCGAGGCGAACAGCTCGGGTCATCAACTCCTTGAACTGATCATCATCGATGGGAAAACCACCGGTCCAGAGGTGCTTGAGCTTGGGTAGTCTCGCGAGCTTCACCAAGCCGTGCGCATCCGTCAAGGGCCCCTTTTGGGTCCAGATCTCCTCCAGCTCCGGTGCCTCGGAGAGATACTCCAGGCCCCGGTTGGTGAGCTTGTCGCTGAAGATATTCATCGAACGCAGGTGCTTCATGTCGCGAATGTAGCTCATCCCGACATCCGTGAACGTGTTGCTAAAGAGGTACATACCACTCAAGGCTGGAAACGACTTCAGGACTTCCAGTCCTTCATCGGTGAAGTTCGCTTGCCAGGCTCCCACATTCGAAAGCGAAGTGGCCCGCCGGAGGTACTTGAAGCCTGTCCCGGTGACCCTCGTGGCGAAAACGCCGACAGAGTTGAGGCCGACCATGTTCTCCAGATGCTTCAGGCCCTCGTCCGTGATGTTCGTTCCCCAGAGGGAGATGCCTCGGCACAAGGTCACATTTTCGAGATGGGCCAGGGAATCATCTTCGACCGACTTGATGTCTTGCAGGTCGATACCGGTGAGCCGGAACAATTCGCTCGGAAGCTGCGCCGCGGCCGGCACGAAGCGCTCTTGTCCTCCGACGATGACTGACACTTTGCCGCCCACGCTCAGCACCCACTCGGCAGCCTTGCGATCGACCTCTGTGGGTGGCGGCTGGGTCGTTGCTGGCTGCGCCGGGGGCTTTTGGAGAATGCCGATCATTGCTGGCGCCGCAGGCTCATTCGTTGTTCGGGCGACTCGGAAGCCCAAATCGAAGACCCGCTCGTGAGGGTTACGCCCCCAACGATCTACCGACTCGCAGGCCCTCAGGTCGTTCTGGGACCAGTGCAAACCTCTTGTCGCTCGATCCCCGAATTCCACGCCGGCCCCGGTGGGGTCGTCGACCGCTAGGCTCTTCCCATAACCAGAAGGATCATAACGGTCCCAGCACCAGTCACGGATATTTCCTGGGAGGTCGAGAAGTCCCCAGGGGTTCGGGCGCTTCTGTCCCACGGGATGGGGCTTTCCTCCGGAATTCACCGCGAACCAGGCGTAATCACCCATGTCGGCCAGAGTGTCGCCCCAGGGGAAGATGGTCGTGCTCCCCGCGCGACAGGCGTATTCCCACTCGGCTTCCGTCGGCAGGCGATATCCCTTGCCGTCCCGAATGGTGACCGATTCCCCATCGATCTGGTAGTAGGGATCGAGCTTCTCCTGCTCGCTGAGCTTGTTGCAGAACGTCACGGCGTCGAACCACGACACCGAATCGACAGGCAGATCGTCCGAACCCTTATACTGACTCGGATTCACTTTCATCACGGCCGCATACTGTCCCTGTGTCACCGCGGTTGCACCCAGATGGAACGGCTGGGTGATGCGCACGCGATGCTGGGGCTTCGTATCCGGTTCCGCTATGGGATCCGAGTCGGCGCGCCATCATGAACTCGCCCGGCTCGATGCGGACGAGCTTCATACCGATCGAGTTGGTGAGCTCTTTCGGCGGCGGCGCGTCTTTCCCTGCCGGAGTCAGCGTCACCTTCAGCACCGGGTTTTCGCCGCGTTTGATCGTGAACTCCTCGGCGTGAATCTCCTCGTCGCCGCGCTTCACGATGAGCTTGTGCTTGCCGGCGCGGAGCGTGATCGGCGCACCGAGGTTCTCGATCTTCACCTCGTCGCCATCGACTCGGACGGTGGCCCCGGGCGCGTTCAGGTCGATCCGGATCGTGCCCTTGTCGGTCACCACGTAGAGGACCGTCGCCCAGATCAAGAGCGCCGCGGCCCAGATCGAGAGCGCCGCGGCGCCAGCGGCACCGATCTGAGGGAGCCGACGCCGGGGTGACAGGGCGGGGGGCGGCGATGCGGGCGTGTCCGATGACGACAAAGGCGAAGCGGACGAGACGGTATTCTCTTGCGCGACGTGGAACGCGTGGCCACAACGCGAACAGTGCGTCGATGGCCCCAGCACTTGGCTATCTCTCGCGTTCACGGCCGAACAGTGTGGGCACTGGAGTTCAACAGCAGGCATGGGTACCTCCCCATCCGTCCCGACGAGTCATGCGCCATCGTCAGTGACAAGCCGCGGTCAATCGCCTGGGCACGATCCCAACCGTGCTATTATCTTGCCTCGATGCCATCGATAACAAGTGGCTGGCGGTCGCGGCGTGCGGTGGAAGAAAAGAGACGGTGCCGGGGGCCGCGCCTGCGTTCCGTGACGAGGAAACGTGTCCGCGATTCGGCCGCCGCGGCTCGCTGCCCTTGCCAGCGCGGCGGACGCTCCGGGATAATCCGGCTTTGCGACGGATGACCCGGACAGTCGAAGGTGAGCGCCATGAAACTCGCAGTCATAGGAACGGGCTACGTCGGTCTGGTCACCGGCACCTGCTTCGCCGACAGCGGCAACGATGTGGTCTGCGTCGACAAGGTCGCCGAGAAGATCAGCCGGCTCAAACAGGGCGAGATCCCGATCTACGAGCCGGGCCTGGCCGAGCTGGTCCGGCGCAATCACCGGGACGGCCGGCTCCAGTTCACCACCGACCTGCCGGCCGGGATTGCCGACGCCGAGGTCGTGTTCATCGCCGTGGGCACGCCCCAGGGCGCCGATGGCGGCGCCGACCTGCAGCGCGGTCTTCGCCGTCGGCGAACAGATCGCCCGCACGCTGAGCGCGCCCAAGACGATCGTCGTCAAGAGCACCGTGCCGGTCGGCACCAACGCCGCACTCGCCCGGCACATGGCCGCGCTGACCCAGGTGCCGTTTGACACCGCCAGCAATCCCGAGTTCCTCAAGGAAGGCGCCGCCATCGAGGACTTCACCAAGCCCGACCGCGTCGTCGTCGGCGTGCGGCGGGGCGAAGTCGCCGAGCAGCTCCGCGTCCTGCACGCGCCCTTCCTGCGCACCGAGCGGCCGTTTCTGGTCATGACGCCCGAGAGCTCCGAGATGACCAAATATGTCGCCAACGGCATGCTGGCGACCAAGATCAGCTTCATCAACGAGATGGCCAACCTGTGCGAGGCCTACGGCGCCGATATCGACGACGTGCGCCGGGGCATCGGCCACGACTCGCGCATCGGCTTCAGCTTCCTGTTCCCGGGCGCCGGCTACGGCGGCAGTTGCTTCCCCAAGGACGTCCGCGCCATGATCAAGATGGCCGACGAGAAGGGCCTGCCCGCGGCATGATGCGGGCCGTCGATACGGTCAACGAGGCGCAAAAAACCGTCCTCCCCCGCAAGGTGCTGGCCCACTTCGGCGGCCCCGAGCAGGCGCGTGGCAAGACCGTGGCCATCTGGGGCCTGGCCTTCAAGCCCCGCACCGACGACACCCGCGAAGCCCCCGCCTTGACCCTGATCCAGGCCCTGCTCGAAGCCGGCTGCAAGGTGTGCGCCCACGACCCCGAGGCCATCGCCAACGTCCGCGCCCACTTTGGCGAGACGCCCGGCCTGACCTTCACCGAGCACCGGTACGAGGCCCTCCACGACGCCGACGCCCTGGTGATCGTCACCGAGTGGAACGAGTTCCGCACCCCCGACTTCGTCACCATGAAGCGCCTCATGCGCACGCCGGTCATCTTCGACGGCCGTAATCTGTACGACCCCCGCCGCATGACCGCGCTCGGCTTCACCTACGAGGGTATCGGCCGGGCGCAGGTGGGATGAGGAGTCGGGGAAATGGCTCGCAAAACGTCCAGGTCCCGATCGACTCCCCAAGATCCCCCAGACCTGAGGGGCTGGAAGGTGGCGGACTGGAGCGATCTCGGTGCGATCTGGCGCAGACCTCGTTCCTGATCCCACCACAGCGATTTCTTCGCCTCAGCCCCGCTTTCGTGGTTCAACTCTCAGTGCAAGTGAAGCTGGCTATGTGTTCGAACGCTGGATCATTGAATCCTTCCGTCTCAGCAGTGATCAAAGTCATCCTCCCACAATCCTCGGTCCGTATCGAAATCCACCGGAAGGCAAAATGATCGAGGAGATTGATGGACTGGTGATCGAGGGATGGCAAGGGCTCTTGATCGAATCCAAGAACTGGACCGACCCGGTTGATTTCACCAGCCTGGCCAAGTTTCAACTCGCCATTGAGCGCAGACCGATCGGGACACTGGGATTGTTCTTCTCGGTCTCGGGTTACACCGATGCGGCCCTGGAATTGGTGGCCGTGCTCCGACCCATCCGTCTCCTTCTTTTCAACCGAGAGGACCTGGAGATGGCGATTCGAGAGAAAGATCTCGTCCTGATCGTTCGGAACAAATGGCAGAGGGCGGTACAATGGGGAGACGCGACTCTACCCGCCCTCGACCCGAACCAACGCGAGATCCTTCAATGAGTCGTCCGCGCGTTTGGCTGCTGACGGAGAACCTGCCGGAACGCCGATTCTTGGAGGCGATTTTTGCGGACCGGAGAGCCGCCGGCGATGTGGCGGTCCGGGACTATCTCGTGCGCAGCGCGGCGATTGGAATGGCGAAACTCTCGCTCTTGGAGCAGCCAGAGCTTCCGCTCGCCCTTGTCTTCAATACCCAGACCGAGGACCCCATCGAAATCGAGGAGCAAAGGGGAACACTCCAGCGTATTCTTGCGGCCTGTGCCCTTCAGGGGTGGCACGTCGCGCTGGCCGCGCCCCGGATCAATGCCTGGGCTCTGGCCGATCCCTGGATCAAGCAGCAATTCGAGGATCGTCCGGAGACCGACCCGAGACGTCAGGATCAGGGCATGTACTATAACCAGGCGATTCGAATCGGCGAGCTCGTGCAGCGCAGACCGTTCGACGTGGAGGCCCTCAAGGCGGTTTCCCCTGAATTCCGGTCTCTGAACAAGTTCATCGACCAGCACGTCTCGGCAGCGAAGAAGGCCGTGACGGCCGGCGCATCCTGATCGTCGTGCGGCTCAGTTCGTGGCGAACTCCGCCGCCAGGAACGCGGCGACCTCGTCCCAATGCGCGGCGGCGGCTTCGAAATCGACGGACATCGGCTTGACGGTGCGTGGGGTTTCGACCTGAAGCTGGGCGGTCACGCTGGCATTGAGCGGGATCTGACCGCTGGGACCTTCGGCCAGGGCGCGCTCGACTTCGGGACTCAGCAGATAGTCGGCGAGCTGCTCGGCCGCCGCGGCATGAGGCGCGCCCTGGATGACGGCCAGCGTGTTGGGGATGAACAGCGTGCCGAGCTGGTCCGGTTCGCGGTCGGGATAGACGATCGCGACCGGACTCGCCGCGGCGATCTCTTCCAGGGCGTCGTCGGTATCGGTCAGGCCGAAGGCGAGCTGCCCGCCGCCGACCGCCTGCGCGACCGGCTTGTTGCCCGCCAGGATCTGGGCCTCGTTCCGCTTCAGGTCGCGGAAAAAGGCTCTGGCGGGCTCGGTCCCCCAGACATGGAACAGGCAGACGGCGTGCGTCGCCGTGGTGCCAAAGAGCGGCTTGGCCAGGCCGATGCGCCCTTTCCACTTCGGCTCGACCAGATCGCGGATGCTCCCGGGCCGCTGGCCCTCGGGAACTAGCCGGGTGTTGACCAGCAGGATGCGGGCACGCGCGGCGAACCCGTACCAGGTGCCGTCGCCGGCGCGGAACGCGGCCGGAATCGCCGCGCCGTGCGAGGGATGAAACGGCGCCAGCCGCCCGGCGCGCTTCGAGCGCAGCGTGTTGAGGATCTCATTGTTCCAAAAAAGGTCGCACACCGGCCGGTCCGCCTCGGCCAGGATCGCGCCCGCCAGGCCGACCGTCTTGGTGCTTTCCGTGTCATACTTCGGCTCGATGCGCACACCGGTCTTGTGGACATAGTCCAGAAACACCGGCCGGGCGAACTCCTCGTCCTGCGCCGAGTAGACGACCACCCGCGCCGCCGGCCCGCGTTCCTCCGGCTGGGACCCTCCGCAGCCGAGCGGGATGGCCATCGTAAGTGCAACCACCAGGCCGTAGACCGGGATACGGAAAGCCGTGTGCATCGGAGAGGCCCCGCCCTGCAAAGAGCGCGCTCGCGAAGGAACATCGGCAAGTCTAGAGAATCGGCGCGCGTGGGGTCAAGCCGACAACGAATTCGTTCGTTGTCGGCCAGGGCCGCGAGTGCTCAGGCGTGTCGGCCGACGCCATTATTTCTCCTCGCGTGGGTGTCCAGATGTCTGCGGGTCGCGATGCGTGATCTGAGAGCCTATCCGGAAAGATGGTTTTCCGCCCCGGAGGGGCGGCCGCGTGTAGCCAGGGGCGTCAGCCCCTGGAACCGGGGCCGCGACCGCGCTATCCGCCTTTCGAGCCCGCAGGGGTGACCGAAGGCGGGGTCCCGCTGGGCCTTCGGTCGCCCCTGCGGGGCTCGAAGAGGTCTCTGCGGCGCACCGTTCCGCCCTCCAGGGGCTGACGCCCCTGGCTACACACGGCCGCCCCTCCGGGGCTTTCCGGATAGCCTCTGAGGTCAGCCGCCAGGAATCCCAGGCGTCATGATAGGTCGGGTTCGGTCACTTCGTAAAGATTCGTGTTTATCGATATTTTCTTACATAGGGGCTCGAAAATCTCTAAGGATTCGTTCATTCCAATAGGACCCATCGTTCGTGCAATGAGAGAACATGGCGGTACCACCTGTGTGATCCGCCTCGCATGTGTGGGACGCTGATGACAGCCATCATCGGCCGCCCTCCCTATCACATCTCCTCGGCTGTTTGATCGAGCCCCCTTTCTGGCCGGCACGATCCAGCCGTTCGTCTTCGTCCGTTCGTTCGATCCACCTCCTGAGCGCGTCCGACCCCCGGCCGAAGCAGGTTCTCCGCCCAAAACCAGCCACAAGCGGCGGTGCGGCGGCACGCTCCGAGCTGTCGCTGGGGTTCCACGATTCGTCGCACTCAAGCACCCATCGAGGGGGAGGTTACCCGTGCGCACCACTTCGACACGGCCACGTCCATCCCGGAGGTTCGTGGCGTCGGTCCAGCCGCTGGAAAGCCGGGAGGTGCTTTCCCCGCCGACCGTGCCGGGCACCCCGGTGCTCACCGGCCTCGGCGCCACCTCGGTCACGATCTCCTGGGGCGCGTCCACGGACAACGTGGCGCTGAGCAGTTACTCGGTTTACTGGATCTACACCACGGGCCACAGCGGCCGAGGGGGCGGCAGCACCACCCACACCATCCTGGAGGCTACCACGAATGGCTCGACGACCTCGGCCACCATTTCGGGATTGACCCAGAACCACACCTACTCGTTGTACGTCAAGGCGACAGACGTCAATGGGTATTCGAGCGGATACTCCCGCCCCATCTACGTGACCCCGGGGGCCTTTCCGTCCGGTTTCACGGCCACCGAGCCCGGCTCCGTTCCAAGCTACGGGTTTGCCATCGTCGCCAACCATCAGCTCAGCATCCAGCTCAGCGCGAGCTCGCTCTCCGCGATCACGTACTCGATCGCCAATCCGCCGGCCGGAATGACGGTCGATCCGACGACCGGGCTGGTCACCTGGACGCCGACCGCGAGCTACGTGGGAACCCCCACCAGTGTCACCTTCGATGCGACGAACCAGTTCGGGACCACCCCGCTGACCGTGTCCATCAGCGTGTCGGCCGACGTCCCCGTGCCGGGCTTCACGTTCACCAATACCGACAGCCCCACCTTGAACGTCGTCGGCTTCCCGATCGGGCTCCAGATCACTGACGCGAGCAACACGCCCTCGACGTTCACGGTCGTCTCGGCGCCGGCCGGCGTGTCCATCGACCCGGCCACCGGCGTGGTGAACTGGATTCCCACCCCGGACCAGGTCGGCAACGCGCCCTTGACCTTCCAGTTGACCAACAGCGTAGGGACCGCCCAGATCACCGTCAACCCGGTGATCTACATCTCCGACGCGCCCCAGAACGTCACCGTGACCGGCACCGACACCCTGTCGCCCATCCTGAGCTGGTCGCCGCCGGTCTACAACGACAACCTGGTCGCCGGCTACTACGTGTGGATCACCGGACCGGATTTCGGACAGGAGACCTTCACGACCGACGCGGCGACGCTCTCCGTGCCGCTGAGCCTGTGGTCCTATCCGGGCACGTACCAGGTGAACATCGAGGCGATCGACGCGAACGGCAACCCGGGTCTGTGGAACACGTCGCTCTCGTTCAACTACGCCCCGAACTTGCCGAATCCGTCCTACGCCTTCACCTCCAACGCCGGCGCGGCCTACGCCGTCATCGGGCAGCCGATGACGGTCCAGGTGACCGACAACAACACGTCGCTTCAAAGCACTTTCTCGCTGGTCGCGGGCACGGCGCCGGCCGGGATGACCGTCGATCCCAACACGGGCGTCGTGACCTGGACCCCCACGATCGCGGACCTCGGCGCCTACTACTACCCGGTCGTCGCGGTCACCAACGCCGTCGGGGAGTCGGACATCACGCTGACGGTCCCGGTGGTCTTCGCCAGCCCGGTCAACAACGTCGCCGCCTCGTTCAGCCAGGGCGGCGGGATCAGCGTGACGTGGGCGGCCCCGACCGTCGCGGCCGAGCCGATCGCGGGCTACAACATCTACCTGTTCTGGATCGACGGCGACGGCCTGGCCCACACCGTGTTGAATACGGCCCCGGCCGGCTCGAGCAGTCTCACGCTCCCGAACCAGGCGGCGGACGCCACGAGCATGACCATCACGGTCGTGGCCGTCGACGCCGCGGGGAACGAGGGAGCCTACCCGGTCGCGGGAACGACCCTCCTCCTCGGGGGCTGAGAACTCGGCTCGTGACCCGCCCCCCTTCGCTCACTCATCACGGATGGCCTCGGTCCAGCGCGACCGGGGCCACTCGCGATGAGGTGGGGAGGACAGAAAGGAGGCTCGTAGGGCGCAAGGTCCGGATCGAACCCACGAAAGCGACGCCGTGACATCATTGGATGGCAATCCGGCGGCCCACCCAGTACGCTGGCGGGGTATCGTCGCTTCGTTGGCTTCTTTACTTTCCTTTCGAGGAGGGCGGCCCATGAACCAGTCACGAAACCGGCGCGAGTTTCTCGCCGAGACCGCCGCGCTCGCCTCGGCGGTGGGGATTCTCGCGCCTCCCACGGGCTGGCCGCAGAGGTCGCGGTGGGCACGTTGCCGAAGATCCGCCTCGGCACGCTGGAGGTCTCCCGCCTGATCCTCGGCAGCAATCCGTTCTTCGGCTTCGACCACGGCAATCCGCAGGCCTCGGCCGCCGAAATGAAGCGCTGGTACACCCCCGAGCAAATCATGGCCGTGCTGGACCGCGCGGCCGATCACGGCATCACCGCGGTCTGGACGCCGTGCTACGACGAATGGGTCGCGCTCTGGAACGAGTACCAGGCCAAGGGCGGCAAGCTGCGGATCTGGATCGCGCAGCCCGACCGCGACCCGATGGAGAAAACCATCGCCACGGCGATCAAGAACGGCGCGAAGGCCGTCGCCATTCAGGGCGTGCAGATCGATGCCCAGGTCGCGAAGGGGAAGTGGGACGTGATCCGCGGCTGGCTCGAGCAGATCAAGAGCGCGGGCCTGCCCGCCGGCATGGCCACGCACGGCGCCACGACGCACCTGCAAGCCGAGGAACGCGGCCTGCCCACCGACTTCTACCATCAGACGCTCTACCGTCCCGACCACTTCGTCAAGGAAGGCCTCGAGGAATCCCTGGCCACGATCGAGAAGCTGACCAAGCCCGTCGTCGCCTACAAGGCCCTCGGCGCCGGCCGCATCGCGCCGAGTGAAACGCTCCCCTACGTCTTCCGGCGTCTCAAGCCCAAAGACGGCGTCTGCCTGGGCATGTTCCCCAAGAAACGCGACGAGATCGCCGAGAACACGCCCTGATCCGGGGATTGTCCCGCGGCTGAACCACGACCGCGAACTCGTAGACCTGATGGTTGGCGTCCCGCGACGCCAACCATCAGGTCTACTTTATTACCCCGGCAAGAAAGTAGGTCGGACAATCCTGTCCGACAGGCCGGGGGAGTCGGACAGGATTGTCCGACCTACTTTATTACCCCGGCAAGAAAGTAGGTCGGACAATCCTGTCCGACAGGCCGGGGGAGTCGGACAGGATTGTCCGACCTACAGGAGGATCTTCTTTGCCGGGGTAATACTATGCAGGGCCGTCTCCTTGCCTGGTACCTGAAAATCGACAACAATGAACCCTCGGTCAAGAGCGGCGAACAAGTGCCGGAGCATGGTGGCGATAAAAGCAAATGAAACGACATTTCAATGTGTTATTGAAGGTAATAAGCAATATATCGTGCCGCTTTTCCAGCGGCCTTACTGCTGGGACAAGCCCCAATGGGAGACGGCGGGGTGGCACTGGCTATGAGGGCATGATTTCGGGTGCCACTGGCTCTGCCAGTGCTCTGCTCCGGCCCGGCACTGGCAGAGCCAGTGGCACCCTTTGACAATGCCACCCGCCAGCAGAGCCGCGGCTACCGACCGCTTTCGAGTTATCGTTCGACAGGCTGGCAACGATTCTAAAGAGGAACGACCGCGCCCCCGCCGCCCTCTGGTCTTTGGCAAACTGGCTACAGTCCGCCCCTCGACCGTGCTTTTCAGCGCACCGACCAAACCCAATCCCGGGCGCCAAACAAAGCCAATTCCGCGGCGCCAAACGAAGCCAACCACCCCTTGACTTTGTCCCGAAAACCAGGTGTCCCGCCTTACAATCGGTCTTTCTTCACTCTCGAAACATCTCCCATGGCGGCTTCAAAGCCATGCCCGAACACGACTGAACATGGTGAGGTACATGAGGTTACGGCGTTATCGGCGCGCCTGTCGCGGGTTCGCGGCGCCATTGCGTGAGTAGAGTCCGCGTTGGTCTCTGCCTCCGGGCGCTTCCTGGCGCGGTCCCGGCTACGCGCCCGGGCCCTCGTGTGTTAAGGTGCGGGGAGGAGAACCCGGGGCGGGTCCAGGAGGGGCCGAGCCGACGATGGAGAAGGGCGTGGCCGAGGGTGCGGCGGAGCGGGTGCGGTGGGAGTCGCGGCGGCGGCTGGAGGAGATCGTCGCGCCGCCGCGGCCGTTGTTGCGGCCGGCGCCGCGGTCGGCGATGTTTTTTCCGCTCGTCGTGGTGGCCGCGGTGCTGCCGGGCATGTATGCCCTGAACTGGTGGGACCTCAACCCGCCGGGGCCGTGGTGGGGCCTGCGCGGGCTGGCCGTGCTGGAGGGGCATCTGCTCGACCAGACGACCATGACCGGGCTCGGGCCGCGGGCCGAGGCGGATGCCTTTCACGAGGTGGCGCTCCAGCCGCCCTTGTATGCCTGGCTCGAGGCCGTTTGTCTGAAGCTCAGCGCCGGGCGCAGCTTGCTGGCGACGGTCTTGCCCAGTTATGCGGCCGGGGCGCTGGTGGTGATCCTGGTTTACCTGCACGGCCGGCTCTGGCGCACCCGCGGCATTGGCCTGACGGCGGCGGTGTTGACGGCGTTCAACCGCGATCTCCTGGTGCAGATGCAGCAGGCCTCGCCCACGACGCTGGGCCTGGCGGCGCTGCTGGCGGCGCTGCTGTGCTATGGCCAGCATCAGGTGGCGTCGAGCGAGTCGCAGCGGCGCTTCTGGGCGGTGCTGAGCGGGCTGGCGCTGGGTTTGGTGCTGCTGGCGGTCGGGCTGATTGCGTTCCTGGCGGTGCCGGTCGTGTTCCTGCACCAGGCGGCCCTGACGATCGAGCCCTCGCCCCGGCGGCCCGTGCGCTGGTGGCGGGCGGCGCTGACCGGCGCGGCTGGGGCCGGGGTGCTGACGATCACCCTGGCGCTGATCCTGGCCGGCCCCTGGTATGCGCGCATGTTGGCGCGGCACGACGGCGAGTTCGTCATGGCGCTGCTGGCCCCCTGGCAATCGCTGGGCAGCAGTACATCGGGCGGGCTGTTCGTGACCCTCTTGGCGCTGGCGCCGGCGACGCTGCCGCTGAGCGCGCTGGGGACGGTGCGCGGTCTGCGGCAGATCCTGGCGGCCGAGCGGGACGATCCGGCCACGATCGGGCTGAGTCTCTGGCTGGTCTGGCTGGCGGTGGCGGCCCTGGCGCCGGCGCTCTGGCCGGGCGGCCCGCGCGAGCTTTTGAGCCTGTTCCTGCTGATCCCGCTGAACCTGCTGGCCGCGCAGACGATGGCCGACCTGGCGGCGCGGCGGATCGCGGCGCGGAACCTGATCTGGCTGGCGCCCTTGACGGCGCTGTCGGTCTCGTGGTGGGTCAGCGCCGATCTGCGCGATGCGGTGGCCAGCGTGCAGGCGGGCGGCCGGCCCGACGCCGCGACCCTGCTCAAGCTGCACCTGGGCCTGGACTTGCTGGTGATCCTGGCCGTGGCCACGCGCCGGCTGGATCGCTGGGCGCGGCGGCACGATGTCCGCCGCCGGCTCATCCTGGGCGTGTTCCTGCTGGCCGTGCTGGCGATGACGGCGGGCGCCGGCCTGCGCGAGGTGCGGTTCCGGCACACGGAGACCAGCGACGTGCTGGACCTCGGCCACGCCATCGCGGGCCGTCAGCGCGTCAAGCCGGTCAAGCTGCTGGCGGTTGTCGGCCCCGCGCCGGTGATCGCCTCGCCGATCCGTCCGTCCGGCCGGCTGCGGTTCATGCTCCGGGCGGTCCTGCCCGATCTGACCCCGCTGGACCTGACGCGCATCGAGGATCTGCCCGACACGCCGAACACCCCGCGCCTGGTGATCCTGGTCGGCGCCGAGCCGCGGCTGTCCTATCGCGTGCAGTCGCAGCTTGGCCTGGAGGCGCTCCACGCCAGCCCCTCGGGCGTGCTCGACGCCTTCGCGACCATCTACAATCCCCCCCGCCCCGGCGCGCGGCCGCCGCTGATCGGCCGGACACGAGGCCTTCCACGCTGGCATCAAGGCGTGTTGCAGCCTCGCGCGAAAACTTCCATTTCGTCCGCATTTCTCTTGCGAACCCCACGGCGCGCGCTTACGATCCACTTCAGACCTTTGCCGCCCTCCTGTCTGTCTCAAGCTTCTCGCTGAGTGAATCCAAACTAGCTTGCTTTCGTCATCGCATGGATTCGGCTCGGGCCGCCCTTCGTGGCTGGTGGTCGGAAGCGATACGGGACCGGGGACGGGATGGCGGGGATGAATTCCGCCCTTCGTCGCGGCCGATGGTCATTCTCGGTGTCAATCAATACGACGTGATGGGGGAAGTCGTCCGTAGGTCCGGCGTCTGCGTGAAGGCGTCCGCGAGTGCTCATCTCTTATCTGTCTTTTTCGACGAGGAGTGCGGTCATGAGGCGACGTGGTTTTACCCTGATCGAGCTGCTGGTCGTCATCGCGATCATCGGCGTTCTCATCGCGCTGTTGCTGCCGGCGGTCCAGGCCGCCCGCGAGGCGGCGCGCCGCTCGCAATGCGTCAACAACCTCAAGCAGATCGGCATCGCGTGTCACAACTATCATGACACCACCAGCTCGCTGCCCTGGGGCCATGGTCCCAACGGCTGGAACGACTGGAATGCCCAAACCATGTTGCTGCCCTACATGGAGCAGAGGCCCCTCTATAACACGATCAACTTCTTCTATTCTAACCAATCCGCGAATCCTGGTTACGACGTCGCTGGGAACACCACGGCGCAGCGGGCCCAGGTCAACACTTTCCTGTGCCCCTCCGATCTCAATCGGCTGACGAACGTGTACGGCCACCTCAACTACGTGGCCTGCTCGGGCTCCGACCCGCGGATGAGCAACGGCGACTGGAACAGCGGGCTGTTCACCGGGCCCCAGCCCACGGGCCCTACGGACACTGGCAACCATAACAGGACGTATGGCTTCAAGGACGTCGTGGATGGCCTGAGCATGACGGTGATGTTCAGCGAGCGGTGCAAGGGCATCGGCGACGGCGCGGCCAACTACGTCGATCCGGTCAAGCCGATCACGGCCGTCTACAACATAGGCGATAACCCCATCGCCGCGCCCGCGACCAGCTTCACGCAGCAGTATTACAACGACTGCAAGGCTGCGCCCGCGGGGACGGGGGGCTTTGTGCCCAACGCCATGGCCCCGGGCCGCTACTGGTGGGCCGGCAATGTCACGATCGGCCGGTTCAGCACCATCATGACCCCGAATTCGTGGAGCTGCAACGAGAACAACGACAATAACGGCGGTGCCATCACGGCCTCGAGCCGACACTCTGGCGGCGTCAACGTCTTGATGGGGGACGGCAGCGTCAAGTTCGTCAAGGACACGATCTCGCCGCAGACCTGGTGGGCCGTGGGGACCCGCGCCGGCGGCGAGGCGGTCTCGGCCGACCAGTTGTAACAGACAGCCATCGCGCCAGGCCAGCCGCGCGCATCGCGGTGGCTCGGGGCTCGACTGGAAGCCCGGCATCCCGGCGTTAGGTCCGGGGTGCCGGGCTTGTTCCTTGTATTACCCCGGCAAAGAAGATCCTCCCATAGGTCGGACAATCCTGTCCGACAGGCCGGGGGAGTCGGACAGGATTGTCCGACCTACTTTCTTGCCGGGGTAATACGTGTCTCGCGTCTTCGGGCCTGCCTATCTCGTCGGGTCCGCGGCGCGGACCGCCCGGCGGGAGGCGCGGTCCGCACAGCGGACCCGACGAATCCAGGTGGATGAGACGCGAAACACGTCCTGTTCCTTGGGCCGGCTGCCGCGGGGGCGTGGCATCGGGTCAGGGGATGACGATGTCGTACTTGTTCTCGCCCGATTTGACGTCGAAGGTGAACTGCTGGTACAGACCGGCGGTCTTCTTCTGCATCTCCGGGGTGCTGGCGGTGACGCGGTTCTCGCCCGTCAGGGTCTTGATGGTGTAGGTCCCGTCCTCCTGGATGGGCGCGTGCCGCGCCGAGACATCCTTGCGCTTGTAGTTCGCGGGATCGAACTGGACCTCGCCCTTGGAGGCCAGCTTGCCGCTGACGGTCACCGTTCCCTTGACTGTGCCTTCGGCCGTCGAGGTATCGACGCTCGGCTTGCTGTCCTCGCAGCCCGCCATGAGAGCCAGCGCGACGGTCGCCACCATGCCGCCAAGCAGGATTCGTACTGTTGCCATGTGAGCTTGTCTCCCCTGTGAATAATGGAACCCGGTCGTTCCGCCAGATGCCGATTGCGGGCTCGAAGATCGCATATCCGCCCGGCCATCGCCAGAGCCCGGTCCATCGTGGCGACCCTTCCTCGTCACCCCTCGGGTCGCCGCGGTTCCTTCCCTGTATAGACCTCGGACTGAGGATGCTGTTCCCTCCACCGCTTCCAGGTCGTGCGCGAGAGCGGGGCCGGCGCGTACGGGAACGGAGTGCGGCTGGCACGGACCTCGGCCGGCTGCAGGCCTTGCTTCAAGAGCGCTTCATCCAGGATTTGCCCGGTTTTATGGGAGTAATACGTTTCGCCGATCTTGATCACCATGCTGTCTTTCAGGAGCCCGGCGACGGAGATGCCGAGCGGGCTGGACCCGTGGGGTTCCGTGTAGGCGCGGGCACAATCAAAGATGTCGCAATAGCTGACGCTCACCGGGACGCCGCCGACCAGGTCGTTGACGACGTGCCGCGTCTTGTCCCGCAAGGCGTCCAGGCGGTAGGCCCGTGCCTTCCCACCGACCTCGACGCCGAGCACTTCCTCGTCCGCGCCGAGATCCGCCTGATCCGCCTCCAGTACCGGCGGTCGGTTGACCCCGTTCAGCGCGATATGGGCCCACTGCGGACCCGAGGGGGCCGCGTGGTACCAGACCCGCCCGGCCTCCGCGCGCAACCAGGCTCGCTCCGACCAGTAGGACACGCCGACGGCCGCCCCGGCCGCGGCGAAGGCCAGCGCCACGACGGCGACGAGACGACGCGGGTGTTCGATGATTCGCACGGTCAGGCCCCTCTCCCCGGTGCGCCGAACACCGCGTCCACCTCGATCCGCCAGCCCGGCACGGCGGGCTCGGCGTCGGTGGTCTGGCCGCGGGCGAAGGTGGTGGGACGCTCGGGATCGGTCGCGCGGTAGGCGTGGATGAGTTCGGCCTCGGGATCGACGTCCCAGACAACCAGCGTGCCGGCGGCGAAGTAGTCGGCACGTTTGGCGGAGATGTCGGCCGGGGAACGAGCGCCGTTGTCCACTTCATCACGGACTTCCACCGCGAGGGCGGGCGGGCCGTCGATAAAGGCCATCCGGTTCCGCGGCGGCGGCCCCAGGTAGTAGGACGCATCCGAACAGAACGATTCGCGCCCGGATGGGAGCCGAGGCACGGTGTATCCCAGGGTGCTGGTGCCCACCGCGCCCAGTCCGGTTCGCTGTCGCTCGTCGTAAAGGCGGTTCAGGATCGCCATGACAATCCGGCTAACTCGGATCGTGTGGAAAGGTAGCCGGATGATCCGCCCGTCGACGAGCTCGGCTTGGCCCGCGACACGGTAGAGGTCGTCAACGGTGGCCCGAGGCTCTGTCACGGTCGACATGGCTCAATCTCCGGGAGGATGGGGACGCCTCCGTCTCCGGTCATTGTACCATCCGTTCTCTTACCCTCGCAGCAGGTCCTGCAAGGCATACACCTCGAACTCACCCTGCCGCTGCCGTTCGAGCGCGGCGACCGCCGCGCGGGCACCGGCCAGGGTCGTGATGCAGGGGATGCCGTGGCTGACGGCCGCGGCGCGGATGCGGCCTTCGTCGGTGCGCGCGCCCCGGCCGCTAGGGGTATTCAGGATCAGGGCGATCTGGCCGTTGGCGAGGTGGTCGAGCAGGTTGGGGCGGCCTTCGTGGATTTTGCGCACGGACTCGAACGGGATGCCGTACTCGGCGAAGTCGCGGCCGGTGCCGCCCGTGCAGAGCAGCTTGTAGCCGAGCGCGACCAGCCGCTCGGCGATGGGCAGGATCGCCTTGCGGTCGCGCTGGGTGACGCTCACGAAGACGTTGCCCACCTTCGGCAAGCGGCTCGACGCGGCGAGCTGGCTCTTGGCGAACGCCGCCGGGAACGTGGTGTCGATGCCCATCACCTCGCCCGTCGAGCGCATCTCGGGGCCGAGCACGATGTCCACGCCGGGGAACTTGGCGAACGGGAAGACGCTCTCCTTGACCGACACGTAACGCGGCTCGGGCTCGGTGGTGACGCCCTGCTCGTCGAGCGTCCGGCCGACCATGACCCGCGCGGCGATCTGCGCCAGGTTCATGCCCGTGGCCTTCGAGACAAACGGCACGGTCCGGCTGGCGCGCGGATTGACTTCCAGGACGTACACCTCGCCATCCTTGACGGCGAACTGGATGTTCATCAAGCCCCGGACCTTCAGCGCCTCGGCGAGCACGTACGCCTGCCGCTTCAGCTCCTGGATGATCGGCGTGGGCAGGCTGAACGGCGGGATGGCGCAGGCCGAGTCGCCCGAGTGGATGCCGGCCTCCTCGATATGTTCCATGACGCCGCCGACGATCGTGCGGGACCCGTCGGCCACGGCGTCCACGTCGATCTCGAAGGCGTCTTCCAGGAACTTGTCGATCAAGACGGGGCGCTCGGGGCTGGCCTCGACGGCGTAGGTCATGTAGCGATCGAGGCTCGGCTCGTCGTAGACGATCTCCATGGCGCGGCCGCCCAGGACAAAGCTGGGCCGCACGACCACCGGGTAGCCGATCCGCTCGGCGATGCGCCGCGCCTGCTCCAGCGTCACGGCGGTGTCGCTGGGAGGCTGGCGCAGGCCGAGCTTCTCGATGATCTGGCGGAACCGCGCGCGGTCCTCGGCCAGGTCGATCGAGTCCGGGCTGGTGCCGATGATCGGCACGCCGGCCGCTTCCAGCGCGCGGGCCAGGTTCAGCGGCGTCTGGCCGCCGAACTGCACGATCACGCCCGTCGGTTGCACGCGCTCGCAGATATTCAAGACATCCTCGACCGTCAAGGGCTCGAAAAAGAGCCGGTCGGAGGTGTCGTAGTCGGTCGAGACGGTCTCGGGGTTCGAGTTGATCATCACGACCTCGAAGCCATCCTTCTTCAGCGCGAAGGCGGCCTGGCAGCAGCAGTAATCAAACTCGATGCCCTGGCCGATGCGGTTCGGCCCGCCGCCGAGAATGACGATGCGCGGCTTGTCGCCGACCCGTGCCTCGTCCTCGTCCTCGTAGGTCGAGTAGTAATAGGGCGTGAACGCCTCGAACTCGGCGGCGCACGTATCGACCAGTTTGAAGACGGCCCGCACGCCCCGGCGCACGCGCTCGCGGCGGACGACGGTTTCCTCGGTGTCCCACAGCCAGGCGAGCTGGCGGTCCGAGAAGCCGTCGCGCTTCGCCGCGCGCAGAAGATTTGTCGACGCGGCCTCGAGGCTCGGGCAGGCGCAGCCGGTCCTCGACCGCGACCAGTTCGCGGATGTTCTCCAGGAACCACGGATCGATACGCGTCAGCTCGTGGATCTCGTCGAGCGTGATCCCCGCCCGGACGGCGTGGCGGATCGCCCAGACGCGCTCGGCGTTGGGGATGGCCAGCTTCGACTTGATCTCCTCCACCGACGGCTGCGCCGGCGTGCCCCAGGTATCCTTCTTGTCGCAGCCCAGACCGAACCGGCCGACTTCCAGGCCCCGGAGGGCTTTTTGCAAACTTTCGCGGAAGGTGCGGCCGATGGCCATGACCTCGCCGACCGACTTCATCTGCGTGGTCAGGCCCGGGTCGGCCTCGGGGAACTTCTCGAACGCCCAGCGCGGGACCTTGGTCACGCAGTAGTCGATCGTCGGCTCGAAACAGGCCGGCGTCTCGCGCGTGATGTCGTTTTTCAGCTCATCGAGCCGATAGCCGACCGCCAGCTTGGCGGCGATCTTGGCGATCGGGAAGCCGGTCGCCTTCGACGCCAGCGCGCTGGAGCGGCTCACGCGCGGATTCATCTCGATGACGACCATGCGGCCCGTTTTCGGATGCACGGCGAACTGGACGTTCGAGCCGCCCGTCTCGACGCCGATCTTGCGCAGGATGGCGATCGAGGCGTCCCGCATCCGCTGATATTCCTTGTCGGTCAAGGTCTGCGCGGGAGCGACCGTGATCGAATCGCCGGTATGCACGCCCATCGGGTCGAAATTCTCGATCGAGCAGACGATCACGGCGTTGTCGGCGCCGTCGCGCATGACCTCCATCTCGAACTCTTTCCAGCCCAGCAGGTTCTCCTCGATGAGGACGCTGTGGACCGGGCTGAGTTCGAGGGCCTTGGTGACCATGAGGTCGAACTCTTCGCGGTTATAGGCAACGCCGCCGCCGGTGCCTCCCAGCGTGAAGCTGGGCCGCAGCACGCACGGCAGCCCGACCTCGTCGCGGACCTGCCGCGCCTCGTCGAGGTTGTGCGCCAGCGCGCTGCGGGCGCTTTCGAGGCCGATCTCCTCCATGCACTGCTTGAAGAGCTGCCGGTCCTCAGCGCGGCGGATCGCATCGCCACTGGCGCCGATGAGCTGGCAGCCATAACGATCCAGGGCGCCCGACTCATAAAGAGCCATGCCCGTGTTCAGCCCCGTCTGGCCTCCCAGGGTGGGCAGCACGGCGTCAGGCCGCTCCTTGGCCAGGATGCGCTCGATGACCTCGGGCACGATCGGCTCGATGTACGTCCGGTCGGCCATGTCCGGGTCGGTCATGATCGTGGCCGGGTTCGAGTTCACCAGGACGACCTGGAACCCTTCCTCGCGCAGGGCCTTGCACGCCTGCGTGCCCGAGTAGTCGAACTCGCACGCCTGGCCAATGATGATCGGCCCGGCGCCGATGATCAGGATCTTGTGGATGTCAGTACGTTTCGGCACGGTGGAACTCTTTCCCAGGACGAACTTTCCGCAGATCCGGAGGCGTCTCTGCGCAGCAAGCCGCGGCCGTCCCAGAAGACGCCGCGGCCCGAAAATCTTCTGATCTTAGCAACCCTGGAAACCGCCCGACAAGGCCAACGGTGCGACGTATTCCCGACCGCTCTGGCCCGTTGACAGCCCAACCTATTATCATCGTCAGAGGAGGAAGCCATGAGTATCGCTGCGACATCACCGGCTTTGGAAGAACTCGAATCCGCTGTCGCCGGTCTGATCAAGGGCGTTCGTGACCCTGAGAAGATGCGGCAAGCCGCTCAACGAATGGATCGAATGCGAGAGGATATGGGAAAGCGTGTTGGGGAGGTAGACATGGCGGTCGGCCTCATTCGAGAAACCAGGGATGACTCGTAAAATATTCGCTACGTCCCCTTTTCCCGTCCCGGAATGCGGAATCGGGATAAGGAGGTGCGTCATCGAAGACTCGACGCACCCTACCTTACTGGTCAAGCAGAAGAAGCTCGACGAGGCGAACGCCCCCGAGCGGGCACGTGCGGAAGTCCGTGAGCAGATTGCCGGGACGGAGCGGGAACTGAACGCCGTGCGGGAACGACTTGACCAGGGAGGCAAGCCACGCCCTGAGTTCGAGGCTCAGGTACGCCAGATCGAGGAAGCAGCCCGTCGCATCCACCACATCCGGGTCGCCGCCGAGAACCTCAAGGCGGCGGGCGTTCACGACCTGGCGATCAAGCTCACGGAGCAAGCGCAGAACATGGAGCGGGAGGTCGGAGAAGCCAAGGAGCGGCTCGCCAGACAGATGGACCGTCCGGGTGGTCCCGACCCTCGGGATGCCGAGATCCGGGAACTGAGGGAGCAGAACGAACGGCTCAAGGTGGAGATCCGGGAGTTGCGGGAGAAGCTCGAAAAGCGGTGACGCTGCCCCAGTCGGAGATGCCCGCCATGCAACTCATCACGGTGCGGGTCGAGAAGCCCGAAGCGATCAACTTCGTCCTCGGGCAGACCCACTTCATCAAGTCGGGAGGGGCGATCCGGTGTCAGGCGATCCGGTGTCAGATCAGTTTATCGCCGCAGGCTACACAGGTTAGGCAAGAGAACCAGACGGAGAAAGGGGTCGGGAGCCGATCTCTGGTTCCCAAGGATCGGCTCCCGACCCCTTTCTCTGGAAACCGCCCGGCAAGGCCAACGATGCGACGGGCGTCCTACTGCTAGCAACTCCCCGTTACCTCCTGAATGGGGCTCGCAGTCGACTGGCGGCGGTGTAGAATGGGGTCATGAAGAAGGTCGTCACCACATCCGCGGTCGATCTGGCCCTGCGCACCCTCGGCCCAGACGAGGTCCGACGGGTCCACGCGTGGTTCGACCACCTTGCTCATTGGGACGGCGACCCGTTCGTGCGAGAGCACGCGCACGCCTTGAACGAGGTGCCCGGTGTCCGTGTATTACGGACGAGCACGGACACCAGGATATTCTTCACGATCGAAGGCGACACGATCACCGTCCTCGACATTGCCAAGAAGCAGGCCATCATGTCGACCGTCGCCCGCTAGGGGGAACCACTAGTCGGCGCAGTACTCGAGTCGATCACTTTCGACCACGCCCAGTTCGAGGCAGAACTCACCGCGCTGGAAACCCTCCTGGCGTCGAAGGCTTACCTGTCCGAGAGGGACGACATCCAGCCGCTGTTCAAGGCCAGCAGACATCTGTCGGCCTTCCTTGGGACCTTCGTCCCGGACATCGGACCGGCGACCGAATTGGCGTACGAGTTTGCGTTTTTCGGCGACTACCGGGCCGATCTGCTCGTGGGAAACAAGTCGGCCGCCCATTTCTGCGTGGTCGAGTTCGAGGGCGGCGGACCCGACAGCATCTTCAAGAACCAGCCGGAACGGGCCAACCCAGAGTGGGGCGTGAGGTTTGAGCATGGCTTCAGCCAGTTGACGGACTGGTTCTTCAACCTCGACGACTACAAGAAGAGTCACGGGTTCACGAAAACCTTTGGTTACGGGCACGTCTCGTTCACCGGTCTCCTGGTCATCGGACGGTCGGCAGGGTTGGACGACATGAAGCGCACCCGGCTCCGGTGGCGTTCCGACAAAGTGCTCATCGACTCGAACACGGTCATCTGCGTCACATTTGACGACGTTTTCGAGATCCTCCGTAAGCGATACGTCTTTTACAAGGCGGCGGCATCGCTGGAGGAATCCCTGGTCGATTCGCCGGACACACCGCGACCCGAGATGAAGGGTGGGATCGGGCCGGTGTGATGGCGCTTGATGCATCACTGATCGGCTCCACCGGGCGGGTGGCCCTGGTCGTCCGCTACCAGGGCCACCCGCCGACCAGAGCACTGGTAGCGGACTACCAGTGCCACCCGCGGCGGATGGGGGCAAGAATCATTCGTTGCGTCCCCTTTCCGTTTCCTTGTCCCGGTTCCGATCGAGCTCTTGCCCTGGGCCAGCCAGCCGTATAATGACAACATTCCCCCCTCAGACGGTAGGTGCGGTCCCCGTACAGGGAGAAGGTCTCGCCTCGTTGAGCGAGAGGTAGTAGGCCAGGATGTGGCGAGGGTCGCGCCCGATCCGGTGCGTGGTTTTGCCGTGCGGCTCAAGCACAGTGGAGGCTTGAGCCGTCGGGGTCGGGGTCGGCGCCGACGCGGTTCGCATCCGAGAGGCGGTGGCGTGGCGGTGGTTCTGCCGGATCAGGCCGGAGCCCCGACGGGTCAACGCCGTCGCTTCGCGTCCTGGTGAAGCCGGTGTCAAGCCCCCGGGTCGGAACAACGGGAAATCTGATCAAGGCCGCGCGATTCCTTAGCCGCACCGGGCGGGAATGGCGCTCGTGATTACTAGCGAGCACGCCAGAGAGAGCGAACAGGAGGCCGTCGTTGAACCAAACCATGCCCGAACGGACCAGGGCCCGGCACCGCGCAGTGGCCCGCAAGGTGGCCATCCTGCTCGGGATCAGCATGCTGGGTGCCGCAGGGATCGCCCTGCAATTCCGGACCGGCCACGGGCGGTCTTTGACCGGAGCGTCGCCCACGTCCCACGCCGCGGTGACGCTCTACCGTCTGACACGGACCCGGCTGCCGGTGACGGTCAGCGCGGGGCAACCTGGAGAGCTCCCAGAACCGCGAGGTGACCAACCAGGTCGAGGGCCAAACGACGATCATCTCGATCAAGCCCGAAGGCACGTCCGTCCGGAAGGGCGAGCTGGTTTGTGAACTCGATAGCGCCACGCTCCGCGATCAGCTCGTCAACCAGAGAATCGCCACGCAGCAGGCCGGATCCGACATGGAACAGGCCAAGAAGACACGCGATGTCGCCGAAGTCGCGCTGCGGGAGTATGTCGGCGGGACCTATCCCTCGAACATGGAGGCCGCCGAGGATGCGCTGAAACTGGCCGCGACCAGCCTGGTCCAGGCCGCCGCCCGCTACGAATGGTCGAGCCGCATGGTTGCGAAGGGGTATCTCACGCCGTTGCAGAACGCCTCCGATCGCGATTCGAAGATCAACTGCGAGATCACCCTCGATAATTCCCAGACCAAGATCCGGGTGCTCAAGACCTACACCCGGCAGAAGACGATCACTTCGCTGGAAGCCGACATCGCCAAGGCCCGGAGCGACGAGCTGGCCAAGCAGGTGGCCTTCGGCCTGGAGCAGTCGAAGCGGCGCAAGCTCGAGACGCAGATCGCCCGGTGCAAGCTGTACGCTCCCATCAATGGCATGATCAGCTACGCCAATGACGATATGACGCGGGCGGGCTCCAATCAGACGATGGTCGAGGAGGGGGCGACGGTGCGTGAGCGGCAGCGGATCTTCCGCGTGCCCGACATCACCCACATGCGCGTCAACGCGAAGATCCACGAGTCGCTGATCGACCGGCTGTCCCCGGGCGAGAAGGCCCGCATCCGGGTGGATGCCCTTCCCGGCCAGGTGCTCGAAGGGCACGTGACGCAGGTCCAGCCGATCGCCGACCCGAGCCAGCCGCCCAACTTCGAGGTCCACGTCTATACCGTCCTGATCACGGTCGACCAGTCGGCCTCCTCGCTCCGGCCGGGGATGACGGCCCAGGTCGAGATCCTCGCCAGCCAGACCGACGACATCCTCGCCGTGCCGGTGCAGGCCGTGCTCACGTCCCAGGGTACGAGCAAGGTCTTCGTCAGAACGCCCGCGGGCCTGGAGCGACGCGCGATCCGGCTGGGGACTTGCAACGACCAGTTGGTCGCGGTCGTGGAGGGCCTCCGCGACGGGGATGAGGTGGCGCTCGACCCCGTGGCTCTGATGACGGACCAGGAGAAGCGCGCGGCCTTCATCCTGGGGCCGGTGGCCGCGCAGGGAGACGACTGGAGCGAAGCCCCGGCGGGAACTCAAGCCCGACGCGATCGAGAGAAGGCCGCGCCCTGAAGAGTGTACGAGACGGGGTCGGTGCCTCTCGCCCGGCCCGGACGCGGGCCCGCGTCATCGCGGCTTGCTGCTCGTCGGCCCGAAACGCGGAAAAGGGGAGAAACCGCCCGACAAGGCCAACGAAAGCGGAGAATGAGGCTCGTAGGGTGAGCTCGGCCCGCCTCTTTGATTCCCGGAGGAAAACGGGGGACATAGCGAGTCCACCCCCAGCTTGTCTCTTGGAATGGGAAAAGAGACAGGAGAAATGGGGAGCAGGCCATGCTTGGCCTTTTCTCCCCCCTTTGTTTGTTCCCCGGCGCGTAGCCTCGGCAAGCCCGCGCTGGCCGCGTACAATAAGGGCGGGTGGACCCAGGCAACCGAAGGAGGGGCGGTCATGCCCAGCCCGTTTCCGGGAATGGACCCGTACATCGAAGACCAAGGTCGGTGGCTGGACTTTCATTCGCGGTTCGTCCCCTACTGTTGCGATGCCCTCAACGAGCGCTTGCCCGAGCCCTACGTGGCGCAGCTCAACGAACAGTTGGAACTGGTTGAGTGGGAGAGCGGGGACCGCCTCGGGACCTTGCCGGATGTGGCCATCGCGGCTTCGGGCGGGCGCCGGACGGAGTTGACGACGATCCGCGGGGGCGTGGCGCTGCTCGAACCGGCGACGGTGCCGCTGCCGGTCGAGAAGGAGGAAGTCCGCGACGTGTGGATCGAGATCCGGCGGTTGCCCGAATTCCAGGTCGTCACGGTCATCGAAGTGCTCTCGCCCACCAACAAGACCGGCGCCGGCGCGGTCGATTACCGCCGCAAGCGGCGCGCGTTCATCCGGCAGGACGTGCATCTGGTCGAGATCGACTTGCTACTCGGCGGGCAACGACTGCCGATGGGGCGGCCGTTGCCGCCGGGCGATTTCTACGCGCTGGTCGTCGCGCGGAGCGGCGGCCGAACTCGGACGTGTATGCCTGGTCGGTCCGGCGCGCGTTGCCGACGATCCCGATTCCGCTCGTGCCGCCCGATCCGGACGTGCCGCTCGACCTGGCGGCGGTTTTCGCCACGGCCTACGAACGAGGACGCTATGCTCGCTCGCTGGACTACGCCGCCGCGCTCGCCGCGCCGATGGCCGACGAGGATCGGACGTGGGCCGGCGATGTCATCCGCTCCAGCAAGCCCGGCCGCTGACCCACAAGGCCCGATGCGCTCCCTCGCGGATCGGCGATGGGGTCGAGCGGGGGCGCGAGGCGGGATCGATCACTCCAGCCGGATCGTCAGCGGACCGCCGCCGGACGGCACCTTGACTACCAGGCCCGAGCTGTTTTCATCGAGGTATTTCCGATCGATGGGCACAGGGATGGGTACCTTCTTCCGGGCACCCCGTGCCGATGCGGGAGGACTCATCGCCAGCCGCACCTTGTATTCGCCCGGGACCGCGCCGTCGAGGCCGAGCGACTCCAGCCGGAACGTGCCATCAGGCTGGATCGTGCCGGACGCTTCCCAGCCATCCTGCCTGGTCGGAACCAGGAAAAGGAAGCCGCCCGTGAGCGGCTGGCCGTCCTTGAGAGTGACCTTGCCGTGGACCGCGACGGTCGGCGCGGCACCGCCGCCGCAGCCGGCGAGAAGGCCGATCACGAGCGCGCTGGAGACGATCCGCCTCGACAAGAGAACAGACCGCGAACACCGTGAAGGTCCGATCCAAATGACATGATGGGTTTTCATCGTGAAGTGGCCCCCGGTTGTCAATACGAGTCGGCGCTCAAGGCTTCACCGCCGTTGCGGGTGCCGAGCGCCTGCCACGCCGCGAGGCTGATCGAGTCCTTGATGAAGCGCACGCTGCCATCGGCCAGGAGCGAATTCACTCCTCCGGGGTGCTTGCTGCGCACCGTGATGTTCAGCGAGAGCTGGCTCCACAGCGGGTCCGAGCGAATGCTGTGCGGCAGGCCGCCCCGGCAGTCGTACAGCTTGTCGTTGGGAGACCGCCGGTGGTTATACATGCTGTGCCCCGGCGCACCATAAAACCACTTGCTGCCCCGCGTCACCTGGAAGCCCGGCGGCGTACTGGTCAGGCACTGCGACTGGTACGAGGCATCGTCGGTGATCGGCGGGCCCGTCGTGGTATTGTTGCCGGTGATCACGAAGCCGTTGAGCAAGTTCGTCGCGCCGAGAGTCGGGTCGGAGCGGATCGTCTCGCTGACGGCGACCGTGGCGGAGAGTCCGTCGGTGATCATCGCGGGGCTGACGTTCGAGTTCTCGTAGAAGACGCCGTTGGGAACGCCCGTCAACGGCGCGACGGGCGTTTGCACGACGCTGTAGGTCGTCCCCACGTTGAGCAAGTAATTGTGCATCGCGTAGCCGGCCTGGGCTTGCGTCAGGTAGCCGTCGCTGGGGCAAAGAAAGGCGCCGATGAACATGGCCGCCCCGGTCGTGTTGGCCGGATCGGAATCCGGGGCGAGATGGAAGTTGAAGGCGTCGGAGACCGCTTTTTGTTCGAGGTACGGGAGAAGCTGCGCGTAGGCGCCCCAGCAGTCGCCCAGCCCCGCGATGTGGGTGTTGATCCGTCCGGGCGGGAACGGCCCGATGGCCGAGAGGTAGTTGTGCAGGGCGATGCCGATCTGCTTCAGATTGTTCGTACACTCGGCGCGCCGGGCCGCCTCGCGGGCCGCCTGCACGGCCGGGAGAAGGAGAGCGATCAACACGCCGATGATGGCCATTACCACCAGCAGTTCGATCAGGGTGAAACCCCGCCCCGTTCGCTTCCGGATCATTCCCAGCCTCCATTCCCGGGCCGCGTCGCGTCGCAGGCGCCAGGATCATGGCATCGCTCTCCGGGCACGATCATAACCGAGTCCTTATGTTTGCTGCAATCCTGTCATAGTCTGACAGGATCATGGCGGTGCCTCGCTGAGGAGGGCGTGGTAGGATACGATCATGGCAAGCCCCCCACAGTACGAGTACGAGAATGACCTCCGGGCCCGTCGCACACTACGCGGCTGGTCTCAGGAGGAACTGGCCCGTCGGTCCGGCGTGTCGTGCGCGGAAATCAGCGCCATCGAGAACCGATCGTCTCACCCCTTCGGTCGCGGCGGTCCTGGCCCTGGATAAAGGAATTATAAAAGAATGGATATTCTTATTTTTGCGTCGATGTTTATGAAATATAGGAAATCTATCAGCGTGCAAGTCTCGTTTCCTATATTATCTATTCATCGATCAAAAAATAAGAATGTTACATTTTCATGATTTTAATTTGTATGTGGATAACATTGAGTTCCTGCCGGTGGATCCCAACGCGGTGCCCGAGCCGAGCAGCCTCGTCTCGGCCGCTCTGGGCCTGGCCGCTCTGGCCGGGTATGCTGGAAGGAGACGGGTTCGAGGCGAAAGGTAGGTAGAAGGAGCGGGGTATGTCTCAGCTCATGGAGCAGGCCATCCAGAAGGCCAGGCAGCTTCCGGAATCCGACCAGGAAGCGCTCGCTTCGATCATGCTCCAGGAGATCGAATCCGAGCGACGATGGGATGAGTTGTTCTCCCGGCCAGAGTCGGCTGACCTGCTCTCCCGGATGGCCGATCAGGCGCTGGCCGGGCGCGGGCGGGCCGGGCGCGGAAGCTCGACCTCGATGAGCTATGAACTCGTTCCTCCTGCCGGAGTTCTTGGCTCTTTACCGGGCGTTGCCGGAACAGGTTCGTCAGCAGGCCCGGCAAGCCTACGCGCTCTTCCGGCAAGACCCGCATCACCCGAGTCTACGCTTCCGGCAGGTACATCCCGTTCGCCCCATCTTCTCGGCACGCGTCGGGCTGCACTATCGGGCGGTGGGCGTTCGGGAGGACAACGACATCTTCTGGTTCTGGGTCGGCTCGCACGCGGAATATGATCGGCTCTTGAACCAGCTTTGATGGCCTGACAATATGCTGATCCAACGCCGATCCGAGAAAGGTAGCACCTTCCGCTGGGAGGTCGTCAGACGAACCGGACGCGGGTCAGCATCTTGCGGCCGTGCCGCAGGCGCACCTCGTGCGTTGTGGGTGAAGCCGGGGGTCGCAGCGCGGGCGCGACGGCCTCGCGGTGTCTGAGGTCATCGAAGGCGATGCGGTCGTGGGCCAGCAGGGTGGCGACGAACGTCTTGACCTCGTCGTCGTGCGACATCAGTTCGGGGAGGATACCGGCGGCGCGCGGCGCGGTGGCCGTGGCCACGCAGCCGGCCAGGCGGGGGTCGAGGTCGCCGAGGTCCACCTCCCGGCGCCGCCACGGCGCGCCGGCCGGCTCGATCTCTTCCACGGCCATCATCGAGGCGGGCGCGGCCAGGCCGTGTGCGTCGAAGGCCGCGCGCAGGGCGGGCAGGTGCGCGCCGGCGAAAAGGGCGGCGTCGGCCTGGACCATGGCGCGCGCGACCGACGCGAAGAAGCGCGGGGAGAGCATGGCCGTGCCGGCGCCCGCGATCAAGAGACGGCCGGCGGTCCGCGATGCCTCGGCCAGGGCGGCTTCATTGCGTTCGGGACTGGCCGCGAACAGATGCCGGATCAGGTCGTAGAGACAGCCCGTGAAGACGCGGCTGAAGCTGTGGAACTCGCGGGTCAACGCCGACGCCGGCCCCGACGCCGGCAAATGGGAGGGAAGCTGCCAGACGAAGGCGTTCCGCGCATGGCGCGGTTCGGCCGCCGGGTGGCCGGGACCGAATGCCCGTCGCACGCCGTCGGCCAGGTCTTCGGCCAGCGCCTCGACGGCGTTCGGACCGTCGAGGCGCGACACGAGATACTGCCGTGTGGGCTGGTCTTCCAGGGCCGTCAGCAGCGCCATGCAGTCGGCGAACGCCTCATGGAAGGCGGCTGCCTCCACCGTGTTGACGCTCCACAGCTCGGGCCGGAGCACGTCGAGCAGCGCGTGGCCGGTCTCGTGCGCCACCACGTCGGCGCTGGCGCCGGCGCGCGTGACCGTGCCGTCGGCGTGGTCATAGTGGAAGAAGTTCAGGCCCTCACCGTCATAGAAAGCATTCAGGTCGATCCCGGCGTCGGGGATGAGTTGCAACGTGCGGCCCTCGGGACAGGAGCGCGCCCAGCGCCGGGCGTCAGCCCCATCCCGGCCGCGGTGGCGACGGCCGCCAGGGCGGCCTCGCGGCACTGCCAGAACAAGAATCCCGGCGTGCCCGCGTCGTATGGACCTTCCGGCACCGCATTCGAGTACGTGAACCCGGCCCGGTCCGGCGGTAGATCGGGACTCGGGTGCTGAATCCGAGGTGGCAACACGTCGGCCACCTTCGGGTCGTTCGGAACAAAGCGGATCGCCATGGCCGACATCTCCCCGGGAGGCGCAGCCGGCATCCCTTGCGCGGGTTGCCCGAACCTCCCGGGCGATATCTTCGTTTCGAAGCCCGTCCCGCGTGCTGACAATCGGGCGGGGGATCGGCGACGGCTGGATTCACCACAGAGCCACAAAGAACACAGAGACAGACACAATGACGTACGTGTTTACGCCTCGAGTGCTTGTTTTTCGGGGTCTTTCTGTGTAGCGGCGGCCGTCTCGGCCGCTCCGCTCTGAATGGTCTTCGGAGCGGCCGAGACGGCCGCCGCTACACAGAAAAGACTTACGTCCGAGAGGGGACGCTAAACACGTACGACACAGAGAGAAGCCTCTGCGAGAACTCCGTGTTCTCGGTGCCTTTGTGGTGAATGAGGCCCGAGCCGCGCCCCAGCCACGTCGGAACCCCTCATCGGCCCGTTATCTCGTGGGCCACGCCGGCCTCAAGAGTCGCGCGGGGTGGGGGTTGTGCTCAGGGGATGTGCGCGGAAGAAGCGCACCAGTTGCCGCGAGGCGTCCGGGCCGCCGGGATCGGTGAAGGTGCCGTTGGGACTACCGCCGGACCAGGCGTGGCCCGCGCCGTGGATGGTCCAGTGCTCCACGATGTCCTTGCCGCTGGCGTCGTGGTAGGCCGTGCAGGTGTATTTCCGGCCGCCGATCGCCTGTCCCTGCTGCACCGTCACGGGCGGGGCGTTTTTTCCCGGAGCGTCGGGTCCGCGGGCGACCGCCCACTGGTGGAGCAGTTGATCGGCGTTGCGCGGATTGACGGTCGCGTCGCTATCCCCGTGGAAGAGGATCAACGGGATGGTGTGACCGGGACCGGCGCCGCTCGGTTCGGCCTGTCCCCCGTGCTGCATGGCCTGGAAGGCCGACGGCAGGTCGTGCGCAGCCCGGCGGGAGACCGGAATGCACGCCGACGGCCGCATAGAGATCGGGATAGGTGGTCCCCACGATGGCCGCCATCGCCCCGCCGGCCGACAGGCCCGCCACGTAAACCCGGCGGGAATCGACATGATACTCGGCCATCACCTGGCGCGTGATGCCGGCGATCAGCGCGGGCTCGGCCTGGCCGCGCCGCGGATCGGCGGCCTGGAACCAGTTCCAGCACTTCGAGGCATTGGCGTGAGCGTCCTGAGCGGGATAGACGACGAGGAACCCGTCCGCTTCGGCCAGGAAGTTCATGCCGGTGCCGGCGGCGAAGTCGTCGGGCGTCTGCGTGCAGCCGTGGAGCATCACGACGAGCGGCATCGGCTGCCCATGATAGGTGCTGGGAACATACAACTTGTAGGCGCGCGTCCCCGCCGCGTTGGTGTGGCTCCCCGCGAGCCAGCGGCCGGCCGCCGGCGCCACTTTTTCGGCCGGGATCGTCGGCCCCCGCCGCTTCGGTCGCACCGGTACGGCGACGGGCGGCTTCTGCTCCGGAGTGGCGCGTGGCGAATGGGTGAACACGCGGCGCACGGCCGCCACCGTCCTGGCAAAACGCCCCCTGGGGTGCGGGGATGCGGCCTGCGTCTCGGTCGCGGGCCCCTCGGGCGGCGCGCTCGATGCCGCGGGCGCTTCCAGCGCCGTCCTGGGTGGATCGACGACACGCAAGGGTGTCCCGATCGGACCTGATGCGTCCGCGTTGGACCACTTCGGCGGCATCCCCGGAGGAACGGGCATAGCCCCCAGATTGCGTTGGATGAGCGCGGTGGCCTCCGCCAGCTTGCCTTCGCGCGTGAGGCGGGTCGCCTCCATCATTTCCGCCATGATGCGGTCGTTCATGATCGTGAACTCCTTCCCGGTTCCTGTGCTCCTGCCCTGCGGTCAACCGATCAGTGGATGCGTCCGGCCAGCGCCTGCTTGACCGCCTCGCTCGCGCGGAAGGTCCCGAGCACGACGATGCTGTCGATCGTCGCCAGGGCCAGCTCGGGCGGGATGTCGTCGGCCAGGCTCGCCAGGCCCAGCACCTGGATCTGCAGATGCGCGCCCTCGGCGCGCACCGCCTCAAGGTCCTGCCGCGTGTAGTGCACCAACCCGAGCACCAGCGTCTTGCGGGCGACGGTCTGCTTGACGGTCTCGGCGTGCGTGGCCAGCAGGTTCCGGATCGCCGTGCGGATAAAATCGGTGCGGTTCGAGTAGAAACCCTCCTGCACCAGCAGATCGATCTGCCCCAGGTCCACGGGACCCAGATTGAGCGTGATCTTCTCGGTTTCACCCGCCATGACCATCTCCTTACCATCCATAAACCATCCAATTGGATGGTACAGCCGATTTGGACGAAGTCAAGGGGGGACAAGCGGGTATTTCGAAGTCTCTCGAGCCGGGCCGTTAACCGAGACGCCCGCGTGCGTGCGTGCCGTGCGCGCAGAACCCCCCTTGGGCTATTCCCCCGGATGGTCGTATGATCGACTCTCGGAGTGACCCTCTGGGTTCACCAAATCTTCATGGTTGATCAAGGACTTGCGTCGATGAAGCTCCAGCGTCGAGGGTGGCTTTCCGGAGCGTTTCTCACGGCTGCGCTGCTGGCCGGGTGCGGTGGTGGCGGTGGCGAGGCGACCTCGGCCGGTGGCCGTGGTGCCACTCCCGCCGGTGGGCCGAAACTCTCGGGAGAGGTCTACCTGGACGGGTCCAGTACTGTCTACCGCATCAGCAAGGCGGCCCAGATTGACTACAGCAAGAAATTCGGCCCGGGCGTCAAGGTGCTCGTCGGCAATCACGGCACGGGCGGCGGCTTCGGCCGGTACCTGGAGGGCGAGGTCGATATCGTCGATGCCTCCCGCATGGCCAAGCCCGAGGAGGAGTCCAAGGCCAAGGAGAAGGGCCTCGCCTGGACCCGCTACATCGTCGGCTACGACGGCATCACGGTGGTGCTGAATCCCAAGAACGATTTTGTCAAGGCTCTCACCGTCGCGCAGCTCAAGGCCCTCTTCGAACCCGGCAGCACGGTGAACACCTGGAAGCAGCTTGATCCCTCGTGGCCCGACCGCAAGATCTCGATCTACGCCCCCGACAACGACTCGGGCACTTTCGAGTTCTTCGCCGAGGCCATCATCGGCAAGAAAGAGCAGCGCAAGGATATCCAGGTCAGTCCCGACGATAACGTGCTGGTCAAGGGCGTCGCGGGCGACGTCGATGGTCTAGGCTACTTCGGCTACGCCTACTACGCCGCGAACAAGGACAAGCTCCGCGAAGCTCCCATCCAGAACGGCCCCGACGCCAAGCCCGTCGCGCCAGCCTCGAGACGATCCTCGACAAGTCGTACCAGCCACTCTCCCGCCCCCTGTTCCTCTATGTGAAGAACTCGGCGGTCAAGCGGCCCGAAGTCGCGCACTTCCTCCATTTCTACATCGAGAACATCAAAGAACTGACCACCAAGGGCGGCTACGTTCCTCCCTTGCCCGAGGACCAGGAAGCCAACTTGAAAAACCTCCCCCCTGCCCCGGACGCCACGGCGAGCAAGTGAGGCGGCGGAAAGATGGCTGATGGCTGATGATCGACGCCGGACGGCGGATTCCGGGACGACTCGGCCGTCAGCCATCAGCCATCAGCCATCGGGCGTCAGCCATCCTCTCTTGCGGCTTTCGCTGTCGGTTTGTCATCATGGCATCTCGCAGACTGCCTTCCGTTCTCGTTTCGGAGCCGTGTTACGATGATCGTGACAACCGCACAGTTGTTCAAGGCGGCGTACGGCAAGTATGCCGTGGGCGCATACAACATCAACAACCTCGAGCAAACCGTCGGGCTGTTCCGGGGCTGTCTCAAGAGCCAGGCACCCTTCATCATCCAGATCAGCCAGGCGCGCGCAAGTACACCGATAAGCGCTTCCTCGAAGCCATCATCCGCACGGCCGACACGATCTTCCCCGAGGCCATCTTCGCCGTCCACCTCGACCACGGCGACGAGGCGACCTGCTACGACTGCATCGATTCGGGCTTCTACAGCTCGGTGATGATCGACGCCACCCACGAGGAGTTCGAGCAGAACATCGCGATCACCAGGCGCGTCGTCACCAAGGCGCACGCCAAGGGGATCTCGGTCGAGGCCGAGCTCGGCCAGCTCGGCGGCGTCGAGGAGGACGTCGTCGGCACCGTCAAGCTCACCAAGCCGGAAGAGGCCGAGGAGTTCGTCGGCGCAGCGGTTGCGACTCCCTGGCCGTCGCCATCGGCACCAGCCACGGCGCGTTCAAGTTCAAGGCCGAGCCGGGCAAGAAGCTGGGGCTGCACTTCGAGGTCGTCCAGGAGATCAAGAAGCGCCTGCCCGGCTTCCCGATGGTCATGCACGGCAGCTCCAGCGTGCCCAAGTCGGAAGTCGATCGCATCAACGCGGCCGGCGGCAAGATGAAGGACACCAGCGGCGTGCCCGAGGAAGACCTGCCGGCCGGCGAGCTGGGCGTCTGCAAGGTCAACATCGACACCGACGGCCGGCTCGTCTGGACCCGCGTCCATCGCGAGGTGTTCCGCGACAAGCCCGACAATTTCGACCTCCGCGACTTCGGCAAGCCCTTCATGGAAGCTTACGCCGAGCTGATCGCCGAGAAGAACAAGATGCTCGGCTCCGCCGGCCACCTCGAAGAGGTCCGCGCCAGCGTCGGCAAGAAGTGACTTGATCTCGTAGGGTAGGCTTCAGCCTGCCAGACTCACTCAATCTCAAATGGGAAATGAGATTGGCAGGCTGAAGCCTACCCTACGAGAAGAAAGACTCTCAAATCGGACCTCCTCGGCGGGCTCGTGTTCCTGTCATCCGACCGCGAACGACCGCACCCCACGGAGGACTCCCATGGCGACCCCCATCCGCGAGCTGCTCGGCCCGGAGGCCGACAGCCTGCTCAACCACGTCTGCAAGACCGTCCCCAAGGAGAATCGCTGCACCTGCCGGGACCCGATTTCGTCGACCGCATCTTCATCCCCCAGCGACCGCAATCCCCGCGTCTTGTGCAACCTTCAGCGCATGTTCAACACCGGCCGGCTGGCCGGCACCGGCTACCTGTCGATCCTGCCGGTCGACCAGGGCATCGAGCACTCGGCCGGCGCCAGCTTCGCCAAGAACCCGCAGTACTTCGACCCCGAGAACATCGTCAAGCTGGCCATCGAGGGCGGCTGCAACGCCGTCGCCAGCACCTTCGGCGTGCTCGGCGCTGTGCGCCCGCAAGTACGCCCACAGGATCCCGTTCCTCGTCAAGATCAACCACAACGAGCTCCTGACCTATCCCAACAAGTTCGACCAGGTCCTCTTCGGCACCGTCAAGGAGGCCTACGACATGGGCGCCGCGGCCGTCGGCGCGACGATCTACTTCGGCTCCGAGCAGAGCCACCCGCCAGATCGTCGAGGTCAGCCAGGCCTTCGCGCAGGCGCACGAGCTGGGCATGGCGACGGTCCTCTGGTGCTACCTGCGCAACAGCGCGCTTCAAGAAGGACAAGGACTACCACGTCGCCGCCGATCTGACCGGCCAGGCCAACCACCTGGGCGTGACCATCCAGGCCGACATCATCAAGCAGAAGCTGCCCGAGAACAACGGCGGCTTCAAGGCGCTGAATCCCGGACAGCTCGACGCTACGGCAAGCTGGACGAGCGGATGTACACGGAACTGTGCTACCGACCACCCGATCGACCTGTGCCGCTACCAGGTCGCCAACTGCTACATGGGCCGCGTCCGGCCTGATCAACTCGCGGCGGCGCCAGCGGCAAGAACGACCTGGCCGAGGCCGTGAAGACCGCCATCATCAACAAGCGCGCCGGCGGCATGGGCCTGATCTCCGGCCGCAAGGCCTTCCAGCGTCCGATGGCCGAGGGCGTCAAGCTGCTCAACGCCATCCAGGACGTGTATCTGGATAGGTCGATCACGGTGGCCTGATTGACGGCGATGGCTGGTTGAAGTGAGGGTTTGGACGGGATAGGCTGCGGGGAACCGTGGCCTATTTCAATGTTGGGCGTCCCCGGGGTGTTGCGATGGCTCGGAAGGTGAGGAGGTCATGGGCGATCATCGCTTCGGTCTGCCTCGTGCCCTGCGTCGCCGTCGTCTGGCTCCTCGTGTGGAGCACTCGCCCCAGTCCCGCATGGGCTTACGAGCGCATCCGCCCGGGTGCCACGCGAGCGGAGGTCGCCTCCCTGCTCGGCGGACCCGGCAAGAGCCGCGAGGACTTCTCGCGCTGGCTGAACAACCGGAACCCGAGGGTCGCCGCGGGGAACGATCTCGTCAACAAATACCGGCACCTGCCGGGGATCGAGTATTGGTACGAGGACAGCGGCATCACTATCCTGCGGTTCGGCCCCGACGACCGAGTTGCGGATCAGCAACTCCTCCGAGTGGACGTCTCCACCCCGCGCCAATGGTTCAACCGCCTGCGGGAGCGACTGGGATTGTGAGCGGCGGGTGGCACCGGGTGCCCGGGGCAAAGCCAGCCGTGAGGATGGCATGCCCCGGATCCCCAGGCCCTCGTTCCGGGGCACGTTCCGCTGCGCTCCACTTTGCCCCGGCCACCCGGCGAGGCGTCGAGGAAAGTCACCATGAAGTTTACAAGAATCACTCATAACCCGGCCATGATGGGTGGAAAGCCGTGCATTCGAGGTCTGCGCGTGACGGTGGGGACGATCCTCGGACTGCTCGCCGCCGGGGAGTCGCGCGAGCGCATCTTGCAGGCTTATCCCTATCTGGAACCGGCCGATCTCGATGAGGCCCTGGCTTACGCTGCGTGGCGCCTTCAGGAGCGTGAGGAGGAACTGGTGGTCGCATGAGCCTCCCGATCGTCGTGGACATGAATCTGTCTGTGGAATGGATTCCCCTGCTCACGCAAGCGGGTTGGCCCGCCGTCCACTGGTCCGAGGTCGGCGATCCTCGTGCCGAGGACGCGACGATCATGGCTTGGGCCCTGGCGCAGGGCCGAGTCGTTTTCACGCACGACCTGGATTTCGGGACCACTCTGGCGTTGACCCATGCCGGTGGCCCCAGCGTGATCCAGGTGCGTGGTCAACGTGTGCTGCCCGAGCATATAGGGCCCCTGGTGCTTGCGGCGCTCCAGCAATATGAGGTCGAATTATCGGCGGGGGCACTGGTGGTCGTCGAAGAGAAGAGAAATCGTGCTGCGCATTCTGCCCCTACCCTGATCCGACTACCTGTCCGATCGGCCACCCGGCGGGATCAATTCCCATGACCAACAGCCCGCTCAAGCAAGAGATCCTCCGCGTGCTTTCGGAACTGGTCGAGCATTGCCCGGATGTCCGCTTTGGCCAGCTCATCGTGAACCTCTCCTGCATCGCGGGGGCCGACTCCCGAGGCAGTCTGGGACATGGAGGACGATGAGCTACTCGCGGCTACGAAGAGTCATCTTCAAGATTACGAGCGACGGCACGCGGGCGTCGCTTGATGCATCCGTCCAGTAAGCCCGAAGCGCAAGCGAGTGCATCGCCTTTCTGTAAGCCCGAAGCGCCAGCGAGTGCATCGCCTTTCTGTAAGCCCGAAGCGCCAGCGAGTGCATCGCCTTATCGGGATCGAAGGCTGATGCACTCGCTGGCGCTTCGGGCTTGTTGAGCATGTCGGATGCGCCGCCCGCTACCGTCCGCTGAAGCCCCGGCTTATCCTTGTCGCTCCGCGGCGTGGGACGTGCGGCACGCGGCGGCTTGACGGGCTTGGGGGCGAGGTTCTGGCCGGGTGGGACCGGCGTGGCGCGGATGCCGCTGCGGGGATCGAGGATCAGGGCATTGCGCGGGTCGATGATCTGGATCTCGCCGGTCTTGCGGTTGTACATCACCGCGTTGCCGCGCGAGGCCGAATAGGGCGTGCCGGTGCCGTCCTGATCGACGATCGACACGCCGCTCTCGGAGCCATAGGCGTAGAAAAGTTCCTTGACCGAATCATAGGTGATGCGGTCGCCCCGGATGGCCTTGGGAGGGGCGATGGCCTGGGGGTCGCCAGTGGCGTCGAGGAAGAACTGTTCGGGGGCGGGTTCGCCCTCGGAGGCGGCGGCGGGAGACGCTTCGCGGACGATCTTGAGCTGGTCGGCGGCTAAAAACATGGCGTTGGCGGGCGGGTCGTCGGGGTCGAGATCAGCGCGCTCGGTGGCCACGGGGGCGTGCAGGACCTGGACGCCGCCCTGGAAGGTCGCCAGGAAGGGCGCGTTGGAGACGACCGCGGCGCCGCCGGCCGGATTGGCGCCCGTACCGGCGCGGCCCCGGACGTTCTTCTGGAAGCTGACGCGGGTCAACTCCAGAGCGGGCGCGGCGGGGCCGCGTTGTTTGGCTGCCTCCGCGGCGGGCAGATACGCGGTCGGGCGCACGGTCGCGCCGTTGGTGGCGGTATTCCGGTTCGGGGCCGGGGCGCCCAGCGGGTTCTCGCCCTTGGGCTTGTACAGCCAGACCAGGCCATGGCCCTCGACGGCGAACTCGCCCGTGAGCACGTTGTATTGCAGGAGCGGGCCGATGATCCGGCCTTTTTGCAGCAAGGCCCCCGTCTCCGGGTCAGTCTTGCGGTGGATCAGCTCGACGTCCTTGACTGCGTGCAAGAGCACGATGCGCGGTCGGGGCGGGTCGTCCTTCGAGCCGGCATCCGTGTCCGGGTTCGCGTCCTTCGCCGCAACCGTCGGAGTCGTCGGGGCGGCGTGCTGGAAGGAGACGGGGCCGTCGAGGTAGGCTTTCATCTGGCCGCAGTGCAGCGACGATTCCGGCGTGGTGGCTTTAACATCGTCGAGGAACAGGGCATACGCGCGGCCCTGGTACTCGGGCTCTCGGGGCCGGCCGTAGAACTGCATCTCCTGTTTCCAGGTGATCTCGACGGGACCGCCGCCCAGGCGCTGGTCCGGGCCGGACTTCTCGCGGGCGGCACGCGCGACATTTGCCGGGCCGTCGTAGAAGGCCGTCCTCTTGACGCCGAGCTCGGCCTGGTCGGGTGCCTGGACGGGACGCGCTTCCTGGGTCAAGCGGCCGGGACCTTTCACCCAGGCGTAGTCGATCTGCTGGTTCAGGCCGATCTTGGGACCCTCGATGGCGAAGGTATCGGTCTCGGCGCGGGCGGGAACGGTGCCGGTGCCATGCACTTCCATCCAGGACTGACCCGGACCGAGGCCGATCAGGTCGACGGCATCGCCGGTAACATCCGTGCCCTTGTCCTTGCCCGGAGGCGCGTCCTGGTGGACCCGCACCTGGCCCCGCAGCCGGGCTTCCTTCAGCTCCGGCCGGCTCTCGGGAGCCCCCATGGCGATCTTGGCCCAGGCCGTCACCGCATCGACCTGCGAGTTCGGCGATGCCGGAGGCGCTTCGGCGGGCGGCGTCTCAGGGTCGGCGGGTGGCGTCTTCGCCGCGGCGGCGGGCGGCCTGGCCGCGAGCGCGGGGGCGGGTGTTTTCTCCGTCGCGGGTGCCTTCGCGGTCGTGGGTGCCTTGACCTCCTGGGCCACAAAGAGGACATCCAGGCGGTCGCGGGCGCGGACGGTGTTCTGACCCCCCTGACCGGGCGCGGGCGGCTCGGTCGCGGCCGGGCGCGCGGTGGTCAATTCGACGTTACGGATCGCTTCCACCCAGTCGATCTGGAGCGCGTCGCCGGTCGCCGGCGCGACGAGCGCCTGGCCGGTGGGCTTCTCGACGACCTGGGCGGTCTTGTCCTGCGGGGCGACCTCGGCGGGTGCCGGCTTGGGTTTCAGATAGGCGACGATCCGATCCGCGCAGGACAATGAACCCTGGGAGGTGCTCCGGACGTTGGGGGTGCCGGTCAGGGTCAACCGGCGGCGCTCGCCGGCGGAGGTCGCGACGTTCTGAATCTCGAGCCGATCGTTCCAGAAGGCCGAGCGTTCGATGGGTTGGTTCCGCGCGGCGCGGGTCTCGAGCGTGCCGGGGCCGCGGGCGATGACCGTGGCCGCCTCCTCGGGCTTCAAGGGCTGGTAGATCGTCACGTCCATCGTGCGGATCGTGTCGATCGAGGCCACTTTGCCCTGGTCCGGCCCCGCGCTGATGAGGTTCAATCTCTCGACGCGCGTTTCCTTGTCGCCGCGGAAATAGATGCGGTCCGGCTGTTCGGGCGAACGTTTCTCATACACGAGCTGATTGCCGCGTGCCTCCAGCCCTTGCACGGGCGACTGGAGCCAGACGGCGTGCCCGGTCGCCTCGGCGACCCGGAGCATCAGGTCCGACAGCGATTCGTCCCCGTCGAGAGGGGAGGAAGGCGGTTTCGCGGCCGCCGTCTGGACCCCTTGTCCCCTTGTCTCCTTGTCCACTTCCGGCCGTTTCGGGGCTTCGTCTTCCGGGGGCTTCGGCTTGGGCAAGAGGGTCAGGCGGAGATAGTCGGCGTTGAGCTGGTCGGGAGGCGGGGTCACGCCGTTGACGGGCGGCTGTCCCTGGCGGACGATGACGTTGAGCCAGAAATGGGCCACGACCGGCTCGGGGGAGGGCTCATCCTTCTTGCCCGCGGGCGCATTCTTGGGGCGCGGTTTGGGCAGGTCGATCCGGGCGGGACCGTCGCAGGTCAGGTCGCCGGGACGCGGCTCGTCCGAGTCCGATTCGTGGCCGCCAGGCACCATTCCGCTGTGCCCGACATCCTCGACGGCGATCCGGATCTTCTTTTTCAGCAAGATCGTCTTGATGCCGGCGAAACCGGGCTGGGAACCCGACTTGCGCCCGGCGCGGGCTCGCTCGTCCGCAGGTCGCCGACCAGACCCGTGGCCGTCACGACCGTGCCCTCCTGCCGCAGTTCGATGTCGGAGGAGGACCGGATCTGATTCTTGACGGCGTCGTATTCGAGGTGGGTCAGCGGACCGATCGTCAGGTCGTCGCCGGGGTTCTGGCTGGTCCCCTTGTCGTCGCGCAGACGGACGCGGCCCTCGATCTCGGCGTGGACCACCTGCGCGGCCTCGGACCCGGGCTTGCCCAGGTCGAACGGCTTGTCGAAATCGACATGGGCCTTGTCGCCCACGATCGTGTTCAAGTTCGCCTTGCCGCGCAGCGCCAGATGGCCGCGAACGGGGCGAACTCCATGCGCGCCCCGTCCTTGGTGCGATCATACTTCTGAAAGAACAGCCAGTAACCGCGCTCCGGGTCATAATACGTCATCGTCTGGGGTGCGGTCGTCCAGTGCTTCGGCCCGAAGGCCGACCGCGCCAGATCCATCATCTCCCGGGCCGTGCGCGACGGCCTGGGGTCCGCCGGAACCAGCGGCGTCTGCGTCTGGGGCGTGATCCGCGCGGCCACCACCCGGAACCCCGCAATAGCCGACGTACCCGGCCGTCAGCAAGCCAAGGGCCGTCGCGATCTTCGCGAGTTTCCGGATCACAGCCACGGCAACATCCTTCGGATCAGGCCCGAGCGGTCAGTCAACAGCCACGCCCGCACCCCCCAACGAACAAACCCCGGCGCAACCGGCTCAGGCGCACCCCATTAAGGCACACCCCCGCCAGTCACGTCGGGGCCTTGTTCTAACCACCTCATCCCCCTCCGGAGGAATGCAACCACCTTCCGCAAAACCCATGCCAAGTATCTCTCAAGAGCATCGGCCAGGACCCCATGAATCACAATAAGTTCTCACAAAATAATCGTTTAGAGAAAACTCAGATAGAGCCGGTGAGTCGTTGCGGACGCGGGACAGAAGTTTGGTCAATCGGGTTATTGTAAAGATGCCCTTTCTTCAGTGAGTGGGAGAGGAAATTCCCTCCAGAGGAGTCACGGCGGGTAGGTGGTATGGGGCGACCAGATGGTCCCAATCGCCCTGGTGGCGGAGGATCAACTCGACGACTTCACGGACGGCGCCCCGGCCGCCCGGGGCGGTGGTGACGACATGGGCGATCCGGCGCACCTCGGCGATCGCGTCGGCCGGACAGGCGGCCAGGCCGACCGACAGCAGCACGGGCAGGTCCGGCAGGTCATCGCCCATGAAGCAGACCTGATGGGGCGAGACATGCAGCTCGGCGAGGAGCCGCCGGAACGGCTCGGCCTTGCGCGGGCTGCCCTGAAGGACCGGCGCAATGTGGAGCTCGGCCGCCCGCCGCTCGACGCAGCGCACCAGCGTCCCGACAAGATGGCCGCCCGCTTGCCCGCCCGGCGCCAGAGGGACAGGGCACTGCCATCGCGCACAAAAAAGTGCTTGTGTTCGATCCCGCGATCGTCGAGCGCGATGACGCCGTCGGTCAGGACGCCGTCGACGTCCATGACCAGAAGCTCGATCGCCGCACAACGGGTCTTGAGGTCCTCGGGATCGACCATCGGCCATCCTTGTGTCGTGGTCTCCAGCCCCTCCGGGAGAAAGGAGCCGCACCATAGCCCATCCTGCCCTGTCCGTCAACGTGGGCTGGCGCGCCGGGTACGGCCGGGTCCTCCTCCGTCTTGAGAACCTTGCCAACGCAGGAAGAACCAAGACGACGCGGCCCGACACGGTGGCTCCCGCTCGCGGCCCCGGCACGAACCCGCGACCGACCCGCGAAAAACGCCGTAACTCCTTGGCATGTCACGCGATCGATCACGTCCCGGGTTGGCTTTGAACGCGCCCTGGGACACGCCCCACCGCCCGGAAAGACCGATTGTAAGGCGGGACACCTGGTTTTCGGGATAGAGTCAAGGGGGCGATTGGGTTCGTTTGGTATCTGCGGTCGGCTTCGACGGGCGCCCCGCGATGGACTTCAATCGGCGCCCGGGATTTTGGCTTCGTTCGGCGCCGGGTGGCCTTGCCAAAGTGTGCCACTGGCTCTGCCAGTGCGCGGAGAGTCCGGCGACCCGTCGCGCCGGTTACGGCTCCGGAATGCCGAGCTGGCGACAGATGGCCCGCGCCGTGTAATCGCCGATCTCGCGGTGGCGCGGCACGGCACTCTGCTGTCCGTTCGCCGGGTTGACCCAGACGGCATGACCGCGACCTTCGCGCAGCAGACGGCACCCGTGTGCCCGCAGGTGCCGGAGCAGGTCCTGCCGCTTCACGACACCGCCCCGGTCGGTACCTCCCGCACCCCCGCACTGGCCCGCAGGTGCACGTAGATCGGCTCCTCGATGTCCATGTCCGTGTCGAAGACATCCGGGTTGGGCACCGGGAGGGCCTGGCCGGATTCCACCGCCGCCTCGGCCACGTCCACCAGGGCGATCCCCAGCAGCCGCCGGGCCTCGGCCAGGTCGCCGGCGCAGGTGATGGCCGCCGGGAAGTCCAGCACCTGAGCATGAACGCCGCCATCGACGTACTTGTAGCCGGCCTTGTACCGCAACATCGGCCACTCCTCACGATCGTTCCTCGGGCCGGATGGATCATATCCGGAGGTGCGGCGCATGCCAAGTTCCGGATGGACCGGTTGTCACGCGGGACACCTGGTTCTCGGGACAAAGTCAAGGGGCGATTGGCTTCGTTCGGCGCACCGCATTGGGTTCGTTTGGCACCCGGGAATGGGGTTTGATCGGCGCCCGGGAAATTGGGTTCGATCGGCGCACCGAGAGGCGGGATCGGGACGGCATGAAGACGGCTTGCCAAAGACCAAAGGGCGACCGGGGCGCGGTCGCTCCTCATTATGATCGTTGTCCGCCAACCGAACCTTCGCACGAAAACGCGCGGGGAAACGAGCGCCCGCGCCGGAGCCAAACGCAGTCTTGTCGGCCCCGTTGGCCCCGTCCGGCTCCTGGCCCCTTTCTGTTTCGCGGTTCAGCAGCCCGCCGAAGGCGGGTCCGCCGCAACGGCTAGTTAGGCCGTCGCCGCGAGTTCCGTAGGATGGAGGCTGAGATACTCTCGCACCTCCAATTGCATCCGGTCGATCTCCGCGAGGAATCCGGACACCGACCCCCGATAGTTGACGGGATTTGTCTCTACCTTGCGGAGATGGGCGACTTGCGCCTGGAGACGCCCAATCCGTTCCAGCGTCACCTGCAATTCCTGATCATTGACGATCATGGCAACTCCGGGACAATTTCGACAATACCCCGCTGACCGCCGTCACGCTTGGTCTGCCAGAACTCGATGGCCTGTTGCTCGCCACCTAGGGCCGCCAGACGCCGCATCCAGAACACGCTGGCACCGAAGTGAGCTTGGGCGGCCGCGTGGTCGAACAGGAGCCGCGCCTCGCCGGTGAGTGGACCGGCGTCGAACGCGTTCTCCATCAACAGGAAGACGTCCACGTCGTTCGGCTCTGCCTTGGAAGTGACGAACGAGCCGAACACGACGAGCCGCGCCAGGTGGCCCGTGGCCCGAGCCAGCCGATCGATCCGCTCCAACCGCTGTGCGATGGCCCGGCGCCGAATTGAGCCCGAGCCGAAGCGCACCAGCGCCTCTTGGAGCGTTACGGCATGGACGCCGGGCGGTAGGTCGCCGTTCTCCAAGAACGGGGGCAACGGCACGAAAACACCTCGGTCACGTGGTCGGTTCCGGTCCCTTTCTCGTAACTCATCTTATCGAGCCCGTCCGGTTCCGACCAGTCGCCGCCACCACGCGCAGCCCAGGAGCGCGAATGCGCCGGGGAGGGAAAAGGGGACGTTCTTATACTTCGTCGATGTTTAGGAAATATAGGAAATCTATCAGAGTACAGGTCTCGTTTCCTATATTACCTATTCATCGAGAGAAAATAAGAATCTCCCTTTCCCCTCCGCCGATCTCGCCGCAGACGCTCAAGAGCGAATCCGTCAGGGATTCGAAGGGCCCCGCGGCGCGAGGAACCGCACGGTCTGCGGCGCATCACCTTGATGACCTCGCCGTCCTCGTCATGCACGTACTCCGGCTCCTCGAAGGTGAGGATGATCTCGGCGGCCGGCGCGAACGCCAGGTTCTCGACATCCCCCTCGTCGTTGGTCTCGATGACGGCGGGGATGAGCAGGTTGCGGGCGGACGAAACCAGGGTCTTCATGGAACGCATCTCCAAAGAAACGAAGAACCCCTCGGGAACATCCCAAGGGGGCACCGAACACTAGAGCGCCGGTGAATCGGAATGGGGAATGGTCAGCCGGTGGAGAGACAGGACATGGATTCACCACACATCAAGCGTACACAACATTGCATGAGCGCTGGTTATGCGGGCGCGATCCGGCCCGATGGCTCTCCGACTCAGCCTGACCGGGAGGACGACCATCGAACCCCCGGAGCGGCCTGGACAAGCAAGCCGGATTCAGGTAAAAGGATGCGTAGTGGGCGTGCTGGCTACCTGGCGGGTGTAAAGGATGAGTCTCCCCCACGAAGTCGCGGTGCGGGCGACGAGGGACTTGAACTTACGTCGAACGCGCGGTGTCATGGGTGGGTTAGAGAAGAAAACCGACATGGTCGAGGACACAGATCCGTTAGCCCAGACTGTTATCGCGGAAATCCGCCTCGCCTTTGCCGGCGTCTCACGGGAGGATGGGGTCACGCTTCACGAGGCATTGGTGATCGACGCTTTCGGCTCAAAAGCCGAGCGTGCGGCAGCTTGCGCACTCGACCCTGATCAACGATGGGAGGACGTGCCCGACCGTTTGATCGAGCAGCATGACTCGCCCCTACTGTTTCGTCGACCCCAAGGGATTTCGCTACTATCTGCCGGCCTACATGGTGTGGAGCCTACGTAATTACAAAAGGGCAGACGATTTCGAGAGTTGGTTCGATAACCATCCAATTGCTCGCTGGTCCGAGCATGGGATGAACTTGTGACAATGGGATCGACCGGTTCAAGGAATTGAATGGCGAGCAGGCCAAGGCATTTGTAGGTTCCGACGCTTCATGGCACCGCAAGATGAGCTTCTCGTGTGCGTTGAGGGAAGCCGATCGGGCCGGGTCGCCCCGGGGGATTGCCCCCCGGGGCTCCCACAGATCCGGACGTGCCCAATTAAGGCATCCGGCTCGTCATGTCAGGAGCTCGCCTTCCCGCGGCGATCCGTTGTTGTTACGTTGACACGTCCACGGGTTACGATGCCCCGCCGTGTTTCCCTCCCACGGTGTCCTGACCGGCGCCCCCTTTCCTCCGCCGGGTCCCTCGGAATGGTTCCCCGGCTTCAGCGGTACTATGAGGCGCTCCGACTCCCGTCCGTCCCTCTCGCCGCACTTCGTTGCCTTCGCTTGGCGATACCACCCTTGCGTCGCAGTTTGCTCCCAGCGGCCACGACGCGCGGCCGTGGGCCGGGGAGTTGGTGTTCCGGTTCCCGAGCCGGAATTGTCGAGTGGAGACGGACGGGTCTCCCAGGTTCCCAGGGACCCCTCGTGTGCCTTGGCCCTGTTCTCCGACCCCGGCGGGACCGAACGCGCCAGGCCATTGCGGCGTGTCGGCGCGGTCCCCGCGTCTGACAAGCGCGAGGACTCCCGCGGAAAGCTTTCGAGGCTCAATCGCACGGCCTGGGCACTCGCTGTCTACGCTTCGCAGTGAGGGTCACCCCTCCCCACGCAAGACTCGCTTCCGGCTGCTGGCCAAGCTCTACCGGGCGGGATTCGTTCACCCGCAGGGTTCCGATGAAAGGTTTCCGAGTTTCGAGTCTCTTCCTCCTTTCCTGAGCTTCCTGGCGCAATGTCAGATCAGTTTTTCAGGCGCAGGCTACGCAAGATAGGCAAGGCTCACAGACAAGGGAAATGGGGACATAGCGGAATGGCACTTCCTGAGAAGTCTAACCCGTTGGCTCCCGGCGGAGGCCGCACGCCGGGCCGGGCCGGAGGCCACCGGATCAGCCGGTCTCCTTGACGAAGGTCAGGCCCGGGGTGGTCTCGGGCGCACCGGGGGGCTTGAAGGTGAACGAGCCGTTATCGGGACGGACGGCGACCTTGCCGGTCAGGGGTGGGCCCTGGTCCTGGCCGAGGACCAGGACGTTGTCCTGATAGCCGGCCCGGCCCTGGATGGTCTGAGTCCGCCCGCCCTGGGTCACGGCCCAGGTGAAGGTGCCGTCGGGCTGGAGGACCAGCGAGATCGAGAACCTTGGGGTCGGGCCGGGCGACCCAGGTCCCCGCCAGCGACGCAGGCGGGGGCGGCGGTTGAGCGTTGTCCGGGGCGGCTGTCGAAGCCGCAGGGGGAGCCGTGGCCGGGGCACCGGAGGCGACCGGCGCGGGCGGCCGGGAGGTTGGGGCCAGCGCCGCGGCGAGCTTGGCGGAGAGCGTATCCTGCGGCTGGAGGCGGGCCACCTGGGCGAACTGGGCGGCGGCGGCCTCCTTGTTCCCCTGTACGAGGTAGAAGTAGGCGAGCAGGAACTGGGGCGCCGGCACCGTCGGGCTCTGCTTGGCGGCCGCCTCCAGGGCCCGAAGGTGGGCGGTGTAGGTGTCCACGCTCGGGTAGAGGCCCACGAGGGTGGCCCAGTCCCAGCCCGGCCCGGCCGAGAGCACGGCGTAGTCGACTGCGGCGGCCTCATCGTACCGCTTCAGAGCGAACAGGGCGAGGCCGCGGAACTCGTGCAGCGCCGGATCGTCGGGCAGCATGGCGAGCGCCTGGTCGGCCAGGGCCAGCGCCCGGCCGTAGTCGCCGGCCTTGAAGCTGTCGCGGGCCGCCTCGAAGACCTTCTGGGCCGACTCCGCCGCGGTCGGCTCGGGCGGCGCCGCGGCGACGTTGATGGGGTTGGCGTAGTCGTACGCCACCACCGGCTGCGCCGCCGGCGCCGCCTCGCCGACGACCGCGACCGGCACGGGTTGCTGCACCACGACGGTCTGGGTGGCCGGCGTGACGTACGGGTTCTCGTAGCCGGAGTACATCCAGTCGGTCGCTACGGACTCCAGCCCCCAGCTCCCGTAGACCGGGGCGCTCCAGGCCGCCGGGTAATAGCCCAGGCTGCTGTAGGCGTAGGTCGGACTGTACAGGGCGTTGAGCCCCAGGTCGTCAGCGCGCCTACGCCGAACCCGGCCCAGAAGTTTCCGGCACCCCCGTGATACCAATTGCCCCAGTTGGCGCCGCTCCAGCCTGGCCCCCAGTAGTTGTTGTAGCCCCACCCTGGGTTGCCGTACCAGCCGCCGCCTCCCCAGTTCCCACCGCCCCAGTAACCCCCTCCCCAGTTGCCGCCTCCCCAGGAACCACCACCCCAACCGGGGTTGTTCACGATGGTGTTGCCGCCGCCGATATTACCGATGCCGACGTTTCCACTGCCAATATTGTTACCGCCGCCGATGTTGCCGCTGCCTATGCCGGTGCCGATACCTGGGCGGTTGCCGATGCCGCCGACTCCGCCGACTCCGCCGGGGCGGTTATCGATGCCCGGGCGGTTGCCGATGCCGCCGACTCCGCCGACTCCGCCGGGGCGGTTATCGATGCCCGGGCGGTTGCCGATGCCGCCGACTCCGCCGATGCCACCGGGACGATTATCAATGCCGGGCCGGTTGCCGATGCCGCCGACACCACCGATGCCGCCGGGGCGGTTGTCGATGCCACCGATGCCACCGATGCCGCCGGGACGATTATCAATGCCCGGCCGGTTGCCGGGTCCGACCTGACCGGGCAGGTTGCTCGGACCGCCGCCGCCGGCCCAGGGGGGCCGGGCGCCGCCAACGCCGCCGCCCGGCCGGTTGCCGCCGCCACCCGGCCGTGGCCCGCTGGGCAAGGTCGTGGGTCGGTTGCCGACTCCTCCTCCAGGCCCACCCGGCCGGTTGCCAACGAGGTTATTTCCGGGCGGAGGGTTCGGGCGGGTCGCCCCCAGGCCCCCGCCGCCGGGGGGGGCCGGGCGCGTGCCCGGCCGGTTCGACGAGCCGGGGCGACCGGGGCCGCCGGGCTGACCCCCGGGGAGGGTCGCGGGCCGGTTGGCGAGGCCGGGGCCTCCCGGCGCGTTCGGCCGGTTCCCGGGGTTGGGCCGGTTCGGCGTCGCCGGGCGGGTCATGCCGCCGGCGGGTCGCCCGGGCGCACCGCCGCCCGGGCGGCTCACGCCCGCGGGACGGCTGGGCATCGACGGCCTCGAGCCGGCGGCCGGGGCGGGCCGCGCCATGCCGCCGCCCGACGGCCGGCTGGGGGCCGACGGCCGCGACGTCCCGCCCATCGGGCGCGACGTCCCGCCGGAGGGCCGGGCGCCCGTCGCGGGCCGGCCGCCGCCGCCGCGGGCGGCGCCACCGCCACCGCCACGGGCGGCGCCACCGCCACCGCCACCGCGGGCGGCGCCACCGCCACCGCGGGCGCCGCCGCCGCCGCCGCGGCCGCGCTGGGCGTGGGCCACCATGGGGGGCAAGACGAGCAGCACGGCCACGAGCCAGACAGACCATCGTCGGGGGCACATGGTGGGGCAATCCTCGTGGCCTACGTGGGGGCACGTTCGACCGTCTCGGTTTGCGGGGTGGCGCGGGCGTTATCGCCCTGGTGTCGCGGGGGTTGCGGCCGGGGCCGGGCCGGCGGGGGCGGGCGGCTTGCGTACCATCAGCACCTCGTCGATGTCGGGCGACACCTCGCCGCCGACGATCCGGTCGACCGAGCTGGTCTTGACCGCGTCCTTGTTCACGAGCGTGAGGAATTGCGTCGCCGAGTTCGGCGTGCCGTCGCGCTGCACGCCTTCGGTGCGGATAATCCACTGGTTGTCCGAGGCCCGCGTCCAGGTCGCCTCGCCGTGGCCGCCCTCCGAGTCGAACAGCCACGAGTGGAGCTGGCCCGACCGCGGGTCCCACCCGAGGATCATCAGGCTGCTGCTGGCCTTCTCGTCGCCGACCTGGACGGTGGAGTTCCGCACGAGGTACGCCTTGTTGTCGCCCCAGCGGACGGTCGAGCGGACCGTGGCGCCGGGGCTCTCGTCCACCCAGTCGCCGACCATCCACTCCAGCTCCTTGAGCCGGTCCGCCGGCGCCACGTCCTCGGGCGGGGCCGGCAGGTCACGGATCTCGGCGATCCGCCAGGCGTCGCCCTTCTTCACCAACAGGGCCACGAACCGGGCGACGATCGACGACTCGTTCTCGGCCGAGAGCGTCGAGGTGCCCTCGACCTGCGCCACGTCGGGCGTGATGAACCGCATGGACTTGATCTCGGTCCCGAGGGTGTGCTTCGAGGGCTGGGCGAAGCCGGTGGCGAAGCGGTCGAGGATGGCCGCCTTACCGCGCGCCGTGTCGCCTGACTCGTCCACGAGGGCGGCGTCCTCGGTGAAGAACTCGGCCAGGGTGCCGGCGTTCCGGCCGTTGAACGCCTTGACGTAGGCCGCCACCCGGTCGCGGACCGCCGCTTCCGGGGCCGCGGCCGCGGGCGGCGCGGCCTGCTGCGCCGCGACCACGCCCGCCAGAGGGACTAGCCCCAGCCAGACCCATACCCAGCTCTTCATGGTTGTGCTCCCTCGTTGGTCGCGTTCGCGGGCCGCGGCCGCGTTGACGACCCCGCCTCAGCCCGCGGTCCTCGGGGGTGTCCCTGGGGTCCCGACAATCGACCGCCGCAGAGAGCGTTACGCGCCGGCCGCGCCCGACGGAAGGGCATCGACCCGCCCCGCCGGTGGGGCCCCGGGGTGAGCTTTGAGCCCTTCGAGCGCCCGGCCGCCGCCCTGTGGCCCCCGGGGCAAGAGTCGCCTCACCCCCGTGACGGTGATCGCGTCAATTCCATCTTTATAAACGGCTCGGAACTGCCGTCAAGCCTCGCCACGGCCGGTCTCCAAGACCACGACGGGACTCCGGACTCAGAGCGGGCCTGGCTGACCCGTCATCGGCCGGTGACAGCAGGTCGCAGAAGGGGCCCATGGAGGATCGGCTCTGATCCCTTTCTGATTCGTAGGTCGCCCCAGATCGCCTATTCCGCGTCAAGAATGAGCAACGTCTCCGTTGGCCCGCGTCCAGAATTCGCTTTGCCCCCCTTCCGCTCGCCCGGGGCGGGCGTATCATAGTGGAAGACCCGAGGGCGAGCCGATGGCCGCGGAAACCGCGTATGCTCACATCACTCGAACTCCTGCTATCTGCGGCGGGCGTCCCCGGATCGACGGGCACCGCATCCGGGTCCAGGATATCGCCGTCGAGCACGACGGGCAGGGCCTCGCGCCCGAGGAAATCTGCCATCAGCACCCGGGGCTGACGCTGGCCGAGGTTTATTCGGCCCTCGCCTACTACGACGACCACCGTCGGGACATCCTCGCCGAGATCGAGGCCGATCGCGCGGCCGTCGCCGCCTTCCAGCACCAGAACCCCGACGCGGTTCGCTGACCGATGCTGCCCGGCTACGCCGACGAACACAACCGGGTGGCCCGGACACCGCCTCGGTGTCCGGGTTGCGCAGCGACAAGAGCCCCTCAGGCCCGGCCCGGAAGTCCGGGGGACGTTCCGTGCTTACCCCGGCGCCTCTTGCGGCTTGCGCCGTCCGGACAACGCGGCGTTGTCCGGGCCACCCGCGTCGTCGCAGACTCGACGTACCCTGCCTTGCTTATTTATTCTGTCCAGTCTGCGCGGAAAAACTGATCTGACACCGGACCGTCCTGACGGCCCCTGCCGTTGCCGCCAATAGGATCAAGTTCCTTTGAGAGGATGTACGAAAAAGAGGGTTTGACTCTGGTCGTTAAGTAGGTGCGTCGTTGCAGGCTCGACGCACCCTGCCTTGTTTACACCGGACCGTCCCCCGGTCAAGAGGAACCGACACCGGATCCACCCCGAGCCGGCTTGGGCCGTCGGAACGCCACCACGCAGATTGCGCCCGTGAGAGCCAGGACCATCGTACCCGGCTCGGGGACGACGGATTCGGCGAAGGCGAACCGGATCTCGCTGCCCGCATACGCGCCGACCTGGATGACACCATCGGCGCTGACCCAGGCCGTACGGGTCTGGGTCTTACCATCGTCCGGGTCGTTGAAGGCGATCCCCACGCCCAGGGCCCCGAGGTCGAAGACGCCGACCAGTGTCACCAGGTGGCCCCAGTTCCGCCCGAGGGGGGCGATGTTGATCTCGACGTCCTGCCCCTTGACCATCTCGGCGACGATATTGGCGATGGTGGGCCGGTTGCCCGCCCCGCCCAGGATCTGGTGGGTGTCGATGGGTCGGTTCTGCTCGGCCGGTGAGAAGAAGCTGTTCTTCCCGCTCAGGAAATTCGTGTTCAGGGTGCCTGTCGCGGGATCCGTTTTCATATGATTTCCATTTTTGAGAATGTCACGGATCTGCGCCGTGGTCAACGCGAGCCCCAGGTTGTACGTATTGTTCAGCCAGGTCACGCTGTTGGCCGCGGCGGTCGGGTAGCACTCGTTCAGGCCCTGGGCCAGGTCTGGCATCCCCGTGTGGTACACGAAGCGGAGCAGGTTGCCGAACGCGAAGACCACGGCGGGGGGGATGGGAGGCCCGTTGTAGGCCCCGAGGTCGGCCGAGCCGTGCGGGTCGTTTGCCAGGGTGACCGCGGCGACCGTGCTGAGGGTCTGCACGACGCCCGAAACGAAGGCGGGCACGCCGGTCAGCGGCGAGCTGGAGACGGTCGTCTGATACGAGGCCCCGTCCACGAAGAGCGAGCTGTTGATGTCCGTCGAGATCGTCGAGGAGCCGGGTTCGTACCCGACCGGCATGTTCTGGACGACCCAGGTGCCGTCATTCCGGACCACATTGACGAAGCCCTGATCGGCGCTGGACCCGGTGCTGCTCACGTTCACCGAATACTCGATGAACTGCGAGGGATCCTGGGTCGGGCCCGAGAGCTCCGGCTGAAAGAGCGCGCCCGAGAGAGTCGGCGCGGCGTTCAGCGCGGGCACGGAGAGCACGAGCAACGCGATCACAACCGCTGCCAGGGCGCCGTGGATGCGCGTGACCATCGAGTCCTCCCTCCTGACCATGGGATCCCAGAGATGGAGCAGTCGGCGAAGTGCCTGGCCGAGGTGCTCACAGCCAGTGATAAACACTTCCCGGCTCCAAACCGCGCAATCTAACGGTCGACACCGTTGTCTGCAACACAAAAATTTCCGAATTCAATATCAATACTGAATTATCATTTTTCTCGAGTCTTGTAGGGTGCGTCGAGTCTTCGATGACGCACCATCTCCCATTCCACAAGGTTTGTGAGGGAAGAGGTGCGTCATCGAAGACTCGACGCACCCTACAAGACTCACTGCTCCGAGCGCCCGCGGCGCCGCTGGCGTTCGAACTTTTTCTGTTCTTGTCGTTGCTTGCGTTCCGCGCGCTGACGTTCTGCTTCCGCGCGGCGGCGGGCTTCCTCGGCCGGGTCGCGCGGCTGGGTGAGACGGTTGAGGAGCGCATCGAGTCCGCTCAATCCCGCCTGGCCGGCGACGTTCAGACCCATCTTGGCCATCTCACGCGCCAGGGCCTTGCCGTCGATCTTCGGTGCCGAGAGTGTTCCTTGAATCGGGATCGTCGGCCGGATGGCGCCGGCGATGTTGCTCAGGACGGGGACGTTCGCAAACCGCTCCTGCGCCAGGGGCACGCTCACGCGCAGGTCCAGCGTCTTGTCGAAGCCGACGGTGCCTTCCATCTCGACCCGCGCGACGTGGCCGAGCGGGATCGATAGACCTTGCTGGTAGACCTTGCGGTCGTGGATCGCCAGCACGACCGGCTGATCCAGGCGCAGGGTCGGCCGCGCCGGTCGCCACGACATCCAGCAGCGCCGCGGCGAGCGGGCCGGGCAGGAACTCGACCTCGCGAAACTGGACCTGCCCCTCCACGGTCGTCGAGCGGTCCGCGGGCCCTTGAATCGGGATCTCGGCACGGTCGAGAACGACCGACACCTTGCCGTGTACGCGGGTCGCCTCGGCGAGCGTGGGCACGACGTACGCCAGCACGCGCTGGGAGACCTCGTCGTTGACCTCGGCATCGGTCAGGCTCGAACCGCGCCCCAGCAGGATCGTCCAGCCGCCCTGGTCGTCGGACCGCAGCTCAGGCGCAAAAGCCAGCCGGCCCCCGTTGAGCGTCGCCGTGATCGGGTCGAAGGCCAGGTTCCCTTTTTCCAGACGGGCTTGGAGGGTCGTCGGCCCCAGCTTCATGCCGTAGATGTCGACCAGGCGGAGCGGCACGCGGACTTCGCTATCGAGGTGCTTCGACCATTCGCCCGCCTTGCCGGCGAGTGAGCCGGCGATGTGGATGTCGATCGGATCGCCCGCGATGTTGGCTTCGGGCTCGGTACGCTCGGCCAGCTCGTCGCGCACCCGGTCCCAGTCCAGGTCCAGCCGGGCGTTCGCATCGAGCTTGCGACTGCGGCTCAGATCGCTGAGCGTTCCCGCAGCCGCGACGGCGCCGTACGGGGTATCCACATTCAACGAGGCGAGCTCAAGCCGGTCGGCGGGCGGGTCATAGCTGCCCTTGAGCTGGATGTCGGTCTTGTCCAGCTCGACCCGATCGGCGCCTCGAGTCAGCGCCACGCCATCAAGTCCAAGACGGCCCTCAAAGCGGACCGGCAGAGGTTTCTCGGGCTCGGTCTTGAGCGAGATTGGCCGCGCGGCCGGCTGCGCCGGGGCGCCGCGCCAGGTTGGCGGTCAGGTGCAGACGGCCGCGGTCGAGACGGTAGCCCTCGATCTCGGGCAGTCCGCCCGGCACGAGGGCCAACAAGGTGACGAGGTCAAGATCGCCTTCGAGCCGGGTCGTGAGGTTGCGGTCCCCGGCCGTGCCGGTAGCCTTGAGCGTGCCGGCGGCGCCGGAGAGTTCGACACGGCGGATCGCCCAGGCGTCCGGCCGCTGGGCCACGTCCCAGGACGCGGCCAGCCGGTCGAGCCTCCTCGACTTGTTGTCCCCGGGCAGGCGAGGGCCGTTCAGCGCCACGTCGGTCAGGGTGGCGTTTCCTTGCAGAACATTCCAGAGACCGGCCTGACGATCGGCTTCGAACCGGCCCGCGAACCGCGCCCGGACCCGTGTATCCGAGGTCAGGAAGTGCAAGGGGAAGCCTTCTCCGTTCACACGCAGCGTCAGGTCGCCGGGGTGGCCGTCGCGCGCGGTCCAGGCGTTGTAGCTGCCTTCGAGCGTCAAGCGGGCGGCGGCCTCCTGGGGAACCTTGTCGAGACCCACCCGCCAGGTGATCGGGCCGGGGCGGGGTAGCCGATGGACGAGCAGGTCGAATTTCCCAGCGATCACGGGCTCAGGTAAGGACGGCCCCCGGAGATCCAACCGGCCGTCTTGAACCGCGATGGTCAAGTCGGTCTCGGGCTTGGCGCTCTCGATGACCGGCTTGAGGGTCTCCAGGATCTTGAGCATCGGGACCGACGAGTTCGGTTTCGGCACGAACGCGGTCTCCAGAACCGCGTTGCCCAGGAGCAAGGTCCCGAAGCGCGGCCGGTCGAACAGGATCTGCCACAGGGAACGGTCCCATGTTGCCCTGAACGCCTCCACCTCCTTCTTGCCCTGCGCGTCGCGGATCACGAAGCCGTACATCTCCGTCGGGCGGTCCCAGTGGAAGAAGAACTCGCCGACTTCCAGCTTCCCCGGCGCCATGACCTTGTTGGCGCGCGCCAGGATCATCCGCCGCGCCCTGGGCGTATTCAGCAGCAGAGGGAACGCCGCGACCGCCACGACGGCCAGCACCAGGACGACCGTGAGAGCAACGACGAGCCACGTCCAGCGGCGGGGCCAGCGGGTCGGGGACGGACTGGAAACCGTCATGGCGCGATCCTCCGGGAGGGTGCGAGTGTCCGGCTGATTTTAACAGTTATGACAACGATAGGGGACATGCCGGCGGGCCGGCTGATCTTCGGCGCCGCGACTGAGTGGCTAGGTCCCTCGTAGGCTGGGTCTAGACCCAGCTTCCCCCGGAAGGAAAGACGCCGCCACACCGGATGAAGAAGCTGGGTCTAGACCCAGCCTACAAAGGACCCAGCCTACGAGGTGTTCACGCCCCAGTCATCCGTCGGCTGATCTTCGGCCCCGGCGGCCGTTGGGGTACAATCCCGGAAAGAGGTCGGAAAGGCATGCCGCAGGAGGCGTGATGGCAAGGCGGACACAGTGGCGGTTGGCCGGCATGATGGGCCTGATCTACGCCGTGATCGGGGCGTGGTGGCCGATGCTGGCCGTCCATCTCCAGGATCTGGGCGTGTCGGATCGGGGCCGGGGCTGGATCTTCGCCACGATGGCACTCGGGGCGATCATCTCGCCCCTGGTCGCCGGCCAGCTTGCCGACCGGATCATGCCCGCCCAGAAGCTGCTCGCGCTGATCTATGCGCTCGGTACGGGCCTGCTCGGCGTGATCGCGCTGGGCCCTCGGCGCGGTTCGAGGTGCTCTTTCCCCTGTTCCTGGTCTACTGCCTGTTGACGGCCCCGAGCTACGGTCTGGCTGCCGCGCTGGCGTTCCGCAACCTGCCCCGCCCGCACGAGCAATACGGCCGCGTGCGCCTCTGCGGCACGGTCGGCTGGATGCTGGTGGGCTGGGTCGTCTCGGCCGCGATGGCGCGACACCTCGGCGCGAGCCGGGCGGGCCAGGGAGCCTTTGACGCCTTCTGGATCGCGGCGGCCTGCTCGGCCGTTTTCGCGGTCTATTGCCTGACGTTACCGCATACGCCTCCCCTGGCCACGGGTCCGCGCCCGCCCATCGATCTGGCCGCCACCGCGGCGTTGATCCGCCGGCCGAACGTCGCGGTTTTTTTGCTCGTGGCCTTCGGCGCGAGCTTGACCCAGCCGTTCGTTTACCAGGTCGTGCCGTCCTATCTTCAGGAAGCCGGTTTGCCCCGGCCCTGGCTCGCCTCGGCGATGACGCTCAGCCAGGTGCTCGAAGTCCTCTCGCTGGCCATCCTGCCGCTCTTGCTGCGGCGCTTCGGCTATCGGGGCACCATGATGATCGGCGCGGCCGGCTGGGTCGTCTATTACGGAAACCTGGCCGCGCGCCCGCCTTTGACCCTGGCGCTGGCGAGCCTGCCCCTCTCGGGTATCGCGATCGGCTGCCTGGTGATCGCCGGTCAGATGTATCTCGACAGCGAGGCCCCGCCCGATCAACGCGCCTCAGCGCAGGCGCTGCAGGTCATGGTGACGACCGGCCTGGGCACGTTTCTGGGCAATATCCTGGCCGGCGAGCTGATGACCTGGCACGGCGGCATCGGCGGCCCGGTCTTCTGGGTTCCCTGCCTGATCGACATGGCAATGCTCGCCCTGCTCTTCCACGGCTTTCGCCCGTCCGCCGTCACGCGCTCAACTGCACCGGCGGCGTCCTCCTGGCCCGAGCGTGCCGCCCCTGTCCTGGCCAGCGGCAGGCTGGCACCCGGGCGGAGCGAGGTGTGACGAGAGGATGCCAGATTCCAGATGCCAGATTCCAGATGCCAGATTCCAGATGGCGGATGACTGATGGCGGATGACTGATGGCGGATGACTGATGGCGGATGACTGATGGCCAATGGCCAGGTTTCAGGCATCGGCCATCAGGCATCGGCCATCAGTCATCCGGAATCTGGAATCCGGAATCTGGCATCCGGAATCGGCCCCGCCTGTGGTCAGGTCTCGCCCGGTTCGCTCTCGCGGGAGGCTTGGTTGGCGAGCTTCTTGGAGCGGGACTTGCGTTTCCGCTTGGAGGGCTCGGGGGCCGGGTTCGGCTCGAGGAACTCGTCGTCGAAATCCGCCGGAGCGGCCACGGCCGCGTTCTGCGGCTCCTCGTGCTGCTCGGCCGATTGCTCGAGCTGGGCGGCCAGCAGGCTCAGGAAGTGCAGCCGGGTCCCCTGGTTCTCCAGGAACTCGTTGAACAAGAACCCGCTTTCGAGAAGGTCGTCGGCCTGATCCAGAACCTGGTCGGCCAGTTCCTCCACCAGACGGTCCCGGCCGCGCTGAAGGACCTCGAGGGCGGCGCGATACTTGTTCGATTTGGATGCGGACATCGGGATGCGGACCTCCGTGCGAGACGTCGGAGCGGCGAGGACGGACGGACGGGTCAGGTCGATGCTTCAGACACAGACACCCGTTCCCGGGAATGCGTTCGGCCGGCCCAGCGATCCGCCAGCCAGCAGGCCAGGCGGGTCTCGAGCCAGTGGCGATCGCCGTCCCAGCGTGACCGGCTGACGAAACCGAGATGGCCCCCGTGGGGGAGCAGCTCCACGGACAGGCTCTCAGAACATTGTACCCGACGCAGGGGGTCCGGGGGAATGAACGGGTCATCCCCCGCATGAACGATCAGGCCGGGCAAGGCCACCCGCGCCAGCTTCGGACCCGGACTGCAGCGCGTGTAATAGTCCACGGCGCCGGCAAATCCATGGCGCGGGGCGGTATAGCGATCATCCAGCTCAAAAAGGGTTCGCACGTGGGCCAGCTCGACCGGTCCCAGCGCGGGAAAACACGCGTGCTGGCGCACGATCGCGCGGCGCAGGTCGCGGACGAAGTTCCAGTCGTAAAGCCGGGCCGCGGGACGACTCAGGTAAGACGCGCACGCCAGCAGGTCGATCGGCGGACTGGCCGCGAGCACGCAGTCGAGCCCCGCGACCGGCTCGTCCGCCACCTCGGCTGCCAGATTCAGCACCAGACCGCCCCCCAGCGAGAACCCCACCAGGGCGATCGGTGAGCCAAGCAAGCGCTGTGCCAGCCAGACGAGGGTCGCGCGGAGATCCTCGGTCCGGCCCGCGTGATAGGTGTCCCGCGCCAGACCGAACCCGGAGCCCGCCCCGCGCAGGTTCAGCCGCACGACTCGCACCCCCAGCCGCACCAACCGCGCCGTCAGCCGCACCACGTACGACGACGCGGCGCTGCCGCACAAGCCGTGCACCAACACCGCCGCCGGATCGCCCCATGCCCAGCCGCCGGGCACGGACTCCCACACGCTCAAAATATCCCCATCCTCAAGAGCGATCCGATGTTCGGTCGCGACCAGACGGACCCGGGGACCAGGCAGGCACGCGCCGGCCAGAGTCTGAGCGTGACCGCTGCGCAGCCAGGGATGAGGCTCAAAGGCGGAGGGGCGCGAAGTCCGTAACATGGGTCAGTAAAAGGGTGTACGAAAAAGGAAACGGATCGGCCTATCTGTGTAGCGGCGGCCGTCTCGGCCGCTCCGGACTACCAGAACCGGAGCGGCCGAGACGGCCGCCGCTACACAGAAAAGACCCTTCTCGTACACCTTCTAAGAATGGAATATCGGGACGGGAGACCGCTCCAGTGTATGCAGTCTCACACCGCCAAGACAAGGAACGGTGCGGACACACATCCTTTTTGGGGCGTCCACCCCGCGCCGGAAAGCGGCGCCTGCGCTCACAGTCGGGATAGGTTTGTGGCGATCTTCGCGATTTCGCGCCTTGCAGGGAGATTGTCGATAATTTAGTCTGGGTGTATTAGGGTGACTGATTGCTTCTGGCAAGAAAGACAGAGTGACATGGGCGTCGGAGGGAGGAGCGTCATGACAGCCGGAACCAGGGGTGCCCTATGCGCAGCGGCGGTGGTGGTTGCTCTCCTTGGCAATGTCCCGGGCCGGGCATCCGGCCAGGATGTGGCTGGCGTGGTGATCGCGCCCCCGGTCCTTGTCCCAGGCATCGTCGCTGGGGTGCTCCCGGGGCCGCGCCAGAATCTGATCCTGCGCAACGAGACCAGCGGGGATATCCCGGAATGGGGCATCCTGCGCGTCATCGACCTGAACTGGGGCGCGTACACCCAGCCCTACTGGATCGAACCGATCCCCGCGGGCCGCGGCAGAATGATCTTTGACATTTTCGATTTTAAACATGACTATCTAGTCACGTTTACATATCGAGCGGGTTCCACGGGGGAATCGCGGACGGAGTGGGCGCATCTGGTGGGCGGGTCGGGCGTGCCGACCCTGCACCTGCGGGGGAAGCGACCATGATTTCCGTCTCGTAGGACCGGCCGAGCCGCAACCCCTTGTGCCGGGTGGCATGCCCACGTCTTCGTGGGCATATCGGTGCGCCCCCGCGCGGGGGACCATGCCCACGAAGACGTGGGCATGCCACCCGACATTTCCGTATCCGGATGATGGCCCTGGCAGGCGGAAGCCGGCCCTACGAGATGCCGTCCACGCCTTTCGTACAGCCTCTCAAAAACCGAGGAGCGCGATCCTACCTCGGGAGCAGTTCTTGCTTCGGGAGCAGGGGCGGGCTGGGCAAGATGGCCGGGGTGGGGACGATGACCTGCTGGCTGGACGGGATGACGGGGTAGGCCTCACCGACCGCGCCGCCGCCGCCACCGCAGCCGCAATCATCGCCGCTGCGCAGGAACGAGGAGGTGTGTCGGCAGCCCGTGGCGCCGGCAGCCAGGCACAAGACCAGCAACAACCAGAACGCGTACCTCATGACTCAGAGCCTCCCTCAACAGGCGGGCTCGATCGGCGGCGCTTCATGCTCTTCCGGGATTCCGGGCGGGTCCGTCCCAACATCGCTTGAGCGGCTGAGTCAAAGGGTGCGTCGTTGGTTCGTGGCGCCATCTTCCGGGGGTCCGGATATCGGGACCGGCCCCGGAGATTGCCGAAAAAGTCTCCCGAAACGTTGGAAAAGCCCGGGGAACTATGGCACGGGTTCGGGAGGGCGGCAAATGGCCGGTTGGCGAGAATCGGGGGCCGGGCTCTCCCTTTGGGAACAGTCGGCAAGCTTTTCGCCGTCGGTCCCGTAGGGTGGCTCGGCCCACCGTCTTTGGTTCCCGGATGGTGGGCCGAGCCCACCCTACGGCTTGGACATCTCCTCGCGCAGGGTCTTGGCCTCGGGGTGGTCGGGGTCGGCTTTCAGGACGGCGTCGAGGGTGGCCTTGGCCTCCGCGGCGCGGCCCTGGGCGCGCTGAACGCGGGCCAGTTTGACGCGGATGTCGTTCGGCTTCTTGGGTTTCAGGTCGAGGGCCGTGCGGTATTCGGCCTCGGCGGCGTCGGCCTGCTTGCGGCCCGCCAGGGCGTCGGCCAGGAGGACATGGAAGGACGGGTCGTCCGTCTGGATGTACAGGCACTCGGTGGCCCACCGGGCGGCCTGATCGTACTCCTGGTGCGCCAGGTGTTCGCTGGCCAGGCGCTGGCGGACATCGAGGTCGTCGGAGTCGTTGGCGGCCAGCAGCGCCAGGTCGGCGAGGAGCTTGGCGCGGTCGTTTTGCCGCAGGTGAATGCGGGCCAGGCCGGCGATCCATTTCGAGTGGAACGGGTCGCCCTTGTGGGCGATCTCATACAATTCGGCGGCCTTGTCCAGATCGCCGGCCTTCATCTTCAGCTCGGCGAGCAGATCGACCACGCGCTCGTTGGGGGCCTTGGGGTCGAGGGCCGGTTCGAGGACCTGGAGCGCCGTGTCCTCGTCACCGATGACCTGAAAGAGCCGGGCCTTGACGTAGCTGGCGAGCGGCTGATGGGGCTGGAGCTTCAGGGCCTTGTCGGCGAAGGGGCGGGCCTGCTTGTAATCGCGGCGGGCGTAGTGTTCGTAGGCCATGCGGGCGTTGAGATCGGCGTCGTCAGGCTTGGCGGCTAGCCGGCGCTCGAGCGCGGAGAACGTCAGCTTCTCCTCGTTCTCGACCCGCGCGTTGATGGTCTTGATCACGCCGTCGAGGAAGTCGAGATAGCCTTTCTCGAAGTCCGCCTTCTCGACCTGGAAGCACGCGGCGATGGCCTTGTCGGTGGTCAGCCCGCGGCGGTAGGCGGCCAGCATCTTCGGGATGGCGTCTTTGCCGAAGCGCTTCTCCATGTATTGCGCATAGAGCTGGGCCTGGCAGTAGGCCATCTGGCGGTCTTCGGGCTCTTCGGGACGGATGAAGCCGAGGTTGATGGTATCGAGGTTCAAGAGCCGCTTCCGGTTCGGCACGCGCTCCAGCAGCATCTTGTTCCAGGGCTGGGGGCGGGGGCCTTGCTCGCTCTCGACGGCCAGGGCCTCGGTGAACCAGTGGGGGATGTTGAAGTCGGTCTGCTGCAAGGTGATGACGTGCGTCAGCTCGTGCACCAGCACGCGCGACCAGTTGAACGGCTTGCGGGTACTGCGCGGGCTGGCCAGGGCGATGACCTTGCCGGTACACGCGCCGACGGTCGGGATGAACGGCAGGCCGGTTGTCCGGCCGCTGAACCACTGGTGGTCCTTCATGACCTCGATCTGGGTCTTGCCGGGCGGCTCGTAGGCGAAGCGTTTCGTGAGATCGCCGTAGACCGATTCGAGATATTTGGACATGTACCGGGCGACGAGTTCATCCCCGCCGGCCGGGGACGAGACGACGAAGTGCTGGGAGTCGATCGGCTTGTAGGCCGCCATGTGGGTGAGGACCTGGAGCATGTTGCGCGTGCGGACGTTGTCCTCGAACGGCCAGGCGGTCATGGCGGTGTCGAACAGATCCCGCGCCTCGCGCTCGCGGCCGATCTGCATGTAGAGCATCCCCAGACCGATGCGGGCGGGCACGTGGTCGGGCTCGGCGGCGAGAGCTTCGAGGAAGGCGCGTTCGGCCGAGTGGTACTTGCGGCGGTCGGCCAGCCGCTCGCCGAGCGCGGCGTAAAATGTCGCCGGCTTCGGGTTCACGGCCAGCGCCTGCGTTTCGGCCCTCGCGGCGCCGACCGGGTCGATCAGCAGCCGGCACGAGGCCGCCAGCCGCGCCAGGGCCTCTTCGCTTTTCGGGTTCAGGGCGACCGCTTTGACGGCCGCTTCGTGGGCGTCGGCGAAGCGCTCGTCGGAGATGTCGCAGTCGGCCTTGAGAATATACGCGGCGGCCAGATCGGGGTTGATTTCGAGTGCATCCTGCGCGTGGCGGCGGCCGTCGGCCAGCTTGTAGGCGTCCAGATCGAGCCGTCCCAGATCGACGATCACCTCGGCCGCGCTGGGATTGATGAGCAAGGCCCGGTTCAGCTCCTTGCGCGCGGGAGGCTCGCGAAAGCCCGCCAGGAACAGCCGCCCCTGGAGCCAGGCTGCCTGCCAGCATTTCGGATCGACCTTGATGGCCCGCTCGTAGAGGTCGTTGAGAACGTCGTTGAGCCCTTCCGCCAGATCATCGCCTTTGGCCTTGGTCCAGTAATACTGCTCGGCGGCCTGGCCGATCAGGACGAGGGCGTCGGCGTCCTTCGCGTATTCGTTCTTCCGGACGTTGTAATGGTCGATGAACCAGCGCAAGGCGTCGATCGGCTTCTCGCCCCGCGCACTCTGCAAACGAACGGCCACCCAGCGCGCGAGCCAATGATCCGGATCGATGGCCAGAGCCTGCTTCGCGTCTTTCTCAGCCTCACTCCAGCGTCCCCGGCGGAACTCCAGATCCGCCAGCAGGGCGACGACCGCCGGGCTCGGCTTCGGCGCGGCGGCGAGCTTCGTCAAGGCGGCGATCGCCTCGTCGGTCTTCCCCGTCGCCGCCCGCACGTCCGCCCGGCCGACCGCCAGTTTCGCCTGCCCCTGCGCATCCTCGGGCTTGAGCGTTTTCTCGGCCGCGTCGTAGGCTTCGAGCGCCTCGGCGTACTTGCCGACCTGCGCGAGCTGGCGGGCCTGGTCGAGCGGGGTGGGATCGGCGGTCATGAGGCCGAGAAAGACGAGCGCGGTGACGGTGTGCATGAGAATCCTCACCAGCGGCCAGGGCGCGACGGCCCGGATTGCCCCCCGGTCCCCGTCGCCGCATAATGCAATGCTACAAGCCGACCCCCTGGAAAGGAAACGCCCACATGGCCACCGCGACGAGTCCCGCGCGGCCGACCTGGACCCTCGCTGCCTTGTACCGGCGGTTCGGTGCCATCCCGATTGACCGTATCCGCTGGTCCGATCCGCGCCCGGGACCGCGACCGAGGAGGATGTCGTCACGCTGTACGAGCGTGAGAAAGGGCTTTACGAGCTGGTTGATGGTGTCTTGCTGAGGAAGACCATGGGCTACCGGGAGTCGATCTTCGCCGGGTTCCTCATCACACTCCTGAACCAGTACGTGCTGCCGCGGAAACTCGGCTTTGTGGCCGCGCCGGATGGTCTGGTTCGACTGAACCCGGAGATGATCCGCATCCCGGACGTTTCCTTCGTGGCCGCCGAACGTTTTCCCGATCGTCGCATTCCCGACGAACCGATCTGCCCCATCGTGCCCGACCTGGCCATCGAGGTGCTGAGCAAGGGCAACACCAGGAAGGAGATGGCCGACAAGCTCGCCGACTACTTCGCGGCCGGCGTCCGGCTGGTCTGGTACATCGACCCCGCCAGGCGAACGGCGCGGGTTTTCACGGCCGTCGATCGGTCGCGATTGTTACGCGAGTCGGACACGCTCGACGGCGGCGAGGTTCTGCCGGGCTTCGTGCTGCCGTTGCGATCACTTTTCGCCGAACCACTGGCGGGTGATCCAATGGCCTGAAGAAAGACGGGGAAATCATGGCGATGCTGCCGGACGAACGTGTCGATGAGATTGCGCTCAGGATCGCTCAGGGCATTGCCGGCGCTCTTGTCGGGGGAATCTCACTGCCGATCCTGACTGTGATGCTCTGGGGGTGGAGGCCTCCTCGAATTACGGGTGGGGAGATGTTCTCAGCAGAAGGGCTGCCCCTCCTGACCCTGTGGTACTATGCATTAAGAGGCAATGACGATTCATTACACCGTGCCATGTTTCTCACCGGTCTCCTTGTCGGCGCCGGCGCCTTGCTCGGGGCTTTGATTGGCGCGTTGGTCAAGAAATGGGAGATCTCGCGTCGAGGCAAAACTATCGCCTTTGCGGGTGTGATGGGTGGCTGGATTGGGGTAGCACCGGGCATTTGCTTTGTCGGTGCATGGCCGGCTAACGTCCTCATCGGCTTGGCGAGTGGAACAGTGTGCGGGATCATTCTTGGCCGGCTCTGGTGCCGCGGTCGCATCCGGCTCTGGGAGATGATGCTCGCCGTGGCCTTGATCGCGCTGGCTTGCCGGGTCGTTTCGGTTTGGTTCCCACGCTAGCCGGGCGGCCGGTTGGCGAGTCCTATCCGGCCCGTTAACATGGGTCATCAGGCGGTGTCTGGGAAGCAAGAATTCCGTCTCGTAGGGTAGGCTTCAGCCTGCCAATCCCATAGTCTGCCAGTCCCATAATGAATCTGGCAGGCTGAAGCCTACCCTACGAGACACGATCCGGGCTTTCCCTACACGCTCTCGGGTAGACGCGACGCAACTCAGTCGGGCCGGGGACATTCCATGGCCGAGAGCAGCAAGCCCGACAACACGTATCGCCTGGTGCTCTTCGATACGCCCGATGAGCCGGAGAAGGTGCGCGACCTGATCTGCGGGGTGACGGGCGCGCATCCGACCGACGCGATGTACTGGGTCGCGCATGCGCCGGGGATCGTCCGGCAGCCGCTGGCCGAGGGGGAAGTGCGCGAACTGCTCGATGGCCTGTTTGAACTGGGAGTCCCCGCCGAGGCCTGGCGCGTCGATGCGCTGCCGAACCTGTATCCGCCCCGGACGGTCCACCAGGTCGCCTGCCTGGATGAGGGCTTTAAGGTCCAGGGGCTGCGGGGCGAGCCGACGCACTGGGTGCCCTGGGACCGCATCGAATTGATTGCCGCCGGCCGCGTCGTGCAGGAGGACGAACAGCGCGACATCGTGCCGCCGGGCTGGGTTCAGGCCGCGGCGACCGGTCTGAACATGCTCTTGCGCCGCCGTCAGGCGGTCCTGCGGCGCCCGCGTTCCCTGCGCCTGTCCCGCGACCCCGTCGGCGAGGCGCTCCTCGTGCGCCGCGATCCCCGCATCGCCTTCCGGGTCGTCGAAACCCAGATGAACTACGCCTACCTGGGCGAGCGGCTGCAGGCGTCCGCCGGCGAGAACTTCCCGATCTTCCTGGCCGATCTGTGCCAGCGGGCCGCCTCGGCCTATCTTCCGCAATCGACCCGCGCGTTCCTCGAAGGAGGCGACCCGGACAGCTACACCTTCGAGACCCCGCAGGCCCTGCTTGATTACGCCACCCACCGCCTGCTCTGGAGCTGGTATCGCCGCGACCGCGATGCCGCCCAGTCCAACGAGTCTTCGTAGCCTGGCGGCGCCGCAACCCGATCGAGAGCGGCGTTGCCCCTCGGTACAGGGATGCTTGGTCACAGCCGTCACCAACCGAGGAGCCACGCCGCACAACCGGCGAGATCTCGGATACCCTTTCAAGGCACCGGACCATTCGGCTGAGCCGGCGGGACGGCCTCGGGCGTGGCAATCTGCTGTTGCCGCAGCGCGGCGGCGCCGAGGAGTCCTCCCAGACCCATCGACTCGACCGCCGTGCTAGGTACGATCATCAGCGCACCCTTCTCCTTGAGTCCTTCGTAAAGGATGTTCATTGCCCGCAGGTGCAGGGCGGTCGGATTGTTTTCATAGGACTGGGCCGCCTGGGCGAACAGGTGCGAGATTTCCACCTCGGCCTGTCCGAGAATGATCCGCGCCTCTTTTTGCGCGCCGCCTGAGCTTCGCGCGACATCGCGTCCTGGAGCGATTCGGGAATGATCACGTCGCGCATCTCGACCGACTGGACGGTCACGCCCCACGGATTGGAACGCTGATCGATCAGTTTCTGAAGTTCCGACTCGATCTGCTCGCGGCCCCGGAGCAAGACCGTCAACGGGGTCCGGCCGATGATGTCCCGCAGCGCCGTCTGCGCGGCCCAGCTCACCGCCAGCTTGTAATCCTGCACCTCCAGGGCGGCCTTCTCGGGATCGTAGACCATCCAGAACAGCACGGCGTCGACGTTCACCGGCACGGTGTCGGAGGTCAGCGTCTCCTCGGCGGCGAAGCTCGTCGTGATGATGCGCTGATCGATCCAGGACGAGACCTGGTCGATGCCGGGGATGATCCAGAACAGGCCCGGCCCGCGCAAGCCGGCGTAGCTGCCCAGCCGCAAGATCACGGTGCGCTCCCACTGCTGGGCGATCTTAGGCGCGATGCTGGCGATCGCCCCCACGATGCCGCCGACGATCACCCCCAGGGGACGATCACTCCACCACGTGACGGCCAGCCCTGGCCCGAAGAAGACCAGGAACACGAGCGCGGAGATGACGTTGACCCGGGGCGCCTCCGCCATCAGCCGGCGACGCAGCTCCGAGTCGGCACGAGTCGAAGTCTCAGCCACGGGAATTCTCCTGTTTGTGTGCGGCCCAGCGGTTGCGGAGCAGGATGACGGCCTCGTCCCCCGAGAACCCCAGCTCGATCACGTCGCCGAGGAACCGATCGACGAGGCGCGCCAACTGGCTCTCGCGTTCCGCGCGGCTGGCGGATCGATCCACCCGCTGCCGCACGAACGTGCCGACCCCCCGTTGCGTGTCGAGCACCCCGGCGCGTTCCAGCGCGCCATAGACCTTGGACACCGTGTTGGCATTGATCCGCAGATCCACGGCAAGCTGCCGGACCGTCGGCAAGCGCTCCCCCGCGTGTAGCCGTCCCGTGGCGATCGCCACGCGGATCGCCCGCTCCAGTTGCACGTACAAGGGCGTCGGATCGGTCGGGTCAACGGGAAACATGGGCCTTGTCCTTTTGTTCTAGTAAAATAGTACAAGAGACCATCAACGCGGTCAAGGGGTTTCATGGAGGGACGGGTCGCTTGTGCCGCGGTCCGGGGCCGGATAAGGTCGCCACCTGCCGCAGCCTGTTCCCACAGCGTGCAGGGGCCATCGAGGTCGAGCCATGATGTGTCATCGTCACCGCGCTTGCAGCCTGTCTCCGATCGTGATCGGGGGATTGCTGGCCGTGCTGGTCCCGGCGGTCGATTCACGGGCCGCCACCTACCACGTGGACCAGGCCGCGGCGAACACCGCCGACACGAACCCCGGGACCGAAGCCGCGCCCTGGAAGAGCATCGCGCACGCCGCGGCCGCGGAGGCGCTGAAACCGGGCGATACCGTACTGATCCATTCCGGCGTGTATCGAGAACATGTCGATGTCAAGGTTCTCGGGAGTCGCCGGACCAGCCCATCACGCTGGCGGCGGCCCCGGGGGCGCGGGTTGTCATCAAGGGCTCGGAGATGGTGCGCGGCCCCTGGACGAAGCTCTCGGCCCAACCTGACCGCAAGGAGCCCTATCCCAACGCCTTCACGGACGTCTGGAAGATCGCGCTCGGCGAGGCGTTCTTCACCGATCCGCGCTTCACGGGCAGCTATCAGGACAAGGGCCGCCGCTGGGTCTCGCAGGTCTTCGTCGATGACGAGCGGGCGCTGCAGCGGATCGGCCCCGACCCGATCTACAAGAACGACGAGTACCTCAAGCTGGCGATCGTCGGGCGCGGTCGGGGATCTGATCGAGGGGTCGTTCTTTTTTGATCCGGCCGATCAGAGCCTGTACGTGAAGATGGCCGGCGAGCCGGGCTGGTCCAGCATCGAGGTGGGGGTGCGCGGGTTTGTGCTCACGGCCGAGAAGGTGCACGACGTGGTGATTCGCGGGCTCGAATGCGCCACAACCGCCAGCCGGGCGGGCAGTGGTCGATGATCTCGATCGGCCAGTGCGAGCGCGTGGTGGTCGAAGATTGCAAGGTATCGCTGAGCGATTTTTGCGGTCTGGGGATGGGGCGGTCGAAGGACTGCGTGATCCGCCGTTGCGACCTGTCGGGCAACGGCGACACCGGTCTGGGCCTGGGCGAGTGCCGCGATTGTGTGGTCGAGGGGTGCTCGGTGCTGTTCAACAATTACCGCCGGTTCCATAGCGGATGGCACGCGGGCGGGATCAAGTGCATTCCGGCGAACGTCCGCTGCACGATCCGGGATTGCGAGGTCGCCTACAACATCGCCTCCGACGGCATCTGGTTCGACTCCGACAATGCCGACATCCGTATCGTGGGCAACGTGAGCCACCACAACGACGGCTGCGGGATCTTCTACGAGATCAACAAGGGAGGCGGCATTATTGCCGATAACTTTGTTTACGGGAATCATGCGCGCGGCATCTACATTTCCGGCTCGCAGAACACATGGGTCGTCCACAACACGGTGGCCTGCAACCAGTCTGGCATCGTCGCCATGCCCCGCGGGGATGACTGGCCTCTGGAAAACGTGCGGGTCCTGAACAACCTTTTGGTCCGCAACTACGTGACGGCCGATACCATCACGCGGGGCTGCGACGTGACGCTGTACATGGGCAGTCCCGAGCCGGGTCCGTACAAGCGGACGGTGATCGTCGAACCACTCCGATTTCAATGTCCTGGCGAACACGAGCTGGGTGCCGACGTTGCGGCATAGCTGGAACCCCGACAACACGCTGGCCCAGTGGCGCGAGCGGTTCGGCGAGGACCTGCACTCGACGCTCGCCGCGGTGGAGTTTGCCCAGTACGGCACGGGACTGGTCGTGACGCCGCCGCCGGTGACCACGCTCCTGGCTCCCTTGCCCGCGGAGGTTCGCGCTGTGTTTTCGCCCCCTCCCCGCGCCGGCTGTCAGCGCGTGGCCTGGCCGGGCGGGCCGTCGCGCGGGGCGACACCGGCGAGGAGCGCACAGGCATTTTAATGTTGGTGGGCGGGCGGGTGGCATGCCCACGTCTTCGTGGGCATGGTCCCCCGCGACGGGGCGTGCCCGACATGCCCACGAAGACGTGGGCATGCCACCCGAACACAAGAGGTTGCGGCTTCGCCGCGCGACGAGACTCCAGCCATCCGGCCCAAAAGGTGCATGCTTGCCTGGAAGAAAGCCTCTCCTATCCCACCTCGTATCCGGCACGACAACAAACAAGGGAGGCCGTTCCATGGCGAAGCTGGATGGGAAAGTGGCGGTCGTCACCGGCGCATCGAAGGGGATCGGGGCCTCCATTGCCCTGCACCTTGCCGCCGAAGGCGCCGCCGTCGTCGTCAATTACGCCTCAAGCAAGAAGGGAGCCGACCGCGTCGTGGCCGAGATCGCCGGCCGGGGCGGCAAGGCGGTCGCCGTCCAGGCGAATATGGCCGACCAGGCCGACATCCGTCGCCTCTTCTCCGAGGCCAAGAAGGCGTTCGGGAAGGTCGATATCCTCGTCAACAACGCCGGCATCTATGAATTCGCGCCGATCGAGGAGGTGACGCCCGAGCACTTCCACAAGATGTTCAACCTGAACGTCCTCGGGCTTCTCCTGGCGTCGCAGGAGGCCGTCAAGCAGTTCGGTCCCGAAGGCGGAAGCATCATCAACATCAGCTCCGTCGCCGCCACATCGGCGCCGGCGACGACCTCGGTGTACAGCGCGACGAAGGCCGCCGTCGTCGCCGTGACCCGGTCGCTCGCCCAGGAGCTCGGCCCGCGCAAGATCCGGGTCAACGCCATCAACCCGGGCATGGTTGAGACCGAGGGCGTGCACGCCGCCGGCCTCGCCGACAGCGACTTCCGCAAGCAGGTCGAGGCGCAAACGCCTCTCGGACGGATCGGTCAGCCCCAGGACATTGCCCCGGCGGCCGTGTTCCTCGCGTCCTCCGACTCGTCCTGGATCACCGGCGAAGCCTTCACCATCTCGGGCGGGCTGCGCTAGTGGATCGTCCATCTTCGATTGACGGGTCGTCGGTGCCCGGGTGGCTGGGGCAGAATGCCCCGGTTCCCCGGGTTCGGAAGCACCGGGGCGTCGAAGACTCCGCCCCAGCCACCCGGTCCCACCTGTCAATCGAAGGTTGACGGAACACTAGGACGCCGCGCTCAAGAGGCCGGGGCCTCGCGGCGAAACCGCGGCCGCCGGCGCGGCGGACTCGCCCCCGTCTGGTCACGGAGCGAACATCCTGGTCAGAAGAGCCGATGCCTTCATCGGGCACGTCTGGATCGGTGGGGGCCCAGGGCAAGCGACTGCCCTGGGCTACCCGACCCCCAGACCGGCACGGTCTATTACCCCGGCAAGAAAGGAGGTCGGACAATCCTGTCCGACTCCCCCGGCCTGTCGGACAGGATTGTCCGACCTACAGGAGGATCTTCTTTGCCGGGGTAATAGTCCGTCGAGATGCGGATTCGTTACAGGCCTCGCCTTCCCTCCGGAAGAAATAGGGGCATGGGGGTCGGGTCCCTCTGTGAGAATTCCATGTTCTCCGTGTCTCTGTGGTGAATCCGGGTCCTCGATTTCGTCCTGCCAGCCCATGTTCCCCCGCCGTCTTCAGTGCTACAACAATCGTGTGGACCGAGCCATTCCCCGACCATGCGAAAGAGGGTCCGCCCATGAAGCCGTCTTCCGTCTCTGTTCTTGTTCTCCTGGCGGCCCTCTCCCAACCGGCCTGGTCCGCGGATCTCCACTCCTTGATCGAGGCGGACTGGATGAGCCGGGATCGCCCCGACGCCACGGCCGGCACGCGCCAGGTGATTGCCGCCGCGCGGCGGCTGGCCGACCGTTTGCGGCCGGACGCGGAGGCCGGGCGGCTCGATCCGCTGCTGGGCGAGCTGAAGGCGATCGAAAAGCGACTGGACGCCGTCGAGAAAGGAGCCGAATCGGATCGCCGCGGACTCTATCTGGAGAGCCGCTGGCTGGCGCGTCGCATCGCATTCTGCAACCCGCTGCTGGACATCGACCGCTTGCTGTTCGTCAAGCGGCACGATGCGCAGGGCGTCTTTCATATGTGCGACCAGTTTTATGGCTGCAATGCCGTGCCCGGCGGCGGCCTGTTCGTGCTGCGCGATCCGTTCGGGTCGAATCCCCGGCTGGTGAATTTGCTGGAACACGCGACCGTTGAGCGGGGCCGGCTGGCCGGTCAGAAGCTGGAAGGCGGTTCCTTCCTGGCGCCCGAGGTGTCCTTCGACGGCACGACGATCCTCTTCGCCTACACGCAGGCGGCGGCGTATGCGCAAACGCACGGCCAGGAGGCGTATCTCTGGGGGCCGGAGATCAGCTACCACCTGTTCCAGGTCCGCGCCGACGGCAACGGCCTGGCGCAACTGACCGACGGCGATCCGGACGACTTCGATCCGTGCTTCCTGCCCAACGGCCGTATCGCGTTTGTCTCCGAGCGGCGCGGCGGCTTTCTGCGCTGCGGGCGGCATTGCCCGGTTTACACCTTGTTCTCGATGGCTCCCGACGGCGCCGACATCACCAACCTGAGCTACCACGAGACCCACGAGTGGCAGCCGAGCGTCGCCAACGACGGCCGGATCGTCTACACGCGCTGGGATTACGTCGATCGCGATACGAACATGGCCCATCATATCTGGACGTGCTGCGCCCGACGGCCGTGATCCGCGTACGGTACACGGGAATTATCCCGAGCGCCGGGAGGCCCGGCCCTGGATGGAGATGGACATCCGCGCGATTCCGGGCACCGACAAGTTCGTGGCGACGACCGCCGCGCATCACGGCCACGCCTTCGGCTCGCTGGTGATCATTGATCCCGAACGCGCCCGACGACGGCGGCACCGGCCAGTTGACGCGGCTGACGCCCGACGTGCCGTTCCCGGAGGCCGAGGCCAAGGACATCGCCGCCCACATGATTTATGGCACGGCCTGGCCGCTCGGCCGGCACGATTACCTGTGCGCCTACGACCCGGCCGCGAAGAACCACGGGATCTACTGGATCGACGACGCCGGCAACAAGGAGCTGATCTACCGCGATCCGGCCATCGCCTCGATGAGTCCGATCCCGCTGCGTCCCCGGCCGACGCCGCCGGTGATCGCACCCCAGCCGGCGCCGGGCGGGACGGCCGATTCCCACGGCGACGATCGCCGTGATGAACGTCTATGACAGCGACTTCGCCTGGCCGGCCGGCAGCGGGTCGCGGCCTTGCGCGTGATCCAGCTCTTGCCCAAATCGACGGCTCCTCCCAACGAGCCGCGCATCGGCGTGGCCGACCAGACCAACGCCCGCGCCGTGCTCGGCACCGTGCCCGTCGAGAAAGACGGCAGCGCCTATTTCGAAGCCCCGGCGGGCAAGCCGCTGTATTTCCAGGCGCTCGACGAGCGCGGACTGGCCCTCCAGTCCATGCGCTCGGTGACGTACGCTCACCCCGGCGAATCGCTGACCTGCCGGGGATGCCACGAGCCGAAGACGCGCACGCCCGCAGCCGGGGCCTCGTTCCCGATCGCCCTACGGCGCGCCCCTTCGACGATCGCACCGGATCTGGACGCGGCCCACCCGTTCAGCTTCGTCCGCCTCGTGCAGCCAGCCCTGGACCGCAACTGCGTGGAATGCCACCAGCGCAGCCGCGCTCTCGACCTGACCGGCACCATCGCCGGCCCGCAGGGGTGGAGCCGCTCTTACACCAGTCTGGCTGGTAAATACGGGTTTTATTATCACGTCAACAATGGTTCTATCAATATGGGTGTTCACGGCGGCAGCCGGACCCTGCCCGGCCGGTTCGGCGCCGCAGCCTCGCCTCTTTTGCCCTTCCTCGACGCGCGCCACCACGGCGTGCAGCTCTCGGCCGAGGATCGCCACCGCATCACCCTCTGGCTCGACTGCAACTCCGAATTCTACGGCGCCTACGAAGACACCCCCGCCCAGTCGCGCGGCGAGATCGTCCGGCCGAAGCTGGAGTGAGTTGAGCGTGACTGGGGGTGCCTTTCTCGTAGGGTGCGTGAAACGCACCAAGTCTTTGTTCGGCAAACGGATTGGTGCGTTTCACGCACCCTACGGGGATAGGCTCTAAACAAAATGCGGGACCGGCAAGGTCTCGCCGTTCTTCAGTGCGGATTGATGGGCCACGATGCCGGGGACGGTCAGATTCAAGGCCGTGGCGATGTCCACGAGCGGCTTGCGGTCTTCCAGGATCGCCGTGACGAAGTCGTTCATGAGGTGGCCGTGCGAGCCGCCGTGGCCGCCCGGATCGACGGCCGGCGGCAAGGGCGGGCGCTCGAGGTCGGGCAGCGTCTGCTCCTGGCCGGTGTAGCTTCATGCCCAGCATGTACCCGCGCTGACCGTACACGCGGCCCGTCTCGCTGCCCGGGACGAAGGTGTCCCAGCTCATGCCCATGCGCGACATCCCGCCTTCGCTCGTACGCAGCAGCGCGATCTCGGTCCCGAAGGGGTTCTTGTACGGTTGTTCTCGGGCTGCAATTCCTTGATCAGGCTGGGCATGCCCAGGCAGGTCGACCTCGGTGAAATGGCCGCCCGTCACGCAGACGTAATACGCCGTGGCGTGCGTGGGATACCACTGCGGCGGCAGGCCGACCCGCCACTTGCGATACGAGTCGATCTGCACCGCCGCGTAGTGATAATACTCGCCCTCGCGTGTAGACGAGCTTGCCGAAGCCGCCGGCGCGGTAGATCTGCCGCATCGCGTGGCAGTCGTCGTGGAACGCCGAGGTCTCGAACATCATGTACTTGCGACCGCTCGACTTGACCGACCTCGTGCAGGCGATGGGCGTCCTCGACCGAGCCGAACACGGCCGGCACGGCGCAGGCGACGTGCTTGCCGTGGTTGAGCACGTCGATGCAGTGCCGGGCATGGCTCGGCGCATCGGTCGCCACGAAGACGGCCTCGATGCTGTCGTCCTTGACGAGTTCTTCGAGTGAAGGATACGTCTTCTCGCAGCGGCACGCCTTCGCCAGCGCGGCGCAGCGGTCGGGGAACAAGTCGCTGACGGCGGCCACGGTGACATTGGGATGGTCCTGAAAGCCGAACGCCGCGCCGAACTGGCAGACGCCGTAGCCGACGATGCCGACGCGAATGCGCCGGTCGGAGACGGGTTGCCACACGTTCTTGGGACGCGCCGCCGTCTGGACGCCCGAGGCTCCCAGAATCGCCGCCCCGGGCGCCTGCGCGGGCGGGATCGCCCCACGCCCAAGCCGCGAGCGCCCCGAGGCCGGCCTGTCCCAGAAAGGAACGTCGCGAGTCGTGCGTTTTCATCGTCGGCCCCCCGGGGTCATGTGTTGGGTGGAACATGGAGCAGGTGTCCTACGCTCCGTGCAGTGTGCGCGAGCGGTCCGGAGATTGCCATCCCGCGCCGGGGCTGAGAACCGTTGCAACCGGGCCCACGACGGCGTGATCTTCCCCTCGGATCGCGGCTGAGAGGGTGTACGAGAAGGGTCCTTTCTGTGTAGTGGCGGCCGTCTCGGCCGCTGTTTTTTGGGTCCCGGAGCGGCCGAGACGGCCGCCACTACACAGAAGGGACCCTTCTCGTACACCCTCTGAGAACCCTCCGCCCACCGAAAAAACCTTCTTTCCGGAACACCGGCAGCGCGGGCCCGGTCTCCGGATTCCGATTTTTCGCCATGGCCGTTCAAGTTCGCCGCGGCGCGTGGTCGATCTGAAGAGGTAACGGGTCGGCGTGACCGGCTCGGGATGGGCTGATTGGGCCTGACCGGTTCGCTCACCAGGTATGCTCCCAGGTCGTCCGCTCGGGACTGCGGCCATGATTGCCGACACAGCGATGCTTCCGGCGACACGTGCTTTTCGGCGTTCGGCGCCGGTTTTGATTCAGGTGCCCATGGTGCGGGTCGTGCCGGCACCGCATGTCTGGGGAAGCCCGCCCACGCGTCGGCGTCGCGCCGGCTGCGCCGCGAGGTGCGGCTGGGAGGGACGGCGGTGCTGGTGGGATTGCCGGCGCTCTGGCTGGTGTCGGTCTTGCTGGGAGCGGCCCCGAGCCTGGGCCGGGCGGACGGCGCCGCGATGGTCGATCCGCCGGCCGTTTCGCTTTCGCCCGAGCTCGAGCCGGCCCCGCCCGTGGCCGGAGTGGAGAGCGATGCCCCCGTGGTGCGTCCTTCCGGCTACTTGTTGCCCGAACCGGCCGACGAGGCCTCCGAGGAGCCGGCCTATGCGGGATCTTGATCAAGCTCTGGCACGCGTCTACGGCGCTCGCAAAGGCGCCTCGCCCGAGGCCGCCACCGCGCCGCCGCCGCCCCACTTCACGGTCGAGGCGCCGCGGTATCACGGTCCCGACGCCGTCACGCTCGTCTGGCCCGAGACGGTGCGGACCCTGGAACGCGCGGCATGCGGCCCGTTTCGAGCGGCTCGCCGACCTGCTCCTCGAGAACCCGCCAGCGCCGGCAGTTGAAGGTCCTGTTGTTCACGAGCTGTCATCGCGCCGAGGGACGGACCACGCTGGTCCTGACGCTGGCGCGGGCCCTGGCCCGGCGCCCCGGGCGCTGCCTGATCGTCGATGCCGATCTGACCGGCCCGATGATCGCCTCCCAGCTCGGTCTGCGACCCGCGCCGGACTCGATGACGTGGTCGAAAACGGCCGGGCGCTGGCCGAGGCCGTGATCGAGGCGGCCGACGACCACCTCAGCATCCTTCCCCTGCGCGCTCCGGTCGCCCAGCCGCGCGAGTTCCTGTCCGCGCCGGCGTGGTCCCTGCTCATGGCCCGCGTGCGACGGGAATTCGACCTGGTGCTCCTCGACGGCAGCCCGCTGTTCACCGGCCTGAGCGCGACCGTGCTGCACACCTCGGTCGATGCCGCCGTGCTCGTCCACAACCGCTCTCTGACCGGCCAGCGCGCCCTGCTGCGCGCCAGGAAGTGCTCGACGCGGGCGGCGTGCCCTTGCTTGGCCTGGCGGAAACCTTTGTGTGAGCTCCTCCGGTGGGCACGCACGCCCACCCGACGAAGAAGGACCGAGGACCTTGTACGAAGAGCATTTCGGCCTCCGCGCGCGGCCGTTCGGCGAGACGGTGGACCCGGGCGCGTACGTCGCGCTGCCGAGCCGGGAGGCCGTGCTGCGCCGGCTGCGCTATGGCCTGGAGCGGACGCCGGGGCCGGTCCTGGTCTTCGGACCGCCGGGGGGCGGGAAGTCGCTCTTGACGCAAGTCCTGGCGCAGCAGATGGAAATGCCCGCCGTGGTGTTGACGTTTCCGGCCCTGCCGGCGGGCGAGCTGATCGCCTACCTGGCCGATGAGCTGGGTGTCCCGGCGGCGGCGGGGAGCGGTCCAGCCGCGGCCCTGCGCCGGGTGCGAAGCGCACTGGCCGACGCCGTTGCGCGGACGCCGACCGCTCGTGGTCGTCGATGAAGTCCACCTGATCGACGATGTGGGGGCTTTCGAAGCACTCCGGCTTCTCTTGAACTTCACGACCGGCGGTGTCCCCGATCTCGCGCTCATGCTGGCCGGCGGGCCGGAAGTGCTGTTGAAACTGCCCCCGGCCTTCGCGGATCGGCTGGCGGCGCGGTGCCTGGTCGGACCCTTGAGCGAGGCCGAGACCGCCACGTATATCCGCGGCCGTCTGGCCGCCGCCGGCGCCGGCGCCGCCGAGCCGCTCTTTGACCGCGCGACCCTGGCGGCCCTTCATCTCGCCGCCGACGGTCTGCCGCGACGACTGAACCGCCTGGCAGACCTGGCCTTGCTCATCGCCTACGCGAAAGACCAGGAGCGGCCGGACGCGGATACCGTGGCCACCGCCGCTCAGGAGGCCGGTTATGACCTCCTGGCGGCGTGAAGGGATATCAAATTCGCTGATCGTCACGGATTTTGGGGGAGTGGACGTCGGTACCCGCCGAGGGACGCGGACACCAACAGGTTCTGCAGCCAACTGTCGTGGTAACGGTGTCGGTTGAGTCGCTCGGCCGGGCACCGCCAGCCCTCGTTCGCACGTGCTGATGCCGGGTGCCATGGCGCGAAACTCCACAACAACGCCCACGCCCGGCAGTGGAGCCGGCCGGCCGCGAGCGAGCCATGGAGGTGTCGACCGTGGTCGAAGTACTGGTTCATCCCCCGCATCTGGCGGTCGAGCATGTTGCTCGTGCGATGGCCGCCGGGGTGACGGTACGCCACCGCGAACTGACGACCCTTGCGACACAGGTCCAGCACTTTCTCCAGAACGACTCCCTCGAGGTGCTGGCCGGCCCACTCCCGCAGCCGACGCAACCGTTGCCCGAAGCCTCTCCGGTCGGGGGCGTGGTACACTTCCCAGACGCGCCGCGAGACCTCCGAGAACAGGTCTTTCAGGTGCTCGGCCCGGTCCCGGATCTTGATCCACCCGTGCAAGAAGCACAGGAGAAGAACCACTCCTTTGAACAACGCCTTCCAGGCCGCTTGCGTCCCTTTCCAGCCGTCGGTGCTGACGGTCTTGGGAGTGTACTTCGGGGCCACGTCGCGGGCCTCCTCCTGGAAGACCGCGTAGGCCATTTTCAGCTCGTCGGTGCCGGCGGCCTGGGCCGGCTCGGCCCCCAGGCAACACCCCTCGCCGACGGTGGTGGCGATGTACACCTTCTGCCCGTCGAGCGACTGATGGTGCTCATCCGCCAGGAGATGTTCGGGGAGGTCCACTGGCGCACGGTCGTGCCCACGATGCGGAACCGGCCCAGCCCACACTCCAGACGGAACCAGTACATCGGGTCGCCGCCGAAGACGTGGGCCAACGCCCAGTACGGCACGCCGAACTTGCGGAGAAACAGCGGGCCTTCGACGTCCCCGACTGCGCCGTCATGTAGGGCATGAGGAACGAGGGCCGGATGCTGTAGGCGGTCCCGTCTCTCGAGAGGATGCGCCGGATCAGGAGTCCCTGTTTCCCCGACATGCGGCCGTCCTTCAACTCGTAGCCCTGTGCGAAGTTCGGCGGAAACAGCTCGGGCGTGGTTCGGAAGCCTTCATCAAGCAGACGTCGGAACGCGGCCGGGTCGTGAACGGCTTGCGTGTAGGCGTCTTCCGAGACGGGCAAGCAGATGGTACGATGTCCCCGCGACGACCGTGTCGCGCTTCCTTCGGCCATGATCCACCTCCTTCCAGGCACCGTGGATCATGGCCATTTTGTCTCCTCATGTCAGCATGCTGGCAGTCGCCCCCCAAAATCCGTGACGTCAACTTAAGAAAAAACGAGGAACTAAAGCTCCGTATTATCGGCCCACAGGTAAATAGTGCACGCAGGATGGGAGACGGTCGCGAGGATGCCGGGTCGATTTCGGTCTTCTCGCGGAAACGACGTTGGGTGCCACGGGTTCCGCTTTGGGAACCCGTGTTCGGGACCCGCAGGCACGGGTTCCCAAAGCGGAACCCGTGGCACCCAACGCGCCGGCAGGACGCCCCGGTCTCGTGGCGACCGTCTCAAGAATGGTCTTGTTTCCACGGAAATCAGCCTCCCGGAGTGTTCATTACTTTCCTAAGATGCGATAGCCGGACTCTGGGCAGAATGGGCGGCTGGGGCGGAGTCTTCGACGCCCCAGTCTGCGACGGCGGGAGACACTGGGGCGTCGAAGACTCCGCCCCAGCCACCCAGCCGCTGGAGAGCCGCCTTGACGCGACGGGGAGACGCCGCTGTATCTTACAGATGTCAGATCAGACTACAAGACCCGGAGGACGGCAATGAGCTTGTCCGAATCGATTCCCGGGGCCGGCAAATTTGGCGCCCTGCCCGATGCGCATCTTCTGGAGGCGTGCCGCAAGGCCGTCGCCGAGGGCGAACGTCTGCCCGCGGGCCTGGTGAAATGGCTGGTGGCGGCGGGAGCGGCCTTTCTCGTCGCCTTCCTGCTGGTTCTGGGGATGCTGGTCTGGGGCTTGATGTCGATCCGGGGGCCGCAGATCTTCACGCTCCTCGCCGCCCCTCGGCCCGCAGTGGCGAAAATGGTGGTCGCTCCTGCGACGGCCGCGCCGGCGGCGGGCGTTCCAGCGGCCCAGCCCAAGACGCCATGAGCATCACCATCCGCGAGCGCACGACCGGCGCCGTGCTGGCCCGGGGCGATCTGGGTACGCATGTCGTCAAGTATCAGGGCCATCTGTACTTCGTGCCCGAGGCCGTGGACCGCGCGCGGTTGCTCCTCACCGACCGGACCGCGACCTGTGCGGTCAAGGGAACGTCCCACTGGGTCGATTTCGTCGGGCCCGACGGCGGCACGATCCGCCACGTGGCCTGGGTGTACGCCGCCCCGCGGCCCGGCCATGAGCTGATCGCGGGCCGGTTCGGCTTCTATGCGGGAGCCCGGGCGCGACCCGGCAGGATTGACACCACCCGTCGCGGTTTTCCCAATCCGCCGAGGGGTCAGGCGGGCGGCGGAAACATCCCAAAAATCCTCAAGCCAAGCGGCCGTTCATACGCTATACTGGCCGTAACGCCAGACCGGGCCGTGGTTGCCCGGTGGTCGGTTGGCAGCGCGTGATTGAGGACCTTGCCGCACAGCAGCGGCTGCGACCCGACGCCCACCTGCTCAAGAACGATTGACCGGCTGGGAGGTGGACATCTGACGGGCGTCCGTCCGGTTGTTACGCATCCGGCCCGGGCCCGCACCGCCTGGTCGGTCGGGTCCCGGGTTGGCTTTCCTGATGCGAGGATGTCTGACCTTGGAGAGGGATCTCCGTGCGGTGTCGGCGACCGAGTCCCGCCGCGGCGGCCTGGCCATTCTGGCGCTGGCCCTCGTGCCCGCGCTGGCGGCCGTCTGGGCGCCGCGGAGCTTCGTCACCCAGGACGGCCCGGCGCATCTGTACAACGCGCAGATCCTGCTCCGTTCGCTCCAGGGCGACCCGGGCTACCGGGCCGTGTACGAGGTGCGCTGGCAGCCGTTGCCCAACTGGGTCGGGCACCTCGTGTTGATGGGCCTGCTCGCGGTGTGGCCGGCCGGGGCGGCGGACAAGATGATGATCTCGCTGAGCCTGGCGGCCGTGGCCGCCGGCACGTTCTGGCTGCGCGGGCGCGTCGCCGGCGCGCGCGGTTTGCCGACCGCGGCCCTGCTGGCCGTGTTCCTGGCCTTGAACTTCCCCTGGCTGCTGGGGTTTTACGGCTTTTTGCTCGGCGCGGCGTTGTATCCGGTGACCCTCGGCGTCTGGTGGTCCTACCGCGAGCGCACCCCCGCGCCGGGCTGCTGATGCTGATGGGGCTGCTGGTGCTGGGATATTTCTGTCACCTGGTCAGCCTGGGTCTGACGGTCGTCGGTCTGCTCGTGCTGGCGCTTTTCGGCGCCCGGCCCGCGCCGCGGCCGGCGGCTGCTCTGGACGTGGGCCGCGATGGTGCCCCTGATCCCGCTCGGCTGGATCTATCGGCGGCTCATGAATCGTGGGGGGGCGATCACGCCGATCTGGGAGCAGGTGCGGGACCTCTGGTCCTGGCAGTCCTGGCACGCCCAGTTGAGCTGGATCGATCCCGTGACGCTCGCCAGCAAGCAGTCGGTGCCCTTTCTGGAAGCCCGCAGTCTCTGGCTGTACCTGGCCGCGCCCGTGCTCTGGTTCCTGGTCGGGATCGGGTTCTTGACCGTGGCGACGTGGCGCAGCGCGGCCAGAACCACCGAGGACAGTGCGCTTCCACCGGGACGCGGCTGCTGGATGGTCCTGGCCGCGCTGTTGATCCTGGGAGGGACGGTCTGCCCCGATACGCTCGGGCCCTCGCACGGCAACTATCTCCCCCAGCGCGTGGTGCTGCTTGGACTGCTCACGCTGGTCCCGGCGCTGGACACACGGCTCACCGGCCGGCTCTCGAAGCTCGGGGCCGCGGCGCTGGCGGTCGCGCTGCTCGTGCAGTGGCTCACCGTCTGGGACTATGCCGGGCACGCCGACCGGCTCGCGGCGGAGTTCCAGCAGGTGCGCCCCCTTCTCGGGCGTGGCCAGCGCGTGGCGTTTCTCGATCTCGAGCTGCGCCAGCCCTTCCGGGCCAACCCCCTGCTCCACCTCGACGGCCTGCTGGGACTGGGCAACGGCAACATCCTCTGGAACAACTACGAGACGGCCTATTATTACTTCCCGGTCCAGGTGCGGCCGGGGGTGCCCCATCCTTCGGCCCTGGATCTGGAGCGGATTTCCCTGCGTGACGACCCCGCGTCCGCGGCCGAGCGGGCCGCGGCCTGGCACGCTCTGCTCGCGCGGCACCACGCGGAGATCGACGTGCTCGTGGTCCGGGGTTCGGACCCGGCGCGGCTCGATCCCATCACCGCGCGCTGGTTCCCGCGGGAAACCCGCTGCGGCCTCATGCGCGTGCTGCGTCCCTGAAAGGGGTGTACGAAAAGGGTCCGGAGCGGCCCTTCTGTGTAGCGGCGGCCGTCTCGGCCGCTTCTAAGAGGCTATCCGGAAAGCCCCGAAGGGGCGGCAGTGAATAGCCCGGGGCGTCAGCCCCGGGAACTGGGAACAACGCCGCCACAAACCCTCTCGGAAGCCCCGCAGGGGCGGCCGATGTCTTTGCCCCACGGACCGTTCTGTCGCCCCTGCGGGGCTTCGGAGGAAGATGCTCTCGTTGCGGCTCCGGTTCCCGGGGCTGACGCCCCGGGCTATTCACTGCCGCCCCTTCGGGGCTAAAACCGGGCTTTCCGGATAGCCTCTAACTCCACATACCGGAGCGGCCGAGACGGCCGCCGCTACACAGAAAAGACCCTTCTCGCACACCCTCTGAGCACCGGTCCCGGGCCGAGCTTGAGCATTTCGAGCAAACGTGGTAATCATCAGCAACTCTCCCGAGCGCACGAGGAAAGCACGCCGGCCGCCGCCGTCAGAAGGAAGTGAAGGGGGCATGATCCGCCGCGGAGTCATTGTGATTCTGGGCTGGCTTCTGGCCGGCCGTCTGGCCGCCGGGGCCGATGGGCCGGTGATGTCCTATCCGCACACGGCGTTCCGGGCGCAGGAGGTCGGCACCGGGCCGCGGTCGTACTGGCTGTTTGAGCCGGTTGATCCCCTGCCCCCGCGGGCTCCGGTGGTGGTGTTCGCGCACGGCTGGATGGCGACCAATCCGGGCGTCTACGGCGCCTGGATCGAGCATCTGGCCCGGCGCGGGTTCATCGTGATTTATCCCCGCTACCAGACCGACTGGAAGACCCCGCCGGGCGAATTCTTGCCCAACGCGGCCGTCGCCGTGCGGGATGCGCTCGATGTGCTGGAGACCTCGCCGGGCCATCCCCGACCCGACCGCCACCGGTTCGCGCTGATCGGTCATTCGGCGGGTGGGAACCTCTCGGCGCTGATGGCGGCGGGCGCGCGCGAGGCCGGCCTGCCGCCGGCGCGGGCCGTGGTGGCGATCATGCCGGGCGAGGTCCGGCCCGCGTCTGGTCCCAGCCTGCGCCAAATCCCGGCCGAGACGCTCCTGGTGGTCGTCGCCGGCGATCAGGACATCGTCGTCGGCGACGGCCGCGCCGCGCGATCTTCGCCGCCGCCAGCGCCGTCTCGCGCCGCGCAAGCTGTACGTCCTGTATCGCACCGACCGCAGCGGCCCCATCCCCTTGATCGCCGATCACCTCGCCCCCACCGCCGCCCTGAATCTGCTCGACACCGGGGAAGGCCCCTTGCGAGGCTTCCAGATGGGCCGGGCCAGTGTGGACATCCTCGACCGCTTCGGCTTCTGGCGGCTGGCCGATCTGACCATCGACGCCGCGTTTTCCGGCCGTACCCTGGCCGAAGCCACCGGCGACGGCGCCCTGTTCCGCGACCTGGGCCACTGGAGCGACGGCCGCGCCGTGTTGTCCCCGATCGTCGACACCGACCTGCACGCGATCCCGCGCGTGGTCCCCTCCCAGGGCGTGCGGCTGATCTCGTGGAATCCCGACGATTGGTTTTCCTCCCTCGGCGCGGGACAATAGCGCCGCGGCAAGTGGAAAAGGAAACGACCCGCGTCCCGGGTGCGTCGTCGAGGAGTCGACGTACTCCGCCCCACTGACCTCACAGGGATCACACCGTGGCCGACGGCCTCGACCGTGACACCCCCGCGACCGGATCGTTCCCGGCGACCCGTTGGAGCTTGATCGTCGACGCCGGGGGGGCCGGTGTCGTCCGAGGCCCGGGCTGCGCTGGGCGCGCTGTGTGCGGCCTACTGGTATCCGATCTACGTGATGATCCGCCGCAAGGGGTACGACCCCGACGAAGCTCAGGACCTGACGCAATCGTACTTCGCCCGGCTGCTGGAGAAGGGCGTGATCGCCCGGGCCGACCGCGCCAAGGGACGCTTCCGGGCATTTCTGCGAACCGATTGCCAGCACTTCCTCATCGACCAGCACCGCCGCAAGGCCGCGGGAGGGTCCGTCACCCGGCCGATCTCGATCGACGCCCGCGATGCCGAGGGTCGCTACCTCGTCGAGCCGGCCGACGGCATGACCCCCGACCGCCTCTTCGACCACGCCTGGGCGGTCACGCTCCTGGACCGGGTCCTCGACCTGGTGGCCGCCGAGTACGCCCGCGCGGGCAAGGCGGAGCTCTTTGATCGGCTCAAGGTGATCCTGACCCAGGGCAAAGGGGCCGTGCCGGCGGCAAAGCTGGCCGCCCAGCTCGGCAAGACGGAAGCGGCCGTGCACGTGGCCGCCCATCGCCTGCGCAAGCGCTACCGCGAGGTCCTCCAGGAGCAGATCGCCGCCACGCTCGACGACTCGTCGGCGACCGACGACGAGATCCGGTCCCTTTTCGACGCCCTCCGGCCCTGAATCGAGGCAGACCCTGTAAGGTCTGCCGACCGCCCGCGTATAAGGGGAGGTGGGGCACCGAACCGCCCCGCGAGGGAGGTCTCGATGGCCGAACGCGAACGCTGCCCCGCCTGCGGCGCCGAACTGCTTGCCAACGCCCCCCGGGGCCTCTGCCCGGCCTGCCTGCTCCGGCACGCCCTGGACAGCGCAGGCCCTGGTCCCTCCCAAACGGCCGAGCCGACGGTCGGCGAGCCGGGGATGGGACGGACCCACCAGGCCGCCGACGCGGGGACCACCTGCGCCCTCACCCCGCCGCTCGGACCCGCCGCACCCGCTCCCCCCGCCGACACCGAAGCCCTTGAGCCGGGCACGGCGATCCGCTACTTCGGCGACTACGTGCTGCTCAAGGAACTCGGCCGCGGCGGCATGGGGGTCGTGTACAAGGCGCGACAGATCAGCCTCAACCGACCGGTCGCGCTCAAGATGCTCAAGGCCGACGTGCTGGCCTCCGAGGACGAGCGGCGACGGTTCCAGAACGAGGCCGAGGCCGTCGCGCTGCTCGATCACCCCCACATCGTGCCCATCCTCGAAGTCGGCGACCACGAGGGCCACCGCTACTTCAGCATGAAGCTCATCCGGGGAGCGAGCCTGGACACGAAGCTGGACGTCCTACACGGCCGACCCGAAGACCGCGGCGCGGCTGGTGGCGACGGTCGCCGAAGCGGTCCACCACGCGCACCAGCGGGGCGTGCTCCACCGCGATCTGAAGCCGGCGAACATCCTCCTGGATGAACAGGGCGAACCGCACGTCAGCGACTTCGGGCTGGCACGCCGGGTGGAGGGCGACAGCGAGCTGACGCACTCGGGCGCGATCCTGGGCACACCGTCGTACATGGCCCCGGAGCAAGCCTCGGGCCGCCGCGGCGCGGTGACGACCGCCAGCGATGTGTACGGGCTGGGGGCCATTCTGTACGCCGTGCTGACCGGCCATGCACCGTTCCGGAGCGACTCGGTGGCCGGCACGCTTCAACAGGTGCGGGACCGTGCCCCCGAGCCCCCGCGCGGGTCAACCCGCACACGCCGCGCGACCTGGAGGTGATCTGCCTGAAGTGCCTCGACAAGGACCCGGCGCGGCGGTACGGGACGGCCCAGGCGCTGGCGGAGGACCTGCGCCGCTGGCTGGCCGGGGAGCCGATCGAGCGCGGCCGGTGGGGGCGGTGGAGCGCGGGTGGCTGTGGACCCGGCGGAACCCGGTCGTTGCGGGCTTGATCGCCTCGGTGGCCCTGGCCCTGATCCTGGGCGCGGTGGTGTCGAGCGTCTTCGCGGTGCGGGCGTCGCACCGCGCCCTGGCCGAGCGGAAGCAGCGGCTCCGGGCCGAGGGGGCCGAGCGGTCGCTCGAGCGCACCTTCGCCCGGAGCCTGGCCAAGCCGCTCAATCCGATTCTTGACGACAATGGCAATTCTCCTGTCCTTTCCGAAGTGGAATGCGATTCGCTCTGGCAACTGGCGGGATACGACGGTGAGGCGCTGCGGTTGCGCTTCCTCGACGCCGCCGATGATCCGCTCGTCCTTCCCCTGCTCGTCGCTCGCGCCGAGCCAGCCGTGACCGCCGCGCTGGGGCTCGACCCTACCCGCCGCGCGAAGGCATCCCAGATGCTGGTCGAGCGGCTCCGGGCCCCGCACTGCCGCTCGAAAGGAAGGCCGAGCTGGCGCTGCTCCTTCTCGAAATCGAGGACCGTCCCGGCCCGGCGACCGAGCAGGCCGCCGCGGCGCTGGTCCAGGCGATCGAGGGCCCGGTTTCCAATCAGTTCCGGTCCGACCTGGTGAACCGCCTGATCGACGGCGCGGCTCGAATCGAGCCGAACGCGGCAGCTCGGATCATGCTGGCGGGATTGGAGCATGAAACAGATGCCGACGCCCGTAGTGATTGTGCTCGGGCACTGGCGTCGACGGTCTCGCGGCTGAAGCAGTCGGAGGCGGCGAGGGTGTGCGGCCTGGCGACGAAGGTCTTGACCGAGGCTTGAGCATGAGACGACTCCAGCAAACGAAATTCGTTGGTCAAAGGGTTGACGACGTTGGAATCGCGGTTGGAGCCAGCGGCGGCAGCGAAGGTGGCGAAGCTCCTGGCTGATGCCCTCGAGCATGAGAAGGGTGCCGGTGATCGAGTGTCCTTGGCCAGAGAGTTTGAGTCATTGGCCCCGCGGCTGGACGCGACGGAGGCGGCGAAGGTGGCAAAAAATCTCGCCGATGCCCTGGAGCATGAGAAGGGTGCCTGGCCTCGATCGTGGTTGGCAGGTGGATTGGTGTCGTTGGCCGCGGCTGGACGCGGCGGAGGCGGCGAACGTGTGCGGTCCCGCGGCAAAGGTCCTGGCCGATGCCCTGGAGCATGAGACGGATGCCGAGGCTCGATCGTCGTTGGCCAACGGGTTGGCGTCGTTGGCCGCGCGGCTGGACGCGGCGGGGGCGGCGAAGGTGTGCGGCCCGGGGGCGAAGATCCTGGCCGATGCCCTGGAGCAGGCGACGGATGCCGACGCTCGACAGGAATTCGGCAACGGGTTGAAGTCGTTGGCCGCGCGGCTGAGCCCGGCGGAGGTGGCGAAGTTGGCGAGAAACCTGGCCGATGCCCTGGAGCATGCAACGGCTGCCAGAGTACGAATGCAATTCGCCGAGGTGTTGGCGTCGTTGGCCGCGCAGGCTAAGTCCGGCGGAGGCGGCGAAGGTGTGTGGTCCGGCAGCGAAGGTCCTGGCCGATGCCCTGGAGCAGGCGACGAAGGTGCCGCGCTCAAGACTACTTGGCGACCGGGTTGGAGTCGTTGGCCCCGCGGCTAAGCCCGGCGGAGGCGGTGAAGGTGGCAAAGGTCCTGGTGGCCGATGCCCTAGAGCATCCGACGAACGCCGATATCCGAATGGGCATGGGAATCTCCAACGTGTGGGAGTCTTTACCCGCGTCGCTGGACGCGCCGGCGGCGGTGGAGGTGGCAATGATCCTGGCCGATGCCCTGGAGCATACACAAGTGAAGCCTGTACAGTGGTTGGCAGGTGGGTTGGGGTCGTTAGCACCGCGGCTGGACGCGGCAGAGGCGGCGAAGGCGGCAATAGCCCTGTTCGACGCCTTGGAGCAGGAAAAGGATGCCCAGGCTCGCACAGGTCTGGCCGAAGCGTTGGTGTCGATGGCCGCGCGGCTGGACGCGGCGGACGCGGCCAAGGTCTGCCGCAAGGCCATGCGCACGCTCCTGGCCGCGCGCGCGACGACGTTCCCGCGGGATGGAGCGAGTTGGAAGACGGTTCCCTGGGATGGTTTACTGACCTACCTCGAGCCTGGAATCAGCCGTGCGATCGTCCGAGCACTGATCTGGGACTATTGCGCGCGGGGAACACGGCACTTGGCCTACTATCCTAGCGGCGGCGTCGCGGATTCAACATACCCAATTCTCATGTCGATCATGAGCGACCGAAGCCCCCCAAGGCGACAGGAACGGGAGGCCCGCATCGCCGCGGCGAAGGCGCTGAAGCCGGGGCCCGACGGGGAGCGGGCCGCGGCGGCGATCGCGGCCGAGCCGTACCCTTGCCGGCTGACGACGCCGGAGCTGGTGGAGCTGCTCAAGATGCCGACGTGCGCCAGCGAGTGCAGCCGCGCGGTCCTCGACCAGCTCGGCAACATCCACGGCCGGAAATTCGCCAGCCGGGGCGAGTTCATCCGCTTCGCGCGCGAGACGGGCCTCCACGTCGACCTCACCACGCCCCCGCAGCGGCCCGACCCCCGGGAACCGCTCGAACGCCTGCTCGACCCACCAGCGGCCGATGCCAAGCCGTGAAAGGGTGTACGAGAAGGGTTCGGGCGAAGGTTTGCCCCTGATCTCTCAAGAAGAAAGAAAGCACTGGGTGGCCGGGGCAACAGGGCCGCGAAGCGGTCCCTGCCCCGGGAGCACGGCCCGGGGAATCCGGGGCAGGGACCGCTGCGCGGCCCTGTTGCCCCGGCCACCCAGTGCTCCTTTCCACGGACGATACGGACGAAAGCACCTTTTCGTACACCCTCTGAGCGTTCCCAATGTGCCACGTTACGCCGGACGGGTGGCTCGGGCAGAATGCCCAATGGCACTAAGATTTTTTGTATAGGATTCAAATGTCTCCTAAACCGCTGGCGACTTGGGAGTTCTGAGAAGATTGAGACGCAATCGCTTGCTCATAAGAGTAAGTTCTCTAGACGCCTCAATTTCCCAAGTTCCCTAAGTCCATGCTGGCTACTGTTTAGAACGACAGTTATGTACAAAAAAACTAAGTGGCATTGGGCAGAATGCCCCGGACTTTGTCCTATGTGAAATGCCCGGGGCGTCGAAGACTCCGACCCAGCAACCCAGACGACAAGCAACGTTGTCCGTGAACCGGGCGACCGTAGAATCGGAAGTGTGGCGCGAGTCGAAGGACCGCGGAGTCCGGAGCGATCATGGGTCTCACGCTGGCCGAAGCCCTGGGACAGGCCACCTCGAGGCGGGGAGGGTCTATCGCTGTCGCGTGAAGGGGCTGTGGATCGAGCTGCAGAGTTCTCGGACCGGCCGTCGGCCCCTCGCCGCTGGGGTCGATGAACTCGACGTCATGCTCGACCCGTGGGTCGAGTTCCCGTCGCCTGCCGTCGTGGCGAGCGTGGTCGGCCAGTTCGCGGCCGTGCCTTTGCCCGACGTCCGGGAGATCCCCGCCGACGGGGACCATTCATGATCGATCAGGCCCCGGGCAGGAACGACCCGAGGTTCCCTCCCAGGGCGTGCGGCTGATCTCGTGGAATCCCGACGATTGGTTTCCCTCCCTCGGCGCGGGACAATGGCGCCGAAACAAGCGGGAATGGAACCGCGCCAGGGTGCGTCGATCGCACCCCGGTCGTGTGTCCAACGCATCATCGAGGACTGAAGGCAATGAACCACACGATGATGAGCGTCCTGGCCTCCTTGTTGTTCCTGCTGCCGGCGCGCGGCATGTCCGGTGAGGCGACCTATCCCGTCAAGGTGAGCGAGAACGGCCGGTACTTCGTCGACCAGAAGGGCGATCCCGTCTTCTGGATGGGCACGACCCAGTGGCAGCTCTTCCGCGACAACACCCCGGCGGACGCCCGCACGATCATCGAGAATGTGAAAGGCAAGGGATTCGCCTTCGTTCAGGTGATGCTGTTCGGTCCCGGCGACGGCACCAAGGCCAACATCGACGGCGAGAAGCCCTTCACAAGCGTCGATCCTTTGACCCCGAACGAGGGGTACTTCAGGAATGTCGATGCCGCCGTCCGTTGCGCCCGCGAGAACAACCTCGTCATCTCGATGACCCTCTACCATCAACGCTGGCGCAAGCTCATCACGGTCCAGAACGCCCGGGGCTGGGCGAGATGGCTGGCACAGCGATACAAGGACGTGCCCACGATCGTCTGGTCGATGACGCCCGAGGCGAAGCCCGAGTTCCTCGCCGTCCTCCGAGAGCTCGCCGCGGGACTCCACGAAGGGGACGGCGGCGCCCACCTCATCACCTTCAAGCCGGACCCCGCGCCCTATTCTTCCAGCTTCGCCCACCAGGAAAAATGGCTGGACTTCGACTCGATGCAGACCTGGAAAAGCGTCAATTTGATCTACCCGATGGTGACCAAGGACTATCAGCTCAAGCCGGTCAAGCCCGTCCTGATGGCCGAGGGGGCCTACGAGGCGGGTTCGGAATACGGCTTCGACGTGACCCCGCTCTGGGTCCGCCGGCAGGCGTATTATTCGTACCTGGCCGGGGCCTCGTTCACGTATGGGCACAATGACAGTTGGCGCGTGCTGCCCTCGTGGAAGAAGTCTCTCGATGCTCCCGGAGCCGTCCAGATGGGCATCCTCAAGAAGACCTTCCTCGGGCCTCAAGGAGTGGTGGTACCTGGTGCCCGATCAAACCGTCTTCGCCCGCGGCGGAAAGACCGACGGCGACATTTTGAACCTGGCGGCGCGACACAAGGACGGGCTGTGGATCATGGCCTATCTCGGTTCCAAGGCGACCGTCTCCCTCGATCTGTCCCGGTTTGCCGGCGGCGAGAAAGCCGCCGCCCGCTGGATCGACCCGAAGACGGGCCGCGCAGACCTCCATCGGGACGTTGCCCAACCGTGGTGTGAAGGAGTTCTCAACGCCCGACGGGTGGGACGATGCGTTGTTGATCCTGGAGCCTCCGGACGGCCAACACGAGTCGAGGTAACGATCCGGATCAGCGGCCCGGAGGCGCCGGATTGACGCCGAACCGGAATTCCTGGCCGGGTGCGAACGGCGACTTCCAGCTCGAAGTTCTCGAAGGCAATCCCGCCCGGAATCGGCACCTTGGTGGCCCAGTAGGTCGTCCGGCCATTGACCCGCGCGACCAGAAGGGGCACCACCGGCGCTTTCCAGGACTGGATCGCGGGTCGTCCCTGGTAGTGCCACCAGGAGGGAACCTCTTTGGCGTACTCGGCCCGCGCGGGATCGGCTTCATTGGAGTTGGCCGTCACGACGGCCTCGCCCTCGCGGACTTCGAGTTGATCCACTCCCCACTGCCGGTGCGGCGCGAAGCCATAGGAGTCAGGCTGGAAGGGGACCCAGAGTGTCTCGGCGGCGATGACTTGCGTCTTCAGGTGAAGCCGTCGCAGGCGGGCGTAGTTGCCCATGGTCGCGGTCAGAACGCACGCTTGCATCGGCGCGCTGGTCTCCGCGGCGAAGACGCGGAAGGTCACTTCGTGGGGCCGATCCTGCCGGAAGACGGCCTCCACGATCGGCTGCGCACCGTTAGCGAAACGCTCGCAGGCAATGATCACGGTCAGACGGGGCACCGTCTCCACGGTGTCGATCCGACCCGGGGCGGGCATCCAGGGCGCACGGGGACGAGGATGGCCTTCGCGGGTCTCGATGCTCCAGAAGGCGCGACCGGCGGTTTTATCCAGGTCGCTAGGCTCCAGCTCCGAGAGGCTGCGCCGGCCGTGGGCCACCGGCTCGACGGCGATGAAGTTGATGACCTGCAATCGGGGTTGATCGAGATAGGGCGCGTACACCCGGATCAGCCCGCGTGGGCCCGGCGTGGGCCAGAGTCCGATGGCGATCCCCCCTCGCAGCCCCCAGATCGGCTCCGACGCCTGGCCCGGGGCGGGCACCAGAAAGGCGCCCCGTTCAATGGGAGGCGCGAGCACCTTCGGCGGCGCGGACGCCGCGGCCGGGAGTGCCAGCACCAGAGACACGCACACGGGTATCCACATGATCGGGCGTTCCTCCCGGCGTCGTTATACCCTGTCCGCGAGGCCGACGCATCCCCCATGCCGGCCGCGCAGCACGAACCCGGGGCAGTCTCTTGCACGCTCGCCCCGACTCGCCATACTGCGAGATGAGGGTGCTCGAACCGCCGGCCCGCTCGTGAGCCGCCACGCCGGGCGCCGACCTGACCGGGATGAACAACCGATGCTCGCTTGCTTACTTCCCCTTGCCCTGGCCCTGGCGCTGCCGCCGGCAACCGCCGACACCGTGGGCCAGCGTCCTTATGAGATGGTCTGGGCCCACCGCAACGAGGACGACCACCCGCCCCTGGTCGATTTCGAAGATCTGGCCGGCTGGCGCAGTCGAATGCCAGGACGCCGCGGCCACGTTCGAACGGTCTCGGGAACAGCAAATCTGGGGAGAACATGTGGGCAAGTTGACCTATCGCGGCACCGGCCGCAACCCCGAGGTCCGCCTGCTCGCGCCAAGCCCATCGCCATTCCCCGCGGATTCGACGCGGTGACGCTCTGGTGCTACGGCAACAACTGGGGTTACTCTCCCAATCCGAACACGCCCCAGGTGAGCATTTCCGTCGTCTTTCAGGATGCCGCCGGCAAGGAGTTTCGCGTGCCCTTGTATCACGTGGACTGGACCGAGTGGTACCTGCTGCACCGGCGGCTCGATCCCGAGCAGATCCGCCGAGTGAACGACGGCGCAGCGCCTGATCGGCCTGGCGATCGGCGGCGGCCGCAATGCGCAGGACCGGACGATCTACTTCGATAACCTCGCCGTGTTCACCGAATCCTTCCCGCCCTTGAAATTCGAACCGCGGCCCGAGCGGGGCATCCCGATGTTCCCCGGTCAGACCACCGGCACGAACACCGGCCCCGGCAAGCTCCCGTTCCCCAATCGTGCTCAAACCATCCTCCCCGACAACCTGACGGCGGACTTCAAAACGGCCGTGAGCGCGCACGGAAGTGCCTATGATTTCACGTACTCGGCCCCCGATGGCACGTTGATCTACACGCTCGAACCCAAATCCGGCACCTGGAGCGACATCACGGCACGCTGGAAAGACCCCAGCGGGCGCGCGGTCGCGTTCCACCCCTGCGAGGACGGCGGCATCTTCCTGGCGACGGACAAGGGTGCCGTCCTTCCCGACCACAACGAACACCTGGGCACGAAGCTTGCAAACGATACCGTCGAATCGCGCTGGCGCGTCGGCAAGGATGCCACCTCGGTTGAGGTGACCTATACATATCGACTCTGGAACAAGTCCCTCGTCATGGATGTGATGGCGCGCGGCGGGAAGGTCGGCGAGGTCCGCTTCGGCCGCGCGGTCGGGCTCGATCAACCCCGGCTCGTGACCAACCCGTTCTATCCGGCCGCCGGCGGCCGTCCCGCCGTGGTGGTTTCCGGCCCTCCGCAAGCTCCTTTGTTCGTCACGGGTAACGGCGACTGGTATCTCTCGAATGCCTCGATTCTCACGGGTTTGAACTCCGTGCAGGAGAACGGCGTCATTTACAACGGCGGCACGCGCTACAATCCCAGGACCGACGGCCAGCGCAACGATTGTTATGAACGCTTCTTCCTGACCGTTTCGCCTCGATATGAAGAAGTGTTGCCGACCGTGGCGAACCCCGTCTCGCCCTGGAAGAACGTCACCGGCACGCACGTCTGGCGCGCACACGGCGCCGGAAACCGCGAGCACGACGCGAAGTTCTGGACCGACTGCCACCGCTGGGGCATGACTCAGGTCGTCATCACCGACCACGAGACCGGCTGGCGCGACGGCGGCGAGAGCTTCACCTTCCGCACCCGTCCCGCCCCGAAAAAGGGCGGCGAGAAAGGCCAGTACGATTACGCCCGGCTCATGCAGGACAAGCTCGGGTTCGTCTATGGGCCTTACAACAACTACACCGACTTCGCACCCGTCAACGAGTTCTGGTCGCTGGATATGATCAGCCGGACGCCCGAGAACCAGCTTGAGCACGCCTGGATGCGTTGTTATGCTCCCAAGCCGGCCCGCGCCGTCGAGTACTGCGCGAAGCTGGCGCCGAAGATCCAGGAGAAGTTTCATTTCAGCACGGCTTACTGCGATGTCCACACCGCCGTGGCCCCCTGGGACCGCGTCGATTACGATGCACGCGTGCCCGGCGCGGGCACGTTCACGGCCGTCTTCTACGCCTTTGGCGAGATCATGCTCTTGCAGAAAAAAGCCTGGAACGGCCCGGTCTACTCCGAGGGCAACAACCACGCCTTCTACTGCGGCCTGACCGACGGCAACTACGGCCAGGACCAATCGTATCGCCCGGCGGAGAACCCCTGGCTGGTCGATTTCGACCTGCGCAAGCTGCACGATCTCTGCTGCAACTTCGGCATGGGCAACCCCGACATGTTCTACGCGGGGAAGCATACGTCCCCGAAAACCCCCGCGGAGCAAGCCGCCTGGCTCGATCGCTTCCTGGCCGCCACGGTCGCCTTCGGCCATCCGGGGTTCCTGACCTATGAAGGCGGTCTGCCGAACGCCTTGCGCAGCTATTACATGCTCCAGCAGCTCCACAGCCGCTATTGCCTCGCCCATGCCGCCGAGATTCGTTACGTCGACGCCGAGGGCCATCTCCTCGACACGACGGCCGCGCTCGCCACCGGCGGCGTACCGGCGTTCGCAGGTGGTCACCCGCTACGACGACGGCACCATCACCGCGGCGAATGGCAGCCCCACCGAGCGGATGATGGTCCGCGCCCACGGCCGCGACCTGAACCTGCCGCCGAACGGCTACGCCGGCTGGACGGCCGACGGCGCCATCGACGTACTCAGCGGCGACCCTCGCGGCGCCCGCTTCGACTACGCCGCCACGCCGGCTTATCTCTTCATCGACGGCCGCGGCCGTTTCGAGCGCGGCGCGAAGGCGGCCGGCACGGGCATCGGCATCTGCCGCACGCTGCCCGACGGGCAGTATGAAGTTCTGCTTCACGACGGCGCGGAGTGCGGGTTCGCGATCAACGCCGACCAGGCTGTCGCGCTCGACCAGGAAGGGAAGGACCTCGGCCCGGCGAAGCTGCGCAAGGCCCGGGGACTGACCTATGTGCTCCCCGTCGCGGGTGCATTCAGCTATCGCCTCGCGACCCAGGCCAGGGCCATTGCCCAGCCCTCCGAATTGCGCTGCGAGCGTGATGAGGTCTACGCCCGGCGAGCGCATCACGATCCACGGCCACGAGGATCACGAATTCGTCGTTCCCAAGGACACCAAGCCCGGCCAGCGTCTCTGGATCGAGCACGAAGGCCAGGCCATCGATTTCACCGTCGTGCCTCTTGCCGATGTGTCGATGTCGCTGGTCCAGAACGCCATACACGTCCAGCTCACCAGCCGCGCGGCCCGGCCCGAGACCTTCACGGTGGCCGCGCATGGCGCCTCGCAAACGCCCCGCCTGGAACCCGGCAAGCCCGTCGCGCTCTCGTTCGACCTGGGCGCGCCGGCACGGGAAGGGACCGAGACGCTGACCGTGAACGTGTCCGCGGCCGATGCCTCGCAAACCCTTCCGCGGACCTTGCGCACCGCGCAGGGAATCGTGCCGCTGGCCGCGCTGTCCGACCATTTCAGCCGCGGAATCTGCGTGCGCAAAGGCAAGGAGCAGGGCGACCTGGGAGGCACCGGCGCGATCGTGCAGCCGCGGAAAACCCGCTGCGGCGATGTCGCCAAGGACGCCCTCTTCATGCACCCGCCGTATCAGGGAGGCGTCGGCTATGCCTTCGCGCGTTACGAGCCGGTCCTGCTGCCGAAGAACGCGCCGGCCGCATTCCGCGCCCTCGTAGGCAAGGAAGACGGCAGCGATCCCGGCGACGGCATTCTGTACAAGGTGGCCGTCGTGGACGAGTCCGGCGCCGAGACGATCCTCGCCCAGCAGACCGTCACCGAGCACGCGTGGCGTCCCATCGAGGCCGACCTGTCGCGCTGGGCCGGTCAAAAAGTCGCGCTCAAGCTCATCGCCGACGTCGGCACCAAGGACAATTCCAGCGGCGATTGGGCCTGCTGGGCCGAGATGCGCATCGAATCGCTCCAGCCGGTGCTTCATCGCACCCTGGAATAAGAACCTCTCGTAGGGTGCGTGAAACGCACCACTCTCTTTGTCGGACAAGAACTTGGTGCGTTTCACGCACCCTACTCCACTGGAATGAGCCAAGGTGCGTTTCACGCACCCTACTCCACTGAAGAAAAGGGATCAACGCGCAAGGCGCAAAGACGCAAAGGAAGACAGCAAAGTTCACGACCCTGCATTCCCTCTTGTCTTCCTTTGCGCTTGCGCCTTTGCGCGTTGGTATTTTTACTCTTATTTTTCCATTGAGGTAAATCGCATGAACACCTTGCTCGCACTGACGTTGTTCCTGGCCAGCCCGCCGACCACGGCCGACACCCAGCCCGAGTCGCCGCGCTGGTCGCATGGCCTGCCGACCGCGCCGGACTACTTCCCGATCGCCGTCTGGCTCCAGGACCCGAAGCAGGCCGAGAAATACAAGCAGGCCGGCATCAACGTGTACGTCGCGCTCTGGAAGGGGCCGACGGAGGAACAGCTCGCCGCGCTGAAGGCCGCGGGCATGTCGCTGATCTGCGACCAGAACAAAGTCGGCCTGGCGCACCAGGACGACCCGACCATCGTCGGCTGGATGCACGGCGACGAGCCCGACAACGCCCAGGAAGTCGTCGATCCGAAGACCGGCAAGAAGGGCTACGGCCCGTCCGTGCCCCCGCCGCGGATCGTCGCCGACTATGAGAAGAGCAAGGCCGCCGACCCGACGCGGCCGATCATGCTCAACCTGGGCCAGGGCGTGGCCAACGACGCCTGGATCGGCCGGGGATCAGGCGCGAGCCTCGATGATTACCCGATCTACGTTCAGGGCTGCGACATCGTCTCGTTCGATGTCTATCCCGTCGCCGAGTTCGGCGCCGGAGCGAGGCGCGGAGCGGCTCTGGTACGTGGCCAAGGGCGTCGATCGGCTCGTGAAGTGGACCGAGGGCAAGAAGCGCATCTGGAACTGCATCGAATGTACGCATATCAGCAATGCCAAGGCCAAGGCCACGCCCCACCAGGTCCGCGCCGAGGTCTGGATGGCGCTGGTGCACGGCTCGACCGGGCTGATCTACTTCGTCCACCAGTTCCAGCCCAAATTCAACGAGCACGCCCTGCTCGACGACCCCGAGATGCTCGCCGCCGTGACGGAGATCAACCGGCAAATTCACGAACTGGCCCCGGTGCTCAATGCGCCCGCCTTGAAGGACGGGGCCTCGGTGAAATCGTCCGCACCCGACGTGCCGATCGACGTGATGGTGAAGCGGCACGCCGGCGCGACCTACATCTTCGCCGTCGGCATGCGGAACGCGCCGGCCCGGGCGACGTTCCAGGTCCGCGACCTGCCCGATACCGCCACCGCCACCGTCCTCGGCGAAGACCGGACAATCCCGGTCAAGAATTGGCAGTTCGAGGATCAATTCGCGGCCTATGATGTGCATCTGTATCAAATCCAACCTTGACCCGGACAGTGCCCGGACTCTCCCAGCCCGACGCGTCAGCGAGTGCATTCGTTGTTCAATAGGAAGAAGAGTCTGTAGCAAGGTCATCGGGTTGGCTTGAGCATCTCAGCCCCGGAGGGGCGCCATCGTAAAGCCTGGGGCGTCAGCCCCAGGAAGCAGGGGCTCAAAGCGATCTCGCCCCTCTTCCTTCCTGGGGCTGACGCCCCAGGCTTTACGATGGCGCCCCTCCGGGGCTGGCTCAGAAAACCCGGCAACGATGCTACAGTCTCAGGAAAAAGACAAATGCACTCGCTGGCGCGTTGGGCTTTCGAAACCATGCACTCGCTTTCTCACTGCGGAAGCCGCTTGTTCTCCGACGGCGTCTTGAGCTCGATCAGGCCGCGGTCGTGGTCTCCGTGGATGCCTTCAATTGAGTTCTGCTCGATGGCGATGACGGGCTTCTCGCCATCGACCTGGAAGGCGACCGGCGGATTCGTGGAGTTGTTCACGGGATACCAGAAATACGCATGATTGCGGCGCAGGACGGTCGCATCGCTGCTCGCGGCGGCATGATAGGCGACCATCGCGTCGCGGACGACGTTGAACTCGACAATGCTGCCGACGATCGAGGCCGAGGTGTCTTTCACACCTTGTGGCGTGGCCCGGCTCGTCAGCACGACGCCATCGGTGCGGTTGCGGATGAACGAGTTGTGCCGCAGCACGTTGCCCAGGGCGCGGGGGAACTCGATCGGCAGCTTGCCGTCGTCGCCGCTGGTCACGAGCGCCCGGCCGAGCACTCCTCGGCGCGGTTGCCTTCGGCCACGTTCCAGAACAACGGGCTGATGCCGCGGTTCCAGGTGCGCGGCATCGAGGAGGCGAGCGTCGTGCCGTTGGCATAAAGGAACAGCCCCGGCTTGCGCTGGCGGGCGATCGTGTTGCCGCTGATGATGTTCTCGACGCACGAGATCCAGAGCTGGATGCCCGTCATGCCGTCGGGCGTGTGGTTATTCACGATGAGGTTCTGATAGAACATCGTCCCGACCGCGACGACCGAGCCTTTCTCCGGCGGCACGTTCCAGGGCGTGTCGAGCAGCAGCGTCTCGCCCTGTCGCTTGAGCACCCGGCGCGTCTGGCCCTGCCCCTTGCCCGCGAAGATCGTGACGTAGTACTCGCCGATGGGAGGCTCCTCGGTGCCGTCATCGACATCGGGCGGCCAGAAGGGCGTCTCGTTGCCGTTCGCGTCATGGGCAAGCTGCTTGCGTTCGACCGAGCCAAGGCGATCGTCGGGCGTGGCGGGGATCGTCTTCGGCAAGGTCACGCTCTGGGCCTCGGCGCCGGCCAGCGGGCCGAAATACATCGTGCGGTGATTGCCCTCGAAAAGGATCGTCTCGCCGACGTTTTGATCCGTGCCGGCGACGCCGCCGAAGCGGGCTTGGCCAGCGCCGATGGCCACGTCATGCTGCAAACCGGCGCCAGTCGGGGACTCGACGCCGTTCGCGGCGATGTAGTTGCGCACGATCGAGCCATGCCCCGTCGAGAACCAGAGCAGCCGCCGCGCGGTCGGGCCGCCCGCGCCGAGGCCCGGAGGCGAGGCGATCCGATTCCCCTCGATGACGCACTCCTCGATCGGCTCGCAACGTCCCAGGATGGCTGCCTCGGAGTTGCCGCCAAAGCGAGTGACCGAGAGGAGTTGGTTGTACGCGAACACGGAATGCCTGGCACCCAGGAGGAAAAGTGGTGTGCGGCCACTGAGTTTGCAGTTCGCGACGGCTGCGCGTTCGGCATTTCGCACCCGCACGGCGGCGTTCTCCGCCTGCTTGCCATCGATGTCGGCCACGCGCACGGACTGGACCTTGCAGTCGGAAATCCAAGATGTCGGCGTCGGCGACTGGATCGCGATGCCGATATTCGTCTGCGAGGTGCCCAGGATGGTCAGGTGGCTTACGCTCGCGCCGTCGCCGCTCAGCCAGACGGCCGCGCGGTCGCCGCCGGGCAACTCGCCTTCCTTGGTTTCGAACCTCTCGCAGTCCTCGGCCTGAAGCACGATCAGGCCGGGGCCGGTCTTTCGGCGGGGGCGTCATCGTCGGCTTGAAGTTCGGGTCGAGTGCGAGGACGAACGCATCGAGCGAGATCCCGCCCCCCTTGACGTTCTTCCAGGCCAGCGCGTGACGGCTAGCCTTGAGATTCAACGTCGCGGCTTTCGCCCACGTCGTCGGGGCCCAGCTCCCGGTGTTGTCCAGGTTCATGAGCGGGACGGCGGGCTGATCGTCCACGGTCAGCGTATGGTTGCCGCTGACGCCTGGCTGGTTGTAGCCCTTCATGTCCGTGCCATAGCGGACCCAGACCGACCATGAGCCGGCTGCCGGGACGTCGAGCGCGTAGGTCATTGTGTCGCCGGGCGTGTGAAGGCGGCCGGGTGCCTGGTTCCAGCCGGAACCGCCCAGGCGGGCATAGCGTGCTTTGGGGTCGGGAACGCTCTGGAGCGTGGTTCTCCCCTGGCCATGAAGCTCGACACCGGCGGGGATGCGCAGGGTACCGCTGAAGGAGAAGGCCCCTATCGGCAGCCGAAGCGTGCCGCCGCCCTTCGCGGAGAGGTCGTCCAGGGCTTGCTGGATCTGCGTCGCCGGTGACGTCCGCTCCCAGATCGGTGGGCGGGACGGTCCTCGGAGGCTCGGGGATGTCGAGCCGGATGGGACGGCTCCAGCCCCATTCTCCGCCGGTGCCGGCGTGAATCCAAAGCTCATAGGTTCCCGGCGCCACCGTCCGCGGCACTTGGAGCCAGACCGAGTACGGGTCTTCCTGGACGCGATAGAGAGAGTCCAGGTCGAGCCAGAGGCCGGGCTTGCCGGGCTGTCGAAGATAAGCGAAAACCTGTGCGAAGTCGGGGCGTCGCGCCAGGTCGCGGCCATAGACACGGATCGCGATGGTGGCCCGGATCGCGATCCAGACCCTCAGCCCATTCCAGGCGGCCCCACCACGGCTCCGGCGCGTTCAGCACGATCGGCTTCGAGTAGCCCTTGTCATTCTTGACCCAGACGAGAAAGACGCCATCAGGCGCATTCTCGGGCAAGGTCGCCGCGAGGTAGCTGCCGGTCTGGAACTGCACGCGCGGCTTCCATTCCTGGCCGGCCGGGCTGGTGGCGCTCGGACCCCAGGCGATCACGTCTTTCGTGAGGTTCTCGCCAACGAGGAAGAACGTCTCGTCCGGGCCGGCCTCCCGGCTGTGTTCGTACACGACCGTGGCGCCGGGGGCGGTCTGCGCGCGGGCGGCTCGAACTTCTCGCCGGGCGCGGGCACGTCGGGGTGCGGCGGCGCGGCGCCGCAGGAGAGGATCACGACCAGGATCGGGTACAGGAAACGCGGGCTCATGGTGGGCTATTTCCTTCGGAAAGGCAATGTTGTAACGGTATCGGAAAGTCGTGCTCGGGCAATTGGGTGCCACGGGTTCCGTCCACGGAACCCGTGAGTGATGGCCCGGACACGGGTTCCGCAGACGGAACCCGTGGCACCCAGGAACGAACCAACCCCTCGGATGGCCCCGGTTCTCGTGGCGAAAGCCTCGGACTTCCCGGCATTGGAGCCGATCCGCGCGTCCGTTTCCAGCCATCGCCGAGATCAGGTCAATGGCCGGTGGAACCAGCCCGGCCGGCTTGCTAGACTGGGCGGCGGCTCGTGACTCCTTTTCGAGAATTGTTGGTCTTGAGGAGAACGCCGTGAACCGTATTTCGATGTTGAAGTGCGCCGGGTTCGTGGGTCTGGGACTGGCGCTGGTCGTCCTGACCGGGTCGGCTCCGCGCGGACGTGAAGATGCCGGCGATCTTCGGCTCCCACATGGTCCTCCAGCGCGACAGAAGGACCGCGTCTGGGGCAAGGCCGAGCCGGGCGAAGAGGTGACCGTCACGATCGCCGGCCAGACCAAGACCGCCAAGGCCGGCGACGAAAGGCGAGTGGTAGGTCACGCTCGACCCGATGCCGGCCGGCGGGCCGCACACGATGACGGTCAAGGGCAAGAACACGATCACGGTCCTCGACGACGTCCTCGTCGGCGAGGTCTGGATCTGCTCGGGCCAGTCGAACATGCAGATGTCGGTGAACGGGCCGAACGACGCCGACCTGGAGATCCTCGCGGCCAAGTTCCCGAAGATCCGCCTGATCTCGGTGCCGCAGGTCGGCACGCAGGAGCCGCAGGACGACTTCAAGGGCGAGTGGGAGCTCTGCACGCCGGAGACCGTCGCCGGGTTCTCGGCGGTCGGCTACTTCTTCGGCCGGCAGCTCCACGAGACGCTCGGCGTGCCCGTCGGCCTGATCAACGACGCCTGGGGCGGCTCGGCCTGCGAGGCCTGGGTCCACCGCAAACTGCTCGAAGCCGACCCGAAGTACAAGGGCCTGATGGCAGCGCTGGGAGCAGATCGAGAAGGACTACCCGAACGCCAAGGAAGCGTTCGAGAAGAAGCTCGAAGACTGGAAAGCCGCCGTCGCCAAGGCCAAGGACGAGGGCAAGGAGCCGCCGCGCCGTCCCCAGAGCCCGGATGACCTGATGAACGGCAACGCCCGCCCCGGCAACATCTATAATGGCGTGCTCAAGCCCACGATCGGCTACGGCATCCGGGGCGTGATCTGGTACCAGGGCGAGTCGAACGCCGGCCGCGCCTACCAGTACCGCGACCTCTTCCCGCTCATGATCCAGAGCTGGCGCGACGAGTGGGAGATCGGCGACTTCCCGTTCTACTGGGTCCAGCTCGCCGACTTCATGGCCGAGAAGTCCGAGCCGGCCGACAGCGGCTGGGCCGAGCTCCGCGAGGCGCAGACGATGACCATGTGCAAGCTGCCCAACACCGGCGAGGCCGTGATCATCGACGTCGGCGAAGGCAAGGACATCCACCCGCGCAACAAGCAGGACGTGGCCAAGCGGCTGGCCCGCTGGGCCCTGGCCAAGGATTACGGCGTGAATGTCCCGTGCCAGAGCCCGACGTACAAGGCGATGGAGAAGGAAGGGCAACAAGATCGTCCTCACCTTCGACCACGTCGGCAACGGGCTTCCGCACCTTCGACGTGGCCGACGTCCGCGGCTTCTCGATCGCCGGCGCCGACAAGAAGTTCGTCTGGGCCAAGGCGAAGATCGTCGGCAAGGACAAGATCGAGGTCTGGTCCGACGAGGTCTCCGAACCCGTCGCCGTGCGCTACGCCTGGGCCGACAACCCGGTCTGCAACGTCTACTGCCCAGAACGGCCTGCCCCTGACGCCGTTCCGCACCGACGACTGGGAAGGCGTCACGGCCCATAACGAATGAGCCCCGGTGGACACGTCCGTGTTTTGCGTCTCGTGAGCCTGTTTTCGTAGGGTCCGCTGGACGGACCATCGGGAAGAAACCCGGTCGGTCCGCACAGCGGACCCTACGAAAACTCTCTTCCCCTGGAACCTCGCGTCAGGATTCCGTGGCGCCGTCGCCGAGCACCTGCTGGATGTGGGGCGCGAACAACCGCGGCTCGAGCAGGAACGAATCGTGGCCCTTCTCCGAATGCACGGTGATCCACATGTGGGGCACGTGGGCCCGCTTCAAGAACTGCACCAGCTTGGCCTGCTCCTGGGGCTGGAAGGACAGGTCGGAGTCGATGCTGAAGACGAGGAACTCCTGATCCCGGCAGCGCTGGAAGAGGTCGTGGAAGTCCTTGGCGCCGGCCTCGGCGCAGAGGTCGAACCACTGCCAGGCGTCGAGAATGCGCAAGTACGTGTTCGCATCGAAGCGGTGAACGAACTTCTCGCCCTGGTGCAGCATGTACGACTCGACCGGGTGGTTCATCTCGTACCAGCCATAGGGCGGCTTCTCGCTGACGACCTCCTTGCGGGCGCGCTCGCGCAGGGTGTCGAGCGAGACAAACGTCTTGTGGGCGATGCGCCGCGCCTGGGCTAATCCCGTGTCGGGGGCGGGGCCTTCGTAATAATCGCCGCCGCGGAAATGCGGATCGCTCTCGATGGCGGTGACTTGCTCGAAGTTGATGATGCGTTGATAGATGGTCGTCTCGACGCCCGTGCCGATGGGCACCACGATGCCGACCCGGTCCGGATAGCGGGTGGCCGTCAACAGGCACAAAAAGCCGCCGATCGAGGCGCCCAGGACGGCGTGGACCTTGCGCACGCCGAGATGGTCCAGCAGCTTCATCTGCGAATCGACGATATCGATCATGCGCAGCACGGGGAACGCCGGTCCCCAGCGCTTGGCGGTCTCGGCGTTGAGCGAGGCGGGCCCCGTCGAGCCGTAACAGCCTCCCAGGTAATTGGCGCAGACGACGCAGAACTTGCGCGTATCGAGGGCGCGGCCCGGCCCGATGAAGCTGTCCCACCAGCCTTCGTGGACCTCCTCCGTCCAGCGGCCGTCGATGCCCGGCACGCGGGTGTTCCGCCCGGCCGCGTGCTGGCTGCCGGTCATGGCGTGATACAGCAAGATGACGTTCGACCGGTCGGCGTTCATCCGGCCGTACGTCTCGTAGGCGAGCGTGAACCGGTGCAGCGGCGGCCCGACGCGCAGCCGCAGGGGATTCTCCGCGTCGTCGAACTCGAAAAAATGAGTGCGCGTCTTGACCATGGGTTGCGGCGTCCATTCGGACGGTGGAGAGGGGACGTCCGACCCGTCGTGCGCTGGGATCGAGTGAGGATCAAACACCTTCCGCCCCTTCTGACATGATTCTCTCTTGTAGGGTAGGCTTCAGCCTGCCAGGCTCCCTCATCTCAGAGTCTGTTCCGAAAGCCCCGTAGGGGCGAAAGTAAATAGCTCGGGGCGTCAGCCCCGGGAACCGGGAACGATGCGCCACAAACCCTCTCGGAAGCCCCGCAGGGGCGGCCGATGTCTTTGTCCCACGGACCGTTCTGTCGCCCCTTCGGGGCTTCGGAGGAAAATTCTCTCGTCGCGGCTCTCCGGTTCCCGGGGCTGACGCCCCGGGCTATTTACTTTCGCCCCTACGGGGCTTTCGGAACAGACTCTCAAATGGGATGGGCAGGCGGAAGCCGTCCCGACGAAAACCAGGACGACCGACGAACGCGGCTCAAGAAACCGCTGCCTTCAGGGCCTGATCGAGGTCGGCGAGGATGTCGTCGATGTGCTCGATGCCCACGCTCAGCCGCACCATCTCGGGCGCGATGCCGCCGGCGAGCTGCTGCTCGTCGTTCATCTGCGAGTGCGTCGTCGTCGCCGGGTGGATGGCCAGGCTCTTGGCGTCGCCGACATTGGCCAGGTGCGAGAACAGCTTCAGCGCGTCGATGAACTTCCGGCCGGCGTCTTTGCCGCCCTTGATGCCGAAGACGACCATCGAGCCGCCCAGGCCCCTGAGGTACTTCTGGTTCAGGGCGGACATCGGATCGCCTTCCAGACCCGGGAACCGGACCCACGTCGACGCTCTGGTGCGCCTTGAGGTACTTGGCGACGGCCCGGGCGTTCTGGCAGTGGCGCTCCATGCGCAGGGGGAGCGTTTCGATGCCCTGGAGGAACATCCACGAGTTGTCCGGCGAGATGCAGGCGCCCAGGTTGCGCAGCGGCACGGTGCGCATCCGCAGGATGAACGCCAGCGGCCGCAACGGTTCGGGCAGGTCGATGCCCCAGCGCAGGCCGTGGTAGCTGTTGTCCGGATGTGGTGTACAGCGGGTGCTTGCCCGCCGCCCAGGGGAACTGGCCGCTGTCGACGACCACGCCGCCGATGCCCGTGCCGTGGCCGCCGAACCACTTGGTCAGCGAGTGGACCACGATGTCCGCCCCGTGGTCGAGCGGCTGGGTCAGGTACGGGCGTCGAGAACGTGCTGTCCACGATCAGGGGCAGGCCGTGGTCGTGGGCGACCCTGGCGACGGCCTCCAGGTCGGTGACTTCCAGGGCCGGGTTCGACACGCGTCTCGCAGAACAGGGCGCGGGTCTTGTCGTCGATGGCCCGGGCGAAGTTCTGGGGGTCGTTCGAATCGACGAACTTCGACCGTGATGCCCAGCGCCGGCAGGATGTCGTTGAACTGGGTGTAGGTGCCGCCGTAAAGGTTGCGGGCCGAGACGATGTTGTCGCCGTCCTGGGCCAGGTTGATGACCGAGTAAAAAATCCCCGCTGGTGCCCGAGGCGACGCCCAGCCCGCCCAGCTCGGGCGCACCTTCCAGCAGCGCGACGCGCTTCTCGAGCACGTCGGTCGTCGGGTTCATCAGCCGCGTGTAGATGTTCCCGAGCTCCTTCAGGCGCGAACAGGTTCGCGGCGTGCTCGGCACTCTTGAAGACGTAGGAGCTGGTGCGGTAGACCGGCACGCCGCGCGACAGGGTCGTCGGGTCGGGCTGAGTGCCGCCGTGCAGGCAGAGCGTCTCGAGCTTCATGGCAAGATGGTCTTTCCAGGAGAGGATGAGGGGACGGGACGGACGTTGGTTTCTCCGCGGTGCCGAAGGCGTCCAAAGGACGAGGACGCGAGCATCCCCCGGCCGTCGGAGACAACGCGGGTCGCCGCCAGGTTCACGGCGTTCGGCTTCCCGACGGCCCGGGTCGCGCACAGCATTGACTTTACAACGATTCTCCCCCCCGATGCCAGAGCGCATGGGTCCACTATTGAGTCTGTCCCAGAAGGCTGGCCTTAGCCCCGAAGGGGCGGCAGTGAATAGCCCAGGGCGTGAGACCCTGGGAACCAGGGCAGCGACAGTCGCTCCTCTCCGCACCTCACTGTCCCAGGGCTGACGCCCTGGGCTATGGACTGCCGCCCCTTCGGGGCTAAGAGTCTGTCCCAGAAGGCTGGTCTTAGCCCCGAAGGGGCGGCAGTGAATAGCCCAGGGCGTGAGCCCTGGGAACCAGGGCAGCGACCGCTCCTCCGCACTCCTGTCCCAGGGCTGACGCCCTGGGCTATGGACTGCCGCCCCTTCGGGGCTAAGAGTCTGTCCCAGAAGGCTGGCCTTAGCCCCGAAGGGGCGGCAGTGAATAGCCCAGGGCGTGAGCCCTGGGAACCAGGGCAGCGACCGCTCCTCCGCACTCCTGTCCCAGGGCTGACGCCCTGGGCTATGGACTGCCGCCCCTTCGGGGCTAAGAGTCTGTCCCAGAAGGCTGGTCTTAGCCCCGAAGGGGCGGCAGTGAATAGCCCAGGGCGTCGAGGCCCTGGGAACCAGGGCAGCGACCGCTCCTCCGCACTCCTGTCCCAGGGCTGACGCCCTGGGCTATGGACTGCCGCCCCTTCGGGGCTAAGAGTCTGTCCCAGAAGTCTGGCCTTAGCCCCGAAGGGGCGGCAGTGAATAGCCCAGGGCGTGAGCCCTGGGAACCAGGGCAGCGACCGCTCCTCCGCACTCCTGTCCCAGGGCTGACGCCCTGGGCTATGGACTGCCGCCCCTTCGGGGCTAAGAGTCTGTCCCAGAAGTCTGGTCTTAGCCCCGAAGGGGCGGCAGTGAATAGCCCAGGGCGTGAGCCCCTGGGAACCAGGGCAGCGACCGCTCCTCCGCACTCCTGTCCCAGGGCTGACGCCCTGGGCTATGGACTGCCGCCCCTTCGGGGCTAAGAGTCTGTCCCAGAAGGCTGGTCTTAGCCCCGAAGGGGCTGAAACCAGAAGGACCGGATCGCCATTTCTGGGACAGACTCTAAGACCGGATTTCCCGGATTGCCTCTATGACCGAAGCCGCGGGCCGTTCCGGGGAGTGCGCGCTGTCTCGTTGCGTCCCGCGCAGTGGATCTGAGACGATACGCGCGAGACCGCCTTCCCACCCGCCGCATTCCCACCGTGGACCCGGATCAGAAAAAGGACCCTCCATGCCCTCCTCACGCCTCGGGTCGTATGCCCTGACGCTCGCGCTCGGTTGGGCCTTGTCCGGCATGGCAGGCCCGGAAGACCAACCCCGCACCGCGGTGGTATGGCACGCCCGGGCGACGAAACCCGACGGCCTCTACACGCCGAACCGGCCCCCGTTGCAGCCGACGTTGTTTCTCAAGCTTCCCGTCGGCAGCATCACGCCGAAAGGCTGGCTGCGCCGGCAGCTTGAGCTCGATGCCAGCGGTCTGATGGGCCACATGCCCGAGATTTCCCATTATGTGAAATACCAGGGCAACGGCTGGGTCGATCCCCAGGGCAAGGACGGCTGGGAAGAGATGCCCTACTGGCTGCGCGGCCACGGCGATCTCGGCTACGTCTTGAACGACGAACGCCTCCTGGCCACGACGCGCACGTGGGTCGAGGGCATCCTGAGCGCCCAGCGCCCGGATGGATACTTCGGCCCGGAGCGGCTGAGAACGTCCGAACAGGGCCAGCCGGACCTCTGGCCCCAGATGCTCGTGCTCGATGCGCTGCACTCCTATTACGAGTTCACGCGCGACGAACGCGTTCCGGCGTTCATGCTCCGCTACTTCCGCTGGCAAAACCAGCGCGATCCCGCCGCCTTCAAGAAAGGCTGGGGCGCGCTGCGGTGGGGGGACAACCTCATCGAGGTCTACTGGCTCTACAACAAGACGGGCGAGACCTGGCTGCTCGACCTGGCCCGCAAGGCCCATGAGAACTCGGCGAACTACACGACCGAGATCCCCACCTGGCACAACGTGAACCTGGCCCAGGGAATCCGCGAGCCGGGCGAGTTCTGGCTCCAGTCGAAGGACAAGACGCATCTCGATGCGGTCGAGACGCATTACCAGTTCCTGATGGACAACTGGGGCCAGTTCCCGGGCGGCGGCTTCGCGGGCGACGAGGGCATCCGCAAGCCGTATCGCGACCCGCGGCAAGGGTTCGAGACGTGCGGCTTCGCCGAATTTATGCACACATTTGAAATCATGACACTCATCTCCGGCGCGCCGATCTGGGCGGACCGCTGCGAGGAGATCGCCTTCAACTCGATGCCCGCCACGCTCGATCCCGACCACAAGGGGCTGCATTACATCACCTGCGCGAACAGTATCCAGCTTGACAACAAGGGCAAGCAGCACGGGCAGTTCGCAAACGGGCCGTTCCCGATGCTCGCGTACAAGCCGGGCGTGGACGAATACCGCTGCTGCACGCACAACTACGGCATCGCCTGGCCCTATTACGCCGAGAATCTCTGGCTGGCCACGGCCGATCACGGTCTGTGTGCCTCGCTCTACGCGGCCGGCGCGGTCAAGGCCAAGGTCGCCGACGGTACCGAGGTGGTCATCCAGGAGGAGACGGACTATCCCTTCGGCGAGGTCGTGACCTTGCGCCTCGCCGCGCCGCAGGCCGTGCGGTTTCCGCTGTACCTCCGCATCCCGGGCTGGTGCGCGAATGCGGTGGTCGAGGTGAACGGGCAGAAGGTCGCGCCCGAGCCGCAAAAGCTCTCGTATCTCGTCGTCGAGCGGACCTGGAACGACGGCGATGTCGTCCGGCTCAAGCTGCCGATGCAGGTGGCGATCCGGACGTGGGCGAAGAACAAAAACGCCGTGTCGGTGAATTACGGCCCGCTGACGTTTTCGCTCGACATCAAGGAGAAGTGGGAGAAATACGGCGGCCCCGCCGCGTGGCCGGAATGGAACGTGTTGCCGGATTCCCCCTGGAATTACGGGCTGGTGCTCGACGCCAGCGCTCCCATCGAGGTCGTCTCCAGGGGCGGCCCCCTGGCGGCCAATCCGTTCACGCACGAGGGCAACCCGATCCAGATCCATGCCCGCGCGAAGAAGATCGCCGAGTGGCAGGCCGATGCCGACCAGGTGGTCGGCGTGCTCCAGCCCAGCCCGGTCCAGTCGGAGTCGCCCACCGAGGACGTGACCTTGATCCCGATGGGAGCGGCCCGGTTGCGCATCACCGCGTTCCCGACGATCGGTCACGGCGCGGACGCCCACGCCTGGCGGTTGCCCGCCGCCGGTCCCAAGGCGAGCGCCTCGCACGTCTTCGGCGCTGATACGGTGGAGGCCCTCAACGACGGCATGGAGCCGGCCTCGTCCCACGATCAGGCCGTTCCCCGCTTCACCTGGTGGGACCACAAGGGCACGACCGAGTGGGTCCAGTATGATTTCGGCGCGCCGCGGACGGTCTCCTCTGCCGCCGTCTACTGGTTCGACGATACGGGCCAGGGCCAGTGTCGTATTCCGAAGTCGTGGCGGCTCCTTTACAAAGAGGGCGACACCTGGAAGCCCGTCGCGGATGCTTCCGGGTACGGCACCGCCCGCGATCGCGACAACCGCGTGCGTTTCGCCCCCGTGCGGACGACGGCGCTGCGCGTCGAGGTGCAGCTCCAGGAGGGTTTCTCGGGCGGCATTCTCGAATGGAAGGTGGAGCCCCAGCCATGAGCCGGCCTTTCGTGGTGTTCAAGGGTGAACGAGAAGGGGGATTGCCTGGCTTTTTCTGTGTCGCGGCGGCCGTCCCGGCCGCTCCGAAAAGTATTCAGAGTCTGCCCCAGAAGTGGCTGTCCGGTGATTTCGGTTTCAGCCCCAAAGGGGCGAAAGTGTATAGCCCAGGGCGTCAGCCCTGGGAACCGGGGCGACAAAAAACGATCTTCCTCCGAAGCCCCGCAAGGGCGGCCGAAGATCCGGCGGGACCATGGGCTCGGTCGCCGCGGTTCCCAGGGCTGACGCCCTGGGCTAGGCACTTTCGCCCCTTTGGGGCTTTTGGGACAGACTCTCAGTCCGGAGCGGCCGGGACGGCCGCCGCTACACAGAAAAGACCCTTCTTGGCCATCCTCTTCGTCGGTATCACGCTGCTCGCATGGTCTGCCCGTACCGGCGCGGACGAGCCTTCCTGGCCCGCGCTGGCTCGCCGCCCGCGCGGAGCTCGCCTCCAGCGGCCTCAAAGAAGCGGAGCGTGCCCCGAAGATCCAGGCCCTCCAGCAGAGCCTGGAACAGAACGACCCGATCGCCTGGGACTGGCTCCTCCAGGACGCCGGCCCGGATGTGGCCGCCTGGTTCCCGGCCGAGCGCGACGCGACCATCGAACGGTCGATGATCAGGCACGTGCTCGGCGCGGCGGGCGGAGAGCTGCGCCGGGAGTTCGAAGATCTGTGCCGCCTCTCTCCGCCCGCGAGTGATCCGCGCTGGCTGAACCTGTATGCCAGGGCTTGTGAACTGCGCAGGGAGCGGCGGCTCGCAACCGTTCGCGCCCGGGCCCTGCGCACTCGTCTTCACGAAGCATGCCACCATCCGGCCCTCTTTCTTTGCCTACACCGAAGGCCAGTCCGACGCGCAGAACGAACGGCACTTCTTGCCGGGTGCGACGCTCTGCCTGCTGGAGTGGGATGGGTCATCAATTCAGACGCGCACGCTGCTCGACGATCCCACCGGCGCGATCCGCGATCCGGCCGTCTCGTACGACGGCACGCGCGTGCTGTTCGCCTGGAAGAAGTCGCTGGATGACGACGATTACCATCTGTATGAGCTCGATGTCGCCGCGAACCACATCCGGCAAATCACGTCCGGGCTGGGCTTCGCGGACTACGAGCCGTCGTATCTGCCCAGCGGCGACATCGTGTTTTCCTCGTCCCGGTGCGTCCAGACGGTCGATTGCTGGTGGACCGAGGTGAGCAATCTCTATACGTGTGGACCCGACGGCCGGTTTTTGCACAGACTCAGCTTCGATCAGGTCCACAGTATTTTTCCGAGCGTGCTTGACGATGGCCGGGTGATCTACTCGCGCTGGGATTACAACGACCGGGGGCAGATCTTTCCGCAGGCCCTCTTCCAGATGAACCCGGACGGCACCGGCCAGACCGCGTTCTACAAGAACAACTCGTGGTTCCCGACAACGATTGTCCACGCGCGCGGGATTCCCGGCACGGAGAAGGTCATGGCCGTCTTCTGCGGCCATCACACGACCCAGGCGGGCAAGCTCGGCATTCTCGACCCATCGAAGGGCCGCGAGGACGACGCCGGCGCGCAGTTGATTGCTCCCTTGCGCGAAACCCGGGCCGAGCGCACCGACGCTTACGGTCAGGCCGGCGAATTGTTCCAGTATCCCTATCCGCTCAGTGAGACCGAATTCCTGGTAGGGTACGCCTCGCGCGGCTGGGGCGGCTGGAGCCGGCATCGCGGCGATGCCCATTTCGGCATCTACTGGATGGACCTGGACGGCCATCGCGAGTTACTGGCGAGCGACCCGGACCGCCCGTGTCAGCAACCCGTGCCGCTGGCGGCCCGCCCGCGTCCCGCGCTGCGGCCGAGCACCGTCGATTATCGCAAGACGACGGGAACATATTACGTCCAGAATATCTACGAAGGGCCGGGACTGGCGGGCGTGCCGCGCGGCACGATCAAGAAGCTGCGCGTGGTCGCATTGGAGTTCCGCCCCGCGGGCGTGGGCAACAACGGCAGCGCGGGTCCGGGAGGCGCCGCCCTGGTCTGCACGCCGATCGCGGCCGGCAACGGCACCTGGGACGTCAAAATTGTCCTCGGCGATGCGACCGTCCGCGATGACGGCTCGGCGTTCTTCACCGTCCCCGCGCGACGCCTGTCTACTTCCAGGCGATCGACGAGAAAGGCCGCGCCGTCCAGACGATGCGAAGCTGGAGCACCCTCCAGCCCGGCGAAAACGCCTCGTGCGTCGGCTGCCACGAAGCCAAGAACACGGCCCCGCGAGGCTCCGATTATCTCGCCACGCAAGCGTTGAGTGCGGGCCCCCAGAAGCTGCAAACGTTCTACGGACCCGCGCGCGGTTTCAGCTTCCCGCAGGAGATCCAGCCGATCCTGGACCGCCACTGCATCTCTTGCCACAAGGACCGTGACCGGCACATGGACGCGGCCCGGATCAAGAATGCGCTGACCCTTCAGCCCGATCCTGACTGGAGCGCGGCGCCGCGCCAGCCGCTCGTGATTCCCGGGGCCGACCTTTCTTCCCATGGTTCCGGTGAGTCGTCGGCCTTCAGTCTCCTGAGCGCCGGCACCCGGGACCGGATGGCCAAGCGAACTTGGAGCGATTCCTATCTGAACCTGACCTTGTCCTATCCCGACCGCGACGAATGGGCCCGCGGCGCGGCCCGGGCGCACATTGACGGTCGGATCGTCAACTGGAACGGCTCCCAGTCGATCCCCGCGCCGTTGCCGCCCTACGCCGCCGGCTCCACGCAAAGCCGCCTGATCGCCCTGCTCGAAGCCGGACACGAAGGCGTGCGGCTCTCCCGCGAGGAGATGGACAAGCTCTGCTGCTGGATCGATTTGTACGTTCCCTACTGCGGCGACTACACCGAGGCCAACGCCTGGACCGATGCCGAGATGGCCAAATACCAGCACTTTCTCGCCAAGCGCCGACGTATGGAGGAGATCGAGCGGCGTAACATCGAGGAATTGCTCGAAAGCCGAGCGTCCGCGCACTGAAAGGCTGTCTTGGACTTCGTAGGGTGGGCTCGGCCCACCATCCGGATCGAAGAATGGTGGGCCGAGCCCACCCTACGAAGAGGTACACTCACTTCGTCCGCAACCGGATCACCGTGACCGAATTGCCCGGGAACTCGTGCCGGATCTGATGGCCGTCGACGTGGATCGTCGCGGGGACAGGCGCGACCTTCGTCGGCGCTTCCAGCGAGTTCTCATCAGCCGGATCATCCGACGTGAGAACGAAGGCCCGCGGCGCTCCCTCGACCTTCGAGATCCCGTCGAGCACGATCACGACCTTTTGCTTGTCCTTATCGGCGTTGACCACCTTGAGGATGACCTCGCCCGTCTTCTCGACGCGCGTGGCCGAGGCATAGATCGACCGCGGGGTCGGCACCTTTTCCTCGTGGATGAGCTTGCCGTCGAGGTAGCACTGGATGTTCGGACCTTTCACTTCGACTTTGATATCGTACCAGCGGCCGGTCTCGATGCGGCCCGGCACGCTCTGGCCGATCTCGCCGCCGATCTCGATGGCGTGGCGCACGTTGCCCCAGCCGCCGATGTTCCACCACGATTTCTCGTTGTCGTTGTGGACGCGGAAGAGGATCAGGAAGCCCTCCGCGCCGCCGAGCTTGCGCGCCTTCAGTGTCAGCGTGTAGTCGGTCCACGACCTGTCGCCGATGATCGCGCGGATGTTGTCGCCACGAGCGCTTTGCCGCAGCACGCCGTCCTCGACCTTCCAGTTGCCGCCGTGCAGCCGCCAGCCCTTCGTGCCGTCTTTGGCGAAGTCAGCGGCGAGGAGGGTCTTGTCTCCGCTCACCACCTTGATGTCCTTGAACTCCGCCTGCGTGGCCCACGTGCCCACGCCGATGCCGCCGCCCTGGACCACCGGAGTCGCCGAGGGGGATTCGATCTCGACCGGCAAGACCACGTCGCCGCGGTTCGCGCTGAACATCTGCTGCACGTAGTACGAGGGGATGCCGTACGCGCGCGAGCTGTCGTAATCGATGAGGTCCGGGTTCCAGCCGCGGTGGTTCACGTTCACAAATAAAGGTGCATACGAGGCCATGACGACCACGTCGGAGTTGCGTTCCATGCCGGTCATGAAGGCGGCCTCGCCGACGGCCGCGCGGAGGTTGCCCTTGCCGGCGTTCTGGGTGACGGCGTATTCGCCGACGTAGATCCTGGCGCCGTCGCGCTTGTACCGGTCGTAGCGATCGGCCTGCTGCATGAAGAATTCGGGACTTGAATAGTAGTGCTCATCGACTACATCCGCCTTGCGCTGGGTCGTGGGCTGGTTGGCGATGAGGACCATCGAGGGGTACTTCGCCTTGATGGCGTCGTGGAAGAGCGCATACCGCTCCTGGTAGGGCGGGCCGCCGTTCTCGTTGCCGATTTCCATGTATTTCAGGTGAAACGGCGCGGGGTGGCCGTTCCGGACGCGCACGGCGCCCCACGTGCTGTCGGCGGGGCCGTTGCAATATTCGATGGCGTCGAGGGCGTCCTGGACGAACTCGGGCATCTTGTCCAGCGGCACGACCTCACGGTGCGACATGCCGCAGTTGATGACGAAGAGCGGCTCGGCGCCGAGATCTTCGCACATCTGGAGATATTCATGGAATCCCAGCCCGTGGGTGACGTGATAGTTCCAGATGTTGAACTGCGTGCGGCGATCGCCCAGCGGGCCGATGGTCTCTTTCCAGCGGTAGGCGAACTTCATCGTGTCGCCCTCGACCCAGCAGCCGCCGGGGAAGCGCACAAAAGCGGGCTTCAGTCCCGCGAGCATCTCGGCCAGGTCGGACCGCAGGCCGTTGGGACGATCCTTCCAGGTCTGCGCGGGGAACAGGCTCACCATGTCCAGCCAGAAGGTGCCCGTCTGGGCCGGGGTGATGACCAGTTGGGCCTTCGGGATCGGTGTCGTTCGAGGTCAGCTTGAGGGTGTAAGCCTTCCAGTCGTGGGAAAGCGCGGGGATCCTTTCCTGAGCATGGACGCCGCCTCCGGGGCTTTCGAGGCTGATGGTGAGCGGTCCGGAGAAGTCCTCGCCGCCGCGCGCCCAGAGCGACAGGTTGTACGTTGCGCCCTTCTGGAGCGCCATGCCCCAGTAGCCTTCGTTCGAGACGCTGATGCGGCCGGGCGTCGAGCTTCTTGACGGTCACCTTCAAGGAATGCGGGTTCTTCGGGCTGATCGGCTGGGAGTTGTCCAGCACCATGACCGCGTGCTCGGGGTCGGGCGTGGTGAGCCGCCAGGGATCGCCCTTGGGCTCCTCGAAGGAGCGGTTGCGGACCATCTCCGCGTAGAGGCCGCCGTCGGCCGAGCAGTTGATGTCCTCGAAGAAGATGCCCCAGAGCGTGGGGCTGACCTGCGGGCCGGGTTTGTCGGCGTGGACGGTGATCTTGGCGGCGTCCGCGGCGGCGCAGACCGCACTGACGGGCACCAATGCGACCAGCCCGAGCCAGAATGCCCGGACCACCGCGGGGGATTTCGAAACACAGCTCATACGTCTCATGCTCCTGATTTCCTCTTGGCGGTCGAACTGCCACTCCGGGGACTACCCGAGAAACATCTATGTCTTTGTAGCGGCGGCCGTACCCGGCCGCTCCGGCTCTTTTTCCTATCGGAGCGGCCGGGACGGCCGCCGCTACAAAGAAAGCCAACCCGTCCCCTTCTCGTCCATCCTCTCCGGAAGGAATGTGCATCGCAACACCGGGATGCTACACTGGTCCGATCGTCGTGACGGCCCCGGGCCGCGCACGAGTTCCCGGGTGGCCACGGTTTCTCCCCTGTTTGTACACGGACCGACGCACATGCCGGAATCCCAGCAATTGAACCAGCCGGTCGCTTCGCCCAGATCGCCGCTGGACGTGACCTGCATCAACACGATCCGCACGCTGTCCATGGACGCGGTGCAGCAGGCGAAATCGGGCCATCCGGGCACCCCCATGGCCCTGGCGCCGGTGGCGTACAGTCTCTGGCAGAACTTCCTGCGCTTCGACCCGTCCGACCCGATCTGGCTGAACCGCGACCGCTTCGTGCTGTCGGCGGGGCATGCCTCGATGCTGCTCTATTCGCTCCTGCACCTGACGGGCGTCCGCGCCGTCAGCAAGGATTATGAAATCCTGGGCGGTCCGTCGGTCTCGCTCGACGACATCAAGAAGTTCCGCCAGCTTCACAGCCACTGTCCGGGTCATCCCGAGTACCGGCTGACCTCGGGCGTCGAGACGACCACCGGCCCGCTCGGCCAGGGCGGCGGCAATACCGTCGGCATGGCGATCGCCGGCAAGTGGCTGGCCACGCGGTACAACAAGCCGGGCTTCGACGACCTGATCGATTACAACGTCTACGCCATCCTGGGCGACGGCTGCATGATGGAGGGCGTCACCTCCGAGGCCGCCTCGCTGGCCGGCCACCTGCGGCTCTCGAACCTGTGCTGGATCTACGACAACAACCACATCACGATCGAAGGCAACACGGCCCTGGCGTTCTCCGAAGACGTGGCCGACCGCTTCATGGCCTACGACTGGAACGTCACCCGCGTCGGCGACGCGAACGACATGGAGATGCTCGATCGGGCCTTCCGCGTCTTCCACGACACCCAGGACCGCCCGACGCTCATCATCGTCGACAGCCACATCGCCTGGGGCGCGCCCAACAAGCAGGACACCCACGGGGCCCACGGCGAGCCGCTCGGCGAGGAGGAGATCAAGCTCACCAAGCGCTTCTACGGCTGGCCCGAGGACGCCAAGTTCCTCGTGCCCGACGGCGTGTACGAGCATTTCCAGCAGGGCATCGGCACGCGCGGCAAGAACCTGCGCGAGGCCTGGTACGCCCGGCTCGAAAAATATCGGGCGCAGTTCCCCGAGCTGGCCGGCGAGCTCGACCGCATCGTCAGCCGCCGCCTGCCCGACGGCTGGGACAAGGACCTGCCGAGCTTCCCGGCCGACGCGAAGGGGCTGGCCACGCGCGAGTCTTCCGGCAAGGTGCTCAACGCGGTCGCCAAGAATGTCCCCTGGCTGATGGGAGGCGCCGCCGACCTGGCGCCTTCGACCAAGACGCTCTTGACCTTCCCCGAAGCCAACGGCAGCTTCGAGGCCGAGAGTTATGCCGGCCGCAACCTCCACTTCGGCATCCGCGAACATGCCATGGGGGCCATCCTCAACGGCATGGCCGAGGTCAAGGTCCGGCCGTACGGCGCCAGCTTCCTGATCTTCAGCGATTATTGCCGCCCGCCGATCCGCCTGGCGGCCTTGATGGAGCTGCCCGTCATTTATATTTTCACCCACGATTCGATCGGCGTCGGCGAGGACGGCCCGACCCACCAGCCGATCGAGCAGCTTGCGTCCTTGCGCGGTCCCCGGCCTGGTGGTGATCCGTCCCGCCGACGCCAACGAAGTGGCCGAAGCCTGGCGCACGATCATGCCGCTGCGGCACCAGCCCACCGTCCTGGTCCTCACGCGGCAGGCGCTGCCCACCCTGGACCGCACGAAGTACGCCCCCGCCGCGGGACTGGCGAAGGGCGCCTACATCCTGGCCGACGCCGACGACGGCAAGCCCGACGTCATCCTGATCGGCACCGGCAGCGAGGTGTCCCTCTGCGTCGAGGCCTATGAAAAGCTCAAGACCGAAGGCATCAAGGCGCGCGTGGTGAGCATGCCCTGCTGGGAGTTCTTCGACGACCAGGATCAAGCCTACCGCGACCACGTCCTGCCGCCGCGGATCACCGCCCGCGTCTCGGTCGAGCAGGCCGCGACGATGGGCTGGGAAAAATTCATCGGCATGACGGGCACGGCCATCGGCATGCGCACCTTCGGCGCCTCGGCCCCCTTGAAGGACCTCCTCAAGGAGTTCGGCTTCACCGCCGAGCGCGTCGCCGAGGCCGCGCGCGAACAGGTCAAGAAAGCGAAGTAGGGGAGCGTCCGTCGTTGGGCTGTGTATGCCCGTACGTCGTGCGGACCGGGCTGTTCTCGACGTCTCGCACATGCCTGTCTCTCCGAGACTTATCTGTGAAGGGGTCGGCCGTTTCGGCCGCATCCCGAGGGATGACACCATAGCCCCGGTGCGGCCGAGACGGCCGCCGGGGTACATCGAGAAGATGCCGGCGTCTACGGCCGACAGGGGTCGCAGCGCCAACCACGTACCCACGTCTTCGTCAGGGTCGGTTTGTTCTCTCGTGCTGCTGGTCCGGTGGCGCAGCTGACCACCGGCGGACACTGCCATCCCTCCGGGATGAACTTCTGGTCCGGTGGTGGATGCCACCACCGGCTAATCGCTGCCATCCCTCCGGGACGAACTTCTCCCGCAAGGGAGAGGATACCAGGACGGTCAGACTACCCCGGATTTCCCGATAGGCCGGGGCCATCTCACGATGATGTCGGACAGGGACACGCCGGTTTGCCGGCGTTGGGCTGTCCGGACGTCTCGGGAGAGGTCCATCCATGCCCAGCAGTGCCGCCAAGAATCGCCGCCAACCGCCGCAACGCCCAGCACTCCACCGGACCCAGATCGGCGGCCGGCAAGGCGCGCGTGCGCCAGAACGCGCGGCGGCACGGGCTGGCGGCCCAGGACATGCGGCTCTCCAACGCGGAAAAATGCCGGCGCTGGCGCATGGTCCAGAAGTGGATCCAATTTCAGCCGCCCCATGATGACATCGAGCGGGCCTTGATCGAACAGATCGCCACGGCGCGGGTCGTGCTGCAACGCATTTGCGACCACGCCGAAGCCGCCAGCGCCGAGGTCGAACGCACGGCCCCCGAACGCTTCGAGCGCGACCTGGCCGCACGCGTCCAGAGCGACATCGCCGAACTGGAGACGAAACCCTGGCTGGCGGCGCGGCGGCTCGCGCAGACGGTCGCCGGCTGCGACTGGCTGCTGGAGCGCTGGGACGAGCTGCGGCAGGCCCTTGAAGACGGTGGCTGGTCGCTCGAACAAACCCACCGGGCGCTGCGGCTCTGGGGCCGCGATCCCGCCGACTGGCACGTCGATACGCTCCTCGGCACCCTGAGCGATCCCGACTGGCCGCGGACCCACGGCGCCTGGGTGCGTGCCCAGATGGAAGAAGAGATTGCGCGGCTGGTAGCGGTTCGGGAGGTGGTGCGGATCGACGAGGCGGAGGCGCGCGCCGACGCGGCCGATTCGAGCGGTCTGACGCCCGCGATCATGGGTTTCCTGCTCCGCTACGAGCCGCGCTGGACGCGCGCGCTGTATCAGAGCCTGGATGCCCTGAAAGCCCGCGCGCGGCCTACGACCAGGGCGTCATCAAAGCCACCGAGGACGACACCGAAACGGCGCAGGAGCCGGAACTTACGTCGGAACCGGCGGCCGCGGGCCGGTTCGCGCTGGTGCTCCCGGACGGCACGCGGTACGCGGTCGCCAGCGCGGTTCCGGCAGCGCCGGCGCACGACGACTTCAAAGCCACCGCGGTGCCGACGGAAGAACCAGTCAGTTCAGGACTTGAGAGCGAACCGCCGGCGGAACCCCGCTTCGCGGAAGAGGGCCCGATGGGTGGCATGCCCACGTCTTCGTGGGCATGTCCGCCGACTTCGTGGGCATGTCCGCTGATCCCACTCACACCGCCCGGACATGCCCACGCAGACGTGGGCATGCCACCCGCCCGTTCGCAACCGTCTCGAAGGAAGTCGTCTCTCGGGTGGGCCGGTATCGCGGCGGCGGTGCTGGCGCTGTTCTGGGCGGGGAGTGGTCTTCGGCTCACGCCTTCCGGTTCTCAAATCCTGGAAGCGGAACCAGGATCACGACCGCCCGAGCACCACGGCCACGTTCCGCGTCTTGCCGCCGCGCACGACCGTCAGGGTGACGCTGGCCCCGGGAGGGCGCGTCTCGACCTCGGTGAGCAGCTCGGCGAAGCTCTTGACGGGCTTGCCGTCGATGGCCTTGATGATGTCGGCCGACTCGACATCGATGATCCGGCGCACCCGAAAGGCGTCCAGGCGCTGGTAGCGGACTTCCAGCGGTTGCAGGCCGGCGCGGTCGGCGGGGCCGCCTTCGACGATGTCGGTGATGAGCAGGCCCATGTCGGTCTGCAAGGCGCGCCGGATGCCGATGTCGGCGCGGATCACCCGGCCCCGCGTGATCAATTGCGGCACCACGCGCTTCATCGAGTTGACCGGCACGGCGAAGCCAATTCCGGCCGACTGGCTCACCCTGCTGATGATCGCCGTCGTCAGGCCGATGACCTCGCCCCGCGTATTGAGCAGCGGGCCACCCGAATTGCCCGGATTGATGGCCGCGTCCGTCTGGATGACCCCCTTGATGAGCCGGTCGTTGCGCGACTTCATCGTGCGGTCGAGCGCCGAGATGATCCCCGTCGTCAAGGTGCGCTCCAGCCCGAACGGATTGCCCACGGCCAGCACTTTTTGACCGACCAGCAGGTGCGTCGAATCTCCCAGCACCAGCGGCGTGAGAACCATCGCCTTCGGCACGGCGATGCGGAGCACGGCCACGTCGTTCGAGGGATCGACGCCGACCACGTGGGCGTCCACGGTCGAGCCGTCGTGGAGTCTCACCTGGATGGCGTCCGCCCCATCGACGACGTGGAAGTTGGTGACAATATGTCCCTGGTTATCGACGACGAAGCCGGAGCCCGTGCCGCTGGAGGTCTCCTCGCCGAAGACGCCTTGCTCGGTGGTCGAGCTGGTGATGTTGACGACGCTCTTGTTGACCGCGACATAGACGCGGATGTTGATCTGTTCATCGCGGTCGAGCTCCGGCGGCGGGGCGATCGTCGCACCTGGGGGAGCGACCCGGACCGGGGCCGGCGGCGGCGTGATGGGCTGCGGGACAGGCGGGACCACGCCGGGGCGGGCGGGTGGCAAAAAGCCCGGCTGGGCCGCGACCGGGCGCCGGGCCGTCCCCGCGAACAGCAGCCAGGCCGCGATCAATGTCAGCAGCGCGGTCAGCACGTGCGCGGCGACGGTTTTCATGTCCAGACAGGCTCCCATAGGGCGCGGTCCAAAATCACTCTTCCAGTTGAAGATGCTCGATGTTTTGTGGGACAGCCGCCCTCGGCTGTCCTGAGCCAGGACAGCCGAGGGCGGCTGTCCCACATCGGATCAAAGTTGGCAAGGTTATTTTGGAACGGCTCCCATACCTCGTGTGTCGCAGCGGTCCCTTCTCTGTCATTGTATAGCGATGAGCCCCGGAACGCCGCGCCGGTCCGCGGCGAGAGCTTGTGGCATGCCCGCGTGCGACGTAACCTGGGCGAGAGCGTTCCGGCCGCATTTTTCCCTCCCCAAGATGATGACGGAGCCTGCCCCGTGCGCGTGCTGATGACCGGCGGGTTTGGCTGCATTGGCGCGTGGGTCGCCAAGCAGCTTGTCGAGGCGGGCCGCGAGGTCTGGATCTTCGACCTGAAGGAAGACCATCGGCGGCTCGATTTGCTCGTGGACGCCGAGAAGAAGGCGTTGATTCACTTCGAGCCGGGCGATGTGTCCGACGCGGCCGCGGTCCGCGGCACCGTGGAGCGCGTGGGGGCTTCGCACGTGCTCCATCTCGCGGGCTTGCAGGTGCCCATCTGCCGGGCCGATCCGTTGCTCGGGGCGCGGGTCAACGTGCTGGGGACGCTGGCGATTTTCGAGACGGCCCTGGCGCTCAAGGGTCAGGTCGAGCGGGTCGTCTACGCCAGCTCGGCCGCCGTTCATGGCCCGCCCGACGTGTCCGAAACCGCCGCCCGGGGCGATGAAGTGCGGCTCGCCCCGCTGCACGCATTACGGCGCCTTCAAGGTCTGCAACGAGCTCGAATGCCCGGGTGTACTGGCTCGATCACGGGATTACCAGCGTCGGCCTGCGGCCGTGGACGGTCTACGGCGTGGGCCGCGACTTCGGCATCAGCAGCGAGCCGACCAAGGCGATCAAGGCCGTCGCCGCCGGCCGGAGCTTCGCCATCAGCTACGGCGGCTTGCAGGACCTGCAATACGCGGCCGACGTGGCCGCGACCTTTTTGCGCGTGCTGGAACGCCCCTTCCAGGGCGCGGAGGCGTACAACGTCCGGGGCGCGGTCGTCCCCATGGAGACGTTCGTGGCGACCCTCGAGCGGGTCGTTCCCGAGGCCGCCGGCCGCGTCTCGCACGGCACGAAACCGCTGCCGATCGCGCCCGACCTCGATGATTCCCGCCTCGAAGCGGCCTTCGGACCGCTCCCCCGCACGCCCCTGGAGGCGGGCATTCGAGAGACGTACACGCGGTTCGTGGAGCTCAAACGCGAAGGGAGGCTGGACCTGGCGGACCTGGAGGCGTAGAAATGTAGGCTGGGTCCAGACCCAGCCTCCCCCAAATGGCGGGTCTTGCCCTGGCCTCCCCCAAATGGCTGGGTCTTGACCCAGCCTACATTTCCATTTTCATCGGCATCACTTCGGCGTCGCTGCCTTGGTTGCGGGAGCGGCACTCTTGGCAGCGGCCTTGGTGGCTTCGGCGGGCGGTTCGGGGCTCGGCCTGGACCAGGCCGGGGGGCATCGGCTGGAGCTTGATCGTGCCGGCGGCTTCGGCCTTCTTGCGTTGATCGTTGACAATACGGACTTGGAGTTCCTGCGCGTAACGATACAGGATCTCGTCGCGCATCTTGGCGAAGTCGATCGGCTGGCCCTCGACGCGATTGGTCACCTGGATCAGGTGGTAGCCGTAGTCGGTCTCGATCGGGTCGGAGATCTGCCCCTTCTTCAGCGCGAAGGCGGCGGCGGAGAAGGACTCGATGAACTTGTCCTTGCGGAGGAAGTAGTCCAGGTCGCCGCCGGACGGCGTTTCCTTGTTGCTGGGGTCTTCCGAGTACTTGTTGGCCGCGTCGGCGAAGCTGATCTTCTTGCTCTCGATCTCCTTCTTGATGGCCAGGATGCGCTCCTTGGCCTTCTGCTTCACGGCGTCGGAGGCCTCGGGAGGAACCTGGATCAAGATATGACTGGCGCGGACCTTGGTGCCGTTGAAGGCGTCCTTGTTCTCGTCGGCGAACTTCTTGAGCGTGGCCTCGGTGGCGATCTTCTGGACGTATTTCTTCCATTCGAGGGTCTTGGTGATCGAGTCGCGCAGGTCGTTCATCGTCATGTGGCTGAGGGCGAGTTGATTGATCAGGCTCTCGTTCTGCTCCTTGGCGGCCTTCTCATACTCGGCGACGACCTCGTCGATCTCGGCGGGCGTGACCTGGATCTTCTGGGCCTTGAGGTACTGGCCAAGGAGCTTGTTGTTGACCACGATCGACATGACGGTGTCATACGCGCGTTGCTCGTCGCCAGGCCGGATGGAAAGCTGCGAGAGGAGCGGCAGGGCCTCCGAGCTGCGGATGGGCTCGCCGTTGACGGTCCCGAGCACGAGGTTGGCCGGGGCCGGCTTGGGTGCTGGAGCAGCCGGTTTGGTTTGCGCAGGAGCGGCAGGACGGGCAGGGGCGGCAGTCTGGGACAGGGCGAGAGTCGTCAACGCGGCCATCGCCGCGAGGCTCAGGCCGCAGCGCTGCAGGATCGACATCGAACGCATCTCCCTATACGAGGCGGTCGGTCCGCTTCGCACGCCCCGCGCGAGCGAACCCTCAATCCTTCCTTTCCTCGAATTGTGCCCGAAACCGCCCCGCGACGGAACCCCGATTCCACGGCTTGGCCTTCGTGAAGTCGGGATCTGGAAGACCGGCCCCCCCGGTCCCCTCAGGCCAGACGATAGACCCGCGCCGCATTGTCATGGAACAGCTTTCGCTGCTCGATCACGGGGCGGCCGCGGACGATCTCCCGCAGCGCCTCGACCCACTGGCGGAGCGTGGCGACTTTCGTACACACGGGCCAGTCGCCCCCGAAGACGACCCGGTCGGGCCGAACGCCGCGAGGACGTGCGCGACGATCGGCGCCAGGTCCCCGGCCTTCCAGACGCCGGGAGCCGCCGAAGCGACAATGCCCGAGACCTTGCAGACGAGGTTCTTCCGCTCGGCCAACCGCGCGATGTCGGCCGCCAGGCCGTGCGGTCCGGATCACGCACGTTCGGGTTCCCGCAATGGTCCAGAATGAACAACGTGTCCGGGCACGCGGCCACCAACCGATCGGCGTCGCGCAACTCGCCCGGCCGCATGCAAAGGTCGAAACTCAAACCCCGCTCGCCCAGCAACCGGACGCCCTGCTGGAACCGCGGGTCCAGGCAGTAGCCCGACGGCGTGCCGGCGCCGTGCAGCACCTGGCGCAGTCCCTTGACCTCCGGAGCGTTTCGAAACCGATCGAGATAGCCCCGGAATTCCGCCGCTGCGGGCCGCCCGCCGATCACCGCGCCGCCCAGCAGGCCGACCCGGCGACGGCACAGGTCCAGGATCGACTCGGCCTCGGCCACGTGCTGTGTGGGATCAACATCCACCTCCATGTAAACCGTCCGGACCACGCCGAGCCCCTCCGCCGCTTTCCGATAGTCGTCCACCAGGAAACTACGGGCCAGGGGGTTGGAACTTTCGAGCCAGGGCAGCCGGAACCGGCTCAGGTCCCAGAGGTGGACGTGCGTATCAATGATCGGCGGCATTCCGTCGGCCTCTCGATCCGCGATGGCGTCTGCTGGCTCGCTGAATCTCGTCCCCACGCTGGCTCTCAGTGGCGGGCCTCCCGCGGCGCACCAAGCGGCCGCTGCGGAGATCGCCAATGTGCGTCGCAAGAACAAACGTCGATCCGTGCTCATCGAATGACCTCCCCCGTTCGCCCACGGAGCCGACCGGGCCAAGACGACCTGGACCCCGCAGGACAAGAGGAATACGGCCTGGAAGCTCTCGGTCGGTCGTGCCGCGCCCGTCTCCGATTTTGCCTATTCTAACGCCAGCATCGGCCCTGTTGCAGAACACGAAGATGGAATCTGACGATACCCCAACCCTGTCCGCAGCGCCGGAGTGCTTGACGTAGTCTCCTCCAGGCCTTATCCTGGTTTCCAGCCTGGTTCTTATGGTGGGTGTGGCCTAGCGGTTAAGGCACCAGATTGTGGATCTGGATATCGCGGGTTCGAATCCCGTCACCCACCCATAACGTGAAGGCGGCCGTCGGAACTCGCGCCGGCGGCCGTTTCTCTTTCCAGGTTCTCGGACGCAACCACAATCAAATCAAAGGGTTGCCGAAATACGACCGAGAGTTGATTATCCTTCCATGTGCAGTTCGAGAGGAGGAAATCGAGCAGCCGTCGTTGCTCACGGGGTTCTTGCTGAAGGAACAGGTCGTACGCCCTCTGCGCGAGTTCCAGCAACCCCACGCCCTCATCCAAGTAAACCTGATTGGCGGCCTGGTGCTCCTGGATCAAGCGCAGCAACCGGCTCTGCTCGGCGCCACTCCCCCGCCTTCTGATCGAAGTAGGCCTGATCGACGGCCCCATCGAGTTTGTCCACGTACATCGCGTCGAGTCGCTTCTGGAAACGGGCGTACTCGTCCTGCAGGCGGCCGAGCGCCTCCTCGTGAAACTGCGTCTCGTCCTGATGGCTCTGTCGTAGGGCGTCTTTGACCCAGTCCAGGATTTCGTCGTCGAAGACAAGCTTCTTCAATAGCTCGGCGAACCGGTTCGAAAGGACTTCCTCACGAGTGTAGGGGCTCGGGGCATTTCCCCTTGTAGCCTGTACAGTGGTAGTAGATGTAGCGTCCTTTCTTGATCTCGCCCACGAGCGAACAGCCACAGTGGCCGCAGGTGATCAATCCCGAGAAGGCGAACTCGTGTTTGACCTTGCGGTTCCGCTTCTCGTGTCGACCGTCCATGGCCGCCTGGACTCGATCCCAGAGTTCCGGCGTGATCAGGGGTTCATAGGTGCCTTGGTAGACCTGCCCTTTCCACTCGAAGACCCCTGTGACCTATGGTTCGCTCATCTCCACAGGAGGTATTGGAAATCCGCGCACGACCTTTTCGTACAAATCCGGTGGTAGACCCCAAAGTTCGAGAAGGTGTATCTGCACTTCGGTCAACGGCGACAACAGGGCGTATGGCTGCCCGTTACTCTCCACCACACTCACGCTGATCGTCTTCATCGCCCGTAGCAGCAGTTCCGCGCTGGGACGGTTCGTCTTGCGGCCGGGTTGACCGGCATAGATCCCCTGCAATTTCGCCCCCTCCTTCCGCAGGCGTTCGCGCACCACCCACTCCCGCAGCGTCAGCAGGCGCAACGCCAGGCTCAGCAGATACACCAGCCCTTGCATCCTCTCCTCGTCCTGCAGGTACATCGGGGTCAATCCCAGAGGCCGCCCCTTCAACCGCGACCAGTCGTCCTCGATCCGATACTGGCCCCGGTAGGCCCACACCACCTGCGGCAACACCATCGCCAGGGCATTCGTGGCGTCGACCTGCCAACCCATCTCCCGCTTCTTCTCCTCGATCCGGGTCTCTTCGCGAGGCACGTCGATCTGGAAGGACACGTCCGTCTCCTGCCGCGCCGGCCGGTCCCGGTAGGCCCGCACCGGCCGTGTCGTCATCACCGCGTGCGCGGTGTAACTCAGCAGGCCCTCCACGCCTTCGCGTTTGACGATGGCCCCGGCCGCCTGCATCAGCTCGGCGTGACCCCATTTCTTCTTGCCCCGCTTGGGCACGGCCAGGTCCCGCAACGCCTGGAGGGCGTTCTCCAGGCGACGCTCCAGGGCGGCCTCCTGGGCCTGCGCGTACGCCCACGAGCGCACCAGCCAGCGCCGCTCCGTCCAGCGCACCTGCGTCGCGCCCACGAGGGCGGTCAACTCCACATCCACACCGAACCCTTCGGCCACCCACTCGTCCGGTTGCCCGTTGGCACCGGGACGCCGCACCGACTGCAACGTCTGAGTGCCCTCCCAGACGGGCCGCAGCAACGCGTGTCGCTCCGCCCGACTGAGCTGATTCTCCGACAGCGGGCACAGAGAGAAGTCCTCCCCAGCCGCCACGAAGGCGCGCCTGGCCAGGGCCGCCATCTTGCAGTCGCCCACATAGCTCCGGCCGCCTCGGCCGAAGGCTTGTTGCACCGCCTGGATGATGGGGATGTACAACGGATCGTCCGCTGTATTCCCGGGCACGGCCACCGTGACCAGCGGCATGCCCAGCGGATCGCGGACTCCCGCGGCGATTTTCAACTGGGGCCGGTCGGGGTCGTCCTGGCTGTGGCCGAACTGCAGCCACCCTTGCTCGGTCAGGACATCGGCGTAGGAGTTGGCCGTGGTGGCGTCGATGCGGACCGTATCCGTGGGGAGTTGGTAGACACGGATCGTCTGCTGGTTCAGGTCGCGTTCCAGGAGGCGGAAGGAGTCGCTGGCGCTGAGCCGGTTGAGCCAGTCGGCGAGGCGGTCATCGTGGAGGTGGACGGGCAGGACCGTTTTGCCAAGTAGGGCCGAGAGGGTGCTCTGGTGCTCGGCGATCCAGGGTTCGACGTGGTTGAGGCAGTGGTCTCCCTGGGAGAGGATGAAGAGGAGCCAGAGGGCCAGGACCTCGCCGGGAGTGAGGCCGCGGGCGTGGAAAGTGGCGGTCCAGGGGCAGGTATGGACCCCATTTACTGGACCACTCGGGATGTTAAACTGATCAAAGGGCTCTGATTCATCCCGAGGCGTACCATGAACAGGACACACAAGCGACCTCCGGCCGCCTTCAAGGCGCGGGTCGCTTTGGAGGCCGCCAAGCAGACCAAGACCCTCGCCGAGTTGTCCCGGACCTTCCAGGTCCACTCCGTCCAGATCAGCCAGTGGAAGAAGCAACTCCTGGACGGCATCGAGTCGCTGTTTCGCGACGGCCGCCATCGCGACCGCGACGACAGCCAATCCATTCAGGAAGAACTTTATGAACAGATCGGCCGACTCAACATGGAGGTCGAGTGGTTGAAAAAAAAAGCTGCCCGCGGCGCCTGACCTCAAGCGGCCCCTGGTCGAACCCGACAATCCTCATCTGAGCATCCGTAGACAATGCGAACTCCTGAATCTCAACCGATCGAGCTACTACCTCCCACCGGCCACCGCGTCGGCGGAGGACCTGCGCTGGATGCGGTTGATCGACCAGCAGTTCCTCAAGACCCCGTTCTACGGCAGCCGCCGGATGACGGCCTGTTTGGAGCGTGCCGGGGAGACGGTCAATCGCAAGCGGGTCCAGCGGCTCATGGCCCTGATGGGCCTGGAGGCACTCTTCCCCAGGCCGCGGACCACCACCACCTCGCCGGACGCGCGGGTCTACCCGTACCTGCTCCGCGACCGGGAACTGACCCACGTCGACGAGGTCTGGAGTTCGGACATTACCTATGTGCCGATGCGACATGGCTTCATGTACCTGACGGCGGTGATCGACTGGTACAGCCGGTACGTGCTGAGTTGGCGGCTGTCGAACACGCTGGAGGGGCGGTTCTGTCTGGAGGCACTCGACGCGGCGCTGGCACGGGGCCGGCCGGAGATCTTCAACACCGACCAGGGATCGCAGTTCACGTCGCGGGAGTACACCGACCGCCTGGAGGAGGCCGGGATCGCCGTGAGCCGGGACGGTCGGGGGCGGGCGCTGGACAACGTGTTCGTGGAGCGGCTGTGGAGGAGTGTAAAATACGAGGATATCTACATCAAGGATTATGAACAAGTGCCAGAACTGGAATTGGGTCTGACGGCCTACTTCCGGTTCTACGATGAGGAGCGTCCCCATCAGTCTCTCGGTTACCGGACGCCCGCCGAGGTCTATCGGGCGGGGTTCGCGGGGGGTTGAAGGGGGAAGGACCTTAACAAATACCCCCCGGCCAAGTGGTCCAGTATTTGGGGTCCACTATAGTCGAGCGTGAGCGCGGTGGGACTGTCCACGCTCACGATCTGGGCCTCGAAGAAGGCCGGGTTGTCGCCCACCTCATTGGTGGGCAGCCGGACGGAATCGGCAGAGAGCCGGCACACCGACCCAACGTCTCCCGACGTGAAGCTGGTTCCGGCTCCCGTGAGCGTGGCCCCCACCACGGCCACTGTTCCCGCAGTCTCGGCCACGGTCAGGAGCGGCCGAGGAGGCCGTTTATAGAGGAACTCGACCCCCCACGGGTTGGTGGGCAGGGGAGCGAGGTATGCCGCCAAGCGGCCTTGGTGGGCCGGCAAGCCCGTGCATGCCGGACCGGGGCGCACGTCGTCCGGGAGTGCGGGGCTCAGGTGGGCAAGAGATCAGGACGGAGGCGCGTCGACACACCGGCCAAGCGTGGTATGACGCGGGCCGGTGGGACCGCCGGCCGCGTCCGGTCGTGCGGGCCGATTCCCATGAGGTGACGGCGGGACGGGGTCGCCGTCGGTCGCGGACCGCTTTCCAGTGAGCGATTTGGCATGGTCCCTGGGCTGGCCAGGGGCTTCTGACGCGCGGTCAAATGGAATGGAGCGGTTGTCGTCGGCCGCGCTCGCGCATCCGCGCGGAGTCCTATTCCTGACCTGATCGCTCTGGCGGTGGTCTTCTTTCCCGAGCGGGCATGAGAACGGGCGGTGACTCCACGATAACTTCGGCGGCCGCACGCCGAGATGGAGCCGCGCGGGTGTCGTGGTGAACCAGGGAAATGTCGAGGTCGTCCTCAAGAAAGACGCGATCCTCGAGGGCTGGTTCCCCCAGCCGGCGGTGGTCCCGCCCCCGCCCGCCGATGTGGCCCAGCCCGTATCGATGACGCGCCGCGTGCCTTGAGTGTGTCCCAGATCGAGGTCGAAGCTCGGAAAAGACGGGAACGGGTCCCGGGCCGGGTCAGCGCAAGAACGGTGCGAGGGATCTCGCGCCGAGGGGACTTCCGATCATGCCTCGCTCGGCCGCTGGCCCCAGGGCATGGGCAGAGTGGGAGGTCGGCGGTGATGATCGCGCCGCGGGTCCTTGGGACGCTTCTGAAACCAGGTCACGAACCGAACCAGTTGCCGGACCGCCTCCTCGTACGCTTCTTGTCCCTTCTCCGCACTGGCCAGCTCGGCCTCGCCCAGCACCCCAGTTTCGGAGTAACTGCTGGTCCAGGAGACGACCGTGGCCGGTCCGGACGCGAACAGGTCCACCCACTGAAAGGGGCTTTCTTCCGCGTTGAAGCTGATGATTCCGTTCTTGATCAGATCCTTTCGGACCTGGCCGCCGTCGAGGTAGAGATAGAGCGATGTCTCCAGCTCGCAGGCGTGCGCGCAGCCTCCGGGAAACCGGCTCTGCCGCCAGCGGGGTAGGAACGTCTTGTCCACGGTCAAGAGGCTCCACCAGCAGATCGGCACGCATTCGGCGTCCGTCTGAAGGTTGGTCCGCCGCGCGGCCAGGTCGAGGTTCGGCCAGTTCGAGCCGTGACCATTCAGCAGAACGATCTTCTTGAAGCCGTGGTAGGCCAGGCTCTGGGTGATGTCGAGTATGTGATGGATGAAGTGTTCGTAATCGGTGTTGATCGTTCCCGGGAAGTCCATCACGTGGCCCGTGTAGCCGTAGGCGACGATGGGCAGCACCAGCATGGCTTCCGGGATCTCCCGGCCGGCACCGTGGGCGATGGCCTGCGGGCAAGCCATGTCCACGTCGAGTGGTAAGTGCGGCCCGTGCTGCTCGACCGCGCCGCAAGGGACAATGCAGACCTTGCCCAGGTCGATCGCCTCGTTGATCTCGGGCCAGGTCAGTTTCTCGTAGCGGTATTCCTCGCGCGCCCGGCTGGCCATCGTGCGGATTCCTCCGTCTGAGGGTGCGATCGCGACGAACCTGATGTCCCGGTCTGAACCGGATTAGAACCGATCCGGGGCCCCGAGAAAAGGGAGCGAGCACGGTCCGACTCCTCCGCGCTTGCGTCGCCCTGCCGGGCGGATTAGAGTCGCGGCAACGACGTGATCCCTTGGCGGGCCAGTGAGGACCATCGCGCATGACCAGCGACCTGAAGATCACCGGCGTCGAGGCGATCTACCTGCGGCTGCCGCACGTGAAGACGCAGTGCGATAGCGGCCAGGATGCGCTGATCGTCCGGGTGACGACCGATGCCGGGATCGTGGGCTATGGCGAGGTGGACTCGAACCCCATGGGCGTCAAGGGGGTCATCGAGGGTCCGTTTTCCCATACCACGGCGACCGGACTGGCGCAGGTCGTCGTCGGCGAGGATCCGTTTCGCACCGAGTACCTCTGGCACAAGATGTACCGGGCCAACATCTACGGCGGCCGGCGCGGCGTCGGCCTGCACGCGATGAGCGGCATCGACCTGGCCCTCTGGGATATCAAGGGCAAGGCGCTGGGACTGCCGGTCTGGAAGCTGCTCGGCGGCGGCTTTACCACCTCGTTGCGCCCGTATGCCAGCAGCCTCTGGGCGCGACTCCCGAGGAGACCCGCGCGCGGGCCCAGCGGTTCGTGGATCAGGGTTTCACTGCGGTCAAGTTCGGCTGGGACCCGATGGGCCAGACGGAAGCGCTCGACATCGCCCTGGTCCGCGAGGCACGTCAGGGCCTCGGAGACGAGCCCGACCTGATGATCGATGCCGGCCTGTGCTACGATGCCAAGACGGCCATCCAGCGGGCGCGGGCGTTCGCGGAGTATCGGCCCTACTGGTTCGAGGAGCCGCTCTTGCCCGACGACTACGCCGGCTATGCCAAGCTGGCCGCCGCCAGTCCGTTGCGGATTGCCGCCGGGGAGGAGGAGAGCGAGCGACGAAGCTTCCTCCAGTTGATGGACGTGGGCAGGATCGATGTCGTGCAGGTGGACCTGACCCGTTGCGGTGGGTTCACCGAGGCCATGAAGATCGCCAGCCTGGCCGCCGACCGCGGTGTGCCGGTCGTCAACCACGGCTTCACGACGTATCTGAACGTGGCCGCGGCGCTGCACTTCCTGGCCAGCATCCCCAACACGCTCGGCCTGCTGGAGTTTGTCGTCGAGGAGGGGACGAACTTGCGCAATGACATCACCGAGCCGATCCGGGCGGTGGATGGCCGTGTCGCCGTGCCCGAAGCGCCGGGCTGGGACTGGAACTGAACGCGGCCGGGATCGCGCGGTACCGGGTGGCCTGAGAGGGCGGCGAAATCCGTAGGTCTTGCTGCGTCCGCACTTGACTGGGCCAGTGCGGTCTGATCGAATGGATGCTCATGTTGGCCCTGCTGGTGCTCAGGATGCGGTAAATTTGCCTCATCGGGGAGATGCCGGCCAAACATGTTCGGCACACGGCTTTCACGTCGTCTCCGCCCAGGCCACGTCAAGCCGCATCCGGGTTGCCCGGAAATTTTGCGACGATTCCTGTCGGTCTCCTGGTCATTCTTTTGATTGAGCTCCTGGAGAAGTAGCGGATCGGTCCGGCTACCTCTCCGAGGGGACCCGAGCCCATGCGCACCCGCGGTTCGGTGACACGGCTGATCATCGACCTGCGCTCCGACGAGCCCGCAGTGCGCGAACTGGCCGCCCGCTTGGTGTGGGGGCGGTATTTTCAGGAACTGCTGGCGCTGGCGCGCAGCCATCTCTCGGCCCGGATTCGCGGCCGCGAGGACGAGGAAGACGTCCTGCAAAGCATGTACAAGAGCTTCTGCCTGCGCCAGCGCCGGGGCGATTTCGACCTGTCCAACCGCGACGAGCTCTGGAAACTGCTCGTTCAAATCACGCTCCGCAAGGCCCGCAACACGGCCAATCGTCACCTCCAGGCGAAGCGCGATGTTCGGCGCGAGGCCGGCGGCGGTGCCGCGCCGGCGGGTGGCTCTGATGAGCCGGCCGACTTCCTCGACCAGATCGACGCCGACGGCCCGACGCCCGCCGAGGCCGCGCTGCTCAATGAGGCCCTGGAACGCCGCTTCCAGGCCCTGAGCGAGCCGGAGCTGCGGCTCATCGCCCAGCGGAAGCTCGAAGGGTTCTCCAACCAGGAGATCGCCGACGAGCTGCAATGCACCGTGCGCACCGTGGAGCGCAAGCTCGAGCGGATCCGCGCCTACTGGGGCAAAGCCGCAGACTGACGGCACTCTGGCCGGATGCGTGCCACCCGCGCGTCATGAACTGTCCGACCCGACTCGTGCGTCCCTCGTGCTCCCGAAGGAGGATCGGCATGAGCTCGCTAATCAGGCGGCGAACGGACCTGGATCGACGCGGCGGCGGATCGCTTCGAACGCCAGTGGAAAGCGGGCCCGGAGCGGCCGCGCATCGAGGACTATCCTCGCCGACGCCGACGAGGCCCGACGCCATCCTGCTGCTCGAAGAACTCATCCGCGTCGAGTGCGAGCTGCGCCGGCGCGGGCGAGAAACCCGCTTCCGATGACTACCGCGACCGCTTTCCCGACCAGCGTCCGGCGGTCGATGCGGCCTTCGGCATCACGACATGCACCCCCACCACCGCCCGTCAGCGCCGCCGAGAGCCTGCTTTTCGGCCTCCTGGCGCTCCAGAACAACTTCATCGACCGCGACGCGCTGCTCGCTGCCTTCAACGCCTGGGTCGTCGACAAGACCAAGACGCTGGGACAGATCCTCCTGGACCGCGGCGCCCTCAGCCCAGGCGCGCTACGCCGCTCTCGAAATGCTCGTCCAGGAGCACATCGCAGCAGCACGGCTGCGACCCCGAACGCAGCCTGGCGGTGCTCCGGGTCATCCCCGAGGTCCGCGATCAGCTCGAACACGTCGCCGACCTCGACTTTCAGTGCAGCCTGCTCTCGATCCGGCCCGACGCCGGCACGCCGAGGACGATCCAGGAGTCCACCATCGACTGGTCCGGGCAGTCTGAGGCGACCGACCCCGAGGGCCGCTTCCAGATCGTCCGCTTCCACGACCGCGGCGCCCTCGGCGAGGTCTACATCGCCCGCGACCAGCCAGCTTCACCGCATCGTGGCCCTCAAGCGCATCCAGCACGCCCCGGCCGCCGACCAGGACAAACGGGCCCGCTTCGTCGTCGAGGCCGAGATCACCGGCCGGCTCGAACACCCGGGCATCGTGCCGGTCTACAGCCTGGGCACCTTCGACGACGGCCGGCCCTTCTACGCCATGCGGTTCATCCGCGGCGACAACCTCAAGGCGGCCATCGATCAGTTCCACAAGGACGAGCAGGCGGGCCGCGACGCCGGCGAGCGCACGCTGGCGCTGCAGAAGCTGCTGCGGCGGTTTCTGGACGTGTGCAACGCGATCGCCTACGCGCACAGCCGTGGCGTGCTGCACCGGGACCTCAAGCCCGGGCAACATCATGCTGGGCCAGTACGGCGAGACGCTGGTGGTGGACTGGGGCCTGGCCAAGAGCGTGGGGCGGCCCGAGCCGGTGCCGGCGTCGGCGACGCTGGACGACCGCACGCTGGTGCCGGAGTCGGGCAGCGACCTGCGTGAGACGATGGAGGGAATCGCAGCTGGGCACGCCGGCGTACATGAGTCCGGAGCAGGCGGCCGGGCCGGATCGAGCGAGCTTGGCCCGGCGAGCGATGTCTACTCGCTGGGCGCGACGCTGTACTGCCTGTTGACGGGCAAGGCCGTTCGAGATGCAGCCGCCCTTTGGAAGGAAGGAGATGGCAGAAGCTGTTGCGGGAAGGTGGAGCGGGGCGAGTTCGTACCGCCGCGTCAGGTGCAAGGCTGGATCGACCCGGCCCTGGAGGCGATCTGCCTGAAGGCGATGAAGACCGAGCCGTCGGCGCGTTACGCATCTCCCGCGCGCTGGCCGACGACGTGGAGCACTGGCTGGCGGACGAGCCGGTGGGGGCCTATATCGAACCGGTCGCAGTGCGAGCGAAGCGATGGATGCGGAAGCACCCGAGCCGTGTGACAGCGGCGGCGGTGCTGATGCTGGCGACCGTCGTCGGGCTGACGATCGGCGGGCTACTTCTGAAACGAAGCAATGACCTCCTCGTACAGAAGACGGAGGAGGCCGACTCGATGTTCCACGAGGCCAGGGACGCCGTCGATGACTACTTCACGACGGTGAGCGAGGATGTGGCTCTGGCAGGGGAGGAACTGGCGCCCCTGAGGCAGAAGTTGCTCACTCACGCGCTTAAGTATTATCAAAACTTCATCCGCAAGCGAGCGAATGACCCGAGGTTGCAGCGAACTGGCCGGGGCGTACCGTCGGGCTGGGTTAGTTTTGATCCGCCCGGATGCTGAAAGCAGAGCCAAGAGCAAGTCTCTGCCGAAACTGTGCTCGTGCGTTACCAAACGATGCTGCAGGAGTCGCCCCGGGATCAAAGCCTGCGCACAGGTCTAGCCTTGACATACATGTGTCTGTCTGAGGTCTACGGTAATTTCGGCGAGAATGAACGCTCTGATGAGGTCCTCAGTCAAGCGATCGATCTCTTGGAGGGTTTATGGACCGAGGGGAAGGACCTCGAAATCGGACGCATGCTGGGTTGCAGCTACTCCACGTGCGCGGTTCACCGGGGGTGGCATGGAGATTATGAGGCGTGCTGGAGCGACACGCGGCGGGGTGTCGAGGTCCTCCGCGAGGCACTGCAGCTTGCGCCAAAGGACGACCACGACCGGCTCTTGGTGGATCTCTGTGCGGCGTACCGCCGCGGCAATCGCCTGGATTATTGCCTACAAGGCGTCGAAGTGGGCCGGCAAGTACTCGAGCTTCAGAAACCTTCACTCCTCTTGCGGCGGAGAGAATACGTGAAGGCCGTTGCGAACGCGGCCTGCATGTGTGTGGAGGGAATGGGCCGGCCAAGCGGAGCCGAGCCCCTGTTACGAAAAGCCCTGGACGAGAATCACAGGAACATGCGCGAATTTGCGCAAGGTACGGGATTGGAATTCGCCCTCAACGGTTGGTTGGCGGAAAGCCTATTCCTGCAAGGCAAGAGCCGAGCCGCGATGCCGCAACTGGCCGAAGTCATATCCGGGAAAAAGGGCCATACGCCACCGTGCATTCGCCGACGGGGTTATTCCACTACCAGTATAACCACGCCCGGTTCACTTCCTTGCTGGGCTGGCTGGAGGGAGAGAGCGGGCATCTTCCCCAAGGTTTGGCTCACTGCGAAGCAGCCCTGGCAGAACACACGGGATTGCTGGCAGAACACAAGGGAAACCGTGCGCTAGCCAGCGACGATCTCTGGAACAGGGAGGCGATTGCCCGGTTTCGACGGAAGGCGGGGATGTTGGACCTAGAGGGATGGATCGCCTCGCAGCGCAGGATCATCGAAGAACGGAGGCGAGTCGTCGACGTGCAACCCAGGGAACTGCAATTCGATAGTGAGGTCGGTTCCTCGACGGCCGTACTCGCCGGACTTCTGCTGGAGGCCGGGAAGGCCGACGAGGCACTCGCTGCCGTGGATGAAGTTTTGCCGGCCCACGAACGCTTGGTCCAGGGCGACAGAATCGACAGCCCGGAACTTCCCCGGGATGGATCTCCGCAACTATGAGCTTCGTCGCGTGTTGAGCGAGTTGCTGGCCCGAAGGGGCGAGGCCCTTGCCGGACGGGCAGACCCGCGGATGCGGTCAAGGCCGTCCAGCGTGCCATCGAGACCTGCGAGGACATCTCAAAGCCCGAGCCCTGCTACCTCTACGACCTGGCCCACTACCTGACCCTCGCCTCGACCATGCCCGCAGAGGCAGGTGTCCCCAATGCGGCTGCCCGCGCAGTCAAGGCGCTGGGCGACTTCATCGCCTCCGGCTTCGACAACCCCTACAAACTCCGTAACGACCGCCGGCTCGATCCGATCCGGGACCGTGAGGACTTCCGCGGCATGGTCGAGAAGCTGAAAACCGGCCCGGCCACCCCGCCCAAAGAAAAATGATCGCCCATGTCGGGTTGCCGCCCTGTCTCTTGATGACACAGGAAGAACGCGTCGATCGGCGCCAGACCCAGGACAGGTTGATTGCTTTGGAGAAAGGTCGAAACCGATGACTCGTCGCCAGATCATGACCACGGCCCTCGGAGCCTGCCTGCTCGCCGCGGGTGCTTCCGCGCTGTCCGGATGTGGGGGCGACGATGGCCAGCCGGCGCGGGTCCATCTCGGCCCCGCGGAAGGGCGGCGGTGCCGCGACTACGACCAGTGAGAATGTGAAGCCCAAGGCCGCAGCGGGGGGAAGCTCCGCGGCAAGGGCGCATTTTGATGACCGCCCGTCCGGGAGCAAGAACCCCTCACCCGGCTGCTGCGCAGCCGACCTCTCCCACAAGGGGAGAAGTGAAGCAAACAGTGGATTCCGCGACAAGGACACAGCCCTGGAGAGAATCATCATTCACTTCAAGAGGTGTTGTTCATGAATTCTTGTCGTTCAATGCCGCGCCGCGATCATCGCGGCTTCACCCTGATCGAGTTGCTGGTGGTCATCACCATCATCGGCGTCTTGATCGCTCTCCTGTTGCCCGCCGTGCAGGCAGTTCGCGAAGCGGCACGGCGCATGCAGTGCAACCACAACCTCAAGCAGCTCGCTCTGGCATTGATTAACTACGAAGGTACCAACGGCTCGTACCCGATGTCATACTCCCGGCAGTGGTGTGAGGCTGGTGCACCCTGTGCCGGCAGCGCCAGCGATGCCTCCGGGTCCATGGTTGCCTTGCTCCCTTATTATGAGCAGGGCCCGCTCTTCAATGCTTATAACTCCTCCGTCGCGAATTACGGCGACACGAACTCGACCGTCAACGGAGTCGGTGTCGGTATTCTCTGGTGCCCCAGCGACGGCTCGATCCAAAACTATCGCGCGATCTACGCCCCTGGAGAGATCATAAACAACTTGCCTCTCCCGATGTGCTACTCCAACTACCGTGGCAACTGGGGCTACTGGACCGGCCGGCCCAACGGCGCCGACAACGCACATACCGCCGACGCGGCGCATCGCCTCGCGGCGATCAAGCAGTACAACGGCGTGTTCGCCTGCAACGGCTATGGTGCCGCCGGAGGAGCAGCCACTCCCGCCTATGCGAGCGTCTCTCGGGCCACGGTCCGGAACGCCGATGTCACGGACGGCACCAGCAACACCGCGGCATTCAGCGAGATCGCCCACGGACTGCTTGCCAAGGATGATTACTCGCCGCACGGGAGCTTCGAAGACTGGGGCTGGTGGACCTCGGGCAACCTGGGTGACACCAACTACACTCACTTCTGGCCCATCAATCCCCAAAAGAAAATTACGAACTTCGGCCAGTTTGATCACGCTGGCGCCTTTGTCAACGGGGCCTCGAGCTTTCATCCGGGCGGCGTGAACATGGCCTTCCTGGACGGCTCGGTCCACTTCATCAAGGACACGATCGACTGCTGGTCATTCGATCCGGCCACGGGGTATCCCATCGGCGTGACCCGCGACGTCTCCGTCTGGTATATCGCGCCCGGCGCCCACGTCGGTGTCTTGCAGGCACTCGGCTCGATCAACGGCGGCGAAGCGATCGACGCCAACGCGTACTGACCATAGGGAACGCCGTTCTTGTAAGATGGACACCGCCCACCATCCGGGCCTTTTCGATGTCGCCGGTCAAGTTGTGATGAGCAAGACCCCCCTTGATATGGATCCCGGCCCGACGGCGGACACGTCCCTGGGTCCGGCCCGGACGGTTCCCTTGCGCTACCGGGTGCTGGCGGCGGCGTGCCTGCTGGCGGTGATCACGTATATCCACCGCATCGGCTTCGCGATGGCCGCGGCCGCCTTTCGGGGCCCGCTCGGCCTGGGCGATCGCCAGATCGGCGCCCTGATCGGCGCGTTCCTGGTGGCTTACGGTCTGTTCGAGATGCCCTGGGGCTACCTCGCCGACCGCCTGGGGGTGCGGGATGTCCTGACCGTGGTCATCCTGGGCGGCTCGATCCTGACCGCCATGCTCGCGCCGGTGGGGCTGCTGCCGACGAGCATCGGCTGGACCTTTCCTCTCTTGCTGGTTCTGCGGTTCTGGTTCGGGGCGTTTCAGGCCGGGACGTTCCCGGCGACCTCGCGCATGATGGCCGACTGGATGCCGGTGGCGGAGCGCGGCTCCGCCCAGGGTCTGATCTGGATGTCCAGCCGGCTCGGAGGGGCGCTGGCACCGATCCTGTTGGTCGGGCTGATCCAGGCGGTTGGGGACTGGAAACTGCCGCTGGTGCTGGCCGCCGGACTGGGCCTCGCCTGGTGCGCCGGGTTCCGGCCCTGGTTCCGCAACGGCCCCGCGGACGTGCCGAAGGTCCACTCTGGATGAGTGGGCCCGGATCGCCGCCGCGCACCGATCCGACGGCCTGGCGCGCGCTGCTCCGCTCACGGAGTGCCTGGGCCTTGTGTCTGATGTACGGTTTCCTCGGCTACAGCGGAAACTTCTTCGTGACGCTCTTGCCCACGTATCTGGAGAATCATCGCCATCTGGGCTTACGGACCGCGGGGCTGCTGACTTCACTGCCGTTCGCGGGCGGCGTGGGGGCGTGTCTGTTCGGTGGCGTGCTGTCCGACTGGATCATCCGGCGGTGGGGGCGGCATGGGGTCGACGGTTGGTCGGCGCAGCCGGTCTGGCCCTTGCCAGCGCGGCCATTCTCAGCACCGTCTGGGTGGTCGATATCCTCGGCCTTGGGATCTTGCTCTGCCTGACCTTCATCGGCAACGACCTGGCGATGGGACCGGCCTGGGCGGCCGCGGCCGATATCGGCCTGCGGCAGACCGGGACACTGGCCGGAGCCATGAACATGCTCAACGGCTTGATGGCCGCGCTGGGCGTCCTGGCGACGGGGGCCTTGTTCGAGGCGGGCCACGTGGTCCTGCCCTTCGTTCTCTTCGCGGTCAGCTACGCGCTGGGAGCGTTCTGCTGGCTGAACGTGGAGGTGCCCCGGACGTCGGACGATTCCCCTCGTTCGTGACGGCGGCATCCGGCGCGGGCGGTTGTGGATCTCGGGTGCCGGCGGTACCGTGCAGGGATTCCGGTCCAGCCGTTTGCGCCCGGGCATGCTGGGATGGCCTCCGGACACGAAGGAGCTCCGCTCATGCCGCTGAAGCTCTCCGCCTTTCCCAAGTGCTACATCGACGAGATCGCGGGCCGGCGCACCATGTCGGTCTTCGACTGGATCGAGATGGCCCGCGCGCTCGACGCCGACGGCCTGGAGATGTACGACGGCTTCTTCACCAGCCTCGACGACGCCTACTCGACCGCGTGGGCGAGGCGATCCAGGCGGCCGGGTTCGCCATGCCGATGCTCTGCTGCTCGCCCGACTTCACCAACCCCGACCCCGACGGCCGCAAGCGGGCCATCGAGCGCGAGGCGGAGCTGATCCGCGTCACGCGCCGGCTGGGCGGACCGCGGGCCGTCTGCCGCGTCCTCTCCGGCCAGCGCTATCCGGAGGTCGAGCCGCAGCAGGGCCTGGAATGGGTCGTCGCGTGCATCGACGCAGCTGCTCCCGGTGGCCCGTGAATACGACGTCGTCCTCGGGCCTGGAGAACCACTACAAGGACGGCTTCTGGAAGTATCCCGAGTTCGCCCAGAAGCAGGACGTGTTCCTGGAGCTGCTCGCGGCGATTCCGGACGCGCGAGCACTTCGGCGTGCAGTACGATCCGTCGAACGCGATCGTCGCGGGCGACGACCCGATCGCGCTTGCTTGAGGCGGTCGCCGATCGCGTGGTGAGCATGCACGCCAGCGACCGCTACCTGGCCGCGGGGACGACGCTCGACGAGCTGCGCCAGAGCGACGGCACGCTCGGCTATTCGCCCAACCTGCGGCACGGCGTGACCGGCAAGGGGCTCAACGATTACGACGCCATCTTCCGCATCCTGGCCGCGCACGGCTACCGGGGCTGGGTCAGCATCGAGGACGGCATGAACGGCATGGACGAGATGGCCGAGTCGCTGGCGTTCCTCCGCGCGATGGGCGCCAAGTACTTCCCGGAGCCGTGACATGGAGCGATCTGCGGACCGCCCTGATCGGTTGCGGCAAGGTCGGGCAGATCCATGCCGCGGCGCTTGAGCACATTGCCCGAGTCGGAGTTCGTCGCGGTCTGCGACACCCAGCCGCGAACGTGCCGAGGCGTTCGCCGCGCGGTACGGCACGCAGGCCTATCGCGGACGTGGGGGCGATGCTGCCGCGACCGCGGTGCAGGCGGTGATGATCGGCACGCCGCACCCGCTGCACGCCGGGGCCGCGATCGAGGCCGCGGCGGCCGGCGTGCATGTCCTGGTCGAGAAGCCGATGGCCGCGAGCCTGGCCGACTGCGACGCCATGCTCGCCGCGGCGCACGCGGCCGGGGTCAAGCTGGGCGTCATCAGCCAGCGGCGGTTGTACGAGCCGGTCCAGCGGATGAAGGCCGCGATCGACGCCGGCAAGATCGGCCGCCCGGTGCTCGGCGTCTTTCAGATGTATAGCTGGCGCGACCCGGCCTATTACCAGTCCGACCCGTGGCGCGGCCAGTGGGCCACCGAAGGCGGCGGCGTGCTGGTCAACCAGTCGCCGCATCAGCTCGACCTGCTCCAGTGGTTCATGGGCGAGGTCGAGGAGGTCAGCGGCTACTGGGCCAACCTGAACCACCCCGAGATCGAGGTCGAGGACACCGCCGTGGCCGTCGCTCCGGTTCCGGGACGGCGGGCTCGGGTCGATCGTCACCAGCCTGTCGCCAGAAGCCCGGGCTCTACACCAAGGTCCACATCCACGGGTCCAACGGCGCCTCGGTCGGCGTCGAGACCGACCGCGGCGCGACCTTCATCGCCGGCATGTCCGAGCCATCGCCGAGCCGCCGCTCAACGACCTCTGGACGATCCCCGGCGAGGAACACCTCCTGGCCGGAGTTCCAGGCCGAGGACCGCGCCCGATTCCGCCAGATCGACGCCGTCACACACTACCATGCCTTCAGATCGCAGGACTTCCTGCGAGCCGTCCTGGAAGACCGGCCGCCGCTCGTGACGGGCGAGGACGGCCGCAAGGTCGTGGCCCTCTTCACGGCCATCTATCGTTCCCAGCGCGAACGCCGACCGATCACGTTCCCGCTGGCTGCGGAACCTTGACTGCGAAGATCGTCTTCAAGATGGTCGGCGGACAGCCGGTTCCACTGCCAAGCGCGGCTTTGCCGCCACGGATCACGTCGAACATCTTCCCCGGAAGGCCGGCTGACACCCCCAGAACCCGCCATAGCCGGTCGCCGTACGGATCGAGTCCACCCGCGGCCCGAGGGCCTTGAGGATCGGCTGGATTGTGCCCAAAGCCGAGAGCCCGATTGTCGGCCCGGAAGGGCCAAGACACCGTGCGGCCAGGTCTGGCTGCCGGTCGCGCCCAAGGTCATCGCCTCCGGCAGGCTCGGTTGGGGATGGAGAGCAGAGATAGAACACGATAGTAGAGTCGAGGAGTGGCGCGGCGGCTGACGCTCCGTTTCCACTCCCCGCTCATCGAACCGGACGGGCGGATTTCCCGCATCCGGCTCTCGGACAAGAACTCACGCCTTCGCCCACGGAAAAGTTCGAGGGCGGTCGCACAAGCGGATGAGGCCGAATTCGTCATGCAGCCTCGCGTCGGGGAATCGTGTGGTCCCGCGACTTTGCAGCTTATGCTTCCCTCGAAGCCATTGGCGGAGCCGATGCCGCGCGTGGCGGTCAATGGCTCGATAGGCCGGGCTGACAGGTCCAAGACAGAAGTAGTTCGACCAACCCAGAAGCTTCCGGTTCAGTTTCGCTACCCGGTCCTCGACCGTCGTCCACAACCACCGTCGGCTGGTCAACTCGTGGATCTCGGCCTTGAGGCTGTCGATCTTCTTCGCCGACGGCTTCGTACCGATGTACGAACGCCCCGACTGTGGCGAGTGACACAACCCGATCGTGTACCCCAGGAAGTTGACGCTCTCTTCCGGCAAGCGGCAGAGGCGCGTCTTGGTCTCGTTCACCGTCAGTCGCAGCGTCGACATCATCGATCGCATCACCCGCATCGCCTCGTCGGCGGTGCCGCGGCAACAGATCACGAAGTCATCGGCATAGTTGACGATGTGAGCGTCCAGCCGGCGCTCGTGCCCCAGTGCCTTCCAACCCAGAATAAACCGACGCATATAAATATTCGCCAACAACGGCGAGAGCGGCGAGCCCTGCGGGCTGCCCCGGCCCTCGTCCTTGTTCCGGGTCGTCCGATGGTGCCGCCCCCGGTCGTCGACTTCTTCCACCGGCGCTTCGAGCCACATCTTGATCAGCCCCAGAAGGTGCCGATCGCTGACGCGACGCGAGACCGATTTCATCAGTTCGGCGTGGGGGATGCTGTCGAAGTAACCCGACAGGTCCGCGTCGACGACTTCCGTATGCCCCGAGTTCAGCAACCCGTGGACCTGCCTCACGGCGTCCAGGGCGCTGTGCCCGGCCCGATACGCGTGTTGCTCCGGCTCCAGGTCCGCCTCGAAGATCGGCTCCAAGACCAGCACCGTCGCCATCTGCGCCACGCGATCGCGAATCGTTCCGATTCCCAGTGGCCGCTGTTTGCCATCCGATTTAGGGATGTAAACGCGACGCACAGGTTGGGGGTGATAGGTCTTCTTCCTCAGGTCGTCCGCCAGTTCGCCCAGCCACTTCTCCACGCCGTACGCCTCGATGTCCGCGAACGTCTGGCCGTCGATCCCCGGTGCGCCGCCGTTGGCACGGCAGCGGTCGAAGGCGAATTCCAGGACGTCGCGACGGTACACCTTGTCGTACAGCAGGTAGAAGCGATAGCCGGGCGATCCCTTCGCTTTGGCATGCAACGTCTCCTGGAGTTTCCGAACCTTTTCCGGAGGTGCGAGGCTCACGCCAATCTCCTGGTTCTCGTGCTCTTTCGGACGTCGGTCTTGAACACAGGCCCCTTCCCTCCACCGGCGTTAACCGGCTTCAACGGTACTACGAGCCTGTCCGCCACCCCGGTCGGCCCGGCCTCTCCCTCGCGGGCGTCCGGTTGGGGGTCACGCGCCCCCGCCGATGGGGTTTCCCGTGTTGCCTCGGTTCTCCGTGTGCTCGCATGCCGTCGTCATTACCCCGGTGGAACCCCTGGTTCGTGTCGCTTCACGAGGCGTGAGCCTCATTCCCCCAGCGGCTGCGGCCTTCCCCGATATATAGGCGGGTCGGCTTCCACGTTAAACCTTTCGAGGCCTGCTCGACGTTCACTCGCGTTACGGCCTGCGAACTCGCCGAGTCGCTTGAACGACTCGTTTTCTCGAAGGCTTCGACGGCTTCGTTACCTCTACCGCCGCTTCGATAGCTACCGGCTGGAGCGACTGAGTTAGCCGGGTGGGACTTGCACCCACTGAAGATCCGGACCTTATCACGGCGCACTATATGAATATGTCTAGACGTACAGCATGTCGGCGACCTGGCCGTGCAGGTGGAGCGTGCCTGGATCGCGCTCGCGGCCGGCGCCGATCCGTTCGCACAAGAAGTCCTGGTGCGCCAGCTCGCGGCGCTGAAATCCCGGCACGCCGGCCTGGCACCGACACGCCTGGAGCAACTGCTGGTCGCGCACCTGGCCGCGGCCTGGCTCCAGGTCGCGCCTGGTGATGCGCTTGGCCGCGCAGGCCGCCGAGAAAGCGGACGCCCAGGCACGCTTCGTGCTGCGTCGGCAGGAGCGCGCCCAGAAGCGGTATCTGGCCGCGGTGAAGGCCCTGGCGGTGCAGCGCAAGCTGCGACCGCAGCCAAGTACGTCAGGCGCACGACCGGACGAGCGCGATCCCGTCCTTTCGCTGGGGCGGCAGGCCTGGGCTGGCCGCGTCGCCGGCATCCGCCTCCCGACGCCGCGGGACGAGTCCGAATGACGGGTCGCTCCGTGCTCGTGGGATTTGTCGTTCTGGGTCGTGCGGTCGCGTCGGTCACGCGTGGAAGCGTGACACCTATCAGGAAAGGAGTCCAGGATCATGTCGGGCGAGCAACCCAAGACCGAGGACGGGTCGAAGATCCTTTCGGAGCTGGTGGCCGAGTGTCGCTACCTCCATGAAGAGTTCCGGAGGTTGCGGGACCGTCTTCTCACACTGGAACGCGAACGCACGCGCGCCCTGTCTGAGGAGGGATGTGCCAGTGCTCGGCGGGACGCCAAGCTGGGGCAATTGGCACGCCACCTCGAGTGGCTCCAGGAGATCGTCGTCGGTTACAACCTGTTCGAGTAATTAATTGGGGCTGTTCCAAAATAACCTGTTGAGATTCTTATCTTGGTGAGATGGTGTAATCCACTCTCCATGGAACTCGTCCTTCTTGATCTGGATCGTGGCGAACTCCTCATCCGAAACCTTCAGGCCCGTCTTGGAGGGGTTGGTGGAGCGGGTGGCCGGTACGCAGTCATACCGGCTGCCCTCGCAAGGATACCGGATCGCCGTGTGGTACCTGAAGTTGTTCCACCGCATCGACGCGCCGCTGACGGCCGGGATCCTGGAACCGGTGCCGTGGGAGGACCAGCTTCCGCTGGAGCGACGGGCCTTGCTGGATCGCCTGTACGCGGCGGTGGATCGCGATCTGAACCCACTGTTCGAGTCCGTCGGCCTCCGATTGGCAGGCTGAAACGGGCCACAAACCATAGTCAAGAAAGGGGTTAGAAAAACGTGAACAGAATCCGCCGTTCAGCTCTTAGAACGGCTTAAGCACTATTATCGAAAGCGCGCATCGTGGAAGACCCCGGAGGAGTTCAGCACCCATGTCATGGCTTCATGGCCCGAATACAATCATCGCTATGCCCACCCCATAGAGTGGACGTGGACAAACCATAAGATGCGGCAATGGTTTGCAAAACACTCCTCGGGAATTGAGATCAAGTTTTGTGAGCGGCGACACTGGGCAGGTCTTTCTTGAAGAGCATGAGCCGGGCGGTCTCCTGGTAGCCGAGCGCCACGTGCCGCCCGATGACTCACCTCGTTCCATAGTTCGGCGTCGGACGCCATCTGCCGGCATCCCTTCGACCGTGCCCACGACTCAGCGGCCTCGACCAGCGCCCGACCGATGCCTTGTCGCCGCACGTCCGGATCGACATACCAGCCCTCGATGTACCCGACGGGCGTGGAGTCGCAGCCCTCGGCCCTGGACCGGAGGCCGACCTCCAGGAAGCCGCTGAGCGTCCCGTCGCGTCTCTCCGCGAAGAACACCGACTCGGTGTCGGAGACGAGGATCTCTTCCATTTCCCGGACCTGTTGATCGTCCGGGCAATAGTCCCAGAGGGTTCGCCTCATGCGGAGCCATTCGGGAGGGTCGCCGTCTCTGTAGCCACGGATCATCGCCCGGAACTCCCTGATGCGTCGGGGTCATGTCGGCACAGGGCCTCGTAGAAACGGTCGGCGTCGCCCGCCCAAACTCTCCTCCGCTCAAAAGCATCTGATCCCGGAGTTCCTCTGGCATGGTCTGGAGGCTTATGGGTTTCGGGGCGAGGTGCGGGTCCTCGTCGCCAAGAGCGACATCCGCCCCGAAAACCCGACCAACGCCGCGGCCTCGTCGGCGGATCGTAGGCGATCCGGGTCGGTCATCAGCCAGAGCACCTGCCAGCGGGTCTTCTCGACCGGATCCTTGCACGAGCGATAACGACGGCCAATCTCCTCGTGGGTGAAATGGCCAACAATCGTCAGTCGTGGGTACGCCATGGGGGTGACCTCCATGCCGTGAAGATCGAACCCCCATGGTAGAGCAGCTCAGCGTGACTTGGTATGAGAGCACTTGGCCGAACTCAAAAGGGGGCCGAAAAGGACGAGTTCGTCCTGCTGAGCCGAGACGGGGCCCGCCTGCCGCTGAGGCACCGACGCCCGGAAGACGGACGGACCGCGGAATGGCGACGGGCCTGACGTTACGCGGTCGGCAACGGCGATCAGACCTCGGCCGGGACCGGGCCGGCAAGGGCGGCGAAATCCTCCATGCTGCTGCGGTCGCCGGAGAGGATCATCTCGCGGAGCATCTTGATCCGCGGCTGGCGGGCGTTCACCCAGCGCTCGGCGATGGGCAGCCGGGCGGAATCGAACCTGGCATCGCGACAGAACAGGTAGCCGATGATCAAGTCGATGGCGACATCAACGATCTTGCGGCCGTAGAGGTCCATGTATTCAACGCTGCGCTGGCTCTTGGTAAACGCGATAATTTCGGTCAACACGGGACGGATGCCGTTGAGCTTCTCGACCAACGGCTGGACCTCGGCCGGGTATTGTTCGCCCCCCATTTCCAGGCAAAACTTCTCGGCCGCCCCCTGAATCACGCCGCGGACGGCGGCGATGATCTGGAGCTGGCTGGTGCCTTCATAGATGGTGGTGATTCGGGCGTCGCGCATGAAGCGCTCGACCGGGTAGTCTTTCATGTAGCCGCTGCCGCCGAGCACCGCGATGGCGTCGTTGCTCACTTTCATCGCCATCTCGCTGGCAAAGTATTTGCTCATCGGAGTGAGCATGCCAGCCAGCCGCTTGTACTTCCGCTCGGTATCGCGGGCGACCTTGAGCTGTTCCTTGTCGGTGGGACGGTCGAACTCCAGCTTGTGCGAGGCCCCGGAGAGGACATCGACCGACCGACTGGTCTCGTAGGTGCAGCGCCCGGGCAGCGAGCAGCTCCAGCCGGGCGTCGATCAGCAAGTCGCGAACGGCCGGGAAGTTCTCGATCGCCTGGTCAAATTGCCTGCGTTTGGCGGCGTAGTTGCGAGCCACGCGGAAGGCCGCCTCGCCGATGCCCAGGCTCTGGGCGGCGATGCCGATGCGGGCCCCGTTCATCAAGGACATCACGTAGGTGATCAGGCCGCGCTGCCGCTCGCCGATCAGTTTGGCAGGGCAGTCGTTGAACTGGAGTTCACAGGTTGGCGAGCCGTGGATCCCCAGCTTGCGCTCCAGGCGGCGGACCTTGACGGCCTCGTTCCGTTCGGCCAGGAACAGGCTCAGGCCCAGGCCGTCCGTCGTCTCCGGCTCGCTGCGGGCCAGCACCAACAGAATTTCGCCGCAGCCATTGGTGATGAATCGCTTGACCCCGTTGAGCCGCCACTGGCCGGACTCGTCCTGGAAGGCTCGCAGCTTGACGGACTGGAGGTCGCTGCCGGCTTCGGGTTCGGTGAGGACCATGGCCCCGGTCGTCTTGCCGGCGGCCATGTCGGGCAGATATTCCTGCTTGATCTCCTCGGAAGCGAAGGCGTTGATGGTCTCGGCCATGCCTTGGAGGCCGAAGATGTTCATCAGGGCGGCGTCGGCCCGGCTGACCACCTCGATGGCCATGGTATAGACCAAGCTGGGGAAGTTCAGCCCGCCGAAGCGGTGAGGCAGGGTGAAGCCCATGACCTCCGCCTTGGCGAGCATGGCCAGCGACTCGGCCGTCCCGACGGCGTAGGCGACCAGGCCGTCTTCCTGGAGGACCGGGCCGATCGCGTCCACGTCCTCGGCCCGCGGGGCGATGAACTCGGCGGCGAGCTGGCCCAGCGAGGTGAGCGTCAGCCGGTAGTTCTCGACGGCCTCGGCCGCGTCGGCCGGGGCGTAATCGAACTCCCGGGCGAACCGGAACCCCCCCTCCCTGATCTCGGCGAGCTGGCCGAGGTCGATGGTCTTGAACCGGAAGAGGATGTCGTCATTATCGGTGAAGAAGTTGGCCATAATTTGATCCTGAACCTATTGTTCTCGACTCCCAACGGCCTGCACAGCTCGTTCGAGCAATAACGCCGCGACTTGCATCGGGCTTGCGTGCGCCTGCTCGGCGAGCGTCTCGAGCTGCTTGAGTGTCTTCGGAGAGAGCCGGACGAGGCGCTGCTCGCTCCACGACGGATCAGTCCGCGCCCACCCCCTTGCGGCACGCGGAAACGTGCCGAAACCTCAGCAGCCAATTGGAGGGCCCGAAGTAACCCCCGCGCGGCGAAACCTGGCCACGCCGTTCCGCTCCCAGCTCTTTCGCGATGCGATCCATGTCCAAAGTTGCGCCCATGACCTACTCCTTCGAGAAATCTCGGAATGCCAGGTACTCGTCGCCGATCACGAGCCCCACTTCGCCCTGATGGGCCTCGCGCCCCATTCTTCGGCAGAAACTCCCAAGCCGACTGAGATGGTTGGGATCGGTGATGTCTGCGGGCGTCGTGTAACAGTGAATGACGACGGGCTGATCCTTGACCAGCACGCCACCCATCTCGTCGTCGCGCCATACCCCCTTGGCCCGCGGGAAAGCAGTGGCTCCTCCAAATAATTGCCCAAACGTCTCGATCGCTGCATCCACCCACTGTTCTTGATTGATTGGTGTCATCCCGTCACGCTCGACGCTCGGTACGAAGAGAACAACAAGAACTGCTTTCCGGCTGACTTGCATGCCGAATTCTTCCATGCCCGCCCCTCAACGATTTATATAGATCGCGGTCGCCTTTTGCAAGTCCAGCCTCAACGCTTTTGCAACTGGTCGAGCGGTTGGCTAAGCTGCCGGGGCCGCCTGCGATGGTCCTTGAAGCCCGAAAAACCATGATGGCAGATCCGGTCAGCTTCAGTCGTTAGTTAGATTCCGCCCCACCAGAATGTATTTGTCAAAACATTCAATGAGGCGCTGTTTCCACTTGTCGAAATCGGCGATAGGCTCTGACCCTGGCAACATCCCGAACCGTCTTGCGAGGAACTTTACGAGCCATGTGACGATCCCGAGCTTCACAAGAGCGTCTTGGCTCGACTGCACGTCAACGTCTGCGGTCCTACAGCACTCGTCCCAGTTCGCTATACTTTCGCTGATGCTTTGACCCTTGGAAATCTCAAAGGCAATTCGGAGGCGAATCCAGTCGGGACTTTCGGGGGGTAAGCCATCCCTGTCGAGCGTTTCGCGGCAGAGTGCGGCTACCGCAAGTGCAAGTTCGCGCGGTTCGTCATTCGACCATGAGGCGACAGTTTCTTTTGCCTGAACGATGAGTGGATGCATACCATTTTCTACGTATCAATCACGCCCTGGCCTTCACTGCCGCGATCATCTTGGGCAGCACCTGGTTCAAGTCGCCGACGATGCCGTAGTGGGCCACGCCGAAGATCGGGGCGTCGGGGTCCCAGTTGATGGCGATGATCTTGGCGGACTCTTCCATGCCGGCCCGGTGCTGCACCGCGCCGGAGATGCCGACGGCGATGTAGAGTGCGGGCCGAACGGTGGTGCCGGTCTGGCCGACCTGGTGGTCGCGCCGATGAACCCGCCATCGACCGCCGCCCGGCTGCCCGCCACCGCCCCGCCGAGGGCACTGGCCAGGTCCTAGATCAGTTGGAAGTTCTCGCGGCTGCCCACGCCGGCGCCGCCGGCGACGATCACCCGGGCGGCCTTCAGGTTCACCTTCTTCGCCTCGCGATGACGCTCCAGCACGCGAAGCACCAGGTCCTCCTGGCCCACGTTGGCGTTTACCACGACGATCTGGCCCTGTGCGTCGGGGTCCGGCGGGCTCATCGGCATCACGCCCTCGCGGACGGTGGCCATCTGCGGCCAGCGGTCCGTGTTGACGATCGTGGCGATGATGTTGCCGCCGAAGGCCGGGCGAATCTGGTAGAGCAGGTTCTTCCAGGTCTTCCTGGCCGCCCGGTCCTCATGGTCGCCGATCTCCAGGTCGGTGCAGTCGGCCGTCAGCCCGCAGCGGCATGCCGAGGCGACCCGCGGGGCCAGATCGCGGCCCAACGCGGTGGCCCCGAACAGGACGATTTGCGGGCGGTGTTGGTGGACCAGCTCGCACACCACACGGGCATAGGGCTGGGTCTGGTAATGGCCCAGCAGCGGGTGCTCCGCCAGATACACGGTGTCGACGCCGTGGGCGATCAGCCGGTGGGCCAGTTCGCGGACGTCCTTGCCGGCCAGCACCGCGCCCAGCTTGACACCAAGCTGGTCGGCAAGGTGACGGGCCTTGCCGCACAACTCCAGCGGCACGTCGTTCAGCACGCCGTCTTCCTGCTCGGCGAAGATCCAGACTTCGCCCTTCGGATTGGGATCGATCATTCGGCACTCCCTTTTTTGAAGGGATGAGGGATGAGGGATGAGGGATGAAAAGGGATAAGGGATGAGTTCATTGGGTACGGGCCTTAACCTTCTTCGCAATCGTGGTCAGGATGGCGATCAGTTGGTTGCATTCGTCTTGCAGGGCCACCAGAAGGTTCGCTTTGATGATTTCACCTTCGGTGAGCAATTCCAGCCAATATAGGGTCTCTTCCAGCTCTTTGAGGCAGTCCCCAAGTTTGGACAGGAACTCGGCATCCGATCTGGCTCGGTGGGCTTCACGGAAATTCGCCCCAACCGAGGTCCCCGATCGGAGGGCCTGCCTACCAATCACTTCTGCTTCGATCCTTTTCGGCAACGCCCCATACAGCCTGATCACCCGCAGGGCAAACTGCTTGGTCCGCACCCGGAGATCAACTGGTTCCTTTTCCTTCTCTTCTTCATTCATCCCTCATCCTTCATCCTTCATCCTTATCCAATAGTGTGATCTTCGATCAGTTCGTGGATCATGGCATTGACGCCGGCCGTGGTCGGCTCGAACCTCTTGAACCCGCTGGCGGTCAGCACGATCGATTGCACGCGGTGGACCTTGGTGGGCGAGCCGCTCAGCCCGACGGTGGCCGGATCGACCTGGATGGTGTCCAGGTTCCACTGCTCGATGAGCAGGCCGCGGGCCTGCAACGCCGCGACGCGTTTCTGGACTTCCGCCGCCTTTTCGGCGTCCGTGGCGGCCGGCAGTTCGGTGGCCACGTCGCGCTCGACTTCGGCCGGCGCCTTGGCGGCCTTGAACTTCATCATCCGCTTGGCCGCAGCCGGACGCGGCTCGTTGGCGGCGTCAGTGACCGTCAGCAGCATGGGCAGGTGGCCCTCGACGATCTCCCAGCCGTGGCCGAGGTTGCGCCGCACGCGGATCGTGCCGTCGCCGACCTCCAGCAGCTTCTCGACGTAGCTGGCCTGAGGGATGCCGAGTTTCTCGGCCGTCTGCGGCCCGACCTGGGCCGTGTCGCCGTCGATGGCTTGGCGACCGCAGACCACGAGGTCCACGCGGCCGAGGGCCCGCACGGCGGCGCTGAGCACCACGCTGGTCGCCAGGGTGTCGGAGGCAGCGGCCCGGCGGTCGGTGATCAGGATGCAACGGTCGGCTCCGCGGAACAGGCAGTCGCGCAGCAGGTCTCCGGCCTTCATCGGCCCCATGGTGATGACCGTGACGCTCGCCCCGCAGCGGTCCTTGACCTCCAGGGCCAGTTCGAGGGCATGGAAATCGTCCGGATTGAACACCGTCGGCAGCGCCGCCCGGTTGACCGTGCCGTCGTCTTTCATCGCCTTGCCGGTGACCGCCTTGGTGTCGGGCACCTGCTTGGCCAAAACCACGCAATGAAACGGCATGCCCAGCATCCTCCCTCGAATGGGCCGAACGCGCTCACTGGAATCCAACAACGATAATGACTGTCCCTCGGGCGGTCAAGACACAAGCGTTTGCGAATGACCGGAGAGCTGTATGCGAGAAATTCGCACGTACGGTTCGGAGGGAGGGGAGGACCAAACCAATGGGCCTTCCCTACCCCTATCTCCGAGTCGGTGGTGATCAGCGAGGAGTCTCCATCGTCTGCGGTTGCTGAAGCCGTTTTGCGGACGTTGAGGGCTGATTTGACGAGCTTATTCATATCAAAGTATTCCGAGACTGTAGCAAGCCTATCGGGCGTTCCCTGGGAGTTTCCATCGGAACCAGCCGCATGTGGGACAGCCGCCCCCGGCTGTCCCGGTCCCGGATGAGCACAGCCGAGGGCGGCTGTGCCACACGGCACCGAGCCGACCGCCGGTCAGACAGGCCCCGATCGCCTTGCTACAGTCTCAGAGGCTATCCGGGAACTTACCTGCAAGTAAGATAGAATTGCTTACATATATCTGCGCATAAAGCTTGCTAGACGGAAATAAATCATGTATGAACAATGGCGTGATTATAGTCATTGCAAATTCCAAGGGCGGCGTGGGGAAATCCACACTGGCCGTCCATCTCGCCGCCTGGCTCTATTACCCCGGCAAGAAAGGAGGTCGGACAATCCTGTCCGACTCCCCCGGCCTGTCGGACAGGATTGTCCGACCTACAGGAGGATCTTCTTTGCCGGGGTAATATGTGCAGGGCCACAGTGTAACGCTGGCCGACTGCGACACGCAGCAATCCTCCTCGGAGTGGATTCGCGAAGCCGTGCCGGAAGTGGGGGCAGTCCGGCTCGACAACCCGGACATGATCCTCAACGACCTGCCACTGCTCAGACAAGAGACGGATTGTGTCGTTGCTGACGGCCCTGGCAGCCAGACAGAGACGAGCAGAGCGTTGTTGCTCCGCGCCGACATGGCCATCGTTCCATGCAAGGCGAGCATGTTGGAGGTCCGCGCGCTGGCCAAGGCCACCGAAGTAATCCGCCAGGCCCAGGACATCCCGAACTGTTCCACGAGATCCTCCCCGATGCCATCAAGAGCCGGTCGAAAAGACCCGCTGCCCTCAAACCGAAAGCCGGTCGCGTGAAGGAGAAGAAGATGGCCGAACGTCGTGCACTTATTGAAGGACTGAAAAACCCGCCTTCGACAGTCGATCCAAGTACGGAAGAGAGATTTGTCTTCGGCGCGAAGAAACCCAAGGAGCCGGTGGCCTCCGAAACCACGACCCCAACTGCCGTACACGCACCAGGCAAGACTCACGCCCGCGTGCCGCTCAGTACGAGGATGCGGTCCGACTTCGCCACCGCCCTGAAGAGGGCCTCGCTCGAACGCCAGCGCGCCGGTGTCGAGCCGAACACACTGCAAGATTTCCTGGAACCGGCGGTTGAACCTTGGCTTCGCAGCAACGGCTCTCTGAAAATAGCTCACGTCCTTCAAGAAAGGGGAGGGGTTCGGCACCGCGTCGCACCAGCCAAGAAGGGCAACTCGCTTCCTAAGGGCCTTTCCCGCAAATACTTACGGACTGAATAACGTGATACACTCTCCCTCAGCCGAATCGAGAAGCCTCGGAACGTGGGAAAATCCCATTTGACCACTATCCCCCGTTCCGCTATACTCGTATGTTGGTGCGATGCGAGCGGTACGAGGAGGACAGTATGGACATGGAGACACGATCAACCGACGCCAAGGGCCGGATAAGCCTACCGAAGGCATTCGCCAACGCCACGGTGATCATCGAGCAGGTGAGCGATACGGAAGTCCGCATCCGCAAGGCTGTTGTGATCCCCGAGGACGAAGTTCGATTCTACGAGGAGACAGCCACCCCGCTCTCCGACCGCGACCGCGACCGCTTTCTGGACCTGCTGGACAACCCGCCCGAAGCCAACGCTGCCCTGAAGCGCGCGGCCACGAAGCACACCAGGCATCATGGGTGACTGGCACATCGAGCCTCTGGAACGCGATCACTTACGCGGGGCGTTTTCTTGCGGCAAGCCGCCACTCGATGATTTCATCCGTCGCCTGGTCAGCCAGTACGAGAAGCGAAACCTGGGGCGTACCTACATCGCCGTCCAGCCCGGCGAAACGAGGGTATGCGGCTACTACACGCTTGCCTCCAGTGCCATCGCCTTTCAGAATCTGCCCGAAACCTCCGCCAGGAAACTACCCAGGCACCCCGTCCCGGTGGTTCTCATCGCCCGCCTGGCCGTCGATCAGGCCGTGCAGGGGCAGGGTCTGGGCGAGACCCTTCTGCTGGACGCCTTCCGTCGCTGCCTGGAACTGGCGGATAAGCTCGGCATCCACGCCGTCGAGGTGGACGCCATCGACCTGCAGGCGAGGGGTTTCTACGAGAAATACGGGTTCGTCCCATTGCTCGACAACGAGCTGCATCTCTTCTTGCCCGTTTCAACCATCCGGGATGGCCTGGCAGAGTCGGCCAACTGACCAGCAGTTTGGTCTGAGCCGCATCGGTGCAGCCAAAATGCCGCACGCCCGGCCGACGACGGATGCAATCCGCCGCCCCGGATTGAGCCAGCCGATTAAGCCAGGCCGATTAAGCCAAGAAGAAAGCCGAAGGCCAGCCGCGAAGAACGCGACGCAACCCCCGGCTATCATGGCACTTACAAGCGGAGAGGGCGGGATTCGAACCCGCGGTGGCTGTGACACCACACGGCATTTCCAGTGCCGCACCTTCGGC
>CAWHUG010000002.1:0-510324 GCA_963832405.1 uncultured Isosphaeraceae bacterium
AACGAGCGCGGTCGACGTGTCGGCCGCCAAGCCCAGTGCGGTCGTGCGCGGCGTGGCGATCCAGAATTTCCGGCACATAGAAGGATGGGTCGATCACCATGCCGGAGACCTGGAACAGCGCTCGGCGCGGTGCCCGATCGCCCGGGTGCGCTTGGCCGCCGCGGCCGTGCCGACGATGAAGTACTGGTCCGGGTGGACCAGCCAGAAACCGGGCTTGCACTCCTGCAGGTCGGTCATCAGCGACACGTAGGGAACGTCCGGGAAGACCTCGTGCAAGCTCGTCAACAGACGCGCCGTTGATCATGAACGGGATCACCGACAGGACAAGGTCGGGCTTCACTTGCGGCCAGAACGCCCGCAGCATCTTCAGCCCGCGCTGCCAGTTCATACGCATATTGATATTACAAAGATGAAAGAAGACCGGGTAAAGCGCATGATTGCCGCGGCGGAGGATCCATTTGTTGTAAACGTCCTCACCGCGGATTCCGAATCGTTTGTGGAATTCATCGAGATCGCCGAGCACGTCCTGGTACGGGTTGACGATGCGGACGTTCCAGGGATAGCGTTCTTCCATCACTGTCTTGAGCGCCGAGGCCGTCATGCGATGACCCTGACCGGCATCGGCGGTGAGGATGCAGATATTCCTTCGACTGTTGTCCATGAACGTTTCTCCCGATACGTGGTTTCTTTACCCATGTTCGTAGCGCGGCGAAGCCGCGAGCGACCCCAGCGCCGCTCGAACCGGCGTGAACGCCTGTCTCTTAGCTGAACTTTCGCAAGGATCAAGCTGCGGACGCAACATAAAATAGGTAGTTTTTCACGCGTTCCATCAATTCCTGGCAGTCGCCATTTTCGTCCAAGTCGGGATGAATTGTCGCCGCCATGGTCGCGATCCGGAGGATACGCACCCAATGACCCAGCGACCATTCCGTGTCCCACGCGCCCAAATTCCGCCGCGCCGACTCCGCCTCCGGCACCGCATGGCCCACCGTCAGATACCACAGGCTGACGACGCTCTGCATCAGCCACACCCAGGGCGCCAGCTTCTCGATGCTCTCCTGGCACCAGTGCTGTGGCCCTTCGATGCCCATCACCTGTTTGCTCGCTTTGAACATCACCTCAATCGACCAGCGGCGGGCGAACGTCGCTACCACCCACGCCAGGCTCGCCCCCAGGTCCGTCGTGAACAAGTACGCATCACGGAACTTCCCCGCAGGATCGCGCACCACCACGATCTGAATCGGCGCAACCCCAGCACCTCGGGCCACACCGCCTGGTACGCCAAGACGCAGAGCATCCGGGTCACCCCATAAACGGTCACCTCGATGTCGTGCCACACCCAGGGGCCCGTGCCGTTGCGATGGCGATCGGCCCGGTTCGCCACCGCGCTCGGGCTGAGCAGTCGCGGTCCCTTCTGCGGCTTGCGGCCCCGCTTGCCGGGGGGCTGAGGGGGAACCTGCGGATCGTAGATCTCCGCGTCCCGCGCATCCGCCCCACATACTGGACCCGCGGATTCAAGCTCCCCAGCAAGCCGTGGGCCGCATCGGCTCCATCCCCGATCAGGACGATCTGACGATCAGGAAACCTTTGGAGAATCTCACCAAGCATCTCCGCGGCCAAGTCCACACAACTCGGTGATCCCTTGCCAGGCAAGTGCAAGCGGGCCAACAGGGGCAGACAGAGGATCGGATCGGGACAGAACGGGATGGGGATGGCCAGCCCCAGGACCACCCAGTTGTTCCCCGACGCCGTGGCGACCCGCTTGGCCGTGGAGGCGACCGCGTCGCGGAACCAGCCCAGGCCGTAGACCTTCGTGCCGCGTTTGTGCAGCAGGGTGTCGTCGACCACCAAGGAGAGCCAGCCTGTGGGATTGAGAGCCAGGACGACGGCCACACAGACCTGATGGGCCAAGGACTTCACAGTCCAGGTGCTGCGGCTGAAGAAATTGTAGAAGCGATCGAAGGGATGATGCTCCACCCTGGAGACCACGGTGCTGGCCTGGATGGTCTGGAAGATACGGTACTCGGTGCGCTGGCCGATGCACATGATCCAGCCGAGGAGGATGTCTCTGTGGGTCTGGAAACTTGGTTCGGTGAAGGCGACAGCTAAACCTTGCAAGAGGGTGTCGAGGGATGGGATGATCGACCACACGGGGGAGGCTCCTGGGGCAGGGCCAGCGCATATCAATGTCGTTGAAGAGTCAGGACTTCCGTGAGGAACGCCGTGTTCATCATGCAACGGGCCATCTTGCCGCGGAGGCTGTCTTTGACGGGATGACGCTTCAGAAGCGTCACCGCGAAACGCCGCAACCAGCTGAGATTGTTGCCCAGGGGCGTGCGACTGTCGTCCTCGCGAAAGTTCACGTCCAACACCCAGTGTATTGACTCGATGCCCCAATGACCACGCACCGCCTCGCAGAAGCGCTTGCCGCTGAGATACCGGCTGAGAATGTAGTATCGCGTCTCGTCGGTTTCATGGCCGTCGGCGTGTTGGGTCACCCGCAGGGAGTAGCCGATGGCTTTGACCCACGGCCATTCCTTCTTGAGCGCGAAGTCGGGCGGAACCTTGGTGAGAAAGTACGACCGCTCATCGATCCGGCCGTGCGCGGCTTCGCTGGTTTCATAGCTGCGATACTTGAGATCGGCCAGGTCGCGCTCGAGGTGTTTCTCGAAGTACGATTCGACCGTCTCGCGGAGCGTCGGCTGGTTGTCCTTGACACTGATCACGAAGTCGCCGCCGCCGTCGACGATGTCGCGTGCGATCTCCTTCTGGCACCCCATGGCGTCGATCGTGACCACCGCGTCCGTCAGTTCGATCTGCTCCAGGAGCAGGGGGATCGCCGTGATTTCGTTGGATTTCTCCTCGGTCGCGACCTGGCCCAGAGCGATTCCTTCCTCACTGGCCCACGCGCTGACGATGTGCAGCGGACGAAGGTCCTGCGCCGCATCGTGAGACCCCCGATTGGTCTTGCCGTCGATGGCGATCAGCCGGTCCGGGTTGCTCTCGTCGGGCGGCATCGCGTCGATGACCCACTCCTGAAAGCACTTCTGGAAGGTCTCGGGCCTGAGCGCGATCAACAGACGACGGATGCAGTCGCGCGAGGGGATGCCGTTGGGCAGCGCCAGAAACTGCTCCAGCCACTCGCGGCGGTTGGACGCCCAGCGATGAATGGCCGTGGGACCATCACAGCCACACACCATGCCACACACCGCGATCACGACGATGTCGATCAACAGATGCTTGCGATTCCTCAGATGTCGCGGGTCCGAGAGCGACTCGAAGTAGGAACCGATCGCTTCGATGTTTATCCATCGGGTGGCCATGCAACGCATCCTGGCATGAGGTGCACGGCCTCGCGGCGCAACCCTGGATCACGCCAGAACGCGAGCACCGTGATACGCCAAGATGTAACATGGCGCGGTCGATCGCGCCAGACTGTACAGATTACCTATTTATGCGCGCTGGCCCTGGCTCCTGGGGTCTTGGGGGAGTGTCAAAGACACGGTTTCACCCCTAAGTATACAGAAGTTCTCCCCCCGTTCTCCTCCCCCGAAATCTGCGAAAGTTCAGTGAAGGTTCTGGCTCAAATACCTGAGAAAAGTGATGCGTAAGCCCTGGGTTGCTTCTGTGTATCGCCCATCGCCTATCCCCGTAGCGCGGCCGTGCGGATCGCTTCCACGGATGTCGCCTCACGGTCTGCACAGTCTCGTCGGGTGCGTCGCGTCCGCGATGACGCACCTGCCACTTTCCCGTCCCATCGGGGCTCGTGAGAGAAGAGGTGCGTCATCGCGGACGCGACGCACCCGACATTGTTAACTTGGCGTTTGTGGTCTTTCTGCGTGGATTGTCCCTGCTGCGCGGAACGACCCGGCGTGGACGCCGGTTCGAGCGGCGACGGGGTCGCTTGCGGTTTCGCCGCGCTACGTCACTCGGCGGCTTGCGCCAGGTTCCGCCTCCGCTCACCACGCCTTCATAAACCAGAAGATCATTCCGATGTCGCCGACGCGCTCTTTCGTCACCGGGATCGGGAGCCCGGCCAGGAAATACCAATTATCGCCCACATGCGTGCGCAGGCCGGGAGTCAGCACCGCGCTGGTCTGGTCACTGTTGCCGAGGGGGGTGTTCGCCACCGCCGAGAGGTAGTAGGTAAAGTCGCCGAACAGGGGCACGTCATGAGCGGTCAAGGTCTGGCCGATGGCGAGTTGGCTGATCAGTTTATCCCCGCTGCCGTCCATCGGGATCGCGACACCGAGCCCGCCCCGGATCACGCAACCGCCCGCGAAGTTGTTCCAGAAGCCGAGGGTCGGAATCAGGGTGGTGGTTTTCCCCGCAAGAGGCTCGGTGCCGGTCGGGACCACAATCGCCATCTCGGACGTCAGCGAGAAATCCTGCGTCTCGTGAAGCAGGATGCGGGGCGTGAACGAGATGTCGCCGACTCCCGAGTGGCTCTGCGAGGGGGCCGACAGCGGATTGCCCGGGTTGATGGTGGGCAAGCCGCTGGAGGCATTGTTGCGCACCACGAAGGGGATGTTCACGATGAGCTCGAGGCGACGGCTCAGCGGCGTGAAAATCGTGTAGGAACCGAGGTAGGCGTTGCCCTTCGGGGGGTCGTTGAACGCCTGAGCGAACGTGAAGAACCACAGCCGGTACAGGTTGCCGTCCAAGGCATTGATCCAGCCTTGCCGTGGCGCACCGCCCGAGCCGTTCGGCGACGGCACCCAGGCCTCGTTCCAACCCTCGCTGAAGAGTGTCGAGAGGGGCAGCGGATGCCACAGGTCCGGATCGGCCTCGCCGCAAATCGACTCGGCGATCGTGTCGAAGAGCCCCAGTTGGGCCCGGGGTGCCGTCGGTGTCCCGCCGGAGACGGGGTAGACCGTGGGTCCGGGAACGGCCATCGGTACGGGCATCGCTACCGGCGGGACAGCGGATGCCACGCCCTCGGCAACCACCATGGCGGGCGCGCCGGCCGGCGGTGGCGGCGTGTCTTGCGCACGCACGCCACTCGCGAGCGTGAGAATGGAGACGGCGAACGCGGCCGCGCATGGGCCGCGACGAAGACAAAGGGGCGGACTTCCTGCCATCGGTCCCCTCGCACAGTATTGGGTTTCACGCATCCGCATCGAACGATGGGGAGCGCGTATGTCGGCAGTCACCTGGCTTCCATCGCCGTAGTGTGTTGCGCGAAGGGGGTGAGAATCCAGGAGGCACTGACAGAACCCGGGCAATTAACCAGGTTGCCTATTCTTCCCAGAGTTCTCTTAGAGCCTGTCTTCTTTTCGGCCGGACGCTGGCGCCGACTTGGCTCAATCTGGTTCAGGGCGGCGGGATCTTCATTTCTGAGGTGGTTTGGAACTCGTCGTCCGTGTGCGGCATGTACGCATCCGCTACAACAGTCGTCGCGGGCTGCGGACGTAGAGTCCATCCCCGCGTGCCGGATGCCCTCTCCTGAGAGGTCGCTCGATGTGATCGACTGGCCGGATCGCCACCGCAGTGACGCCCGGCCGTGTCGATTACCGTATGGATTTCCTTACCTGCCGCCGGCTGCGCGGTAGCCAGCCGCGGCACCCATCATTTGACCACCGCCGACACTGCCCCGAGTGAACCCGTAGGCCCAGGCCGGGGCGCCCCCGCAGGGTGATCGGCGAACCTGTGGACGGTTAGCGCCCCGGGCCGAAACCGCCGACGCCCAGGCCGGGCCGCACCCCCAGCCCGGACATCGGCCCGCCCAGCCCGCCCGGGTTGTAGCCGGGCCGACCGTAGTCGTACCCGCCGGGATAGCCGGCCGTACCGCCGGCATACCCACCGCCATAGTACGCCCCACCCGTCGTGTACGCCCCGCCCGTCGTGTACGCCCCACCCGCCGTGCCGTAGCCGCCCCCGCCGCCACAGCAGTCTGCGGGGCTCGCGTACGTGTACGTCTGTTGATAACACGGGTTGGGTGCGCAGGCCCGACGCCGGTGGCAAGCCTCCGAGGACGTCGTCCACACGACGACGACCATCGAGGCGATCAGCAGACTGCCCTTCCAGGTGCGCATCATGGTCGGATCTCCCCCCGGGACTGGATGGGTGCATGACGAAGTGACGTGCTTGCTACAAATACCACATCTGTCCCGTGACCTCGATCTTAACGTGGCGAGTTTCTATGGGCCAGGAAATTTTGATAAAATTTGACGACGTGGCAGGGATGTCATGCAAGCCGGGACAACAGGTAAGTTGTCCCGGCCACCCAGAAATCAGATAGCCCTGGCCTTCTGGTCGGCGGCGGGGGTGGCACTGGCACAGTCCGTCTCGTAGAGTGGGTCGAGTCCGCGAGGATGCACCTTTTCCTGTCCCGGTCCATCGGGGCTCGTGAGGGAAGCGGGGCGTCATCGCGGACTCGACGCACCTTGTGAGACTCCCAGATGCTTGACCCCCTTGCGGGACCGACCGCCCCGGACCTTGCCCGCCGGCGCGGCCCGTTATCGCGTTTTTCGATCGAGGTGCTGTGCGGGCCGCTCGGCGCCGCGGTCATGTATGTGCTGGTCATGTCGCTGACCGCGACGCGGATGATCGGCGACACCTGGGATTACGTGGATTCCATCAGGGCGGCCCTGCAGCCTATGGTTCGCTCATCTCCACAGGAGGTATTGGAAATCCGCGCACGACCTTTTCGTACAAATCCGGTGGTAGACCCCAAAGTTCGAGAAGGTGTATCTGCACTTCGGTCAACGGCGACAACAGGGCGTATGGCTGCCCGTTACTCTCCACCACACTCACGCTGATCGTCTTCATCGCCCGTAGCAGCAGTTCCGCGCTGGGACGGTTCGTCTTGCGGCCGGGTTGACCGGCATAGATCCCCTGCAATTTCGCCCCCTCCTTCCGCAGGCGTTCGCGCACCACCCACTCCCGCAGCGTCAGCAGGCGCAACGCCAGGCTCAGCAGATACACCAGCCCTTGCATCCTCTCCTCGTCCTGCAGGTACATCGGGGTCAATCCCAGAGGCCGCCCCTTCAACCGCGACCAGTCGTCCTCGATCCGATACTGGCCCCGGTAGGCCCACACCACCTGCGGCAACACCATCGCCAGGGCATTCGTGGCGTCGACCTGCCAACCCATCTCCCGCTTCTTCTCCTCGATCCGGGTCTCTTCGCGAGGCACGTCGATCTGGAAGGACACGTCCGTCTCCTGCCGCGCCGGCCGGTCCCGGTAGGCCCGCACCGGCCGTGTCGTCATCACCGCGTGCGCGGTGTAACTCAGCAGGCCCTCCACGCCTTCGCGTTTGACGATGGCCCCGGCCGCCTGCATCAGCTCGGCGTGACCCCATTTCTTCTTGCCCCGCTTGGGCACGGCCAGGTCCCGCAACGCCTGGAGGGCGTTCTCCAGGCGACGCTCCAGGGCGGCCTCCTGGGCCTGCGCGTACGCCCACGAGCGCACCAGCCAGCGCCGCTCCGTCCAGCGCACCTGCGTCGCGCCGACGAGGGCGGTCAACTCCACATCCACACCGAACCCTTCGGCCACCCACTCGTCCGGTTGCCCGTTGGCACCGGGACGCCGCACCGACTGCAACGTCTGAGTGCCCTCCCAGACGGGCCGCAGCAACGCGTGTCGCTCCGCCCGACTGAGCTGATTCTCCGACAGCGGGCACAGAGAGAAGTCCTCCCCAGCCGCCACGAAGGCGCGCCTGGCCAGGGCCGCCATCTTGCAGTCGCCCACATAGCTCCGGCCGCCTCGGCCGAAGGCTTGTTGCACCGCCTGGATGATGGGGATGTACAACGGATCGTCCGCTGTATTCCCGGGCACGGCCACCGTGACCAGCGGCATGCCCAGCGGATCGCGGACTCCCGCGGCGATTTTCAACTGGGGCCGGTCGGGGTCGTCCTGGCTGTGGCCGAACTGCAGCCACCCTTGCTCGGTCAGGACATCGGCGTAGGAGTTGGCCGTGGTGGCGTCGATGCGGACCGTATCCGTGGGGAGTTGGTAGACACGGATCGTCTGCTGGTTCAGGTCGCGTTCCAGGAGGCGGAAGGAGTCGCTGGCGCTGAGCCGGTTGAGCCAGTCGGCGAGGCGGTCATCGTGGAGGTGGACGGGCAGGACCGTTTTGCCAAGTAGGGCCGAGAGGGTGCTCTGGTGCTCGGCGATCCAGGGTTCGACGTGGTTGAGGCAGTGGTCTCCCTGGGAGAGGATGAAGAGGAGCCAGAGGGCCAGGACCTCGCCGGGAGTGAGTGGCCCTTTCCAGTTCTGCGGCGTGGGAAAGTGGCGGTCCAGGGTAGCAGGTAGCTCGAGACGTTCAATCGTGGTCCACAGGACCGGCAGGTCGGCCACGATTTCGACGCGCAGCAAACGGGGTTCGGTGGTGTTCATCCATTCGTTCTACGCACCTCCCTCTTTCTCGAAAACCACCCCGAACACGAGCGAACCGGCTGCTCGAACTTTGAGGCTGACAACATCACGGGTACGCTGTCTATCGCCAAGGCCCACTTGACCGTCACGGCCGACGACCAGACCCGGCTCTACGGCCAGGCCAACTCGACCTTCACCTATACGCTGAGCGGCTTTGTCAACGGCGAGAACGAAACCAGCGCCGGGGTGTCCGGCAGCCCCGTGCTCGGCACCACTGCGACGATGAATAGCCCCGTCTCGGCCAGTCCCTACCCCATCACGGTCGCGGTGGGCTCGCTATCGGCGGCCAACTACGACTTCCCGAGCCTAGTCCGAACTTCCCCCTGGACAGAATAGCACAACTCGACAGCCGTCAACACGTTGAGAATTTTGGGGCCAGGAGTTTCTGACTACAAGAAGCGGCAGGAGCAGGGCCGCAACCGGGTCAGAGCGTCACGCCGAGCAGGTTCAACGCTCGTTGTTGGACGGGGCTCGGCGAGCGCATCTTGAGGACGGTCTGGTCCACGCCGGGGAAGCGAACCTCTTCCCGCTGCAGCGTGGCCAGGTCGTCGAGCAGCGTGCGAAAGCTGTGCACGGGCAGGCCGTCGGCGGTCCGCTTGGTGCGGGCCTTGGCACGGCACGAGTCCGAGGGCTGGGCCGGCGCCACGATCGATTCGCGGGCGGCCTGGGCGCTGGCCTCGTCGTCTTCGTCGAAGAGCAGCTCCGCCAGTTTCTCCCGCATGTGCCATTCGACGTAGTAAGCCAGCATACAGAGAAAGATATGAGCTTTGACGCGCTCGGCGTCACGGTGGAAGATCGGCCGTACCTTCAAGTCCACGGTCTGGAAGCTGCGAAAGGCCAGTTCGACGTGCGAAAGCCCTTTGTAGGCCGCGACTGTCTCGGAAGTATTCCTGTCCGCGCTGGGAACGTTGCTGCGGAGCACGTAGATCCCATCGAGGGCCGCCTCCTGCGCGATCCGCTCCTCATCACGACGATACCCGAACTGATCGTCGGAGATATCCAGAATAAAGTGTTTTCCAACTTTGTGATGATTGATCACTTTACCAACACGCAACGCGATTGTCTTCGCGCCACGTAGCGGCTTGTTCGGACGGCGCACAGCGCGCGACACGCCTTCGAGCAACTTCTCGGTGGCGGCCAGGAGTTCTTGGCGTTTCCGAGCCCGTTCCTCGGCCCGCAAGGGATTACGGCAGACGATGAGCCGCTCGCCGGGAAAATCAGGGCTGGTCACCTCGGCCAGGTCACGCTCGTCGAAGAGCGAGGGGATCACGACTTGGGCCTCGGCCAGTTGCCGGATGGTGGGAGCACGCAGCGCGGTGATCCACTGCAGGCCCTCGACGGTGCGCAGGTCCTGGGTGATCCGGGCCTCGGTCAAGGTACCGCGGTCGCCGATCAGCACGAGACGTGTCAAGCCAAATTGTCTGCGCAACTGGTCGATCTGGATCGCCACGGTCTTGGGGTCGGCCGTGTTCCCCTCGAAGACCTCCACGGCGACAGGGCGGCCCTCTTGGTCGCACAGCAAGCCGAAGACGATCTGGGGGAACCGCTTCTTGCCGTCGCGATTGTGCCCGAACTTCGCCAGAGAACAATGCTTGCCCGTGTCGTAAGTCGAAGTGAGGTCGTAGAGGACCAGGCAGCCGTCTTGAAAATGTCTTTTGGCCAGTTGCTTCTGGATGCGCGGCTGCCGTTGGCGGAGCCAATCGAGGGTGTCGTAGAGTTCGTCCTCGTCAAGACCGTCGATGCCCAGAACCGTGCCCAAGCTGCACGCGGCGGTGGCCCGGCCCAGCATCCGCACGGTGGCGAGCTTGGACGCCGGTAGCAAGACGCGGGCCACGATCATCGCTTCGACCAGGCGCCGCGACCGTGAGGGCTTGGGGTCGAGCACGTGGTCCAGGCCGAGCCGGCGCAGGGTGCCGAGCACGGCGGCGACGTGGCCGTGGGGCTGGCCGCGGAGGACCTCGAAGGCGTCCTGAGCGGGGACGAGGTCTTCGCCTTTGAGCACGCGCTGGATGAGTTGGATTTGACCGAGCGGCAGTACCGAGAGGTTAGCGAGGGTGCGGTTTTTGACCTTGCCGTCTTCGCGATAACTTTCGCGGAGCAGGTAGGCGGGGGGCGAGCCACGGTTGGGGACCTTGGCGATATACATGCCGACATTATACGGACAATACCAGGTATAGTCAACGGGATCTCTCACAATTTACATGACTACACAACAGGGTCCAAAAGGAGCATATCTCGCATGTTTCACGGCGTTTACGAAGAACCTGGAGGGGGGAAGTTTGGACTAGTCAGCGCCTCCCTGGTCATCACGCCCGCGAATCAGACGATCGACTTTGGGCCGCTGCTGGATAAGAAACTATCTCAAAACCCGGTTCCGGACCCTGTTTTCAAGTCTGTTTTCGAGGTTTTGAGATAGTCTCTAAGACCTATGGCGACGCACCGTTCGTCCTCTCCGCCACTGCGAGTTCAGGCCTGCCGGTCAGCTTCCAGATCCTCTCCGGCCCAGCCACGGTCTCTGGCAACACGGTCACGATGACCGGGGCGGGCACAGTGGTCGTCGAAGGCAGCCAGAGCGGCGACGGCAACTTCAATCCGGCTCCCGTTGTTGATCAGACATTCCAGGTCAATAAGGCGACCGCCACGGTCACTCTGGACACGGCCAGCCTGAATCAGACCTACGATGGCACGGTCAAGACGGTCACGGCCACAACCAACCCGCCTGGCCTGGGAATCACTTTCGCCTACGGCCAGGACGGTCACCCGGTGACCAGTCCGATCGCTCCTGGTACCTACGTGGTGATGGCCACGATCACCGATCTGAACTACCAGGGAAGTGCTACGGGGACGCTGACCATCACCCCGTCCAACGAGCAAATCACGTTGCGCCACTGCCGGACAAGACCTACGGCGATGTGCCCTTCGCCCTTTCCGCGACCTTCAGTTCGGGTCTGCCGGTCAACTTCCAGATCCTCTCCGGCCCAGCCACGATTGCGGGCAACATGCTGACAATCACCGGCGCCGGCACGGTCGTCGTGGAGGCATACCGGCCCGACGTCGGCGACCCTGGCCCGGCTCCGAAGGATCAATTCTTCGCGGTCCATTCCGCTCCCCTGACCATCCAGACGAAGGACGTGACCAGGGTCTACGGCGCTCCCAACCCGACGTTCGACGTGAACTATCTGGGCCTAGTCAATGGCGATAGCCCGAACGTGATCCTCGGTCATGCGTCGTACACGACCACGGCGACTGGTACGAGCGATGTCGGACCCTACGACGTCATGCCGAGCGGTCTGGTTTCGAGCAATTACGCCATCACGTTCCAGCCCGGCACGCTGACCGTGACGCCCGCCCCACTCCTGGTGACCTGCGCCAACGCCACCAAGACGTACGGACAGGATGATGCCGCGTCGCTCACCGGCACGATCAGCGGCGTTCAGAACGGCGATACCATCAGTGCCACCAACGTGAGCACGGGATCGGCCGCCACCGCAAACGTGGGGAATTACTCGATCACGGCTCATCTCACGGGCGCCAAGCTGAATGATTACACGCTCACGATCAGCCCAGGCACCTTGTCCGTCACTCCAGCACCCTTGACGATTCGGGCCGAGGACCAGAGCAAGGTCTACGGCGCCGGCCTGCCGTCGTTGTCGTACCGCTGTGACGGCTTTGTCAACGGCGATACTTACGAGAGCCTGAGCGTGGCGCCCCGGGTGTCCACGACGGTCACCACGTCCAGCCACCTGGGCAGCTACCCCATCACCGCCACAGGCGCCGGGGCGCCAAACTACACGATCACGTATCAGTCCGGCACGCTCCGCGTCACACCCGCGACCTTGACGATCACCGCCCCCAACGTGAGCAAGGTCTATGGCGCGGCTATCCCTCATCTGACTCCGACTTTCCTGACCGTCACGGATTTTGGGGGAGTGGACGTCGGTACCCGCCGAGGGACGCGGACACCAACAGGTTCTGCAGCCAACTGTCGTGGTAACGGTGTCGGTTGAGTCGCTCGGCCGGGCACCGCCAGCCCTCGTTCGCACGCGCTGATGCCGGGTGCCACGGCGCGAAGTTCCACAACAACGCCCACGCCCGGCAGTGGAGTCGGCCGGCCGCGAGCGAGCCGTGGAGGTGTTGACCGCGGTCGAAGTACTGGTTCATTCCCCGCATCTGGCGGTCGAGCATGTTGCTCGTGCGATGGCCGCCGGGGTGACGGTACGCCACCGCGAACTGACGACCCTTGCGGCACAGGTCCAGCACTTTCTCCAGGACGACTCCCTCGAGGTGCTGGCCGGCCCACTCCCGGAGCCGACGCAACCGTTGCCCGAAGCCTCTCCGGTCGGGGGCGTGGTACACTCCCCAGACGCGCCGCGAGACCTCCGAGAACAGATCCTTCAGGTGCTTGGCCCGGTCGCGGATCTTGAGCCACCCGTGCAAGAAGCACAGGAGAAGAACCACCCCTTTGAACAACGCCTTCCAGGCCGCTTGCGTCCCTTGCCAGCCGTCGGTGCTGACGGTCTTGGGAGTGTACTTCGGGGCGACGTCGCGGGCCTCTTCTCGGAAAACCGCGTAGGCCATCTTCAGGTCATCGGTGCCGGCGCCTGGGCGGGCTCTGCCCCCAAGCAGCACCCACCGCCGACGGTCGTGGCGATGTACACCTTCTGCCCGTCGAGCGACTGATGGTGCTCGTCCGCCAGGAGATGTTCGGGGAGGTCCGCCTGGCGCACGGTCGTGCCGACGATGCGGAACCGACCCAGCCCACACTCCAGACGGAACCAGTACATCGGGTCGCCGCCGAAGACGTGGGCCAACGCCCAGTACGGCACGCCGAACTTGCGAAGAAACAGTGGACCTTCGACGTCCGCGACGCGTGCCGCCATGTAGGGCATGAGGAACGAGGGCCGGATGCTGTAGGCGGTCCCGTCTCTCGAGAGGATGCGCCGGATCAAGAGTCCCTGTTTCACCGACATGCGGCCATCCTTCAACTCGTAGCCCTGGGCGAAGTTCGGCGGAAACAGCTCGGGCGTGGTTCGGAAGCCTTCATCAAGCAGACGTCGGAACGCGGCCGGGTCGTGAACGGCTTGCGTGTAGGCGTCTTCCGAGACGGGCAAGCAGATGGTACGATGCCCACGCGACGACCGTGTCGCGCTTCCTTCGGCCATGATCCACCTCCTTCCAGGCACTGTGGATCATGGCCATTTTGTCTCCTCATGTCAGCATGCTGGCAGTCGCCCCCAAAATCCGTGACGGTCAGCGAATTCCGAGGCGTCCAGCGGGCGGCCGTCACGCAGATCTTCGCGGGGCGTGACCACATGAAACCAGGGCTTGAGCTTCGGCATGATGGCACCACTTCCCGACAAGAAGACCCGATGCGTGCAGATTTCAATATCCGAAGAGATCAACTCACTCTCCCGCCGCCTTCAAGACCAGCCGGCAGAGCCGATCCGACAGGTACATGCCACGTTGTCGAAGCTGTTCGAGCAACGGCTTCACCGCCGCGATCCGTCCCGTACTCTTGGCGATCAGGAGCAAGGACAAGGTGCCCTGGACGCGAATTCCCAGACTTGCTGCGCAGAGCCTTGCCCGCCGATCGTCCAGCACGACCTCTTTGTCCGGCCCCGTCTCGGCCACCGCCAAGGCCAGCACGGCCGATTCGCCCGCGTCGAGCTTCCAGGCCTGCACGGCGGCGGGGACCGCAGGGGACACGGCCATCTGAATCCAGGGTGTCGAACGAACAGCGACCATCGCGGGATCGTTCGGGTTGAGACGGCCGAGCTCGCCGACTACCACGTCGGGGACGAACACGGTGACGCCCGGCTCATTCAGAAGATCGAGCAGACCCAGCTCCTCCAGATAGATCACCGGCGAGGCGTTCACGATGCGATTGAAGGCCACGCTCAACCTCCTCCTTCAACTCCTCGTCGGTGATCTGCAGGGCATCGACGTGCGCTCGCCCAGCGCGAGCAGGAATCCACGTCGGTCCAGTCCCGCGATCTCGGCCCCTTTGCCCTGGGAAATCAGACCCTGGCTATACCACTGAATGGCCGCAGCCAGCCTGAACTCGCGAGCGAATTCCTCGTCCGAGCTGGCGAACGGAAGCACGGCGTCGTCAGGAACCTCGATCGTGATCGTCTTCATGATGTCGCTCCCCGACGTCGATCATAACCCGAGTCCCTTCTTGCGTGCCAGCACGCCATCGACCCACCGCTTCTCTTCGGTGCCCGGCGGATACAGCGCGGAGAGCGACTGGGCCAGCTTCCAGAAGCGAGCCTCGCGGCCGTGGCCGTCGGTGACGAGGAAGCGCTTCAGGGCGTCGGCCTGGCCCGTGCCGAAGTAGATCATGGCCTGGTGGACGCGGTCGAGGACCGTGGCCTCGGGCCGGTAAGTCAGCGTCTCCGCTGCGGCGGGATCAACGTCGGCACGCTCGGCCCGGGTGATCGGTGGCTGGGCGGTGAAGCGGTTGTAGTGCGCCCCAGAAATCGGACCACCGAAACGGCGATCTTTTGTCAGTCCTATCACTGTGATCGCTGCATGCTAATCCATTGTTGCTCGAACTCGCTCGGCGTCAAGTACCCCAGCGCCGAGTGAATCCGCTTCCGGTTGTACACCTCGTCGAGGAATCGTCCCAGATGCCGCCAGGCATCGGCGAAGTCCTCGTACTCCGACAAATCCACCTCCTCCTCTTTAATTGTTCTCATGAGTCTCTCAGCATATCCATTCTCTTTGGGTTCGCCCACGTTTGCCATGCTGATCTGCGAATGTGTCGCCTTCAGCATCTCGACGTAGGCCGTGGCCGCATACTGCACCCCCTGGTCGGAATGATGGATCTCCGGGCGTCCTCGTTCCAACGCCCGTTTCAGGGCCGTGATCGTCAACTCTTGCTCCAGGCTGCGGCCCAGATGCCAGCCTCGGATGCAGCGGGTGAACACGTCCATTAACACTGCCAGATACACGAACTCCTTTTTCAATCGGATGTACGTGATGTCGGCCACCCAGACCTGTTCCGGGCGGCTCACCTCCAGGCCCTCGACGAGGTTCGGGTAGCGGGGGTACGGATGATCGCTGTCGGTCGTCCGAGGCTTTCTTTTCGGGGTCTGGCCAGCAATACCCAGTTCATGCATCAACCTCCGTACAACCTTGGAATTGACGATGTGGCCCTGACGATGGAGCATGATGGTCAAGCGCCGGTAGCCGTAGGTGGGCCATTGACCGGCCAATTCCTTCAAGGCGTCTCGAACCGGCTGGTCCTCCGGCAGCCGGGGTTGATGGTAGAGGGCGCTGCGATGCACGTCGAGGGTATCACATAAGAATCGGAGCGGATATTGATCCTTGAGTTGGTGGATCACCTCCCGTTTCTGGTCGAGGCCACATCCAGCAGTGTCGAGGCTTTTTTTAAAACCTCGATCTGCCGGGTAGCCCGGCCGAGCAGTTGCTCCAACTCGGCGATGCGGGCCTGGTCCTCGTCATGCTGGTCGTCGCCCTCGAAGAGGGTATGCGCTCGCTCCAGGAAGGTGGCCTTCCAGGTGGCCAGCAGGTTGGGGCTGAGGGCGTGCTTGCGGCACGCCTCGGCCGAGGACTGAACACCGGACCAGATCTCCAGGACGATCTGGGCCTTGAACTCGGGCGTGAATCGGCGTCGTTTCTTCATGCGATTGCGTCTCCCTGCGGACCTCCAGGTTCATTATGCACCTGTCCGATCCGAGGGGCGCACTTCACGAGGCGGCCAGTTCGCCGGCCTGGATCGTCCGGCCTTTCCACTCCAGCTTGCAGTTGGTCTTCAGGTCGCCGACATACCCCCGGGGTCGCCCCAACCGATCCTTCTGGCTGTGGATGTGGTTGAGGACCTCGGCACTGGTGAAGTAACAATCCATGGTGAAGTCACCGGGGATGTTCCGCGCAGACCCAGTCGATCAGGTCACAACACAGCTTGGTATGGTTGCGGAAGGGTTCCTTCCGGGCCTGGCAGACTTCCTCCTTGCGGAAGAGGCGGAACTCCAGGGGATCGTGTTTGCCGCTGGTGCAGACGTAGTTGACGAAGAGGTAGTCCTGGGCGATCTTGTGCCGCTCCTCGGCGTGGTCCCAAAACCAACCGGCGTCGGGGATGAGTTGACCGGCCCGATCCACCAAGGTGTTGTCGATGGGGATGACCCCCTGATCGCTGTAACGGGTCGAGGGATCCTTTTGGAGTTCGTCCAGGCGTCGTTCGTTGAGGGCCTGGACATCCCACACGACCTCGGTGAGATAGCGGTTGAGGCAGGACTGATCGGTGGTCTCGGCAAACTCGTCATGGATGCCCAGGACGGTCTTGCGGTCGGCGACGAAGAGTCCGGTGAGGTACTCGGCGAAGTGGCGGCGCTGGCACTCGTTGGCGAAGAGATCCCCGTATTGCGCCAAGGCGTCCTGGACCAGCGTGGGGAATTCGATGATCGCTGGCATGATCAAATGCTCCGCAATCCAACTGCGCCAGAGCCAATCGGAGGGAAAACGAAGCGATTTTGCCTATTTTAACGCCTGGGGCAGCCACTTTGCAAAACGCCAGTCAGGACTTGGGGCCATTTGTCATGGATTGTCAATGCCGGAGACAGGACTTGAACCTGCACGAGCATGGTTAGCTCACTAGCCCCTCAAGCTATTCATGCCATGTGACATAACTTTTTTTGGAATAGATGTTTATGGAGACATAGATTTGACTACTTTGATCTTATGTCACATCATCGTATGGCATTGTTGAGCAATCGTAGGGCACCGTATTGTGCCCTATGGAGGCACTATCGAGGCACCCGCTTGAGGGTGACACCTTGGTCGGTAAGACAAGGAAACCATGAGCCCCCCTGAGCACAGGCAGAGCTTGCCAGGACCGGTGGGCCTGGCCGATTGGCCGCAGCCCGCAATTCCACACCAGGACCGGGCCTGGTCATTCGGGGAAGTCCATTCCTGTGTCGCATCACGCTCTGCAACAGGGCGAACTGGCCATGCTGGCTGGAAACGGTCGGGCAATTCCGCACGCGTGCGGTTTTGATTCCAGAGTCGTGGTTCTGGCGTCCAGACTCCTGCGGTCGCCCTTCGTCTGGTAGGGGCGTCATGTCGGCGCCTGTTCCGATCCTGGCAAGTCCGCTCGCTTCCACGCGCGCCGGATGCCGGCCGCTATGGGCTACCGCCTGTATGAGCAGTTCGATGACCAGACCTTGCCCATAAAGTCAGCCGCGGAAAAGGACCGTTCTCAGACCATCATCCCGGCCTACCAGATTGCCCCGGAATGGGCCCTCCTGTACGGCATCGAGGCCTTGGACAGCGCGGGCAACGGCCAGACCGAGCCACACCTGAAATAGGAGACGCCCTGCATCGCGGTGCGGCTCGTGCCGTGAAGCGGCCGGTCATTGCGGACGACTGGGGCCGGACCCCTCATGATCCTTCTGGCAAACCGGCCAGATCGTGATGGTTTCCGATTCCATGGGCAGCTTGAGGAAGGGACCAGGTACCGTGCGCTCAGGACGAACCAGGGCGTCCGTGAAATCGAAGGGGACGAGCGGCAGACGCGGCACCGTCGCCGCAGCACCCGAGAACCTTCCAGGTTAGCTTCCAGGTCGTGCGATCCAGCTCGGCGGACACGCCGTCGGCAAGGTTACCGGTCCTCTCGGACGGCTCACCGCCGAAGACATCGGCGCTGTGGTTGGCGACCAGGACGTTGTTCTTCACGACATGCCCGCCGTAGCGCGGTTGCTTGCCGTCAATCTTACGATCGGTGATCCAACCGTGTAGATGCAGGCCGGAGCGTTGGCTGTAGGCAATGAAGTTATGCACGAAGATTTGTCCGTAGCTGTCGTGCTCGTAGATGCCGTGGCCTTGCATCCCCCAGATAATGTTCCGGTCCACCAGGTTGGGCACCTGCGAGGCCTCCACGAAGATGCCGCCGTGGATGGTCTGGCCGGCAACGATGATGTTCTGGCAGCAACGGGAGTTGCGGTTGTCCCAGTCCATCCAGATGCCGGCGCCATGGCGCGTGTCCACGATCAAGTTGCGCCGGATCAGGCAGCGGACGTTGCAGTGGGTTTTGATGGCGGCGGTTTCGTAGAGCCGCTCAACATCGTGGAAGGCGTTGCGGAGGAGGATGTTGTCCTCGATCAGCAGGCCGAACTCGCGGCTGCCGCCCGGTCCCATGCCGGCGATGCCGCAGATGCCACAGTCCGTGACGGTGTTGCACCGCACGATGTGAAAGCCGGCGATCGGCGGTTGAGGCCACTGGTGAAGCTGCACGCCGATGTCGATGCCCACGCCGTTGACCTGCCGCACGGTGTTGTCCTCGATGACCCAGTGGTGGCCGCGGGTCGTGGAGATCGCGCCGATCTGCTCCCAGGGGAACGGCCCGCCGGTATGCTCCACCGTGAAGCCCTTGATCCGGATGTAGCCCAGGCCGATCGCCTCGGGTGCGAAGACCGTCTCCTGGGTCGTGATCTCGATCGTCGCCTGCTCGGGAGACAGGTCGCCGAAGAGGTGGACAAACAGAACTTGCCGGCCCCGATCGACCCAGTACGAGCCCTCGCGTCCGGCGAGGTCCTCCTGCCGAACCACCTGCGTCAGCCGCTTCCCATCCTGGAACACCAGCCCCCTGGGCAGCGAGCACGGCGCAGTGCCTCGCAGGGGCCGGGCGAAATCCATGATCTCGAACTGCCGGGATGTGACGTTCTCGATATCGAAGGGGTTGTAGCCCTCAAAGTATTTCGGATCGAGATGAGCGCTCCAGACCGATGTCCGGTCCGCGGGGCCGACCCGGGTCCAGGGTTCACGGAACACGCGTGAGCCTTTCAGGACGACCTCCGCGCCCGGCTCGGCCTCGTAGCTGATCATGCGATCGGGACCGGTACCGCCCCGCGCGGGTCGGATGCGCTCGCGATACACGCCGGCCGCCACCATGACGCGCTCTCCCGGCTGGAGCACTTGGGCGGCACGGTCGATCGTGGCGAACGGCTGCTCGCGCGTGCCGGGGTTGGTATCGGCCGCCGCCGGATGCCGTGGGTCCACGTAATACGTCCGTGCGAAGCGCAACGGCCGCTCCCACGTCCGGAACTCGGTGCCGTCGGGCAAGAGGACTGGGGGATCGAGACTCCGCAATTCGGGGCCTGTCTCCGCGGCCCGAACCGTCATCACGGCGAAACTGGCCAGGACCCGATCCCGGCGAGCGCGATGAGCCAGAATCTCGGGTGGGGGGAGTGGATCGACATGGGAACCTCGTGTCTCGCGTTCGTGCCCGGCGACCGGCCGTCCGGCCTTCCTTAACGGCTTCACCGCACGGTACGTCACCAGGCCGCGTGGGGCAACCCGGTGGTCGCCGGCCGCCCCGAGTGCAGACGGTGGCGATGGTCGGCGTTCTCGAGAAGCCAGCTTCTCGCCGCCGGTCCCGGCGGCAGGTCTCGATGAGGTCCAGACGAGATCGTCTGGCTGCCGGTGCCCATGGGCGCGGTTTTCCGCGCCCACAGGCAACAGCATCTCAGGGCAAGACTCCCGCGTGGAAGTGGCTGACGGCTTCGCTCGTACGCAGGGCCCGCGCGTAGAGGCGGAGGGCCCGGACCGACTTCGAGATGCGAATCCCATCGGCCGTACCGACTCGGGGATGGATGACCCGCCGCGGAGGCTCACGGCGCGGGCAAGGGCAGGAAGTCCCAGTCGAGGATCATCTTCTCCGCGAGCACCTCCTTGAGCTCGCGCTCGATCTGGGCGACCTCCGGACGGCCCACCAGGTTGGTCAGCTCGCCGGGGTCACTCTCGAGGTCATACAGCTCGAAGACCGGCCGCGGCGTGGTGAAGTAGGCGCGCACGAATTCCGGGGCAAGCCGGCCGTCGCGGTGGGCCGCCAGCATCTCCTGCCAGCCGGGGTCGCGCTGGCTATCCACCGGGCCGACCGGCTGGTGCGGCGTGCAGTTGTAGATCAACTTGTAGCGTGCTGAGCGGACGCATCGTGCCAGGTCGAAGGTGGCGGCCGAGATGTTCGGTCGCATGGCGCCGTCCCCGCCGTGCGGCCCGCGCTCGGCGAAGATGTACGCGCCGGCCCTCGAATGGCTCGCCCCGCAGGAGCTTCAGAAAGCTCCGCCCGCTCATCTCCTTGGGCGGCACGACCCCGGCGGCTTCGAGCATCGCGGGCGCGAAGTCCTCGCCCGAGATCAATTCGGAGGTGGCCGAGCCCGGGCTGGACCACGCCGGGCCAGCGCACCAGCAGCGGCACGTGCAGGCCGGGGTCGGTCAGCGCCCCTTGCCGTGCGGGAAGGCCATCCCGTTATCGCCCATGAACACGACGAGCGTCTTGCCGGCCAGCCCGCGCGCCTCCAGCTCATCCAGGACAGTCTGCACGTCGCCGTCGAGGTGCTCGATCTCCGCCAGGTAGCGGGCCAGGTCGCTGCGTACACCCGGCAGGTCGGGCAGGCCGGGCGGCAGCGTCAGCTTCGCCGGGTCGGGCACGCCGTCGGGCCCTGTCGTGTCCCAGGGATGGTGCGGGTCGAAGAAGCCCAGCCAGAAGAACCAGGGCTTGTCCTTGGGAGCCGCGTCGAGGAACGCCGCCAGGCGGTCGCCAAACCGCTTGTAGCCGCCCGGCCGGGGCTTCTCGACGTAATCGACGCGGTCCTGGAACGTGCGCAGATGGTAGCGATTGAGCACGGCCGTACTCACCGGCGCGCGCGTTCGGACCCGTGGCAGGGGGGCCGTCGAGGTGGTACGTCCGTCCGCCGACGCCCGTGTAATAGCCGGCGTGCGTCGCGCAGCAGGTCGGGCAGGGCACGGACATCCGGAGGCAGCGGCGCGGTGAACCGGACCGTGCGGACGGCCACCGGCGAGCGGCCGGTCATCAGCGAGGCCCGCGACGGCACGCACTGCGAGCAGGTCACGAACATCCGATCGAAGCGCATCCCCTGGGCGGCGAATCGGTCCAGGTTCGGCGTGCGGACGCCAGGGTAGCCGTAGCACCCGACGTACGGCGCACTCTGGTCATCGGAGAGGAGAAACAGCACGTTGGGACGCTCGTCCGCTCCGAGCACGGGGCTGGTCGTCTGCTCGACCGCGAGGGCGAGCACCGAGAGACTGCCAAGCCACCAGAGTGCTCGATGGACTCGCCTCACTGCGGACGTGCGGCTCGCCTTGCCGGCCTGGACAGCGTGCCTTCCCATGAGACCCTCGCGGCTGAGTGGCGGATCGAAGACAGGGCAACCGTGCGCCGAGAATAGTGCCGCGCGCCCCGCCGTCCAGGAGTTGATCCCTCCCCGAACAGTCGCGCGAATCGACTCAGTGCTGCGGGACGATGTGCGCGGCGGGCGGCTCATCGCCTTTCAGGTGCCGGCGCAGAAGTTCGAAGAGAGTATGCGGATCGACGAACTCGATGTCGGGCCGCTCCGCGTGCACGGCACGGCACATGCGCTCGTGGGCCGACGGCGTCCAGAGGATCGTGCGAAAGATGCCGAAGTGGGGTCCAGACGCCCCGCGCGGGAACGCTTGCGCGATGAGACGGGCACCCCGATCGGAGTCCGGCAGATCCGATCCCATGCGAAGAAACGGCACCCCCTGGACCAGCGACGTCGGCGGAATCTTCTGCGCCACCACGCCGCCGGGCGAAAACCGCGCATAGGCCGCCTTCACGACGTCGCTCATGGCCGGGGCGTTGCCATCGATGACGAAGCCGGTCACGCGCAGATCCCACCGCCGATAGCCTTCCGCGCAGAGTGCTTCCCATGCCGCGAGTCCCGACGGCAGCCCGCTCCACTTGCGCGGGGGCACGAGATATCCGGGATTGAGGTAGCCAAAACCGGAGTCGCCCGCGATGAACACGTCGTTGGGCGTGGCGGTCGCGCGGGCGTAGGCCAGGCCCACGGGGAAGCGCACGGCCAGCGCGGGATTGAACGCCCAGCCCAGCGGTACCCGGCCCGCGCAGGATCGTCCCAGACCTCGGGAAGCTGGTGATAGAGCCAGGCGGCCGAGTCATAGTCGCCCGCGTAGATGGCGGCGAAGTTCCGCGCGGCGACGTGGCCAGCCCCGTCGAGGAAACCCCGCGCCAGCAGATCGGCGGCCGAGGGCGGACCCTTCTGGGGATAGCGTTCGGCCAGCGGGAAGTGGTGGAAGACCGAGGCGTTGGCCATCGCGTGCAGGCCCGGCGCGTCGGCGTCCATGTAGGCATCGAAGCACGAGAGGATCTCGGCGTAGCGCCATTCGGTCGGCACGCCGCCGTGGCGACCGCCGGTGTAGTCGGTGTATTTCTGGTCCCAGGGCGTGAAGCCGCCGACATGAATCATGCGACCCCGCGCCGCCTCGTGCGCCGCGGCCAGGATCGCGCGCAGCGTTTTCGCGTCGGTACCGGGCGGCTGGGCACGGTCGTCGTCGGGCGACTCATCATCCCACGGGCCGAGGTCAAAGAAGAAGCCCCGCCGGGCGATGAAGTCGTCGTGGTTGCTCAGCAGCGTGTTCACCGGCGCGATGCGCGGCGTGCCGGTCAACCACCAGGCATCGGGATAATAGCCCAGCCACGTCGGATCGCTTTTGCCAGTCTTGAGGAAGCGGTCGGCCGCCCACAGCAGCGCGTCGCACTTGGCGCTGCCGGTGCGGGAGCCGGTGAACATCGGCGTGCCATCGTCGTTGAGCAGGCGGAGCACTACCGGCAGGCGCGGCCCGGTCTCCGCCACGACCAGCCGGCTGTAGAGCGAGTCCGGGCGAGAGTCGAACCGCAGCGGCAGCAGATCCTCGACGCCCGCCGCCGTCGAGGCGATCAGCGCCGTGGCCGGCACACGCTCGTCCCACACCACCGCGCCCCGCACGGACTGCGCGATAGGCGCTGACCAATGCGAGCAGATCGGACTGAGGACACAACCGCGTGTGCTCCAGCCATTGGCCCGGGCCTGCAGGCGTGCGAGCCAGTCGCGATCGACGCGGCCATGGTCGCCAACCAGGTAGACATAGAGCCGCGGCTGATCGCGGTTGACCAGCCCCTGAAGGGCCGCCATGAGGTGCAACTGGTCCCAGATGCGCCGGCGGTCGTCGGCGTTGCGGTTCTCCGTGCGGCACGATTGGCGTGGCGTCGAAGACGTCGAGGACCGCCGGCGCCTCGGCTCCGCTGGCCGTCGCCAGGGACCAGCCCAGCAAAGCCATCCCGAGTGTGACGAGCGGTCGTATCGTCTCGATTCCGTGTGTTGGACGCGGCATACGATGCCTCCTTGCAGGTGAGTTCCACAGGAGCAGACTCCCAGGGCGAAGAGCCTGCGAGCACCTGTGGGTGTGTCACAAAATGGATTTCTCGTCGTGTGCAAGCAACGTAACACATGCCTCATAGATTCATGGGGCGCCGGGAGTTCGTGGTGGTGTGGGGGGCATGAAGTCGAAACGGAGCCGGGTCTCGGCATCGAGCGTGGCCCTGAGCCAGAGGGTGTGGCCGTCCCACGCGAAGCGGTCCGGTTCGAGCGGTTGACCGTCGCGCGACACGACGAGCGGCCCGGCGGGCGCGGAGTCGATCTCGAAGACCGGGTTGACGCACGGCACGCCCGGCCGCAGCGTGAGATCGATGTGCCGGTCCTCGGCCGCCAGCCGCAGCGCCCGGCGCTCGGCCGCATACGTGTCGAACGCCAGCCGCGCTCCGTGCGCCTCGAGCGACGGCGGCACGGCGAAACTCCGGGCACGGGCCACGAGCTGGTCGTTGCCGTCGTCGCTCATGCCGATGAGCCAGACCCATTTCCGTAGCAACATCCGGCTGCACGGCCCAGCGCGTCGAGCGTATCGACCTCGCCCGCACTCACGGGCGTCGGCCTCGTACCGGCCCAGCTCATCACGCTGTTGTGGCAGGGCGTGAAGTGGATGCGATCGTCGATCGTCCGGCCCGTCGCGTTGCCCCGCGCCAGCGGCCAGTGGCTCCCCCAGTAGCAGGGCGTGACCATCTGCCCGTCGTCGAAGAACGGCCCGAAAACGATCGGCGGCAGCTTCGTCTCGTTGGGGTTGAAGTAGATCGCCGCGAGCTTCTCGTCGCGGTGAAACCGCAGGCGGTAGACCGCCGGACTCTCCGGGCCGGCCGCGGACGCCGCCACGTCGCCAGAAGCCGGCAACCGGAAGGCATGCTTGCGGCCGTCGAGAAACAGGGCGTCGACGGATGTTCTCCGGCAAGACGCGACAGCGGATACGTCTCGGCGGGCGTGAGGATGATGAACTCGCTCAGCTCGTAGTCGTTCTTCGGGTCCGACTTGAGCGTCAGCGACGCGGGTGCCGAAGCCGTCGGGATAGAAAATGTAGTCCTCGACGGCCTCGTCGCCCCAGACCTTGTAGTGCAGGTCGGTCGACTGGTACCGCCAGCGCACGATGACGCGGGCGGGGGTCGACTCGACGATCGGACACGCGCCCGTAGCGCAGCTCCTTGTCCATGAGCGGCTCGACGCAATCGACCGCCCCGGGCAGGCTGCGAGATGATCTCGGCCCACTCGTAGCAAGCCCCTGTGTTGTGCAGGCCGGCCCAGAAGGGGATGTAGCTTGACCCCCGCCAGAAGACGAACCGGGCGCCGTTCGGCAGCGACACGACCACGTCCTTCAACTCGGATGGCCAGGCGGTATCGTAAGAGATCGTGGAGAAGAGGCCCGTCTTCGGGTCGCGGACCGAGATGGGGGCGTCGTAACGGAGCGTCTCCGCCGTCGCGCCGAAGACGGGCCGGCGGGGCGGGTTGGCGACGCGCATGACGGGAGTCGCTTTCTGCCATCGCACCAATGGGCCTTCGAACAGTGTGACATGGAGCACGTCGCGCTCGGGACCCTCCAGCGCGTCCGGGAGCGTAAGTGTCACGCGTTGGGGTATGCCCGGCCGTAAAGGCAGTGGCGCGGTCGCGGACTGTCCGGGCGCGAAAGCGAACCACGCCTTGATCTCGACCCGAGGCCGCTCCCGTTCGGGACTCACCGCGGCGACCGTGACCGTGGCTTTCTGCCGTGGCCCGATCAGCAGCGTGCCGCTGGGCACGAGGATCGTCCCCAGATCAACCGGGTTCACAAGCGGTTCCCCCGCGGCGACCGCTTCGGCCTCGATATCCGGTTGGCATATGCTCACGCGTGCCCGCTCCGCCGTCTCGCCACGTGCGGTGACGACGAGCGTATCGGGATTCCCACTGTAGGCGACCCACAGCGGCGACGCGGTCCGGAGATGGCCCTCGCTGCGGCCGATCTCCTGGCCTGCGCAGTGCTGTGATCACATAATCTCCTTCCCCCTGCGAAGTCCGCGCCGTGAGCCTGGCTCGCACGGGTTGGCCGACGCAATCGAGGCCAAAGGGCGGGCGCCACGGATGTCCGGGATCGATCGTCAGGGCCACGGGTGGCTCGTCGGCTGGGGCGGGCCCCGTCCAGCCGCCGCAACAAGTCGCCAGCGCCGACAGGGTGAGGATCGCTTGTTTCATGGATTGCCTCGATCGGGGAGATGACGAACGAGCCTGCGCGACGACCACCGCAGGGTTTTGCGGACGGCCGCACGGCTGCGACCCCGCGCACTCTCGACGCATTTGCGCCCGGGGGACCGATCGCCCCGGGGTGGTTCTTGCATTCACACCGACGCGCTGAAGTCCTCCCACTCGATTTTCTTGACCTTCCCGAGAGCGTAGCCGCCGAGCCAAGGGGCGGGGTGCGCACGCCATCGCTGGCATCGACAGCCGTCACTTTACACCCCTCCCCCGGTACATACAAAGGCCCGCCGGCTTTCGACGGTTCCCGTGCCCGGGGTCGTCGCGGCCGGGCACGCCGGCCAAGGACGACTTCGTCGGCTGGACCGACATCGTCCCTATCCTGTACTTTCTGGAGTACGGGATCGGCCTGCGTCCCGACGCGCCGCACAACCGGCTGGTCTGGGAGCTATCCGCGCCGAAGCGGTGCGGATGCCAGCGGTATCGATTCCGCGGCCATACTGTCACCTGGCTGGCCGAGACCCAGCCGGCGTCCGGTGGTCCGAGGGTACTGTCCGTCACTTCTGATGCCGAGTTTCTCTTGCGCGTCAAGTGCGGCGGGAAGGGCTGGGACTTTCTCGTCAAGCCCGGACAGAATGATCTGCTCCTGAAATGAGCACGGGCATCATCCAGCGTGCCAAGAACAATTTTGGCTGATTTTGCAAGCGGTTCTCGAAGTACCGACGCGTGTCGGGCACGCCGGCTGAATCTACTCTGCCCCTACGACCGCCAGCAGTGCTGGGTCTGAAGACCATCTCGTAGCTGACGATTGACATGCTCGTGTCCATTGATGAAGAGCTTGGCGTCTTACTCACGACTCTCCCGTTTCCGCGTTCATTCACTCGAGAATCCGTAGGAGACGGTCTCGTACTCGGGGATGAGCTTGAGTTGGACTGCGCCATCCTGCCCTTCCAGAGGCATCTCCCGATTCTGCGGCCCGACCACGTCCAGACTCCAGGCTTTCAACTCCTTTGCCTGATTGCTCTGGATCGGGATCGCGCCGGGAACAGGTTTACGCAAGGCCCGCGGGGTGCCGCCGGGGTTCAACACTCCTCCGGCTGGCCGAACTTCCCTCTGGTGTTCTCGCGGAATCGTTGCGCCGCGGCATTGAGGTCGGCGAGAATCTCGTCCACTGTCTTCCCGGCCGCCCTGTGCGCGGCGGCGATCGTGGTCTGGCACTCGTTGCTGTCCATGAAGCGTGCGGCTTCGAGCAGACGCTCCTCGTCTTCCGGGGGGATCACGAGGAAACCGTGCTTATCGGCGTGGATCAGATGGCCGGGCGTGACCGTGCGGCCGAAGACTTCGACCTCACAATTCCAGCGGACCGGGATGCTGTGGGCATGTCCCACGCAGAGCCGCCGGGCCAGGGCCTTGAAGCCTACGCTGGTCATCTCGTCGAGGTCACGGATCGCGCCGTCGACGATCGTGCCCACGCAGCCCAGAGCGCGATGGATGCTGCTGTTGACCTCGCCCCAGAACGCGCCGTGCGTCCGCGGCTTGTCGAGATCCTGCACAACGACGATCTTCGGACCCGGCATGTGGCCCACGTAGGCCCGGTACGCGCTCCACGCCTGGGGGTTGACGCGGGGATGCTCGGGGTTGCTGGGCTCGAAGACCACCGTGACCGCGTAGCCGACCATGGGTCCCATCTGGGGCATGAAGTCGCGCGTTTCCTCGGGGTTGAACCCCTCCCATCCGGCATCGCGCCGGGTGATCTGTTCCCAGCCGTTGTAGATGGTGGGGGTGTTCCATCGCTTCAGTTCCAGCAACTCCGCCACGCTGAGACGCCTGGACATCGTGGTTCCTCTCGTTCCGGTTTCGAGGCTGACGGATTTCTGTCGAGTTGAGAAGCTTGATCTTGCCGATGAGAACGTCTTTGTCAATCGTGAAGAGGGGTCCCATCGTCGCCGTGCGGTACTCCCAGGCCGATCGGAGCACTCTGATGCGATTGAACGAGCGCGTGGCGATCGTCACGGGAGCGGCTGGCGGCATTGGCCGGCAGATCGCGCTGCGGTTTGCGCAGGAGGGAGCCCGAGTCGCCGTCGCGGACATCGACCAGGACGGCGCACAGCGCGTGGAGGACGAGATCCACCGCCTCGGGGGCGTGGCCGTGGCCCTTCTCATGGACGTGACCGATGAGGGCCAAGTCGAGGCCGGGGTCGATGAGGTCGCCACGCGCCTCGGCGGTCTCGATATCCTGGTCAGCAACGCCGGAGTCCAGCACATCGCCCCGCTGGTCGAACTGACGCTGGCCGACTGGCACAGGGTCCTGGCCGTCCATCTCGACGGCGCCTTCCTGACCACCCGCGCCTGCTTGCGGCAACTCATTCGCCAGGGCCGCGGCGGCACGATCCTGTACACCGGCTCGGTCCATTCCGTGGAGGCCTCGCCGCTTAAAGCGCCCTACGTCGTGGCCAAGCACGGCTTGCTCGGGCTGGCCCGCCTGGTCGCCAAAGAGGGCGCTGTCCACGGCATCCGCGCCCATGTCCTTTGTCCCGGTTTCGTCCGCACGCCCCTGGTCGAGAAGCAGATCCCGGAGCAGGCGCAGATGCTGGGCCTCACCGAAGAAGAGGTGGTTCAGAAAGTCATGCTCCGACAGACCGTGGATGGTCAGTTCACGACGATGGACGATGTGGCGGAGGTGGCCGTGTTTTTCTGCGCGTTCCCGACGCTGGCGTTGACCGGGCAATCCTTGCTCGTGAGCCACGGCTGGCACATGCAATGATCCTACATGGCCGTTGAGCACCGGGGGTGATGCCATCGACACCAACGAACGCCTCGCCTGGGACCCGCAGCACGGGCCGCCACCAGCCTGGATTCCTCCGGAGGAGGTCCGATGCCAGTGCCATCTCGGCCGCCTGCTGGATCGGCTGGGGTTCGCAACCGAGGCCGACTTCCGCGCCTGGACGATCCGCGACCGGGCCGGTTTCTGGGCGACGATGGTTGAAGCGCTGGGCATCCGGTTCGACCGGCCCTTTGACACCGTGCTCGACCTGACCGACGGCCCCGAACGCCCGCGCTGGTTCTGCGGCGCACGGCTCGACATCACGGACAGTTGCTTTCCAGTCGGGACCGATCCCGAGGCCATCGCCGTACGAGAATGGTCGGAGGACGGAAAGTATCGCGAGCGCGGCTATGGCGAGCTGGATTGGATGGCCAATCGGATCGCCGCCACGCTGACCGCAGCCGGATTGGCTCCCGGTGACGCCGTCGGGCTGTTGCTACCGTCGACGATCGAGGCCGTGGAGGCCACCCTCGGCATCATCCGGGCCGGCTGCGTCGTGGTGGGCGTAGCGGAGAGCTTCGCCCCGCCGGAGATCGCCCTGCGGCTCAGGCTGGGCGGAGCGCGGCTGGTGATCACCCAGCAGGCAATCCGTCGCCGCGGCAGTCTTCTTCCACTGTACCCCAAACTGGAATCTCTCGACGGCATCCCGGCAATTGTCATTCCGACGGCGGGAGTCGGGACGCCGCTGCGCGCGGGGGACCGAACCTGGCGCGAGTTCTTCTACCCCGCCTTTCCACCCGAGTTCACGCCCGTTCCCCGCGAACCCTCGGCGCGCACGATCATCCTGTTTTCCTCGGGCACCACGGGCGAGCCCAAGGCGATCCCCTGGACGGCAACGACCTTGATCAAAGCCGCCGCGGACGGGTTCCTTTACCAGGACATCCAGCCCGGGGACGTGGTGGCGTGGCCCAGCAGTCCTGGCTGGATGATGGGTCCGTGGCTGGTCTTCGCCACGCTGATCAACCGCGGGACGATCGCTCTGTACGACGGCCACCCTGGCACCGAGGGCAGGAACCCGATCGGACCACCGAGGGCCGGTAGTATTTTCGGTAGTGACCGGGGGACGTTCCGGGGCGTCAACGGTCGCTTGGGGACGCAAGGGAAGGGCGACGGTCCCGGCAAACGACCGACGCCAAGTGCCTGTGTGGGCAACACTTGGCGTCATCGTGCGGAAACTGTCGTGAGTGCCCCCCGTAGGACTCGAACCTACAACCCGCTGATTAAGCCGAACTTCCCCCTGGACAGAATAGCACAACTCGACAGCCGTCAACACGTTGAGAATTTTGGGGCCAGGAGTTTCTGACTACAAGAAGCGGCAGGAGCAGGGCCGCAACCGGGTCAGAGCGTCACGCCGAGCAGGTTCAACGCTCGTTGTTGGACGGGGCTCGGCGAGCGCATCTTGAGGACGGTCTGGTCCACGCCGGGGAAGCGAACCTCTTCCCGCTGCAGCGTGGCCAGGTCGTCGAGCAGCGTGCGAAAGCTGTGCACGGGCAGACCGTCGGCGGTCCGCTTGGTGCGGGCCTTGGCACGGCACGAGTCCGAGGGCTGGGCCGGCGCCACGATCGATTCGCGGGCGGCCTGGGCGCTGGCCTCGTCGTCTTCGTCGAAGAGCAGCTCCGCCAGTTTCTCCCGCATGTGCCATTCGACGTAGTAAGCCAGCATACAGAGAAAGATATGAGCTTTGACGCGCTCGGCGTCACGGTGGAAGATCGGCCGTACCTTCAAGTCCACGGTCTGGAAGCTGCGAAAGGCCAGTTCGACGTGCGAAAGCCCTTTGTAGGCCGCGACTGTCTCGGAAGTATTCCTGTCCGCGCTGGGAACGTTGCTGCGGAGCACGTAGATCCCATCGAGGGCCGCCTCCTGCGCGATCCGCTCCTCATCACGACGATACCCGAACTGATCGTCGGAGATATCCAGAATAAAGTGTTTTCCAACTTTGTGATGATTGATCACTTTACCAACACGCAACGCGATTGTCTTCGCGCCACGTAGCGGCTTGTTCGGACGGCGCACGCTGCGCGACACGCTTTCGAGCAACTTCTCGGTGGCGGCCAGGAGTTCTTGGCGTTTCCGAGCCCGTTCCTCGGCCCGCAAGGGATGACGGCAGACGATGAGCCGCTCGCCGGGAAAATCAGGGCTGGTCACCTCGGCCAGGTCACGCTCGTCGAAGAGCGAGGGGATCACGACTTGGGCCTCGGCCAGTTGCCGGATGGTGGGAGCACGCAGCGCGGTGATCCCCTGCAGGCCCTCGACGGTGCGCAGGTCCTGGGTGATCCGGGCCTCGGTCAAGGTACCGCGGTCTCCGATCAGCACGAGACGTGTCAAGCCAAATTGTCTGCGCAACTGGTCGATCTGGATCGCCACGGTCTTGGGGTCGGCCGTGTTCCCCTCGAAGACCTCCACGGCGACAGGGCGGCCCTCTTGGTCGCACAGCAAGCCGAAGACGATCTGGGGGAACCGCTTCTTGCCGTCGCGATTGTGCCCGAACTTCGCCAGAGAACAATGCTGGCCCGTGTCGTAAGTCGAAGTGAGGTCGTAGAGGACCAGGCAGCCGTCTTGAAAATGTCTTTTGGCCAGTTGCTTCTGGATGCGCGGCTGCCGTTGGCGGAGCCAATCGAGGGTGTCGTAGAGTTCGTCCTCGTCAAGACCGTCGATGCCCAGAACCGTGCCCAAGCTGCACGCGGCGGTGGCCCGGCCCAGCATCCGCACGGTGGCGAGCTTGGACGCCGGTAGCAAGACGCGGGCCACGATCATCGCTTCGACCAGGCGCCGCGACCGTGAGGGCTTGGGGTCGAGCACGTGGTCCAGGCCGAGCCGGCGCAGGGTGCCGAGCACGGCGGCGACGTGGCCGTGGGGCTGGCCGCGGAGGACCTCGAAGGCGTCCTGAGCGGGGACGAGGTCTTCGCCTTTGAGCACGCGCTGGATGAGTTGGATTTGACCGAGCGGCAGTACCGAGAGGTTAGCGAGGGTGCGGTTTTTGACCTTGCCGTCTTCGCGATAACTTTCGCGGAGCAGGTAGGCGGGGGGCGAGCCACGGTTGGGGACCTTGGCGATATACATGCCGACATTATACGGACAATACCAGGTATAGTCAACGGGATCTCTCACAATTTACATGACTACACAACAGGGTCCAAAAGGAGCATATCTCGCATGTTTCACGGCGTTTACGAAGAACCTGGAGGGGGGAAGTTTGGATTAAGAGTCAGCTGCCACAAAATCGCAAATCTTATAGTGCAAACACTTTACGTAATCAATGCGATGACTGCGCAGCGCCGGCGCAGCATCCTGCGCAACGAGGTCCCACCCCGACCTCTGACGATCCGGACCTCGGTTTCTTGATCGAGCATTGGCCGGATCTCGGCCCGCCGATTCGTGCTGGCATCATCGCTCTAGTGAAAGCAAGCACAACTAATCTGCGTGCCAACTCATGAGCGCCGCAGAATTGACAGAATTGACAGAAATCCGGATCTCAATGGCTGCCGCTCGGTCTAGATTCCTGCGACGGATGGTGCGCCGTCTATTTCGTCAATTACGGCAATTCTGCGGATGATCGTAGGGGGCCACCAAGCTGAGAGGGCGTAAGCCCGACCCTTGTGGGCCGTGTCACGGTGGACGGCGTGATCACCCACGTGCCGGACGGCAAGGGCAACCAAACGCAAGTCGCTACGAGCGGCCGTCGCGTCCCCGGTTGGACCCACGAGGTCTTGCACGCCCGCGTGTCGGCAGTCAGTTGGTCGAACCAGGCCAGGTACGGCGTTCCGCCAGTCCCACGCGGGTCGTGCACCCACCGGGCGATGTACTCCTGGGCGAAACCCAAGTGAGTCTCGCGGAACGTCGCCAGGGCCTCCAGCGCCTCGTTGAACAGCTCCTTGTTCACCAGACGGCTAATCGACGGCATCCGCTCGACCCGCGCCAGGAACGCACGGTGCTCGGCCGGCATGAACCGTCGCATGTCGGCCAGGTGGTCGGTCAGCCACGTCCCCCGATGCGGGACCTTCAGGAACGCCACCAAGGCCGGGATCGCGCTGCTCTGCGCCCCCGTCTCGCCGCGGTGATCCATCGGGGAGGAGTTGACTCTCTCGTAGACAACCTACTCGAAGAACCAGATGTAGGGGCGGAACGTCCGGTAGTACAGCGCCGGGTCCATCTTCTCGGGGATCCGGCGCAGCACCCGCACCTGCTCCCAGACCGCCCGCACGACCTTTCTCATCGCGCCGTCGAGCGCGGCCAGGTCGTTCGAGGTGAAGGCCTTCTCCGCGTCGAGGATCCCCGCCAGGAGGCCGACCGCAAGGGCCTCGATCTCCACGTGCACGAGGATGAACCAGTGCTCGTCGAAAAGGTGCACGAAGTTCTGGACCGTGTCGATATTGCCCAGCGCAACCGGCCCGGTCCGGTCGAACCGTTTTCCAGTTGTACAAGGCATAGCCGTCGTAGCTGAGGATTGGTGGCCGCCCCAGTCGCTGGCAGACGTCGCAGAGCGGGGCGGCCAGGTTGCGGGGCAGGACCTTGACCGGCTCCTGGCCGACCTGATTGACGTAGGCCGAGGCCAGGAACCCCAACCGGACGTAGTAGAGCCGGAGCACGGGCAGCGCTGGATCGCGTTCAGGTAGAGGGGGAATCCGTAGCCCTCGGGCAAATGCCCGGAAAGAGCCATCTCGCAGGAGGCTGGGCAGGTCACGGCCCAGTTCGTCCAGGGGGGCGAACTCGGAAACATCGCCGAAGCGAGCGAGCGGGTCCTCCGCGGGGAGGAACCCGCGGCAGGCGAGCCGGGCGTCCTGGTCCATAACGAGGGCCTCGCCGGTTTGATGTGTGGGAAGGGCGCGATGATGGCAAGCGATCCATGCAAAAATCATTCGTCCGGGACGAGGCGGCGACAAGTCGTCGATCAGACAGCCATGTATGCCGCGGTAAGCTCCCGAGCCAGCCTGATTGATCAGGATGGTGCCCGAATGCGCTCGGGGTGTCACCTGGGCGAGAGTCGGCATCGCGCCGGTCGCATGTCGCGCTTGGGATCGACAGCGGGAGCCGCGAATGTCGAGTCCGTCCATTCAGCGGACTCCGGGTCGCGTGTGCCGGGCTACGTTCGTCCGCCCGCGGCGAGCACGGCAGGAGCGGACGAGGGCTTCGGGGCGATGGTGAGCAATCGGCCGAAGCGGAGATGCTCCTCCAGCCGGCACTCCGAGACCAGCCGGCCCTGCCAGTAGGTCTTGTTGGGGCAGCCCTCGCACACGTCCTGCTCGCCGTTCTCGATGATGTCCTGCGGCTGCATCACGATCAGGGTCTGTGCGTGGAGCCGATGGAAGAGCCGCAGCGGGTTCCCGAGGACCCGCTTGAGGCCGGCCCAGAAGATCTTGCGCAGCTCACGATCGAACGGAGCCAGGGCGAAGAACATCCGGGCCGAACGCGCAAGGCGGGGGCCGAGGAAGGCGAGGTAACGCTTGCTCGCGAGGTGATGGACCGTCTGGGTGAGTTCCATCGTCCGCGGCCCGAGATTCCCGAGGATTCGCGCGGGCGTGCCGATGTGCGTGCCGAACAACCACTTCGGCACGTCGCTGCGGAGCGTGCCCGCCAGATACGAGTGGAACCGGAACCCGGTCAAGACCTCCAGCATCTTCTCGTAGAGATCCTGGGCCGTCAGCTTACGGCACGGGCGGGGCCGGGCGAATGGCAGGCGATCGAGCTCGACCTTCGTCGCGCCGGCGAAGTACTCGAACGGCTCGTCGCGATCCGGCACCCGCACGGGGATCAAAAGCGCGGCGTGGACCTTGTGCACGTTGGCGGCAAGCCATCGGACGATGTCGGGAACCTGGTCCAGCGTCTCGGGTAGGATCGTGGCGTTGAACCCGCAGAAGAGCCCGCCGACCTCGTGTACCATGTCGGCGAGCGACTGCCGGAGGCCATTGAGCTCCGCCTCCGACTTCCCCTCCCAGCCCGGCCGGTTCTGGCCGCTGTCGACGTGGAAGACGATGCCCTGAAGCCCAGCCCGCTTCAGGGCGCGGAGCAGTTCGGGTGTCAGCTTGAGGCCGTTGGTCAGCAGCACCGGCTTCGGCCCGCGGGTGGCGACGGCGCGGACCAACTCGATGATCTGCGGGTGCATCAGCGGTTCGCCGCCCGCGATGATGACCGCGTCGCATCGGCGGAGCCGGACGAGTCCGTCCCGCTCGGTTTCGAACTGTGCGGCGTGTCTTGTGGCTGCGGGGGTCGTGGGCCTGATAGCAGTACGGGCAGTCGAGGTCACACGCGCGGGTCGCCTCCAGCCAGCCGAACGCGTTGTCCGACAGGCTCCAGGGTAATCGGTAGAGAGCCTGGAGGTCGATCGTGTTGGAAATCGTGCATGCGTCCATCGGGCGTTCCTCCAGGCGGGCACGCAGGCTGGTCCGAACGAGGGGCCAGTCCGGTGGCATCGGAAGCGGTCGTTCCCGTGCGTCTCCAACAGGACATGCGAAAGCCCCGCGACGGAGTGCCAGGAGGCCGGTGGGTCCGATTTGCTCGAACCGCTGCTCCAGTTCAGGTTTCCATGCCGGCGTTTTGGAGGAGTTCGCCGTTCATCAGGGTCTGAGCCCAGTTCATGCCTGGCACACGCCTTTGTTGAATTCGCATGCATAAGGATGAGAGGTGCCCCGAACGAAACCAGGCTCGCGGAGCGATTGCCATGAGCGTCTCCCTCCCTCGGACACATCGCACCGACCCGAGCGGCGTGCGGCTGGATCTCGAATACGTACTCGATCCGGCGGCACTCCTCGCCCTCTTCGTGAGTGGCGTCGGACTGATCCTCGCGAAAGGCCCCGCAGTCCTGATGACGGTTGCCGGCTTCCTGGCCTCGTATCTTCGCCTGGTGGCACCTCTCTTCCTGTGAGAGACGGTCCTGCTCCCGGACCGACGTACGAGGCCCGGAGACCCTCGCCACGATTATCCGCTGTTCGGGCCATTCCAGAATCCGAAGCCAGGAGTGCCAAGCGGTCGGCATGGCGCCGAGAGCCGCGTCCCTGGGAACGAAAAAAAGCCCCTCGACGATGTGCCCTCGCCTCATCTGGGGTATCACCTGGGTCAACATGACCTCGCTGAGCACCACAGCGACGGCCGGTCCAGACCGCCGATGCAGCGCTCGGCGAGGTGTTCCACAATCTCGACCAACGCGGTACTCTGCTTCGGGTGGATCATGGGCGGCGGCACTCAAGGTTTGAATCGCCGTCCATCGGAAGACCGGCGATGATCTGCCGCCTCAAGGGGCGGCGGATTCACAGGAGCCAGGGTACCTCATCGGGCCGGCGCAGGCACGAACCGAATGAATCCAACCAGGTTGGCTCGTCAAACATGAAGGCTGAACTCGAAGTTCTCGAAGAGACGAATCCACTCATCTTGGCAAGAGATGGAACCGGGTCTAACGTGCCTGGCACAGCCAAGGCGCGTCGAAGGTGAGCTGATTGAGAACCACGCTGAAAGGACTCCAATATGAAAAGTATCCCCCGAGTACCGGCCCTGTGGTTCCTGCTCTGTTCGATGACCGCATCCGCGCAGATCCCGATCAACACGCTGCCGCTCCGCATCGGAGAGGACCAGGCAGGCGGCAGTGGGTTTCGCGGCGAGATCGGGGCGGTCCGATTGTACGGTCGAGTGCTGGCTGGATCGGAGCTCAAGACGCTCGCGCAAGCGCCACGGGACGCCGGGAGCAAGCTCCAAGGACTCATCGGCGAATGGCTGCAGCCGAAGCTGCCGATCGCGTCGGGGACCGAGTACGAGTTCCCGCAAGGCTGCACGATCGAGGCGTGGATTCGGCCGCGCGCCGGGATGAGTGGCCGCATCGTGGACAAGATCACGCCCGGCGGCACCGATGGTTTTTTGCTGGACACCTATCCCGGCGACGCATTGCGGCTCATCGTCGGCGATGACACTCTCACGTACGCATTGCCGCATGACGACAAATGGACGCACGTGGCCGCGACAGTGGATCCGACGGGCTTGCTGGCCCTCTACGTCAACGGTGCCCGCGTGGCCGGTGCGGAGTCCGAGATCGAGGACATTGCGGTGACGGGCGCGGTGGAGGGTCCGGGCGAACCGCTGACGCTCTGGTACCGCCGCCCGGCGGCCCGATGGACCGAGGCGTCGGTCATCGGCAACGGCCGGCTCGGTGGCATGGTCTGGGGCGGCGTGAAGCGCGAACACATCGACCTGAACGAAGACACCCTCTGGTCCGGCGAGCCGTACGACAACATCAACCTAAAGGGATTGAAGGCGTTGCCGAAGATCCGTGAGTTGCTGCGTGCGGGCAAGGACAAGGAGGCGCAGCAACTGGTCGAGCGTGACATGAACGGCAAGTACAACCAGAGTTACCAGCCGCTCGGCGACCTGACGATCGAGTTCCCGTACCGTGGCGAGGTCACGAACTACCGGCGCGAGATTGACCTTGCGCAGGCCGTGTCCCGAGTGCAGTTTGAACAACAGGGAGTCCGGTATACGCGCGAAGTCTTCGCGTCGAACCCGGCGCAGGCCATCATCGTACGGCTCACGGGCGACAAACCGGGGAAGGTCTCGTTCCAGGCCGCACTCGGCTGCCAGTTGCATCACGCGACGAGGACCGGCGAGGGTGTCCTTCGGCTGACCGGCCGCTGTCCGGCGTACGTCGACCCCAGTTACTCCGGCCAAGGTGTCGTGTGGGATGACGCGCCCGACGGCAAGGGGATGCGGTTCGAGGTGCGGTTGGTGCCGGTCCATGAAGGCGGCCGCGTCACGATCACCGACGCCGGCATCACCGCGGAAGAGTGCGATAGTGTGACTCTGCTGCTCGTCGCGGCCACGAGCTACAACGGGCCCTGGAAGAGTCCGAGTCGAGAAGGCAAAGACCCCGCCAGCCTGTGCGAGACCTACCTCACGCCGCTCGCCGGCACGAGCTTCGCGGCGTTGCGAGATGCACACGTCGCCGATCATCAGCGGTTGTTTAACCGCGTGATGCTGGATCTGGGGCACAGTGACGCGGAGAAACTGCCGACGGACGTGCGCAGTCCGGACGTATCAGCCCGGCAAGGATCCGTCACTGCCGGCGCTGTATTACCAGTTCGGGCGGTATCTGCTGATCGCGTCGTCGCGGCCGGGGACGCAGCCGGCCAACTTGCAGGGGATCTGGAACCGCGAGATCCATCCCCCCTGGTCGGCGAACTGGACGCTGAATTGCAATGCGGAGATCAACTACTGGCCGGTCGAGGCGGCCAACCTGGGCGAGTGCCACCTGCCTCTGGTGGAACTGACCGAGCAGCTCAGCGTGGACGGCGCCCACATCGCCAAGGACCTCTACGGCGTACGCGGGTGGGTGGCGCATCACAACACCGACATCTGGCGTCAGGCCGGGCCGGTCAGCGGCAGTGCGCTCTGGAGCATCTTCCAGGTGGGTGGCGCGTGGTTGTGTCAGCACCTGTGGGACCACTATGCGTTTTCCGGCGACACCTCCTACCTGCGCCGGGTGTGGCCGACCATGAAAGGCGCCGCACGCTTCTACCTGGACTACATGATGGAAGAGCCGGTGCATCGCTGGCTCGTGACTGGTCCCGATACGAACTTCGAGAATGCCTTCCGGAAGCCCGATGGCGAGACGGGATGCGTTTGCATGGGTCCAACCGGCAGCATGCAGATCGTGCGCGAGCTGCTCCAGAACTGCGCGGAGGCCAGCCGGATTCTCGGCGAAGACGCCGAGCTGCGCGCGGAGATCGAGAAGTCGTTGCCGCGACTGCCACCGATGCAAATCAGCCCGACGACCGGCGAGCTGCAGGAATGGCTGGAGGACTGGCAGCGCACGGCGGAGTGCCAGGTACAGTCGAGCTGGGGGATGATTTGCGGCACACAGATCACGCCGCGCGGCACGCCGGAATTGGCGGCGGCGCTGCGCAAGATCTTCGACTCCGGCCAGTGGTGGAAGCGCGGACGGGTGGGCAGCTGGCAGGGTGCGTTCCAGGCCAACACCTATGCGCGGCTGCAGGACGGCGACACCGCCCTGGCCGTCGTGGACGCCCATCTGGCCCGCAGCCTCAACCCGAACCTGATGGCCAGGTTTCCGGGGTTCTGCGACTTCCAGATTGACGGTAATCTCGGCCAGACGGCCGCGATCGGGGAGATGCTGCTCCAGAGTCACGCCGGGGAAATCGAGCTGTTGCCGGCCCTGCCCAAGGCTTGGCCCGCCGGCAAGGTGAACGGCCTGCGGGCGCGTGGCGGGTTCACCGTGGACATCGCCTGGCAGGACGGGAAAGTGACCGACTTCCGAATCGGCTCGACGGAACCGCGGGACGTGAAGGTCCGGATCAACGCGGAGGTCCGGTCCATCCGGTCCGTGAAAGATCGTTGACGTCGGATGGCGACCTCAAGACCCGCTGGGCCTCCAATTTCGCGGCACGCGCTGGCTCGCCGTTGACCTCGGCGAGGAGAGGCCCATCGGCCGGGTGTGGTTCTCCGAGATCGAATGGCAGGAGACCCGCGAGTTCGCCAGCGAGATCAGCCAGGGCAACTCCTGGAAAGAAATCGCGCGCGGCACGACAATCGGCGCAGACAAGGATCTCGCCTTCCCGGTGGTCAAGGCGCGGTTCATCGGCCTGAACGTCCTCAGGGCGGCGCGTCCCATCAACATCAACGAGTTCCGGATATTCCCGGCGGAATAGGCCATGAGACACGTCATCTTGCCGCTTCTCCTGTGTGCGACCCTCGTCTCGATCGCGTGCGCGGCCGAGGGCCGCCGCGACTTCCGGCCCGGTGAGATCTGGCCGGACGACCACGGCGTGCCCATCAACGCCCACGGCGGCGGCATGCTGCACCAGGACGGCACGTACTACTGGTTCGGCGAGCACAAGATCGAGGGCGTTGCCGGCAACGCCGCCCGTGTCGGCGTGCACGTCTATTCCTCGAAGGATCTCTACAACTGGAAGGACGACGGCATCGCCCTTCCAGTCTCCGACGACGCCGGGAGCGACATCGTCAAAGGCTGCATCCTTGAGCGTCCGAAGGTGATCCACAACCGGAAGACCGGCAAGTTCGTGATGTGGTTCCACCTGGAACTGGCCGGTCATGGCTACGGCGCGGCTCGCAGCGGCGTGGCCGTGGCGGACAACGTGACCGGCCCCTACACGTACCTCGGCAGCCTGCGTCCGAATGCCGGTGTCTGGCCGGCCAACATCCCGGCCGAACGGAAGCAACCACTCTCCCCGGCGGAAGCCGAGGCTCTCGGCAAGATCGCTCTGCCGGGCGGCCCGATCCCCGACTATCCCAGGGATCTCGTCTTTCGCCGCGACTTCAAGGGCGGCCAGATGGCCCGCGACATGACGTTGTTCGTGGACGACGACGGCACGGCCTATCACGTCTATTCGTCGGAGGCGAACGGGACGTTGCAGGTCTCCCAGTTGTCGGACGACTATCTGAGACCCGCCGGGACGTACTCCCGCATCCTGGTCGGCAGATTCAGCGAGGCGCCGACCGTGTTCAAACACGAGGGGAAGTACTTCCTCATCACGTCCGGCTGTACCGGTTGGGCGCCCAACGCCGCGCGGTTGGCCGTGGCGGACTCCATGGCCGGCCCCTGGAAGGAGCTCGGCAATCCGTGCGTCGGCCCGGAAGACCGGACCAGGACGACGTTCGACTCGCAATCGACGTTCGTGCTGCCGGTGGCCGGCAAGCCGGCGCCTTCATCTTCATGGCCGATCGGTGGAATCCCAGCAACGCTATCGACGGCCGCTACGTCTGGTTGCCGATCCAGTTCGATGGGGCCGGCAAGCCGTTCCTCGAATGGAAGGACCGATGGGATTCGGCGCGTTCTCCAACCCCTCGTGCGCCGGAGTTAGATGACCTCGTCAAACTCGCCGAGTTGGATGGGGCAGCGGCCGAACTCGCGAACGAGGTGGACGATCTCGCCGTGGGTCCGGCCGGCCACGGAGGCTGGAGCGGATTGATCCGACGGAAAGATGTAGCCGCTGGCTAGCTCGGCGATCAGCCTCCGGAGGACCTCTCGGCGGATCGCGTGCGGGTCGTCTGTCTCCATCACCCCGGAGGCACGCTCCAAGTCTGTCGCGATGAGGCCCGCTAACCGGCCGGCCTACGATCCGCCGCCCAGTCCGGTGAGCCGGTGAGAGGCCGTCACTACGTCGCGCGAACTGGCCGAACGAGCCTCCGCGGTCGATGACGATTGTTGCTGGCCCAGGTAATTGCCATAGGTAATGATCAGCGCCGCAATGACGATCACTAGCATGCCGACGTGCAGCACCTTCTTGGGAATGGTGGTTCCCATACCTTCCCATTCGCGAAAGAGCCAGCCGTAGATGTTGCTGAAGAGGATCAGCATGGCCATGTGCAATGCCCAGCTGGTAAACCCATACTCCCGGCCCATGTGAAAATGGCCCATGCCGTAGAAGAAGAACTGGAAGTACCAGCAGGCTCCGCTCAGCAGGGCCATGAGGTAATAGAATGCCATCGTGGAACCGCTCGTTCCCGGCAGACGCATGAACTGCGAAGCGGTGCGGTTTCGACAGATGAGGAACACGCACCAGGCGAAGTTCGTGATCCAGGCGCCGCCATGAGAGAACGGGTAGATCGCGTTCATTTTCAACAGGTCGCCGGATCCATGAGCAACCGCTGATTTTTCCAGCGGCTCACCCGCCAGCAGGGCGAAGTTGAAGACGGCAGAAAGCACTCCTGCGAGGATGGCCAGCGACACGCCGATGCGGAGCGAGCGGCGGACAGCCCCTGGTGATTCCAGATCGCGATCCGGCGTCTGCTGCTGCGCCGCCACCCGCTCGCGCAGCATTCCCGCCCAGCCGCAGAGGGCGATACCAAGGAACGAGACAAGAATCCCGCCCAGGACGACCTGCCCAGGCCCCGTGCTGAACTTGTCCGCGAATTCGAGCACGAAACCATGGTTCGGGTGCCAGATGAGAGGCATGAGCGTTCCCAGACCGGCAGAGATCCCGATGGCGATGGCGTAGTTGAGCGAGAAGCCGATGTAACGGATCCCCATTCCGAAAGAGAGTCCGCCGACCCCATACAACATGCCCAGCAGGAGCGACTTCCACATCGCGATCGACGGACTGCTGCGGACCACGTCCAGGTAGTCGGGGATCGTCAGGAACGCGACGATGATCGGGAGGATCAGCCATGCGAAGGTCGCCTGGGAGATCCAGTAGATTTCCCAGGACCAGAGCTTCGTTTGCTTCTGAGGCGTGTAACAGCTCGCCGAGGAGAAGGCGCCCACCCCGTGGAGGGCAACACCCACAAATGGATTCGGTTGCATGTTGTCTCCGAGATACCTCAAGAGGACGGCTGACCCGAGCCAATCACGTCTCTGCGTCGGGATCCGGGCGTGGCCCAGAGCGGCGGACGTTCACCGCATTCGGTCTTCCTGCAAGCCCTTCTTTCCGTTGCGGCCACAGCCGTGGCCGGGCATGAAGGGTCCCGCGCCTCCTGCGCGTGTCTGACGCCCGCGGGGTTGAGGGAGGTTCTCATCACGACCCCCGCGGCGGGTGGCCGATGACGTTCTTCATGTACTCGTGGAGGGTCGCTCGTTTCGCGGGCGGAACCAGCGGTTCCCAGTTCAGGAGCGGCTCGATCGGCCGAACCGCCGTTGCCGTCCGGAGGCGCAAGGTGATAATCTGCTGGGGCCGCACCGGGAACGTGTAGGTCGGCCCTCCCGCCAACGGCTGTCGGTGCCCGCCGGTCAGGTCGGTGATCGCGGCCTGGTCATGCGGCAGTGGGACGGTCACCCGGCCTTCGCCGGCCTGCCCAAGGCATTCCTCCAAGCGAATCTCGATCTCGTTCCCTTCACGACGCGCGACTTCCGCGATCAGGTTGTCCGATGTGGAAAGGAACGACCGAGCCGGCGATGGAGCACAATGGGCGATGAGCGACACGGGACAATTGTACTCCCACGCCCGTCGTACCGCCGCGGCCGTATTCCAGTCGCCCGCGTGCGGCACAATCGCGTATTCGAAGTGATGGTCTCCTTTGCCGCTGAGCCACGGATTCGGGTACCCGTAATACGTGTCGGTCGCGTTGTAGAGGTAGATCACCGGGACCTTGCCGTTGAGCTCTCTCCCGGTGAGGCCACGGTCCAGCAGGGTCACGCCGCCGCCCGAGGGGAGCGTGTAATGGCTGAAGCGCACCGCGGGCTCGATCCCCTGGGCCGTCTCGGGGAGTTGCGGATTAGCCGGCGAGCTGGCCTCCAGGGCAAATCCGAAGGGGATTCCGCGGCGGACCTCAGTTGGCTCCTCGGCCAAGGGGAACTCGGTCAGGACCACCGTCCGGTCGGGGATGTCGTTCAGGTCGGTCTCGAAGTCGATTCGCGGATGGTCCTTGTAGAACCGCGTGATCCGCCGGGCGTTGCCGCCGCAGAACGGGCCTTCCGCCTCCACGGTGGTCGCCAGCGGACCCTGGCTGACGCGGAGTGTCGGCCGCTGGTCGCTGGTGCTGCCACGGCGCGGGCGGCGGGAACGGGGCGCGGTGAAGTCCCCCGGATCGCCGCCGGCCGCGATGTGCTCCTCAGCGACGATCGCGTTGGCCGGGCCGGAGAGCAGCTCGCGTCCCGACGGCTTTGCCTTCAGGCTCGCCAGGGCGCCGGTGGCCGGCTCGATCCGCGCCGAGTAGTATGATGTCTCGATCGTGGCGGGCAGGTCGGTCGTCCGCGGCGCGGCGGGCCGCTCGTCGCGCAATTCGATACCGGTCACGCTGGCCGGGGGCAGCTCCAGCCGGCACAAGGCCGTGCCGTCGCCGAGATCCTGGCACACGGAGTCGGCGGGGCGTTTCCCGTGGGGTAGCTTCAGCCGCAGGACATCGGTGCGGGAAAAGCTAGCCGGGTTGAACAGTCCGACGGCATGACCTTCCCCCAAGAGCTTCTGAGCGGCCGCGGCGAGCACGGCCTGGCTGTGGCTTTCGACCCATTGGAAACGGTCCTGCACGTCCCAGGACGTCGGGTGCTCGAAGACCATGCCGCCGGCCGCGCCCCACAGCGTGTTGCGGTCCATGTTCAGGAGCATCTGCAGCCAGCCGTGGTAGAAGTCCTGTGCCGGATAGTCGTAACCGGCCTGCAGGCTGGCGACGGTGGCGAGCGTCTCGGCCGCCTGCAGGGCGTGCTCGTCCCGGCGGTACCAGGTTTTCACCTTCGGGCATTCGATCCAGAACGAATCGAACGTGAATCGGGTGCCGCCTCGCACCGTGGGTAGCTCGACCTTCTCCGCCCGGATGCTGGGTAGCAGCGCGTCCACATAGTTGCCGAAGGTCGCGAAGCGGACCTCAGTCCGGGGCTGGAATGACTTCCAGGCCTGCAGGAACTCGGCGGGATTCCGACGGTCTGCCGGGGCCAGGGCGTAGTCGCCGTGGCCGCCGAGAATCAACACGGGCGCACCGTCCGGAAAGACCTTCATCCTGCCCGCGAGCATTCGTTCGGCATCGATGAGCTGCTTCGAGCGGACCGGCTCGCGGCGCGAGAACACGGTGGCAAAGTCTTCCGAGTAGTGGCCCGGCACGATCGTCAACAGCCGCGTGCCGTCCGGCGATTCCGACCAGAAGACGGCCTTACCTGCGGGATTGCAGCGGGTGTAGATGAGGGCTTCCAGTCCCAGGCCCGCGCAGAGCTGGGGCATCTGGGCGTGGGTGCCGCAGACGTCGATCGCCCAGCAGAACCGCGGGCGCACGCCCATGACCTGCTCTTGCCAGCGGAGCCCCTCGATGCCCATCTTGGCCAGTGCCTCGCCGCCGGAGAGGTTGATCGTCGGCTCCAGGAAGAAACCGTTGACCAGCTCCACCCGGCCTTCCTTGACCCGCTGTTTGAGCTCCTCGAACCGCTCGGGCAGGAAACTGGCGATCGCGATCATGTTGTTGCATTCGGACATCACGAACGCGTAGCCCGGATCGTCGCGAACACGGTCGAGATGGTTGAGGTACGAGTTGGCGCAGTAATTCCGCTCGGTTGCCCAGTTCGTCAGCCAGCCGCAACTGGCCGGGTGGAAGTTGGGCACGACGTAAACGGCCGGCGGCAGGATCTCAGGCCGCGGGGGCAGGAAGGTCTTCGCGGCCCCGTCAGCCGGCGCCAGGCGGATGAACCTCACGTTCATCGGAGCAGTCTGAAATGGCCCTGCGCGAAGCGTGACGACGTGCCGCCCCGGAGACAGCTTGACCTCGCCCAAATCCATGACCTTGTATGTGTGCCAGCCGCCGGTGGACCGGGTCTCGCCCGTCAGCCGCTGATTGTCGACTTCTATCTGGAGCTTGCCACCGCAACCGGGTGCACAGGAGTGATCCAGCTCGACGCGAGCGGTTGTCTCTTCGCTGATCAGCACTTCCCATTGCAGCCGCGCACCCTGGTCGTGCCACGCGCCGATGAAGTCGCCGTCGGCATAGTACTCGGCCCCTCCCGAGATCCCCGCATCGGCTGCAGTGAGCTTGATCTCGCCCGCCGTGCCGAGCACCGCCTGGGACGCCCAGCACCACGCCAGACCGACAAGAATCGCACCATATCGCCTCACGGATGACACCTGCCTTTTCTTCAAGCCAGCCGCCGAATGCGAATGATGTCGCCGCAGATTGGACTGAGTTCCTGACTGGTAGTCTTCGCCGCCGCTCTATGGAAACGTTTGTTCAAATCGCCCTCCTCCGCGCGGTCCTCAGACGATCTCATCGAAGGCACCGAGCTGGATCGGGTAGCGGCCGAACTCGTGAACAAGGCGGACGATCGCGTCGTAGGTCCGGCCGGAGACGGAGGCCGAGACGGAGTGATCCGACTGGAAGATGTAGCCGCCCCCGCGAGCGGCGTTGAGCTTGCGAAGGACCTCGCGGCGGATCGTGTCCGGGTCGTTCGTCTCCCAGACCCGCATGTCGCTGTTGCCGCAGAAGCCGAGCGTGTGGCCGTACTGACGGCGGAGCTCGACGACGTCTAGACCGGCCTTGGCCTCGAGCGGGTTGTAGGCGTCGATGCCGATCTCGATGTAGTCGGGCAGGATCGCCTTGACGTTGCCGCAACCGTGGTAGATCACCGGCAGGCCGTGTTCGTGCGCGTACGACGTCATGGCGGCGACCCACGGCTTGAAGTACTCGCGCCAGTAGGAAGGCGCCATGAAGGTGGACTTCTTGTAGGCGACGTCGCCCCAGACCACGAAACCGTCGAGCAGGCCTGCGCCGGCGTCGATCTCGGCCTTCGCGCATTCGAGGTAGAAGGCGCCGATGCGGTTGATGACCGCTCCCATGCGGTCGCGCTCCATGCCCATCCAGAGCAATGCATTCTCCTGGCCGATGAGCCGGGTGAGGCACTCGCTGACCTCGATCATGCTGCCGAAGACCGGGATGTCGGGCCAGAGCGACTTGACGGTGTCGAGCCAGGGCGGGGAATTGCGCTCGAATCCGTCGCCGACGCCCGCGATCTGGTTGTCGCCGCCCTCGAAGAACCGGCGCGGGTCGCGCGGGTCGTCGAACTCGGCGGCTTCGAGTTTCTCGATCGAGTCGGTGTCCCAGGCCTGCATCTCGGGCATCGGCAGGTCAAACCGCTTCCGCATGACGGCGCCGAAGCCGGTCTTCACGACGACCTCGTCCGTTGTCTCGCGCAGGGTCTCGAACGGCCGGATCCACGGATCCATGTTCGGGACCGTGACGATCCAGTCGAGGTCGTAATGCTTGTACGGGTTCGCGTCGTCAGGCAACCCGAGTTCGGCGCGCCAGCGGCGGGTGAAGCTGCCCCAGAAGAAGTCGCTGATGGGCACGCGGTCAGGCTCCTCGTGCCGCAGCGCGCAATGCATGCGCTCGCGTTTGCGGAGCGTGTTCTCCTTGCGCGTGCTCGCCGCGGCCGATTTGCCCACCCTCTCGAACATGCCCATGGGTGTGTCCTCCTCCAATTCCGAAGCGGCACCGATCAGTCTGTATGAAAGACCTCTTCCAGGTTCGCCCACCACTCGCCCTCAGCGCGAGTCGCGACGGGCTGCTGGCAGGGCTTGCAGAGGCGCCACCACGCTTGGGTCGTCGGGTCCGCCGCCATGCGGGCCATGTCGGCGTCGAAGTCGTCGCCCGCGTATTCGAAGTAGCTGAAGAGGAGGTACTGTTCCGGCCCGGTCCGATGAAGATAGATGGAGTAGTTCTGGATTCTGGCATTCCCGGATCATCTTCAGGACGTCGGGCCAGACCGCGGCGTGGAGCCGCCTGTACTCGGCAACGTGCTCAGGCTTCAGCCCGACGATCATGCCATAGCGTTTCACGAGCGGAAACTCCGTGCTGGGTGAAGCCGATACCCGCTGTCGCCCGCCTGGTCCGCCAGCTCGCTGCACCCACCACCTGGGCGGCGACCGGTGTCGCGCTTTTGAGGAACTCGCGACGCTGCAGTGGCTCTTTTGGTTCCCCCATAGCAGTGCTCCTCAAGGCTCCAGGTTTGCACCTTGTCCGTCAGAATGGAATCGTACCCTCTGGACACACCGCCCGCGACAACCAGGCGGCCATTGATGCGGGCCCGATCGGTTGGATCGGGAACCCGCCGAGCCGGCCCCACTGGCCCGTGCCTGGGAGCACCGGGACGGCGTTTTCGACCCGGTTCACGGTTCGGCGGCCGATCCTGCAGATTTGTCCCCCGTACAACTTCAGGGCTGGCGCGATCAGCCTCGACCGGCTACTCCCACTCGCCCGACTCGCAAGTGCAAATCCCAAACGACTTCCCGCTCCCGGTGCGGATCGCCCCAGGCGGCTGCCAGTGCCTCTCAGACCTCATCGAGCGGATTCTCGCCCTGTCACTTTGCGGTAGCGCTGAGAGCCGGACCACGTGGCCATGTAGGCAGCGAGTCGGTCCGCGTCCCACGTCTGCACGAGCCGGAACGGCTGTGGCGTGATCTCATCGAACGGGAACGGCAGCGAGCTGTAACCGTCCTCGATGTGCCGGATCTCCGGCGGCCAGTACGGTCCCAGGACATCGGCGTAGAGTTCGTGTACGACGGCATCGACCTCGGGGCTGACCGTCTGTAATGATGGTCTGACGGAACCCGTGGCACCCGACGATCGACGATGGACCGAGCACCAGGGGCCGACTTCGAACAGCTCCCGCCGGCACATCCATGCGCCTACGGAAGAGTCGTGCCGATGAAGGTGTCTGAAAGACGGCCGGTGGCCCGAATCCATTCGGCGTGGCTCGTCTGCACGACCTCCGCAGGATTCCGCGTCCGAAGGACTCTCCCGCCGCCCATGCAAGGACCAGCCCGGCTACTCCTGGCGATCGTCGCCTCCTGCGGATGCGCCACCGCCGCGGGGCTCGTCCGATTCCGGTCGCGGGGCGGGGCAGGCGGACTGGCGAGTTGGTGCTTCCTGCCGGCCCTGCTCGTGTGCCCGCTGATCGTCCCCCGCGAGAACGTGGGCCTCCGCGCCGCGGCGGCCTTCGCCGCGGGCGACCTCGCGTTCACGATGTACGACTTCTTCCGGCATCGCGGACGTTCCGGCCCCGGCTCGCCTCTCCGCGAGTATTACCACTTCCTCATCCCATTCCCGGTCTTCTCCGTCGCCTACCCCGATCACAAGCGCCGGCTGACCCAACCCGATCGCCCGTGGCCGCACGTCTGGCGAATCGCGGCAGGGACGATTGTGGTCGCCTCGGGATTCCTGCTCCTGGGCGTGAAACGGGGCAGCCCCCTGTTCCAGTCGAGCTTCGTGCTCGACCATGTCGCGGTGCTGGTGCTGTTCGTCGTCACGATCGAGTCGCTCTCGCAGGCGTTCTACGGGCTCGAACGGCTGGCCGGGTACGACGTGGCCCCGATCATCCGCGGCGCCTACCTCTCGCGGTCCGTGGCCGAGTTCTGGCAACGGTACAACGGCCGGGTCCACGACTGGCTCTATCGGAACGTCTTCCGGCCCTCGGGCGGGCGACGCCGGCCGGTCCGCGGGGTGGCCTTCGTTTTCCTCGTCAGCGGACTGTTGCACGAGGTGATGTTCGACCTGGCGACCTCGAAGATCACCGGCTACCAGCTCGCATTCTTCCTGTTGCAGGCCCCGTTCGCGCTGGCGTCGCGATGGTTCGAACGGCTGGCAAGGCGGCCGGGGATCATGGGCAAGCTCGCGGCGCACGGCCTCACGATCCTGTTCCTGGCCGCGTCGTCCATCCTTTTCTTCCGGGGCGTGAGCGACATCTTCCCGTTCATCTACGCGAGTCGGTCACCCCTGCCGTGAGGGAAGAGCCACGAAGCCTGCGCGCCCGGCATCCGCATCAGATCGATCGATGCGCCAGTCAGGGGCACCCGCTCGGCAGGGGCGACGATGTACGCGATGCGGTCGTGGGGGCGGGCCAGAGCGAGTTGTTGGGGACTGGCGTCGTTGGCGACAACGGACAGGAAGTGTAGCACCAGCCCGAGAGCGGTCTGCCCGTTGCCGGTGGCGCAGTCCCATGCGAGGTCGTGAGTGGATACCAGCGAGGCCAGGTAGGCGTGGAGGACCTTCGGATACGTGGGTCGGTACGTTTCGTAACGGTCGGCGTGGCCGGAGAAGTGGTCGATGTAGCTCATATCTCGATGCCTTATCGACCATCGACCCGCATTCGGCCAGGCCCATCGCGTTCGGCTTATTGTATCCTTGTGGCGGGGCCCCCGATGGGTTACCCTGTCAGCTTGTCTTCAATCGCACATACGGAACCGGGATCCTGGTCGCCGACGACCGGACGGAGGGGACCCAGGTCTGTCCCCGGTCCTCTCTCCCGGAGCACGGCCTCGGGGTTGTGACGACCGAGGCATACGAGTTGAAAAAGGTCTTCTACAACTTCTTCGACGAGAGCGAGGGCTGATCTTCGGTTCGACGTTGTCAGGAAGTTGCGTTGAAGTCGGCCCCGCGGAGCCGGCAGTATCGAGACGGAGGCCGCATTCACGTCATGGCGATCAATGCTCCCTCGCAACTGCCAGAAGTCGGCCAGGCTGTCCGGGTCCGCAATCGGCTCGCGACGATCCGGGCCGTCGAGCCCTACGATACCCAGGGCTCGCCGGGGCGGCTGCATCTGGTCGAGGTCGAGTACCTGGACGACTGCCGCCATCCCGAGGGCGACCAGTTGCTCTGGGAGGTCGAGGCCACGGCCCAGATCCTCGGGACGACCTCGCTGCCCGGAGTCGATGCCAACCGCCCCGACAGCCCGTCGGCCCTCCGCGCCTTCATCAACGCCCATCGCTGGACCCGCCTGAATCGGCTCCGGGAGGCCGAGGGGATCGAGGACGAGCCGATCTTGGGCGTCTGGAATTCGGCCATCCAGGTTCATCCTTACCAGTTGGAGCCGGTCCTGCGGGCCCTGGAAATGCCCCGCGTCAGCCTGCTGCTGGCCGACGGCGTGGGCCTGGGCAAAACCATCCAATCCGGGCTGGTGCTGGAGGAACTGCTCCTGCGCCGGCGAATCCGACGCATCCTGGTTCTCTGCCCGGCAATGCTCCAGAGACAGTGGAAGGATGAGCTGCGGCGCAAGTTCAACCTCGACTTCGAGGTCATCGACACCGAATCGACCTTCCAGCTCCGTCGCCGCCTGGGGATCGACACCAACCCCTGGAAGGCCTTCCCGCGTGTGATCACGTCGATGGACTACCTGCGGATGCCCGACATCCTCGGGCAATTCCTGCAGGCGTCGGGTGCCGGCCCCGAGGCCGCGCCCAGGACGGCCGAGCAGCACCCCACGCGGCCTGGGACCTGCTGATCGTGGACGAGGCCCACCACTTCGCCCCGCAGAGCGGCGGCCGGGCCAGCCAGCGAACGCGGATGCTGCGGGAAATCCGCTTCCTGTTCGAGCACCGGATCTTCGCCTCGGCCACCCCCCACAATGGCAAGACGGTCTGCTTCACCGGCCTGCTGGAGCTGCTCGACCCGATCCGGTTCCAGATGACCGTCCAGATGGACGCCAAGGACCGCGAGAGCCTGGCCGAGGTGCGCGTCCGCCGGCTCAAGGACGACATCAACCGTCAGTCGCTCCGCCCCCCATTCGCTGATCAGCTTCCACCCGTGGAGTTGAGAGTCAACCTCTCTTCCCAGGAGGCCGGACTTTACGCGGCCCTGCGGGAGTATCGCATCCAGGGCCATCGACTCTTTGAGAGGCTCGACGTCATCGGAGCGATGGCTGGGCCGGTTCATCTTCTCGCTGCTGACCAAGCGGCTTCTGTCTTGCCCGCTGGCGTTCGCCCGGACGTGGTGGCGCCACATCGAAGGTCACGTTGACGACGAGGCCGCCGGCCTCTTCCACATGGCGAGGGTCTCGGCCGAGAAGGCCGAGGAGCAGGCCAAGAGCGACGACGAACGGTCGTTGCTGGAGCAGGACACCGCCCGGTACGGCGGGGCTTGGTTCCGTACCAGGGGGACGAACCTCACCACCCTCCAGGTGAAGGTCGGCCGCGCCCTGGAGGCTCTGGGCTTCGACCGGATCACGGTCGAGGACCCCGAACTCGCTCCCGGCCCTGGCGAAGAGGTCAGATTCCAAGACCGAGACGCTGGTAGCCTGGGTGCGAAAGAACCTGTTCGTCGGCGGCAAGCTCCGGGACGACGAGCGGCTGATCGTGTTCACCGAGTACAAGGAGACGCTGTTCCACCTGGAGCAGAGGTTCCGGCAGGAGGGATTCGACGACGACTCGATGCGGCTGCTCTACGGCGGAATGACCGCCGAACGAGTTCGAGCAGGTCAAGTCGGACTTCGAGGACCCGGCCGCCCCGGTCCGGTTGATGCTGGCCACCGACGCCGCCTCGGAGGGCATCAACATGCAGGAATCCTGCCGCTGGATCATCCACTTCGACATCCCGTGGTCGCCGTCGAAGCTCCAGCAGCGCAACGGCCGCGTCTCCCGTCACGGTCAGGTGCGAAATGTCAGCGTCCATTACTTCCGCTGCGACCAGGAAGAGGACATGGACTTTCTCTTCCGGGTCGCCGAAAAGGTCGAGCAGGTCCGCGAAGACCTCGGCAGCGTCGAGCGGGTCTTCGACGCGGCGATCCACCGCCACTTCCAGGGAAAGACCACGCCGGACGAGCAACTGACCTTGATGCTCAAGGATGAGATCGCCCGCAGCCCCGAGCGACGTGAGCTGGGGCAAGCCTCGGGGGACAAGATCGCCAGCCTGACCGCGCCGTGCGAAGGAACTGCTGGAATCGACCGACAGCCGCCTGGGCATCTCGCCGGAGGCCTTGCGGGAGATCCTGGAGACCGCCCTCGCAGGTCGAGGGTCAGGGGACGCTGGAAGCGATCCAGGACAGGTCCGGGTTCTACCGTCTCAAGCCGCCGCCCCGCTGGGCCGCGATGGTCAAGCAATCGCTCACGTTCGGAGCGCGTAACGACCGCATGGAGATTGTCTTCGACGCCCGACACCTCACGAAAGACGATCAGGGGCCGCCCGTCCTGCGGGTGAAGCGAGCACCAGGTGCTCATGCGGCTCGGCCATCCGGTGATGCGGCAGGCGATGGCCACGCTCACCCGGCAACTTCACGACCCGCGGGCCACGATGCGATTTACCGCTGGTCTCTGGCGGCACTCTCCCAATCGAGCTTCGAGGCTCTGCTTGTCCTGCACTCGACCTTGACCGCCGTGAACCAGCTTCGGGAGCCGTTGCACGACGAGGTGTTCTCGACCGTCTTTCGTATCGAGGGCGACGATCTCACCCCTGTGGTCGACGCATTCCAGCAGTCCGTGCTCCGGAGTGGGCTTTCTCCCGTCCACTCGCCGCGGCGTCACGAGGAATGGGTGCGTACGCTCCGCAGCCGCTGGCCGGCTCACAAGCAGGTGCTCGAAGGCTTCCGGGGTCAGCAGGAAGACCACTGGTTCGACGTGCTGCAGCGCCGGGCGACCGCCACGCTGGAGCGGGAGAAGAGAGCGGCCAAAGAGAGCTACGATTATCGGATCAAGGAGTTGCAGGAACGGACCCGCGAGCGCGAGATGGACCAGCTCGCCAGGGAGCTCGTCAAGCAGCGGGCCGAGAGCGAACAGGGGTTCCTGCTCGAAGAGATCCGCGAGGAAGCCAAGGGGCGCGAGCAGGAGATCCTCGACCAGATCGAGATCCTCAGGCGAGACGTCGAGGAGACCCGTCGGTCGCTCACGAACGAGCGCGACTATCGGCTAAAGTCGCTCCTGCCCAGGCGGTTCGAGCTGCGTGAGGTTCGGGTCCTGCCCCTGGCGATCGAGTATGTCGTGCCGGCGAGCGTGGAGGATGTGGGGTCGTGAGCCAGAATGACTCGGTCCATGCCTGGTGGTCACGGCTGCGGCACCAAGGGCTGCTGCTCTCCCCGGTCGTCCTCCTGGACGAGGACCGACCGTATCACACGTCCCCGGCGCGGCCTCCATCCTACGTCGCCGAGCGGCTCCGCAACGCCCACACCCGGTTCCAGGCCAGGGTCAGCGAGGGCGGCGAGGGCGAACTCGAACCGAGCACCATCCTGGCCTGGACCGATGCCCTGCTGGATCACTTTGTCGGCCTGGATCGCCTGATGACCTTGCGGGAGAACCACGTCCCCGCCCGGTACACCGCCCCGGTGCGGATCGGCTCCGGCTCGCAGACGCTCCGGCCCGACCGGGTCGTCTTCGCCGATCCGAGCGGCAACGATCCCGGCGCTGCTCGTGATGGCCGACACCTCGCGCCAGCGTCGGTCGGGGTCGCGGCCGGACCGCCTACGCCCGCTTCCTGGAACTCCTGCGCGGGACCGGCCACCGGCTCGGGCTGCTGACCAACGGCCTTCAGTTCCGGCTGGTCTATGCCGGGCCTCGATTTCGAGTCGTGGTGCGAGTGGGAGATCGGACCGCTGGTTCGACGACGGCGAGGGGACCGAGGAACTGCTCGGCCTGCGGCAACTCCTGTCGCCCGAATCGCTCGCAGCCCGATCAAGGAGGAGCGCTCGGGGCTGCTCGACGCCGTGGAGGAGTCCCGCAAGCGCCAGGCGGACCTGTCGAGCGTGCTGCGGGAGAACGTCCGGCAGGCCGTCGAGTTCCTGCTGGAGGACGTCTCGACGGCGAACCAGCACGACCCGGCGCTGTTCCAGGCCCTCGTCACGGTCGGGCCGGACCGGCGGCTCTCCGACGCCGAGGCCCACGAGGCGCTGCTCCAGGCCACGGTCCGGGTGGTGATGCGGCTGGTGGTCTGCCTGTTCGCCGAGTCTCGGGGCCTGCTGCCGGTCGATCTGCCGACCTACGCTCAGTCGTATGGCGTCCGCTCGCTGTACGAACTCCTGGAGGAGACGCGGCAGGACGAGGGCAGCGTCACGAGCATGCTCAATCGCCAGATGGCCTGGCCCCGGCTGATGGGCCTGTTCCGGCTGATCCACGGCGGGTTCACGCACGGCTCGTTCATGTTTCCGGCCTACGGCGGGGTCCTGTTCCGGCCCGGCGAGGCCGGGAGCGATGATGCCGTCGCCGCGGGCGCTCCACATCCTCGAACACCAGGTCCCGGTCAGCGATGCGACCGATGTACGCCGTCCTCCGCAAGCTGCTGCGCGGTCCGTTGCCGGTGATGCGGGGCCGCACGAAGACGTTCGTCGAAGGGCCGGTGGATTACACGGACCTCCGCACCGAGTTCATCGGCCTGATCTACGAGGGTCTGCTCGACTACCGGCTCAAGCGGACGGACGAGGAGACCGGCCCGCAGGTCTTCCTCAACATCGGCCGCGAGCCCGTGCTGCCGCTTGCCCGGCTCGAAGACATGCTGGCGCACGACAAGCCCGGTCTCAAGGACCTGCTGACCAAGCTCAGCAAGGAGAAGGTGACGGCCACGGTCGCCGCCGAGGACGAAGGTGCGGATGAGGACGCCGAGGAGAGTCCCGAGTCCGAAGCGGCGGAGGAAATCGACACGGCAACAGAAGTCGCCGTCGAAGCCGAGTCCGAGGCCGCTGATCCGTCCCTGCACGCGGGCGATTATCTCGACGCCGTGGACCGGGCGCTAACGCTGGGCCGGGAAGCCGTCGTGGTCGCGGGCCTGGAGGGTCGCCGGACGGCGCGGGAGTCGCAGGCGGCTTACGACGAGCGGATCGAGCGGGCGGCGAAGCGGCTCATCAACCGGGTCGTGGCCACGGGCGAGTTCTACCTCGTGCGGGCCGGGAACACCCGCAAGGGGAGCGGGACGTTCTACACCCGGCCGCAACTGGCCGTGCCGACCGTCCACCGCACGCTGGAGCCGCTTTGCTACGACCGCGCCGAGGACGGCACGCTCACGCCCAAGGAGCCGGAGGTCATCCTCGGGCTGAAGGTCTGCGACCCCGCCTGCGGCAGCGCCTCGTTCCTGGTGGCCGCGCTGCATTACCTGACCGACGCCCTGTACCGGTCCCTCGTCGTCCACCGGCACATCGACGACCCCGAGCAGGCCCGGCAGATCACCCTCCCCTTCGGCCGCCCGCGCTCGGGCAAGGACGGCGAGGAACTGTTGCCGTTCCCGCCGGACGATGCCGCAGCGGGGCGACACGTTCGCCGAGCGGGTCAAGGCCCTGCTGCGGCGGCATGTGGTCGAGCGGTGCATCTACGGGGTGGATATCAACCCGCTGGCCGTCGAGTTCGCCCGCGTCTCGCTCTGGGTCGAGACGCTCGACGAGCGGCTGCCGTTCTCGTTCCTCGAACCACAAGATCAAGGTCGGCAACGCGCTGGTCGGCTGCTGGCTCGACCGGGTGGAGGACTACCCGCTCAAGGCCTGGGAGCGTGAAGGGGGCGACGGCAAGAACGGCCCCCGCTCGCAGCGCATCGAGGAGTTCCTGAAGGGCGAGAAGATCGGCAACCGGCGCTCGGGCGACGGCCGGATCAAGCGGGAGATGCGAGAGGTCATCGAGAGCCGGTTCCGCAACCAGCCGTCGCTCTTCCCCGACGACCGAACGACCGCCGAATCGGTCGTCGCCCAGGCCCGCGCCGATTACGAGCGGCTGCACGCCCTGCCCACGGCCGATCCTGATGCGCGGGAGCGGTATTACCGGGAGCACGTCGAGGGGAGCGAGCCCGTCCGGCGGCTCAAGCGGGCGATGGACGAGTGGTGCGCCGTCTGGTTCTGGCCGACCGACGAAGCGTCGCTGGCCCACGTCCCCACGCCGTTGACGTTCCATGCCGAGCCGTCCGAGGTCGCGATCGCCTCTCATCTCCCATCTGGCCTCAGACATCAAGTTCTTCCACTGGGAACTCGAATTCCCCGACGTATTCACGCCCGAGCGCAGCGGGTTCGACGGCCTGATCGGCAACCCGCCCTGGGACGTGATCAAGCCGAACTCGCAGGAGTTCTTCACCGAGTTCGACCCGCTCTACCGGACCTACGACAAGCAGGCCGCCATTCGTCGGCAGGCAGAACTTTTCGCGTCGGTCCCGGCCCTGGCCGAGCACTGGGGCGAGTACAACGCCCGGTTCAAGTCGCTGGGCAACTGGGCCCGCAGCGCCGCCGATCCGTTCGATCTGAGCCTCTCTCGGGGCCGTGACGGGACGAGCCTGGCCGCCGCCTGGGCCCGGCACCGCCAGGGCCGCGTCGGCTTATGCGAACCCCGAGCACCCGTTCCGCCTCCAGGGCAGCGCCGACCTCAACTCCTACAAGATGTTCGCCGAGGTCTTCTGGAACCTGCTCCGGGACGACGGCCGCATCGGCGTCATCCTGCCGACCGGCATCTACTCCGACTTCGGCACCAAGGATCTGCGGGAAACGCTGCTGTTCGAGCGGTCGGCTGGAGTACCTCTACGCCTTCCAGAACGAGAAGAGGGTCTTCTCTGCGGCTGATCACTCGTTTCAAGCAGGTTGCTCTCTTCGCTGCCAAGGGCGGCTCGACGCGGGCCTTCCGCACCCGGTTCCGCATGGGCGTGGGCGACTCGCCGGAGGCCCACGAGATCCCCGACGACCTCCTGCGGAACGAATCCGCCGCCATGCTCTTCACGCCCGACGACGTGCGGCGGAACAGCCCGAAGACGCTCAGCCTGGTCGAACTCAAGAGCGACCGGGACCTGGCGATCTTCCGCAAGATTTACGACCACTCGATCCGCATCGGCGACAACGCCCCCGGCTGGGAGATCACCTACGCCCGCGAGTTCGACATGACCAACGACTCCAAGCTGTTCCCGCCGCTGGAGAAGTGGGAGGCGAAGGGGTACAGGCCGGACGTGTTCGGGAGGTGGATCGGGCCGGAAGGAGAAGTGGCACTCCCGCTGTATCAGGGTGCGAATGATCGATCTATTCGATCTTGCTCCAGAAAGGATGGGTCAGAGGTCAAGGTCGGAACGGCAGTCTGGAGAGCGACATCCCGTTCGATGCAGAAGATCGATCCGCAATCTCTTATGTGATGAGCCGAAGTACCTATCGTCAAAGCTCGGAAATCAGCTCGCGTGCTCAAGCATTGCATATCGTGGGCATCGCTCGGACCACAGACACGAGAACGATTGATCTGTTCGCTATGTCCGCGAGTTTCCCTGTGGCAATCACAAGTCCTGCTCTCGTACAGCCTTCGTGGTCGGCTCGAAGCGACTTCTTCTGTTCGCAGTCGCTCTGCTAGTTCATTCGTCTTCGATTACGTTCTACGTGCAACGATGTCTGGTTCACATTTGAATTGGTTCATCGTTGAAGAATGTCCCGATCCCATGTCGATCTCGAGGAAGTCTCAGCCGATCTGTAGATCGGATTGCTACAGCTGCGGCCACGGCTGACTTATCTCCACCGCCGCTTCGCCCCCGAATGGCTCAAGCTCAAGCAGCTCTACCCCGAACTCGCCGCGAAGGAATGGAAGCACTGGTGGGCCGTCACCGAGGCCGACCGGCTGCGGCTGCGGGTCGAGATCGACGCCCTCTGCGCCGACCTCTACGGCCTGGACCCGGACGACTTCGACTGGATCGTGCGGGACGACCCGACCGACCCCAAGGGGTTCTACCGGGTGGACCGCCAGCTTCCGTTCCGGGAGCGGCTGACCGGCCTGGCGGCGGCGGCATTCCGTGCCCTGAAGGACGGCCGGTGGTCGGCCGAATCCGCCGCCGGCGCTCTCCAACGACGAGTTCTTCGCCCTCCTGGGCATCCCCGAGCTGACCAGCGCCCCGCCGCCCACGCCCTCGGCCTCCCCGGCCCGCTCATCGCCAAACGCGACGGCTGCCACGCCTGGCACCCCGAGTCCTTCCCGCCCGACGACCCCCGCCACGGCTGGACCTGGGCCGACTGCTGAAACGACGCCGTGGCCCTGCTCGGCAGCGCGGAGGGAGAGACCACGAAAAACACGAAGGACACGAAATTGGAGAAGAGAGGACGGGAGGGGAGTCAGAGGGGGTTATTCGATGATTCTGTATAAGGAGGAAAGCTATCAAATTATGGGGGCCTGTTTTGAGGTTTACAAGGAGAAAGGATGCGGGTTTCTTGAAGCCGTGTATCAGGAATGCCTGGCGATCGAGTTCCGCCTCCGGGGCATTCCGTTCGTGGCCCAGGGGATGCTTGACCTGAGCTACAAAGGCCACACCCTGAAGCAAACGTATCAGCCGGATTTTGTCTGCTTCGAATCGATCATCCTCGAAATCAAGGCGGTCTCGAACCTCACCGACCCGTTCCGAGCCCAGGTCCACAACTATTTGAAGGCAACCGGTCTCCGTCTCGGTCTCCTCGTCAATTTCGGCCATCACCCGCTACTCGAACACGAACGAATCATCCGCTAATTTTCTTCTTTTCGTGTCCTTCGTGTCTTTCGTGGTTCCTCTCATGAGCATGATCTGGCCCGACTGGTGATCCTGGGAGCTGGATTTGTCCTGAACCTGGTGAACCGATGTCGCAGCGCTACCTCGAAGTGACGTTCCGCCGGGGCAAGCCCCTGGCGGCGTATCTGTACCTGCCGCGCCACCCCGGCGACACCAGCACTCGTGTCGAGCCGCACGGCGCCGGCTACCTGGTGGATCGTACCGCCGACGGCCGCCCCATCGGCATCGAGATGCCGTCCCCCGCGCTCGTGACCGTCGCGGGTCTGAACCGTGTCCTCTCCGAGTTGAACCTCGAACCCGTCGCCCCCGAGGAGGTGGCCCCCGTCGGTGCCGCCTGAAGAACCCGGGGAATCCATGAACGAAACGCGCCCCCTGGCGGCCGATCGTGGTGTAGATTTCCTCTGCCGAGCCCCGTTCGCCGTCCGTACCTGCCTCTCCTCCCACGGGTCGGTGCGGGCCCCGCTCTCTGGCAATCCGGCTCCCGCACGTTCTCCCTCGCCGTGCAAAACGAACCCAAGGCCCGGCGCCAAACGAACCCAATCCCGGCTCGCCTCGCGCCGGACCGCCTCGGTCGGCCGGCTCCGGGCGTGCCCGATGCCGTTCGTGTGGCCGTGCCAAAACGAACCCAACGGCCATCTTGACCGATCGTGCCGGGTTTACGGCCTCGCTCGCCCCGCGCCAAACGAACCCAACGTGCCCCTGAATCGATCGCACGGATCGTACCGCCCGGCGCGGACTCGCCAAAACGAACCCAACGCCCCGACCGCCCCCGGCGCCGAACGAACCCAATCTCGGGCCAGGCCGGTCGGGCGGACCCTCTCGGGGACCCTCGACCGCCGCCGTCCCCCGGCCGCGCCGAACGAACCCAACGCCCGCGCGCACGGCCTCGCCCGCCTTCCAAAACGAACCCAATGGTCGCCGCCGGCCGCGCCGGTCGCCGCCGAGGATTGAGCCGATGGCGATCAACCCGATCCTTTTCGCCCACGGTATCTGCGAGGAGTTCCTCCGCTACCTGTTCTCGGCCTTCCCTCTGGCCGATCCTGACCTGGCGAATCAGGCCCGGAGCCAGCTCACCGGCAAGACGGCGCTGGATTTCCCGCTGGTCCGCGGCCCCTACGTCTCGCTCTCCGAGGCCTTCGCCAAGGGCGAGCCGGTCCAGACGCTCGCCGACCGGGGCGTGCTCCACCCCATCATGCCGAGGCTGATCGGCTACCCCACGATGTGGCGGCACCAGCAAGAGGTCTTCGAGGCCGTCCGCGACGGCCGGCATGTTCTGGTGGCGACCGGCACCGGCAGCGGCAAGACCGAGTCGTTCTTGTACCCGATCGTGGACGACCTGATCCGCCAGCGCGAGCAAGGCGTCACCGCGGGTATCGCGGCGCTCGTCATCTACCCGATGAACGCCCTGGCCAACGACCAGCTCGACCGCCTGCGCGACATGCTCGGCGGCACCGGCATCAGCTTCGGCCTTTGGACGGGGACGACCCCCGCCAGGGCCCAGGACGTCGAGGTCGATCGATTCGAGGGATCGTCCCGTGACGCCTACCTGGCCGAGCGCCGCCAGCGTCAGGAAGAAGCTCAGGCCGAAGATCGGGCCGTCCGGCCCCTCGCTCCCCAGGAGGAGTGCTGTTCCGAGGCGGAGATCGAGGACCGCCGGCCGCGGATCTTGCTGACCAACTACCGCCAGCTTGAGATTCTCACCACCCGTGCCCCCGAGGTGTCGCTGTTCGCCGAGGCCCCGCTGAAGTATCTGGTCTTCGACGAGGCCCACACCTACACCGGCGCGGTCGGCGCCGAGGTCGCCTGCCTGATCCGCCGGCTCCGTGTCCTGGCCCGAAAGTCTCCCGATGAGGTCATCTGCATCGGCACCTCGGCCACTCTCACCGACGGCAACCCGGCCGGTCTGAGTTCCCAGGATGATGCCGCTCTCCGGTTCGCCACCCGGTTCTTCGGGGTGGACCCGGCCAGGGTCACAGTCATCGGCGAATCGTACGTCAAGCGCGAATGGCCCCGGCAGCGGTTCCGCACCGTCGCTCCCCAGGGTGACGGCATGGAACGGCTCAGCCGGCTGCTCAAGGCCCTGGACGAGCCGGTCGATCTGGGCACGGTCAAGGCGATCGTCGAGGAACTGACGGGCGAGATCTTCGATCCCGGCGAGCTCGTGGCGCGAGTCGCTCCATCGAACATCTCGTCCACAATGAGTACGTCTACCAGACCGCCACGGTGCTGAATCGCCCGCTCAAGCTCGACCAGGCGGCCTGGATCATCTCCCAGCGGGTCGCTCCCGGCCGGCTGCCCGAGGGGGATCGGGCCACCGCCGAGCTGCTCACCTACCTGATGCTCGGCGCCGCCGCCCAGAAGGACGGCGAGTCGCTGCTGAGACCGAAGGTGCACTTCTTCCTCCGGGGTCTGGACGAGATGGTGGTCGCCTTCGGAGGCGAGCCCGACCGCCCGAAGGTGGATCTGTTCCTGTCGCTGGCCGACGCCAAGGAGGCCCACCCCGGCCGGCTGGAGGACGCCTTCCCGTCGGTGCTGGTCTGTCGCTGCGGCCAGCATTTCTTCCAGCGCCACTACAAGGGCCTGGTTCTGGGCCGGAGTGCGAACGGCCGGCTTCGCGCCTTCGATCAGGGCAACGCCGTCGAGGATGACCAGGGGGCCGAGAACGCTTACTGGCCCACCGCCCCCGCCGCGTCGGGTACCCGGCTGGTCTTCACCAACCGGCTGCTGGAGGAGGCGGAGACCGGCGGCCCATCCGCCCAGACCGCCCGCCGGCTCAGAGGCCACGTTCTGCCGCCAGTGCGGGGCCTTGCACCGCGAGGCCGGGCCGCGCTGCCTGGCCGATGGCTGCGGGCACGCCGAGCCGCTCTTGCCCATGATCGCCTTCGGGGACCTGCTGCGATCGTGCCCCTCATGCGGTACGCTCGCCGGCACCATCGGCGGGCCGCACGATCGAGCCTGCCCGAGCCGATCCGCGCCGTCACCGTCTCCGACGTCCACATCCTCGCCCAGGCGATGATCAACGCCGCCCCCGAGGATCACAAGAAGCTGATCGTCTTCGCCGACAGCCGCCAGGACGCCGCATTCCAGGCCGGCTGGATGCAGGACCACGCCCGCCGCATCCGGCTCCGGCACCTCATGAACGGAGTGATCCAGAAGGCCCAGGGGCCGATCACGCTGGACAAGGTCGCCGACGAACTCGTCGAACTGTTCCGCCGGGACCGGTCCCTGATCGACACGCTGCTGCCCGAGCTGACCGGCGAGTACGCCCGCGACCGCTTCGGCAGCGATCTCTGGCTCTCCGTCAGCCGGGCGCTGCGGTACATGGTCCTGCGCGAGTTCACGACCGGCATCCGCCGCGGCGATAACCTGGAGTCGATGGGGCTGGCCCGCATCTCCTACGATGGTCTCCCCCCGGATCACCCCGGCTTGCGGCACTGGGCGGAGCTGATCGGGCTGGACGCCGGAGCGGCGGTCGACGTGATCTCCCTGCTCCTCGACATCTGGCGGCGCAGCCGCATCCTGTTCGTCCCGCACGACCCGATCTACTCGCACTACCACCCCAAGGACGACCAGTACATCCAGGCGGGCCTGCTGCCGCTCGCCGAGTTCCGCCCCGAGGGCTTGCTGCTCACTGCTGACCAGAACGACAAATACGCCCGTTCGATCCTGTCCCCGAGTGGCACCTCGGCGGTTCAGGCGCTCCTGAAGGCGTGGTCCCGCGACCCCAGGCACGTCGATGTCAACGCCGCGGCGTCCGCCTTATGGGACTACCTCACCAAGGAGGCTAAGGTCCTGGCGACGGTCACGCTCCTGTCGTCCAGGGCGCGGCGGCTCGGCCGGGACGTCTGGCAGGTCGATGCGGAGAAGGTGCTGGTCAGCCCCGGCCATGAACGGCAGCGTTGCACGACCTGCCAGCGGGTGATGACCCGCCGCGCCCCGAAGGCTCGCTGCACCGGCTACAACTGCCGGGGCGATCACCGTCCGCGAGGAGGCGGACCCAACGAACTACGACGTGTGGCTCATGGGCCGCCCATTCGTGATGGTCAGCGCCGAGGAACATACGGCTCAGGTGCCCGGCGAGGAGCGGAATCGGATTGAGCAGGACTTCAAGTCAAGAGCCGGCAAGACCAACTGCCTCGTCGCCACGCCGACCCTGGAGATGGGCGTCAACATCGGCCTGCTCGACATGGCCCTGATGCGCAACGTCCCGCCCAAGGCGTCGAATTACTGGCAGCGCGCCGGGCGAGCGGGCCGCGAGGAGCGCATGGCGGTCATCGTGACCTACTGCCGGCGATCGAACCATGACCGCTACTTCTTCGAGGATCCGCTACGGCTGCTGGGCGGGGCGATCGAGGCACCGGCCTTCAACCTCCGCAACCCGTTGATGGTCGCCAAGCACATCCGCTCCGCCGTCCTCTCCGAGCTGCTGTTGCGGGCCCGTGAGGGCTCCGAGTCGACGGAACAGGTACGCGATGTCTTGAAGCAGCTCTTCCCGCTCTTCATCCGGGATTACCTGCTCGACGAGGACGATCGCTTCCGGGACATGCCGACGGACGTCCGCCTCTTCGCCGATCTCCTGGCCCGGATCCGGCAACCACTGGCCGACCGGCTGGTGGCCCTGTTCGCCCGCCACTGGCCCGAAGAAGCCGCCGAGCTGGCCTCGCGGGAGGCGATTGTACGGGTGATCGACGAGATCCCCGGCGCGCTCGAAGAGGTCATCCGGCGACTGCACCGCCGCCTGGTGTGGGCGCGGAAGGTTCTCGCGGACCTGTTCGCCAAGATGCAGGCTGGGCTGATCGACCCTGAGGACCGCCAATTGTTCCGACGTTGCGAGAACTTCATTAACGACATCGTCAAGCGCGACCGCTCCACCTACACCCTGACCGTCCTGGGCGTCGAGGGGTTCCTGCCGGGCTACGGCATCTACGAGGGCGGGATCACCGCGTCCGCCCAGCGGGGCTCGGCCGCTATGCCGGGCCCCGCGCCTTCGACCTCTCTCGTAGCGATGTGATTGCCCTGCGGGAGTTCGTGCCCGGCAACCGGCTCTACGCCAACCGGGGTACCTACTACGTGAGCCGGTACCACCTCGGGGCCGAGCAGACCTCGAACCTCCAGGTGCTCCGGGTCAATGCCGACCGGACCAGCATTGCCGAGCAGGCCGGCAACGCCGCCCCCGGCCAGACCGGCGGCCAGTCCATTCCGGCGATGCCGCTGACGGACCTCGACTTGGCTCATGAGAGCCGGATCACCGAGGACGAGCTACTCCGGTTCTCGATGCCCGTCTCGGTCCTGGGACGGCTCCGCAAAAAGCGTCGGAGCGGGACCGCCTACAAGATCGGCCAGTCCGAGGTGGACCATCTCCGGGGCCAGGGGATCGAGCTGGCGAACATCGGCGAGGCGGGTCGGGTCAAGGCCGGCGAGCTCGGCTACTTGATCTGCTCGGTCTGCGGGGCCGCCAAAACGCCGTATGCCGTGCCGGACGAGATCAGCCACTTCCTGCAGGTTCACACCGAGCGATGCGGCAAGGCGCCCGTCCCCCTGGCGGTCACCGTCCAAGCCGACGTGGACATGCTCCGGTTCCGCAATGTCAACGACCAGGCGAAGGGTGTCAATATCGGCGAGGCCCTGCGGACGGCCGCGGTTCGCCTCCTGGACATGGGGCAAGAGGACCTGCAACTGCTCTTGGTCGAGCACGCCGACCGGAAGATCGACCTGCTGATCTACGATCCCATGCCCGGCGGCTCCGGGCTGCTGGAGCAGATGCTCGCCCGCTGGAGGGAACTGGTCACTACGGCGAAGTCGCTGCTGGCCGAGTGCCCCGGCGGTTGCGACAAGGCCTGCTACTCCTGCCTCAAGACCTTCCGAAATCAGTTCTACCACGAGGCGCTCGACCGGAAGGCCGCACTCGGGTACATCGTCGAACTCGATCACGAGCCCGACGGTTACCGGCTCATATCCCCGATGGAGGGGGACAGGGCGGCGGTGGATGCCGGCCCCTCGAACGTGCCGGAGGCGCGGCTGGTGCAACTGCTCCGGGACCACTACTTCCCGAGCGGGAAGTGCCGCCAGTCCGTCGTCACGACGATCAACGTCACGACAACGCCGGACTGGCTGCACGAGGAATCGAAGGTGGCGATCTATCTCGACGGGATGAGCCGCAGCCTGCACGGCGACCCGAGAACTGCCCAGCAGGACCAGATTCGACGGCTGGCGATGGAGTCCGACGGCTATCGGGTGATCGTGATCCAATCACGAGACCTGAATGACCCCGAGGCCCTCCGGCTGCACCTGCGCAACATCGCCCAGGCGATGGGCCGGGCCGATCTGGTTGAGGCACTGGCGGTAAGTGGGCCTATCGGCGGCGACAGGCCAACCCAGAACGATACTGTGGCCGGTGCCGGCATGCCCTCCTCCCCTTCGTCTGCCGAACGTCAGCGCCACGCCGAAGAGGTGCTGAGCTACTGCGACGAGCGCTGCCGTGGACTGGTCCGGGCCTGTATGGAGCATAGCCGCCTCTTGCCGGAGGTTGGCTTCGAACTTCAGGACGGGTCTGGTTGCGTCTGTGCGGAAGCCGAACTCGCCTGGCCGCACCGGAAGTTGGCCGTGGTCCTGCCCGAGCGGGGTGACGCGACGGAGGCGTTCCGTGGTCAAGGATGGGAGGTCTTCACCGCCGGTAGTCTGACGGTGGAGCGACTACTCGACCTGCTGTCGGAGTGACCCGCCCATGCCGACCGTGGCGATCGCCAGCGAGTTTCTGGACGCGTACGCCCGCATTCCCAGGGCGCAACAGAAGAAGGTCCGGGAATTCACCGAGAAATTCCGGGACAATCCCGCCTCGGCCGCGATCCACTACGAGAAGATCCAGGCCGTCCACGACGAGAAGGTCCGCACTGTGCGGATCGACCAGAAGTACCGCGCGGTGGTTCTCCACCCCGATCAGGGCGACGTCTATGTCCTGGTCTGGGTGGACAATCACGACGAGGCGATGGCCTGGGCGGCCCGAAAGAGCTTCGAGGTCAACCCTGTCACCGGGGCCTTGCAGGTGGTCAGCCTCGACGCGGCCGATCGGCCGGTCCCGCGGTCTGAGAACGCCCCGCAACCGGCCGGCTTGATGGATCGTTTCGACGAGGACGTGCTGCTCTCTTTCGGCGTGCCCGCGGTGCTACTGCCCGCCGTGCGGGCCGTGCGGACGCCCGAACAGATGCTCGCACTGGGTCGGCATCTGCCGGCCGAGGCGGCCGAAGCCCTGATCTGGCTCGCCGACGGTGTGCCACCGACCGAGGTCCGGGAGACAATGCCGGCCACGAGCCGGCGCGGACAGGTCGATTCCGCCGATCTGGCGGCGGCCCTGGACCACCCCGATTCCCGTCGGCGGTTTGTCACGCTTCACACCGACGATGAGCTGGCGGCCATTCTGGATGCACCGTTGGAGAAATGGCGGATCTTCCTGCATCCCAGCCAGGATCGGCTCGTCACCCGGTCCTTCCACGGCCCGGCCCGCGTTCTGGGCGGGGCCGGGACAGGCAAGACGGTGGTGGCCATGCACCGGGCCAGGCACCTGGCGATCACAGCCTGTCCTGGCCCGGAGGATCGCATTCTGTTCACGACCTACACCGCCAACCTCGCAGAGAATGTCCGGGACAATCTGATGGGCCTCTGCGGCGACCTGGCAGCTCGCATCGAGGTCGTCCACTTGCACGCCTGGGCCGCCCGGTTTCTGAACGCCCAGGGGATCAGTGTGGACATCGCCTCCAACGAAGAGTTGGATCGCTGCTGGCAGACGGCTCTGGCCGGGAGCGATTCCTCCGAGTTCGACGCGGGCTTTCTGCGCGGAATGGGACCGGGTGGTCCAGGCCAACGGCATCCACGAGTTGGCGGAGTACCTGAAGGTGCCCCGCACTGGGCGGGGCCGGACACTGACCCGGCCACAACGGGGGCGGGTCTGGAAGGTCTTTGAGGCGTTCCGCGCTGCGTTGCAAGCCCACGGCAAATCGGACTGGCTGGGACTGATCCGGGAGACCCGACAACATATCGAGGCGAACCGTCCGAAGCTGCCGTACCGGGCGGTGATCGTGGACGAGGCGCAGGACTTCCACGTCGAGGAATGGCGTCTGATCCGTACCCTCGTCCCCGAAGGGGCCGACGACCTGTTCCTGGTCGGGGACGCCCACCAGCGCATTTACGGCCGGAAGGTCATCCTGGCCCAGTGTGGCATCTCGATCCAGGGCCGGTCCAGTCGGCTGCGGATCAACTACCGGACAACCGAACAGATCCGGGCCTGGGCAACGGGCGTGCTCCGTGGCATTGAGGCCGATGACCTGGACGGCGGGCAGGATGAGGAGCAGGGTTACAAATCGCTGCTATCCGGCCCAGTACCGGTCGTCCGGCTGTTCGGGACCCGCCCGGCAGAGCGGGACTTCCTCGCCCGGACCCTCAAGGAACTGATCTCCGACCGTCGCCCAGAGGACATCTGCCTGGTGGCCCGAACCCTCAAGATGGTGGCCGAGGAATACCAGCCGCTCCTGAAGACCGCGGGCATTCCGCACGTGGTCCTCGACCGGGGCGGAGACCGCGGTGCGGCGGGCGTGCGGCTGGCGACCATGCACCGGGTCAAGGGGCTGGAATTCCCGGTGATGATCCTGGCGGGTGTCAACGCGGGCGTCATGCCGATGCGCCGGGCGGGCGTCGCCGCGGATGATCCCATAGAACGAGCTGAGCACGAGGAGAAGGAGCGGTCACTGCTGTACGTGGCGGCGACCAGGGCAAGGGACCGCCTGATCGTGACCTGCCACGGCCTGCCGAGCCCCTTCCTCTCGGGCCTGGTGAATCCCGACGTGATCGGGCCACAACCATAACCGACCCCACCGCGACGAAACCGAGAGGCAACGACCATGAGGCTTCCACGCCGGGCTTTTTTCCGAGGAACCCTGGGTGCTGGACTACTGACCGGGTTGGCCCCGCGTGGCGTGGTTGCGGATGACCACCTCGTGACCGACGAGCGACTCGACCAGATCGCAGAGGCCCCCGTCCTTCAGGTGGAAGACCTGGCCAGGCCGGTCACAATCGCCACGATGGAACTGCTCCGGAATCGCCGGAACTTCCTCGTCCGCGTCCGCACCACCGACGGGGCCGAGGGGATGGCCGTCCCCAACGCCATGCACCTGATCCATACCTACCCGATCTTCCTGAACCGGGTCGCCCCCTTCTTCGTGGGCAAGGATGCGCGCCAGCTTGAGCCATTGCTCTGGGAACTCTACCGCCACGACGACAACTACAAGTACCAGGGGCTGGCCCTCTGGGTCTGCGTGGCGGCGGCCGAATTCGCCATCCTGGACCTGCTGGGCAAGATCACGGGCAAGACCCTCGGGGACCTGCTCGGCGGGGTGCAGCGACGCGAGGTGGCCGTCTACTCGGCCAGCGGCAACCGGGGCAACACGCCCGAGCAGGAGATCGACGTATCTCAAGCGGTTGGTCTCCGAGACGGGCGCCAAGGCGATCAAGTTCCGCCTCGGCGGTCGGATGAGCAAGAACGCCGACTCGCTGCCGGGTCGGACCGAGGCCCTGATCCCGCTGGTCCGCGAGACGTTCGGCCCGGAGATGACGCTCTACGCCGACGCGAACAGTTCCTATGACGTGCCGAACGCGATCCGCGTCGGGCGGCTGATGGAGCGTTACCACTACGCGTTCTACGAGGAGCCGTGCCCGTTCGACCACCTGGAGGAAACCAAGGCGGTGGCCGACGCCTTGACGATCCCGGTGGCGGCGGGCGAGCAGGAGTTCAGCGACTACCGCTTCCGCTGGGTGATCGGTCACCGGGGCGTGGATATCGTGCAGCCGGACCTGCACTACTACGGCGGGTTCATCCGCTCGCTGCGGGTGGCCCGCATGGCGCACGCCGCCGGGCTGCTCTGTACGCCCCACATGTCCGGTTCGGGGCTGGGCTATCTCGACGCGGTCCACTTCGTCTCGATCATTCCCAACCCGGTCCCATTCACCGAGTTCAAGGGCAACGCCGACATCCCGGTCAACGAGCGCGACCTCCTCGCTGAAGTGCGAGAAGGGGATGGTGCGGGTGCCGTCCGGCCCCGGTTTCGGGATCACCATCGACCCCGGCTTCGTCCGCGAGGCGGTCAACGTGACCACGATTCTGAGTTGCAAGATGACTGTTGGCACGGGGTCAAGATGGGGTCGGATAATGCCTGGTCTGCTGGCCCAGGTCAGCCAGGAGAGTCATGAACGGCCTGTCGGGTCGGCAATCTTGCGATGGGCACGATCACGGCGACCCTTTTCCACATTTCCGCATCACCGAGATGATGACCGCGACACGACCCCGACCGCGACTCATTCCAGCTCCGATCCTGGCCCTGATGGCCTGCCTCACCGTCACAGTTTTCGCCGCCGAGGAGAGAGTGGGGGGCGTCCCCCGCGCAACGGCAAGACGCTTTGAGGACAGGATCATGAGGATGGGTTCGCCGCTTTCGAGGTCCAGGACGACTGCATGGTCCGGACAACCAGGGAAGGCAGTCCGAGTACTTCCAGACCACGATTTCAGCCCGCCGATCCCCTGCAGCAGCCGCATTATTGACAGAAACGACGAAATTGGTGGCGTCCGTCGTTGATCCCCGGTTTTCCGGCAATTCTGTCAATTTTGCGGCGCTCCCAAGATGGAGGTTCGTGAGCCGAGGCCCAACGTGCCCATTACAGTCGATCTCGGCATCGAAGGCCGCCCAGAAGCGGCGGGCGATGAACGAGCAGATAAACGGGATTTGCCCCCCATCAGGGGCTTCGGCGGACGCTGGGGATTGATTCAACGATCTCGCGAGCGTTGGGCGCAAAAAAGGGGTGTGACCTGGGGACACCCTCAAGCCACGCCCCCCCTCGGTCTTTGCAGAGTGTGCCGGTTACGACGCGGCCGGCTCGGCGGCGGCCGGCGCCTCGGTCGGGGCCGGTTCCGCGGCAGGGGTTCTCAGAGGCCACAGGAGCCTCTACAACGGGGTCCGGGGCCGGGGTCGGTGTTTCCCCCCGCGGCAAACTCAGGAGCGGTCTCCCTGGGCCGTCTCAGGGGACTCGGCGGGAGCAGGCTTGTACCAGATCAGCCGACGGCGGGGCCGAAATGGCCGGGGCCGAGTCCGTTTTTGCTCGCCGAGCGATACGTCGGTCGATATGACCGACGCGCTGCGCCAAAGTGAAGGGAATCGTCTGTGTCCGGCCCCCCGCCTGTCGAATTGGGCCAAAACGTCAGCCCGACAAGCTTGTGTAAAGCGGTCGGCGGGAATGGCACCCGAGAGTCCCTTGGGAACTTGTGAGACTGCGCGTTTCCCTACCTCTTTATGCTGCGGCGACCGCGGCCCAGTAGAGATAATCTATACCTTTAGCAGAGCGGCGGACTTGGGAATCCACCGCACCGCTTGTTTCTGCCGTGTTCCCGAGGCGTCCACAGGTTCTCGATTGCAACATGCTAGAGGCATGGGGGACAATTCTCGCGAAGCTCGGCGAGAGGGCGGGGAACACGCCTCGGTTCGATTCGAGAGGTCAGGTCACTGTGTCAGCTTCCTATGAGGGCCATCGACGCTACCGGGCTCCCCGTGCGGCTGCTTCCTGGTCGCGATTCTGGGTAAGAGTGCGGGTGCAGTCGCTCCTGACCTGGAGCAGCGGCCTCTATTTCGTCTGTGTGCTCGGTCTGTGGCTCTTCCAGCGCGTCGCTCCAGAGAACTCATGGCTGCTTCATATGTTCCTGTTTGGCCCACGCTGGACTGTGGGGTTCCCTTTGCTTCTTCTGCTGCCCCTGGCGGCTGCATACCGAACGAGGCTGCTCTGCCCGCTTCTGATCGCATTTGTGATCGTGATGCTGCCGATCAGTGGCTTCGTGATTCCCTCGGGCTTCCTGTGGTCACGGCCGACCGGGGGCCTGCGGCTTCGAATCCTATGCTGCAATACCGACAATACCCGGCTCGATACGGGGCGGCTTGACGCGTTGATCGACGAATGCCAGCCAGACCTCGTCGTCCTTCAGGAATGGGCTCATCGCGCTCGGCCGCCGTCGGTCACGCGGAACGGCTGGACCGTGCTCGACGAGGGTGGCGAGTTGTTTGTCGCCAGCCGTTACCCGATCCGGAAAGCCCGCCAATTCCCTGGAAATCGTGGCAATGGGGCCCACGCGATCCAGTATGAGCTGCGGACGGGGAAGCTGTCCGTAGATTCTGATCGACCTTCACCTCCAGAGTCCGAGGGCTGGTCTTTCGGGAATGCTCGGAAGTCGGCACGGAGTCCAGGCTCTTGGGGAGGGAATAGCGGCACTCCAGAGAGTTCTCGAAGTGCAGGTCCGCGGTTCGCGGGAAGTCTGCCAGTGGATTGGCCCGCCGCGCCGGCCCGTGCTGGTAGCAGGCGATTTCAACCTGATGGTCGAGAGCCCGATCTTCTGGCGGAACTGGTCCCAGTTTACCGATGCCTTCTCGGTCGTCGGCTTTGGGCTGGGCCACACCTTCATCGGAAGCCATCAGTTCAGCGTCCGCATCGATCATGTTCTGGCGGGACCAGGCTGGCGACCACGTCATTGCCGTGTCGGACCAGACGTGGGTGCGGAACACCGACCGTTGATCGTGGATCTTGTCTGGGAAGGCCCGATCCCCACAGAGAAGGAGACAGCATCGCCGCGTGTGTCAACGGGATCGGGACAGACATCGACACACACGACCAGTAAGCTGTCGGGCGCGGACCCGGCGACATCCCCGAGGCCGGGCCCGGTCTCTCCCCGCCCCCTGGCCTGCCCGAAGAGTCTCCGGAGGCAGGCACCGCCACGGCGGCCATCCGCCGGGAATCAGCCCCCGCGATATGGCCTTCAGACGCTCCCCGACACGCGGAAAAGTCGACAAGTGGGAGGCCCTCAGAGCGGGCCTCCGAGGACTCCGCCGACTCTGTTGAGCGCCGTGGTGGTTCCCTGCCGATTTCGCCCCGACATGATCCACGATCGGAACCGATCAAGGTCGGGACCGGGTCCGACCCGTCACAGCTTCGGCGAGACTTCCGTGACCAGTTGAGACGGGTCCTCGTGGCGTGGGGGAATCGCTCTGCCGGGCCGATCCGACAGCTCTGCAATGGGGCGGCTCCAGACGGTTCGAGCCTCGGGCCTGGCTCCCTCCAGGAAAGCTCTTCAAGACTGGGGCGTCGGGCGCTGGTCAAGATACTTCGATCACGCCAGGTCCCGGAAGCGGCGATCCTGCGAGTTCTCTCATCCTGGGAGAGTCAAGACATTGGGAGACGTAACGGCCCCCGTAATCAGGACGATGCCCTGGTCCGCGCGGCGCGGTTCTTGCTCAACGTGCCGCTCGATTGACCCAGAAGACAAGGATGCCGATGCAGCCGCCCCCAGCGGAAAGAGCTGGCCAGGCTTTCTCCCGATGAACCCGGCGATCCCCTCAGGCGGGAACCGTTTCTGCCAGCGGTCCACCGTGCGCGAACTGCAAAAGAGTAGGCCCGCGATCGTCTCCCACCTGCGATGCCGGATGGCTTGACAAAGAGAGTGTTCATTTGCGGAATAGATGGCGTTTCCTGTCGTGCAATGATCTTCCGGGCCGCCCGGAAACTCCAGTACAACGAAAGGACAAAACCATGTTCATTAGGCCCGCTTTCAAGACGGCTCTCTTCTGCGTCCTGTTCAGCGCGTGTGCAGCGTGGCCGACCCAGGCCGGCGAGTTCTATCGGGTCCGCGACGGAGTTCCCAACAGCCAGTATTATTTTCAGGAGAACACCGTCGGGAACCAGTACTCTGTTCTTTATCGGCAACTCCGTACTGGCCGGCACCGGCCTGAAAGACCCGAACCTGCGTTACTCCGCCCAGATGGTCAAGGGCTTCAAGAAGCACTTCCCGGAGGCGGCGATCATCGAAACGCGACACACGCAGCCAGGCGGTAGCTGGTTCGGGCTTTTCCGCTGCAGCCGGGGCCAGCCGGTTTTCGGCGAGGTGATCGCCAGCGGGCACCTGGCCATCCTCGATTTCGCCGCCGATGACCGCAACACCAACATTGAGCAGGTCAAGACGGCGCTCGAAGGACTGGTCCGCCAGATCATCCTCTATCGCGCCACCCACAGCCAGATCCTCGTCTACACGTTGACGCCGGAGATGCTGAAGGCATATCAGATGGGTCAGACGCCCGAGTATATTCGGGTCAGCGAACAGATCGCCGAGCATTACGGCATCCCCAGTCTGAACCTGGCTCAATACGCGGCCGAGAAGATTCTCGCCGGAGAGACTTCCTTCGCAGCGTTCTCCGCCGACGGCGTCAACCCAACCGATGCCGGCGCCGAGATCTACGCCGAGGCGGTGGCGAAATTCGTGGACGCCCTGATGGCTGCCCATCCCGTTCCGACGCAGCCCCAGCGGCGCACGCTGCCACCGCCCTTGTTCCCGGAAACGGACGACCACGGCCAGATCGTGGCCTACGAGAACCCGGTCGTGAAACAGTCCGGCCACTGGAAGCCGGGGCAAGCCAGCCCGATCGGTCCCTTCCGCCACGTCCTCGTCTCCGACGAGGTCGGCGCGGCCGTGACGCTGAAATTCCAGGGTTCGGAGATCGGTATCCTGGACGTCGTCGACCCGAACAGCTCGGACTACGAATACGCCTTGGATGGGACGGCGTTTCGCAAGCTCGCTGCCCCGAAGGACGTAAGCAGCCCGACGATGCGTCCGATTTCGCTGGCGAAAGGCCTGGATCGCAACGCCGAGCACGAACTCGTGCTCAAGGTGGCCTCGCCCGGAACCGCGCGACTGGGCGGGTTCTTGCTCAACGGCAGCGTCGCTGACGCCTTCGCTGGCTTGAGCGCCCTGGAACGAATCGATGCGATCTATGCCGCGATGGATCCGCTTGTCTATCAGCCCGCGGCCGGCCGCTTCGCGAACATTCCCCGGACCATGAGCAAGCTCCGAGAGGGCGGAGAACTTCGCATGGTGCTCCTGGGCGACAGCATCATGGGCAATACGTCGGGCTCGTCCTTCGAGTTGCTGCTGATGCGGGATTATCCGAAGTGCAAGATCGTCAAGATCGCTTCGCTGCGAAGCTCCACCGGCTGCACCTACTATCGGGAAAACAATCGCGTTCAGGACTACGTGCTGAAGCATGATCCCGATCTTCTGATCATCGGCGGCATCTCCAACGGCGGCGACGCCGAGGCCGTCCGGTCGGTGGTCCAACAGGTTCGCGCCCAGAAACCGGACACGGAAATACTGCTGCTGACGCCGGTCTTCGGGTCGATCCGCGACGAGCACATCCGGACATTCACGCGGGAGATCGACACGACAACCCCGAATTTCCGTTACAAGATGCGGACGGTGGCGGCGGAAGAGAAATGCGCGTTCTTCGATATGACTGGCCCCTGGTGGACCTATATCCAAGACAGCGGCAAAACCTACGGCTGGTTCATGGGCGACGCCGTTCACGCCAACGACCGGGGCTGCCAGATTATCGGCCGCCTGCTGGAAATCTGGTTCAAGGAGTGACACGAAAACCAAACACAAGCATCCACTGACGTCACGCGCCGCGAGGCCCTGAAAGAAATAACATAGCCATGTCGGGTGGGCCTAAACCGTGCTCCACACGAATCCGTGAGTGTCGAAGACGGGCCCACCCCACGATTCACGGGCCGCCGAGGACGGTCAGCCGAACGTTGCGGAATTCGTACGGATCGCCCTCGGACGTCAAGCAGATACGACCCGAAGGCGGGGAACAACCTGTTGCGCGGTTCGCCTCCTGGCCGTTGATGTGCAACGTGACGACTTCACCCTGGGCGCGGATCTCGTAGTGGTTCCACTCACCGGGAGGCTTCTCCAGCGGCTGGAGCTTCTTCAGGTTGATCAGCGATCCGTACTGGGGATGCGTCAGCGTCTTCATGCGATCGGACGGGCCCGAGAGCCTGTAGCCGTCCAGGCCCCAGAAATCGCCCGCGTCGCCCGCGTTGATCTGGGCCTCCAGACTCTTGGGCCAGATCTTGGGAGCGCCGGTCATGCGCAACAAAACGCCTCCGCTGCCCGCCTTCTGGCCTGGCACCCAGCGCCAGTCGAGCGTCAGCACGAAGTCCGCGTAGTCCTGCTCGCTGTAGAGGCATCCCAGCGGCGTTCCTTTGCAGTGCAAGACGCCTTCCGAGTCGAGGTGCCAGACCTCTCTCGTCTTCACGTCGGGCTTCTCGTGCCACGACTTCCAGCCGACCAACTCGCCCGCCGCGGACTGTGCAGGGAGCAGGTTCACCGTCGTTGAGTCATCGTCACCTTTGAGGATCGGCGCGAAGCCAACCACCAGCGTGACGCCCCAGAGCATCGCTCCGCCCACAATTCGCTTCATGGCAAGGCCCCAAAAGGATTCAGCTATGTTAAGTATAACTGGATTTATTCAGGATTCGAGAACGGTTCGCTGATGCGTCTTCCCGATCACACTGTCCGAAAAGCTCCGAACGGCCTCGATCATCGACCAGGCGCGAACCCGGTCAGAGAAGGGCCCGCTCAGTGACGTCGCGATCGCCCCTATCGAACGCGTTCTGCGTGTGAGCGGATTCTATCCGGCCGCACTTCTCTCTGGAAGCCTCCCGGTCCTCCGAGGTTACCGCGGTTCACCATTGGCTGACTGACGATGCAAAATGAAATCCTGGAGTGGCTTGCAAGGCAAACCAAGGGTGAACCGCAGTCGCACCTTGGCGCGTCGTCCGACACGCCGACGCATTCTTGGGAGAAGGAGGGTGAAACCAAGTTTACCTCATCATCACAGCGTTTCGAGGTCGATGCCCAGCGCCGCCAGATCGTCGAAGATGTTCGCCATGTCCGCGCGGGACAACTCCACGCCGGCCACCGCCGCGGCCTCACCGAACGAGCGATCGAGGTAACGGTCCAGGTCGAAGCCTTCGTCGGGCTGGTACTCGCTGTCCGGGTCCACTTCGATCTCGAACCCCGGCACGGGCACCGGCACCGCCTTGGGCTTGCGCTTCCGCTTCGGTGTGGGCACCGGCGCGGTCCGGCTCCGGCTCGTAGCCCTTGATGACGAACTCGCCGGCCGCCTGGACCACTTCCTCGGTCACGTCGGCGACATCTTCGGGCCGTTGACGGGCCTCCACCGCCGCCGTCGCCAGCTTGTTGAGAACGCCGGCCTTGGCCGCCTTGACGATCGCCGCCTTGGTCTCCACCCGCAGCTTCGACCACTTCGACCGCACGTCCTCGATCTTCCTGATCGTCACGGATTTTGGGGGAGTGGACGTCGGTACCCGCCGAGGGACGCGGACACCAACAGGTTCTGCAGCCAACTGTCGTGGTAACGGTGTCGGTTGAGTCGCTCGGCCGGGCACCGCCAGCCCTCGTTCGCACGTGCTGATGCCGGGTGCCATGGCGCGAAGTTCCACAACAACGCCCACGCCCGGCAGTGGAGCCGGCCGGCCGCGAGCGAGCCATGGAGGTGTTGACCGTGGTCGAAGTACTGGTTCATCCCCCGCATCTGGCGGTCGAGCATGTTGCTCGTGCGATGGCCGCCGGGGTGACGGTACGCCACCGCGAACTGACGACCCTTGCGACACAGGTCCAGCACTTTCTCCAGAACGACTCCCTCGAGGTGCTGGCCGGCCCACTCCCGCAGCCGACGCAACCGTTGCCCGAAGCCTCTCCGGTCGGGGGCGTGGTACACTTCCCAGACGCGCCGCGAGACCTCCGAGAACAGGTCTTTCAGGTGCTTGGCCCGGTCCCGGATCTTGATCCACCCGTGCAAGAAGCACAGGAGAAGAACCACTCCTTTGAACAACGCCTTCCAGGCCGCTTGCGTCCCTTTCCAGCCGTCGGTGCTGACGGTCTTGGGAGTGTACTTCGGGGCCACGTCGCGGGCCTCCTCCTGGAAGACCGCGTAGGCCATTTTCAGCTCGTCGGTGCCGGCGGCCTGGGCCGGCTCGGCCCCCAGGCAACACCCCTCGCCGACGGTGGTGGCGATGTACACCTTCTGCCCGTCGAGCGACTGATGGTGCTCGTCCGCCAGGAGATGTTCGGGGAGGTCCACTTGGCGCACGGTCGTGCCCACGATGCGGAACCGGCCCAGCCCACACTCCAGACGGAACCAGTACATCGGGTCGCCGCCGAAGACGTGGGCCAACGCCCAGTACGGCACGCCGAACTTGCGGAGAAACAGCGGGCCTTCGACGTCCCCGACGCGCGCCGTCATGTAGGGCATGAGGAACGAGGGCCGGATGCTGTAGGCGGTCCCGTCTCTCGAGAGGATGCGCCGGATCAGGAGTCCCTGTTTCCCCGACATGCGGCCGTCCTTCAACTCGTAGCCCTGTGCGAAGTTCGGCGGAAACAGCTCGGGCGTGGTTCGGAAGCCTTCATCAAGCAGACGTCGGAACGCGGCCGGGTCGTGAACGGCTTGCGTGTAGGCGTCTTCCGAGACGGGCAAGCAGATGGTACGATGTCCCCGCGACGACCGTGTCGCGCTTTCCTTCGGCCATGATCCACCTCCTTCCAGGCACCGTGGATCATGGCCATTTTGTCTCCTCATGTCAGCATGCTGGCAGTCGCCCCCCAAAATCCGTGACGGTCAGCGATCTTCTTGTCCAGCGCCTTGGCCAAGGCCATTGCTTCCAGGCCGCCATCGGACAGCGCCGCCAGACCCTCTTCCGAGAACTTGCCTTCCAGGTTCTTCGCGGCCGAGAACTTCGAGCCGACCAGCGCCACTTGCTTCGCCTGAAGCGTGCCATCATAGTAGAGATAATATGTGCGGCACTCCTCATCCTGACCGATGCGCCAGTGGCGGTGCCCGGCCTGCCGGATCAGGTTCACCTGATAGTCCATCTGGTAGAAGATGATGGTGGCGTAGTTGTAGTGCATCCCCTCATCGAAGAAGTCCAGCCCGGTCGAGACGAGCTGCGGATGGGAGATGATGACGTCCGTGCCCGGCGCGTTCTGCCTGATCCACTTCTCCCGATCACGAACCTCCACGGTGGAGTCCCGGAGGATCTTGACCTTCAGGCCTGCGCTCTTCCAACATCTTCGCCAGCCGCGGCTGAATGTCCCGCTTCTTGGTCATCACCAGGTAAATCCAGCACTGCCGACCCTCGGCGTGCTCCTTCATCACCAGGTCCAAGAGCGCCTTCTCCTTGTTCCGCAGCTCCAGGCCCAGATCGGGCGGCTGACAGACGCTCGTGTAGCTCTCCCGCGTCTTGTTCTTCGCGTCATCCCAGTAGCCGATCGCCTTCGTGTTGGGATACGGCGGCTCCCAGCCGAACGGCTTGTCCGGGAAGTCCAGGCAGGTCCGCATGAAGGCCCCCAAGAGCTTCATCGACCCGGCCTGGAGCAGCTCGACCAGGGCGGCGTGCAGCTCGCCCTCGACTTGCTTGTAGGCCGCGTGGAGGTCCTGATCCATCGGCACGGCGATGAGCGAGCGGTCGTCATCGACGAGCGGCGGCAAGCCCTCCGCCATCTCGCTGAGCGAGAGAAACAGGCCCTTGGAGATCAGGTGGTTGCCGAAGAAGTGCGGCATCACGCCCGGCTTGTATTTGATGTCGGTGGTCGTCTTGCCGTCGCCGCGAATGGAGTTGGTGCCCCGGTTGCGACCCCGCCAGCGGCCCAGGTCGTCGCCGTACTTCGTCTTGTAGATGGTGTCGATGCGGCCGTATTGCTGGACGAACGCCTTGTCGCGGTGGTAATCGAAGCCCTCGGCCACCAGCGACCGCGGCGACATGCGCCAGAGCAAGGGATAAAGATGGTTCGCATAGCCGCCGATCAACGTCCCGGTGAGGCCGACGATCTTGCGGGCGGCGGACATGGCCTTGGCCGACGCACGGGCCTGAGCCGAATTCTCGCCCTTGTGCTCGTGCATCTCATCGAGGACCATGAAGTGGAACAGCTTCTTGGCCTTGCGCTGGAGGATCTTGGCGATCGACCACTTGGTCGAATCCTTGCGGGGCTTGATGCGGGCCTGGAACAGCGGCTCGCCACACGCCCGGACCTCATAGGTGCGGCCTTCATGCTCGACGATCCGGCCGATGTCGTCGTCTTTGTGGGCCTTCGGCGCGGGCATGATCCGGTCGAGGCCGCTGGAGTCGTGGGCCCGGTCGGGCCGATCGGCCGTGCCGATCTCTTGCAGGTAGCGGGTCGTGCAGTAGTTTTGCTTCTTCCGCAAGGCGGTCTCGCTCAGGACGACACCGTTGGCGCCCCGCGGCGGCTGGCCGCACTTCGGGCAGACGGTGACCTCGGCGAACACCGTCCGCATCCTGGCGATCGACTGCCAGGGCCGCTTGGGATCGGTGTCGTAGATCGGTTTGCCGTGCGCGTCGCGCACCTGATCCTGGCCGGCGGGGACCTGCCGATGAGACAGGAAGCCGAGCCGCTCGTGCTCGCCGATCGCCAGGAAGTCGGTCTCCCACTTGGCCTGGTCCCGGCCGACGATGACGAACTCGGGGCCCTCGGGCTTGAGCCACCGGCCGCCACTCTTGGGCCGGCAGGCGTCGATGTACTGAAGACGGCCTTGTAGCTGTCGTCGGCGCCCTTGGTCTTGAGGGGCTTGCCATTCTTGCCGAGCCGTTGTGTCCGCTCGAACTGGAGCACCTTGGCGCCGGGCACGGTGCGGAGAATCTCGCGCTGCCACTTGTCAATCAAATGATTCGGGCAGACGATCAGCACGCGGTAGGCGTCGATGTCCCGGAGGCAATAGAACAGATGAACGAGCACGGCTCCCATGTACGTCTTGCCGGTGCCCATTTCGCCGCAGATGATGACCGACTTCTCGCTCTTGAGCGCCTCGACCGCGGCGGCGATGACGTTGGCCTGGGCCGGAATCGCCTTGCGCACCGCCCAGCTCATATCGGGGAGTGTCTGCGTCTCTGGATCGAACAACGGCCGCAGCTCGGTGCGGACCTTCTCGCCCAGCACCGGGGCGAACTGCTCGATGTACTCGGTCAGGTCGGACAGGGATTCCACCAGATCCACGCTCATCACGATGCTCCTGGAAACGAAAAAGGCGTAGGGTGAGACCCTACGCCTACGTACCAACTCGATAGTTTAAAACGCGTTTTAGCGGGGTAGCCGGCTGCGGCTAATGATGGGCCTCTTCTAAAACGCGTTTTAGGCCGCCGCGGTGGCGGCCTGGTCAATGGCCAGCGCGCCCGAGGCCACGCCCTCGGTGACGATCTGGTCGAGGTCCTCCGTGGTCGCCGTGAGCAGCACGGACTGGCAGCGGTAGCACCAGGCATCCCGGAGCAGATCCTTGGCGCGGAGCTGCTCGACGATGTAGGGCATCCAGCCGCGCAGCATGGGCGTGGTGAAACGATTGTCCATGAGTTCCTTCCAGATGCGGGTGGGCGTGCCCACCGGCAGGAACCCCGGCCGCTTGCTCACGAAGACGGCATGGGCCATCCCGAAGGGCAAGCGGTGGAAGAAGGTGAGATACTGCGTCTCATCCTTCTTCGCGTAGCTGGGCGAGCGATTCGACCAGTAGTCGTGGCTCGTTTCGCCCGCCTGGCGCGTCTCGATCCCCTCGACGGACAGGTACGCCTTGACGTCGGCATTGAGCACCGCGCGGATGCCCTTGATCGTGCCCGTGTCGCCGAGCACGGACGCCAGCAAGACCACGTTGTCCTCGCTCAAGGCCACGCGATCCGCGTCGATGGCATAGGCTCCGCCCTTGTCGAGTGACACGCCGAGCCGGCCGAACTTGGTCAGGGTCTCACTCATCGTCGTCGTCATCCTCTTCGTCGAAGTCCTGCATGACCGCATCCCTGATGTTTTGCCGCTGCGCGTCCGTGAGGAGCGGCCAGCACGCCTTGATGCCGTTCGAGAAGTTCTCGGACACGACCGGCTCCTCCACGGTGCCATCGCTGCCGTCGCCCCCCGGCGGCTTCCGGTTCTCACCGCGCTCGATCAGTTTCCAGAGCGCCACGTAGGTCGCGCCGGTGATGCCCGGCAGGCATTCGGCGACCTCGTCCACGGACCAGGTGCGGATCGGCGCAGGGCATTCGTCGCTCGTGGTGTCGTTCATCGTCGCCTCAAGATGTTGAGCGTGACCTCGCGGGGAAGGGTCCACTCCCAGGACTGGATCATGCTGGTAATGATGTCGGTGTTGAGACCGCCCAGGCCGCAGCCCAGGAGCGGCATGTTGATAATCGGGGGGTCCTGCGCCTCGACGCGCTCGACGCACCACTGCCGCAGCCACGTCAGGCCGTCCCAGACCCACACGTACTCGCTGGGATGCCGCCACTGATTCTTGGTCGGGAACAGGATGATGTGTTCCGGGCACGACTGGAGCACCGCCGGCTGCTTGGCGCCGTCGGGATGGTCGTACCGCTCAACCGAGTTGGGCGGGACGTGGTAGGGCAGGCCCGGTGCCAGCTTGCCCGCCGCGACCGCCAGCCCCTGCACCGCGACGAGCTTGGGCATCTCTTTGGAAAACTGAAGCGCGAGTCCGGCGCCCATGACGCCCGGCTCGCAGTTCACGGGACAGACCAGGGTATTGGATGGGCTGAACGTGAGCACGTCGCCCCGTTGAGGATTGTTCATGGTTTCTCGTCACCGCGACCGTCGATCGCGGTCTCCTGAAGGTGAATGCGGAGGGCCGCCTTGTAGGCCCGGAACACCCGCGTTTTCGACGGGTGCAATCGCGCCAGTGCCATCGATTACGCGACCTTTTTGGACTTGTTCTTCCCGATACCCCCCTGAGTCCCCATGTCGGGAAGAGTTTTCGCTTCTAAATATGCCTGATACACCTCCGGCCAGATCCCGCTCAGTTGGATCACGCGCAGGTCCACGATCCACTGACCCCCTTCCAGTTTCCAGGTCATGCCCGACTGTTTCAGCCGTTGTGTGAACACCGTCTTGCACGCCGCCTCGGTCACCCCGCTGCCGATGGGAAGGTGGTTGTTTCGGTACTGACAATAATCCAGGAACCGAATCCGCTTCCGCAAGTAGTTGTAAGCGCTGCGATATTGCTCCCGCTTCTTCCCCATCACGATCCGCCGTCGTCGGATCGCGGCCGCCGAGTGCAACACGCGGTTGATCCCCCGCGGTTTCGTCTTCAGCCAGCGGCACATCTTTCGCGCCCAGCCCTGGGCACGCTTCGCGTCCGAAAATAACGCCTCCGCCAGTTTGTAAATGTATTCACACGCATGATAAAAATCGATCACCCATTCCCACTCCAGCCGCTGACCGGAATGACGGGGATGGCACATCCGCTTGAGCACCCGGCGGAAATACCGCGTCTGTTGGTATCCCCCATCGGTGACGTAGGCCAACCGCGGCAATGGTCCCGTCCACTGCTCCAACACCGCCACGAGCAACGCCGTCAACTGCCGCGACAGCGTCTCCTGACCGGACTCAGGCATCCGGCCCAGGTACACCGTCCCCAACCGCCGACCCCTCCGGTCGTACACCGAGAGCGTCGCCGTCGCGCCTTCCCGGTAACACTCGTGATCACGGATCGGCAACATCAACCCGTCACGACCCACCGCCAACACCGGCTTGCGGCCACCCCGGGATTGGAACGCCTGTTCCAACAGCTTCAAGACGTGAGCCAACTGGGCGTCCTGGCGGTGGGGATCCATACCCTCCACGACTCCCGCGAGGACAGTACGCAAACTCGCCACCGACCAACACACGCCATGAGCACGCTGGAGGTGGGCCAAGACGGCGCTCTGGGTGGAGACCGCCGCCGCCTGAGCCGCGCGCTCAGCCAAGGCGGGCGTGGCCAAGCCGGCTTCCAGTCCCAAGCGGATCTCCAACGGAACGATCGACCGTTCGATGCCGTGCAAGGGCTGGTACAGCATCCGCCAGAGGGTGATCGTTCCGAACAAGGTCGCCACGGTGCGGTTGGGGGACTTGAAGCGGCGGCGATACCCCACTCCCTGGAAGCACATCTGGTTGGGCATGTCCCGACGGTCATGCGGTTCGAGGTGATTGAAGGTCCATTCGACAAGGAGCCGACCCAGTTCCCGAAGCAGAACTTGCAACTGGGTCTCGAACTGGTGGCAGGTCTGGGGAGTCACCTCCGCCCTGCGGAACCGGACGATGAGGGGACCGATCTGAGCGATCACGGGGATCAAGCGAACGGTCAGCGGGAACAAAGAGGTGGCGAAGTGCGTTGCGAGCAGCGCGGCAGCGGCCGTAGCATGGTCCATCGAGTCGGCCTCTCTGGTGAGGTGGCAAGGTTTGTTCACCTCCAACTCACCGAGAAGCCGGCTCATTCTTCAAGCCGCTGGCCGCATAAACAGCGGAACTAAAGGCCCTTGTGGGCAAAAAACCACGCGATTCCCGGGGAAACCTTTGGCAGTGGCGCGATTGCACCCGATCCCTTCGGCCCGGCAGCGGGCGAGCCCCAAGGTACTGATCATCACGGCGGGAGCACAGCAGCAGCAGCATCGATTCATGATCTAATTTATGCACAGAATTTAACAAACTCACCATATGCGCGTGTTTATTTTACATTGAATGGCGCAATCCAGGCGACTCTTGGGAGAACTACATACTCAGAACGATACTTTGATATGGTAAATGCTAGACTTGTAACATACACGGTATCCGACGTTCCTGTTCAAGATCTTCTCACAGCAAATTCGTACTTTTTTTCTCTGAGTTACTATGATAATGGAAGCAGGTTAACTCCTGATATTGGGGGGGGCGGAGACAGTCGTTATTCCCCGGTGACTTAGTTATGCTACTGGAATCTCCGAAGAGGGGCTGACGACCACGTCACTGCAGGGCTCATTCTGGCTTCCCGCGGCTTGGGTGCCAAGTCTCAACGCGTTCGAACTTCGGGCGGAGATTGTGCTGCAAGTGGGTTCAATGGGGAACGCATCTATCAGTGCGGATTTCTCGCATACAGTTGGGTTGACCGCTGTCACGCTTGCTGATGGTACGCCCATTGCCAAGTCTGACTTGCGGTTTGCCTCGGGCCTCTCTATGGACCCGTTACCTGTCCCGGAGCCCTCGTCCCTCTGCATCGCATTGACGGCGATCCTCGTTTTACCGATCGGGGTGCTGTTGGGGCGTCGCCGACGGCGGTCCGTGCGATCTTGAACCTGGGGCAACCGGGTTATGGTCTGAGGCTACAGGACCGCCGGGATTACCGGAAGCGGCGTAAAGTTTCTCCAATAAGAGATGCTTTACAGCCGCCCGATAGGCCGGTCCGGATCACAAGAACAGCCGGACCGGCTCTCCTAAAACGCGTTTTAGCCGTGGAGGAATTCACGCGGGATCTGGCAATCGAAGATCGCCCGGCTGTTCAGGAACCGGGCGAACCGCTCGGCCGCGGTTTGGTCCGAGCCGAAGTCGATGCCTTCCTCGGTGTCGCAGCCCAGATTCACGACCCACCACGACAGGGGCGCGGGCGGTGGCTCGGGCTTGTCATGCCAGGCGGTGTAGCGCAGGCATTCTTTGGGCAGGCATTCGCAGCCTGATCCGTCCAGATATGGATGTCCGCATCTAGTACACGTCCACGTTTTCATGTCACTTCTCGCTGATGTCGTGAGAGAAATACGGCTCGGTTTCCGCCCCGCACTCGGGGCACTCGTCGTTGCATCCGCAATCCCATTCGTCATCCCACTCCACGTTGCAATCCTCGCAACGGTAGCGGTTGACGTACCAGGTTGTTGTCAAAACCATGCGAACATCTTTCATCGTGGTTCCCCTAAAACGCGTTTTAGAACGTCCATCCCTGGACACGTTAATGATCCTGTCAGGCTGTCTCGTTGATCCTGGCCAAGAACTGGTCGATCGGTTGCTGCATTTTGCAGCACAACGCCGCCCAAACCTCACTCTTGGACAGAGAGGGGTCATGCTGAATCGCGTTGACTTGCCGCAGCAAGGCGAGAGCTTCGTCGCGCTCGCTGGCGGATTGCTCTAGTTGTTGGAGCCAGTTGATCTTGGTGAATTTGCTTGCCATTGAAGTCTGCTCTCCGCTAAAACGCGTTTTAGGAAGTCCCTCCCTGGACACGTTGATGATCCTGTCAGGCCGACACTTCGATCGGTTGCCCGATGGATTCGCGGTAACGCAGAATGGCAGCACGGAACGCCTGGAGCGTGTAGTCGATGTGATCCGCGCCGCCCGCCAGCGTGAATTCCCGGTAGTCGTAACCGCTGCAATACTCCTGGTGCGCGAGGCCGTCGAAGTCGCGCTGCATGACCACATCATCCTTGGCGCTGATGACGACGCGGTTGATGCCTAGCACCTTGCCGATGCGGTTGACGTACTGTCCGAAGCACGACGGGTAGCCCCATTCCTCACGCAGCTTGTCCAGGCCCGCGTCGATGAAGTCGAGCAAGCAATGGGCGGACCAGGCGCAACCCAGGTCAATGTTCGTGTTGCGAATCTCGTAATCCCAGCCGTAGACGCGGTTGCTCTCTTCCGAGCGCAGGATCGAGTCCGGGTCGAACTGGCAGTTGATCTCGAAGTGGTCGAGCATCGCATCCATCGACCCGCCGTAGAAGCCGCGGTACTCCACGTTCGGCTTGATCTCCTGGAGGATGCCGACCCGGACGTGGCCGTAGGTGCCAAAGCCCTTCACGGCGCCCTTGGAGAAGACCTCGAAGCGCAACCAGAAGACCAGCGGGTTGTCCTTCGGGAACTTCTTGGCGATGTGGGTCTTGGGGTTGATCTTGGTGAGTTTGCGTGCCATTGAAGTCTGCTCCCTGAAAACGAAACGAGCCTCAGCCCTTTCGAGCTGAGGCCCACCATGAACAATGGATACCACGAAGGTTTGCCGGGGACGCGTTCTCTAAAACGCGTTTTAGAAGAAGCGCTCCATCAGATAGACGCGGAGTTCCGTAGCCACGGCCCGCGCGATTTCGCCCCGCTTCTCCGCATCGCAGACGACCTTGACCATGCCGTTGTAATCGAACGGGTCGAGCCGCCGACCCGCCATCGACACCAGCGGCAGGATCATGTCTTTCATCAGAACATCTTCATCGGCGAACCGATGCCCCACCATCTCCCGATGACGGGCCAGCGTTTGCAGGACCACGTTGCCCATGATCGGCTCGACCGTGGTTTCCGCCATCGGGTCACGATAGCGCGGGTTGGTTTCCACCTTGATGAGCTTGCGTTTCGTCTTGAAGACTCGATAGGTGTGAATCTTGTCTTCCAGCACAACGGTTTCCAATGGCCAGTGCGGCATGATTTGATCCTGTGTTAAGGTCGAACGGAAACCCACCATGAAGGCGGGGAACGAACCTGATTTGCCTGGCGGACAATCCAGGCGTCGAGCGGCATGATCGGCCCGAATCCTAAAACGCGTTTTAGCGGTTGATAGTGTACAAGCGAATACTATGCACACGTTTATTGGTTGTGTCTGGGGGCCGATCGGCTCGGCGCGGTCGGTCGGTCCGATCGGCTCGGGCGGTTACAACCTGGTGAGCGTCCAGAGCGGTCTAGGCTTGGCTCTGGCGTGGTCTGGGCCAGCGTCCGGCCGATCGACCGGGCCAGCGTGGGGGCGGTGTGTGGCGCGTGCCTGGCGGCCGTCGGCTCGGCTCGGCTCGGCTCGGTCTGGGCGTGGTCGCCAGAGAGTCTAGGCTTGGCTCTGGCGCGGGTGTGGTCGATGGGAAGGGCGGAAGGGCGGTCGATAGGCTGGGGGGCTGTCTGCGGCCGTGTGGCGCGTGCCTGGCGGGTGTGGTCGATGCGACGGGAAGGGCAGGAATAAAAGCGGCCAGCGCGGGCGGCGCTGGCCTATGTCGGGGCGGTCGGGTTACAACCTGGTGAACGTCAATTCTGGGTCAAGCGGTCGCCAGCGGGGCGGGCGGTCGGGGTTACAACCTGGTGAGCGTCGCCAGCGTCCAGCGTCGGGCGGGGCGTAGCGTCCGGCCGCATGGTGTAGGGGATCGGCGACGCCTCGGCGGCGAGTTCCGCAAGCATGGCGCGGTAGTGGGCAAGGGCGCGGGTGTAATCAGGTCGGGCGTTCATGGTGTCGGCTCCTGGGGGAAGTGTGGGAAGCGGGAAGTGGGACGGTGTGGTCAGGAAGTATGTCCAGGACGTGCAAGCGTCCGGCGCCGGCTCGATGGGAGCGGCGCCGGACTGTCGGGTTACAACCTGGTGAACGTGCTACTTGCCAGCGGGGGCGACGGGAACGGCGTTGATAACGGCGTCAACGGCGTCGTCCACGTTGTTCTTACGCTGCTTGCTCTGATATGCAGCAACGTAGGGGCCGACGATGGAAATGAGCGCGGCCAGCGCTTCCAGTCGAGCGGCTGTCAGGACTGCGGCTTCTTGTGCTCGTCGTCGATGCCAAGCAACCGGCGGCCGATGGTCTTACCAAGGGCGGGTGACTGCTCGGGGTTGTCGTAGGTGCTCAAGGGGATGGCGAAAGCGATACGGGGCGGGGTGGTCTTCTTGCTGCCGTTCTTCTTGCTGCTCTGCTTGCCAGTCTTCTTGGTCGGGTTCTTCTTGGGGTCCTCGGTGTGGAGCGCGTTGCGTAGCGTGTCCAGGGCCTTGGAAAGCTGGTCGGGCGTCATGGGGCGCGGCCGTTCTTGGCGGGGATCTGCGCGGCGCCGTGCGCGTTCAGCCAATCGAGGGCGGCGACGCCTCGGAACGAAAACGCGCCGGTCTTCTGGTCGAAGCTGATGGCGTGTTGGCCGATCTGAGAAGCGCGGCGGATGGGCCAGCGGGGCAAGTCGGCGGCCAGCGTGGGGAGGTCGGCGGCGCGGTCCTTCGCCAGCGTGGAAAGGGCGTGGACGCGGTGCGCAATCTGGCGCTGGCGATCGTGTCGGCGTCGTGCGTCTGCTCAAGCTCTTTCTGGCGGGTGTTGATGTCGCGGTAAACCTGGCGGATGGTCAAGTCTTTCGGGGCTGTCGGGCGCGTTGATGGCGTACAGAACGCAATCATCGGTGAAGCGGCCGAAGTCCAGGTACTTGGCGAAAGCGGCCGTGTGGACGTTCAAGCCTGCGCCGGCGGCTGCGTCGCGCTTCTGTTCGTAGGTCTTGCGATCAAACGTGGGGCGGGCCTTCTTCTCCTCGGTGGCGTTCTCGTTCTGGGTCTGCTGCTCTCCTGCCGTGGCGCGGGCGGTCTGGGCTGCGCCGGTTCTCGTTCTGTGCCTGGTCGCTCTTGCTGCTCTTGCGTGCCATGATCTCGTTTCCTCGTGGGACGTGGTTACAACCTGGTGGCGCTTGGCTCGGCGTAAAACGCGTTTGTGTCTGCGCTGCGGTCGGGCCAGTTCCGCCAGTGGGCGGTGTGGCTTGGTGGCCACGCTCGCCAGTGGTGCGGGGCTGTAAGGCGGGGCCGCAACAATGCGGCTTGATGGAGCGTCTTACAGTCGTGCATCCGTGCATCTGGCATCGTTGTTTGTCCGCTAATGCGTGGTGGCGTTCGGCTTGGTTGAAATTGCCGTAAGTCGTTACGGGGGTCGGTAAGAAATTCTGGATGTATAGTGTACGTAAGATACGTAGGACACTTGGATTATAGGATAGTGGTCGTACGTCCACTAATACCGTGTGCGTTCCGGGCGTGGTGCGGGGACGTGGGCTAAAACGCGTTTTAGCCTGATGGTAAGGCGTGTGCTGTGGTGCTGTGGCGCTGGGGTGTGGTGAGGGCGGCCAGTCTCGCCAGTGGATATGGTCCCGTGGGCGGTGCAAGTCTCCTAGGTGAGAGTCAAGATGGTGGGCGGTCGATGTGTTGGGGTGAGAGGTGAGATGGGGTGAAAGATGGGGCGATTAAACAGAATATTCCGCCGGAATAATCGGAAATTCCGCTACCGAACAGTGATGGAACGCACAAATCCAATAACATCAACAACTTACGTCACAGACCCAGCGTCCCCCATCCGAGGGTGAGACGTAGCAACCTTCTCCCACCAGCTTTTTCATCCTTACCAGCAACGGGGGTTGTAACGACTCTACCGGCTTCCCGACATCTGGCGGTTTCCAAACGAACCGTGGATCGGGACCGGCCCGTCACGGACAACAACGACTGGCTGATGGCGACTCGCCGTCATCGCGCCGGCGAGCGTCTTGCGCTGATCGGGAACGACTGTCAACGAGGGTCAGGTTTCCCACACTTTTTCCGTCGTGCACAACCTTGCCGACAAAGCCAATGACGGGAAGGTTATTGACGAGATCAAGTTGCTCGGCCGTGACGGTTTTGCAATCGGACCGCTGCGTAACATTTGTGGGAGAACCGCGTGACGATGCAAACATGGTCTATGATTTTGGTCATCGAGCTGTCTCGACGAGTGGAAAGGTCACGTACCACGTGAAGGACCCTGAGCCGAATGGCACTGCCGCTTGCGGTGTTTGAGGTTACGTCGAGCCGTTGGCGACCAACGCAGCGCGGGCTTGGCGCGTGGTTTGGTCAGCAGGGGGTGCGGCTTGGGCCGGCGTTTGACCGCCCGCGGTTCCACCCGATCGGGCCGGTTGCCGACCCGATGCGAACCGCCATGAATCACACGCAACGTGACCAGTGGGTCCGCGGCCGCGCCGTTCTCATCCACGACCACGGCCGCCGTCAACCAGGTGTTCGCCAGCATCTGCATGGTCGCCGTGAAACTCAACTCGTCGGGCTGCCGTTCGGTCTGGTGAGCCGATTGGAGCATCGATTGACGGATCAGGTTGTACACCAGCAATCCGGTCCAGAGTTCTTGCCGCACCATCGCCGGCGTCTTGCAGCGGAGCACATCCAACTGCATCGCGGTCTTGATGTCGCGGAGGTGCAGTTCCACGACCCAGCGCCGGCGGTAAAGACTTGCCAGATCATCGCGCGAATACTCCTTGGGATCGAGCAGCGACGTGACGACGACCAGCGACTCGGTGCGAAAGCCGGGCACATCCACATTGACATGCAATTCGCGCACTTCGATTTGTTGTGGCAGCCGATCATAAGTCTCTTGATCCATCCACTCGGGCCGTTCCGGCTTCGGCCACCAAACGACGTGATCCCCCTTGCCCAGCCGGCGACCACGTGGAAAGTCGGCCTTGCGCAACTGGTGCAAGCGGGACACGAAGTCGACGCCCAACGCTTGCAAAAGCGCCAGCATGAACCAGCCGCCGAAGTAGCGATCGGCGAGCACGACGTCGCCGCGCGACAGCGCATCGAACAGGGTTCGCAACAGCGCCGTCTCGCCGGTTTCCTTGCCCGCATAGGGGCCGCAGGCCAGCGCCAGGACCATCCCCGTGGCCAGCGAACAGAGGGCGACGGCACGCAGGATCGGGAAGCCAAGTCCCTCAGCCTGCACCGTGGATTGGGGATACTCGGCCTGATTCTCGACCGTGTCGGGCATCGAGAAGGTCGTGCCGTCGACCAGCCGCACGTTGCGTCCCTTCCAGCGCCAGGCCGCCGGGGCCTGTGCTTCGCAGTCGCGTGCGACTTGGAGCGTCAGTCGCCGCACGAGGCCCTCGGGCACCTTGGCCCGGCGCGGCAGTAGCGCCTGTGTTGGTGCTACAGACCTCGCGCCCGAGCAGCGCGTAGAACGCCGCCACGCGCACCACCGCGGCCACACAGGACCGCTGTTCGCCGGTGAAGAGCATCTGGGAGAGCATGGCCCAGAGCGTGACCGGCGGCGTGTAGACGGCCTTGTCATCGTCGTTGCCGAAGTCGACCTCTTCGGCGTCGAAGGCGTGTTGGATTTGTTCGGCGGAGAGCGCGTCGGCGAACGGCAGGCCGGGGGCCTGCAACAACGACCGGCGCACGAGGTCGAAGCGCCTATGCAAGCCGGCGGCGGATGTGCGAAAAGACATGAGACCCACCCTGGTCCAGCTTGGCAGCGCGGACCAAGGCGGGTCTCACCGAGGACCGATCCTAGACCAAGGCGGGTTTCACCGCCAAGGCCAGTTCGGACGCGGCCGTCGGAAATCGCCGGACACCCCCCAACAAACCAGGCGCGCCTCGCGCGCGGGCCCCCGGTGCGCGCCGGACGAGCGAAAAGGGCAAGCGGCAGTGCCATTCGACCCTGAGCCTTTTACTCAACCGCCGACTTCCCAGCAACTTGCATACACGTCATTCTCCTTGACGTTACAGCCACCGCGGAAGTCATAACTAGCATCATCTGGATAACCGGCCATGAGCGGTCTTATTGATCTCCTCAACCAACCGCGCAAGAACCAGGAAGATTACGTCGAATTCATTTCCCTCACGGGCCAGCGGGCTGCCTTCGACTTCGTGAAGGCTGATCTCTCGCTGAGCCGTGTCGATCTCAATCGGTACGAGGGACTTTGCCGCATTTCGGGTGACCGTTGGGTCCTGATGTACATTCCATTCCCCGGCGCGGTCCCGCCCTGGATCGATCCCGAGTCACTGCCAGATCCTTCCGCCGACAATATGTCTCCAATGATGACCGGGGATTTTCCAGTGCCGCCTGCACGGGAAATCGATCGCGCGCAAGCGGCCTACTGGTTCCAAGTCATCAATGAATGCGAGTTGCCGGAGGGATTGGCCCCTGTTGCCGTCAGTGGCAGGGGTGATTCGGCCGAGCAACCGACCCGACTCGATTATCAATGGCGGCCTTCCTTACCGCCGGTCAACCCCTCAGCAGCGCAGGAACCTGTTCCCGCGGAAGAAGTCGTCCACACGGAAGAACTCCTGAATCATGAAATCCATTCCAGAGCGGAGAATCGTCAAGTCCGACACGTCAAGGAACCCTCCGAGCTCGCCATGACGGCGTATTCTCTCTGGCGGGTGGCCGGGCGAAAACAAGCAGACATCGCGGAAGATCTCTCTCGCAAGTTGGGTCGCCCGATCACCCAAGGTGCCATTTCTCGCCTTATCAAACAGGCCCGTGGCTACCTAGAAGCCCGACCCTCACTTCCGGAATCTTCCGCGAAACCCGCGAAAGTCATTTCCATGGATCCATCACGGCTCGATCTGGGTGCCCGTGCCGACGGCCGATCATCACGCCCACGGCAGACCGACTGAACAGATTGGCGGTGCGTTCCTGCTTCCTCCCGACCCGGCTCCGGCCGGGTTGTTTTATGCGCGTAGAGAGAATCCCGATTTTCTTTATTCACGCTCTAAGTGGTGATATGGCCGTGGCTTAAGTGCGTTATGCGCCTCCATTCGCGCGTATGCGCCGGGTCTGGGTGAGGAGCAGCCGTTTCTCTTCCCCAAACTCGGGTCATCAACCATGCCATCTAGCCTCTTGACCGCTGAGGAACTCGGCGCTCGGCTTCGTGTCCGACCGAGCACGATTCGTCTCTGGAGCCGCACGCGACGAATCCCTTGCGTCCGCATCTCGCCCAAGGTCGTCCGGTACAGCTACCCCGACGTTCTTACCGCTCTGGAATCAAACAAGCGGGGGAGGTCGGTGCCATGACCGCGACGAAAGTTCCACCTTCAGGCGTTTGCGAGCAACTGCTCCGCAAAGCCGCCGTGGCGGGCTCGATCAGCGTCAGCGTGCGAACTCTTGAACGCATGATCGCCGCCCAGGAATTCCCCGGTCCGGACATCAAGAAGGGCTCTCGGCTGTTGCTCTGGCGCCCCGCCACCGTGCAGGGCTGGATTGAAGAACAAGCTCAGCGCCAGCGGCGGGGAGGCCGGCGATGAACGCTATACCCTTGAGTGCCACTCCCTTCGACGTGTGGTGCCTCGCCCGCCTCCGGGCCGGGCTCACCGTCGATCAGCCAATTGGACGCGTCATCGGAACCGTACCGATCGCTCATCGAACAGATGGTCGATGCCTCCGAGGAAGAGCGGGATCGGCTCCTGGGAGGAGTTCGTGGCCACCCTCGCCGAACCCGAATCCAACGACTTGATCGACGCAGTCGCCGTGGTTAATCCCGCCGATCCGGCGCCCGAGGACGACGGCTGGGAGCGGCCCCAGCTCGAAAAGCCGGTCCCCGTCGAGCCGTTTCCCGTGGACATCTATCCCGACGTTGTCGCGCGCCTGATTCGTCAAGGGGCGACCTCCATCGGCTGTCCAGCGGATTTCCTCGGCATGGCAGTCCTCCCTGTCGCCGGGGCTGCCATTGGTCAATCGGTCAACCTACGGATCAAGGAGGGCTACTTCGTTTCGGCTGCTTTCTACGTCGCGAACGTGGGCAAGCCTGGCGACGGAAAAAGCCCTGCCTTGAAGGCTGTGGTCTCCCCGCTATGGCGCATCGACGAGGAAGCCCACAAGACGTACCTGGAGGAAAAGACCGAATTCGAGCGAGCACGTGAAGCCTATGAGATGGCCAAGAAGGACATGCATCGATCGCGTACACGCGTTACGGCACAGCACCATCAGTCAGAGGGTGGGGATGCTCTCGACGATGATGGTGTTTCTGAAGGGGCCGAGTCGGCCTCCTTGCCGGTTCCACCCCCACGCCCTATCCCAAGGCGGAGCGTCGTCGATAACGTCACGACCGAAAGCCTGGCCCCGATCCTGTCCGATAACCCGCACGGTGTCCTCGGCGTTCGCGACGAATTCACCGCCCTGGTGGGCTCGTTCAATCAGTACAAGTCCGGCAAAGGGACGGACCGTCAGTTCTATCTTTCGGCGTGGTCGGGCGAGCCGATTACCATCGATCGCAAGTCAAATCCCGATCAGATGCCCATCCGCGTGCCCCACCCCTTCCTCGGCCTGGTCGGCGGGATGCCACCAGATATGCTCGGGGAACTCGCCGAAGGCAAGGGCCGGGACGATGGGTTCATCGACCGGATCTTGTTCGCCTATCCCGACCCGATGCCCAAGCCAGGCTGGACGAAGCAGGGGATTGACAAGCAGACCAAGACGGATTGGGCCGATCTGGTCCGACAACTCTGGCAGCTTCCCATGAGGGTTTACGAGGGCGAGGAGTGCCCATACAACATCAACTTCGCACCTGAAGCCGAGAAGATCTGGGAAGAGTGGTTCAACGACCACCATGCCGAGCAGAACGCGGACGACTTTCCCGACTGGCTGCGCGGCCCCTGGGCCAAGCTGGAACAGTATGCGGCCCGGATCGCGCTGACGCTCCACATGCTCCATTGGGGCGCCGACCCGATGCGTTCTGAGGCCGTCCCCGACGTCCCTCCCCAGAGGATGCGCAATGCCGTCCGGCTGGTGAACTATCTGAAAAGCCACACCCATCGCGTCCGGTCCCTGATGCGAGTCAAGGAGAAGGGCAGCGACGGCGGCGAGCACGTCCAGACCATCCTGAAATGGATTCGCCGCCGCCCAGTCGGAGCCCTGCTTCTCCGAACGCGACTTGACCCGGAACTTCCGGCACTTCAGCGAGCGGTCCAAAGATCTTCATGCGGCCCTGGGATGGCTTCGACAGCGTCACTGCATCCGCCCGCGACCCGAACCGGCACAGCCCGCCGGTCGCAAGGGTCGTAAGGCCTCACCGACCTATGAGGTCAATCCCCATCTCTTCGCGATGCTGAGTGGCCAACCCGCCGAATCGCGCCCCATCGAGACCAAGCCCTTCCCGGATTTCGTCAATTCTGTCAATTCTGCGGCGTCGGCGGATCCTGAAGCCGGAAGGGAGGGGTCCGATGACGACGTTCCTTTCTGACCGCATCGAGAACATCATTGCCCGCTGTTACGGCCCCCCGCAGGGACGCTCCGGAGATCACTCGCACCGGCTCTGGTGGGTCTGCCCTTTCCATGACGACCGCAACCCAAGCCTTTGCGTTGTTCCGGGTCAGGACCGATTTCATTGCTTCGGTTGCGGGGCCCACGGCGACGCCATCGACTTCGTGCGGTGCCTCCACCCCGGAATGTCGTTTTCCGAAGCGGTTCAAGCGATCGGGGGCCAGCTCCCCCGATCGCCCGCCTGGAAGTCACGGCCACCGCGGCCGGCGGCGGCCTGTACTCGACCGGACCGGCCCGAGGGCTGGCAAGAGTTCGCCCGTGACCTCGTGGCGAGGGCGGAGTCGATGCTCTGGTCGGAACGGGGTGCCAAGGCCCGCTCGTACCTGAGCGGGCGTGGGCTACGGGAAGAAACGGTCCGTGAGGCGCGGCTCGGCTACTGGCCGGCTGATGAGCATGTCGAAGGAATCTACCCCGACTGCAAGATTTGGATTCCACGCGGCATCGTCATCCCCTGGTTCGACGGCTCCGACATCACGCTCATCAACATCCGCCGCCCGGAGGGCGATCCCAAGTACGTGGCCGTCCGGGGGAGCCATCGTGGCGGCCTGTTCCCCGGCCGGTCCGGGATCGTCGCCGGCAAGCCCCTGGTGATCGTGGAGGGCGAGTTCGACGCCTTGCTCCTCGGGCAGGAACTCGCAGATGTGGCCGCCGTCGTGACGCTCGGCAGCGCCGGCAACAAGCCGTCTGCCCGCATCAAGAATGCGATGCTGACGGCTTCACGCTGGATTGTGGCCGGCGACGCGGACGGGGCCGGCGAGAAATCGGCCGAAGGCTGGCTAGCCAGTTCGGACCGGTGTGTCCGGGTTGCGCCTCCGCAGGCGAAAGGCAAGGACTGGACGGAAGCCTATCAGAACGGGCTCGACCTCAAGACCTGGTGGCAGGAGCAACTTCGCGATCTCAGAGGCCAAGCGTCGCCCCAGCCGGCGGAACGCCACCTTCCCGCACCATCATCGGAACCAAACACGGTCGTTGCTGAGAGCATCGACCGCGTCGTGGACGCCTCGGTGATGGAGCCGCCCCGCTACCCGTGGCGGGATCTCGTGGCCGATTGGCCCGACGATTGGCGGCTACGTTGGGACGCCCTGGCCAACGCCTATTGCGCCGCGGGAATGCCCTGGAAGGAAGCGGAGAAACGGGCTGCCGCCGAGGCCGAGGCCGAGCGGAAGGCCGCCGGGTCCGGCCCGCCGCCCGTGATGGTCCCGGACCCGAGTACCGCCTTGTGGCGGGACTGGCTGATGGACCTGATCGCCACCGGCAAGGCCGCTCGCTATTTGCCCCCGTCCGAGTTCGGCCGTGCCCTGTCGCTTCCATCGGCCCAGCCTCTTGATGGCGACACCATACGTTCCGTCGTGATGGCGATCCAGAACTGCGCATTGGGCGGAGCGATGCCGCGCCCTCGGCATCCCCGAGAGGCCGGAGACGGACAATCGATGGCATTGCCAGAATCCGTACTGCCACCACAAAGGGCGGTGGTGGATGTCCGAACACGGCGTCATCCATTGTTCTCACTGCCGCCCACCAGCTTTTCCTGGTCTGGTGCTGGCCGAGGGCAATGCCGAAAACGCCCCGTGCGTCGAGCCAGACCGCTCCGACCAAGCCGTCGCACCGTATCCGAGACACCACATCGGCGTGGCGTGCCCGATGCCCGAACCCGAGTCAGCCGCGTTCGTTGACTCGATCCCTTGCACCTTCTGAGGAGGCCGATCATGGCCACGCACCCACGAACGTGGAAGAAGGCCGAGAGCCGAGTTGCCGCCCTCTTTGGGGAACGGCGACAGCCTCTCTCGGGTTCGTCGGGACGAGAGGATTCGAGCTCCAGCGACTCGACCCATCCCCGGCTCTTCATCGAAACGAAATACCGGGAACGACATGCCGTACGGACTCTCTATGATCAAACCCGAGAACGTGCCCGGAAGGAAAGGAAGATTCCGATCCTGGCCTTGGTCGATAAGGGACGTCCGGGATTCCTGATCTGCATCCATAGTGACAACATGTCACGCGTGTTGGCAGAGTTCCAGGCTGCCGTGGAGGACGACCTGGCTGAAAAAGCAGATCCTGGCGCGATCACGGGGATGCCGAGTTCGCGTGCTCATAGCGGCAACATTGCTGCGAGAGGCATCGTCGGCCGCAATTTGGCCTGCGGAAGACCACATGGTTCATTGCCCGGCCAAACAGTGCGATGCCCATCTTAGCTTTCCAAAACAGGATGATTTCTTGCCCGATTTCGTTTCGCGGATGTTATCATCCACCACGGTACGCTCCTCGTCCACCGGGGTAGTCGGCCGGCAACAAGGCGGAGACAAGCTATGGCGTCGGTCTTCAAAAGGAAGTCAGACAAGAGCCTGAAAGGCACTTCCTGGTACTACTCCTACGTGGACGAGAACGGCGTGCGACGGACCCGAAAAGGGTTCACGGACCGCTCCAAGACAAAGGCACTCGCCGATCATAAGGAATCCGAGGCCCGGCTTCGGCGGGAAGGCTGCATCGATCCCAAAGCGGACCGACGTCTACAGGCTGAACAGAGCCCCATCGCATCCCACTTGGCGGACTACGAGAAGTCGCTCCAGAACAAGGGGAACACCGTCAAGCATGTCAGCCAGACTCGTGAGTACGCGGGCAAGATCATTGAGTTCGCCAACGTGAAATGGATCTCCGACCTGGCGCCTTCCGCAGTCCAGAACGCAATCGCGCGGATCAAAGGCCAGGGAGCATCCCTCCGGACCTGTAACGCCTATCTCCAAGCCATCAAAGGGTTTTCCCGCTGGCTCTGGCGTGATGGTCGCACTCAAGACAACGCCCTGGCTCACATGCAGGGCTTCAATGCGGCGACGGACCGGAAACGCCAACGCCGGGCGTTCTCCGAGGCGGAACTGGCCCGGCTCATCGAGGCCACCGCGAACGGGACCACGGTCCTCAGGGTGTCTGGGTCAGATCGCGCTTTATTGTACCGCTTGGCCGCGGGTACGGGCTTTCGGGCCGACGAACTCCGCAGCCTGGCCCCGGAATCCTTCCACCTGGACGGCGATCCGCCCACCGTGACCGTGGCCGCCGCCTACTCGAAGCGCCGCCGCGACGACGTTCAACCGATCCGCTCGGACCTGGCTGACGCTCTGCGCTCCTGGCTGATAGATAAACCCAGTGGTCAACCAGCGTTCCACGTGCCCGAGAAGACGGCCAAGATGCTCCGGCACGATCTGGCCGCGGCCGGGATTCCCTTCTGCGACACTCTGGGGCGGGTGCTCGACTTCCACGCTCTGCGGCATACGTACATCACCATGATCGTCCAGGGCGGTGCCTCCGTGAAGGTGGCCCAGGAGTTGGCCCGTCACTCGACGCCGACCCTGACCATCGGCCGGTACGCTCACGCGGAGCTTCAAGACCGTCAAGCTGCCCTCTCGGCCCTGCCTGACCTGACGGGGGCCAGCTCGTCGTCAATGACGCCAGCCGGCGATTCCCTCGATCCAGTGACATCGGATAGTCACCAGCGCAGGCGCCGGCGCAGCACTCTGGCGACGCAGAGGGTCGTGATGCGTCGGTGTCTGGCGAGATCGACCCTTCCGGCGAGGTCTCGGACGCGGACCGTAAGTCGTTGGATACCAAGCAGAAAGACGCCGTCAGTCGGGAACTGACGGCGTCTGACGCAAGTGCCCCCCGTAGGACTCGAACCTACAACCCGCTGATTAAGACTCAGCGGCTTCCCCAACGCATGCTTGATGGGAAACTGGTCAAGCACATCACCGCCTACTTGGTCCATTCCGGGGGCCATAGTGACCCGGCCCGGCTCAGGGCTAACATGAGCAACAGCTTTCAAGGCAGTATCGTTCTTGGGATGGGTTTCACATTCGATGATACAGACAAGAAAGGCACCGCCAGCTCATTAACTCTGATGAATGAATTGATCGCTAAGGACCAGCGCAATGCCTCGCGGATCTTTCCCTACATCGGTGGTGAGGAAATCAACGACAGCCCGACTCACTCCCACCCCGTTATGCCATCAACTTCGGGGAAATGGCCGAGCTACTGATCGCTGCGCCTTCTTTTCCGCACATCTGCCGACCCATATCTCCGAATTTCCGACCGGTTGGCGAGTCCGCGGACCGGAGGCGTGCCTCCGGCGGTGGCGTGTCCCACGCCGGCTGGCGAACGCCTGACGCGGAAGAGGGCTGGCTGGTGCTCGGCCGCGCAATCCCGCCGCGGCCGGGCCTCACGCCCGCACAGCCACGCGACCCGTACGTCGAATCCTTTCCCGCTGTCAAGCAGACCAGGTGTCCTGGTCGTCCCACGCACATAACTTTGGCGGCCCCCCACGGACGCCCTCTCACCAAAGGGCGATGCGCGCCCGGAAGAGCGCCGCGCAAACACCTGATTTCATGCGACAATCACGTTGTCCTCGTGGTGAATTTCGGTTCTTCACCGCGTTCCGGATAATGGGCCGGTCCATTCATCATACGTCAATGCTCTGACGGCCCGACACGCTTGCCTCGGGGACAATCCTGTTCGTGGGACACGCCGCGACAGACGCGCGCCACAGGTGTCGGCGCCCGCGCGTCCCCCACCCATGCCAGGAGCCACTCCCATGAAGCGCCCCGAGCAACATCACGGTCCCCACGCCGAGCACGATCCCGAGCGCCAGCAGCGGCCCTGCGCCGGCGTGGTCGCCCGCGCCGACGGGCGAACGCTCACGTCGCGTCAAGTCGCCGCGCTGCCTCTCCTCGACCACGTCCTGGAGAAACTGCGCCTCGCCGAGTTCCTCCGCGAGTACCTCCCCGGCACAGACCCCCGCACACGCGTCGCCTCCGCGACGACCCTGCTCGTGCTGTTGAAGAACATCTTGCTGGCCCGCGAGCCCCTCTACGGCGTAGGCGCATGGGCACGCCGCTACGTTCCCGAACTCTTGGGCCTGTCCCCCGAGCAAGTCACCGCGCTCAATGACGATCGCGCCGGCCGCAGCCTCGATCACCTCTTCGATGCCGCCATCCCCACCTTGACCCTGCGCGTGGCCCAGCACCTGGTGCGTGTCTTCGGCGTGTCCCTCGACGAACTCCACAACGACTCCACCACCATTACCTTCCACGGCGACTACGAGCACGCCGACGCGGAACGCACCCTCCGCGGACAACTGCGCCAGGCCATTACCTGGGGCCACAACAAGGACCATCGCCCCGACCTGAAGCAGTTGCTGTACGTCCTCACGGTGACGCGTGATGGTGCTGTCCCTGTACAGTTCCGAGTGGAGAGCGGCAATACCACCGACGACTCCACTCATCGCCAGACCTGGGACTTCCTCTGCCAGTTGACCGGCCGGCGCGACTTCCTCTATGTGGCCGACTGCAAGCTGGCCACCACCGAAAACATGGCCCACCTACACGAGAACGGCGGCCGGTTCGTCAGCGTACTGCCCCGGACACGCAGTGAAGATGCGGCCTTTCGCGCCCAGACGCGTCGGGGCCAGGCCCGTTGGCGACACCTCCACGACAAGGTGGACGAGCACGGTGAGGTCGTCGACCACTTCCTGATTCACGAGCCCGAACGGGCCAGCGCCGAGGGCTACCGCGTGCTCTGGTATTACAGCGCGCAAGGCCGAGTGCGATGCCCACGCCCGACACCGTCGGCTGGAGCGGGCCGGGAAACAACTGACCGAACTCAGGGAGAAGCTCGCTTCCCCGCGCATGCGCTACCGCGATCGAACGCAGGTGATCAAGGCGGTCGAGACCATCCTGGCCGAGTACGAAGTCGCCGAGTGGCTCGACGTGACGGTCGTGGAGAAAGTGGAGGAACGCTACCGCCAGGAGCACCGCGGCCGTCCGACTGCCAACACACGTTACGTCAAAGAGGAACGTTTGCGCTTCGATATCGCGATCCAGTTTCGCCCTGAGCGGTTGGCGGAGGAAGCGCTCTGCGATGGGGCCTTCCCGCTGATCACCAACGACCAGACGCTGTCCCCGCTGGAGTTGCTCCTGTCTTACAAACAATAACCTCTGATCGAGAAACGTTTCCAGCAACTGAAGACGGACTTCGTGGTGGCCCCCGTGTTCCTGAAGGAGGCCAGCCGGGTTCAAGCGTTGCTGTGTGTGTACTTCTTCGCCTTGGTCGTGGAGTCGCTCCTGGAGCGGGAGGTGCGCCGCGCGAGGGAGCAAACGGGGACCGAGAGCCTGCCGCTGTATCCCGAGGGCCGCCCCTGCCGCCGCCCCACGGCACGGCGGATCCTCGACCTGTTCGACGACGTGCAACGACACGAACTGACGACCGACGCGAAAACCACCACGCTGTTCACCACGGAACTGACCCGCGTGCAACGCCAGGTGCTCCGCCTGCTGGGAATCCCGAGGGCCTATGAGCGCTGATCCCTGATCACGCCCGCCGGAGAATATTCCCAGATATTCTCACGCAGATGTGCGGAAAGTAGGGTCATACTGCATCCGATCGCGATTCCGCTCGAAATACGCCGCCGCATCCCGCACCGTTTTCCGCTTCTGTCCCTTCAAACCACGCTGGGTGGCCTGGTATCGCATCCCCCGGATCACTGCGGCCACGTGCCCCTCCAGCAACCGCTGGAGACGCTTCTCCACCCACTGGTGCGCCTCGCGCTTCTCTTTCCCCTCCTCAAAGAAACACCAGGCCACCTTCCACAACCGTTCCATCACATGAAACAAATCCAAGATACAGACCGTGTTTTCCGGCAAATACTCACTTTGACGGTCTTGCAGCGCCCGTTCCCCATCCGAGAGAAAGATCACAGGCTTGCTCCCTTGTGGATTGCGGCGGATCACCTCATCCGCCAACCACAAGAACAACGCCACTTTGCCCACCCACAACTCCGCACGCACTCGTTTGTGCTGCGGGTTGGGACGACGTGCACGCGCCTTCTTCCGCATCACCTCGTCGATCACCTCGTCGGCCGTGCGCACAAACGGCGCGATCGTGTACACCGCCCCCACCGCCGCCATCTTCTTCTGATTCGCCTTCTCGCCCTTGCCACGACGCGGGTTCGCCAGGGCGGGCAGTGGAGTGTCGCTCGCCTCGTCCGGCGGGAGCGCCTTGCGCACCAGGGGGACGCCCTTGCAATCGGCCGTGACCACCAACAGCGGTCCTTCCTCCGCGGCGTCCGGTACCGGAAGGCGGTTTTGAAACACCTCGACATCGCTGGCTTGCTCGCGGTTGAGGTCCTCCGACGCTCTCACGGTGATCTCCAGGCCGAGGATCGTCCCCAGCTTGCGGATCGCCTCGGCGTGGGCATCATCGACCACGAACGACCCCAGCCACGGCTGGAGCAAGTACGAATACGGGCGTTGCGGCAGGTGAAGTTGGGCGTCCAAGGGCGCGGCTTCCACCCGATCCTGCCCGTAGCAGGTCCGCTCCATGGCCACCTCGCCGAAGATCGACAGATAAGGACGCGTGTGGGGTTGATCCCACCGGGGAAGTTCCTGGTCCGGGTTCGCGGGAGAATCGCTCGCGACCGTCAAGATCGGGCCGACGTCCCCCGTACCGGCCATGTCCAAGAACGCTTCGAGCAGCCAGTGCCCCATCACCAAGAGATGCCGAAAGAGAGTCTCCTCGACCTCATGAATCGGTTGCTGTCGGTCGGCGGCGTGTTGCAGGTGTTCGACCACGTTCCAGAACGTCTGAAGTCCTTCGTCGATCTTCGTCGCGCACGCCGTTTGCTCGGGGGTCGACGGAAGAGCGAACTTGACGGCGGCCGCGGTGGTGGTCAGCATGATTTGGGCTCCTCTTGCCTGTGGTGTGTGCCGGGACCAACGACATCCTGGAACATACCGCAGGAAGAGAGCCCTCTTCGAAACCCCTCCGACAGGATCAAAGTCCTGCAGCGCAGTCGAGACCAGGTCCTGGATACATCCGATCACCCCATATGCAGGACGCGCCCCCAGGACGCCGGTGATGACGCTCGACGTGGCAGACACCACACGACCGGCACCGGCGGTGGCCGGTCCGGCGCCGGACCCTCGCCGTCCGTGAAATGCACGACCAAGTCGGCCTGATGGCGGCGTAGGAACGCTGGTTCCAGCGGCGGCCGGAAATCAGTCCCGCCCGTACCGAGAACCTGGATCAGCCGCCAGGTCGGTGATCAGCACCAACCACTGGCACAGCACCCGCTGGCGGTCGCTGGGCGTGCGGCCTTTCTTCTTCAGTTTCTTCTTCAGCTCCCGCAGCCGCTGTTGGACGAGCTTGCGGGGCAACCGCACGGCGACCAGCCGGCAGTCCAGGTGCTTCTGCGTCCCCAGCCGGACCGGCTGGTCAAGGCGGTCGATTCGTTGCCGTTTGAGCCAATCGGTCAGACCCTCGAGGGTGCCGTCGTCGGTTTCTTTGTCCAACATCGCCGGCACGCGGCTGATCCACGAGCCCCCGTGCTGCGTGATCTGGGCCAGCTCGTCGTAGTCAAAGAAGCCCAGATCGGCCAGGTGCAAGGTTCCCGGGGATACGGCGGGCAAGCGCTGGACCAGTGTGCGCTCCGAATCCCGCGCCGCGCCCCGTTGCAGCGCCTGGAATTGGCCGGTGGTGACCTCGAAGCGGACCAGCAGCTTCAAACCGGCTTGGCCGGCCTCGGGGTCGGAGCCGCCGCAGCCGGGGAACTGCTGGGCCAATTCCGCGGGCAGCCCCAGGCTGGTGCAGTCGTCGATCACCACGCTCGAAAACCGCCGCAACAGGGGAATGGTCTCGGGGCGGGCGGCGAAGAGTTGCTGGGTCGCTGTGGTCACGACCCGCCAGAGGCAATCGGCAGCGCGGGCGTCGAGCCGTTGATCGAGGCCCTGCTTGGAGACGCCGAGCTCGTCTCCCAGATCGTCCAGGGTGGCCTTGGGGTCGTCGAGCCAGCCAAAGACCAAGGTCTGGACGAAACCGGCGCCGGTGATCGTGGCGCCGGCGCTGGATCATGCCCGAGTCCTTGGCGGCCTAGTCGGCCTCGGTGGTGAAGAGGGTTTGCAAGGTATCGGCGGGATTGTCTAAGGTGATAGTCATGGGAACTCCTTTGGTACCGCTGGTACCGACTACTGAGCGTTGCATAGAGAAGTAAACTTTCGGCAGCATCCCTTCAACCGGCGATCATGAGACGATCCAAGACATAGGACAGTCGGAAAGCCTGAAAACAAGGGCTACTCTCGGTTCCTCGGCTTGATCGTACCGCCCACAATGGCTCGATCGAGTCCGAAGAACTTTAGTTCTTTATGCAACGCGCAGGAACTCCATTGTACCAAAGGAGTTCCTTCCTAAGTTGACCGGCATGGGGAAGCCACACCCCGGTTTCTGGTTTCCCGGTTGGCCGAACTGGCGTTGCAGTTCCGGGGTGTCGGGCATCGAAAATCCGGAGCCGTCGAGCACCCAGACGCGATGCCCGAACCAGTCGGAGGTGGCCGTGGTGGCGTCCCGCACCGCCGCGGCGGTCGCCTTGAGGAGGCGCTGGAAGACCGCCAGGGGGAGCCGCTCGCGGGCCTGGCAGTAGGCGGAATCGGTGAAGGTCCAGTCACCAAAGTGGACCACATGCTGCGTGGCGGTGTTGCCGTGGAGGACTTGCATCAGGAAGAGGTAGATGGTGGTGACGGGGTCGAGGACACGCTTGCGCCAGCTGTGCCCGGCCTGCCGTGCGGTGGTTTCGATCGCCTGGGGAGTCAAGCAGGCCGCGAGGTCTTGACGCAGTCGGCCCAGGATGGTGACGATGCGATGCGGCATGGGAGGGCTCCGTCCAACTCGTGCGTGGGGTCATTTCCAACCTCCAAGATTGCGCGGCGCCCATCCCGTGCTCAAGAAGCGATAAGGTGTTCAGCACCTGGAAGTTAGCACTATCTTCGCGGCATTCGCGATATAGTCTTTTTTACAGGGTTTCCGAGCTTTTCGGCGGGGTTCGGCGTCCGCTTTGCAAGCCGGAGCTTGCGGGTTCGATCCCCGTCGTCTCCATTGCGGAAGAGTTGAGAGAACAAAGTCTGACAACTGAGCGCAAAACCCGCCTTATTGACCCGCTCGGAAGAAAAATCCCGGCAGCGGGTCGTGGAAAGAACGCTCTTTAGGACATGTCGCGGTGGCGGGGCTTGCTACGACAGATAAGAAGGATAGTAACGATCTCGTACGCATCCCACCGGCTCTCGGCCCCTGGTGGTCGCGGAGCGTGCCGCGTCCGGGTCCGTGTGCTACGACTGAGCGCTTCCCGGGGACATCCCATTAATCCGGAGGATGGGCACGACCTGCTGGCTGCTGCTGATCGGCCCGGATTGTGAACTGTGCCCATCCGACCTGAAACCCGCCCTTTCCAGACACTCACTCTCCAAGCGAAGGCCGCTGAGGGGATCATGAAGAAGGTCATCGTGCTGATGATAGTGGTTGCCGGCCTGGGCGCCGCCGGGTACCAGCAATGGCAAGTCCGGAAAGTGCCGCAGACGGCGTTCAATTTTTCCGAGGTGAAGCGCGGACACCTGGAAGCCACCGTCGGCTCGACCGGCACGCTGCAACCGCGCGAACTGGTGGACGTGGGCGCGCAGGTCCTGGGCCGCATCATTTTCATTGGCAAGGATCCGAACACGGCGTCCGGGATGGTCGACTGGGGTTCCGAGGTCCAGGGACCGGTGCTCGACTCGAACGGCAAGATCGCCAAGCGGGGGACCATCCTGGCCCAGATCGATCCCTCGCTGTACGAGGCGCAAAGGAACTCGACGCGGGCGTCCGTGAACGCGGCCAAGGCGGACGTAGGGGTGAAGACCGCCGCCCTGGACCAGGCCACGCGCAATTTTGGTCGCGCCGAGAAACTGATCGGCAAGGCGGGCATCTCCCAGGCCGAGTACGACCAGTTCAAGGCGGCCTTCGATTCGGCCAAGGCCAGCCTGGAACTGAGCAAGGCCAACGTCGGCCTGGCCGAGGCCAGCCTGAATAGCGCCCAGACCAACCTCGATTACACCACCATCAGCGCCGCCGGTGAGCGGCGTGGTGATCGATCGCCGCGTCAACGTCGGCCAGACCGTCGTGGCGAGCCTCTCGGCCCCGAGCCTCTTCCTCATCGCCAAGGACTTGAGCCGGATGGAAGTCTGGGCGACGGTCAACGAGGTGGACGTCGGCAAGATCCGCGCCGGCCAGGATGTCCGATTCACCGTGGATGCCTTCCCGGGCCGGCAATACCAAGGTGTGGTCGTTTCCCAGGGGAAGCTGCCCTTCCGCCTCAACGCCACGATGAACCAGAACGTGGTGACCTATACGGTGGTGGTCAGCGTGGACAACAAGGACGGGCTGCTCCGCCCCTACTTGACGGCCAACTTGACGTTTGTCGTGGCGGACAAGAACGATGTGCTCATGGTGCCCAATGCCGCCCTGCGCTGGCAACCGACCGCCGACCAGATTGCCGCCGGACCAGCGGGAGACCTACTTCAAGCTCCGGGGAAGAAAGCGCTCGCCGACCGACACGGCGGCCACGAGCCACGGTTTCGTCTGGGTGCCGGGCCAGGATGGCCACGTGCGGTACCTCGACGTGCAAACCGGCCTGAGCGACACGGTCAACACGGAGGTCCTGGGCGTGATCGGCGGCGGCGAGCTGTCCGAGCACACGCAGGTCGATCACGGGCGAAGCCCTCAAGAGCACGCGCAACGCGGGCGCCAATCCGTTCGTGGCCTCGCCCTTCAGCAAGAAAAAAGCCGAGTGATCGAACCACACTGAGCCGGCCGCGCCGGCTGCCGCCGCTCAGCGAGGAGCACGCGATGCACAAGTTTTACTCCATTATCCGGACCGCCCTTCGCGCCTTGCGCCGCAACGTGATGCGCTCGGCCCTGACGACGCTGGGCATCATCATCGGCGTGTCCGCGGTCATCGCCATGACCGAGATCGGCCAGGGCTCGAGCACGGCCGTGCAGAAGACCATCGCCAGCATGGGCGCCAACAACCTGCATGGTCATGCCGGGCACCGCGGCCAGCGGCGGCGTCACGTTCGGCGGCGGCAGCGTCATCACGCTCACGCCCCAGGACGCCGACGCCATCGGCCGGGAGTGCCCGTCGGTCCACGCCGTGGCCACCGTGGTCCGGGCCCGCACCCAGGCGACCTTCGGCAACAAGAACTGGGTGCCGCTGTACATCTACGGCACCACACCGTCGTTCCTCGACGTGCGCGAATGGAACGACCTGGAGGAAGGCGAACTGTTCACCGATGCCGACGTGCGCAACCAGACGCGGGTCTGCCTGGTGGGCCAGACGATCAAGCACGAGCTGTTCAACGACCAGTCGCCCGTGGGCCGGGAGATCCGCATGCAAAACGTCGGCTTCCGCGTCATCGGCGTGCTCAGCCCCCGCGGCGCCAACATGATGGGAATGGACCAGGACGACATCATCCTGGCCCCCTGGACGAGCATCAAGGCCCGGGTGAGCAGCACCGTGCTCACGAACGTCAATCAGAGCACGGCGCGCGCGGCGTCCAGCACCATGGCCTCGGTCACCGCGGCCACCACGGTCAACTCGCTCAACCAGTCGTATCCCGGCAAGCCAGGATAGCGTCTACCCGACGCATGGACCCGCTCCGCCTGACCGACTACCCGCAGCAGACGCGCTTCCCCAACATCGACCAGATCCTGGCGCGCGCCAGCACGGCCGAGGAGATCCCCCTGGCCATCCGCCAGATCACGGACCTGCTGCACGAACGCCATCACATCAAGGCGGGCCAACCCAACGATTTCGCCGTCCGCGACATGACCGAGATGTCCAAGGCGCTCGGGTCGGCGTCCGAAACCGATGGCCCGCTCGCTGCTGTTCGTGGCCCTGGTGTCGCTGATCGTCGGCGGCGTCGGCATCATGAACATCATGCTGGTCTCGGTGACCGAGCGCACGCGGGAGATCGGCCTGCGCATGGCGGTGGGGGCCCGGCCCGAGGACATCCTGCGCCAGTTCCTGGTGGAGGCCATCGTGCTGTGCCTGCTCGGCGGCTTCATGGGCATGGTCATCGGCCGCGGCGCTTCCGAGTTGCTGCACTCCATGTTGAACTGGCCCATCGAGATGTCCGTTCTGGCCATCGTGGCGGCCATCTCGGTCTCCGCCAGCGTGGGGATCATCTTCGGCTACTACCCCGCCTGGAAGGCCTCGCGCCTGGACCCGATCGAGGCCCTGCGCTACGAGTAAGGCCCCGCGGCTTCGCGGCCCATCCTTTCGAGACGCTCCCGGGCCCGCTCGGCCTGGGGGCTGTCCGGGCAGACCAAGAGGACCTTCTTCAAGACGGCGGCCGCCGTCTGGGGTTGGCCGTGGCGTAACCAGCTCTCGGCGAGCTCCAGGTAAGCCTCGGCAAGGGCGTGTTCCCGCTCCGCGCAGACCGGCTGCCACTGTTCCGGGCCGCCCCTGGTCGTGACTTCTCCCGGTTTCGGGAACGGTCGGGAGGGCGGCTCGGGAGAAGACCGGACCGCCCTGGGCTTCCTGGGCAACTTCCCAGCCACGTAGCTCATCAGGTGCCACAAGACCAAGGCGGCGATACACACCAGGGGAATGGCCAGACCGACCCGGAACACCCACGTGTCCAGCCGGTCCACGGCGAAGAGCCAGGCCACAAGAGAACTGGGGCCCCGGGGGAACAGCACGGTTTCGTCGTCTCCGAAGAGGAATTCGTACACCCTTTCAGAGATCTTAATGACCCGGCAGCTTGATCTGCCAGCCGCCACCCATCGACCGGTACAGGAGGACCAGGTTCAGAGCGACGTTGCCTTGGGCCTGGGCGGCGGCGTCCTGCTGACTGACGCGGAAGTTCACGGCGGTAAACAACTGGGCGATGAAGGCGCTGGTATCGGTGGCACCAGGGGGCAAGAAACCCCCTTCGTACTGCCGGACCAGGTAATTCGTCAAGTTCGCGGCGGCGTCCGCACTCTTGAGCAAGTGATCCGCCTGTTCCCAGGACTTCAAGTAGGCGATCAGCGAGTTTTCCGCGTCCTGGTTGGCGTTCAGGATCGCTTGCTGGTAGTCCAGCACAAACTGCTGGAACTGCAAGTTCGCGAAGCGCACGTTCGCGAGGAGTCGGCCATAATTGAAGATGTTCCACGTCAACGAGGGACCGATACCGCCGGTCTGCGAGCGGCCCTCGAACAGGCGGTTGAAGTTGTTCGACGCCAGGCCGATGCTGCCGTTGACGCCGAAGTGCGGCAACAGCTCCGCGATGGCGATGCCGATGCGGGCGGACTGAATCCTCAGGAGATCTTCGGCCGCCAGCACGTCCGGCCGGCGCAGCAGGAACTGGCCCGGGATGCACACGACCACCGAGACATCGCGGGGTCGGGGGATATACACCATGCGCTGGGTCGGGTTCGCCGGGTCGGGTCGCGTGCCGTCGCCGAGGGCCGGCAGCAAATCGTGGACGGGCTGTCCCAGAAGGATGCAAAGCTGGTTGTTCGCCTGCCGCAAGAGGATCTCCAGCGCGGGGATCAGGGCCCGGGTATTTTCCAGGTTCGCCAGGATCTGGACATAACCGGGATAGGCATTCTCCATGCCCGCCTTGAACCGCGATCTCGTACGCGGCCACCAGGGGTTCTTGCAGCGCGACGTTGATCCGGGCCAGCTCGATCCGTCGTTGCAGCGTGCGGATTTCGATGTACTGGCTGGCGACGTTGGCCAGCAACAGGACGAGCATCTCGTCGTAATTCTGCACGGATTGGTCGAGGCTGGCGTTGGCGGCCTCGATGTTGCGGCGGAACAGGCCCCAGAAATCCAGCTCCCAGGAGGCGTTCAAGTTCAGCGCGAAGTTGCTGAAGAATCGGCCCGTGCCCGAGCCGCCACCGACGGGTCCGGCGCTGCCAAAGACGGCGACATTGGGCGACGACGTGGTCGTGCCCGCCCCTGCGCGTCGCGGTCGCCCCGTTGATGGGGGTCGAAGTGCTGCTCACGGGAGACAGGACCGGTCCGGGCGACAGGCCGGTGCCAGAAGTCGGCGCCCGCGCCGAGAGCACTCCCTCCCGTTCCGCTCGCCATGCTGCGAACGAACCCCGCAATGGCGGTCTGCCCTTGCGGCAGCAGTTCGCTCTTGGCGATGAACCGCGCGATCTGCGCCTGCATGATCTGCGCGCCCGCCGCCCGGATCGTCAGGTTGTATGCGTAGGAGTCATGGAGCAACCGGGTCAGGATCGGGTCGTCGAACACGTCCCACCACTGGGCCAGGTTCGGAGCTCCTTGATGCACCCGCGGATCGTTCGTATCGATCCATTGCGCGGGAATCGGCACGGGTGGTCGCCCGTAGTTCGGGCCGACCTTGAAGCCGTTGTGGACCCAGTCGGACACCGCCGTGCAGCCGGCCTGCCCCAAGGCGGTCGCCGCAGCGAGTCCTAATAAGAGGACTTGCGTCCCGCGCCGCATCGAACGGCGTGCTGTGAAAGGAGTGAGCATGGCCATCCTCTAGCCCGCCCGAGACACGAAATGCAGCGACCTGGGCCGATCGAGTCTGCAAGGCGGCCTATCCGGCAGGCTTTGCCGGGAACCGTCCCAGCGTATCTTCGGCAAATCCGGCACAACCGATTCAAGCAAAACCAGCCCAAGGCTCAGGCGAGCGGGACGAGGTCTACGCAACGCGCCGCCATACCACGTATAATGGGATGGCTTTACGACCCCAAGCTGGGTGGTCCTCCAGAGTCGGCTTCCGCCTGCCAATCCCGATTGATGTGGAGAGGGAGGCGGAAACCTACCCGACAATGGCTGTGGGTTGCGGCTCGGCGGCGTACGAAGAAGGCGCATCATGGACCTTATCAGGGTCAGGGACATTTACAAGACGTACCATCTCGGCGAGGTGGACGTGCCGGTGCTCAAGGGCGTCTCGCTCGAGATCGGCCAGGGCGAGATGGTGGCCCTCATGGGGGCGTCGGGCTCGGGCAAGACGACGCTCATGAATCTGCTGGGCTGCCTCGATCGGCCGACCGCGGGGGAATACTGGCTGTCCGGGGAGGAAGTGTCCGGGTTGACGCCCCAGCAGCGGGCCGACGTGCGCAACCGCAAGATCGGCTTCGTGTTCCAGAGCTTCAACCTGCTACCGCGCACCAGTGCCCTGGAAAACGTGATGATGCCGCTGGACTACTCCCATCAGCGTCTCAGCGAGAAGGAGAAACTCCGGCGCGCCAGCGGCTCTTGGAGCTGGTCGGACTGGGGCACCGGATGGACCATCACCCAGGGCAGATGTCGGGCGGCCAGCAGCAGCGCGTGGCCATCGCCCGGTCGCTCATCAACAACCCGCCCCTCCTGCTGGCCGACGAACCCACGGGCAACCTCGATTCCATCACCACCGAGGAAATCCTCCAGACGTTCACGAAGCTCAACAAGGAAGAAGGGCTCACGATCGTCATTGTCACTCACGAGCCCGATGTCGGCAAGCACTGCAGCCGCATCATCCGCATGCGCGATGGCCGCATCGAAGCGGACGATCACGGCGACACGGCCGCGCCGGAACTCGTCCCGGCCATTCCCGTAAGCAGCGTGTGAAGACCACCGCGGCCGGGCCGTCAGTGATGGCCTGCGGCATCGACCAGGTAGAGCACTGCGTCACCCCGGAAGGGCGGTGTGAACGACTGGGAACGTGAGCCGGCCGGGATCGGACTCTGGGGAATGGTCGTTCCCGTCGCCGGGTCGAACCATTCGACCGCCAGCGTTCGGACGGGAAATGGGGACATAGCGGAATGGCACTTCCTGAGAAGTCTAACCCGTTGCCGCCAAACGCCTTTTGGCTTCTGCACGAGGTATTTTCATGACGGGATATTGCTTTGGCCGTCGCTTCCGCACCCGAGGCTCGAACCGGTCCGGACGATCCCCGACACGGTACGTCGCGATCGCCTTGAGCAGCACCCCGACCAAGACCTCATACTCCGGACCCGACGCGCTGCGAAGAGCCTCGCCGAAGGCCTCCAACGTCTGACGCGCGCCGCAGAAACTCAGCGTCCGGGGCAACACCTGATGGATCACGGCCGCCCGGGCGATTGTGGCACGGGTTAGGTTATAAATGAGCATGTGACCCCAGATTTCCTTGCGCACCAGTGCGGGCGTCTTGCATCGCAGTACATCCATACATAACGTTTGCTTGAGCGATCGAATGTCTAATTCAATATGCCAACGGGCCCGGTAGAGAGCGCCGATCTCCGCGGCCGTGTACACCGATGCATCTAAAAGTGTCGTGGACACGATCAGTGATCGCGTGCGGAAACCACGCTGCGCCACGCGCACCCGAAACGCACACACGTCGAGCCCACCCGGCAACGACGCATAGGTGGCCTCGTCCATCCATTCCGGCCGCGCTGGCTTGCTCCACGTGACGATGTGGTCTTCGTGCCCCAGGCGCAGCCCGAGAGTGAAATCCACCTTGCGCAACTGATGCATCCGCATCACGGAATCCACGCCCCGGCGGCGCAACAACGCCAACTCCCAATACGAGCCGAAGTCACGGTCACCCAGCGCGATATCCCCTTCCTCCAGGCCGTCGTGCAGACCTCGGAAGAGCATGTTCTCGCCGGTTTTCTTCCCCTTGCCGGGGCCGATGGCCGCGTCGAGGATGACACCGCACGCCAGGGACAAGACGAGGACCACGCGCGCCACGGGGAAGCCGCACCCCGGCGCCTGGTTCGAGGGTTGCGGGTACGCGGCCTGGTTGGCGGCCGTGTCGGGCATCGAGGCGCCCGTGCCGTCGACGATCTTGACGTGCCGACCGTGGAACAGCCAAGCTTCGGGGAGCTCCGCCTCGAGGCGGCGACCGCTTTCCCGCGCCAACCGCGGGAGCAGAGATTCGGGGAGGCGCTGGCGCGCCTTGCAGTAGCCGCCGGTGTTGACCGAACAGGCGGGCCACCCCGCGGCGGTCCGCCAGGCGAGGAATCGTGCCACGGCGGCGCGGCAGGAGTGGTCGTCGGAGAGGATCTGAGAGAGGAACGTGCAGAGTGTAGCCAGGGGCGTGAAGATAGGTTCGTCGCTGTCGACGACTTCCTCCTGGATGGCCTTAAGGACGGAATCGACATCGAGGACCTCACCGAAGGGCAGGCCTTGCCCCAGTGCGAAAGTTTGGAGGAGGGCGATCAGTTGCGCGTGGGACGCTGGGCGGCGCGAATTCGTCACGACGGGCCCTCCCTTGACCAGATCGGTGTGGTGGTGCACATCCGATTAAGGCCAAGGCGAGCCTGTTTTGTCTATCATTCACCACGACCGACGGTTACGACTCAGGAAGTGCCATTCAGCACATGGTGGACTTCGTGGAGCAGCACGGCACCGAGCTCGTCCATGCTCAAGCCGAGCGCGAACTCACGGCGATAGGCCAGTACGATGGTGTGTGATTGCACCATGACACCCATGGTCGGGATATCCTCCCGGAGTTCGAGCTCGAAACGCTCCAGGATGGCGGCGTAGAACGGGAAATCCCGGGCCAGCCGCAGGATCGCGAGCCGAAGCTTGCCATTCGCTTGGCGACTATCGTCGGTCGACCTGGACATGGTCAGCTCTGGGTCAGCACCGGGCATGGGGGAAATCGTATCAGCGCTCACCAAACCAATCCTGGGTCGCCTCACGCAGGTCGGCGGGAAGGTCGGCCAGGAATCGAGCCAGGTTTCGCCACAGGGTCCGGTTCTGGCGGGCTTCTTCGTAGGTAACGAGCTTTTGCAGACAGGTCACGACCCGCAGTGAACGCTCGCACGAGAACTGGCGGGCTTCTTCGTAGGTGACGAGCTTTTGCAGGGCCACCTTGATGTGGCGTAGGCTGGCCGCGACCAGGTCGAGCCTCCCTGACCCCATCCAGTCGAGAAGGTCCTTTCGTCGCTGGGCGTAATGCTGCAGGTCCCCAAGCGTCAGAGGTCTGATGCCTCCGTCGAGAAATGTGTCGAACGCGACCGCGCGCTCCGGCCCCACAAGTCCTGCGACCGCGGTCAGGAGGATCTCGCGCGAGACGGGATCCGGATCGGCAGCTCGTACCAGGCGCGAGACGTAGGCCCACGCACGCGGGTTTCCGTCTCCGTCAAAGATGATCTAATCATGATTTGCATATGTGAATATACTTGTATAAATGCCCGCCTTACGGGCCCAGCTCAGCCATTCGTCCCGGTCGGGGACGACCTCGACACGGACGAAGCGGCTCAGCAGCGCCGGGTCGAGATCATCGGTCTGGTACTCACCGGCAGCCGGATTGACCGCCGCGACCATCTGCCAACCGTCGGGCAGCCGGTACTCATTCAGGGTTCTGGCTGTGAGCAGTTGCAGAGCGGGCGAGCCGCATATCGCGCTGGCATCGGTTGAGTTCTTCGAGCATGAGCAACCCATTTCCCGAGGTGGGCAAGATGCTCGGCGGGGCGTAGCGCGTGACATCGCCCGTAGTGATCGGCAACCCGACCAGATCGGGTGGTTCCATCACCGAGAGATCGAGAGCGACAAACTTGATCCCCAGTTCTTGCGCGGCTTCGCGACGATCTCCGACTTGCCGATGCCATGCCGCCCCTCGAGCAGGAGTGGTACCGCGCTCGATAACAGAGGGCAATCAGCTTGATCAGGTTCGGTCCGACGGGGGTGGGGGCCATGACGCCCTCACGTCGTTAAGAGCATCTCGCTCGGGCGCACGCTTGCGGCCACGAACTCCTGGCCGCGTGGAGTGAGCTTGCGACCACCAGGGGTGATCTCGATCATGCCGCGATGATGCAGGCGGGGTTCGACATGCCACCGCACGTATTCGGCATCAGTGCCGAGGCACAGGGCCAGCGACCCGAGCGACAGGCTCTGCCGACCCCGAAGGGCTGCGAGGTAAGCCAACTGCAGTGGGTTCAGGCCTGACGGGTGATACCCAGCGTCCCTCAAGTAGTCCCGCACTTCGTCGACGCTGATCTCGCCCTTATCACTGCCGTGGAAGAGGCGGAGACCTTCCATCAGGTGCCGGGCCGCACGCGGCAAGCCACCCGCCACCTCGGCGAGCAAACGTGCTGCCTGCGCACTTATAAATATGTTTATATCAGAGGAAATGGCCTTGATGATCTCTTTCAGTTCGGCCACACTGTACAGCTGCAGGTGCGCGAACCGCTTGAGCAAGGCATTCGTCAGGAAACCCGGGCGATCCGTCGCGAAGAGGAGCGTGATGGGCTCCACGTCGAAGCAGTCTTCTACTCTTGTCGCGTGGTCCGACCTCTTCTTCGGCGCGATCGGCCACACGCCGTCGTCGATCAGGCCGAAGAAGGCCTCCCGGGTTGGCGGTGGCAGCCGGTGGGCTTCGTCGACGAAGAGGAAATCGAACTGGTGCACTCCGGCGAGGATGCGGTCGAGGTGGCTCCGGTCGGTGTCGCCCGTAACCGAGTGTAGGGTGGCGCCCCATTCCGCGGCGAGGGCACGCGCCAGCCGCGACTTGCCGATGCCTGATAGCCCAGAAAACAAGCAGTGTGGGAACGGCTCACTCAGAGCGCGAGCGCCCGCGAGGAGCCTGCCCAGCCGCTCCACGACCGGACGCTGACCGATGAATCCTTGAAGCTTCGGCAAGGGACGGGGCATGGTGCCGACCTTTTGCGAATATCAAACCGGCATGTGATGATGATAGTAGCCTAGGGGCTAGGCCCATAAGCTGATGTGATACACATAGCAAGCCACGATCTCATGGAGCGCGATATGCCGCCGAGGATCGCTTGTGGGGCGAGATGGCCTCTGGTCGCTTTCGCCTTTCTCAGAGTCCTCCTCGTCATCCGCATCGAGTGGCATTTGCGACATCCGCACCTTCGTCCCGCCCTGCGAGACGCCGGTTGCGCCTTGCGGAGGCTGGCATCGGAACACGAAGTGCTCGTTGCCGAGGGCGAATTCGGACCCGTCACGCGCGAGGAGCAAGACGGCGTCCTGCTCACAGGCGAGGTGCAGACCACAAAGCTTGTTTTCTAGCACCGAAAGGTCTGTTTCCCAGGTCCGCCGATCGCTCTCCATCAAGACCAGGTCGCCCGTGCTGAGCCTGGCGCTGAGACTATCCGCCATCTTCAAGGTGTCCGAGATCCTGAGCCAGTAGCGCGTGGGTGCGTAGTGGACCTCGGGCACGGGAAAAGTCTCACCCTGCAAGCGAAGGGAGTGGTGGGCGGGAGGGCCGGGGAGAATGCCGGCTGCCACCGGCAGGCAGGCTGGGACATGGGGCCTCGGGCTGGCATCCTGGGTGGTAACCGGTTGAGGCACGCTGTGGCCGGTGAGCAGCCATTGCTCGGTCATTCCCGTCAATCTCGCCACCGCCGCTACGAGCTTGCCGCTGGGTCGGTGTAGGCCTCGTACGGCACGGGAGACGGAGGCTTGCGAGACCCCTAGAGCCTTCGCCATCGCGGTTTGGTTGCCGGCGAACCGGTCCCGCAGCAGCAAGGCGAGTCGGCCTTCAAAACCACTATCCTTGAGAGAGTTCTGAGGCGGCACAACGGGATACCTCCATTCACGGAGCTCACAATCGTGTATTGGCCGTATGGTAACGAGCAGGGGTACGGCTGTCAACAACGGAGCTTGTTCCAAGTTCTTCGTCAATCCGTGTATTGCATATCGATCGAATATTGCATAGTCTATGCATAGGCCAACCGCAGTGACTCAAGACCGTACGCCTGGTCCGCATGGAACGTGAGGACACACCGATGTCGCAGGAGACGAATCCCGATCTTCTGGCCGCGCTCGGCCGGATCGATGCCAAGATCACGGAACTGCGCGACCTCGTCGTCGCGCAGCGGACCGTCAAGGAAGCGTATTCGACCGCCGAGGTCGCCAAGCTGCTGAGCAAGTCCGAGTTCACCGTCCGCGAGTGGTGCCGTCACAAGCGCATCAAGGCCACGAAGCGCACCTGCGGCCGGGGCCGATCCCAGGAGTGGACGATCTTGCACGAAGAGTTGATCCGCATCCGCAACGAGGGCCTACTCCCGCTCGACGGGGAAGACGGTCCGGATGGCCCGCGCTGAGTGGTCCGGCAGCAAGTGACGGTAGCGCCGTCTCATCTCCTCGGTGGTGTGTCCGACCCAGGCATCAATCAGCCGCTGATCGACTCCCCGGGCTGCACAATTCGATATGAAGCTGTGCCGCAACACGTGCCAGCCGCGGACCATGGACCACCGGCCCCCCGCCAGCGCGCGCTTGAGATGGTCGTGCGCACTCATCCCGAGTGAGAGGGGTGGCTCCGCCGCGTTTCGTCTTGCTCCGGAACACCCGTGCGCTCTGGCAGAACAAATGCGTGCCGCCGGGATGAATCGTCAGCCAGACACGCAGCGCCTCGGCCAGGAAAGGCGAGAGGGGGACCGTTCGGGTCGTGTTGCGCCCGCACGCGCTTCTTCTCCCGGATCACGAGTGTCCCGGCCTCCTGGTCGAGATCGGCCAGCCGCGCACGCAGCAACTCGCTACGCCGCGCGCCGGTGTGCGCGGCGGTGCAGGCCATGGGATAGATCCGAAAGCTGGGAAGCGCCTTGGCGCACGGCGTTGAGCAAGTCCGCGAGTTCGGGAAGGGTCAGAAACAAGCCTTCCCACAGTTCGACTTGCTCCTTGTCGGAAAGGCCGCCGCGGGCGATCTGACGCTCGATCTCGACTCGTGTCTGGAAGGGCGGTTTTTCATCCACCTTGGGATACTTGAAACCCGCGTTCGGGAAGACCCCGGTGATGTGTCCAGATAGCGCCGCCCATTTCCACGCGGCTCCCAGCGTGGAAATCTCCTGACCGTCACGGATTTTGGGGGCGACTGCCAGCATGCTGACATGAGGAGACAAAATGGCCATGATCCACAGTGCCTGGAAGGAGGTGGATCATGGCCGAAGGAAAGCGCGACACGGTCGTCGCGTGGGCATCGTACCATCTGCTTGCCCGTCTCGGAAGACGCCTACACGCAAGCCGTTCACGACCCGGCCGCGTTCCGACGTCTGCTTGATGAAGGCTTCCGAACCACGCCCGAGCTGTTTCCGCCGAACTTCGCCCAGGGCTACGAGTTGAAGGATGGCCGCATGTCGGTGAAACAGGGACTCTTGATCCGGCGCATCCTCTCGAGAGACGGGACCGCCTACAGCATCCGGCCCTCGTTCCTCATGCCCTACATGGCGGCACGCGTCGCGGACGTCGAAGGTCCACTGTTTCTTCGCAAGTTCGGCGTGCCGTACTGGGCGTTGGCCCACGTCTTCGGCGGCGACCCGATGTACTGGTTCCGTCTGGAGTGTGGGCTGGGTCGGTTCCGCATCGTCGGCACGACCGTGCGCCAGGCGGACCTCCCCGAACATCTCCTGGCGGACGAGCACCATCAGTCGCTCGACGGGCAGAAGGTGTACATCGCCACGACCGTCGGCGGTGGGTGCTGCTTGGGGGCAGAGCCCGCCCAGGCCGCCGGCACCGATGACCTGAAGATGGCCTACGCGGTTTTCCGAGAAGAGGCCCGCGACGTCGCCCCGAAGTACACTCCCAAGACCGTCAGCACCGACGGCTGGCAAGGGACGCAAGCGGCCTGGAAGGCGTTGTTCAAAGGGGTGGTTCTTCTCCTGTGCTTCTTGCACGGGTGGCTCAAGATCCGCGACCGGGCCAAGCACCTGAAGGATCTGTTCTCGGAGGTCTCGCGGCGCGTCTGGGAAGTGTACCACGCCCCCGACCGGAGAGGCTTCGGGCAACGGTTGCGTCGGCTCCGGGAGTGGGCCGGCCAGCACCTCGAGGGAGTCGTCCTGGAGAAAGTGCTGGACCTGTGCCGCAAGGGTCGTCAGTTCGCGGTGGCGTACCGTCACCCCGGCGGCCATCGCACGAGCAACATGCTCGACCGCCAGATGCGGGGAATGAACCAGTACTTCGACCGCGGTCAACACCTCCACGGCTCGCTCGCGGCCGGCCGACTCCACTGCCGGGCGTGGGCGTTGTTGTGGAACTTCGCGCCGTGGCACCCGGCATCAGCGCGTGCGAACGAGGGCTGGCGGTGCCCGGCCGAGCGACTCAACCGACACCGTTACCACGACAGTTGGCTGCAGAACCTGTTGGTGTCCGCGTCCCTCGGCGGGTACCGACGTCCACTCCCCCAAAATCCGTGACGGTCAGGAATTTCCACGGTGCTGAAAAACTGCTGAAGTTCTTGGGCTGGCGTGGCAGTGGCGTTGCCCCGGAGGCAGGGCTACTGGCCCACGCCAGAGAGAACAGCATCTACCCTTGGATCGATCCGCTCATCGCCACGGCCGCCCACATCGGGGCACGTCGCCGCGAGTTGATCCGGTTGACTGTTACAGATGTGGACCTCGTAGGCGGGACAATCCGCGTTCGTGAACGGAAGCGTGTCAAGGGGAAGCGATCAACCCGGCGCGCACCACTGGCGCCACTGCTCAGGGCGGCCCTTGAGGAATGGCTCGCGGTCCACCCGGGCGGCTCGGCGCTCTTTTGCCATGCTGGCGAGGTGGAGCGGAGCAAGAAGCGGAGCCGGACGACCGGTCACCGGAGCGGCAAGCACCGGGCGAAGACGCTCTCTGGCAGGCTGGAAACAGTGCGCCCGCGATTGACGGCCCCGGCTCCCGGGCCGCTCACATCCAAGGAATGCCACGATCATTGTGCCGTTGCGAATGCATGATGAGGGGCTGTCGGCGGCGGACGCCGTGGACGCCGTGCTGCGGGGTGATCGGCGTAGACTTCAGTCACGGCCGGGGACGAGTGGCCCAGCACGGCCCGGGCCAAGTCCAGGCCGAACTCTCGCCGGATTCGGGTAGCCGTGTTGTGCCGAAGCTGGTTTGGATGCCATCTCGGCACGCTGGCTCGTTTACACCCGTACACGATCGCCTGACGGTAGGAGTCGGTATCGTAGTGCTTGCCCGGCGCAACGCGGAGACCGCCGGACGCATCGGTCCCGCTGAGAGGGTTGGACGGGTGTCCTGCGCCGCGCGGAGCCGGGCCGAGGCGCTCGGCCATCGCCTCCGCGGGAGAGAACAGGTATTCCGCCAGGTTGGCCCGGAGCCGTGGTCGAAGGACGTCTTGAGCTTGCGGGCCGAGGTAGATGATCCGTGTCCTGTCATGGTGTTCCGTCTTGTGCCCCGACGGCCGGTAGACCCAGAATCCGGCCCGAGGTCTCCAGGTCGCAGGTCCGCATGATGACGACCTCTCCCGGGCGCATCCCGGTCAAGCGTTGCAGCTCGACCATGCATCCCGTTCGCTGCCTCCGCTCTGCGGGTCGCAGCGCTGGGCGTGCCGGTCTCTGCGGTGGCCCTGCTCCGCAACTTCGGCGTCCCACGGAGTCCACTCGCGTTCCGCTGGGGTTGCCGCTGAGAAGGCACGGCCCAATCGTGAACCGCTCTCGCTCCCAAACGGGTAGAGACGACCCGCTTGGCATCAAGGGTGACCGCACCTGCGAACGTCAGGTGGGGTACACCGAACCTATGTCGGCCCATGAAGTTGTGATGAGTTGCGCCGGTAGGAATCGAACCTACGACCTCCAGGTTATGAGCCTGGCGAGCTAGCCGCTGCTCCACGGCGCAGCCTGCATACTACCTTCATTTGCCGCCCGAAGCAAGGAGACAGGTGGAGATTCTGGATTCCCGATGCCGGATGACCGACGCCAGATGACCGACGCCCGATAACGGATGTCCAAGCGAATTCACGGCTTCGGACATCAGCCTTCAGTCATTACCCTTCCGTTATCAGCCCTCAACCATCTGGAATCTGGAATGTGGAATCTGGAATCTGGAATGTGGAATCTGGAATGAGGAATCTGGAATCCGGCATCGGGAATCCGCGATCCGGACTCGGCTTCTCGGCTCGGGGGAAATCGGCTAGAAGAGGGGCGCTGGGGTTGGTATGGACCGCCTTCTCCATCCACGCACGGAAGCGAGCCACCCATGCGCATCTTCCTTTCGGCCGGCGAGCCCAGCGGGGACCTGCACGCGGCGAACCTGATCACGTCGCTGCGGCGGCGACTTTCCGGATGCGGAGTTCGTCGGTTTCGGCGGGCCGCGCATGGAGGCGGCGGGGGCGCGACTGCTCTATCCGCTGGTGAATCTGGCGGTCATGTGGTTTCTTCAGGTGTTCGCGCACATCGTCACGTTTCTGCGGCTGATCCTGCTGGCCGATCGCTCTTTCCGGGACGCGCGGCCGGACATCGTGGTGCTGATCGATTATCCCGGTCTGCACTGGTGGATCGCCCGCCGCGCCAAGGCGCGGGGCCTGCCGGTCGTGTACTACGTCCCGCCGCAGCTCTGGGCCTGGGCCGGCTGGCGGGTCAAGAAGATGAAGCAGTACGTGGACCTGATTCTCTGCGCCTGCCGTTCGAGCCGGCCTGGTACCGGGCGCGGGGCGTGACGCACACCGAGTACGTCGGGCACCCCTATTTCGACGAGCTGGCCGAGCGGCGGCTCGATGCCGATTTTTTCTGCACGCAGGTCGCCCGAGGCCGGCCCGTGGTGGCGATCTTGCCGGGATCGCGCACCCAGGAAATCACCCGCAACATGCCGGTGTTCCTCCGCGCCGCCGCGGCCGTCCTGGCGCGACGTCCCGACACGAGGTTCGTGGTGAGCTGTTTGAAGGAGTCCCACGCGCAGGCGCGTGCGCGACCTGCTGGCCGATTCCGGGCTCGACCTGGCGAACCTGGAGATCCACCACGGCCGCACGCCCGAGCTGATCCGCCTGGCCGATCTGGCCTGGTCGGTGTCGGGATCGGTCAGTCTGGAACTGATGGTCGAGGCGCTGCCGACCGTCATTCTCTACAAGGTCAACCGCATCGACCTGCTCATCGCCCGGCCGTTCATCAAGGCGAAGTACATCACCCTGGTCAACCTCCTGGCCGATGCCGAGCTGATGCCCGAATACCTGACCGAGCGCGACGTCTCGCCCGCTCTGGCGGCCTGGGCCTTGGGCAAGCTCAATGATCCGTCCGAGCGGGAAGTCGTCGCGCAGGCCCTGGCCGAGCTCCGCGACCGCGTGGCGCAACCGGGGGCCTCGGAGCGCGCGGCCGAACGGATCGCCGCGCTGCTGGCGCCCGCGTCTCCTGCTTACCCCGGGCCGCACGTCATCCCGAAACGGGCGCGGGTCGAGGCGTGAACGCTTCGTCGGGTGGGCTCGGCCCACGCGACGAGAATTTATTACCCCGGCAAGAAAGTAGGTCGGACAATCCTGTCCGACTCCCTCGGCCTGTCGGACAGGATTGTCCGACCTACAGGAGGATCTTCTTTGCCGGGGTAATACCTTCACAGACCCAGGAGAAAGCGCAATCGCTGCTCGACCTCGGCCATGATACGATCGGGCACCGCGCCACGGCGGCGGGTCAGCCGCTCGACCGAGACCGAGCGGATCATCTCCGTCATCGCGAAGCTCGGACGATCGAGGCCGCCGTCGGGCGGCAGGATGGGCACGTGCGCGGAGAGGCGGCGGTCGGTCGTGGTGATGGGAAGGACGATCACCAGACCGGCGGGACCGTGATTGAACGGGTCGGCCGAGATCACCAGCGCGGGCCGCGTGCCGGCTTGCTCGTGCCCTCGGATGGGGTCGAGCTGAACCATCCAGACCTCGGCACGCGAGGGTTTCGGGACGCTATGCGCCATGGCCGTCATCCTCCAGGCCGTCCCCCAACGTCGTTTCCCACGCCGCGCGCTCGCCTTCCTGGTCCGCCCAGGCTGCCGGCTGGCCTTTCAGAGCCGCATAGCCGGCGTTCAGATCGGCGAAGAAGCGCTGTCGGTGATAGGCCCCGATCGCCTCGTCGAGGATCTCGGTCATCGGCACGTCCAGTTGCTCCGACAGCCGCCGGAGCGTGGCATGCGTGGAACGGCTGACCCGAATTGTGACCGAATCCATCGCCGGACCTCCCAGCCGTGACAAGATCGTATACAAATAGAGCATACCATCTCGTAGGCGCGACTCAAGCCAGTCGTCCGATGAGAACCTGCCGCAAGGGAGGCGAGCCCGCCATGAGCGATACGACCGACCGTCCCGCCAACCGGCTGCGCCACGAGACCAGCCCTTACCTGCTCCAGCACGCGCACAACCCGGTGGACTGGTATCCCTGGGGACCGGAAGCGCTCCAGCGGGCCAGGGACGAGGACCGGCCGATCTTCCTGTCGATCGGCTACTCGGCGTGCCACTGGTGTCATGTGATGGAACGGGAAAGTTTCGAGGACCCCGCGCTGGCGGCGTTCTTGAACGAACATTTCGTGCCGATCAAGGTCGATCGCGAGGAGCGTCCGGATCTCGATCAGATCTACATGGCGGCCGTGCAGGCGATGACCCAGCAGGGCGGCTGGCCGATGTCGGTGTTCTTGACGCCCGACCTGAAGCCGTTCTATGGGGGAACCTACTTTCCGCCCACGGACCGTCAGGGGATGCCGGGGTTCGACCGGGTGCTGCGGAGCGTGGCCCAGGCCTGGCGCGAGCGTCGCGCGGCCATCCTCGAATCCGCCGGCCAGCTCAGCGAGCACCTGGTCGGACTGGGGCAGATGCCGCCGGCCGCGGCGGAGCTGGACATCAGCGTGCTCGACCAGGCCGCGCGGGCGCTGGGGCGGGCCTTCGAGCCGATCCACGGCGGCTTCGGCCGGGCGCCGAAGTTCCCGCACCCGATGGACTTGAAGGTGCTGCTGCGGCGTTATGCGCGGACCGGTGATGCCCATGCGCTGCACATGGTCCGGCACACGCTGGACAAGATGGCCCGCGGGGGGATTTACGATCATCTGGGCGGCGGCTTCGCGCGGTATTCGACCGACGATCGCTGGCTGGTGCCGCACTTCGAGAAGATGCTTTATGACAACGCCCTGCTGGCGCAGGTCTACCTGGAAGCGTTCCAGGTGACGCGCAGCCCCGACGATGCGCGCATCGCCCGAGAGACGCTCGACTATGTGCTGGGCCGCATGACCAGCCCGGAGGGCGGTTTTTCCGCGACCGAGGACGCCGACAGCGAGGGCGTGGAGGGCAAGTACTACGTCTGGTCGCTGGCCGAGGTCCACGGACATCCTGGGCGCGGCGCGGGCGAAGACGTTTGCCGACGTGTACGACCTGGCCGAGTTCGGCAACTGGGAGGGGCATAACATCCTGAACCTGCCCCGGCCGATCGACCAGTCGGCCAAGGCGCTGGGACGGAACGTGGATGAGCTGCGCCGGGAGCTGGCCGAGGATCGCGCGAAGCTGCTCGAAGTGCGCTCGCAACGGGTGCCGCCGGGCAAGGATACGAAGATCCTGGCATCGTGGAACGGCCTCATGCTGGCGGCCCTGGCGCAGGCCGGGCCGATCCTCCAGGAGCCGCGCTACATCGAGGCCGGCGAGCGGGCCGCCGGCTTCTTGCTCGATCGCATGCGGCAGCCCGACGGCCGGCTCTGGCACGGCTACAAGGACGGCCGCGCCCGCTTCAACGCGTACCTGGATGATTATGCTTGCGTGATCGACGGCCTGACGCGGCTGTTCGAGGCCACGGGCACGGCGCGCTGGGTCGAGGCGGCGGTCGCGCTGGCCGAGATCCTGATCGACCAGTTCGCCGATCCGGCGGCGGGCGGGTTCTTCTTCACGGGCAAGAACCACGAAGCGCTGATCGTGCGGCAAAAGGACCTGATCGACGCCGCCACGCCCGCCAGCAACGCGATGGCGGCGACCGTGCTCTTGCGTCTGGGAGCGTTGACCGGCCGGGAGGCGTTCACCGAGGCGGGCCGCGCGGCCTTGCGGGCGGTCGGGACCGTGATGCGGCGATATTCGACGGCCGCCGGTCAGAGCCTGCTGGCCCTGGATTTCTTGCTGGCTCCGCGCAGGAGATCGCCCTCATCGCCGGTTCAGACCCCGAGGAATTCCGCGCCGTGCGTGCCGCGCTGGCCGGGTATTACCTTCCCAACGCGGTCGTGGCCCCCGCCCCCGGCGCCGTCACCGCCGAGCTGGCCGCGCTCGTGCCCTTGCTCGCCGATCGCCCCGCGCACGACGGCCGCACGACCATTTATCTTTGCGAGCACTTCACCTGCCGGGAGCCGGTGGTGGGTGTGGAGGGGCTCGAAGCGGCACTGCGTGAGCATCTTCCCGTAGGGTGCGTGAACACGCACCTCACCGGAAAATTGGTGCGTTTCACGCACCCTACTGCATTGTTAGACCCGAATAGCTATCGATCTACGGCTCGACACAACCGATCCGGCAATCATGCCGGAAGGGAGACGGTCCCGGCTTCCACGGTCGGTTCGGGGACGGGTTCGCCGTCCAGCTCCAATCCTTCGATATGAAAGGTGATGGCCTCACGGATGCGCTGCTCGGTTTCTTCGCGTGTTTTCCCGGTGGCCACGCAGCCGGGAAGGTCGGGGACGTAGGCCGACCAGTTCCGCTCACCTCGTTCGTAAAGGACCGTGTACTCCCTCATGGCTCTTCCTCCAGTTGGGCCTGTCGCCAGATGCTGGCCCGCGTCTTCGGGTGGATGTCATCGCTGGGATGCCCGGAGACCGTGACCTTCCCCGCTTTGACGGGGTGCTTCAACTGGCGGTGATCACCCCGCGTGCGGACCACGACCCAGCCGTCTCGATCAAGCCGCTCCCGTAGGGTGCGTGCAACGCACCTCACCGGAAAAGTGGTGCGTTTCACGCACCCTACGGGACTGCTCGGCTCGGGGACCACTGAGAGCATCTTCCCGAAGGGTGCGTGAAACGCACCAATTGTCCGGAAAGGTGCGTTTCACGCACCCTACGGGAAAGGAGTAAGGAGACGACGCACCCCCCTACAGCAAACAAGGTGCGTCTTGGCGAGACACCCTACCTTCTGACGCCGCGAACCCGCCTCCATCCAGCAAACCCCGCCAGCCCGGCCAGGCCCAGTGCGGCCGAAAGCAGACTGCTCGGCTCGGGGACGGTCGAGGACCCGAGCGGCGTGAAAGACACAGAGAAGTCGTCCCAATAGGAAACCCAATTAGGTCGGAATCCAGGGGCAAACATCTCCATTTTGACGGAATCGAATGCCATTCCGGCATTCCCGGAGTACACAGTCGTCCCGTCAACAGCCAGCGTCAGTGACCCGGGAAGAGAACTAATCGACCACTGATGCCAGGCCAGTGTTCGGTCAATCGTGGTGAAGTGGTTGGACCCGTCTGGAAGGTCGTATCCGTACTCGCCCCCATTGCCCGGCCCTAGGTCGTAGTCTCGCGTGTTCAAGACCGCTCCGACGCCGGTGGTTTGATTGTACAAATAGAACGTGAGGTAATTGGAGGACGACACGTTGGCACCAGTGTCGTAAACCCAAACGGAAGCCTGGCCGTAACCTAGCGAGGAGAAGTTGTGGAGTAGACCCACATCTTTTTCGTTGGGTGTGGACTGGGTATTGAACTGCACGGATTGGCTTCCGCTGTGTGCCTGCACGGTCGATGGGAAGGTAATGAACCCCGTAGGCGGGGTGGTCTGGAGCGTGGACCAAAACGGATTGAGAGACGATCCCTCGAAGTCGTCCGAAAAGACGACTGTCGACGCGAGTGCTGGGCCAACCGAGGCGCTCGCAAGGCACGCTGTGATGAGCGCGATAACGCTGGTTGTTTTCACGATTTCCTCTTGGTATTGTGTTTGTGACTGATGCGGCCGCCAAACATGAGTTCGGCGGAACACGCATTCCTACAGAGACGCTGCTGTTCGAGCCTTTCTTGCTCACAACCAAAATGGGATGTTAACATAACGGTGGGGTTGGTTGTCAAATTTTTTATGAAAAATATCTAATAATAATGTTATAATTGTATGTAATGTTCAATTGATTGCGCATCGCGGATCCCCCGGTGACAGCAAGTTTGTCGTAGTAGGGTCCGCTGTGAGGCTGTGAATTTTTCGACTTGGGTGCAACCTACCGACCGGGATCGATCCGGTGACTTGGCCGGGTCTGGATCATGGTCGAGAGTCCTTGCACCTCCTTTGGAAACGTTCGGTCGGTCCTCGGAAGGCCCAGAATACCGGGACATCGTGGGTCTGAGCGCCTTTGTGGGCGGGCCCTTGGCCTCTCACGACAGCGCCGCGCGCAGGTGGACGATGTTGTAGGCCAGGACACTCCAAAGAACCACGCAGAACGCCTTGGCCAGGCCGCGGACCCGGAGCGGGGCCAGGCCACGAAGCGTCTTCAACTCGCCGTTGACCGTCTCGATCGTCGCCGCTCGCTGCTTGTAGATCGTCTTGGCTTCGGGCGTCCCCATGCGTTGCCGCCACGCGGCCACGGCCGCGCTGTCCGTCTTCTTCGGTTGGTGCGGGTCGGTCCCCGCCTTCCGCGGCTTGGGCACCGGCATGTAGATGGTCGTTCCCGCCGCGGCCGCCTGGTCCATCTCCTCCAGCTTCACGAAACCGCCGTCTATCAACTGATCATTTACATGTTGACCGGTTTGTTCCTCGATCTGATCGCGCATCGGCTCGGCCAAGCCCGCGTCGCTACCGGCGTTGGTCACGGCCACCCCGAGGATCGCCCGGCTCTGGGTGTCCACCGCCAGTTGGATGTTCACCGCCGGACGTGTGCCACCGTCGGGCATGTGCAGAAACCGGGCCTGCGGGTCGGTCGTCGAGGCCCGCGGCGGGTTCGTCTTGGTCGGCTTGTCCTTCTGCTGGGCCTTGGCCGCTTCGACCTGCGCCAACTCCTCCAGGGCTTTCTCCACCCGTTCCACCCGTTCCCGGGCGGCGCGTTCCCGGGCCGCCTCGCGGCGCATGGCGGAGGCCGCGCCGCGGCGCGCCTGCTGTTGGAGAATCTCGAGGTGGGCGCGTGCCTGTTGCAGCGCCCGCTCGAGGGTCTCCTTTCTCTTGAAACTGTTCGACCCGGCGCCGACGCGCACCCGGGTGCCATCCTGGGCGATCCGTTCGACCGTGACCGTGCCGCTCTGGATGAGGACGGCGAGCATCTTGATCAAGAGGTCCTGGACGGCCGCGCCGTGGCCGACGCGGAAATCGTCGAGGGTGTGGTAATTGAGCGACACCCCGCCGCAGATCCAGCGGTACGGGGCGCTTTCCTCGCACAGTCGGGCCAGTTCGCGCCCCGTGGACACTCCTCGGAGGGAGGCGTAGAGCCAGAGCGTGATCAAAATGCGCGGGTCCGTCGCGGCCCGCCCCGGCGCCTCGCCCCGGGCGCGGATGGCATCGAGGAACTTGGAGAGGTCCCAGCCCGAGACCAAGTTCCAGACGAACCGGGCGTCGTGATCGGCCGGAATCAGTTCGTCCAACGCCATGGGGACCAGGCGCACCTGTTGGCGATCGGCCAGGCGCAGCCGTGGCGGCGCCGGCGGCTCGGGATCGGGCCGCGGCCGGGGCGGCGTGCCCGAGTCGTCGGCATCGGGGAAAAGGGGTGTCTCGCTCATGGCGTCTGTGCGGACCGGGCTTTTCGACCAATAGGTAGGGTGGGTCAGCGGCGTCTTCGCCGCGCAACCCACCAATCGCGGGGGCCGTCGCTGGTGGGTTGCGCGGCGAAGACGCCGCTGACCCACCCTACAAGAGAAAACGAAAAAGGGGTGGGCCCGGCCCACCCCCCTCGCGGATTCCAGATTCCAGATCCGTCAGAGTCAGATCGCCACGCCGGTGTACGACGTGATGGTCTTGATGTAGTTGGCGCGCTCGAAGGCGGCCGGGTCGGGGCAGTTGACCTGGCTCAGGCTGCCCTTCATCTGCTCGACGGAGACGTATTCCTTCTCCTCCAGCCAGGCGCGCAGGCCGTCGAGCAGGGTGCGGATGTGGCCCGGGCCGTGCTTGTAGAGGGCCGAGGCGGTCATGGTCACGTCGGCGCCGGCCAGGAGCAGCTTGATCACGTCCTCGGCGGTGTGCACGCCGCTGGTCGCCGCCAGCGAGATGCTCGAAGTGGGCCGCGGAGGATGGCGATCCAGCGCAGCGGCAGCCGCAGCTCGTCGCTGCGTGCTCAGGACCAGGTGCGGCGCCACGCGCCAGCGTCTCCAGGTCGATGTCGGGCTGGAGGAAGCGGTTGAACAGCACCAGGCCGTCGGCGCCCGGCGTCGACCAGCCGCGTGGCCATGTTGGCCATCGAGCTGAAGAACGGCCCGATCTTCACGGCCAGCGGGATCGAGACCGACTCGCCTGACCGCCGGCGACCAGGTCGAGGTACTGCGTTCTCGACGTCGGCGGCGGTCGTGTCGGGGTCGGTGGCGACGAAGTAGATGTTCAGCTCCAGGGCGTCGGCGCCGGCCTCCTCGATCATCCGGGCGTAGCGGACCCAGCCGCCCTTGCGAGGTGCCGTTGAGGCTGCCGATGACCGGGATCGACAGCGACTTCTTGGCCTGCCTCGATGAGCCGCAGGTAGTCGTCCGGCCCGGTGTTGTAGTCGTCCAGCTCGGGGAAGTAGGTCTGGCGCCTCGGCGAAGCTCTCGGTGCCGAACTCGTAGAGGCGGTTGATCTCCATCTCGTCGTGCTCGATCTGCTCCTCGAACAGCGAGGGCAGGACGACCGCCGCGGCGCCGGCCTCCTCGAGCTCTGCAGAGCGTGTCGATCTTGCCGGTCAGCGGGCACGGCCGAGACGACCAGCGGGTTCTTCAGCTCCAGGCCCAGGTAGCGCGTGCGCAGGTCGACGTTCATGGCCACCTCCTCGGCTGGCCGTCTTCGCGGCCGATCGCGCTGGCCGGGCATGTCGCGCTCGACGCCGGCCATCTGCTCGTAGAACTGCCAGCGCTCGTCGATGTCGCGCTGGGCCAGCGCCAGCAGCTGCTCGGCCTGGCTCGGGGTTGGACCGGGCGAGCATGGCGTAGCGGGCTTCCTTCATGGCGAAGTCCTTGAACGGCACGTCGGCTTGCGGCTGTCGAGGTGGAACGGGTGGCTGCCGTCGACCGCCAGCCGCGGGTCGTAGCGGTAGAGCGGCCAGTAGCCGCGGCGACCGCCTCCTTCTGGTGGCTCATCGCCGTGGTCATGTCGATGCCGTGGGCGATGCAGTGGCTGTAGGCGAGGATCAGCGACGGTGCCGCGGTACGACTCGGCCTCCTGGAAGGCCTTGAGCGTCTGCAGCGGGTTGGCGCCCATCGCGACGGGCGACGTAGACGTTGCCGTAGTCGACGGCGATCATGCCCAGGTCTTTCTTGCCGACGGCCTTGCCGCCGGCGGCGAACTTGGCCACCGCGGCGCGGGGGGTGGCCTTCGAGGCCTGGCCGCCGGTGTTCGAGTAGACCTCGGTGTCGAGCACCAGGATGTTGACGTCGCGGCCCGAGGCGAGGACGTGGTCGAGGCCGCCGAAGCCGATGTCGTAGGCCCAGCCGTCGCCGCCGACGATCCAGACGCTCTTGCGGACCAGGCAGTCGGCCACGGCCAGCAGGCGCTGCGCCTCGGGCGTGCTCGATGCGTCGCGAGCCTCTGCTTGAGCTCGGCCACCCGCTCGCGCTGCTCGGCGATCTCGGCTCGTCGGCTTGCTGCGGGCTGTCAGGATCGCGCTGACCAGGTCGTCGCCCAGCTGGCCGGCGAGCCGTTCCGAGCAGCATCGCGGGCGTAGTCGTCCTGCTGATCGACGGCCAGCCGCAAGCCCAGGCCGAACTCGGCGTTGTCCTCGAACAGCGAGTTGGACCAGGCCGGGCCCGCGGCCCTCGCGGTTCACCGCGTAGGGCGTGCGTGGGCAGGTTGCCGCCGTAGATCGACGAGCAGCCGGTGGCGTTGGCGATCAGCATCCGGTCGCCGAAGAGCTGGGTCATCAGCTTGAGGTAGGGCGTCTCGCCGCAGCCGGCGCAGGCGCCGGAGAACTCGAAGAGCGGCTGCAGCAGCTGCGAGCCCTTGACCGTGTCGGTCTTGACCTGCGTGCGGTCGATGTCGGGGATGCTCGAGGAAGAAGTCGAAGTTGGCCCGCTCGCGCTCGAGGTGCGTCGAGCTTCGGCTCCATGTTGATCGCCTTGTGCTTGACGACCTCCTTGCTGATGGCCGGGCAGACGTCGACGCAGACGCCGCAGCCGGTGCAGTCGTCGGGGGCGACCTGGATCGTCATGTGCTGGCCGGGACAGTTCCTTGCCGCGTCCACGGCCGCGACTGGAAGCCTGCCGGCTTGCCCGCGAGCAGCGCCGGCGTCGAAGACCTTCATGCGGATCGCGGCGTGCGGGCAGACCAGCGCGCAGAGGCCGCACTGGATGCAGATCGTCGGGTCCCAGATCGGGATCTCCTGGGCGATGCTCCGCTTCTCGTACTGCGCCGTGCCGGTGGGGAACGTGCCGTCGACCGGCAGGGCGCTGACCGGCAGCAGGTCGCCCTTGCCGGCGATCATCATCGCCGTGACGCGCTGGACGAAGTCGGGCGCGTGCGCCGGGCACCGGCGGCAGCCGCGTGCAGGTCGCCGTCGATCGCCGCCGGGACCTTCGACCTCGTGCAGGGCGGCCAGGGCGCCGTCGACGGCCGCGAAGTTCCGCTCGCAGCACCGCCTCGCCGCGCTTGCCGTAGGTCTTCTCGATCGCCTCCTTGATCTGCGTCGATCGCCTCGTCGCGCGGGCAGGACGTTCGCCAGCGCGAAGAAGCAGGTCTGCATGACCGTGTTGATCCGCCGCCCAGCCCGGCCTCGCTCGGCCACGCGGTAGGCGTCGACCACGTAGAACCTCAGCTTCTTGTCGATGATCTGCTTCTGGACCTCGACCGGCAGCTTGTCCCAGACCTCGTCCGGGCCGTAGGGGCTGTTGAGCAGGAACGTCGCGCCCGGCTCGGCGAGCTCGAGCATGTCGATCCGCTCCAGGAAGTCGAACTGGTGGCAGGCCACGAAGTTGGCCCGGCTGATCAGGTACGAGCGAGTCGATCGGCCGCGGGCTGAAGCGCAGGTGCGAGACCGTCACCGAGCCCGACTTCTTCGAGTCGTAGACGAAGTAGCCCTGGGCGTACAGCGGCGTGTTCTCGCCGACGATCTTGACCGAGTTCTTGTTGGCGCCGACGGTGCCGTCGCTGCCGAGGCCGAAGAACACGGCGCGGATGACGTCGTCGTCCTCGGTCGAGAACGTCGGGTCGTCACTTGAGGCTCAGGTGCGTCACGTCGTCGATGATGCCGACGGTGAAGTGCCGCTTGGGCTGCGGCCGCGGCCAGCTCGTCGAAGACGGCCGCGGCCATGGCCGGCGTGAACTCCTTGGACGACAGCCCGTAGCGGCCGCCGATGACCTTCGGGCATGCGGGCCGTGCCGCTCGGCGCCAGCCGCCCAGCCTCGACCAGCGCGGTGACGACGTCCTGGTAGAGCGGCTCGCCGAGGCGCCCGGCTCCTTGGTGCGGTCGAGCACGGCGATCCGCTCGGGTCGTCGGCGGCAGCGCGGCGACGAAGGCGTCGGCGTCGAACGGCCGGAACAGCCGGACCTTGAACAGCGCCGACCTTCTCGCCCTTCGGTCGACGAGCGCCTCGACCGCCTCCTCGACCGCGCCGGCGCCCGAGCCCATGAGCACGATGACGCGCTCGGCGTCCGGCGCGCCGACGTAGTCGAACAGGTGGTACTGGCCGGCCGACCAGCCCGGCGAACTGGTCCATCGTCTTCTGCACGATGCCCGGCACGGCGTCGTAGAACGGGTTGCACGCCTCGCGGGCCTGGAAGAACACGTCGGGGTTCTGGGCCGATGCCGCGGAGCACGGGCCGGTCGGGCGAGAGCGCCCGATCGCGATGGGCCTGCGACCAGGTCGTCGTCGATCATCGCCCGGACGTCGTCCGCGCGTGAGCTGCTCGATCTTGTTGACCTCGTGCGAGGTGCGGAAGCCGTCGAAGAAGTGGAGGAACGGCACGCGGGCTTCGAGCGTCGCCGCCTGGGCGATCAGGGCGAAGTCCTGCGACCTCCTGGACCGAGGCCGACGCAGAGCATCGCCCAGCCGCGTGGACCGCGCGGCCATCACGTCGCTGTGGTCGCCGAAGATCGACAGGGCGTGCGTGGCCACCGTCCGGGCCGCGACGTGGAAGACCGTCGGCGTCAGCTCGCCGGCGATCTTGAACATGTTGGGGATCATCAGCAGCAGGCCCTGCGACGCCGTGAACGTCGTCGTCAGCGCCCCGGCCTGCAGCGCGCCGTGCACCGCACCCGCGGCCCCGGCCTCGCTCTGCATCTCGATGACCTCGGGCACGGTCCCGAAGATGTTGCGTTCTGCCCGGCCGCCGACCAGGCGTCGGCCAGCTCGCCCATCGGCGAGGCCGGCGTGATCGGGTAGATCGCGATCACTTCGTTGCACTGGTGGGCGACGTAGGCCGCCGCCTCATTGCCATCGACCGTCACGAATCGTCGTTCCACGGCGGACCTCCTCGTCCCGGCTGCCAGGTCGTCGTCCCGCCTGGCCGGACCGCGAACGCGGTCGCGTGGAGCCAAGTTCTCGTGCGTTCCCATCCGTGGGGCGCAACCGGGATGATTTCGTGATGGCAGCCGAGAAACGAATGAAGCCCCAGCCTCGCGCCCACAGCGTCCAAGGGGGGCTTTTTTGGGCCGATCCGACACCCCGGTCCATCTCGGGCCGGGCGTACAGTTATTTCGTACCATTTCATGCGTTTGTGCGTCAAGAGCGTGCCCGTTTTCCGGGACCGCGCCGCGACCTTGGCCCGGTTTGGCCAGCGCTTGTTGATCCCTGACGACGCGACGCCTTGAGAAACCTAAGCTTCCCACAGACAACAAAGCACGACTTCCGGCATGCACCCAGGGCTGTAGTGATGACTGATCGTCGTACCGACCGCGCCTTCAAGCAGATTCTGGCCTGCGTCCGGAGCTGTCCGCTGCCGGACCCGGCGCGCGCCACGGCCAAGGGCCGGCGCGAGAAGCCATCCGCGCAAGGAAACCCGGGCGTGCGGTCGGGGGACGGTCGCACGTGCCGGGTTTGCCGCCGCTACCGCCACCTGCGGGAGGAGCACGAGCGGTTGCTGCGCCAGATGAATCTGGCCGAGCAAGTTCAGCGCAGCCTGTTGCCGCACCCCTTGCCGAGCATGCCCGGCGTCCGCTTCGCGTCCGGCTACCGCCCCACCGAGCACATGGCCGGCGACTTCCTCAGCGTGTTCCGGCTCGATCGTCATCGTGTCGGCTTCTACGTCGGCGACGTCATGGGCCACGGGCCCGCCGCCGCCCTCCTGAGCGTCTTTGCAATGCTCTCGCTGCGCACCAAGCGCATCGACGGAAGCTCCTACGAGGTTCTCCGTCCGGCCTGCGCCCTGGAGCAGCTCAACCGCTCGTTGATCGAAGCCGATCTGCCCGATCAGCCTTTCGTGACCATGGTTTATGGCGTGCTCGACACCAGCGCGCACACCTGGACCTACTGCAGTGGGGGCCATCCCCATCCGATGCTGATCCGCGACGGTGCGCCGCCCGTCGCTCTGGACCCGACCGCGCCGCTGCTGGGCGTGTTCGACTTGCCGTTTCACGATCAAGAGGTTTCCCTCCAGGCCGGCGACCGGCTGGTTCTCTACAGCGATGGCGTCCTCGCCGCGCGCTGGGGTCAACAGGAGGGGCTCGACGGTCTGATGTCCCGCCTCCAGCCGCACCAGCAGCAGCCCGTTCAGACGCTGATCGACCGGGCGATGGCTTCCTTGCATTTCGACACGCTCATGGCCGATGATGTCGCGGTGCTGGTTGCCGAGATCACCGAGTAACTGGCTCTCCGGGAAATCGGGTTTCAGCCCCCAAGGGCGAGCGGGTCGGCTCGAAGATAGCCCCTCGTGCGCTGGCTCTCCGGGAAATCGGGTTTCAGCCCCGAAGGGGCGGTAGTCCATAGCCCGGGGCGTCAGCCCCGGGAGGCGTGGGCGACGCACCACACGCCTCTTTGGAAGCCCCGAAGGGGCGACAGAAACCGCGGTCCCGCTTGACCTTCTGTCGCCCCTTTGGGGCTGCGGAGGAGAATCGCGCGGGCGCGACGGGTTCCCGGGGCTGACGCCCCGGGCTATGGACTACCGCCCCTTCGGGGCTTTCCGGACAGTCTCTAAAAGCCCGACGCGCCAGCGAGTGCATCTGCGAGGAGACCCCGAGGCTGCCAGGCGCGGATTGAGGGAATCCTCGCGCGGGTCGAAACGATCGTATCCTCGTCGGAAGGCCCCGCACGCGCCGGGTGGCACAGGGATGGCGAGCGAGGCCACATAAATTGACATAAATTGTTATTTGACAATACGTTGTGTAAAATGCGCGAACGAACCCAGCACGGCCGTGGGGCCGGCGCCGACACGTCGGAGGCGGTCCCGCGAGGCGCACCAAGTAGAGACCCTGGAAAGCGCCCGGCAGAAGGAGCGGAACCCTCGATGAATCCAGGATTTACGAGCGGTTGACGGCGCACAAAAAGAGCCGCGCACGGGGCGCGCGCCAGTGCCCGATCCAAGCCATCGGCGAGAGGAGTGAAAGGCCGCGTGGACAAGAGTTTACGGCCGATGACAGGGCCGATTCCCGCGGTCGCCCGGGCGGCGCGATCGTGGTGGAGTGAGTCCCGCGCCGACGCCCCTCGTCACAGTTCCCGCAGCGCCTTGATGACATCGAGCCGCACCGCGCGCACGGCCGGGAACAGGCCGCCGAAAACGCCCATGGCGAGCGTCATGGCGAAGGCCACCGACATCACGAGCCAGTCGAACCGGAACGCGAAGCTCGTCTCGACAAAGTTATTGAACGTGCTGAACGAGAGCGCATTGAGCGGGATCGTCGCCAAAAGTCCCAGCAGCCCGCCCAGGCTGCACAGGATCAGCGATTCGCCCAGGAACGAGACCAGAATCGCCAGGCGGGAGAACCCCAGCGCGCGCAAGGTGCCGATCTCGCGGCTGCGCGGCGACGGCCGCGAACATCGTGTTGGCCGCGGCGAACATCGCGCCGATCGTCAGGAGGACCGCGACCAGCGTGCCCGAAACCTTCAAGAACAGGCTCGCCGTGTTCTGCTGGGCGTAGTATTCCGGCTCGCGCACGGCCTTGAGCTTGAAGCGGGTGTCGTTCTCGATGGTCGCCTTGATCTGCTCGCGCGCCGCGGCCGACAGGCGCGGATTTGGACCGACGAGACGGAGCCCTCGCGGGCCACGTTGCGTTCCAGGTCCTTGCGGTCGAGCCAGACCTCGCTCTCGGCCGCGCTGCCGCCGGCCGTGAAGAGGCCGACGACCCGGTACGATTCCTTCTCGCCGGTCCGCAAGACGTCCCCCAGCCGTGTGCCCTGGAAGCGTCGGGAGATGCTCTTGCTGACAATGCACTCCCCCCGGCCCGGAATGAACATGCGCCCGGACACGATCTTGAAGTCGGGCCGTAGCTCAGGAGAAACCGCCTCGACGCCCCGCAGGATCAGGTTCGAGCGGCTGCCGTCCAACCGCTGGACCACGGGGATGTGCAGCAACTCCCGCGCGGCCAGCACGCGGCCCTCGGCGTCGCGCAATGCCCGCGACCGTCAACAACGTATCGGCCTTCTCCGAGTCGAAGCCGCCGTCGGTCTCGTCGATCGAGCCCTTGCGGAGCACGATCAGGTCGTTCGGATCGCCCGAGACGCTCAACGAGTGCTGCAACCCGGCCACCAGCCCGAACAAGAGGCACGAGGCGAAGACGACCATCCCCGTGCTGAGCACCGTGAGGATCGTGCTGGTGGCCCGGCGGTCAGGTTCCGGACGTTGTACTTCAGCGGAATCATCACGCTCACACCACCTTCCGCAGACCGTCGATGACCGACAGCCGAGCCGCGCGCACCGCCGGGAACAGCCCCGACACGAAGCCGACGAGCAGCGCCACCCCCAGCCCCAGGAGCGCGGTCGGCCAGGGGACGTAAAAGAACGCGACGAACTGCGACGTGTAGCGGCTGATGTCCACCACGTCGAACAGCAGCTTCGTCCCCAAGGCGCCGATGAGGCCCCCGAGTCCCGCCACCAGGATCGCCTCGAACAAGACGAGGCAGATCACCAGGGCACGGCTGAAGCCGATGGCCTTCAAGACGGCCACCTCCGTGGTTCGCTCGCGCAATGACATCGCCATGGCGTTGCCCGCCACGCAGATCAACGAGAAGACCACCGCCAGCCCGACATTGCGGATCAGCCCGCGCACGTCGCCGTACATCTCCAGGAAGATCTTGGTGAACGCCTCCTCGGTCTGGGTGCGCGTCGGGTTGTCGCTGTTGAGGGTCATGTCGTCGATCTTCTTGGCCAGCGCGTTCATGAGGCCGGCCTGCTGGCATTTGATGATCAGCGCGCCGGCGTTGCCCGCCATCTTGCCCCGGAACTCGCGCTTCAAGCCCTCATCCAGATAAACCCAGTGAAAGAAGACGATCCGCAGGTCGCGGTTCGACGGGCCGTCGTAAATGCCGCGCACGGTCAGGTTCAGGTCGAACGGATAGATCGTGCCCTTCAGCGGCAACGTGTCGCCGATCTTGATCTTGCGGTCCTGGGCCAACTTGGTGCCGATCAGACAGCCGCTGCGGTCGTCCTGAAACGCCTTGAGCTGTTCGGGGGGTGTCCGGAACTCAGCGTAAACCTGCATGATGGTGTCGGCATCGACGCCGAATTGCGCGAACGGCATCACTTCTTCCAGGTATTTTCCACCGTACCAGTTCATGGGCGAGGCGGCCTGCACGCCGTCGAGCGCCCGCACCTGGTTGACCAGCGCGATCGGCACGGGCTGCGTGAACCCTTGCGAGCTGATCGTGATCAGCCGGTTGCCGTCCCGCAGCGACGTGGCCGACTCGCCCATCACCGTCAGGAGCGACATCAACATCATCATCAGGAACAGGCTGACGGCGATCGAGGCGATGGTCAAAATCGACCGCAGCAGGTTGCGCCGCGCGTTGCGCACGACGTAGCCGAGAAACCTGGCGTACCGCACCAGCAGGAACACCGAGAACCCCACCAGGAGCACCTCGGCCACCAGCAGCGCGCCGAGCACGAGCGGACTTTCCTGCACGGCATCGCGCACATAATCCAGCATGCGCATCCAGGGCCCGTTCATGACCACGCCTCCAGCGCCGGCTGCTCCTGGCCGATGTCATCGACGAGCCTGCCCTTGTCCAGGTGCAGCACCCGCGAGCGCGCTCGGCCGCCTTCTGGTCGTGCGTGACCATGACGATCGTCTTGCCGAAACTCGCGATTCAGAAGCTGCATCAAGTCGAGGATCTCCTCCGCGCTTTTTCGATCCAGGTCGCCCGTCGGCTCGTCGGCCACCAGGATATATGGGTCAGTGACGATGGCGCGGGCGATCGCCACGCGCTGTTCCTGGCCGCCGGAGAGCTGCCGGGGATAATGGTCCTCGCGCCCTTCCAGGCCGACGATCCGCAGGGCCGTGCGGGCACGCTCGCGCCGTTCCCGCTTGCCGAGCGCGGTCAGCAACAGCGGCAGCTCGACGTTCTCCAGGGCCGTGAGCACCGGGATCAAGTTGTAAAGCTGGAAGATGAACCCGATGTGACTCGACCGCCAGCGGGTCAAGGCCGCGTCGCCCATCTCCGCGAGGTTCTCGTCATGCACGATCACCGCGCCGGCGGTGGGCCGGTCCAGCCCGGCGATCAGGTTCAACAGCGTCGTTTTCCCCGATCCGGACGGTCCCATCAGGGCGAGGAACTGGCCTTGCGGAACGGTCAGCGACAGCTCGTTCAGAACTGGAATGCGGAACTGGTCGCGGCGGTATTCCTTGCCGACCTCCCGCAGGACGATCGCGAGATCCTGGCCCATTAAAGTCTCCCTCGTGCGTCGTGGCCATGGACCACGACCTCATTCAGCCACACTGACCACCTGGCCGTCATGGAGCGTTGCGGGGGGATTGAGCACGACCTTGTCGCCGGCGCGGAGGCCCTTCTCGACGCGGGCGAGATCGTCCTTGGTGACGACCACCTCGACCATCTGGCGCTGGACTTTGCCCTTGTTGCCGAGGCGCCAGACGTGCTGGTGGCCGGCCTCTTCGACGAGCGCGGCCTTGGGCACGAAGAGGAAGGTCTGGCCGGCGCTGGACGGGGTGCCGCCCTTCTTGGGCAGGAAGTGGACGGTGGCCACGAGCTCGGGGAACAGGAGCCGATCGGGGTCGAGGATCTTGACGCGGACCTTCACGGTGCCGCGGGTGCGATCGCCCATGGGGATGATGCGCGTGAGGCGGCCCTGGTAGCGCCGGCTGGGCACGGCGCTGACGGAGATCTCGGCGGGCTGGCCGTCGTCGCGGCCGGGCGCGGAGGGAGGCTCGACGTGCGCGAGCAGGTTCTCGGCGATGTCGGTATCGACCTCGAGGTTCTTCAGGTCGGCCAGCGTGGCGACCGAGCCGCGCCCGCTGGCGCCTCCCATGCCGCCGATGAGGATCGTCTCGCCCACCTCGGCCCCTTTTTCCGTGACCGTGCCGGCATGCGGCGCCTTGACTTTCATGTCCTCGATCTGCGCCCGCATCTCGTCGATCATGGCCTGCTGGGCGGCGCTGGCGGCGTCCTGGGCCGCGAGGGCCGCCTCCTGGGCGGCAATGGCCGCCTTGAGCGAGTCGATCTTGTTCTGGGCCATCTTGCGATCGTAGAGGTACTGTTCGAGCTCCTCGCCCGTGACCGAGCCGCGGGAACCAAGCTGAGTACGGCGATTGGCCTTGAGGTCCTTGAGCGCGAAATCGGCCTGGGCCATTTGGAGATCGGCCTGGGCGCCCTTGAGCTTCGCCTCGCCTTCCCGCCGCTCGGCCTCGGTGCGCTTGAGCATGGCCTCGCGCTGCGCGAGCTGGGCGTCAAGGTCCCGATGTTCGAGCTCGGCCAGCACGAAGCCCGCGGGCACCTCGTCGCCTTCCTTGATGAACAAGCGAGCGACCCGGCCCGGAATCTTGGCGCCGATCATCGCCTGGTATTCCGACTTGACGTAACCCTTGGCGCTGAGGAGGGTCTCGGCCTCGCCGGTGGTCATTTCCTGGACGACGGCGAGGGTGACCTCGGTCCGGGGCTTGATCTTCTCGTACTGGAAATAGGCCACCGACCCGGCACCCGCGAGCAAGCCCGCCGGGATGAGCCAGAGCAGGGCGGACAAGAAGCCCATGCCCGACCCGTTGCCGCGCGGACGGGACGGTTCCGGGCGGGTCGAACCACGACGTTCGATCTTCAGCGACGCGAGGTCTTCGCGTAACGTGCCGGCCATGCCGATCTCGCCTCCACCGCGAAGCGATTTGGGGGGGACCTGACGCGCAGGGATTCGTTCGCGGGTCAGTGAGATTGTAGCCGATGAGGGAAAATCCGTCGATGCGGGTCGGCGAAGACAGCGAACCTGTGAGGCGGCTGCACGCCCCCGAGACGGCCCAGTCTGCACCGCGGACCCGACCCGGCTCCTATTTCCCACCGAAAACGAGTAGAATGGCACGCACCGGGAGCCCCATCATGACCACTCTCACAATCGAGCAACGGCAAGGCGATTATTCGCTATGTCTCCTTTTCCCCTGTCCCCTTGTCAAACCCAGACGATTGTCACCTCACGCTGACATTTGGGGCAACGAACGGAAGTTCCTTCGGCGTTAGTCTTGGTCACGCTGTAAAACGTATTCTCCCTGCAGTTCGGGCAATCAAACCACAGGCCCTTGCCCGCAACAACCGCGAGATGGTGATTCCTAGTCAATCGCACTTCCTCGATCTCGTCCTTTGCCTGTTTCCCCGAACCACGCGTGGCCGTGCCTGAAGACGTCGCGTACCGTCCCACCACACGGAGGCAAGATTCCACCCATTCACGCCTATCGGATGCCTTGACGTACTCGGTGTCATGGACCGCTTCAGACTTTGCCCGTTCCAGTTTCTCGAGAATTGTAGGCCCCCCACCGTATTCCCTACGGTTGACATCCGCCCCAGCAGCAAGAAGCAACTCCATCAACTTCGCCGACTTGGGACCTGTCCCGGCGTCAAAGAGAAGAGTCTCTTTGTTCGGGTCCGCACCTGCCTGGAGAAGAACCTCGACGACCCGGAGGGCATCGCGAGCTACTGCGTACTGCAATGCGCCACCGCCCGGAGGTGCATAGTTGGGGTCCGCTCCCGCTGCCAGCAATTCGCGAACCCTGTCAACATGCGAATCGGTCTCTCTGCCACACACAACATCGGTTACTGCCTTAACCAGTTCCTTATTCAGTGCGCTCTGCTGTGCGGTTGAAACTTTTGTCTCCTCATCCGGTACGGGAGCGATCGGCGGCGCATTCGTCTCAGGCAAAGGTTCCGCCACCTTCACGGGCTCGGGGACCATCTGCCCCGAATGCGTCGATCCGGTCGATGGCGGTTCCTTCTTGCCGAACAAGAAACTGAACAGGCGCATGTGTGTAGCTCGCTGTGTTGAGTCTAGTATGATGGGTCAGCGCAGCCCACCATCCGGGACCTCCATCGGTGGGTTGCTCTGCGCTGTCCCACCACACGAAGAGACAAGACTCGATTCTAATCCAGCCTTCACGCCTCGCACTCAACCTAACTTCGCATCCAACACCATCACTATAACCGATTTCAGGGGAGAGATCCAGACTTGACACCCGAGAGCGCCCTCCCATCGACCGGCAAGTCCACGTCGCGAGTTCTGAACACTCTTTGGGTACATTTTCCTATCCCCGCCGACCAGTCCTGTAGGGTGGGTCGCGCAGCGCAACCCACCATTCCGGGGCCTACTGCGGTGGGTTGCGCTGCGCTGACCCACCCTGATCCTGCTGTTCACTCTCCGGGGGCTTCGTCGCGACCGACCGTGCCAGGCGCGCGATGAGTTCGGTAGGCGTCAGGGTGGTGACCGGAGAGCCTGCGAAGCCCCTGGGATCGCGGGTGATGATGGCATCGAGTCCGGCTGCGAGGGCGCATTCGATCTGGAGGTTATCCTCATAGTCGCTACCGGGGCGCCGGTCGGCGGCGTCGAGGAGTTCGCGCGTCACGCCGACGATCTGGAGCGTATCGAGGCAGGCACGGACGACGCGACGTGCCCGCTCGGCACCGACCAGCCGTCGACTGATATAGAAGATGTCGGTGATCGACGACGCACTGGCATGGGCCTGGAGCCAACCGTCCGCCCCGGCCTGAGCGATGGCTTCGGCCTCGACACGCCAGGGGTCGCGTTCGAGGAGAAGGTCAAGGATGACGTTGGTATCGAGCAGGACCCTCATCGCAGGTGCTTCTGGGCCAGTTCCTCTTCGAGGAGGGCCTGGCACTCCTCGTCGGTCGGCGGCGGGTTGTCGGTTTTCAGCAAGCCGAGGATGTCCCTGAGCGACCGCGGGTGAGGCGGTCCTTCCGGCGTGCCGGCTTCCAGAGTCTCAAGAATCCGCCGCGCCAGCCGGAGTCGGTCGGAGGAAGGCCACATCCGTAGCCGGTCAAGGAGCCCCTCGATGTTCGACGATTCCGAGACGCTCATGGCTGACTCCCAAAGTTCTGGCAAGTCCGGTAGAGTCCGTGCGGATCGTCCGAGAATGGCTCGCCCGGTGGCCCAAGAGTCCTCACATCCACTCTATCAGTCTCGTAGGCTGGGTCTAGACCCAGCTTTTCCAGGTGCGCTCAGAACGCTTTCGCGCCCCTCCTTCCGGGGGAAGCTGGGTCCCGACCCAGCCTACAGGACTTGAATCCCTTCCCCCAACCGTTGCCGCCGGCCGACCTTGCGGATACAAGGGTAGTTCACGCGCGATCGCCTTGAAGCGTGCGATTTCCTTCCCACCAGGCGTGCCCATGGATCCCGAACGAGCTGAAGCGGTTGCTGGAAGACGTGAGCCAGGGACGGCTCGACCCGGACGAAGCCTTGCGGCGGCTGCGCTGGAAGCCGTTCGAGAAGATGGGCGATTTCGCCACGGTGGACCTGCACCGCCGCTTGCGTTGCGGGTTTCCCGAAGTCATTTTCGGGCAGGGCAAGACGCCCGAGCAGGTGGTCGCCATCCTGCGGCGGCTGGAGCAGCACGGCGAAGGCGGCCTGGCCACGAGGATCAGTCCTGAAACTGCTCTGCGGCTGGTCCAGGAATTTCCGACGGGCGAGTATCACGAGCTGGGGCGGACGTTCCGGGTGCGTTGCGAGCATGACAACGGGCCGAAGCTGGGGCGCGTGGTGATCGTCACGGCCGGGACCAGCGATCTGCCCGTCGCCGAGGAGGCCCGCGTCACGGCCGAGGCCTGGAATTGCGAGGTCTCGCTGGTCGCCGACGTCGGCGTGGCGGGCATGCATCGGCTGTTGAATCGCCTGGATGAGATCCAGGGGGCCGATGCCATCGTGGTCGTGGCCGGCATGGAGGGAGCATTGCCGAGCGTGGTCGGCGGGCTGGTCGATTGCCCGGTGATCGCCGTGCCGACCAGCATCGGCTACGGGGCCCATTTCAACGGTCTGGCGGCGCTGCTCGGGATGCTCAATAGCTGCGCGTCGAACGTCGTGGTGGTGAACATCGACGGCGGCTTCAACGGCGGTCACGTCGCCGGCCTGATCGCGCGCCGGGCCGGGCAAGCCCGGGCGGCGGCTTCCAAACCCGCTCCGGTCGAGGCTTCCTCGCATGACACTTGAACGAGTCACGATGGTTCCGCGGCTTCCCGCGCGCCGGCCGGAGAGCCACAAGGGCACGTTCGGCACCGTGCTGGCGATCGCCGGCAGCCGGGGGATGGCGGGCGCGGCCGCGATGGTCGGGATGTCGGCCCTGCGCGGCGGGGCGGGGCTGGTCCGCATCGCCTGTCCGGCCGAAGTGCAACCGACGGTGGCCGGCTTCGAGCCGTCCTACATGACCTGGCCCCTGGCCCAGGACGACCAGGGCCGCCTCCTCGATGAGGAGAATCGCGCGGCGATCACGGAGCTGCTCGAAGCGGCCTCGGTCCTGGCCCTCGGTCCGGGCCTGACTGCCCACGGAGCCGTGCCCGGCCTGGTGACATGGATTCTGGAAACGGTCCCCAAGCCGGTGGTCGTCGATGCCGACGCGCTCAACGCCCTGGCGGCGACCGACGCTCTAACCTGCTACGGACCCGCCCCCATCCGACGATCGCCACGCCCCACCCCGGCGAGTTCGCCCGCCTGACCGGACGGACCGTGGCGGCCATCCAGGAGGATCGCGAAGGCCAGGCCGCCGCCTTTGTCACCGGCACCGCGCACCTGGTGCTCGTCCTCAAGGGGGCCGGCACGGTCGTCGCCGACGGTCAGCAACTGTACGCCAACACGACCGGCAATCCCGGCATGGCGACGGGCGGCGCGGGCGACTGCCTGACCGGCGTCCTCGCCGCCTTGCTGGCCCAGGGCCTGGAACCTTTCGCCGCCGCACAGTTGGGGGTCTTCGTCCACGGCCTGGCCGGCGACATCGCCCGCGACCAGAACGGCGAGGTCGGTCTGATCGCCGTGGACATCGTCGATTCCCTCCCGGACGCCTTCGAGCAGCTCGCCGCCACGGATCGGGAAGACGAAGGTTGAGTTGCGAGGGCGGGCTTGACGGATTCCGCGCCCGCCGGTCTGTCTTCGTTTTTGCGGGGACGCTATACTTGTTCCCAAGAGCGTCTGTCGTCGACGCGCGCTCGGGATGCGTCTCGGGAACGAGGGAGGCCGGCGGTGTCGTCGCAACAGAATCCGTCCTCGGCGCCGTGGACTTACCGGATGGAGGTCTCGCCCACGGGGCAGCCTTCCGTGCCCGCGCTTCCCACCAACGTGACCGACCCCGTCGCCCTGCTGCACTTCCTGGTCAACTTGCAGTCGCAGACCTTCGAGCTCCAGCGGCAGATGCACGAAATGCAGCGCCAGCAGCTCGAACTGATCCGCGAGAGCACCCAGGTCGCCCGCGAACAGCGCGCCCGCCAGATGGCCGACCTGGAGCGCTGGCAGCAGAGCCACGCGCCGGTCCTGGACGTCTGCAAGGACACGCTCGGCCGCCTCGAACAGGTCCACGCCGCCCTGCTGGGCGAGCTGGCGACCTACGTCGAGGAGAATTACGAGTGCCTGCTGGAAGGCGACTTCTCGCTGTCGGACTTCGTCGATAAATTCGGCCCCCGTCTCGCTCACCTGAACACGATGCTGGCCGTCCTCCGCCCGCTCGCCGCCGCGCAAACCAACACGGCTGCCAAACCGCAGGAAAGCTGATCTTCGTAGGGTGGGCTCGGCCCACCTCTTCGATGATTTTCGGAGGTGGGCCGAGCCCACCCTACGAAGATGTGTCAGGTCGTGTAGTCCGCGTTCAGGTGGACATATTCGGCGGTCAGGTCGCACGTCCAGAAGCGGATGGCGGCGGTTCCGCCGGTCAGGACGAGGCGGATGTGGACCTCGCGCTCCGCGCGGAGGCTGGCGGAGACCGCGGCGGCATCGAAGTCCACCGGGGCGCCGTGCTGGTAGAGGAGCACGCCGTTGAGCCAGAGTGAGAGCGCGGATTCGTCGAAAGGGACGCCCGCGTAGCCGGCGGCCGAGACGATCCGGCCCCAGTTCGGATCGGCGCCGTGGATGGCGGTCTTCACGAGCGGGCTGTCGGCGACCGCGCGGGCGATGGCGCGGGCCTGCGCGCGGTCCGGGGCGCCCTCGACGTCGATCGTGATGCGGTGGGTGGCGCCCTCGCCATCGCCGGGGATCATCCGCGCCAGCTCGGTGCAAGCCTCGCGGACCAGGCCCGCGAAGGCGCAGGCGGCTTCTCCCCTCAGGGGCGGGCGGTCGGCGCCGCCGCCGGCAAGGAGCAGCACCGTGTCATTGGTGCTGGTGTGACCTTCCACCGAGATGCAATTGAACGAATCCTCGACGGCGCCTCGGAGAATCGTCTGGAGATCCTCCGGCTCGACCCGCGCATCGGTGAGCAAGAAGGCGAGCATCGTCGCCATGCGGGGACCGATCATGGCCGCGCCCTTGGCCAGGCCCAGCAGGGTGATCGGCTCGTCTTCGAAGGTGCGCTGGTACGAGACGAGCTTGGGGTGCGTGTCGGTCGTCAAGATCGCGCGCGAGGCGTCGTGAAAGCCTTCGGGAGCCGCTGCCAGAGCCGCCGCGGCGTGCTGCAGACCGCTCTCGACGCGGTCCATCGGAAGCTGATGGCCGATGACGCCCGTCGAGGCGACGAGGACCTGGTCCGCCTCGCAATCGAGCCGGACAGCAGCCAGGGCCGCGGTATGTCTGGCGTTTCTGAGGCCCTGGGCGCCCGTGGCGGCATTGGCGTTGCCGGCATTGATGACGATGCCCCGAATGGCGTCCGAGGGCAATAACGCCCGGTCATACTGCACCGGCGCCGCCGCGACGCGGTTGGTCGTGAAGGTTCCGGCCGCCGCGCAGGGCGCGTCCGCCACCAGGAGCGCCAGGTCGAGCCCTCCCGACGGCTTGATGCCCGCCTTGACGCCCGCCGCGCGAAACCCGCGCGGGATGAAAATCGGCTCGGACACTCCAGCCTCCATCTTGAGAATCTCGGATTCCGGATTCCGGATTCCGGATGCCGGATTCCGGATGCCAGATTCCGGATTCCGGATGCCGGATTCCGGATTCCGGATTCCGGATCTGCCGGATGCCGGATGCCGGATTCCAAATCATCGTCAAACCTCAAACGATCCAGGAATCTGGAATCTGGAATCTATCCGGAATCTGGAATCTGGAATCCGGACTTCGAGAACGTCCTACTGCGCCGTCCAGCCACCATCGACGAAGAGGGTCGCGCCCGTCATGAAGCTGGCCGCGTCCGAGGCCAGGAACACCGCGGCCGGGCCCAGCTCGACCGGATTGCCCCAGCGACCGAGCGGAATGCGCGACTCCATGTAGGCCCGCTTTTCCGGGTCATTCAGCAAGGGCGCGTTGATCTCGGTGGCGAACGGGCCGGGACAGAGCGCGTTGACGCAGATCCCGTCGCGGGCCCATTCCAGCGCCAGGGTCTTGGTCAACATCGTCAGCCCGCCCTTGCTCGAGGCATACGGCGTGCGCTCGGGCAGGCTGATCTCGCCCAGCATGCTCGAGACGTTGATGACCCGCCCCCATTTCTGACGTTTCATCGGTGCGGCGACAGCCCGACAGCAGAGCCAGGGCCCCTTGAGGTTGGTATCGAGCACCGCGTCCCAGTCGTCTTCGGTCAGCGTCTCGATCGGGCCGCGGATATTCACCCCGGCGTTGTTGACAAGGATGTCCAGCCGCCCGAACGTGTCGAGCGTCCGCGCCACCAGGCTCTCGACATCGCCGGCGCGGGTCACGTCGGCCGGGAACCCCAGCGTCCGCGAGCCGCTGGTGAGGGCAATCTCGGTGGCCGCCTTGTCGGCCGCGTCGGCGTCGCGCGAGGAGAGCACCACCGCGGCCCCCGCCGACGCGAGCGCCTCGGCAATGATCCGCCCCAACCCCCGCGCCCCACCCGTCACAACCGCCACGCGGTCGTCCAGATAGAACCGATCAATCACGTTCATGACCTGTCCACCCCCCCGGCCCGCACCTCGCCCCGCTTGCTCACAGCGTATCGCAGGACTCGCCCGACTCCAAGTGGCATTTTCCAACCCGCCGGGTGGCTGGGGCGGAGTCCGCGACGCCCCAGTGCGCCAGGCCGACGCGGACTGGGGCGTCGCGGACTCCGCCCCAGCCACCCGCCGCCCCAGCCACCCGCCGTCCCAGGGGAAGCTGGGTCCAGACCCAGCCTACAAGGTCGCGGACTTCGCCCCAGCCGCCCGGACGTTTCCTCGAAAAATGGCGACTCCCCCCCTCTCAAGACAGGCAAGCTGTGCCGGTGCCAGAGGTTATTCGGGCACTTTACGTGACTTGCGTAACAAACAGGCAAACCTTGAGTTATGGAAGGATTAGGCCTTTGGAGGATTTAGATAAAGAGCTTGAAGTGCGGTGCGCCACGGGCCGATGGAGAGGTTTGAGGGGGCGGACCTGCGCCGGAGGATCCGGCATCAGTATGCGGGCGGCCGCCAGGCTCGACCTTGTCGGGAGCGAAGTCGTGGAGCGTCTGACCATGCGTAATCTTCTGACGGCCGTCCTCGTGGCCCTAGGAGTCTGGGCCGGGGCGGTTCGACCGACGTGGGCCGCTGGCTATGCCGGGGCGGCCTCAGCGTGTGCTCGCCCGGCGCCTGCGGAGTGCTCGGGCCACGTCACGTACCAGACCCAGCGGTGCACGGTCCTGCGACCGGTGCAAGAGACGATCTACGAGACGCAGCAAGTGCCCTGCGTCCGCGACGTCTGCGAGACCGTCATGCAACCGCAGACGGTGACCCGGCTCGAGACGATCGTCGAACAGACCTGCCAGACGGTGCCTTACACCGTGCAGAAGCCGGTCTACCGGACCGTCTGCCGCGAGCAGCGGTACATCGTCCAGAAGCCGGTCACCCGCACTGAGTGGAAGAGCGTCGCCTACACGGTCTGCCGGCCGGTGCGCGAAACCCACATGGAAACGCGCAGCTACACAGTCAGCCGGCCGGTGCGCGAAACCCACATGGAAACGCGCAGCTACAACGTCTGCCGCCCGGTGCAGGAGACGACCTACAAGGACGTCGCCTACACGGTCTGCCGGCCCGTCTGCGAGACGGTCTACAAGCAGGTGCCGTACACCGTCTGCCGGCCGGTGAGTGAGACGGCCTACAAGACGGTCTGCTACACGGTCTGCCGGCCGGTGCAGAAAACCTGCTACCGCCAGGTGCCGCGGACGATCCAGGTGCCGGTGCCGACGACCGTCCTGCAGCGCCAGCAGTACACCGTGATGGTGCCGGTGCGCACCTGTGCCTACAAGCAGGTGCCGTACACGGTCAGCCGGCCGGTGCGCGAGACGACCTACCAGACCGTCTCCTACACGGTCTGCCGGCCGGTGCGCCGCACCGAGCTCAAGACCTGCACCTACACGGTCTGCCGCCCGGTGCGCGAGACGACCTACCAGACTTGCAGCTACACCGTCTGCAAGCCGGTCGTGACGACGACCATGAAGACCGTGGCCGAGACTTGCTACCAGACCGTCACCGAGACGGCCTGCAAGGAAGTCTGCGAGACGGTTTGCGTACCGCGCACGGTCTCCAAGCAGGTGTGCCGCCAGACCGGCGAGTGGGTTACGCGCCGGGTGTGCGTGCCGGGCAAGACGGTCTGCGTGGACGGCTGCGTCATGCAGAGTCCGCCGCAGTGGGTTGAGTGCACCTCCTGGTGTCCCCGCACGGTCGTCGAGAACGTCTGCGAGACGGTCTACGAGTCGCAGACGGTCAAGAAGATGGTCCCCTACACCGTCTGCAAGCAGGTCCCCACCACCGTCTGCAAGCAGGTCCCCGTGACGTGCTGCCAGATGGTGCCGCAGACCTGCACCCGGACGGTCCCGGTGACCACCTGCCGCATGGTCAGCGAGACGTGCGTCAAGCAGGTCCCGGTCGAGGTCTGCGAGATGGTGCCGCAGACCTGCACCAAGCAGGTCCCGGTGACCACCTGCCGCATGGTCCAGGAAACCTGCACCAAGACCGTGCCCTACACGGTCTGCACGATGCAGCCGCAGGTGTGCAGCCGCTGCGTGCCCGTGACCGTGACCAAGATGTGCAACCGGACCATCTGTGAGACCGTACCGTACACGGTCACCTGCATGGTGCCCCAGCAGTGCTCGAAGACGGTGCCCTATACCGTCACCCGGATGGTCAAGGAGACGTGCGTCAAGACGGTCCCGTGCACGATCACCCGCATGGTCCGCGAGACCTGCTGCAAGCGCGTGCCGGTGACGACTTGCCGCATGGTCAGCCAGACGTGCTACCAGCAGGTGCCGGTGACGACCTGCCGCATGGTCGCCGAGACCCAGTGCTGCCAGGTGCCGGTCACGACTTGCCGCATGGTCGCCGAGACGTGCGTCAAGCAGTGCCCGCAGACGGTCTGCGACATGGTGCCTGTCGAGTGCGTCAAGATGGTGCCGGTGACGGTCTGCGAGATGCAGACGGTCCAGTGTGTCAAGCAGGTGCCGGTGACGACCTGCCGCCAGGTGCCGGTGACCACCACCGTCTGCGTGCCCCAGACCGTCAAGCGGCAGGTCTGCGAGATGAAGACCATCTGCGTGCCGAAGACCGTGTGCCGCCAGGTGCCGGTCGAGGTGTGTGTCCAGGTGCCGGTGACGACCTACTGCCAGACGGCCGCCGTGATGCCGTCGGCGCAGGGCCCGTCGCCTCAGAGCGTGCTGGCCACCGAGCAGACCCTGCCCGTGACCACGATCCCGCCCATGGGTTACGACTCCAAGCACTCGCTCCTGAGCCTGGGCCACCTGCTCCATTGGCATTGAGCGATCGGATTCGCTCGGCCGGTCAGACCTTCCTCCCACACAACACCCCCGGATCGCTCCGGGGGTGTTTTTTTGCATCGACGAAGTTCACCACAGAGGCACGGAGAGCCTCTTCCGAAAGCCCCGAAGGGGCGGCAGTGAATAGCCCGGGGCGTCAGCCCCGGGACGGAGAACGACGGCCAAAATCATCTCTCCGGATCTTCGGTCGCCACTGGGGGGATCCGGAGAAGGAAGGCGCGGTCGCGGTCGCGGTCGCGGTTCCCGGGGCTGACGCCCCGGGCTATTCACTGCCGCCCCTTCGGGGCTTTCGGAACTGACTCTCTGTGGTGAACAAGGCTATCGCCCGTCCCCCAGCCGTCGAAGTTGCGCCGCCACCGCCGCCCGCTGCGCAGGCGGGAGTCCTTCCTTATCCAGGGCTGTGCGATACGCCGCGCGGGCCGCGTCGAGGTCGTTCTGATCCTCGTAGATCTGCCCGAGCAAAAGGATCCCCTCGACATCCTGGGGATGATGATCGAGCCACTGCCGCAAGGTTGTGACGGCCCCCGCGCGATCTCCGTACTGGCGCTGGTAAAAGGCGAGAGCGTGAGCGTACTTGGGGTCGTCCGGCTGGAGCTGGTGGGCCTTGCGGCACCACTGCACGGCCTCGGCGCCGTTCTTGCGGCTGATGATCACGCCCAGATTGTAGGCCGCCGCCGCCATCTGCGGATCAGCCTTCAGGGCGGCCCGGAGCGCCTTCTCGGCCTCGTCAAAGCGTCCCCCCTCCCCAAGCAGCAGGCCGAGGTTGAACTGGGCCGACGCATTCTCGGGCTCCAGGGCGAGTGCCCGCCGCAGGCAGGATTCCGCTGGATCGTTCTGGTTGAGATTGCTGTGCGCCAGGGCCGCATTGACCAGCGGGCCGACGACGCGCGGCTCGAGCCGCGTGGCGGTCTCGAATTCCACGACGGCTTCGGAGAACTGTCCCCGTTCCATGGCGAAATTGCCCAGGTTCGCATGCGAGGCCCAGTCATCGGGCCGGGCCTTCATGGCGTTCTGAAACTCGGCGACGGCCGCGTCCAGGCTCGATCGGTCGCCGGCGCTCGGGATCTGGCTGAGCGGCAAAGCGGCCAGCGCCTCGGCGGCGCGGATGCGGACCAGCCGGGACGGGTCGCGCGTGGCTGCCAGCAGGAACGGGACCGATTCGCGGCTCAGGCGCTCTCCCAGCACGGTGGCCGCGCGGGAACGGACCAGGGGCGAGGGATCGTCCAGCCTTTTCCCGATCGCGGGGCCAATCGCCGGGTCCGCGCAGCCGGACAGCAGCCGCACCAACGAGGCTTTCCAGACCGCGTTCGTCGCCGGCCGGTCCAGCTCCGCCAGCATCGCCGGGAGCTGCTGCCACTGGTTCTTGCGCGGCGTCGAGCAGCCGGGCCGGGCGGAGGATCTCCTCCTGGTAGTCGTCCTTGTACCAGGTGCGGACCCACTTCTCGGCCCATTGCGGCGTCTGGTCCTTGTGGCAGAGATTACAGGCATTCGGCGACTGAAACGCGATCGTCGCGGCGGGCGCGGGCGGACGCATCGAGTGATCGGTGCGCCCCATGGCCGCGAAGCGCGTCATCGGCATGTGGCAGGTGATACATCGGTTGCCCGCGCTGCCGGCCCGATGATGGCCATGCGCGACCGGGTCTTTCGACATGCTTCTCGTGGCACGGCAGGCAGGACTGGTCCGACATGGCGCCCTCGAACCGCGGCTTTCCGCTGGGCGTGTGGCAGTGGTTGCAGTCCAGCTTGCCCGGCCGTGCACAGGGACTCATGAGCCAGGAGGTATAGGTGTAATTCTCGCCCAGGTCGCGGCCGTCGGGGTAATAATCCTGGTGTTCGAGCGTGACCAGATCGAAGTGGTCGAAAAACGGCTCCCCCGGCTGGAAGCTCGTCGAGAGCGGCACCATCTTGGCATGGCAAGTCGCGCACATGTCGTTCAACTGCGACGGCGTGAATTCCTTCGTGCGGAGGATGCGAATATCCGCCGACGAGTGTCCCTTCGGCGGATCTTGCTCCATCACGCGCACGTGCTCGACCCCGGTCCCGTGGCACGACTCGCAACTGATGCCCGGCTCGCCCCAGGTCGTGTGATAGGTATCGGTCTTCAGGTCGTAGTTCGTGGCCAGCCGGCTGACGTGGCAGTTGAAGCAGGTCGTGTTGAACGTGAACATGCGATCGGTCCAGTCGAGCGCCTCGTCGCGCCGGTCGGGGAAGTGCCGCACGCCGCTGGCGGCGGTGTCGTACCAGAGTTTTTTGCCCACATCGTAAGCGAGCGGCAACACTTGCAAGCGGCCTCGCTCCAGGGCGGTCAGGAAGTAGTACGTATTCTTGCCGCCCATGACGTGAACGATCGGGTACGTTTTTTCGCCCTCCGGCCCGCGTTCGCGCACCTGGCCGGAGGCGCCCGCGATCTCGGCCCGGAACCGGCGCTTGCCGATGGTGATCTCGGCCGGCTGAGGCGTCAGCTTCGTGCGCGCGAGCTCGGCCGTGAACGGCTGCATGGCCAGGCCGTGCCAGGACGCCGACCAGACGTCGTAGAAGTGCTCGTGGCAGTCCCGGCACGACTTCGACCCGGCGAAGCGGGCGCTCACCGTGGGCGGCGAGGCCGGGGCGGGAGCATTCGAAACCCCTTCCGGGCCGGGCCGATGACAGCCCACGATCAGGCTGGACAGGAGCATCAAGACCAGGTTCATCCCGCGCCGGCTCGGTAACGCAGCAGACTCATCGTGCTCGACCTTCCTCTCGTGTCGATCCCAGGACGCGGCTCGGGCGAATTTCGATCATACTGAATCCGGCATGGACAAGGAAACCGATGGCGGATGGCGGATGGCGGATGACTGATGGCGGATGACTGATGGCGGATGGCGGATGGCGGATGACTGATGACGGAATCGACTCATCGGGCATCCGCCATCCGACCATCAGCCATCCGCCATCCTCTAGCGGCCGTCTTGCCGCATGCCCTCGGCAGCCGCTAGGCTGGGTCCGTAACCGTTGAGGGATGAGCATGGAAGAAAATGGGCGGGGGACATCGGCCGCGGGGATGATCCGGGTGCGGGGGGCCCGGGTCCACAATCTTCGCAATCTCGACGTGGACCTGCCGCGCGACCGGCTGGTCGTGCTGACGGGAGTCAGCGGATCGGGCAAGAGCTCGCTGGCGTTCGATACGCTCTACGCCGAGGGCCAGCGCCGTTATATCGAAAGTCTGTCGGTCTATGCCCGGCAGTTCCTCGACCAGCTCGAACGGCCCGACGTGGACGTGATGGACGGCCTGCCGCCGACGGTCGCCATCGACCAGCGCGCCGGTCAGGCCAACCCGCGCAGCACGGTCGCCACGCTGACCGAGATCCACGACTCCCTGCGCTTGCTCTATGCGCGCGTCGGCCTGCCGCACTGTCCTCGTTGCGGGCAGCCGATCCGGCGCCAGACGCCCGAGCAGATCGTCACGAGCGTCCTCGCCTTGCCCGAAGGGAGCAGGGTCCTCATCCTGGCCCCCCTGGTGCGCGGCCGCAAGGGCCAGCACGCCGAAGCCTTCGAGGCCATCCGCCGCGCGGGGCTGATCCGGGCGCGTGTCGATGGGCAGGTGGTCGAGATCCAGGACGCCCCCAAGCTCGCCAAGACCAAGACCCACGACATCGAGGCCGTCGTCGATCGGCTCGTCATCCGCGAGGGCATCCGCCCCCGCCTGGCCGAGAGCGTCGATCGGGCCCTGAAGCTGGGTTCGGAGACGGTGCTCCTTTCGGTCCAGAACCCGGCGGGGACCTGGGACGACCGCGTGCTGAGCACGCACTTCGGCTGCCCGGACTGCGGGATCGGCCTGGAGGAGATCGAGCCGCGGACCTTCAGCTTCAACAGCCCGCACGGGGCGTGTCCGGAGTGCCAGGGGCTGGGCACGCTGTCCCGGCTCGAACCCGAGTTGCTCATCCCCGACCGGAGCCAGTCCATCGAGGGCGGCGCGCTGGCCTTCCGCGAGGCGCTCCGGCCCTCACAAAAGGCCCGGCTGGACGAGGTGCTGGCGGCCTTCCTGGCGACGCGCCGCCTCACCCGCAAGTCCGCCCTGGCGCGCTGGCCGAAGGCGGCGTTGAGTGCGCTGCTGCAAGGGGAAGAGGGACGCCCCGGCCTGATCTCCCTGCTGGAAGAGATCGTCGCGAAGGCGCCCGAGTCCCAGCGCGAGCGGTTGGGCCGCTTCCGAATCGACACGCTCTGTCCGGCCTGCGGAGGCGCCCGGCTGCGTCCCGAGGCGCGGGCCGTCACGGTGGGCGGGCGGGCGATTCAGGAAATGACGGCTCTGACCGTCTCGGAGGCCATCCCGTTTCTCGACGGCCTGCGGTTCGAGCCGCCGCACGATCTTGCTCGGGCCGCCGATCCTGCGCGCGATGGAACCCCGGCTTCGCTACCTGGAGCGCGTCGGACTCGGCTACCTGACGCTCGACCGGCCCGTCGATACGCTCTCGGGCGGCGAGCTGCAGCGCGTGCGGCTGGCGTCACAAATCGGCTCCGGGCTGGTGGGCGTCGCCTTCATCCTCGACGAGCCGACCGCCGGCCTGCACCCGCGCGATACCGACCGCCTCATCGCCAGCCTGCGCGACCTGCGCGACGCCGGCAACTCGGTGCTGGTCGTCGAGCACGATGAGGCCACCATCCGCGCGGCCGATTGGGTCGTCGATCTCGGACCGGGTGCGGGACCGGATGGCGGGCGGATCGTGGCCCAGGGGACACCTCGGGAGTTGGCAGGAGGGGAGTCTGTTACTGTCAAATGGCTCGGAAGGGAAGGAGGGAAAGAGGGGACAAGGGGACGAGAGGAAATCCAGAGTTCGATCACGATCGAGGGCGCAACCGAGCACAACCTGAAGGGGGAGACAGTCCAGTTCCCGCTCGGGGCGATGACGTGCGTGACGGGCGTGAGCGGCTCAGGCAAGAGCACGCTGGTGCTCGATGTGCTCGCCCCGGCGGTTCGAGCGCACGCTCGCGGGCTTGAAGCCGGGGGTCCGCATCGAGGGCCTCGACGCGATCGACCGGATGATCGTCATCGACCAGGCGCCGATCGGCCGCACGCCGCGCTCGACGCCGGCCACCTACACCGGCGTTTTCGACGTGATTCGCAAGGTCTTCGCGCAGACGCGCGAGGCGCAGGTGCGCGGCTGGACGGCCAGCCGGTTCAGCTTCAACGTCAAGGGCGGCCGTTGCGAGACGTGCCAGGGTCAGGGCCTGCGCCGGATCGCCATGCACTTCCTGCCCGATCTGTTCGTGCGCTGCGAGGCGTGCGGCGGCCGGCGGTTCCACCGGCCCACGCTGGAAGCGCGTTACAAGGGCCGCTCGATCGCCGACGTGCTCGACATGCGGGTCGATGAGGCGGTCACGTTTTTCGACGCGGTGCCGGCCGTCCGTCGCGGGCTCGAAGCACTGCACGAGGCGGGCCTCGGCTACGTGACGCTCGGCCAGCCCAGCACGACCCTTTCCGGCGGCGAATCCCAGCGCGTCAAGCTGGCCGCCGAGCTGGGCCGCGGCGGCGCCGGACATGACCCTCTATCTCCTTGACGAGCCGACGACCGGCCTGCACCTGGCGGATGTCGCCAATCTCCTGCGCGTGCTCGCGGCGGCTGGCCGACCTGGGGCAGACGCTCGTGGTCATCGAGCACCACCTCGACGTCATCCGCGCCGCCGACTGGGTCATCGACCTGGGCCCCGAAGGCGGCCCTGGCGGCGGGCACGTCGTCGCCCAGGGCCCTCCTGAACTCATCGCCGCGACGCCGGATAGCTATACCGGCCGCTATCTCGAAAGATTTCGAGAATGATTCTTGTCATTGTCCGGGGCGATCTGGGTATGATTGTTTAACCTCCGCTTGAATACCCACCGGATAGACACCATGAAGGCGTTCCTCTGCTCATCGGCCTTTCTCGCCGGTCTGACGGCCAGCCTGGCCCTGGCTCAGACACCGCCCGCGAAGGTCCGGTTTGACCGCGTGATCCGGCCGATCCTCTCGGACAACTGCTTCGCCTGCCACGGGCCCGACGAGAAGGCAGCGCAAGGCGGGCTTGCGGCTCGATACCAAGGAAGGGCGCCTTCGCCGAGCTCAAGGACGGCGACGCCGCGCGATCGTGCCGGGCAAGCCCGACGAGAGCGAGCTGATCGTCCGGATCGAGAGCCGACGACCCCGACTCTGCACATGCCGCCGAAGAAGTCGCGGCAAGCAGCTGACGCCCGAGCAGGTCGCGCTGCTCCGGCGATGGGTCGAGCAGGGGGCGACCTGGACCACGCACTGGGCGTTCGAGCCGCCGGTCAAGCCCGAGCTGCCCCCGGTCGTCAAGGACGCCGCCTGGCCGCGTCAACGCGATCGACCGGTTCATCCTGGCCCGGCTCGAGGCCGAGGGGCTCAAGCCCGCGCCCGAGGCCGAGCAAGACCACGCTCATCCGCCGCGTCACCCTCGACCTGACCGGCCTGCCGCCGACCCTGCCGGAGGTCGACGCCTTCCTCGCCGATACAGCTCCGAACGGCCTATGAGAACGTCGTCGACCGCCTGCTCGATTCCCCCCGCTACGGCGAGCACATGGCCCGGTTCTGGCTCGACGCCGCCCGCTACGGCGACACCCACGGCCTGCACCTGGACAACTACCGCGAGATCTGGCCCTATCGCGACTGGGTCATCCGGGCGTTCAACAGCAACAAGCCGTTCGACCAGTTCATCGTCGAGCAGCTTGCCGGCGACCTGCTGCCCAACGCCGACCCTCGACCAGATCGTCGCCACCGGCTTCAACCGCTGCCACGTCTCGACCAGCGAGGGGGGCTCGATCGAGGAAGAAGTCTACGTCCGCAACATCGTCGACCAGGTCGATACCAACGGCACCGTCTTCCTGGGCCTGACCACCGGCTGCGCCGCTGCCACGACCACAAGTACGACCCGATCCGGGCGAAGGACTACTACCAGCTCTTCGCGTTCTTCAACAACATCGACGGCCCCGCGCTCGACGGCAACTCGGCCACGTGGGCGCCGGTCGATCGCCGTGCCGACGCCCGACGCAGGCAAGCCGCGCTCGAAGACGGCCGACGACGAAGATCGCCGCGATCCGGAAGGCCATCGCCGCCGAGTGCGCCCGGCGCCAGGCCGCGTACGACGCCAAGGACGACGCCGACGAGGAGCGAGTCCGTCCCGCGCGGCGACTTACGTCTGGATCGACGACGCCCTGCCGCCTGGTGCCAGGCCGACCAACGAGGGCAGATCGGCCCCTGGGAGTTCGTCGGCACAGCCCGGACCACCCGTTCTCAGCGGCCAGAGCGCTCATTGCGAAGGCCGCCGAGGGCTCAGACCAGCGCTTCTTCGACCGACGCCGGGCGGAAGCTCAAGGTCGGCGAGGGCGACGCGCTGTTCGCCTACGTCTACCTCGATCCCAGCAAGCCGCCCCGGGAGATCATGCTCCAGTGGCACACCGACGGCGGCTGGTCGCACCGCGCCTACTGGGGCGAGAACGCGATCGCCTGCGGCAAGGACGGCACGCCCGAGCGGCTGCGCGATCGGCGACCTGCCCGCCGTCCGGCCAGTGGGTCCGGCTGGAGGTGCCGGTCGAGCCAGCTCGGGCTCGCGCCGGGGACCGTGATCGACGGCTGGGCGTTCACCCAGCACGGCGGCACGGTCTACTGGGACAAGGCCGGGATCTCACCACGGCCACCCCGCAGGACGGCCAGATCTTCGACTCGCTTCACCGCCTGGGTCCGAGCCCAGCGCGCCGCCGACGGCGCGGGCGCTGCCCGAGACGCTCAAGGCGATCGTCGTCAAGCTCGACCGCTCGAAGCGGACCGAGGCCCAGACGAAAGCGCTGCGCGACTACTTCGTCGAGCACGCCTACGCCAAGACCCGCGCCGACGTTCGACCCGCTGCACGCCCAGCTTGGCGGAGGCCGAGAAGGAGCGGAAGGAGATCGAAGAGGCAGATCCCCACGACCCTGGTCTTCCGCGAGCGGGCCGGCGAGCCCAAGCCGGCGTACATGCTCAACCGGGGCGAGTACGACCAGCGGGGCGAGAAGGTGGGCCGGGCCGTGCCCGCGTTCCTGCCGCCGCTGCCGCCGGGCGCGCCGGTCAACCGGCTGGGCCTGGCCCGCTGGCTGGTCGCGCCCGAACCATCCGCTGACGGCCCGCGTGGCGGTCAACCGCTTCTGGCTGCAGGTCTTCGGCACCGGGATCGTCAAGACGGCCGAGGACTTCGGCTCGCAGGGCGAGCCGCCCAGCCATCCCGAACTGCTCGACTGGCTGGCCGTCCAGTTCCGCGAGGACGGCTGGGACGTCAAGCGGCTCATGAAGCGGCTGGTGATGTCGGCCGCCTACCGGCAGTCGTCGCGGGTCACGCCCGAGAAGCTGGCGAAGGACCCGGCCAACCGCCTGCTGTCGCGCGGGCCGCGGTACCGGCTCGACGCCGAGATGCTCCGCGACCAGGCGCTGTTCGTCAGCGGCCTGCTGGTCGAGCAGGTCGGCGGGCCGAGCGTCAAGCCGCCGCAGCCGGCCGGGCTTGTGGGAGGCCGTCGGCTACACGGCGAGCAACACGGCGCAGTTCGTCGCCGACACCGGCGCCGGAGAAGGTCCATCGCCGCAGCCTGTACACCTTCTGGAAGCGGACCTCGCGCGCCGCCGCAGATGACCACCTTCGACGCCCCCTCGCGCGAGGCCTGCACGGTGCGCCGCGAGCGGACGAACACGCCGCTCCAGGCCCTGCTGCTGATGAACGAGCCGCAGATGATCGAGGCCTCGCGCGCCCTGGCCGAGCGGACCTTGCGCGAGGGCGGCGCCGACGCACCGACGAGCGCCTGACGTACATGTTCCGGCTGGTCACCGGCCGGCGGCCCGACGCGCGGCGAGCTCGCCGAGCTCGAACGCGGCGCTTCCAGGACTTCGCTGTCGCACTACGCCGAAGCCCAGACCCGACGCCGCCAGAGCAGCTGATCTACGATCGGCGAGACGAAGCCCGACCCGCGAACTCGACCCCGGCCGAGCTGGCCGCCTGGACGATGATCGGCAACGTGATCTTGAACCTCGATGAAGTGATCACCAAGGGTTGACCGTGGCCTCGGAGCCCCGCACATGGACCCGATTCGCGAACAGCATCGACGCTGATGACCCGCCGGCATTTCTTCGGCCGCGCCGGCGTTGGCCTGGGCATCGGCGCGCTGGCCAGCCTGCTGGCCGACGGATCGGCTGGCTCGAGGCCTGCCGACCGGTCGAGCCGAGGCCACGACGGTCGACCGGCGGCCTGCCGGGCCTGCCCCATTTCCCGCCCAAGGCCAAGCGGGCCATCTACCTGTTCATGAACGGCGGCCCGTCGCAGATGGACCTGTTCGACTACAAGCCCGAAGATGGCCGAGTGTTCGACAAGGACCTGCCCGACTCGATCCGCAAGGGCCAGCGGCTGACCACGATGACCAGCGGCCAGACCCGGTTCCCGATCGCGCCGTCGAAGTACAAGTTCGCCCGGCACGGCCAGGCCGGCACGTGGGTCAGCGAGCTCTTGCCCTGGACGGCGAAGATCGTCGACGAGATCGCGCTGATCAAGACGGTCTGGACCGAGGCGATCAACCACGACCCGGCGGTGACTTATATCTGCACCGGGCATCAGCTCCCGGGCCGGCCCAGCCTGGGCTCGTGGCTGAGCTACGGCCTGGGCACGATGAACCGCGACCTGCCCGCCTTCGTGGTGATGACGGCGACCTGGACCGGCCGCAAGGAGGCCCAGGCGATCTACAACCGGCTCTGGGGCTCGGGCTACCTGCCCAGCAAGCACCAGGGCGTGGCGCTGCGATCGCAGCGGCGACCCGGTGCTGTTCCTGTCGAACCCCGCCGGGGTCGATGCCGCCACGCGCCGGCGCGTGCTCGACGCGCTCAACCGGCTCAACCAGGAGGAATATCGACAGCTTCGCCGACCCCGAGACCCAGGCCCGGATCGCCCAGTACGAGATGGCCTTCCGGATGCAGACCTCGGTCCCCGAGCTGACCGACATCTCCGAACGAGCCGAAGCACATCCTCGACATGTACGGCCCCGACGTGCACAAGCCGGGCACGTTCGCCCGCAGTGCGCCTGCTGGCCCGCCGGCTGGTCGAGCGCGACGTCCGGTTCGTCCAGATCTTCCACCGCGGCTGGGACCAGCACGGCAACCTCCCCGGCGACCTGCCCAACCAGTGCCGCGACGTCGACCAGGCGTGCTACGCCCTGATCACCGACCTGAAGCAGCGCGGGCTGCTCGACGACACGCTGGTCATCTGGGGCGGCGAGTTCGGCCGCACGGTCTACTGCCAGGGCAGGCTGACCGCGCGACAACTACGGCCGCGACCACCATCCCAAGTGCTTCCCGATCTGGATGGCCGGCGGCGGCATCAAGCCGGGCGTCGTCTACGGCGAGACCGACGACTTCAGCTACAACATCGTCGAGAACCCCGTCCACATCCACGACCTGAACGCCACGATCCTCCACTGCCTGGGCATCGACCACCGCCGGCTGACGTTCAGGTTCCAGGGCCTCGACATGCGGCTCACCGGCGTCGAGGAGCACGACCCGGTCAAGGGGATCCTGGCCTGAGTTGGTGTTTGCCGGAACCGGCCGTTTCGTAGGGTGATCGTGGAAGGCCCTTCGCCCCCCTTATCCCCTCCCACTCTCATGACACGAAGGAGCCAGCTTGGCCCGCGTTAAACCAAGGTGTATGCTCTATCCATTGCTCGAACAAGCTGGTTCCCCAGGACGAGGGAGTACTCGTTCCGACCCACGCGGGCGGGTGGAAACCACGGCGATTCCCCGGGGCCCCACATGATTACCCTGGACGTTCGAAACTTCGCCCAAATCGAGAGCGCCCATATTGAATTTGGGGACTTGACCATACTGGTGGGTCCCCAGGCCACGGGTAAGAGCTTACTATTGCAATGGCTCAAAGTGGCTTTCGACCCCGGCGAGGTCGTCTTTGCTCTTAAGGAAGCGGGGCACGATGTCAAGGACGAACGGGCCCTCATCGACCTGATCTTCGGGCAGGGCATGGCATCGGCCTGGCAGGATGGGAAGACTGTCGTCATGCTCAACGAGCGTCCGATCCTGCCTCACTCCTGGACCAAGGGTGTCAAGAAGAAACAGCAAGGAAAGGTCTTCTTCATCCCCGCGCATCGCGCGCTCTTGCTGGCCGAAGGCTGGCCCGCACCGTTTCTGAAGCTCAACGCGGACACGCCCGTGGTGGCCCGGCTCTTCAGCCAAAATCTCTATCAGCGCTTCAGCGGTCGGCAAGCCTCGGCCCTGTTTCCGACCAAGCGGCTCCTCAAGGTTGAGTACCGGGACGTCATCGATCAAGCTGTCTTTCATGGTGCCAGTGTGGAGCTGGAAAAAGAGGGTCTACGCTACCGGCTCGCCCTCAGCTTTCCGGAAGGGGACACGCACCTTCCCTTCATGACCTGGACAGCCGGGCAACGCGAGTTCACGCCGCTCTTGCTTGGCCTGTACCACGTTCTCCCACCTCGAGCCAAGAAGAAGCGGACGGACATCAACTGGGTCGTCATCGAGGAACCCGAGATGGGCTTGCACCCGCAAGCGGTCGTGGTTGTCATGCTGCTCGTTCTCGAACTGCTCTGGCGTGGTTACAAGGTCGTCATCTCCACCCACTCGCCTCTGGTTCTCGATGTCGTATGGGCCATTCAACGCATCGCCGAACATCAATCCCGCTGGCAGACTCTCTGCGATGCCTTCTCGGTACCGGAGTCGCAAAACATGCAAACAGTCATGAAGAAGGCATTGAAATGTAAGTACCGTGTTTATTTTATGGACATCGATGCCGACACGGGGCACGTCACGAGCCGGGACATTTCCCGGCTCGATCCCTTCTCCGATAACGCAGACGAGGCCGATTGGGGTGGCCTCACAGGCTTCAGCTCGCGCTTTGGCGCGGCCGTGCGCACCGCAGTCAACGAGGTCGAGCTTGTCTGATGGCCAAGTCCCAAGTGCTCCTGAGCAATGCCCTTGTTCCCGAAAGCCGACTCAAGGACCACGTGCGGACCGGCTTGTCTGCTTTGAAAACCAGGGATGTGAATCTGATCGCCGAGACGGAGCGCCCCAAGGTGGGCGATAGTATTGACCTCGACAGCGCGACAAGAGATGAGTCTCCCAGCGACAATCGTTGGGACTACTTGTTGTCCGTGCCAACTGTCTCGCACATCGTCGGCCTTGAGCCACATTCTGCAAGAGACTCGGAGGTCAGCGTCGTCATCGCCAAGAAGAAGCATGCGATGACCTACTTGCGAGATCATCTCCCTCCCAAGCACGCCGTGACCAGGTGGATCTGGGTCACGCATGGGAAAGTCAGGTTTACCAAGATGGAACGTGCGCGACGTCAACTGGACCAGAATGGCATCGCTTTTGAGGGACGGTTGCTCAAATCGCTGGACGGAAAAGACTGACCATCAAGACGCCGAACATCTCCGGTGGCAAGACTACGAGCCGCGACCGACCGGATCCTCGATCCAATCCCGGTAACACGGCACGCACAGCCGCACGATCACCCGCCGCGCGACCTGATCTTGGAGTTCCTGTTCGGTCATCTCCCGCATCCGCGCGATGAGCCGCTCGATCTCGGCCCGCACGTCCTGCGCGAGGTCTTCGGCCGTGATGCGGGGCGGACTCGGATCAGCCACCGCGTCGATGCGGACCAGATAGAAATCACCTCGGCCGGGATGAATCTCCCGACCGCAACGATCACAGACCGCCTCGATCTCATCGGGGATGACCTCGCTCATGCCAGATGGACCTCCCAAGATCATCTTCGCATCCGCCGGGCTCATCCGCTACACTGCGGCATCGTCCATTGCCACCCACCGGGGAGAGACCACCGGCCATGAGCATTGCGCCAGACTCATCGATGAAGGATAAAGTGTGCCTGGTGACCGGGGCGACCTCCGGCCTCGGCTTCGTGATCGCCCGCGAGCTGGCCCGCAAGGGCGCGCGGGTCGTCGTCATCGGCCGCAATGCCGAGAAGCTCCGGACCTCCGTCGAGCAAATTCAGCGCGAGACGGGCAACCCGGCCGTCGAGCCGCTCACGGCCGACCTCTCCTCCCAGGCCGACATCCGCCGCCTCGCGGGCGAGATTCACGAGAAGTACCCGCACATCGACGTGCTGGTCAACAACGCCGGCGCGATCTTTCTTGACCGCCGCGAAAGCCCCGACGGCATCGAATTGACCCTGGCCCTGAACCATCTCGGCTACTTCCTGCTCACGAACCTGCTGCTCGACATCTTGAAGGCCAGCGCCCCGGCGCGGATCGTCAATGTCTCGTCGGACGCCCATGAGCTCGCCAAGTTCAACTTCGACGATCCACAAGGCAAGACGAAGTACAACGGCATGAAAGCCTATGGCCAGTCGAAGCTGGCCAACCTGCTGTTCACCTTCGAGCTGGCGCGGCGGCTGAAGGGGACGGGCGTGACCGTCAACGCTCTTCACCCCGGCTTCGTCCAAACGAACTTCTTCGCCGGCAACGGTCGCACGGGAGCGTTCTTCCGCTGGGCGAACAAGTACTTCGGCACGCCCGCCGAGCTGGCCGCGCGCCCGGCGATCTATTTGGCCAGCTCGCCCGAGGTGGAAGGAGTCACCGGCCAGTATTACGACTGGCCGCGCCAGCGTACCCGGGCGCGTCACCTCGCGGGCTCCAAGGCCGCGCGCGACGAGGCCGCCGCCCAGCGCCTCTGGGAGTTGAGTGAGACCCTCACCGGCCTGAAAGCAGCCGTGCCCGTTTCGTAGGGTGGGCACCGCCCACCGTCTGCCGATGCCGGCCCGCCTGGTGGACGGTGCCCACCCTACGAGAGCAGCTCCTTGCGCACGTGCCCGTCGCCCTCGACGCCGATCAAGCGCTGTGGGAGTCCCAGGTAAGGGTAGCGCAGCGCTTGTGGATCAAGGCCAAGCAGATGGAGAATCGTGGCCTGGAGGTCATGCACGGTCATCGACTTCTCGGCGATCGCGTAGCCCAGTTCATCGGTGGCGCCCATGTGGGCACCGCCCTTGATGCCGCCGCCGGCCATCCAGAGCGTGAAGCAGTGCGGGTGGTGGTCGCGTCCCAGGAAGGTCGAGCCGCCGCGCGCCTCGTTCATCGAGGTGCGGCCGAACTCGCCGCCCCAGACCACGATCGTCTCGTCCAGCAGACCGCGCTGCTTGAGGTCCTTCAAAAGGGCCGAAATCGGCCGGTCGATCTGCTTGCACTTCTCGGGCAGGTGCTTGACGATGTCGTCGCCGGCGCCCGTGCCGTGGCAGTCCCAGCCCCAATCAAACAATTGAACATATCGAACTCCGCGCTCGACCAGGCGACGGGCGAGCAGGCAGTTGTTGGCGAACGATGCCTGGCCCGGCTGGACCCCGTACGACGTGCGGACCGCCTCCGGCTCCTGGCGGATGTCCATCACGTCGGGGACGGACATCTGCATGCGGAAGGCCAGCTCGTACTGGCTGATGCGCGTGAGGGTTTCCGGATCGCCGAACTCGGCGAGCTCGGCCTCGTTCAGTTGCCGGAGCGCGTCGAGCGTGCGCCGGCGCATCGGGCGATCCATGCCTTTCGGGTCGCTGACATAGAGGATCGGGTCGCCGACCGTGCGGCATTGCACGCCTTGATAGACCGACGGCAAGAACCCGGTGCTCCAGAGCGCCTTGCCGCCGGTCGGGTCGGTGCCGCCGCTGATGAGCACGACGAAGCCGGGCAGGTCCTGGTTCTCGGTGCCCAGGCCGTAGGTGATCCACGAACCCATGGCCGCGTTGCCGTTGCGCGGCGCCCCCGTGAAGACGAGCAGCTCGGCCGGCGCGTGGTTGAACTGATCCGTCTTCATCGACCGGATGATCGCCGTCTCGTCCACGACGTCCTTGAAGTGAGGCAATAGCTCACTGACCCACGTGCCGCTCTTCCCGGCTTGTTCAAACTTGTACGGCGTGCCGAGCAGCTTGGGATGTCCCTTGATGAAAGCGAAGCGCTGGTTCTTCAAGAGATCGTCGGGACAGGGCTCCATGTTGTGCTTGACGAGCTCGGGCTTGTAGTCGAACAGCTCTTGCTGGGGCGGGCCTCCCGACATGTGTAGATAAATCACATGCTTGGCCTGCGCCGGGAACATGGGCGGCCTGGGGGCGAGCGGGTTCTCGACGGAGGGCGTGTCGGCTCGGAGCTCACCTCCCACAAGGCTCGCCAGCGCCAGTGTGCCGAGGCCGGTGGCCGAGTTGTGCAAGAAATGCCGGCGGGTCAAGACCCGAGCGTGTTCGCGTCGCAGGTTCATGAATGTCAGCCTCTGGTCAGAACGCTTTCCGCTCGGACATTGTCTGGAAATGGCACAAACATTCAGGACATCTCGGGTGGCTGGGGCGGAGTCTTCGACGCCCCAGTCAGCGTCGGCCCAGGGATTTGGGGCGTCGAAGACTCCGCTCCAGCCACCCAGGTATTCATAGGATTCTAAATTAATTATTCAAACTATTTTCTGACAGTTGTTCGTGGACAAATTGGTGCTCCAACTTCGCGATTTCCCGACGCAGCCTTTCATTCTCGGACTCGATGAATTCATTTTTCCGGCGGATTGTGTCCAGTTCGGCTTTCGCCTTCTGAACCTCATCCCGAAGGGCCTGGAAGTCCGGGACGGATGGTCCTTGGGCAAGCTACCGGCCCTCTTCCTCATCCAGTTGCGCGTACCATTCGGTCAGACGAGCGCGATCCTCACTGGTGAGGCTTTCGCCGCGCGTCGCTTGGTCGTGCAAGGTCTGGCCGACGTCGTTCGGGATCATGGTCGCCTCCTCCACTTCCACTTTATCCCTTGGTCAGAACGCCGTCGAGGTTCAGCAGCACGTTGGCCAGGGTGGTCCAGGCGGCCATCTCGGCCGGGTCGAAGCCGTCGGTGAGCGGGCCAAGCGGCTCGGTGGCCAGGAGCCTGGCGGCGGCGGGATCGGCATTGTAATGCGTGATCGCATCACGATAGAGCGATAACAGCGGCGCGACTTGCGCATCACGGGGCGGCCGGGCCAGGCAGAGGCGCAGCCCAAAGCGCACACGGTCCTCGGGTGTTGCTCCCCCTTCCCGGACGATCCGGCGCGCGAGGGCCTGGGCGCACTCGACGTAGACCGGGTCATTGAGCGTCACGAACGCCTGGAGGGGGTTATTGGTGCGGACTGCGCCGGATCGTACACGTCTCGCGGCTGGGGGCGTCGAAGGTGGCCATCGAGGGATAAGGGACCGTCCGCCGCCAGAAGGTGTACAGGGCGCGGCGGTGCCGGTCCTCGCCCGCACTCGTCGCCCAGGTGCGCTGGCCGTTGAAGGCCGCTTGCCAGAGGCCCTCCGGCTGGGGCGGGAAGACGCTCGGCCCGCCGATCTTGCGGCTCAACAGGCCCGACAGCGCCAGCGCCTGGTCGCGGACCATCTCAGCATCGAGCCGGAACCGCGGGGCCCGCGCCAGCAGTCGGTTGCGCGGGTCCTTTGCCAGCAGCTCCGGCGTGACATTCGACGATTGCCGGTAGGTCGCGCTCGTGACGATCCAGCGCAACAGGGCCTTGGTGTCCCAGCCCGAATCACGATACCTCACGGCCAGCCAGTCGAGCAGTTCGGGATGACTGGGCAGGTCGCCCTGAGTGCCGAAATCCTCCTCGGTCTCGACCAGCCCGGCCCCGAAGATCTGCGACCAGAAGCGGTTGACCGCCACGCGGGCCGTGAGCGGGTTCTTCGGATCGACCAGCCATTGCGCCAGGCCGAGGCGGTTCCGCGGGGCGTCTTGCGAGAGTGCGTGGAAGGCGGCCGGCGTGCCCGGCTCGACCGGGTCGCCGGGGTCGAGGAAGTTCCCCTTGCGGAGCAGCTTCGTGACGCGCCTTTGGTTCGCGGGCAGCTCGACCATGATCGGTACGGGAGGAGCCTTGGGACGCACTTTTTCCAGCGCGGCGATCTGATCGCTGACCGCGAAGGTTTCGCGCAGCCGCTTCAGCGGGGCGAGCCGGGCATCGATCTCCTGGTTCTTCGCATTCATTTCGGCCGTCGGCGCGGGCAGGGTGGGACGCTCGTCGGGCTGGTCGTTATCAGCGGTCTGGTTGAAGATGGCGAAGACGCGGTAGTATTCTTCTTGCGTGATGGGATCATATTTGTGGCTGTGGCACTTGGCGCAGCCCATCGTCAGGCCCATCCAGACCTGGACCGTGGTATCGACCCGGTCCTTGATGGCGGCGACGCGGAACTCCTCGTCGTCGGTGCCGCCCTCGGTGTTGGTCATCGTGTTGCGGTTGAAGGCGGTGGCCACCTTCTGTTCCAGGGTCGATTCCGGCAGCAGGTCGCCGGCAAGCTGCTCGATGGTGAAGCGGTCGTAGGGCAGGTTGCGGTTGAAGGCGTCGATGACCCAATCGCGGTAGCGCCAGATGTTGAGCCGCAAGGGGTCGGAGCCATAGCCGGCGCTATCGGCATAGCGGGCCAGATCCAGCCACATCCGCGCCCAGCGCTCGCCGAAGGCGGGATCGTTCAGGAAGCGATCAACGGCCCGCTCGTAAGCGTCGGGGCGGGCGTCCTTTTCGAAAGCGGAGACCTCCTCGGGCGTCGGCGGCAGCCCGCGCAGGTCGAAACTCAAACGCCGCAGGAGGACGAAGCGATCGGCCTCGGCCGAGGGCTTCAACCCCTCGCGTTCCAGCCGGGCCAGGAGGAAGCGGTCGATCTCGTGGCGCGGCCAGGATGTGTCTTTGACCGCGGGCGGCGAGACGGCCTTGGGAGGCACGAACGCCCAGTGCTCGCTATAGACCGCCCCCTGCTGGACCCAGCGCGTCAGCCGGTCGATCTCGTCGGCAGTGAGCCGGTTGCCGCTCTTCTTCGGCGGCATGTGCAGGGTGTCCTCGTCGGCCGTGATCCGCAGGATCAGCGCGCTGCTGTCGGGGTCGCCGGGAACGATCGCCGCCGTGCCGTTGTCGCGGGCCTTCGTGGCCTCGTCGCGCCGGTCGAGCCGCAGCCCGGCGGCACGCTTCGATGGGTCCGGACCATGACAGGCCAGGCAGTTCCGTGACAGCACCGGCCGGAATCTCCCGGTTGTAGTCCACGGGCGCCTCCGCCCACGCCGGGGCCATCGCCGCCACCATCCACCCGGCGACAAGCGACAGCCTCCGAAATCTCGGCACGCGCGGCAAGACGCTCATAGGTCGCACTCCCCGTCGGCATGGAACGCCCAGGGCGAGACACCGGCTGTTTAACCCTATTTTAACGATGGCCCTTGTTGCAAGCGAGATTCCTTACGGATGGATGCGGACACCTGTGCGATGGATTCCAGATTCCGGATGCCGGATTCCAGATTCCAGATGCCGGATGCCGGATGGCAGATGCCGGATGCCGGATTCCAGATTCCAGATGCCAAAATATCCGGAATCTGGAATCCGGCATCTGGAATCTGGAATCCGGCATCTGGAATCCACCTCAGGTCGCGGCGGCGGCTTCGCCCTCGATGGCGGTTTGTTGTTGCTGGGGGATCGACTTGGGGGCGAAGCCGAGGATGACGCGGCAGGGGGCGTTTTCCAGCACGTAGCGGGTGTTGGAGGAGAACGCGCTGGTGTCGCCGCGGCGGTAGACGCCGCGCAGGCTCATGAAGATGGCGTCGAACTGGCCTTCGACGGCGGCGCGGACGATCTCCCGGCCGGCTTCGCCGCGGGCGACCGTCCACTCGACATCGCGGCCCAGCTCGCGGGCACGCTCGACGCCCCGCTGCACGATCAACTGCGACGCGCTCACCGGATCGGACCCGTCGTTGGCACCGTCCTCGGCGACCTCGATGAGCGTCACCTTGATGGCCGGGTCGAGGAAGCTCATGACGGTATCGAGGAAGTCCGCGCTCAAGGGGCTGCCGTCGTAGGCCAGGAGCAGCCGTTCGACGCCGTGCCAGCTCTTGCGGAGTTCGGCCAGGATGCGGGCCGTTTCGGCAATGGCCGCGCCGGGGGGCGGGATGCGGCTGCCGCCGGCGATGTCCAGCCGCACGTCGCGGTCCTTGCCCATCACCCGGATCGACAGCGGCTCCGGCTGCGCCCGCAGACGTTCAGCCAGTACAGCGCCACCATGTCGAGCTGGTCCTCGGGCGCGTACTTGTTCGACGCCCCCATGATCAGCTCCTGCGCACCGATCGTCTTGGCCGTCTGCGCCAGGGCGAAGAACGGCTCGTTGGTCGGGATGATCACCGGCTTGACCGGCTTGCCGGCGTGCTCGGCCAGGTTCACGACCGCCGTCAACAGGTGCCGGTCCTCGTCGGTGATCGTCGGTCGTACATCCGCGCTGCCGGGCGGCAGCACGCTGGCCGTCATCACGACCACCTCGGTGGTGTCCGGGTCGGTCTCGGCCAGGCACCGTTCCAGCATCCCCAGATTGTAAGGCGATCGGATGGCCACCAGTTTGCGGTAGGGGAGCGTCAGGTTCAGCGTCTTGACACTGATCTGCTCCGCCTCGCGCTGGTTGAACTGCTCGAGGTGCTCATGAGGGACGGCCTGGGCACCACGGCGGCGGCGGTGTGCCCGCTCGCTCATCCAGAAGATGAAATAAAACACCGCGGTGAAGATCACGCCCGTGACCGTGGCCACTTCCTTGGTCAACAGGTTGGCGATCGCCGCTCCCAGCAAGATCAGGAAGATCAAGGTCATCCCGATCGGCAGGTCATAGCGTCCGAACCGGATGTTCAGAGGGACCTCATAATCGCGATGCCCCGGGCACTTGAACCGCAGCACCAGCATCGACATCGACATGAAGACGAAGCTCCAGACCACGCCGAACGCGTACGCCTCGCCGAGGGTCAGCACATTGCCGCGGCTGAGCACGATCGTGGCGATCTGAAGGAGCACGACGAGGTTGATGAGCCGCGACGTGGTGCCGTACTTGGGATGAGGTTTGAGGAACCAGTCGGGCAGGACGCCGTCCTCACTCACCCGATTCAAGACGCCATTGGAGCCGACGATCGCCGTGTTGACCGCACCCGAGAGGATCAGCGAGCCCACGACCACCACCAGGGCGTTCAAGAGCAGCCGCGCCCAGTACGGCCCCACGACGTGCATCGCCAGGCCGCCGATCAGGTTGCCACTGTATTGCGTCATCCGGACCTGGTCCGGGATGATCATCACGGCCAGGAAGCTGACCAGCGTGGTCAGGAGCATGCTGTACACAAAGACCACGAACGCGGCACGCTTGAAGTTCTTCAGCTTGGGACTCTCGACCTCGCGATAAACCTGGGCCAACGTCTCCTCGCCGCTCATCGCCAGGATCGAGTGGCCAAAGGCGATGACGACCCCGATCGCGCCGATCAGGCTCCACCAGTGATGCTGAATGTGCTCGGGCCGCAGCGCCGCGGCCACCGCCGTCCCGCCCAGAAAACCGAGCGGATCGACCTGCTTGCCCAGCGGGTCCAGGATCGGCATGCCCGCGGCATCCACCTTCATGGACAGGTCGGGCAGGATGGGCGGAAAGTGGCGCGTCTCGGGACGCACCGCCAACGTCGCCAGACACCAGACGATCATGATGACGCCCATGACCGTCGTCGCCCCCATGATCTTCAGCGCCTGATCGCTCGACTCGTGGATGCCCTTGGTGTTCACGCGCCAGAAATAGACCGTGACCCCCACGGCAATCAGGGCGGACAACTGATTCTGGTGAACGACCAGCGGGCTGTCCGGGCCAGTTTGAGCAGATCGTTGAGCAGGCCGATCGATGTACTGCCCGGCCGCCACGCCGCTGATCGGACCCGTCAGGATATAGTCAAAGAGTAAAGCCGAAACGGCCAGCCGGGCGGGCCCGCCACCGATTGCCTCACGAACGATGCGGTACACGCCGCCGCGCACGAACATGGCGCAGCTCTCGATGTAGACGTTCCGCACCGCGTAGCTGAAGACCATCACCGCCAGGATGAACCAGGGCGCCGCCCGGCCGACCTGCGACTCGACGATGCCGCCGATGTAGTAGGCCGTGCTCGCCAGGTCGCAGAGCACGATGGCCGCCGTGCGCCAGTACGAGATGAAGGTGAACATGACGCTGGTGACCACCAGCACCTGTCCCGGCGTCAGGGTTCTACGACCCGATCGAGCGGGTGTCCCGGAACTCATCGGCGACGTCCTCACATCCTCGGGAGACGAGCGGACAGAGAGGCGAACGGGTCATCCCGTCAGGGCGGCCGGGGCGTCTCGTCCGCGGTGACCGGTTGCGGGATCGACTTGGGGGCGAAGCCGAGGATGACGCGGCAGGGGGCGTTCTCCAGGACGTAGCGGGTGTTGGTGGCGAACGCGATCGTGTCGCCGCGCCGGTAATCGCCGCGCAGGCTCATGAAGATGGCGTCGAACTCGCCTTCCACGGCGGCCCGGACGATCACCGGGCCGGCCTCGCCGCGGTCGACGCGCCGACTCGACCGCGCGGCCCAGCTCGCGGGCCCGATCCACGCCCCGCTGGAGGATACGCTGGCGTGTCCTCGGTCGAGCGCGAGGCCGTCCTTGCGTTCTTCGGCGACGTCGATCAGCGTGACCTGCGATCGCCGGGTCGAGGAAGCTCAGCACGGTGTCGAGGAAGTCGGCGCTCAGGGGGCTGCCGTCGTAGGCCAGCAGGAGCCTCTCGACGCCGTGCCAGCTCGCGCGCAGCTCGGCCGAGGATCCGCGCCGCCTCGGCCGCCGCCGCGCCGAGCTGGGGGATCTGGCTGCCGCCGGCGATGTCGAGCCGGACGTCGCGGTCCTTGCTCAGCACCCGGATGGTCAGCGGCTCGGGCTTGTCCTCGCAGATGTTCAGCCAGTAGAGCGCCACCTGGTCGAGCTGGTCCTCGGGGTCGATACTTGTTCGACAGCCCCATGATCAGCTCCTGGGCGCCGATCGATCTTGGCCGTCCGGGTCAGGGCGTAGATCGGCTCGTTGGTCGGCACGATCAGCGGCTTGACCGGCTTGCCGGCGTGCTCGGCCAGGTTCACCACCGCCGTCAACAGGTGCGCGGTCCTCCTCGGTGATCGTGGGCCGGAAGTCCGCGCTGCCGGGCGGGATGCACGGTCGCGGTCATGACCACGACGTCGGTCGTCTCCGGGTCGGTCTCGGCCAGGCACTTCTCCAGCATCGCCAGGTTATGCGGCGAGCGGATCGCCACCAGCTTGCGGTACGGCTTGGACGAGGCCCAGGCTCCGCGGGCTGATCTCCTCGGCGAACTCCTGGTTGAACTGTTCGAGGTGCTCGTGGTGCTCGGTGGCCCCGCGGCCGGCGGCGGTGCGGCACGCTCCGAACCGAGGAAGACCGCGAAGAAGGTCGCCGTGAAGATCACGCCGCTGATCGTCGCCACCTCCTTGGTCATCAGGTTCACCAGGGCCGACGCCGAAGCAGGACCAGGAAGATCAGGCCGATGCCGAGCGGCACGTCGTACCTGCCGACGCGGAAGTTCAGCGGCACCTCGTACTCGCGGCGGCGCCGGCTCCTTGAACCGCAGCACGAGCATCGCCAGCGCCTTGAAGACGAAGCTCCAGACCACGCCGAAGGCATAGGCCTCGCCCAGCATGAGCACGTCGCCCCGGCTGGCGACGATCGTGAAGAGCTGGAGCCCGACGACCAGGTTCAAGAGCCGGTAGGTCGTGCCGTACTTCGGGTGCGGCTTGAGGAACCAGTCGGGCAGCACGCCGTCCTCCGGCGACCCGGTTGAGCACGCCGTTGGAGCCGACGATCGCCGTGTTGACCGCGCCCGAGAGGATCAGGAAGCCGACGACGCACGACCAGCGCGTTCAGCGCCAGCCTGGCCCAGGTCGGGCCGACCACGTTCATCGCCAGGCCGCCGATCAGGTTGTCCGTTGTACTTGGCCAGCCGCTCGCCGTCGGGGATGATCATCACGGCGAAGAAGCTGATCAGCGAGGTCAACAGCAGGCTGTAGATGAAGACGACGAACGCCGCCTTCTTGAAGTTCTGCAGCTTGGGGCTCTCGACCTCGCGGTAGACCTGCGCCAGCGTCTCCTCGCCGCTCATCGCCAGGATCGAGTGGCCGAAGGCGACGAAGATCCCCAGCACGCCGACCAGGCTCAGCCAGTGGACCTGGCTCGGGCCGCAGATGCACTCGCCGAGCGCGGTGCCGCCGAGGAACCCGAGCGGGTCGTCCTGCTTGCCCGTGAGCGTCGTTGATCACGGCTTGCCCTCGGCGGGTCCGACCTTCATGCGACAGGTCGGGTACCATCGGGGGCAGGTGCCGCGTCTCGGGATGGACCGCCAGCGTCGCCAGCACCAGACGATCATGATCACGCCATGACGGTCGTCGCGCCCATGATCTTCAGCGCCTTGTCGCTCGACTCGTGGATGCCCCGGATGTTCACCCGCCAGAAGTAGAGGGTGATCGCCACCGCGATGGCCGCCGAGCCCCAGCTCCATCGGGATGCGCGAACGGGATCGTGGACGCGGACGAGGAACTCGTTGGCCAGGCCGATGATGTACTGGCCGGCCGAGACGCCGCTGATCGGGCCGGTCAGGATGTAGTCGAACATCAGCGCCGAGACCGAGAGCTTGGCCAGCGTGCCGCCCATCGCCTCCTTGACGACGCGGTAGACGCCGCCGCGGACGAACATCGAGCAGCTCTCGATGTAGACGCTCCGGACGGCGTAGCTGAAGACCATGACCGCCAGGATGAACCAGGGCGCGGCCTTGCCGATCTGCGACTCGACGATGCCGCCGATGTAATAGGCCGTGCTCGCCAGGTCGCAGAGCACGATCGCCGCGGTGCGCCAGTACGAGATGAACGTGAACATCACGCTGGTGACGACCAGCACCTGTCCCGGCGTCAGGGTTCTACGACCGGATCGGACCGGAGTCCCGGAACTCATCGGCGACGTCCTCGAATCTTCATGACGGTGAAGCGACAGCCCGGACGCGCGGAGAGAAACGGTCCCGGACACGAACAGCCCAAGCGGCGACTATCATACCGAACCATCGGCAGAACCAGGAACACCCCCGCGTGTTCCGTTTCGCCCACGACGATCAAGACCGCTCCGACACCACCTCGGGCGGGGCCGCGCTGGCCGCGTGCGGGTTTTGCAGCGTGGCCACCTGGCGCGCCGGGTTTCCCGCCACGATCGTGTACGGCTCCACGTCCGACCGCACGACGGCGCACGCCGCCACGACGCTGCCCTCGCCGATGGTCACACCGGGCAGGATCACGGCATCGCTGCCGATCCAGACATTCGACCCGATGGCGACCGGGCGCACGTCCTCCGGACGCGGCGGCAAGCCCGCCCGCCGCGCCTCGGGGTCGGTCGGATGGCCGTTCGAATCCGCCACCCGGATGCCGCCCGCCAGCAAACAATGGTCCCCGATCGTGATGCGCTTGCCCACCACGAACGAGCATCCATGATGGATTTTCGTATGGCTTCCTATGAGAAGCGTGGGCCGTTCGCTGAACCGCTGCGTGAAGACAAACGAGCACTTGCCGTCCACCATCACGTCGTCGCCGACCAGGATATCCCCCTTGCCGTCGACCCAGTGGATGTACACGTCCGTGTGCAGGCCCTTGCCGAAGCTCTTGCAGTACCCCTTGAACAGCGGCTCGCAGAGGAACACGCGCATCACAAAGTAGTAGACGGACCGCACCGCCAGGAAGATCCAGAGCATCGGCCGGATCACGACGCGGGGCGCGGGCAGGCTGAAACCCCGGATGCCCCAGTAGAGCTTCCGCGCCAGACGCGCGGCCGGGTGCTGGGAAAGAGCCGCGAAACGGTAGGCGTTGAACATGGCCGCTCAGGGGTTTCCCGCCTCAAAAGGCCCGGTACCACGTGCGCAGACGGCGATGGCGACCCGTATTATGCCACACGAACGCGCACGCTTTGAAGTCGAAACCCGGCCCGGCACACCAGGCCGCTCCGCGCCGACCGTCCGGCTTCTCGTTCGTACGTGTTTCGCGTCTTGGAAGGCTGTTTTTCTGGCCTTTTCTTTGTAGCGGCGGCCGTCCCGGCCGCTCCGGAAGAGAGCCCGCCCGGAGCGGCCGGGACGGCCGCCGCTACAAAGAAAGGACGGACGGCCGACGGGGGACGCTATACACCTACTCTCGTTCGACCCGCGACCCCGGCGCGCACCACGAACGCCGCCCCTGGCCGGGCGCGTCTATTTTGATTGGAAATGATCGATTCAGGCCACTTCGCCCGGCCCGTCCGGCGGCGCGTCCTCGATCACCGCCAGGGCCAGCCCGCCCCGCAGCCGATCACGCACCTGCTCCAGGAACGCGGGGAACGGCAGGTTCGCGTCTAAAGTCAATTCATCACAGAGACTTGCGTCGAAATTGGCTTCGTTCGGCGCCGCTGTGGGGTCGTCGGAACCCCTCGCCCCGGCTGGCTGTGTTTCTGGGCGTTTCTGTGTAGCGGCGGCCGTCCCGGCCGCTCCGAACTGGTTCCCCTCCGGAGCGGCCGGGACGGCCGCCGCTACACAGAAAGGACTGACGTCCGATGGCGAGACGCGAAACACGTACTCCCCATCCGCATCCTCCCCCAGCGCCGGCTCCTTGTCCTGGCGGCGCTGGAGCGTCTCCAGCAGGCGCAGCGACTGGAACAGGCTGCGCTCGTGCTGCGCGGCGTATCGCAGCCGCAGGGACGCCTCGGGCAGCGTCACCGGATCGACGGCCGCGGTCGGGCGGAGGCCGTCCGGGGCCTCTTTGAGAGTCCTCTCCAGAGTCACAACCTGCGTCCGCACCAGCTTTTGCAACTCCAGACGCGCGGCTTTCGGACTCCTGGGCGCGTGCTCCAGGAGCATGTCCACGGCGCCGCGCAGCTCCTCGTGGGCGATCCGGCCGTCTTCCTCGAAGAACCCGTCCAGCACCGTCACCCAGCCGCCGGGTTCGTCGCGCTCATTGGCCCAGCCGAGGGCCAGCGTCAGGCCCAGCAGCCGCCGGATGAGCGGGTCGTCACAGACTTGCTCGAGGTTGGGCCGCTTTCCCAAAAGCCGGATGCACAGCTCGAACTCGGCGGAGTTCCATTCCTGGCCTGGTTCCAGGGCCGCGCCCAGTTGCGCCCAGCGGTCGCGCATCCAGGACAAACCTTCGCGCGTCTGCCGGAAGGAGGCGGTGGCCTGGACCGGGTTTTCGGCCAGGTCGTCGCGCGCCTCGTCCGGCTGGAAGCGATACGGCGGCGCGGTGGCGGCGGCGGCGTCGAGGCGTCGCCCGCGGTCGAGCGCCCAGGAGGCGGCCACGGCGTTGTCGATAAGGTAGAGCTCGACGGCATCGCGCGGGGCTGTGGCGTCGATCCAGGCTTGGCGGCGATCCTCCAGGGCGTCGGCATCCTCGCCCGGGAGGACGGGAATGGTGGCTCTTAATCCATGCTTGAGGGCATTGAGGCGGGTCTTTTTCTTGCCCTGGGGTGTGATTGGTCCGGTGGATTTCTGGGCGTTGCGGCGGTTGGCGGCGAACTGGGCGTCGGTGGCCATGGTTGTGGGTCTCGGAGGTGATGTAAGAGTCTGTTCCGATAGCCCCGCAGGGGCGGCATGGAATAGCCAGGGGCGTCAGCCCCTGGAATCGAGGCCGCGACCACGCGATCTTCCTCCGCAGCCCCGCAGGGCGACAGAAACAGAAGACCAAGAGGGGGATGCGGCGCGCCGTTCTTCTCTCCAGGGGCTGACGCCCCTGGCTATTCCATGCCGCCCCTGCGGGGCTGTCGGAACTGACTCCAAGAGCCGCCGCGCGACGCCGGCCTCGTGCGGTACGAGGCCCGTCCCGCGTCACGGCGGCTTGTCATCCGAGACTATCGTTTTGGGTCGGCGGGGCGATTACGTAAGATGGTGAACGTAGGCTGGATTTTTTGCGGGCTGGGCCTGGGTCCATGTTTCGCGTCTCACGGCTCTCTTTTCGTCGGGTCCGCGGTGCGAACCGTTCGTCCGTGTTTCGCGTCTCAAAGGGCTGGTTTTCTGGGCTATTCCCTGTCGCGGCGGCCGTCCCCGGCCGCTCCGGGTTGTGTGTCCCACGGGGCGGCCGGGGACGGCCGCCGCGACAGGGAAAGGACTTACGTCCATCGGCAGGACGCGAAACACGGACGACCGTTCCTACAAGGCGTGGTCCGCACGGCGGACCCGACGAAAGATACCGGGCCGGAGACGCGAAACACGTCGCTCAGACCCAGCCTACCGATAGACTGCAAAATGGGAATTCATTAATTTTCCACAAAATGATTGTCGTATATAAGTCTTGACTCGCTGAGCGCGGTCCCTAGACTACCCCACGAGCAAATCCTCCTCTCCGGGTTTCTCACCCATCGATGACTGGCGATGACTGTATGACCGGCCTGGACCGGCCCCCTGTTGTGGGCGATGTCCTCTCGTAGCCCACGCGACCGACATTCGATGACGCATTTCACGCATCCACCATCGGGATTGGGTCCGAGTGTTCGAGTTTCTATCGCCAGGAGAGACATCCATGACGCTTCGTTCCAGGACATGGGTGGCCAGTCTGTTCGTGGCGGCGTTGTCCGCGGCGGCGCTGGCCCAGGTCATCCACCCGCCCGTGCAAATCCAGCCCGGCCGGCCCGTGCAAATCCAGCCCGGCCAGCCCGTGCAAATCCAGCCCGGCCAGCCCGTGCAAGTTCAGCCCGGCCAGCCCGTGCAAGTTCAGCCCGGCCAGGGCCAGCCGGGCGCCGCGATGGCCATGAGCGACAATCAGCAGGAGCTTCAGTGCGTGATTGGGCACGCGCTGGGCATGGCGATCTGCGGGAGTGAATTGCAGATCGCGGCGAACGCGGCCCGCGAGGGTGAGCGCCAGAACCGCAACGAGGGGAACGCAAACGGCGACAACCCGGGTGAGAAGTCCGGCCAGGAGTGGGCTTTCGGGCAGCTTCAGCAACAGGCCACGCGCCAGTTTGAGAGCAGCCAGCAGCTCTTCCAGACGGCCGACGGTGACCTCCGCAGCGGCGAGGGAAATGCGGCCAATCGCGCGGGCGATCGTTCCGCGTGGTCGCGGCGGCTGTACAACGCCGCGAATCAGTACGCGAACACCGCGCGGACCCTCACGGCCGGCGAGAACTGGCAGGCGCGCACCGAGGGTGGCCGCAACGAACGGAACACCAAGGACAACCTGAGCTGTGCGGAGAAAGCCCAGATTACCCTGATCAACCATGCCGTCGCCGAAGCGGGCTGGGCCTTCGCGCTGGAGCAGGGACACCGCACCCACCAGTTCGGCACCCAGAGCACCGCGGGCCAGCAGCTCCAGACGCACGCCCGCCAGATGGCGAGCGATAGCCGGCAACTGCTCCAGAACCTCATGGCCAGCGCCAAGTGGGAGCGTGAAGAAAACGCCGGCCAGCGCGAGAACGAAAACGAGAACCCCGAGAACGCCAATGCCCAGCACGGCCAGGCATCGGTCCAGATGCTTGCGCAGCGGGGCCAGCAGCTCATCGACACGTTCCAGCGCATCAGCGGCGAGAACGTGCCGGCGCGCCCGGGTGAAGTCCCAGCAGCAGGCGCGCGCCCAGCCACCACGACACCGGAAGGCACGCGGTAATGCTTCCCTTGGCACGCGACGCAGGTTTCCCCTTCTTCGACCCAATCCCGATGGGGTCTGCGACGCGTGCCTTCGCTGAGAGTGGTCCGTGATCCGTCTTGTCGGGTGCGTCGAGTCCGCGGCGCACCCGACCTTGTTCCCTTGGCGTTTGTGGTCTTTCCGCGTGGATTGTCCCTGCGGCGCGGAACGACTCGGCGTCAACGCCGGGCCGAAGAGAGAAGAAGCCCGGTGAACCGGGCTGAGAGATGCGCACCGGAGCGTGTGGTCTTTCGCCCGCCGGGTGGCACTGGTGGCTTGTCCACCAGTGCCACCCGGCCGGCTCGACCCGGCGTGAACGCCCGAGCCGAGGCGACGCGCTTCAATGGGGCCACGGCGATGAGGCCGTGGAAAACAATTATCGACGTCCGCCCGGGAGAAGGTCCGGCGTGGCGGTCCCGGATCACGGTTGGACGGCGGCGAAGTATTCGGAAAAGACGCGTGTCAACTGCTCGCCATAGCGTGTCCAGTGCGCGTCCCGTGGGAGTGTCATCAAGGCCGGCGATCCAGTTGACGTTCAGCTCCTGCACGGCGGCGTCGATGCCATAACGCTCCAGCCAGCCGTCACCGAGCGTGCCGGCGTTCCGGAACTCGGCCTTCGTGCTCCCCTCGGTGAACCAGGTGTGCTCACGGAGCAGCGCCTCCAGCGTCGCCATGCGCTTCAGGTGACGATCCAGCCCGGGCACGGGCGGCCGGCTGATGTGCAGTTGGCCGTTGCCGTCGTTGTGCAGCTCCAGCGCCAGGTGCGGCTGCTTCCCCTGTCGGATCATCCCTTCCAGCCAGACCTCCAGGGCGTGGTTCTCCGGCGCGAGCTGCGGGTCGGCGGGCCGGTCCCAGTCGCGGTTCAGATCCTTGCCGTGCAGGTTGAAGCGTGTCAGACCCCGCGCGACGCCGTCCTTGTTGGCCATGGGCAGCACGTAGACGCAATACTGCTCAAGGTATTTCCTGGCTTCATCGTCGCCCCGGAGCAACCGGTTGACCAGGCCCTGGACGACCCAGTTCCCGCCCGGCTCCCAAGGGTGCGCCGCGCCCGCAGGAAGACCCGATAAGGCGCGTCGGGGTGGCCGACCCGGACGATCTCCAGCCCGCGCCCCGCGACCGTCTTGCCGATCGGGGTGATCTCGACGAGCGGATTCTTCGCGATCGACTTCAACCACGCCTCCAGGTCGGAGAGGCGATACGGCTCGACACGGGCGACGTATAGCTCCGGGCCGGGCATCGTGACCGTCAGCCGCACGCGGTCGCCGGCGAGCCGCTCCAGCGGGACGGGCTTCCACGCCTTTCCGTCCGTCGAGACGACCGCGACCTTCATCTCGCCCGCGACCGATGCCTGCCGGCCGTTCCAGACGTTGTCCAGGTTCCGGAACTCCAGGGTGAGCCGGGTGCCCGACCTGGCATGGAGCCGGAAATGGAAGTGGCCCGCCGCGCGGTTCGGGGAGGACCGCTCGTGGTCGTAGAGCAGGTTCACGAGGATGGCGCCGTCGGGCCCCGCTTCGTACCAGAGTGGCGAGGCGTTCTCGAAGCTCGTATCGATGTATTCGAGCCCTGTCTCCAGGATCTTCGCCGGACCGATGGGCAGCGCGTCGGCCCCGGTGGTCTTCTTTTCCCGGATATGCTTTGCGAGGAACCGGGCCGTCTCGTCGCCGATGACGTGGTATCCGGCCGGATTGGGGTGATGGTCGCCAAACCAGCCGGGGAGGTCCCGGAAATGGGCGTCGAGCCGGTTGTCCATGACGACGACCTGCCCGCCGCGGACGAACGGCGCGACCCAGGCGCGGTGCCGCTCCGGGATCTTCTCCAGCGGGTAGCGGCGGTAGTGGAGCATCTCCGGCCCGTGCGCCAGCTCGGCCTTGTAGCGTGAATACACGTCGAACAGGGCCAGGTGTTCCGCCCCGGCCACCTTCCGGATGAGGACGTTGACCGACTCGTCGCGCTCCGGCGTCATGTACGGGATGATCGTCATCGGGACCATCGTCGCCCGCGGGAAATCCCGGCGCAGACGGCCGATCAGCTCGGTGTAGTCTTTCGGGAAGTTGACCTCGAAGTCCTCCCGCTTGGCGAGATCGTTCAGGCCGTACCGGATGAGGACGTAATCGAGGCCCCCGAGAGGGGCGATTTCCTTGTCGTACCGGCCGGACGAGAGCAGGCCCCGGATGAACTCGCCGTCGCGCCCCTGGTTGATGACCTCAGCCGGCGGCAGGTCCGGCTCCGCCGCGAGCAGCAAGCGAATCACGTCCTCGAGGTGGGGACCGGCGGGCTCGACCTGCCGGCACACGCTGCCGATGGTGGTGCTGTCGCCGAGGAGGAGGACCCGGAGTTTCCCCTCGTCCCCGTGCGAGGCGGCGACCGGCATGCTCAGAAAAGCAACAAGAGACACGACTCGCAAGGAATGGAAGCGCTGCATCCACATGACCCTCTCGACTCGCGGTTGTTGACTTCGCGCCCCGATCATCGGGCTCCCGGAGAGACCAGGCAAGCCGCCCCGGGACTCGTGCACCAGTTTCGGCATACCGGGTTCCCGACACAAGGCACCTCGGCTCTTCTTCGGAACGGCTATTACCCCGGCAAAGAAGATCCTCCTGTAGGTCGGACAATCCTGTCCGACAGGCCGGGGGAGTCGGACAGGATTGTCCGACCGACTTTCTTGCCGGGGTAATACGGCCTCCTTGCGGAAACGGTCGTGGGTGCCACGGGTTCCGCTTGGGGAACCCGTGCCTGCCGGCCCCGGACACGGGTTCCCCAAGCGGAACCCGTGGCACCCGATATCTCCTTGCAGGACGACCCGGTATCCTTGCTACAGTGTCAGTTTGGCCCTGTTTTTCAGCGGATGCAGGAGGTTTTGGCAGAGCTTCTTATGTCCATTGGTGTGAAACTGCAGGCACAATGTCGTTGACACGGAGTGCTGTCCAGTTAGACTCGCCCGGGTAAGGCTTGCCCTGGGCAAGGAGTTCGGAGCACGGACCCCCATGTTCGATCGCACCGCACGCACGCGCTACCGCTTATTGTCACCCTGGACGTTCGCGCTCCTCTCGGCCGCCGCGATGACGGCCGGCGGGGCTCCGCAGGGCTCCACCAGCCCGGCACCCGCCGTGGCGGACCATCCGGCGACCACCGCCGCCCCAGGCGAGACGCTGCGGCACGCCGTGAAGGGCCGCTTCCTCATCGGTGCGGCGGTCTCGCCGCGGCGCCTCGACGACCCGAAGCTGGCGGCGCTGGTCGCGCAGCAGTTCGACTGCCTCACCGCCGAGAACGAATTCAAGCCCAGGAGCCTCCAGCCGCAGCCGGGCCAGTTCCGCTTCGCCGCGGCGGACAAGATCGTGGACTTCGCCCAGAGCCACGGCATGAAGGTGGTCGGGCACACCCTCTGCTGGCATGGCCAGACGCCCCCGTGGATGTTCCAGGGCCCGGACGGTAAGCCGCTGCCGCGCGAGGAGGCGCTGCGGAACCTCAAGGCCCATATCGACGCGGTCGTGGGGCACTTCAAGGGGAAGGTGATCGGCTGGGACGTGGTCAACGAGGCGATCAGCGACGCGAAGGACGGCTACCTGCGCGACACCCCGGCGCGCCGGGCGATCGGCGACGACTACATCGTCAAGGCGTTCGAGTTCGCGCACGCGGCCGACCCCGACGCCGAGCTGTATTACAACGACTACGGCAACGAGACCGCCGGAAAGCGCGCGAAGACAGTCCGCCTGGTCCGCGAGCTGAAGGCCAAGGGTGTGCGGCTCGACGCGGTCGGGATCCAGGCCCACCTGCAGCTCCAGGACGCCGACGCGCCGGACCGGCTCGACCAGGCGATCGCGGCCTTTGCCGCCGAGGGCGTGAAGGTCATGCTCACCGAGCTGGACGTGGACGTCCTGCCGCGCGCGACCCGCGGTGCCGACATCGCCGTGCGCGAGCGGGGTGGAGCCGATCCCTACCGGAGCGGCCTGCCGCCGGACGTGGCCGACGCCCAGGCCCGCTTCTACGGCCGGATCTTCCGGGCGGTCCTCAAGCACCCCGGCGTGGTGACGCGCGTCACCTTCTGGGGCGCCCATGACGGTGCATCCTGGCTGAACTTCTACCCGGTGGCATTCCGGACCAATCACCCGCTGCTCTGGGACCGGGCCCTCCAGCCCAAGCCCGCCTTCGCGGCCGTCCTGGACGTCCTGGCCACGCCGTGAATCCGGCCCGACCGATCGGTTCCTGCGGCACTGTCGTCCCACATTCAGACACCGAGGACCTTCACAGGGAGACCCAGATCATGATCGGCGCGTGGTTCGCCGGCCTGCTGCCGCTCCTTCTGGCCGCGGCCCCCCAGCAGTCGGACAGCTCGAAGCCCGCGGAAGGTGTCCCCGCCACCAGCAACATCCGGGGCGTGCCGTATCCCCGGGTCCACGACGACCTGCGGGTGACGTTCCGCATCAAGGCGCCCGACGCCCAGAAGGTCGTCTTCGCGTTCTTTGACAGCCAGCGGTACCCCGCGACCAAGGGCGAGGACGGCTTCTGGACCGCGACCACGGAACCGCAAGTGCCGGGGTTCCATTACTACCGGGTGTTCCTCGACGGCGCGGAGGTCAATGACCCCTCAAGTGAGACGTTCTTCGGGACCGGCAAAGAGACCAGCGGCATCGAGATCCCGGAGAAGGGCGTGGATTACTACCTCCCCAAGGATGTGCCGCACGGAGAAGTCCGCGAGCGCTGGTACTTCTCCAGGACGACCCAGCAGTGGCGGCGCATCTACGTCTACACCCCGCCCGGTTACGACGCCGAGCGCGAGACTCGCTACCCGGTGCTGTACCTGCAGCACGGCGCCGGCGAGGACGAGCGGGGCTGGGGGAATCAGGGGCACGTCGGCTTCATCCTGGATAACCTGCTCGCCGAGCGCAAGGCCAGGCCGATGCTCGTGGTCATGGAGCGGGGCTATGCGAGCCGGCCCGGCGAGGCGGCCCCCTCATCGGCTCCGCCGCCGCGGCCGCCTGCGGCCGGGCAGACGGCCCCCCCGCGCCCCGATTTCAGCCGGATGTTCAGCGCGTTCGAGGAGGTGATGGTCAAGGACCTGATCCCGATGATCGACGCGACCTACCGCACGATCCCGGACCGCGAGCACCGCGCGATGGCCGGCCTCTCGATGGGCGGCACGCAGACCTTCCAGATCACGCTCAAGCACCTGGACCTGTTCGCCTACATCGGCGGGTTCAGCGGCGCCGGCGGCGGCTTCGGCGGCGCCGCCTTCGACCCGAAGACGGCCCACGGCGGCGTCATGGCGGACCCGGAGGCGTTCCACAAGCGGGTGCACCTCGTCTGGCTGGGCATCGGCACGGCCGAGCCGCAGCGGATGTACGAGAGCGTCAAGGGCTATCACGAGGCGCTGGACAAGGCCGGGATCAAGAATGTGTACTACGAATCGCCCGGCACCTCACACGAGTGGCTGACCTGGCGGCGCTGCCTGCACGAGTTCGCCCCGCTCCTGTTCACGAGCGAGTCGACCGCTCGCCGCGCCGGCCCGCCGCCGCGGTTCGGGCCCGTCACGCTGAATCCCGACGACGTGCCCGCCTTCCCCGATCCGCCCGCCGGCATCGACGTGGAGAAGGACGTGCCGCACGGGCGTCTGGAGATGGTCTCCTATGAATCGAAGTCGGTCGGCACAACCCGCAAGATGCTGGTCTACACGCCGCCGGGCTACTCGGACCAGAAGAAGTACCCGGTGCTATACCTATTGCACGGCATCGGCGGCGACGAGAACGAATGGCAGCGCTTCGCGCATCCCAACCTCCTGCTCGACAACCTGCTGGCCGACGGGAAAGTCACGCCCATGATCGTGGTCATGCCCAACGGCCGCGCGCAGAAAGATGACCGGCCCGGGGGCAACATCTACGCCGCGGCCCCGGCCTTCGCCGCGTTCGAAGAGGATCTGCTCAAGGACGTGATCCCCACGATCGAGTCGCGCTACGCGGTCAAGGCCGACCGCGAGCACCGGGCGCTCGCCGGCCTCTCGATGGGCGGCGGCCAGGCGCTCAACTTCGGGCTGGCACACCTCGACACCTTCGCCTGGGTTGGCGGTTTCTCCTCCGCGCCGAATACGAAGCCGGCAGAGGAGCTGGTGCCCGACCCGACGCTCGCCAGGGCGAAGCTGAAGCTGCTCTGGGTCGCCTGCGGCAAGAAGGACGGCCTGATCCGCATCAGCCAGGGCGTGCACGCCTACCTGAAGGCGAAGGACGTCCCACACGTCTGGCACGTCGACGGCAACGCGCACGACCCGACGGAGTGGAGGAACAACCTGTACTTCTTCGTCCAGCACATCTTCCGCTGACCGGCCGGCCGACCGGCCGCGGCCACGATCTGGAAATCACAACCTTTGTTGAGACTGTCGCAAGGATATCGGGTTGATGATAGCCTTCTCGCGGAAACGGTCGTGGGTGCCACGGGTTCCGCTTTGGGAACCCGTGCCGGACGGCCCCCGGACACGGGTTCCCCAAGCGGAACCCGGGGCACCCGACATCTCCTTGCAGGACGACCCGATATTACCCCGGCAAGGAAGTCGGTCGGACAATCCTGTCCGACTCCCCCGGCCTGTCGGACAGGATTGTCCGACCTACAGAAGGATCTTCTTTGCCGGGGTGATATCGTTGCGAACAGTGTCCCTTTGTTTATGTGTTCCGCTCGGAGCGCGGGCGGCTACCGTGGAGGACGAATCATGCAAGGAGCAGGCCGACCGCGTTCGACCTGGGCTCGGTGGATTACGATCGCCGCGGCGTGCGCGGCCGTATCGGCCACGGCGGCGCGTGCCGACGGTCCGGCCACGCTTGAGGTCGACGCCGGCAAGCCCGGCGTGACCATCCCGGCGGGCTTCTTCGGGCTGATGACCGAGGAGATCAACCACAGCTACGACGGCGGGCTGTTCGCCGAGCTGATCCAGAACCGCACGTTCCAGGACCTAGCCCCGCGCCCGCCCGGCGAACAGGGGCCGCGCCGGGCGGCGGGAACCAGGGGCCACGCGCGGGCGGGGTGCCGATCCACTGGTCGGTCGTCGGCCCCGGCAAGGCGACGACCGACCGGACCGACCCGGTGAACGCCGCCCTGCCGGTCAGCCTCAAGCTCGACCTGGCCGGGGAGGAATCCGGCGTGGCGAATGATGGCTACTGGGGCATCCCGGTGCGGCCCGACACGACCTACACCGCAAGCTTCCACGCCAAAGGCGGGGGCGGGTTCGCCGGGCCGATCACGGCGACGATCCGGACCGCCGAGGGGGACGCGGTCGTCGCCCGGGCCGTCTCGCCGCCGATCCATGACCGATGGGACAGGTACAAGGTCACGCTGACGACCGGGCACGACGCGCCGACCACGGCGCAGGCGCGGTTCGTCCTGTCGGCGCGCGGCACAGGGAGCGTGACCTTCAGCCTGGTCTCGCTGTTCCCGCCGACCTACAAGGATGCGCCGAACGGCCTGCGGCCGGACCTGATGAAGCTCCTGGCCGAGCTGCGGCCGAAGTTCATCCGCCTGCCCGGCGGCAACTACCTCGAAGGCAGCCGGTTCGCCGACCGGTTCCACTGGAAAAAGATGATCGGCCCGGCCGAGCAGCGGCCGGGGCACATGGCGCCCTGGGGCTACCGCTCGTCCGACGGGTTCGGCTTGCCGGAATACCTGCTCTGGTGCCAGCAGCTCGGCGCCGAGCCGGTGCTGGGCCTCTTCGCCGGATACGTGCTCAACGGCGACCACTTCCAGGCCGGCAGCCCGGAGATGGCCCTTTACACCCAGGAGGCGCTGGAGGAGATCGAGTACGTCCGCGGCCCGGCCGAGAGCACCTGGGGAAAGCAGCGCGCGGCCGACGGGTTCCCCGAGCCGTTCCCGCTGCACTACGTCGAGATCGGCAACGAGGACTGGTTCGACCGCTCGGGCAGCTACGACGGCCGGTTCACGCAGATGGCCAAGGCGATCCGCGAGAAGTACCCACATCTGAAGATCATCGCCTCCGCGCCGGTGAAGAGCTTCCAGCCCGACCTCTACGACGACCACTTCTACCGCAGCGCCAGCCAGCTTCTGCGGATGGCCACGATGTACGACCCGCCGGCCGCCGCGTCGCCCCCGCTGGCCTTCTCGGGCGGCGGCTTCAACGGGCGGCAGCGGGATGGGACCCTGACGTTCGTCGGCGAGTGGGCCACCCAGGAGGGCCGGCCGACGCCCACCCTCAATGCCGCGCTGGCCGACGCCGCGTTCGTGATGGGCCTGGAGAAGAATTCGGACGCGGTGGTGATGGAGTGTTATGCCCCGCTGTTCGTCAACGTGAGCCCCGCCGACACGGCGAAAGGCTACCCGAAGGCGTGGCAATGGAACACGAACCTCATCGGGTACGACGCACTGCGGAGCTTCGGCTCGCCGAGCTACTACGCGCAGGTCATGCTCGCCCAGAACAAGGGGACGTCGTGCTCCCCCTCAAGCTCGACGTGCCGGGGGAGACCTCGAGCTCGGCCTTCGCCACGGCCACCTTCGACAAGGCTGAGCGCGCCGTGATCGTGAAGGTGGTCAACGCGGGCAGGACGCCCGTGGACGCGACGGTCCGCATCCGCGGGGTCGATCGCGTCGCGCCGGAGGCGACCGCTCTCGTGCTTGCCGGCGGCCCCGGAGACGTCAATTCGCTCGACGAGCCGAAGAAGGTGGCTCCCCGGAAGGAGACGGTCGCCGGGACGTCCACTTCCTTCCGGCACGCCTTCCCGCCATACTCGTTCACGATTCTGCGGCTCAAGACGTCGGCGCGGTGATCCGACGGGACGCGCACGATGATCGACGCGGTCCGGTCCGGACGCCCGCTGGAACAATCGGAGGGGTGTGACCGATGATTGATGTTTGGGCTCTGGAAAGTCAGAAGAACCATGTCCTCGGTTTCCATCCCGAAGGGATGACAGCCATTAGCCGGTGGTCACGCAGCGCCACCACCGGACAGACAGGATCGCGAGAAAAATCATCGGCCCGGAGGGGCCGAAGGACGTGGGGATGCTCGCAAACCCCGGTTGCGCTGCGCGAACCGGGGCTAATGGCTCTCATCCCTCCGGGATGCAGGAAAAAGACATCACTGTCGTACTGCGGATACTCGATAACATCAATTATCGGTCACACCCATCGGAGGATGCCGATGCGATCCCGGTTTGCGGCTCTCGCGCTCTTGCTCACGCTCGGTTCGGTCCCCGGGCCATGCGGGTCCGCGCCGCGCAGGAGGCCCGAGGGCAGGCCCGGAACCCAATCCTCTGGGCGGACGTGCCGGACCCCGCGGTCATCCGCGTGGGCGACACTTACTACATGAGCAGCACCACCATGCACCTGAGCCCGGGGCTGCCGATCCTGAAGTCGAAAGACCTCGTGAACTGGCAGCTCGTCAGCTACGCCTACGACATTCTCGAGGACGAGGATGCGCTGGCGCTCCGGAACGGGAAGAACGCCTATGGACGGGGTTCCTGGGCGAGCAGCCTGCGGTACCACGACGGCACCTTCTTCGTGACGACGTTCTCCGGCACCACCGGCAAGACCTACGTGTACAGGACCAGGGACCCCGAGAAGGGTCGGTGGGAAGAAACGTCCTTCCGCCCCGCGCTGCACGACCCCTCCCTGTTCTTCGAAGACGACGGGCGCGTGTACATGATCCACGGGAGCGGCAACATCCGGCTGACCGAGCTCGATGCCGACCTCTCGGGGATCAAGCGCGGCGGCGTGGATCAGGTCATCATCCCGAACGCCGGCGCCGTGGCCGGGCCCAGGATCGGCCTGCCTGCCGAGGGCTCGCAGATGCGCAAGATCGGCGGCAAGTATTATGTGATGAACATCACCTGGCCGCGGGGCGGCATGCGGACCCAGATCATCCACCGGGCCGACACGCTGACCGGCCCCTATGAGGGCCGGGTGGCGTTGCAGGACCAGGGCGTCGCGCAGGGCGGGTTGATCGACACGCCCGGGGGTGTCTGGTACGCGCTCCTGTTCCAGGATCACGGCGCGGTCGGCCGCACTCCCGTTCCTCGTGCCGGTGAAGTGGGAGGACGGCTGGCCCGTCCTGGGGGTCGGTGGCAAGGTGCCCGCGACGCTGGACCTCCCCGAGAGCACCCTCGGCGTGCGGGGCATCGTGGCCTCCGACGAGTTCGACAGGGCCCCCGGCGATCCCCCGCTTCCCCTGGCGTGGCAGTGGAACCACAACCCCGATCCCGAGCACTGGTCCCTCACCCGCCGCCCGGGATACCTGCGGCTGACCACCGGGCGGGTCGACGCGGACCTCCTCGGCGCCCGGAACATGCTCACCCAGCGGACCTTCGGCCCGGATGCTGCGCGGGACGGTCTCGCTCGACGCGAGCCACCATGAAGGACGGCGACATCGCCGGCCTGGCCGCGTTCCAGAAACGGTACGGCTTCGTCGGCGTCAAGATGGCCGGCAACGCGAAATCGATCGTCATGGTCAGCGCGGAGTCCGACGCGGCGGTGGAGGTCGAGCGTGTGCCACTGACCCGGGACCGCGTCTTCCTGAAGCTGGAATGCGATTTCGAGAACCGGGCCGACGAGGCCCGCTTCTTCTACAGCCTCGACGGCAAGAACTGGGCGGCGCTCGGAAAGCCACTCCGGATGACCTACACCCTGCCGCATTTCATGGGCTACCGCTTCGCCCTGTTCCACTTCGCAACCAGGACGCCGGGCGGCTTCGTGGATTTCGATTCGTTCCACATCAGCGGCCAGACCACCGGGTCCAAGTAGGACCCCCAGCCTGGTCACGGTCGTGGCGCGGTTCCCGGAAATTTCCTGCACAGCCGGGGCGGCTGTGCCACAGAACTGTGGGCCAGCCGCCCTCGGCTGGCCAGCGCACCAAATTCCTGGGAACCGTATTACCCCGGCAAGAAAGGAGGTCGGACAATCCTGTCCGACTCCCCCGGCCTGTCGGACAGGATTGTCCGACCTACAGGAGGATCTTCTTTGCCGGGGTAATAACGCCCGGTGCGTTCGGCATCCAGGCTATGCCTATCGGGATGACCCGTCCGGCCGCGATCTGGCAGCAGCCGCACGTCCGAGGTCCGGGCCTTCACCACCACGTCGGGCGGGGTACAGGAGAACTTGAGGTCATACGGCGAACGGTTCACGCCAGGCGACTCGGTCGGGCTCCCGGCGGGCGGTTGTCGGCTCCGCTTCGGCGGCCAGCGGACCGATGAAGCGAAGACAAGACCACAGATCACCGCCGCGAAGGGCTTCAAGAGCCCCCGTGTGCGTCTCCAAGCCGTGCAATATTTAGGCGTTGTGGATGATTGAACAAAACCGCCTCGATCACCCAGACCGTTGACGGCGGGCGCCGCCGGGAGATAATCAAGGGGGATGGGACCCTGCCTGTATGCAGGTCGAGTTCCTGCGACGAGGGCGTCAAGGGCCGGAGTGCCATCCGGATCGGGGACTGTGCCTTCGATATGGCGCCGTCCGGTTGGTGGGCGCGATCCCCTCACTCCGTGCTGGGTCCAGACCAACGCCACAGAGCAAAGTCCGATGGCAGCGCCGACCGGCGGTGAACATCTCGGAATCCAGGCTGCATTGGACCGCCATGAGCAGCGACGCGAGGCGGGGTTGCCGACGATCTCCCTCCTCATTGGGCCGATCGGGTTGGCCGTGCAGGCCGGTCGGCAGTGGGCCGCAGCGCGGGGACGATCGGTCGTTGCTCTCGAGGAACCAAGTTTCGAGCCCGCGGTTGCGGCCTGGGTCGCTCGGCTGGCCAGTGCGCGGGACCTGGTCCAGGATGCTGTCGCCTGGCTCGCCCGTCGCCGGGACTGTCCCGTGGGACCGCTTGGCGACCTGATCCGGCGCAAGACGGCGTACGAGTTAGCGGAGTTCCTGGAGTTCCGCCTCCCGGCGCCGTCACGCACCGGCGTGGAATCGGTCTGCCGCTGGCTCTTGCACGGCGCGGTCACCGGCGAGCGGCTGGAACCGTCGAGACTCGCGGTCCGCTTGGCTGCTCTGCTGGCCGACCACGATCCCGGCTGGCCGCGGGTCGTCCCCGCCCTTTGCGACTTGATCCCGCCCGGTCAGACCCCCGTCCTGCTCTGGACCCTCCAGCGTGGGTCGGAATCCTCATGGGAGGACATCGAGTTGATGGCCCGCGTTGGTGCGGAGTTGACCAGCGTCGAACCGCGCCTGGCCCTCCTGTTGGCGCTCCCACCGGACGGTCTTGACGCCTTCGGCCGGCTTGCCCCTGAGACGCGGGCCAAAGCCCTGCTGCGCGAGGCGGTAGTGCCGATCCCGAGCCTGGGCGACGAGGTCATTCGGCGCCGCCTTGAGGAATCGGTGCCCAGCTTGACTCCCGCGCTGAGCGGCTCGATTCGGAGGCTGGCCGTGGAGGGGGCCTCGGAGGCACTGGTGGGGCGGTTTCACGAGGCGGCGCGGGCGGCTCTGGACCTCGATCCCGCGGCACCTGACCAGGTGGAGCGAGTCCGCAGCGCCGCCGAGCGGTTCCTCTTCGAGCGGTTGGAGTCGCTGCCCGAGACGTCCGGCCTGTTCCAGCTCAACGCTCGGGTCGAATTGCCGTTCGGTTCGTCGAGGGAGTGGGAGGTGGACCTCCTGGCCGAGTCGCTGCGCCTGGCGTTGGAAGTTGATGGGTACTACCACTTCCGCGACGCCGACGCGTATCGCCGCGACCGGCGCAAGGACCTGGAATTGCAGCAGCACGGGTACCTGATCGTGCGCGTTCTGGCCGACGATGTCGTCCGGCGCCTGGAGACGATCCTGGATCTGATCCTGGCGGCGGTCGCGTCCCAACGCGATCACCTGAAGGGGAAGTGAGGCCTGATCATGAGCCCGCAGCGTGACGTCACGAGAGTCGGACAATTGATCCTGGTGCGGTTGCTCCCCGATGCGGAGAAGGGGACAACCTTGACTGAGATCCGCAAAGCCCTTGAGCCGTGGCTCCAGGATCGCTGGTCCGGAGGGGCGCTCAACGAGCTTCTGGAGCGGACGCTCGGGGATCTGGTCTCGGCCGGGCTCATCGACCGGACGCGCAAAGGAAAGACGGATCGCAGTCAACTGACCGCGGAGGGTCGGCGGCAGGCCCTCGACGTGTTGGGACTCGACCACTTGCCCCCGAGGGCCACGTGGGCCACGATCAAGAGCATTTACTTGCCCGCTCGCGCGCTCGGCCTACCTGCACCCGTAGGCAAAGCCGCGGAACGATTCAAGGATGCGAAAGGGTATCGAGGACGCCCTGCTGGCCAAGCACTTCGATTTGTCGGTGGATGACTTTCCGACGCTCGTGCAGGCCACCGGCGCCCTGCTCTGGAAGCGGCTCGGCTTCGACACGCGGCAGCCGTTCAGCCTCAAGGCCCTGAAGAAGGAGGTTTTCAATAGCCTCCTGGGCACATCCGCCCAGTCCGACGAGGAGAAGGCTCTTCATGCCCTCTTGGTCCGCGCCGTCGGAGCGCGTCGCCATGATGTCGAGGAACTGCGTGCGGCGGCCCTGCGCCACTGGATTGAGGAGGAGAGCCACGGCGCACCCCCACCTGAGCCGCCCCCGTCTCTGGATCTGGAAGGCTTCGCCCGGCGCGTCCTGGCGGCGGCACACTCCAGTCCGTCCGGCCGGTTCGGCGACAACAAGGTCTTCATCGCGCACGTCTGGCGGGCGGTGTGCGACGACCCGGCCTTCCAGGGCATGAACCTGGACCAATTCAAGGAGCGGCTGACCGAGGCCAACCACGCCCGGCTGCTGGACCTGAGCCGGGCCGACCTCGTCGAGGCGATGGACCCCGAGGATGTGCGTACCTCCGAGGCCCGCTACCTCGGCGCCACCTTCCACTTTGTCCGGATCTGAAGGGAAACCGCCGATGAGCCGCACTCAACTGATCGAGACACGCGACGCCGCAGTGAACGGCGACGGCGACCACAGGATTCGCGCGTTCTGCACGCCGGACGGCCCGGATGTCTTCCACGCAGTCGCCTACCGCAGTGACATCTGGAAGGAAGACCCGTTCGATGTGGAGACGATCCACGACGAGGCCCGCCACGCCTTTCATCGCCTGGTCCACCGCGCGATCAACGCCTCGAAGCCATCCGCCGGCCGGATCTTGCTGCTCAAGGGCGAGGCCGGCAGCGGCAAGACCCACCTGATGCGCGCGATCCGCAACTGGACGCACCGCCAGGCCATAGGCTACTGCGGCTACATGCAGATGACCTCGGCCACCGATCACTACGGCCGTTATGTGCTGAACAACCTGATCGACTCGCTGGACCAGCCGTATTTCCATCCCACGTCGGAGAGCACCGGCCTGGCTCGACTTTCCACCGCGCTGATCGATTCCCTCGGCGATCGTCACCAGGGCGTCCGGGAACGTCTCCGCGAGGAAGACCTCAACCCGGAGGGCCTGGCCGATCTGATCAGCGACATGGCCGATCAGGTCATCATGGATGATCGGTTCAACAACATCGACCTGGACGTGATCCGCGCCCTGTTGTACCTGCAGCGCCCGGACCACCGGATCAAGGGCCGGGTGATCAAGTATCTGCGCCTGTGAAGATCTGACCACGGCCGATCGAAGACTCCTGGGCAACCTGACGCCCCGCTCCTATGACGACGCTCCCCAGCGGTTGATCCAGCGCCTGGGCGAGCTGATGTGGGCTGTCGAGTCGGTCCCGCTGATCCTCTGCGTCGATCAGCTCGAGGACATCTACAACCAGGACGAGGCCCCCGCCCGGTTCCGCCGCGCCGCTGCCACGCTCTGCGACCTGACCGGCCGGCTTCCCTCGGCGATTGTGATCATCGCCTGCCTGGAAGACTTCTACGAGAAGATGCGCAATGACCTGACCCAGCCGATCAGGGACCGGATCGAGCGTGCCCCGGAACCGATCATCCTGAAGGGCCTGCGCGATCAGGGCGAGGCTGAGCAGATCATCTCCTACCGCTTACGCTATCTCTACGAGTCGCTCGACGTGTCGTATCGCGACGAGGAACCGACGTTCCCGATCCCGTCCGACCTCATGGCGAAGCTGCCGGGGATGCGCATGCGCGATATCCTCGATGAGTGCCACAAGTACCGCGAGCGATGTGTCGCCGCGGCCGGGCTGGTTTCGCAACCAGATTTTCCGGGCAAAGGCAATGGAAAGACCCCAGTACCTGATCTACGTGCCGTCGACTTCGCCCAGAGGTGGAATGACTTCTCCCAGGGATTCGTCACGGACATCCCCACCGAGGACGCGCAGTTGGCTGTGATCCTCGCCAGCGCTTTGGAGAACTGCTTCGACGAAATCGCCCCCGGGGCTCCTTGCTCGGCCGATCGGAATGGGAACGTCGTCCGGGTCGAGTGGACCAACGGTCGGCTCCTGGTCGGCGTGTGCAACAAGGGTGCGCAGGGCGGGGGTCTGGGCCACCAAGTACAGGAGATCGAGCGCCTGGCGGCCGACGGCGTGCCGCCCAGCACGCCCCTCCTCGTCCGATCAACCGAGTTCCCGAGCAATCCGAAAACCCGCATCGCGGAGCAGATCGGCCGGTTCATCACAAAGGGCGGGCGCCGGGTCGTCGTCGAGGATTCGGACTGGCGACGGATGCTCGCCATGGACGCATTCCGTGGCCGAGAGAATCGGTCCGATCCGGCCTTCGCCACCTGGCTGAAAGACGAGCGGCCCCTGAGCAGTTTGAAGGCGTTGCAATCGATCCTGGACCTCGACCTTGGGAAACCGTCGCGGCCGGCACGTCCCGCGTCCGTCCCATCGCGAGAGAGCGACGACAAACGGAAAGTCACTCCGGTCCCCGTCGCAGAGACCGGACCGATCGTTGTCGGGATCTCCAGCGACCGCGCGGCCGCCCCGGTGCTGCTCGAACCCAACGAGCTCACCCGACACGCGGCTTTTCTGGGCGGGACGGGATGCGGCAAGACGACCCTGGTCCTCAACCTCGTCGAGCAGCTTCTCCTGCGCGGGATTCCGGCCATCCTGGTCGATCGCAAGGGGGACCTCTGCGGGTATGCCGACGAGGCGATCTGGCAGTCCTCTCCGGGCGATCCGCCGCAGGAGGCGCGCAAGGCCCGGCTCCGAGAGCGGATGGACGTGGCGCTGTTCACGCCCGGGAATCCCCACGGTCGTCCCCTGTCGATCGCCCTCACGCCGGCTGGCCTGGGCCGGCTTCCTTCCCTCGAACGCAATCAGGCGGCGCGTTATGCCGCCGCGGGCCTGGCCGGCATGATGAACTACACGCCCAGGGGCGCGCACCAAAGGTGCCTGGCCATCCTGATCCAGGCCATCGACCTGCTCGCCCAGAGCATGCCGGACGACGCGGTGACGATCGAGGAGTTGACGCGCTTCATCGACGAGACCGATCCGAGCTTGGTCCAGGCGATCGGCCGGCTCGACCAGAAGTTGTTCGGCAGGGTTGTGCAGGACCTGGAGGCCCTGCGGCTGACGCGCCGCGGCCTGCTGGCCGCGCAGGGCGAGCACCTGGACGCCGAGGCCCTGCTCGGGCTCGGCCGCCACGCGGTTCCCGGCCGGACGCGGCTGAGCATCCTCAGCACCAAGGCGCTGGGCGGCCTTCCCGACGTTCAGTTCTGGGTGGCGCAACTCTTGGTGGAGCTGACTCGCTGGGCGAGCCGCTCGCCCAGCCCCGCATTGCAAGCGGTCCTGCTCTGCGACGAGGCGGACCTGTACCTGCCGGCGCTGCGGCAACCGCCGACAAAGGAACCGATGGAGAACCTGCTGCGGCGTGCCCGTTCGGCCGGGCTGGGAGTGCTCCTCGCCACCCAGAACCCCGGCGACTTCGACTACAAGTGCCGGGACAACATCCAGACGTGGTTCGTGGGCCGGACGAAGGAAGAGAACTCGAAGCAGAAGATGCGGCCGATGCTCGGCGAGTACCCCGGCAGCATCGAGGACAAACTGGGAAGCCAGGTGGACGGCCACTTCTTTGTGCTACGCCACGGGTCGGTGGTCGGCATGCGTGCGGACCGGTCGGCCGTGCCGCCCCAGCAGCTTCCTGAGGAGCGGATTACCGCTCTGGCGCGACATTCCTTGGACGCCGTTCGTGGGGGAAAGACATGAACGGCGGCCAGTTGAGGTCGGCCTCCACAACCTTGTTGCCAATAGCCTCTGGCCACGTAAACATGAAATCAAATCTATAAGTAAATAAATTCCTGATGCTGGACGTACATCATGGCGGACGGCGGGCGAGGGACCATGTCTCTGGGCACTGGGTGGGCTGATCGATCGATGTTGCCAGATCACCCCGCCTGGAGTTTCCGCGGCGACCGTCGGCAACTCAGTCACTGCGAGTTCTGTCGGGATATCGTCAGGCGCCTTGCCTGGAGGTTTGAAGAATGGGTCGGAGAAATCTATAGCGTCCTAGGTAATTAATGTCCGCATGGCCTGCGGTTTGCAGCAACCACTTGCATGAGAACCGAAGGCACACCCGCAGAACTGCAGCGCCGGCGGTATCTCGCCGTCCAGCGCATCGCCGAGGGTTATACAACTCAGGAGGTTGCGGACTTTCTCGGCGTCGATCCCCGCTCGGTGCGGCGGTGGATGGCCACCAGCCGCCAACATGGTGCCGCGGGCTTGGCGGCCCAGCTTGGACCCGGCCGGCCACCCAAACTGACCACCACTCAGGAGAAAATCGTGCTGCGCTGGCTGTCCGACCTCCCCACCGAACACGGCTTTCTTACCGACCTGTGGTCTGCCCCACGCTTGGCCCAACTCGTCGAGCAGGAGTTTGGCGTCCACTTCCACCCCGACTACCTGGGCACCTGGCTGCGGCAACGGGGGTACACGCCGCAAAAGCCCCGGCGCGTGGCCCGCGAACATGATGACGAAGCCATTGCCAGGTGGTTGGCCGAGGACGGGCCGCGCATGAAACAGAAAGCCCGCCGCCGCAGTGCGTGCCTGTTGTTGCTGGACGAAAGCGGGCTGCTGATGGCCCCGTTGCGGCGGCGCAGTTGGGCGCCGCGGGGCCACCCGTCGGAGTCGAAGTACAAAGCGGGGCATCGGGAAAAGGTGTCGGTCGCGGCCGCGGTGTGGCTGCCGCCGTTGCGGGACCGGCTGCATCTGGCCTACCAGACGTTGATCAACGGCTACTTCAGCAACGTGGAGGTGGCCGAGTTCATCGGCGGCGCGGTGCAAGGGCTGCCCGGTCCGGTGATCGCCATCTGGGATGGCGGGACCATGCACAAGGGGGACCCGATCCGGGCCTTGGTGGAGGAGTTCCAGGGACGCTTGGAGATCGAGCCCTTGCCCGCGCATGCGCCGGAGTTGATGCCGCTGGAGTTCTTGTGGCGGTGGCTGAAGGACGGACGGCTGTGCAACTTCGCGCCGCGGGATGCCCACCACTTGAACAAGGCGGTGGTGCGTGAGTTGGACGCAATCAGGGACAACCAGGTGTTGCTGTCGAGTTTCTTCCACCAATCGGATCTCCCGTTGCCCCGGACATTAATTACCTAGGAGGCTATAAGAAAAGGCCCGTGGGGCGGCCCCGCAGGGCCGCCCTAGCTCATCATCTTGCGATCGAGATCATCTTGAAGAATCGATAACCGGCGACGCCAATCAGCACGCCGAACGTGCCGATCGCGACCAGCGCGGGTGGTTTCGTGAGGACCTGGCCCACGTGGTTCGCCACGCCCACCACGGGCGGCGCAAGCTTGCCGTGGCCGTGGTTCAAGCCGGCGGGTCAGGCGGAAGCCAGGACATCCGGCTGGCTCTCGTGAAGCGCAGTCGAAGCCAATCCCGGCTTCCGCCCGCGCAAATCGCGCTGTCGTGGTGGCACCCGCACGGCCGTTGGCCCCGCCTGGAATTGCCGCCAGCTTCGCTCCAGCCACGTGCGCGACTGGCTGACCGCGCCGGCCGTCACCCCCAAGAGCCGCGCTACCTCGTTCGTGTCACGCCCTTCGGCCAGGAGTTCCGCCATGCGCCGCTTGCGCTCCGGAATACGTCCCAGCCAGTCGGTGAAGTCGATCTTGAAGGCCACCTGTCGGGGCACGCTCGTATTCAGGTCCGGGGCCAAGAGGGCCTTCCAGATGGCCGATTCGGTCTCCCAGGTCCCGCACGGGGGCGTCATACGAAAAGACCTGGACACCGTGCTGGCGGTGCACCAGCGGATGCTGGATGTCCCGTTTCTGTCGGCCACACGAGCGGCCGACGAACGTCCGGCCCGCGAAGACATGGCGGATGATGAACGAGGCGATGCGCGCTGGTCCGATGGCGAGCGGGTCCCGTCCCCGCGTGGTCAGGCTCAGCCAGGTTTTCCAGGCCTCGGCGCGGGCATCGGCCATGGCGTCTTCGCAGTCCGGACCCAGACGACGGGCGAGCACCTTGTGAAAGAGGCGATCGAAATCGGGCAACTGGGCCTCGAAGGACTGCTGGGCCTGGGTCAGGGCTGTATTCGACGAGGTCGTGGCGAGCGTCATGGTGGGCGATCTCCTGGAAGCAGGCAGGACCGCCCCCACGCGGGGACGGTCCGGTGAAGAACCGTCCCCGCAGGGACCCGAGGAAACAGAACCCGCCGCCGACGTGGCGCAGGGTTCAAGCTGAATGGAAACTCAGATTCCGCTCACGGCGTACGGAGAGAACAGGGGCACGTTTTCGGTAACGGTGCGCCGCACCGCCCAGGACGGCTCAGGGTTTGTCCAGGCGCGCAGTGAGACTTGGAGCGTCTTGGTGACGTCGAGCTTTCAGAGGCCGTCCTGGAAGCCCTGGCAGGTTTCCTGGGCCGGATAGGACTTCGCGGTCAGGACTTTGCTGGCTGTGTGGCCCAGGGATTTCGGCGCGGAACGGGTTGGCCGCGCGGCGCAGCCGAGCCGGCGGCCGGGCGACGGTGACCGCGAACACGTCGCGGAATTCGGTCGGAAACGGGGACGACGGGCGTCAATCTTCGGGGGCGGCCTGCGGGCGCTTTCCTGCGCCCAGACCGGCCTGCGATCCCAGGGCCGCCAGCGTGCCTCTTGCATCAAGGAATCGTGACGCAATTATGCCGCTTTTTTAGCACCCACGGGTCCCGTCGGCGGTCCAATGCCGATACACCTGGGATGAATCGGTAACGAAGGCGCGGTGCGCGATCCCGGCGGCGCTGGCTTCAAAGCCCGCGCCAGAGTGGCCGACTTCCTCCCGGCAGCTTCGGCGGGACGAGCCAGGGACGCGTTCGGACGCTTCCGGACGCTCCGTAGTTTGGACCGTCTAATCGGCAATGAGATACAAACCGAAGCGGGTCCGGAGGTTGTGTCATTCGTCGGACGCTTCGGACGCGCCGGACGCAGTTTTTCCTACTGTATGAGGGGACGGGTCGCCCAGCACATGACTGATCCCGTACCGGCCCGGCGCCTGGCTCAAAGAAGGGTGGGGATGCGCCGGATGAGTGGTACCGGGTCCCCTTCTACAATAGGAAAAAGTGCGTCCGACGCATCCGCAGCGTCCGGCCCTCTCCTGGGGTCACGGACAGATGAGCATTTCGGCTGAACATCAGGAAACGCTGGGGTATTCGTCTCTGGGAGCTCCTCCGTCACCGGAACCCCGAGCCATGACGGGCCGGGGAGATCGCCGCCGGAGAATCCTGTCATCTGTCCGATCAGCGGGCGACGCGCCCGGCTCCGGTCGGCCACAGCGCTGTTCGCGTTCGGACACATCGGACGCGCCGGACGCAGTTTTTCCTCCTGTGTGAGGGGAGGGGCTTCCAAACACCCGATCCCAACAATGCCAACCCCGTTCCTTGCCCGAAGAAGGGCGTTGATGCGCCGGAGGAGCGGCACGGGGTCCCCTTCTACAATAGGAGACCGTGCGTCCGGCGCGTCCGGCGCGTCCGGCGCGTCCGGGCCTCTCCTTTGCCACGGACAGACGGACATCCCTGCGGGGCATCAAGGAGCGGTGGTGCCTTTCACGCTCACGAGCGATCCGTCATCAGGACCCGCGCGCCCTTACGGGCCAGGAGGGTCGCGTCCGGAAAACCCGATCGTCTGTCTGATCAACCTTCTTTTCCGCACATCTGCCGACCCATATCTCCGAATTTCCGACCGGTTGGCGAGTCCGCGGACCGGAGGCGTGCCTCCGGCGGTGGCGTGTCCCACGCCGGCTGGCGAACGCCTGACGCGGAAGAGGGCTGGCTGGTGCTCGGCCGCGCAATCCCGCCGCGGCCGGCCCTCACGCCCGCACAGCCACGCGACCCGTACGTCGAATCCTTTCCCGCTGTCAAGCAGACCAGGTGTCCTGGTCGTCCCACGCACATAACTTTGGCGGCCCCCCACGGACGCCCTCTCACCAAAGGGCGATGCGCGCCCGGAAGAGCGCCGCGCAAACACCTGATTTCATGCGACAATCACGTTGTCCTCGTGGTGAATTTCGGTTCTTCACCGCGTTCCGGATAATGGGCCGGTCCATTCATCATACGTCAATGCTCTGACGGCCCGACACGCTTGCCTCGGGGACAATCCTGTTCGTGGGACACGCCGCGACAGACGCGCGCCACAGGTGTCGGCGCCGCGCGTCCCCCACCCATGCCAGGAGCCACTCCCATGAAGCGCCCCGAGCAACATCACGGTCCCCACGCCGAGCACGATCCCGAGCGCGCGCAGCGGCCCTGCGCCGGCGCGGTCGCCCGCGCCGACGGGCGAACGCTCACGTCGCGTCAAGTCGCCGCGCTGCCTCTCCTCGACCACGTCCTGGAGAAACTGCGCCTCGCCGAGTTCCTCCGCGAGTACCTCCCCGGCACAGACCCCCGCACACGCGTCGCCTCCGCGACGACCCTGCTCGTGCTGTTGAAGAACATCTTGCTGGCCCGCGAACCCCTCTACGGCGTAGGCGCATGGGCACGCCGCTACGTTCCCGAACTCTTGGGCCTGTCGCCCGAGCAAGTCACCGCGCTCAATGACGATCGCGCCGGCCGCAGCCTCGATCACCTCTTCGATGCCGCCATCCCCACCTTGACCCTGCGCGTGGCCCAGCACCTGGTGCGTGTCTTCGGCGTGTCCCTCGACGAACTCCACAACGACTCCACCACCATTACCTTCCACGGCGACTACGAGCACGCCGACGCGGAACGCACCCTCCGCGGACAACTGCGCCAGGCCATTACCTGGGGCCACAACAAGGACCATCGCCCCGACTTGAAGCAGTTGCTGTATGTCCTCACGGTGACGCGTGATGGTGCTGTCCCTGTACAGTTTCGAGTGGAGAGCGGCAATACCACCGACGACTCCACTCATCGCGAGACCTGGGACTTCCTCTGCCAGTTGACCGGCCGACGCGACTTCCTCTATGTGGCCGACTGCAAGCTGGTGACCACCGAGAACATGGCCCACGTCCACCAGAATGGGGGGCGCTTCGTCAGCGTCCTGCCCCGGACACGCCGTGAAGATGCGGCCTTTCGCACGCGGATGCGTCAGGGCCAGGCCCACTGGCGACACCTCCACGACAAGGTGGACGAGCACGGTGAGGTCGTCGACCACTTCCTGATTCACGAGCCCGAACGGGCCAGCGCCGAGGGCTACCGCGTGCTCTGGTATCACAGCGCGCAAGGCCGAGTGCGATGCGCAAGCGCGCCACCGTCGGCTGGAACGGGCCGGGAAACAACTGACCGAACTCAGGGAGAAGCTCGCTTCCCCGCGCACGCGCTACCGCGATCGAACGCAGGTGATCAAGGCGGTCGAGACCATCCTGGCCGCGTACGAAGTCGCCGAGTGGCTCGACGTGACGGTCGTGGAGAAAGTGGAGGAACGCTACCGCCAGGAGCACCGCGGCCGTCCGACTGCCAACACGCGTTACGTCAAAGAGGAACGTTTACGCTTCGATATCACGATCCAGTTTCGCCCTGAGCGGTTGGCGGAGGAAGCGCTCTGCGATGGGGCCTTCCCGCTGATCACCAACGACCAGACGCTGTCCCCGCTGGAGTTGCTCCTGTCTTACAAACAACAACCTCTGATCGAGAAACGTTTCCAGCAACTGAAGACGGACTTCGTGGTGGCCCCCGTGTTCCTGAAGGAGGCCAGCCGGGTTCAAGCGTTGCTGTGTGTGTACTTCTTCGCCTTGGTCGTGGAGTCGCTCCTGGAGCGGGAGGTGCGCCGCGCGAGGGAGCAAACGGGGACCGAGAGCCTGCCGCTGTATCCCGAGGGCCGCCCCTGCCGCCGCCCCACGGCACGGCGGATCCTCGACCTGTTCGACGACGTGCAACGACACGAACTGACGACCGACGCGAAAACCACCACGCTGTTCACCACGGAACTGACCCGCGTGCAACGCCAGGTGCTCCGCCTGCTGGGAATCCCGAGGGCCTATGAGCGCTGATCCCTGATCACGCCCGCCGGAGAATATTCCCAGATATTCTCACGCAGATGTGCGGAAAGTAGGTTTTACCTCACCGGACTTGATCAAGGGGAAGACATTTCGAGAACACGATGGGAAGCCATCGACGCGCGGAGTGCCACACCCCGGGCCGGGACCGGAATCCGGGGGGGTGTTTTGGGTGGCATGCCCACGTCTGTACGTGTTTGGCGTCTCGCCATCGGACGTAAGTCCTTTCTGTGTAGCGGCGGCCGTCTCGGCCGCTCCGGTGGGGAACCAGTTCGGAGCGGCCGAGACGGCCGCCGCTACACAGAAACGCCCAGAAGACCGGCCATTCGAGGCGCTGAAACACGTACCCGCGTCTTCGTGGGCATGTCTGCGAGCGCAGGTAGACTCGAAGGACATGCCCACGAAGACGTGGGCATGCCACCCAAAACGCGCGGAAAACCCTCTTCGGGTACATCCTTCAGTACCGGAACTCATCCCGGCCGAGGGCGTACTTCTGGAGCTTCTGGGCGACGCTCCGGCGCGACAGGCCGCTGTGGCGGGCGCAACGGGCGATGTTGCCGCGATAGCGGGCCAGAAGCTGGCCGAGGTATTCGCGTTCGACCTGGCCGACGAGGTCGGCGGTGAGATCGGGCAGGGAACGGTCGATGTCGATGAGCGACTCGTCGGCGGCCCACGCGCCGGCCGCCGGTGAGATCGAGGGCGGTAGCGCACTGCGGTGAATGACCGCGCCGTCGGCCATCGCCACGGCCGCCTTGATCGCGTTTTCCAGCTCGCGCACATTGCCCGGCCAGGTGTGATGGATCAGCGCCTGCATGGCCTCGTGGTCGATCTCGGTGACGGGCGGCGTGCTCTTGGTGCGCAGCTTGGCCAGGAAGTGCGTGGCCAGCAGCGCGATGTCCTCGGGCCGGTCGCGCAGCGGCGGCAGCTCGATCGAGACCACGTTCAGGCGATAGAACAGATCGGCGCGGAACCGCCCAGCGCGGACCTCGTCCTCGAGCCGCTTGTGCGTGGCGGCCACGAGCCGCACGTCCACCTGGATCGTCGCGTTGCCGCCGACGCGCTCGAAGCGGCCGGTCTGCAACACCCGCAAGAGCTTGGCCTGCATGGCTGGCGAGATATCGCCGATCTCGTCCAAGAGCAGCGTGCCGCCGTCGGCCAGCTCGAAGCGTCCCTTGCGGAGATGCTCCGCGCCGGTGAACGCGCCGCGCTCGTGGCCGAACAGCTCGCTCTCCAGCAAGTTGTCCTGCAGCGCGCGCGCAATTGACCGCCACCCAGGGCCCGTGCCGGCGCGGGCTCACATCGTGAATGGCCCGGGCGACCAGCTCCTTGCCGGTGCCCGTCTCACCCTGCAAGAGAACCGTTGATCCCAGCGGCCCGACCTGCTCAATCAGATCGAACACCCGGCGCATCCTGGGACTCTTCGAGACCAGGTTGCGAAATCCGTACTCGGTGCTCAACTGTTGCCGCAGATGCTCCAGCTCGTCCATCAAGGTGCGCCGGTCGAGCACGCGCCGGACCAGGTGCCGGAACCGCTCCGGGTCGAACGGCTTGGCCACGAAATCGTCCGCGCCGGCCTTCATGGCCTCGATGGCGATGCTCGAATCGCCAAAGGCCGTCATCACGATCACGCCGACCGGCAGCCGTTGCGACCGGACTTCCGAGAGCAGCTCCAGACCGTCCAGATCGGGCAGCTTCCAATCCGTGATGAGCAAGTGGTAGTCGTTCTTGGTCAGGGCCTCGCGCGCCGCCTGGCCCGTGAAGCACGTCGCGACCTCATGCCCATCATGGCCCAGCAACTGGGTCAATTGCTGGCACATGAAGGCGTGATCGTCCACCACGAGAATGCGTTGCCCCATCGTAGGGCCTCCTTCCTTCCTTCCTTCCTTCCTTCCGTCCGGCGACGGTCCCGTCCTTGAGAACGGGGCTGTGATCAATATGACTTAGAGGCGGGGGGCGAGTCCAGAGTTCAGATTCCGGATTCCAGATTCCAGATTCCAGATGGCGGATGCCTGATGGCGAATGCCTGATGGCGGATGCCGATATCAGCCATCCGCCATCCGTCATCCGGCATCTGGAATCCGGAATCTGGAATCTGGAATCCAGGTCATCCTTCCGCCCTTCACCGTTCTGCACTCCCCGGCGCTGGCAGGCTGTCGGCGAGGAAAACACGGAATTCCGCCTTGGAACCGCGGAGGATGCGCAGGATCAGGTCGCGATCGGCGGGGCGGCGGGCGAGGGCGGCGCGGAAGTCGGCGAGGGAGTGAATCGCGCGACCGCCGGCATCGGTGATGACCATGCCGATCTCCAGGCCGGCCTGGTCGGCCGGTCCGCCCGGCTCGACCCCGCGCACGAAGAGGCCCACGGGTACAGGATCGTAGCCATACTGCTTGGCCAGGGCGGCCGAGGGTTCGCTCAGGCGCAGGCCAAGCGCGGAGAATCGGGTCGGATTCGCGCACCGCTTCCACCGACGGAACCGCCGGAGCGGGGGGCGGCGGCCGGTCGGGCGGCACGATCGGGCGGACCGGGGGGCCTTCCGTTTGGGACACGGGGCGGACTTCCACCTCGCGCGTCTGGCCGTCGCGCCAGACCGTCATCGCCAGAGGTGCGCCGGCAGCAGCCGTCTCCACGGCAGCCTGAAGCCGGCCCGTCGATCGCACGGGAGTTCCTTTCACTTTCAGAACGAGATCGCCCGGTCTTAAACCGGCTTGTGCTGCCGGGCCGCCGGGCGCGACCCCCGTGATGCGCACGACGCCCGGCTGGCCCAGCCGTGCCGCCGCGTCCGGGTCGAGCCGCTCGATGAAGACGCCGATCGACGCGCGCCGCACCTGGCCGAATTCCACCAGGTCCGCGGCGATGCGCCGGGCACGGCTCGAAGGGACGGCCAGCACGGGAACGGGAATGGGAACGGGAAAGGTGCCGGGCTCGCCCCGCATGCCGGGAAAGCTCGTGACCACGCCGACAAGCTGACCTTGCAGGTTCACCAGCGCGCCGCCGTCGGGACCGCCGAGCCGATCGGCCGCATCGCTCTGGAGCAGGTCGTCATAAGGTGTCTCCGCCGCCTCACGGTCCTTGCCCGAGATGATGCCCGCATGGACCGTCGCGGTTGGCGCGAAGGGTGGCCCAGCGCCAGTACCCAGTCGCCCACGTCGAGAGCGTCGCCGTCGCCCCATTCGACTTCGGGCAAGTTCTTGTCGCCGGTGATGCGCAGCAGGGCCAGACCGCTGCGATCATCGCGCCGGACGGCCGTCGGCGTCACCTGGCGGCCGTCGGGCAAAGTCACGATAAGGACCCGGCGCTCGTCGGCCAGCAGTCGAGTGCTGGTCAGGACCCAGCCCCGCTCCGCATCGAGGATCACCCCTGCCCCGCGCTGAACCGCCGTGACCCTGGCGACAGGCGGGATCGGCGCGATCCACTCGGCGCGCACGGAAACCACGGCCGGCAGCGCCTTCCGCGCCGCCTCCCGGAACCGGGAGGGTTCGTCTCCGCCGGGAAGGACGCTTGGGAACAAGAAGATGGCCAAGAGTACTTGATGTTTGCTCATGGTGTACCTCATTGTTGCAACTTGGGGTCACACGAGGGCTGGACTTCACCACAGAGGCACAGAGAGCACAGAGACGGACACCGAGAAAATTCTCCCCTGTGAGTGGCTATCCGGTAAGTCTGTTTTTAGCCCCAAAGGGGCGGCAGTGAATAGCCCGGGGCGTCAGCCCCGGGAACCGGTGCCGCCCCTGCGCCTCCTCCTCCAAAGCCCCGAAGGGGCGACAGAAGATCCTGCGGGACCATGGGTTCTGTCGCCCCTTCGGGGCTGCGGCGGGGGTTCGTGGCGCGACGTTCCCCGTCCCGGGGCTGACGCCCCGGGCTATTCACTTTCGCCCCTTCGGGGCTAAAAACAGACGCCCCTTCTGGGCTTCCCGGGTAGCCTCTGAGAACTCCGTGTCCTCCGTGCCTCTGTGGTGAAGACCAGCCCCGCGCACTCACCGCCGTGGGGCCGGTTTCGCACCTGGGGCTTTCAGGGCGTCGGCAGCGCTGGAGGGCGTGGGAGTGGACCGGGGCGCGGTCGGCTGGGGCGTGGGGGTCGCCACCACGGGAGGCGCCTGGAACGGCAGAACCTGCTTGCGCCGCCCGCCCTCAACGTGGACGACCACCGGCGCCGGCTTGGGCAACGCGATGGTCCGGACCTCCTTCTGCTCGTGGTCGGTGCCCTCGTGCCGCAGGATCGTGAGCGTGGCCTGGCGGACCGGGGTCTTCTCGTCGTTGTAGATCGTCTCCACGCGCACGGTGTAATCCCCGTCGAAGGCGAGGGGGCAGGAATAGACCTCCTCGGGGTGCTTGCCGTAGCCGTTCTTGACGATCGCGCCGCCGAAGACCGTGCGCGGGGTGGCGACGCGGGCCACGGCGCCCAGCGACTCGGTCACGGCCAGGTCGAGGTCGGCGTCGCCGGTCCAGGTCAGAATGAGCACCAGGTCGCGGGGCTCGGCCGACTTGAGACGTTCGAGCAAGGCGGTGGCCTCGGCGTCGCGGCCATCTTCGCGGAGGGTCTTGGCCAGGGTCTCCACCTGGCGGCGGGCCTCGGCGCGCCAGGTCTCGTCGACGCCGGGCCAGCCCAGCGCGAGCAAACGCGCGACGGCGGCTCCCATGCGCGTCGGGTCTTTGGTGCGCGCCGCCAGATGGATGGACATCCACAGCGGCCGGGCGTCGGCGGGATCGAGCTCCGCGGCGCGATCGAGCAACGGGCCCGCGCGCTCGGGCATGCCGTGGATGGCCAGGTCGTCGGCCACACGGGTCAAGTCGATGGTCCGATTCGTCTTGAGAGCCTGGCTGGCGGCGTAGCCCAGGGCCGCCTTGACATCCTCCGGCTTGCCCTTGTTCATCTCGATCGCCACCGCCAGCATCTCATAGAGGTACGGCTCGGCATCGCGGGCGCGATAGTTCAAAAACCCGCGGATGGCCTCCTCGATGTCCTGGAATCGCCGTCGTTTCCGATAGGCTTCGAGGTTCGGCAAGAGCTGCTGCGCCGTGATGGCGTGGGTCTTCATGTACTCGTCCCAGAAGGCGTGGGGCGCGAGGTAGCCCGGCCGGATGATGAGCGGGAACGGCGCCTGGCCGGCGTCGACCGCTTCCGGCGTGGCCGGGTCGCCCGCGGGCTTGGCGGCGGGAGGATTGTTGCCCGGGACGCCGGGGCGAGAAACGCCCGCGGGACCGCCGGCGCTCGAAGTGCCGGGGTCCCGCGGGAGAGGAGAGGAGGGATTAATCGGCCGCGCCGGGCTCGGTGCGCCCAGGGCCCCACTCAGTTGCTTTTTTTTTCCAGAAAGGGATTCGGCTGGTCCTCGGCCGGCATCTGCAAGGGCATCGACATCATGCCGCCCATGCCGCCCATCATGCCCATGCCGCCACCCATACCGCCCATGCCGCCGCCCATGCCGCCCATACCCATGCCGCCCATGCCACCGCCCATACCGCCCATACCCATACCGCCCATGCCACCGCCCATACCGCCGCCCATACCGCCGCCCATCACGGACATCGGGATGATGGCCAGGTCCGCCACGGGGTAAACGCGGGTCTGGAGCTCGGAGACTTCCGACTCCTTCGAGGTGATGGTCATCAAGCCGTCCTTGACCGTGTAGATCAGGCCGAGCTGATCGAGGGCCAGCTTGAGGGTCTTCTTGAGCGGGACGCCGTCGAGGTCGATGGTGACCGGCGAGGTCAAGGTCTTGTCGGACTCTTGCAGGCCGACCGGATCGACGTAGATCGGGATGCCACCGGGCAGCTCGGGGCTATCGGTCTGGCTCTTGATGTACTTGATGACGTCACCCAGCGGCGTCTCGTTGGGGAAGGACATGACGATCCGCCTCTCCAGGGCGGCGCTGAATGGCCTTGGTGCGTTCGTCGCGCGCCACCAGGTCGACCGACTCGTACCGCTTGTACCGTTTCTCGGTGATCTTCTTGAACCACTCGGTGTTGGGGTACTCGATGGTGATCGTATCGGGGAACGGGATGGCGGCGCGTTCGACGTCCTGCATGGTCATCATGGCGCGGTAGTCCTTGATCTCCTTGAACATCAAGGACTGGGCCAGGAAGCCGACGTACTGGGCCAGGAGGATGCCGAGGCGCGGGGCCGTGGCGCTTTGCTCGAGGGCGCGGGCCTGCATGGCGAGAACGCGCGCGTCGTAGAATGGCGCGGTGGTGGCGATGATATCGCCCAGGCCGCCGTTGAAGAAGGCGTTGTAATAGCCCTGGGCCATGAGCGCGTCGAACTGCGTCATCATGGCATCGACGGTTTCCTGGTTGCTCTGTTCGTCGGAGAGGTTCCGGCGCGCTGAGTCGCGGCTTGCTGGAGCCGCAAGCGCTCCAGTTGCTGTGCCTCGATGCGCTCCTCCTGGCGGACGGCCGAGCGGATCTCGGCCTCAACCTCGCGGAGCAGGGCATTGCGCACGTTTTCGGGGACATCGGTGTTCGCTTCAATCGCGGCCCGGGCCAGTCGCAGCGTGGTGATGGCTTCCTGGGGCTGCTGCCGGTTGAGAAGTTCGCGCGCCCGGGTCATGCGTCCGCGGATATCGGCCTGGAGCTGCTGGGCGAGCACGCCCTGCAACTCGGAGGCGCGTTCCAGCGTGGCGTTCGGGGGTCCGGCCACGGCGGCGTTCTCACCGGCCGCCGGCTCGGACAGCGGGGGAACGGCCGCTGGCGTCGCCGCGGCGGGCGCGGGGGGCACGCTTTCCACGGCGGGGGCGGGCTCCGCCACGGGCGCGGGCAGTGCCGGTCCGGCCGGCGTATCCGAGGGGGGCGCGGCGGACATGCCGCCGAGTTGCATCGCCACCCGTGTCAGCGCCCGGTCGCCCAGGGCCCGGTGCGCCTCGGTGTTGGACGGATCAAGCTGAAGCGCCTTCTTGAAGAAAGCGGCGGCCTCCGTGGGACGGCCCTGGTCGAGGGCCTGGCGGCCGAGTCCCACCAGTTGCTTGGGCAAGGACGGCGGGTCATCGGCCCGCACGGCCGACCCGATCAGCAGCAGGCCGCCCAGGGCCAGGGCCCCGGCGCCCTTCCACGGTCGCGCGGTTCGGAACATCTTTGACATTCTCCCTACGAGAGAGACTCGGCCATTCGGAAGCGGCACGGGATCCGGTGAAGGGATAGCATCCAGCTTACGGCCGGCGCCACCGACACACAAGACCACCAACGCACCGGTCGAGAGCGGACAGGAGGCACCATGCCACGACTCTTTCATTATGCCACACGCGCCGGCCCGATCACGGTCTTTGACAGATCGGGGGTCATGTTCTAGGGATTGCGCAGAGCCGATCCGCCCGACACTGCTTCGAGGGCCCCACCCATGACCGATCCCTGTCCGGAACAGACGCCGCTCGGGGTCGAGAAATTCGATTTCTCCGCCTATCCCGAAGACACCCTGTTTCACGATCGCCGCGTGGGTGGGGAGCGCCGCGGTGATGTTGCCGTCCCCGCGCGGCGCCCGAGGAGCGCCGCCGCAAGGACCGCCGGCGCCGGATCGATCCCACCACCTTTGAGAAACAATACACGCCGGACGAGCTCGAATTCATGAACGCCATGCAGTATTTCAAGGTCCAGACCGGGCAAACCTTCCCGACCCACGGGCAGGTGCTCGCCGTCGCCCGGGCGCTCGGCTACCGCCAGGTGGCCGCCCCCGACCCCGAGCCGCCGGGACTCCATGGCCGCTGCCTCTCGCCCGATTCCGAACCTTCGAAATGACACGAGGGGCTCGCACCTCGGCCAGGCCGGGGCGCGGGCCCTCTGCGAATGAGCGTGGGCTCTCGTAGGCTGGGTCGGGACCCAGCCTCCCTATCTGGTTTGCTGGGTCTGGACCCAGCCTACAAGAGTCCGGAGGCAAGGCTTAGCGGCTGTACATGTTGGCGTCGTGATCGAGCGCGACCGACGGGGTCTGGATCACGCTCATCCAGGCGCTGATGGCTTGACCGGTGAGCCGCACGGCGGTGGCGAAACGCTCGGCCGTAGGCTCGGCGGCCGGCTCAGGCTGCGTGTTCGGGATCAACGCGGGGGCGTCGGTTTCCACGAGCGCCATCTCGGGGTCGAACCCGAAGACATCCTCCAGCATTGCGACATCGGCCTCCAGCTCTTCCGCCGCGGGCGGCGGGGCGTCGGTCTGGGCCAGCATGGGAGCGGGTTCCGTGGCGGCGTCCGGAGTCGAGATCGCCTCTCCAAAGCGCGCCACCATCTCACTGACCATCGTTGTAAAGGCGGCATCCGGGTCCGCGGCCACGATCACCGGCGCGGGAGCGGGAGCGGTTTCGGCGACCGGCGCGGGAGCCACTTCCGGGGCGGGAACGGGAGCCGGAGCGGGCGCGGACGCCTCGGCCACGACCGGCGCGGGGGTGGGAGCGGGTTCGGCCATCGGCGCGGGGGCGGGGGCCTCCGTAACCACCGGCGCCGGGGCGGGATTCTCTGTCGTAACCTCTGCGGGAGCAGGCGCTTGCGGTTCGGAAGCAACATTCTCGGGGGCGGCTTGCTGCGCGGCGAAAGCATCGCCGCCGGTCGGCATTCCCGGCGCCGGGAGAGCGGAAGCTTCACTCGATGGCTGGCACGCGTCTTGCGCCTCGGCCCGGGTCGTCTCCTCGTGGTGGCGGACGCAGCAACGGGTGCACTGCGCGTGCAGAGTCTGGCCCAGGTCGGTCCAAGTCGCGGCGTCCAGACCGAGACAGCTCACCATGCCGATCATGATAATTCGCAGCAACATCGGGGATTCTCCGATGGTATGTATCCGGTAATCTTGTACGCCAAGGAAAAGGAGTCCGTCCCAATCGTGGCCGGGCCCGGCCGCCCGTGCCGTCAATCCATGTTAAACACTATCGACGGGCGAACGCGGGGCCTTTAAATAGAACACGTGATCTGGTGGATTCGCGGTGTATGAGACGAAGGCGGGAAGCTTCGGGACTACTGAGATTGTTTCGTGTCAGGGGAACCTTGCGGGGTGGGGATTGGTGGAATTGCGGTTGCCGCCCGTGTTGGGGAGCTTACGATGGGCTCCGGGCGCGGCGGCGTGAAGGGACCGGGAAGCGCAGTGGGAGTGCCATGGGATGGACAAGAAGGTGCTGGTCACGGGGGCGGGCGGGTTCATCGGCAGTCATCTGGTGGAGCGTCTGGTGCGCGACGGGCACCAGGTCCGCGCCCTGGTCCGCTACAATGGCCGGGACGATCGCGGTCATCTGGATCGGCTCGACCCGGACATCCGGTCGGCGATCGATGTCATCCGGGGCGATTTGAAGGACCCGGAGGCGGTGCGTCGCGCGGTGGCGGGCCAGCAGTGGGTCTTCCACCTCGGCGCCTTGATCGCGATTCCGTACTCGTATCACAATCCGCACGACGTGGTGCAAACCAACGTCATCGGCACGGCGCACGTGCTGGACGCCTGTCGCGCCAGCGTCGCGCTGGAGCGGGTCGTACTGACCTCGACGTCCGAGGTCTACGGTACCGCCCGGTACGTGCCCATCGACGAGGCCCACCCCTTGCAAGGGCAGTCGCCCTACGCGGCCACCAAGATCGGCGCCGATGCCCTGGGCTTGAGCTATCACCTCTCGTTCGGCCTGCCGGTGGCGATCCTGCGCCCGTTCAACACGTTCGGCCCCCGCCAGTCCGCCCGCGCGATCATTCCGACGATCATCAGCCAGGCCCTGACCGGCGCGGTGCTGAAGCTCGGCAGCCTGGAGCCGCGGCGCGACCTGACGTACGTCAAGGACACGGTGGCCGGTTTCGTGGCCCTCGCCGGTTGTGACCACGCGATCGGCCGGGTGGTCAACATCGGCCGGGGCGAGGACATCTCGATCGGCGAGCTGGTCACCCGCATCGGCGCGCGCCTGGGGCGAGAGCTGAAGGTGGAGACCGACCATCAGCGCGTCCGGCCCGCTGCCAGCGAAGTCGGCCGCCTCCTGGCGGGCACGAACCTGGCGCGCGAGCTCTGGGGCTGGCAGCCGCAGTATTCCCTCGACGAGGGCCTCGACGAGACGATCGCCTGGGTCCGCGACAACCTCGGATTGTTCCGGGTTGCCCAGTACACGACTTGAACACTGTGGTGAAGATCACTCCCGCGACTCAGAAGCTATCCGGGAAGTCCGGTTTTTAGCCCCGAAGGGGCGGAAGTTCCTAGCCCAGGGCGTCAGCCCTGGGTCGGTGGGCGTCGCGACATGATCTTCCTCCGGATCCCCGCAGGGGCGACAGAAGGTCCAGCGGGGCCGCGGCTTCGGTCGCCCCTGCGGGGCTCCGGAGTGGGTTTCTGACGCGTCGCTCCGGTTCCAGGGGCTGACGCCCCTGGCTATTCTCCGCCCCTTCGGGGCTAAAACCAGACTTCCCGGATAGCCTCTCAGTCCCCGCGAGCCGGACGGATCTTGCCATCCTGACCGACCTCGATGCGCAGGAGGGCGGGCCGTTCGCGGAAGGGGGCGGTGGCGTCGTTGCCGAAGAAGGTGGACCACCACTTCCCGTCCTTGTCCGCGAAGAAGAGGTTATGGCCGCCGTGCGGCACGGCCTCGTAGCGGTCGCCATAAGGGCCGTAGATCGCGTCGGCGCTGGCCGCCATGCAGTCGTAGGTGGACTGGTTGGCATCTCGGCGGTTGAACTCGGCGCAGATCAAGACATAGCGGCCCTGGATCTTGCAGAGATTGGCTCCCTCGAAGCCGACATGCGCGGCGTTGGACGGCTTGAGCAAACGGGGTTCCTCCGCCAGGCCGGTCATGTCGTCCTTCATGCGCGCGATCTTGCCGTCCTGGTAGACGAAATAGACCTTGCCGTCATCATCGGCGAACAGTGAGGCGTCGATCTCGCCCGTGAGGGGGCCTTCGGGCTTGATATCGACGTAAGGGCCCTCGGCCTTGCCCGTGCGGCTCCTGAGCACGCCGGTGCCGCCGTAGTTCATGCAGTACGAGATCCAGAAGGTCTCCTTGAAGTAATGGACCTCCGGAGCCACACGGCGCGCAGGGTCTGTTCCTTCGCGTCCTTCCGGGGTTGCTGCCAGGTGGCGTCGTTTTCCAGGCTCCAGACCAGCCCGAGCGGTTCCCACTTCGTGAGATCCCGCGAGCGCCACATCCGCACGCCCTGGTTGGTCTGCCACCAGGTCGGGTAGCCGGTCGTGCCGGTCAGGTAGTAGAGGCCGTCGGGGCCGAGACAGACCGACGTGTCCCGCAGGGGGTAGTCAAACAGCGGTTTCCGCTCTTGAGCTTGAAGCCGGCCCGCCCACGTGACGGCCAGCAGCGTCGCCAGGACCATCCGGCAATTTCTCATCGTTCGTTCCTTGTTTTGGGGCGGGGGGAAGAACCGAGGCTCGTCTTCACCACAGAGGAGACTTCTTAGAGGCTATCCGGGAAGCCCCGAAGGGGCGTCTGTTTTTAGCCCCGAAGGGGCGACAGTGAATAGCCCGGGGCGTCAGCCCCGGGACGGGGAACGACGCGCCACGAACCCCCTCCGCAGCCCCGAAGGGGCGACAGAACCCATGGTCCCGCGGAATCTTCTGTCGCCCCTTCGGGGCTTTGGAGGAGGCGGGCGCGAGCGCGGCCTCGGTTCCCGGGGCTGACGCCCCGGGCTATTCACTGTCGCCCCTTCGGGGCTAAAAACAGACTTCCCGGAGAGCCTCTTAACCGAGCAGCCGGTCGGTCTCGGGCAGGAGGCGGGCGAAGTCGAGCTTGCTGGGGCAGGCCTGGCGGGCGGCTTCCAGGTCCGCGCCTTGCCAGTTCCGCTCGGCCTCGCTCAGACCCGCGTAACCTTCACGAGCGAGGGCGCGGGCGCCGTGCTGCTCGTGGTAGGTGTAGAAGCGGGCCAGGTCGCCCAGTGCGGCCGACGTGCCGGCGGCGCGGGCGCAGCGGCCGTCGCAGTCGGGGCACATGGTGCGGCCGGCGGCCAGGACGGCGTCGCGCAATTCCATGATCTCGGCCGTGGTGAACGGCTTGAAGTCCCGCGCGGCGGCCAGGTTCTCGGCGGCATGGTCGCGCGTCATCATGGTCACGCAGGCGTTGGTGAACCGCTCGTCGGACCAGATCGCCTGCAACAGACCCTGGGCCGGGCTCAGTTTCCGCGCCTCAGAACCTTGGGGATGTTCTTGGAGGTTTCCTTGAGCGTATTGCCCGAGATCTGCTTCATCGAGATCAGGCCGATGTTCGCCTTGTGGCAGGCGTCGAGGGCCTTCTCGGCGCGCGCGTCGGTGATCCAGGGGCTCCACTTGAGCATGATCACGTCGACGAGGTTGCCCTTGGCGGCCGCTTCGAGCTGCTCGACGTAGCTGCCGTCGTGGGTCGTGAAGCCGACGAACTTGACCTTGCCGGTCTTCTTGACGGCCTCGATGTCTTGCGCCAGCTCCTTGCTCGCGAGCTTGTTGTTGACCCAGTCTCGACCGATGCCGTGGTAGTAGAGCAGGTCGATGGAGTCGGTGCCGAGGTTCTTGAGCCGCTCGTCGACGTGCTTGACGAGATCGCCGACACCGCAGCCCTGCTTGGTGGCCAGGAAGATGGTCTTGCGCACCTCGGGCATGGCCTCGAACCACTTGGCGAACTCGCGCTCGGTCTTGCCCCCGCCGTAGCCCGCGGCGGTGTCATAGTAGCGCACGCCGTTGGCGTAGGTCTGGCGGAAGAGCGCCTGGATGAAGCCGGGGACGGCGACGGTGCCCTGGTTGAGGATGGTGACGGAGACGCCCGTCTTGCCCAGCACGCGGGTGGGCAGAATGGGCTTGGCCTTCTCGGCGGGCTCGTCCTCGGCGCGGGCCATGGCGGACCCGGCGGCCAGGCTGGCGGCGGCGGCCGTGGCGGCCGCGCCTGTCTGCAAGAACTCACGACGATCCATTGGCGAAACTCCGGTGAATACTCCGGACCGAAGGTCTCCGCCCGCACCATTGCTGGCGGGAAACCACCACCCAGGGCGGTATGGGAGCATCATACGCTACGGTACAACCCGCCCGATGTCGAGCAAAATTACGCGACTGGTTGATTTTCATTGCACACATGGATTGATCGAAGCGGGCGCCGTGCCAGCGGTCCCGCCGCACCCTCGCGGCGGGTCGGGCCGGGTGCGATAATGCCCGGACATCCCGAGGCCGGGATGGGATTGGCGCGTTTTTCAGGAGATGTCTCCATGTCCTCTGGAAGGTTCCCGCACCGCGGTGGGTGGCCGGGGCAAAGGGAAGCGCAGCGCACCGTGCCCCGGTCCCCCGGCCTCACTTCCGGGGCACGGTGCGCTGCGCTTCCCTTTGCCCCAGCCACCCGTCGTGTATCCCCGTACGCGACCGATAGAATCGCCCCATGAAGTGAATCGGCTTGACTCCGAGCGGCAACCTGCTTTCTTCACCGAGAGATCCACACTTATGAAATCGTCTTTCTGGATTGGCATCGCACTGATCGCTCTGACCGCGATCGGCCCGAACCCAGTCTCGGCCGCCGAGACGCGCTCCATCGCCGGCGAGTGGCGCGTGCAGCTTGACCCGAACCGCGTGGGCGAGACGGAAGGCTGGTTCGAAAAGAATCTGGCCGGCACGATCGCGCTGCCCGGCTCGACCGACGAGGCCAAGCTCGGGCCGCCCAACCCGGCCAAGCCCACGGAAGACGGCCTGTACCGCCTCCATCCCTACGAGGGGCCAGTCTGGTATCAATATACGCTCATGATTCCCGGCTCGTGGCAGGGCAAGCGCGTGTCGGTCGTCTTCGAGCGCGTCCACTGGGACACCAAGGTCTGGATCGACGGTAAGGAGGTGCCGGGCGTCGAGGACAGCCTGATCGCACCGCACGTTCATGACCTGGGCCCGCTCGGCACGCCGGGCACGAAGCGGCTGACCGTCCGCGTCGATAACACGAAGAAGATCGACCTCGGCGGCTTCGCCTCGATCAACTACGAGGGCACGCAGACCAACTGGAACGGTCTCGTCGGCGCCCTTGAGCTGCGGGGCGTCGATCCGGTCTCGATTGAAGACATGCAGGTTTATCCCGATGTAAAGAAAGAACTTGCCCGCGTGAAGCTGCGGCTGTCGAACACGACGGGCAAGCCCGTCACGGCAACCTTGCAACTGACGGCCAAGCAGCGGCCGGTTGGCGAGGCCGTCGGCACGGACAAGGTCGAGGTCACGGTCAGTGACAAAGAGCCGACGGAAGTCGTCCGCGAGGTGCCGATGGGGCCCTACGTCCGGCTCTGGGACGAGTTCACGCCGGCGCTGTACGACCTGAACGCGACCCTTTCCGCCGTGACGGACCAGAAGACCTATCGCGACGAGCGCTCGGTGCGCTTCGGCATGCGGTCGTTCGAGATCAAGGGCACGCAGTTCGTGCTCAACGGCCGGCCGGTCTTTTTGCGCGGGACGCTCGAATGCGCGATCTTCCCCCGCACGGGCTACCCGCCGACGAGCGTCATGGAGTGGCGGCGGATCTACCGCGTGATCAAGTCGTATGGCCTGAACTTCATGCGTTTCCATTCGTGGTGTCCGCCTGAAGCCGCCTTCGCCGCGGCCGATGCCGAGGGCGTATTCGTCCAGCCGGAAGGGCCGATGGCGAATATTTTCCTCGGCAAGGACGCGAAGCGCGACGCCTTCATGGAAGCCGAGTTCCTGCGCATGGTCCGCACGTACGGCAACCACCCGTCGTTCTGCCTGATGACGCTCGGCAACGAGCACAGCGGCACGGACGAGATCCTCTCGCACTGGGTGGACATGCTGCGCAAGGAAGACCCGCGGCACATGTACGCCTCGTCGTCGGCCGGCCAGCTCACGGCCAATCGTCAGTACACCGAGGGTGGCCCGCGCGGCGTCCACGGGCCGGGTACCGACCGCGACTTCCGCGACACCGTCGAAAAGCAGGACCGCCCGCTCATGGGCCACGAGATCGGCCAGTGGACGTTCTATCCCAACTTCGACGAGATCAAGAAGTATAGCGGCGTCCTCGCCGCCAAGAACTTCGAGCTGGTCCGTGACAGATCTGGAAAAGAAGCACATGCTCGACCTGGCGCCGAAGTTCGTCCAGGCCACCGGCAAGCATGCCGTGCTGTTGTACAAGGAGGAGATCGAAGTCCTCCTGCGCACGCCGAAGTATCCCGGCTTCTCGCTGCTGGACCTGCACGACTACCCCGGCCAGGGCACGGCCCTGATTGGTCTGCTCGATCCGTTCTGGGACGCAAAGGGCTTCATTGCCCCCGAGGCCCACAAGCGCTACGACGGCCCGACCGTGCCGCTCTTGCGGATGCCAAAGCGTACCTATACGAGCGATGAGCCGTTCGCGGCCACGGTCGATCTCGCCCACTTCGGCCCGCGCGACCTGAAAGGCGTCCAGCCCGTCTGGTCGATCCGCGATGAGAAGGGCCAGGAGATCGCGGCCGGCGTGCTGGAGAACTCGCGATGTCCCCACCGGCGACCTGATCCCCCTCGGCCGCCTCCGGGCGGAATTGAGCAAGGCCACTGCGCCGGGCAAGTTCGTCGTGACGGTCGCGCTCAAGGGCACCGAATTCGCCAACGACTGGGAGATCTGGGTCTATCCCCCCAAGGCGGTCGTCAACGCACCAGCCGATGTCGTCGTGAGCCGCGCGTGGGACGACGCCACCAAGGCCGCGCTCGCCGCGGGCAAGCCGGTCGTGCTGTTCCCGCAGACGTTCAACGCCAAGAAGGCGCTACCGGGCCGGTTCCTGCCCGTTTTCTGGAGTCCGATCTGGTTCCCGACCCAGCGGCCCAACACGATGGGCATCCTCTGCGATCCGAAGCACCCCGCGCTGGCCGCCTTCCCCACGGACTTCTACAGCAACTGGCAGTGGTACGAGCTGCTCGAAAAGAGCCGCACCCTGATCCTCGACGACACGCCCGCGACGTTCCGCCCGATCGTGTCCGTCATCGACAACTTTGCGCGCAATCACAAGCTCGGGAACGTGATCGAGGCCCGCGTCGGCTCGGGCCGGTTGCTGGCCTGCACGATCGACCTGCCCCGTCTGGTGGATCATCCGGCCGCGCGGCAGTTGATGAAGAGCTTGTATGATTACGCTGGTTCGCAGGCATTCCAGCCCACTCAGACGCTCGAAACCTCCTACCTCGACACGCTTCTCGTGCCCACGGCCGCCGACCTCATGGCCCGCCTGGGGGCCAAGGTCGTACACACGGACAGCCAGCAGGACGGGTTCGCCGCGTCGAACATCCTCGACGGCGATCCGGACACGATGTGGCACACGACCTTCGGCGACAGTCCAGCCCCGTTCCCGCACGAAGTCGTGGTTGAGTTCCCGAAACCCGTGAACCTGGCTGGCGTCGTTTGCCTGCCCCGGCAGGATAATAATCCCAACGGCTGGATCAAGGAGTACCGCATCGAGGTCTCGGCCGACGGCAAGACCTGGGAAGAGGTCGCGCACGGCCGTTTCGACCGCAACGACGCCGAGAAGACCGTCAAGTTCGCCCGGCCCGCGACGGCGCGCGCGCTGCGTTTTGTCGCTCTCTCCGGTTTCGACAAACAACCGTTCGCCTCGCTGGCCGAGCTGTCGGTCATCGAGGCGGGGAAGTGATGCCTGACTCGGGAATCCCTTCTTGTAGGCTGGGTCAAGACCCAGCTTCTTCCAGGCGTCGCATCCCGATCCCCGAGCCGACACACGGGCTGGGTCTTGACCCAGCCTACAGGACTGGAGAACTTTCATGCGAGAGCCAACGAATTCCTCGACAAGCTCGCGTCGTGACTTCCTGAAAACCTCCGCCGCGCTCACCGGCACCGCCGCCTTGTCCATCCCGCCGCACGCCCACGCGGCCGGCAGCGATGTCATCAAGATCGGCCTGATCGGCTGTGGCGGGCGCGGCACCGAGGCGGCCAACAACGCGATGAACGCGGGCAAGGATGTCCGGCTCGTCGCCATGGCCGACATCTTCCGCGAGCGCCTCGACGCCAGCCGCGAACGGCTCAAGAAGGTGAAGCCCGAACAGGTCGAGGTCAGCGACGAGCGCTGCTTCCTCGGCTTCGACGCCTATCAGCGTGTGATTGAATGCGCCGATGTCGTGCTCATCACGCCCTCATCGCATTTCAACCCGCCGATCCTGCAAGCGGCCATCGCCGCCGGCAAGCATGTCTTCTGCGAAAAGCCGCACGGCATCGACGTGCCCGGCCTCAAGATGGAGATGGCCGCCGCCGCCGAGGCGAAGACCAAGGGCCTGAGCCTCGTCTCGGGCCTCTGCTGGCGGCACGATCCCGGCGTGCGCGAGACCATGAAGCGCGTCCTCGACGGCGCCATCGGCGAGATCCTCGCCATCCAGGAAAACTACGTCAGCCAGCCTTATGGTCTGAACGCGACGCAGGCCCGGCCAGTCCGAGATGGAGTACCAGCTTTGGAACTGGTACCACTTCAACTGGCTGTCCGGCGACCAGACCGCCCAGCAGCTCGTGCACAGCCTGGATAAAGCCTCCTGGGCCCTGGGCGATAAGCCGCCCCTCCGCGCCTGGGGCATGGGAGGCCGGCAGACCCTCACCGAGCCGCAATACGGCGACCAGTTCGATCACCAGGCCGTCGTTTTTGAATATGAGAACGGCGTGCGCGTCTACGGCTTCACGCGCGATCAGCGCGAGTGCTACACGGACACGTCCGATTTTCTCATCGGCACCAGGGGACGCTGTGATCTCCTCAAGTACACGATCACCGGCGCGACCAACTGGAAATACGACGGCCCCAAGGCCAACATGTACGACGAGGAGCACAAGGCGCTGTTCGACTCGATCCGGCGCGGCCAGCCGATCAACAGCGGCAACTACATGTGTACCAGTAGCGCATTGGGCGTGCTGGCGCAGATGGCCTGCTACACCGGCGGCATGGTGACCTGGGACGAGATGATGCGCTCGCAGCGGTCCTTCGCCCTGCCGAAGTACGGCTTCGATGTCGAGCCGCCGGTCAAGCCCGGTCCTGACGGCACCTACCCGACCGCCATGCAAGGGGCGGCCGAACGCAAGAAGTGGCTGTTCTGACCCTTCACGAGATGTGTCGGGTGGCATGCCCACGTCTTCGTGGGCATGTCCGCGATCCCGTGTCCGGCGACCGGACATGCCCACGAAGACGTGGGCATGCCACCCATGATAGACGTCAACAAAAAGGAAAATTCATGAACACGCGACGCGATTTTCTCCGCGCCTCCGCCGCGCTGAGCCTCGGCGGTCTGCTCTCCGTGCGGGCCGACGAACCGCAGACAGGCTGGCAGCTCGGCTGCTACACCCGCCCGTGGGACCAGTACGAGCTGAACGTCGCCCTCGATGGCATCGCCGAGGCCGGCTTCCCGTACGTCGGCATCATGACGGCCAAGGGGAAGACCTGGGTCGTCATCACCACCAAGACGACTCCCGAAGAGGCCGCCCAGATCGGCGCGGCCGTTCGCCAGCGGGGCCTGAAAACGCTCTCGGTCTACGGCGATTTCCCCGCCAGTACCGAGATCGAGCCGGCCATCAAGAACCTCAAGCTGCTCATCGACCACTGCGTCGCCTGCGGCTCGCCCCACCTGCTGCTCGGCGGTACGGGCGACCCGAAGCTCGTCGATCCGTATTACAAGACGATCGCCGAGTGCTGCGACTACGCCCAGTCGAAGGGCGTCGGCCTGAGCATCAAGCCGCACGGCGGCCAGAACTCCACCGGCCCGCAGTGCCGCCAGCTCATCGAGCGCGTCCATCATCCGAACTTCCGGCTCACGTATGATCCGGGGAACATTTTCTACTACTCCGACGGCAAGCGCGACCCGGTGGACGACGCCGCTACCGTCGATGGGATCGTCGCCGGCATGTGCGTGAAGGATTTCCGCGACCCGAAGGAAGTCCTGGTCACGCCCGGCACCGGCCGCGTCCGCTTCGCCGAGGTGCTGGCACGCCTCAAGCAGGGCGGCTTCACCCACGGCCCGCTCATCGTCGAATGCCTCGACAAGGGCGATGCGAAACACGTCACCGACGAGGCCCGCAAGGCGCTGCGGTTTCTGAAAGAACTGACTGGACAATCCTGATGGGAATACGACCATGAAACACCCGCGACGTACCTTCCTCGGCGCCGCCCTGGCCGCCGGCGCTGGCAGTTTCTTGCCGCGGCGCCTCCCGGCCGCATCCACGGCAACGCCGAACCGCCTGGGCATGTTCATCTCTCTCGGCGCGGACCCCGACCGCACCTTGAAGCAGGTGGCCGACCTGGGCCTGACGGCGTGCGAGATTTACACCGAAGCTTTCGGCGACGACCTGCGCCGAAGCTGACCGAGGCGATGTCCCGGCATGGAATCGAGGTGACGGCCCTGTTCACGATGGGTCCAGGCCCCTTGGCCTGGGACCATCGGAAAGGTCCGCCGAGCAATGGACTCGTCCCCCGCCCGTGGCGGCGGGCGCGCATCGACCGTCTCAAGCAGGCGTCCGACTTCGCGCGTGCGTGCGGCATCAAGGCGATCGAGACGCACTGCGGGTTCATTCCCGAGGATCCCAACGACCCGCTCTACGACGAGACGATTCCCGCGATCCGCGAGGCCGCCGGCCACTGCCGCGAGAACGGCCAGACGTTCCTCTACCACGCCGGCGCGGAGACGGCCGTGACTCTGCTGCGGACGATCCGCGATGTCGGACTCGACAACCAGGGCGTCGGGCTCGACACGGCCAACGGCATCATGTACGGCACCGGCCACCCCGTCGATGCGCTGGAGATCTACGGCCAGTACCTTCGCGCCGTCAACGCCAAGGATGCCCTCTGGCCCACCGATCCGATCGAGCTCGGCAAGGAAGTCCCCATCGGCGCGGGCAAGGTGGATTTCCCCCGGCTCATTCGCAAGCTCCGCGCGTTGAACTACACCGGCCCCATCATCATCGAGCGCGAGATCAGCGGGCCGCAGCAGATCGAGGATATCAAGAAGTCGAAGGCCGACCTGGAGAGGTGGCTGCGTTCCCCGGATCGCTGAAGACGGTCTCCCAGAGAGGATGGTCGAGAAGGGGTCAATACGCCCCCTCTTTGTAGCGGCGGCCGTCTCGGCCGCTCCGGATCGGGAATCGGGAATCGGGAATCCGGAGCGGCCGAGACGGCCGCCGCTACAAAGAAGAACCACTTTTCGTACCCCACTCAGAGAGTCGGGTTGCCAGAAAAAACGCCTTGGCCATAAAGTAGGGGCGTCCGGGCGGCGATGACTCAGGCCCGCGTGCCCAGCCGCCCTGGTGAGTGATTCGCTCTTCCCGAGGAAAAGGTGGACGTGATGGCCACGCTGACCCCGCAGTCAATCGACCGCAAGCTCAACAAGGACGACCTGATCGTCATCGCCGGCGCGGGGGGGTTCATTGCCGGCTCGCTGGCCCGATACTTTCACGACCTGGGCTTCACCCGCATCCGCGCCATCGACCGCAAGCCGCTGCCCGAGTGGTACCAGCGGGTGCCGGGCGTCGAGTGCCTGTCGCATGGACCTCTCCGAGAAGAAGCACGCCATCCGGGCCGTGGAGAACGCCGTCGAGGTCTACAACCTGGCCGCCGACATGGGCGGCATGGGCTTCATCGAGCATTTCCGCGTCGAGTGCCTGCGCAGCATCCTGATCAACACGCACCTGATCGAGGCGGCCTACCGCGCCGGCGCGCAGCGCTACTTCTTCTCGTCGTCGGCCTGCGCCTACAACACCGACCTGCAGAAGGACCCGAACGTCCGGGCCCTGAAGGAATCGGACGCCTATCCGGCCATGGCCGAGCGCGGCTACGGCTGGGAGAAGCTGATCTCGGAGATGTTCTGCCAGGAATACTGGGCCGAGCGCGGCATGAAGACGCACATCGCCCGCTTCCACAACGTCTACGGCCCCAACGGCACCTGGGACGGCGGCCGGGAAAAGGCCCCCGCCGCCATCTGCCGCAAGGTCATCGAGGCCAAGGACACCGGCCGCGCACGAGATCGAGATCTGGGGCGACGGCACCCAGACCCGCAGCTTCATGCTACATCGACGACTGCACGCTCGGCATCGACGTGATCATGCACTGCGAGGAACTGATCGCCACGCCCATCAACCTCGGCTCGCAGCGAGCTGATCTCGATCAACGACCTGGTCAGCATGGTCGAGGAGATCGGCGGCGTGAAGCTGAAGCGGCACTACGACCTGAACGCCCCCAAGGGCGTCGCCGGCCGCAACAGCGACAACACCTTCATCCAGAGCATCCTCGGCTGGGAGCCCAGCACCCCGCTGCAAGGTCGGCATGGCCAAGACCTACGCCTGGATCGCCCAGCAATACGCCGACCGCAAGGCGGGCAAGCGCGTCGTGAAGGATTAGAGGAGTCTCGTAGGGTCCGCTGTGCGGACCGGGCTTTTTCCGGATGGTCCGCACAGCGGACACTACATAGATGAATATCACCTCCGTCATCGGCAAGATCCCCTACCGCGTCCAGTTGGCCGGCGGCTGGATCGACCAGCCGTTCGTGAACCGGCTCAATCCGACGCCGCCCGGGTCGATGGTCGTCGTCGGCATCGAGCCGACGGTGCGCTACATGGACCGCTGCGGCATGGCGACCGGCACCCGGGCCATTGCCATGCGGCTCTGGGACGGCGTGCTGCCGGACCGTGACCCGGCCGAGCTCGTGCGCGAACTCTACGACGCCGAGAACCAGGGCAAGCCCGAGCCGTCGGGCTCGCAGGACATGGTCGGACTGATCTATCCCGGCGTCTGCCGGCTCGATTACGACGTGACCGTCGAGGGCGGCTACTTTCCCGCTAACGTCGAGTCGAACCGCGACCCGGCCGTCGCCCGCTGGCTGGAACACGTGCTCCAGCTCGTCCCCGTCGCCCAGCGCCCGGAGGGTTACAGCCCGCTCGGCATCAAGAACCTCTCCCCCGACTGGGTCCGCCGCCTCGGCCAGTGCGGTAAGGATTGCTTCGACGCCATCGTCGCTCGCGATTTGAAAGGGCTCGGGGCGTCGTTGAATGAAAACATGAAGTGCTGGGAAACCCTCCTGCCCCACACCGTACGGCATCCCACGATCACGGTGGATCTCATGGGTCTGCTCGGCCACTACCAGTCGCGTTCCGCGGGCGCGATGTATTCCGGCTGCGGCGGCGGGTATCTGCTGGTGGTGGCCGATGAGCCCGTGCCGGGGGCGTCCCGGATCACCGTGCGGTTGGGGTGAGGCTCGTCTCCAAGGCCGGATGGAGAGGAATGTCCATGTCTACGATCCACTTCGCGGATTCCGAAGAGGCGGTCGTCAAGGAGAAGGCAGCGGTCGCGAAGGAGATCGCGCGAAAACACTTCGAGGTCGAGGCCGGTTTGACGACGGTTTTCCGGATCACGGACAAAGCCGAGAACGAGATCAACCGTGCCGAGCCGATCAAGCTTCTCGAGGTCAATGAAAACACCGCTCCGTCCGGGATCATGCCCTTGCACTTCGGACCGGCGTTGGCCAGCGGCATTCCCTTTTCGACGGTCATCATCGAGGTCACCCCGGACGAATTCCAGAAGATCCAGGCCCATGAACTCAAGCTCCCCGAGGGCTGGGAGATCGGAGAGGAGTTGCCGAAGCCGCCGGCTGTCGCGGGAGATGCGTGATGGCCACCAGTGCTGAGTGGGCCACCGGCTACGCCAGACAGGCCGACGCCGATTTCCAAACCTATGAGAAAATCCAGGCTCTCCCGGTTCCTGAATGCCACAAACTGCAATTTCTCCAGATGGCTTGTGAAAAACTGGTGAAGGCCCACCTGTGCGGAAGGGGAACAGACCCGGCGACGCTGCAAGGCAGCCATGCGTATATCGCTAATAACCTTCCGGTCGTCCTCCGACAGCAGGCCGTGGTGATCCACTTCACCGGGGGCAAGGCGCGAGCAGCCTTGAACCATGCCCGGCATCTCGCTCAGGAGATCGATGCCCTGGCGCCGGCGGTGCGGCGCGCGGCGGCCAGCGGCCGGACAATTGCGAGTATCCCTGGGAAGACCCGGGCGGGACACTCCATGTCCCCCTGGACTGGTCGTTCCAACCTTCCGAACTCATCATTAGACCCGCAGGCCGCACGGTCTTGAAACTCATCCGCGGGGCAATCGATCGTCTCCTGTAACGAAGGTGGATGGCATGAGCACGGTAGCAGTCTGCGGCGGATTCGATGACCTGCGGTCTCAGCATGTCCGCTTCCTGCACGAGGCGTCGCGGCTCGGCGAGGTGAGCGTACTGCTGTGGTCGGACGACCATGTCCGCCGGGCGACGGGGAAGGCGCCGAAGTTCCCCTTGGCGGAGCGGCGGTATGTCGTCGCGGCGATCCGCTGCGTGCGCCAGGTGATCCCGCTCAGCGACGTCTTCGCGTCCGACGCGTTACCAGCCGTCAAGGAACTCAAGCCGGCGGTCTGGGTCGTCCCCGAGGCGGAGGATGACCCTGCCAGGAGAGACTTTTGCCGGGCGAACGGGATCGATTACCGCGTTCTCCGCGCGCACGACCTGGCCGGCTTCCCTCCCGTCGGGGACGAGCCGCCGACGGGCGCAAGAAAATCCTCGTCACCGGCTGCTACGACTGGTTCCACTCGGGCCACGTGCGGTTTTTCGAAGAGGCGTCGGAACAGGGCGAGCTCTACGTCGTGGTTGGCCACGATGCCAACGTGCGGTTGCTCAAGGGAGAGGGGCACCCGCTCTTCTCGGAGCAAGAACGCCGCTACCTGGTGGGCTCGATCCGCTACGTTCACCGCGCCTTGATCTCGACCGGCACCGGCTGGATGGACGCCGAGCCGGAGATCGCGCAGATCCGTCCGGACGCCTATCTCGTCAACGAAGATGGCGATAAGCCCGAGAAACAAGCCTTTTGCCGGTCGCATGGTCTGGAATACATCGTCCTGAAGCGCACGCCCAAAGAGGGGCTGCCCAGGAGGCAGAGCACGGATCTACGCGGGTTTTGAGAGAAAACGGGGGGTGGCGTTCCCCACAGAGTCAGAGACTGTCCGGGAAGTCCGGATTTAGCCCCGAAGGGGCGGCAGTGAATAGCCCAGGGCGCCAGCCCTGGGAACCGGAGCGACGCGTCACAAACCTTCTCCGGAGCCCCGAAGGGGCGACAGAAGCCACAGCCCCACTGGACTTTCTGTCGCCCCTTCGGGGCTCCGGAGAAGGATCATGTCGCGACGTCCACCGACCCAGGGCTGACGCCCTGGGCTATTCACTGCCGCCCCTTCGGGGCTAAATCCGGACTTCCCGGATAGCTTCTCAGAGGAAATTTCTCTGAAATTGAGATGGGAGCCAGGAGACCAGATCGAGGTTTCGGCCCGCCTGCGGGAACGGTGCTGGGAACCACGGGTTTTTGTCCGCGACACGGGCTGCGCGCCGATTGGGGAAAGTCCCGCGCGAGTCCCAACGATCGTATCCTCGTCGGAAGGCCCAGCACGCGCTGGGTGGTACTGGTGGCTTGTCCACCAGTGCACTTTCCCGAAGAGCACTGGTGGACAAGCCACCAGTACCACCCGGCGGGGTTGACGAAAGAGTCCACAGGGATTGACGTAAGCGGTTCTTTGACAATACGTTGCGGAAAATGAGCGAACGAACCCAACACGGCCATGGGGCCATCGCAGACACGTCGGACACGGTCCCGAGAGGCGCGCCAGGAGAGACCGTGGAAAGCGACGGGTAGAAGGAGTGGAACTATCTATGAATCAAGGACTTATGAGCGGTTGACGGCGCGCGGAGGAGCCGGAAACAGGGCACGCGCCAGAGATCGTTGAAAGCCACTGGCGCGAAGAGCGAAGTCCCAGATAAGACAAGAGCTTACGGTCGGTGACAGGCCCGTTTCCCGCGGTCGCAGGACGGTCCACAGACGCTCTCGCCCCCGTACCGTGGCGACGGTGTCGAGAACGGGGTGTCTGCTGGGACTCTGTGGGGAACGCCACCCTCCCGGTTGACCCGCGCCCCGGGGTCGGTACGCTACTTTCTTTGCGATGCAAAGGGCAACTGCCCGCGGATGGGGGAGAAGGTGCGCCGTGCCATCGACCAGCGTCGTCGGCTTGCAGTGGGGAGACGAGGCCAAGGGGAAGATCGTGGACCTGCTGTGCGACCACCATGACGTGGTCGTACGGTACCAGGGCGGGGCCAACGCCGGGCACACGGTCGTCACCGGCGGGGTGAAATATAAGCTGTCCCTGGTCCCAACCGGGATTCTCCGGCCCAAGATCGACTGCGTGATCGGTAACGGCGTGGTGGTCCACCCGCCCGCCCTGTTCCAGGAGATCGAGCGGCTCCAGGGCCAGGGTGTGGACTTTTCCGGCCGGCTGCACATCAGCGACCGCGCCCACGTGATCCTGCCGCACCACATGGAAGAGGAACGGCTGACCGAGGAATCCCCGTCCGCCGCCGAGCGGCTTGGCACCACCCGGCGCGGCATTGGCCCGTGCTACCGCGACAAGGTCGGCCGCGTGCACGGCGTGCGCATGGGCGACCTGTACCACCCAGCCCATTTCCGCGAGCACCTCGAACGCATCATCGCCTTCAAGAACCGCCTGCTCGCCGCCCTCCTGCCCGACTTCCGGCCGTTCGACGCGCACCAGGTGGCCGACGAATACATCAGCTACGCGGAGCGCCTGCGGCCGTTCGTCTGCGACACCACCGCCTGGCTGCACCAGGCCCTGGCACAAGGCAGGCGGCTGCTGTTCGAAGGGGCCGAGGCTCGCTGCTCGATGTCGATCACGGCAGCTACCCGTACGTGACCAGCTCCAATTCCAGCGCCTGCGGCCTCGCGCCGGGCTCGGGTGTGCCGGCGCGAACCATCGACCGCTGGATCGGCATCTGCAAGGCGTACACCACCCGCGTCGGCGGCGGCCCGTTCCCGACCGAGCAAGATAACCCCATCGGCGACCGCATCCGGAAACAAGGCAACGAGTTCGGCACCGTGACCGGCCGCCCGCGGCGGTGCGGCTGGTTCGACGCGGTGGCCGTGCGCTACTCGGCCCGGATCAATGGCGCGACCGAGATTGCCCTGATGCTGCTCGATGTCCTTTCGGGCCTGGAGACGCTCCAGGTGGCGGTCGCGTACAAGGACGCCATCGGCCGCCACATCGTTGACTTCCCGGGCCATCTCGATGACCTGGCCGGCTGCCATCCCGTGTACGAGACCCTGCCCGGCTGGTCGGCGGACCTGACCGGGGCCCGCTCGTGGCACGACCTGCCCGCCGCCGCCCAGAACTACGTGCGCTTTCTGGCCCGACAGATCGGGGTGCCGGTCCGGATCGTCTCGATCGGACCCGACCGCGAGGCGACCTTGCGAGTGGAAGAGTGATCGAAAGATTCACCACAGAGACACAAAGAACACAGAGTTCTCACAGAGCATTGGAACTCTGTGTCTGTCTCTGTGTTCTCCGTGACTCTGTGGTGAACAAGGCCCCGCGCGTCCACATGAAAATGAGGTGATTTGAGCGTGTCCCGCCGGTATCCGATTCCTCCTGAGGGGCTGGAAACGCTGTCCCGGCTGGGCCTGGAGCCCGCGCAGTTGCCGCGCCATGTGGCGATCATCATGGATGGCAACGGCCGCTGGGCGCAGCGCGCGGCCTGCCGCGCGTCTTCGGCCACCGGCAGGGCATCCGCAGCGTGCGCGCGGTGATCGAGGAGGCCTGCCGGCTCGGCCTGGACCAGGTGACGCTGTACTGCCTGTCGGTCGAAAACTGGAAGCGCCCGGCGCGGGAGGTCAAGTTCCTGATGCGGCTGCTCCGGCATTTCCTGATCATGGAACGGCCGGAGCTGGTGGAGCAGAACATCGCGCTGACGATGATCGGCGGTCGCGCGGGACTGCCCGACGCGGTGCTCTCCGAGCTCGACCGGACCGCGGTTCTGACGGCCAGGAACACGGGTTTGCGGCTCTGTCTGGCGATCAACTACGGCGGCCGCACCGAGATCGTCGAAGCGGCCCGCCAACTGGCCCGCGAGGCCGCGGCCGGCCGTCTCGATCCCGCGGCGCTCGACGAAACGGCCTTCGCCGCCGCCCTGTCCACCGCCGGCATGCCCGATCCTGATCTCTTGATTCGCACGGCCGGCGAGCTCCGCATCTCCAATTTCTTGCTCTGGCAAGTCTCTTACGCCGAGACTCTATGTCACCGACGTGCTCTGGCCCGACTTCCGCGGCGATGACCTCCACGCCGCGCTGCTCTCCTACGCCGGCCGCATGCGCAAGTTCGGGGGACTGGCGGTTTAGGTCACTTGTCACTTGTCACTGGCCCCGGTGCTCTTGATGATGTCCTCGGTTCGTTGTCCATCGGCCTTGAACCCTCGTCGTACACTGCCAACCGTACAAGTGGCAAGTGACAAGTGACCAAAGATGCTCACCAAACGCCTGGCCACCGGTTTGACGCTGATTCTCATCTTCGTGGCGGTGATCATCGTCGATGAGCGGTTGGCGCCTTGGTTTCCGTTCTGGTTCGTACTGGTGGCCACGGCCCTGGGGAAAGCGTCGCTGGAGCTGGTCGGGTTGTTGAATCGGACCAGCGCGCGACCCTCGGGCAATACCGTCTTGGGCGGGGTGCTGGCCCTGGTCGTGGCGAACTGGGTTCCGCACCTGATCGGTGGGGCCGATGCCGCCGCGACGGGTTCGGGCTCGGCGATCGTGGCCGACCCCGCGTACCCGGCCCTGGTCTTTTCCTGGACCCTGTGGGTGTTTGCGACCGTGGTCATGTTCACGTTCATCGCCCAGAGCACCAGTTTTACGTGCCGGGCGGGACGATGGCGCGGATTTCGGGGACGGTGCTGGCGACCGCCTATGTGGGCTTGCTGAGCAGCTTTGTGATCCAGCTTCGCTGGCTGGGAGGGCCGAGCGAGGGGCTGCTGGCGCTGGCGGCGTTGATCGCGACGGCCAAGGGGGCGGACGTCGGCGCGTACACGTTGGGGCGGCTGGCGGGCCGGCACAAACTCTGGCCCCGGCTCAGCCCGAACAAGACCGTGGAAGGGGCGCTCGGCGGCATGATCTTCGGTGTTGCCGGCGCACTGGCCGTGGAGGCGCTGGCCCGCTACGGCCTGCATGTGCCCTTGCTGGGATGGTCCGCGGCCGTCGGGTTCGGACTGGTCGTCGGCGCGACCGCGCAACTGGGCGACCTGATGGAGTCGATGATCAAACGCGACTGCGCCAGAAGGACGCATCGGACGCCCTGCCCGGTTTCGGCGGCGTGCTCGACGTGCTCGATTCGCTCCTGTTCGCCGGGCCGGTCGCGTACGGCTACTGGCTGCTCTTCGGACCGTGAGGCACGCGGGCGGCGGCCGGCCACGCATTGTCTTTTCCTGTTCGGAGCGATCATAATAAGGGACGATGGAGAACGAACGGCCCCGGTCGGTTCGGCGCCCGGGGTCCGATCCGCCAGCCGGACGGAGACGTTAGGCGGTTTCATGTCGGAAGCCACGATCAGCCTGGAGAGTCACGACGAGGAACTTGCCGTTCTGGGGAGTCGCGATCAGTTGCTCCGCCAGGTGCGCGACGCCCTCCGAGTCAAGGTTCTCGCCCGTCATGGGGAACTCCGCATCGAAGGGGACTTCGAGCGCGTCGAGCAGGCCAAGAAGGTCTTCGACGAAATGCGGCGCTGCTATCGCCGGAACCGGGTAATCTCGGCGGGCGACGCGGCGGAGATCCTGGATGCCGTGATGCGTCCCAGCAATGGCGAGAACGGCGAGGCCGATCCGCTCGCGGGTCTGGATGGCCACCGCGCCGTGCGACCCCGCACGGACGGCCAGGCTCGCTATTTGCACGCCTTGCGCGATCGTGAACTGGTCTTCTGCATCGGTCCGGCCGGGACGGGGAAAACCTACCTGGCCGTGGCGGTCGCCGTGGCCGCCCTGCGGCGCGGCCAGATCAAAAAGATCGTGCTCGTGCGACCGGCCGTGGAGGCGGGCGAGCACCTGGGCTTCCTGCCGGGCGACCTGGAGCAGAAGATCAATCCGTATCTCCGGCCGCTCCTGGATGCCCTGCACGACCTCATGGATTACAACCTGCTCCGCCGCTACATGGGCAACGACCTGCTCGAAATCGCCCCCCTGGCCTACATGCGCGGCCGTACGCTTAACGACGCGGTGATCATTCTCGACGAGGGCCAGAACGCCACCATCGCGCAGATGAAGATGTTCCTGACCCGGATGGGGCAGAACGCGCACATCGTCGTCACTGGCGATACGACCCAGGTGGATTTGCCGCCGGGGACCGTGAGCGGGCTCACGGACGCGGTGCGACGCTTGCGGCAGGTGCCGGGTGTCGCGGTTGTCACGCTGGACAAGAGGGATATTGTGCGGCATCCTCTTGTACAGGCGATCGTGGACGCTTATGAAGAAACGGAGCCGGCGCCCGCGGCCTTGCCGTGCGTGGAGATTGCCGCTCTGGACCGTTCGCCATCCCTGATGGGTGGCGTCCCCGCCCCGGAGTGAGGCGGGGTCATGGTCGGCCCTGCGGGCCTGTTCCGTCCCACCGAAACGAACCGGAACGGAACGGGCCGTGGGTGACTGACCGGAGCCGCGTCGGTGTCGGCGTGGCGCACTCCCGGCGTGTGGTGGTTCGGGCTGTCCGGACCATCCTGCACGCAACCGTTCGAGACCGCCTTCCATGAGTCTTGGAAAACGCCGGACCCGTCCGTTCCGGGCTCATTTGCGTCCTTCCCCTCCGATCGACCTGCAACACGAGCGGCTGGCTCGCCGCCGTGCCCGCCTGGCCCTGGTGGCGGTCGTGGCCTGTGCCGTGCTGAGCACCGCGGCGCTGGTCCACGGCCCCGGCCCCCCGTTCGTGTACCGGGTGGGCCAGCGTCCCAGTCGTGAGATCCGGGCGAACGTCCCGAGCTTCAAGCTGAAGAACCAGCGCAAGACCAACGCCGCGCTGCAAGAAGCCGCGGACACGATCGCGCCGATCATGGATAACGATCCGGCCCCTCTCCGCGACCTGTCCCAGCAGCTTGCGGACCTGCTCGATGCCATCGCCCAGGCCCCCGACCGCGACACGCTGCCCGAAGCCCTGCGCGGCTCCTGGGACCTGGATGAGAACCAGCTTCGACGACCTCAAGACGGCCACCGACACGCCCGAACGCCTCGACGATCTGAAGCGCCGGCTCACCGCCGCCTTCGAGCCGCTGTTGCGGGACGGCATCCTGGGACCCGACATCCTGCCGCGCGGGGAGCAATCCGGATCGATCACGGCCCGCGCGGCCGGCACCGGCGGCAAGCTCCCCCGCCAGGAGGCGTCCGCCCGCGAGCTCCTGGTGCGGGCGCCGGGCACCAAGCCCCACCTGGTGTCCATCGATCGCGTCAAGCCCGAGCGAATCGTCAAGCCCGATAGCGCGGTGGCCCAGGAATTCCTTCAGGCATTCTCCAATCCCGAGGTGGGCAAGCGTCTCTTAGGCCTGGTCGCCGAGCAACTGCGGGGCACGCCGACCCTGAGCTACGACGCGCGTGCGACCGCCGCCGCGCGGAAGTCGGCCCGCGACGCGGTCCGGGACGTGGACGACGTGTACGACCGCGGCGACCTGCTCGTCGATCAGGATCAGCCGATCACCGAGGACGACCTGGGCCTGCTTCGCAAAGAACACGAGGTGAGCTGCCAGGCCCTCACCTGGGGCCAGCGGCTGCAGCGCCCGGGTCGATCGTGGTGCTGGTCGGGGCGCGTGTTCGCGCTGATCGGCTACTACATCGTCCGCCACGAGCCGCGGATCGCCGAGAGTTTGCCGCGGACCGCCGCCCTGTGCGGGCTGGTCGTGGCGGCCATGGCGGTGGCCCGGCTGCTCGCGGTGCAGCCCTGGGATGCCGAACTGATCCCCGTGGCGCTGGCGTCCATGGTGCTGGCGATCGCGTACAACCCGCATTTTGCGCTTATGGTGGCCTTCGGGCTGAGCCTCATGACCAGCCTGGCGCTCGGGTCGGGACTGAACCACTTCCTGGTGTTGATGGGAGGCGCGGCCGCCGCTGTGCTGCCGCTGCACGAGGTGCGCACGCGCACCAAGCCGATCCAGGTCGGCGCCGCCGCGGCGCTGGCGTACTTCATCCTGACGTGGGCGACCGGCTTGTGGCAGAACCAGGCGACCGATCTGATTCTTTCCGATAGCCTCTGGCGCGCCGGCTGGGGATTGATGGCGGGCTTCTTCCTGGGGGGATGCCTGCCCTTCGTCGAGAACGCCTTTGGCATGGTGACCGGCATCAGCCTGCTCGAACTGGGCGACATCAACCACCCGCTCCTCCAGGAACTCGTCCGCCGCGCGCCGGGCACGCACAACCATTCGGTCGCCGTCGGCACCATTGCCGAGGCTGCCGCCGAGCGCATCGGCGCCAATGGCGTGCTGGCACGCGTCGGGGCGTATTTTCACGACATTGGCAAGATGCTCAAGCCGCACTACTTCATCGAGAACCAGAACGGCGGCTTCAACCGCCACTCGAACCTGGCCCCGGCGATGAGCACGCTGATCATCATCGGCCACGTCAAGGACGGCATCGACCTGGCCCGGCAACATCACTTGCCCGAGCCGGTCGTCGAGTTGATCGAGCAGCACCACGGCACGACCCTCGTCGAGTACTTCTACCGCGAGGCCACCCGGCGCTCGAATGGGAACCCCGACGAGCCGGCCGTCCAGGAAAGCAGCTTCCGCTATCCCGGCCGCAGGCCCCAGTCGAAAGAGGCCGGCATTCTCATGCTGGCCGACGCCGTGGAAAGCGCCAGTCGCACCCTCTCCGAACCGACTCCCGGCCGGATCGAGGGCCTGGTCTCGACCCTCGTCGAGAAACGCCTCGATGACGGCCAGTTCGATGAAAGTGGCCTGACCCTGAGCGAGATTGCCGAGATCCGAGATAGCTTGATCAAGTCCTTGATCGGGATCTACCACGGGCGAGTCAAGTATCCTGAGCAGCACACGGCCTAGGATTCCGGATTCGAGATTCCGGATTCCAGAGAGCTGATGCCTGATGACCGATGCCTGATGGCGGATGTCAAAGCATGGGAGACGGGTTCCGCGCCTTGAATCAAGGAGGCATCAGGCATCAGGCATCGGTCATCAGGCATCAGCCATCTGGCATCCGGCCCGACCTGTTACCAAGATTGCACCCCACGACGATGGATGACGACCTGACAGAAGCAATCACCGTCGACCTGAGCGATACGCAGGGCCACTTGCGAATCGACCGGTCGGCTCTGGTCAGGCTTGTCCGGCGGGTCTTGATCGGGGAAGGCGTATCCGCCGCGGAAATCTCCGTGGTCGTGATGAATGACGCCGCGATCCAGGATCTGAACCGGCGGCATCTGGCCCATGACTGGCCGACGGATGTGATCACGTTCGGGCTGTCCGAGTTGGGGGAGCCGGTGCTGGCGGCCGAGATCATCGTGTCGGCCGAGATGGCGGCGGCGACCGCGCGGCGGGCCGGGACCGATCCCCAGGCCGAGCTGGCGCTGTACGTTGTTCATGGGTTGTTGCACCTGTGCGGTTACGACGACCAGACCCCCGAGGCCGCCGGCGCCATGCGGCGGCGGGAAACGGAGGTTCTGGCGGCGCTGGGCCTGCCCGCGCTTTTCGAGGCGGTCGGTTCGGCTGAGGAGGGTCCGTCATGCCCGGGCTGATGCTGGTCCTGGCCTTACTGGTGCTGGCGTTGCACATGGGCGCTATCTGCCTGACGCGTGCCCTGCGCACCTATTCGCGGACCCAATTGGAAGAACTCTGTGTGGAGCGTGGGGCGCCGGACTGGGTGGATGACATCACGCGACATGACGAGCGGACCGAGCGGAGCGCCGAGGGACTGGCGGTGGTGACCGGCCTGGGTCTGGCGGCGCTGCTGGGCGTGGCGGCCGACCGGCTGGTGCCGGCTCTGGCCGTGGAGGCGGTCGTGGGGATCGCGCTGGCGGTCGCCGCGCTGGGGTACGTCGTGGCGGGGACCGTCGGCCGTGTCGAGGCCGAATGGATTCTCGTGCGCGTCTGGCCGCTGGCCCACATTCTCCGGTGGATCATGTCCCCCGCGACCGGCTTGGCGCGCGCGCTGGAAGCGTATGCCTACCGTCGCACGCGGCGCCCGGATGCCACGCCCCGGCCGGCCAGTGTCGAGGTCGAGGTCTACGCGGCCGATCCCTCGGAGGAGGAGACGCTCGACGCCGAGCTGCCCGCCGAGACGCGCACGCTCTTGGAGCGGGCCGTGATGCTGTCCCGGCGCGATGTGCGCGACGTGATGATCCCGCGTGCCAACATGCTGGTTCTGCCCGCCCACGTCACCGCCAACGACGCGGCGCGCGCCTTCATCGACTCGGGCTTCAGCCGCATCCCGCTTTTCGGCGAGCATCGCGACGACATCGTCGGCATCTTGTTCGTCAAGGACCTGTTCGCCCGCATGATCTTCGCGGCCGATCCGGCCGCGGTCAGCCCGCGGAAGCTGGCCCGGCCGCCCATGTTTGTCCCCGAGACCAAAAATGCCCACGACCTCCTGAACGAGTTTCGCATCGAGCGAGTCCAGATCGCCATCGTCCTCGACGAGTACGGCGGCGTCGCCGGTCTGGTCACGCTCGAAGATCTGCTCGAGGCCTTGGTGGGCAAGATCGACGATGAACACGATCGGCCTAGCGCGGGCGACCCGATCCTGCCTCTGGGCGGGTCCCGCTACGAGGTCGACGCGGCGGTGACGATCGAAGATCTCAACGAGCGGCTCGGCCTGCACCTGGCGACCGACGAGGACTACGACACGGTCGGCGGCCTGGCCTTCACCACGCTGGGCCGTGTTCCCGAGCCTGGTGCGACGTTCTGCCGCGAGGGCATCGACTTCACGATCCTGGCCGTCAAGGGGCGGGCCATCCGCCGCCTGCGGCTCGAGACTCCCGTCCGACGCCGTGTCCACCGCGACGGACGCGGCGGCTGGACCGGCCCCCGCCCATCGCGAATAATGGCCCGGAGCTGATCAGTCGTCGGGTGGCTGGGGCGGAGTCGGCGTGGCGCACTGGGGCGTCGCCGACTCCGCCCCAGCCACCCGACGAGCGGTACCTGCGTATCGGGGAGGCTGCCGTGCCGGCCGTACGCACCATGGCCCTGGTGCTTCGCAGCGTCGAGGTCTTCGAGACGAGCAAGGTCGTCACGCTCTTCACGCGCGACCTGGGCCAGGTAGCGGCGCTGGCCAAAGGGGCCCGGCGGCTCAAGTCCTCGTTCCAGGCTGGGCTTGACCTCTTGAGCGTTTGCGATATCGTGTTGCTCCACAAGGCGTCGGAGGCGCTCGACCTCTTGACTGAGGCGGTGCTCTCGGAACGCTTTGACTCCCTTCGTCACGACCTGGCGGCGCTGTACGCCGGGTATTACATCTCCGAATTGCTGCACGATCTCACGGATCACCATGACCCGCACCCGCGGCTGTTCGACGCGGCGGTGGTGACGCTGCGCCATCTGGGCGATCCCGCCCTCCGGCCGGCGCGGCTGCTGCGGTTCGAGCTGGCCTGCCTGCGGGAACTGGGCCACATGCCGGCCCTGGAGGCTTGTGTGAACTGCGGAACGGCGGTGGATGCTTCGGGCGACGCGGTGGCGTTCGGGCTGGCGACGGGCGGCGTGCTCTGCGCAGAATGCCGGCCGGGTCAGCCCCATGTCGCCACCTTGTCGGGCCGGACGCTCGACGCCATCCGCATCCTGGCCGCCCCCGGGCAGGCCTGGCGTCAACTGGATCTCTCGCCACGGAACCTGGTCCCGTTGCGGGCCACTCTGGGCGCGATTGTCAGTCATCTGCTGGGCCGTCGGCCCCGCATGCTGGCTTATCTGTCCTGAATGCCGGATTTCAAATTCCGGATTCCAGATTCCAGATCTGGAAAACTGGAATCTGGAATCTGGAATCTGGAATCTGGAATCTGGAATCTGGAATCCGGAATCACCACTTCGACCCGCCGGCCCGTCCCTTCGCTCGGGAGCGAACCGTCATGACGTCCGCCGAACCGCGACCGAACCGCCGATGCGCCAGGAGGCTGCTGGTGCTTGTGGTCTTTGCGGCGACGGCCGGGTGCCGCACGGGCGATACCAGCGCGCTGTCGCGCTGGCGCATGGCCTGGGACAGCGGCGTGGCCCAGTCGCCGACCCAGGCCGAGAGCGGGCGATACCCGCAGCCTGCTGGGACGCTGGCTCAGCCCGGCGCCGCCCAAGTCCTCCGGCCAGACCAACGGCTCGGGGCTCGTGCTCGGCTCCAACGGCTGGTCGCCATTGAAGGCTCCGAACGACCCCGTCGCCGACGCCGAGATCCAGGCCGCCGAGAAGCTTTCCCAGCAAGGCCAGGTCGCCGAGGCCGAGAAGAGCCTCGCCAGGATCGCCAAGAAACGCAAGGGGAGTCACTGGGGCGAGAAAGCCCAGTTCCTGCTCGCCGAGTCGCTCTACCAGCGCAATCGACTTGTGAGTGCCCACGACGCCTACGAGAAGCTCATCGGCGATTACCCCGGCACCCAGTACCTGGACAAGGCCGTCGCGCGCGAATACGCCATCGCCCAGACCTGGCTGGCCGCCATCGACCCCAAGGCCAAGCCCGAACAAAAAGCCTCCTGGAACGGACGCTGGGAAGGCACCTACCCCGTCGTCGATACCGGCGGCTACGCCCTCTCGGCGCTCGAACACGTCCGCCACCACGACCCCACCGGCCCCCTGGCCGACACGGCCACCATGAAGATCGCCGATTACCACTACGCCAACCAGAACTGGGACGATGCGTCCCTCTATTACGACCAGCTCATCACCGAGCATCCCAAGAGCAAGCTCGTCCACCAGGCGCTGCTGTCCAGCATTGACGCGAAGCTCAAAGGCTACATCGGCCCCGATTACGACGGCGACGGCCTCGAAAAAGCCCAGAAGCAGGTCCTCCAGACCATGGCCAACTTCCCTGAGCGGCAGGTCAGCCAGGCCGATAAGCTCAACCATATCCTGGGGGTGATCGAAGAGCAGCAGGCCGAGCGCGCCTACAAGGTGGCCGAGCATTACCTCTGGACGGGCAAGATCAGCTCGGCCGAATACTGCTTCGCCGAGGTGCCGGCCAAGTGGCCCAAGAGCCCGTATGCGAAGAAGGCCAAGGTACAGCTCGCCAAGATTGCCACCATGCCGCGCAAGGAGGTCAAGCCGAGCAAGATCATGAGCCTGCCCGGTAGTACCGACGCGATGACCGGCACGCCTGGCGTCGGCGGCGGCACGGGTGCCCCGATGTCGGGACCGGCCATGGGTGGCATGGGCGGCATGGGTGGTATGGGCGGCATGGGTGGCCCTTGATCTGATCGCGGAGCCGATCGATGCGACGCGTAACGAGGCACACGGGCGATCATCGAGTCCGCCCTTCCTGTCTGACCCTCCTTCCCCCGCCAGGGGGGAGGGAGTCCGACCAGATCCGCCCGCGTGCCCGGATCTGGCTCGCCCTTCTGCCGGCGCTCGTGTTCGTCGCCGGCTGCGGCTATTCGATCCGGGCGCCGTATGACCGCTCGATCCGGACGGTCTACGTCCCCATTTTCAAGTCCACCACCTACCGCCGCGACCTGAATTTGCAGCTCACCGAGCTTGTTCAGAAGGAAATCGAGCGGCGCAGCGGTTACAAGGTCGTCGGCCGGCCCGACGAGGCTGACACCATCCTCGAAGGGACCATCCTCTACGCCGACAAGAACGTCATGGTCGAGAATCCCAACAACCTGCCGCGCGAGCTGATGTCGCTCATGACCGTCGAGGTGCGCTGGATCGACAATCGCACCAAGGACCCGAAGGCCCGCGCGATGCCGCCCACCCGCGTCCTCGAAAACGTCCCGTTCTTCCCGGAAGTCGGCGAGACGACCAACATCGCGTTCGAGAGGACCATGGCCCGGGTCGCCCGCGATATCGTCAACATGATGGAGACGCCCTGGTAGGCGGGAGTCGTCTCAGGCTTCTTCACCACCGGGCACGAGCTCTTCTCGGTGGGATGTTCGCCGATCGTGGTCGCCTCGAGCAGCCCGGAGTGGCCCTGACGCGCGGTCCACCAGCCGCGGGCGAACTCGAATACCGCCGGCAGGACGGAGATCACGATGATGGCCAGGATGACCACGTGGAAGTTCTTCTGCACGTAAGTCTGACGGCCGAACTTCCAGCCCGCGAGCAGAAAGAGCAGCACCCAGGTGATGCCGCCCGTCACGTTATAGAGCGCGAAGCGCGCGTAGCTCATCCGGCCGATCCCGGCGACGAACGGCGCGAACGTGCGAATGATCGGCACGAACCGCGCCAGGATGATCGTCTTGCCGCCATGTCGGTCGTAGAACCGCTGCGCCTCGTTCAGATGCTTCTTGTTCAAGAGCCAGGAATCCTCGCGCGAGAAGACGCGGCGGGCCGATGCGATAGCCGACGAAGTAATTCACCGCGTCCCCGAGCACAGCCGCCGCGCACAGCAAGGCCGCGGTCAGCGCCAGGTTGACCGGCGAACCGGGCGCGGCGGCCACCGCCCCGACGGCGAACAGCAGCGAGTCGCCCGGCAAGAAGGGCGTCACCACCAGGCCCGTCTCGGCGAAGAGGATGCCGAACAGCAAGACGTACAGCGCCGGCCCGATCTCCTGGGCCAGATGATTGATCGAGTCCGGCGAAATGTCCCGGAGCGTCTGATAAACCAGGTGAAAGAACTCCATTCGACACTCCGGTCATCTGGAATCTGGAATCTGGTGGTTTTTGTAGGCTGGGTCGTGACCCAGCTAATGGGAAGCTGGGTCACGACCCAGCCTACAGAACACCCTCTCAGGGACTCATCCGCACCGACGTGGTGCTCGCCGCACCGGTCTCGTCGCGGGGACGCACGGGCAGCCGCACATTACGGATGCCGGCAGCCTCGCACGCGGCCAGCACGTCGGCCACATCCTGGTAGCTCAGCGAGGCGTCGCCGCGCACCAGCACGCCCTGATCGGGATACCGCTGCCGCGCCTCGCGCAGCAAGCCGGTCAGGCTGTTCAAGATCATAGCTCGCCGCGCCGACTACGACTTTGCCCGGCGAGGCGATGCTGAGGGTCAGATCCTCCGGCGCCGAGGTCAAGGGCGCGGCCTGCGAGACCTCGGGCACGCGCACGGTGAACTGGTTCTCATCCCAATCATAGAGCCGCGTGGCCGCCATGAAGAAGACGAGCAGGCAGAGCACGACATCCACCATGGGCGTCATGTTGATATGCGGCAGTTCATCGGCCTGGTGGCGCGCAGCGAGCATGGGCGGTTTCCCTCGGGAGAATCAATAGCCCCGGGCCTCCGGCCGCGCCATCTCGCCGGAGGCGGCGAGAGGCCGTCGCACCTCGGCGAGAGGCCGACTACCGCCATCGCCCGCGACCAGGTCGATCACGCGGGTCGATTCCTGGTCCAGCGCCCGCACCAGCACGTCCACCCGGTTCAGCAGGTAGTAGTAAAACAGTACCGAGAGGACCGCGATCGCCAGTCCGAAGGCGGTGGTCATCAGCGCCAGGCTGATTCCGTGTGCCAGCGCCTCGCTCTTGCCCACGCCGGCCGCGGCGCGGCCGCCGAGCGCATCGAACGCCTCGATCATGCCGATGACCGTCCCCAGCAGGCCCAGCAAGGGCGCCATCGTGGCCGTGCCGTTGAGCACCCGGACATTACGGCGCAACTCCATGATCTCGCCCGCGGACTCCGCCGCGACCGCCTCGCGAATCGCCGCGGCGGACTGTCCCCAGTACCGCACAATCCGGCCAAAGATCCGCGCGGCCGGACTCTCATTCGCCCGGCACAGCTCGATCGCCCGGTCGCGATCGAGCTTCCCGGCCTCGAGCCGCTCCAGGAACCGTTCGACGAATTCCTTGGGCACGACCCGGCTGCGCCTCAAGGCGATGAGTCGTTCCAGCGTGAAGCCGACGGCGAGGATCGAGCAGAACAGCAGCGGCCAGAGCATCGGGTTGGCCTGCCGCACCAGCTCGACCAGGCTCGCCTTGCCGACGCTGGGCGTGCGGGACGCCTCGGCTCGGGAGGTTTGCGCCTCGCTCGATGGCGGCGCCGGCGGCGCCAACGGCGCCTCCTGGGCCTGGGCGGCCAGCCAGGATCCCGGCCAGCATCACGAAGACCACCACGATCGCGGCTCGACCCGGGCGGGCCATGGGGTGCAATCCTCCGGGCGACGGGGTGCTGCCGGGATGACTCCGTCATGCCGGGTGCGCAAGGAATGTCAGGCTTTGATTCTAGCCGACCGGACAGGGCTGTCAACCGCGGCTGGCGACCGGTTCGCGCCAGCGGGGAGATGGCATAGACTGGTTGTCTGACCGAAATCCGTTCCAGAGGTTCCGTGATGCCACTCCACGATTGGACCGACCGGGCGGGCTGGGAGGGCGTGCATCACCTCTGGATCACGGAGCTGCTGCGCTGGATCAAGCCCCGGTTGCCCGCCGGCTATCGGGCATACATCGGCGCGGCCCCGATGCTGGCCGTGGGGCGCCGACCGGACGCCCCGATGTGAGCGTCCGATCCTGGCCGCTTGAACCGGCTCCGGCCGAGACCGAGCCAGCGCCCGTGGTGACGACCGAGATCGAGCCGGACGAAGAGATCGCCGTGGCGACGATCGACCCGGAGACAGCCGTTTTCATCGCCCGGGAAGGACGGCTGGTCGCCGCCGTGGAAGTGATCTCGCCCCGAAACAAGGATCGTCCGATCGCCCGGAATGCTTATCTAGCGCGTTACCTGGGATATCTGCTCGACGGCGTCCATCTGGTGCTCATCGATGTGCACCGTCGCCCGGTGGCCTTCTCGTTCGCCGATCGGATCGCCGAGGAACTGCATCTAGAGCAGCCCCCCATGCCGCCGCCGATGGCGTTGAGCTACCGCGTCGGCGAGCCAGTCGCGACCGGCGGACGGCTTCTGGCGATCTGGCGTCGGCCGATGACCGTGGGTGTCCCGCTGCCGACGATTCCCATGGCCTTGACGGTCGAGCAGTCGATCCCACTCGATCTCGAATCGACCTACGCGCGGGCCGCCGCGGACGCGTATCTGGATTGACACGCGCTAACCTAGCCGTTTCCCCTTGAGATGCTGAGTGTCCCATGTCATCCGCTACCGCAACCATTCTTGTGTCGATTTCGCCCGAGCGCGGGCGTTCATCGAACGGTCAGGTCAGGGCGAGGAGTTCGAGACGATGATCGAACAGGCTCGGCACGTCGTGCCCGGTTTGAGGTCGATCGAGGTTTGGCTCGACGACGCGACGGAGGAGATGCCGGCGGGGGTGGTGCTCTGGAATCACCGCGACGACTTTGGCCCAGGCGACGACCCAACGCATCGAAACTGGATCGACTGGATGGCGGCGACGTTCCCGCCCGACGTCTGCCAGAACTTCACGCTGTTGTCGGTCTGGAGCCGTTCACGATGACGTGGCTCATCCGTCCTGTAAGCCCGAAGCGCCAGCGAGTGCGTCGGCCTTTGGGCCGTTGAAAATCACGCACTCGCTGGCGCTTCGGGCTTGGAAGACTGGTCCGGCAGCGGCTCGACGTGTCCCCCCGGCCGGATGACCCCACCGGCCCGTCGAACTTCCAGCCGCCCTCTTCGAAGACGAATTGAAAGACCGGCCCGACCCGGTTCGTCGGGCAGAGCCACACCGCCGCGCCGTGACGCCAGGCCTGGAAGTGGGGGTCGATGTTCCGGGGCAGATTCATCACGCCGCCTTCCGCGGCCGGGCCCAATGCATGGGTCCGCAAGTAACGAGCCGAGCACAGCCGCCGCACGGCCTCCATATCCTGCCGGTTGGCCGCGGCGATCAAACGGGTATAAGCCTGGACGGTTCCGCGCACGGCGCCGGTGTGGACCACTTCAAAAAACACCACGCCGATGAGGGCGGCGGTCCCCACCGTGAGCACGGCCAGACCGATCAGGATCACATGGAAGCGGGAACGGATGAGGGTTGCGGTCACGAGACCTTCACCTTCTGTTTCAACTCGTCTTTCAAACGATCCAGGACGGAATCGGCCTTCGCCTCTTCAAGGATCTGGTGCAACACCGTCTTGATGCCGCGCGGCCCCACTGGCAGCCCTGCTGGAGGTAGATCTTCGCGCCCCGACCCAACACATAGGACGTGAACGCGGCGCTGCCGCCGAGGGCCAATCCCATCGCGCCGTAACCGAGCAGGGACAGGCCGCCGCTGACGACCGAGGCGCCCGCCAGGAGCGATTTCACCCCGCTGGCGAAGAGCCGGGTGACGACCTCGACCGCGCCCAGGGCGCCCAGCGCCACGGCCATCTGGCGGACCAGCCCGGTCGGCGGATTTCTTCGTCAGGGGCAGGCCATACAGCCGGCTCAAGGCGACGACCATGGCGATATCCACCGCCAGGCCGCCCGCCATGTCGGCCACCGGGATCGGGTTGAGGGCCACCGCCACTCCCTTGGCCAATGCGTAATTCCAGATCAGGCGGCTGGCGGCCTCGTCGCGGATGCGGACCTTGTGCGCGACGATCTCGCGGTGCAGATCGCCCGCGAACAACAGGGCGTTCAGCGCGACCAGCGCCTTGCCCTCACGCTCCAGCACTTCCAGGATGCGCACCTTGAGCGGCTCGATGATCGGCTCGGGACGCTCCCACTCGATGGTCGTCGAGCCGTCGGGATGGCGGATCTTGACGCGGAAGGGATCGGGCCGCGCGGCCGTCAGGATGATGTCGTCGGGCCGGATCAAGCTCCGCACCCGCTCGTCCTGGATCTTGGCGCGGATGGCGTCACGGTCGGCGTCGGGGTAGCGGTCGATCTGGTTGAAGACGAGCAGGATCGGCTTGTTGGCCGCGCGGAGCTCGGACAGGGCCTCGAACTCCCGGCGCTGCATGTCGCCCGAGACGATGAACAGGATCAAGTCGGCATGCCGGGCGATCGTCTGGGCCATGGCCTCGCGGATCTCGCCGCCGACCTCGTCGATGCCCGGCGTATCGACCAGCACAAGTTGCACGCCATCGAGCGCCGGGCTGGACACCGTGGCGGTATCCCAGGGATGCTCGCCGCGCGTCGTGGTCGTGCCGTGCGTCACGCCGGTGCGAAACAGGTCCTTACCCGCTAAAGCGTTGAGCACCGACGACTTGCCCCGGCTGACCATGCCGAACGCGGCGATCTCGATGCGAGTGGCGTCGAGCTTGGCGGCCAGGTCGCGCAGTTGCCCGAGCTCGCCGGCCAGCGCCTGTTCCTCTGCGGGCGTGAGGTTCAAGCCGGCCAACGTCTGTTCCAGGCTCTCGCGGGCCTGCCGCAACAGGTCGTCCTGGTCGCTTTCCAGGGGTTCGAGCAGGGAGTCGAGCGGTTCGGGTTCCGGCGTCATCAGCCATTCCTCCCGGCTCGGCTCACGGCCTTGTCCGAGCCGCTCGCCACCCGCTTGACGACCCGTTCGATGGCCTGGGTGGCGAACTCCTGCAAGAACTCCGCGCGGCTGTTCAGGTCGAAGATGCGGATCATCTCGGCGTGGACGCCGCCGTCGCCCCACGACTGCCCGTGCTCGAAGTAGTCGGCCACGGCATGACCCGAGATGTGCGTCAGATACGCCATCGTCGTGGCCTGGATCGCGCCGCCGGCCGCATAGCCGACCAGGCTCGACTTGAACAGCCCGGCGACCAGCGACGTGGCCGCCTCGACAATCCCGAGCTTCAGGAGCATCTGGATCACCTGCGAGCCGATGGTGCGCGCGTGCGAGACCGACAGCTCCACGTCATAGGCCTGGGCGATCTCGGAGACCATCTGAAGCTGCACGGCGCCGGTGGCCATCAACTCAAGGGCGGGCAAGGGATTGGCGAAGGCGGCGGACGCGGCGATCCACTGGAACTTGTCGATGACGGCCTCGGCCCGCGCGCCGCTCGATCGTCCGCTGGTCCTGGGCGGCCCGGGTGAGCAAGTGGGCACGGAGCAGGAGGTTGCCGGCGCGGAGGCTGTTCGCCCTCGCGCTTCAGGATGGCCTCGACCCGCCGCGCCAGCTCGCCCAGGTCGGGCGGCTCGGTTTCCAGGACCGTGATCGTCGCGCCGTCCGTTCCCCGGACGCGAGTCCGCGTCGGCCGGGGCGAGGCCGCGACCGCCACGATGTCCGCCGCGGGCACGACGCCCGCCAGCCGTTCGCGCAGCTTCGCCAGGATGGCCTCGCGGTCGGCGTCCGCGAACAGGTCTTTCTTGTTCAGCACCACGATCGACCGCTTGCCCTGCCGCGCCAGGGCGAGCAGCGGATCATATTCGGAGCGGATCAAGTCATGATCGACGACGAACAGGAGCAGGTCGGCACGCGCGGCCAGGGCGCGCGCCTCGGCCTCGCGCTCGCCGCCGCCGGAACCTATCTCGGACAGGCCGGGCGTGTCGGTCAGCGCGAGCGTGCCCTCGACGCCTTCGAGCAGGTACGTGTGCTCCTCGCCGTGCTGCGTCGTCCCCATCGGGGCCGCGGTCGCGCCCACCGCGCGGCCGAGCAGGGCGTTGATGAGCGAGGTCTTCCCCGCCGATCCCGTGCCGAAGATGACGACGTGAAACCGCCGCTGGGCCCGGTCCACCCGCAAGACATCGAGCTCGGAGGCCAGGCTGGAGCGCTTCGATTCGTCGCGCACCTGCGCGATCAGCGCCTCGGCGTGCTGCGCCTGGACCTCGGCCGCGCGGATCACGTCGGCGGGGGCCTTTTTCGCAGGCGGCGAGCGATCCGAGCGTCCCAGCCGCCAGAGCAGCCGCCCTCCCACGAGCGCCGTGACCAGGAGCGCCACCACCGCGGCCGTCACCAATGCGATCGCCAGCGGCGGCGAGACCCGCGCCACCCGGTCGTGCAGATCGCCCACCGAGGAGACGAGCCACCCGAACAGGCTCAGGGCCAGGATCACCAGGCTGAGGGTCAGAAGTAAGCGAGTCGAGCTGCGCATGATGGACGGAAACTCGATGACGGATCGGAAAAGAACACGCGACGCGCTGCCTTACCTCATATTCGTTTCCACGCCCCGGGCATTGGCACCCGCTGCTGTGCAAGAAGGCCCTGAAAAGGGGGTTTGGCGAACCGGCTCCGGATCATGCTATTCTACCTAACTCATTGTCAAAGAACCAGTTCAGGGTGTTGTCCGTTGACTCTGTTCGGGCACTCCGGCAGGACCCTTTTCCCGCCCTCTGGACCACGGAATTGGGCAGGGCACCTGGTCGATGGGACAAAGTCAAGCCCTGGGCGCGGACGCAAGCCGCGCCATTCGACGGACTGTCCCCATCCTGGATAGTATCGAAAGTCGGCCGTCTGGGATTCCGCGAATATCGGCGGCCAGAAGCGACGGCCGTCTTGTAGGCTGGTAGGCTGGGTCCAGACCCAGCCTACAAACGGCCTATTCCATGTAGCGGCGGCCGTCTCGGCCGCTCCGGAGAGAATGGGGCCCGGAGCGGCCGAGACGGCCGCCGCTACACGGAAAAGCCCAGAAAACCAGCCCTCCGAGACGCGAAACACGTACTGGACCCAGCCCGTTTGTCTGAGGGATGCTGGGTCCAGACCCAGCCTACAAGATTCCAGGTTCAATCGAAGAACAGGTCGATCGACCATTCGCCGCCATTCGCGGGGTTGTGGGCGATCTTGTTTTCGCTCGGAATCAGGATCAGATCCAGGTCTTCGAGCGGGATCTGGCCCACGACCGACGGCGAGCCTGCCGGCAGGCCGATGACCCGTACGACCGTATCACGCTCCAGGATTGTCAGGCGCACATCGGAGTAGAGTGTCACGCTCCGGACCCCGGCGGCGGTGTGGCCGCGGCGGACCTCCACCGGGTACAGACCGAGCTGCGCGATCGAGATCCGCCGGTAGGCCGAGCGTCGTGGCACCGGTATCGACGAGCGCATTGGGCACTTCGATACGACGGACGGCCTCGGCGCCGATATCGCCGCTCTCGACACGGTGGATGTCGGAGTTGTTCTCGACCAGGATCGGCGTCGTGATCCGTCCCACCAGATCCTCCGGTTTCACGGTGATGAATACGGTCATCGTCGAGGTTTCCTCCCCGGTGTCGTTGATTCTTCGCGTCGATGAATCCATTGTACACGAGCCGCTCATGCGGGGGCGGCAACGAAAGGGTCGGCCACACGGACCGCGCCGCTTGGGCACGAACCGCGTAACCGACCCTTGAGCAAGCGCGGGGGCACGGCGGTCGGAACTCAGAGGCTCTCCGGGAAGTCGGGTTTTAGCCCCGAAGGGGCGACAGTGAATAGCCCAGGGCGTCAGCCCTGGGTCGGTGGACATCGCGACAAGAATCCTCCGCCGCAGCCCCGAAGGGGCGACAGCAGGTCCCGCGGGGCCGTGGCTTCTGCCGCCCCTTCGGGGCTCCGGAGCGGGTTTGTGACGCTTCGCTCCGGTTCCCAGGGCTGACGCCCTGGGCTATTCACTGCCGCCCCTTCGGAGCTAAAACCCGACTTCCCGGTCAGTCTCTCAACGCCGGAGGATGTGCAAGTTGTCGAACAGGCCGCCGATCATGCTGCGACGATGCGGGAGCGCATCGCCGCTGGTGTCGGCGGTGTTGGTGTTGGCCGCCGGAGCGGGAGCGTCCTCGACGTCCAGAGGAGGTAACGACCCGGCGTCGGCGGGCGGGGTGTGGCGGTCCGAAAGCCGGGCGTCCTCAGGAGCGTTCGCCGCCGCAGGGCGCGCGGCCGGTGTTCCCGGAGGAGGCGGGGCCGGGGGGGTTTCCGGGGCGGCGGCGCCGCCGGCCGGGGGCTTGGCGGGCATGTCAAAGGGGCTGGTGCCCTCCGGCGGCAAGGGGACGTTGCCCTCGGCACCGGGCGGCTTCGTGCCGGGAGCGCCCGGCAGAGCGCCTTCCTCTTCGTTCTCGCCGGTTTTCTTCTCTTCTTCCTGCTTCTTCAGATCGCGCTTGATGTCTTCCATGCCCTTGGCCACGTTGGCGAGCTCGGGACTGGGATAGCCCCAGCCGTTGGGGAACTTCCGCCAGGCCGTCGGGTAGTAGCCGTAATACTGCTGGCGATAGACGTGATAGAGCGGGTTCTCGTTGCAGCACGGGACCCGCTGGCGGTTATTCGCGGTCATGTTCGGGAACAACGGTTGCTGCGCATCGGCGGTTGCCGGGGCCAGCAGCCAGACGGCCAGTAGTGCCAGTGCGGCCCGCGAGCCGAGCCACATCCTCCGGTAGTTCCGCATCCTTGCCTCGCCGTAAGCAGCGGCGGACCAGCCCGCGCGGGCGTCCATCCCGGCGGTTCCAGGCCGCGCCTTCCGTCCCTTCGATCGGATCGTTCCCCTCGTCGGCTTCAGCAAAACCAGGCAAGATGGGAATGTTCGGAAGTTAGCGAATAATAGGAAAGTGATGGTTGTGCCGGATCGAGGGCCTGGATTCTCCATGGAGGAACAGAGAACACTGCGGTAAGAGACTGTCCGGAAAGCCCCAAAGGGGCGGCAGTGAATAGCCCGGGGCGTCAGCCCCGGGAACCGGAGCGACGCGCACCAAGCCTCTCCGGAGCCCCGATGGAGCGACAGAAACCACGGCCCCGCGGGACGTTCTGTCGCCCCATCGGGCCGGAGAGGGTTGGTGGCGCGTCGTCCACCTCCCCAGGGCTGACGCCCTGGGCTATTCACTGCCGCCCCTTCGGGGCTGAGACCGACTTCCCGGATAGCCTCTAAGAGTTATCCGGAAAGCCCCAAAGGGGCGGCAGTGAATAGCCAGGGGCGTCAGCCCCGGGAACCGGAGCACGCCACCAAGCCTCTCCGACCGGAGCGACAGAAACCACGGCCCCGCGGGACGTTCTGTCGCCCCATCGGGGTCCGGAGAGGGTTGGTGGCGCGTCGTCCACCTCCCCAGGGCTGACGCCCTGGGCTATTCACTGCCGCCCCTTCGGGGCTGGACCGACTTCCCGGATAGCCTCTAAGAGTCTATCCGGAAAGCCCCGAAGGGGCGGCAGTCAATAGCCAGGGGCGTCAGCCCCTGGAGCCGGAGCCAGCCCCGCGCTATCCGCCTCCAAAGCCCCGAAGGGGCGACAGAAGATCCGCGGGACCATGGGTTCTGTCGCCCCTTTGGGGCTGGGGAGCGTGGGTTTTGGACGACGTTCTTCCCTCCAGGGGCTGACGCCCTGGGCTATTCACTGCCGCCCCTTCGGGGCTGAGACCAGACTTCCCGGATAGCCTCAAAGTGTTTCACGTCATTGGGGGGTTGTGGCGGCGGTACCTGGGCGAATGCCTTTTTTCACGAGCCAGTGCTCGCCTTCGAACGTCAGATGCTTCGGGTAAGGGACTTCGTCGTGGACCCGGTGTTGTTCCAGCCACTGGCCCAGGAGGGTCCATTTCTGCAACGCGGGCGGCTCCCCGGACGGTTCCGAGCCGGGGGCGGAACCCCACAGGATGAAGACTGTCTCGGCGGTCTCGATCCAGAGCCCGCGCGGTCGGGCATGGATGGCCCGGACCTGCATGGGTGCGCGGGTCGCTCCCTGGTGCTGGAGAAACGCGGCCAGCCGGATGGATGCGAGGACGGCCTGGTTGGCCGTTTTCTCGGGAGAAGCCCGGCCGCCGGTCACTTGAAGGGCCTGGCCCGGTTTCGCCTCGCCCACCACACCGCCGGTCCCGGCGGGCACCAGGTCGGTCAACCAGATCAACGGTCCGGCCGCCGCCGGATCGAGGTCGTCGCGCGGCAGGACGACCCCGTCGCCGTCCAGGTAGCAGGTGGTCTGCCGCGGCCCGTTTCCCAGCAGCAGGTAGGCTACGGGTCGGCGATAGACCAGGCGCACGAGGACCCGGTTGCGGTCCCGGCACTCCACCCGCTCGACGGCCTTGACCCAGGGCGATTCGCGGGCGAAATCGCGCGCCAGCCCCGCCGGGTCGAGTTCCAGCACGCGCAGGGTCCTGGGGCGTCCCGAGCCGGCCCAGACCTGCTTGAGCAGGCCCGCCGCGCCGGTCTTGATGTACGGCGGCGGCGGCGGATCGAGCTCGATCTGGCGAAAGTCGAGCAGATAGGGCGGCTGCCCGTCGATCCAGTGCAGGGCCGATTGCACGGCGGCCGCGCCGCCGACCACCAGGAGCGTCACGGCCGCGCCGGCCAGCGCGAGCCCGACGGCCAGCCGGCCGACCGCCAGGCGTCGCAGGTGGGCGAACCGGCCGGGACCGGCCTCCCGCGCCGGCGGGCGACTCCGCGGGTTGCCCGCGCAGCGCGTCGCGACGTTCGGCCACCGGTTTCCCTCCCTGGCTGGACCAGCGCAGGCCCGACGCGACGGGCCTGCGCCCCGCGCCGCCGATCCCACATCGATATCGACTGAAGAACCATGAGAAAACCAGTTCCCGAAGTCCGCTTCCTCTGGCTTCCCCCCTTACCAAGGGGGGATGGAGGGGGGTTCCGGACTGCACGCGTCCGCACCCAGGAAGAACCCCCTCCGACTCCAACTTGGTAAGGGGGAGAGCCGGAACATTCTAGCTTCCCCCCTTACCAAGGGGGGATCGAGGGGGGTTCTTCGAGTCCACCGCAGCCACATGGAAGAACCCCCTCCGACTCCCCCTTGGTAAGGGGGAGAGCCGGAAATGGGAACCAGATTTCCACCCTGTTCCTTACCAGATCTGGATTTGCAATTCCAGGTCGAGGCCGAATCGTTGACGCACCTGGTCGCGCACCCGGTCGATGAGCGTGAGCACGTCGCCGACCGTGGCGCCGGGGTGCGCCACGATGAAATTGCCGTGCCGGTCGGAGACTTCGGCGCCGCCGACACGGGTCCCCTTCAAACCGGCGTGCTCGACGATCATGCCGGCGGAGGTCTCGGGCGACGGGTTCTTGAAGATGCAGCCCGTGGACTGGTGCCCGTAAGGCTGGTTCTCCCGCTTGGCGATCCAGACGCGCCGCATGCGGCGGACCACGAGTTCGGGGTTCTCCCGCGAGAATTCGAACTCGCCGCTGAGGATGATCGGCTCGTCGAGGTCCGACCACTGATAGGCGAAGCTCAGATCGGCACGCGCGCGCACCTGGATCTGGTCCTCGTCGTCGATGACGGTGGCGCGGGAGACAAACTGGCCGATCGACCCCTGCCGCCCGCCCGCATTGCCGCGCAAGGCGCCGCCGACCGTGCCCGGCACGCCGGTCAAAATTTCCAGCCCGGCCAGGCCGGCGCGGGCCGCCTGCGAGATCAGCGCCGTCAAGGGCACCGCGGCGCCGGCCTCGATCCGGTTGCCCCGGATGATCACGTCCGAGAAGGCGGGACTCTCCAGGTGCAGGACGACGCCCCGCACGCCGTCGTCGCGCACCAGCACGTTCGAGCCGCCCGCCAGCACGCGCACGGGCAGCTCGGCCGCGCGGCAGCGCTTCAGCAGCGCGAGCATCTCGTCCAGCGTGCGCGGGCGCGCCAGCCAGTCGGCCGGTCCCCCCAGCCGGAACCACGTCAACGGGGCGAGCGGTTCGTCCTGTTTGACGAAAGCGCGGAAGTCATCCAGTGGCGGCATCGGCTTCCTTCCCCCAGCGCCGGTCCCGCGTGAGGCGACGTCGGACGGGTCGCTTGCAAGACGCACTCGCGCCACGGCTCCCGAGCCGGGTCCGAGGCCGCGGTCATCCTAGCTTGAGCGTTGCAAAGCGTCAAGCAACATGGGCCCGGGGGCGAGTTCGGGGGCAGGCCTCGCACCGCGCGTGGCGGATTTCACCGTGGCGCGTGCAAAGCCGCCTTGATGGGGTTCCGACAGGTGCGATACAATGTTTTCTTGCGCGACAGGGGAAGACGGCCCGGTCGCGGCGACTACTACCAGATAGGAAATGATCGGTCATGGCTCACAAGAAAGGTCAAGGATCGAGCCGCAACGGTCGCGACTCGAACCCGAAGATGCTCGGCATCAAGCTCTTCGGCGGCCAGTTGGCCCGGCCCGGGGCGATCCTGGCGCGGCAGTGCGGCACGAAGTGGCGGCCCGGCAAGAATGTCGGCGTGGGCCGGGACTGGACCTTGTTCTCGCTCATCGAGGGCACGGTCAAGTTCGACCAAGAAGGCCGCCGGATCAACGTCCTGCCGCTGCAAGCCAAGCCGGTTTGAAGGAAGCTCCCCCGGGTGGGCGCAACGGGCGGCTTCACCCACCCGAATTTTTGTACGTGTTTAGCGTCCCACTGTCGGACGTAAGTCTTTTCTGTGTAGCGGCGGCCGTCTCGGCCGCTCCGGTCTGAATGGTCTTCGGAGCGGCCGAGACGGCCGCCGCTACACAGAAAAACCCAGAAACACAAGCACTCGAGACGCTAAACACATACGAATTTTTGGCTCTTCGGTCATTCTTTCCTGAGCCGCGACGGGGTCTTATGTTTGTCGATCGCGTAGCGATCTTCGTCAAGGGGGGCGACGGCGGCAACGGCTGCGTCAGCTTCCGCAAGGAGAAATACGTCCCCCGCGGCGGGCCCAACGGCGGCGACGGCGGGCGCGGCGGCGATGTCCTCGTGCGCGCGGCGGCCGGGCTGACGAACCTCGCGCACCTCTCGCACCAGCGCCACTGGATCGCCGATCGGGGCGAGCACGGCCAGGGAAAGGACTGTTTCGGCCGCTCGGGCGCGGACATCCTCATTGCAGTGCCCCCCGGCACGATCATTTGCGACCGGGAAAAGGGGCACGTCCTGCGCGACCTGAAGGCGATCGACGAGTCGGTCATCGTCGCGCGGGGCGGACGGGGCGGGCACGGCAACACCTTCTTCAAGTCGAGCACCAATCGCACGCCCCGGCAGGTGGAAAAAGGGGACCCGGGCGAGGAGCGCTGGATCACGCTCGAGCTGAAAGTGATCGCCGACGTCGGGCTGATCGGTCTGCCCAATGCCGGCAAGTCCACCTTGCTGTCGCGCATTTCCCGCGCTCATCCCGAGATCGCCGACTATCCGTTCACGACCAAGTATCCGAACCTGGGCCTGGTGTCGGCCGGGCTCGAGCGCTCGTTCGTCGTCGCCGACATTCCCGGGCTGATCGAGGGTGCGCACGCCGGGCATGGTCTGGGGCATGAATTCCTGCGCCATGTCGAGCGGACGCGGCTGCTGGTGCATCTTGTCGAGGCGGCGCCGCCGGATGGCTCGGACCCGGTCGAGCATTACCGGACGATCCGCCGGGAGCTGGAACAATACAGCCCGGAGCTGGCGCGGCGGCCCGAGTTGGTCGTGGTCACGAAGCTCGACCTGACCGGGGCGGACGAGGCCAGGGAGCGCATCGCGCGTGCGCTGGGACAGCCCGTGCTCGGCATCTCGGCCGTGACCGGCCGGGGTATTCCTCAACTCCTGCACACGATCGGCGACCAGCTCGATGCGCTGCCGCGGGGCGTGGATGGCGCGCCCGCGATGTCCGCCGATCGGGCGGCGGCGGCCGTGGGTGAGCCCGCGTGATCCGCGTCGTGGCCGACCTGGGCAACTCGCGCCTCAAGTGCGGCCGTCTGGCGGCGGACGGCACGCTCGCCGAGGTCGTGGCGCTGGCCATCGAGGATGCCCGTGGCTGGTCGAACCTCCGGCAGCGCTGGGGTCTGGAGACGACCGCGTCGGTCTGGGCGGTGGCCTCGGTCAATCCGCCGGTCGCGGCCCGGCTGGAGGAAACATTGACGGCGGCCCGGGCTCAGATTCGCTGGTATCGAAGCGCCGTGGAGATCCCCGTCCGCCATGTTCTCCGGCATCCCGAGACGACCGGCGTGGATCGCGCCCTGGCGGTCTGGGAAGCCGTCCACCAGCATCCGGCCGGGCAGCCGGGACAGGTCATCATGTGCGGCTCGGCCGTGACCATCGAGCGGATCTCGGCCGATGGCGTCTGGCAAGGCGGGGCGATTCTGCCCGGCCTGGGCTTGTCGGCGCGGGCCCTGAACCGCTTGACGGCGCAGCTTCCGCTCGTCGATCCGGGTTCCGGCACGCCTGCGCCTTTGGGGGCGGAAACCGACTCGGCCCTGACCGCCGGCCTGTTCTGGGGCGCCGTCGGGGCGATCCGCGAGATCCTCACGCGTCAGGATGCGGGGCCGCAGCAGGACAATCCGCCCTGGGTCGTCTGGACGGGCGGCGATGCCCCGGCCCTGGCGCCGCATCTGCTCGGCAACGGGGTTTGGGTTCGACCCTTTCTGGTGCTGGAAGGTCTGGCGCGACTGACCCTTATGGAACCAGGCGGACCATGAATGCGCCCCGGGCTTGTGCCGCGGTACTGACGGCGCAGGGCCGAGGGGCCATCGCGATCATCCGGGTCTGGGGCCCCGATGCGCTCGTCCCGGCCGACGCCGTGTTCCGACCGCTCCGGGGGCCGCGTTTGAAAGACACCCGGCCGGGGCGGCTCCGGCTTGGCCGCGTGGGTGCCGGCATGGGGGATGAGGTCGTCGCGGTGGTCCTGGAAGGCGAGGCCCCCGAGGTCGAGTTTCAGGGCCATGCCGGTCCGGCGGCCATCGATCTGGTTCTCGATGCGCTGCGACAGGAAGGCGTGACGATCCGGGAACCCGAAAGCTGGGTCCGTGCGCGGTCGCCGTCGGCCATCGCGGCCGCGGCCCTGATCGATCTGGCCCAGGCCCCCACGTTACGCTCCGCCGAGATCCTGTTCGATCAGGCCGAGGGCGCCCTCGATCGGGAGCTGGCGGCCATCTGGGCGGCCCTGCCCGGCCAGGTTCCGGAGGCGCGAGACCGTCTCGATGCGCTTCTGGCTCGTGCTCAGGTCGGGTTGCGGCTGCTGGACGGCTGGCGGATTGTCCTGACGGGCCGGCCGAACGTGGGCAAGAGCCGGCTCCTGAACGCCCTGGCGGGTTTTGAGCGCGCGATCGTGCATCCGACGCCCGGCACGACGCGGGATGTTGTGACCGTGCGCACCGCGATCGACGGCTGGCCGGTCGAGCTGGCCGACACGGCGGGCCTGCGCAGCGCGACCGATCCGGTCGAGATGCGGGGCCTGGAGCTGGCCTGGGAACGCCGCCAGAAGGCCGATCTCGTCGTGCTCGTGCTCGATCGCTCCGAGCCGCTCGCGGCGGAGGACCACGCCGCGATGGCCGCCGCGCCCGAGGCGCTGCGGGTCGCCACCAAGGCGGATTTACACCCGGCCTGGGACGCCGCCTCCTGCCAGGCGTTGCCGGTCTCCGCGCTCTCGCAGGAGGGCCTCGATCGGTTGCAGGCCGCGATCGCGGGACGCCTGGTGCCGGTCGTTCCCCCGCCCGGCGCCGGCTTGCCGTTTCGCGTCCCTCAGGTGGAACGCCTGCGCCGACTGCGGTTCCTGCTGGGCCATGATCGGGTTGAGGCCGTTGGGCGGATGCGGACATGGTGGCTTTAGAGCGGCGCACGATGGGGCGGAAGAAGCCCGACGCGCCAGCGAGTGCATTTCTGTGGAAGCCCAGAGAGGGAATGCACTCGCTGGCGCGTCGGGCTGGCAAGAGATGCGGATCAGCGCCGCGGCGCGCGAGCCGAAGTGGTGGACTGGGGCGAGCCATCCGCCTGCCCGTCGGTTACCGGTGTGTCCTCATCCTGGGCCACCAGGCTTTCGATCCGCGCCGCGGGCCGGAGCCGGTGCCAGAGGATGATGAACGCGGGCACCAGGATCGGCCGCACGATGAACGTGTCGAGAAGGACCCCCATGCCCAGCGCGAAGCCAAGCTGCTGGACCGACGCGAGCGTGCCGGTGAGCATGGACAGGAACGTGCCGGCCATGATCATGCCGCACGAGCTGATGATCCCGCCCGTGTGTGCCATCGCCCGGCGCGTGCCTTCGACCGGGCCGTGCTTGTGCTCTTCCTCGACGACCCGGGCCATCAGGAAGATGTTGTAGTCCTCGCCGACGGCCACCAGGATCACGAAGAGGAAGAAGCCGACCTTCCAGTCCAGGCCGATCCAGGGCGCGGGCCCGTGGTGCAGGGCCTTGAAGACCAGCTCGGTCAAGCCCAGCGAGGCCAGGTATCCCAGCACGACCGTGGCGATCAGATACAAACAGATCCCCGGCCGCCGCAGGAGCAGGACCAGAATCGCGTAGACGCCCAGGGTGACCAGCACGTACATCTGATGCTGATCGTGGTTGGTCACGTCGGCCAGGTCGTGGACCATCGCCGTCGAGCCGGCCAGTCCGATCGTCGCCCCGGCGAACAACCGGCCGGGCTGCTGGAAGGCTTTGACCACCTCGACCGCCTTGCGCAAGGCGGCCATGCTCACCGGGCTGAACGGATCGGTGCGAAAGACGACCTCGATGCGCGTGATGTGGTTGCGGTCGGCGGGGTTTTTCGGCCGCATGCTGACATAGCGCGGGTCGGAGCCGGTCCGCAGCGCCATGACGGCCAGCGACTGCGAGCCGGGGGCCGCCACGAGCTGCTGGCCGAACCGGCTCAGACTGCCGAAGAAGCCGCCGCCGCTGGCCGGGGCGGGTGGTTTCGCGGCCGGCGCGGCCGGGGGCAGCGGCAAGGGCCGGCCCAGCGGGCGAGAGACCGCCCGGACCTCGACCACGTTCGGGAGCTTGCCGAGCTGCTCAGTCAATGCGGCGACCTTGCGGAGGCCGTCGTCGGCGCGGAAGTCGGTTTTCGGGTCATCGATGAGGATCGTCGAGGGACCGAGCTGCCCGGCCGCGAAGTAGCGCTGCACGACCCGCGTGCCGACGATGCTGGGCTCGTCGGGGGCGAGATCGGCCGTCTGGTCATAATTGGGCCGCGCCTGGGTGCCGACCACGGCCAGCGGGGTCAGCGCCGCGATGCTCAGGATCAGGATCGCCGCCGGCCGGCGCACGACCTGGTTGGCCACCGTGGTCCACAAGCCGGCCCCCGGCGCATGCGCCAGGCCCTCGGCTTCCAAATCCTGGCCCTTCTCGTGATGGGGCGGTTTGAGGGGCCAGAACACCGCGCCCCGGAACCAGTGCAGCAGCACGGGCGTGAGCGTCAGGGCCGCCATCAGGGCCACGGCCAGGCTCAGCGCGATGGCCGGACCCGTGTATTGAATCTTGGCAAAGCTGGAAAAATAGAGCATCCCCAGCCCGATGATCACCGTGCCGGCGCTGGCCATCAACGCGCCGCCCACCTGGCGGATCGCGTGCCGCAGGGCCTCGGTGCGGCTCCAGCCGCGCCCCAGCTCCTCGCGATACCGGGCGATCAGGAACAGGCAGTAGTCCGTGCCCGCGCCGAAGAGGATCACGGTCACGAACAGGTTCGTGATGTTGATGACCTGAAAGTTGATCCCCGGGATGAGCGTCATCGAGGCGATGGCCATGAGCGAGATCGCCACCGAGAGCGCAATGGTCAAGACCGGGATCAAGGCCAAAAGGGGCGAGCGATAGACGATCAGCAGGATGGTGATGACCAGCAGGATCGTCGTGCGGTGGATGGTCATGATCGAGCGGATCGAGGCGACGTTGCGATCGTGGCCGACCGCCGCCGAGCCGGTCGTCTCCAGATGGAAACCGGCCGGTTGCCGCGACTTCTGCTGGTCAAGGAACCCGGTCAGGGCATCGACGGTCAAGCGCGACCGCTTCGACTCGTGCGTCGTCTTGAGCGCGGCGATGATCAGCGCCGCCTGTCCTTGATTGTGGGGCAGCGTGCCCAGTAATCGGGCACCGATGATCGGCGTGCGGTGGTCCGTGATCCCCTTGATTTCGAGCTCGGGCTGCTGGACCCGCAGCTCGGTGAGCGCGTCGGAGAGGCTGTCGAGGTATTCCAGGTCAGGGACGGTCAACCGCCCCGGCCGCCGTTCGCCGATGATGACGAACGTCGAGTTCGCGACATCGTTCGGGAACCCGCGTTCCAGCAGGTCCTGGCCGACGACCGTGGGGTAGCCCGCCGGAAAGAAATGGACGTCGTCATCCCGGGTGACGGTTTTCCACTCGGGGGCAATCCAGGCCAATGCGCCCGCGAGGAGGAACCAGCCGAGCGCGATTACCCAGCCCCGGCGGGTGACCATTCTGGCGAGGAATGCGAACATAAACCAGTGAGCCGTGTTCGAGGCCGAGGATCGATCGCGCCCAGTCCAGCCAACGGGCCGGTGGACGGCCACCGCCGCGGGCGCGGGAATCTTCGCACGTTATCGGATACCTGATCCTGGTGTCAAAGGCAATTGCCGTTCCCGGGCCACTCCGGGTGGTCCGTTTTCCTGGCCATGAGTGGAGCAAAGGGTGGCCGGGGCAAAGGGAAGCGCAGCGCCCCGTGCCCCGGAATCGACGGCTGGGGATCCGGGGCACGGGGCGGTGCGGCTTCCCTTTGCCCCGGCCACCCACGACTGAGAGTCTGTCCCCGAAGTGACGATCCGGTCATTCTGGTTTTAGCCCCAAAGGGGCGGTAGTCCATAGCCCGGGGCGTCAGCCCCGGGAACCGAGACCAGCCCCACTCCCCCCTTCTTCTCAGCCCCGAAGGGGCGACAGAAGAGGCTGCGGAGACCGGGGTTCTGTCGCCCCTTCGGGGCTGAGATTCTGTCCCAAAAGCCCCAAAGGGGCGAAAGTGCATAGCCCAGGGGTCAGCCCTGGGAACCGCGGCGACCGAGCCCCATGGTCCCGCCGGATCTTCGGCCGCCCCTGCGGGGCTTCGGAGGAAGATATGTTTTCGTCGCCGCGGTTCCCAGGGCTGACGCCCTGGGCTATGCACTTTCGCCCCTTTGGGGCTGAAACCGGAATCACCGGACAGCCACTTCTGGGACAGACTCTGAGAAGAAGGGGTTTTTGCGCCGTTGTTCCCTCCCGGGGCTGACGCCCCGGGCTATTCACTGCCGCCCCTTCGGGGCTAAAACCTGACGCCCTCGGCGGGCTTTCGGGACAGACTCTTACCAGGAGACGGGAAGACGCAAACGGCCCACGGTGGGATTGATTCCCACCGTGGGCCGAGAGCGAGGTTTCCGCGGACGGAAGGAACGCGCTCACTCGATGTCCGACGAGCTCAGCGAGGTCTGGCGATAGCTCGGGGTGGTCGCCGAGTTGCCGGTGGGGCTGAACGGCATGGTCTGGCCGCCCGGGGTGAGCAGCTTGGCCCAGACGTGGCCGCTGATCGTATCGCGGATGAACTGGACGTGGCCGTCGGCCATCGTCACCACGATGCCGCCGGGGTGGCCGCTGTTCGGGAACGGGGCCGAGCCTTCCTGCGTGATGCCGTTCTTGACCGCGACGTTGATGTACTCGTAGAACTGATCCTGCTTGTTCGCGTAGTCCCAGGCGGCGCCATCCACCACCTTCAGGGTCGTCCCGTCTTGCGTCGGGCCCAGGGTAGGGGTGGTGGAGCAACGGCCCGAGGCGCCTTGCGTGCAGACGTTGTCCGAACCGATGAAGGCCACGAAGTTGGGATGGCCGCACGCCCAGTTGGTGACCTGGTCGCTCAGGGCCGTCGAGCCCTGGGCTGAGTAGCCGGCCAGGTTGTTCTCGGTGAGCATGATGGTCATGCTGGCGCCGTCGGTGATCGAACTGGGGGTGGAGGTGTAGTCCCACGTCTGGGTGCCGTCATAGGTGCCGGGCCACATCAGGCCGGACTTCTTGCCCACGGCGTAGCCCCAGTCGATCGGGCCTCCCACGGGCCCTCCGGGCAGCGTGGCGCCGCCCGCGATCCCGCCCGTCCAGCCGCTGGTGCTGTACCACCACCGGTTGAAGCCGGAGTTGACCACGTAGGACAGGTTGCCCTGGCCGACCACGACCGTGTCGTCGTCGGGGCAGCGCAGCGAGGCGATGTCGGTCGAGCCCACCGTCAGGTTGTTCGAGCCAGAGCTGTTCAGAGTCGGGTCGTAGTAGACATGGTCGCGGCTGTACTGGTTGTACAGGGCGATGTTGTCGAGGCCGGGCAGAATATCGACGACCCAGCTATAGAGCGGACCGACCGCGACGGTGCCGTTTGTCCCCTGCTGGGCCATGATAGGAGTAGTAGTGGCTTCGTAGTTGAAAATGACGGAGGATGTCGTCTTGAGCGTGTTGGCATCGCGTTCGCCCCAGGTCACCGAGTTGGGGAAATGGTTGCGCGTGTTGACAAACCCGGAAAGGGCGATGCCGAGCTGGCGCTGGTTGTTGATGCACTGGGTGCGGCGGCCCGCCTCGCGGGCCGAGTTGACGGCCGGCAGGAGCAAGCCGGCCAGAACGCCGATGATCGCGATGACCACCAGCAGTTCAATGAGGGTGAAGCCCCGACTGCGACGTCGCACGGTCATGTCACGTCCTTTCCTGGTTCGAGGGGGGACGACCTCAACTGTAACGAATGTTCGCGTCTTCCATCAAGCCTTTGAGGCGGTTTGGCAACCACTTCGCGGGCCTCGATCTATCGGGTGGCACGGGCGGCTTGTCCGCCCGTGGGACAGTCGGTCGTTCGCGGGCGGACAAGCCGCCCGTGCCACCCGGTCATTCGATCCGGCGGCGATAGACGATCAGTTGGCGGAAGTCACCAGGATCGAGCGGGTTGAACCCGGTGGCGCGGGTCCGGTCGAGCACGAAGAAGGCGCGGTAGCGCTTTTGCTGGCCCTGGGCCTTGCCGATCTCGGGCCCGAGCTGGTCATAGGCCATCAGCGGGTTGGTCGCCGCCATGGCGGGGTTGCCCTGGCGGGTGACCTCGAAGAAGCCGACCGTCACCCACACCGCGAACTGGTGCGTCCGCACGGTCGTCAAGTTCATGATCTTCTGGAGCAGCTCGGTGCGGAAGTACGGGTGCTCGCGGTTATCGTTGGCGGCATCGCCGCCACCGAGATACATGAGCGGCTTGCCGCCCGGGTTGGCCTGGCCCGCCTTGGGATTGACGTTGCCGTTCTTGTCCAGCGCCGGCTGGATCGGCATGCTGATGACCGGGACGGTCGGGTTGCTCGCGTCCTCGTATACGGGCGGGAACAACGTGGGCCGCGCCTGGGGCAGGATCGTCGCGAGGGTCGTGGGGTCGACGCCCATGGGGATCTGGACCAGGAGGTTCGCCCCGACGTTGTCCGTGTTATAGATGCTGGTCGGATAGGGGTTGGCCGCGGTCGCCAGGACCTCGGGGTACGGGGGGTAAGTGGTGCTGGTGACGACGTTGGTGGTGGGGGCGCCAAAGAGCATCAGGCTGGCCGGGTTCGCGGTCCCGAGCGGCGGCTTGGTGAGATCGGTGTTCCCAAAGACCTGGGTGCCGTCGGGGACCTGGAAGAGCCGCAGAGGCGGGATGCGCGGCGAGGAGACCGTGGTGGCCGGGGTGATGGGCGGGGTCGCGATGGGCCGGCGCTCCACCCGCAGGCCGCCATCGAAATCGCGGCCGGTGGGCGTGCCGATGTAGCTCGGCGGCTGACGCTGCGGGTCGGCCGGGCGCATCACGGTGTAGCGGATGTCCGGGTACGACAGCGAATGGAACGGCGCCTCGGGCTGGGACCCGAACATGTAGTTCGACGCCGTCTCGGGGGTCGGCAGCACCATCGCGAGGCCGGTGTACGGATCGACGGTCTGGTAGACCGCGTTCGGGTTGCCGTGCCGCAGCTTCAGGAAGTTGGCGAACGCGGGCTTCATGGCGGCGGCGCCGGTCGAGTCCGCATAGCCGCGGTTGGCCATCGGGTAGAAGGCCCTCGGGAGCCCGGCGTTGTTCACCTGGGTGACGATCTGCGGCAGCATCGGGACGGGAGGGCCGACCGGCATCGAGGTGAACAACCTCGGGTCGTCGATCACGCCGAAGAAGACCTCCTCGTCGATGATCAAGTTGAGGTTGATCTGGCCGGGTCGGACGTCCTGGCGGAGCCAGTCGCGGTTCTCGCCGCTGGCCACCGGCCCGATCGCACCCAGGACCGAGCTGGGGACCTCGAAGAGCTCGAACATGCGATACCAACCGTCGGCGGTCGGCCCACCGACCAGCCTTCCGTAGAGAGATTCATTGGAAGGAGTGTCGACCACCCCTCCTGGGAGAGGAAGGGGGATGCCGGGCGTGATCGGCAACGGCGTTGATGGGATTGTCGGCGAAGTCCTGGCCATCCGCCGTGTGGAAGAACTTGTCCGTGAGGAACGGGTACACGTGCGGCTGGTTGGCGGGGAGGGGGTTGGCCTCCATCTTCGGGTAGTTGGGGGGATTTCCGCTGTTGTAGTTGGTGCTCTTGGGGTCGTTGGTGGGGGTCTGGAGTGGCACGCTCACGTTGGGCCACTTCCCGGACGCCGTGCCGGGCAGCGGCACAGCGTTCGTCCCGGCGCCGTTGGGCTGCTCGGCGAACTGCTTGGTGAACAGGCCCGGCGGGCAGCACGGCACCAGCATCAGCTCGGCCACGCTCTGGAAGTCCCGGTCGTGGAAGACGAACGGGTCCCAGCTCGCGTCGACGTTGGAGTTGGCTTCGTTGAGGTCCTCGTGGACCCACCGGGTGACGACCTTCGGGGCAGTGTTATTCGGGAAGTTGACCATTTGGTTGACCGCCGTCCAGGCAGCGGTGGTCTTCACCCATGTGGTGTCATAGTCGGCCGGGTCACCGAGGCCCTGCGACTGGCCGACGTCCCGGATGCGCGTCTGCTCCGAATAGCCGTAGGCGCCCCAGGTCGGGTCGGGGTAAAGGACCTTGGTCGTGAGGGAGGTCTCGACCGGACGGCCGAAGGCGACTGGCATTGGGTCCGTCCCCATTGCGCCGACGGCGGGGTTCGGCACGGCCTGGCCGCCGCGATAGGGCTGGAACCGCTCGTTCGACCAGACGTCCTGCGTGCCCGGGACGCACGTGGGCGGCGTGCCGGCGGTGTACTTGCCGTCCGTGTAAAAGTAGGGGAACCGCTCCGTGTCCACCACGACCATCGGATTGTAATTCGCTTGCGCCGGGTCGGGCTGGTACGGGGTGATGCTGACCGGGATCAGGGGCCGGCGCAGGTAGAGCCAGCAGTACTGACCGCTGGGGGCGGTGCCAGTGGGCGGGACCGCCGGTAGGATGTCCTGCGGTTTCCCCTTCTGGGTCGGGTCGGTCGGATTGCGGAGGATGGCATCGGGCGGGAGCGGGGTTTCGCTTATGGGATTTTTATTGGTGGGTGGGTCAGAATAAGTGATCTTGCTCAGGATGGCAGGGCACTCCGACGAGCCGGTCTTGGTGGTAGGGTTGTAGGCGGGGTCGTCGTAGCCCAGGACGCAGACATTCCTCCGGTTCACGTCGCCCTTGGCGTTCAGGGCCCAGATCGGCGCCGGCTGGTCCGTGGTGCTCGCCAGGCAACCCGCCGTGTTGTTGTTCACGATCTTGGGCTTGGCGAGCGGGACCGTCTTGCGGTTGGAAGGTGGGCTGGCCGAGTACGGGAGCTGGCCGGTGTAGGGATCGGGCCGGGCCAGGCCGTCGTTGGTGCCATCCTCGGGCTGCACGACGATGTCCCAGCCGTCGAGGGTCAGGTCGCAGGCGCCGCCGTTGCCGGTCCCGTCGCCGTTGTCCTGGGTCAGGGTATTCACCAGCTCGAGGAAGAACCGCGGCATGTCGCCGTTCTTGTTCTTGTAGTAAAAAGCCAGGACCTCGTTGATGGCGACGGGGTTGTATTCCATGCCGTACTGGATGAGATACTTGGTGGTCGAGCTCTCCGTGAGCGTCGGGTCATACGGCACCGTCGGGGCCGTCGTGGTGAAGGCGAGCTGCGCCGACTGCTCGCCGGTGGCCGGCGTGACCGTGATGTCGGTGTTGACGAACTTGGTGGGGGTGCCGTCCGGGTCGCGGAAGTCGACGATGTTGACGACGAACTGGCTCAGTTGCGCCAGCTCCTCGGGGGTATCGACGGCCTTGGGCGGCAGGGTCTCTCTCAGGAGCGTGTAGGTGTCGCGGATCCACTTCTGCCGCACCGGCTCGATCGGGTCCTTGCCCGGGTCATAGATCAGGTTGCCACTGGAGTCGAATTGCGGCGTACACGGCAGCGGCTGGTTCAGGTTGATGCGCCGGCCGCGCTGCGCCAGGGCGGGCGTGATGGCGTTCTGGTTGTAGTTGCCCGCGGAGGCGTACGGCAGGAACCGGTGGTTGTTCACGTACGGCCCGACCCAGGAGGTACCGACAATCACCGCGCCCGGGTTGTCGTTGGCCCAGGCGTAATTGTTCAGGTCCCACGATTCGACGCTGAAGAACTGCCGGCGCATCTGGGCCTCGGCGGTGGGATTAATAAGGTTGCCTGGCGGCTGCACGAACGTCTCGGGCACGAGCTGGCCCAGCCGGCTGGAGAGCGACGAGCCGTCGATGTCCTGGAACCGGTAGAGCCATTCCAGGTCGGAGGCGCTGAAGGAAGCGTCGAGGTTGTTCGGCACGTACAGGTTCGTCTCGTCGGGCGTGTCGCGATACAGGCTGCCCAGGCCGTTGAAGGTCGAGGTGCTCGGAACAACACCGAGGCTGGGATCGACCACGGCCTGCCCGGGATAGATGCCGTAGCCGGCGTACGCGTTGAGGACCTGGCCGGCCGGGTCCCGGTTGTTCGGGTTGATGAACAACGAGGGCGGGCCGTTGCCGCTGGTGGCGTTGCCCAGCACGAAACCCGCGTTGATGTCGCCCACGAAGGTCGGCAGGGTGAGCGGGCAGCCCACGGGGTTGGGGGGTATGGTGGGGGGAGGGGGGGGTGGAGGTACGGGGCTGGTGTTCCCGTTCCAGTTCCACGGCATGGCGCCCCAGTACTGGCGGTAGGTCGTGCTGCCGTCCTGGTTTGTAATGTTGATCGGGTTGCGGAACGACTCGTAGCCGTGGGTGACGTTGTGCTGGTTCGTGCTGAGGTTGGCCGAGTTGTTGAAGTTGGTCGGCGGCAGCCCCGGGGGTCGGAAGTAGAAGAGGAACCCGCTCCGGCCTTGCTTGTCGAAGCCGAAGCCGAATTCCTTGCCGGTCAAGACGACTGGGGCGCTGGGAACGAAGGGGAGGGTGATCGGCTGCTGTATCGCCGTCAGTTGACCGAGCTGATTATAAACAGGTATCTGCGCACAACAGGGCGGGGTTGTCCTGGAAGCCGATCACGCGGCCGTTGCCGGTCGGGTCGATCGGCGTGACGAACTTGCGGAACCGCTCGGCCGGCAGCAGGACCCCGCCCGCAACGTCGGTGTAGTCGGCCATCTCCGGGAACATGGTCGGCGGGACCGTGATCGGCAAGGTGGTCGGCGGTGTCTCGGGCGGCATGAAGTCCAGGGTGGAATAGTTGTCGTTCGAGCCGCCCAGGTACGAGGTCCGGCCGGGACGCGGCCAGGGACCGGTGCCCGCGATCGCCGCGGGCAGAAGGTCCGCCTCCCCGAACCGACCCTGGACCGGTGTACCGTTGGAATCCTTCCACCCTTGCAGCAACTTCTGGAGCTGGAAGGTGCCGGCCGAGGCTCCCGGTACGGGTTGCCCCATTGCGTTAAGTCCTGTCACCGAGTTCATCGATGTCAGCGCGTATTTCGGGTTGACCTCGCTGGGCGAGTAACCCAGGTGCGAGGCGTGGTCGACGAGCGGCCGGCCGATGACGCCGTCCTCGATCGGGCCCGAAGAGGACATGATCCAATCGGCATAGGATCGCATGTTCAAATTGCCGGCCGTGTTCAGCGGGATCTTGCCGTTGAGGCCCTGGACCATGAAGGCGAACAGCGGCTTGTAGAGCTTGCCGTTGGAACCGCGCTGGGCGGGATAGCCCAGGTCGGTCCAGACCGAGTCGGTCACGCCGTCGCCGTCGTTGTCCACGTCGTAGGTGACCCAGCCTTTGCCATCCGGCAACAGATCGGGGAACGTCGCCTGGCCGGCGGCCGGGTGATCGACGGCGCGGGGACGCAGGAACCGGGCGCGCTGCTTCATGTAGCGCAGCGGATCGGCCGTGTTGATGTTGTCAATCCCTTGCCAGTCATCGAGCACGTTCCCGCTGGCGTCCGTGTCGTACCGGATGACGCCCGGCCGGTGGAAGGACGGGATGAGCACGCTGCCGTCGGCCGACTTGAGCGCGAGGAACCAGTTCTCCAGGTCGGCGGCGTCGTAGTCCTCGTCCATCTGGGGGGCATTCACCATATCATTGGGGTTGATGCCGTTGAACAGGAAGTTCGGGTACTGGCCCAGGCCGAACGGGGTGACGCCCGAGCCGTTGAAGGCGCGCTGCCAGCGGCCATCAAGCACGAAAAACGCGCCCGCCTGGGGCATGGCCAGGGTCGGGGGCAGCTTGCCGTAGCCCGGGCTCAGCGGATCGTTCTGGGGATCGGGGAGCGAGACGAACAGGATGTGGTTCGTGCCGCTCGAAGGTGGCGGGTCGTCGAGGACTTCGAGCGTCTGGGCGGGATAGGCCCCGTTGGCGTTGATTCGCAAGGTCCAGCGCGTGAAGTCGAGCGTGGCCAGCGCGGGGATGTTGGTCGGCTTGTAGGGGATGTTTGTGCCGATCTGGTAGACCTGCCCGAAGATGGGGTGCGCGAACCGCGCGACCGCCATCATCACCAGCGGGGTGCCGTCGGGCAGGTAGGACAACGCGCCGTTGTTCCAGGCGTCGTTGCCGTACATGTCGCGCTTCAGGCTATGGCCGCGGATCACCGAGGTCGGGTTGTCGGTGTCGTTGATGAGCTGGTCGAGGGCGAAGTCGATGATCGAGTCCGGGTCGGGCTGTTTCTGGCCCTCGCCGAAGGTGCGCTGGCTGACCTGCGTCTGGCCGCTGAAGGTGGCGAAGGTCACGCCGATGACCGCCAGCAGGCTCAGCATCGCCAGGACCAGGATCAGCACGACACCGCGGCGGCGGGCAAAGGGGCGTCGGTTCGAGACGAACATGGCGGTCTCCTCCCCCACCGGGGGACTGCTCAGGTCAGTTCAGGTTCTTGGAGAAGTCCTGGCGGATCGTGTGGATCTTGATCTTCTGACTGGTCGGATCGAGGACCCGGATCTGGATCTGGATGCCCGTCAGCGGGATCGGGTACGGCGCCGGGTACGACGGGTAGACCGGCTGCATGACCGGCGGCCGGACCGTCGGGTTGAGCGTCTGCCAGGGCGTGTTCGTGTAGTCGGTGGACCACGAGTCCCACACGCGGGTCAGGCGGATGATGCCGGACGTGTTGTCGCCCACGTTCGGGTTCAGCGCCGGCCATTGCGGGTCGGGGCGCACGTCGTTCACCAGCGGCGGGATGCGGCCCTGGTGGCCCAGACCGTAAAGCTGCAAGGCGGTCGTCAGCGTGGCCGAGGTCGGGTCGTAGCCGAGGTCCATGTACGTCTGCAGGAGCGGGTCGAACCCCTTGACATCGAAGCTGCGGACGTTGGTCAGGATCAGGTCGTCCTCGGGCAGGGACTGCCACAACTGGGCGTTGAAGGTGCTATAGGGCGGCAGGGCGAAGGTATCGGCGCCGGCGGTCTGATCGACGAAGGGCGGGACGGTGCTGCGCCACCGCGACGAGAGGGCCGGCAAGGCGGCCATCGGCTCCAGGGTACCGCCGCCCGCGAACGCGGCCAGCGCGGGCCGCAGACCGAGGCTCTGAAGAAAGGGCGGCTCGGTGTTTGGCAGGGTCAGGCCCGTCATGGACAGACCGTTCGGGTTGTTGATCTGCTTGACCGGGTCGGTCCAGTACGGCGACAGGGTTTCCTTCTTGGTCGGGAAGCCCCACCAGGTTTGAAACTGCGCGGTCGTGGTCGGGATCGGCAGCGGGTCGCCTAACTCCAGCGGCGCGTGGTTGGCCACCACGGTGTTGTGGTACGCGCCGACGCTCTGCCAGGCCGTATTCGCCACCGAGAAGCCGTTCGGGTAGATGAACGGGAAGGCGAAGATCTGCGGCGAACTGGACCCACTGGGCAGAAAACCCGCAGGAAGCAAGTGGACCAATCCCGTGCTGAAGGCGCCGGGATAGAGCGTCGGATAATAGTCGGGAAGACCGTCGATGTTGGCATCGTCCGGCGCCCCCATGCTGGCGTAGTGGTTGGCGAACCGCGGGTTGAAGGCCCGGTTCTCGCGGTTGGTCAGGTCGCCGAGCGTGTTCGGGACAGGCGGCCCGGGCAGCGCCGCGACCAAAGGATTCGGATGCGCCGAGATGTCATTCAGGCCCAGCCAGCCGGTCTGGATGCCGAATAGACCCTGGGACTGGCCGAACATGTCGGTCGTGTTGCTCGTGTCGAAGCCGCCGCCGGGTTGGAAGCGGCTGTTGGTCTTGTCCCACCCCAGCGCCGGGTTGGTCTTGGTGGGGTCCAAGATCAGGAAAACGCGACGGTACAGGTTGCCGTTGCGGAGAAAGTAAACGATCTCGGCGTAATCGCTGGAGATGGCCACGCGGTTGTAGAAGCCGGGTTGGGGGATTTTCACGCCCATGGCGTTGAGGTTGAAGACCGGCACGACCATGTACCCCATGAACGGCCGGTCCACGGGCGCCTTGGCGGTGAAGGCGATGTAGTCGTCGGTGTCCTCGCCCTGGGCGTCGGACAGCTCGTTCTCGCCGTAGACGAAGTAGCCGCGGTTGTCCGACGGGCTGGCCGGGTGCAAGGGGTCCATCTTGGCGGTGATGCCGTCGAGGTCCTGGCGGAGGATCGTGTCCACCCGGCGGATATCCTGGTCGATCGCCGCGTAGGCGCGCTGGGTGGTGATGGCGCCGGTGGCGCTCTGGAAGATGGCCACCAGGATGGTCATGATCAGGACCAGCAGGGCCACCGTCACCATCATCTCGAGCAGCGTCACGCCGCGGCGGCGGGCCGTCCTTGCCCAGGACGAGAGAAGACGCGGAGTCCCCCTTCTGGCTCTCCCCCTTACCAAGGGGGAGTGGGAGGGGGTTCCTCCGTGTGGCCGCGGCGGACTCGAAGAACCCCCCTCCATCCCCCCTTGGTAAGGGGGGAGGCCCGATTGTTCCGGCTCTCCCCCTTGCCAAGGGGGAGTCGGAGGGGGTTCTTCCAGGGTGCGCCGCGGCGGACTCGAAGAACCCCCCTCCATCCCCCCTTGGCAAGGGGGGAGGCCAGACGAGGGGCCACGGGCCGTTGATCGTGGCGGAGCAACTCGCATGGGAAAAGCCCCCCTCGCGGCGGTCCCGGTTCAGCGGGCCGTGAAGACCTTGTTCGAGAACACGTTGACGACCGCGGGAACAACCACGGCCACGTTGACATGGACCGGCCGCACCGGCGCGGCGGCTGAAGTTCAGCAGCGTCCGCGACTGGACCGGCTGGTCGATCGTCACGATCATGCTGCGCCAGTTGGGATCGTTCAGGAGCGCGTCGGGCTGCTGCACGTCGGTCTTGCGGGCCACGCGGTACCAGTGGCAGCGCTGGCCGGGAAACGGCTGGTTCGAGAACCGGCCATCGCTGAACGCATTCGGCGGCGTCCCGTCGCTGGTCGTGAAGTCGCGCTCATAGGTCACGTCGGCGATCCAGCCGCCGATGCGGACATCCGGGGTGGGGGTATTCTTCGGCCAGCGCAGCAGGACGGTCCGGGTCTGGTTGCTGAAGCCAATGCTTCCCGAATAGGGCTGTGTCGCGTCGAGGGCCGTGCCGTAGGCAAAAACCCCCTCGACGACCCGCTCGCCGGCCGGCACCATCGTGTTCGTGACCGGGTCGGGCTCCAGGCCGAACTGGCGGTTGTGGAAGACGACGATGTCGCCGATGTACAGGTTGCCGTCGGTGACGGCCCGCTGGCCGGTGAACATCCAGGAATAGGACCAGTCGAACGTCAGCGACGGGTTGGTCCCGGCCGCCGTCTGGTCGAGCGTCAGCACGGGCGAGGTCGGATTGCCGCGGGTGTAGGTCGTGATGGTCTCGCCGGCCTGGGGCGTCGTGACGGTCGAGGCGATCTCGCCCTCGTCCATGAGCACCGGGTCATCGATCGAGGTGAACGCCTGGACGATCATCGGGAAGACATTGCCGGTGGCATCGGTGAAGGCCCAGAAGTTGGTCAGTCGCTGCAAGCCGTAGGCGCTGGGGAAACCGCCGCCGGGATCGGCCCGCAGGCTGCCGATGCCGTAGCCGAAGCGGATATCGGCGCTGGCCGGGGTGATGCCGGCGGCGGCGTTGGGGAAGTTGATGCTCGCCTTGCCCGAGTTCACGGCGGCCCACCAGAGCGGGTCGAGCACGACCGGCAGGCCCACGCCCGGGCGATAGCCGTAGGGGGCGATCGGGTTGAACTTGCCGTTGCCGCCATAGCCGCGATAAATCGGCGTGGCGACCCCGGACGTGCCAACCGTGTCCTGGATCCACGGGTCAAAGGCATACCAGCCCGCGCCATAGAACGAGTTCAGGCCGAGCAGATTGTGCGCGTTGATGTCCGCGACGGCCGTGTTGACCAGCAAGCCGGACCGCATGCCCTCCTGCCCTTTCCGGATGCGCTCCAGGCCCACCGGAAAGAGACAGGCCAGCGACACCAGACCGATGGCCATGATCAGGATCGAGATCAGGATCTCGGTCAGCGTGATGCCCGACCGGCCGCGGGGAAGAGTAGGTTTCATGGCGTGGTCTTGACTCCCTGCTCGGAGTTCCGGTAGGGGTATCCGAGGTAGAGCTCCCGGTTCAGGCCCGTGTAATTCGGCGAGACGATCCCCGGGTAGAGGAAGTTCTCCTGCTCGACCGTCGAAGTCGTGATCTGGCCCGTGCGGGTATTGATCGAGACGAGCCGGCGGTTGGCGTTGAGGACCCAGCCGGGGGCCGGCGGCGTGTAGGTGCTCAGCGGCGGCAGCGGCAGGATGGGGTTCGGCGCCAGGCCCGGATTCGGCTCGGTGACATCCTCGGCGTCGGTGATCCAGAAGTGGTAATACTTCACGCTCGGGTCCATGGCCTTGGTGCGGCCCGCGAGCGGCTGCACGACCTGGCCGTTGGGGGCGACGAGGACGTCGGCGTAACCGGTGCTCGAATTGATCGGCAAGCGGGACCGCTCGGGGACTGCGGCTTTCCAGGTCGTCGCGTCGATCACGACGCCCGCCGGCAGGCTCAGCTCGCGCGTCCGCGGCGAGACCACCGGCTGGCGCAGGATGGTGTAGTTGCTCGCACTGGATCCAGTTGAGTGTCCAGGGTCGGAAGGACGGGCGAAGACTCGGGCTCGAACTCGCCCCCGACGGTCACAGGGACCAGGGCGCCGCCGAACACCGCCTCGGCGGGCTCATCGACATAGCCGTTGCCATTGTCGTCCAGGCCGTTGAAGCCGGGGTCCGTGTGCCCATCGCCGTCGTTGTCGACCCCGTCCCACTGCTCGTCCACATAGCCGTCGTTGTCGTTGTCCACGCCATCGAGGACGATGAGGAACTCCACCGTGGACGGTGGCACGGTCGAAGTCGGCGAGGAGATGAAGCTGTTCGGCGAGCCCCAGTTGATGTACCGCTCCGGGTTGCTCATCTGGGAGCCGGGCTTGTCGTAGTTCAAGAGGAACGCGTTATTCTGGTTCTGGACGAGCGAGGGGCCGACCAGCATGGGCCCGACGATCGTGTATTCCTTGCCGGTCTTGTTGAGGCGGATCTTGTCCCCCTGGCGGATATTCCAGTACCACGAGGTGGGTGACCGCGGGATGCCAAAGGGGACCGTAAAGTCGATGAGGCTGTACTTCGACTCCCAGATGGTGCGCCAGCAGGTGTTGACCACCGGCCAGAGATAGGCGGAATCGCCGTGAAAAACGTTCGCGACGATGGCGGCGTCCATGACCTGGGAGGGGTTGCCCAACGGATTAGGATCGAGCAGCCGCACGGCTCCCTCGCTGTAATCCGGCCCCATCTCGATGGGGATCATGCGCGAGTAGGCCGGGGTCGCGCCGAAGAAGGTGAAGCGGCCGTCGCGGTCGGGGAGAAAGCGCAGGCCGTGCACCTTGTTGTCGCGGACGGCCTCGTCGCGGGCCCGGCTCAGCTCGGCGTTGAGCAGCAAGGCCGCGTTGCTGACGCTCTGTTGCCGCATCGCCGGCAGCACCACCGGCAGACTGGCCACCGACACGATCAGGATGATCGTGATCACGACCAGAAGCTCGATCAGCGTGAAGCCGCGGCGCGAAGCTCGGCTTCCGGAGGAAACCCCATCCCGAAGCCAACCCGTCTGGCTTCCCCCCTTACCAAGGGGGGACTGAGGGGGGTTCTCCCTGCCCGCCGCGGCTTCACCCCGAACCCCCTCCAACTCCCCCTTGGTAAGGGGGAGAGCCGGATTCGGAGACTGCATTCCGTCAGCCGCCCGGGTCTTGGCGAAAACACCACGGGGCTTCACTTGACACCTCCGATCGCGGTCTGGAGGCTCTGGTTCGAGATATCGTCCAGGCCCCAGTCCGTCCGCATGGCGGGGCCGACCACGTCGCCACTGGCCTCGGGGAGCAGCGGTTTGGTCTTGTCCCGGTTGGGCGACAGGTTGGCCGCGGTGTTCTCGATCTGGATCAGGTCGAGGACTTTCGTGGGGTCGAGCTGGCCGGGATGGGCTACGCTCATGTCCACGGAGCCGGCGAAGACGCCGTAGTTCGAGTAGTCGAACGCAAGCTGGCCGACGCCGAGCTTCTGATCGGGGCCGGACGAGATGATCAGGGGGCGGCAGAAATACTGGCGGCGGACCGAGACGCCGCTGCGATCCCAGCCGATGCCCATGGGCCAGGCGGCGGAATCGACCAGGCTGACGAAGTAGCTCATCACGGCATAGGCCGGACTACTGTAGGCGGCGCCGGTCGGCGGCGTGAAGCCCGAGACGACGTTGGTATTGAAGGTGCCGCTCCACCAGGCGGGCGCGACGAGCTGGTTGTTCGGATCATAAGCCGCCGTATCGCGCGGCTCGGTCATGCCCGAATAGGGGCCGGTGGCCGTGCCGTTGGCGTCGAGATTGCTCCAGCCGCGCTGGAGGGGCGAAATGTAGTGCGTCGGCCAGCGGTAGAACTGCAACGGCTGGCCCCAGGCATCGAGGAACTCGGGCAGGCCGTCGCCGTCGCTGTCGCCCACCTCCTTGGAGGTGAAGTCGTCGGCCGAGAAAGTGCTCCCCAGCGGGCCGACGCCGCCGACCAGCAAGGCGTACAGGCACTCGGACCGCGCGGTCTTGTGCGTGTGCTTGTTCAACGAATCGGCGATCAACGCGGCACCCGCCGCGCTGGGGATGCCCCATTCCTGGTCGGAGATTTCATCGACATAACCGTTGCCGTCGTTGTCCACACCGTCGCAGCCCTGCGGGGGCAGGTTCAGCTTGGTGAAGAGGGCCTTGTAGAGCGAGGCGCGGGCGTTGAACGACGCGCCGTAGATCCCCTGGCCCCGCCGGGGAAATTGGGCGTCGGTAGGCCCGGGTTGTCGCCCGGACCGCTGTAAGGAGCGTTGCTGGCATCGTTCTGACCGTAGCGATAGGCCCGCGCCATGTGACCGAGCGGCAGGAGGTACATGTCGTTGCCGGTCGCGCCCGGGTAGGGCCAGCCCGCGAAGTTGATCGGATACGCCGCGTTGCTGGTATCGACGACGAAAACGTCGGGCATCTCGCGCTTGAGGTAGTCGAGCTGGGCGATGACCTGGCGCGCTGATCGCTGGGCAGGCCCCAAGGCAACGCGGGCGGAGGCCAGGGTGACAAAACCGAGCGGCCAGATGGCCGCGAGGAACTGGTGCGCGCCGGTGGGATCGACCCCCAGCGACATCAGCGCGTCGAGCCGGTCGTTGATGCCCTGGTCGAGCTTGGCGATCAGCGCCTGGGTGGCCCGTTCCTGGGCGCGGTTGACGCCCTCGTAGCTGGCGACGAGCACCAGGCCGACGATGATGCCGATGATGACGACGACCACCATCAACTCGATCAGCGTGAACCCGCGCCGGCCCACGCGCAGCCGCCTGGCACGGTGGCCGGAGCCGGTCGTTGGTGGCTTGCGCGGAGGCGTTCATCACTCGAGGGTCCCGTTGCTGAAGTTGGTCAGGTTGTCCCGCTCTCGGTAGCGGATGTCGTGGTCGCCGGCACTGCCGTTGGTGGGGAGATCTCGTCGCTGGTGATCGGCAGCCGGTCCCCCGCACCATTCTGGATATACTGCCCGCCGACGCCGTAGATCCGGTCGCGCCCCGCGGAGAGGATTTGATACGACTCCGAGTTGATGTACTTGGGATACCCGCTCGACGGCACGGGCGTCCTGCTCGTGTAAGGGTTCGGCGCGGGGATGCGGCCGACGTGCCGAACTGCCGTTCCGATCCCGCGTCGTCCGGGCTCACGCTCGCGCTGCCCAACGAGTTTTCGTCATCGGGGTCGTAGTTGTTGCCCCCGTAGGCGCTGAAGTACGCGTACGGGCGGCCGTCGGTCCCCATCCCGAGGGGATCGAGATAGCCCGGCATGCCGTCGCCATCCTCATCGAAAAGCCGGCCGGCCTGGAAATCGAACAAGGGCCGCGTGCGCGGGCTGGGCTGGGCGTTCTCGCTTATGAACGGGTTCGACGGGTTGTTCGAGAACCCGCCCATGCCCGAGATCGGCGTGTTGGCGCCGACGGTCCGCGTCGGAATGCCGCCCAGGAAGAAGACCAGGCACTCGTGTCCTTCCAGTATGTACGGGGTCGTCTGGAACACGCCGTCCCCGTTGAAGTCGTACCAGACCGTGGAGGCGGCCGGAAACACGGGAGCGGCCGCGTTGGTGCTGAAGTTGACCTTGGGGAAGAACTTCCGCATGTATCGCAGCGAGCGCAGCCGTCTGGTGATCACGCCGTTCTCGTTCAAAATGATCCGGCTCGGCGGGAAATCGCCGTAGGTGTTCTTGAACGACTGAAGGGACTGCGACAGCAACTGGATCTCGGCGGAGACCTGGGCGTCCCGCGCCCGGCGCACGGCGCCGGTCACGGCCGGGATCAACAGCGCCATCAAGAGCGAGATGATGGTGATGACGACCAAAAGCTCCACCATCGTGAAGCCCGGGCGGACACGTCGAGGATGCGGGCGGGCCATAACACCAGACTCCTATCAAATTCGTGATTCCGGATTCCCGATTCCGGATTCCGGAGGTCAGCTTGTCGTTGGGTGTAATCTGATCCCTGTCTTGGAGAATCCGGAATCTGGAATCCGGAATCCGGAATCACGAATCTGGAATCCGCAAACGAGCCAATTCGCGGGCGAGAACGAGCACGAAGAACAAGGTCTGGACGCCGATCGACGCCGGGCCGGGGGCCGGTTTCCTGGTGGACAAAAGTATTGTGGGTTTCGAGAAGGTCGCGTCACGGGCCGGGCGGCGTCCGGCCGGGCCCCGGGGGGCCGCGGCCGGCGCGGACTGGCTCAGCCCGAGAGCTTGGTGATGAGCTGAATCAGCGGCAGGAACATCGCGATGACGATGAAGCCGATGATGCCGCCCAGCACCACGATCATGATGGGTTCGAGCAGGCTCACGAGGCTGTCGACGAGCACCTCGACTTCCTCGTCGTAGTTGTCGGCGATCTTGTTGAGCATGGTGTCGAGCTCGCCGGTCTCCTCGCCGACGTCGATCATGTTCACGACGATATCATCGACGATGCGCGCCTCCTTGAGCGGCTGGGCGATGGTCTCGCCCTCGCGGATCGAGTCGTGGATGCGCTGAAAGGCGCGTTCGAAGACGGCGTTGCCGGCGGTGTCGCGGACGATGTTCATGGCCTCGAGGATCGGCACGCCCGAGGTCACCAGCGTGCCCAGGGTGCGGGTCGTGCGGGCCACCGTCGATTTCTCGATGATCTGGCCGAAGACGGGGATGAACAGCTTGATCCGGTCGAGCACGTAGGCGCCTGTCTTGTTGCGGTAGATCAGCTTGACGATGATCCAGAAGACAACCGGCACAACGATGACCACCCAACAGTCGTTGACCACGAAGTGGGAAGCCTTGATGAGGAACTTGGTCATCTGGGGCAGGTCGACGCCGAAGTCGGCGAAAATCGCCTCGAACTTGGGGACGATCCAGTAGAGAATGAACCCGACGATGATCAAGGCGACCATGATGACGACGATCGGGTAGACCATGGCCCCGCGGATGCGGCGCTTGAGGGTCTGGTCTTTTTCCTTGAAGTCGGCCAGGCGCTGGAGGATCGCTTCGAGGGCACCGCCCGCCTCGCCGGCCTTGATCATGTTGCAGTAGAGGCGGTCGAAGCACTTGGGGTGCTTGGCGAACGCCTCGGAGAGCGTCGAGCCGCCTTCGATGTCCTCGACGACATCTTCGAGGGCGTTCTTCAAGACGCCCGGCCGGCACTGATTGTAGAGGATCTTGAGGCTGCGCAGCACGGGCAGACCGGCGTCCTGCAAGGTCGAGAGCTGCCGGGTGAAGGTGCAGAGCAGCTTGGGGGAGAGCTTGCCGATCGTGAACGACTTCTTCTTCTTCCGCCCCGCCTTCTTCGCCGCCTTCGGGCCCTTCGCCTTCTTGCTCGCGCGTTCGGAGATCTTGGTGACGAAGAAGCCCTTCTGCCGGATGAGCTGCTGGGCTTCCTCCTGCGTGGCGGCGTCGATCGTGTCCTTGACCTCCTTGCCGGTGTGGTCCATGGCCTCGTACTGGAAGGTCGGCATCGTTCGCTCCCGGCTTCGTAGGGTGGGCTCGGCCCACCGTCCCTTTGTCTGCCGAGGTGGGCCGAGCCCACCCTACGAAAACTACCGCTTAAATATCATCTAGCATCGTTTCTCGAACGACTTCCTCGATGGAACAGAAGCCGGCGTGGATGGCCAGGAGGCCCGCCTCGCGGAGGGTGCGCATGCCGCTCTTGCGAGCGGCGTTGCGGAACTCGTCGAGCGAGACCTCCTGGGATGACGAGCTCGCGGAGGTGATCATTCATGATGAGCAGCTCGAAGAGGCCCATGCGGCCCTTGTAGCCGGTGTTATTGCATTTCTCGCAGCCGCGGCCGTAGTAGAACTTCTTGCTGGCGGCCTCCTCGGCGGTGTAGCCGAGTTCCATGATCGACTCGGGGGGCGGCATGAACTCGGTGCGGCAGTTGGCGCAGAGCTTGCGCACGAGCCGCTGGGCGAGCACGGCCTCGACGGTGGCCGTGATGAGGAAGGTCGGCAGGCCCATGTCCCGCATGCGGGTCACGGCCGAAGGCGCGTCGTTGGTGTGCAGCGTCGTGAACACGATGTGGCCGGTCAGCGACGCCTGGATCGACGATCTCGGCCGTCTCCAGGTCGCGGGTTTCGCCTACCAGGATCTTGTCGGGGTCCTGCCGCAGGATGCTCCGCAGGCAGGCGGCGAAGGTCACGCCGATTTCGGAGTTGATCGGCACCTGGATCAGCCCGTCGATGTCGTACTCGATCGGCTCCTCGGTGGTGATGATCTTGTCCTCGACCGAGTTCAGCTCGTTGAGCGTGGCGTAGAGCGTGGTCGTCTTGCCCGAGGAGGTCGGGCCCGGTGACCAGAATGATGCCGTTGGGCTTGTGGATCACCTCGCGCCAGCACGACCAGCGTGTCGGCCGGCATGCCGATTTTCTCGAGGTCGAGATTGACGACGGTGCGGTCGAGGATTCGCAAGACGACGCTCTCGCCGAACATCGTCGGCAGGGTCGAGACGCGGATATCGACCGAGTTGCCGCCGATGGCGAGCTGGATGCGGCCGTCCTGCGGCAGCCGGCGCTCGGCGATGTCGAGGTTGGACATGACCTTGATGCGGCTGGAGATCGCCGCGGCCAGGTGTCGGGGCGGCGGCACCAGCTCGTAGAGCACGCCGTCGACCCGGTACCGCATCTTGTACTCTTCCTCGAACGGCTCGAAATGGATGTCGGTCGCCTTGTCCTTGATCGCCAGCAGCATGACCATGTTGATCAGCTTGCGCACCGGCGCCGCCTCGGCCATTTCCTCGATCGCCTCGAGGTCGATCGTGCTCTCGTTGCGGCCGGCGAACGCCTGGAGGCCCTTGTCCGACTCGATCTGCTTGACGACGTCCTGGATCGACTCGCTCTTGCCGGCGAAGACCCGCTTGATGGCGTCGTCGATGTCCTTCTCCGAGGCGATCGCGCCCTTGACATCGACCCCCAGGAACATCTTGAGGCTGTCGATGGTGGCCGGGTTCTGCGGCTCGGCCATGGCCACCGTGATCGACTTATCCTTCTTGTTCAGCGAGATGGGCACGACCTTGTACGAGCGTGGCCATCGTCTCGTTGATCGACTCGAGCAGCTCCGTGCGGGATGGACATGTCGGCCAGCTTGACGACCTTCATGCCGAGCTGCTCGGCGAGCGCCTTGAGGACCTGCTCCTCTTTGACCAGCCCGAGCCGCACGGCCACCTTGCCGGTCAGCTCGCTGCGTCTGCTTCTGCTCTTCGAGGACGCTCCACAGCCCCTCCTCGTCGAGGTAGCCCATGTCCACGAGGATCTTGCCAATTCGGCGTGCCATGGGAAACACCCTACCAAGGTCTCGACGCGACCTGGGCCGGCACTCCGCCGGCGGGCCAGACCGCGCCAGACAACCCGGAAACGAACAGGACCTTTCGAACGCGACGCGAACCCCGAAGATTACGCCGGGCGGGCCGGCTTGTGACACCGCCGCGGCGCTGTTTTCACTTTTTCTTCGCGTCCTTCTCCGCTTCCTCCTCTTCCTCCTCGCCGATCTCGTCCTCGAGAATGCCCTTCTTGGCGTTCTCGATCCGTTCCGCAAGTTCGGTCGGCTTGCGGGACTTGAAGATGATCTCCTCTTCCTCGACGATCCCCTGCCGCCAGAGGTTGAACAGCGAGTCGTCCATCAGGATCATGCCGTGCTTGCGACCGGTCTGGATCGATGCGTCGATGCGGTACGTCTTGTTCTCGCGGATCAGGTTCGAGATGGCCGGGGTGACGACCAGCATCTCGTAGGCCGCGACCAGACCCTTCGGCTTGCGCGGCAGTAGGGACTGGCACAGGATGCCGATGATCGCCACCGAAAGCTGGGTGCGGATCTGGTCCTGCTGTTCCTTGGGGAACACGTCGATGATGCGGTTGACCGTGCCTTCGGCCGAGTTGGTGTGCAGGGTGCCGAAGACGATGTGGCCGGTCTCGGCGGCGGTGATGGCCGCGGAGATCGTGGCCAGGTCGCGCATCTCGCCGACGAGGATGATGTCCGGGTCCATCCGCAAGGCGCGGCGGATGGCCTCGGGGAAGTCGGGCACGTCGATGCCGATCTCGCGCTGATTGATGAGCGACTTTTTGTGCTTGTGGTAATACTCGATCGGGTCCTCGATCGTGATGATGTGCCGGTCGAGGTTATCGTTGAGCCAGTTGATCATGCGACGCCAGGCTGGTCGTCTTGCCCGAGCCGGTCGGCCCGGTCACCAGAATCAGGCCGCGGGGGCGCTGGATCAGGTCCTCGATGACCGGCGGCAGGCCGAGTTGCTCGAAGGTGAGGAACTCGTTCGGGATGCGCCGCAAGACCAGGCCGATGTTGCCGCGCTGCTTGAAGACGGCCACGCGGAAGCGGGCCATCTCGCCGAAGGCGAACCCGAAGTCGGTCCCGCCCACTTCCTGCAGTTCCTGCTGGCCCCGCTCGGGCGTGATGCTTTTCATCAGCGCCGTGGTGTCCGGAGCCTCCAGCACCTTCGTGGCCAGCGGCCGCAGGTGCCCGTGCAGCCGCAGCATCGGCGGGCTGCCCACGGTCAGGTGCAAGTCGCTGGCCTTCTGGGTGCAGACGGTCTGCAACAGCTTGTCGATCAGGATCGTACCCATCGTGTGTCCGCTCTCCCGCAGAGACCCCCGTCGGTGTCGATGTCCCCGGGCCGCGCGCCGCGGGACTTGACTTTGTCCTATCGACCAGGTGTCCGGCACAACGAGGGGTGGGGAAACCGACTTACAACGAGGGTTTCCAGTCCGGCCCACACCCCTCATTATTCCCCGACCGCGGCCCGAGATCAAGCACTGGCCAGGGTTTCTTAGCCGCTGCCCCGCCCCGACGCCGCCGTCCTGGGGAACAAAGGCGCGCCGGAGTTCGCACGGGCCCATGCCCGCCGTGCCCTACACGTCCTGAACGCACGCCATGGTGTGGGTGATGCGGAGCACCTCGTCGATGGTCGTCTGTCCTTTCAGGGCCTTGATGATGCCGTCCTCGAACAGCGTGCGCATCCCTTGACGTCCGTGCGATCTTGCGGATCTCGAGGGTGGACTCGCCCCGGAACGTCATCTCGCGGATCTGGCTGGACATGACCATCAGCTCGAAAATGCCCATTCGACCTCGATAGCCTGTCTTACCGCAGTGGCTGCACCCTTTCCCTTTCATGAAGTTTGCCCGCTTGGCGAGTTCGGGCTTCAGGCCCAGACCTTGAAGGACGTGGGATGGGGGTTCCACGCGCTGGCGGCACTTGGGGCAGACCTTGCGGACGAGCCGCTGGGCCATGATACCGATGATGGAACTGGCGACGAGGAACGGCTGGATGCCGATATCGACCAGTCTCGTTACAGCGCTGGGCGCATCGTTCGTGTGTAGCGTACTGAAAACCAGGTGTCCTGTCAGTGAGGCCTGGATGGCGGTGTTGGCCGTCTCCTCATCGCGGATCTCGCCCACCAGCAGGATGTTCGGGTTCTGCCGCAGCATGGCCCGGATGATGCGCGCGAAGGTCATGCCGATCTTGGCCTTGACTTCGCACTGGTTGATGCCGGGCAGGTAGTATTCGACCGGGTCCTCGGCCGTGATGATCTTCACGTCGGGACGGTTCAGCTCGTTGAGGGCGGCGTACAAGGTGGTGGTCTTGCCCGAGCCGGTCGGGCCCGGTCACCAGCAAGATGCCGTTGGGCCGTTTGATCAGATGTGAGAACCGCTTCCAGTCCTCCTCGCCGAAACCCAGGTCGCGGAGGCCGACCTTGATGTTGTCACGGTCGAGAATCCGCATGACCACCGACTGGCCATGTGCGGTTGGGAGGATGCTGACACGCAGGTCGATGTCCTTGCCGGCGGCGTTGACCTTGATGCGGCCGTCCTGGGGGCGTCGTTTCTCGGCGATGTCGATCTGGCCCATGATCTTGAGGCGGCTGACGATGGCGTTCAGGAGGCGGCGGGGCGGGCTGTCCCGCTCCATGCAGACGCCGTCGATGCGGTAGCGGATGCGGATGCGGTCGGCGAAGGGCTCGATGTGGATGTCGGAGGCGCGCATGTTGACGGCCTCCGTGATGACGAGCTGCACCAGGCGGATGATCGGGGCGTCCCCCTCGTCGGGCCCGGCCCCCTTGCGGGTGTCGGTGCCGTCCTCGGCGAAGTCGATGGCCGTGTCGGTGAACTCCATCAGCATGGTATCGACCGACTCGGTCTCGGTGGTGGCGCCGCCGTAGTACTTGTTGATCGCTTCGAGGATGGCCTCCTTGGGCGCGAGGGCGACCTCGATCTCTTTGTTCAAAACGAAGCGCAGCTTGTCGATGGTCTCGAAATCGAGCGGGTTGTGCATGATGACCTTGATGGCCCCGTTCTCCTGGGCCAGGGGCATCACGATGTTCTCGCGGGCCAGCGACTCGGGGACCAGCTCGATGATCGAGGGCGGGATTTCGATTTCGTGAAGGGCGACGTAGTCCATGCCGAACTGTTCGGCCTTGGCTTTCATGACCTCTTCGGAGCTGGCATAGCCGTGCTTGACGAGGGCCTCTTCGACGGGAATACTTCCCACCTTCTTGGCTTCATTGAGCTGATCGGGGCTGATGACCCCGCGCTTCAACAGGATGTCGGTCCAGTCACGCCCCTGCTTTGCCATGGGTTTTGGGCTCCGGGAAGACGGAACAGCTCGTTGGGCGTACGCCGGCCACGGCCCGGGTGCCTGTACAAGCCGGATGGAGGGGTTATCGACCGGAAGAGACCGGCCGGCCGCACGCCCGGCTCGAAAAACGGCACACGGACCGAGGACGGATTTTGGCGCAGGAAATGCAGAAGTGCTTCCAGCTTAACACTTCTCTTTCCACCCCTGCAACGGACCTGACCGGTCAAAAAACCGTCTTCGTAGGGTGGGCACGGCCCACCATCCGAATTTGGTCATAAGATGGTGAGCCGTGCCCACCCTACGAAGACAAACACTGTGGCCGGATCACGGCCGGATCTCGACTTCGTACCAGAGGGTGGCCTGGGCGGGTCCGATCTCGAGGGCGGCGCGGCCTTGCGCGTCGCGCACCGTCAGCGCCGCGCGGCGCTGGCCGTGTTCGTCGAGCGACCAGGCCCGGACGCGGCTTGCGGCGACGGGCAACTGGATGGTGGCGGGAATGCCCTCGACGAGCGCCGGACGGTGCCCCCAGTTGCGGCCGACACTGGAATGGGCGTCGTCCTTCCACTTCATGCCGGTATTCTCGGCCAGGCCCGTCGCGGTCACGAGGATCTTGCCCGGGGACTGGAAGTCGCGGCCCTCGACCACCGTCAGCGTCACGGCCGCCCAGTCTTGCCGGTTCGGGCCCGGGGTGACGACGACCTGGCCCAGCGTGTGGGGACCGGCTTTCGTCGTGCCGAGGACCGCTTTCGAGCGGGGCGTGTCGATCGTGACGAGGCCACCTTCCGGCAACGATTTCCACTGAAAGCTCTCGTCTCTCACCACCGACGATCCCGTCGCGGGTGTCGCCGCGCCGGGCATCACCTGGCCGACCCGGTCCTTGATGGCCGCGGTATAGGGCACGCCGAAGGCGTCGGCGCGGGGCTGGGGCCTTTGGTACGCTCGGCGTCGAGGTACTGGTCGAGAGACGGGCGGGCGTACTGGGTTGCGGATGCCGCCGGAATGTCGCCGCGGACGAACATCGCGAAGGCGGCCGGCAGGGTGGCGCACTTCCGCGGGTCCTGGTCGATGTCGAAGAAGCTGGTGATGGAGCCGGTGTCCCACTGATCGCGGCGGTGCGAGTAGGCGAACAGGAACACCCCGTCCCAGTCCTGCGCGCCGCATAGGCGAAGATCAGCGGCACCGTCTCGCTGGCGAAGGTGTTGGGAGCCGCGTGGTTGTACTCGGTGCAGATGTACGGCTTGCCGACCACGCGCTGCAGGCCGAGCACGGGCAGGGTGCCGCCGTCCTTGGCGCCTGCCATCGGAATGTTCGGGACGATCCAGTCCTCGGGGTCCCACGGACGGTTCGGGAAGTGGGGGTGCTGCCAGTACGAGTGCGAGTCCACGACATCGAGCTCGGCCTGGATCGGCGCGGGACTCCAGCCAAGCTGGGTGCCGACGAGGAGGGCCTTGACGCCCAGATCCTTCCTTAAGTAGTGCAGCCAGGCCGCCCCAGTATTGCTTCTCGGTATCGAACAGGAAGCGCAGCCAGTCGCGCTGGGCTTCCGGGGTGCGGCTGGCGAAGTCGCGCTTGCGGAACCAGTCGATCTGGCCGAGCGTCTCGTCGTGCTTCAGGCCGAGCAGGCCGCCGGTGGTGAGGGAGACATCGGCGAACTCGAAGGTGCCGGTCTTGGCGCCCATGCCGGAGAAGACGATCCGGGCGTTCGTGTCGGAGCTGGTGGGGGCGAAGGTGAGCTGGAAGCTCTGCCATTGCGCGGTCAGCTCGACCGAGCTGGACCAGAGTTGCTCCCAGTTCTCATGGGCTTGCGAGGCGACGACCTGGAGCCGGGTGGGGGACTCGCTGCGCGCCTGGAACTTGAGCGTGTAGGGCCGCTCGGCGGTCATTTTCAAGCCGGCCTGGTTGAGCTGGACGTGCCATGATTCCAGGCCGGGCTTGGAGACGTGGAGGCGGACGGCGGCGCGGTTGGCGGGGGCATCACGGACGACCGTCGCCTCGGCGACGGCACCCTGGTGCTGCTCCAGGTTCCAGTGGTCCTTGTTCTTCGTGAAGCCGCCGTTGGTCAGGAGCTCGGGGCCGGGACGCTCTTCAAGAACGCTCCAGGCTTTGCGCAAGGCGGTGGTGTCGGCGTACTTCGTCTTGAGCCAGGCGTTCCATTGCCGGGCGAACTCGGCGCCGTAGACGTCGGGCAGGTCGTCGAGGCCGGTGTGATACCATTCGTGGGTCAGGGCGTTCTCGTTGTTGATCTCGACGAGGACGACGGCCGGCTCGTCGGCGTACCGGGAATGGGTATAGGGATTGGTGTGGGTGAGCAGGTCGCGGGCGTAGTCGCGCTGCAGGGCGATCATGCGGGGTTCGAACTGGTCGAGTCCCTTATCGTAATTCGGGACGCCTTTGCCCTGGGGCAGACCCGGATAGTTGCGGCCGACGTGCAGGTTCAGGTCGGCGTAGATGCCGTTCGCCTTGAGCTGGGCGATGAAGTAATCGAGGCGGTCAAGCTGGGCCGGGTCGAGGGTGCGGGCGTCGCTTTTGAGCAGGCCGTTGGGGGATGGCGAGGTGTCCATGTGGTGGAAGCGGACGGCGTTGATGCCCAGCCGGGCCATGCGCGCGGCGACCTTGGGGGCGTCCTCCTTGGTGGGGAAGCTGGCACCGAAGCAGGTATTGACGCCCAGGATGCGGAATCGCTTCGCGCCGAGGACGAGGTGGCCGTCGCGGACCACGACGCGCTCGGTGGCCTGTGCGGGAACCTGGCCCCAGGTATGGGGATTGGTGACGCCGGGGGAGGCATCATCCCAGGGAAGGACGAAGGGGAACAGCGGATCGCCCCCGCGTGCCGTCGCCGCGAAGACGACCAGCACGACCGCGGCGAGGAGACCGCCTCTTTGAAGAGCTCTTGAGCCGTGATTCATGATCGATCCCTTTTCGAAACGCCCCGCCGACGGACGGCGTCGGCCGCGCGAAACTCCCGCTGAGGGTGGCCGGGATCGGGTCAAGAATCAAGAGGGTGGTGCCGTGGCGGTCAGAGCAGCGGCGGCTCAATCACGTTCCGCCAGCGCCGGGGCACGTCGCGCCAGGCTTCCATGTAGGTCGCTTCGAGAGGGGCCGGAACGTAGGTGTCGGGCTCGAGGAACAAAGGCATGTCGGGCAGCACGTCGCCCACGGCGATCGGCTCGATGTACGCTTCCTTGGGTACTCCGGCCGAGTACGCCACCAGCGTGAGCGGTTTGTCGGCCGGGGCCTGGTACGACTCGTCGCCGAGCTCCGACCAGATTGCCCCATGGATGCCCTGGGGGTCGCGCGACGTCGGCGGCTGGAGGTCGATCAGGAGCAGATGATAACCGTGCCACAACGCCGAGACGGCCTTGTCCAGAAAGGCATTCATGGGGGCCCGGCCGGCCTTGTTGCCGTGTGAGAGGATCTCGACCAGGGCAACGATGCTATCGTCGCTCGCATGGCGGATGACGAGCAGGTTCTGTTTGCGGACGTACTCGTCAAGCTCCATGGAAGCCCTGAAACGGACCCGTGGAGGCGTGACGGCCACGGTCATCACCCCGCCACCAGCCGTTCCCTCATCATCTTCCACGTACGCGGGCCCGCTACCTCCCGGTTCGCCGACCTGGAGCGTCAGCACGTCCGGCCCGGTCTCACCCGCGACCTGTTCGGCCATGGCGTAATACGCGGGGGGAAGCAGCCCGCGGTTCAGGACGTTGCTGATGGCCGTGATCCAGGCAGCATGAAAGTGGTGGAACGTCCCCGGGTTGACACGAGTCCAGTCATGAACGGGCATGGTCGGAGCCCTCAAAGGCAGCTTCTTACCGTCATTATACCTGCGGCGATGCTCCGTGGCGATGGCGGGCCCGCGCCGCGCGCTCACCCCTTGCGGTCCGATTCCCGTCGCAGACAATGGAAGGACAAGGCGTGGGCGAACCAGGCCGTTCGCCCGGTCGCAACGGACCTCCCGGATACGTGGAGGAACACTTCATGGCGACGACCCACGAACTGGAGCAGCGTCTCGAGGCCGAGTTCGCGGCGGTGCGGAGTGAGATCCGGAAATTCCAGGAGGAAGCCGAGCAGTCGTACGAGGCCCTGCACCACCGCTACCGGACATTTCTGCGCACGGCGCACCGCATCCGGCTGGTCGCCGAGCCCCGGCTCGAAGTGCTGGCGAGAAGGTTCGACTTCGCGGCCAAGCCGGCGATCCACCACGGACGGCACCACTACCAGAGCGTCGTCTCGTGCCAGTTTCCTTCGGAGCTAGCCCAGATCACACTCCGCTTCGAGATGATCCACGACACGGACATCACGAACCTGTTTCTGGACTACAATCTCGACGTGCTGCCGATCTACATTCGCTTCACGCCCCACGATCGCCTGGCCCTGCCCGTCGAGGGCTTCGACGAGGCGAAGGTCACGCGCTGGCTCGACGACCGGCTCGTCGATTTCACCCGGACCTACCTCCAGATCCAGCTCGCCGAGCCGTATCAGCGCGAGCACATGGTCTGCGACCCGATCGCCAACGTGCGGTTCCCCAAGAGCTTCGCCAAGATGACGCTCCAGTACGAGGGCCAGACCTATTACTTCATCAGCCCGGAAACGTGCTGGGAGTTTGAAAAACAGCATCGCATCGGGTGCGAGTAGCGAGTCGGGTGCGTCCCGTCCGCGCAGACGCACCTCTTCCTCGGCTGCCCCGATCGGGATTGAGCGAGCGTGCTGAAGAGGTGCGTCGGCGCGGACGGGACGCACCCGGCAATGTCGCCTCGGCGGTTGTTGTCCTTCCGCGTGGATTGTCCCTGTTGCGCGGCCCGACCCGGCGTGAACGCCGGGCCGAAGAGGGAAGACGCCCGGTGAACCGGGCTGGGAGATGCGCGCCTGAGCGTGTGGTCTTTCGCCCGGTTCACCGGGCTTGCCGCGCCGCGGTCACAGGCCCGGCGTTCACGCCGGGTCGAGCGGCGCCGGGGTCGCTGGCGGCTCTGCCGCGCTACGTCGTGCTGCGTCGCTCGCGACCTCAGCGCGATTGCATCTCGGCGCCACCGGCCCACGTCCACGCGCACGGGGCTCGGCTCGGTCGTGGCCAGGAAGATGTTCTCGTGCTGGACAAATGCTTCCAGTTCGCGGTCCTTGCCGAAGCGTTCGAGCTCGGCCCGGACGGTCCCGGGCGGAAGGTCGGGGGGCAGGAACGCTTCCATGACCAGGGAGAAACGCGGACCCTCGGCGCGAGCGTGCAGATCGACGATGTTGACCCCGTGCTCGGCCAGACACCCGGCGATGGCGTGAATATTGCCGGGACGGTCCGCCCCCAGAACCGTCAAGATGAAGCGCTCGCCATCGGCCACGGGGGAACCGCGGTTCAGGTCGGCCGTGATCACCTGGACCGTCAGGCCGAACCGGGCCCCCTGCTCCACGACGGCCTTCGTCAACGCCTCGGGGTCGATCGCCTCGGGGAACTCGACGGCCAGGATGATCGTGAAGTAACCCCGCAGGACCGTCTGGCTCAGCTCCAGGACGTTGCCGCCCCACTGTGTGACCGTGCCGGTCACCGCGTGCACGATCCCGACCTGGTCGGCCGCCGTCACCGTCACGATGTACGTCTTCATTGGGATCTTCCCCGCGCGGCCCTGGACTTCGATGCCGAGCCTCTCCTAGCATAGCATGGACTGGACCGGCCGGGCGAGGCCGCCGCCGGCTTGAGAGCCGGTCCCCTCGTGTCGGCCCGGTCGCGGGGATTCCGATGTCTCAGAGACGGCGGTTTTCCGCCCCGTTCGTGCTGCGTCCCCGCGGCCCCCGAGGGATACTCCATTCTCCATCATGGATCGGTGAGGGGCATCGCGGTCCTTTGCCTGTGCGTCCGGGAGACGACGTTTCATGGTCCGAGCGATCATCTCGTGGAGCCTGCACCACCGCCTGATCGTCCTGCTCGGGACGCTGGCCCTGATCCTCGTGGGCGTGCATTCGGCGCTGAACTTGAACGTGGAGGCGTACCCCGACCCGACGCCACCGCTGGTCGAGGTCATCACCCAGAATCCCGGCGCCAGCCCCGAGGAAATGGAGCGCCTCATCGGCATCCCGCTGGAAACGACGCTCAACGGCATGCCGGGCCTGAAACAGCTCCGCAGCACGTCGGTCGCCGGCCTGAACGATATCAAGTGTCAGTTCGATTACGGCACGGATTACTGGAAGGCCCGCCAGGAGGTCATCAACCGGCTGCAGTTCACCACGAACTTGCCCCAGGGGGTCACACCGGGCCTTTCGCCCTGGAGTCCGACGGGCGAGATCGTCCGTTATGTGCTGGAAGGGCCCGGCTACACGACCAACGACCTGAAGGCCGTGCAGGACTGGGTGCTCAACCGCGCCTTGAAGCAGGTGCCGGGCGTCATCGACGTGACCGGCTACGGCGGCACGGTCAAGCAGTATCAGGTGCTCGTCGATCCGCGGCTCCTGACGCAGTACAACCTCACGCTCCAGACGGTGGCCAGCCAGATCGGGCCGGCCAACGCCAATGTCGGCGGCAATGTGCTGAGCCTGGGCAGCCAGGCGCACAACGTCCGGGCCCTGGGTCTTTTTGGCAAAGGTCTCGATCCGCTCGACCCGGCCAATGCGGAACGGATCAAGTCGAGCGCGTCCGCCGCGGCTTCCACCAAGGCCGCCACGGATCAGGACGAGCCCGACAAGGCCGCGGCGTTCGCGGCCCTGGTGCGTTCGATCGAGAACGACAAGCTGGCCGACATTCGCCGCGTCTGCCTGGCCTCCAACCAGGGCGTGCCGATTTACGTCAGCCAGGTCTCCCGGGTGGTCGTCGGCAGTCAGCCCCGGCTGGGCATCGTCGGCCGCACGCTCAAGGGCGATGTCGCCGTGGCCCTCCAGGCGATCGAGACGCTGCGCAAGGCCATCACGCCGCGGCGCCTGACCATCAAGAAAGAACCCCTGCCCGAGGACCGGACGCTCGACACCGTCCGCGATCTGGTCCAGCGCGAGGATTATGCCGCGGCCTATGCCGAGCTGGCCAAGCTCCGGTTGCCGGCCAAGGCCGACCACGCCGACGAGCACGCCGCGCAGGCCGAGGCCCTTCATCAGATCGCGCTCTTGGGCTACCCGGACCGGTTCGACGAGGATGATGTCATCGAGGGCATCGTCCTGATGCGGAAGTACGAGAAGTCGCTGCCCACGTCGCAAGCGGTCGAGACGCGGCTCAAGGAGGTCGAGAACGAGGGCCTGCTGCCGCCGGGCATGCACATCCGCATCTTCAACCGCCGCACCGACCTGGTGCACGTCACGACCCATAACGTGTTGCACAATCTCCTGGTCGGGATGGGCCTGGTCATTGCCGTGCTGTTCGTCTTCCTGGGCGACCTGTCGAGCGCGGCCATCGTGGCCATCATGATTCCGCTGGCGCTGTTGTTCTCGATCACGGTCTTGTACCTGCGCGGGGAGTCGGCCAACCTGCTGTCGATCGGCGCGGTCGATTTCGGCATCATCGTCGATAGCTCGGTCATCATTGTCGAGAACATCTACCGGCACATCACGGCGCGGAACGCCGACCGGACGCGCCCGCTCATCGACCGCATCGCCGAAGCCTCGCACGAGATCGAGCGGGCGCTGTTCTTCTCGACCATGATCATCATCACCGCTTTCATCCCGCTGTTCTCGATGACCGGCCCCGAAGGCGCTTTGTTTGGTCCGATGGCCAACACGTATGCCTTTGCCATCTGCGGCGCCCTGATCATGGCACTGACGCTGGCCCCGGTCCTCTGCTCGTTCCTGTTCCACAACAAGAAGGAAGAGAGCGATACGTTTGTTGATCGGCTCATGAAGGTCCGCTACCTGAAGGCCCTCAAGAATATCCTGGCGCATCGGTTCGCGACGCTCGCGGTGATGATCGGCCTGTTGGCCTTCACGATCACGCTGGTACCGACGCTGGGCGGCGAGTTCATGCCGCAACTTGAGGAAGGCAATCTCTGGGTCCGCGCGCTGATCCCGCGGACGACCTCGCTGGAAGAAGCCTCGCGGATCGCGCCCAAGCTGCGGCGGGTCATGAACACGATCCCCGAGGTCCGCGGCGTGATGTCGCACGTCGGCCGGCCCGACGACGGCACCGACGTTTCCGGCTACTTCAACCTGGAATTCAACGTCCCCTTGAAGCCCATGGAGGAGTGGCGGCCGGCCGAGGGAATCTGGGGCCGGCTCGGCTGGAAGATCACCCGCGAGCAGATCGAGGCCGACCTGGCCGAGAAATTCCAGGACTTCCCGGGCATCAATTTCAACTTCTCGCAGTTGATCCGCGACAACGTCGAGGAGGCCCTCTCCGGCGTCAAGGGCGCGAACTCGATCAAGATCTTCGGCAGCGATCTGACCCGGCTCGAAGAGATCGGCCAGAAGGTCACGCGGATCCTCAAGAACGTGCGGGGCACCGAGAACGTCGGGTTGTTCCACATCGTCGGCCAGCCCAACCTCGAGATCGACATCGATCGCGACAAGTGCGCGCGTTACGGCCTGAACGTGGACGACGTCGAGAACATCGTCCAGGTGGCCATCGGCGGCAAGGGGTTCACGCAGATGGTCGAGGGCGAGAAGCTTTACGACATCGTGCTGCGGCTGCCCGGTGCGCTGCGCGACGATCCCGACGGCATCGCCCGCATTCCGGTGGACATTCCGGTCGATGTGGGCCAGCCGACGGCACGGGTGCCGCTGGGCCAGATCGCCAAGATCCAGCCTCACAAGGGGGGTGCCTCGTACATTTACCGTGAGAACAACCGCCGGTTCGTGCCCATCAAGTTCAGCATCCGCGGGCGCGACCTGGCCTCGACCATCGCCGACGCGAAACGTCGTATCGAAGATCCGAAGAGCGGCGTGGTGCTGCCCCGGGGCTACCGCATCGAGTGGTCGGGCGAGTTCGCACAGATGCAGGCGGCGAACGAGCGGCTGATGTGGATCGTGCCGGCGTCGATCGGCCTGATCATGCTGCTGCTGTACACGGCGTTCAGCTCGGCCAAGGATGCGCTGCTGGTGATGGCGAACGTGGTTGCGGCCACGATGGGCGGCGTCTGGGCGCTGAAGCTGACCAGCATGCCGTTCTCGATCTCGGCGGCCGTCGGTTTCATCTCGATCTTCGGCGTGGCCGTGCAGGACGGCGTGCTCTTGATCTCGTATTTCAACCAGATGCGATCCGCCGGCCTGTCGGTGCGGGAGTCGGTCATGCGCGGTGCCGAGCTGCGGGTGCGGCCGGTCGTGATGACGTCGCTGACCGCCGCGCCTGGGCCTGCTTGCCGGCGGCGATGGCGACCTCGATCGGCTCGCAGGCACAGAAGCCGCTGGCGATCGTGGTCGTCGGCGGCATGCTCGTGACGCTGCTTTTGACCCGCTACCTGATGCCCGTCCTCTACACATTCTTCCCGGCCGGCACCGGCGAGCATGCGCACCTGCAAGCCGAGCTTGTCGAGGGGCTCGCACTACACTGATGAGATTCTCGGCAGCGAAGCGCACGGCGAGGAGAGGGTCGAGTGACCCGCGGGGCCTGATGGCGGATGACTGATGACTGATGCGGGAGAGCGACTCAGCCAGCGATCCCACATCAGTCATCAGTCATCAAAGGGTGTACGAAGAGGGGTCTTCTCCATGTAGCGGCGGCCGTCCCGGCCGCTCCGATTCGTGTGGTACGGAGCGGCCGGGACGGCCGCCGCTACAAAGAGGGGTCGCTCCGACCCCGTCTCGTACACACTCTCCGTCATCAGCCATCAGCCATCAGTCATCAGTCATCCGCCATCTGGAATCCGGCATTCCGCCCATCGCCACTCTCTTGAGTCCGGCCGACTCTCCGGAGATAGTCAGGGAACATCGCGTTTCGCCGTCTCCCAGGGACTCAACGCGGGCGGAGAATTCCCATGATCGTTCGCCTATGCCTTGGCGCGGGGATCGTCCTGGCGGGGATGGTCGCGGGCCTTCGTGGCGAGGACACACGCGACGGGCCTGTCTCGGAAGGAGCGGTCGTCCGCCTTTTCAACGGCAAGGATCTCACCGGGCTCTCGACCTGGCTGAAGGACACGAAGCGGGACGACCCCCGCCGGGTCTTCCGGGTCACGGACGGCTTGCTCCACATCACCGGCGACGGCTTCGGCTACATCGCCACCGAGAAGGCCTACCGCGATTACCAGCTGGTCGTGGAATACAAGTGGGGCAAGCAGGACCGACGGCGGCAAGTTCGTGCGCAACTCCGGCATCCTCCTGCACGCGATCGGCCCGGACGGCGGCGCCGGCGGCACCTGGATGTCGTCGATCGAGTGCCAGCTCGCCCAGGGTTGCGTCGGCGACCTGATCGTCATCCGGGGCAAGGACGCGCAAGGGCGAGACGATCCCCGTGCGGCTCACGAGCGAAGTCGTCCTCGGGCCCGACAAGCGGCCGCGCTGGAGGAAGGGCGGCGAACCGCGGGTCTTCACCGGGGGCCAGCTCTGGTGGTCGCGGCACGACCCGGATTTCAAGGAGCTGCTCGACACCCGGGGCAAGGACGACGTCGAGAGCCCGAAGGGCGAGTGGACCCGGGTCGAGTGCCTGTGCGAGGGCGACCGGATCACGATCCGCGTCAACGGGCATGACGGTCAACGTTGCCACGACGTCTTCCCCGCGGCCGGCAAGATCCTGCTGCAGTCGGAGGGGTTCGAGCTGTTCGTGCGCAAGTTCGAGCTGCATCCGCTCGACGAAGTGAGAGGACTTCATCATGATTCCCGTCAACCTCGCGCCGGGATTTTCTCAAGACGTGCGGCCGTCGCCGGCACACTGGCGGCGATCCCGAGCGTCCACGCGGCCGGCAGCGACGTGCTGCGGGTCGGCCTGGTCGGCTGCGGCGGCCGCGGCACCGGCGCGGCCGCGCAGGCTCTGGCCGCCGATCCGAATGTCAAGCTCGTCGCCATGGCCGACGCCTTCGAGGACCGGCTCGAGGAGAGCCTGTCGCTGCTGAAGAGGACGCGAAGATCGCCGCCAAGGTCGATGTCCGCCCGAGCACCGGTTCGTCGGCTTCGACGCCTACCGGGAGCTGCTCGCCAGCGGGGTCGACGTGGTGCTGCTCTGCACGCCGCCGCAGTTCCGCCCGCTGCACCTCCGCGCGGCGGTCGAGGCCGGCAAGCACGTCTTCGCCGAGAAGCCGGTCGCCGTCGATGCCCCGGGCGTCCGCTCGGTCCTGGCAAACCTGCGAGACTGGCGAAGACGAAGGGCCTCTCGGTCGTCTCCGGCCTCTGCCTGCGCTATGACAACGGCTTCCGCGAGACCGTCCGGCGGCTCCACGACGGGGCGATCGGCGAGGTCGTCACGCTCCTGGCCAACGACTACCGCAGCGGCCGCTGGGCCAAGCCGCGGCAGCCCGACTGGACCGAGATGAACTACCAGATGCGCAACTGGTACAACTTCACCTGGCTGTCGGGCGACTTCAACGTCGAGCAGCACGTCCACTTCCTCGATGTCTGCGCCTGGGTGATGAAGGACCAGTATCCCGTCAAGGCGGTCGGCATGGGCGGCCGGCAGGTGCTCACGGGGCCGGAGTACGGCCAGATCTACGATCATTTCTCGGTGGTCTACGAATACGCCGACGGCGCGAAGCTCGATCAGCAATTGCCGGCAGCAGCCGCGGCTGCAAGAACGACATGAGCGCCCAGGTGCTCGGCACGCGAGGGCGGGCCGAGTTCGCGGAGCGCCGCAAGGGCCTGCGGATCCAGCTCGGACGGCGAATGGGACTACGACGGCCCGCAGAACCAGATGTACCAGACCGAGCACGACGAGCTGTTCGCCAGCATCCGCAAGGGCAAGCCGATCAACAACGGCGAATACATGGCCCGGAGCACCTGCTGGCGATCATGGGCCGCATGGCCGCGTACACCGGCCAGGAGATCACCTGGGAGATGGCCCTGAACTCCAAGGAAGACCTCAGTCCCCGCCGGTACGACTGGGACGCGGCGCCGCCCCGATCGGAGATTGCGGTGCCGGGCCAGACGCGCGTTCGTCTGAAACGCTCTGTAGGGTAGGCTTCAGCCTGCCAATCCCATGGTCTGAGAAGAGGCAGGCTGAAGCCTACCCTACGGGGAGCGGATTCTGCGATGCGAGACCAGACTCAGACCCTTTCACTCGATCGCCGTACCTGGCTGCGCGCCGCGGGCGCCGGGCTCGCGGGGCTGACCGTCGGCGTCGCGCGTGCGGCACAGTCGGCCGGACGAGCGCAAGCCGACGCGGTTCCAGATCGCCTGCATGACCTTGCCCTACTCCGCTTTCCCCTCCAGCGGGCCCTGACCGGAATCAAGGCGGCCGGCTACCAGTATGTCGCCTGGGGCACGACGCACCGGGAAGAGACCGGAGCGGCGCCCGTGCCGGTCATCGCCGCCGACGCCCCGCCCGATCGGGCGAAGGAGCTGGGCCAGAAGCTGCCGCGACCTGGGCCTGGAGCCGTGATGATGTTCTCGGGCATCTATCCCGAAGCCACCGACGCCTTGACGTCTTGAAGGCCCGCATCCGGCAGGCGGCGGCGGCGGGCATTCCTCAGGTGCTGACCTTCGGCCACACCCAGGGCGGCAACCGCAAGCTCTGGGTCGAGCGATTCAAGCAGCTCGGCCCGATGGCCCGCGACGCACGGCGTGACGATCGTCGTCAAGCAGCACGGCGGCGAGACCGGCACCGGCGCGGCCTGCGCCGAGATCATCCGCGAGGTCGGCGACGAGGGGATCAAGGTCAACTACGACGCCGGCAACGTGATGGATTACCTCGACGTCGATCCCATCCCCGACCTCCGGACGTGTGCCGAGGAGGTGCGCAGCTTCTGCATCAAGGACCACCGCAACTTCCCCAAGGACGAGGACTGCGGCCCCGGCTTCGGCGAGATCGACCACTACCGGCTCTTGCACCGGTCGCCTTCACCGGCCGGACCATGCCCCTCTGCTGCGAGAACATCTTCGCCCCGCTCCTGCCCCGCCCGACCGATCCGGCCGGCATCGATGCCCTGGCGCGGCGGCGCGGGAGTTTCTCGAAGTCGTCATCCGGGGACTTCAAAGGGCTGATGGTCGATGACTGATGATGGATTCGATCATCAGTCATCCGTCATTGGCCATTTCACCTTCGGCCTTAGAGGCGATCCGGAAAGATGGTTTTCAGCCCCGAAGGGGCGGCCGCGTGTAGCCAGGGGCGTCAGCCCCTGGAGCTGGGGCCGCGACCGCGCCATCCGCCTTTTCCGCCCTCCAGGGGCTGACGCCCCTGGCTATACGCGGCCGCCCCTCTGGGGCTTCCCGAATAGCCTCTTACTACCCTGGATCAAAGAGAGGACCACGAGCGATGAAGGCATTCGCACCGTGTCTTGTGGCGTGCGCGGGTTTCCTGGCCGGCTGGTCGGTGATGGGAGCGACGCTCCAGGTCGGTCCCGGTAAGCCGTTCGCGAAGCCGTCGCAAGCGATTGCCGCGGCCAAGGATGGCGACGTGGTGGAGATCAACAGCAATGGCCGCTACGACGCCGACGTGGCCGTGATCCGGGCCAAGGATTTGACGCTCAGGGGCGTCGGCCCCGGCCGGCCGCGCATCGACGCGAAGGGTAAAGATGCCGCGGGTAAGGGGATTCGGGTCCAGTCCGCGCCGAACCTCACGGTCGAGAACGTCGAATTGATCGGCGCCCGCTGTGCGGACCGCAACGGCGCGGGGATACGCGCCCGAGCGCCGGGGCTGACCGTGCGGAATTGCCGCTTCTATGATTGTCAGAACGGCATCCTGGGCGGTGTCGGTGAGGTGCTCGTCGAGGGCTCGGAGTTCGACCATTGCGGCCCCGTCCCCGATCCGGCCACGCATTCGTTGTATATCGGCGCCGAGTGCACCAGGCTGACGTTCCGCGGTAACTACTCAACGTATGTTCATGAAGGCCATTTATTGAAAAGCCGGGCCCAGCAGAGCTGGCTGATGTACAACCGTCTGAGCGACGATGAGGGCACCGGCAGTGCCGTGGCCGATTTCCCCAACGGCGGCCTGGTCGTGCTGGTCGGCAACATCCTGCACAAAGGGCCCCGGCGCAGAACAATCGCGTCATTGCCTATGGCATGGAGGGGATCAAGCACAAGGAGAATGCGCTGTATGTGGTGAACAATACCATGTACTATGAGAATCATCGCTCAAGCTGGTTCGTGCGCGTGGAGAATGCCCCGGCTGGTTTTCAGCCGCACATCCGGAACAACGTCTGCATCGGGTCCATCCCGCTGACCAACAGTCCGAGCGCGGACGCGGGCGGAAACCTGCTTCTCAAGACGATCGCCGAGGGGCATTTCCGGGACCCGGCCCGGCTCGATTTCCATCTCCAGGCGGATTCGCCTTGCGTTGACAAAGGCATTGACCCGGGCAAGGTGGGCGATGTCTCGCTGGTGCCTGAATTCCAGTATGTGCATCCCTGTCGCCTGGAAGCCCGCCCGCACCACGGCAAGCTGGACATCGGAGCGTACGAGATGACGGATGGCTGAGGGCTGATGGCTGGCCGGGGCAAAGGGACGCTGCGAGCGTAGCGTCCCTTTGCTCCGGCCAACCACGGCCCTCAGCCCTCAGCCCTCAGTCATGGGCCTTGCTGTCACCGCTCCTCGGCCGGGGTGAGCTGGAACACGAAGGCGTGTCGGCACGGGGGCGACTGGATCACCGCGGGAGGAACCGTGATATTTGTGATTCCTTCGCCGCTGACCTGCCAGTTCAAAGGCTCCTTGGTTCCGAGCAGTCGCACCTTCGATCCCGCCGCGGGCTGCAATCCGTGGAACGTCACGCGCGCCGGCAGCCCTTGCGCCTCGGTCGGCGTCAGGTAGACGGCGAAGACCGATTTCCCTTTGCGCGTGAATACGACCGGCCCGTCCTTGTACGGCGCGATGGGACGCGTGCCGTAGATCGCCGCGCCGTTGATGTCCAGCCAGGCGCCGATCTCGCGGAGACGTTCGACGGCCGCGGCGGGAAGTTCGCCGTCGGGTTGCGGGCCGACGTTGAGCAGGAAGTTCCCGCCCTTGCCGACGATGTCCACGAGCAGGTGGATCAGCTTGTGGGTGGACTTGTAGTTGTCATCGGGCTTGAACGACCATTGATCTCCCATCGTCATGCAGGTTTCCCAGGCGTACGGGAGCGGCTTGGCGGGCACTTCCTGCTCGGGAGTGCGGTAATTTTCGAAGCGTCCCCCGACGGTGCGATCGACCATGAGGAGCCGGGGTTGATGGCTGCGGGCCATGGCCGCGAGGCGTTCCATCTGGATGTCCTGCTGGGGAGGCCGCACCTGGCCGGCGTCCAGCCAGAGGATGTCGATGGGACCGTAGCCCGTCATCAGCTCCTCGATCTGGCCGTGCGTGTAGGAGACGAACTTCGCCCACTTCTCGGGATTGGCGCGCGGGTCATAATTTGGATTTCTCGTGCGCGCCGGCGCGTCCGGGCTCCAGTAGTCGGGACAGTGCCAGTCGGCCTTCGAGAAATAGGCGCCGATGGCGAATCCCTGGCCCGGAAAGCATCGAAGACCTCGCGCGTCACGTTCGCCCGGGGGTTGGTGTGGAACGGCACGTCGGGCGCGGTGATGCGATAGTCAGTAAGCTTCGTGTCGAACATGCAGAAGCCGTCGTGGTGCTTCGTGGTGAAGACGACGTATTTCATGCCGGCCGTCTTGGCGACCTGGGCCCAGGCTTGCGGATCGAATTTCGTGGGATTGAACGTCCTGGGAAGCAGCCAGTAATCATGCCGGAACTTGTCGATGTCCTTGCCGCGTTCGGTCCACGCTTTCAGGCTGTCAGGACGCGCCCACTTGTCTTCCTCGACGAGCGGCCACGACTCGATACAGCCCCACTGGCTATAGGCGCCCCAGTGCATCATCAGGCCGAACTTGAGGTCCTGATACCATTCCAGCCGTTCCTTCAGCCAGGGCTCGGCCGCGCTCTCGTCGGAGCCCGTTTCCGAGGCTCGGGACGGCGCGGGCACTTGCGCTGAAGGCGAACACGATGAACGAAATTAGAAGTAATCGCATTTTCATTATATATCTCCACTGCGTGTCCGGAGGGTGTTCTCATTTCGGTAGGGTGCGTCGAGTCCGCGACGACGCACCTTTTTTTGCGAAGCTCCGCCCATGGTCGGCCGGTCATGGAGAAGAGGTGCGTCGGCGCGGACTTGACGCACCCGACATCATTCACGTCAATCCCGGTTCAGCGCCTCGATCGCCTCGGCCACGGCCTTGCGCACGTCGTAGACGGCGTTGGGATCGGGCAGGACCTTGGTGGCATAGCGACCGCCGGCATTGGGAATCGGCACCAGCCGGGCGGCGGCGGCCAGGGCCTTCTCCGCCTGGGTCGTGTCCTTGTGCGCGGTCCTGGCCTTGTTCACAAGATCGCGCAACATGTAAAGATATTCATAATCTTCCACGCCCTCCCGGGCCTGTTCGAAGCGGATCGAGCTGACCGGGCCGTCGTGGCCGATCGGCGCGCCGGGATAGATCAGGTAGCCGTCGCCGTTCGGGTAGCGGACGTAGTACGACTTGCCCGGCGCGTCGCTCTGGTGGATGTAGGTGTGCCAGCCGAAACGGTAGGGATCGTACGTCAACCAGCCCACGCTCCAGAACTCGTAGGCGTCGGCGCCGTACTCGAAGCAATAGTGCGGCAGCAGCCGCTCGACGGCGCAGTAGGGCGTGTCAATGCACATATGCCCGTCGGTCGTGAACCAGAGCTTGGCCCCACCGGCCTTCAGTTCGGCCATCTTCTCGGGAGCGACCACGCCGTAATGGCCGATCCCCCAGATGTCGAGGTAGCCGTCCCAGTCGGGAACGTGGTGCCAGGTGCTCGAATAGATGGGGATCTTGCGATCGACCTCGTGGATCATGTCGCACAGCGCCCGCATCTGCTGGCGGATCGGCGCCTCGGCGAAGAACGGCTCGTCCGAGATGTACAGCACGAACTTGTCTTGCCAGCCCTTCTGCTGGACGTGGTCCCAGAACAGCTTCAGGCAGGCTTGATAGGCGGCCTTGTATTCGGGACGGAGCTTGCTTCGATCGGCCTTCTCGAAGGGCGGATCGCCCGCGTAGGGATGCTCGCCGAGGCAGTCCTTGGGCGGGAAGCCCCAGCCGAACAGGTAAAAGAACTGGGGCGTGTACGAGTGTGGAAGCTTCCACTCGTTGAAGTATTGCTCGGCCGCCCGGTCAAACGCGGCGAAATCCGCGCTGGCCTGACCGTTGCGGTAATGGAACACCGGGTCCGGATGAATGCGGTCGGGCGAGGTCCGATGGCGCGCCATGAACGCGGCGATTTCCGGATACGCCTGCGAAGGCGACTTCTTCCACAACGCCGGCCCGCCTTGCCCGAGACTGAGGTCATAAATCGCCTTCACGTGCGACCGATCGGGCAGCGTGAAATTCCACACATGCACCGCGAACGGCACGGCTTGCGAGCGGCTTGCCGTCGCCGACCAGCCGCACGGTCCCGCTGTAATCGCCGGCCGGGGCGTCCTTGCCCACGCTCACGGTGATCCAGACCGGCTGGGTCGCGTCCGGCTTCAGGTCGAAGTGATCCTGGGGCAGGAGTGGATCGGGCCAGAGACCGGGCCAGCCGTCGGACTGTCCGCCGCCCCGGGGATACTTGCGGTGCCACTCGGGACTCTGCGACTGATAGTAGCTGGTCGGATGGTCGATCGGCACGAAGCCGACGACGCCGATCTCGATATCTTTGAGCGCGGTTTTACCCGGGCCGACCGGCGGGATGACTTCCACGTGGACGTTTCGAACAGCCGTGCGACTGCGCACAGCCAGTTGCAGCGGCTCCAGCTCGTTCCGCGCCGCGTTGATCCGCGCGGGAGGAATCGGACCCTGCGGCGCATCGTCGGGGAAGACCTTCACGATGGCGGGCACCGGCCAGACGCGCAGCGGCGCGGTGGAGGCATCGGGCCGCGGCTCCAGCCCGGCCAGGGTCGCGGGCAGCACCTCGGCCACGAACAGGTTGTCATGCCAGACGGTGCCCGACTCGTTCATCGTCAGATGGATCTGGAGCGTCGCGGCATCGGTGGGCATCGTCATCAGGCCCGACATGCGCGTCCAGCCGGTCGTGCCACTGATCGGCGGGCCGATGCTCGTCATCGGCTCCTGCTGGCACATCGCGCCGCTGGCCTGGAGACGGTGCAGGTGGACCTGGACGTTGCCGGATTTCACGTCCTCACATTTCACTTCGGCCGACACCAGGTAAGTATGCCCGGGACGCACCGGCACGCCCTGTTGCCAGCCGCGCCAGTTGGAGGGCGCCGTCGCCGGGACGCGCATCCGCGCGCAGTGCTTCCCCAGGCCGCCCTGGTGCGGGTCGTCGAGGCCGAACGTCACGCCGTCGGATGCACCCGATCGGGTCCAGGCGTCGGGAAGCGGCTGGCCCAGCTCGAAGCCGGGGTTCTTCACGAGGTTGCGGTCGGCGCCCGACACGGTGGACTCGTCGAATGCAGGCTTGCTGTCACCTGACTTCGCGGAGAAATAAACATAATACGTCTGCACGCTCCGACCGGGCGCGCTGGTCGGGAAGAGGAGCAAGCTACCGCGGAGCGCATGGGGGACGGTCTTGCCCGCGAGCGTCACCAGGATCGAGCCGCGGTCGAGTTGCCCGCGCAAACGGCCTTCGAGCATCGAGAGATCCACGCTGGCCAGGGTTCGGTCGAGGGCCTCCGCGCCGAGATGAATCACCTTGACCGCCGAGCGGAACGCGCGCGCGGCGCGGTCGGCCAGGGGGTGTCGGCGCCGGTTTCACGAACGTTTAACCGCTCGGCTTGGTCCGCGACGGCACGGACCGGCAACACGTCGCGGGATGCGAGCGAGACGTGGTCGAACCAGGCCGTGCCCGTCCCGCGCAGAACGGTGCCCAGGTCGGCGCGATCGGCGTCCACCGGCGCGGTGAAGTCCAGCGTGACCTGCTTCCAGCCGAAGGTCCCCTGCCCCGCCGCGAGCGTGGGACTGAGCATCATCGCATTCTTGCGATTGCCGACATGGATGTACCAGCCCGCGTCCCCCTGGACGTTCTCGGCGCGGACCCAGGCTTTCATTTCATACCGGCCCCCGCCCACGATCGGGATGCCCGTCTGCCGGGTGGCGATCCAGGAGGGTTCGGCTCCTGCGCTCACGACGGTCTTCAAACACCGCCGGCCGGACTGGGGCTGCTCGCTCGACCAGGAGGCCCGGTGCTGCGCATCGGGTTCGTCGTGGTGCCATCCCGTGGGAGTGTCGCCCTCGCCCTGCTCCACGTCGCCGTTGCTCAGGCCCAGGCGCTGCGCCAGGAAGTCGGGGACCTCGCCGGCCGAGGGGTTCTCGAAATAGACGTAATAGGTGGCGGACTGCCGCGCCGGGCACTCGACCGGGATTGTCAAACGCCCGCCGGCCGAAATCACGCCGCGGGTCTGGAGCCCGCCCTGGGCGTCGGTGATCGCATAGAGCATCTCCTCGCCTTGCGGATCGCACACGCGGACCGACTCGGCCCGGGCTCCGGTCAGGGCGGCCTCGCCGGCTGCCGAGCCGATGGCCAGCGCGACCGGGCGGCCGTTGAGCGTCTCGTCCGAGTCGTTCCGCACCTGCACCCCGATGCGCTGGTGCCAGTAACCGCCCCCGTCGAGATATAGCGGATGGTGCCACTCGACGGCCAAGGCGGGCGCGACCATGCCCAGACCGAAACCCAGCCTCAGCAAGAAACCCAAGAGACGCTTCATGTTTGCTTTCTCCGCCCGGACGGTTTCCTGGGAAGGTCCGGGATGCTCGTTCCCGATCGAGCTCCCGCCGCGAGCGCCGCAGCCCGCGACGCGGGTTCGCAATGCCCCCGAAGTCGGGGAAACCGTCGCATCATACCAGACGGCCGGGCGATCGGCCCGGGGAGACATCCGGCAGGCGGTTCCAATGCGGCCCTTGTTCCTGGCCCTCAGAGGCTATCCGGGAAGCCCCGAAGGGGCGTCTGTTTTTAGCCCCGAAGGGGCGAAAGTGAATAGCCCGGGGCGTCAGCCCCGGGACGGGGAACGACGCGCCACGAACCCCCTCCGCAGCCCCGAAGGGGCGACAGAACCCATGGTCCCGCAGGATTTTCGGTCGCCCCTTCGGGGCTTTGGAGGAGGATAGCGCGGGGCTGGCTCCGGCTCCAGGGGCTGACGCCCCTGGCTATTGACTGCCGCCCCTACGGGGCTTTCCGAATAGACTCTCCGCGAAGCCGGGGGCGGCCGTGGACTCCGTACTGGCGGCACGGGAGTTGCTTGCCTCTAGACATCAACCCTTGAACACCCTAGCTGACCTTTCAGGAGACCATCCCCATGTCCGCGAAGTCCCGGATGAAAGACGCCGCCGAGCATGCCAAGGAAGCCATTGAGGACACCGCTGCGGCGGCCGGGAAGAAAACCCGAGAAGCGGCGGACGCCATCAAGTCCAAGACCGAACAGGCGGCCGAGGACACCAAGGAATACGCGCAGGAGGCCGCCCGCAAGGTCAAGAAGGCCACGAAAGGCACGTGATGGTGTTTCCTCTCGACGCGACCCGATCCACCGAGGCCCGCCCGCGCTTCTGCGCGGCGGCCTCGGGACGGGTGGGTTCACAAACGAGGTTCCCATTCCCTCATTTTCAGGAGACGTCTTCGATGCTGCAACTTGCGCTCTTGTTTCTGGTGATTGCGTTGATCGCCGCCGTGCTCGGTTTCACCAGCGTGGCGGGGACGGCGATGTTCGGGGCGAAGATCCTGTTCTTCGTCTTCCTGGTGTTGTTCGTGATCTCGGCCGTTCTGGGCTACGGTCGTCGTGGCAGCATGGTTTGAAGCCGCGTCTTGCCAGCGGGAAACGGGGCCGAGGGCCTCCGCGCGGTGGGGGCCCTCGCCCTGATCGACCGCGTCCGTCCGTCAGGAATCCGTGGTCTCGCTCAGGGCCGCAGGCGCGTTCAGGGGCAGCGCGCACGGTAAACTCGCTCCCCTGGCCAGCGCCGGCGCTGAAGACGGCGACGCTCCCTCCGTGCAGTCGTGCCAGGTGCTCGACCAAAAACAGGCCAATGCCGAGACCGCCTGAGGTGCGAGCCTCGTTTTCATGACTGTGGGTGAACGTCTCGAAGATGTGGGACGCCATCTCGGGCGGAATTCCGATCCCGGAATCCTGGACCCGGATGGCGAGGTGGTCCGCCTCGATGACCGCGGTGAGGGTGATCTGTCCGCCAGGGGCGGTGTACCGCGCGGCGTTGTTCAGCAGGTTGCGCACGATCTGGGAGAGCCGCGCCGGATCGGCCACGATCGATACGGGCTCGGTGGGGACCCGGACCGTGAGCTGATGGCCCCCGCGTTCGATGAGCGGCCGGCTGCTTTCGAGGGCCGTCTTGATCACCTCGGACAGGTCCGCCTGCGTCTTGCGGAGGCGGATTGTCCCCTCCGAGATGTGGACGACGCCGCTCAGATCGTCGAGCAACTGGACGATCTGCTCGACCTGGCGCTCGATCATGGTGCGGTACTTCTCCACGACTTCGGTGCGGCCTTCGCACAGCCGCATGATCTCCAGAGCGTTTCGAATCGGCACCAGAGGGTTGCGCAATTCATGCACGAGGGCGGTCAGGAACTGGTTCTTGCGCCGTTCGGCTTCCCGGATCGCGGCCTGGAGACGCTCCCGCTCGACGGCGTGCGTGCCTTGCTGGAGGGCGTAGCGCATCGCGCGTTCGAGCAGACAGGCGTCGAGCTTCCCTTTTTCGAGGGCGTCCGTGGCGCCCTCCCGCAGGGCCGCGAAACCCAGGTCCCGCTCGTCGCGGCCGGTCAGGAGGATCACCGGCGCACCACAATGGCGCGCCCGCGCTGCGCAGCACGTCCAGAGCACTGAGGGACCCCGCGCGCGATTCGAGCAGATACAGGTCGTGCGCCCGGCTGCAAATCTCGTCGAGCGCCCGGCGGCGGTCCGCGATCCAATCCAGTTGGAACGCGGCGCCGGGGATCTCCCGTAACAGGTCCCGCGTCCGGGCGTAGTCGTCCTCATTCTCAGCGATGAGAAGGACGCGGGTCGGCGGCCGCTCTTCACCGTTCGTCTGGTCCATGAGGCTGGCCCAATCGCATTGTGTTATGCAACGACGACTTGCCCACAGGTGGGACCGGTCTGGCCCAGGGTTCGGACGTGACTGGCCTGAAACGACTTGGCACCGTAAGGGAATCGTAGCCGAAGAGGCCCACCGGAACCACTGATATCTTCAAGAAGGCCGCGCCGCCCGCCGCGCCGGGTCGGTCGATGTTCCCGAAGCGGCCGCCGGGCTGGAAGCATGCGGCCCGGGGCCTAACATTACCAGGATGAGTGCGATCACCCTTCACGCGCGGGAGAAGGCCGAGCATGCTCCCAGGGGCGTGAAAAAGAATGTCTTTCGGGGAAGAAAATCGGCGACAACGGTTCTCCATTATGCGATGATGGGGCGATCCGCGACAGCCCTGGCCTGGACCCGGTAATCTCGCCTCTTCACGTTCGCGCTCCCGCTTCGTCCCGGGTTGCCATTCATGACCGACCTTCCAGAACCATGTCCCCGCCCTCGGGGCGGGCGTTGGCCGTCAATCCCCCAGTGGTCGCCAACCAGCGAGGTCAGGCATCATGTCGTTCTTGGTCGAGGCCGAACCGGCCGTGTCGAAGAACGGGCAAGCCAGTCTGGCGCAAGCCCCTTTTCCCGTCAAGCAGCGCGTTCTGATCGTCGAGGACAGCGAAGACACCCGGTCCTCGTTTCAGCAGCTTCTCGAACTCTCGCTGGGCGTCACGGTCGATCTGGCCGTCGACGGCCGTGATGCCCTCGAGAAGTTGACCGAGGGTGCGCATCCCTATAGCCTGGTCATCACCGACCTGCGCATGCCTCGTCTCGGCGGCATGAAACTGATCGAGGAAATCCAGGAGCGCCGGCTGCCGGTGACCGTGATCGTCACGACCGGTCATGGCAGCGTCGCCGAGGCGGTCCAGGCGATGCGGCTGGGCGCCTACGACTTCCTCGCCAAGCCCCCCGACCCGCAACATCTCTGCTTGCTGGTGGAACGCGCCCTTCAGGAGCGGGCGCTCCAGGACGAGCTGGTCGCGCTGCGCAGAGAGCTCATGGAACGCCACAAGTTTGTGAACGTCATGAGCAAGAGCCCGAAGATGTTCGAGATCTTCGAGTTGATTGGCCACGTGGCGGAGACCACGACCACCGTGCTGATCCAGGGCGAGACCGGCACCGGCAAGGAGCAACTGGCGCGGGCCCTCCATCAAGCCTCGTCGGTCCACCGCCCCGGCTCCTTCGTGGCGATCAACTGCGCGGCCCTCCCCGAGACCCTGCTGGAAAGCGAGCTCTTCGGCCACGAAAAAGGCTCCTACACGGGCGCGGCCGGCCAGCGCAAGGGCCGGTTCGAGTCCTGCGCACCGCGGGACGCTCTTCCTCGACGAAGTCGGCGATATCCCGGCACCCATGCAAATCAAGCTCTTGCGCGTGCTTCAGGAGCGTTGCTTCGAGCGGATCGGCGGCAACCAGACCATCGAGGTCGACGTGCGCGTGATCGCCGCCACCAACCGCGACCTGGAAAAACTCGTGCGCGACGGCACCTTCCGAGAAGACTTGTTCTACCGTCTCAACGTCATCAAGATCGATTTGCCACCGCTGCGTGCGCGCACCGAGGACATCCCCCTGCTGGCCGCCCATTTCGCCGAGAAATATGTGCGCTCCGATCACAGGCCCTGCCAGATCAGCCCGGAAGCCATGGAACAGCTCCTGTCCTACACCTGGCCGGGCAACGTCCGGCAGCTCGAAAACGCCATCGAGCGCGCGTGCGTCATCGCGCGTGACGGCGTGATCCGCCCCCAGAATCTCCCCCATGAAGTGAGCCGCCCCGCCCGGAAACCCACGGCGTTGACCATCGATCTGTCACGCCCCCTGCCTGAACAGTTGGCCCAACTGACCGCCGCGTTCGAGGAACGCTACCTGCGCAAGGCACTCAGGCGCAGCCGCGGCCACGTCGGCCGCTGCGCCAAGATCAGCGGGCTGTCACGCCGAAGCATCTCGGCGAAGATTTCCCAGTACAATATCGACATTTACAAGTACAAGAACACGTAAAGCAGGTATGATCAATCATCATGTCCGTGTAGCGGCGGCCGTCTCGGCCGCTCCGGTGAGGGAAGCCGGAGCGGCCGAGACGGCCGCCACTACACAGAAAAGACCCTTCTCGGACCCTCTACCGCCCGCTCTGGACGAGGACGGTGCGGATCCACGCGAGATTGCGCCGAAGTTCGTCCTGGGAGCGGCGAAAGTTTGTGAAGCTGCGCATGAGTTGTCGGACGGCGAAGAAGCCGGCGCCGGCGCAGAGGACGAACCCGATCACGGCGAGGATCATCATCAGGTTATACGGGTTGACGTTCCAGGCGGCGGCCAGGCGGTAGGACAGGCCCAGAAGGCCGACCACGAGGCATGCGAGAATGACGCCGACGGCCGCGCTCAGAAGGATCAGGGCGGGCGTGGCTTTCTGGAGGCTCTCGCGCAGATCGGTCAGCGCCAGGCGGCCCTGGAGAACGAGGAGGTTCGCAACATCGTTGCCGAACGACTCGATCCCCTCCATCAATCCTTCCGCGGGGCCCAGGCGGTTCGTTCCCGCGCCGTTCATCGTCGTTTGACCAGCCATCCCACAAGGACTCCCGTTCCCAGCGCCAGGCCCAGGGCCCAGGCCGGCTTGGTCTTGACGAAGTGTTCCACGACCTTGCCGATCCCGAAGGCACGCTCCCTGGCCGTGTCGAGCATCGGTCGGGCCGAGACCAGGACGTCGGAAAACCGCAGGTTGTTTTCCATGATGGCATGTTCTCTCTTCTGGAACTTCAAGACAGAATCACAGGCACGGAGCCTAGCGGGGAGGGGTCTTGAAGACGCCTGTGCCCGGACCGTTGCCCGGGACCGGGCCATAGGCGGCCGGTCGCTCGCGCATGGATGGGTGGTTCCGGTTCAAGAGATCCTCGATCCAGACCGACGCATACGCCTGCGCCGCTTGCATGGCCACCGGCCGGACGAGATTGAAAAGCCACCGGATAGCGGGAAAGGACGCCCGGGGCGGGCTGGCTTCCGGCGCGGTGGCGGAAACGAGGGTCGGGCTGGACCTGGAGTGGTTCCCATTCGTCGCAGAGGCCACGATCACAGACGGTGTGCGCGTCGACTGGGGCACAAGCAGATAGCCCATGACAAAGGCCGCGCCGGTCGCCAGCCAGGGTTGATCCCGGACGTACGTGCGCCAGTCGGTGGCCTTCTCGGCACTGCCCACCACCTCCTTGACATCGCGATGCAGGTCGCGGCGGATCTGAGCCATCTGCCAGCGGATTTCGTCGATTTCGTTCACGGTTGCAGACTCCGAATCGCCCCCGCCGGTTGGCGATGACACGAGTCGCCACCACCACGAATCTCCCCTGGCCCGATGGCAGCAATTCGTGTGCCGAATGGCCCGTCAAAGTGGCTCTTGGACCGTCGCACATGGTCGGGTTGAGGGTGGCATGCCCACGTCTTCGTGGGCATGTCCGCGATATCAGCGGGGATCTCGGACATGCCCACGAAGACGTGGGCATGCCACCCAAGACGTGCGCAGGGGGTTTCGCTTGAGCCAGAACGTCTCGTCTACCGTTCTCCGGACTTCTCGACGACTTCGGAAACCATCTCGCCGGTCTGCTTGTCGGACAGGGACGGCGCCACGTCGGCCCAGGCGACCACGCCGACCAGCCGGCCCTCATCATCGACGACCAAGATCCGCCGGATCTGCTGTTGCGCCATGATTTGCGCGACCCGAGGCAACGGGAGGTCGGGCTTCACCATCAGCGGGTCGGTGGACATGATCTCGGAGATAGGGCGGTCGGTCAGATCCGGATGATTGGCCAGCGCCAGCGCAATGTCGCGGTCGGTGACGACACCGACCGGCTTGCCCTCGGCGTCGACGACCGGCACCATGCCGCAGTCCTCGCTCTTGAAGATCAACACGGCCTCGGTCACCGTGCTGAACGTCGAGCAGGTCCGCGGCGCGCGGCTCATCACGTCGGCCGCCGTGCGTGACTCGTCTACGGAGATGCTTCGAGCCGTCAAAGACGACTCGGGGGACCCAGAAAAATCCTCGGGCGTCATGAGTAATCGCTCCTTGATGTTCTTTGTCAAACGAAACCTCGCTCTCTCCAGATCGGCCAAGCGACGGATGAGGGAGACCCAGGAAGGATTCTCAGGGCGATCCCGAATCCGAGCAAAGATGGGGATCGCGCGGCGCAGTCCTCCGCGCGAATCACGGCGTTCAACTCGGCGGCGGCCAGGATGATCAAACACATGAGCCAGAGCCAGAAGAGCAGGCTCATGACGCCTCCCAACGCGCCGTAGGTCTTCTCGTAATTGCTCAGGTGCCGCGTGACCAGGCGGAATAACAAACTCATGAGAATAAACGCAAGCGTTCCGACCAGACTTCCCGGCGTGATCCATTCCCAGCGTTGCCGGGCATTGGGGGCCGCGTAAAAGACAACCGAGAAGCTCAACAAGACGAGGACCACCACCGCAATCCACTGCGCCCAGAACGCCAGCATGGCCTGCGCGGCGGTCAATTTCAGCCAGCCGATCAGGGGTGCCCCGAGCACAATCACCAGCAAGCCGCCCAGCCAGATCGTGGTTTCCAGGGCGGTCAGTCCCAGAGCGAGCAGGTAGCGTTTCCAGAGCGGCCGCGACTCCTGGGCGCGGTAGATCTGGTTCAAGGCCGCGATCACCGCCTGAAACCCCGCCGAGGCGAGATAAAGGCTCACGACCAGACTGACCGACACCAGGCCGATCGGGGGTTGGCTCTGGAGCCGTGCAATCTGGTCCTCCACGACCTGGTAGCCCTCGGCCGGCATCAGATCCTTCATCGCCGCCTCGAACTGCGCGACGGTCTGGTTCGCCGTGGAGAGCCCCCGCGGTGTACGGCCGCGAAGTCCGGCAGCAGCGCGACGGCCAGCGTCAACAAGACTGCCAGAAAGGGCACCAGCGCCGAGAACGCGTAATACGCAATGGCCGCCGCTTGCGTGACGGCGTCGTCGGCGATCACCGCGCGCACCGTCCGCAGGGCGAGTTGCCGCAGGCTCAATCCCCCCAGCCAAGGCGGCGGCCGGCGCGGTTCAGACCGTCTCGTCTTCATCACGGTGGAGCCGGGCCTTTACCCTTATGAGGGAGTTTTCGGAGACTGAAGCAACGATATCGGGTTGGTTACAGCCTCCTTGCGGAAACGGTCGTGGGTGCCACGGGTTCCGCTTGGGGAACCCGTGTCGAACGGCTCCGGACACGGGTTCCCCAAGCGGAACCCGTGGCACCCAATCTCTCCTTGCAGGACGACCCGGTATCGTTGCGACAGTGTCCGTTTTCGAACCCGGCCGCTCGTCTCGTCCTGCGTCGCGGCCGGGGGTCACCAGAACTTGAGCTTCCAGCCCAGCATGAAACCCAACCCCAGCATGGCCAGGCCGAACTGCCAGGGGTTATTTCGCGCATAGCGTTCCATCGCCTCGATCGCATGGTCGTAGAGCGGGACCAGCGGCCCTTCCGACTCCCTCTCGATCCAGAGAGCGTCCGGGTCCGTCCAGATTGGCGACGTCGTGGTGGGAGACATCGGTAAGCTCCTCGGTTAAAGACACCGTCGGGGGCCGAGACTCGGCCGCACCTATTTCCCTTCTGGAGCAGATCATGTGCCAAGATGTGTCAGTGCGCCGCGGCCAGGGACGCCTTGAGCGGCTCGGCCGTCTGACTGGCTTGGTCGAGCAGGACCTCGCGCATTGCGCCGACGTTCGTAACCACCCGGTACACGGCCACCGCGCGGAGCTGTTCGGCCACCTCGGTCGGGTCCCCTGAGGTGTCCCAGTAGCCGAGCAAGAGCGGCACGCCGGGCAAGCGTGCGTGCAACCGGCGGCTCAAATAGCGTAGGCGGGTCATGCCCACGGACGGCAGGCACGACGGCACGATCAAGCTGGGATGCAGTTCCGCGATCTGGTCGGAGACGCTCAGCGCCGCGCCCTCGGCCTCGATGATCGTCAGTTGCAGCCGCGACGGCGCCAGGAGCAGATTGACCATCCGCAGGGCCAGGATGTCCGCCAGGCCGCTGGTGGCGACGCCCACGGCGACGAACTCGGGCTCCTGTGGCAGCGCCCGCGCGGGCAAGTGCAGATCCGCGCGCGCGGCCAGGTCGTCGAGCCATTCCTGCGTGACCTGCCAGAGGAATTCCTGGTCGCGCCGTTCCAGAGTGCCCGCGTTGCAATCCTCCTGCGCACGCGTCAGCGCCGGGATGAGGATCCGATCAAAGACGGCCTCAAGCGGGCGGCTCTCGAGGGCCTCATCCAGCAGCGCCACGGCGCCGTCCTGGTCGTGGTGCAAGACGCGCTGATACCAGCGCAGGTCGTCGTCCACGTCCACCTCTTCGCCCAGCAAAGTGGCCAGGAATCCCAGGCTGGGGATGTAATGACCGAGGACATTCAGGCACACCGTCAAAGGCGTGGACAGGAGCAACCCCAGCGGCCCCCAGAGCCAGGTCCAGAACAGGGCGGCCACCAGGAGGCTCAGCGAGGACAGGCCCGTGCTCCGGCCGTAAATGTACGGTTCGATGCTGTTGGCGATCATCTCGGCCACGAAGTACAACGCGAGGACCAGCGCCGGCTGGCGCCAGCCTTCGAAGTGGGCCACCGAGAAGAGGAATGTTGTTATAATGGCCAGTGCCGGACCCAGATACGGAATGAACCGCAAGAACGCCGTGAGGGCGCCCAGAGCGCCACCGCCGGCACGCCGATGGCCCAGAGTCCCAGGCCGATCACCGTGCCGAACGTGGCGTTAAACGCCGCGAAGCTCGTCAGGTAGCGGCTCAGTCGATGATTGACCTGCCCGAGCGTCTTGGTGGTCATGCTGATCCGCGCCCGACCCGCCAACCCCACGATCCGGTCCTGGACCTGCTCGCGCTGCATCAGAATGAAGAACAGCAGCAGGAAGACGACGCCCCCCTTCGCCACCATGTGCTGAAACGGTCCCAGGATCGCTTGGGCCCGCTCGTACAGATCCCAGTGGGAGACGACGCGGACCGTGGGGGGCTGCGCCTGGCTTTCGGGAGCCAGCGTTTCGCTCACGCGCGTGGCGACCTGCGAGACTTTCTCAATCGGTGATTCGGACCGCTGCTTCAGGGCCTGCAGCTTGCGCAGGACGTTGGACTCGTACTTCGGCAGATGGGCGCTCAAGGCGACGAATTGCGAGCCGACCACGTACCCCACACTCCCCAGTGCCGAGAGCACCAGGACCAGCGTCAGGATCACGCTGAGCGCTTTCGGCAGGCCCCATTTCTCGAACCCGCTCGCGACGGGGGAGAGAATAAAGGCCAGCAAGACCGCCAGCGCCACCGGTTGCAGGAAGTCGGCGGCGACGGACATCGCCACCAGCACCGCGACCACGATCAGCGTCGTGCGAATCATCCGCCAGGTATAGACGTCAAGAGGCATGAGCACCTATCCCCTCGGAATGAGGACGTGGCGCGGAGGCGGGCCCCGGCCGCGAACGAGGCCGCTGACGGGTGCGGGAGGCACCGATCCGGTCCCCTCTCCCGCGATCCGGGGAGAGGGGTTCAAGACCCGACCCGCGTCGCTCGGGATCGACTCCGAGTCGGGCGATGCGTCGTGGGACGGGGATCAACGCGACCGCAAGGACAGGCCGATGAGCAAGCCGATGGCCAGACCCACGCCGAAGACCGCGGCCACCGACTGGGCCGGTCGTTGCCGGACATACTGGCGGGCTTGCTCGTAGCCTTGTTCGGCCTGATCGCCGATCTGCTGGAAATGTTCCCGGAGCCGGTCGCCGGCGACCTCCGCCGAGCTCCCGACCGCCTGCGCCATCTGGGACATCTTGGAACCGGTCGACTCGGTCAATTCCGACAGGTAGTGCTCGATCGCGTCGCGCGTCTCGCCGGTCTTCTGCTGGATCCGGCCGACGAGCTGGTCGATGTTCCCTTCCCGGATTCGCAGGTCGTCGTCGGTCAAATTCCCCCAGTGTTCCTTGATCTTGCCGCGGACCTGGTTCCACGAACCTTGGAGTTTCTGCGCATTGAGCATGGCTCTGGCCCTTCGTTCTGGAAACGGACAGTCACACGTGACGACGCCCAGAACCAAACGCAATCGCCGTGCCACCTGGGGTGATTCAGGGGGGATCTCACAGGGTGTACGAGAAGGTTCTTTTCTGTGTAGCGGCGGCCGTCCCGGCCGCTCCGAATTGCGGATTCCGGAGCGGCCGGGACGGCCGCCGCTACACAGAAAGGCCGCTCCAGACCTTTTCGCACACCCTTTCACAGCGTGATGACCTTCGCGGCCCGGGTCTGGGCGGCCAGGATATCGCCCATCCCGCCCACGACGCCAACCCGCACCCGCTCGCGCAGACCGAAATAATTCAAACATGTAAGACAACTGATGAGCACGACCCCGCGCCGCTCCAGGGCGGTCAGCTCTTCGAGGACGGGCGAGCCATCCGCGACCATCTTGACGCCCTCGGTGTAGAAGCAGATGGCCTCGGGGCGGTCGTCGTTTTCGAGCAGCAGCGACAGGTACGTCTTGAGCAGCTTCTCCTGCAAGGGCGTCTCCGCCCGGCCCAGGCCCGGACCCGGGATGAGGATCACGGTCTGGCTCCAGGAACTCGTCATGGCGGCACCTCCGATCGTCGCACGGCCCGTTTCCGCCATTTTACGGAATGGAGCGCGCCGTACACCACTCTTGCGAACCGCCGGCCCGGCACTCATGATGACGGCTGAAGAGGGGCGACGATCGGGAGGCAAGCCGATGAGCGAACCGCGACGCCTGGCACAGGGGGTTCTGGGACTCTTGCTCGCGCTGGCCGCGGGTACGGCCGGGGCGGCCGACGAGCCGGGCTTGAAGATTTCCTGGGCCGATCACATGCTGGCGATCCGCGGGGCTGAGGTTCCCGGCGACGAGGTCCGGGTCTGGTACCTGGAAGCGTACTGCCGCCCCGGGTCGACCGACCGCGTCTGGAACGAGACGGTCATTCCGCACACCGCCCGCTTGCTCGAGAACGCGCCCGACGGCCGCCGGGTGCGCATCGAGGACACGCTGGCCGACGGTGTGATCGTGCGGCACACCATCACGGCCGGCCGTGATGAGGTGGATTTTCGCGTGGTCGCCACCAACCCGACCGACCATGCCTCGGAGGCCCACTGGGCGCAGCCTTGCGTGCGGGTGGACCGGTTCACGGGCGTGCCGCCGAAGCCGGGCTCGGAAGACTACCTGCCGAAGTGTTTCCTGCTCATCGACGGCCAGCCGCAACGCTTGCCGACGCAACCCTGGGCCACCCGGGCACGCTACACGCCGGGACAGGTCTGGTGCCCCGCCGGGGTCTCGCGCCACGATGTCAATCCGCGTCCCTTGAGCGCCCTGGTTCCTTCCGGCGGCCTGGTGGGCTGCACTTCGGCCGACGGGTCGAAGATCCTGGCGACGGCCTGGGAACCCTACCAGGAGATCTTCCAGGGCGTGATTGTCTGCCTCCACTCCGACTTCCGCATCGGCGGCCTGAAGCCGGGTGAGACCAAATCGATCCGGGGCAAGATCTACGTCGTCCCGGCTGACCTGGACGCCCTGCTGGAGCGATACCACAAGGATTTTCCGGAGCAGCGGAAACAGCCGTGAGGGTCCGCAGGGCGGCCCTCGATCACGAGATGTGCGTTTCTTCTTGCGCTTGAGGTTCACCCGTCAAGTCGCGAACACAACGCCGCCAGAACGCGAGCAAGCTCTCTCCATTTTTCATCCCGTATTCGCTCGGATCGATCCCGAGATCTCGGAGGATCTGTTCTGCTTCCTTCGACGCGGATGCGCGCTCGGGGCGGTTCCGGTCCTTCCGAATCCATTCTTCCGTCGCACGCACGGTCTCTGGATTCTGTGGTTCCCGGCACGACAACAAAATCGACGCCCTCCGGCTCCGGTATGATTCCCATCGTCACCTCCCAAGGTACAGGCTGAGTAGCCTTTGGACCCCTTCCGTACTCAGAGGCTATCCGGGAAGTCTGTTTTAGCCCCAAAGGGGCGAAAGTGAATAGCCCGGGGCGTCAGCCCCGGGAACCGGGGCCGCCCCTGCGCCGCCTCCTCCAAAGCCCCGAAGGGGCGACCGAAGATCGCGCGGGACCATGGGTTCTGTCGCCCCTTCGGGGCTTTGGAGGGGGTTCGTGGCGCGTCGTTCCCCGTCCCGGGGCTGACGCCCCGGGCTATTCACTTTCGCCCCTTCGGGGCTAAAAACAGACGCCCCTTCGGGGCTTCCCGGATAGCCTCTCAATACCAGCCGACCGCGATTATTGACAGGCTGAAAACCATAGGTTCGCTCGTGATGAGCAATCAACTCTGTCTTTGCATTCAGCGCCAGGTATCCTTCCGCGCGAATGCGGAACGACAGCCAAGCCGCAAATGCGAGCAGGTTGCCCGCCACACCCATGAACCGTTTGGCCGCACCCACGTTTGCGGGGTGGCTTTCGATCAGATTCACCTCAACCCATCCACCGAGCCTCTCCGAGCCTGGATTGGGGGTAAGAGGCTATCCGGGAAATCTGGTCTTAGCCCCGAAGGGGCGGCAGCGCATAGCCAGGGGCGTCAGCCCCTGGAGCTGGGGCCGCGGCCGCGCCAGACACTCCGCAGCCCCGCAGGGGCGACAGAAGCTGGGATGCCACTCGGTCTTCTGTCGCCCCTGCGGGGCTGCGCAGGGGTCCTGTATCGCCTCGTTCCCCGGTCCAGGGGCTGACGCCCCTGGCTATGCGCTGCCGCCCCTTCGGGGCTTCCCGGATAGCCTCTAAGTTGGACCAAGCCTTGGATCGTCGTTTCGTCCTCGGTCGTGACGAGCTTGTAGACCTCGGTTCCTTCAAGCGGTGACCAAGAGAACCGCCAAGCATTCTCCAGATTCTGCAGGTCATCGCGCGTCGCCTGGAGGATTCGCGTTTCCACAAGGCGGCCGGAAGCCACCTCCCGAATGACTCCCCTGATCTCACCCATGGCATTCTATCCTTCGACCCGCTGTGGGTCGCCTTCTCTTTACACGTCAACATGCTCCCGATCGCTGGTGGCGTGGGACAAGCCCGCGCCGGATGACCGGGATTAGACCCAGCCGTGCCAATCCCTGTCAAGAAATGGAAATCTTAGGGACGCTTGACATTGGCGCGATTCGGCCCATCGCCCGGCGGGCGGCGGTCCATTTCCCCGATCGGTTGATTGACAGGGGCGGACCGGATCGTTAACTTGGAGGGGTGAATTGCCCCGGCTCGAGACGGGCAGGCGGCCAATTCGGTCACGGAACCCTCAGCCGCGCGCCGACAGCGCATGCGCGAGGAAGTCCCCTCCACGTTCCAGCGATGCCTGCCGGATGCGCACTACGTCCGCGATCAGGTCCGGAGCGGACGATTCCCAGCCGCCGTTACCGATGCCTGGCTTCCCGGTTGACCACGATGGCCGGTCTTTTCTCCCGGCTCTGGTCGAGCGCACCGGAACCCGTCCTTCGTCCTCATCTCCGGTAGGAGAGAACCGCCGTGTCCACGGTCGCGAAGCCTAGCGAGAAAACCGCTGGCCATCCCAGCGGCGATAACCGATTCAAGCTGCTCGACGCGGCGCTGAAACGGCACCGGTATCAGCCCGACGCGCTGATCGAGGTGCTGCACACCGCGCAGGAGTTGTTCGGCTATCTCAAGACCGACCTCTTGATCTACATCGCCCAGGCGTTGAAGCTGCCGCCCAGCCGGGTCTACGGCGTGGCGACGTTCTACCACTTCTTCTCGTTCAAGCCCAAGGGGGACCACACCTGCGTGGTCTGCATGGGCACGGCCTGCTACGTCAAGGGGGCCGACGCCCTGCTGAGCTCGATCCAGGAGCGCGCGCAAGACCGAGACGTCGGCCGGCACGATCTCGGTCGAGACGGCGCGCTGCCTGGGTGCGTGCGGGTTGGCCCCGATCGTGGTTTTCGACGGCGAGGTCATGGGCAACCTCAAGCCCGAAGCGGCCCTGGAGCGCATGAAAGGTTGGGCAAAACATGGATCTGAATGACCTCATCGAGATCGGCGAGAAGGCGATCTTCGCCCGCAAGCCGGTGCAGATCCGCGTCTGCACGGCGGCCGGTTGCCTCTCCTCCCACGCCCAGGGCGTCAAACAGAAGCTGGACGAGGCCGTCGCCGCCACGGGCCAGGCGGATGCCGTCGAGGTGTGCGAGGTCGGCTGCATGCGGCTGTGCTGCGAAGGACCCCTCGTGCACGTCGAGAAGTCCGACGGCGAGGCCGCGATCTACGAGCGGGTCACGCCCGAGCAGGCCGGCTCGATCGTCGCGGGCCTCAAGGGCGGCACCGTGACCGCGCGCAAGGGCGACCTGAACCGACCGTTCTTCACGCGCCAGAAGACGATCGTGCTCGAGAACAGCGGCCTGGTCGAGCCGGAGAAGGATCGAGTCGTACATCGCCGCGGGCGGCTACCAGTCGCTGTACAAGGCCCTGCGCGAGATGACCCCCGCGGCAGGTCATCGAGGAGATCACCAAGAGCGGCCTGCGCGGCCGCGGCGGCGCGGGCTATCCCACCGGGCTGAAGTGGGGCATGGTCGCCAAGATGCCCGCCGAGCAGAAGTTCGTCGTCTGCAACGCCGACGAGGGCGACCCCGGCGCGTTCATGGACCGCAGCGGTCCTCGAAAGCGATCCGCACCGCGTGCTCGAAGGCATGGCCATCGCCGCCTACGCCGTCGGCGCCGACCAGGGCTACATCTACGTCCGCGCCGAGTATCCGCTGGCCATCCAGCGCCTCGAAACCGGCCATCCGCCAGGCCAAGCGGCTGGGCATCCTGGGCAGCCAGATCTTCGAGCGCCGCTTCGACTTCAAGGTCGATATCCGCATCGGCGCCGGGGCGTTCGTCTGCGGCGAGGAGACGGCCCTGATTGCACTCGATCGAAGGCCAGCGCGGCGTGCCGCGCGCCCGCCCGCCGTTCCCGGCCGAGAAGGGCCTCTGGGGCAAGCCCGACCCTCATCAACAACGTCGAGACGTTCGCCAACGTCCCCGCCGATCATCCGCAAGGGGGCCGAGTGGTTCGCCGCGATCGGCACCGAAAAGAGCAAGGGCACCAAGGTCTTCGCCCTGGCCGGCAAGATCACCAACACCGGCCTGGTCGAGGTGCCCATGGGCATCACCCTGCGCGAGATCGTCTACGACATCGGCGGCGGCGTCCCCGACGGCGGCACGATCAAGGCCGTCCAGACCGGCGGACCCTCCGGCGGCTGCATCCCGGCCTCGCACCTCGACACGCCGGTCGACTACGAGTCGCTCGGCAAGCTCGGCTCGATCATGGGCTCGGGCGGCATGATCGTCATGGACGAAGCGACCTGCATGGTCGACATCGCCAACTTCTTCATGGAATTCTGCATGGATGAATCGTGCGGCAAGTGCGTTCCCTGCCGCGTGGGCACGATCCAGCTTTCCCGGCTGCTGAAGCGCATTGCCTCGGGCCAGGGCACCGAGGACGATGTCGTGAAGCTCGAAGAACTCTGCGACATGGTCAAGCACACCAGCCTGTGCGGCCTCGGCCAGTCGGCGCCGAACCCGGTGTTGAGCACCCTGCGATACTTCCGGGAGGAGTATCTCGAGCGTCTCAAGGACCGCGCCGAAGGCAACGGTCAGGTACACCACCCGGTCCCCACAACGGCCCAGGCTTGAATTCCTTGCAGATTCCAGATGCCAGATTCCAGATGCCAGATTCCAGATGCCAGATTCCAGATGCCAGATTCCTGTCATCCGCCATCTGGAATCTGGCATCTGGAATCCGGAATCCGGAATCCGATTCCTAAGAGAAGGCGGCATTCATGGCAATCAAAACACTCACGATCGACGGGAAGCTCGTCAGTGCCCACGAGGAACAGACGGTCCTGGAAGCGGCCCGCGATGCGGGCGTTCGCATCGCGACGCTCTGCCACCTCGATGGCCTGACCGACGTCGGCGCCTGTCGGCTCTGCCTGGTCGAGATCCAGGGCGTGCCGCGGCTTTTGCCGGCGTGTGTCCTGAAGGTCGCCGAAGGCATGGTCGTCACCACCAACAGCGAGCGGCTCCAGAGCTACCGCAAGATGATCCTGGAGCTGCTCTTCGCCGAACGCAACCATATCTGCGCCGTGTGCGTGGCCAACGGCTCTTGCGAGCTGCAGAACATGGCCATCGCGCTCGGCATGGACCACGTGCGGTTCGACTACCTCAACCCGGGCGTGCACGTGGATGTCAGCCACGAGCGTTTCGGCGTGGACCACAATCGCTGCATCCTCTGCACGCGTTGCGTGCGGGTCTGCGACGAGATCGAAGGCGCGCACACCTGGGACGTTTCCGGTCGCGGCAACATCGCCCGGGTCATCACCGACATGGACCAGCCTTGGGGCACCAGTGACACCTGCACCTCGTGCGGCAAATGCGTGCAGGCGTGCCCCACCGGAGCCCTCTTCCGTCAGGGTTCGACCGTCGCCGAATCACACAAGGACAGCCGGGAAATCAACTTCCTGGTCACTGCCCGGGAGAAGAAGCAATGGGTCGTGTGAGGCTCGCCACCATGTGGCTGGGCGGTTGCTCCGGCTGCCACATGTCGTTTCTGGACCTGGACGAGTTCCTGGTGGATCTCGCCGAGAAGGTCGAGGTCGTCTACAGCCCGGTCGTCGACACCAAGGTGTTCCCCGAGAATGTCGACGTCACCCTGATCGAGGGCGCCATCTGCAACGAGGAGAACCTCGAGATGGCGCACACGATCCGCAAGAACTCGAAGCTTGTCATCTCCTTCGGCGACTGCGCCGTCACCGCCAACGTGCCCTCGATGCGCAACAACCTGGGCCCCGGCAACGCGGAGATGGTGCTCAGGCGGGCCTACGTGGATAGCGGCGATCTGAACGCCCAGATCCCCCACGCGCCGGGCATCCTGCCCGCGCTGCTCGAACAGGTCTTGCCCGTGCACGCGGTCATTCCGGTGGACATCTACCTCCCCGGCTGCCCCCCGCCCGCCGAGCGCATCAAGACGATTGTCTCCCAGCTCTTGGCCGGCGAGCCGGCGCACCTGACGGGGCGGAATATCAAGTTCGGGTAAGACCGGGCTTACGTGATGCAATTGCGACGTAGCGACGTAGGCTGGGTCTAGACCCAGCCTACAAGACTATGAGCGAGTGGAATTGCAATGCCCCTCCCCGATTTCAAACTTGATCGCACCGCGTTTTCCGTTGTGTCGCTTGATGACCCGTCGGACGAGCCCGCGTACTGGCAAACCAAGACCCCGGCGGAACGGCTCCAGGCGATGGAATGGCTGCGGCGCATAAACTATGGAGACGAGGCCGTGACGGCCTGGATTCAGAGAGTTCTCGAGATTGCTCACATGGGGATCAAGTCATGATCCAAACTCTGGAACAGTGGAAGGCCGATCTCGCCGGACTCTCGGTGCAAGACCGATCCGAACTCGCCCATTTCCTGCTCGAGACTCTCGACGGCCCGGACGACGCGGACGTGGATGCCGCCTGGGAGGCCGAACTGGAGCGACGGGTGGCCGCGATCAGGAGCGGCGCCGCGGTCGGGAAACCGGCGGAACAGGTCTTCGCCGAACTGCGCGAGAAGTATTCGTGAAACCAATCGACTTCCATCGGGACGCCGAAGCCGAGCTCGAAGCGGCGATGGTTTATTACGAAGAACGACGCCGGGGACTGGGCCTCGACTTTCAGGCGGAAGTTCAGAAATACACGGACCTGATCCAGGCCGACCCGCTCCGATGGCCGTATTACAAGAAGACTGATTTACGCAAGTGTCTGCTCAAGCGTTTTCCTTATACGATCTACTACCTGGATCTGCCCGACCGCATCTGGATTGCCGCGGTGGCCCATCAGAAGCGTAGGCCGGGTTACTGGACGGACCGAACACCCGAATAATCCCCCGCCGAGACGGAGGTTAGCGTAATGAGTCAGGTGATCAAGATTGACCCGGTGACGCGGATCGAGGGGCACGCCAAGATCACGGTGCATCTCGACGACGCCGGCGAGGTGTCGGACGCGCGGTTCCACGTCGTGGAGTTCCGCGGGTTCGAGAAGTTTGTCGAGGGCCGGCCGCTCTGGGAGATGGTCGGCATCACGGCGCGCATCTGCGGCATCTGCCCGGTGAGCCACCAGCTCGCCTCGGCCAAGGCGGGCGACGCGATCCTGGCGGTGCAGATCCCGCCGGCCGCCGAGAAGCTCCGCCGGCTCATGAACCTGGGGCAGTTCACCCAGTCGCACGCCTTGTCGTTTTTCCACCTCAGCGGGCCCGACCTGCTGCTCGGCATGGACTCCGATCCCAAGACGCGCAACGTCTTCGGCCTGATCGCCGCTGATCCCGAGCTGGCCAAGCGCGGCATTCGTCTGCGCAAGTTTGGCCAGGAAATCATCGAGATGCTCGGCGGCCAGAAGATTCACCCGGCCTGGGCCGTCCCGGGCGGCGTGCGCAGCCACTTGCCCGTCGAGGGCCGCGAGCGCATCAAGACCTGGCTCCCCGAGGCCAAGCAAACCACCTTGCTGGCGCTCGAGAAGTTCAAGCGCATCTACGATCACTTCTACGAAGAGGCCATGTGTTTTGGCCAGTTCCCGTCGCTGTTCATGGGCTTGGTCGGCCCCGATGGCGAGTGGGAACATCACAGCGGCAAGCTGCGCTGGGTCAACTCCGAGGGCGCGGTCATCGCCGATCAGATTGATGCCGCCGATTACGAGCAATGCATCGGCGAGGCGGTCCAGCCGGACAGCTATCTGAAGTCCCCCTACTTCAAACTGCTGGGCTTCCCCGCGGGCAACTACCGCGTCGGTCCGCTGGCACGGCTCAACGTCTGCACTCACATGGGCACGCCGCTGGCCGATGCGGAGCTCTTGGAGTTCCGTTACCGCTTCCACGGCACGCCCACCTCGTCGTTCTTGTACCATTACGCCCGCCTGATCGAGATCCTCTGCGCCGTCGAGAAGATCGAGGCCACGATTGACGATCCCGACCTGACCGGCGGGCTGCTGCGGGCCCAGGCCGGCATCAACGCGCTGGAGGGCGTCGGCGTCAGTGAAGCCCCGCGCGGCACCCTCTTCCACCACTATCAGGTCAACGCCGACGGCCTGATCCAGAAGTGCAACCTGATCATCGCCACCGGCCAGAACAACCTGGCGATGAACCAGACGATGACCCAGATCGCCAAGCATTACATCAAGGGCTCCAAGGCGATTCCCGAGGGCGTCCTGAACCGGCTCGAGGCCGGCATCCGGGCCTACGACCCCTGCCTGAGCTGCTCCACCCACGCGTTTGGCCAGATGCCGCTGAAGGTCCAGCTTGTGGACGCCGCGGGCGACGTGCTCGACGAAGTCCAGCGCGGCTGATCTCTCTCCTTGTGGCCGATGCCCACCCTTCTCCTTTCGGGTGGGCTCGGCCCACCCTGCGTTTCTTGGCCGGAAAGACGATGGGCCGCTGGCCATGCTCAAGACGCTTCGTACCTGGCTGGCGGCGCTGCTTGGCGCAGTCCTGGGACTGGCGTTGGTGGTCGGCACGTTGCAGGTGCTCCGAACGACTGGAGCCGACCACGGCGGGCGGGAACCGATCCTCGTGTTCGTGACGTTGCTGTTGGGGCCGCTGGCCGTGGCCTTCGGCGGCGCGTGGGGCTGGCGGCTGAGCGTCGGCGGCCGTCCGCCTGTTGCTGACGGACCCTCGTCGGTCCTTGTCATCGGCTGTGGCAACACCCTGCGCCGGGATGACGGCGTGGGCTACCTGGTCGCCGAGACCGTCGCGCGCTGGAACCGGCCTGGCGTCTCGTCGCGGGCCGTACACCAGCTTGTGCCCGAGCTGGCCGAACCGCTCTCGGAGGCGGCGCACGCCATCTTCGTCGATGCCCGGCCCGCCCACGTCGAGGACGACGTGGACGTTCGGCCCATCGAGCCGGACGCCGGTGCCACTTCAGCACTCGGGCATTTCGGCGATCCCCGCTTGCTGCTGGCGCTGGCGGCCACCCTTTACGGCCGCTCGCCCCCCGCCTGGCTGGTGACAGTGCCGGCGGTCGATTTCGAGCTCGGCGAGGATCTCTCACCCACCGCCCGTCGCGGCGTGGATCAGGCCCTTCGAGCCGTGGCCGAGCTCATGGAGAGGGATGAAGGATGAGGGATGAGGGATGAAGACTGATTTGTGTAACAGCCGTCCGCCCTCATCCCTCATCCCTCATCCTTCATCCCTCGTCCCTCAGTCTCCCAGCCCGGCCAGTTTACGAACTTCGGACCAGTCTCCATGAGCGGCGTTCATGACGGCGTTCATCCGCTCCAGTTCCTTGAGCAAAGTGAGGACGTGCGAGGCGCAGTGGAGACGGGCCTCGGGATAACCATAGTGGCGGGTCAGACCCAGCTGGGCGTCTTGCCGCATCGTCTCGAAGGCATCTCGGTTCAACATGGTCTGGTCTCCTCCGCAGGCGTTCGCCGCTTCCGGGCGGCGGGCCGGTCTTGTGGACGCTCCTTTGCCATCGGGTCAAGTGGTCGCGGTTCGTCACCGTCGAAACGGTCCTCCCTCGGACAGGTCCACGGCGACAAATCGGATCTCCGGAGGTTGTCGCGGCGCCGCGGCTTCGCGGTGCAGCAGGGGCCGCAGTCGGCCCGAGCGGGCTTACCTTAGTCTCATTATCGGTTTTTTGTCAATCCCACTATGGAATCTTAGTACAAGTGGGAAAGTCCTGGGAAGAATCCGTGTCATCCGCGGCGGTCGTCACGCTGGCGTCTTGACACGACGCGGCCGGCGGCTCGACACTATCCTTAGAGCCATTCTCGATTTGGAACCAACCTGCGGCGGCGTTTCCCCGAACGGAAGCGACGATGATGCCCGTCCCGCCTACTCCGGAGCCCGCCGCGACGGAGACCGACGACCGTTTTCCGTCCGGTCCTTGGGAAGGTTTTTTTCTCCAGCCGATGCTGTCCAAGGACCGTTTCTGGATGGAGCTGATCCTGACGTTCCGCGGGGGCGTGATGACGGGCGAAGGCCGCGACTGGGTCGGCAATTTCGTGATCCGGGGCCGCTACAACGTCGAGGATGGCAAGTGCTGGTGGACGAAGCGCTATCTCGGCAAGCACGATGTCTTCTATAACGGCTACAACGAAGGCAAGGGAATCTGGGGCCTCTGGGAGCTGACCTCGCCGCCCTGGCGTGGCGGTTTCCACATCTGGCCCCTGGGCATGGGCGATCCGACCCAGCAGCACACCTCGACCGCGGCCGAGATTCCGGCCGACGCCGAGCCGGCGCCCGCGGAAGAGGCGAGCCCGTCGGCGCCGGCGCCGAGAGCGGGGCGTCTCCAGGGTCCGCTTCGGGCTCTTATAGCCTCCTAGGTAATTAATGTCCGGGGCAACGGGAGATCCGATTGGTGGAAGAAACTCGACAGCAACACCTGGTTGTCCCTGATTGCGTCCAACTCACGCACCACCGCCTTGTTCAAGTGGTGGGCATCCCGCGGCGCAAAGTTGCACAGCCGTCCGTACTTCAGCCACCGCCACAAGAACTCCAGCGGCATCAACTCCGGCGCATGCGCGGGCAAGGGCTCGATCTCCAAGCGTCCCTGGGACTCCTCCACCAAGGCCCGGATCGGGTCCCCCTTGTGCATGGTCCCGCCATCCCAGATGGCGATCACCGGACCGGGCAGCCCTTGCACCGCGCCGCCGATGAACTCGGCCACCTCCACGTTGCTGAAGTAGCCGTTGATCAACGTCTGGTAGGCCAGATGCAGCCGGTCCCGCAACGGCGGCAGCCACAACGCGGCCGCGACCGACACCTTTTCCCGATGCCCCGCTTTGTACTTCGACTCCGACGGGTGGCCCCGCGGCGCCCAACTGCGCCGCCGCAACGGGGCCATCAGCAGCCCGCTTTCGTCCAGCAACAACAGGCACGCACTGCGGCGGCGGGCTTTCTGTTTGATGCGCGGCCAGTCCTCGGCCAACCACCTGGCAATGGCTTCGTCATCATGTTCGCGGGCCACGCGCCGGGGCTTTTGCGGCGTGTACCCCCGTTGCCGCAGCCAGGTGCCCAGGTAGTCGGGGTGGAAGTGGACGCCAAACTCCTGCTCGACGAGTTGGGCCAAGCGTGGGGCAGACCACAGGTCGGTAAGAAAGCCGTGTTCGGTGGGGAGGTCGGACAGCCAGCGCAGCACGATTTTCTCCTGAGTGGTGGTCAGTTTGGGTGGCCGGCCGGGTCCAAGCTGGGCCGCCAAGCCCGCGGCACCATGTTGGCGGCTGGTGGCCATCCACCGCCGCACCGAGCGGGGATCGACGCCGAGAAAGTCCGCAACCTCCTGAGTTGTATAACCCTCGGCGATGCGCTGGACGGCGAGATACCGCCGGCGCTGCAGTTCTGCGGGTGTGCCTTCGGTTCTCATGCAAGTGGTTGCTGCAAACCGCAGGTCATGCGGACATTAATTACCTAGGACGCTATAGCCCCGAAGGGGCGACAGTGAATAGCCCAGGGCGTCAGCCCTGGGTCGGTGGACATCACGACAAGAATCCTCCTCCGCAGCCCCAAAGGGGCGACAGCAGGTCCAGCGGGGCCGTGGCTTCTGCCGCCCCTTCGGGGCTCAAACCCGACTTCCCGGACAGTCTCTGAGAGCGGAAGGATGTCTCGACCTGAGTAATGCCTTCCGTGGGATCAGGCCGATATTCTCCGGGACCTTGCGTAAGGCAGAGAAGTTAGGCGCCGGAAAAGTTTGCCTGTCCGTCAGTCCGACGCGCAACCGGGAGATCCGAACGGCCGGAGTGGAAGCTCGGAGGGCTCACGAACGACTGGGCCACCGAGACGCGGCCGGCAGCGACGGACAGACACTCACGACGGCGTCTCGGCCCGCGCAGGTTCTTCTGGTCGTCCGATCACGATAGGGACGCGACGTCGGCCGACCCCGAGCAGGGCGTCTTCAAACCCGGTCGCGGCGCTCGAGCTTCCAGCACTCCGAGGGTTTGCCTGGCGATCTTTGACGGGTATGGAAGTGGTGCCCATCCGGGCCGCCTGGTCCGATCCCAGGGCGGTGCGGGGCCCGACCATGCCTGTGGAGCGATATCCTACCGCCGGAGGTGGTATCATGTTGGGTCTCAGTTTGGGGCGTCGCCGCTCAGCGAACCGCATCCGGTCCTCGGCCACGCGCTGGGTCGCCCAGGTCGAGGCGATGGAAGAGCGCTGCCTGCTCGCCGGCAACAACCTGGTGAACGTGCAGGCGCAATTCAACGCCCCCCCAGTACACCATTTCCTCGTGACGAGCGTCCCCGAGGACCCCAACAACACCGGCATCATCACCACCTCGCCGCCGGTCGTGACGATCATCGGACACGTCGTGGGCCCCGGAGAACACGCCCATCAGCGACATTCACACGACGCTTCAGATTGACGCCTTCGTGGATGGCGTCCTCAACGACTCCGTTTCCTGGGATGTGACCCAAACGCCTCCCCCCCCCGCAACCCCGCCCAAGTTTCTCACTCAGGGCCCCGCTATAAACGAGGCGATCTTCTCGATTCCGGTCACTCTCCAGTCCGGCACCTCGGCTGTCCAGAACGTGACGTTCCAGGTCACTGCCGTCGGCTTCGGCACGCGTCCTGTCACCCTGGCCGACGGGACAACACCGCTGCAGGGCACCTTCACGGTCGCCCAAGCCGGGCTGACAGTCAACTTGGTCAATGTGATCCAGACCGGGACCAATCCGGTCGACGCGGCGGACGTGACGTTCTCCCAGGCGATCGACACGACGACGTTCAACGTCGATAACGGGTCCCTGACCTTGACGCGCGGCCCCAATAATACGAACGTGCCGCTGACGACACCCCCCGTGACGTTCGACTATACAAATAATCCCATCATCCACATCACCGGCCTGACGAACTTCACGACCGCTCAAGACACATACGCGCTGACGGTCGACGCCACGAAGGTCAAGAACGCGGCGGGGGTGCTGGGCACCAACTCCCAGACGGCAAACTTCATCGTCTCGACCGCGCCGACGATCGCCAGCGTCTCGCAGCCCACCAGTCCCAGCTCCACGCCGGTCAGCTCGGTCGTCGTGACATTCACGGCGCCGATCGACCCGGCCACGTTCACAACCGCCGCCCTGGGCTTGACGCGCGATGGAAAGAACGTGCCGCTGACATCACCGCCCGTGACCATCACGCCGACCGATACCACCAACACGACCTTCACCGTCAGCGGTCTGGGGACCTTCACGACCCCGGAAGGTGCCTACGTGCTGACGGTCAGCCCCGACGGCATCAAAGCCGCCGACGGCACCACGGCGGTCGGCGGCGCCCCGGTCTCGGTGAACTTCACCATCGATACCGGGCCGAAGGTCGTGAAGCTGTTGCGCTACGGATTCCACAACGAACCGACGCTGCTGGTGCTGACCTTTGACAGGGCACTGACTCCGGCCTCGGCGGGCGACCCGAACAATTACTCGGTGCTCACCGCGGGTCACAACGGACGCCGCGGCCCGCGCGGGAACGTGGTGGTCCCGATCGTCTCCGGGGCTTACAGCGCGGCGAATAACACCGTGACGCTGTTGATGGGTAAGCAACTGAGCTTCTTCCAGCCCTACATCCTGATCGCGCGCGGCACCGGCAAGAACCCGATCAGCGACAACAACGGGATCGCCCTCGACGGTAAGGGGAACGGCCAGGCCGGCACCGACTTCGTGACCATCTTCAACCACCGCATCGTGGCCGGTCCGGCCGCCGCGGGCAGTACCACCACCCAGGTCCAGGTCACCACCACCACCACCAACCACATCCCGAACACGTCCGTCACCACCAACACCACCACCTTCAACCGCATGCGTCCCAGCCAGGTGATCCAGACGGTCTAAAGCGCTAAAAGCCCGAAGCGCCAGCGAGTGCATCGGTTTTCAAACCATCAAACCCATGCACTCGCTGGCACTCTTACATCACACCTGCACTCGCGCCTTCCCGGCCGGCCGGTGGAAGGTCTTCCTCGTTTCGCCTCGAACCTCACGACGGCGACGCCGGGTTATGCCCCAACACGAGCCGGCGATCGCCAGCGCGAGCACGGCGAGCACCACCCACCGCGCATACGCCATCACGGGCACTGGCAAGCGGCTCAGCTCGACTCGGAGAACATATCCCGCCGGCAGATCGCGATTGTTCGACTCGAACGCCACCGATCCATCCTGTCCAACGCAGGGCGTTCCGAGATTACACGACACTCCACCAGGGTCCGCGCCATGAACGATCAACCGCACGTGCTGGCACGGCAGATCGACGGCCCGCACCCAGGCGCGACGGCGTTCCTGGTTGCGGAGCACGTACGAGAACCGCAGCGCCGCGGCCCCGGCGTCCAGGGGATTCCCGTCGCGAGCTTTCCCGCGATCATGGAGAATTGACGCCCGTAGAATTCCTTGTCGAAGGTCACACTCTCGAAGTCGGCGGGAATGCCAAGGTGAAGCGTGACTGGCTCGACACCGTCCGCCGGAGTCTCGACCCACGAACGTCTGATTCCCGGGGTTCTCGATCAATAGCGTCTCGGTGACGTGAAGTGATCCCGGCGCGGGATCGAGGACGAGGTTCCAGTCGCGGATCACCAGGGGACTGGGCTCCGTGATCGCATCGTGAACCTTCAGAACGACCTCGGCGCTCGATTGATCCACGCTCAAGCGGAGATGCGGACCGGGGTAATGGATGCCGTCTTGCGAGGCGCCGGGAAGATACTCCAGTTCCTGGTCCAGGGGCAGTCCGTCGAAGAGAAAGTGTCCCGCCTGATCCGTGGTCACGCGCGCCGCCGCCACGAACTCACCGCCGGAACGGACCCGCAGCAAGACCTCGGCGGCCTCCACTCCCAAGTCGCCCCGCGAGGCGTTCAGAACGACTCCACGGATCGTCCCCGTGCCCGTCTGAGGCTGCGCGATCAAAAGCAGACACCCGATCAAGTGGAGTTGGCCGGCGATCACGTCAAGCTCCCATGTCCACCCGTGAACCCATCTCGGCGCTGGCTTGCAAGCGGCACTCCAGTGTGCGCGCAAGCTGCTCCAGTCGCCGCTGATGGCTCCTCAGCCGGATAATGTAGAAAGCGAACACAAACCAGACGATCGAGTACGCGGCAATGAATGTCCCCATCGCAATTCCTTTCCCGACTCCACCAGGGTCCAAACAGCCGTCAAAGATCGGCGGCATGTTCCAGCGCGCTAAGTTGGTCCGCGGTGTGCAATTGGTGGCGACGACAGACGACCAGGAGGGCCGTGAACGCCGTCAGCCCCGCGATGGTCAGCAACAAGGCCAGGCGCATCGACGGCTCCATCGGCGGCGCGACCGGATGGAGGGCGCGAAACCAGCGGGTCGCCATGACCACCAGGGGAACATCGAGCACACCGACAATGGCCAGCACGGCGGCCAGCCGGGCGCGGCCGTGGGCATCGTCAATATGGCCTCGCAAAATCAAATAACCTCCATAGAGGGCCCAGAGGATGAAGGATGTCATCAACCGAGGATCCCAGGTCCACCATGTCCCCCAGGCCGAGTCGGCCCAACACGAGCCCGTCACCAATGTCAGGCACGCGCAGAGCCATCCCAGCTCCGCAGTAGCCTGTGCCCATCGGTCCCAGCGAAGGTCGCGGTGGAGCAGATACAAGAGTCCAGCGGCGGCGACAATCAGAAAACCGATCAGCGCCAGCCAGGCGACCGCGACGTGGACATAGAGTATGCGCTGGGCATGTCCCATCGTCGCTTCCGTGGGCGCGAGACCGATGGCAGCCACGACAGGAAGGACGATCACCGACGCCAGAAGAGTCCATGCTCCAGTCGAAGTCGAATCGCTCATGGTGGCATCGCTCCCGTCGCCGAAGAAAACAATGACGCGGCTAATCGCGCACGACATACTCGAACAGAACGGTTCCCGCCGCCACGAAGACCACGGAGAACGTCGCCAGGAACTGGACCCAGCGCCACCATTCCCGGCCCAGGTCGTTCTCCAGAATCAGTCGCGTGGACTCCGCCGCGGCCATCAGGACCGGGATGACCAGGGGCAACACCAGAAGCGCGAGCCCTCCACTCCTCGGTCCCAGTCCTCCGACCAAGGCGCTGAGCAACGTGCCCACCGTCGCAATACCCAGATTCCCCAACAGCGTCACGAGGATGATCGCCGCCGGAGATGCGAGTAGAGGAACCCCCACGAGGGCCGTCCAGAGTGGGATCAACAGGCACGCCAGCGCGGCCATCACGATCCAGTTGGTGGCCAGCTTCGCCAAAAAGATAGTCGCCGGTGCGATGGGGGAGAGGAGCAAACCGTCGAGGCAACAATTCTCCCGTTCCGAGGTAAACGACCTTTCGAGGATCGGCAGGCTGGCGAACAGAATTGCGAACCACAAGAGCGGCCCCGTCATGCGCCGCTGCTGTTCGCCGGGCAGGTCGAGTTGCAGACTGAAGAGGACCGCGACGAGGGCGCCCAATTGCAGCGTGACCGGCCAGACTTGCCGGGAACGACATTCACTTACCAGGTCCTTGTAAATAAGCCAGTGGAGTTTTGTGGTCACGCGCTCACCTCCGCGCGGCATACGCACGCTGAGTCGCAAGGCGAGAACGAGGGCTGGATTGCTCGTCCTGCCAGGGCCCACAGGCGTCCTGTTCGCAAAACGAGAACCCGGTCGGGCAAGTGCTGTGTAGTGGAGTCCTCGTGCGTGACCAGACACGTCGTTCGTCCCTGTTTCCGCCGCTCCAACAGCAGGTCGCAGAGCCACTCTCTTCCCGACGAGTCGAGGCCCGAAAAAGGCTCGTCGAGCAGCAGAATGGTCGGTTCGTGTACCAGCGCTCGCGCCAGCGCCGTCCGCTGCCGCATCCCCTGGGAGACTTCCCTCGGCAATCGATCCGCATGCTGGATCAAACCGGCGGCTTCGAGCCAGAAACGAGCCTGGCGTGTCGGATCGGGGACATCATGGAGCCGGGCCGCAAGCAGCAGGTTCTCTCGGAGCGTCAGATGGGGATAGAGATAGTTCTCGTGCGCCACCATCCCGATCAGACGGTGCGCCGTCTGTCTCCGAGGGCGAGCGGTCCAACCACCGGACCATGCCGGCGTCGGGTCGAACGAGGCCCGCCAGGCAGCGCAACAAGGTGGTCTTGCCGGTCCCGTTGTCACCACGGAGAACCACACACTCACCCGCGACGATGGCAAGATCGATCTTGCGCAATACGGTCTTCGTGCCCAGTGTCTTCGTCAGCCCTTCGGCGCGGATAGCGACTCGCTGACCCATGACCGATCCCTCCTTGTAAGCCCGAGCGCCAGCGAGTGCATCGGTGATTAGAGCAATCAGATTCATGCACTCGCTGGCGCTTCGGGCTTCATGAGCCGGGGTCCCGCCGAATAGGGGAGCCGCCTGTATCCCCCTCGTGCAGTCGCTTGCGCCTCACGTCGATTCCGCCGCGGGAGTGACTCCGGCCATAATGCAAGGAGTACGCCGAAGCCGACCACCCATCCCCCTAACCACATCCACCGCACCAGCGGATTGATGACAAAAGTGAAGTGAGCCCGCGATCCTTCGCCGTTGTGAAGAATGGTGTAAAAGTCTCCACTCCAGGTGGAATGAATGGCCGCCTCCGTGGTCCAGATGTTCTGTAAGTTGTATCCGTGCTGGGCCGGCCGCAGAGAGTAGGATCCGCCGCGATCGGGCGTGATCGCCAGTTCCGCTTCGACCACGCGCTTGTCGGGCTCATCGCGGCGCACGAGACGAGCGAAGTGGATGGAACAGCCGCTCCACTGGACCGTCTCACCCTCGACCATGTCGAATTCGTGGCGTTGCGTGCCCAGCGACGACCCGGTCACGCCGATGGCCAGGCACAAAATGCCGAGGTGGACCATGAAGCCCGCGTAGTGTCGGCGTGCTCCACACAGCCTTTTCCAGAAGCCATCCGGATCGGCGAGGTTGCACATCCAAGAAGCAACCTCCCGGCAAGCGCGGTCAGACGCGCAGAGGGTGATCCACACCAAGCTCAAGGCGAGGGGCTGTCTGGTGCCCCAGCCGAAAGTGAGCCCGGTTCCGAGACTCGCCACGATTGCCGACACAACAAGGGCCTTCCTCTGCACTCCACCCGGTGCTTTACCCCACGACAGGAGCGGGGCCGACGCCATGACCGCGAGCAGCACCAGACCGGTGGAGATCAGGGCGTTATTGTAAAACGCCGGCCCGACCTCGATCATTCGACCGATGACCGCCTCCGAGAGCGCGACAAAGAGCGTGCCGACGATCACGATCGCGGCCAGGAACACCAGGGCCACCGTCGCGATCGACACCATCGCTTCACCACTGACAAGGCTCGTGATCGGCCGTTGCGGAGCCAGTCGCGCTCGACGAAGCAGGATGAGGAGACCTGAGGAGAGGCCCAGCCCGATCATGAGCGCGAGGAAGAGCCAGCCGAGCGGCGATCGACTGAAGGCATGAAGACTGCTGAAAATGCCGCTGCGAGTGAGAAACGTGGCGAAGTTGCACAGGCCGAAGGTCGCCACCGCCAGCCCCGCGGACGACTTCTTCAGGACACCGCGCGACCGGCCCGCCATCAGCGTGTGGAGGAAGGCCGTCCCCGTCAGCCAGGGAATCAACGACGCATTCTCCACCGGGTCCCAGGCCCAGTAACCGCCCCAACCCAGCTCTTCGTAAGACCAGTGCGCACCGAGTAAGATGCCGATCCCCAGGACGGCCCACGCGAACAAGGCCCAGGGGCGAACCTGCCGGAACCAGCGGTCATCAAACTCGCCATACAGGAGAGCGGCGATCGTCAGTGCACAGGGAATGGCCCAGGCCGCATAGCCCAGGAAGACGACCGGAGGGTGGATCAGCATCGCCGGGTGCTGTAAGAGCGGACTCAGGCCCGATCCCTCGACAGTGTGAGCCACACTCGGCTCCATCGGGTCGGCGGCAAAGACCATCGTCGCGGTCAGGAAGCAGACATAGGCCATCGAGAAGCCGAATGTGGACACCGATAGCGTGTCGCATTGTTCTCCACTGACGGTTCTTTCCGTTCGCAGCGCGGCCTGGCAGTCATAGGTGAGGGACAACACACCGAGCATCCAGGCCCAGAGTAAGAGTGATCCGGACTGACCCACCCACAACGCGGAGAGCGCATAGGGCCAGGGAAGATCCCGGCTGGAATACTGGGCGACGTAAGCGAAGCGGAAGTCCTTGACGAGCAGGGCACGACCCAGCACGATCAACCCGACTGTAAGAGCAAGAACGCTCGCGCATCCCGCCCACCGGCCACCCCGGCGCAAGGCGGCATGACCAGTCCGGACACCGGCGATGCAGGCGAACGCGGCGTAGCCGGCCGCCGCGAACGCCATCAACAGGCTGAGCTGCCCGAGGACGATCATGGGAAGCTCCCGCGACCAGTGGAGCCAGAGCCCTGGGCCAATCCGGAGCGCTGAGCTTGATACTTGCTGGCGCATTTCGTCAGGACGCGCTCACCCTGGAGCCGCCCCGACTGGCGAAGTTCACCCTCCACGACAACCTGCATGCCTCCCTCCAGGTTGTCGGGGATGGGCCCGCGCAGACCACGGACAGCCCCTGTTCGGTCCCCTTCAGGGTAAAGGACGCGTTCGTGCGGCCCTCGACAATCGAGAGCGAATCGGGTAGGACCGTTCCAGTCACCCGGATTCGCTTACCGAGCAGCGACCGGCCCTCGGCGCGGCATTCCTCGACGGTGAGGTAGTAGCGCCAGGTTGTGGACCCGCCGACGAAGGCCATGGTGCCGGTCACGCCGGCGACCACGAGCGCGGCGAACAGCAGCTTCCTTTCCGCGTTCGGCATGGCTGGCGTCCTTCCCTGGTTTCACCGTGCCAACGACCGGATTGCAGGCCAGAACCGGCTGGTTCAAGACGTGGCTCTGATCTCCGCAAGTGCGGCACGTTTCCGCAGACGATGGCTCCACCACAGCGACGCGGGGAGCAATCCCAGAGCCACAATCAGGAATTGTGTGGCCACAAAAACGCCCAGGGACCGGAGCGTCCCTTCCGTGAATCCGTAGGAATGGAGTCCGATCCCCAGCTCATTGACACCAAACCACGACCAGCTCACGGTGATGTTGCCCGCCACCGCCAGGATCGCGAGTCCGCGCTCCTTGATGAGTCCACCGAGCCGCGCGTGCAGGACCATGGCGTTCCACAGGACGATGATCAACGCCCCGTTTTCCTTGGGGTCCCAGCCCCAGAAGCGTCCCCACGAGTCATCCGCCCACAAGCCGCCGAGCACGGTCCCGACGAAGCTGAACACGAGGGCGAAACAGAGGGTGCCGTAAATCATCCGCTGGAGATTCTCGCCCGTGGCGGGCGACAGCGATGGAGTGAGCACACCCCGCACGATGTAGATCACTCCCAGGAGACCCGCGACGTACGTCGCCGAGTACCCGAGCGTGATGCACACCACGTGCGTCGCCAGCCAGAACTGGGTGTCGAGCACGGCCTGGAGGACCGCGAACGTGTCGCCGTCACCGCCCAGGAAATGGGCGATCAGCAAGGTGGCGAAGCCGATCACCGAGGCGATGACGTTGCCGATGCCCATGCGGTAGACCAACTCGAGTCCCATGCCGAAGAGAACGGCCGCCCAGCCGATGAAGAGGGCCGAGGAATACAGGTTTGTGACCGGAGGTCGTCCCGATATGTAGATGCGTGAGATCAGCACAAACGTGTGCAGGCCGAACGTGGTGAGGATCAGCCCGAAGCTGGCGCGGTTGAGCGGGCCGCTCCACCCCAACCAGGCGAGCGCCGCCAGGATGAAGGCAGCGGTGTAAAGGACGGTCGCTTGCAGGCAAGGCTCGAAGTGATTGTAAAAAGCTTCATACCCGACCTTGGTCTGATCCACACCCGGTGCGGTACGCACGATTCCCGCCAGCCGCTCCACCTCACTCTGGAACGCGCGAGTGTCGCCCCGCGCGTATGCCGCCAGGATGGTGGACAGGCTCCGCGTGGCGCGGGCCGGGACCGTCTCGGCCGGTTGTCCACTCGCTGGATTCTCCGCCATCGCACGAACATACGTCTTCCAGGTGCCGTGATCCGTCTCCGGGGGGATGTTGAGCGGGACCGGCTCGCGGCCTTGCACCTGACCGGGCCAGACCACCCACTGCCGGTGTTGCACGAGCACCTCGGGTGGGATGTAGGTCTGGACCAGGAGGTTCTCCAACGCCAGCTTGCGGTCGAGTTCCAGGATCTTCTTCTGGTATGTACTCAACTGGCTCGGTTCCAGGTTGAGAGCCAGCTTGACCTGCTGCCTCAAGGCATCGAGGTGGTCCTGGAATTCGCTCAAGGCGTAGCGGAAGCCTTGCCGCGAGGGCAGTCCCAGTGTGGTGAGGATTTCGGGGTTCTCGATGCGGAAGATCTTGTGCTCCGCGGCGATATCCGGCCGTGTGATCAGGTCCAGGAACCAGCGCAGCGCCGGCTGGCGGTCCCCATTCGCATCGACGAAATATTGCCGGCCGGAGAGGATCTGGAGATTGGTCCTGCGCCAGGCTGTCCATCGGTTTGGTACGGCCGTGGTCCACCACCGGGAGCTGACCGAACTTGTAGAGTCCGTATTCTCCACTCGTCGGCGCCGGCGGGAGTGCCTTGGCGACGAGCCACGCGCCGGCAACAAGGGCCACCGCGGATAAGAGGAGCAGCGCCGGCAGAGCGGGTCGCCGGACTGGAGAGGTGTCGAGCCGATTGCCCGGCTCCACACATCGACCGCTCATCGGCGCGCCGCTTGAGGAAACGGCCCAGGACCACACCGAAGTGAGCCAGTAAGCCCGTGCCCACGATCATGCAGCCGACGTACGGAATCATCCAGCCCGTGTTGGTGACGACCGCCAGGGTGGAGACCTCGGTGCCGCTTTGCGGGTCTTTGTAGTAGCCGCTCTGGTAGAAGGTTTCCCCGGCATAGCGCAGCGGGTTGTTCATCCAGATCTTGACGGTGCGATCAACGTGGCGGCTGTCGTCGATGAGGTGGACCAACGAGGCGTAATGTCGGGGAATGTCGGTCCCGGGGTAATCTTCCTTCTGCACGTCGATCAACTGGATCGTGTACGGCTTGTAAGATCGCTTTTGCCGCAGTGAGAACTGGTAAGGCTTACCATCAATGGTCACCTGCTCGGCAATGCCCTCATCGGCGAGCGCCAGGCTGACGAGGTAAGTGCCAAGCTCTTCCGTGGTCCCTTTGCGGAGGAAGCTCACATAGGCGGCCGGCATGTTGGTCATACCGGCGTCGGTCCCGGAAACGGGCCGCTTCGGCACGGCCATCCAGTTCAGGCCGAGGCCGGCGGTGGCGGGATTGGGATGGTCCGGGCGCGCGGGCGCAGGTCCGAGTTCTTGAGGAAGTGGACCTGCTTGATGTCGAAGGGCAAATCCTCGTGCTGGATCTTACCGCCGCCGAGTAATTGTATTTCGGGGACGGCGATCACGACATCCCGATCGTTGTGGGAGCGATCGACGATGGCGAGCTCCAGCGCGCGGCCGTGGCGCACGTAATTGGTGGACTCGCCTTCGGCCATCTGCATGTGGCCTTCCACGGCGGTCAGGCCGGTCAGCACTTCTCCAAGCATCATCAGGCCGATGCCGCCGTGGAGCAGCACCAACCCGGCGCGTTTCCTGAAGAGGAGGATACAGCCGAGTAAGAGCACCAGGGCGGCGAGCTGTCCCTTGCAGAGCTGCCACAAGATGCGCAGCGAGGACGCACCCAGGCCGACGGTGTTCGCCGCGCGCGTCAGCCAGGCCCGCGCTTGTTCCCCGTCGGTATTCGCGCCGTAAGCGACCACCAGCCAGGTCAAGAGGGACCCGACGCCGATCACGGCCCAGCCGAGCTTCAGGCGCGTGCCGCGCGCCTGCACCACGAAGCGCGACGCGTGCGCGGCGAGCAGATTGACCGCCAGCACGCCGCCGATCAGCCAGCCGCCTGGAAAGTAGAATCCCAGCGGCAGCACGTACCCGCCGGGAAGGCGGGTCTCATACGGAACCGAAAGGCCGGGGAAGAAGGACGGCGGGCAGAAGACCTTGAGGTCCACCCAGGTCACGGTCGCGCGGAAGTACTCATCGACGACCTGCCAGATGTCCTTGTCCACCTGTGCCAGCGTGCCCACCACGATCAGGAAGATCGCCAGGAGGAAGCACGTCACGGTGATCTTCAGTGATGCAAGGACTTTGCACACCTGTCGAAACAATGATGCGTATGAGAAAGGCGTGCGCGGGGCGCGGTTCGTCGAGGCCGTCACGGCGGCTCGATGCGGTCAGAACGCTACTGGCCATGCTCGGCTCCCTTGCCGCCGTCGAACTGAATGGAGTGCACGAACGTCTCGAAGTGCGCGCGCTCCTGCGCGACCAGGTCGGCGTCGCCCTTCATCTTGAAGAACCAGGACTGATCGCCGTGTGTGCAAATGACGCCCAGGAGGGTTTCCCGCGGCTGGGCGTCGGGCGGGCCGACCAGCGCCACGTACTGGCCCTTCTCGCCGCCGACGGGAAACTCCTTCACTTCCCGATCGAGCTCTTCGCGGCTGACGGGGTTCAGGTGCACTTGCTCGCGCCAGCGGTTCACGTTCGCCAGGAGGTCGTTCGCCGAGGCGGACAGGGCGATGACGGTGACCTCGGCCGATTTCGAATCTTGGTGGATCTCGAATGCGGCCTGGCGCATGGCGTCCACGCGGCCGGGAGTCCAGCCCGTGGGCGTTTCGTAGCGCAAAGGCGCGCGGTTCGCGGGACCGGCATTGCCGGTCGTGGCCGGCGCGTGGCCGGCGGGCAGATTCGGCGACGACCCCGCGAGGGCACTGGCCGCGCTCGCGCCGGATTCACCGGACAGGTCGGCGAGCCGAGCACTCGCGCCCTCGCCGAGTTTGACCTTGGTGAGCTCACCGGAGCGCTCGCCGGGTCCAAACAGACGGGCCTTGCTGGTCGGGGGGAGTCCCAGTTGTTGCCGCCAGCGATCGACGTTGGCCAGCACGTAATCCTCGTATTCACCTTCGTTGGGCTTGAGCGGGATCACGGTCAATTCCATCGGCTTGCCGGCTGCGTCGATGGTGATGGTCGCAAAGCGCATCCCGGATGCGGCCTTTTGTTGCCAGCCCTCGGGGAGCGTCCATTGCGGGTTCTCGCCCGCGAAGTGGACGGACGCGATGAGGTGTCGAAACCCGTCGGTCTGCTTGGAGACGAGTTCGGCGGGCCCGATGAGCTTGAAGAACCAGACGTTGTCGTTGTGACGGATCATGGCCGCGAGGAGCCGCTCGGGCTGGCCCGCGGCGGCGGTCGCCGGGGGCGGCATGGAGGGGGTTTCGGCGGCGTTCGGCGGAGTCTCCGAGGACTCTTTGGGAACGGTGTATTTCGTGACCGTGCTGTCCTGACCGCAGCCGATGACGATCGGCGTCGCAAGCAGCACGGCGGTGAAGATTCGAATGAGAAGGCTTCAACACGGCAAGTTCCCGTGGGACGGTTCGGGTCGATCGTGTTCGTCTGGGTGCACGCAGGGCCGCGTCGAGGTGCGCGGCGTAATCTAGAGGAGAAGGGGCTGCCTGTAAAGGTCACTTGTGTCCGGTCGCCGGTTACTGGATTCACCACAGAGGCTGGCGGACGAGCACGGAGATGGGTCCGGACCCAGCCACGAGGACTCCGTCCTCTGTGGTGAATCCGGGCCGAGGAAGAACCGGCGCAACCGCGAATTTCGTCACGAGCCGTCTCAAGAGCAGAACCCGCACAACCGAACTATTACAACCAACGCCCCGCCCGGCCGTCAAGGTTGTGCGTTGGGCAGGGCCGCACAGCGTGCACAGATGAGTGGAGGCAGGGCCTGCCGACATCGGCCAGTCCCGAACATCGCGGGTCCCGGCGCCGGGGCCGTCCGCCATTTCGCCATTGCGAGGACGCGAGGATGAAACGGGGCATTCCTTTCTTGTGGGACATCGCGAGTCGAGCGCGACTGCCCCACATCATCGTGCTCGGCGTGCTCCCCGTGATTCTCATCTCGTGCGCCTATCCTCCGAAACAGCGGGGCGGCATCGAAATGTACCCCGGCTGGTACATGGCCAGCCAGGCGCAGGGCCGCACCCTGGCGGAGCGCCCGCCGGTGAAGCAGGTGACGCATCCGCCGCGGAAGGGTCCCTTCCCGCCTTTGAAGGTCGCGCTGCCCAAGGTCGAGGGCGCGGATTATATCCACGAGGATGAGCTCTGCATGACGTGTCATCAGACACACACGCAGATGTTCCGTGAGAAGAACGCGCACCGCACCCTGAGCTGCGAGGACTGCCACGGTCCGGCGAGCGAGCACGTCGGCACCCGCGGTCAGGAGGAAGGCAAGATCCTCAACGTCCGGCGGCTCGAACCGGCCCAGCGCTCCGAATTCTGCCTGCGGTGCCACGAAACGAAGACGGACGCCAAGTCGATCGTGCCGGCGCACGCGGCGCAATGGCGGACCTCGGTCCATGCCCACGAGGGGGTTTTCTGCTCGGATTGCCACAAGGTGCACTATGAGCTCCCCAAGGGCACGCCGACCGTGACACCGCCCGCGGAAGCGTCTCGTCCCCAGCCGCTGAACCGCGTGGCCTTAAACGCCGCGGCGCGGCAAGCGGACCCCCATGTCCGACGCGCCCGAGGAGCTCACGGCCGAGGAGCGGCAAGGCGCTGCCGTCGTTGCGCGGGACCTCCCATAGCCTGGGCGCCGACACGCCCGAGACCTGCCTGCGCTGCCACCAGGGCTCGCAGCGCATGAACCTGTACACCGAACCGCACAAGATCGGGCCGGGGTCCCCGTTCAAGTGCACCACCTGCCACGGTGCCCAGGGCACCCTCACCAATCAGTCGGGCCGAGAGGTGTGCATGAACTGCCACAAGAACCCCCGGTCCGGGGACTGGCACGGCTCCATCCATACCGAGGCGGGCCTGTGGTGTACCGACTGTCACAAGCCGCACCCGGCCATCAGCCCGCAGGCCAGCGAGAACCTCAAGAAGGGGATCATCGCCGGAGTGCCCCGGCCGATGTTCGTGCCGCCGACGCAGGCGTGCCTGCAATGCCACGAGCCGATGAAGCAACTGGTCGAGATCGCCGACCCGCACCAGGTGGGCGGCAAGAGTGGACTCCAGTGCGTGACCTGCCACGATCCGCACGGGAAGATCCGCGAGGAGACCCGGCAGGAACTCTGTCTGAACTGCCACCGGGGCTCGCCGACGGCGGCCTGGCATTCCTCGGTCCACAACCTCCAGGGGATCAAGTGTACCGACTGCCACGACCCGCACCCCAACAGTCACGTCCAGGCCACGCTGGACATCCGCCACACCAACGTCCGCCGGCCCCAGCGGCGGCCCATGGCGGCGAACGACCCGGACACCTGTTACAAGTGTCATCCTCAGTTGGTGGCCAAGACGCAGATGCCGTCGCACCACCCGATCTTCGAGGGCAAGATGGTCTGCGGCGACTGTCATGATCCGCACGGGCAGGCGCTCAAGCTCTTGAAGGAGCCGATCACGAGACTGATCTGCATCCGCTGTCATGGCGAGTTCCAGGGGCCGTTCGTGTACGAGCACGAGCCGGCGTCGCAGGACTGCACGATCTGCCACGAGCCCCACGGCACGGTGGAGCGGAACTTGCTGCGGCAGCCCCAGACCTTCCTGTGCCTGCGCTGTCACTCCGGCCATCGCACCGGACCGACCTTCCACGATGCGGGCGCACCGACGGCCTTGCTGCCCGACATCGGCAAGTGGGGCTACCTCCAGAAGGCGTTCTACACCGACTGCACGCAGTGCCATAGCCAGGTCCACGGCAGCAACGTGCCGTCGCAGAATCAGCCGCACATGTTCTCGCGTTGATCATCGCCGGCGGGCGCCGGCAACGTGGTCGGACGACGGCGCGGCTCTGTGCGCGCCGCGTCCGGCGCCGCGCGGTTCGCCGCCGCTGCCGGATCGAATGAGTGGCCATGATGTTGTGTCATGTTGTCACATCATTTGACCGATACCCTCAGCAGCGTCCTTTCGGGAGCCGTCCGCGCGGCGGCGGAGTCCCCGGCGCTGGCTTGAGCGCAGGCCATCCCCGTACTCATGTGGTCCCTGAAGTCGTGACCGGAAGTGGCGGAGGTCGAATCATGAGCCGTGCCTTTGGCGTTCTGTTACGGGGGGCCTTGCTCATCGTGGCATGCCTCTGCGTCGAAGTCAGGGGCGGCGACGACCAGACCACGGCGCCGACCTCGGAGGCGTCCTCCGCGCCGACGCCTCCGCCGGGGGTCTCTCCCGGCCCGTTCACGCCGGGTGCGGCCGGGCAGCCTGGTGAAAACGCGGACACGACGCCCCTGGCGCCCCCGCCTTCGATCGCGCCGACGCCGGCCCGATCGGAGGCGAACACGGGTGCGAACGGCTTGACCACGCTCTTGGACCGCAAGCCGTCCGAGTTGGCCCTCGGCAACCTCGCGCCGCCGCCCGTCGTGCCCACCACGGGACGCATGGAAATTGTCTCCCGCGTCGGCTGGTGGGGCACGAACATCAGCGGCAGCCCGCTGCGGACGGGCGAGTACCAGGGCCTCGCGGCCTCGCCCTTTCTGGACATCGACGCCTTGCTCAGCGACGGCCAGCGGACCCTCGATGTCTGGGCCTCTCAGCTCAACAGCCAATCTTATGATGAACGCGCTCACTTCTTCTCGAACGGCTTCCGCGCGAACGTCGATTCCGAACAGTTCCCGCACCGGGAGGAGGTCTGGCCGCTGGTCGGCGGCCGGCGCGGGACCCCGGATCAGGTCATCACGGAGAACCTGAACGTCGGCGAGGATTACGCGGTCCGCGTCGAGATGGCGAAGGCCAACTTTGACGGTCCCTTGACCAAACACATCCGGTGGAAAGTCGGCACGTTCGCCTTCCACAAGTTCGGCCAGCGCCAGGCCAACTCGGTGGCCCACTGCTTCAACGTCAACTTCGTGGGAGGAGCGGCGGACAACCACTGCCACGCCCTGAGCCAGTCGCAGCGCATCGACTGGCTGACGCTGGAGGTCGATCCCGGGCTGGAGGCCAAGTGGGACCGGCTCACCATCGACTACACCCGCACCATGCGGTCGTTCACCCAGGACGATCAGGTCGTGGCCGCGCCTTACAATCACTTCGGCGTCTTCGGCGGCGGCGGCAACACCATGACGGTCTACCCGTACGCCCTTGTGCCCAACAGCATGTTCCAGATGGATCGGCTCAAGTTCGGCGTGGACCTGACCAGCTCGACACGGTTCTATGCCTACCTCTATGACGGGGACATGGAAGACCTGACGCGGTTTACTCATAACGGGTTCATTGGCTTTGATCTGCGCCTGATCGAGACGTTGCCGAGCGGCATCACGGTGACGGGGTACGCCAAGCTCAACGATACGCACAACCAGTTGCCGCCGTATCTCATCGCCGAGGAGCGGGCCGACCCGAGCGGCATCTGGCACCCGATCAATTACAACCGCTTCTGGGCGGGCGTGGATAGCCAGTGGTTCCCGTTCCGCTATGCCAGTTCGCGATGGCGCGGACTCTCCCTGCGGGCGGCCTACGAGTATCACGAGATCTCCCGGTCCTTCGCTTACTTCCCGACGCAGGTGGATCCCACGTACGCCCAGCCGCCGACGGCGTATAACGACATCGCGCGGGGCGACTTCTTCGTCCAGCCGACGACGCGGAGCCAGGAAGCCATCTTCGAGTCGCGCATGCGGTGGAACTCGGGGGTGATCACGTTCGTGGACTACCGCTACATTTTCACCGAGAACCCCATGTATGGGCTCACGCCGCTGAGCGGGGCGCTGAACTCGAACCTGCCGACGGAAGAGAACCGGATCACGATCGGCGGATCGTGGTCCCCCCTCTCGAATCTCTTACTCAGTGTCCGGGCCGAGGCCCAGTCACTCTTGCACATCTCCAACGTCGCGAACTTCGCCGAGAACAACTACCCGGTCCTCTGCACGGTCTGGTACGCGCCCACGCCGAAGACCTCCGTCTCGGCGGGCTACAGCTATTACTCCAACTGGCTGAACCAGGACATCACGCTCGGCTACCGCGGTTCGGACCAACCGCCGCCGGCCGAGACCATGCGCTTCGGCTTCCGGGGCCAGACCCAGGTGGTCAACGTGGGAGGCCGCTACGCCGCGACCGACCGCCTGATCTTCAACGCCGGCCTCTTCTGGACCGAGGGCTTCAACGGGATCAACACCCCTCCCGGCTCGCAGACCGGTGCCGACTGGGCGCTCCTGCCCCTGTTCATGAACGTGCGGAACGAGACCGTCCGGTATCAGGGCGGCGTCGACTACCGCATCAGCCGGAACATCCAGGCCTATTTTCGCGTCAATGTCTTTGAGTTCCTGGACAAATCCCAGGGTTTCCAGACCGGCACCTCGGCGTTCTTCCTGGGCGGTTTGACGGCCAACTTCTAGAAGCGGGATCTGCGGAGGGCTCCGGCCTTCTTCACCACAGAGGCACAGAGAACACCGAGTTCTCACAGAGTCTTCTCTCTGTGTCTGTCTCTGTGTTCTCTGTGCCTCTGTGGTGAAGAAGGCCGGAGCCGCGCCCAGCCACCCGGACGAATCGCACAATTGGATCTCGCCTTACTGCGTCTCGGGCAGTGCTGCCACCGCCTCGTTACAGCGGGCGCTGATGGCGTCGAGCAGTTGCAGGGCATAGGTGATGTTGTGGACGCCGTCGCCCTGCTGAACAATGTTCAGGTCGGCCTCGGCGCCGGCCAGGAGGGCTTCGGCCTTGGCGCGGGCCTCGGCCGGGGCGGCCGTGGCCTTGGCCAGAGTCTCGCGGGCTTTCTGGCAGGTCTGCTGCGTTTCTTTGAGGCTGTCTTCCAGGGTCGATTTCCACTGGGTGAACTTGTCCACGTACTCCTCGCCGTGGCACGAGACGCAGGCGCGCTGGGTGGCCACCATGACCTCCTCGCCTTTCACCTTGCCGTGCTCGGTATGACACCCGTAGCAGTTGGTGCGGGCGCCGAACATCATGTTCGGGTCGCTCTTCGGCAGGGTCTGGGCGCCCTGTCCGAGCAACAGGCTGAGCACGTTGCGATGTTCACCCGTGTGGCAGTGTTTGCAGTCCGACATGGCCGAGGAAAGGAAGCCGTTGCCCGTGATGAGCTCGCCGCTGGGGATGAGCTGGTGCCGGATCTGCGAGTGGCAGTCGAGGCACTTGGCGCGCTGCTGGGGCACGTGCGCGGCGTGATAGCGCGTGACCTCGGCGGTCGTCAGCGTCGGCTTCCAGTCCGCGAAGAAGCCGGGCTGATCGTGGCAGCGTTCGCAATCCCGCCGGGTGACGACCGAGTCACCCACGATCACATCGGCGTGGCAGGACCGGCAGTCCACATTCCGCGCGATGATCTCGCTATGGTCCATGCGGATCGCCTTCTTGCCCAGCTCGTCGTTGCCCAGCTTCTCCCGAACCTCCTCACCGAGCTTCTCGTGGACGGTGATTTCCTTCTGGGGAGGCGTGTGGCACCCCATGCAGGTGGCCGTCCCGGTATTGAACGCCTGGTTGTTGAAGTGGCAGGTGAAGCAACTGGTCTTTTGCACCTGGAAATGATTCGGGCTGCTGGTCGAACGAGAACCCCAGACCTTGCAGGGTGTTGGCATGGCAGTCGACGCACTGGAGAGAGTGGAGCTGCGCGATGCGGACGGGACGGTGCACGAGCTGGAGGAACTCGGCGAGGACGGGCCGATCGACCTTCGCGTTCCACTGCTGGCAGAGCCGTTGCAGGGCGTCGGTCTGTTCCTCGGCCGGGCCGATTTCCTTGGCGGTGGCGGTCAGCTCGGCGAGATGATCGTCGCCCAGTTGCTCCTGGAGCTGCTTGGTGAGCGTCTCCAGGCGGTCCTGGCTGGGCTTTTCGTCTTGATCCGTGTGCTGGAGGTGCTTGGCGTGGACGAAGGTGACCGTGCCGACCTCCAGCGGCTTGTCCATGAATTTCTTGTCGCCGTGACAGCCGCTGGCGAGGCAACTTTCCGGGGCGACGTGGGCGCGCGGCCGGGTCGCGCCATAACGGCCGCTGATATAGCTCGCCACCTGGCTCAAGCCGCGCAGCTTGGCCTTGATGGTGGTGCGCTCGCCGGGGCGTAGTGGCATTCCACGCAGGCGATGTGGAGCCGGCCGCCGTGCGGGTCCTTCTTCCACGTGGCGTAATACGGTCCCATGATGTGACAGGACGCGCAGAAATTCGGCTGGGCCGTGTAATGCTCGGCCACGCCGACCATGGTGCCGCCCAGCAGGGCCAGCACGACGACGCCGACCCCAAGTCCCATGATCCATCTCTTGAGGCTTCGAAACTTGCCGGCGCGGAGGGGCTGACCCAGCGTCATCGGCGGGCTTCTGGTCCGGTGCTTGACTCATCAACGTGGCCTCTGTCTGTGGAAAGCGTCGGTTTCCTCCCCGCGGACACGCTCACGCCCGCGGGCGCCGTGGTGTGGTGGCGAGCCGAACCTTCTTCGGGAACGTCCAAAGTGGTTGCGTGTCAAAGGGTCTGCGAGAAGATCGTGTAGGGGGTGATGTCCGTTTCAGCCCCTTCGGGGCGTACGTGTTTAGCGTCTCGCCATCGGACGTAAGTCCTTTCTCGTGTAGCGGCGGCCGTCTCGGCCGCTCCGGAGGGGAACCAGTTCGGAGCGGCCGAGACGGCCGCCGCTACACAGAAACGCCCAGAAAACCTGCCAACCGAGACGCTAAACACATACTTCGGGGCTGAAACGGACATCACCAGACAGCCACTTCTCGGACACCCTCTCAGTGGCCGATCGTCCGGTTGCCGTGAACACGAGGGGGGATGGTGGGGACAATCCGGACCACGAGTCTACCCGAACCCGGTCTCAAAGGGTGTACGAGAAGTTGTTCTTAGCCCCAACGGGGCGAAAGTGAATAGCCCGGGGCGTCAGCCCCGGGACTGCGACACGCGTACGATTCCCCCCTCCCTCGGCTCCCGGGGCTGACGCCCCGGGCTATTCACTTTCGCCCCGTTGGGGCTAAGAACAACTTCTCGTACACCCTTTGAGACCGGATTCCATGCGGAAATGGCGCGGGAAACGTCGAATCGGCGATGATCCCTCCTTCTGGACTCGGCACCGAGACGAGATTCCGAAGACGCGGGAGAGTCCTTCCGCACCCGCTCGCGTCCTCGAAGGAAACCTCATTCCCACGCCTGGCATGGGAACAAGGTCCCGGGGGTGGAAGGGGGAGCCGTCACTTCTTGTAAGCGGGGTGGATCTTGTGCGATCGTGACGTGTGGCAGGTGATGCAGACGTTATCCGGCAAAACCTTGTAAATGGAATCGCGGGCGATCTTGTCTTCCGCGGCGGTCTTTTGCTTCTTCTGGGCAAACGGTTTGGCGATCTCGGCATGCGCGCTGCCGGGACCGTGGCACACCTCGCAGGTGACGCCCATGAGACCACGATCCGCCGCGGTCTTGAATCCCGAAGGGGTCCCGAAGCCCGTGGCGTGGCACTTCAGGCACGACGCGTCCGCCTTGTAGCTGGCCGGCAGGATGTCGAACGCTTTCGCGTGCTTGTCCTGCTGCTTCTTCCAGTCGGTGTACTTATCGAAATGGCAGGAAGAGCACTTCGTGACACCGATGTAGGTCTGGTTGGGCGGCGGAGCGGGTTCCGGTCCGGTCGCGGCCGGCTGCGCCGGGGCGGCGGCGGCGGGCGCGGCCACTTTCGGCTGCGCCGTGGCCGGCGCGGCCACTTTCGGCTGTGCCACGGCGGGCGCGGCCACTTTCGGCTGCGCCGTGACGGGCGCGGCCACTTTCGGCTGCGCCGGCGCGGTGGCCGACTTCACGCCCACCTGCGTGGCACCCACCAGCGAGGCCAGCAAGAGGACACAGGTTCCGGAGGCGAAAGTTGCCACGAGCGGGATGGGGATTCGCATGGGCGCTGCTCCAGGGGCCGAAGCGGTTGCACGTTCAACGGGCAAGAAGACGGTTTCGGACCCACAAGGCTCGGCTCTGATTTCGGCGCAATCTTGGAGGGAGGGTATGCGCCAACCGAACGGCGTGGGATGCCGTCGCGCGGGTTCCCACGGCCGCACAGCCGTAAAAACCCGCGGAGGCCCCCGAAACCGCGTTTATGATAGGGAGCTCTGAAGAGTCGGTCAAGCAGCCACCGTTGGTGAAAAACGCTGAGGGGCCGGGGTTTCGCGTGGGGAACCCCAGGATCAGAGGGGCCTTGTACCGGATTTCCCAGGAGAAAACTTGGTGATCCCGATCCTGGAGCCACGCGGAAGGACGTCTCCGGGGCCAGCCGGCACCGTTTCCGCCCGGAAGCCCAAAACCGACCCGGTCTCTTCGCGAGGCGGGGCATCGGGTCGGGGACGGCCGCCCTCATGGCCTTTCCTGGTGTGTCACGATGGGCACGTATCCCACTTCCAGGCCCTCGGGCGGCGTCACGAGAAGACCCGGATCGAGCGCGACCAGGGTTCCGCGCGTCGGCGGGGCCATGTAGTCGCGGTCGATCGGCCAGGAGGCGTGGAGTCTTTCCACGAACGCCTGCAAGCGGGCCTTTTTCTCCTCGCTCCAGGCATATTGCGGGAACGACGGTTGATCCACGAAGCGGTACCAGGAGTAGGTCACGACGGAACCGTCCGCGAGCCGGGCCGTCATCGGCCCGCGCTTCGCGCCGGGATTGGTCCAGGCGCCGGCGTGCGGCGACGTGTACGGCTTGCCCGGCCTGGCCAGCTCGAAAGGCTGCGTCTGGAGCCGGGTTTCCGCGGGCACCTCGGACTCGGCCACCGCCACGCGCTGATCGCCGTCGTGTCTGAAGTATTGGGGGAACGATCCCCGCGGGCTGATGTCGTTGGGGAACCACTGCAAGCCCCAGACATTACCGTCAAACACCTTGGTGTCGAACACCCGCTCCACACCGGTGATCCTCTTGCCGCCTTGATCGTAGCGTGTGGAGTGCGTGTTCAACTTGGGTTTCCATGCGCCACGCTCGTCGAACCGCCCCGCGCAGGCCGGGCCGCCCTTGCGCCAGGAGCGGAAGGCGTCCTGGAGGGCGGCCTTCGAGTAGTAGGTGACGTCTTGCACCAGGTACGCCCGGCCCTCGGCATCCACCGGGAACTGTAACCGGGGCAGCTTGGAGTAGACCGTACCCCGCGCGTCCTGCGCATCGAACCGCGGCACGGTGTTGATCTCCATGGCACCGCCGCCCATGATGCCCGGCCGGGCGTCGAGGCCGCGCCCATAGAGGAACGGATCATGAAACAGCCCGCCGATCTTGCTCCACGTTTCCGGAATGTAGTACGCGATCGGGCCCTTGAAGTTGGCCGCGTTGAGGAAGCAGGTCCAGCTCTGGTCGCCCGTGGGAGGGGCGCCGGGGGTGGAGTCCGTGAACGGTAGGGCCATCCAGGTGTAGCCCAGAAACTCGCCGTGGGGGTTTCCCTCAAACGGCAGCGCGTCGGGAGGAATGAGCAGGCGGTTGCTCAACTGGGCGATGCTCAGACGATTGTCGGGCAAGGCTTCATTACTGTAGAAGAAGGACCAGCCCGGCGAGCCGACCTCGTAATCGTAACATTGCGGCGTGGCATTCATGCTGAACTTCGGCGGGCCGTAGCGGAAATGGTTGCCCGCCCAGTAACCGAGCCCGCCCTCGACGGTTTGAAAAACACTGCCCCAGGTCGGTCCGCGCTCGCGCCAGCGGCGCGGCCAGCGTTCCTTCGGGCGCGAGCGGTTTGTCCTTGTTGTCCGAGTTGTCGGGCATGATCCACGAGCTCGGCAGGCCGATCTGGAAATGGGCCAGCGGTTGATCCACGAGCGGCCAGACTGCCGCGTAGAAGCCCATGCCCGCATTGTAGGAAGACCCGGGCGGGTGTGTCTCGTGGCCGAAGCCGATGTACCCGTGGAGTCCATCCGAGTGCGCCTGCACCGGGCTCGTCTGCCCGAGTGTAGCGGATCGAATACAGAGGGTCGCCGCGCAGACGACCAGAGCCTTGCAAACCGACATGGGATTCATCGAGCTGCTCCTTTGGGTCTTGTCGTCTTGTAGGGTGGGTCAGCGGCGTCTGCGCCGCGCCACCCACCTCTGTTGACAATAGCGGATGGTGGGTCAGCGGCGAAGACGCCGCTGACCCATCCTACAAGACTCGCCGAGCCCGAATTAGCCAGATCGAGCGCGGCCACTGCCGGGTTTGGCCAGGGTGAGGCTCCTGGACCCTTCCCGGTACGCGCTGAACAGTGTACGTGTCTAGCGTCTCCGGCCCTGTGTTTTTCTGTTTTTCGATAGGGGTAGGGAGGACCCATTGACTTGGTTCCCCCCTCCCTCCGAACCGTACGGGCGGATCTCCCGCATACGGCTCTCCGGTTGATGGTTTTACCTCAAAGAGGGTTGACGGGCCAACGCATGGGCTCGCTCCAGACTGAAAAGCCCCAGGTCGGCGAAGAAGGCGTTGGGCCAGCGGCGGTGATCCCAACCGCGGCCCAGGCCTCGGCGTTTCTCCCGTTTTCGGAGCAGACTCCGAAGCCGGCGGCGAATCCAACCGTCGAGCCGCCGGAAGATCCAGGGACGACTGTGTTGGAAGTAGGCGAACCAGCCCCGAAGGATCGGGTTCAACACGGCGATGATCGACGGCAGCGAGGTCCCGTTCGTCCGCTTTGTCTCGGCACGGATCGTGTCCTGGAACTTCCTCAGGCTCTTCTCCCGAGGCCAGCGGCTGCCGCCCTGGAAGTGGTAGCCCAAAAAGTCAAAACCTTCGGTCCGGGCCTCGACCACCTTCGTCTTCGTCGGATGCAGTGTGAGGCCGGCGGCCGACACCCACGTCTGCACCAGTTCCAGGGCGCGGGCCGCCTCGTCCGGCGTCCGGCACAGGATCACGAAGTCGTCGGCGTAGCGCACCATCGCGAACCCCGCCTGCGCGACCAGGTGGTCGAGCGGGTCGAGGTAGATGTTGCTCAAAAGCGGGCTCAGGACGGCCCCTTGGGGCGCGCCCGTCGCCGGGGTCCATTCCGTCAGACCGTCCCAGATGTTCGCCTTCAGGAAGGATTCGATCAGCGCCAGCACGGGGCCGTCGGCGATCTTTTCCTTCAGGAGGGCCATCAGGCGGTCGTGGGGAATCGAGTCAAAGTAGCCTTTCAAGTCGGCGTCCACGACGTAGACGTGACCGGCTTGGAGAAGCTGATCGACCCGTCGCAGGGCGTCTTTGCAGCCGCGCCCCGGCCGGAACCCGTAGCTGTGCTCCGCGAAGTCCCGCTCGAAGATCGGTGCGATCACGTTCACCACCGCCGCCTGGACCATTCGATCGCGCACCGTGGGAATGCCCAGCGGTCGAGTCTCGGTGGTGCCCGGCTTGGGGATGAGAACGCGACGGATCGACTGGGGCTGATACGTGCCGTGCTTCAATTGGTCCGAGACCTCCCAGAGCGACTCGGGAAGGGCCCGCTCGAATTGCGCCACGGTGACGTGGTCGACCCCGGCCGCGCCGTGCTTCGACGCCACTTGTTGGAACGCCGCCAGCAGGTTCCGTTCGGCGAAAACCTTGTCAAACAGCCGAAACCACTTGCCTCCCTCCACTCCCTGTTCGAGAGTCGTCACCATGCGCACGGTCCAGACCGTCGGTTCGACCCATCGCCAGCGCGAGAGGATCTCTCCGGCTTGTTGAGCCAGCGGCACTGTCGCCGGTGTGTCTTTCGTCGGTCGGGTCATGACGCATCCATCTTCCTGGAGCCCTTCGCTCCCCCGGCGTTACCCGGTTTCGTCGCTACTATGGCTCCTCTGACTCCTGCCCGGCGGGTTCTTCGGACCGGGATGGTCATGAACGCCCGTCTGGTCCGGACAGGTCTCTCTGCTTCATGTGTCGGGCCGTCCGACCGTTCCGCCTCCAACCACCCAGTCGGTCCCGTGATCGCTTTGACACACTACCCCTCAGCGTCATGGGCTTCCGGATCGCTCCGGTCCGGGCTTCGCCTTACCCTAGCAGGCTCGCCACGCGACAAGGCCGAATCGAGTTCACGTGCGTTGCGGACCAGTCGTTCACCTCCGATTGCTCTCCACCCCGCCTCGCGGCGACGCAGTTATCTTCAGTTACAGGCCGGAGAGTGCGTGCCTGAAGAGGACTTCCACCTCTCGGACCTGACACACTTGCAGACGCACTAGGGTCCGCTGTGCGGACCGGGCCTTTTCCGGACGGTCCGCACAGCGGACCCTACGAAAAGAGGCACGCGAGACGCGAAACACGTACGAACAGTCCCATCCTCCTTCATACCTTCACAGTCAGATCAGGCCTTATATTGATTATTTCGAGCAGGTTCTTGACACCGCACGCAAGCTTGGGCACCCTAATGGGCGTACCACGTGACAGGCATGAGCGGTGTTGCTGATGTCTTCATCGTAGAAGCGCTATCAAGCTTGTTCATATCTCAGAAGTCACGAACATCGGGCCAGGAACCGGTCCTCCCCCCCGTCCGGGCTTGCGCCTTTTGAGAGCCGCTTGACAATCATGCGCATGGGTGTCATTGCGCTCGGCGCGATGATCCGCTGTCTGATGAACAATGTCCGAGACGGCTCAGGTACTCGATTCGTCGTCATGGCTCAACGACCATCCTGACGGTAACACCCGATTTGAGTTGACGAACGTTCCTTGGGCGCGGGAAACCGGGCTGGCCGCGACGGGTAAGCCTGCCGCACGGCCGATGATGCCTTGCGGTGTCGTGGGCTCGTGGTTCGAGAACGCCTCGGGGAATCCGCGGCGGCGAGTTCGCCGTGCGCGCCGATGGCGTCATGGGCTCCGACAGCCCGATCTCGTCGCGTCCGTGTCGGGGACTGGCAGGTTGAAGCCTACCCTACAAGACAATATACGTGTCCGTGTTTCATTCTTGATGATTGCGTGAACTTCCGAATGGATGCCGGTGCTGATCCGGGTCACCCACGCATTGTCGATTCCTCCACCGAACGGAGCCAGCGATGAGACGCTCGCGTGATCTCTCCCGCGGAATGCGATCGACTTCCGCGCCGCAGCGGACGACCAGGCCGTCCCCCTTTCGCGACGCGGCGCGGCGGCGCCGGGGCTTGTGGTCCGGCCTCATGCTGGGATCTGTCGAGGCGCTCGAGGAGCGGACGCTTCTATCCTTGTTCGATGCGAAGGCGCTGCTCACACCGGCGCAGGCGGCGCTCGGGGCGTACGACGTAACGCGTCTCTCCGACAGCCTGGTCGACCTGTACGCCACGGAAGTGAAGGGAATGACGGCGACCCAGGTCCAGGCGGGTCTCGTGCCCGTCGAGGTGCCGCTCGTGCGCGACACGTCGGGCCGCGTCGGGGTCAAGATCACGGCGACGGATGTCAAGGCGCTCGAGCTGGCGCTGGCCGGGATCGGGTTCGTGACCGCGGCGGCGATGCCCGCGCAGCACCTGATCGAGGGCTACCTGCCGGTCAGCGAGATCCTCGACGTGACGGCGCCGGCGCCCCAGGGGCTGCTCGGCGTGCTCGGAGCGGCCCGGTCGAAGACCGCGACGGGCTCGGTCCGCAGCGAGGCCGATTACACTCTCCAGGCCGCGCGGACGCGGGCGACGGTCCCGCCGGGAGTGGACGGCACCGGCGTGACCATCGGCGTGATCAGCGACAGCTACAACAACCTGAACGGCGCGGCGGCCGGCATCGCCAGCGGCGACCTGCCCAGCGCGCTGCGTGTTTCTGCGCGACAACAACCCCGCCGCCTCCGGCTGGACCGGCACGGACGAGGGCCGGGGCATGATGGAGCTGGTCCACGACATCGCCCCGGGCTCGCCCAAGGCGTTCTCCACGTGCGGAGACTTCGACGGGGCGTACGCCCAGAACATCCGCGACCTGGCCCAGCCGGTCGCCAGCGGTGGCGCCGGCGCGAAGGTGATCGTGGACGATGTCGGCTTTGGCGACGAGCCGTTCTATCAGGACGGCACCGTTGCCCAGGCCGTCAACGACGTGGTCGCCAACAGCGGCGTCGCCTATTTCTCCTCGGCCGGAAACGAGCTGGACCAGTCGTACGAGAACACCAGCCCCAGCTTCGCCACCGACACGATCTCGGGGATCTCCGGGTCGTCTCAGTCGTATCTGAAGTGGGACACCTCCGGCGTGTCGAGCAGCGACCGGATGATGATCACCCTGGCGAGTGGCGATTCGATCGACTTCGCGCTGCAGTGGGACCAGCCGTTCTACACCACCAACGGCGTGACCACGAATCTGGACATGTACTTCCTCAACCACACGACGGGGGCCGTGCTCTACTCGGCCACGACCAACAACATCGCCCTTCAGACCCCCTACGAAGAGCTGGGTATCGCCAACCAAGGGACCTCTTCGCTCCAGATCGACCTGGTCGTGCGGAACACGTCGGGGCCCGCGCCGGGCGGATCAAGTTCGTCAACTACGGCTCGGCGGTCACCTGGCAGTACGCGACCAATAGCCCGACGATCATCGGCCACCCGGCGGCGGCCAACGCCAGGGCTTACGCACCAGGTTTCTCGGGGATTTGGGCCAGTACTCTCAAGAGATAGTCGTTCTTCCATCCCGCAATCAGGCGCCGAGTGGCAATACTCTTGCCTTTGCTGGTCTTCTCCGCCTTGAGCAGACATAACGCCAGCTTGCGGAGCCACGCCAAGTTCATCGCGCTGTTCCCGGCCCAGTGCCGTTGGTCATCCTCACGGAAGCAGACGTCCAGAACCCAGTGCAGCGAGTTCTCGATCCCCCAATGACCCCGCACCCATCGCAGATACTGCTCCGCCGTCGCGGCCGTGCTGCTGATGAAGTAACGGATCTCAATGCTCGCCACACCATCGACCAGCCGATGGCTGATCACCATCACGATCGCCGTCAGTCCGATCCAAAGGTCCGCGTTCCGGATCCCCTCCGGATGGGTGATCACACAGCAGGTGCGGGTCTCCTGGCGAGCGCTGCGAACCTCTTCCGTCTGACACTCGGTGAAGTCCACCCCGGGTTCGCCCTGATCCAACGCGGTATCGAACGCCCGCTTGATGTCCTCGTAGAGATGCGGCTGATTCTCCTTGGCGGCCAGCACGTAGTGACCACCTCGGCCGACGATGTCAGCAGCGATCTCCTTCTGACAGCCCATGGCGTCGATGGTCACCACGGCCCCGTTCAAGTCGAGCAGTTCGAGCAACTCGGGAATGGCGGTAATCTCGTTGGATTTGGCGTCGGTGGCCACTTGCCCCAAGGTCAAATGATTCTCGACCGACCCGGCGCTGACGACAGGGAGCGCCGATCGGCCGACGGTACGCCGGGCGGAGCCGCGTTGGGCCTTGCCGTCGATGGCGATCCGTGTCAGTTCGGGCGGAGCCGTGGCGATCGGAGTCAATCCGTTTCGAGCCCTCAGCGCCGTGATCCAGGCGGAGAAGCCCTTCTGAAAGGCCACCGGGTCGAGCCGGCAGAAGACTCGTCGGAAGGTGTCGTGCGAGGGGATGCCGCCAGGCAAGGTGAGGAAGGTCTCGAGCCAGTCGCGCTTGGAGTGACCGTAGTCGGCGATCTGCACCCAGGTATCGGCGCCGCAGAAGACAGCGCAGGTGGCGATGAAGACGATCTCATCGAGTCGGTGGATTCGCCCCTGTTCGCGGCGGGGATCGGGCAAGTCCGCGAAATGATCGAGGATGGAGACCGGGTTGCTGGCCGGAGTCATGGCGGTCGTGTCTGAGCCGACGGTCCTCGCGTGGACATCCCTGAAGAAGTCGAAATCTCCAGGTGGTCGATGCTACAAAAGCCGTCCGATACCCTGCCAGCCGGACTGGACAACAGAGGCGAGTCGCAATTTCCCAGAGCACCCAGACAGCCCAGGCTGATGCGTAAACCCTGCTGCCCGACGGCACCTACCGCCTCACCCTTTCCAGTAGCAACGCCGGGTTCGTGGACACCGACGGCAGCCTCCTCGACGGCGACAACGGGACCATCTCCAGCGTGGATGCCTCGATGGTCAGCCAGTTCGCCGTGCGTCTGGTTACAGGCTTTGCCCGGTACAAGGATCTCGATCCGATCCTCATCGGCGACGTGACGCAGAACGGGGCGATCACCAGTGTGGACGCCTCGTACATCTCGCAGTTCTCGGTGCGCTTGGCGCCGGCCATGATCCCACCGCTGCCCACGGGCATCACGCTGATGCCGGGAGGCCCGGATCCGCGCATTTGGATTTCCCAGAGCCTCTCGGCCGCGCCGGGCGCGACGCTGGCCGTGCCGGTGCAGTTCCTGCAGACCAGCAGCGCGATGATCGGTCTGGAGGAGTTCGAGCTGGCCCTTTCGTTCGATCCGGCGGTGCTGCGGATCGAGGGCGTGCAGCTTGGCTCCTTGCCCGCGGGCTTCAACCTGAACTGGTCGGTGGACGCGGCGGCGGGCCAGTTGTTGATTTCGGGAGCGGCGCCCTCGGGCACGCTGTCGCTGTCGCCCGGCGCGGCCGGTTCGCTGGTGTCGATTCAGGCCGCGGTGCTGCGCGGGACGCCATCGGGGAGCACGGCGATCAACCTGCGGCGCTCGCTGTCGACGCCGGGCGGTCCGCTCTTGACGGGCTTGAACGAGGGGAACTTGGTGCTGGTGCCCGCGCCGACGGATGCCGCCGACGATGCGGTGGATGGTCGGATCACGATTCGCGGGGCGGCTCCGGCGTTCTCCCCGGCGGCGCCTGGCGGCGGTGTCGCCACGGCCGCGGCGGTGGCGGTGGGGTTGGAGACGCCCCTGGTCCGTTCCCAGCGGTCCCCGCGCACGCCCGCGGCGGCGGTCGGGCTGCCGGCGTCGTTGTTGTCCACCGGGAGCGCGCGGCTGTTGCGGTGCATCCCGCAGGGTCCCCGCGCGTACAACACCGCCCGACGACCCTGGGGTCTCCTCTGAACGGCTTGGGTGACATGCCCACCGAAGACGTGGGCATGTCACCCTGAGAGGGTCCACGAGGCGGACTTGTCCGTTCTCTCTGATACGGTTTCCGGGAATATCCTGCACAGCCGGGGGCGGCTGTGCCACAGAACTGTGGGCCAGCCGCCCTCGGCTGGCCAGCGCACCAAATTCCTGGGAACCGTATGAGAAGCCCGAAGCGCCGGCGAGTGCGTTGCCCTGGGAATCCCACAGAAGGGAAGATCCCGGCTTCTACTTCGACCGGGGCAAGGGCGCGCCCGACCCGTTCCCGAGGATCTTGCACGCCAGATCGCACTTGAAGGCCGGCGCGTGGAGATCCAGGGTGTGTTCCGGGACGGAGACCGATTCCTCCGCGCGGATCTTGCCCTCGACCGTGTCCCACCACTGCACTCGATAGGCACCGGGCTCCAGGCCCTCGACGTGAACCGCGGCGTTGCGGATCGTCTCCGGCTGGACGTGCTCGATCGCCAGCTTCCACCAGGTGGCGGAACGGTCGGCGACCCAGAAATACGCCCCGTGGTCTCCCTTCAGGCCCACGATGCGCAGGCGATCATCACACGAGGCCGAAATGGGCCGGAGATGGCCCGTGGTCCAGGGAATGTCGGCCACGAACCGGGAGACCGGCCGGTAGAGCGCGTACAGGTCGCGCCGCTGGATGTCGTCCCAGTACCAGTCGCAGACCGTGCTCGCGAAGCCTGCCAGCGCGGACGTCCAGAGCGCATTGTGCAGGTGGACGTAGGAACGGTCTTGATCGAGTTCGGGAGCATGCTGCCAGTTGCTGTCCGTGATGCCGAACTCGCTGAAAATAATGGGCTTGCCGGAGACATGCTCCTGCAAGAGCTGCCACTGGGCGAGCACCATGGCGACCTCATCCTTCCAGCGCTCGCCGAGCGGCGGCCGCAGATAGAAGTGATGGTCGGCCGTGTCGAGCCGGGGGTGTCGGTAGTGTTTGGCTGGGGCGGACCAGGCGCTGGTGGCCCTCAGGTGGTGGTTGACGTCCGTTCGCTCGAAGGTCTGACCCACTTCGTCGTAAAAACGGCCGGTGGGCAGGCCGGGATCAATCTCGTTGAAGTACTCCCAGACCGCGACGTGCGTGGAGTACCCCCACCGGGCGGCGCAATAACGTGCCAGATGAGCGGCCAGCGACACGGCCCGGTCGTAGTCGCGGCTGTTCTCCCGGGCCAGCAGCCGCATGTAATGGTCGCGCGTCAAGAAGACGATCTGGAGATAAACGCCGTGCTCTTCGGCCGCCGCGACGATCCGGTCGAGAAGGAAGCAATCGGGCTGGTTGTAAACGCCCACGATCGGGCGGTTGACCTCGGCTTCTTCGAGCAACTCGGGCCCGCCCCCGGCCTCTTTCAGCGACAGGTCGCTCAACCAGGCCGCGCCATCGGTCGTCAGGCGGAAGGTCAGTGCCGGCAGCGACCACTGGTCCGGCCCTGTCGTGAATTCCTGTTCAAATCTCGCCCACTGCCATTTGCCCGCGAGCGGGTGTGTGCCGTTCAGATCGAGTTCGAGCCGGGCGCCCTTGTCGGTCTTGATCCGGCCGGTCAGGCGGTACTTCGTGTCGGGCCGCAGGGCGAGCGGCCGAGTCGGCTCGGCGCGGAGGCTGGCTCCCTTCGGACCGCTGAGCTTGAGGCAGAGCGCGGCGGAGTGATAACCATCGCGGTCGGGTTCCGCGACGATCGGCGGGTTCCAGGCCCAGGAGCGGCCCCAGGCACTCTTGCGCGCCTCGATGGCCAGCGCCGAGTCCTCGGCGCACGCCCAGACGCGCGCGAAGTTGGCCCCGTTCTCACCCAGCCGGCGGATCTTCTCGATCGTCGCGTCCGAGTCGGTCACGAACGCGATGTCCTGGCCGACCGCGAAGAACGGCGTGCCATCGTCGTGTTCCAGGTAGCGCGGATCTTTGGTGGACACGCGGATGAAGCCCTTGCTCGACGAGGGGACGCATTCGAACGAGATGTCATCGGAAGACGCCGTGCCCGCGCGATCCTTGAGTACCGCCCTGCCCTTGTAGCGGCCGGGCTCCGTCGGTGCGAAACGCACCTTCCAGACCGGTTGGCCCGCGGGATAGAGCCACTCGCTACCGGGACCCGCACGGCCCAGCCGGCGATACTCGAACGGTTGAGCATAAAACGCGGGGACACAAACGGTTTTCCCCGATGGCGAGGTCAGGTCCAGGTGCAGGTCGATCTCGCCCGGGTCGAACGGGTTGTCGCCGACCGCGTCGATGGCGAGCGTGAACTCGATCTTCGCGCACCGCTCCACCCGAGGCGCACTCGGCGCGACGCGGATCTGGCGGTCGGCCGCTGTCGCGGAGGAGACCAGCAACAGAACCAGCAACAAAAATGACCCCCGACGCATGATCTCGACTCCTGAGAGGGTGTACGTGAAGGGGTCTGCCCGGCTCTTTCCATGTAGCGGCGGCCGTCCCGGCCGCTCCGATCTGGGAAGCCCGGAGCGGCCGGGACGGCCGCCGCTACACAGAAATAAGTCAGATCCGGCTCTTCTCATACACCCTTTGAGTTACTCAGCCCCGAAGACATCGATCTCGCGGATACTGGCCCAACCGCGCGGCAGCGCCACGATGCGGATGCGCACGTAACGCGCGTCGGTGGCCGGGAACTCGACGCGGTGATACGCGCCGAAGTTGTTCCGGGTCTGATCGCTGAGCACGGCCCAGTGCGTACCGTCGTCCGAACCTTCGACGAAATAGCGATAGCCGCGCCGGTCGTTCTCCCAGCGAATCGCGCAGCCGGCGATCTTCCGGACGCTTCCCAGATCGACCGTCAGCCACTGCGGAGCGGAATCGTCCGAGGCGCACCAGCGGGTTTGCGGGTCGCCGTCGATGGCTTTCGCCGCGGCGTGGTCCTCGCCTTGCGTCGTCGAAGCCGTGGCCGACTTGATCGGCAGCGTGCCCATGAGCAGCTTCCGCAGCAGATCGACGGACAGTTCGTGCGCCGGCGCGAACCGCGGCGAGGCCGCGTAGTCCAGCAGGCTGCGCAGCAATTGCCGGGCTTCGGGATGATCCTGGAGACGCATCAGATCCGCGGCGCAGACGAGCAGCCGGCCCGGCCCGACTTTGGCCTCGAAGACCAGCCCGAGCTTGTGATTGCGTTCGAGATTGTCGATGACCTGGACCGTCGGGCGGAAATCCTTGGACGTTTCCTCCAGGATCACGGGCTGACTGTTCAGGACAAGGTGGAACCATTGCCAGTCGGAATGTTCGGCGGTGGGGAACCCGGCCAGGGCGGGATGCGCGGGGTCGCACAAAACGCCCATGGTGCCGGGCGTGTTGTGGAACATGGGCCAGCACCAGAAATCAGTGGCGAAACCGCCGCCGACCGTGTTCGCCAGCCGGCCCGCTTCGGGAATCAACACGACTCGGCCGCCGTCCGCGAGGATCTTGCGGGCGGAGTCATCGAAGGCACGGGCCAGGGTCACACCCGGCGGAGAATTCGTCCCGACGTGCGCCGGAAAGACCCAGAGCGGATAGGCGTTCGTGGCCTGCGCGGCGGGAACTCGCAGGGTCAATGTGAGACGAGCCGGCGCCGCGATCGAGGACAGCGGAATCGTGCAGTGTCCGGCCGCGCGCACGCCGCCTTGCTTGAGATCGGTTTCCGTGGTCCCGTTTGCGATCCGATGCCCCTGGGAATCGCTGAGGTCCCAATGCACCGCGGCTTTTTCGAGATTCTTCTCGCCGTAGTGAGCCACCTGGATCTCGGCGGTGAAGGTTTCGGCGGTCGTCCAGGTGTAGCGCTCGAAGCGTGCCAGCGGCACGACCGGGCCGCAGAACTGCCGCCAGGCTTCCGGCGTGATGGCGCCTTTTGCGTCCATGAAGGCATCGAGCATCCCCACCAGGGCCGTGCCCTGGCCGGGGAAGTCCTGGAGATCCAGAAGCTGGAACCCGCCGAAGCCCGGCGTGCGCAGGGCGGCCTCGATGTCTTCACGATAGCACAGTGCGGCCAGCTTGCCCGAGGCCCGGAAGAAGGCTTCGGCCTGGTCGAGCATGCCGGCGGCGGCCAGCTTGTCGCGGAAGAGCTCGAAGTTGCGGGCGCGGAAGACGCCGGTGTACCTGGGGATCTCGCCGAAGTTGGGAGAGACCGTGTACTGGCCGACCTCGTGACCGACCACCGGCACGGGAATGCCCGCGATGGCGGCGGAATAATCCTTTGTCGTGGCGGGCGGGCCGATCTGAACGTGGCCGTTGCCGCCATCGACGGTGGCGAACGAGCCTCGCACGTTCTGGATCGCGGGATGCGCGGGCGTGCTGACGCGGACGGTCGTCCAGTAATCGTCGCCCGGGGGCAGCGGACGCGTGCCCAGGAAATTATTCGAGCCTTGAGCATAGAGGTGGCGTGCGTCGAGAGCTCGCAAGTCTCGCACGAAGGCGCCCATCAGGTCCTGGCTGCCGCCGCACTCGTTGCCCAGTGAGAGCATGACGAACGACGGGTGATTGCCGTACATCTTGAGGATGCGCTCGGCCTCCGGCCTCAATGCGCGCACGACCTCTTCCTTGTACTCGCCCCAGAACGGCAGCTCGGGCTGAAGGTACATCCCCAGCTCGTCGGCGGCCGTGAATGCGGCGTCGGGCGGGGTCCAGGTGTGAAAGCGCAAGTGGTTCAGCCCATATTCACGGCAGACGCCCAGGTATTTCCGCCAGCCGGCCACGTCCATCGGCGGATGGCCCGTGAGCGGGAAGACGCAGCCGTCATGCTTGCCGCGCAAGAAGGTCGTGCGGCCGTTGATCGTGAACTGGGAATCGCGCGTGCGGAACTCGCGCAGGCCGAAGCGGACCGATCGTTCGTCGCGACCGCGCGGGCTGTCGAGCTTCACGGTGAGCCCGGTGAGCTTCGGGTGGAACTCATCCCAGAGCCACGCCCAATCGGGCAGGGGCACGGGGATCTCCACCGACTTGCCCTCGGTGTCCCAGGAGAGGGACGCCTGGGGATACTCCGGCGCTATGGGCTGCGGGTCCGCGATACCAGGAAGGACCATCACTACGCCCCGTCCCGGCTCCCCCGTGGCGTTGCCAATGCGCACGCGCACGTGAACACTCTTGCTCTCCAGGACCGGATAGACTTGCACATCATCGATCCAGACCGGATCGGTTGCTTGAAGCTCGATGCGGCCGATGATGCCGTTCCAGTTGCCCTGGGTGTTCTCCGACATCTGGTGCATCTCGGCGTTGACGGGCCGCCGCGAGTTATCAATGGCAATCGTCAGCCGGTGCGATCCCGGATCGATCGATCCCAGCACATATTCCTGCGGCGTACACAGGATCGGATTCTCGCCGCACGGCCGGCCGTCGAGCCAGACCTGGGAAGACTTCGTACGTTCGAGGAACAGCGTCACCCGCTTGCCGCGCCAGGCCTCGGGGATGGTGACGTCGCGCTCGTACCAGGACGGTCCCACATGCTTGTGCAGCCGCGTCAGACCGTTTTGCCAGCGCTCGGCGTTTTCCGGACCCTTGGCCCTGGTGTCGGTTGTTCCCGGCAGCTCGATCGTGTCGGGAAACGCGATGTCCGGGAGGGCCTCCTGGTGCGCTGCCGGTTTCGGACCGTCGAGCGCAAACCGCCACGGTCCCGCAAGCGAGATCGTGTCTCGTCCGGCGCGGCCGAGGCGGTTTCGAGAGCCGGTGGCGCAAGGATGCTTCCGGCCAGAAGAAGCGAGGCGATCGTGGTGCGTTTCATGTCGCTTGCGAGGGTAGGGGTCGGGTCGGTTGGGAGCGTACGCATCGTCCAGGACTCGGGGGCGGTGGCTCTGCCCTTATTCACCACAGAGCCACAGAGAACACCGAGACGGACACAGAGGAATGCAATCTCTGTGTGAACTCCGTGTTCTCCGTGTCTCTGTGGTGAATCCGGCCAGAGCCACCGCCCCGGCCTACGGTTGGTCTTTCGGCACCGGCATCAGCGCATGAACGCTCTTGCGCCAGTCGGCGAGCTTGGCCTTCAGTTCGCGCACACGGTCGGGATGCGCCGTGGCGCAGTCGTGTTTCTCGCTGGGGTCTTCACTCAGGTTATAGAGCTCACAGTTTCCATCCTCGTACCATTCGATGAGCTTCCAGTCGCCGTCGCGCACCGCGCCCGACGGGCGGGCTGCCCTGGTTGCTGTAGTGCGGATAGTGCCAGAACAGCGGGCCGCGGTCCAATTTGCCCCCCTTGAGCAACGCCATCAGGCTCTGCCCGTCGCAATGCTGCTTGGGATCGAGCGGCAGCCCGGCCAGATCGAGCAAGGTCGGGTAGAAGTCGGTGCTGATGACGGCCGTGTCGCACAGGCTGCCCGGTTTTGTGACCCCCGGCGCGGATGATCCAGGGCTCGCGAATGCCCCCCTCGTAGACCCAGCCCTTGCCGGCCCGCCAGGGCAGGTTCGAGGTGGGATGGCCCTCGGCCGTGCTCAGGCCGCCATTGTCGGACATGAACACGACAATCGTCCGGTCGGCCACGCCGTTCTGTTCCAGCGCCTTCAGCACGCGGCCGACGCCCGCATCAAGCTGTTCCAGCATCGCGGCGTAGACGGCATTGTTCTGCACCAGCCGCACCTGGTTGTCGTGCTCGCGGCCCCAGGCATCGGGCGGGGCTGTCTCTTTTTTATGTTCATATTTTGCGACGATGTCGGACCGTGCGCCGATCGGGATATGGACGGCCAGGAACGGCAGGTAGGCGAAGAAGGGCCGGTCCTTGTTCGCCTCGATGAAGCGCACGGCCTCGTCGGCGATGCGGTCGGTCGTCTTGGGATCATCCTTCGGGCTGGGAGGCGGGACCGGGCTCGGCGGGTAGTAAAACTGATTCTTGCCGAGCAGGCCGGGGCCGAACCCCTGGGCGTTGGGTGAGTATTTTCCGTCGCCAAGGTGCCACTTGCCGGCAAAGAACGTCGCGTAGCCGGCCGCTTTGAGGGCCTCGGCAATCGTCACTTCCTCGAGCGCGAGGTGGTCCTGGTTGGGAGCGGGGCGGAAGCGTCCCGACCGGGTGCCGCCGATGAAGTCCGTGATGCCGGTGCGCGGGGGATACTTGCCGGTCATGATGCTCGCCCGCGTCGGCGAGCAGACCGGGCACGCGGCGTAACCCGCGGTGAACCGCATGCCGCCGGCGGCCAATCGGTCGATGTTCGGCGTCTCGTAGAACGTCCGCGGGTTGTACGCGCCGATGTCCATGATGCCAAGGTCGTCGGCCAGGATGAAGACGACATTCGGCCGTTCGGGCGGATTCGTCGCCGCGCTCGCCCCTGCGACGGCGGTGAGTAAGAGTCCAACCAGCGTCCAGATGCGCACCATTCTGGCCTCCTGTGTGGCTTCAAGGACGGTTGCGAGCGAACCCTGGCATCCTCCCCGATCGGCGCGGCCGATGCCAGGGTGTGCCGTGCCCGAAACGCTCTCCAGGCGAGAAAGGTCTCTTCCATGTAGCGGCGGCCGTCCCGGCCGCTCCGGAATCCCAGATCCGGAGCGGCCGGGACGGCCGCCGCTACATGGAAAGATCTCTCATACAGCTTTTTCAGAAGGAGATCTGGAAGCGCGTCCACAACAGGTCGCTGGTGAGCTGATACCGACCCGGATCGAGCAGGACCGGCTGGCCGAAGACGGCGTGCTGCCAGCCCAGATAGCACTTGATGTACTGCGTCCAGTACCAGTTCACGCCCACGTCGATCGTGTAGAGATTGTTGGTCCAGAGGTCCGGGTTCGCCAGACCGTGGGTGAAGATCTCCTGGCCGATGTCCAGTGTGCTGATCCGTGCTCCCAGCTCGATGGCCCCGAGGCCGAACTTGCCGGGCCGCAGGTCAAAATTGCGCAGCGGCTTGAGAGTACCACGGTTGGCCACCGTCTCGCCCGTCAGGAAGTAGCCGGCCTGGACGAAGTAGCTGCCCACGGGGAGGTGGGTCCGCTGCTGCGGTTGCGACGTGAAGGCGTAGTCTGAAAAGCCGCTGGCCCACTCGGCGATGAGAGAGAGGTGGCGATAGTAATAGGCCGCGTGCAGGTCCCAGAGAACGCGATAGCCGGACTCGATCACGTTGGGGTTGAAGGCCAGGAAGGGCACGCCGAAGAAGCCGTTGCCGGTCGTGGGGACATTGGTGCGCAGGGTCGGCGGGATCGGCAGACCGAACTCGTTGCCGGCATCGATGGAGCCGCCGAAGTTGAGGTTCTCCAGCGGGGTGTCCAGCCAGGTGGCGAAGGGGCGGAAGTTGACGAGCGCGGCGATGTCTTCCTGTGAGTCGCGGCTGACATACCCGTTGCGGTTGTTATTGAAGATGCCGACCGCGTAGTCGATGCGCTTCTGGAACCACTGGCCCCAGAGCATGATGCCGATCTCGCGGTTCAGGCCGTAGTTGTTGAAGAACAGCGATCGTTCGGGAATGATCAGGCCATTGATCGGGCCGTTGTAGTACTCATAGGTAAAAGGGGTCTTGTATCGCCCGATCTTGAGCTGGAAGCGGTCGTCGAAGCGAACGTTGAGGAACGCGTCGAGGAGATTGACATTATCGAAGCCGAAGGAGGGGACCACGTAATACTCGAACGGCTTGGTGAGCCGGCCGCCGAAGATCGACCACTCCCGGGGAATGCCGAAGGTGGAGTCGAAACGGGTGGTGGTGGGATCGGAGTGGGCCGATTGGAGATAACCGCGGTAGTCGACCTGGGTCAGGTTGTGGAACTGGAAGCTGTATTCATCGTCGGGCGTGCGGACCTCGAATCCGGGTCCGAAGCGGGCCTGGGCTCTCAGGTCGGGAACGGCGGCGGGCATGTTGAACCGGGAGGAAGGCTGCGCCGCCGCGGGAGCCGTCGAGGCCGAACCGCCCAGGATCTCCTCGCCGGCACCGGCGTTGGTGCCCGCGCCGCGGGTGGCCGGGGCGACGGGTGGGTTCGCGTTCCCGGCCGGGACGGGTGGACTCTCCGGGGCGGCCATTTCTCCCAGAGTCGTCGATTCGATATCCACCGGGGATGAGCCGGACTGCCGGACCGCGTCGAGTTGCTGGCGCAGTTCGTGGATCGCGCGATCGTGCCGCTTCTCGGACGCATCCAACTGGTCGAGCAGCTTGCGGTTCATCTGCTCGAGTTGCTGGAGGCGTTCTTCGAGCGAGGCAGACTCCGGGGGATGCGGAACCGGACTGGTCGCGGGCACGGGCGGAGTCTGGCACCAACCAGGAGAGGCGCCGAGCCAGAACGCGGCCAGAACCAACACCGCGAAGAACCTCGGGCAAGCCACCCGGCGGAATCGCACCTGTTTGCTCCTGGCCGAGTTGCGCAACGGAACAGCGCGCGAAGCCGATCCTGGCCTGAGACGGGAGGCCGCGATATCCCTGATGATCGGCACAATCCTGCCAATCAGTTGAGTTTTCCCAGCAGGTCGGTCACGGCGGCGGCCTCGCGCTGGAGCTCGTCGATGTTCTCGTCGAGCCGTTGTCGGGCGTACGCGTCGTGGTACAGATCCTGGACGATCGACCAGGAGTGGTCGCCCTCCGTTCGTAGCGGGAACCCGAAGATCAACCCCCGGGGGACACCGTAACTACCGTCCGAGACGACGCCCGCGCCGAAGACGCGCTGGTACGGCGTCGGGTTGACGATCGCTCGGATCGTGCTGATGATGGCCTGGGTCGCGGAGCCGGCCGGGATCCCGCCGCGCAGGCCCATGATCTGGCGCTGCGGTGCGTGATCGACGGCTCGAGAACCTCGCGAAACCAGGTGGCATCGGTGATGACCTCGGGGGCCGGGCGGTTGTCGATCAGGGCGTTGTGGAAATCGATGAAAACCAGCTCGCTGTGATTGCCCCAGGCGATCACGCGGGACACGTGGTTGACCGGCACGCCCGCCTTCTCGGCGAGGAGGACCTTCGCGCGCATCCGGTCCAGTTGGGCCATCGCGAACCAGTGCTCCACGGTGATACAGGGTGCATGCGATCGCGCGATCAGGCAGTTCGTGTTGCACGGATTGGCCACTACGAGCACCCGCGCGTTGGGGCAGGCCACGTTCAGCGCCTTGCCGTGCTCGACGTAGATCGGCCCGTTTTCGCGCAGCAGGTCCAGCCGGGTCTGCCCTTTTCGGGTCCAGTGCCCGCTCAGGAGGATCACCCATTCCGCGTGGGTGAAGGCCGAAACCGGATCAGTGTCGATCCGGATCTCGCAGACTTGTGGGAACGAGCAATCCTTGATTTCCATCTCCAGCGCACGGAGTGCCGGCAGCGCGTGGGGATGTTGTTCCAGCAGACTCAGGGCGATGGGCTGCTCAGGTCCGAAAAGCGCGCCGGCGGCCACGCGGAAGGTCAGGAGGTAGCCCGCCTCCCCCCCGGCCCCCGAAATGGCGATGTGGATTGGCTGGGTCATGATCGCTCCCCTGCTGGAGAGATCGGGCACGCGCGTTGTTGCAGGTACCCGAGACCCTCCGCAAGCTATTCTAGGGAAGCGCTGCGCGACTTCAACAATCGATGATCACACCCAGCCGGCATCGAGCGAGGCATCGCCCTGGGGCGGCACCTCGGAGGCGCTTTCCGGCTGCGGTGTGATGGGCGGCGCGCCGCGGATCATCAGCGAATAGAGCGACGGCACGACGAAGAGCGTCGTGACCAGTCCCGCCAGCAGGCCGCCGAGGACGGCGCGGCCGAGCGGGGCGTTGGCCTCGCTGCCGCGCTCCAGGGCCAGCGACATCGGGACCAGGGCGAAGAACGCCGCCAGCGCGGTCATCGTCACCGGCCGCACCCGGATCGACGCCGCCTTGCGGATCGCCTCGGTCGGCGTCAGCCCCTCGTGCTCGCGCAGGTCCTGCGCGAAGTCGGTCATCAGCACCGTGTTCGAGACCATGATGCCCGACCATGAAGATCAACCCCAGGAGCGACTGCACGTTGATCGCCGTGCCCGTCAGGTAGAGCATCGGCACGACGCCGATCAAGCCGAGCGGCACGGCCAGCAGGATGACCAGCGGCGACGATGCACGACTTGTACAGCGCCACCATCAGGAAGTAGATCAGCATGCTCGCCAGGATCAGGCCGAAGCCCAGGTTGTAGAACGTGTCCTGCATCCGGGAGTACTCGCCGCTGAGGATGATCTTCGAGCCCTTCATCGGCGCTGTGCCCGGGCATCTCCGGGTCGTAGGGCGTCCACGAGCCGTCGTCCTTGTTGAACACGCCGAAGCGGGCGACGACCTTGCGCACGTCGTCGGCGACGTGGCCCGAGGTCGCGGCCGTAGACGCCCATCGTCAGGTCGATCGTCGGCTGGATGTTGTTGTGCGTGATCTCGGTCGGCACTTCTTTGTCTGCGCAGGTGGACGACGTTCCGCAGCGGGACCGGACTTGTGCTGCACCTCGCTGGTGATCGGGATGTTCAGCAGCGTCTCGAGCGACTTGATGTCCCCCTCCGGATACTGCACGCCGACGAAGTACTGGTTGTGGCTGACCGGGTCGATCCAGAAGTTCTTCTTGTTGAACTGGATGCTCGAGTTGAACGCGGCCACGACGTTCTTCATGACGTCGTCCTGGTTCAGGCCCAGGTCGGCGGCCTTGGCGCGGTCGACGTCGATGATGTACTCGGGATAGTCCAGCCGCTGGATGATGCGGGCGTCGACCACGCCGTCGACTTCCTTGACGATCTGGTCGCGGATCTGCTCGGCGACCTTGCGGGGCTTCTCCAGCTCCTTGCCGGTGATGCGGATGTTGATCGGCGTCGATTTGCCCTCGTTCATGGCGCCTCGGATCATGCCGCCGGCGTCGAAGGCGAATTCCAGGTCGCCGAAATCGCGGGTCTCTCCGGCGAAGGCCGTCCGCAGGACGTGGACGTATTCCTGCGCCGAGCGCGCTCCGGTCCTCGGTGAGCTGGACCTTGACGACCGCGTCCATCGGGCCGGCGTTCGGCGTGTAGGCGGCCGACCAGTCGGCGGTGACGCCGATCTCCGAGATGATCAACTCCAGGTCGTGCTCGGCGATCTTCTTGCGGATACGTCCTCGACCTCGGCGATGCGGTCGTTGGTGATCTCGATCCGGGTGCCGCTGGCCGCCCGGACGTACATCTCGAAGGCGCCGGCGTCGACCTCGGGGAAGAACTCCCGGCGCAGTGCGTGCCCAGTCCCAGCAGCACCGCGGCCAGCAAGCCCGACGCGCGATGACGACGGTCAGGATGCGGTGCCGCAGGATCGACGTCCAGCCGCCGGCCGTACCAGCGGATGCCGGCCTCGATCATGCCCTCCCAGCGGGCGAAGGCCCGCTGGACGATGTTCCCGCGGTGGCCGTTCCCATTCTCGCCGTCGTTGGGATTGACCATCGGGGCTTGTCCGCGGCGTCCACGTTGCTTCGTGGCCTCGCCGCGTGCGCCCCGTGCGGCTTCAACCAGCGGCGCTGCAGGACGGGACGAAGGTCCGCGAGAGGATGTAGGCCGAGATCATCGCGAAGGCCACCGCCAGCGCCATCGGCCGGAACAGGAACGCGCCCATGCCCGGCATCAGCGCCAGCGGCGAGAGCACCAGGAACGTGCAGAGGCGTGGCGACCAGCTCGGGCATGGCCACCTCGCTGGCCCCCAGGAAGGCCGCCTCGTCCGGAGCGGCGCCCAGGCCCAGGTGCCGGTGCGTGTTCTCCAGGCAGATGATCGCGCTATCGACCATCGGGCCGATCGCCAGCGACAGCCCGGCCAGCGTCATGACGTTGATCGTGTTGCCCGTCGCGTACAGGCAGATCACGCCGGCCAGCACCGACGATCGGGACGTCATGACGGCGATCGCCGTCATCCGCCACTGGCCCAGGAAGAGCAGGATCACCAGCGAGCAGAGCACGGCCCCCAGCACGCCCTCCTGCGACCAGGCTCTTGATCGACTGGCGGACGTAGACCGACTGGTCCATGACGAGCTTCAGGTCGATGCCCGGCCGGCTCAGCCGGCGCTGACCATGTCGGGGACCGACCCTTGAGCGTGTCGACCACGCTCAGGGTGCTCGCGCCGAGCTGGCGGAAGACCGGGATGTAGACCTGCTTGCGGCCGTTGACCCGGACGATGTTGGTCTGGATGAAGGCGGCGTCCTTGGGCGTGCCACGTCGCGGAGGAACGCCGCGTTGCCGTGGCTGCGGTCCGCAGCGGGATGTCGCCCATGCTGCTCGATGAGGCTGTACATCGAGTTCGAGTCGAGGGCGTAGTCGCGGCTCGCCGAACTTGGCGTCGCCGGTCGGCAGGAAGAGGTTGTAGTTGTCCATCGCGTTCATCACGTCGAGCGGCGAGAGCCCGCGGGCCTGCAGCTTGCTGCGGTCGAGGTAGGCCATCACCGCGCGGATCTTGCCGCCGTAGACGACCGGCGCGACCGCGCCCGGGATGCGCCATGATCATGTTGCGGACTTCGTACCGGCCCACGTCGTAGAGGACCGACTCCGTACTGCGATCTGTGCTGTCGAGCGCGACGATGCAGACCGGCGTGGTGCTGGTCGGGTCGAACGGCAGGACGACCGGCGGCAGCGTGCCCGGCGGCAGGTTGGGGATCGCCGCCGAGGCCAGCGAGTTGACCTGCGTCAAGGCGCCGTTGGGGTCGACGTCGCCCCGGAAGTAGTTGCGGACGATGCTCGCCCCGACGATCGACCGCGACTCCTGCCGCAGCATGCCGTTGGCCTGGCCGGTCCAGCGCTCCATGCGGTTGGTGATGTCCTTCTCGATGCTCGTCGGCGGGCATGCCGCCGTAGAAGGTCAGCACCTGCACCGCCGGGCTCTTGAACACCGGCAGGATGTCGACCGGCAAGGAAATGACGCTGAGCACACCGATCACGATGATGCTCAAGGCCATGACGGTCACGGCATACGGGTTTTTCAGCGAGGCCCGGATCAGACCATTCATGAGACCTTCGTTTCCTCCCCGGACGGAGCCTGTCAGTTCTTCCCGTCTCGTCGCGCACGAAACCATTATAGGAAGACCGTGCCTGGCGGGATCCGTATCGAGACTGCGATAGAGTTTCCGGCGAGGCCGCGTCTGCGTCCAGCGTGTTGACGCCCCCCGGTCGGACGCGAACAATAAAGCAATTCGGAAATCCGGGTGCGCGAGGAGAACACTGTGTCCCAATCGGTAGAGTCGAAGACTGTGGACGAGCGACGACACGAGCCGAGACCCGCCCCGGTATCCCGGTCGCATTGGTGGCGGGTGCCGGCCGTGCTTCTGATCCTCGGCGCGGTCGTGGGAGGAGGCTGGTACTTCGGGTTTCACCGCACGCACGAGAAGGCGACGCACGCCACGGCGGCCGATCCCAGCGAGTCCGAATCGGGTGCGGGCAAGGCGGTCGAGGTCGAGCGCCGTCACGCCCCGCAAGGGGGGGCTGGCGCGCTATTCGAAGATGGTCGGCTCGGTGCATTCCTTTGAGTGGGCCGACCTGTTCGCCAAGGTGTCCGGCTTCCTCAAAAGCCAGCAGGTCGATCGGGACGGCAAGACCATACCCGTCGATATCGGCCTCCACGTCCAGAAGGGGGAACTGCTGGCCGAGATCGACGATCCCGAGATCTACGCGGAAGCTGACAAGGCGGCCGCGGACGTCGAGCAGGCCCGTGCCCAGGCCGCGCAGGCCGTCGCCGCGCTGGAAACGGCGAAGGCGAATCTCGAAGCCGAGAAGGCCGCCGTCAAGGAGGCCGAGGCCGACGTCGGCCGCTACGTCGCGCACCGCCAGGAGACCTCCAAGGCCTACGAGCGTTACAAAGGTCTGCGCACGATGAGTGCCGTCGAGCAGGACGTCGTCGATCAGAAAGAAGACGCCTACGAATCGGCGATCGCGGCCGAGGGTTCCGCCAAGGCGGACGTCATCACCGCGAACGCGAAAGTGGTTGCCGCCACCGCCAAGGTGGCCCAGGCCGCGGCCGACCTCAAGGCCAGCCAGGCGAACATCAAGGTCGCCGAGGCCACGTTGAAGAAAGCCCAGGCCCTGGTCGATTACACCAAGATCCGCTCGCCCTATACGGGAGTGGTCACCGAACGGAAATTCCACGTCGGCGACTTCATTCGCTCCGCCGCCGAAGGCGGCACAACATCGCTCTTGACCGTGGCGCGGACGGACCTCATGCGTGTCGAGACCAAGATCCCGGATCTGGACGTGCCTTATGCCAACGTCGGCGATCCGGCCGTCGTCCGGCTCAACGCCCTGGAGGGACTGGAATTACACGGCGTCATCTCGCGGATCTCGGAGGCCGAAGAACCCACCGAACGGATGATGCGCGCCGAGATCGACCTGCCCAACGACGCCAACAGCCCCGCGCATGGCCGGCTGCGCGAGGGGATGTACGGAGAGACCATCATCACCCTCGAACCCGCGTCGAAGAACCTGTCCATCCCGTCCTCGTGCATTCTCAGCCGGACCGAGACGCACACCGCGACCGTCCTCGTGGTCCGCGACGGACGCGCCAAGGAGATCACGATCCAGACCGGCGACGACGACGGGCTGCGCACCGAGGTCCTCTCCGGCCTGGACGCCAAGGACCAGGTCATCATCCCCAACGGCACGGTCGCCGAGGGGACGCCCGTGACACCGACCGAAGCGGCGGAGCCCACATCCCACGGGTCCCGGCGCCAGGAAGACGCGGGCTCCTCAAGCTGAACCGGTCGCATCGATCCGGCCGTCTCTCCAACCGTACTATCGCGGCGTGAAACTGGACAGCCCCGATTCCAGGGCGCATGCTTTCGCGCCCGATCGGGACGCGCAGCGATCGCTCGCTCCGCTCCTATCCGATCGATCACGGAGGATCGAGGCGATGAGCGACCGCCGCTGGCGTTTCCGGCTTGAACGATTGGAAGAGAGGTGCGTTCCCAGCACCTTCCGGGCGCTGCCCGCCGACCCGGCCATCGTGACTGGCCCCCCCTCGCCCGGCACCCTCGTCGGCGACATCAACGGCGACGGCCGGGTCGATACGGCGGACGAAAAGATCTTCGCCGACGCCTATAACACCAAGGTTGGCGACCCAAAATACAACCCGGCCGCGGACCTCAATCACAATGGTTACGTGGGCCAGGGCGACGGCAAGATCCTGCTGGCCCGCCTCACGAACCCGCCACGGTACACGCCGTTGCGCATGCGCATGGCGCATCGCGCCCGGCCAGCAGGCACGCACGCCGCACAGTACGAACTCGGGCGGCGTGACCCACGTCGCCAACATCACGATCGTCGGCAAGACGACCCCGCAGGCGCTCGTCTTCTTCGACTCCGGCCAGGGCGACTACAAGTTCAATGGCGGGGCGACCTACGCGGACGACCAGGGTAATTTCCACGACGACGTGAAGATGACGTCTCCGTTCGCGATCTTCAACTTCCTCATCGTCGATCCGTTCGGGCAGCAGCTCGTGCATTCGTTCCCGGTGCATTACGAGGCCCCGACGATGCACGCGCTCCTGAGAGAGCGTACGAGACAGTCTTGTAGGGTAGGCTTCAGCCTGCCAATCCCATTTCTGTTGGGTTCCAATGGGATTGGCAGGCTGAAGCCTACCCTACAAGACTGTCTCGATCGTCTCGGCAAGGCTCAACGTACCGCCCGGACACCATTCGGCGGCAGATCGTCGGCGAGGCGGGCGGCCGAGCCGACGACCAGGCCCACCGGCGGCACGGCGATGGGTGCCGGCGGAAGCGGACCCGCATTCGGGTTCGGCAGCGGCGGCGGTGATCCCAACGCCACGAAGAGCGCGAACTGCGCCTGGTTCGACTCGATGATCGCGCGGACGAGGTCTTGCCGTGCCCCGGCCAGCAATTTGAGGTTATTGAGCACCTCGATCGGCCGGCCGACCGCGCCTTGGGCGCGCGTCAAGTCTTCGTGGTAGCCCTTCTCGGCGGTCTGGAGCTCGCGCCGGCGGACATCGACCTGGAACCGTTTCGCCGCGGCGAGCGCCACGGCTTGGAGGACCTCGCGTCGCACCATGTTGACCACGCGTGCGCGCTCCGCTTCGGCCATGCCGATCTCGGCCCGGCGGCCCTTGATCAGCGCCAGGTTGCCCACGCCCAGGTTCCGAAACGTCCAGAACGCCGCCACATCGAAATCCGAGCGGCCCGCGAAGCGACCCAGGGTCGGCGGTTCGAGGTTGCTGCCGCCGCCGAAGACACCGCCACTGTAGCCGACGGCGATCGTGGGCAGCAACGGCCGGGCCTGCTCCTCGCGCAGTCGGGTCTGGGCCACGCCGACCGCCGCGGTTCGTGCGCCCATCTCAGGACGACGCAGCAAGGCCGTCTGGATCAAGGCGCTTCGATCGGCCGACGGATCGATCAAGGTGATCGGTGCGAGCATCCCATCCGGCACGCGCAGCCGGATCGCGGGGTCCAGGTGGACGCGCCGCGAGAGCCGGGCCGCCGCGACGGCCACGTCCTCCTCGGCCCGCTGCACGACGGCCTGAAAGAGCATGAGCTCGGTCACGGAGCGATTCGCATCCGCTGGAGTGCGCTGACCGACGCGGCCATACGCCACGTTGAGACGGGCCACCTCGGCCGCGTCCTCGGCCGACCGCCGCGCCGCCTGCAGTCGGGCATCGGCGCCTTCCAGCTCCAGGTACATGGCGGCGACTTCGAGCAGAATCGAGTTGGCCGTCGCCTGCGCCTGGAACCGGGCGACGTCCACGCGCTGACGGGCCGCCAGGGGCTCATAGATCGCGTCGGTCAACGGGCTGAACAGCCACACGGCGGGCACCGCGACGGTGCCCGCCACGTAAGCCCCCTCACCGCCGCCGACATAGAGCGACTGCAGATCCACGTTGAGGATACGTCCCGATGACCGCTGGAGATTGCCCGTGTGCAGGTGGTAGTTCATGCCAGCGTTGAGCGTCGGCAGCATCAGAACCTGAGCGGCCCGCTGCTCGGCCAGGAACACGCCGATGGCCGCCGCGCCTCGGCGATCGTCGGATTCTCGACCTCGGCCAGCCGCAGGGCCGTGGTCAGGTCGATCACATAGACCGGCGCCAGGGGAACCGCTCGCGGCGGCTGCGCGGGAATGTCCACCGAGGCCGGTTTCGTGTCCGCGACGGGAGTCACGGCCGCATCCAGCGGACCGCGGCGCGCTTCGGCGAGAGCCCGATCCACGCCCGGCTGCCGCAAGTCGCTGCCTTCCGGAGCCTGGACAGGCGGCCGGCTCTCCGGAATCCCTTGCAGCCAGGCGCAACCCGACATGCCCAGAGCGGCGCAGACGAGCAGGTTCGCGGCACGGACCCAGGGCCGCCAGCCGTCATCGGGCGTTGCGGAGCTCGACACTCCGAATCCTTGCATCGGCCCCGTCCTCCGCCGATTTCGCCTGTGTGCTTCAACGATTCGGCTGGTTGGCGAACGGCGCCCGGCCATTCGCCGCGGGCGGCGGCACGGAGACCGCGGGTCGATCCGGGACCGCCACACCCGTCGTCGGCACCGGCCGCGCCAGCACGTTCGCGGGCGGCTGTCCCAGCGCGACGTACAGCTCGAACTGGGCGCGGTTGTAGCCGACGATCGCATCGAGGTACTCGTACCGCGAGTCGGCCAGCAGCCGCAGGCTATCCAGCACCTCGATCGGCAGACCGACGGCCCCCTCGGCGCGCGTCAGGTCCTCGCGGAACCCGGACTGCGCCGACCCCACAGCCTGCTCGGTGGTCGCGATCAAGGCAAACCGCGCGTGGGCCTTGGCATAGGCTTCGGCGACCTCGGCCCGCACGCGGTCCATGACCGCGATCTCGGCGAACTGGGCGGTCTGAAGTCGGGATCGGGCCAGGTTCATCAGGGCGATGTTGCCCACTCCCAGGTTGCGCAGGGACCAGTACGTCACGGCGTCGAAGTCGGTCCGGCCGCCGAAGCCGCCGAAAACCGGTGTCACGAGGTTGCTGCCGCCACCGAAGCCGCCGGCGCTGAAGCCGATGAGCACCGTCGGCGAGAACGGCAAGGCCCGGGCGCCTTGGAGGGTCAGGAGAGCTTCCCGGATCACGGTCCGGCGTTCGGCCAGCTCGGGCCGGTGCAGCAGGGCGACCGTGATCAGCTCGCCCACCGGCATCGGCGGCGGCACGATCTGGGCGGGCACGACCCAGGCGTCGGTCGGGTGCAGGCGCACCGACGGGTCGAGGTTGAGCACCTCGCACAGCCGCGCCGAGGCGATCTGGACCTCGCCGTCAAGCTGGTCCACCGCCGCCTGGCGCCGTGCCAGCTCGGTCGCCGCGCGGTCGGCATCGGACTGCTTGTTCTGGCCCACCTTGGCGTAGGCCGCCACCAGGCGATAGACGCGATCCCCCTCGTCGCGGACCTGAAGCGCGACCGCCCGGGCACCCTCGGCGCGGAGGAGGTCGCAATAGGCGAGGGTCGTTTGCAAGAACACCTGATTGCGCACCGCCACGCTGGTGAAGCCCCGCTCGGTGACGACCTGCCGGGCCACCAGCCAGCCGAAGATCGTCTCGGCGGTATTGCCGCTCAGGACGACGCCCGGGATGCTCACCGTCCCGGCCGCGACCGCGGCGGAGCCGGCCCCCACGTAGACCGCGTTACGGTTGAGCGAAAGGATGTTGCCATTGGACTGCTGGAGATTGCCGGTGTGCGCGTCGTAGTTCGTGCCGCCGTTGAGGCTCGGCAGGAACTGGGCCACCGCCAGTTGCCGCAAGGCCACCGCTTCGACGACGCGCTGCCGCGCCAGGAGCAGGTCCGGGTTCTGCACGCCGGCCAGGCGCAGAGCGGTGTTGAGGTCGATCGGGCGGTTGTTGGGATCGAGCCGCGTGACCAGCGGCACCGGTGGGGGCACCTGTTGCAGCGCGGGCCAAGGGGGCCGCCGGTGGTGCGCCGGGCTGGTCGGGCTGCGGCGCCGGGTCCGCGGCACCAACGAGGGCCGCCGTGCCCAGCAGCGCCAGCAGGACAAAGCCTCCCATCCGGAGGCCGCGCGAGTCCTCGCGTGCATATGCCCCATCCTTCCCTGGATCGAGGCGGGGCCGAATCCAACGGCCGCGCGCAAGACATCCGATGGTCCTTATCGACCGCCCCGCGGAAAGGAGAGCACCAGCAGGAGCGCCATCGACCCGGCTGCCGCCGTGCGAGCCGCACAAGCAGCGCGAGCCGCATGCGTGGCACGACCCGCCGTTTCATACGGTTCCCAGGAATTGGGTGCGCTGGCCAGCCGGGGGCGGCTGGCCCACAGCTCTGTGGCACAGCCGCCCCCGGCTGTGCAGGGAATTCCCGGGAACCGTCTCAGAGGGTGTACGAGAAGGTGCTTTTCTCTGGGCAAGACCCAGTGAAACGCGCCGTGGGTGGCTGGGGCAGCCGGCCGACGCGCAGGATGCGGGTCTGGTACGAGATTTGTACCTCGCATTCTCCGTCGGGCGTGTCGGCCTGGTCCCCGGTAGGGCCTGTTTTTCCGGTTTCCTGGGACGAACCGCGACCTTGCCGACGAGCGGGAGAACCGGCGTCAGCAGCGAGTCGGGCGACCCGTCGCGGGCCGGGGTGTTTTTTTCGATTCGGCGGAGGAACACGACGGTATCATGAGGCGGGCCGGTGCCGAGGGCGCCGTGTTTCCGGATCGCTCCACCGTTCGAGGAGCCTCGTGAGCCATGTCTCTCCCACGATCGATCGGGCTGATGGGCGTGCTGTTGTGGCTGGGAACGCTGCCCGCCTGGAGTGACGCTCCGCCCGGCCGCGCCGCGGTCCGCACGGGCCGCGATGCCTTCGGCGACTGGTCCACCGATGCACCCGGCGTGCGTCGCAAGATCGCCGTCGCCGATCTGCCGCCGCCTTTTGACACGGACTCCGCGAACAATCCGCCGAAGATGGTCCCTCGTCCCGAGGGCGCCTGGCCCAAGGCCCCCCAGGGGTTCGTCGTGACGGAGTATGCCACGGGCTTGGTGCAGCCGCGCGTGATTGTCCGGGCGCCGAACGGGGATCTGTTCGTGGCCGAGAGCCAGGCCAACCGCATCCACCTGTTCCGCGATGCCGATCACGACGGCCGGCCGGAAACGAGCACGATCTTCGCCCGTGATCTCGACCGTCCCTTTGGCATCGCGTTCTCTCCCCCGGGACCCGAGCCGGAGTTCGTCTACGTCGGCAATACCGACTCGGTCGTCCGCTTCCCCTATCGCAACGGCGATCTCCAGGCGCAGGGCCCGGCCGAGGTCGTCGTCAAGAACATCCCGACCGGCCACGAGCAGGTCGGCGGCGGCGGACACTGGACGCGCGACCTGGACTTTTCCCTCGACGGCAAGACGCTGTTCGTCTCGGTCGGCTCGCGTTCGAACGTGGATGACGACAAACGCGAAAACCGCCGCGCCGACATCCTCGCCTTCGATCCCGACGGCAAGAACGAGCGGGTCTATGCCTGGGGCATTCGCAACGCCGTCGGCCTGGCCATCCATCCCCGCACCGGCACGCTCTGGGCCTCGGTCAACGAGCGCGACGCGCTGGGCGACCACCTCGTGCCGGACTACATCACCCACGTCGAGGAGGGCGGCTTCTATGGCTGGCCCTGGTACTATCTCGGCCCCCACCAGGACCCGCGGCACAAGGGCAAGCACCCCGAGCTGAAGGACAAGGTCATCGTGCCCGACGTGCTCGTTCAGTCGCACTCCGCCTCGCTGGGCATGACCTTCTACGACGGCACCCAGTTCCCCGAGGAATACCGGCTGGACGCCTTCGCCGCCGAGCACGGCTCGTGGAACCGTTCCCGGCGCACCGGCTACAAGGTCATCCGCGTGCCCGATGCAGCGACGGCAAGGCGACCGGCGAATACGAGGACTTCCTGGTCGGCTTCGTCACGAAAGACGGCAACGTCTGGGGCCGCCCGGTCGGCGTGGCCGTCGCCAAGGACGGCGCCTTGCTGGTCACCGACGACGGCTCGGGCACGGTCTGGCGCGTCGCCTACATCGGCGCCAAGCCGCCGGACGGCAAGCGCTGAGAGGCTATCCGAGAAGTCCGGTTTTAGCCCCGAAGGGGCGGCAGTGAATAGCCCAGGGCGTCAGCCCTGGGGAGCTGGACACCGCGACATGATCCTCCTCGGCAGCCCCGCAGGGGCGACAGAAGACCCAACGGGGCCGTGGCTTCTGTCTGTCGCCCCTGCGGGGCTACGGAGGGTGGTGGAGACGCCTCGTTCGACCCAGGGCTGACGCCCTGGGCTATTCACTGCCGCCCCTTCGGGGCTAAGACCATGCTTCCCGGATAGGCTCTGAGAGGCTATCCGGGAAGCCCCGAAGGGGCGTCTGTTTTTAGCCCCGAAGGGGCGACAGTGAATAGCCCGGGGCGTCAGCCCCGGGACGGGGAACGACGCGCCACGAACCCCCGCCGCAGCCCCGAAGGGGCGACAGAACCCATGGTCCCGCAGGATTTTCGGTCGCCCCTTCGGGGCTTTGGAGGAGGAGGGCGCAGGGGCGGCCCCGGTTCCCGGGGCTGACGCCCCGGGCTATTCACTGCCGCCCCTTTGGGGCTAAAACAGACTTCCCGGATAGCCTCTGAGATCCTCTTTTCGTCCTCCCCACGCAGCGGACGAAAAGTCGCGGCGTTGGTCCCTGCGGAAGCTGCTCCGAATCCAGGACTTGCGGCGAATGACACGGGTGGTTTTCCGCCCCGCGAGAGCATTTTTTGCCGCAAGTCCTTTCAATCGCCAGGCTTATTCGCCGATCATGGCCAAAAAGGCGCGGCGTGACGAACCCGGCCAGGCCGTGTCGATTTTGCGTAACGGATTGTCAAAGAACGTGTTCGGCGCGAAGCCCGGTAGCTTTGATCGAGCACTACGCAATGAGGCGCCCCGCCTCCCCCCGGCCCGCAAATCCACCCCATCCGACGAGACACCTGGTCGATAGGACAAAGTCAAGAGCGCGTCCAAGCTTTGCCAGCCGCGTTCGAACGGCCGGCCCCATCGCAACAGGATCGTTTCGAGGCGGGGTGGGCGATGCGGAGAAATCCGGATCGCGGCGTGGGCACCCACGCCCGCGGATCAACGACTCGGCGTTTCCGAGGAAGGACGGGAGCCGGTGGGTGCCGGGGCGGAAGGTGGGGTGTCCGTGGGCGGTTTGTCTTCGGCCTGGGGCGGCTGGTCCACGCCGTGGGGGATCTCGCGCTTGCCGAAGATCTTGTCGTGGTTGGGGAAGCCGTACTTGCGGACAATGGGGCCGCTCATCGCTGCGGTTCCTTTCGGATGACAATGTGAGACGAGGCCGTCGTCATGGGAAGTAGACCAGGTAATTCTGTAACAAGTTCTCCACAAAGAACTTCAAATGGCGTCCCGCGGCGCTCTTGTTCCAATCCCGCCATTCCGGAAAAGGATAGGTGAGTGGACCTTGTGCTGGCATCGTCGGGGGCCATGGATATTCTGGATTCGGACCGGTGTTCCTCCCGGCGGGCGCGAGATTTTGGATGCGTTCGGCCAGGTTGATGATGGCAACCTTCTGGATGCTGAACCGCCTCGGATCTTTGAACCCGAACATCAAGTGGAAATCCGCAGCCCGCGTGGACTCCAGATGTCGCAGAAAAGGCGCGAATACATCGTGCCTGAGGCCGGGGGATTGACCGTGACGCCAGAAGTACACCTTGGCCAGTTTCTCCGTACACATCTGCAAATAATGGAGGCGATGACAGGCATTACGGCGGCTCAGAAACCGGAAGATTTCGTAATCTGACCGAGCCTGGTCGAGAAAAAGTTGTTGAGGAATGTTGAGCGGCACACCTAGCCCCTGGTAAAGACTTGGTTACCCTCCAACTTCCATCCCGAGGGGAGGATCGTCTCGGGCGCTCGCTGGACCTGCTCCCATTGATCCATCGTGATATCGGCGACGAAGATTTTGAAAGGCGGGTCCGCGTCAGGGGTGAAATCCAGCGGCTCAATGATGTCGGGATCAGGGGGATTGAGGAGTCGGTTCACCTCCAACAGACGGATTTCCTTGTCCGGTGCCCCCGTCGGGAGATAGATGACGCGCTCGAGCACAGGTCCGAAGACAGATGCCGCTTCGCCAGCCATTCGGCGAATTGGGAAGGCGTCGCCTGGGGATCAGGGCCCGCCTGCGCGGCGGCGCTCTCAGGACCATAACGCTGCTGATAGGCGGACGTGATGACATCCTCGAACGTGGCCGGGTCGAGCTGAGCCAGGGCGTGGATCAATTCCTCTGGTTTCGGCATGGGTCAGGCTCCGTCTCGCTGCAAAAATCGCCCGCGCACCGCGAGAGTCCACGACTGCAAAGGCCGTGGGAATTGTCCTCCCCAGACGGATCGCGTCAAGCCGCCCCCATCACGAGGACGACCGCCGGCCGCGGAGCTTCCGCAACCGCCGCACCCGGCGCCGGGCGGCGCGGGGGACGCGGGCGAGCCGCAGGCGCGTCAGCCGGCCGATGCGGAAGCGGTTGCCCCGCCAGTTCACCCGGTGGTTCACCAGCGCGTCGAACCAGGCCGGCAGCAGGAACAGGTCCTTGACCAGGCTCAGCGGCAATTCGCGCAGCTTCGGGAACGTGCCCCGCAGCCGCTTCGTGAGCACCGTATCGCGGAGGATGCCCAGGCCCGCCAGCGCGACCAGACCGCCCCAGGCGATGCCCGACTCGCCCGAGAGCGCCCAGAGCAGCCCCACCGTCGTCAGATTGGCGGTCGGCTCCAGCAGGAAGGGCCCGGCGCCAGGCGGAGCCGGATCTTGTACCAGCGCGAATGGCGATTGAGAAACCAGGCCAGGTTGCGCCGCCGGTTCACGTTCTCGATGACGTGATGGCTCAGTACGATCCGGTAGCCCGCCCGCCGGATGCGCAGGCCGAGCACCTGATCTTCGGCGAGCAGATTGCGCACGCCGGCCAGGCCGCCGACCTCGGCGAGCACGCCGCGGGCATGAGCATCGACTTGCCCACGACGCAGGTCACGCGCAGCAAGGCGGCCATCGCCACCCCGCCCGCGATGAAGCCGTTGAGCTGGAGGTTCTCCAGCGTCGCGCCCAGCCGCTCTTCCTCGACCCCGGCGAACAGGTTCGAGACCAGTCCCACGCGGGGATCGGCCAGATAGCAGGCCGTTTCGCGCAGATACGAGGGCCGCACCCGGACGTTCGAGTCGCTGATGAGGATCACGTCATGCTTGCGCAGCCGGTCCAGCGCCGCCAGGTTCTCGACCTTCGGATTCAGGCCGAAGACCGGGTTGCCGACCACGAGCGCGGCGTCGCGCTGGGGAAACTCGGCCAGCAGCCGCTCGACGACCGCGATGGCCGGGTCGTCGGCGTCGGCCACGCCGAAGAGGATCTGGAAGACCGGGTAATCGAGCTGGAAGAAGCTGCGGAGGTTGGCCTCCAGACCCTCATCGAGTCCCTTCAAGGGTTTGAAGATGGTCACCGCCGGGGTATGGTCCGGCAGGCGGCGACGCCGTCGCGTGATCCAGAGCACGGCGGCCATCCCGAGCAGCGTCGAGCTGACCGCCATCATGGCTACCAGGGAGAGCAGCAGATCGGTTCTGGTCATTCCTGGGGGTTCCCGTGGTCCTGCCGCGCTGGGAGCGACCGGACGAGCTCAGCTCCTGCTGGGGTGCGGCATGCGCTGGGAAGTACCGTCGGGGGGGAAAAGCAGCGACGAAACCGGGGTCATCCCTGAGTCTTCGATCGGCTGGGCACGGCCACGTTCGCCAAGAATCCGGGCTCGACCCGAAGGATCAGCAAACACGGTCGGCCCTGTTTTTGGGATCTTATCTCGAATACGACAGTGAGCCAAGGCGAATACGCGACGGCATGACGGAATTGCCACGAGGGCAACCCGGCGTGAACGCCGGGCCGAGGACCGCGGCGCAGGTGCGCCCGGTGAACCGGGCAAAAAAACAGTGTGTCGTTGTGCGTTCGCCAGTACCCGCCCCGGCGTGAACGCCGGGTCTAATACCGCGGCGCGGGTCGCCCGGTAAACCGGGCGGAAGACCACGCGCTCATCGAGCGCAGTTCCCAGCCCGGTTCACCGGGCTTCTTTGCTCTTCGGCCCGGCGTTCACGCCGGGTCGGGCGTGACCCGGCGTGAACGCCGGGCCGAGGACTGCGGCGCGGTGCGCCCGGTGAACCGGGCGAAAGAACCATGTGCTCACGGTGCACATTCCCCAGCCCGGTTCACCGGGCTTTGTCCCTGTTCGGCCCGGCGTTGACGCCGGGACGTTTCTTTGTACCGCACCGAATATGGGATTTACAGAACTCGTATCTTGTCATAGGGTCAGGACGCGGAACGAGGGTGCGGCCTGAGGAGGGGGAGGGGCATCATGTCGCGATTCGCCGTGGCCTGCCGGGCCAGCGCCGGGGTCTTGCTGGCCGCCTTCATCGGCCCGGGGGTCTTGGGGCAGGACACCAAACCGGCCGATTCGACCGTCGCGGCGCGGTGCGCATGGTCCAGCGCCATCTGGTCGAGCGCGGCATCAAGGACCCGCGCGTCCTGGAGGCGTTTCGCACCGTCCCCCGGCATCTTTATGTGCCGCCCGACAAGCGCCGTCTGGCCTACGAGGACGAGTCCATCCCGATCGGCGAGGGCCAGACCATCACCCCGCCCTACGATGTCGCCTTCATGACCGAGGCCCTGGAGCCCAAGCCGACCGACAAGGTCTACGAGGTCGGCACCGGCTCGGGCTACCAGGCGTCCATCCTCTCGAGACTGGTCCAGGACGTCTATTCAGTCGAGATCCACCGGCCGCTCGGGGAACGCGCCGCGAAGGTGATCAAGGATCTCGGCTACGACAATGTCCACATGCGGGTCGGCGACGGCTACGCCGGCTGGCCCGAGGAGGCGCCCTTTGACGCGATCATCGTCACCTGCGCGCCCCAGTCGATCCCGACGCCGCTGATCGATCAGCTCAAGGAGGGAGGCCGCATGGTCATCCCGCTGGGCAATCGCTACCTCCAGAAGGTGTACGTGCTGGTCAAGCAGGATGGAAAGATGGTCGGCCGTCCCATCCGTGGCACCCTGTTCGTCCCCATGACCGGCCGCGCCAGCGCGAGCCGGCGGCGGGCGCGACGCCGACCACCGAGTCACCCCGAACCGAGAAATGACGACCGCTCCCTCACGCGGGACCTCATTCATGATGCGCCATCGCCCCCGGCTCTCCCGCCGCACGACCGCGGTCGATACTGTAGCCACAATACCGGGCTATCCTGCAGAAGGTCTTGGGTGCCACGGGTTCCGCTTGGCGAACCCGTGTCCGAGGCGGGCCGGCACGGGTTCCCCAAGCGGAACCCGTGGCACCCAAGGCCGTTCCCGCAAGGATTCGGAAATCAACCCGGTATCCTCGCGACCGTCTCCCGCGGTCTGGTCCGTGATGGTCCTGGTCCTGTGTCTGTGTGCCCGACCCTTGTGGGCGTGGCAGGAGATCGAGCGGCCGGGGCCGCCCCCCCGCGAGGATTTCGAGGGCGCGCGCAACAGCGCCGGCGAGCCCGAAGGCTGGTACAACCTGCGCGACGCCCGGCTGGCGGGCGGCGGCGTGGAAGGCCCGACGTGCCTGCGCTTCGAGAACAACCGCCCCGGCCGGCCCGCACGCGCCAGCCGGGCATTCGGCGTCGATGGCCGGCAGGTCGAGGCTCTGGTCGTGGGTCTCTGGGTGCGGCTGGGCGCCGTGTTGCCCGGTGAGCGGATCGGCGAGGAACCCGGGCTCGTCATCGATTTCCTCGACGAGAATCTCCACGCCGTCAGCCGCGGCATCCTCGGCCCCTGGAAGCCCAAAGTCTTCGGCGCCGGCTGGGTGCGCCTCGCCCAGCGCATCCCGATCGTGCCCGCCAGCCGGGACGCCATCCTGTCCGTCGGCCTGATGGGTGCGACCGGGACGCTGGAGGTGGATGGACTGACGCTGACGATCGTTCCCCGGCCCGTCTCCACGCAGGATGAGCCGAAGCGGACGAACCTGATCCTCAACGGCGACTTCGAGCTGGGCGACCCGGCGCCGTCCGGCTGGCTGGTGGAGGGCGGTGCGCGGCGGGCCTTTCCCGGCCGGTCGTCCGATTCCTGTCTGGAGCTGGGCCGGGCCGGGCGCGCGCGCAGGTCGGCCTGGGCGTGCCCCCGGGCCGGTTCGAGGGCCTGGAAGTGCGGCTCTCGGCCCACGGCAGCGGCTTGCGCGGGGCCGGCGGGGCCCGCGCCGGGCTGTTCTTTCTGGACGAAAACGGCCGCGTCTTGCAGGCTGATCCGGCGGCGGCGCCCTTGTTCCACTGGTCCGGCTCGTTCGACTGGACGGATCAGCGCACGAACGTCGATGTGCCCCCGAACGCCGCCCGCGCGGTGCTTCAGTTCGAGAAGAACGAGGCCGCCGGCACCCTGCGGATCGACCAGGTCGAGGTGCTGGCGTCTCCCCAGGCGTCCTTCGGAAGCTGGACGCCGTATCACGAGGTCGAGGAAACCGAAGGCTGGCGTCCCTATTCCGCCGCGGCGGCGATCGAGCCCGGCTCGGCGCTGGACCTCTCGGCGATCTTGCCGAAGCCGGCGGGCGCGCTGGGACGGGTGGTGGTCAAGGAGGGGCGGCTCGCGTTTGACGGCGGGGGTCGGGCGCGGTTCTTCGGCGTGGATTCGTTGCCGCCGGGCGCCTATCTCGATCCGCCCGCGGCCGACGCGCTGGCCGATCGCCTGGCGCAGCGGCGTGAACCTCGTGCGGCTGGCCGGGCTGGACGCTCCGATCGGTCCCGGCCAGAGCCTCTTTGACGATACCCGCGACGACACGCGGGCGTTCGACCGCGACGCCCTGGCCAAGCTCGACCACCTGATCGCGGCGTTGGAATCCCGCGGCATTTTCCTGGCGATCGAGCTGCAAAGCATGCGGACGTATCGCGCGGGGACAAGCTGTCCGAATGGCGTTCGCTTCCGCCCGGCGGCGGGCCGGCGGCGGCCTTCGATCCGGAGCTGCGCCGCCGGGCTTTGGACGCGGCCCGGGCCTTTCTCGGCCGCGTCAACCCCGAGACCGGCCGCGCCTTGCGCGACGACCCCGCGCTGGTCTGGGTCACGCTGGCCGGCGAGCTGTCGCTCTTCGACCTGATCGACGACCCCAGCGCCTTGTCGCCACAGCGGGCCGATGTCCTCCGCGATCTGCTCAAGCAGAGCAAGGTCGGCTCGGGCCGCAAGTTCTGGCAGGCGACCGAGTCCGAGCAATGGTCGGCGATGGCTCAGGCGCTCAAGCAAGACGGGCTCAAAGCGCTGGTGGCGGGCGGCTCGCACTGGCGGCGCGAGGCCGAGTACGGCGGCGCACAGACCGCCCCCGGTCTCCATCTGATCGACGACCGGCTCTACTGGTTCCCGCCCGGCTGGAACATGCCCGAGCGGGATTCGATGCTCTGGGACCCGATGGCCCTGACCGTGCTGGCGGCGAAGAAGCGGCGGCTGGACCGGCCGTATGTCGTGGGCGAGTGGGCCGAGCAGACCCGGGGCGCCTGGGCGCTGCCGTTCGAGGGGGCCGACTCGCTGGTGGCGGTCCGCTCGGCGGTCGCCGAGGACTGGGACGCCGTGGTGCGCCGGGGCGTGGCGCGATCCCGAGGACTGGGGCGCGGCGGCCAGCGGCACCGGGGGCGGCGAGGACCTGCTGGTCGTCCCCGAGGCCATCAACGGCAACCCCACCGTCTTCTCGCTCCTGCCCCACGCGGCCTCGCTGTTTTTGCGCGGCCGCGACGAGGCCGCCCCGCGCCGTCGTGCCGCCGAAAAACGCGGCGTGCTGAGGCTGGAGAGCCCGTATTCGCAGGTCGTGGCCGGCTGGACCGACGGCGTCGTCTTCCAGAACGAGAGCCTGGCCTTCCGGATCGACAGCCCTTACGCGGTCGTGGCCGTGACCGCCGTGGGAGCCAGCCCGCTCAAAGATGCCCGCCGCCTGCTCGTGACGGCCGTTGCGCGGGTCCAGCCGACCGGCTTCGCCTGGACCGACTGCTGGCGGCACCTGGTGGCCGATCCGGGCCGCCCGCCGCTGCTGATGGAGCCGGTCCGCGCGCGCGTGCTCTGGAAGAAGCGGACGAACGCCAAAGCCTACGCCCTGGATTCCTCCGGCAAACGGGACCATGCGGTCGAGCTCGAATCGACTCCCGACGGTGCGCTTCTCAAGATCGACGACAGCGCGACGAATCTCCACTGGGAACTCACCGCGGAGTGAAAGGGTGCATGGGAAGGGCGGGAAGTGGTCTTTCTTTGTAGCGGCGGCCGTCCCGGCCGCTCCGGATCGGCAATCCGGAACCTCGAATGTGGAATCCGGTATCCGGAGCGGCCGGGACGGCCGCCGCTACAAAGAAGGGCCCTTCTCGTACCCCCTTTGAGAGCCCGCGAGATTCTGGACATCTGGGATCACGGAGGATCACATGGCCGGGGCATGGATGTGGGGTCTGATCGGAACTCTGACCGCGGGCCGCGTCGCGCTGGGGATCTGGATCGCCGCCCTGGGGGGATCGTGGCTGTTCGGGGTCGTCGCCGTCGTGATGAGTCTCCGCAACATGCCCCGGCGGCAGGTGCGCACGTTGCGATGCGCGACGGTGGCCTGCATTGTCGAGCTGATGGGGCTGGCGATGATGGTCCTGTTCGACAACCCCGGAAAATGGAAAGCTGGGCCCTGGCTGTTGAGTTTGCTGCCGTTAGCCTTGGCGATGGCCGCCGTGATTGTGGCCTCGGCGCGGGGCGACGTGATCGAGACGGCCGAAGCCAGCGGCTGACGCTTTCGAGAAAAGGACGATGGCCATGCTCGTGGTCGTGACCGGCGCCGCTGGCTTTATTGGCTCGAACCTCGTCGATCGTCTGCTCGCGGACGGCCACGAGGTGATCGGCGTGGACAATTTCGATCGGTTCTATGCCGAGGAGACCAAGCGCGCCAACATCGCCCCGGCGTGCGGTCATCCCCGGTTCCGGCTCATCGAGCAGGACATTTGCGATGGGGCGGCCGTCGATCGGCTGATGAGCGATGTCGCCCCGGAGGTGATCGTCCACCTGGCGGCGCGGGCGGGCGTGCGCCCCAGCATCGAGCAGCCGACTTTGTACGCGGAAACCAACGTCCTGGGCACCACGCACCTGCTCGAAGCCGCCTGCCGGCTGACCCCCCTGCCCCGCTTCGTCTTTGCATCGAGTTCGAGCGTTTATGGCGACCGGGCCGACGCCCCGTTCCGCGAGACCGACTCGGTGGACCACCCGATCAGCCCGTATGCGGCGACCAAGAAGGCCTGCGAGCTGCTCGGGTACACGTTTCATCACCTGTACGGTTTGCCGGTCACGGGACTGCGTTTTTTCACCGCCTATGGCCCGCGCAACCGGCCCGACCTGGCCATCGCCAAGTTCGCGCGGCTCATCGACGCGGGCCGGCCGGTGCCCATGTTCGGCGATGGAACAACCAGACGCGATTACACCTTCATCGACGACATCGTGGATGGGATCGTCCGGGCTGTTGAGGGGTGCCGGGCCTATCATATCTATAATCTGGGCAATTCCAGCCCGATCGCCCTGCGCGAGATGATCGAGTTGATCGGCGAGGCCCTCGGCAAGGCGCCGGTCATCTCGCCTCAACCCGAGCAGCCGGGCGACGTGCATTTGACCTATGCCGATATCAGCCGGGCTCGCTCGGAGCTGGGCTATGAGCCGCGGACGCCCTTTCGCACTGGCCTGGAGCGGTTCGTGGCCTGGTTCCGGCGGCCGGGGTAAGCTCCGTAGCCGGATTCACCACAGAGACACAGAGAACACAGAGGCGGACACAGAGGAATGCATTCTCTGTGAGAACTCCGTGTTCTCTGTGTCTCTGTGGTGAATCCGGGCCCGCGTCATCACCCCAAAGCCAGAGCATCGAGCACCGCGTCCGCGTCGCGCAAATCCACCACGAACGGATGCCCCTGCGTCCAGTCTCCCTGGCTCCGGCGATGGCCGACGGCCACCGCGCGCACGCCCGCTGCGCGAGCGGCCTCCAGGCCCGTCGGGGAATCCTCCAGAGCGACCGCGGAAGCCGCCTTGACTCCCAGCCGCTTCAAGGCCAGGCGGTACACGTCCGGCGCCGGCTTGACCGCCTCGACGTCCTTCTTCCCCAGAATCAGCGCGAAGGCATCCGCCAGGCCGGCCGCGTTCAGCACACAGACCACATTCTCGCGCCAGGTGCCGCTCACGACCGCCAGGTGCACCCGGCCGCGTAAATGCGCGATCAGGGGGACCACGCCGGGATAAAGTCGCGGCGTATCGCCGAGCAGCGCCAAGGTCAGGTCTTGCTTGCGCTTGAGCCAGCCCTCGTCGTCCGCCTGGTCGATCTCGTGACTCTGGAGAACCTCCGCGAGAAAGGCCCGATCGTCGATCTCGGCGGCGCAGGCGCAGACGTCGGCCGCGACCTCCAGGCCCATCTGGTCGAACGTCCGCTCCCAGGCCGCCACGTGGACGTTCTCCGTGTCGGCCAGGACCCCGTCAAAGTCGAACAGCACCGTGCGCGCACTCGGTTCATGGGGGGTCTCGAAGCTGCCAGTTGCCTGCTGTCAGCTATCAGCTATCAGCCGGTCAAAAGAGGATGGTGCTCTCGGCAGACCATGACGGAGCGATCATAGCATACCAAAAGCGCGCGTTGTCGCGTCCGGCTTTCTCTCCGGCTGAAAGCTGAGAGCTAAGAGCTGAGAGTCTATCCGGAAAGCCCCGTAGGGGCGGCAGCGTATAGCCAGGGGCGTCAGCCCCTGGTGGGGTGAACGACGCGCTGCGGCTTCCGTCGCCCCTGCGGGGATGCGGAGGCGCAGGGCGCGGTCGCGGCCCCGGTTCCAGGGGCTAACGCCCCTGGCTATACGCTGCCGCCCCTACGGGGCTAAAACCAGACTTCCCGGATAGCCTCTGACAGCCGGCAGCCGCTCGTTGACTTTCCCCCGCCGTCCTTTTATGGTTGCATCCTTGTATCGCGGCCCCCGTTTGCGACCTGGGAGAATCCGTCCATGTCCCGTCCCGTGACGTTGTGCGCCGGCCAGTGGGCCGACTTGACGCTCGAAGTGGTCTGCCAGAAGCTCCAGAAGTGGGGATACGACGGCATCGAGCTGCCCTGCTGGGGCGACCATTTCAACGTCCAGAAGGCGTTGCACGAGCCCGGCTATTGCGACGAGCGCAAGGCCCTTCTGGCCAAGTACGGCCTGAAGTGCTGGGCCATCTCGAATCACCTCGCCGGCCAGCTCGTGCTGGACATCAACGACAGCCGCACCGACGACTGGGTGCCGGCACACCTGCGCGGCAAGCACGCCGAGAAGAACGCCTGGGCCATCCAGGAGATGAAGGACACCGCCCGCGCCGCCGCCAAGCTGGGCGTGAAGGTCGTCAACGGTTTCACCGGCAGCCCGATCTGGCACCTGGTCTACTCGTTCCCGCCCGTGTCGGACAAGACGGTCAAGGATGCCTTCAAGCTGCTGGCCGAGAAGTGGAACCCGATCCTCGACGTGTTCCGCGAGGTCGGCGTGAAGTTCGCCCTTGAGGTCCACCCGACCGAGATCGCCTTCGACCTGTACTCGGCCGAGATGGCGCTCGAGGCGCTCGACAACCGGCCCGAGTTCGGGTTCAACTTCGATCCCAGCCACCTGCTCTGGCAGATGGTCGATCCGGTGCAGTTCCTGCGGTATTTCCCGGACCGGATCTACCACATGCACGTCAAGGACGCCGCCCGCACGCTCGACGGCCGCACCGGCATCCTGGGCTCGCACCTGAACTTCGGCGACCCCCGGCGCGGCTGGGACTTCCGCTCGCCGGGCCGCGGCCAGGTCGATTTCGACGCCATCACCCGCGTCCTGAACGAGATCAAGTACGACGGCCCGCTGTCGATCGAGTGGGAAGACCCCGGCATGGACCGCGAAGCCGGCGCCGTCGAGGCCGTGCAGTTCGTCCGGAGCCGCATGGGCTTCCCCCCCGCCGCCACCCTGTTTGACTCGGCCTTCGCCGAGGCCCAGGCCAAGAAGTGAGCCGCTCTTGAGTTGCATGCGCCGCCTCGGCGTGCCCTGCCACGAAGAGGTGGACTCAACAGGACCGCCGGGGCGAATCGCATGCCCACGATGACGTGGGCATGCCACCCGGACAGAACCCGATGTCGGAGACGCCGCGGCCCGGTATAATCATGGCGGCCATGGACTTCGAGATCGTCGGCGATATCACCGACGTGGAAACCTTCGCCGTCGGCGCGTCGATCCGCGAGATGTCGCGTCTGCGGCGTGACCACGGGTCCGGCCGTTGGCGGAAACGCAAAGGTATCGCGCGGGTCCGTCTTGCCGATGGCTCGGTCTGGAAGGCCGAGGTCCACTGGTACGAGGCTCATGGCATCGGCCGCGTCGAGTTAAAGATCAAGCGGTTCCTGGACGACTAACCATGGCTCAGAGTGAGATGAGCGATCAGTATCTACTCTGCGTAAAGAACGAGGCGTACCCCACGTCGCTGGAGCTGCGCAAGGTCTATCGAGCCTTGCCCGACCCGGTCGCGTCGGCACGGGGCTTCGTTCGCATCGTCGATGAGTCCGGCGAGGACTACCTTTATCCGTCGCACTACTTCGTCGCGGTCGAGTTGCCGCAGGCCGCGATTCATGCGTTCGCCGAGACATCATGACGCCCAATAACATGTTAGGCCGCAAATCAAAGAAAAGCAAACGTGAATAAACTCGGTGTTTACTTCCACAACTCGAAAGGAGAAGTCAGAAATGGCCCAAACACTCACTCCAGAGGAAGAAGCCGAGGCGACGAGCCCTGTATGGAGAGTTTTGGACAATGTATCCGACACAATAGAACCCTTCGGACATTAACACTCCAGAGAAAGCAAACTTCCTTATTCTAAAGGGATTTGAACGGGTGCGCCTGATGCAGCGGGCTCGCAAACAAGCATATGACTTTACCCGCCATGAGGAAGATGAAGACTAATATGGTTTGAGTCTCGTAGGGCGGCGGAGCCGCAACCATCTTGTCTTGTAGGGTAGGCTTCAGCCTGCCAATCCCATTTCGGAACCCGGATTTTGGGATTGGCAGGCTGAAGCCTACCCTACAAAACGAGCCCGTTTGACAATCCCCGCGGCGCGACGAGAGATTCGGGAGGAACAATGTAGGGTGGGTCAGCGGCGTCTGAGCCGCGCAACCCACCTCCCTCCATGCACCGCCCCTTGGTGTCGAGGAATTGGTGTCAATCCTATTTCGGCGGCGGCGGACGAGCTGTTTGCACAGTTGATCAGGAGCGGCAAAGCGTCCGGGGTGTGTCGTGGGGTCGAGCCGACGGCTGGGAGTGCGGTCACATCGGAGGTTTTATGACAACTCTTCTCCAACGTGCGGTCGCCGCGGTCGAGAAGCTGCCGATCGAAGATCAAGACGCCATCGCCTCCCGACTGCTCGCGGAAGTTGAAGACGAGCGGGAGTGGGCCGCCCGCTTCGCCGCGACCACCGACGAGCAGTGGGATCGCATCGTCGCGGAGGTGCGCCGGGACGTGGCGACGGGGGGGACGCGCCCGCTCGATGAGGTCTTCCCGCCCGACGGGACCCCGCGATGAACTCGGTCCTCACCGCGGGGTTCCTCGACCGGCTCGGTCGGCTGCCGGACTCGGTGCGTCAACAGGCATCCCACGCCTATGCCTTGTGGCGAACTGACCCGCATCACCCGAGTTTGCAGTTCAAGCGGGTCAGCCAGCGGCAGGCGATTTACTCGGTCCGCGTCGGGCTGGGGCATCGGGCATTGGGGCTCTGGGAAGGCGACACGATCACATGGTTTTGGATCGGCTCGCATGCCGAGTACGACACACTTCTGGCCCGGCTTTAGGAACCGCTGCACAGAAGACGGAGTCGGGAACCGACTTGGGGAATTCGGAACGGAAGGCGGTTGCTCATGCTCCTTGAATACATCCAGGCGGCACTGCGCCACGCGAAATATGAGATTCTTCCGGACGATGGCAGCTACTATGGCGCGATCCCGGAATGTGCTGGCGTTTACGCGAACGCAGATGCGCTTGAGGACTGCCGCGAACAGTTGCGAGAAGTCCTGGAAGAATGGGTCCTGTTTCGCGTTCACAGGGACCTTTCCTTGCCGGTCATCGATGGGATCGATCTGACCATCCAGGAAGTGGCGGCAAGTCGTTCGGCGGCGGCCGGTCGTCCGGTAGAATGAACGGGTTGGGGACATCATCGACCGGGAGAGCGCATGGCCAAGACGAAGAAGAAGGCTGCGCTGTCCGCTCCCCGGCCACAGCCGCAAGTGTTCGAGGCCAGCCTTCGGGCCGATGGTTCTGTGGTTCGAGGGGCGGCCATCACGCTGGCTCAGGCGGAAGCGAGCAGGAAAGCGGGACAAGAGGTGGTGGTGTGTGGTCCGGATCTCGCCGCGAACCGCGGTCTGGCGGGGACCATCGAGCGGAACGCGAACGGCCGCGTCATTACCCCGGCAAGAAAGTAGGTCGGACAATCCTGTCCGACTCCCCCGGCCTGTCGGACAGGATTGTCCGACCTACAGGAGGATCTTCTTTGCCGGGGTTACAAACGCTGCCCTCCACACGCGAGCAGCGGCCCGAACGCATTGCCCCACTACCAACCCGATCCGAGAACCCCCGGCAGGGCACACGTTCTAGGAAACCCCACATCGAAAAGCCGTCTGACCAGGTGATGAGGTTCTTTACTCCCGAGCTCTTTCTCAAGTTCAACTCGTCGGACGACGAGGTGGCGAATGCGGCCGACGCGGAATGGGAAGTGGCGATCCAGGAGTATCGTCGCCATCTGGACGGGCTGCGCGACCAGATGGCGGACCAGGTCCGGAGACTGGCCGGAATCGATCTGCACGACGCGGAGCTTCTGGCCATCGAACAAACGAGCGAACCGTTCTTCTTGCCGCCCTCGTTCGAGCCTTTTCCGCTCTGGTCCGGGCTCGCCATTTTGTCTCTCAAGCAGGGTGAGAAGATTGTTTCTCTTATCTACATGCTCTGGGATCGTATGCAGAAGCACTCGCCTGAAGAGGCTTGGCCATTCTCAGGATTGCGGACCCATTGGCTGTACGACGAGGTGGATGTCGCACCCCTTCGCCCGGGGTTGTATCTCCACCGTGTGCTCTTGAGCGATGGGATCGTCTTGGAGATTCCCTTCAGTTCGGTCCTGGTGCACAGCATCCCCTTGCAGGAAGACCGCCGGATCAGCGCCCCGATGCAAAGCGCCTGACCGTGTTCGGGGTTCCCGGCCATGCCGGGGAGAAACGGGACCTATTACCCCGGCAAAGAAATCCTCCTGTAGGTCGGACAATCCTGTCCGACAGGCCGGGGGAGTCGGACAGAATTGTCCGACCTACTTTCTTGCCGGGGGAGTCGGACAGAATTGTCCGACCTACTTTCTTGCCGGGGAGTCGGGCAGGATTGTCCGACCTACTTTCTTGCCGGGGGAATAGCCAAGTGGGGTGCGTCCTCGAAGACGCGACGCACCCCAGTTCTCCTCCTCAGCGGGCCCGCTCGATCCACGATGCGAGCGGCTCGACCTTGGGGGGTTGGAGGTGGCCCGCCGGTGCCAGCAGGACGGCCAGGCGAGCCGAGCGACCGCGCGGCAGACGGATCGTCAGGTTGTGCACGTCCGGCTGCTGGGCCTGGGGCGGCGGCGGGTCGGCGGCGAGGACCGCGAACTTCGCCTCGGAAGGCTCCAGGATGCGGACTTCGAGCGCCTCCTTGTTGAGCGTCAGCGTGGCGCGGTCGCCGTGGGTCTCGATCTGCGCCCGGGTCAGGAAGTTCCAGCGGATCTCGACCGGCTCCTTGGCCTGGACCTCATCCTGCACGAGCACTTGCGAGCGGTCGATCAGCGCGATGCCGCGGCGGGCGGTCTGCACGCGCGGGGCATAGGCCGCGCTCAGGTCGGCGACGGCGAAGGCACGCTGCGGCGATGAGAAGAAGGCCACCAGGGGCGCGGCGGCTTTCGGGTCCTGGTTGTCGTTGCCGAGCGTCAGGGTGTTGTGGCTCTCGGTGCGCAGGCGGTAGTAATCCCAGCGCTGCTTGCCGAAGTAGCCGGGCATGTTGTAATCGTCGCTCCCCAGGTCGAGAGCCCGGCGCTGGCCGAGAGCGTCGAGCACGAACGAGCCCAGGTCGAGATGGCTGTGGTTGGCCTTGTTGTCGCCGCCTTTGAAGCCGATGAAAAACGCCCGGGGATCATTCCACGCGCCCGGAGATAGGCGACATCGATGCCGCGGTAGACCTTGTCGAGCGGCTGCGGCTCGGGGGAGAGCGTCTCGGGAAGGCATTGAGATAGAGCAGGTGCCAGATCGAGGGCCGGTTCGCGACGCGGGCGATCTCATGCCGGGCATACTCGGGATGCGAAAACGCGCTGGCGAACCAGAGCATCTGGGCGGCGGTGCCGGCGCCGTCGTGGGCATCGGCGTAGTTGAAGGTCCGGCCGAACGGGCCGACGAACTGGATGCGATGGCCGCCCGTCACGTCGAAGCCGGGGAGTTTCTTCAGATCAAAATCGGTGCCGAGGGCCGACTCGATGGCGTTCAGGTAGAAGACGTTGTACATGGTGGCATACCCCCAGTAGCCCGGGCCTTCGGGCCAGCCGCCGTCGGGGGCGAACGTCTTCATCGAATGCAGGATCGACTTGCGGCCGTAGTTCACAATCTCGGTGGCCACGGCCGGCTCCTCATCGGCGATCGCCAGCGCGCCGGCGGTCATGCCGCCGTTGCAGACCTGGTTCCAGTTGTGTACGGCGACGGCCCACCAGTTGTTCTTCTGGTAGACCTTCAAGCCCTCCTTGAGCCCCAGCTTCACGAGCGCCTGGCGGATGGTGGCGCGGTCGGCCGGCGCGAGGTCATCGTAGAGCCAGTCGTAGCCGATGCCGACGGCGTTGGACATCTCGGCCGTGTCGAGGAAGTGCGACGGGTTCCAGTCGGGAAACGCGCAGACGGCCAGCAGCTCCAGGCGGGCGCGGTCGAGCTTCTTCTTGTCGCCGTCGAGCCGATAGAGAGCGGCCAGGGTGCTGATGCGGTCCAGCGCCCGGCGGCTCTTGTCGAGCAGGCGCGGGCCGATCAGGACGTGTTCGACGGGGGGCTGGTTGAGGATCCGCGCGGCGTCTTTTTCCAGTTGCTCGTACCAGCGTTTCGCCAGCGGATCGGCGGCCACGCGGGTCTTGAGCCGGGTCCATTCGGGGGCGGTCAGGTAGAGGCGAGGATGGCCGGGACGTAGCGTGCGCAGAACGTCGGCGGGGGCCTCCTGCGCGGCTCTGGTCGCCACGGCGGGAAGGGCCGCGAGCAAGACGGCGGCAAGAACGAGGCGGGGTCGAAGCATGGCGGGGTTCCTTCAGTGGTCATCCGCTCCCGGCGCGGATGCCGGGAGGAGCCCCAGCCTAACCGATCCGGCCCGTGATGTAAGCGTCCGTGCGGGGATCCTTGGGCTTGGTGAAGAGATCGCTCGTCGGGCTGAATTCGGCCAGGATGCCGATGCGCTTGCCGTCGCGCGCGGCCTCGTCGTCGAGCATCATGCAGGCGGTCCAGTCGCTGACGCGGCGGGCTTGCTGCATGTTGTGCGTGACGATGACGATCGTGTAATCGCTCTTGAGCTCGTCCATCAGGTCTTCGAGCTTGGCCGTCGAGATCGGGTCGAGGGCCGAGCACGGCTCGTCCATGAGGATGACCTCGGGCTCGACGGCCAGGGTGCGGGCGATGCAGAGCCGCTGCTGCTGGCCGCCGGAGAGGGTCAGGCCCGACTCGTGGAGCTTGCTCTTGACCTCCTCCCAGAGCGCGGCCCGCCGCAAGGACCGCTCGACCAGCTCGTCCAGGTCGCCGCGGTAGCCGTTGATGCGGGCGCCCCAGGCGACGTTGTTATAGATGCTCTTAGGAAAGGGATTCGGCTTCTGGAAGACCATGCCGATCCGGCGCCGCAGCCGGACGACATCGAGCGCGGGCCGCGCGATGTCCTCGCCGTCGAAGAGCACCGCGCCTTCCATGCGCGCCGGGGATCAGGTCGTTCATCCGGTTGAAACAGCGCAGCAGCGTGCTCTTGCCGCATCCCGAGGGGCCGATCAGGGCCGTGATCTGATGCCGGGGAATGTCGAGGGTGACGTCGTGCATGGCCAGGGTCGGGCCGTACCAGACCGCCAGCGACTGCGTCGTCAGGACGTAATCCGGCTTCGGCACAGCGGCGGCCTGCGGTCCCGCGCTGGAGTTGATCGTCGTCACACTCATCACGTCCTCGCTCTCGATCACGCACGGAGCCGGCGCCGATCGGTTGCGGATCAGGATGGCCGCGGCGTTCATGGACAGCAGCAGGATCAGCAAGAGCAAGATCCCGCCGGCCGCGACCGTCTCGAAGCCAGGGCCTGGTTCCTTGGCGTAATTGTAAATTTCCACCGGCAGTGCCGCATAGTCATCGAGCGGCCCGCGCGGCGGCGTGAGCACCGAGTCGGCGCGGCAGACCATGAGCACCGGGGCCGTCTCGCCGATCGCCCGCGACAGGGCCAGGATCACGCCCGTCATGATGCCCGGCAATGCCGAAGGGAGAACGTGTCCACGGATCGTCTGCCAGCGGGTCGCGCCCGGCGCCAGCGCCGCGTGCCGCAGCGAGCTGGGCACCGTCCGCAACGCCTCCTGGGTGGCGATCACGATCACGGGCAAGACCAGCAGCGTGAGCGTCAGCGCGCCCGCCCAGATCGTGTAGCCGAGCGCGAGCCGTGGGAAACCGAAGGCCCGCACGAACAAGGAAAGACCAAGAATGCCGTACACGATCGACGGCACGCCCGCCAGGTTGGCGATGTTTGTCTGGACGATCCGCTTCAGGCGTCCGTCGGGCGCGTATTCTTCCAGGAACACGGCCGCGCTGACGCCCGTCGGGATCGCCATCAGGGCGGTCAGAACGAGCAGCCAGATGCTGCTGATCACGCCGGTCTTGAAGCCGGAGCTCAGGGCGTCCACATCCTGCGTCTTCTGCGGCAGCGACCAGAGGAACTTGCCCAGGTCGTGCACGTTGGCGCCCAGGGCGTACCAGGGGCGGCTCGGCTCCTTGCCCAGCGCCGTGGTGACGATCGCGCCGAGCAGGATCGAGAGAATGACCACGCCCAGGGCCGTCGCCACGAAACAGGCCAGGGCGAAGATCGGTCCCGCCAGTCGCCGCCAGACCCGGTGCGGTTGGTACCGCTCGTCCCCTCCCGCGCTCAATGGTAGACCTCCCGATAGCGCCGCAAGACGAGGCCCGACAGGATGTTCAAGCCGAGCGTCATGAGGAACAACACGGCCGCCACCGCGAACAGCGAGAGGAACTTCGGCTCGCCCGGGGTGGCCTCGCCGCCGATGATGGCCACGATGTAGGCGGTCATCGTCTCGAGCGAGACGAGCGGGTTGAGCGACAAGGTCGGGTTCCGGCCCGCGGCCAGCACGACCGCCATCGTTTCGCCGATGGCCCGGCTGATCGCCAGGATGAACGACGCCACCACCCCCGACAGCGCGGCCGGCAGCACCACGCGCGTCGAGACCTCGAACTTGGTGGCGCCCAGGCCATAGGCCGCCTCGCGCAGGGCCGCCGGGACCGCCGAGAGCACGTCCTCGCTCAGCGACGAGATCATCGGGATGATCATCACCCCCACAACCACGCTGGCGCTGAGCGCGTTGAACTGCTCGACCCGCAGCCCGAACGGTGCCAGGGCCGCCTTCAAGAGGGGCGTGACCAGCAACAAGGCCAGAAAGCCATAGACGATCGACGGAATGCCCGCGAGCAGCTCGAGCGCCGGCTTGAGCGCGGCCCGCAGGCCGCGCGGGGCGTACTCGCTGAGGAAGATCGCGCTCAGGAGTCCGACCGGCAGCGCGATGAGGCTCGACCCGGCCGCCACCGCGAACGTGCCCCAGATCAGGGGCAGGATGCCGAACTTCGGCGGGTCCACGTCCGTGCCGGTCAAGAACGCCAGCGGCCCGATCTTCGCCTTGAGGAAGAATTCGAGCGTCCCCGCCCCGAGCACGATGACGATGCCGGCCGTGGTCAGGACCGTCAGGAGCGTGCTGATACCGAGAAAGACCGCGACGACCGGCTCCTCGATCCGGCGCAGCCAGATCGGCCGGGCCCGAGCTCCTCGCTGCTCGGTCGCGCGATCGATGCCGAGTCCGTCACGATCGGAATTTACCCCCCATCGGCTCCGGTGCCCAGGCGTCTCGAAAGGTGCGGGCCACGGGTTCCGCTCTGGGAACCCGTGTCCGGGGCCAGAAAGCACGAGTTCCCAGAGCGGAACCCGTGGCACCCAACGCCATTCACGCGAGGATTCGGAAATCAACCCGGTCTCCTCGTGACCGTCTCCAGATTCGCGGCGGATTGTACCGCAAGCACCCGGGCTGTGTCTCATGAAGATTGTGTGAGGAAGACGGTTCCGCCGCCGGGGCGCCTCCGCCGGGTTCCTGGCCACCACGCCAGAACTCTGGCCCGGTTCGCGGTTTTCCAGGGCGTCTTCTGGCGAAAAAAAGTCCCTGGTCGCCCGCGGTAGGGCCGCGAACAATGAGGATGTCGTATGTTCCGTCGTGGTCGATGCGCGCTCCGCGATTGTAAGAAGGGACCTTCGTCGGGTGGCATTCGGTGTGCAACGTGTGAAGGCCTTCCCGTGAAAAACCGGCCGATCCCCTGCCAGTAGGAGTCGCCATCGCCGCGTTCCCGGAGAACTCACGCATGATCCCATCCAATCGAGTTGGCACGGCGGCCTTGCTGGCGGGCGGGCTGGCTCTGGTTGCGCTGATGGGATACACGCTCTGGCTCGATACCGGGCCGACGGTCAGCGCGTCGTGGTTTCACCGCGGCACGGTCGAGGCGGCGGTGGTCTTGCCCGACCGTGACGACTGGATCGACGTGCAGCAAGGCATTCAGACCTGCGCCAAGCGGCATCTGCTCACGATCGTCCGCGAGAGCCCGAGCGCGGTGGTGGTGCGCACGCCGCACCGGGGTTTGCGCGTCCGGTTCGCGTGGCACCGGGCGACTGGGAGCGTGGACACCCGGGCGGTGGTGGATCGGCTGTTCGATTCCGCCCAACCGCCCCAGGTGGTGATCGGCTCGACCAACACGGCGCAGACGGTGGCGCTGGCCCAGGCCCTCGGGGATCTGGAGAACACGGACCCGGATGGTCCGCTGCTGCTGGTGCCCTGGGCGTCGGCCGCGATGGCCGGGACGCCGATCCGGCGCGGTGCACGACGCCCTTGCTGGAGATTTACCCGGGCCGGACGTTCCGCTTCAGTCCCAACAACCCGTTGCAGGCCGAGCTGGTGGTGCGCTGTGTGCGGACCCAGAATCCGACACGTGAAGTGGGCCGGGCGATCCTGGTCGTGGATCAAGCGGACCCGTATTCCGAGGATCTGGCGGCGGCGTTCGAGCAGGTGATCCAGGCCGACGTGCCGAAGGCGGCGGTCGTCGTGGTCAACGACGTGGCGTTCTCCCCGGGATTGACCGAGATTCCCGGCCCGGCCGAGCAGCGGGCGGCGGCGCGGCTCTGGGCGCTGGCGCAGAAAACGGCCCGGGAGCGGGCCACCTGGGTGATCCTGCCGCTTCAGGGCGGCCCGACGCGGCGGCTCCTCGCGGCGTTGAAGACGCAAGCTCCGGCCGCGCGCGACCGCCCCGGGCTGGACATCCTGTGCGGTGATGGGATCGGCGTGGAAACGTTGCGGACGTTCGCCGGCACGCCGCTCTATTCGCTCTGGTGTGCCTCGGCCGACCTGACACCGCAAATCGGCCAGGAGATGGCCCGGGACATCCAGGTGCCGGCGGAGATCGTCTCGGCGCTGGTCTTTGCGCTGGACCGCGCCGAAGAGGGTGCGGGCGGTTTGCGCGAGGCCCTGGCGCGGATGGATCTGGGGGCCGAGGACGCGGCCGCGTTGGGGCGGGTGATCGCCTTCGACGAACGCGGCGAACGCCGCGGGCTTGATCTGGGACTGGTTCTGGCCATCCACCCCGGCCGCAACGAGGTGATGGCCTATGCGCCGGGGGCGAACCAGGAGTGGTCGCCTCCTGTGGCCGTCCCCCCGGTGCCCACCTTGGCCGGCGACGAGTATCCATGAGCCGCGGTTGGGGCCCCTTTCACCTCATCGGTTCTCTGCGTGCGAACCTGGGAATGCCGGGCTTGCTGCTGGGTGTGTTCTCGCTCGTGAGCTTCGGGTTCGGGCTGGTGGTGCTGGCTCGTGAGACCGACCAGTTGCGCCGGACCGGGCGCGATGCGCTGCGGCCGGTCATCGCGAGCTGGGTCCGGACCTTGCCGCTGGACTACCTGGGCGCGACCCTGGCCGACTACGTGGATCACTGGCGGCGCGCGCAGCCGGACGAGCGCGCCGCCCGGCTCGCGGAGTTGCGCGCCGCCTTGAACCATCTGGGCGACCTGTTCGACCGCCCGGACATTCGCCGCACCCGGCTCTTTGACGTGATCGCGCTGGACCTGGGGCCGACCGAGGAGGAGGAAGGCCCTCCCCTGGCGAGTTGGCGGCCGCGCATGCTCCGGCGCACCAGTCCGCAGGACCGGATCGACCGGGTGCCCGTGCTGGAATCCGCATCGCACGATCCGCTGATCGAGCTGGTGGTCCGCTACCGCATCGCGCCCGAGATCGAAGCCGCGGCCACCGCGTTCGAGACGCGGTATCGCCATCTCGCGCTGGCGCTGCTGGGCTTGTCGCTGTTTCCCTTGCTCTGTCTGCTGTACATGGCCTTGCAGGCGGGCATCCTGCGCGCGGGCGGCCCGGGAAGCGGCCCGCGAGGCCACGCTCGACCTGGCCGACCGCACCTGCCACGAGCTGGGCAACGTGGCGTATGTTCTGGCCAACGAGCGCCGCAACCTGTCCGACCACCTGGCGCTCATGGAGCGGTTCCTGGCGGAGGAGCCTGGCACCCTGGTGGCCGTCCTCCGCAATCTGGGCTGGGATGAGGGACGGGTCAGCAGCGTGCTCGCGGGTCTGGCGCTCGAACATGCCCGGCGGGGCCTCGAGCCCGATATCGAGCTGCGTGGCAGCCTGGCCATCGCCCGCGACGTGTGCCGTCAGATCGCCATCTGCGCGGATTTCATCGCCCTGACCCTCCGCGAGGCTCGACAGCTATTTGAGGCAGTCGTCCCTGCCTCTTCAGTTGACGGCGATCTCGCTCTCGGCGTGTCTCGACGATGCCCTGGCCCTTCTGGGACCCCGGTTGGCCGCGGCCGGCGTCCGGATCGAGCGCTCTCTCACCGAGAACGACTGGGCGCTGGCGGACCGTCGCTTGCTGGTCTCGGCGCTCGTGAATTTGCTCAAGAACGCCCTCGAAGCGTTCTCCGCGAGCGGCCCGTCTCCGATCATCCGCCTGTCGGCGCTCCGGGAAGGATCGTCCAGCGTGGTTCTCGAAGTGGCCGACAACGGCCCCGGCGTGCCCACCGACATGATCACGCATCTCTTCGCCGACGGCTTCAGCACCAAGGGTCCCGGCGCGGCCGCGGCCTGGCGATCGTGCGCGAATCGCTCCTGGCCCAGCGTGCCGAGATCACGGTCGAAAGCGCACCCGAGCGCGGCACCACCTTCCGCATTCGCATGCCCAAGGCCAGCCCCGGCGGCGAGGGTGTCTGAAATCGTGTACGAGAAAGGGTCGGGGCGGCCTTTCAGAGATTCTCCAGAAAGCCCCGAAGGGGCGGTAGTGAATAGCCAGGGGCGTCAGCCCCTGGACGGCGAAACGGCGCGCCGATCACCTCTTCGCAGCCCCGAAGGGGCGACCGAAGACCAAGCGGAACTGAGGTTTCTGTCGCCCCTTCGGGGCTGCGAAGAGGGATCGCGGTCGCGGCCCCGGCTCCAGGGGCTGACGCCCCTGGCTATTGACTGCCGCCCCTTCGGGGCTATCCGGACAGACTCTCACTACCGCCCCTTTGGGGCTAAGAGGCTATCCGGGAAATCTGGTCTTAGCCCCGAAGGGGCGGCAGCGCATAGCCAGGGGCGTCAGCCCCTGGAGCTGGGGCCGCGGCCGCGCCAGACACTCCGCAGCCCCGCAGGGGCGACAGAAGCTGGGATGCCACTCGGTCTTCTGTCGCCCCTGCGGGGCTGCGCAGGGGCCCTGTATCGCCTCGTTCCCCGGTCCAGGGGCTGACGCCCCTGGCTAATGCGCTGCCGCCCCTTCGGGGCTTCCCGGATAGCCTCTAAGACCCACTTCCCGCATAGCCTCTGAGAACCGCGTCGAGAGAGTCCAGGAAGCCCGCATTCCGGAATCCAGATCCCGGATTCTGAATTGCTGATCTCACTGGAAGAAGAAGGCGGCGTGCTGGAAATACGATCCCAGGAAGCCGGCGATCGTCATCAGGGCGATGGGGCCTTTCGTGAGGATCAGGGCGATGACACTCACGAAGAGGGCCAGCAAGGCCGTTTGATCGAGCGCGTCGTGGGTGTTCCCATGTGCGCCGATCGGGTCGTTCCGGGGCACCGGAGAGAGAGAGCGCTCATGGCGATCGCTCCGCAAGCCTGGTCTTGTTTGAGTTGCCCTTCTCCTTGATAGATGTGAATCCCGACGGAGCGAGTGCCACACGTTTTCCGGGTGTATTACCCCGGCAAGAAAGTAGGTCGGACAATCCTGTCCGACTCCCCCGGCCTGTCGGACAGGATTGTCCGACCTACAGGAGGATCTTCTTTGCCGGGGTAATATCGGTTGTGGAGTTGATTCAGCCGCGGCGCAGCGGTAGCCTCTCAGCAGCACGCGGGGTGCTGGTGGTTCTGGCGGGAACACGTCGGGGAGACGAGATTTCATGAGTGCCGAGGCTCGGCTGATCGTGTTGGGTCTGGTCTTGCCCCCACCTCCAAAGCCGGTGGCGACTTATGTCACGGCTCTGCGCCTGGGCGAGTTCGTGTACATCTCCGGTCATGGCCCCTGGCGGGCGGATGGGACGCTCCATGCCGGCAAGCTCGGCGCCGATCTGGACCTGGGGGGCGGCGTCGCCGCGGCCCGCCAGACCGGGCTCGCCATCCTGGCGACCTTGCGGCACGATCTCGGGTCGCTCGATCGCGTCGTCCGGCTCGTCAAGACCTTCGGCATGGTCAACGCGACCCCGGATTTCACCGAGCACCCGAAGGTCATCAACGGCTTCTCCGACCTCATGGTGGACCTCTTCGGCGAGGCCGGCAAAGGCGTGCGCAGCGCCATCGGCGTGGCGTCGCTGCCGGGCAACATCGCCGTCGAGATCGAAGCCGTCTTTCAGGTGAAAGATTGATCGTTCGACTCTCCTCGACAGAAGGAGTACGCCTTGACACGGCACGGCCGGCTCGACAACCAGTCCTGTCTGATCATGGGAGGAACCACCGGCATCGGCCTGGCCACGGCCCGGCGGTTCCTGCGCGAAGGTGCCCGGGTGGTCGTGGTGGGACGGACCGAGGAACATGGAGAGGCCGCACAGGACCTGTTGACGGACCTCGGACCGGCCTGGTTTCTCACCGCCGACGTGCGCGATGCCCGGTCGGTGGACGTCGCCTTTCGTGAGGCCATCGCCTGGCTGGGGGGCCGGCTCGATGTGCTCTTCCACGTCGCCGGCATCAGCGGCCGGCGCTATGGCGACGGCCCGCTCGACGAGTGTACCGACGAGGGCTGGGACATGGTCCTCGATCTCAACGCGCGGGGCACCTTCCTGACCAACCGCGCGGCCGTGCGGCAAATGCTCTCGCAGCCGCTCGATGCCCATGGCCTGCGGGGCTCGATCTTGAACATGGGATCGGTGCTCGGCTGGTCTCCCTCGCCACGCCATTTCGGCACGTTCGCCTACGCCGCGAGCAAGGGAGCGATCCTGAGCATGACGCTGGCTGCCGCGGCGCGATACGCGCCCGACCGGGTCCGTTTCAACGTGCTCGCCCCCGGCCTGATCGACACGCCCATGGCCAGTCGAGCGGTCAGCGACCCGGCCATCCAGACCTACCTGACGCAGAAACAACCGCTGGCCGGCGGTCCCGGCACGGCCCTGGATTGCGCCGAGGCCGCCCTGTACCTGTGCGAGCCGGCCGCCCGCTTCTTGACCGGCGTCGTCCTGAACGTCGACGGCGGCTGGTGCGTCTCCGAAGGCGCCGCGACATCGAGCCCTCACGACCCGCCGGCCGACGTCTGTGATCAGTACCTGCGGGCCGTCCGCCAGGCCCTCGACGAGATCGCCGCGACCCAACTCGACGCGGTGCGGCAGGCCGCCGAACGGTTCGCCGCGACGATCCTCCGCGGTCGGCTGGTCCACGTCTTCGGCACCGGTCATTCCCGGATGACGGTCGAGGAAATGTTCCCCCGCTACGGCTCCTTTCCCGGCTTTCACCCGATCGTCGAGCTGTCGATGACCTTTCATAACCCGGTCGTCGGCGCCAATGGCCAGCGTCAGGCCATGTTCCTGGAAAATGTCGCCGGCTTCGGCCCCGTCCTCTGGCGCAACTTCGCCACTGCGCCCGACGACTGCCTGCTGGCCATCTCGACCAGCGGTTGCAGCGCCGTCACGATCGACGTGGCCCTCGAAGCGAAGCGGCTCGGCATGTTCGTCGTGGCCCTGACCTCCCTGCCCCACAGCGCCGTTTCGACCTCGAAGCACGAGTCCGGCAAGAAGCTGCACGAGGTCGCCGACCTGACGATCGACCAGCGCGCCCCGGCCGGCGACTCGTCTGTCTGGATCGCGGGCCTGGAAACCCCCGTGGCCCCGCTCTCATCCGTGACCGGCTGCACGATCATCAACTTGCTCAAGGCCGAGGTCGCGCGCCTGCTCACCGAGCGCGGCCAGCCGCCGAAGGTCCTCACGGCCGCCTGCCACCTGGGCGCGGACCGCGCCGGCCAACTCTTCGAGGAAACCTACGACGACTACCGCCGCCGGATTGGCGTCCTCTACCGCTGAGAGTTCGCTTTCCCCACCTCGTCGGACCCCGGATTCGAGAAATGTCGTCGTCGTAGGGTGCGTCGTCGCCGACTCGACGCGCCTCTTCTCTCACGAGTCCTCGATGAAGTGGAACGGGATGAGGCGCGTCGTCGCGGACTCGACGCACCCTACTTTACTGGCTCAAGGGGTGTACGAGAAGTGGGTTTTTTAGCCCCAACGGGGCGAAAGTGAATAGCCCGGGGCGTGAGCCCCGGGAACCGAGGCCCGGCGCCAACTCCTCTTCTGCCCAGCTCCAGAGGGGCGACAGAATTCCCGGCGGCATCGGATCGTCTGTCGCCCCTGCAGGGCTGGGGAGGGGGGAATCGTACACGTGTCGCGGTCCCGGGGCTGACGCCCCGAGCTATTCACTTTCGCCCCGTTGGGGCTAAGAACAACTTCTCGTACACCTTCTCAGAAGGGAGTATCGTGGCCGCTCTCCGGCCCATACACTCTAGGGCGTGGTGAACGCCCCGCAGGTTGAGAATTCGATGAGGTGTGTATGAAATCCGCGACCAGGTTGCTCGCTCTGTGGGCGGCGATGTGGTTTTCCGCGGCTCTCGCGGCCGCCACCGAGCCCGCCCCGTGGCTCTACCGCGACGCCTCCCAGCCGATCGAAAAGCGCGTCGACGACTTGCTCGGCCGCATGACGCTCGAAGAAAAAGTCGGACAGATGAACATGCCCTGTGTCTACGTCTCGGAACTCGGCCGAACGATTCCAGAGAAGACCAAGGCGGTTCAGCAGTTCGCGGCGGGGACCCAGCTCAAGGGCTTTGGACCAGGCGGGGGTTTCTTCACCCTGCCCAACACGATCTTGCACGACGGCCCCCGGTCGCAGGCGGAGTTTCTCAACCGGCTCCAGACGCATCGCCCGTGAGCAGACGCGGCTGGGCATCCCCTTGCTGGAGACCGAGGAAGGCACCCACGGCCTGATGTGCCCCGGCGGGACGATCTTCCCCGAAGGCCCCTCGCTGGGCAGCACCTGGAACCTCGATCTGCTCGGGCGGCTCTATGCCACCTCGGCCCGGGAAGCCCGCGCGATCGGCGTGCACCAGAATCTTCACCCTCGTCATCGAGCCGATCCGCGACCCGCGCCTGGGACGCAATGAAGAGGCCCTCAGCGAAGACCCCTTCCTCTGTGCCCGCATCGCCGGAGATCCTCGTCCAGTCGGTGCAGGGCGACGACGTGTCCGCGCCGCGACAAGGTCGTGTCCGGACTCTGCCACTATCCCGGCCAGAGCCAGCCCGTCAGCGGTCTGGAGCGCGGCGCGATGCAAGTCTCCGAACGGATGTTGCGCGAGGTGTTTCTTCCTCCCTGGCAGGCGGGCATCCAGGGCCGGGGCGCCCTGGGCGTGATGGCCACCTATCCGGCAATCGACGGCGTGCCGACGCATGCCTCGAAAAAGATCCTGACGGACATCCTGCGGCAGGAATTCGGCTTCGACGGCCTGGTGCTCTCCGAAGGCGGCGGCATCGGCACGATCGTTTACGAGGGCGTGGCGCCTACGCAGAAGGAAGCGGGACAACTCGCCCTCGCGGCGGGCCTGGACGTGGGCATCTCGTATGAATCCGGCTACATGCTGGACATGCTGGAGAGCGTGCGCGAGGGCAAGGTGCCGATGAGCCTGATCGACCGCGCCGTGCGCCGTATTCTCAAGCAGAAGCTCCGCCTGGGCCTGTTCGAAAAGCCGCTCGTCGATCCCGACCGCGCGGCCGAGATCGTCCATCGGCCCGAGCATCAACGACTTTCGCTCGATGTCGCGCGGGAAGCGGTCGTGCTCTTGAAGAACGAGAAGAATCTGCTGCCGCTCAAGAAATCGCTGCGATCCATCGCGGTGATTGGTCCGAATGCGGACGATGCCAAGAACCAGCTTGGCGAATATGTTCCGGCGAAGATTCCGCAACACATCGTCACGGTGCTGGAAGGGATCAAGCAGATCGTCTCGCCCGCGACCAAGGTGACGTATGTCAAAGGTTGCGAGGTGACCGGCGGCAGCGCGGACGGCATCGCCGCGGCCCGCGACGCGGCGGCCCACGCGGAAGTGGCCATCGTGGTCGTCGGCGAGCGCCAGCACAATGACGGCGGGGTGAGTGCCACCGACGGCGAAGGGCACGACGCGGCCACCCTGGAATTGACGGGCCATCAGGAGGAACTCGTTCAAGCCGTGCAGGCGACCGGCACGCCGACCGTGGTGGTGCTCGTCAACGGCCGCGCCTTGGCCGTGCGCTGGGTCGCCGCGAATGTGCCCGCGATTGTCGAAGCCTGGCTGCCCGGCGAGATGGGTGGGCAAGCGGTGGCCGAAGTCTTGTTCGGCGATGTCAATCCGAGTGGAAGATTGTCGGTGACGGTGCCCCGGCACGCGGGCCAGTTGCCGGTCTATTACAACATGCCCAGGTCGAAACGCTACTGGATGAAGGGTGGTTGGGGACGTGCCTACGTGGATATGGAACCGACGCCCTTGTACCCTTTCGGCTTCGGGTTGAGCTACACGCAGTTTGCTTACAGTGATCTGCACCTCAGTGCGCAGGAGATCTCGCCGAAGGATGGAATCGAGGTGCGGCTCCAGGTGAAGAACACCGGCGACCGGCCCGGCAAGGAAACCGTCCAGCTTTACGTTCAGGACGTGGTCAGCAGCGTTTCGACGCCCGTGAAGCAGCTCCGGGGCTTTGCCAAGCTGGCTCTGGAACCTGGTGAAACAAAGACCTGTACCTTCAAGCTGACCCCGGATGACCTGGCGCTCCTCGACATCAATCTCAAGCGGATCGTCGAGCCGGGCCAGTTCCAGGTGATGGTCGGTTCTTCCTCCGAAGACATCCATCTGACGGGGGAATTTCAGGTCAAGTGACTTTTTGGGACACTCCGCGCCGATCCCGATCGTCCTGTGACTGCTGAGAGGGTGTACGAGAAGGGGTCGGAGCGGCCCCTCTGTGTAGCGGCGGCCGTCTCGGCCGCTCCGGTATGGGAAGCCCGGAGCGGCCGAGACGGCCGCCGCTACATGGAAAGCCCTTCTCGTACACCCTCTGAGGTGAACAACCCGACCGACCACACCATCACAACCTGGCTTCGAACTGCGCTCGACTTACCCGCCCTGTCCCTGCCGGATCGGACTGTGGTCCTGAAGCCGGGCGCATCGGTCGTGATCTTCTGATCCCCGGCAGCGACCCGGCATCGATGGAGCATATTACCCCGGCAAAGAAATCCTCCTGTAGGTCGGACAATCCTGTCCGACAGGCCGGGGGAGTCGGACAGGATTGTCCGACCTACTTTCTTGCCGGGGTAATATCAAGGAGTTTGCCACTCCCGGAGGGGCCGGGCCGGCCGGCACCTGTCCGCGGTGAGGGCTGGCGTTACGGGGTGACCGCGACCGGACTGGACGTTGTCTCCTCGCCGATGATGCGGAAACCAACATGGAAGGCCTTCTGATAGGGCGGATAAGCCAGCCGCGCCGCGGACCGGCCGCGCGCGGGCCGGTCGCGCCAGGAGCCGCCGCGGACCACGCGGGGACCGTCACCCTCAACCGCGTTGCGGCCGTCCTCGTCCGCGTACGGGTACGCGCGATCGAGGGTACGCGTCCACTCGGACACGTTGCCGTGCATGTCGCAGAGACCCCAGGCGTTGGCGCGATACGATCCCACCGGGGCCGAGACCAGCGCGTGATCGTCGAAGCGGGCGTCGCGCGGGACGATGTCCGGCGTCCGGGGACCCCATGACTTCTCCGCCAGGTTGCGGATCGTCACATCGGCCAGGTTGGCGAAGGGCGCGAAGTCCGCGTCCCGTCCACCATAGGAGAAAGGCGTGGCGGTGCCGGCGCGGCAGGCGTATTCCCACTGTGCCTCGGTCGGCAGGCTGATGCGCAAGCCCGAGCGCTCCGCGAGCCAGTGGCAGAAAACCATCGCCTCGTTCCACGAGACCCGCACCACCGGCTGCAACGGCTGGTCGAGCGGCCAGCCGAGATAATCCTCGCTGAAGATCCACGAGCCCCGGGGCTCGTAGCGGCTCCGGTGGTTCGCATCGAAGCGCGCGAACTGGGCGTTGGTGACCTCGCACCGGCCGATCCAGAAGGGCCGGCGGATTGTGACCGGGGCCGCCGGCTGCTCGTCCGCGGCGCCTTCCGGGTCGCCCATGACAAATGTGCCCGCCGGGACCCGCACCAGGTCGAGCGTCACGCCGCCGCCGAGATCGAGCGTCCGCGTGGTCGCGACCGTCCGCGGCTTGTTGCCGCTTGGCTTCGGCCGTATCGAGGGGCCAGCCTGCAAGCACGACGGGCACGACCGGCCGGCGCGGCTCCTCGCGCGCGAGAACCGGCTCGACCGGCGGTCGCTCCAAGACCGCGAGGTCCTCCCCATCCACGTCGGGGCCGCCGTAGAGTGAGCGGAGCGCCAGTCGTCGCTCGCGCTGGTGGTCCGCGATGGCCACGAATTCGCCCCAGGTGCCGTGATCGGGCGCGTTCAGGTCAATCCAGGTGTAAAGTCGATCCCGGGCCTCGGCGTCGAGCTGCACGCCATGGTGGCCCTTCTTGAGCATCTGGACCAGCTCGTCCGTGCTGGCGTGGTACTCCATCGGCGTCAGCAGGTGCAGGTCGCTCTCCAGGCCGGGCACGCGCACGAGGCTTCGAAGCGTGATGTAGCTCGGCTCGAAGATGCCGCCGTATTTCCCGACCAGTTTCTCGCGCGGGACGCCGCGCTCGATGTGCGCCCGGGTATCGCCGCCACGGAAGCAAATGAAGGTATCTTGATCGGCGCGGAGGTCGGTCAAGGTGGTCCCGTCCGGCCGCGGCCGGCCGTCGTGGCAGCCGACGCAGAACCGATCGAGCACCGGCTGGACCTCGTTCCGGAAGCTGAAGTTGCGCGGCGGGCCGTACCAGGGCCGGATCTCGGTCGGCCGCTGTGCTAGAGGCGTCGCGGCGGGACCCACCAGCGGCGTGCTGTTGCGCTTGTCGTGGCAGCCGACGCAGCTCAAGACCTCGCCCGGCATGGCCGTCATCCAGCTCCGCATGAGCTGCACGGCCCGCCCTTCGGCGTCGAGCGGTTGCACGGAGATCGGCGTCTGGGCCGGGATGCGGAAGCGGGCCGAGCCGTCCGGTTCGACCGGCACGGTGCCGAGGATGCGCTTGACCTCCCAGGGGCCGTCCGTGCCCACGCGATGATCGATCCCGGCGACGCGCTGATAGCCGAAGTGGTACGAGAAGACGCGCAGGCTCTTGACCGTCCCGCGCGGGATGCCGGCCAGGCCCGGACCGCTGTAGATGTCGGTCATGGAGACGATCGCGTCCTTGCGACCGGGGACGGTGTGATCAGGGATGATCGGCGGCCTGGGACGCTTCTGGAGCGGGATCGGCTCCAGGAGTGCCTGTCCCTCCAGCTCCTTGATGAGCACCATGTTGTCGAAGACATCGACGAGGTAGATTCCCCAGAGCGCCTCGGGCGTCGGCTTGCAAGAGACGAGGAAGTATTTCTCGCTCAGGGGCCAGGGGTGCAGGAACTTCGGCCAACTGTGCTCGGTCAGCTTGTCCAAGATGATCGGCTCGACCTTCTGGCCGTAACCGGGGATGCGCTGGACGACCCCGTCCGCCTCGTAGCGGCCTTTTGAGGGATCGAACACGATGAGCTCGCCCACGCGGCCGACGTGGTGCCCCGTGACGATGCCCGCGACCTTCGTCGGGTGGCCGGGGACCGGCCGGGCGTAGAAGATCGCGTTGGGCCAGTACGAGTTCGAGCCGTAGTACTCGGCCTGGCCGGTGCCGTCCGGGTTCATGGCGAACAGGACGCGGTTCCAGACATGCGGCGTGTCGGTGTAGTCCCAGCGCAGGTAGAGCACGCGGCCGTCGTTGAGCACGCTCGGGCAGTAGTCGTGGTCCTGCTCGAAGCAAAGCTGGTGGACGTTCCGGCCGTCGCCGTCCATCTGGTACATCATGCCCACGATCACGCCGGCGTTGCAGGGCACCCCCTGGAGCGGCGCGGTGGAGACGAAGTTGATGCGGCCGTCGGGCAGGTAGCAGGCGTCATAGGAGTGGACCTCGGGCTGGTCGCCCGGCGTGAGCTGTCGGGGCGCACCGCCGTCGGTGGGCATCTCGAAGACCTGCCACTTGTCGAAGGAGCCCGGCATCGAAAACAGCATCCGGTCGGCGTCCCAGTGGAGATCGACATCGGTGATGAGCCGCCGACGGTCCGGCCGGTAGAGCGTCGTGAGCGTGCCCTCGGGCCGCACCGGCTGGAGCACGGCGATGTCGTTCTCCCAGTTGAAGGGCTCGTCGATGCCCGGGATGCACTTGGAGCTCTGCCGGGGCAAGCCGAGGTACTCGCCCATGCCGAAGCCCGTATCCATCGGCCAGCGGGGATCACAGTGCGGCTGGCGGCGGATGAGCAGCAGGCGGTCGAAGTCCAGCAGGGGATTGGCCAGCAGCGCGTCCCGCTGGAGATGGTCGAAGTCGGCCAGCAGGCGCGCCGTCTGTTCCCACCCGGCCAGGCCATCTCCCGGAACCCGCGCGACGGCGTCCGCGATCGCACGCTGGAGGGCGTCCAGTCGGGCGCGGAATTGGGGGCCGCCGGGATAACGCTCCCCTTGCGTGCCGATCAGGTCCTCGATGGCCAGCCGCAAGGCGCGGACGTTGAGGCTGCGGGTCCGCGTCAGAACTTCATCCAGGGCGCGCGAGCGATAGTAAAGATCGCGCACCTGGGCCAGCGCGGCCAGGTCGCGGACCGCGCCCGCCAACCGCTCCGCCTCCGCGGCCAGCGGCGGCACGCGCCGGGACGCCGTGGCATAGCGATGGGCCAGATCGGCGAACGCGCCCGGCGTCCAGTCAGCATCGAGGATGCGGTCTTCACGTTCCCAGCGCATCTGCCGGCGCGCCGTCCCCTCGGGGAAGTCGCGGCGGAGCGTGGCGTACAGGTCGAGCCGCGCGGCCCCCGCCGCGTCGGTCACATCGAAACGGACGGCCGCCGGCCCGCCCGCCCAGTCATCGAGGCCGATCCACGCCTCGAACCGCGTATATTTCTGATTCAGCGGGACCCGCGCCTTGCTCTCGGCATACACGTGCAGCCCATCGCGAAACTCCCGGCCGGCGATCCGGAGCGGTCCGCTCACACCGGATTTCAAGTTCACATCGACGCTGTGCCGGCCCTCCAGGACCTGGAGCCCGGGGGCGTGACTGAGCAAGGTGGCCGTCCCATCGGCGGCGATGAGACGAGCTTCCGCCCACGTGGCGGCGCCGCGGACCACCTCGGGGGCGCCTGTGACGTAAAGGTACAGGTCTTTGACACCCGAGATGTCCACAGCAATGCGCCGGGCCGGCTCCCCATTGCGCACCACCGGGCTGACGTAGGACGAGAAGGCGGGACGGCCGCCCCGGGCTGGTTCGTCCGTGACCAGCGCTTCCCGGGCCTGGAGCAACGCGGTCTGCCAGGTTCTTTCGCCGCCCTCGGGCCACGGGCTCGTCCGAGCCGCCCAGGAGGAACTCTCCGGACCGCCGAGGCATGCGAAACTTGCCAGTGCCAATACGATGGTGCATGCACGCTGCATGATTGTCTGGGCCTCTCAAGAGCTGTCCGGAAAGTCGATCGCGTCTCCGAGCCAGAGAACGAACCGGGAGCAAGGGTGTCTGGTCTGGTAGGCTGGGTCAGGACCCAGCCCTTTTGTGGGCTCGGCCGTGGCGGTGCCAGGCCTTCCGGCGAAAAGCTGGGTCGAGCCCCAGCCTACCAGACTGATCCGGCCAACCATACAGGGGAAGGGATTCTCTTTACCTCGCGGATGTTCGACCGGTTTTCGATCCTCTCCGGCCCTCTTTTCTGGAGCCACAACGAGGGCGAGGATGATTGGCCGCTGGAAGATCGGGCCGAATTGATCTGGGGGACCCATGTCACCATGGTCATTCACAAGAATTCCGAGCGAACGCGCCGACAGGTCTTCGACCCGTTCGCGGACCCATCGGACCAAGGTTATGCTTTCTCCCGAACCCACGTGCCGCACTCCCTGGCGCGCTACGGGCCGGAGTCCCTGGTATCGCGTTCCCAGGCCAAGCGCGTCCTGGCGCGCTTCGATCGTTTCCGGGAGGTGCTTCTCGACTTCGAGAAGGTGGACTCCCTCGGGCAGGCGTTCGCCGACGAGATCTTCCGCGTCTTCGCGCGGAAGCATCCCCAGATCCGCCTGGTCGTCCTCAACGCGGTTCCCGAGGTGGAAAAGAGGATCGCCCGGCGCACGCCGCGGCTCAGGAGTCCGGTACGCCGCCATATGCCCCGCCCGGGGGCTCTCTCTCGTGGCATCGTGCCCGTCCCTCTCACTATGACCGTTGCCTGGGCAGAGGTCAAGTGTTCAGGAAGGCAAGACGCCTGCTTTTCGGTGGTCAGTCAGGCCCCCGAAAAGCACTGGAGCGGAAGGGGATCGAACCCTCAACCTCAGCATTGCGAAGCGTGTCAACCCGATCGCCGAAAAGCTTCCGAAGCATCAGGCCAGTAGTAGTTTACAAGTTCTCCCGCGTTTCGCAAGACGTTGCAAATCCTGCTACGTCATCGCATGGAATAGCATTACTCCAGGGGGAAAAGCATTACCAATACGTTACCCGGTAACGGGTGCAGAGCGACAGCATCAATCATCACTTGAACGAGAAGCTCAACATATCCACTCGAGCCGCTCGTATTGATCCCGAATGAGTCCGGAATACCACCAGCGAGGAGTCGATCCCAGCGCTTCTACCCCATCTGTCACCCCAGGTCGGCGCCATTGATCCCATTCCAGTTTCTGTGTGGCGCCCGCCCGCAGGAGGTCATCGCGATCCGGCCCTGTGAGGTCGACACGACGGGTCCGGTCTGGCTCTATCACCCGCGGCGCCACAAGACCCAGCACTTCGACCGCCGCAAGGTCATCATGATCGGCCCCCAGGCCCAAGCGGTGCTTCGACCCTGGCTCGATCGCGACCCGGAGAGCTTATTGCTTCGTGCCGGCGGAGACCTCGGCCTGGAACTACCAGCGGCTACGGCGACGAGATCCGGCGATTGTGAAGCCGGCTGAGGACGGGGCGCGGGCACCGAAGCTCGCGCCCGGCGAGCTGTACACCCGCCACAGCTACCGCACGGCCGTGCAGTGGGCCTGCCGGCGGGCAGGCATCCCGGTTTGGTCGCCACGGCAGCTCCGGCACACTCGGGCCACGAGGATCCGGCAGAGGACCTCCCGCAGGTCCACCGAGTGGGGGCACCGCCGGGTTTGGTCGGGGGAGCAACCCCTTGAGTCGATTCCACTGGGGCATTATCAGATCAGAGGGGTATCCTTTACGTGTCATGGGGGAATTCCAGGGCGATCCCGACTTCTCGTACACTCTTTGAGGCCGGCAGGCAGCACGGACGACAGTGGGACGAGGAGGCCGACGGAGTGGTCCCTCTCCAGGGACACGGGGACCCGATACGCCGGAGCGGCTTCCGGGGTGTCGCCAAGAATCTCACGTATCCCGCCGCTCGGGTCCGGAAATTATACTCGACGCGGCCCAAGGTGGATTTGGCCGGGGCTCCTACGGATGCCGGTCGGCGGCTCGATGATCGCCCGTGTCTGCGTAGCGGTGCGCACCGGTGTTTCGAGAGATTCCGCATCCAGGACGACGAGTTTCCCGGTCTGGTGCAGAGGAGTTCCCTGACGATGTCGATCCCCACTGTTTCCCGCCGTGATTTCGTGACCCAATCGGCGGCCGCCCTCGCCCTCCTGCCATCCACCTCTGCGGCTGCGGAGCTGATGGCGGTCCGGGAGGAGCGATCCGGTCCGCATCGGCCGTTGCACGTGGTGTGCGTGGGTGCCCATCCAGATGATCCCGAGTCCGGCTGCGGCGGTACGTTGGCCCGATACGCCCAGGCAGGGCATCGCGTGACGGTCGTCTATCTGACCCGGGGCGAGGCCGGCATCCCCGGGAAATCCCACCGGGATGCGGCCACGATCCGCACGGCCGAGGCCGAGGCGGCCTGCGCGCTCCTCGGGGCCAAGGCCGTGTTCGCGGGTCAGATCGACGGAGCCACCGAGATCAGCCCAGAGCGGACCGAGACACTCACCACGCTCCTCGCGGCCGAACCGCCCGATGTGGTCTTCGCGCACTGGCCGATCGACACGCACCCCGACCACCAAGTGGTGGGCATCCTCGCGATCCGGGCCTACCTGACGTCTCGGAGCCCGTATCCGCTCTACTTTTTCGAGGTCGATAGTGGCTTTCAGACGCTCGGGTTCATGCCGACGGCCTACGTCGACATCACGCCGGTGCGGGCGAAAAAGCAGGCCGCCCTCTTTGCGCATCGCAGTCAGGGCGGAGAGGCCATTTACCGGAACCATCACGAGATCATGGAGAACTTCCGTGGCCGCGAACTGGGGGTGGCTGCGGCCGAAGCGTTCGCAGCTCTGACGCGTGACAATCGGCAGGGGCAGTTACCGGGCCTCGAGTGAGCACGGAGAATGGCGGCGGTTGCTTGCACTCAGTCTCATCATGGCTGTGGGGCTTCGGACAGTGGCCCAGTCGGGTGCTGGGCGAGCCGAGCCCTCAGACAACCACCGGATAGGCCTTACTTTCTCCGAGCCAATCGCCAGTGCACGTGACGACTCCCCGTCGGGATCAGTCCGCGGCGCCACCGACCTTCTCGACGGTCGTGGGCGGCTCGCTCCGGAACACGTCCGCGGCGTCCCGGGCCAGAAATCGGCCCCGAATGGCCAGGACGCGGTGCCGGACGCCGTCGGTGGAATCGAGAGAGACCGCACGGGCGTCGGTCACGATGCGGCCGACGGGTTTCGCGGACAGGTCGACCGTGCGGCCTGCCCGGTTCAGGATCGCCAGTTCGCACCGCCGTCCGGCACCGATCCGGACGGCGGCCAGGCCTGGTTCGTCGGCCAGGGTCTCGACGCTCCAGGCGAGCGGCGTCGTGTCGGCCAGGGGCGCGTGCGGCCGCAGGACTTGGCCGAATCATCCGGGTCGGCAATCCCGCGATGTCGCGGATTTGCCTGACCGTCACGGATTTTGGGGGAGTGGACGTCGGTACCCGCCGAGGGACGCGGACACCAACAGGTTCTGCAGCCAACTGTCGTGGTAACGGTGTCGGTTGAGTCGCTCGGCCGGGCACCGCCAGCCCTCGTTCGCACGTGCTGATGCCGGGTGCCATGGCGCGAAGTTCCACAACAACGCCCACGCCCGGCAGTGGAGCCGGCCGGCCGCGAGCGAGCCATGGAGGTGTTGACCGCGGTCGAAGTACTGGTTCATTCCCCGCATCTGGCGGTCGAGCATGTTGCTCGTGCGATGGCCGCCGGGGTGACGGTACGCCACCGCGAACTGACGACCCTTGCGGCACAGGTCCAGCACTTTCTCCAGGACGACTCCCTCGAGGTGCTGGCCGGCCCACTCCCGGAGCCGACGCAACCGTTGCCCGAAGCCTCTCCGGTCGGGGGCGTGGTACACTCCCCAGACTGCGCCGCGAGACCTCCGAGAACAGATCCTTCAGGTGCTCGGCCCGGTCGCGGATCTTGAGCCACCCGTGCAAGAAGCACAGGAGAAGAACCACCCCTTTGAACAACGCCTTCCAGGCCGCTTGCGTCCCTTGCCAGCCGTCGGTGCTGACGGTCTTGGGAGTGTACTTCGGGGCGACGTCGCGGGCCTCTTCTCGGAAAACCGCGTAGGCCATCTTCAGGTCATCGGTGCCGGCGGCCTGGGCGGGCTCTGCCCCCAAGCAGCACCCACCGCCGACGGTCGTGGCGATGTACACCTTCTGCCCGTCGAGCGACTGATGGTGCTCGTCCGCCAGGAGATGTTCGGGGAGGTCCACTTGCGCACGGTCGTGCCCACGATGCGGAACCGGCCCAGCCCACACTCCAGACGGAACCAGTACATCGGGTCGCCGCCGAAGACGTGGGCCAACGCCCAGTACGGCACGCCGAACTTGCGGAGAAACAGCGGGCCTTCGACGTCCCCGACGCGCGCCGTCATGTAGGGCATGAGGAACGAGGGCCGGATGCTGTAGGCGGTCCCGTCTCTCGAGAGGATGCGCCGGATCAAGAGTCCCTGTTTCACCGACATGCGGCCATCCTTCAACTCGTAGCCCTGTGCGAAGTTCGGCGGAAACAGCTCGGGCGTGGTTCGGAAGCCTTCATCAAGCAGACGTCGGAACGCGGCCGGGTCGTGAACGGCTTGCGTGTAGGCGTCTTCCGAGACGGGCAAGCAGATGGTACGATGCCCACGCGACGACCGTGTCGCGCTTTCCTTCGGCCATGATCCACCTCCTTCCAGGCACTGTGGATCATGGCCATTTTGTCTCCTCATGTCAGCATGCTGGCAGTCGCCCCCAAAATCCGTGACGGTCAAACAAATTTATCTTGATTCGCCCAACCCGATCCTGAGCATGGACTCGAAATCACGCGAGTCCATCGGCAACTTCTTCCGCAACGGCACGTTGTTCACCCGGCAGACCATCCACGTGTTCGATCAGGATTTCCCCGAGTACGCCACGGGCGTGGTGCTGCCTCACGGCCTGTACGACGTGAAGAAGAACCAAGGTTATGTGCATTTGGGCACGAGTCACGACACGAGCGAGTTCGCCTGCGACTGCCTGGAAGACTGGTGGGTGCGCATCGGGCGGCTCTTGTATCCAGAGGCGCGGTCGCTGTTGCTCTTGTGCGACGGGGGCGGCAGCAACCCGGCGGACAACGATAATGGGGAGGCCCACTTGTTCAAGGCCGACCTGCAGGCGTTGGTGAACCGCCTGGGGATCGAGGTGCGCTTGGCGCACTATCCCCCGTACACCTCGAAATGGAACCCGATCGAACACCGCTTGTTTCCCCACCTGAGCCGCGTCTGCAGGGGGGTGATCTTCGAGAGCGTGAACGTGGTGGCGAGCTTGATGAAGAAGGCCCGCACGAAGACGGGTCTGACCGTGACCGTGGACATCGTGGAGAAGATATACCGGACGGGCCGGAAGATCACCCAGGCCGTTCAGAACGCCGTCCACATCATCCGCGACACGGTCTTCCCGCGCTGGAACTACCGCATCCTGCCCGCCACATAAACCGGGAAGTTATTTCGTGGGCGTTCCGCGCGACCCCGGTTGCGGCAACCGGGGCCACCCGCGGAGGGGACCAGAAAGCCTCAGCGGGTTCGTGTATCAGGGCGTCGGCTCGTTGAGCAGGGGAGCCAGGTTGATCCGGAACCGGGCCAGGTCGCGCTCTTGCTGTTCGCTGTAGTGGCCGACCTGCTGGGCGTAGGTGTCCATCCACGTGGCCAGACGTTGGCGGTTCTCGACATCGAGCTGGCGGTGCTGATGTCCGTCGGGGGTAGTCAGGAGCTTCCAGAGCTTGCTATTCGCGGCGGTGCACTCGCCGGGCAGCGAGCGGTCGCGCTCGAAGGCACGCTGTTTCAGGTCGTTTTCGCCGTAGGACATGAGCGCGGCATACGCGCTGCCGGCGCGGAGGTCGATGCCGGCGGCGGTGGCGTCTTGCCCGTGGCATTCGACGCACTGGCGATCGAGCACGGGTTGTACCAACTGGGCGAAGCTCAACGGCCACGATCCCGCCGGGCCGGGTGTGAGCCGGGACGGCTCTCGCAGCGCCGCCAGGGGTGGGCGGGACCGAATTGGGGGGGCGGTGTCGCGGTGCTCATGGCAGCCGACACACGCCAGCGTCTGGTTGGGCAGGACGTACGACAGCGACCGCATCGTCTGCACGGCCAGGCCGTCCTCGTCCAGGGCCTGGAAGAAGACCGGCACGCCCGAGGGCACGCGGAAGTGCGCCGAGCCGTCCGCCTCCACAGGCACGGTGCCGAGCACGAACTTGCCCGGGTCCTCGGCCGAGATGCCCAGCATGGGGCGATTCATCGTGAGCTGGACCTTGGGCGGCACGCCGATAACCCGCAATTGCTTGATCGACCCTCGGGGGATATTGTCGAGTCCCTGGTACACATCCTGGACGAGAAAGCGGCCCTCGGCGGCGGTCTGCCAGTCCACCACGGGGGCCTGCGTCGGCGGCATCGGCCGCGGCGCGATCGGGATGGGATTCATGCTGCTGATCGCGGCATCGCGGTAGAGCAGCTCCTGGTTGCCGAAGGCGTCGAACAGGTACACGCCCATCGCGTTCGATGGATTCTGCTCCTCGGTGCAGCGACAGTGCGGCGGCAGACGCTGGTCGGACCAGGCGACCAGAAAGTAGTCCTCGGACAGCGGCCAGGGGTTGGCGTAGTAGTGCTGGGGCGATCCTTCCGTTTCCGGGAAGACGACATCGGGCGTCAGCACTTTCAAGGGCGATTCGAATTCCGTGCCCCGGGTGCGATCCAGCAAGCAGAGCGCTCCGCCGGTGGTGGAGTGGTGGGCGCTGGCCGTCATGATGAGCTTCGAGGAATTCGGCACGGACCGCGCCTCGCACTTCACCTGCGGGCGCGCGGTGTAGTTGCCGTAGACAAGCTGGGGATTCGTGCCGTCCTGGTTGGCCGACCACAGGCTGAAATAGTTGCCGTTGAAGCGGTCGATGTAATCCCAGCGGGTGTAGAGGATGCGGCCGTCGCTGGCGATCGACGGCGTGTATTCGAAGTTCTCGAATGAGGAAAGCGGTCGGATGTTCGTGCCGTCGGCGCGCATCGCGTGCATGGTGTAAACGGGCACGGGGCGCACACTGTCGCCGCCGCATCGCACGTAGCTATCCGGTAAATCGGCATTCCGTGTCGAATCGGAAAAGGCCGGCGAACTCTGGAGTGCCAGACCTTTGCGGGTCGAGAGAAAAAGGATCTCGCCGCTGGGTAGATAACGGGGGTCGAAGTCATCGTAGCGGCCGAATGTCAACTGCCGCCGTCCCGATCCATCAAGGTTCATTTCGAAGATGTGATAGAACGCTTCGGCCGGGACCTTCGCCTTGTCTTCCTTGACCATATCGGCGACGCCCGGGACGTACTGGCAGTACGCAAACAGCGCCTTCTTGCCGTCGTACGACAGGTCGGGCCCGAGGACGCTGCCCGGCGGCAGGTCGCTGGTGAGGCAGCGCACGCGCGGCTGGTCGGACTGGAAGCCTTCGAGCACGCACAGCCCGCCGCCGGGACGCGACCACCAGCCGTAATTCTGATCGGACATGTGCGGGAACATCGTCGGCCGTCGCTGGACGAACAGGATCGCATCGAAGCTCAGCAGAGGATTGCCCAGCGCGAGGCGGCGGATCGTCCAGCGAACCTGGTTGTAAAGATCGCGCTTTGCAGAGTCGGCCGCGTTGGCGGGGAGGTTCCGCACGTCGGCCGCGATGCGATTGAGGTCGGCGATGGCCGCATCGACGTTCACGCCAAGCAGCCGCTGGCTTTCGGCCAGCTTCAAGCCGCGCGCGATCAGCGTCTCGAAGGGATACACGCGCGTGCTCTCGGCCGCCGGCCGCTCGTGCCGCCGGGACCAGGTGCTGGTGCTGCTCTGCGCGGCGGGTTGTCCCAGGGCGACGTTCCGGCCGGTGCCGGCTGCATAGATCTCGACCTCATCGAGATGAAAATAACTCTTACCCGGCAAAGTCAACCGCACGTACCGCGCCTGGGCGCCGGCGAGCTTGAGGACGAGCGGCTGCTGGTCCGTGAACCCCATGAAGGTCTGGCCGTCGTTCTCGGCGGCCTGGTGAAAGTCTTTACCGTCGTCGGACAGCAAGACGCGGAGATGGGCCGCCCGTTCGGCCATGCTGTCGCAGCGGTTGAAGAGAACAACACGGTCGAGCGACGTGGGCTGGCCCAGGTCGACTTGCCACCAGGGGTTGGCCTCGTCGGCGGTGTGAAATCCCCACTTGCCGTTCTTGACGCCATCGACACCGCCGGCCGCGTCCTCGGCCGGGGAGACCGCGTTCGCGGACTGAGGCCCCGAGCCCCGCTGGTCATCCTGAAGGAGCCAGTCGGCCTCGATCTGGGCGCGGGTGGGCGGCGGGGCCGGGTCCGCGGCGTCGAGTCGCGCAGCCAGAACCGTTAAACAAAGTATAATCATGCTCATTTTTTGCATGCCCCGATGACCATGGGCGATTCCGCCACGTCTTGATTCTCCATAGCAGAGACACGGGAGGAAGGCAAGAACGACCCGGCGTGCATGCCGGGCCGAAGAGGGACAAAGCCCGGTGAACCGGGCTGGGGAATGCGCCTGGGTGCCACGGGTTCCGCTTGGGGAACCCGTGTCTGCCGGCCCCGAACACGGGTTCCCCAAGCGGAACCCGTGGCACCCAACCTTTCCGGTGGGTCACCCCGGTTTCGTTACGACAGTGTCTTTTTTTTCTCCAGCCCTATTCCCGCGCGGTCCGAACATGATACGCTCAAACATCGAACTCTGCGCGGTCATCGATTTGCCCCGCGTGTGGGGAACGGATGTGCCCGCGTGTGACGCCTTGAAGCGGTGTACCAGAGCGGCTCGAAGAGGAGTCGGACGATGAAGCGGTTTTCGTCGGGGATGATCGTTGCGGCCATTCTGATCTTGCTTGCCGGTCGGCCCGGCCTGGCCGGTGATCTCGACACCGACCCCGCGCTCGTCGGCTGGTGGAAGCTCGACGAGACCAGCGGCACCACGGCCGCCGATGCGTCCTCCAGGGGACACGTCGGCCAGCTCGAAGGCGGCCGGACGTTCGCGGCCCTGTCCGTCCCCGGTCGGGTCGGCAAGGCCCTGAAGTGCGACGGGAACGACGGCGGACTGCTCATCAGCGGCTTCAAGGGCGTGACCGGAACCGCGCCCCGGACCGTCGCCGCCTGGATCAACACCGAGACGCCGAAGGGGGACATCGTCTCCTGGGGGACCGACGACGCCGGCAAGATGTGGACCGTCGGCTTCATCCGCGAGCATCTCGGCGTCACCCCCAAGGGTGGTTATCTCTACATGAAGGCCGGCGTCCATGATGGCCGGTGGCATCACGTGGCGTTCGTCGTGCGCCCGGTCGAGCTGCCCAACCTCCACGACGATGTCAAGCTCTACCTCGACGGCACGCCGGCCGAGATCGACGACATCGGCCTTTTGGACCTCTGGCCCATCGAGACCGGAGACAACCGCGACGTCCGCATCGGTCAGCGCTACAAGGGCCTGATCGACGACCTGCGCCTCTACGGCCGCGCCCTCTCGGAAGACGAGGTCGGGGCCCTGTTCCGATCGGCGGGCAATCCTCCCACGAACCCTGGAAAATGAGAAGGACCCGAACGATGGAGAGCGAACGCACCACCCGTCGCGACTTCGTGCGCGAGACCTCGCTCGCGGCGGCCGGGCTGGCCGTGGGACTCGGCACCAGCGCGCAGGCCGCCGACGACCCGCCCGCTCAGGCGCAGGCCGATCCCTCGAAGATCCTGAACTATAACCCCGACATGGAATACCGCCGCCAGGGCAAGACCGGGTTGATGGTCTCGGCCGTGTGCCTGGGCGGGCACTCGCGGAGCAACGACCAGGAGCGGACCGAGATCATCAGCCGCTGCATGGATCTGGGCATCAATTACATCGACGCTTGCTCGGACTTCGAGGTCAAGCGCGACATGAAGGCGCTCGCCGGCCGTCGCGACAAGATGTACCTGGCCCTGTCCCACTGCGCCCAAGAGGTGCGCAACGAGAATTACCGTACGGCCAAGAAGCTGCTGGAGTCCCTCGACAGTCTCCTGAAGGACTCGAAGCAGGACCACACCGATCTCTGGCGCATCACCTGCTACGAGCCGGGCGGCCGGCACACGTTCGACACCGCCTGCGAGATCGTCAGCGCCCTGGAAACCGCCAAAAAGCAGGGCAAGGCGCGGTTCGGCGGCTTCTCGTCACACGACCGCCGCTGGATCAAATTCATGATCGAGTACTTCCCCCAGATCGACGTCGTCTGCTTCCCGTTCACGACCATGTCCAAGGCCGCCCCCAAGGACAGCCTCTTCCCGGCGCTGAAAAAGTGTGACGTGGGCGCCTTCGGCATCAAGCCGTTCGCCGCTGGCTCCCTTTTCACCGGCGAGCTTGATGCCGATTTCAAACGCGCCCGGCTGGCGATCCGCTACATCCTGAACACCAACACGGTCATCCCGATCCCCGGCATCCACAGCATCGCCGAGGCCGACAACGTGGCCAAGGCCGTCAAGGAACGGCGCGAGTTCGATGTTCACGAGAAAGTCACGTTCGAGACCATGAGCCAGACCCTCTGGGACCGGCTGCCCGAGAATTACCAGTGGTTGCGGGAATGGGAATACGTCTGAGGTCTTGTCGGGTGGCATGCCCACGTCCGCGTGGGCATGTCCGGGCGTGTGTGCCTGGGGTCACGGACATGCCCACGCGGACGTGGGCATGCCACCCGGTAAGAATGGTGGGCCGAGCCCACCCTACAACGGGGATGCCATGAGAGGCTTCGTTGCGCTCTTCGTCGTGGCGGCGGTGGTTGTGCTCGTCGTGGGATTCGAACGGTCGCGCGCCGAAAAACCCACGGCCGTCGTGGACGGACCATCCTCGAAGCAGGACAAGCCGTCCGCGCCGAAGGACGATGCTCCCCTGCTGCTCGATGACGACGACGCCAAGCCCGGTAAGGCCGCGGGCGCGGACAACAGCCGCTGCATGGTCTGCCATCTCAACTTCGAGACGGAATCCCTCGCCACCACCCACGCCCACGCCAACATGGGCTGCGCCCGCTGCCACGGCGCGTCCGATGCGCATATCGCCGACGAGTCGTGGGCGTCCGGCGGCAACGGCACGGCACCGGACATCATGTATCCGGCGGCGAAAATCAACCAGTTTTGCCTGTCCTGCCACAACTTGAAGCCGTCCGACGACAAGAACGCCTGCCCGTTCCCCCGCTTGAGCGCCGATGAGAAGAAGGTTTGCACGGATTGTCACGGCAAACACCGGCTGGCGAAGCGCAAGTGCAAGTGGAAATAACGAGGTAGGAAGACGTTGGGGCGGGAGCCGACCGGCCCGCGTGTTAGCTGTTGTTTTCTCCATTGATTTGATAAAATCGAGATTGGCTGGGGCGTCGCCGAGGGCCGGATTCACCACAGAGGCACGGAGAACAACAAGTTCTCACAGAGTTTTTTCTCTGTGTCTGCCTCTGTGTTCTCCGTGTCTGTGTGGTGAATCCGGCCACTGCCGACGCCCCGTGGGTGGGGAGAAGAACCATGTTCGACCTGGAACGGTTCTCCCTGTGCGAGATGATCGAGTGCGGTGCCACCTTGCGCCGGCTGGCCCAGGATGCACGCGGGCGCGACGAGGCCGATTCTCTCGAGCAGATGCTCCAGGCCCACGAACGCCAGGTGCGCGAACAGGCCGGGGTCATCGAGCAGACGCTGGCGGAGTACCGGCTCCTGCTCGAGTCGGCGCCCGACGCCATCCTGGTCGTCGATGAGGAAGCCCGCATCGTCCGTGTCAACCAGCGTGCCGAGGACGTGTTCGGATACACGCGCCAGGAACTGCTCGGCCAGCCCGCCGAGCTCCTGGTTCCCGGCGGCTTCTGGACTCCCGGCGGCAACGGCCACACCCCGCACGCGCCCGGACCATCGAACATCGGCCGGACCGGTACGGCTACCGCAAGGATGGCAGCCGATTTCCCGCCGATGTCATCCTCAGCCCGATGCTCGTGACGCATGGCTCACAGGTCATCGGTATCATTCATGATATCACGGCGCGACGGCTGGCGGAGGAGACGCTCGAACGGCGTGTCGACGAGCGCACCGCCGAACTCGCGGTCGCGAACGATGCGCTCCAGCTCAACGAGTGGCGGCTGCAGGCCCTCTTGAAGTTCACCGAGATGACCGGGGCCGGCCTCCAGGAGATCGCCCACTTCGCCATGGAAGAGGCGGTGCGGCTGACCCGCAGCCAGCTCGGCTACCTGGCCTTCGCCAGCGCGGACGAGTCGGTCCTGACCATGTACGCCTGGTCGAAATCCGCCATGGCCCAGTGCGCGATCCAGGAGAAACCGATCGTCTATCCCGTCGTGAACACGGGCCTGTGGGGCGAGGCCGTCCGCCAGCGCCGGCCGATCATCACCAACGACTACGCGGCTCCCAGCCCGCTCAAAAAAGGGTTCCCGGGCGGGCATTGCACCATTCGCCGACACATGAACATCCCCGTCTTCGATGGCGACAGGATCGTCGCCGTCGCGGGCGTCGGCAACAAGGAAGGCGAGTACGACGAGTCCGACATCCGCCAGCTCCGCCTCTTGATGGACGGCATGTGGCGTGTGATCCGCCGGCAGGAGACCGAGCGCGAGCTGGCCACGTACCGCGAGCACCTTGAGGGCCTTGTCGATCAGCGCACCACCGAGCTTTCTCGGAGCAACCAGCGCCTCGAACAGGAGATGGTTCAGCGGAAGCAGATGGAGACCCGCCTGGTTCAGTCCGAGAAGCTGGTCTCGCTGGGCGTGCTCAGCGCGGGGGTCGCGCACGAGATCAACAACCCTCTCGCCTATGTCGCCAACAACCTGGCCGTGCTCGAACGGAGTTTCCTCGGTTTGGCGCGCCTGCTGGCGCTGCACGACGAGGCCCGGCCGGTTCTGGAACGGGCCGGCCCCGAGCTGGCGACCCGCCTCGATGAGGTCGCCGCAGACATCGACCTGCCCTACATCCGCGACAGCCTGGAGCGCGTTCTGGCCAGCACGCGCCAGGGCGTGAAGCGCGTCTCGGACATCGTCCAGGGTTTGCGCGGATTCGCCCGGCTCGACCAGGCCGCCGTGGACAAGGTGGATCTGCACGAGCTGATCGCCTCCAGCCTCCTGATGATCCAGGGCCGGCTCGAACGCCGCGGCATCCACATCGGGCGCGCGTACGGCGACCTGCCCCGGATCGTCTGCGGTCCCGCCCAGATCAACCAGGTGATCCTGAATCTTCTGGTCAACGCCATGCAGGCCATTGAACAGACCAACCGAGGCCGCGGCCGGATCGAGATCCGCACCCGTTCCCAGGGCGAGGAGGTCGTCCTGGAAATCGCCGACGATGGCGTGGGCATCGCGCCGGAAGTCCTCACCCGCATCTTCGACCCGTTCTTCACCACCAAGCCGGTCGGCCAGGGAACGGGTCTGGGCCTCTCGATCAGCCATTCGATCGTGGCCGATCACGGCGGCCGCCTCGAAGTAGAGAGTACCCCCGGCCAGGGGAGCCGGTTCCGCGTCATCCTGCCGGTCGCGGGAAAGGACCCGAACCATGAATGCGCGACGTAAACCCTGCCTGCTGGTGGTGGACGACGAGCCGGAGATCTGCATCTCGGTCTACGACCTGCTCCACGCGAATTACCGGGTCCTCCACGCCCACAGCGCCGCCGAGGCGGTCGAGATCATGGCCCGCGACGAGGTCGAGATCATCATGACCGATCAGCGCATGCCCGATGTGACCGGGGTCGAGATGCTCCAGAAGATCAAGAGCCGTTACCCCGAAGCCATCCGCATGCTCTTCACGGGCTATTCCGACATCAACTCGGTCATCGCGGCCATCAACCAGGGCCACGTCTACCGTTATCTCAGCAAGCCCTGGCATCCCGAAGAGACTCGAGGCCGCCGTCGGCGACGCCGCCGCCGAGTACGCCCGCATCGTCGCCCAGACCCAGGAACTCGCCCGCTGCCGCGAGCGCATCGCCGAGTTTGAGCGCGAAGTTCAGCGCCTTCGCGAGCAGATCGAACGCCGGGGTTGAGAAACGATCCGGTATGTCGGAGTCGGGTGGCTGGGGTGTCGCCGCTGGCCTTATTCACCACAGAGCCACAGAGAACACAGAGGCGGACACAGAGAATTCCTCTGTGAGAACTCCGTGTCCTCTGTGCCTCTGTGGTGAATAAGGCCGTCTGCTGGCGCCCCAGCCACCCGGAGCCCTCGACGTTTGTCTCATTTCTCCTTCTCGTTCCCCGTGTCCTCGAACGCCTTGAGCAGTCCCTGGAGGCCCCGGAGGATCTCCTGGGTACGGCTGCGTTCCTTGGGAGACTCGCCGGCGCTCGGTTGTTCGGGCTTCAGGCCCTCGATCACATCGTCGAGTCGCCGGGCCATGTCGGAGAGGCGCTTCGGATCGGTCAGGGAGGTGTTTTTCGCATTCTCGGCATCGCGGCGGGCTTCAAGCTCATCCAGCTTGCGATGGGCTTGGTCAAGCTCGTGGCTCAGGACCAGGTAATTGCGCATCTTTGCGTCGAGCAGGGCGTTGGCATCATCGAGTTGCTTCTTGTCTTTCAGGACGGGCTGGTCGGAAGTTCCGAGCAATTCTGCCACCGCAGATCCCTGGATGGCCAGCATCAGGCGCTGGATCTGGTTCTTCTCGATGTCCCGTCTCATCTCCAAGAGCCTCGATGCGGGCGCTGCGCTCGACGATCTGGGAATCGAGGTCGGCCGGATCGCTCTCGGAACGATCGGCGGCGGGCCTGGGAGGAGGCGTGCGCTGCGCGTGGGCCGGCAGTCCGACCAGGGCCCCGACCACAAACATCAGGCCGAACAGGAATGCGCCGCGCGGGGACCGGGTTCGCGAGGTCATGGCTGATACCTCCCTGGGAGATGGAATCGCTGCTGCCCCCACTATAAGGGTCACTGAGGGGCCTGAGTAGGGTTGGCCTCTCGTGGCGGTGAACTTGAGCCGCAGTGGACGCCCGGCGATAATGAAAACAGCACCTCTCCGCTCAGCCGCTCTGATCGATCCTCTCCCACATGGAATGGAGCGTGCTCCCATGACGACGGCAACCAAGGTCCACCGCAAGCCCAGGCAGAAGCTTCAGACGAAGATGCTCATCGACGGCCAGTGGCGCGAGAGCGCTTCGGGCAAGACCTTCGCCACGATCAATCCCGCCACCGAGGACGTCATCGCCGAGGTCGCCGAGGGCGACGCCGACGACGTCGATCGGGCCGTCCAGGCGCGCGCAAGGCGTTCGACTCGGGCCCCTGGAGCCGCACCGACGCCCGCGACCGCGGCCGGCTCATGTACAAGCTGGCGGATCTGATCGAATCCCACTTCGACGAGCTGGCGGAACTGGAAGTCCTCGACAACGGCAAGCCAATCACCGAGGCCAAGCAGGGCGACTTGCCGCTCGTGCTCGACTGCCTGCGTTACTACGCTGGCTGGGCCGACAAGATTCACGGCCAGACGATCCCGATGCGCGGGGCGTACTTCTGCTACACCAGGCGCGAGCCGGTGGGCGTCGCCGGGCAGATCATCCCGTGGAACTTCCCGATGCTGATGGCCGCCTGGAAGTGGGGTCCGGCCTTGGCCGCGGGCTGCACGATCGTCATGAAGCCCGCCGAGCAGACACCGTTGACCTGTCTGCGCCTGGGCGAGCTGGCCCTGGAGGCCGGCTTCCCGCCGGGCGTCATCAACATCGTCCCCGGCTATGGCGAGACGGCCGGCGCGGCGCTCGTTCAGCACCCTGGCGTGGACAAGATCGCCTTCACCGGCTCGACCGAGGTCGGCCGGCTCATCATGCGGAGCGCGGCCGATACGTTCAAGCGGATCACGCTCGAACTGGGCGGCAAGAGCCCGAACATCGTCTTCGCCGACGCCGACATGGATGACGCTCTGGAAGGCGCGATGCTCGGGCTGTACCTGAACCAGGGCCAGTGCTGCTGCGCCGGCAGCCGACTGTTCGTGCAGGATACGGTCTACGACGCGATGGTCGAGAAGCTCGCAGAGAAGACCGCCGCGCAAGCTGGGCGATCCGTTCGACCCCGCGACCGAGCAAGGCCCGCAGGTCGACAAGACCCAGTTCGACAAGGTGATGGGCTACATCGCCAAGGGCAAGGAGCAAGGCACCGCTGCGTCGCCGGGGGTGAACGGCATGGCGCGAAAGGCTACTTCATCCGGCCGACCGTCTTCGCCGACGTGCAGGACCAGATGGCCATCGCCCGCGAAGAGATTTTCGGCCCGGTCATGCAGGTGCTCAAGTTCCACGAGGTCGAGGAGGTGGTGACTCGTGCCAACACGACCGACTACGGCCTGGCCGCCGCAATCTGGACCCGCGACATCGGCAAGGCCCACGCGATCGCCGCGCGGCTGCGCCGGCACCGTGTGGATCAACTGCTACGACGTCTTCGACGCCGCCGCCCCCTTCGGCGGCTACAAGGCCAGCGGCATCGGCCGCGAGCTTGGCGAGAAGGCGCTCGATAACTACACCGAGCTCAAGACCGTGACGGTGGCCTTGGGCTGAGGCGCTTGCCGGCGTCGTGAGTCACCTGCCACGACTCCGACGCCGGTCTCGCTCCGTGTCGGGATATCCGATCATGAGGATGACGACTGATAACCAAGACCCCAGACACGGAGCATCTCCCGGCAGGCGGTTTCAAAGTCGAGGCTGAAATCGATGTGTTGGAACGCGCCGAGTGTCCAGGAGAGCTGGGCATGATCGCAAGGAGCGATGCGTAGACAGAGGATATGATTCTCGTAACGATCATCCTGGAGCGCGTACAGCAACTCGCGCTTGACCCATTTCGACTTGACCGAATGAGGCGAGAGGAGGACTACGAACCAATTGCACCTCCGAAGCGCGCCACCGATCTCGTCGTGCCACTGCTGCGCACCGCGTATATTCCGGGGGGCAAACCAGACATTGATGCCGTGGCGCGTCAAGACCGCGACGATGTGCTGTGCAATTCGATGATCACGGCTCGAATGGGAGAGGAACACCTCGTCGGGGACGCTGGAGGAGGTTCTTCTTTGGACGCGTCCCATCAGCCGATGGCCTCCCTGGATTTCTGGAGGTCATCCTCCATGCGTTTGAGCGTCTCGACCACTTCATTAAACGCGCGTTCGCGTTCCGGCCCGACCTTGACGGCCTTCATCCGTCGCAGAAACCAGGGGGCCTCGTCGGTCGGTTTGACGAACACGGGCACAAGCCGGTTTTCGAAGTTCCTCGACGCTAGCGCGTACTCGATCTCCCGGCGCGTCCAAGTCGATCCCATGGCTTCGGGAGAAAGCAGAACGACCATCGCCTGCGACCGCTGGAGCGCATCGCCGATATTCTTCGCGATGTTGTCGCCGGGGAAGACATCGAACACTCCCTGAACGTCGAGTCCGGCGGCCTTCAAGCGATCGCTCAACTCCGCGGCAATCTGCCGATCGCTCTGACTATAGCTCAGAAAGACATTCATCGGTCGATTCCAGGCCTGACGGTCTATCCGTTCCCGTCCCCCTCAACAGCATTCATTCTACGGTCTTCCGGCCCAGCTTTCCACCTGTGATGCACCTGACCGAAACCGGCCAACCCTATCGGGCCGGGGAATTGCAGGGCTGCCCTCGACGTGTCAGACTGGCGATCCGGGACGAGGCAGCGGATGCCCGTTCCGCGAAAACTTACGCCGAGGTGCTCATGAAGAAGACATGCCTGTTCGTGCTGATTGTCCTGAGTTCACCGGGGGTGTGGGCTGGACAGACAACGACCAAGGACCAGACCTACACGAACCCCATCATCGACCGCATGGGCCTCGCCGATCCGTCGGTGATCCGCTACGAGGGGAAGTATTACCTGTATCCCACGGGGGATTTCGAAGGGGTACGAAGCGTACGTCTCCGATGACCTGGTCCACTGGGAGAACAAGGGCTACGTCTACACCTCGCCCCGCGCCGGGCTGTGGGCGCCGGATGTTTTCTTCAACAAGAAGGGCGACGGCAAGTTCTACCTGTACTACACCGACGACACGCCCGATTCCCCCCGCCGGCATGCGCGGAAACAGATTGGCGTGGCGGTGGCCGACGGACCGCTCGGGCCGTTTCAGGATCGTGGAGTCCTGTTCCGCGACGCAATCGACGCGCACCTGTTCCGGGACGACGACGGTGCGCTCTATCTCTACTTCTGCAACTGGGCCGACCACGGCTGCATCGCGGGGGTGCGCATGACCGATCCGCGCACGCCTGAGGGATCACCGCAATGTCTCATCCGCGCAACCGAGGAATGGGAGAAGCGCGGCGGAGCGGTCACGGAAGGCCCCTGGATGCTCAAGCACAAGGGTGTTTATTACCTGATGTACTCGGGCAGCCCGACCGACTTGCCCGATTATGCCGTCGGTTACGCGACTTCGAAATCGCCCCTGGGGCCCTACACGAAGTATGCGGGGAATCCGGTCGTGAAGCGCGGCGGGCCGGTGCTCGCGCCGGGTCATCACTGCGTGGCGGAGGGACCCGACGGCCGGCTGTGGATCGTCTACCATCAGAAGAAGACGGAGCGCCGGGCGTTCGATCGCTTTCTGGCCATCGATCCGCTCTGGTTCGATGACCAGGGCGTCATTCATGTCAAGCTCAGCCGCGATACACCTGAGCCGGCGCCTTGAGGGCCAGTTTTCAACTTCTTTTCCGCACATCTGCCGACCCATATCTCCGAATTTCCGACCGGTTGGCGAGTCCGCGGACCGGAGGCGTGCCTCCGGCGGAGGCGTGCCTCCGGCGGTGGCGTGTCCCACGCCGGCTGGCGAACGCCTGACGCGGAAGAGGGCTGGCTGGTGCTCGGCCGCGCAATCCCGCCGCGGCCGGCCCTCACGCCCGCACAGCCACTCGACCCGTACGTCGAATCCTTTCCCGCTGTCAAGCAGACCAGGTGTCCTGGTCGTCCCACGCACATAACTTTGGCGGCCCCCCACGGACGCCCTCTCACCAAAGGGCGCTGCGCGCCGGAAGAGCGCCGCGCAAACACCTGATTTCATGCGACAATCACGTTGTCCTCGTGGTGAATTTCGGTTCTTCACCGCGTTCCGGATAATGGGCCGGTCCATTCATCATACGTCAATGCTCTGACGGCCCGACACGCTTGCCTCGGGGACAATCCTGTTCGTGGGACACGCCGCGACAGACGCGCGCCACAGGTGTCGGCGCCCGCGCGTCCCCCACCCATGCCAGGAGCCACTCCCGTGAAGCGCCCCGAGCAAAATCACGGTCCCCACGCCGAGCACGATCCCGAGCGCCAGCAGCGGCCCTGCGCCGGCGTGGTCGCCCGCGCCGACGGGCGAACGCTCACGTCGCGTCAAATCGCCGCGCTGCCTCTCCTCGACCACGTCCTGGAGAAACTGCGCCTCGCCGAGTTCCTCCGCGAGTACCTCCCCGGCACAGACCCCCGCACGCGCGTCGCCTCCGCGACGACCCTGCTCGTGCTGTTGAAGAACATCTTGCTGGCCCGCGAGCCCCTCTACGGCGTAGGCGCATGGGCACGCCGCTACGTTCCCGAACTCTTGGGCCTGTCCCCCGAGCAAGTCACCGCGCTCAATGACGATCGCGCCGGCCGCAGCCTCGATCACCTCTTCGATGCCGCCATCCCCACCTTGACCCTGCGCGTGGCCCAGCACCTGGTGCGTGTCTTCGGCGTGTCCCTCGACGAACTCCACAACGACTCCACCACCATTACCTTCCACGGCGACTACGAGCACGCCGACGCGGAACGCACCCTCCGCGGACAACTGCGCCAGGCCATTACCTGGGGCAGGGCTTACGCACCAGGTTTCTCGGGGATTTGGGCCAGTACTCTCAAGAGATAGTCGTTCTTCCATCCCGCAATCAGGCGCCGAGTGGCAATACTCTTGCCTTTGCTGGTCTTCTCCGCCTTGAGCAGACATAACGCCAGCTTGCGGAGCCACGCCAAGTTCATCGCGCTGTTCCCGGCCCAGTGCCGTTGGTCATCCTCACGGAAGCAGACGTCCAGAACCCAGTGCAGCGAGTTCTCGATCCCCCAATGACCCCGCACCCATCGCAGATACTGCTCCGCCGTCGCGGCCGTGCTGCTGATGAAGTAACGGATCTCAATGCTCGCCACACCATCGACCAGCCGATGGCTGATCACCATCACGATCGCCGTCAGTCCGATCCAAAGGTCCGCGTTCCGGATCCCCTCCGGATGGGTGATCACACAGCAGGTGCGGGTCTCCTGGCGAGCGCTGCGAACCTCTTCCGTCTGACACTCGGTGAAGTCCACCCCGGGTTCGCCCTGATCCAACGCGGTATCGAACGCCCGCTTGATGTCCTCGTAGAGATGCGGCTGATTCTCCTTGGCGGCCAGCACGTAGTGACCACCTCGGCCGACGATGTCAGCAGCGATCTCCTTCTGACAGCCCATGGCGTCGATGGTCACCACGGCCCCGTTCAAGTCGAGCAGTTCGAGCAACTCGGGAATGGCGGTAATCTCGTTGGATTTGGCGTCGGTGGCCACTTGCCCCAAGGTCAAATGATTCTCGACCGACCCGGCGCTGACGACAGGGAGCGCCGATCGGCCGACGGTACGCCGGGCGGAGCCGCGTTGGGCCTTGCCGTCGATGGCGATCCGTGTCAGTTCGGGCGGAGCCGTGGCGATCGGAGTCAATCCGTTTCGAGCCCCTCAGCGCCGTGATCCAGGCGGAGAAGCCCTTCTGAAAGGCCACCGGGTCGAGCCGGCAGAAGACTCGTCGGAAGGTGTCGTGCGAGGGGATGCCGCCAGGCAAGGTGAGGAAGGTCTCGAGCCAGTCGCGCTTGGAGTGACCGTAGTCGGCGATCTGCACCCAGGTATCGGCGCCGCAGAAGACAGCGCAGGTGGCGATGAAGACGATCTCATCGAGTCGGTGGATTCGCCCCTGTTCGCGGCGGGGATCGGGCAAGTCCGCGAAATGATCGAGGATGGAGACCGGGTTGCTGGCCGGAGTCATGGCGGTCGTGTCTGAGCCGACGGTCCTCGCGTGGACATCCCTGAAGAAGTCGAAATCTCCAGGTGGTCGATGCTACAAAAGCCGTCCGATACCCTGCCAGCCGGACTGGACAACAGAGGCGAGTCGCAATTTCCCAGAACACCCAGACAGCCCAGGCTGATGCGTAAACCCTGAGGTAATGGCCTGGCGCAGTTGTCCGCGGAGGGTGCGTTCCGCGTCGGCGTGCTCGTAGTCGCCGTGGAAGGTAATGGTGGTGGAGTCGTTGTGGAGTTCGTCGAGGGACACGCCGAAGACACGCACCAGGTGCTGGGCCACGCGCAGGGTCAAGGTGGGGATGGCGGCATCGAAGAGGTGATCGAGGCTGCGGCCGGCGCGATCGTCATTGAGCGCGGTGACTTGCTCGGGGGACAGGCCCAAGAGTTCGGGAACGTAGCGGCGTGCCCATGCGCCCACGCCGTAGAGGGGTTCGCGGGCCAGCAAGATGTTCTTCAACAGCACGAGCAGGGTCGTCGCGGAGGCGACGCGTGTGCGGGGGTCTGTGCCGGGGAGGTACTCGCGGAGGAACTCGGCGAGGCGCAGTTTCTCCAGGACGTGGTCGAGGAGAGGCAGCGCGGCGACTTGACGCGACGTGAGCGTTCGCCCGTCGGCGCGGGCGACCGCGCCGGCGCAGGGCCGCTGCTGCGCTCGGGATCGTGCTCGGCGTGGGGACCGTGATGTTGCTCGGGGCGCTTCATGGGAGTGGCTCCTGGCATGGGTGGGGGACGCGCGGGCGCCGACACCTGTGGCGCGCGTCTGTCGCGGCGTGTCCCACGAACAGGATTGTCCCCGAGGCAAGCGTGTCGGGCCGTCAGAGCATTGACGTATGATGAATGGACCGGCCCATTATCCGGAACGCGGTGAAGAACCGAAATTCACCACGAGGACAACGTGATTGTCGCATGAAATCAGGTGTTTGCGCGGCGCTCTTCCGGGCGCACAGCGCCCTTTGGTGAGAGGGCGTCGGTGGGGGGCCGCCAAAGTTATGTGCGTGGGACGACCAGGACACCTGGTCTGCTTGACAGCGGGAAAGGATTCGACGTACGGGTCGCGTGGCTGTGCGGGCGTGAGGGCCGGCCGCGGCGGGATTGCGCGGCCGAGCACCAGCCAGCCCTCTTCCGCGTCAGGCGTTCGCCAGCCGGCGTGGGACACGCCACCGCCGGAGGCACGCCTCCGGTCCGCGGACTCGCCAACCGGTCGGAAATTCGGAGATATGGGTCGGCAGATGTGCGGAAAAGAAGCGGTAATGCTCTTTGCCCCAGCTTTTCGGGTGCCAATTCGACGTGGATTGGCGTTGTAAGTTGTGCTGCGGAAGGGGGTTAAGAAAGAGCGGGCGAAGGGATTCGAACCCTCGACGTCCAGCTTGGGAAGATGATAGCCTTGCATGGATGCAGATTGCTAAGCCCTTGTGTATAAAGACTTAAAACGCATTAGCGATCACTGTTTTGTTGCAATCGGACGATTCTCCGGGTAGGATTGCTACAAGAAATTGCAACAAAACAGTGGCGGATTACTTGTATAAACCATGCCCCTGTCGTGTCAGATGTCCTGGGATGCCCGCAACCGCCGCTGGTGGAAGATGAAGGACCGCCAGCGGTTCGTCATCTCCTGCAAGCAGTTGGCGAAATGGTCCGGGGAGGCGATCCCCGAGACCAAGGAAGGGAGCTATCAAGTCGCAAATCGCTGGTGGCGGGCGAAGCTGGTCGAGATCGAAGCCCAGCGACCGCCACACCCCTTCGCCTCGGAGATCCAGGAACTCGAACGGCGGCGGGACTGGCTCCGATCCAAGGGGTATCCGGAACACGCTGCTGGTGTGAGCCGATCGATCGAGATGGTGCGAGAAATGGCGGAAGACGACTCGCATCCGAGCGAGGTCCGCAGTTTTCTCGAACCGATGAGCCTCGTCTGGCACGACCGATTCCAGCGTGACAAGCCCGAGCAAGTCCCCGATGACCGGACGGTCGGTGGGCAACTTCAGGCTTGGTTCACGGCGCTGGAGACGAACGTCCGAGCCGGGAAGATGGTCCCCAATCACCTCGTGAACATCAAAATCTGCCTCGCCCAGTTCGAGGCGTTCGTCGGCAAGGAGTCGCTCGTCGAGAAGATCGACGAGGCGACCCTGGAGCGGTTCCACCTGCACCTGCTCGACAAGGTTGCCCAACGCCGCAGTGACAAGTCTGCTGGGATGTCTCCCGAATACGCCAAGAAGATCTTCCGCATCTCGAAACAGTTCATCAAGTATTGCTGGGGCAAGCGTCTCCTCGAACTCCCCCGCAACTTCGAGAGTCGTGGGTTCGGCTTCGGTGCGGGACCGAAGGCGGTCGAGACTTTCACGGACGGCGAGATCAAAAGGTTGCTCGGCGAGGCTACGGGGCAGTTGAAGCTGCACATCCTCCTGATGTTGAACTGCGGCTATCGATCGACCGACATCTCTGACCTGCGTGATGATCAAGTTGACTGGACGGAGGGACGGATCAAGCGGAAGCGGAGCAAGACGGCGAACCACCAAGAAGTCCCGGAGGTCGATTACAAGCTCTGGTCAGAGACCTTCTCGCTCTTGAAACGGTGGCGATCGGGCGGGGAGATCGTGTTGCTTACGAGGTCGGGCAAGCGATGGTCGTGGGAGAAGGTCGGGGCGGATGGCAAGACACACACCACCGACTCGATCGCCACGAACTTCCGCCGCCTGCGAGAGTCGCTCGGGATCACCAAGTCCCTGGACAAGTTCCGCAAGACCTCAGCCAGCCATATCGAATCGCACAGGGAGTATGGTCGCTACAAGACGCATTTCCTGGGGCTTTCACCCAAGTCAATCGCTGACAAGCACTATGCGGCTCCGTCGAAGGACTTGTTCGATGAGATCGTGATGTGGCTCGGCAAAAAACTCGGACAGACGCCATGACCATCCTCTTCCTCCACGGCTGGACCTCGGTGCCGGGCGGCGTCAAGCCGACGTACCTGGCTGACCACGGGCACACGGTCATCAACCCGAAGCTCCCGGACGAAGACTTCCCCGAGGCTGTCCGCATCGCCCAGGAGGCATTCGACAAGCACAGACCGCATGTCGTCGTGGGATCGAGCCGGGGCGGTGCCGTGGCGATGAACATCGACAGCGGCAATGCGAAGCTCGTGCTGCTCTGCCCGGCGTGGAAGCGATGGGGCACAGCCAGCACCGTGAAGCTCGGCACGGTCATCCTCCACAGCCGTGCCGATGACGTGGTGTCGTACTCGGACTCGGAGGAACTGGTCAGGAACAGCGGGCTGCCAGCGTCGGCACTGATCGAGGTCGGCATGGACCATCGGCTTGCCGACCCCGAGCCGCTGGAGCGGATGCTGAGGGCGTGCGAGTCTTCGTGATGCCGACCCCGGTGGCACGGGTCAAGCAACGTACAGATCGGGCGAATATCCTCCGAGAAGTCGTGACTCTTGGAGACCACACGATGGGCTGGTTCAGATCCAGCAAGGAAGAAATCTGGCGGGCACTCAGCCAGGAGATCGGGGCTGAGTTCGTCGAAGGAGGGTTCTGGAAGCGGAACAAGGTCCAGGTGCATGCCAAGCCCTGGACGCTCACGCTCGACCTCTGCTCCTCCCAGGATGAGAATCAGACCTGGAAGACCCGCCTGCGTGCTCCCTACGTCAACCCGGACGGCATCCGGTTCAGGATCACCCGGAAGAGCCACTTCAGCGTCCTGGGCATGATCCTCAGTATGCAGCACATCGAGTTGGGCGACCCCGAGTTCGACGAGGCGTTCTATCTCCAGGGCAACAGCGAAGACAGGGTGCGTGCGTTGTTCGACAGCCCCCGGATTCGCCAGGTGTTCCAGGCTCAACCCCAGATTCACCTGGAGGTCAAGAACAACGAAGGTTGGTTCGGTCCCAAGTTCCCCGAGGACGTGGATGAGTTGCGCTTCGAGGAGGAGGGGATGATCACGGGCAAGGAGCGACTGAAAGCCCTCTTCGATCTCTTCGCCGCCGTGCTGGGTCGCCTCTGTGAGATCGGAGTCGCTCGGAAGGAAGCCACGGAAGTGATGTTGTGATCTTGCTGGCTCGTGCTCAGTACGCTCCCGCTCCCGCCCAGGGGTGGCAGTGCCGGGCTACCAGATGCCAGGGATCAGCCTGTACCGGACCCGCTGGGCGTACTCCTTGTAGCCGGGCAACTCAGCCTGGAGGGTTCGGTCTTCCAGGATGGTTCGCACGACCAGGAGCAGGTACGAGATCACGGCGGGGATCAGCGCCCAGAACGACCCCAGGGCGAGCGGTATGCCCAGGCAGAGGAGGCTGGCGGCGAGGTATCCAGGATGACGGACGATGGCGTAAGGACCGGTGTCGATGACCGTGTGACCCCGGTCGGTTTGGATGCGGACGGTCGGCTCGAAGTGCTTGTTGACCGCTTCCGCCCAGGTCAGCCCCGCCAACCCCGCAAGTACCAGGATGTACCCGATCCCACAAAGCCACATCGGGACGTGCGACCAGTGGAAGCGCCCGTCGTCCAGGGCTGCCACGGGGTAGACGGCGACCATCGCCACGAAGAAAAGAGCCAGCACCCATCGGTCCCAGGGCTTCGTGCCCTCGTGGCGGTTGACCCGAGCGGCGATGACATCGGGATTGACCCGCCGCAGGTAGAGGGTGATGACGACCCCAGCCGCCACGACCACGCCGAAGAACAGCCAGCCTCGTACCCACGCCCAGGTTCCGGCAGGGACGAACAGGCACAGGGCAAGGATGAGCAGGGTCGAGATGGTGCAGGTGATCAGGCGGCGACGGTCGATCAGTTCGGGGTGCCGGGGTTGATCGCTGGGCGTCGTCATGACGAGTTCTCTGAGGAGGGCAGCAAGGGCGTCATCGCCGTCAGCCTACCCTTGGCGGCAGGTGATTGTCACTTTGCTGTCTTGAGCCCGATAGACGCACGGCTGCCATCGATCGTGATCTGGTAATGCAGGGGTTCGATGGCGTGCGGGTTCGAGCCGTCACTCCCCATAATCCAGACCGGGCGCTTGTCGCCACGGCGTTCCTTGTACGCTCGTTCGCTCGTCCTGCCGTCCTTCCAGTACACCTCATCGCAGAGCCGGAACGAGATCCACCTGCCGTCCGGTGAGACCGCTGGCGACGTGGATGCCTGCCCGAAACGGGTCAGTTGAGTCACATCGCCACCAGCAGGATCGCACCGGAACAGTTCCAGCGCCTCGCCCACCGCATCGGCATAGATGATATGCCGACCGTCCGGCATCCAGGCGGCGTGAACCCCCGCCTACGGGTTCTCTTTCCGGGTGAGTTGGCGAACGTTCGTCCCGTCCTCGTTCATGGCGAACAGGCAGTGACCCTTGGGCAACTGGCGGGCAAAGACGATGGTCTTGCCATCGGGAGAGACGGCGGGATCGATCCCCTCGGCGACCACCTTGAACCCGGAGCCGTCCGGGTGGATGCGGCACATCCGGGGCGGACCACCCCCGAACAGCCCGAAGTAGATCCACTGACCATCCGCCGTCCAACTCTGCATCCCCGCCACGACCGGGACTTTCTCGTGCGTTAGCTCCCGAAGGTTCGTCCCGTCCATGTCGATCAAGAAGAGGTTGAACGTGCCGTCCCGGTCGGAGTTGAAGGCGACTTGGGAACCGTCCGGCGAGAGGGATGGATACCGCTCGCTCGACTTTGGGCTGCGGGTCAGGTTCCGGGAGTCGCCGGAGTCGGGATCGACGACGAAGAGTTCCGTGTCCCCGGTGCGGAACGTGGCGACCACCATGCGGTAGTCGGCAAGCTCACCGGCACGGGAGACTCCGCAGTCGACCAGGCAAACACACAGAGACATGGCGAGGTGGCGTATCATTCGACCCTTACTCCTGGAAGACCTGACCCTGCTCGTTCACGACCTGTCGTCCTCGATTCCAGTCTTCAGTCCTTGCCCAGAGCTTTCCCCACGTCCCACAGCTTGACCTCGAAGGGCGCTGTCGCCCCGTTCCCCGAGGCGATCAGCTTCCCGTCTGGCGAGAACGCAACGCAAAGTACCGGATTCCCGTGAGGGAGGACGAGAATCTCCTTCTGCACAGCCACGTCCCAGACTCGGACGGCATTGTTCCCACCTGCTGTCGCCAACGTCTTGCCATCCGGCGAGAACGCCGTGGCGTAAATGGTGGGCGGAGATGATAGCTTGGCACGGACCTGTCCCGTTGCGGTGTCCCAGAGATACACGCCCTGGAAGCCGCCAAGCGCCAGGAGGCTGCCGTCCGGGGAGAACGACATGGCGTAGCTGACGTTGGGGCTGGGGAATCGCTTCGACTCCTTGCCCGTAGACGCGTCCCAGAGGCGCACGGTGTTATCGAAACCGTTCGAGGCGAGGGTCTTGCCGTCCGGCGAGATCGCCAGGCAAGTGACTATCGCCGTGTGCCCCTTCAGGGTCATCCGCTCCCGTCCCGTCGCCACGTCCCAGAGCTTGATCGTCTGGTCGTTGCTGCCGGACGCCACGGTCTTGCCGTCCGGGGTGAACGCCACGGAGCGGACCCATTCGGTGTGTCCTTTGAGGCTCGCCTTTGCTTGTCCGGTAGTCACGTCCCAGAGCATCACCGACTTGTCGGCACTTCCTGACGCCAGCGTCGTGCCGTCCGGCGAGAACGCCACCGACCAGACGCCCCCGGTGTGACCTTTGAGGGAGCGGAGGAGCTTGCCCGTCTCCACGTCCCAAAGCATGATCTCACCGGGCTTGAGATCGGCGCTGAGGTATCCGCCGCCCGAGGCGAGGGTCTTGCCGTCCGGCGAGAAGGCTACGGAGTAGACCTCGAAGCGGTGCCCACCCAGCGTCCGTCCGGGTCTGATATCATCGGCGAGAGCGGTGGGACGAGCGGCGACCGTCGCCGAGACGGCGACCAGCAGGGAGAGCATTACCCGCAGACGCATCCAGGAGTTCGTGACTCGGGGCTGCGACATCTTCGCCTCCGTACCGGAGAGGGGACGATCTGGGGACAGTGTTGACCGCCAATGTCGCAGTTCCGGGAGCGAATGACCAGCAAGAACACGAGAACCTACGGAGGCGTCACGATGGATTTCTTCAATCTGGGCAAGGATGACGTATGGCGGCAACTCAGCCGTGAAATCGGGGCAGAGTATGTCGATGGCGGGTCCTTGGGGCAAAGCCAGGTGCGTCTGCACCACGGTCTCTGGACGATCACCCTCGACACCTACACCGAATCGAGCGGGGAAACCTCCGTCACTTACACCCGCATGCGTGCTCCCTATATCAATCCCAAGGGCTTCCGGTTCAAGGTCCACCACAAGGGGTTCTTCAGCGCCCTGGGCAAGCTCCTGGGAATGCAAGACATCGAGGTGGGCGATCCCAGGTTCGACGACGATTTCATCGTCCAGGGGAACGACGAGTCCCAGGTTCGGGCGCTCTTCGAGTCCCCCCAGATCCGGCGGATGATCCAGCGTGAGTCCGAGATCCAGTTAGAGGTGAATCACGGCGAGGCGTGGTCCGGTCACTGGTTCCCCGAGGACGTGGATGAGTTGTACCTCCAGGTCGTCGGGGTGGTGACGGACCACTGGCAGTTCAAAACGCTGTTTGACCTCTTCGTCGCCGTGCTAGATCGGCTCTCCGAAATCGGTGCGGCGTACAAGCAGGAGCCAGGGGTCGATCTGTAGGGGTCACGAATCAGATCATCCCCTTCCAGGGGCTCAGCGTCCTCGCCATCATTCCTTGCGGCGTCTCCTCGACCCTCCATGCGATTGAAAAGCTCCCCGGCATATTGACGCCGGGAGTCAGGGGGCAACCTCAATGACGTGGTGGACGGAGGACGGGCACATCACGCTGCCGAAAGCCGTAACTCGCCTCTTGGCTGAAGCAGCGATGGCGCTTCGAGAGGAGATCATCCAGGAGGTTTACGAAGCAGACCTCGATATCCATGCCGAAGTCGGCGTCCCGGTGTTCGACACGCTCGACCCGAAGACCCAGACCTTCGCCCTCGCCTACGTGCTGCGGTACCTGTCCGATCCCGACTTGCCATCACCCGATCTCTACGCCTGGAACGAGGGAACCGCCTACGCCATGTTCATGACGGTCGAGGACGAGTTGGGTACGGAGATCGAGTTTGAGGAAGACCGTGAAACCGCTGACGATCTCAAGTTCCGCATCCGCCGCCTCATCCGAGATGCCCTGGAAGCTCTCGATCCCACGGCTCAACCTCCGTCGATCCGCTGTCGCAATCTCGACGACTGGAGGGACTGCCTGGAGGCGATCTCCGATCACCTGTTCTGGGACCACGACTTCCTTGGGGAAGGGACGTTCGCTGACCTCGATCCCCTTGGGTCGAAGTGGTTGAAGCAGCAGACCGGAGTTGCCGACGATTACTTCTCCACGCCGCCACCCCTGGTGCGGGAGGAGGAATACCGGGAGGCTGACCGTTACCTTCGTCAAGCCGCAGGATGCCCCGAACTCAGCGACCCCTGGGAAAGAGACAAGGGCTGACGAGCGGGGAACGGGTCGGATGGTCCCAGACCAACCACGATGCGATGTGCGGGGCTCTGGGAGCGAGTGGCTCTCTGATTCGACCGGTCGCCAGAAGCGTCACAGCGGCTCACGGGGTGCCCGGAGGGATAGAATAGACGACCCTGCCTCTCGGCGGTTCGGGTCCGCTCTCAGGGGAGCGTGCCCGAAGCCCTGGCGGTCAGGATCGTGGGGCTCCGTTAGGCAGCCGTGCAAGGGGCGAGAAGGGGGAACCGATGGACGAGGTGAGCGGGAAGACTTCCCTTGGCGAGCACTTCGTCAAGGAGGCTCGCCAGCAACTCAACGCCAGCGTCAGCTTGATCCGGCACTGCCTGGACCAACTTGACGACAGCCAGGTCTGGTGGCGACCACGGGAGGACATGAACAGCGTCGGCAACCTGCTGCTACACCTGGCGGGCAACCTCAAGCAGCGGTTCGGCTCCTTCATCGGCGGCGAGCCCGATGTGCGGGACCGCTTCGGTGAGTTCACCGAGCGGAATCCGATCCCGAAGGCTGACCTGCTCCTGCGATTCGAGGACGCCGCCCGGCGTGCCGACGAGATCCTGGCGGGGGTCACGCCTGAGCGGCTGGTAGAGACCTACCAGCACGTATTACTCGCCGGGACCACGGAGAAGTCGGTCGTAGGGGTCGTGCTCCAGACCTTGACCCACCTGAGCGGGCACGCCCAGGAGATCCTCCACCTGACCCGGATGCAGCTTGGGGACGGGTACGTCTTCCGACAACCAGCAGGCGTGCCGCCCCGGCTTGGTGGCAGCCGATGACCATCACGACCGCCACCGACGCAGACGCCCAGGCGATCCTGGAACTCCAGCGGCTCGCCTACCGCAGCGAGGCGGAACTCCACGGCGACGACACGCTCCCGCCCCTGACCGAGACGCTCGATCAAATCCGTGCGGAGATCGGGAATCGTAGGCCCCCGCTTACTGCCCACTGCCCGCCCTGCACCGCCGCTCCCGCATACAGGTGGTGAAATTCACCACCTGACCGGGGCGAGGTGTTGCAAATGCAACACGTGAGTCTTGGAGCCAGACCTCTATCGTCAGTCGAACGCCCACCGCCCCGAATGCCTTCCTGATCACGTTGACCCTCCCAACGTTCTCAGGGCATGTGACCAGGCGGACGAGAATCACCCGGCGATCGACCCAACCAGCGACGGGTCAGCATGCCAACGGTCAGCCCTTGGACCAGGATCGAGAAGACCACGACCACGTAGGTTGTCGCCAGGATCACCTCCCGCCTGGGAACGCTCTCTCCCGCCGCCTCGCTCGGCAACGAAAGCGCCAGGGCGACCGAAATGCCGCCACGCAAGCCACCCCAGACCAGAATCGGGATCAGGGACGGGTCGAATCGCTCCGACCGACGCAGCAACCAGACCGGCAGCCCGACCGAAATCAGGCGGGCGACGAGGACGATCAGAACCGCCATCACTCCCGCAGCCAGGTACGAGGTGGTGAACGTCAGGACCAGCAGGTTCATGCCGATCGCCACGAACAGGACGGCGTTGAGGCTCTCGTCGATCAACTCCCAGAACAAGTCGAGATGCTCGGTCGTCGTCCGGGACATGGCGAAACTTCGCCCCTGGTTGCCGATCAGGAGACCGGCGACAACCATAGCGATCGGAGCCGAGACGTGCAGTGCGTCCGCCAGGGACGAGCCGCCCCAGACCAGCGCCAGCGACAGGAGGATCTCGACCTGATAGTTGTCCACCGACTTGAGCATCCGGTACGCCACCAGCCCTATGGTGAGACCGAACACGGCTCCGCCGACTGCCTCCCGGATGAAGAGCAAGGCGAAGTGCCCGATGTCGAAGTCGTGTCCGCCAGCAGCGACCTCCAACAACCCCATGAACAGGACGACGCCGATCCCGTCGTTGAACAGCGACTCGCCAGCGATCTGCACCTCAAGCGTCTTGGGGGCACCGATCCTCTTGAGCAGGCTGAGTACAGCGATGGGGTCGGTCGGAGAGATCAGTGCCCCGAAGAGCAGGCAGTCGATGAACCGCAGCTTGAAACCAAGGAGGACGAAGACGCCCCACATCAGCACGCCCACGATCAGGGTCGAGAGCAGCACGCCGACCGTGGCGAGCAGGGCGATCGGCTCCTTGTGACGGATAAGATCACCGAGATCGACGTGCAACGCCCCGGCAAAAAGGAGGAACCCGAGCATTCCGTGCAAGAGTGCCTGGTCGAAGTCGAATCGCTCGATGATCGCACGGGTTTGCTGGGCGACAGCCGGAACGAACGCTCCGAGCACAAACAGCACCAGGGAGAACAGCAGGGACAACGCCATCAACCCGGTCGTAGCGGGGAGCTTCAACAGGCGGAAGTTGAGGTAGCCGAACCCCGCCGCCATCACGATGAACACGGCGATCAGGTCAAACAGCCGCATGAATCTGCCCCTTTGACCGATCCGCCACACCGACGACACTTCTTCTACGACCTCACCAGAACGCCTACGGCTTTGCCAGTCGATTCGAGAAACGAACCGGCTGGTTCGTCACGTCGAGTCCCAGGATCGCTCCTGGACGCATCCTGGGCTTACAGATCGCACAATGTGACCGTGATCGTCGCTCGGATGGCCGAAGTCAGCCACTCTGGTTCCAAGAACCGGCATTATCCAGAAGGCACCAGGATGCGATCTACGGCGTCGTTGAGAAGAGTGCCTCTTCCTGTCCACACGATGACCAGAAACGTCACAGCGGCTCTCCTGGCACATAGGTTTATCTAATACGATTCCGTCCTGATCGTCGGCTTGAGCCGGAACCGCTGGAACTCCCTCAGCATGATCGCCTTGACCTCATCCGCCCTGTCGGGGGTCGTCATGATAGAGTCGTGGATCGTGGCGATGAACGTCCCCGGCATCTCGTCGAGGATTTTCCGGCAGATCACGTCGATCATGATCTTGCTCTCGTGAGCCTGGAGCAAGTACGCCAGTTGTCGGTGGTCCTTACGCTTGAGGTCGGTGATTGCCTTGTAGACGGTGGGGAAGTCCCTGGCGAAGAGTTCCCTGACCCTTCCGGTGTGCTTGTTTCTGCCGAAGAACACCTGGGTGAAGAAGAGTCTCTTGAAGGAATCCCTCCTCCTGGAAGGGATAGCAAGTCGTCTCATCAAGTCGTCGTACAGAACACCTTGTTCACAGAGTTGGATGAACTCATTCACGTCATCATTCCAGTTGGTAGTCGATCTCTGCGAAAAGTTGTCTTGACCTAACGCATTGTCATTATTGCCTATACTACGTTCTTCAACATCAAACCGTCGTAGTATAGGAGGTGCTTCTCCCTCCCTCTCCCTCTCTCTTTCTATTCCTCCTGTTTCTTGGTCTTCTTGGGAAACTGGGGAAGACAAAGAAAATGACGTATTTGGGGAGTCTGGTGAAGAAAAGCCGTCCCAAAATGACGAAAGAGCTACGTCAATGTCGAAGTCGTAGGCATTTGATGAATCAGAAAACTCATAATCAATCAAATTATCCAATTTACCACTATTCGACAACAAATTGACCAGCAACAGGCAGAAAATCACCGGCTGGGAGTTGGCGATGTCCAGGTTGACGAGCACCGACTCCCGATAACGCAGGAAGGGGCGCAGCGTCTTCTTGAGATTGGTGACGTTGCTGTGGAAACGACCGTACCTGTCGGGGATCGTGAAGAAGTCGCCGTCTCTGATGCGCCGGATCATGGCAACCTGAGCCGACCGCTGAAAGGGCGTCCCGTGGACGGAGCCAAGAGCGGCAGGTTCGTCGATGGTGAGCACCTTGACGAAACGCCTCAGTTCACGATGGACGGGGTGCCGCAAAATGTCCGACTCTCGCTTCCGCCACCGCATGATCTTGTCGATCAGCCTCTTGGTGGTCGGCTGGTACAGGAAGAAGCCCTGGTTGTGCGGGTAGAGCAACCGATACCCGAAGGACATCTCGCCCCTGACGCAGAACTTGTCTCAGTGTAGACCCGATGACCGAGAACTCGCTGGACTTCGGGCAGGTAGCCCTCCAGGTGGGCGTAGGCGATCTGGTGGGTCTTCACGCCCACCGCTGCCGCAACTTCTCTCATGCTCAACATTGTCGCTGCCTCCTTGCAGTTATATAGTATATTATGACAAAATCGTCGTTGTCAGGCAAGAAGAAGCCGATACCTACGAGGGGTGCCGGGTCTTGGTCTCTACTCTTGCAGCAGAAAGGTGTAGAGGATTATAGACAATGGAGTGGAAAATTATATCCAATGAGGCGTACAAATGTTGGAGCGAGTGTAGACAATTGAGATGCGGTGGAGTGGAAACGTGTAAACAATTGGAATTGTGGTGTAAAGCCTGCCACTCACGGTTCACCGTCACCCTGATGCCCGACCAGATCGGAAGGTATCATGCTTCGACGGGCTGGCGACCACGTAACCCCGAGCAGGGGGCGAGAGCCAGACGAGTGGGATACTCACACTGTGAGTACCCCCTCTTGGTCTCGGCTCGAACCCGACCGGTCGCAAGCCCGCCTTCCTCCCGGATCACGGCTTCCAGGTCGCCTACCCGGTCTTGCCCGAATGGGACTTCGACGCAGCCGTCCGCACCGCCCAGGATGCCTTCGACGCCGACCGACCCGATGTCATTGTCGGGTATTCGAGGGTCGGTGGCGATGAACATGGCGTCCGGTGCCGTGCCCCTGGTGCTGCTCGCCCCGGCGTGGAAGTACCGAGGGACGGCGACCACCGTCAAGCCCCGCACCCTGGTCCTGCACTCCCCGGACGACGTGCTCGTTCCGATCGACGACAACCGGGAAATGGTGCGGAATAGCGGTCTGCCTCAGACCGTCTTGCGTGAAGTCGGCGAAGAGCATGACATGACCGACCCGGAGGCGCTGCGGGCGCTCCTTGAAGCGGTGGAGTCTTCTATCAACCCGACCCCCAAAAACGCCCCAGCGGCTCTCTGGTGGCTCATAATCAATCAATAATCAGGAAGTCGGACGCTTACGCACTGGAAGCCTGGGGATCAGCATCGACACCTGCTGCCGGTACTGATCGTAAGTGCCGCCGAAGGCTTCTCTCAGATCCCGCTCCTCCAGCCGCACGCCGACGAAGATGTAGGCCGTCGTCATCACAGCGAACAGCAGGTGCCCCCAGGACATCGTGGGCGTGACCCAGAATCCGATCAAGAAGCCGAGCATGATCGGGTGGCGGATGATTTGGTAAAGGGCTGTGGTGCGAAACGGCGGCGGCGAGTACGGCCTACCCCTGGCGTAGAGATAGACCTGGCGCAGCCCGAACAGGTCGAAGTGGTCGATCAGAAAGGAGGAGATCAATACGACCAGCCAGCCGAGGCCGAAGAGTCCCCACATTGCGGCGACGGCCACCGGCTGACGAAGATTCCACACCACCCTCGGGATCGGACGCCACTGCCAGAACAGCAGGATCAAAAGCAGGCTGCTCGCCAAGACGAAGGTGCTACGCTCGACGTGGGGCGGCACCGTCCTTGTCCACCGCCGCTTGAAAGCGGGTCGTGCCATGACGCTGTGCTGGACAGCGAACAGACCCAGTAACAGCACGTTCACAGCCAACGCCTCGACCAGAGAAACCACTGACCCGGAGTCGATGGACTTCGGCACGACGAGGTTGCCGACGAATCCGATGGCATACAAGAAGGTGCCGAAGAACACCAAGTAGCAGATCAGCCCGTAGCCCAGCGAAGCGACCTGGGACATCAAGCTTTTTGTATTGGTGTCGGTCATGGCTGCGAGTCCCTCACGCCAGGGACCGTCGCTCTGGATGGCTTGCGGGCTGAATACTCACGGGCAGTGGAGGTCGAGTTGCACCCGCAGCCCTGTTTCGTAAGAACCACTATAGCAATCGTTTACGGCATCAGCAAGAGCCCGAGGAATTCGCCCCGTTCGTGGTCCCTCATGCGGGTTGACCGACGCTCAATCCAGGTCACACTCCTTCGAGTTGCGCCGGTGCTCGTACCCTTTGAGCCAGCCTTGGGCTCGAAGAAGGTCGTCCCGTCGCACACGGACCTTGGCTCCAGATCCGCACATGCCGACCAGCGAGTCGATGTCGAGCTTGTCGGGGATCGCAGGGATGCCTTGTTCCATCAACTCGTCAGCGATGAACTTCGCCTCGGCGGCATCGCTTGCTGTGTAGCATGGGACAAGATCCGGGAGGGGTGTCCCTGCGAAATCCGCAAGTGGATCATCCACGTCGGTCCCCTCGGGAACCTCCTCATCGGGGATCGGAGCGGCGTCATCGGCGGTGACGAAGTTCAGGTCTTCGATGCCATCGGCGGTCGTACCGCAGGACCAGCAGACCTCAAACGAATCATCGACACTTGACCGGCATTTCGGGCATTGCCACATGGTTGATGCTCCCACGGTACGTCTCTCGAAGACGGGACCACTCACCGATGATACCCGAGGTCGGAGCCCGAGCTTCGAGAATCAGTCCCCTCAGCCTCGTTTCCGTTGGTCTCTTCAGGTCGGAGATCAGCGAACCAAAACCCTTCCCGTTCGATGACCTCGCCGACCGTGACGGGAATTTCGGTGCTGAACTCGGGGCACCGGTAGCAGAACGTGTGGAACTCGCCCCGCTCGCCGCACGGATCGACGCCAGCGGGCAGTTCCGCCAGGAGCGTTTCATCGTACTGCCGACCCACGAACCGCTCGCTCAACTGCTTCGGGTCCACGCAGGTCAGCACAGCCTCGAGACCTGCCGCCAGCATCCATCGAGCGAGTGCGGGCGTCTCTTGCTCGGTCGTCCAGATCGGGAAGAGCGGCTCGATGCCCGTGCCCTCCAGAAGCCTGAACCGGTAGTCCCGGACATCGACGAGGAACAGGTCACCGAACGCCACGTGCGTGACCCCCGCCGTCTTCGCCTCTGCAAGAGCCGCCTTCATGCGATCCTCGTAGACCTCGTTCGTGCAGGGGTACGGCAGCATGACCGGGACGAGCAGCAGCCCAGCCGCAGTAGCCTGAGCTTCAACCAGTTCTCTCCTCACGGCGTGCATCGCCACTCGGTCGAACGCCTCGTTGAACGTGGTCAGGAGCCCGACGACTTCGAGGTCGGGTTGCTGGCGAAGGACGTGCAGTGCCCAGGCGCTATCCTTGCCGGAACTCCAGGAGAGTAGAATCCTCTGGTGTGGGCTATTCATCGGCGTCTCACGGGTATCGACTCGGGTCGTCATTCTGCGTTCGCCTCTCGGTCACACAGCGTGATGAGAAAGCGATCTTCCGCCACATAGGCAAGAATTCAGGATCATCCGCCATGCGTTGGTTCGGAAAGAAGAAAGAAGAGCCGCCCGGTCAGGACGGTGGCCGCTACGAGGGAAAGCCGCTTCTCATCCTCCTCGAAAACTATGTCCTGGATTGTGTCGGGCATTTGCCACCCGACAAGGTGAGCATGATCACCAGCATCGTACAACGGGTCTACGGCGGTGGGGAGGATTGGAAGGCGACCCTTCGATCCACACTCCGACTCGATGGCTCACTTGATGAGAACCTGCGGCAGATGTGGCAACGGAACCAAGAAATCGCCAGGCGATCCAAGCAGGCCCTTACTCCCGAGGATTTCGCTCGCATGATCGTTGATCAGAACTTCTCGGACCTCATCGAGTGATGACAAGGAATCCAGTTCACCTCGCCACGCACCATTGCGGCCCGCCTCGTGGATTAGGGCGACCTCGACGGGAACCCCTTTCAGGAGGAGACGACCTCACCGGTGCTGTCGAGCCAGTAGTCGTTGCCCCAGATGAGGACGAACTGTCCGTCAGCGTCCCAACGTCGCACCGCCTCTCGAATGCCCGCCTTCTCGTCGTCGGACGCCGCAGGGTCGTTGAGGATCTCGTCGAAGTGGTCGGGATAGTCCTCGATGCCGAGATCCATGATGAAGAACTTCCTTACCTGGATCACCTCTGGGCAGAAGTCGATCTCGTCTTGCCATGCCTGGAGGAACGGGGGTATCCGCTCGTCGTAGATGTCGAACATTCCGCCACGGGGCACGAGGAACTCCAGGTGACGCCGCTCAACGCCGAGAAGGTCACCCGACTCGTCGAAGAAGATGGCGACCAGCTCGGGGCAGTAGACCCATGAGCACATGCCTGCCGTCACCGGTTGTCCCGGCGTCGAAATACACTTGACCGGGCTGGATCGCATAGAGACGTGTCTTGCCCATGTAACTCACGTCGTGCCCCGTAATCAATCCATCGCTCGGAGCCGATGGTATTCGGATCGGTTACGACTTGCCCAGTATGAGATCGACAACCCAGCAGCCCCGCACGTGCGGTCCCGGACCCCGGCAGTGTTTCAGGATGTCGGAGTTGACGCAGCCAGCGTCTTCGAGGGCGTCAGCCAACGTTGGCAGGCGATCGAACGCTCGGTCCTCGTAGATTGCCTCGGCTAACGCAACTACGGCAGGTATTCTCCAAGACGAATCGAATATCGGGGAAGTCGCAGGCAGAAGATCGTGCAATAACATCTGCTGGAAGTCCTTTTCCGCCTCACGTGCTACTGCCCGTTGTTGCCTTTCTGCGGTTTCTGCGATGGCCCGTGCTGCTGACTCGCCCGCCGATCGTGCCAGATCTCGCATACTTGCTGTCCTTGAAGTTGTCCATATGACTGCCCAGACTGCATGTTGTGCCGTTTGTCCGTTCACGGTTCTTACGGTGTGGTGTGCTGCTGAATTGGCTTGATGGAGCGCTTTCGTGTTTGCCTCGCCGTCCGCAAACCGCTCAGCTACTTCCACTGCAAATCGGCACTGTTCATCAGGGAGCAGATGCCAGATGCGACGGCAGCACGCCACGGCATAAAGCCGCTGCTTGCGTCGAGAGAGTGTGTGAAAAATCACTGCCACAGTTCAACCCGCTTTTACAACTAGCGATCATGAGCCATGACCACTCATGGCTCCTCCTTCAACTCCACGAAGAAAGCCACAAGAGAAGAATCTCGCTGAGCAACGACATCTCCGTTTACGCTATCATCGCAGGTCTTGTGCCCCAGCGGGGGTGCATGAAACGGGGCATCACGGCGGGGTCGGTGACCAAGGCGGAATCCGGTCGCAGGGGTCGGTAGCCCAGCCCGAGTGCCTCGACCTTCTCCCGGTAGCATGCACTGGTGGCGACGATCGCCTCGTGCCCCCGTGCTTTCAAGCCGAGGGCGATTGCGAGGTACGGGTGCAGGTCGCCCAGTGAGCCGACCGCTGTGAGAACGATCCGCCTGGGTCGGCCCGGAAGCGTCATTTCGGGCTGTCCTGACGCTGTGTTCGTCATGCCTCGCCCACGCCGGTGACGTGCCCCCCGGAGACCTTACCACGCAGCCAAGCCATGAGCAGCGGGGAGAGGACCATGACGAGTAGCCCGATCGGCATGAGCCCGCCACGGGGGATGTCGTAATCCTGCCGGATCTGTTCCCACGGCAATCCGAGCACCAGCCGCCCAAGAGCGAACTCGAACAGGACGGTCAGAACCAGCCAAAGACCTCCCACGGCGAAGAGTCGCACGGCGCTGCCAGCCCTGATCCACCGTACGAACAGGTACGTCAGGACAAGGATGATCAGCGATCCGACGAACACGCCGATCTGGCGAGCCCGGAAGTCCCCGACGATCGGGACCAGCAAGAACCCCGGAGGATTCCGTGGATCACTTCGGCCACCATCAGCACGAGCCAGACGGCGGTTGCCCTGAGCAAGAAACATCCCCAACCTCATCGAAAACGACCACGGAGTCTTGAGGAACCGAGCGACCCGAGGATAATCACCTGATCGAGCAGGGTCCAGGATAGCCCTCATCCCGGACGGCGATGCGAGCCCACCATCCCCAACGACCGGTGCTTCAGCGGGATAACAACGAATGAGCAGCAACAGCCAATTCACCGCCCTGCGGGCGATCAAGACCTGCACCCAGCATTTGGTCGCCCCGCCCGACAAGGTGTTTCCGCTTCTCTGCCCCACACGGGAGTACGACTGGATCGAACCGTGGACGTGCCGCATGGTCCGCTCTGACTCTGGTTTCGCCGAGCAGGACTGCATCTTCGTCACCGACTTCCCGAACGAGGGCGAAGACGTGTGGGTCGTCAGCGTCTACCGCCCGAACGAGGAAATCCAGTTCGTGCGGTTCAACGGGCGGCGAGTGATCCGGTACACCATCACCCTGACCGACAACGGCGACGGCACCACGACAGCCGAGTGGAAGCAGGCTCTCACTGGCTTGAACGACGAGGGCAACCGCCTCGTGGAGGGTATGACCGACGAGGCGTATCAGCAGAGGATTCAGGGCTTGGAGCGACGGCTCAACCACTATCTGGCGACGGGCGAGATGCTCAGGGGTGCGTCGTAGCGAGCCGAATGCACCGCAGCCAATACTCCGAGTCTGGGGACATCGGTTTCGACGCCTGCCAGGCTGAACCGAAGGCGATCGGGCCGTGCGGGGCGACGGCGCAGAATCGAGGAATCCTTACCTGGGTCATCTGCTGGCACGACCCGATGTAGCGGGGCCTCGTCGCATGGACTGTAAGGCGTTGAACATCCTGATCAACGGACGAGAGCCGAGTGCCCGAAAGAAATCTCTGTCCAGGTGCTTGACAGACCGGCCGGGCTGGTTATGATACAGACAGTTCTGTCTAGGACGAGGTGAGTGATGGACGCCGCATCCGCCCGCAGGGACCATTTGGTCGAAACCGCTTTGAAGCTCTTCTACGAGAACGGCTTCCACGCCACCGGCATCGACACGATCCTGGCCGAGTCCGGGGTCGCCAAAATGACCCTCTACAAATACTTCAAAGGGAAGGACGACCTCATCCTCGCCGCCCTGGAACTGCGGGACCGGCGCTGGATGCTGTGGTTCGTGGAGGACCTGAAGCGACGGGCGAAGACCCCGCAGCAGCGGCTCCTCGTCGTCTTCGACGTGCTGGGCGAGTGGTTCCGCCAGGACGAGTTCCGGGGCTGCCTGTTCATCAACGCCGCCTCCGAATACTGCGGGCTCGACCCGAGGATCGGTGACCTCACCGCCCGCCACAAGCGGCTCGTCCGGGAGGAGATCCGGCGGCTCGCCCTTGAGGCTGGTGCCAGACATCCTGCCGCCCTTGCCGATCAACTCGCCCTGCTCGTGGAGGGGGCGATCGTGATGGCACTCATGGAGAAGTCGCCCGACTGGGCCTTGATCGCCAAGGATGCGGCCCGAACCCTGATCAAGTCGGCGCTGCCGACCGCCAGCACTGCCGCAGCGAAGTGAGCACCGTCCGACCGTTTCCGGGGCTGAGCCGTTCAGCCCCTTTCTTGGGCAGGCACATAGACAGACCTGTCTGTATTATCCCTGCCCTCACACGAGTCCCGGTTCGAGCCGGGAAGATTCCACGAAGGAGATCGCCATGTCCCGTCTGCCGCTCATCGACCCGTCGCAGGCCCAGGGCAAGACCAGCGACCTGTTCGCCGCCGTGAAGGCCAAGATGGGCCGTGTCCCCAACTTGATGAAGGCGATGGCCAACTCGCCCGCCGTGCTGGAGGGCTACCTCGGCCTCAGCGGGGCGCTGGGCCACGGCACGCTCGACCCCAAGATCCGGGAGCGGATCGCCATCGGCACGGCCGAGTCGAACGGCTGCGGCTACTGCCTGGCGGCGCACAGCCTATCGGGCAAGCTCGCCGGGCTCGACGAGGAGGAGCGCCTGGCCAACCGCAGGGGCCACTCGCACGACCCCAAGGCTGACGCCGGCCTGAAGTTCGCTCGCACCTTGCTCGAACAGCGGGGTCGTGTCACCGAGGCCGACGTGCAGGAGGTCAGGGCGGCGGGCTTCGGAGATGCGGAGGTCGCCGAGATCATCGCCCACGTCGCCCTCAACGTCCTGACCAACTACTTCAACAACGCCGTCGAGACCCCCGTCGACTTCCCCGCCGTGGCCCCGCTCCCGGCGTGACCTGATCGCCTGCGTCCCGATGCGACCGTATTGGATGGTCCTGTCTGTCTCATATTCACGGGGCGGGGTGCCGGTATGAAGCCGAACACCCCGCCTTTCTTCGCTCACTACGATCTCGTTGGAGGTGACGCCATGACCGTGATCCGACCGCCCTTCACGCTCGAAACCGCCACAGCCAAGGTCCGGGCCGCCGAGGATGCCTGGAACAGCCGTGACCCCGAACGGGTCTCGCTCGCCTACTCCGAAGCGTCCGAGTGGCGGAACCGAGATCAGTTCCTCCGGGGACGGGACCAGATCCGGGAGTTCCTAACGGGCAAGTGGCAGAGGGAACTCGACTACCGCCTTGCCAAGTCGCTGTGGAGCTTCACGGGGGACCGGATCGCTGTACGTTTCCAGTACGAATACCACGACGATCATGGCCGCTGGTTCCGGGCCTACGGCAACGAACTTTGGGAGTTCGACCAGGACGGCCTGATGCGTCGTCGGGAGGCGAGCATCAACGACGTGTCCATCGAGGAGCACGAGCGAAAGTTCCGCTGGCCTGCTCCCGGTCCACGACCCTTGGGCGATGAAGGCATCCCCGCCGTCCGATGATCACGGCCCGAAACGACGAGCGACCAACGAGATGGACGTATCAGGCCGCAGGAAGTGGGGGACTTTGCATGCGCCCGTTCAGTAGCGACGTGGCCTTCACCCCCGCCGTGAAGGCGATCCAGTGCGTGAAGGGTTCGAGGTCCGTGACTCGGCGGGTCGACGCAGCCGATGACGGCCTGCTCGAACCCGGCCGGACTGTAGTAGTTCAGGACGTGATAGACCTCCCTGCTCGTCACTTTGAACGAATGGACCGTTTTCCGGGGGACGTGGCCGTTCGCCCCCGGTCAGAGGACCAGCGTCTTTCCGCCGACATCGATCGTCATCTCACCCTCCATGACCCAGATGGTATCTTCCTCGAACGGGTGGACGTGCGGGGGCGGGCCGGACCCCGTTCACGCCGTCGCCTTCAGCTTGGCGACGAACCCGGCCAGCGCCCGTCCCAACCCCTCGACGGCCGACTGCCGCTCCGGGTCCACGAGCGACCCGTCCACCGAGAACGCCCCGAAGGCCCTGGGGATGGCGATCTGGTCCGGCAGGACGACCACGCCGATGTTGCCCAGGATCGACCGCAGATGAACCAACCCCCGCAGCCCGCCCAGCGCCCCGGCGAGGCGCTGAGCAGTGAGGCCACCTTGCCCCGGAAGGCGACCAGTGGAGACTCGCCGGGTGCGGGGCGGCTGGCCCAATCGATCGCATTCTTCAGCACGGCGCTGATCGAACTGTTGTACTCCGGCGAGGCGACGATCAAACCGTCGTGCTTGACGAGGAGCCCCTTGAGCTTGGTGGCAGCCTCGGGCGGTCCCTCCTCCCGCTCCAAATCCTCGTCGAAGAGCGGCAGAGGGAGGTCCCGCAGGTCGATGACCGTCACTTCGGCCCCCGCCGCCTCCGCCCCGAGGGCGGCGATGCGGGCCAGCCGTTTGTTGTACGAATCGTGCCGAGTACTCCCGGCCATGGCCAGGATGTGGGGTTTCGTGCTCATCTTCCGTCTCCTCATGCCAGGTCGAACAGCAACACTTCGGACGGTCCCTCGGCTCGGATCGCCAGGGCCGCCTCGTCACTGAGGGCGGCCCCGTCCCCAGCGGAAAGCGCAACCTGTTCAGGCTGACGTTGCCCCGCAGGACTTGCAGCCAGGCGTGGCGGCCCGAGGCGATCTCGTGCGAGACTTCGTGGCCCTCGTCGAGCGTGGCGAGGTACAGCCGGGCGTCCTGGCGGATCGTCAGCGAGCCGTCGCTCCCGTCTGGTGAGGCGACCAGGCGCAGCCGATTGCGCCGCTCCTCTTCGGGGAAGGCCCGCTGCTCGTAGGACGGGTCCAGCCCCTCCCGCTCGGGCAGGAGCCAGATCTGGTAGAAGTGGACGGGCTCGATCCTGCGAGGGGTTGAACTCGCTATGGGTGATGCCCGTCCCGGCCGTCATCCGCTGCAACTCGCCGGGGCGGATGGTGCTGCCGGTGCCCAGGCTGTCCTCGTGCGCCAGCGCCCCGGAAAGGACATAGGTGACGATCTCCATGTCCTCGTGCGGGTGGGTGCCGAAGCCCCGACCGGGCCGCACCCGGTCCTCGTTGATCACCCGCAAGGCACGGAAGCCCATCTGCCGGGGGTTGTAGTACTGAGAAAACGAGAAGGTGTGATAGGTGTCGAGCCAGCCGTGGTCGAAGTGGCCCCGCTCGGACGCCTTGCGGACCCGGATCATCGACCTGCCTCCTTTGGTTTGAGTGCCGATTATTGACGTGTCAACTACATGACAAAAAAAGGAGAATCTCAAGCCCCACCGGACTGGTCGAGCGGCTGGCGGGCCTTCTCCAGCAGCCCGATCAACTGCCGCAATTCGGTCGGGCTCAGGTGTCCGAGCAGCCTCTTGTGGAGTGCGGCCACCGGTTCGTCGAGCCTGCCCAGTTGGGCGAGACCCTTCGGCGTGATCGCCACGTAGATGACACGCCGATCTTCGGTCGAGCGTCCCTGGCAAGTAGCCCCATGCTCTCCAGGCGGTCGATCAGGCCGGTGATGCCCGGCACGGCGGCGAGCAACCGGTCGGCGACCTCCAGGATCGGCAAGGGCTCGCCCTCGCCCCGCAGGATGCGCAGGACGTTGTACTGCGAGGGAGTCAGACCGAACTCTCGGAACAGCCGGGAGAAGCAGATGCCGAATCGGTCAGCGGTGCGGGCGATGCTCAGGCTCGCCTCCTGCTCGGGCGAGTCGAACGGCCGCCGCTTCTTCAGTTCCTTTTGCAGCCGACTGCCAGACATGCCGCTCTCCCCAGACCTCGTTTTTGACCGCACGTAGTTAGTTTACACGTCAACCAATGGCACGTCAAGGGGTCGTAGGAAGTGGCTCGGTGGGACTGCCCATCGTGGATGTACGCCTGTGATCGTGGGAGATAGGTCGAACCCTGCCAGGCAGCGTTTTTTCCAGCGGCGATTTTTTCGAGGCTTCACTTCCTGGCCGTTCTTCAGCCCCCTGGGGGAAAAGTCGCAGAGTCGAACATAAACAAAAAGGCAACAACGGTGGCGTTCCACCCACCCCCCTGGGGGAACCGATTTTTAATAAAGAAATCTGGAAATTGGCTATTAGTTTATCTGCAACAGACCCACCTTCACCGTTCCCGCCCAACTCTCCGACTCTTCGGGAGACGCCGCCGTCCAACATTTGCACATGTCCTGCGATAAACTCGGCGGTGTCAGCCGGGCAACTGAGTCGGATGACACAGTTCCCGGCGTCAGTCATCGCCGAGCGGACGGATGCGGCTCAAAGCCCCGTACCCAAGCCTCCGGGTCAGACGATGCTCCAGCACAGGTCGTTGAGCTTGCCCGCCAGTGCCGGGGCGAAGCACGCCCAGGCATAGTCCTCCTCCTCGGCAAGCTCCCGGATCTCCCACGCCACGTGCTCCGGGATGGCGAACGTGATGGTGGTGTCGTCGCCCCACTCCCGATCCTCGGGGATGCAGACCAACAGGAGCGAGGCGACCTTGCCCGAGTTGAACCGGTCGCCCACCCAGTCGAATGCCCGCCGCTCGTCTGCCGTCAGGGTCAAGGTGTACATGGCTGAGCCTCCCGATCTGGGGCGCTGATGTGTTTCTCCGCACCCTGCTCGGTGGTGTCAGCCCATAACCTGATCCGCCTGACTCAACACCCGGTAGATCGTCGGTCTCGACAGTCCGGTGATCCTGGCGATCTTGGCGATCGGTGTCCTTGCCGCCTTCATCTCCCGGATCGCTGCGACCTGTTCGTCGCTGACCTTCCACCGCCAGCCCTTCTCGGAGCCGCCCCACGTCTTGCCCTTGCGCCTGGCGACTTGCTGACCGGCGAGGACACGCTCCCGCCTCACTTCGGTTTCGTACTCGGCAACGGACGCCAAGATGCGGGCGTGGAGCCGTCCGGCTGGTGAGTCCAGGCTGAACCCGTCCTTGAGCGAGACCAGATCGACCTTCCGCTCACGAAGCTCGTCGAATAGCTGGCACAGACCCCTCGTCGTCCTGCCCAGACGGTCGAGCCGCCAGACTACGATGCGGCAGAGCCGACCGGCTCGAAGCTCGTCGTTCAGCTTGGACATGCCCGGTCGGTCCATCGTCTTTCCGCTAAACGTGTCCCGGAACCACTCAACGGGATCGTCGTGAGCCTCAGCCCAGCGTTCGAGGTCGGGCATCTGGCTGGCGTGGCTCTGGTCACGATGGCTGACTCGGACGTAGATGGCGGTAGTCTTCGGCATCCCCAGCGACCTCACGATGTAACATGTCGATTATAAGCGACCCGTAGCACGGATCGCCCTTCGGCGACCCTTGTTTTCCCGCCGTCCCGGCGTGCCGTTCTTGAGGAGAACCGACACGTTACAGTTGGGAGGACTGGGTGAGCCTCCTTGCTCACCCTCGCCGGTGGTGTCACGGTCGGTGGGGCTCGAACCCGAAGTAGAAGCGGGGGTTGTGCTGGAACATCAGGGAGCCCTTCACGCCGTCGCTCTTTCGCCGCACGACAACCAGCGGGGCGGCAAATCCAGCACGACGAACGAATCGGACAACTCCGACGTGTCCCACACCTGCCCGTGCTTGGCTTCCAGGTACTCACGGCTGCCGGGTTCGGCGTTGATCTCGGCGAGCATCTGCTTGCGAGCGTTCTCGGTCGGGTCGGTCATGTGGTCTCCTCTGTCGAAGGGTGGTCGATCTCACGAAGGTCACGGTGGTGTCAGGCTGCGAGATCGGTTCGATGTGTGCGGGGACACACCGAGCCCGACAGGATGACATGCCGAGGTCGAAGGAGAGCGCCCTTGACTTCGTAGTCGCTGCCGAATACTCTTTACATCAGAGTACTCGTCACCAAAGAGTGACGCCGATCGACCCGGAGAACGCCATGAGCGAAGCGAAACTGGAACGTGTGCGAGAAGACCTAGAGGTCATGCGACAGGCGATGGGTCTTCGGCTCCCCTTCGAGTGGGAGCACGTCTGGGCTTGCATCGCCTTTGCGATCGTCGGAGTGGTCATCGCTGCGATCACGTCGGGAACTGGCATCTCGGTGAAGCCTGCCGTTCCAGGATCAGCCTTCCACCTCGCTTACATCGGGCTCCTCGTCGTCCCAGTCTGCCTGGTGTTGGGTGTGTTGACTTGGGTTGCCCGCCGCAGGAGGGAGGTCGCCCCTCTCTTCTGGCGTGAACACCGGCAATGGTGGACCGTTGCCGCCGTCATCGTGCCTCTCTACGTCGGGTTCACCGTCTGGGGCGTGAGGAACGGCCTCTCTGCTGGCACGCTGACCGCCGCCACGTTTTTCCTGGCCGGGTTGTTCGCCCTGGCGGCTGCCATCCCCGACCGGAGCAAGCGGTACACGCTCGGCTTTGCGGTCTCGACCGTGCTGGCTGGCGCTGTAACGCCCTGGGTCGGATACGAGAGTGCCGGTCTGCTTGTGGGCGGGTGGCTCGTTCTCGGCGGGATCTCGACAGCGATCGTCATGGCTCGCCAACTGCGGAGCGGGGGCGAGCATGTCGCCCATTGACTTCAACAGTCTCGACACGACCGTCCACGGTCCCATCCGCCTCGGCGTCCTCACGGCGTTGCAGATTCACGGTGCGCTCGACTTCACGACGCTCAAGAAGCAGCATGGTGTCAGCGACGGTGCCCTCGGGTTGCACCTCCAGAAGCTCGAAGAATCGGGCTACGTCAGTTGCGATAAGGCGTTTGTCGGCAAGCGACCGAGATCGACCTACCGGATCACGCCCGCTGGGCGAAAGGCACTCTCCAGTACCTCGACGCCATGCAGGCGGTCATCGACTCGGTGAAACGGCAGCAGGGAGAATGAAGGCGCTCAATCCCTCGTGTTGTTCACATCGTGCTCGGCGGTGTCAGGGCGAGGCGGTCTCCGTACCACCCCGCCCATCACCGTCAGTCGGGATAGTCGCCGTCGTCGGGCTCGCCCGGCTCGCCGTGCCACGGGTCGGCTTCGTCTTCCTCGTCGATCTGTGACCAGTACTCGGCGAGTTCGAGCGCCTCATGGCGGGCTTGGTCGTCGTCGATGTCGGTGAGCAACTCACCCCGGAACAACATCCCGTCGTCGCCCAAGGCGAACCCGACGATGTAGCGCCCGTGCGTCAGGCGGAACACGAGGGCGATCGAACCATCAGCGAACTCACGGATAACCTGGCTTCGACAGCCGAGCATCGTGCTGCCGTCCCAGCGGCTCAGGCTGATGCACCCACTACGGTGGCGGGTGTAACCCGTTACGTTCCGCCCGTAGACCCAATACCGTCCAACGGGGTTGCCAAATAGAAAGCCTCCGATCAGCATGAGTTTGCCACAACTCCATGACTGATCAGGAGGCTACGATGATCGACATCCGCAAGGAGGCCGACGCTTTCACGTCTTGGCCCACTCGTGAGCGTCTCCGCGCCTTGAAACGTATCATCCCCCGCGCCCGTGTGGAAGAAGTCCTCTCCCGCACCGGGCACGACTGCTCCCACTGCCCTCGGCTGCCGGGCTGGTTCATGCTCTGGTTTGTCATCGCCCTGGGCCTGTTCTGCCGCGACTGCTACCGCCAGGTCTTCCGTTGGCTCCAACCCTTCCGCAAGGGCGCCACACCGGGACGAACTACCTTGTGCGAGGCCCGCAAACGCCTGGGCATTGCCCCCATGCGCCTCCTGGCCGAACAGGTCATTCAGTTGCAGGGCAAGCCAACCACCCCTGGGGCGTTCTACCGGGGCATGCGGACCATGGCTCTGGACGGCTTCGTCGTCGACGTGCCTGATACCCCGGCCAATGTGCGGGCCTTCGGGCGCCCGGCAGTAGCCGTGCCCCCGCTGCGTTCCCTCAGGCCCGCGTCCTCGCGCTGTGTGAGACCGGCAGTCATGTCCTCTGGCGCTTCTTGATCAAGCCCTGCTCTTGCGGTGAGGTCACCATGTCGCACTACCTCCTGCGATTCCTCCAGGAGGGCATGCTCTTGCTCTGGGACCGGAATTTCCTCAGCTATCAGACCATCTCCGAGGTGCGCCAGCGAAAGGCACATCTGTTGGCCCGAATCAAGAAGAACCTCATCTTCGAGCCTCTCCGCGTGCTCGACGACGGCTCCTACCTGTCGAAGATCTACCGCACCAGCTACGACCGGCAGAAGGACCGCAACGGTATCCCGGTGCGGATTATCGAGTACACCTTCGATGATCCCGGTCGCCCCGGCTCGGGTGAGCCTCACCGACTGTTGACGACGCTGTTGGACGAGCGACTCGACCCGGCCGAGACCTTGATCGTGCTCTATCACGAGAGATGGGAAGAAGAACTTACCATCGATGAGTTGAAGACCCATCAACGCGAGCGTCCGGTGCTGCGCAGCCAGACGCCTGGCGGCGTGGTGCAGGAACTGTACGGCCTGTTGTTGGGTCACTACGTCGTCCGGGTGCTGATGCAAGAGGCGGCAGTGACTCAGGGGATCGACCCGCATCGACTCTCGTTCACCGCCGCACTGAAGATCCTCCGGTGTCGGTTGCCCGAGTGCCCGGCGAGCCGTCGGGGTCGCAACCGGTGGTACCACAACTTGGTGGCGGAAATCGCCGAGGAGGTGTTGCCCGAACGGCGTGATCGGATCAACCCCCGCGTCATCAAACGGAAGATGAGCAACTGGGGGAAGAAGAGGCCCGAGCATCGCAATTATCCTCAACCCACCAAGGAGTTTGGCAAGGCGATCGTCATGCGCCGTTGAACGGTATTGCCCGTAGACCGAGGCACCGAAGGCGACGAAGACCCTGCCGTCGTGTGTGACGATGCCGACCTCGCACTGACCCCGCCGCTCGCTGGAAAGTCCCATTTTCGTACTCCCGTCTATGGTTGGCGTTCTCAACGGGAGTTCTCGTGGTGTCAGCAGGACTCACTCGATCTCATGGGGTGAGACTCTCACCTGTGCGGCGGTCGATGAGTTCGGGGTACTCACCTGGGCAGGAACGCAGCCACGCCTCGGCTTCGTCCCGATCGGTAAACACCCTGTAGTGGCGGTATCGACCGGAACCGCTCGTCATGATGCCGCTGTCGATGTCAGCGGGAGCGCTCCACGAGACCTCGTAGCAGGGATGGTCAGCTTCGAGTTTCAGTACGTGGTCCCTCGAAGCAGCAGCGAGGGGACCGTCACCCTCCTCGGCGAGCCCGTATTCCACCGCCAGTTCGACCCTGCCGAGCTTGTTGAATGACTCGGCACTGATCTCGATGGCGTAGTCGGCGTGGTAGACGCATAGGCTGGGCCTCTTCTGGATATCCCGGCTGCGGAGGTACGGGCTGTACTCCGTGCCGAACAAGTGCCCGTCACGCCACATCCGTTTCTTGATGAGATCGAAGCCCCTCTGATTGAGGAGCTTCTGGACGTGGTGGAGCAAGCGGGATTCGGCACCGTACCAACCGGGGCGCTCCAGGAAGAATTGCCTCGGGTGGGGCGGAAGATGGGATCACTGTCCTGCTTGTAGACGTAGCAGGACGAACTAACGAGGCTGACGATCATGGAACTCTCCGGGGTGAGATGCGGTTTCCACGATCGAAGCCGGTGGTGTCAGCAGGGACGATGGCGTGCGAGGAGACGGAAGAAGCTCGCACGGCTCTTGCCCGTGGCACGGCTCCAGAACGTCTGCTGTTCGCTCACGGAGTGCGGGAAATGCTCGATCGCCTGATGGAGCAGGCGAAGCTCGTTCGCCTTGGCGTCGATGCGGCGAGACGTGTCTTCTTTGCGACCCAGGGTGCGAAGCTGGCATTTGATAAGTTCGGCTCTTCTCCAAAACGTGTGGGTAACTTTGGACCGATTTTCAGATTTCTGGCAGCATGCACGTGAGGATTTTGAGGCGGAGGTACTCTTCGTCTCGAAGTCCGTAGGCCCGTCGTTGGATGACTCGGATCTTGTTGTTGATGCCTTCCACGAAGCCCAAGGGCACCTTGTTCTCCTCCTGGTAATACGACGCGATCCCGTCCCAGTGGTCCTCGACCATCCGGGCGAACTTCTCGTACGGCTTGAGGCGCTGCCATCTCAAGGCCGACTTCCAGCGCTCGAAGAATCGCCGTGCCCACACCTCTCGCTTGTAGTCCCACAGTTGGCGGAACATCTCCTTGAGCAGGTAGGCCTTGTTCAACCTCCTGTTCGCCGCGAACAACGCCTTCAACGACTGACGCCCCCCCTGCTTCAAGTTGGCCCAGCGGGACAGCAAGGTGTACTTCTGGCCCTTGATGAATCGCCGGTCCTTTCCCGAGAGCCGGGCGTACTCGCGCTTCGAACCTTGTCCAAGGCCTCGTTCAATTTCTTGAGGATGTGAAACTTGTCGTACAGGATCCCGGCTTGAGGCGCGTTTCCCGCCTTGAGCGTGGAGTTGCGGAACGGCTTCCACATGTCCATGACGGCCAGGCGGATCCCCGTGCATTTCCGCGGCCCCAGCCACTGGAAGAAGAGAGCCATGCTCTTCTCGGATCGGTCCGTACCTCCGAACCAGATCGGCCGGCCGCGGACCAGGTCGCTGACGATGATGCGGTAGTTGTGTCCCCTGCCGACGGAGAGTTCGTCGATGCCGAGCACCTTCGGACCGGGCGTCCCGGCCCGTCGGAGTTGCTCGCGCATAGACTCCATCTCCAGCGACTTGACCGCTTTCCAATCGAGGCGGAGTTCCGCACCACATCCCGGAGTGTCGAGGCCCGACAGCGCCGCCCGACATAGAAGGCGAACCGTTTGGTGTAGAAGGGGTTGTTGGCCAACCAGGGCAGATGTTCCCGCTTCACGGCGCCGCAGTTCCGGCAAGAGACGCGCCGCACCTCGAACTCCAGGTACACCCGGGTGTCGCCACAGGAGAGGTCGCGTACGCGACGGGTCGTGCGGTCGTAGAAGGTTCGCTGACTCTGCCCACAGGCTCCGCAGTCCGTTTTTTTCCCGGCGCAGGAGCCGCACGATCCGCGCCTTGGGATCTCCGAAGAGGCCACGGACCGTGGGCTCCGGACGGAAACCGATAAACCGGTACGCATCATCCAGCCGACGTTGTTTTCGCATCCGGTCATCATGCCAGATTCTCCGCGCCGAGGAGAAGCCAAAATATCCTTGAAACGAAGGTCTTCGCGGCCCTCACACACGGTTTTTTACCCACACGCTTTGGAGAAGAGCCATAAGTTCACGCCAATCCAATCCCTCAGATTGGGCGTAGAGCACCTTGCGGAACGACGGCTCCAAGAGCCTGAGCGAGATCGCCCGGTCGTCGCCGTTCTGCTCGATGAAATCGACGACCTCCAGGCACTCAACGGGGCTGAGGGATTCATAGCCCGACGATGCGATCGAGCGCATGAGATCGACGACTTCTTCCTGGGTCGCAGCTAGCTCGAAGATGTCGCACCGTGAGAGTACCGCCTTGAACGCATCGTTTTTCCGGGGGATGACGTTGGCGCAGAAGATGAGTCGGCTGTCGATCTCGAAGGAGGCAGGAAGGTCGTCAAGCTGCGATGAACCGTAGGTGACGATCCTGGGATCACCCCAGAGGGCGCTCCGCAGCAGCCCCAGGTGCGCCATCGATGAGAACACCGCATCCACATCGTCGAAGAACACGACCCTGCCCGAGCGGTTGAAGTAGAGCGTGCTGTAGAGGGCGAGCGGCGTGATGTGGGAGTTCACCAGGACCGGCGACACGCCCTCCTCGGCGAGCGTCCGCAGGACCGTGCGGGACTTCCCCAAGCCGCCTTGCGACCCGAACACGAACAACCCGACCGATCATGCCCACGGGCGAGCAACTTGACGTGATGTGCAAGAAGTTCCTGCCGCTGCTCCAGAGCGGTCAGTGACGAGTCCTCAGCGACCTGGGCGTCGTCGATCAGGGTCAGAGCGGGCTGGCTCATCGTGCGATCCCTTGTCCGATATTGTCGTAGGGGGCGTTCGTCCCGCCCCCCTCGGTGGTGTCAGGAGGTGGTCTCGGGGAACGACTTGTCCCAGTACCGCACCATCTGCTCGTCCGACCGCTTGCCCGCCAGGTAGTCGAGCAGGTAAGCGGCGAGCTTGTGACCGGGGTCGGCGGGACCGGTCTTGCCCTCCAGGAACGCCCTCAGTTGCTTGAGCGTCCGGGGCACGGGACCGCCCTCGCCGGTCGCCTCATGCGTCTCCTGACGCTTCTGGCGCACCTTGGCGGCGGTGACCTTCTCGCCGCTGGCTGCGAGGTCGTTGAAGGTCTGCGACCTGCTTGTCGGTCGGGAGCTTGGTCAGTTCCAGGGCGGCGGATACCGGGGTCTTCCCGTTCGCCACGCTCTCCTGGATCGGTGCGGGGAGCATCACGAGGTTCAGCAGGTTCGACAGCCACGCCTCGCTCCGCTTCAGCCGTCCCGGCGACCTGCTTGAGCGTCAGCCCGTAGTCTTCGGTCAGCGCCCGGACGGCATGGGCAAGCTGGATCGGCTTGGGGTCTTCCCGCTGGATGTTCTCGGACAGGTTGACGAGTGCCGCCTCGGCGTCGGAGAGGCGGCTGACGACGTACTTCACCTTGAAGTCGGGGCACGTCCCGCACTCGATCAGCCAGAGGGCTGCCCGCATACGGCGGAAGCCGCCCACGACCTCCAGGCGGCGGTCGCTGAGGGGTCGGACGAGGATCGGATTCAGCTGCCCGCTGGTGCCGTCCTCGGTGTCGCCCTGACCCTTCTTGGGCATCATGTCACGGGCGAGTTCGATCAGGGCGTCATCGACGGGCGGCTCCTCGCCGTTGCGGTGAGGTTCTTCCGCCAGTCCACGACGCAGCGCCCTGGGATCGACGAGGAAGATGTCGCTACGAGTGACCTTGTGGTCGCCGGTGTCTGCGGTGAACGCCATGTGGGTCTCCTGCGGGGTGGTCGGGTGTTCGTCACGGTTGCCGGTGGTGTCACGTCAGAGAACCCTCTGCCGCACGTACTCCACGGCTTCTTCCTCGTCCTCGATGCCGGTGTCCGTGATGCCCACCTTGAGGTCGTGCTCTCCGATCTCGGGAAGGGCGTCGATCTCACGGCAGTGGATGTACCTCACTGGCTCCGTCCCCAGGTCGCCCTCCCTGATCTCGTCGTCGAGCCGTTCGGCTGCGTCGTCGTCGAGATCGGTGTTCCCGCCAGCGGAACCGACGAAGAGGCACTCGTAGGATGGTGTGAACTCGCAGCAATGGACTCTCCTGTTCTGGTCGTAGACGTAGAGACCGAAGATGCGAACCGCACGGGCAGCCATGTCATCAGCCCAGTGCCGGGTCTCGTCGAGCTTGAGCAGGCAGAACCGGGGCTTGGTTCGAGTGTTGCTCATACGTTGTCCATGAACGGGATGCTGTGGGCTGGTTCTGTTCGCTGTTACTTCCATGCCTCTCCCGGTGGTGTCAGGGACGGCGGATCTCCCCCACACATTCGTAGCCGTAGATGCTGTTGAGGAAGTCCGTGGCTTTGTGATCGAGGTGCACGCTGGTCATTGGCGGTGCCGACGACCGTGCCATCTCGCAGGAAGGTCAAATGCCAGCCAGCGTGCTCGTGGACCTCGACGGCATCGAGGGAGGCATCAGTGGCGAAGGCTTCCCTCGCCACCTGTCGCATGAGGTCATTGCCCCATTCGCTCGCTCCGAGAAAGATCCAGAGCTTCCGTGCATAAACCCTTCCGTCACGCTCAATGAGTGCCATAGCGGGCTCTCCGGGAGTTGGTGGTGATTCCACGGCTATCGATGCTCCCGCTGGTGTCAGGAGATGGGGCTGAATGCTGACAGCCCCTCGCTGTCCCTGGAACGCCGGATTCAGCCCAGTTCCCACGCAGGGAACTCCCGAGGGTCGATGCCCTCGGTCGGCAGGCTGTCGCCGTGGTACTTCACCGGATAGGGCAAGTCCGACCGCTCAAGCCCGTGGACCATGAGGTGATCGAGGTCGATGACTCTTCCCGAACCGTCGTAGTGACGATCGTCCTCGGGGTAGTCGGGAAGATCAGAGTCGGGCACGTGGATCTGGTGCCCGTAGGTCTCGTTGTCGCTGAGTTCGTCGATGGCGTCCGAGATGGTGTCGGCTTCGACGACCAGCCAGAGTGGCGAATAGGAGCCGCCGATTTCCAGCAGCCAGGTCTTGCCGAACCAGCCACCGGCGTTGAGGACGGGGATGTCGGTGAGGTCGTGATCGTGGAACTTGCACGAGGCGGTGATGCTCATCGTCTGGCTCCATCGGGGAAGGCGTTCGTCACGCCACTCCCGGTGGTGTCACACGGGCTCAGTTGTAGCGGGCAAGGGCGACTGGCGTGGGTCGATGCCCTGGACAGGGAACCCTTCATCGTGGTAGCGGACGGGGTATGGCGGATCACGATCGGCTTGCCCGTGAACCCGCACGAACTGGCGTGCCCTGGACTTCTCGGGACGTCGTCCTCGTCCTCGGCGATGGCAACATAGACCAGATCGCCCCATTCAGGATCGTTGTTCAGCACGAACAGGGCGTCACTCGACGGATGTCGGCTTCGACAACAAGCCTGTTTGGCACATCCCCGACGAATTCGACGTACCACGTCTTCCCCTCGCACGCACCCGGATTGAGCACGGGGATGTAGAAGAGTTCGCAGCCGTCGAAGATCAGCGATGCCCAGATCACGGTGTTCTCCCATCCGGGAGCGTGATCGTCACGCCGCTCCCCGCTGGTGTCAGCGAAGGGAGATCGCTTGCACCATGCAAAGTAGTTTCCGATCCGGGGACGAGGCAGACACTTCATGGTCCTCGGCATCGCCGCCACACTCGGCGCAGTACTCGAACTCGAACAGCCGTCGCAGCCATTCGTCGGGTGGTCTCAGTCATGGTCATGCTCCATCGGGGAGGGTGTTCGTCACGCTCATCCCGGTGGTGTCATCAGAGGGGTTCGCACTCGTCTTCCCCGACGCAGATCGTTCGCCCCACATAGGACCACGGCTCTACGTGTTGGTCGTCATGGATCGTGACGATGACGCCGCTGTCACCGTGGTGCAGGTCGCTGGTGGTGACGCTACGGAGGATGGTCCCAGTGCCCCGGAGTCGGTCACCGGTGGGCATACTGGCATCCACCCGCACCCGGTCGCCGGGAAGCCACAGAGCTTCAGTATCGGGGTCAGGATCGGGCTTCCTGGCGTCGGTCTCGACGACCTCATACGCCAGGTCGGAGAACTCGCTGAACTCGGAGTAGAAGGGCGATGAGTCCAGGTCCGTTCCGAGCTTGTCCTTGGCGATGTCGATGTTGTCGCCGTAGTCGTCGTCCAGGCTGACGCCGTGACCACGGCAGCCCATGAGGACGTAGATACAGGGCATCCGCCCACTCGTCCTCGGGGATCTCCATGAGGGAGAACATCGCCCCGACGCCACGTCCCCAGGCTTCTGCCAGCCTGTCGATGTAGGGTCGGATCAGTTCGAGCAGCGTGGCGTGATCCTGCTCAGGGCAGACCTCGGTGATCTCGGTGCCAGGGGCGAACGAGAAGCCCGACTCTTCCCGTGCGTCTGCCCACTCCGAGGCGAAGAAATCCTGAGCAGCCTGAGCCATCACGTCGTCGGGCAGGTCGGTTGCGATCGTCATCTTGAACTCCAGCGGGGAGAGCGTTCGTCACGCTCTCCCCGGTGGTGTCAGCTCTCTCGATCGCTCGTAGCCCAGAGCATCGAACGCAGCCCGGAGGTCGTGCTCCTCGGGGTAGCCGCCCTGATCGTCCCGGTTCTCCACGGCGCTCTGGCGGTGGTCCCAGAGCCACGAGAAAACGTCGCCCTCCCAGCCCTCGGGCAGGTCGTACTCGTGCTTCACCCGCCAGGCAGCGTCGGTGAGGTTCTCCAGGGTCGCCTCGTACTCCCTGCGGCTGTAATCCTCTTCGTCCAAGACTGGGTAGTCGGCGAGTCGTTCAGCGAGCTCGTGATAGGTCTTGAAGGCGTCGGTGATCTGACCGTCCCGGAAGACCCGGATGCTGAACCCGTCGACGTGCCCGACCGCCCAGTGGTCGTGGCTCTCGAAGACCACATCCGGGTCGTCGCCTTCGGTGAACGGCGCCATCGCCTGGGCGATTGCGTCGGCGTTGCTCTGGTCCAGCGAGCCCGCTGTCCCGGTTGTGCGTGTAGATGATCGCCCAGTTGTCAGGGTCGTCGATCTCGTTCTCCCGGAACCAGACGAAGCAGGTGAACCGCTGCCAGTTGCCTGCCGCTTCACGGGCGGCGTCTTCCAGGGTCATTTCGCCCACGGTCATGGTCGTCTCCGTTGAGGGGTCGTGATCTCTTCACGACCCCTTCGGTGGTGTCAGGCAACGGCGAGGACGGGCGATTCGCTGGCAGCCGTCACCGTGACCGTGAAACCCTTCGTGATGAGCTTGCCGCTGCGCCGCATCTTGGGCAGGCGGTCGATCAGTTCGGTGCGGATCGCCTTGATGGCGGCGTCCACGTCGTTGATGCGGTCCTGGATGTGGTCGTCTTCCTTGACGCCATCGAGCATCGCCTCGGTGACCGCCGTAGTTGTCAATTCTGTGCGCATGGCGGAGCGGGCCGAGACTTTCTCAAGTCGGCATCGGCGCTGCGCGTGAGTGGTGATGGAAATGCGGGCGGGGCCCCTTTGTGGGGTTCGTGCACACGTCGATTGGCGCCGTTTGCGCCAACCGTCCGTGTCGAGCCACCGCCTCGCCTGCCTCTTGTGAACCGCGTTGCGGTTTACCCGCTCGGCCCTGGAAGGATCTGATCAATGACGGATTGCTCAGGCGGAGTGAGCTCGAGCTTCTCGAGAAGTTCCTCGAAGCAGCTTCGCCCGGTTGCCCACCACCGCTTCAACTCCTCGAGCACGCTCGAAAGCGTGAAGGTCGGCAGGTAGAGACGCAGCGATTCCAGGACGCTGGTCAGAATCGTTTGGCGGCGGGCGCCGTTGACCGTCTTGTTCGTCCGACCCGTCACACGCGCTTGGGCCGCGCCACGCAATGTTCGCTCGGCCTCGTTGTTCGTCCCATCCACCGGTTTGGTCGTGCCGTTCGGCTGCGTCGGTCGGCTTGGCGGTCACGAACGTGAACAATTCCTCGCGGAGCATCAGCCGCATGACCTCATTGACCAGCAGGCGATAATCGTTCTCGAGTCCCTTCGATTGGCGGCAGGTCCGCGAGCCACATTCGCCACGCACAAGTCGAAGATCTCGTCGTCGAGGACGCGGACTTTCCTGCCCGCCCCGCGTCGCTCAGCCGCCCGTCGCGCTGGACGCGACAGGCTTCGCGGTAAATCTCCAGCAGTCGGTCCGTGAAGCTCCGGTAGTCCGCGTTGGTCGGGTCCTGCAGCGTGAGCTTGATCGCCTTGCGCAGCAGATGGGCCCAGCACTTTTGCGACTGCGGTGAAGTTGGCGTACACGGCCGCGTCGTCGCTGATCACGATGCCCGCGAACGACGCCGGATCGAGCATCTTCTCGAGCGTCGCGGCATCCTTATGCACGCCGAACAACAGCACCCGCGCCTTCTCCGAAAGAAACGCCCAGACGCTGTTCAGACTCCAACTGCGTCTCGTCGGCATGCACCACCAGCGAGTTGGCCAGCAACGTGCAGAGCACGTCGAACTCGTGTTCCCAATCGCGCGACAACCGATAAAGCAACGCGTTGGCTTGCGACTTGCCCAGGCGCAGGTTCTGGAAGAAATTGAGGAGAAGACAGACTTTGTCAAAGGACAGGCCGACGATATACACCAGATAGGCGATCTCGGTGACGATCTCCAGGCCGTACTCGCTCCGGCCCAGCACGCCGGGGATTTGGCCATAGCGGTTGCCCGGGCCGCGATAGACTTGGTACGCGACCAGCACCGCTCGACCGTTTTCCAGGCGCCACACCGGCCGAACATGCGACAAGTGACACGCGTCCGGCGAGACGCCTTCGGGAAAAACGGCTTCGGTTCGCTCAGCCTGCCGACTTTGTCGTCGGTGGATACGCGACCGCGTCGTCCCTTGGGCTTGCGCTGGCGTTTCTTCTTGCCGCGAGCCTCTTGTCGCTTTTCTTCCGCCCGAGTGGAGAATGGCTCGTCGACCTTCGCCGTCGGCGGTGCCACCAGATCTGTTTCTCAAGCTCCTCGATGCGTTTGTTCGCGGCGTCGAGCTTACGGCTCAGGTCCGCGATCAGATCGACGAGCCTTTCGGCGCCGATCCGCCCCTCTCTCACATCCTGTTTGAGCTCTCAATGGTATCCATACCCCAGCGAGTCTAGCCAATCCCGCCGATCTCGGGAACACTGATTTCACAGAATGGACAGCTACGTCCGGCATTCGTGACCCCGATTTCACCGACATCCCGCTGGGCGGCTGGTCAGGGACGATCACCGAGATCGATGCGAAGCCTCCGGTCACGATCCTTATCGAATGGGACCGCCGCACACTCGATCAGATGCACCCAGTCTACCGCAAGCGGTGCGAACGGGACGGGTTGGAATGCGAGTCCATGTGGTTGGGTGAGGAGGACATCGAACCCGACGATGGGACGCCGCCCCCCATGGAACAGCCGACCCAGATTGTCACGAAGTCGCTCTCGGAGGAGGACCAGGATGATCGGGTTCGCAGGGTGTTCCACCTGAGCCACGATGACCTTCTTCCCGATGTCAGCACCAGGAAGCTGCTGACCTATCATCGTTACCTCTCGAAGCACCTGACGTTCCCGTTCGATGCCCGCATCGAAAAACCCCTCAGCGTGACCGGTCTACTCCGACCCGATGAGTGTGACATCGACACCGAGTATGGGATCATCGGGATGGGACGGAATGAGGAGGGACGGATCGAAGTTCCCCTGTTCAAGATCGACGAGGTGAAAGATCGGCACAACCACCAGTTGGTGGATGATTACTCGTACTGGTTCGTGAACTGGTCATGAACGGAAGCTAAGAATGGCGTCCGAAACCGGATGTGGATCATGATCGCCAATGCCCGGCGTCTGCCCAGGGAGATTCAGGAAGAGGTGTTCCGCAAGGGCTTGATCCCGTACATCCCGGCCGACCAGGCGGACGATTCCGCCGAGGAGTGAACCATGAGCACACCAAGAACAAGTCGGGCTCCCTCGCTTCAAGGTCGGGGACAAGGTGCGGGTCAAACCGGGAGTCAACGACTCGGTCTTCCCCGACATGCCCTTGGGTGGTTGGACTGGAACCGTCACCGAGATCATCAAGGACCGGGCTCAGATCAACTGCCTGTTCAAGTTGGACGATCGAACTCTTGCGAGTATCCACCCGATTTACCGCAAGCGATGTGACCGGGACGGACTGGATTTCGAGATCATGAGCCTGGGTGAGGAGGACCTCGAACCCGACGACGGCACACCCGTTCCCATCGAGCAGCCGACCGAGATCAAGACCCCGCCCTTGTCCGAAAAGGACCAGGATGATCGTGTCCGTATGGCCTTCGGGCTGACACACGACGACCCGATTCCCCTTGTCTCGCCCGAGACTCTGCTGACCTACTACCGCTACCTATCGGCGCACCTGAGGTTCCCGTTTTTCAGCTTCATCTGGGAAAAAACCGGCTCGTTCTCCAGGAAGAAGGTGATGGTCCCGATCTCCCGGCTGGACCCTCCCGTAGAAGACGAGTTTGATGAGGAGGCTGGGCTCTACGGGATCGGGGTTCATCACGACGAAGAGATCGAGTTCCCGCTTGAGGTGATCGAACTCAAGAAGCAAGACCCGAACTACCAGCTTATATCGGACTACACCTACTGGTCAGATCACTGGCGGTGAGTTCGACTCAAGCCCAGCAAGGGCTGGGACCGTGCCGACCTCGTGAGGAGCATGAATGATGTCCAAGACCCCTGATCGAGCGATGCTGTCTCAGCTTGGTGGACAGCTATGATCGAGATTTCGGAGGAGAGCCTCGGTATGGGCGACCCCGAATTCCATGAGATCGAAGACCAACTCTTCGACGCCATCGATCGATTCCGGCTATCGTGCCGTGATCAAGAACGGGAACATCTACTTGCCGGACCCGAACGGGCTTGCCAGGAGAGAATCATCCTCGTCGATCCCGTCGAGGCGGAGGACGTGGACGATCCCAGTGTCCTCAACCTCGACAAAGCGTGATCGAAGCATCCTCAGCAGCATCCTTCAGAACCAGCCAACTTCGTTTTTTCGCAAGGACCAAGCGATGACCGACAAAGAAGTTCATGACCTGCTCCAAGAGTTCGCTGCCCCGCTCTCTCCTTACGTGACCTCACCCGACCGAGAGACGAGTGCAAAAGCCCTGGTCGAGACTCTCTGGCTGGCGATGATCACCGGCCCGGAGATCGAGGAGGAAACATGGAAGATCCTGAAGACCAAGGGAAATCTGGACGACGAACTGCTTGACTCGATTCGGTCGTGCTACTACGAGAAAATGAAGCCCGTCGTCGGTGCCGAACAGCTTGCCGCCCTGCGTGAGCGGTACAAGGTGCGACGAAAGAGTTAGGTGATGTATCGATGTAAGCACCCAACATCTGAGAACGACCAGAGCAGAGGTTCCTGGAGTCGGCTGAGTTCGACGAACTCGCAGCACGATCAGTTCACGGTGTCGGAGTTCAGGAATGGATGATCGCATGGAGCCCAACGAGTCACCCAAACGCAAGATGTCCGAGATGATCTCGGACATGGGCGCTGGGTTCATCTCGGTGGGCAAAACGCTTGAGGAGAGGCAGAACCGTCTGACCGCCGTGTGCTCGGCTTGGAACATGGCGTGCGTCTCACCAGAGAACCGGCAGCAGCAACTCCAGCAGTACGCCGAGAGCTACCGGCGGTTCAATCCCACCATCTCCCCAGACGACCTTGCCAAGATCGTCAAGGACATGGAGACCCTGATCGAGCGGAAGCTGAAGAATGTTCCCCGACGATCATCGGCAAATCGTCGATGCGAGAGTCGTGCCGGTCGGGGCAGACTTCCGCATCGAAGTCGTCTCGGCTCGATCGAAGTGACGGCTCGGAAAAGGTCGGCATCGGGAGACTGAACATGACATCCGACGACGACAAGCCCCTGACCCCACAGCAGGCCCGGCAGAAGCTCCAGAAGGGACTGAGCGATTACCTGGCGGGCAATGATCCGGGACCGATTGTGTTCCGCCTCAAGCGGACCAAGAAGGCCAGCGAGACGTATCCGCTCAAGCTCACCCAGCTACAGCGTGAAACCTTGCTCCAGTTCACCCAAATGAACCGGACCCTGAAGAGGAAGATCGAGCAGGCCGGGGAAGGCACACAGATCGTTGGCGTCACCTGGAACGAACTGCACAAGCTCAACGATGCGACCGGCGAAGCCGCCGTGTACGCACGCAGCGCCCACAAGAAACGCCTGATGGCGGTCCAGGCAAGGGTGGTCAAGTTCTTCGAGGAGGAACACGCAGAGGTCTTTGGCTGGATGTCCCCGAAGACTCGCAAACCACGCCCCACGAAGTCCGAGCTTCTGTACCAGTTCAAGATCACGCTGCTGGAAACCAGCCCTCCGATCTGGCGGCGCATCCAGGTCGGGGACTGCACCCTGGACAAGCTCCACGAGCACATCCAGACGGCGATGGGCTGGACGAACTCCCACCTGCACCAGTTCACGATCGACGGCGGGCGCTACGGCGACCCGCTCTTGATGGAGGAGGATTTCGAGGACTGCGAGTACGAGGATTCCACGACGACAATGTCTGAGCGAGATCCTGCCCGAGAGCGGCAAGCGGTTCGCTTCGAGTACGAGTACGACTTCGGGGACGGCTGGCGGCACGAGGTTCTTTTCGAGGGATGCCCGCCCGTCGACTGGAAGGCGAAATACCCGCTCTGCCTGGAAGGGGAACGGGCCTGCCCACCCGAGGACTGCGGTGGGCCTTGGGGCTACGGCGACTTCCTCGCAGCCATCGCTGATCCCGAGCACGAGGAACACGAGGAACATGCTGGAATGGCGGGGGCCGTTCGATCCAGAGGCATTCGATGCGAACCAGGCGACGAAGGAGATGAGGAAGGCGAAGTGAGCGGATGGCAAGTTCCGGGAGACGATTCGACACCCATGAAGCCTAAACGAATCACCATTATCCCGTTCATTCACGGCAAGCTCACTCGTGATGGCAAGATAAGTGAGCCGGATATATACTGGATCGTGGAGAAATGGCTGGAGCGACACCCGGAAATCCAGACAAGGACGCAGGACATTCGGGTTAGTCGTGGAACGATGACGTTGCCTCACGGCGGTAAGACAGACCTCATCCGTGCCACGATTATCGTCGGCGAAGACATCGAAGGATACGACCCCGCTCAGGACTTGGACCTCTACGAGTATTTTCTATCGGACGATCAGGGTGATCGAGACCCGTCGCAAGAGAGGTGATTCCAAATGTTGCTCCCTCCCCAAGAACTCGAACTGTTCTTCAGGCTGCACCGGGCGCTCATGTTCTTCGTGAACCAGCGCCTCAAGGTGATTCCCGACAAGATCGCCACGCCGGAAGAATTCGCCGCCCTGTCGCCGGAAGTCCGGCTCAAGGTCCGTGACGCCTTGAGTGCCAACCTCGATCTGATCGAGTCCTTTGTCGATGAAAACCCGGCCCACCTGTCGGACGACGAACTCGACATCGTTCGTTCCTGGCGGCATCTCGTCGCGGGCAGGTTCTACGTCTTCCGTGAACTCAAGAAGTACACGGTGTTCCTCTCCACGACCGACCCAGCCATCGCTTACGGCGTCCTGGCTCTGTCCCAACCGTTCGAGGACTTGATCGGGCCGTACCTGCCGGTCCTGACGCAGACGGTCCTGCTGCCGTTCAAGGACAGGATCGTCTACGACGGCTTGATGAGCAGCTACAACATTTCGTTCGGCCCCGGCATCCGGCGGCATCTGAACGAGAGTTTCAAGGAGGCCAAGGCACGGCATGGGATCGTCACTTCGCTGCCGATGTCGGACAAGCCGCTTGCCTCCGAAAGCGCCGAAAGCCAAGCCAGTCCCGAAGCCGCCGTCGAGGGAGGAAAAGGACGAGGCTCTGGGCGTCATCATCGGCTTGATCGACCAGTTTTGCAAAGAGCATCTGAACGAAGAATATGCCGTCCTTTGCCGCAAACTGGCCGAGAAGCTGGCCCGCAAACGCCCCTCGCCCTTGCTTCACGGCAGTCCGAATGCCTGGGCCAGCGGCATCGTGCGGGCCGTGGGCGGGGTCAACTTCCTGCACGACAAGAGCCAGACGCCCTATATGCGGTCAACCGACATCGACCACTATCTCGGAACCAGCCCAAGCAGCGGGGCGGCGAAGCTGGCGGCAATCCGAAAGATGCTCAAGATTCACCAGCTTGACCCGAACTGGACCTTGCCGAGCCGCCTGGATGACAACCCGATGGTGTGGATGCTTCAGGTCAACGGCTTCATGATGGATGTTCGCCATGCTCCCAGGGAAGTTCAGGAGATCGCCTTCAACAAGGGGCTGATCCCGTACATCCCGGCAGATCGGCAGCAAGGAGGGTGAGCGATGGACGATGGCGATTCGATGTGGTCACGAAAAGGGGCCACTCTGAGCGACAAGTCCGCTCGGCAGGAGTTCGGTCTGACACAACAGGAGATCATTGCCGCAATCCGAGTCGGCAAGTTGCAATTCCGAGAAAGCAACATGCACGGCAACCCGTGGTATCGGCTATTGCGGCACGAAGTCGAATCTCTCGTCCGAGACAAGAGCGGGCAGGACCACCTGCACAAGAAGAAACTCCAAAAGGAGTTGGCCGACCTCAACAAAGAAGCCAGGACACTCACAACTCGCTTGAAAGCCATTGAACGGCGACGGGCTGAATTGATGACGGAACTTGACGGATAACTTGGACGAAGTGGAGTAGGACGATGGCAAAGAAGGCGAAAGCCCCGAACCCCTTCACTGGCCGCTGGCGGATCGTCTCGATGAGTGCCTGGGACGAGGAGTTCATTGACGAAGAGGAAGAGGGCTACTTCGAGTTCGACCAGAAGGGCAGCGGGCAGTTTCATTTTGGCTACGTCCACGGCCACATGGATTGCCGCCTGACGACACAGGGACGGCGAACCAGCCGTCAAGTGGACCTGGGACGGCAACGACGAGATGGATGCCGCCCAGGGCCGGGGCTGGGCGGTCCTGGACGGGGACGAGATCGAGGGACGGATATTCTTCCACTTGGGCGACGACATGGTGTTCCGAGCAGTCAGGAAGGGGCGTTGAGGAGCGAGGATCACGGTCAGATCGCTGGTTCGTGGGGTAGGCGTTTGTTGCGGACTGGAGCAGATCTTCTGAACTGGGCATCCATCATGGGCGAGATCAACAGGCGGCTCCACCGGAAGTTGACGACGCTGGCTCCGCCCAGCGACAAGCCCCGCCCTCTCAAGGAGTGGCGAACTGAGAACCCTAGTCCCAATACCGTCCAATGGGGTTGCCAAAGAGAAAGCCTCCGATCAGCATGAGTTTGCCACAACTCCATAGCTGATCAGGAGGCTACGGTGATCAACATCCGCAAGGAGGCCGACGCGATCGCGTCCTGGCCCACGCGCGAGCGTCTCCGCGCTCTGAAGCGTATCATCCCCCGCGCCCGCGTGGAAGAAGTCCTCGCGCGCACCGGCCACGACCAGACCCACTGCCCGCGATTGCCGGGCTGGTTCCTGGTCTGGTTCGTCATCGCTCTCGGCCTGTTCTGCCGCGACTGCTACCGCCAGGTCTTCCGCTGGCTTCAGCCCTTCCGACCCCACGCGATCCCGCCACGTTCCACCTTCTGCGAGGCGCGAAAACGCCTCGGCGTCGCCCCAATGCGCCGCTTGGCCCAAGAGGCCATCCGCCTGCTGGGACGCCCCGAGACCCCGGGGGCCTTCTACCGCGGCATGCGGACCATGGCCCTGGATGGGTTCGTCGTCGATCTGCCCGATACGGCGGCCAACGAACGGGCCTTCGGTCGCCCCGGCAGCGGCCGCGCCGCGCCGCCTTCCCCCAGGCCCGCGTTCTGGCCTTGTGTGAGACCGGCAGCCACGTCCTTTGGCGGTCGCTGATCAAGCCCTGCACGTGCGGCGAGGTCACTATGGCCCATTACCTGCTGCGGTTCCTTCAGAAGGACATGCTGCTGTTGTGGGATCGCAACTTCTTGAGCTACCAGACCGTCTCCGAGGTGCTCCGCACCGGTGCACATCTACTGGCCCGCATCAAGTCCAACCTCATCTTCGAGCCGATCCGCGTGCTCGACGACGGCTCGTATCTGGCCAAGCTCTACCCGAGTCCCGCGGATCGCCAGAAGGACCGCAATGGCATCCTGGTGCGGATCATCGAGTACACCTTCGAGGACCCCGGCCGCCCCGGCTCCGGGGAGACGCACCGGCTGCTGACGACGCTGCTGGACGAGAAACTCGATCCGGCCGAGACCTTGATCGTGCTGTACCACGAGCGGTGGGAAGAGGAGGTCACACTGGATGAATTGAAGACCCATCAACGGGAGCGACCGGTGCTGCGGAGCCAGACGCCCGGCGGTGTGGTGCAGGAGTTGTACGGGTTTCTGCTGGGGCACTACATCATCCGCGTGCTGATGCAGGAGGCGGCGGCCCGCCAGGGGTTGGACCCGCAGCGGATGTCGTTCACCGGGGCCTTGAAGATCCTGCGGTGCCGCTTGCCCGAATGCCCGGCGAGCCGTCGCGGTCGCAGCCGGTGGTATCACAACTTGGTGGCGGAAATCGCCGAGGAGGTGTTGCCCGAACGGCGCGATCGGATCAACCCGCGGGTCATCAAGCGGAAGATGAGCAACTGGAGGAAGAAACAGTCCGAGCATCGTCACTACCCACAGCCCACCAAGGGGTTTGCTGAGTCCATCGTCATGCGCCGTTGAACGGTATTGGACCTAGAGGTCAATTCTGAGGATGGCATCCTCCTCAGCCAAATAATCACGAGCAAGAAGAATTCCCGGATCACCTACATGTACGACTTCGGCGATAGCTGGCAGCATGAGATCCGGCTGGAAAAGACGCTGGTGCCAGAGCCAAAGGTCGAGTATCCCCGGTGCATGGACGGGGCTCGTGCCCGCCCGCCCGAGGATTGCGGCGGGATCTGGGGCTATGTCGAATTCCTCGAAGCGATGGCGAGCAAGGATCACCCGGACCACCAGAACATGAAAGAGTGGATCGGCGGCAAGTTCGACCCCGAGAAGTTCTCGGTGGACGAGGTGAACCGGGAGTTGAAGAATCTCAGGTGATGAAGGGCAACAATGATGAGAAGATCAAGATCGGGACCGTGAAGGAAGTGCCCCAAGTCGCTGACGGTTGTGGAACACCGTATGCTGGTTCGGCACTATGGCGACTGGTTCTGGAACCAGCGATGAGACGGGTCGAGACAGCCCATACCGGAGCGAACTCCATGACTGACCATGCAGGACTGCTCGACAGATACCGACGCACTCGGGAGGTCCGCTTCCGCCTGAACCACCTCCTCGTCCAGACGATCCCCAAGAAGACCTTGGATGAGTGCGGCCTGAAACTGGGGTTTCTCCGCAAGGGCACTTTCGTCTTCGAGACCGAGGATGAATCCGCCCTCTTGATGGATTACTGCCTCTACTATCCTCAGCCCGACGGGCGGAACCTCGTGGCAAAGTACCTGGAGGAGTCGCCACCACCCGCCGGTTCGGAGGAGATGGCTGCCCTTCAGGCGATGACTCATGCCTACTACTCGCTGTTCCAGATCACCGACGTGGAACGTGGGGTCGGCGTCAGCGTCGAGGATCTGCTGCGGGAGGAGGCGGGTTTCATCGTCGATGTGGGTATGGGGAACAGCGTCCGGCGGCACATGATGCTGGCGACACGCATCATCCCGATGGACGGTTTCCTCACAACCGGGGGAGCGGGTCTGCCTCTCGATTCATCGGCGGCGGGACGGATCTCGATGAACTGACCCAAGCCAAGCTGACCCCGGAGACCTTTGACTTCACAGGATCACACCCAGGCAAGAAGCCGAGCTTGCCGCCCTGATCATTCGGGCTTGTCGGTCCACGGGGATGACTTCCCACATTGCCTATGCAGAACCCGGCGCTTCAGCACGTCCGGGGTCCGGCGTTCTGGAAGATCGCAGGAGTCGCCGCAACGCACCTTGCCCGTGCGGAAGCGGGAAGAAAGACAGAGCGTGCTGCGGACGGCGATAGCGGGTCTGGTCGCATCCAGAACCGCGTCAAAGGAAAACCGTGAGCCGAAGAGGCGACGATGATGCCGAGCGGGGACTTCTTAACCGGCACTCTGAGCCAATTGTCGATCATCGGCGACATCACCAGCCGTCCCCTGTTCGGCGGCGTGGGTTCTACCGGCACGACTTGATCTTCGGGATCGTGTGCCAGAACCGGCTCTACCTGAAGGTGGACGACCAGTCCCGAGACGATTACCTCGCACGGGGCATGGGTCCGCTCCGCCCCAACGAGCGGCAGACGCTCAAGGCGTACTATGAGGTGCCACCTGATGTCTTGGCGGACCAGGAGGCATTGCTGTCGTGGGTGAAGGAGGCGATCCGGGCGGCTCAGTCATGACAATCACCGAGACCCGGAACCGACTCCGCAGCCTCGGAGGGTCCTGAATACGGAAGACCGGCATGATCCTCGATCCCGACGACTGCGAGCGGTTCTTCAAGCTGCACAAGGCGCTGACGCTCTTCGTCAACCAGCGGCTCAAGATCGTCAAGCCGCCCGCCAAGTCGGAGAAGGGGATCGTCGCCCTCCCGCCCGACAGCGGCTCAAGGTCCGGGACGCCCTGGTCGAGCACCTCGACCTCATCGACGCCTTCGTCGAGGAGAACCCGTACAAGCTCGACCCGGACGAACTGGAGATCGTGCGGTCGTGGAAAGACCTCGTGGCGGGCGAGTTCTACGTCCTGCGGTTCCTCAAGAAGTACACGGTCTTCCTCACGGCGAAGGAGCCGACCGTCGCCTACGGCGTCGTGGCACTGAGCGAGCCGTTCGAGGAGGTGATCGAGCAGCCCCTCCCGTTCTTCTGCAAGACGGTCCTGTTGCCGTTCCAAGGACGGATCGTCTATGACGGGCTGCTGTCGGGCTACAACCTCATCATCGGCAGCAACATCCGCAGGGAACTCAACGATGCCTACAACGCCGCCAAGAAGCGGCACGGCATCGTCACGAGCCTCCCCTGGCATCCTGAGACGCCGAAAGCCGTGCCGAAGCGGCACCTCCCAGAAGAAGCAGGGCAAGCGGGGAAGCGGGCTGATCGGTCGCTGGCGGATTACCTGGATGGAAACTGGAATCCAGATTTCGTGGACGACGAGGTCGAGGGGTTATTTGAGTTCAACCCGAACGGGACCGGAAGGTTCCAGTTCGTACGTGTCAAGGGCGTGATCGACTATCGAGAGGTCGAGCGGGACGGGAAGCCCGCCGTCGAGTTCTCCTGGGACGGCCACGACGGGATGGACACGGCCCGGGGCGGGGCTGGGCGGTCCTGGACGGGGAGAGATCGAGGGACGGATTTTCATCCATCTGGACCTCGACTCGCCTTCGGGCGACAACATGGTGTTACCGAGCACCGATCCAGTCGACAGGAGCGGCAGTCACTGAAGGTCCGACCATGACCTCTGCTCGACCAGCCTTCGTCCGATCGACCCACCAAGCGGGGCGGCTACCATCACCACATCGGGCTGTACACCTGGGAGAGCCTGGGCAGGTCGCCGCCGCCTCCGGGCACCACGGGGCTCTACCACGTCGCCATCCTTTACCTGACCCGGAGATCGCTCGCGGACGCCTTGCGTCGTCTGATGGACGCAGGGGTCAGGCTGGACGGTGTCAGTGACCACGGCGTCAGCGAGGCGCTCTACCTTCGTGACCCCGACGACAACGGCATAGGTTTCCGGGCGGAGATATTCACCGCCGAAGGGGAGAGTCACGGCTTCTTCAGCCGTCTACCTTGACTCCAGCAAACGATCGCCCGGTTGGACGAGTTCCTGACGAGTCTGGGTTATCTGAAGGCTGACAATGCCGTGACAGGAGAGAAGCCCTGATCTAATGAGCCTGGAGACGGTGGGAATCGTTACTCGCTGGGAGATCTGATCGTGCGCCCAAGTGCTCTCTTTCTCATGGTCTTCGCTATTGCCGGGTTGCCGCTGGGGTTCGCCATCGGGGACGATGCCCCCCACAACCGAAGCGGTCGGTGCTCATCGTGGACGGCATGAACAACCACGACTGGGAGCGGGCGACCCGCATCCTCAAGTCGATCCTGCTCGAGAGCGGCCGGTTCACGGTGGACGTGGCCACCAGCCCGCCGGCCGACGCACCCGCCGAGCAATGGCAGGCGTGGAAGCCCGACTTCGCCCGGTACGACGTGGTGGTCATGAACTTCAACGGCGGGCACACGGCCAAGGGCGTCCACTGGCCCCGTGACCTGGAGAAGGCCCTGGAAGACTACGTGAGCGGGGGCGGCGGGCTGGTCAGTCTACCACGCCGCCAACAACTCGTTCCCGAACTGGCCCGCCTACAACCGGATGATCGGCCTCGGCTGGCGGGACAAGGACTTCGGCCCCTCGCTGATCGTGGGCGAGGACGGCAAGGTCGTCGACGATCCCCAAGGGTCAGGGCCGCAACCCCGGTCACGGCCCGGAGCACGACTTCGTGGTGACGGTGCTGGACGCCGATCACCCGATCACCAGGGGGATGCCCCGGACCTGGCTGCACCCGCACGAGCAACTGACCCACGGGCAGCACGGCCCGGCCGAGGACATGACCGTCCTGACCTACGCCTACTCCAAGGACACGAAGGAGAACGAGGTGATGGACTGGGTGATCCCCTACGGCAAGGGGCGGGTCTACACGACCATGCTCGGGCACCTCTGGAAGAACGGCCCGGACACGGCGATGCGGTGCGTGGGCTTCCAGACGATGTTCCTCCGGGGGGTCGAGTGGGCGGCCACCGGCAAGGTGACCTATCCGGTGCCCGACGACTTCCCGACCGAATCGCAGATTCGTGTACGTGAGCGAGCTCCGACCACTCCGTAGAGCCGCCAGGATTATCCACATTTGATCAACGTACCGGAGTGGTCTTCTTGCCTGTCCTGAGTCTGGAATTGAACCTGGAGTCTTCCAGAGCCTTCCAGAGACACGGCAGTAGCAGTCCCGCTGTCAGGCTACCGAGCCAACCGCCCGGTCTCAGTCCGAGTATCAAGTGGTTTCAGGAACCGAGAGAGGCAACCCATGCTTCCAGCCAACTATCGAATCCGTCTCGTTGCCCCCTCGGATTACGAGGCCATCATCGAGATTTGCAAGGTGGTCTACCCCACGGAGAAACCCTACACGCTCGACGAACTCGAAGATCACCGACAGGTCTTCCCGCAGGGTCAGTTCGTTGCGATTGATGTTAATCGTGATGCGGTGGCCGGGGTCCACTTCACTCTTCGACTCCGCATGATGGATTTTCATATCGACGATCCGTGGGATGTTCTCACTGCTGGCGGTTCGTTCCTCGATCACAATCCCGAAGGGCCGACGCTTTACGGTGCGGACATCATGGTCCATCCCGGCCATCAACACCACGGAATCGGACACGCACTGACGGATCAGGCCCGCTTCCTCGTGCAGAAAGAAAGACTCTGGCGAATGGTGGGAGCCAGCCGTTTGCCCGGCTATGGAAAGCACTGCTCGACCATGACCATCGAGCAATATGTCAATGCGGTCGTGGACGGGAAACTCTTCGATCCCGTACTAAGTATCCACATCAAAGACGGATGGACGGTCGTCAAGCCCATCCACGGTTATCTGCAACATGACGAGGACAGCGCAGGATGGGCCGTGGTCATTCAGTGGGTGAATCCCGCTTGCCCACCACCCCCTGAATTTGATCTGCGAAACTTGACGCCGAACTCGCTATGATGACCCAGAACGGCGTGACCCACACGGCGATCTCGAAGGCTGCGGAGAAGCACTCCGTCTCGATCCTCCCCGATTGCTGTACGACGGTGAGCGAGATCCTACACAACATCGCCCTGCACGCCGTCTCGACAAGGGTGAAGCTGGTGCCCGTCGAATCCAGGCTTCGTGACCGATCGGCACGGTAAGCAGTTTCGGAGGCTCTTTCCAGCCATGAACCCGCTGCTGCTGCCGTATATCTTCAACATCGTCGTGCTGGTCCCGGTCGGGCTGACCACGTTCGGCCGGCGAAAAGGGCGGGCAGCGAGTGTTTCAGGACAAGTTCCCCGAGAGTGCGGGGATTGGCACGATCCTCGCGCTGGACGGCGATCCTAATCGGTCGGTGATCGGGCTGTTCCACCCTGGTCGCCCATGTCGCCGCTGTTGCTGATCCAGGTCCTCCACAAGCCGCTCTGGTTGGTCATCTTCGTCGCATACCTCATGGTGCATGGTCAGGGCCACGCCGTCCCGTGGGGGGTCGCCGGGACGTTCCTGTCCATTGTCGTGACGTATCCCTGGGTGATTCCCTGGTCTGGGATTGAAGTGCGCCCTCGGATCGGACAGGTGCATAATGAACCTGGAAGGTCCGCAGGGGGAGGACGCAATCGGCATGCCAAACAAGAAACGACGCCGATTCACGCCCGAGTTCAAGGCCCAGATCGTCCTGGATATTTTGGTCCGGTGTTCAAATCCTTGGCCGAGGCGTGCCGCAAGCACGCCCTCAGCCCCAACCTGCTGGCCAAGCCCGGAAGGCCACCTTCCTGGAAGCGATGCATACCCTCTTCGAGGGCGACGACCAGCATGACGAGGACCAGGCCCGCATCGCCGAGTTGGAGCAACTGCTCGGCCGGGCTACCCGGCAGATCGAGGTTTTAAAAAAAGCCTCGACATTGCGCCAAGAAGCTCGGGAAAGGAGGATCATCTCAAAATGTGAAACCTTTCATCGAAACCCTGCGGGTAACCAATCCCGTCCGGCAGAGCCGGGCCAGCAGCCGGAAGCGAGTCTTGCGTGGGGGCGGGCGACCGCCACTGCGAAGCGTAGTGGCTATAGAAATAGAAGTGGGGATGCCTCGATAGGCGGCCAAGGCGAAACTGTTGAGGTCTCGCAACCGCACTTGCAGGAGGTCATCCCCATGAGTAGCAAAGCATACCGTGCCACGCGCGTCAACGAGGTGAACTGGGAGCAGATCGCCCGCGGAAAGGAGGGTTTGGGCGTGACCGTGGGTATCGACGTCGGGAAGTTCGATCTGTTGGTGATTTGTCGCTGGGCCGATGGGCGGTTCGAGCGTCCCTGGCGGGTCAAGAACCCCTGGGAGATCCCGACGTTGGTTGGCGTCCTGAAGCAGGTCAAGGCGGACCGGAAGCTGGTGGTGGCTTTGGAGCCCTCGGGAACGTATGGAGAGGCCTTACGACAGGCGCTGGGGGACAACGGGATCGAAGTCCAGCGCGTCGGTACCAAGGCGTCCCATGATTATGCGGAGGTCTTCGACGGCGTGCCCTCGCAACACGACGGCAAGGATGCCGCGGTGGTCGCCGAGCTGGCGGCCTTGGGTAAGGCCAAGCCCTGGGCGTACCAGGCCGCCGATTCCTGGGAGGAGGAACTGGCGTATTGGGTGGAAGAGATGGTGGCCCAGCGGCAGATGCTCACGCCCTGGCAGGGGCGCTTGGAGGGGCTCTTGGCGCGTCATTGGCCGGAAGCGTCGCAGGTCTTGAAACTTTCCTCCGGGACGTTGCTGCGGATCTTGAAGCGTTATGGGAGTCCCCAGGCGTTGGCCGCGGACGCGGACGCCGCGACGCAGTTGGCCCGCTGGGGTCGGTCGCTGTTGTCGCCGGCGAAGATCGAGGAGTTGCTGGCCGGTGCACGGTCGAGTGTGGGTGTTCGCGCCGGGTCCCTGGCAGCAGCGTCAGATCCAGGAGTACGCCGAGCGGGCGCTGGCCGCCCGGCAGCAGGCCGAATCGGCGCAACGGCGGTTGCGTCAGTTGGCCGCGGGGCATCCGGTGCTCCAGGCGCAAGGCAAGGTGGTGGGTGTGCCGACGGCGTGTGTCTTGTGGGTGAGCACGGGTGACCCGCGCGAACTTTGATTCGGCGGGGGCCTACCGCAAGGCGATGGGGTTGAACTTGGCGGAGCGGAGCAGCGGGACCTACCAAGGGCGGTTGCGGATTAGCAAGCGGGGCAGTGCGCGGACGCGGCAATGGCTCTATTTCGCGGTCTTGCGGCTGGTGCAGCAGTGCGGCGTACGTCCTTGGTACGAGGCCAAGAAGGCCCGCCATGAAGGTGAGGCACGGCGGGTCGCTGGTGGCCGTGATGCGGAAGCTGGCCGTGGCGCTGTATCACGTCGGGGTGCGGAACGAGGAGTTCCAACCGCGGCGGTTATTTGGCCGGATCGGCCGGCACAGCGGCCGGTCGGCCGAGCGCTCCGTCCCGAGCAAGGAGCGTGCGTAAGGAGGAGGGATCAGCTCCACGCGGGGAGGAGACGTCGCGTGGAGCGGATGGCACGGGGAAGGTGGTGAGATCGCGGCTGTTGGAGAACTGTTAATGGATTTATCGCATTGGGGCCAATCCCGGGATGCCGAGGGGCGGCATCGTGCCGCCCGCCCCGGTCTTGGCCCCTGGGTCGGCGCTCGGGTCGCGTCCCCGCGTTGCCCTATCCTCCGCCCAGGCTCCTGCAGTGTATCGGGGACCACGGCCACCGGGCAATGCCGGGGCTGGGTCAGCCGCGCGCACGACGGGGCAGAAGACCCTCCCTGGAACTGCGGGCCAGGATCAGGAGAACGTTCCAGGACCCTCGCCACGAGGAGGATTGTCGACGCGGTGTGGGGTTGGGCGTATACCGTTATAGAGTCATCATATAATTGAATTTCTACTAGAAGGAGGATTGTCCGCGACGGGATTGCGATCATCTGAGGCCACCGATCTGTCCTGCCACCTTTCGCAAGTTGTCTTCGCGCCCCTGCGGGGAGCGCCCAGCGTAGTTTCGAGGGGCACGGACAGAGGTGCTCGGTCAAATCTCCCATACGGCCAATTCGGCGATCGTGCTTTGGGCACGATACGCTCGAGGTGACAGACTTGAGTTACCCGATTGGCTCTGTCCCAGATCGGCCCTGAGAGACGCACGATCCCCAAAGATGAGCAGGTTCTAGTGGACAACGGATCAGACCAACGGATAGTATCCATATGGTCAGCGATCGCGTTGTCCAAAGAGGCAGGCCGAGCATCCCTCAAAAAAGTCGAAAAACCGCCCTTGACTTTCAAGGACAGATCAAACGCCGATCGGTCCCCTGAGCGGGCACCCTCGGTGAATTCGAGACGTCGATACCCACCTCCTCCAACAGACGGGTGTAGGCCTCAAACTCCCTGTCCTTGGTCCCGACCGGCTTTGTCACGGAGAAGACCGGCAAATCGAGCCTCCTTCGCATCGCCGAACCCTTCGACTTTCCGGCAATTATAAAGCGGGCGAGCCGACCTCTGGTAGCCGTCCGGATTCGGGAGCGACGCATGGGTTCGTCCTGGGTGCCCCCCTCCCAGAGCAGGATCATCGTGCAGGAGGAGGCTCCGCCCGTCCGATCCCCACCTACAGGGAATCCCAGAGAAAAAACGTTACTAAGTCTGTCGATCTCCCTTCACGTCGTTCGACGTCGATAGAGCCCGGTTTCGCCGGTCGAGCCGTGAGGAAAACCATCCGCCGGACCCGAAACCAGACGGAGACCCGACGATGCGATTCATGATGCTGATGATCCCCAAGGGGTATGAGAAGGCGGCGCCGGGCACCATGCCCGACCCCAAGGCCGTTGCCGCGATGATGAAGTACAACGAATCCCTGCAGAAGGCCGGCGTGCTGCTCGCGCTGGATGGCCTCCATCCGCCGTCGACGGGCGCGCGCGTCTCGTTCTCCGGCGGCAAGCCGAAGGTGACCGACGGGCCCTTCGCCGAGGCGAAGGAGGTCATCGGCGGCTACTGGATGATCCAGGTGAAGTCGAGGGAAGAGGCGATCGAGTGGGCGTCCCGCTGCCCGGGTTCCGACAACGAGGTGATCGAAGTCCGCCAGGTGCATGAGTTCTCGGAGTTCCCCGCCGAGGTCCAGGAGGCCGCGCGCCGGGTTTCCCGAGATGCAGGAAGCAGTTCGGCGCAGCAAGACGGGGTCGTGACGCCATCGTGCGTCCTGGTGCGTCTGGCATCGTTGAATTCCTGAGTGACGGAGGCATCGACGATGCGATTCATGATGATGGTCAAGGCCAACAAGGAGTCGAGGCGGGCGTCCTGCCCGACGCGAAGTTCCTCGCCGAGATGGGGAAGTACAACGAGGAGCTGGTGAAGGCCGGCGTGCTGCTCGCGGGCGAAGGGCTGCACCCGAGCTCCAAGGGCGCGCGCGTCCGGTTCTCCGGGGCAAGCGGACCGTCATCGACGGGCCCTTCACCGAGACCAAGGAGCTGATCGCCGGCTTCTGGCTGTGGCAGGTGAAGTCGATGGAAGAGGCGATCGAATGGGTCAAGCGCGCGCCCTCCGATGACGGGCGGAGAGCGAGATCGAGATCCGCCAGGTGTTCGAGGCGGAGGACTTCGGCGCCGAGTTCAGCAGCCCGCCGCAGGACGCGCGACCTCGGCGGAGATCGGCGGAGCATCGCGCGGAGGATCGTGACGCCGTAGTCCGGCCATCGCACCCGGCTTGCGCCGGCCGATGCGAAGATGGTCTGATCGGTCGCATGACGGCTCCGATACCCATCGCGCCATCGACGCGGTCTGGCGGATCGAGTCGGCGAGGCTCATCGCCGGCCTGGCGCGGATGGTGCGCGACGTCGGACTCGCCGAGGACCTCGCGCAGGACGCGCTCGTCGCCGCGCTCGAGCAGTGGCCGGAGTCGGGCGTCCCGGACAACCCGGGCGCCTGGCTCATGGCCACCGCCAAGCATCGCGCCATCGATCTGCTGCGCCGGAGCAAGCTGCTCGAGCGCAAGCACGAGGAGCTCGGCCGCGAGCTCGAGGCCGAGCGAGAGACGGCCGCGCCGGACCTCGACGCGGCGCTCGACGACGACATCGGCGACGACCTGCTGCGCCTGGTCTTCACCGCCTGCCATCCGGTGCTCTCCACCGAGGCGCGCGTCGCGCTCACGCTGCGCCTGCTCGGCGGCCTGACGACCGACGAGATCGCGCGGGCCTTCCTCGTCCCGGAGCCGACGATCGCCCAGCGCATCGTCCGGGCCAAGCGGACCCTCGCCGAGGCGCACGTCCCCTTCGAGGTCCCGCGCGGCGCCGAGCTGGCCGCGCGCCTGTCGTCGGTGCTCGAGGTCATCTACCTCGTCTTCAACGAGGGCTACTCGGCGACCGCCGGCGACGACTGGATGCGGCCGGCGCTCTGCGAGGACGCGCTGCGGCTCGGCCGGATCCTGGCCGAGCTCGCGCCGCGAGGAGCCCGAGGTCCACGGCCTGGTCGCGCTGATGGAGATCCAGGCGTCGCGCTCGCGGGCGCGCGTCGGGCCCGTCGGGAGAGCCGATCCTGCTGCTCGATCAGAACCGCGCGCGCTGGGATCAGCTGCTGATCCGCCGCGGCCTCGCGGCGCTCGAGCGCGCCGAGGCGCTCGGCGGCGCGCGCGGCCCGTACGCGCTCCAGGCCGCGATCGCCGCCTGTCACGCGCGGGCGCGATCGCGGAGGAGACGGACTGGGCGCGCATCGCCGCGCTCTACGAAGCGCTCGCCCAGCTCGCGCCGTCGCCGGTCGGTGGAGCTGAACCGCGCGGTGGCGTCGCCATGGCGTTCGGCCCCGCGCCGGGCCTCGGACTCGTCGACGCGCTGGCCGCGGAGCCGTCGCTGCGGAAGGCTACCACCTCTGCCGAGCGTGCGCGGCGACCTCCTCGCCAAGCTCGGCCGCTTCGACGAGGCGCGCGCGGAGTTCGAGCGCGCGGCGTCGCTCACGCGCAACGCGCGCGAGCGGGAGCTGCTGCTCGATCGCGCCCGGGCGTGCCGGGCGGCTCGACACCGCCCGAGACCCGTTGACGATGGCGGGATTCAGTCGGCGGGGAACTCCTCCGCCGGGCCGGGGAATGCGAAGCGGCCGAGGACCACGGTGACATTGTCCGTGCCGCCGCGCTCCAGGGCCAGGTCAACCAGGGCGCGGCAGGCGTCTTCGGGGACGGGGTGGCGCTCGAGCAGCGTGACGATCTCCGGATCCTCGAGGTGCTTGTTCAGTCCATCCGTGCAGAGCAGGAGTCGGTCGCCCGTGGTCAGGCGGTGGTGGTCGACGTTGACCTCCAGGGCCAGGTCCGGGCCGCCGATGCAGTTGGTCAAGATGTGGCGACGCCGACGCTCCTCGGGCGAGCCCTCCTCGGCGAGCCCGGCGTCGATCATGCTCTGCGCCAGGGTGTGGTCCCGCGTCAGGCGGCGGAGTTCCCCGTCGCGGTACAGATAGGCCCGCGAGTCGCCGGCATGGATCACGAACAGCTCCGGGCCGGTGACGTAGCAGACCGTCAGGGTCGTGCCCATGTTCCTGAGCCGCGGCTGCTCGTCGGCCACGTCGCGTAACTTCCGGTCGATCATGCGGAAGAAGACGTCGGCCTTCTTCATCATCTCGTCCGACTCCCGATCGTTCATCTTCACCGACCACTTGACCTCGCCCGCACCCAGCTCCCAGCCGGTCCGCAAGGCCAGGAAGCTCGCCATCTCGCCGAACGCATGCCCGCCCATGCCGTCGGCGACGCAGAGGGTATAGGCCGCCTGCTCGGGCTGTTGCAGCAGCTCGGCGGGCAGGCTGGTCAGGATCACGTCCCGCACGCGACGGCGGCGCACGACCAGGTACTGGTCCTCGTTCGCCTCGCGGACCTTGCCGGGGTGGGTCCGTGCCGCCGAACTCGGCCTGGGTCGTCGTCCGCGGCTCCTTCTCGTAGAAGCGGGCGGCCATCTCGTCGAAGGTCAAGTACTCGGCCGTATCGTGGTCCGACCTGATCCGCTTGGGGCTGCATCACTACCTCCGGCTCATCGGGTGCTCGAATCGGGGTCGTGGCCGATGCGGATGGCGGAACCGCGTCGGACGGTTCAGGACGTGACTCGGACGCGGCGGACACCCGCCCATAATAGCTACGATACGTGCCGGCCGTCGCCTCGTCGAGGGCCGTCTGCCAATCCGACCCTGTTCATCGACGATCCGTGTCGAGATCGCGTCTGCGCCGAGGTCGACTCGCTCGGGTCGCGTGCCGGAATCGGGCGGATCGCGAGTGGACCTCTAACGATCCCGCGGCTCGTGCGTCTAATGGTAGGGGCCAGCTCGACATCTCGGGCGGGCCGGCCTTTCTCTTCGCATTCACCTCTCCAATGGAGTTCACCACCCATGACGACCTGGAAGTGGCTGGCTGCGGGCCTCTCCCTCGTTTGTACGACCTCTCTGTGCACAGGGCCGCCTCCGGCCGAGCCCGGCCGAGCCGGTCAGGACGCCGTGCCGGCATCCGCGCCCGCCGACATGACCGCCAAGGCCGCCCCGAGCCGGGTGACCGCCGTGACGGTCTACCAGGGGAACGCCCTGGTCACCCGCGAAGTTGAGGTGCCCCGAGGGCAAGGGGCTGGTCGAGATCGTCGTCACGCCCCTGCCCGCCCAGACGGTCGACAGCTCGCTCTACGCCGAGGGAACCGACGGCGTCCGCGTCCTCAGCACGCGCTACCGCACCCGCGCCGTCAAGGAGGACACCCGCAAGGAGGTCCGCGCCAAGGAAATGCAGATCCGCACCCTCAAGCAGGAGGCCGAGCGGATGCAGAAGGAGATTCAGGTCATCGAGCAGAACCTCCAGTTGCTCACCAAGCTGGAGAACTTCACCGGCGCGACCATGCAGCAACTGGCCGAGAAGGGGCTCTTGAACAGCGAGGCGACCCTGGCCCTGGCCAAGTACGTCATGGACGTCGCGCGCCGAGAAGTCGACGGCGCAGGTCGCCTTGCAGCAGAAATTGCAGGCCAACACCGAGGCGACCGAGTTCGCCACCCGCGAGCTGGGCGAGCTCACCTCCGGGTCGAGCCGGACCGAGCGCGACGCGGTGATCGTCGTCGACAAGGGCGAACCGGCGGGCAAGGTCCGGCTGAACTACCTGGTCACGGCCGCGACCTGGCGGCCGCAGTACCGGTTCCGCGCGGGGGCCGAGAAAGACCCGGTCCAGCTCGAGTACCTGGCGGCCATCGAGCAGCAGACGGGCGAAGACTGGACCGGCGTGGACATGACCCTGTCGACGGCCCAGCCGCAGCTCAACGCCACGCCGCCGGAACTGCTCGCCCTGGACATCACGGTCGTCGGCCGGGGTGCGATGGCCGCGAACGCAGCCGGCACAGGGCAGGACAGGGCAGCAGGCGCCAGCGGGCAGGCAGTGATGGGCGGGGCCAGGAGTGGGCGGAACATGGGCGGCATGATGGGCGGACATGGCAGGCTGAGGCCCGGCGAGTTCCGCGACCAGTCCCGCGAGCTGCGGCAGAAGGCCCAGACAGGAGATGATCGGCAACCGCGCCGAGGCCGGCAAGGCGTTCATCAACGAGGCCGCCGCCCTGGAGCAGGCCGAGGAACTGCTCGCCCGGCAAGGATGACAAGGCAGAGAATGGACGACGCGAAAGAGCCCGATGCGACCGCGGCCGCGACCGTCGACGCACGAGGGGCCGAGCGTCACCTACCACCTCCGTTCGCGGCTCACCGTTCCCTCGCGCAACGACCAGCAACTGATCGAGGTCGCCCGCATCGAGACCAAGCCCGACTACTACTACAAGGCCGTGCCCGTGCTGACGCTCGCACGTCTACCGGCTGGCCGACCTGGTCAACAAGAGCGACTACGTGCTGCTTGCCCGGCGAGGCGACGATGTACGTCGGGTCCGACTTCGTCGGCCGGATGAACCTGCCGCTGGTCGCCATCGGCGAGCGGTACACCGTCGGGTTCGGCGTCGACCCGCAGCTCCAGGTCAGCCGCACGCTCGTCGAAGAAGTCGCGGACCGTGCAGGGGGGCAACCAGGTCCACAATTACGAGTACCGGATCACGGTCGGCAGCTACAAGTCGGAGGCGGTGAAGGTGCAGGTCTGGGATCGCCTGCCCCGGGCCGAGGCCGAGGCGGTCGTCGTCAGCCTGGTCGAGCCGGCACCCGAAGCTGAGCGAGGACCCGACGTACCTGCGCCAGGAGCGGCCGGAGAACCTGCTCCGGTGGGACCTCACCGTCGCGCCCGGGCCAGACCGGCGAGAAGGCGGCGACGGTCGCCTACCAGTTCAAGCTGGAGTACGCCCGCGACGTGGCCATCGCCAACTTCAAGACCAATCCATGACAACGGCCGCCCTCGGGCGGGCGCGATGCTGAAGGCTCGCCTTCGGGACAGATCGAGACTCGACAACACCCTGACCAACCGGGCCGTTCGTAAGCGCCCTGCGGCACATCCCCGTCGCGCGGCCGGCCGGTGTGGGCTTGTTGATACTTCGGGGCGACCGAGCGGCCCGGGAGAACCTGCGAATGGGGCAGTCACCGTCCTGAAATCCCGGTCTTATCCCGGCGGCTTCTGGATGAGGACGTCGCCCAGCTCGACGGCCTCGCCGGGCCCGACGACGAATTCCCGAACGGACCGCGGGCGCGGCGCTGCGGACGATGATCCGATAGGTCGCGCCCGGGATCAGGGCCGGCAATGCGATCCGCCCCTGGGCGTCGGCGACCCACCCGTTGCCGTGGTTGACCGGGTCGAGCCGGCCCAGCACGTCCTCATCGGCGGCGAGTGCCCCGGCCCTCACCTGCGCGGAGCAGGCGGGCGGACCCGGGGTGACGACCATCGTGACGCTCACGCCGCGAGGCTGTCCGGTGACCGGCTTGCCGTCGGGGCCGACCAGCCGCGCCATGGCCAGGCCGCAGGGCTCGAGGCGGACGGTCACCGGCCCCTGTGCGGCCATCTTGCCCGAGACCCGGACGGTCGCGCCGAGCTTGCGGTCCGGCTGGAGGAAGTGGACGGGGACCTCGGTCTCGGGGTCGAGCCCGTGGACCTCGAAATGGCCGCGACGTGCGACCTCGATCCAGGGTGCCCGGCCACATCCGGGTCGCGGACGCGGCCGTCGGCCCGAGGACGGCCCGGCTGTAGACGCGAGACGTCCCGGGCCGGCTGGCCGTCCGGCCCGATCAGCCGGAACTTCACCGTGGCGCCCCGCCGCAGCGCGACGCGGATCTCCGGGGTCTCCGTGCCCGGCCTGGGGTCGTAAGGGAGGAAGGCATGCGCATACAGCCGCACGCCGCGCCCCTGGTTCCCGCCGTAGAACCGCGCGTTGCTGATCACCTGGAGCTGGTAATCCTCGCCGGGCGCCTGGACCGACAGGTGGCCGGGGTGCGGCCCGACGGCGAACGCGAACGAGCCGTCGGCTTTCGTCAGGGCCCATCCGCCGCCTCGGCGCGGGCCGCTCGCGGGCATACGGCTGAAACTCACCATGGCGTCCGCGACGGGCTGGCCGGTGCCCTCCTCGGTGACCTTGCCGCGGATCAGCGACGCCGCGGGGCAAGCGCCAGGTCGACGGCCTGCTCGGTCGCCCCCTTGGGCCACGTCGAGTCGCTCGGCGGCGTGGAGGTAGGGCTGCCCGTCGGGAGCGGCGGCCCAGACATTGATGCGATCGCCCGGCATGACGCTGACGCCGGAACCGGCCTTCGGCGTCGGTCTCGGCCGTGAGGTAACGGACGCCGCCCTCCCGGACTCCGCCCTGCTCGCCGGGCCCGCCGACGTGGACCTCGGCATGAGCGGCGGGCCGGCCGGTGTCGGCATAGGTCACGCGGCCGGTGATGGTCCGGGCCGGCAGGAGCGCCGCCTTCAGGGTCTTGACGCCCGCGGGGGCGTCGGTGGCGACCTCGATCGTCTGCGGGGCGAACCGCGGGTCGAGGACGCTCAGCCTGGCGTGCAGGCCGCGGCCGATGCCGTGCAGGGTGAAGCGGCCGTCGGCGTCGGTCGTCGCCGGCTTCGGCCAGCCCGGCCCGTCGTGGACGCGGCCCCACCAGCGGAGCGGTCCTTCCGGAGTCGGTCTCGATGACCCGACCCTGCGCGAGCACGGTCGGCGGGAGGGTGCGCCAGATCGCCGAGACCGAGACCACCGCGCCCGGGACGGGCTGGCCTTGCACGTCGAAGAGGCGGCCCTCGATGACCTGCTCGGGCATGAGCCTGATCTCGGCCGACGGCTGGTCCTCGTCGGGGTCGAGGTCGGCCCAGCCGACGCCGTAGCCGGGCGCCAGCGCGGTGGCGCCGAACTGCGCGTGATGGGCCGACGAGGCGCGGGCCGCATCGAGCCGGAACCGGCCCGAGGCGTCGCTCGCCCCGTGGCCGGCCGGCGCCGGAAAGCACCCCTCGGAACCGAGGACTGGCGAACAGGAGCTTGCGCCGCAGGGAGATGGCGACCGTCGCGTTCGGCACCGGCTTGCCTTGCGGGTCGAGCACGCGGCCGACGACGAACATCCGGCCCGGGGCGGGCTTCTGGGTCGGCGTCATCGGGCCTGGCGCCGGCGGGGGCCTGGACAGCCGGCCGGCGGCCTTGCGGGGCTCGTCGCCCATGGCGATCGAGCGTGCCAGATACCCGCCGCCGGCGGCGACGGCAGCCAGGAACACGAGCGTCACGATCGCGGTCCTCAGCTTGTGGATCGTCATGGTACGGAGGACCTCCTGGGCCAGGGTCGCTCGCGGTGGACGCGACGGCCTGCCGGGCCGCGAAGCGGATCGCGGCCCTGGCGGTGATGTCGCACAGGTGGGGCGAGACGGACGCCGAGGCCGATCGGGGGCTCAGCGCGGCGGCCAGCGCGGCGGCCGAGCAGGACGACGCCGCGGCGGGTCAGGCCGCGGCGGAGCTTCTCCCGCGCCCGGGCCAGCCGGCTGCGGAGCGTGCCGGCCGGGCAGCGGAGCCGTCGCGCCGCCTCGTCGAGCGTGAGGCCCTCGAAGTAGCAGAGGACGACCGGCAGGCGGAACGGACGCGGCAAGCGGTCGATCTCGTCGTGCAGGACCTCGGCCTGCTCGCGGGCGATCGCCGACTCCTCGGCCGGCTGGACCGTCGGCTCGACGACACGTCTCGAACCCGAACTCGGTCGCCTCATGGCGTCGCTCTCCTCGTGCCGGCGCCGGCGATCGAGCCGTGCCCTGGCCTTCCGCGCCGTGCGGAGCGCCACCCCGTAGAGCCAGGTGCCCAGCAGGTCGGGGTCGCGGATCGAGCGGGCCTTGCGGGCCAGCACGAGGAAGACGGCCTGGAAGGCGTCCTCGGCATGGTGCCGGTCACCCAGGAGCTGTCGGCAGACGTCCAGGACCATCGGCCCGTGCCGCGTCACCAGCGCGGCGAACGCCGCCTCCCCGGCCGCATCGCGGCGGGCGGTGAACCGCTCGAGGAGCTGCCGGTCGGTCAGCCCGGCGACCGAGCCGCCCTCGAAGAGCGACTCGATCTGCCGGACAATCGACCCCGCCGCCGCATGCGCCATGCCGGTGAGCTCGCTCGCAGAGATCTCGGTTCGCGCTCATCCCCCCATTGGATAGTGCCCCGACGCCGTTCGATCTTATCCCGGAAATCGTCCCCTATTTCCCGGCATCCTCCATTGATAGGGGTAGGAAGGACCGATGTATCGGTCCCTCCCCCCTCCGAACCGTGCAGGCGGATCTCCCGCACACGGCTCTCCAGTTAGTGGTCTGACCTCGAAGAGGATTGGCAGGCTAACGCATGGGCCGCTTGCAAGCTGTACAACCCGTGCTCAGCAAAGAAGGCATTCCGCCAGCGTTGATGATCCGCGCCGCGGCCGCGCCCCGCCAGGCCCAGGCGTTTCCGGAGGAGGCTTCGCAGCCTCATCCGGATCCAACCGTCCAGATTGCGGAACGTCGTCTTATAGCTGTGTCGGTAGTACCCGAACCAGCCCCGCGGCGTCGGATTCAGCACCCCGATGATCGACCGAAGGCTCTGCCCGGAGGTCCGCTTCGTCTCCGCTCGGATCGTGTCCTTGAGCTTCTGCAGGCTCTTGGCTCGTGGGTAGCGCTGGCCGCTCGGCTCGAACCGATAGCCCAGGAACTCAAAGGCATCCTCCGTCGCCTCCACGATCCGCGTCTTGGTCGGATGGACGGTCAGGCCGGCTCTCGCCGTCCAGTCGCGCACCATCGCCAAGGCTCGGTCGGCTTCTTCCGGGCTTCGACACAGGATCACGAAATCATCCGCGTAGCGCACCATCTCAAATCCCGCCCGGGCCATCTGATGGTCCAGAGGGTCGAGATAGATGTTACTGAGCAGCGGGCTGATTACAGCACCCTGCGGGCTGCCCATCTCGGGAGTCCACTCGTGCATGCCGTCCAGGACGCCTTGCTTGAGGGACGCCTCGATCAGGCTCAGAACCCGTCCGTCGGACACCTTCTGGCCCACCAGGGTCAGCAGGCGGTCGTGCGGGATCGTGTCGAAGTAGCTCTTCAGGTCGACGTCGACGATGGAGGTGTAGCCCGCCTTGAGCAGCTCGTCCACCCGTCGCAGCGCGCCTTTGCAACCCCGTCCGGGGCGAAAGCCGTAGCTCTGCTCGGCGAACTCGTGCTCGAAGATCGGCTCCAGCACCATCCGCAACGCCGTCTGAACCACCCGGTCTCGGACCGTCGGAATCCCTGAAGCGCACTACCCCCTCATCCCAACCTCCTTCGGGATTCGTCACCGTCACCCATCCCCATCATCCGCTTCGTGGCCGGCGGGTCGAGATCGTCCGGCTTCGCCGCGGAAACGATCCGGATCTGATCGTCCGTCTCCCTGACGGACGGCATGCCGCCATCGCCCTGAGCAGCACCGACTATCTCTCCTCGCCCGAGAACGATCTCCCCCCACGGCCGGATCACCTCCTGGATCTCGGCGGCCTCCGTGAAGTCCTCCGACTCCTCGATCGCATCGCTCGAGACCGTCAGATGACGCCGGCTCAGGGCCAGCACACCCCCTCGAACGCGGCCGATCCTCGGTAAGATCACCCCCATCGTCCCGACACAGCGTGTCTCGTTTGGGGAAATGTTCTTATGAGTTTACAAAGACCATCGACCGATCTCGTCGTCGCGCCCTCCCAGGTCTGGGCCGGCCTCACGGCCGAGGCCCAGGCCGCCGCCATCGAACTCCTGGCGCGCCTGGCCTCCAACCTCGTCGCCCCACAATCCGATCCCATGCATCCGGAGACATCCACATGCTTTCACCGAACCGATCCCCCAAGATCCGCCCCGAGCATCTCGACCGCCAGGCCCTGATCTATGTCCGCCAGTCGAGCCCCATGCAGGTGCGCGACAACATCGCCAGCACCGCCCGCCAGTATGACCTGGCGCGATCCGCCGACCGTCTGGGATGGGCCCGGGAACGCATCCAGGTCATCGACCAGGACCAAGGGCACTCCGGGGCCTCCGCCCTCGGTCGCGACGGCTTCCAGCACCTGATGGCCGAGGTCGGACTCGGCCGCGCCGGCGCCGTCCTGAGCCTGGAAGCCTCGCGGCTGGCGCGGTCCTGCAGCGACTGGTATCGCCTCATCGAGATCTGTGGCCTGACCGATACCCTCGTCATCGACGAGGATGGCGTTTATGATCCGACTCAATACAACGACCGCCTCCTCCTGGGGATCAAGGGCACGATGAGCGAAGCCGAACTGCACTGGCTCCGGTCGCGGTTGCTGGGGGGCAAGCTGGAGAAGGCCCGGTCCGGTCAGCTCCGCTTCCGGCTGCCCACCGGGCTGGTCTACGACCCCGCCGGCCAGATCGTCTTCGATCCCGATGAGCAGGTCCGGCACGCGCTGCGCCTGGTCTTCGACACCTTCGAGCGGGTGGGGGCCGCGCTGGGCGTGGTCCAGTATTTCGCCGAGAATCACCTGAAGCGCCCCCACCCGACTCTACGGGGGAATCGGCGCCGGTCAACTCACCTGGCGCCCGCTGGATCACGGGCGCGCCCTGGCCATCCTGCATAATCCGTCGTACGCGGGCACCTACGTCTACGGGCGGACCAAGACCCGCAGCGTCCTCTTGCCCCATGAGGAGCCTCGGGTCAAGGGGCGGACGCGCCGCATCGCCGTCGAGGACTGGCCGTTCGTCCTGCACGACCACCATCCCGCCTACATCACCTGGGAGCAATTCCAGCGGAACCAACTCCGACTCATCGAGAATTGCACATCGCAGCACCAGGAGCATCGTGGCGCGATCCGCGAAGGCGCGGCCCTGCTCCAGGGCCTCGCCCTTTGCGGCCGGTGCGGGCGGCGCATGACCGTCCGTTACATGGATGACGGGAAGATCCCCTTGTATGAATGTAATCAGCTCCACAAGAACCTCGGGGAGAAGACTTGCCAATCGCTCCGCGGCGACGGGATCGATGCGGCGGTGGCCCGCGCCTTCCTGGAGGCGATGCGACCGGCCCAGCTCGAGGTCTCGATGGCGGCCATCGATCAGATGGCGCAACAGGCACGCCGGGTGGACCGCCAGTGGGAGTTGATCGTGGAGCGTGCGAGCTACGAGGCGGAGTTGGCCCGGCGCCGCTTCCTGGCGATCGACCCGGAGAACCGCCTGGTCGGGCGGACCTTGGAGCGGGATTGGGAGGCGAAGCTGGCCGAGGTGGAGCGACTGGAGCGGGAATCGGCCACCCGGCCCTCGGCGTCGATCCGCCTGGTGGACCCGGGGGAGCGTTCCCGGATCCTGGCGTTGGCGCGGGACCTGCCGGCGGTGTGGCAGGCCGAGACGACTACAAATGTGGATCGCAAACAACTGCTCGGATTCTTGATCAAGGATGTCTGCCTCACGCGGGCCGAGACGACGATCGAGATGTCGATCCGCTGGCAGACGGAAGCCTGTACCGTCCTGAGCGTACCACGGCCCCGGCGCTCCTGCGACGTGCGCCGGACCGACCCCGTCGTCCTCGCACGATTGCGCGCCTTGGCGACCGACACCTCCGATCGGCGGATCGCCGAGATCCTCGATCAGGAGGGGTTCCGCTCGGGTACCGGGCATCGGTTCACGCAGGACATCATAAAACAACTGAGATATAGCTACTCGATCCCGAGTGGCTGTCCCGATCGGCCCGCGCTGTGCGGCGATGGCTACCGGGCGGATGGGCGATGCACGGCGAGCGTCGCGGCCGACCTGCTCAACGTGACGGTATCGACCATCGCGGACTGGTGTCACTCGGGCATCCTCGACGGGATCCAATCCGCGTCCCATGGTCCCTGGTGGATCCGGTTGACGCCCGAGATCATCGCCCGGTTGCGCAAGCCAACCCGTCGCTCCTGGTCGCGGCGGCCGGTCTCATGACCAAGGCCAGGCCCACGGATGGGCCCGAGCTTCTCCAGCCAATCCCCAACTCCGTTGCAAAGAGGTGCAGTATGAACGACAGATCGGGATCCCCAGCGGCCGCCGCTCCGACGTCCCTGGTTTGGGGATGTAGTGGCGGCGGATCGCTTGCGGGCGGTAAGTCCCCGTCCGCAGCTGTTCGCTGAGTCGTCTCAGGTCGTCGTCCAGGCGGGTCTCGAACATCGCGATCGTGACGTGATCGACCCCGGCGGCCCCTCGATTCGCCGCGACTTGAGAGAACGCGGCTCGGAGGGTCCGTTCGGGATGGACCTTATCGATCAGGCTGAACCATTTGCCTCCCTTGACCCCCTGTCCGAGGGCCGCCAACATCCGCTCTGTCCAAACCGTCGGTTCGACCCAGGACCAGGGGTCCGGGGTCTCTCCGGCACGTATAGCCCTCGCGGGCACTGCCACCGGTTGTCCTTCCGTCGTCTCGGCCATCGCGTCTCCACCTCCCTGCACCCCTTCGCTCCCCCGGAGTTACCCGGCTTCTCCGCTACTATGGGTGCTCTGACTCCTGGACGCCCGGCTCTTCGGTTCCCGAGGGCGCATGAACACCGGCTTGGTAAGCGTCCAGGTCTCCCTGCGTCTTGTCATCGAATCTTCCGATCATTCCGTCTCCAACCACTTGCCGTCGTCCCGACACGACTCTGGGGTTTCCTGTGCCGGGCTTACCGGACCCGATCGCTCGGGTCGCCCTTGATGAGGGGCCGTGCGTCACTTGGGCTTCGCCATTGGCTAGGAGGCTCGCCACGACGACCTGCCGAATCGAGTTCACTGGCATTACGGACTAATCGTTCACCTCCGGTTGCTCTCCACCTCGCCTCACGGCGACGCAGTTACCTTCGGTTACGGGATGCCAGAGCACCCCGGCAGGGACTTTCACCTTGCTGATTCAATGCAGTTACAGGCGCACTAGCCGGCCTCTGTGAGGCCGGGGTCATGGATCGCGGGGTCACAGACCCCGCCTACAAGCTGTCGATCGCGGTCAGGAATTGAGCCACTTTCGCGGCCAGAATTGAGCCACCGGCGTGGTTGCCGCGTGGAGCGACTGTGAAGTGCTTTGGGGAGGTGACGTCAGCGGAGTGAGGAAAATGGCCAGAGCCGGAGTCGGCGATTACTGCCTCGACTCCGGCTCCGATCGAGCTTCACTTCTTCGGCCGCTTGCCGGCCGAGGCTTGCTCCGCCCGGTGGGCTCGGTACGACTTGCCGTGGATCTTCAGGATGATCGCCCCGTCCACGATCCGGTCCAGGAACGCCATCGCCAGCGGCGGATCACCCAGGTACTCGCCCCACGCCTCGAAATCGATGTTCGTCACCAACGCCGTCGACCGACCGCTCCGGGCGTTGATCAGCTTGTACAGCAAGCTCGCCGCCTGGGGCGATTCCAGCCGTTCCACCCGGTCGAAGCCGAACTCGTCGAGGATCAACAGGTCGAACTTGCCGTAGTATCGCAGCCGCCGCGGCAGGGTCTGGTCCGCCAGCGCCGCCGTCAGGTCTTGCAGCACCGACGCGCTGGTCTCGTACCGCACCCGATAGCCCAGCACACAGGCGCTCTGGCCGATGGCCTGGATCAGATGGCTCTTGCCGACGCCGCTTTGGCCCACCCAGACCAGGTTCTGCCGGCGGCCGATGAACTCGCCGTCGGCCAACGTCTCGATCCGCACCCGATCGATGGCCGCGGCATTGAACTGCCAGTCGAAGTCGGCCAGGGTCTTGGTCTCGGGCGAAGCCGGCCGCGCGGATGCGGTGGGCGATCCGCCGCTCGCGGCGGCCGTTGGCCTGCTCGCCGATCAGCGCCCGCAAGAATTCCAGGTGCGACAGCCCCTCGCTCTCGGCGCGGCTCAAGGCCGCGTCGAGCTGCTCGGGTCGACAGGGGGATGCCCAGCGCCTGGAAGTCCTCAAGGATCTTCCGGCGCAGCTCCGTCCCCAGTCGGCGTCGTCTGGGGCGGTGTTCGGGGTCTTCATCGGCATGGCGGCTCCGACTCGCAGAGGTGTTGGTAGACCGACGTCGGCCGGGGGACGACCAGCGTCCTCACCCAGCCAGGGCGGCACGGCCGCCGCTCTTCCTCGGCCAGCGACTCCAGGATGGTCTTGGGCTGGGCCTGGACCAGCCAGGATGCGCTCCACGGCCGCGTGCGAATACGCGCCGTACCGCACCGCCCGCTCCAGGGCCGCGATCAGGTCCGGCCGGGCGTAGGTCCCCAGCAACGCCAGCACCCGCTGCGCCTGGTCCTTGCCGTAACGCTGCGCCTGCAGCACGCCCTCCAGGAACCGACGGCCCGGCTCGCCCAGCTCGGCGAACCGCTCCTCCAACTGCGCCTGCCGCCGCCGCGCATCCTCGCCGGGCCGGTGCTCCTTGAGCACGCTCCGTTGCCCCGTGACCGTGCCCGGCAACAGCGCGTGCCGGGCGATCTCCTCGAGTCGGGGGCCGTAGACGATCAGCTCCCGTCTCGGTCAGCCGCACCGGCAGCACGCTGCCGATGTACCGCCACGGCACCGAGTAGCCGTTCTGGCCGTAGGTGATCAGGCCCTCGACGTCGACCGTGCGATAGATCACCGGGGCGACGTCATAGGCTTGGGCCGGCAGCGCGATCAGGTGGGGGAGTTCCTCCTGATGCAACTGCACCGGCGTCTTGCCGGCGGCGCGCAGCTCGCGGACGTCGGCGACCTGGGCCAGCCACCAGGCGGTGATCTCATTGAGATGGTCGAGCGAAGCGAAGGTGCGGCCGTTGAACAGGCTGGTCTCGACATAAGAAAAAGGGCGTTCCACCTTTCCCTTGGTCTGGGGCCGCCGCACCCGGCAGGCCACCGGCCGGAAGCCGTAGTGGGTGGCGAAGGCCAGGAACCGCGGGTTGTAGATCGGCACGTCGTCCTCGTAGCCACGTGACGACGACTTTCATGTTGTCATACAAGCAGGTGGCGGCCACGCCTCCCAGATGCTCGAAGGCCCGCACGTGCTCGCGCAGGGTGGTCGTCATGTCCTGGGACTCGACGAAGCGGAGGTACTGCCGCCGCGAGTAGCCCAGGATGTAGCTGAACAGATTGACGCGGCGCCGGCCTTCGCCGGTGAAGTCGAGGTCGTAGACGGCGTAATCCATCTGGGCCTGAAGCGCCCGGTGCCGTCTCGAAGCGGACCACCGGGACGGGCGTCGTGCGGGGTCGCAGCGCGGCCAAGCCGCTGGCGGACCACGGTATAGCCGCCGGTGAAACCCCGCTGGCGCAGCTCCTCGCAGGAGCCGCACGGCGGTCAGATCGGGATAACGGCCCAGCAGTTCCTGGATGACCGGCTCGTAGGGATCGAGCCGGCTGGGCCGCCTGCGAGCGCGGGCCGTCGACCGGCGCCGGCCCGCTGGTCCTCGCGACCTGGGCCAGCACCCGGCTGACGGTGTTGCGGGCCAGTCCCAGCTCGCGGGCGATCTGCCGGATCGAAGAGCCGGCTCGCCAGCGGCGGATGATCTCATTGCGCGTGGGCTCGTTCATGGGTGTGAAACTCCGCGATCAGGTCGTCGGTCAGGCCGGCCACGCTGCGGGCGTCGCGAGCCAGGCGGGCGAAGCCCGGGGTGAGGACCAGGCGATCGCAGGGGGTCAAGCCGGCGCGGCCCTGGTGGTGCAGCCAGGTCTCCATGTGGCCCAGGCCGTCGAGCACGTCCGGCCAGGCGTCGCGCCACGCGGTTGCCCGGTCGGCTGAGCCGCGGGTCCCAGGCCCAGCCGGTCTCCTGGCGCGACTGCTGCAACGCCTGTCGCGGCTGGGCCAGGATGTACTCTTGCTGCGAGTCGGCCCGGTGCGGCACCGAGCAGGTTGACCACGCCGTCGAGCTCGGCGGCCGTCAGCTCCTCGCGGTGGAGCGTGGCCAACACCTCGGCCTGGTTGCCGGCCGGCAACCGCACCAGCGACCGCGCGGCGGTGGCCGAGAGGAGTCCCAGGCGCAGGTCGTCGCGGGCGGCGTCGGCCAGCTTCTCGACCAGGGCCAGCCGGCGGCAGACCCAGCTCTTGTGCCGGCCCAGCAGGTCGGCGACCTCGACCTGAGTCAGGCCGTCGTCGCGGACCAGGGCATGAACGATCCAGGCGTCTTCCCACTCCTGAGTCCGGCGGCCGGTCTGGTTGAGCCCGTAGATGGCGGCCTTGGCGGCCCGCTCGTCGGCCTCCCAGAGCCGGGCACCGACGGTCTCCCAGCCGAGGACCCGGGCCGCGGCCAGCCGCTTGAACCCGTCGAGGACCTCGTGGGTCTCCTCGCGGAGACAGACGACCACGGGGGTGAGCTGTCCATAGCGGCGCAGCGAGCCGATCATGTCGGCCTCGGCCTCGGGGTCGGGGAGGCGATAGCGTCGATAGGTCTGGCCGAGTTGGTCCAGGGCCAGGCGAGCGGACGATCGCCGGGGTGCGACAGTGCCATGAGATGCCTCGCGAACAGCCCGCGAATTCCGAGCAAGGAAACGGGGGACCGGAGAGCCCGGCCCACCCGCTTCCTCCTCGGTTCTTGGGGGTAAAAAAAAGATAGAGTTGAGAGGCCCGCATTCTCAATACGTGACGACATGACCGAGTCGGGTCGAGGGCGGGCCGCGATGGGGGCGGCGTCGGGGCCGGACGCCGTGGCGCCGCCGGAGCCGGAGCCGGGCTTCGCGCTGTCGGACGCGTCGTAACGCCTGGCGACACGAGGCCGAACAGAATCTTCTGATCGGGGGAGCGTGGTGAGGGGAGGAACAGGACATAACAGCCGGGCCTGATGGCAAGGCAGACCGGAGCGTTTTTTCGGGGATTTCGGCTGGGCGCTGACCCACGGTGGGGTCGGGGACGACTCGCGGTTGGTCGGTGGTGGGCGGCGGCTCGGCTTCGACGGCCGGCGGCGCCGGGTCGCCGTGGAGTGTGGGGAGGGCCTGGCTCGGGACGAGACGATCGCTGGCGCAGCCGATCGCGATAGCGTCGGGCCTGGTCGCGGCGGCGTTGTTGGCCGTTGGGGGTCGCCCGATAGCGTTGACCGGCCATCCAGCGGCGCCAGCGTCGTGCGGCGTCCTGGCAGGCCGGGCTACAGTAACGGGCCTGGGGCCGGCGCGGCAGGAACCAGCGTTCACACCCCTTGAGCAGGCAGCGGCGGCAGCCGGGGTGCCAACGGCGAGAAGGCGGATGGTTGACCCGGCAGCAACGGCCTGGGGAAACTGGAAACGGCCCACGGGAGGTCTTGCTCCCGAGCGGTCCGGCGGCGGGAAGGTGGCACTTCCCGCCGCCCCTTTGCGCCGACAGCGTCGAACGGCGGTGGTCGGCAACCGAGCCGCACGCACCCTTCAGATTACTTGCACAGACTCATGCTTGCCAAGGAGGGAGGGACAGGGAAGAAGAGAGCCAAAGCCGCGATCGACCGATCGCGGAATGGCTCAGGTTCCCGAAGCGCATGAAACTGGATTGGATAGGCGTCCAGATCTCCCCCGCGTCTTGTCATCGAATCTTCCGATCATTCCGTCTCCTCACCACTTGCCGTTGTCCCGACACGTACTTCTGGGGTTTCCTGTGCCGGGCTTACCGGACCAGGTCGCACTAGTCGCCCTCGATGAGGGGCCGTGCTTCACTCGGGCTTCGCCATTGGCTAGGAGGCTCGCCACGACGACCTGCCGAATCGAGTTCACTGGCGCTTACGGGCGTGCGCCGTGAAAAGGTGGTAGTTTCCCGTGGGTGCGAGACCCACACCTGTAAGGTGGTTCCACCCGGAAGTAGTCGAAGTCGATGGGGAGGTAACAAACGGACAAGAGCCTTCGATGTCAAAGGGCTGCCTTGGGTAGTCCAGCGAGTCTGCTGGCCATAACGTAAGTGAACGTCGAGCAGGCCCCGAAAACGTGAGTCGTGGAAGCCGACCCTCCGCCCGAAAGGGGAAGGCCGATGTCGGCGAGCTAAGAACAACCCGGGCCCGGTCCCACCGGGGTAATGACGAGGGCACGCCGCAAAGGGAACACTACGCAACACGGGAGATCCGTCGCGGCGGTCTACTGGAAGACCAACCGGAAGCCCGTGAGAGACAGGCTGGGTCGTGGCGCAGGGCTTACGCACCAGGATAGGTAAGCACGGCGCTCTGGGGCAAGGCTAGCCTGCCTCTTCTGTACAGAGAGGCTGGCCAGGAATCGAACGCCTTATGTAGGATCGATCCTCAGGATCACCATCCACTCTCAGGGACGTCCGCCCCATGACCGCCAGCCCGATACGACATCCTCTCCTGACCTCCACGACCCGGCCTCGCTGCTGGACTACTTCACCGAGTTGGCGGACCCGCGACGCGAACAAGGGCGAATCCACCGGCTCGACGAGATCATCTTCATCTCCATCTGCGCCGTCACCTGCGGCGCCGACAGCTGGGAAGAGATCGCCGGCTACGCCCACTCCAAGATCGACTGGCTCCAGACCGTTCTCACCTTGCCCGGTGGCATCCCCTCGCACGACACCTTCCGACGCGTCTTCTGCCTGCTCGACCCGCTGGCCTTCCAGAAGTGTTTCTACGACTGGATGACGGCCGTGATGAGACGCCGGGGCTTGACCCCCATCCCCACCGATCCGCCGGAACTCAGGCCGGTGGCCATCGACGGTAAGACCCAGCGCGGTTCGGCACGGCGCACCGTCGGGCAATCGGCCTTGCATGTCGTCAGCGCCTGGTCGAGGTGGAGAATCACCTGACCTTGGGCCAAGTGGCCACCGACGCCAAATCCAACGAGATTACGGCCATTCCCGAGTTGCTCGAGGTTCTGGACCTCGAAGGGGCCGTGGTGACGATCGATGCCATGGGCTGTCAGAAAGACATCGCCGCCAAGATCGTCGGCGGGGGTGGCGAGTACGTGCTGGCCGTCAAGGAGAACCAGCCCCATCTCTACGAGGACATCAAGCGGGCGTTCGACGCGGCCCTGGACGAGGCGAGCCCGGGATCGACTTCACCGAGTGTCAGACCGAAGGGCCCCGGAAGAGTCGCCAGGAGACGCGGACCTGCTGTGTGATCACCGACCCGAAAGGGATCCGCGACGCGGGCCTGTGGACGGGGCTGACGGCGATCTGCATGGTGATCAGCGAGCGGGTGGTCAACGGTGTCGCCGGGAGTGAGACCCGCTACTTCATCGGAAGTGTGGCGGGGACGGCGGAGGAGTATCTGCGTTGGGTGCGCGGTCATTGGGGGATCGAGAACTCACTGCACTGGATGTTGGACGTCTGTTTCCGCGAGGACGACCAACGGCATCGGGCCGGGAACAGTGCGGAGAACCTGTCGTGGCTCCGCAAGCTGGCGTTGTGCTTGCTCAAGGCGGAGAAGAGCAGTAGTAAGGGCAAGAGCATCCACACTCGCCGCCTCATGGCGGGGTGGAAAAACGACTACCTGTTGAGTGTACTGGCTCAAATCCCCGAGAATCTGGTGCGTAAGCCCTGCCGATGACACCGGCACCCGCGCCCAAAGAGGCACCCGGGCTGAGCCTCTGACAAGGACGGGGCAAAGAACAGAAGTACGACCCGCGATCGGGCGAAAGGGTCAGGGCGGCGGTCGCCCTGGCCCACCGATCATCGTCCGCCACGTTCGGAGATCACCGCCATGTTCCTACCGCGATTGTTCGTCCGTCAGGATGGTCGCTCGACTCGCCGATCCCGAACCGGTCGCTGACCCGCTCCTGGATGGCCTCGAAGGGCGTCAACTCCTGACCTCGTTCAATTTTGCCAACGTTGCTGCCGTCCCTCCACGAACCTGGTTGGAACCCCCCGCCACCCCGAAGAAAACCATCAAAACCCCCGCCATCCGGGGGAACCACATCGGGAGTCCCGCCATCCAGGGAATCATATCGGATCCCCCGCCGCCAGTGGGAAACATCTCGACTTCGCCGCCCCTGCCATCCAGGGGAACCACATCGGCTTCCAGGTGATCCCGGTGGATTACAACGGAAACGGCGTGGTTCCCGCAAGCTGTGTGGGTTGCCACATCGGTTACCAGTGAGAGAATCACGTGGGAATCAACGTCGTGCAAGGGAAGGTCACCCCGGAAACGTCGTCGCCGATGCCGTCTTCTCGGACGGCGGAGTTGCCGGGAAGCACGGGAAGGAACTGAAAAGACTGCCATGCGGGTTTTGGGCCGGCGACCGCGGCGCGCACCGTCCCCGGCCTCGCCGAGAGGCGAGGAGCGGGAGACATTTGACCAGTAACCACGCGGCCAAGGGCCACCTCTGTCGAGATGCGATCACCACTCGCCACACTGGTTCATCAGGGGAGTGACCCCACGCTGCCGCATCAGGCGTTGGGTGATCCGACAGAGCGCCACGCTTTTTTCCAAGGCGTCAAACCGCCACGGGGACATCAGGCGTTGTTCGGGTCGTCGGCCTCGACGGTCAGGTGAGGTCGGTCTCCCCCGGATTCGATTGTACCATCGTCACCCCCAGTCGGAGTAAGAGTTCGGGCAGGATGGCACTCAGCGGACGCGGCCCGGTGCGGCGTCGGCTGGAGTTCGGCGGTCGCGCGGCCGGGCGGGTCGCGGCGGGTGCCGGCCGCGGGCGGGCGGCCGGCCGGGAGCCGTCGGGCCTGGCGGGCGAGCCTCGGCGCCGGACCGGCTCCGCTTCCGCGGCGTACTCGGCCCGGGGGATCCGGCCGATCGCCGCGCTCATGTCGCGCAAGAGCTGGTCGATCGGTGTATCATGTTCAATATAGAATATGCTCAATTTCTCAAGGATCTTGTGCCGCTTCTGGCAGCTCGGGTGGCGGAACACCTGCCGGCCCGCCACCATCTGGTAGGCGATCCGGCAGAACCGCTTGGCGACCCGCACCACGATGCGCGCGCGGTTCGACCCCGGGCCTGCCAGTGCTCTCCCAGCCGCGGAAGTAGGCGTTGCAGAGCAGCAGGTTCTCGCGCGATCAGCAGGATCACGTACCGCAGCGAGCGGTTGGCGCGGCTCACCAGCGGCCCGGGGTGATCGACCTTGTCGCTCTGGTACCGCGACGGGTACAAGCCCGGCGCGGCCCGTGATCGCGCCGTCACTGGGGTAGTTCTGGATCGGCCCCATCTCGCCGGCGAACTCGGCGGCGGAGACCACGTTGATCCCGGGAAAGCTCAGCAGGAGCACGTAGGGCGTCTGCACCAGCAGCGAGGCCAGGTCGCGCTCCAGGGAGCGGATCGATGCGCAGCCGGGCCCGGCGGTCGTCATCCAGATATTCGAAGATTCTCTTATGAATCGTCTGTGAATTATCGGGCTCGTGGGCCTGCTCGGCCCAGGCCAGGATCTTCGCCAGGCTCCGCCGCTGGTAGCGGATGCCCTCGGCATCCAGCAGCGCGGCCAGCCCGTCCAGGCCGCGGGCGCGGATCTCCTGGGCCGAGCCCGTGTGCCGTGCGATGACCAGGGCGGGCTCGTGGTCGAAGATGTTGCCGACGGCGGCGGAGAGGCCGGGGAACAGGGCGTCGAGCTCGACATGGATCTGGTTGCGCAGGGCGGCGTTCTTGCGCACCAGGTCGCGACGATGGCGGGCCAGCATGCGGAGTTCGGCATGGATCGGATCGAGCGGCGGCTCGATCAGACCGAAGCCATTGACGGCGGCGCGATGGATGGCGTTGAGGTCGGTGTCATCGGTCTTGTTGCCGGGATCGGCCGGGATGCGGAACTGCTGGGTGGTCAGGGGATGGACGATCCGGGCCTCGAAGCCGGCGGCGGCGAAGGCGCGCTGGACCGGCCGGTGATAATGGCCGGTCCGCTCGATGGCGGCGATGAGGTCGTGGATGTCGTGGGTCGGCGAGGGCCTGGCGCAGCTCGGCGACGGCGCCGTCGAAGCCCTGGCGGGTGTGCTCGACCTCGGTCTCCTCGACCAGGATGTGGCCGTAGAAATCGGCGAGCATCCATTTCGAGCGGGCCTTGGCACAATCGACGGCGACGATGCCGAAGTGCTCCGGTCCGACCTTCTGGACCCTGGGCTGGATCGAGCCCGAAGGTTTGGCAATCAAGGCGGGGCGCCGGGAACGACGGGCCTTTCGGCGGATTTGAGTGGCCACCTGGACACCTCCTGGGGTTGGGAAACAAGAAGTCCCAAACCGTCAGGGTAGTCGGGATGGCGGGAGAGAAGAATTTCTCTCTGGCTGAGAGAAGAGATTTCTCTCTCAATAAGAAACTACATACCAGGACATCACGCGTTCAGGACTTGCTGTGACGGCCCGGCGATCGGGAGCCGGATACGACCCGGCCGGCATCTCCGCTGATCCGTGACGCGTGATGCCCCCTTCTTCGTGCGACATCCGTTCCAGGGCGGCACTGGTGCGGTGAGACGTTGGGATTGACTCGACGAAATGGCCTTGGTCGATGTCTGGGATGTGTTGCAGCTCATGGGAGCCCCCTCACCCGCCCTTCGGGCACCCTTCCCCCGCTGCCGCGGGGCGAGGGGGAAGGGATGGCCGCGCCTTGAGAGGGATGGACGCTCGAGGGTATCAACATGACTTTTCATCAAGACCCGGACTCAGATGAGCTCGTGGATCGGCTCGGCGGTCGGGGGCAGGATGGTGACGGGGCGGTCGGCCTTGTCCTGGATGAAGGCGTGGGGGTCGATGCCCATGTTGTGGTAGATGGTGGCCAGGACGTCCTGGTAGTGGACGGGCCGGCTGGCGGCCGAGCCGCCCAGCTTGTCGGTCGAGCCGATCACCTGGCCGACCTTCATGCCGCCGCCGAAGAGCATCGCCGAGTTGACCCGGGCCCAGTGGTCGCGCCCGGCGACCTTGTTGATCTTGGGAGTCCGGCCGAACTCGCCCCAGACGACCACGGTGACGTCGCGCTCCAGGCCGCGGGCGTGGATGTCCTCGACCAGGGCGGAGACCCCCTGGTCGAAGAGCGGCAGGTACTGGCGGAGCCAGGTGGAAGTTGCCGCCGTGCGTGTCCCAGAACCCGTACGCGACCGTCACGCACCGCGCCCCGGCCTCGACCAGTCGGCGGGCGATCAGGAACTGGTCGTTCCACATCGGCGCGGCGTCGCCCAGGGGCGTCGGCGAGCCGATGCCGTATCGGTCGCGCAGCCTGGGGTCCTCGCGGGTGACGTCCAGGGCCCGGGCCACCTTGTCCGAGGTCAGGACGTCGAAGGCGCGGCGGTAGACGCTCGTCCATGCCGCCGGTCTCGGCGTTGTCGACCTGGCGGCGGAACTGGTCGAACTGGCCGAGCAGGGCGCGTCGGCGATCGAATCGCGGCGGCGGGACGTTCGGCCGGGGGCTTCAGCAGCGCCAGGTCGTCCCCTTCCATCCGCGCCGCCTTGTAGGGGTGGCCGAGGAAGCCCGGGCCCGGGGCTGTTGTACGGCTTGTGCTGCATGACCGGGAACAGGTCGATGAACGGCGGCACGACCGGGTTGACCGCGCCCTTCATCCGGGCGATCACCGACCCGAAGCTGGGCTTCCCCTCGCGCTGGCTCTGGCCCATGGGGAAGCCGGTGACGTTCTGGAAGCTCGAGTGCTCGTCGCGCAGGCCGACGATCGAGCGGATCACGGCGACCTTGTCCATGACGCCGGCGATCCGGGGCAGCATGCTCGCCGACCTGGACGCCGGGCAGCCGGGTCGCGATCGGCTTGAACTCGCCGCGGATGCCGTCGGGCGCGTCGGGCTTGAGGTCGAAGGTGTCCTGGTGCGGAGGCCCCCCGACAGGTAGATCATGATCACCGACTTGTGCGACGAACCCGCGCGGCCCCGATGGACTACGCGCCCCGCCCCTGCGCCTCGGCCTGGAGCAGCCCGGGGAGGCTCAGGCCCCCCATCGCCAGCCCGCCGATCTTGAGGAACGACCGCCGCGACCGGCCGTCGCAATACCGCTTGTCCCCGCCCGGCCCCCACAAGGTCAGCATGATCGATCCCTCCCGCGCCGAGGCCAGACCGGCTTCGGTCCCCTGCCTTCCCGGACCGCGTCCCAATGTCCGACGAGTGTTAAACAATAATATAACCCGTGGAAGAGGGCGGGGCAAGAGTGAGGGGGCGATGCGAGGATGCCATGGGCGATTTCGCCGCTCTCTCTCGTTTCTTGGAGATCCGGCTGGTATGTTGCCCGCACAATCGATTCTCGCTCATGTCGGGTAAGTGGGGGGTCTGTACTGTAGTCGAGGCACGGAGGCGGCGCAACTCCCGGCTTCTTGAGCAGATCCGACCGCTTAGATACGGGAACACGCCATCAGTCCACCACTTACCCGACATGAGCCTCCTGAAGCTCTCAGTCCGAAGGGCTTACAGGTCCGATTTCAAACCCCATGCGTGCCTGCGTTCTGGTCGGCGGGTGGTTGGTGCACAGCGTCGGGGTGCGTCGCGTCGCGTGCTCCGACCAGGATGGCTTCATTCAGTCGAACAGGCTCCACAGAACCCTCTTGGTTTCTATTTCAAGCCCCAGATTCCAACTCTTCAGGAACTCATCGACGGAATCAATCAGCAACTGTGATGGAACGGCGCTTGCCTCGGGTTCGATAAGTGCGTCGCAGCAAAGCAACGCCCGCACCTGCAGGCGGGTTCATCGTCGCCACCTCGCCCTCGGAGCTGATCAGGACGTCCGTCGTCTGATTTGGGTCCGGGCGATGGACGAACGAGGACGGATGTGCGAGCACGATCCGGCCTGCGCGGCGTATCGCTTGGGCCGCGACGACGCGTAGAGTGTCCCCGGCCCGAGCGCTGACACTTGCGGACGCCTGGATCGTCGCGGTCGGGGATTGTCCTCGCGACGCAGTCGGCCGCTCGAGTCCTCGGACCGCATCTGGGTCGCCCACCGCTGGCGAGTGGCGGTCATCCAATCGTGGCCCAGCGTGCCCCGGCTGATGCTGCCGAAGCCGAGCACGTGCCCGAGCTCGTGGGTCACAACGGTCAGGATATCGACGAGCCCATAAGCCGGACTACCGGGTGCCGCCTGACCTTCGTTTGTGCCCGTGACTTGGGTGAAGGCCGCATTGGAGTCTCGTGGAAATATCCATGTACCAGCCGTACCCCTGGGCGTTCGGCATCGATCCAGACTGGTGTTCTGGTAGGTCAGCCCGAGGAGGAATCCGGCAAGGCGGCCACGTGGAACTGCACCTGTCCCAGGCCGCTAACGTTGTACCCAACCGTCGCGAGCTGAGCGAGAGCCTGGGTGACCACCGGCTGCAACTGCCGAGTCAGGGCGGGGGTATCCACAGCCGCTTTCGAGGGTCCAGCGAAGAACTGCGGCTGGCCATGGACGAGTTGAACGGCGTCGAGGCCTATGTAGCTGGCGACGGTGCTGTCGATGCCGTTGTCAACGCCCGCCGCGATCTTGTACGCCCCGCCCGTGGTGAACGTGAACTGCCATGGCGTCCACGGGGTTTCGCCGTAACTTCCCACAGAGGCGATGCTTGCGGCGAAAGGCGTCGCCACGATGTTGTCGTTGGCGTCGGTGATGCGCACGTAACCATTATCCGTGTACGGCAAGTAGTCGGATGTGTCGAAGAAGGCCCACCCGGAGATCGTATCGCCAGGTTGCACGGTGAATTGCTGGGAGACCATCGGGCACACGTTGACCAGACCGTTCTGGTAGCACGGCGACGTCGCTCCCGTCGATTGGAGCATAGCTGGTGCCGTCGTAAGGGATGGCGGTCCAGCTCGAGACGATGTTCGGACTCGCCAGGTGTCGGCGTGATGGTCCAGCCGGTGAAATCACCTGTCTCGAAGCCTCCGTTCTGGATGAGTTGTACCTGGAGGGTGAAATCGCTGGTCAAGACCCCCGTGCCGAGAGGGTTCAGCGCCGATTGATGCCGTCCTGCGTGATACGAAGTTCATAGACCCCTTGCGCCAGTGGGGCCGTGGTCAGTTGCACCTGGGTATCGTCGTTGACGAGCTGGAACGCGGTGATCGGGACCTCGGTCTCGTACCGTCGAAGACACCGCTCGTCCCAGCCTCGAACAGGTGGAAGTTGGCCAGGGAACATGGATGAAGTCGCGATGGGCTTCGAGAAGGTCACGGTGACAGTCGTTAGCCCCTCGAAGGCCGGGGCCCCTGCGGGTGGGGTTGATGCTCGCGATTGTGGGCGGCGTCACGTCCTTCAACAGGCCGATGGTCAGCGGGGCGGACACCTGGTGAAGCCGCTCGTGTCCGTGACCCGCGCCTGGAGGGTAAAGCTGCTGGCGCCGGGCGCTGAGCAGCGGCGCAATGGCGGAGAGGGTGAACGGTGCCGCGCGTGGTACTGGCGACGCTGACCGTTGAGGAGCAGGTCCACCTCTTGCACGGACACGCTCGCATCGACACTGACCGTGGCATGGACGGTCGTGCCTTCGTACGAGTTGCAAGCCCGGGGGTCATGGTGTCCGCGTCGGCATTGCTGACCGTCAGCGTCTCGCGCGGGGTCAGCGTGAACGAATCGGTGACATTGCTCCGCTCAACGGATGCCCCAGGTTATCCGGTGCACCGCCGGGCCGTTGATGACGAGCTGATAGGTTCCGGCCAGCATGCGGGGCGAAGGCGAGTTCCACGACCGTACCATTGCTGCGCAACACGATGCCGGTCGGTGCGATGGTTGTTGCCCGCCGCATTTTCGAGCTGGAAGTTCGATGTCGTCACGGTGCCGGCGGCCAGGGCCTTGGAGAAGGTGACCTGCGCCGACTGCCAGCCCTCCAGGGACGAGGAGCTGTTGGCAGGAGTGATGCTGACGATGGCAGGCGGCGTGAAGACCGGCGACCAGGTCGAGCGTCGAGGACGTTCGACGCGCCGACGTTGCCACCTGTGTCGTAGGCGAGCACCTGAATCGTGAACGCTGGTGCCGGCCTGGGCGATGCTCGGCAGGATGGCGGACAGGTTGAACGGGAAGGAGACGGCGTTCTGGACGACTTGCCCGTTGACGAGCAGTTCCACGTTGCGCACCTGGACGTCGTCGGTGGCCGTGGCGAGCACGGGGAGGTTGGAGCCTTCAAACACCTCGGGCGTGGTGCCACTCATCCCGACGACGGTCGAGGACGGCAGGCTGATCGAGACCGTGGGTGGGATTCCCTTGGTATCGAAGGGAAGGTAGTTCAGCACCGCCAGTCCGCCGGAGCCGTCGGCCACGTAACCAATGCCCTCGCCGAGGGCGATAGCTTCGGCGGTCCCCGGGGTATTGAACACGGTGACGACGTTGTTGGTGATCGTAGCAATAACTTGCGCCGGAACCAGGCCAGCGGGTA
>CAWHUG010000003.1:0-102361 GCA_963832405.1 uncultured Isosphaeraceae bacterium
GGCGCAGAGAACCTGCGAAACCGGCTTGCCCACTCCCAAGACCTCTCGCTAGACGGTACCTCGTGGGGCTGAGGTGATCGATTCCTGGCCGGCAAGTCTGGACAATTTCCTTCCAGCGGAACGAGGCAAAAGTTCGGGTGATCAAACTGACCCTCTGGCTGATCGCGTCCACCACCCTCATCTACGCCTTCCTCGCCGAGACCAGCGCCCCCTGAGTACAGGACGATGTGCGATACCCCGTCCAGCCGTGAACCCTCGCCTCCACAAATCCCGCGTCTGCCAGCATCTCCAGGAGCGACCGCTCCCACACCGCCCCGGCGATTCAGTCCGACCAGGAGCCCTTGCTCGCCACCTCCTCGGGTGTGACGTGCGGCTCCAGCAGAATGTCTGCCATCTGGAGCCGACCACCCGGCTTCAAGACCCGGAAGACCTCTCCGAGAACCCTGGGCTTGTCCGGGCAGAGGTTGAACACGCCGTTGGAGATCACCAGATCGACCGAAGGCCGGCAACGGCAGTGACTCGATCTCCCCCAGAATGAACTCGACGTTGCGTCACGCCGAGCATGGAGGCGTTGTACGAGCCTTGGCGATCATCTCGGGGGTCATGTCCACGCCGATGACCTTGCCCTCTGGACCCACCCTCCTGGCCGCCAGCAGCGTATCGAACCCGGCCCCACAGCCCAGGTCGAGGACCGTCTGTCCCGCATGCGGATCGCCCAGGGCGAACGGGTTCCCCACCCCGCAGAAGGATTCGGTGACGGCTGGAAGGGAGGGCATCGACCTCGGCTGCTCGTAACCCAGCTTCTTGGCACTTCAGGTCCGACTGGGAACTTCCTCTCCTGTTCGGGCGATGTTGCGATCCTGCCGAAGCGGTCGATCACGAGGCACGTAAGTCATCGGGAGGCGAAGTGTCGTGCGACATGAGGAGTCCTCCGGGGAAGCCGTTCCTCATGTCGAGGATACCGCCCGTTTGACCCCGCAGGTAGGCACGGGGAGAATCACGGCGGGCGGCGAAGCCTACCCGCCACAGACCCGGACCTCCTGGAACCCAACGACATGAACCATCGCACTCGCCTGCTCACGGCGATCCTCGCCGTGCTCTCGACGACTGCCCTTGCCGACGACGATCCGACGACCAAGACCTTCACCTACAAGACGATCCAGGCGGCACGCTGGAGATCGTCGTCCACTACCCGCCCGACTGGAAGGTCACCGACCAACGACCTGCCATCGTGTTCTTCTTCGGCGGTGGCTGGGAGAACGGCACGATCACCCAGTTCGAGCCCCCAGGCGATTCATCTGGCACGCCGGGGCATGGTCGCCGCCCGAGCCGACTACCGGGTCAAGTCCCGCCAGGTGTCGACCCGGACAAGTGCGTGAGGACGCCAAGAGCGCTGTCCGCTGGCTGCGTGCCAATGCGTCCAACCTGGGTCTCGACCCCGACCGGATCGTCGCAGCAGGTGGCTCAGCAGGTGGCATATTCCGCCTGCACGGCATTGACCGAAGGGCTGGAAGCGGAGGGAGAGGACCGGTCGGCCGGATGCCAAACGCCCTGGTCCTGTTCGATCCGGGGTACGGTTCTATAATATGCCGACCTCATGGGTCGCATCCGCAACGATGAATCCCTGGGGAGAAGCTCTCGCCAACCCTGAATGTCTCGAAGAACACGCCGCCGACCCTGCTTTTCTTCGGGACATCGGAGTTCTTGTTGAGCAGGGCAAGGAGTTTCTGGACAGGCAAGGAGGTCGGTTTCCGACCGGAGATGTTCACCGCCGAAGGTGAAAACCATGGTTTCTTCGACCCCCACCCTGGCTCCAGCGGACGATCGCTCGGATGGACGAGTTCCTGATGAGCCTGGGCTATCTGAAGCCGGAGAGCGACGTGACAGGAGAGAGCGCTGACCCAACAGGGCTGGGGATGACTCGCTCGGAGGAGGGTTAGCCATGACCGGGAAGAAGCTCATCAAGAAGGACGGGAAGGTCGGGCTCGAAGCTCACCGGGGATGAGCGGAAGCTCATGCTCAAAGACCCCATCTTCATCCCCGATGAGCTTGCCGAACCGATCCGAGCCACAGCCCCCGGTGATCCGGTGATGCTCATGCTCGACGATCTGGGTGACCTCCACGAGCATGTCGCCGCCGAAGCCAACCGCACGAAGGACCAGAAGGTCCGGCAACGGCTCGACGCCATCTCCGAGAAGATCCTGAGCCTGCTGGACATCGACGATGACGTGCTGGAAGAAACCGCAAGCCCCGCCACGATCCCCTTTCCCGCCCAGTTCGTCGAGGACCACCCCGAGCCTTTGGTTGAACCGTTTCCCACCAAGTCCGAGAAGGGCGAGGTCCAGTACGGCGTCAGGCTCACGGAGAAGCAGCGGGAATCGATCCTCCACTGCACCGAACTATCGAAGGGGTCAGGGACAAGATCAGGAAGGCTGCCGGAGGGGTTCAGACCCTCGGGTTCACGAAAGATGAACTCGACGAACTCACCGGCGAGGTTGATCTCGCCATCTTGGAGTCTCAAACCCCGCACAAGCAACGACTCACTACCGTCTATGCCAATCTGGATGTTCTCCAGAACGCTCTCTATCTGGAGGAATCGGACGAAGCCGAGCGGCATCTCCCCGAGAGAACCAGCACGATCTACCAGTTCAAGGTCACGCTCAAAGGCTGCAATCCTCCCATCTGGCGGCGGTTTCAGGTGCCGGACCTCACGCTCGGGGAGCTTCACGATGTGATCCAGGTGGTCATGGGCTGGGAAGACAGTCACATGCACCAGTTCAGTTTCCATGGAAACTGCTTCGGACCGGCTACGTCCAACGATCCCGACCTAGAGGTCAATTCTGAGGATGGCATCCTCCTCAGCCAAATCTTCACGGGCAAGAAGAATTCCCGGATCACCTACGTGTACGACTTCGGCGATAGCTGGCAGCATGAATCCGGCTGGAAAAGACGCTGGTGCCAGAGCCGAAGGTCGAGTATCCCCGGTGCATGGACGGGGCTCGTGCCTGCCCGCCCGAGGATTGCGGCGGGATCTGGGGCTATGTCGAATTCCTCGAAGCGATTTTCGACCCACACCACCCAGAGCACTTGGAAAAAAGGGATTGGGTCAGCGACGAGTTCAACCCGGAGGAGTTCTCGGTGGACAAGGTGAACCGGGAATTGAAGAATCGCAGGTGAGAGTGGCGTGCAGCGATGAAAAGATCGAGATCGAGACCGTGAAGGGTTGTTCCCCAAGTCGCTGACGTTGTGGAACACCGTATACTGGTTCGGCACGATGGCGACTGGTTCTGGAACCAGCGATGAGACGGGTCGAGACATCCCATACCGGAGCGAACTCCATGACTGACCATTCAGGATCTGCTCGACCGATATCGACACACTCGGGAGGTCCGCTTCCGCCTGAACCATCTCCTCGTCCAGACGATCCCCAAGAAGACCCTGGATGAGTGCGGGTCAAGCTGGGGTTTCTCCGCAAGGGGACTTTCGTCTTCGAGACCGAGGATGAATCCGCCCTCTTGATGGATTACTGCCTCCACTATCCTCAGCCCGACGGGCGGAACTTGGTGGCTAAGTACCTGGAGGAGTCGCCACCACCCGCCGGTTCGGAGGAGATGGCTGCCCTTCAGGCGATGACTCATGCCTACTACTCGCTGTTCCAGATCACCGACGTGGAACGTGGGGTCGGCGTCAGCGTCGAGGATCTGCTGCGGGAGGAGGCGGGTTTCATCGTCGATGTGGGTATGGGGAACAGCGTCCGGCGGCACATGATGCTGGCGACACGCATCATCCCGATGGACGGTTTCCTCACAACCGGGGGAGCGGGTCTGCCTCTCAATTCATCGGCGGCGGGACGGATCTTCGACGAACTGACCCAAGCCAAGCTGACCCGGAGACCTTTGACTTTCACAGGATCACACCCAGGCAAGAAGCCGAGCTTGCCGCCCTGATCATTCGGGCTTGTCGGTCCACGGGGATGACTTCCCACATTGCCTATGCAGAACCCGGCGCTTCAGCACGTCCGGGGTCCGGCGTTCTGGAAGATCGCAGGAGTCGCCGCAACGCACCTTGCCCGTGCGGAAGCGGGAAGAAATACAGAGCGTGCTGCGGACGGCGATAGCGGGTCTGGTCGCATCCAGAATCGCGTCAAAGGAAAACCGTGAGCCGAAGAGGCGACGATGATGCCGAGCGGGGACTTCTTAACTGGCACTCTGAACCTATTGTCGATCATCGGTGACCTCACCAGCCGTGCGATGTTTGGCGGTGTTGGACTCTACTGGCACGACTTGATCTTCGGGATCGTGTTCCAGAACCGGCTCTACCTGAAGGTCGACGACCACTCCCGAGCCGATTACCTCACTCGGGGCATGGGACCGTTCCGCCCCAACGAGCGGCAGACGCTCACGGCATACTATGAGGTGCCACTTGATGTCTTGGCGGACCAGGAGGCACTGCTGTCGTGGGTGAAGGAGGCGATCCGGGCGGCTCAACGGTGAAGGACTGCTGGACACCCGGCTCGCCGGATTTGGCCCCATCTTGAGCGCGAAACTGCGACTGCGCGGAGATCGAGCGCCCGATGGAGTGGGTGGCACCTCCACCGTCAAGGGAACGCAGCTGAAGCTTGGACCTAGGGCTCGTAGCCGGCCCGGATCGCCGCCACGGTCGATCCCGGTGTGAAGATCGACACCACCTCGTCTCTCGGGCAGGGACGTCGCTCCCAATAGCCTCCCGGTAACCAGATGATGATCTGGTCGTGCCAGATGAAGCAGGCGTCCATGGAACGCTTCGGGCTACGGGCGTCGATCCGCTTGGACAGCAGGCGCACCGCCTGCAGCGCTTCAGCCCGTTCGATGCGGTTGAAGCCGAACTCGTCGCGGATCAGGAGGTCGACGCGGACAGACTCGCAGAGCCGCCGTAGTCATGTTTGGTCCGCCTGCGAGGCCGTCTGTCGGCGCGCACGTCGGCGCTGGTTGTGGACCATGCCCGATCACCCAGGACACACGCACGCGGGCCGATGGCCGGGCCAGCCCTGAACGAGTCCAGGGGATTTCTCGAACCACCAAGGGGCAAACCAGGGAAGCGATACAAGCCTGGTCTCGCTGGCAGCTACCAGGGACTTGAGAGCCTGGGGGGCAAGGGCAGCTTCGTTTTCCGGAGAATCAGGGTCTCGTCGTTCGTTCCGACGCCAAAAACGACATTTTCAGGGTGTCGGATTTAGCGTCGGAAGGATCGCAAAAAACGGCGCGCTATATGGCTGAACTTTCGCAGATTTCAGGGGAGGAGAACGGGGGAGAACTTCTGTATACTTAGGGGTGAAACCGTGTCTTTGACACTCCCCCAACCTACTTTCCGCACATCTGCGTGAGAATATCTGGGAATATTCTCCGGCGGGCGTGATCAGGGATCAGCGCTCATAGGCCCTCGGGATTCCCAGCAGGCGGAGCACCTGGCGTTGCACGCGGGTCAGTTCCGTGGTGAACAGCGTGGTGGTTTTCGCGTCGGTCGTCAGTTCGTGTCGTTGCACGTCGTCGAACAGGTCGAGGATCCGCCGTGCCGTGGGGCGGCGGCAGGGGCGGCCCTCGGATACAGCGGCAGGCTCTCGGTCCCCGTTTGCTCCCTCGCGCGGCGCACCTCCCGCTCCAGGAGCGACTCCACGACCAAGGCGAAGAAGTACACACACAGCAACGCTTGAACCCGACTGGCCTCCTTCAGGAACACGGGGGCCACCACGAAGTCCGTCTTCAGTTGCTGGAAACGTTTCTCGATCAGAGGTTGTTGTTTGTAAGACAGGAGCAACTCCAGCGGGGACAGCGTCTGGTCGTTGGTGATCAGCGGGAAGGCCCCATCGCACAGCGCTTCCTCCGCCAACCGCTCAGGGCGAAACTGGATCGTGATATCGAAGCGTAAACGTTCCTCTTTGACGTAACGTGTGTTGGCAGTCGGACGGCCGCGGTGCTCCTGGCGGTAGCGTTCCTCCACTTTCTCCACGACCGTCACGTCGAGCCACTCGGCGACTTCGTACTCGGCCAGGATCGTCTCGACCGCCTTGATCACCTGCGTTCGATCGCGGTAGCGCGTGCGCGGGGAAGCGAGCTTCTCCCTGAGTTCGGTCAGTTGTTTCCCGGCCCGCTCCAGCCGACGGTGGCGGGCTTGCGCATCGCACTCGGCCTTGGCCGCTGTAATACCAGAGCACGCGGTAGCCCTCGGCGCTGGCCCGTTCGGGCTCGTGAATCAGGAAGTGGTCGACGACCTCACCGTGCTCGTCCACCTTGTCGTGGAGGTGTCGCCAACGGGCCTGGCCCCGACGCGTCTGGCGCGAAAGGCCGCATCTTCACTGCGTGTCCGGGGCAGTACGCTGACGAACCGGCCGCCGTTCTGGTGTAGGTGGGCCATGTTTTCGGTGGTGGCCAGCTTGCAGTCGGCCACATAGAGGAAGTCGCGCCGGCCGGTCAACTGGCAGAGGAAGTCCCAGGTCTGGCGATGAGTGGAGTCGTCGGTGGTATTGCCGCTCTCCACTCGGAACTGTACAGGGACAGCACCATCACGCGTCACCGTGAGGACGTACAGCAACTGCTTCAGGTCGGGGCGATGGTCCTTGTTGTGGCCCCAGGTAATGGCCTGGCGCAGTTGTCCGCGGAGGGTGCGTTCCGCGTCGGCGTGCTCGTAGTCGCCGTGGAAGGTAATGGTGGTGGAGTCGTTGTGGAGTTCGTCGAGGGACACGCCGAAGACACGCACCAGGTGCTGGGCCACGCGCAGGGTCAAGGTGGGGATGGCGGCATCGAAGAGGTGATCGAGGCTGCGGCCGGCGCGATCGTCATTGAGCGCGGTGACTTGCTCGGGGGACAGGCCCAAGAGTTCGGGAACGTAGCGGCGTGCCCATGCGCCTACGCCGTAGAGGGGTTCGCGGGCCAGCAAGATGTTCTTCAACAGCACGAGCAGGGTCGTCGCGGAGGCGACGCGTGTGCGGGGGTCTGTGCCGGGGAGGTACTCGCGGAGGAACTCGGCAAGGCGCAGTTTCTCCAGGACGTGGTCGAGGAGAGGCAGCGCGGCGACTTGACGCGACGTGAGCGTTCGCCCGTCGGCGCGGGCGACCGCGCCGGCGCAGGGCCGCTGCTGCGCTCGGGATCGTGCTCGGCGTGGGGACCGTGATGTTGCTCGGGGCGCTTCATGGGAGTGGCTCCTGGCATGGGTGGGGGACGCGCGGCGCCGACACCTGTGGCGCACGTCTGTCGCGGCGTGTCCCACGAACAGGATTGTCCCCGAGGCAAGCGTGTCGGGCCGTCAGAGCATTGACGTATGATGAATGGACCGGCCCATTATCCGGAACGCGGTGAAGAACCGAAATTCACCACGAGGACAACGTGATTGTCGCATGAAATCAGGTGTTTGCGCGGCGCTCTTCCGGCCGCGCATCGCCCTTTGGTGAGAGGGCGTCCGTGGGGGGCCGCCAAAGTTATGTGCGTGGGACGACCAGGACACCTGGTCTGCTTGACAGCGGGAAAGGATTCGACGTACGGGTCGCGTGGCTGTGCGGGCGTGAGGGCCGGCCGCGGCGGGATTGCGCGGCCGAGCACCAGCCAGCCCTCTTCCGCGTCAGGCGTTCGCCAGCCGGCGTGGGACACGCCACCGCCGGAGGCACGCCTCCGGTCCGCGGACTCGCCAACCGGTCGGAAATTCGGAGATATGGGTCGGCAGATGTGCGGAAAAGAAGCCCCAAGACCCCAGGAGCCTCCCCCGTGTGGTCGATCATCCCATCCCTCGACACCCTCTTGCAAGGTTTGGCTGTCGCCTTCACCGAACCCAGTTTCCAGACCCACAGAGACATCCTCCTCGGCTGGATCATGTGCATCGGCCAGCGCACCGAGTACCGTATCTTCCAGACCATCCAGGCCAGCACCGTGGTCTCCAGGGTGGAGCATCATCCCTTCGATCGCTTCTACAATTTCTTCAGCCGCAGCACCTGGACTGTGAAGTCCTTGGCCCATCAGGTCTGTGTGGCCGTCGTCCTGGCTCTCAATCCCACAGGCTGGCTCTCCTTGGTGGTCGACGACACCCTGCTGCACAAACGCGGCACGAAGGTCTACGGCCTGGGCTGGTTCCGCGACGCGGTCGCCTCCACGGCCAAGCGAGTCGCCACGGCGTCGGGGAACAACTGGGTGGTCCTGGGGCTGGCCATTCCCATCCCGTTCTGTCCCGATCCGATCCTTTGTCTGCCTCTGTTGACCCGCTTGCACTTGCCTGGCAAGGGATCACCGAGTTGTGTGGACTTGGCCGCGGAGATGCTCGGTGAGATCCTCCAAAGGTTTCCTGATCGTCAGATCGTCCTGATCGGGGATGGAGCCGATGCGGCCCACGGCTTGCTGGGGAGCTTGGATCCGCGGGTCCAGTATGTGGGGCGGATGCGCGGGGACGCGGAGATCTACGATCCGCAGGTTCCCCCCCAGCCCTCCGGCAAGCGGGGCCGCAAGCCGCAGAAGGGACCGCGACTGCCCAGCCCGAGCGCGGCGGCGAACCGGGCCGATCGCCATCGCAACGGCACGGGCCCCTGGGTGTGGCACGACATCGAGGTGACCGTTTATGGGGTGACCCGGATGCTCTGCGTCTTGGCGTACCAGGCGGTGTGGCCCGAGGTGCTGGGGTTGCGCCCGATCCAGATCGTGGTGGTGCGCGATCCTGCGGGGAAGTTCCGTGATGCGTACTTGTTCACGACGGACCTGGGGGCGAGCCTGGCGTGGGTGGTAGCGACGTTCGCCCGCCGCTGGTCGATTGAGGTGATGTTCAAAGCGAGCAAACAGGTGATGGGCATCGAAGGGCCACAGCACTGGTGCCAGGAGAGCATCGAGAAGCTGGCGCCCTGGGTGTGGCTGATGCAGAGCGTCGTCAGCCTGTGGTATCTGACGGTCGGCCATGCGCTGCCGGAGGCGGAGTCGGCGCGGCGGAATTTGGGTGCGTGGGACACGGAATGGTCGCTGGGTCATTGGGTGCGTATCCTTCGGATCGCGACCATGGCGGCGACAATTAATCCGGACTTGGACGAAAATGGCGACTGCCAGGAATTGATGGAACGCGTGAAAAACTACCTATTTTATGTTGCGTCCGCAGCTTGATCCTTGCGAAAGTTCAGATGGGGTACGTGCCCCTATTTGACGCGTCGCGTCGGGCAGGCCGTCGCGCTCCCCGCCCGCGCTGGATCGGGCTCGCCCCCCAGCATCGGCACGCCGGGAGCCGGGACAAGGTGGCATGTCGGCACGGAAAAAAGAACAGGGGCTGTTTCCCGCACGGTGCGCGCGCGGGGACGACATGCGAAGTGCGACCCGATCGGCGGTGAAGTCACTGTTGGCGAAATTCATCAACTTCAGTACCGGTTGGTCAGACGCGCTGGCGCGAATCTCCGCGCCAGCGGGCGGACATCCTGACGACCTGGGCATGGCCGTTCGCCTATGGCGCCGGGGGTACCGCGCTTGCCGTCCGCGGGGTGCGACGGAAGTGCGTCCACACCGCGATCACTTCCTGCTGCGGGACGGCCGTGGACCAGCTCAACGGTCGGAACACCACCTGACTTTCGTTCGGCCAGCCGCCGTGCGTGTAGGCGAGCCGGAACGCAACCGGGCAGAGAACCTGGTCCTCGGGGCGGTTCGAAGCGGCGTCGGGGAGGCGGGTTCGCTCCCAGTTCTCGGGGAGTTCGATCGTGCTCGCGTTCTTGCCGGGGAACATCCACGGCCGGCGGAAGAACAAGGGCTGGTCGGCCTCATGGACAGCCAGAAGATAGGGCCCGTAAAACAAGGCCGCCTCGACCGGCTCGTCACCCATGTCCTCCGGCCGGAGCATCCGGCCGTCACGCGTCTCAAGCCGGACGCTGTGGGGCAAGGTCGCGATGAGGTCGTCGCCGGCGTGCCAGGTCCGGCGGATCGACACGAAACCGCTCTGCCGCTCGACAGGAATCTCCCGACCGTTCAGCCGGATCGAGAGCGGACGCGCCCAGTCCGGTTGCCGCAAGCAGAGCGTTTGCGCGTCCGGTCCGGCGTGGACGAAGCGGAACCGGAACCGGTCCGGGGGTTCGTCGGGAGATGCGCTCGCCAGCCGTTCGATCTGGAGCACGGTCGTGCCGTCGGACCACGATCCCTCCAGGTACAAGTTCACCCGCAGGGCCTCGCCGTCGCGCGTCACGATCGACCGCAGGACGTCCGCGAAGGCGCGATAACCGTGCATGGTGCAGCACCACCACGCCATACCGGGCTGTTCGGATGGGCGCCAGCCGTTCTTGAAAACGATGTGATGGCCAAAGTCGCCCGTGGAGAACTGGTTGAAGAAGAAGTGATTGAACAGACAGCGCTCGGCGCAGGCGAGATCCTCCCGCCGGCCGGTCCGACGCCACAGGTTCAGGCTCAATCGCACCAGGTCGGCCTCGGCACAGCCCTCATCCTGCGGGTCCTTGGTATCGAGCGTCCAGAGCTTGCGGAGATCCTCGGGTGACAGATTCTTTGTCTCCGCCCCGAAGAATTCGAGCACGCCGCCGTCGACGAGATAATCGGGCGAACGGAGCAGGTCGTCGTCGCGGTCCTCGACGAGCCGGAGCAAGGCCGGGTCGCCCGTCGCCTCGTGGAGCAGAAGGATGCCACGCAGGGTGGCCAGGTACCCGTGGGTGTGCTGGACGCCGCGGGGAGGCAGGGACGACGCGATGGCCCGGGCTTCGTCCCAGTAGCGCCGATCGCCGGTCGCCTGGCCCAGGAGGGTGAGCGGTTCAATGAGCTGGGTGAAACAGATCAGGCCCTTGGCTCCCATGCCTTCGAGGCGCTGCGCCACTTCCGGGCGGGAGCACTCGCCACGGACGCGCAACAGGAATTCGCCCAGTCGCCGGGCCGTGTCCAGGACTGCCGGCTCAGGCTTGGCGCGGTACCGCGCCAGCAGGCCGGTGAGCAACCGGCCGTTGCCCCAGAGCAAGGCCATGTGCTCGGTGTCGATCGCCTCGGCCGAGAAATCGAGATCCTCACGTCCAAACCTTCCATCGGCGCACTGGCAGCGCAAGAGGCGCGGTAGCAACGCATCCAGCGCACCATCGTGCCGCTCAGGCACCGGCGCGGAGAGGGCCTCCAGGTAACGGCCGGAGATATCGCCGCTGAAATTCTGGTAGAGCCGTTCATAGGAGGGTTTGAGCTCGACATCCGCCAGCACGAAATCCGGAGTGTACGTGGGGAACCCGGGGCCGGTCAGGCGGTGGAACGAGAGCGCAATGCGCCGGGCGAGCTCGCCAGCGGGTGTGAAGGTCCCCGGTGGATGGGCGGCTCCTCCGCCCGGGCCGGGACGAGCAGTAGGCCGACGGCCAGCAATCCCCACGCCAGACCCTGGTGCGCGACACGGAGCGAGGAATTGTCGTTGTGAGAATCGTTTCCAGACCCGAGACCACCCATGAGATCGACTCCAGCGCAGAGGGTCTTATCGTGCTCCCTGGACCGTCCCGGAAGTAAGCGCGACGTTCTTCGCATAGAAGGAACGCAGCAGTTGTTCGCGGTCGGTCGGGATGGTCGCGCGGTGGTGGTCATTCCGATCGGGGCCGTGTTCGACGGACCAGCCATCCCACTCGCGGAAGGCGTGATAAGCCCAGTCCCAGTGGTTCTCTTCCATGACCTCGATCACATCGCGGAGGTACGCCGCGGCACCGGGCGCCCAGCGGATCGCGCTGAACTCGCCGATGTAGATCGGTACGTGGTAATCGTTCTGGTAACGGATCGCCGGGCCAAACGCGCGGCGGATCTGCTCCTTGTTCCATTCGCGGCCCCCGATCTGCCCGGGGTAGGTCACACCGATCGTCTGGTCGTGAACGCCCTGGTGTGTGAACTGGTGCGGCTCGTACATGTGGGCACTGTAGATCACGCCCGGAACGTCGAGCGGCTCGAAGTGGTCGAGGCCCGCGAGGCTGCCCAGGGCGCCGGCTCGACGATGATGGCGTGGTCCTTGTCGATCGCGCGCACGCGGCGCGCGGCCTCCAGAGCGAGAGCGTTCCAATCTTTCAGACCGTTTGGCACGACCCCCTCGACCGGCTCGTTCACGAGGTCGTAGCCCCAGACGGCCGCTTTGCCGACGTAGCGGCGCGCGATGCGGTCCCAGACGACGAGGAAATGATCCTGGTACTTCCTGTCCTGAAACATGCGACAGACGGAGGCCTCGTCGCGGCCGCCGGGGGGCGTGTGCAGGTCGATCAGGACGTGAATTCCCAGCTTGGCACACGTGGGAAGTAAGGCGTCGATATGATCGAGCTGCGTATTCAACCACGCGTCGTAGGCAGCCAGATCGCCCCCGTCAGCCGGGCTGCGCGGAAAGCCCCCCCAGGTGAGCTGCCAGCGCACGTGGTTGGCCTTCCACTGGCCGGCCAGGACTTCGAGGTCGGCCGCCGTGACCTTCGGGTCGATCATCGCCCCCCGCAGGGGGGGCACGTCCACGCGACGGTCCATCGTGCCGACGAAGTGCGACGCCGACCGGGGCCGGCCGACGACCGTGATGCGGATGGCTGCAAACCGCGCGGTGCCGGTGGTCGCCTCCAGGCCGAGCGAGACGTCGGCGCTCTTGGCCTCAGCCGGGATGGTGGCGACGAACCGAACGGGCTGCCAGTCGAATGAACCGAAGAGGTTGTCTTGCTGCTGCCAGGTGTCCTCGCCGCCGCCCATGGTGTGGATCATGAACTTCACGCCGTTCCACGGATGTGGCGGCTTCCCGACGTCCGTCGCCGCCACCAGCGCATCACAGCGCAGGCGGCAGCCGCGAACCTTTTCGACCGGCAGCGAAACGTGCACCATCGCGGAGCCGGGTCCTTGCGCCGCGGGTCTCTCGATCACCACGCACTTCGTATTCCCGGGGCCAGCGGCGATTCCGGGCTTCGCGCCGGCGGGAGTCCATGCGTGGAGAGCCTGAGAACCCTCGAAATCCGCCTGGAAGAGGACCGTTCCCAGAGGTGCCAATTCCGAAGGAGCGCTGGGGGCCTGTGCCATCGTCGAGAGCCAAAAAATGGCGATGCCGGCTGCGTTGAACATGGTTCTTGCCTGCAAATCGACCTGGTATCTCTCATCGAGGCGCCGATCGGGTTCGTCCGAGCGGCTACAGTTCCCCCACCTTAGCAAGGTCGCACGCGACGTTCCATTGCACGCGCCGATTCTTGCTCCCGATCTGGTTCTGTCCGGCAATCGACCAGTGACAAAAAAGAGCTACCGGTCAATTGTCTGCATCGCCTGGGCGTGGTACGCGGGCCCGACGCGGCATCCATCGGCAGGATGGCGTCGATCTGCGCCAGATCGTCCGCCGTTAAGCGGACGTGGGCCGCACCGAGGTTCTCGTCGAGATACGAAACCCGCTTCGTGCCGGGAATGGGCACGATGTCTTCCCCCTGAGCCAGCACCCAGGCCAGCGCCAACTGGCTGGGCGTGCAACCCTTCGCGGCGGCCGTCTCCTCGATCTTCTGGACCAACTCCAGGTTCTTCCGGAAGTTCTCGCCCTGGAAGCGGGGCGAAGTGGCGGCGGTAGTCATCGAGCGGCAGGTCGTCGATGGTCCGGAACCGTCCGGTCAAATAAGCCGCGCCCGAGCGGGTTGTAGGCGAGAACCCGATCCCGAGTTGGCGCACGGTCGGCAGGATCTCGGCCTCCGGCTCGCGGCTCCAGAGGAAATACTCCCGTACGGCGGGTCACCGCGGACGCCGAGGAACGCGCCGTCGGGCCCACGGACGTTGCCGAACTTCGTTGCCAGCACCACGCCGTCACGGCAGCCCGCGATGGCCTTGCCGACGAGGACCTCGTTGCGTCCCGCGCCGTACATACCGGCCGTGTCGAGGGGGTTCCCGCCCGCGTCGAGGTAGCGGTGAATGACGTGGACCGACTCTTCGTCGCTCATCTGCTTGGGATCATAGAACTCGCTCATCCCTATGCACCCGAGGCCGAGAACCCGGAGGCCGCTCTTGCCCAGTTCGCGTTCGGTCATGGCTGTCTCCTTTCCTGTCCTTGTGATTCCCGTTTCATCCCATCACCCGGCCGTCGCTTTTGTCCAGGTACCGCGCTCGGTCGGTCGGATCCTGATCGACCCGAGGCGCCCCGGGCCGCTCCTGTTCCGTACGCTCCGGTCGCCTCGTCGGCTACGAGGAGGATCTGGGCGGCCGACGAGCGGTCGAACTGCGGCGACTCGCCGAGGACCTGAGCGGCGCCGACCCAGTCGCGGCGGGTGGCGCTTCCCACGCGTTCGCCGGCCCGCGGCATGTTCTCCCCACCGCGAGGATCCGCCACGGGACCATGCGCGGCGTGGGCGGTCCCGGGGCAGCGGCACGACGCGCACAGGGTTCGAACGGTTCCCGCCACACGGGCGACGCGAGGGGGCATCCTGAGCGTTGCCTTCCTCCGGGTCCATCCCTTCCCTAATACGCCAGGAGTCGTTCGATGGCCTGGCACGATCGGCCGGGAGGCGCTGCCGGGACATGCCCCTGCGCCGAACCTTGGGTCCATCGGAGGTGGGCCGCATCGGGAAAATGGTGGCGACGGGCCGACGGGTGCGCGGGACCGGGAACCGTGGCGTGAGGAATCCCACCGCGGGGTGGGGCGTCTTTAACACGGGCCGCATCGGGTTCCCTCCGGTGTCGCCCTGGCCGGGTTGACGACCGCGAAACGCGACCTTCTCGGCGCCGATCCGGAAACCACCCCAGGGCGTGCGTCCGGCGTCGCGGGCGACCGGGACGCCGCGAAGACCCTCCCTGGCACCGTGGAGCAGGCTGCCGTTGACGGCACGGACTCTCGGCCCGGCGCCACGGACCGATCCGGCCTATCAGTCCCTTTCCGGTGCGCCGCAGTGGTCCCCGAACCGGGCAGCCGAACATGGCCCGCCACGGGCCGATCTCGTTCTGCTCACAGCGCCCGGTGTCGCCAGGCCGGCTCAGTCCGGGCATGGTCAGGGTACCAGCTTCCGACGCCAAAAACGACATTTTGAGGGTGTCGGATTTAGCGTCGGAAGGCAACCTGCAAAAAGCGGCGCATTATATGGGGTACGCACCCCTATTTGACGCGTCCTGTCCTGCGGACATGGGGCAATTGCGCCGCTCCCTTCGTCGGGGTCGAGATCACATGCCCCCTGGCGCAGACCCATCCCGGTCCACCCCGCTCCCGGCTGCGGCGGCCGGTGAATGACAAGCCCGGTTCCGCGACGGACCTCTTGGCCCTGGCCGACGATCGATCCCGCTGCGACCGGTGCGCCCGGATCCGACATCCGGGGACTGCTCGACCCGCTGCGCTGGACGATGTTCGGGTAGCACCCGAACTCGGCACATCACAGCTTCACACAGCCGCCGTGCCGCCTTTGCCAGTAATCGACGGCCCGGTCGATCCGCATGGCCCGTGTCTGCCGGTCCCAGTGCGCGGCGGCGTAGTATGCGATCTCCGCCGCGGCTTCTGCACGGGGCGGGCGTTCGCGCCGATCGGCTTGTCCCGTCAGCAAAACACCCAGAGCTTGGTTCTCCCACGATAACACACTGCGCATCGCGGTGGGCGCGGACTGCCTTTACCCTGACAGCGTCTTCGAGCTGATTCACCCGACCGACAACCGGTTCGCGTTCATAGTCGAGATCGACGCCGGCAGCGAGCGCATCCGGTCGCCCAAGGAGGTAGAGAGCTGGGAGCGGAAGATCCGGCTCTACGACTGGTATCAGGATGCGTCCCCCGAGCGCTTCCGCGTGCTGATCGTCGCCACGCACGACCCCGCCCGCGTGCCACGGCTCCTGCAGGCCGCCGCGACCTTGGTCGGTAATCCCCAGCGCTCGCTCTTCTACGGCATCAGCCTGCCTGCGTATCTGGCCTGTTCTGACGCGCTGCGTGTGCCCTGTTTCCGCGATCAGCGGGGCCGGGCCGTGGTGCTGGTCGCGCCCCGCTCTTCTCTCTCGCCTGCTTCGAGCCCGCTTCCGACGCGAGCCTCTGCCACAGTGCAGGCTCCCCTCTCTGCCGACATAGGCGCGGAGGACCAGCGGCCGGTACCGATGTCGAGCACCGGCCCGCTGCCGCGTCACCAGCCGACCGGCTCCGCCTCACCAGATTGGGACCACCGAAGAAGTGCGCGCCCCGCAGGCCCCACTCCGAGACCACGGCACGTCGAGGAGTGGTTGTTTCTTGAGGATTCTGGCTATCGATAGAATCCGCATCGCGAAGCCACTGCGTCCAACTGTGGGTTCCCGCTCGGCTGAGGCAAAAAACGACACTTCTCGCCCATCCCGACAGGTTTTCGACATAAGGTTTGATCGTTCAACGAGTTGGCTGCGATTTCGGCCTCAGATTCGGTCGGACAGTCGTCGGGGAACCTCCTCCCCGATACGCCGAGACCGGGTCAGAGCCTCTGCAAAGGGTTGTTACCGACTTCTCGCCGCAAGTCCAAGCCGCTCAAGCCCTCGGAGGCTGTCGGGATGGGCGAGAAGTGTCCAAAGAAGGCTTCGGTGTGTCGGGACCGACGCACTCGCCATTACGCGAAGAAGGGTTCGGTGCCTGGACATGGCCAATGCTCCCTTTGTTTTGCTTCAGTTGAAATGGGACAAATCGTCTGCTCGAATAAGCTACAACATCGAGCGGAGATCCTCCCATGACCAAGAAGACCCGGAAGCGCTTCACGTCCCAGGAGAAGGTCGCCATCCTGCGGCTTCACCTCCTGGAACACACGCCGGTCTCGGATCTGTGTGACCAGCACGGCATCCACCCCACCATGTTCTATCGCTGGCAGAAGGAGTTCTTCGAGAACGCCACAGCTGCGTTCGAGCCCCGCTCCCGCCGCGTCAACGACGACAAGGACCGGAGGATCACACTCCTGGAGCAGAAGCTCCAGCGCAAGCACGAGGTCCTCTCCGAACTCATGGAGGAACATATCAAACTAAAAAAAGAACTTGGGGAACTCTGAATGGAGCCTGGGTTCCCCAGTCCCTTCGTGATGCGGTCGTCCAGTTCATCAGCCACTGGGCAGGGCGCACCGAACTGCCGGCCGGGCGATTGCTGCGATGGCTGGGAATGGCCCGCAGCAAGTTCGACCGCTGGCGCCAACGGCTGGGGAAACCGAACCAGCACAACGGGACCGTTCCCCGTGACTTCTGGTTGGAGGACTGGGAGAAGGCCCAGATCATCGCCTTCCACGACCTCTATCCCTTGGAGGGCTATCGGCGGTTGGCGTACATGATGCTCGACGCCGATGTCGTGGCCGTCAGCCCCTCCAGCGTCTATCGCGTGCTCAAAACGGCTGGCAAGCTGGCTCCTCGAAGTGGGAAGCCCTCCAAGAAGGGGAAGGGCTTCGAGCAGCCCCAGCGACCGCATGAGCACTGGCACGTCGATGTCTCCTACATCAACATCTGCGGCACATTTTTCTTCCTGTGCAGCATCCTCGACGGCTACAGCCGATTCGTCGTCCACTGGGAGATCCGCGAGTCCAGGAAGGAAGCCGAGGTCGAGACGATCATCCAGCGGGCCGCGAGCAGTTCCCCGGTGAACGCCCCAGGATCATCACCGACAACGGCCCGCAGTTCATCGCCCGGGACTTCAAGGATTTCATCCGCATCTGCGGTATGACGCACGTCAAGACGTCGCCCTACTACCCCCAGAGCAACGGCAAGATCGAACGCTGGTTCAAGACCCTGAAAGGAGAATGCATTCGTGCCCAGACGCCTTTGAGCTTGGAGGACGCACGGCGTTTGGTTGCCGAGTTCGTGACCTATTACAACACAGTGCGCTTGCATAGCGCAATCGCCTACATCACGCCGGCCGACAAATTGGCCGGTCGCGCCGAGGCCATCTGGGCGGCGCGGCGCGAGAAACTGGCAGTGGCCGATGCCCGGCGGCGCGCCAAGACCCAGGAGAAGACGTTTGCTCAGTCACAGTCCCCTGAGTTACATTGAGAGGACCTGGGCGGAGGATAGGGCAACGCGGGGACGCGACCTGAGCGCCGACCCAGGTGCCAAGACCGGTGAGGGCGGCACGATGCCGCCCCACGGCCTACCGGGATTGGCCCGAAAGCGATAAATCCATTCACAGTTCTTATCCCCAGTCTCTAGCTTAACGAGCAACCCTGTTTGTCCCATTCCCGCTGAACCAACACAGGGACCGCTTCGCTTGCGACACGGGACCCACTCCCGGTGCACGCTCCGTGCACCAAATGTGCACCAGGGAGGCGGGCGGGAGGCGGGATTCTCTCGATAAGCCCTTGGAGTCTTAAGACTTATCGCAACGAGCCAAAAAGACTAGCGGAGAGGGGGGGATTCGAACCCCCGATACGGAGTTACCCGTATAACGGTTTAGCAAACCGTCGCTATCGACCACTCAGCCACCTCTCCTCGCTTGATTCCTGTTCTATAACCATAGCAAACGAGATGTCGCTGCGTCAAATACTTCCCGGTCTGCGCAAGGTCTTTTCCTGGTGACTCCGCCCCGCCGCTCTCAATAGAATCCCAGTTCATCGCGCGCCGCGTCGCTCATCCGGTCCGGCGACCAGGGTGGGGTCAGGACGAGCTTGATGTTGACCTTGCGGATGCCCTCAAGCTGTTCCAGAGCAGTCGCGGCATCGCGCAGGATCTGCGGCCCCGCCGGGCAGGAGGGCGAGGTCAGAGTCATTTCGACGTCGATCTCGCCCTCCCGGGTCTGGATCGTGTAAACGAGTCCGAGATCCACGACGTTGACGCCGATTTCCGGGTCCCGAACGGTCTGAAGCGCAGTGAGAATGGCTTCCTGGTTGGGCATCGCGGCAGACGGCTCAGGGGCGGGCTTCGACGGCTGGGGGACGGGATTGTCGGACATTGCGTCACGCTCCGCACTTCCAGGTTCTTTGGGATCGAAATTCGCGGATCTCGGGATGCCGGGTCAGTGCTCCAGCTTGGACGCCACGGCCTGGCGCAGTGTCTCGCGGACCGGTTCCAGGGTGATCCGATCGTAGACGTTTGCGAAGAAGCCCTCGACGATCAGCCGCACGGCCTCGTCGCGGGCGATCCCGCGCGAGCGGAGGTAGAAGATCATCTCGTCATCGACGCGGCCGACCGTCGCGCCATGAGTGCAGCGCACGTCGTTGGCCTCGATCTCCAGCCCGGGAATCGAATCGGCGCGGGCGGATTCGGAGAGGACGAGGTTGTCGTTCCTTTGATAACCGTCGGTGCGCTGGGCATCCTTCTCGACGCGGATCATGCCTTTCCAGACAACACGGGACGAATCTTTCAAGCCGCCCTTGTAGAGCAAGTCGCTGGTCGTGTGGGGGGCGATGTGGTCCTGGCGGGTCAGGTACGTGAGGTTCTGGCGTCCTGACGTGAACATCACGCCGTTGACCTGCGCCCGGGCACCCGGGCCGGTCAGCGCGACCTCCTGGTTGACCTTCGCCAGCCGGGCTCCCAGGCCGCCGACGGTCCACTGGATCGCGGCGTCGCGGCCGATGAGGGCGCGCTCGCGACTGAAATGCCAGGTGCCGCTGTCCCAGTTCTGGATGTTGACGAACCGCAGCTTCGCCCCCGTGCCGACGAACAGCTCGACGGCGCCGACGTGCAAGGCCGGGGCATTTTCGCGCCCCCGTGCCGCGGTTTCTTGAACCAAGGCGGCTTCGGCACCTTCTTCGAGGATGACGAGCGTATGGTTGAGATCGACCTTGCCCTCGGCCGACAGTCCGACCACATTGAATAGGGGCTCTTCGATCCGCACGCCTTTCGGCACGTAAAGAAGCAATCCACCCGACCAGAAGGCTGTGTGCAGGGCCGCGAAGACGTCCTCGGAGGGACGAACGGCTTGCGTTAGCAAGTACTTTTCGATGAGTTCGGGATGGCTCTGAACTGCCGACGCCAGATCGGTGAAGACCACACCCGCCGGCAGCTTGCTCGCGTCGGCCCGACGGGAGAGGGCGGCGTCGATGTGTTCCAGGCCGGTGGCATAATGCCCGCTGAGCGTCTCCCAGACCGGTGCCAGCGCCGCCGCGCCGCTGGAGACGGATCGCGCGGCGACGGCGGTTCAAACGTGGCGAGCTTCAGAGGCCGGATGTCGGTGCGCCGCCATTCCTCGTCGCGCAAGGTCGGCCAGGGCGAAGTCTGGAATTGCGAGCACGCCGCGCGGCGACGCTCGGTCAGCCAGGAAGGTTCATCGCGGTGGTTCAGGAACGACTCGAGCGCGGTTCTCGTTGAAGCCGGTCGTCGGGGCGCTGCGGTGGTCATTGGTCCTTGTGTCTCGTTTTGGTCCTGTTTCGATCCAGCGATCGATTGCTTTACTTGTTATCGGTCCGGCCACACCAACCAGGTAGCCAAGCAATGCCGCGAGAGCGATCTTCCAGAGGTCCCAGCGGCGCGATAGTGCTTGCTCCGTGACGGCAAGCCGTTTATCCATTTCGTGGAGTTGCTTGACGGTCGTGTCTAGGACGCCCTTGGTTTGCTCTTGGGACTGCCGCAGGTAGTCCGCACGTTCGTCCAACTTGGTGCATCGTTCGGCGAGTGTGGAACATGTCTGTTCCAAGAGCCGAATTCTTTCTCCGTTCGTGATGTTCGCCACTCAGCTAGCCCTCTCCGCAGCTTCGAGTTCGAGTTTGGCATCGACGCCGGGCACCAGTTGAACCTGCATGCCGAGTAGGGGCTCTTTCTCGAAAGCTCGGATCCCGGACTCGCGAATCTTCGGGAAGAAGTCTCCCCAGTAGGATGGGCCCAACTTCATAAGCGCGACTGCGTACTTGATCGGCAGTTTGAGCACAGTTGGCTTTTTGCCCTTTTGTTCCTCGAACTTGCCCAGGGCGTTGACGATCTCCTCCCACGCCTCTTCGCCCTCTAGCGCGGTTTCACTCTGGCCGAGGAGGTCAAGTAGCTCACGAGTACGCAACTGAAGCAGAAGACCCCAGAGACTGAGGAGACACTCCCGGACATAGCGCTCGTCGCCGAGGTTCTCCGGCGAGAATAGCGCCTCGGCCTGGCCCCTCTCGTCCGAGATCACTAAGTGCACGAATGGACGGTCATGCTGGTATTGGAGCTCCCAGTTCGCCGTAACCCGTGGCGCGGAGCGGCCTCCCTCCAACTCAAGAAACCCAGTCGCTCGTTGGACCTTCGAGAGGAGCGAAGGATTCCGCCTGGATCGCCGGAGAGATCGTTACAGCTTTCACGTGTGGCCTCGCGAGAGAAGTCCAGGCGACCGATTACGAGAGGCGAGCACGTGACGCGTGCGGTCCTCGGCATCAGGATCGCCTCTGACTCAGTTTACCCCACCGACCCCTCCATCTGAAGCTGGATGAGCTTGTTCATCTCGACGGCGTACTCCATGGGCAGCTCCTTGACCAGGGGCTCGATGAAGCCGCTGACGATCATGGTCGAGGCCTCGGCCTCGGAGAGGCCCCGGCTCATCAGGTAGAAGAGCTGTTCCTCGCCGATCTTCGAGACGCTCGCCTCGTGGCCGATCTTGACGTCGTCCTCGTCGATCTCGATGTAGGGGTAGGTGTCGGAGCGGGAACGCTCGTCGAGGATCAGGGCGTCGCAGACGACGTTCGACTTGCAGTCCTTGGCGCCGTTGGCGACCTTCACAAGACCGCGGTAGCTGGCGCGGCCGCCGTTCTTGCTGATGCTCTTGGAGATGATCCGCGAGGAGGTGTGAGGCGCCTCGTGGACGACCTTGGCGCCGGCATCCTGGTGCTGGCCCTTGCCGGCGAAGGCGATCGAGAGGATCTCGCCGCGCGCGCCCGGACCCATCATGTGGACCGCCGGGTATTTCATCGTCAGCCGCGAGCCGAGGTTGCCGTCGACCCATTCCATCAGGGCGTCGTCGTAGGCGTAGGCCCGCTTGGTGACGAGGTTGTAGATGTTGTTCGCCCAGTTCTGGATGGTCGTGTAGCGGCACCGGCCGCCCGGCTTGACGATGATCTCGACGACCGCCGAGTGCAGGCTCTCGGTCGTGTAGATCGGCGCCGTGCAGCCTTCCACGTAGTGAACCTGGGCGCCTTCCTCGACGATGATGAGCGTGCGCTCGAACTGGCCCATGCTCTCGGCGTTGATCCGGAAGTAGGCCTGGAGCGGGATATCGACCGCGACGCCGGCCGGCACGTACACGAACGAGCCGCCCGACCAGACCGCCGAGTTCAAGGCGGCGAACTTGTTGTCCTGGATCGGGATGATCGTGCCGAAATACTCCCGCAGCAGGTCGGGGTACTCGCGCAGGGCCGAGTCGGTGTCGGTGAAGATGACGCCCTTCTTCGACAGGTCCTCGCGGAGGCTGTGATAGACGACCTCCGACTCGTACTGCGCGCCGACGCCCGCGATCAGCCCGCGGCGCTCGGCTTCGGGGATGCCGAGCTTGTCGTAGGTGTTCTTGATCTCGCTGGGCACGTCGTCCCACGTCTGCCCCTGGCGGTCGGCGGCCCGCATGAAGAAGTGGATGTCGTCGTAGTTGATCTCGCTCAGGTTGCCGCCCCAGGTGGGGGTCGGCTTGGACCAGAAGACGTCGAGCGCCTTCAGACGGAACGCGCGCATCCAGGCGGGCTCGTTCTTCATCTCGGAGATCTGCTCGACGATCTGCCGGTCGAGGCCCTTGCGGGCCTTGAACGAATAGTGGGCGTCCGACTCGCGGAAGCCGTACTTGTACTCCTCCTTGATACCCTGAACCTGGGTTCCAAGGTCGGTGGACATGGCAGCCCCTTCCTTATTCTTTGTAGGGTGCGTGCAACGCACCAACTCTGTACGCGATCAAGAAGATGGTGCGTTGCACGCACCCTACGAATCTCCGATGGTCGCCGAGTTCAGAACACGGCTGACCGGGCGGCTGTGGTGCCCGCCTCGAGCTCGTCCTCGACCTGGGCCTCCTCGGGGTACTTCTCACGAATCCAGTCGTAGCCTTGCTGCTCGAGCTTCTCGACCAGCTCGGGGCCGCCGCTCTCGACGATCCGGCCGCCGAAGAGGATATGGACGAACTGGGGACGGATGTAGTTGAGAATGCGCTGGTAGTGAGTGATGACCAGGACGCCCGTCCCCACGCGCTGGGCGACGCGGTTGACGCCCTCGGAGCAGACCCGCACGGCGTCGATGTCGAGGCCGCTGTCGGTCTCGTCGAGGATGGCGAAGGCGGGCCGCAGGAGCGCCATCTGGAGGATCTCGGCCCGCTTCTTCTCGCCGCCCGAGAAGCCCTCGTTGAGATACCGGCGCGCGAATTCGGGGTCCATGCCGAGCTCCTCCATGGCGGTCTTCGAGCTCCTTGCGGAACTCGCGCATCGGCATCAGGTCCTCGCCCTCCTTGCGGTCGGGCCGGCGGACATTCGTCACCGCGTGCCGCAGGAAGTTGGCGACCGTCACGCCGGGAATCGACGTGGGATACTGGAAGGCCAGGAACAGCCCGGCCTTGGCCCGCGCGTCGGCCTCGATCTCCAGCACGTTCACGCCGTCGAGCGTGGCCGCGCCCGCCGTGACCTCGTAGTTGGGGTGGCCCATCAGGGCGTAGCTCAACGTGCTCTTGCCCGAGCCGTTGGGGCCCATCAAGGCGTGAACCTCCCCCTGCCGGAGGGTCAGGCTCACCCCCTTGAGGATCTCCTTACCTCCGACGGCCACGTGCAGGTTGCGGATTGAAAGGGTCTTGCTCATCCGTCGTTGCCCCCGTCGCTGGGGATCTCCGTGGAACGCGCATCAGGCGCTGGGTTCATCAGACGAAACCAGAACTTAGGAACCGCGAAAGAAGAACTTGAGCCCTTTTTCTCCTGTGGGACAGCCGCCCTCGGCTGTCGTCGGACGGAACAGCCGAGGGCGGCTGTCCCACATTCAGGATCTCGAATACGACGATTTGATCAATTTCTTTTTTCGCGGTTCCTTAGCCGGCCGGTGCCGACTGGGAAGGAGTCGCGGACTTGGCCTCGAAGTCGCAGGAGCGGTGCCCGTCGAGCCGGCACTGAGAGAGCCGCAGGCCGCGACCGAGCACCTTCTCGAACATTTTCCGCTCCAGCGCGCAGATGGCCGGATCGGTCTCGGCGAGCTCGAAGTACGGGCACGAGAGCTGTCGCAAGAAGGGCAGGCCGTGACCGTTCGATGGCGGCGCCACTTCGGCCTCGATGCCCCGCTCGTGCAGGACCGTCTCGAGCTGCACGAGCCGGCCCTCCCAGCCCTCGCCCTGGACTTGCGCGGTAAAGCTCCGCCAGCCGGTCCGTGATCCGCGCGAACAGCACCCGGCGCAGCTTGCGGTCGGGCACCGAGTGCATCAGCTCGGCCCACAGCGCCACGGCCAGGTCGGCATAGTTCTGACCGAGCCGCCGATGCGCCTCGGGACTGGCCTGGTACGTGTGCCGCGGCCGTCCGCGCTTGCCGTGCTCGGTCTGTCGCTCGACCATGCCCGAGCCCACCAGCCGAACCAACCGGTTGCGGATCGCCGTCGGCGTGACCCCGAGATCCGCGGCCATGTCGGCCACGGTCAGCGGCCCCTTGTGCCGAATGAGGTCCAGTAACGGCCGGTCCGAATTCTCGGCCGTCAGGTCCACGCTCTTGAACATGCGCCGCTCCTTCCTCCCACACCTTCATTGTAGGGATCAGGCGCTGAGCGTCCACGGGATCCCGAATTTTTCGCAAACCTAATTGCGAAAATTAAGGCGACCGTGTGTGCGGGCGACCGGGTGGCTGGGGGTGTCGGCCGCGGGCCTCATTCACCACAGAGGCACAGAGGACACGGAGTTCTCACAGAGTTCTTTCTCTGTGTCTGTCTCGGTGTCCTCTGTGCCTCTGTGGTGAATGAGGCCCGCGGCCGACCCTCCGGCCCGCCGGACACAGATGCCGGCCAGGCGGACATGAGCTCGTCGTGCTCAAGGCGCCTCCGCGAGCGCCGAGCGCGACGAGCGCACACGAGCATCGCGGACGTGGCGCGAGCCTCGCGCGCGTTTCGAGAAAAAATCGTGCGAACCTGAAATTTTTTTCGCAGATCTCTCAGGCTGGCGTGCAACGAATCGATTGCGCCCACGGTTACGATCTTGCTCATTCGTTCGTGCGCGAGGAGAACGCGAAAATGCGAAAAGTGCCTGGAAATCGACGTGTCGTATTTAATATACTACTAAGTAGAATAGTATAATATAATAACCTAAAAATTCTGATCACAAAGTTTTTAAAGGATACAACAGATCACACAGGCCATTTTCGGGGCGAAATCGTGAAAAATCAGGTGGTGAAGCTTCTTCTCAGTCTTCTCAGCCGTGATATATTTCGCTAAGAAGTTGCTGCAAGGTCGACAGTATTGGGGTCGACCGCGGCGGTTTCTCAGGCCCCTGAGGGTTTGTAACGATGGCGAAGAAGCGAGCGGTTGCTGGTCAGGACGCACCAGCCAAGAAGACGGCAACGAAGAAGGCGGCGAAGGCGGCCAAGCCCGCCACCGCCAAGAAGGCGGCGAAGGCCGCTACCACGAGCGCGGCGCCGAAGAAGAAAGCAGCGGCGGCCAAGCTCAACGACAAGCAAAAGGACCTCCTGATGAAGGTCAAGGAGGCAGGCGAGACCGGCTTCGAGCCCAATAAGGACGAGAAGCGTGGCGTCGCTGGCTTGCACACCCGTAAGCTTGTGAAGCGCAGCGTGGACAAGAGCACCAAGGTGGCTCGTTACATGCTTACGAGGGTCGGCGAGAAGGCCCTGGCGGCGGCCTCAGCGCCTCCCAGCGCCTGATCGGTGAGAACTCGGGCGAACCTTGACCAACCCCTCCTCGCATCGTCGCGAGCGAGGGGCTGTTTTGCTTCTGAGGCCTCTACGCCGCGACTTAGAGCCGATCCCAGTAGGGTGCGTGAAACGCACCCATCTCTTTGTCAGACAAAGATGCGGTGCGTTTCACTGGGGCCTTCGGCGCCGCGGCTCACTCGCTGCGTTTCTCGTCGTAGAGCGGAGCGCAGTCGATCAGACGCGCGCCTTGGTTGTCACAAACGGCCATCTTCGCGCCGGCCCAGAGGCTCGCGCCGGCCAGGTGGCCGTCCTTGGCCAGGCAGTAAAACTTCAGGTCGAAGTTCGGCCGGCCTTTCGCGTCGCGCAGGCGCGGGTTGAGGTTCGTGGCGACCACCCGCCGGCAGGCTTCGAGCGTGGCGTCGTGCGGCGACATTCCCCGGCGCAGGTTCTCGACCATGAGGGCGCTGGACAGGTTCAGCAGGTTGGCCTCGCCGCGCCCGGTCGAACCCGCGGAGCCAACGGTGTTGTCGAGGAACAGTCCCGCGCCCAGGATCGGCGAGTCGCCGACACGGCCCGGGATCTTGAAGTAGAGGCCCGAAGTGGTCGTCGTGCAGCCGAGGTCGCCGTGGGTATCGAGCCGAGAGGTGGATCGTGCCGTGCTCGCGGATGTACTTCGGGCCAAAGAAGTCGTTGACCACCGGGTCGATCTCGTCGGCCGGGGGCGGGATGCGGTCATCGTCCCGGCTGAGTGTCTCCTTCCAGTAGAGCCAGATCTTCCGCGCCTCGTCGGTGAGCAGGTTCGTTTCCGGGAAGCCGTGCATGCGCGCGAAGCGGTAGGCACCCTCGCCGACGAGCAGGCAGTGGTCGGTGCGTTTCATGACCAGACGGGCGACCGCGGCCGGGTGGAGAAAACTGCGCAAGCCCGCGACGGCACCGCCGCCGTGCGTCGGCCCGTGCATGACGGCCGCGTCGAGCTCGACGATGCCCTCTTCGTTGGGAATACCGCCCAGGCCGACCGTGTGATCGTTCGGGTCCTCCTCGACGAGCGCGACACCGGCAATCGCGGCATCGAGCGGGTCGGCGCCGGCCTGCATGAGCTCGACGGCCTTGGTGACGGCTTTCAAACCATTGGCGCTGGAGATCGCGATGGGATGTCGTGGACCGGTGGTTTTCAGCCCCGAGGCGCCCAGGGCCGTCGCGCCGAACAGGCTCGCCAGGGCGCCCGTGGAGAGGAACTGGCGGCGGTTGACGTTGTCCAACATGGGAGCTCGTCCATGGTTGTTGATGAGGACGGTGGGCCGAGCCCACCCGACCAAGACCCGTTATACCGCGCCCCGAGTTGCTCTTGGCCGATTCTCGGGAAGGGACTATGATGCCCCGCCACTCGGGACCGCGCCGGGTGTGTGCGACAGCGACCGGCCAAGGGTCGCGCCTTTCCTTTCTCTGACGCCGCCCTTCCGCGGCGAGGCGAGACGAACATGGATGTTGGGACCTCGCCCACGAGACTGCGGGTGTTCGGTCTGTTCGTGATGGGGCTGGCGTGCGCGGGTTGCGCCAATTACATCGGCACGACGGCCGCGAGCTTCTTGAGCAAGGTCCAGACCAGCAACGACCCGAACGTGCGCTACCTGGCCTATCAGAAGCTGGCCTCGCCCAGCGTCTATGACAGCGACGAGCAGAAGGCGCAAGCGGCGAAGCTGCTGGCCGAGAAGTGGAAATCGGGGCACGAGCCGCTGGCGTCTCGGGCGGCGATTTGCCGCACCCTGGGCGAGCTCCGCCGGCCCGAAGGTCACGACGTGCTGGCGGCGGCGGTCAACGACGAAGAGCCGATGATCCGCGCCGAGGCCTGCCACGCGCTGGGCAAACTCGGACGCCAAGAGGACGTGGTGCATCTCAGCCGCATCATGTCGGCCGACCAGTCCGGCGATTGCCGTATCGCGGCCATCGAGGCTCTGGGCGAGATCAAGGCCAGGGACCCGCGCGTCCAGCTTCAGCTTGTCGAGGCGATGGAGAACGACGACCCGTCGATCCGGGTCGCGGCCGTGCGCGCGCTGCGAAACCTCTCCGGCAAGGACCTCGGCGTCGATCCCAAGGCCTGGCGCCAGGAGATCGAGCCGCGCGTCACCGCGACGGCGGAGACGACGGCGCCCGCAACGGCTTCCGCGACGACCGCGGCGCCAGCGACCGCGGCTCCCTCATCGTCGCCACCCTCGTCCGCGGCGCCGGTCCGGCGCTGACTCGCATGGTCCGTCCCGTGGCCTTCATGCGAGAATGCTCCTCGCGAACTTGGTCGCGCCGGCGCGTGTCTGGCACGCGGGTTGAGCCGGTTCCGGGCATCGCGAGGGGTCATGGACACGCACACGCTTTCGATCCTGGAGTTCGACAAGGTCCGCGAGCTCGTGGCCAGTTATGCCGCCTGCTCGCTCGGCAAGGAATGGGCTGCGCGCTGGCGCCGAGCACCGATCCGGCCGAGATTCATGAGCGGCAGACGCTCGGGACCGAGATGACCGAGGCGCTCTCCGCCGGGCTGCGGCCTCCGTTTGGCGGCCTACGCGACATCCGCGCGCAGGTGCGCCGTGCCCAGACCGGCGCGACCCTCGATGCCGAGGAGCTGGCCGAGGTCGCCTCGGTCCTCGAAGCGATCGGCAACCTGGACCGCTGGCTCGGCCGCGTCGGGGATGAGTTCCCCCGGCTTGGGGCCCTGAAGGCCTCCGTCGGCGAGTTCTCGAGCATCGCCAGCGCGATCACCTCGTGTCTCGACGAGCGGGCCAACGTGCTCGACACCGCCAGCCGCCGCCTGTCCGCGCTGCGTCGCGAGATCCACCAGGCCGAGGAGCGGATTCAAGAGACGCTGCGCCGCATGCTGCGCTCGCCCGACGTGCGGCGCATCCTCCGCTACCCGAACTTCACGATGGTCGGCCACCATTACGTGCTGCCCATCGCCAAGGACCACCGCGGCGAGATCCAGGGCTCGGTTCACCGCACCAGCGCCAGCAACGAAACCGTCTTCGTCGAGCCCCAGGCCATCGCCGAACGCTCCGCCGAGCTGTCCTTCCTCCACGCCAAGGAGCAGAAGGAGGTGCGCCGCATCCTCCGCTGGCTCAGTGCCCAGGTAGGCCAGGTGGCCGATTCGCTGCTCGAATCCCTGACCACGCTCGCCCGTCTCGACCTGCTCCACGCCCAGGCGCGCTACAGCCTCGACTACAACATGACCCCGCCCGACTTCAACACCGAGGGCCGGGTCGTGCTCCGAGGCGCGCGGCATCCCTTGCTCGAATCGTTGTTCCGATCCGAACCGGCGCTGAACAAGCTCGCCAGGCCGGAAGGCGAGCCGCCCGTCTCCGAGGTTCCGCTGCGCGAGCCTCGCGCGGTCGTACCTATTGATGTCCACCTCGGCATCCAGGCCCACATCCTCGTGGTCACGGGACCGAACACCGGCGGCAAGACGGTGGCGCTCAAAACCGTGGCGCTGCTGGCCGTGATGGCGCAAGCCGGCCTGCACATCCCGGCGCACCAGGGCTCGCGGCTGCCGATCTTCGATCAGGTCCTGGCCGACATCGGCGACGAGCAAAGCCTGGAACAATCGCTCTCGACCTTCTCGTCGCACATCCGCCGCATCTCCGAGGTTTTTTCGCTGGCGACCGAGCACTCGCTCGTCGTGCTCGATGAGCTGGGCGCCGGCACCGATCCCGCCGAGGGGGCCGCGCTGGGCCGCGCCGTGCTCGATGAGCTCGATTCGGTCGGCTGTCGCGCGATCGTCACGACCCACATCGGCGACCTGAAGACGTACGCCTTCACCAACCCGAGGGCCGAGAACGCGGCCGTCGAGTTCGACAACGAGACCCTCCGGCCCCTCTATCGTTTGCGGATCGGCGACATCGGCCAGTCGAACGCGCTCCAGATCGCCCGCCGGTTGAACTTGCCCGAGCACCTGGTCGCCCGCGCCGAGGGCTATCTGGAGCGCACGCGCGGTCGCGAGCTGCCCGAGTGGGAGATCGTCCAGAAACTGCGCAAGGACGCCGAAGAAGCCCGCCAGGCCGCGCTGACGGCACAGGCCGAGGCCGAGCGCACCCGCGAAGTCCTGTCCCAGAAGCTGACCGACCTGCAAAAGCAGGATGAATCCGAACAGCGCCTGACCGAAGCCCGTGCCCGTCTCCAACCCGGCGACCGCGTGGTCGTCCCTCGCTTCGGCTACGACCGCCCCGGCCGCGTCGTCAAGCTCGACCCGCGCAAGCAGACCGCCCTCGTCGCCATCGGCGCGATGAAGTGGGACGTGCCCATCGCCGAGCTCGTGCCGCAAACGGTCCGCACGCCCGAAGCCCCCAAGCCGGTCGCCGCCCGCCACCTGCCCGGCATCGACGATTTCGACGCATAATACGGTTCCCGGGAATTTCCTGCACAGCCGGGGGCGGCTGTGCCACAGAACTGTGGGCCAGCCGCCCTCGGCTGGCCAGCGCACCAAATTCCTGGGAACCGTATAAGGCGGCCCAGGCAACCTCCTCGGTTTGAGCGTAACTACCGTGATCCGCCCATGTCGCGCACCGATGTCGTTAACCCCGCCCCGACGACCCGACCTCGCCCCCTCGAATCGCTTCGAAAACGCTTTGCCATCAGCACCTTGCGCGAGGATCGCCGGTTGGCTTTGTTCGCACACTTTTCCTCATCGACTTGTCAAAGATCCGCGTGTGATCCGGGCGTCAAAAACCTTCCGGCGCGGAGCGCGCACATCGAACGCCGCCCCGAAATCCGGAGGTCCCGGGAAGGCCGCGCGACGGCTTACGGCGATGATGCGAATGAAAAGGAAGAAGAACACCGCTGCCGGCGACAAAGGCTTTCCCAACTTCTGACTATCGAATCGCGTGAGCGGAGAATTCCGCCAAAATGCGAGACTGTAGCAAGCTTACCGGGTCTTTCGGTCGTTGGGCTCTCGGGTGCCACGGGTTCCGCTCTGGGAACCCGTGCCGATCGACCTCCGGCCCGCAGACACGGGTTCCCAGAGCGGAACCCGTGGCACCCAGGCGGGCGGCTGGAGCGGTTTGGATGGTCTGGCGGCCTGTTTCAGGCCTGGGCCGAAAGGAAAGCAAGTATCCCGAGACGGCGGACCGACTCGACACCGGACACGGCGCGCAGTGGAGTCCGGAACGACAGGGCCAGCGGACCGCTGGGGACCGAAGCCGTGGCGGGACGGACCGAGACCGGGTCCACAGTCGCGGGGCTGGCGGCAATCCCCGAGGCCGCCACGGAGACAACCCCCGCGCCCGCGGCTTGAACCGTCTGAGTGAGGACGGCCGACGTCGAACCCGCGTAACTGGCATCTCCACTATACGCCGCCGTGATGGAATGGGCAGCCAGGGAGAGTGTACTCGTCGTGAACGTCACCGCCTTGCCGGGGGTGATCGTGACGGTCTTCAGCGTGGTCGTGCCGTCCTTGAAGGTGACGCTTCCCGTCGCGGTAGCCGGAAGGACGGTGGCGGTGAAGGTCACCGACTGGCCGGAGGTGGAGGAGATCTTCGAGGAGGTCAGCGTCGTGGTGCTGGCCTTCTTCACCGTTTGTGTGAAGTTCGCCGACGTCGAGGTGTTATAGTTGGTATTACCCCCATAGACGGCCGTGATCGTGTGTGATCCGGTCGTGGTCAGACTGCTCGTGGTCCACGTCGCCTTCCCGCCGGTGGAGATGGTGGCGGTGCCCAGGATCGTGGCGCCGTCCTTGAAGGTGACGGTGCCGGTGGCGGCGGTCGCGTTGACGGTGGCCGTGAACGTGACGGGCTGACCCGCGCCGGAGGGGTTCAGCGAGGAAGTCACCGTCGTCGTGGTACTGGCCTTGTTGACCGTCTGCATCAGGGCCGTCGAGGTCGAGCCGCCGTAGGTGCCGTCGCCCGAGTAGGTGGCCGTGATGGAGTGCGTGCCACCCGCCAGGCTGGACGTGGTGTAACTCGCCTTGCCGGAGGAGAGATTGATGGTGCCCAGGACGGTCGTACCGTCCTTGAAGGTCACGCTTCCCGACGCGCCGTTGGTGACGGAGGCGGTGATCTTCACCGCCTGGCCGAAGGCGGCGGGGGTCTTCGAGGTGGTCAGCGTCGTGGTACTGGCCTTCTTCACCGTCTGCGTGAACACGGCCGAGGCGGAGCCATTGTCGTTGGTATCGCCCGCGTAGACGGCCGTGATCGCGTGCGATGTGATGGTAAGACTGCTCGTGGTATAGCTCGCCTGGCCGCTGCTGAGGGTGGCAGTGCCCAGGATGGTGGTGCCGTCCTTGAAGGTCACGCTCCCTGTCGCGGTGGACGGAAGGACCGTCGCGGTGAATTTCACCGATTGACCGGAGCCGGAGGGGTTCAGCGTGGAGGCCAGCGTCGTGGTGGAGTTCGCCTTGCTCACCGTCTCCGTGAAGATGAGGGATGTCGAGGTGGCATTGTTGGTATCACCGGAATAGACGGCCGTGATGGAGTGTGTACCCTTGATGAGTGAACTGGTGGTGTAGGTCGCCTTGCCGGAGGAGACATTGATGGTGCCCAGGACGGTCGCGCCGTCCTTGAAGGTCACGCTTCCCGACGCGGTGGACGGAAGGACCGTCGCCGTGAAGATCACGGCTTGACCGGGGCCGCACGGATTGAGCGAGGAGGTCACCGTCGTGGTCGTGCCCTTCTTGTTCACCATCTGGACGAGGACCGCCGAGGTCGAGCTATTGTTGTAAATATCGCCCCCGTAGCCGGCCGTGATGGAGTGCGAACCGATGGCGAGTGTGCTGGTCGTGTAGGTCGCCGCGCCGGCGGAGAGGGTGGCGGTGCTCAGGATCGTCGTCCCGTCCTTGAACGTCACCGTTCCCGAGGGGGTCAATCCGCTGACCGTGGCCGTGATGGTCACGGCCTGCCCGAAGCCCGCGGGGTTCAACGGGGAAGAGAGTGTCGTGGCCGTGCTCGTCTTGTTCACCGTCTGGGTGAAGATGAGAGAGGTCGAGCCGGCGTCGTTGATATCGCCCGCGTAGATGGCTTTGAGGGAGTGGAGGCCGACCATGGGCGCCGTCATGGTGTACGAGGCCGTGCCGCCGGAGAGCATGCGCGTGGCCACGCCGGTGGCTCCATCGTAGAAGGTGATGATGCCTGTCGCGGTGGCCGGCATCACCGTGGCCGTGATGGTCACGCTCTGTCCGGGATTGGAGGGATTCAGCGAGGAGCTGAGTGCGGTCGTGGTGGGGGCTTTGTTCACGGCGAGGTTCACGGCCGGGGAGGTCGAGCTGATGACGTTGGCGTCTCCGCTGTACGCGGCCGTGATCGCGTGCTGTCCGAGGGCGAGCGTACTCGTGGTGAAGGTGGCCGTGCCATTGCTGAGCATGCCCGTGCCCAGGATGGTGGCGCCGTCCTGGAACGTCACCGTTCCCGTGGCGATGGCCGGCGCGACCGTGGCCGTGATGGTCACCAACTGGCCGGAGATCGAGGGGTTCGGCGCGGGGGCGACCACGATCGTCGAGGCCGCCTGGTTGATCACTTGATTGACGGCCGCCGACGCCGAGCCCGCGTAGGTGGTATCACCGGCATAGACGGCGGTGATCGGGTACGATCCGAACGCCAAGGAACTGGTGGTGTAGGTGGCCGTGCCGCCGCTGAGGGTGCCGGTGCCCAGCGTCGTCGTGCCGTCGAGGAAGGTGACGGTCCCGGTGGCGTTGGCCGGCTTGACCGTGGCCGTGAACGTGACCGTCTGGCCGAAGCTTGCCGGGTTCGGCGACGAGCCAATCGTCGTGCTGGAGGCCGGCTGAACCAACTGCGACAGGTTGTTGGAGGTCGATTCCAGGTAACTGGCATCGCCCGAGTACACGGCGCTGATCGTGTGCGGGCCGACCGCCAGGGTGCTGGTTGTGAAGGTGGCCTGGCCGCCGCTGATCATGCCCGTGCCGAGCGGCGTGGTGCCCTCCAGGAACGTCACCGTCCCGGTCGCGTCGGCGGGGCTGACCGTCGCCGTGAAGGTCACGCTCTGTCCCACGCCCGACGGGTTGGGCGACGCGGCGAGCGTCGTCGTGCTGCTGTCCTGGTTGATCACTTGCGTCAGGTTGTCGGACACCGACGGCCGGTTGCTGGCATCGCCGCCGTAGGAGGCCGTGATGGCGTGCGACCCGACCGCCAGCGTGCTCGTGATGAGCGTGGCGACCCCGTTGGAGATCCGGGCCGTGCCGATGGAGGTCGTCCCGTCGAGGAACGTCACGAGCCCCGTCGCGGTGGCAGGCACGAGGGTGGCCGTGAACGTGACGGGATCATTGTAGTTCGAGGGGTTCGGCGACGACGCGAGGGTGGTGGCGCTGGGAGCGGCGAGGATGGTGAGTGTCGCCGCGGGACTCACCACTCCACCGAGAGACGCCGTGATCGCGGTCGTGCCCGCGGCCACTCCCAGGGCCACTCCCGTTGTGGAGATCGCCGCGACCGGCTGCGTCGCCGACGCCCAGTCCGCCAGGTACGTCAGGTCGAGCGTCGAGCTGTCGATGAGCGTGCCCGTCGCGGTGAACGCCTGGTTCGACCCCATGGTGATCGTCGGGTTCGTGGGCGTCACGGCAATCGAGGACAAGGTCGGAGGCGGGGCGATGCTCAGGGTGTAGTTGTCAATGCCGAAGCCCTGTGTGTGGGGCACCACCACCGCGTAGTATGTCCCCGCCGCGACGCCCGCGAGGCTGAGGGTCTCGGGGCTGTTGTTGGCGCCGAAGGGATCGTTCGGCGCGGATTTCACCACCGTGGTCCCGTTCGCCGCATAGAGATAAAGGTCGAGGTCGCCCGCGTTGGGGTCGAAGTACACGGACACGGAATTGCTGGCCCCGCCCACCCCCTGCATCGTGAAGCGGAACCAGTCGGCCGCGTCGTTCATCACCAGGTTCGTGAGGTTCTTGGTCGCGGGCAGCACCCCGATGTTCGGCGAGTTCGGCCCCCCAGCGGGGGCGGCGTCCACCGTGGCCTTGTTATTGTTCGGCTCATAGGCGTCGTCGCCGGTGGCGCCCGGGGCCGTGATGGTCAGCATGTAATTGTCGATGCCGAAGCCCGCCGTGTGGGGCTTGACCACCGCGTAGTACGTCCCCGCCGGGACGCCCGCCAGGCTGATGGACTCGGGGCTATTGTTCGCGCCGAAGGGATCGTTGGGCGCCGAGCGAACCAGGGTAGTACCGTCCGACCGGTAGAGGTAAAGGTCCAGGTCGCCCGCGTTGGGGTCGAAGTACACGGCCACGGAATTGTTGACCCCGCCCACCCCTTGCGTCTGGAACCGGAACCAGTCGACCGCGTCGTTCATCACCAGATTGGTGATGGTCTTGGTGGTGGTGAGAATGCCGAGGTTGGGCGAATTCGCCCCGCCGGCGGGGGCGGCATCCACGGTGGTCTTGTCGCTGTTCGGCTCGTAGGCGTCGTCCCCCATCGCGCCCGGGGCCGCGATGGTCAGCGTGTAGTTGTCGATGCCGAAGCCTGTCGCATGCGGCTTGACCACCGCGTAATACGTCCCCGACGGGATGCCCGCCAGGCTGATGGTCTCCGGGCTGTTATTCGCGCCGAAGGGATCGTTGGGCGCCGGCGCACCAGGGTGGTGCCGTCCGACCGGTAGAGGTAAAGATCGAGGTCGCCCGCGTTGGTGTTGAAGGTGACGGACACGGCGTTGTTGATCCCGCCGACGCCCTGCGTCTGGAAGCGGAACATGTCGATCCCGTCGTTCATCACCAGGTTGTTGATGGTCTTGGTGGCGGTCAGAATGCCGAGGTTGGGCGAGTTCACTCCACCCGCGGGGGCCGTGTCCACGGTGGGCTTATCGTTGTTGGGCTCGTAGCCGTCGTCGCCGGTGGCGCCCGGGGCCGCGATGGTCAGCGTGTAGTTGTCGATGCCGAAGCCTGTCGCATGCGGCTTGACCACCGCGTAGTACGTCCCCGACGGGATGCCCGCCAGGCTGATGGTCTCGGGGCTGTTGTTCGCGCCGAAGGGGTCGTTCGGCGCCGACCGCATCAGGGTCGTGCCGTCCGCCGCGTAAAGATAAAGGTCCAGGTCGCCCGCATTGGTGTCGAAGGTGACGGACACGGAATTGTTGATCCCGCCGACGCCCTGCGTCTGGAAGCGGAACCAGTCGGCCGCATCGTTCATGACCAGGTTGTTGATGGTCTTGGTGGCGGTCAGAATGCCGAGGTTGGGCGAGTTCACTCCACCGGCGGGGGCCGTGTCCACGGTGGGCTTGTCGTTGTTCGGCTCGTACGGGTCGTCCCCGGTCGCGCCTGGTGGCGTGATCGTCAACGTGTAATTGTTGATCGCACCCCCGGTGGCGTGCGGGTAAACCTTGACGTAATAGATCCCTGCCGGAACCCCCGCGAGGCTGATGGTCTCGGGGCTGTTGTTCGCGCCGAAGGGATCGTTGGGCGCCGGCGCACGACGGTTGTCCCGTCCAATCGCAGCAACACCGCGTCCAGGTCGCCCGCGGCGGTGCTGAAGCTGACCGACACCGAGTTGTTGATCCCGCCCACCCCCTGCGTCTGGAACCGGAACCAGTCCGCCGAGTCGGCCATCACGAGGTTGGGGATCGTCCTGGTGGTGGTCAGAATCCCGAGGTTCGGCGAGTTCACACCGCCGGGAGGGGCGGCGTCCACGGTGGGCTTGTCGTTGTTCGGCTCGTAGGGGTCGTCGAGCTTCAGACCGGCGATGCGTTCGAGGGCGTTGACCGAGAGAAGCTCCGTCGCGGCGGGGCTGGCGTGGGTCACGTATTCCCAGTTGAAATCCCCGAGATTGCCGCTACCGACCGCGTCGTCGCTGGCGTACACGTTGGCCCCGGTCATCGCGGCGAGCTCGTTGACGAAAGCTTTTCCGTCCGCGCCGGCGGCGACGAAGCAGGAATAAAGGTCCAGCCGGGCGCCCGGGACGAGAAGATCGCGCAAGATGTTCGAGGGCGGAGGCGTCACGGCCGAGCGTGGCCATGTCCCACGCGTCGGTCGAACTGACTGAGACATATCCTTCGGAGCCGTGGGCCACCAGGCCCAGTTGGGCGATCCGGGCGCCGCCATGCGCCTGCGAGACGGAAGCGAGCAGATCGACCAGGTGGGCCGAATCCGTCGCTTGGCTGTCATAGGTCAGCGCGATGACTCCAGGCATCGCGGAGGCGACGATCTGCTGGGCCTGAGCCACCGCGTCGCTGACAAGCACGATGCGGAGCGGGGCGGACGGCATCTGTGCAAACGCCGGAACAGCCTGGGCCGCGCTCGCCAGACTCAGCAAAGCGCGCTCTTCCAGGCCGACGAGGAGGGGACGGCAACGGCGCAGTCGGATGGAGCGGATCATGATGGCGGCCTTCTCACGTTTGTGACTTCGAGATCGCGTGGAATCACGAACCGACATCGGTCACGGGAGACGAGGGGGGCATCGCGACGAACGCGACGCGAATGCTCACCCACCCACGAACCCGCTGATTCTGTCCGGGGGGGAACTCACGAGGCAGGCGGAAGCGAAGCCTGCTCTACGGAAGCCGGATAGCGTCTCAGTGAAAAGTCCCTGACAACCCCTACAAGTTGGCGTGTGTTCCGATAGGTGTGTGTCGGGTACCACCTCGTCTCCGGGAATCATCACAACTCCGATGAACTTACTAGGCGTAACTTTATCACGAGCACCACCGAAGGGGCAAGGATGTGGTGAAAAAAATCAAAGGCCGATCCGAAACATGTGGGCGAACTTACGTGATCAGAGTGTGATTCCAGTCACTCTCGTGGCTTGAGCGCGATCCTCGGGAAAATGACTTCGAGTCTGGCGGGTCTCAGAGTCTGTCCCGGAAGTGGCGATCCGGTCATTCTGATTTCAGCCCCGAAGGGGCGGTCGTGAATCGTCCGGGGCGAGAGCCCCAGGGACCAGGGCTCTTCAGCCCCGAAGGGGCGACAGTGAATAGCCCAGGGCGTCAGCCCTGGGACAGGACGGCGAAACGGGCACAATCACCCCCTCCGCAGCCCCGAAGGGGCGAAAGAAAGGCTTCTGCCGCCCTGGTTCCCAGGGCTGACGCCCTGGGCTATTCACTGTCGCCCCTTTGGGGCTTTTGGGACAGACTCTGAGAAGCAGCCGGCCCGAGAATCTCACGAATGTCGCCTTGTGGCTGCGTTCCGGATGCCGTACCCTGTTTCACTCGGGTTGCGCGCACGTGGCCTGCGATCCCTCCGGAGGAGGGGTCCGCCGGAATTCACGACGCCCAGCCCGTCCCCAGGCAAACGACCCGCCGATCCATGGGCGATCGAGCCGGTTTCGGAACGTGGGCGGAGACGACGACTTCGGACGGCAAGGGCTCGGGCCAGGAGCCATGAGACCGTTCTTGGTAACCCGGTCCAGGCGCGGCCTCGCCCGGCCATGCTCATAATTCCTCAGGATGGGTCGCCAGGTCGGTGACCACGCATCGACCTCGATTCTTCTCCCACTCTTCACCAAATCATCCCAGACCGGCGTTCGTTCCTTCCGAGGAAAAGCGCGAACGTGGTTGATCCCCCTCAGACAAGGTGCCGTCAGAGCGGCGTCCACGGGAGTTCCGGAATGGTCGAGTTCAAGAAGCGCATCCTCATCGTCGGTTTCGGCTCGGTGGCGCAGTGTACCCTGCCCATCCTGCTCAAGCATCTCCGCGTGCCGCCCCAGAACATCACCGTCATCGACTTCGAAGACCAGACGGCCCTCCTGGCGCCCTGGATCGCCCAGGGAGTGCGGTTCGATCGGGAGCGCATCGCGCCCGAGAACCTCGGCCGCGTGCTGAGCAAGTTCCTGGCCGCGGGCGACATCCTCATCGACCTGGCCTGGAATATCGACTGCTGCGAGATTGTCCAGTGGTGCCACGATCACGGCGTGCTCTATCTCAACACGTCGATCGAAGTCTGGGACCCCTACGACCGCAACCTCTACAATCACCCCACCCAGCGCACCCTCTACTGGCGGCACATGAACGTGCGGCGCATGCGCGAACGCTGGCGCGAGCCGGGCCCGACGGCCGTGCTGGAGCATGGCGCCAACCCCGGGCTGATCTCGCACTTCACCAAGCAGGCCCTCATCGACATCGCCGAGCGCTTGATCGCCGATGGAAAAGCCACCGGCGCCAAGGCGGAGAAGTTGCAGCACCTGATCCACGAACGCGCCTTCAATCACCTGGCGATGCGGCTGGGCGTGAAGGTCATCCATTGCTCGGAGCGCGACACCCAGATCTCCGACCGCCCCAAGCAGGTGGACGAGTTCGTCAATACCTGGAGCGTCGAGGGCTTCCGCGAGGAAGGCACGACGACCGCCGAGATGGGTTGGGGCACGCACGAAAAAGAACTGCCGCCCCACGCCTTCCAGCACGAAGACGGCCCCCGCAACCAGATCTGTCTGGCCCAGATGGGCATCAATACCTGGGTGCGCTCGTGGGTGCCCAATTACACCATCCGCGGCATGGTCGTGCGGCACGGCGAAGCCTTCACCATCTCCAACAACCTGACGGTGTGGGAGGATGGGCAGGCCGTGTATCGTCCCACGATGCATTACGCTTACTGCCCGTGCGACACCGCGATCGTCTCGCTCAACGAATTGCGGGGCTACGATTACGAATTGCAGCCCAAGATCCGCATCATGAATGACGAGATCACCAGCGGCGCGGACATCCTCGGCGCGCTCGTCATGGGCCACGCCTACAATTCGTGGTGGACGGGCAGCGACCTGAGCATCGAGGAATCGCGGCGGCTGGTGCCCCACCAGAACGCGACGACCATGCAGGTGGCGATTTCCGTGGTCGCGGCCGCGATGTGGATGATCCGAGAACCCGGACCAGGGCGTCTGCATTCCCGACGACCTGCCACACGATGACATCCTCGAGATTGCCCGGCCCTACCTGGGCAAGTTCATCTCGACGCCTTCGGACTGGACGCCCCTGAAGCACTACAACAACGTCTTCGAGGGCTACACCCGGACGGCCATCGACACGACCGATCCCTGGCAGTTCAAGAACTTCCTCGTGGGTGATCGCGACTGATGATCGACACGGACCAATTACAGGAACTGGCGCGCCACCACGGCACCCCGCTGTTCGTGGTGGACCATGCCGAGCTGCGCAAGAACTACGAGACGTTCAAGCGGCACCTGCCGCGCGTCCAGGCGTACTACGCGGTGAAGGCGAATTCCGATCCGGCCATCGTCGAGACGTTCTACAAGGCGGGGGCCAGCTTCGACGTCGCCTCGATGTCCGAGTTCCTCTTGGTCTACGAGAACATCCAGGCGCTGCCGTCCCAGCGGCGCCAGGATTTCATCTGGGACAAGATCATTTACGCCAACCCGATCAAGGACCTCAAGACCCTGGTCGAGCTGGACCCTTACAAGCCACTGGTCACGTACGACAATTACGCCGAGATCGGTAAGGTCAAGACGTACGCGCCTCATGCCGGCTTGATCTTACGCATCCGCGTGCCCAACACGGGCGCCGTGGTGGAGCTGTCCTCCAAGTTCGGCGCCTCGTCGGGAGAAGCCGTCGATCTGATCGAGGCGGCCTTCGCGGCGGGTCTGACCGTGGAAGGGCTCGAGCTTCCACGTCGGCAGCCAGTGTACGAACTTCGCCAATTACGTGCAGGCGCTGAACCTGACCGCCGAGATCTTCCACGAAGCCCACGAGCGCGGGTTTCCCCAGGTCAAGATCCTGGATATCGGCGGCGGCTTCCCGACGGCGTACGACCCGCACGTCAAGCCCTTCGAACAGCTCGCGCAGATCATCAACTCCGAGTTCGAGCGTCTTTTCCCCGAGGACATGGAAATCCTGGCCGAGCCCGGCCGGTTCCTGGTCGCCTCGGCCGCCACGTCGGTGGCCGGCGTGATCGGCAAGTCCGTCCGCGACGGCAAACAGTGCTATTACATCAACGACGGCGTGTATCACACTTACTCGGGCGTGATCTTCGATCACATTCACTATCCCATCAAGGCGTTCAAAGAGGGGCCGACGGAGATCTGCGCCGTTTTCGGTCCGACATGCGACGCCCTGGACACCATCTCGCTGTCGGAGCAACTCCCGGATCTCGAACTCGGCGATCTGGTTTACAGTCAGAACATCGGCGCCTACACCCACGCCTCCTCCACGCGATTCAACGGCTTCCAGCCCGCGAAGGTCGTCCACGTGAATCGCGCCTGAATCCAGCGCGGCCGAGGGGACGGATGACGGATGACTGATGACTGATGTCCGAGAACTGATTTGTGCGTTCGCCATCCGCCATCTGCCATCCGCCATCCGCCATCATTCATCAGTCATTCGTCACGGCCGTGAGCACGGCCGCCCCGTCTTGTGAGATGCCGCCGCATGGCGTAACGTAGAGAGACCAGGCCGCGGCGCGGTCGCGCTGCGAGCCTGTCCATCCTGGAACGCGCAGCCGGTCGGGAGGTGCCAGCAAGGACGATGTACGTACCCACGAAAGTGTTTTTCACCAAGGGTGTGGGGGTCCACCGAGAGAAGCTCGCGAGCTTCGAGCTGGCCCTGCGCGACGCCAAGATCGCCTGCTACAATCTCGTGCGGGTCTCGAGCATCTGGCCGCCGCAGTGCCAGGAGGTTTCGATCACCGAGGGTCTCAAGCACCTCAAGCCCGGCCAGATCGTGCACGTCGTGATGAGCGAGTGCGCCACGGCCGAGCCCAACCGGTTGATCGCCGCCAGCGTGGGCGTGGCGATTCCCCGCGACCGCTCGACGTTCGGCTACCTGTCGGAGCACCACGCGTACGGCCAGGTCGCCAAGGCGGCCGCCGACTACGCCGAGGACCTGGCCGCCGAGATGCTCGCCACTGTTCTGGGCGTCGAGTTCAATCCCGATAGCTCCTGGGACGAGAAGCGCGAAATCTGGAAGATCGCCGACGTCTTCTACAAGACCAAGGAAATTACCCAGACGGCCGTCGGCAACAAGGACGGGCTCTGGACGACCGTGGTCGCCTCCGCCATCCTCCTGCCCTGAGTCGCGAGGGCACCACTGCGTTTCGCCGGCCATGTCGGCACACTATCATAAGCCCTTGGATCATGCCCCAAGGGAGCTTACCACGATGTCCGAGTTCACCGCATTGATCCGCGAGTATGCCGAGATCCTGGATCTTGAGCACCAGCTTTCCAACCGCAAGAACGCCCTGAAACGGCTCATTCTCCAGGAGTTGACGAGCCGGAACGTACACTTTTCGCAAACCGAATTCGGCACCGCTGAGCGGAAGACCCGCTACACGCTCAAACCGCGGCGCGACCCGGTGCTGGAGTTGCTGGACCGCGAGGATCTGTTCCCGTTCACTCAGTTCACGCCCAACCGGGTCAAGGAATGGCTCGTTCCCAAGTATGGACGGGAACGCCTGATCCCGCTGTTTGACATCCACAAGACGGAGTATCTCTACGTCAAGCGGCCCGGGGCCGCGCAATCCCTGGGGTTGACATGAGCTACCTCGACCAGATCAGCCGCCACCGGATTGCCCCGCCGCCGGTCTTACCAGGCATGACGGCCGCCGACCTCATCGACCAGGCGCTGTTGAGCTACAATGGCGGGCGGCTGCGCGAGCTGTGCCAGGTCTTCGCCACGAAGCTGCTCGAACCCGACTGCACGGTCGGCCTGACGCTCTCGGGCGCCCTGACGCCGGCCGGGATCGGCATGAGCTGCTTGATCCCGCTCATCCGCGCCGGGTTCGTGGACTGGATGATCTCGACCGGCGCCAACCTGTACCATGACACCCATTACGCGCTCGGCCTGCCCTTGCACCAGAGCGTGCCCAACCTCGACGATTTCGCGCTCCGCGAGCACGAGATCATTCGCATTTATGACATTGTCTTCGACTACAAGACGCTGCTCGACACCGACGCGTTCTACCGCCGGCTGATCCAGGAGCCGGTCTTCGCCCGACCCATGAGCACGGCCGAGTTCCACCATGAGGTGGGCAAGTATGTTCACGGGCGTGTGCAAACGCTGGGAGGCGACCCAACCCACAGCTTGCTGGCGGTCGCCTACGAGGCGGGCGTGCCAATTTACACGTCCAGTCCCGGCGACAGCTCGATCGGCATGAACCTGGCCGCCGCGAGCCTGGCCGGGGGCAAGCTCAACCTCGATCCGCTGCGGGACGTCAACGAGACGGCGGCCGTCGTCTTCGAGGCCAAGCGCAACGGCGGCAAGTCCGGCGTGTTGATCCTGGGCGGGGGCAGTCCCAAGAATTTCATGCTCCAGACCGAGCCTCAGATCCAGGAGGTGCTGGGCCTGGACGAGTCGGGGCACGATTACTTCCTCCAGATCACCGACGCCCGCCCCGATACAGGAGGCCTTTCGGGGGCGACCGCGCACGAGGCCATGACCTGGGGCAAGGTCGTTCCCGGCAACCTGCCCGACTCGGTCATCTGCTACACCGACACCACGATCGCGTTGCCGCTCCTGACCGCCTATGCCCTGACGCGGCATGCGCCCCGACCCTGGAAGCGGCTGTACGACCGCCGCGAGTCCCAGTACGAGGCGCTCAAGGCCGCGTACCTGGAGCGCGAGGCGCGGGGCGGACCGACCGGCATCGCCTCGCGCAAGAAGGCGGCGACTTCCGCCGGACCGCAACATGCCCGCCACGATCCGCTCGATCGATCCCGTTAGCCCGGACGAGCCGACGCTCCGGGAAGCGGCCGGCATCCTCCGCGCGGGCGGCCTGGTCGCCTTCGCCACCGAGACGGTCTATGGTCTGGGCGCCGATGCCACCAACCCCGCGGCCGTCGCCCGGATCTTCGAGGCCAAGGGCCGCCCCGCGACCAATCCGCTGATCGTCCACGTGCCCCACCGCATCCTGGCGCGCCGTTGTGTCGCGGACTGGCCGGAGCATGCCGAGATCCTGGCGAAGCGATTCTGGCCCGGTCCGCTCACCCTGGTCTTACCGCGCTCCGAACTGATCCCGGACATCGTGACCGCCGGCCACCAGACCGTCGGCGTCCGGGTGCCGCAGACCACCGTCGCCCGCCGGCTCATCGCCCGTGCCCGCTGCCCGATCGCGGCGCCCAGCGCCAACCGTTCGTCGGGGATCTCGCCGACCCTGGCCCGCCACGTCGCGGCCGATCTCGGCGACCGCGTGGATCTGATCCTGGACAGCGGCCAGACGACGGTCGGCCTGGAATCGACGGTCCTCGATCTGACCACCCGCGAGCCGCGCATTCTGCGCCCGGGACCGATCACGGCCGAGGCGATGGAACATGTGCTCGGAGGAGTGCGCGTCCGCGAGGCAATCGGAAATTCCGCCGCGCCCGACCGGCCCTTGACCAGCCCTGGTCAGATGGCCGTGCACTATGCGCCCGCACGCCGGCCGTGCGGTTGCGCGGCCCCGAAGCGTTGATCGGTTATCCCTGGCCGACGGCGCGGTGCTCCTGGTGATCGGTCCGCACGAGCTTCCGCCGCTGCCCGCGTCGCTCACCTGCTTCGTGCTCGCCGAGCCGGCCCGCGCGGCCCAGGATCTCTATGTCGTGCTGCACCAGTGCGATGAGCTGGGCAGCGAGCAGATCGTCGTCGTCCCGCCCCCTGATCGCCCCGAATGGCGCGCCGTGCGCGACCGCCTCTGGCGCGCGACACGACCGATCTCGTAGGCGACCGATGCCGGATTCCAGATTCCGGATTCCGGATTCCGGACCAGTTCTGGAATCCGGAATCCGGAATCCGGAATCTGGAATCCGGAATCCATCCGTCAGTCGAACAGCCGCGGCTGGTCCAGAAGGTCGCGCTCGAAGGGACGTTCCGGCTCGCGCAGACCCAGGTGATGGTATGCCTTCGCGGTGGCGCGGCGGCCGCGCGGCGAACGGATGATGAAGTGAGAACGCAACAAGAATGGCTCGACCTCGTCCTCAAGTGTATCGACGGCCACGTGCATCGTTGCGGCCAGGGCTTCGACGCCGGTCGGGCCGCCGTGGAAGACGGTGATGAGCGTTTCCAGATAGCGGCGGTCCTGGCGATCGAGGCCCTCGGTGTCCACCTCCTGCATGGTGAGGGCATCCTGGGCGATGGGCAGGTTGATATTCCCGTCGGCGCGGGCCGTGGCGTAGTCGCGCACCCAGCGCAGACGGGCATTGGCCAGCCGGGGCGTGCCGCGACTGCGACGCGCCAGCTCCCAGGCGGCATCCTCGGTGATCGTGGTCCGTAGCTTGGGAGAGTTCACCAGGATAATCTGGGCCAGGTCCTCGGCGTCGTAGAATTCCAGGTGCTCGTGCATGTGGAACCGGTCGCGCAACGGGCCGGAGAGCATCCCGCTGCGCGTGGTCGCGCCGATGATCGTGAACTTCTTGAGCGGGATGTTCACCGTCCGGGCGTTGATCCCCTCGCCCAGCACGACATCGACCCGGAAGTCCTCCATCACCGGGTAGATGAACTCCTCGACCGTCTTGGGCATCCGGTGGATCTCGTCGATGAAGAGGATGGAGCGCTCGGGCGCGTTCGTCAGGTAGGGCATGACGTCCATCTTCTTATCGAGCGCCGGGCCGCTGGTGATGTTCAGCTCGACGCCCAGCTCATTGTGCAGAACGGTGGCGAAGGTCGTCTTGCCCAGCCCCGGGGGGCCATCAAAAAGGATGTGCGGCAACGGCTCATCGCGCTTGCGCCGCCTCCAGCGCGATGGACAGCCGTTCGGCCACCCGGCGCTGGCCGATCACCTCGTGGAGACGCTGGGGACGGAGTTTCTCGTCGAAGAGGTCGGGCTTGCGCTCCGGTTCGCGCGGGCCGGGGGCCGCGTCGGATGTGCCCTTGATGATCGGTTCCCGCATATTCAACACCTCCAGTAGCCTTTCTCGTAGGGTAGGCTTCAGCCTGCCAATCCCATTTTTCGAAGACCATGGGATTGGCAGGCTGAAGCCTACCCTACGAGAAAGGCACGTCGGGTCACGGATCAATCCCGGTCCTGCAACTTGTAGATGGCCTCGATCATGTCGGGCACGCTGCGGTACTTGCGCTTGCTGGCGGACAAGGCCCGGTCGATGGCCTGCCGCGCCTGACTTTCGCTGTGGCCGACCGAGAGGAGGGCGGCGAACGTGTCGCGGATGACGTCCGGCTCGGCATTCTCGGCATGACCGTTGCCCTCGACCGAAACCGTCTCGGCCTGGGCGGCGACGATCAGCGCGAACTTGCCGACCTTGCGGCGCAGCTTGGCCACGATCCGCTCGGCCAGGGCCTCGCCAATGCCGGGAAACGTCGCCAGCATCTTCACGTCCTGGTCCTGAATCAGCCGCGCCAACTCGCGCACCGGCCGGACCATCGCCCGCAGCGCCTTGCGCACGCCGACGCCATCCACCGAGCAGAACGTGTCGAAGAACTCGCGGTCCACCGGCGAGAGAAACCCCACCAGCCGGGGCGTCATGCGCCCGCCCATCTGGTTGCCCTCGATGTAAAACATCGTGTGCAGACCGACCGGCTGATCCACCTGGCCCTGCAAATGCCGGCGCGGACTCGGGTACGAGCACTTCGACCTCAAACGCCTCGACCGCCAGCGTTACCTCTTCCTCGCCCACTGACCGCAGCAACCCCCGCACGTGCGTGATCACGGCGCGTCCTCTCTCGTCCGCTCCGGTTTCTGACTATTTGTTCAGATATTCTGCCCCATCCGGCCCCGTCCCGCAAGAGCAATCCCCGGCGCCGTTGGGGCGGCGGTGGGCCGGTCGCCCCGCTCGGTCCTCGTGTCAGGAAAGAGACTCGACGGACAACGGGTGGGCGGCGAGGAACGCGTCGGCCTCGGGGCGGGTGAAGACGCCGGGGGTGGCGCCGACGGCACGCACGCAACTGGCGCCGACGGCGCTGGCGAGCTTGAGGCAGTCGAGGTCGCTGCGGCCGTCGAGGCGGCCGGCGATCAGACCGGCGTCGAAGGCGTCGCCGCCGCCGGTGCCGTCGATGAACGTCACCGGGTAGGCTCCCAGCCGCACGCGGAGGCGGTCGGACCAGGCCACCGCGCCGTCGGCGCCGTCGGTGATCACGGCCAGACGCGCGCCCAGTTCGTGAAACCGGCGCGCCTGGCGGACGGGGTCGGTTTCACCGAGGATCAAGGCCGCTTCGTCGCGGTTGGGCAGGAAGATGTCCGTGTGGGGCAAGACCGGCTCCAGCAGCGGCAAGTACGCCGACGGTCCCGGGCAGACCACGTCGAGCATCGTCAGCGTGCCCGCCTGCCGGAGCTGGGCGAACCGTTCGGCCAGCGCCTGGGGGTCGAGTCCCGGCAGGAGGAAATAGCCGCCCAGATAGAGCAGCCGGGGAGGCGCGTCCAGGACCGCATCCAGGTCGGTGATCGCCAGCGCCTTGTTGGCGCCGAAGGAGTGGATGAAGCGACGGTCCTGGCCCTGGACGTTGACGATCAAGGTTTGACTGGTGGCCAGGCGGGGGTGGACCGACAGCCCGCGCACGTCCAGACCCTGGCTGGCGAGAGCCGCCGTCACGAACTGGCCGAAGACGTCGTCGCCGACCTTGCCACAGATGGTCGCGCGGACACCCAGTCGAGCCAGATCCACCGCGGTATTGGAGGCACATCCGCCGATGTTGAGCACCAGCTCGTCGGCGGCCACCAGCTCGCCCGGGGCCGGCAGATGGTCGATGGGCGTACACAGGTGGTCAGCCACGATGATCCCGGCGCACACGACCGACGGCGGAGCACTGCTGGACATGGACACCCCGATCCACGGAAAGAACAGGAGAGGAGTTCCGCGACCCGTTTCCTGAATAAACCGCCCGCCGCGCCGCGTCAAGCCGGTCGCATCGGATGGTGCCGGCGGCGGGCAGGTACCGTGTTAGTACGTGTTTAGCGTCTCGCCATGGGATGTAAGTCCTTTCTGTGTAGCGGCGGCCGTCTCGGCCGCTCCGGGCTGGTTCCCCTCCGGAGCGGCCGAGACGGCCGCCGCTACAAAGAAAAGACCAGAAAAACAGCCATCCGAGACGCGAAACACGTACTTCTGCAAGGATAGCCTGGTATCGTGGCTACAGTATCGATAAAGGCACGAACACGGCCCGAGACGATCCAGGAAGGCCCCGCCACCCCCCGGCGGGACGAGACACGGACCGGTTTTGCACCCGAGAGGAGTTCCGAGCGATGGGACACGATCCCGCGGCCCGCACCAGTCGTCGCACCTTCCTTCAGGCCAGTGGACTTGGCGCCGCCGCGGCGGCCCGCCTGGCACGCGAAGGCCGCTCTCAAGACGCCCCCGCCAGGGCGGCCGCCCTCCCCACCCGGCCGCTCGGCAAGACCGGCGCGCACGTGACCATCCTGGACCAGGGCACGGTCCGGGGCGGCAGCATGGACCGCATCCTCCGCATGAGCTTCGCCAGCGGCATCCGTGTCTTCGATACCGCCAAGGTGTACAACTCCGAGCCCAACTTCAAGAAATGGTTCGAGCAGGAACCCGGCGTCCGCAAGCAGATCTTCCTGGTCAACAAGGACATGCCCCGCACGATCAGCCAGATCAAGACCATGCTCGACGAGCGGCTGGCCGCGTGCGGGACCGACGTCATCGACCTGTTCTTCCTCCACAGCTACGGCGATTACCAACCTCTCGACGAGGCCATCCGGCTCGTGAAAAGCCCCGAGTTCGGCCGGGCCGTCGAGGCGATCAAGGCGTCGGGCAAGGCCCGCTTCATCGGCTTCTCGACCCACAACAAGAACCGGGCCCAGCTTCTCCAGGCCGCGGCCGAGGGCGGCATCGTGGACGCGATCATGCTCCAGTATCGTCCCTGGCTCGACAAGGACTCCCCCCTCAACAAGGCCATCGACGCCTGCTGGAAGAAGGGCATCGGCCTGATCTCCATGAAGCAGATCGCCGGTCAGATCTTCGGCGACAAGCCCCAGGGCAATATCCTCGATGACGTCGTTCGGCGCGTGCCCACGCTCAAGGAGAAGAAGCTCTCGCCGTTCCAGGGCCTGCTGCACGCCATCTGGACCGACGAGCGCATCAGCAGCGTCTGTACGTCCATGCGCAACCTGGACCAGATCCAGGAGAACACCGACGCCGCCCGCCGCTTCGAGCCGCTGAAGGAGGCCGAGAGCCTCCAACTGCGCGACGCGGTCCTGGCGGCGGGTCCCACGCTCTGCGCCGACTGTGACGGCCGCTGTGCGCTGGCCGCCGGGACGCGGGCCGAGCTCGGCAACCTGACGCGGTTCCTGACGTACCACGAACACCATGGCGACCGCGCCGAGGCCCGCCGCCAGTATGCTTCGTTATCTCCCGAGGCACGGGACTGGTCCGACGCCAACCTCGATGCGGCGCGCGCCGCCTGCCCCAGTCATCTCGACTTCGCCCGGCTGCTTCCGGAGGTGGATCGGCTGCTCGGATGAGATTCTCTCCGGGTGGCTCGTGCGGCGTCTGCGACGTTCCCGTCCGCTGAGAGGCTATCCGGAAAGCCCCGAAGGGGCGGCATGGAATAGCCAGGGGCGTCAGCCCCTGGAACGGGTGAACGACTCGCCACAGGGCCCCTCCGCAGCCCCGGAGGGGCGACAGAAGACCAAGCGTCGCCGCGGTTTCTCGCCGCCCCTCCGGGGCTGCGGAGGAGCATGGCACGGTCGCGGCCCCGTTTCCAGGGGCTGACGCCCCTGGCTACACGCGGCCGCCCCTTCGGGGCTAAAACCAGACTTCCCGGATAGCCTCTAAGCCCAGACTTCCCGGATAGCCTCTGAGATCGTTTCTGAGAGCCACGAGCCCTCGCCCGGATTGGGAGAACTTCCGGGCGGCACCAAACGATCGTGTCTCGGTCGGAAGGCCCAGCACGCGACGGCAACGGTGTGTCTTCATCCTTTATTCTTTTCTTCGCCGCAGGTCGTCGGGCCGTCTTCCGGGAGCACCCCCCAACGCGGGGGACCGTTCGCCGTCCCTCCCAGGGGTGACGGAAGAGACCACAGAGATTGACGCAAGTAGTTCTTTGACAATCTGTTGCGTATAACGGACGAACGAACCCAAAGCGGGAAAATGTCCGACGTGTCCACGTCGGACGCGGTCCCGAGAGGCGCGCAGGAGAGACCGTGGAAAGCGCCATACAGGAGGAGCGGAACCCTCGATGAATCCAGGGTTTACGAGCGGTTGACGGCACACAAAAGAGCCGCGCACAGGGCCGGCGCCAGAGGCCGATCAATGCCACCGGCGGGAGGAGGACAATCCTCGATGGCACAAGAGTTTACGATCGGCGACCGGCCCGTTCGAGCGGTCGGAAGGACGGGGTCTGTGCGCGCCCCGGTCCGGTGCCGCGGCGGCCGTGTCATGAACTCACAACATGACCAGGGTCTATCGAAACCCGCGGGGGCGCTGTTTAATGCGGGACGACTCGTGGGGCCGGAGCACGCGCTTCGGAGCCGTCGAGGAAGAACCACGACCACACGGAGACTTCCCGGATGAACCGTCGTGAGATGCTCAAGGGCACGGCCGCCGCGGGTGCCGGCTGGATGATCCTCCCGAGCGGCGCGCGCGCGGGGCACAACGCGCCCGGCAACAAACTGAACATCGCCTTGATCGGCACGTGGGGCCGGGGCGAGGCCCACTTCGGCGCCCTCTCCAGCGAGAACGTCGTGGCCCTCTGCGACGTGAACGAGGAACACCTGGCCTTCGGCGCCAAGCGCTTCCCGGACGCCAAGACCTACGTGGACTGGCGCAAGTGCCTCGATCAGAAGGACCTCGACGCCGTCGTCTGCTGCACCACCGACTTCACTCATGCCTTCGTCGCCAACTGGGCCATGCACCGCGGCCTGCACGTCTACTGCGAGAAGCCGCTGGCCAACACCGTGGAAGAAGCCCGGGTCGTGCGGGCGACCTATCTGGCGAACAAGGGCAAGCTGGCCACGCAGGTCGGCACCCAGCGCCACGAGATCCCGAACTTCAACCGCGTGCGCGAGCTGGTCATGGACGGCGCGATCGGCGACGCTGAAGGCCGTGTCCGCCTGGGGCGATCGCAAGATCCCCCGGCCCGGGTATTTGCCCGCCGCGGGCGAGCCGCCGAAGTACCTCCACTACGACCTGTGGATCGGTCCGGTGCCGTTCCATCCTTATAACCCGGGCTATTTCGTCGGCGGACCCGGCGCGAACTGCCTGAGCTGGAACATGTACTGGGACTTCGGCTCCGGCCAGATCGGCGACATGGGCAGCCACACGATGGACCTCGCCTGGAACGCGATCGACGCCGGCCTGCCCACCGCCGTCGAGGCCAAGGGCGAGAAGTTCAATCCCGATGTCACGCCCGTCGAGTTCGAGGCCCACTTCGATCATCCCGCCAACTCCTGGCGCCCGCCCATCCGCGTGAGCTGGTACCAGGGCGGCGCGATGCCCAAGTCGCCCAGCGGACTCATCGACCTGAAGAAGATCGGCCATGGCGCCATGTTCGAGGGCACCAAGGGCGTCCTCGTGGCCGACTTCGGCGCGCGCATGCTGCTGCCCCTGAGCAACGATGCGGACCTGACCTACTACAAGCCGCGCGCAAGAAGGATGTGATTCCGGACATGGGCGGGTTCCAGAAGCAGTGGATCGACGCCTGCAAGAGCGGCCTGAAGACCTCGTGCGACTTCGACTACAGCGGCACGATGATCGAGCAGATGCTGCTGGGGCTGGTCGCCTACCGCGTCGGCAAGAGGCTCGACTACGACGGCAAGGAGGGCCGGGTCACGAATAGCGCCGAGGCCAACGACCTGCTGCGCCGCCCGTACCGCGCCGGCTGGACCCTCAACGGATAGTCTCAAAGGGTGTACGGAAAGGGTCCGGAGCAACCTTTCTGTGTAGCGGCGGCCGTCTCGGCCGCTCCGATTCTGGGATTCCGGAGCGGCCGAGACGGCCACCGCTACATGGAAAAGACTCTTCTCGTTCTCCCTCTCAGGAGGTCGGGCACCGTGCGGCCACGCCGGTGCCTGGACCTCGTCTACACCACGTGCCCGTCGCGTAAGTTCAGGATCTTATCGGCGAGCCGCCCGGCCTCGGCGGCATGGTGCGTGACGTGGATGGTCGTCACGCCCGTGTGGCGCCGGACCTTGTCCAGAAGGGCGTACATTTCTTCACGCGTCTCCTCATCGAGAGCGCTCAGCGGCTCGTCGAGGCAGAGCACATCGGGGCGCGCCGCGAGGGCGCGTCCCAGCGCGACGCGCTGGGCTTCGCCGCCGCTCAGACCGTGCGGCTTGCGGTGGAGTAGAGGCCCCAGGCCAAGCAGATGGGCCAGTTCATCGACGCGGGCGGCGACGGCCGGCCGGCTCCAGCGATGAATGACGGGTCCGAAGGCCAGGTGGTCGCGGACCGTCATGGTCGGGAAGAGCGCGCGGTCCTGGGGCACGTAACCGACCCCACGTTCGGACGGCGCAAATGCGTCACGTCGCGGCCTTGCAGTACGATCCGACCGTGGACCACCTTTCGTAGCCCGCAGATCGCCTCCAGCAGCGTGGTCTTGCCGCTGCCGGTCCGGCCCATGAGGATGCCGTACTGGCCGGCGGGGATCTCCAGGTCGATCTCCCGGAGCCGGAAACTCCCCGCTTGGACGGTCACGCCTTCCAGCAAGATCACGGCTCCATCGCCTTTCCGAACGCCGCCTCCGAACCGAACCCGCGCACCAGGAGCAAGACAATCACGGCGCTGACGATCATGAGCAGCGAGACCGCCACGGCGGCTTCCAGGTTGCCGATGCTCAGCTCCAGAAAGACGCTCGTCGAGAGCACCTCGGTCTTCAGCCGCGTCGCGCCCGAGAAAACCAGGATCGGTCCGAATTCCCCCAGCGCTCGGGCCCAGGCGAGCGTGGCGGCCGTGAGCAGTCCGCGGCGCGCCTGGGGGAGTGTCACCAGCCAGAACGCCTGCCCGCGTGAACAACCCAGCGTGAGCGCCACCTGCTCGCAGCGCGGCGGGATCTGATCGAACGTGACCCGCATCGTCCGCACCGCGAACGCACAGGCGACCGCGAACTGCGCCAGGATCACGCCCGGAATGGCATATGTGAAGACGACATGGCGCTCGATCATCTTCCCCGGCGCCGTCTGAAACAGGATCAACAGGCTCAAGCCGACGACCAGCGGCGGCAGCACGATCGGGATATCCAGCAGCGTATCGAGCAGGCCCCGTCCCCAGAACCGATAGCGCGAGATCAGAAAGCCCAGCGGCACGGCCACCCAGAGCGAAAAAATCGCCGTCAGGCTGCACGAGATCAGGCTCAGCCGGATGGCGTATTGAATCTCGGGACTGGCCAGGGCCCGCGCCAGTTGGTCGGGCGTGGTGAAGGAGGCATCGGCCAGCAGCATGGCCGCGATCAAGACGACGTAGACGCCGCCGAGGAGACCCAGACCGAGGGTGAACGGCAGGTCGGATGGAGCACGCCAGCGGGCGGATCGGTTGTGGGAAGGCTCACGCGGCGGCTTCATGGCAGGGATGATCGGGGTGGCGGGGATTCCGGATGCGGGATGGCGGATGGCTGATGGCTGATGGCTGATGGCAGATGGCAGACGGCTTTTCTCTTTCTGATCATCAGCCATCCGGAATCTGGAATCTGGAATCTGGAATCTAGTCGCCGCGCCAGTGGAACCCTTCGGCCTCGTAGCGAGCGCGCGAGTCGGCCGATCTCAGGGCGGCGAGCAAGCGGGCGGCGAGCTGTCTGTGGTGGGAGGCCTTGCCCACGCTGTAGGTCTGGACGGCCACCGAGCCGGGGATGTCCAGGCGCACGATGTCGAGATGCTCGCGCACCCGCATCGTGTTCGAGACATAGACGACGACCGCGTCGAGCGCGCCGGCGCGGATCTGATTGACGAGCAGGTCGGCGGTCGGCGTCTGCGTGACCACGTTGGCCATCACGGGATCGAGGATGCCGCCCTGTTCGAGCAGGCGTTTCGTCAAGGCGCCGAGGGTGCTTTGCGCGGGATTGGCCACGCCGACGCGCAGGCCAGGGCGGGCCAGGTCGGCCAGCGTGTGGAGACTTTTCGGGTTGCCCTTGGGGACAAGAATGACGATATCCGAATCGGACATCTCGACGGGCGTGCCCTGGAAGAGCTCAGCGACGGGCGGCACGAACGAGGCGTCGCAGGTCAGGTAGGCGTCGGGCCGGCCGCCGGCTTTCATCTGGGCGACGAGGATGCCGCAGCCGTTATAAACGCGGGTGATCCGCACGCCCTCGCGGCGTTCGAAACCCTGGATCGTCTGCTCGACGGCCACGCGGTTCATGGCGCCGCTATAAAGGACGAGCTCGGGCGTCTCGGCCCAATCGTCGCCGTCCTCGACGTCGTAGCCGCGGCGGGAAAACTCCGGCAATCCGCGATCGCGGGCCGACAAGTATCGGGCCAGGCGCAAGGCGTCGCTGGGCTGCTGGGTATGGCGCAAGACACCGGCGCTGAGGTGCGCCTGCGCCTGGGCGAGTTCCGGCACGGGCACGATTTCCAGTTCCGGCTGGGATCTGGCGAGCGTGTCCCAGACGAACCCGGCATCGACCGTGCCCAGCTTGAGGTCGTTCATCACATCGTTGACGGTCGGCTTGAAGACGATCGTGTGCTTCGTGATCGCTTCCAGAGAACCGGTCGGTTTGAGCGCCTGCTGCGTCAGCCTGCCGATGGCCGCGGCGTCGGGATTCGCCTGGCAGAGAGTGACGCCCGCGCGTTCCAGGTCGGCCAGCGCATGGATGCCCTTCGGATTGCCCTTGCGGACCGCCAGCACCGCCGTCATGCGCGCCAGGGGCAGGCTTTCCGCGACCAGACCCTTGTTGCGCGCGACCTCGATATAGCTGTCGTCGCCGGGCACATAGAGATCGCCGCGCCGGCTCACTTCCAGGCTGGCCAGCAAGGTCTGAGAGCCGCCGTACTGAAGCTGGACAGGCACGCCTTGTTCTTGCTCGTAGCGTCGTATCGCGGCCTCGACGGGTGCCCGGATGCCCGCCGCGCAGAAGACCATCAAGGGCTGGGGACGCTCGACGCGGGGAGGATGCTCGCCTCGGGGATTCCAGACCAGCAACGCCGCCAGTGCCAGCGCGGCCGCCAAGGTGGCCGCGAGCGCGATGCCGAACCGTTGCGAGGAGCCGATCATGGTTGTTTATCCCTCCGCCAGGGTGCCGTCTCGAAGGTGAAGAACGCGATGCGCACCGGCGGCCGCGGTCGTGTCGTGCGTGACCAGCAGGACCGTGCCGCCCTCGCGCGAACCGCTGAAGATGGCCCAGCACGATCGCCGCGTTGTCGCCATCGAGGTTGCCGGTCGGCTCGTCCGCGAGGAGTAGCCCGGGACGATTCAAGAGCACCGCGCCAGAGCCACGCGCTGCCGCTCGCCGGTGCTCAGCGCCGCGGGCACGTGCAGGCCGCGGTCTTCGAGCCCGAATTCGGCAATCAACTCCTGGGCACGCGACCGCGCTGACCCGGCCGGCAACGCCAGTGCCGGGGCGAGGACGTTGTCGAGGACGCTCAAGTAGGGAATCAAGTGAAATTGCTGGAATACGAACCCGATGTGCGCGGCCCGAAACGCCGCGCACCGCGACGGCGAGAGGTCGTAAAGGTCTTGCCCGTTGACCACGACTTGCCCCTGAGTGGGTCGCAGCAAACCTCCAGCGGCCAGCAGAAGCGTCGTCTTGCCGCAGCCGCTCGGCCCCTGCACGGCCGCGAATTCGCCCGGCCCGAGGTTCAAGGAGACGCCTCCCAGGGCGCGGATGGCGCCCCTGGGACCGTCGTACAGCCTGGTCAGCTCGCGGATCGTCAGTGCGTCGCTCATTCCTGGCTCAACACGTCGGCAGGATCTTGCTGCGCGGCCAAGAGCGAAGGCAGCCAGCTCGCCAGGACCGAGAACAGGGGGGCAAGCACGAGCACCATCGCCAGCAATCCCGGATCGTACCAGAACCGTGTTGCGCACGACACCATCGCCCCTTCTTTCCACAGCGAGGCCACCAGGACACCGCCGACGTATCCCAGCGCGCCGCCCACCAGGCCGATCATCAAGGCGCGTCCCAGGAAAAGCCCGAGTACCTGCCGCGTCTTGACGCCGATCGCCCGCAACAGCCCGATCTCGGGCCGGCGCTCGCGCACGTTCCCCAGCGACAAGAAAGCGATCCACACGGTCGAGCCGAGCAGGACCGTGGGCACCAGGACCGAGGCGAAGCCGGCACGCTCGCGGCGGAGCGTCTCGCGGTTCCGCTGCTCGGTTTCGACCGTAGTTTGCGCTTCTTTCGCCGCGCGCTGACGGGCCTCGGCACGGGCCAACATCTGGGTCTGCAATTCCAGCACCTGCGTCTCCGGCAGCAGCCGGGCGATCTCGCCGCGCACCTTGTACAGACTGTCCGCGGCGCAGACACATTCCAGCGCGAGAATGCCATTAATCTGCCCCGGCTTGTCGAGAAGCTGCTGCGCCTCGTCCAGGGGAATCCAGGCGGTGATGTCGTCCTTCGTGCCGCGCTCGGGCTGGAGCTTGCTGATGGTGAACTCGCGCCGAGCAGCTTCACCTTCTGACCGTCCTTCAGGTGCAAGTTACGATGAAAGCTCCCAGCCCACGACTATCGTGCCGGCCGGCACGGGCAAAAGGAGCGGCTTTTTCAGGTCGGCGTGCAGGATGGGCACCTCGCCGCGAATGCCGGCAAGGATGATCGTGCGCTCATATTCGGGCCACTTGAGCTTTTGCTGGAGGCTGGGCAGCAGGTGCTGGATGGTCGCCACCCGCGCAGCGCGCAGGCGCTCGACGTATACCTCGGGCATGGTGCTCGTGCCGTAATCCTGGGCGTACAGCTCGTTCAGATCCTGCGCCTTCGGCAGGATGAGCACGTTGAAGCCGAGGCCGAGAGTGATCTTGCGATAATCATCCTCGAGCTTGGCCATGCGCTGTTTCGTCTCGGCCTGCTTGGCTGCGATGATCTGCTCGGTGTGCGCATCGTAATTCTTCAAAATGAAATACGCCCCCACCGCGCACGCCACCGCGACGGTCACGGACGCCACGCCGAGCAGGAAGTTGCCCTTTCGGTAGCGGATTTCACGAAGGATCAAGTGTGCCGTCGTCATATCAATCGTAGACTTGATGAATTCTCGTAGGGTAGGCTTCAGCCTGCCAACTTTATTGTCTTTCTATGGAACTGGCAGGCTAAAGCCTACCCTACGAGAGTGGATTCCCACGTTTCGCACGCCCTCTCACCAGCACGGTTCCAACCGCCACGATGACCACGCCGGCGATCAGGACCACCATCACGTTCCGCCCCAGACCCGAGCCTCGCCTGATGGGGAACCACGGGCAGTGCCTTCGTCGGGACCACGGGAACCGGCAGCGCTGGCGCCGCGCGGCCTCGGCGGCGAATTGTGCCAGGCCCGTCAGCGGCGGCTCCGGCGCGGCGCCGTCGGAGACCACGCTCCAGTCCGCCCTCAGCAGGAGGTCGAAGCCCGGGTTCATCAGCTTCGCCTCGCACGAACAGGCCCCGGTGAGGAACTCGGCGACATAGCTCAGCTTGTCCACGCTGATGTTCTCGCCCGCCACCGGAGGCAAGGCCCGGCCGCGGCCGATGACGGCGAAGACGATCGGCTCGGAGGGAGCCATCTGGGGGCTAGCGTTGGAGAGCACGCTTACGAGGACCTGTTCCCCGGGCTCCGATCGCGGCAGGCGGAGCGTCGAAAAGGCGATCTTCAGCGGCGGATTGGCTTGCAGGACCGGATCGCCGGGGGCGGGCTCGGGCAACTGGAGCGTCTTCTCCAGGGCCCTCGATTGTTCTTCCAGCAAACTTGCCGCGGCGTCGTCGCGCTCCTTGTCGCCGCATTCGAGCAGCAGCCAGACCGCCGAGTCGCCGCGCAACAGGCGCTGCACCAGTTCACGACGCACGGGAGAATCCGTCAGCGCCCGGACGTTCTCCGCGTTCAATGGCCCCGTCCAGGCCGGCTCGTCGATGTTCAGCGATGGGGGATAGCGCACGACGATGAGCGGTAGCGTGGGGTTCGCCAGCGCTTGCCAGAGGCCGCCCAGTTCGTTGGGAATCGCCCGGGACACGTCCACGCGTTTCGCTTCCAGATTGGACAGGCCGTAGCTCCGCGCCTTTTCCAGCAAGCCGAACAGACTGCTTTCTGGTGTGCTCAGATCCCCGCGATGGAAGACGATGACCTCATAGGAATCGGGCGTCCAGTGTTCGAGCGCGTAGCGGAAGACAGGGACGTTGCAGGCGCGGCATTCTGAGTGGCTGAGTGCCGCGAGAATCAGCCCGGTCAGCACGAGCAAGGACCAGCGCCGGGTGGCTGGGACGCAAAACTTCCGGCCCCCTCTCCCCTTGTGGGAGAGGGTTGGGGTGAGGGGGATTCGCGCGTCGCCGAAGCTACGTCCACTCCCCCTCTCCCTCACCCTCCCCCGCCAGGGGGGAGGGGACCAGAATAGGCCACCCGGAGCTTTCGCAACAAATTCGGAGTTAGACAGACGATCGGTTCTCATGGGAGTCACCGCTCCGAACCACACACCGGGCAATGCTCGTTGCGCACAAGCTGCACCTGATTCATCGTACCGTCGCGCAGGTCCACGAGCAGGAGGCGACCGGCCAGCGGTTGACCGAATCCGGCGATGAGCTTGATGGCTTCCATCGCGCCCAGGCGCCGATCATGCCGGCGACGGCGCCGAAGACCGGGAACTGACGTTTCCACGAAGGTGGAATTTCAGGATACAGACAGGCCAAACACGGCGATTGGTGCGGCAGGATCGTGGTGATCTGCGCCTGCAGTTCGTACATGGCGCATTCGACCATCGGCTTGTTCAGCGCGACGGCGTGCTGATTGAGCAGCAAGCGTTCCTCGAACAACGGCGCGGCATCGACGAGGACATCCGCCCGGGCTACCAGCGCCGCCACGTTGCCGGGAGTGATGTTCTGCGCGAGCACTTCCACATCCACCCGCGGGTTCAGCTCGCGCAGCGCGCCGCGCGGCCAGCTCGACGCGAGGCTGACCGATCCCATTGTGCGCCATGAGGATCTGCCGGTTCAGATCCGACGGTTTGACGTTTCCGCCATGAGCCAGGATGAGCCGGCCGACGCCCGCCGCGGCCAGGTACAACGCGGCTGCCCCGCCGACGCCGCCGCAACGCGAGATGAGCACCGTGGCATTTTTCAACGCAAGCTGACCGGCCGGGCCGAAGTCCGGCACCCACATCTGCCATTCATAGACAGACGCCTCGTCGGGTGTCAGAGCTTCGTCTGTGAGTGAATTCATGACGTGATCGTCTTGTAGGGTAGGCTTCAGCCTGCCAATCCCATTTCAGAATAAGGGATTGGCAGGCTGAAGCCTACCCTACAAGAGAGTCATGCGGACGGTCATCGGCCATCCCGTTCCGCTTTCGCCGCGAAGCAGAGCACGCGGCCGTCGTCGAGCGACGCGAGAATCCGCGCCTGGGACTCGACGGCCAGCCCATAGGGAACGCATGAGGCGGGAAGACGCTCGGACCAGAGCACCGCGCCGTCTTCCAGGTTGAACGCCATGAGGCGTTGCGGCGCGGATTGATCGGCGACCTGCTCCGGCAAGATGGCCGGAACAATCAGGGCATTCGCGGTGGCGATCGCACCGCCGTAACCCACAACATTCCGCGTCCAGGAAACCTTTCCCACCCCGTTCGGCTGGAACGTGATGACGCTGATCTGTCCGCCCCGCGCGGGGCGGACGTGGACCTGGCCCTGGGGCGTGCTCAGGTCGTCGGTGTCGATCGGCTCCCAGAGCTTGCGCGGCCAGAGGAAAATGCGCCGCGAGGTTTTCGGACCCGCCGGTTTGTTTTGGCACTGCCCGGTGCGGGCGTCATACGTGGCCGTCACGTAGACGTTGCCGCCGGGAAAAGACAGCTCGCTGCCGTCGAGTTTCAGGCTGCCGCACAGGCTGATGCCGTTGCCGACATCCGGATCGACCACCCCCGAGTCGCCGTTGTACCACTTCGGCTCGCCACTGCGGGCGTCCAGAGCGTAGACGTGGGTGCCGTCGAAGTGCGAGATCCCGGCCGCCGCGTAGAGCATCCCATTCGCCACGACGACGCCCCCCGCGACCGGCCAGGTCGAGGCGAGCTCACCATAGACCGGGATCTTGCGATCGGCGGGCGCGGCCCGGAAGCGCCAGAGCGGACGGCCGGTGGCGGCCTCGAAGGCATAGACGCGGCCGTCGTTCGAGCCGACATACGCGCGGCCATGATCAATCGCCGGAGGGAAGAAGATCGAGCCAGCCGTGAACGCCTTCCAGCGCATCTGGCCGCTGGCCGCATCCAGGGCGCGGACTTGACCATCAGTGCCCGCCACGAACACCAGCCCGCCCGCGGTGACGGGGGCCGTGGGCACGACCGGCGCGGTAGGCGTGTACGTCCACTTCAACTCGACCTCGCGCGGCGCCGCCAACGCTGGTCGATGCGGCTGCGCTGCGGATTGGCCTGGTAGGTGGGCCAGTCCGTGGACGACGAGGGGAACGCCTGTACTTGCGCGAGGTCGTCGGCGAAGCGCTGAAGCTGATCGGTCTTCTCCGGCGGCAGGTTCGTTTCCGACGTCGGCGTCAGGCAGATCGCGCCCACGAGGGTCAAGTGGCAGCCGCAGATCCAGGGACCCCAGTACAGGTGCCCGTCGGAGACGATCACCCCGTCATGGCACGCCGGCCGCATCGGCGAAATATGCTGGACGCCGTTGGACGCGACATCCCAGCGGATCGTGCCCTCGGTCGCGCGGCAGAAGACGCTGTCGATCGTCCCCGTGGCGCGCGTGCAGGCGCGGCGGCCCATGAACTCGGACAGGACATGACCTGTCATATAATCAAACTTGTACGACTTGCCGAACTGGTCGCCCAGCGCGTAGATCGCATCGTCGCGCAAGACAAGCTGAAAGTTCCCGCCCTTGTGGGACCAGAGCAGCTTCCCATCGGCCGTCGAGACGGCGACCAGCGCCGATCGCTGCGGGCCGGCGAAGGTAAGGACCTTGTCGGTACACTTCAGATAGCAGCTCGTGGCGAAGCCCGTGACGTAAAGCTGGGCCTTCTGGTTCGGTCCGATCGCCTCCAGCAGCGCCCGGTCGGAGGTCTTCCAGATTGGCTTGCCGGTGGCTGTATCGAGGCAGCCCAGGAACTTGCCGGGACAGTAGAAATAGAGGCGGCCGTCCTTCATGCACACGCCACGGGCGTCGAGCGGCTCGACCTCGGTGTGGCTCCAGAGCGCCTTGCCGGTCTTCAGATCGAGCGCGAGGAAGGACCGGCCGAAGCCCCAGGCGGTTTTCGGATCGCGGTAGTCGTAGCCCGGCCACATGTCCCAGGGCCAGCCGCCGATGCGCGTCTCGACCCCCTTGGCGACCGGCGCCGAGACTTCGGTCGGACCGAGCAGGGCATAGAGAATGCCTTTTTCGAGTGCCATCCATTTCCAGACCTTGCCCTCGGCCTGGCCTTCGGGGGGCACGATCTCGCCTTTGAGGACGCCGGTGGCCGCGTCGATGAGCTTGCAGGATTCATCATCGGCCAGGTAGAGCGTCTCGGGCGTGGCAATCATCGTGTTGCGATGGATCATGAAGCCCGTCTTCAGCGGACGCTGCCACAGGATGGCGCCGTTGTAGGCGTTCAGTGCATAGAGCGTGTTGATCATGGCGTTCTGATAGGCCCGGAAGGTCATGTGACCAAACGCCTTGAACACCCGGCCGCCCGCAGCGACGGTCACTTCCGGCTGACTGGAAAAGAGCGGCTCGGCGAGGAACTGCGTGCGGTAGGGCACGCGGACCAGTTGGTCGGTGGAGAGCGGATTGTTGTCCGGCCCGTGGTAGGGGTGGGACCAGGAATCGGTCCCGGTGGGAATCGGCTTGGTGAGGCGCTGATTCTCGCCGATCAAGGCGGTGCCACCGGGACGCAGGACGCGCGTCCACTCGCGTTCCTTGCCCGAGGCGGCGGGATCGGCCACGAGGAGGACATCCGCGAGATCATCGGCGAGCTGGATACGATCGAGCGTGCCCTGATCCACGAAGATCCGCCGGCCCAGGAGGCCCGCGGCGGCGGCGGCCTCACGCGCGGTGCGCACGGTGTCGGCGTCAGCCGCCTGGACATAGAGCGTCAGTTCGCTGGCTTTGGCCAGGGCCACGACCTCATCCGGGTCCGCCACGCCCAGCAGGACACAGAGGCCCCTGGTCGTGCCGATCTTTTCGAGGACGGTCCGGGCATCGAGGGGTGCTCGAACGGCTTCGGCGCCCAGGGAGGTGAGAGCCAAGACCGGCGCCATCAGTCCGAGCCCTAACGCGGCACACGTCCCGATGCGCGGGTGAGCGATCATGCCCGACTCCTTCTGCGAGGAGGAACGTTTCGAGGGACGGGCGGTTCTTTCACGGTGAGCCGTGTTTGTTTGTACCGCTTTGAGGTGGGCATCGCAAGACGCGCGTCCGTCCTCCTCATCCCAGAGGGATGCCAGCCATTAGCCCCGGTTCGCGCAGCGCAACCGGGGTTGAGAAGCCGCCGCGCGATCCGATCTTGGAGGGGTCGCCGCTCATTCGAGCCGTTCGCGCTGCGACCCCGTCGGGGTCGAGCACCGTTGGAACGTCCAAAGCCCCCCGGTTGCGCTGCGCGAACCGGGGCTAATGGCTGCCATCCCTTCGGGATATTTGGCTGCGGCTCCGCCGCGCTACGAGGAAACCTCTCTCACCCGGCTTCGACCTGAATCTCCTCCTGCTGAATGGTATTGACACCGGAGCGGGGCAGGGGGCGGGGCATCGGCTGGGCGATGCCGTGGGCGTCGATGGTGCGGCAGAACGCGAGGTACCGGCCCGGTTGCGGCGCGGTCGCCAGGGCTGCCCAGTGCGCCAGGGTGTACGGCAACGGCCAACTGCGGGGCGTGCCCGTCGCCGGATCAAACTGGTGGGGCAGGGGGGGCACCACGCCGTCTGGCAGGTCGCCACCCCAGTCGGCCTCTTTTGCCGGCGGCGGCAGGATGTGCGCTTCCTTCCAGGGCAACGTCTCGTGATTGAGATTGTCTGGAGGCGGAGAATTCGCCTCACCGATCGGGAGCAGCGCAACTTGCACGCTTGTCAGGCCCGACATGCCCACCTGGGCGTAACCCACCAGCGGGATGAAAGTCCCGAGCCGGGCCCGCTTCGGTGGCTCGAGGAAGCGGGCGAAGGTCTTCATCGGGCTCTCGGTGTCGTTGTTCCAGGTGGCGTAGGTGTCGTCGGCCTGGTAGCTGTTGCTCAGCTCGACCCGCTGGAGCCATTTCACGCACTTGTTACCGTATGCCTCGGGCACGATCATGCGCACCGGCCCGCCCATCTTCGTCGGGAGCCAGCGGCCGTTGTACTTGTAGCAAAGAATCACCGGCAAGCCGCCCGGCGGGTCTTCGAGCACGCGCAAGCGCCAGCGACGCCCGGAAAAGCTGCTTGGCGTCGTCGTTGTGGAAGCCGTGGTAGGACAGCCGCCGCACGTTGCTTTTCGGTCGTGTCAGCCAGACGACCACGCGCAGCGGCACGCCTTCCCAGATCCCGTTGCCGAACAGAGAGCCGACGTTCGTGCAGGTGAGCGTTTTCACGAAGCGGACGGCGTGTTTCTCGGCCAGCTTCATCAGCCCGGCGAAATCGAGCGCGGTGCCCTCGGCTTTCGACAGGGACCGTTCGATCTGGACATCACCGTGCGGGTCGGCCACGACCTCCAGCGACCAGGTTTCTCGGTCCAGACCGACGGCGCGGAGACGCTCCGGGTTGAGCTCGGCCGGCGCCGGCTGCTCGCGCACGAAAGTGCCGAACCGATCGGCCGGAGTGAGATAATGTAACCGGGCGACGAGCGGAGCAAGCGCGTCGTCCAGCGGCGCGGTCGGTTGCGCCGCGCGTGTCAGAGACGAGGGTACGGCCAGCGAGACGACCCCGGCCGTCGCGGCCTCGAGGAAGTTCCGTCGCGAATGGCTCATCGCCGCGGTTCCTTTTTCGTAGGGTAGGCTTCAGCCTGCCAGTCGAAATTTCCGGATCTTATGATTGGCAGGCTGAAGCCTACCCTACAAGAGCGGAGGGTGGTGGGCGATGCCCATCCTACGAAGACGCGCCGGGTGGGCCGCGGTGGGGTGTTGACTCCCCGGCGTTCTCGTCGTAGTTACGAGGGCGGGCCTGATCCCCCGAGGAGGCGCCATCATGACATCGCGGCAACGCGTGCTCGACGCTCTGAACCACCGGCAACCGGACCGGGTGCCCATCGACTTCTCCGGTCATCGCTCCTCGGGCATCGCGGCGCTGGCGTATCCCCGGCTCCGACAATGCCTGGGACTGCCGCCGACGACCATTCGCGTCTACGACCCGGTCCAGCAACTGGCGATCGTCGATGACGACGTCCTCGAACGCTTTCATGTGGACGTGATCGAGATGGGGCGCGGCTTCGCCCTCGACGAGGACGCGTGGGCCGATTGGGTCCTGCCCGACGGCACGCCTTGCAAGATGCCCGCGTGGGCCTTGCCCGAACGCGCGGGGGAGGGCTGGGTCTACCGGTCGGAAAGCGGCAAGGTGGTCGCGCGCATGCCCCCCGGGGTCGTGTACTTCGAGCAGTGTTACTGGCCGTTCCTGGAGCAGGAAGACCTCGACCACCTGCCCGAGGCGTTCGTCGATAGTATGTGGAATACGATGCGTTCGCCGCCCGGTCCCATCGCCGCGGACCCCGCCGCGCTGGCCGAGGGCGCGCGGAAACTGCGTGCGCGCACCGACCGCGCCATCGTGGGCCTGTTCGGCGGCAACCTGCTCGAGACCGGCCAGTTTCTCTATCGGATCGACCAGTTCCTCATGATGCTGGCTGGCGAGCCGGCGCGTGCACAGATTCCTCGACCGACTGGTGGAGCTCCACCTGGCCAACCTGGAGCGGTTCCTGGGTGCCGTCGGACCTTACATCGACATCATTCTCTTCGGCGACGACCTCGGCATGCAGCGCGGGCCGCAGATGTCGCCCGCCATGTATCGCGAGTTCTTCCAGCCGCGCCACGCCGCCATGTGGAAACGCGCCAAAGAGCTGGCCCACGTCAACGTGATGCTCCACTGCTGCGGCGGCGTGCGCCCGCTGCTGCCCCACCTCATCGAGGCCGGTCTCGATGCGATCAACCCCGTGCAGATCAATTGCAAAGGCATGGACGCGGCCGGCCTGAAACGCGACTTCGGCCGCGACATCACCTTCTGGGGAGGCGGCTGCGATACCCAGGTTGTGCTTTCCACCGGCACGCCGGAGGAGGTCCGCCGCCACGTCCGCGCGCAGGTCGAGATCCTCGCGCCGGGCGGTGGATTCGTCTTCCAGCAGGTGCACAACATCCTGGCAAACGTCCCGCCGGAAAACATCGTCGCCATGTTTGACGCGGTCCAAGGCGCATGATTCTCACTGGCTCAGGTGGCTTGATCCACATGATTCGTTCCTGGCTTGGCCTCATCGGCCTGTGTTCGTTGCTGATCGCCGTTCCCGTCCGCGCCGCGGAGTCGCCCCGGACGGTGATCGAATGGACCTTCGACCGCGACCTGCAAGGCTGGGCTCCCAACGGGGATCTGACCGACGTGAAGGTCTCGGATGGCGTATTGAGCTGCCGGGCGGTCGGCAGCGATCCGATCCTGGAGCTGCGCACAAAGCTCGACGTGCGCGCCACGCCCTGGCAGGCGGTCGAAATTCGCTTGCGGGCCGATCGCGACGGCATGGCGGAGCTCTTCTGGAGCAACACCGATCAGGGTCGCTTCGGCGGGTTCGACCAGGCCAAGACCACGCGGTTCGCGGTCCGGGGGGACAAGGAGTGGCACACCTACCGCGTGTTTCCCTACTGGCATCCGGAAGGGAAGATCGTCCGGCTGCGGTTCGATGTCTACGACGGAGCCCGCTTCGACGTGGACTTCCTCCGCATCGTCGAGTTCGTGATGCCGCCGGCTGTGGAGAAGGCGGACTTCGACCTGACGCGCGGCATCCAGGGCTGGCAAGCCGCGCAGGATGCCACGATCATCCTGGGCAACGCGGGCGCGTCCGTCACCACGGCGGCCGATGAGTGTCTCTTGCTGGCTCCCCCGGTGCACATCCGCGCGGACGATCAGAGCTTCGCGGCGGTGCAAATGGCGGTGAACAAGGGGCGGCACGGCACGTTGTTTTTCGCCACGGAGAGAACTTTCGGCTTCCACAGCATCCGCTTTCCCATCGTGGCGGACAACCGCCCGCGCACCTACAACATCGACCTCCTGAGCGCCCGCGACTGGCGCGGTCAGATCGTCGCGCTGGGCTTGTGCCCCAGCGACACCGCCGGCGCCCAGGCGATTCTCCAGAGATTGAAAGTCAGCGCGGAACCCCAGGGACCGACACAGTTGAAGGTCGTCTCATTCGCGTTGGAGGACGCCCTCCCGCGCCGGGGTGCCGGCCACGCTCACGGCGATCGTCACGAACACGGGCGGCCAGGCCGCGCGCGACCTGCGGGCGACGCTCCAGCTTCCCGACGGTGTCCAGGTCCTGAGTACCACGCCGGCCGACGCGCGCGTGTCCCGCCTGGACTTTGGCGACGAGGCGGTCTTCTCGTGGAAAGTCCAGGCCGACGCGCCCCTCACGGCGGCGGCGCGGTTGCGGCTCACGTCCGCGACGGTGCTCGAACAGACCGCCCGGCTGTCCTTCACGCCTCGTATCGCGGTGCCGCACACGGCCTATGTTCCCGAGCCAAAGCCCGTGCGCGGGCCGTTCGAGGTCGGCGTGTATTACTTCCCGGGCTGGAACAACGCGAGCCGGTGGCAACCGATCACGCACTTTCCCGAGCGCCGGCCCGTGCTGGGCTGGTACCGCGAGGGCGATCCCGAAGTGGCCGACTGGCATATCAAGTGGGCCGTCGAACATGGCATCACGTTTTTTGCTTATGACTGGTACTGGAGCCAGGGCAGCCGCCAGCTCGAACACGGGCTGCACGACGGATATTTCAAGTCACGCTATCATCACTTGCTAAAGTTCTGTTTGCTCTGGGCCAATCACAACGCGCCGCACACCTCGTCGGTGGAGGATTCCCTCGCGGTCACGCGGTACTGGCTGGAGAACTATTTTCGCCGGCCGGAGTATCTGACGGTCGCCGGCAAGCCGGTGATGATCATCTTCAGCCCGCAGCGTTACACCGACGACCTGGGGAGCGCGGGGGTCAAGAAAGCGCTCGACGCCATGCGCGCCGAGTGCCGCCGGGCCGGGCTGAAGGGGTTGTATTTGATTGCCTGCGTGGGCGATGCCGGCGGCGCGCGGCGCGCGGCCGAGGAGGGCTACGACGCCGTCACGGCCTACAACTGGCCGGGTCTGGGCATGTCGGGCAGCGGCATGTTCGCACCTTTTGAATCGCTCGTCCCGGCCTATCGCCGCCAGTGGGAACATCTCCTCGAACAATCGCCCATCCCCTTGAATCCCCTGCCGGTCTGCGGCGGCTGGGACAGCCGTCCCTGGCACGGCGAGAACAACCTGGTGCGCTTCGGCCGCACGCCCGAGCTGTTCGAGCGGCATCTGCGCGATGCCCGGACGCTGCTCGAAAGCCGGAAGCGCACGACGAGCCCGGACAACATGGTGCTCGTCGAGGCGTGGAACGAGTGGGGTGAAGGATCGTACATCGAGCCGCACAAGGAGTACGGATTCGGCTACCTGGACGCTATTCGGAAGGTGTTCACCGACGCGCCGCCAGCACACGAGGACGTCACGCCGGTCGATGCGGGGATCGGTCCCTACGACGTGACGCCCTCGCCCCCGCCGCGCACGTCCTGGGACTTCGCCCAGGGTGCGCAGGGCTGGACCGCGTTCATGGGACTGACCGATGTGCGCGAGGAGCACGGCGCTCTCGTGACGCGCACGACCAACAACGATCCCGCCTTCACCAGTCCGCCCTTGCAGGCGAAGGCCCGCGAATATTCCTCCGTGGTCGTGCGGCTGAAGCTGGCCCGCGCGGACGGAAAGCCCTTCGAAGACGCCGCCCAGCTTTTCTGGCAGAGCAGCCGGCAGAGCGAAAGCGAGGCGACCAGCGAACGGTTCCGCATCTCCGGCGACGGGCAGCGGCACGACTACCGCGTGCCGCTGGCGAAGAACAACCGCTGGCGCGGGACGATCACCCGGTTGCGCCTCGATCCCTGCAACCAGGCGAATGTCAACGTCGAGTTGGGGGCGGTTCGGCTGGAACCGTGAGAGAGTGTACGAGAAAGTCTTGTAGGGTAGGCTTCAGCCTGCCAATTCCATTTGGGATGGAATGAGCCTGGCAGGCTGAAGCCTACCCTACAAGACAGAATCCGGACCTCTCGTACAACCTTCGAGAGCCGCCCAGGCCGCACCGTCGAAGACAACCGTTCCCCGCGGCACTCGGTCCCAACCGAACCGACCGACCAGCTCGCGCGGCGTCGCCGTCGTGTTCCCCTCCTCGATTCCAAGCGCCGGCCAGCCAGCCGACCAATCGCCGGGGATCGACGCCCTCGCGGCGCAGGCGTCGCCAGCTTGATCGCGCCGTCGCGCTTCGCCAGCCGGCGGCCGTCGGGGCCGAGAACCAGCGGCACGTGAGCGAACGAAGGCGCCGCCAATCCCAGAGCTCGATACAAGAGAATCTGTCTCGGCGTGCTGGCAACCAGATCATCCCCGCGTACGACCTGCGTGACGCCCATCGCGGCGTCATCGACCACCACGGCCAACTGGTAGCCGAAGACGCCACCCGACCGGGCGATCAGGAAATCGCCGCCGTGGACCGACGGATCGACGTGGACCGGCCCCCGCACCAGGTCGTCCCATGAGACCGCGCCGGCCGGCGCGCGGAACCGCCACGCGAAGGGACGATCGCCCAGAGAGGCCGCATCGGCGACGGAACGGCACGCACAGGTCCCCGGGTAGCTCGGGCCTTCCTCCTCGGCGTGCGGCGCCGCGGCCAGGCGCGCGATCTCGGCCCTCGTACACGTACACGGATAAACCCGCTCGGCCCGCTTGAGCGTCTCCAGCGCACCTTGATAACGATCGACCCGGGCCGACTGGACGTAGGGACCATGCAGACCGCCCACGTCGGGACCCTCGTCCCAGTCCAGGCCCAGCCAGCGGAGGTCATCCATGGCGGCCTGGATCGTCTCGGCGCGAACCCGCGAGGCGTCCAGGTCCTCCATTCGAAAGACGACCCGCCCCCCGTCCTTCCGCGCGGACAGCCACGCGGCCAGGAACGTCCGCGCATGGCCGACGTGCAGCCCGCCCGTCGGGGAAGGCGCCAGACGTCCCACGGTCTCCACACGTTGCGTCATGACTCGGTTCGTCTGGTCCAAAGGGCCGGGGACCGCGTACAATCATTGTGTCGCCATTTTCGGCCTTCTGCCAACGGTTTGCTGTTCGACAAAGGGACCGGCCTGACATGGACATGGAACTGAAGCGCGACGCACGCGGGGTCATCGACCGGATCGTCAACCTGCGAGACTCTCTTTGACTTGGGCGACAAGCAGGAGCGGCTCGCCGCGCTCAACGGCCAGATGAACGAGGCGACCTTCTGGAACGATCCGGACCACGCCAAAACCGTCATCCGCGAGATGAAGGACTTGAAGGCGATCCTCGAGCCGTTCGAGTCGCTGCTGACGCAGTCTGACGACCTGCAGACGATGCTCGACCTGGCCGAGGAGGAAGGCGACGGCAGCTTCGACGACGAGATCCGCGCGGCCATCCAGCGGGCCACGACCGATTTCGATGCGTTCGAGCTGCGCTCGATGCTGTCGAGCCCGCAGGACCACTGCCACGCCTTCGTCACGATCCACGCCGGCGCCGGCGGCACCGAGGCCTGCGACTGGGCCGAGATGCTCATGCGCATGTACATGATGTGGGCCGAGTCGCACCGCTACAAGATCGAGATCATCGATCGCGAAGACGGCGGCGTGGCGGGTATCCAGGAGGCCACCATCAAGATCGTCGGCGAGTATGCCTACGGCTATCTCAAAGGCGAGGCCGGCGTCCACCGGCTCGTGCGCATCAGCCCGTTCGACGCCAACGGGCGCCGGCAGACGTCGTTCGCCTCGGTGGACGTGCTGCCCGAGGTCGATGAGTCGATCGACATCGAGCTCAAGGACCAGGACCTGATCCGCCAGGTGTTCCGTTGCGGCGGTCCCGGCGGCCAGCACCAGAACAAGACCGAGTCGGGCGTGCGCTACGTCCACAAGCCGACCGGCATCGCCGCCGAGAGCCGCACCGAGCGCTCGCAGCACCAGAACAACGACCTGGCCCTCGCGCTCTTGAAGTCCAAGCTCATCCGCATGGAGGAGGAAAAGCGCGACGCCGAGTACGCCAAGAAGTACGACGAGAAAGGCGAGATCAGCTTCGGCAACCAGATCCGCTCGTACGTGCTCCAGCCCTACCAGCTCGTCAAGGACCTGCGCACTGACCACGAGGTCGGCAACCCCCGCGCCGTCCTCGACGGCAACATCGACGGCTTCCTCGACGCTTATCTCCGCATGCGGCTCGCCAGCTCGGGAGTGGGCAAGGCGTGAGCACGATTGTCGTCGAGGAATCGTCGGACCAATACGCGATCATGACTCCAGATCTCCGGCTCAGGTTTTTCTGGGCCGGAGATCGCTGGACTCATGCCATCGACCTTGGTCCGGGTCCGTGGCAAACCGCCGTCGAAGCTGTCGAATGGCATGACGAGAATGGAGGCGTCGCGGGTCCGACCTACCAGCAGGTCCATCTTCAACGCGACGGCGACGACGTGCTCGCGCTGGCAGTGGGCAAGGCCGGTGCCCATCACTTCTCGGCGTCGTTCCGGGTGAGTTACAAGACCTGGCGACGAACCCACTTCAGGAGAGACAACATCTTGCAGGATCGATCGGAAAGCCGCGTCGAGATCGACGTGGCCGACCGATGTCGCACGGATGGAGGTGATTTGGAGGCCCGATACGTAGTCCTGGAACCCCCGATTTGTACCTTTCTGGGCAACTCGGAGGACGGCAAGGCCCCGGGCGGCTTCTCGAGGAATTGGCGGAGCCATCTCGTCTGGGAAGCCGCCGTCAAGAATAACTATGACGTGAGCGTGGAAGCCGTGCCTGCGCCGGCCACCTCGCGCATCGCCATCCTCGACCGCGACGAGACGGGCCGTTGGCTCGTTCGGATCGCCCCTGCGCTGGAGGCTGTGCGCGGCACGACTGCGCTTTTCGTATCAATGGGTCCACGCCCGCGTTAACGCATTCGAGCGGCCCGCGGACCCTGGGGTCGATCCTCCCTGGACCCTGCAGTGAAGCCGGGTGCGTCTCCGGACATGAGAGTTTTCCCGGAGATCTCGCGCAAAGCGCAAAGACGCAAAGGAAAGACAAAGAAAAAAAAGAAACTCTCTTTGACGTCACCGACAAAAGTCCCGAGTGATAGTCTAGGATGCATAGGAAGCTTGCAGAAGACCGAATGCAAATCTCTGCTTCCAATAGCTTTAGGGAGCCAAGATCGTCGAATTATCCATCAGCTTCGCTTCGATCAATGTGAACGTACGTTCAATTTTGTCGGTGACGTCCTCTTTGTCTTTCCTTTGCGTCTTTTGCCTTTGCGCGTCAACGATGCGGAAAGTCGCGCCTACATGATGGGTGACGCCCGTCTCAGCGCGTCCGCATCGCCCGCTCCGCCCCCGCGTTTGCAGGCGGCGGCTGGGAGAGATCGAAGACCTGCACGCGCGAAACACCCCGCACGGGCCGCGCCGGGAAACTCGCCACCGGCGCACGATCGGCGATGATGCTGCGCAGAATCTGGCAATACCCCCAGGGGCCGACCACGTGGGCGTCGCGCGCGACCACAAACCGCGTCTGGGGATCGTGGGCCGCGTCCAGCAGGTTGTAGAACGTGTAACCCGACCGTTCGCCATAGAACAACGACCAGCCGGGCAGGTCCACCACCTTCGCTTCGACCGGCGCATGCGCCGGATCGGCCAGCCACGCACCCGCGAGCCGGTAGCCGGCGCACTCGCCATTGAGCGGCTGCCATAGCGCGGGACCGTTCCAGGCGGCGTAAAGTCCCAACACAGCGACCACCGCGATACGTCCCATGGCGGGCGTCATTCGCGGCAGCTTCCCGATCAGCCACGCCAGCCCCGGGGCGGCGGCCGGTAGGAACAGCAGGCCGAGGATCATCGCATGGTGCGCCGTGGCATAGCCGCACGTCATGTGTAAGCGTACCAGTGCGAGCAGCCACCCGCCGACGAGCACGCCCAGAAAGAGCTGCAAACGCGCTCGGCCCGCGAAGAACTTGCAGGCGAACATTCCGATCACCACGGGAACCAGCAGCGGCGTCGAGAGGATCTCGCGGACCGCCCCCGTGGTCCCCTTCACGGCCAGCGCGACGGTCACGAGCTCCGTCTGATTCGGATCGAGCGGACGGGCGCGGTCGGCGGCGTCGGGCGCCGAGCGCTGGGCGAGTCCCAGCACGCGCGCGATGGCCGGCTTGGTCCCCAGCCCGCCCTTGACGGCGAGGAACGGCCCGACCAGACAGAGCGGCGCGATCACCAGAAAGCCGACCGCCGCCCACCAGCGCCGCGTTTCGAGCCGCGCCGCGCGTACCAGCGGCATGAGCATGAGCGTTGCCGCCAGTCCCGCCGGCAGAAGCAGGCCCTCGGGCCGCGTCAGGTAGGCCGGGACCGCGCATCCCACTACCACCGGCAGCCAGCCGAACCGCCCGTCGCGCAGAAACCGCAGCGCCGCCCACAGGCCCCAGCACCAGAAAAGCAGGAACGTGCTCTCGCTCAAGGCGTCCGCCATCACTCGGTCCGGCACCGGCGCCAGAAAGATGAGCAGCACGCCCAGCCAGGCCCAGGTCGCCCCGAAGAGGCTCAACCGCGGTGAGATAGAGCGGCATCACCAGCAGCACGCCCGCCAGCACCGCTGCCGCCTGCGCGGCCGCTTGCCAAGACACCGGCCCCGTTCCGCCGAGGACCGCATGAACGGCCGCGATCGCCACCGGATAGCCCGGATGGTCCAGCGACCGGAACAGGCCGTCGCTCAGCTTTCCCGCGGCGATCGTCTGCGCCTGGTGGATGTAACGCAGGCCGTCGGCGTAGATCACTTCCGTCCGCGCCGCGATCGTGCCCAGCACTCCGGCCGCGACCGCCATCAGTCCGACTACGCGAAGGACGTGTGCGCTGGTGGGTCTCATCCTGAGTCCTTCCCCACTCCTCGGGTCGTCAGGCGGCCTGCGCCGATCGATGCATGGTCAGCACGACGTAGCGGCAATACCGTTCCAGGGCCGGAATGCGGGCCAAGAGATGGCGGTCGCAGCGCGCCAGCCCGGCCGCCAACGGCCCGCGCGGCAGCACGCGGCGCACCATCGACAGAAGTTGAAAGCCCCGGATCTCCAGACCCGGGAAGACCCCTCGCAACGTCTCGACGTGCCGGCGGCGCAACGGCTGTTCGTCGTGCGTGCGGTCCTTGCCGCGATAGGGCAGGTGGCCGCGCGCGAAGTTCAGCAAGGGATTTTCGCCCCAGGGCTCGCAGAAGACCGCAATACCCCCCGGCGCAACATGCGCCACAACTCCCGGCCGGCGGTCGCCAGGGGGAGATGGTGCAAGACCGCATTGCCCCAGACCCGGTCAAAGGATCGGTCGCAAAACGGCAGCCGCGTACCGTCGGCCTGCACGACATTCAGCGAGACGCCATTGGCCCGCGCTCGTTCCCGCGCTTCCCGACAGTAACCGATCGAGAGGTCGCAGGCCGTCACCCGCGCGCTGCGCCGGGCGAAGACCACCGAGGCCATCCCATGCCCGCAGCCGTAATCCAGCAGATAGGTCCCGTGGAGCTCGCCCAGAAACTGCACGGCGGGCCCGATCCAGCTCTCGTGGTCGAGGTAGGCCGCTTCGTCGACGATCCACGCGGAGGGCCGCTGTGTGAAGACCGCTGCGCGTGCGCGTGCCTGCTGATCGTGGAAGCGCCGTTCCGTCGCCGACCGCATCATGACACGGTTCTCCGCGACCATTGAGCCGCGCTGCGCCTCAATCGCCGCTTGCGAGGGATTGATACCACGGACGCGGGCGCTGCTACCAGGCCAATCGACGGCCCGCCCCGCGCGCGGCCTGGGGCCGCATCGACTCGTATGGCATCGGTGCCATGCCCGGCACCTCATCAAGAAATCCGCCGAAAGGAGAGACGAACCGAAGCGCCGAGCGTGTCGTGAGGGCGTCTGGCTTTCCTCAAGACGAAATGTGGGCCGGCACGCTCGCGTCTGGAGTGGCGAGCGTGCCGGCCCTTGTGGAACATCATGGCCAAGCCGCGATCATCGCGACGCAGCGGTTTCCGCTTGCGGGTGCCGCTCGGGGGTGGCGGGGATCATGTCCATCAGCGTATTGGGCTGGCCGTCCCGCCGGTGGAGCTCGAAGGCGTCATAGAGATCGCCCAGGGCGGTATGGGCCTCGAAGTGGAGCGTGTCGCCGTTGATGGTGATCACCTGGAAGAGCTGGGTTTCCTCGGCGGTGCGCTTGTGCTCAGCCTTGCGATCGAGCACGTACATCTTCGGGCCGGAGACGCTGTTGACGTAGACGGTGCCCGCCCTCTTGTCGACCGGGAAGGAGTCCGAGGCATCCTCTTTCGAGGCCGTCTGGAGACCCGTGCGGGCATATGTATGATCGTGGCCGTGGAGCACGAGGTCGACGTGGTAGTGGTCGAAGATCGGCTGCCACATCTTGCGGATCTTGGCGTTGTCGCGGCCCTTGGCCGAAGCGTAGAACGGGTGGTGGAAGACGACGATCGTCCAGCGGTTCGGGTTCTGGCCGAGGACCTTCTTCAGCCACTCGGCCTGTTCCGGCTGCTTCTCGCTCGAATTCAACGAGACCAGGCGCACGCCCTGGTAATCGACGAAATAGGCCGACTCTTCCAGACCGGCCGGACCGTTCGTGGGCAGCTCGAACTGGGCGCGCCAGTGCCGCGTGAGGGTGCTGGCGGGCTCCGGGTCGTTCTTGGCCTTCTCGTATTCGTGGTTGCCGGGGCTGGGCAGGCTGGCGACCATTGTGTTGAACCAGCCGGCGGCCTGGAACCACTCGCCCCAGTCGGTGTCGTTTGTGCCGCGGCCGACCAGGTCGCCCGCGTGGACGATGAAACGGGCCTGCGGGGCGCATGCGAACGCCTCGCGGATCAGGTGCGACCAGTGCGACTTGATGCTGTTCTGGGCATCGCCGACGTACAGGAAGCAGAACGGCTCGGCCGCGGCGCTGGCGGTCTGGAACAGGTTCCATTCGCTCCAGTGCGCGCCGTCGCCGACCCGGTAGAAATACTTGGTCTTCGGGGTCAAGCCCTCGAAGATGACCGAGTGGTCGTGGGCTGTGCCGGACTCATTTTCCAGCGCGGTCGTGACGGCGGAGATCGTCTTGGCCTTGGACTCGAACTTCGGGCCGTGGTCGGCGGGCGCGATCTGGGCCACGGGGTCCGTGACGGTCGCGTCCGTGCGCCAGGTGACCGCCTGCGTATGCGCCGGGTCGCCCGAAAGGGTCAGGATGACGCGGTCCGGGAAGACGGTCGGACGATACGTTTCACTCTTGGTCGCCGCCGGCCGATCCGACGACTTGGCCTTGGTCTTGGCGGCTTCCTGCCCCAGGCTTGCCGACGCGACCAGGGCCGCGAGCGAAAGGCAAGCGAATGGAAGCAGACGCGGACTCACGCGGTGCTCGAAGCTGGACATGGAAATCAGGTTCCTCAAGGGTCTTTCGAGACGAACGAAGCGGTTTCAGGGGTTGACGTCATCCATCATTCTCAGATGGATTCCCAGAGTTACCGAGTGGCACGGGCTTCGAGCCTGTGCCACTCACCGTGCATCAATCCGAGATGGGTCCCACCGGCCGCCGCACGACCTTCTTCGGCGTATCGGCTTCCGGCTTGGGTTCCGGGCGCTGTCGGCCGCCGCCAGGTCAATGGTCAGGTTTCTGGAGCCATCGATCTCCTCGACAATCGGCGAGGTGTCGCGGGCGAACGCATGCTTCAGGAAATCGTGACCGCGGTCCTTGAAGGTCACCCAGTTGATGCCGAAGCGGTACTTCCCGGGCGGGACGCCGTCGCCCTCCTTGCCCGGGACCTCGAAGGTGCCGTCCGGGTTGACGTTGGCCGGGAACCACTCGCCGGAGGGCTTCTCCTTCTCGATCGGATAGAGGATCAACTGGACCCACTGCCCTTCCTCGACCGTGACCGCCTTGCCATTTTTGACGAGCGTGCCGGTGACCCGGCACGTATTCGAAGAGCAGCCGCTCAGCGCCCCGATGGCCAGCGCCAGAGCAACCGCGCCATGCGCGAAACGTTTCATCAGATGGACCCCCCTCGCGGTTCAGAAGCTGTCGGCGCTCAAGACCCAGCCGTCGTTCGCCGTGTTGATCGCGAACCAGTTCGCGTTGGTGATGGTGTTCTTGATGAACTGAACGTGACCGTCGCAGAACAGGGCGTTGACGCCGCCGGGATGCTGGCTCCGCGCCTGGCCCCGTCGTTGATCGAGCCCGGGTCGCTGATGCAGCCCATGCCCATGGCACCCCGGGTGGGGAACTGGGCGGCGAAGTCCGCCACCCCTGGATCTCGTCCGACTCCTGGATCTTGTTGTTGGGCGTCGGGTTATAGTCTCGCGTGGCACAGGTGATGCTGGCGCCGACATTACCCAGCGCCCAGGTGCCGCGGCGGTCCATCGAGTTCAGGCCGATGCGCAGTTCGTTAATCGCGATCGTGCTGGTCAGGCCGTCGGTGATGTAGTTGAAGTTGAGGCCGTAAAAGACGCCCATGACGCCCTTCTTGCTCACGCCCGTGAACGGGGCCCAGTTCGGCGAGGCCGTGTTCGCGTCGTTACCCTGACGGCAATGGTCGCCGTCGGTGGTGCCGTTGTTGGCCCCATAGTTGCCGCGCGCCCAGCCCGGCTGGGCCGGATACATGCCGTGGGGATCGGTGAACGGCTCGATGTTGCCCTTGTCCGACGGGCAGAGGTACGTGTTGATGGTCGCGCCGATGACGGTCGAACTGCGCCACGAAAGGTCGTAGCCGGTCAACGCGGGTGGTTTTACCTTATTCGTGGCCCCACTTGCATACGAGATGTCGGCGTTCGGCCCCGGATACGAGCCGACGTTGGCCGCGTTGTAGATCGGCTGGTTCTCGAGATACGGCAGGATGAAGACGGCCCAGTTCGGCCCGAACGGGTTGGAGGCGTCGTCTTTGTAATTCTTCCACCATTGCGTCCCGTAGGGCTCATAGACGCCGTAGGGGAGCCGGCCGTTGACGTCGTGGAAGTTATGGAGGGCAATGCCGATCTGCTTGAGGTTGTTGGTGCACTGCGCCCGACGGGCCGCCTCGCGCGCCGCCTGCACCGCCGGGAGCAGCAGCGCCACCAGCACGCCGATGATCGCGATCACCACCAGTAATTCAATGAGCGTGAAACCGTACGCTCCCCGCCGAACCATCCCAGGAGCTTGCCGCATCGCAGGGGTCCTCATCACAGCGTCGAAGGTAGGTGGGGGGGATGGCAATTTCTAACACAACACGATGAAGCTGTGATGAAGACGGGATCAAGAATGGAATAAGGTTAGGTATCTCTTCATGTGCAATGGATTTTCGGAAAGAGCATGCTCTTTCGCCCCGTTCCGTCTTCTCGTCGGGTGGGTGTTCGAGCGGTTCCCGTTTGGGTGGCGCCCTTTCTCAGTATTGGCTCCTGGGAAAGTTATGTCCTCTGTTCATCCCGGAGGGATGAGAGCCATTAGCCGGTGGTCAGCGCAGCGCCACCACCGGTAAAGCCAGTCCACAAGGACAGAGGACCGACCCCGGAGGGGTCGCAGTCCGAAGGACCCCTGGGCGCTGCGACCCCTCCGGGGTCGGTGAGGAGACGCGTGTTCGCCCACCCACCCCGGTTGCGCTGCGCGAACCGGGGCTAATGGCTGTCATCCCTCCGGGATGAGGAAAACGGGTATTTCTTTCCTAGGAAGGTATAAGCCCGAAGCGCCAGCGAGTGCATTTCCGCGAGTCTCCGGAGAGAGGAGAGAATGCACTCGCTGGCGCTTCGGGCTTACGGACGAATGAGCGACCATTAGCGCGGAAGACGGCCTTCGAAACGGACCGGCCCCCACCGCCGAAGGTCTTCGGCGGTGGGGGCCCGGAAAGGTGGACGTGGGAGACGCCACGGCGGTCAATACTGGTCCGAGCTGACCGTTTCGCCGCCGGCCTTGGACCCGATGGCCCAAAGCACGGTCCAGGAAATGCTCGATTTCAGGAACCTGACCGAGCCGTCACCCATCAGCACATTGGCGCCGCCGCTATGGAAGCTGGTGAGACCCACGACGCCGGACGAGTCGAAGTCGCAATTGCCGGTTTGGAACTGAATGTACGGGTAATTGGAATTGGGCGGCACAAGGGTGTTGCCCAGGCCGTAGTCCAATTGCCCGATGTGCCACACTAGGCCGTTGGTGCTCCGCTGCCCGTTCGCGGCGCCTGGAAGGTTAGGGGGGCACAAGCCGCCGGTGAAGCCGCCGGCGCCCGTCTGCCACCCAGAGGCAGCGCTTTGCAGCGAAGTGAGCAGGGCGGCCCCGCCGAGAGGCATGTTGGCGAGGGGGCTGTTTATGTCTCGGTCTGTACCAACGTTCCATTCGGGCCAGGAGGCGAGGCCGAAGTAGTCCTGGATCGATCTCTTATTGTTGTCCATGTCGCCGATCCGGAACTCACCGAAGACGACGGTGTTCGCTGTGCCGTCGGTGATGTCGCGGAGCGCGGTCACGGGCCCGTTGTTGGCGAAGCAACCGTTGGGCTTGTTGGTCAGGTCGCCCCGCCACAACACGCTCGACCCGACGTTAGCGAAGTAGGAATTGCCGGGATAGAGCCGCGTCATCCCGTTGAGGGTCCCCCAATTGAAAGGCGGCGGCGCGGACGACGGGCAGAGGAAAGAGTTGATGCGGGTGGACGCCCCGGTGAAGTTCATGTTCTGACCGCCGCCATCGTGTGCCCAGGCCTCGACGCTGAAGTTGATTGCCTGGTAAACAGGGCGCTGCTCCATGTAAGGCAGGAGCATCGTCTGGGCGATCCAGTCGCCCCACATGGAAAGGTTGGTGGGATTGGTCGGACCGGAGGCGGTCGGGTTGCCGCCGAGCGGGAACGACTGGTTCGTCGACTCGTAGTTGTGCAGCGCCAACCCGATCTGCTTCAGGTTGTTCACGCACTGGGAGCGCCGGGCGGCTTCGCGCCTGCCTGCACGGCCGGCAGGAGCAGGGCAATCAAAACGCCGATGATCGCAATGACGACGAGCAACTCGATCAGTGTAAAACCTCGAGCGCTCTTCGAAACCGACTCGAGCCCTGGGACCCCTCATCTCGGTACCTCATGAATAAGAAGGAGGAGAATTGGAACGAGGCACGAAAGGAACGTCATCGAGGCCGCCACGCACGCGGCACCGCCCCGTCCGTTGGAGACTCGCCTACCCAGACACATGCTTCCGAGAAGGCTTGCTCGTCGGACATGGCGAAGCGCCGACACGAACCACTCAGGCCGCACTCTAAGTTCGAGTTTCGTAGAAACCCGATCTCAGAGTCATTGGCCCTCGTGACCTTTCCACGTGTCCAGGCCCCGATGATGGTACTTGCGGATTATCACATCCGAACGGGGTCATTGCAAAGAAATTCGCAGAATCGGTAGAGGCCTTGAGAAAGCGAAAAGATCGGATCTGGCCCGCGCCCGCCTCGTCGAGCCGCCGGCGCAGTCGGTGACGGTGAACCCTACCGGCCGCGGGACGAGTTGGGCGACCGGGGCCGGGCGAATGGTCGCAAAAAAGCCCCTCTGCCGGCGGGCCTCGCCTCGGAGACGCGCCGGCACAGGGACTCGGCCCCGGAACAGTCGGGCTCTTGCCCCGGGGTCCGATCCGTGCGTGATGTCAATTCTCGCCGACCTTGGCCCCTTTCGCGCCGCTCGCGCTCGAACCCGCGTTGGGGGTCGTTGGGGTTTCGCTCTTGGGGGGCGGGGAAGCGGGGGCCACAGTCGGCGGCGGCAGGTTCGGCGGCGGTTGCACGGTGTCCTGGTTGCAGGCCGACAAGAAGCTCAATGAGGCCAGCAGCAGCGCCGCTCCCGCCGCACATCGGATCGAACTCGTCATGGTCGATTCGCTCCTCTCACCTGGGGATAGTCCTTGCAGAATCGGTACCGGCCAGACAGCACGCTGAAGGCCGGCGTCCGCTCCGCGCGGACCTTACACACGCTCATCAGCGCAACACGCACTGATCATACCTGGATTAAATCATGAATAAGTCAAGTCGCTCGCGGATAGTGGATGATATTTTCATTGGCTGCATGGATGACCGGAGCAGGTCTGAGAGAGCCTGCGGAGTTCAAATAAGTGGGAGACAGTCATCCGATTTTGCTCAATCTCACTCAATATCGAAGCCTCCCGCCTTCGTCAAGTCTGTGCCGCGGCGGGAAGGGGAATTTCCTGGTACATGGATGGAGGGGCGCGATCATTGATGTGATGCCCCGTTATCCACCGATTGATCCGGACCTCACTCAGAGGCTATTCGGGAAGTCTGGTCTCAGCCCCGAAGGGGCGGAAGTTCCTAGCCCAGGGCGTCAGCCCTGGGGAGAGGGACGCCGCGACAGAATCCTCCTGCGCAGCCCCGAAGGGGCGACAGAACGTCCTGCGGGGCCGTGGTTTCTGTCGCCCCTTCGGGGGCTCCGGAGAGGAGATCGAGACACCATTCCTCCGTCCCGGGGCTGACGCCCCGGGCTATGGACTGCCGCCCCTTCGGGGCTAAGACCAGACTTCCCGGATAGCCTCTCAAAGCAGCTCGGTAAGCCGCTTGACCACCAGGGTGGCATAGGCGCCTTTGGCCAGGTCAAAGGCGAGCTGAAGCTTGCGGCGGCCCGGATACAGATCGTCGGCCGCGTCCGCGCACTGGAAATTCTCCGGAAAAAAAAGCGCGGGGCGGCTCCCTTTCGAGAGGAAGAGGTCCTTCAGGTGTCGCACGCGGAGCTGCTCCCAGGTGAGTTGGCGGGCATCGAGGACTTCCTGGATCACGACCCGCGCGGGACCTTCGGGAAGGGGATTGCGTGCTGAGGGCAAGGGCAGGGGGCTGTCCCGAAGCGCAGCGCGCTGTGCGTCATCGAGGCCGCGGTGCAACGGGAGCCGGGCGACCTTGAAATCGATCATCGTGCGCTGATCGGGCCGCGTGATCTGTTCGATCCGCCGCGCCAGCAGCAAGTTCCAGAGGTGGCTCTGGAAGGCCGAGAAGTAGATCGACCGCAGTTCCCGGCGCAGGCGGGCGAAGGCACCTCGGAAGTCGACCGGGTGGTCGACCAGGTACGTGACCAGGCTGCGGGCGTGCGAGCGGTCCAGCCGCGCTTCGGCCTCGGTCCAGCGGCCCCAACAGTCGCGGAGAATGGCCTTCTCGCGCTTCGTATCCGGCCGATCCGAGGGCGTCGGTCCGGCGATCGCGAGCCACAAGGCGCGCTCGTGGTCGCCTTTGAGCCAGGCTTCCGCGATGAACTCGCCGCTGGGACCGACCGAGCCGAAGCGCTGATCGTCGAAGTAATTGGGCAGGCCCTCGCGGGGCACCTCGCCGGCCGCGCGGCGGACGGCCGCGAGCTCGCCGGGGCTCATATCCCGCAGGACGACCACGAAGCGATTGCCCTGAAAATGCGCGGGGCCGTACGGTTGTTCCAGGTATCCGAGCGGCTCCAGCGTCAGGTTCGCCTCCGGAAGAGGCTGAAACGGGCCGCCGTGGATGGTCAGATACTGGATCGTCGACGCGTGGCGATCCTTCAGCCCGCCGTAACGGATCTGCCATCCCGCCAGGTTCCAGCGCCGGCGGATCGCCTCGATGGCTTCGAGCGTCCCCAGCCCCTGTTTCGTGAGCCGATAGAATGTGTAAGGCCCCGTCTTGCCCGCCCGGACGGTGGGAAGCGGAGTCAACTCTTCGACACGGAAGTCATCCGGCGTACACTTGATCTTCATAGGAAAGCAGGCCGTCAGCAGCAAGCCGCGGGCAGAAGAGACACCCCATTGTACACGCTCATGTCGCTGACACAGCGATCAAAGCCAGCCGCAAGAGGTTCAATGCGTGCTTGGCCGCCCGGCTCTGGATCACGTGCCGGGGCTGCTCGGGGCCGATATCCAGGCGGCGAGACTGCACGGCGCGGGGTGTGGCCAGACCCACGTAGACCAGGCCGACCGGCTTTTCCGGGGTTCCCCCCGACGGACCAGCGATCCCCGTGACGGCCAGACCGTAATCGGAGCCCAGGCGGGCGCGCACACCCGCGGCCATCGCCTCGGCCACCTCGGCGCTGACCGCGCCCACGGCCGCGATCGTGTCCCGAGGAACGCCCAGGAGCGCGACCTTGGCCTCGTTGGCGTAGGAGACCACGCCGCCCAGATAGTGAGCGCTGATGCCCGCGAGCGCCGTCAGGCGGTGCGCGATCAGGCCGCCGGTGCAGGACTCCGCCGTGGCCAGCGTGGCGCGGTGTTGTGCCAGCAGGCGAAAGACGGCGTCGGCGAGAATCCTCGTCTTCCCGCTCGCTGATGACGAGATTGCCGAACCGCTGCCGGATGAGGTCCAGGGTGGGCTCGATCGCGCAGGGCCTCGGCCTCGTCGACGCCGTCGCAAGAAACGCGAAAACTGATGGTCGCGTCCGAGGCGGTGATGCCGACCTCGGGACGGCGTCCGCGCACGGTCAGGTCGAGCGCCTGGGCTTCGATGTCCGACTCGCCCTTGCCGAACATCTTGATGATTCGATGCACGACGACCCGCCCACTCAGGCCCACCGCTTCGAGACGCGGCACGACCTGCTCGTCGTACATGATCTTCATCTCGGACGGCACCCCGGGCAGGCAAACGATCACGGCGGAGTTTTTTTCATCCAGATCCCCGGGGCGGTGCCCACGCGGTTCGGCAACGCCGAGGCGTCCCGGGGCAGCAGCGCCTGGACGCGATTCCGCGCCGGCATCGGCCGGTTCCGGCGGGCGAACAGGGCCTCGATCGCCGCCAGCGACGCCGCGTCCTCGACCAGCGGCACGCCGGCCAGGGCCGCCAGCGCCTCCCGCGTCAGGTCGTCCTGGGTGGGACCGAGCCCTCCCGTGACCACGACCAGTCCCACGCGCCGACAGGCCGTCTGAAGCGCCTGGACGTTGTCGGCCAGGTCGTCGCCCAGGACGGTGTGAAACCGGCTCACGATGCCCAGCGCCGAGCCGCTGGCTAAGCCACTGACTGTTCGTGTCCAGTTTCTGGCCGCTGATCAGCTCGCTGCCGACGGCCAGGATCTCCGCGCCGATCATCATACCGTCCCTCCGCTCTTCCCCCACGATACCCGAGTCTCCCCGGCGGCGAAAACCCGAGCCGCACTCGTCAAGATTTCGTGAATCTGGCCGCACGCCCGCAGAATGGTTGCCATTTGGGACGGAAAATCTGTTCTAATACAAAGAGTGAACGCCGATCGACAGCCGGAAACAGGGCCTCGGGTCCGCATTTCGGGAGGCTGTGATGAGCGCGTCCGTACTGGAGCGACCGACGCTGGTCTTGAACCGGAACTGGCAGCCCGTCCACGTCGCGCCCGTCGCGCGGGCTTTGACGATGCTCTGGAATGAGGCGGCCGTGGTCGTCGATCCGGACGATTTTCGGCTCTACACCTGGGAGGACTGGTCCCAGCTCCGCCCCCGTGACGGCGAGCCGTTCTTGCAGGCCGTCCGGTTCCGTCTGCGCGTGCCCGAGGTGGTCACGCTGACGCGCTATGACCGTGTCCGGCCGCTGACCGTGACCTTCAGCCGCCGTAATCTGTTCAAACGCGACCACAATACCTGCCAGTATTGCGGCGCACGTCCCGGCACGGCCGAGCCTCTCGATCGACCACCTCGTCCCCCGCTCGCGCGGGGGACTCTCGACGTGGGAGAATTGTGTCCTCGCGTGTATCGAGTGCAACAAGCGCAAGGGCAACCGCATGCTCGACGAAGCGCACATGCGGCTGCGGCGCCAGCCCTTCCGCCCGTCCTGGAAGCCGCTCTACGCTTCACATGGCGTGCGCATCGAAAGCTGGTCGAAGTTCCTCAGCGAGGCGTACTGGAACGTGGCTCTGGATGAAACGACGTGAGGAGGAAAGTGACCAGTACTCGTAGGGTGGGCTCGGCCCACCCTCTTCAGGAAACGGTCCGGATGGTGGGCCGAGCCCACCCTACGAGAACGGACCACGGAAGATGCGATACCTGATCACCGGCGGCGCGGGATTCATCGGCAGTCATTTGACCGAGCGCCTGCTCGCGGAAGGGCACTCGGCGCTGGTGCTCGACGACCTGAGCACGGGTCGCTACGAGAACATCGCCGCGTTGGAGGGGCATCCGGGCTTCGAGCTGCGGGTCGCCAGCGTGACGGAGCCCGACATCGTCGAGCGGTGCGTGACCGAGTGTCAGGCGGTCTTTCATCTGGCCAGCGCCGTCGGGGTTCGGCTCGTGGTGGACCAGCCGGTGCGGACCATCGAGACGATTGTCAACGGCACGGACGTGGTCCTGCGCGCTGTGCGCGGTATCGGCGGCCGTTCGTGCTGACCTCCACCAGCGAGGTCTACGGCAAGGCCACGAAGGTGCCGTTCCGTGAGGACGACGACTCTCTCATGGGTCCGACGACCACGCGCCGCTGGGCCTATGCCTGCGCGAAGGCGCTCGACGAGTTCCTGGCCCTGGCACACTGGCACGAGACACGGCTGCCGGTGATCGTGGCGCGGCTGTTCAACACCGTCGGTCCGCGCGAGACGGGACGCTACGGCATGGTCATCCCCCGGTTCGTGGCCCAAGCCTTGGCCAGCGAGCCGATCACCGTCTTCGGCGACGGCTCCCAGACGCGTTGCTTCGCGCACGTGGCCGACGTCGTCGGCGCCCTGGTGGCTCTGATCGGCCAGCCGAAGGCTCACGGACAGGTCTTCAATATCGGCAACGACCACGAGATCACGATCCTCGACCTGGCCCGGCGGGTCCGCGCCGCCACCGGGACCACGGCCGAGATCCGCTTCGTCTCCTACAAGGATGCGTACACGACAGGTTTCGAGGACATGCAACGCCGCGTCCCGGACCTGACCAAGATCCACGGCCTGATCGGCTACCGGCCGGTCCGCAATCTCGATCAGATCCTCGCCGATGTCATCGCCGAGCAACACGCGGACCTGCCGTGAAGCCAGCCGGTCAGGGCGCGTACAGCAAATACGGCCCCCGTCGCGTCTGGAACGCCGACTCCGCCGCCGCGCAACGAGCTCGGAGGTCGCCCACGGAGTCTCCATCGAGCAGGGCCTTGGAAACCGCGCGGTTGGCTAGCATGTGGAGGAAGCCGTCGGACTTCCACTGCTCGGGATAGAGCCGGTGCAGCACCACGGCCAGGCCCAGACCCAGGTCGATCGGGTCGAAGCGGTCGCGCTCGGTGATCTGGAGATAGACCCCGCCGCAATCGCAGCCGGCCTACTGCCGCTCCGAGGGTTGGAAGCGGATCGGCACGAACCGGATGCCGGGCAGCTTCAGGTCATTGAGCGCCGCGGCGAAGCGGACCGGGTCGATGCAGGGGGCGCCGACGCGCTCGAAGGGCGTGTCGGTCCCGCGGCCGGTCGCCAGGTTGGTCGCTTCCAGCAGGCCCACGCCGGGATAAAGCAACGCCTCGGTCAGGCTCCGCATGTTCGGCGACGGGTTGACCCAGAGCAAGCCGGTCCGGTCGTAGAGATCGCCCCGGCGCCAGTGTTCGCAGGCGATCACGGTCAGCTTGACGGCGATGCGCCGTTCCTCGTTGTACAGCCGCGCCAGCTCGCCGACGGTCATCCCGTGCCGCACGGGCAAGCTGTGATAGGCAATGAAGGAGGCGAACTCGTCGTCGCGCAACGGCCCGCCGACCGCCAGCCCGCCGATCGGGTTGGGCCGGTCGAGGACGATGACCTCCAGGCCCTTCTCCTTGGCGGCCTCCATGACCAGGCCGAGCGTGGTGATGTACGTGTAGAACCGCACGCCGACGTCCTGGATGTCGTAGACCAGCGCATCGAGTCCCTGGAGGCTCTCCGGCGTCGGCTTGTTCGTCTTGCCGTACAGGCTGACGATCGGCAGGCCGGTCGTCCTTGTCCACGCTGTCGGCGACCGCGCGGTCGACCTGCCCGCGGATGCCGTGCTCGGGACTGAACAGCCGGACGAGCGTCACCCCCGGGGCATGCGCAAGACGTCGATCGTCGAGCGGCCGTCGCGCGTCCGGCCCGTGTGGTTCGTGACCAGGCCGACCCGCTTGCCTTTCAGACAGTCGAAACCGCGCTCGATCAGCACGTCGATCCCGCACTTCACGGCCGGAACGGTGGAAGCATCGACGATGGCATCGGCGACGATCGTCGAGACCTCCGCGCGCGAGGCTATTGACGGAAACCCCCTTGTCCACCGGATGGAGCCGGCTGGTGAGCAGGATCACGACGGTTCGCGTCTCCGGATCAATCCAGAGACTCGTGCCGGTGAAGCCCGTATGGCCGAAGCTGCGCGGGCCGAAGCGCCCCTTGGGGCAGTTGTACGCGGTGTCGATGTCCCAGCCGAGCCCGCGTTTCTGACCGGCGGGGGTCGAGCCGGGATCGAGCATCAGGCGAACGGTCTCCGGCTTCAGGATGCGCGTGCCGTTCGGCGCGACGCCGCCGTTGAGAAGCATCTGAGCAAAGACCGCGAGGTCATCGGCCGTGCTGAACAGCCCGGCGTGGCCGGCGACGCCGCCGAGCGCCCGGGCCCGGGGATCGTGAACCACGCCGCGCAGCCAGCCAGACGTTTCGTCCCGCTCGGTCGGCGCGATGTCGGCCGGCGCGGGCAGCGCGCTGGAAAGGATCGGCCGGAACATCGTGGAATGCATCCCCAGCGGCTCGAAGAGCGTCGCGCGCGTGAAGGCGTCGAGCGACTGCCCGCTGATCCGCTCGACGAGCCGGCCGAGGATCACGAAGCCGACGTCGCTGTAGACGAACCGCTGGCCCGGCTTTCGGGCGAGGTCGAGATCGGCGAGCCGCTTCCAGGCGGCTTCGGGGCCATCCTCGTAATCGGCCAGGCCGTTATCGGGCACCAGACCCGCCCGGTGCCGCAGGAGTTGCTCGACCGTGATCGCGCCCTTGCCGTGATTGTCAAACTCGGGCATGTGCTGAGCAAGAGTATCATCAAGACCGAGCCTGCCCCGCTCGATGAGGACCATGACGGCCGAGGCCGTCGCCAGAGGCTTGGTCAGCGAGGCCATGTCGAACACGGTGTCGCGGGTCATCGGCTCGACTTCAGGCTCAACGGCCCGATTGCCGAACGCCTTGACGTGAGCGATCTTGCCGCGTCGCAAGACGAGAACGACCGCCCCCGGCACCTGCTTGGCGGCGATGGCCCGCGCGATGGCCGCATCGATCTGTTCCAGGCGCGGGGTCAAAACCCGCCTGGGAAGGGGAAACCTCGGGCAAGCCCGCCTGTATGACGCCGGCCAGCGAGAACACCAGTCCGAGCACAAGACCGATTCTCATGATTTCGCCCCGACAGGGATATCCTTCTTATCGATAACAGGCCGGAGCAGGCTCACGCCCCAGCCCACGATGCAGACGGTGCCGGCACCGACCAGCGCGTACCAGGACCAGGCCAGCTTGGTCCCGAAAGCCACGGTGGTGACCACGATCAACCCGACGATCATACCCACGAAGGCCGCGTGCTGTCCCGCGCGCGGACGAAAAGGCCGAGCAGGAACAAACCGAGCAGGATGCCCGTCACGAACCCCGCGATGGCCTGGGCATTCTCGACGACCGATTGCGTCAGCCGCATCGCGCCGAAGGCCACGGCAATCTGGGCCAGGCCCCAGGCGCCGGTGAGCCATTTCGAGAGGCTCAGAAACCAGGCCTCCGGGCGATCGGGACAAAGCGGGCGGATCAGGTCGTTGACCATCGAGCCGGCCGAAGCGCTGAGAGCACCCGAGACGGTGCTCATCGTCACCGAGAAGACGGCCGCGATCACCAGGCCGAGCACGCCCGGGGGCAGATACGCGCACGATGAACGAGGCGAATTCCTGGTCCTTGCCGGGCAGGACCGGCGGCGGCGCGCTCTGATACAGCACCCAGATCGCCGCGCCGATCACCAGGAACAGCGCGAACTGAGCCACGATCACGAACCCGCTGGCGATCAAGGCCCCGGCCGCCGCCCGTTGCGACCGCGCCGACAGATATCGTTGAACCATCATATGATCCGCGCCGTGGGTGCCCATGTCGAGCACCAGCCCGCCGATCAGACCCGCCCAGAACGTGAACGGGATGGTCAGGTCGGTCGTGAAGTCCCATACCCGCAGCTTTCCCGCCGTGTTTGCCCTGTCCAGGATCGCGCTCCAGCCCCCCGGCACGGCGCGGGCCAGCACGATCAAGGCCACGAACGCCCCCAGCATGTACACGGCGAACTGCAAGACGTCGGCCCAGATCACCCCTTTCAGGCCGCCGAGATACGTGTAAAGGAGCGTCGAGACGCCGATGATCAAAATCGACGCGGGCAGCGGCCAACGGGTGATGACTTCCAGCACCTTCGCCGCCAGGAACAGCCGGATGCCCGAGCCGAGCGTGCGCGTGACCAGAAACAGGATCGAGGCCGCCTTCTGCGTGGCGCCGCCGAAGCGGGCCGCCAGGACCTCGTACGCCGTGTCGATCTCGCCCTGGAAGTACGCCGGCAGCAGCACGAGGGCCACCACGATCCGCGCCGCCAGGAACCCGAAGGCCAGTTGCAGATAGGTCATATCGCCCCGGTAGGCCAGGCCCGGCACGCTCAGGAACGTGGCGGCACTGGTCTCGGTGGCGACGATCGAGATCATCACCGCCCAGGCCGGGATGGCCCGCTCGCCGAGCAAGTATCCTTTCAGATCCTGCCCGCGCCCCCTGCCCAGCCGCGACCCGAGCATCGTGCAACCGACCAGGTAGACGAGGATGATCCCGAGGTCGAGCGCGGACATGGGGATTTCCCGGGGATCTCGCGGAAGGGCAAAGACGCAAAGAAGACCGAAGAAGAGGTCAGTCTTTGTCTTCCCTTTGCGTCTTCTGCGCTTCTGCGCGTTAATTCTTCTCTCTCTTCGGAGGTCCCGCCAGCGTATCGTCGCCGGGCGCGACACGCGAGCTCTTGCGGGCAAAGAGCACCGAGACGGCATCCCTGTGCAGTACCGTCCAGTCCGGGTCGTGTTCCAGTCGTTTCGCCAGGCCGCGCCTGGGCATGAGCCAGACCAGCTCGATACGGTCCCGGTCGCGGAGCACGTCCCAGGCGGGTCCGCCGGTGAGCACGTCGATGTATTCCAGAATGGGAGGCCGCCCCCAGAGCTCGAAGCGATCGTCGAGATAAGCCAACCGGCGCGGGCGGCACTCCAACTCGATCAGGCCGCCCCAGTCCTGTTCGTGGAACAGCCGAGCGGCGATCGGCTGGCGATCGAGGGTCGCCAGAGCCTCCAGCGGCCATTTCGTCGGATCGGGACCCGCCTTCAAATCGCCCCGCGCGGCTATGAACAAGAGGACACAACTCACCATCAACGGCAGGAACGACCACCCGCTCTCGGTCTCGGATTCCCCTCGCGGCGTCAAGATGCCATCGATCCACGTGGCCAGAACGGGTGCCATGGCGAAGCCGAACAAGGGCGCGTGACGCACCGACCCCAGCGCCAGGTGCAGCCAGACGAGCATTTGCACCATGTCGTAACCGCGCGGCCGGTTGCGCGACACGACCGGCAAGGCCACCAGCGCCAGCACGACCCCCTCCAGGAGACGGCCCTCGGCGGTGCCCAGCGGCGCGGGCTTGTACTCGTCGATCAGGTCGGTCACATGACTACCCCGCAGGATCGAATCGACGTGCCGGTAGAGCTCGACTCCATAAGGATTCAACAGCGGCGCGGCCAGCGTCAGGAGAAAGACCGTCAGGAGGATGCGCGTTCGTCGTAAACCCTCCAGCCCGCGGGGCCTGGAGACCACGTGCCCGACCGCGGCGGTCGCCACGATGAGCGGTCCGGCCAGGAAACCGCCATGACAGTTGGCCCAGACCGCCACGATGACCGGCACCAGCCAGATCGACCGCCCCCCGTGCCGGTGGAACGACCGGCAGAGCCGTTGCGTCGCGAGCACGCAGGCGAACGTGACCAGATGGGGCCGGACCAGAAAATGGATGGCTCCCACCCCGGCCGCGATGATGGCCACCACCAGGCAGGCCAGTGGGGAGAACCCATCGCGCTCGAGCCCGGCCGCCAACGCTCCGTAAATCCAGGCGAGCACCAGGGCCGTGCCGGCCACCGCCAGAGGCCAGCCGCCGACCTGGACGATCACCGCCAGGACGACATCGAAGGCCCAGGACTGATCGACCCAGGGCGAGCCCGTTTTCGTGGCGGTCAGGGTGTCCACCCGCGGTACCGTGCCGGTCTGGAGCATGTCGCGCCCCAGCCGCACGTGCCAGAAGGTGCCCGGATCGTTCAAGAGCGCGGATCGGCCGCCGATCAGCGCCGTGGCCAGCACCAGACCGAACACCACGTCGGGTATTCCCGGCCACCCGCGTTTCCACCCGCCCATCACGCCCCCGTTCCCCCGCTCCGGGATTCTCGTCCCGCCAAGGCCCATCCATCCGGAGGCCCTCCAAATCCAAGATAAGCCATCCGGAACCAGAGCGGTGAGTCGATGGTCCAGGTTCAGGAGAATCCGGCACCACCCGGCCGCGAACCCGTTTTGGAGGATCACTTTCACCTCCATCCGCCGGTCGTGGCCTGACTGGCGTGCGTCGAACTGGCCCTTTGAACGGGATTGTTGCATTCCGTATTTCGTTAGGTTGACAGTTTTTCCCGCAATTCCTCTGGAGTCAACTTGAGGAACTCCCAGAAGCGGCACCGTCCACGACTTGCTCGGCCTCACGCTACAGCGACGGCCGTGATTGCTCACGGTCCTGGGCCAATTTGGTGACATCGCCGTAGTGACCGCAGAGGACGGCGAACGCGCGGGCGATGCGTGGCGGGGGTGTAGACCCACACGTCGCCGGTCCGGTCGATGTCGCCGGTCCGCATGAGGACGACCTCCCCGCTGCGCATGCCGCTCAAGCGTTGCAATTCGATCATCGTCCACACCGGGCGGGTCACGAACGGCTGGACGGCGTCGACCAGGTCATCGGCGACGGGACGGACTGGCTTGGATTCTCGGGCCGGGGATCGGCCCATGCGGTGCCCGGCCACGGCCTTGAGGGCTTGGTGGACGGATGCGGCCACCAGCTCGTTCTCCACAGCCCACCGGAAGCACCGGACCACTCGGCCCACGCGCTTGTTGATCTCCGTCCGGGCCGGTTCCGCATCCATCCATCCTTGGCGGATGGTCTTCAGGGCCAGCGGGCCGAAGTCCTGTGCGAGGGTATGGACGTGTACTGTTTCAGGATCGGCCGGAGCCAGCTTGAGGTTGCACGCCTCGTGCGTCGGCGTGCCATCCTCGCGGTAGTACCCCTCGACGAATTTCCAGTACGCCAAGACCATCTCCACGACGGCCGCTGAGGCGTCTCGACGACCGCGCGGGCGGGCAAGGTCCGGCCGTGGGCGAGCCACTCGGCGACGATGCGTTCATATTCCGCCCGCCTTTCCGGGCTCCCGTATTTTCCCAGGAAGAACTCCCGGCCGTCGATGCGGACCCGGGCATGGCCCGAGCACTTGTGGAGCTTGTAGGCAGGTGTGGATTGGGACAGACGCGGCATGGTGGAGCGATCCTCCTGATGGCCCCCAAACGGGGATTTCCCCGCTTGGCATTCAGGTTCAGGCCGCTCCGCCGACCGTCGGCGGGCACGCTAACACTGCGTCGGCTAAGTTCGCGTTTCGCATTTTTCGCAGCAATGAAATTCGCCAACGATTATTGGAATCCTCCCGGATGCGGTTCTCGCTTTCGCGCGTCTCTCCCGGGAGCGTGTTCGTGAATTGAAATCGGCTTCCGCGCTGGGAATCGGCACACTGTCTGGGTCTGAATCCGGACCACCGACCCCGAGCAACGGAAGCCGACTCATGGAACTTACACCCTCCTTCGTCGCACTGCTACAGCACTTCGTCCCCGTCTTCACCAACCCCACCTACGCGACCTTCGTCGCGGTCGTCACGGGATGGATCCTCTCGCATCGTCATCGTTACGTCACCGAAGTCATCTTCTCCAGCGGCCACGTCGGCCACGGGCATTGGGGCCGGTTCCATCGCTTCTTCAGCCATGCCGCCTGGGACCTCGATACGTTTTCCCTGGCTCTGGCCAAGCTGGTCGTCACGATCCTCGCTCCGGGGGCCACGCTCCTCTGGGCCGTCGACGACACCCTCTGCCGCAAGCGGGGGTTGACCCTCTACGGCGCCGGCATGCATTACGACCCTCTCATCTCCAGCCGCGCCAAATCCCTGGTCAGCTGGGGACATGACTGGGTCGTGCTCTGCCTGATCATCGCTTACCCGTTCTGGGCTCCCACCAAGGTGTTTGCCTTGCCCGTCGCCATGCGGCTGTACCGCAATCGCCAAGGCCTGACCAAGGGAAAGAAGAAGCGGAAGGGGAAGAAAGGACGGACGAAGTCGTCTCCCTCTCCACACAAGGCGAATCATCGCACGCGGCCGGAACTGGCTCTCGAACTCATCCAGGTGGTCGCCACGTGGTTCCCGGAGGATGAGATCCTCGTCACCGGAGATAGCGCCTATGGTGGACAGAGCGTCCTCGCTCATCTCCCTCGGAACGTTCATCTCATCAGCCACGTCCATCCCAAGGGCGCCCTCTACGAACCAGCGCCCCCCAAGAAGGAAAAATCCCGCGGACCGGCGCAAGAAAGGAAACCGCCTGCCCGGCATGAAGGCCTGGGCCGACGATGCGAAACAACCCTGGACGCACCTGGAGTTCGACCAGTTCGGACTCCATGCCACCTTGGCGGTCAAGACGATCTCTGCGCTGTACTACAAGGCCGGGCGGGACCGACTCCTGACCATCGTTTTGGTGCATGACCTGGAAGGGAAACGACCCGATCAGATGTTCTACTGCACCAAGCTCGATTGGACCGCCCGGCAAATCCTCTCGGCCTACGCCTGTCGCTGGGCCATCGAATGCACTTTTGAAAACTGCAAGCAATTCTTGGGTCTGGAGGATCCCGCCAATCGTCTTCCCAAGGCGGTCGAACGAACGGCACCGATGGCGTTGATCCTGTACAGCTTGGTGGTGGTTTGGTTCCACCAGACGGGTCACCGCTTCCTGCGCTTTCCCTTCCGCCCGTGGTATCGCCAGAAGGACGAACCGTCGTTCGCCGACCTGTTGACGACCCTGAGACGCGTCAGTTACGACGAGAAAACCGCGGGACTGCTTTCTCAACAGTATGGTCTGAAAACCTGGATCGCCCAGCTCACCGAGCTTCTCAGCCGTACGGGTTGAGTCAGGCTTCCGCCGCGGATTGCGGCCTACCACAACGGATCACGAGGGATTCGCCGGGAGGAAATTCACCCCCGGGGCCGCTCTCGATCCGTCTCGAAATCTGTGAAACGCGAACTTAGGCGGCTCGCCAAATTAGATTGCTCGTTTGCTACTTTGGGCGGATGGTGTAGTTCCACTCGCCGTGGAACTTCTCTCGCTTGATCGAGAGACCGTCCATCTGCTGATCCGTGACCTCTCGGGCTGTCGGGTAGCTGCCGCCATCCAACTCCGATTTGATCTCCAGCCCAGCCTTCGTCTTCGTACCGCCGATCAGGTTGACGACCACCTCACGGCTGACCAGCGGGCGTCCCCTCCAGTTCTCCGTGATGTGACAGAACATCCGGTGCTCAATCTTATTCCACTTGCTCGTGCCCGGCGGGAAGTGGCACACCGAGATGCTCAGCCCGATCTCGTCGGCCAGTCGCTGCAACTCCACCTTCCAGAGGCGGCAGCGGCTCCCCTTGGAGCCGCCGCCGTCGGCCGTGATCAGCAACTTCTTCGCCTGCGGGTAGACCCGGCGGCCCATCCGATACCACCACCGGCGGATTGTCTCGACGGCGAACTCGGCGGTGTCGTGATCGACACCGACGCTGACCCAACCGGCGTTGGCCGCCATGTCATAGACCCCATAGGGGATCGCCTTGCCCAGGCCCTTGTCGATGAAGTCATGGACCTTCACCTTCTCGGGCTTCCCCTTGGGTTGCCACTCCCGCCCGCCGTTGCGGTACTGCCCTACAAGCTCTTTCTTCTTGGTATCGACCGAGACCACGGGCTGGCCTTGTCGCTGGAACGCCCTGGCCCTTCGGTTGATGTACTGGAACTGGGCATCCCGATCCGGGTGACCTTTGCCCTCGATCGTCTTGCGATTGGATTGGAGACTGTAGCCCAGGTCATGGAGGAGTCGATTGATCGTCCGCTCGCTGACGACGTGCCCTCGGGTCCGGACCCCTCTGCCAACTTCTCCGCACTCTTGCACGTCCACCGCAGGGGAGACATCGGGTCGCCACGGGTCACCGGACCGACGAGGGCTTCCAATTCACGCAGCAGGTCCGGGTCATGCTCGGTCAGCGGCTTGCGTCCGCCCCCGGGAGGACGGAGACGCCCACCCGAGAGTGGTCCGTCATCGTCCGGGGTGGGGAGATCCAGTTCCTTCAATCCCGCTCGGATGGTGGCCCGTGCGAGTCCGGTGGCCTCGGCGACCCGGATGATCCCGCCCCTGCCAAGCGATCGGGCTTCAACGGCGGCCCAGAGGCGGCGAGCCCGCTCATCGAGGAGCGGTTTGAGGGTGATGTACTTCGCTTCGACGACCTGAGTGAGTAGGTTCGGCATGAACCATACTGTAACAAAATACAGGTCGAAACGGACGATCTATTTTGGCGAGCCGCCTTAGAGGTGGACGTCCAGGAGTTCGCCCGTGCCATCCGAGGCCATTGGGGCATCGAGAACAGCTGCCATTGGACCTTGGACATGACGTTCCGCGAGGACGAGTCCCGGATCCGCGAGCGGAACCTGCGTGAGAACTTCGCGTGGCTGAACCGGTTTGCGTTGTCGCTATTGAAGCAGCATCCCGACCGGCAAAGCGTGGCCATGAAACGCCGTAGCTGTGGCTGGAGCGAGACCTTCTTGATGGAAGTCGCTACTGGATCAACATGTTAGTGTGCGCTGGCCCTGGTCCCGCCCGTCGGCGTCCGCGCCCGCACGCGGCACTTCACCACCTCCACCGTGAGCGGTCCCTTCACGCCGTCCCGGACGTCGATCGTCGTCCAGACGGACGGCGGCAAGGCGGCGCACCAGCGGTCCACCCGCACGAACGGGTTCTGGGCATGAGGGCCGCGCCCCGCGTACTCCGGTGGTGTCGCGTCGAGGTCGCGCATCAGGGTGTTCGAGGGGACCGCCCACAGATACCGTTCGCTCCGATCGCGCAATTTCCGGCGAAAATCCGTGGGACGGCCCCTCTCATCGTCGCCGGCCACCCATGTGTGTGGCAACACCGCGCCGTGTTCCTCCAGCATCTCCCACGCCAGTTCGTGGCGGGTGCGGAACGGGACCGTCTTGGGGACCCCAGCCGCCTTGCACCGTTTCCGGTCGTTCGTCCACTCCTTGGGAAGATAAAGACGTGTATTGACGAGCGTATGTTCTTTACGCGATACATACGCCATGGACACGCCGACCTGGCAGTTCTCCTTCTTGCCGAGCCGGCCGCACCATTGCCGTTGGACACCGACCGAAGCGGTCCCCTTCTTGGCAAAGGCCGAGGGGTCGAACACGATCACGCCGTCAGGTTCGCCCAGGTCGGTACCGACCTGCCCGACCAGCGTCCCGAGCAAGGTCTGGTCGCTCCAGGGAACAACGCCGATGAACTTCTGGATGCCTTGCCGTTCTTGGTCATGCAGGTAGGCGATCCCTTCGCCGGTCTTGTGCTCGAGTTTTGAAAGCAAGCCGGTCAGGTACTCGACGGTGTGCTGTCGCTGCTCGGGCTCGGCCAGCGACGCGGTGAACGGCTGTACGAAGGTCTCCAGACGCGAGAGCAAACCTTTGGTCAATTCCGGAGAGACCTGCGCCTGCTCCAACATCTCCTGCAACCGGGCGTCGAATCGGCGATCCATAATGCGTACCCTCCGTGAAGTGTCTGTGACGGAAAGAATTGTCACAAAAACCGTTGTGGCGAATCAAGTCCCGGATACAGTAGAACTACCAACTCCCCACGGATACGGTCCGCATCGACGCCACCACGGCCAACTCCTACGCCGATGTCCTGACCGAGCAAGGGTGGCTGCAGTTCGGCCACAGCCAGGACGACCCCGACCGGCCCCAGTTGAAAATCGCCGCGGGAGTCCGCGATCCGCTGGGCATGCCGCTGGTCACGGTGGCCGTGCCCGGGAATACAGCGGACGATCCGTTGTACATCCCCATCATCCAGGCGGTGCAACAAGCCTTCGGCCGAGGCGGCCGGAGCTATGTGGGCGACTGCAAGATGGCGGCCCTGGCCAGGCGCGCCTTCGTGGCGGCTGGGGAGGACTTCTATCTGTGCCCGCTGTCGGAGAATCAGCTCAGTCGGGCGGAGCGACACGCGTTGCTGCGGCCCGTCTGGGAGGGCACTCAGACGTTGCAGTCGGTGCGGCGTCCCGGTGCCAACGGGCAACCGGACGAGTGGGTGGCCGAAGGGTTCGGTGTGGATGTGGAGTTGACCGCCCTCGTGGGCGCGACGCAGGTGCGCTGGACGGAGCGGCGCTGGCTGGTGCGCTCGTGGGCGTACGCGCAGGCCCAGGAGGCCGCCCTGGAGCGTCGCCTGGAGAACGCCCTCCAGGCGTTGCGGGACCTGGCCGTGCCCAAGCGGGGCAAGAAGAAATGGGGTCACGCCGAGCTGATGCAGGCGGCCGGGGCCATCGTCAAACGCGAAGGCGTGGAGGGCCTGCTGAGTTACACCGCGCACGCGGTGATGACGACACGGCCGGTGCGGGCCTACCGGGACCGGCCGGCGCGGCAGGAGACGGACGTGTCCTTCCAGATCGACGTGCCTCGCGAAGAGACCCGGATCGAGGAGAAGAAGCGAGAGATGGGTTGGCAGGTCGACGCCACGAATGCCCTGGCGATCAGGGCCAGCGCATATCAATGTCGTTGAAGAGTCAGGACTTCCGTGAGGAACGCCGTGTTCATCATGCAACGGGCCATCTTGCCGCGGAGGCTGTCTTTGACGGGATGACGCTTCAGAAGCGTCACCGCGAAGCGCCGCAACCAGCTGAGATTGTTGCCCAGCGTGCGCTCGCGCGTGCGGCTGTCGTCCTCGCGAAAGTTCACGTCCAACACCCAGTGTATTGACTCGATGCCCCAATGACCACGCACCGCCTCGCAGAAGCGCTTGCCGCTGAGATACCGGCTGAGAATGTAGTATCGCGTCTCGTCGGTTTCATGGCCGTCGGCGTGTTGGGTCACCCGCAGGGAGTAGCCGATGGCTTTGACCCACGGCCATTCCTTCTTGAGCGCGAAGTCGGGCGGAACCTTGGTGAGAAAGTACGACCGCTCATCGATCCGGCCGTGCGCGGCTTCGCTGGTTTCATAGCTGCGATACTTGAGATCGGCCAGGTCGCGCTCGAGGTGTTTCTCGAAGTACGATTCGACCGTCTCGCGGAGCGTCGGCTGGTTGTCCTTGACACTGATCACGAAGTCGCCGCCGCCGTCGACGATGTCGCGTGCGATCTCCTTCTGGCACCCCATGGCGTCGATCGTGACCACCGCGTCCGTCAGTTCGATCTGCTCCAGGAGCAGGGGATCGCCGTGATTTCGTTGGATTTCTCCTCGGTCGCGACCTGGCCCAGAGCGATTCCTTCCTCACTGGCCCACGCGCTGACGATGTGCAGCGGACGAAGGTCCTGCGCCGCATCGTGAGACCCCCGATTGGTCTTGCCGTCGATGGCGATCAGCCGGTCCGGGTTGCTCTCGTCGGGCGGCATCGCGTCGATGACCCACTCCTGAAAGCACTTCTGGAAGGTCTCGGGCCTGAGCGCGATCAACAGACGACGGATGCAGTCGCGCGAGGGGATGCCGTTGGGCAGCGCCAGAAACTGCTCCAGCCACTCGCGGCGGTTGGACGCCCAGCGATGAATGGCCGTGGGACCATCACAGCCACACACCATGCCACACACCGCGATCACGACGATGTCGATCAACAGATGCTTGCGATTCCTCAGATGTCGCGGGTCCGAGAGCGACTCGAAGTAGGAACCGATCGCTTCGATGTTTATCCATCGGGTGGCCATGCAACGCATCCTGGCATGAGGTGCACGGCCTCGCGGCGCAACCCTGGATCACGCCAGAACGCGAGCACCGTGATACGCCAAGATGTAACATGGCGCGGTCGATCGCGCCAGACTGTACAGATTACCTATTTATGCGCGCTGGCCCTGCCCTGGCGATGGTGTTGCCGCAGGTGGTGTGGGCCTACCGGGGCCAGTATCGGATCGAGGACGACTGGTCGCGGTTGAAGGGGCGGCCTCTGGGATTGACCCCGATGTACCTGCAGGACGAGGAGAGGATGCAAGGTGTAGTGCGCCCTAGAAATCGGACCACCGAAACGGCGATCTTTTGTCAATCCTATCACTGTGATCGCTGCATGCTAATCCATTGTTGCTCGAACTCGCTCGGCGTCAAGTACCCCAGCGCCGAGTGAATCCGCTTCCGGTTGTACACCTCGTCGAGGAATCGTCCCAGATGCCGCCAGGCATCGGCGAAGTCCTCGTACTCCGACAAATCCACCTCCTCCTCTTTAATTGTTCTCATGAGTCTCTCAGCATATCCATTCTCTTTGGGTTCGCCCACGTTTGCCATGCTGATCTGCGAATGTGTCGCCTTCAGCATCTCGACGTAGGCCGTGGCCGCATACTGCACCCCCTGGTCGGAATGATGGATCTCCGGGCGTCCTCGTTCCAACGCCCGTTTCAGGGCCGTGATCGTCAACTCTTGCTCCAGGCTGCGGCCCAGATGCCAGCCTCGGATGCAGCGGGTGAACACGTCCATTAACACTGCCAGATACACGAACTCCTTTTTCAATCGGATGTACGTGATGTCGGCCACCCAGACCTGTTCCGGGCGGCTCACCTCCAGGCCCTCGACGAGGTTCGGGTAGCGGGGGTACGGATGATCGCTGTCGGTCGTCCGAGGCTTTCTTTTCGGGGTCTGGCCAGCAATACCCAGTTCATGCATCAACCTCCGTACAACCTTGGAATTGACGATGTGGCCCTGACGATGGAGCATGATGGTCAAGCGCCGGTAGCCGTAGGTGGGCCATTGACCGGCCAATTCCTTCAAGGCGTCTCGAACCGGCTGGTCCTCCGGCAGCCGGGGTTGATGGTAGAGGGCGCTGCGATGCACGTCGAGGGTATCACATAAGAATCGGAGCGGATATTGATCCTTGAGTTGGTGGATCACCTCCCGTTTCTGGTCGAGGCCACATCCAGCAGTGTCGAGGCTTTTTTTAAAACCTCGATCTGCCGGGTAGCCCGGCCGAGCAGTTGCTCCAACTCGGCGATGCGGGCCTGGTCCTCGTCATGCTGGTCGTCGCCCTCGAAGAGGGTATGCGCTCGCTCCAGGAAGGTGGCCTTCCAGGTGGCCAGCAGGTTGGGGCTGAGGGCGTGCTTGCGGCACGCCTCGGCCGAGGACTGAACACCGGACCAGATCTCCAGGACGATCTGGGCCTTGAACTCGGGCGTGAATCGGCGTCGTTTCTTCATGCGATTGCGTCTCCCTGCGGACCTCCAGGTTCATTATGCACCTGTCCGATCCGAGGGGCGCACTTCAGTAGGCGCTGAAGCTGACCTGACCCACGTACCGGACGAACGGGTTGACCAGCAACGGCAATGGCCACAGGGCCAGCCCCCAAGCAAGCAGCAGGAAGGCCGTCGCGAACCCGGCGTGGACAAGGAAGAGGGCTGGCTTGCTCAGGCTCAGGGCCACTATCAGGTAAACCGCCATGCTCAGCAGCAGCAGTCCCAGCCCGCGCGACGATGGTGTGGCGGTCGACCGCGCGGTCAGGGGCCTTGGACGAAGCACAAAGAACAGAGTGATCCCCGTGAAGAAGATCGGGAGCTGGGCGGGCAGCCAGTACCAAGTGTAGAGCCCGAGTTGATCGGCGGTGTAGCAGTCGGCCAGGAGCCGTCGCAGTCCGACCGACATCATCCCGCCCAGAAGTAGGCTGCCGAAGGCCAGCCCTAGCGCCGTCTCCATCCGCTTGATCCCGCGGAAGAGGAAGGGCACCATCAGGTAAAAGCTCATCTCGACTGCGACTGACCATCCCCCGGGGACGAGATGATTGACCCAAGGCACGGACCAGCCGTGCGTGAAAGTGAGCGTGGCGAGGATGCAGCCAAGGCTTGAACCTCCGGAGAACTCACCGCCGGTCCTGACGCGATCGAAAAAGTAATAGAACAATGCGCCCAGGTAGAACATGGGGGCGATCCGGAAGAATCGCCGAATGAAGAACGCCACCACCGGCCGTCGCTCCGACTTCCGACGCGAGTCCATCGAGAGGAACAACGTCAGTGCGCTGACCAGGAAGAAGAGCTGTACGCCCTCGTGGCCCTGGCGGATCACCTGGTGAATCGGGGGAGGGAGGGGGGGCACGAACGCCTGGACGTGGAACGCCAGCACGCCAAGGAAGGCGATCCCGCGCAGGGCGTCGATGAACGCGTAGTGCGCCGTGGTTGATCCAACGGTCGCGTTATCCTTCCTGACACCACCGGGCGGATCCCCGGGCGGATCGGTGAGCAAAGTCACGCGTGGGTTACCTCAGGAGAGGGTCAGGGCGGTGGAAGGTCGTTGAACGCACGGTGACTGAGTCGTAATACGGAGGCAAACCAGCTTCATCGGAGGTTCCTAGATGATGCGAGGCACCGACGCATCGGCATTTCGTCCGGGCACGCTCAGGGATAATGGCAGCAAAACCGCAGCGGATCGGTCAAGCAAAAAAAACAACGACTCGACACAGAGCTAAAACACTGACCAATTTTGAGGTTGCAATTGAGGCTTGCACGCAGTCATGTGGGACGCACACTCTCTGAAAACGACTTGAGGACAGGCTCTTGGCGGCATCTCCGTTTTCCGCTGGGTCTTAGCTCCGTGTCGGGTCATTGAAAAAAATGCCCCCACAGCGAGCAAGACGCTATCAACCGGGGACGATCTCACGAACGATTCAGCGTGGCGCCAGACGGCCCAAGAAACGGGCGAGGTAGCCGTTCACAGGGCGGGAGCTTGTTATCCAGGGGTTACCGCAAGGCCCGATAGGCGAAAATGGGTGTCTTACGAATGTACGATTCTGAAATACGCCTTGTTTTCAGGCATCCCGACCTATGAACGACTAAGAAACTATCTCAAAACCCGGTTTCACCCCTAGTTTTTCAGGCTTCTGGAGGGGATTTGAGATAGTTTCTAAGATCCCAGGTCAATCAGCAAAGGATTTACGTCAAAAAGTAACACACAATTGTCACAGACTCGCCAAGCGTGGGTCGAAAGCCCCTCGAACTGGGTACGCTTCCGCCAGAGCCGTTCCACGAATCTCTGCCGGGACCATCCCCGGCGGTCTTCACCTCGAGGGTGCTTCATCGGACGGCGGTCCACCCAGCGCGTCTTCTCGCCGGAAGAAGTTCGTGTTGGCCTTAATGAACGCGAGCCAGGTTCGGGCTTCGACCCGTTTCCACGAAGACGATCCGAGAAGCCCCCGTACGACCGGTCCATCACCCAGAGGCTCGATCCCCCGCCGCAACTGCCGAGCAATATCCGCCGCCCCTTGAAACTCGGAACGGATCACCAGAACATGATCCACAGGCACGGTCGCTAGGCTTTGAGTTTCTCTGGACTCGGTCACGGGATAAGGCTCGACCTGGATCTGATTTCCCTTGCCGTGGTGGTAGATATACTGCCGTAGGCCACGGCCGAACTCGTAGCGGAGCGGGCTGTAGATGTGCCCGGGTACCTTCGAGCCACCATCATGGACAATTGCGACGTGGTCCGGCCCCAGCCGTCGAACCATCGCGGCAATGTGTCGGTGCGGACCGTGGGCAAACGCATCGCCATGAATCGCCAGCTGAGCAACGCCGAATCCGTCCGCTCCAAGCAGTAGGGTAATCCCGACCACCGAGGCGCCGTGCCCACTTTGGAGCGGCCGCGAGCCCCGAGGCCAACAACAACGCCAGTGTCGGCAACATCCAAACGTTGTACGAAGGCGATGCCGCCCGGAAATGACTCTGGGCGAGTTGAGCTAGTGCCACGACGATTCCACCGGAAACCAGGACCAAGAGCAGCCCGATAGACTCCCGCTGGCCGGCCTTCTTCGGCACCAGCGCGGCGATGCCGGCCATCAAGAATCCCAAGCCCGCGACCGCGACCGCGATCGGCCAAACCATCAAGCTCGGATGGCTGAACTGGCGATAAGCGAGCCGTACCAACCCCGTCAGTTTCCCTTCGCCCGCGTCGGCCATCGGACTCGACATGCCGGCCGAGGCAAGGACGAAGGGAATCAGCCCCAGAGCGGCCAGTCCAACCACGACCATCGCCACAAAGACCGGGATCAGGCGCTCACCGCGCATCCAGGTCGAGACGAGCAGCGTCAGCAAGGCCGCGCCGCAGATGACCAGGCCGAAGAAGTGTACGTACATGGCGGCAATCCCACACGCCACCAGCCCGACCAGCCAGTCGATCGAGAAGCGCTCCCTCTCCTCAAGCAGACGCACCAAGCAAAACAACACTCCGGACGTCGCCAGAATCAGAATCGGATACGACCGGATTTCGACCGCCTCCACGACCACGTTCGGGGACAGTCCCAACATCAATCCCGCCGCTAGACCGGCCGTCAGCCCCCAAGTTCGCCGCGCCGCCTCGAATACAAGGACTGTCGCCAACAGCACACACACGATCCCCAACCATCGCATGGCGTGCTCATTCAGACCAAAAACCCGCGACCACCCCCACCCCGCCCAGTAACTCAGCGGCGGCATCCGGTCGCCCTGAACGATGAAGTCGTAGTCCACCCAGCCCGCCAGCCAGCGAACTTCTTCAACTGGATTGAGGGACAGCCCGCCCAGTTGGACGGCCTCGTCGTTCCAGAGCGACTGATGGGGCAGGAAGAGAATACTCGCGACCGCACTTGACCCAACACAGAACAAAACCGCGAGCAATCTAAA
>CAWHUG010000004.1:0-407889 GCA_963832405.1 uncultured Isosphaeraceae bacterium
CCGGGATATTCGGGCCGGTTTCGGGGGCAGGCTTCGCTTTCTTTTTCGAGGTGACAGTCTTTTCGCTTTCTTTCTTGGCCACGACGATCGGTGGCTGTGGAGGGAGCTTCTCAGGCGGTTTCTCCTGGGGGTGGAGGACCCGGTAGAGCGTCCGGTTCGCCCAGCCCGAGGATCACGACCCCGGCGAGCGCACTGCCGGCGAGCAGGCCCCGCCGCCGCGACACTCCGGGGACCTTTTTTGCTTGAACCGTTGCAGGCGGTGGGCTGGGAGCGGGTGCTGGCGCTGTTGATAACGCGGGCGGGGGCGTGGTGGGCACGCGGCGTCGCCTTTGCCTTGAAGGTGCTTCCGCACTCCTGGCAGATGACGACCCATTTCTCGCCTTCGTGTCGTGCGTCCGTCGCACCGCCGCATTTCGGACATGGGGGGGAATTCATGCAGAGAGACTCCATCGTCAAGGGGGAAGAGATCCAAGTGGGTCCGCGCTGCACTCCTGGGTCAACGACGACTGCGGGGTCGGTTCGCTCCGCGGGGCCGGGTTCCGTGGTATGTGTATCGCATCCTGCGGGCTGTTTTTCTCGTAGGGTCCGCTGTGAGGACCGGAGTCACACGGCCCGTACAGCGGACCCTACGGAACTGTCATCTTGAATCAGTGTCTTATAAGTATGTATGAAAATATTGATTTCTCTTTATTTCCGACTATATAAATAAATGACGATTCTTCCTCCCAGTGATAACCTCCTCCTTCGATGAGGGCGAAGGCCAATCGATTTCTCAAGTGGTCCAAGTGCTTGATTCTGGACAACTGCGCGGCTGGGCTGTTTCCCAACTAAATGAGTCCTTGCGGGTAGTATCCCTTGTTATTTCTTTGATTCCATGGAGAACTGTGTTGTAGGTCTGCGAAACAGGTCTCGGACGCAAGCTATAGATCAGTTCTCCATTGGAAAAGGTGTCCCTTCCCCTGTCGATCAGTTTGCGGAAGTCACTTCCGCCCCAGCAACCCTGCATCTCGACAGACTTAGTTTCTGAGCCAAGAGAATCGGGGTTATTTGATAGAGAGTAACTGATTTGAAAAACCTTGGATTCCGGGATTCTGAAGGGGCGAAGGCGGAGTTGTTCTCCTGGGCGGACGAGAACCAAGGGCGCGAAGGGGGATATCCTGTCTGCATTCACGAAACGGAGGCGATAGGTGATCGGCGAGAGCGACGAGAAGGAAAAACTGCCATCTCTTGCAACATTGGTCGATTGCGGACCATAGCCGCGCTTTCCGGTCCATTGATAATAGTGATGTTCATTTTTCCAATATAGATAACCTAAATCTTCATAAATAGTACTGTGCGGATCTCCGGTTTCGGCAATGACAGTGTACCTGCTCGGGTCTTCGTTCAAACCCGTGGTGATCGTTCCCGAGAGGCTCGATCTCTTCGACGGCGGAGTAGGCGAGAGCTTCAGTTCGCCCACATACTCGGTTGATCCAGCATGACCGGAGGGAAAACAATCGAGAGGCAGAAACCCATGGAGTCGGAAGGGGATCGGATTTCCAGGTACCGCCGTTGTCACGAAATAGGTGCCGTCATAGTAATCGACCGGGGTGACTAATTGGTCGCGAGACTGTTCGGGATAATCGAGTTTTCCGACCACGAGCACACGGTTCATCTGAGGAAATAAATCACCTAGTATTGATACTATCGATGAAATGATCTGGCTCTTCTCACTCCGAGTCAGCTTGTGGGGCGGCTTCAAGCCGGGGACAGCCTCCTGAGGTCTTCAAGTTTACGGGCTTGTCCCGAGGCAGTCTTCCGACTTCTCTCATCGAGATCCTTCCCGAACTCCACAGCCTGCCCATCGTCGGTCAAAACACGAGGGCTTGGGGCGGTATCGTCGCCGTCAATGCGACTCTCTTCATCGTCGTAGATGAAGACACGTCCCTTATCGTCGTAGAAACGAAAGTGGAGCACCTTACCGTCAAAAGTGATGGTGACCAGCTTCCGGTCGTTCATGGATTGAGGAATGCTACTCGAACCGGGCATCGTGAACATCAGGCGCAGGTTATATTCGTGAATGTCGACCATATCTTTTTTGTTCTTTTCGATCGCTTTCCGTAACTCTGCTTGCCTCTCTGGCTGCCCTTTCAGTGATAGCAGCAATTCATCGACCGCCTCTGCGCCGTCGGGGGCGTAGTTTGTCGGCTCAGGAAACCTCTTGTAGTCCTTCGTTGGTGGCCCGCCTGACATGAATAGGTCAGCCATATCGTAAGTTTCATTTTCGTTCAAAGCGAGGTTTACACCAACACTATAGGAGGAACTTGATGACAGAGTCAGATCGACACTCAGAGGAGGGATTTGTGAAATTGAAAACTGTTTTGTGGATGGATCAAATGCAAGCTTCGGTTTAGGAAGTTCTTGTAGTTTATTGACATTTTCCATGACTTTGCGGTCAATCACAACTTTGTTCAGAAAGGATGCATGGGCGCGTGTACTTAGCTGGACGTCCTCAATGCGATCGTTGAGTACGTCACACCAGAGCCGTCCGGTCACGGTCGCTCCTGCCGTTCTCATCCTCCGCATCGCCAGCCCCTTCCTGAACTCAATCGTGAAATCATCCATTTCGGGGCAAAAGTGTACCGTAGAATAGCCAGGGCTATAGAATCCGACAGGTACACCAGGTGTCACCACCGCATCGACAAAGAACCCCTCATCCAGCACATCCATCTGCCCGATCACATCTCGCGGCATCGCTGGTGGTTCGACATCAAGCTTCCCGACCAGAACATGGCCGATAGCCGGCTTTCTTGACGGCCTCTTGGGCGTCCTGGATGCGTTTACCGGATGTCGTCGGCCAGGGCCTTTTGCCATGCTTGGCAGGTCGTCCAGCGTCAGTCGAGTTCCTTGGGCAGCCCGGCCGGGTCCTTGCTATCCGACTTCACCTGTTCCTTCTTCTCCTCTGCCTTCTTCTCGGGCGGCTTCTCCGTCGTCGCCGGTATTGCCTTTGGGCAAGGCCACGACGGGCGTGGCCGGGCGGTTCCAGACCGAGTACAGCGCCCAGCCGCCCAAGCCCAGCAGCAAGACGCCACCCATCACGGCGCCGGTGAGCATCAGGCCGGAACGTGGGCGGGAGGGAGCCTTGGAATCGGCATGACTCCGGGACCGCGGACGAGGGGAAAGCGGCGGGCTGTCGGATTCGTCCAGCGCTTCAACGGGAGTCGGCTCGAGCGCGGCCGGGGCCTTGGCCCTGGGGCGCACCTTGAAGGCGTGCTGGCAATCGCGACAGGTGGCCAGCCAGGCACCGGCGTCTTGTCGGACATCGGTCATGCCGCCACACTTCGGGCATCGAGGGGTCATGGTTCCTTCGCTCCAAGGTTCGCGGGGGTAAGGAGTCGGGCAGGCACCTACGTCAAGGACCGACTGTTTCTGTCAGGGACGCGCAACGGGGGAAGCCGGTTCGTGGCTCTGTTCGCGGGCGGCGGACCAGGTTTCGGGGTCGAGCAGCCGCAGCAGGCCATTATCATCGAGGTCGTGGCCGGTGTGGTCGCAAAACTGCCGGCGGAGGGTTTCCACGTCCTCCGTGGAGGAATCGGGCACGGCCAGCGTGGCGACGTAGCGGCCCTCCTGGACGGCCAGCAGCGAGCGGCCGGTCGGCAACAGCACGAATCGGCGGTCGGTGGTCAGACCCGGCCGCCAGAGAACCAGACGGTTCAAGACCGGGCCAACTTGCAGACCGGTCGGAACATCCCACAGGCGCGACTCGTCGCGCACGTCGGTTGTCAGGGCGAGCTGTCCTTCACGCGCAAGCTGCAAGGACTTCACCGGGACCGGGTGATGCAGCGGGCGACCGTGCGCCGCGTTGCGGGCGACGTCCCAGAGCTCGACCGAACGCCGCCAAGGGGTCGCGCCGGCGTCGAACCGCAGGATGATCGGGTGGCCGTCGGCGATGATCGGCAGCCGGCTGCCGACGGCTCCCTGGCCGGACGGGGAGGGCAATACTTGACCATCCTGGGCACGCACCAGCGCATAGCCGGCCGACTGGTCCGCGGCGTTGGCGAGTTCGGCACAGAGAATCGTCCCGTCCGGACTGAACCAGCAGCGCCGCACGGTCGGCTGTTCGTCACCGGCCAGCTTGAACGCGACGGACCCGACCGCCGCGCCGGTGTCCAGGTCGAACAGCCGCCCCTGGCCGTTTGCCGTGCCGAAGAACAGCCGGTGCGATTCCACCGCGGCGAGCATCAGGCTCGGCACGCCGTCGAACGGCAGGGGAGCGTCCACGCCGTCCTTGTTGTAAGGTTTGGCGACGAGACTCCATCTCCGCAGGGTGAGGGACTGTCCGCTGTTGAGGACCGCCCAGACCTCGCCCCCGGATTTCGAATAGCCGATGAGTTGAACGCGGCTCCCGGCAGGCAGGGCCAGGTCGAAGGTGCGCGGCTCTTGCGGGTCGGTCAGGACGATCCGCAACGAGTTCGCGTCGACGCGATACAACACGGTGGCATCGCTGGGTCCGAACCGGAAGCAGCGATTGCGGTCGGGATCGAGGAGCGACTCGCGGCCGGCGGCCGTCCGGTCGTCATCGCAGAGCGGGCCGGCGACTTGCTGACGCCGCTCGAAGGGCTGGCCGTCGCGGTTGTACAGCCGCAGGTAACTCGTGCCGGCCTCGAATTCGCGTAAAGCGACCAGATCGCCCGCGTGGGAAACCGCCATGCCATAGGCGGGCTCGACGACCTGCGACGGGTTGAACGGGGCCGCGACCTTGAGATAAGCGTCCGCGTCGGGTAGCTCGGCGAGCTCGCGGTCGCGGATCGGGCGGGCGTCGGCGAGCGGAGTGAGAACTTTCTGGGAGGGGAAGACCACGCGGTTCGTCTCGGCTTCGAGGACGCCGAAGCCCGTGATGCGGTCCACGAGAATCCGCGGCGCCGCGGGTCCGAGGGGGTTCGCGTGCAGTTCCCGCTGGCGCAGGGACAGTAAAAGGAAGCGGTCGGCGACGAGGCCCTCGACGTTCCAGCCCTCGATCGGGCTATGCGCCGGCGGTTCGAGTTCCCAGGTTGCACGGATCGGGCCGGCGGCGAGGGCGGCTTCGATCCGCAAGGCCCCGCCGGGTGCCGAGACGAGTCGGACCCGATCGGCATGACCTTCGGAACGGTCCGAGATCAGGGCCAGGTCCGACTCGACCAGCGGCCCCAGGCGGCGCCGCGCGGTCAGGTCGTGCAGCAGCAGGCCCTCGGTCGAGAGCGTCAGCGCGGCCCGCGCCTCGTCCGATCCCCAGAGCCGCGCCGGGGCCGACGCGAGGCCAAGCTGGTAGCCCACGCCTTGCCGCTGCTTGCCGCCGGCCACAAAGAGATCGGCACCCCGGCAGCCAAAGAGCCACGAGCCGGTCGGGGTCAAAGCGAGCGGGCGCAGCTCAGGTGTCACATACTTCTGAAGAAGTTCCCCTTTCTCGAAGCTGTACAAGCTGGCCAGGCCCCGGTCGAAGATGACCAGCCGGGAGGCGTCGGGGCTGACTTCTACCACGTCGGCCTCGTTGCTCTTGCTGATGTTCATTCCTTTGGCCGTGTTGTAGAGTCCCCAGCGCAGCCGTTTCGGCGTGTCCGGCACGCGCGCGACCACCAGCAGCGTCGTGCCTTTGGGGTCCAGGCGCAAGAACTCGCAAGGTGTCGGCGGCGCCGGCACCGGCGGTCCGACGTTCTTCAATGTCGCGGTCTCGATGACCCGGAGAGACGGTTTCGAACCGCCCGGTTCGGGGAACGCCACGCGGCTGCCGTCGGCGTTGACGGCGACCGGGAACGGCAAGCCGTCCTCGACGGATGGCATCCACCCGAACGGCAGTTTCCCTCCCACGAGCGTGCCCGTGCGACGGTCGAACAGCCGGGTCTCGCCGTTCTCATTCCGGCCGATGCCGTAGCGCTCATCGAGAGCCCGGGTGCGGGAGAGGCGGTGCGGGACGTCGGCGGGTGCGGGCGGACGGCCGCCCGTCTCACCGTTCTCCATCGTGGCGAGTTTCGGCAGATGGCTCGTGGTGAAGGCCAGATCGGCCCGGAGCGCGGTGGCCGTCGCGGTTTGTTTCTCGGCGTCGGCGATTGTCAGTGCGCGCAGGAGCAGTCCCGCGCCGGTGAGCAGGTTGCCGGCGTCTTTCTCGCGCTGGGCCTGCTGAACGAGGCTATCGAGGTAGCGGAGGTTGGCCGTTGCCGTGGCGCGGACGGCCTCGGCGCGCTGGCGGTCCACCTCCGCGGCCGCCTGCTTCGCCTTCTCTTCACTGGCCTGTGACTCCCCGAGCAGCCGGACGTTCCGGGCGTCCGTCTCGGTGATCCGCTGGATGGTCCGCTTCTGGTTCTCGACGTTGTTTTTCTGCTGGTCGGCGTCATGACGCTCGCGTATCCAAAAGCCTGTGGCGAGCAGGGCGACGGCGCCCAGCGCGGCCAGGGTCAAGACGGCCGCCGCGGCCTGTCCGGGCTGGTGCCGATACCAGCGTTGAAAGTGCCGTAGGGGCGACATCGGCCGCGCGACGGTGGACTCATCGTCCAGGAATCGGCGCAGGTCGTCGGCCAGGGCCTGGCAATCGGCATAGCGGCGATCGCGGGCCTTGCTCATGGCCTTCGCGCAGATCGCGGCCAGGTCGCGCGGGACCGCCGGAATGAGCGACCGGACCGGCGGCGGCTCCTGGTGCAGGACGTTGTGCCGCACGATCTCGACCGGCCCCGCGAACGGCGTGCGCCCGGTGAGCAGCTCGTACAAGGTCGCGCCCAGGCTGTACTGGTCGCTCAGCGCGTCCGCCTGGCCGCTGCTCAACGCCTGTTCGGGAGCCATGTACGGCGCGGTGCCCATGAACGCGCCAACGTGCGTCTGGATCGCATCACCAGCGGCGACCGGGGCATCGCCCGTGCCCGCATCCTCGTCGTCGGGGCCCTCGGACAGCACGAACCGGGCCAGGCCGAAGTCCATGATGAGCGGCTCGCCGAGCGCATCGACCATGATGTTCGACGGCTTGATGTCGCGATGGACGACCTTCTCGCGATGGGCGTAGGCCAGCGCCTCGGCGAGCTTGCGCACGACCGCGGCCGCCTGCCGGGGCGGCATCGGCTGCTCGTCCACCTCCGCGGCCAGTGTGTGCCCCGGAATATACGCCGAGACGAAGTACGGCCGGCCCTCCTCGACGCCGGCCTCATAGACCGGCACGATATTCGGATGCCGTAGCTTGGCGGCGGCTTTGGCTTCGATGAGAAAGCGGCGCACGGCGTCCGGCTTGCCCAGCACGCCCGCCTGCGGCGTCTTCACCGCGACCGCGCGGCCCAGCACCGGATCGGCCGCGCGATAGACGGTCCCAAACGCGCCGGCCCCGAGCCGCTTCTCCAGCCGGAACCGGCCCATCTGACGCCTCGCGCCCGGAGCCTCAGCGGGTTTCTCATCCCCAGTGGGATCGGCGGGGAAGGTGAAACGCGTCCCGCATGCGGAGCACTGGACCGTACGGTCCAGGTGCGCTCTCGGGGACGTGGAACGTGTGATGGCAGGCCGGATTCGGGCAGCAGATCGTCAGGCTCATCGTCGACTCCTGGCACGGTCCCGCGCGGCGCGACCGTAGTTGATCCACACAAGTTTATAGGAACAAAGAATTCGCATTGTCGGGCGCAGTTCGTCAAATCCTTTTAATTACCCTTGTTGGCTCATTATCGGCGATGATACCACAGTTACAAGAGACTCAAGAAGGGTCCCCGTGCGGGTTCCAGAGTGCTCGTGTGCAACAGTTTGGAATTGGGTGGCTGGGGGTCGGCGACGGGCGGATTCACCACAGAGCCACAGAGAACACAGAGGCAGACACAGAGAGACTCCGTGAGAACTCTGTGTTCTCCGTGGCTCTGTGGTGAATCCGCCCGTCGCGGACCCCCCAGCCACTCACGTTCCGGCGGCAGCCTGGTAACATGGCCCCTGTACGAGACCGAGAAAGGTCGATGCAGGGTATCATGACATGACGCGAATATCGGCTGAGGCCCTCGCGGCCACGGGGATCGTCGCGGCCCTTTGCGCCGTCCCGCCGGCCTCCCTCGCCAGCTTTGACGGCAGCTTGAACGGCGCGAAGGACTGCGCCCACGCGCAGGCCGATCAAGCCTTCTACGGCCGCCCCCTGACGGTGGAGTGCCGCGCCCGGTTCCAGAGCAAGCGGTCGTACAACATCGTGGTGGCGTGCGAGCCGAAGTCCTCGCCGGCGCACTGGGAGCTCTACACGCACGCCGGCAGCGGGCACCTGGCGGTCTTCGTGCCCGGCAACGAGACCAAGGACGTGCGCTCCAGCCGCGACCTGACGGACGGCCGCTGGCATGACCTGGCCGTCGTCATGGACGGCCGCGAAATTCGCCTGTACTGCGACGCCGTGGAGGTCGCGCGCGGCCGACACGCGGCCCGTCCCGCTCGCCGGCCAGGCGGGACACCTGGCGCTCGGCGCGCTGGTCGAAGGCGGCATCGGCTGCGACGGCCAGGTGGACGAGGTCCGCATCTCGCGCAACGTGCGCACCATCGACGGGCCCCGGACGCGCCCCTTCGAGCCCGATGACGCGACGATCGCCCTGTGGCATCTGGACGAGCCGGCCTCCGCCCGGCAGTTCGCCGACGCCACCGGCCGTCATCCGGCGACGCGCAAGCCCGCCGGCGCGGCCGGCGTGCTGGGCGGCGGCATCGCCGGCCTCACCGGCAGCCGGGCGCACGAGCTGGTCCGGCCGAAGGACGGGCAGGTGGGCGTCATCCCGCCGGAGTGCGACCTCGGCGCCTTGCGCTCCCTCTTCATCGAGACACTCGCTCAGATCAAGCTGGAGACCGTTCATGATGCGGCGAACTTCCGCGATGGCCTGCTCAACGACTGGGACGAACAGGGCTGGCATCTCTCGAATCGGGTGAGCGGCCGTGAGAAACTGCCCGACGGCGCCGACCGGCAAGTCTTCGACCGCCACGCGCTGGTCTTCCCCGACGACGGCGACGCGCTGGGCGTGGTCCTGCGGCGCACGGGCGCGCTGCTCGACTTCCTGAAATCCCACGGGGCGGCGATCGACCTTGAGGCCGAGTCGCGCGATCTGGCGACCCTGCAACACTGGGCCAGCCAGACACCGATCCGCGAATCGCGACGACGGCAGGGCGCTTTCCTGGCCGCCTGCGCACTCAATCGCGGAATCGCGCTGAAGAATCCGCTGCTGGACTTCGACCGCATCCTGTTCGTGGCCCGGGGCGTCTATCAAGGCTCGCGCAAGGGCGGCCTGCACGGCACCGCGGATTCGTGGGGACAGCACTTCGCCACGCAATACTATGGCTTCAACGCCATCCCCGGCGGCGGGCTGTTCACGGTGCGCGACTTCAAGACGAATCCCCAGGTCGTCAACCTCACGGCGGGTGTCCCGGTGCAGAGTGGCCGGTTCGCGGGACAGACGCTCGAAGGCGGCGCGTTCCTCGCACCGACCTGTCTTATGACGGGAAGACGATCCTCTTCTCGTGGACGCCCAGCCAGGGCGAGCGCTACGAGTGGACCCCGGACTCCACCTGGAAGATTTTCCAGATCCACGCGGACGGCTCCAACCTGCGGCAACTGACCGACGGCCCCTGGGACGACTTCGACGCCTGCTGGCTGCCCTCGGGGCGCATCGCCTTTCTGTCCGAGCGGCGGGGCGGTTTTATCCGCTGCTTCGCGGGCCTGCCGGTGCCCCAGCACAGCCTGCACAGCATGAAGGCCGACGGCTCCGACATCATCCCGATCAGCTACTTCGAGACGAGCGAATGGCACCCGAGCGTCAACAACGACGGCATGCTCGTCTACACGCGCTGGGATTACGTGGACCGCGAGAACTGCCTCGGCTCGAACCTGTGGACCTGCTACCCCGACGGCCGCAACCCGCGGGCGCCGCACGGCAACTACCCGTACCCCTGGCACACCTTCCCGCCCGATCCGCGCCCGGACAGCCGGCGCGGCCGGCCGTTCACCGAGATGAACATCCGGGCGATTCCGGATTCACCGCGGTACATCCTCACCGCCGGGCCGCATCACGGCGAGTCGTTCGGTAGCCTCTGCCTGCTCGACCTGCGCCAGCCCGATGACGGTTCCATGTCCCAGTTGAAGCGGCTGACGCCTTATGCTCGCTTCCCCGAGTCGGAGATCGGCGCGCGACTGCAATACCCGTACGGCACGGCCTGGCCCTTGAGCGAGGACTTCACCCTCTGCAACGCCTGGGAGAACCTCTATCTGCTCGACCGCTTCGGCAACCAGGTTTTGCTGCTGGAAAACAGCCTGGTCTTCGGCGGTCAGACCGACTGGGACATGCGCCTGATCGACCCGATTCCGTTGCGCGCCGCCCGCGCCGCCGGTTCTCCCCACGGGCACGAACCAGGGCGAGGACGCTCGGCCGGATGCCGACGTGGCCCGGATCACCGTCATCAATGTCCATGAGACCGACCAACCCTACCCGCCGGGCACGCACATCAAATATCTTCGTGTGTTGCAGGACATCCCCAAGACGAACCCCGAAATGAACGCGCCGCGCGACATGGGCTACCACTGGGAGAACACCCCGCGTGCCGCTCGGAATCGTCCCGGTGCACGAGGACGGCAGCGCGCACTTCCTGGCGCCCGTCGAGCGCGAGTTGATGTTCCAGGTGCTCGACGAGAACTTCATGGCCGTGCAGACCATGCGCTCGGTCACGTATGTCCATCGCGGCGAGCACCTCACGTGCGTCGGCTGCCACGAGTCCCCCCGCAAGTCGATCGCGCCACCGTCCTCAACCTTGCAGGCGCTGCGGATCCCCCGGCCCGGTTACAGCCGGAGGCCGGGCCCGTGGAACCGATCACCTATTACCGTCTCGTGCGGCCGGTTTTCGAGAAGTCCTGCATTCCTTGCCATCACCAGACGAAAGCAGGGCCGGCGGACATGAGCTTCGAGGCCCTGCGGCCCTACGTGTTCTACTTCGCCGGCGGCATGAGCGGCAGCCTGACGATGCCCGTCCACGGCGGGTCGCGCTCCATCCCCGGGCGCATCGGCGCGCCGAACTCGCGCCTCGGCCAGGCCCTTCTTGATGCCCATCACCGCGGCCGGATCGCCCCCGACGATTACCGCCGCATCGTGCTCTGGCTCGACGCCAATGCCATGCGCCTCGGCGCGTTCGAGGACGAGGACCGGCAAATCGCCGGTGAGCTCGTCTGGCCCGCGATCGACTGCGACCCGCGGAACCCGCAGGGGCTGGAACGGCCCTCGGCAGGTAAGGGCACGTTCCAAATTCCGTTTGCCAATTGAGGATGTTTGATGATTTCTGTGGGACAGCCGAGGGCGGCTGTCCCACACTGGATCACCTTTGGCAAAGTGATTATGACACTCTAATCCCGTGCGTGCGACTTCGTTGCGGCCGGGCCTCGCGAGGATCAAGGTTCTCGAAAGTAGGTTCCGTCCGCGCATCAGGGGGCCGCGTCCACGATGTTTTGCGGATGACCGTCCAGGAACGCGCACACGTTCTCGACCACCACGTCGAGCAGTCGCTGGCGCGCCTCGCGGGTGGCCCAGGCGATGTGCGGTGTGATCGTGCAGTGGCGCGCCCGCAAGAGCGGATTGTCGGCCGGCGGCGGCTCCTCGGCCAGCACATCGAGCCCGGCCCCGGCGATCCGGCCGGTCTCCAGCGCCTCGGCCAGGGCCGCCTCATCGATCAACGGTCCCCGGCTGGTGTTGATCAGATAGGCCGAGGGCTTCATCAGCGCCAGCCGTTGCCGGTTGACGAGGTGCCGCGTCTGCGCGGTCAAGGGGCAATGAAGACTGACGACGTCGCTGTCGCGGAACAGCGTCTCGATGTCCACGCCGGTCGCCAGGTCGCTGCTGACCACGGGCTGCGCGTCGCTGGCCAGCACCCTCATGCCGAACGCGCGGGCCAGCGCGGCGGTCGCCCGTCCGATCCGTCCGAACCCGACGATGCCCATCGTCCGCCCGGCGAGCTCGATCAAGGGCCGTTCCCAGTAGCACCAGTCGGCCGCGTGGGTCCAGCGTCCCGCCGCCACGCCTTGCGCGTGCAGGGCCACGCTTTGCGTGTGATGCAGCAGGTGCGCGAACACCATCTGCGCCACGGAATGGGTGCCGTACACCGGCACATTCGTGACCACGATCCCGCGCCGGCGGGCTTCGGCCGTGTCCACGCAGTCGTAGCCGGTCGCCAGCACGCCGATGTACCGCAAGCGCGGCAGGAGGCTCAAAACGGGCGCGGACAGCACGACCTTGTTGACCAGCACCAGTTCCGCGTCCCGCGCCCGCTCCACGACCTCGCCGGGCGCGGTCCGGGGATAGATCGTGCATGCCAGCCGGGCTTCCAGGTCCGACCAGCTCAGATCGCCCGGGTTGAGCGTGTAGCCGTCCAGCACGGTGCAGAGCATGCTTGGGTGTCTCCTTCCTGCAATGCCTGGCGGGGCCGCCTCTTGACGACTGCCAAGGACGTTCCCGCTGGCAAGAATGTGCTTCGTGGGTACGACCTTCAGGAGTAGCCAAAGTCGTACCAACTGGCGGCACCCCGGGACTTTTCCCGGCATTCCCGGACAGGGATGTACGGCGGGTTGACCCGGCTGCCGACGTTGCGTAAACTCTTGTGCGCAAACAAAAAACCCGGCTTTCGCCGAGTTTTTTGAAAGTCGGGGCGATCGGATTTGAACCGACGACCTCTTGCACCCCAAGCAAGCGCGCTAGCCAGGCTGCGCTACGCCCCGCCACCGCTCTTGACGAGCGGTCCACTTATTCTAAACGAAGCAGGCCATCTGTCAATGCAACCTGAGCCACGAGTCGAGATCAGGGCGTTTGCCGACCGGCTTTTCGAGGGCGTTCGCCGCACGCGCAACGCGGTCATGGTGGGGATTGATCCGCGCGTGGAGAGCTTGCCGGCGGGGTTTGAGTGCGAGGGCGACGGCGCGGCCGTGGCCCGGACGCTGGAAGCGTTTGGCAAAGGCGTGGTCGATGTGGTGGCGCCGCTCGTGCCGGTCGTCAAGCTCCAGTCCGCCTTCTTCGAGCTGTACGGGGCGGCGGGCGTCGCGGCCTGTCAGGAGATTGCCCGCTGGGCCCGGGAGCGGGGGCTGATCGTGGTGCTGGACGGCAAGCGCAACGACATCAGCTCCACGGCGGAAGCGTACGCCCGCGCGTACCTGGGGACCGTCCCCCTCGGGGGCACTCCGACCGCGGTCTGGGAGGCCGACGCGCTGACGGTCAATCCCTACCTGGGAAGTGACGGGATTCTGCCCTTCGTCGCGGTGGCCGCCGGGTCGGGCAGGGGGGTGTTCGTGCTGGTGCGGACGAGCAATCCGTCCGCCGGGGATTTTCAGGACCTGCTGGTGGACGGCCGGCCGCTCTACCGGCATGTGGCCGAGAAGCTGGCCGTTTGGGCCGAGCCACACAAGGGAACGTCGGGGTACAGCCTGGTCGGCGCGGTGGTCGGCGCCACGTATCCGGAGCAACTGGCCGAGATGCGGGCCTTGCTTCCCGGGGTGGTCCTGCTGGTCCCCGGATATGGCTCGCAAGGCGGCACCGCGCGGGACGTGGCGGCGGCGTTCGACGAACGAGGACTCGGCGCGCTGGTCAACAACTCACGCGGGCTGGTCTTCGCGTACCGGCAGCCGCGCTATCGCGATCGGTTCGGCAGCGACTGGCAACGCGCCATCGAGCAGGCCACACTGGACATGATCGAGGAACTGGCGGCCGAGACGCCCGCGGGGCGGCTGCGCGACGAACGTGCCTGAAACACAGGGGAGTCCCGGTATGACGCTGGTCATGTTCTCGAAGATGCTTCAGGAATTCTCGATCGCCGAGGCCGCGCGGCGGATTCACACGCTGGGCTTTGAGGGCGTCGATTTGACCGTCCGGCCGGGCGGCCACGTCGAGCCGGCGCGGGTCGGCGTGGCCCTGCCCGAAGCCGTCAAGGCAATCCGTGATGCCGGGCTGACCGTGCCGATGATCACCACGGCCATCACCGCGGCGGGCGAGCCCGACGCCGAGGCAACGGTCGCGGCGGCGGTCCATGAGGGCATCCGGCTCGTGAAGCTGGGCTACTGGAATGCGCCTCGGGGCAAGGTCGGTGAGTCCATTGAGAAGGCTCGTCGAGCACTGGACGACCTGGAGCGGCTCGCCGAGAAGTATCACGTGACGTTCGGCGTCCACAATCACAGCGGGCCGGGCATGGTCAACTGCCAGCCCGCCGTGATCTGGATGCTCCTGAAGGATCGCGACCCGAAATACGTCGCCTCGTATTTTGATCCGGGACATGCGGCCGTCGAAGGCGGCGACGGCGGCTGGCGGCAGGCGATCGAGCTGCTCGGGCCGCGCATTCGCATTCTTGCGGTCAAGGATTTCGGCTGGAAGACCGTGCCCGGCAAGCCCAAGGTCGTCTGGAAGACGCAGCAGGTGCCGCTCCGCGACGGCGTCGTACCGTGGACCGAGGTCGCCGCGGAACTGGCCGCGCTGCGGTTCGAGGGGCCGGTCTCGCTCCACAGTGAATACCAGGGGTCGCACAGTTGGCGCGACCTTTCCACACCGGAGCTGATCGAGCAGACGGCGGCGGACCTGGCGTTCTTCAAGTCCGTGCTGCGGAAATGATGGCAGATGGCGGATGACTGATGACTGATGATCAATTCAGTCATCAGCCATCAGTCATCCAGTCATCAGACCCATCGCCCATGCTGGATCTCAGTGATCGAGCGGCTGGAGATCGCCGTCGAGCGTGCGACTCTGGCCGGCGGGGATCTCGAGGCGGGCGTCCTTGCCGTGGTGGCGAACCACGCAGGGCTGGCCGCCTTGCGATCGCAACGTGACACGGGTCAGCTTGCCGTCTTTCCAGGCCAGATCCACTTCGAAGCCGCCCCGCGGCGCAGGCCGGTCACGGAGCCGGTCGGCCACGCTTGGGGCAGGGCGGGGAGAAGCTGGATCGTGCCATTCTGGCTCTGGAGGAGCATCTCGGCAATGCCCGAGGTCGCGCCGAAGTTGCCGTCGATCTGGAACGGCGGGTGGGTGTCGAACAGGTTCGGCAGGGTGTTGCCGGCCAGCGCTTCGACGAGCATCTTGTGGGCGTGGTCGCCGTCGAGGAAGCGGGCCCAGAGGTTGATCTTCCAGGCTTTCGACCAGCCGGTGCCGCCGTCGCCCCGGAAGATCAACGACTGCCGCGCGGCGTGGAAGAGCTCCGGGGTGTCCGGGGTGATCTCCCAGCCGGGGAACACGCCCCAGAGGTGCGAGACGTGCCGGTGGTCGTTCTTCGGGTCGTCCTTGTCTTCCATCCATTCCTGAAGCTGGCCATACTTGCCGATCTGGTTCGGCGCGATCTTGGCCCGGACATCCTTGAGCTGTGAGGCCAGGTCCGCATCGCAACCGAGGACATCGGCCGCCTGAATCGTGTTGGCGAGCAGGTCGCGGATGATCTGGTGGTCCATCGTCGGACCCATGACGAGTCCGCCTTGCTCGGGAGAATTCGACGGCCCGCTGATGAGCCGGCCGGTTTTCGGGTCTTTCACGAGGTCATCGACAAAGAAGAGGGACGCCTCCTTCATGATCGGGTAGGCGCGTTCGGCGAGAAACTGGCGGTCGCCCGTGTAGAGGTAGTGGTCCCAGAGATGGTGGCAGAGCCACGCACCGCCGGTGACCCAGATGCCGTGGTTCGAGGCGTTGATCGGGGCCGTGCCGCGCCAGAGGTCCGTATTGTGGTGCAGGACCCAGCCCCGCGCGCCGTAGTGCTCGCGGGCGACCTCCCGGCCCGTCTCGGCTGCAATCCGCGATCAGGTCGAAAAGCGGCTCGGCGCATTCCGAGAGGTTCGTGACCTCGACCGGCCAGTAATTCATCTCGGTGTTGATGTTGACCGTCCACTTGCTGTCCCAGGGCGGTCCCAGCGAGTCGTTCCAGAGACCCTGCAAGTTGGCCGGCTGGCCGCCGGGGCGGCTGCACGCGATCATCAGGTAACGGCCGTACTGGAAGAAGAGGGCCGCGAGCGCGGGATCGGGCTGCTTGGCCACGGCCTTGAGCCGCTGGTCGGTCGGCAGCGTGGCGGAATCGGTGGTGCCCAGGTCGAGCGAGACGCGGCGGAACAGCCGTTGATGGTCGGCGACGTGGGCCTTGCGGAGATCATCAAACGTCTTCCGGCTGGCCGCGGCCAGCGCCTTCTCACGGCGCTCGGACGGGTCGGCGCTGACGTCCTTGTAGGTCTTGAAGTTGGTGGCACCGACGAGAATCAATGTCGCCGAACTGGCGCCCTTGAGCTGGAGGCCGTTTGCCGTGGGTGTGGGCGATCGATCTGTGAGGACCTTCAACCGCGCCTCGAACCGGATGGCGTTGGACGGTTCGCCGCGGGAGTTGCCGCCTCCGCGCCGCCCCACCTGGCCCCGCAGGAGGATCGTGTCACCGTGGACCTCGACGGTGTTCTCCCTGTGCGGACTCGACAGCCCGGCTTCGAAATTGAGCTTGCCCGGCTGGCTGGACGTGAGCCGGACGACGATGACCTGATCGGGGAAGCTGGCAAACACCTCGCGACGGTAGGTCACGCCCTTGACGCCGTATTCGACCGCTGCGGTCGCCGTGTCGAGATCGAGCTCGCGACGGTAATTCTCGACCTGGTCGTGACCGTCAAACGTGAGCTTGAGATCGACGAAGGGCTGGTAGGGCTTCTGGCCGAGCGGGACGCTCATGAACTGCTTTTCGGCCAGCGCCTCGGCCTCGCGCTGCTTGCCCTCGAAGAGGAGCCGGCGGATCTCGGGCAAGTACTTGACGGCCCCCTTATGGGCGTAGTCGTGCGGCTCGCCGGCCCAGACGGTATCCTCGTTGACCTGGAGGCGTTCCTCGGCCGTGCCGCCGAAGATCATCGCGCCCAGCCGGCCGTTGCCGACAGGAAGGGCCTGGTCCCACTTCTGGGCGGGCTCGTTGTAGTGAAGAATCAGCGGGCCGCCGTCACCCCGGGCGTTGAGCGCCCCCAGGGCCAGCGCGGCGAAGGTCGTCAGGAACGAGAATCGACGGGGCCTCATGGGAAAGTCTGCCTCCGGGTCAACCTCTTCGTAGGGTGGTCGGCCCACCTGTTTCCACCGAAAGACCGGTGGGCCGAGCCCACCCTACCCGATGGGAAAGGCCGTCACAACCGCCCCAGTCACTTCCAAGTTACGAGACGCGTTCGAGGATGTGAAGCTGGGCCCGGCGCGGGCGAGGGCCTTGGCCTTCTCGGCCTGCTCGGCATCGGTCCGGGCCACGCGCGCCTGGGCCTGTTCGAGATCCTTGGAGGCGGCTGCGGAATCGAGCTGGGAAGCGGGAATCGCCCGGCCGGTGAGGATCGTCACCACGTCATCGCGGAGCTGAACGAATCCGCCGTCGAGAAAAAATCGGCTGACCGCGCCGCCGAGCCGGGTGCGGAGCTCGCCGTATCCCAGCCGGCCGATCAGGGGCGAGTGGCCGGGCAAGACGCCCAGCTCGCCGTCATACAGCGGCAGGACGACGAAGTCCACGCGCTCGTCGAGCACCGTCCGCTCGGGCGTGACGACCAGGCACTGAATTCGATTGTCCGCACTCGACGAAACGTCTGTAGCCATGGATCGATCTCAATGCGAGGAAGAACGGGCCTGATCGGTCGGTCAGCGCGCCATCTTCTTGGCTTGTTCCTCGGCCTGTTCGACCGTGCCGACGTACATGAAGGCACTCTCGGGCAGGTGGTCCCACTTGCCGTCGCAGATCTCGCGGGTGCTGCGGATCGTGTCGGCCAGCGGCGTGTACTCGCCGGGCTTGTTCGTGAACGCCTCGGCCACGAGGAACGGCTGCGACATGAACCGCTCGATGCGGCGGGCGCGGTGCACGACCAGCTTGTCTTCCTCGGACAGCTCATCAATGCCGAGGATCGCGATGATGTCGCGCAGCTCCTTGTAGCGCTGAAGCATCGATTGCACGCGGCGCGCGACCTCGTAATGTTCCTGGCCGATGTACTGGGGGTCGAGGATGCGCGAGGTCGAGCCGAGCGGATCGACGGCCGGGTAGATGCCGCGGGCGGAGATCGAGCGTTCCAGCACGATGAAGCCGTCGAGGAAGCCGAAGGTCGTCGCCGGCGCCGGGTCGGTCAGGTCGTCGGCCGGCACGTACACGGCCTGCACCGAGGTGATGGCCCCCTTGGTCGTCGAGGTGATGCGCTCTTGCAGCGCGCCCATCTCGGTGGCCAGCGTGGGTTGATAACCGACGTTCGACGGCATGCGGCCCAGCAGCGCGGACACTTCCGAGCCGGCCTGGCTGAACCGGAAGATGTTGTCGATGAACAGGAGCGTATCGGCGCCGCCGGCCGAGTCGCGGAACCACTCGGCGCTGGTCAGGGCCGACAGCGCGACGCGGAGACGGGCGCCTGGCGGCTCGTTCATCTGGCCGAAGAACATCACCGTGCTGTCGATGACGCTCTTGCCCGATGCGCCGATCTTCGTCTCCTGCATTTCCAGCCAGAGGTCGTTGCCCTCGCGGGTCCGCTCGCCGACGCCCGCGAAGACCGAGAAGCCGCTGTGCACCTTGGCGATGCGGGCGATCAGCTCGGTGAGGATGACCGTCTTGCCCAGCCCGGCACCGCCGAACAGGCCCATCTTGCCGCCGCGCACAAACGGCGTGAGCAGGTCCAGCACCTTGATGCCGGTCTCGAACAGCTCGGTCTTGGGCGAGAGCGTCTCGAACTCGGGCGCATCGCGATGGATCGGCCAGCGCTCGGTGTCCGGCACCGGACCCCGGCCGTCCACCGGCTGGCCCAGCAGGTTGAAGATGCGCCCCAGCGTCTCCTTGCCGACCGGCACGCTGACCGGCCCGCCGGTATCGGTCACGGGCATGCCGCGCACCAGGCCGTCGGTCGACCCCAGCGCCACGCATCGCACGCGGTTGCCGCCGAGGTGCTGCTGAACCTCGCCCGTCATCGAAATCGTCTGGCCCTGCTGCGGGTCGGCAACCTCGACCGTCAGGGCATTGTAGATCCGGGGCAGATGATCCTCGTCAAACTCGGCGTCGAACGTCGAACCGATGACTTGCGAAACGCGGCCGGTGGCGGTGGCCATGAACAATCCCCTGTCGAAGCAGAAGAAGACATAGGTTTCAACGCGAAGATCGCAAAGACCGCGAAGATGAGAAAGGCAAAAATAAAGAGAAAAAAAGAGACTGTAGCATCGTTTCCGGTTTCTCTCAGCCCCAGCGGGGCGACATCGTAAAGCCTGGGGCGTGAGCCCCAGGAAGGAAGAAGGAGTCGCTCCCCACCACGCCACGCGAGGTCGCCCCTGCGGGGCTCAAAAAACCCAGAACACCATGCTTGTTCCTTCTTCCTGGGGCTGACGCCCCAGGCTTTACGATCTCGCCCCGCTGGGGCTGATCTGTTCCAGCCAACCCGGTGACATGGCTACAGACTCGAAAAAAACAGGGTTTGAAGACATAGAAAAGAGAGTTATGTCAAACATTAATTCTGTCCTTAATTCTTTCTCTCTCTCTATTTTCCCGTCCTTCTTTTCTTCGCGTTCTTTGCGATCTTTGCGTTGAATCCATCCTATTCCAGTGCCGCCGTGCCGCCGACGATTTCGGCCAGTTCCCGGGTGATCTGCGATTGTCGGGCGCGGTTGTAGAGTCGGGTGAGGTTCGTGATCATATCGTCCGCGTTCTCGGTTGCGCCCCGCATGGCGACCATCCGGGCGAGTTGTTCGCTCACGGCCGCGTCGAGGAAGCACTTGAAGAGCCGGATCTTGAACGAGATGGGCACCAGTTCCTCGAGGATGCTCCGGGCATCGGGCAGGAACTCATACGGGACGCGTTCGCTGCGGCGGGCCGGAGAGGTCGACTGGTCGGCGGCGTGGGCACCGGCGCGGCGGACGGAGGCGCCGGTTTCACCCACTTGGGTTGCCGACATGGGCAGCAAGGTCGCCACCGTCGCTTCCTGGCGGGCCGTCGAAATGAACCGCGTGTAGGCCACGTCGAGGCGGTCGATCTCGTGGTTCACATAAAGACTGATGTACTTGCTGGCCAGCTTTTCCACGACGTCGTACTGGGGACGATCGTCGAAGGCCGTGTAAGTGGCGTCAAGCTTGAGGCCGCGGAAGCGCAGATAGTTGACGCCCCGCTTGCCGACGACTTCGAGCACGACCTCGGCGTCGTTGTTCCGCAGTTCATGATAACCGCGATAGCCGGGCGCAGCACGTTGGAGTTATATCCGCCGGCCAGGCCGCGGTTGCTGGTCAGGACCAGCAGGAGCGACCGTTTCGCGGGCTCGCGGTGTTCGAGCAAGGGATGCGTCACCCCTTGCGTGGCTGATGCGCCAGGTCGGCGACGAGCTCGGCGATCTTCCGGGTAAACGCCTCGGCCTCGACGGCGCGATCGAGCGCTTTCTTGTACCGGGCGGTCGCGATCAGCTCCATCGTCCGCGTGATCTTGCGGATGCTCTTGACCGACTGGCGGCGTTTGACGATCGCTCGGGCCTTGGCCATGAGTGTGTCACTCGATATCTGATTGGCCAGATTCCAGATTCCAGATTCCGGATTCCGGATGCGAGATGCCTGATTCCGGATTCCGGATGCCTGATTCCGGATGGTGGGAGTTCGCAGGACAGAAGCCGGGGGTCAATTCGTTGCTATTACCCCGGCAAGAAAGTAGGTCGGACAATCCTGTCCGACTCCCCCGGCCTGTCGGACAGGATTGTCCGACCTACAGGAGGATCTTCTTTGCCGGGGTAATATCTAGGTTCTGAAGTCCGCATCTGGCATCTCGCATCCGTCATCTCGCATCCGTCATCTCGCATCTGGAATCTGGAATCCGGAATCTGGAATCTCTTAGCCTACTTGATCACGCCCCCGCCGTGGCCAGCGCGGGCTTGGCGCGACGGGGTGGTACTTGGCCTTGAACTCGTCGAGGGCGGCTTTCAAGCTGGCGAGAAGCGCGTCGCTCATCTTCTGTTCGCGGTCGAGCTGGCGCGGAGTCGGGCTTCGACTCGCGCACGAAGCGGAGGAACTCGGTCTCGAACTGCGGCACCTGCTTGATGGGCACGTCGTCGAGGTAGCCTTCGCTGCCGGCGAAGATGCTCATGACCTGATCGACGGCCGGCATCGGCTGGTACTGGGGCTGCTTCAAGAGCTCGACCATGCGGTAGCCGCGGTCGAGCTGGAGCTGGGTGGCCTTGTCGAGTTCGGTGCCAAGCTGGGCGAACGCTTCGAGTTCGCGGAAGGCCGCCAGGTCGAGCCGCAGGCTGCCGGCCACTTTTTTCATCGCCGGGTTCTGGGCCTTGCCGCCCACGCGGCTGACCGAGATGCCCACGTCGATGGCCGGCCGGATGCCCGCGAAGAACAGGTCGGGCTGGAGGTAGATCTGACCGTCGGTGATCGAGATCACGTTCGTCGGAATATACGCCGAGACCTCGCCTTCCAGCGTTTCGATGATCGGCAGGGCCGTCAGCGAGCCGCCCGACCCGGCCACGCGGGCGATCTTGTGGCCGCCGGGATACGACGCTTTCAGCTCGTGCTTGGCTTCTTCCAGGCCCGGCACGCCCTTGTACACCTTGCCGTTGACTGCCCAGTGATCGCCGACGGGATCATTCGGATCGTCGGTCGGGGCGTTCTCGGGGACGATGACGTACGTGTTCGCCAGCTTGGCCGAACGTTCCAGCAAGCGGCTGTGCGCGTAGAAGATGTCGCCGGGGTAGGCTTCGCGCCCGGGAGGACGCCGCAACAGGAGCGACAGCTCGCGGTACGAGACGGCCTGCTTGGAGAGGTCGTCGTAGATGCACAGGGTCGCCATGCCCTTCTCGTACATGAAGTACTCGGCCATGGCGCAGCCGGCATAAGGGGAGATGTACTGGAGCGGGGCCGGGTCGCTGGCGCCGGCCGCGACGACGATCGTGTAGTCCATCGCCCCGTGCCGGCGCAACAGGTCCACGATGCTCGCCGTGGTCGATTCCTTCTGGGCGATCGCCACGTAGACGCAGATGACGCCCGTGCCCTTCTGGTTGAGGATCGTGTCGAGGGCGATGGCCGTCTTGCCCGTCTTGCGGTCGCCGATGATCAGCTCGCGCTGGCCGCGGCCGATCGGGGTCATCGAGTCAATCGCCTTGATGCCGGTCTGCATCGGCTCATCGACGGGCTGGCGGTCGGCGATGCCGGGGGCCGGCGATTCGACCAGCCGGCTCCGCTCGGTGACGATCGGGCCCTTGTTGTCGATCGGCTGGCCCAGGGGGTTGACGATGCGGCCGATCATGGCCTCGCCCACCGGCACGCGCAGAAGCTGGCCGGTGGCGCGGACGGTCTCGCCTTCATGGATCGACTTGTAGTCGCCCAGGATGATGACGCCGACGGAGGATTCTTCCAGGTTCAGTGCCAGGCCCCGCACACCGTTCTCGAATTCGACCATCTCGCCGGCCATGACGCCCGAGAGGCCGTAGATGCGGGCGATGCCGTCGCCGACCTCGAGCACGCGGCCGACCTAGCTGATCGTCACCGCGGACTCGAACTGCTCGATCTCGCGCTGAATGACGGACGTGATCTCATCGGCCTTGAATTTCATGAGCGATTCCCTGTGCAGGCGGGGCGCCGCCGGATTTTATGTGCGAGTGCGCGGCCGCGCCCGCGTGGCCGGTCAAGTCGTGCTGAAGGTCTGGAAACGGGCCAGGATCTCGTGTGTCTTCTGGTCGATGAGCTGGCGACGGAACCGCTCCAGGTAGCCGGTCCGCACCGAGGCATCATACACGTGATCGTCCACCTGGAGGACCAGGCCGCCGATCAGCGCGGGGTCCACGTGCGTGTGCAAGACGGGCGTCGCCCGCAGCAGCGTGGCCAGGCGATCCCGCAGCGCGGCGAGCTGGCCCTCGTCGAGCGGCACGGCCGAGCGGACCTGAACATGCCGCCGGTTCTGCCGCCGGTCCCACGCGGCCCGGGCCTCGCGCGCGACCAGGCGCAGGATCGCCAGGCGGCCGTTGCGGTTCAGCACGCGCAGAAACGTCAAGAGCAGCGGCAAGGTCCGGCCGGCGAACGTGTCCACCAGGATGCGATCCTTCTCGGCGGCGGCCAGGGCCGGCGATTCGAGCAGCACGGCGAAGTCGGGATGGTCCATCCAGACATCGGCGACCAGCTCGTCGAGCTCGTCGAGAACCGCTGCCTCCTGGCCGTCCCGCGCGGCGGCGCCGAGGAGGGCGTCGGCGTAGGTGCGCGCCAGTTGCGTCTGTGTCTCGTCGAAGACCGTCCCCGCGGCGTCCGGCGTCATGAGCCGTGTCCCCCCTGGCCGTTCGGCGCCGCGGGCAGCTCGGCCATCGCGGTGTCGATCAGCCGGCGGTGGTCGTCGTCGCGCAGCTCGCGGGCGAGCACCTTGCCCGCCAGATCGACGGCCAGGTTCGCGGTCTGCGACCAGAATCTCCTGGAGGGCCTGGTCGCGGGCGGTGGTGATGTCCCGCTCGGCCCGCTGGCGCGAGGCGTCGGCTTCGGACTGGGCCTTCTTGACGATCTCGTCGCCCGTGGCCTGCGCGGTCCGGCGGCCTTCGTCGAGGATCGCCCGGACTTGTTCGCCGGCCTGCTCGATCATCGCCCGGTGCTGGAGCATGAGCTGCTGCGCCTCGTCCCGCGCCCGCTCCGCCTCCTCGGCGGTCAGCCGCATCCGTTCCTCGCGATCGTGCAGGGCCTTGGCCAGCGGCCCCCAGGCGAACCGCCAGAGCACGAGCAGCAAGAGGGTGAAGACGATGATCGTGGCGATGGCCAGCGACGGCTTGAATTCCAGAATATTCGGCGCCGCCTCGGCCTCGCCCGACTCGGCGGCCCGCGCCGTCGCCGGCACGCCGAGCATCAGGAGGAAACCGTACAGCCTGAGCGCCACCATCGAGAACCGGGGCATGACCGGGACCTCGCGTCGGGATCGGCAGATTTCTGCCGACAGAAAACACCGGACCGCCTGGCACAGTGGACGGCACGCGCCTGCGCCTGCCGGCCACCGCGCCGCCGTCGGGGCCACGTCAGTAGGGCGTTTGCGTGATGATGATGATCAGCGCGAAGAACGTCACGCCTTCAATCAGCGCGGCCGAGATGATCATGGCCGTCTGGATGTTGCCCGCCACCTCGGGCTGCCGGGCCATGCTCTCGACGGCCGACTTGGCCAGCAGGCCGATGCCCAGCCCGGCGCCGATGATCACCAGGCCGGCGCCGACGGCGCGGGTGTCGGAAAAGGCGTACTTCGGCTGACTGGCGGCGGCGATGCGCGCCTGGTCGGACACCGTCGGATCCGCCTTGGCGGGCGCGGCGCAGGGTCCGCGGCCAGGACGGCCACCTGCGCCAGGAACAACACGGCGAGGGCCAGCAGGGCGGTCTTCGCGAATTTCATCGGAGGATCGACTCCAGTCGGAAAGAAGGCGGCCCCTCGAGTCGGTTCGTTGCCCGGGGGACCCGAACGGTGTGAGAGCCCCGATGCCCCCACGCCGCGGGAAACCGGTTCCGGACGCGGCCGGTCCGCCCGCCCGCGCGGGTCGGAACCGCCGGCGGCACCGACCGGTCAGTGCGGGTGCGCTGCCATGCCGATGAACAGCGCGGCCAGGAACGTGAAGATGTACGCTTGCAAGAAGGCCACGAACAGTTCCAGCAGACTCAATAAAACCACGCCCACGATGCTCGCGGGCGTCACCAGGAACGTGAGAATCCCGACCGCCTGCGCGATGAAGCCCAGGATCACCGCCAGCACGACGTGCCCGGCCAGCATGTTCGCAAACAAACGCACGGCCAGCACGATGTGGCGGATGAACAACCCGGCCACCTCGATCAGGAACATCAAGCTCCAGAGGAACGGCTTGATCGCCTTGGGCACGTCCATGTGCGGCACGATGCCGACGACGAACCCGGCCGGCCCGAGCGCCCGCACGCCCGCCGCGATCACCACCGCGAACGCCAGCACGGCCAGGCTGCCCGTGACGCTGATGCTGGCCGTGGGCGAGGCGCCACCCGGAATCATGCCGAGCAGGTTGTTGAACAGGATGAAGAAGAACATGGTCCAGAGGAACGGCAGGAAGGCGTCCGCCCCGTGCTCGCCAATCGCGGGCCGGGCCACGCCGTCCCGGATGAACACGACGATCGCCTCGAAGAAGTTCATGAACTTGCCGCGCGTCAGCGGGTGTTTGGCCACGTGCCGCGCCAGGGGGATCACGCAGGCGGCCACGAGCACGGCCGCGACCACTTCCATCACCATGAACCGCGTGATCTGCACCCCGAGGACCACCGGCAGGTGGACCTCATACACGCCCAACACGTCGAGCGTGCGGTGATCGACGACGTGTTCCAGCGGGTTGACTTCGGCCATCGTGCTCGCCTTCTGTGCGTCCCCGGTCCCGCGACGGTCTCCGCCAACCTAGATTCCGGTCCGCGGCCCCGCCTGCCCGATTCGCACCAACTGTACCATGCCCGTGGCAAAGCCGAGCGCGGCACCCACGAGCAAGACCCAGGGCCGGGTCCCCAATCGCTCATCAAGCCACCACCCCGCCAGCGCGGGAAGGGCGAACTCCAGGCCGATCGTCATGACCCGCGAGGCCCACTCCAGACCGACGGACAAGGACGATCGAGAAGGCGGCTGCGGGGACACGTCCGGCTCCGCGCACGAACGCAAGCGTTCATGCCCTCCACGGCAAGGCAGGAAGATCCGGCGGATTGGGCACACCGGACAGCCTTGTCAGGACCACGGTTTTAATGGCTGGACGCGCCCCTTGTCAACTCCCCAGCGGTGCCTACGCTCCATTTCTCCGGCCGCCGCACCCCGCGCCCGTGCCTGGGCGGCGCGGCGGCGGCGCTCTGGACTCGTTACACTCGCGGCCCAGTGTCCAGGGCTGGACACTCCAGGGGCTTTTTCTGTTGACAGGGCTCCTCGGGTGTGGTATCCCTACTGGGTAGCCCGTAGTACCTGATAATTCTCCCACGATGGAATCAGGGCGGGGACGCGCCATGCTCATACCCTGAACTTATCGCGCCCGAACGCTTACGCGGCGGTCTGTAACCCGGCAGTCTGGGTTTGCTGACCGCCGTTCGTGTTTTTCGGGGGCGAGCGAGCCTTCGGGGCACCGCAACAATGTCGAGGTGAGCCTGCGTCGTGTTTGCAGTCCGGGAGGCAGGGAGTTTTCCGGATCGGTCCACTCAAGGATGAACCTCGCGTTCCTCATCAAAGCCCGTTCCCGCGCCGCGGTGTAGTGTGGTGCGGATCGGATCGAGACGGAGTGGCCCGCATGACCGTCGAATCGCTCAAGGACTGCAACAAGAAAGTCCTGGCGCGGATGGCCAAGGAGCAAGGGATTGTCGGCTGGCATGCCATGCGCAAGGATCAATTGATCCGAGCGCTGACGCCGTCGCCCGCGCCGCGCGGAAACCGCGCGGGAAAGCCGAGGCCCAGCCGCGGAAACCGGCCAAGCCTGCCCCGGCCGCGCGGCCGTCGCGGGCGACGCGGGGGGCGGCCAGCCCGACGGCGCGGCCCCTGGCGCCCTTGCCGCCACGGCCCCTTGATCATGGCTGCCAGAAGGACCGCATCATCGCGATGGTCCGCGATCCGTACTGGCTCCACGTCCACTGGGAGCTGAGCCGTTCCACCCTGGCCCGCGCCCAGGCGGCCCTCGGCCAGGAATGGCACATGGCCCGGCCGATCCTGCGGCTGATGGACGTCACCAGCGAGGAAACCACCGCGCCGCCGAGCGGCAGGTCCGCGACATCCCGATCCATGGCGGGGTCAGGAACTGGTACATCGACGTCGTCGATCCGCCACGCTCCTACCGCGTCGACATCGGCTATCTCTCCCGGCGCGGCAAGTTCTTCGTCCTGGCGCGCTCCAACGTCGTGACCACCCCGAAGGCCGGCTCCTCCGACGCCCTGGACGAGAACTGGACCAGCGTCCAGGAGCAGGTCGAGAAGATCTACCACCAGTCCGGCGGGCACAGCACCTCGACGGTCGTCGGACGATCTCCGCGAACTCTTCGAGGAACGCCTGCGGCGGCCCATGCACGGCCTGGCGCTGACCAAGCCTCGGCACCGGCGCGCTGGGCCTGACCGACCGCAAGTTCCACTTCGAGCTCAACGCCGAGCTGATCGTCTACGGCGCCACCGAGCCGAACGCCAAGGTCAACCTCCAGGGTGAGCCCGTCCAGCTTCGCCCCGACGGGACCTTCACCGTCCGGTTCAGCCTTCCCGACTCCCGGCAGATCATTCCGGCGACAGCCGCCAGTCCCGACGGGGTCGAGGAACGCACCATCGTCCTGGCCGTCGAGCGCAATACCAAGGAGCTCGAGCCCATGATCCACGACGGCAACGAGCTTTGAACGGGTGTACGAGAAGGTCTTGTGCCGGGGAATCTGGCGCGTCTGGGTGGCATGCCCACGTCTTCGTGGGCATGTCCGTCAGCCCCAGGCCAGCGGACATGCCCACGAAGACGTGGGCATGCCACCCAGACCAGGCGGCGGCCGACCGAAGAACCCTTCTCGTATACCCTTTGAGTCGTTTCCGTTGGGATGGCGCTCCCACGCCGCCCGGCCCGCTCCGTGTCGCAACCGGAGCGGGCCGGGCGGCGTCGCGCTTGTCCGGGCACGCATCGGTTCTTACACTGTCCTTGATGGAACCGGTTGACTCTCTGGAAGAATGCACAGGGTGCCCGTGAGCAAAAATCTGGCCTCGATACTCGGCGGCTGGGATTTCGAACCCGACTCGATCCAGGTCCGGATCGTGCCCGGCGAGGACGGCCGCGAGAAGCTCCAGATGCGTGTCGATCTCGGCGTGCTGCAAATGGAGCTCGCCGGGCGGCCGGACGGCCTCCGGCCGCACGGCTTCGAATCGTTGCTCGACTATCATGAGGACCGCGCGGCCAGTCGCGCGCGCTGCCCTACGTGCTCGATCCGGCCGCCTGCGCGGCGCTGCTCCGGGAAGGGTTCCAGTACTACCATCGCTACCTCGCGCTGTTCCACCTGGAGCGCTACGACATGGTGGTGCGCGACACGGCGCGCAACCTCCGGCTCTTCCGGTTCGTGGTGCGCCACGCGACGCGCGACCAGGACAAGCTCCAGTTCGATCAATACCGGCCCTACGTGACGATGATCCACTGCCGGGCCCGCGCCGAGATGGCCCTCAACCAGGGCGACCATCGCGCCGCCCTGAGCTGCATCGACGAGGGTGTGGCGGCGATCCAGGCCTTCTTCCGCGACTATCGAGCGCACCGAGTCCGCCGCGTCGTGCCCGGAGCTGGCTTTCCTGAATCGCTGGCGGGCCGACGTCGAGCGCTCCCGGCCGCTGGGACCCATCGAACGGCTCGAGGACCAGCTCGCGCTGGCCGTCGCGCGGGAACAGTACGAGGAAGCCGCCCGGCTCCGCGACCAGATCCAGCGGCTGCGGCACGCGTACGACCACGGCTCGTCGGCGATTTCGCCCGAAACCACTTGATCGCCCCCGCGACATGACTTACATTGAAGGTGTCTGATGTGGGCCGTTCGCGGCCGGCTTCGGATACCATCTCTGCCATGTTCGCGCAAGGGTGTTCCTTTTGGCGAACCAACAGATAACCCGTCGGGGGCCAATGTTTGATCCCTCGGACTTGTCCAGTGGATCTCAGGCTCCCACTTGAATTGCGGGTTCTCAAAAGCACCCCGGACGGCATTGCGGTGGAGTATGGTGCGCGGCCCATTCGCGTTCTCGCGCGAGTGGGCCGTTTTCTTTTCCAGGCCCTGTCTTCCGCCTCCCGGACGCTCCCCGCGCATTCCGCCCCGCTTGGCCGCCCGGCCACGGTGGCGGCCGCAGAACCGGCGTCCGGCCGCGGCGAGGCACGCGCGGCGCTCTCTGGTCCCCAGGTGGAACCCCGAGTTGGGGAATCGCCCCGAATCCCTGTCCCCGCTCATAGCTCGACTTAGACGATCTCTCCCGGAAGATAGGTTTTTCCTTTGACTTTTTCGTGAGAATCGTTAGGTTCTTCGGAGTTCCTTCTCCAAAAAAGGAACCACCCGGAACATGGCCCGCTCCCGCGAGTGGGCTCCTCCACCCTGCATCGTCGGGCCGGATGGTTCCACACCGAGGCTCCTCACGCCTTGGTGTCACTTATTATTCGCAATTATTCATCTGTTTCTTCTTGGAAGGGATCGACCTGATCTCCGCGGGGGTGGTGTTTTCTCCCACGGTCGGTCGGGTGGGGTTTGGGAGCGCTGAAAATCACCGGCGGCGGCGGCGGGAAACCAGGGGGGTTCGGGTTTCACGGGTGATGCAACCCGTCGGGCCAGGAGGGCTTGGTCCCGGACGGCCAAGACGGCCTTCCCGTGCCGTTCGCCGGCTCTTTTACGTCTGTGGAGCGGGGGCCGCAGGGGAATGCGCGGCCTTTTTTTATCGAAACCAAGACTCGTTCTCCGATGACATCTGAGAGGCTATCCGGGATGCCCGGTATTAGCCCCGAAGGGGCGGAAGTGAATAGCCCAGGGCGTCAGCCCTGGGGAGGTGGACGTCGCGATACGATCCTCCTCCGGAGCCCCGAAGGGGCGACAGAACGTCCCGCGGGGCCGTGGTTTCTGCCGCCCCTTCGGGGCTCCGGAGAGGGTTTGTGACGCGGCGCTCCGGTTCCCGGGGCTGACGCCCCGGGCTATTCACTGCCGCCCCTTCGGGGCTAATACCAGACTTCCCGGATAGCCTCCATTCGGTGACATTATAACCTGTTCTGCTGAACAGCCTTCGGGGCTAATACCAGACTTCCCGGATAGCCTCTGAGTTGTTTCGTCGCGCGGCTCGGCCCCACTATTACCCCGGCAAAGAAGATCCTCCTGTAGGTCGGACAATCCTGTCCGACAGGCCGGGGGAGTCGGACAGGATTGTCCGACCTACTTTCTTGCCGGGGTAATACGAACCTCATTGCACCTTCAGCTTGACCGCCCCGTCCGGGTCCACGATCAGGCGATAAAGATGGCCGCGGACGTTCGCCTCGACCGTCCCGCCGGCGCCGTTCGGCGCGACGTTCAAGGTTGGTGTCGTGCCCTTCAGATCCAGGCCCACCCGACGAGCGCATCCTTCCCTTTCGTCCGGGCGATGACGCAAGGGACTCGCTCGCTGCGGACGCTCCCGGCGCCGGTGCCCGCCCAGACTGCGCCGCCCTGCGCCGAGGCCACGGCCAGGCCCACGTGGACGGGCTCGCGCGCGATCAGGGGCAGAGGCCCGGTCACCTGGACCATATCCTCCAGATACTCATATCCCGGCTTCTCGGGCAGCTTCACCGTTTTCCCCTTCGGAGGCACGGACCAGGCACCGGCATTGTGGTAGGCAAGGTCGAAGGTGTGATCCTTGGTGGCGTGCACCAGGTCGAGAACCAGCACCACGTCGTCGCTCGTGACGGCGACGGCCCGCCGGTAGTTCACGCCCGGCGCGATCGGCCCGGCCTCGGCCAGCGCGGCCGCCCAGCCGGATTCGTTCAGGAAGGAGAGACAGCGGCCCGTGGCCGGCTTCTGGTCGGTCTCGTCGATCGTCAACGTGTTGTGGGCGATCGTCGTCTTCTGCCAGCCCGCATGGATCGGCACGCCGTACTTGCCCGTGCCGGGATCGAATCCCAGCACCTGGCCCCGGCTGGCCAGGACGAAATTGAGCTTGTCGGGATGTCCGTGGCCGCCCCCGTGGGGGCCGTATTTCAAGCACAGCCAGGTCGCGTCCCGCCCTGGCCCCGGCTGAAGGATCGCATAGCCCGAGGCCGGGAAATTGCGGCTCGTCGAGATCCGGGGCGCGGCTGCCGGCAGCGGCACCACGCCGACCAGAAGCGCATTCAACGACGCCCGCTTGCTTCCCCTCAAGACCTCGGCGAAGCGGGGATCTCCATATCGGGCCAGGGCCAGCTCGTACAGCGAGGCTTCCGCCGTCACCCGCACCGGCCCCGAGTCGTTGAACGCGGGGAGCTCCAGGTTGGGCATGGCCAGGTCGAGCGGCCCCTCGAACAATTTGCGGTAGCTTTTCCCGCCGCTCTGGTAGGCGTAAAGTCCCAGGCCGCACCGCTCGCCCGCCTCGACCAGGGGCGCCATCGCGCTGACCGTGTAGAAGTGATAACCCCAGGCGCCTTCGAAACCACTGGCCGTCGTCGTTGATCCCCTCGGCCACCTGCCGGCGGAAGCCGTGCTCGGAGCGCACCGCGTCGTCGATGAGCGCCTGGTCGTCGAGCAAGAGCCCGACCAGTCCGACGGCCGAGTTCTTCCAGCACTGGATGTTGTGGATGCCCATCTTGTGCCGGCGAATCGTCTCGGCGGCCGGCCGGAGCAAACCGGTCTCGATGGTGGTGCGGTCCTCGTTGCTGAGCCGGTCCCAGATCAGGTCGGCGCCCTGGCACATCGCGATCAGCCAGACGGCCTCGTCGAGCGTCTGCGGACCGACGTGGCCGCCGCCGACCTTCGCCTCGCCGTGGATGTTGTGGAGCGGATAGCGGTTGTACTGCGCGGCGTAGGCCAGGAGGATCTCGCGCGCCTTGTCGGCATACTTGGCCTGGCCGGTCAGCCGGTGGGCCAGTCCCAGGTCGCGCACGGCGCGGCTGTAGCCGTCGTGCGTCCCCATGAGCACCACGTCGTCATAGGGCCAGCCCTGATAGACCGTGCCGCAGACGGGGCACTTGTGCTCGGTCGGCGAGACCGTCCGCAAGTTGGCGCCGTCCTTCTTGCAGGCGTACCAGTGAAACCACTGGCCGCCGCGCGGCGGGAGCGCGACCGCCTTCGTCAGCCAGCCATCGGCATTTCGGAGTAGACCGCGATAAACGTCTTTCAGACCCGCGTCCTGCGCGCAACGCGCCTGGATCTTGGGGAGCTCCGCATCGGTCAAGAGCAGCCGGGGATGGGGCGGCAGCGGCTGCGCGGGCGGGCTCTGCGGTGGAGCACCGGCCGCGAATTTTCCGCAGCAGAGAATCAGGATCGAGAGCGGAAAAGAGAAGAATCGCGTCGTCGGCAGCGTGGTCATGGAATCACAGACCCCGGATGGCCTCTGGTCTTGTAGGGTAGGCTTTAGCCTGCCAATCCAATGGGATTGGCAGGCTAAAGCCTACCCTACAAGACCACGCGCACACCCTGTCAGTTCATGCCGCGATCGTGGGACCGATCTCGCGCATGCCCTTCCGCGACCGCGGCCCGGCAGACCCGAAACAGATCCTCGGGGTCGATCGGCTTGCGCAGCAGGGCCTCGGGCTGGAGCCAGCGGACGGCATCCAGGCGCGCCTCGTCGCCGGTGCCGGTGGTCACCGCGACGCAGGTGCGCAGCTTCGTTTCGCGAATCCGCCGCAGGACGGTTTCCCCATCGCCGTCCGGCAGCATCAGGTCCAGCACCAGGCAATCGGGCTCGGACTCGAGCAGCAGCGCGAGGCCCTCGGCGATCGTCGCGGCCGTCAGCACTTGCCAGCCGTCCAGACTGATGCTCAAGAGCTTCGCGAGCATGGTGCGCGTGGCGTCATGATCCTCGATAATCAGCACGACATAATGACATCGATCCATGATAGCGCATCCAGCCGTCGAGAAAAAAGGGAGGGAAGACGGGGTCTCAGCACCGGGAATCCGCCGCTTGTTGGATGGCCTCCTCCAGTCGGAAGAAATCGATGGGTTTGGTGATATGGGACACAAAACCGGCTTCTTTGCTCTTGGCCATATCTTCGTCGGTGCCGAACCCGGTCAAGGCGATGCCGCAGAGGCCGAACTGGTCGCGCAGCCGCCGCATCAGGTCGAGTCCGCTGCCGTCGGGCAGACCGATATCGCTGACGACCAGGTCCATCTCGGGGGAGGCGGCCTTGAGCGCCTGGGCGAGACAATGGGCGGTGGTCACGGTATGCCCGGCGTTTTCCAGCAGGCGTGCCATGATGCGCAACGTCATCGCGTCGTCCTCGACCAGGAGCAACCGGCAGGCGTGTCGGGTGCGCAGATCGAAGCGTGCCCGGCGCGGGGGCCGACGGCTCGGCGGCCGTCGGCGCCGCGCTGGGCAGGACCAGGGTGAAGGTCGCGCCCTGGTCGGGCCCGGCGCTGCTGGCCGTGAGCTCACCGCCATGCGCTTCGGCCACGGACCGGCTGATGGCCAGCCCCAGGCCCAGTCCGCCGAGCTTGCGGATGCGCGGGTCCTCGGCTTGTTCGAACGCCCGGAAGATGCGCTCCAGGTCGTCCGGCTCGATGCCGATGCCGGTGTCGCTTACCTCGACCTGGAACTGGCCGTTGCGGCTCCGCGTGCGCACGGCCACGGTGCCGCCGTCCGGGGTAAATTTGACGGCGTTCTTGAACAGGTTCCAGAACACCTGCTGGAGCCGGGCCGGGTCGGCCAGGACGTGGTGCGCGGCGGCTTGCAGGTCGGTGACCACCTGGATCTGCTTGGCGTTGCGATCGCTGCGGCAGATGTCGAAGACGCGCCCCAAGAGCATGTGGGCGTCCACGATGCGCCACTGGTAGTGCATCTTGCCCTGAACGACCCGCATCACGTCGAGCAGGTCGTCGATGAGCCGGGCCTCGAGCTCGACGTTCTGGCGAATCATCTCGAAGGTGGGCTGGATCGCCTGGGGCACGTCCGGGTCCTGCAGCGCGGCGGTGGCCGCCATGAGGACGGGCGTCAGCGGGGTGCGCAGCTCGTGCGAGAGCATGGCCAGGAACTGGTCCTTGGCCCGGTTGGCCGTCTCGGCCGCGTCCTTGGCCTGTTCGAGCGCCTCCCGGCTGCGTTTCTGTGCGGTGATGTCCCGCGCGATCGTCGAAGCGCCGAGGATCTGGCCCGTCGCGTTGCGGATCGGCGAGAGGCTCAGCGACACCGTCAAGAGCGTGCCGTCCTTGCGCCGGCGGACGGTCTCGAAGTTGGCGATCTGCTCGCCCTCGGCGATCCGCTTGAGCAGATCTTTCACATCATCGGGATGACCGGGCGGCACCAGCAGCGCGATGGGGCGGCCGACGACCTCCGACGCCTTGTAGCCGTATAACTGTTCGGCACCCTGATTCCAGCTTGTGATGATCCCCTCGGAGGTCTTGCCGGTGATGGCGTCGTTCGAGGATTCGACCAAAAACGCCAGCCGGTCGCGCTCTTCTCGCGCCAGGTACTGCGCGGAGATGTCGCGAAAGACCAGGACCACGCCGCCGATCTGGCCCCCGGCCTCGCGGATCGGCGCGGCGCTGTCGGCGATGGGCCGCTCGGTGCCGTCTTTGGCGATGAGCAGGGTGTGATTCGCCAGGCCCACCACGGTCCCCTCGCGGAGCACGCGCGCCACCGGGTTCTCCACCGTTTGTCGCGAGTGCTCGTGGACGATCCGAAAGACGGCTTCGAGCGGTTGTCCCTGGGCATCGGACAGGCTCCAGCCGGTCAACGCCTCGGCCACCGGGTTCAGGAACGAGACGCATCCCCGCAGATCCGTGGCGATGACGGCGTCGCCGATGCTGGAGAGCGTCACGCGCAGTTGCTCCCGCTGGGACGCGGCTTCGCGGGCGTGCGCCTCGGCCTGGTCGCGCGCGGATCGCTGTAACTCGTTCAACAGGAGAATGACCAATGCCACGAGCACAAAAAGCACCAGGCCCCTTGCTTGTTCCACGTCGCTGATGTTCAAGGACGTCCGCGGTGGAATAAAGGAGTAGTCGCCGGCCAGAGCGCTCAGGCCGATCGCCAGCAGCGACGGTCCCTTTCCACAGGACCAGGAGATCAGCAGAACCGCCACGTAGTAGGTCACAAACGGCTGGTGGTCACCCAGAATGGGATCGAGTGCCATTCTGAGGAGGGTCGCCAGGACCACGCCCAGAACCGCGAGCGCGTAGCCCAGCCAGGAAGGAATTGTTCGGGTCATGGGTCGTCTCGAACCATGAGAAGCCGCCAAGCATCGCCGCGAGGGGGTGCGGCCCACAACGGAGCGAGGCGCCTGCGATCTCATCCTAACATTCACAACGAGGAAAATCCCGACCGAGCGTGCGCGAAGATGTTTCACCGGTCTGGAGAGGCGGTCATGCCAGGGCACGCAGGGCGTTGCGGAAGAACCGCAGGCCGTCGCCTTCGGCTCCCAATCCACGACGGGTCCAGCGGGGATGGTGCCACGGCGCGATGTGCCGCTCCGGGTGCGGCATGAGTCCGAAGACGCGGCCGGTCAGGTCGCACAGGCCCGCCACGGCCGCGGCCGAGCCATTCGGGTTGGCCGGATAGGACTGCGTCGGCCGGCCCTCGGCGTCGATGTAACGCAGGACGATCTGTCCGCCGCGTTCCAGGTCCGTCAGAGCATCATCGCGCGCCAGGAGGAACTTCCCTTCACCGTGTGCCACGGGCAGCTCGATCGGTTCCTCGTCGGCCAAAAACGGACAACGTCCCGCCGTGGGTCCCAGCCGCACCCAGCGCGACTCGAAGTGGCCCGAATCATTGCGCGTCAGCGTGGCGGCCTCGGACCGCGCGCCGCCGGGGAGCAGACCGGTCCGCACCAGCACCTGGAACCCGTTGCAGATCCCCAACAAGAGCCCGCCCCGGTCGCGAAAACGCTCCAGGGCGTCCCCCAGCGCATGCAGCTTCGTGGCCATGATGCGCCCGGCGCCGAGGTCATCGCCGTAGGAGAAGCCGCCCGGAATCGTCAGGATCGCAAAGCGATCCAGGGCCTCGGGTTTCTCCAGCACGCGGCCAATGTGCCAGGTCTCCACCGCGGCGCCCGCACCCTGCCAGGCGGCGGCCGTCTCCTCATCGCAGTTCGATCCGGGGGCTCGCACAATCAGGGCACGCGGCGTCGGCATCGATCGCGGACTCCAGGCGGTCTTGTAGGGTGGGCTCGGCCCACCTCTTCTTTTCCGTGTTTCATCCCGGACGGTGGGCCGAGCCCACCCTACAAGACGAGTCAGTAATTCCCGTCACCCGGCGCGAACGCCGAGGGGGCGCCGTACTCGGATTCCAGAGCGCGGTAGGCCAGGTTCCGGCGTATCAATTCGGCCTCGAAGATCTGCACCACGAAATCGGCCGCGATCTTCAGCCGCGAGGAGGCGCCTTTGGCCGTGAAATCGGACTGGGCACCGCGGCGAAACTCGACCACCCCGACGTGCTTGGCGCGGTTCTTGACATAGTTGATACCCGGGATGCCGTCGGCGTCGCCCGAGATCAACAGCGCCACATCGTAGGTATCCTGCAGCGCGACCATGTCCACGGCCAGGCTCGTGTCGAGACCTTTCTCCGTGATCGTATGGTGCAAGAGGTCAACTTTCCAGTGGCCTTCCTGGCGGATCTCGACGAAGTCGGTCGCGGCCTGCACACCGTGATAAAACCGCTTCTTGCGCTCCAGGGCGCAGCTTCTTGTTATCGTACCATTCGCGGGTCTCGCCAAAGCAGAGCGTCCAGGCCTCGTCGAGCCGGCGCGCCTCGGGCAGCTCCGGCATGCGCCGCACGACATCTTCCAGGTAGCTGTCACGGAGCCGTGGGTTCATCTCGAAACGACCGCGCAGCCGCTGCTCGGCCTTCGGGTCGGTCAGGTCCCATTCATCCGTCTTGCCGACCACGTACCAGTAGATCCGCGAGTGCTGAGCCGTCGGCCAGGGGGACCCCTCCGCGAAGGTGCGGCCCCAGTAATGCACGCTCTGCTCAAAGACGTGGCGATAAAACGAGCCGTAATCGTCCACGCGCAGGTTCAGATGCTTCAGCACACCATCCAGGTTCGAGCCATCCACGAACGTCACGAAGCGGATCATGGAGAAGTTCCTTGAATCACGGACCAGAAAAGACCAACACAACGGATCAGGCGGGAAAAGCGCGAAATCAAGAGACAGTCGCAACGATACCGGGGCGTTCTGCCGGAGAGATCGGGTGCCACGGGTTCCGTCTGCACGTGTTTAGCGTCTCGGTTGGCTGGTTTTCTGGGCGTTTCTGTGTAGCGGCGGCCGTCTCGGCCGCTCCGAGCTGGTTCCCCTCCGGAGCGGCCGAGACGGCCGCCGCTACACAGAAAGGACTTACGTCCGATGGCGAGACGCGAAACACGTACTTCCGTCTGCGGAACCCGTGCCCTACGGCCCCGGACACGGGTTCCGCAGACGGAACCCGTGGCACCCAACACCTGTTCCGCATGGAATCCGAAACCAACCCGGTATCCTCGCTACAGTCTCGAAATCAACCATGCAGGGGGCGTTGCCAGGCGGACTTCAAACGATCGACAGGAAGCGCAATCACGGCCCGACCATCGCGCCCCAGGATGGTCAGGCACGGCTCGGCAACAACCTGGCCAAGCTGTCCGAGTGGCAGACCCCGGAACAACTCGGCCACCGCGGAAAGGCGTTCCGGACGAACTTCCAGGAGGAATCGCGATGGGCTTTCCGAAAACAGCAATACACCATCATAGGCAGCGTCCGGTGTGGAGGGAACAGAAAATACGTTCCGCCTTCGCCCCCAAACCGCCCGCCAGAGCCATCTCCGCCAGCGCCACGGCCAATCCTCCATCACTGAGATCATGACAGCTTCGGATCAACCCTGCGTTGATGGCGGCATGAATGGCCGCGAACAGCCGCCGACCCAGTGCGGGATCAACACGGGGCGCGCCGCCGCCCGATCGCCCCAGGGTCTCCAGCCATTGTGAGCCGCCCAGTTCAAGACGGGTCAGGCCGGCGACGAGCAGCCGGTTGCCGGCTTCTTTCAGATCCATCGTCACGCACCGCCGCACGTCCGGCACCTGGCCCAGGGCGCTGATCAGGAGCGTCGGCGGAATCGCCAGGCTCGTGCCCTGGTGGGCGTATTCGTTGTACAGGCTGTCCTTGCCCGAGATGAACGGCGTGCGGTACGCGAGCGCCAGGTCGTGGCAGCCCCGCGCCGCCAGGACCAGCGAGCCGAGCGTCTCGGGACGCTCCGGGCTGCCCCAGCAGAAATTGTCCAGCAGGGCAATCCGTGCCGGATCGGCGCCGACCGCGACGCAGTTTCGCACCGCTTCGTCAATCACGCAGCCCGCCATGGCATAGGGGTCGAGCTCGCCATACCGCGGGTTGATGCCGCAGGCGATCGCCAGCCCCTTGGTGGACCCGCGCACCGGCAGCACGACGGCGGCATCGCCCGGACCGTCGTCGGCAACGCCGACCAGCGGCTTGAGCACGGTGCGGCCCTGGACCTCGTGGTCATACTGCCGGATGATCCATTCCTTGCTGGCCACGTCCCAGGCGTGCAGCACGGCGAGCAGGTCGTCGGAAAAATCGCCCCGGTCGGGGACGGCGGCGGGAACAAACGGGGGCGCCGTGAAACGCGCCGGCCGCGTGACGCGCGGGCCGCCGTCGTGCAGGAAATCCATCGCCAGGTCGCAGACGACCTGCCCTTGATAGCGCAGGGTCAGGCGTCCCGACGGGACGAACTGGCCCAGGTCGGTCGCCTCGACGTCTTCCGCATCGCACAGCGCCTTCAGCTCGGGCCAGGATGCGGGCGGCACGGCCAAAACCATGCGCTCCTGGGCTTCCGAGATCCAGATCTCGGTGTAGGACAGCCCCTCGTACTTCAGCGGCGCACGTGTCGAGATCGACCTCCGCCCCCATCTGCGCGCCCATCTCGCCGACGGCCGAGCTGAAGCCGCCCGCGCCGCAGTCGGTCACGGCGTGATAGAGGCCGCGATCGCGCGCCTGAAGCAAGACGTCGGTGAGCATCTTCTCGGTGATCGCGTTGCCGATCTGCACGGCGCCTCCCGAGACCTCCTCCGAATCGGCCGACAGTTCGATCGAGCTGAACGTCGCGCCGTGGATGCCGTCGCGGCCGGTGCGCCCGCCGAGCGCGATGATGCGGTCGCCCGGCTCGACGTGCTTCGTCGCCATCCCGCGCGGCAGGACGCCGACAGTACCGCAAAACACCAGCGGATTGGCCAGATAGGCCGGATGCGCCAGCACGGCGCCGTTGACGGTGGGAATCCCCATCCGGTTGCCGTAATCGCGCACGCCCGCGACGATTCCTTCCAGGACCCGCCGGGGATGAATCACGCCGGGCGGCAGGCGGGCCGGATCGGTGTCGGGCGGGGCGACACAAAACACGTCGGTACTGGCGATCGGCTTGGCCCCGCGGCCGGTGCCCAGCACGTCGCGGATCACGCCTCCCAGGCCGGTGTTCGAGCCGCCGTACGGGTCAATCGCCGAGGGGTGGTTGTGCGTCTCGACCTTGAAGCAGACGTCCACCTCGTCATCGAACCGGACCACGCCCGCGTTGTCCACGAACACGCTCACCAGCCAGTCCAGGTTCAAGTCCTGGGTGGACTGGAAGATGGTCTGCTTGAGCAGGTTGTCGATGACCTGGCCCTCGAACTCGACCCGCCCCCGCAGGGTCTTGTGCGAGCAGTGCTCGGACCACGTCTGCGCCAGGGTTTCCAGCTCGCAGTCGGTGGGATCGCGCCCCAGCCCGCGGAAATGGGCCTGGATGGTCCGCATCTCCTCCAGGCTCAGCGAGAGCTGGCCGTCCCGACTGGTGCGCAACAGGGCCGCGTCGTCCATGGCGCGGATCGGCACGGTGACGAGACGAAAGCGGTAGGCGTGGCCCTGCCCGAGATGATCGAGCCGGATCGGCCCGAGGACCGCCTGCTCGACGGCCTCGTTGGCCAGCACCTTGTTGATCAGGCGCGGCAGCGATTCGCTTGGACCCGTGACCTCGTACGATCGCACCGTGCGCACAAAGTCGGCGGTGAACCCGAGATCGCGCAGCACCCGCCGCGCGCTGTCGGCCTCGGGATCGGTCACGCCCGGCTTGGGCAGGACGTGGATGATGACCCCCGCCGCGTTCTGGCCGCGTTCGTCGCACAGGCGGACGGCATACGTCTCGACGACCGGATCGACCAGCACGGCCTCGGCAGCCCGGCTGACCTGGGCGGCATCGAGCGCGCCCCTCGATGAGAAAACCCCGGCTGGCCGCGACGCGCCAGGGGCCCGGCAAACCGAGCTCATCGGCCTCGCGCGCCACTCGGGAACCTTCGGTGTCCGGCTGACCGGCAGCGGGACGGATCGTTACGTGCCAGAGCATGGAGCCAGATCGTCCAGGGGTTGAGAAAGGAATCACAGAACGTTTCGAGGGTGTCCGAGACGTGTGGGTTTCTTCTTGTAGGGTAGGCTTCAGCCTGCCGATCCCATTTTCCGATTGAAGGAGTCTGGCAGGCTGAAGCCTACCCTACAAGAGCGCCTCGGACTCCTTCTCAGGGATCGACGGCGGGGGCGGCGTCCTCAAACCACGCGCGGCGGTTGCGGGCCTGCTCCCACCAGTGGCGAATGGCGTCGGTGTCGCCGGCCCGGAGCGCCAGCTCCAAGGTGCGCAGCCGCGCCTGGAAGACGTCGAGCGCTTCGAGCAAGGGACGCTGGTTGGCCAGGAAGATGCCCGTCCAGAGGTCGGCGTCCGAGGCCGCCACCCGCGTCCCATCGCGATACGCGCCCGCCGCCAGAGTCAGTGCCTCGGGCGGCACCGCGCCGGCCAGCGCGGCGGCGACGGCGTGCGGCAGGTGGCTGGTCAAGGCCAGCGCCTGGTCGTGCTCCTCCGGACCCATCACCACGATCCGGCACCCCAGCGCCGACCAGAACGCGCGCCGCCCGCTCGAAGCGATCCGCCGGGGTCTGTTCCGTCCGCACCAGCACACAGGCCCGCCCCTCGAACAGGTCGGCCCGCGCGTGCCGGGCGCTCGACAGCTCGGAACCGGCGATCGGGTGCGCGCCGACGAACGCCGCGCGCGCTCGCGCGTCGGCTTCCACGTCGGCGACGATCGCGCGCTTCGTGCTCCCGGCGTCGGTCACGAGCACGTGCGGCGGTGCCAGCTCGACCGCCCGGCGCACGTCCTCGGCGATGCGGGTCACGGGCGTGCAAACCACGATCACGTCCGCGTCGGTAAAGCCGCGCGCGGGATCGGTCGTGCCCTCGTCAATCGCGCCGAGATCGCGTGCCAGATCGAGACGCTCCTGGTTCCGGCCCACCCCCACGACGCGACGCGCCCGCCCCCGCGCACGCAGCGCCAGCCCGACCGAGCCGCCGATCAGGCCGACTCCCACGATGGCCACCGTTCCCAGGCAATCCAAGGCGTTCTCCCGTCGCAAGATGCTTCACAAGGCCATCATATTACCAGAAGACGTGAAAACCGACGAGAGCGCAGCGTGCGCTCACGACGGCCGGCGCTGCCAGCGCGCGGCCCGCTGGCGGATCTCGGCCGCCTCGGCGGTTTCATCGAGCGCGTCCAGGCAGGCGCCACAGGCCCTCGATCGCTTCATAAAACGGCCGGTTGGGCGGCCTGTCGGCGGGCAGAGGCCCCGCGAAATCGGGCGGCAGGACCGCGTGGGCCAGCTCGTAGGCATAGCCGAAATGCCCCCGGGCCAGCGCGGGATCGTGACCGGCCGCGAGCGCGATCTGGCCGAGCGCCACATGCGCCAGAGGTTCTGGCCGCAGCCTTCGAGTGCGAACAGGAGGACCTCGCGCGCCTCGTCCGGCTCGCCGGCGCCGCCAGATGGCGAGCGCCTCCGCGCAATCCTCGCGGCGTTCCTCGACGCAGTGGGGATGGACCAGCTCGAAGGTGCCGTCGGCGCTACGCCGCAGACCCAGGCCGCCGGCGCGGCGCGGCGGCCCGCTTCCACTCTGGCTCGCATCGGACATGGGCAGGCTCCTGAAGGGCACACGCCGGCCGCGATGGGCGGCCATCGCGCCGGCGGATGCCTCCATTTACCAGCCCGGTCGGGCGGCGGGGGCGGCTTGCCGCCGTACCTGTTTCGCGTGTCCCGAGCCTTCTGTCGTCGCGCGGCCGAGCCGCAACCTCTTGTGTCCGGGTGGCACTGGTGGCTTGTCCACCAGTGCGATCTCAGAGTCTGTCCCAGAAGTGACGATCCGGTCATTCTGGTTTTAGCCCCGAAGGGGCGGCAGCGCATAGCCCGGGGCGTCAGCCCCAGGAACCGAGACCGGCCCCACACCCCCCTTCTTCTCAGCCCCGAAGGGGCGACAGAAGAGGCTGCGGACGAGCCGGGGTTCTGTCGCCCCTTCGGGGCTGAGAAGAAGGAGTTTTTGCGCCGTTGTTCCTCCCGGGGCTGACGCCCCGGGCTATTCACTGCCGCCCCTTCGGGGCTAAAACCTGACGCCCTCGACGGGCTTTCGGGACAGACTCTCAGTCCCAGAGCACTGGTGGACAAGTCACCAGTGCCACCCGCCGCTTACATCGCACCGTCGCAAACCCGTCGGTAGAGCGCCTCGTAGCGGGGGACAATCACCTCGGCCGAGAAGTGCTCGCGTGCGCGCCGTTTTGCGGCCTCGCCCAGCGCTTTTCGTCGGGCCGGGTCGGCGATCAAGGTTTCCAGGGACCGGGCGAGTGCGACGGCGTCGCCGGGGGCGACGAGGACGCCCGAGACGCCATCTTCCACGACTTCGGGGATGCCTCCCACGCGCGTCGCCACGCTGGGACAGCCGAAGCACATGGCTTCCAGAATGCTCAGGCAGAAGCTTTCCGACTCCGACGCGAACAAGCCCACGTCGGCCGCCTGCAAATACTCTTCAATGTCCGTGACACGTTCCAGCACCGTCAGCCGGTCCTCGAGGCCGAGACGGCGAACTTCCTCCGCGAACGGCGCGAAGTCCTCGCCCGCGAGGATCACCAGGCGGAACGACTCGATCGGCCGTACCCGCGCGGCGGCTTCCAGCAACAGGTCGATCCGCTTCACCGGGCGGAGGTTCGAGCTGTGCAGCACGACCACCTCGTCCGTCACGCCGAGCTCGTGCCGCACCTCGGCGCGCGACCGGCGCGGCGGGCGGGGTTCGAAAAAGTTGTGGACCATGTCGATCGGCCGATCGACATCGAGCAGGCGACGAGTCTCGCCGCGGAGGTACTCCGAGACGACCGTGACGGCGTCCGAACACGTCAACGCATGGCGAATCGCCGGGCCGTAGCCGGGGTCGCGACCGAGCAAGGTGGTGTCGGTGCCGTGCAAGGTGGTGACGACCTTCGGCCGCAGCTCGGCCGGCAGCATCGACCGCGCGAGGATCGCGGCGGTGGCGTGCGGCACGGCGTAGTGGACGTGCAGCACGTCGAGCCGGTATGTCGCGGCTCACCTCGGCCATCTTCACCGAGAGCGGCAGGGTGTAATCCGGATATTTGAACAGGCCGTAGGCGTTGATGCCCACCGGATGAAAAGACAGGCGGGGCGCGTCGACCGGCAGGCGGAAAGGATGCTCATAACTGATGAAGTGGACATCATGCCCGCGGCGCGCCAGCTCGACGCCCAGGCAGGACGCGAGGATGCCGCTCCCCCCGACGGAGGGATAACAGGTGATGCCGATCCGGAGCGGGCGGGAAGGTTCCATGTCAGAATCGGCTCGCGCTGCGGCCCAGCCGGGCCAGAGAATCGATGACGGGCGGATCGTTGGGATAAAGTGCAATGGCGTGTCCGACGCCGACGCGCAGACCCTGCACGCGGGCACGGGTCAATTGCATCTCGATGTAGCTCCGCGCTTTTACCTGTGTCGCATGAGCTTCCATCGCGGCCGTCCAGGCCGCCAGGATCTCCGGGGCCGACACATCGACGAGAATCGGCGTGATGTCGCGCGGCTCGGCCCCCGGTGATAAGGCGTAGAAAAAAGCTGCTCGATGGCGTGCGGAGCCATCTCGCGCAGCTCGGCGACGCCGCCATACCGGGCGATGCGGGCGGCGTCGCGCACGAGACGGCCGAGCCGGGGATGATCCGGGTGCTGGTTCTCGACCACGGTCGGCGCCAGCACGACCGCCGGCCGCAGCCGGCGAATGACGGCCGCCAGCCGGATCGCATGGGCGGGCTTCTCCTCCAGGCGGGCGTCGCCGTCGAGCTCGATCCACTCCAGCGCGGCGCCCATCGCTCGCGCGGCATGCTCACACTCGATGACGCGCTCCTCGGGCGTGCCGTGGCTGGCCGACTCGCCGCGTGAACATAAAATCACGTGAGCCGGACGCCCGGCGCGGGTTTCCAGCGCCACCACGCCGCCGCAGCCGAATTCCACATCGTCGGGATGCGCGCCGAAGGCCACCAGGGGCGCCGGCTCAGGTCGGGGGTTCGACATAGGCTTCATCGGCCCGTTCGATGGTGTCGCGGACGACGTAGGAGATCTCCGGCGCGTCGTCCTTGCACAGGTAGTTTTGCTCGCTGGCGCCCGCCACGTAGTGCGTGCAGTGGATCACCGATTGCATCCAGCGCAGGCGGGTGTCGCGCGTCGGGCTGATCTGGGCGCGGTTGTAAGACTGCAACGGGAGCGGCACGTACTGGTCGCCCCCTTTGTACAGCATGAGCCGGCCGTCCCTGAGGCGTGCCCGGACGATCTCGCCTTCGAACGGCACATCGACATAATAATCTTCGACATCGCAGGCCGCGAGCCGGAAGGCCGGATCGCTGGATCGAGCGATGCGAATGCCTTCGAGCAAACCCATCCGCCGGTACATTTCCAGGCAGAAATCGGCGACGTGGGCCGCCTGGACATCACGAAACGCCGCCACCCAGCGCGGATCGACGTAGGCGCGAAGCTGCTCGGCGGTGCGGGCGTGCCAGTCGGCGCGGAACGCGCTTGAGGAAAAGCGGCGAGAACTTGCGCTGGACCTGGTTGTCAAACGCGAAGTTGAGCTGGATCGGCACGCCCGTCTTGCGATGGTGCAACGTCGTGCGGGTCTCGCGGAAATCGTGGTCGCTGTCGTGGCAGAAAAAGACGATCTCGCCGCCGATCTGGGCCTGGAGCCGCCGCGCCGTGGCGATCTTCGCGTAGAGGAAGCGCCGGGGGAAGAACCCGCACGGCTGCTGCCCGAAACAGATGACGGGGGTGGCGCTCATGAGCTGCGTCGGCTCCGCGCGGGACAGGACGAGCACAGCCTGGAACGCCAGGCTGAAGACCACGCACGCCGCGCAGCCGATCACGTTGTACCAGAGGTAGCTGATGCTCAGGAAGTGGTACAGCACGAACACCAGAAGCTGCGCCGCGATCGCGCCCCAGAACGCGGCCGTTCCCCGCACCCAGCGCACGAAGAACGCCACGAGGAACAGCCCGAGCACCACGCCATAGAAGATCGAGGCGACGATATTCACGGCCTGGATCAGGTTTTCCGTCAGGCTCGCGAACAGGGCGAAACCGACCGCGACGGCCCCCCACATCACGGTGAACCAGCGCGACGCGGCCACATAGTGCGCATCGCCGGCCTGCCGCGTCACGAGGAACCGATAGAAATCCACCGTCGTGGTCGAGGCCAGCGCGTTCAGCTCGGCAGCCTTCGAAGACAGCGTGGCGGCAAAAAACGCGGCGATCAACAGACCGATCAGCCCGTGGGGCAAGTGTCGCAGAATGAAGGTGATGAACACATAATCGGTATCCGGCGACTTGATCCCGGGCGTGAGCGATTCCAGGGCCGTCTTCGCCTCGGCCCGCACGGCCTGGCTCTTGGCCTGGGCGGATTGCGCGGCGCCTTGGCCTCGGCCACGGCCGCGGAATCGCCCGCGTGCCGCGCGTAAAGCCACTCCGTGACGGCCGCGCGCTTCTCGGCGTGAAGCTCGTTGTAGCGCTGTTCGAGAGTTTGCAGCCTGGAGCCGGAATCACGTTTCAAGCCGCTTTCCCACAACGCCTGGTTGAAGAAGACGGGCGGCGGCTCGAACTGGTAGAAGACGAAGACCATCGTCCCCAGCAGCAGGATGAAGAACTGCATGGGGATCTTCAGCACGGCGTTGAACATCAGCCCGAGCCGGCTCTCGCGCAGCGATCCGCCCGAAAGATAGCGCTGGACCTGCGACTGATCGGTGCCGAAGTACGAGAGCGCCAGGAAGAAGCCTCCCAAGAGGCCCGACCAGAACGTGTAGCGCCGGTTCGCGTCGAGCGAGAAATCGACGCCGGTGAGCTTGTGGAACCCGCCGGCCACGGTCAGGGCGTCGGTCAGTCCCACGCCGGCCGGCAAGCGTCGCAGCAAGACGACGAAGGCCGCGAACATGCCGCAGAAGATCACGCCAAGCTGGTACTTCTGCGTGACGTTCACCGCCTGGCTGCCGCCGGTGGCCGTGTAGACGATCACGACCAGGCCCGTGAGCAGGATGGTCGCATCCGTGCGCCAGTGGAGCACGGTCGAGAGGATGATCGCCGGCGCATACACGGTGATCCCCGCCTGCAAACCACGCTGGAGAAGAAACAAGGCCGCGCCCAGCAGCCGGGTCTTCCCGTCGAAGCGGCGGCCGAGATATTCGTAAGCCGTGTAGATGTTGAGCCGTCGGTACATGGGCAGGAACACCGCCGCGATGAGGATCAAGGCGAGCGGGGCGCCGAAATAATTCTGCACGAACCCGAGGCCGTCCTGGTAGCCCTGTCCGGGCATCGACAGGAACGTCACCGCGCTGGCCTGGGTGGCCATCACCGAGACACCGATGACGGCCCACCCGGTGTGCCGATCGCCCTTGAGGTAATGGCTCAGCTCTTGCCGTCCGCGCGTCCGCCAGACGCCGTAGGACGCGATGCCGACCACGCTCCCGACCAGCACCAGGAAATCGACCAGGCTCATGAGAACACTCGTTCGAGCACGACCAGCAGGACGACCCACGTGACGAAGCCGCCCATCACGAACAGGTAGACCCGCGGCCAGGTGCGCAGCCAGGGCAGGCCGGTCGCGTCCTCCGGCGGCTCGTCCGCATCCTCGGGCGTCTCCGGCAGGCCCGCGCTGTCGGCGTCAAAGAGCGTCATCGGCCGAGCGAGACCAGGTTGGCGAAGAGTCGGTAGGCCCCGGGCACGCCCGCGGGAAGCTCCCGGAAGAACACCAGGCCCGTGTAAACAAAATGGCCCCGGCCGTATTTCGCCACGAGCAAGCCGCCTTTCAAGGGCGTCTCGCCCGGGTCGCCCGCCGCGAGGATCGGCGTGAAGTGCTCGTCCCAGCTCGTCGGGAAGTAAATCCCGCGCTCCTGGACCCAGCCCTCCATATCGGCCGCGGTGATCTTGTTGGGCGTGTTCAACACCGGGTGATCGGGCGCGAGGAACGTCACCGGCGCGTTCTCATCCGTGACGCGGGCATCCGACAGACGCAGGTCATACGGGGCCAGCTTGGTCGTCCGCAGCCCGTTCGGCCGGTTGTACTGGGCGACGACCGTGCCGCCGCCTTCGACATAGGCAAACAGGTCCGACAGGTGCGCGGCCAGGTCGTCGCGCACGTTGAAGGCGCGAACGCCGATCACCACGGCGTCCAGGTCGCGCAGGTTCTCGGGCGTGAGATCGCTGCCAGAAAGCGTTTTGACCTCGTAACCCATCTCCGCGAGGCGCTTCGGCCACGCGGTCGCCCGCGCCGGGAACGTAGCCGACGCGCTTGCCCTTGACCGCGAGATCGAGAACGACGGCTTTCAGCCGGGCAGGGGGCTGGAGCAATTGCACGGGGATGTGCTCGTGGCGGATCACGATCCGCTGGGTGTTCCAGGTCGCGCCGCCGACATGCGCCTCGGCCGTGATCTCGCCCGCGATGGCCTCGGCCGGAGCCTTCACGGTGAAGGCAAGCTGTGTGTGATCACCGGCCGCGGACAGTTTGAAGGGCTGCGACGCGGGCGCGACCTTCCAGCCGTCCGGCGCTTTCAGATCGAGCGTCCCCGCCACGCCGTCGCGCGCGGCCGTGACCTCGACCTCCACCTTGCGCTCCGCGCCCGGCGCGAACAGCCGGACCTCGGACAGCGACCGCAAGGACACCGGCGCGATCACATCCAGCCGCCGGGCCGGCTCGCCCTGGGACGCGGCCTGCACGGGCACGTCGGCGATCTCGATCGTCTCCCCGCCGACCTGGAACTGATGCTCGATCGGGAACGCCGGCAGGTTCTCGGGACGCCCGATCAGCGCGGCCGTATGGACCTGGAACATGCCAACGGAGTGATCGTCGCGCAGCCAGTACGGCTGGCTCAGCGGCGTTGCGGCGGGCAGCGTCTGCTTCTCGTCGCGCGTGGCCGGCTGGCCGGGATGCAGCGTCGATCGTCTCGGCGGCCGTCTGCCCGGTCAGTGGATAGGACACCGACAGCCAGCGGACGGGAACGCTCGATGTGACCGACACCACATGGTGCATGGCCAGCACCTCGCCCGGCACGACTTCGGCCCGAGGGACGGTCGTCTCGACCACGAGCCCGAGGCAGCCCTGGATCACCCGGTCAAGCTGGCGCTTCTTCTCCGCCACGACTGGATCAGAGGTGAGGGAAGCCACCTGCTTGCGAATCGCCAGCAAGGCGGGGACGCTCGCGGCCGGGTCTTTCACGTCGAACTTGGCGACCGCCTCATCGGCCAGCTTGGCGATCTCGGCGCCGCCGGGCACGCGAGCCCAGGTCGTATCCACGCCATCGAAGATGTCCTTTGTCGCTGGTTCACCGGCCAGCAGAGTGAACGACTCGGCGCCGCGAGACCCTCCTCCGCCGCCCCCGCCCCCGAAGCCGCCGAAACCCTGGCTCCGGTGCATGGAACGGCTCCGACCGGCAATCGCCCCGAGCGACTCGCCCGTGACGGGGTCATTGCCGCCGATTCCTCGGCCTGGATCGCGCCGGCCGCCGCCCCCGCGGCCGTCCTGCAAGAGCCGTTTCGGCTGCCAGGGGGGGAAGTCGAATTGCTCGGGAAACGCCGTCTTGTCGCCCGCCAGCTTGAACGCCTCGATGGCCAGGATCGCCGACGCCGTGTGATGGCCGTGGCCGCCCCCCTGGGGCGAAAACCGCGTGATCATCACGTCGGGCTTGAACTGGCGAATCACGCCGGCACCATGTCGGACACGACGCCCTTGCGGTCCCAGATCCGCAGCGTCTCCTCGGCACTTTTCGAGTAGCCGAAGTCGATGGCGCGGGTGAAGAACTGCTGGCCGCCGTCGAGCCGGCGCGCGGCGAGCAGCTCCTGCGTGCGGATCACGCCCAGCTCCTCGAACAGCTCGGGACCGATCACGTTCTGGCCGCCGTCGCCCCGGGTGAGCGAGAGATAGCCCGTGCGCAGGCCCCGCCCGCGCGCGAAGGCGGCGATAAGCTGGGTGTTCTCGTCATCCGGATGCGCGGCCACATAGAGCACGCTCCCCATCTCGCGGAACCCGCGCAGCGCCCGCAACGTGTCCGGGGCCGAGAGCGGCTCCGCGGCCCGGCCGACGGTCGCGGCCCCCGCCCACAAGGACAGCAGGGACAGGAACCAGCAAAGGGGCCGGTCCGATACCCGGGAGCGTCTCGAAAGGTACATGCTCGGACTCCGCGCCTCGGAAAGAGCCATCCCGGCTGTGATCGCCAAACCGCCGATGGCTGCGATGGGAACGCTGACGAAACAAGGCCCCCAGTTCCGGCTCTCCCCCTTACCAAGGGGGAGTTGGAGGGGGTTCTTCTCCGGGTGCGCGACGCGTCCCGGACGGAACCCCCCTCGATCCCCCCTTGGTAAGGGGGGAAGCCAATCCGTCGGACTTCGGGAGGTGGTTTCCTCAGCGTTCCATGTAATGAGCGTCACCAGGAAGCCTGTCGGTCCCACTTATTTCTTCACGGTGAACGGCACCGAATACTTCGTCTTCTCCCACATCATCTCGAGCACGCCGCCGTTCGACTCGCGGCTTGAGGGCCATGGTGAACTGGTTGACCGGCTCGTCGAGGGGCGTCTTTTTGAGGTCGATCCGCGCCAGCTCATTGGCCTTCTCGGCGTCTTCGTTGTAGGGGATGCCCCACTGGCCGGTCTTCTTGTTGATGACGAGCTTGGCGGAGCCGTCCTCGGCGGGGACGGTGAACAGCGAGTAGGTGCCGGCCGGCAGCGCGAAGCCGCCGATCTCGATGGGCTTCTCGGTGGTGAGCAAGGTCGCCTCATCGGCGCCGGTGCGCCAGACCTTGCCGAAGGGGACCAGGCCGCCCCAGATCTTGCGGGCTTCGGTCGGTGCCCGGCTTGGTGGTGTAGGGCCGGCCGTAGACGAGCTTCACCTCGTTGCCGTCGATGGTGGCCGTGATGGTCTCGTGCGGGCTGATGCGCGGTTGCGCCATCTTCTTCTTGGCGGCCTGGGCCAGCGCGGACGTCGAGAAGACGAGCGTCGCGGCGACGGTCAGGGCGGCGGCGAGTCCGAGCTTTCTCATGGCGTTCCTTCCTCCGGTTGTGGGATCGGGGCACGATCGAACCTGGGGACAACGCTCGCACCGGTTCCGCGGGCGAGGTTATTTGAGGCCAACCTCCGACGCAACCTGTTGCGAAGATCGGCGTCAAACCCGACTCGAAGGACGTGACCGAGGGGATTCTCGCTCTGAGTCGTTCTGCACTCCAGCATTTGACGCGGGTTTTGAGGGTACCACCCCGAACGCGTACTGACAATCCTGTGGCCCAATTGCGGGATGGAGTCGTGTCGTCTTGGAGTCTTGTAGGGTGCGTCAAGTCCGCGCCGACGCACCTCATTTTCTGAGCAGAAGGCGCGTCGGCGCGGACTTGACGCACCCTACAAGTTCGCTGCGGACGGATTTCCAGCACGCAAGGCGGAGCCATCACGATGATGTCGAGGAGAACGCGTCCATCATCATGAGAGCGTCACCCATGACCGTCAGCGCCCGGAAAATCACGGCGAATCGTGGTAACGCGCAGAAGAGCACCGGCCCGAAATCGAAATCGGGCAAGGCGCGCGTGCGCCAGAATGCGCTGCGGCATGGTCTGCGCGCCAAAGAAATCCAGTTCTCCAACGCCGAAAAATGCCGCCGCTGGCGACTGCTTCGAAAATGGACGGCCTACCGCCAGCCTCAGGATGACCACCAGCGGGCCCTGATTGAACGGATCGTCACGGCGCAAGTGGTGCTGGAGCGCCTCCGGTTCATGCAGGAGGAAGCGTGTGCCGAGAATCGCCTGGCGGCCCTGAACTGGATCGAGGCGCACCCGGAGGACCGCGACCGCCTGGGGCACGAACCCGCGGATGCTGGGTCTGAGTGGGTGTACGAGAAGGGTACGGAGCGGCCTTTCTGTGTAGCGGCGGCCGTCCCGGCCGCTCCGGAGGGGAACCAGACCGGAGCGGCCGGGACGGCCGCCGCTACACAGAAACGCCCAGAAAACCAGCCATCCGAGACGCGAAACACGTACCCCCGCCAGGGGGGAGGGGACCGGAAAGGATCGGCGGGTTCGTGTCTGGAAGCGATGGCCACGACCGGCCTGACGGTCGCGATCATGCGCTTCAGCGTGCGGCATGAGTCGCACTGGTCCCGCGTCCTGTTCCAGGCGCTCGAAGCGCTCGACGCGGCGCAGCGCGCATCCCAGGCCCCGGAAAAAATGACCGAAGAGTTTTCCCCGCAACAGCTTACGGTAGTGGATGCGGACGGCGCGCGCGCGGCGCAAGGCGCGCTCGACGCCCCCGAAGAAATGACGGAAGAGATTCCTACACAAGAACTTAAGGTGGTGGATGCGGACGGCACGCGCCACGCGGCGCAGTGTTCATTCGAAGCCACCGAGCCGGCCGCCGAAGTTGCGTCCAGGTCGGGGCTTGTGTCCAAAACGGCCCGTTGGATCGGGTTCGCGGCGGCGGTCTGGGTGAGTATCAGTCTTGTAGGGTGGGTCGCGGCCCACCCAACGGGTCCGGTGCGTCGGAAGATGGTGGGCCGAGCCCACCCTACAAATCCCTTTCCGAGCAGCCTCTCACACGTCCGCGTCGGAGACGTTCTCCCAGGTCAGGCCGATCTTGTGCGCGGCGTAGCCGATCTCGCGCAGGTAGTCGCCATAAACCATCATCCAGTGCGAGTCGCGCGCCTCGGGGATGAGCCGTCTCCAGTGGCCGAGGATCTCGACATCTTGCTGACTGCGGCAGATGGGGTAACACGGGTTGTCGCGGACGACGCCCTTGATGCCCACCCAGCGGGGCTTGGTGTACTCCGGGCTGATCGCGCAGACGGGCTGACCGAGGGGCATCTCGACCTTCGGGCGCGGCGCCGAAGTCGGACTCATAATGGGTCATGATGCGCACCGGCTCGTAACGCTGGCCGTCCATGCGCCGCGGGGCCGTGCAGTGGGCGCAGGTGACCATCGCCTGGTGGGGGAACGTCGAGTTGTGCATGAAGACCGGCTTGCGCGCGACGTGATGCAGCAGGATGCCCGGCGGCATGATCACGAAGTCCGACTCACAAAAGGCCATGTAGCCTTCGTCGTTGAGCCAGCTCAGCGGCATGCAGGCGGCGGTGTTCGAGACGCCCATGATCGTGCCCATGCACGAGGCGACCGTGATGGCCGGGGCTTCATATTCGTGCAGCCACTGGCGGAACACGACATAGATGCCGAAGGCCCGCTGGACGAACTCCTTCTTCGTTTCGAGCGTCGTGTGGGGCAACGCCAGGTAGCGCTCGGTCCAGGACGCGCACTGCTCCTGGATCTTGGCGTCCGATTTCATCGCTTCCAGCCGGGCCGCCAGTTCCTTGTAGTCGATGGGCACGATCTCCAGCCGGTAGCGCTGGCGGGCCACGTCGGGGGCCTGGGCGTCCCACTTGCCCAGGCGCCTCCCAGGGCGAGGATGCGCTGACCGACGAAGTTCTTCAGGCCATACAGGGCCCGCAGCCGCCAGAGCACTTCGGCGTAGTCGTCCACGACGACATCATCGAGCGTGGTGCCGCCATGATGGTCGGCGCTGTTGGCCTGCCACCAGGAGGGCGTGGCGGCCGGGAAGAAGCGCGTGCCCAGGCACTCGTAGCCGTAGTAGATCGGTCCCGACCTGTGCCGCACGAAGACCACCGTGTCGCGTTTCGGATCGGCCGCGCAGCAGGGGCCGAACAGGGCGGCGTTGGACGCGGCATAGAGCAGGATCGCATCGAAGTCGCCCTTCTGGAGGTTGGCGGCCTGCTCGAGGGTCGTGACCTTGGCCACGGGGAGCAGCTCCAGCGGGAAGCCGGCCTGCGCGGGCAGGGCTTTCAGCTCACCGGCGATGCGCTGCATCTCCTCGGCGGCGGCCGGCTCGTTGATGAGGTCGCTCCAGGATTTCCAGGAGGTCTTCTCGCGGGGCGCGAGGACGTGATGCGCCAGGACCGGCTGGACCCGCAGGGGCCGTCCCGTGGCGATCAGCGGCCGGTCCGGGTCCCAGGACACCGGGCCCGGGTCCGCGCCGGCCCCCAGGGCCGAGAGCGCCGCCAGGCCGCCCGCCCATCCCGCGGCGGCGGCCACGCCAAACTCGCGCCGGGTCATGCAGTGCTCACACATGAGGAGGTTGTCCTTTCCGTGCCGGATCGTCCGGGTGGGAAGAGGGTGTACGAAAAGCTCGTATCCGGTCGAGTCCCGCCGGTTTCGGGGTGGCATGCCCACGTCTTCGGGTGGCATGCCCTCGTCTTCGTGGGCATGTCCGCGCCCGGACGGCGGACATGCCCACGAAGACGTGGGCATGCCACCCGACACCAGTGCCACCCGATGTGGCCCCCGGCGCTCCTCCAGGCTACCAGGCCGCGGGCGGTTGTAAATCGGGGCGCGGGAAACGCCCGACCCGGCATGAACGCCGGGCCGAGGAGACAGATATCGGCTCTCAGGAAAGTCATGTCCGCGCAGTTCATCCCGGAGGGATGGCAGCCATTAGCCGGTGGTCAGCGCAGCGCCACCACCGGACAAGAACCCACGAGCGAAGACACCGACCCGGAAGGGGTCGCAGCGCGGATCGGGGCCGTTGGCGCTACGACCCCTCCAGGGTCGAGAAACCGGCGTCTTCTCGAGAACCCCGGTTGCGCTGCGCGAACCGGGGCTAATGGCTGTCATCCCTCCGGGATGGGTGAAACGGACATTTCTTTCCTGAGATGCGATAAACCCGGTGATCCGGGTGGAAGAGCCTCATGAAGCATTCGCGAAACGGCGGGCCTTCCGCAGCCAGGACGCCGCGATTCCAGCCTATGCTTTTGTGAGAGCGTGGAATATGGGACCATCTTTGCCCATCCTCGTGCTGGCGAGAGCGTCGTTCATGATCTCCATCGCGGATCCCAGTTTGGATGCGGAGTCGCGCCCCTTGTCCCGATGTCTGACCGCAACGTCCGCGGTGCCCGCGGCGGTCGCGGAACGGCGGATCGAACGCCCTGGGGAAGATCCCGATGCTCCGTGGACCGGCGTCGCGGCCGCCACGGTCCGGATGGGGATCTTCGAGATCCGCGACCAGGACCTCATCCTGGTCCATGTGGACGAAGCGACCTGTCGCGCGCTCGGCTCGCGCCCGCGGCCGTCTCCGGGCGTCGGGTCCGCCAGCTCAAGGGCGTGGCGTGGGGACCCCTCCGGCGCTGGCTGGACGCCGCCCAGCACGCCCGGCGCACGGGCCGCCCGGCCCGCTTCGAGTTCGCGGAGGACGCGGCCGACGGCTGCCACTGGTGGGCCGCCACCGCCTGTCCGCTGATGGGCGAGCCGGCCCGCGTGTCTTTCGTCATCGAGGACGTCACCGATCGCTGGCGGATCGAGACCGAGTGGTCCGCGTCGCTGCACGAACGCCGCGAGATCCTCAACACGCTCCCCGATATTCTCTACGTGGTCGACCCCAGCGGCCATACTCGTCCGCTGGAGCCACAAGATGGAGACCGCCACCGGGTTCCCGGCCGAAGCGTTGCTGGGCCGTACCCTGCGGGATCTGATCCGCCCGGACGAGCAAGACGTCCTTCACCGCGGCCTTCCGGCAGGCTATCCGAGGAGGGGTCCACCGAGGTGGAGGCCCATCTGCGGCACAGGGACGGCACCACCACCCCGTATCAATGGACGGCCGTCCCGATTCAGGACGGTCAGGGTCGCGTCATCGGCCTGACCGGCGTGGGGCGGGACATCACCGCCCTGAAGCGGACCGAGGCCGCGCTGCGCGAGAGCGAGCAGCGGCTCCAGGCCGTGCTGGACGGCTCCCCGGCCGCCATCTTCCTCAAGGACCTCCAGGGCCGCTATCTGCTGGGCAACCGCCGTTGGCTCGAGGTCGTGGGACTCACCAAGGAGGCGGCGCTCGGCAAGACCGACTACGATCTGTATCCGACCGCGATCGCCGACGCCTTCCGCGCGGCGATCGGCGGGCCCTGGAGGCCGGCACGGCCGTCGAGATCGAGGAGGTCGCCCTGCGGCGGGATGGGCTTCATACCTACCTGTCGATCAAGGCCCCCCTGAAGGACGCCGCCGGGAACGTCTATGCCATCTGCGGAATCGCCCCCGACATCACCGAGCAGAAGCGCACCGAGCACGCCCTGGCCGCGGCGCTGCGCGAGCGTCATGACATCATGGAGGCCATTCCCGAACCGATCTACGTCCTCGACGCGGCCGGGCGGCTGATCCGTTGGAACAGCCGGGCCGAGACCGTGTCCGGGTTCACCGCCGCGGAGTTGCAGGACCGGCCCGCGATGGAGTTCTTCCCGGAGGCGCAGCGGCCGGCGATGGCCGCGTCGATCCGCAAGGTCTTCGAGACCGGCCGTTCCGAGATCGAGGCCGACATCGTGCACGCCGATGGGTCCTTGACCCCCTATCATTTCGTCGGCGCCCCCTTGCGGGACAGTGACGGCACCGTGATCGGGCTGGTGGGGGTGGCCCGCGATCTCACCGAGCGGCGCCAGGCCGAGGCGGCCCTGCGCGCAGCGAAGCGCGGTTCCGGCTCCTGGCCGAACACGCCGCTGATTCCTTCATTCTGCACGACGCCGACGGCCGCATCCTCGACGTGAACCAGTGGGCGTGCGACATGCATGGCTACTCCCGCGAGGAGCTGTTGCAGATGAGCATCACGGACCTCGAAGTCGGCATGATGCCCGAGCAGGTCCGCGCGATCTGGGCGGCGATGGTCCCGGGCAAGCCGGTGCTGTTTGAAGGCACTGGCCGCCGCAAGGACGGCACGGTCCTTTCGGTCGAGGTCCGTACCGCCCTGTTCGAGTCCGGCGACCGCCGGCTGTTCGTCGGCCTGGCCCGCGACATCACCGAGCGCAAGCGTGCCGCCGCGCAGCTCGAATACCAGGCCATGCACGACGCCTTGACCGGGTTGCCCAACCGCTACCTGTTCCACCACCAGCTTGAGGCCGCCCTCGCCGAGGCTCCTGCGCAATCTCCCGCTGGCCGTGCTGCTGATCGACCTGGACCGCTTCAAGGAGATCAACGACACGTTCGGCCACCCGTTCGGGGACCTCGTCCTGCAACGGCTCAACCCCAGGCTCCGCGCCGGCCTGCGCAGCGGCGACCTGGTGGCCCGCCTGGGCGGTGACGAGTTCGCGGTCCTGCTGGCGGACGCCGATCGGTCGGTGGCCCTCCGCGTCGCGCAGCGCATTCAAGGTGAGATGAACCAGATGATCGAGATCGATGGGCACCGGATCGACATCGGCGCCAGCATCGGGATTGCCCTCTTCCCGGAGCACGGCCCGGACGCCCACACGCTGTTGCAGCGCGCCGACGTCGCCATGTACGCGGCCAAGCGGGCCCACGAAGGCTACACCGTGTACACGCCCGAACCGCGATCGGACAACGCGCACCGCTTGATGCTCACCGCCGACCTGCGCCGGGCCATCGAGGATTCCCAGCTCTGCATGCACTTCCAGCCGAAAGTCGATCTGAAGTCCGGCCAGGTGCGCGGGGCCGAGGCCCTGGTGCGCTGGCGGCACCCGACGGAAGGCCAGATCGCGCCGAGCTGTTCATTCCGCTGGCCGAGTCCGCCGGACTGATCCGGCCGCTCGGCCTCTGGACTCTGCGCACGGCCCTGCACGAGGCCGCCGGCTGGCACGCGGCGGGCTTCGACCTGTTCGTCGCCGTCAACCTCGCCGTGGAGAACCTGCAAGACCCGAGCCTGTGCGAGACCATCGCCGGCCTGCTGCGCGTCTCGGACGCCGGCCCGGCGGGCTGGTTGACGGTCGAAGTGACCGAAAGTACCATGATGGCCAACCCCGCCCGGGCCCGGATGATTCTGTGCCAGCTCCACGAGATGGGCGTGCGCATCGCCATCGACGATTTCGGCACCGGCTACTCGTCGCTGGCCTATCTCAAGGACCTGCCGGCCGACGAGGTCAAGATCGACTGCGCGTTCATCAAGGACATGCTCACCGACCGGCGGGCCGCCTGCATCACCCGGACGGTCATCGACCTGGGCCACAACCTGGGGCTGCGCGTCGTGGCCGAGGGCGTCGAGGACCAGGAGACCTGCGCGCTGCTGGCCGCCTGGGGGTGCGACGTCGGCCAGGGTTACTTGTTCAGCCGCCCGCTCCCGCCCGGCGACTTCCTGGACTGGGTGCGACAGTCGCGCCCGGAACCGAGCCCCGGTCCCCAGCGCGGCCGTTCCTCCCACCGTTGTTCTCCTCCCCCTTTCCCCAGGGCAGTCTTTCAGGGACCTCTCCATGACCATGAGCCATGAAGCCCACAGCGACCGCGGCGGGACCACCTCACGACGCCAGCTCCTCGGCCTGAGCGGGGCGGCCCTGACCGCGCTGGCCTGGCCGCGCGGCGCGCCGCCGCCGCGCCCGCGGAACGCGCCGGGTCGGCGATCCCCTTCCACCTCGGCCTGGCCAGCTACACCCTGCGCAAGTTCGACCTGGACAAGACGCTGGCCATGACCCGCCGGGTCGGCCTCGACCGCATCTGCCTCAAGTCGTTCCACCTGCCGCTCGATGCCAGTCCGGACGCCATCGCCCAGGCGGCCGAGAAGGTCAAGAAGGCGGGGATCGTGCTCTATAGCGGCGGCGTTATCACCCTGTCGAACCAGCGCGAGATCGACCAGGCGTTCGACTATGCCAGGGCCGCCGGCATGAAGATGATCATCGGCGCCCCGACGGCCGAGACGCTCCCGCGGGTGGAGGAAAAGGTCAAGGCGTACGATATCGCCGTGGCCATCCACAACCACGGTCCCGGCGACACCCGCTTCCCGACGCCCGCGAGCGTGTACGAGAAGATCGGCGGACTCGATCACCGGATTGGCCTGTGCATCGATGTCGGCCACACGGTGCGCGTCGGGGCCGATTCTGCTGGGATCGGTCCGCCAGTGCGCCGACCGCCTGCTCGACGTGCACATCAAGGACGTGACCGCCGCCACGCCCGCCGGCACGGGCATCGAAGTCGGCCGCGGCATCATCGACATCCCGGGCCTGCTGCGGACCTTGATCCAGGTGAAGTACGCCGGGGTCGTCGCCTTCGAGTACGAGGAACAGCCCGACGATCCCTTGCCCGGCCTGGCCGAATCGGTGGGCTACACCCGCGGGGTCCTGGCGGTGATTTGAGTCTTGTCGGGTGGGTTGCGCGGCGAGGACGCCGCTGACCCACCCGATATTGTTCCCTTGGCATTTGTGGTTTTTCCGCGTGGATGGTCCCTGCGGCGCGGAACGACCCGGCGTGAACGCCGGGCCGAAGAAGGACGAAGCCCGGTGAACCGGGCTGGGAGAGGCGCGTCTGAGCGTGTGGTCTTTCGCCCGGTTCACCGGGCGATCCGCGCCGCGGTCTTAGGCCCGGCGTTCACGCCGGGTCGAGCGGCGCCGGGGTCACTTGCGGCTTCGCCGCGCGACGAAGACTTGGAAGAACGGACACCACGGGGCGTTTGACGGCAGGCACGCGGGCGCGTTCTACTTGGAAGGCATCACCGACCCGACCCGAGGCGAGGCGAGGACGAGGGAGTTCCTCGCGTTGTGCTGCGGTCCCAGGATTCCATCAGGACACACGTTCATGGCGACTCCGAGTTCCGTCCCGCCCGCGGAAGGTTCCCCGATCACGGTTCGGGACGGGGCGTTGATCGTGCCCGACCGCCCGATCATCCCGTTCATCGAGGGGGACGGCACTGGCCCGGACATCTGGCGCGCGAGCGTGCGCGTCCTCGACGCCGCCGTGCAAAAAGCCTACGGCGGGACGCGCAAGATCGCGTGGATGGAAGTCTTCGCCGGGGAAAAGGCCTACTCCCTTTTCGGCACCTGGATGCCCGATGAGACGATCCAGGCCTTCCGCGATTACCTCGTGGGCATCAAGGGGCCGCTGACCACGCCGATCGGCGGCGGCATCCGCTCGCTCAACGTCGCCCTGCGGCAGATCCTCGACCTGTACGTCTGCCTGCGCCCCGTGCGCTGGTTCAAGGGCGTGCCCTCGCCGGTCAAGCGCCCCGAGAAGGTCGATATGGTGATCTTCCGGGAGAACACCGAAGACGTCTACGCGGGCATCGAATTCGAGAGCGGCAGCGCGGACGTCCAGAAGATCCTGGCGTTGCTCAAGTCCGAGTTCCCGCAGATGTACCAGAAGATCCGCTTCCCGGACAGCGTGGCGATCGGCATCAAGCCCGTCTCGCGCGAGGGCAGCGAGCGGCTCGTCCGCGCCGCCATCCGGTACGCGCTCCAGAACCGGCGCCCGAGCGTGACGCTGGTGCACAAGGGCAACATCATGAAGTTCACCTCGGGCGGCTTCCGCAACTGGGGCTACGCCCTCGCCGAGCGCGAATTCCCCGACCAGACCTACACCTGGACCCGCTGGGAGAAGACCAAAGCCGAGAAGGGAGAATCGGCCGCCAACGCGGAGATGAAAGCGGCGCAGGACGCGGGCAAGCTCCTCATCAAGGACGCCATCGCCGACATCACCCTGCAACAGATCCTCACACGCCCCACCGAGTTCGACGTGATCGCCACCTTGAACCTCAACGGCGATTACCTCTCCGATGCCCTCGCCGCGCAGGTGGGCGGCATTGGCATCGCGCCGGGGGAAACATCAACTACGAGACCGGCTACGCCGTGTTTGAAGCCACCCACGGCACCGCCCCGAAGTACGCCAACCTCGACAAGGTCAACCCAGGCTCGGTCATCCTCTCCGGCGAGATGATGCTGCGCTACCTTGGCTGGAACGAGGCCGCCGACCTGATCCTCAAGGGCATGGATGGCGTCATCGCCAGCAAGACCGTGACCTACGACTTCGCCCGGCTGATGGAAGACGCGCACGAGGTCAAATGCAGTGAATTCGCCACCGCCCTGATTACGAATATGTAGCCGGCAGCGCGTCGGATGGTGTCCCCGGGGGCAAGCGGCCATGGCGATCGAATCCGATCGGAACCCGCTGGCCCGGCGCGGGGCGAAATCGATCCTGGCCGCGTACCAGGATTATCAGGATCGGTTCCGGGAAATCACGCGCCGCGCCCAGTCGCGTTTCGAGGAACGCGATTGGCACGGCTTGCAGCACGACGCCATCCAGCGACTGGACCTGTACCGTCTGGTCATTGACTACATCGTGGCCGCGATCCGCGTGATCCTCGGCGCCTCGATCCAGGACATTGGCTTGTGGTCGGCGATGCGGGCGGCGCTCTCGGATCTCGTGCGGGACCGGTCCGACATCGAGCTGGTGGAGACCTTCTTCAACTCGGTCACGCGGCGCATCTTCGCCACGGTTGGCGTCGATCCCCGGATCGAATTCGTGTCCTCGGACTTTGATGCTCGACCCCCGAGCGGCGAACCGGTCGTCAAGAGTTACGAACCGCGGGGACGCTCGCTCCCGCAGACGATTCGAGACATCCTGACCGAGTGCGCCTTCGCCGCGCCTTTCGAGGATCTGGAGCGCGACGCCGAGCTGGCCGCGAAGGCCATCCATCGCGAGTGGAGAGCGGTCGTTCTGCGGCGGCCCATCGAGGCGATCGAGCTGGTGCGCTGGGTCTTCTACCGCAACAAGGGGGCCTATCTCGTCGGCCGTCTGCGCATCGGCGCCGAGGTCCTGCCGCTCGTCCTGGCGCTCCACCATGAAAGAAACGGCGTGTTCGTCGATGCCGTCCTCATGACGGAGGACGAGGTCAACATCGTTTTCAGCTTCACGCGCTCCTACTTTCATGTCGATGTCGATCGGCCCCGCGAGCTGGTCGTCTTTCTGAAATCCCTCATGCCCCGCAAGCCGGTCTCGGAGATCTACACGTCGATCGGCTACAACAAGCACGGCAAGACCGAGCTGTACCGGGAGCTGTTGCGCCATATCGACATGTCCACGGACCGCTTCGAGATCGCGCGGGGCGACCGGGGCATGGTGATGATCGTCTTCACGATGCCCTCGTTCGATGTCGTCTTCAAGGTCATCCGGGACCGCTTCGACCCGCCGAAGACCACCACACGCCGCGAGGTCATGGAAAAATACGAACTCGTGTACAAGCACGATCGCGGCGGACGACTGGCCGACGCGCAGGTGTTCGAACACCTGGCCTTCCCCCGCGACCGGTTCGCGGAGGGGCTGCTGTCCGAACTGACCGCCGCCGCGCGGGAAACCGTGACCGTGAATGAACAGAGCGTGCATATCAATCATCTGTACACGGAACGCCGCATGGTCCCGCTGAACGTTTACCTCCGCGATGTGGATGATGCGTCCGCGCGCGGCGCCGTGCTCGACTACGGACAGGCGATCAAGGACATGGCCGCGACCAACATTTTTCCGGGCGACATGCTCTTGAAGAATTTCGGCGTCACGCGCCACCGCCGGGTGGTCTTCTACGATTACGACGAGCTGTGCCCGCTCACCGAGTGCCACTTCCGCGACCTGCCCCCGCCCGGCGACACGGCCGACGAGGACGGCTCAGAACCGTCGTTCTACGTGGACCCGCACGACGTCTTTCCCGAGGAGTTCCTCACGTTCATGGGCCTGAAGGGCGCGCTCCGGGACGCGTTCGTTCGTTTCCATCACGATCTGCTCACCCCATATTACTGGCGTTCGTTGCAGGCGCGTCACCGCAAGGGAGACGTCATGGACATCATCCCGTACAGTTCCAGCCGGAGGTTGAAGATGATGGAGGTCGTGCCCTATCGCCCGAGCCGGCATCGGAGTCACCCCTGACGAGGGTTCCCCGGTCCGTCGTCGTCTTCGTCGGGTCGAGCATGAGGGCGCGCCCGCGCGGCTCCTCGGAGTGGAGGGGGACCACCCGGACCCGCGTCGGGTCGCCCGGCACGGGCAAGACCCGCACCCGTCCCGCCCAGATCAGCCGGCGAATCCGGGCCTGGACCTCGGGCTGATCCGATTGCTCGGAGAGTTCTTCCCACCACGACAGCGGCATCGTCACGCGCCTCTCGCCCGCGGGGCCACCTCGCCCAGCATGGCTCAGGCCATTACACCACAAATCGGGGAAAAATAACGAGACCGTAGCATCGTTGCCGGGTTTTCTGAGCTAGCCCCGGAGGGGCGACATCATAAAGCCTGGGGCGTTAGCCCCAGGAAGCAAGGGCGAGATCGCTTTGAGCTCCTGCTTCCTGGGGCTGACGCCCCAGGCTTTATGATGTCGCCCCTCCGGGGCTAAGATGCTCAAGCCAACCCGATGACCTTGCTACAGACTCAAAAAAACATCCAGTTACCGATTTTAGACATGCGGAGTTGCATGCCAGCCATGCGGCGGGTCCGAAGACAGAGGGCGGCTGGGTGGCATGTCCACGTCTTCGTGGGCATGTCGGGTGCGCCCCGGCGCGGGGGACCATGCCCACGAAGACGTGGGCATGCCACCCGACCGCAAGACACCGAGCGGGGAGGGGAGATTCTTTTACTTCACCACGGGCTTCAGAACGATATTCCGGTAATTGGCGCCGCTATGGTCGCCCTGGAGGTAAATCGGCCCGGGGCGCAGGACATCCGACCAGAGCGCGCCGCCCGTGCAGCCAAGCAGCGGCTGATTGTCGATGATGGTCTTGCCGTTGAGGATGATGGTCACGTGGCGATCCACGAGCGTCACGTCGAGCGTCTGCCACTCGCCGGCCGGTTTTTCGGCGGCCTGGCTGGGCGTGATGCGGCTGTAGATCCCGCACATGTTGTGGGAATCGAGGGGCCGGCCGTAGGTGTCGGCGATCTGGATCTCGTAAATCCCACGCAGGTAGACGCCGCTGTTACTTCCCTTGGGGAGGTTCGTCTCGAGGGAGAGATGGAAGTCCTCGAACTCCTTGTCGGTGCGCAGATTGCCATAGTTCTTGTGCTGTCCCGGCTCCTGGACCGGATCGTTGTTCAACACGCCGTCCTTCACGCTCCAGCCGCTGGCCGCACCGCGCTCGATGAGCCGCCAGCCGGTGAGGTCCTTGCCGTTGAAGAGCATGATGGGCTCGCCGTACTTGACCTTCGAGAGATCCGGCGTCGGCGGCAGGGGCGGCTGGCGCTTGCCCGTGAAGGTGGCCTTGCCGAACTCCGCCCCGCCATCGCGCTGCTTGACGGTGGTCAGTTTCAGATTGTCGCCGTCGAGCACCGCGGTGATCGTCTCGGTCGTGGTGGTCCGACTGGCCTTGCCGGCCGCGCCGCGCGGGCCTTCCCGGGAGATGCGCGTGACGATGAGCTTGTCCCCCTCGACCTTCACGTCATCGACGGGCAGCACGCTGCCGCCGCCCCAGAGAATGCTACCGGAAAGCTTGCTGTCCTTCTCGGTGACGCCCAGCCACCCCGCGCCGCCGCCGGGAAGGGTCAGTTCCCAGTAGCCGAGGAACGGGTTGGCGGCGCGGGCCGCCGCGACGGGCAAGACCAGAAGGGCAAGCGAGGCCAGGACCATCAGCCTGCGGGAAACGAACGAAGCGCGCACGTGATCGCTGTGCATGGGGTTCTCTCCAGGTCAAACATCCGACTTCGCCGATCGAAGCCGCGCCGATTCTCTCGCATGGGGAGGTCCATTCCAACCTGGTGCCGGATCGCGGTTCCTGAAATACTGACACTGTCGCAACGATATTACCCCGGCAAAGAAGATCCTCCTGTAGGTCGGACAATCCTGTCCGACTCCCCCGGCCTGTCGGACAGGATTGTCCGACCTACTTTCTTGCCGGGGTAATACCGGGTCGTCTTGCAAGGAGATATTGGGTGCCACGGGTTCCGCTTTGGGAACCCGTGCCTGTGGGCCCCGAACACGGGTTCCCAAAGCGGAACCCGTGGCACCCACCACCGTTTCCGCAAGGAGGCCGTAATCAACCCGAGATCCTTGCTACAGTCTCGAAATACTTGACAGATTTGACGCCCGGCGAGACGATCAAATCCTTCGCCTGCGCGGTGGGCACGCGACGCGGTTCGCGGGACGCGGACCGAGACCCTCAAGACGGCCGGTAACTCGCATCGAGGACGATACGGATGAAGACGAATCCCCTCTGGACGCGGCGCGGCATGTTGCGGTCGTCGCTCTTCGGCGCGGCGGCCCTGGCGGCCGGGCGTCCCTCGTGGTGCCTGGCGTCTGGCCCGGCCCCGGCGGTCGCCTTGAAGAAGGCCCCCAGCCCGGTCGTGCTCACCCATGGCGAGGACCACGCCGACATCATCTTTCAAAGCCTCGTCCCGCTCAAGGACCGCATCGCCCAGGCCATCGGCGAGAAGCTGGTCATCATCAAGCCGAATTTCGTGGCCATGGATCGTGAACTGGCCGCCACCCCCGCCCAGAGCCTGGAAGGCATCCTCGAGTTCCTCAAGTCCATCGGCAAACTCAAGAACGTGATCGTCGCCGAATCGGCCGCGAATGGGCCGACGCTCGAAGGCTTCTCCAACTACGGTTACGACGTGGTGGCCCGGAAGTACGGCGTCAAGCTGGTCGATCTGGACCGCTCCGAGATCGATATCGTCTTCGCCGTCGATCAGAAGGACATGCGTCCGCACCCGATCCGCGTCGCCAAGCTGCTGCTCGACCGCGCGAACTTCGTGATCTCGGCCGCGAAGTTCAAGACGCACGACCGCGTGGTGGCGACGCTCTCGCTCAAGAACATCGTGGTGGGCGCGCCCATCAAGGATGAAGGGTTCCGCTGGGGACCCCAGAGCAAGCCGGGCGCCGTCAACGACAAGCCCCTCATGCACGGCAACGGCTTCCATGGCCTGCAATACAACCTGTACGACATGGCCTCGAAGCTGCGCCCGGACCTGGCCGTGATCGACGGCTTCGTGGGCATGGAGGGCAACGGCCCCGTCGGCGGAACACCCGTCGATCATCGCGTGGCCGTCGCCAGCCTCGACTGGGTCGCGGCCGACCGCGTGGCCGTCGCCTTGATGGGGATTGACCTCGCCAAGATGGGCTACCTGAACTACTGCGGCGCCGCCGGCCTGGGCCAGACGGATCTCGCGAAGATCGAGGTCATTGGCGAGCGCATCGCCGACCACGTCCGAACCTACAAGCTGGCCACGAACATCAACGACCAGCTCAAGTGGATGCAGCCCCTGCGCGAGGGGTGATCGGAAGGGATCTTCGTAGGGTGGGCTCGGCCGACCATCCGGGCCGGAAGATGGTGGGCCGAGCCCACCCTACGAGACGGAACGCGACGGCAGGAAGACCACGAATCGCGAGCCGCGACCGGGAATCGATTCGACCGCGATCCGGCCGTCGTGTTCCTGGATGATGCTGTAACTGATCGACAGGCCCAGGCCGGCTCCACGGCCGACGGGCTTGGTCGTGAAGAAGGGGTCGAAGATCTTATCGCGAATGGCCGGGGCGATGCCGACGCCGTTGTCGACGACGTGGATCTCGACGCCGCCAGGGAGGGACCGCGTCCCGATCGTGATCTTCCCGCCGTTGGGACAGGCGTCGATGGCATTGCTCAGCAAGCTGTAGACGACCTGGTTGATCTTGGCGGGATGACAGGTGACCGGTTCGAGCACGGCGAAGTCGAGATGGATCTCGACGTGCTGCGCCTGCGCGGCTTCGGAGCATCAGGACCGTGGACTCGATGCTGGCGTTGAGGTCCACCTCCTTGAGGTCACACTCGTCGAGGCGGGCGAATTCGCGCAGGTCCAGCACGATCCGCTGAATCCGTTTCAGTCCGTCCTGGGTACTGTCGAGGACGCCCGCGAGGGTTTTCAACAGGTACGGCAGATCGGCGGCATCGGCCGCGCGGTCGATGCGCTCGAGCAGGGGGGGGTTGTGTTCGGCGAGCAGGGGCACCGCTTCTTGATGGAGGCGGATCAGGTTCAGCAGGTGTACCAGGTCGCGCCGCAAGACGGTGACGTTGTTCAAGGCGAATGAGAGCGGATTGTTGATCTCGTGCGCGACCCCGGCCACCATCTGGCCCAGGCTGGAAAGCTTCTCGGCCTGGATGAGGCGGCTTTCGGCCCACTTGCGTTCTTCATGGGCTTTGCGTTCCGAGTCGGCGAGTTGCTGCAACTGGCGATTGCGTTCTTCGAGCTGCCGGTTCAGCTCGCGCTGGGCGGCCAGGCTGGAGAGGTTCTCCGCATTGAGATGGACCACGTCCTCGAACGCGGAGGCGAGCACGTCCAGGAGCTGTTCGCGCCCCGCCGGCAGGAGAAACTCCTGGCCCAGGAAGACGACCCGCAAGGGCGCGGCCGGCTTCGTGTCGGGGCGTCGCGCGAGGGCGCGATGGACGCAGCCGGCGATTTCGTCGGGATCGCGGTTCTTGGTGATGAACCCATCGGCGCCGGCCTGGAGTCCCCGCAGAACGTTGATCGGGTCGGCCTGGCTGGTACAGACGACGACGGGGATCGCGCGGAGGCGGCTCGTCGGCCTTGATGCGCTGGCAGAGGTCGAAGCCGCTGTCGCCCGGCAGCAGCAAGTCGCTGAGAACGATATCGAAGGGCGTGCGGAGAAGCTGCTCGAAGCCGCTCTCGGCATCGGGCGCGATGACCGCCTCGAATCCCGCGTCCTGAAGGATCAAGGCAAATTGCCGGGCCTGTGTCGGGCTGTCCTCGATGATCAGAACGCGAGGCATGACCATCGTCTCCGGAACGGGAAGCGCGCGGCCTCATAACAGGGAAAGCAACTGAGCGGCGATCGCGTCGATCGGCTGCACGGTATCGGCCAAACCGAGAGCCACCGCGGTTCCCGGCATGCCGTAGACGATCGAAGTCGCTTCGTCCTGGGCGATGACGCGACCGCCCATGAGTCGAATCGCGCAGGCCCTCGATGCCGTCGTCGCCCATGCCGGTCAAGATCACGGCCACCGTCGCGGCGCCGAAGGTGTTGGCGACCGAATCGAACAAGTAGGTGCCCGAGGGCCGGAACCCGCGGATCGGCGGGGACGACGAGAGTTCGACCGTGCCTCTCGGCGAGACGCCCAGATGTTGATGGCCGGGCGCGACGTGGACCGTGCCCGGGTCGAGCGACGCTCCATGTTGGGCCAGCTTGACGGGCAGGGGGCTGACCGAATCCAGCCAGGCGGCAAACCCCGCGGTGAAGTCCGGGGCAATATGCTGGACGAGCAGAATGGGTACCGCGAAGCTCGCGGGGAGGCCCGAGAGCAGGCATTGCAAGGCCGCCGGTCCTCCCGTGGACGCGGCGATCGCCACGGCGCCCAGGCGGATCGCGCGGCGCATTTTGCGGGGCCGGCCGCGGATGGACGTCCTCCGGAGCGGCACACCTGCCGCCAGTGCCGCACGACCTTGACCTCGGACATCGCCTTGACGAGGTTGACCAACTGTCGCGCGGCGTCGGCGAACCGGGGCGAATCCGGACCCGGGGGCTTCAACACGGCCTCGAGCGCGCCGACGCGCAGCGTGTCCATCGACTCCTTGATCTCGCGCAGATTGGCGGATGCGGTGACGATCACGGTCGGCGTCGGCACGCGGATCATGATTTCCCGGGTCGCTTCCAGACCATTCATGCGCGGCATCTGAAGGTCCATCATGACCAGGTCCGGACGGAGCTTCTGCGTCAGGGTGATCGCTTCCGGGCCGTCGTGGGCCGCGCCGACGACCTCGATCGCGGGATCGGCGTTGAGGATCGAGGTCAGCAGGGTGCGAGCGGTCGCGGAGTCGTCCACGATGAGGACGCGGATCATGGATCGGTTCCGTTAGTTATCACCGGTACCTTGGTCACTTCTGAGAGAAGAGTGTGGACGGGGTAGCGTATCCTGGCCCGGTTTACCGGACTTGTCTTACGATCAGGCCCGGCGTGGACGCCGGGTTCCGAGCGTCCCGGCGTGAACGCCGGGCCTATGACCGCTGCGCGGATCGCCCGGTAAACCGGGCGAACGAACCGCGCTCATGGTACACATTCCCCAGCCCGGTTCACCGGGCTTTGTCCTTGTTCGGCCCGGCGTTGACGCCGGGTTCCGAGCGTCCCGGCGCGTGAACGCCGGGCCTATGACCGCTGCGCGGATCACCCGGTAAACCGGGCGAACGAACCGCGCTCATGGTACACATTCCCCAGCCCGGTTCACCGGGCTTTGTCCTTGTTCGGCCCGGCGTTGACGCCGGGTTCCGAGCGTCCCGGCGTGAACGCCGGGCCTATGACCGCTGCGCGGATCGCCCGGTAAACCGGGCGAACGAACCGCTCATGGTACACATTCCCCAGCCCGGTTCACCGGGCTTTGTCCTTGTTCGGCCCGGCGTGGACGCCGGGTTCCGAGCGTCCCGGCGTGAACGCCGGGCCTATGACCGCTGCGCGGATCACCCGGTAAACCGGGCCAGAGTTCGCTATTCGATCTACACGCATCCCCCGCCAGTGAGAAGAGGCGCATCAGAGAAGTTGCGCCACGGTTTCGAGCAGGCTCTTTTGTTCAAAGTCACTCTTGACAATGTAGGCATCGGCGCCGACTTCAATCCCTCGGGCCTTGTCTTGATCGCTGGACCGCGCGGTCACGAGGATCACCGGCAGGTCCGCGAAGCGTTTCGAACGCCGGATGGTCTCGGTCAGCGTCAAGCCGTCCATGTCTGGCATTTCGACGTCACTGATGACCAGATCGACGGGCTGTTCCTGGAGGAGCCGCCAGCCGGCCGCACCATCGGCCGCGGTCAGGATCTCGTATCCGGCCGCTTCCAGGATGCTCTTTTCCAACGTGCGCGTGGTCAGAGAGTCGTCCACCACGAGCAGGCGTTTCCGCGCCGGCGGCGCCGGGCTGGCCGATGCGGCCGACAGGGTCGGACCGGCCGCCTGATTCATCGCGGTGCGGATGAGATTGGCCGCGTTCAGGACCAGGGCGACGCGCCCGCTGGGGAGGACCGTTGCCCCCGAGAAATGGCGGACCCGCCGCAACCGAACTCCCAGACCCTTGACGACGATCTCCTGTTCGGCGAGCAAGTCATCGACCACGAACGCCATCCGGCGCTCGCCGGCGGCCACGATCAAACCCGGCCGACCGCCGTCCGGGCGAGAATGGGCACCCGCCGGCAGGCCGAGCGTCGTGGCCAGCGCGGCGACCGGAATCGGGCCCTCGTCGGTCCGCAAGACCTCCCGGCCGCCGACGGTGCGGAAATCCTCCGGACCGACATGCACCAGACGGTGGATGTTGGTGCTCGCCCAGGCCCAGGTCAGACCGCCCGCCTCGACCAGCAAGGCCCGCAAGGTCGTCAGCGTCAGAGGGACCGCGAGCGTGAACCGGCTCCCCTGGCCCGGCGTGAAGGACAGGTCGATGGTGCCGTGGATCGATTCGACCCGGGTCTTGACCACGTCCAGACCCACGCCGCGGCCCGAGACACTGGTGATGATCGGGGCCGTCGTCACCCCCGGCTGGAAGATCTGATAGACCAGCTTGCGGTCGTCGAGTGCTTCGGGGAGACGCTTTTTGCGTGCCTGTTCGCGCAGGGGTTCCAGGTCAATGCCCCGGCCATCGTCGGCGACGCTCACCTCGACCTGGCTCCCCCGCAGCGTGGCCGCGACCGTGATGCGTCCGGCGGGCGGCTTGCCGGCGGCCCGCCGCTGCGACGGGGACTCGATGCCGTGGTCCACGGCGTTGCGGACCAGGTGCAAGAGCGGGTCCTTGAGTCTTTCGAGGACCGAGCGGTCCAGCTCCACGTCACCGCCTTCGAGAATCAGCTCGATCTCCTTGCCGCTGTCCTGGGCCAGGTCGCGCACCTGGCGGTCGAGGCCCTGACAGGCGGACGCGAACGGGAGCATCCGGAGGCGGCGGACCTCGCTGTCCAGGAGATCGGCCACCTGGTCGAGATGGCGGCCGTCGTCCGCCAGGATGGTGGCGAAGCGTTCCAGGTCCTTTTCCACCCGGTGCAGACGCTCGCCGACCTGACCGAGCGCGGCCGCCGTGCTGCGGGAGAACAACCGTTTTGAGGCCGCCGAAAGCAACCGGCTCACACGGCCTTCTTGATCCTGCTGGAGGAGCTTTCTCAGGGGCCGCTCGATGTCGCGCCATTCGGACTTCCACCGTTCAAAGACGTCGCGGATCCCGGTCAACTCCTCGGTCCGCTCCATCATTCGCCGCCGGGCCACGAGCAGCTCGCCGCTTCGTGAGAGCAGCGTATCGAGTTTCTCCGCGGGCACGCGCACGAAGCCTCCGCCCCCACTCCCGGAAGACGTCGGCGGCGGCTCGACGACCCGTGCCGGCGCCGGCGGAGACGTGACGGGCGGCAGCGTCATCGCGGGCGGCCGGGCGGGGAATTCGGGAGCGCAGATCGCCGCCGCGGACTCGTCCGGCGGCGTGTCGGACACGCGCGACCGGTCCGGCGCCGTCTGGGGGAGCCGGGATTCCCGCTCCACGACGGCGGCCTCGAGCCGGGGCAGCAGGGCGGCGAGCAACGAGCCGGTCAGGTCCTGCTGCTCCCGGAGCCGCATGCCGGCTTCCTCGATAGCGTCGGCCGTCGCGAACAGGAGGGTGAACAAGTCGGCATCGAGCGCCTCGCGACCATCCCGCACGGGCGCGAGCAGATCCTCGATCTGGTGGCAGGTCGTCTCGATGAGGCCGAGGTTCACCGAGGCGCCGCCCCTTTCAGGCTGTGCGCCGTGCGGAAGAGCTCCTTGAGCCGCTCGGACCGCGCGCGTTCGTCGCCGGTGGGATTCTTTTCCAGGGCGAGCAGATCGCGGTTCAGCGCGCGGACGTGCTCCTCGAGCTCGCCGAGGAAGGTGGTCATCAACTGCGCGATGAGTTTCGCCTTGTCCATGGGGTTGTGCCTGTCTGCCCCCCGGTGAGCCGGGCGAGTTGGGTTCCCACTGCGTTCAAGTCCTGGGCCGCCTGTTCGATTTGCCGGGTGGCCGCCAGGTTCTGGCGCGCCGCCTCATCGAGGCTCTTCATCGCCTGGTTGATCTGGGTCATGCCGGTGGCCTGCTGGCCGGCCGACGCCGCGATCTGCGCCGACGCCTGCGCGGCTTTTTCGAGAGTGTCGGCCAGGGTCTCGATCGTCTCGCCCGCCTGACTGACGACCGTGGCCGCGGCGCTGACGCCCTTGGTCACGTCCTCGGTGGAAAGCACGGCGGTGTTGGTCGCCTTCTGGATCTCGCCCAGGATCTGCCGCACCTGGATGGTGGCCTTCTTGGACTGGTCGGCCAGCACCTTGACCTCGCTGGCGACGACCGCGAAGCCATGGCCGTACTCGCCGGCGCGGGAGGCCTCGATGGCGGCATTGAGGGCCAGCAAGTTGGTCTGCTCGGCGATGTCGTTGACGGTGGCGATGATCTCGCCGATGGCCTGGGCCTGCTCGGCGAGCATGAGGATATTCTCCGCGGTGGACTCGACCTGCTCGCGGAGCGTTTCGAGCGCGGCGATCGAGTCCTCGACGGCCTTGCGGCCCTCCTGGCCGATGTCGAGAGAGTGCTGGACGGTGCCGCCCACGCCCTTGGCTCGATCGGCGGTCTGGGCGGCGGTTTGCGTGACCTGATCGACGGTGGTGACGGTCTCGGCGACGGCGGCGGCTTGTTCCTGGACGCTACTGGCCTGCTGCTGTGTACTCGCCAGGAGATCCGCGCCGGCCCTGGTGACCCGGCTGACCGCCTCTCGAATGGAACGCGAGATGGACCGGCTGATCCCGAGGCCCCCCACGAGCAGGACCAGGACGGCCAGAAGCGTCCCGATGCCGATGCCGTACAGGGTGATCCGCACCATCGTTTCCCGTTCCGCGTCGCGCTGTTTCAACTGGTCGCGCTCCTCGTTGTTGCACGCCTGGACGACCTGGCGAAACTGATCCATGGCCGCCTTGCCCCGATCGGTGCGGACGAGCTCGAACGCGGCCTCCGGCCCCTGTCGTGCACGGGTGTCGATCGTTTCCTTGAGTTCTTGAAGCTTGGCTTCATATAAGGGTTTGATGGCTTCCAAGCGCCGCTGCTGGCTGGGCTCATCCGCGGTCAGGGACTTCAAGGCGTTCATGGTGCGCCCGATTTCCGAAATCGCGTCCTGGTATGGCTTCAGGTATGAGGGCTGGCCCGTGATGAGGTAGCCGCGCTGGCCCGTCTCGGCGTCTTTCATCAGGGAAAGCAAGTCTTCGAGCTTTTCCAGGATCTGGTGGGTGAGTGCCACCCGGGAACTGGTCGCGATCAGCTTCCAGGTGCTGAACAAGGCCAGTGAGCCCAGGAAGATCAGTCCGACGACGGCGAGTCCGAACCCCGCCCCGATGCGCTTGCCGATGGACATGGCTGCACCTTTTGAGACAGGGGGCCCCCGCGGCGACGGTCGGCTGTCATTGGGTCATGGCATCGGCCAGCCGGGTGCCGTGTGCGTTCAGGTTCTGCGCCGCCTGTTCGATTTGCCGGGTGGCCGCCAGGTTCTGGCGCGCCGACTCGTCGAGGCTCTTCATCGCCTGGTTGATCTGGGTGATGCCGGTGGCCTGCTGGCCGGCCGACGCCGCAATCTGCGCCGACGCCTGCGCGGCACTTTCGAGGGTGTTGGCCAGGGTCTTGATCGCCCCCCCGGCTTGACCCGTGACCGTCGCCGCGGCGCTGACGCCCTTGGTCACATCCTCGGTCGCGAGCACGGCGGTGTTGGTCGCCTTCTGGATCTCGCCCAGGATGCGCCGCACCTGGATGGTGGCCTTCTTGGACTGGTCGGCCAGCACCTTGACCTCGCTGGCGACGACCGCGAAACCGCGGCCGTACTCGCCGGCGCGAGGCTTCGATGGCCGCGTTGAGGGCCAGCAAGTTGGTCTGCTCGGCGATGTCGTTGACGGTGGCGATGATCTCGCCGATGGCCTGGGCCTGCTCGGCGAGCATGAGGATGCTTTCGGCCGTGGACTCGACCTGGTCCTTGAGTTTTTCGAGGGCCTCGATGGCGCCTTCGACGGCCTTCAGACCGGCCTGGCCGATTTCGAGAGTGTGCTGGACGGCGTCGCTCACCCCTTTGGCCCGCTGGGCGACCTGGTCGGACGTCTGCTTGACCTGGTTGACCGTGATGACGGTCTCTGAAATGGCCGCGGCCTGTTCCTGGGCGCCGGTGGCCTGCTGCGAGGTGCTCGACAGGATCTCCGCCCCGGTGGCGGAGAGTCGAGCGACCGTCTCACTGATGCTCTCGAACGCCTTCCGCTTGCGTTCGGTGATATCCTGGACGGTGCCGATGAAGACACGCTCCTCGGCGTGGCGCATCTCGGTCACGCGCAGCGCCATGGCGAACCTGGTACCGTCCTTGCGCAGGCCCTCGACCTCGCGCTCTCGACCGATGATCTTGGCCAGCCCGGTGCGCAGATAATTGGTCAAGTAGGTCGCGTGCTCCTCGCGGTACGGCGAGGGCATCAGCATCGTCACATTGTGGCCGATGACCTCCTCGGCGCGATAACCGAACAGGCGTTCGGCCGCCCCGTTGATCGACCGGACTACGCCCTGCTCGTTGATCGTGATGATGCCGTCCGCCGTGGCATTCAATATCGCCTGAAGCAGCAATTCCTGGGGCGAGACCTTGCGCGGGCGTCCGCTTCGAGGTGGGCTTCGTGCGTTTCGGCGCCTGTTTCCGAGCCATGGCGGCACCCGTCACTTGTCACTTGTCACTCGCTTAGAGTCTGTCCCGGAAGCTCCGAAGGCATCTTTCCGGTCCCCTCTCCCGCAAGGGGAGAGGGAGTCAGAGAGGTCGTTCGCTTACTTCGAGTACTTCCGGGACAGACTCTTAGAGGCGATCCGGGAAGCCTGGTCTTAGCCCCGAAGGGGCGGCAGTGAATAGCCCAGGGCGTCAGCCCTGGGTCGAACGATGCGTCTCCACCACCCTCCGTAGCCCCGCAGGGGCGACAGACGGAAACCGCTGCCCCGTTGGACCTTCTGTCGCCCCTGCGGGGCTGCCGAGGAGGATCATGTCGCGGTGTCCAGCTCCCCAGGGCTGACGCCCTGGGCTATTCACTGCCGCCCCTTCGGGGCTAAGACCAGGCTTCCCGGATCGCCTCTTACTGGATTCTTGCGGCACAGGACTCGTTTCGGCCGGTGCTTGCGAACGGTTCTCGGGGAGCGACCTTTCCCCGTCTTTCACAAGTGACAAGTGACAAGTGATAAAATCACCCCCCGGGGTTTTCGCCCTGGTCGATCACGAGCCGTTCGTCCTGGAGCAGAGCGGTGCCATCGAGCACGATCAGGGCGTCGCGCGTCATGCCGCGCAGCAACGGCCGGCCGCCTCCCAGGACCGGGCCGAGGATTCCCGCACCTCGTCCACGCGCACGGTTCTCAGTGCGTGGACTTCGGCCGCCAGGAGGCCGAACTCGTCGCGGTCGTCGCCCAGGACGATGATCCGGGAACGATCGGTCACGCTGGTCGCGGGCAGACCCATGATCCGGCCGAGGTCGAAGATGGCGAGGATCTCGCCCCGCAAGTTGATGATGCCGAGAAGATGATCGGGCGTGCCGGGGACCGGCATCATCTCCGCGTTCCGCACGACCTTCCGGACATATCGGAGCTCGATCGCATAGTCTTCGTTCGCGAGCGAGAAGGTCACCACCTGGAGCAGCTCGCGCGCGGCCGCGGCCCGCGGCGGGACCCGGGCCAGGGCCTGCGCCCGCTCCCGTAGGAGGGCCTGCGCCCGCTCGGGAGTGAGGCGCCGGAAAGGTCCGAGGCCGTCGCGGCCCGGGCGAGGCGTTGGCGAAGCTCCTCCCAGTCAAGGGCCCGGCCAGTACGGCGAGGACGGAGGTTCACGGGGAGATCCTCTGTGAAGACGCCAGCAGCCGCAACTGGGCTTCCGCCGCCGCGGCGAGTCGCCCGGCAGGCTCGGCGTCCGAGAAGGCGACGATCTCGCGGGCGGGCTGTGCGCGGCACAGGTCCCGCGCGTTGCGGAACGCGCGGTAGGCCCCGGCACGATCGCCCCGGCGCTGAAGAATCGACCCCAGGGTGAAATGGGCCAGGGGCAGCGACCGATCCAGATAGATCGTCCGGCGGACCGCCCGCACGGCCTCGTCATCACGGCCGAGATCGATCCACAACAGAGCGTGCAGGTAATGGATCTCGCTCGAAAGCGGCCACTGCGCCGCCAACCGGGCACAGAGGCGCTCGGCCTCCGCGACATCCTGATTGGCCCGTTCGCGCACCTGCCGCACGGCCGCGGCCACATCGTCCTCGGAAGCGGCCGGGGAAGGCGGACCGGGTGGCTGGTGTGGTGTCGGCGACGCTCCACCCAGTCGATGCCAGCGTCGCTCACCTCTGGCCATCTTGTGCGCGGGTTCCGGTGCGCGACGCGACGAATCCCCGGCCCGTCGGCGATAGAAGACTCCCTGGTCGGCCACGATGACCTCGAAGCCGGCCAGGTCCGCGAGGGGCGGGTCCGATGCGGCCGTGACGAGCCAGCCGCCGTCGGCCAACGAATCGTACAGCCGGTGCGCGACGGTCTGAACCGTCGCCCCGTCGAAGTAGACCAGTACATTGCGGCAGAGGATCAGGTCCATGCCCCAGACGCCCGACGTACACGAAGGGTAGACATCCTGCGCCAGGTTGAGCTGGTGGAACGTCACCAGCCTGCGCACGGCGGCATCGAGCAAGAAATCGTCCCCCTGGGGGAGCACGTAAGGACCCACGGCCTCGGCGCCCTGGTCCCGGAACGACCAGGCGCGGTAGAGACCCTGCCGCGCCCTGTCCAGCGCGTTGCGCGAAAGATCGGACGCCAGCAGGCAGGCACGATCCGCCAGACCCTCCTCGAGCAGCACGATCGCCAGCGAATACGCCTCCTCGCCCGAGGCGCAGCCCGCGCTCCAGACCCGCAGGGTATGATCGGCCGGACGCTGGCGCAGGATCTCGGGCAGCACCGTCCGCCGGATGAACCGGAACTGGGCCGGTTCCCGGAAAAAGTAGGTTCGATTGATCGTCAGCTCGGCGATCAGGTCATCCAGGGCGTCGTTCGTCGTCACGAGATACGAGAGATACAGGCCGGGCGTGGCGGCACCGGCGCGCTCGATGGCGCAGCGGATCTTTTCATCGGCCCCGCCGTGGCGGCCGGCGTGGAGAGCCAGGCCGGTGTGCGCGCTCAGCCACCGCTTCAGCGCGTCGAATTCGTGACCCGTCGTACTCATCACGATGAAAGGCTCTCCCGATCTGGGTGATCCCGAGACGAGATCGAGGCCGATTCCGCCACCGCCTTGAACGGGCGCAGATTCAGCAAGGGAACCAGTCCGTCGGCCAGTCGCACGAGCTCGTGAAGCATCATGCCGGTGTCGTCGACTTGACCCACCACGGGCTCGATCGCGGCCCGATCCACGGTCAGCAGCTCCACGGTCTGATCGACGTGCAGGGCCAGCGTGCGGCGGCTCCGCTCGCCGGTGACCAGGATGAGGTGGTCCGACGGCTCGACCGGTTTGCCCGGCAGTCCGAGCCACGATCGCAGGTCCAAGACCGGGACGACGACCCCCCGGACATCAATCGCGCCCTCGATCCCCCGCGGCGATCCTGGTACCGGGACGATCGCCACGGCGCGGACCAGCTCGCGGACTTCCGACGCGAGCAGGCCGTAGCGCTGTCCGGCGATCTTGAAGATCAGGACCTCGCGGCCTGGATGTCTCCCGACCCCTTCCATCACGCGATCGCGTCCCCAGAGTTCACAGAACGAGATCTCTGAGATTGAAATTCCATACCGCGTTCGATGCCGCCGGCTTCCAGAACGAGACGTGGCGCTGGATCGCATTCTCCGGCCGCAAGATACTATACGCGATCCCGCCCACTCTTCCATCCGCTTTGTTCTCTCCCACCTTCCCGAGACGCGGCGGCCCTGCCGCGCCGTGGCGGTTTCGTGGGAGGCTTTTCTTCAAAGGAGGGGGGTCTATAATCATTTTGGAGAAGCTCACCAATCATTTTGGAGAGGCTCACCGCCCCTTCACGCAAGGCCCGGGATTGCTGCGGGGCCACGGTTTTTTCCGTCGTGGCGAATGGGCCCGGCCGCCTCATTCTCGAGGCGCGACATGGGTCCGCCTGAGTGCACTTCCTCCGATCTTCGGCCACATATCCGCCCTTCCTCATCTGGGTCAGAGTTGAGGATTCCATTGGCTCAAGGACCGGCTTCACGGCTTGTTCGGCGTCAGGATGAGAATCACGGTTGATCCGGCGGTACCAGGGATCGGTCGCCGAACACCGGCGGAATCGCCACGGCGATTTTATGTCCATGTGGTTATTTCCTATCCCCTTGCTCGATGCGCGGGCGCGGCAGCGGACGCTCGCGAAGGCCACGACCGCTCTCCTCCCGAAGCCACCGCGGCGGGAGCGGACCCGAGGCGGCGCCGTCCCCGCGCTCCGCGGCGACGGCGCCGCGGTTCCCGCTCTCCGGCAGCGCATCACGACGGCCGCGTTCGCCTTCTGCGGGTACGAGATGTCGAGCTTCGGCCGGAGTGCCGAGCTGCTCGATCATCCGGCGTTCGGTCCCATCCTTCACGCCAGGCTCGACGAGGCGGCGGCGATTCATGCCGACGTGATCGGGGAGAAGGCCGATCTGGTCCGTCGGGTGCGGCGCGCGAGTCGATGTCGCTGGCGACCTTCGCGGCAGGATGTCGCGACCATCGTCGCCATCGAGACGGCCCAGATCGAGATCCTCAAGACGGTCTTCGACGTTCCCGTTCAGGAGGCCCGTCTGAGCTTCGGGCACAGCATTGGCGAGCTGTCCACCCTGGTGCTGGGCGGCGTTTATCGGATGGACGAGCTCCTGCCGGTCCCGCTGGTGCTGGCCCCGGATTGCGCCGAGCTGGCCCGGGACACGGCCGCGGCCGTTTTGTCTTTCCACGGCGGCTTGCTGGATTTCGACGAGGTGCGGAAGCTCTGCCATACGGTCAGCCGCCGGGGCCTGGGATTGGTCGGTCCCTCGACCTACCTCGCGCCGAACACGGTGCTGCTGCTCGGGCAGGGGAAAACCCTCGACGTTCTGGAACAGGAGATGCCCGATCATCTGCCCTCGGGGTGCGTGCTCAAGCGCAAGGCGGATCACTGGCCGCCCCTGCACACCCCGCTCGTCTGGGAGCGGAACATCCCCAACCGTTCGGCCATGGCTCTGTACCACACCAGTGGGGGACAGAGCCGGCCCCTTCCGCCGGTGGTGTCCTGTGTGACCGGCGCGGTCAGCTACGACGAATTCAACAGCCGCGATCTGTTGATCGACTGGTCCGACCATCCCCAGCGGCTCAGCGACGTGATTGACTATACGCTCGCCGCGGGCGTCCAGCTCATCATCCACGTGGGACCTGAACCCCGGCTGCTGCCGACGACCTTCGACCGGCTCAGCAGCGTGGTCAAGAAGCAACTGCGGAAGCGCCACCTCTCCTGGCTGGGCCAGAACCTGATCCCGAGCCTCAGCCGCAACGGCTGGCTGGTCCGTCACCTGCCGCGCAAGGCGATGCTGATTCGGGCTCCGTATGTTGATCATGTGATTCTTGAGGATTGGCTGCTCGCTCAGAAGGCTCCCTAAATGTTTTGTCGGGTGGGCTGGGAACACGGACGAAGCAACCTCCCGGAATCGGGCGGATTGGCCTCCCCCCTTACCAAGGGGGGATTGAGGGGGGTTCTTCCGGCCTGCCGTGGCCGGACCCCGAACCCCCTCCCACTCCCCCTTGGTAAGGGGGAGAGCCGGAAAAGGGAACGGGTTTCGTCTGCGTTCCGAGCCCCACCCTACGAACTACCCCTCCCGAGGCCCCCGATGAGTACCCAGGTACACGAACCTCAGCCTCCGTCCTTCGTCGAGTCCGCGCTCGAGATGAGCGGCAAGAGCGCGGAGGAAGCGCGGACCACGGGATCGCTCGACCGTGCCGACGAACAGGTGGAGGCCCTCTTCGCGCCGCGCTACCAGACGCAGAAGAGCCCCATTCATCGACTCGTGTGGGATCGCGCGGTTCCGACCGAGCTCTTCCTGGCGCAGTCGCGGGAGTGTCCACCCGGTTGTGACCGGACCATGCGGGAGTCTCTGGAAATCGCCCACCGCCACCGATCGGCGGGGACCTTGTTCGGGCCGGACGGCAAGATCACCGAGGCGGTCCTGCAAGAACTGGGGGCCGCCGGCTACTGGGGGCTGCTGGTCGCGCCCGAGTATGGCGGGGGTGGCGCCGTTCGCAGCCTTTCGCCGTTCTTGACGCGCATGGCCACGATCGAGCCGACACTGGCGGGGCTCGCCTCGGTCCACGGGTGCATCGGCGCGGTCGACCCCCTGCGCACCTTCGGCAGTCCCGAGCAGAAGCAGCGGTATCTGCCGCTGCTGGCGCGGGGTGAGCGGCTCTCCGGGTTCTGCGCTGACCGAACCTTGCGCGGGCAGCGACCTGACCGCCTTGCGCACGCGGGCCGAGCGCGACGGCGACTCCTACGTCGTCAACGGCGAGAAGCTGTTCATCACCAACGCCATTCCCGGCCGGACGGTCGGGCTGGTCTGCAAGATCGAGGAGCAGCCGGCGGTCCTGATCGTCGACTTGCCCGATCACGAGGACGAGCACTTCCAGACGGTGCCTTACGGCCTGTTCGCCCTCCGGCACCTGCACAACAACGGGTTGCGGTTTCGCGACTTCCGGGTGCCCCGAGAAAACTTGCTCCAACCGTCCCGGGGCGACGGCCTGACGATTGCCTATCATGGCCTGAACCTCGGCCGCGTGGCCTTGTGCGCGACGGCCTCCGGCGCCATGCGGGTGATGCTGGCGAACTTGCTCCCCTGGGCCCATTTCCGCCGCACGTACGGCGCGGCCATCGTGTCCCGCGAACTGGTCCAGCAACGCATCGGCCGGCTGGCCGCGCTGATCGCCGGCTCCGACGCGCTCGTGGCCTGGTGCTCGTGGCTGCTGGATCAGGGATTCCGCGGCGAGATGGAGTGTATCATCGCCAAGATCTTCGGCAGCGAGGCGCAGAAGGAAGCCGCCATCGAGCTGTTCATGAAGACGCACGGCGGCCGCGCGTTTTTGCGGGGACACCTCTTTGGTGAGAACGTGCATGATTATCTCGCCCCTTGCATTTACGAGGGGGAAGGCGAGATGCTGGGACTCGGCTTCTTCAAGTCCCTCATCAAGGAGCACGGCAAGACGTACTTCGCGCCGGTCGGCCGCGCCCTCCAGGCCGCGGGCATCCGCCGGCTGAACCCGACGAACCCCGCGCATCTCTGGGCCTTGCGCGCGACCTTGGCTTCCCTACGCGAAATGGCGCGTCGGTGAAGCGATCTTCGGCGCCCGCCGCCTGCACTGGCCGGCGATCCCGCCGCGCCTGGCCGCGCACGCCCAGTATGCCGCCGACGCCCTCCAGCGCAGCCGGCTCGAGATCAGCGACGTGATGACCACGCACCAGCTTCGCCTGGCCGATCGCCAGTGCCGCATGGCCGAGCTCTCGCAACGGCTGCAAGACCTGGTCGTCATCCTCGCCACCAGCCTGTGGGCCGGGCGACAGTCGAGCGAGATCGTCCAGAACGCGGCCGACGTTCTTTGTCGGGACCTGACCCGCAAGCGGACCGGCCGCCGGCCTACCGACGCCGATCTGCGCGGTCACGAAACTTGGTGAGACCATCGCCGCGAACGGGTTCGGGGGCACGGCGGAGGTCGAGACTGATCCGATCCTCATGCCTTACAAGCCCTTGTCCTTGTAGGGTGGCTCGGCCCACCGTCCTCGTTTTTCGCGTTGTTCATCCGGCTGGGAATGGTGGGCCGAGCCCACCCTACGAAGAGGGAATGATCATGGGCGGCGCATTGCACCTCGAAGAACTCGATGGCCGGATCGGCCTCCTGACGCTCGATGTGCCTGGGAAGAAGGTGAACACGCTCTCGCGGGCCGTGCTCGGCGAGCTGGCGGGGCTGGTCGCGCACCTGGAAGGGCGGTCGGACCTGCGCGGCTTGCTGCTGCGCAGCGGCAAGCCCGGCCAGTTCATCGCCGGCGCCGACCTGGGCGAGATCGCCGCGCTGGCCCATGCCTCGCAAGAAGAGGCGGCGGGGATCATCGACTGCGGCCACCAGCTTTTCGGACGCCTCAGCCGCCTCCCGTTCCCGGCGATCGCCTTGATTGATGGAGCCTGCCTCGGCGGCGGTTCCGAGCTGGCACTGGCCCTGGACGAGCGGCTCGTCAGCACCTCGCCCGAGACGAAGATCGGTCAGCCCGAAGTCCAGATCGGCATCCTGCCCGGCTGGGGCGGCACCCAACGCCTGCCGCGCGTGGTCGGTCTGCACCACGCCATCGACATGATCTGCTCGGGCGACTCCCTCTCGGCGGAGAAAGCCGTTGCGCTGGGGTATGCGTTCGATGCCGTCCCGGCCGAGCGGCTGGTCGAGGAAGGATGCCGGCTCATCGAGCATTTCCAGCAAACCGGGGAATGGCAGGCGCGCGGCAGCGGTTCGAGCAGCCGATGAATCTGAGCGCGGACGCGCTCCGGTTTGCGGGCGCCGTGGCCGAAGGCGCCATCGTGGCGAAAACGAAGGGGCATTATCCGGCCCCCCTGGCCGCGCTGAAGGCCATCATGGACGGCTGCAACCGGCCGCTGGAGGAGGGACTTCAAGTCGAGCGGCGGGCGATTCTCGAGCCTGATCGGCTCGCCGATCGCGACCCAGCTCATCGGCGTCTTCTTCCTGCGGAACCGGCTCGCGCACGGTCCCGGCGGGAAGGAATCGAACATCACGCCCCGGGCGATCTCCCGGGTGGGCGTGCTCGGCGCCGGCTTGATGGGCGCGGGGATCGCGACGGCCTTCGCGCGGTCCGGCTTCCCGACGGCCATGATGGACGTGGATCAAGAACGTCTGAACGACGGCCTGAAGCGCGCCAGTGAGGTTGTGCTCAGCCGGATCAAGATCGGCCGCGCGACGCCGCGGGACCTGGCGCACATGCTCGGCCTGCTCAGCACGGGCACCACGCCCGGCATCTTCGCCGACAGCGACATCGTCATCGAGGCCATCACCGAGGACGAGGCGCTCAAGACAGAGTCCTATCGCAAGCTCGGCTGGCACCTTCGCGGTGACGCGATCCTGGCCAGCAACACCTCGACGATCTCGATCGACCGCATGGCGGCGTCGGTCCCCCATCCGGAACGCTTTCTCGGCATGCACTTCTTCCACCCGGTCGATCGGATGGAGCTGGTCGAGGTGATCCGGGGCGAAAAGACCAGCGAGGAGGCCCTCGCGACGGTGGTGGCCCTGGCCAAGAGGATTCGCAAGACGCCCATCGTGGTGCGCGACGGCCCTGGCTTTTTGGTCAATCGGGTCCTCTTCCCGTATCTCAACGAGGCCATGTTGCTCTTGCAGGAAGGGGCCGACGCGAAGGTGATCGACCGCGTGGCGACGCAGTTCGGCATGCCGATGGGTCCGCTTGCCCTGCTCGACATGGTCGGTCTGGACACGGCCCTGTACGCGGCGCGCGTGCTGGCGCAGGCCTTCCCGGAGCGGACAACCCCCGCGCCGATCCTGAAGGCCCTGGTGGCGCGGGCCGCCTGGGCAAGAAGTCCGGCCGGGGGTTCTGGAAATACGCCGGCAGTCATGGTAAGCCCGAGGCCGATCCCGAATTCGTCCCGCTCCTGGCGGACCATCGGACCGGCGACCGCGCCCCGGAGGACGCGGAGATCCAGGACCGCCTGTTCCTGTCCATGCTTCTGGAAGCAACCCGCGTGCTGGAGGAAGGGATCGTCCGCGAGCCTGGCGACGTGGACCTCGGCCTGATTCTCGGCATCGGCTTCCCGGCGTTCCGGGGCGGCCTGCTGCGCTGGTGCGACACGGAAGGCGCGGCGGACGTGCTCGACCGGCTCGCCGCGTATTCGCCTCTCGGACCGCGCTTCGAGCCGACGGAAATGCTGGAACGGCTCGCCTTGCAGGGTGAGACGTTCTATCCACAGATGCGGGCGGTCGTGGGCGTCACTTCTTGAAGCCCGTCAGCCAAGGACCGGAGGGTTCGTGTCATGACCAGCGCCGTCGTCGTTGATGCCGTCCGCACCCCGATGGGCCGGGCTTCGGCCGAGCAGGGGTGTTATCGTGACGTCCGCTCCGAGGACCTGTCTGTCCACGTCATCCGCGCCCTGCTCGAACGGACGCGCATCGAGCCGGAACGAGTCGAGGAGGTGCGCTGGGGTTGCGTCCAGCAGCAGGGCGAACAGGGCTACGACATCGCCCGCATCGCCGCGCTGGCGGCGGGTCTGCCCGTCGAGACGGGCGGCGTGACCGTCAACCGGAACTGCGCTTCCAGCCTCCAGGCGATCAACGACGTGGCCATGAGCATCGCCGCCGAGGTGGGAGACATCCAGATCGCGGGGGGGGTCGAGCACATGGAGCACGTGCCGATGATGAAGGATTACAACCCGTACCCGGGCCTGTTCCGCGATCACAGTGAGGCCATCATGAACATGGGCCTCACCGCCGAGTACCTGGCCGCCAAGTATCGCATCCCGCGCGGCGCCAGGACGAGTTCGCGCTCCGCAGCCACCAGTTCGCCGCCGCCGCCACCGACCGGGGCGAATTCCAGTCCGAGATCGTTCCGACCTGGGGACGCGATGCGACGGGCCGCAAGGCGCTTCTTCACGAGGACCAGAGCATCCGGCGCGACACGTCACTCGACGTCCTGGCGTCGCTCGCGCCGGCGTTCCGCCCGGAAGGTGGCTCCGTGACCGCCGGCAACAGCTCGCCGGTCAGCGTGGGAACAGCCGCGCTCCTCATGATGTCCGAGGAGACGGCCCGCACGCTCGGTCTGAAACCGATGGCCCGCGTGCGCGCCATGGCCGGCGTGGGCGTGGCACCCGAGGAAATGGGTATCGGGCCGGTGCCCGCCGTTCAGAAGGCCCTCACGCGCGCGGGGCTGACCCTGAACGACATCGATTGCATCGAACTCAACGAGGCTTTCGCCGTCCAGGTGCTCGCCGTGCTGAAGCTGTTGGGAATCAACGAGGAAAACGTCAACACGCGAGGAGGCGCGATCGCGCTCGGCCATCCCCTGGGAGCCAGCGGGCGCGCATCGCCACAACCTTGCTCCACCGGATGCGTGACCAGGGGGCCCACCTCGGCCTGGCGACCATGTGCGTCGGGCACGGCCAGGGCGTGGCCACGATCTTCGAGGCGTGTTGAGGGGAAGGTCTTGTTCTCGTAGGGTAGGCTTTAGAGCGGTTCACGAATGCGTTGGGCACAGGAGCGGCTCCCCCCTCACCCGCCTGCTGCGCAGGCGACCTCTCCCGCGAGGGGAGAGGTGGGACAAACCGGCCGTCCGAACACCTCTCCCCTGGCGGGAGAGGTCGCCTGCGCAGCAGGCGGGTGAGGGGGAGCGGGCCTCTGTACTCAAGCCAATCGTGAACCGCTCTAGCCTGCCATGTTCATTCTTTGGGATTGGCAGGCTAAAGCCTACCCTACAAGAACAAGACTTGATCCGTCATTTCCCTGGGGCCTCGGGAGCGACGAAGTTCTTGATCAGGTTACTGATCGTGGAAAACCCCGGGTGGTCCGCATTCTCGGTCCACTCGAACAGGACGGCCTCGGTCGTCGAGAGCGTGACCCCGGCGCGCTCCAGACGCCGCAGCGCGAACTCCCAGTCGATCTCCTGGCGCGAGGCGACGGCATCGACCGGCACCTGGACGCAGAAGCCCAGGCTCAGAAGATCCAGGGCCGTCTGCGCGACGCAGACATGCGTCTCGATGCCGGCCAGGGTGAGATGACGGATGCCCCGGCCGTGCCATTGCTCGATGAGCTCGCCGACCGCGCAGCAACTGAAGGCCGTCTTGCTCGGACGATGCCGGAGCCGGTCGCGGAGTTCCGGCACGGTCGGCCCCAGCCCCTGCGGATACTGTTCCGTGGCCCAGACGGGCATGTCGAGCGCCTCGGCGCCCGCGATCAGGCGGAGCGTATTGGCGATGACCAGAGGCCCCTTCGGCACGTGCCGCATCAGTTTTTCCTGCACGTCGATCACGAGCAAACCGCCGTGCGAGGCCGTCAAGCGTGTCAAGGTCATCAGGGTCCTTAGAGCCTGTTCCAATAGCCCCAACGGGGCGACAGTGAATAGCCCGGGGCGTCAGCCCCGGGAACCGGGAAGGACGCGCCACACACCCTCTCCGAAGCCCCGAAGGGGCAGCCGATGTCGTTGTCCCACGGACCGTTTTGCCGCCCCTTCGGGGCTTCCGAGTAAGAGGCTATCCGGAAAGCCCCGAAGGGGCGGCAGCGTAGAGCCAGGGGCGTCAGCCCCTGGAGAGGTGAACGGCGCGACAGACAGCCCCTTTTCCGTTCCGCAGGGGTGACAGAAGACGGGGTCCCGCTGGGTTTTCTGTCGCCCCTGCGGAGCGGAAAAGGAGGATGGCGCGGTCGCGGTCCCGGCCCCAGGGGCTGACGCCCCTGGCTCTACGCGGCCGCCCCTTCGGGGCTGAAAACCATCTTCTCGGATAGCCTCTAAGATTCCCTCTTCACAGCTCCGGTTCCCGGGGCTGACGCCCCGGGCTATTCACTGCCGCCCCTGCGGGGCTTTTGGAACAGACTCTTATTCTTGTCCATCCGGCTGGATGATCAATTGAGCACCCGCGCTGTCCACGCGGAGATAACTGGACTGGTGCAGCCAGTCTCCGAGCACGATCAGGCGCGGCGGCGTCGAGCTATCGTCGAGTGTGCGGTGGACGTGTCCGAGGACGACAAGATCGGTACGGGGCGAGAACATATCGGCATAGCGGCGGAATGTCTGGAGATGGCGCACGTTGGAGCGCTTGCGCTGGGCTTCATTGGTGTAGTCGAGCAGTCCTTCGAGTCCCACCGCGGCAGGCAGCGGCAGCCGCCGGAAGCCTTCCAGAAAGAGCCGGCCTTCCATCGCCTTCTTCCAGAGCCGCCGGGAGCCGAGCAAATGACCGTGGGCCAGATGAATGCGCAGGCCGGCAACCGTCAGATCGAGGACGGGTTCGGAGACGACGCATGCTCCCAGGTGCTTCTCGTAGAAGGAACTGAGCCATGCATCGTGATTGCCGAGCAGGACCGTGATCGCGCCGCCCTGACGGCGGAAGTCGGCCAGCGCGGTCAAGCCGGGACATCCCCGCTCGTCCCCCGGCGCCGGCGGCTGGCGAACCAGAAATCGCAGATGTCGCCTGCAAGGACGAGGTGGTCCTCCCGGGAGAGGTCCCCAACCAGGCGCGCGAAGCGCCGTCCTCGTTCGGAACGGTCCGGCCGCAGGTGAATGTCACTGGCGAAATAGGTAGCCGGCACGGGGTTGCGAGGTATCCGGGGTCGGGGATGCGCCTGTTCCCAAGGGAACCCATTGACCGCGGCGGCACGCGACCGGGTGGCCCGTCGTGGCACGTGCAGGTCGGGGCTGGCTTGATCCTGCCGGGCCGCGTGTACCGTCAGGCGATGGCCGCTCTGCCGCACGGCGGTACGGGCGACCGACAGCGCCAGCTCCGGACGGTTGCACTGCTGGCTCAAGTGCAGCAACACGAGCTGGCGGGTGCGCCCGGGGTCGAGCGTTGCAGCACGTCTTGAACCAGGGCCGCCCCCTGTTCGTTGGAGAGGTGGCCGCAGTCCCCCAGCACGCTGCGCGATCAGCGAGTGCGGCCGCCCGGAGCGCCGCTGAAGCTCCACATCGTGGTTGAACTCGACCCCCAGGAGATCGACGTCCGTCAACGCGTCGGCGGTCTGGGCCGTCCAGAGGCCGGTGTCGGTGACATAACCCACCGCCGACAAACGGCCCCGGCGCCCGGCGCGACCCTCGACCCGAAAACCGAAGGTCGGCCCGCCGTCGTGACTGAGCGGAATGGCCTCGACCCGGAAACCGGGTGGGACGAGGAACGGCCGGTCATCGAAACGGTGGACCAGTCCCATCCGGGCCAAGGTGCGGAAGCCGCGGGCCGCGTCGAGCACGGCCCCGTGTCCTTCATGGCAGAACAGCGCGATCCGCTGCTTGGCGAACCACCGCAGGGTGTCCGCCTGGACGTGATCGCCGTGCGTGTGCGTCAAGACCGCCGCCGCCACGCCGTCCCAGGTGGCTCCGGCCTGGACCAGGCGGTCTTGCAAGGCGCGGGACCGAGCCCCAGGTCAATCAGCATGCCGTCTCGGCCCGCGCGAATGAGCGAGGCATTGCCCCGAGACCCGCTCGCCAGGATCGTGAACTGGAGCCCCATCGCCCCTCCTTGAGCTCCCACCTTGCTGTTCCGCACGTCTTCGTAGGCCCACCAATCTGGTTTTTGGGAGGTGGGCCGAGCCCACTACGAAGTCAGAAACCCGATTGCTGATAGATTATACTGGTTGTTCCGCCTTCTTTCTACCATGCGGGAGGATTATGTGGCCCAGGTGTACCTTTCCGCGCATCCGCTGGTGCAGCATCAGATGACCGCCCTCCGGGACGTGCGCACGGGCCCGGCCGAGTTCCGTCGACTGGTTCGGAGCGTTGCCATGCTGCTCGCCCAGGAGGCGCTGGCGGACCTGGAGATGCGCGCCGAAAACGTCACGACCCCGCTCGGTGCCACGCCCGCGCGGGTGCTGGCCGACCGCCTCATGCTCGCGCCGATCTTGCCGCGGGCTCGGCATGGTGGAAGGCATCCTGGAGCTGGTCCCCGAGGCCGAGGTCTGGCACATCGGCCTCTACCGGGACGAGCGAACGCTCGCGCCGACCGAGTATTACAACCGGCTGTCGGCCCCGTCGCGGGCGTCGCGGGCGCTGATCCTGGACCCCATGCTGGCGACGGGTGGCTCGATGGTGCGGGCTTGCGAGATCGTCCGCAAGGTGGGAATCTGTCGGATCAAGGTGGTCGCGCTGATCGCGGCGCCGGAGGGACTGGCCCAGGTCGGCCGGGCGGAGCCGGACGTTGCCGTCCACCTCGGCGCGATCGACGAGCGGCTCACCGAGATCGGTTTCATCTACCCCGGCCTCGGCGACGCGGGCGATCGTCAGTTTGCCACGCATCCTGTCGGAGGGTCCTCCCCATGATCCCCAGCAACGCCGAGCGCTGTGAGGAGGCCGCTGCTTTCCTCCGCGAGCGTACGACCGGTGTCTTTCCGACGATTGCCGTTGTTCTCGGCTCGGGGCTGGGCGCGTTTGCCGACACCCTGGCCGAGCATTTTTCGATCCCCTACGGCCTGATCCCGCACTTTCCGGCGACGACCGTGGCCGGCCACCGCGGTTTCCTGGCCGTGGGCACGGTGGACGGCGTTCGAGTGGCCGTCCTGGAGGGCCGGTTCCACTTCTATGAAGGCCACGACCTCGAGACGACCACCCGGCCGATCCGCGTGCTGCGGCTGCTGGGCGTGGAGACACTCATCCTGACCGCGGCGGCCGGCGGCATCGCGGCCCAGGCGCGGCCGGATTCGATCCTGGCCATTTCCGACCACCTCAACCTGCTTGGCGCCAACCCGCTCCGCGGGCCGAACATGGAGGAGTTCGGCGTCCGCTTCCCGGACATGTCCGAGGTCTACTCTCAGCGCCTCCGCACCCTGGCGCATGAGGAGGCCGTCCGTCTGGGCATTCCCTGGCACGAAGGCGTCTACGCCTGCATGGCCGGTCCCAGCTATGAAACGCCCGCCGAGATCCGGGCGTTGCGGGTTCTGGGGGCGGACATCGTCGGCATGTCCCTCGTTCCCGAGGCGATCGTGGCCCGGCACGCGGGCATCGAATGCCTGGGCCTGGCCGTCGTGACCAACTGGGCGGCCGGGATCAGCCCGGATCTCCATCTCGCATCAAGAGGTGCTCACAACGGGACAGGAAGTGGGACCGACCCTGGCCGCCCTGATCGGTGCCATCGTCGGCCGGCTGGGACGCGCGGGGGACCAGATTCCGAGACCGTAGCCTCGAGCCCGGGGCCATCCGAGGGTACGTGTTTCGCGTCTCGACTGGCTGTTTTTCTGGGCTTTTCTGTGTAGCGGCGGCCGTCTCGGCCGCTCCGGGCTGGTTCCCCTCCGGAGCGGCCGAGACGGCCGCCGCTACAAAGAAAGGACTTACGTCCCATGGCGAGACTCTAAACACGTGCGAATCCGAGGAGAACGTTCCTGGGTGCCACGGGTTCCGTCCCCGACACACGCCCGCGCGGATTCGGTGAATGCCCGCGCGGGTGGAAACGATCCTGTCCTCGTCGGAAGGCCCAGCACGCGACGGCAACGGTGCGTCTTCATCCTTTATTCTTCTCATCGCCGCAGGTCGTCGGGCCGTCTTCCGGGAGAACCCCTCAACGCGGGGGCCGGTTCGTCGTCCGTGTAGAGCGGTTCACGATTGTGTTGGACAGCGCTCTGGAAAGCCCGACGCGCCAGCGAGTGCATTCACTCTCTGGGGCCCACCGAAATATACTCGCTGGCGCTTCGGGCTCTCCAGAGGCCACAGAGATTGACGTAAGCCGTTCTTTGACAATCCGTTGCGTAAAATACGGGAGCGGAGAAGCGCGCCCAAAGAGACCGTGGAAGGCGCCGGGAAAAAGGAGCGGAACCACCGATGAATCAAGGGCTTACGAACGATTGACGGCACACGGAAGAGCCGCGCACAGAGCCGGCGCCAGTGACCGAACCAAGCTACCGGCGGGAGGAGTGAAAGGACAGAAGGGACAAGAACTTGCGGTCAGTGACGGGCCCGTTTCCCGCGTTCGCGCGACCGGCCACGGGCACGGTCGCCCCGGTTGCCGTTGCCACCGTGTCCAGATTCACCACAAAGACACGGCGGACACAGCGTCCTCACAGAGATAGTTCTTCTCTGTGCTGTCTCTGTGTTCTCCGTGTCTCTGTGGTGAATCCGGGATCGGCCGCCCCGGCATAAGCCCGGTCCAGCAGATCCACCGGATGAACCACTCGGAGCGCCACCCCTTGAGAGCGGGCCGCGCGGGTGATCTGGAGCAGACACCCCACATTACCCGTAGCAACCACTTCCACCCCGGTGGCCGAGATCTGGTCGATCTTGCGGCGCCCGAGCCGATCGGACATCTCCGGCTCGGTCAGGTTGTACGTGCCCGCCGCTCCGCAGCAGACCTCGCTCTCATCGAGCGGCACCAGCTCCAGCCCGGGAATCCGTTCGAGCAACTGGCGAGGCTGACTCCGGATCTGTTGCGCATGACAGAGGTGGCAAGGGTCGTGGTAGGCCACCCGCACGGGAAGCGGGCTCGGTGGCGGGATGGGGCCGAGCGCTTCAAGGAACTCGCAAATATCCCGGACCTTGGCCGCGAACCGCTCCGCCACCTCGCGCTCGGGAGGAGGCAGCAGGTTTGCGTAATCCTTGAGCATCGCGCCGCAGCCGGCGGCATTGACGATGATGGCATCGACATCGTCACGGAGGAAGACACTCAGGTTCTTCCGTGCCAGATCGAGCGCAGGCCCTTCCAGGCCCGAATGATACGACATCGCGCCACAACACACCTGACCGCGCGGGACCAACACCTCGCAGCCGTTGCGTTGCAGAACGCGCGCGGTGGCGGCGTTCGTTTCGGGCGTGATCGCGTCGGCGACACATCCCAGGAACAAGGCCACGCGCGCCCGCTTCGGTCCGATCGGCGGCAAGACCTCGGGCAGCGCGGACCGGGCTGCGAGTCGCGCCGGCAACATGGCCGCCATGCGGCGCAGGGTCGGCGGCAGAACCCGAAAGAGACCGGACCGTTCCACCCAACCCCACATTCCCAGCCGTTGCAAGGCTCGAACCGGAGCCAGTGCCAGGCGGACCCGTCCGGCATAGGGAAAGAGATGCCGCAGAACGAGCCGCTCCAGCCACCGCGGCCGATCGTGGGCCGTCGGCGCGTTTTGCAGGGCGACCTTGAACGGTTCAATCATCCGGCCGTACTGGACCCCCGACGGACAGGCCGATTCGCACGCCCGGCAATCCAGACACAGGTGCAAGTGCCTGCGCACCTCGTCCGAGGCGCCGAGCCGTCCGTCCACGACCGCGCGCATCAGGTAGATGCGTCCCCGGGGGCTGTCATTCTCGTTGCCCGTTTCGAGATAGGTCGGGCAGCTTGCCGAGCAGAGGCCGCAATGGACGCACTCCTGAAACCGGCGGTAGTCGATCTTCGATGTCAGCCAGTCGAGGTCGATCGTGGAAGTCGTCTCGGTTGCCATGAAGGTCGCCTCAAAGCCGCCCAGGATTCATCAGGCCCAGCGGATCGAGGGCCGCCTTGATCCGTGCCATGAGGGACCAGTCCGCGCGTGATTCGCCCCAGGGAGAAACGGCCGCCTTCCACGCGGTCGGGCACCGGGAGAGGACCAGATGGCCTCCTTTCTCGACCGCGCTGTGCCGAAGCCGAGCCACGGTTGAGACCATCGAGTCCTGGCTCCATTCCCCCAGGGCCTGCGCCTGGACGATCCCGTTGCCGGCGTGTGACCGCACGGCCCAGCGCGCGGGGTCGAGTCCCGCGACGAACCCGACCACATCCGAAGGTCGCAACGACGCCACCAGGGAAACCGGTTCCATCTCGTGCGCCGGCCACTCCGTCAGGGCCTTCCAGAGAGGATCGGCCTGCGCTCCGGCCTGGATTTCGAAAGCTGAGTTCGGAACCTCAGTGCGTAGTTGCTCCACTTGCCAGTCCACGGCCGCCGCGTTGTCCTCGAAGCCGACGATCAAGACCCAGTCGTGATCGGGAAGGCCGAGCGGCTCGCCCACCGCGTGCGCCGCGGGACGGTTCAAGAGCTCGATCGCGATGGGCCGTGTGGTCGAAGTGTTCAGCCGGTCCAGCGCCGTGGCGGCTTCGTCAGCGGAGGCAAGGGGAAGCCAAACCAGCGCGGTGGCTTCGGGACGCGGGCGGACCTTGAGGGTCATCTCGGCAATGACGCCAAGCGCGCCCAGCGATCCCGTCAGAAGTCGGGGAAAGTCATAACCAGCGACGTTCTTGACCACCCGGCCGCCACCATGGACCAGATTTCCGTCGGCGGTGACAAAACCGACACCGAGGATGTGGTCGCGCGGCCGGCCCGCGCCGTAGCGTCGCGGTCCGCTCGTGTTGGTGGCGAAGATGCCTCCCAGCGTGGCGCGGTCGGCGTGCGGGACATCGAGCGGCAAGCGCTGGTTGTGCGCGGCGAGGACCGCTTGCAGGGTGCCGAGTGTGATACCGGCCTCGACCGTGACCGTCATGTCGGCTGCCGGATAGTCGATCATGCGGGCCAATCGCGTCAGGTCGATGGCCACTCCCGGCCGATTTGGCGGACCGCCGAAGTCGAGCGCGGTCCGACCCCCCTGGGGATAGATCGCCCGGCCCTCGGCAACATGGTGCGCCACCACCTGGCGCAGCTCCTCGATCGTCTCGGGGCACTCATGGGCCGAGGCATACCGGCCGTCGCCGAGCGGCCAGTCGTTGGGCGCGACCGGCCAGAAAGCAGCCTGTGATGAGGCCGGATCAGACGGTGCCATAGCGAATGTCCTCGCCCGAGAGCACGCGGTCGACGGCTTCCTGGACGAGTCGGATGGTGTCCACCGTGGCCTGGTCGCTCGCCAGGTCAGGCCACGCGTCCGTGACCAGGATCTGACTCTCGAACGCCAGCCGGTGCAGCGCGAAGGCGAGCCGCCGGTCGATCGAGACCGCGTCCTGGCACTCGCGCTCCAGGTCCACGAGGCTCTGCAAGAGTTCCCGAGCGGAATCGGGCCCCACGCGCTCGCCCCGGCGCAAGGCGGGCAGAAAGCCTTCGGCATCCATGCCCAGTCTCCCGGCATGTCGGAGCACCGACTCGGCGGCGTGGCTGAAACCCGCAAGGTGATCGGTCGGCGTCGCGGTCTGCATGTTCGTCTCGTCGGGCGAAAACGGCTCGGCCGTGTCGGCGGTCCGGCTCGCCGTACCGACGGAGGCTGTCCATTCGGCCAGGTAGTCCGGATCGTTGGCAATGGCGTCGAGACCTTCCAGGGGCCCGCGCCGTTCTTTCAATTCCTCCAGCTTGCCGCGCGCGTCCTCGTTCTCGATCGCGGCCTGAAGGAGTCCCTCACAATACATCTGGACCGAGCTGATGCCCGCCTTCTTGGCCAGCGCCTCGGCCCGGTCGAGCAGACCACCCGGCAAGTACAGCGTCAGCCGTTGGAGATCCGCCTCCGGACCCGGCATCTTCCGCTCGGTGATCCGGTACAGGCCGGGGAGCCGCCGCCAGCGCGAGTTTTTTAGTAACTTGCTCATATCCATACTCAATAGTAGGCAGAAGACAGCAAATAGCAAGCCGTAGAAGATCAGGCCGGGGCCATCCGTCCGGGCGCAGCTCGTTCGATGCAGCCGCCGCCGCTGGGTAGCAGTTTCTGGGGGTTGCACAAACCTTGCGGGTTGAACGCGGCCCGCACGGCCGACATGGCCGCCAGGCTCTCCTCGGAAAAGAGCCTGGGCATCAAGGACAGTTTCTCGATGCCGATGCCGTGCTCGCCCGTCACGCTGCCGCCGCAGGCGATGCACTCTTCGAGGATCTCGTGGCTGGCGGCGAGGACCCGGCGCACCTGGTTGGGGTCACGTTCGTCGAACAGCAGGAGGGGGTGAATGTTGCCGTCCCCGGCGTGAAACACGTTGGCGATACGGATGTCATACCGGGCGCTGACCCGGCTGATCGTGCGCATGATGTGGGGAAGCTTCGTCCGCGGCACGACGCCGTCCTGGGTGCAGTAGCTCGGACTGAGCCGGCCGATCGCGCCGAAGGCCGACTTGCGGCTTTTCCAGATGGCGACGTAATCGGGCTCTTTGCGGGTCCGCCAGGGAATGGCCATGCGGAGCGTCCCGCCGTTGGCCTGGACGATGCGTGTGACGGCCTCGGCCTCGGGAGTGAGCCCGGCTTCCAGGCCGTCGATCTCGATGATGAGCACGGCCCCGGCGTCGGTCGGGAACCCGAAGTGAAACGCGGCCTCGACGGCACGGATCATGAGGTTGTCGAGCATTTCGAGCGCCGCCGGGATGATTGCCGCAGCGATCAGGCCGCTGATCGTCTCGGCCGCGGCGTCCACCGAGTCGAAGACGCCCAGGAACGTCCGGCCCGCCTCGGGGTCGCGGGTCAGACCCACGGTGATCCGCGTGACGATCCCGAACGTGCCCTCGCTGCCCACGACCAGGCCGACCAGATCGAGCCCGGGGTGGTTCTCGGTCACGCCGCCGAGCCGGACGACTTCGCCATCGGGCAGAACCAGCTCGACGCCCCGGACGTGGTTGACCGTCACGCCGTATTTCAGCGTGTGCGGTCCTCCCGAGTTCGTGCCGACGTTGCCGCCGATCGTGCAGGCTCCCTGGCTCGACGGATCGGGGGCATAATGGAACCCGGTCCCGGCCAGGGCCTTCGTCAGCTTGATGTTGACGACGCCCGGCTCGACAATGGCGTAGCGGTCGCGGGTGTTGATCTCCAGGATGCGATTCATGCGGGTCAGACAGATCAGGACGCCGCCGCCCACCGCCAGCGTCCCACCCGCCAGGCTGGTCCCGGCGCCTCGCGGGATGAAGGGAACGCCCAGACGATGGCAAAGTCGGACGATCTCGGCCACCTGAGCGGTCGTCGTCGGAAACACCACCACGTCGGGCGTTTGTCTGGAGATCACATACGCATCACATTCATAGACGACCAGCTCATCGGGATGATGAATCAGGCCGTCCGGTCCGACGATCCGGGCCAGGGAGGAGACCAGTTCCGAGACCGTCTCGGCCGTCGGCATCGGTGGGTCCTTGGAACAAGAGAGACACATTGTTCAGTATGCGCGGCCCGTCCTGCGTAAGCAACTTCAAGGCACCGGCAGGAACTGGATCGCATCGGCAATGACGTGCCCATCGGTGCCTTCCGTGCGGATCTCGACCCAGCCCGTTGAACCCGCGTCGAAGGCGAAGGTACCGAGCGAGATCGCCTTGCCTTCACGCGGCTTGCGCTGGTCCACCTTGAGCGTCTTCTCGCTGTCGCGGGCATGAACGACGACCGGCACGTTGGTTGCGCGGTTTGAGCCGGGCGAGGCGAACAGGAGGACTTCGTACCGGCCCGCTGTCGGCAGGCGAGGAGTGAAGCGGACGCGCTTGGTGCCCTTGCCGGCGTCATCATCGTGCAGGTATCGACCGCCCACGTAGGGGCCGAGGGCCATGGATTCCTTCCAGTCGCCGGTGGCGGTCGCCTGCGTATCATCGACGACGATCCCGGGCAGCTTGGCGGGGTCGAGCCGGACAGCGGGAGGCGGCGAGGCGGGAAGCTCGGCCGGGTCGAGGATGGCCTTCTGCGCCTTGAGGCGAGTTTGTAATTCGGCAATGGGAACTTGCTGGACGGGCTTCTTCTCATCGGCGGCGATCGCCGCGGCCACGCCGCTTGCTTGACCCAGAATCATGTAGACCGGCTCCATGCGGACCGTGCCGTAGGCAATGTGCGAGGCCGACATGCAGACCGGGACCAGCAGGTTCGAGCACTCGGCGGGCTTGGGAATGAGGCTGCGGTAGGGGATCGCGTAGGGCGAGACACCGACCTGGAAGATCTCCCTCGTTGACGACGGCGCCGTCGGGCGTCGGCACGCGCTGAACGTGGTGCGAGTCGGTGTTGTAGGAGCCGAGGCCGACCGAGTCGTCCTTGGAGTGGTGCTCCATGATATCCGCCTGCGTCATGACGAACGCGCCGAGCATCCGCCGCGCCTCGCGGACATAAAGCTGGTGCGGCCAGTGGCCGGTGTCGGTGAACTCGTCCTTGGCAAGGCCCCACTGGTTGATTTCCTCGTGAAGCGCCGCCGGGACGCGGGGGTCGTTGGCCAGGAAGTAGAAGAAACCCTGATCGTAATCAAGATGGTCCTGAACGATCCGGCCGCGTGTGGCCGGGTCGCCGTCGGGATAGTCCCAGTTGGCGCCGATGTGGTCGGTGGAGAAAGCGCCGTTGTTGTTGGTGTCGGTCTTGCCGTTGGGCATGCGGACGGGGTTCATCAACTGGCCGACCTTGAGGTCGGGCTTGGCGGCCAGGTAGCGGGCCAGCAACTCATAGCGCTTCGGGTCGTAGTTCTTCGGCTTCGGGAACGGCACCCGGTTCGCCGCGACATCGGTCATGCACAGGCGATAGTTGTACGCCTGCGTCTTGCGGTCGGCCGCGCCCGGCGCACCCGCGGGGCCTTCCTGGACGCAAGGAAGCAGCTTGTGGGAAGCGTCGTAAGGGGAAACCGGCACCGGCCACTGGTGCGATGGGCTGTGCGCCTGCACGCCCGCGAGCGATTCGCCATACTGCGTCCGGCCTTCGCGTCCCACGGTGTAAGAGACGCCGGCCTGGGCCATGAGGTCGCCCTCGTAGCTGGCATCGATGAAGACCGTGCCCGTGAATTCGTCGCTCGCGGTGCGGATGGCCGTGATGCTCGGGCCGGTCTTGCGGATGGATTTCAAAGGCTGCTCGAAGCGGACCTCCACCTTGGCCTCATCGAGCATGGTGCGGAAGACGGCCTCGGCGACGTGGGGCTCGAAGTGGAAGCCGTCGGAGCAATCCTTGACCTGGGGCGAATCCGGGCCGTAGGTGTGGAGATAATGTGCGCGAACCCGGTCGAAGAACTCGCGCGAGTAACCGCCGATCGCCCGGCGATTGCCGGTGTCAGTGGCGCCGAGCCCGCCGGAGACCATGCCGCCGACATGACGGCCGGGCTCGACGAGCACGACGCTTTTGCCTTCGCGCGCCGCGGCGACCGCGGCGATGACGCCCCCGGCCGTGCCGCCGTAGACCACCACGTCGGCCTTCAGCTCCTCGGCGGTTGCGAGGGCCGGGTTTGCCAGCATGACGAGCGCTGCCAGGTTGAGCGCCCCGATCCTTACGTCGAACATGGTCAATGTGGCTCCTCGGAAAGGGAAGACTTCACCTCGATCTGGCCGCGTGCACGGATCTGCTCGGAAGAGGCTCCGATCAGGATCTCGAAAGCACCCGGATCGACGACGAACCGGTGCCGGCCTTCATCGTAGTACGCCAGTTGCTCGGCCTTCAAAGAAAACGGCACGCGCCGGGTTTCGCCCGCTTTCAGGTGGATGCGCAGAAGCCGCGGAGCTGCTTCGCGGGCCGTGGGACGGGGCTTTGAATCTGGTGAACGTAAAGCTGGACGACCTCGTCGCCCGCGCGGGCCGTCGTTCGTGACATCCAGGCTGATCACGGCCTGTCCGTCGGGCGGGATCAGGCGCGGATTCACCTCCAGGTTGTCGTACCGGAAGCTCGTGTAACTCAGGCCATGGCCGAAGGGGAAGAGCGGCTGCACCTTGGACGTACATGTAGGTGAAACCCTTGGTGATGTCATATTCGTCCTGCGGCGGCACTTGCTCGGCCGAGGCGTAAACCGTCAAAGGCAGGCGTCCGGCCGGATTGACCGTGCCGAACAGAACATCGGCGATGGCGTTGCCGCCTTCCTCGCCATCCCACCAGGCTTCGACGAGCGCGGGGGCGTTCGCCTTGATGTCGGGGACCGTCAGCGGACCGGCGTTCATTTCGACGACCACCGTGCGGGGATTGGCCGCCAGCACGGCGCGGACCAGTTCCGCCTGATTGCCGGGCAGGTCGAGGCGGTCGCGGTCGCGACCCTCTGCCTCAACGTCCAACGTGGTGCCGACGAAAACGATCGCCACATCCGCCTTGCGTGCGACCGCGACCGCCTCGCGCAGAGCGTCGTTGGGGTTCACACGTCGATCTGCCCCTTTCTTCGGAGGCACGATCTCGGCCCCCTTCGCATACAGGATTTCGGTCCCGGGTCGTGCCCGGTTCTTGATCCCCTGGAGCGGCGTGATGGGATCTCGGGCCATCCCGCTGTAGCCCCCCGCCGTGAACCGGCCGGCATGCGGACCGAGGACCGCGATCTTCCTGAGCTTGTCCCGGTCCAGGGGCAAGAAACCGTCCTTGTTGGTCAGCAGCACGATCGACTCTTGTGCAGCTTTCAAGGCGAGTGTCCGGTGGGCCGCACAGTCGATGACCTCCGGTGAGATCTCGCTGTAAGGAACCAGGGCAGGGGGGTCGAATTCTCCCAGACGGAAGCGGTCGCGCAGAACGCGGAACACGGCATCATTCAGCCGGTTCTCGGAGAGCAGCCCTTGCCGGACCGCGGCGGGAATGTAGGTGCGGAACTCCTTGTCGGAGAAGTCGCAGCCGGCCTCCAGCGACCGGGCGACCGCCTCCTCGAAGCTCATCCGGCCTTTCTCGTGTCCCTGAACCATCGTGTTGACGCCGCCCAGGTCCGAGACGACGAACCCCTGAAACCCCCACTGCGTCTTGAGGATGTCCGTCAGTAGATACTTGTTGATGTTGTTCGGGACGCCGTTGATCGCGTTGTACGAGGCCATCACCGACTGGGCCTGCCCCTCGACGATGCAGTCGCGGAAATGGGGGAGCCAGTATTCAAAGAGCATCCGCTCGGAAACCGCCGCCGACAGCTTCTGACGGTCCTTCTCGACGTTGTTGACCGCGAAGTGCTTGAGCGTCGAGACGAGCTTCAGGTACTTCGGGTCGTCGCCTTGCAGCCCCCGCACGAACGCCACGCCGATCCGGCCGGTGAGATAGGGGTCTTCGCCATAGCACTCGTTGATGCGTCCCCAGTACGGGTTGCGGCTGATGTTGATGACCGGCCCACGATAGATCAGCCCCTTGTGCTGGGCCTTGATCTCGGGCTGCTGGTGCCAGAGGTTGTAGATGCCGCGGGCCTCGTCGGAGATGGCCGTGGCGACTTCGTGGACGAGCTGCGGGTCCCAGCTTGCCGCCAGCGCGATCGAGACGGGGAACATGGTCGTCGGCCGGTCCCAGCAGACCCCGTGCAGGCACTGGTTCCACTTGTCCGACCGGATGCCGAACCGCTCGACATCGGGGCCGTTGTGGTCGAGGAGCGTCGCTTTCTCTTCGAGCGTGAGCCGCCCGATGAGGTCCCGGACGCGGGCTTCCAGCGGTTGAGTCGGGTCGCGGAAAAGGGGCGGTTCCTCCGCGAAGAGGAGGTTCCCCACCAGCAGGGTAACGAGAATGACCCCCAGAGCTTTGGTGCGGTGTCGCATCGGAAGGTGTCCTGGTTCACGGCGCGGCGGCCCTTGTCGAGCGCTCAATGTCCCAGGAGGGTACTCGCCGGCCGGCCTCATTCCAAGATGCGGGCGTTCGGGAGTGGAGGACGGCGGCCCAGTTGGCTAGGATAAGACGCCTGCACCCGATCCCTTTTTCCCCGAAGGACCCTCCTCATGCCCCTGGACCTGACCCGACGCGCCTGGATGACCGGGATTCCCGCCGCGCTGGCCGCGACGACCGCGACGGCGTCGTCCTCGAACCGCCCGTCCGCCGCGCCGTTCCGGTTCGGTCTGAACACGTTCACGATCAACGGCCAGAAGCTGTCTCTCGTGGAAGAGATCGAGCTGGCCGCCGCGGTGGGTTACGATGGCATCGAACCCTGGATCAGGGAAATCGATGCTTTCGTCCAATCCGGAGGCTCACTCAAGGACCTGGCCAAGCGCATCCGCGATCACGGGTTGGTTGTGTTCGATGGGATTGGTTTTCCCGAGTGGGTGGTGGACGACGACGCACGCCGCAAGAAGGGCGTCGAGGAGGTCCGGCGGAGCATGGATCTGCTCCAGCAGATCGGCGGTCAGCACCTGGCCGCCCCGGCCGCGGGTGTGAACGACCCGGCCGGCATTGATCCCCGCCGCGTCGCCGAACGTTACCGCGTGATCCTCGAAATCGGGGATAACATGGGCGTCGTGCCCCAGCTCGAAATCTGGGGCCACTCGAAGACACTCGGCCGGCTCAGCCAGGCGACACAGGCGGCCATCGACGCGGATCATCCCTCCGCGTGCATCCTGGCCGACGTGTTCCATTTGTACAAAGGCGGCTCCGGCATCGAGGGCTTGAGGCTTCTGAGTCCCCACGCGCTTCAGGTCTTCCACCTCAATGATTATCCCGCCACTCCGCCCCGAAACGAGATCACCGACGCCCAGCGGGTTTATCCCGGCGACGGCATCGCCCCGATCAAGGCAATTCTGCGCATCTTGCACGAGAATGGGTTCCAGGGGTTCCTCTCCCTGGAGCTCTTCAACCACGACTACTGGAAGCTGGATGCGAAGCTGGTCGCTCGCACAGGTCTGGAAAAGATGCGCGCTCTCGCCCAGGCCGCTCTGGGTTGAGGGAGGCGCAGACCGCTTGCTATCATGGGAGCTCGGTCCGCGCTGGATTCACCACAGAGGCACGGAGGACACAGAGGCAGCACAGAGAAGCTCTTCCTCTGTGAGAACTCTGTGTCCTCCGTGCCTCTGTGGTGAATCCGCGCGACCGGGAAAAAGGGATAGTTCACGATGCCGTACCCGAACCTGCCGTCGCTGGCCGATTTCGCCAGGCTGGTCGAGGCCGCCGACCCCGACGCCGATCATCGCCGCCCCTTGCTCGATCAAGCGGCGCGCGTGCTCTATGAAGGAGATCCGCTCGATCCCGAGCCGAGAGAGATGCTCGCCGATCGGCTCGAACGCTGGCGCTACCAGATCCTGAACAACCGCGGCGCGGACCTTCCGCCCGTCACCAAGGAGCTGACCGATACCCTCGACGAGGCCGCGGCCGTCGTGCGGGGCTGCCCTCGACCACCGAGGAATCCCCGCGCGGCAATCCGGGCCGCAGCGGACACGCTGGAGACGGATCTCCGCGAATGTCTTGATCCTCGCAGACCCCTGGAGCCGATCGCGCGTCGAGCCACGGAACGGACCCGTGCTCACTTCTCAAACGGATCGTCGCGGCACCGGGTGTTGCTCTACGCCCCGCTGTACGTGTCGAACTACTGCGTCAACCGTTGCCTTTACTGTGCGTTTCGCTTCACTCACGCTTTGGAACGTGAGCATCTGAGCCCCGAGCAAGTCCGGGACCAGGCGGCGATCTTGCGCGACCGAGGGTTTCACCACATCTTGCTGGTCGCCGGGGACTTCCCGAAACTGACCTCCCCCGCGTACTTCGCGGAGCTCATCGGCCCCCTGGCGGCGCAGGACTTCCACATCGCGGTGGAAATCGCCCCCCAGAGCACGGCCGCCTATGCCCAACTCGTCCGCGCCGGGGCGTGCGGCGTGACGCTCTACCAGGAGACGTACCAGGAAGCGCTCTACGCCCGCTATCACCCGCACGGGACGAAAGTCTGGTTCGACTGGCGATTGGAGGCCCTCGAACGCGCGGCCGAGGCCGGCATGACGCGGCTGGGGCTGGGGGTCTTGCTCGGGTTGGCTGACCCGCGGCGGGACCTTGCGGCCTTGATTGCTCATGGCCGCTATCTCCAGGATCGTTATCCCGGCGTCAGTTTTGCGTTCAGTCTTCCGCGCATTCACGAGGCGCCCGATGGATTCGAGGTGCCCTATCCGGTCGATGACGAGACTTTCATCCGGCTCTACTTCGCCCTGCGCCTCGCGTTTCCGACGGCTGACCTGGTCCTTTCGACTCGCGAGCAGCCCGCACTGCGCAACCATCTGGCCGGGATCTGCATTACCCAGATGAGCGCGGGGAGCTCGACCTCGCCCGGCGGCTACGGCGACACCGAGCACGATCCCCGCCAACGCCAGCAGTTCCCCGTCTGTGATCACCGCACTCCCGATCAGGTCGCCGGGTGGCTCCAGGACCAGGGTTTCCACGTCTGCTGGAATCTCGACACCGCCGAGTTCCCATCCTGACCCGGCACGGGTAGGCTCTCCGAGGGGCGTGACATCCTCGTTCCCGCGCTGCGCTGCGAGTGGGAGCGAGAACGCGTGCGCCGCAAGATGGAGCGGTTCCCGTTTGGGTGACGCTCTTGCTCAAGAAGCCCGAAGCGCCAGCGCGTGCATTTCCGTGGAAACCCAGTGAAAGAATGCACTCGCTGGCGCTTCGGGCTTACAGGACGGGTGGGAAACGCCAACGTGAACTGCTCTCGATGAACAGGAACAGGGGTGCGACCATGTTTCCAGTCCGCTCGAAAACGACCGCGGTGAGTGTGTGCGGACACATCATCGCGGGGTTGATTCTGGCCGTGGCCCTGGGCGGCGGGTCCGTCGCACACGGTCAGGCCGATTCCTTGATCATCGACGCCTGCCATTACACCGACGACGCCCAGGCCCAGGCCGCCTGGCAGCCGATGTCCGGATCGCCGCCCGCCCTGGCGGGAACGGTCGAGGGGGTCAAAGCCGTCCGGATGCGCTGTCCGTTCGCGGGGAAGGCAATCGAGCGGGCGTCGTGGGATCGCTCTGTGCGGATCGATCTGTCGGCGTGTCGCGGGCTGCGGTTCCAGTTCCTGTGCCGCGATGTCGGACCGGTGTCCGGGTTCAGCCTCTATCTCCAGAGCGGCGAAGGCTGGTACGCGACCACGTTCTATCCCGAGGCGCCGGGCTGGAACACGATCACGATTGACAAGGCCGGCATGAGAATCGAAGGCCGTCCCGCAGGCTGGGGCGCGGTCCGGACGATCCGGGTCTCGGCCTGGCGCGGGGGCGAGACGGACACGGAGTTTGCACTCAGCGACATCCGCAAGGTCGGCCAGCTTGGCGGCGACACGCTCGTGGCCTTGCTGCGCTGCGACTCGGCCGCACAGGGGAGAGGCGAGGAGGTTCGGTCGGTCGAACAGTTCTGCTCGGCCGTGGCCGGCATGCTCGAAAAAGTCGGTGTCGGCTATGCGACACTCAGCGATGTCAACCTCAACCCGGACACGCTCCGGCTGGCCAGGCTCGTGATCTTGCCGCACAACCCGACGATGCCCGACCGCACGCTGGATGAGCTCATTCGCTACGTTCAATCGGGCGGGCGCGTGCTCACGTTCTATGGCATGCCTGCGCGGCTGCGGCCGGTCGTCAAGATCGACACCGCCGGATATGTGCGGCCGAAAACGTCCGGGGAGTTCTCCGCCATGCGGTTTGTCGCGGCGCTCTGCCCGGCGCGCCGGAGGTGGTCGGGCAGAATTCGTGGAACATCAACGAGCCGAAGCCGGTCCCCGGCGCCAGCCGTGTGGTCGCCGAGTGGCTCGATGAGAAGGGCCAACCGACCGGTCACGCGGCGGTCGTGGCCTCGTCCTCGTGCGTCGAGGTCTCGCACGTGCTGCTGGGAGACGACCCCATCCACAAGCGCAGGATGCTGCTGGCGATGGTCGGTTATCTTGTGCCCGAGGTCTGGAAACAAGTCGCTGAGGAAGGGCTGACGAACCTGGGGCGGATTGCCAGCTTCCGCGACTTCGACGACGCAATCGCCCAGATCCAGCGATCGGGTCAAGACGATCCGCGCGTCTTGAAAGTGCTCGCCGAGACGAAGAGCCTGCGGGACACTTCGGTGCAGCTTCGTGAGAAAGGCGAATTCCGCGAGGCCGCCGATCGCGCGGAGGAAGCCTCTCAGCGGCTCATGAACGCGTTCTGCCTGGCACAAAAGCCGCTCGCGGGCGAATTTCGGGCCTTCTGGTGCCACAGTGCGTTCGGCGTCGAGGGCATGAGCTGGGATGCCGCGACGCAACGGCTGGCGGATAACGGTTTCACCGCGATCCTGCCGAACATGCTCTGGGGCGGCGTGGCCTATTACGACAGCCGGGTCCTGCCCGTTGCGCCCGAGGTCGCCCGCCGCGGCGATCAGATTGCGGCTTGCCTGGACGCCTGCAAGAAGCGCGGCTCCAGGTCCACGTCTGGAAGGTCAACTGGAATCTGGGCCGCGCCCCCGAGGAATTTGTCGATCGTATGCGCCGCGAGAACCGACTCCAGGCGAACTCACGCGGCCAGGAAGAACGCTGGCTGTGTCCGTCGCATCCTGAGAATCAGCGCCTGGAGATCGCCGCGATGGTCGAGATCGTACGCCGTTACGATGTCGATGGCGTGCATTTCGACTACATCCGCTACCCCGACGGCGATCATTGTTTCTGCAACGGCTGCAAGACGCGGTTCGAGCAGGCGACTGGCACTTCGATCCCGCACTGGCCGCAGGACGTGCTGCCGCGCGGCCCGCAACGGCAGGCGTGGCTCGACTGGCGGCGGGGCAACATCACGACCGTCGTGAAAGCCGTCAGCGAGCAAGCGCGAGCCATCAAACCCAAAATCAAGCTCTCCGCGGCCGTCTTCCGCAACTGGCCCACCGACCGCGACGAGGTCGGCCAGGACTGGAAGCTCTGGTGCGAGCGCGGCTATCTGGACTTCGTTTGCCCGATGGACTACTCGGCCAGCAACGCTCAGTTCGACAACTGGGTGAAACATCAGCGCGAATGGGCCGGGCGGACGCCGTGTTACCCCGGCATCGGCAGCTACATGATGCCGCCCGACCGCGTGATCGAAGAGATCCAGACCACGCGCCGGCACGATACGAAGGGATTCACCATATTCAATTATGACGCTGCCACGGCTCAAAGCCTCGTGCCCATGCTCGGCGCGGGCATCACGCGCAAGGCGGGGCAAGACTGAGCGGTTTGTTGACATTCCCGAGATCCACTGTTTCCCCCAACCTGGACGCACGAGTCCCATGAAACCGAACACGTCCTCCTCGGGTTCCCAGTCCCTCACCCGGCGGCATTGGATTCAAAGCACCAGCCTGGGTGCGGGGTGGCTCATCGTCCCCCGCCACGTCGTCGGCGGCGCCGGCCAGGTGCCGCCGAGCGAGAAGCTGAACATCGCCGGCGTCGGCATTGGAGGGCAGGGGGGATGGGACCTCGATCAAGTCAAGAGTGAAAACATCGTCGCGCTTTGCGACGTGGACTGGGATTATGCCAGCCACACCTTCGAGAAGTATCCCCAGGCAAAGAAGTACAAAGACTTCCGCGAGATGCTCGACAAGGAAAAGGGCATCGACGCCGTCGTGGTGGGTACGCCCGACCACGCGCACGCGATCGTTTCCATCACGGCGATGAAGCACGGCAAGCACGTCTACTGCGAGAAGCCGCTGACGCGGACGGTTCTCGAAGCGCGCAAGGTGGCCGAGGTCGCCCGCGAGACCAAGGTGGCCACGCAGATGGGCAATCAGGGGATGGCCTTTGAAGGCAACCGGCTCATCAACGAGTGGCTCGCCGACGGCGCGATCGGCCCGGTGCGTGAGGTCCACGTCTGGTCAGACCGGCCGACGCACCGGGGCAAGATGCCGTTGTACTGGGCGCAGGGAATCGAGCGGCCGGCCGACACACCGGCCGTACCCGACACGCTCGACTGGGACCTCTGGCTCGGCCCGGCGCCGCAGCGTCCCTATCATCCGGCCTACGCGCCGTTCCGCTGGCGCGGCTGGTGGGATTTCGGCAGCGGGGGCTCGGCGACATGGGCATTCACAACCTGGCCCCGGTCTTCTCGGCGCTCAAGCTCGGTGCGCCGGAGAGCGTTCACGCCAGCTCCACGCCGGTCTTCAAGGAGACCGTGCCCGTGGCCGCGATCGTGCATTACCAGTTCCCGGCGCGGGGCGAGATGCCGCCAGTGAAGCTCCACTGGTACGACGGCGGCCTCTTGCCGGCACGCCCCGACGCGCTCGAAGATCACCGCAAGCTCGACCCCGAAGACGGCATCATCTTCGTGGGCGACAAGGGCACCATGCTGGTCGAAGGTTGGGGCGGAGAACGTCCCCGCTTGATCCCGGAAAGCCGCGATCGCGCATACCAGCGCCCACCCAAGACGTTGCCGCGTTCCATCGGCCATCACAAGGAATGGATCGAGGCGTGCAAGACCGGTTCCTCGACGCGCTCCAGCTTCGATTTCTCCGGCCCGCTGACCGAGGCGGTCCTGCTCGGTTCCGTCTGTATCCGCAACGGTGGCGAGAAGCTGCTCTGGGACAGCGCGAACCTCAGGATCACCAACGCCCCCGCGGCGAATGCGTATCTCCATTACGCGTACCGGAAGGGCTGGAGCTTGTGAAAAGGATCACGTTATGAGCAAGCAACACGTTCGCGTCGGTCTCATCGGCTCGGGTTTCATCTCCCAGATCCACGCCGAGGCCCTGAAGCGCGTGGCCGGGGCGGAGCTGTGCGCGGTCGCCTCGCCCACGCCAGGCAACGCCCAGGCCCTGGCGCAGAAGTACGCGATCCCGCACGCCATGACCGACTATCGCCGGCTGCTGGAGATGGACGAGATCGACCTCGTCGTGATCGGCGTCCCCAATGACTTGCACTGCCAGATTACGCTCGATGCCGCCGCCGTGGGCAAGCACATCGTGATCGAGAAGCCGCTCTGCTTGAACCTCGATGAAGCCGACCGCATGCTCGACGCCTGCCGCCGGGCCCACGTGAAATTGATGTACGCCGAGGAACTCTGCTTCGCGCCGAAGTATGTCCGCCTGAAGCAACTTCTCGACAGCGGCGCCCTGGGAAAACCCGTCCTCCTCAAGCAATCGGAGAAACACGACGGCCCCCACGCCGCGCATTTCTGGGACGTCACACGCTCCGGCGGCGGCGTGGCGATGGACATGGGCTGCCATGCCATCGCGTTCTTCCGCTGGATGCTCGGCCGACCGCCCGTCCGGTCGGCTTATGCCCAGATGGGGACTCATGTTCACGCTGAGAAAACCCAGGGCGAGGATAACGCCATTCTGATCCTGGAATTCGCCGACGGCACGGTCGCGCTCGCCGAGGAAAGCTGGACCAAGCTGGGAGGAATGGACGATCGGGCCGAGGTCCATGGCTCGCAGGGCGTGGCCTATGCTGATTTGCTCCACGGCAACGCCATCGAAACCTATACGCGGTGGGCTACGACTACGCGGTCGAGAAGGCCGGCTCCACGGTCGGGTGGTCGTTCACGATCTACGAGGAGATCTGGAACTACGGTTTCGTGCACGAGATGGAACATTTCGCGCGTGTGTCCAGCACGACGAAGAGCCGCTGGTCACGGGCGCGGATGGCCGGGCCGTGCTCGAAGTCCTCTTCGCGGCTTATGAGTCGGCCGGGACGGGCCGCAAGGTGGATCTCCCGTTCACAACGAGCGCGGCTCTGCCCATCGAACTATGGCGCGGCGGCCAGGCCGGATGAAGGATGGCTGATGACTGATGGCTGATGACCGATTCAGACATCAGCCATTTGCCATCAGCCATTCTGGATTCCGCGAATTCCGCGGCATCGACATTTTCGCCCACGCTGGCTCATGGCACGCGCACCGCGATGTTGTTAGGCTATGGAATCCGTTTGATGGGACCCCTGGCGAGGCTCCGTCCCGAAGTGGGAGGAAATCGATGCGGACCCGCGTAGCTGTCTTCCACGTTTCGCTGGTTATTCTCCTTGGCGCACTGCGGCCGGCGCTTGCCCAGGACACGAGGCCGTCGCAGGAAACGGCCGCTCGTCCCCGGGCGGCGATGTCGGTCTGGGACACGGGCACAGCCTCGGCCAAGACGCTGGACACCGCGGCTCTCGTCGCCAGGACGGGATGGAAACAAGTGGATCCTTCCGAGACGGCCGCCAGCTTCAAGGGCGACGCCGTGGTGTCGAACGGGCGAGTGCTGGTCGTCGTGCGGGCGAAGGCGATGGAGGCCGACGTGTACTCGCTGGCTTCCGCGACGCCGACCGCGCAGCTGCGGTTTCAACTGCTGGCGGAAGGCGGCAATCGGGTCGAGCGTCTGGACCGCATCGCGCTGGTCGAGAACGTGCGGGCCGCCGCCTGTCTGGAAGTCGCGGGAAAGACGGCCGCAGGCGCTGCCGCTTCTGCCCGGTTGCGCCTCAAGCGTGGGGAGATCGCCCTTCAGGTCGAGCCGCGTGCGGGCGCGGCCTGGCTGCGGGTGGAGTGCCCGTCCCGGTTTGTCGTCCTGCCGGATTTCTTCGCGGATGACCTCCTCATCGATGCCCGGACGATCCGGCCGGACCGCGTCGAGTTGCCCAGCGAGAATTTTCTGCTGAACCTGGCCGGTCAGGGCGACAGCCTGACCATGAGCGTCTTCGAGAACCGCCGCCAGGACGCGGTTGTCCGGCTTTCGGGCCAAGGGGAAGAGCGCGTGGTCGCGGTTTCGGAGATTCCTTTCGAGGGCAAGAAGGTCTGGATCGCCACGCTCGACGGCCCCGGGCTCTGGCACGCGACGGCCCTTGAGGAGCCAGACGCCGGCAAGATCGTTCCTCTGAAATGGTCCATGCCCTTCGCCGGTCAGTGGCGAGTCGATTTCACCAAGACGGACGGTCTGACGGATAGCTGGGAGATGCTCCTTCCGGCCGAAAAAGGCGGCGGCTATCTCAAGCCAAGCTGGCTGGGCGCCGGCGCCGAGCCACTACCCGAGAGCCGGAAAAAGTGGAATACGGTGCTCGGCACTTACCCGTACCCTTGCTGGTCCGACCCCAAAGGCAATGCGTTCGTCCAGCCGATCAAGAGCCGCGCGCTCAAGTTTCGCGGCACGGCCGTCGTTTATCCGATCAACCGCGTGAAGGCGACCCCGCTCGATGTGTTCACGGTTGTGGATGTGATGCGCAACACGCTGGGCGTCGGGCCTTGCGAATACATCCTGGACCTGGAGGGGCAGAAGTCCGAGTACAAGGGCCGGGCGACGTGCTCGGTGCGCGACTCGTTGCAGCCGATCTACACAGCCAAGCAGCAGAAACAGAAGCGCGCTCGAGATCAACCGCATTCTCGACGACGGCCTGGCGTTCGTGACTCACATTCGCGGCCGGATCACGCGCTACGTCGAGTTCGGGCACACCATCCGCGCCTATCTGGCGGACCAGGAAAAAGCCCATCCCGAGCTCGCGGAGAGCCTCTCGGAGTTGGACAAGTTGGCCGCCGAGATCGACGCTCGGGTGGCCGACCGCGCCGACAAGATCCAGACGCCCGCCCATGTCGCCGCGATGAACGAGCAGTTCCGAAAGAACGTGCTCGACGATGACGGCCCCAATGCCCTGGCCAAGTGCATGGTCTACGCCAAGGCCCTCGTCGTCATCGGCGGCAACCAGGACGAGCTGGCCGGCGAATGCCGCTGGGTCGTCAAAGCTCTCCGGCAGAAGGCGGGCCTCCTGATGGCAAGCGATCCCCGGATCGCCCCGATCGCCACCGAGATCCGCGCCAGCACCCAGGAGGCGCTCCGAAATCCGGCCAGCCACGAGGGAGCGCACCATTGAGAGAGTGTACGAGAACCTCTCGTTCTGCCGAACCCCTCTGTCTCGGGGGTGGCATGCCCACGTCTTCGTGGGCATGTCCGGTCGCCGGGCACGGGTACCCGGACATGCCCACGAAGACGTGGGCATGCCACCCGACACGCGGTGCGTGGGAACGAGTGCTCTTATGTTCGGTTGTGCTGATGGCAACCCTGATCGGCGGCGGCTGCGGGACACGGCCCTCTTCCCCAACCAATCAGCCGGCCGTCCCGATTGCCGACCGCGACATCGTGCGTCCCGCCTCCGGTGGCGAGATGGTCCTGATTCCCGGCGGGACCTTCACCATGGGCGACGCGCACGGCCGGGCCGATGAGCACCCGCACGAAGTCCGCCTTGGTCCGTATTACATGGACCGATTCCCGGTGACGCAGGAACTGTACCAGAGCCTCATGGGTGTCAACCCGTCCAAGCGCAAGCATCCGAAGAACCCCGTCGAGCGGACACAGTGGACCGACGCCGCGCGCTTCTGCAACAGGTGCTCGGAGCGCGAAGGGCTCTCGCCGTGCTACGACCTCCAGACCTGGACCTGCCGCTTCGACGCCGACGGCTACCGCCTGCCCACCGAGGCCGAGTGGGAGTTTGCCTGCCGCGCCGGCGGCTCTGGGGCTTATACCTTCGGCGATGACCCGGCGAGTCTGCCGCGCTACGCCTGGTTCCGTGCCAACTCGGGCGGCACGCCGCGGCCCGTCGGCCAGAAGAGCCCAAACCGTTTCGGGCTGTTCGACATGCATGGCAACGTCTGGCAATGGTGCAATGATTTTTACAGCGAGACATACTACTCGGAGAGTCCTCACGACAGCCCGACGGGTCCGACGGAAGGGAAATGGAAAGTCCTCCGCGGCGGCGCCTGGGACTGCCCTGCCGAAAAATGCCGCGCGGGCTGTCGTTTCAAGGAGTTTCCGGTCTACTCCGACGCCTGCTTCGGCGCCGACAGCTATGGCTTCCGCCGTGTGCGCGCGGCCCGGAAGGCGGAGACTGCTCCCACGGTGATCGCGTCTCAATCCACCTCAAAGGAGGAGACTTCATCATCGGTCCCGGCGCAAGCGCCGGCCCCCAAGCCGGTCACGCCCGTGTCTGTGCAAGGCAACGGCCGGATCGATCCGGCGGAGCTCAAGGGCACGATCGTCTTCGTCAGTGATCGCGGCGGCACGCTCAAGATCTGGAAGATGCACGCCAGCGGTAAAGCTCCGGTCCAGCTTACCCACGACGCGAACCCCGACGCCGATCCGCGGTTCGCCCCCGATGGCAAGCGCATCCTGTACACGACGTTGCGCGACGGGTTTCCGGAAGTCTGGCTCATGTCGCGCGAAGGAGCCGACCCCAAGTTTGTCACGAAAGGCTCGCAAGGCACGTGGTCCCCGGACGGCAAGCAGATCCTGTTCATCCGGGAGAACCAGGCTTACGTCCGCGATCTCGATTCGGGACGCGAACGGCGGGTCACACCCGACGACTGGGAACGCTGCGGCGTCCCGGCCTGGAGTCCCGACGGCCGGCGGTTCGCGGTCGCCAGTCGGCACCTGGGAGAAATCGGCATCTTCGTACTGAGCCTCGACGGCAAAGAGAACCGGCCCTTGCAGGCCGAGGAACCGTGCTGCACCCCGCAGTGGTCGCGGGACGGCTCCAAGCTCCTCTGCCAGAGCGTGCAGGGGCACATCTTGCAGGTTGATGTCCACAACCCGGCCTCGGAGCAGGAAACCTTCGGCGCGGACGTCCAGCACGACGCGCGCTATTCGCCCGATGGTTCGCTGATCCTCTTCTGCCGCGCCCCCACGCCGGAAGGTCCCTGGCAGATCTGCGTCAAGGCGCTCGACGGCGATGATTCCGACTTCGTGGCGCTCACCACGGAAGGCTCGAACCTGCTCCCCGATTGGCATCCCGATGAGTGAACCGTTCATGAAGGAGTGAAGGGCATGTTGCGACAGCAGTGGTCCAAGGTGGCCGGTATGGCGCTCCTGCTCGCCGCGGGAGCCAGAGCCGGCTCGGACGCGACCTCGGAAGAGCTCCGCCAGGAGCTCGAAGCCTATCCCCACAAGGTCGTCTTCGAGACCAACCGCGACGGGAACTGGGAGCTGTACCGTGGTCAACGCCGACGGCTCCGCGCCTGTCAACCTGACCCGCACGCCGGACATCGACGAGGTGTACCCGAAACCGTCGCCCGACGGGTCCAAGATCGCCTTCGTCGCCGACCACGGTCAAGGCGACGCCCGCGTCCGCGACGTTTACGTCATGAACAGCGACGGCACCGATCGCGTCAAGGTCGCGGATAACGCCCGCGAGCCGTGCTGGAGCCCCGACGGCAAGTCGATCGCTTATGCGAAAGGTGAATTTCAGAAGTACAATCTATCAGATTTCGCTACCAAGGGTATTTTCATCTACGACCTCGAATCCCGCCAGACGCGGCAGCACCCCAACGCGAAGCTCCAGCATCTCTACACGCTCAACTGGGCCCTCGGCGGCAAGTGGTTCATCTCGACGGTCCACGGCGGCATGGGTTTCAGCCACGCAATCATCGCCATCGAGGCCGACGGCGACCGGGTGATCAACCTGAACCTAGGCGGCTGCCGGCCGAACGTGCGATTCGACGCCAAGAAGGTCACCTGGGGCCATGGCGATTTCTGCGCGGGCGTGGCCGACCTCGACCTGACCGCGGCCACCCCGACGGCGACGCGCATTCACGACGTCGTCGTGAGCAAGGAACCCGTCGAGACGTACCATGTCACCTGGTCGCCTGATGGGAAGTACCTGACCTACACGAGCGGCCCGAAGGCCACCAAGAAGAGCCTGAAGGGCCTGCTGCCCGAGTTCCCGGGAGTCGAGGCGCCCGGCTGGAACGTCTATGTCGCCGATGCCTCCCAGCACAACCGGTTCGTGGCGCTGACCACGGACGGCAAGTCGAACAAGCAGCCAAGCTGGATCGTCGTCCCGGAGAAGCACGCGCAATGAGGCCCCGATGTTCGGTTCTGGATGGGACGGACGCACCGCGACTGAGATGTCGTGCCTGGGAAATCGGGTGCCACGGGTTCCGCTTTGGGAACCCGTGTCCGGGGCCCACAGGCACGGGTTCCGCGGACGGAACCCGTGGCACCCAACACCGTTCCCGCAGGTATATGGGAATCAATCGGATTTCTTTGCGACAGTCTTTTCTGGATGCGACTTTGCGCTGCGTCGTGCTCGTGGCGGCGCTCGGATCGGGCCTGTCTTGCGCACACAAGGCCGACGTGCCGATTCCGCTCACGGTCCGCACCGGGGGGGACTTCGAGATGGTTCTCGTTCCCGCGGGAACCTTCCTCATGGGCGAGCGCCACGGAAAGCCGAACGAGGCGCCCGCCCACGAGGTGACCGTCGACGCCTTCCTCATGGACAAGTATGAAGTGACGCAACAGAGACTACGAGCGCTACGATCTGTCGAATCCCGCGCACTTCAAGGGGCCGACGCTTCCCGTCGAACAGATCACCTGGGTCGAGGCGGCCATTTTCTGCAATGCTCGCTCGAAGGCGGAAGGTTTGCAGCCCTGTTACGACGAGGATACGGCGGCGTGCAATTTCGCGGCCGACGGCTACCGGCTGCCCACCGAGGCCGAGTGGGAATACGCCTGCCGGGCTGGTTCCAGCACCACATACTCCTTCGGCACCGATCCGCAGAAGTTCGGCCTGTACGCCTGGTATGCCGACAACGCGGGGAAAAAGACGCACCCGGTCGGCCAGAAACGGCCCAACGCCTGGGGCCTCTTCGATATGCACGGCAACGTCGCCGAGTGGTGCAATGATATGTATAACGATGACTATTATCGCCAGAGTCCCGCCGCGAATCCCCGGGGACCGGCCGATGGCGAGCAGTACGTGCTGCGCGGCGGTTCGTGGGCCACGACGGCGGAGAGCGCGCGTTCCGCGAGCCGGCTGGGCGAGAATCCCGGCTTCTCCGACGCCTGTCTCGCGCGCGATGCGATCGGTTTTCGCTGCGTCCGCAAACCGCCCACGACTTCAACCCCGCCCGTGAACCTATCACGACCCTGATCCCACCCACCCCCGGCCCTCGCATGCTGTTCCACACCTGGGTCTTCGGCGTTTTTTTCCTGATCGTCTACCCCGTCTATCTGCTGGTGCGCAAGAACAACCAGTTGATGAACGTGTGGTTGATGATCGCGTCTTACACGTTTTACGGGTGGTGGAACCCGAATTACCTGCTGCTGCTCTTCGGCACCTCGGCGATCGACTACGCCATGGTCCTGCTCATGGAGCGGGGAGGACCGCGCACGCGCAAGCTCTGGCTGATCATCAGCCTCGTGAGCAACTTCGGGTTCCTGGCCTATTTCAAGTACTCGGGGTTCCTCACCGCGAACCTGAACGACCTGTTTGCCTTCTTGCACCTGGGGTTACAGCTTCCCGACCCGGTGACGTATCCCAACATGCTCCTGGGACTGCTGGGAGTGCCCGACGACCGGTTCTTCACGCAGGTCATCCTGCCCATCGGGATCTCCTTTCATACGTTTCAGTCGATGAGCTACACGATCGACGCCTACCGGGGCACGATCAAAACCGAGCGCAGCTTCATCCGGTTCCTGACCTTCGTGTCCTTCTTCCCGCAGCTTGTGGCGGGACCGATCAAGCGCGCGAGCAACCTGTTGCCGCAGCTTCAAGGGACGCCCCGGATCACGCGGCAGGACCTGGCAGACGGCCTGAGCCTGTTCGTGGTGGGGTTCTTCAAGAAAGTCGCGCTGGCCGACTTCCTGGCGCATTACGTCGATCGGATCTACGAGAATCCCGGTCAATATGACGCGCCCGCCTTGATCCTGGCCACGGTGGCGTTTGCCTGGCAGATCTACTTCGACTTCAGCGGTTACACGGACATGGCGCGGGGGATCGCCCGGGTGATGGGCTTCCACCTGATGCTCAACTTCAACAACCCGTACACGGCCGTGGACCTGGGCGACTTCTGGTCGCGCTGGCATATCAGCCTGTCGACGTGGTTCAAGGATTACCTGTATTTTCCGCTCGGCGGCAACCGCCAGGGCACGTGGCACACGTACCGGAACCTCATTCTCACGTTCGTGATCTCCGGCGTCTGGCACGGCGCGAACTGGACGTTCGTCGTCTGGGGCGCGCTGCACGCGCTGGGGCGCTGCTTGACACGCGGCTTGGAACGGTCGGAAACCTACCAGAAGCGCGTTCCCACGCTGATCAAGCAAGCCTGGGTCTTCGTCTTTGTCTGCTTCGCGTGGATCTTCTTCCGGGCCCAGAGCCTGAACGATGCCTGGCTGGTCATCTCCCGCATCGTCAAGACCGGCTGGACCAATCCGCAATGCCCCGTGCTCATGCTTGGGCTGGTCCTGGCGGTCTGGATCTACCAGCTCATGTTCGCCAGTGAAGGGAGATTCCGGCGCGTCCTGGAGTGGTCCCCGGTGCGGGTGGGGTTGGTCGTCGCGATGGTGGCTTACCTGGCGATCGTGGCCCAGCCCAGTACGCGGGCGTTCATCTATTTCCAGTTCTGAACAAGGGCGGCGGAGAGTGCGGATGGGAGACCGAGGATGAAAGGGCCCGATTTTTCCAACGCGATTCGTCTGACCGGCCGCCAGTGGATCGGCGTGGGCGGCTTCGCGCTCGTGCTGGTCCTGTTCCTGCCTGCGCTCTGGAAACAGGTCGAGCGCTTCGATCCGGACCGCGATTACCGCATGCCCTACGACCTGAGCAACGACTACTGGCTCTACGATCGTTACGCCCGTCTGGCCGCCGCGCGGTACGACACGCTCCTGATCGGCGATTCGGTCGTCTGGGGACAGTACGTGACGCGCAGCGCAGACCCTGTCCCATTACCTCAACGCGCAGGCCGGCGCGGAGCGGTTTGCCAACCTGGGCCTCGACGGTGCGCATCCGGCGGCGCTGGCCGGGCTGCTGGAGTACTACGGCAGCGGCATTCGAAACAGGCGCGTCGTGCTCCAGTGCAATCCTCTATGGCTGAGCTCGCCCCGGCACGATCTCCAGACCGACGAGGAGTTCCAGTTCAACCATCCCCGGCTCGTGCCGCAGTTCTCACCCTGGATACCCTGCTACAAGGAAGCCATCTCGCCGCGCATCGGCATCGTCGTCGAGCAGCACGTCCCGTTCCTCTCCTGGACGAACCATCTTCAGCAGGCGTATTTCGACCGGATGGATATCCCCTCGTGGACGCTCGAACATCCCTATGAGAATCCCTTCAAGCCGCTGGAACGCGGCCTGCCGCCCTCGGACAACCTGCCTGCGCCATGAGCCGATCCCGTGGAACGAGCGCGGATCGTGCCGCAGGACTTCCCCTGGGTCGATCCGGACAGCTCGCTGCAATGGCGGTTCTTCCAGCGCACGATCGCGACCCTGCGGCAACGGGGCAACCGGGTGTTTGTCTTGATCGGGCCGTTCAATGAGCACATGCTGACGGAGAAAAGCCTCCGGCGCTATCGGCTCGTGATCGCTGGCATGGAGAAGCGCCTGCATGAGGAGGGAGTGCCGTTCGTGACGCCCCGACTCTGCCCAGCGGCCAATACGGCGACGCCAGCCATCCGCTGGCTGCCGGCTACCAGGCGCTCGCCCGCGTGCTCTGGCCGATTCTCGACGCGAAGCACGATTTCCCACCTTCGGCATCCGTGAGTACGAAACCATGAAATTTCTTCTTATCACGGTTCTGTTCCTGGCTTTCACGACTACGATCCACGCGGCCGATCCGAAGCCATTTGGCGGCGTCGAGAGCCGCTGGGAAGGGTTCGTGCGCCATGACTTCACGTCGAACGGCGCCAGCGCGATTGTCGTCGAGCCGGCCAGGCCCTTGCCGGGCCGGCCCTGGGTCTGGCGGGGAGAGTTCTTCGGCGCTTTCGCCAACGCCGACGTGGAGCTGGTCCAGCGTGGCTGGCACCTGGTGTATCTCGGCGTTCCAGACCTCTTCGGCGCGCCGAAGGCCATGGTGCAGTGGGAGGCGTTCTACGAGACGCTCACGAAGGACCATCAACTGGCGCCGAAGCCGGGATTGATTGGACTGAGCCGCGGGGCGCTTTATTGCATGGCCTGGGCCGCACGGCATTCCGATCGGACCTTGGCCGTCTACCTGGACAACGGTGTGTGCGATTTCAAGAGCTGGCCCGGCGGCCAGGCCAAGGGACTCGGCTCCGCTCCCGGCTCACCCGAGGAATGGGCCAAGCTGCTCAAAGCCTTCGATTTCCCGGATGACCGCGCGGCGATCGCCTACAAGATGAACCCGGTGGACAATCTGGCGCCGCTGGCCCAGGCGCGCATTCCCCTCCTGCTGGTCTATGGCGACAGCGATCGGTCGGTCCCCCACCGCGAGAACTCCGAGATCGTCTACGAGCGCTACAAGGGCCTGGGAGGACCCGTCGTGCGGATCGTCAAGCCGGGGCAGGACCATCATCCGCACGGGCTGACGGATCCCCGGCCCATCGTGGAGTTCTTTGAGCAGGCGCGGGCCTCGCAGCCGTGAAACCACACAGGGTCATCGACCCCTTCTCTCGCTCCAGCAAGGCCCGTTTGCGCTCAAGGCCCCAGCGATAGCCGGCCAGGCGGCCATCGCCACGCACCACCCGATGGCAAGGGATGAGCACGGCGAGCCGATTGGAGGCGCAGGCCCGAGCGACGGCACGCGTCGCCGCCGGGCGGCCGATCCGGGCCGCGATCTGGGCATAGCTGGCGGTGGTGCCCGGCGGGATGGTCCGTAGGGTCTCCCACACCAGGCGCTGAAAGTCCGTGCCCCGAATGTCCAGCGGCCCTTCGAAAGTCGCTCCGGGCGCTTCGAGGCACGCGAGGACCTGACGCACCAGGGCGGTGAAGTCTGGATCGTCCACACGGAGGACCGCTCCGGGCCATGGTCCGCGGAACGCGGCCTCCAACTCCTCCGGCGCGTCTCCCATTTCCACCGCACAAAAGCCCCGCTCGGTCGCCGCCACCAGGAGCCAGCCCAGCGACGAACGAGTCAACGCGTACCGGGTCTTCGTCATGGGTCCGCTCCCTCGACGCCGCGGCCACTTACCGGCGCGCACGAAGCGGTGCCACCGTTCCAGAGGAGGAGGAAGTCGCGGGCCTCGGCCACGGTGCCGGCCCAGCCGGCTTCCGCGGCCTTGGCGAGGTTATACATCTCGCGCACCGTGACGTAATGGAAATGGAAACAGGGATCGGCGGCGGCGCAATCCGCCAGCCCGCGGTGGAAGTCCACCATGGGAGCGCCCAGAAGCGTCTCGTGGTCCATCTCCGGGCCGCCGTGACAGTGCAGCTTCACGAAGAACCAGTCGGGCCGGCGCGGGACCTGCACGCGCGCCCGCAGCCAGCTCTCGAGACGGCGCATCGCGGGCGGCTGACTCCGTTGCAGACAGCCGTTCTCGATGCCCGGCAAGAAGCCGCGTCTGCGCGCCCTCCAATCGAGGAGTAAAGGGCCCTGTATGAGCATCAAGGCGTTTTGCGGCGCTGGTTCCCGGCCGACATCGACACCGCGGTCGTGCGACTTCGGCCGCGCGGGGTCGTCCACGGCGTAGTAAATGCTATTAATTTTGCGCATCTGCGCGCTCGAGGGGGCCGCGGGTAACGTGAAGTCCGCATAGCAACCTGACTCCCGAAGCACATCGAGCTCGTTGTTGACGCCACACCAGCGGCCGTCGGACCGGGAATTGTCCAGCGCCCAGTTGCCATGGATGAAGCCATAGGCCAGCTCCCCCGTATGGCGGTTTCGCGCCAATAGACCATGGCGGTCGGCCAGCAGATCGCGGGAGCTCAGCAGGGTGCGCCTCAGATTCTCGGCGGTGTCGGCGTCGTGGTGCAGGTGGATCTCGACCTCGCCAAAGCCGGTACGGCAAAGCTCGGCCAAGGCGTCGAGATGCGACGGCTCGTAATCCTCCATCGGGTAGAAGAACGTGTGTCGGGGTGGACGGCCGTCACTGTCGCGGAACGCGCCAAACAGGGCCGGGTACTCACGTATCCACCGCGCGACGCGAAGCCAGGCCCGGTCGTGGCCGACAACGCGCCAGTTGGGTTCGAAATGATCGGCTATGGCCAAGAGTACATGAACAGACGCTCCACTCCGCGGGGCCCGCCGCCGCCCGACCGTGGCGAGATAGGTCGGCACCCAGGTTTCCAGGTAGTATTCGCGCAGTCTCCAGATGTTCATCAGGGCGATTCCAAGAGGCAGATGTGCGTGATCGGATTCCCGGATCCCCGCGCCCCGCCGACCGCTGGCGGCACCAAAACCGTAGGTCGTGTTCCGGAGTGGACCACGAGCCAAGCCCGTCACTTGAGCCCGCGAAGCTCGAAGCGAAATGCCGGCCTGGTTCGTGTCTTACCCAAGTTCAGGACGCTCTATAGGCTAACCAGGCGCGCCCGTGTCCGCCACTCGGTTCCTTCCTCCGAATGGGTGTTCCTGCCGGGTGCCGCTCAGGCCGCACGGATCGTCCCGGCGTGCGCAGGCCGAGCGGCCCGGGAGAGCCACATTTGATCGGTCAGAAACGCGATTTCGTGACACGGTCGCCACGAGACCGGGTCCATCCGAGTCCAGGGGCCTTGGGTGCCACGGGTTCCTGCGCAGGAACCCGTGGCATCCCCCGGTCCGAGGACCGAGAGACCAAAGAAAGGCCCGTTCAGCTTGCTATAGTCTCGATTTCTTGAGACTGTAGCAAGGCGATCGGGGCCTGTCTGACCGGCGGTCGGTTCGGTGCCGTGTGGGACAGCCGCCCTCCGCTGTGCTCATCCGGGACAGGGACAGCCGGGGCGGCTGTCCCACATTCGGCTGGTCCCGATGGAAACTCCCAGGGAACGCCCGAGAGGCTTGCTATAGTCTCGATTTCTTGGAGGAATACTTGGACCTCGGCAACAGATACGGGCGTGGTTTCGCGCTCGTGGCCCTTGGCGGTTGTGGCACGCTTCCTTCGATCGCTCCGATCCAGCCGTGGGTCGGGCTGGTGTTGTCGTGCGCCGCCTGGAACGCGGGATTCGTGGGCACGAACCCGGCCCGGACCCAACTGTACAGGCCCGGCAAGAGCGTCGGGTCGGCCACGAGGTCGGCCAGGCCCGCGGCCACGTCGCCGTTCAAGGTGCCGGTATTGTGGCCGCGCTGGGTGCGACTCCAGGTGACGAAGCTGCGCGTGGGATCGACGAACTGCGGATCGCCATGCACATCATGCGCGCCCACCGGGCCGGTCAGGTGCGTCGTGGCGTAACCGTTCGCGGAACCCGCTGGCGGATTGGTGAAGAGACCGCCGTTGTAGTCGAGGTCGGCCGCGCTCGCGTTCGCGCCGTCGGCGATCTTCGCGGGATTGACCCAGTTGACGACCGCCAGGTTGCCCAGCGTATGGTACACGAGGTTGGACTTCACCGACACGAGCCACCCCGGCGACATCATGCCGGTATTCTCGCCCCCCTCCACCAGCCGCGTGCCACTCACGTGTTCCGGGGCGTAAGTCGCGTAACTGGTGTTGTGCTCGCAGATCGTCGGCAGCATGTACATCATGTTGAGGTGTTCGTCCGGCATCGCCCCCGGCGCCCGGGGATGATCCAAGGGCAACGGCAAGAACAGGCAGCGCCGCACCGTCAGGCTCGTCCAGGATGCGTCCGCGATCCAGGTATCGCCGCTGTCGGACATCCCCTTGATGACCGAGTAGGTCAGCGGCATGTCCAGGATGCAGCCGTCCACCTCCAGGCCGGGGCCCGAGTAGGAGGTCACGTGCGGATTCGGGCCCGTGTAGAGGCTCAGGAAGTAGCAGTCCGTCATGAGGTCGTTGCACATCGGAATCGGGATATAGGACATCCCGTCCGTGTCGTCCCCTTGCAACAACAGATTGCGCGCGAAGGTGCCCGCGAGATTCGCGACGCCGCCGTTCATCGGTACGACCACGGCGCCGAAGACCGTATCCGTGATCGTCGTGGGCGAACCGATGCTCTCGTAGCCGACATCGAGATCGAACCCGCAGCCCTCGATCGTGAAGGCCGACTGATCCCAATCCGGCAACTTCAGGAAGATCGAACCGCTCTCGGGCGTGAGCGGGACCGAAGACACGAACCGCGTGCGCACCAGGCCGCTGGTGGCGGTCCTGTTTTTGGCCATGTCCAGGTGGAGGGCACATCGCGTGAACACGCAATCGGCCGCGCGGAAGCTGTCCCAGTTCGGCATCGTCCAGGAGCGGTGCGCGAGGTAACGGGGCCCGAATGAGGAGTGCGTCGCGTCCCCCAGGTCGGTCAGGTCCGCGTAGGACATCGTGACCGTGGTGCCGCTGTTGTAACTCTGATATGGTCCCCAGATGGACGCCTTGGCGGTGTTGCCGGCCTGGGTGCGGATATACGCCCGGCTCGCGCTGGTGCCCGTCACCGTGAGCGTAGACCCCTCCAGCGCCAGCCCAAACATAGGGACGGTGTACGGATACACGTATTTCGAGAAATGGGGCAGAACCGGGCCGCCCACGAACTCGATGCCCGCCGCGCCCGCCGTGGCATCGACTGTGAGCGACTTCTGAGATTGGACGGTGATCCCGTTGGCGACCGTGAGCGGTGCTTTCACCGTCAGGGCGCCGTTGTAGACGACGAGGCTCGCCTCGATGCTGTCCGTCGTGCCCACCGTGCCCACCGTGGCCGCCTGGTCGAGCGTGACCGCGTGGCCGATCGAGACCAGGGTCCCGGCGGCGGGGACCACGCCACCGATCCACGTCGCACCGCTGGACCAGTTGCCATCGGCGGCCGTGTCGGCGGGGGGCGGCTCGCTGGCCGGCTGGCAGAAGGCCGCGTCGGCGATCCAGTGCGTCGACGAATTATCGGCCGCGCCCAAGGTCAGGGTCAGGCTCGTCCCGGTGGGCGTGATGGCGGCGGACAGGACGGACCACGCGATGCCGCAGTAGCTCAGCCCGGACGGTGTGACCTGCTGATTGACCGTGCCCGAGGCCAGCACCGTCGCGCCGTCGGCATCCAGGATCTGCCACGGGACGGCCGCATTGGTCCAGGTGCCGTAATCACCCCAGGTCAAGACGACGCGATGGGCCACGCCCGCGGCCAGGCCGGTGAACGCCCAACGGGCCGTGCCGCCCGCGAAGTTGCAAAAATTGGGCCCGAAGTACGGGTTGTGGGCGCTGGCGTTGGTCTGAAGGGAGAAACTCCCGGTGGTGCTGAAGCCGGCATCCAGATTGTCGACGAGGATAAGGGGCATAGTCTCAGTGGCCCTCTGAACCAAGGTACAGAAAGCGAACGTCACCCGTGGGCCGGACGAAGACCGACAGCCGTGGCCGTCAGGACACCCTGTCTGAAGGCTCGGCCGTCCGCGCTGGTCCAGGGCTTTTGAACGGCATCATCGTTTGGTGGGGCGGCCGTCTTCCGGGAGATGGGACTTCTGGAACACCCTTGGTGCGGGATATGACGAAGTCTCCGATCGAAGGGATTGGAGCCCGGTCGGGACGACGCGAATCTCGAAAGGCTCCTCGGCCGCCCGCCCCCTCTAGAACCGGATCACCACCTTCCCGAAGTGCTGACCGCTCTCCAGATAGCGGTACGCCTCGACCGCCTCCTCGAACGCAAAGACGCGATCCACGACGGGGCGCAGGCGGTGCAGGGCGATGGCCCGATTCATGGCCTCGAACATCTCGCGCGAGCCGACGTAGATGCCCAGCACGCGCACGTGCTTGTGCAGGATGTGGACCGTGGGCACTTCGCCCGCGATGCCGGTGAGAACCCCGATCAGGCTGATCTCGCCCTGATATCGCAGCGCACGCAACGACCTGGCCAGGGTTCCCGGCCCGCCGACCTCGACGACATGATCCACGCCCACGCCGCCGGTGACCTCGAAGACCCAGCGGTCCCAGTCCGGATGGGTGCGGTAGTTAGTCCCGTCCGCGGCCCCGAGCGCGCGGAGCCGGGCGAGCTTGGCGTCGCTGCTGGACGTGGCGAGCACCCGGGCTCCGGCCAGGAGCGCAAACTGCAGCGCGAAAATCGAGACACCGCCCGTCCCGAGCACGAGCACGGTGTCACCCGCCTGGACACGCCCCGCAACAAACAGCGCGTTCCAGGCGGTGACCGCGGCGCAGGGCAGCGTTGCGGCTTCCTCGTCCGAGAGATGGTCGGGCACCGTCACGACGCCTTGCTCATCCAGGGCGACATATTCCGCCAGCACGCCGGGAAGGGCCCCTCCCAGAGCGGATTTCGACTTGGCGGCGTCCAGGCGGCCGGACCACCACTCCTGCATGAAGATCCCCGCCACCCGCGCACCGGGCTGGACCCGCTGGACCTGCTGGCCGGTCTCGACCACCTCGCCGACGCCATCCGACAGCGGGATCAGGTCCGCCGGCAGGGGGCCGCCGTAGAGCCCCTTGGCCACGAGCAAGTCTCGGTAGTTCAAGGAGGCCGCCTTCATCCGGAGCAAAACCTGATGCGGGCCGGGCTGCGGCCGAAAGCTCCCCCTGTTTCAGCGTGTCCAGCCCTGCCCCTTGGACAAAGAATGCCTTCATCGCCTGCGCCTCCTGTCGTACCCGTCCGGAAATCTCGCCCCGTTATCCCATTGCCGGCGTGTGCGGACCTTCGGAGAGAGAAGACCATCGTATCCCAGCCCGGTCCGAAACCGCCACCTCGGCGGTTCGTCTCGCGCGGTGTGGCGAACGACCTGTCCCAACGGCTGAGCCCACAGGGCGCGGCGGGACGTGAGCCCTTCCCAGAAGTCGTTCCCAGTCCGGTCAAACCCACACTTATGAAGGAACACGGGCCCGCGGATTGCAGCGTGTGGACTTGTCGGGTCTTGGGTTCCCCATTTATAATCAAGGGTTGCCGATCATCTCTCCGGGAAAATGGACGTCGCACCATGCAGTGGCTCATCTGGGTCCTGGTGTTGCCGGCGTGTCTGGCCTGGACCGTGCTGATCGTGGGGCATTGCCACCGCAAAATCAGCTATCTTTTCCTGGCCGGGCGGGCGCGCGTGCGGTTTCACCGCCAACGGGAGTGGCTGGAGGCCGGTTTTCTCGAGGCCCTGGCCCGGGAGGACCCCCTGATCTGGACGCGCTGGGAGGAGGCGCACTGGCTCGACGAGGTGACTTGGGCCCGCGATCGCCAGACGGGCCGCTTGCTGGCTCTGGTGGGCGTCGAGTTCGACGCGGACCCCCTCCTGGATGGCGACGACGCGGAACGGCATGCGACGGTGGTCTTCGAGTATCACCGGGGCCGCTGGCGCAGCGACGGCAACCGGCTCGACGCCATCCAGCCTTTTGAGGCGTTCCTGTTGCGGCACGGGCGCTATGAACCCCTGGCGATTCCGGAACACCGTGGTTAATCTGCGGGATCGGACCTTTTCTGTCTTCCCCTGGCCGCCGCCGGCATGAGAGGATAGGAAAGGAGTTTGATCACTGGCCCCTTGATTCGTCAGGGCGATCGATTACCCTAGAGCGGTCATGATCGCGGGCGGGATGGGTGCTGTTCATAACCACGGCCGCCAGCGGCTTGTTCGTCCGCCACGTTGATCGTTGCCTGGACCCGCCTTCCCGCAGAGGAGACCGTCCGATGCCCCAAGCCACGCGCCGGCTGCGCACGGAGACGATCGACGGAGTGACTGTCGTCAGCTTTGTGGACAGCAAGATCGTCGCCGATGAAGCCATCCAGGAAGTGGGCGACCAGCTTTACGCCCTCGTCGATCAGGAGAAGCTCAAGAAGCTCTTGCTCAACTTCGGAAACGTCCAGTACCTCTCCAGCGCCGCTCTGGGCAAGCTCATCAATATGAAGAAGAAGGTCGGGGCGGCGGGCGGCAAGATGAAACTCTGCTGCATTCACCCCGAGCTCAAAGTCGTCTTCAAGATCACCCGGCTCGATCAGGTCTTCGAGATCTTCGACGAAGAGCAAGCCGCGCTCGATTCGTTTTGACAACGGAAGCTGCGTGAGGGGGCCGATCCGAGGGCACGGTGCGAGCTTGGCTCGTCCCGTGCCCGTTTGTGTTGGGCTTCATCCACCCTGCAAGCCCGACGCGCCAGCGCGTGCATCGACCCTCCCAACCCATGCACGCGCTGGCGCGTCGGGCTTGTCAGGCCCGGGAACGCACTCGCTGGCGCGTCGGGCTTGTCGGACGTGTCAGCGACTTGAGCGTGAACCACCTTGAGAACCCGCGGATGGCCGACGTCAGCCTGACTCCCATGATGCAGCAGTACCGCGAAATGAAGACGCGGGACCCGGAGGCGCTGTTGCTGTTCCGGATGGGGGACTTCTACGAGATGTTCGGCGAGGATGCCGAGACCGGCTCGGCCTTGCTGGGTTTGACGCTCACGACCCGCGACCGCGACAAGGGCCCCGATGCCTTGCCCATGGCCGGCTTCCCCCACCATCAGCTCGACGCCTATCTGGCCCGGATCGTGACGGCCGGCCGGCGCGCGGCGGTTTGCGATCAGATCGAGGACCCGAAGCTGGCCAAGGGGCTCGTCAAGCGCGACGTGACACGGATCGTCACGCCGGGCACGCTGACCGACGACGCCCTGCTCGATCCCCGGGCGGCCAATTACCTTGCGGCCGTGGTCGAGGCCAGAGGCAAGCTTGGACTGGCCTGGGTCGATCTGTCGACGGGCCGGTTCTCGTTGTGCGAGGTCCAGCGGCGGGAGTTGATGGACGAGCTCGCCCGGCTCGACCCGGCCGAGGTGCTGATCTCCGAAACGGCCCTCGATACACCCTGGTCGCGACTGCTGCGCGATCCCGCCGCGCGGCGGCCGGTCACGAGCCGGCCGTCCTGGGATTTCGTTCCCGACCAGGCCCGCGCGGCGCTGTTTGAGCATTTCGGCGTGACCACCTTGAGCGGTTTCGGCATCGAGGACAGCGCCCTCGAGGTCGCCGCCGCCGGGGCCTTGATCGTTTACCTGCGCGAGACGCAACGCTCGTCGCTTGCTCACATTACAGGCCTGACCCCCTACCATCGCGCCGACGTGCTGGCGCTCGACGAGATGACGCGCCGCAGTCTCGAGCTGACGCGCACCTTGCGCGACGGGCGGCGCGAGGGTTCTCTTTTGTCCGTGGTCGATCGTACCGTCACGTCGATGGGCGCGCGCCTCCTGGCCGACTGGCTGACAACCCCGCTGACCGGCCTCGACGCGATTCATGCGCGCCATGCCGCCGTGGGGGAGATGGTCGCGGATGCCCCGCTCCGCGCCGACCTGCGTGCTCTGCTGAGCGACGCCCACGATCTGGAACGGCTCGCGGCACGCGTCGGCACGGGCCGGGCCTCGCCCCGCGACCTGGTGGCCCTGGGACGCACCCTCGGCCTTCTCCCCAAGCTCAAGGCCCGCCTCACCGCGCGCCGCGCGCCGCGCCTCAACGAGCTCGAAGCCAAGCTCGAATTGTGCGCCGAAGTCCGCTCCGCGATTGCCGAAGCGCTCGTGGATGACCCGCCGCTCGCCCTCAAGGAAGGGGGCCTCATCCGCGACGGTTTCCACCCTCTGCTCGACGAGTTCCGCGACTCCGCCCGCGGCGGCAAGTCGTGGATGGCCAGGTTTCAGGCCGAGCAGGTCCGACGCACCGGCATCTCGTCGCTCAAGGTCGGCTTTAACAAAGTCTTCGGCTACTACATCGAAGTCTCCAACACCCACAGCAGTAAAGTTCCCGCCGATTACATTCGTAAGCAGACAATCAAAAACGCCGAGCGCTATATCACGCCCGAGCTCAAGGAACATGAATCCAAGGTGCTCGGCAACGAGGAACGGGCCAAGGAGCTGGAGTACGAGCTGTTCCTCGGCTTGCGCGACCGGGTGGCGTCGGAAACGCCGCGGCTCGTGCAGATCGGCGGTGCCCTGGCGCAGCTCGACGTCTTGACCGGCCTGGCCGAGCTGGCGGCCGTCCAGGGGTACGTCCAGCCGGAGCTGGTGTCCGACCCGGTACTGGAGATCGAGGCGGGGCGGCACCCCGTCCTCGATGTCCTCATGCCGCACGGGGAGTTTGTGCCGAACGACGCCCGTCTCGGTCCCGGCGCGGCTCGATCCTGCTCCTCACCGGCCCGAACATGGCCGGCAAGAGCACGTACATCCGCCAGGTGGCCTTGATCGCCCTGCTAGCCCAGATCGGTAGCTTCGTGCCCGCGAAACGGGCCCGGCTGGGAGTTGCCGACCGGCTTTTCGCGCGTGTGGGTGCCACCGACGAGCTCGGACGGGGACTCTCGACGTTCATGGTCGAGATGACCGAGACGGCCAATATTCTCCACAATGCCACCCCGCGCAGCCTGGTGATCCTGGACGAGATCGGCCGGGGGACGAGTACCTTTGACGGCGTCTCGCTGGCCTGGGCGATTGCGGAGCATCTCCACGACCACGTCGGCTGCCGCACGCTGTTCGCCACGCACTATCACGAGTTGGTGGACCTGGAGCAGAGCAAGACGGGCTTGAAGAACGCGAACGTGGCGGTCCGCGAGGATGAAGGCGAGATCATCTTTCTGCACCGGATCGTGCCGGGCGGGGCGGACCAGAGCTACGGCATTCACGTCGCGCGGCTGGCGGGCGTGCCTCAGCCGGTGCTCGACCGGGCGAAGGAGATCCTGGCGTTTTTGGAAAAACAGCACGTTCCCGAGCCGGCCGGTCCTTCCCGACCGATCCGCAAGGTCAAGACCGGTCGCAGCTTGCAGGGCAGCCTGTTCGCGGCGCTCCCCGATCCCTTGCTCGACGAACTGCGACAGGTCGATCCCGGCCGCCTGTCACCGGATCAGGCCCTGGACCTCGTGCGGCGGCTCCGCGAGCTGGCCCGTGTCACGGAGCTATGATCGGGGCGTTTTGCTGGAAAGCCCAAAGCGCCAGCGAGTGCTTTCCAGCAAAACGCCCCGGGGGGACATCTCCCCGGGGCGTTCCCGCATTCACGGGCGCTGGTTTCCTGAGCGGCGGCCAGCCCCATTACGTCGAGTTCGAACTCTCTTCGGCTGGCCGCCTTGGGCCTTCTTTTCCGGAGACCGGGATTTCTTCACTGCCTGACGGCTGTATGGTCCGTGATGCCGGAGTTTCGGCTCTTGGATCAACCTGCTGATCAGGACCGCGAGGAACACCGCCAGGAAAACCAACTCCCGGTACGCCTCCAGAATCCGAATGGCCTGGTGCATGACATGCCCCTTTCCTCATGAGGGAGGGGATGCACACACTCCGGTCATTCGCATGGCGTTTCCCCTCCAAGCTTCCCAGCCAGCTTGAAAGCGACTTGGCCATCCTCCTTCCCAGAAGCAGCGTTACCGTTCTTTTTAGTGGTGCTGCTGTCACCACCAGCTACTACTAGAGAGTTGACCTGAGGGCGCTGGGTAGTCCCTCCAGTGCTATTATCGCTCAGAAAGACGGCCCGTCAATCAAAAAGTCGTCGAAATCAGATGGCCAGATATCGGCATGCACCCAGCGCCTCAGGCCAACCTCTGCCGATCAACGACCTGGAACGCCAGGGCGGGGGTCTTACGGCGCGTGATGGCCGCGGCGACCTCGGCGCAGATGAGCGGCGGCCGTTTGCAATCGGGTCATGACCGCGACCGCATCAAAGGGCGCCTGGGGCGTGAGCGGGCCGACGGTGACCAGCAACCGCGCTTCGTCGGGCGCGGCTGAACGCGCACCACGTGCAGGTCGCGCAAGACATCGTCGGGCTGTTCCGCCAGGACGACCTCGATCGTCTGCGCCACCTGGCCGCAGAGCTGGAGCGTTTTGCGCGGCAGCTTGGCGCGTGCGCTGCCGCCACGGTGATCGTAGCGGGGGTCCTGGCCGTCACCGGATCCCGGATGGCCACAAACGGAACCAAGTTGCTTTCGAAAAGGCTGTCGTGATTTCATCATGGGTTTCGTGATGGTCCCGGGCTCATGATACATCAAGATCAAGCAGCCCGGACCGGAATACCACCTTTTCGGACACCGCGGCACGCGACGGGTTCGCGGCCGTGGCTCCGGGAGGCGAGAAGCCGTTGCGGAGGCCGGATCATGATGGGTGATTTTGACAGTAATGACTGCCAGCGGTACTGGCAGCAACGGCTGGGCCGTTTGCGGCTGGGCGTCGAGCCGCTCGCCGAACAACTGGGGCGGCTCTGGCGCGTGACCTGGGCCTTGACGATCATTCCGGGACTGATGGGCCTGGTGATGGTGGGGCTGTTCGCCGCGTTTGGAGAGACCCGGATTGGCCTGATCCTGGTCGGCGTCCTGCTCGCGCCGATCGTCGCGCTGGCGTGGCTGGATTATGGGCGGTTGGCGGACGCTGTGGCCGATTACGAACGTGAGCACCGCGACGAATCCGCGGCCGGGTTTTGACGCCCGGGGCGCCCCAAGCTAGGTTCCTCGTGGAGTCGCTGTGTCTCAGGTGTCGGCGCGAAGTCTTCGTAGGGTGGCCTCGGCCCACCTCTTCACATTCCGGGATGGTGGGCCGAGCCCACCCTACGAAGACTTCGCGCCGGCGCTCTCCGCGAAACGCGCTAGGGGAGGCCCTGTCGTGAGTCTAGCGAGTGCGACGATGAGCACCTTGCCGACGATGTCCCACGAGCCTCCCCCCGCGTTCCGCCCCCGGCCGGTGGCCGATTTCACCGCGGCCGGTCTGAACCCGGCGCAGGTGGAAAGCCTCGTGCTGAAGCTGCTCCTGGTCGTCGGCCAGACGACCGGCCGGGAGGTTGCCGAGTACCTCAGCCTGCCGTTCGGCGCGTTTCCCGATTTCCTGCGCCAGCTCAAGGGGCGGCAGATCCTCGCTTACGTCAACGCGGCCACGGCCGGCGACTATGTTTGCCAGCTCACCGACTACGGCCGGTCGCGCGCGGTTGCCTACTTCGAGGAATGCCAGTACGTCGGCCCTGCCCCGGTGCCCTTCGCCGACTACAAGGAGGCCGTGGCCGCGCAGACGATCGCCAACGAGCATCCCAAAGACTCGGATCTCCGCCGCGCCTTCGCCGACCTGCTCCTGTCCGACGAGATGTTCCGCACCTTGGGACCGGCCATCAACTCGGGTCGTGGCCTGTTCCTCTATGGGTATCCCGGCAACGGCAAGAGCAGCATCGCCGAGCGCATCACCCGATGCTTCGGCTCGACGGTCTGGATTCCCCGTGTCATCGACGTCGAGGGCCAGATCATCAAGCTGTTCGACCCGGCCAACCACGAGCCGGTCGAGACGACCTGCGCCGGCCTGCTGCGCGAGGACGACTTCGACCGCCGCTGGGTCCAGATCCGCCGGCCCACGATCATCGCGGGCGGCGAGCTGACGATGGACAACCTGGAAATCCAGTACAACGCCGCCACCAAGATCAGCGAGGCCCCCCTCCAGTGGAAGAGCAACAACGGCACTCTCCTGATCGATGACTTCGGCCGCCAGCGGATGCCGCCCATCCAGCTCTTGAACCGCTGGATCGTCCCCCTCGAAAAGCGCGTCGACTACCTCACGCTCGCCACGGGCAAACGCATCTGTGTCCCCTTCGACCAGCTCATCCTGTTCTCGACCAACCTGGAGCCGAAAGAGCTCGTCGATGAAGCCTTCCTCAGGCGCATTCCCTACAAGATCCTGGCGGCCGATCCCACCGAGGGGATGTTCCGGCAAATGTTTGAGATTTTCGCCCCCCGGCTCGGCTTCCGCGACGTCAATCCGGCCGCCATCCAGCATCTGGTGGCGACCCACTACAAGGCCATCAATCGCCCGTTCCGCTGCTGCCAGCCCCGCGACCTTCTGCTCCAGGTCCGCAATTACTGCGTCTACAACGATCTGCCTCTGGAGATGAAGCCCGAGTACTTCGACATCGCGGCGGAGAATTACTTTACCGTGATGTGACGAACGCAGGCGTGGCGGACCCGGTGCAACGTGCCGCTCACGGGGTGTCCCCGCTCATCGTGCGAAGTCATCGTCACGGCTTCGGCGACCAGCCCGTCACGTTCGAGACACGGCCCCAGATCGTCTTCGCTCGCGACCCGGTAAGGGCCGGCGATCCAGGCCACGCCCGCCGGTTCGAGCAAGTGCGCGAGGAGGTTGGTCACCAGGGGCACGAGTCGTTTTTCATAGAGAACGTCCGCGCCCAGAATGACCGGGAAGCGCTCGAACGGCAATTGACGCCAATCGAGTCTCCGGAGAGCGTAGCGCGAGGCGTCGATGCCGTTCTCACGAGCGCTGTGGGCAACGAACTGGAGCGGCGTCTCGTCATAATCGCTGAACGTGACATGATCCAGGCCGGCCCTCAGCGCCGAGAAACCAGCGAGCCCGAGCCCGCAGCCGATTTCGAGTGCTTTGACGCCACGATGCCAGGGTTCCCGCGCGACCGCCTCGGCCAGCAAGAACGCCCCCGGCCAGAGATAGGCCCAGTAGGGCATGTAGTCGTCGCGACGGTTCAGGGAGAGGACGTCGGGGTCGTTGAGCAAGCGATCCGGCTCGGACGGGCGGAGGAGACGCACGGAGCGGCCAGAGAAAGTGAATTCGGTCACAAGCGTGGGACCGTCATAATCCGTTCTCAATCGCGTCTCCTCGCCAGGGCGGCCCGCTCCTGGATCCAGGCCCGATCCGACGTGTCGGCGTAAGGCGCGGGCGGCGGCTGGTCGTAAGCCAGCGACCGCGCATAGCGTCCCCGCTCGAAGGTCGTGGCGAAGACCGCGGCGTAGTCGATCACGAGGTCGGGGTCGGTGCGCGCAGAGGGACGGGAAGCCGGGGCAGGGGGTCGCGCACACCCCAGACGTACACCTCACACGTCGGCCGGCGATCCGCCCGGGCGACGAAATAGTAATAATCGCCCGGCGGCAAGGGCTTCCCGAGCTCGATGCGCAGTCCTCCCAGCAAGAGGTCGAGCTCGACGATGTGGACATCCTGCCGGATCAGCTCATCCCGCTTCTTGATGTAGGCGCGGCGGTCCTTGCCGGACTTGTTGGACGGCGAAAGCAATTCGAGGGCCGTGACCAGCACGCGATCGGGCCGGCGGAGAATCTCGATGTAGGGCCGACGCGCCCGGTACGGCTTCGTCACGGCCAGCGGCAGGCTCCGCGGCTCCAGCGTGACGACGCCTCCTTCCTCCCTCCTGGGCGCACGCGCACGACCCCGATGGATCGAGACGTCCGGTTCCAGCACTCGCGTCTCTTCTTCGAGAAAGACACGTTCGCCGATGCGGGCCTCGTAGTGGTCGGGCAGTTGGTCCGCGAGCGCCTCGCGCCAGTAGTTGATGAACGTCCAATGGAAGTCCTGCCAGAAGGCGGGGTCTTCCAGGTACGGGTCCATTCCGGGGAACGGGCTGGGCATGAGAGGACCTCCCGGCGAATGTGAATACCCGACTTCCAGCCTACCAATGCGACCGGGAAATGACACGGGCCGTCCCCGAGGTGGGCGGTGCCCACCCTACGAAGAGCGTTTCTTCCGGGGCGGAGGAGTATCGAGGTGAATCGGTATCCAGCCAGGAGCCGAGGATTCATCCGTCGTCTTGCCGCCAAAGGCCGCGGCGACGGCACGCGCCAGGAATTCCGCGAAGGCGGGCGTCTCGAAATCGGCCGCGGCATGGCCGGTGAAGACCACCTCCTGCCCGGTCGGCCAGTTCTGGATCTCGATGCGGGGGGCATCGCTGAGCACGGGCGGCGCCGATTCCGCGAACGGCTTGAGTTCCAGGCGGTCCGCCAGGTCGTTCTTCTTGAACGTGTTCCGGGGCAGGCGGAACCGGAGCGTGATGATCCATTCGTGGGCCGTGTATGCCTCGAAGAAGGCCGGCTGTCCGGGATCTTTCGCGGGGATGCGCGCGAGCGATCGTTGCGACCAGTCCACCGCGGGCACGCCCTCTTGAACCTGGATGCGATCCACCACGCCTTCCAGCAGCTTGCCTTCCCAGCGCACGGGCTTGCCGGTGCGGGTGACGCGGTCGCGCGTGTGCCAGGCGCGGCCGTCCACCTCCCAGGGCATCGAGACGGGGGCGGTCGCGCCGTGCAACGCCGTCGCCGCCTGGCGCGACTCGTCAAGCAATTGTTTCGCGGCGGCCTTCGCATCGTAGACGGACCGCTCGGCGAATGGCCCGGCCGCGAGCACGCCCTGGAGGATCGCGCCGTGTGGCTGCCTGACGTCTGCGCGATCGCTTCCGGCGTGCCGGCCGCGACGAGCTGGCCGCCGTCGTGACCGGCTTCCGGGCCGAGATCCATCACCCAGTCGGCGGTCTTGATGACCTCAAGGTTGTGCTCGATGACGATGACCGTATTACCCAGATCCGCCAGCCGGTGCAGGACCGCCAGCAGCTTGCGGACATCGTCCACATGCAGCCCGGTCGTGGGCTCGTCGAGGATGTAGAGGGTACGCCCCGTATCGGGACGCGCCAGCTCGGCGGCCAGCTTGACGCGCTGGGCCTCGCCGCCCGAGAGCGTCGGCGCGGCCTGACCGAGCGCGACGTAACCCAGCCCCACGTCGGCCAGCGTCTGCAAGATGCGCCGGATGCGCGGAATGCCCGCGAAGAGGTCGAGCGCGGCGTCCACCTTCATGTCGAGCACGTCGGCGATCGACCGGCCCCGGAACTTCACGGCCAGCGTCTCGGGCGTGTACCGGGCGCCGCCGCAGGCGTCGCACGTCACCCACACATCGGGGAGGAAGTGCATCTCGATGCGTTTCTGCCCGGCCCCCTCGCAGGTTTCGCAGCGTCCGCCCGCGAGGTTGAAGCTGAAGCGGCCGGGCGTATAGCCGCGCATCTTCGCCTCGGGGAGCTTGGCGAACAGCTCGCGCACCAGGTCAAACAGGCCGCAGTAGGTCGCCGGGTTCGAGTGCGGCGTGCTGCCGATCGGCGATTGATCGACGCTGATGACCTTGTCGATGCGATCGAGGCCCTCGATCCGGCTGTGTGCTCCCGGCACGACCGACTGCGCGGTGCAGCTTCTTGGCGGCGGCCTTCCAGAGAATGTCCTCGACCAGCGAGCTCTTGCCCGAGCCGCTGACGCCGGTCACGACCGTCACAAGGCCGAGGGGAAACGCCACATCGAGGTTCTTGAGGTTGTGGTGCCGCGCGCCCTTGACCACGAGCATCGGGCCGTCGGCGCGGCGGCGGTTGGTCGGAACGGGGATTGCCTGCTTTCCGCTCAGATATCGACCCGTGAGCGAGTCGGGCGATTTCTTGACCTTCGCGGGCGGGCCAGCCGCGGTGATCCGCCCGCCGGCATCACCCGAGGCGGGCCCGAAATCGACCAGGTAGTCGGCCGACTCGATGACTTCGCGGTCGTGCTCGACGATGACCAGCGTGTTGCCCAGGTCGCGGAGCCGTCTCAAGGCCCCGAGCAGGCGGGCGTTGTCGCGCGGGTGCAGGCCGATGGTCGGCTCGTCCAGGACATAGAGAACGCCCGTCAAGCCGCTGCCGAGCTGGCTCGCCAGCCGGATGCGCTGGCTCTCGCCGCCAGAGAGCGTGGGCGTGCCCCGGGCGAGGCTCAGGTAATCGAGGCCGACATCGACCAGGAACGTCAGCCGATCGCGGATCTCGCGCACCAGATCGCCCGCGATGTGGCGCTCGTCGGCGCGGAGCTTGAGCGTGCGGAAGAAGTCGAGCGTCCGGCCCAATGGCCAGCGGCTGATCTGGTCCAGGGTGAACCCTTGAAACCGCACGGCCGCCGCATCGTCGCGCAAGCGAGCGCCCATGCACGAGGCGCACTCGACCTCATCGACCATGCCCGAGAGCTTCATCCGGTACAGGAACGAGACCCGCCCCGCTTCCTCCAGGGCCGGGAACAAGCCCTTGTACTGGAAGGAAAACTCCGGTTGATCGGCCGTCTCGGGCACGACAAACCAGGACGTCCCGGTCCCGTGCAGGATGGCCCGGCGGTGGCGGGCCTCCAGTTCCTCGAACGGGACATCCAGGTCGATCCCCTGTGCGCGGGCCAGTGCGGCGATCATGCGGCCGAAATCCGGGTTGTCGTCGAACCGGGGCCAGACCGCGACCACGCCTTGCCGCAGACTTTTGCTACCATCGGGAATCAAGGCCGCGGGGTCGGCGCCCGGCTGCACGCCCAGACCTTCGCACGACGGGCACCAGCCCAGCGGGCTGTTGAACGAGAAGTGATGCGGCGAGAGCTCCTCGAAGCCCCGGCCGCACGAATCGCACGAGCGATGCTGGCTGAAGCGGTCCACGTGCCAGTGTTTTTCGTCGATCTCGTCATGGACGCGCGCGATCAGCACGACGCCCTTGCCCAGGTCGAGCGCCGCCTCGACCGAGTCGGCCAGCCGCGACCGGGTGGCGCGGCGGACGATCGCGCGATCGACGACGACCTCGATGCGGTGCTTGCGGCGCTGGTTGAGCTTCGGCGGATCGTCCAGGCTGTGCGACTTTCCGTCGATCCGCACGCGGGAAAACCCCGACGCCCGCAACTCGTCCCAGAGCAGGTCGTACGATTCCCCCTCGCGGCGCTCGATGGGCGCCATGATGAAAATGCGCGTCTCCTCGGGCTTGTGCAAAATCGTCTCGACGATCTCGTCTGCGGTCTGCGTGCCGATCGGCGTGTTGCACTTCGGGCAGAACGGCTGGCCCAGCCGGGCGAACAGGATGCGCAGGTAATCGTGAATCTCGGTGACGGTGCCGACCGTCGAGCGCGGACTCTTGCTCGTCGTCTTCTGCTCGATCGAGATCGCCGGCGCCAGGCCGCTGATGTGCTCGACCTTGGGTTTTTGCAAAGGGGCCAGGAACTGTCGCGCATAGCTGGACAGGCTCTCGACATAGCGCCTCTGCCCCTCGGCATAGAGCGTGTCGATCGCCAGTGAGCTCTTGCCCGAGCCGCTCGGGCCGCTGCACACCGTCATCTGGTGGCGCGGCAAGTCCAGGTCGATGTTCTTGAGATTGTGCTGCGACGCGCCTCGGATAATGATGGGATTCGTGGGTTGACCGTTGCTCAGCTTCTTCTTGCGGCCATTCCTCGAAGGAGCAGGAAGGCGCGCAGTGCGCACCCGACCAAGAACCTTCTTCAACGCCTGGCCGGTGTAACTGGCTTCAACGTTCATCACGTCTTCGGGCGTGCCTTGCGCAATGATCTCACCGCCGCCATCGCCGCCGTCGGGGCCGAGGTCGATGACCCAGTCGGCCGTCTTGACGACATCCAGGTTGTGCTCGATGACGACGACCGTGTTGCCTTGCCGTGTGAACCCGTGCAGCACGTCGAGCAGGCGGCGGACGTCTTCGAAATGGAGGCCGGTCGTGGGTTCATCGAGCACGTAGAGCGTCCGGCCGGTGCTCTTGCGTACCAGCTCGCGGGCCAGCTTGATGCGCTGGGCCTCGCCGCCGGAGAGGGTCGGCGAGGGCTGGCCCAGCTTGATGTAGTCGAGTCCCACATCGTGCAAGGTCTGGAGCATGCCGGCGATCTTGGGGACGTTGGCGAAGTGTTCGAGCGCTTCCTGCACGTCCATCTCGAGCACGTCGGCGATACTTTTTCCCTTGAAGCGGACGTGCAGCGTCTCGCGGTTGAAACGGTGGCCCTCGCAGACGGGGCATGTCACCCAGACATCGGCGAGGAAGTCCATTTCCAGGCGGTTCGAGCCGTTCCCTTCGCAAGCCTCGCAGCGCCCGCCAGGGACGTTGAAGCTGAACCGGCCGGGCTTGTAGCCGCGGGCCTTGGCGTCGGGCAGCATGGTGTACAGGCTGCGGATCTCGTCGAGCAGCTTGATGTAGGTCGCCGGGTTCGAGCGGGGCGTGCGGCCGATGGGCGACTGGTCGATGTCGATGATCTTGTCAAGCTGATCGATCCCCTCGATGCGGTCGTGCGCGCCCGGTTCCGTTTCGGCGCCGTTGAGGTCGCGGGCGAGCGCTTCGCGGAGAATGTCGCCGATCAACGAGCTCTTGCCCGAGCCGCTCACGCCGGTCACGCAGACGAACAGCCCCAGAGGGATTTCGACATCGAGGTTCTTGAGGTTGTGGTGGCGGGCGCCGACAATCTTGACGGCCCGATCGTCGGGCGTTTTGCGCTCGGCGGGAACCGCAATCTGGCGCACGCCGGCCAGGTATTGGCCGGTCAGGCTTTCGGGCGTCCTGGCGATGGCGGCAAGTCGCCCCGCGCAACGACCTCGCCGCCCTTGACGCCGGGGCCGGGACCGAAATCGACCAGGTAATCGGCCGCGCGCATCGTGTCCTCGTCGTGCTCGACGACGATGACGGTATTGCCCACGTCCCGCAGGCGCTGAAGCGTGGCGAGCAGGCGATCGTTGTCGCGGGGGTGCAGGCCGATCGACGGCTCATCGAGAATGTACAGCACGCCGACCAGGCCCGCGCCCACCTGCGAGGCCAGCCGGATGCGCTGGGTTTCGCCGCCGGAGAGCGTCGGCGCGGGGCGGTCCAGCGTCAGATATTCGAGGCCGACATCGACGAGGAAGCCGAGGCGCGCGCGGATTTCCTTGAGCAATTCCTCGGCGATCGTGCGCGAGAGGGGGTCGAGCGGCGTCGTCGGCCCCGCGAGCTCGTCGAAGAACCGTTTCGCGTCGCCGATCGGCATGGCGCCCAGTTCCGGCAGCGTCACGCCGCCGACACGCACGGCCCGGCGCGCGCGCATTAAGGCGGGCGCCGCCGCACTCGGAGCAGGGCAGGGTGCGCATGTACTTTTCAAGCATCGCCCGGATCGGCCCGCCGCTGGCATTCTTGTACTTCTCCAGCAGCTCGGTGGCGACGCCCTCCCACGTCCCCGAATGCGCCCAGCCCTTGCCCCGGTTCTTCCAGCGGTAAACGATTGCTCGTTTGCCCGTGCCGTAGAGCAAGGCTCTTCTGATGCTTCGGGTCGAGATCGCGCCAGGGGCCTTTGAGCAGCGCACCCTTCGCGGGTCCATCCGGATCGGCTTCGAGGTTCGCCGCGAACCCCTCGAACAGATGCCGCTTCCAGCGCCCGAGCTTCTTGACCGGTCCCAGCGGCTCGATGGCCCCCTCCCAGACCGAGAGCGAGGGATCGGACACCAGCCGCTCGGGATCGAAATCATGACGCACCCCCAGCCCGTCACAGCCCGGACACATCCCCTGCGGGCTGTTGAAGCTGAAAAGCTGCGGACTCGGCGGGTCGAAGCCAATCCCGCAGCTCGGACAGGCATAGTGCGACGAGAGCACCAGATCGGGCCGCCCTTCGACCGCGGCGATGATCGTCCCCTCGCCGCGCTTCAAGGCCGCCTCGACCGCCTCGGACAGCCGCGCCCGGATGCCCGGACCCGCCTTGAGCCGATCCACCACGACCTCGATATCATGCTTGATATTGCGATCGAGTGCCGGCGCATCAGCGAGGGCCACGATTTGCCCATCGACGCGCGCCCGCACGAAGCCCGCGCGGCTCAACTCCGAAAAGAGGTCTTTGTACTCGCCCTTCTGGCCGCGAATGACCGGCGCCAGCACGGAGAAAGCGGTTCCGGCCGGCAGCTCCAGCAGGCGCTGGACGATCTGCTCACGCGACTGCGCCTGGACCGGACGGTCGCACTGGGGACAATGCTGCCGCCCCACCCGGGCGAACAGCACCCGGAGGTAGTCGTGAATCTCGGTGATGGTGCCGACGGTCGAGCGCGGGTTGCGGCCCGCCGTCTTCTGCTGGATGGCGATCGACGGGCTCAGACCGTCGATCCGATCGACCTGCGGCTTGGGTAACTGCCCCAGGAACTGCCGGGCGTAGCTGGACAGGCTTTCGACATAACGCCTCTGGCCTTCGGCATAAAGCGTATCAAAGGCCAGCGAGCTCTTGCCCGAGCCGGAAACACCTGTGAAACAGATCAACCGGTTGCGCGGCAAGTCGAGCGACACGTCGCGCAGGTTGTGCTCGCGCGCGCCCTCGGATCACGATCTCCGTACCGGCCATCCCTGGTGGGTCCTCAACTCAACGGCGACGAAACGATAAGTGGCGTCGAGGAATACTATACGCGTGTCCGCGTCGGCTGTCCATCCCCGCGATGGGGCCGGAACGGGCGCGATTCTCGACGTCCTGCTTTCCCCCTTGAACCCTCCGGTCCAGCACCCCTCGGCCTCTGCCCATCCACAAAGACGACGCACTTTGGGACAACGGAGGGGCCGGCTATCACGATCCTGGTGGGGAACGACCGCGCCTCCGCCACCTGTGGGTCTTTGGCAAGCTGGCCCCCGAGGAAGGGCGAGTCGATATTCGCTATGTCCTCTGGTATCGCCCAGAGGTTCGGCATTCGGTGGGCCACCCATCTGGGTGCCACTGGCTCTGCCAGTGCCGATCCGAAGCCGAACACTGGCAGAGCCAGTGGCACCCAGATCAAGACCCGTCGCCAGTGCCACCCCGTCGGCCAGTGCCACCCCGCCGGCGGATTACTGTAGCGCGCCTAGCGATTGCCGGGCCGCCTCGGGATGCGCCGCGAGGAAGGTCTGTATCTCCGTCGCGCATCCCATGACGGCCTCCGCTGCGCCGGGATCGATTCGATCCTCTGACGCGCGGCCATTCCTCGACCCTTGGCGGCGGTGAACTTGGGACCGTACACAGCCTCGAGTTTCTTGACGTCGGACTCGCGCGCCTTCATCGGCAAGGCTCGTTCCATGGCCACGACCATCCGATGAGCGGCCTTCTTCATGCGGTCCGCCCCCGGTGCGATTGTGCTCTGATCGACGATCGAGTCCAGCGCCGTGGTCATATCGTCGAGTGCATGGATCATTTCGTCGGCGTTCCGAGCCAGGTCGGAATATGACGAGATCCCGTTGGCGGCGTTGTACATCATCCAGCCGAAGTCGAGAACGGCCCAGATGATGCCGAACGCGATGAATGCCTTGAACAATGGCGAGCTGCGCCAGGAGCTACCGTCGGACTTCTTTTTCTTCTTGGCCTTCTTCACGCGCGGCGCGGGGCCTCGGCTGTCTCGGTCCCTCTCGTGGGTGCCAGCCGAGGCGGGAGGGCGCTCGGCATCGGACCCGGATCATCGAGCCCGTAGAGATCCTCCGGCGCCGGGCCGCTGGTCTCCAGGCTCCGGGCCGCCGCCGAGATGGCGATCATCGCGCCGCAGCGCTTGCACTTGACCCGTTTCCCGGCCAGTGTCTCGGGTACCCGGTACGGTTTGGCGCAGCCGGGACAGGTGAAGGAGATGTCCATCGTCAGGGCTCGACAACTGGGAGGCCGTCTTCGACTCGCCAGATGACCACGCGACGGATGATCCTAAGCGCACAGGAACCGCAACGCAAGACAGAGCTATCGGAATCGGGACAGAAAAATGAGTGGAAAAGGGGACATAGCGGAATGGCACTTCCTGAGAAGTCTAACCCGTTGCCGCCAAACGCCTTTTGGCCTCTGCACGAGGGATTTTCATCACGGGATATTGCTTCGGCCGTCGCTTCCGCACCCGAGGCTCGAACCGGTCCGGCCGATCCCCGACACGGTGCGTCGCGATCGCCTTGGACAGGACCCCGACCAAGACCTCATACTCCGGACCCGATGCGCTGCGGAGAATCTCGCCGAAGGCCACCAACGTCTGACGCGCGCCGCAGAAACTCAACGTCCGGGGCAACACCTGATGGATCACGGCCGCCCGGGCGATTGTGGCACGGGTTAGGTTATAAATGAGCATGTGACCCCAGATTTCCTTGCGCACCAGCGCGGGCGTATTGCATCGCAGTACATCCATACATAACGTTTGCTTGAGCGATCGAATGTCTAATTCAATATGACAACGGGCCCGGTAAAGAGCGCCGATCTCCGCGGCCGTGTACACCGATGCATCTAAAAGTGTCGTGGACACGATCAGTGATCGCGTGCGGAAACCACGCTGCGCCACGCGCACCCGAAACGCACGCACGTCGAGCCCACCCGGCAACGACGCATAGGTGGCCTCGTCCATCCATTCCGGCCGCGCTGGCTTGCTCCACGTGACGATGTGGTCTTCGTGCCCCAGGCGCAGCCCGAGAGTGAAATCCACCTTGCGCAACTGATGCATCCGCATCACGGAATCCACGCCCCGGCGGCGCAACAACGCCAACTCCCAATACGAGCCGAAGTCACGGTCACCCAGCGCGATATCCCCTTCCTCCAGGCCGTCGTGCAGACCTCGGAAGAGCATGTTCTCGCCGGTTTTCTTCCCCTTGCCGGGGCCGATGGCCGCATCGAGGATAACGCCACACGCCAGGGACAAGACGAGGACCACGCGCGCCACGGGGAAGCCGCACCCCGGCGCCTGGTTCGAGGGTTGCGGGTAAGCGGCCTGGTTGGCGGCCGTGTCGGGCATCGAGGCGCCCGTGCCGTCGACGATCTTGACGTGCCGACCGTGGAACAGCCAAGCTTCGGGGAGCTCCGCCTCGAGGCGGCGACCGCTTTCCCGCGCAACCGCGGGAGCAGAGATTCGGGGAGGCGCTGGCGCGCCTTGCAGTAGCCGCCGGTGTTGACCGAACAGGCGGGCAACCCCGCGGCGGTCCGCCAGGCGAGGAATCGTGCCACGGCGGCGCGGCAGGAGTGGTCGTCGGAGAGGATCTGAGAGAGGAACGTGCAGAGTGTAGCCAGGGGCGTGAAGATAGGTTCGTCGCTGTCGACGACTTCCTCCTTGATGGCCTTGAGGACGGAATCGACATCGAGGACCTCACCGAAGGGCAGGCCTTGCCCCAGTGCGAAAGCTTGGAGGAGGGCGATCAGTGGCGCGTGGGACGCTTGGCGGCGAGAATTCGTCACGACGAGCCCTCCCTTGGCCAGATCGGTGTGGTGGTATACATCCGATTAAGGCCAGGGCGGGCCTGTTTTGTCTATCATTCAGCACGACAGACGGTTACGAGTCAGGAAGTGCCATTCCGCTATATCCCCTTTTCCAAATTCTGTCCCCTTTTCCATGTCCCCTTTTCCACTTGTGACCGCCCCCCTATCCTGCCGACGCACAAGCCCCCGGTCTGGCGTCCGCCCGGCTGGGGGCTTTCGCATGCGCGTCCCGGATGCCCGTATGGTGCGTCCGGTGAGGCGATTGAGGAATCCGTCGGTCGCAGCGTGGTGAGGGCGCCACGGCGGGCATTTGCACCTGTTCTGAGGTGGCAACGATGAGCACGTCGGCGCCTTCGAAGCGCGGCACATCGCACGCGACCGAGGCCATGTTCACGCGGCCCTGGATCTCCAGCAGGTCCACGATGACCCGGCCACCCACGACCGCCACCAGCGCGGGCCGGATCGCCTTCAGAACCGCCCGCTCCGCGCGGTAGAGCGATTGCTGAGCCGCGGCCAGTGGGCCATCTTCGAAGGCGATCAGGGCTGCCCTGGAAACGATGCGATGGCGTTTTCGCAGCTCGCGGACAGCGGCTTTGCACCGCCGTTCGGCGGCATCCAGTCGACGGATCGCCGCGGCCAGATTGGCATCGACCTGGGACTCAGACAACACGTCTGGGTGGGGTGCGAATCCTTTCATGGTGGCCTTCCCTGAGTTCGCGTAGAGGGTCGGCGGGTCTACAGCACGTGCCGGCCCCGAGAGGCATGGGGAATAAGATCAGGCAGGAAACAGCATCCTCTCCGTGGCGCGGCCCCGTGCCGATGACGGCCGGGGTGATTCCTTCGTCTGTCGTGGGATGGCTGCCAGGGTACACCCAGGAGCCTCCGAATGCAATGCCTATTTTGGCCGATACAGAGGATACTGTCTGTCCCGAGTGTGCCTGCGGGATACCCGATCGAATTCGTCTGATTTGAGACCGTTTTCTTTCAAATGGTGGTAGATGACACGACTGTTGGTCCTGGGCCTTTTTAAACACTACTTTCTCGATAATGCCACTCCGTTCACCGGCATTGCGCATACCGTCTTCGTGACCTCGCCGCCTTGAGGCTATCGGCGAGGCCCGAGATTTGTGGGAGATACGGTTCGAGGGCCGTGGGCCCCCTGTCTGGAATGTCTCGTCCGGGCGAACTCAGTCGTCTGTGCCCGCAGGTCCCAGCCAGTCCGACAGAAGTTGCTGGATCTCTGTACCGTGGCGACGGAGCAACCGCTGCACATCGAGCACACTGGGACGATCCTTGGTGGGATACCAGGGTGGCGCCGACCACCACGGGGCCGCGCCGGGGGCCTCCGCGTCCAGGCGGAACTGCACCAACCGCAACAGGGTCATCGTCACCCAGAGCGCCTGGCTGGTGCGCACGATCGGGTTCTTGGTCCAGGCCCGGCACTCCTCCCACCCCAGCCGTTGCTTCAAATCGCGAAAGGCATCCTCCTGGCGGAACCGCGCGGCGAACAACGCCACCCTCTGCAGTCCCGTCAACTCCAGAGCCGACGTGACCAGGGTAAACCGCTCGCTGTATCCTTCCACCTCGGCCACCACGGCCTTGACGGGCACGTCGTCTCCCAGCACATGCCAGAGACAGACGATTTCCTTCCAGCGCACCTGGCGCAGGCGGCCAGAGACGAACGCCTGGCCTGTGTGCCACGGGCTGGACCACCAGCCACCTGGACGAGGGGGCGGCCACCGTCGGCCCCATTTCTGGTTCGCGCGACAGGGCGTGAGGAGCAGGTCGTACAACCGCGCAGTCATGGCGCAAACGCGTCAAGAAGTCGATGCGCAGAGCGCCCGCTTCCGGGTGGATCAAGGGCTGGACCACCGAGGCAACCGCAGAGGCGCCGTCGAAGACCCCCAGGTGTCGGCCACCGGTGAGAACCGGCCTGCTCCCGCAACAACGCCACCAGGAGATCACACTTGGTGTGAAAGATTTCCCGGGACCCTGGTGTTTCGGGACAGGTGGGCAACGGGGACTGGCGAAAGTACAACTGCCCCGACAGCGGGACGAACCAGGCGGGCCGGCCGGGGTTCTCCAGCAGCGCCCACAGACGACCCAGTTGTGAGCGCACACCGTCGGGCGCACGATTGGGGCACCGCGCCGTGTACTCATGGAAAGTACATGTCCCCCAGACACCCGAGCTGTTGCGGTGGACCTTGGTGTCATCGACGGCCGAGACGTGAAAGCCGTGCCAGAGCCGTCCGGGAGCTTGTTCGACCTGATGCGTCAACACGGCCGTAACGGCGGTGTCGTCCCAGGCGCCGTATTCCACAAATCGCTCCAGCGCGCGCCAATCGGCGGGTCGATCCAGGGCCGTGACCGATCCCGTAACGGTGTGCTCCTCGATGAGCAAGGCCAGCGCCGTGATCCACTCGACGAAGTACCCGAAGCCGATGCGCGTGAAATGCGCCCACGCGAAGGGCTTGAGCAAGGCGAGCCAAATCGTCCAGAAGATGTGCGCCTGCGACATGGGAGTGTCTCCTGACGTGATGCCGGGCGGAAGGACATGTCCCCGGCCCGTACCGCCCAGGAGGCACTCTCATCAATAGGGTTCAGACGTTCAGAAGAAGAGTGGCTTTTTCGGGAAAGCAGTGATTAGGCCGTTATAAGAGCCGAACTGCGGATTCTGTTCACGTTTTTCTAACCCCTTTCTTGACTGCGACTTGTGGCCCGTTTCAGCCTGCCAGTCGGAGGCCGACCGACTCGAACAGTTCGTTCAGATCGCGATCCACCGCCGCGTACAAGCGATCCAGCAAGGCACGTCGCTCCAGCGGGAGTTGATCGTCCCACGGCACCGGTTCCAGGATGCCGGCCGTCAGCGGCGCGTAGATGCGGTGGAACAACTTTAGGTACAACACCGCGATCCGGTATCCTTCCGACGCAAGCCGGTATGACTGCGTACCGACAACCCGCTCCACCAACCCCTTGCCGCGCAACTTGGCCAGGTCGTACCGTAGTTGTCCCAGGGTGTAACTCTCCGTCGTCTTCCCTTGCGCCTCTGCGGCCGTCGCATGGAGGTCGGGCGTTCGGAAGCGGCCTCGCCCTGCCAGCAGGGCAAAGCCGACCAAGGCTTGGAGCACGGCCAAGAGTCGCGGGTCATCCAGCTTCAGACCCGGCGTCCGCCGTCCGCTCGGCGAGACGGTCGGCTGCCGCAACCGCTCCAGTTGACCGCGATCGACGAACGTTTCCAGCACGTCCTGCTGCACGTCCAGGTAGCGGTCGTTGGCCGCAGCCATCGTCTCGCGCAACTCCGGCTGGTGCTCCACACTCTTGTTCACCCCCAAGTCGGGTGTGTGGTAGCTGGTCGTCTCGGTCCGCAGCACCAGGTCATCGCGCGCGTACTGCTTGATCGAACTGCTCTTGTACTCGCTGCGGATGACCGGCTGACCCAGGTCGTGATCGAGGATCTGCGTCTTCAGGCCCGCGTCGGTGTGCTGGGTGATCCGCCGACCGAAGATCATGGCGATCTTGTCCGGGTGGCCGATCGAGCGGTTCAGGTCGAGGAGACGTTCGTGCAGGCGGTTCAGCGCCACGCGACGCTCGAAGATCAGATTGGTGCAGTACTCGATCTGGCTGACGAAGAGGCGATAGCCGAACCCCTGGTGGCGGCGCTCCCGGTCGGTGAAGAAGGGAACCAACTGGGCCAGCCAACGGTGGGCGCAGGCTTCGATATGGCGGATCGCCAAATTAGATTGCTCGTTTGCTACTTTGGGCGGATGGTGTAGTTCCACTCGCCGTGGAACTTCTCTCGCTTGATCGAGAGACCGTCCATCTGCTGATCCGTGACCTCTCGGGCTGTCGGGTAGCTGCCGCCATCCAACTCCGATTTGATCTCCAGCCCAGCCTTCGTCTTCGTACCGCCGATCAGGTTGACGACCACCTCACGGCTGACCAGCGGGCGTCCCCTCCAGTTCTCCGTGATGTGACAGAACATCCGGTGCTCAATCTTATTCCACTTGCTCGTGCCCGGCGGGAAGTGGCACACCGAGATGCTCAGCCCGATCTCGTCGGCCAGTCGCTGCAACTCCACCTTCCAGAGGCGGCAGCGGCTCCCGTTGGAGCCGCCGCCGTCGGCCGTGATCAGCAACTTCTTCGCCTGCGGGTAGACCCGGCGGCCCATCCGATACCACCACCGGCGGATTGTCTCGACGGCGAACTCGGCGGTGTCGTGATCGACACCGACGCTGACCCAACCGGCGTTGGCCGCCATGTCATAGACCCCATAGGGGATCGCCTTGCCCAGGCCCTTGTCGATGAAGTCATGGACCTTCACCTTCTCGGGCTTCCCCTTGGGTTGCCACTCCCGCCCGCCGTTGCGGTACTGCCCTACAAGCTCTTTCTTCTTGGTATCGACCGAGACCACGGGCTGGCCTTGTCGCTGGAACGCCCTGGCCCTTCGGTTGATGTACTGGAACTGGGCATCCCGATCCGGGTGACCTTTGCCCTCGATCGTCTTGCGATTGGATTGGAGACTGTAGCCCAGGTCATGGAGGAGTCGATTGATCGTCCGCTCGCTGACGACGTGCCCTCGGGCCAGGGCTTACGCACCAGGTTTCTCGGGGATTTGGGCCAGTACTCTCAAGAGATAGTCGTTCTTCCATCCCGCAATCAGGCGCCGAGTGGCAATACTCTTGCCTTTGCTGGTCTTCTCCGCCTTGAGCAGACATAACGCCAGCTTGCGGAGCCACGCCAAGTTCATCGCGCTGTTCCCGGCCCAGTGCCGTTGGTCATCCTCACGGAAGCAGACGTCCAGAACCCAGTGCAGCGAGTTCTCGATCCCCCAATGACCCCGCACCCATCGCAGATACTGCTCCGCCGTCGCGGCCGTGCTGCTGATGAAGTAACGGATCTCAATGCTCGCCACACCATCGACCAGCCGATGGCTGATCACCATCACGATCGCCGTCAGTCCGATCCAAAGGTCCGCGTTCCGGATCCCCTCCGGATGGGTGATCACACAGCAGGTGCGGGTCTCCTGGCGAGCGCTGCGAACCTCTTCCGTCTGACACTCGGTGAAGTCCACCCCGGGTTCGCCCTGATCCAACGCGGTATCGAACGCCCGCTTGATGTCCTCGTAGAGATGCGGCTGATTCTCCTTGGCGGCCAGCACGTAGTGACCACCTCGGCCGACGATGTCAGCAGCGATCTCCTTCTGACAGCCCATGGCGTCGATGGTCACCACGGCCCCGTTCCAGTCGAGCAGTTCGAGCAACTCGGGAATGGCGGTAATCTCGTTGGATTTGGCGTCGGTGGCCACTTGCCCCAAGGTCAAATGATTCTCGACCGACCCGGCGCTGACGACAGGGAGCGCCGATCGGCCGACGGTACGCCGGGCGGAGCCGCGTTGGGCCTTGCCGTCGATGGCGATCCGTGTCAGTTCGGGCGGAGCCGTGGCGATCGGAGTCAATCCGTTTCGAGCCCCTCAGCGCCGTGATCCAGGCGGAGAAGCCCTTCTGAAAGGCCACCGGGTCGAGCCGGCAGAAGACTCGTCGGAAGGTGTCGTGCGAGGGGATGCCGCCAGGCAAGGTGAGGAAGGTCTCGAGCCAGTCGCGCTTGGAGTGACCGTAGTCGGCGATCTGCACCCAGGTATCGGCGCCGCAGAAGACAGCGCAGGTGGCGATGAAGACGATCTCATCGAGTCGGTGGATTCGCCCCTGTTCGCGGCGGGGATCGGGCAAGTCCGCGAAATGATCGAGGATGGAGACCGGGTTGCTGGCCGGAGTCATGGCGGTCGTCTCTGAGCCGACGGTCCTCGCGTGGACATCCCTGAAGAAGTCGAAATCTCCAGGTGGTCGATGCTACAAAAGCCGTCCGATACCCTGCCAGCCGGACTGGACAACAGAGGCGAGTCGCAATTTCCCAGAGCACCCAGACAGCCCAGGCTGATGCGTAAACCCTGGGCCTGGACCAAGCCGAGCGGTGGATTGCCCTCTCGGACGCCGGGGCCGGTGTGGAAGACTTCTTGCGGGGGAACTTTGGCCGGGTGGACGTGGTGATCCTGGACTTCTACCACGCCGCGGAACACCTGGGTGAGTTGGCTCGGGCGCTGTACCCCAGTGACGAACCGGCCCGCGCGGAGTGGACCGAAGCGTGGTCGCATCGGTTGAAACACGAGGGCGGCGCGGTGGTCCTGGAGGCGTTGCGCACGCTGCCCCCGGACCACCGCGAGTCGGTGCGCAAGGCCCACGGGGAAGTGGTAGGTTACTTCGAGAACCATGTTCATCGGATGGACTATCCGCGGTATCGGGCCAAGGGCTGGGCGATCGGCTCGGGACCGATCGAAGCGGCCTGCAAGACGGTGATCGGCAAGCGGATGAAAAACGGTGGCATGCGTTGGGGCGAGGATGGAGCGGACGAGATGTGCCACCTGCGCGCCCTGTTCGCCAGTGGCGAGAAACAGTGGGATGCCTACTGGCACCCCAGCCCAAACTGAACAGGTGCTATCCCCACGGAAGTGCTACCTACCCCGCCTGAGACAGCGGTTCCATCCGACCCATTGCGAAGTGTTCGCCGGCGCGTTCCCCCAGTCTTACTACTGGTCGGACGCGGCCGGTTTGAAGGCGTACCGACCGGTGACGAGCGATCCGGAGGGAACCAAGCAGTGGCCGCGACTGCGCAAAAGGGTGGCCGACTTGCACCGGCGGTGTGAGCTGTCGCAAGCGGCCAACACGCGTGACCTCGAAGCGCTGGGGGCCGTGGAGGCGACGACCCCGCTGGAGCGGTTGAGCGCACCCTTGTGCCGGGCGGTGGTGCAGGACGGCCGACGCGACCGCGCGCTGAACCCCCTGAGTGACGAAGACGCGGCGGTGTTGGAGGGGGTTCAGCGCGGCGAGCACCTGATCAGCGGCTTCCGGAACCGGGACCTGCGCCAGATCCTCTACGGCGCACGGCCCCCGGATGTGGCGGCGTATCGCCGGCAATCGAACCGGGTGGGTCGTCTGCTGGCGTTGTTGCGTGCCCATGGTCTGATCAAGAAAGTGCCCAAGACGCATCGTTATCAGGTCACGGAATCGGGCCAGGCGAAGATCGCCGCCATCCTCGCGGCCAGAAAGGCCACGGTGGAGAAGCTGACTGCGGCCGCCTGAAAATCCTGCGCAGAAAACAAAACTCTCCTGAATAGTAGTACAGAGGCACAGAGACAGCACAGAGAAAAGACTCTGTGAGAACTCCGTGTTCTCTGTGCCTCTGTGGTGAATCCGGCCGTCGCTGGCGCCCCAGCCACACAGATCGTCGGCTAGCGGGCGCTCACACATCGGATGTGCGGACGAGGCGGCGCGGTCAGACCGTCACCGAGGTAGAAACCGGGCTGCGTCGGCTGGTTGTAACCCACGTTCTGCCACGCCACGCTGAGACGGTACTGGGGATCGTGCATCAGCGTGTAGAATGCATGATCGGTCGGGATCGTCGTCGTGTAGATGCGTAATTCCCGGTTGTCGCTGGAGCGCCAGACGACCTCTTCGCGCCAGTCGCCCAGAAGATCCGCACACAGACAAGGCGTGGCCTTGGTGGAATTGTTCGAGGAACAACCCTCGGCCGAGAGGAGCAGCGTTTCGGAACCATCCTGCCAGTTCCACTTCGTGATGCGGTTGCGGTCGAGCAGCTCGCGCAAGAGGTCGCCATCCCACCAGACGCCGAAGTTGCACGAGCGCGGCTTGCGATCGGAGATCGTCTCGCCCTGGACGTTCCAGACGCCGTTCAAACCGGCGCCGGAGGCCCACATCTCATAACCGCGGTGGCGGGGATCGATGTCGAAGGCGACCCCGCGCCCACGTCGGGCGAGGGCTTGCCCCAGATGACCTTGCCCGTGCGCGCATCGTGAAGTTCAGCCCCGTTGGGATGGCGGGGACGCTCGTGGATATCGAAAACTTCCAAGCCGGGCCGGTCGGGGTCGATGTCCGAAACGTGCAAGGCGTCGCCGTGGCCGAGCCCGGTCGTGTACAGGCCCTGGCCGTTGTCGTCGATCGCACAGGCGCCGTAGACGATCTCATCGCGGCCGTCGCCGTCGACATCCGCGACGCTCACGTTATGATTGCCCTGTCCCCGATACATCGCGGTGGCCGGGCTGGCCGTCGTCGCTGTCGAACGTCCAGACGTGCGAGAGCTTCCCCTCGCGCCAGTTCCAGGCCACGAGCACGGTGCGCGTGTAGTAGCCCCGGCAGAAGACCAGGCTGGGACGTTCCCCGTCGAGATAGGCGACGCAGGCCAGGAAGCGATCGACGCGGTTGCCGTAGTTGTCGCCCCAGTCGGAGACTTTGCCGCGCGCAGGTAGATAAGCGGTCGAGGCCAGGGCGCGGCCGGTGCGGCCATCGAAGATGGTCAGGAACTCCGGACCTTCGAGCACGTAGCCGGCCGCGTTGCGGTGGTCGGCACTCGGGTCGCCTAACACCTGGCCGGTTCCGTCCACGGTCCCGTCCGCCGTGCGGCAGGCGACCTCGGCGCGGCCGTCGCCGTCGAAGTCATAGACGAGAAATGGCGTGTAGTGGGCCCCCTCGCGGATGTTCTTGCCCAGGTTGATCCGCCAGAGAAAGGTGCCGTCGAGCTTGTACGCTTCCAGCTTCGTCTCGCCCGTCCGCCCGCGCTGGGAGTTGTCCCGCGGCTGCATTTCCTGTTTGAGAATAATTTCATATTCGCCGTCGCCGTCGAGATCGCCGACCGAGGCATCGTTGGGCGTATGGCCCGGCAGGGTTTGAAGGGGGATCGACAGGTACGCGCGGGCGGGGGCGTGCGCGGGCAAGTGGAAGGGTGCACTGGGCGCGGACTCCTGGCCCTCGCGGACCGGGCGGACGAAATAGGAGACGCCCTTCCCGAAATCCACCTGAGCGTCGACAAAATGCGAAGGGCCGGTGATCGGCTCGCGGTTCCGTTTCACGGCTGCGCCGTTACCAGCCGCGCGGTAGACGTTGAAGGCGAGTCCATCGGGGTCGTCGCCGAGCCGTCGCCAGCTCACGAAGACCTTGTCGTCGCCCTCGTGGATGGCGACGACGCCGCGGCCGAGCGCCTCCATCTGGCGCGGCGGAGCCTCGGCGAGCGCGGGCAGGGCCAGGAACAAGCCGAGCAACGGCACGATCCAACCTCGGGAAAGAAGTCGGGTGCCACGGGTTCCGCTCTGGGAACCCGTGCCTGTCGGCTCCGGACACGGGTTCCCAGAGCGGAACCCGTGGCACCCACCGCCGTGTCCGCAAGGATTTCGAAATCGACCCCGTATCCTCGCGGCCGTCTCGGAAAAATGCCTCATCGTGGGTTGACTCCGGCGCGGTTTCGGCACCTGGGGATTGGATTTCCCGCGGCGCACCGCTAATCTGGCGCGAGTCGTGCGTCTCGGGGGCCGTTCTGGGGGATCGAGGTTGATTCCATGTTCGTCATTGAATCGTACCCGCTGGCGGTGGTGCTGTGTATCGTCACGATGCTCTGCTGGGGGTCGTGGGCCAACACGCAGAAGCTGGCCGGCCAGCGCTGGCGTTTCGAGCTGTTCTACTGGGATTATGTGATCGGCGTCCTGCTCATGGCGCTGATCTTCGCCTTCACGATGGGGAGCAGCGGGACCCTGGGACGCGGCTTCCTGGCCGACTTGAGCCAGGCGGACCCGGTCAACCTGGGCTGGGCCGTGCTGGGAGGGATCATCTTCAACGCGGCCAACATCATGCTCGTCGCGGCCATCGCGATCGCGGGCATGGCGGTGGCCTTCCCGGTCGGGATCGGCCTGGCGCTGATTGTCGGCGTGGTGGTCAACTACTTGGCCAAGCCAGGCGGCAATGCGGCGCTGCTGGCGCTGGGGGTGGCTTTCGTCACGGCCGCGATCGTCCTTGACGCACTGGCCTATCGCCGGCTGCCGGGGCAGGTCCAGGCGAGTCAAGAAAGGACTCATGCTGTCGCTCCTGTGCGGGCTGCTTGATGGGCACGTTCTATCTCTGCGTAGCCGACGTCCATGGCCGACCTGGGCAAGGGTCGGACGCCTTCCAGGACGGGAAGCTCACGCCCTACACGGCCATGGTCTTCTTCACGCTCGGCATCTTCGCGAGCAACTTCCTGTTCAACACGTTCATCATGCGCGAAGCCGGTGAGCGGCGCGCCCGTGTCCGTATGGCGAGTACCTGCAAGGGGACGTCTCAGGATCATCTCTGGGGCATCATCGGCGGCATGATCTGGGCGGTCGGGATGACGCTGAACATCATCGCCTCGGGAAAGGCCGGGCCGGCGATCTCGTACGGGCTGGGCCAGGGCGCCACCTTGATCGCCGCCATCTGGGGCGTGTTCATCTGGCGCGAGTTCCGCACGGCGCCCCAAGGGCACCAATCGCTCCTGCTCGCTCTGATGTTCGCCTGCTTCGCCCTGGGCCTGGGCCTGTTGATCGCCGCGAAACCGTCCTGACAGACCTTCCCGGCCCCTTGAAGAAACCTCCCATGAAAACGCCCAACATCGTCGTGGTCGGCAGCGTCAACGCCGACATGGTGGTCAAGTCCCGGCGTTTGCCCGCGCCCGGCGAGACGGTCACGGGCGGCCAGTTCGTGCTGGCGCCCGGCGGCAAGGGAGCCAATCAGGCCGTCGCCGCCGCCCGGCTGGGGGCGCGCGTGACCCTGGTGGCCCGCGTCGGCCAGGACCTGTTCGGCGACCAGGCCATCGAGAATTATAAGAACGAGGGGATCGTCACCGATGCCATCCTGCGCGATCCCGATCACAGTACGGGTGTGGCCTTGATCCTGGTGGACGACCAGGGAGAGAACCTCATCTCGGTCGCTTCGGGCGCCAACCATGAGCTGACGCCCGACGACGTGGCCCGCGCCGCCGGGGCGATCCTGCGCGGCCGATGCGCTGGTGCTTCAGCTTGAAGTCCCCCTCAATACAATCCGCGCCGCGGCTGAGCTGGCCAGCGGGGCCGGGGTGCCGGTCATTCTCGACCCCGCTCCGGCCCCCGCGACGCCCCTCGACAGCGACCTGCTCCGGCACGTCGCCTATCTCAAACCGAACGAGAACGAAGCCGAGAAGCTGAGTGGCGTACCGGTGCGCGACGAGTCCTCGGCCCGAACAGCGGCGGAGAAACTGCTTGCGGCTGGAGCCAAACACGTCATCGTGACGCTCGGCGCGCGCGGGGCGTTCTGGGCCTCGGCCGATGGTGCTTCCGGCTTTTTGCCGGGGTTCAAAATCCAGGCCCTGGACAGCACGGCCGCCGGTGATGCCTTCAGCGGCGCTTTGGCGTGTGCTCTCGCACGCGGCTCGAATCTCGCCGACGCCGTGCGCTATGCCAGTCTCGTCGGTGCGCTCTCGACCACCAAGCTCGGGGCGCAGCCGTCGCTGCCGACCGAAGACGAAGTGAAGCAGTTCGCGGCCAAGGTGGGAGCGTGACGAAGCGGCACCCGGCGTCAACGCCGGGTCGAAGACGGATAAAGCCCGGTGAACCGGGCTGGGAAAGACACCGAGTCGGCGCATCGGGTTCTTTCGCCCGGTTCACCGGGCGACCCGCGCAGCGGTCTTAGACCCGGCGTCAACGCGGGCCGAAGACGGGACAAAGCCCGGTGAACCGGGCTCGTTCTGGCCGGGTACATGACCAGTGACAAAGCTGATGAGAGGAGAAAAACCGTGAAACCTGGAACATCTCGTCGTGAATTCCTCGGCCAGGTCGCCGGGGCGTCCGCTCTGGCCGGCGTGGCCATCCCGGCCGTTCATGCGGCCGAGAACAACATGATTCAAGTCGCCCTGGTCGGCTCGGGCGGGCGCGGCACCGGCGCCGCCGCCAATGCGCTGGCGACCAAAAGCGGCCCGATCAAGCTGGTCGCGATGGCCGACGTCTTCGAGAACCGCCTGAAGACCAGCCTCGAAACGCTGGTCTCGGCCGCGTCGCCCCAGTCGGGGGGTTCGATCGATCGGAGCGTCTCCGGGTACGACTCCTCGCAGGTGGACGTGCCTCCCGACCGCCGGTTCCTGGGCTTCGACGCCTACAAGAAGGCGATGGACTGCCTCAAGCCGGGCGATGTCGTCATCCTGGCGACGCCTTGCGCGTTCCGGTGGGTGCATTTCGGCTACGCCATCGAGAAGGGCCTGAACGTCTTCATGGAGAAGCCGGTCACGGTCGACGGGCCCAGCACGCGGAAGATGTTCGCACTGGCCGAGAAGTCCGCGCAGAAAAACCTCAAGGTGGCCGTCGGCCTGATGTGCCGCCACTGCAAGGCTCGGCTGGAACTGCTGGACCGCATCCGGGACGGCCAGATCGGCGACATCACCTACATGAAGACCTACCGGCTGGTCGGTCCCGCCGGGCTTTACCGGGCCCAAGCCGCCGGACATGACCGAACTCTTGTATCAGGTCCAGCGCTACCTGAGCTTCTTCTGGGCCAGCGGCGGTCTGGTCCACGATTTCACGAGCCACAACATCGACGAGTGCTGCTGGATGAAGGGCGCCTGGCCGGTGCGGGCCATGGGTTCCGCCGGCCGGTACTACCGGGGCGACGAGGTCGATCAGAACCTCGATCATTACTCGGTCGAATACACCTTCGCCGATGGCACGAACCTGTTCATGAACGCCCGGAACATCGCCGGCTGTTTCGGCGAGTTCGCCAGCTACGCCCACGGCACGAAGGGCTCGGCGGTCATTTCGACCTACATGCACACGCCGGCCAAGTGCCGCATCTACAAGGGGCACAACGTCGTCAAGAGCGACCTGGCCTGGGCCTTCCCGCAGCCCGAGCCCAATCCCTATCAACTGGAATGGGACGACCTGATCGCGGCCATCCGCCAGGACAAGCCGTACAACGAGGCGAAGCGCGGCATCGAGGCGAGCCTCGTGCAGGTCATGGGCCGCATGGCCTGCCACACCGGCCAGGTCGTCACCTGGGACGAGGCCCTCAACCACACCCACGAGTTCGCGCCCGACCTGGACAAGCTGACCTGGGACTCGCCCGCCCCACTGCCGGTCGGCAAGGACGGCAAGTACCCGCTCCCGCAGCCGGGCACTCTCACCAAGCGGGAGTATTGAAAGTCTGACCGGATTCACCACAGAGCCACAGAGGACACGGAGTTCTCACAGAGGATCTTCTCTGTGTCAGTCTCGGTGCTCTCTGTGGCTCTGTGGTGAATCAGGCCGTTGCCAACGCCCCAGGCCGGATTCGGTCCAGACTGCGGTTGGACAATTCCAGGGCTTCCCGGATAATCAACCAGACCCGCGTTCCAGGGCTCCGATAATCCTTGCTCCGAAAGGCCCGCCATGGACGGAATTCGCCTGATCCTGGCGCTGCACAATCACCAGCCGGTCGGCAATTTCGACGGCGTGTTCGAGGCGGCCTACCGGGATAGCTACGCGCCGTTCCTGGACGTGCTGGAGAGCTATCCCGCGCTTCCGTTCGCGCTGCACACGTCAGGACCGTTGATGGAATGGCTGGTGGAGCGCAAGCCGGAGTATATCTCCCGGCTCCAGGCGATGGTCGCGGCCGGTCGGGTCGAGATCCTCGGCGGCGGCTATTACGAGCCGATCCTGACGATGATCCCGCACCGCGACCGGGTGGGGCAAATCCGCATGTTCTCGGACTACCTGCGCCGGATGTTCCAGACCGACATCCGCGGCATGTGGATGCCCGAGCGGGTCTGGGAGCAGCACCTGGTCTCGTCCCTGGCCGAGGCGGGCATCGAGTACACCGTCCTGGACGACTTGCACTTCCACCGCGCCGGACTGACCGAGGAGCAATTGACCGGCTACTTTTTGACCGAGGACGAGGGCCGGCTGCTGAAGATCTTTCCGGGCTCCGAGCGGATGCGGTACATGATGCCCTACCAGGAGCCGCACGCCTCCTACGAGTACCTCCGGCGCCTGGCCGACAAGGAGCCGGGCGCCACGATCGTCGCCGCCGATGACGGCGAGAAGCTCGGGAGCTGGCCGGAGACGCACGCGCACGTCTACACCCACGGCTGGCTGCGGCGGTTCTGCGACATGCTCATGGGCAACCGTGACTGGCTGCACGCCACGACCTTCGCTCGGGCCGTCGATCAGACCCTGCCCCGAGGCAAGGTCTATCTGCCGGACTCGTCGTACCGCGAGATGACCGAGTGGGCCCTGCCGCCCGAGCGGTTCGAAGCCTACGAGCACGCCGTGAAGTCCACCAAGGACGACCCGGCCGCCGACCGCTTGCGGCCCTTTGTCCGGGCCGGGGGCTTCTGGCGCAATTTCAAGGCGAAATATCCCGAGAGCGACGAGATGTACGCCCGCATGCTCGGCGTCTCGAAGCGCCTGGCCCAGGCCGAGGCGGACTCCGCCGACCCCGATTATGTCGAAGCCGCGCGGGTCGATCTCTACCGCGGCCAGTGCAACTGCTCCTACTGGCACGGCGTGTTCGGGGGCCTGTACCTGCCGCACCTGCGCAACGCGGTCTATCGCCACCTGATCGGCGCGCACAATGCGCTCGATGCCGCCGAGGGCAAAGACGGCCCGCGCGTCGATCTGGAAGTCGCCGATTTCAACCTCGACGCGCGCAAGGAAGTCCGCCTCGAAAATGACCGGCTCATCGCCTTTGTGCGACCAGCGCAAGGCGGCCACGTCTACGAACTCGACGTGCGCGACGCCCAGGTCAACGTCCTGGCCACGCTGGACCGCCGCCCCGAACCCTACCACCACACGATCGCGGCGGCGACGGGCCACTTCGCCTCCGAAAACGGCCCCGTCTCGATCCACGACCGCGTCGTCTCCAAGCAAGAAGGACTCGACCGGCTCTTGAAGTACGACCGCCACCCGCGCAAGGCGACTCGTCGATCACGTTTATCCGCAGGACGCGACGCTCGACGACCTGCTCGCCTGCCGGGATGTCGAGCGGGGCGACTTCGTGACCGGCACGTATCTTTCCGAAGTTCAGCGCACGCCGGGCCGGGTCGCCCTTTTGATGAGCCGCCCCGGCCGCGCCGATGGCTGCCTGATCCACATCAAGAAGACCCTTCGCCTGGAAGCCGGCAGCCCGACGATTGACGTTCACTACGAGCTCGGCGACCTGCCCGCGGACCGGCCGATCCATTTCGCCGTCGAGCTGAACCTGGCCGCCATGGCCGGCCACGCCGACGACCGCTACTACACCGATGCCGACGGCGCCCGTCTGGGCCGGCTCGATGCCCGTCTCGACCTGTCCGACACGGACGGCCTGAGCCTGACCGACGAATGGCTCAGCCTGTGCGCGGGCCTGCAATGGTCGCGTCCGGCGGGCTTGTGGTGTTTCCCGATCGAGACGGTCAGCCAGAGCGAAGGCGGTTTCGAGGGCGTCTATCAAAGCTCGGCCGTGATTCCTCACTGGCTCGTCGTGGGCGACGCCGAACGCCGCTGGGACGTGCGCATCACCTGGACCCTCGACCGGCCTTCGCCCCAGGTAGTCCCCGTGGTGCGCCGCCGGGCGGAGAGCGTGCAAGTGGAGGCGTGAGAACGCTGTCTCCGGCAATCGACCAGGTCTGAGGATGAGGCCCTTGCCATCCTGGCCGTCATGGTCTACGATCGGGCTTACCTCTGACAATCGTAAGATAAACGAAAGCAGGTGAGCCATGCGCAACCGGTTGACGGCGGGTTTTCGCGATGGCACCGACACATCGAGCGACCTTCGAAGCGTTTGTGTGGCCGGGCCATGGCTCGTTTCTCCTGGCATGGACGATTCTCTTCATTGTCTCGTACCAGGCAGGCGCCGCGGACCCGAACCCGATCCGTATCGAGGTCCGCGATCTCGCGACGAACGCCCCCCTGGCCGATGTCCGCGTGGAATGCCTGAGCGGCGATGATGCCTCGATCAAGGCGACAACCGACGCCTCCGGGACCGCGCATCATCCTGCCAAACGTGCGCCGGGGCGGGTTTCTGAAAATCAACGTAGCCCGCGACGGCCTCGTCCCGCTCTGCATTCTCTGGGACCGCCAGCCGGGCTCGGACACGCCGCCCGATCATTTCCTTTTCCGCATGGAGCAGGCGACGCGCATCGGCGGCCGCGTGCTCGACCAGGATCAGCAGCCCGTGGCCGGGACCGCGTGGCGATCTCCGCAAACAAGCGCTACACCGATACCACGCAAATAGCGGCTGTGGGCGCTTCTGTCACCACGGACGCCGAGGGCCGCTGGTCGTTCGCCGGGGTGCCGTTGGGGGCGGATTTCCTCAGCGTCGGGGTCTATCATCACCTTTACCTACCCGAACGCTCGTTCTACGCTTACGAGGACTTCAAGCCCCACGATGCCCTCTATGCACAGAACGCGGTGCAAAGACTGACGCGCGGCACGACGATCACGGGGACAGTCCTCGACCCCGGCGGAAAACCCGTGGCCCATGCCGCTGTTTTCTACGGTGATGGGGGTGGATCTGCCAACGCCATCCCGCCGATCAAGACCGACGCTCAGGGGCGGTTCACGCTGGGGATCAAACCGGGCGTGAACTCGATCCTGACCGCCCGGCATGAGGGCTTCGGGCCGCGCTCGAGAAGATCAAGGTGGGCGACACGCCGCAAGCCGCCACGCTGATGCTCTCGGCGCCTCATAAGCTTGAAGGCCGCGTGGTCGATGGTGCCGGTCGGCCCGTCGCCGGTGCCAGCCTCTACCTCTCATCGTGGCGCGGGCGGGAATCGCTCTGGCAAGCACTGAAGACCGACGCCGACGGCCGCTTCGTCTGGAAAGAGGCCCCCGCCGATGAGGTGAAGGCCCGGATCTGGTCCCGGACTTTGCCGAGAGGCGGGACGTTCCGCTTATTCCCGATTCGCACAACCAGATCGTGCTGACGCGAACCACCCGCATCCAGGGAACGGTCGTGGATGCCGCGACCGGGCAGCCCATTCCCAAGTTCTCGATCACCGCCAACGTGTCCTGGCAGCCCGGCGATCGCTTCATCTGGCAGCGAGAGGACTGGCTAGAAAACGGGGCGAAGAAGACCCCCGGCGCATTCGAGACCACCTTCCCGTTGTCGGCCGACAAGGTTCTCATGCGCGTCCAGGCCGAGGGATATCTCCCGGAGGACGCGGGACCCTTCACGCCGGATGGCTCCCCGCGCGTTCACCTTCCGGCTCCAGAAGGCCGATCCCATCCGCGGCACGGTGCAAAATCCCGACGGTTCCCGGGCGGAAGGCGTCGTGTGTCTGGTCCTGGCGGGCGAGTTCCTCCAGCTTCAGATGGCACGCCTTGACGGCAATCGTGAAGAATGGGGCATCCACGCGAAGCTCTCGCCCGACGGCCGTTTCACGCTTCCGCCGCAGAAAGAGAGCTTCATGCTGATGGCCCTGAGCGATGCCGGCTTTGCCTGGGTGCCGCGCCGCGATTTCCGCGCCGAGACGCCGCTCCGGCTCCAGCCCTGGCACTGTCCGGGAGCGTCCAGGTGAACGGCAAGCCTGCCGCCGATCTCCGGCTGTTCCTCCAGCACGAAGACAGCCCGGCCATGTTCGATGGCGAGCCCTGGCTTGTCCACCTGTACCAGTTCCAGACCGACGCCGACGGCCGCTTCGCCTTGCCTCGCGTGCTGCCGGGACACATTATGCTCGACAGCGGGTGCCCAACGGCCCCGCGGAGGGCCGGGGCTGGTTTGTGACGCTGGCCACGCTCGACGCGCGGTCCGGTCAATCCTACGAGTTGAACGTCGGCGGCCACGGTGCGCCGTCACCGGCAAGTTTGTCTTGCCCTCCGGCGTCTCCTGGCTGGTCCGCAAGGCGGCGATCACGCCGAGAAGGCCCCAGAAGGCAAGTCCCGGAATACGGCGTGCAGCCCTTTGCGGACGGCCGCTTTCGCGGAAGACATCCCGGAAGGCGATTACCGTCTTGAAGTAAGCATCCATGAGGAGCCTCCGGATAACGCCTGCGGCTGGGGCCGTCTCCTCGGCGTGTTTTCTCGTGAGTTCACCGTCCGCGGCGGTGCCCAGGATGCGCCGCTCGACCTCGGCGGGCTGGAGCCGGTCGAGGTGGGCGGTCCGTCGCTGCACGTCGGCGACCCCGCGCCGAAGTTCACGGTGAAGACGCTGGACGGCAAGACTTGCGCTGGCGGACTTCCACGGTCAGTATGTTCTGCTCGACTTCTGGGCGACCTGGTGTCGCCTTGTGTCGCCGAGATGCCGAACCTCCGGGCCGTCCATGATGCCTTCGCCAACGATTCCCGGTTCGTGATGGTCTCGCTGAGCCTCGACGAGAAGCCGGCGGATGTCGCATACTTTCTGAAGCAACAGCCGCTTCCCTGGCGTCAGGGAGTCGTCGGACCTGATGCGGACGTGGTGGCCTCCTACGGTGCCACCGCGATTCCCGCGACCTTCCTGATCGGCCCCGTGGGAAAATCCTCGCCCGGGATGTCCGGGGCGAGACGCTGAAAACGACAGTTTCCCGGGCACTCAAGCCCTGAAAGGGAGGACAAGCTCGTAGGGTAGGCTTTAGCCTGCCAGTCCCATTTCGGTTTGAATCCCTCTCCCGCAAGGCGAGAGGGACCGGAAAGAGGAATCATGTTCTGGCCCTTCCGCCGCCGCACTCCGGTTTCTCCACCGCCACCCCGCTCGACGCGGCCAAGATCGTCCGCCGCGCGCGGCGGTTGCGGTTCCGGGTGCGGCCGGAGGCGGTGGCCATGCTCGCGGGCGCGTATCATGGCGCGCGCCCCGGGGCGGGTCTCACGTTCGCGGAGTTGAAACCCTACGAGCCGGGCGACGACGTGCGGCATCTCGACTGGAACGTCACCGCGCGGCAGAACCGGCCCTACGTCCGGCGGTACGTGGAAGAGCGGGCGCTGGTGCTCTGGCTCATCGTGGACGTCTCGGCCAGCCTGCGATTCGGTCCCGACGGCCGCACCAAGGCCGACCGCGCGGCGCAGGCGGCGGCGCTGCTGGCCTCGGCCGCCATCAGTAACGGCGACCGCGCGGGCGTCGTCCTCGTCAGCGATCGCATCGAGGCCGAGCTGCACCCGTCCGGCGGTTTACGCCACCTATCACGGTTGCTGCGCACTCTGGTCGCCGCGCCCGTGGCCGCGCGACGCACCCAGCTTTCCGCGGCGCTGCGCGAGCCTGCGCCGGCGGGTCCGCCGCGGGTTGATTGTCGTCCTCAGCGATTTCCTCGACCCCGAGCCGATCCGTCCCTGGCGCGAAGCCGCCCGCCGTCACGACGTGCTCGCGCTGCGGCTGGTCGATCCCCGCGAAGAGCGGCTGCCCGATGCCGGCCTGCTGGCGCTGGAAGGAATCGAGGAAGGAGACCGCCGCGTCGTCGATTCCAGCTCGCGACGGCTCCGGGCCGCGTATGAGAAGGCCGCGCGCGAGCGCCGCGAGCGTTTCTTTTCCTGGTGCGGTAAGGCAAGGCTCTCAGGTTACGACCTTGGCACGGAACCGGACCCGATCGGCCCCTTGCTGCGGATCTTCCGCGGCCGCGCCCGGCGGCGAGGCGGATCGTGAGCGTCGTCATGACCGGTTTCCTCTTTGCCGCGATGCCCCCTCTGCCCCGGCCGACACCGGGCCCGGAGCCCTGGCCGGCATCCGTCTGGGAGCGCTTCGGCTGGATGGTGTGGCTGGTCGTCACGATGCTCTTGATCACGCTGACCACCTGGCGGGTGGTGCGATCCCGGCGCGACCGACAGGGCGCGCGCGTGCTGGAGAAGAGGCGTCCCGGGCCCTCCGGGGACTCGATCGCCGACTGGTCCGATCGCGTGCGGGCCGCCCTCGTCACGCGCTTCGGGACCTCCTGGGAAGCGCGCACGACCGAGGAGATCGCCGGGGCCGTGGAACTCGACGAAGCACTCGGGAGCGGGCCTCATCGAGCGCTCGCCGAGTTCCTGAGGGCGGCCGATGCGGTCCGGTTCGGCGGGCGGAGCGCGCCTGAGTGGGACTGGAAGACCTGGGCGCAGCAGTTCGTCTTGTCGGGTGGGCTCGGCCCACCATCTGCATTCGAAGGCCTATGATGGTGGGCCGAGCCCACCCGACGAGGAGTTACCGAACCTGCGACTTATCGAAATGGACCCCGATCAGCTCGGTCTGGTCCACACTGGTGCGAAGCCGGAGCCGCCAGGTCATGTGGGGAGCGAGGTAAGAGACGGCGTTCTTCTCGCTGACCACGACCGAATCCAGGATCTCGCCGGGGCCGATCTCGCGGAACTGCTGGTCGGCGATCGTCCAGGACGCAGGCCGCGGATACATGGCGATCCGCGTGCCATTCTCGGTTTCAAGGTAACTGGGGGCCTCTCCCGTCTTGGGCGGTTGCACGAAGCCCTCGTCCAGCGGCGCGAACTTGCGATCGGGCGAGAGGTTCTTGATGCGCACGCGCATCCGCAGCGCATTCGAACCCCCGTCGCGGACCTGGCGCGTACCGTCGGCGCTGTCTTGTTCGAGCTCAACCACCCCTTTCGAGATGGCTAGCGGGGTGAATTCGATCGCCCCGAGACGGAGCGAGCGGCCGAGCGGGACGAAGTTGTCGGCGGGAATACTGCCGGAGGGCGCGACTATTTGCGACCAACCGCCGCGTTCCCCCGAGTAAGCCACTTCCGCGCCGGTCGAGACCACGGCGGGGCCGACCGGATGCCGCCCTTGCCACCAGAACCAGACGCAGGCCAGCGTGATCACGCTGGCGTAGCTGCGCAGCAAGAGGACGCCCCAGGAAAGGCCCTTTTGCCGGCGGTTCTGGTTCCGATAAGACGAAGCCGCCGCCGTCTTCGCCGCGCCTGGCCTGACGCCGCGGCCCGTCGGACCACCCGGTTTGGGCAAGGGTGCGGACTCGGGGACCAGGATGGGGACCTCGGCGGAGTCGGAGACCTGTGGCGATCGGCATCGGACCTGGGGGCGCGGCCCGAGACGGGAGTCTCGGGAACGGGGGTCGGCACGTCCAGGTCCGTGCCCGAGGGCGGCTCAAAGCCGAGGGGGGGCGTGGGGCAGGCTTCCGGCTGGGAGGCCGCGGACCGCGCCTCGTCGCGCAATGGGATCGGCAGCCGCGTGCCGCATTTGGGACAGACCACAACCCGGGACATCGAGGATCATCTCCTTGATCCAGGCTCGGGATGTGCCGGGAGGTCCAAGGATGTCCGCGGCGCCCGCACCCGTTCGACCCAGTTTACGGTTGCAAGCCGCTCAAACAAGCATGCAGGGTCCGGATGATGCGGCAAATCGTCAAGCAAGGGGATGCCGCGAACATGGCGAAGCAGTTCGTCGGGATTCGTCTCTTCGGCGCGGATGAGAAGTCGGCTCCGCGCCGTTGAGGATGATGCCCGCGATCCGGAGTCCGCGCCGATGGACGGCCTCGACGGTCAGGAGCGTGTGATTGAGCGTTCCCAGGCCGCGACGTGCCACGATGAGCACGGGATAATCGAGCGCGACCGCCAGGTCGGCGACCGTTGCTCCTTCCGCCAGCGGGCAGAGCCAGCCGCCGACCCCTTCGATCAGCATCGCTTCGACGCCTTGCCGCACCCACCACGCCAGGGCGAGCCGGGTCTGGTCCCAGACGTCAGCGAATGTCAGCGGAACGCCCTCCAGCCGCGCCGCGACCGGCGGGGCCAGCGGGGCTTCGAACACGATCGGCACGACGTGCGGAAGCGGCACCTCGCCACCGATCGCGCTCCGCAGGATCTCGGCATCCTCGCAATGCCAGCCGTCGACGGTCCGGCGCACTCCGGTCGCGACCGGCTTGAGCACCCCGACCCGCCGCCCTTGCCGGGTCAGGACGCGTGCGATCCCCGCCGTGACCTGGGTCTTGCCCACGGCCGTGTCGGTGCCGGTGACGAACAGGCCGTGAGGAGCGGGCGTGCCCGGGGAGATGCTCATGTCAGGTGGGTCCGGTCTCGATCGCGATGCTCGGCCGCCGACAAATCTTCGTGCAAGGCGCCAGCGTCGGCAAGATCGTCTGGGAGAGGACCTTCCGTCACCTCCTGGATGCAGTACTCGATCACATCGAGCATCTCACCGAGCTGCGCAACGGTGATCGCCAGCGGCGGCATGAGGACAATCACATCGCCAAGGGGGCGGATCAAGAGACCCAACTCGCGTGCCCGCAGACAGACCCGAGAGCCGATGAGCCGGTCGCGTGGGAATGGGGCCTTCGTGGTCTTGTCGGCCACCAGCTCGATGCCCGCGATCAGCCCGCGCTGGCGGACATCGCCCACATGGCGCAGAACGGCCAGGCGCTCGGAGCCGATCCGGCCAGCAGGGCGATCTTGGGAGCCAGGTGGATCAGCGTTTGCTCGTCGTCGAAGATCCGCAAGCACGCCAGCGCGGCTGCGGCGGCGAGCGGATTGCCGCCGTAGGTGTGGCCGTGCTGGAACGTGCGGTCCTCTGCGGCCGTGGCAAAAAAGGCCGCGTAGATCTCTTCGGTGGTGAGCGTGGCCGCCAGCGGCAGGTATCCGCCCGTGATCCCCTTGGCCAGGCAGAGGAAATCCGGCATGACTTCCTCGTGCTCACAGGCGAACATCGTGCCCGTGCGGCCGAAGCCGACGGCCACCTCGTCGGCGATCAGGAGCGTGCGATGGCGGCGGGTAATCTCCCGCAAGCCTCGCAGATAGCCCGCCGGATGGACGATCATCCCGGCCGCGCCTTGCACGATCGGCTCGACGACGACCGCGGCGACCTCGCCGGGATGTGCCGCGAGCAGGGCTTCGACCTCGTCCAGGCAGGCCAGGCCGCACTCGGGATGTTGCCGGCCGAGCGGACAGCGGTAGCAATACGGGATCGGCGCCCGCAGCACGGGGAAGAGCAACGGCGCGAATACACCGTGGAAGCGATCGACGTTGCCCACGCTCACGTCGCCCAGGGTGTCGCCATGATAGGCGCCTCCGAGCGACACAAAAAGCGATCGGCGCGGCTCGGGGGGATCGGTCTGCCGCCAGTACTGGAAGGCCATCTTCACCGCGACCTCGACCGCCGTGGCGCCGTCGTCCGAGAAGAACACGCGGGTCAACCCGGCCGGGGCGATCTCGACCAGCCGACGCGCCAGCAGGACGGCCGGCGCGTGGCTCACGCCGAGCAAGGTCACGTGCGCCATCCGGTCGAGCTGGTCGCGCACGGCGGCGTCGATCGTGGGGTGCCGGTGCCCGTGGACGTTGCACCACAACGAGCTGACGCCATCGATGTAGCGGCGGCCCTGGCGGTCGTACAGATAGACGCCCTCGGCGCGGTCGAGGATCAGCGGCTCGGAGGCCGCCCAGTCCGCTTGCGCGGTGAACGGGTGCCAGAGATGGGCCTTGTCCCAGCGGACGAGGGTGGCCAGGTCGGGGGGCGTCATCGGCGGTGGAACCAGACGGTCATGCCCGGACCCGCGCCGAGCTGCCGGCCCGCGTCGCCGTTGACAATCGCCAGCTCGATCCAGCCCGTGCTGCCCACCAGCGCGATCAACGTGCCGGCAAGGTGGTCGGCATACGTCCGGCTGAGGCCGAGGATGCGCGTGCCCGCGACCTCGATGGCCCAATCCGCGGGGTCCACCGTGGCCAGCCGGTCGTAATGGACGTTTGTGATCAGGTTGCCGAACGTGTCGCGGAACACCACCTCGGCCAGAAAGCCCCCGGCGGCATCATCACGAGGGTGGAAGTTCTCCAGACGAATGACGCGATCGAGAGTCGGTCCCAGGTCCGCTGGCGCTCCGCCTTGCAGGAGAAAGGCCGCCGCCGGCGCGAGAATGTCGCGGCCGTGGAACGTCGCCGACACCACCCGCCGGCGAATGGCCGGATTGGCGATCTCGCGGATCTCCTCGGCCGGCTGGTTCCGCAGCACGGCCGTCAAGAGGCCATTGTCCGGCAGGACGTACCATTGCCCCGCGACCCGGGCGGCGATCAGCCGGCGATCGGTCCCGACCCCCGGATCGATCACCGCCAGATGCACCGTGCCCGCCGGGAACGCGTCCTGGATCGACGCGAGAATGAACGATCCCTCGAGGACGTTTTGGGGCGCGATCGAATGGCTGACGTCCACCAGGCACGTTTCCGGCGCCAGGCCGAGCACGACACCTTTCATGGCCGCCACGTACGGACCGTCATTGCCGAAATCGGTGGTCAGCGTCAGGATGCCGGGACGCATCGGGAATGCTCGGTTCGTGTCGTCAGGTCTTCTTCGCCTCAAACCGCGCCGTGATCCGCGAGGTGATCCCCCCGCGCGGGCTAAACTGGCCGATGACCGTCATCCGGCGCGGCCGGCAGGCTGCCACCAGATCATCGAGGATCGTGTTCACCGAGTGCTCGTAGAAGATGCCCCGGTCGCGATAGCCGAACAGATACAGCTTCAAGCTCTTGAGCTCGATGCAGGTGTCCGAGGGGACATACTGAATCGTGATCGTGCCGAAATCGGGCTGGCCGGTCTTCGGGCAGACGGCGGTGAACTCCGGACAGACGATCTCGATCTCGTACTCCCGGTCCGGGAACTGGTTCGGAAAGGTTTCCAGCGGCATCACTCCACTCCTGGGCACCCCTGAATCATAGCAGACGGCCGCTCGGCCCGTCGATGCTTTCGATGCACGTGGCGGGTACCCAGGCGCAGGGCCGGGTTTGGAGGCCGCGGCGGACGACCCGGCGTGAACGCCAGGCCGATGACCGCTGCGCGGGCGCCCGGTTCAACCGGGCGAACGAACCGTGCGCTCATGGTGCATATTTCCCAGCCCGGTTCACCGGGCTTTGGCCCTCTTCGGCCCGGCGTTCACGCCGGGTCGGGCTCACGGTGCCGGGGCGTCCGGCGGCCGGACCAGGCCGAGGACCTGGTGCGCGGAGCGCGCGTCAGCGGCGATCCGGTGCGCGACGAACCCGGTGCGGAACAAGCTCATCAGGTCCAGCGCCTGCTGAAGATCACGCCGCGCCTCTTCCTCGGGCCGCTCGCCGGCCAGCGCCGCGCCAGCGCCTCCTGGTCGCGCCGCACGAGCCGCGAGAGCGCGTCGAAATCGGCAACAGCAAACGTCGTATAGCCCTCCAGCGGCACTTGCAGGGCACTCTCCGACCGCGGCGTCTTGTCGGACTGGGACCGCACGAAACGCGCCACCGCCGTCGGGTCGGTGCCGAAGACGCACAACTCCGGCGTCACGGCAAAGCTGAATGTCCGGGAACCCGCCTGGAGAGAATGGACCACGATGGCGGTTCCGGTCCCTTCCAGCGGTAATTCCGATCGGGCCCGCGCCGGCGGCATGCTCATCGAGCTCGAACAGAGCGAACAAGGTCCGCACGCCGTTGTTCAAGGCCGCTCGGGTGCTCTCTCGCTCGGCCGCAGTCCCCCGCACGCTCACCGCCAGCACGAGTGGCCACGACCCGGAGGTCGGCCCGGCATCCAGAAATGCGACCGCGTCCGGACCCAGATGAGGCAGCATCTCCTGGCGCACATCGTGGTCGAGCAGCAGGCCGCGAAGGACGGTCAAGACCTGGGCGAGACGCACGCGACGGGCCTGGGGGGTCGAGGCGAGAAGCAAATCGTAGAGCGCCGGGAAATCGACCTGGCCGGCCACCCGCACCGGTGCGGAACGGGGCACCAGGGAAAGCAGGCTCAAAGACGCGGCAGGCTGCGCCGCCCACTGCCGGAGCGGGGCATCCAGACGCGACGGATCGATGATCTCATGGGCGTGCAGCCGCAGACCATCACGCCATTCCAGGGCGAGTCCGACGTAGTTGACGGCCGACAAGGTGCGCTGAAAGAGAGCCTTGCCCGGTGGGTCGGCGGCGGCTCGTTCTCCGAGGCCGCGCTCATTCCAGAGGCGAGGCGAGAGGAAAAGACTGGCGAGGGCATCAGCCGGCAGCGCCTGCCGAACTTCCCGAAAGACCGGATCGTGGGCCAGGCTCGGGCCCGCCTTCCGCCGGTCGATGGCCGCTTGAATCAGGGCCTCTGAGTTGGACCAGAGAAACACGTCATCACCGAGCACGGCATACGATTCGTCGGCCTTCGTCCCCGGCTGAAACGTGCGCAGTAAAATCGGGGACCTGCGCGTGCGACCGGCGCTCCACCGCAACCAGGGTGCCCTGGCTCTTCTCCATTTCGTTCAGACGCGCCAGCAACCGATCGAGCAGCTTGCGGTCGCGGACGCGGGTCAGGACCATCCCCCGCGCAGGGTCCGGCCCCGCCCCCGGCTCCGTGGTCAGGACGAGAACGACGGCGTCGCCCAGGATCTCGTCTCGGACCATACTCACGTCGTCAATCCCCAGAACTCGAGCGATATCCTGGCAGGAGCGGTCGAACTGCGCTTTGCGGTCGGACGCGAGCCACGCCCGGACGGCCGGCAACTGGCGCAGGTCGCGCAGCAGCGACGACGACTCGACGATCGCCGCATGCTCGCGCAGGCCCTCCACGACGAGAATCGCCGTGGCGTCCGGCGGCGCGAGCTGGAGCAGATCATCGGCCGGCCGGGACGCATGCGCCGGCGTGATCCAGCCGATCCCCAGCAGTGCGGCCAGGGCGAGAAGGTGCAACCACCGACGCTTCCGCCACATGGCGACGCTCCTGCAATGTGTTCGAATCACGCGCCTCGGCCCGGCGCGGCCGCCCGGGGCGCGTGCGACGCGGGTCCCAGCAAGAAGCCGAAGGCCCGTCGGCCGAGCCGGAGAGAGGCTCAACCCCTTGCTGAAGCTCGTCCCCGACGGATTTCCAGACTTCGGGATTGGACTCGACCGGCATGGAGGGCACCGACAGGGGTGATTCCAGGGAAGGAACGGCCGACGCCAGGGCCTGCCTCCCCAGACGAGCCGCCGGCGCCGAGGTGGCCCGCGCCAGGTCCAGGGTCGCTGCGGTGGCGTCCGCCAGGGCGACTTCCAGCGGACGCGAAGGGGCCGCCCGGTCCGGCGCCGGCACGGTGGCCGGAGGAAGCTGAACGACCGCCCGACCCGGGGGCAATGCGCGCCAGGTCCGCAGCAGAAAGAGGCTCAGCGCCAGCAGGAACACCGCGGCGGCCGCCAGCCACCGTCGTGCCGGCGGGACCGACCCGAACGCGTGCGGCGCCGGCGCCGGTCGTGGCGTGTCCGCGGCGGCCAGGATGCGCTCCACGAGATCCCGGTCGGCGGCCGGCTCTTGCCGCCAGGCGCCGATGGCACGCCGAAGCGTCCGGTACCGGGCGGCCCGCTCCGCGCAGCGGGCGCACGAGCCGGCGTGGGCCTCAATCCGAGACTCGAGCGCGGCGGCATCCTCGGCCCGGCGGGCGTCGAGCAGCGCGTTCCAGGTCGCCTCGAAATTGCGGCAGTCCACCTTCATCCGGTCAACCCCCGACTTCCCAGCTCCGCGGCCAGTTCGCCACGGGCCCGGTGCAACCAGGTCTTGATCGTGCCGACCGGCCGTCCCAACGACTCGGCAATCGCTTCATAACTCAGCTCTTGCTCGTGGAACAGCACAAACACCAGGCGGTATTCCGGCCGCAGCAACCTCAGGGCACGCTCAAGCTCGTCGGCCAGATCACCGGAAGACGTGGGGCGCGGGTCGGGCCGATCGTCGATCTGAGCGACCGGCACCGGCCGGCGGCCGCGGCGGCTCAAGGCCGTCCGGCAGCGGTTCGCCGCGATGCCCAGCAGCCAGGGCCGCAACGGCCGGCTCGAATCAAACCCGGCGACCCCGCGGAGCGCCCGCAGGAAGGTTTCCTGCACCACGTCCTCGGCGTCGTGCTCGTGCGCCAGCATCCGCCGACAGAGGGCGAAAACGACCGCCTGGAAGCGTTCGACGAGCCGCCGCGGCGCCTCGGGGTCGCGCGCCTTGAGGGCCGCGACCAGGGCCTGGTCGGCGTCGCACTCCCCGCAGTCGTCGGAAACCCGGGTCGTCGGCGCTGAGTGGCACATCAAAGGGTACCCGGAAGCGGGGGGCATCGTTTCAGCATTCGCTCCCGGACCGGAAATATTGGAGCCCGAATCCCCCTCACCCTAACCCTCTCCCGCAAGGGGAGAGGGGACCGGAGGGGACCCGGATCGACCCTTCTGACCCCCTCTCCCCTTGCGGGAGAGGGTTGGGGTGAGGGGGCGATTCCGGCCTCCCGTCCTGCAATGGGGAGGGGTTCAGAAAACCACAGACTCTCAAAATATCAAGGGCCGTGCCCTGAGGACCAGAGCCGATCCCTTACGGCATCGGCAGAAGTCCTCAGCACACGGCCCTTTTTCCGGCTCCGGTTCGCCGCCAGAGTCAGACGTCTCCGAGCGCCAACTCCGTGAGCTCCTCGGGGGTCGACTCCCGGAAGGAACGTCCCCGCCGTTCCAATCCATTGCCGATCCGCAGCGCGATCTGGTGCAGCTCGGGAGAATCGATGCGCCAGGCGACCTCGGCGAGCTCGTCGGGCAGCAGATCACCGAGTCGTTGGCCGCGGCGTTCGAGTTCGGACTCCAGTCTCAGGAGCGTCTCGAGCAGTTCGGCGTGCGTTTCCTCCGAGCCCCCGATCACCAGGCACTCCTCGCCGGTGATGATCCGGTTGGGACCGTCGCTGCCGTCGAGTCCCAGACCGATGATCGTGGCCCGGAGCCGGCGCGTCCCAATCTGCGCTTGCATGGTCAACATTCAAGGATGGCCTTTCGCGAGGGAAACGAACCGCGGCGGGCAGCCCGGGGACCGTCGGACCACTCCGGCACCCCGCCCCGCCACGCGATTCTTATCGGCCGCGCGTGCGGCAGCATGCAGCACCCGCGGCGCAATTCCCGCCTTCGGGCCGGACTCCCCCGGCATCCTTCTTACGACCCGCCCAGGTACTCCTTCGCGGCCCCGCGGGCCACGCGATAGGCCGCCCGGACGGTCATCGCCCGCGCCTCGATCTGTTCCTCGTTGAAGAGCCGCCCCTCGCTCGGCGGCAGGCCCGCCAGCGCCAGGGTCACCGGCAAGAGATCCAGGTACTGCCGGTAGCGCTGCGGATCACCGCCCGAGACTTCCTCGGCCACGTTGCGCGCCACCCGGAAGGCGATCCGCGCGGTCATCGCGCGACCCTCGATCTGGTCCTCCTGGTACAAGCGGCCCACGCTGACCGGCAAACCGGCCAGCGCCGTCGCCAGCGGTGCCAGTTCGAGAAATTGTCGGTATTTCTGCTGAAGGTCGCCGGCACTGTTCTGGTCGGCCACGGCTTGAAACTCCCCCAAGAAGATGATCGGGAACAGGGTTTTTTTGTAGGGTGGGCTCGGCCCACCGTCTTTCGAAGCCGGATGGTGGGCCGAGCCCACCCTACAAGACGGAAAAGCGGTGAGATCATTCGCACCTCGACCCCCTGGTCGAGGCAAACTTTCCCGGTCTTTTCATCGTACTGGTTTTGACAGGGCGCCCGCCAACGGATATTCTCAAGTTCGCTCTGTTATGGTAAAGACGCCTGCAATTCGTGTCTGCCCCGCCTTGAGGAACTGCTCCCGCCATTCGTCTCTACAAATACGCTGGCGGTTGGAAGCCGGTTGCCCTCTCTCTCATCACCGCGGGCCACACGATGGAGTCGGTGTCGGAACGACCCGGCGGGGCCGGGTCTCTTGAAGCGAGTTCTTAGTTTCGGAGGTTTGTTTGATTCGTCGTGCCACTGAGGAAGCCCCGGCGGGCTTCTCCGGCCTGGGGGCTCAGTTCCCAGACGCTTCGTTCTCTTCTTCGCGTGGGGTATACGGAACCGACTCCCATCCAGACCGCATTCATTCCCGAGGTTCTGGATGGCCAGGACGTGATCGGTCAGGCCAAGACCGGCACGGGCAAGACGGCCGCGTTTGCCGTCCCCTTGATCGAGATGTTCGAGGCCGGCCTGCGCAAGCCGCAAGCGATCGTTCTGGCGCCCACGCGAGAACTGGTTCAGCAGATCGTCGTTGAGTTTCAGAGACTGGGTCAGGACAGCAACGTCGTGACGTGCGGCATCTTCGGCGGCGAGCCGATCGACCGCCAGTTGCGCGCCCTGACCCGAGGGGTGGACATCATCGTGGGCACCCCGGGGCGCATTCTCGATCACATCGAGCGCCGCTCGCTGCAACTGGACGGGATCTACCACGTCGTCCTCGATGAGGCCGACCGGATGCTCGACATTGGCTTCCGGCCGGACATCGAGCGGATCCTGCGCCGCGTGCCCGATCCGCACCAGACCATGCTTCTCTCGGCGACGATCAGTCCCGAGGTGCGCCGGCTGGCGCAAGTACATGTACGAGCCGGTCGAAGTCAACCTGTCCCGCGATGAACCTTCGGTCGAGTCGATCCAGCAGTTCTACATGACCATCGAAGTTGAGCGGAAGTTCGACCTCCTGGTGCATCTGCTGACGCGGGACGACCCGCGTTCCTGTATCGTCTTCTGCCGCACCAAGCGGGGCGCGGACAAGATTGCCCAGCGGCTCGCGGGCAAGATTCGCGGCGTCGCCGCGATCCACGGCGACCTGGCGCAGACCGTCCGCAATCGCGTGATGCAAGGCTTCCGCGACGGCCGCATCCGCGTGCTGGTCGCCACCGACGTCGTCGGCCGCGGCATTGATGTCAACGACATCAGCCACGTGATCAACTTCGACCTGCCCGACGATCCCGAAAACTATCTGCACCGCATCGGCCGCACCGGCCGCATGGGCAAGGACGGACTGGCGTACTCGTTTGTCTGTCCCGACCAGGGCGAGCTCCTGACGGCGATCGAGCTGCTGATCAACAAGACGATCCCGGCGCTCCACCTGGAGAATTTCGTTGCCTATCGCCGCCCGGAGAAACGCGCGACGTCCTGCCGGGTGCTGTACAGCACGGCGGAGGCGATGAGCCGTTAACTTTCTGGCTTGAACGGCCTTGCGAAAATCCCCCTCTGCCTTAATTCGATCCGGCGGGGGGGTCTGTTACGGAAAGACGAGAGAGCTCGCCGAAGAGCTGCCGGGCCATCGAACAGAGTCTGCCTGCTGCTTGCGTGTCACCGTCCGGGTGGGCATAGCGCGCGCGGTCTCCAAGTCGCACCAATTCGGCGACTCGGTCGGCCAGGGCGGCATCGCCGGTCAGGGTCGCGAAGCAGCGGCGGGCCTCATCGGGAGTCAAAACGCCTTCCGGGCGAGCGGCGGCGGCCTTCAAGTAGCGAGCGAGTGCCTGCTGGACCAGCCGCGCGGAGAAATCCGCAGTGGATAGCGGCTTTCTGAAACACCACGCGAAGCCGCGGGCCACGCGACGCGCTGAGACCGACCGCGAGCGGTGATATCGGCCAAACAGGGCCGCCCCGAAAACCATGATCCCCAGCGCGCAGGCCGCGCCCAGGCCCCGCAACGGCCATCCGCTACCGGATGCGACCGGCGGGGGTGGCGGCGCGTAGTTCAGTTGCGCCGGGTCGAGGCGGGGCACGTCCACGACGCGGACCTTCACCGCAGGAGCGACCGACGTCTGGAACCGTCCAGAGGTCGGGTCGAGCCAGGCGACCGCGACGGCCGGCAGCGATACGGTCCCCGGTTTCGTCGGCCGGACGCGGTAACGCAAGAGCCGGGAGGGGGGATCAAAAACGACCTCCGGGGGCAAGACCGCGACCGTCGGCGCGATCGACAAGCTCCGCACGCGCGCCAGGTCGGGCGGCTGGGCCTCCGAGCCAATCGCGCCCGGACCTTCCAGCAGAACGTGGAACTCAAAAGCCTCGCCGACGCGCACCGCCTCGGGACGAGCCGAGGTCGCCACGGTCAAGGGACCGACACCCCCGAGGAAACCGGCCGGACGCCGCGCGGGCCAGGCGCGAACCTCGATCGTCAGCGGCTTGGAACGGCCCATGCGATCGTTCCCGCGGGCGACGAAGGCGGGAAGGACCGTCCGACCGGACCGCGACGGCACAAAGATGAAGTCGTACCCGAACTCGTTCGTCTCGAAGACCATCTCGCCAATGCCGCCCGCCGTGATCGGCCGGAACGAGGTCCCGACGAGCTGCCACCGCCCGCCCGCATGCGGCGGCGTCACCTCGGGACGTTCCCCTTCCGCCCGCACCGAGAACCTGCACCTCCACCGGCTGGTTCACGTAAACCGGTCCCCGCTCCACCCGCACGCGCACCGGCAGCGGGTCCGACTCAGAGGATGTACGAGAAGGGGTCTTCTGTGTAGCGGCGGCCGTCTCGGCCGCTCCGGATTCCCGAACCGGAGCGGCCGAGACGGCCGCCGCTACACAGAAAGGCCGATCCGCACCCTTTTCGTACACCCTTTCGGGGTGCATAAAGGCCGACAGTAGTATCAGCGGGAGCAAGGAACATCAGCAGGGTCGATCACCAATCTTTGCGGTCTTCTTCTGGAGCTGCGGGCAAATCTTCGGGAAGACGCCGCCGGCGCGCGTCGCGGATGTGGCTCAGCGCGGTTTCGAGACGTTGATCGGCGCAGGCCGGGCCGCTTTCGCCACGCTCGCCGAAACCCCCGTCTTGCGCTCCCTCGGGGACTTCGGCTCACCGGGACGCTCGGAGTCCCGTTCCGGGGGCGGCGGGGCAGGACGGTTTGCCTTATCTGACGGCGATGGCTCCGGCTGCTCACGAGGATGCTCGGCCTGAAACCGCGCGACGAACTGCCGGTTCACCAGCGCATCACGTCGCACGGCGTCGAGATCCGCGCCGGCCGCCCGCGACTCCAGGCACGCATCATAAAAACGAATGGCCGCGGTGGGATCGCCCTGCGCGAAGGCGGTATTGCCCAGCGCGAAGTCGATCTTGGTGCACATACGGGCGTCGGCACGGGTCCGGGCCTCCTGATAGCGCGCGGCCGCCTCGGCAAACCGGCCGAGCCGGCTGAGTGCCGCCGCCGCATTGTAACGGGCCAGGGCGGAGTCCGGATCGAGCGTGATCGCGCGATCGAAGTCGGACAGGGCGGCCGTCCAGCGACCGCGCGTGAAGGCCGCGTTCCCGCGCCGCACGGCCGCCGCCGCCGCGCCGCGATCCGGACCGGCCCCGAGGAACGCGGGCACCACGACGAGGAGAACTCCGAGCAGGGCCGGCGCGCGCCGCCCGCGAAGGCTCCCCACCCACGATCCGACCAGGCCGATGCCCAGCGCAACCAGGACGAAGGCCGCGTACCGCTCGGTCGGCTCGGCACCTGCCTGTGCTTCCGGCCGCCGCAATCGCACCAGCGGCGCGATGCGGTCAAGATACAGCGCTTCCAATCCCTCCGGCCGCGACAGGCCGAGAGGAAGAAAAGCCCCGCCAGTCGCCGCCGCGATCGCCTGAAGCGCCGCATCGTGGCGGCGGCTCAGGACGGTCTGGCCCTCATATTGAAGCTCGTCACGTCCCGCCGACCCTTCGGCGACGACCGGGATCGGATGCCCGCTGGCCGCGTCGCCCACCGCCACGGCATGCACAATCACCCGGCTTTCCCGCAACCTCGGGAGCGCGGACGGCCAGGCCCCGACCGAATCCTCGCCGTCGGACAGCACGATGATCGACCGGCCTCCGGCCGGTTCCATCTCCCCCTCGGTCCCGAACGCATCAAGGGCCGCTTCCAGCGCCGCGGCCAGGTCGGTCCCGCCCGGCCGGATCGATCCGGTCCGGAGTGATCTGAGCACATCCAGGACCGCCCCCAGGTTGGCTGTGAGCGGACACCGCAACACGCCCCGGCCCGCGAAGGCGACCACGCCCACGCGTCCTCCCGGCTCCTGTCCCACGGCCTCCACCAACTGCGCCGCCGCCGCGACGGCCAGCTCGAGACGATCCGGCACGGCATCCTCGGCCGCCATGCTCCGGCTGACATCGACCAGCAGCACCACGTCATGCCCCGCCGGTCTGGTCGTGTCTGCCCAGCGTCCCCACCGCGGCCCGGCGAGGGCGAGAATCAGCACGCCGAGCGCAGCCAGCCAGGCCCATGTCCCATCGGCGGGCGGTATTCCCGAACATCCCAGAACCCGCCAGTCTCGGCGCCGGCGCCGCCACGCCCAGAGCCCGATCGCAGACAGGACCGGGACGACCACAAGCAGCATCAGGCGTTCGGGATGCGCAAAGCTCATCGTCACGGTCCCAGTCAGGGCAACCGCCGCAGCCAGGTCGCACAGAGAAGCCGGTCGATCATCAGCGCCGCCAGCGCCACGGCGATACCCGCCGCGTACCATTCGTGATATCGGGTCCGGATCTGACCGACGAACGGGCTCTTTTCCAGAGCATCGATGGCGCGGAAGACGGCGTCGAGAGCATCGGCATCGGTCGCCACAAAGGGCCGCCCGCCGCCCAGTTCGGCCATCTCGCGGAGGAGCGGCAGGTTCGGGCCGTCCACTTCCATCGGCTCTCCCAGGCCGGTGATCGGCTCGGGGCGGTGGACGATGCCGCCGCTACGCCCGATGGCGATCGTGTGCAGCGTGACCCCCAGGCTCGCGGCCAGCCGCGCCGACTCGCGCGGGTCGAGCGGATGCGGCACGGCCGGTTCGTTGTCCCCGTCGGTGAGCAGCACGAGGACCTTCTTCTTCACTTTCGACTGCCGGAGCGCATCCAGCGACCAGGCCACGGCATCGCCGATGTTCGTGCCGTCCTCGCCCGGCCGGGCGACGTGCAGCGCCCGCGCGGAGTCCGCCAGGAAGCCGTGATCGAGGGTCGGCGGGCAGGTCGAGGTCGGGGTTGTTTGCGAAGGCCACCAGGCCGATCAGGTCATCCGGGCGCCCCGCCACGAAACGGCCAAGCGTTGCTTTGGCGGCATCGAGGCGGGAGATGAGGGTGCCGGCGGCGTTGGGAAAGTCGCGGCGCTTCCATACTCGAACTGCGGTCCAGGGCGATCACAATGGCCACGCCGCGACTGGCGATGCGGGTCTGTCCGGCCACTGTCTGAGGCCGGGCGAGTGCAAGAACCAAAGCAGCAACCGCAATCGAGCGCAGCAGGACCGGGACAAACCGCGTCCAGCCCGCCCAGCGCCGCGGCGCCCGGTCGAACCCGTGCAGGGTGGGCCAGGCGAGGCGGCGCCTGCGACCCAGCCACCATGCCGGCAGCGGCAGCAGCGCGAGCAGCAGGAACCAGTAAGGAGCGGCGAACCGCACCGGCAAGACTCCTTTGAGAACCCCCGGCCTCGCTATTCCGGCGTCTCCGGGACGCTGGCCGCCTGGTTCTGCCGGAAGGCGAGGAGTCGCTGTCGGATTTGCGGATCATGACGCGCGAGGATGGCGGCGGCGAGCAGACCGGCATTGGCCGCGCCGGCCGCGCCGATGGCAAGGGTCCCGACCGGAATGCCTTTGGGCATCTGGACGATCGCCAGCAGCGAATCGAGGCCCTTCAAGGCCCGGCTCTCCATCGGCACGCCGAGCACGGGCAGGATCGTCAGCGCCGCGAGCACGCCGGGCAAATGGGCCGCGCCCCCCGCTCCGGCAATCAAGACCTGCAAGCCGCGCGCTTCAGCCTCCCGGGCATACTCCAGGCAGCGGTCCGGCGTCCGGTGCGCGGAGATGACCTTGGCCTCGTGGGGAATCCCCAGCTCGCGGAGCACATCGGCGGCCTGCCGCATCGTCTCCCAGTCCGACCGGCTGCCCATGATCACGCCCACCAGCGGTGGGGCTGTCTGTTCCTCGGCCATGAGATGCCCTTGAGGGGTGTTGGGGAGCGAGACCACGCCGGCAACCACGCGATAACGTCCAAACTCAGCGGACCGGCCCGCACAGGTCAGGCAGCAAAACCGTCATGACTCAATGACTTCCGAACAACGAAAACAAAACCGGGACGGCGGCGGCAAAGCCACACGAACGCTGTCAAACAAAACGCCGGAGTCAGCGAATGGCTACGACTGCGGAAGCTGTCTGGATAACAACAAAAACTGGCGGTGAACAAGATGGCTGCGGCGACTGAAAGCACCGGAAGGCTGCAAAACGGCATAATGTAGCAAAAGAAAATCAGTGTGAGGGCTGAAAGAAAGAGATCTGGCGTGGCTATCTTTTGAACTGTGCTCGTATTCATGGCTTGTGTCCTGTCGGTGCGATGCGACTTGCCGCCTCACGCTATCTTATCCCTCCTGGTGAAAATGTCGCCAGGCCGCCGCGCGAAGACCGGCTCGTCAAGGCTGCGCGCGGGACGATAGGATGAGTTCCGGACCCCTCTTCACCATCAGCCTGACGGGACCATCGCGCTTTGAGTTCGCCTCGATTGGAATCCTCGCACCGTCTCAAGCCGCTCGCGGGCAAGCCGGCCGGGACGCTGGTCATTCACGAGATCTACCGCAGCTTGCAGGGTGAAAGTACCTACGCCGGCCTGCCTTGCACGTTTGTGCGGCTGACGGCCTGTCACCTGCGTTGCTCCTATTGCGATACGCCGTTCGCCTTCCACCAGGGCGAGGTCTGGACGCCCGACGCCATCCTCGACCGCGTCGAATCCCTGGGCGATGACCTGGTCGAATTCACGGGCGGCGAGCCGCTCTTGCAGCCCGAGGTCTTGCCCCTGATGTCCCGCCTGGCCGATGCCGGGAGGACGGTGCTTCTGGAAACCAGTGGCGCCGTCGACACGGCGGGCGTCGATTCCCGCGTTCGCATCATCCTCGACCTCAAGACACCGGGATCGGGCGAGGACGCCGCGAACCTGCCCAGCAACCTTGAGAGGCTGCGGCCGACCGACGAGGTCAAGGTCGTCGTCTGCGATCGTGCCGACTTCGATTGGGGCGTCGAACGGGTCCGCGCTGCTGGTCTGACCGAGCGCTGTCCGGTGCTGATTTCCCCGGCGTTCGGCCGGGTCGATCCGACTGACCTAGCCGGCTGGATCCTGGAATCACGCCTGCCTTTACGGCTCCAGATCCAGCTTCACAAGCTGCTCTGGGGACCAGACACCCGAGGGGTCTGATCCGGCCGATCGATCGGCCGCGGTTTACCAGGGGAACGTGAACCGCGCCCCGATGAGATGCTGAACCGCCGCCACGGCGACCGTCCATGCCGCCGTGACCGCGATCACCTTCGAGACGTTCAGCACCAGCCGGCCCAGGCCGGAGAGGGACAGCAAGCGCCGCACCCCGCTCCGCAACGCCAGCACCAGGCCGATGCCGAGCAGGACCATCACGGGCACGAAGAACAGAAGCACCTGCGCGACATCGAACCGATTCATGATCGCCCGCTCGAGAGTGCGCCGGGTGGCCGTGGTTTGAGGTGGGAGAGAGGTCCCCGTAAACCACTATAGTCTCTCGGTCCATGTCCTTCTTGAGAAAGAATCGCCAAGAAAATGGACCGCGTTCCGGTTGTGCGGTCCGGGCGATCCGTGGGGACCTGGCTGGGCGCCGGCTCGGGCCTCATTCACCACAGAGCCACAGAGAACACGGAGGCAGACACAGAGAAGATCTACCTCTGTGAGAACTCCGTGTTCTCTGTGGCTCTGTACTACTATTCAGGAGAGTTTTGTTTTCTGCGCAGGATTTTCAGGCGGCCGCGGTCAGCTTCTCCACCGTGGCCTTTCTGGCCGCGAGGATGGCGGCGATCTTCGCCTGGCCCGATTCCGTGACCTGATATTACCCCGGCAAAGAAGATCCTCCTGTAGGTCGGACAATCCTGTCCGACAGGCCGGGGGAGTCGGACAGGATTGTCCGACCTACTTTCTTGCCGGGGTAATAACGATGCGTCTTGGGCACTTTCTTGATCAGACCAGGGGCACGCAACAACGCCAGCAGACGACCGACCCGGCGGGATTGCCGGCGATACGCCGCCACGTCCGGGGGCCGCGCGCCGTAGAGGATCTGGCGCAGGTCCCGGTTCCGGAAGCCGCTGATCAGGTGCTCGCCGCGCTGAACCCCCTCCAACACCGCCGCGTCTTCGTCACTCAGCGGGTTCAGCGCGCGGTCGCGTCGGCCGTCCTGGACCACCGCCCGGCACAAGGGCGCGCTCAACCGCTCCAGCGGGGTCGTCGCCTCCACGGCCCCCAGCGCTTCGAGGTCACGCGTGTTGGCCGCTTGCGACAGCTCACACCGCCGGTGCAAGTCGGCCACCCTTTTGCGCAGTCGCGGCCACTGCTTGGTTCCCTCCGGATCGCTCGTCACCGGTCGGTACGCCTTCAAACCGGCTGCGTCCGACCAGTAGTAAGACTGGGGGAACGCGCCCGCGAACACTTCGCAATGGGTCGGATGGAACCGCTGTCTCAGGGCGTCCAGGGCCCGCGGCCAGTCCACGCGGAGTTACTGGTCCAACAGCGCTCGGGCCCGGGCGAAGTCCTCGATGTACGTGAAGGCGTTGTCCTTTTTCAGGTAGCCGATCCCCGCGCCGTCGAGCTGTCGTGCCAGCCAGTCCCGGCCGTTGAGGCAGACCTTGATCGACCACGGCAGCCAGGTCTGCAACCGCACGTGCATGGGGCCAAAGGTGGGATGGTCCAGGTAGAAGTTGTAGTGCAGACACTTGCGCAAGGCGGGGCGCACCTCGAGCCTCTTGGTCTTCGCGTGGCGAGGGATCTCGACCGACGGGCAGGGTTCGACACAACTGAGAACGGCGCGCAGGCCATCCGCGGTCTCCTGAGCGGGCTGGGGCAGGGCCCGGACGTCGTCTTCCTTGCTCTGGCTACTCGACGGAAGGTAGAGCACGCGACCGGCGGGCGTGGCTGCGCGCTGGCCTCACTGGCCTGCTTGATCTTCTGGCTGAGTCCTTCGACATAGGTGCCGAAGTCCTTCAGGAGCACGCCCGCGGCCGAAAGGACGCTCGCCAGGCCCTGGGCAAACGACAACATCCGCAACGATCCCAGGAAGCGAAGGCGATCCAGACCGCTGATGGTCCCTTGAATCTGGTGCTGGTGCCGCGATACAAACGACTCCATGGCGTTGCTCCTTGCGGTGAACGGGTTTGTCAGACTCCGTCACCATACGGGGAGCAACGCCTCTTTTCCTCCTTTTGGTTGCGGCCGGCCGGCCGCGCTACGGTGAATCCGGCCAGAGCTGGCGCCCCAGCCACCCGAGAAGCGTGCAACGAAGGCTGTCCGCTTGATCGGCCTCGCTATGGGGGCGATAATGCGCCGCGGTTGGCTGGCCAGGATGGGGAACAATCCCAAAGGCTATGACAGACACGAACTCCGCTCCAGGACCGGGCGCGGAGGGTCCTGCGGAAAGGGAAGATTATGTCGTTTCGCGGAGTGTTCATTGCCGTCTTCCTGGGTACGGCGCTGGTGGTCGCGGCGTTCGCGATCAACGCGGCCCGGCCGCGGAAAGATGTGGAGAAGCCGAACGTCCAGCTCATCCGGGCCACCGGCAAGTGCGCGGAGTGCCACCGTCACGAGACCTCCGGGATGGTGGAAGAGTTCGACATGAGCAAGCACAACGCCGCCAAGCTGACCTGCCTGGACTGCCACGGGCCGATCGAGGGTCAGAAAGGACAGGAGCACAAGGGCTTCGTCATCCTGCGCAAGGTGACGGCGCTCAATTGTGCCAAGTGCCACAAGGACGAATACGACCAGTACCTCAAGAGCCGGCACGCCGCGCCGCGTGGGCAGCCGTTTCGGGCAAAGCCGACTTCAAGCCGGAGCAGATCGCCTTCAGCGAGAAATTCAACAAGGGGGCCGTCGATCGCCCCGCTGACGACCTCGTTCAGCGCGAAGGTCCGGCGGCCATCACCAAGGGCTGCAAGCAGTGCCATGATGTCGGCAGGCCAAACGAGGACGGCTCGATCGGCACCTGCACCAAGTGCCACGCCCGCCACGTGGCCTCGGTCGAGCTGGCGCGGATGCCCGAGACGTGCGGCCAGTGCCACATGGGGCCGGATCACTCGCAGTTGGAGATCTACCACGAATCGAAGCATGGCGTGCTCTTCCACGCCCAGCGCGAGCACATGAACCTGGCCGCCGATCCCAAGAAATTGACCGCCGCCGACATGCCGGTGCCGACCTGCTCGACCTGCCACATGGGCGGCATCGACGGCGGCAGCGTCACGCACGATGTCGGCGAACGGCTCTCCTATTACCTGTTCGCGCCGGTCTCGACGAAACGGCCGAACGCCGACAAGAAGAAGATCGCGATGACCTCGGTCTGCACCAAGTGCCACGCGAACTCGACGATCAACACCTTCTACACCGAGGCCACCCGCGTCGTCACCTCGACGAACACGCTCGTCAAGGAGGCCGACACGATCATGAAGCGCCTCCGCGACGAGAACCTGCTAACTCCCGAGCCGTTCGACGAGCCGATCGAGTACGTCCACTTCAGCCTCTGGCACTACGGCGGCCGGACCGCCAAGCACGGCGCCTTCATGGGCGGTGCCGACTTCGTGCAGTGGCACGGCTTCTACGAAGTCGTCTCGAAGCTCGCCGAACTCAAGAGCATGGCTGCCGAGATCCGCGCCCGCAAGGAGGCCAAGGACGAGGCCGACAAGGCCAAAGCGGAAGCCGAGAAGCCCAAGCCCGCACCGGCCCAGCCTGGCGAGCTGCCGGTGCCGGCCTTCGCCCAGCCGGGAGGGGAGGCCAACGGTGCCACGCATTAAAAACCTGCTCGCTCCCGAGCCGTTGCTCGAACTGTTCCTGCTCATGAACGTGGCCGGCGTCGGCCTGGACATCCTGGTCGCGCACAAGGTCAACAACTTCGAGAACCCCTGGGAATGGGCCCCGATTCTGGTTCTCGGCCGTGGCGACGGTTCTTTATGTGTTGGCGCTGATGCTCTCGGGATTGTTTCCGGGACCGTGCGCGGACCGACGCGGCATTTTCGCGCGGCGGGCCGCGCCCTGGGCGTACTCATCGGGCTGGGATCGGTGGTCGTGGGCGTTGCGGGGCTGATCTTCCACCTTCAGAGCCGCTTCTTCCAGGAGCAGACGATTCACAGCCTGGTCTACACCGCGCCCTTTGTTGCACCGCTGGCCTATACCGTGATCGGTCTGCTCATCATCCTCAACCGTCTGCAGCGCTCGGACACGGTGGATTGGGGCCGCTGGGTCGTGCTGCTGACGATGGGAGGGTTCCTGGGGAATTTCGCCCTGAGCCTGTGCGACCACGCCCAGAACGGGTTCTTCCAGCCCACGGAATGGACCGGCGTGATCGCGGGCGCCGCGGCCGTCGGGGTGTTGACGGCGGTGTTGCTCATCCCGGACAACCGCCCGCTGATCCGCCTCGCGCTGGTGGTCATGGCCCTCCAGGTGCTCGTCGGCCTGGCCGGGTTCGGACTCCACGTCGAGGCGAACCTGCGAGGCGTCATGAAGACGGTCTGGGAAAACTTCGTCTACGGCGCCCCGGCCTTCGCGCCGATGCTCTTCGCGGACGCGGCCACGCTGGCCACTCTCGGCCTCTGGTGCTTGACCGAACCGCCACGAATGCGGCCGGCGAGCGCGTGCCGTCGGGCGCGGTCGTGCCGGGGTGACAGCGCGGTCTTCGTCGTGTAGGGAAGGCTTCCGCCTGCCCCGGTCTTAGCCCCAAAGGGGCGAAAGTGCATAGCCCAGGGCGCCAGCCCTGGGACCGCGAAAGGAACTCAATACCTCCCTCCGAAGCCCCAAACGGGCGACAGACGATCTTGCAGACTGTCGCCCCTTCGGGGCTGAGAAGAAGCGAATGATTTCGCCGCTCTTGCGACCCAGGGCTGACGCCCTGGGCTATGTAATTTCGCCCCTTTGGGGCTAAGACCGGGGCAGGCGGTCGGGTGGCTGGGGCGGAGTGACCAGTGACAAAGGAGGACGAGCGATGACGCATTTCCTCGTTCGATTTGCCGGCCTCGGTCTCCTTTCGGCCATGATCGTGGCCGGGTCGCCACCAGAATCCCGGGCGGCCGCGCCGGTGGGTTTTCTGCTCGATACGACGGCGGACCAGCCTGGACCCGAAGCGCGGGCGGCCTGGGAACTGGCCTCCAAGCTTGGCGCGTCTCAGCGTGTGCTCGCATCCAGCGAGGGCCGGTTTCAAGACGCGGATGGCCGCGCGGTCGAGCTGGATGCGTTCCCGGTGCTCTGGTACCACCAGGGTGACGCCGCCGCGGCGTCCGGGCCGGCGTATAGCCCGATCACGGTCGTGGCGCTGCGAAAATACGTCAGCGACGGGCACGGACTGCTGCTTTCCGGGGCCGCGCTGGGGATGGTCCAGCAGCTTGGCCTGGAGACGATCGCGACGCGCCGCGGTGGACCCGGTCCGGGACCGTTCGCGGCCGGGCTGATTCCCGTCGAGCGCGATCATCCGGTGTTCCAGGGCCTCTCTTCGAGCCCCTTCGGCGATCCCGTGTTCTTGTGCAACGACGCGGGCTTCTCAGCGTTCGCCGATTTTTTCGGGACCGGCGGCCCGGTCCGGGGTATGCTTCTGGCCCGCGCCAACTCAAACACTGAGAACCCGCTGGTCGAGTACGAGCTGGGCAAGGGCCGGGTGATCGTGCTCGGTTGGCGCGTGCCGCGCTACGCTTACGAGGCGAACCCACACCGCGCCAATCTGGAGCGGCTCACCGGCAACCTGCTGGCCTATCTCGGCACGCCGTCGCAGTGGCGGCCCGTCGTGCTCAAGCCCGGTCCCACCACGACCCAGCCCGGCGTCCCGGCCGGCCAGTGGAAAGCCCTGGAGCTGGCGATCCGCGACCTGGCGGCCACGTGTTCCGATCGTTATCCCCGGGCGGGTGAATTCCTCCAGCATCTTCAATCGCTCCACCAGGCCCACGATCACCTGGTCGCGGGGCCGCTCGACAAGGACAAGCAGCGCGATCTCGACCGCATCACGACCGAGTTCCGCCAGCTTCAGGCGGATGCCCTGCTGACCAACCCCTTGCTCGATTTCGACCGCTTGCTCTTCATCGAGCGAAATGAAGCGAACCTCGGGCTGCCGAGAAACTGGGAGAGCAACTCCAGCCTGGCGCACACGGGTTATGACAACCGGCTGCGAGTGCTCTCGCCCGTGCGGCCCGAGGGGACGATGGCCACGCTTTACGAGCCGCCGGGGGACCGTTTCCTCGGTGATGTGGAGTTGCACTGGAACGCTGACCGGATGCTTTTCTCGATGCCCGGCGCGAATGGCCGCTGGCAGGTCCACGAGCTCTCGATCGACGGCAAGGACGTCCGCGAGGTGTCGCTGATCCAGGAGCCGGACGTTGACAATTACGATGCCTGTTACTTGCCGGACGGGCGGATTCTCTTCACCTCGACCGCGCCGTTCGTGGGCGTGCCTTGCGTGTACGGCAGTTCGCACGTGACGAACCTGTACCTGCGCGAGCACGACGGCTCGATCCGCCAGTTGACCGTGGATCAGGAGCACGACTGGTGCCCGACGGTCCTTCCCAGCGGTCGCGTGCTGTACTTGCGCTGGGAGTATACCGGGCTGCCTCATTCCAACTCGCGGCGGCTCTTTTCCATGAACCCGGACGGGACCGGGCAGATGGAGTTCCTGTCGAGCAACTCCTACTTCCCGAACTCGTTCTTCTACGCCCGTCCCATTCCCGGTACGGCCACGAGGGTCGTCGGCATTGCCACGGGGCATCATGGCAACTCCCGGTCCGGCCGGTTGCTCATCATGGACCCGGCCCTGGGACACCATGATGCCCAGGCCGTCTCTCAGGAGATTCCGGGCCATGGCAAGAAGGTCGAGACGCTCATCCGCGACACGCTGGCCGACGGCGTCTGGCCGCAGTTCCTGCACCCGTATCCTTTGAGCGAGAAGTATTTTCTGGTCTCGATGAAGCCTCGGCCCGAAGCGCCCTGGGGCATCTACCTGGTCGATGTCTTCGACAACATGCTCCTGCTGGCCGAGAAGCCGGGATACGCCTTGCTGGAGCCGGTGCCGGTCCAGAAACGGCCGGTGCCGCCCGTCATCCCGGATCGCGTCGATCGCCGTCGCGGGGACGGGTTGGTCTTTCTGTCCGACATTTACCAGGGCGGCGGCCTGCGCGGGATTCCGCGCGGGACGGTCAAGAACCTGCGGCTGATCACCTATCATTTCAGCTATCAAGGGATGGGCGGCCTTTATGGCGCGATCGGCATGGACGGGCCGTGGGACATCAAGCAGGTGCTCGGCACGGTGCCGGTCGCGGCCGATGGCTCAGCGTACTTCCGGGTGCCGGCATATACGCCGATCGCCGTGCAGCCGCTCGACGGCGAGGGCAAGGCGCTCCAGGTCATGCGGAGTTGGTTCACGGCGATGCCGGGCGAGGTGATCTCGTGTGTCGGCTGTCACGAGGCGCAGAACCGCGCGCCGACGAGCCGGCCAGCGAATTCCACCGGACTGGTTCCCTCGGAGATCACCCCCTGGCGCGGCCCGTTGCGCGGGTTCAGCTTCGCCCGGGAGGTCCAGCCCGTGCTCGACCGCCGTTGCGTCGGCTGTCATGACGGCCAGCCCCACCACGGTGAGACGCTCGCCGATCTCCGCGGCGATCGGCTCATCAAGGACTGGAGCACGCAGATTGCCGGCAACGTGGGCACGACGGTCGGCGGGAAGTTCTCGGTGTCCTATGCCGAGCTGCACCGCTTCGTGCGCCGGCCGGGCATCGAGAGTGATATTCATATGCTGGCCCCGATGGAGTTCCACGCCGATACGACCGAGTTGATCCAGATGCTCCAGCAAGGGTCATCACGGCGTGCAGCTTGACGGCCAGGACTGGGACCGGCTCACGACCTGGATCGACCTCGGCGCGCCTTTTCACGGCACCTGGCGGGAGATGGTCGGCGCCGCGGCCGTCGCGCCGATCGCGGCCCGCGCCCGGGCCATGCGCCTCAAGTTCACGGGCAAGGACGAAGACCCCGAGGCGATCCCGCCTCTCTGTGTCGCGGCGGCCGTCCCGGCCGCTCCGGATCTGGAATCCGGAATCGGGAATTTGGAATCCAGATCCGGAGCGGCCGGGACGGCCGCCGCTACAAAGAAAGAATCCGGAACGGCCGCGACGCAGGACGCGGCCGAGGCCCAGCGCCGGCAGGGGCCTCAGGCGCGGCAAAGCCTCGATCTGGGCAGCGGCGTGACGCTCGACCTGGTGCGGATTCCGGCCGGACAGTTCGTGATGGGCAGCACCGATGGACCGGCCGACGAACGACCGCCGACGGCCGTGACGATTGCCCGGCCGTTCTGGATCGGCCGCGTCGAGGTGACGAACGCCCAGTTCGCGCGCTTCGACACGAGCCACGATAGCCACGTCGAGTCGATGCACGGCTACCAGTTCGGCGTGCATGGCTTCCCGGTCAACGGACCCGAGCAGCCTGTTGTCCGCGTCTCGTGGGAGGATGCTCGGGTGTTCTGCTCCTGGCTCAGCCGACAGGCCGGCCGGCGCGTCCATCTTCCAACGGAAGCCCAGTGGGAATACGCCTGCCGCGCCGGCACCGCCACGCCGTTTTCCTATGGTGACATCGAAACCGACTTTAGCGGCTGGGCCAATCTCGGCGACGCGCGTTTGCGTGAGTTCGCCTTCGAGACTTATGTTCAGCCCCGGCTCATTTCCAACCCCAGCAAGTACGATGACTGGGTCCCCAAGGACGAGCGGTTCGACGACGGCGGCTTCGTCTCGGTCGCGGTGGGCAAGTACCGGCCGAATGCCTGGGGCGCGCACGACATGCACGGCAACGTCTGGGAATGGACGCAATCCCTGTATCGTGCCTATCCCTATCAGGAGGACGACGGTCGCAACGACCCGGCCGGTAATGGTCCGCGCGTGGTACGGGGCGGCTCATGGTACGACCGCCCGTTCCGCGCGACCTCCTCGTATCGGCTGGCCTATCGGCCCTACCAGGGGGTCTTCAATGTCGGGTTCCGGATCGTGATGGAAGACCAGCGATGATCCCCGAGCGAGGGACAAGCCCCTGGTTCTGAAAAGCTGTGCGAGGAGGTTCTCGTTGGAAAGAACCAGCCGAACAAGGCCTGGGTGGCATGCCCACGTCTTCCGGTGTGATGCCGACCGAGGCCGATGCGCTTCTCAGCCGAAACGACGACCGCCTCAGCGAGGTCCTCAAGCGTTTGCCGACTCACGGGAACCAATCATGAACATAAAACTTTTGCTCTTCATCAGCTTTGTCGCCTGGTTTCTGACGTTATCGCCGGCCTGGTCCCGGACTCCCGAACCGCGAGACGACGGGGGCAAGGTGGCCGTGGACCTGGAACAAGGTTTTCGCCAGCCGCGCGACGAGGACAAGCCGTGGGCCTACTGGTGGTGGCTCAAGGGCAACGTGACGGAGGCGTCGATCACCCGCGATCTCGAAGCGATGAAACAGGCCGGATTTGGCGGACTGCTGCACTTCGATGTGCGCGGTTACCACGAAGACCACGTGCCCCCTCCCGAGAGCCGCATGGAATTCATGAGCCCGCCCTGGCGGCAGTTGCTCAAGCATGCGATCGCCGAGTCCAGCCGGCTCGGTCTGGAGATGAGCGTCAACCTGAGCAGCTCCGCGGGCGCCTTGAAAGGACCGTGGGACGTGGGCGGCGACGCTCCCAAGCGGCTGATGTGGACGGCCGTCGAGCTGCAAGGCCCGCGGCGCTGGACGGGCACCTTGCGGCGCCCGGCTGCCCGGCCTTTCTGGGACGTGGCCGTCCTGGCCGTCCGCCACGAACCGTCGCCGGACATTGATTCCGTCGGACGACTTCCCGGAGCGCTGGCAGGATGCCCAGCCGAAGATCGGCGCGAAGGGTCGGGCCCTCGAGGTGGTGGATCTGAGCGACCGCGTGGATGCCCAGGGGCGGCTCTCGTGGGACGTGCCCGCCGGCCGCTGGATGCTGATCCGTTTCGCCAGCGAGACGATGGACGGGCACGAATACGATGTGGATATCCTGGACGCCGCCGCGGTGACAAAGCACTTCGAGCGCATGGGCCGGGCCTCCTCGAAGACGCGGGTCCGGCGGCGGGCAAGACGCTGACGCACTTCTACAGCGTCAGTTGGGAAGGGGCGACGCCCCTGTGGACCCCGGGGATCGACGATCAGTTCGCCCGACGCCGCGGCTATCGGCCGCGCCCTTATTTGCCCGTGCTGGCCGGCTGGACGGTGCAGGATCGAGACGTCTCCGCACGGTTCCTCCGCGACTATCTCACGACGCTGGGGGATCTGTTCATGGACAACTTCTACGGCACGCTGCGCCAGTTGTGCCACCGGGCCGGTCTGTCGTGGCATTCCGAGTCGGGCGGTCCCTGGGATCGGAGCTTGCCCACGTTCACGTACGCGGACCAGTTGGCCTTCCTGGGCCGCAACGACATGCCGCAGGGTGAGTTCTGGTTCCGTCCCGTCGGTCAGTCGTTGAACCGGCCGATCGCCATGGCGGCGACATCTACGGGCGGCCCCGCGCGGCCGCCGAAGTCCTTCACGCACATGGTGCAACACTGGTCGGCCGATCCGTCGTCGTTGAAGCCGCGGGCCGATGCCGCCTTCTGCGACGGCATCAACCACCTGATCTGGCACACGTTCACCTCGTCGCTGGCGGAATTCGGTCAGCCGGGCTCGGAATATTTTGCCGGCACGCATCTGAACCCAAACGTGACGTGGTGGAACGAGGCCGGCTCCCTCCTCCAGTACCTTGCCCGCTGCCAGTTCTTGCTCCGGCAAGGTCAATTCGTGGGCGACGTTTGCTGCTATCCGGGTGACAGCACTTACCTCCACTGGGGACGTGCCGAGAAGTGGAGCCCGCAGCCGACTCAGATTCTGGGCAGGGGCTATGCCTACGACCTGATCAACACCGAAGTGTTGCTGAATCGTCTGTCGGTCCGCGACGGTATGCTGGTCTTGCCCGAGGGCATGAGCTACCGGATTCTGGTCGTGGACCTGGTCGATGAGAGGGCGCAGCCGCAGGTCATCCAGAAGCTCATCGATCTGGCCAAGGCGGGGGCGACGATCGTGCTCGGCGCGCGCCGGCCCCGGCAGGCTCCGGGCCTGACCGGCTATCCGGCCTGCGACGAGGAGGTGCGCCGGCTGGCGGCCGAGCTCTGGGGCGAACAGGGCGATCGTGCCTTCCACCGATCGCTGGGCAAGGGGAAGCTCGTCGGCGGGACGGCCGTGGACGACGTGCTTCGAGCCGAGGGCGTTCTTCCTGATTTCGAGGGCCCCTGGGACTTTACCCATCGCCGCGCGGCCGACCTTGACGTCTACTTCCTGGCGGGCGAGGGACGCGGCCGGTGTACCTTCCGGGTCAGCGGCAAGGAGCCCGAATTGTGGAACCCGGCGACCGGCGTCATCCGCGATGCGGTCCCTTACCATGCGACGGACGACGGCCGGACGATCGTGCCGATCGACCTGCCCCGGAATGGTTCGGTCTTTGTCGTCTTCCGCAAGCCCGCGCCGCCGGTCCACCTGGTTTCGGTGTCCGGCCCGGACGACGGCCTCATCATCGCGGGTTGCTCGGGGACGCGGGCGCGGGTCGATCTCTGGCGGCGCGGTTCCTATGTGCTCGAGACGTCGCAGTCGCGATCGATCACCGTCGAGGCCCCGATCCTGCCCGAGTCTTTGACTGTGAGCGGTCCGTGGGAGGTTCAATTTCAGCCGGGACGAGGCGCGCCGGCCTCGGCTGTGTTCCCAGAGTTGATCGCCTGGGACCAGCACTCCGACGCCCGCATCAAGTACTTCTCGGGCACGGCCACCTATCGGAAGACCATCTCGTTGAACGAGGATCAAACGAGGAGGCTCGTCCGGCTGAGTCTGGGCGAGGTGAAAAACATCGCCCGGGTGCGCGTCAATGGAAAGGACCTGGGGGTGGCCTGGACCGATCCCTGGATGGTCGATCTCACCGGCGCCTTGAAGCCGGGCGACAATGCGCTGGAGATCGATGTGACGAACCTCTGGGTCAACCGGCTGATCGGCGACGCGGGTCTGCCGGAGGACCAGCGCCACACCAGGACGAACGTGGCGTTGCGAGGGGGGGAGCGCGATTTCAAAGCCTACCAAGGATTTGCCTCAACGGACCCGTTGCTCCCGTCCGGCTTGCTCGGTCCGGTGCATCTGGAGTTCGGCGAGCGGCGGGAGGTGCCGTTCCACTGAGAGGGTCCACGATTCTCGCATCCCCACCCGGCGCGGATGATCCGCGCCGGGTTTTCCCATGACACCAGAACCGAGGTCGGGCCATGCGCGATGGCCGGGTGGAATCAGGGCCGTTTCACGAGAACCGCCGCCGTTTTCTGTCCACGGTCGGCGCCCTCAGCGGGGGCCTGGCGATCGCCATGGAATCCCGGCTCGGAGCTCAGAGGCGGCCGTGCGCGTGGCCCGCCGCAAGCCGCTGACGGCCAATATCGGCGTCTTCGGCGTGGGGCACCACACGTACTGGAAACAGTTCGACGGCCTGCTGGACGAGATGCACCGCAAGCTCGGCGTGCTGGTCGATAAGGTCCAGGCGCACGGGGTGAATGTCACGAACTTCGGCATGATCGATAACGCCCAGGGCGCCTATGCTCTGTTGCCGAAGCTGAAGGCGGCCAATCTCGACCTGGTCTTCTGCGACATGGTCACCTACGCCACGTCGTCGACCTTCGGGATCCTCATTCGCGAGCTCAGCGTGCCGATCGTGCTCGTCGCGCTCCAACCGTTGAAGGCGATGGACTACCCGCGGGCCACGATCCGCATGCAGTTGGCGAACGACGATTTCTGCGCGGTGCCGGAATTCTCCGGCGTGGCGATCCGCATGGGGAAACGGCCGCCGCCGGTGGTCCTGGGAACACTCCACGACGACCCCGAGGCCGACGCCGAGATCGCCGACTGGTGCGGCATTGCCCGGGTGCTCCACGATCTCCACGGGGCGCGGATCGGTCACTTCGGGCATGTGCTCGAATCAATGCTCGATATGCATTCCGATCCCACGGAGTTCACCGCCGCCTTCGGGTGCCACATCGTGCAGACCGAGGCCGATGACCTGGTGCGGTTGCACAAGACCGTGACCCCGGCCGAGATCGAGGCCAAGAAAACGGAAATCCTCGGCATGTTCGACACGCCCGATCCCGGGGCGGACCCCGTCACGCGCAAGCTCATCCCCGAGGATCTCCAGGTCGCGGCCAGCGTGGCGGTGGCCCTGGACAAGTTCGTGGCGGAAAAGCAGCTCGACGGGCTGGCCTACTACTACGAGGGCGAGCCCGACAGCGAAACGCGCGAGGTGGTCTCCAACCTGACCGTCGGCAATTCGCTCCTCACGGCGGCCGGCTTTCCCATGGCCGGCGAATCGGACTTGAAGACGTGCATCGCCATGCTCCTCGAGGACCGGCTGGACATCGGCGGCAGCTTCGCCGAGTTCCATCCGATCGACTTCAAGGAGGGATTCGTCCTGGTCGGCCACGACGGGCCGCATCATCTCAACATCGCCGACGGGAAGCCCGTCCTGCGCAGCCTGGTGAAATACCATGGCAAGCCGGGTTCCGGAGCGGGCGTCGAATTCAAGATCAAGGAGGGGCCGATCACCATGCTCTCGATCGGCGTGACGGCCGCGGGCCAGTTCAAGTTCGTGATCGCCGAGGGCAAGTCCGTCCAGGGGCCGATCCCCGCCACCGGGAACACGAACACCCGGGGTTTCTTCGAGCCCGACGTGCGGACGTTCCTGAAGCGTTGGGTGGCCGAGGGGCCGACCCATCATTTTGCCCTGGGCGTCGGCCATCGGCGCAGACCATCGAGAAGATTGCCCATGTTCTCGGGCTCGAGAGCGTGATCGTCGAGCGCCGGGGAGTGACCGTATTCCCGATCGCTCACCACGGACCGGCATCGCTCGCCACTTCAGGAGCGAACGTGCCGGCCAGCGTCCAGGAGCCACTGACGTTACGAAGGTCGTGGACCTTCACATAGTCGAGCGGGAAACTCCCGAACGCGGCGGGTCCGCGGCCGTCGAGCAGGGTGCAGAGCAGGACTGCGCAGCACGACGCCGTGCGCGACCACGACGGCCGTCTCGCCCCGGTGGCGATCGGCCAGAGCCAGGAAGGCCGGTAGGAGGCGGGCGCGGATCTGGGCGTAGGACTCGCCGCCTTCGTGCGTGAAGTCGATCTCGCCCGCCGCCCAGCGCCGTTTGGCTTCCTCGTAGAGCGGCCAGAACTCCTCGCGCGCCGCCCCGCTCAGAGCGCCCATCCGGCGTTCATGAAGCGCCTCGACAACCCGTAAAGCCCGGCCGCAGAACCGGGCGATCGGCTCGGCCGTCTCGACCGCGCGGCGGAGCCCAGAGCTGTAGACCGCGTGCGGCTTCATCGGCGCCACCAGCGCCCCGGCCGCTTCCGCCTGGCGCCGGCCTTGCAGGCTGAGTTCCACGTCGGATTCACATCCGTGAAACCGCTCCGGCGCCGCGGTCTCACCGTGCCGTAACAAGAGGATCCGCGTCTCGAAAATCCCGTCCATCACGCGAAACGGTCCAGTGCAGGGTTGCCCTGTCGAAAAAATCGAACGATCATGGCAAGATACGCCCCTTCGGAACGGTCATCCAGGCGCGTCGTTGAGGTTTCATCATGGCCCCAGCCGCCAGGAAGTATCGGTCGATTTTGCTCTTCGGCATGCCGGGCAGCGGCAAGGGAACACAGGGGGCCATCCTCGGCCAGCTCCCGGCGTTCCACCACATCTCGAGCGGCGATATCTTCCGGAAGCTCCCCAAGCAGGGCGAGCTGTCCAGGGAGGTGCTCCAGTATACCAGCGCGGGCCGGCTCGTTCCCGATGATCTGACCATCCGCATCTGGCATCGTTACATCCAGGTCATGGAACTTCAGGAGCTGCTCCTGCCCGAGTACCATATCCTGGTCCTCGACGGCCTGCCCCGGAACTATCATCAGGCCCAGTTGATGGACCAGTTCCTCGATGTCATCCAGATCTTCAACCTCCAGATCACCGACACGGTCAAGGCCATCGAGCGGCTCAAGGCCCGCGCCCTGCGGGAGAACCGGCTCGACGACTCGAACGACGAGGTCATCCACCGGCGCATGGAGACCTACTTCCTGGAAACGGCCCAGACGCTGAGCTTCTATCCCCGTTCCGTGGTCTACGAGGTGGACGCCTCGCAAACGCCCCTGGGGGTGCTGCGGCAGATTGTCGACCGTCTGGCGGAGGTCGCACAGCACAAGCAGCAACGCGCCCCCGCCCCGGGCACGGAAGAACTGGTGCAGCCGGGGTTGTGAGAAGGGGATGGCGGGTGACTGATGGCTGATGACGGATGACGGATGACTGATGACTGATGACTTCGGACATCCGGCATCAGCCATCCGCCATCAGTCATCTGGAATCTGGAATCTGGAATTGAGTACGGCTTGCCCTGGAGAACCGATCTGATGGCCGAAGCCGCGACAGCCACTCCTGAGAGCACGCAAACGCCCGCACCGGGCCCGGACGCGACGTTTCGGCCGTTTGTCCCGCCGGAGAAGATTCTGCCCGAGCTGACGGTCTCGGCGGTTGTGCTGGGGGCGATCCTGGGGATCATCTTCGGCGCGTCGTCGCTCTACCTGTTCCTCAAGGTCGGCATGACGGTCTCGGCGTCGATCCCGGTGGCCGTGCTGTCGATCACGCTCTTCCGGGGGTTCTCGAAGGCGTTCGGCACGCGGCCGGGCGACGATCCTGGAGAACAACATCGTCCAGACGGCCGGCTCGGCGGGCGAGTCGATCGCCTTCGGCGTGGGCGTGACGATGCCGGCGCTGATGATCCTGGGCTACGACATGGACATGGTCGCGGGTGATGCTCGTGGCGGTGCTCGGCGGCTTGCTCGGCATCCTGATGATGATCCCCCTGCGCAGGGCGTTCATCGTCAAGCAGCACGGCAAGCTGACGTATCCCGAAGGCACCGCCTGCGCCAAGGTGCTGATCGTCGGCGAGCGAGGGCGGCTCGAACGCCCGCACGGTCTTTCTCGGGTTCGGCGTGGCGTTCGTCTACCAGATCGCTCATGCAGGCGCTGAAGCTCTGGCGAGCGAATGGGACAAGGCCGATCACCGGCATCAAGGGCTACACCAAGGCGGTCGTCGCGCTCGAGGCGTCGCCGATGCTGCTGGGCGTCGGCTACATCATCGGCCCGCGGATCGCGTCGGTGATGGTCGGGGGCGGGATGCTGGCGTCGCTGTTGCTCGTGCCGCTCGATCGCCTTTTTCGGCGCCGGCGGCGCCGGGCCGATCTTGCCGCCGGGACGAAGCTGATCGGCGCGATGACGGCCGAGCGAGATCTGCGTACCAGTACGTCCTCTACATCGGCGCGGGGGCCGTGGCCGCGGGCGGCATCATCAGCATGCTCCAGGCCCTGCCGCTGATCGTCGACTCGGTTCGCAGCGGGCCTGAAAGACCTGCGATCCGGCCGCGACAAGGACGAGTCCGGCGTCTGGCCGGACCGAGCGCGACCTGCCGATCGCGGTCGTGGTGCTCGGGTCGCTCGGCCTGGTGGCGGCGATCGCGGCGTCGCACCTGATCCCCGCCGATCCGGTCGGCCGCGTCGCTGGGCGGCGCTGATGGTCGTCTGTTCGGGTTCCTGTTCGTGACGGTCAGCTCGCGGCTGACCGGCGAGATCGGCTCGTCGTCGAACCCGATCTCGGGGATGACGGTCGCCACGCTCTTGCTGACATGCCTGATCTTCGTCTTGCTGGGCTGGGTCGGGCCGCAGTATCGGCTGGCGGCGCTGTCGATCGCCGGGGTCGTCTGCATCGCCTCGTCGAACGGCGGCACGACCTCGCAGGACCTCAAGACGGGCTTCCTGGTCGGCGCCACGCCCTGGTCGCAGCAGGTCGCGATCCTGGTCGGCGCGCTGACCTCGGCGGTCGTGATCGGGTTAACGCTGCTGCTTGCTCAACTGAGGCGTTGCACGATCGATCACGACAAGCCCGAGTACCTGCCGACGGTCACGCGCCGACGTCTCCAAGCTGACCGACGACCGAGACCGGCCCGGACGGCAAGACGTACAAGGTCTGGTGGGTGGTCGAGCCGCACCGGGCGCCGAGCCGGGCACGCTACCTGGTGGACGACGCGGGTCAAGCCTCATTACCTGGTCGACCCGGGCATCGGCGGGCGGCTCGATCATACGACGACGGGGCTGCCGATCAAGAAGTACAACCCGCCCAAGCCGCCGCTCTTTGCCACGATCATCGACGGCATCATGACCGGCAAGCTCCCCTGGGGCCTGGTGATCCTGGGCGGCGTGCTCGCGGTGGTGATGCAGCTTGCGGGCGTCTCGGCGCTGGCGTTCGCGGTGGGAGTCTACCTGCCGCTCTCGACCTCGCTGCCGATCTTCGTCGGCGGCCTGGTGCGCGGGCGGTCGACCGGCTCAAGCAGGCTCTCGGCCGAGGAGTCGAGACTCGAGCCCCGGCACGTACTGCTGTCCAGCGGCCAGATCGCGGGCGGGTCGATCGCCGGCATCCTGGTCGCGCTCCTGGTCGTTTCCCGAGGGATTCGGCAAGCGGCTCGACTTCTCGTGGACGGACTGCCAAGCACGCTGGAACGATTACCCCTGGCCCGTCCCTCGCCGCGTTCGGCGCTGATGACCTTGCTCCTCTTCCTGGTCGGGCCTGCTCGGGCAACGAACGGTCGCCGCCGCACCCGCGGGGCCGGCCGAGAAGGGTCGACGAGTCGCGCGCGAAGTCTGAAAGGGTGTACGAAAGGCTCTTGTAGGGTAGGCTGTAGCCTGCCAATCCCATAGGTTGTCAACGGAAAGATGCCTGGCAGGCTAGAGCCTACCCTACAATACGGATGTTCACATCGAACAAGAACGAAACATCAGGAGATTCTCGATGAACCATCGTCCTGGTCTCGTTTCGCTCGTCCTCCTGGCCAGTCTGATCGGAGATCCCCGTGCACGCCGACGAGGGGATGTGGGTCTTCGACAACCTGCCGCTGCAAGCACCTCAAGGAGACGTACGGCTTCGAGCCGCCGCCGGACTGGGTCGAGCACCTGCGGTCGTCGGCGGTCCGGTTCAACAACGGCGGCTCGGGCTCGTTCGTCTCGGCCGACGGCCTGGTCATGACCAACCACCACGTCGGCGCCGACACGCTCCAGAAGATCAGCACCACGGAGAAGGACTACTACAAGGACGGCTTCCTCGCGAAGACCGCACGCCGAGGAGGTCAAGGCCCCCGACCTGGAGCTGAACGTGCTGGTCGGCGATCGAGGACGTGACCGACCGGGTGAACGCGGCGGTCAAGCCGGGCATGGACGACGCCGCGGCCGGCACGCGCCCGGCGCGAGGCGATGGCCGACGATCGAGAAGGAGTCGATCGACAAGACCGGCCTGCGGAGCGACGTCGTCACGCTCTACCAGGGCGGGCAGTATCACCTCTACACCTACAAGAAATACACCGACGTCCGGCTCGTCTTCGCGCCCGAGTTCGACATCGCCTTCTTCGGCGGCGACCCGGACAACTTCGAGTATCCCCGCTACGACCTCGACGTCTGCTTCTTCCGGGCCTACGAGGACGGCAAGCCGGCCCAGGCCGAGCATTACCTGAAGTGGAGCCCGCACGGCTCGAAGGACGGCGAGCTGGTCTTCGTCGCCGGGCATCCCGGGCCGGACCAACCGGCTGAACACGGTCGCCACCTGGAATACCTCCGCGACGTCGCCTTCCCGTTCACTGCTCGACTGCCTCAACGACCGCGAGGCGTTCCTGCTCGACTACGGCAAGCGCGGCCCCGAGCAGCCCGGCAGGCGAAGGAAGACCTCTTCAGCATCCAGAACAGCCGGAAGGCCGCGATCGGCGGCCTGGAAGGGCTTGCGCGACCCGGCTTCATGATGCCGCAAGGCGCGAGGCCGAGAACGCAGCTCCGCGACCGGCATCGAGGCCGACCCCGAGAAGAACGGCCGCGTACGGCGCGGCCTGGGACAAGATCGCCGCGGCGCAGAAGGTCGCCGGCCGAGATCGCTCAGGCCGTACAACTTCCTCGAGCGCGGGCTCGCCTTCGACTCGCGACCTGTTCCAGATCGCCCGCGACGCTCGTCCGGCTGGCCGAGGAGAAGGCCAAGCCCAACGCCGACCGGCTCCGCGAGTACCGCGACTCGGCCCTCGAGTCGCTCGAGCTCGAGCTCTTCTCCGAGGCGCCGATCTACCCCGAGTTCGAGGAGGCCAAGCTCGCCCACTCGCTCGCCTTCTGGAAGGAGCAGATGGCGCCGACGACCCGATGGTCGAGCGCGTCCTCCGCGGCCGGACGCCCGAGCGAGGCGGCCGCGGAGCTGGTCGACGGGACGAAGCTGGCCGACGTCGCCGGTCCGCAAGGAGCTGGCCGAAGGCGGCCAGGCCGCGATCGAGGCCTGCGACGACCCGATGATCAAGCTGGCCCTGGCCGTCGACGCCGACGCCCGGGCCGTCCGGAAGCGGTTCGAGGACGAGGTCGAGGGCGTCGCAGACCGCCCAGTACGCCCTGATCGCCAAGGCCACTCTTCGAGGAGAGGGCGATCGGTCTACCCCGACGCGACCTTCACCCTGCGGCTCGCCTTCGGCACGGTCAAGGGCTACGAGGTCGACGGCAAGACGATCCCGCCCTACACCACGATCGGCGGCGCGTTCGACCACGCCGAGGCCCACGGCAACAAGCCGCCCTACCAGCTGCCGCCGAGCTGGATCAAGGCCAAGGACGCGGGCCGGCTCGACCTCGACACGCCGCTGAACTTCGTCTCGACCGCCGACATCATCGGCGGCAACTCGGGCAGCCCGGTCGTCAACCGCGACAACGAGGTCGTCGGCCTGATCTTCGACGGCAACATCCAGTCGCTCGTGCTCGACTTCGGCTACGACGACAGCAGCGCCCGGGCCGTCTCCGTCGACTCCCGCGCGATCATCGAGGCCCTGCGCTCCGTCTACGGCGCCGCACGGATCGTCCGCGAACTGACCGGGAAGGACTGAGGAAGGGTCACGAAGGGGGAGCGGCGGGAGTATGGTTCTTGAATGAGCGCAAGCAACTGAGACGAGGCGTTCGTCGGCTGGACGCCGCCCGGTTCGAACCCGCGTTTCCGAACGGTTTCTCCTGGCGGCCCCCCCTGGCCGGGGATAGGCTGATAGTTAGCACGTCTCTCGTTCTTCGTGGAGACCTCCGAACAGGAAGTCTCCCAGCGCACGGGTCGGGACCGTTCCCCCCCGGTTCAGCAAGAGTCCCGTAGTGCGGAGGTCTTCCTCATGACGGCCTCAACTTCGAGATGGCGGCCTGGAGCGGGGCTCGTGAGCCTGAGCCTGACCCTCGCCGTCCTGGTGTTCGTGGAGGGTGCCCAGGCCCAAAGCCGTGATGGGCGCAGCTCGTCCGGCGGCGGGTCCAGCTTCAGTAGCGGGAACCGCTCGGCACCGTCGCAAAGCTTCGGAAGATCGCCGTTCGCACCCTCGCGCGGGATGAGCGCACAACCGATGCGAGCCCCCGCGGCGCAGCCGGCTTACCGTCCCCCGGCGCAGTCGGCGTACCGTCCCCCGCGCAGTCGGCGACCGTCCGGCCGTACCGTCCTGCGACGGTACAACCCGCGTTCCAGCCGGCTCGGGTCAACCCGCAGCCGACGCGTCAGCCAAGTCCCATCCCCTCGAACCTGACGGCCCGGCCGACGACGCAGCCCTTCCGCACGCCGACGGTCACTCCGACAGCCCAGCCGTTGCGGACGGTTCCTCAACCGGGACGTATTCTGAGCAGCACGACGCCAACCGGCAGCGTTCCTCGTGGTCCGGCCGCCCAGCCCCTGATGGGGTCAGGCCATACACCCACGAACCTGGGCGCGGCCACGCGCACCACGGGTGTGCCGCATCCGCCGACCAATCTCTCGGCCGTACCGCCCCGCGTCCCAGCCGCCACGGGGGCCACGAATGTTCCGCGCGGACCGCTCACCCAGCCGCTTCCGGGTCTGGGCCGCACGCCCACGAACCTGGGAGCCGCCTCGCATACCACGGGCGCGGCGCATCCGCCGACGAACCTCTCGACGACGCCATCGCACGGCACGGGCTCGATGGCGACCACCAACGTCCCGCGTGGACCGATGGGCACGCCGCTGTCGAATGCAGGCCGCGTGACCCCGAGCAACCTGAGGACGAACCCGGCGCTGAACACCGGCGCGGACGTCCACCGGCTCGATGGCCAACCGCACGATCACACCGCCGAAGCCGATCGGCGGCTCGTATACCGCGCTCCGGCCGACACCGACGGGCACGATGAACCGGCTGACTCCGAGTGGAGTGAGCTCGGGCCTGGCTTCGAGGACGCCGACGGGAACCCCGGGACATACGCCCGGACGGCTCTCCGGCACGGGCCGTATCCCCGCGAACACGGCCATGCTGAGCCACTTGACCAAACCCGGGCTCGGCACGGGCGGCGGGCGCGTCTCGTCGCCAGGGTCCACCAACCGGACGGGAACACCCAACCCCTTGAAGACGCCGAGCACCTCGCGCATCGGCTCGGGGCTGAACACGGCCGCGCAACATGGGCCTCTCCCCGGCCTCGGTAGTCACACCGGAACGATGGGGCCGCTAGCGGGCCTCGGTGGTCGCACCGGAACGATCGGACAGCATGGGCCGCTAGCGGGCCTCGGCAGCCATACGGGAACCATCGGACCGCTGGCGGGCCTCGGTGGTCATACAGGGACGATCGGGCAGCATGGACCCCTGACCGGCCTTGGCAGCCACACGGGAACGATGGGACAACATGGCCCTCTGCCTGGCCTCGGCAGCCATACCGGACCCACGGGCAACATGCAGGCGATGGGTCTGCACACGCCTCATCATCCGCCGCTCTGGGGACCCGGCTGGGGTCCCGGCCATGTCCCCCCCTGGGGGCATCCGGGTTGGAACCCCGGCTGGGCCGGCGGCGGCTGGGGACCGGGTTGGGGCGGCTGGGGTCCGGGTTGGAATCCCGGCTGGGCCGGCGGCGGCTGGGGACCGGGTTGGGGCGGCTGGGGTGGCGGCGGCTGGGGTGGCGGCGGCTGGGGTGGCGGCGGCTGGGGTGGCGGCGGCCTGCTCTCAAGCCTGATCGCGACGAACCTGATCGTCGATGCCGTGACCTCGGGCCTGCTCGCGTCCAGCTTGCTTAACAACGCCGTCAACTTCGGTGGTGACGGTGGTTTCATCGATCCGGGGTACGTGCCCCCTGTCACGGGCGGTTGGCCCATGTCGCCGGGTATGACCACGATCGTGGATACCTGGGGTGGTGACACGTGGGGCGGTGACGGAACGGACGGCGGTTATTATGACCCGAACGTGACCCTCGCTGGTGGGGGGGACGTTATCCCCACATGGCCGCTGTCGCCCGGCGTGACCACGACCTGGGTCCTCCCGCCGGCCACAACGCAGCCCGCGGTGGATGTCCAGCCTGTAGCGCCTCCGACCGTCGTGGTGGCGCCTCCCACCGATACGACGCCTCCGCCTGTGGACGTGCCCCAACCCCTGCCGCCGACGGTGGTCGATGCACAGCCGCCAGTGGTGGTGAATGCACAGCCGCCCGTGGTTGTCCCCGTGGATGTGCCGCAACCGCCGCCGCCCGCGATGGTGGATGCCCCGGTGACACCTGGACCCTTGGTTCCGACGCCTCCCGCCGTGGTGGACGCGACCCCTCCTGACGTGACCACCACCGACACGACCGGAGCGGGGACGACTCCGCCGGACACCACAACCGCGCCTCCCCCGGATACGGCTGTCCCGACCACGACGGACACGGCCGGCACACCCACGGGCGGGAACCGCGTGGTGCTCGTCAACCCCGCCGAGCTGAACATGACGGTCCATTACACGATCGAGAACCAGAACTTCGAGATGGACCCCAACTACACTCAGGAACTGGCCGGGGAAGGGTCCTGGGTGATCGAGTTCGACCGCGGCGGCGGCTTCGGCCAGGCGGAGTATACGCTCACCGACGGCACGTACACCTTCACCATGACCGACAAGGGCCTCGACCTGTGGCTCACGACTTACCAGGTCCAGCTCGACAACTCCACGAACACGGACGAGTTCAACTTCGCGCTCGGGGATCAGGTCGCGCGCGTGGAGGCCGGCCAGACCAAGGAACTGACGAGCCGGTACCCGATCGTGCTCGAATACGACCGCGGCGATGGCAAGGAAACGACCACCAAGGAGCTCTCGAACGAGAAGACGTACCACGTGGGCCTGAATCCCGAGACCAGCCTGCTCGATCTGCTTGCCCGGCCCGGCTCAGGCCGTGGCCACCGGAGGCCGCCCCGGACGCCGCGGTGACACCCACTAGCGGCTCAGCGCGTGGACAGAGCGCGTGAATCTCTTCTCGTAGGGTAGGCTTCAGCCTGCCGATCCCAACGTCTTTTTGAAATGGGATTGGCAGGCTGAAGCCTACCCTACGAGAAGAGATTCACGCATTTCGCACCCCTTCTCACGGATTCCCGCCCGCGAACGAGATCGACCATTCGACTTGCCGGCTCTCGGGCGATTCGATCGCCGCCCGGATCTGGCCGCCTTGCTCGCGGAGAGAGGTTTTCACCTCGGCCTCAGACACCTGGAGAGATCCCCCAGAGGCGCTTTCTGGCGCGACGATCCGTAACTCATAGGGATCGCCGCCGACCACCTGGCTCGAGCCGTGCAGTGTCTTGGTCCCGGCGTCCCACACCTCGCGCGTCGAGATCGACGATACCTTGCGTGACGTGCGCGCGACGTGCTGAGCACGACGAGGATGGTCCGAGCAAGGCCGCAACGCCAGGATGCGGCACGACTGCGGCGGGATCGTCATCTGGAGCCGCCCTCGAAGTCTGGCTGCGACGAACTCGTTCTTCCAGTAGTCAAAGGCAACGTAGTCCGTGCCGTCGGGCACACCGATACGGCTCAGAGGCTCGTCGATCGTGATCTCGTGATCGTCCCAGTTGAACAGGCCGATCACGTCCCGGCGCGGGTCGCGGCGTGTGTCGGTCAGGAGCCAGATGCGCGGAATCGGTCCCTCGAAAAGGTCCACCGGACGCGGCCAGAGTCCGTGCGGCGGCATGGTTCGCTTGAGAAGAGCGAGACGCTCGGCGGGCAGGCCGGGGAGCCAGTCGGTGCTCAGGTTGAGCTGGCCCGTCAGGGCGACCCACGAGCAGACCAAGCGGGCGTGTTCGAGCGGGATGTGACGACCGCACGTAGACCGGGTCCGGGTCGTTGTACCAGACGCGCCCGTGCAAGAAGTAATGGCGTGAGCCGAACGTCGGGCCTCGTTTCAAGCCGTTCCAGTCCGCGCCGTTGTCGGGACCGATCCGCATGGCATCGACGAGCCCGAACGCGCCGCCGTAGGAGCGCATGTTCTGCGGCGTGCAGCACCCGAGGAAGAACACATCGGGGCCGGCGGCCGCGCGGACCAGCTTCAGGCCGGACCGGAAAGCTTCGATGTTGGTGACATCGGGGTCATGAGGGACGGCATCGCCCATCTTGTCGTCCTTGTAGCCTTCGTTGACGTACTGCTGGGGCGTGGCGGTACCCGTCCAGAGGGCATCCATCTTGAAGTACTGAAAGCCCCAGTCGCGCGCGAAGCGTTCGGCGTTGGAACGGAGGTACGATCGGACCTCGGGATGGGTCGGGTCGAGGCACGCGCCGCCCCAGCTTGTCTCGTAGGGCTGGCCGTCGCTGGCGCGTTTGACGAACCAGTCGGGATGGGCCTGGAAGAACGGATCATAATACGTGCCGGCGAAGGGCATGAACCAGATGCCCGCCACGAGGCCGTCGGCCCGGATCTTGTCGGCAATGGCCTTCATGCCCGAGGGATAAGGTCCATCGGGGCGGTGCGTGAAGAAGTTCCGGCGCGGGCCGTTCTTGGAGATGCCGTCCTGCCAGCCGTCGTCGATCTGGACGACCGAGAAGCCGAACGGCTTGAGGTTCTTCGCCGCGAAAGCCGCGAGCTCGGCCAGGTGCGTCTCGTCGGAGGCGCCCCCGTAAGGCCGCGAGTACCATGTGCAGTAGCCGACCGGCTGGGGGCGGAGCCGGATCTGGTAGCGCTTCACGACGGCATCGGCGAAGGCTTCCAGGCCCAGGCGGGCGTCATCAAATTCACCGATGGCGAGCTGTTCCAGCTCGGCGGTCGCGCCCGGCGCAATCCGCAGCCGGCCGTAATCGAGCTGAGCGGTCAGTTGAACCTGATCGTTCTCGACCTTGTTAAACACCACCCCGCTGCCGCGGTCGTGGGTCAGCCAGGCGGCGACGACCCCGTGACGGCTTTTCGGCTCGACGACCGCCAGCCAGACATAACTGCCGGGGTTCCTGCCGGGCGGTTTCAGGCCGGCGGTGCCGAGCGTCTGGAGGTTCCGCGCGGGCTGCCCGAGGTCGAGCGTGGCCGTGAGCGGCTGGACGGAGCGGGTCACGGTGGGCTCGGTCCCGCGATTGGCCAAGCGGGAGGAGACCAGGGCGAAGGGAAGATCGGGGAGAAGCTGGATGCGGTCCGCACTGCCGTCCGGGTGGGTCAAGATGAGGGTCTTGGCTGCGCCGAAGGCCAGGTCAGGAACGGTCTCCAGGCGGGCAGTGCCGCCTCCGCCGGGGAACGCGCCGTCCCGCACGAAGGTTCGCCCCGAGGGCCGGGCGGTCAGGCGGAAGTGCCCGGAGGCGGCATCGAGGCTCACCTCGAGGATGGAGTTTGAGATCGTCAAGGGCGCGACCCGCGGCGAATGCGGACGTCGCTCCCAGGAAGACGATCCCGAACACGAAACGGGTCTGTCTGATCATCATCATCGACCTCGGAGGGTGTGCGAGAAGGGTTCTTTCTGTGTAGCGGCGGCCGTCCCGGCCGCTCCGGTGTCTGGCGCCGGAGCGGCCGGGACGGCCGCCGCTACACAGAAAGGCCGCTCCGTACCCCTTTGTAACACCTCTAGCATGTTAGAGCCATCACGGGGGTGGATTCGGGCGCTGGTAAGGGTGGAGAAGGTCGGCTCGTAGGTCAAGGCGGACCGTTCGCCTACGCCTTCGGGCCGTCTGCTCCGACCGGAGCACCACGCCGCGTCGGGCGGGGTTAAAAATGCGCTCTTCCGACACGTCGCCAGGCAGCCCGAGCCGGGTCCGCCGTCCTCGTTCCAGCGCACCGGCCGCGAGGAACATCACCAGACCGAAGGTCAACACGACGTTGATCTCGATCGCCGCCAGTACGCACCGCAGCCGCCCGAGACGCGGCGGCAAGGCATCGTCGAGCGCGCACATCGCGCAGATCAGGCCCACCGCCGCGTTCGCCGCCAGATACAATGCGGCCGTCCCGAGCCAGGCCCGGAGATGCACGCGACGACGCGGCTGAGAGGCGGAAGTGCCCATCGGGGTGTCATCGGCGTCGGCGGGGTCGGGCCCGCCGACGAGAACCAGGATCAGAACAGCTCGCGGATCGGCTCGACCCCCCGATCGACGATCGGCCGTGGTTGACCTCCAGGCCCCGCGATTTCCAGGTCGAGCGGCAGGCCGAGGCCGTGATAGACGGTGGCGACCACCTCGGCGGGCGTGACGGGACGGTCCCTGGGAGCGGACCCGATCGCGTCCGACGCGCCCACGACCCGCCCGCCTGGAATCGGTCCGCCGGCAAAGAGCATCGACCAGCAGCCCGGCGCATGGTCCCGACCGCCCCCCGGATTGATGCGCGGCGTGCGGCCGAACTCGCCACCGGCCAGGACCAGGGTCGTTGCGAGCAGGCCCCGCTGGTCGAGGTCCTCGATCAAGGCCGTGTAGGCGCGGTCGAACGTCGGCGCGACATCGTGTGCGAACCCGTCGAACGAGGTGAACGGCGCCGCGCCGTGGGTGTCCCACGTGTGTCCGATGAAAGACCGTGTCATACATGTTCACCGTGACGCACCGCACACCCCGCTCCACCAGGCGCCGGGCCTGGAGGCAGCTTTGACCGAACGTATCGCGACCGTAACGGTCTCTCAGGGTGTCGGACTCATTCGCCAGATCCAGCCGTCGCGCGGTCGTGATCGAATGCGAGCAGGCACGGGTCGAAGTCCGTTCCCAGGTATCCCGCGCTCTGGCCATGCGGCTGATTGCCGCCGGTCACGCCGATGGCCCGGGGCAGCACGACGAAGGGCGGCGCGCCGGCCTTCGATCCCTGGCGCATCGCCAGCACGCTGCCGAAATGCGGGTGCTCGATCCCGTCTTCGAACAACCGGCCGGTTTGCAGCGCCTGGTGGCCAAAATCGTGGACGGCCGTCGCGTCGTGATGGACCGAGCGCACCAGCGCGACCTTGTCCAGCATGCCCGCTAATCTGGGAAACAACTCCGTCACGCGCACGCCGGGAACCTTGGTCGCGATCGACCGGAACGGCCCGCGGATCTCGGCGGGGGCGTCGGGCTTGGGGTCCCACGTGTCCAGTTGCGAAGGGCCGCCGACCAGCAGCAACAGGATCACATGGAGGTCCCGATCGCGGGTCGCGGTCGCTCCCCATGCCCCTGCCGAGAGCGCGGACACACCCAGCCCGAGCGCGCCGGCCTGGAGGAAATCACGGCGGGTCAGACCCGCACGGTCCGGGACCGGCCGGGGCACATCAAGACGGTTCATGCGAGGGCCCTCATCGGGGACACAGCACAACTCACTGGCGCCGCAAGTGGCTTGCGTGTACGTTCCAAAACCCCTGGTATCCTAGCGAGGCCCCAGGCGCGGGTCAAACGGCGCGTCAGCTGGACCGTGTGCCGGCAGGGGGACTGAAACCCGGTCGCAACCAGAGAAAACTGCTCTCCCCGCGCGCTGCTCCAGGCGTAGGATAATGGGTCTGAGGCGCTGCACGCGAAGAGGCGATTGTGAAGCGGTCTTCCGCGCTGTGGAATATGGCTGATTCTGCGAGACTGTTGCGAGGATACCGGGGCGTTTTCGAACTCTTGCGGAAAGGTTTGGGTGCCACGGGTTCCGTCTTGGGGAACCCGTGCCGGTCGGCCCCGGACACGGGTTCCGTCCAAGCGGAACCCGTGGCACCCGCCGCTCTTTGGCACGAACGCCCCGGTATGTGGAGACTGTCTCGATTCGGCCCCGCATTCCTTCTGGGTGATGTCGCGTTCCCCCCTCCGCGACGCCCGCTTGAGAAGAATCTGTTCCACCACCAGGGTCAGGTGGAGTGTTCCGCTGGCTCGCCGTGTCCAGGAACCGTGCTCATGGTTCGTGCCATCATCTCCTGGAGTCTGCACAATCGCCTGATCGTGGTCCTGGGGGTCCTGGGCCTGATCGGTCTGGGCCTCCATGCCGCGGCGAATCTGAACGTCGAGGCCTACCCCGATCCGACGCCGCCGCTGGTCGAGGTCATCACCCAGAACCCCGGCGCCAGCCCCGAGGAGATGGAGCGGCTCATCGGCATCCCGCTGGAGACCGCCCTGAACGGCTTGCCGGGCCTGGAAGATCTGCGCAGTACGTCGATTGCCGGGCTGAACGATATCAAGTGCCAGTTCACCTACGACACCGATTACTGGTCCGCCCGCCAGGAAGTCCTGAACCGGCTCGCGGAGGTCAACAACCTGCCCCTGGGCGTCGATCCAGGCCTGTCGCCCTGGAGTCCCACGGGCGAGATCGTCCGCTACGTGCTCGAAGGGCCCGGCTACACGCTCAACCAGCTCAAGGCCGTGCAGGACTGGGTGATCAACCGCTCCTTGAAGCAGGTGCCGGGCGTGATCGACGTGACCGGCTATGGCGGCACCGTCAAGCAGTACCAGGTGCTGCTCGACACGAGGCTGATGCGACAGTACGACGTCACGCTGCAAGAGGTTCAGGACGCGGTCAGCAAGTCGAACGCCAACGTCGGCGGCGATCTGCTCACGCTCGGCAGCCAGTCGCACAACGTGCGGGCGCTGGGCCTTTTGGGCGGCGGCAAGGACCCGCTCGACCCGGCGCTGGTCGCGGACGCCGAAACGATCGAGTCGGAGAAGCTGGATGACCTCTGCAATGTGGTGGTCGATTCCAATCAGGGCGTGCCGATCTACCTGCGGCAGATTGCCCAGGTGGTGGTCAGCAACCGCCCCCGGCTGGGAATCGTGGGCCGCACCCTCAAGGGCGACGTCCCCACCGCGATGACGGCCCTCGACGCCCTGCGGGACGAGGTGCAGCACGAGCGGTTGCCCGAGTCGGAGAAGGCCGCGTGCACAAGCCGGATCGAAGAGGTCCGCCAGGCCGTGCGGGGCGGCGCGTATGCCCAGGCGCTGACCCTGCTCGAACGGCTGAACGCGGAGGGCGCGTCCGCGGTTCGTCTGGCGAAGCTGCCCGAGGCCATCCAGCAGGTCGGTGTGCTGGCGCAGCCCCGCAGCTACGACGAGGACGACGTCGTCGAGGGCATCGTCCTGATGCGCAAGTACGAGAAGTCGCTGCCGACCTCGGAGGCCGTGCAGAAGAAGATCGACGAGCTGAACCGGGGCAAGCTCCTGCCGCGGGGCATGCGGTTGGTGCCGTTCAACCGCCGGACCGAGCTGGTCCACATCACGACTCATAACGTCCTGCACAACCTGCTCGTCGGCATGAGCCTGGTCATTCTCATCTTGTTCATCTTCCTGGGCGACGTGGCCAGCGCGGGCATCGTGGCGACGGTCATTCCGCTGGCGCTGCTGTTCTCGATCACGGTCCTGTACGCGCTGGGCAAATCGGCCAACCTGCTGTCCATCGGCGCCGTCGATTTCGGCATCATCGTGGACAGTTCGGTCATCATCGTCGAGAACATCTACCGGCACGTCGCCGAGCACGGGTCGGACCGCTCGCAGCCCCTGATCGACCGCATCGAGGGGGCGAGCTACGAGATCGAACGGCCGCTGTTCTTCTCGACCACGATCATCGTCTGCGCCTTCCTGCCCCTGTTCGCAATGACCGGGCCGGAGGCGGCGCTGGTTCGGGCCCATGGCCAAGACCTACGCCTATGCCATCCTGGGTGCCTTGTGCATGGCGCTGACGTTCGCCCCCGTGATGTGCTCGTTCCTCTTCCACAACAAGAAGGAAGAGAAGGAGACGTTCGTCGACCGGTCGATCAAGTGGCTCTACCGCCGGGCGCTGGGCGCGGTGCTGGAACACCGGCTGGTCTTCCTGGCGGTGGTGCTCGGCCTGTTGGCGTTCACGGTGACGTTGATCCCGGGCCTGGGCGGCGAGTTCATGCCCGAGCTTGAGGAGGGCAACCTCTGGATCCGGGCGATCCTGCCCCGCACCGTCTCGCTCGAGGAGGCCGTGCGGCTGGCCCCCAAGCTCCGCAACGAGATGAACGCGGTGCCCGAGGTCAAGGGCGTCATGTCGCACGTCGGCCGGCCCGACGACGGCACCGACGTGACCAGCTTCTTCAACGTCGAGTTCAACGTCCCCCTCAAACCCATGGAAGAGTGGCGGCCCGGCATGACCCGCCGCAAGATCGAGCAAGAGCTCTCCGCGCGCTTCCAGAACTACCCGGGCATCAGTTTCAGCTTCTCGCAACTGATCCGGGATAATGTGGAAGAAGCGTTGTCGGGCGTGAAGGGGGCCAATTCGATTAAACTGTTTGGGAGCGATCTGCACACGCTCGAAGAACTGGCCGGCCAGATCGCCAACCGGCTGAGCAGCGTCCGGGGGATCGAGGAGGTGGGCATCTTCGATATCGTCGGTCAGCCCAACCTGGTCATCCGGATCGACCGCCAGACCTGCGCCCGCTACGGCATTAACGTGGCCGATGTCGAGGCCGTCGTACAGGTCGCCGTCGGCGGCCGGGCCTTCTCGCAAATGGTCGAAGGGGAAAAGCTTTACGACATCGTCTTGCGCTTGCCCAGAAAGTTCCGCGACGACCGCGAGTCCATTGCGCGGATTCCCGTCGATGTCCACCCGGGCAACGAGCCGGGCACGAACTACCGGATTCCGCTCAGCCAACTGGCGAAGATCGAACCCCATGAGTCGGGGGCCTCGTATATCTACCGGGAGAACAATCGGCGCTTCATTCCGATCAAGTTCAGCGTGAAGAATCGCGACCTGGCCTCGGCCATCGCCGAGGCGCAGGCCAAGGTCAACGACCTGAAAACCGGCGTGCGGCTCCCGGAAGGCTACCAGCTCGAATGGTCGGGCGAGTTCGCCCAGATGCAACAGGCCAATGGCCGGCTCATGTGGATGGTGCCGCTGTCGATCACGCTGATCCTGGTTCTGCTCTACACGGCCTTCGGCTCGATCAAGGACTCGCTCTTGGTCATGGCCAACGTCGTGACGGCCACGATGGGAGGCATCTGGGCCCTGCGGCTGACCGGGACGACCTTCAGCATCTCGGCGGCCGTCGGCTTCGTGTCGATCTTCGGCGTGGCCGTGCAGAACGGCGTGCTCCTGATTTCGTACTTCAACCAGATGCGCCGCCAGGACGTGCCGGTGCGCGAGGCCGTCGAGCGGGGTGCCATGCTGCGGCTGCGGCCCGTGCTGATGACCTCGCTGACGGCCATCCTGGGCCTCTTGCCCGCCGCCATGGCGACCTCGATCGGCTCGCAGGCGCAGAAGCCGCTGGCGATCGTCGTGGTCGGCGGCATGCTGGTCTCCTTGTTGCTCACCCAGTATCTCATGCCCGTGCTCTACAGCTACTTTCCGGCCGGCGGGGCGGACCGGGTCGAGGTGGAACTCTGAGCGCAAGGCGCACCCGCCCCCGGGTCGTTTCGAGGAATCACGATCATGAAGAAGTGGAGGTTTCCGCTGGCCCTGATGGTCCTCGCCGGCGGAGCGCCCTGGCCCTGTACCTGGTGGGCTGGGACAAGGCCCGCGCCACCGTGGAACACCTCTCGAAGACGGTGCGCGGCGACAACGGGGCCGCCGCCGAGGCGGCCGCCAAGGTCCCCGTGCCCGGCCCCCGGCCGCCCTGGGACGGCACCGTCACGCTCTCGCCCGAACAGCTCAAGGCCATCGGCGTGACCGAAGTGGAAGTCAAGAGCCAGACCGAGCCCACCTACCTCGATGTCAACGGCAGCACGGCCTATAACCCGAACACGCTCTCGCCCGTCCGCTCGCGGTTCCAGTGCCTGGTCAGCAAGGTCTACGTCCAGGTCGGCGACGTCGTCCACAAGGGTGCCCCCATTGTCGATCTCTTCAGCACCGACCTGGCCCAGGCCAAGAGCGCCTACGAGGTCGGCCTGGCCCAGTGGACCCACGACTCCGCCCAGCTCGCCCGCCTCGAGCCGCTCTTCAAGCAGAAGGCGATCTCCGAGAAGGATTACTTCGACGCCTACAACGACGAGCAAAAAAGCCGGCTCGTGTACAAGGTGGCCCGCGACAACCTGATCGTCTACGGCCTCACCGAGGACGAGATCAACTCGCTCGAAAAGGAGGAAGGCTCGCGCAAGGCGCGCATGACCTTGCAGGCGCCGGCCGACGGTCTGGTCATCAGCCGCGACGTGGTCGAGGGCAGCCTCTATGACACCACCAACGTGCTCGTGACGATCGCCCCCCAGGACAAGCTCTGGGTGCTCGGCAACGTCTACGAAAGCGATCTGGACAAGGTCCACGTGGGCCAGCCCTGGGAAATCCGCTTCCCCTTTCTGACCGACGTTTTGGCCCGGACCATCGAGCACGTCGATATGCGCGTGAACTCGACCACCAAGACCATCCAGATCCGCACGACGATCCCGAACCCGGGCGGCAAGATCAAGGCCGACATGCTCGTGCGCGGCAAGGTGGCCCTCCCGCCGGTGACCGCGCGCACGGTCGTTCCGCGCCAGGCGGTCATCGTCCAGGACGCCGGCGCCTACGTCTTCGTCCGCGACCCCGAGAACCCCGGGACGTTCCGCCGCAAGGACATCGTGCTGGCCCAGGAGGCGCACGATTACGTCATCATCGAACACGGCCTCGATCCCGGCCAGAAGGTCGTCGAGCGTGGTAGCCTGATCCTCTCGCAAATGTACGAGGACCGGAGCATGACCGAGACCGGCATGCCCTTGTGACGGCCCGCCACCACGGCACGGCGTCCGCCGCGCGGAATCGCGGTTTGACCGGGCCGCGTCCGCCCGGTACGATCCGGGGAGGGAGTCACCACATCCGACGGCGCTCAAAGAGTGAGCAGCCTCCAGGCTCTGGAGAAGGGAAAGGGGGAGGTTATGCCTTTGTTCGAGGTCGAGACCACGGCGCATATCATGATCGCCTGCGCCGAGGACGAGGCGACGGCACGCCAGTTCGCCACCGCGAACTATCCCAGCGAACAGATCATCCGCGTCAGTCACCGCCCCCGCGACGCCTGGGTCATCTCCAAGAACCTCCTCGGCATCGCCAGCAAGATCGACCCGTGCTCGAAGGCCCGCGAGTGCCTCGCCCACGCCCAGGGCGACAAACTTCATGCCGTCCGCCTGTACATGAAGGAAACCGGCTGCGGCCTGGAGGAAGCGCAAGACCATCGAGTCGAACATGGCCATCGGCTGGTGAGGGAGTCTTCCCCTTTTTGCGCCGGCCAGAGCCGGCGCCCCAGCCGCCCGAGTGACGCGATTCCGGCGGCAGGCCGATGGCGTTTCCTCTCGTCGTGGTAGAATGCAGGCCGCGTCGCACTCCTTCCGGCGGGTTTTTCGACCGGGAATGGTCGCCGGTTCCACCCCGCGGTTCGTTGTACGCCCGAGGGAATCATGCCCTGCAAGGTCATCAGCCTGATCCTGGGAGGCGGACGCGGCACCCGCCTCTATCCGCTCACCAAGCTGCGCAGCAAGCCGGCCGTGCCGATCGGCGGCAAGTACCGACTGATCGATATCCCGATCAGCAACTGCATCCACTCGAACTTGAACCGGGTGCTCGTCGTCACCCAGTTCAACTCGAACAGCCTGCACCAGCACATCCAGAACACCTACAAGTTCGATGCGTTCGGCCAGGGTTTCGTCGAGATCCTGGCCGCGCAGCAGACCATGGAGCACGAGAGCTGGTACCAGGGGACGGCCGACGCGGTCCGCCGCAACATCCTGCACTTCAACGAGCCGCAATACGATCAGGTCCTGATTCTCTCCGGCGACCAGTTGTACCGGATGGATTTTCAGGACATGATCCGCACGCACCAGGAGAGCAAGGCGGACATCACCATCGCCGTGCTGCCGGTGGCCGAGCAAGAGGCCGAGTCGTTCGGGATCATGAAGATCAACGCGCGCGGCCGGGTCGAGGCGTTCACCGAGAAGCCCAAAACGCCCGAGACGCGGGCCGCCGTCGCGCACGGACCCCGCGTGGATGGAGCGCCACGGGATCGCGAGCCGGGGCCGGGCCTATCTGGCGAGCATGGGCATCTACCTCTTCGGCCGCCAGCTTCTGGTCGATATGCTCGAAGGCGGCACCGCCACCGACTTCGGCAAGGAGGTCTTCCCGCAGGCCATCCACACGCACCACGTCCAGGCCCATCTCTTCGACGGCTACTGGGAGGACATCGGCACCATCGGCGCCTTCCACAAGGCGAACATCAACCTGACGCTCGACGACCCGCCGTTCGAGTTTCTGGCCACCGACCGGCCCGTTTTCAGTCGCGCCCGCAACCTGGCCGGCTCCCGCATCAGCGGCGCCACGATCGACCATAGCCTGATCGCGGGCGGCAGCATGATCGGCCCCGGCGCGGTCATCGAGAACTCCGTCATCGGCGTCCGCTCGCAGATCGGCCCGAACGTCGTCATCCGCAACAGCTACGTCATGGGTGCCGACTTCTACAAGATGCCCCGGTTGAACCAGCGCGGCGGCGACCTGCTCGAAATCGGCATCGGCGCCGGCACGGTCATCGAGAACGCCATCATCGACAAGAATGCCATGATCGGCCGCAACGTCCAGATCCTCAACCGCAATCGCGTGAACGAAGCGCCGGAGACCGCTTATTGCCATATCAAGGACGGCATCGTCGTGGTGCCCAAGAACACCACCATTCCCGACGGCACGATCATCTGAGAGGCGATCCGGAAAGCCCCTTCGGGGCTGAAAACCATCTTCTCGGACAGCCTCTGAGAGCGCCGAAGCAGAAGCCGAAATGGGGCCTATGTTCCAGAGAAAACGTAGCAAGACTTCGTGCCGGAGGCCCAGGAGCGACTTGAAGACACCAAGGCCGCCAGGTTCGGCAACGTCGAGGCTCGGATGATGGCCATGAGTCGCAACGATGCGCTCAAGAGGCTGAACGGCCTGGGACCGATGGTCCAGGAGCATCTCGAAAAGATCGCCAACAACCCAGGAAGTCAAGATGTACCACACTGGACCGGCGAAATAGACAACTGGATCAAACAGATGGAAGATGTGCTCCCTCACGCCGGAGACAAGACCGCTGCAGAATGGGCTGCCCGCATCGCGGAGTGGAAAGCCAGGCTGGGGAGGTAGGATCATGCGGACCGTTTCCGAACGAGAACAACTACTGGGTCGGGTGTTCGATGGCGCCAGGGAGGGGCTTCGAGAGAACGTGGATCCACGGGAGTACGAGAAGCGAAAGCATGACTTCGTGTTCCACATGACCGACTGGTCGGGTGATCTGGAACGGTTGGCCGCCCTGTTCGACCAACCCGATCAATGGGATGAGGAGTCTGCTTCCGCTCTTGTGATCGGCTTTCTTTACCATGTGATCCCTCATCTCAACGCTGCTGGGAGACTCTTGCTGGACGGGGTCGGAGACCCTTTCGAGCAACCTGAACATGCGGAAAGGGGATCGTAGTTGAGTCGTTGTTCTCGAACGATCTCATCGATCAAGCACCCATGGCACACGGAAGAACCGCCATTGGACCGCGTCGCTCCGTTGCCGTCATCGGCTCCCCGCCGCTAAGATGGAAGGAATCCTTCGGCCTGAATGGCCGAGCGCGGCGGCTCTGGTTAGGGGAGGGAGCGGGTGGCATCCGAGACGCATCTCGCCGGCAGTGATCGGATCGGCGATTATCGATATGTTCGCGCGATCGCTTCCGGGGTGCATTCGCGGGTCTTCGAGGTCGTCCAGGAATCGTCCGGCCGGCGCTTTGCCATCAAGGAGATGCTCGACTCGAAGGCCCAGGACCCCGGCGAGCGCAAGGCGTTCGAGGCCGAAGCCCGGCTGGGTCTCGCGCTGCACCATCCGAACCTGATCCGGGTGCATGCGTTCGTCAAGGACAAGACGGCGCCGTATTTCGTGATGGATTACTTCCCTTCCGAGCACCTGAAGCTGATCCTCAGCAAGCGCGAGCGGGCCGACTGGCTCCGGGAGCGGCTGCGCCGGATCATCACGCAGTCGGCCGCGGCGATTGCGTACATGCATGATGCCGGCTGGGCGCACCGCGACATCAAGCCCGAGAACATCATCGTCAACAGGACCGGCGAGGTCCGGCTCATCGACTTCGCGCTGGCCAAGCGGATTCGCACCGGCCTGGGGCGGCTGCTGGCCAGCAAGCCCGAGCGCGAGGGGACGCTGAGCTACATGGCCCCGGAGCAGATCCTGCGCGAGCCCCCGGGCGTGGCGGCCGACATTTACAGTCTGGGCTGCACCTGCTATGAATTGGCATGTGGACGGCCGCCGTTCCGGGCCAACTCGAGCCAGGATCTGCTCACCAAGCATCTGCGCGAGCGGCCCAGCCCGCCGTCGTCCCACAACCCGGAGCTGACGACGGAGTTCTCCGACCTGGTCCTGCACATGATCCGCAAGAAACCGGCCGAACGGCCGGCCAGCGTCCCCGAGTTCCTGAGCCGTTTCGCGCGCACGCGGATTTTCCCGAACGAACCTTCCCCGGGCATCGCCTGAAGTCGTCGCGCGGCTTCGGGAGCCATATCCAGGACGATCTGACGCATGGCCAGCGCATCCGAGAAACGCCTCCCCTTCGAGGCGCCGATCATCGAGATGGAAGCCCGGCTGGCGGAGATGGAATCGCTCAACGCGCAGAACCCCGCGACGACCACCGCCGAGCCGATCCGCCGCCTGCGGCGCGAACTCATCGCCCTGAAACGCTCGATCTTCGCCAGCCTGGAGCCCTGGCAGACCGTCCAGGTCTCCCGCCACGAACGCCGGCCCCAGACGCGCGATTACCTCACGCTGATGTTCGAGAGCTTCATCGAGCTGCACGGCGACCGCGCCACCGGCGATGACGGTGCGATCGTCACCGGCCTGGCCCACCTGGAGGACCAGAAGGTGCTGGTGGTCGGGCACCAGAAGGGCAAGAACCTGGCCGAGCGGAAAGCGTGCAACTTCGGCTGCGCGCATCCCGAGGGCTACCGCAAGGCGATCGTCAAGATGCGTCTGGCCGAGAAGTGCGGCCTGCCCATCCTCTGCCTGATCGACACCCCCGGCGCCTACCCGGGCATCGCCGCCGAGGAGCGGGGCCAGGCCGCCATCATCGCCGAGAACCTCATGGCCATGAGCGTCCTGAACACGCCGATTGTCTGCGTGGTCATCGGCGAGGGCGGTTCCGGCGGCGCGCTGGGCATCGGCATCGGCGACCGCGTGGCCCTGCTCGAACACGCCTACTACTCGGTCATCAGCCCCGAAGGCTGCGCCACCATCCTCTGGAAAGGGGCCGAGCACGCCCCCCGCGCCGCCGCCGCCTTGAAAATGACCGCGCGCGACCTGCTGGGCATGGGCATCATCGACGAGATCATCCCCGAACCGCTCGGCGGCGCCCACCGCGACCCGGTCGAGGCCGCCGCGAACCTCAAAGCCTACCTGCGCCGCGCCCTGCGCGAGATTGCCGAGGAACCGCGCGCCACGCTGCTCGACCGCCGTTACGCAAAGTTTCGCCAAATGGGGGTTTACGTCGACGCGGCACCGCCTCCGAGCGCGCCGGAGTGAGAAAAACCCCCGTTTTACGAACCGGGCCACGCCCGGCGGTCGGCATGCAAAGCCTGTATGCGCTTGGTCTTCGGTCAAGAGCGCGGTGACTTTGATTGCGCACTGCGCGGTGCGCCGCGGCGCGTGGAAAGCCATCCGAACGAACCTGTCCCGCGCCACTTTTTCTGACGCAACATACGGCCCTGGAAGAGATTCCGTTATTTGTCCGTTGGCTTGGAACGCGCACTGCGCCGCGAGCGCGCAGAGCACCTGGAACAACGCTCTCGACGTGCGGGCGCGGGGGCGGCTGGCTTCGTTTGTGCGGACAGAGACGTTCAAAACCGGCGATCTCCCGAGGTCGTCTCCGAACGGGCGGCAACGGGCGCCGCGTTCGTCGATATCATCGTGATCGCCCCGGTTTTCTATCGGGAATTCCGTCGTCGGGTCGGGATCGCCGCTGGCCTCCGGCGGCTGGGGGCCGGCTCTGGCCTGATTCACCACAGAGTCACAGAGGACACCGAGACAGACACAGAGAAATACCTCTGTGAGAACTCCGTGTTCTCGGTGGCTCTGTGGTGAAGAAGGCCAGAGCCGACGCCCCAGCCACCCGGGTATCACTCAGCCGGAATCCAGGCTCTCAGATCGATTCCGGCTCCCACCCCTTGCGGTAGGTGCGTGAGAGATACTTGTTCGCCTCCGGCGCATTCGTGATGCTCACGGTCGCGGCGTCGTAATACAGCTTGCGGCGCGACCGCAGGGCGACGGCGTAGAGGTTGACGGCCTCCGAAAGCGGCTCCGCGTTCGGGAAGCTGCCGGCGGGCTGGGGGCCGCCCCGGCAGGCGGCGATCCACTGCTGATAGCCCGACCCCCGCGCGCGAACGCGGCGCGGTGCTCGCTTCGGCGGAAGACGCCCCGACCGCGCGCATCTTCCGTTCCGGAATCAACCGCGGCCGGCCGCCGTGGAAGTCCGCCAGGATCTTGCCCTTCTCGCCGACGAACATCATGCCTTCGATCTCGAGTTCCTTGTGGTCTTCCTCGAGTTCCTCGGGCGTGGGCGGCCGCATGCCGCCGTCGTACCAGACCAGGTCCACGGCCGGCCGCGCGCCGTGGGCGGGGTAGCGGAAGCGGACGCAACTGGCGATCGGGAAGGAATAATCATTCCGCAGCGTCGTGGCCACGTTGTCCCGGAAGGTGCACTCGTGCGTGAACATGGGATCGACGCTGATCGGCGAGGTCAGCTCCAGGGCGTTGAAGACGCTCCAGAGGCTGTAATGGCCCATGTCCGCCATCGAGCCGCCGCCGAAGTCATACCAGCCCCGGAAGACCATGTTGGTGTAGTCGGGGTGGTAAGGACGGTCCGCCTCGGGGCCCAGCCACAAGTCCCAGTCCAGGCCCTGCGGGACCGGGGGCCGGTCGGTCGGGATCGCCGCGTATTGCGGCCACACCGGGCGGTTCGACCAGTTGTGGACCTCGCGCAGCGTGCCGATGGCGCCGGCCTGGATCCAGCCCATGATCTGATTCATGGACTGGTTGCTGTCCCAGGCCACCAGGAGCGTGGCCACGCCCTTCTTGCGGGCAGTTTCGGCCACCAGCTTGTATTCCTTCAGCCGGTTGGCGATCGGCTTGTGCGTCAGGACGTGCTTGCCCCGCTTCATGGCCGCGATGGCGATGATGCCATGCAGGTGGTCGGGCGTCATGATCTTGACGGAATCGAGGTCTTTCTGCTTGTCCAGCAGCTCGCGCACGTCGGCATACGCGGCGCAGCCCTTGTAGGTGCCGGCCGGGCTCTTGCTGGCGTACCAGGTCTCGACCAGGCTCTTGCCGGCGTCACGGCCGCCCGGGATCACGCCCTCGGTGCCGGACCGCCAGTCCGATCGTTCCAGGGTGCGCCTCAGGTCGTTGAGCAGGCCGTCGCGGGACCAGTCGCGGTACCCGACGGCTTCCTTGCACGGGTCGCACACCGCGACGATCTGGATCTCCGGGTTGGCGAGCAAGCCCGGCATTTCCCGGAGTCCCTGGGTACCGGTGCCGATGTAGGCCAGGGTGATCTTCTCGCTCGGGGCGACAAACCCCGCGCCTCCCAGCACGTGTCTGGGAACGATCGTGATTGCAGCCGTCCCGGCCGCGGTTTGCAGAAACGTGCGGCGATTCGGATTGCTGGCCATCTTCATATGAGACTCCTTGCTGATCTCCACGCTGAGACCGATCCGGCGGTCCACCCTGCGGGACAGGAGAGGCCGCACGACGGCCGTTATACCCGTTCCCGACATGCGCGCGAACAGGCCCCCGCCGGGACAACGGCGCACGAGGCGCGTCCGGATTGGAGCCTCTCGCCAGTTTCCATTGCGTGCGCATTGCGCAACGTTAGCAGGAGCTGAAGGGCGTGGTCGTCAATATTCGCGCCGTCCCCTTTCCGTTTTCTGTCCCATAAGATCGCTATCGGTACAAGAATTCGACGTGCCGGGTAGCATCCACGGGGAAGAGCGGATATGATTCATTCAGGGTCAGGAGGAACGCCGTTTTCAAGAATGGAACAAGTCATCTTCTACCGTGCCCAAATCAGGGTACAATCCTGCACGGTGGCATGAAGAACTTCCAAAAGAATGGGAGGACAAGTCATTGGACAGTGTGCTTGCGAGGCAATTCAAGAAGGCGCTGACAATTTTGGGCACGCATACACCAAGGGGACTAATCCATCAGCTCAATGCAACCGTGAACTACTTGGAAGTCGGTAGGTGGTTGAGGTCTCATGGATTCTCACCGATCCGGCGATTCCGAGATCGCAATACACTCTTCGACCACGTTGCGATCGACATTGCGGGACAGAAGGTTCTCTACCTTGAATTTGGAGTGCATTACGGGGAGTCTATCGCCTATTGGGCCAAACTTCTCAATAATCCAGAATCACTCCTCCACGGATTCGATAGTTTCGAGGGGCTACCAGAAAACTGGAACACCAATTCAGGAAAGGGTTGTTTCTCAACAGGCGGCATCGTCCCCATGATTGCCGACCCGAGGGTGACTCTCTACAAGGGATGGTTCCAGGATACACTTCCACAGTGGGTCGTACCTCCTCATGACCAACTCGTAATTCATTTTGATGCCGACTTGTATTCTTCGACGATTTACGTCCTCAATGCTCTTAGGAGACACATCATCGTTGGCACTATCCTGCATTTTGATGAATTCTGCGATCGAGTGCATGAACTCAGGGCTTTCGATGAATTCCTTTCCGAAACGAGGATGAAGTTCCGCTTGATAGGTGCCGATCAGACACTCACTCGTGTAGCTTTCCAACGTACCGGTTGAAGACCATGGACCAGCAGAAGAAAGCAATCAGACGAGCCTTCCGCACAGCACTTGTCGGCATACATACATAATATCCGCATTAATCAACTTGCTAGGAATATCACGGCCTGGCCGCTGTTCATGCCCAGTAATCCAAATTCGTCCTGGACTGGCGCAAGCCGACCGACCGACCGCTCGATCTCTTTCACAGCGTCGGTTTCGCAGAGCAAGTCATAGATGTGTTTGATGTACCGCCTGACATCCTACCTTTCGATCCCTTCGGCAATCCGCTTCTCCTCGGCTACGATTTCTTGCCATACTTCCTTTCCTGGGTTTCTCCCAGAATGGTACCGTCGGGTCAATCACGCCAGCCTGCACGAGGCTCGTGTCTCGACTGGCAATGAGCGGAATCCGCCCGCTTTTGCGTCCGACCGGAGACGAGAATTCTCATGTGCTTGCCCCTTTGTCTGGAGCGGCTGGAACGACTGAGCCGCCGGCGACTTCTGACGGCCGGTTTCGCGGCCACGGCCGGCGCGAGCGTGTGCGCGCGGGCGGCGGCGGACGACCGCTCGGCCTTGCCGTCGCGGTTTGGCCGCGTGGTGGACCTCACGCACACGCTCACGCCGGACTTTCCCACCGGCAGCGGCCGGCGGCAACTGACGATGGAACGCACGGCGACCCGTCCACCCGATGCCTGGAACATGTATCGCTGGCACCTGGACGAGCATACCGGCACGCATCTGGATGCGCCGTGGCACAAATCCAGCGGGCTCTCGGCCGATCGGATCGCCGCCGCCGACCTCGTCGGGCCGCTGGCCGTGATCGATCTGCGCCGCAAGGCCGCCGAGAACGCCGACGCCGAGCTCACGCCGGACGACCTGAAGGCGTGGGAGTCTCAGCACGGCCGGCTGCCCGCCGGCAGCATCGTGGCGATGTGCAGCGGCTGGGACGCACACGTGCGCACGGCCCGGTTCCGCAATGCCGACGACCACGGTGCGCTCCACACGCCCGGCTTCCATGTCGAGGCCGTGGAGTGGCTGCTGGCCGGGCGCGACGTGAAGGGGATCGTCGTCGATACGTTGAGCCTCGATCGCGGACTGTCGGCAGATTTCCCCGTCCACGTGCGCTGGCTGGGCAGCAACCGTTGGGGTCTGGAGTGCGCGGCCAATCTCGGCGCATTGCCGCCCGCGGGGGCCACGATCGTGGTGGGCGGGCCGAAAATCGCCGGTGCCAGCGGCGGCCCCAGCCGCGTCTTCGCGCTGGTGTAGCGGTTCTCAGGAATGTCCTGTCCGCGCAGTTCATCCCGGAGGGATGAGAGCCATTAGCCGGTGGTCAGCGCAGTGCCACCACCGGACAAGAACCCACAGGAGAAGACACCGACCCGGAAGGGGAGACTGTAGCAACGAGACCGGGCTCTCCTGCAGAAGAGATTGGGTGCCACGGGTTCCGCTTTGGGAACCCGTGCCTGTGGGCCCCGGACACGGGTTCCCAAAGCGGAACCCGTGGCACCCACCAAGTCAACCGAAACCGACCCGGTATCCGCGCGACAGTCTCCTGAAGGGGTCGCCGCGCGGATCGGGGCCGTTCGCGCTGTGACCCCTCCAGGGTCGAGAAACCGGCGTCTTCTCGAGAACCCCGGTTGCGCTGCGCGAACCGGGGCTAATGGCTGTCATCCCTCCGGGATGGTGGAAACGGTCATTTCTCTCCTGAGATGCGATCGCGCGGCCCCGGGTCGTGCACGGCGGCGGCGACCCGTTTCAACTGCGCCGCGCCGAAGTCTTTCAGGAGGCCGGTCCGGGGATCAAACGGCCAATCCAGGGTACAAACGCCGCCCTGGCGGTTGCAGGTCTTGATCCACGTGATCAGCTCCTCGTCGCGGAACTGGTTGGCATCGCCCAGGCCGTGATAGACGTTGCCGCAGTAGATCTTGCCGTGCCACAGAATGCCGCCCTGCGCCGGCAGGCGATCCGGAACCAGGCGCAACAGGTCCTGCTTGCTCCAGGTATCGCCGCCGGTGAAGTTGTCGATATCCTTGCGCAAGCAGGCTTGCTCATTGCTGCCGAAGCTGAAGGCGATGACGGCCCGGGGGTTGGCCCGGCGCACGATGGTGTTGATCGCGTCCCAGTCGTGGGGCTTCTCGGCGTAGGAATTGAACTCCATGCCATCAAACCACCACCCGGCGATCTTGTCCCCGTAACGATCAGCGTATTCCCGGAGCACCTCCAGCCGCCGCGCGCGACTGGCCGCCGAGGGGGCGGTCTGCGCGTTGCCGTCGTCGGCCAGTCCTTCGTACGTCTGGCGGTCTTTCATGGTGCCGTTCAGGCCGGCGAAGTAGCAGATCAGCCGGACGCCCTTGGCATTGAGGGCGCGGGCCAGGTCCAGGATCAGATCCCGGCGGGAACACCTCTGGCCGGGCGCGTATCCGGTGTAGTCGCTGAACGCCTTGTTCGGGCGCACGGCCAGCCGAAGTAATGATCATCGATGCAAAAGATGACCCAGCCGACGCGTCCCGCGGCCATCTGGCGGGCGAAGGCGTCCACGTCGAAGCCGTCGACAAACCGGTTCCACTCCTGGGCCGTCATCTGCGCGGGGTCGGGGAACTGGGGATTCGTGCGGACGCAGGTGCCCAGGAGGACACGGTACTGGTAGTGCAGAAAGATCCCGTACCTGGCCCGGATCATCCAGGACGTATCCACGCCCCCGTCTTCCGCCGCCAGAACGGAACCGGTCAGGCCGCACGCGAGCAAGACCAGGGATCGGACGAAATGGTTCAGGCACATGCGTTGTCTCCTTTCTCGGGGAGCGAAGCGATCGCTTCTTCGCGGACCCGTTTGTCATCGGTTTTCATCCCAAAGGGATGACAGCTATTAGCCGGTGGTCAGCGCAGCGCCACCACCGGACAGACAGGATAGCGAGAAAATCCATCGGCCCCCGGAGGGGGAGGGGCCGAAGGACGTGGGGATGCTCGAAAACCCCGGTTGCGCTGCGCGAACCGGGGCTAATGGCTCTCATCCCTCCGGGATGCAGGAAAAAGACATCACAGTTGGTACTTCCGTTACTTGATAACATCAATCATCGGTCACACTCTCTGGACCCTAGCCTACGACTCAGCCATCATCGCATCCACATACACATATTTTCTCTGACAAATTCATCATCATTCAAGTGCGGATAAGCCCGCGCAACCCGGTCGATTTCCTCGGCCTGTCCCGGGCTGAGGGTTTCGCCGGGGTCGAGGCACCAGTTTCCTTCGAAAAGGCCCTGGCGGCGGAGGACTTCGTGCAGGCCGGCGATGCAGCCGGCGAAGTCATGAGCGGCGTCGAAGAAGGCGGCGTTGCAGTCGGTGACTTCCGCCGCGCGCACGAGCAACTCGGCCGGCGCGGCACCTCCGTTGCGCACCGCGGCGTGGCAGGCGTCCAGCAACTCGACCGCGCGGCGGGTCCAGACTGACCAGTGGCCCAGCAGGCCGCCCACGATGCGCCGTTCGACCCTGTGATCGGCGGTCTGGAAGCGATAGGGCGTCAGCAGGTCGAGCACGATGGAGTCGTCATTGCCGGTAAAAAGGGCGATGTCGTCACGACCCGCCTCGGCCACGGCGCGGACGACGTCGAGGGTCTGATAGCGGTTGAACGGGGCGATCTTGATCGCGACGACGGCCGGGATCGTGACGAACTCGCGCCAGAACGCATAAGAGAGCGGCGGCCCGCCGACGGCGCGCTGGAGATAAAAGCCGACGAGCGGGATCACCTCGGCCACGGCGCGGCAGTGGGCCAGCCGCGCGGCATCGTCATCGTCATCGCGGCCGAAGGCCGCCAGGCTGAGCAAACCGGCGTGGTAGCCGCGGTCGCGGAGAAGGTTTGCCTCGGCCAGCGCCTGGTCGGTCCGGCCGCAGATGCCGCCGATGCGCACGATCGGTTCCGAGCGGCGCGCCTGGGCGCGGTCCATCTCCTCGGCGGCCAGGGTCAGCACCGGCTCGAACAGGCCGTGCCGCGGCTCGCGGATGGCGAACTGGGTCGTGTGGACGCCCACCGCCAGTCCGCCGGCACCCGCCGCCAGGTAATACCGGCACAAGGCGCGCTGCCGGCGTTCGTCCAGACGCCGCGCGCTGGTCAGCGCCAGCGGCATCGCCGGCAGGACCACGCCGCGATCGAGGACCTGTCGCACCGATTGCCCTGGAAGGATCTCAGAACTTCCCATCGCGCACCTCGAAATGGGTCGGCTTGTCGAGCGACGGCCCCCCGCGCACGACCCAGTCGGCGATCCATTCCATCAACCGATGACACCGAGACGCGCGGTGGGCCGAACAGCCGCACGGCTTGCTGAGCATTCGAGAGCAAGGCATCGGGCGCCTCGTTGCCCTGGAAGGTTACAGGCTTGCCGAAGAGCCGGCCGAATTCCGTGGCCAGGTCACGCACGCGCAGAACCTGCGGGCCGGCGACGTTGACCACGAACGGCGGGCTGGCGGCGTGGTCGAACGCTTGCAGGGCCATGGCGTTCGCGTCGCCCTGCCAGATCACATTGACATAGCCCATGTTCAGGTCGATGGGCCGGCCATCGAACACGTTCCGCGCCAGGTCCGCGAGCACTCCATAGCGCAGCTCGTTGGCGTAATTCAAGCGAATCAAGGCGGTCGGCGTGCCGAGGGTTTCGCTCCCATGATCGAAAATCCGCTCGCGGCCAAGGCAGCTCATGGCGTACTCGCCCCGGGGGTCGAGGGCATCGCTTTCTTTCGAGCCACCGCTGGCGGGCGGTGGTCAGGCCGTAGACATTTCCCGTCGAGAACGCGACGATCCGGCCGCGGTGATATTTCCGGGCGACCATCGCGGGCACCAGGCAGTTCATGGCCCAGGTCCGCGCCGCCTGGCCGGTCGCGCCGAACTTCATACCGGCCATGAACACGACGTTGGGCACCTCGGGCAGCCGGTCGAGGGCATCGGGATCGAGCAAGTCGCAGCGGATCGGCTCGATGCCGTGGCGCTGGAGATGGCTTTCGCGGGCCGGGTCGGAGAACCGCGCGACGCCCAGCACGCGCGCCGTGCGTTTCCCCGCCGCGTCGAATGCACGGCGGGCCATGCGCGCAGCGTCGGGCCCATCTTGCCCGCGACGCCCAGCACGATCAGGTCGCCCTCGAGGCGGGCCAAGGTCTCGATCACGCCCGGCGTCGGCACGCTCAACAGGTCGTCAAGCTGGTCCGGGTCACGAATGGAGACACCGATGTTTTCGACGTCGATCACGGGGCAGTCCTCAGTCGATCGGGCTGTCGGCCATCCGTCTTGTAGGGTAGGCTTCAGCCTGCCACTTCAAAGACTATGGGATTGGCAGGCTGAAGCCTACCCTACAAGAGAGAATCCACGCTCCTCTCAGCCCATCTCCGGTCCCGAGCTGGCCCAGATCCGGTCGAGGTGTTCCGGCACGCGCGGGCCGCGGCCCATGCGGGTCAGCGTGCGCTGAACGGTCAGGCCGGCGGCTTCGGCCAGGGCGCGGGCCGGCGCGTGGATCTCCGGGATATCGACAATGATCGCCTGTCCGTTGAGACGATGAAAGGCCTCGCTCAGCAAGAGCGGCCCGGCGGCGTCGTCCGCGATGCAGGGACCGATCTCGGTCGCGCGCGCGCCGGACGGCTCAGGGCGAAGCCCGCCAGCACGCCGTCGCGCACGCAGACTCGGAAGGTATCGGGATATTCCTCGATGAGACGAGCCAGAAGTTTGCGACGATCCGTCCCCGTGGCCCGTCGATCAAGCGCGGTGGCCTCTTCGAGATGCTCCGGGCCGCCCGGCAGTATTACCCCGGCAAGAAAGTAGGTCGGACAATCCTGTCCGACTCCCCCGGCCTGTCGGACAGGATTGTCCGACCTACAGGAGGATCTTCTTTGCCGGGGTAATATGCCAGCGACTGGCGCGACGGAACGCACGTTCCCACCATGTCTCAGGATCTCAGCCTCGGCGACGAACCCCAGCGATTCGTACAAGGGCCTGCCGAGCGGCGTGGCATCGAGCCGGACCGATTGCACACCCGCGCCTTCCAGGAAGGCCAGCACCTCGTTCATCAAGCGGCGGCCGATCCCCTGGCCGCGCCGCCGGCGCGACCAGCATCATGGCGATCCAGCCCACGGGCCCGAAGACGCAGCACGCGACCGTCCCCACCGGCGCACCGTCGCGCTCGGCCAGGAAGCATCCGTCCGGCTGCAAGGCCAGCACGCGTCTCCAGTCGGCTTCGATCTGGTTCCAGCCCGCCTGGGTCTTCAACGCCATCCCGTGCGGGATGTCGGCAGGATTCATCCGGCGAATGGCCACGTTCATGACACGATCCTCGGCGCGACCTGGCGCGGGTGGTCGTCGATTGGGGTAGTTGCTTCTTCCCCGCCCCGGCATTTTAGCCAATAATCCGGGACTGTCGCAGGACGACTCGCCCGAGGCCGTGGAACAGGTCCGGGCCGGCTGAGAACCGAGGAAAGAGGTCATGACGCTCATCAGCAAGTACGGCTGGCTCGCGGCGGCGACGATCGCGCTCGCCTGCCCGCAAGGCCCTGTCCACGCCCAGGAAACGCGACCCGCGGCGAAGCGGTTCGCCTTCTTCCCGCTCGACAACGGCCTGGGACGCGGCGTCTGGTCGCCCGAGGAACAGGCCCGCGTGGCGCAGGAGGCCGGCTGCGACGGCATCGGCTACAACGACACCAACCGCCCCGAGGACATCGATCACTGGCTCGCCGCCATGTCTCCACGCGGGCTGAAACTCTACTCGCTTTATATCTACACATTCCCCGATAAGCCCGCGGCCGAGCGCTATCCGTCGCATCTCCGCGAGACGATCCGCAAGCTCAAGGGCACCGACACCATCATCTGGATGACCCTGCGCGAGACGCAGGACAAGAGCAAGACGGCCCACGACGACGCCTGCGTCGCCATGGTCAACGAGGTGGCCGACTGGGCCAAGGAATCGGGCCTGAAGGTCGCCCTCTACCCGCACACCGGCTTCTACGTGGCCAGCGCCGAGGAGGCCTTGCGGATCGTCGAGAAGGTCCACCGGCCCGACGTGGGCATGACCATCAACGTATGCCACGAGCTGATGCAGCATAACGGCGACCGCATCATCGAGATGGTCGAGCGCGCCGGCCCTCGGCTGTTCCTCGTCACCATCAACGGCGCCGATAAGGATGGCAAGAACGGCGGCACCATCCAGCCGCTCGGACAGGGCAATTATGATGTCTACGCCTTTCTCAAGGCCTTGAAGAAAGCCGGCTACCAGGGCCCCGTCGGCCTGCAATGCTACAGCGTGCCGGGCGACCAGAAAGAAAACCTTCGGGCCTCCATGACGGCCTGGAAAGAATACAGGAAACGACTTGACGCGGAAGGGAAATGACATGAGCGAGATGTCTCTTACCCGGCGCGAGGTGCTGCGAGGCGCGGCCCTGGCTTTGCCGACGATCGTCGCGAGCAAGGTGCTCGGCAAGAACGCCCCCAGCAACCGCATCAACGTCGGCATGATCGGCATCGGCCGGCAGGCGGTCGGGGCCAATCTGCGGCCGTTTCTGGAGTCCAGCGACGTGACGGTGCTGCGCCGTCTGCGACGTGGACGCCTGGCGTCGGGAAGAGGGCCGCAAGCGCGTCGAGGACTATTACGGCAAGCAATCGCCCTCCGGGACCTACCGCGGCTGCGCCTCGTACAAGGACTTCCGCGAGCTGCTCGCGCGCCCGGACATCGACGCGGTGATGGTCTCGACGCCCGACCACTGGCACGTGCCAATCGCGCTGGCGGCCGTGCGGGCCGGCAAGGATGTGGCATGCGAGAAGCCGCTCACGCTGAGCGTCCACGAAGGCCGCGTGCTGGCCGACGCCGTCAAGTCACATCAGCGCGTGTTTCGCACCGACAGCGAATTCCGTTCCGATCCGCTCTTCTACCGGGCCGTCGAGCTGGTCCGCAACGGCCGCATCGGCAATCTGAAACGCATCCGCACCGGTGTTCCGCGCGGCGATGTCACCTGCGGGCCCCAGCCCGACATGCCCGTGCCCGAGGATCTCGATTACGACCTCTGGCTGGGACCGGCGCCCGAGGCTCCTTACACGCTCAACCGCGTCCACACCCCGCGCAACCTGACCGACCGCCCCGGCTGGATGCGCGTGCGCGACTACTGCGAAGGCATGATCACCAACTGGGGTGCTCATCTCAATGATATCGCCCAGTGGGGCAACAACACCGACCGCACCGGCCCCGTCCAGGTCGAGGCCAAGGGCACGTATCCGCCCAGGGGCAACTTCTGGAACGTGCTGCTGAGCTTCGAGGCCCACTACACGTATGCCAGCGGCGTGACTCTCGATTACGTCATGGACCGCCCCTTCATCCGCTTCGAGGGGGACGAGGGCTGGATCGACGCGCAGTACGGCGCCAAGAGCCTGACGGCGTCCTCGGCCACGATCCTGACCTCGAAGATCGGCCCGAACGAACTTCACTTGCCTGAGCGCAAGACCGAGAAGCGCGACTTCATCGACTGCGTCAAGAGCCGGGGTCAGACGCTCGAAGACGCCGAGGTCGGCCATCGCACCTGCTCGCTGTGCCAGCTTGCACACATCGCCATCCAGCTTGGCGGCAAGACCCTGCGCTGGAATCCTGATACCGAGACGTTTGACGACAAGGCCGCCAACGCGCTTCTGAAGCGTCCTTCGTGGCGTTCGCCCTGGACGCTTGAGGCTCCGGCCCGTGGCTGATCGGTGGCGATTCGACACAATCGGGAGGATACCAGACAATCGTGTCTGGGACGGTGGGTGCCACGGGTTCCGTCCTCGGAACCCGTGCTGCATGGCCCCGGACACGGGTTCCGCGGACGGAACCCGTGGCACCCACAACCCTTCCTTTGGGCGTACCGAGGTTCACACGGTATCCCCGCGAGAGTCTCGGCGATTCTGTTCCTTCACTACCCCGTGACATCGAGTGCTCCCATGATGAGAACGTCCCGGCTCCTTCTCTCGCTCGTGCTGGCTTCCCCGGCCTTGGCGGCGGTCGACGCGCCGCCGGCCGCGACCATCGAGACCACGCTCAGCACCGCATCGGATCATATCCGCCAGTTTGCCTTCGACGGCGATGCCGACACGTTCTTCGCCTCGGCGCAGAACGCGGGCAAGGCGGATCATTTCACGCTCGTGTTCCCGAAGCCGGTCACCGTCAAATCGATCACCGTCGTCACCGGCCGGCCCGACGGTGACGACGCGCTCGACGCCGGCACGCTGGAAGGCTCGGACGATCACGCGACGTTCACCGAGCTGGCGAAATTCGAAAACGGCCGGGCGCATGTCGAACCCCGCGATCGGACTCTCCGCGCCGTCCGCATCCAGCCCCGAACGGATCTCGACCATCCCCTGGCGATCCGTGAGATCACCATCGAGGCCGATCCCGCGGTGGCCGTTTTCAAGTATCCCATCGAGTTCAGCGTCGATGTCTCCGACGCCCCCGACATGAAAGACTGGGCCGACAAGACGGCGCGCGAGTGCGAGCGGGTCTATCCTCTGTTCTGCGAACTGCTCAAGAGCGAGGGATACAAGCCCGCCCACCACATCACGATGGCCCTGAAAACCGACTACCGGGGCGTGGCCGCGACGGGCGGGACGCGCATCACCGGCTCGGTGAAGTACTTCAAGGACCATCCCCAGGACGTCGGCGCGATGGTCCACGAGTCGATCCACGTCATCCAGCGCTACCGCGGTCGCGGCAACCCGGGCTGGCTCGTCGAGGGCCTCGATGATTATCTTCGGTTCTTCATCTACGAGCCCGGCAACCTGGGACCGATCCGCGCCGACCGGGCCCATTACAACAGCAGCTACCGCGTCACGGCCGCCTTCCTGGCCTACGTGATCGACAAGTACGAAAAGGATTCTCGTCAGCAAGCTGAACACGCACATGCGCGAGGGAACGTACAAGGAGGACATCTTCAAGGACCTGACGGGCAAGACCCTCCCGGAGCTCGACGAGGAATGGCGGGCCACCCTGTCGAAGAAGTCGGATGGCTGATGGCCTCAGCCTGTCAGAGCCTATCCGGGAAGCCTGGTCTTAGCCCCGAAGGGGCGGCAGTGAATAGCCCAGGGCGTCAGCCCTGGGTCGAACGAGGCGTCTCCACCACGCTCCGTAGCCCCGCAGGGGCGACAGACGGAAACCGCTGGCCCGTTGGACCTTCTGTCGCCCCTTCGGGGCTGTCAGAGGAGGATCATGTCGCGGTGTCCAGCTCCCCAGGGCTGACGCCCTGGGCTATTCACTGCCGCCCCTTCGGGGCTAAAACCGGACTTCTCGGATAGCCTCTCAGTCTTGTAGTCTCGTAGGGTGGGTCAGCGGCGTCTCGCCGCGAACCCACCTCTGTAGCCCGTTGGTGGGTTGCGGCGCAGACGCCGCTGACCCACCCTACGAAGAGGGGTGAAGTTCACTCCTCGTCCACCCTCTTACTTCCGGAATCCTCCCAGCCCCGCGCCACCCTGGGGCTGGGCCTGGTAGCGTTGTTGCAACCGCTCGATCTGGCGCTCCTGATTGGCCGAGTTTTGCATCTGCACGTTCTGCTCCAGCGAGGGTACTTGAGCCGCAGGTTTCGCCTCGGCCGGTGCGGCCGGTGCGGCAGCCGGTTTCGGCGGGGCGCCGACGGCGATGGTGCCGCGGTGGAAGGCGTAGCGTGGCGCGTTCCTTGTGTGCGGGGTCGTCCTGACGGGCGACCGCCGTCACCTGGCCCATGCACGCCTTCGGCCACGTAGACACCGCGCAGGTCGGTCTGGCCGGAGAGGAATTGATTGTTGCCGGTGCCGATGACCTTCACTTGCACCTTGGCCACCGGGTTTTGATCGGCGGCCTCGCGCACCGTCACGCGCACCCGGCCGTTGCCGGGCTCCTCGACGACTTCCAGCGACAATGGCGTGACCAAGGCGATGCCCGAGGCATACAGGTTCTCGCCCCGCACCATCACCAGGTAGGCGCCTTCCTTCGTCAAGGGCAGTTCGAGCATCTTCGACTTGTCGGCGAAGTCCTGGCCGTCGCCGAGCTTGACCGTCGTTTCGAGCAAGGGCCGGATGCCCGCCAGGTCGATGCCGGCGATGCCGGCCAGGTTGCGACGGGTCAGGTACAGCCGCATCAGGTCCACCGGGTAGACCTTCACATCCACCTCGGCCAGATTGCGGTACGAGAGCTTCACCGCGTTTTCGGCCTTGTCCGCCGCGGCCGGGCGCAAGACGGTCACTTCGGGCAGCGTCAGGCTCTTGCGCGTGAATTCCTTCACGGCTTCGGCCGCGTCGGTGAATTGCTCGGCGACCTGCTTGTAGCTGGCCACGGCCTGCGCGAACTGCCGCCGCGCGTCGTGGATCTGGCCGATGATGTACAGCGCCTGCCACTTGTTCGGGCTGGGCTGATCGACGCCGTTGGCGTCTTTATAGGTGGCGGCGGCAATCTTCGTGGCGATCTCGATGGCCCGGTCGTACTGGCCCAGGTGGAACAATCCCAGCGCGGCGCTGTACTGGAAGCTGTCCTGGAAGGTGCTCTTGGGATAGAGCTTGGCATAGCGTTCCGACAGCTTGACAACCGCGTCGTAGTTCTCCAGATCGAGGAAGGCGCCGACGAGCGCCAGGCTGGCCTCATCCGCCATGGAGTTCTCCGGCGCCTGGCTCAGGAAGACCTGAATCAAGCGGATGGCCTGGAGGAGCAGATCGGAGCGGGTCTTGCCCACGGCGGCCAACTCCTTGCGCAAGGGCGGATCGGTGGTCGCCTTGCCGGCCAGGCTGGCGACCATCTGCGCGACGCCGAAAAAGTCCGATTCGATGGCCGCCGTGTTGGGATAGTCGCGCCAGAGGTCCAGCAGCAGGGCCACGCCTTCCAGCGTGCGGCCCTTCTGCCGCAAGAGCTCGGCCAGGCGGGCGTCTTCGAGATAGCTGGCCTCGACGATGCCGCGCCAGACAATCACGGCCCGCTCGAACTCCTTCAGGTCGCGATAAGCGCGGCCGACGACCAGCAGCTTGTCGAAGGGCACGACCATCTCGGGCGCCTTGTCGCGCAGGATCTCGAAATACTGAACAATCTTGCGCGGTTCATAATTGGCGAGATACACATACAAGAGCATCCGCGCGGCATCCTTGGCGACATCATCGCGCAAGGTGTACGCTGTCCAGAGCGCCTCCAGGGCGCGGCGGCCTCGGCGAGCCGGCCGGCGTCGAAGAGCGCCTTGCCCCGCGCGTACAGCTCGTCGGGCGTCGGCTTGTAGGGGTCGGTCGAGCGCTCGCCCTCGGGCAAGACGCGCAGCTCGCCGGGCTCGCCGAGATGGCGACGGCCGGGTTCGTACGCGCTGTCGGATCTCGGCGGGCAGCGCCCGGTACTGGCCGGGGAGATAGCCATACACATCATATTGAATGGTGCCGGGCTCGATCTCGGGCGGGAAGTAGAAGGTCAACAGGCCGTCGGCCAGCGTGTGATGCGCGGCCGACGACTGGATCGACCCTTCCACGAGCGTCGCGCCGGCGGGCAAGTGCTCCTGCACGACGAGGAAATCGCGTTCCCACGCGGGCTGCCCGGCGGGCGTGACGCGATACGCTTCGAGCCGGATGCGGCGCGGCCGCCAACGGGTAGTTGCGTGAGCACGTTTTCAAAATACGTCGCCCCCACGGCCACGCCGAAGCCGGTCGGCAGCGGCTTGCCCTCGAATTCAGGATCGGCCGGCGTGTAGATGCGTCGATGGAGGACGGCGGTGCGATTCAGGCGATTCTGATCGGGGGCGAAGTCGCGGGTGAAGGCGGTCAGGGTGATGGCGTAGCCGACCGTGCCGCGGCCGTCGATGTGGAAGCGGACGACGTTCTCGCCGGCCGGCTGGAGGGTCTTGCGCGGGACGGCGATCGTCTTGCCCTCCGCGCTGCCGGCCACATCGAGGCGCGCCAGCTCCTGGTCGTTGACCGAGACGACGAGCCGGTAGCGATCCTCGGCCGTCTGGGCCTTGCTGTAATATCCGGCGAGTGCGGCCAGCGCCGGTCCCTTGGCCATGGGAGGCTGCCAGCCATTGCCGATGCGGTGTGCCAGCAGCCAGGCGGTGGCGCCGGCCAGCTCGGCGCATCGGGGCGGGCCTGGGCGTAGGCGAGCGCGGCCAGGGCGGTGGCTTCGGCGGCGCCTCCCAGACCGGGCCGGCGGCTGGTGCCCGACCAGTACAAGCGAGCCGGCAGGCCGGGGCCGGCGCTCTCGGTCTTCGCCCTCGGGCCGAGCACGCTGAGAATCTCACCGGCCAGCTCGCGACGGCCCAGGTTCACGAACGTCAGCGCCAGGTCGGCCAGCGCGATGTCGGACAGACTGTCGCGGACGCGATTCAGTGCGTTGGCCTGTTCAAAGGTCGCTTTCTTGCGGGCGCTCAGCGCGTGCAGCAGAGCACGGCGCGGGTCTCATGGTCGGAGGCTTCGGCCTGGGCGAACGCCTGCGTGAGGTAGTTCGCGCCGCGGTCGAGTACGGCCGGGTCCGCCAGCAGGCCCAGCGGTTCCGTCGCGGCCAGGGCCCAGAAGGCGCGGGCGGAGGCCAGGCGCTCGCTGGGACGCTTGTCCTGTCCCGTGCCCGCGACCCACGGCCAGCCGCCGTCCTCGTTCTGGAGCGTGACCAGCTCGGCGGCGAGCCCGCGCACGCGATCCGTCAACCGCGACGCTTCCGGGGCATCCGTGGCGCGTGTCGTCCGCAGGTAGGACAGCGCCGCGGTGGCCGCGATCAGGTCGCTGGCGCGGTCGGTCACGGTGTCGGGCGGCAGGATGCCGCCATCCAGCACCAGCCGGGACAGGGGGCGCATTGCGCTTCCCAGCGCCAGCTCGACGAGCATGCGCCGGACGGTCGGCGCGAGCACGATCTGCATCTCGGGACTCTCATACGCCCGGCCGGGCGGCAGCGTCACGATGGCCGTCGCGTCGCTCGAAAAACTCCCCGAGGCCGACGCGATCGCCGGCACGCCCCAGGGCCGGATGGGCACCTCGCTCACCATCTCGTCGGCCGCGTCGCCAAGCTGGGCCGTGAGGGTCAGCCGGACCATGTCGCCGTCGGGGACCTCGAACGGCTCGAAGGCGACTTCGTCCACGCCGTCGTTCTTGATGTCCAGCGTCTTCGGGAAGACCTGTTCACGACCTCCGGCGGAAATCTTGAGTGCAACGCGGGCCGGTCCCGTGGCGCCGACGTGGTGCAACCGGGCGAGGAAGCGCGGGCGGTCGCCCTGCGCGAGCACGGCGGGATGTTTCAGATCGACGAACACGTCTTTCTTGACGCGAATCTCGGCCGTGGTCTGGCCGACGAGGGTATCGGCGCCGGCGGCGCCCCGGGCGGTGAACTGGTAGCGGGAGAGCGCGGAAGGCGCCGGGAATCGCACCAGGGCCTTGCCGTCCGGCCCGGTGACAACGCTAGGATTCCAGTAGGCGGTTTCCACGAATGCCTGCCGAGGGGGCGGGGCCGATTTTAACCCCTCGACGCGGTCCTTGGCATCCAACGGGGGCATCGGCGGCCAGGTAGCCGAAGTACGACAAATCACTCTTGGTCTTGTCCGCCCCGGCTTTCTTGTCCTCCAGTTGCAATACGCCCCAGGCTCTGTTGAGCGCGTGGGCCGGCGTTTTCCGGCGAAGCTGATCGCCGAGCGCACCCGCACTCCGGTTGACATCCGCAAGCTTCTTGCCGGATTCCTCGACGCCGGTGGCCAACGACACGGGGGACTCGGCCGGCGGTGGGGGCGTCGCCTCCGCGGCGGCCATCGGCGCGGTGGGCACGGCGAGTTCTACCTGGCGCGCGGCCGCGCCGCCGGCTTCGCCCCGCTTTTCCGCGTCGCTTGCCACCGCCGCCAGCCGCTCCTGTTCCTCGACGACCGCCTCGGCCACCGGCACGGTTTGCGGTGTATACGTGAAGGTGCTGGTCGCCTCGGTCGTGAACGCCCCCCGGCGCTCCTGGCCGTAGAAGAACGGCCCGATCGGTGGCACGGTGTCTTTGAACATGCGCAGCAAGGCGAAATCGACCAGCGCCAGCGAGACTTCGGCGGCCACCGGCTGGCCAAGTTGATCGACGGTCGTGACCTCGACCTCGACCGGCGCCGGGCTCGACCGCCTCCTTGCGCGGCTGGACCGTCACCCGCAGGTCGCGCTCGACGGCGATATCCAGCCGGGCCTCGTCGAACTTCGTGCCGCTCATGTGCGCGGCGGTCAGGGTGAAGTTCGGGAACTGCGGACCGTCCACGGCCCAGGTCCAGGGGCTTTCGCCCTCGGGGAGCGTGACGATCTTGTAGGTCAAGATGCGATCGGCTTCCCAGGTCAAGAGCGCCGGTCCCGCCGGGCCGCGATTGACGAGCCGCACGGCGGCCGTTTCGCCCACCTTGAAGACGGTGCGCTCGGCCAGGATGCGCAATTTCTCCTCATCCTTCTGGCCCGAGATCGTCAGATCGTGATCGGCGACAATCGGGTTGCCGAAGCGGTCGGTGCCGGCGACGCGGACGACATACGAGCCGCCGTCCTTGTCCTCGACCTTCAAAGGCACGCGGGCCCGGCCGGTCTTCGCGTCGGTGCGGACCGTTTCCTTCGAAACCTCGCGTTCGGTGACGATCGTGGTGCCTTCCTTGGGCACCTTCTTGAGCACGGCGACGCTCAGATCCTGGCCGATCGGCTCGCCGAGGGCGTCGCGCGTGGTCACGGCGAGGGCGAACGATTCGCCGTCGAGGTACACGTCGCGCGGGGTGTCGAGATCAATGCCGAAGCCTTGTACGGCGACCACCACGCGGGCCTGCGCGCCGACGTTGTCCTGCGGCAGGGCGGCGACCAGGTCGAGCACTGCGCCTCGCCGTAGCCCTCGGTCGGGAACTCGAACTTGAAGCGGCCGGTCGCGTCGGTGCTGCCGGTCAAGGTGCGGCCGTCGGGCAGCTTCAGCGCGATCGGCCGGCCCGCCAGCGGCGTGCCGTACTGGTATCGCGCCACGAGGGCGCCTTCCACCTTCTCGCCGCGGTAATAGACGGTCCGGGGCAGGTCAAACGCCAGATCGACTTTCTGAAGCTGGTACGACTGCACCTCGAACTGCCCGGTGAACTCACTCTTGCCGGGTTGATACAGCCGCACGCGATACGTGCCCACCGGCGCGCCGGGGTCGAGCGGGATCGTCGTCTGCACGGAGCCGAATTTCGACAGCGCCACCGGCCGGCTCAAAAACGGCCGGCCCCGGGCGTCGATCACGTCGAGCTTGTAGCTGGCCCCCGGCTGGACGGCATACTGCCCCTTCTCGACTTCGCGGACCACCCCGCGCAACTGGACCGTCTGGCCGGGACGATACGCGGGCCGATCGGTGTAGAGATAGGCGCGGGCGGACAGTCCTTGCGCCACTTGCTCCGGCACGCCCAGGCCGGAACCCGCCGCGTGCGCGCCGTCGAGCACCAGGAAGCTCAAGGCGGCGTTCGGATCGCGCGGCTTGCTCCAGTCTTGCACCAGCACGCCATCCGCGCCCGTCTTGGCGTCGAGCAACACTTCCTCCCCCTGCGCCACCAGCACCCGCGCCGGGACGACCCTTGCCCGTCTTCATGTCTTGAGCAAACACGAGCACCTGCTCGCGCGACGCCTTGACGATCGCGTCCAGGTCGCTGCCCAAGACGAGCGTCGTCGCTTGCAGGGCCTTCTCGTCGCTGACCTTCACCACGAAGACGCCCGGCACCGCGACCTTCAGCTCGTAGGTCGTCTCGACCGGCTTGTACTTCGCGTAGCCCGGCACGGGCGCGGTCCACTCGGCGTCGGGAGCCACCAGGCTGATGTCGAGCGCCTCGACGCCTCCCATGGCGTGCTTCTTGCGGAAGTAGGCTTCCGGGTCGAGCTTGTAGGCCGTGAACGTGAGCGATTCGAGGTTGCGGCTGGTGATCTTGAGCTGGGGCTTCTCGCCCGAGCGGAACACCTTGGGCGTGACGACCGTCAGCGCCTTGGCCTCCATCACCGCCACGCGCTGCGCGGCTTGACCTTTCCACGGCTCGACCGCGATCTTCTTGAACCGCTCGATGGCCGTCGTGGGGTCGCCCTTCTCGGTTTCAAAAAGTGCCGCGATGTCGAATTGAGCATGGCCGGCCGGTTCGGTGCCGGGGAACTTCGCCGCGAGCGTCTCCCAGGCCGCGATGGCCGCGTCGAATTGCGGCGGCTTCTCCTTGGTGAAGCTGGCGCCGATGCGGTAGAGCACCTCGGGCACGCGCCGATCGAGCGGATTCTGCGCGGCGAAGCTCTGCCAGGCCGCGCGGGCCTTGGCGTGCTGGGCGTTCTGCTCCAGGTCGTCGGCCTGGGCCAGTTGCGTGTCGAGGATGGCCCGCTGCGCGTCGGCCGACTGCGGCCCGTTGGGGAACTGGGCCAGATAGCCCTGATAGGCCGCGATCGCCGCGTCAAACTGGCGCTGGGCCTGGAGGATCTGGCCGATCTGGAAGGTGGCCGTCATGCGCCGCTCGGCCAGATCGCGGCGGGCGGCGTCGGTTTCGGCCTGGAACAGATCCCCCTTCAAGAACGCCTTGTACGCATCGAGGGCCTCCTGCGCGCGGCCGCGGGCCTGCTCGGCGGCGGCGATCTCGAAGGCGGCGCGGACCGCCAGCGGGTGGGCCGGATAAGCCTCGAGGAACCGCTTCAAGGCGGCGACGCCCAGATTGAGCTGGGTGTTGTCGGGCGGGTTCGGCATGCCGAAGGTGCGCGCGATCTCGAACATGGCCCGCGCGTGGGTGTCGCCCCTGTCCTTGCGCGCGGATGACGCACCAGGTCGTCCCAGGTCAACCGCGCCGGCAGCGCCTGTCCGGCGGCCAGTTGCGCTTCTCCCAGACCGAAACGGGCGGCGTCGTCATCGGCCGGATCGAGATCAGCGTTCTTGTATTCGTCCACATACGCTTGAAATTCCCCGATGGCACGCGCAGGATTGCCGGCGGCCTGACTGGCGCGGGCCAGCGCCAGCAGCAGCCGGGCGCGCATGGCCGTGCCCTTGGCCAGGCCCCGGCCCTGTTCGAGCAGCGCGTGCGCGCCTTCCGGATCGGCGGGCGTGACCGGCTCGGCGGGCTTCAAGAGCGAGTCGGCAAAGGTCTTGTACACGCCGGCCAGTTGGTCCTTGCGGTCCGTGTCCAGCAGGCTTTCGGCCTCGGCGCGGGTGAGGCCCTCCGCCTGCTCGAAACGTCCGGCCGCCAGTTCCACGGCGGCCATCTCCGAGCGGATCTTGACGGTCCAGCGTCCCTTGGGCTCGGCCTTCAGGGCCGTGTCGAGGGTGTTGCGGGCCGCGTCGAGCTGTCCGTCGAGGCGGCGGGCGATGCCCGCGATCAGGCCAAAGTAGGCGGCTTGCTCGGGCTTGGTGTCGGGCTTGGCGGTCAGGGCGTCGAGGGCCTGGAGGGCGTCCTTGTAGTGATGCTCCTGGAGGGCGGCGACGATCTCGGCGGGCAAGATGGGCGCCGCCGGCTCGACCGCCCGCACCGCCGCGCCCCCGCCGCCGCCCGCGCGCGCCGGCTCCACGGCCGCCCACGTCACGAGGCCCGCCAGGGCCAGCAGTGCCAACCCCAACCCGAGGCCCGGCCAGAGCCGCGCCCGGGACCGCCGTCGGTGCTCGTTCATCGTTGCCACTCCCTGAAGGCGCGGAGTCACGACGTATTCCCTCGGACTTGGACGCCCGACCGCGCCCTGCGCGTTCATTTTCGCACAACCCCCGTCCTCATACGACAAACGTCCATGCGGCCCTTTTCTTAGTAGAGGCTATCCGAGAAGATGGTTTTCAGCCCCGAAGGGGCGGCCGCGTAGAGCCAGGGGCGTCAGCCCCTGGGGCCGGGACCGCGACCGCGCCATCCTCCTTTTCCGCTCCGCAGGGGCGACAGAAAACCCAGCGGGACCCCGTCTTCTGTCACCCCTGCGGAACGGAAAGGGGCTCGTGTCGCGCCGTTCACCTCTCCAGGGGCTGACGCCCCTGGCTATGCGCTGCCGCCCCTTCGGGGCTTTCCGGATAGCCTCTTAGATCAGGAACCTGGAGCCGGGTCGTGCGCGGTGGCCAGCGTGGGTTGCGACAACGGCTCGATGCCGAGGCGATCGGCCAGGCGGAGGATATCGAGGACCAGGTCGTTGCGGGCGGCGAGCTCGGCGTGCCCGTCGAGCACGTCGAGGAACACCCGCACGAGGATCTCGATCCCCGAGGCGCCCAGGTCGTGGGCGGCGACCTCGAATTTTTCCGGAAGGCACCGGGGATCCTGGCGGATCCGCTCCAGGATGCCGTCGCGGAAGGCCAGCACACGGTCCGGGGGCGTGCCGTATTTCACGGTGAACTGCGTCTGGAAACGGCGAAACCGCCGCGCACCGTAGTTCGTGACGTGCGTGGTGGTCAGGTCGGAGTTGGGGATGGTCAACAGCGCGTCGTCCAGCCCGCGGATGCGGGTGCTGCGGATGCCGACCGACTCGACCACGCCCTCATCCGCGCCGATGCGGACCAGGTCGCCGACCCGGAAGGTGCGATCGGCGATGAGCAAGACCGAGCCGAAGAAGTTCTTGAGCGTATCCTGCGCGGCCAGGGCGAACGCGAGGCCGCCGATTCCGAGTCCGGCCAGCACGGTTGGGATGTCAAACTCGAAGAGTTCGAGCACCGCCGCCAGCCCGCAGACGACGACCACGATCTTGAGCACCAGCGAGAGCACCGGGTATCCCATCGTCGCGAACGTGGTCGCCCCCGCTTGCGTCAGGGCCGGCCCCGCGCAGAACTTGAGGACGGGGTCGATCAGCCGGTACGCGGCCAGGGCCAGCACCAGCCGGAAGGCCGGCACGAGACACGCCAGGACCCAGCCCGCGGCCACCAGTTGCAGGTCGAGGAACAAGATGCCCTCGATGAGCATCGCGATCGCGGCCAGCCAGCCGAGCGGACGGACCCAGCCGGCGATCTCGCTCTCGTCGGCCACGACGCCACGCCAGCGCACCAGGGCCCGGCCCAGGCGCTTGAGCGGCCAGACGACCAGCCGATAGACCGGGACCGTGAGAACGACGAGCAGGAACATCCCGAAGATCTGATAGGCCGCGAGTGAGAGGGTATTCGTGAGGTACGACGCGCGCCCGAATGCGCCGGGAACCCGATGCCGGAGCCACAGACCGGGGGCGTACTTCAACTCGGAGAGCCGGGGCTTCGAGCCGCTCGCGAGCAGCTCGGGGACGAGGGGCTTCGACTCGAACACGTCGTAGAGCCGATCCAGGGACCGGACCGAAGCCTTGCTGAAGAGCCATTCTCCCTTGCGCTTGCCCGCGACTTGCCGCTCCACGGTGATCCGGCCTTCCGGGTGGACCAGGGCATCGATCGGGATGCCGACCGAGGAGTCCGGGAGATCCTGGAAGATGATGTAGATGCTCCGATCGAGGATCTCCTTGAGCTTGAAAACCAGCTCCCGCCCGATCACGGCCTGCGCCGGGTCGGGGATCTCGGAGAGGTCCAGGCACTTCGCGGCGGCGTCCAGGTCCCTCTTCTTGAACGCCTCCATGAAGGTCAGCGCCAGGGCGTAAGGCGAGCGATACGCCGCCGGCACGTCGGCGGTGTCCTTGGCGGAACCGGCCCCGAGGGCCTTCTGCCAGAGGAACAGCCGCATTCGAGGCAAATCCAGCAGCGTCTTGCTGTCAAACAACCAGCGCCCATCGGCCATCCGGCGCAGCTTGAGCTTGATCTCCTTGCCCTCGCCGATCTCGCACTCCGACCCCTTCTCGTCATCCGAAATCATAAAGGTCGGAATGTTAGTTGATCGAAGGATGTACTCAAGTTCGAGTGCGTACCGGTCGCCATCGCGCCGCCGCTCGGGCGAGAGTCCCAAAAGGTCGAGACAGGCGGCGGCCTCCTCGATCTTGCGCGGGTCGTCTTCGGTCTGATTGATCGCAATCAAGAACGTTCGCACCGTCGCCCGGGGCGAGCGGAAGCGCGGATCGACGTTCGACAGCGCGTCCTGGTCCGCGCGAACCAGTGGACCGGTCCAGAGAAAAGCGCCGAGGAGACCGATAAGCAAAGGTCGGAAATGCGATGCAAATCTCAATGAAGTATTTCCCTTAATTGCGATCACATCATTTTTTAATTAATATCATTGTCGCAGCCGCGTCCTTCGAAACCGTCGCCCGATCGTAGGCTGGGTCTATCGTAGGTTGGGTCGAGAGCGGTTCACGCTCGGGTTGCGCGTCCGCCCAGTAAGTGTCTGTCTCAAAAGCCCCAAAGGGGCGGCAGTGAATAGCCCGGGGCGTCAGCCCCGGGAACCGGGAACGACGCCCAAAATCCTCTCTCCGGTGCTCGCCGGACCTTCTGTCGCCCCTTCGGGACTCCGGAGAAGGCGGGCGCGGTCGCGGCCTCGGTCCCCGGGGCTGACGCCCCGGGCTATGGACTTTCGCCCCTTTGGGGCTTTTGAGACAGACTCTCAGCCCGACGCGCCCGCGAGTGCATTCTCTTTCTGGTCCTCCACGGAAATGCACTCGCGGGCGCGTTGGGCTTTCCAGAGCGCTGTCCAATGCTATCGTGATCAGCCATCAGTCATCAGCCATCAGCCATCCGCCATCAATCCGCCCGCACTTCAACCCGTGGCGGCTCGGCGTAGGAGGCGAAGGCACGGGCGATATCGGCCGCGTCGGTGGTACCGAGGTGCAACAGGATGCGGTAGCCGAAGTGGATTGCCTGGCCCTCGGGGATCGTGTACGAGCCCGACTCCTTGCGGCCGAAGTCGTGGTAGCCGAACGGATTCGCGGCGAAGAGGCCGTAGTCGCGGACGTGCCAGGTCGTGGGATAGCGGAAGCTGCTCGGGTGGTTCAAAATCGCAATGCCGACGGTCTGGCCGGCGAGCGGGCCGGTGTAGTCCACCCAGGGCGAGGCCTGGCCCCAGGCGGCCGTGTCGGTGATCCCCTCGGCGTTGGTGATCTTGCCCCCCTTCTTGTTCTTCACGTCCAGGCTCGACGCCACGCGCAGGCCGAACATGCCCTCTTTCGTGTCGCCGAACGTCACGGGGCCGGCCGTTGCTTTGACCGTGAAGGAAACGTCGACGATCCGGGGGCAGTCGCAGTTGTAAAAAGTGAAAACTCGCTGATCTTCGCAGACTTTCTGGCCGTCGGGACCGAGCCAGTCGTCATTCATGGCGATACGTGCCGCGGCCGTGCCGGCCTGGAGTGGCGTGGACGTCGCGGGGCTGGATGCGGCCGGCTTTCGGGTTCGTGCCGTTGAGCGGGTCGGCACCCCAGAAATCGTAGCCGTTGACGTTGCCGTGGGTGATCCAGAACGAGCGCTGATGGTTGTGGTCGTGGTCCTCGCCCTCGAGCTTCTCCATCGGGAACGACCGCGTGAAAGATTTCCCGGTCGGGCCGATGAGCGGATAGAAGTAGGGCTTGGTCGCTTCGGTCAGAACGAGCGTCGTGAACGGCTTGCCGTCGAGGGTGACATGCAGGTTCGGGTTGTCGCCGCTGCCCCCGATGATGGCCACACCGAGGGCGGGCTTCTCCTGGGCCGCGAGGCGTGAAAACCTGCTCGCCCTGGGCCGGGACACGCGGCAGCACCGCGAAGCAGTGTGCGTCGGCCGGTCGTCGAGGACCGAGGCGGGGACCGCGTCGCCGCTGTCTTTGGGCTTGAGGACATAGGCGCCGGCCGGCACCGAATCGGGCACCGCGACGGCGATCGGCGTGACGCCCAGGGCCCGCCCCGTGCCGTGCACGACGACGGTCGCGTCGCCTCGCGCCGGCGCGGCCAGGGCCAGGAGACAGGTGGAGAACAGCAAGAACGCGGCACGGCTCATGGCAAGGTTCCCTCGGTTCAGTGGTTGCACGGGAACGGCCTTTTCTGTGTAGTGGCGGCCGTCCCGGCCGCTCCGGAAAAAGCTGAGCGGCCGGGACGGCCGCCACTACACAGAAGAAGCCAAGTCATCTCCTCTCTCAATTCCGGAAGCGTCCCGACCGGATCTCGGCGCGGCGGGCCAGGCGGGCGGCCTGGCGGGCGCGGCCGGCCTCGTCGCGACGCCGGTCGGCGTCGGTGTGACTCGGCAGCGGCGGCGCGCGCCGGGGGCGACCCGTCTCGTCGAGCGCGACGTACAGGCCATAGCCGACCGCCACCAGCCGCGGCTCGGCCAGCGCGACCGGCTCGGCACGGATTTCCAGCCGCGACTCGATCGAGGTCCGGCCGACATAACTCACTTCGGCCGTGACCTCGACCCGCTCGCCGACCCGCACCGGCGCGAGGAACACCAGCGAGTCGAGGACCGCCGTGGTGATCAGACCGCTGCCGACATGCCGCAGGGCCGCCACCCCGCCACACTCGTCCGCCAGCCGCAGCAGGACGCCGCCATGAACGAACCCGAACGGGTTGGCGTGCCCGGGCTCCGTCATGAGGGCGAGCACCGTGCGCGAACAGGCGGCATCCTTGGGCTCGAGATCCGACATCAGCATGGTCTCCGCGGCCGTGGAACCGCTATCCTACGATGGCACCCCCGCCGGGACCAGACGCGCGCGTGGGACGTCTCGTCGCCGGGGTGTGATACGGTTCCCGGGAATTTCCTGCACAGCCGGGGGCGGCTGTGCCACAGAACTGTGGGCCAGCCGCCCTCGGCTGGCCAGCGCACCCAATTCCTGGGAACCGTATGAGGTTGTTCCTGAGAAGCCCGACCAGGCCCGGCGGAAGACGCCATGAGCGACGACGAATTGCTCGCGCGGATCGACGGCCTGCTCCGCCCCCTGGGGGTGATTCCGGGTGTCGGGGAAGAGTACCGCGCGCCGGCGCTGGACATCCTTCGTTATTATGCGCGGGGCGTACGCCTGAGCCGCATGCCGCTGCTCGGCCGGGCCTTGAGCGTGGTGAGCGTGGCCCGGCAGCCGCCCGACCTGGCGCTCGACGCGGCGGGCGGGCCGCGGCTCATCGATCGGCTGCGCGCGCGGTCCAGGGACGCTATCCCCCGTGGGGCCGTCCCTGGGGTCTGGCCGTGGGCTTGACAATGGTCGTGGTCGCCGCCGAGCCGGTTCGCCCGGAGGATGAGGACCTCCTGGAACGTATCCTGGTGGTGCGTCCCCCGCGGCGTTCCCGCGTCGTCCCCCTGGGGCTGTTCGTGCTGAACCTGGATCAGCACGCGATGGCCCTGGCCATCGCGGGCGGGCCGGAGGGGCTCTTCCCTGAGCCGAAGATCCTGGCCGAAGGGCTGAACGAAACCTTCGGTCGCTTCGTGCCGAGGTTTCCGGCATGAGGGGGTGGGCGGTGCCCATCCCACAAGACCCCTACGACTCGAAAACCCTCGCAAGGAACGGGTTGATCGCGGCGGCCAGGGTGCGGACGTGCGGCTCCGAGACGATGGAGCTGTGCCCTCCGGGCATCGGGCAGACGGTCACACCTCCGGCGGCCAGCGGGCCCCAGCCCTGGTGGATATCGCTGAAGTCGAAGCCCGTGCAGTGCTCAGGCTCCTGGGCCCGGAAGAGGACCACCCGGCCTTCGTACGTCCGGGGCTGATATTTGTGAGTGAGGCGGTCGTTGACGATCGCGAGCCGCCGCTCCGGTTCCGGGATGCCCGGGTGTTCCTCGTGCCTGCGGAGATGGCGGATGTTCTGGACGATCCATTGGAGGCCAATGCCGACCTTTTGCCACAGGTAGCCGCCGGCGCTCGAGCGGCCCGCGCCTCCAGGCGGCCCGACAGTGCAGCCCCAGGCGGGCGGCGGCCCACTTCAGCGGCGGCACGAGGCGAGGGAAGCCCGGACCCCAGGTATCGAGCAGCCCGAGCAGGCTGACTGTGTGGCCGCGCGCCTGAAGCTGCCGCGCCAGCTCGAAGGCGACCCGCCCGCCGAACGAGAACCCGACCAACTGATACGGCCCGACCGGCTGGACGGCCTCGATCGATGGCAACAGGGAGGCCGCCAGTGCTTCCAGGCTCTCCGGGGCGCGATGACGACCGTCCGGGCCGTGATAGGGCAGCCCGAGGACCGGGACGCCGGCCTCCAGAGCCCGAGCCAGGGGATGCAGTTGCACGAGCACTCCGTACCGGCCCGGCAGGATGAAAAGGGGCGGGCGGCCCGTCCCTGGGCGGAGCAGGATCGTCTCGGACCAGCAGAACGCGTCCTCCGACTCCCGGAGCAGCTTGGCCATCCTGGCGGGCGTCGAGGCCGCTTCCAGGACCGACAGCGACATCGCATGCCCCACGATCTTCTCGATCGCGCCGGTCAGCGTCAGCGCGCCCAGGGAATCCCCCCCGAGCGCGAAGAAGTCGCCATCGACATCGAGGCGTTCCGCCTGCAGCACCTGTTGCCAGAGCCGCGTCAGCACCACCTCCAGCTCCCCCGGCAGGCACGCCAAGGCCGTCGGCACGCCTGCCGCGGAGCGGACTTCCCGTTGGGTTGGTCCCCCCTTGTCTTCCACCGATGGAGCAAATCCAGCCTTCTTGGCATGGTGTAGCGACATCATCGTCGAGACTCCTTCGATAGGTGCTGCCGGTCCCCGCTTCGGAACGTCTCATGCGAGCCAGGAAAACGGCGGGCTTCCTTGGGCCCGCCACGTCGTAGCCCTATTAAACGTAGCAGCACAAGCGGCCACCACGCAAATCGTTCGTACCCTATAGAATACCGGACCGCATCCCGAATGCCACAACAAAATACAGCCGCCCGACGAGAGGACGAGCCCGCGTTGCGCCGTTGCGCCCTGTGTCCACGAGGCGAAGCCCAGGAATGGGCTGGATTCTCGGCTCAAACCCGTCCGTTCGTGGTGGGCTTGGTGTACAGAAGACGGCCCACCGCGGCACATCCAGGTTGATGCCAGAATTCCTCATTGCCTTTTATGTTGTCTGCATTGCCTTTTATGTTATCTGCCCTCAGTCCCTCTCGATCACGAGGAAGCCGGCGCCGTTGCCGGCGAGATGGAGCGTCCAGGAAAATCGGCCGCCGGGATCGACGGTCGCGCTCTCGGACCGGGTGGGCTGGCACTCGGCCTGTTTCTGGATCGGCTCGACCGCGGCGCGGGGGTAGCATGCCGGGGCGAAGAGGCGTTTCATGGCCGCTTCGGCGGCGTGGCGCACCGTGTCGTCCTTGGTCTTGCCCGCCAGTTCGAAGACGGTTCCCAGCATTCCCTGGGCGGCGGGGCCGATGGCCGCCAGGGTGTCCAGGGCGCGGCGCCGGGTCTCGACGCGGTCGCTGCGCAGGTCGCTGCGCGGCGGCGTCGATGTCGGCGGCGAGCCTGTCATCAGGCTTGGCGGTTGGCTGGTCGCGGAGCGTCCGGGCCAGGCGGAAATACGAATTGTGGTCCTTATCGAAGCGGTATTCGCGCAGTGCGCACCTTGCCCCCGGCGAGACCAGACAGGTCGAGCGTGACGTCGAATTCGGTCTCGGAGCGGGCCTGGGTGTCCTGCGCATGGTGGGAATAGACCAGCACCCGCAAGGCTTTTTCCTGCTTCGATGCGAAGCCGCTGACCACGTGGCCGCCGACGTGCTGCTCGGGCAGCACCCAGTACCGATCGCCCAGGTCCGAGAGCAGGCCCAGGGCGTGGAAGATCGGCATCGGGAACGGTCACCGTCGCGGTCGTCGCGGCCGTCGCCGTCGTCGTCGCAATGGACCATGCGCGTGACGGCGTTCAGCCCGGCGAAGTTCTGGCGGGCGGCGGCCAGACGGTCAGGATCGTCTCGCCGTAGGCGTAGCGGGGGTCGTCGGCGGCCTGCAGAAGCTGGCGGTGCACGACGTCGGCGCACCAGGTCGGGAAGTAGCCGTTGCCCAGGTACGAGTCGGCCGCCGCCTCGTCGGGCGGCGGCATCCAGTCGGGGCACGACTCGTGCGAGTTGACCCACAGGTCGCGGTAATAGTCCGGGTCGATCTCCAGGGCCATCTCCTTGGCCCGGATCAGCTTGGCGGCCATCATCTCCGAGCGGTTGTAGGAGTGGATCGAGATGAAATCGCAAGGGCTCCCCTTGCCGTCGTGGGCGCGGCAGAGGTCCTCGACCCGGCGCGACCGCTTGCCGTCGAGCCGGCGGTCGGCCACGGCGGCGTTCTGCGGCAGCGCGCCCTTGGCCGTGGCGCGGGGCGAGCAGTGCGCGAGGAACTCGCGTGAGCTTCAGGTTCGTGCCGAAGATCCCGCCCAGCTCCAGGCCGCCGATGAAGACCTTGCTCGAGTCGTAGGCCGCGATCCTCGAAGGCCCGCAGGATCGCGTCGGTCGTGTAATCGTAGAACGTCTGCAGCTCGTTCCAGTCGGCCCGCCAGAAGAGCGGCCCCAGGTCGGGCTCGTTGAAGACGCTCCAGGTGAAGTTCGAGCGCGTCGGCGCCGTAGCGGTCGATCAGGTGGCCGGCGATCGTGCGGGCGACCTCGTGCCACTGGGCGTAGTCCTTCGACGGTGGTCCAGCTCCGGCCGTCGCGGGCGAGGTCGCCGGTGGCGTCGGCGAAGTTGACCATCAGGCGGCGGCCATAGCGGCGGTGGACCAGGTCCCACTCCTTGTCGAGCCGGCCCCAGTAATAGCACGGCGTGCCGTGCGGGCTGAACTTGCGCAGGTAGCAGCCGCCGGGCGGAAACAGCCCCGGCGCGTCGGGGTCTTCCTGCTCGGGCAGCGGGCCGTCGTAGGCGATCTTCCAGCCGCCGGGCGGGTCGCGAACGGGCTGACCGTGACCGTGCCGGCCGCGTCGTCGACGGCGAGGACCTTGGCTGCGGGCGTCGTGGACGCCGTCGGCGATCAGGACCTCGTCGCCCGGGTGGTAGTCCTCGGCGACGGGCCGGCCGGCCGGGATGCCGTACTGGTCGTGGCCGAAGACGTCCTCGACGCGGAGCACGACGGCGTCTCTTCGCGGCTCGATCGCGGCGATCCGGCGCGTCTCGCGCTCGCGGACGATGTTGGGCAGGCGTTGACGGAAGGAACGACCGGCGGCGGAACTCGGTGCCGGTCATCCAGAAGTCGCGCTGATAGCTCCAGGCCCGGGGATGGTGCTTGCGGGCCGCGGCCATCAGGTCGTAGGTCGGGCCGTAAGGTGGCCGCCTCGGAGCAGAAGATGACGTTGCAAGGCCCCGAGAAGAACCGGCCGTGCCACGCGACGGGTTCGGTCGCCAGATCGACGGCGAAGCTCAGCGCGTGGGTCTTGGGTGCCGCCTCGGTGGTGAAGGTCCAGCCGTCGCGGTCCTTCGGCTCCAGGTCCGCGCCGGCGACGGAACGGGCTTCGACGTGGACGGTGTAGGTCGTTTCCGGCCGTAACGGCGCATCCCGGTCGATGTAGACCGCCAGCGCGGAGCCGCCCAGAAGTCCCTGGTGCGGTCGCAGCCAGCCCGATGCCCCTGCGGCGAACTGCCGGCCGGGCTTCAGCAGCGCGACAGTCTCGCCTCCCTGCGGCTGGAGGGACACGGCCACGGACGCCGCGTCCATGGCGTCGCCCTTTTTCGCTTCCGGCGGCAGGCCGAGGTGCAGGTACAAGCTCGTACGCAGCGGCACGTCCTTCGCGCCCGCGCCGGGCGGGGGAAGCCGTGGGGATCGGGCGCCTGGTTCAGCAGCTTGACGTGCTGGCCGAAAACGCTCTGGCCAACGACGACGAGGAACGAAATGGCGACCAGAGCCCGGATTCTTCGCGTCATCATTTGCACACCTTGGCAAGAGTCCTGTAGGCTGGGTCCGGACCCAGCCCTTTCCTGGGCTCCGGTGTTGCGGCGCCATTCCTTCCTGGGGAAGCTGGGTCCAGACCCAGCCTACAGGAACCCAGCCTACAGGAGGGGACGCCCCAGCCACCCGAGGCAGTAGTTGGGGAATGCGTTCCATCACCAGTTGAAGAAGCGATACGGATCGTCCCATTCCTCCGGTTGATCGAGATAAAAGGCGTTGAGCCAGCGTTTCTCCGGTTTCGACGCGGCCACCGGAGCTGAAAAACGCTCCAGCAAAGGCGTGGACGCGGCGACGCCCATGTTGGCCAGCAGTCGGGCCAGCGTGAACGAGGCGCGCCGGTAGGTGCGCCGCAGGTTGTATTGTTCGCCGAACGTGAACGACCAGGGTTGCGTGCCCGTCTCGAAGCTGGCGTTGGTAAAGGCAATTTCGCCCGCCGCCTGGGCCGATTGCGAAGGGACGTAGTCGCCTTCGGTGATCTGGAAGCGGTCCACCCGCAAGCGGTCTCGTCGTCGCCGCCCGCGATGTAGGCGAACCAGCCTTCGGGGAACGGTTTCTCGACCTTGAAGGTGACGTGCAGCTCGGTCCATTGATCGGCGGCGGCCTGGATGGTCTCGCCTTTCACGGCACGATCCCAGGGGCGGGCGGGCCGTTCGATTTCGAGATGGACCGGCACCGGCGCGCCGAGCGGTTTCACGAAGGCGGTGAAGGTGTAGGTCTTGCCGGCCTCGCCGCCTTTGACCTTCTGCCCGAACTGCATGCCGGATTCGGTCGCCGTACCGAGCGTCAGCAAGGCACTTTGCTTGCCGTCGGCGGCGTCCTCGCCATTCACGACAAAGGACGGGACTGCGCCTTCCGCGCGTGTGACGGTGTAAGGAGGAAGCTGGAAGAAGACGACGTTCGCGTTCTCGGCGCTGAGCCAGGACGCCATCGCCGAGGACCATGGCGCCGCTCGTCACCAAAGGCAGCTCACGAGGAGCGCGGTTGTGGACATCCGCCGGCCCGACTCCGGCCAGCAGGCCCCTCGTATCGGGGGTCTCGAAGAAGGTGGCGATGTGCTCGGCCCTCTTCATGCCCACTTTTTCCGGCAGGAACGCGTTGGCTTCCGAGGCATCGAGGCCGAGCGCCAGCAGGTTCCCGGCCGCTTTCAGGAACTCGGCGACGGCGGCTTTGTGGGCGGCCAGCGCCTGCCCGCCGCCCGGCCCCACGACGAGCACCTGATCGGGCGCGAGCTTGCCTCCGTCGTACGTCTTTACAGTAATACCCGCGAATGCGAGATGACGCTTTCCGGCCGGCTCGCCGACATAAAGCGCTTGCCGCCGCGGAGCTGGCTGCCACGACGCCACGTACCGGACCAGGCCGCGCGCGATCGTCTCGGCGGCCGGGTCGCTTTCCGTACGACCACAGACGTCCAACTGGCAAAACATCACCAGGCCCTTGCCTTCGCGGTACTCCATCAGCGGGGTGTACTGGAGGCTGTAACCGCCGTCGAGGAGGGGCAGGAAATCCCCCTTTGCCGGCTTCTCGATCAGAACCGAAGCGACATTGCCCCGGCACCCGCGCGCCACACGCGCGGGACGTACATATCGCACCACTTCACCACCGGCGTCGTCTGGCGATAGGGCTCGCCGATCGTGTAATTCAAGCGCGGCGGCAGGATCGTGGCCTCGCCTCGCCAATCGTGCAGACACTGGGGATGAAGTCGATTCAAGAGGGGATGATCCGACACCCGCTCGAAGACTTCCCGCAGACCGTACTCCGCCACGCGGAACCCGAACCGCTTCTCCAGCACGTCCCCGGTCTGTTCGAACAGAGGACCTTGAGCCCGTCGCGCACGCGGCTCACGTCCGGGCCGGGTCCGTCCACGGTGAGCGCGCCCTTGCCGATCACGAGCATGTCGTAGCCCGCCAGGCCGGCCGCGGCGTCAATGGAATGGTACCTCACACCCATGCCGTCGAGCATTCTGGTCGTCTCGCCCCTGGAGTCGAAAACCGCGATCTTCGGCGTGACCTTCACGAGTTCCGGATGCGGCAGGACGTTGATCGCGAACGTGTCCGTTTGCTGCTCGCCCGTGCTGAAGCGGACCTCGGCTTGCAGTTCCAATCCTCCCGGCCCGACGTCCTCCGGCAACTGGATGAGAATCGGGATGCGTACCTGCTCGCCGGTCGGGATCGAGATGTTCTGGCGACGCTCGAAAGCGGCCCTTGCCTTCGACATGGCCATGCCCCACTCGTAGTCGGCCGTGACCGTTCGCCGCGAGTTATTGATGAGGATGAGCTGCTTCTCCACCACCTCGCCCGGCGTGAAGTTGTGGTCCTTGCTCGTGAACGCGGCCGGCTTGCCGGCGATGTAGGCCAGCAGCGGCATGTTGTTGCGCAAGAGTGCCTTGCCCGCCTCGTTCGGCTCCCAGTCCGAGCGTTCGTAGGCTGTCACCAGGGTCTGGAAGGGCCGCTCGGAGTAGTCGGGGCTGAAGCCGGGGCGCTGCAAGTGTTCCCAGTCCACATTGAAGACCTTGCGGTCGCGTTTCACGCCGGGGCGCAGCTTCCAGAAATCGGAGTATTGCCAGGGATTGTTGGCCGAAAGGCCCCAGGTGCGGAACGCCCGCCAGTTGTCGTTGAGGTACTGCGCGAGGATCGGGAATTGTTCTTCGAATTCGATCGCGCCGACCTGGTGCGGGAAATCCCAGCGGTGCCAGCCGCCGCCCTCGCGGAACTTCTTGGCTTCCCAGCGCAGGTTCGCCTTCTCCGCCTCGCTGATTTTGAAGGCCCGATCGCCGTAGAACTGGGAATTCCACTCGGCCATGCAGTATTCCCAGGGCACGGCCGCGCTGCCGAACTCGCGACCGCCGCGGTACCAGCCGCGGTACATGGTCCAGTCCCAGGTGCAAGGAACGGCAAACTCGCAGGTGAACAGCGGCTTGACGCCCTTCGTGGCCCAGTGGCCGAACCAGTCGTCCATCTCCTGGATGGGAGTGAAGTTCGTGTAGAAGTTCAGCGAGTAGATCGAGCCCAGGTTGCCCGACGAGTGGTGATAGACGATGCGGCTCGGGTCCAATCGCTTCAGGATCGCCTCGGCGCGGAGCGGGACCTTGACGCCGTTCTTCGCCCAGTCGGGCCGGGGGTCCTGGATGCCGTCGATCATGTCCGGGTTGTTGCCCTCGACATAGCCGGTGGCATTGTGGCTTGTGGAGTACATGATGACCGACGGATGGCTGCCGGCCACGCGCACGTAGAACGCCGCGTCGCGGGCGTAACCGTTCTTCTGGTCGGCATCGGCCGCCTGCCACTTGTACTGGCCGAAGTGCGGCTGCGAGAGGGCCACCAGCATCCCCGTGTCGTCCGCGGCCCTCAGGATCTCCGTGAAGCTCAGGTGCGTGCCCGGCTCGCAGCCGTAGTTGTGCGTGTAGACGAAGTTGATCCCGAAGGACTTCATCCGCCGCATCGTTTCCTTGGCGCCCTCGTAGGTCGCCGCGGCCGCGCTCACCTCGGCGTTATCGAATGGCACGGCGGAGAGATAGATGCGGCTGCCGTTGAGATAGAAATCCCGGCCGTCGATCCAGAATTCGCGGAAGCCGAACCGCTCGGCAAAGCTCTCATCGAGCACCTTTCCCCCTGCATCCCGGAGTGACAGCGTGGCCTGGTACTGGTTCTCGGGCGTGATGATGTCCCAGAGCTTCTCCGGCTTCCACTGGGCGGTGAACGCGGCGTGTCCGTCCTTCAGATCGCCGTGCGCAGCGGCGGACTCGTGAACTCGGCGACCTTTCGCCAGGCGTCGGCAATCCGGGCGTGCAGTGTGTACGAGGCATCGGCCGCCAGACCATCGAGGCCGGCGTTGAAGGTGATCTCCCCCTTGCGCACCGAGGTATCGATCCGCAGGTCGCTGATGCGTGCGGCCGTGGGGCTCACTCACGAGGTAGATGATCGCCGCACAGCCCGCGCCTTTCGACGTGGCCCTGGGCTTCCTTGGCGGCGTTGGTGTCCGAGAACGACATCTGGACGGCGCTCAGCGGCATCGCCACGACGAGCAGGCTCAGCACATGACGGCTGCCCGCGGGGCAAGCCGCGGTGAGGTCCAGCCTGCCCCCGGGGAAGTGAAGCTCGCCGACCGGCTTCGCATCCACGTAAACCGCGGCGTAAGAGTTCAGGTAGGACACGTCGAGCTCGACGCGACGGCCGGCCCAATCGGGCGGCACGCGGATCTCGCGCTGATACCAGGCGGAGGTGATGCCGGCCAGCTTCTGACTCTTCCAGCTCGGATGGGGGTAAACGGTCTGGGTGTCTTCCTGCATGTAGTCGGTGATTCCCGGCCAGTTGCCCGGGACCTTGAAATAACCCCAGTTGTCCGCCGGCACGTTCTCAGCGTTCTTTTCCGCCGGCTGCCACTGCCACAAGCCGTTGATGCAGATCCGCTCGCGCGTGGGAGTGGTCTTATGGAAGGCCTTGCCGAGATCCCAGACGGCCTGCACGCCCGGCGGCAACGTCGTCTCGGCGGTCCGCGCCAGGGCCCACGCACGGCCGCGGTCGCACCCACGCAGACGGCCAGCAAGACAAGGTTTCTCATGGGATGCCTCGATCTCCGGTACCCGGGTCCGAAGGGCGGGCCTCGTCGGCTCCGATTCAACGCACACGCCGATTCTCGAAAGACCGGAATCGCCCCGCAAGGTGCTACTCTCTCCTGTCGCGCTCGGAGACGGCCGCACGACAATTCATAAACCCTCCATGTTATCTAACTTACCTGATACTTGGGGATCGTCGCAGAGGACCCTTCCCGGCGGGCACACCGTTGCGCACCCTTCCGCCTCTTTGTGCGCGCGATGCGGCCAAGGTTCCGCAATACGCCGCCGGTGTGGACCGGGCGGAATTCGCGGCGCGGCGGGGCCGCAACGGCTCTGTCTTGTAGGGTAGGCTTTAGCCTGCCGCTTCCATTCAACAACTCCATTAGAAGCGGCAGGCTAAAGCCTACCCTACAAGAGCCGATCCCCGGCCGGCGGCATGAGGCGGCAAGATTCATTCTTGAAGGCACGGGAATTGCTCGATCGATGGAGAACAAGATGGGTTGACTGGCGCCAGGCGTGATTGTGTTCGATCCGCGTCGACTCGTCGTCTCGATCTCCGGCCGGCTCATTTCGGGGCGGGGATGGAATCAGAGCGGGAGCGTTTCCGAAAGCCGTGCCCCGGTGGCTCACGGGGGCTGTCGGCGACGGCTTTCGTGGACATCCGAGGCCCTCAGCATGTGTTCTGTGCCGCAGTCGCGGTACGACCGCATCCCTCTCGACCCGGGCTGTGTGGAACCGTGGGCCGCGGGTTCCGCATCGCAACCGCCCGAGCCTGACGCCATTCGTGAGACGCTCACCCCCATCGGTACGGCCGCTGCTGGCCGGCATCTCAGAGCACGCGCAATGGACTTCGCCACCGGCGCCCGGGCCGTCTGCACACCACGGTCTGGAGACGAACCAACCCCTGGGGATTTGTAGGAAACCGACCTGCCCCCGTCACCTTGGGGGTCTGGGAAGGGAGACGTATCTATGGCCGAAAGCACCAATCGGAGCCCCCTACGGACGCAAGACGCAACGGGAGCCGGCGGTCAAGGAGGTCCACATCCTCTGGATCACGGCCGGGCTGAGTTGCGATGGCGACTCGGTGTCCACCACCGCCGCCACCCAGCCCAGCATCGAGGATATCGTGATGGGGGCCATCCCCGGCCTCCCCAAGGTCCACCTGCACAACCCGGTGCTGGCGTACGAGGTGGGCGACGAGTTCATGCAGTACTGGTACCTGGCCGATGAGGATCGGCTGGGGCGCCTTTCGTCCTGGTCATCGAGGGGTCGATCCCCAACGAGAACATCAAGCAGGAAGGGTACTGGGCGGCGCTCGGCACCGACAAGAAGACGGGCCAGCCGATCACGACCTGCGAGTGGATCGACCGGCTCTCGTCCAAGGCGTTCGCGGTGGTGGCGGCCGGCACGTGCGCCACGTATGGGGGCATCCACGCGATGGCGGGCAATCCGACCGGCGCCATGGGGCTGGCGGATTATCTCGGCTGGGGCTGGCGCTCCAAGGCCGGGGTGCCGATCATCAATGTCCCGGGCTGTCCGGTGCAGCCGGACAATATGACCGAGACCCTCCTCTACCTCCTTTATCAAGCGGCCGGTCTGGCCCCCTTGATTCCCCTCGACGAGCAACTGCGGCCGACCTGGCTGTTTGGCAAGACCGTGCATGAGGGATGCGACCGCGCGGGCTACTACGAGCAAGGCGATTTCGCCGCGAGTACGGCTCGCCCAAGTGCCTGGTGAAGATCGGCTGCTGGGGGCCGGTGGTCAACTGCAACGTCACCAAGCGCGGCTGGATGGCGGGCATCGGCGGATGTCCGAACGTCGGCGGCATCTGCATCGCCTGCACCATGCCCGGCTTCCCGGACAAGTTCATGCCCTTCATGGACGAGCCGCCCGGCGCGATCATGTCGTCCGCCCTGGTGAACGTCTACGGGCGGGTCATCCGCAACCTCCGGGCCATGACCAACGAGACGGCCAACAAGGAGCCGAAGTGGCGACACCGCGGCTACGAGCTGACCACCGGCTACCACGCCGCGACCTATTGAGGGAAGGAAGGAGAGACACCTTGTCCACCGCCACCCTGCCCGAGACAGAGGCGCCCGCCGAGACCCGCAAGCTCGTCGAGATGTCCTGGGACCCGATCACGCGGATCGTCGGCAGCCTGGGGATCTACACCAAGATCGACTTTGCCAACCGGCAGGTCGTCGAGTGTCACAGTACCTCGTCGATCTTCCGGGGCTACAGCATCTTCATGAAGGGCAAGGACCCGCGCGACGCCCACTTCATCACCAGCCGCATCTGCGGCATCTGCGGCGACAACCACGCCACCTGCGCCTGCTACGCCCAGAACATGGCCTTCGGCATCCGCCCGCCCGCCATGGGCGAGTGGATCGTCAACCTCGGCGAGGCGGCCGAGTACATGTTCGACCACAACATCTTTCAAGACAACCTGGTGGGCGTCGACTTCTGCGAGCAGATGGTCAAGGAGACCAACCCGAGCGTCTGGGAGAAGGCCCAGCACGCCCAGGCACCCCACGCGGAGCTGCACCACTACCACACGATCGCCGACATCATGCGGGCGCTCAACCCGTTCACGGGGGACTTCTATCGTGAAGCGCTCCAGATGAGCCGGATGACCCGCGAGATGTTCTGCCTGATGGAAGGCCGCCACGTCCACCCCTCGACACTCTACCCGGGCGGCGTCGGCACCGTGCCTACCCAGCAGCTCTTCACGGACTATCTCGTCCGGCTGATGAAGTACGTCGAGTTCATGAAGAAAGTGGTGCCGCTGCACGACGACCTGTTCGACTTCTTCTACGAGGCCCTGCCCGGCTACGAGGAAGTCGGCCGGCGCCGGGTGCTGCTCGGCTGCTGGGGCTCGTTCAATGATCCGGCGGTGTGCGACTACACCTATCGCAACATGAACGAGTGGGGCAAGGCGATGTACGTCACCCCCGGCGTCATCGTCGATGGCCAGGCCGTGACTCACAACCTGATCGATATCAACCTCAACATCCGCATCCTGCTCGGCTCGTCGTATTACGATGACTGGGAGGACGACGAGATGTTCGTTTACCGGGACCCCTTGGGCAATCCGGTCGATCGCCGTCACCCCTGGAACCAGACCACGACGCCACGGCCCCAGAAGCGGGACTTCCAGGGGAATTACTCCTGGGTCATGTCGCCGCGCTGGCTGCACCCGCAGACCGGCGAGCACCTGGCGCTGGACACCGGCGGCGGGCCGATCGCGCGGTTGTGGTCCACGGCGCTCGCGGGACTGGTGGATATCGGCTACATCAAGGCGACCGGCCACAGCGTGAAGATCTACCTGCCCAAGACCGCGATGTTGCCGGAAGTGGAGTTCGAGTGGAAGATTCCCAAGTGGAGTAACGCCATCGAGCGCGACCGCTCTCGCACTTACTTCCAGGCGTACGCCGCCGCCTGCGCATTGTACTTCGCCGAACAGGCGATGGCGGAGCTGCACGCGGGCCGGACCCGGACGTGGACCGATTTCGTCGTGCCCGAGGAAGCGATTGGCTGTGGCTTCCACGAGGCCGTCCGGGGCGTGCTGTCGCACCACGTCGTCATCCGCGATGGCAAGATCGCCAATTACCACCCGTATCCTCCCACGCCCTGGAACGCCGCTCCGCGCGATACTTTTGGCACCCCCGGTCCGTACGAGGATGCCGTGCAGGATACGCCCATCTTCGAGGAGAACGGCCCGGACAAGTTCAAGGGCATCGACATCATGCGCACGGTCCGCAGCTTCGACCCCTGCCTGCCGTGCGGCGTCCACATGTATCTGGGCAACGGCAAGCTGCTCGACGTGCGGCACAACCCCATGTTCGGCGTGCAGGGTTAGGCTTGTTACTCGTCAATGGCTTGCAGTCCTGTAGGCTGGGTCTGGACCCAGCCTACATCTCTACATCTCTTCGACGCCCCGGCCACCCGGAGCCAGTGACAAGTGACAGGGGAGACGGCCATGACGGACACGCCTGAAAAGCGTGAGTTCCAGTCGCGGATGCAACGCCTGGAGATCTTGTTGCAAGGCGTGGAACGCTGGGCCGACCCCACGGCGCAGGACCAGGCGCGGGAGATCGTCCAGGCGCTCCTCGACCTGCACGGCCGCGGCCTGGAGCGCATCTTGAGCCATCTGGCGGCGGCCGGGGAAGCAGGTACGACGGTCCTCGAGGCTTGCTCCCGCGATGATGTGGCCGGCGGCCTGCTCCTCCTGCATGGCCTGCACCCGCTCGACCTGAAAACGCGCGTGCAACAGGCCCTCGAACAGGTGCGGCCCTATCTCCGTTCGCATGGGGGTAATGTCGAGCTGCTCGGGATTCATGAGGGCGTCGTGCGGCTGCGCCTGGAGGGAAGCTGCCATGGTTGCCCGTCCTCGTCCCTGACGATGAAAACGATGATCGAGGAGGCGATCCTCGAAAAGGCCCCGGACGCGCTCGCCGTGGAGGTGGAAGGGGCCGTCGAGAAGCCGCCGATCACACTCGACGGCCGCCCGCTCGTGGCTCTGACGGTGCTCTCGGAACCCTTACCGAAATGACCTTGAAGGAGGACCGAACATGGCATGGCGCGAAGTGTCGCCGGATATGTCCGCACACACCCCGGGCACGCCGAAAGGCGAGGAACGCGTCCGACGGGAAGGGCGCGAGCCGGGCCGCGGTGATCCGAAGTACAACCGCACGGCGCGGGATTCCACCAGCATCAACCCCGGCGCCTGTGACCCGATCGACCCGCGCATGCCGCACCTTCCGCCTGCGTGAAATGGAGCAAGCCGTTCATGGAACCAGAGTCCAGCGGCGGCCGTCCCGGGCTGAGTGCGATGACGGCTCTGCGCCGTTTCGCACGGGCGCGGGACGTTCGTGAACACTGCGAACTCTGCGACGCGGGATTGCCGCCCGAACACGCCGCACCTGGTCGAACGCTCCAGCCAGAGGCTTCTCTGTGCGTGCGACGCCTGCGCCGTCCTGTTCAGCGGCCAAGGTGCAGCGCGGTTTCTCCGGGTGCCGCGCCGCGTCCGCTTCTTGCCCGATTTTCGCCTGACGGACATGGCCTGGGAGGCATTGCAACTCCCGATCAGCCTCGCCTTCTTTCTGCAAAGTACAAAGGCCGGGCGCGTGGTCGCCTTCTACCCGAGCCCCGCCGGGGCCACCGAATCCCAGATTCCACTGGAGTCCTGGCAAGAGCTGGAGAAGGAAAACCCGGTGCTCCGCAACCTCGGAGCGGACGTCGAGGCGCTGCTGGTCAACCGCGTCACCGGCGCGAGCGCGTGCTTTTTGGTCGGCATCGACGAATGTTACAAGCTGGTAGGTCTCATCCGCACCCACTGGCGCGGGCTCTCGGGTGGAATCACAGCCTGGCAAGAGATCACGCGCTTCTTCGATAACCTGAAAGCACGGTCCTCATGAGCGGTTTTTGAAGCCCCTCGGATTGAGAGACTGTCCATGCCTGACCTGGATTACACAATCGAGGGAGCCGAACCGCAGCGGTTCGCGGCCGTGCCTGTTGCTCTTCAAGCTACGTGTGCGCGAGGCCGTGGCCAGCGACGCGCCCCGATGCCGATCCATTCCGTCATTCTCCGCTGCCAGGTACGGATCGAGCCGGCCCGGCGAAGCTACTCCGACCGGGAACGAGAAGCGGCTTCTGGACCTCTTCGGGACGCCCGAGCGCTGGGGACAGACACTGCGCCCCATGCCCTGGACACACGTCAGCGCGGCCTTGCCCTCGTTTGTCGGCGAGTGCATTGTGGACCTACCGGTACCTTGCAGCTACGACTTCAATCTGGCGGTCACGAAGTATTTTGATGCCCTGGAGGACGGCGAGATCCCGCTTTGCTTCCTCTTCAGCGGCACGATCTTCCACGAGGCGCCCGACGGCGATCTGAAGGTCGGCGCAGATCTCGTGGGAGAAGGAAGCTTACTACCGGCTGCGCGCGGACACCTGGCGCACGCTGATGAACCTGTATTATCCCAACATCGCCTGGCTGTGTTTACGCAAAGACATTTTCGACCAACTTACTCAATACAAGAGCCGAGCGGGCCTACCCACCTGGGAACAGACACTGGAGCGGCTGCTGTCTCATGCCGAGGAGCCGGTGAGGTCATGAACCGTGCGCTCGTGGACCCGATCGCCGACGCTATCCTGTACGAGGGGTACATCCTGTACCCGTACCGGCCGTCGGTCAAAAACCGCCACCGCTGGACGTTCGGCGGACTGTATCCCGACGCGTATTGCCAGGCGCAACGCGGCAGCGACGCCTCGGGAAACCAGACCGAGTGCTTGATCCAGGGTACGCCCGCGACGCGTTTCGAGGCGGTCGTGCGCTTCCTGCACCTGACGTCCCGCCAGGCCGGTGCGATTGATCCCCCCCTCACCGAGTGGCCCCTGGGCGACGAGCCTGAGTTCTGCCCCGTCGAAACCCTGCACGTGGACAACCGGCAGTTCCAGAGCTGGCAGGAGGCGGAAGCGCGCGAGGTTCACCTGCGCGAGGTGACGCTCGCCGAGCTCGACGGCGCATGCGGTGAACACACCCTTCACGTTCGCGGGCGGGCGATGGTTGGAGCCGTTACGGGAAACCACCGGCGCGGTCGTCGGCGTCCTGGTACGCGAGCAACGCACTCTCAAGGGATGTTTGGAAGTGGCGGCGGCGGTGGTCGAACCAGGGCTGTTCCGCTTGACGCTCCGCGTGTCCAACCACAACGCGCTGGAAGGAGCCGCCGTCAGCGACCGCGACGAGGCCCTGATGAGCGCGATGGTCTCGACGCACGTGATCATGGGCGTGCGCGACGGGGCCTTTGTCTCCCTGATGGACCCTCCCGAGTGCTGGCGCCAGCAGGCCGCCGCGTGCCGCAACGTCGGCACATGGCCCGTGCTGGTCGGAGAAGAGGGACAAAGGGATCTGATGCTCTCGTCGCCGATCATTCTTTATGATTATCCCCAGGTGGCGCCCGAGAGTCCGGGCGATCTCTTCGACGGCACCGAAATTGATGAGATCCTGACGCTGCGGATCATGGCCCTGACCGGCGCGGAGAAAGCCGCGATGGCGGCCGTCGATGAGCGGGCGGCGGCCCTGCTGTCGCGCACCGAATCGCTGGCGCGCGCGCAACTGCTCGGCCTGCACGGGACGGTGCGCGGACTTCGAACCCTCGGGCAGGAGGACGCGCATGGATAGCTGGAGCCCCGAGTCGGACCGGCGCCGGGTGGAGTGCATTCACGTCGGCGCCGCCGAGCTGCGCCAGGGTGATCGAGTCCGGCTGCGCCCCCGCCTACGGGCGGACATCCTGGACCTGGCGCTCGCCGGCAAGGATGCGACCATCGAGGCGATCGAGCAGGACTTTGAGGGAAAGCTTTACCTGGCCGTCACCGTGGATGACGATCCCGGCCAGGATCTCGGCACGCTGCGCCAGCCCGGGCATCGCTTCTTTTTCCAGCCGGACGAAGTGGAACCTCTCTTGTGAGGCGGCACGTTGATGGCTCGCTACAGGCTCGACCCAGCGCGGAGTCAGTTCACCGTGCACGCCTTCGCGACCGGCATCCTGTCGTTCGTTGCCCACAGCCCAACCTTCGCCGTCCGTGACTTCTTGGGAACGGTCCGCCTCAGCGACGGCGAGATCACGGAGGCGAAGCTGGATCTCACCATCCCCGCGCGCTCGCTCCAGCTCCTGGACCACGTGCGCGAGGCCGACCGCGCCGAGATCGAAGGGCGGATGAAGAACGAGGTGCTCGAAACCAGGCTCTTCCCCGAAATCCACTACGAGTCCACGGCCGTCGAGAGCGTCCAGATCGCCGCGAACCAGTACGGGCTTGCCATCGAGGGCCAGCTCTCTCTGCACGGCGTCACTCAGCCGCAACGCGTCCGGGGCGAGCTGACGGTCTTCAGCGATGGCCTCCGCTTTCAGGGCGGTTGCGCGCTGCCGATGTCCGGATACCGCATCAAGCCGGTGACGGCCCTTCAGGGGGCGATTCGTCTCAAGGACGCGCTCGAACTCTCGTGCGACATCGTCGGCGCCCCAGGAGGAACCATGACCCAACCGCGCATCCTCATCGCCTGCGTCGGCAACATCTTCCTGGGCGACGATGCCTTCGGCGTGGAAGTGGCTCAGCGCCTCATGCGCAGCGGGCTGCCGGACGCGGTGCGGGTCGTCGATTTCGGCATCCGCGGCCTCGACCTGACGTATGCCCTGCTGGACGGTTACGAGACCGTGATTCTCGTCGACGCGACGCCGCGCGGCGGCCCTCCCGGCACGCTCTATGTCCTCGAGCCGTCCCTGGACGGGTCGGACGACACGGCCGGCCCCGGCCTGGTCGAGACGCACGGGATGGACCCCGTGAAGGTGCTGCGCCTGGCCGCGGCCATGGGCGGTTCCTGCGGGAGGCTGCTGCTGGTGGGCTGCGAGCCCACACCGTTCCATGAGGAAGACGACATGAGCGGCGGGTTGAGCGATCCCGTCCGCGCGGCCGTCGACGAGGCCGTGGTGCTCATCGAGTCGCTCGCCGCGCGCGTGCTTCGGGGTGAAGAGATCCGAGCTGGTGGAAACGACGTCACTCATCCTCAGGAGGTCCGTCCATGCTGAAATACGCATCCGAACATCTGGCGCCTTCGTGGCCGCGGTCGCGTGAGTGGGAAAAGCCCTCCGCACTTCTCAAGGAGCGGGAGTTCCCCCGCAAATACCCCGTCGGCCTGATGGTCGCGGGGCTGCTGGCCGTCGGGATCGGCGCTCTGGCCTGGTATTACCTGGCGCCCGACGTGCGGCGCTACATGAAGATTCGAAGCATGTAACTCCGCCGGGACGATCCTGGCAGCCGCTCCCGGCGCCGCGTAGACTCAAAGGGGTCGGCGAGGGAGGGTCTTTTCCATGTAGTGGCGGCCGTCCCGGCCGCTCCGGACTTAAGAAGAACCGGAGCGGCCGGGACGGCCGCCACTACATAGAGGAGACAAACCCCCTTCCTCAGAACGTCGGGAAAGTGGGTCCAGGAACTCAAACCGAGGCGGAGTCATGTTCGCACCTATTTCGATTCGGAACATCGCCAGAGCCCTCTCGGTCCTCACCGCGGGATCGTGCCTGGTTCTGGCCGCGGCGCGGGCACCGGCGCAGGAGAGTGCCTTGCGCAGGGGTTGCCCGCGCGGACATCACGCCGGCCAGTCCGGTGACGCTCTCCGGCTACTCCAGCCGCAAGAGCCTGTCCCAAGGCGTGCACGATCCCCTGTCGGCCCGCGTCATCGCCTTCGAACAGGGCGGCAAGCGGCTGGTGCTGGTCTCCACGGACCTGATCGGCTTCTATGACGGCAGCGGCGAGGTGATCCGCAAGGCGATCGCCGAAGCCTGCCACTTGCAGCCCGAAGAGCTGTTCCTGGCCGCCATCCACACGCACAGCGCCCGGGCGTGACCTTCGATACGGCCAAGGGACACCCGAACAACGTCGCCTACGCGAAGGAGCTCGAAACCAAGCTGATCGCCGTCGTGCAGGACGCCCTCGCCCACGTCGAGCCGGTCCGGCTCGGCCTCGGCGCGGGGTCATCGCCGGTCGGCGCGAACCGCCGCGAGGCCGTGACGAACGCGGCGGGCAAGACCCAGATCCGCCTGGGACGCAACCCGTCGATCCTGACCGATCGCGAGGTGCAGGTCCTGCTGCTCCAGCGCCCTGGCGTCGATCGCCCGGCGGCGGTCCTCTTCGACTACGCCACGCACAGCACGTCGCTCGGCCCGGGCAACCTGATCATCAGCGGCGACGTCCACGGCCTGGCCGAACAGTTCGTCGAGAAAGTCCTGGGCCCGAACGTGATCGCGGCCGCCTTCGCCGGCGCATCGGGTGATATTGATCCGTGGTTCCGTGTGCTGCCCGAGTTCCGCACCGCCGACGGCTGGATTCCCGAGCCGGTCCTCCTGGGCACGATGCTCGGCGAGGAGGTCGTCCAGGTGGCCAAAGGCATCAAGACGGCCGAGGCTCACGGGCCGATCCGCTCGGTCTTCAAGACCATCGACCTGCCGGCCAAGCCCGAAGGCCAGAAGGACGCACCCGCCGACACGCCGGCGAAACCCTTCAATATCACTGTCGGCCGCGTGGGCGACGTCGCCTTCGTGGGCCTGGGCGGCGAGGTGTTCAATGCCATCGGCAAGAAGATCAAGGAAGGTTCACCCTTCAAGACCACGATCGTGATCACGCATTGCAACGGCACCGCCGGCTACCTGCCGACGAAAGACTGCTACGAGGCGGGCGGCTACGAGGTCGAGAGCAGCCACTTCGCCCCGGCCGCGGCCGAGGTGGTGATCGAGGAGGCCCTGCGGTTGTTGCGGTCGCTCTGAAAGGGTGTACGAGAAGGTCTAGAGCGGCCTTCGTGTAGCGGCGGCCGTCCCGGCCGCTCCGGATTGGGGATTCCGGAGCGGCCGGGACGGCCGCCGCTACAAGAAGACCTTCTCGACACCCTTAGATCTCTTGTGGGCTCGGCCCACCGTCTTTGATTCCCGGATGGTGGGCCGAGCCCACCCTACGAAGACTACCGCTTACTGGCCGGCGAGCTTGTTCGCCTGCTCGTAGAAGAACTCTGCGCACTTGCGCAGGGTGGGCACGTCCCACTTGTATTCGAACTCGATGGCGAAGATGCCCTTGAAGTTCTTGTCCTTGAGGATTTTGAGCATCTCGGCGGCGTGGCAATCGCCCGTGCCCCAGATCACGTCATGCATATCTCGTGCCCGCGCTGAGATCCTTGAAGTGCAGCGAGACGACCTTGTCGCCGTACTTCTTCAGGCACTCGACGGGGTCCAGGCCGCTCCGCTTCCAGTGGCCGACGTCGGCGCAGTAGCCGACGTTCTTGAGGTCCTTGGTCAGCTCATAGACATAGGCCGGGTCCCAGTAGCGGCTGGGCTTGGGATGGTCGTGGATGGCGACCTTGATGTTGTACTCGCCGGCCAGCTTGTCGATCTTGGGCAGGTCTTTCGGATCGGGCTCGCTGACGAGGGTGCTGATGCCGATCTTCTTGGCCCACTCGAACATCTTGCGGGCGCGGCCTCGTCGCCCGGGATGCCGGTCACGCCGTAGCTGGTGATGCGGACCTGGCTGGCGCGGGCCTTCTCGAGCACGGTCTTGATCTGTTCTTCGGTCATCTCCGGCCCGAATTTGCCCTTGTCGTCCGGGCTGATCGTCTGGCCCGGGAAGATCTCGATGCCGCGCAGGCCGACTTCCTTGGCGGTGTCGATGGCCTGTGTGACCGTCCCCTGAACGGTCCAGGATTGCAGCGCCAGACGCCACCCGAGCTTCCGGGCGCCGCTGCGGTCGAGCGACTCCTGTGCCCACAACGGCGGCACCAGCACGGCCACGGCCAGCACGAACATCCCAACGCTCGTTCCCTTCATCCGATGTCTCCCATTCGAGGTCAATCCTGGAGGGCCGCTCGCGCCGCCCTCGCCCCTGACAGCTAATCCGGTCATTCCCGCGGATGCAAGCCCCGAACGCCCCTTGATTCCGGATTCCAGATGCCAGATTCCAGATTCCAGATACCAGATGCCGGATTCCGGATTCCGGATGACTGATGGCCGATCGCTTTGGAGTATCCGAATCTGGCATCTGGAATCTGGAATCTGGCATCTGGAATCCGGAATCTGGAATCCGGAATCCGGCATCCGGCATCACTCACCGTTCGCCCTCCGCCTGGGGTTCTTGCCAACCCACCTGCCCACCGCGCTGAATGTGGAGGCTCAGGGCGGCGACGAGGTCGCGGAGGATCTTCGGTTCCTGGGCCGCGAGGTTCGTGGTTTCATACGGGTCATGTTTCAGGTTGTAGAGCTCGCGGGGTCCAAACGGGCTGTCCTGCACGAGCTTCCAATCGCCGCGGATGAGGGCCTCGATGGTCTTGCCGCCGTAGGGCATGCCGCCCTCGCGGCGGACAAAATGAGAGCTCGCGCGGGGATTCCTCCTGGGGCTTTCCCAGCAGGGAGGGCAAGAAGCTGACGGCATCCAGCCCCGTCGGCACGGGCGTGCCGGCCGCCTGGCAGAGCGTGGGAAAGAGGTCCATGCTGAGGGCAACATGAGTCGTCCGGCTGCCGGCCGCGATCCGGCCCGGCCAGCGCCAGGGCGGGGACGCGCAGGCCGCCTTCATACATATGCGTCTTGCCGCTGCGCAGGGGCCGTTCTGAGCGCCGGTGGCGAGCAGGCCGCCGTTGTCGGAGGTGAAGATCACCAGCGTGTTCTCGGCCAGCTTGAGCCCGTCGAGCCGCGCCAGCACCTGGCCGATGCCCGCGTCCATGTGTTCGATCAGGGCGACGAGCCGGGCCCGTTTCTCGTCGAGCTGGGGCTGGCGCCACGGACCTTGGCCAGCCATTCCGGGGGCGGCTGGATGGGATCATGAGGCGCGTTGTAGGCCAGGTAAAGGAAAAAGGGGCCGCCCACCTTGGCACGCTCTTCGAGATAGTCGCAGGCCCATTCCGTGAACAGATCGGTCGCGTGGCCTTGGGGATCAATGACCTCCTGGTTGCGCCGCAGGAAGTTCTGGCCGCCGCGCAGGTGGGTCCAGTAATCGTCCATCATGTCGCCAAGGAAGCCGTGGAAGAAGTCGAATCCGCGCTCGTTGGGCGTGTTGGGCGACTTCAGGCCCAGGTGCCACTTGCCGACGATCGCCGAGTGGAATCCGGCCGGCTTGAGGGCCTGAGGCAAGAGGCGGGCGTGGGGCGCGAGGTAGCCCCAGGAATCCGCCGGGATGTGCCGGATGACGCCCGGCACGCCGACGCGGTCGGCATAGCAGCCCGTCAGGAGCGCCGCGCGGGTGGGCGAGCAGACGCAACAACTGGCGTAGAAGTTCTCGAAGGTCATGCCGTCGCGGGCCAACCGGTCGATGTGCGGCGTGTGCAGAATCCCTCGTGCCGAAGGCCGAATAATCGCCCCGGCCCAGGTCGTCGGCCAGGATGACCACGAGGTTGGGAGGAGGGGCGGCGGCGGTCGCGCCGAGCGCGAGTCCGCAACAGAGCGAGATCACACCTGGACAAAGTCGCATCGCAGCGGACCTCCTCTCGATTTGAGAATCTGTTCCGAAAGCCCCGAAGGGGCGGCAGTGAATAGCCCGGGGCGTCAGCCCCGGGACGGAAGAACGGCGACTCAAAACCCTCTCTCCGGAGCCCCGCAGGGGCGACAGAAGCCATGGTCTCGCCAAATCTTCTGTCGCCCCTGCGGGGCTCCGATGAAGACGGACGCGGTCGCGGCCTCGGTTCCCGGGGCTGACGCCCCGGGCTATTCACTGCCGCCCCTTCGGGGCTTTCGGAAGCAGCTCTGAGCGCGGTCAATGGCTTGACGCGGCCCTCATCGCTCGGTCCCATTGGCCGTGCGAGGCTCGATCGAGCAGTCTCCGTGAGAAGATGCAACCGGCTTGTCCGCCCGTCGAGGACGAACGCATGAAACGGCCGACGACGCCCCTGCTGATCTTGACCGCCGCCGCGAGCCTGGTGGTCCTTGCGCCTGCCGCGGAGACGACGCCCGCGCCGAGCGTCCCATCACGGTGGCCAGCTATTACTTCCCGAATTACCATCCGGGCGACGCGCCAACGACCAGAACAAAGGTCCGGGCTGGTCGGAATGGGAGCTCGTCAAGGCCGCCCGTCCACGCTTCCCGGGCCATCATCAGCCGAACGTGCCGCTGTGGGGTTACGAGGACGAGTCCGACCCGGCGGTCATGGCCCAAAAGATCGACGCCGCGGCCGACCACGGCATCGACGCATTCCTCTTCGACTGGTACATGTATGAGGATGGCCCGTTCCTGGAAGGTTGTCTCGACAAGGGGTTCCTCAAGGCCCCGAACGTCGGCCGGTTGAAGTTCGGCCTGATGTGGGCCAATCACGACTGGCTGGAGATCCATCCCTACAAGCGCGGCACGCCGCAGAAGAAGCTCTATAGCGGCACCGTGACGCCGGCGCACTTCGAGGCGATCTGCGACCACGTCATCCAGAATTATTTCCTCCATCCCGTCGTACTGGCGGATCGACGGCCGGCCGTACTTCTCGTTTTATGACCTGACGAAGCTGCTGGAGAACTTCGGCACGGTGGCCGCCACCCGCGCGGCGCTCGACGGCTTCCGCGCCAGGTGCGCACCGCCGGCCTGCCGGGCCTGCATCTCAACGCGGTGGTCTGGGGACAACCCATCCTGCCCGGCGAGAAAACGCCGCTCGACTCGGTCAAGCTGGTCCGCGACCTCGGCTTCGACTCGGTCACGTCCTACGTGTGGATTCACCACGTCCCGCTGAACCAGCTTCAGACCGACTACGACACGGTCCGCGACGGCTACTTCGCCTACTGGGACAAGGCCGAGACGATGTTCGGCGTGCCGTATTTTCCAAACGTCACGATGGGCTGGGACCCGAGTCCGCGCACCACCAGGACGACGAGTTCGGCAACTTCGGCTACCCGTTCACGAACACGATCCGCGGCAACACGCCCGAGCGGTTTCGCGCGGCGCTGCAGAAGACCAAGGACCGGCTGCGGGCGCGCCGCAAGGCCCGCGCATCCTGAACATCAATTGCTGGAACGAATGGACCGAAGGGAGCTACCTGGAGCCCGACACGGTCCACGGTCTGCAATACCTCGACGCGATCCGCGCGGTCTTCGGCGCCAGGAGGCCTGAGAGGGTGTACGAGAAGGGTCTTCTCCATGTCGCGGCGGCCGTCCCGGCCGTTCCGGTTTCTGAAGCCCGGAGCGGCCTGAGACAATCACGCTGATACCTTACGGTTGCACCAAGTTCCGCATTTCGATGTTCCCGATCACCAAACGGGTTTCTGAGCTGTCGGAACCGTTATGTGCACGAACGGGTCTTCCAGCACCGTCCCGCTCGCCGAGGCTGCCTCGCTCGCTCGGCTGCGCTGCCCGCGCCGTCGGCACGCCCGGAAGCCGAAGTGCCGAGCACGAAGAACCAGGCTGTCGCCGGACCAGAATTCGCAAGATTCGTGAACTCATTCTTCATGGAGGAATGATACACCGAAGTCTTGAACCCAGAGGGATCACGCGGGCGGCGATCCGGCCTGCAGGACGAGCTTGTTTCCGACCTTCTCCTGCCCGTACGCCGACCGGGCCGGTGTGTAGACGTTCTCCAGTTGCGCCTGGGACACGGGCTGGCCCACGGGGTTGACGGGTTGGCGGATTGTCAGCGGGCGCGGAACCAGGGTAGCGGCCAGTTCCGGCAGGTCGTACGCGCGGAGGACCCCGGGCACGACGTTCGTGAGCTGGTTGCGGCTGATCGGCGTGGTGACCACCGCGGACCAGGAGAGAATCGATCGTTCCAGCGTGACCTGGCGGATGCGCCGATCGAGGGCCGCGGCATGCAAAACCACGGGGCCGGCCGTGCCGATGCCGATCGCATCCATCCCTTCCGGACTCTCGTCGGCGATCTTTGCCACCACGGCCAGGAGATCGTGCACGCGCTGGCCGAGCAGGGGGCGATTGAGATGCAAGGCAAGGAACGCCTCCGAGACATCGACACCCAGGTCGTTGGGCCGGTCGCGGGCCGGCACGCCCGGCGCGGTCTCGCCCAGGCCCCTCAGGTCGAGGGCCAGCACACGCGTTCCGGACCGCACCAGTTTCTCGATCGGTCCCCCCGGCCCGGCATCGGCGGCCTTGCTCTCGCCGTGGACGTAGACCACCAGCGGCCCGCGCTCATCGCTGTCCCGGCAGAACCAGAGGCCCGGGACCTTGATCCCAGGCTCGGTCTCGAACACCAGCTTGCGGACTTGATAGCCGTCGCGCCGCAGGTGCCCGACCGCCGTGCACCGGGCCGCGGCGACGCTTTCCGGCACGGCCAGCCGTTGCCGGATCGGTGCCCCAGATCCGCCGCGCGAGCCTGTGCCCGCTGGGCCGCCAGGTCCCGCGCCCGCTCGGCATTGAGGTCGAAGACGGACTGGTCGTGGAACTCGGCCAGGACTTGCCCGGTGCGGGTACACTGCAATTCCTCATCCTTGGCGATGGGGAAGTCGTCTTCGACCGGTGCATCGTCGATCTTGAGCAGCCAGCGGCGCATCCACCGGAGCACGGCCTCGCGCTGGGACTTGGGGAAGCCATGCCCGGTGTCCGATTCGAACAGGTCCACGCGCTCGCCGTATCCGAGCCGGCCGTAGATCTGCTTGGCCTCGCGGAAGGTCGTCCAGGTCCCCTGGATGTCGAAGAAGTCGCCGCTGGCGGCGCAGATCAAGGTGGGCCGGGGTGCCCGCAGGGTCAGGTAATCGGCGTGCTCCAAGCCGAGGGCGACCTGGCCGGTGATGTTCTGCTCGGCATCCTGCGGACCGATGGTGGCGAAGAGCCGCTCCAGCGAGGTGAGGTAGCACGAGGGGGCGGCGACCGCGATCCGATCATCGAGGGCCATGAGGTACGAAGTCAGCGTGCCGCCGCCGGAGCAGCCTGTGCAACCGAGGCGCTGCGGATCGATCTCCGGCCGGCTCGCCAGGTAGTCGAGGCTGCGGATGCCATCCCAGACGCGATACGTCGCCGTGCCACGACCGACGAGCAAGGCGCCGATGCCGGCCATCGTGTGCTCGGTCGTGCTGCCGCTGATCGCCGGTCGGCCCCGGTCGTCCAGAAGCTGACTGCGTTCCCCCTGTCCGATGGGATCGTAGGTCAGCACCGCCAGGCCGTGTTTGGCCAGCAGGATCGACCCGCGCTGCACGTACTCGGCGGCCTTGCCGTTGGCGCTGTGTCCGATCGGCATGAGGACGCCGGGGAACGGGGGCGTGCCCGCGGGCAGATACAGCGTCGCCGTGATGTGATGATGGGGCCGGCTCTCGTAAAGGATCTTCTCGATGCGGTAGCCGTCGCGCCGCTCCCGGCCGACGACGCGCGCGTTCAAGGGGGTCTTCGCAGGGAGATCGCCGAGGGCCTGCAGGAAACGGGCCTTCAGCGTCTGCTGCCGCCGGGACACATCCTCGGGTGTCTTCAGGGCCGCGATCGCCTCGCGGCGCGCGTCGAACTGCTTCTGGGCCTGGGAGAGGAGATACGCCCGCAGCATCCGTCGGGGCGCGGCCTCGTCCTCGGGCCGGAGGACCGACAAATCGTCTTGCGCCGCGACGGGGGCGATCACGATAAACCACAGCGCGAGGATACCCGGTCGCATCGTCCAACCCTCCCTTCTGACCGCGGGCCCGACGTCCCCTCATGCTTGGCCGACAGGCACCGCCCAGGAGCCACATCCGATCCCGAGACGCTGGGACGGAACGGCAGGTCATTGGTCCAGCGTGAGAAAGGCCACGCTGTGCGCGGGGAGCGTGGCCTCGAGCCGATCCCCGGCCAGCGCGACCGGGAACTCGTGGACCAGGTCCTCCTTGTGCTCCAGCAGAGGGTCGCCGTCCCGATCCGGATGCGAGAGCAGCACGCCCGCGGCACGATGGGCCGTGAAGCCCCGCAGCGTGATCGTGCAGGGCACCGACCGACTCCACGAGCCGTTCGCCAGGATCAGGAACAACTGCCGGCCGTCGTCGCTGAGCGTCGCCACTGCCGGGGTGAGCGGCCCACTCCATTTCCAGCCGGCCGCCGTGCCCTCGCCGAAAGGCGCGGTGCCCTCCAACTCCACCACCCACCGGCCCGCGTGACGGTTGAATTCGTGGTACAGCCAGTACGTCATCGAGCGCAGTTGCGGGGCATCCTGGGCCAGGAAGCCGAATCCGGGGGCATTGCGGTACGTGAACATCTCCCAGGAACTCGCCCCGCGGAGCATCCCCTCGCGGAGGTAATGCACCAGCCGCACTGCCCGGTGCATCATGCCGACGATGTTCGCGTTGCGACGGACGTTGTCCGCCCGCTCGCCGTTCGGTCCGGAACTGTGCACGCCCCATTCGGTGTCGTACTGGTACACGTCCCGGCCGGGATTGTACAGCCGCAGCAGGGCGTTGACCCGCAGTACCAGGTCGAGCGTGCGGTCGTTGCCGCCGAGCACCACATCCTCGAAGGAATTCCGCTGAACGTCGATCCCGCAATAGTAATGGCCGACGACGAAGTCATAATGCCCGGCCGCTCGCTTCAGCAGCTCATTGCCCCACTGGGGGCTGCTCGGCTCGATCGACAGGCCGATCTGGGCGTCCGGCTGGACAGCGCGGATCGCCCGGCTCACCGCCAGGAAGTGTTCCAGGTACGACTCGGCCGTCGGGAAGGCCGGGCCGGAATGCGGCACGTACGGTTCGTTGCAGACTTCCCAGCGCCGGAACCCGTAATGCCGGTCCACGCTGTGCTGGACCCCGCGGGCCAGATCTCGGGCGTGAGCTGACTGGTCGCGCCCTGGATTTCGAACTCCAGGGGCGTGGCCTCGTGCGGCACGCCGATCCGGTCGGTGAATTCGGCCACCTTGTCGAGGGCGGCCTCCAGGCCGAACGGCTCGTCGCCCAGGGCGTAGAACCGCGTCATCGGCAGGTGCATCTGGCGGATGGCGTCCTCCAGTCCGGGCGGCAGCACGTAGCGGCCCTGCCGGTCGTACGGCAGCTTGGCCCAGCCGGCGACGCGATGGAACGAAACACCGCCGACCGCGCGGGCGCCTCGCGGAGCTTGCGGGAGGCATCCACGGTGAGGACGAGTCGATCGCCGGGCTGAAGGTGCTGCGCCAGGTGGTCGTAGATGAGCGTCGCGGGATTGACCAGCCGGCCCGGACGCGGCGATTTCTCCGCAGTGATCACGACGTCGTCAATCCACAATGTCTGTTCGTCCGCACGATCCGTGGCCGCGTGGAAGGTCAGCATCAGGTACCGGGACTCGTCGGCGAAGAAATCCCAGCCTTCATCAACGGTGAAGTGGAACGGCCGCCAGGTGGTGTCCAGCTCGAGCGTGGACGAGCCCGGTGCCGGCGCGTCGACGAACGGCTGGATCTGGCGATACGCGGTCCAGCCGAACCGTGCCCGGCCGGGCCGGTCGGCCCGCGCCGAGAACGAGACGACGTAGCGCAGGCCCTCCCTGGGTCGGAGGGCCGCCTCCGGCGCCGTCACGATATAGCCGGCGGTACCGGCCGGATGGTGAATCCGGAGGCAGGCCGCACCACCGTGAGGCTGCGTCGTGTCGCGCGTGAAATGGGCGGGCACCTTGTCCTGCTGCGCTCCCCACATCGTCCAGCCTGGGGGCGGCCCGGTGCCAACACCGCGCTCGAAATCGCCGTTGACGATCGCGTTCTCCTCGCTCGCCGCGATCGGGTTGATCAGCGCGCACAGTGTCAGGAGCGGGGTGAGGAGACCGGAGCTGAGCAGAACAGAGGCCATGGAGAGCACTCGGAGAGGATGTCGGAACTGCCAGCCAGCGGCCCCATTCTCGCACCGGATCTCCCCCGATCAAGAGCAAGGCGGTGAATCGGCACAGGACGTCCCGCGTCCGACCCGCCGCCTGCCACCGAATCCGCCGCGCCGCGGGCCGTCCGGACCGGGACGGCGCCATTCGGGCGATCGGCGGGGTGGCGTCGATCGGCGACGGCGACTTTCCCGCCGTGCCGGCTACGGTCAGGCGTGGGATGGGATGCGACGGGCTGCGTGGTGGCGCCGTTCCCGCGCTTTTCTTACGCAACACGGGAGTCCCACGAGAGTAAGAGGCTATCCGGAAAGCCCCGCAGGGGCGGCAGCGCATAGCCAGGGGCGTCAGCCCCTGGTGGGGTGAACGACGCGTCACGGCGCCCCTCCACAGCCCCGCAGGGGCGACAGAAGGCGAAGCGGCGCCACGGCTTCCGTCGCCCCTGCGGGGCTGCGGAGGCGAATGGCGCGGTCGCGGTCCCGTTTCCAGGGGCTGACGCCCCTGGCTACACGCGGCCGCCCCTTCGGGGCTAAAACCAGACTTCCCGGATAGCCTCTAACTCGGCGGCGGAGCCGAAGGCGATCGCGCGGCCCTGGTGGCAACTGTGCCACAAGGCGCTGGAGAGTTGATAAGTGATAAAGGTGAATGGAGCGTTGGGGTACAGACCGCTTCCAAGACTGGCGGAATCGACCTCATGAGCCCAGCGATAGGCCGTTCTCAGGACATGCTCGTACGAGTTCGAAGCCGGGTCGCAGGGCTGGTCCACACCGTCGATGCGGAGGCTCTTCCGGCCTTCGAGGAACGAGACCTCGATCTCGAACGGGCGGCCGTCGCCGCGTCCGTGCACGACGCGGCGCTTGACCCACGGGGCGTGTCGCTTGAAGTCGGTGAGTCCCTCGACGCGCGTCTCGCCCACCCTGGCGCGGAACTGGCAACGACCATCGACGACGGCGGAATAGGCTTCCGGGTTCGGCGGTTCGTAGGGGTCGGACCGGCCCTCAAGCCGGACCCCGTGCGCCAGCGCGGCCGGCACATCCCCCGCGACCACAGCCAGCAAGTCGAGGACAAACGCCAGGCAGTGGACCGTCTCCTGGTACTGGATCGGAACCATCCGCTTGTAGTTGCGCGGCAGGGCCGGGTCCTCGCGGTCTTTTGACCTCTGGACGAAGAACTCCGTCAGGCGGACATCCCGGAACTGGCGCAGGAACGCGCGGATGCGGGCCGTCAGGGGATCGAACAGCTCGGGGAAGTCGTAGAACAGGATCGCCGGGGACGCTGCCGCTGCCGCGACGAGAGCCTGACAATCTGCGGGGCGGCCCGGCGCGGCCATCGGTTTTTCGTTCAGGATCACCAGCGGCTCGGGACGGCACAGCAGCGCGTCCAGCCGTCGATGCTCGGGATGCACCGCCAGGTGGAAGAACTCGGCGGGAAGGCGGTAGAACTCGCGTTCCTTCGCCACGAGGGTCAGCCGCCCCAGGTCGATATCCGCCGGCGCGGGACCGGGGTCGTAGACGAAGGTCTTCAGCCCCTGCGCCAGCGCCACGTCGAGAAATTTGCGGCCGATATAACCCCAGGCCCCGGCGATGGCGATGGAGGCGGGGAAATCACGTTGGGCGGAATTCATGGCATGAGGATCTCGGCCCCGTCGTCGCTGTCACAGAGGAGACTCGACGCATCCGTGGCCAGTTCGGGAAAGCGACGCGCATAGGTACGGAGAACATGGTCCGCGGCAGCCGCGGCGCAGTCCGGCCGGACAATCGCCATGCAGCAACCGCGGAAGCCGGCCCCGCTGAAACGGGTGCCCAGAACACCCTCGGTCGCGACGAGGATCTCGTAGAGCGCGATCAGCGGTGCGCTGCCACATTCATAATTGCTGATCGAACTTGCGCCCGAGGCCGTCATGAGCGTGCCGAAAGCGGTCAGATCGCCGTGTTTCCAGGCCGTGACGCCTTGCCGGACGCGCTCGACCTCGGAGAAATAATGCGCGGCGCGGCGCGCCGGGGGGCCGTGCAGGAGGTGCTTGTGGAGGCCGTACTCCTCCACCGTGACGTTCCCGAGCACAGGTTGAGGGACGTGGCGGCCGGCGGCTTCCAGCAGGATCTGCGCGGCCTCGCGCACTCCTCCACCCGGCGGTTGTAGTCGGTGGCGACGAGCGCTTGCCGGACACCCGAGAACACCAGCAGGACCCGGAACGGCGGCAGGTCGAGTGCGGCGGGGAGCCGCTCGTACCGGGCCGTACCGCAGTCGATCCAGGTCAAGTGGCCGCGCCGCGAGAGCAGGATAGCCGCCTGGTCGAGGATGCCGTTGCGCAGCCCGAGGTAGCCGTTCTCGATCTCCTGGTCCAGTCGGATGTTCTCCTCGGGTGCGACGCGCAGGCCGTTGACCTCTTCGAAAGCGAGCAGGTAGGCAACGCCGACGGCCGCCGACGAGCTGACGCCGCCGCCGTGCAGCTTGCCCGCGGTGACGCCCACCAGGCCTCGCTCCAGCTTGTGCCGCCCTTGCAGGACCCGTGCGGCGCCGCGCGGATAATTGCCCCAGTCCCCGGGCTGTTTGCCGGGCACGTCATCCAGATCAAACGCGACCGTTCCGGGAAAGTCCCGGCTCTCCAGTCGGACCGCACGAGACCCGGACGGGGCATACGCCAGGAGCACGCCCTGGTCGAGCGCCATTGCGGTGACGGGCCCTCGTTGATGGTCGATATGCGCCCCCAGCGGGCAGACGCGGTACGGCGCCCGCACGAACCGCACCTGTCCCGGCGCGACGCCGAAGCGCCGGACCAGATCCTCGCGCAGCGCGGCCAGCGGTTGGGGCGGGCCGGTCATTTCAGGCGTTTTCCGTGTCTGTAGCCATGTCACCGGGTTGGCTGGAACAGATCAGCCCCAGCGGGGCGACATCGTAAAGCCTGGGGCGTCAGCCCCAGGAAGAAGGAACAAGCATGGTGTTATGGGTTTTTTGAGCCCCGCAGGGGCGACATCGCGTTGCGTGGTGGGGAGCGACTCCTCCTTCCTGGGGCTTACGCCCCAGGCTTTACGATGTCGCCCCGCTGGGGCTCAGAGAACCCGGAAACGATGCTACAGTCTCCGTTTTCCTCTCCCAGACGGACCGGCGCCAGCGCGGCGCCAGGAGGTGGAGAAACAGCACCGCCAGGAGATAGACCAGACTCGCGATGACAAACATCGTCAGGTAGCTGCCCGTGAGATCCTTGATCCGTCCCGAGGCCGCCTGCATCAGGATGCCGCCGATGGCCCCGGCCGTGCCGCCGATCCCGACCACCGAGCCGACCGCGCGGCGCGGGAACATGTCCGAGGCGAGCGTGTACAGGTTCGCCGAGAACCCCTGATGCGCCGCCGCCGCCAGGCCGATCACGCCGACGGCCGCCCACATGTGCGCGGTCACCGGCGCGATCGCGACCGGGACAACGCACAAGGCGCACATCAACATGGCCGTCTTTCGCGCCCGGTTCGGCGTCCAGCCGTGCTGAATCAGCCGCGACGACAGCCAGCCGCCGGCGATCGAGCCGACATCGGCCAGCAGGTAGATCACGATCAGCGGCGGCCCGATCTGCTTCAGGTCGACGCCGAAGCGGTCGGAGAGGAACTTCGCCGACCAGAACAGGTAGAACCACCAGATCGGGTCGGTCAGGAACTTGCCGAGCGCGAACGCCCAGGTCTGGCGGTGCGGCCAGAGTCGTGCCCAGGGGATCGCGCCCGCCGGATCGGGCGGGTCGCTCTGGATCCAGGCCAGCTCGGCGGCGGACACCCGGGGATGCCGCTCGGGGCGGTCGTAAAAGGGAAGCCAGAAGAGCGACCCAGAGCAGCCCGAGGAACCCGGTGACAAGGAACGCGGCCTGCCAGCCCCATCGCAGCGTGATGATCGGTACGAGCAACGGCGCCAGCACGGCGCCGACGTTCGAGCCCGCGTTGAAAATGCCGGTCGCCAGGGCCCGCTCGCGGCGGGGGAACCATTCGGCGGTCGTCTTGATGGCGGCCGGGAAGTTGCCCGCCTCGCCGAAGCCGAGCAGGAACCGCGCGACCCCGAACCCGAACGCCGACTGCGCCAGCGCATGCCCGGCCGCCGCCAGGGACCAGACGGTCAGGGCGAGCGCATAGCCAAGCCGCGTGCCCACGCGGTCGATGAACCGGCCCAGGAGCAGGAAACCGATCGCATAGGCCAGCGAGAATGCCGCGTTGATGTCGCCGTACTGCGTGTCGGTCCAGCCGATCGTCTTCTGCAGGCTCGGGCGCGAGCACGCCCAGCACGCCGCGATCGACGTAGTTGACCGTCGTCGCGAAGAACAGCAACGCACAGATGACCCAGCGCACCTGCGACGGGCGCGGTCGCGCCGGTGGGAATTCCACCCCAGCTTCCAGGTCCGACGGGGACACACCCTTGGCCGCGAGGGGATCGTGAGCGTCGGACCTGGGCATGCGTACGGCGTCCTTCGACGAGACCGGCGCACGCCGCGACTCTCCCCGGCGTCCCAGCCTGGACTTCCGGCACCGGCCCGGCCAGCCTCAACAGGGCGCAGGGTAAACGGGTCCGGACGGCCTCGTCAATACGCCGCCGAGCCTCGCCACGAAGGGGCGCTCTTCTCCGCACGCGATGCGACCGCAGCTCTACGGCCTGGCGCAGGACCGTCGGAGCCGCGCGGAACAGACAATGGCGACGGCACGGCCAGCGGGTAACATGGGCTTCGAGAAGCACCGCCTCGATCTCCATGCCCCGCTCTACGTCGAGTTCCACGAGCGGGGCTTCGACCAGGCGGCGCGTATCGACGACGGGAAGGCCGTGCGCCACGGACTCCACAAGCCGATCGAGCTCTACGACCTGAAAAACCGACCCCGCCGAGCGACACGATGTCGCCGACGCCCATCCGGACGTCGCCCACGGCCCCGTGAAAGCAGCCGTCAGGTGCCAGAGGTTCTCCAGGCCCGCGACAAAATGCACGCCGATGGCACAAGCGTAGCCCGGGATGCCGGCCAGCAGCGTCGACCATGCCCAGCGCGGGACCCGGGGAAAACCCCAAAGCGCGACGCCCAGGAAACAGGGCCCGACGCACGACGGCCTGGACTTCTCCTGCGGGATCGCCGTCACCGGGGCACTGGCCACCGATCTCGTCCTCCGCGACTGCGAGATGTTTCAGTGCTCCTCGGGCTACTTCCTGCGCGGGAACGACGTGCTCATCGACCGGGTCTTCTGCCACGACAACATCGTCCACAACACGTCCCCGCACCCGTTCCTCGTCGCCGTGCGCCGCGCGCTGGTGCGGAATTCCCTCTTCGATGCCTCGGGCTGGCATGCCAGCGCGGGCACGATGGGCGTCATGCTGGGAGATCCCCAGGGCCTGATCTTTCGGGATTGCGTCTTCCGGAACCAGCCCGACTCGGGCAGTCACGACGAGGGCGGCATCGACTTCGAGAACAGCGGCAACGGCTGCCTGATCGATGGCTGCACGTTCCAGAACAATGCCGGGGCGGCCATCGAGGTGCTGGGGCTGGCGGTCGCCCCAGACGACCAACATCGAGATCCGCAACTCGCGCTTCCTCAAGAACAACACGGCGAAGAAGCTGGGACCATCGGAAATCTACGTCTGGGGGCAAGCCCGAGACCCGTCTATCTGTTGCAGCACGGGGACGATCCACGGTAACGGGTACGCCACGCTCCCGGGCATCGACTTCTACCGGAACGAGGCCCCCGCGCTGACGTCCTGGACGCTCCGTGACAACACGGCGTATCGCACGGTGGAAGATCTCGACCGCGCGATGCCCTTCAACATGCCCCCGGTCGTCGATACGGGAGCCGATCATGCGCACCGACCAGATGCGCGTGCGCCTGGCCGGCAGCGTCCGCGACGATGGGCGCCCGGCAGGCAAGACGCTCTCGATTCTCTGGGAGGTGGTCGAAGGGCCTGGGCCGGTCTCCTTCGACCGCGCCGAGTCGCCCGACACGTTCGCCACCTTCGCGCAGACGGGCGACTACCTCCTGCGCCTGAGGGCCGACGATGGTGCGTTCTGGTTCAGCCGCCTGCTCACGGTGCACATCCTGCCGGCCGGCACGACGGTCGCCGCCGCCTGGGAGTTCAACAAAAACCTGGACAAGGCCGGCTGGACCGAGGCCAAGCTGGGCACGCGCCTCCAGTACTGGCCGAACGAGGCCCAGCCGAACACTTTCTCCCATCCCGTGAAATACGTTGCCGGCGGATACTACGTGGTGGCGGTCGAGGACAGCTCCGACGCCCACCTGCTCTCGCCCGACCAGCTGGGCGTCGATCTGACCGGGCATGAGACGATCACACTCCGGTTCCAGAACCACACCCCGGCGGACCAGATGCGGCTGAAGTTCACGACCGAAGCGGACGGGGCCTGGGACGATGCCAAGAGCCGGGCCTTCCAAGTCGTCGCCAACGACAGCAGTTGCCGAACCTACTCGCTGGATATGTCCGCCGTCCCAGCCTGGAAGGGCCGTCTGCGGCAATTGCGACTCGACCTGGCTACAGGCAAACCCCTGACCGGCACCTGCCGGTTCGACTACCTGTGGATCGCTACTCCCACCACAGCCCGGCAGTGATGGGCCTCCGATCGCAATGCGCCAGGCGTCCGAACCACAGAGCGGGCAGGACGCGGTCGGGGCCGTGGTGGTCAGAACGATGGTCAGGTTGTCGAGGTCGAGGATGGTACGATCGAGCTGGCCCCCGGCAGGGCCTCCCAATAATTCGAGCGGAAGCAATCCGAGGCTCCAGAGGAGCAAAACGGGGGGCGGGCCCGAGAGACGAGACGTGCTCTCTATACGCTACCGCGTCATCAAAAGTGCGGAAGAACCCGAATGGCATCCAGTTAACCAGAATGCTCGGCGTCGCTTCAGCCAAACGAGCTGATGGATGCGTCGGTCGATCAGACCGAACGCGCACAAGAAACTGCCCCTGACAGACAGAGAGGGGGGTACCCGAAAGGGGCGTTCCCTACCGCGACCGTAGATGGGAGGCCAATCCGGCCTGCGGAGGGTCTATGGACGTGTCATCACCTGGAACGGGGCCCGTGCTCTGAGAGGCTATCCGGGAAGCCCCGAAGGGGCGTCTGTTTTTCGCCCCGAAGGGGCGAAAGTGAATAGCCCGGGGCGTCAGCCCCGGGACGGGGAACGACGCGCCACGAACCCCCTCCGCAGCCCCGAAGGGGCGACAGAACCCATGGTCCCGCAGGATTTTCGGTCGCCCCTTCGGGGCTTTGGAGGAGGAGGCGCAGGGGCGGCCCCGGTTCCCGGGGCTGACGCCCCGGGCTATTCACTGCCGCCCCTTTGGGGCTAAAACAGACTTCCCGGATAGCCTCTGAGTCGACAAAGGCAGGGGCTGGAGGCCCGGCAAGCGTCCTTGGCTGAGCGGGACCGTCGGTATATGATCGGTGGAACTCATCCTGCGCGTCGTTGTCGAAACACTCGAAGGCTTCAGGCCCCATATCGTAAGGAGCTCGGATGTTACCCCCGATTCGATCGATGGCCTTGGGCGCGGTCATCGCGCATGCTCGTCACGCCGACCGTCTGGGCCCAAGGCAAGGGCAAACCCGCGCCCGAGGAACAGACGGGAATGAAGGTCGGCGAGAAGGCGCCGAAGTTCACGCTGAAGGATCAAGCGGGACGAGAGCGATCGCTGGACGATCTGCTCGAGAAAGGAAAGGTCGCCCTGGTCTTCTACCGTTCGGCCGATTGGTGACCGTTCTGCCGCACGCAGCTGGTCCAGCTGCAACGGGACCGCAAGACGATCGACGAAGCCGGGATCCAGGTGGTCGGCATCAGCTACGATGATCCGGCCATTCTCAAGAAGTTCTCCGACCAGGCGAAGATCACTTTCCCCTTGCTCTCTGACCCCGAGAGCAAGACCATCGACGCCTACCACATCCGTAACGAGGCCGCCAAGGGGAGGGCCGAAGGCGTCCCGAATCCTGGGACGTTCCTCCTGGATCGAGACGGTGTGATCCGCGCCAAGCTGTTCCTCGAGGGGTATCGCGACCGCCACACGACGGACGCCCTGATCGAGGCGGCGAAAGCCATCAAGTAACCGCGAACGCCTCACGACGAGGAGACGGACGATGCAGGGAATCACGGCTCTTGCGCTGGCGACCAGTGGGCTGATCCTCGCCACGGCCTCGTGGGCCCCGGCCGCGTCTTACGCCCCGAAGGTCGGTCAGAGGCATCCCGACTTCACCCTGCCGGCCATCGGTGATCACCGGCCCGTCTCCTTGTCGGACTTCCGCGGTAAGAAGGTGCTGCTCATCCAGTTCGCCTCCTGGTGAGTGGGCTGCCGTCAGCACGTGCCGGTCTGGCACGAATCGACCCGCGAGTGGGTGAAGCAAAAGCGGCTGGTGCTGCTGGGAGTCACCCAGGAGCAGCATGACGACCGCTGCCGGCTGTTCGCTCAGTGGAAGCAATTCGACTGGCCGATCCTCCACGACCCGATCAATCTGCTGGAAGCGCCGGCCGTGCCGATCATCGTCGCGCTCGACGAGTACGGCATCGTCCGCGCCGTCGGTCCGCGGCCCGAATCCTTTGCGGCCGAGTTCCTCGACAGGACGTTTACAGACGACGCGCCGCCAGGCGGGCCGCGATCGACCGGTCCTCCCGATACAGCCGCCCTCCTGCAAGAGGCGGAGGCAAGCCCCACCAGCGATGCCTGGCGCGCCGTGGGGGACGCCCTGACCGTCTGGGGCGGACCGTCGCGCGTCGATGAGGCGATCGACGCCTACTGCACGGGCCATCCGGCTCAACCCCCTGGATAAGAACGCCCTGTTCCGCCTTGGGGTCGCTTACCGGATGCGTCACGAGTCGGCCGGGCGACATACCGGCGACTTCCAGTCGGCCGTGGACGCCTGGGGCCGCGCCCTGGAGCTCGACCCCAACCAGTACATCTGGCGCCGTCGCATCGAGCAATACGGCCCGCGCCTGGCCAAGCCTTATGCTTTTTACGACTGGGTCGCACAGGCCAAGGCGGATGTCGTCCGCCGCGGCGAGGTGCCTGTGCCCCTCGCCGTGGAGCCTTACGGTTCGGAACTCGCGGGCCCCGTACGCGACGTCGTCGCCGAGGCGGTCCCCGTCGAGCCCGATCCGAAGGGCCTGATCCAGCGCGACGAGGAACGGTTGATCGAGGCTGAGGTGACCGTCGTGCCGACGCGCGTCCGCCCGGGCCAGGCGGCGCGGGTCCACGTCACCTTTCGCCCCAGCGCTATCCACAAGGCACGCTGGAACAATGAATCGGCACCGCTTCGAGTCTGGGTCGTCGGGTCCGAAGGCTGGACAATCGGCGCTCGGCTCCTGGAGTCGTCGCCGAGCAAAGCGCCCGAGTCGGACGAGGTCCGCCGCCTCGATTTCGAGGTGAAGGCCCCACCGACCGCCTCGGGCAGGGCCCATCTCGCGGCCTACGCCTTGTACAACGCCTGCGAGGAAACCGGCGGGCGCTGCCTCTTTCTGCGTCAGGACCTGACGATCGAACTCGAAGTCGTGAAGTGAGGGAGTGGCTCTTGGAGGCGCTGCTAGACCGGAAACAAGCGTCATGGGATATGTCAATCGTCGAATGGTGCTTGTTTGAGGACTCGTTTTCTCATCCCATCATGGCCGGGAGTTCCATCGCTGTGTGGATGATCCCGTCCGGCTGAAACCCCAGCACCTCCAGCGGGGCGGACTGCCGATTGAGCCAGTAAGACCGCAACCCGAACGCCTTCGCACCGACCACGTCCCAGCAGTTTGAGGAAACGAAACCAATCTGCCCCCGCTCGACACCGAGGTGTATCTCGGTCAATTGGTAGACGACCGGGTTGGGCTTGTAAGTTCGCACTTCGTCGACGCTCAGGATGTGTTCAAATCTCCCCTCCAGACCGGCGCTTTCGACGGCACTGTGCAGCATGGTCAGAGTGCCGTTGGAGAGGATCGAACAGGGCAGCCTATCCAAGGCATCCAGGGCGGCGGTGATCTCAGAGAATGGGTCAAGCTCAGGTACGCCTGCATCACGTGGTCGATCTGCTCCTGGGAAGCATTGAGTGCAAGAGCTGCGCACGCAAACCTCAGCGCCTCCTCGGTGATTCTCCAGAAGTCTTCGTACCGGTCCATGAGGGATCGCAGCCAGGTGTACTGGAGTTGCTTGGAGCGCCAAAGGCTGGTCAAGTCCGAGCCGTGACCGGGAAAGACCTCCTCGCACCGCCCGAGGACAGAATGGACATCGAACAGCGTACCGTAGGCATCGAAAACGAGAGCCTTCACCATCGTTGTTCCTCACGTCTCAAGGCTCCCGGAGAATCGGGAGCGGGGATTTCAACGCGCTCGGAGCGCTGCCTTGGCCGTCGAGGTCGCGGCGATTGGGGTCGACCGCCAGGGGAGGTCGGCCGCCTGGTGTACCACGCCGGTGCGATTGTCCTGGACGAACACGGCCAGACGAAGGTTCGGACGCTTCCAGGTCGGCTCGATCTCGAACGAGAACCGTTGCGTCGCGGGCGACTTGCCGTTGAGTTCGATGTAGTCGTATTTCGTGCGACGCGCCGGGAAGCGCGCGACGAGGGACTTGCCCGCGTTCTCGCCCGACGGGACGTCGGTGACCACGCCGTCCTCGCGGAGCACGGCACAGACCAGCAGCGGTGTCTTTTCGGTTCGGGTTGACCGGCTCGTGACCTGGATCGTGACCGTACCCGCGAGCCCATCGTCCTTCAGGTCGAGGGCGATGTCGAGCCCCACGGTGGGTTTCTTGGCCAGGGCTCGACGGATCGCGGCCTCGGCCGACGTGGGGTCTCGGCCGTTGACGGACTGCTCACCGTCGATCATGAGCATCGGCGTGTAGTAGAGGCCGTACTCCGGGTTCTTGGGCTTGGTGTAAAGCTGGTTGTAAGTCATCTGCCGCTGGCTGTACAACGGGTCGGAGAACACGTCCTTCCACGGATCATTGAAGTAATCAACATGGAAGGCGATCGGCACGATCCGGTGATCCCGCTCGGCGAGCGCGCCGAGCACGTTCTCGGCGGCCGGGCACAGGTCGCACCCCTGCGAGGTGTAGAGCTCGACGAGGACCATGCGCTCGAGATCCCTCGCTCTCGTTGGCTGGCACGGCGCGATCCAGCCCGACCGCGATCAAGACCGGCACCACCAGGGCCAATAGTCGTAGCCGTCCACGCATGGAGTAGGCTCCCTCTCGACCGCGCACGACCACCAGGGTGATCGCCGCATCGTTCCTCCGGTTCAGTGGCCGGCGTACCAGTCGTAGCCGCGCTCGGCCCAGTAGTCGGCGGGGCGGCGGTCGGTGAACCGGATGGTCCCGATCTGCTTGAGGCTCTTGATGCCGTACTTGACCGGGATCACCAGCCGGAACGGCGCGCCGTGGTCGGCGGTCAAGGGCTGGCCGTCCATCTCGTAGCAGAGCAAGGTCTGGGGATGGAGGGCGCTGGCCATGTCGAGCCCGACGTAGTAATTCCCGTCGGGCGTCTCAAGCGCGGCGTAGCCGAGCAGGTCGTCGGTGTGGCCACTCGGGTCGGGTGGGCGTCCACTGCGGGTGGCCAATCCGGTGACCGCGGCGAGGTCGGCGAGCCGCGCGCCCGCCCAGTGCACGACCGTCGCTCCAGCCCTCGATGCACTGCAGCTCGGTCGTCATCTCGACCCGCGGGAGGGCCTTGATGTCGTCGAGTGTGAACCACTGCGGTTTGCCCCTGCCGGCCGATCCGACGACCTGGAGTCTCCACTGGGCCAGGTTGAGGTTCGGGTCGAGTCCGATCGCGCCGTTGACGCGAGGCATCCGCGCCGCGGCGCGGGGGAATTCCGGCGAGCGGCGCGACGCGCGGAACGCCGTCCGCGCCAGGCGCTCGTTCGAGCTCCAGCACGCGGCGGAGCGGCCAGGGGAGCCCGTCTTCCTCGCTTCGCGTGACGAGCCAACGCCACCCCCCCACGCCGGCCAGGGCCGCCACGCCGGCCAGGGCGAAACCGCGTCGGGACAACCGGCGGAGCCGAGGCTCCAGCCGTTCACCCTCGGGGCGCGGCGTCTGCTTCGAGGGCGTGCTGCGCTCGGGCGCGCGGCGTTTCGTCGCTCGGCGTATTCATAGGAGACCTCCCCGTCCCCCGCCACCTCGACGCCGATGACCATGGCCCGGAAGTTGTTCCACCCGGCGCGGACCACCTGCGTGATGTGGATGACGAAGAACGCGACGTATCCGACAGCCAGGACGAAATGCTCGAGCCGCGCCAGCGGGTATCCGCCGAGCAGAGCGGTGAGCCAGGCGAGCTGGACCGGTTTGTAGATGGCCAGGCCGGTCAGCAGGGAGCCGGCCCCCATCGCCACCACTCCTGTATAGGCAAGCCGCTGGGCGCCGTTGAACTTCCGCCGCGGCAACGGTTCCTTCCTCAGCCCGAGGTCGTGCCGGACGACCTGCCACGCCTCGGCGAACGTGTGCCGGTTCGGGACGAGGTACCTCCAGTCCCCGCTCCAGGCCGTGTAAGCGACGTAGAGCAGGCCGTTGAGGGCGAAGAACCACATGAACGTGAAGTGCCAGGCCATCCCCTCCGCCAGCCGGTGGTCGACGTGAAAGGCGCGGTAGAACCAGGCCGGGAAGAACTTGACGAGCGTGACGCCACCGACCCGGATCTCGTAGACGTCGTTGGCCCAGTAGATGAGCAGCCCGCTCCAGATCATGACGGCCAGGACCGGCACGTTGATCCAGTGGAACCACCGAGTCGCCAGCGAGTGCTTCCGCTCCAGACGCGGCATGGAAACGAGCTCCTGTGAGCGACCCGATGACCGACGCCCCTCCTGGCCGTCGGCCACCGGGCGATCGCGAACGAGCGTTACTTCGAAGTTCCTTCCATCTTGCCCTTGTCCATGGCGCCGCCTTCCATCTTGCCCTTGTCCATGGCGCCGCCTTCCATCTTGCCCTTCTCCATGGCGCCGCCCTCCATCTTGCCCTTCTCCATGGCGCCGCTTTCCATCTTGCCGCTTGTCATGGCGCCGCCTTCCATCTTGCCCCCGTCACCCTCGTTCGAGGAACAGCCGGGGAAGGCCCAGACTGCCAGCAGCAAAGAGGCGGCAGGGTCGTGAGTCGAAGGAACGAACGCATCGGTGAACTCCTGTAAGGCTGAGCGTCCGGAACGAAGGCGCGGAACGTCCGCGACGGGGAACGGACCGGGCATCATGGCCCCTCCAGGTGAAGCATCTCCGCGACGAACCCGGAGCAGGCAATGATCCTGGCCCCATCACGGATCAAGCTCTTGAGGAACCGGGCCCCCTCCGCGTCGACGAAAGGTCAGGCCGCGGAGGTCGAGGCAGACTCGGTCCGGGGGAACCTGGGACCGGCCGCAGGCTGACTCCAGCTCGCCGATCCATGGCTCCAGGAGCTTGCCCTCGAGCTTGAGCGTGCGAGTCAGATCGTTGCCGTCGGATCGCGTGATCATGAGCATGACTAGCCCCCGAAAACACCGAGCAAAGGAGAGAGCGATCCCCGTGCCAGCTCACGATGCGAGGGCCGTTCGACGGCCGCAAGTCACTGGTGGGCCTGGGAATGAAAATTCTTTGCCAGGCCGACCGTGGCCGTACCGCCGTGGCCGAGGCGCGAGGATACGCCACGAATGGTCGTGGGGACTACGAGTGTTCGTGGGGCGGCCGGGAGAGGCCGAGCTTCTTGAGACGGCTGCGCAGGGTGTTCGGATGGAGCCCGAGGATGGCGGCCGCGCCGTGATGCCCTTCGATGACCCAGCTGTGTCTGCCCGAGGACGCTGAGGATGTGGCTCCGCTCGATCTCCTCCAGAGAGCCGGAGGTCGTGACGGCGAGTTCCGGACGCGGAGAGTCCGAGGACGTCGGGATCGACGCTCCAGCATCGGACCGGTCGCGAGGATCACGGCGCGCTCGAGGACGTTCTCCAGCTCCCGGACGTTGCCCGGCCAAGGGTAAGCCAGGAGCCGACCGAGCGTGCCCGGGTCGATCCCCTCGAATCGCCTTCCGATCCGAGCGGCAAATTTTTCGAGGAGAAACGTCGCCAGGAGTGGGATGTCTTCGGATCGCTCACGGAGCGGCGGGAGCTGGATCGGGAAGACGCTGAGGCGGTAGTACAGGTCCTCGCGGAACGCCTTCTCGCGGACAGCCTTGAGCAGGTCGCGGTTGGTCGCGGCGATGACCCGGACGTCGACCTTCTTCGGCGACGTGCCGCCGACGCGGTCGAACTCATGCTCCTGCAGGACGCGGAGGAGCTTGGCCTGGGTGTCGGCGGCGAGCTCGCCGATCTCGTCGAGGAAGATCGTGCCTCCGTCGGCCAGCTCGAACCGGCCGGTGCGCCGGGCGATCGCCCCGGTGAACGCCCCCTTCTCGTGGCCGAACAGCTCGCTCTCCACCAGCCCCGCGGGCAGGGCCGCGCAGTTGATCTTGATCAGCGGCTTGTCCCGACGCTGGCTCGTGGAATGGATGGCCCGGGCGATCAGCTCCTTGCCCGTACCCGTCTCGCCGGAGATCAAGACGGTGGCATCGGTGGGCGCCACGCGGCGGACCTTGTCGAGCACGGCAGTCAGCGCGGGGCTCCGGCCGACGATCTCCTCGAAGTTGTGGACGGACTTGATCTCTTGCTGGAGGTAAAGATTCTGCTCCGCCAGCCGGGCGCGCTCGGCCTCGGCCAGGACGCGATCGGTGACGTCGACCCAGATCGAATGGACGGCCTGGATCCGCCCGTCCTCGCCGCGCAGGGGTCGCATCCAGACGCTGACCCAGAGCGGACTCCCGTCCCGCCGGCGCATCTCCAGCTCCAGCCCGGAGATCTCCTCCCCGGTGAACCCGCGGTTCAGGGCTTGCTCGGCCCGGTCTCGTCCCGACGGGGAATCCGCCAGATGACGGAGGATGCTGGAGCCAACCAGGTCCTCGGCGGAAGAGCCCAGCAGGTGTGTCGCCCGGCCGTTGACACTGAGAAATGCGCGGTCGGGACCGACGGCCACGTAGGCGTTCGGCGCCTCCTCGTAGAGGTCCCGGTAGCGGCGCTCGCTTTCCACCAGCCGTTGCTCGACCCGCAGCCGCTCGAGCTCGACGGCCGCGCGGGTGGCGAAGATCCGGAAGATGAAGAGCCGGCGCGGCTCGGGCGGCATGGGCCGCTCGTCGAACACGGCCAGGTGCCCGAGGATGTTCCCCTCTCCGTCGAGCAACGGGACGCCGAGGTAGCTCTCGATCCCCAGGTCGATCAGCCCCTGGTCGTGGGGAAACCGCTCCTGGACCCCGAGGGGATGGTGGCAGAGACCGCCACGCACCACATCCTCGCAAGGGGTCCCAGCCAGGTCGAACTCGATGTTCGGAAGGATCGCGCCCTTGCCCCAGTAGGCGAGCGTCCGAACGCGCGTCGTAGCCCCGGCGAACTCGGCGACGAAGGCATAGCTCACCCCGATGGTCGTGGCGAGGTGCCGGACCAGGGACTCGAAAAAGACCTCGCCCGTGCTCCGAGCCGTTCCTTCGACGATCGCTCGCAGGGCAACGATCTCGTCGTCCAGCGACGTCGATGGTCCCCCCACGCCGTCTCCTTTCGTTGGCTCGTCCGAGATCGGCCCGGTGGTCGGTGCGAACTCTCGTCCCGGGCAATCCGGCCGATGACCTGGAGAAGGATCCATGTCGCACCCTGCTTCCACCGATCAGCCTGGCCCCGCAGCCCTTTCTTGTGCGTGAAACCGGCAGACACGGACCACCGCACGAGACGTCGGAAGGCCCCTTCTATTCTACTTGGATAGGGGGCTAGCGAGTACTGACCCCAGCGACCCGGCGATCCGCATAACCCCCCCGCTGATACCCTGCAACGTAGTTGGACGCCTCCGGAAGAGGGTCATCCCCGACAGCGTCTTCCGCCCCCGAGAGACACCGCCGACCCTGTAGAACCTTTTGGCTTCCTGGTGGCTAACCCGTTGCATCTCCAGATATAACGGGCCTCCTTGAGAATACATCGACGTATCGGTAAGTTCTGGAAGATGCAGCGCAGTACGTCCTCCGAACCCGATGGCGCAGGAAATCCGACTGTATCCGGATATTGGACCGAACATGAAAGCACCTTATCCGACGCTCGACCTCTCGCGGCAGAGCCGACGTGTCTCATTTGACGGAGGTTTTGCGGGACCGGGTCGACCTCTGGCCGACATCCCCTCTCCCCGCCTGCTCGCCCTACTGACCGCTGCGCAAAGAGGCTAAATCGCGAGTCGGCCATCGCGCCGACCGATGCGGCCCAGCGCATCGAACCCCCGTCCCCGATGAAGGACAACGACCCCGTGACCACCCCGTCGGAAACCCCGAGCCGGAGGACCCTCATGCCCGAACGTGCCTCCCACAATGGCCATCCCCCCACGCCGACTCCCAGCGACCACGGCACCCGCACCGGGAACAGTGACGCAGCCACCACGCTGGCCCAGCTCCTGCGCGAGGCCGAGTCGCTGCATGCGGCGCTGGGCACGGCCCGCACGCAGACCGCCAAGCTGATTGCGGGTCTGCACCGCGCACCGCAAGAAGTCGCGGCTGGTGCAGGAGACCTTGCGCTCGCTGCGCAGCTCGGCCTGGCCGAAGTCGCCGAATATTACCCCCGGCAAAGAAGATCCTCCTGTAGGTCGGACAATCCTGTCCGACAGGCCGGGGGAGTCGGACAGGATTGTCCGACCTACTTTCTTGCCGGGGTAATACTCGAACTGGTGGCCCGCCACGGTGACGACGCAGCGCGGGCCTTGATGCGTCATCCCGGCCTGGCGCAGTCCGTGATCGCTTCATGCGGTGCGCCGGGAGCACGGGCGCTGGCGGGGTTGCGTCCGCTGCAGGCGCGCCGGCTGGCCATGCTGATCGACGATGGCACGCTGTCCCGTCTGGGACGGAGCCAGGAGGTGCTCCAGGTCATTGAGAAATACGGCGACCGTGGACTGAACTTCCTCTGGGACCACAAAGGCGCTCTGGCGGTCGGGACGATCCTGACGGCCTTTCTGGCCGATCCCGCGGCGTTCCTGAAGGGAGCCAGGGAGCTGGGCGGCGAGGCGGCCGGACTGGTCACGAAGCCGGTTCTCGTCTCGGCCAGCCGGATGGAAGATCATCTGGCGAGGTCGATCCTCGTGGCCATCGCGATCGGGGTTGGTGGGGTGGCCGGTCTCGTAGGCTGGCGAATCCGAGGCCTGTGGACCAAGCGCACACGGTGAAACGGGGCGGCCCGTGGGGCCGCCCTGGATTTGCCTTTCGTTTAGCTATCAGGGATCGTCCGTCAAAGCGGGTAAGACACGGCTCGGCGGCTCTTCCTCTTCCCATGAGGCCTGCGAGTTCCGGCGCCGTGCCTTGCTTGGTCGGTCGAACCCGGCGCCACAGACAGTTGCTTTATGGCGGGCGCAATGGGCATGCGAAGCATGTTGGCGGTCATGACCCCGGGTGGCCATCCGCGATCCGCTGCGGCGTCCCATACCCCGTCACAGGATGCGGAAAAGCCGGCGAGCGGCCGCATGAGCTCTTGGCCCCTGAGGAATCCACCGCGCGACACGCGGACTCACGGGCGGCAACAACAACGCGGGCAGCCCGACGTCTGCTGCCGGTGTGCTCATGGTCGTGGTGCGACCTGGTAATCCCAGTTGGGTCTCCCATCCCGCGGACGCGGCGCCACCACGGACGGCGGCCGCCGGGGACAGCAACGAAGCGGCCCGCGAATCGTGATCCGACCATCCACCGCATCGTCGGCGGCATCCGTCGGCGCGGGCACCAGCACCAAGTTCCCTTCGTTCAAGCCCGTCAAGAGCGGACCGCCCGGCGTCGACAGCGAGCGCCGCAGGTTGATCACCGTGCTCCCCGATGGCGTCCCGCGCAGCACCGCGGCCTGAATCGACACCAGCGAACCGGCCGCGCCGGGCGACAGCGACAGCGTGCCCGAGGGCGCCGCTCCCGAAATCAACAACTGGCCCGCCGCCGCGTCCACCGACCAGTTCAGGTTGAAGCCCGCGGGCAAGGAGCCAAGCTGCACGCTTTCGATCCGCAGCACCGCCGGATCGAACGAAAGGGCCAGCTCGAACTCCTCCAGACCGATCATCGCGCTGCTGGTCTGCAGGAACTGCACCGGCACGGCCAGCGTCGCGCCCGGCGCGGCCGAGAGGCTCTGGGAAATCCAAATGCGCGGATCCGGGCCTCCCGGCATCAGCGTGATGCCCGTGGGCAGCGGTGGGATCATGGCCGGCGCCAAGCGCACCGAGAACTGCGAGATGTACGAGGCGTCCACACTGGTGATCGCCCCGTTCTGCGTCACGTCGCCGATGAGGATCGGATCGAGATCCTTGTACCGGGCAAAGCCTGTAACCAGACGCACGGCGAACTGGCTGACCATCGAGGCATCCACGCTGGAGATGGTCCCGTTGTCGCCGTCGAGGAGGCTGCCGTCGGTGTCCACGAACCCGGCGTTGCTACTGGAAAGGGTGAGGCGGTAGGTGCCGTCGGGCAGGAAGCCTTCATGGGCCGTGGTGGAGGTCGTGCCGGTGCGGACGAAGGTGATGGTCTGATGATCGGCACTGACCAGCAGCGAGCCGCGGACGGAGATGCCCGTGCCGGTGTTGACCAGGGTGAGGCTGGGGGTGCCGGCGTACAGGTGGAGTGGAGTGGGGTTGAACGCGTGATTGAACTGCACGGTGAAGCCGGTGGGATTGGAGGTGAAGGTCTGGACGGCCAGGGGGGGACCATCGTCCAGGTGGTCGCGGCCGATCCGATACCGGGATTGCCGGCCGGGGCGTTGATCCCCGCGCCGTTGACCGTCAGCACGTAGGTTCCCTCGGCGGTGGTGGCACTGCTCAGTCCGCCGATGCGATAGGTCGAGCCCGAGACAAGAGTGGCTCTTCTCCAAAGCGTGTGGGTAACTTTGGACCGATTTTCAGATTTCTGGCAGCATGCACGTGAGGATTTTGAGGCGGAGGTACTCTTCGTCTCGAAGTCCGTAGGCCCGTCGTTGGATGACTCGGATCTTGTTGTTGATGCCTTCCACGAAGCCCAAGGGCACCTTGTTCTCCTCCTGGTAATACGACGCGATCCCGTCCCAGTGGTCCTCGACCATCCGGGCGAACTTCTCGTACGGCTTGAGGCGCTGCCATCTCAAGGCCGACTTCCAGCGCTCGAAGAATCGCCGCGCCCACACCTCTCGCTTGTAGTCCCACAGTTGGCGGAACATCTCCTTGAGCAGGTAGGCCTTGTTCAACCTCCTGTTCGCCGCGAACAACGCCTTCAACGACTGACGCCCCCCCTGCTTCAAGTTGGCCCAGCGGGACAGCAAGGTGTACTTCTGGCCCTTGATGAATCGCCGGTCCTTTCCCGAGAGCCGGGCGTACTCGCGCTTTCGAAACCTTGTCCAAGGCCTCGTTCAATTTCTTGAGGATGTGAAACTTGTCGTACAGGATCCCGGCTTGAGGCGCGTTTCCCGCCTTGAGCGTGGAGTTGCGGAACGGCTTCCACATGTCCATGACGGCCAGGCGGATCCCCGTGCATTTCCGCGGCCCCAGCCACTGGAAGAAGAGAGCCATGCTCTTCTCGGATCGGTCCGTACCTCCGAACCAGATCGGCCGGCCGCGGACCAGGTCGCTGACGATGATGCGGTAGTTGTGTCCCCTGCCGACGGAGAGTTCGTCGATGCCGAGCACCTTCGGACCGGGCGTCCCGGCCCGTCGGAGTTGCTCGCGCATAGACTCCATCTCCAGCGACTTGACCGCTTTCCAATCGAGGCGGAGTTCGCGCGCCACATCCCGGAGTGTCGAGGCCCGACAGCGCCGCCCGACATAGAAGGCGAACCGTTTGGTGTAGAAGGGGTTGTTGGCCAACCAGGGCAGATGTTCCCGCTTCACGGCGCCGCAGTTCCGGCAAGAGACGCGCCGCACCTCGAACTCCAGGTACACCCGGGTGTCGCCACAGGAGAGGTCGCGTACGCGACGGGTCGTGCGGTCGTAGAAGGTTCGCTGACTCTGCCCACAGGCTCCGCAGTCCGTTTTTTTCCCCGGCGCAGGAGCCGCACGATCCGCGCCTTGGGATCTCCGAAGAGGCCACGGACCGTGGGCTCCGGACGGAAACCGATAAACCGGTACGCATCATCCAGCCGACGTTGTTTTCGCATCCGGTCATCATGCCAGATTCTCCGCGCCGAGGAGAAGCCAAAATATCCTTGAAACGAAGGTCTTCGCGGCCCTCACACACGGTTTTTTACCCACACGCTTTGGAGAAGAGCCACCAAGATCTTCCACGCCAACGGCGACCCGGTGACAAACGAGTGGGCCGCCACTCTGATCGGTCGTAACCGCCAGTTCTTCGTCAACGCCGGCAACAGCTACGAGCCAGCCGACCGGACGATGGGGCTTCTGGGGATGCGTCCCCTCCCCTCGACCAGCGCCGGCATCAGTGAGTCGTATGAATTCGAGGTGCAGCCGAGCGTGTTCACCACGCTCCGCAAGGGCGGAAAAGTCAACGGCGGTCAGGTCGACGCGATCGTCTTCCAGGGCGGGCGCCGGTTTGACTCAACAGGCCGAACCTGGGTGCCGGTGACCTTCCAACAGAAAAAACTCTGACGGCCGGATCAATCCTGGAAACAACCAAGGGCGCTTGCCCTCCGCGTGGAGGGTGCGCGCCTGGCTGGGGCTCCTAGCCTCAAGGAGATGATTATGTCCACACAGCAACCTGACAACAGCGGGTCTTCGCCGCAAATGGGGGCGAACTGGTTGCTGTTCGTCGTCCATGCCTGGGCCGTGTCGATCGAGGTCTTTCTCCATCGCGGCATCGGCGAGCGTTACGTGGGGGCGCAAGGGGCGGCCGTGCTGCTTCTGGTCCCGGTCTACTGCCTGGGTTGGGAGGGATACGACCTTGCTCCCATGATGTACTTCCTGGCGGCTTACCTGGTGATGTGCCTTCTGGCCCGCCTCGAGGTAATCGCCCGCCGACGCCGGGGGGAGTACGGCCACTCCCAATATACCGGGCGGCCCTTGATTATGCGGCTGTTCCCCGGCTGGGACGAAGTCAAGGTCAAAGCCAATACCGAGCCGCTGCTGGTCGTCATCATCGGTTGTCTCACCTTCGCTCTGTCCCCTCCCCTCTGCTTCTACCTGATCATCGCGGCGATCTGCCTGGCCGCGAAGACGAACGGCGAGGCCGTTCTTGAGCACCAATTCACGCTCGATCTGAACGACGCCGTCATCGAGCAGGAGGTGCGCGCGGAGCGTTTCCGCGATATCCACCGCAACCGGTGAAAGGAGGAATTCAGTGAGCACCCAAGAGAATCCCCGAGAAAAGTGGGGGGGCCGAGCACGCCTCGGCGATGGCCCGTCAGGGGCTCCGGGAGCTTCGGGCTGCCTTCTATCCCGACTCCAACGTGGCGCAACAGCCGGAATACGGGGTTTACGGCACCAAGACCCCGGGTGAGGTCGCGGAAGACCGCAGGGGCGATGGCCGCGACCTCGAAGACGAAGCGACGAAGGGCCGCGACTCGGTCCTGGCGGACCGGATGCGGCAGGCGGAATCGCGCGAACCGGGGGACGACCCCAAGGATCGCGACCGCGATCGTTAATCCGGAAGCGCCTTCCTTTGCCTAGCAATGGCAGCCACGGGGCGGCTCTTCGTCGCCCCGGTAGACAATCATAGGTTCATTGGACAATTCCAGGGAATAGCCAGGGTACGGATGCCCCTTACCCACACAACCGCTTTCCTCAAGCTCCGGAGATGAAAATGCTGACATCGACACCCGGTCCCGCCAGGCAGAGCCGATTCCGGTCTTGGTGGCTCACGCTCGGCGTCCTCAGCGGCCTGGTGGCCGCGGCGGCGGGGTACCAGTACCTGCCGCACTACGATCCGGTCCGGCGGGAGGCGTGGAACAAGGTCACGCCCCGCTTGGAGCAGACGCGGCAGGCGACGGAAGCGGACGGCAACCGTTCCGCGCAACAGGTCGCTGACTTCTTCGCCGAGCGCCGGCGGTGCGCGCGGGATTTCGCCGCTGACGTCCTCTCCTTCAGCGGAAAATGGGCCTATGTCAAGGGGTACTTGTACTCCGGCAGCCACGAGAAGTACCTCGAAGACTGCTTCGCGCGGAACCTGTTCCGGCCCGACGAGCTGAAGACGGTCCTCGAATCGGCGGCGGCCCAATACGTCAGCCAGATCCAGGGGCGGGAGAATCAGCTCCTGGTGGACATCCGCGCCGACCTCAGCGACGGCGACATGGCCGCGCCAGGTCGCCTCCCGGCCCTGAGCAGCGAAACCGAATTCCGGCGGCAGTACGAGGCGATGCTGGAGCAGGTCCTGCCCATCATCGCCCGGGACATGGGGATGAGTGCGACGCGGGAGATGGTCACCTTCGTCGGCGCGGAGATCGCCGCCCGCATCGTCGCGGAAATCGGCGTGTCTTTAGCGGCACGCCTCGGCCTGGAGGGCGGCATTCTCGGTGCCGGCGCGTCCTCGGGCTGGGTGACCTTCGGCGCCGGACTGATCGCCGCCATCCTGGTGGACATGGCGCTCGATTGGGTGATCCGCCAGGCCGGGTATGACCCGGAGGGAGACATCGCCGCCAAGGTGGAGCAGGCGCTCGATCACCTCGAATCCCTCATCCTCGAAGGCGACAAGGAGGCCCACAGCCAATACGACGCCGCGCGCTGGTGGGAGTGTTGGTCCTGGTCCGCGTCCGACCGCGAAGAAGCCCGCGCCAAGGCGGCAGCCCTCGATGCGAGCGGAAGCCTTGGGTTGAAACACCAGCTGCAACGGCTGAACGAGCTGCGATCGCGGTTGCGCGAGGCGGCTCTTGAGAAACTGATCCTGGAAGGAGGTGCGTTGTGAAACCCGCGATCATCCTGATTCTGGCGGGCGTCCTCCTGGCCGGGTCCGCGTCCCTGGCACGCGCCGATATCCGGTCCAAGGCGGCCCGCGAGGCGGCGGAGTATGCCCTGCGGAAGTTCGGCGTCAAGGTGGCGGAGGAGGGGCACGGAGACCCTCACGCGACGGATCACGACGGCGGCCGCCCGGCACGGTGATGAAGTCTTCGCGGCGGTGCGCCGGGTCGGGCCGAAGGCGCTCACACTCGCCGATGAGGCCGGGGAGCAGGCGCCGAAGGCGCTGCGGCTCCTGTCACGTCACGGCGACGACGCGGCCCTCTGGGTGCTCAAGCGTCCCAAGAGCATGAGTCTCTTCGCCCGCTTGGGCGACGATGCCGCCGAGGTGCTGGTCAAGCACAAAGGGCTGGCCGAGCCGGTGCTCGAACAGGTCGGGGCGCCCGCCGTCAAAGCGCTCGGGGCCGTCGGCGCCCAGGGAGGCCGGCGGCTGGCCATGATGGCGGAAGGTGGGGAACTCGCCGCGCTCGGACACTCGCCCGAAGTCATGGACGTGATCGCCCGCTACGGCGACCCGGCCATGGACTTCATCTGGCGCAACAAGGGACCTCTGGCGGTCGGGACCGCATTGACCGCGTTCCTGGCCAACCCGAAGCCGTTCATCGACGGCACCAATCAACTCGCCGGCACGGTCGGGAATGCCGCCGTGAAACCGTTGGTCCAGGAAGACGGCGCAAACCGTGTCCTGGCTGGCGTGGACGCTCCTGGTGTTTGTCGTCGTCGTCCCCGCGGGTGCCTTCTACCTCGCCGTCAAGCATCCGAAGGAGGTCGGCGGGATCGCCAAGCTCGCCATGGGGTTCTTGGGCCACAGATGACAGGCCAGGCGGAGCGAACGGACGCGCCCCGCCGCATCCAAGCGGGAATGGGCAGGGCTGCGATAACCGCCCGGATCGCGGGCAGGAGGAAGGAGGGGGCCGTGTTCACGTGGCAAACGCTACGGGCCAGCGACGGCCGGCTCGAAACGGTGGATCGCTGGCCCTCCCTCGGTGCGGTGATCTGGGAAATGGCCTGCACCTGCTGGGAGGAGCCGGGCAACCAGTGGCTGTCCTACGTCGTGGACGACGCCACTGGCGAAATCGCCGCGACCGCGATATTCGGCCCCGGGCTGGTGCTACTGGTGACGGTCAGCGACGGCCGCAGGTTGTGCTTCCCGGTGCCGGAGTCTTACCGGGAGGCAGCCGCCGAGGGGCGGGACGGCGGCTGGCCGTGGGATTCTTGAGCCACAAATGACAGGCCAGGCGGGGCGGACGGACGCGCCCCGCCGCATCCAAGTGGGAGGGGCCCATGTTCGTCGCTAGCCATCCGGCGGACCCGAAGGTGCATGAGGCTGCAATCCGCCTCGCCCGTCGCTGCCGTCATATCGTCCAGGCGTGTCTGCGCGAAGAGGAGTGGGCGGACGCCGATCGCGAATTCTACCAGGTAATCCGGGAGGGCCTGGAGCAGTTTCGAGACAGAGAGCGAGGGAGGGACACATGATCGATCAAAGCGTCGATCCTGCCGTGCATAACATCAGCCTGAGGATCGCCAGGAGGTGTCTGGATATCGTCATGCCCCTGCTGAGCTACGAAGACCGCGAGGAAGCCCTGAGTAGGTTCCGGGCGTTCTATGTCGCCTGCAGGGTTGAACTCGACAAACCCAATAAGGAAGAGCCGGAGGTGTGACGTGAAGGTGTGGGAGGCGGCGAAACGGCTTGAGGTCAGTCCCGCCACAGTCTATTCCCTGGTCGCCTGCGGCAAGCTCAAGTGCTACCGCGTCGGCATGGGACGCGGCTGCATCCGCATCGCCGAGGAACACCTGGCTGAATACCTCCAGGCGGCTGAGACCGCGTTGATCCAGCCGCCCGCGCGTCACGTTCGCCTCAAGCACCTGCGACTTTCCTGACCGCGTCCCGAAGATGGTCGCGGCGCTGCATCAGGTGCGAATAGACCCGGCTGATCATGGTCGTGTCGCGGTGACCCATCAAGACGGCCACGGTGACGGCGTCCACGCCTCGTTCCAAGGCATGCGTGCACCAGGAATGTCGCAAGGTGGTCAGGGAGTATTTCGGAACTTGCTGCCTGGCCAGCGCGGCAATCTGCCGGCGGCGCTCGATGACCGCCTGATGGTGAGCCTTCTTGGTGGCCCGGTCGCACCGCTGAGCCTTGGTCAGCCGCTTGAGCTTTGGCGGTGTCAACCCCTGCTCGCGCAGCTTCTTCCTGCCAAGGGTAAGTCGCAGGCGGGCGAAGCGGCAGTTCAGCGAGGATGCCGTCCAAGGCAAACCGCCCGTGTTCCGGAACAGCGGACCCTCGGGATGGGCAGCCATAAGGTGCTGAGTGATCGCGAGGGCGGCATCCGACAGGTAAACGATCCGCTGGTGCTTCTTGCCTTTGGACTCGTTCACCGGGAACTCCCAACAGGCGTTGATGACATCGACGTGCCTGGCTTCCACGGACAGCACTTCCTGCGGACGGCAGCCGGTTTCCCAGCATGTCGTCAGCAGGTTTTGAAACTCGGTATCCCCGACCAGAGAAAGGATGGTCGTGAACTGATCTGCGGTGATGACGTGCTCGCGCCGGCCCGCCTTCGGCTTCTCGATGGAGCGAACAGGATTGGCCTCGATCAGCCCAATCCGAACCGCCCAGTTGAAAGCCCGCTGGACGGCGATCACAGCGCCTCGCTTGCCCGTCTTCCAACCAGGGTTGGCGTCAAGCCACTGCTGGACATGGTACGGCTTGAGTTGGGCGGTGGTCAGGCTGGGTGGAATGGTCTTGGCGAAGGATTCGAGATAGTCGCGATACCAGTCGTAGGTCCGCCCGGCCTTGTGCTTCTGGCACCAGTCCAGGAAGGCGTCGAGCACACTCAGAACGGTGTCGGCGGTGACAGGTGCCGCGACGGGCTTGGGGCGGCCCATCAGCTCGTGATAGCGGCGGAACGCCGCGTCACGGTCGGGACCAAGGTTGATCTGCTTGCCCGCGACCTGGACAAACCAGGCGCGTCGGGCAGTGCGGAAGAACGGCTTTGGGAACTTCGGCATCGGCGAGACCTCCCGTTGAAGCACGGGCGGGCCGGAAGGTTCGCCTCAAAGCCCCCGGTGGAGTGCCAGCTCTGCCGGGGGTTTTTCTCTGCCAATTATCTCTGCCAGTCCGTTATTGGCAAGAGCCAGTCGCCGTAAGTCCTTATCTGCTAAGTGCCCCCCGTAGGACTCGAACCTACAACCCGCTGATTAAGAGTCAGCCGGTCGAACCGCACAACATCAAGTCTACCAAGCCCTTACGACTTGCACCCCTGCCCGTGGCACCGCTCGGGCACCGCGCAGCCCCAAATCTGCCCCCGGACCTGACCGCCGTCATCGACGCTTGGCCATCCCTGCCCGAGCCGATCCGGGCCGGCATCGTGGCGATGGTCAAGGCCGCCCGTTCCTCTTGAAGAGCACCGCGTTTCCGACGTTTCCGACAAAACCTCCCATAGTTGCATTGGAGCAACCAACCATGAGTGGACCGTTATCCACCGTTCTTACGGTGGCGCCCGTCGGCCATCCGGCCGGGGGTGGTCGATGAATCGCCGAATGAGGCACGCATTCTGCCAGGCCGTGAGCGCGGACCTGCACCTGCGCTGATAGACGATCCTACCGCCGAGCGTCCCACATGGGCGTTGGACGCGATCCCGATCAGCGTGTTGCGCCCCTGGGTTTCACGAGCCACTCCGAACTCAAGGCCACGGTCCGGGCTGGCCTCACGTCGATGGCCAAGATCGCCGCGCGGGCGAACCGGGGTTGATCCCGATTGGAGTGTGCAACCATGCCCCCCAGCCTGAAGAAACATGCAGAATCGCGCATCACAGCGAAGCAGGAAAAGGCCGCCGTCGCGCTGGGCTCGGGCCGGAAGGTGCATGATGCGGCCGTCGCGGTCGGGGTGGCCGATCGCACGGTGTACCTTTGGTTGCAGTCTGCCGACTTCCGAGCCGCTATCCACGACGTGCGCGACCGCCTGCTTTCCGAGGCCGTCGGCAAGTTGTCTGAGTCCGCCAGTGACGCCGTGACGACGCTGCAAGCGCTCCTGACGGACAAGACGCCGACTATCCGGCTCCGTGCCTCTGTGAGCATCCTGGATGCTCTGGTGAAGGTCCGTGAATTCGGCGAGTTGTCCGAACGTGTGGCCGCCCTGCAAGAGCAAATCAATGTATTCACGAAAGAGCATTAAGGCATTAGTCGATGACATGGAACGGGCCGCGGTCAAGCTGACCGACCCGCTCGACCCCGGCGCGTGCTGGTCGTGGATAGAATCCTTGACCCCGCGGCCCGCCTGACCGCCGAGCAAGAGGCGACGCTTGGACCCAACGACTTGATTATCGAAATCGACTGTCGTGATCGCGACTATTATGAATCCCACCCGGCCGAACGGCCGGAATTGGTCACTTGGACCCGCCGCCCGGGGTGACAACAGAAGCGATCGGCCGTACACTATTTGCGTCGGGTGCGCCGGACCGTCTTCGAAGCGGGGTCGGCCAAGCGGAAACGTCATGCTGTCACAGTCCCCTTGCTGCGACGCATGACGTTTCCGGCCCGATCCTTTCAAGGGGAACAAGCATGTCAGACCACGACGCCGATGGGCAGCGCTGCCCGAGCAAGAACCCGTTCGATACCGTTCCCGGCCCGTCGCCAGTGCCCGCCCTCGGGAAGCTGCTTCGGCTGTGCCACATGCTGGCCTTGGAGGGCAAGCAGCTTGCCGCCGTCATGGCGGAAGGGAATGGCTCGGAACTATCGCATGACTACCTCATCCCGATCCGGCACCTTGCCTCGGAAGCGGTCCCACTCTGCGTTGAGGCGGACATTGAGAACGTCACGACCGTCAAGCCAGATTCGCGGCTGGCTCTGGCGCCGAGCGGTTGCTCGAGCGTCTCGAGGTGGACCCCGCAAACCTGGATGGTATCCGGGCGCTGGGGCGGATCGCGGAACAACTCCTGTCGGACGCTTGGGAACCCGAGGCCCTGCCGCCCGGCTGTCTAGCGCTACCGTGTGAAATCGAGAACCCCGGCCACTCGCGACGCCTCGGGGGTCAGGCCGCCCCCACCCGACCCCGCCAGCCCGGCCCCGATGGAGCGGCCCGAGGCCCCGGCCGTCCCGCAATCGCTCGATAGCCGGGCGGTCGGGTTCGCCCATGAGATGATATCTAAGGACAACACGATCAACGTTTCCGAGGTTGCTCGTTTGCTCGAATGCGACCGCGCGAAACCGTACGACCTCCCCGGCTTCATGGCCCTGGTGAAACAGGATCGGGCGAGCAAGGAAGCCGCAAAGAAGCGGCGTCCCCGGGGTGCGAAGGACAAGAGAACGCGGACCGTGGAAGCGTGGCGGGACGACGATTGACCCCCCACACACTTTGACACTTGTCAGAACACTTTGCTCCACACTCACATTTTTTTCTCTCGGCATTTCTAGGGGTTTACCTCGCTGTAGGCTCCACACACACACCACACTACCCCCGATCCTACGGGTACGCCGCGACGGTCATAGGGACCATCAAGGCGGCCCGAGAGGAAAGGGGATCATGCCGAAATCGAATCCGAGCGTTGTTGATCGAACCCGCCCCGAGGATTCCCCGGTGGTGTGGTTCTCGGAATTGGTCATCGCTGCCGACCGTGGCGACTTCCGCCGCGCGTCGCAATCGACAAGCCGAGCTTGACCGTCTCGGCTGGCAGGTCAACCGGAAGCCCCGCCAAACCCGCCAGACGGCCGATGGTCAAGGGGGCGGTCGATGACGCGTCTTCACCGCCCCGCGCCGCCGTCCGATCCGCGCATCACGACGGCCGATCATATCGAGCCGATGATGACCGTCTTCGACCTGGCACGCATGCTCAATTGTGACCGAAGAACAATCGAGCGCATGCGATCCGCCGGTCGTCTGCCCCACCCTGACCTGCGCGTTGGGACCGGCCCCCGTGGCTCGCCCCGCTGGCGCCGCGCGACCATCGACCGATGGATCGCAGAAGGGGGTGGCCGGTCATGAGCATGTCCCCACCCGATGCTTGGGTTTTGGCGAAGCTGCTCTGTAGGCAGTCGCTGAACGGCGAGCTGGCCGCCGTGTCGGCACCGTGGCGCCGGCTGGCCGATCATCTGGCCGGTCTACCCTTGGAGGCTCGCCAGGCCGCGATGGATGCGGCCTTGACGCTCCACCCCACACCGGATGAGATCATCCGGGCGGTGACCGCCATCGACCCGACCGCCCCGCCGCCCGAGGCGGACGCCCCCGAGGCGGTCCGCTGCGCCACGCTGGCGGATCTCTCGAGCGCGAACGACGCGGGCCGGTTCCTTTGGCCCCGTTGGATCGTGCGCGGTCACTTCACGCTGCTTTCCTCGGAAGTGAAGGTCGGTGAAACGCGCGTCGGCATGGGGCTGGCGTGGTGCCTCTGGCACGGGCGAGCCGTGGCCCGATGGTCAGGCCCCGACCCTGCCCGCGGGGACCAAAACCTCTGGGTTCCTGGGGACCGCCATCAAGACGAACTGCGCACCTGGCCGCCGCCTACGGTCTGCCCCCCGAGGCCGTCTTGCTGAACGCGGATTCGAACGAACCGTATGCGGGATGGTCCCTGGACGATCCCGAGAATGTGGACGCCTTGGCCCGTCGCGTGGAAACCGAGAGACCGGGCGCCGTCATCATCGACACGGTATGGAAGGCGACGCGCCGCCGACTCTACCGAGAAGACGAAGTGAACGCTTTCATGGACCCGTTGGTTTCCATCGCACAACGGCATGACACCGCGTTGATAGGTTTCATGCACCTGTCGAAAGACGGGGAAACCCTCGGGCGCCGCTGGAAGGAATCGCCCGCGCCGTCTTGAAGATGTCCAAGCCCGACCCCGACGGCCAGCCCGACCGTCGCAAGCTCTGGGTGGACCGCGCCAATTTCCGCGAACCCCCGCCCCTCGGTTGCACGATCGGCGAGAACGGCGTGTCGTTCGATCACAACCGCCGGCCGACGCCGAACCGTCCAGGCCCCGCGCTGGCCGCCCGCCCGAGGCCCGCGACAAGGCCGTCGCGTTCCTGACCGAACGCCTGACGGCTGGGGACTGCAAACAATGTGATCTCATCACCGAATGGCTCGGTCAGCAAGGATCGAAGGGGACCATCTTCGATGCCTTCCGCGCAATGGCGGACGATGGCCGGCTCGTCATCGACGATGCCGTGAAGCCCAAGATGTGCCATCTGGTCAGGAATACCCCGGAAGGTCAGGAACGAGTTTCTGACCATTTCTGACCATTTCTGACCTCGGGGTCAGGTCAGGTCAGAAACCCAAATACCCTAGGGGGCTGACATTTCTGACCTCGGATTCCAGTGGATGCAAGCATGAAACCGTCTGATGTCTGGACGATGGCCGCCAGTGGCCACGATGACGCCGACTGGCGCGCTGCGCGAGGGGATCGACCTGGCGGTCGTGGCAACGAACCTACTCGGTCCGGCCGCCAGCAAGAAAGGCAACCGACTGTGGTGGCGCTGCCCCCTCGGGACGCATGAAGACCGAACGCCGTCGTTCTCCGTGGAAGCGAGCAAACCGGGATCGTATTGGCATTGCTTCGGTTGCGGGGAGTCTGGCGACGCCGCCGCGCTGGTCATGAAGCTGCGCGGGATGACGTTCCCCGAGGCGAAAGCCTACCTGACCGGCAAGTCGGCCCCCTCGGGAGCGTCCCGATCCCGTCCCGCCGCCAAGGCCCCCGGACGCCCCCCAGAGCAATCCCAAGTGCGGGCTGGCGTCTGGGTCGATCCGACCGCCCCGAGGCCCGCCCGCCCGAACCCCGCGGCATGACGCCCGAGGCCGCCGAAGCGCTGGTCGATGAGGCCGCCGCCCGGCTCTGGAGCCCCGAGGGATCGGACGCCTTGAGTTATCTGGCCGGCCGGGGACTGACTGACGAGACGATCCGCGCCGCCCGCCTGGGGTTCGCCCCGAGGGTTCAGGCCACGACCCGCGACGGCCGCCCCTACACCGCCTCGGGGATCGTCCTTCCCTGGTTCGTCGGGGACAACCTGGCGCTGGTCAAGGTTCGCCAGCCCGAGGGTCGGAAGCCGAAGTATGCCGAAGTGTACCGCGACTGGGATCGGCCCCCGACGATCTACCCCAGCCCCGCGACGATCCGCCCCGGCCGTCCCTTGGTTGTCGTGGAAGGGGAGTTTGACTGCCTCTTGCTCGATCAAGCCCTCGGGGAGCGGGCCGCCGTCGTGACGCTGGGAAGCGCGATGCGCCAAGCCCGAGGCCGCCATTGTCTGACGCCTGATGAGCGCCGAGCCCTGGTTCGTCGCCCTGGACGCCGACACGGCCGGGGACCGGAGATGCGGAAGCGTGGAAAGAGTACGGTCGGGCGCGTCGAGTCCGGCCCCCCGAGGGTGCGAAGGATTGGACCGAGTTACATATGCAAGGATGGAACGCGATCCGATATCACTGGTTGCCGTTGCTGGGGTGGGTCCGGCCGTCGTGGGATGACCTGGCAACCGAGCGATGGGGACCGGCCTTGACCGATGATCCCAGCCCCGAGGATTACGCCAGCGTGGAACGCGAAGCGATCCAACATGAGAACGAAATATGATTGTGATTGACGATGATATCCTGGTTGTTCCGTGCGGGACGGGCGTTCCGCTAGCGGGGCTCTCCATCGATGATTTCGATGATCCCTCGGAACGAGAAATCACACAAGAACAGATTCACATTACCATCATTCGCATGGTGCCGGGGAACGCTCCCGAGGAACCCGTGGGTTGCTTTGCTCTCCACCGTTTGGCCCGTGCGCGGTCCACGCGTTGACGGCCGCCATTTGCCGTCGAGAAGGGGACGACATGCGACACCTGACCGTCACTTGCGACCGCTACGGTGTGGACCTGACCGGGGAGTCCCGCCGCCACGCGCTCGAATTCGTGGGTGGCCCCGAGCGGCACCGCGAGCCGATCGACCTTTGCGGCCCCTGCCACACCGCCCTCTGGGCGTGCCTGGCGAACCAGAACCCGAGCGACAAGGCCCGGAATGCCACTTGTCAAGGCGTAGCCTAGGCGTACAATGCCAGCATGAAGACACTTAGCGATCAGATAAGGCGAGCGATCGAAACGAGCGGTCAGTCTCGCTACCGAATCTCACAAACGACCGGCATTCCTGAAAGTTAACTGAGCTATTTCATGAGTGGCCGTGCGGGCTGTCTCTGGAGTCCCTTGACCTGATCGGCATGCACTTGGGTTTGGTCATCACCACAAAGGCCAAACTCCAACGCAAGGGGAAATGACATGGCCAGCGTCTTCAAAAAGGCCCGTGACCGCCAGCGCAAGGGCAGCGCGTGGTACATCAATTACACCGATGAGCATGGTGTCCGTCGTCAGGTCAAGGGTTGCTCCGACAAGACCGCGACCGAGGCGATGGCCCGCAAGCTGGAATCCGAGGCGGAACTGAGACGTCGCGGTGTGATCGACCCCAAGCAGGAAGCGTTCCGAGAGAATGCCGCCCGGGCCCTGGTAGAACACCTGGCGGATTTCGAGCGTTACCTGACCAGCAAGGGCGGGGGTGCGAAGCATGTCCGTTTGACCGTTTCGTGGATTCGCCGCGTGGTCGCGATGCTGCGAAATCGATCGGTTCTCCGACCTGACGAGCGACCGGGTTCAAGCCGCCCTGGCGACGCTGAAGGCGGAAGGCCAGTCCGGCCGCGGACCTGCAACGCCTACCGCACCGCTGTCAGGAGCTTTACCCGCTGGGCATGGAAGACCGGCCGGTTGCACTCCGACCCCCTCATTGGAGTTACCGGGTTCAACGCGAAAGAAGACCGCCGTCACGACCGCCGCACGCTGGCCCTGGACGAACTGCGACGCGCTGCATCGACGTCGCGCATCGTGGCCCGGCCTATCGGCGCATGACCGGCCCCGCCCGGGCGCTGTGCTATCGGCTGGCCGTCGCCTCGGGACTGCGCTACACCGAAATCGAGGGTCGATCACACCCGAGGCGTTCGACTTCGGCCCGAGCCGACTGTGACCGTGGCCGCGTGCTACACGAAGAACGGCCAGCCCGCGACGCTGCCCCTGCCCGCCGACGTGGCCGCCGACGTGGCCGCGTTCGTTGCGGAACTGCCCTCGGGCGCCCCGGTGTTCGCCCTGCCCCGAGAAGGGAGCCGCGATGCTCGCGGTTCGACCTGGCCGCCGCTGGCATCCCCTACCGCGACGCGGCCGGTCTGGTCTTTGACTTCCACGCCTTACGGTGCCAGTGCGCCACGCTGGCCGATCAAGCTGGTGTGTCGCCTCGGGTGGTCCAACGCCTCATGCGGCACTCGACCTTGGAACTGACCGGCGCGATACACCGGCCACGCATGCACGATATCGAGGGCGCAGGCCCGATCCCTCCCCAGCTTGAAGCCCGAGGATACCGCCCCCGAGGCCGCCGCCCTGACCGCCACCGGGACCGACGGCCGAATCCTGGCACCGCTCGGGCACCGCGCAGAGGACGGAACCTGCCCTAATCCGTCGCTTGCAGTCGCAAGTGACGAGTTGAGCACCCTTACCCCGGACAACGAAAAAACCCCGGTCTTTGCCGGGGTTTGTCGTGACTTGTCGGTTCCTGTCGCAAGTGCCCCCCGTAGGACTCGAACCTACAACCCGCTGATTAAGAGTCAGCTGCTCTGCCAGTTGAGCTAGGGAGGCGGGCAGTTGGAGAGTTCTACTCTGACAATCCTGGGGGGATTCTTCAAGGCCTTTTCTTCCTTCCGAGGACGGTTTCTGGAGATTGTGCCGCAAGGACGGGATGGGCGGTTGCGCGGAGGAAAAAAAGGCTGCGTGGACCCGTCATGAGCACGTCCAGGGTTGGAGCAGGTCGCAGACTTGCTCGGAGGTGTGGAGGCTGGGCAACTGGTGAGACAGGCTGTGGTAGGCGCTCGACGGAGGACGGGACAGCGTGTGGCGGATCAGGGCGATACGGTCGACGGGCACGCTGCACGCATCGATGCCCAGCGCGGTCAAAGCCAGGGCGCCGATCGGGTCGGCCGCCAGCTCGCCGCAGACCGTGATCGGGCGATCATGACTGTGGGCGCTCCGGATGGCCGTGTGGATCAGGCGGAGCAGGCCCGGGTGAACAGCGTCGCCGGGGCTGGTGCCGACCGGGTCGTCCCGGTCCAGGCCCAAGGCCGACGAGGTCAGATCGTTGGTCCCGAGGGCGAAGTAATCGACCCGCCGGGCCCAGTCGTCGACGAGCGGAAGGGCCGCGGCCGTTTCGAGCATGACGCCCAGGGGGACCGCCTCCTCGAAAGCAAGCCCCTCGCGCCACAGCTCATCGTGCGCCTGGCCGATCGTGGTCACGACGAAGTCGAGCTGTTCGGAACGCGCCATGAGCGGGATCAGCAACCGGACAGGCCCCGCGGTGGCCGCGCAGAATGGCACGCACCTGGTCTTTGAAGAGTTTGCGCAGCGGCGCCGAGACGAGCACGCGACGCCAGTCGTACAGAGGGGCCGACGACGCCGACACATACGCGCACTGGGCCAGCTTGTCGGGGCGGAGGTCGAACGTGCGGATGCTCACGGGCCGGCCCGCCAGCGACCGCACGAGCCGCCGGTACAGGTCCACCTGCTCCTCCTCGGTGGGCAGCGTGCGACGGGCCAGAAACAAGAACTCGGTGCGGTAGAGGCCGACCCCGGCCGCATGCGCGGCCACGGCGCGATCCACCTCGCAGAGGAGGTTGATGTTGGCCTCGATCCGCGGCAGACCGGCCCGGGACAGGGTGCCGTTGCGCTCGCCTGGACTCGTGCTTTCGACCGCACACGCCATGTGAGCGGGTTTGTCCGGAACCGCGGCGGGGGGTGCGAGGTCCACGAGGCCCAACGTGCCATCGATGCGCAGAAGCTGGCCCGGTTGGACGCGGGCGACCAGGCCGGCAATCTGACCGACCATCGGGATGCCCAGGCTGCGGGCGAGGATGGCCGCGTGGCATTGAGGGCCGCCGTTCTCGAACACGACTGCGGCCAGGCGATCGGGATCGATGGAGAAGAGGTCGAGGACCGAGGCTTCGGGAGCGACCAGAACCAGTTGTGCGCCGTCGGGGTGTGCGGGGTCGGTCCGGGAGCGGAGATGCCACAGCAGGCGCCGTACCACGTCTTTGAGGTCGAAGGCGCGTTCCTGGAAGAGCGGATTGGTCAGCTTCTGGAAGGCCGCGACGAACTTTTCGAGCGTCTGGAGCAAGGCGGTCTCGGCCGTGCAGCCAGCGGCCAGGCGGCCGGCGACCTCACGCTCGATCGCGCGATCCTGGAGAATCATCAACTGGGCCTGGAGGATGGCCCCGTGGTTCTCGCCGACCATCTCGGAGATGCGATGGCTCAGGTGGGTGATCTCTTCCAGGGCGGCTTCGCGCGCGATTCGAAGCCGCTCCCGCTCGGTGTCGGGATCGGCGGTCGTCGTGACGCTCTCGAGGAGGTGAAGGGTCGGGTCGTGGACCACGTAGGCGCAGCCGGTGCGGATTCCCGGACTGAGGCCCAGGCCTTCCAGGAGGGTCGGCTCCGCCGGTCCGCGGCCCTCGTCGGCAGTGGCGGGCGAGGGGTCGCGCGCGGCGGCGACGAGCTGGTCCAGCAGCCGCGCCTCGCTGACCAGGGGCGCCAGTTGCGAGCCGACGGTCACCAGCATGCGGATCTCGTCGGGCGAAAAGAGCGCGGCTCGCGGGTCTGAACAATGAGAGCGCCCTGGACGGCCCCCGAGTCGATCAGGGGCACGCCCAGGAAGGAATGATAGAGGTCCTCACCGGAATCAGGGAAGTGCTTGAAACGTGGGTGTGCACTGGCCTCCTCGACCATGACGGGGGCCATCGTCTCCGCGACCAGCCCCGTCAAGCCTTCGTTGAGCCGCATCCGGATGCGGCCCACACTCTCCGGCGCAAGCCCGATCGTCGCGCTCAGCACCAGTTCCCCGCGGTCGATCTCCAGAAAGTAGACCGAACAGACGTCGGTGTGCATCCGGCCCTGGATCAGCCCGACGATGTTCCCGAGCGTCTCGCCGGGATCGTGGCTGTGGGAGATCAGTTGACTGACCTCTTCCAGAGTCAGCAAGAGGGAACTGGGCTGAGTTGCGCGCGCCTGGCTCATCACCCTGGCGCACCCCACAAAGTCGTCCGCAGTCGGATGCCGCCCTGGGGTTCGGATTCAAGCAAGCCCTCACGATACCAGCGCGTCCACTCACGCATACGACGATGCTCACGGCGGACGCCACGGAGCTTCCGACGCTGCTTTGCGCTCATGATCTGGGCTCCGGAAGGAGACAGACAGAAGGGAGCTGTCGACGGACAACTGCCCACTCAGCAAGCACCATGCCAGGAGACGATCTTGGGACCTGTCCCACCGGCCTGGCCGTGGGCCGCCCGGCGGGTTTTCGCTGTGATTTCAGCAGGATTCCCCACCACGAGCGGCCTCCAAGAAAAGGACGCGATTCGCTGGGAAGAGGTTCGCTCCTGTAAGAAAGAGAATGGGACGGGCTCGTCTTGCCAAATTCTCCGTCAAGGCTGCGCCCCTGCAAGCAAGTTCCGGACAAGCAAGCCCGCCAGGTATCTGGAAAACCTACACAAGGACCGCCGGATGGCTAATACCGGATGACGGATGGCGGATGGCGGATGACGGATACCGGTTGACGGATGGCGGATACCCGGGTTCCAGAATCGGCATCAGTCATCCGGCATCCGCCATCCGTCATCTACCATCCGCCCGCACCGCTCAGCGATCGGTTGCGAGAGCCGTTTGCCTGGCACCCAGGGGCACCGGTCAATCATGCGATACGGAACGGAGCTCGACAAGTCTTCGACGCGGTGCGGGATGAGATTCCGAGACGACCTGGCCGATGCGCGTGCGAAACGCCCAGAGATCCTGGGGTCGCAGACGAGTATAGTCCACGCGACCGGCATCCTCACCGGAATCGCCCGTGGGACGGCGCTCGCCGGCCAGATGCAACGCCGGCGCACGGCCGGGCCCAGCGCCCAGCGCGGCTGGTTCAGGGCGCGTGCCAGGAGGGTCAGGTACTCGACATCCTGCTGGCCGCGGCGATAGGCCTTCAGGCGGATCGACGGAACGGGAGGCTGCCCCGCGCGGCCGGGATAGAACAGGGCCAGCACATCGGCGTGGTTCCACGAGTCGGCCGTGCCGATCGTCTGCCAGGGGAGAACGCCGTCGGCCCCCAGGGCCCACACGTCGAGCGACCAGCCGACGGGCTGGACGTTGGCCGCCTCGATCGGGTTCGTGCCGCCGTATTCGAGCACGACCTGGCCGAGCGCGGCCTTGCGGTCGAGCACCATGCGGCGGTAGGGGCGGAAGGCGCCGCCGACGACGTAGTAATCCAGCAGGCCATCGAGCGCCTCGCGCTGCCATTCGGGCGCGAGATATCGCAACGGTAAACCAGTTGGCGCGGCCGGGCCCGCCTGCCGGATGCCTTCATGAAAGGCCAGACCGAACCAGCGCAAGGCCCAGTAATCCTGCCAGTTCGCCGGTTCGTCCAGCAGCCAGGGCGACGATCCCCGCGACCAGCCCTGCCGCTTGAAGTCGTTCTTGCCGTTCAGAAAGAACTGGAAGAACGTCTCGTTCCAGCCTTTCGCGTGGAGATGCGCGGCGAACTGGCGTGAGACCGCGACGAGGTCCTGGCGATAATGCGCGGGGAAGGCGCGATCGGCCCAGTAGTCGCCGTTGTAGTTGCCCTCGATGGGGGTGGGCCAGTTCTCGTGTATCGGCAGGTAGAAGCACTCGATCGGCACGCCCTTGCGCGGCAGGTCGGCGAACGCGGAGCCGTCGAACAGCGGCCCGAAGCGGCGGTCCCAGTCGTTCCAGTCGAGCGTGTGGCCGTCCCACTTCGGCGCACCACCCTCGTGGACAACGCCATTCTGGCTGTAAGGCACGCAGTTGAGCACCGTGCGGTGCCGGTGGGCGAGCCGGTAATAATCGCGCTCGTTCGCCGGCAGGCCATAACAGTTCATGTCGGGCAGGAAGCTGAGCGCATCGGGCAAGGTGAAGTCCCACACGGTCAGCTCGACTTGCAGGCTCAGCGTGTGCGCACCGGAGGTCAGCGTGAGTGTTCCGTGATGTGGACCAGGCCGCGCCTCAGGCGGAATGAGCAGCTCGACCAGGAGGCTTTCGCAATCGTCCCGCCTGGGCTGGGCGTCGAGGGGCACGATCGGGTCGGGAAGCGGACCCGCCGCGCTGGGGACGGACTCGTACCGGCCGAACGAGGCCGTCATCGGCGCGTCCGAAAACGTCAGGGCCGGCCGGACCGCGCCCACACCACCGCGGACATGGACCTGAAACGCAACGAATTCGTTGCGGGCCGCGTACAGCCGGATCTTCTTCTCGCGGGCGCTCCAGAGAGGATTCGCCGCCAGGTAGCCGTCGGGTTGCGGCGGGATCAACCGGCCGGTTCCCGGCTGGACCTTGTCGAGCTCATCCAGGATGGCGACCTCCGCCGTACCCAGCTTCGGCAACGGTGCGGACCCGGCAAAAGGCGGAATGGCCTTGCCTGGCAGATCCGTCAGGGGACGATGCCGCGAGACCGTGACCTGTGCGGTACTGGCCGGGCTGACATTTCCCGCCCCATCCACCGCGCGGACGCTCAGCGCGGCCGTCGCGCCGGGCTTCAGGTCCAGATCGCGCACGTGCATCGAAACGCGCTCGCCCGCACTTCGAGCAGGCGGAATCAGATAGCGCGGCACATCGCGGCCATCCACTTGAACCAGGAATCCGACGGTCCCGGCTGGTCCCTCATCACGGGGTGTGATCCACGACACCATCGCTTCTCCCGCGGGCAGATCGATCTCTGCGGCTTCGATCGCGCCGGGCGCTTCCGGCGGCTGATGATCTTCCGATCCGAGCGTGACTTCGAGAAAAGGCGCGCTCGCCTGGTTGGAATCCCGGCTGAAGACGAAGCGGTTGGGGAACATCTGCGGCTCGAACCGCTCGCCGTCGCGCGTCCACTCCGAGCCGGTGTCGTCAAAGAGGAAGAATCCCTGACTGACTCCGGCCACCCGCAGCGCGATCAAGAGCGGATCGACGGCGATCGTTTGCCAGCCTTTCTCGTCGGGCGCGGTGGCATCCACCGAGCGCCAGACGGTCCCCCCCTGCCCCAGGATCACGCTGCAAAGGTCGCTGCCGGGGATCGTCCAGGGCTGGTCGGGATGGCGGCGGTGCCGGAACGTCGAAGAGCCCTCCTGGGGTTCATAGCCCGAAGCCGTGCCCTCGACCCACTCGGCCGCGAAGCTGCTCACGCTGACGCGCTTCAACCGGGGCTCGCCCGCGCTCCGCAGATGCAACGTCGCACTCCGCACGATACGGCCCGCGAGCGGCGCGGTGTCGATGTCGATCAGCGACATTTCCTGGATCGACTTGAGCTTCAAGCGCGCCGCGCCGCCGTTGTTGCCGTCGCCCTCCTTGCCAACCGCCGAGAACCAGTTGTCGCGCGTCACCGGCAGCCGCAACGTCTGAGAGGGCATACGAGAAGAGTTCTTCTTTGTAGCGGCGGCCGTCCCGGCCGCTCCGGATTGTCGGACCGGAGCGGCCGGGACGGCCGCCGCTACAAAGAGGGGTCGCTTGGTACCCTTTTCGTACATCCTTTGGGCGGGGACCGGACCGGCCAGCGCGAGTCCCAGGATGGTGAGCGTCCAGGTCGCATGTTTCATGGGCTACCCCCCCGAAAAAATCCTTCTGCGAGTATCATGGTCTGGCGGCCGGGACGGTGCCCGCATTATCGTTTTCTGCTGGCGGCGAGATCTTGGTCCACGTATGATCATGGGCGGCCGGGGCCTGGCCTCGCAATGGGATTGGCACCGCACGCATCAGGCATTCCAGGGTGAATCCGGATGGACACGACACGATCAGGCGATCGCCGCTATGCGATCGGGCTGGATTACGGCACCAACAGCGTCCGGGCGCTCATCGTGGACGTGGACGACGGCGCCGAGATCGCCAGCCACGTCCACGACTACCCGAGCGGCGAGCACGGCATCCTGCTCGACGCGAAGGACCCGAACCTGGCCCGGCAGAACCCGGCCGACTACATCGACGGGCTGTATCAGTCCGCCGCCGCGGCTGTGCGGGAGGCTGGCAAGGTTCCCGGCTTCCAGCCCGAGAAGATCGTCGGCATCGGCGTGGACACGACCGGCTCGACGCCGATCCCGGTCGACCGCAACGGCCGGCCGCTGGCCCTGAGCCCGGAATTCCGGAACGACCTGGCCGCGCAGGCCTGGCTCTGGAAGGACCACACCGGCGCCGCCGAGGCCGCCGAGATCACCGCCAAGGCGACCCGCGAGCAGGAGAACTACCTGGCCAAGTGCGGCGGCGTCTTTTCCAGCGAGTGGTACTGGTCGAAGCTCCTGCACTGCCGGCGCACGGCGCCGAAGGTGTTCGAGGCCGCGTACTCCTGGGTCGAGCTGGCCGATTACATCCCGGCGTTCCTGACCGGTCAGCACGATCCCGACACGCTGCCCCGTTGCATCTGCGCGGCGGGCCACAAGGCCCTGTATCACGAGGACTGGGGCGGGCTGCCCCGGCCCGAGTTCCTCGCGTCACTCGACCCGGCGCTGGTCAAGGTCGCCGAGCACTACGCGCGGCCCGCACGCACCGCCGATCAGTTGGCCGGTCGGCTCGCGGCGGACGTGGCGGCCAAGCTCGGCCTGCCGGCCGGCGTGCCGGTCGCCGTGGGGGCGTTTGACGCCCACATGGGCGCGGTCGGCGCGGGCGTGAAGCCCGATACTCTGGTCAAGATCATCGGCACCAGCAGTTGCGACATCGCCGTCTGGCCGCTCGACAAGCACTTGCCGGACATCCCCGGCCTGTGCGGCATCGTGCCCGGCTCGGTCATCGCCGGCATGTACGGCCTGGAGGCCGGCCAGTCGGCCGTCGGCGACATCTTCAACTGGTTCGTCAAGCATCTGACCCCCGCCCACCACGACGCGGGCGGCGACCGGCACGGCAATCTGACGCGCGACGCCGAACGGCTCGAACCGGGCGCCAGCGGCCTGCTCGCCCTCGACTGGAACAACGGCAACCGCACGGTCCTCGTGGACCCGCTCTTGACCGGACTCCTGATCGGCCAGACGCTGCACACGACGGCCGCGGAGGTCTATCGCGCCCTGATCGAGGCCACGGCCTTCGGCGGGCTGACGATCATCAACCGCTTCGAGGAGTACGGCGTCGCCATCAAGGAGGTCGTCAACTGCGGCGGCATCGCCGAGAAGAACCCGATGGTCATGCAGATCTACGCCGACGTCTGCAACCGGCCGATGAAGGTCAGCCGCTCGGCGCAGACCTGCGCGCTCGGCGCGGCGATCTTCGGCGCGGTGGCCGGCGGCGCCTATGCCGACGTCCCCGCGGCCCAGCGCCGGATGACCGGCACGAAGGACCTCGTCTATCAGCCGCGCCCCGCCGCGGCGGCAACCTACGCCGAGCTCTACAAGCTCTACCGCCGCCTGCACGACGCCTTCGGCGTGCCCGGCACCAAGGAATCGCTCCACGGCGTCATGAAGGACCTGATCGCCATCCGCGACCGGGTCCGCCGGGAAGGGGAATGATGCTCGACGCTCTGAAAGAAGCGGTCTGCGAGGCCAACCGTGAGCTGGCCCGCTACGGCCTGGCGACACTGACGTGGGGCAACGTCAGCGGTCTCGACCGCGCCGCGGGGCTGGTGGTCATCAAGCCCAGCGGCGTGCCCTACGACCGCATCGAACCGGCGCACATGGTGGTCGTGGACCTCGACGGCAAGGTCGTCGAAGGCGATTTGAACCCATCCAGCGACACGCCGACCCACGTGCTGCTGTATCGCCATTTCCCCCAGGCGGGCGGCATCACGCACACGCACAGCCGTTACGCCACCATGTTCGCGCAGGCGCGCCGTGAGATTCCCTGCCTGGGCACCACCCACGCCGACCACTTCCACGGCCCCGTGCCAGTCACGCGCCCCCTGACCGAGGCTGAGGTCGAGGCCGGCTACGAGGGTCACACCGGCCGCGTCATCGTCGAGTGCTTTGCTGAGCTCGACCCCGTGGCGATGCCCGCCGTGCTTGTGGCCGGCCATGCGCCGTTTACCTGGGGGCGTGACGCGCGGCAGTCCGTCCATAACGCGATCGCCCTGGAGGCCGTCGCCGAGATGGCGCTGGGCACCTTCCTGATCGCCGCCGAATTCCCTCTGCTCGAATCGTACGTCCTGGAGAAGCATCACCAGCGCAAGCACGGCCCTGCCGCCTACTACGGCCAGAAATCCCCATCGTAGAGGAGCAGCGACATGGACCTGAACGCGAAGGAAATCTGGTTCGTCACCGGCAGCCAGCACCTCTACGGCGACGAGGCGCTCGGTCAGGTGGCCGAGAACAGCCGGCGGATCGTGGCGGGACTGAACGACGCGAAGCGCCTGCCGCTGCGGCTGGTCTTCAAGCCGGTCGTGACCACGCCCGGGTCGATCCTCCAGGTCTGCCGCGAGGCGAACGCCGCGCCCGACTGCGCAGGGCTGGTCTGCTGGATGCACACGTTTTCGCCCGCCAAGATGTGGATCGCGGGACTGAAGGCGCTCGACAAGCCCCTGGCCCATCTGCACACGCAGTTCAACCGCGATCTGCCCTGGTCCACCATCGACATGGACTTCATGAACCTGAACCAGGCCGCCCACGGCGACCGCGAGTTCGGGTTCATCTGCACCCGCATGCAGGTCCCGCGCAAGGTGGTCGTCGGCCACTGGCAGGACCCGGAGGTGCAGGACCGCCTGGCGGTCTGGATGCGGTCGGCCGCCGCGCAAGGAGAGCTGAAGTCCCTGAAGGTCGCCCGCTTCGGCGACAACATGCGGCAGGTGGCCGTGACTGAAGGAGATAAGGTCGAGGCCCAGATGCGGCTCGGCATCGAGGTCAACGGCTACGGCGTCGGCGACCTGGTGGCCCGCGTGCGGGACGTGGCCGAGACCGCGCGTGGACGACCTGGTGAAGCAGTACGACGCCCAGTATTCCCTGGCCGACGTCGCTCAAGGCCGGCGGCGACCGCCGCAAATCGTTGCGGACCGCGGCCCGGATCGAGCTGGGGCTGCGCGACTTCCTCGACGGCGGCGGCTTCCAGGCGTTCACCGACACGTTCGAGGATCTGCCCGGCCTCGAACAGTTGCCGGGCCTGGCCGTGCAAAGGCTCATGGCCGACGGCTACGGCTTCGGCGCCGAGGGCGACTGGAAGACAGCCGCCCTGACGCGCGCCCTCAAGGTGATGGCGTCCGGCCTGCCGGGCGGGACCTCCTTCATGGAGGATTACACGTATCATCTCGATCCTGCCGGCCCGAGGGTGCTCGGCGCGCACATGCTGGAGATCTGCCCGTCGCTGGCCGCGGCCACGCCGTCATGCGAGATCCACCCGCTGGGCATCGGCGGCAAGGCCGATCCCGTGCGGCTGGTCTTCACCGCGCCGGCGGGCCCGGCGGTCAACGTGGCGCTGATCGACCTGGGCCATCGCTTCCGCATGCTCGTCAACGAGGTGGACGCGGTCGCACCGGAACAGCCCCTGCCGAAGCTCCCCGTGGCGCGGGCGCTCTGGGCGCCTCGGCCGGACCTGAAAACGGCGGCGGCGGCCTGGATCTATGCCGGCGGGCCGCACCACACCGTCTTCAGCCAGGCCGTGACCACCGAGGGCATCGAGGATCTCGCCGAGATGATCGGCGTCGAATGCCTCGTGATCGACGGAGAGACGCGGCTGCGCGAGTTCCGCCAGCAACTCCGCTGGAGCCAGGCGGCCTACGGGCAAGGGCCGGACATCTGAAACGGGTACGGAGCGGCCCTTCTTTGTAGCGGCGGCCGTCTCGGCCGCTCCGGGTCGCCAGAACCAGAGCGGCCGAGACGGCCGCCGCTACAAAGATGACTCCTTCTCGCATATCCTTCGAGAATCATGGAAACCGATCTGAATCTCTCCATGTTCCGGGCGTACGACATCCGCACGCCCGCGCGGAAGCTGACGCCCGCGCTGGCCGAGCGGCTGGCGCGGGCCGAGGCGGTCTATTTCCGCGACGTGCTCGAAGCGGTCGGCGTGGTGCTCGCCCACGATGCGCGTCGGACCGGGCCGCAGTACCTGACCATCGCCGCGAACGCCTTCCGCGCGGCGGGCCTCGACGTGGTGTACTTGCCGGGGGTGAGTTCCACCTCCTACTTCTATTACGCGGCCATGCGGCATCCTCGTCATGCCGCCGTGATGTGTGGCGCGTCCCACAATCCGGCCGGCGATACCGGCCAGAAGCTCCTGGCGCCCGGCGTGCGGCCGATCGCCGAAGGGATCGGACCGGAGGGCGGGCTCGACAAGATCCAGGAGCTGTACCAGGCCGGCATCTCGACCGGGACCGTCCACACCGGCCGCATCCGGGCCGTCGAGCTGATCGACGAATATGTCCGTAACAGCATGGATCTGGCGGGTGTGGCCCCGGGTGGACTTCACGACGAGCCGATCTTCCACGATTACTTGTGCGGCTCGGCCGGCCGCGAGATGATGCTCGCCTTCGACCGCGCCGGCGCCGCCTTGACCCCTCTGCACTATGCCGCCGACGGCTCGTTCCCGCTCGGTGATCCGAACCCGGTCAAGCAGACGGTCATCAAGCCCGGCCTCGATACATTATGTGCAGGCGCATACCGCACGGGCATGTTTTTCGATGGCGATGGCGACCGCATCGACGTGTACCGGGGCGATGGAACCTACCTCTCATCGAGCTTCGTTTACGCGGCGATCCTGCCCGCGATCCGCGCGCGTTTCCCCGGCGCCGGCATGGGCGTTTTTGCCGACCTGAAGTCGAACCCGCTGGCGATCATCGAGATGGCCCGGACGGGCGTGACGGTCGATGTCATCCGCAACGGCCACTCGCAGATCAAGGAGAGCCTGTTCCGCGACCCGTCCCGCTTCGGCGCCGTGGAGGAGTCGGCCCATTTCTACGAGGCATTCCAGAACGAGCCGGGCGGCCCGCGTTTCTGCACCGAGAACACGCTCTACTTCGCCCTCCTGGTCGCCCGCACCTGGCGTGAGCGGCCCGAGCGGCTCGACGAACTTTTCGCCATCCAGGCGAAGACCGGCCGAGAGCGGGAATGGGGCTACAAGTTCCCCTCCGACCAGGCACGCGCCGAGGCGCTTCAGGCCGTCCGCGAACATTTCGAAGCTCGGGGCGCCACGCCATGGTCCGAATGAAGAATGGCATGGACCTTGAAGCGACCCTGCTGCGCCGGGGATTGCCCTTTGATGTGGAGCAGAATACGGTCCTGACGCCCGACTGGCTCCAGGTTTGCCAGCGCGTCTCTCAAAGCGAGGACGGCCTGGCGCGCTGGGAGGCCGTCGGCGCCCGGCCCGAGCTGGTCCGCCAGGCCAAGCAGGAGATCCGTGACTGCGTCCGCAACTTCGGGGCGGGCGCGGAATACCAGGGTTGAATGGGCGTAGGAGAACGTCTTGTAGGGTAGGCTTCAGCCTGCCAGACTCATAGGGACTTCTGTGGAATTGGCAGGCTGAAGCCTACCCTACGAGAAGAGACCGACACTCCTCGGACACCCTGGAATACCCTCAGAGAAACTGAGACACGCATCATGAAGCTGCTCGTGACGGGTGGGGCGGGTTACATCGGCTCGCATACCGCCAGGCTGCTCGAACAGGAAGGCCACGAGGTCTGGAACTTCGACAACCTGAAGGAAGGCCACCAGGCGTCGGTCCGGCCCGATCGGCTGATCGTCGGCGACTTGACGGACTTCGCCTCCATTCGCCGGGTCCTCGCCGAGAACGAGATCGAGGCCGTCATTCACTTCGCCGCGTATGCCTCGGTCGGCGAGTCCGTCACCGACCCGGCCAAGTACTACCAGAACAACGTGGTCGGCACCCTGTCGCTGCTGGATGCGATGCGCGCGACCGGCGTGGGCAAGATCGTCTTCTCCAGCACGTGCGCCACCTACGGCGTGCCCACCGAAGTCCCCATCCGCGAGACCGAGAAACAGGCGCCGATCAATCCCTACGGCTTCACCAAGCTGGTCATCGAGCACGCCCTGGCCGACTACGCCCGTGCGTACGGGTTGAGCTATGCCGCTCTGCGCTACTTCAACGCGGCCGGCGCCGCGCCCGACGGCGCCATCGGCGAGGACCACAACATCGAGACGCACCTGATCCCGCTGGTGCTCCAGGTGGCCCTCGGCCAGCGCGACCACGCGCTGATCTTCGGCGACCAGTTCCCCACGCCCGACGGCACGTGCATCCGCGATTACATCCACGTCGATGACCTGGCCCGCGCCCATCTGGCCGCGCTCTTGAAGCTGGAGGGCCCGGCGTCGAGCTCAAGTGCAACCTGGGCACGGGACGGGGCCAGAGCGTGCGCGAGGTCATCGAGTCCTGCCGCCGCGTCACCGGCCACCCAATCCCCGCCGTGGTGGCTCCGCCGCGCGCCGGTGATCCTCCGGCCCTCGTCGCCGACCCCAGCTACGCGCTCCAGGTCCTCGGCTGGAAGGCGGAGTATACCGACATCGACGAGATCGTCCGCACCGCCTGGCGCTGGCACCAGTCTCACCCCAGGGGCTTCTCTTCGTAGCGCGGCGAAGCCGCAAGCGACCCCGGCGCCGCTCGACCCGGCGTGAACGCCGGGCCTATGACCGCCGCGCGGCACGCCCGGTGAACCGGGCGAAAGACCACGCGCTCAGGTGCGTCTCTCCCAGCCCGGTTCACCGGGCGTCTTCCCGCTTCGGCCCGGCGTTCACGCCGGGTCGGGCCGCGCCGCAGGGACCATCCACGCGGATAGACAACAAACGCCAAGGTAGCAATGTAGCGCGACCACGCCGCCATCTCGTTCCCACGCTCGGGACACGCGAGACACGTATCCGCGGGCAGCGACCACCCCGGCGGAACGGGTTCGTGCGCGGATTGAGGTAAGTCCGCCGCCGGTCCAAACGATCATCTCTTCGTCGGAAGGCCCAGCACGCGACGGCAACGGTGTGTCTTCATCCTTTATTCTTCTCGTCGCCGCAGGTCGTCGGGCCGTCTTCCGGGAGAATCCCCCAATGCGGGGGCCGGTTCGTCGTCCGCCCCGAGGGCGCCGAGAGAGTCCGCATAAATTGACATAATGTGTTCTTTGACAATCTGTTGTGTAAAATGCACGAACGAACCCAAAGCGGCCGTGGGGCCGGCGCCGACGCCTCGGACGCGGTCCCGAGAGGCGCACCATATGAGACCGTGGGAAGCGCCGAGCAGAAGGAGCGGAACCCCCGATGAATCCAGAGTTTACGAACGATTGACGGCACACAAAAGAGCCGCGCACAGGGCCGGCGCCAGTGACCGAACATAGCCTCCGGCGGGAGGAGTGAAACGACAGACGGGACAAGAACTTACGGCCGGTGACAGGCCCGTTTCCCGCGTTCGGAGGACCGGCCACAGGAAAGTCGGGTGCGTCGAGTCCAGGATGACGCGGGTGGCCCGGACAACGCGGCGTTGTCCGGGCCACCCGCGACTGATGACTGATGACAGATGGTTGAATCAGTCATCAGGAGCCCCAGAAGCCCGGCTCTTCTGACAGTAGATGATTGCTTTGACGGTCCCATTTCCGGATGGCACGCCTTTGACGTCGCCCCAGAAATTGATGCCCATGGCTGCCGTCGGCTTGTAGGTGAAGGGCTTGCCTGTTTCGATTTTTTCGAAATGGACGTTGGCGTCCCACGGGTCGCAGATCGTGGCGTACGTGCCCAGGACTGGCACGCTCGTCACCGTGTCCACGACGATCGCGTGGCCTCCCCCTCCCGCCCAATAGCAGGCGAGGATGACCGGATAGCCACGATTGATCGCGTTATAGCCCGTCAACCCGAGCCCGAATTGATCCGTGCCGACATACTGGCCGATCTTGGTCCCGACGTCGTTGAGCGCGGGCCAGTCGATCGCCCAGTTGCCGATGCCGAACGAGTTCAGCACCTTCACCATCACGCCTGGGTTCGACCCCTTCACGTCGAAGTCGTGTGTCGTCTCACCGGCCAGCGTCTTGTACTTCTTCTCGATGTTGCGCTCGGTTTCGAGCGAGGACGCCCCCGGCCGGAGCTTGTTGACCTTGAACATCACCATCTTGATGCTCGCCAGTCCGCACGACTGGTCCTTGCTCTGCGCGGCGACGAGGTGGACATCGGCAAAGCGGTCGATCCGAAGAAACCAACTACCCAAGTATGGTTGGTCGTCAGGCATCGAAGAATCCCCCGCCAGGTTTGGGTTCGCTTGTCCGGCAATGGCGACTTGAGTCTATCGCCCCACTCATGATTACGGGCTGAATCGAGCGCCGTGACGCAAGCGAGAGAGAGTGCCCACGTGATCGTGAAGCCGCTCACTGGAACAGCACATACAGCGCGACCATGATCCCCGTCAGCACCGCGGCAAGGATTCGAGGATCGGTCAGGCCGGTCCGCTTACCGTGCAAGATCACGTGGAGCGAGTTGGGCCAGGTCAGGTTCTCCACCACGGCCGGATCGGGGCGCGGCGTCAAGAGACTGGTCACGACAAAGATCGTGCTACAGATACAGAGGTTCCACCAGGCTTGCATCATGAACGGGATGCCCAGCACGTCGGTGATCCACTTCGTCGGACCGAAGACGGGCAAATCGACATCGCCGTGATGCCGGCAAGGTAAACAATGATGATGGCCAGATCGAGAAAGAGGATGTTCATCGAGACCGTCCCGGAAGGTTCCGCACACCGCGGCGACGTCGGGTGCCACGGGTTCCGTCCGCGGAACCCGTGACCGGGGTCGTCCCACACGGGTTCCGCGGGTACGTGTTCAGCGCCCCCTGTCGGCCGTAAGTCCTTTCTATGTAGCGGCGGCCGTCTCGGCCGCTCCGGGATGGGTCCCCTCCGGAGCGGCCGAGACGGCCGCCGCTACAAAGAAAAGGCCAGAAAAACAGCCAGTCGAGACGCTAAACACGTACTTCCGCGGACGGAACCCGTGGCACCCCAACACCGTTCCTTTGGCGCGCCGATCAACGGAGTTTACGGAGCAATCGCGGCGTCGCTAGCCAGTCGAGCAGAAGACGGCCTGTCGGATCGGTTACCAGGGCGGCGACACCCCCTTTGCGCATCTCGCAGATCGCGCGCACGTTGTTGCCCGCGGCCAGCATGCCGACCAACCGCGAGAAGGCGGGATCGTGGCCGACGATCATCAACTCGGCCTCGGGACGCGCCGGCAGCCAGTCCCGGATCTCGGACGCCGGCCGCCCGGCGGTGAGGATCTCGGCCGTCTCCAGCACGTCCTTCAAGGCCAGTGCGTCCGCGAGGATCTCCGCGGTGCGCAATGCGCGTGGTAAGGGACTGGTGACGATCCGATCGGGACGAACCCCCAGCCGCCGCAGGCTGCGCCCGATCTGCCGCACACGCTTTTCGCCCTTCGGCGTCAACGGCCGCTCGTCGTCCGGGATATCCGGCGTCCCATGAGGAACCGCGATCCCGTGGCGCACCATGTACAACGTGTTCATGACTATGCTCCCGTCCCAGGATGGGGCTGCCTCGATTATCGAGCCCGGCCGCATCGCTGACCAGGGACCGGCACGGGAGCGAAGCTGTTCACGCCCCGTCCCGCCAGGCCGCAGCCTCTTCGCCATCAAGGCGCAGGGTCAGGCACTTCGCGCTGCCGCCGGCCTTGAGAAACTCACCCAGCGGCACGGCCCGGGCCGCGTAGCCCGCGCGTTCGAGATCATGCGAAAGCCGGGGAGCGCCTTCGTTGAGGATGACGGTCCGCCCCACGACCACCGCATTGCAACTGAACGAGGTGGCCTCGCCGGCCGACACCTCGATGAGCCCCGGGATGCGGTCGCGCAGGACGGCCCGGCCGTATTCGTCGAACGCGCCGGGGTAATAGATGGCCGCCCCCTCGGCCAGAGGGCAGAAACAGGTGTCGAGATGATAGAACCTGGGATCGACCAACTCCAGGGGAAGGACCTCGACACCCAGATGCGCACCGATCCACTGGTGCCCGCGCACGTCGGAACGGAAGCGATAGCCCGCGAACAGGGTCTCGCCGCAGAAGAGGGCGTCGCCGGCGCCCTCGAAGAAGAAGTCCTCGGGCAGAGATTCGAGCTGGTAGCCATGAGTTCGGAACCAGCGATCGAAGTGTGGCGTTTCGCCCTGGCGCACGCCGTACCGAAACCGCGCTGAGGAACCGCGCGCGGTAGATCAAGCCCGCGTTGGCGGTGAAGACCAGGTCAGGCAGGCCGGGGACCGGCTCCAGGAGTTCGACCACGGCTCCCAGGTCCTTGAGCGTGTCGAACAGGCCCCGCCACTGCCGCCGGGACTCCTCCGGCGTCGCTACGCACCCGCACGCTCATCCAGGGATTGATCTCGTACTCGATCCCGTAGAAGTCCGGCGGGCACATCAGGATGCGCGGGGGCATTGGAGGCCTCATGAGAGATGGCGGATGACGGATGACGGATGACGGATCAAGGGCCAGGGTGTATGGATTTGCTGTCAGTCATCAGTCATCAGTCATGGTACATCGAGAGTCATCACCCCACGGTTCCGAGCCTCGTCGTCGCGCCGATCTCCAGCGCACGAACCTGCGTCTTGAGGCCCAGCGCCTGAATCGCCTCACGGAGTTGGGCGGGAGTGCCGCGCAGGGCGGGGAAGGTGCCGAAGTGGCAGGGGACGACGGTTTGCACGCCCAGCAGCTTGCAGGCGTGCGCCGCGGCGAGAGGGTCCATCGTGTAGAAATCGCCAATCGGCAGAATCGCGGTCTGCGGACTCCAGAGCGTGCCGATCCACTGCATGTCGCCGAAGAGACAGGTATCACCCGCCACGTAGATCTTTTCCCCGTTCGAGAAGCGGAGGACATATCCGGCGGGCTCGCCCAGGAAGAGTGGTTTGCCGGTGCCGTCGTCGGTGGACGAGGAGTGCCGCGCATCGGTCATGGTCACGGCGACTCCGGCCGTGTCGAGTTCCATCGTCCCGCCCTTGTTCATCCCGATCAGCCGCGCTTCGGGCAGGCCCCGCGAAGCGAGCCACATGGTCAGCTCGAAGGTGCCGACGACCGGACCCGAACAATGGTCGAAGGCCGTCTTCACGTCGGCCACGTGGTCGAAGTGGCCGTGCGTGACCAGGATGGCATCACTGGCCGCGTGGTGAAATGCCTGCGGGCACATCGGGTTCCCGGCCAGCCAGGGGTCGATCAGAAGGTGCTTGCCCTCGGGTGTGCCGATGCGGAAGGTCGAATGGCCCAGCCAGGTCAGCGTGGTGCCTGCACTCATGAAGTTGCCTCGGTTTTGGGTTCCGGAATCAGAGAGCCCGGATGGTGGGCCGAGCCCACCCGACAAGACGTTATCCGCGATTCAAGTCTCGGGCCCGACCAGTTCCGTCGCCAGATGCCGCAAGAACGGCTCGACATCCGTGACCATACCAATGGTCTGGAACGTGCCGCGGTCCGCCAGCTTGGTCACAGTGGCCGGGTTGATATCGACGCAGACCACGCGCACCCAGGCAGGCAGCAGGTTGCCCGTGGCGATCGAGTGCAAGGTGGTGGCGATCAGCAGGGCGAAGCCGACGCCGTGGACGGCCGCGCGCATGCGGTCCTGCGCGAGCATCACGTCCGTGATCACTTCGGGCAATGGGCCGTCATCGCGGATCGAGCCCGCCAGGACGATCTCGATCCCGGCTCGGGTGGCCTCGTACATGATGCCGCTGGTCACCACGCCGGCCTCGACCGCGCGGCGGATGCTGCCCAGGCGGCGAATGGTATTGATCGCCCGCAGGTGGTGCTCGTGGCCGTGCTCGATCGGCTCGCCGTGGGCCAGCGACACCCCCAGGCTGGTGCCGAAAAGGGCCTGCTCGATGTCGTGGGTGGCCAGCGCATTGCCGGCGAAAAGGGTCTGGACCCACCCATGGCGGATGAGCCGGGCCACCTGTCCCGCCGAACCCGTGTGGACGATCGCCGGGCCACCGACAAGAAGGACTTTGCGGCCCTCGGCACGGGTGGCGCGGATGGCGTCGGCCACGGCCGTCAAGCTGGCCGCCTTGGGTTTCTCGCTCGAGACGTTCGAGTTCATGAAGCTGAAGAGCGTCGAATCCCTCGGCCGCTCGACCGGCCGGACGCGGATGCCATCATGGCCGACGACGATCGGTATGCCCAGGCGGACCGCAGTCATGGGCAGGCATCGGGCCGTGCGCGGCGTGGTCCACGACGATGCCGCAATCCATTTCCTGATCGGCCACATCGACCCAGCGACCGCCCAGGCGGATCTGGGTGGCCTGGTTCGTGGTGCTGTAGAAATCCTCGGGGAAGGCGCCGGCGATATCGGCCGCGACCGTCCGGACGTCGGTCGGCGCGATCGCGACGGCGCCGTGTTCGACGAGATCGCCGAGAATCGCCGCCAGGTGCTCGGCGTTGTCCCCTTTGACCGCGATCCGGGCATGGCTGGGATCGACCCGCCGCGCGCCGATGCGGCACTCCAGGATCTCGAACGATCCGCCCATCTGGAGGATGCGATCGAGAATCTTGGGCAAAAGGAGCGAATCGATGATGTGACCGTGGACCTCGATCTCCTCGCGGGCGTTGTCGGCCGCCACGGCCGGCACACGGCTCGGACTGTCCGTAGGCACGATGGTCCTCCCTCTTTTCCCGGGAGGTCTCGCCGCGCGCCGGCCGGTCGCGTCCTCCCCAGGTCAGTCTAGGCGCCGGGCCGGTTTTTCTCCAGGCGTCGCCTTTTCGCGCCGGGGTCTGCCCCAAGGTGCGCCGCTCTTGTAGAATTCGAATGAATGAGTCCGGGTCGTGTCCCGTCCAGGCGCGGAGGAGATCATGCGTAGGTTTTCCACGAAGAGAGCGCGTGCATTCACGCTGATCGAGCTGCTGGTCGTCATCGCCATCATCGGAGTTCTGGCCGCGTTGCTTCTGCCCGCCGTTCAAGGGCGCGCGAAGCCAGCCGCCGCGCCCAGTGCGCCAACAACCTCAAGCAGATCGGCGTGGCCATGCAGCACTACCTCACGGCCATCGGCGCATTCCCACCGGCCAAGATCTACGCCAGCAGCGCTCAGAAGCCAAACGATCCGGGGACGGCGCCCAAGGGCCTGGTCCTGAACACCACCGGCTTCGCCCTGATTCTGAACTACTTGGATCAACAGCCGCTCTGGAACATGTACAATTTTAGCCAGGTTCTCGTGCAACTCGGTCGGCAGCGTGAACAAGACCTTGCTCGGCAACGCGGCCGTCAACACGACCGTCGTCAGCACCCTGATCGACACGATGACGTGCCCGACGGACGACAAGCCCGAGATCGTCAATGATGCCACGGACCCGGTCTTCTCGCGTCAATTTGCCCGGCGTAGTAACTACTTGCTGTGCGTCTCGCGCTTCAACGACACCTACAACCCGGCCTCATTACCCGGTCTGCGACCGCCTCCCAAGCAGCAGGGCATGTTCATGAACGACCTCTCGGTCGTGCCCATGCTCATCAAGGACGGTATGAGTTCCACGTGCCTGGTCGGCGAATCGCGTCAGATTCATTCCTCATCGAAGTACGGCCCCTACTGGGGCGCGGGGACCGAGTCGGCCGTGCATGGCGTCGTGCTCCCGCCCGATCAGGTGAATTACCCCACGTACAAACAATTCCTACCCAACGCCCAGGACCCCGCCAGCCCGCAGAAACTGCCCGGCGAGTGGGTCTTCAGCAGTTGGCACTCGGGCGGTGTGAACATGCTCTTCGCGGACGGCAGCGTCCACTTCATCAAGAACACCATCAATCCGGCGACCTGGTGGGCCCTGCAGACGATCAACGGGGGCGAGCCCCTCAGCGCGGACTCCTATTGAGAAACGATCCGGGACGTCAACGCCGGATGGCGGATGCGGGAGGAGGGAGCCTGGCTTCGGCTCCGTCATCCCGCATCCGCCATCGGTTTCGGGCAGCAACCTGTTCAGGGCGTCGCAGCCACGGGCGGTCCGCCGCGGCGCCGGAGGTGGTCCTTGTCCAGATAGACGACCTCGACGCGGTGATCGACATGATGGAACGGAATCGGGTAGTCGGACCAGTACAGCTCGTCGTAGTAGATCGTGGACTTGAAATGGCAATGAACGAGCTGGCAGGGACCGGCCAGCGGGTAGATCTTCACGGGGTCGACCTGCTCGCCGATCTTTTCGGTGAGGATGCGGACATTGTTGCGCTGGGTTTCGTACAGTCCGGGCCAGCCATCGCGCCACTTGGGCACCTTGGCCCAGACCTCGGCATCGCTGGGCGGGTCCAGACAGGGCGAGGAGGTGTACTCGGCCGGAATCGGGTCCAGGATCGGCACCCGGTCCCGCTTCTCGCGGGCCATGTCCTCTTCGAGCCGTTGCTGCTGCGAGGGCAGGATCGGCCAGGCGAACGACCAGCCGGTCACGTGCAACGGGGACATGTTACGGTAGACATAATCCAGGCCGCAGCCAACCGTACCGGTGGCCACGAAAGCGAGCAGGGCGCCCGTCAACAGTCCGCGAACCCAGCGCGGGGTGAGCGGGCCCCGGGACCGCGCGGATCGGGTCATGGTCAACTCCCCTCCTTGGGACTCTGCGCAAACGGGCCGGGGGGTACATCCTGCCCCGCGGACAACGGCGCCGAGGTCGCGCTTCGTTTCGATCCTGTCCCGCCGCTCGACCCGCCTGATGTCGGGTTGCGGCCGGTCGTCGTGGTGTTATTATCGAACCGTCACCAACCTGAGTGTAAGGATTTTCCGGAACGGTCTTCCCGGCCGCTCCTTTTCGCCCCGCGAGCCTCGTCCAGCCGTGATCGATTTGCGCGTGCAACTGGGACGCCTCCACCTGGCCAACCCGGTCCTGGTGGCGTCGGGAACCTTCGGCTACATCCGCGAGATGGCCGGCTTCGTCCGGCTCGATCGGCTCGGCGGCGTGATTCCGAAAACGGTGACGTATCGTCCCCGCGCCGGCAACCTGACGCCCCGAACCGTCGAGACCGCCGCCGGACTGCTCAACGCCATCGGGCTGGATAACGATGGCATTGACCACTTCCGGACCCATCATCTGCCGTACCTCCGCACCCTCGGCACGGCTGTCATCGTCAACGTCGCCGGGGAGGATGAAGACCAGTTCGTCCGGCTCGTCGAGATCGTCGGCCAGGAACCGGGCGTGGCCGCGGTCGAGCTCAATCTGTCATGCCCGAACGTCAGTCATGGACTGGATTTAGGGATCGATCCGCGGGCCGTCGAACGGGTCGTGCGCCGTGCCGTGCGGCGGGACCGCTGCCGGTGATCGCCAAGCTGACGCCGAATGTGACCGACATCGTGGCGATCGCCGCAGGCCGCCGGGGAGGGCGGCGCAGACGCCGTCAGCCTGGTCAACACCTATCGGGGCATGGCCATCGACTGGCGCCGGCGCCGGCCGATCCTGGCCAATGATGTCGGCGGCCTGAGCGGACCAGCCATCAAACCCCTGGCCCTGCGCTGCGTCTGGGATATCGCCCGCGCCTTGCCCAGTTTGCCCATCCTGGGCATCGGCGGCATTCAGAACGCGGACGACGCCCTCGAATTCCTCGTGGCCGGCGCCACGGCCATCCAGGTCGGCACCGCCACTTTCGCCGACCCGACCGCCGCCGAACGGATTCTCGATGGCCTGCAAAGTCGACTCGTGGACATCGGTGCGCATTCGCCGCGCGAGGTCGTTGGCACCTTGAAATCGAACGCTGAGGCCCGGGTGTCCACACCTGAGAGCGTCTTCGATGTAGCCGTCCTGGGAGCCGGTGCCGCAGGTCTGATCGCGGCGATCCGCGCCGCCGAGCGGGGCCGCGAGGTGGTCTTGTTGGAGAAGAACCGCCGGCCCGGGGTGAAGATTCTCATGTCCGGCGGCACGCGGTGCAACCTCACCAACGCCAGGGGCTTGCGGAACGTGCGGGTGGTTTCCGGACCGATCGACCCGGCCTATGATCCGAACCAGGCGCGCGGGGCACGGAGCATCCAGCAGGCGTTCGGGTCCGCCGGGGGCGCGTTCCTGGGGCCGGTGCTCAAAGCGTTCTCGGTCGAGGAGAGCGTGACTCTTTTCGAGCGGGAGGGGGTGGCGACGAAGGTCGAGGCCAATGGCAAGATCTTTCCGGTCAATGACCGTGCGACGGACGTTCTGGCCGCCTTGATGCGGCGTTTGGAGCGATCGGGGGCCGAACTGCGCACCGATTGCCCGGCACGCGCGATCGAGACCGTGGAAGGAGGCTTCGCGGTGGCCGTGCCCGACGGCACGCTCTGCGTGCGCAGCGTGATTGTGAGCATGGGAGGCCAGTCTTATCCCGGGTGCGGCACGACGGGGGACGGCTACGCGCTGGCCCGGCGCTTCGGGCACACCATTGTCGATCCGAGGCCCGCGCTGGTGCCGGTTCGTGTTCCTGTGGGCTGGGTTCACGAGGCTCAGTGGTTTGACGCTTCCGGATGCACTGGCTCGGGTCCATGATACGGACGGCGTGGTGCTGCTGGAGCGTCGCGAGGCGGTGCTTTTCGCGCATTTTGGACTGACTGGCCCGGCCATCCTGGACATCAGCCGGGCGGTCACGCCGCGCCGACGCACCGGAACGGCTCGTGCTCAGCTTGGATTCTGGTTCCCGACCAGCGTGCCGAGGCCGTGGAGGCCAGCTTGCAGGCCAACAGCCGTTGCGGCCGGCCGCTGGTGGCCAACCTGCTGCCGGATTCGGTCCCGCGCCGGCTGGCCGAGCGGTTGTTGCCGGCGGTGGGGGTTCCTGCCGAAAGGCGCGGGCCGGAGATGTCCCGCGAAGAACGTCGCCGGCTGGTCGCGGGCCTGAAAGGGTTCCGGCTGCCGGTCGCCGGCACGTTGGGCTTCGCCAAGGCGGAAGTCACCAGCGGGGGCGTCGCGCTGCCGGAGGTCGATCCGGTGACGCTGGAGAGCCGCCGGCGACCCGGCCTGCATTTCGCGGGGGAAGTGCTCGACCTCGACGGCCTTATCGGCGGTTATAATTTCCAGGCGGCGTGGAGCACGGGCTGGCTCGCCGGCTCCGTGGTCTGAAACGTTCCCTGGGGTGCGTGCCGGGTCGGGCGTTTTGATCCCAGACCTGGGCCAACAAAAAGTACGTGTTTAGCGCCCCCTGTCGGCCGTAAGTCCTTTCTATGTAGCGGCGGCCGTCTCGGCCGCTCCGGGATGGGTCCCCTCCGGAGCGGCCGAGACGGCCGCCGCTACAAAGAAAAGGCCAGAAAAACAGCCAGTCGAGACGCTAAACACGTACAACAAAAAAGACGCGACCAGCACGGAGCCGATTCCGGACGCGACCGCGTCGTGGTGGGGTGTTCGGGGCCGGGAAACAGGTCCGCGGGTGAACGTGGGGATGGCCCGATCCAGACTCAATCCCGCCAGGAGCGAAGCACCCACGCTTTCCGCGCCGTTCCAGGCCGCCTGGATCACGGTCGGGACAATCTCATCACGGAGTCGTCCGGAAGACGGCCATCGGCTCAGCAAGGCATCGAGGGCGGCCGGGACCGCTCCCTGGCTGGAGGAGTGTCCCGCGTCCTCCGTCTCCGGAGCGTCGTGCAGAGACTGACGCGCGGATTCGAAAGCTTCGTCGAGATCGATCAGGAGGCGGTCGAAGGAGGAGAGTCCCGGCTCCCGCGGTCCTTTCTGGTCTTCCCCTTGCTCCGGGGTGGGCTCGTCCTCGTCGTCTCCCTCGCCCTTCGCGCGGCCCTGTGGCACGAGACCTTCGTCGACGTGGCGGTGCGCGTCCGTCGGGGAGGTGACATTGCCGCGCGTCTGGGCCCCGGCGATGTCGACGGGGAACCACCGGTCGTGGAATCGCTCGGCACGATCAACACGGTCGTGACCAGAGTGTTGGCCGTGTCCCGGAGGGGGAGCAAGAGGGCGACTTGCGCCATCCCGCCGAGGAGCGGGGTTGCCGAGCTGAGCGACTGGAGCAGGCTCAACGGCGAGAGATCGGGCGTCGTCGTCGCCGCGCCGATCAGGAAGCTGACGAGGGCCGTCACCTCCTGGTCGGCCGCACTCGCGAAGCCGTCCACCCGGCCGGCGGCAACGCTCGAGAAGACCAGCGAGGATGGATCGGGCAGATCGGGCAGGAAAAGTGTCTGAGTCAGCTCCAGGCTGTTCGGGCCTCCGAGCAGCAAGCCGAAGTGGCCGTTGCCACTGTTGGCGACGACCAGATCGGAGTAGCCGTCCTGGTTGAAATCACCCGCGAAGGCCGCGATCGGGCTCAGGCCGCCCGAGGCGATGCTCTGCGTCACGGGGGACCGGCCGAGGAAATCGGAGATCAGCGTCAGGTCGTTGGAGCCGCGGTTGACGGTCACCAGGTCGGGCTTGCCGTCGAACGGCCCCACGAACAGCGGGCCCGGACCGAGGCCCACCGGGAAGCTGACCGGATTACGGTCGTTGAAGAAGCCGGCGCCCACCCCCGGTAGCAAGGTGACGTTGTTCGACTGACTGTTGCTGACCAGGATGTCCGGGACCCGGTCGCCATTGACGTCCTGGACGACCGTCGCCACCGGACCGGCGCCCGTCTTGAGCCGGGGCCCGGCTTCCAGGGTCCAGGCCGCGCCTTGGCCCTTGCCGAACAGAATCGAGATGTCGTTCGATCCTTTGTTCGAGACGACCAGGTCGGGGATGCCGTCATTGTTGACATCGGCGACGGTGACCCCGACCGGGTCGGTGCCCACGAAGAACCCCTGGGGACCATTCACGGGCGGTCCGAAGCGACCGCCGCCCAGACCGCGGTACACGAGGATGTTGTTGCCGCCGCTGTCGGCCACGATGAGATCCTTCGTGCCGTCGCCGTCGAGATCGGCCAGGACGACGGCGCCGGGAGCGAGCAAGCCCTGGGACCGATTCTGGAACACGGTCGGCGCGGCGCCCGCCAACTGAACGGAGACCTGATCGCGCGTCTGGTTCGAGAAGACGAAATCGGGCTTGCCGTCGCCGTCGAGGTCCGCCACCGCCAGGGCCGTGCTCAGATCGACGCGCCGGTAAGGCTGAAACGTACCGTCGCCGTTCCCTTGCAAGATCAGCACGTCTCCATACTCGTTCCCGACCAGCAAGTCGGGCGTACCGTCACCGTTGATGTCGGCGACCGTCAGGCCGGTGGGCGCATTGCCTGCGCTGGTGGTGAAGACCGGTTCGAATCCGCCCGTCGCGGTGGGTTCGTAGACCGTGATGGAGTCGCTGCCGCGATCGAGGACCGCCACGCCAGGTGCCGCTTGATGGGCATCGAAGCGGCCGGCGACGGCCGCCGTCGGTTCGCGGCCGGCGGCGAAAGTCCACTCGGGTCGCGGCTGGAACAGACCGCCACCTGCCGCCGAGGGCAGGATCGAGGCGCTGTCCAGACCGGTGTTGACGACGAGCAGCGCGCCGCCGGCACCGATCGGGACGACCGCGGATGTCTCCGCGCTGGAGTGAACCGCGGGGGGAAGCCCCGGTAAGATCTTCTCGGGCGCGCCGTAGAGACTGTTGCTCGCGCGGAAGCGGATCTCCGTGGCGAAGGCGTGGGTGGCGTCGTTGGGAAGGACGCTGATGTCGCCGGAGAGGCGGTTGGCCACCACGATGTCCGGTCCGTGGACGCCATCGAGGTCGGTCAGCACCAGCGCCGCGGGACCGGCCCCGATGGCGATCTGACGATCCGGCAGCGGGTTGAACCCCCCTTGCGCGTTCTGGAAATAGACGAACACCTGGCTCGATCCCGCGTCGGCGATCACCAGATCGTCGCGGCCGTCGCCGTTCAGGTCGCCCGCGGCGATGAGCGAGGGCAAGGTTCCCGGTACAGCGATCTCCGCGATGCGGGAAAAGAAGCCACCGTCACCACGGTCATAGAGCGAGAGCGTGGGGCGCTTCACACCCGCAACCAGAGTGCGATGGGTCGCGTCGAGGGCGGCCAGGAGCGTCCCCCCCGGCGTTTTGACCAGCGCTACAGCGCGGGCCGCCAGCGCGGGGTCGGGGTTGACGATCACGGGAGGGTTGAAGATGCCGGGAGCACCCGGCACGCCCGGCCGGACCAGGATCTGGCCCTTCTGGCTGACGCTGACCACGTCCGGCGTCCCGTCGCCGGTGACATCCGCCACCAGGGCGCGGAGCGTTCCACGTCGGGGAGAACGCCGGCGTGGAAAAACGTCCCGTCGCCCGCGCCGATCAGGAGCGAGACCCGGCCCGAGACGCCGTCCGTAGTCGCCAGGTCGGCGACGCCGTCGGAGTTGAAGTCCGCCGTCACGAGGGTGGTCGGATACGGCACCGACTGTTGCGTGACACCGATCGAGGACCCGTTGTCTCCCGAGCCCAAGGTGACCACGGACACGGTGCTGGAATAGTAGTCCGTGGTGGCCAGCTCATCGCGGCCGTCGCCGTTGAAATCCCCGGCGACCAGACCCGCGGGAGTGCCCCCCACCGGGATGAGATTCTTTGCGCCGAACGTCCCGTCGGGGTGGACGGGCAGAATCAACAGATCACCGGTTCCCTGGTTGGACACGGCCAGCTCGGGGAGGCTCTGTTCGTCGAAGTGGCCCACGACGATGCTGGTGGGATAGGACCACGAATCCTCCTGGTGGGTATTCTGGGTCTGGAATTGACCGCCGTAAAAGCCCATCAGAAGCGACACGCTGTCCGACCCGGAATTGGCCGTGGCCAGATCATCGCGGCCATCGCCGTTGAAGTCGTACGCGACCAGGCTGCTGGGCGTACTTCCCACGGCGAAGCTCAAGGGCGGCAGGAAGTCCCCCTGCGCGTGCCCAGCAGAAGCAGGACGTGGCCGATCCCTCCCGGACTATCGAAATGGCCGCAGCCGATGGCCAGATCGGGAATCCCATCGCCGTTGAAGTCGCCCGCCACGATGGCGTTGGGAACATCCGTCAAGGGAATGGAGAGCGGGGACTCGAACGTGCCATCACCCACGCCTCGCAGGATCGAGAGGATCCCCGGCTGCTGGTAGTCGCCCGTGGTGGTCACAACCGCCAGGTCGGGGCGGCCATCGCCGTTGTAGTCCAGCACCGCCAGCCCCACGGGTTGACCGGACACCCGGATTCGGCTCTGACTTCCCAGACTCCCGTCACCGAGCCCGAGCAGGATGGAGACATCGCCGGAGTCATGGTTGGCCGTGGCCAGGTCCGGCCGGCCGTCGCCGTTGAAATCGCCGACCACCATGCTGGCCGGAGTGACCCCCGCGGCGGGGAAACCGAGACCCTGCCAGGTTCCGTCGACTCGGCCGGTGAGCACCGAGATGGTCTGGGACGTGGAATTCGCGGTCGCCAGGTCGAGCTTGCCATCGTGGTTAAAATCGCCGGCCGCGAAACCATTGGGAGCGTCTCCGCCCTGAATCGATGCCGAAATGGCAAAGGTGCCCCGACCCTGATTTCGCAGCACGGTCATCTTGCCCGAATTGCCGTTCAGAACCGCCAGGTCGGGGAGGCCGTCGCCGTCGAAGTCGCCGACGAGCAGCCGACTCGCGAGAACGTCCACCGGGTAACTCACCGGCGCCAGGAGGCTCCCGCCTGGCTGGGCCAGCAGCACGGAGACGGTTCCATCGGCGTTGGCCGTCGCCAGGTCGGGAATCCCGTCGCCGTTCAGGTCGGCCGACACGATCTGTGACGGGTAGGGCACCGGCTGAGAAATCGTCGTGGGAGAAAACGTCCCGTCCCCGTTCCCCGACACGACTTGAACACGGCCGATCGTCGAGCCTTCCGGCGGCGCGTCGGCAAGGGCGAGGTCGAGCTTGCCGTCGCCGTTGAAATCCGCCGTCGTCAAGTTCTCGAGCTTGTCCTGCAACGGGATGGTGGACTTCACCGAGAACGTCCCGTCGCCGTGGCCGAGCAAGACCGTCACCGCCCCGGGGTTGTAAAAGCCCACGGCGAGATCGGGCACGCCATCGCCGTTGAAGTCGCCCACGGCCAGGCGGTCCGGGCTCCGGCCCAGCTTGGGCGTCGTCTCCACCCGGAACGTCCCGTCGCCCTGGCTGAGCAGGACCGAAACCGTCTTCGAGCCGTCGACGACCGCCAGATCCGCGATCCCATCGCCGTTGAAGTCGGCCGTGACCAGCCTGGTGGGAGAGGGGCCCACAGGAATGGTCACAGGTGCGCGGAAGGTCCCGTCGCCGACGCCGAGGAAGACGGCCACCATCCCACTCTCGAACGCGCTGGTGGCGAGATCCGGGACGCCATCGCCGTTGAAATCGCCGACCACCAGATCCGCGGGCGTATCTTGCACAGGGAGCGGTTGAAGGGTGCGAGGGCGGGTTGGAAGGTGTCGGTCAGGACATAATCTCCCGGCGTGTCATTCCTTCCCTGGACCTTCAGGTACACCACGGCGCCGGCCGCGAGATGCTGGTCGATCACGTTCTCGGCATTGCCGGGAGACACGCCGTCGCTCTGGATCAGCGTGTGGCCCGCGTCATCGAGCAGTGTGAGCCGCGTCGGTATGCCGTCGGCCTGGACGCGCGCGATGAGGCGTCCATCCTCCGTCGTGGTGATCCGATAGAAGTCCACGCCGCCCGCGCTGAGAGCGGCGCTGGTTCTCGCATTCAGGGGCAGGTCCTGGGCCTGGGCGATCGTGTGGTTCGGTTCGCTCTCCGGCCAGGGCTGGACCAGCGTCAGCGCCACGCCGTCCGTCCCGAGATGTCGGACGGGGCGCGGCGTCCGCCGAGTGAATCTTGAGACCAAGGAAAACCTGGGGAGGATCGGCGCCGGCTGTCGTGGCAACATCGAGCGCGACCGACAGCGTCCCCGTGACGGAGCCCCCCGACGCGAGACCGGGCACGAGGAAGGTCGCCAGCGGGGGTTGGGTGGCATCGAAACCGTTGTGATCCGAGCCTCGGACATCCACCTGGAAGGCTTGAGACCCAGCGCCGCCACGGTTCTCAATGGTGTAGTGCAGCGTGATCGTCTGGCCGGGAACGACCGTGTCCTGGTCCGCCCCGACCGCGGCGACCACCACGTCAGGACGCAACGGCTCTGCCTTCTTGGAGAGCAAGAGGCGGTACATGCCCGTTGCGACCGCGTCACCTGCCGAGGCGGCCCCGCTTCCGGACACGCCCAGATAGTACGTGCCGGTCGCGGACGCCTGGAAGCTGAGGGCGGGATCGCGGCCATTCGCGTCGTCGTTCGCGGCGATCGGCGTCCCCGAGGGGTCAAAGACCTGCAGGGCGCTGTCGAGTCCGCTGAGGACCGTCTGCGTATCGACGGCCGCGGTCATCGTGTCGCCCGCGCTCAGGGTGACGGCGTACAGGTCCACGATCCCGGCGGAGCTCAGGAATCCCGATTCCGCGGCCGTCTGCAACGGCGTGAAAACCACCGGCGTCGCCATCGCCAGCGCATGGCCGGCCAGCAGGACGCGATTTTCCAGCCACACATCCCAGCATAAGCCGCGGAGCCGTCTGCAGCGGCGTTTGCGAGACGTTCGCGAGGATACCACCGGGTCGATTTCGGTCTCCATGCGAAAACGGGATCGGGTGCCACGGGTTCGGTCTTCCGAACCCGTGCCGATCGGCCCCGGACACGGGTTCGGAAGACCGAACCCGTGGCACCCGACCGCTCCATCAGCACGCCCCGGTAGCGTGGTTTCCGTCTCGCGTATGCAAACACTCCGCGCGGACGATCGGCACATGGAGCGCAAACACATCGGAGTCACCTCGATCCCGGTCCGACCGCGCTTCGAGCCGCGGTCAACGCGACGCTGCGTTCCCCTGGCCTCGATAGGGCGGCGAAGACGTGACTTCGAGCTTGAGCCGTTGCATCACCCGCAAGAGAAACGGGTCTTCTTGAAGGGTGTGCCGGAACGACGGCCGCTCTTCGGCCGAGACCTTTCCCAACGCCTGGCGCAGCAATTGCTCCGGCGCTTCTCATACGACGCGGCCCGTGCGCGCGGCAGATCGCTCCCGCCCGACTGGCGGACAAGCAGCGCGGCCTGCTCATAGACACGAGCACACTTGCTCAACAATTTGGCCGGTGGATTGCTCTTTCCGCAGGCCGTGGCGGCGTCGGCCACCGCCTCGCGGACTTCTCCGCGCCGGATCCGCGCGGTACCCCGGCCGGCGTAGGCTTCGGGATTCTCGGGAGCGAAGCGCACCGCCCGATCGAAGTCGAGAAACGCCAGCTTCAACGCATCGGCGAGATAATAGACCCAGCCCCGGTCGATATACAGGCGGCCGTTGTCCGGCTCGAGCGCGATGGCCTGCGTGTCGTCCGCAATCGCGCCGGTCAGGTCGCCCCGGGCGGCGCGAGCCAGACCACGCACCTCCAGCATGAGCGCCGAGGATGGCCTCTGCGATTGGGACAGGAAGGCATCACACGACTGCATCACCTCGTCGATGCGATTGAGGTCCAGCAGCGACTTGACACGAAGAAAGTGCGCCTCGGTGGCATTGGGGACGATCTTGAGGGCGGAGTTGCACGCTTCCAGGGCCTTCTTGAACTGGCCGTCCTGGTACAAGAGCCGGGCGCACTGGGTGTAGTCGGTGGCCGCGAGCGGATTCCCCGGCGCAGCGTGCTGGATGGCCTCCTCGAAGTCGCGCAACGCCTTATCGGGCTGGCGCGGCAAGAGCTTCGCGTTTTCCAGTGCGAGCCGGAGCATGGCCCGCTGATGGTAGAGGAGCGCCACATCCGGACGCATCTCGATGGCCTTGGAGATTTCCGCGATGGCTTCGTCCGGCCGTTGCAGTTGCTGGTAGACCTGGGCCAGGGTGTTGTGCACCAGGTAGCTGTCGGGCTGCCGCTGGACCGCGTCTTCCAGGTCGGCGGCGGCGGCGGAGAGCTGGCCGCGCAGGAACCGCATGGTGCCGCGGTAGGTGCGCAGCAGGTATTGCTCGTCGTTGCTCGGCCCGAGTTTCGCGGCCCGGCGAAAATCCGCCTCGGCATCGGCGAACCGCGCGGTGGCTTCGTCCGCACGCCGCTCGGCTTGCGCTTCACACGCAAAGGCGTGGCCGCGGAGCAAGTAGAGCCAGGCAAGACGCGGCTGCCGTTGGATACACGATGTCAGGTGCGCGCCGGCCTCCGCGAAACGCTGGGTCTCGAGGTAACAGATGGACAAGAGGCACTGGGCCCAGAAGTGGTCGGGCTGAAGCGACAGCGCCGCCTGGAAGCGGTGGATCGCCGACCGCCACGTGTCTTCGTTCTGCGTGCGCATTGCGCGGGCGTACAGGGTCTGGCCGCTCAAATAATGATCGAGGGCCGTGGTCGGCTCGCGTTGCTGGGCCGCCACGGTCTCTGCGGCTTCGCCGACCGGATCGTCCAGGCGTGCCAGGCAGTCCGCGCGGCGCAGGTGGTAGGCCTGGGTCGGGCTGGGGTGGAAAGCACCGGCCTGGTCCAGCAGACGGAGGGCGTGTTCGGCCTGTTGCCGGCGGTCCTCGCCAGGCAGAGGCTCAGCCACCGCGTCCGCGCGCACCAGGAACATCTCATAGCATCCCTCGATGATGTCGGCCTGCTCCTGCGTCGTCAGCGTGGCTGGAAGCGCCGCCGGCGCCCGCGTGAGGTCGGTGCCGGGATCGAAGAACACCTTCAAGGCGGCTTCGGCGGCGTGCCTCGTCTTCTCCAGGCGGCCGGGACCTTCGAAACCCAGTGAGGGCGTGGCGAAAAAATTCGCCTCGTTGCGCCTGGCCTGGAACTCCTCGACACGCTGGCGGGCTTCCGCCCGCTCCTCCTGGGCGTGTTCTTTCGCCTTGCGCGCCGCGAGCTTCTGGTCGATCTGCTGGAGCAAGCTCCGGGCCTGACCCCGCTGGGCCGCCAGCCGGGGCGCGAGCCAGGCGTCGGCCTCGAGCCGCGCCAGGAGTCCCGCCAGGAGGACCTGGCCGCGGTCGAGATCGTCCCGCCTCATGGCCTCCTGGGCCCGGAACAGCGTATCGCCGCTTTCCAGGCGCAAGTTATTGAAACGCCGGGCATAGCCGCCCCCCAGCCCGACCGCGCTCGCCGCCAGCAACACGCCCAGGGCCCACAAGGTGGCCGCCAGCGGCCGTCTGCGGGCCCATTTCAGGCCTCGTTCCCAGAACGAGATCGCCCGCGCACGGATCGGCTCGCCCCGGAGGAACCGGTCGAGGTCCGCCGCCAGTTCCCTGGCACTGGAGTAACGCCGGCTCGGGACTTTCTCCAGACACTTCAGGCAGATCGTCTGCAAGTCACGAGATACCCGCGACTGGAGCAGACGCGGCGGCACCGGCTCCTCGTGGAGGACCTGCCGGATGGTCTCATCCTTGGTCGGACCCTTGAACGGCGGCCGCCCGGTCACCATCTCGTACAGGATCACCCCCAGCGCATACACGTCGGCGGCGGGGCCCGCCTCCGCGGCCCGGCCTTCGGCCTGCTCGGGCGCCATGTAACTGGGCGTACCCAGGATCTGCTTGTGGTCGGAAACGCCTTCTTCATCTTCCGCCAGCTTGGCCAGGCCGAAGTCGACGATCTTGGGCACGCCGTCGCGCGTGAAGAGAATGTTCGAGGGCTTGAGGTCCCGGTGGACGATCCCGGCCTCATGCGCGGTTTGCATGGCGCGCGCCAGCGTGGCGATCAACTCCGCCGCCGCGCGATCCGTCATCGGCGCCCGGCCAGACGCTCCGCCAGGCTGCCCCCTTCGAGAAGCTCCAGCGTCACAAACGGCAGCCCGTCCGTGTCGCCGATCTCGTAAATCTGCAGGATGTTCGGATGCTGGATGCGGGCCACCGACTGGGCTTCGAGTTGGAAGAGCCGCACCCCCTCGGCGTGCATCACACGGTCGGCCCGGATCATTTTCAGGGCCACGCGGCGCTTCAGCCGCCGGTCCCGCGCCCGATAGACCACCCCCATGCCGCCGCGCCCGATCACCTCCTCCACATCGTGGTCGGGAACCACGGGCAAGTCCGGCTCTTCTTCGAAGACCGCGGCCTGCTGGACGAGGAACTGGTATTCCTGCGAGGAGGACGCGTGCTGACCCGTGTGGTAGGAGATCGTCGATCCCTGCGTGGAGGAGGCCAAAGCCGTCGTGGCCTTGCTCAGGGCCCATTGGATGAACGGGCTGTACTCAGGGAACCGAATCTCGTAATCCGTCAGAACCGGCGCCTCGCCGTGGCGGATGCGGTAATGCAGCTCAATATCGAGCAATTCCAGGAAGAGGACCATCCGGAGAGGCTCGGACGCGCCCTCCAGCTCCGACTCGATACGCGGGCACATGCCCGCTCGGTAGCGCGCTTCGGAAACGATCACAAGCCGGGGTGAGCTGGTCCATCCCGGCGCGCGACTTCGCAGCATGATCCGACGAGAGATCGACGCTCACGACGGCGCCTACCTCATGTCATAAGGTTGTATGACCACCAGACTTGAACCACTTGCCCACGTCTATGAACGCGTGCGTTCTGGCTTCCAGCGGCGTTGTTCGAGGGAGCGGACGGGGCCGGCACGACAGCCCCAGATCCGCCCAGCCCATATCCCAAGCCGTCTCTGCTCAGAGCCTTCGTTCAGGGGCGCGCCACCAGACAGAGAGTCTTCGTCCTTCCGCCTGTGGGTGTCGCCTCTGTGCCGATTCTATTCTTGCCGGGTTTCACCCGCCTGGCAATGGCCCAGGCGGATTCCTGGAGAATCGATCGCCGAGACGAGACGACCGGCCCTCTACTTCTGTTTCTGTTCCTGGTTGCTCTTCTTGGAGGGGACCTTGAGTTGGTCCGGTGTTTGCGGGTCTTGGTTCTCTCTCAGGTCCACATGATTTTGTATGGTGTAAATGTGGATCTCGTAGCCAGGGAGAACCGGCGGTGGAGCCCCGTCCAGCACGAATCCTGCCTCACCGCTCTTGGCGTCTGTCACAATATAGCCGTCATTGGTCAGATTGGTTTTTACATTCGCGATCTGAAGTGCCTTTGGGTAGATAGGTTTGTGGGTGACGACCACATAGACGTCACCCTTCGGCACCTTTGCATGCTTGAGCGTCATGAAGGCCGGATTGGTCGTGGACGGGAATTTCGCATAGGCGATCAGTGTCTTGGAAGTGTCGAACAGGGACACAACCATCTCCGGCGGGGCCGGGGGGGTACCGAGGAGCTTGTAGGTAACGACAACGAGATCGTCCGTTCTATTCACGTTAAATTTGTAGAAATCGTACTCATTTTGGACACGCCCATTATAAATTCTCGCCTCCTGTAAATTTGGACCAAACATGCTCACGATTTCGGGTGGTGGTGGGGGAGGGCCAAAATATTTCTTGAAAATGGGTTGAGCGGTCTCCGGACTCGAATGCGGAGGAATCTGTTCCGCGACCTCGCCACCGAACGAGACCGTCCAACCGCCAAGGACGAAGAGCATCGCGATAAGCAGAAACGTTCCCGTGCGAAACATGGCTTTGGTTCCTTCCGGGGAGTGCCGGTACACAGAGTGCTTGGGTCGTACGTGAAAAGCCACCACCGCGAATGAACCGATAGGTTGTGCGAGACGGTCTTTTGAAGAGGCAGGCAAAAGCCGACCCGACAAGACCACAAGACCGTCTCGTACAACCTCCTTCCGAAGAACCGGGAGACAACGCGGGACGAGACGTCCGGGGTGATTACTTCAGGACCTGATTGCTCAACCGGGATGGGGCCTTGAGCAAGATCGAGGTCTGCCCGTTCTGTTCCGAGAGCAAGGTCACATCGTTCGGTGGCGTGGAAATATTGACCGTGTAATTGAGCGCACCGGGGGGTTGATCGCCTTTCAGCACGAAGTCGGTCCGATTGTTCGGAGCACCCGTCACGAGTACACCGTCACTGGTCGGGTTCTTCATCACCCCAGGCAGGTCGAGTGCCGCGGGGTAGTACGGCTTGTGGGTGACGACCACATAGACGAAACCCTTCGGCACCGTGGGGTGCTTGAGCGTCATGAAGGTGGGATTACCCGGCTTCGGCGCATCCGCGTAGGCGATCAACGCCCCACTTCCGTTGAAAAAGGATACGACCATGTCCGAGCTGGAGCCGGGAAGCTTGTACGTGAAATAAACCGGATCGTTGTCCACGGTGAGGGAGAACCGATAAAAATCGTACTCATTCAGGACACGGCCATTGAAAATCCTCGCGTTCTGAAGCACTATTCCCGGAAACGCGTTCTGGACATCCAAGGGTGGGGGTTGTGTGAAACATGTCTTTGCAAGGACTTGTGCGTTACCCGGACCCGAATGCGGGGGAACTTGTTCCGGGACATCGTTACCGAACGAGACCGTCCCGCCGCCAAGGACGAAAACCAAGGCGGCCAACCGAGTGATCACAGGGCGGAACATGCTTGTGCTCCTACCGGCCCGGGCCGGCACACGGAATGCTCGCATCGCACATCCAGAGACACCAGCGCCCAAGAACGCAGAAAAGGCACGAGAGCGTTTGCAATCCACCAATCTCGCATCACGGCATTTTCAGGGTGCCACAGAGGAACTGCAAGCCGCGCTCCATGGCCGGCTTTGCGGAATATCTGTCCGATATCGCAGCGTACACCCACACTGTCTGTCCACATGGGCTACGACCGTCGCGCCCAGGGAAGCAACCCGATCTCACTTGCGGCACCCTGTAATATGTATTACACCCGAGCAATCTTCTGTGAGTCAAGTAGGTCAGGTTCGAATGGGAATTGTTAAGTCACCTATTTTCTCAAAGTTATTACAAAATTTTAACTGTGACAAATTTATTTGTTGTAAAAGATAAACGCATGATTACTATTCGCAACACAGGACGGCATGGCTCAGAACCACGACAGGTTGCCTCAGCATCGCGGGGTGGCCGCTTGGAGAATGACGGCGGCAGCCTCCGTGAGCACGAACCCCGAACCGAGGAGCAAGCGCGATGAAGATCAAGAGAAAAGGGTCAGCGGTCTGGCAAGGCGGTTCTCAAGGATGGCAAGGGCGCGCTCTCCACGGAGAGCGGCGCGTTGCAGGCCTACCCGTACGGTTTCGCCAGCCGCTTTGAAGGCCAGCGGGGCAGCAATCCCGAGGAGTTGATTGCCGCCGCCCACGCCGGTTGCTTCACGATGGCGCTGTCCCTGATCCTGGGAGAGGCCAAGCTCAGGGCCGTCCAGATGGACACCTCAGCCGAGGTGACGCTGGAACAGGTCGAGGGGGGCTACGCCATCACCGCCGTGCATCTCATCTTGAAAGCCAAGATCCCGGGCACGGACCAGGCGACGTTCGAGAACCTTGCCGCCACCGCCAAGGCCAACTGCCCGGTTTCGAAGCTGCTCAAGGCCGAGATCACGCTCGACGCGACCCTGGTGGACTGAGGTGGTCTCTCCCTCTTGTAGGGTAGGCTTCAGCCTGCCTCTTCGATGATTATGGGATTGGCAGGCTGAAGCCTACCCTACAAGAGGGAGAGACCATCCGGGAAGGCGCCTCGGGTGGCGCGATATTTGCTCATCAGGTTCCCCGCAAAGGGAATGGACAAGGGCTCTCTCTCGCGCCCGAGGAACCCACGATGTTGTATACCCTGACGGACCCCGCCGAGCCGGTGGACCGAGTCCGGCTGTTTCTCAGCCTGGAGGAGGCCCGCAATCTGAGCGAACACCGTGGCGAGCACTCGGTTTATGCCGTGGCCGCATCCTTCGACCGGCGCGGGCGTTGTCTGGTCCCCCTGGAACGCCACGCCGCGGCCATTGATCCGGATTGGACGACGCCTGTCCAGCCGCACGGCGACGGGTCGATCACGGCGCGGGGACCGATCCCGCCGGCCCTGTACGTGCGCGTGCTTCCGGAGAACCTCTCTTCATACCGAGGCGAAAGTTCGCGCGAAAAAACGGAATCTCTGAGAACGTCAGGATGACGACGGTTGGAATGAGAAGATCATCCGTGCGGGAGTGAACGTTCCCACGGACGGAGTTCCATTTCGCATCTCCGGGTTTGTGTTTAGCATGGTGTGGCGGAGCCGCGATCCAGGGCGTTCCGCACAGCCGGCTTCCGCGCGGGGAGGCTGCATCCGTGAGTTGATGTGCCGGGCTCCGACGTCCCGGCCGAACGCCAGGAACCGATCTTCCGTCCCACGACGAGAACATCCAGGTGATCATGAAATCGCCCATCCCGCTGATCGTGTTGAGCCTCGTCGGCTGCGTCGCCGCCCTGGCCGCTGATGCACCCAGGCCGAACATCGTGCTGATCCTCGCCGATGACCTCGGTTATGGCGACGTAAGCTGCTACGGCGCGAGCAAGATCCAGACGCCGAACGTCGATCGGCTCGCGCACGCCGGGCTGCGCTTCACGGACGCCCATTCCTCGTCGGCGACCTGCACGCCCTCCCGTTACGCGCTCCTGACGGGCGAGTACCCCTGCGCAGGCCGGGGACCGCGGTCTTGCCGGGCGATGCGCGCCTCATCATCGCGCCGGGCCGGACCACGCTCGCCGCGATGCTCAAGCAAGCGGGCTACCGCACCGGCGCCGTCGGCAAGTGGCACCTGGGACTCGGAGACGCGAACCTCGATTGGAATGGCGAGATCCGGCCGGGGCCGCTCGAAATCGGCTTCGATTCGGCCTTCATCATCCCCGCCACGGGGGACCGCGTGCCGTGCGTCTATGTCGAGGACCACCACGTCGCCGGACTGGACCGCAACGACCCGATCCAGGTCAGCTATGGCAAGCCGGTGGGCCAGGAGCCGACGGGCGCGGAGCATCCCGAGCTGCTCAAGATGCACCCCAGCCACGGCCACGACCAGACGATCGTCAACGGCATCAGCCGCATCGGCACCATGAGCGGCGGCTAAGTCCGCGCGCTGGGTCGATGAGGATATGGCCGACACGCTCACAAGCAAGGCGGTGGCGTTTCTCGAAGCCAGCAAAGACCGCCCCTTCTTTCTCTATTTCGCCACCCACGACATCCACGTGCCGCGCGTGCCGCACCCGCGTTTCGCGGGCAAGAGCGGCCTGGGACCGCGCGGGGATGTCATCCTCCAGTTCGACTGGTGCGTCGGGCGGATTCTCGACACGCTCGACCGTCTGAACCTGTCCGCGAACACGCTGGTGATTCTCACCAGCGACAACGGCCCGGTGGTGGACGACGGCTACCGCGACCAGGCCGTGGAACGGCTCGACGGTCACAAGCCGGCCGGCCCCTTGCGCGGCGGCAAGTACAGCGCCTTCGAGGGCGGCACGCGCGTGCCGTTCGTGGTGCGCTGGCCGGACCGGGTGCGGCCGGGCGTTTCCCCGGCGCTCGTGTGCCAGATCGACCTGCTCGCCTCCCTCGCCGCCCTGACCGGCCGAAAGTTGGCTGATGGCGACGCGCCCGACAGCCGCAACGTCTTGCCCGCCTTGCTCGGTGAATCTCAGACGGGACGTGACTCCCTCGTTGAGCACGCGGGCGTGCTGTCCTTGCGGCTTGGTCCCTGGAAATTCATCGAGAAGGGGAAGGGTCCGAAAGTGCTCGTGAACACAAACACGGAGACCGGCCAGGACCCGGCGGGCCAGCTTTTCAACCTTGAAACCGATCTGGGCGAAACGCGGAACCTCGCCCCCGAGCAGGCGGACAAGATGAACGAGCTGGCGCCCGTGCTCCAGCGTCTGCGGGCCCAAGGTCGAAAGGCCCAATGAGGCGTCGGGTGGCTGGGGCGGAGGCGAGGGCCTTCTTCACCACAGTCTCGTAGGCTGGGTCGCGACCCAGCCCCTTCGAGGGGGAAGCTGGGTCGCGACCCAGCCTACAAGATTTCAAGCAAGTGACAAACGCTTGAACGATTTCGACCCACGGGACATAATCAGCCAGTGATTGCGCAACAAAGCGCCGCCCGAAGAGCCATCCCATGCAATTCGTTTCCGAAGCCGGCCCGGAGTACGTTCTTTCGGAAGATGAGACCCGAGACTGGGCGGATCGCCTGCTCGATCAGCTTCGCGCACGCGGGCCGTTGCGTCGCGTGTTGCTGCTGCCTCCCGACTTCACCCGTGCCCATTCCGGCGCCGGGCCGCTGACCTGCCATTTTTATGAACGGCTGCGTGGGGAAGCAGAGGTCGTGGTGTCTGCCCGCGACCGGGACTCACTTTCCGGTCTCGGACGCCGAGCGCGCGGCCATGTTCCCGGGCATCCCGGCGGACCGTTTCCGCGACCACGACTGGCGCAACGGCGTCCGCACGCTCGGCGAGGTGCCCGCCGAGGTCCTCGACCACCTGTCGGAAGGCCGGGTCCAGCTCCCCGCGACCGTCCAGGTCGATCGGCTCCTGGTGGACGAGTCCTGGGATGCGATTCTCTCGATTGGCCAGCTTGTGCCGCACGAGGTCATCGGCATCGCCAACCAGGTCAAGAACGTCCTCGTCGGCGCCGGGGGGCCGGACCTGATCCACAAGTCGCACTGGCTGGGCGCGGTCTACGGCATGGAGCGGATCATGGGGCGCGCCCGCACGCCCGTGCGCGATCTGCTGAACTGGGCCGCCGAACGCTTTCTGAGCCATTTGCCCATCACCTACGTCCTGACCGTGCGGAGCCTGACCGCCGACGGCCGGTTGGTGACGCGAGGCCTCTTCGCGGGCGACGACTCGGCATGCTACGAGCAGGGCGCGGAACTCTGCCGGGCCGTGAACCTGGACATGCTCGACCGAGCCCCGGCGAAGGTCGTCGTTTCCCTCGACCCGCACGAATACAAGTCCACCTGGCTGGGCAATAAGGCCGTCTACCGCACCCGCATGGCGATCGCCGACGGCGGCGAGCTGATCGTGCTTGCGCCCGGCGTGCGGCAGTTCGGCGAGGACCAGACCATCGACCGCCTGATCCGCCGCTTCGGCTACCGCGGCACGCCCGCCACGATCGCCGCCGTGCGCGAGAATCCGGACCTGGCCGCGAACCTCTCGGCCGCCGCCCACCTGATCCATGGCTCGTCCGAAGGGCGGTTCCGCATCACCTACTGCCCCGGCCAGATGACGCAGGGCGAGGTCGAATCGGTCGGCTATGAGTATGGGAATCTGGAAGAGATGCACGCGCGTTACCAGGTCGAGCGGTTGCGCTCGGGCTGGAACCGCGTCCAGGGCGAGGACGTTTTCTACGTCGCGAACCCCGCCCTCGGCCTCTGGGGAACGGCCGTGCGGTTTGGAAGGCTTTCCTGACCGCCCGTTCGTCAGGGGTGGTGGCGATCGCCTTGTTCACCACAGAGCCACAGAGAACACCGAGACAGCCACAGAGAAAAGGCTCTGTGCGAACTCCGTGTCCTCTGGGCCTCTGTGGTGAATCCCGCCTTGGCCGGCGCCCCACCGTCCGCGCCTCTCTGGTCAACGGTCTTGTCTGGTGCGACAATCGGCCGGTTCGGTCGGATTGGACGATTCTCGAACGTACCAGGAAGACCTTCATGACTCTTATCGAGAAAACGGCATCACGCTGGACGCGCCGCGGCCTGTTCGGAACGGCGGCGGCCCTGGTCGCGGCTGGCGGCCTGGGTACGGTCGCGCATGGGCGCCAGGAAACGGGGCGCATCGTGACCAAGGGACGGATCAAGCAGGCGTCCACGCGCGGCTGTGGCGGCCGGATCAGCCTCGACGAGTTCTGCGTCGCGATCAAGCGCATGGGCCTGGTCGGCGTCGATCTGGTCGGCCCGAACGACTTCCCGATGCTCAAGAAGCACGGCCTGATCTGCACCCTGACCGGCTCGCACAGCCTGTCCGACGGCCTCTGCGAGCCGAAGTTTCACGAGGCGGCCCTGAAGGCCATCAACCGCGCGATCGAGGCCATGACTCAGGAAGGCTGGACGAACGTCATCTGCTTCTCGGGCAACGCCCGCGGCATCGACCGCGAGACCGGCATGAAGAATTGCCTGAAGGCGCTCAAGGAGATCGTCCCCGTCGCCGAGAAGGCCGGCGTGACCCTGCTCATGGAACTGCTCAACAGCAAGGTCAACCACAAGGACTACATGTGCGACCGCTCCGACTGGGGCGTCGAGCTCTGCAAGCGGGTCGGCTCGGACCATTTCAAGCTGCTGTACGACATCTACCACATGCAGATCATGGAAGGCGACATCATCCGGACCATCGAGCAGAACCATCAATACTTCGGCCACTACCACACCGCGGGCAACCCCGGCCGGCACGAGCTCGACGACACGCAGGAGCTGAACTACAAGGCGATCGCCAAGGCCATCGGCGATGTCGGCTTCAAAGGCTACGTCGCCCACGAGTTCTCCCCCACGCGCGATCCGTTGACCAGTCTGGCCCAGGCCGTGGCCGTTTGCGATCAGTAATCCTCGCCGATCTTTGATTTTTGTAGGGTGGGTCAGCGGCGTCTGCGCCGCGCTACCCACCATCCGTTTGGTCAAGAGAGGTGGGTTGCGCGGCGCAGACGCCGCTGACCCACCCTACATGGGAGAATACGATGACGAACCGTCGAGAGTTTCTCTGTGCTGCGGCGACCGTGGCCGCGTTCGCGCCGGCGGCGCGGGCCCGTGGAGCCTCCCGGCCCATCCGCCTGGGAGGCCCCGCCTTCAGCCCGTCGCAGGACCCCGAGGAGCTGGCCCTGTGGCACCGCCGCCAGGGCTACCGCGCCGCCGGTTGTCCCGAAGTGCGCATCGAGGACAAGGACCGCATCCGCGACCTGACCACCGCGTTCGCCACGCACGATGTCATCATCGCCGAGGTCGGCCGCTGGGTGAACCTGCTCGATGCGAATCCCGAGACGCGCAAGGCCAACCTGCAGAAAGTCACCGATGGGCTGGCGCTGGCCGAGGCCCTCGGCGCGCTGCTGCGTCGATATCGCCGGCTCGTTCCACCCCACGATCTGGTACGGACCCGACCCACGCAACATCACGTCGGAGTTCTTCGACGCCGCCGTCGAGAACGCCCGCAAGATCATCGACGCCGTGAAGCCCCAGCGGGCCAAGTTCGCCTACGAGATGATGGGCTGGAGCTTGCCCGATAGTCCCGACTCGTACCTGAAGATGATCCGGGCCGTCGATCGCCCCGCGTTCGCCGTGCATCTGGACCCGTGCAACCTGGTCAACTCGCCCGAGCGGTTCTACCGCAACACGGCGCTTCTGAATGAGTGCTTCGACAAGCTCGGGCCGTACATCGCAAGCTGCCACGCCAAGGACCTGACCTGGGACGTGGAGATGAACGTCCACTTCCGCGAGGTCCGCCCCGGCGCCGGCCAGCTTGATTACGGCACGTATTTGAAGCGCCTGGCCGCGCTGCCCGCCGACGTGCCGCTGATCCTCGAGCACCTGCCGAATCAAGCGGAATACGATCAAGCGCACGAGTTCGTGTTCAAGAAAGGCAAGGAGAACGGCTTGGCCTTCGAATGAAGATGGAGCGGTCGTAGGGCCGATAACCGTCGAGTGGTCAGAATCGGTTGTTGGGAAAGCCGGGCGGCTACCCGATTGCGGCGTGATAGCCCGCGCGGCATGCTGTGACGAGTCGGCAGAGTGGTCTGCCGTGATGCGGACGGACCGGGAGCATGTTCCTTCGGGAACGATCCAGGGAGATTCTTGAAGATGGCACGATCTCAGAACCGCCGTGACTTCCTCAAGCGGACCGCGTTTGCCGCGGGCGTCAGCCCGTTTTTGGCCAACGGCTTCCCGGCCGTGGCGCGGGGCTGGAGAGAGGATTCGCCGAACGAGAAGGTTCGCTTCGCGTGCATCGGCGTCGGCGGCAAGGGCGACAGCGACACCAACGACGCGGGCAGCCATGGCGAGATCATCGCCCTGTGCGACGTGGACTCCCGGACCCTGGGCAAGAAGGCCGAGAAGTTCCCCAACGCCAAGAAGTACTCCGACTACCGCAAGCTGCTCGAAGAGCTCGGCAACAAGATCGACGCAGTGACGGTGAGCACGCCCGACCACACGCACGCCCCGGCCTCGATCATGGCGATGCGGATGGGCAAGCACTGCTTCTGCCAGAAGCCGCTGACGTGGTCGATCGAGGAAGCACGCTTGATGCGGACGCTCGCCCGCGAGAAGAACCTCTGCACCCAGATGGGCAACCAGGGCACGGCCGACGGCGGGTTCCGCACCGGCGTCGAGGTGATCCGCTCGGGCGTGCTGGGCACGGTCAAGGAGATCCACGTCTGGACCAACCGGCCCATCTGGCCGCAGGGCATTCCCCGGCCGGCCGGTTCCGACCCGGTTCCCGAGTGGCTGAACTGGAACGTCTGGCTCGGCGCCGCCCCCGAGCGGCCCTACAAGTCGGGCACCTATCACCCGTTCAACTGGCGCGGCTGGCTGGACTTCGGCACCGGCGCCATCGGCGACATGGCCTGCCATACCGTCAACGTCGCCTGCATGGGTCTGCGTCTCTTCGACGCCAAATCCGCCGAGGTCGTGGACACCTCGGGCATCGTCGAGCACGAGACCTATCCCAAGTGGTCGATCCTGCGCTCGCACTTCGCCGAGGTCCCCGCGCGGCAACCTGCCGGCCCGCGGCCCGGTGTCGTTGACCTGGTACGAGGGCGGCGGCAACCTGCCGGACGAGAAGCGCGCCTACAAGGAGTTCCTCCACGGCGAGAAGGCCGAGGGCAGCGGCCTTTTGATCGTCGGCACCGAAGGGCTCGTTCTACTCGGTCAATGACTACGGCAGCCAGCACACCCTGCTGCCCCGCGACAAGTTCAAGGAGTACAAGAAGCCCGAGCCGACCCTGCCGCGCTCGCACGGCCACTTCACCGAGTTCGTCGAGGCGATCAAGGACAACAATCCGCGCCACGCCATGTCGAACTTCGGCTATGCCAGCCGGCTCACCGAGACGGCCCTCTTGCTCAACCTCGCGCTCAAGGTCAACACCAAGATCGAGTGGGACGCGCAGGCCATGAAGGCCACGAACTGCTCGGAGGCCGACCAGTACATCCGCCGCAACTATCGCAAGGGCTTCTCCATTCACGAGGCCTGATGACGAGGGGCGCGGGCAGAGGCAACCCTCTGCCCGCCGCCGTCTACCGGCTGCCGGCTTCTGCTGCTGAGGACATCCGGATCTCAATCCGGTGCTTGCCCTTGAGCGAGCCATCCAGGAACGGCCTGTCCTTGCGCTCTCCATCAAGCTGGAAGCGCTCGACGCGGCTCCCCCGACCCGTCACCTCGATATCGAGCACGGCGCCGCGGTAGTGCACATCCTTGAGCGAGAGCCGATCATAGGGCTCCGGCACCACCGGCGCGAAGCGAATCCCCTCCTCCTGGAAGCTCATCCCGCACAGCCCGTGGAAGACCATGGAAAGGAACCCCGAGGCGCTCCAGAGCTGCCGCGGCGAACCGTCCGGCTTACCGTCCTCCGGGCGATAGAATTCCATGAAGGTGTCGTTCTTTTGTGAGAGCCGGATCAAGCCGTCGAGCTCGCGGCCGAAGACCTTTTCGTCCCCCACCCGCGACGCCGCCCAGGCCCAGTAGCCTTGCACGAACGGCCAGATCATGCCGTTGTGGTAATAGTGGGCGAAGTCGCGCTTGTAATCCTTCCACTCGGGATACGGCGGCCAGAGGCAGGGAATGCCCCACGGCGTCACGGGCACGGCCTTCAGGATCGAACGGGCCTGCGCGTTGTCGGCCACACGGTACAGGATCGCGAACGCCTCGCCGGTCCCTTCCATGCGGTCGTCGGCCTTGCCGTTCTCGTCGAGGTAGTACGCGTAGTAGCCCTTCTCCGGCAGCCAGAGCCGCTGGTTGATCGCCGCCTTGAGCTTGTCCGCCTTCTCCTGGTACGCCTGGCTCTCTTCACCGATCTTCTGGCCGATCCGGGCCGCGACGATGTAGCCGCGGTAATACAGCAGGTTCGTGCTCAGCGCATGAGACTTGGCCAGCAGCGGGCCGTTCATCGCGAACTTCTTCGGGTAGCCGCTGTTCGATTCCATGAACGTCGAGCAGCCGCCGAAGAGTCCAAGCTCGCTACGGAAATTATCGCGCTCGGCGCGTTTCAGGCTGTGGACCGTCCGCTCATAAACGGGCCGCAACAACGACTCGTCGCCCGTGACGCGGTACAACGACCACGCCCCCGACGCTCCCACGATGGCGTCGGTCAGGTTGGGCCAGCCGGCGAAGTGGCCGCACTTGTCCTGATACCAGCACTCGCCGATGCCCGGCACGTCCTCGCGCAGACCCATCAGGGTCGTCTTGGAAACGTCTGGCAGCAACAGCGCGCAGGCGAGATCCACCGAGTAGGACGTATCCCGCGTCCAGACCTGGTCCCAGTTGGCGCCCGCGATGAACGAGCCGTTCTTGACGTCCGCGGCCAGGACCTTGCGCGCCTTCTGGTACGCTTGATCGAGATCAGCATGGCCCGAGTCGAGCGTGAACCCGGTCGCAGGTCCGGAATCCTCCGCGCGGGACCGCGCCGTGACGGCCCCCGCCAGGAATACGACTACCATAGCGCCCCAGACGCCAGCACGGACAGTTCTCACGGTTCTCTCCTTTTTATTCGGACGCCGATTCCGGATTCCAGATTGCGGATTCCAGATTCCAGATTCCAGATTGCGGATTCCAGATTGCGGATTCCAGATCCGAAAGTCCGGCATCTGGAATCTGGAATCCGCAATCTGGAATCCGCAATCCCCGATCTCGCTTCCCAATACCGCGGCTTCGGATTCTTACGCGCCGACCGTCTGGCTCACAAGCCCCTCGGCGAACTTCTCCAGCTTGCGGGCGTCGGCGTTGAAGCGGCGGATGCCGTCGCTGAGCTTCTCGACGGCCATGGGGTCCTCGTTGTGCATCCAGCGGAACGTCTTCTCGTCCAGGTGCAGCTTCTCGCCGTCGGACGCCAGGGCGGACTCGACCGACAGGCAGCGTGACAACTCGCCCTCCGTGGATTCGAGCTTTTCGAGCAGGTCCGGGCTGATGGTCAGGAGATCGCAGCCGGCCAGGCGGATGATCTGCTCGACGCGCCGGAAGCTGGCACCCATGACCTCGGTCTTGTAGCCGAATTTCTTGTAATAGTTGTAAATGCGACGCACGGAGGCGACGCCCGGATCGTCGTCGGGCGGGATCTCGGCACCGCGCTCCTTCTTGTACCAGTCGTAGATGCGGCCGACGAAGGGGGAGATCAAGGTCACGCCCGCCTCGGCGCAGGCGACGGCCTGGGCGAAGCTGAACAGGAGCGTCAGGTTGAAGTGGATGCCCTCGCGCTCCAGTTGCCCGGCCGCGCGGATGCCTTCCCAGGTGCTGGCGACCTTGATCAGGATGCGGTCGCGCGAGATACCGCTTTGTTCATCGAGACCGATCAAGCGGCGGGCCTTGTCGATGGTGCCCTCGGTATCGAAGCTGAGCCGGGCATCGACCTCGGTCGAGACCCGCCCGGGAACGATCTTCAAGATCTCCAGGCCGAACTGGATCGAGAGATGATCGAGCAGGGCCTGCGTCTTCGCGTGCGTGCCGCTCGCTTCCTTGTCCGCCTCCTCGATGGCCGTCTCGACCAGGTGCCGGTACTCGTTTTGCTGGGCCGCCTTGAGAAGCAAGGAGGGGTTCGTCGTCGCGTCCCGCGGCTTGAATTCGGCGATGGAGTTGATATCCCCCGTATCCGCGACGACAATCGTGTAGGCCTTCAACGCATCGAGCAAGTTCATGGAGGGGTCCTCGAGGGTAGTGGATTTTCCGGAAGTGTTCTTCCATTTTACGCGCCGGGACTTGGTGTGGCAGGATGTCGTGCGATCGAGGCGCACGGACGGGGGACAGCTTCTTCCAGACAACAACGCCCGGAGGTGCGGGTCGGGTGGAACCGTGGGGCAAGATCGCGGCGCTTTCGGTCGGCGGGATTCTCGGCGTCAATGCCCGCTACTGGCTCGGTGTGTGGATCGACCGCGGGTCGGGGCCGCACTTTCCCTGGACGACCTTTACCATTAACGTCTCGGGTGCGTTCGCCATCGGCCTGATCGGCGTGCTGCTGAGCCGCTGGGCACCCCATCCCCACGCAAGATTGCTTGCCATCACGGGGTTTCTGGGCGGTTACACGACCTTTTCCACGTTTGCACAAGAGTCGGTCACACTTTGGGATCGGCACGAATTCGGGTTTTCCCTGGCGTACATGCTGGGCAGCGTGGCGGCTGGCTTCGTGGCCGTGGTTCTGGGAGCGGCCCTGGGACGGGTCCTCGCCGTGCCGTCCTCCGAGTGGACGGCGACGAGATGCGGTCGGCGGCAGCCCTGGGGGCCAGCCCGGCCCCGCCCGGCTCCGGAGATTCCGACCACAGGGCGCCGATCCCCATGATCCCCCAAGTCGCCCAGCTCTTGCGGATCTATCTGAACGCGGCCGAGCGGGGCCGTACGCGCCCCTTGTATCGGGAAATTGTCGAGACCGCGCACGGGCTGCACATCGCCGGGGCGTCGGTCTTTCCGGTGGAGCTGGCGCTGGGGGCCCATGGACATTGGCACGACGCGGCGGATGAATACACCGGGGCCGACATCCCGCTGGTCATCGAGATCGTCGACGCACCGGAGCGCATCGCGGCCTTGCTCGCCGTGCTGGGACCGCTTCCGGAGCCGGGGTTGACCACGCTTCGGACGGTACGCGTGCTGCGGTATCAGCACGAAGACCGGGGCCGTGCATCCTCGGGGGGCGTGTGAAATGGTCTTGTAGGGTAGGCTTCAGCCTGCCAATCCCATTTCTGTTTGATTTCCAGGGAATTGGCAGGCTGAAGCCTACCCTACAAGAAGAAGTCGGCGCTATTCCTGCACCCTCGGAAACAATGGGGACCTCCCATGCCGATCGAAGGCGAGGCGCAGCGGCTGACGATCTATATCGGGAGCGCCGACACCGTGCGCGGCCGTAACCTGGCCATAGCCATCGTCGAGCACTGCCGGCAACTCGGCCTCGGGGGGGCCACCGTCTGCCGGGGCATCCTCGGTTTTGGCAAGACCTCGCGCATCCATCGGGCACACTTGCTCGGGCTGTCCGAGGATCTCCCCGAGCGGATCGAGGTCATCGACCGCCCCGACCGGATCGAACAGTTGCTCCCCGTACTCGACGAGTGGCTGGGCGGCGGGCTGGTCGTGCTGGAAGAGGTCCAGGTGGTGCGCTACCACCATGCATCCAGGCCCGCAGCGCGACCCGACTCGTCCCCGTCCTGAGGAATCTCCGGTCGGGTGGCACGCGCCATTCGTCTTTTGGCAGAGACCGATGGAGTATCTGGGTCCGTGGCGAGAGAATGGGATTGATTGTCCTGGGCGCATCTCAGGCCGCCACCACGATCTTTTCGAAGGGAAGTGGAATGAGGAGCCGGTCATGACTGCCGTGCCGACGCTCTCCTCGGAACGGGCTCTGGAATATCGAGCCCGATATTCCCCTCAGCCCGCTGCCCCCGGGCTGGCGCTCGCTGCCCCGGGCGTTTCTCCTGCAAGCCCGGCGCCGGCAGGACCGTCCCGCCGTGGTGGACAGTACGGGGGCGTCCCTGACCTACGGCGACCTCCTCCTCCGCTCGCTCGTGCTGGGGCGAGTGCTCGCGCCAGCTCGGTAAGGCCCCCTATGTGGGCGTGCTTCTGCCGCCCTCGGTGCCGGCCGTGCTCGTCAACCTCGCGCTGGCGTTTCAGGGCAAGATCGCCGTGAACCTGAACTACACCGCCGGCCAGGAGCAACTGAACGCGAGCCTGGCCGAGTGCGGCATCACGCATGTGGTGACCTCGCGGATCGCCTTGCGAAAGATGGGCCTGGAGCCCCGGGCCGAGCTCATCCATGTCGAGGACATTCCCAAGCAGGCGACCAACTTCGACAAGGGTTGGGCCGCGATGCTGGCGCGGGTGGTGCCGTCGGCTCTCCTGGGGCTGTTTCTCCCTGGATTGCGCCACGAGTCGCGGGACGCCACCGCCACGGTGATCTTCACGTCGGGCACGACGGGCGAGCCGAAAGGCGTGATGCTGACGCACGGCAACATCTTGAGCAACGCCCACCAGATCGATCAATTGGTGCGGTTGCAGGACGACATGATTCTCGGCGTCTTGCCGTTCTTTCATTCGTTCGGGTACACGATCAACCTCTGGACGGTGCTCTGTCTGGGCCAGCGCGGGGCCTACCACTTCAATCCGCTCGATGCGCGGATCGTGGGGCATCTGTGCCAGGAAAACAAGGTGACGCTGGTGATCACCTCGCCGACCTTCGCCGGAGTTATCTCCGCAAGTGTGAGCCGGAGCAGTTCGCCTCGGTCCGACTGTTCGTCTTGGGCGCTGAGAAGCTCAAGCCCGAGCTGGCCGAGGAGATCAAGGCGAAGCTCGGACTCGATCCGGTCGAAGGCTATGGCTGCACCGAGAACCGGTCCGGTGGTCTCGGCGAGCATCCCCGAGGAGCGGCGTTTGCGCAACGGGCGGACGGTCCACGGCTACCGGCTGGGCACCGTGGGCATCCCGGTGGCTGGCACGGCGATCAAGACCATCGATCCCGACACGGGCGCCGACCTGCCTCGGGGCCAAGAGGGCCTTGTCCTGGTGAAGGGGCCGCAGATCATGAAGGGCTACCTGAACCGTCCCGAGCTGACGGCGAAGGTGCTGCGGGACGGCTGGTACACGACGGGCGACCTGGGGTGCCAGGATGCCGACGGCTTCCTGACGATCACCGGCCGTCTGAGCCGGTTCTCCAAGATCGGCGGCGAGATGGTCCCGCACGAGCGGATCGAGTCGGCCATCCTCCAGGTGGCCGAGCACGAGCACCCGCACGTGGCCGTCACCGCGGTGCCCGATCCGAAGCGGGGAGAACGACTCGTCGTGCTCTACACCGACCTGGGAACGACGCCGGGCGAGATCCATCGCCGTCTGCTGGCCGGTCCGCTGCCCAGGCTCTGGATTCCCTCGGTCGAGGACTTCGTGGCCGTCGAATCAATCCCGATCCTCGGCACGGGCAAGGTCGACCTCCGCCAGGTGCGCAGGGTCGCGGACGAAATGATCGGCAGCGGCAAATCGGGAATGGCGCCGAGCCGCGGGGAGGCGTGATGCAAACTCTGGCCCTTCCTGCACTTCAGGAGGATACCGAATTGCAGATTCTGGATTCCAGATTCCAGATTCCAGATCCCGGATTCTGGATTCCAGGGGGCTGATGCCTTACACCGAACGTCTGACGCCCGATCGGACTGTGGAGTCTCAGATCATCCGTCATTGGCCATCTATCATCCGGGATCTGGAAGCCGGGATCTGCATTTTGGAACTCGCCACCGACCACAAACGAGTCACCTCCCCGATCAATCAGAAGAGTCACCAGCTCTTTGCTTTTTGCCTTGAGAATGAGTCTAATCACAAGGAACCAAGCCGTCTTACGTCCTGTGGGGCCGCCGACGCGCCGGAGGGAGCGGAAGGATGGGGGTTGTCCTGCGCGTCACGGGCGGGCCGCAACAAGGCAAGGAGCACCGTTTCGACCATCACGCAACCATGGTGATCGGTCGCGCGTCGGACGTGTTTCCCATCCCCGACGATAGTTTCCTGTCACGGAACCATTTCCTCATCGAAGTCGATCCGCCGCGGTGCTTGCTCAAAGACCTGGGCAGCCGGAACGGGACGAGCGTCAACGGCGTGCGCGTCCAGGAGGTGATGCTGCACGACGGCGATGAAATCACGGCGGGCCGCAGTCAGTTCACCGTCGAGATCGAGTCGTCCCATCTGCAGAGTCCCCGAGTGGTCTGCCTGCGTTGTCAGAAGGTCGAAGCGCCGGCCGACATCCTTTCGGCGGCGCGGACCGACGAGAGCCGGTTGGACTGGATCTGCGAACCCTGCCAGCTTCAGGCCCGTCGCTACCCGCAGCCGCCCAAGGGGTACTGGATCGAGCGACGCATCGGCGGCGGCGGCATGGGCGAGGTCTACCTGGCGCGCCGGGAATCGGACCGCCAGGCCGTGGCCATCAAGACGATGATTCCGGCCGTCGCGGCCGGCGAGAAGGCCAAGCTCTACTTCCGCCGCGAGCTGGAGATTCTGCGCAACCTCAGGCACCCCAACATCGTCCAGTTCGACGACATGGTCGAGCACGACGGTCAGTTCCAGCTCATCATGGAATACGTCGACGGTCCTAATGCGACCGAATGGGTCGAATCGCTGCGTCCCGATCCTCTACCCATCCCCACCGCGGCCTGGATAGGCGTCCAGCTTCTGGCGGCCCTCGAGCACGCCCACGCCAAAGGGTACGTCCACCGGGACATCAAACCTTCGAATCTGCTCGTGGCGGCGCGCCTCCCTGGCCGACGGTCAAGCTGTCGGATTTCGGCCTGGCCAAGAGCTTCCGCGACAACGCCGGCTTTACGACCCTGACCCACCAGGGCGATATCGGCGGCTCGATCGGCTTCATCTCGCCCGAGCACATCCGCGAGTTCGGCGAGGTGAAGGAACCGGCTGATATTTACAGCACGGGGGCGACGCTCTACTTTCTCCTCACGGGGAAGTATCCGTTTCTGGGTTTTGACCCGACCAAAGCCAACGCCTACACCATGATCCTCGAGCATCCGGCGGTGCCCATCCGCGCGTTTCGCGCCGACGTACCCGAAGGCATCGACCGCGTGCTCAAGAAAGCACTCGAAAAGAGCAAGCAACACCGCTGGAAATCGGCCGCCGCCATGCGAGAGGCGCTGCTTCCCTTCACGGAGGGCAAGCCCTGAGTCCTTTCCGGTGCCTCAGTGCAAGACGTATCCGCCGCGCAGTTCCGAGCCCGCAGCCCCGAGTCAATGGCTGAATGACTGATGACTGATGACTGACGGCGGACGACGGATGGCGGATGGCACATCACTGATGCCCCACGCACGAATCAGTCATCAGCCATCAGCCATCAGTCATCAGTTCCGCTGAACCCCCTCACTCGTGTGCCTGCTTGAGAAACCAACTCTTGGCCGTCGGGTCGGTCTTGAAGAACGTCAGCAAGAGCGTCGCGACCTTGCGCTGACCGAGCGGGCTCGGGTGGGTGCCGTCGGGTCCCAGAATCCTCGCGCTTCCAGACCAGGTCATCGATCTTCCGGCCTTTCGTGCCATTGGCCCAGAGATAGGGACCCCAGAGCAGGAGCGGTGCCCGGATCTTACCGCGGGCCGGATCAAAATTCAAATTCGTCTTACCCTCGATCTGGTCCGCGATCAGCCCGCGCACGGCGAACGCCGATTCGTAGGCATACGGCTCCGGATTGAGCGGCGTGTTGGCGTAACCGGCATAGATCCGGCTGGAGAGATAGGCGATGCGCAGGTTGGGGAAGCGCTGTTTGAGTTTCCACAGGGCCGTGACAAGGTTGTCCTTGAGCACGTCCGCATGCTGGGGGAACTCACCCAGGGCGGCCGGCTGGGCGCGGGCTTGCTTGATCCAGGCGACCTGGACTTGTTGCGCGGCGACGCCCGCCTCGCGGAGCCGCTGATCGAGGACTTCCCAGGGACTCTGCCTTCCTTTCTTCTGCGCGATCTCGGGCTGGGCCCAGGCGATCCCTTCCATGCCGCCTTGCGCCATCGACCAGGACGACCCGGGGGGACTTGTCCGGATCGTCCCGAGCCAGCCGGAGGAAAGCCTGGAACTCCATGGTGGTGTTCGACATGCCGACGGAAATAAGGCCGATCTTGCCCGTCGGGGAGGGCTTACCGTCGGCGTCGAGCGGTTGGATGCGGCCGGCTTCACGGAGAGCGGCCTGGTGGTGTTTCGCGGGAGGCTGGTTGCGGCCGCCGCCGTAAAGGCCGCCGTCCTGATCCTTGTAGCGCGCGGTGGCCGACATATCGGACAGGGGCGTCAGGTCGAGGGATTCCTTACCCGTCGTCGGGATCGGCTGCTTCTTCGCGGCCTGCCGCGCGCGAACTCGGCTTTCGCCCGTTCGACGTAAGTGCGTTCCGCGTCCGTCAGTTTTTCGCCCTTTTGAGAGCGCTGGTACAACTGGCGGGCCCGGTTGAAGTCGATTTCCTCCTGGGGAGCGCCGGCGGACGAGACGCCGAGCAAGATCACTCCGACCAGTCCCGGCACGAGAAACAGCCAGGACCGCAGCCGCACCCGAAAGCAAACGCGCATGACGCTTCTCCTATCTTTGGGAGAGGAACCCGCGAGCGGTTTTCGGCACCGATCTTGCGAAGATAACCGAGAGAGTGGTGAAACGGTCTTGTCTTGTAGGGTAGGCTTCAGCCTGCCAATCCCATTTCCCATATCCGATTTGGGCTTGGCAGGCTGAAGCCTACCCTACAAGACAAGACCGTGTCGGGCACCTCCTGAGTGGACCTCCGTATGACCCAGATCCCGCGAGACTCGCCGTATGATTCGGGGTTTCGAATCATCGGCGTCTATAAGCTGGTCAAGGCGGCCCTACTGCTGGCGCTGGCTGTGGGCCTGACGCGGTTGTTCCAACAGGACGTCGGCACGACGCTGGAGCGGTGGATCGTTGAGTTGCGGCTTGACCCGGAGAACCGCCTGGTTCGAGCCTTGCTGGAACGGGCGGCGAAGATTAACCCCAAGCACATCCTGGCGATCGAGGCAGGGACGTTCGCCTCGGCTCTATTCGTCACGGTGGAAGGCGTCGGCTTGCTGTTGCGGCAACGCTGGGCCGGCTATCTGACGGTCATCGCGACCGCGCTGCTCCTTCCGCTCGAAGTCTACGAGATCCTGCACCGTCTGACCGCGGTGCGAGTAGGGGTCTTCGTGGTGAACCTCGTGATCGTGGGCTATCTGGTGTTCGAGTTGCGCCGGAGCCGGTCGCAACTCGAACACCGCCCAGGAAACGGGTCCAAGGAAAACGGCTTACGTCACTGGGTCGGCCAGCGGTATTCCCGTGCCTGATTGAGCGGCAAGGTCCACCAGTTTCCCGCGGCCTTGGGCGTGACCGTGGACTGTGGACCACCCTCGGTCTTGATGCTGGCGGGCCGGCCGAACCGGCTCGAGTTGAGCTGGACGGTGAAGGTACCGTCACGGGGCAAGACCTGGGCGACCCAGGCGGACCCTTCACGCCGGACGAGGACGCTGCCGTTGGTGCGGATCGGTCCGAAATCGACGACCCGCCCTTCGTGGTTCAGACGGTCGGATTCGGCCGACTGGTCGCGCGTGGCATTCTCGCGGTTCGGCAGAAACGCCACCGTCTGGCCGTTGTCGCGGATTTCGATCGTGCCCAGACGGATGCGCCGGGAGCCGTCGTCGTCGCCTTCGAGAGCCAGGCGTTCCTCGCCGGCGCGGAACAGGCCGATGGTCCAGAGGTACTGGCCATCGGACACATTGTCCGGCACATGCACGGTGTAGGGACCATCGACGACGGTCGCGCCCGGCCGCCATTTCGAGGTGGGCACGGTCGGCGCGTGGTCTTGCTGGAAGGCGATGTTCTCGGGGCCGGCATCCGGCTTGAAGAAGTGGACAAACGCCGTGTAGTCCTTGGGCACACGGTCGCGGACCTGCCAGCGGTACGAGAACCGGAAGGTGCGCGGGCCGGCGGGTTCGATCGCCACCACGGTGGGTCGGACGCGCTTCTGGCCGGCGACATCCCAGGCGCTCGCGTCTCGGGCGTTGGCGAAGACGCTCTCGGGCGTCTCGGCGAAGTCGCAGAGAACGCCATCGCGGAGCGTGGTGCCCGCCTTGAGGCCGGCTCCTTCAGCGGCCCAGCCGAATTGGGGAAGGGTCTGGCCTCCCACGTTCAGCGTCATGGGTGACTGATTGGCGGTGACCGTCAGACCGTTCTCGTAGCGGACGAGCACGCGCTGGAAGTTCGCGCCGCTGCGCACCGCTTCGGAGAGGTCCACCCAGCGGCCCTGCACCTCGTAGAGAATTTCCGCCGGCTTCGCCGTGGCATAGCGGGCCATGACCGGCGCGAGCAGGTGATGCTCGAGCCAGGCCAGCGGCAGGTTGGACCAGGTGGCAGCGCCGAGGAATCCGGCATGGCCGAAAATCACTTCCTGCATGCGGTACTGGTCGAGCGCCGCCATCATGTGCCGGGGGCGTCGCCGGCGCTCGGCCCACCAGCGCTCGTAGTAGCCCATGCCGTGATTGAACTGGAGAGGATGGATCTTGAGCAGGTCGAAATCGACCAGCAGGGGCGCCTCTTCGCCCTTGTTGCCGGGCCAGCCGGAGCCGAACTGGGCTTCCACGCCGTCGAGCAGGCCGCTCCAGTACCAGTGGTTGTTGCCCTCCCCGAAGACCGGGCCGTCGTGCGTCTTGCGTTCGTAGGTCCAGAGGTCGGTGTGCACGTCCCAGACCCGCCGGAACTTGCCCGCGCCTCTTCGCCCGCGCGCTGATCGACGTGGAACCACGGGGGCACGGCCGAATGAACGTCGAGGTAGTCGGCGTTGGTGCCATACCGCTTGTGGATCTCGGGCGACTGCGTGGCCGCCAGCGGCAGGATCGCGTTCGGCTGGACGGCGAACGACTGGATCTTCGGGCCCGGGTTGTACCAGGCTTTCTGGCGCTGGCCGGCGGCGTCGAGGGCGATGTCGGACTCCTTGAAGCCTTCGTAGTTCGGGTAGTAATCGACGTAGTTCTCGTGCAGCGCGACGCGATAGCCGAGCTTCGTGCCGGTGGCGACCAGGACCTTCATGCCCGGATCGCCACCCTTGTCGGCCGCGGCCGGAATGTGGGCCGGCAGAGCGTTGTCGTAACCGCTGCGCTGCCAGTCGTGGATGAGCGCCACGCAGCGCGAGATGCCGTAATCACTGAGCATCTCGAACTTCTTGGCGATGTCCTCGTAACGCCCGCCCCAGACGTCGAGCACGACCCGATCGGCCAGGTCCTTCAAGAATGGCGAGGGCGGGTTGGGCACGTTCGGCAGCACCTCGTCGAGATGCCAGGCGGCCGTGAAGATGGCGGCGCTCCGCGAGCTTGTTGCGCGAGCCGTCGGTCAAGGCGCTGTAATGAGCCTGGTTATTCTCGTGCCGGGTCGCGGCCGAGGCGGTCCAGTCCAGTTGCACGGCCGCGAAGAGGTTCTCGGCCGGCAGGAAATGGACCTGCATGCCCGACAGGTACGGCACCGGCACCGCCCGGCGCCGGATGGTCGGGCCCCAGCCCCCGGCGTCAAATCGCGCGACGACCGGCTGGTCGCAGGCGACATCCAGCAAGAGGCTCTTGCCCACCAGGCGGCCCGTGACGTGGAGCGTGGCCGTCTGATCGCCGACCTTGAAATCACGTTCGAGCTCGATGGCGTCCTTCGCCGACTTCCAGCGGCCTTCGCCCGCGACGGCCGTTTTCACCCATTCCAGGGCCGCGGTGGTCGCCAGCGGGACGGTGTAACGCGCGTCATTCTTGGCCTGGACGCTGGCCTCGATCCGTCCCAGGATGGGGTCTTCGGGCGAAGCCGGACGCGACCAGCGATAAGTGGTGGTTCCATCGTCCCCGGCATACTGGAACACGGCGGCGTCGCCGTCTTTCGTGAGCGTATTCTTATGCGCGAACCCGCTCGGGGCGTGCCGAGCCTCCCTCCGGCCGCGACCGTAGCGACTTCAAGGCGAGCGGAGGCACCGCCGGATGTGCGGCGGCTTTCGGGGCGAAGCCTTCGAGGACAAGCTGGCGGTCGCCCCAGATCGAGAAGTCAAAGCTGGAGTTGTTCTTCGGGCCGGGGTCGGTTTCGAAGCGGAGGGTCAGCACCGGCCCGGCCTGCGCGGTCAGGTCGAACTCGAACGGCTTCCAGGAGGCGTCGGTGCGGTGCTCGTCGAGCAGCTTCTTGCCGTTGGCGAAGACGCGGAACGTCACGCCGTCGGACTTGTCCGGGCCGAGGGCGTCGGTGCGCAAGCCGGTGGCTCCTCGCACCAGGATGCGGCGGGCACTCTTCGGCACCTGGAACCGGAATTCCTGGAACGAGACGCCGGTCCCGCCGCGCCAGGGACAGTGCAGGAGCAGGGCACGCTTGCCGTTCTGCTCGCCCATGTCCTGGCAGGTCACGCCGGTATGCTCGTCGAAGGCGCCGCTCCAGCCGATCGGAAACGTCTTCTCGGGCTGGTTGCGGTAAGCGTAGCCGACGGCGTAGAGGCCGATATCGTCGAGCGCGATCGTCGCGGCATCCGGGGCGATCGTCGGGGGCGCGAGGCGGTCGGCGCCGAGGAGGGAGAGCAGGAGAAGGAGGGAATGTACCGTCATCTTCAGAAAGACTCCAAACGTTGGGGGAATTGCGGTGGGCCGTCTTCACCACAGAGGCACAGAGGACACGGAGTTCTCACAGAGAAAACCCTCTGTGTTCTCTGTGCCTCTGTGGTGAAGACGGCCCCCACTCATTCTCAAGGTTTCGATTCAAACCGATACTGCCCCGAGCCCACATCGACGAGCACGCGGCCATTCTCCACGCGGATGTTGCCCACACCCTTGATCGGCTGACCGCCCTCGGTCACGTCGTCCACGGAGCGCGCCGGCAGGGAAACCGTGGCGGTCGTGTTGGCGGGGATGGTCACGGCCATCGTGAATGTGTTCTCGCGCACGCTCCAGTCGGTCGCGATCAGGCCGCGGATGCTGCGATACGACGTCTTCGCCGCGGTCAGCTTGCCGTCAAGCTGCGGGGCGATGAGGATGCGCTTGTAGGCCACGTCCTCGGCGCGGATGCCGCCGATGTTCTCGACCATCCACTGATAGACGGCGCCAAAGGAGTAGTGCGCGAAGCTGTTCATGCCGGGGTCCTGGAAACCTTTCTCGGGCGTCCAGCCGTCCCAGCGCTCCCAGATGCTCGTCGCGCCTTGCTTGATCGAGAAGCCCCACGAGGGGAACGTGTCGTTGTGCAGCAGGCGATAGGCCACGTCGTCGCGGCCGATCTTGGCGAGCACCAACATCAGGTCCTTGGTGCCGATGAAGCCCGTCGAGAGGTGCCCGTCTCGCTTCTCGATGTCGGCGACGAGGTACTCGGCGGCCTTTTTCGCGTTCTCGCCATCGACCAACCCGACGGCCAGCGCGAGGACGTAGCACGCCTGGGTGTCGCCCTTGATGCGGCCGTCGGCCGCGACATACGCCTTGTTGAAGGCTGCCTTGATCTGGTCGAACAGGGCGCAGAACTTCGCCTCGTCGTCGCTCTTGCCCAGCACGTGCGCGGCCTGCGCGGTCAGCTTGGTGCTGAGGGCGAAGTACGCCTCGAAGATCACGTCGGTGGGCGTGTTGGCGTTGATGCTCAGCCAGTCGCCGAAGCAGTGGAACTTCGCGGGCGGCAGCATCTCGGGCGTGCAGCGGTTCTTGCAGAACTCGATGAACTTCGTCATCGACGGATACTGCCGTTCGAGCAGCCGCTTGTCGCCGTAGACCTGGTAGACGGTCCAGGGACAAATCACGCCCGCATCGGCCCAGGCCGGGCCGCCGTCGTCACCGGCGACCTTCACCGGCGCGACCATCGGGAACTGGCCGTCGGCGCGCTGGCCGTCGGCGAGATCGACGAGCCATTTGTTAAAGAAGGCTTGCACGTCCGTGTTGAGCGTCGCCGTGCGAATATAGACCTGGGCGTCTCCCGTCCAACCCAGACGCTCGTCGCGCTGGGGACAGTCGGTCGGGATGTCGATGAAGTTCGACCGCTGGGTCCAGACGATGTTGCTGTGAAGCTGATTGAGCATGGGGTCGGAGCACTCGAACGAGCCGACAACCGGCGTGTCGCTGGAAAGCGCCAGGCCGGTGATCGTCTCGTCGGTGGGAGCCGCTTTCAGGCCGGAGATCTCGACGTACTGGAAGCCGTGGAACGTGAAGCGCGGCTCCCAGGTCTCGACCGCGCCGCCCTTGCAGGTATACGTATCGACACAACGCGCGGCGCGAAGATTGGTGGTGTAGATGGTGCCATCCGGGTTGAGGCGCTCGGCGAACCGCAGCGTGATCTTCTGGCCCGGCTCACCTTGCACGCGCAGCCGGGCGATCCCCGCGAAGTTCTGGCCCAGATCGAGCACATAGGCGCCCGCCGACGGCTCGGTGATGGACTTCGGCTGGAACGTCCCGATCACGCGCACGGGAGGGCCGGGGTGGGCCTGGACGATCGGCTCGACCTCGGCGCCGCAATCGACGGCGTCCCATTTTTCCGCGTTGTAGCCGGCTTCACTCCAGCCGGTGAGTCGGCGCAAGCGTCGTAGGATTCGCCCATGAGGAAGTCGGCCTCACGGGTCGCGCCCGTGGTCGCCTTCCAGTTCGGGCCGGTCATAATGTCGGTCGTGCTGCCGTCCTCGAACTCGACGTGTAGTTGCGCCGAAGCGGGGCTTTGTCCCGTAATGATCGCGCTTGCCGCCGAAGCCGACATACCCGCTGTACCAGCCGGCGGCCAGGATGCCGCCGAGGGCGTTTTCACCCTGGCGCAACTGGCTCGTCACGTCATAGGAGCGGTAGTAGACGCGCCTGGCGTAATCGGTCCAGCCGGGTGTGAAACGCGCTCCACTGACGCGGCGGCCGTTGCAGTAGACGTCACAGATCCCGAGCGCCGAGGCGTACAGCGTGGCGCGGCGGACAGGCTTGTCGAGCTGGAACGAGGTCCGCAGATAGGGCGGCGGGGGCAGGACCAGTCCTCCCTTGCCGAGCTTGCCCCAGGGCTGGGCACCGTAAGTCGCCGACGATGCTCGCGGCCGGCAGGTCGGCCAGGGCGATCTCGCGGTTGTGCCAGTTCGCACCGGGATCAGCCAGCGATTTCCAGGAGCCGTCGGTGACAAGCGTCACGTTCTTGCCGTCCGCGGTCGTGACCGTCAGCTTGGCGATCAATCCGGCGGGGCTCGGCGTGGCGTTCTCGACCTCGGCCCGCACCGTGTTGACGCCCGCCTTCAGGTGCTGCGCGACGTTCACGGACGAGACGGTCTTCCAGGAATCATTGCCGGGATTGCTCGACGCCACGAGCGTCCCGTTGATCGTGAACTTGTACGCGTCGTCAGCGGTGACGAGCAGGTCGGCCTTCTCGACCTTGGCGTCATCGGGCAAGGTGAGCGTGGTCAGGAACAGCCGGTGCGCCTTGGGCTTGTTCGCCTCCTTGTCGTCGGCGTGCCAGATCCACTTGGCGTCGTCGAGGGCGGCTTCCTCCTGTTTGGTCTCGTTGCGCGGCTTGTCGTAACCGATCCATTGCGCCTTCCATTCCGACGGGTCAAGCAGGCCCATCGACCACGCGGCCGGCTTGCTCCAGGCCGAGGGCTTGCCGTCCTTGTCCCAAACCTTGACCTTCCAGAAGCAACGCTGGTGGGAGACAAGCGGCTTGCCCTCGTAGACGATGGCCGTCGTGTCGTCGCAGGCGGCCTTGCCGCTGTCCCAGAGATCCGCCTTGTTCTGCTGCAACGATGCGGTGTCGCTGGCCACGAGCACCTGGTAGGCCGTCTGCTTCTGATCGCGCTGGTCGGAGCCGAGCAACCAACTCAGCCGGGGTTTGGTCACGTCGATGCCGAATGGGTTGACCTTGTATTCACAGCGCAGGTACTGGGGACTCAAAGCCCCCGGGGCGGCATCATCGGCCTGCGCGGGGGCGGTCAAGAGGACCGCCGCCACACCAAAGGCGAGGGGAGCGAAGAACGGGTACTTTCGAGAGACCGTATTCATGAGTGTGTCCCTAGAATCGGGAATTGCCTACGTATGCACTGTCTTTTGTAGGGTGGGTCCGCGGCGTCCTCGCCGCGCAGACCCACCGCTATATCTCAAACGGATGGTGGGTTGCGCGGCGAGGACGCCGCTGACCCACCCTACAAGACTTGGGAATTCGGGTTTACCGTTGTGTCACCGCCGTCGGTGCCGCCGCGGCGTTCTTTTCTTGCTGTGCGAGGTGGCCGCTGTAGCCGACGACGACCGACGAGAGCAACAGCAGCACGAGTCCCGCCGCCAGGAGCGAGCGGGTCCGGCCGCTGGTGCCGCGCCATTCGCCGAGATAGATGCCCAGCAGGCTGCTGAAGAGGATCGCGCAGGCCATCAGCACGGCCCAGCCGACATAGGCCATCGTCGCCCATCTCGGGCTCGCCCGTCTTGAAGCAGATGAACTGGGAGCACCAGATCGCGCCTGCCAGGCCGGCGAACAGGAAGTTGCCGACGCAGCGGCGTGCCGCGCCTTCGACGTAGTCGCCGGAGGTCTTGTTCTTGACGTTCAGATAGAGGCACCAGAGGAAGTTGACCAGCGAACCCGCCCAGCAGCACCACGACCAGCACGGGCATGCCCTGCCAGGTCGGCGACGTGACGGGCGACGTTGCTTAGCGCCAGCTTCTCGATGGCCTGGCCCGCCTCTGCAGCCCGAAGCTCATGCCGGCGCTGATCAGGCCGGAGAAGATGGCGACGAGCATGCCCTTCTTGAAGTCGAACTCGGCCACCGCCTTCTTCTTCTCTTCCTCGGGCAACTCGCTCTCCTTCGACATGCCCGCCAGGCCGACCAGCACGATGCCGAGCAGCGAGACCGACACGCCGGCCAGCGACGCGATGCCCGCGTCGGTGCTGGAGGAGCTGTCCCGAACTGACCCTTGAGATCGGCGGAATCAACGTGCCGGTGGCCGACAGAGCCCGCAGCCGATGGCCAGGCCCAGGCCGACGCCCAGGTAGCGAATCATCAGCCCCCAGGTCAGCCCGCCGACGCCCCACATCGCGCCGCAGAGGAAGCAGTACAGCAGTTCCTTGTGAGGCGTGTGCCGCAGCACCGAGAACACGTTCGGCGACGTGCTCAGCGCCAGCGCCCAGGGCACGACGATCAGGCCGACGACCGCGTAGACGAGCCAGTAGCTCTCCCACGCCCAGTTCTTGACCTTCTTGAAGGGCAGGTAAAACACCGCCCCCGCCAGCCCCCCCAGCGTGAAGATCATCACGCCCAGGGCCGGGTTCGTCGCGAATGGCTCAGGAGGATTCATGGGTTGAGTTCACGCAAGAGAATGTAAGAATCCAGAATGGTCCGGGTGGCATGCCCACGTCTTCGTGGGCATGTTCTTCCTGCTCGCCTGCGGGAGAAGACATGCCCACGAAGACGTGGGCATGCCACCCGGATCGAGGGTATCGAGATTTGTGGGGACGCTCTCAGCCGCGCTTCGACAGCACGTCCTTCTCGTACCGCTTGACCTCGTCGAGCCAGGCCGGGCCGACCGGCACGCCCTGCGCAGGCAGTAGTAATCCCACACGGCGCCGGCGGCAGCGTCTTGATCTCTTCCAGCAGCGCCAGCCGCGAGGTGAAATCGCTGTCCGCTTCCAGCTTGCGCAGGGTCGTCGATCGGCTCCACCAGGGCCAGCAGCAAGGCCTGGAGCATGTTGCGAATGCCGATCGCCCAGGCCGCGACGCGGTTGATGCTGGCGTCGAAGTAGTCCAGGCCGATGTGCGTGCGGTTCAGGTACCCGCCGCGGACGATCTCCTCGGCGATGCCCAGCAACTGGTCGTCGAGCATGACCACGTGGTCGCTGTCCCAGCGCACGCCGCGGCTGACGTGCAGCAGGATCTCGTCGAGGAAGGTCAGCGCCGACGAGATCTTGTCGGCGATCATCTCGGTCGGGTGGAAGTGGCCGGCGTCGAGCGTCACCAGCTTCTTGCGCGCGATGGCATAGCCAAGGTAGAACTCGTGCGAGCCGACGACGTAGCTCTCCGACCCGATGCCGAAGAGCTTGCCCTCGACGGCGTCGAGGTTGTACTTCGGGTCGAGCGGCTCGGCGAACATCGTCGTCGAGCGACCGCGGCCAGCCGCTCGCGCGGCCCTTGCGGTCGACGGGCACGTCCTTCATGCCGTCGGGAATCCAGACGTTGGTCACGCAGGGCGATCCCAGCGCCTTGCCGATCTCCGCGCCGATCTTGCGGCAGAGCGATGCCGTGGTCGATCCAGAACTTGCGGATGGCCGCGTTCGGGTGCGCCAGGGTGAAGCCGTCGTTCGCCTTGGGATGGGCGAAGTACGTGGGGTTGAAGTCCATCCCCATCTTCTTCGACTTGGCCCAGGCGATCCAGTTCTTGAAGTGCTCGGGCGTCGATCTCGTCGCGCTCGACCTTCTTGCCGCCCGTCTCGGCGTAGATGGCGTGCAGGTTCAGCCGGTGCGTGCCGGGAACCAGCGAGAGGACCTTGTCGATATCGGCGCGGAGCTCGTCGGCGGTCGTCGCCTTGCCGGGATAATTGCCCGTGACGGCCAGCCCGCCGCCCAGCTCGAGCCCGGCGTTCTCGAAGCCGCCCACGTCGTCGCCCTGCCAGCAATGCAGCGAGATCGGGATCGCCGACAGCCGGTTGAGGGCCTCGTCCACATCCACGCCCAGTTCCGCGTACCGGTCTTTCGCCAGGGCGTAAGCCTGCTCCACGTTCTTCGTCGAGCTCGTCATGGCACCGCTCACTCACCAGAGGGGTTCGGACCTTCATGCCAGGTCCGCGAATTGTCCCCGATCGGCGGGCCGCAATCCAGACCCCAGTGACGGCGAGCCGTGGTGTCTGTGCAAGTTCTTGTAGGGTAGGCTTCAGCCTGCCAAGCCCAAAGGGATCAACGGAAATGTACTGGTCTCGATCGGCCTCGCCGCGCGTCTCGTCCGCGGGAAGCGGAAGCCGGGGGTCCGAGGTTTGTAACAGCCTGTCCGGGAAGCCCCGAAAGGGCGGCAGTCAATAGCCCGGGGCGTCCGCCCTTGCTGTACTACACAAGTCGCAAGCCAATAAATATACAGCAGTTGCGCTATAACTGCCGTTATTGTACAGTCGATTTAGACTATGAACAAAGTTACATAATATAAGAAAAATGATAGCGTGGTTATATCGTTGATTTGTAAAAACGCCTGGAAAACAGGTTATATCAAACACTACAAATATTAACAATAGTTTTTGTTACAGCATAAACTTATGGTTGTTTAGAGCCTACGTTCTTTCTTCTAGGCTCGTTATGGCTTGTGTGGAAGAGCGAGGGCGTCCGCCCCGGGAACCGGGGCCACGACGGCGCCCTCCTCTTCTTCAGCCCCGAAGGGGCGGCAGTCTTGTAGGGTGGGTCAGCGGCGTCTTCGCCGCGCAACCCACCACCCGGTTGACGGGCCGAGGTGGGTTGCGCGGCGAAGACGCCGCTGACCCACCCTACGAAGAAAAACCAAGGTTCCCCTCTCAGCTCAAACCCGTCAGCGGCCCATCACCGGGGCCACCCGCGATCCACGGGCGGAAGGTTTTGCCCCCTCTCCCCTTGCGGGAGAGGGTTGGGGTGAGGGGTGTGGGGATCGGCCAGGCTTCACCCCATCCCCCTCACCCTGGGATGTTGAAAAGTGGTCGTTTTCGGCGGTAATTGGGCTTGCGAAATCGGAGAAATCTGTTGCGCTACCGCTTGGGACGTAAGGAACTCTCTTTCACGGGGATGGAGTCGGACATGACCACTTGCTCGGAGACAGCGCCGGAGCAATCTCGTTCGTATCGCAGCCCCTGGCGGGTACTCGCACGCGCATTCGAAAGGAGCCGGGATCGCTGGAAGGCGAAGTACCAAGCGTTGCAGGAACGGATCAAAGCCTTCCGTACCGAGGTGCGGGATCTGCGACGGTCGCGCGATCGATGGCAGGCCAAGGCCGAGGCTCTCAAACAACAACTCGACGATCTCCGCGCCGCGATGCGACAACGAGTCGAGCAGTCCCCCCCGCGCGGAACTGACCGGCATCGCACGTCCTGACCCGGTCTTCGAGCGGATTCCGGCCCATCATCAATTCTCCTCGGTGCAGATCGTGCTCATGCTGGGTTGGGTCCTCAACGGGATTGCCCTTCGAGGCGCGTGCAACGCCCTGGCATGCGATGCGCGAGATGGATGTGGATTGGGGGTTCGACTTCCCCGTCCCCCATTTCACGACCGTGCGCTCTTGGCTGTTGCGGTTGGGTCATTACCACTTGACTCGGCCCAAGGAACGGGGCGACGACTGGGTCTGGATCATCGACCACTCGAATCAGATCGGCCAGGAGAAATGCCTGGTGATTCTCGGGGTGCGCGCTTCGCAATTGCCGCCACCGGGCGAAGACTTCCCCCTCCGCCTGACCCAGATGGAAGCGATCGAATTGGAACCCGTCATCGCGTCGGACAAGCAGGTGGTCTACCGGCAATTGAAAGCCAATGTGGCCAAGACCGGTGTCCCGCGGCGATCATCAGTGACCACGGTGGCGACTTGGCCGGTGGCATTGCGTTGTTCCGGAAGGAGCATCCGCAGACGCTCGACATTTACGACATCACGCACAAGGCGGCCTGCTTGCTCAAGGCCCTGCTGGAACGGGATGAGTCACTGGAGCGCGTTCGCGGCGCAGGCCGGTCAAGCGAAATGCCGGATTCAACAAACGGAATGGTCGTTTCTGGTCCCACCCTCCCCCCGTCCGAAGGGCCGCTACATGAACCTTGGGGAATTGATCGGATGGGGGAAGAAGACGTTGGCGATTCTCGACGCCCCGGGACCCGAAGTGCTGCGTCACGGCACGGTGGAGCGACTCCAAGAGAAGCTGGGTTGGCTCAGCCAGTACCGTGAGCCGTTGGTGCGCTGGTCGGAGATGGAACAGACCATCGACGTGGCGGTGGATTTCGTGCGCACGCAGGGCCTTTATCGGGGGGCTGGGAAGGACCTGCGAAAGCGGTTGCGGACCTTGAGACTGGGTCCGGTTGCCGGGCAACTGAGCCGGGACCTGGCGGCCTTTGTCGCCGCACAGGCGCGGCGACTGCGTGGCGGAGAGCGACTGCCCGGCAGCAGTGAGGTGCTCGAATCGTGCTTCGGCAAGTTCAAGACGATGGAGCGCGACCATAGCAAGGCCGGGTTCACCAGCCTGCTGTTGGCCCTTGCCGCGTGCGTTTCGGAACGAACTCAAGACGTCATCCACGACGCTCTCCGGACCTCGAAAACTCGGCACATCATCGATTGGATCAAGCACAAATTGGGTGATACCTTCGCCTCGAAACGCCGCTCCGCCTATCAGGCGCATAAGGCAGCAGCGACCCCTCAAATCACGTCAAAAAACGAAACAAAACCGGAGGGAAGCCCCATGCTCGCCAGTACCTGATTTTCAACATCCCAGGTTTGGCCTCCCGACTGGGCGAGGCCGATATTCTACGATCGAGCGTGGCGAAGGTGGACCAGTTATTTTCTGGCTCTTCTCCAAACTGAACTTTCGCAAGGATCAAGCTGCGGACGCAACATAAAATAGGTAGTTTTTCACGCGTTCCATCAATTCCTGGCAGTCGCCATTTTCGTCCAAGTCCGGATTAATTGTCGCCGCCATGGTCGCGATCCGAAGGATACGCACCCAATGACCCAGCGACCATTCCGTGTCCCACGCACCCAAATTCCGCCGCGCCGACTCCGCCTCCGGCAGCGCATGGCCGACCGTCAGATACCACAGGCTGACGACGCTCTGCATCAGCCACACCCAGGGCGCCAGCTTCTCGATGCTCTCCTGGCACCAGTGCTGTGGCCCTTCGATGCCCATCACCTGTTTGCTCGCTTTGAACATCACCTCAATCGACCAGCGGCGGGCGAACGTCGCTACCACCCACGCCAGGCTCGCCCCCAGGTCCGTCGTGAACAAGTACGCATCACGGAACTTCCCCGCAGGATCGCGCACCACCACGATCTGGATCGGCGCAACCCCAGCACCTCGGGCCACACCGCCTGGTACGCCAAGACGCAGAGCATCCGGGTCACCCCATAAACGGTCACCTCGATGTCGTGCCACACCCAGGGGCCCGTGCCGTTGCGATGGCGATCGGCCCGGTTCGCCGCCGCGCTCGGGCTGGGCAGTCGCGGTCCCTTCTGCGGCTTGCGGCCCCGCTTGCCGGAGGGCTGGGGGGGAACCTGCGGATCGTAGATCTCCGCGTCCCCGCGCATCCGCCCCACATACTGGACCCGCGGATCCAAGCTCCCCAGCAAGCCGTGGGCCGCATCGGCTCCATCCCCGATCAGGACGATCTGACGATCAGGAAACCTTTGGAGGATCTCACCGAGCATCTCCGCGGCCAAGTCCACACAACTCGGTGATCCCTTGCCAGGCAAGTGCAAGCGGGTCAACAGAGGCAGACAAAGGATCGGATCGGGACAGAACGGGATGGGAATGGCCAGCCCCAGGACCACCCAGTTGTTCCCCGACGCCGTGGCGACTCGCTTGGCCGTGGAGGCGACCGCGTCGCGGAACCAGCCCAGGCCGTAGACCTTCGTGCCGCGTTTGTGCAGCAGGGTGTCGTCGACCACCAAGGAGAGCCAGCCTGTGGGATTGAGAGCCAGGACGACGGCCACACAGACCTGATGGGCCAAGGACTTCACAGTCCAGGTGCTGCGGCTGAAGAAATTGTAGAAGCGATCGAAGGGATGATGCTCCACCCTGGAGACCACGGTGCTGGCCTGGATGGTCTGGAAGATACGGTACTCGGTGCGCTGGCCGATGCACATGATCCAGCCGAGGAGGATGTCTCTGTGGGTCTGGAAACTGGGTTCGGTGAAGGCGACAGCCAAACCTTGCAAGAGGGTGTCGAGGGATGGGATGATCGACCACACGGGGGAGGCTCCTGGGGTCTTGGGGGAGTGTCAAAGACACGGTTTCACCCCTAAGTATACAGAAGTTCTCCCCCGTTCTCCTCCCCTGAAATCTGCGAAAGTTCAGCAAAGCGTGTGGGTAAAAAACCGTGTGTGAGGGCCGCGAAGACCTTCGTTTCAACTTCTTTTCCGCACATCTGCCGACCCATATCTCCGAATTTCCGACCGGTTGGCGAGTCCGCGGACCGGAGGCGTGCCTCCGGCGGTGGCGTGTCCCACGCCGGCTGGCGAACGCCTGACGCGGAAGAGGGCTGGCTGGTGCTCGGCCGCGCAATCCCGCCGCGGCCGGCCCTCACGCCCGCACAGCCACGCGACCCGTACGTCGAATCCTTTCCCGCTGTCAAGCAGACCAGGTGTCCTGGTCGTCCCACGCACATAACTTTGGCGGCCCCCCACGGACGCCCTCTCACCAAAGGGCGATGCGCGCCGGAAGAGCGCCGCGCAAACACCTGATTTCATGCGACAATCACGTTGTCCTCGTGGTGAATTTCGGTTCTTCACCGCGTTCCGGATAATGGGCCGGTCCATTCATCATACGTCAATGCTCTGACGGCCCGACACGCTTGCCTCGGGGACAATCCTGTTCGTGGGACACGCCGCGATAGACGCGCGCGACAGGTGTCGGCGCCCGCGCGTCCCCCACCCATGCCAGGAGCCACTCCCATGAAGCGCCCCGAGCAACATCACGGTCCCCACGCCGAGCACGATCCCGAGCGCCAGCAGCGGCCCTGCGCCGGCGCGGTCGCCCGCGCCGACGGGCGAACGCTCACGTCGCGTCAAGTCGCCGCGCTGCCTCTCCTCGACCACGTCCTGGAGAAACTGCGCCTCGCCGAGTTCCTCCGCGAGTACCTCCCCGGCACAGACCCCCGCACACGCGTCGCCTCCGCGACGACCCTGCTCGTGCTGTTGAAGAACATCTTGCTGGCCCGCGAACCCCTCTACGGCGTGGGCGCATGGGCACGCCGCTACGTTCCCGAACTCTTGGGCCTGTCGCCCGAGCAAGTCACCGCGCTCAATGACGATCGCGCCGGCCGCAGCCTCGATCACCTCTTCGATGCCGCCATCCCCACCTTGACCCTGCGCGTGGCCCAGCACCTGGTGCGTGTCTTCGGCGTGTCCCTCGACGAACTCCACAACGACTCCACCACCATTACCTTCCACGGCGACTACGAGCACGCCGACGCGGAACGCACCCTCCGCGGACAACTGCGCCAGGCCATTACCTGGGGCCACAACAAGGACCATCGCCCCGACCTGAAGCAGTTGCTGTACGTCCTCACGGTGACGCGTGATGGTGCTGTCCCTGTACAGTTCCGAGTGGAGAGCGGCAATACCACCGACGACTCCACTCATCGCCAGACCTGGGACTTCCTCTGCCAGTTGACCGGCCGGCGCGACTTCCTCTATGTGGCCGACTGCAAGCTGGCCACCACCGAAAACATGGCCCACCTACACGAGAACGGCGGCCGGTTCGTCAGCGTACTGCCCCGGACACGCAGTGAAGATGCGGCCTTTCGCGCCGAGACGCGTCGGGGCCAGGCCCGTTGGCGACACCTCCACGACAAGGTGGACGAGCACGGTGAGGTCGTCGACCACTTCCTGATTCACGAGCCCGAACGGGCCAGCGCCGAGGGCTACCGCGTGCTCTGGTATTACAGCGCGCGCAAGGCCGAGTGCGATGCCCACGCCCGCCACCGTCGGCTGGAGCGGGCCGGGAAACAACTGACCGAACTCAGGGAGAAGCTCGCTTCCCCGCGCAGCGCTACCGCGATCGAACGCAGGTGATCAAGGCGGTCGAGACGATCCTGGCCGAGTACGAAGTCGCCGAGTGGCTCGACGTGACGGTCGTGGAGAAAGTGGAGGAACGCTACCGCCAGGAGCACCGCGGCCGTCCGACTGCCAACACGCGTTACGTCAAAGAGGAACGTTTACGCTTCGATATCACGATCCAGTTTCGCCCTGAGCGGTTGGCGGAGGAAGCGCTCTGCGATGGGGCCTTCCCGCTGATCACCAACGACCAGACGCTGTCCCCGCTGGAGTTGCTCCTGTCTTACAAACAACAACCTCTGATCGAGAAACGTTTCCAGCAACTGAAGACGGACTTCGTGGTGGCCCCCGTGTTCCTGAAGGAGGCCAGCCGGGTTCAAGCGTTGCTGTGTGTGTACTTCTTCGCCTTGGTCGTGGAGTCGCTCCTGGAGCGGGAGGTGCGCCGCGCGAGGGAGCAAACGGGGACCGAGAGCCTGCCGCTGTATCCCGAGGGCCGCCCCTGCCGCCGCCCCACGGCACGGCGGATCCTCGACCTGTTCGACGACGTGCAACGACACGAACTGACGACCGACGCGAAAACCACCACGCTGTTCACCACGGAACTGACCCGCGTGCAACGCCAGGTGCTCCGCCTGCTGGGAATCCCGAGGGCCTATGAGCGCTGATCCCTGATCACGCCCGCCGGAGAATATTCCCAGATATTCTCACGCAGATGTGCGGAAAGTAGGTTTCAAGGATATTTTGGCTTCTCCTCGGCGCGGAGAATCTGGCATGATGACCGGATGCGAAAACAACGTCGGCTGGATGATGCGTACCGGTTTATCGGTTTCCGTCCGGAGCCCACGGTCCGTGGCCTCTTCGGAGATCCCAAGGCGCGGATCGTGCGGCTCCTGCGCCGGGGAAAAAAACGGACTGCGGAGCCTGTGGGCAGAGTCAGCGAACCTTCTACGACCGCACGACCCGTCGCGTACGCGACCTCTCCTGTGGCGACACCCGGGTGTACCTGGAGTTCGAGGTGCGGCGCGTCTCTTGCCGGAGCTGCGGCGCCGTGAAGCGGGAACATCTGCCCTGGTTGGCCAACAACCCCTTCTACACCAAACGGTTCGCCTTCTATGTCGGGCGGCGCTGTCGGGCCTCGACACTCCGGGATGTGGCGCGCGAACTCCGCCTCGATTGGAAAGCGGTCAAGTCGCTGGAGATGGAGTCTATGCGCGAGCAACTCCGACGGGCCGGGACGCCCGGTCCGAAGGTGCTCGGCATCGACGAACTCTCCGTCGGCAGGGGACACAACTACCGCATCATCGTCAGCGACCTGGTCCGCGGCCGGCCGATCTGGTTCGGAGGTACGGACCGATCCGAGAAGAGCATGGCTCTCTTCTTCCAGTGGCTGGGGCCGCGGAAATGCACGGGGATCCGCCTGGCCGTCATGGACATGTGGAAGCCGTTCCGCAACTCCACGCTCAAGGCGGGAAACGCGCCTCAAGCCGGGATCCTGTACGACAAGTTTCACATCCTCAAGAAATTGAACGAGGCCTTGGACAAGGTTTCGAAAGCGCGAGTACGCCCGGCTCTCGGGAAAGGACCGGCGATTCATCAAGGGCCAGAAGTACACCTTGCTGTCCCGCTGGGCCAACTTGAAGCAGGGGGGGCGTCAGTCGTTGAAGGCGTTGTTCGCGGCGAACAGGAGGTTGAACAAGGCCTACCTGCTCAAGGAGATGTTCCGCCAACTGTGGGACTACAAGCGAGAGGTGTGGGCACGGCGATTCTTCGAGCGCTGGAAGTCGGCCTTGAGATGGCAGCGCCTCAAGCCGTACGAGAAGTTCGCCCGGATGGTCGAGGACCACTGGGACGGGATCGCGTCGTATTACCAGGAGGAGAACAAGGTGCCCTTGGGCTTCGTGGAAGGCATCAACAACAAGATCCGAGTCATCCAACGACGGGCCTACGGACTTCGAGACGAAGAGTACCTCCGCCTCAAAATCCTCACGTGCATGCTGCCAGAAATCTGAAAATCGGTCCAAAGTTACCCACACGCTTTGGAGAAGAGCCATCTTGGTATTCAGGTTAGCCAGGAGTGAGTCGGCCTCCGCCTGGCCTTTTTCACCTCCGCCGAGAGCGGCATAGAAGTTAGAGAGGTTCTGCGACAGCAAAACCGTGGCCACCCGCGAACTGCGAGCGGTAGTTTGAAACTGCATATCATAGGATGTAATGAAGTTTTGGGCTTCGTCCGCCCAGTAGAACACCGGGCGAGGATTCTCCAGGACGTTGCGGCGTTCGATCGAGCGTTGGAAGGCGTACTTCCAAAGCACCTGTGCAAACAAGCCGACTTCCGCAAACTCCTTGACCGGAAGGTCAACTACCAGGATCTTGCCAGACTCGACCGCCTCCGGCGTGATGTTGGTGTCGGTGCAGAAGAGCTCTCGCAGCACGCCCCGATTGAGCACGTCGATCATGCTGGTGAACGTCGACACGATCACCGAGCGCGTCTTGTCCGACAGCGCGGGGTACTCCAGGAGGAAGTAGTCCGCGATGATCTCGTAATCCGACTTCTGCCGTGGCGTCTTGGGCCGGTTGTCGGCCTGGTCAAGGCACTTGTAGCAGAAAGATCGTTCCTTCCATTTATCCGAGCTGACCTCGGTCGCCGAGGTCGGAGCGGAGACGACGAGCCGGTAGAGGTCCGGGATCGAAAGCTCGCCCCCAGCCATGATCAGCAGATCTACCAGGTTGCGCACGAGCTGCCGGCTGGCCCGACGCCAGTACCCTTCGTCCTCGCGTCCACCGTGGCCGCCCTGACGCTCCGCCACCTCCAGCACGGTCGAAAGCAGGTTCACTATGTTCTCGGTCAGGCCGGCGCCTTCTCCTTTCCGGTTCCGCTCATGGCCCAGGAAGTTGAAACGAAACGGGCGGCCGGGCCGAAGACGAGCAGGTCGTCTACCCGCCCCGTTTCGCTGCAGTAGGACTCCCAGAGGGCTCGCTCGTCTTTCTTGGCGGTGAGCACCATCCCCCCGAAGCCGGCAGTAAGGCGACCGGAAGGTGGAAATCCCCCCCAATCTGACCTATCCTCGTTTCCGGAGGGCGCGTGCTTCGTGATCCGTTGGTCACCGTCTCGTCTCAGGGAGGGCCACCGCGATGGAAGACTCCACCCGGTCCTACGACGCGCTGATTCGGTCGGGGGCCAAACGCCTCACGGGGTATCAGCGCCGCTTGTTCCAAGCCGAGGTGGCTAACGAACTCTGTGGGGGCAACGCCCGCCAGGCCGAGCGGCGCTTCGGTTGGGGACGCCACACGATCGAGAAAGGACTCCACGAACTGCGCACGGGGATGCGGTGCCGCGAAAACTTCGCCGCCAAGGGCCGCAAACGCAGCGAAGAGAAAGATCCGCAACTGGCGGCCGACATCCGCGTCATCGTCGAACCCCATACCTACGCCGACCCGGAACTCAAGTCGACACGGCGTTACACCAATCTGTCGGCCGCCGAGGTCCTGGACGCCTTGAAGCAGAAGGGCTATCCCCAGGGGAAGCTGCCCCGTGAGCGGACCATGCGGGACATCCTCAACCGCATGAACTATCGTCTCAAGCGCATCCAGAAAGGCAAGCCGCTGAAAAAGACCAAGCAGACCGACGCGATCTTCGCCAACGTGAAGGCCGTGCACCAGGAGGCGCGGAACGATCCTGGGACGCTGGAGATTTCCATGGACACAAAGGCGAAGGTGGCTCTGGGCGAATACGCTCGTGGGGGGAAAAACCCGGACAACGGCCGACGGTCAGGTGGAGAAGGGCTGGGATCACGATCCGCCCGCCAAGGAGAAACTGGTGCCGTTCGGCATCCTGGTGCGGGCGACGGGGGCGTTGATGCTCCTGTTCGGGCGCGAGAGACCAGCGATGCCTGGGCTGATGCCTTGCAGGTGTGGTGGCAAACCGTGCGGTCGGGCTTCGGGTCCATCCAGCGTCTGGTGATCTATCTGGACAACGGGCCGAAGAATTCCGGTCGGCGCACGCAGTTTTTGAAACGGATGGTGCAGTTCGCGGACTGGTCGGGTCTAACGATCCGGTTGGTGTACTACCCGCCCTATCACAGCAAGTACAACCTGATCGAACGGTGTTGGTCGGCGTTGGAAAAGAAGTGGAACGGCGTGCTCCTGACCGGCTTGAAGGTGGTGCTGCAGTGCGCCCTGCGGATGACCTGGAAGAAACAGCATCCGACCGTGAAACGCCTTCACGGTGCCTATCCCGATGGCGTGCGCGTGGCCGCCAAGGAGATGAAGCAGATCGAGGCGCGTCTGCAACGCTCGGCAACGCTTCCGAAGTATGACATCACGATTACGCCAAGAAGTCCTGCGCTGCAGGGAAAATAATTCCTGCCGCTCGCCTTAAGGAAGGAGAGGGCGACCGTGCGCCCGCTTCCCGTGGTCTTCGCACTGCCCGTTGCGCCCAGTATCAGGCAGCCCTCACAGGCATCGGCAATCGTCCATGGGTTGGCCCGCGCGGAGAAATTGAGCAGCCCCTGCTCCAGCGCCCACCGGGCCGGGTAGAGACTTCGTTGTTTCCTGCGGAATATCCCCATCCATCCACCTCCTCGGAGTCCTGAACGCTCAGGCGCTCGCCTGGTCGCGGAGCATCTTGATGAAGGTGCCAACCTCGACACCCTGCGTCCGCGCCTTGCGGGCCTTGCCCAACAACTCTTCGAGTGTCTCGATGAACGCCTCCAGATCGAGCGATTCGCCGATGACCGTCACGGCGCGATCGGGAGCGAGCTTCGCGGTCACTCGCGACGGTGACTTGGCCTCCTTGCTCTCTCCGTTCTTCCTTCCGGCCTTGAGCGAACCGGTCAGGGCATCCCGAGTCAGCCTGCCCGAGGCAACCTCGCTGGCAAGCGCGGACTGGGCCGCTCCGTCATCGACCCGTTTCAGTGCGTAGGCGGCGCTCAAGGAAATCTCGCCGCTGCGGACCTGCTCACGGATGGCCTCGGGAAGTTGCCGCACTGCCAGCAGACGCGAGAGCGTTGAATCGGAGAAGCCGAGCTTCGCGGCCGCGGTCGAGGCGTTCCATCCGGTCTCCTGCATCAGGCTGTGGACGGCGTCGGACTTCTCTATGGGATTCAGGTCCGAGCGTTGACAATTCGCGATAAGTTGTCTCTGTGTGATCTCTCCACGGCAGAGATCTTTGCACTCGACGATCGCGGCAATCGTGGTGAAAGCCGCACTCCTTGCCGCCCGACACCGTCGCGCACCGTCGACGAGGATGTAACGCCCGTTGACAAGGCGAACCCGGATCGGCACCAGTTGACCGACCTCCTTGAGACTTTCTGTGAGTCCATACTTCTACTGTCTGGGATCGCTTGACCGGACGTAACCACTATTTGTATCAATACTTTCCAGAGGGAGCCTCACCTCGATGGAAGGAGTCAGACCATGGAACCCCGATTCCAAGAACGCAAGGCTCAAGTGCTCGCCGACTGCCAGGTCCCACCCACCACCTTCCGCGGCGCCGTCCAACGGCTGGAGGCGTTCGCCCAGCCGTTCGTCGCCACGCTCCCGAGTCCCGAGAGCCGGCAGTATACCGGCACCTATCTCGCCGGGCTGCTCTCCGACCTGGAACACAAAAACGCCGAGGCCATTGCCTATCGCTACGACCTCGACCGCCAGACGCTCCAGACCGATCTCGGCATCTCCCCCTGGGAGCACGCACCGCTGATCGACGAATTGAATGGCCAGGTGGTCCGCGACCTGGGCCGCCCCGACGCCGTGCTGGTCTTCGACCCCTCCGCCTTCCCCAAGAAGGGGAACGCCTCGGTCGGGGTGCAGCGGCAATGGTGCGGACGCCTCGGCAAGGTCGAGAATTGCCAGGTCGGCCTGTTCCTGGGCTATGTCACCGATGAGGAGCACGTCCTGGTCGATTTCCGACTCTACTTGCCCAAGGAGTGGGCCCAGGACAAGAAGCGCCGGAAGCGCTGTGGAGTCCCCAAGGAGGTCCGCTACCGCACGCGGCACGAGTTGGCGTTGGAAATGCTCGACCGCCGTGGTGCCACATTACCGCACGGCTGGATCAGTGGCGACGACGAGATGGGTCGCCCGGCGTGGTTCCGCCGCAAGTTGGCGGTGCGCCACGAGCGGTACCTGTTGGCCAGGGTTTACGCATCAGCCTGGGCTGTCTGGGTGCTCTGGGAAATTGCGACTCGCCTCTGTTGTCCAGTCCGGCTGGCAGGGTATCGGACGGCTTTTGTAGCATCGACCACCTGGAGATTTCGACTTCTTCAGGGATGTCCACGCGAGGACCGTCGGCTCAGACACGACCGCCATGACTCCGGCCAGCAACCCGGTCTCCATCCTCGATCATTTCGCGGACTTGCCCGATCCCCGCCGCGAACAGGGGCGAATCCACCGACTCGATGAGATCGTCTTCATCGCCACCTGCGCTGTCTTCTGCGGCGCCGATACCTGGGTGCAGATCGCCGACTACGGTCACTCCAAGCGCGACTGGCTCGAGACCTTCCTCACCTTGCCTGGCGGCATCCCCTCGCACGACACCTTCCGACGAGTCTTCTGCCGGCTCGACCCGGTGGCCTTTCAGAAGGGCTTCTCCGCCTGGATCACGGCGCTGAGGGCTCGAAACGGATTGACTCCGATCGCCACGGCTCCGCCCGAACTGACACGGATCGCCATCGACGGCAAGGCCCAACGCGGCTCCGCCCGGCGTACCGTCGGCCGATCGGCGCTCCCTGTCGTCAGCGCCGGGTCGGTCGAGAATCATTTGACCTTGGGGCAAGTGGCCACCGACGCCAAATCCAACGAGATTACCGCCATTCCCGAGTTGCTCGAACTGCTCGACTTGAACGGGGCCGTGGTGACCATCGACGCCATGGGCTGTCAGAAGGAGATCGCTGCTGACATCGTCGGCCGAGGTGGTCACTACGTGCTGGCCGCCAAGGAGAATCAGCCGCATCTCTACGAGGACATCAAGCGGGCGTTCGATACCGCGTTGGATCAGGGCGAACCCGGGGTGGACTTCACCGAGTGTCAGACGGAAGAGGTTCGCAGCGCTCGCCAGGAGACCCGCACCTGCTGTGTGATCACCCATCCGGAGGGGATCCGGAACGCGGACCTTTGGATCGGACTGACGGCGATCGTGATGGTGATCAGCCATCGGCTGGTCGATGGTGTGGCGAGCATTGAGATCCGTTACTTCATCAGCAGCACGGCCGCGACGGCGGAGCAGTATCTGCGATGGGTGCGGGGTCATTGGGGGATCGAGAACTCGCTGCACTGGGTTCTGGACGTCTGCTTCCGTGAGGATGACCAACGGCACTGGGCCGGGAACAGCGCGATGAACTTGGCGTGGCTCCGCAAGCTGGCGTTATGTCTGCTCAAGGCGGAGAAGACCAGCAAAGGCAAGAGTATTGCCACTCGGCGCCTGATTGCGGGATGGAAGAACGACTATCTCTTGAGAGTACTGGCCCAAATCCCCGAGAAACCTGGTGCGTAAGCCCTGATCGAACGCCCGCTTGATGTCCTCGTAGAGATGCGGCTGATTCTCCTTGGCGGCCAGCACGTAGTGACCACCTCGGCCGACGATGTCAGCAGCGATCTCCTTCTGACAGCCCATGGCGTCGATGGTCACCACGGCCCCGTTCAAGTCGAGCAGTTCGAGCAACTCGGGAATGGCGGTAATCTCGTTGGATTTGGCGTCGGTGGCCACTTGCCCCAAGGTCAAATGATTCTCGACCGACCCGGCGCTGACGACAGGGAGCGCCGATCGGCCGACGGTACGCCGGGCGGAGCCGCGTTGGGCCTTGCCGTCGATGGCGATCCGTGTCAGTTCGGGCGGAGCCGTGGCGATCGGAGTCAATCCGTTTCGAGCCATCAGCGCCGTGATCCAGGCGGAGAAGCCCTTCTGAAAGGCCACCGGGTCGAGCCGGCAGAAGACTCGTCGGAAGGTGTCGTGCGAGGGGATGCCGCCAGGCAAGGTGAGGAAGGTCTCGAGCCAGTCGCGCTTGGAGTGACCGTAGTCGGCGATCTGCACCCAGGTATCGGCGCCGCAGAAGACAGCGCAGGTGGCGATGAAGACGATCTCATCGAGTCGGTGGATTCGCCCCTGTTCGCGGCGGGGATCGGGCAAGTCCGCGAAATGATCGAGGATGGAGACCGGGTTGCTGGCCGGAGTCATGGCGGTCGTCTCTGAGCCGACGGTCCTCGCGTGGACATCCCTGAAGAAGTCGAAATCTCCAGGTGGTCGATGCTACAAAAGCCGTCCGATACCCTGCCAGCCGGACTGGACAACAGAGGCGAGTCGCAATTTCCCAGAGCACCCAGACAGCCCAGGCTGATGCGTAAACCCTGCTTCAAGACCCTGGCAATCTCCCGGAACACGGCGGGCTTGTCGGGTGCGAGGTTGATCACGCAGTTCGAGATCACGCAGTCCACCGAGGCGTCCGCCAGCGGCAGCTTGTCGATGGTGGCGAGGTGGTACTCGACGTTCGCCAGCCCCGACTTGGCGGCGTTCCGGCGGGCCAGGTCGATCATCTCCTGGGTCATGTCGATGCCGATCGCCTTGCCCGTGGGGCCGACCTTGCGAGCCGCCAGGAGCACGTCAAGCCACCGCCGCTGCCGAGGTCAACGACGACCTCGCCTTCCCGCAGGTTGGCGGTCGCCGTGGGGTTGCCGCAGGACAGGCCCATGTTCGCCTCGGCGGGGATCGAGGCCAGTTCCTCGGGCGTGTAGCCGAACGCCTCGGCGACGGCCTTGACGCCCTCGTGGTCGGACGACAGTCCGCTGGTGGCGACCGACCCGTACTTGTCCTTCACCGCCTTGGTGATCGTCTCGGACATTTTCGTTCTCCGCTGGGGTCACCGGGCTGGCTGGCTCAGACGGTTCCGCACCTGCATCATCACGCTGAGCATCAGCCTGCCGATGTCGTCCCGCCGCTCGGCGTACTTCTGCGACTCGTACACGCTGTCGTCGTAGATCTTCGGGTCCAGGTAGGGCATCGAGATCCGCAGGGCGGCTCCCTTGACGAAGCGGGCAGGCGGCGTCCGCCTCGCCGCAGACCATGAGGGCGGCGAAGCCCTGCTGGGGGTTGGCGGCATCGAAGTAGGTCTTGGAGAACTCGGTCGCCTCCAGGCCCGAGCCCCACCGGACGGTGTAGACCGGGTTGGCGGTCTTCGGCTCGCCTCGGGGAGCCTCGTGAACCGGTCGGCTTCGATCTCCACGCCGATGTCCTTGAGGGCGGCGATGGTGCGGGGGTTGAAGGCGGTGGGAGCCGTTCCGCCGCTGTGGAAGCGGATCTCGGGCATCCCGTAGTAGGCGGCGGCGATGTTGCCCATCGTCGCCCCCAGGATGCTGCGGCGGCTGTTGCCCGTGCAGATGACCGTGACGTGGAGCGGCTGCCCCGGCTTGTAGTTCTTGACGATCCAGTCCACGAGCTTCTCACCGGCCTCCCGGTGCGTCTCGTCGATCATGTCGAACGAGGTGGTCAGCATGTCGGCGTGGGCGGCGACCTTGGGGTTGAGCCGCTTGCGTGACTCGGGCACGTCGGCCTCCACGAGCTTCTTGACCTCGGCGGCATCGAGCGGTCCGTCATCCCCGGCGAGCTTGGCGAACGTCGAGGGGTCCATGAGTCCTTGTGCTCCCGCTGCGGTGAGAATGCCTTCCTTGCCCAGTGCCTTGGACAGTTTGCCCTTGAGTCTTCTGATCGTTCTGGGGCCGGACGGACTCGGCGTTGCCGTACCGTTGGACGAGCCAGAGCGACCGGACCAGCGGTCCCACGTCGTCACCCGCCAGGGCAGCCGATGGACGGGACCAGGAGCAGCGCCGGGGTCAGCAGGTGAAGGAGCCGACGATGGAACATCGAGATTCAACCTCCTGAAGAGATGGGGACGGGTTCGGGATCGAGGGACTCCGCGGGGGCGAAGTAGCGCCGCCGGAAGAAGAGGGCCACGTTGACCAGCCCGATCATCACCGGGACTTCGACCAGCGGGCCGATGACGGCGGCGAAGGCGGCACCCGAGTTGATCCCGAACACCGCCACCGCCACGGCGATGGCAAGCTCGAAGTTGTTGCTCGCCGCCGTGAACGAGAGGGTGGTCGTCTTGGAGTAGTCGGCACCCGAGCTTGCGCCCCATCCAGAACGAGACCAGGAACATCGCCACGAAGTAGATCAGCAGCGGCACGGCGATCCGCAGCACGTCGAGCGGGATGCGGACGATGTTCTCCCCTTGGAGCGAGAACATGACCACGATCGTGAACAAGCAGGGCGACCAGCGTGATCGGGCTGATCGCCGGGATGAACGTCTGCTCGTACCAGTCCCGTCCCTTGAGCCGCAGCAGGACGAACCGGGTGACCATCCCGGCCAGGAACGGGATGCCCAGGTAGATGAAGACGCTCTGGGCGATGGCGGCGATCGTGATCCTGGACAGGTCCACCGCCCCGAAGTCGTGCCCGATCCAGGGCGGCACGACCTTCACGAAGACGTAGGCGTAGACCGAGTAGAAGAACACCTGGAACAGCGAGTTGAAGGCGACCAGCCCCGCCGCATACTCGGTGTCGCCCCGTGCCAGGTCGTTCCAGACGATGACCATCGCGATGCAGCGGGCCAGCCCGATCAGGATCAGCCCGATGGCGTACTCGGGCTTGTCGGACAGGAACGCCAGGGCGAGCCCGAACATCAGGAGCGGGCCGATCACCCAGTTCAGCAGCAGCGAGATGCCGAGCACCTTCGTGTTGCGGAAGACCTGGGGCAGTTCCTCGTAGCGGACCTTCGCCAGCGGCGGGTACATCATCAGGATCAGCCCGAGGGCGATGGGGATCGAGGTCGTCCCGACCGACAGGTGCGTGATGGTCCCGCACGACGCCGGGGGCGACGTTGCCCAGCAGGACGCCCAGCGCCATCGCCAGGAAGATCCAGAGCGTCAGGTAGCGGTCGAGGAAGGCAAGCCGACCGGACCGGCTTGGCGGGACAGGCGGCCAGGGTCTCGGACATCGTTCACCTCGGTCCATTGCATCCGCTCAGGCGAATGTAATGGGGCAAAAAAAGAGGCGGGCTATTCCCCGCCCCCGCAGCAGGAGATCCTCCGGGTCAGCCGCTCCTGGTCCTGGCGGAAGACCTCCGGGTCGCCCAGGCAGGTGCCCAGGCAGCCGAGCAGGATGCGGTGCAGCCCGGTCTTGGGCTTCGCCAGCCGGTAGTGGACCCAGAGCCCCTCCTTGCGTCCGACCACCAGGCCGTGCTTCCGCAGGTAGGCCAGGTGCCGGGAGACGGTCGGCTGGGGGATGCCCAGAGCCTCGAAGAGATGGCAGACGCACACCTCCTCCCGGTCGCCGCTGAGCAGGTTCAGCAGCCGCAGGCGCACCGGGTCAGCGAACGCCTTGAGCGTCCTTGTGGACTCATCCAATGCGGGTGGGTTCTCCCGTGTGTTTTTCATTCTGCTTGCCGAATATAATGTGAGATGGCCATCCTGTCAAGGACAGGCTGGCGGTAGGCGTCGATCAGAACGTCTCCGGCCCGGCCCATCGCCTGCCCATGTACCTGCGGACCTCGGCCACGCCGCCACCGACTGTCAGCGAGGCCACGCAGGCAGTAGAATCCCCCCGAAAAGCCGTGAACGAAGTCACTTGCGAGCCGCACGGCGTCAACCAGAGGGGGTCGTCCGATGCCAAAGCCGCGCAACCGGCCCAGATGCAGGCTCAGATGGAATACGACCGGCAGATGGCCCCGTACCTCTTGATGCAACAGCAATTGCAACTCCAGGCGCAGTCCCGGTTGCAACGCCAGCAAGCCGACGCATACCGGCTTCAACTCCAAGAGCGAGCTTTCAAAGCCCGGGAGCGGTCGGTTCTCAGCGACACGATCCGATCAGGCGACACGATCATGGTTGATCCGAATACCGGCGCGGTTGTCCCGTTCGGCCGGTGATCGATGACGGTATTACCCCGGCAAGGAAGATCCTCCTGTAGGTCGGACAATCCTGTCCGACAGGCCGGGGGAGTCGGACAGGATTGTCCGACCTACTTTCTTGCCGGGGTAATATCGACCTGTCGGATGATACGTGCTTCCCCAAGTGCTTGATTATCAACACGTACCCACGCAGAGTGTGGGAACGAGGATGGAGCCCACCTTTTTCGTCAAGATTCTTGAGCCTCCAGGGTCATTCCTTCACGGGCGTGAGCCGGAGGCTGCGCAGGTTGAAGGGTCGCCAGCCGGCCGCGACGGCCTTCACCGCCACGACGGCTTTCTTGGCCGGGGCCAGCTCGATGGTGCCGAGCTCGAGCTTGCGGTAGTTGGTGTAAGCGCCTGTGACCGGCGTCGTGGCGGTGAGCTTCTGGTCGCCCAGCACCACCTCGAACTTCGTCTCTTCGGGCGCGGCCACATCGGCGGTGACAACGTACTTGCCCGGCTTGGTGACAGTGATCGTCCAGTCGATCCATTCGCTGGGATTGAGCCAGAAGCCGATGTTCTCCTGACCGTTACCGCCCTCCACCTTGATCTGTTCGCCGTGGGTGGCGGCTTCGGCGGCCGGCAAGGTGAAGGAGCCGTCGGCAGCCTGGGTCAAGACGCTTTCGGTTTCGAGGACCTTGGGCGCGCCGTCGATTTCGAGGACGATGACGCTGGCATTCGCGTCCGGGGGCTCGGCGGGCACCTGGACCACGACACCGGCATTCTCGGGCGCGGGCGCGGTTTCGAGGCTCCCGGACGGGCTGGCGAGGAGGTAGGCTCTCTTGACGGGGCTTTCGAGCGGCACCACGAGGCGGCCATGCTTCGGCCAGTCATAAACGAACAGGAACAACTTGCCCGGCTTCTGGGTGCAGCGGCCCCAGGCCAGCTTCTTGAAGGGGCTGGCGGTGGTGCCGTGGACCGCCTCGCCGTGGGCCTTCATCCAGTTGCCGATCTCGGCGAGCCGTTCGACGCTGGTGGGGGGGATCAGGCCCTCGCTGGTGGGACCGACATTGAGCAGGTAGTTGCCGCCCTTGCTGGAGCACTCGATCAGGTTGCGGATGAGCGTCTGGGTCGATTTGAAGTTCTTGTCGTGCTTGTTGTAGCCCCAGTGGTCGTTCATCGTCATGCACGATTCCCAGTCCACGCCGGGGCCGAACCCCTGGGCCGGGATGTTTTGCTCGGGGGTGCCGTAGTCGCCCACGTCGCCCTTGCCCACGCGGTTGTTGATGATGATGTTGGGCTGGAGGCCGCGGACGTACTTGTACAGGTCGTGGCCGCGCTCCTTGGTCCAGGCGTTCTCCCACTGGCCGTCGAACCACAAGATGCCGATGGGGCCATACCGGGTGAGCAATTCCTTGAGTTGGCCCTTCATGTAGTTCGTGTAGCGATCCATGTCGGGCGGCGTGGCGGGGGCCTTGTCGTTCCACGCGCGGCGGATGCCCCAGTCGGGGTGGTGCCAGTCCATGATGGAGTGGTAGAAGCAGAGCTTGATGCCGGCGTCCTGGCAGGCCTCGGCGAGCTCCTTGAGCGGATCGCGCTGGAAGGGGGTGGACTTGATGCACCAGTCGGTCATGTCCGAGCGGAACATGCCGAAGCCGTCGTGATGCTTGCTGGTGATGACGATGTACTTCATCCCGGCGTCCTTGGCCATGCGGACCCATTGCTTGGCGTCGAACTGGACCGGGTTGAACTGCTTGGCGAACTGCTCATACTGCGGAGACCGGCATGTGGGTCTCTTCGAGGAACCACTCGCCGAGGCCGGTCTTGTCCTTGTACTCGCCGGCCGGGACGGAGTAGACGCCCCAGTGGATGAAGAGGCCGAAGCGGGCCTCGCGGAACCACGCCATGCGCGCGTCGCGCTGCGCGGGGGTCTCGGCGGTCTCGGTGTCGGGCTTGGCATCGTCAGCCAGAGCATAGGGTGCGACGGACATCAGAACTGCGGCGGCGAAGATCCCTCCGGCGGCAAGCGTCATCGGGCGCCATCGTGACGTTTTCTCGACCTGCGTCGTGTTCATGGTTGGGGGCTCTGGGGGACAATGGGGGTCGTCGAATCGTCGGTAGCGATGTCAGGCTAGAAGTCTTGAGCGTGCGCGTCAACTCACCAGAGCCGAAACCGAGACGGGAGTATCATGAAGAATCAGGTGACATGGAGCGTTCCCATGGGAATATTCCTCGTGGTGGCCGTGGCGAGCGCCTGGCCGGCAGAGGCGGCGCGGACGGTCTCGCCGGCCGACTGGGCGGCGATTGAACACGGCCTGGCCCTCATTCGCCAGTGCCAGATGGAGAATGGAATGATCCGCGCGAAGGGGGCGGGCGATCCCGTGTGGACCGTGCCCTACCTGGGAAACTTCGCGGCCCTGGCGCTGCTCGCGGCCGATGAGGTTCGTCCCAATGCGACGGACGTGCGCCGGGTGGAGCGCTGGCTGTTGTGGTACGCGGCCAACCAGAAGGCGGACGGGACGATCGACGACCAGGAAGGCACGGTCGCCTCGTACCGCTCGCGGGGCCGGCGGGATTCGACTGACTCCTACGCGGCGACGTTCCTCATGGCGGTTGCGCGGTACGAGCGGGCCCTCGATCAGAAGCCAGAACCATCCCTACATCAGGCCGCACAGAAGGCCCTGTCGGCCATCGAGGCCGTGGTCCAGCCCGATGGTCTCACGATCGCCAAGCCGGATTACCCCATGAAGTATCTGATGGACAACATCGAGGTCTTCGGCGGACTCGACGAGGCGGCCTCGTACTTTGACGCCGTCGGCGACGGGGCGCGGGCCGCGCGGGCACGAAGACGGGCCGCGCGGCTGGCGACGAGTCTGGAACCGTTCTGGTCCGAAACCAATCACTCCTACGCCGTCGCGCTCGACATGAAAGGAGCGTACACGGTCGGCCTGGCGAAGTCGTATCCCGATGGCCTGGCCCAGCTTTTCGCACTGGCGCACATGCCCCCGCCGCGGCGGGACCTCTGGCGCACGCTGCGCGGCGCTTCCGGCCCGGCGACAAGGGGATGCCCGTCGAGCGCTGGTTGATGGCGGCCACGCGGTGCGCCGATCCGCCGGAAATCGACGAGTTCCGGACGGCCACGCGCGCGGCCCTGCTCGAATTCTCACGCGCGAATGTCTACGTCGATCGCCCGGCGCTGGCCGTGCTGGCGCTCATCGACGGCGCGTCGCGGTTCCACGATGTTCGGGTTTCGATCCCGTAGGATCACTCGCAAGGTGCGCCGGCGTTTTTCCTCCTGAAGCGGTTCATGATGGAATGGCGCCCTGACGGAAGGAGCCCGAAGCGCCAGCGAGTGCATTCCCTCTTGGGGTCTCCACAGACCCTCTTGGGGTTTCCACAGAAATGCACTCGCTGGCGCTTCGGGCTGGCATTGGGCATGCGCAATCGGGCTCAAGCGGAACTCAGATCGGAACGGTGTGCCCAGACCTTCTCGAACGCCTGGACATACTGATCGATCAACTCGCTCGCTTCTCCATAAAGGAGTGGCAAGAAAATGTGAGAATGGTTGACCTGCTCGTTTCCGGGCATCTGATCGGGGATCGTGGGGGCATGATGCCACCACTTGGCCTCGGAGTAGATCTTGAGCTTGTGCTGTTCGGGGTAATCCCAGATCGAGACGCGAACACCCTCGGCCGCGAGCGCCTTGACCAGCGCGTTCCGCGAGAAGCCGGCCTTCTTCTCGTCGAGCAAGAGCATGTTCGCGTTGTAATAGACGCGCTTCTGGTCCGGACGGCAGCGCGGTTCTTTCAGTCCGGGAAGCTGGACCAGGCGGTCGTTCAGCGCGCGGATGTTGCGTACCGCCAGCGTGTTGCGCTCGTCGAGGCCCTCGCAATTGGGGCCGGAGCACGGCCGCGGCGAGCGGGTGCATGCGGTACTTCTGGCCGAAGCCCGTCCCCGCGTAGGCGCGGACGGGACTGCCGGCCGGGAACTTGACCGGGTCTTCGTAATGACCGAAGGCCGCCGCGCGTTCGTAATGCTCGCGCGTCTGGTACATCCCCATGCCGCCCTCGATGCCGGGCAGGAGCTTCGTCGCCTGGAAGCTGTAGATGCCCATCAGGCCCCACGTGCCCATCTTCTTGCCCTGCATCGCGGCGCCGTGGGCGTGGGCGGCGTCTTCGAGCAGGATCAAGCCTTTCTCCCGGCACCAGTCGCCGATGTGGTCCATCTCGCAGGGCAGGCCCCAGGAGTGCATCGTCACGACGGCTTTGGTCCGCGGCGTCAGCTTGCGCTTGGCGTCGGCCAGGTCGAAGCAGGCGGTCGCCGGATCGATGTCCACGAAGATCGGCACGTAATTGGAGAACCGCATGGCCAGGCAAGTCGCGAAGAACGTGTACGACGGCACCATGATCTCGCTGCCCGGCTCGAGGTCGAGCGCGAAGTACATGCTCGTCAGGGCGCTGGAGCCGTTCATGTGGGCCTTGACGAACGGCGCCTGGGTGTAGTCTTGCCACTCCTTCTCGAACTTCGGCAGCTCCTCGTAGAACTGGTTGCTGTCGATCATCGCGTGGAGGGCTTCCTTCTCGGCGTTGCCATAACGCGGCCACTTCGACAGCTCGGCCAGCCGGCCCGCGGGAAACGTGACGGTCTTGGGTCCGCCCGCGAGGGCCAGTGAACTCGTGCGGGCGGACGCCGTACCCGCCGCGACAGCGGCGGCACCGGTGGCCTTCAGGAATGTCCGACGATTCGGGTCCGTCATGGTTGTACCCTCCGCGGAGAGTCCGTCCCGAAGGTCTTCGTAGGGTGGGCTCGGCCCACCATCCGGGAATCGAGGACGGTGGGCCGAGCCCACCCTACGAAGAGAATGGATCAATACGATCCCCTGGCTGTTGATCCTAGCAGACCCGGCCTGTATCACAAGGAGAGACCGGCACGTCCGACCCTGTTCGATTCCCGGAAGGAGGTCCGACCATGATCCGATGGCTTGGCGCCGTGATGTTGCTGTGGGCTGGAGTCGTGATGGAGACGCCCGCGGCCGAACCGTTGCGCGTGGGTGTGTTCGCGGTCGATGCCTCGCCGCCGATCGGCAGCCCATTGGCGTACGATCCGACCAAGGAGATCACGCTGCCGTTGAGCTGTCGGGGCGTGGTCTTGATCGGTGAAGGCCCGCCGATCGTACTCTGCGCCGTCGATTGGATCGGCATTGCCAATGACGGTCAGGCCGAGTTCCGCCGCGCGCTGGCGGAAGCGGCCGGGACTGATCCCCGGCACGTGGCCGTCCACGTGGTCCATCAGCATGACGCTCCCGAGTGCGATTTCTCGACCGATCGGCTGCTCGCCGAGCGCGGGATCAACAAGGAGGTGTTCGACGCAAAATTCGCGCGTGGCGTGATCGTCCGCGCGGCCGCGGCCGTGCGCAGCGCCAAGGACACCGCCCGGCCCGTCACGCAACTGGGATTGGGTCAGGCCGAGGTCGAGAAGGTCGCGTCAAATCGGCGCATTCTCGGACCCGACGGTAAGGTCCAGGTCACGCGCTACACCTCCTGCAAGGACCCCGAGGTCCGCGCCAAGCCCGTCGGGACGATCGATCCCGTGCTCAGACTCATCAGCTTCTGGGACGGCGAGACTCCCCTGGTGGCCCTGACCTACTACGCGACGCACCCGCAGAGCTACTACCGCACGGGAGGCGCCAATCCCGATTTTCCGGGCATCGCCCGCGATCAGCGGCAGCAGGCGACGGGCGTCCCGCACATTCACTTCAACGGCGCCGGGGGCAACATCGGCGCGGGCAAGTGGAACGATGGCTCCCACGAGAACCGCCAAATCCTGGCCGACCGGGTCGCCGACGGCATGAAACGGGCCTGGGACGCCACCCGGAAGTCACCGATCACGGCCGCGGATGTGGGCTGGGAGTCGTTGCCCGTCGCCTTGCCGCCGTCTCCTCGTCTCGAAGAGAAATCGCTCCTGGCGGTGCTCAACAATGCCTCGGCTCCTGTCCGGGAACGGGCCACGGCCGCCCATGAGCTCATCTGGCTCCGCCGCTGCCGCGCCGGCGAGACGATCGATGTCTCGTGCCTCCGTCTGGGACCGGCTCGAGTGCTCCACCTGCCGGGTGAGCTCTTCGTTGAGTACCAACTCGCCGCGCAGAAGATGCGGCCGGACCTGTTCATCACCATGGCCGCCTATGGTGATTACGCGCCCGGGTACATTGGCACCACCGTCGCCTATGACCAGGGCGGCTATGAAACCGAGCCTCATAGCTCGCTGGTGGCGCCGGGTGTCGAGCCGATCCTGCTCGATGTCCTGAAAGCGCCTGCTCCGAGATTGATCGCGTGTACGAGAAGGGGATGGACCGGTCTTTCCATGTAGCGGCGGCCGTCCCGGCCGCTCCGGAATCCCCAATCCGGAGCGGCCGGGACGGCCGCCGCTACATCGAAGAAGCCCTTCTCGTACACTCTTTCAGGCGGGGGTGTGAAAAGACTTCATGGTGCCGATCCTTCCATTTTCTCCAGCCCTTCTCTCTTCACTTTGTCATTCCATCGGTTACACTGGGGATAAGAGTTTCCACTATACTGTCTCTTGGAGATCCGCGCATGGCCACTGACTCACTCAGCCCGAACAAGAGCGACTTCGTCCGGGACTATCTCCAGGAGCATCCCGGCGCCAAGGAGCGGGACGTGATCGTGGCGTGGCAGGCCGCCGGTCATGCGGACAAGATCAGTCCCAGCTTGTTTTACAAGGTCAAGAACACCCAGGCTGCCATAAGCAAGAGCCAGGCCAAGGCGTCTCAGGCGAAGGCAGCCGCCAAGGGCACGGGCCGGTCCGCCAAACCGAAGGCGCCCGTGGCGAGTGAAACAGAAGCCAAGCCCACGCGCACGAAGGCGGTCGCGTCGACGGTCTTCGAGGACGTGGAGGCCGATATCGACCGGCTGCTCTTCAAGATCATGGGGACGGAGGGCCTGAACGAAGTCGAGGACGCCCTGCGCCGGGTCCGTCGGTTGGTGGTCCGCAAGCACCAGGGGTGACTCGTCAGAGATCCTCGCCTCGTAGGGTGGGCTCGGCCCACCATCCCGGTCCGAAAAACCGGAGGATGGTGGGCCTACGAGAAACCCTCCTCCCCGCCCTCTCTCCATTCCCTCGTGAACGCTCTAGAGACTCCACCCGGACCGGTACGGCGGATCAATCAGCGCGTTGGCCGCGTCCGAGTTGGTGAACTTCAGGTTGGCCGCGTCCCAGCAGAGTCTTCCCTTGGTGCGCAGGGCGATATTGCCGAGCTGGACGACTTCGGTCAGGTGGGCGGCGTGGTCCGCGAAGTTCGCGCCGGCGGGCGGGCCGCCTTTGCAGGCGTTGATCCACTCCTGGTAATGGCCCGGGGAACGCTCCAGCACGCGGGGAGGCGTGCCGAACGCCTTCGCCTTCGCCTCGGGGATGAGCTGATGGCGGAGCATCTTGCCCTTCTCGCCGACGATCATCAGCCAGTCTCCCTCGGCAAAATCGCGGTCGGCCTCGATCTCGTCGGGACGCTGGGGCTTCAGGCCGCCGTCCCACCAGGTGATGGTCAACGCCGGGCTCTCGCCCTGGGCGGGGAAGTGCCAGCGGGTGATCGATGAGAGTGGAGCCGATTCCCGGCCGACTTCCGGCGGGCACTGGTGGTTCGACGAGCAGGACTCGACCCAGTCGGGGTGCCGGTCGGCCAGCTTCAGCGCCTTGAACACGGGCGAGAGTTCATGGCAGGCGATGTCGCCCAGCACGCCGGAGCCGAAATCCCACCAGCCGCGCCAGGAGAACGGGTGGTATGCCGGGTTGTAGGGCCGCATCGGTGCCGGACCCACCCAGAGATCCCAGTCCAGCGTCGAGGGCACCTCCGGGGTCTCCTTGGGCCGGGGAATTCCGCGAGGGGAAATGGGCGGATAGCGGTTCGATCCCGCGTGGACCTCGAGCACCGTGCCCACGGCCCCGGCCCAGATGAGCTCGGCCATGAGCCGGTGCTCCTCGCTCGCCTGGCCGTAGTTGCCCATCTGCGTGGCCAGCTTCGCCTCCCGAGCGGCTTGCCCCAGCGCGCGGGCCTCGGCAACCGAGTGCGTCAGCGGCTTTTGACAGTGGACGTGCTTGCCCAGCTTCAGGGCCGTCATCGAGATCACGGCGTGGGCGTGGTCGGGCGTGGCGACGAGCACCGCGTCGATGTCCTTCTGGGTCTCCAGCATCTTGCGATAATCGGTGTGCAGCTTGCGCCTTCGGGTACAGCTTGGCCTGGTTGTTCAGGATGTTCTGGTCCACGTCGCACAGGGCCACGATGTTCTCGGTGGACGACATGCTCTTGACATCATGCGCGCCGATACCGCCGACGCCGATGCCGGCCACGTTCAGCTTCTCACTGGGTGCGACGTATCCCGGTCCACCCAGGACGTGGCGGGGAACGATCGTGATGGCCGCCGCGGCGGCGGCAAGCACCTGACGGCGGTTGGGCTGGTCGGCGGGCTTCATCGGCGGACCTCCGAGAGAGAGGGAAGGAGGGACTCGTCCTGCCCGAGTTCTCACCCTTGAGGGTGAAACGGCGCGCCAATCAAGCTACTCCGGCCCGATCGGGCAAGCAACCGTCTGCCTCTGGCGTTGCAGAGCGTGTCATTCTTCGTGTCTACTGATCGTCGCGCAAAGAAGGTCGGGTCCGACTCGAACTGCCGCCTGTGTTTTCCGGTGTCTACGCCCGGAACGACTCGACGTCCTTTGCGCGACGATCAGTAGACTGCCCTCTTGGCTGTGCCGAGTAGGGCGACCATTTTTCGATAGGGTCCGCACGATGAAATCGCACACAGAGTATCTGATCATCCACCACCCACAGCGAATGGGCTTCGTGAACATCACCCCGAAGATCGAAGAGATCGTTCGTAAGTCCGGGGTACAGGAGGGCTTGACGCTAGTAAACGCGATGCACATCACGGCATCCGTTTTCATCAACGACGACGAACCGGGGCTGCACCAGGACTACTCGAAGTGGCTGGAAGAGCTTGCGCCTTTCGATGCGTCCCCGACCCGCTATCAACACAACAGGACTGGCGAAGACAACGCCGACGCCCACATGAAGCGTCAAATCATGGGGCGCGAGGTCGTGGTCGCCGTCACGGGCGGGAAGCTCGACTTCGGACCCTGGGAACAGATCTTTTACGGCGAGTTCGACGGGCGGCGACCGAAACGAGTGCTGGTGAAAGTGATTGGCGAGTAAGGACTTGCGTGAGGCGAGGACAACGCCGACGCCCACATGAAGCGCCCGATCATGGGCCGCGAGGTCGTCGTGGCCGTCACGAGCGGGGCGCGGGACTTCGGACCCTGGGCGCAGATCTTCTCTGGTCAGTTCGACGGACGGCGACCCAGGCGGGTGCTGGTCCCGATCATCGGGGAGTCGCCACAAGGGTGGCGGCTCGGCCAGAAAACCGCGCCGAAGTCTCTTTGTCGGTTTTACACCCTGTGGTATAGTCCCCGGCCATCCATGAAGATCGCACGCTGGGAGAGCGTGACTGCGCAACAGGGAGGTCGGCGCCATGTGGAAGTGGCCCATCCGCGTCAAGCTGTTTGTCGGGCTGAGCCTGGTCATCGGCATGATGACCACGCTCATGGGCGGCTCGATCTTCGGCTTGCACGCCTTTCATCAAAGCTACCTGCTCGTCGTCGGCCAGCTTCCCGAGCTGGGGGCCTCGAAAGAACTGCTTCAAGCGGTCGTGCGGCTCGACACGAAATCGCCGCAGGATCTCGCGCCGGACGGCCACGGCGACCTGGAGAGCAAGGTCTTGCAGGCGCGGTTTTACCTTCGCAATTACCACGATGCGCTTCTGAAAAACAGCAGCCGGGGCAACCGCGTCGATGACGGCCGCGACGAGTTCAGTCTCGTGTTCCTCCTCGACGACGACCTGACCGCCGTGCTCCGCCACCTGCGCCCGAACGAAGCGGTCGAGCCGCTGTTCGTGCGGACGAAGGTCTATGTTGGCCGCCATCCCGAGCTCGACCTGGCGACCGTCGGACCCAAAGACGAACACGCCCGGCTTCAGGCCCGGTTGGACCGCTTGAACGAGTCGGCGGCGAAGCTCCCCGACGTCCTCTATCGCGACCTGTTGACCGTGCTCAATGCCTCGAAGTGGCAGTATATCTCCAGCCGGGTCATCGTCTGGGCCAGCGCCATTGCGGTGCTGGCGATGCTCTTTGGCCTCTCGCGGTTGTTTCACCGCTGGGTGCTCTATCCCGTCCGGCTCCTTCAGCGCGGGCGTGCGCCGGGTCGCCCGGGGGCAGTTCGACTACAAGATCGACCTCGACACCGGCGACGAGATGCAGGCCCTGGCCGAAGCCTTCAACGACATGACCGCCCGCCTGAGCGTGACCTACGCCGACCTCGAACGCCAGGTCCAGGAGCGGAGCCGCCAGTTCGTCCGCTCCGAGCGGCTGGCGGGCGTCGGCTTCCTCGCCGCGGGGGTCGCGCACGAGATCAACAACCCGCTGGCCGTCGATCGCCTTCTGCTCCGAGGCCCTGGAGAACCGCCTGGCGGGCCTCTTGCACGATGCGGCCGGCGTCGCCCGACGCCAAGGTCGTCCGCAATTATCTGCGGATGATCCAGGAAGAAGCCTTCCGCTGCAAGAGCATCACCGAGAAGCTGCTCGACTTCTCGCGCTGCGACGACATTCAGCGCGAGCGGACCGACCTCGCCGAGCCTGATCCAGGGCGTCGTCGAGATGATCCGCCACATGGGCAAATACCGCGGCAAGAACATCGTCTTCCAGCCCCGCGAAGTCGTTTTCGCCCACGTCGACCGCCAGGAGATCAAGCAGGTCGTCCTGAACCTGGTCGTCAACGCACTCGACTGCATGGAACACGGCGGCACCTTGAGGATCGAGCTGCGGCACGCCGGCGGCATGGCCGAGATGGTCTTCGCCGACGACGGCTGCGGCATGCCGCCGGAAGTTCTCGAAAACATCTTCGAGCCGTTCTTCACGCGCCGTAAGGTCGGCAAGGGTACGGGCTTGGGGCTGTCGATCACGCACCGGATCGTCAGCCAGCACGGCGGCGAGATCACCGCCACCAGCCCCGGCGAGGGTCAGGGCGCGACCTTCATCGTCCGCCTGCCCATCCAGGCCGTCGAAGATCGTGAAGACTTGCCCAGCCGGGTCCTGAAGCCCGCCCTGGCCGGTTGAGCCACCGGGGTGAGCCGGACGCGATGGCAGGATTCCAGATTCCAGATCGACCTGATGCCAGATGCCTGATGCCTGATGCCTGATGCCTGATGCCTGAAACTCATTCCGTTCTTAACATGGGAACGATCAAGACAATTAGATAGGGAAATTTGTCATGTATCCGGAATCCGGAACCTGGAATTGGAATCCGGAATCCGGAATTTGCCATCCGGAATCCGGAATCTGGTATCCGGAATGTGTCCCACGGTCCCAGTTTGATTCCCGCAGTGATCGACGGTTGCCGATCCTGCCCGTCGGACCCGGTCCGACCGGCCCGCCAGCAATTGTTCTTGAGATTCACCCGGGAGGAGAGACGTCCATGGAGAAGGCGCATCAGGGCGGCCTCCGGATCCTGTTCGCCGACGACGAGGCCCACTTGCGCGACCTGATGCAGATGGAGCTGCCGCGGCATGGGGCACGAGGTCACCGTCTGCCCCGACGGCGTCGCGGCGCTCAAGGCGCTCGAGAAGGGCACGTTCGACGTCGCCCTGCTCGACCTGAGGATGCCCGGCCTGACCGGCATCGAGGTCCTCGGCAAGGTCCGCCAGATCAGCCCCGAGACGCAGGTCGTGATCCTGACCGGCCAGGCCACGGTCGATACCGCCGTGCAGGCGCTGCGGCTGGGCGCGTTCGACTACCTGACCAAGCCGTGCAAGTGGGCCGAGCTCGAGGTGCTGCTCAGCCGCGTCGCCGAGCGGCGCGACCTGGCGAACAAGGCCGCGGCCCTCGAGACCCGCCTCAAGGCCGCCGAAGGGACGCCCACGCTTGTCGGCGAGACGCCCGTCGATGCAGCGCGGTCCGCCGGCAGATCGACACGGTCGCGCCCGACCGACGCCAGCGTCATGATCCTGGGCGAGACCGGCACCGGCAAGGAGCTGATCGCCCGCAGCCTGCACGACAAGAGCCACCGCGCCGGCCATGCCTTCATCCCGGTCAACTGCGGCGCCTTGCCCGAGAACCTCGTCGAGAGCGAGCTGTTCGGCCACCGCAAGGGCGCCTTCACCGGCGCCGACATCCAACCGCAAGGGGCTGTTCGAGGTCGCCAACGGCGGCACCCTGTTCCTCGACGAGGTCGGCGAGCTCGAACAAGACCGTGCAGGTCAAGCTGCTCGCGCTTCCTCGAATCGCGGCGAGATCCGCCGCGTCGGCGAGAACGACCCGTTCCGCGTCGACGTCCGCGTCCTCTGCGCGACCAACCGCGACCTGCGCGAGATGGTCGCCGCCGACACCGTTCCGCGAGGACCTCTTCTTCCGGCTCAACACCTTCGAGATCCACTCTGCCGCCGCTGCGCGAGCGCAAGGCCGACATCCCGCCTCTGGCCAGCACATGCTGATCCGCCGGTTTATCTCCCGGCGTGGCGGTATCGAGCCGACGCTCACGCCCGAGGCGATCGCCGCCTTGCAGACGCACGACTGGCCGGGCAACATCCGCGAGCTGGCCAACGCCATCGAGCGCGCCTCGATCCTCTCCGGCGGCGGCCCGATCCGCCCCGAGCACCTGCCCAGCTCCGCCGCTCGCAGCCGCACGACGACCGCCTCGGCCCCCGGCGCGCCGTCCGGCCCGCACTTCCCGGTCCCCGAAGGCACCCCCACCCTCCGCGACATCGAGATGAAGTACATCCAGGTCGTCCTGGAGAAGCACAACGGCAACAAGCCCGCCGCCTCCAAGGAGCTGGGCATCAGCCTCAAGACGCTGTACAACAAGATCAACCAGCTTCAACAGCAATGACCACAGCGTTGAGGAGCGAGCGATGTCGAGACTCCATCTCACGCGGGGAATGGCGACCCTGGCCGGTTTCCTGATGTTCGGAATCGTCGCCGCCTGGGCGGACGACGGCGGGGTTGTCCCCCTTTTCACCGGCGAAGGCGCGCCCAAGGGATGGTCGGTGCGGACCTGGAACGACCTTTCGAAGCCAGGGCCGGCCGGCGTCGAATGGACGGTCAAGGACGGCGTTCTGCACTCCGGCAAGCTGCGCGATACCTGGCTGGTGAGCGATGCGGAATACAGCGATTTCGTGCTGGAGTTTGAGATCAAGCTGACGGAGCTGGGCAACAGCGGCGTGGCGCTGCGGGCACCGCTCCGCGGCGACCCGGCGTTCGAGGCGATGGAATTGCAGATCGCGGACCTGCGCTACAATCCCCAGGCCAAGGCGAACGAGCTGACCGGCGCCCTCTATCGCGCGGCCGCTCCCACCAGGCAGGTTTACAAGCCGACCGAGTGGAACACCTGCCGGATCGAGCTGAAGGGCATGCACCTGAAAGTCGATCTCAACGGCGAGCGCATCCAGGATCTCGACCTGAACACGCTCGGCCAGCCGACGCTCCGCCATGACGGATCGAAAGCGCCGCCGGTCAAGGATCGCCCGCGCAAGGGGCACATCGGCTTCCAGCACCTGAGCCAGAAGAATGAGCCGGTGCTCATCCGGAACGCGAAGATTAAGGTCGAGTGACCTGCGCTCTTGGAGTCTGTCGCGGAAGTGGCGATCCGGTGATTGCGGTTTTAGCCCCGAAGGGGCGGAAGTGAATAGCCCAGGGCGTCAGCCCTGGGAACCAGGCAGAAGCCCGCGTCTTTCTTTCGCCCCTTCGGGGCTGCGAAGAGGGTTTGTGACGCGTCGCCCCGGTTCCCAGGGCTGACGCCCTGGGCTATTCACTTCCGCCCCTTCGGGGCTAGAGCGCTTCACGATGGCGTTGGACATCGATCTTGCAAGCCCGAAGCGCCAGCGAGTGCGTTCTCTCCCCGGATTTCTACGGAAACGCACTCGCTGGCGCTTCGGGCTTACAAAGAATGTGCTCCACCCAATCGTGAAGCGCTCTAAAACCGGACTTCCCGGATAGTCTCTTACGACCGCCCCTTCGGGGCTGTCGGAACAGACTCTTATTCCTCGGGCAACTCCGCCGCGAAAAACGCCACCGTGCGCCGCACCGCGGGCAAGAGATAGCCGACGGCCGAGTAATGACCGCAGTCGTACCAGACAATCGGCGGCTTGCCGGCTCCTTCCCAGAGGGGCGGCACGGTACGAGGCGGGACGACTTCATCGACGGTGCCGGCGATCATCAGAACCCGTTTTCCCGCCAGCCCTTTGGCGTAGGTCAGCGGATCAAACGGACGTGTCAGGGCCTCAAGGTCGGCGAAGGTGCGGCCCGACTCGATCCAGAGCGTCTTGTAACGCACGGCCTCGGGCTCGGGCAGGTTCCAGAGGATGTCGGCCAGTCCCCCTCCCGCGAGCAAAGGGGCAGCGCTGTGAATCTCGGGATCGACCGCGGCGCTCAAGGCGGCGACGATCCCTCCCAGGCTGATGCCGGCCACACCACGGCGGGCGGGATCGACTTCCGGCCGCGTGGCCAGCCAGGCCGAGGCGCGGCGGATGTCGCAGACGGCCTGCCGCATCGACCGCATCGACCGTTCCATGTCGGCCGACAGGAACCGCTTCTCGCCGCCTTGCGGCCGGCGCTCACCATAATACGGCAGCTTGACGAACAGCGCCGCCACGCCGCGATCCGCCAGCCGCGCCGCCAGATAGCGCGACAGCGCGAAGTCCGCCCCCAGGATGTGCAAGACGATCACCGCCGGCCGCCGGCCCGGACCCTCGGGGCGGAAGTACTCCGCGTGGACCGTGTTGTTCTCCGGATCGGGCGTCACGATCGGCGACGGAAACCGCAAGGCCGACACCGTGTATCGCGGCGTCTCGCGCAGCGGTTCGAGCGCGAATGCGAACGTCGCCGCGTCGAGCCGGAACGGCTCGGGAACGGCGGCTTCCGCCGCCGTCGGCCGGAACACGACCGCGCCGCGCTCGGGTTCCGCCGCCAGCAGGCTCAAGCCCACAAGGATCACTGTCATGATGAGACCTCTCAACCCGACTCGGGAGCACGCGGCGATGATAACGGCGCGCGGTCACCCGGCGGAAGCCGCACCGGGCCGCGTTGCGGAGTTTGGCGGCACGCTCTAGAATGCCAGCCTGCTGGGCGGGCCCAGGATCTGTCCCGCGGGAAAGGAAGCCCTCTCGATGCGCCATTCTCGGCTCGACTTGCGCACACTGCGTCCCGATCGCGTCTGCCTCATCAAGCCCAGCGCCTGGGGGACGTGGTCAACGCCCTGCCGGTCCTGTCGGCGCTGCGGGAACGATGGCCGCAGGCGCATCTCGCCTGGGTCATCAACCAGGGTCTGCGCGGGCTGGTCGAAGGCCATCCCCTGCTCGACGAGATCATCGTGCTCGATCGTTCGGCCTCGCGCCTGAGCGGCCCCGGTCTCGTGGTCGTGAGCCGGTTTCTGGCCGATCTCCGACGGCGCAAGTTTGACCTGGTGATCGACTTGCAGGGGCTATTCCGCTCCGGCGTGATGACCCTGGCGACCGGCGCCGCGGTGCGGGTAGGGCGAGGTGATGCGCGCGAGGGGGCATCGCTGTCCTACACACATCGCATTCCCCGCTGGCCGGGACGGCCGCACGCGGTGGACCGCATGCTGGCGGTCGCCGAGGCATTCGGCGCTGACGCTTCACGGCCCAGGTTCGTCGTAGCCCGGACAGAGGCGGACCAGACCTGGGCGCAACAGATGCTGACCGGGGTTCCCAGACCGCGTTTGGTGCTCAACGTTGGCGCACGCTGGATCACAAAGCGCTGGCCGCCCGAGCATTATGCCGCCGTCGCCCGCCGCGCGGTGGAGTTCTTTGGCGCCGGGCTGATCGCCGTGGGCGCGGACGAGGATCGGCCGCTGGTCGAGTCGTTGCGCGCCAGCCTCGACCCGACGATCCCTTTCTTGAACCTGTGCGCCCGGACCAGTCTGCCGCAACTGGCGGCTCTGGCGGCGGAGTGCGACCTGTTCCTCTCGAACGATAGCGGCCCGCTCCATCTGGCCGCCGCGGCCGGAGCGCGCGTCGTGGGCGTCTACATCTGCACCCGGCCCGAATGGAACGGACCTTATGGGCCGAACGCGGTGGCGGTCTCGACGCACGTCGGCTGCGCGGGCAGTTACCTCAAGAAGTGCGGGCGGCTCACGTGCATGGCCGAGTTGACACCCGAGCGCGTCTGGCGGGCCGTTCAAGCGGGTCTGGAAGCCGCGTTGCGCGCTGAGATCCCTGCGGCATGATGCCGGCTGGGCGAAACCGCCCAGAGCCATCCTACTATGACCACCACTTGAAAGCACACCAGCGGCAAGAACTGGACCCATTGCCAGGAAGACGGCAGCCGCTTCCACATCCCCGGCGCCAGGATCGAGACCAGATTGCGGGCAAACCGATGGCCCTCCGCCCAGGGGGGCAGCGGATCACCCCGCCACGAGGGCCAGACCGAGTGCAAGAGCGGGTCGGCCACGTCCTGCGGAACCCGGGCTCCGACGCCCAGAAACAAGAGCATCACGACGCCCCCCACCAGGGCCAGCCCGAGAGCGAGGAAGACTGTCCCGCGACCTCCCACGCCAAGCAAAGCCGACACCGGCAGCATCGCGAACGGCAAGAGCGGCACCAGCAAGCGCGGTCCGGTGCTCCAGCCGCCCGTCCATTCGGGATAACTCAAATTGACCAGGAACACGGCCACGCACACCGCCAGCGAAACACCACAAAGTCCCCAGACCCGTCGGCGTGCCAGGACGATCCAGCCCGGCACCGTCAGCACGACGATCGGCGCATAGAAGAGGAGTCCGCGATATCGCCCCCAGAGGAGGGGCAGGATCTTGCTCGCGTCAGGAGGCCGCAATCCCAGCGGATTGGCCGTGCTATGGACCTTGCTGAACAGGGTCAAATCCTCGTGAAAGTAGCCCATGTCGAGCGGCGATCCGAAGGCCAGAACGTTGTACAGGAACAGTGCCCCTAGCGGCACGACCGCCCCCAGGCCAAACGTCACGACGGCCGAAGCCGGTAGCCGCTTGCCAGCCACCAGCGCAAGGAGGTAGCACCCCAACACAAAAGCGACCGGCGCGACCTGAAGCTCGATCGTCGTGGCCAGAGCCGCCAGGAATCCGGCCAGCCCAACACGAGAGAGCACTCCGTTGCGCTCGGGGGCCGTCCAGAGGAACCCGAACGATGCGAGCAACGTAAAGGACGTAAGCTGGTGGCCGTACGCTAGCGTAGCATAGGCATACGCGGGCGTTGCCAGCCCATACGCGAACCCGACGAATCCTGCCCGCCTCGGACCACAGCCCAGAGCCGTTGCCCACACGGTCAAGAGCGTGCCGGTCAGCGCGGTCGCCAGGCCGGACGTTCCCAGCGTGATCCAGTAATCGGCCGGCCAGTGCGTGAATCCCCTCCCGGGGCGATTCCACGGATGATCGTGCAGCCGCAGCAGGGTCTTGGCCGCCAGATAAGGCGGCACGGCCAGCACGGAAAAACCGGGGAGCTTGTCCGAGTAATACCGCCGGCCGATCCGCGCCCGGTCCCTCGTGTGATCCTCCAGGCCCGTGATCTCCACCGTGCCGCGATCGGTCAGGGCGTAGGTCAGCATCAGCCGGCTGGAGATGTTCCAGTCCCGCGCCTGCCAAAAAAAGGCGTAGCTGACCAAGAGGATGCCGCCGACCGCACTCGCCACGATCCCGCTCGACCGGTTCATATCACTCGCACCCAACGCACCAGCGACCGCGCGGCGGCCACGCCCACGCCGGCCGCGAGCAAGCACGAGCCGGCCTGGACCGACAGGAAGAACCGATCCCACGCCAGCGGGAGAAACGCCGTCACCACGACCAACGCCACCGCGGCCTGCACCAGGATTGCCCAGGACGTCGGCGGCTCTCCCGCACGTATTACCCCAGCAAGAAAGTAGGTCGGACAATCCTGTCCGACTCCCCCGGCCTGTCGGACAGGATTGTCCGACCTACAGGAGGATCTTCTTTGCCGGGGTAATACGTGCCGACGACCCTTCACGCAGGCCCATATCACCCCCGCCCCGACCCACGGCAGCCAGACAATCGCTCCCCAATCCTGGACCCAGTCGTACCGTCGGGTGGAATCAAACCACCAGCCGTGTTCAAGGTCGAATCGCTTCGCGCCCAAGACGCCGAACCGCCCGAAGCCCTGCACAACCATCACCTTCAGCTTCTCGACCGGCGTCCGCAGCGCATTGTGCGGAAACAGGTCCTGCTGTTCCCGAGGCACTGCGCAGGCGATGCTCGACGAGAGTCCGGGTGCGCTGCCAGAAGGTCTCGTGCGCGAGCGCGGCGATCTCGGGAGGTAGCGGTCCCTTCGGCCGCGCGGTCAGAAACGGATTCAAGGCCGCAAACGTACCAAACGCCACCATCACGGCCAGCCCCCAGCCGACGAGAATGGTCATGAGGCGGCGCCCCCGCCAGGCCGCCAGCGGCATCCACGCGGCGAGGATGAACAGACCGAGCACGCCGTTGAGCTTCGACAGCGTGGCCAGCCCCGCCATGATGCCGGCCGCGAGAAAACCGGCGAGTCCTCGCGCCCAGCCCCAACGGCCGCTCAAGACGCCCCGCCACGACCAGAGCCCGAGGGCGACCGTCATCAAGATGAAGGCTTCAGCAGGGATGTCCGCCATGGCGCGACGGGCCAGCATGCGGTAGAGGGGGTCGATCATCAGGAGAATGGCCGCCAGGAGACCGACCCACACATCGGCCGCCAGGGTGCCGATGGCAAAGATGGCCACGCACCCGACTGCCCCGAAGACCACGATCGGGCGCCGGGCGGCGTTCAACATCTCCGGAGGGCCAAAGGTCGAATGGTCGTCGGCGTACCAGGCCCAGGCCGCGACGGGCGTCGGCAAGCGATACCCGGACGCTTTCAGTGAGAATCCGACGAGATGCTTTGTCAGCGGTGGGAGGTCGAGGGCCGGATAATCCAGCCAGGCCGGATTGTCGGGATGGAGGGATCGATCGAAATAGTAGGATTGGGAAACGTACGCCCACTCGTCCACGAACGAGGGTTCGTCTGCCAGGCGAAAGCCAAACGAACCCAAAGCCGTCAGCCCGACCACGAAACTGACAATCCAGGGCGGGATGATGAGGGGCCGTCGGGAAGGGCAAAGATCGGGCATCGTGCGGGTCGTGCGGCCGAGGAAGACTCTGACGGCCCACCGTAGGGCGTTACCAGGCTCGATTTTACATTCCGTCGCGAGTTTTTGGCAATCGCCCATTCGTCGGTTAAGTTTCAGAAGCAACCCTCTGGAAGTGGTCCTCGCGGTGGGGCGGGCCGGACTCCGGACCTGACCCGCGCGAGGGTGTGGCTGGGGGCGGCTCGGGCCGTCCGCCGGCGCGGGGGGATGCGTTGCGACCCATTGAGTGACATCCTGAGAGCTGGCTGATGCCCACCGTTGCTCGGAACCACCGTCTCCACGCCGACCGTTGCGAGCGGTTCGTGCCGAGTCCCGGCCCAGGCGGAACAACGTTCGGCCCGTCGTCTCGCGCTTTGCCGCTCTGGCAGAGCCGTGGCGACGGGCCGGGCGGCCTTTTCCAACCGCTTGCATCTTCCCAGAGGCAGGCGAACCGCTCCGGGTTGTCCGAACACCGGAGGACAGGCGCGATGTTGACTTCACGACGGATTTGTTTCGGTGGCCTGGGTCCTCCCGCGCAGGCGGGCAGGGCCTTCTGGCCGCGTGTCGGCGTGGTGCTGCTGGCCCTGACTGCGCTTTGCCTGGAAGGGTGCAGCACCCTGGGCCTCGGCCAGACCGCGAATGCCTGCGGCAACGAGAGCTGGCTGAGCAAGTGCCGTCTGACCCGGATGTTTCGCCGGGATGTGATCGTGACCAACGGCGGCTGCACGACCGGCGGCTGCGCCGGCGAACCCGTGCTCAGCGCGCCCGTGGTGGCCGCGCCCCTCGTGACCGCCCCCAGCGCGGTGGTGACACCCGCGCCCGTGCTGACCCCCTCGACTCCTGCCGGCGAAGAAGCGCCGCGGAGCCTCGAACCGGCGATCCCGCCCGCCGAATCGACCGCGCCAGCCGGCGAGAAGACGGGTACGACCTCCTTGAACCACAAGGCCCTGTACGAAACCCAGCGGCCCGCGAGCGGCGCCACCACGTCGCGCCGCCCGAGTGCCATGTCATCGACGCAGACCGCGCGGTCGCCTGATAAGGAGGACCCGCTGATCGATCTGCCACCGTTGTCCGCGTTAGCCGAACCCATGAAAAGCCACACGCCGCCGGTACCCCCGGCGGCGGAGCCTTTGGCGGCGGTGCCGGCCCCGACACCTGCGCCGTCGCCCTCCAGGCCGGCGGTCTTGACCGCCGAGTCCCCGCCCAAGCCCCCGGCCCAGGCGCTCAGCCTGGCCGAGGGCATCGCCCGTTTCAAGGTCGTCCGGCCCCAGCTCGCGGGCGGTAATCTCCCCACCGAGGCGGGCTGGTCGTTCCTGGTCGAAAAGGGGTACAAGACCGTCCTCGACCTGCGCCCGCGCGGATGTCAAACCCGGCGATGACGCGGCCGCCCTTCATGCCGGCTTGCGATACATCGTCCTGCCGGTTACGGCCAAGACGCTCGATGAGGCCCTGTTGAAGCGGTTCGGCGACGAGATCGCCATGGCCGGCAACCGGCCCCTCTACTTCTTCGACACCGACGGGGCCTGCGCGGCCGTGCTGTGGTATGTCCACCTGGTCGTGGTCGAGGGGCTCGACGAGGCCAGTGCCGCCAAGGAGGTCGAAGAGATCGGCCCGAAGGAGGCCGACCTGTGGATGGCGGCCACCGCGTTTTTGAAGGCGCGACAGAAAGCCACGCAGCCGCCCGACGCGGAAAAAACCGCGGTACCCGCGCCGACCGACCCGACCCCCGCTGCCGAGGAAACGCCGAAGCCGGTCGCCATCGCGCCCGCCCTGGTCGCGTCGCCTCTGTTCCAGGACACGACCGCCTGGCGTCCCTTCGCGGCGCTGTTGCTGACCGCGCTCAGCGTCCCGCTGGCGTTCGCCGGGCGGTCGGCCCTCAGTCACGCGGTCGGGTCCGTGGCGCGTCGGGCCAGTCTGTCGGCACCGGTGCGACCATCACGATCGCTTCCGGCCGAGTCGGGTGAGTGACCGTCAATTCCCGAGCATGCAGCGCGATCCGCATTCCTCCATCCACCGCCACCAAACGGGTCCTTGCCCCATACTTGCGATCGCCCAGAACCGGTAGTCCGCGTGCCGCGAGCTGAACCCGGATTTGATGGCTGCGCCCCGTCTGCGGCCGGATGGCCAACAGCGTCGTCCGCGCGCCGCGGTTGAGAACCCGGAAGGCGAGCGTCGCCGTCTTGCCCGCGTCCGAATCCGCCGGCACGACCTGCACCACGTTGCGCGTCGCGTCCTTATCGAGGCGATCCGACCAGACTCCTTCCTCGTCGCGACAGATTCCTTCGACGATCGCCCAGTAGAGTTTCTCAATCGTCCCCGCCTGGAACTGAGCCGTCAGCCGCGCGGCCGCCTTGCTCGTCTTCGCCAGCAGCACGACGCCCGATACCGTACGGTCGAGCCGGTGTACCAGGCCGACGAACACATTCCCGGGCTTTGCATACCGCCGCTTCAAGTCCGCGCGCACGAGGTCGACCAGACACGGATCGCCGGTCGCATCTCCCTGCGTGAGCAGTCCGGCCGGCTTGTTCACGGCCAGGCAGTGGTTGTCTTCGTAGAGGATTTCGAGCATGTTCACGACGCCAGCGTGTCCAGTTCCTCGCGAATGGCCTCGATCAACGGCCGGAGGGTCTGCTCGGAGAAATCGAACTGGATGTCGGCGGCGGCGAACAGTTCCGGCAGCGGCCGGGAGCCGCCGACCGCGAGCGCCCGCCGATAGGCGGCCACGGCGCCGCGGCGATCATGCCGCGCCCGCTGCCAGATCTGAAGGGCGCCGAGCTCCGCGATGCCGTACTCGACGTAGTAAAACGGATACAAGAAAATGTGCAACTGTCGTTGCCATCGCGCCGCCCGCGCCTCCTCGTAACCGCTCCAGTCGACGTTGTCATCGAAGCGGTCGAGCCGGTCGAGCCAGGCCGTGCTCCGCTCGTCGCGCGTGTGCCCGGGGTGGGCGTAGATCCAGTGCTGAAAGGCATCGACGGTCGCGATCCAAGGGAAGATCAGGACGATGCCTTCGAGCAATTGACGGTACGAGCGGTCGGCGTCGGCGGGGGCATAGAACACGGCCGTGTCGCGGGCCCCGAGCAGTTCCATGGCCATCGAGGCGACCTCGCAGAACTCGATCGGCGCCTCGCGGTACGCGGCCAGCGGCTCGCCCCGCGCCGCCAGCGCATGAAAGGCGTGACCGCCTTCGTGCAGCAGCGTGCGCACGTCGCCGTCGATGCCCACGGCGTTCATGAAGATGAACGGAAGGCGATCGTCTTCGAGTGTCGTTTGATACCCGCCGGGCGCCTTTCCCTTGCGATTGGCCAGGTCGAGCAGGCCCCGTCCGCGGAGGAACTCGAACTGGGGCCCAAGTTCCGTATCAACGGCGTCGAAGATCGTTTCGTGCCCCGGGCGAACGCGTCGGCATCCTGGAAGGGCCGCAGCGGCGGCCGTCCCAGGGGGTCCACGGACACGTCCCACGGCCGCAGCGTGTCCACGGCCAAGACCTGCTTGCGCTGTTCCTGAAGGTCGCGTGCCAGCGGCACGACGACCGTTTCGATGGCATCGCGGAAACGGCCGACCGCCGCCGGGTCATAGTCGAACCGCTCGCGGTTCTTGTAGGCGTAATCCGTGTACGACGCCAAGCCGGCCTCCCGGCCAATCGCCACGCGGAGCTGGACCATGCGGTCGAACAGCTCATCGAGCGTATCGCGGTCCTGAAGGCGGCGCTGGACGATCAGCTCCCAGACTTCCTGCCGCAACGCGCGGTCGGTTTCCTCCAGGAACGGCGCCATCTGGGCCGGCGTATATTCCTGGCCGCGGAAGGTGACGGTCTGAGCGCCGATGATCTTCTGATACTGCTGCTCGAGTTCGGCCAGCTCCGTCTCCCGTGGCACGTTGGCATCGCGATACAGCGCTCGGCGGTTGGCCTGGGCACGGTCATAGACGTGATAGCGGCTGGAATCCAGCTCGTCGCGATGCGGCGAATCAAGATACTTCGAGCGAGCTCGTTGAGGACCGGCTTGAGCTTCGGCTCGACATCGCGGACCCACGCCAGGTGCGCCTGCTCGCGCTCGGGGTCGTCGGTCTGGCAGGTCATGGCGACGTACCGCTGGACGCCTTCCTGCGAGACGGCCGCGTTCAGCTCGCCCAGGTCCCGCAGCCATGTTTCCAGCTCGGCTGGCGAACCGATTTCCCGGTCGAGCAGCCGCCGATACCAGGGCTCGATCTGTTCCCAGGTCTTCAGCTCCGTCTCGGCCGGCACCCACTGGCGCGGAAACGTCTCGGGAACGAAGGCGGTTGCGGTCATCTCGAATCCCCGATGGGAAGTGAACGCCGAGAGCACTCTCATTTTCAGAGGGTGTATGAAAAGGGTCGGATCGCTCTCTCTGTGTAGTGGCGGCCGTCTCGGCCGCTCCGAGGCCCAAACACCAGAGCGGCCGAGACGGCCGCCACTACATGGAATAGACCCTTTTCGTACACCCTTTCAGGCTAACGGACTCGTTACCGCCTGACCAGTCCGAGTCTCAGGGGATTCCGAGGCTTCTGAGTAGCACAAAGAGCACAGGCAAGAAAATGATTAATACGACCAGCGCGCTCGACAACGTAACAAGACAGCCGGTCGCACCGACAAAGAATGCCCACCCCGATCCTTCCTCGTCGTATGTCTCACGCCCGAGCTTCAGGCTCCAGCGCCAGCCGAATCGAAGTATCAAAAACTCCAGCCAGGAGAGGGGCAGACTGAGCAGAACAAGCGGAACCGGAGCAAGTCGAAGCAGCGCAAGCACTGGTGCCAATGCGACCACGACGACCATGATCTGCCAGGTGCGGAATTGCGGGGGAGCGGCCATCAGCGCCTCACGGGATCAGAATTCGTAGG
>CAWHUG010000005.1:0-318964 GCA_963832405.1 uncultured Isosphaeraceae bacterium
GACAATGTTCAGGTCGTCGTCGAGCTGAACGGAGTGAGCCGCCGTGAAGCTCGACGGCGTGCCTTGGAATTACTCGATCATCTCGGCGTCGCCGACCGGGCCGACAACTTTCCTTCGATGCTCTCGAGCGGCGAATCGCAGCGGGTGGCCGTGGCGCGGGCCATCGCGAACCGTCCCAGCATCATTTTGGCCGATGAGCCCCACGGCGGCCCTGGACAAGCAGCGGGGCCGTCAGGTCATGGAACTCCTGCGTCGGGCTGGCCGCGAGCAGAACGGCGGCGTGATCGTGGTCACACACGACCATCGTGCCCTGGACCTCTTCGACATGGTGTACGAGATGGAGGACGGGAGACTGGAGCGCGCGGAAAACGCCTAGCGCAGCCGCTCGGCCGCAACCAAAGTTGGGATCGCGAACACGCGATTTCGTTTCGGAGGGATGATCGAGAACGGACGACGAAATTGCCTGCAATGCATCATTTGCAGGCAATTTGACATGTATTCTTGCCTCGCTTGTGGCTCCGACCCTTCCGATCGGACCACCGAGGAAAACGGTGCTCGACTTCGCGGGCACCAGAAACCTGCCGGTCACGAAGAGGGTTGTGTTTATTACCCCGGCAAAGAAGATCCTCCTGTAGGTCGGACAATCCTGTCCGACTCCCCCGGCCTGTCGGACAGGATTGTCCGACCTACAGGAGGATCTTCTTTGCCGGGGTAATACCTCTGTGAGAACTCCGTGTTCTCCGTACCTCTGTGGTGAAGACCGCCCCGCGCGCAAGCTCAAGGCGAGCGCAGTTCCCGGGCCTTGCGAACCAGGTCGAGAAACGCAGCCCGCTCACCCCGCGAGTCCGACCCCTTGCTGGCCTCGGCCAGTTCGAGGACGCCATCAAAGGTTGCCGTCCCCTTGTAGGGCGAGTCGCGCAACAACAGCCCGAACGAGGCCACGGCCGCGGCAAACTTGAAATCGGGGGAAGCCACGGCATAGTCGCGCCCCTCGTCGATGGCCGGGACTTCCAGCGCCTGGCTCACGTCACCTTTCGGCGCCTTGTAGCGCAGCTTCACGACAAAGGATTCCTTCGCTTCGGGATTGGCCGGCTGGGCCGGCTTGACGAACCGCGATGGCTCGGCGGCCGGTTCCGCCACCTCGACGCCGGGCGGGACCAGTTCATAAAAGGCGGTGACCGTATGGCCAGCCCCTAAATCGCCCGAGTCCTTGGCGTCGTCCTTGAAGTCCTGCGCGGCCAGGGCGCGTTTCTCGTAGCCGAGCAGGCGATAGGCGGCGACCTTGGCCGGGTTGAAATCGACCTGGAGCTTGACGTCCTTGGCGATCGTCACCAGTGTGCCGGCCACCTGCTCGACGAGCACCTTGCGCGCCTCGGCTTCCGAGTCAATGTAGTGGTACTGGCCGTCGCCCTTGTCGGCGAGCGCCATCAGGCGGTCGTCCTGAAGGTTGCCGCGGCCGAAGCCGAGCACGGTCAAATGAATCTTGTGCTTGGCCTTCTCGGTGATGAGGCGTTCCAGATCGCCCCGGGCCGTCATGCCGACGTTGAAATCGCCGTCGGTGGCGAGCACCACGCGGTTGGTGCCCTCGGGCTGGAAGTTGCGGTCGGCCATCTGGTAGGCCAGCTCGATGCCGCCCGCGCCGTTGGTCGAGCCGCCGGCCTGGAGGGCGTCGAGAGCGGCGAGGATCTCTCCCTTGCGCTCGCCGGACGTGGTGTCCAGCGCAACCTGAGCATTCGTGGCGTAAGTAACGATGGTCACGCGGTCCCCCTCGACGAGCTGCTCGGTGAGCATCCGCATGCCGGTCTTCAACAGCGGCAGCTTGTCGGGTTCGCCCATCGAGCCGGACACGTCGATCAAAAAGACGATGTTGCCGGGAGGCCGGTGGGCATTGTCGATCGAACGGCCTTGCAGACCGATCCGCGCCAATCGGTGCTGGGCGTTCCAGGGACACCGGGCGATTTCGAGGTTGACCGAGAACGGCCGGCCTTCCTCGGGCTGGGGATACTCATATTGGAAGGCGTTGACCATTTCTTCGATGCGCACCGCATCGCGCGGCGGGAGCAGGTTCTGGGACGCAAGATAACGCCGCACGATCGCATACGAGGCCGTATCGACATCAATCCCGAACGTGGATTGCGGCGCTTCGAGCGTGCGCACGAACGGGTTGTCCGTGATCGGCTGGAAGGCCTCGCGGTTCGGGCCGACGGGAGGAGGCGTGGGCAAGGTGGCCGGGGGAGGAGCCGGCATCGCGTCGATCCGCTCGGCCAGCATGACGGGCGGGACGGCGGCGGCAGGAACAACTGCCGGGGGCGCGGCCGGGCTCTTCGCCTCGTCCTCCTTCACGGCGCGAAGATCTTCAACCGGGATCTGGTTCTGTTGGGCGTTCAACTTGTCCATTTCGGCCTGGGGCTTGGCGGCCGGACCTTTCGTCTGGTCGCCCTGGCCCCGACCGCCGCCAGCCTGCTGGCCGAGATCCATGCCAGACTGAGCCGGTTGTCCGGCTGCTCCGAACGGGGTCTTGGCCTTGTTGAGCCGGTCGCCGGCCGAAGAGTTGGCCGCGATCGAGGCGGAGTCGATACCCGTCGTCGGTCCCCCTTGGCCCACGATGAGGGGAGCTTTGGCCCGATACTCGTGCGACCGGGCGGGAGCCGTGGTCGCGGTGCGGGAATGCGCCTGGACTTCCTGGGCCAGTTCCGGCATTCGTCGGCTGTTGGCGGAATCGGCAAGCGCGAGTCGGGAAGCGGGCTCGCTGGGCTTGCCGGCCGCCAGGCCGCGTCCGCCCATACCCATGCCGCCGCCCATGCCGCCGCCGGCCGTCGCCTGGCCCAGCGTTACGGGTCCACCGAGGCCAGCAGCGTTGTCCTTGGCCTTGTTGGCTTCGAGCGCCTTTGCGCCGACGTCCATGCCCTTCTTCTGGACCGGCTGTCCGTTCGATGTGCTACGGCTCAAGCTACTGTAATACGCCGCCATGGCGGGCTGCGACATATCAGGGTTCTGCGCCACCTTCGCTTCCGCGGCTTTCTGACCGGGCTGGGAGGCAGCGGGCTTCGTCTGATCTGCCGGGCCCGTTTGAGCGGCTTGACCTTGCGGGCCGCTGGAGCTGGCTGGCTCGTTGAAAGCATAGCGATCGGTTGCCATGCCACTGCGCCGCGCCAGACGGGCGGTCGGCTCCGGCATCTGTTCCTGTTCCCGGGAACTTTCGGTCAGAACCTTGGCCCGGAGAGTCTCCTCGCGCTTGCGGGTGCCGAGGGCGGTTCCGGCCGGGGGGGCTGTCACGCCGGCCTCGTCGCTGAGCTGCTTGTTGAGCCGGCCCAGGGATTCTTCCGACGGCTTGCGCATCTCCTACCGCCGACTCCGCATCCCCAAAAGTCCGCGGGACGGGGGCGGCGGCCGGCGGGGGCGAAGGGGCAGCAAGCTGGGGCAAGGCGTCATGGTCGCGGTTCACCGCCGCGGGCGCTGCTTGCTTGGGTTGGGCGTCACTGCGAGGCGCGGGCACGGCAACGGGCAGAACGCTCATTGGCTTCAGGGCCACGGCTTCGCCCGGACGAAGCCGCCAGGCGGAGCGCACGCCCCAGAATGTTCCGATCCCCAGCGCCAGCAGCAGACTGGCGACCAGGGCCAAGCGCACGGCCGGCCACCAGCGGGGATGGGTCAGGATCGCCGGTTTGGCGTTCAAGCATTCCTCGATGGCCGCCTTGTTCTCAGGCGTCAGGCCGGGGCTGGGCTCCGTGCGGAGCTGTTCGGTCAGGAGCTGCGCGGTGGCGCGGATCTCCTCGATCAGCCGGCGAGCGTCTTCGTGGTCCGAGAGCAGCGCCTCGAAGTCGGCGCGCTCGTCGTCTTCGTCCAGCTCGCCCAGGGCGTAGGCCGTCAGGCGAGGATCGTCGAGATCGTGCAACATGGCGGACCTCCTTTCAGGGTTGAGCCGACGCGGGACGGGCCACGCCCAGCCGGGTGCGGATGGTTTTCAAGCCGGTGTGGATCAGGAACCCGACGTTGCTGACGCTGTACCCGCTGATGCGACTGATCTCCTTGTAGGAAAAGCCGTTCTGAAATTTGAGCCGGATCACGTCCTGCTGCCCTTGCGGCAGGTCGTCGAGAAGCCGGAGGATCAGCGCGTGATCCTCGCGGTGTGCGAGCACGTCGGCCGGGGCCGGATCAAAGCCGGCCTGGGTCTGGAGGTGCTCGGCGCTCAGACGGGTCATGCGCCCCTCCTTCCGTAAGACGTCGGTCGCGCGGTTGCGGCAGACGGTGAACAGCCACTCCGCCAGGTGGGGCTCGACGTCCGCGCGGTCTTGCTCGCAGAGCCGCAAGAACGTGTCCTGAACCACGTCGCGCGCCGCTCGGCGTCGCCCAGAAACCGGGCGGCGTAGAGCGTGAGCGGTTTCTCGAAGCGGTCCACGGCCGCCCGCAGCCAGTCCGTGTCCGACGTCCTGGGCTGACCTGCCATCGCGCCTCCCGGCGTTTGCCTTGCTGTGAAGGATGACGGGCGAGAAAACAACTTCTTAGGGTCGATTGGCCGGATTCACCACAGAGGCACAAAGAGCACAGAGACGACACAGAGAATACCTCTGTGAGAACTCCGTGTCCTCTGTGTCTCTGTGGTGAATCCGGGCGGGATCTGGCACAGGAGGAGCGGCGGTCGTATCCTGCAACCGTTCTCGCGTGTGTCGAGGCACCGTCAAGACGGGGTCCCATTCCATGCAACGCCGTGTCGCGTCGGGGTTCGTTCTGATGTTCGCGCTGGCCGGGCTGGCTCGGGCCGGTGGTGACGGTCCGATCGGGTTCGCGCCCGCGTCTCGGCCTGGCCAGAGTGCGGCCGAGGCGCGAGCCCTGGCGGTCCCGACCCCAGACAAGGCCCGGGCCTGGCTCCGCGCCTTGACCGAGGAACCGCACGTCGCCGGCACGCACGCGGATTATGAGACGGCCTTGTTCGTCCGCGACCGGCTCCGCGAATGGGGCTGGCAGACCGAGATCGCCGAGTATGAAGTCCTGCTCAATTATCCCTCGCCGGGCGGGCCGAAGGTCGAGATCGTGCGCCCGACCAAGCAGACGCTCAAGGTCATCGAGGACGCGTACACGCCGGACAAGGATTCCGCCAGCCCGGCCGTTTTTCCAGCCTTCCACGGCTACGGAGTCTCGGGCGATGTCATCGGCCAGGTCGTCTATGCCAACTACGGCCGGCCGGAAGATTTCGACGCCCTTCAGCGCATGGGCGTGGAGGTGCGCGGCAAGATCGTCCTGGTGCGCTACTTCGGCAACCTGTTCCGCGGCCTGAAAGTGCTCAACGCCCAGAAGCGCGGGGCAGCGGGCATCCTGATTTACTCCGACCCGGCCGACGACGGCTACATGAAGGGAGATATCTGGCCGAACGGTCCCTACCGGCCGGAATCGGGCATTCAGCGCGGCAGCGTGCAGTTCCTCCCCTACGGGCCGGGCGATCCCTCCACGCCCGGCACGCCTTCGCTCAAGGGGGCCAAACGCTTGCCGATCGACCCCATGAACGGCTTTCCCCTCGGCCCACGCGCCGACGTCTCGGTCGCAAATCCCAACGAGCAGGCCATGGCCAACTGGGAGAAAGTCTCCGGCCTGAAGCGCAACGAGTATTACCCGTCGATCCCATCACTGCCAATCAGTTATGAATCCGCCCGGCCGATCCTGGAAGGTCTGGGAGACCCCGTCGTACCCGCCGGCTGGCAGGGCGGTTTGCCGTTCGCCTATCACGTCGGCCCGGGACCCGTCGAGGTCCACTTCTCCACCTGGCAGGATTACCAGATCCGCACCATCTGGAACGTGATCGCCACGATCCGGGGCAGCGTCGAACCCGAGCGCTGGGTGATGGTCGGCAACCACCGCGACGCCTGGGTCTACGGCGCAGTCGATCCGTCGAGCGGCACCGCCGCAACAATGGAAGCCTGCCGGGCCCTCGGCGCGGCCGTCAAGGCCGGCTGGAAACCGCGCCGGACGCTCATCTATGCCAACTGGGACGCCGAGGAATACGGCCTCGTCGGCTCGACCGAATGGGCCGAGCATCACGCCGACGAGCTGAGCCAGAAGGCCGTGCTGATGCTCAACGTCGATTCCGCGGCTGGCGGCAACGACTTGAACATCGACGGCGTCCCCTCGCTCCGCGACCTGATCCTCGAAGCCGCCGGCGCGATCGTGGACCCGCGCAGCGGTCAGTCTGTCCGCGATGTCTGGATGAGCCGCCGCCGCGCATCCTGGGCCAACGAGGAGCCGCTGGACCTCGACGGCCGCGTCTGGAGCGAGGACGGCCACGACGGCCAGCCCGCCGGCCCGCTTCTCGCCCCGCCTGGCGCCGCTCGGGTCGGGATCGGATTACACGGCGTTTCTGGACCATCTCGGCGTCCCGGCCGCGGACGTCGGCTTCGGCGGCCGTTACGGGGTCTACCACGCGATCTACGACGACTTCTTCTGGATGGAGCACTTCGGCGACCCCGAGTTCCTGACCCACACCACGGCGGCCAAGCTCTACGCCTTGATCGCCCTCCGCGCGGCCGGCGCGGACATCGTGCCGCTGCGCTTCGTGCCTTATGGCGAGGCGTTGCGCGCCTATGTCGATGACTTGCGGCGGATCGTCGCGCGCAAGGCGCGGGCGGTGGATAAACCCAAGATCACCTTCGATGGCCTGCCCAGCCTGATCGGTGCCGTGCGCGAGTTCCAATCCGAGGCGGAGCGGCTGGACAAGGCCACCGCCGCTCTGGCAAACCGCGATCAGGTCGAGACGACCCGGCTGACGGCGATCAATGACGCGCTCACCCGGATCGAGCGCGCCTTCCTGTCCCCGGCGGGCCTTCCCGGCCGATCCTGGTACAAGCACACGATTTTCGCGCCCGGACTGACGACCGGCTACGCCTGCTGGCCGCTGCCGGGGTCTACCAGGCCATCGTCGAGGAGAATCCGAAGATGCTCGCCGAGCAGCTTCCGATCCTCGTGCGGCAGATCCAGGCCGCGACGAAGGCGATGGCGGAGGCCCAGCGCCTGGCCGTCGAAGCCGCGCCGCGCGGTGGAACGACGGCGCCATGACTCTTGTAGGGTAGGCTTCAGCCTGCCAATTCCATAGGAATTCAAACGGAAATGGGATTGGCAGGCTGAAGCCTACCCTACAAGACTGGGAATCGCAGATGGTGGGCGGTGCCCACCCTACGGAGAATCATGATTCGATGGGTCACGATCTCAACTCCCGCCCCCAGCTTCCCCGCGTCCTGGGATCGACCGAGGCCCTGGCGGTGATTGTCGGATCGGTGATCGGCTCGGGGATCTTCCTGGTGCCGGCGCGGGTGGCGCAGAGCATCCCCGCGATCGGGCCGATCATGATTGCGTGGGTTCTCGCTGGTCTCTACAGCCTGGCCGGGGCGTTGACACTCGCCGAACTGGGCGCGATGCTGCCGCACGCGGGCGGGCCGTATGTGTACTTGAAAGAGGCGTTCGGGTCCCTCGCGGGGTTCCTGTTCGGCTGGACCGAGTTCCTGGTGATCCGCTCCGGGTCGGTGGCGACGCTGGCCGCGGCCTTCGCCATGAACCTCGCGGAGGTCTACAAGGCGCCGGGTGGAATGGACCCGAATGTCTGGAAGACGCTCCTGGCGGTGCTCGCGATGGTGCTCGTGGCCGCGATCAACGTGGCGGGCACCAAGAAAGGCAGCGCCTTGCAGGTGGTGGGCACGGCGCTGAAGATCGGCGGCCTGGGCGCGATGATCGTCGGGCCGTTCCTGCTCGGGCGGGCGCATGTGTCGAACCTTCAGCCCGTCTGGCCGGCGACGTTCGGCTATCCGGCGTTCGCGGGCTTCATGGTGGCCATGGTGAGCATTCTCTGGACCTACGACGGCTGGGTGAACGCTTCCGAGCTGGCCGAGGAGATCCGCGACCCGGGCCGGACCATTCCGCGCTCCTTGACGCTCGGCCTGTTCCTTCTCATCGGAATCTATCTGGCGATGACGATCGCGTATCATCTGGTGCTCAGCATGCCCGAGATGAACGCGGTGGCCGCGCAAGGGCAGGTCGTCGCGGCGGTCTTCTGCCGGAAACTGATCGGTGAACGGGGCGGCCAGGCGATCGCGCTGGCGATCATGGCGTCCGCCTTGATCACGCTCAACGGCAACGCCATGTCCGGCCCGCGCGCGTATTTCGCGATGGCCCGCGACGGGCATTTTCCGCGCGCCCTGTGCCGGATTCATTCCCGGTTCCAGACGCCCGCGAACGCCATCCTGGCGCAGGCGTTCTGGGCCATCGCGCTGACGGTCGTCGGCTCGGTACCGGGCCTCATCGCCCCGCCTTCGTCCGGGGGCCTGCCTTCCTGGCTGCGCGGCATGGGAGATACTGCACAAGACGCCGCTTTACGACTTGCTCTATACGTATGTCATCTTCGGCGGCACCGTCATCTACACGTTGACCATCGCCAGCGTCTTTGTCCTCCGCCGACGCCATCCCGACTGGCCGCGCCCGTACCGCACCTGGGGCTATCCGGCGACGCCCGTCTTGTATGTGGCGGCGTCCTGTGTGCTCATGTTCAGCATGCTGCGCAGCAGCTTGCCGGAATCGCTGACCGGGCTCGGCCTGATCTTGCTCGGGGTGCCGGTTTACGTGCTGTTCTTCCGGACGTCCCGCGATAAGGGGGTGTCCGAGACGCTCTTGTAGGGTAGGCTTCAGCCTGCCAATTCCATAGGAATTCAAACGGAAATGAGATTGGCAGGCTGAAGCCTACCCTACAAGAACGATCATCCAAACTCCGCGGACGCAAATTCCCCTTCACCCTCCTGAAGACCCCTGTTCAAGGATGGTCTTTTTGACTAAAAGACTCACACCGCTCCTTGCTCATTGCCGTTTCTTCCGATTTTCGGCTGTATGGCATCCGTTTTTCATGCTCGTTTCCTTTGCGCGAGCGGCGGAGCTTGGATCACATCTTTTTGGGGACGGGGCTCCCTCATCATGGCTGACATCGTTCTGATCAATCCCCGCTTCGAGGTTTCGTACTGGGGGATGGAGCACGCTCTGCCGTTCATCGGCAAGCGGGCCAACCTCCCGGTGGCCTGCCTGCCGCTGCTGGCGGCGCTGACGCCCGCGGAGCACACCATCACGCTGATCGACGAGAACGTCGAGCCGATCGACTTGGAGCGTTGCGCGCGGGCCGACATCGTCGGCGTCACCGGGATGAGCGTCCAGCGGTTCCGCATGAAGGAAATCCTCACCGAGCTCAAGGACCGGGGCTGTTTCACGGTGGTGGGCGGACCCTGGGTCACGGTCCAGGAAGACTACTTCGGCGGCCTGGCCGACGTGATCTTCGTCGGCGAGGCCGAGGAGACCTGGCCCCGGTTCCTCGAAGGAGTGGCAGGGCGGCATTCACACCACGCGCTACGAGCAGGTCGAGAAGATCCGACATGACCCGGGTGCCGACGCCCCGGTTCGACCTGCTCAAGATGCGGCAGTACGCCTTCGGCAGCCTCCAGTTCTCGCGCGGCTGCCCGTTCCAGTGCGAGTTCTGCGACATCATCGTCACGTTCGGCCGCCGCCCGCGGATCAAGACCACTGCCCAGGTGATCGCCGAGCTCGAGGCGATCCACAAGGCGGGCATGCGCATCGTCTTCATCGTCGATGACAACCTGATCGGCAACAAGAGGGCGATCAAGGAAGTGCTGCGCGAGGTCGTCGCCTGGCAGCACCGCACGGGGATACCCGCTGACCTTCTTCACCGAGGCGTCGATCGACCTGGCCGACGACCCCGAGCTGATGGAGCTGATGGTCGAGGCGAACATCATCGCGGTCTTCGTCGGCATCGAGAGCCCCAACGAGGACTCCCTGCGGGAGACCAAGAAGTTTCAGAACGTCCGCGCAGGGGGGCACGCTGCTCGAGAAGGTCCACCGCATCCAGGACGCCGGCATGGAGGTCTGGTGCGGCATGATCATGGGCTTCGACAACGACGACGCGGGCGATCTTCGACCGCGCAGATCGAGTTCATCAAGGAGGCGCGCATCAGCCTTCTCGATGAGCGGCATGCTCTAGCGCGATCCCCAAGACGCCGCTTTACGACCGGCTGGCGGCCGAGGGCCGGCTCGACCTGGCCGATCCCCCTGAATTCGGCACGAACGTTCACCCCTTGCAGATGAGCACGGAAGAGTTGCGCGATGGCTTCCTGCACGTCATGTCGAGCTTGTATGACGCGGATGCCTATTTCGACCGGACCGACGCCTTGTTCTTGCGCAAGGGGTTCGATATCGGCAGCTACAGCCATTCGAAATACTGGCGGCGGCACCCCCTGCGCTGGCTCTGGAGCGAGGGGACCTTGTTGCTGGGGGTCATCGGCCTGTTCCTCGGCCTGATGCGCCGCGTGCCCTCGGCGGCCCTTCGGCGCGAGTACCGCCGCCGGTTCGTGCGCTTTCTGAAAGTCCAGCGGCGCCCCGGGCTGGCCCTCTTTTACCTGTTCCACATCGCCATGCACTACCACGCCGCCACCCTGAGCCGGAAGATGAAGACGGGCGAGCAACGACTTGTGAATTCCTATTGATGTTCGGAGGTGACCTCGGGTGGCTGGGGCGGAATCCCGTAGGGGCGGCGGATAGCCCAGGGCGTCAGCCCTGGGTCGGTGGACGTCACGACATGATCCTCAGGCCGTGGGGAAACCACCGGTCCGACTCGAACCTCTTGTCGCGGTCGGGTGGCATGCCCACGTCTTCGTGGGCATGTCCGCACCCGGTACGGGGACCATGCCAGAAGACTCACCCAGCTTGACCACGGGACGATCGGCGCACGACGAGCGATTCGGGAGTAACAATGTAGGGTGCGTCGAGTCCGCGATGACGCACCTCTTCCGCCACGGGCCCCGATGAGTCGGTGCAGGAGAAGGTGCGTCATCGCGGACTCGACGCACCCTACTTTACTCTCACCCCTTGTTCCGATACGGCTTCTTGTCACTGTAGAGCTTGAGCCTCTCTTCGCCCTTCTTCTTGTCGCCATCGTCCGTGTACATCTTGTTAGCCTTCTCCTGCCACTCGACAGCCTTGGCGAAGTCGCCGCATTCGGCATAGGCCGCGGCGAGAGTGCCAAGAAAATGCGCCCCCTTGTAGTTGTCTAGCTGGCAAGCCTGAGAAGCGTCAGCGAATGCCTTCTGTCCGTCCCGATACTTCTCGTCGGGGCAAGTCGCTCTCAGCCAAGCCCGGCCGTTGTACGCCATCGCATCCTTCGGGTCGAGGCGGATGGCCTCGCCGTAGTCGGCGATGGCCTTGTCGTACTCTTTTTTGAGTCTCCATGCGTGGCCTCGATCAAGCCATGCGACTTCGTCGCTCGGGTCGAGTCGAATTGCCTCGTTGAAATCGGCGATGGCGATGTCGTATTCGCCTTTGTCCGACCAGACGTTAGGGCCCGGCAAGAAATAAGCGTTCCAATCGGCTGCTGAAGCCTGAAAGCCCAGCAGGTTTGAAGGCGATATGTAACGATTATTTCTTGACGAGCCCTTACCACGACAAATGTACCAGGTGTGGTCATTCGGATTGGCCCGGATCTGAGTCGTGAAGTAATCGATTGCTTGACTGTAGGGGATCACGTACTCGGCCTGGACCCAGCCTTCCACGCCTTCCTTCTCCGCCTTCAGCCACAACCAGCCGCCGTTGACATGTTCGACTCGGTAGACACGGAAGCTATTCCGGTCATGGCCCGAGACGGCCAGATTGGTGTCGCGCTTCTCGTCATCAACGACTTGATTGCCGATCTTGAACACCGCTCCGTAATGGGTAATCACACGCTGGCCGATCCAGGACGAGTTCGTCTGGCCGACGCCGGGGAGCGGGAGCAGGGCCAAGACCGCCAGCAGCGGGAGTGATCGCCTCATCGTCGTCGCCCTCAGCCGCGTCTCTGATGAGCCAGTCGATTCGATGGCAGTGCTGAGAGTTTATGCCAGCCAACGAGATTTCAAGAGCCCGCCCGAGGGAGGGGCTTGGTGCCCTCCGACAACCGGCCGGAGCAGCGGTAGCAAGCTACCAGTACCACCCACCTGTGCAAGCTTGCAAGCCCGGCTAAGAGGCTATCCGAGAAGCTGGTATTCAGCCTCGAAGGGGCGTCTGTTTTAGCCCCGAAGGGGCGAAAGTGAATAGCCCGGGGCGTCAGCCCCGGGACGGGGAACGACGCGCTACAAACCCCTTCCGCAGCCCCGATGGGGCGACAGAACCCATGGTCCCGCGGGATCTTCGGTCGCCCCTTCGGGGCTTTGGAGGAGGCGGCGCAGGGGCGGCCCCGGTTCCCGGGGCTGACGCCCCGGGCTATTCACTTTCGCCCCTTCGGGGCTAAAACAGACTTCCCGGATCGCCTCTAACTGCTAATTTTGCCGCTATTAGCACTTCATTAGCAGTTGGTCCGGCAGAGCGTTCGGCCCGTGCTCGGACGCGCCACCAGGCCCACCCGCCGCGACCGTGCGGATTTCCCGAACGAGACGGCGGTCAACCACGATGATGTCGAGGAAGGGCACGCCTTCCGGCGTGCACGCCAGACATTCGTCTCGTGGGAAGGCCGACCATGCCAACCAGTGCCGCCAAGATCGAGGCCAACCGCCGCAACGCCCGGCACTCGACCGGGCCAACGTCCCGGTCTGGCAAGAAACGCGTGAGCCGCAATGGGTTGCGGCATGGGCTGGGAGCGAAGGAAATCACCTTCTCGAATGCCGAGAGGTGCCGCCGGTGGCGGTGGGTGCAGCGCTGGCACAAGGCCCAGCCGCCCGAGGATGAGACCGAACAGGCACTCATCGAGCAGATCGCCACGGCGCAGGTGGTGCTGGAACGCATCCGGCGCATCGCCGGGGAGGCGGGCGCCGCGTCGTCGACCGGGCTGACGCCGAAAACCATGCGTTTCGTCGCGCGCTACGAGCCGCGCTGGTCGCGCACCCTGTTCCAGAGTCTCGATGCGCTGCGAGAACACCGAAAACAGCGCGCCCAGGGCGCGATGAAAGCCACCGAGAAAACCGCCGAACCGGAAGAAGTTTCAGAGGTTGCGTCAGAAACGGCGGCTCCGGGTGGGTTCGCCGAGGTGAACCGCGACGGCACACGGCACGTGGTCCCGGTGGCGGACGCGAATCGACCCGAAACCGCCCGTCAAACGCCCGCTGGTGGCGCGTTTGAAGCCAGCGGAGGCGGGACGCAAGATCAACGTACACATGACCTTTGGGCCAAATATTTGCGCCGGATTGGGTTCGCGGCGGCGGTCCTGGCGATGATCTGCGTGGCCGGGGGGTGCGGGGGGTGGCACATGGTCCACCCGCAGCTATCGAATTCCCCGGCTCCGGCCTGTCCGCGCACTCTGGCCTCACGAGGGTCGGAAGGTGTCCCCGCGTCTTTGCCGGACTCGGGGCGCGCGATGAGCATGGGAATTTCCAGGCCGTGGCGGACCGAGTCGACGGTCTGGCCGTACAACAGGTCTTGCACCCAGCCGTGGCCGTGCGAGCCGACGACCAGCAGATCGACCGGCTCGCGGCGCAACTGGTTAATGAGCAGCCCGGCGCGGTTCTCGCCAAAAAGCAGCACCGCCTGCGCCGATAGCCCCGATCCTCCAGCACCCGCACCACATCATCCAGATACTCGCTGTCCGCCCGGGTGTGGCGATCGTCGGTCTCGGCGCCATAGACGAGCGTCATCGGGGTGTCGGCGACGTGCAACAGGACGAACTTCGTCCGCAGGGGATTGGCCAGGCTCAAGGCCCGGTTGAGGATCTCGGCGTCGTTGGGGCTGTGTTCCAGGGCCACGCCGATCGTGGCCAGCGGCCGGGGCCGCAGCGCATCGGCCCAGTCCAGCCGCACGGGCGCCTCCGAAGGCCAGGGCGGAGCCGGCCGGAGCCAGGGCTGGAAGGTGATCCAGGCCAGGAATCCCGCGATCAGAACGACGCCGCCGTACAAGGCGGGTCCGACCACCACGGCCAGCGGCAGAGGCCCGAGCCGCACACTCGAAACCTGCGCCGCGGCGACCCAGTCGCCGACCGTGCCCAGCACGAGCCAGGCATTGAGCACCAGGATCACGCCCGCCGCCAGCCACGACAGCGCCAGCGCCCAGGCCGGCGTGACGAACTCGCCCATGTTGCGGCGGTCGGACGTGAAGTGGATCAAGGGGATCACCGCGAAGGAAAGCTGCAAACTCAGCACGACCTGGCTGAGGACCAGCAACGGCTGCATGCCGGCATCGCCCACCAGCAGGATCGTGACCACCGCCGGCGCGAGCGCCACCAGCCTTGTCAAGAGCGCCGCAGCCAGGGCGCGAGCCGCAGCCGCAGATGCCCTTCCATGACGATCTGCCCGGCGAGCGTGCCGGTCAGGGTCGAGCTCTGGCCGGCGGCCAGCAAGGCGATGCCGAACAAGATCGGCGCCGCGGGACCGAGGAAACCGGGAAGCAGCTTGTGCGCCTGCTCGATGCTGTCCACGACTTCGCCGTGCTGGTGAAACGTGGCCGCCGCCAGCACCAAAATCGCCGCGTTGACGAAAAATGCCACGTTCAGCGCCAGGCCCGAATCGATCAGGTTGTACCAGCACGCCTGCCGCTTGCTCGCGCGGTCCCGACCGATCCGCCGCGACTGCACCAGTGCCGAGTGCAGATATAAGTTGTGCGGCATGACCGTCGCCCCCAGCATGCCGATCGCGATGTACAGCGCCGGCAGCCGGGAACCGGCGCATCCGGCGGTAGCCACGGCACCAGCCCGCCGGCCACCTGCCCCAGGTCGGGACGGGCCAGAGAATCTGGATCAGGAAACAGACGCCGATCGTCGCCACCAGCGCCAGGATCGCCGCCTCGATCGCCCGCATGCCCAGCCGCTGGAGATACAACAGGGCAAAGGTGTCGAACGCCGTGACCAGGCAGCCCCATAACAACGGCAGGCCAAAGAGCAGCTTCAGCGCGATGATCGTTCCCAGGACCTCGGCCAGGTCGGTCGCCGCGATGGCGATCTCGGCGAACAGCCAGAGCGCGACGTTGATCGGACCCGGGTAGGCGGCCCGGCACGCTTGCGCCAGGTCGTGGCCCGCCACCAGCCCCAGCCGGGCGGACAGGGTCTGGAGCAGGACCGCCATCAGGTTCGACATCAACAGGACCCAGATCAGCGCATAGCCGAAGCGGGCCCCGCCCGCCAGGTCGGTGGCCCAGTTGCCCGGGTCCATGTAACCGACGCTCACCAGATACGCCGGTCCCAGGAAGGCGAAGAGCCGCTGGAGGAGATGCCCATGCTGGACGGGGATGCTCCGGTGGACTTCTTCGAGCGATTTGCGACCATCTCCCAGGCGGGTCTCGGACATGCCGACCTCGTGTTCGTTCACCACGGAAACGGCAGGATCCACGCCGTCCCGAAAGCCCACCCGGTCGATCCCCTCACGGTACCATTCCTCTCACGAGGCTAACGGTCTGAACCGCGACGCTCAACACCGCCGCGCCCTTCGACCCGCGATTCGACCGAGGAACCGGCGCCGTCGATCGAGCCGCCCAAGCCCTGCAATCCAACCTGCGCCCCGACAGAAAGGGAGAGGCCGGCCGGCAAAACCTCGTTTCCTCCCCGCCCTGTCCGTTCATAGCGCAGAATACCGGCATCGATGTCTGTGGCTGCGGCGCGCGCCCGGCCACGGGCAGCCCGAGCGGGGAGGGAGCGTCATGAACCGCGGGCGTATCGGGGCGTTGGCCCTGGGATGGGTGTTGCTGTCGGGCCTGTCAGCCCGCGCGCAACAGCCGTTTGCTTATGGAGAGTTCGGCTACGGTCCCAACGGCCTGGGATACAGTGGCTTCGGCTACACGGTGCCGGGCCCGCTCGGGCCAGGCTATTATCCAGGATTGTATCTGCCGCCCTATGACGACGGCTACTCTCCCTATTACTCGCCGATCTTCAACTCCCTGAACGCAATGCCGGGCCCCGATCCCCAGGCCCGCCCGATTTTTTCTGGCGAGCCGCCGCTGGCGCGGGCGCGCGACCGTCTCCTCGCCCGTTTCCACAAGCCCAAAGGCAAGGAAGTCCCCTGAAGTGACGCCTTCCGAGGGCGCACGCGGTTTCGTCGCGTGAGTCCATGCCCGGACCTCGTCCGCACCGTAGAATAGTAGAAATGCGATCGGCGACGCCTCACGCGGAACCGAGTCCGAGGAGAGTAGCCATGCGACGGTTTGCCACGACGCTGCTGATGGGAGTGCTCGCGATGCCTCTGACGACTCGCGGTCAGACGGCGGTCATGACCACGCCTCTCCCCGGCAGCGCGATCGCGCCCGATGGCCAAGCCCTGCCCGCGAACCCCGCCTTCATGGCGACCTACGGTGCGCCGGGGCGATTCGGCATGGCCTATGGCTCCCCGAGTTATGGTTTGACCGCCACCTATTCCGTCTTCTCCTCCCCCTACGGCCCCGGCTACGGTTACGGCTACGGACCGGCGGCCCTCCTGCCCGGCCGATACGGTGTCGGCCTCTGGCGACCGGGTTTCGTCGCCCCCGGATACATCTACGGCGCAGGGTTTTACCGTACTTTCCCCGTCCCTTTCCAGCCGGTCGATGGGGGGCCCGTCCCCCCCGTCGGTGCCTACGCCCCCCATCTCGGTCCGCCCCCCGGCGGTGTGTACCGTTGATCCTCCGCAGCGCCCCGGGGAAAGACTTCTTGAACCTTCTTCCACCCGCAATACCATTGACCGAATCGCTCGAGACTTTGATACTAGCATCCTTGAGACCTTGCTACTCGATGCTTTGCAACACGGACGCGGCCACGCACCGTGAAGACCGCGGGCGATTAGCTCAATTGGTTAGAGCACCTGCTTTACACGCAGGAGGTCGGGGGTTCGAGTCCCTCATCGCCCATTCGGAAGTCTAGAAATAGTAAGGATTTACGAGACAGAACCCGTGGTAGCAGTTGGCGGCGGCCCACTTGGTAGCAGTTCTGGTAGCAGAAAGGGCCGGAAAACGGTCAGGAAATCTCCTCGACGCGGAGGATTCTGAGGCCGTACTTCTGCGTGTTCGGCCATGAGGGGGAGCAACTCCGGGGGCTCGCTGACAGAGAGACGAGCTGGCCCTCGTAGGGAACTTTCAGGAGGTCGGGAAGGCCCTTGTGGGACTTGAGACTGATCTTTGTGCCCTCCGGCACCGAGATCACGTACTTCTTGCCGTGGGCGAAGTGGGAGAGGATCATGGATGCACCTCCAGAGGAACGTGGTGACTTGGGTCTTGAATCCGCTGTACAAGAATTTATGATGCGAGGAATTCAACCCCACGGACGAAGACTTCAACTTCTGGCTTGTTCCCCAGTCAAATGAACGCCACAAAAGACAGCGATGAAACGATTTCCTTCTTGATGAAAGCCGTTCATTCGAGTGTTCCGGTTGCGGGCCACACGCACAGTTTCTATCGGTATCCCGCCCGGTTCTCACCGCAATTCGCTCGTGCTGCGATCGACTTCTTCAGCCGGCCAGGGGACACCGTTTTGGACCCCTTCATGGGTGGCGGCACAGCGGCCGTGGAAGCGTTGGTGTCGGGTCGGAGATTCGTCGGCTGCGATATCAACTCTCTGGCCGCTTTTGTGACGCGCGTTAAGACCACCCCATTGACCAAGCCCGATGCCGACTTGCTCGCCGCATGGGCGAAGAATCTGTCGTCTCGCATCGACCTTCGATCCGACCACCCGAGCCACCTGGCCTGGGAGGTCTACCAGCGCCATGTCCCTTGGTGGATTCGGAAGACCCTTGAAATGGCCCTGGACACGCTGGACGAGCTTCCAAAGCCACGGCAGCGGCGCTTCGCACGGTGCACATTGTTGAGAACGGCTCAGTGGGGTCTTGATGCACGACAGGACATCCCCGGAAGCGGTCTATTCCTCAAACAGCATCGGCTTCACGTTGCAGACATGCTGGAGTCGATTCTCGCGTTCGGGAGCGCCGTCAAAGCGTCCTTCTCCCAGATTCCGCACGAGTCCTGTTGCCAAAGACGAGTCTTGCATCGCTCCGCTGTCGGCCTGGCCACGGATGGCCGCCTGCCAGAATCCTGGTTGCCGCCGCGACTCGTGCTGACGTCCCCCCCGTACGTCGGCATTCATGTGCTTTACCATCGATGGCAAGTTCAGGGCAGACGTGAGACACCCGCTCCCTACTGGCTTGCCGGCTGCCAGGACGGCGAGGCCGGTCCACACTACTCGTTCGCCGAGCGACGACGCAGGATCGATGATTACCTGGAGAAGCTCCGCAGTTGCTTCCGGTCGATCGTGGACATCATTGGCGAGCAATCGGTCGTCGTTCAGTTGGTCGCTTTCTCGGACCCGGATACCCAGCTCGAACCTTACTCGCAACTGCGCTTCGGTCCGTCGGGCTACAGGAAACCGGAGTCTGTGGTTTCGAGGGTTCCTTCGAGCGGGTCTGGCGGATCGTCCCAAACAGAAAATGGTACGCCCGTGTGAAGGGAAGCATGCCCACGCGTAAAGAAGTGCTCCTGATTCACAAAAGGCGTTCGCCTCATTAGGGAAATCCCTCCCATGCAGTTCGACAATGCCGAGTCTCTGTTCGATGCTCTGCTGAAAGCAACCTCAAGTGACGCACTCCGTCAGATCCTCGCTGAAATCGGGGACGATGCGAATGTCGAGCTGGACCAATCGTTTGGTCCTCTCGGATTCAGTTGGCACGCCTTTGGAGACAACGAGAGCAACATTTCCGCGATTGGGCTGGGAACGAAGCCGGGTCGCAGTCTGACGGAACGTCTCACAAACGCGATGGATGCGATCCTGGAAGATCGCACACCAGCCAACGTGACGTTGCCGCCGTCGGCGCGTGAAGCAGCCAAACAGTGGTTTGGCCGACCCGTCTCGGGCCCGGATGAAGGCCTGTTCCAATGGCGTTACGGGGAGCACAACTACGACCGTCGCATCTCGGTCGTGATGTGTGATAGCGGCGTCAAGGCTGCACCCACGGTCGATGTCTTTGACGAAGGCATCGGGATAGCCCCGGCCGATATTCCAACCACGATCCTCAGTCTTCATCAGGGCAACAAATCCGGAAGCCGCACGTCATCGGCGCTTTCGGCCAGGGAGGCACTCAAGCCTCGCCTTCTGCGACTACACGCTGATCGTCTCACGCCATAAGGACAGTCCTCGCGTTGTTGGGTTCACGGTCATCCGGGTTGTCAGACTCGGGGGCAATTACAAGGAAGACTGCTACGCCTATCTCTCGCTGAAGGACACCTCCGGCGCAGTGACGGTTCCTTCGTGCCAGCTTGATGCCGAGAACCTCGTCATCTATCCGGACGTGGAATCGTCGAAGGCACCGGTTCTCCGCAAGGGAACACTCTTCGCCACGTGGGCTACAAGCTCAGCAACTCGATGCGAGCTTCCAGGCCAGTCCTCAACCTCGATCATTACTTGCACTGCTCGACCTTCGACCCGCTCTTGCCTTATCGCGTCATGGACCTTCGCGGCAAGTTCGATGACGAAGTGGTGACCGGAAGCCGGAACCGGCTCATGAAGAGCGTTCGAGAGGACACCCCAGAGATCTGGGCCAACCCGTGACCCAGCCAGGCACGGTGATGGCATTACCGGCCGATGGAGTTCTGGCACCACATGGCTCGCAGGACGTCTCGATCGGCGTGGAATACTGGGTCCCGCTGAGTTATCGCAAGTCCAAGGCCAAGAGTGAGGAGAACCTGCCGCCTATTCTGCGTTCCCATTCGGAACGAGCTGTTCGTTCAGCAGGGATATCCGGTCGTCGGCACCTGAACGGCCAGAACCAGGGCGAATTGGCTGCCGCGCGGCTCCGTGAGATCGGCCTGGGCATGGTGGCACGACACATCGTGATTCACGTCGACGCCACGCGGGCGGATAGCCGTGTTCGCCGAGAGTTGTTTTCGTCGAGCCGCGAGGGCTTCAAGGATGGACCTGTTTCTGGCCGGTCCCGTTCAGACTCTTCAGAAGATGCTCAAGGAGGATCAGGCGCGATTCGAAATCGAACGCGAGTTGACCGAGCGGATGGCGAAGCGAGAGACGCAAGCCACTCGTGAGGAAGTGAAACGTCAGGTTGTGAAACTCCTGCAGGAGGCGGGGCTAGAGGTGCAACAGGAGGGCCCGACGCTCCAACCGTCCGACGAGCCTGGCGAGAAAGAGGAGACGCCGGCGCGGACCCCACGGAGTGGCCGACCACGGACCCGCGAACCGCTGCCGACGCTGCCGTTCCCGGACGTCACCTTTTTCAGGATTGTGGCTCCCCGACCGAAGATGGCGGTTCATCTTCAGGACAGCGAGTACGTGCTCGTTGAGACGGACGCCGACGCACAGTACGACCGAGAGAGGCGGATCGCCATTCGGACAGAACCAAGCTGTCTGGAACTGGCCGTGTCCTCTGGACTACGCGGAGGTCGCGTTCGATGGCGATTGCGCCCTCGGGCCACTGCAAAGGCGGGGGATGTGGGCAAGATCATCGTGACGCTGACCAAACCTGATGGGAGCCAGTTGAGCGATCAGATCGATTTCGAGGTGCTTCCTGCGATCGAGCAAAAAGGCAAGAAGGCTAAGGGGTTCGTGCCTGATTTCGAGATCATCCCCATCAACCCCGAGGACGACACAGAGCTTTGGAACCTAAGTCTGGCCCGATCTCTCGGAGGACGTTTCTCCAGAAGATCAAGCCGTGGTGGCCTACAAACCGATTGTCGGGCAGCGGGATCTCGGTCTACTACTCGACCATCTTCGGACCCTTTAAGACCCAAGTGGACAAACTCAAGTCCGAGAGCCCAGCCCTCGCGGAACTCTTCCGAAACAACTACGAGGTCTGGATCGGCTATCACGCGATCCTTCAGGAGAACAGCCGCGACGATTCCCGGCTTGACTTGGCTGAGGACGTGATGGATCGAATTCTCGAAGAAGACCGCATTCGCGTCGCGGATGCAGGTCAAGCAGGCCAGGAGCACGGCCGATCTGATGCATCGCGTCAAGATCAGCGTCGATGCCGAGTAGGCTCATAATCAAGCAAACGGTCGCTTCGGCCCCGACCGCATCCGGTGGTTTCACGATGCTCTGTCGTACAAGGGAAACTCATGTCCTCGCTGAACTCGAAGACGTCCTCGGAAGCGGGTACGAAGCGGCATTGGAGGGCGTTGCCGGCCTTGATCGTCGGAATTCCCTCCGCCTGCGGTGTTGTCCTGCTTGCCATATTCAACGACGCCGTCGTTCACTGCACCGATTTCCTGATCTGCTCAGAAAATACGATCAGCCGCTCGGCCTAGCCAAATCGCAAGCCCATTATTTTCATGGGCTTCGGTTGCCGCCAGAATGGCGGCATGTGGGCTGACACCGATTTCCTGATCCGAAATATGATCTCGACATTGCGCCAGGAAGCTTGGGAAAGGAGGAAGAGACTCGAAACTCGAAACCTTTCGTCGGAACCCTGCGGGTAACGAAACCCGTCCGGTAGAGCCTGGCCAGCAGCCGGAAGCGAGTCTTGCGTGGTGGAGGGGTGACCCTCCCTGCGAAGCGTAGACAGCGAGTGCCCAGGCCGTGTGATTGAGCCTCGAAAGCGTTCGCGGGAGTCCTCGCTCTTGTGGAAGCGGGGGCCGCGCCGACACACCGCAACGGGCCTGGTGCGATCGGTCCTGCCGGGGTCAAAGAGCAGGGCAAAGGCACACGAGGGTTCCCCAGGAACCTGGGAGACCCTGTCGTCTCCACACAATTCCGGCTCGGGAACCGGAACATCCAACTCCCCAGGCCCGCGGCGGCGCATCGAGGCCGCTGGGAGCAAACCCGGGCGCAAGGCTGGTATCGCCAAGCGAAGGCAACGAAGCGCGGCGAAAGGGACGGACGGGAGTCGGAGCGCCCGATAGTACCGTCGAAGCAGGGGAACCATCCCGGGGGACCCGGCGGAGGGAAGGGGGCGTCAAGTCATGGAACCGTTGGAGGGAAACATGGCGGGTGCATCGGAACCCGTTGCGTGTCCACGCAACAACAACGGATAGCAGAACTGGTCGACAAAGCCCGCAGATGGGATTCACTTCTCTGGCCTACTACATCGACCTCGACTGGCTGAGCAGAGGCGTTCGACCGCACCCGCAAAGACGGGGCCGTGGGCGTGGACGGACAGAGACGGCGCGGACTACGCGGAGAACCTGAAGGACAACCTCCGGTCGCTGCTGGACCGAGCCAAGTCCGGCACGTACCAGGCCCCGCCGGTCCGCCGGGTGCATATCCCAAAGGCCGGCTCGGCGACCGAAACCCGGCCGCTGGGGATCCCGACCTTTGAGGACAAGGTCCTCCAGCGGGCGGTGGTCATGGTGCTCGAAGCGGTCTACGAGCAGGACTTCCAGGACTGCTCGTACGGGTTCCGGCCCGGACGTTCGGCGCATCAAGCGCTGGACAGTCTGTGGCGGCAGACGATGGCGATCGGAGGCGGCTGGATCGTGGACGTGGACATCCGAAAGTTCTTCGATACTTTGGATCACGCCCATCTGCGGGACTTCCTCCAGCGTCGGGTTCGCGACGGGGTGTTGCTCCGACTGATCGGCAAATGGCTGAACGCTGGCGTGCTCGAAGACGGAAGCGTCACGCATCCGGAGACGGGGTCGCCGCAGGGCGGGGTAATCACCCCGATACTCTCGAACGTCTTCCTGCACTACGTGCTGGACGAATGGTTCGAGCGGGAGGTCCAGCCCCGTCTGAAGGGGCGCTCGTTCCTGATCCGTTACGCGGACGACTTCGTCATGGGTTTTCCCAGTGAAGAAGACGCCCGGCGGGTGATGGACGTGCTGCCCAAGCGTTTCGGGAAGTACGGCTTGACGATCCACCCGGAGAAGACGCGGTTGGTGCCGTTCGAGCGGCCCAGCAGCGCCCGCGATGGGGCGAACTCGGAAGGGCGGAACCCTCCAGGGACCTTCGACCTGCTGGGCTTCACCCACTACTGGGGCCGCTCTCGGAACGGGAACTGGGTGGTGAAGCGCAAGACGGCCGCGAGCCGCTTCCGCCGTGGATTGAAGGCGCTCGCGGAATGGTGTCGGGTCCACCGCCACCAGCCGATCGCGGACCAGCACCAGACCCTGAGTCAGAAACTGGTGGGCCACTTCGCGTACTACGGGATCACCGGCAACGCCCTGGCGCTGCAGCGATTTCGGAACGCGGCCACTTGGATCTGGAAGCGCTGGCTGTCGCGTCGTCGTCGACGTGGCGGTCGGATGACCTGGGACCATCTCCATCGCATCCTGAAGCGGACCCCGCTTCCGCCTGCGATCGCGGTCCACTCGGTATGCCGTCCCGTAGCGTTCACGTGACATGACGAGCCGGATGCCTTAATTGGGCATGTCCGGATCTGTGGGAGCCCCGGGAGAGTGATCCCCCGGGGCGACCCGGCCCGATTTCCCATGTCTGACACCGATTTCCCATGACACCGATTTCCCACATCGCCCAAGCCCACAGCGAGCGTTCCCGGCACTGCACCTGGGCAAGGTGACATCCCGTTGGCTTCGCGCAAGGTCATTTTCGCGAAATGGTGCGAGGTTACGACGCTGGCGGACTACGAGGCCCAGTGGCGGCTGCCCCTGTCCGATGCCTCCACCTGAGAGGAGCGGGCGGCGAGGGAGCGGCTTTTCCAGGCACTTCGGGAAGAGAAGCAGCCGAATCCTCGTGATCACGTACAAGATCCGGTTGATCGACCTGGAGGTCATCGAAGGGGAGGGCAAACGGTACGGATGGCCCGTCCCGGTGGTGGCCAACCCGTTCCCGGCGCCGGCAATCGCGGCGAGATCCGCGCCGGCGTCCCCGCCGCCACCCGTGGTGGAAACCTCCTCCCCAGGCAAGAAAACGACGGCTGTCTCCCCACGCACGAAATCGGCTGCCGTCGCGTCGAAGCCCACGGCCACGAAGACCAAAGTGGCGGCCACCCCGAGCTATGCGTGGACCGAGGACTATCAGGAATTCTTGCGACTCTAAGCGCAGCGCCGTCACTCCCATGCCATGCAGCGCCGTGCCGCCCCGAGCGGCGGATTTGCCAGCACCGGCGGCGGTACCGGCCTCGGCGGGTCACGCTCGGGCTTGGGCTCGTCCACGACAACGACATACACAATAAGATCGTACACGGTACGCAGTAGATAAGGTGGTCCACCGGGCGCAGAAAGAGGGCGCGTCCGCGTGGACACGACGCAGCCGAGGAGGCTGGGAAACCCCTTCTCCCTGGACCGATTCCCCCCGCGGATCAAGGGGCGTGTCCGACCCCGGCCGTGCTCCCCGGCCACCCAGCCCGGCCAGGAGCGCAGCAATCCCCGCTTCCTGACCGACTGCGAGCCGACCATCGACCGTCCGCACGCGCTGCTGGCGCATCCGGGCGGCAAGACGCTCATCCTGGCCGGGACGCCCGGCTACGGCTACAGCGGCGGCGGCTTGCTGTTCTGGGACCGAGAGACACGCTCGCGCACGCTCCTGGAGCACACCGAGTTGCTGCCGGACCAGGCCACGATGAGCCTGGCCGCGCTGCCGGACGGCAAGCTCCTGGGAGGCACGACCACCAGCCCGGGCACGGGCGGCGAGAAGAAGGCCCGGGAAGCCGAACTGTACATTCTCGACCTGGCGACCCGGAAGGTCGAATGGCACGCGGCGGAGTTCGCGGGCGTCCAGGAGTACACGGCCTTGCACGCGGAGCCCGACGGCCGGGTGTTCGGCCTGGCTGATCGTGGGCGGTTCTTCGTCTTCGATCCCGCCGCGCGCCGGGTCGTCCACGAGGAGGACACCGGCGCACGGTTCGGCCCGTGCGTCTCGAACCAGCGCCCGCGCGTCTTCCTGAACGGTCCGGCAGGTGCGGTCTCTATCCTGTTCGTCCGGAGCATGGCGCGTCTCGATCCGGCGACGTTTCCGATCACCCGCCTGGCCGGGACGCCGGTGCCGATCGACGCCGGGGCCGATCTGCGCGACGGCCGCATCGACTTCGGCAGCGGCTCGCATGTTTACAGCTACACCCTGCCCGGCTCGTGACGAGGACCAGAGACGCGGCCAGACCCCGCGGGGCGGCCTCACCGTTGGACGGAGGAACGTCAAGGAAGCCCAAGCGTGCCGGCCTGATCCAACTGCCAGTTCTCGGCCTGTGTGCCTTCCCAGCAGTGCCACTCGCCGAACTCGCCGCAGAAAGCCGCCATGTTGAAGGGAACCTTCAGGCCGGGCACCAGCTTCAACCCCAGCAATTCGAACGGGATGGCCCATTCGCCCCGCCAGCCTCGCGCCTGGCCCGACCGGCCTTTCTCCACTCCGGCGGCAAAGCGCACGCCGCGGCCCAGTCGCTCGGCCGCATCCGCGGGCGCGCCGGCGTCGGTGACGCTTTGCAACGTGCCGTTGGCATAGCCACGGATCACAAAGGTCGCGGGCTGGCCATCGGGCGTTTTGCCGGCGATGTCAATCTCGACGCCATCATCCGTTTCCCATGCCGACCCCGGGCTGATCCTGGCCGGTTCAAACATCGTGACCGTCGCGGCAATATACAGGAACCGATCATCGCAGCAGAACTTCACCAGCACCGGAGCGCCGCAGGCCGGTTGCCGCGAACGGTCCCGATCCAGCCGCTGGATCTTCCCGGGCCATTCGGTCACCGCGATCTGGCCGTCGAGCGTCGGCGCGGTCGCGACGCGCACGACCTCGGCCGGCCATGTCTTGCGCCGGCGTGGCGACGGGCGGCATGGCGTCGTCGATGGTGAACGGCTGCGCTACGTCGTCCTTGCCCAGACCGTTGCGGAACACCACGTTGTCCTTCCAGAGCTTGATCCCATTGGGCTGCGTGACCGTGATCGTGCCCGGGGCAAACAGCGTGTTGCGCTCGAACGTGCAGCCCGCCGACGATTGGAAGGACAGGGACATGTCCCTGTCGGCGAGGAACACGTTGTCGCGGATCGTGATGTGGCGCGCGATGTGGTTGTGGGTCGGTCGCGCCACGCCCACGGAGACGTTGCGTTCCACGAGGCAATCGTGCGCGCCCTCGTCGAGATAGTAGGCCGAGACGCCGAATCCCGGGCCCATCTGGACGATGTCGCGCACCACGTTGCCCCGCAGGACGCAGTTCTTGAGGTTCCCGTAAATGGCCGCCCCGTCTTGCATCTCCCGCATCACCCGGTAGATGAGGTTTTGCGCGATGAGGTGATCCTGGCCGCCGCCGATGATGCCGCTGTAGGGCGCGTCGTGAATCTCATTCCGCTCGATGTGCAGACCGCGCCCGCCCATCATCGCCGCCGCGGCGCTCGGGTAGTACACCCCGACGTGGTGAATGTGATTCTCGGCGATCCGCGTCTCGGAGCCGTCGATCCGCACGCCGCAGGCGCCGGTGTGGTGTACGTGGCAACCCGTGATGCGGCCCGCGCTCAAGGCCTGCGCGACGATCCCCAGACCGCCCACGTTGCACACCTCGATTCCATCCAGCACACATTGCTGGGCCCGCGCGACGCTCAGGGCGCCGTCAAACGCACCCGCGCCGAAGCTGGCCGGTTTCAGGGGAACGGTCGTGGCCTGAAGCGTCAGATTGCGAATCGTGATCCGCTCCGCCGGCTTCTGCGTGGTTCCGGCGATGCGGATGAGATGCTCCATCGTGGGAGCGACGACCTGGCATTGCGTCATGTCCTCGCCCGGCAGTGGCCAGTAGACCACGCGGCCCGCCGTCCGATCGAGGTACCACTGGCCGGGTTGGGTCAGGCCCTCACGGGTGTTGAAGATCACGTATTTCTTGAGTCCCAGGGCGCCGGGCGGCCAGATGGGCGGCGTCGAGAAATGTAAGGCATGATGTTCTGTATCGTTGGCGCGCACGCCCACCAGCGACTCGTCCCACATGTGATACAGCCGCACTTCGGCGTTCTTCACGTCGAGCGTTGCGGGAATGTCCTGGGGATCATAGGGCATCGTGGTCAGCTCTTCCCGGGTGGGCTTGCGCTCCCAGTAGCCGGCGACGGCCGGGAGTAGCGGCAGGTTCCACGTCCCTCGATTCAAGAAGGTGCCCGACTCGGGAAGACGGGCGCGCGGGGGCATGCGGCCCTGGACGAGCAGCGCCCGAAAATCCCGGGTTCCTTCCTTCACGCCGGGCACGTCGGCGCACCAGAACCGCTCGCCGTCCCGCCGCCAGCCCGTCACGAGCTGGCCGCCATAGAGCGTCGCCTGGCCGCGTGGCTCGGCCTCGATGGTCAAGCCGTTGTCGCGCGCATCCAGTTCGAGAGGCTGAGTCAGGAAATACGCACCCGGCATCAGGACGATGCGCGTGGGGACGGCGCCGGCCTTGCGCCACATCCCGCGCGGCCTCCAGGGTGGCCAGCGGCTGTTCCCGGGTGCCGGCATGGGCGTCCTTTCCGTCCGGGGCGACAAACAAGTCCGCCCCGTTCGCGGTCAGACTGCCGATCAGGGCCAGGACCATCGCTGTGAACGGCATCCGGCGGCTGCAACCAGGACACATGACGTATCTCCTGCTCTCTGCGCGGTTCAGGTCCCGATGTTCTGGCGGTGGACCGACGGCGGCGCAAGCTTCCTCGCCCGGGATCACGTGCCCGGATCGACTCACTGTAGCACACTCGCGACCATCGGCCAGAGATCCTCGGTCCAGGTGCGTGTTTCGCGTCTCGCAGGGCTGGTTTTTCGAGACTGTAGCAACGATACCGGGGTCTCGGGCTGGGGACGTGGGGTGCCACGGGTTCCGCTCGGGGAACCCGTGTCCGGGGCCGGTCGGCACGGGTTCCCCGAGCGGAACCCGTGGCACCCAACCTCTTCCGCAGGACGCCCCGATATCGTTGCTACAGTGTCGTTTTATCGGGCTCTTCCCTGTCGCGGCGGATGCCCGCCGGGCGTGTCGCAACGACATGGTGGCCGCCGGGTCCCCCGACGGTTATCGTAAGACGACCATCGTCCTTCGCCAGGAAATCCCCCGACCCTTGCGAGATCGGCCCATGAGAATCAAGCTCGCCCTCCTCGCCGTGCTGTGGTGCTTCGTCAGTTCGTGGCCGGCGCGGGCCGCCGAGCGGCCGAACATCGTCGTCGTGCTGGTCGACGACATGGGTTTCTCGGATATCGGCTGCTACGGCAGCGAGGTGCCCACGCCGAATCTCGACCGGCTGGCCGCCCAGGGCGTTCGCTTCACGCAGTGCTACAACGCGGCGCGGTGCAGCCCCACGCGGGCGTCGCTGATGACCGGCCTCTATCCGCACCAGGCCGGCATGGGCTGGCTCGATAACATGGTCGAAGCCGCAGTCGAGGGGATTCCACGGCCGGCTGCTGCCGCGTTGCGTGACGATCGCCGAAGTCCTGCGCGACGCCGGCTACTTCACGGCGATGACGGGCAAGTGGCACCTCGGCCAGCAGCACGGCTGCACCCCCGTGGAAGCGCGGCTTTCGAGCGCTCGCTCAATTCACGCTACGGCGAGGTCTATTTCCCCAAGGAGTCGGACCGGCCGGGCACGGAGAACCTTTACCTCAACGGCAAGGAGCTGCCGAAGGATTCGCCGGTGCTTCGGCAAGGACTGGTACTCGACCGATCTCTTCACCGAGTGGGGCCTGAAGTTCATCGACGAGGCGCGCGCGCAGAACAAGCCCTTCTTTCTCTACCTCGCGCAAGGCGCCGTGCATTTCCCGCTGCGTGCGCCGGCGGAGATCATCGCGAAATACCGCGGCCGATACATGCAAGGCTGGGACGAGCTGCGCGACCAGCGCTACGCGAAGCAGATCGAGCTGGGGCTGATCGACCCGCGCTGGTCGCTCGCCGCCGCGCCCGCCGGAAGTGCCGTCCTGGGACACCGCGGCCGGCGGACCGGCAGGATCGCTTCGACGAGATCATGGCGGTCTATGCCGCGATGATCGACCGCATCGACTTCGCCATGGGCACGCTGGTGGACGGCACTGGAGCAGCGGGGCGTGCTCGACAACACGCTGATCCTGTTCCTGAGCGACAACGGCGGCAACGCGGAAGGCGGTCCGCCGGGCGTCACGCGAGGCGAGGGGCCGATCGGCGGCCCGCAGTCCTACGTGCAGCTCGGGATGGACTGGGCGACGCTGGCGAACACGCCGTTCCGCCGCTACAAGCACTTCACCCACGAAGGCGGCATCAGCACGCCGCTCATCGCACACTGGCCGGCGGGCATCCCGGCGGCACGTCGTGACGCCCTGGAGAAGCAGCCGGTGCATCTGATCGACATCATGGCGACCGCCGTGGATCTCGCCGGCGCGTCGTATCCGCGCGAGTTCGACGGCCACGCCATCGAGCCGATGCAAGGCGTCAGCCTGCGCCCGGCCTTCGACGGAAAGCCGCTCGCGCGGACGCAGCCGATCTTCTGGGAGCACGAGGGCAACAAGGCCGTGCGCGACGGGAAATGGAAGCTGGTCCTGCGCCACCGCCAGCCCTGGCAGCTCTTCGACATGGAGGCCGACCGCACCGAGCAGCACGACCTGATCGGCGCAGCAACCCGAGCTTGCCGCCAAGCTCGAAGCCGCCTGGAAGGCGTGGGCCGAGCGCACCTTCGTGGACGACTGGCCCGGCCCCGATCACACGGACTGGGGAGAGGACATCAAACCTCATTAAGAGACGATCTCAGTAGGCCGTTTCGTAGGGTGCGTGAAACGCACCTGGTCTTTGCCTGACAAAGAGATTGGTGCGTTTCACGCACCCTACTGGGATAGGCTCTAACGCGTATTACCCCGGCAAAGAAGATCCTCCTGTAGGTCGGACAATCCTGTCCGACAGGCCGGGGGAGTCGGACAGGATTGTCCGACCTACTTTCTTGCCGGGGTAATATGTTCGGGGCAAAGTTCTCACGGCCAACATCACAGTTCCAGGGAGAAACCATGATTCGAACTGTCCTCACCGTCGCCTGCCTGCTCGTAGCCACCGGCGCCGCGCGCCACCGAGTTCCATGTGGCCACCACGGGCAACGACTCCAATCCCGGCACATCGGCGGCACCGCTGCGCACGATCCAGCACGCGGCCGAGCTCGCGCAGCCGGGCGACGTGATCACCGTCCATGAGGGCATCTATCGCGAACGCGTCAATCCGCCGCGCGGGGGCGAATCCGACTCGAAGCGCATCGTCTATCAGGCGGCGCCGGGCGAGAAGGTCGAGATCCAGGGGTCGGAAGTCATCAAGAACTGGGTGAAGGTCCAGGGCGATGTCTGGAAAGCGACCCTGCCCAATACCTTCTTCGGCGGCTTCAATCCCTACAGCGACCTCATCCACGGCGACTGGTTCAATCCCCAGGGCCGGGCGCATCACACCGGCGCCGTTTACCTCAACGGCGACGTGGCTGATCGAGGCCGCCGCCAGGGACGACGTCATGAAACCCCCGGCCGCCACGCCGCTCTGGTTCGGCGAGGTGGACGGACCGAACACGACGATCTGGGCGCAGTTCCCCACCGCCGATCCCAACCGGGAGCTGGTGGAGATCAACGTGCGCCGCACCGTGTTTTATCCGGACAAGCCGGGCCGGGACTTCATCACCGTGCGCGGCTTCGCCCTGCGCCAGGCCGCCACGCCCTGGGCGCCGCCCACCGCCGAGCAGATCGGCCTGATCGGCACCCACTGGAGCAAAGGCTGGATCATCGAGAACAACGCGATCAGCCACTCGGTCTGTTCGGGCGTCTCGCTGGGCAAGTACGGCGACCAGTGGGATAACACCTCCGCCAACTCGGCTGAGGGCTACGTCAAGACCATCGAGCGGGCCCTCAAAAACGGCTGGACCAAGGAGAAAATCGGTCATCATCATCGTCCGCAACAACACGATTTCGCATTGCGAACAGGCGGGCATCGTGGGCAGCCTGGGGCCGATCTTCAGCGTGATCACCGACAACACGATCCATGATATCCATGTCCGGCGGTTATTCTCCGGGGCCGAGATGGCGGGCATCAAGTTCCACGCCGCGATCGACGTCGAGATCCGCCACAATCACATCTATCGGACGACCCGGGGCCTCTGGCTGGACTGGATGGCGCAGGGCACGCGCGTTTCCGGCAACCTGTTCCACGACAACCAGACCGAGGACCTGTTCGTCGAGGTCGATCACGGGCCGTTCCTGGTGGACAATAACCTTTTCCTGTCCCCGACGAGCCTGCTCGACATGTCGGAAGGCGGGGCCTATGTGCACAACCTGATGGCCGGCCGGCTCCAGCCGCGGCCCGAGCTGAGCCGTGAGACGCCGTTCCACAAGGCCCATTCGACCGCGGTCGCGGGCCTGCGCAACATCCACGGGGGCGACGACCGGTTCCTCAACAACATCTTCGTCGGTCCCGGCGGCCTGGCCTCTTACGACCAGACCGCGGCCCCGGTGACGATGAAGGGCAACCTGTTCCTCAAAGGCGCCCGGCCGTCGAACCAGGAAGGCGATCCGCAGGTCAAGTCGGATTTCGACCCGACGCTCAAGCTGGTCGAGAAGGCCGACGGCTGGTACCTGGAAATGACCTCCGACCAGACCAAGGCGGGCCAGCAACCGCGCAAGCGTGTCACCACGGCGACCCTGGGCCGGGCGAGCGTCCCGAACCTGCCCTACGAGCGCCCCGACGGCAAACCGCTTCAGGTCGACACCGACTTCTTCGGCAAGCCGCGGCCCGCGGCCGATCCGACGCCCGGCCCGTTCGAGAATCCCGCTCCCGGGCCGATGGCCGTGAAAGTGTGGTAGCCGGCGTGTGAGCGGGATCGGCTCCTGGCTCCGGCCGAGGGCCCGGGGCGCTCGGCGGCCCGCGACTTCGGTCGGACGCCTCGCTCCGACTCTCAGCGCACGAACCACCCGCCGCCGGCTCCGGAAGCCCCCCGATGCCGTCGGCCGCGCGCACCCGCCTCTCGCCTTGTTCGGCCCCATGACGCTCAAGGTTCGCGCGCGGCGAGACTTGGCAGCGGGCATGGGGCGTGCTAGCATGACCAATCCGGGCCAATGTTTCGGACCGCGATGGCAGGATGGTCTTCGGGGTGTCGGCGGGCCGTGGAGACGAGGTCATGGTAGGCACGATTGTGCTGGGCTTGATTCTCTCGATGAGCAGGGCGCCCGTGCGGGACGCCGCCCCGGGGGATGAAAGCCAGGCGCCGGCGCCGCGTTCTCAGCCGCCCCGCGCGGTCGAGTCCGCGCCGGGTGTCATTGGCGAGGACGAGCCGGGGTCGTTCGTGCCCCTGCACCCCCGCACGGCCGGCGATCGCCAGACCCTCGACGCCATCCGGGAGTACGTCGCCGCCCGGGCGCTGGAGGACCACCATGATTGGCGGGAAGCCGTCGAGCAGTACCAGAAAGCGCTCAAGAGCCTGCCCGATGATACGGCCATTCTGCGCCGGCTCAGCCGCCTGTGCTATGTCCTGAACCGCACGGACGAAGCCATCCGCTACGCCCGCCAGGTCCTCGACGCCGAGCCGGGCGATACGAGCATGATCAGCCTTTTGCTCGAACACTACCTGCGCAAGGATGACGCCAAGGGCGCCGAGGCCTTGCTGCTCAAGCTGCTGGAAAACCCCAAGCTGGAACCCGACTCGGCCGGGCAGCTTCTCGTCGAGCGCAGCCTGGGCGACCTGTATGCGATGCACCTGAAGCAGCCCGAGAAGGCCGCCGACGTGTTCGCCAAGCTGGTCGACGCCCTGGACAAGAAGGCGGCCAATGCCCTCTCGCCGGCCGACCTGAAACGCATCCTGGGCAGCGACGAGGCGGACGCCTACGTCCGCTTCGGCACCGTGTTCTACGACGCGAAGCGTTACGACCTGGCCGTCAAGGCGTTTCGCCGCGGCCTGGTCTACGAGCCGGACCACCCCGACCTGGCGCGCTACCTGGCCCAGACCCTGCTCCGCGCCGGCCGTGCCGACGAGGCTCTGACCGCCCTCGAGCCTACCTGCGCCGGCAACCAACGGGACGCGAAGCGTACGACCTGCTCATCGAGATCCTCGAGGCCCAGCACCGCGAAACGGACATCCTGCCCCGGCTCGAAGCGGCCGCGCAATGATCCCAAGAATGCCCCGCTGCAATACCTGCTCGCCGAGCGTTACCGTGAGGCCGGCCAGCGCGAGAAGGCCGACGCCCTGTACCAGCATCTGCTCGCGACCCAACCCGACCCCCAGGGCTTCGGCGCACTCTCGGCCTCGCTGCTCAAAGAGAAGAAGGCCGACGAGCTCATCAAGATCCTCGGTGACGCCTTCGGCAAGCCCGACACCCTCGAAGCCGTCAAGCCCCAGATCGAGGCGATCATCAACCAGCCCGAATTCGCCGAGCAGATGCTCGAGGCCGGCCTGAAGCTTCAAGAAGCCGACCCGCCCAAGCTCAGCCGCGAATCGCGCCTGGTCCTGTCCTACATCGCGACGAAGGCCAAGAAGCTCGACAAGTTCCTGTCCATTCAACGCCTGGCGCTCAAACACGACCCCAGCCCGCAAGCCTATCGGGAATTCTGGCTCGACCTGTACCGCAACAGCCGGTACGAGGAGGCCGCCGCCACCCTCGACGAGATGATCGCCAAGTACCCCGCCGAACGCACGCCCCAGATCCTCGTCGCCCGCGCCCAGAGCCACGCCATGGCGGGCCAGTTCGATCCGGCGCTCGCCTCACTCGAGGAGGCGCTCAAGCTCAATCCCAACGACCCGGATGTGCTGCGCGACGCCCTGCGGCTGAAAGGCTATGTTCTGGGGAAAATGGAGAAAAACGACGCGGCCATCGCCCATTACAAGTCGATGCTCGAGCGTTACCCCAACAACGACGAGATCTTCAAGCTGGCCCATTCCGGATTGTCGATCATCTACGTGAACATGGGACAGTTCGACAAGGGCGAGGCCGAGCTCGAGCTCCTGCTGCGCCGCGACCCGGAAGACCCCGGCATCAATAACGACCTGGGTTATCTCTACGCCGACCAGGGCAAGCGGCTGGAGGAGGCCGAGGCGATGATCCGCAAGGCCATCGCCGCCGAGCCGGAGAACATGGCCTACCTTGATAGCCTCGGCTGGGTTCTCTACCGCCGCGGCAAGGCGGCCGAGGCGGTCGCGCCGCTCGAACAGGCGGCCAAGGATTCCACGGCCGACGCCACGATCCACGATCACCTGGGCGACGTCTATTTCAAGCTCGGCCAGGTCGACAAGGCGCGCGAGGCCTGGCGCACCGCGGAACGGATCGCGGCCAACGCGAAGCCGCCGGACAAGCGGGTCATCGAGATCCGCAAGAAGCTCGAATCGCTCAGCCAGCTTGACCGTGCCTTGACCGAGCCCGCCGACGCACGCCCCAACCCCTGAGCGGGGGGCGATCGCGCCGTTACGAATTCCAGAATCTTGTCCGCTCGAACATACGCTGGGAGAATCACGCGAATATGTCAGGACATTCCCACGCGGCGAACATCGCCGCCCGCAAGGGCGCCGTGGATGCCAAACGGGGCCAGCTTTTCAGCAAGCTCTGCCGCGCCGTCTACGTCGCGGCCAAGATGGGCGGCCCCGACCCCTCCGCCAACATCCGACTCCGCTACGCCATCGATAAGGCCCGGTCCTATAGCTGTCCCAAGGACAACATCGAACGCTCGATCAAGAAGGCCACCGGCGAGGTCGGCGCCGAGCAGTTCGAGGAAGTCCTCTACGAAGGTTACGGACCCGGCGGCGTCGCCGTGATGTGTACCGCCTTGACGAATAACCGGAATCGCACCGCCGGCGACGTGCGGCGCATGTTCGAGCTCTGCGGCGGCAACCTCGGCGGCTCGGGCTGCGTCAGCTACATGTTCCAGTACAAAGGTATCTTCCTGATCGAGGCGCAGCACGTGGACGAGGACGCCCTCATGGAAATCGTCCTCGAAGCCGGCGCCGACGATCTGAATCGCGACGGCGATTACTTCGAGGTCACCTGCGACCCCAAGGTCTTCGACACCGTTCGCAAGACCCTCGACGAGCGCAAGATCCCCGTCGAAGAGGCCCAGATCGGCTATATCCCCAGCACCTATGTCGATCTCGACGCCGACCAGGCCAAGAAGCTCTTCAAGCTCCGCGACTTGCTCGACGAGAACGAGGACATCCAGGACGTCTACTCGAACGAAAACATCCCCGAGGGCGTGACCGCCTGACCGTGCGTGCGGTCAGGAATTCGGCGCGGCTTCCGCGGCTTCGTCGGCGAACAGATCCGCGAGGCGGAGACGAAAGCCGGGCAGGAGGTCGCCGCCGTCCAGTTCTTCGTTGCCCTCGATCCCGCGACAACTGGCCAATGAGCTCCAGATCTGGATAAGCTTCGAAATCGGCATAGATGACCCAGACGAGCTTTACGCCAGCGCGGAAGTAGTCCCTGAGTTTCTCGACGACCTCATTGGCGGTGTTGGTCGGGCTGACGATTTCGATCGCCAGTTCGGGGACAATCGCCCAGGATGCGGTGCGGGGAGCAGGCCGATTCAGCGGCCAGCGCTTGGCCGAGATGAACGCCACATCCGGCCGGCGCTGACGATCGACAGCAGGGCGAAAGTCGAAAAACATCTCCACCCACGCCCGGCCCAGACCTTGGGGATCGGCCCAGCATTGGATCGAGTGAGCAAGGATGTTCGCGAGAACCGATTTCGTAGGCACCCATCGGTTTCTCCACGATCCGTCCGTCGATGATTTCATAGAGTCCCTCCGGCTCGGGAACAATCGCGGACGGCGCAGGCAGCGGCGTGGCGGTCGCCGGGGGGGCTGATACGGTCGGCTCCAGGATCGCGCTGGACATGCGTACGTTCCTCCTCGGGATCGTCTTCCCTCCACGGCCTATTGTACCACGCGAGGACCGAAGTCTCTTCGCGGCGTCTGGCAGCGTGGGCCGGGTTTCGGCTATGCTTCTAAGATTGCAGATCGTTCGTGGTTCGGAATCGAACCCTTTTGCAGGACTTCAGCACCGATGTCTTTCGTCAAGTCGGACCGGCTCCAGAAATTGCCGCCGTACCTGTTCGCCGAGATCGACAGGAAGAAGAAAGCCGCGCTGGCCGCGGGGCGCGATGTGATCAACCTGGGCGTCGGCGACCCGGACCACCCCACGCCCGGCCCGATCATCGCGAGCTTGCAGCAGAACGTCGAAGTGCCCGCCTACCACCAGTACGCCCTCGACCAGGGAGCCCCCGAGCTGCGCCGCGCCATCGCCGCGTTTTGCCGGAAACGCTATGGACTGGATCTCGATCCCGACGCGGAAATTCTCCCCCTGATCGGTTCCAAGGAGGGCCTCGCCCACCTGCCGCTGGCGGTCCTCAACCCGGGCGAGATGAGCCTGGTGCCCGACCCGTGCTACCCGGTCTACCGCTCGAGTAGCTGGTTCGCCGGTGGCGAGGTCTACACCCTGCCTCTGGAGCCGGCCCTGGGGTTCCGGCCCGATTTCGGCGCGATTCCGCTCGACGTCTGGCACCTGTCCCGGCTCATGTTTTTGAACTACCCGAACAACCCGACCGGCGGCACCGCCGATCTTGGCTTTTTCGAACAGGTCGTCGCCCTGGCGCAACGGCACGATCTCGTCGTTGCGCAGGACGCCGCGTACAACGAGATGTACTTCGAGTCGCCCCAGCCCAGCATCTTGCAGGTGCCGGGCGCGATGGACCTTTGCATCGAGTTCCACAGCCTGTCGAAGACCTTCAACATGACTGGCTGGCGCATCGGCTTCGCGATCGGCGGCGCCCCGCTGATTGCGGCGCTGGGCCAGGTCAAGGCGAACACCGACTCGGGCATCTTCACGGCCATCCAGATGGCCGGCAAGAGTGCTCTGGACCACTACGACGACCTCACCCCGCCGATCCGTGCCCTCTACCGCGAGCGCCGCGACGCCTTCATCGGCGGCCTGCGCAAGCTGGGCTGGGACGTGCCGTTGCCCCAGGCGACGTTCTACGTCTGGATCCCCTGTCCCAGAGGCATTTCCTCGATGGACCTGAGCGGCCGTCTGCTGGAAGAGGCCGACGTGGTGACGACGCCCGGCATCGGCTTTGGCAAGACCGCCGACGGCTTCATCCGCGCCGCCTTGACGGTGGAAACGCCCCGGCTGCTGGAGGCCGTGGATCGCATCGGCAAGCTCGGGCTTTGATTCTCATGGGCACCCTGGCACTGATCGGCCTGGGCAGCAACCTCGGCGACCGCAAGGCCCTCCTCGACGGCGCGGTCGCCGCTCTGGCCGAGACTCCCGGCGTGAAGTTGAACGCCGTCAGCACGTACCGCGAGACGGCCCCCGTGGGAGGTCCCTCCGGTCAGGGGCCGTTCCTCAATGCCGCGGCGGCCGTCGAGTCGAGCCTCGACCCATTCCCGCTTCTCGCCCGGCTCCAGGAGATTGAAGACGCCGCGGGTCGCATCCGATGCGCACACTGGGGAGCACGAACGCTCGATCTGGATCTACTGCTTTTTGGCGACCAGACGATCCAGACCGAGACGCTGGCCGTACCCCATCCCCGTATGGCGCTGCGGCGATTCGTGCTGGCTCCCCTGACTGAGATTGCCCCCGAGGCCGTGGACCCCGTGACGGGCCGGACCGTTACCGATCTGCTGGCCAATCTCGACCGCCGCCCCCGCTACCTCGCGCTCTCCTGGGACGTGGCTCGGGAAGAACCCGGACGCACCTTCGAGTGGCAGATCCAACTCCCAGGAATCAACCCCTTCATGCCGGGGTTTGACCCTCTTGAGCAAACGTGCCGGGACGAGCCGTCCACGCAGAAGTTTACGTTGTCTGACCTCGGAATGAAGTGGTTGCGACTCTTGTTGTCACGGCCGCCCGTTCCTCCCATCGAAGATCTATTGGAACCATTCGCCCACATGATGGCGGAAACAGCCCGTTCCCTCGATTCGAATGCGGAACTCTGGATCATCACGGATTTTTGGTACGACGAGCTCTATCACTTCCACCGGCGAACCCTCTCGAACCCTCGTGACGTGCGCCTGTTCCGAGAGCGATTCCTCGCCCTGCGCTGCCTGGTACCCGCACCCACTTTGGTCGTCGTCCAGGACTCGACGCTCGAACGCATCGGTGCCCCGGACATTCTCTGGCCCGGGCCCCGCCCGCTTGGTGGCGAGGTTTCCCGTCTGCGCTTGCCGAGCGGAAATCCCGGCAGGGCCACGCAGGAAATCCTCGCCGCCTGCATCGCCACCCGAACCGGCTAGACTCGTGCCTTGTCCGAGCCTGTTACCTCCTTTATCATTCGTTCACAGTGGGTGTCGCGACGACCCAAACCGCAAGAACGAGTCCGACCATGGCCAAGAAGAAGGATGACACGAAGGCCAAATCGAAGAGCAAGGACGAACCGGAAGGGATCCACATTGTCGTGCGCAACCGCAAGGCCCGTCACGAGTATGATCTGATCGAGAAGGTCGAGGCGGGCCTCGTGCTGGTCGGTTCCGAGGTCAAAAGTCTGCGCCGGCAAGGCCAACCTGGAGGACTCGTACGCCAACGTCGATGGTGGCGAGGTCTGGCTCCTGGGGTGCGATATCCCCGAGTACGTCGAGGCCAACCAGCTCAACCACAAGGCCAAGCGCCCCCGGAAGTTGCTCCTGCACCGTAGTGAGATCAACAAGCTCGTCGCCAAGGCGTCCGAAAAGGGGCTAACGCTCGTCCCGCTGTCCCTGTACTTCAAGAAAGGGATTGCCAAGGTCGAACTCTGCGTGGCGCGGGGACGTAAAACCTATGACAAACGGGAAGTTCTCAAGAAGCAGGAAGCCAAGCGGGACATGGATCGCGCGTTGCGGCGGCGCGAGATGTCTGTTTCGTAAGTTCCTAGCCGGTTTTCTTGAGCTGACGTTTATACGTTCTCGGGGGATAAAGAGCACGCTCGAACCGCTGGGGCCGTGGGCTGACCCACGCTCGTCCCTGCCGTTGTTGGCGACGGGTTTGACTGAACGGAATCCCACGCACCAGCGGTGTCCCGGTATAGGTCCAACAGTAAGGATGGGCATGATGCCTGTTGTCGTCCTCCAGGAAGGCGCGTAGTTGCGCCTCGAAATCCTCCATCGAATGGAAGTCGCCTCGTTTCAAGAACCGCCGCGCCAGGACACTGAACCACAGCTCCACTTGGTTGAGCCAAGAGTCATGCGTCGGTGTGTAGCGGATATAGTCGTTCTCGCGTTTCTCGGGCTTGCCAGGCTGGGCCGGTTGCGTGGGATCGGGTCGCCCAACGCCTGCATCCCCGTTTTCTCATCACAGCAAATGACCAATGGACCTTGTTGGTACAGCGTGGGTGCCTGGACATACAACTGGCAAATTGCCTGGGCCTTGGTGTCGAAGTCGGGTCATGGCTGTTGAGCCCGTTGACACTCCGGTGCGGTTTCAAATCGGTTTCGTCGCGGATCCTCCAGATCGTCGAGCGGTTCATGGCCTGATCATGATGGGCGCGGTGGATCAGCGTGGCGGCCAGGTCGCCGAGCGCCCCGTGCGTCGCCGTCTGCTCGTATTCGCTGGTCGTCCTGCTGGCCAGAGAGATCACATCGAGCCGTTCGGAGGGGGGATAATTTCCGCGGCCGACCCGACCGCGGAGCATCCTGGAGCCCGTCCAACCCGAGCTCGAGATAGCGATTTCGCCACACGCCGACGGTGTGGCGATCACACCGGAACTCGGCGGCGATTTGGAGGTTGGTGGGCTGATCCTCGTGGGCAGCCCTGAGGATCAAGCGGCAACGAAAGACGAGTGCTCGAGGCGTGGAACCAGCCCGCACCAAGGCTTGCAGCCGGTTCCGCTCGGAATCGGTCAGATGGACGCTCTGCGAGAAAGGCAGAGGCATTATTGAGGATATCCGTGGTGTTGCGGCCGAGTGAGCGACTCTCCGTGTCGACATAGACTGAATCTCATGAACCCCCTGGTTTGTCCAGGGCAACCAAGTCTGGGGGATGACTTACGAAACGGACATCTAGGAGCCTGTCCGAGTATTCGAAGCTAATTTCCGCAACTCCCTTTTACGAAAAGACTTGCGGATTTCGAGCCATATTAAAGTAGATCCTTTGCTCGCAAGGACTTACGGCGACAAAGAGCGAATACTCGGACAGGCTCCTAGGAGAGCTGAGAGCCAGCCACGGCGCTTGACCTGTCTCCGGATCGTGGCATAATGACTAAAGCCTTCTGACAGGTTTCCGGTAGTTGCCGTGTTCTTTGACAAAACGGGGGGCGAACCAGGATCGACCGGATGACCGACGTGATTGGTGGCGTGCCGAGGTTGGTCAGCAGGCCTCGTTAAAAGCCGACCAAAACTTAATTGCCGAGCGGACTCCCGCTCTCCGTCTCGCTGCCTAATACGCAGCTACGGCCTCGCGCCGAACCTTCTCCCGAGAGGTTCGGCCGGGGACGCCAATTCGGGATCGCCTGTGTCTAACCGCCGGTTGCGACATGGACTAAAACCATAACTGGCTAAGCCGAAAGAGACCCTGCCGACCGGGGTTCCAAGGCCGACAACGAAAAGATCGGCTACGCACGTAGAGGCCATCACTGACGCTTCTCGGGACGCGGGTGCAATTCCCGCCGCCTCCATGATGCCATCCGTTGTCAGCGGATGACTCTCAACGCCCAACCCCCTGTGTTGACAGGGGGTTGGGCTTTTTTCTTTTCCCTCGTCTGGGCCATCCGGTGACAGGGATTGCCCTTCAGCGCCGTCCGAAATGCAGCGCATTTGCAGCGCGGGCAGGTTGGCGATCGCTCTGGCCTGGTCTTCAATGCCGATGTGGGTGTACCGCATCGTGGTGTGAATGTCAGCATGCCGGGCGAGACGCATGGCCTCCGGCAAAGTGGCGCCGTTGCGGAGCAATTCCGTGATGTGGGTGTGCCGTCCCGCCGCGTGGAAGTCGGCAATCCCTTCCGGCGTTTCGTAAGGAATCCCCGCCCGCTCCAGATCCTTCTGGACCATCAGCCAAGTCTTGCGCCGGTCCAGTTTGGGAAACAGCCTATCCCCCGCCTTCAACCCCTGCAGCCATCCCCTCAGCAGGATGACCAGCTCTGGGTGCAGCGGCAGCACATCCGTGCGGCGGTGCTTCGAAAAGGCGGCTTCCACCGTCAGCGTGGGTGGACTGCCGTCCAGATCGAAGCTCCTGGGCGTCAGGCTGGCCAGTTCGTTCTTGCGCAGTCCGGTCATGTAGGACAGGATGTAGATGCGGGCACGTTGCTCCCCATCGAAGCGCTGGATCGAAACCCCGCTCTCGCGCGCCGAGGCGACCATCCGTGCCACCTCGTCCACCGTCAGCGCACGCCGCTTGCGGCGGACGTCCACCGCCGTGTTCAGCAGTTCGATGCCCTCGATCAGGTTCGACACCAATCGCTTGGTGGACACGCACCACTTGCAGAAACTATCAAACGCCTGGATGTAGTGATTGTTTGTGCGGTTTCCGATGCCGTCCTCCGCCCTCAATTCACGCAAGTATCCATGCACGGTTTCGGCCGTGATATCGGCCAGCTTCAAGAAGTCGCAGCCCACGGCAATCCGCCGCACCCGGGTCATGGTCAGTTTGACGTGCTTCGGCGTGTTGTCGGCGAGACTGGCCTGGAAGGCGGCGAGGTGCGTTTCGATGGCGGATCGCATCTGTTCCGCCAGGCGTTCCTGCTCCGGGTCGATCATCCCGGTTTGCCTGAGTCGTGCCTCGGATTCGAGCTTGGCGGCCAGTTGTTCCGTCAGCCCCTTGTCGGTGAAACCTTTGACTGTCCGGCGTTTCCCGAGATGATCCACGTACTGGATCAGGTACGGTTCGTTGCGACGCTTGCCGCGTTTGAAAATCGACGCCATCGGTTCATCTCCTCACATCGGTCAGACGTCATCGCATTCTACGTTTCCTCGGCCGTCGCACGATACGTTTCCCACACCAAGAGCGGTGGGCAGCCGCGAGCGATCCACTGCTCGATCCGTCTGCTCGCCAGCGGACCGAACCACCGAGCTGGATGGGCCTCGGCAGTCGCCCGGCGCTGCGCAGCCGCCAGAGAGTCCGCTTGGACACTTCCAGGATGGCGGCCAGCCGTTCGGCAGAAATCAGACGCGGACCGGACGTGCGGATGTCGTCGGACGAGACGTCGAGGTTAGGCAGCCGCATAGGGCACCTCCCGCGCGGGCCGGGCCTGGAAGGGCCGAAGCCCGGACCGCGCTTGTGTGGTTCTGGTTGGGAATCCGCTCGGGAGGTGAAAGCCGAGAGGGGGCATCACCGCAGGATGAGAAGGAAAGAGACCGCCGGGCAACCGCGCTGGATCGACGATGAGGACGATCACTGCGGGGCCGTCATCCGGTCGTGAGATGGCGTTGCCATCAACCGTTTCTTGTGCGTTGCGCCCTGCGCTTGCCCGGCCACGGTCTTCAGCCGGAGCATCCGCTTCAGGTAGGGTAGGCGGCTGACGAGGTGGCTTACGCTCCTTTTTCATCCGCCCCCCTCCGAACCGGGCTTGATATTTTCACATCACCCGGCTCTCCGGTGGTCCGTGTCGTCGATTGAGGCATCCGCGTCGGTCGCCCGGCGTGGATGGCGTCGTGGCACTCCCTACAGACCACCAAGGTCTTCCGTCGCCGGGACGCCATCACTTGGATGTAGTGGGGACGTTCCTTGCGGCCCTTGACCTTGAGGTCTGCGAGCTTTCGCACGTGGTGAACTTGGACTTCCTCACGAGAGCCGCAGAGTTCGCACGCGTCGGCAAGAAGCCGTTGTACGATCTCGTTACGGCCGATGAAGAGCCTGTCTTGTTCAACGAGGGCATCCTTGATCTCCACGAGCGGTTCCGGGGTCAGAGAGATGCCGCCGAAGCGTGCAACCAGTGGTGCTTTGCCCGCCCGTTCGATGACGATCTGAATGCACTTGACGGTCTTCCCAGTCTTGCTGATCGTCTTGCCGGTGTAGCCACCGCTTCGGATCAGCTGCCTGGTGGTCGTCCGGTGTTTCCTCCCCAGGGTCTTGAAGAGGGACCTCCTCATCACCCAGTGGAGTCGATTGAGCCAGAAACGGTTTCGGGCCAGCGCATAGTATTGCACGAACCCTCGATAGTCGGAGCCATAGCGTGCAACGATGGAAAAGTCGCTGTCGTTGATGAGCTCCGTACGTTGGAGGGGTTCCCCATTCTTGAGGAACCGGCTGATTCTCTCTTCCAAGACCTGAGGAGGGATGCTCAGCGTAATATGCCCGTTCCCGCGATGCCGTAGTTCTTGGGAGTAATACGTTGAGACGTGATAACCGAGGAACCGAGCTTTGTCGGTCCGAGCGTTCGTGATCAGGGTCTTGTTTTCGGAGAGTGCCAGCTTGAGTTGATCGCGCAGGAATTCTCCGACGCGTGCCTTGATCTCCTCGGCATCTTCCCTGGGTCCGATAAATCCGAGGAGGAAGTCATCGGCGTAACGGATGTAGTTGAGGCGTCGATAGCCGGGATCAAACTCGTCTTTCGATGAGCGGATTTGGCGGAGTTCACGCTTCAGAGGGCCGAGGATTTCCTCGGGCGCCCCCTTGGCGCTGAGCCGTTCGATTCTCGCTCTGAGCCTCTCGTACTCCTTGTTCTTACGTCTGGCTTTCCCCTTGGTGAACTCAGGGATGAGCGTCTGCTCGACGAACTTGTCGAGTCTGTCGAGGTAGATATTCGCGAGCAGTGGGCTGAGGATCCCGCCCTGCGGCGTGCCGCTGAGCGTGGGCCTGTGGTCCCACCGTTCGAGGTATCCCGCCTTGAGCAAGCGCGCAACCAGGGTCAGGAAGCGGTTGTCGTGGATCTTCTCGCGGAGGACCGACAACAAGACCTGGTGGTCGATGTTGTCGAAACATCCTTTGATATCGCCCTCGATGAACCACTTCGTACCGGACCAGGTGCCGTAGATCTGCCGCAACGCAGTGTGGCAGCCGCGCCCTGGGCGGAAGCCGTGAGAACGGTCGCTGAACTGCGGCTCGTAGTATGCGTCCAGGATGGACCGCATAGCTTCTTGCAGCAATTTGTCCGACCAAGTCGGGATGCCGAGTGGACGCTGTCTGCCATCCCTTTTAGGGATGTACATGCGGCGCACCGGCTTCCATCGATAGCGTTCCTGCCTCAAGAGGCCGATGATCGTATCGATCTTGGTCATGGACATTCCGTCCACGGTTTCCTCGGTTGTCCCTTCGGTCATCGCACCGGCGTTTCCGTAGATCCGCCCGTACGCCCGCAGGTACAGATCCGGGTTGAAAAGCCGTCGATAGACGTCCTCCAGGTCGAGGCCACGTTTGCCTCGTTCTCGGATGATGGCCAGCGTTGTATCGGCGTTTCGCATGTCGCGTACCTTGCAATCCGGCCATCGGGCCACCTGCCCCCCTTCGCCATGTGGACGGCTTTCCCGTCCTCGGACTACTACGGGGACTCCGTCGCCTTGGGGCTTGTGCCCTGTAGGCGATCCTGATTTCCCTCACATTCGCATGTTGTAGCGCGGGTTAGGTCATCCATTCATCCCTACGCCCGGGATCAGCTCCCGGTATCTCACCTTGCGGGCTTGCTCGCCCCCAGCGATCTAAGGGACGGCACACGGTGACGTCGCATTCAGTCAGCGTAACGACGGGGCTGCTTGAGGCCCGATCAGGATTGGATTTCTGGCAGTGTAGCCTTGACCATGCCGCGCGGGTCTTGCGGGTCTCAGCAGACGGTGCTGGCTCCATCTGGTCCCGCTTTCTTGGCATGCTATGGTCCCCCGTATCTTTCGATCGTGAGTCAGCCAAGCGACCCATGCTTCGTTGCCCGAGAAGCATCCTCCCTATGGGAGGGTTGCGAATGTGGGTGAATCAGTGCACGTCGCTGAAACACAGAAAGCCCATGAACGAGCGGTCGCTCGTCTCGACTTCCACGCCTTCTTTTTCGGCCTGGCACCAGATGCAGATGCCCTGGCCGGAGCTCTTGATGGTCACCATCACGAAGCCTCCTTCTGGAGATCGATCCTCAACGCCTCGATCTCATCCGTGAGATCGACGGTGAGGATGATCCACGCGCCGTTTCGGGGATTGTCCAGGAACACGCAGAGCGTCGTGTCCGTCGACCGCCACGTGTTCGCCACGACCTGGGTCAGCGGTCCGCGAGGACCGTCGATGCTCATCACACGCATGGTGTTCCCCTCTCTCGCTCTACGCGGGCGAACGCATCTCGGAGCTTGTGGACGAGCTCCGCCTCCGACCAGGGAGGGGCTCGCCTTCCTTCCGTTCCACAGACACAGCCAGCGCCAGGCTTCGTCGAAGCTCAGTCCCGCTTCGCAGAGCCGACAGGCGACGCGAAAGCACTGGTTGCTGCCGCCGTGCCCCTGGATCGACTCGACGGCCATGATCCAGCGGGTCACATCGCGGATGCGTCCGCCCGGTGGTGGCCGGGCCAGGCGGCCGGCCGGCACGGGCAAGGGCTTGCGGATGGGCTCGCGGCAAATGAGCGCCGGGTCGATGGTCGGAAGCAATGCGGGCGCGACCACCGCCGAGGTCCACTCCCAGCGCCGGCGGTATGCGAGGCTCAAACTGGGGCTCGCCAGTACGAGACTGTTGCCCGCTTTGAGGTCGAGCCCCATCCCGAAGAGGTTCTGCGCGGGCGGTGGGGCGAGGTCCGGTGCGCGGAAATAGGCGTGGCGGCCGCCACGAGGCGTGCGCGCGACCATGGGCGTGGCCGGACAATGCGTTTCGATCCAGGCCGCCGCCTCGGGCGTGTCGGCGTCGAGTACAACGACGCCTGATTTCCCGGCGTGGATTGCGAGGTTGATGTGCGCGCCGAAGCCGTCGAGCCAGCGATCGACCTCGGCGTGGCCGGAAGGCGAACCGGCCCAACAGAGGAGCGGTGCGTTGCCGCCGGGCTCGCACGGCACCAGGTGGTAGCCGAGCGAGACGAGTGTGTGGGCGCTCTCGCGAACGATCCCGACGCTGTTCGTGTTGGTGCTCATGCTCATGGAGGGAACAAATGCGATACTGGGCTTGCTCGAGTGTCTCGTACTCCCGACCGGCAAGCGTGTCGAGCGCCGGCGTTTGGGCACGAAACCGTCCGAGCGGATGACCGTTGTCATAGTCGAGTGACTCCGGAAGCTCGCGCGTTGCGATCGATGTCGAGGAGCACTGCCTGCAAGTGGGAGCGGGCCACCTCGCAATGCTCGCACTCGCCGCAGCCGAACATGCTGTCCTTGTCCGATCGCACGAGGGCAGCGCCGCAGGTGCGGCAGGTGCCGTGGGATTGTTCTTGGGTCATGATGAAAAGGAGAATGAGATAATTAGTTATGAACGTCGACGCAGACCACGCGGTAGTCGGAAGAGGATTCCAGGGCCTCGCGCACCTCGGTGAGCCACTCGCGGTCGGACTTGCGGTCGAAGTGGCCCTTGAACCAACTGGTCACAACGAACGTCTCGCGCTGGTGCCAAGTGCCGCCGGGCGTGACGAGCGCGGCGGGCAGTAGCGACTTGAGGTCGGGCCGCTTCAGTAGTGTCGCTGCGGACATCACGTTGCCGGGGAGATGGCCATGCCAGCGCCCGCCGATGGCGTACCAATCCCATTTCGCATTCGGATTGAACGTGGAGACGGCGAAGAGCCCGCGGTCGTCGACGCCGCCGAGTCCGCTGCGCCAATCTTCCATGTGCGTCGCGAGTTGCTTCAAAGCGGAACGCTTGGTGCCGTAGTGCCGGGCCATCGCCGTGATTTCCCGGGGATCGAGATACACCTTGTAGGGATCGACCTTGAGGTCGTCGTCGAACGGGGCGAGCGCTTTCTCTATTTCGATGTCGATGTCCGCGTCCTGCGGGATGAGGACGAATACACAGTAATGCATGATGAAAATGGGGGAAATGGATATAGTCATCGCGGCTTCTCCGTGATGGTGCATACGTCATGAAGGCAAGGTATAAACGAATACTTATAAACTTTGTGGCGCGCTGCTCGCGCCGTGGGAGAAGCGGATCACGTCGGTACACGTCTGCCTGAGGCCCGCCTCGAAGCACAGCCGCTTGGTGTGGTACGTGAGCGGGACGAACCCCGCGTCGCGGTCGCTGTAGTCGCCCATTTATGTGCTGGAGCACATAAATGGGCTTCTGTGAGCTAGGGTGTTATGTGAGGTTGTATCCGAAAGAGACGTCCGTTGCTTGATGGACGGTGTCCCGGTGCAACATAACCACTACGCCAAGATCAGGTACGTCCGCGGGCGGTGGTGACCCGAAGCCCCATGAATAGTGGAGGTGTCACGTTTTTGAATCCTTGTTTTCCACGCAGGAGCTGATAGTTCGTCATCGTGATGGCCCGCTGTCTGAAGAGCGGCTTGCTTACCTTCGCCATCGAAGCGATGAGGGCATGGCTCGCGGAACTTTGATCAATTTCGCCGGATACTTGCTCACGATCGCTGCACGTTTACGTCTCTCCGAGCGCGGCGGTGAGAAAATCAGCGCGGCCGAAGTGCAGCGTGCCGCTGACGATTGGGCGCGACACCATGGAAGATCCCATGCTGCCCGAACCGCCTTTCATTCCACCGCCATGCGTTGGCTCGACTTTTTGGGTCGATTGGAAGAATGCTCTCTTGTTATTCATCCGTATGCGGCTCCCATCGCGGCCTACGCGGACCACATGCGCGACGAGCGTGGGCTGTCGTCGGTGACCATCGCAAAGCGGTGTTAATGTGTCCAAGATTTTCTCAAGCAGCTGAAGGTTCCCGAAGACCGCCTTGATCGCGTCACCATTGCCGACATCGATGCGTCTTTCCTGGCCATGGTATCGGACGGTCGTTTGGCACGGTCAACGCTCAATGTGCGTGCCCGGGGTATGCGATCGTTCTTCTTGTACACGGAAAGTCGCGGCTGGTCCGCGCGGGTTTGGCCGTCGCAATCCAGATTCCGCGCATCTACGCGCATGAATCCGTACCGAGTGGCCCTTCCTGGGACCAAGTCCAGTCCCTATTCCGGATGACCCCGGGTGATCGACCTATGGATGTCCGCGAGTCGGCCATTCTCATGCTGTTCGCCGTCTATGCGTTGCGTGCGCGGGAGGTGGCACGGCTCCGGCTGGACGACATGGACTGGGAGAAAGAATTGCTGGTGATATCGGGCGACAAGACCGGCCGAACTCGCACATATCCTTTGGCTCGATCCGTGGGTGACGCGATCCTTGCTTATCTGAAGGGAGCGCGGCCACGATCATCGCACCGTGAAGTCTTCCTGACGCTGCGTGCGCCCTTCAGGCCGCTGACCGGAATCGCCTTGTACAACATCGTCGCCAAGCGCACCCATGGCCTGGGTGCCCCGCTGTCAGAGTACGGACCCCGCTCCTTCCGTCACGCCTGTGCGACGTATCTTCTGAACGAGGGCGGGCTCTCCATGAAGGAGGTTGGGGACCATCTCGGCCACCGAGATCCGGATTCGACTCAGATCTACGCCAAGGTGAACCTGGCCAGTCTGCGTGCGGTCGCCGATCTCGACCTCGGAGGGAAACTATGCGGTTGCACGACCTCGTAGAACAGTACATTGCCTTCAGGCAGGCGTTCGGGGCCGTCTTCCGGAGCGAAGCTCATAGCTTACGCCGGTTCGCGCGGCTCGTGGGCACGGACGTGAACGTCGCCGACGTCCGTCAAGAACACGTGAGCGACTACCTGGCGGGGAACGGCACGGCCAGTCGCTCGTGGCATGTCAAGCACGGAACGCTCTCGGTGTTCTTCCGTTATGCGATCAGCCGCGGGCATCTGGACTCCTCCCCGATGCTGCTGGTAATTCCGAAACCCCCACCGCGATTCGTACCGTACATCTTCTCGCGGGAAGAACTGCACCGACTGTTGCAAGCGACCGATCGCTACTTCTACAGCAGCAGGAATTTGACTTTCTCGTGCTTCCGCCTCCACGTCTTGTCATGTGACGCTTTAGCGATCTTGTTCCGACGGATGTGGTACTCCACCAACTCAATCGCGCGAGCCAGGCGCAAATACGGCTCATCCAACGCCGCCTCCAGCAGCCGCACCGTCCGGTCCAGCGTCAGCTCCGGGACTTTTTTTTTGAGGCGCTTTCGCGTCAGGGTCACGAACAGATGCGCCAGGCCCACCAGCGTCATGTGGTGGTGCCAGGCGACCCACGACCGCGTCTCGTATTGAGCCATGCCCAGGTAACTCTTGCAGTCCTCGAAGAACGTCTCCACCTGGCAGCGGGTACACGCCACCAACGACAGCGTCTCGAGCGGCGTCTCGGCCGGGGCGTTCGAGATGTAGTATTTGACTTCCGGCTTGTCTTCCAACGACCGTCGGATCAGAAGCCAGACCGGCGGACCCGGCTTGCGGTGTCGCATCGACCAGACCCGCACCGCCGCGAACTCGAAGACCAAGGGGCCGATCGAGCCTTCACGCACCTGCAACGCCTGCCAGGCCGACGCGGGCAACTCCGCGGCCAGCGCGGCCACCGTTCGCACGGCCTCCCGGGCGGGAGCCGTGGGCTTGCGACCACGCCCCGAATACGCCGGGATGCAACGCGCCGGATCGGCTGTCCAGACCGCAGTCGTCACCGGCACCTCGACCAGGTAACGCTGCTCCAGTGTCTCCAACTCGTCGAGAAAGTGGCCCGCCCGGCCGTACTCCTCATCGGCGACTATCCAGTCCAGCGTGACGGTACCCGTGACGACGAGGTTACGGACCAACTCGGCGGCGATCTGGGGCTTGGTGCGGAACGGCAGGCCCTCGGGGATATGCGCCCGTTCCCGACGGTCTTGAGCCTCGGGCGTCGCGGCGCACCAGGACTCGGGCAGAAAGAGCTGGTGGTCCAAGAGGGCCGACCCACCGGGGGTGACCCCGATCAGGAAGACACCGACCTGGCAGTTGTCCTCTTTGCCGAGCCGGCCGTTGTGCTGCCGGGCCACCCCGGCACTCTGCGCGCCCTTCTTGGTGAAGGCGCTCTCGTCGATCACCCCGACGGTGCCCACCGGGGTGCCCGCGGCCGTCGGAACCAGTTCGTCCACGAAGAGGGACTGGGCCTCGTCCAGGACCTCGTCATCGGCCCAGGGGGCGGCGTTGACGAACTTCTGGAGGCCCGACACGTCGCCGTGTCCGACCAGCAGGGCGATCGGCTCGATGCTCTTGCGTTCGGGGCAGACCATCAGCCCCTTGATGTAGTCGCAGGCGTGAAGTTGGGCCTGCTCCTTGCCGAAGAGCGGGGCGAAGCGTTCGTGGAAGTCGACCAGTTGCTCGGCCGCAGTGCGCACATCATCCAGTGTCATGGAGGTGACTCCTGACGAAGGGGGATCGCGATGTCGAACCGACCGGTCCATCAACTTGGTGCGTTCAGACTATCCGACTCTGCGGCAAAGGCAAGATTTTTCTGCTGCTGTAGAACTACCAACGGATAGCGAACACGATGGAGCCCCTCACGGCGCGCACGATCCTGTTGGTGCTCTACGGGGCCGGGCTGAGAGTTTCGGAGGCATTGGCACTGGACGGAGGGGACGTGGATCTCCGGGACGGAGTGTTGCGAATCCGGCGGACGAAGTTCTTCAAAGAGCGACTGGTCCCCATCGGGCCGGGGCTGGTGAAGGCCCTCGTGGAATACACAGAACGGCCAGGCCGACGAGCCGGAAAACGGCAGGACGGGATGCCGTTCCTGGAATCGAGAAGGGGATCTCGATTGTGTCTGGCCACCGTCCAAGGAGCGTTTGAACGGATCCGCCAAGAGGCGAAGGTCCTACGACATGACGGCGGTCGCTTCCAGCCTCGGTTGCATGACCTGCGGCACACGTTCGCCGTTAACTGTCTGACAGAGTGGTACCGGGCAGGGGCCGACGTACAGAAGTTCCTGCCCTACCTGTCGACCTACCTGGGCCACAAGAACCTGTCGGGCACCAGGTTCTATCTGAGCATGACGCGAGAACTCCTGGACGAGGCGGGCAAGCGTTTCGAACAATCATTCTTGGGGACCACCGATGAAAAGTCACACTGACTCCGCCGCGCTCAGCCCTTGGATCCGGCGATTCCTCCTCGAGCACCTGATCGGCGAAAGGAATTTGTCGGGCAATACCCAACACAGTTATCGGGACACGCTGCGCCTCCTGCTCCCCTACGCGGCGCGGTGCGCTTCCCGGCCCATTGATGATCTGCGCGTCGAGGATGTCTCCGCCGAAGTCGTCAGAGGGTTCTTGCGGGAACTGGAAGACCAACGCGAATGTGGAGCGGCCACCCGCAATCAACGGCTCGCCGCCGTGAGGGCCTTGGCCCGATTCATCGGTGCCCGTTGCCCGGAATTCCTCCAATGGGCGGGTGAGATCAGAACCATCGCCACCAAGAAAACCCGATCGCAACCGGTCCATTACTTGGAGAAGGCGGAGATGGAAGCGTTGTTAGCGATCCCCGAACGGAGTACGGCCCTGGGCCGGAGGGATTACGCGTTGTTGCTCTTCCTGCTCAACACAGGGGCACGAGCGAGCGAAGTCGCACAAGCGCGGATTCGCGACCTGGAACTTGGGGGCGTATCAGGCGTGGATCGCTCTTGGGTGGTGATCCATGGGAAGGGAGCAAAGGAACGACAGTGTCCACTGTGGAAGAGGACCGTCGAGGAATTGCAGTTGCTCGTGAATGGGCGACACTCCGACAAACAGATCTTCGTGAATCGGACTGGGGACCCGATCACTCGCTTCGGGGTTCGAGGCGTCGTGAAACGCCATGCCAAGGTTGCGGCGAAGGCCGTGCCTTCACTGGCCCGTAAACGAGTGAGCACTCACACCATTCGACATACCGCGGCCATGCACTTGTTGCGCGAAGGCGTCGATATCAACACGATCCGCGCCTGGCTAGGGCATGAGTCCTTGAGCACCACGAACGTCTACGCGGAGGCCGACTTGGAGATGAAGGCCAAGGCGTTGGCCAGTTGCGAGATAAAGGAAGAAGGAGAAGCGAAGAAGCCCTGGCGGGAAGACAAAAGTTTGATGGAGTTCCTCCGCAACCTGTGAGCGACCCGGCGCACGCGGCGCACACTGCTGAAAAGCAACAAGTACCATCTCTTCCACACCCAGGCAACGAGGACGTGGGTACGCCTCCGATAGCGAGGTTCATGGGGCCACTCCACCCATGCTCGAGCCCACTACGAAATGGCCAGCCTGGCTGCCGCAGAAGAAGAGGATTCGGGCCACCCTCATGCCTCGCCCGCAGTCGGCTTGGCCTCCTTGCTCTTGAAGTTCGTTCGGAAGAAGTTCTCCGGGTAGAACTCAAGGGAAGGAGGCGGGTTCGTCTTCCGCCCATTTCGGCAGTATGATTCGACATCCTCCTCTCCTGAGAGGAGGAACTCGAGGAAGCTGACGCCGCGGTACTCGCACGTCTGCTGCATGCTCAGCAGCACCAGGTAGTCCGATAGCCCCTGCTCGCCTCATCGTGCCGTCGCAGAGCCGCCGGTAATATGCGAACGCCTTGATCGCGTGTTCGGCGGGATTGTTGTTCCAGGGGACCCCGTCGTAATCCAGGAACGTGAACAGCTTGCCCTCGGCTCTGGAGAACCTCGCCTGGTAGGCCTGCAGCCACCTCAGAGCGGTAGACGCGTGGCTCCAGGTCCCGGAAGAACCGCGAGACCTCCGGCTTGTGCTGTTGCAGGTGCTCCTTCTTCAGCCCGTGCTTGTCGATCGTGTCCACGATGGACCGCAGCAGCTTCCCGAACTCTGCGGCCAACGCCTTGAACTCCTCGTCGTAGGGGTTGCCCTTCAGGTCGGCGTTGAAGTCCCTGATGAGGTGGACGAGGCATTTCTGCTGGGGGCAGTCCAGCGATCGTAGCCGCTGTAGAAGTCGGTGACGAGCACGCCCTTGAAGCCCGCGAGCAAGTCCCGCAGGAAGCCCGCCTCCCGGCTCGGCCTGTACATGATAAAAGACATCCTCCATGTTCGCCACCACCCAGACGTAGCCCTTCCCCTTTTGCAGATCGACCTCGGTCTCGTCGGCGTGGGCCAACTTGCCGCCCACGATCCTGGCGAGGATTCCGTCGCAGGTCTTCCGGTAGCGGTTGGCCATCAGAGCCCTGATCCCGTGAAGCTCCGCCCGAGTCGACACTCAGGCCGAAGTACTCCTCGAACATGACCTGAAGATGTGGGAGGTTGACGCGGTGGACGACGTGCTGGTACATGGCCCAGCTCTTCAGCCCGTGCAGGTGCTTGTCCCGCCTCTTGAGCCGCTTCGGGTGAGAAACCTCTCTTGCAGTCCTCGCACCAATGCAAAGTGGACCGTACAGCGGATCACCTGCCGGCGGATGCCTCCTCGGGTGAACTTCAGGTCATAGGCGAGTTTGCTGGAGGCTTGTCGGGGAGTAGGGTGATCCGTGTTCCCTTGCAGATGGGGCAGGTAACATCCCTGATCTCGACCACTCGGGTGGCCTTGGGCCTTGGCTGCCTCTTGCGGAGGTTCAGACAGGCACGCTTGACCGCCTTGCTGGTGCGGAGGAAGACTTTCTCCCGTTGATAGTCGAAGTAGGCACACTGGTTGACGTGGTCGAAGTCCTTGATGGTGAACTTCGCCTCGCAGAACTCCCGGCGGTTGGACGACCTGCCGACCTCGTCCGCCCAGGCGACGGCCGGAGATGATGGGGCCGAGGTCACCTCTGCACCCCGGATCCGGGCGGCCTCGCCAATGGCCTGGACGCACTCCGTCACCTTCTTCAGGGCGGCACAGTCCTCGGCGTTGTAGGTGACCAGTTTGTCTTTCCAGACAGGTTCCCGAGCCTGCTCCCAGCGTGCCCGCCAGACCAGGCTCTGGAGGCCGGAGCTTTTTTCGTCCGTCCAGGTGCAGCCAAGGTATCGGCCCACGTCCTTCAGCCCGTTGGAGAAGGTTGGGAAATACACACAGGCGTGGAGGAAGGACAGGACGTTCACGGCCTTGTCTAGTGCCCGATCCACGAGGCCCTTCCTCGTCACGACCTTCCGCATCCGCCTGAGCAAGGCCTTCTCGTAGCTCCCGAAGTGGAACAGGGCGAAGTCCTCGTACCGCGCCAGCAGGTCCAGGAAGGAGTCGAAGATCTGCACTTCCTCGTCCGGGCCATCCGCCCAGAACGAGTGCATCGTCACGGCGTCGCCTTCGGCCACGAGGACGCCGAGCAGGTACACGAAACTGGCTCCCTCGACGCCCTCGGCGTCGAAGAATAGCTGCACGGGCTTGCGGGACAGGTCGGGCGTGCCGTAGACATGGACCTTCTTCTCGCGGATGGCCAGGGCCTGCAAGGCGGCGTAGCGGACGTGGCCCTGGCGCTTCACCCGCTTGCTTCTCTTCCTGGCGCGGAAGGTGCAGGACAGCTGCGTCAGCGTGAAAATGCCCTTGCGGTGATACCGCTTCAGTTCCTTCTCGCCCACGCCCCCGAGCAGGCTGATGTCGTCCGCCTCCTCCGCCTGCTTGCGGCACCGCTGCCTGAACTCGCACAACTGGCAGTGGTTGTTCAAAGCCAGCTTCGGCGGCTCGCCCCCCGCCTGGAGCCGCTTGACCTCGTCCAGCACCTGCTCAGCCTGTCGGTAGAGCTTCGCGTCCAGCAGGGCCTTGCCCAGTCGGCCCTCAGGTCCTCGGGCGACCAAGCCAGTGGCGGGCCGAAGCCCCTGCACGCGAGCGAGCACGAGCCCAAACACGGCCAGCAGGATTTTTTGCTGGCGGCCGATCTTGTCGCTGTGGTTGTGGAGTACGGGGAGGTAGTGATGGTCCCCGAGCTTCGAGGCTCCTTCAGTCCGCTTCAGGGCGTCGAACCGCAGTGACAGGAACTCGTCATCGAGGGCGGCGTCCGCCAGCAGTGGCATCCCCTGCTTCAGGGTCTCGACAGTGACGGATACGCCCCGGCAGGCGTCGTCCTCACCGAACCGGGTGACAAGTTTGGCGAGGGCTTCCTCGCGTGACGACTGGCTCACTGCCACGGTCATCGCCTCGTAGTCCGACTTGGTGCCTGTCTCGCTGACGAGCTTCAGGTGCCCCTTGGTCTTGCAGTTCAGGTAACTTTCCAGGATCTCGTTCGTGATTTTCATGGCTGAGTCGCTCGACAGATGCCCTTCTACGCCAGCGCGTGATGCCGCCTGTCGCCTTCGATCGATCGTTCTGGAGGTTGTCGGGTCGTTGTTACCTACTTTCCGCACATCTGCGTGAGAATATCTGGGAATATTCTCCGGCGGGCGTGATCAGGGATCAGCGCTCATAGGCCCTCGGGATTCCCAGCAGGCGGAGCACCTGGCGTTGCACGCGGGTCAGTTCCGTGGTGAACAGCGTGGTGGTTTTCGCGTCGGTCGTCAGTTCGTGTCGTTGCACGTCGTCGAACAGGTCGAGGATCCGCCGTGCCGTGGGGCGGCGGCAGGGGCGGCCCTCGGGATACAGCGGCAGGCTCTCGGTCCCCGTTTGCTCCCTCGCGCGGCGCACCTCCCGCTCCAGGAGCGACTCCACGACCAAGGCGAAGAAGTACACACACAGCAACGCTTGAACCCGGCTGGCCTCCTTCAGGAACACGGGGGCCACCACGAAGTCCGTCTTCAGTTGCTGGAAACGTTTCTCGATCAGAGGTTGTTGTTTGTAAGACAGGAGCAACTCCAGCGGGGACAGCGTCTGGTCGTTGGTGATCAGCGGGAAGGCCCCATCGCAGAGCGCTTCCTCCGCCAACCGCTCAGGGCGAAACTGGATCGCGATATCGAAGCGTAAACGTTCCTCTTTGACGTAACGTGTGTTGGCAGTCGGACGGCCGCGGTGCTCCTGGCGGTAGCGTTCCTCCACTTTCTCCACGACCGTCACGTCGAGCCACTCGGCGACTTCGTACTCGGCCAGGATCGTCTCGACCGCCTTCACCACCTGGGTTCGATCCCGGTAGCGTGTGCGGGGGGAAGCGAGCTTCTCCTGCAACTCGGTCAGTTGTTTCCCGGCCCGTTCCAGCCGACGGTGGCGCGCTTGCGCATCGCACTCGGCCTTGCCGCGCTGTGATACCAGAGCACGCGGTAGCCCTCGGCGCTGGCCCGTTCGGGCAGGGCCAGCGCACACTTATAGGTAATTCTGGTAATTTGTAAGGCTTGCGCCCTGGCTGGCTCTTGTGCATACCATCCCCTGTGTTGCTTCCATGACCGCGTCGCATCGGGGGGTGAACCATGGCAGACGTTCAGCGAATCGGCCTGGATGAGGTCGTGCGGCATTTCGCGGAACTCGAGGACCCGCGCTCCGAGATCAACCGACGGCACCCGCTGGTCAGCGGGGTGCAATCGCGCCACTGCCAAAGGTTTCCCCGGGAATCGCGTGGTTTTTTGCCCACAAGGGCCTTTAGTTCCGCTGTTTATGCGGCCAGCGGCTTGAAGAATGAGCCGGCTTCTCGGTGAGTTGGAGGTGAACAAACCTTGCCACCTCACCAGAGAGGCCGACTCGATGGACCATGCTACGGCCGCTGCCGCGCTGCTCGCAACGCACTTCGCCACCTCTTTGTTCCCGCTGACCGTTCGCTTGATCCCCGTGATCGCTCAGATCGGTCCCCTCATCGTCCGGTTCCGCAGGGCGGAGGTGACTCCCCAGACCTGCCACCAGTTCGAGACCCAGTTGCAAGTTCTGCTTCGGGAACTGGGTCGGCTCCTTGTCGAATGGACCTTCAATCACCTCGAACCGCATGACCGTCGGGACATGCCCAACCAGATGTGCTTCCAGGGAGTGGGGTATCGCCGCCGCTTCAAGTCCCCCAACCGCACCGTGGCGACCTTGTTCGGAACGATCACCCTCTGGCGGATGCTGTACCAGCCCTTGCACGGCATCGAACGGTCGATCGTTCCGTTGGAGATCCGCTTGGGACTGGAAGCCGGCTTGGCCACGCCCGCCTTGGCTGAGCGCGGCTCAGGCGGCGGCGGTCTCCACCCAGAGCGCCGTCTTGGCCCACCTCCAGCGTGCTCATGGCGTGTGTTGGTCGGTGGCGAGTTTGCGTACTGTCCTCGCGGGAGTCGTGGAGGGTATGGATCCCCACCGCCAGGACGCCCAGTTGGCTCACGTCTTGAAGCTGTTGGAACAGGCGTTCCAATCCCGGGGTGGCCGCAAGCCGGTGTTGGCGGTGGGTCGTGACGGGTTGATGTTGCCGATCCGTGATCACGAGTGTTACCGGGAAGGCGCGACGGCGACGCTCTCGGTGTACGACCGGAGGGGTCGGCGGTTGGGGACGGTGTACCTGGGCCGGATGCCTGAGTCCGGTCAGGAGACGCTGTCGCGGCAGTTGACGGCGTTGCTCGTGGCGGTGTTGGAGCCGTGGACGGGACCATTGCCGCGGTTGGCCTACATCACCGATGGGGGATACCAACAGACGCGGTATTTCCGCCGGGTGCTCAAGCGGATGTGCCATCCCCGTCATTCCGGTCAGCGGCTGGAGTGGGAATGGGTGATCGATTTTTATCATGCGTGTGAATACATTTACAAACTGGCGGAGGCGTTATTTTCGGACGCGAAGCGTGCCCAGGGCTGGGCGCGAAAGATGTGCCGCTGGCTGAAGACGAAACCGCGGGGGATCAACCGCGTGTTGCACTCGGCGGCCGCGATCCGACGACGGCGGATCGTGATGGGGAAGAAGCGGGAGCAATATCGCAGCGCTTACAACTACTTGCGGAAGCGGATTCGGTTCCTGGATTATTGTCAGTACCGAAACAACCACCTTCCCATCGGCAGCGGGGTGACCGAGGCGGCGTGCAAGACGGTGTTCACACAACGGCTGAAACAGTCGGGCATGACCTGGAAACTGGAAGGGGGTCAGTGGATCGTGGACCTGCGCGTGATCCAACTGAGCGGGATCTGGCCGGAGGTGTATCAGGCATATTTAGAAGCGAAAACTCTTCCCGACATGGGGACTCAGGGGGGTATCGGGAAGAACAAGTCCAAAAAGGTCGCGTAATCGATGGCACTGGCGCGATTGCACCCCACCATCCGGGCGTCCCAGCGGACCCAGACCTGGCGGGCGAGGTACTCCGGTGGCACCGAGTAGTAGGCACGATCGACCTCGACGTGGCCGTCGCGGTGCACCATGCGGCGGGCCTCGCGGAACGACGGGAACGGGTCCGGCGGCAGCGGCAGTAAGGCGGCACGCTCGACTTGATCGAAATGGTTGCCGACGTGACGACGTGTTGTCCCGTGCACGCGAGTGTCGGCCACGGTGAGTTCCCAGTCGCGGAGGAACCGGTTCTGCTCCTCCAGGCTGGCGAAGGTCCGGCCCTTCAAGGCGTTCTCCTGGACGTAGTCGACGCCCCGCTCGACCTTCCCCTTGTGGCGGGGTGTATACGGTCGTGTCGGCAGGAACACGGTGCCGTAGTGCTCGCCGAAGGAGCGGACCTTGGGATTGATCTCGGGGTCGAACCAGTCGGCCTTCGTGACGGCCGCCTTGAGGTTGTCCAGGACCAGCCGCTGGGGTACGCCGCCGAAATGCCGGAAGGCGTTCTCCAGGCAGCGGAGGAAGTCGTCGGTGGTCTGGCGGTAGACGGCCTCGCTGTAGGCCTTGCGGGAGTGGCTCAGGACGATGCGGAGGACGTGGGTCTTGCGCCGCTTGCCGTCGGGGCCGACGATCGGCGCACCGGTGCCGAAGTCGACCTGGGCCTCGTCGCCGGGGTCGCACTCGATGCGGCGGAAGGGCAGGTCGTGCGCCCCTTCGAGCCGGTGGACGAAGCGGCGGACGCAGTAGTAGGTGCCGGCGAAGCCGTGGTCGGCGACCAGGTCCTGGTAGATCCGCTGGGCGGACGAGCCCCAGGTCGCACTTGGCCTGGATCAGCTCCCGCCACGGCTCACAGCCGCTGGCCCGGCCACTGCCGCGGGGCTGCGGATCGGGTGTCGAGCCGGTGGGCGCAGCGACGGGTCCTGACGCGCCCTCGGCGTCGTGGCGCCGGTGGGCGCATTGGCTGGTTTTGGCGCATCCTTGGCCTCCTCCGAGCCGGTGGGCGCATTGGCTGGTTTTGGCAGTGCGTCAGCCTGTCGCAGGTGACGGGCGACGGTCTCGCGGTTGATCCCCAGTTCGTCGGCGATGCGGCGCTGGGACCAGCCCCGGCGGTGCAGTGTACGGATGGTCTCGCTGATGGCCATCTTGAGCAGATTCGCCATGGTTAGGCTCCTGGGGCAAAGGACTTGCCTTGGAGCCTAACCGGCGCGTCTGGGTCTCCTCAAAATGGCTGGTTTTCAGAGCCCCTCGGTGGCTGGTTTTGAGCGCCCGCTGACACCAAGGAGAATCAGCCGCATCTCTACGAGGACATCAAGCGGGCGTTCGATACCGCGTTGGATCAGGGCGAACCCGGGGTGGACTTCACCGAGTGTCAGACGGAAGAGGTTCGCAGCGGTCGCCAGGAGACCCGCACCTGCTGTGTGATCACCCATCCGGAGGGGATCCGGAACGCGGACCTTTGGATCGGACTGACGGCGATCGTGATGGTGATCAGCCATCGGCTGGTCGATGGTGTGGCGAGCATTGAGATCCGTTACTTCATCAGCAGCACGGCCGCGACGGCGGAGCAGTATCTGCGATGGGTGCGGGGTCATTGCAGGGCCAGCGCATATCAATGTCGTTGAAGAGTCAGGACTTCCGTGAGGAACGCCGTGTTCATCATGCAACGGGCCATCTTGCCGCGGAGGCTGTCTTTGACGGGATGACGCTTCAGAAGCGTCACCGCGAAGCGCCGCAACCAGCTGAGATTGTTGCCCAGCGTGCGCTCGCGCGTGCGACTGTCGTCCTCGCGAAAGTTCACGTCCAACACCCAGTGCATTGACTCGATGCCCCAATGACCACGCACCGCCTCGCAGAAGCGCTTGCCGCTGAGATACCGGCTGAGAATGTAGTATCGCGTCTCGTCGGTTTCATGGCCGTCGGCGTGTTGGGTCACCCGCAGGGAGTAGCCGATGGCTTTGACCCACGGCCATTCCTTCTTGAGCGCGAAGTCGGGCGGAACCTTGGTGAGAAAGTACGACCGCTCATCGATCCGGCCGTGCGCGGCTTCGCTGGTTTCATAGCTGCGATACTTGAGATCGGCCAGGTCGCGCTCGAGGTGTTTCTCGAAGTACGATTCGACCGTCTCGCGGAGCGTCGGCTGGTTGTCCTTGACACTGATCACGAAGTCGCCGCCGCCGTCGACGATGTCGCGTGCGATCTCCTTCTGGCACCCCATGGCGTCGATCGTGACCACCGCGTCCGTCAGTTCGATCTGCTCCAGGAGCAGGGGGATCGCCGTGATTTCGTTGGATTTCTCCTCGGTCGCGACCTGGCCCAGAGCGATTCCTTCCTCACTGGCCCAGCGCGCTGACGATGTGCAGCGGACGAAGGTCCTGCGCCGCATCGTGAGACCCCCGATTGGTCTTGCCGTCGATGGCGATCAGCCGGTCCGGGTTGCTCTCGTCGGGCGGCATCGCGTCGATGACCCACTCCTGAAAGCACTTCTGGAAGGTCTCGGGCCTGAGCGCGATCAACAGACGACGGATGCAGTCGCGCGAGGGGATGCCGTTGGGCAGCGCCAGAAACTGCTCCAGCCACTCGCGGCGGTTGGACGCCCAGCGATGAATGGCCGTGGGACCATCACAGCCACACACCATGCCACACACCGCGATCACGACGATGTCGATCAACAGATGCTTGCGATTCCTCAGATGTCGCGGGTCCGAGAGCGACTCGAAGTAGGAACCGATCGCTTCGATGTTTATCCATCGGGTGGCCATGCAACGCATCCTGGCATGAGGTGCACGGCCTCGCGGCGCAACCCTGGATCACGCCAGAACGCGAGCACCGTGATACGCCAAGATGTAACATGGCGCGGTCGATCGCGCCAGACTGTACAGATTACCTATTTATACGCGCTGGCCCTGGGGGTCATTGGGGGATCGAGAACTCGCTGCACTGGGTTCTGGACGTCTGCTTCCGTGAGGATGACCAACGGCACTGGGCCGGGAACAGCGCGATGAACTTGGCGTGGCTCCGCAAGCTGGCGTTATATCTGCTCAAGGCGGAGAAGACCAGCAAAGGCAAGAGTATTGCCACTCGGCGCCTGATTGCGGGATGGAAGAACGACTATCTCTTGAGAGTACTGGCCCAAATCCCCGAGAAACCTGGTGCGTAAGCCCTGGGGTGGAAGCCGCGCCCTTGGACGCCCAACTTCACCTGCCGCAACGCCCGTATTCGTACTTGCTCCAGCCGTGGCTGGGTCGTTCGTGGTCGATGATGCCCACGCCGAGGCGATCCGCAAGCTGGGGACGATCCTCGGCCTGGAGATCACCGTGAGAGCGTCGGAGGACCTCAACCGCGAGCAAGCCAGCGATGTCGAGGTGTTTCAAAACCGCCTTCCGGTACCGGACGCCGCGGAGGAAGGACCGCTGTTGGTGGTCACGGCCGATTGCAAGGGCGTCCCCCTGGTGCGCAAGGCGCTCCCGCCGGACGAGGCGAGCGACACTCCACTGCCCGCCCTGGCGAACCCGCGTCGTGGCAAGGGCGAGAAGGCGAATCAGAAGAAGATGGCGGCGGTGGGGGCGGTGTACACGATCGCGCCGTTTGTGCGCACGGCCGACGAGGTGATCGACGAGGTGATGCGGAAGAAGGCGCGTGCGCGTCGTCCCAACCCGCAGCACAAACGAGTGCGTGCGGAGTTGTGGGTGGGCAAAGTGGCGTTGTTCTTGTGGTTGGCGGATGAGGTGATCCGCCGCAATCCACAAGGGAGCAAGCCTGTGATCTTTCTCTCGGATGGGGAACGGGCGCTGCAAGACCGTCAAAGTGAGTATTTGCCGGAAAACACGGTCTGTATCTTGGATTTGTTTCATGTGATGGAACGGTTGTGGAAGGTGGCCTGGTGTTTCTTTGAGGAGGGGAAAGAGAAGCGCGAGCGCACGAGTGGGTGGAGAAGCGTCTCCAGCGGTTGCTGGAGGGGCACGTGGCCGCAGTGATCCGGGGGATGCGATACCAGGCCACCCAGCGTGGTTTGAAGGGACAGAAGCGGAAAACGGTGCGGGATGCGGCGGCGTATTTCGAGCGGAATCGCGATCGGATGCAGTATGACGTGTACTTGGCGGCGGGTTATCCGATTGGCAGTGGCGTGGTCGAGGGCGCGTGTCGGCATCTGGTGAAAGACCGCCTGGAGCGGACCGGGATGCGCTGGCTGCCGTCCGGGCGCAGGCGATGCTGGATCTCCGTGCCACCTACCTCAATGGCGAGTGGGATGCCTTCTGGAACTTCCACGTCGCGCAGGAGGATGAACGGCTCTACGGCAAATTTCGGGAGGCTGGGTGAGGTCAATCCGAGTAGTTACACCCAAATCCAACGAGATCACGGCCATCCCCGAACTGCTCAAGATCTTGGATCTCGAAGGAGCCGTGGTGACCGTCGATGCCATGGGCTGTCAGAAGGAGATCGCCGCCGGGATCGTCCCAGGGAAGGGCGCGTTCGTGCTGGCCGTGAAGGAGAACCAACCGCATCTCTACGAAGACATCGGGCAGGCGTTCGACGAAGTTCTGGAGCAGGGCGAACCCGGCGTGGACTTCACCGAATGTCGTACGCAGGAGGTCCGCAGTGGTCGCCAGGAGACGCGCATGTGTTGTGTGATCATGAACCCGAGTGGCATCCGGGACAAGAGCCTGTGGACCAAACTGACAGCGCTCTGCATGGTGGTGAGCGAGCGCGTGGTGAACGGCGTTGCGAGCAGTGAGGTCCGCTATTTCATCGGGAGCGTGGCCGGCACGGCGGAGGCGTATTTGCAGTGGGTGCGTGGTCACTGGGGGATCGAGAACTCGTTGCACTGGGTGCTGGATGTCTGTTTCCGCGAGGATGACCAACGCCATTGGGCTGGCAACAGTGCGGAGAATCTGGCGTGGATCCCCAAGCTGGCACTCTGCCTGCTCAAAGCCGAGAAGACCAGCAAAGGTAAGAGCATCAACCGCCGGCGTCATCGCGCCGGCTGGAGTGACGACTACTTGTTGAAGGTTCTGGCTCAAATACCTGAGAAAAGTGATGCGTAAGCCCTGACCAGACGTGCGGTCCGGAGCGATGGACCTTGGTGTCGTCGACGGCGTGGACGTGGTAGCCGTACCAGATCCGCCCCGGGGCCTTCTCGATGAGCCGACTCAGAGCGGTACAGACGTAGTGGGCCTCCCACGCGCCGTACTCGGCGAAGCTCTCCAGGGCTTTCCAATCGGCGATCCGCTCGATGGCGGTGACCGCCTGGGTGATGGTGTGCTCCTCGGGGTTGATGGCCAGAGCGGTGATCCACTCGGCGAAGCGGAGAAATCCGGATCGGGTGAAGGCCCAGGCAAACGCTTGAAGGAGCGATTGCCAGATGGGCCAGAGCGGCGTAACCTGCGTCATGGGGCGTCTCCTGATGCGGGTCGGATGGGTTCAAGACCACCCGGCCGATGCTGCACAGGAGATGCCCCCACTCAAGGTGTGGGTGACAGACGATCAGTCAGAAATTGTAGCTTTTCCGGGAAACTATTACCTCGGCACAGAAGATACTCAAGGAAACAAGCAACGGATCGGCTGACGGAGTAGAATAACAAAGGGGAAAGGAGGAGGACATGGCCATCACCTTACCCGATGCCCGTCAGTTGTCCGATGACGTCCTCGAAGCGCTCCGCCTGCGTGCGATTCATGGATGCGAACTGGGCTTCACCGAAGCGGATGTTGCCGATCTGCTCGGGATCTCTCGGGAAACCGTATCCCGTTGGTGGTCGGCCTACGCTCAGCAGGGGCGTGACGCCTTACCTGGGGACCGTACCGGGCGTCCGGTCGGCACGGGTCGCACCCTGTCCGACGAGCAGGCCCAGCACCTCCAAGACCTGATCGACCACCACAGTCCCGAAAAGCTGGGCATCCCAGGGCCAGCGCACACTAACATGTTGATCCAGTAGCGACTTCCATCAAGAAGGTCTCGCTCCAGCCACAGCTACGGCGTTTCATGGCCACGCTTTGCCGGTCGGGATGCTGCTTCAACAGCGACAACGCAAACCGGTTCAGCCACGCGAAGTTCTCACGCAGGTTCCGCTCGCGGATCCGGGACTCGTCCTCGCGGAACGTCATGTCCAAGGTCCAATGGCAGCTGTTCTCGATGCCCCAATGGCCTCGGATGGCACGGGCGAACTCCTGGACGTCCACCTCTAAGCTGCTGAGGTAGTAGCGGACCTCGATCGTCTCCTCACCGTCTCGAAGACAGCACGACGTTGCCATCCCAATCGACTTGAGCCCCTTCCACTGCTCGAAGCCGGGCAGGTCCTCGGGGACCGGGAGCTGGAGATACGTCCGCACCTCCGCGCGCCCGTGAGCCTCCTCCGTCGTCACAGACTCCTGCGCCTCGGACAGGTCCCCCTCAAGCTGCTCGTCGATGTGCTCGATGACCGCCTCATAGAGCGCCTCCTGGTTCCCCTTCAACGCCAACACATAGTCGGCCTTGCCCGCGAGGATCTGCGCGGCGATCGCCTTCTGGGTGCCCATCGCGTCGATGGTGATGATCGCCCCCTCGATGTCCACCAACCGCAGAAGTTCGGGGATGGCCGTGATCTCGTTCGACTTCTCGTCGCAGGCCACCTGGCCGAGGGACAGGCCATACTCACTGGCCCACACGCTGACCGAATGCAGGGCACCCAGCCCGTCCTTGCGATCGTGACTGCGCCGCAAGGTCTTGCCGTCCACCGGCAGCACCGGCCGATCCACGCCGGTCTCCGCCATCGCCTCGGCACGCAACGACTGGAGCCAGCCGGCGAAGCAGGCCCGGAAGGCGGCCGGCTTCAGCGCCATCAGGACGCGCCGGAAGACATCCTTGCGCGGGAGGCCGTTGGGCAAGTCGAGCACCCGCATGAGGAACTCCTGTTTCAGCCGGGCCCAGCGGGCGATCGCCGTCGGTCCGCCGGCGCCGGCGAGCACGGCCAGCAAGGCGATGACCACCACGCTGACCAGCGGGTGCCGTCGGTTGATCTCGGAGCGCGGGTCCTCGAGTTCCGCGAAATGCCGCACGACCTCATCCAGGCCGATTCGCTGAACGTCTGCCATGGTTCACCCCCCGATGCGACGCGGTCATGGAAGCAACACAGGGGATGGTATGCACAAGAGCCAGCCAGGGCGCAAGCCTTACAAATTACCAGAATTACCTATAAGTGTGCGCTGGCCCTGCTGGGCATCCCCAGTCCCTTGTGGTTCTCGCCGGGCCGTTCGGGACCTGATCCGCCACGAGTACGGTATCACGATGCCGGTCCGGACGGTCGGGGAGTATCTCAAACGCTGGGGCTACACCGCCAAGAAGCCCTGCCGCCACGCCCGAGACCAGGACCCCGAGGAAGTGGATCAATGGCTCCACGAGACCTACCCGACACTGGCCCGCAAAGCCAGGAACGAAGGGGCGGACATCCTCTGGTGCGATGAGACCGGGGTGGCGGCGGACGAACACCCCGGTTCTGGCTACGCTCGGGAAGGCCAGCGGGCGGTCATGGAGGTGCCGAAGCCGCACATCCGGGTCAACATGATCTCCGCGATCAGCAACGCAGGATTGCTTCGGTTCATGACCTACAAAGGGAACATGAATGGAGCTCTGTTCCTCGTGTTCCTGGAGCAGTTGTTGCGTGGGGCGACGAGGAAGATCTACCTGATAGCGGATCGGCTGAAGGCCCACGACACCGCGGAGGTGCGGCGATGGCTGGCCGCACATAAGGACAAGATTGAGCTGGTGCTGCTGCCGATGTATTCCCCGGAGTTGAACGCCGACGAGTATTTGAACAACGACATGAAGGGGAACGTCAAGGCCTTTGGTCTGCCGCACAACAAGGAAGAGTTGCGTTCTCTCATGCAGACCTTCATGCGTAGGCTGCTTCATCTGTCCGAACACGTCATGAACTACTTTCTCCATCCTTGTGTTGCTTATGCCGCCGCTGAGTAATTTGTGACAATGTTATTTGCCGAGGTAATAGTCGCTAATCAATTGGCAGCACGAAGGCCGCCCGCACAGGCGGGGGCATGGGGGAATCGGGACCTTTGACCGACTTCCAGACGATCTCGTTGAGGATCAGATCGTCGGCGGCATCCTCTTTCGAGAAGTCGAGCTGTTTGGAAGTCTCGCTGCCCCAGGCGCTGGCCGTGTTCAGCTCCTTGAGGTCGGCGCCGGCGGGCGCGCCTTGTAGGCAGTCAAGTCCAGCCGGCCCGTGAAGGAGGTCCACATCGGCCGGGCGGCGGCGTCAAACTGGGACATCGGCTCCAGGCCGAGGATCAGCTCCATCGTGCGGAGCATGGACGAGGTCGAGTAGAGCGTCGAGTCGACCGAGCCGCGTTGGATATAAGGGCTGATGGCCAGCGCGACGGTGCGATGGGCATCGACGTGGTCCGAGCCGTTCTGGGCGTCGTCCTCGACGACGAAGATCGCCAGCGAGGACCAGAACGGGCTCTTGGACAGTCCCTCGACGATGCGCCCGAGCGCCAGGTCGTTGTCGGCCAGGTAGGCGGTCGGCGTGGGTTTGCCGCGACCGGTGCCGGAGGTGTGGTCGTTGGGCAGCCGCAGGGTCACCAGGTGGGGCATCTCGCCTTGCTTGGTCCACTCGCCGAGGACTTCCAGGAAGCGGTCGGCCCGCTTCTGGTCGGGGTAGTCCAGATCCCAGCCCACGTACTTCGGGTCGATGTGGCCCTGGAGGGTCTCGACCATGGTCGCCGCCGGGCGGTCGCCGCGGGGGTTATCGGCGACGAACTCGCCGAAGCTCAGATAGCTGACCCTGGCGGCCTTGGCGCGGTCCCAGAGATAGCCGCCCGCCGGGAAGGCGATCTTGAGCTTGCCCTCCGCCGGATACGGGGCCCGCTTGTCACCGCGGTAGCTGATCGGCCAGGTGCGCTCGACGAAGTCGGTCGCATACGCGCCCATCGTCCACTCGTGCCCGTCGGCCGAGACTTCGCTTTCCACGTAGAAGTTGTCCAGGAGGACGAACTCCCGGGCCAGGGCATGATGGTTGGGCGTGACCTTCTCCGGGAACAGGCACAGGGCCGGTTCGCCGTGCCCCTGGGGCATGTCGCCGAGAACCTGGTCGTAGGTGCGGTTCTCCTTGATGATGTAGATGCAATGCTTGATGGGAGACGGGTCGCCGACCTGGGCCGGGATCGGGTTGTTCTCGGACCGGCCCTGAGTGGCGGCGGCCTTCGGGTCCTTCGGATTGACGGGGCTGCACTCGTAGACGGTCTTGGTGTAGGAGGCCATCCGGTCGGGCGTCGGCGTCGGGATCAGCGACAGCGTGCCGTGGAGCAAGCCGCCGATGTAATCGCGCAGCGAGCTGGTATGCACGTTGGGGTTCGGGCCTTCGCGGTTCGCCTTCGAGCTCGAACCCTTGCCGTTGGTGACATAAAGCGTCTTGCCGTCGCGGGACACGCGCACGCAGGTCGGGTACCAGCCGACCGGGATCAGGCCCAGGGGCTGAGAGTGGCCCGACTCGGCGACGTTGACGACCGCCACGTCGTTCGTGTTGGCGTTGGCGACGAACAGCATCTTGCCGTCCGCCGACAGGGCCAGCGCGTTGGGCGTGCAGCCGTCGGGAGCGTTCGGCGCGATGGCCGTGCCGATCGTCTCGATCGGCTTGTTCTCCTTCGTGTCGATCACCGTGACCGTGTTGCGGTTGGCGTTGGCGACGAAGAGGGTTTTGCCCCTCCTTCGCCAGCAGTAGCTCGTTCGGGTGTTCCTGAGCCGCGTAGTGCGTGAGGACGCGGCCCTCTTTCGCGTCCACGACGGCCACCTTCGCCTGGTTCCAGAGGCTCACATAGACCCGGTCGCGGGCCTCATCGATGGCGACGCCGTAAGGATAGCTGTCGTCGCCAAGATCGACCTCGGCCCGCAGTTCGCCCGATTTGGCGTCGAGCCGCAACAGGTGATGGGCGTAGGCATCGGCCACCCAGAGCGAGGCGTCATCGCGGGTCAGCGCCAGGCCGGCGACGCAGCCCCGGCGGCGCTTCGAGCCCCGCAGGCGCGAATGAGGCCGAAATCCTCGGAGACAGCGGCGCGGGCACTCGTGTCGGCACCCTTGCCGTGCAAGATCGTCTTGTGCGAGAGCAGGCCACCCGCGTGGTCAAACCGATAGACAACATCGTCGAACCCACCGCCGACGAACAGCGACTTACCGTCGGCCGACCAGGCCAGGCCGCCGAAGGTTTCCGGGATCACGACCCGGCCCAGAATCTTGCCGTTGCCGGCCTGCAAGGTGACGACCTCATGATCGCCATAGCCGGCGTGCAGGACCGCCAGCACCGGCTCGGCCGGGCACTCGGCCAGCGTGATCGGGAAATCCCCCAGGGCCGTCTGACGGCCGGCCGGCTTGAGGGTCCAGCCGTTGGGCAGGAGCACCGCTCCCGAAGGCGTCACCCCTGGCCAGGCCGACTCCGGCCGGGGTTTGTCCTCACCCCAGGCGGAAAGGGTGAGCAGGGCCAGTAACATTTCTCCAAGCAGCCCCGATCGCCCCATGAGAATCTCCCCCCGCGCTCGTTTCCTTGTGAGTTGTTTCGCCCGACGGCAGAATGCTCGAAGGGCTCAAGATACGGTCTGCGCTCCACGGTTGCCAACACCTCGATGCTCTGGAAGCCCGCAGCGTCCGCGAGTGCATCCGCTTTCAAGGCCATCAAACCGATGCACTCGCTGACGCTTCGGGCTTTCAGAGCAGGGGCATCACTCCCGCGACCGGATGGCGTGACCCGGCGCGGAGATCAGGGATTCGGCGCCGCGGCGCCGGCGTTGGCCTTCTGCTGCGCCTGGCCCATCAGGACGAAGAACTTGAGGGCCGGCACATCCAGGCCCAGCTTCAGGCGCACGGCGGCTCCCTCACCGTGGAGGGTCAGCCGCACGCCGTCCTTGGCGGACGCGCCCGCGGCGAACGCCTCGGCGGCCGCGGCCTTGGAGGCCTCGGGGTGCTCCTCGTCGAGGTCGGCCAGCTTGGAGGCGCGAGCGACCACGGCGACCTGATCGGCGCCCGCGACCGTGTTGAGGGGCTTGGCGGTCGAGACCAGGGCCTTCTGGACGGCATCCAGCCCACTCGCGCCAAAGGCCGCGATCGCCGTGTCATTGTTCACCGCGAAGTAGACGACGGTCTCGCCGAACGCCTTGACCATCTTCTCGTCGGCCTTTTCCTTGCCGGTAATCCGGTGGATCGGCGTGCCGTCGGCGGCCTTGGCCGCGTCGAGCTTGATCTCGGCCTTGTCGTCGGGCTTGGCCGCGGCCACCGCGTCGCGCAGGGCCGTCTCGATTTGCTTGCCGTCCTTGACCTTCATCCCGCCGACCAGGACGTACTTGCCGTCGACCGGGCCTTGCAGCGCCAGGCCCAGGTCGAAGTCCTCGCCGGCCAGGGTGGGCTTGAGAGCGTTGATCATCTTGTTGAGCAATTCCTTCTGGGCCGGGCTCGTGGCCTTGGCTTCACCCTCCTTGCGGCCCTGTTCAATGCCCTGCTCGATCGCGCCGCGGAGTTGGTCGGCCAGCGGCAAGCTGAGCCAGGCGGCCAGCGGCGCGTTCTGGGACAGGCTCGAAAAGCGGCTCTGCCGCCTGGAGAACTTCTCCAGCGTGCCGGCCAGCTTCGTGCCCGGCTGCCCGCCGGCGCGTCAGCTCGAGCGCGACTTCCTGCACCTTCGGATCGATGTTCAACTGGAGCGTCAGGTCCCGGCCCTCATTCACCAGGCTCTTGACGCCGTTCTCGGCCAGGTCCATGCCGGTCATGCGGCTCTTGTAATCCGCGTCCTTCTCGTCGGGCTTCTGCTGGCGCTGGGCGGCCAGGTTCTGGTCCATCTGGGCCAGGAGCAGGTCCTTGTATTGCTGCGGGATGCGGTCGAACCGGATGCTGATGCCGATGTCGCCGGCCTTTTCCGGAACCCACATCGCGGGCTTGATCGCCTTGAGCTTGTCCGCACCCGCCGGCAGGAGCGAGAAGAAGGCATACTCCGCGTTGCTCGTCAGGTACATCGGCGTCGGGTTGCCCGGCGGCGTGACCTTGTGCGTAAAGCCCGGCGCGCCGGCGTTCTCGTCCACCGTGGCCCCGAAGGTCTTGAGCGTCTCCAGCAGCGCGTTGACGTCCGAGGTCGGCACGGCCACGATCGCGTTGGGCTGGGCGCCTTCCTTCTCCGGCAGCCATCCCATCGCGACAATCGGCCGCTCGCGGTTCAGACCCTTGAGCGCGTTCGGGTCCTTGAACTGCCCCAGCATCTGCTGGACGGGCTGGGCCTGATCGGCGGGCGCGATGGCGCCGACGAGGTAATCCAGGTCGTTGAGCAACTCTCCGAAGGATTTGACCGAAACGACCACGGCCTGGGCGGGCGCCGTGCGCGGCTGGCCCATCAGAACGCCTGCCGCCACGGCCAGCACACCCACCACTCCGAAAACGCGACGCGACATCGAATGGAACTCCATCAAGTCTGGAAAAGGAAGCCGACCACGAACCGCCCTCAGTAGGGTGCGTGGAACGCACCAGGTCTTTTTCCGAAAGAGACCTAATGCGTTTCACCGAAGACTTGGTGCGTTTCACGCACCCTACAAAACTGGAAAAGGAAGCCGACCACGCCCGAACCCCCAGCACCCGGCATGCCGCTTCCGGCATCTTCCTATCGCCGAGAAGCCGCCGCAACGCAAGGCTGATCCGGAGATTTACCTCGCGGGACCCCCCGCGGGTTTCACCGCGCGGTGCGGACGATACCAGATCACGTTGTGCGTCTGACCACCGATCGCCACGACATCCGGCACGCCGTCGCCGTCGAGATCGCCCCCGCGCAGGTCCTGCGCGGCGATGTCACGATCGAGAATTGTTCGCGTCCAGGTCTTGCCGTCAAAGTCATACATCGAGACGCGATGATCTTTTCCCCGGTGGCCGGCGAAGACCTCATCATCGCCGTCGCCATCCACGTCGGCCAGCCAGAGGGCGTGGCCTTCGACGAGGGTATCGTCGATGACGGTGCGCGGGCCGAAATCCAAGAATTTGGGCGCCTTGCCCAGATAAACCACGACCTCGCTGCCGTGCCAGGGTTCGATGGTGGCGAGCAGACTGCGGCCATCATGGAGCCGGCCGAGGTGGACCTCGCTGCAACCGCGCTTGGGAGGCTCGCCCGCCGCGCCGGGGATCAGCGACTCGGTCTTGGCGACCAAGGTCAGCAAGGAGCCGGTTCCGAGAATGCCAACGCTGCGGACACGGCCGATGCCCAGGTTGTCCGCCGTCAAGATGCTCGGCAGCTCACGGTTCTCGCCAGGTTGAATCTCAATGGCGTGCAAGACCGGCCTCCTGGCCAGCGACTGGGAGTTCCAGTGGCTCGTTTTCACGTCGCCGGTCGGGAGGAAGACCGTCAGGCTGGCGGTGTCCTGCTGATACGTCGGCGGCTGGGACTTTGGCCCGAAGATCGGAGCGACGACCAGATCGAAGGGATGAATCCCCTCCAGATGAGCCCAGCGCACGCGGTGAATGCTTCCAAAGTCGGCAATCGGTTTGAAGGTCCACGGCTCGTCCGGTCCCTTTCCCTGGATCGCCAGCCCGAGTTTTCCCTTCGTCGGCTGGTTCATCTCGAACTCATAGCCGATGGCGACTTCGGCCTTGCCATCGCCGTCGATGTCGGCCGTCGCGCTGGAGATGATGCCCGGCGTCTTATCCGGGCCGGTGATGATGCGTTTTTTCCAGGTCGGGTTTTCATACCAGGCGCACGTCGCGCCTCCCAGCGCCACGATGTCCGGCTTCTTGTCCCCGTTCACATCGGCCACCTCGACCTGGTAGCCCTCGGGGAAGTCGGCGTCGATGACGATGCGCTCGAATTCCTGGGCGTGGCCCGTGAGGAGAAGGAAGAAACTGCCGATGAAAGCCGTATTGCATGTCCAAGCCTTCATGGATTCACCTCATGGAGTGAGACAGTCCGTCGTCGGGGGCTGGGGCGTGAGCGACGGTCTTATTCACCACAGAGACACCAAGGGCACAGAGGCGGACACAGAGAAAAGACTCTGTGAGAACTCCGTGTTCTCGGTGTCTCTGTGGTGAACAAGGCGGTCGTCCTCGCCCCAGCCACCTGGAGTTCTCTCATGGCCGCTTTCCCCACCCCGCCGGCACGCCCGCGGTCTGATCGGGCTGGACCGCGAACTGGGACAGGTCCAGGTCGCTCTTGCTGGGGCCTTCGACTTCGAGCTGCTTGATGCGGTTTTCCAAAAGCATGACCTTTTGTTCGAGGATCACCAGGCGGGCGTCGGCCTCGTCGGGTCGCTTCGGGCGCGGGACTTCAGGATAGCCGAGCTGGCGCTGGAGGGCCATGAAAAGATAGAGCGGATCGCGGCCATGGTTGGCGCGGGCGATCTTGCCCTCCTTCTCGCCGAAGAGGATGGAGAACTTGGGCCGCCAGTGCGGGTCGGTCCGGCGCTTGTCCATGACGAGCCAGGCGGAGTGGACGTAGATCAGGTCGGCGAAATCGACGTCGCCGAGCCGCGCCACGAGCGTCGCAATGAACTCACGCCAGGGCTCGTCATAAAACGGGTCTTCGGCCATGGCGGCGAGGCCCCGGAGGTAGCCCAGGCGGTTGCGCGAGATGGCCTCGAACTGGTAAACGAACAGCCCGGGCGGGGTCGGGTTCTCGGCGTGGTAGCGCGCCTCGCGCTCCAGGATCAAGAGCGCCTGATCCATCGGGAAGCGGCTGCCGACCTCCTCCTCGGCGCGGCTGATGACAAACGCCTGAAAGGACGTGAAGTAATGGCCCAGCCGGATCATGGCCGGACCCATCAGGCCCGTCACCTTGATCTCGGTCGCCAGGAACGAGACCGCCAGTGGCAGCCTGGTCGTCGAGAGCAGCTCCTCGCCGATCCGCGAGAGCACGTCCTGCGACGGCAGCCCGTCGAGCACGCGCTCGCGAAAAGCCCGGAAGAAATACGCTTGCTCGATGTAATCCTCGCGGTCGAGCACCGGCATGGGGTCGTCCTTCCAGAGCGATGTGCCACAAGGATCAGGCCATTGTGACACCGGTGCAACGATACCGGGAAGCCGTACCCGGGAGCTTGGGTGCCACGGGTTCCGCTTTGGGAACCCGTGCCAGCCGGCCCCGGACACGGGTTCCCAAAGCGGAACCCGTGGCACCCAACACCTTCCCTTTGTGCCGCCCTGCTGAGAGCATACGCCGTACCGAGCTCGTCCCGCTATGGTGCTGTGCCGTTGACGCTCGGCGGGGCGTACCTATAATCGGGCGGTATCGGTGGGTGGAAACCGCGCCCGTCAGGATTCGGGCTGATACGGGAACAGAGCAAGGAGTCCACGGCGATGCGCAGATTCGTCCTGAGCCTGGCCGTTCTGGCCCTGGTCGCCAGCCCCGCGCTGGCCGGCAAGTACAACAAGAAAATCGACGTCGGTCAAAAGGCGCCGGACTTCGCCGGCATCCCGGCGTATGACCCGACCACCAAGGAGATGTCGAGCCTGACGCTCAAGGACATCAAGGACAACGTCGTCGTTCTCGTGTTCCTGGGTAACCACTGTCCCGTGGTCCAGAGGTACGAGGACCGGATCATCGACTTCGTGAACGACTACAAGGGCAAGGGCGTCAAGGTCGTGGGCGTCAGCGTCAACAATCTCGATAGCGACCGCATGCCGGGCATCAAGACATACACCGCCAGCAAGGGTTCGAACTACATTTACGGCTACGACGAGACGCAGAAGATCGGCCACGACTACAACGCGACCAACACGCCGCAATTTTTCGTGCTCGACAAGGATCGGGTCATCCGTTACACAGGCGCGATGGATGACAGCCAGAACGAGTCGCACGTGAAGAAGAAGTATTTGCGCGATGCGGTGGATGCGCTGCTGGCGGGCAAGCCCGTCCCGGTTGACGAGACCCGGGCGGTGGGCTGCGGTGTGGTGTATAAGTGATCCTGGCTGCTTCTGGAACGACCCTGGGACCATCCGCCCGCCGCCGGGGCTGTGTTCGGTGGCGGGCGATTTGCTTGCTGGAGCCCACTTTGATGGACCGCTTTCCACGACGGTACTGGCCGGCCCTGTTGGCGTTCGTGCCGCTGACGCTGCTCGGCTGCTCGGAGTCGATGTCGCCGCCGAGTGTGGGTGTGACACCGACGCCGGCCGAGATCCTCGATCCGAAGGCACCTCCCGCCGCCTCTTCGAAAACCGCCCCACCCGCCGCGCCCGCGACGAAGCCGAAGGAGGCGACGCCCGCCGCCAAGGCGGCCGACTCCGCCGCGTCCAGCCGGCCCCTCGTGCCGATGTCGTTCGACAAGTTCCGGGCCGACGTCGCCACCAACCCGAAGGCCAAGCTGACGCTCGTCGATGCCTGGGCCACCTGGTGCGGCCCTTGCAAGGAGAATTTCCCGCACCTGGTCGAGATGCACAAGAAGTACGCCGCCAAGGGGCTGGCCGTCGCCTCGCTCTCGCTGGATGATCCGACCGATGCCAAGGCCGTCGCCGAGGCGAACCGGTTCCTCCAGGAGAAGGGGGCGGATTTCCCGAACGTCCTGCTCGACGAGAAGGAGGGCGAGGGCTTCGAGCGGCTCGACATCAACAGCATACCGGCCGTCTTCCTGTATGATCCCAGCGGCAAGGAGATCCGCCGGTTCACCGGTGACGACGCCGACCGGCAGTTCACCTACCCGCAGGTCGAGGAAGTCGTCGGCCTGCTCCTCGACGGCAAGCTCCTGCCGCCGGACGCGCCGGGAGAGGTCTACACGCCCCGGCCCAAAGAAGAGGAAACGAAGAAAGCGGATGCCGAGAAGTAAGTGAGAGGGTGTACGAGACGGTCTTGTCTTGTAGGGTAGGCTTCAGCCTGCCAATCCCATAGGAATTCAAACGGAAATGGGATTGGCAGGCTGAAGCCTACCCTACAAGACTGTCCCGTACACGGTATCATATCAATCTGGAAGATCCCAACGACCGGGGATACGATGCGATCCGTCGCCTCTTCCTCATCGCGATCGCCCGGCACGCATCGCAAATCCGAACGGGAGGCGCTCCATGAGCACCACGATCCACGCCACGTTTGACGGCCAGGTTCTGCGGCCGGACGAGCCGCTCTCGCTGCCCGCCAATACGCGGGTCAAGATCACCATCGAACCGACGGAGGAAGCGGCCGAGCCGGAGGCGAAGACCGGCTCCTTCCTCAAGACGGCCCGGTCTCTGAAAATCGAGGGGCCTCCCGATTGGTCCGAACGCCTGGAGGATTATCTGTATGGAGGCCTGGTTGACGACGAGTCGTGAGGTTTTTCTCGATACCTCATATGCAATTTCCTTGGTTGCGTATACGGATGTACATTATGCTCGGGCTCAGGTGCTTTCCGAACATCTGGAAGTCCAGGGAACCCGGCTGCTCACGACGCACGCAGTGATCCTGGAGATCGGGAACGCCTTGGCGAAACGGCGGTATCGCCCTGTCGCCGTCGCGCTCATTGACCAGCTTCAAGCGGACCCGAGCATCGAAATCCTGCCCATCGGCCAGGAAGCTCCTCGAAGCCGGGTTACTCTTGTACCGATCGCGTCCCGACAAGGAATGGGGCCTGATCGACTGTCTGTCCTTTGTCATCATGCGGGAGCGTGGCTTGACGGAAGCTTTGACCGCCGATGAACACTTCCGCCAGGCGGGGTTTCGGGCTTTGTTGCTGGAATCGGGATGATCCTGGACCCCGTGCGTCACGATCGGATGGTTCCAGACACGGCCCCGTCGCCTTGACGGTGTGGGCGCGGTAAGGTCGGGAGGTTCGGGCCGCAGATCGATCGGCCCAGCACGGTCTTTCGACAACCTGGGGGCACCCCTCATGCGAACCTCCCTCCGCGCACTGGCCGTCCCTGCCGTCTCTTGGCCGCTCGTGATTCTCTCTCTCGTGGTAGGTCCGGCCCACGCCCAGCGGCCCGGCGTCAACCAGGACGAGAGCCAGGTCAAGCCGTACACGCTGCCCGACCCACTCGTGCTGGAGAACGGCCAGAAAGTCACCGACGCGAAAACCTGGAACGAGCAGCGCCGGCCCGAGCTATACCGCATGTTCGAGACGCTCGAATACGGCAAGATGCCCGGCAAGCCCAAGGGGTTCCAGTGCTCGGTCTACTCCGAAGACCGCCACGCGCTCAATGACACCGCGATTCGCAAGGAAATCGTCGTCCTCTTCACGGGCGAGGCCGACGGCCCGCGCATGATGCTCTTGCTCTACGTGCCGAAACAGGTCAAGGGGTCGCTGCCGGCCCTCCTCGGGCTGAGGAAGCCGGTGCCGGCATTCCTCGGGCTGAATTTCCAGGGCAACCACGCGGTCGCGAACGACCCGACCATCTCGCTGGGGAGGGTCTGGACGGCCGATGCGCAGAAGCATTACACCAGTCACGTCGCGGATGAGAAAACGCGCGGCGCCGAGGCTTCCCGCTGGCAGGTTGAGCGGGTCATCGAGCGCGGTTATGCCCTGGCGACGGCCTGCTACCAGGATATTGATCCCGACTTCGACGACGGCTTCAAGAACGGCGTGCACCCGATCTTCGACAAGGCCGATGCCTCGTCTCGACCAGCCGACGCCTGGGGTTCGATCTGCGCGTGGGCGTGGGGACTGAGCCGGGCTCGATTACCTCGAAACCGATCCCGACATCAACGCCAAGAAGGTCATCGTCCTGGGCCACTCGCGGCTGGGCAAGACGTCGCTCTGGGCCGGCGCGGCCGACCCGCGGTTCGCGATCACCATCTCGAACGACTCCGGCGCCGGCGGCGCGGCGCTGCACAAGCGGAACTTCGGCGAGACGGTGCTGAACCTCAATACGAGCTTCCCGCACTGGTTCTGCGGCAACTTCAAGCAGTACAACGACCGCGAAGAGACGATGCCCTTCGACCAGCACGAGCTGATCGCGCTGATCGCCCCCCGGCCGGTGCTCATCGAGAGTGCCACCGAGGACCTCTGGGCCGATCCCCGCGGCGAGTTCCTCGCGGCCAAGGGAGCCGATCCCGTCTATCGCCTGCTCGGCACCGACGGTCTGGCGGCAAAAGAGATGCCTCCTCCCAGCACGCCCATTCTGAGCACGATCGGCTACCACCTCCGCCCCGGCGGTCACGACGTGAAGGCCCAGGACTGGGAGGTCTTCCTCGACTTCGCCGACCGCCATCTCCCGAAATAATCCACCGGGTTCTCACATGCGCTCTTCACAAGGACTAAGATGACACAGTGTACGGTCATCTTTGTCCTGCCCTTGGCACAAACACCATGGCATGAGGAGAACGAACGTGAGTCTCGCAAGTGAAGGGCCGTTTCTCACCGGACTGCGGCACGAGCTGGACTCCCTGCGCGGGAACTGGTTCTGGTTTTTGCTGCTCGGGATCATCCTGGTCGTGACGGGCGTGATCGCGCTGGGTTATCCATTGATCACCTCGGTCGCCGTGGTCGTGGTGTTCGGGGTGATCCTGCTGTTCAGCGGCGCGGTGGAGCTGGTCGGCGCGTTCTGGTGCCGGGCCTGGAGCGGGTTCTTCCTGCACCTGCTCTCGGGCGTGCTGGCGGTCATCGTGGGCTTGCTCTTTCTGCGCGCGCCGATCAGCGCCGAACTGGCACTGACTTTGCTGATCGCCAGCTTCTTGCTGGTCGGCGGGATCTTCAAGATCGTGGCGACGCTCAGCTACCGTTTCGCGAACTGGTTCTGGCCGTTGCTGAGCGGCGTCATCGATGTGGTGCTCGGCCTGCTGATCTGGGGGCAGTGGCCCATTTCGGGGCTGTGGGTGATCGGGTTGTTCGTCGGCATCAGCATGATCTTCCGCGGCGTGGACTGGATCATGCTCGGACTGAGCCTGCGGGCGTTGCCCCGCGTGGCCGCTTGAACGGAACCGGAGAGGGACATATCCATGCAGAGGGCAGGGGGTAGAAGGGGCCTGGCGATGGCACTGGGCGTGATGGCGTTCACGCTGGCCGCGCGGGCCGATGAGGCGCAGAAATCGACCGCCGGCACCGACAAGCCCGGCTGGACGCTCGTTTTTCACGACGAGTTCGACGGCACCAAGCTCGATACGAGCAAGTGGGAGGACCAGTACTGGCACGGCCGCACGCACGGCAACCAGGAGCTGCAATACTACGCACCCGATGGTTACGAAGTGCGCGACGGCCTGCTGATCCTCAAGGGCGAGAAGCGCTCGATGAATGGTCATCCCTACACCTCGGGCATGGTCACGTCCTTCAAGAGCTTTTCCCAGCAGTACGGCTACTTCGAGATCCGGGCGCGGTTCCCGAAGGGCAAAGGCTACTGGCCGGCGTTCTGGCTGCTGCCCGCCGACAGGAAATGGCCGCCCGAGATCGACGTGCTCGAGATCCTCGGCCACGAGCCCGACAAGGTCTACTTCACCAACCACTGGCGCGACGCGGAGGGCAAGCACAAGTCGAAGGGAGGCAGCTACAAGGGCCCCGATTTCTCGAAGGACTTCCACACCTTCGCCGCCTCGTGGACGGAGAAAGAGATCATCTATTACGTGGACGGGGTCGAGCAGTTCCGCTCCGACCAGGGCGTGCCGCACGAGCCTTTTTACGTCATTGCCAACCTGGCCATCGGCGGCGACTGGCCGGGCAACCCGGATGAGACGACGCTCTTCCCCGGCCTGATGGAGATTGACTACATCCGCGTCTACAAGCGGGCTGCAATGAGGGGCGGCGGATGATCGGGGGGTGGTGTTCACCACAGAGACACAGAGAACACCGAGGCGGACACAGAGGAAGATTTTCTCTGTGTAGTCTCTGTGTTCTCTGTGTCTCTGTGGTGAACGCCACCCCCGGACTGTTGCTGATGGGAGGATGCCTCGTGCCGGGAATCGCCTCAGGACAAGAGCTCGTGGACGCCAAGGCGGTCGCCCAGCTCCCCCACCCGGGCACGGTCGTACCGGGCGCCATCGCCTTCACGCCCGACAGCCGCGCCCTCAGTTACCTCAAGGCGGACGCGCCCGACAGCCTCAGCCGCGTGCTCTGGCGGGTTGAACTCCCTGACGGCAAACCGCGCATCATCGCCCGTCCCCCCGGCGGGGGCGACACCGACGCCACCGTCTCCCGCGAGGAAGCCCTGCGCCGCGAGCGCCAGCGCCTGCGCGAGACCGGCATCACACAGGTTGCGCGGGCATCAAGGGCCGATGTGACGATCGTCCCCCTCGGCGGCGATCTCTATTTCCAGAAAGGCGGCGGTCCTCTTGAACGCCTGACCGCAACGCCCAAGCCCGAAATCGACCCCAAGCCCAGTCCCGACGGCTCGAAGGTTGCCTTCGTCCGCGAAAACGAGCTGTTCGTCCTCGACATCGAGACCCGGCAAGAAACTCAACTTTCCCAAGGCGCTACCGACGGCCTCTCGCACGGCCTGGCCGAGTTCATCGCCCAGGAAGAACTCGACCGCCCGAGCGGCTTCTGGTGGTCTCCCGACGGGGCCCACATCGCCTACCAGGAAACCGACGAGCGGCAAATCCCGCTCTACACGATCGCCCACCAGGGCGGCGAGGAATTCTCGATCGAGACCCACCGCTACCCGTTCCCCGGCGCCGCCAACGCCAAGGTGCGCCTGGGCGTCGTCGCGGTGACAGGTGGCGCAACCCGCTGGCTCACTCTGGCCGATCCCGGCGAGGATTTCTACCTGGCCCGCGTCGATTGGGACGGGCCAAAAACGATTCTCGTGCAAATGCTTGCACGCGATCAGAAACGCCTTCGCCTCGAACGCATCGACATCGAATCGGATCAGAAAACCATCCTGATCGAGGAAACCGCGCAGACCTGGATCAACCTGCACAACGATCTCCGGATCGTGGAGGGCACGGGCGAGATTCTCTGGTCCTCGGAGTCGAGCGGCTGCCGGCAGCTTGAGCTTCACGACCGCGACGGCAAGCTCGTGCGCAAGTTGACGCAAGGAACGCATCCCATCGACGGCGTGGTCGCGCTCGATGCGAAGCGCCGCGAGGTCTGGTTCCTGGCAGCCCGGAAGGAAAAACCGCTGGAGACGCATCTCTGGTGCGTCGGCCTCGACGGCACGAACGGCCGGCTGGTTCTCGCGCAGCCCGGGACGCACCGGGCGGTCGTCGCCCCCGACGGCGAGCACTATGTGGATACGTTCTCCAGTCGGAGCCAGCCCCCGGTCACGACCCTGAGAGACCGCGACGGCCAGATCGTCACCACGCTCGACGACGCCGGCACCGATCCGCGACTGGCTCGACTCAACCTGGCACCTCCCGTCCTGGTCTCGTTCCCGAACCGCGACGGCGTGACCCTCCACGGCGCCTACTACCGTCCGAAAGCGGTCCAGGCGGGCGCAAAATCTCCCCTGATCGTGATGGTCTACGGCGGCCCGCACGTGCAGACCGTGACCAATTCGTGGGGCCTGACCGCCGACATGACGGCCCAGTTTCTCGTCGCACACGGGTTCGCCGTCTGGAAGTGCGACAACCGCGGCTCCAGCCGCCGCGACCGGGCGTTCCAGGACGCGGTTTACCGGAAGATGGGCGTGGTCGAGGTCCAGGACCAAGTCGATGGCGTCAAGTTCCTGCTCGCGCGCGAAGCAAGTCTCGACGGCGTGCGCGTGGGCATCACCGGCGGCAGTTACGGCGGCTACATGACCTTGCGCTGTCTGGAGCTGGCTCCCGAGACCTTCCACGTCGGCGTGGCCAGCGCCCCCGTCACCTTCTGGGAAGGCTACGACACGGCCTACACCGAGCGTTACATGAGCACGCCCCAGGACAACCCTGACGGTTACAAGGACTCGTCGGTGTTGACCCACGTCGATCGTCTGACCGGCCGCCTCCTGATCATCCACGGCATGATCGACGAGAACGTCCACTTCCGCCATACCGCGCGACTGGCCACGGCCTTGATCCAGGCAGGGAAAGACCTTTCGAATTGCTTCCTCTTGCCCGACGAGCGCCACTCCGCGCGACGGCTCCCCGACCGCCAGTACGTCGCCGAGCGCCTGGCGGACTTCTTCTCGCTTGGCTTCGGAGCAGGCGGGGGAGTTCACCACAGAGGCACGGAGAACACAAAGGCATTACAGGGAAGAGATTGATCTTTGATTCTTTTAGATATTATACGGTTGGACTATTGAGCCTGCGGACTTGAGTAGCCCGGACTCGGGTGGCCCCGGTTGCTCGCAACCGGGGTCGCGGAGCGACAAGAGGCGCGTGTCCAGCCACGCTTCTCCCCAGCCTCTTACGGCTGCGCCGCCCCGGTTGCAAGCAACCGTACGTGTTTAGCGTCTCGACTGGCTGTTTTTCTGGCCTTTTCTTTGTAGCGGCGGCCGTCTCGGCCGCTCCGGAGGGGACCCATCCCGGAGCGGCCGAGACGGCCGCCGCTACATAGAAAGGACTTACGGCCGACAGGGGGCGCTAAACACGTACAAGCAACCGGGGCCACCCGCGCGAATATTTTGGATGACCCCTTTACGCACCCCCCAGCATGGCATCCCCGCAATGAAGCCGTTCAGAAACCGCGTCGAAGAGTCGCTCGCAGTTCTTTCGAAAGAGCCAATCGGAGTGCATCACGGAGGTCACGAAACACAGGATCTGTCACGTCGACGGAGGAATCGTTCATGAGATCCACGAGTTGACGCTGCAACTCTCCTGAGTGACCAATGAACCATCGCAGGCCATGAAGGTGCCCATCTTGATAACGTTGCCACACGTCGCTGTTCTGCAGATTGGCCGCCGCCGAGAAATCCCTGGCCAACAGCTTCGTTAGATATCGCATGGCATTGCTGTCCCATGTAGACGCGTTGTCGTCCCTGGCCTCCGGCGGCAGGGCAGCGGAAGCACGATTCAGGAGTTCCAACACCTCCTCGATGGGTGACCCCGACGCCAGCGCCAAATAGGCGACTTGATTCAGGATCGTTGCCTGGTCATCTGGCGGTAAACTCGCTATCCCCAGGTGCTGAGCAATACGCTGGCACCTTGTACGGGCCTCTGCCATCCGGGAATCTCGTTCGGGGCCAGCACTCATCGTCTCTATTTGATGACAAAAATACTCGAGCCCTTCAAGCGAATCGATGTCCATCATCAGTCGTTCGGCGACGCTCAACTCGCTTTCCTCGACACGCCACCCAAGCTTCTCCAGATGTTTCTTCGCATTCTTCCGCAGCATAGCATCTCGATCCGCAAGCATTTTCTGCAGGTGACGAGGGGCATCCGATCCAGCGAGTTGGGCCACGGCGCTGATCGCGCAATCTCGATCACTAACATCCGAGCATTCGAGGATTGGCAGTAGGTATGAGAGCAACCTTGGATCTCGGAGCGTACCAATGCCAAGGATAGCGCTTCTACGAACAAAAACGTGCTTGTCCTGAATCGCGCCGATTACCTGTTCCAGCGCCGCAGGACTACCGATTTGGATGAGACACTCGACGGCTGCGCTCCGTATCCCCGATTCAGGATCGCGAAGAACGACAACGAACGCATCCAGCAAATCGGGATCATTGCACCGCCCTAATTCCTGCACCGCTCTCCGTTTCGCATCGTAGCTGACGGCGGCCCAATAGGGGCGAAGCAACCGGGCGACATCGCCCGATCTAAGTGCCGCCGGCTCCGTCCGAGCTTCCGGTGAGCGTTTGCCAAACAACCTGGAGAAAAGACCCATGATGGCCTCGTTCCAACGGGGAAGCTAGGTCCGTTCCACTGTGGAGAATCTCGGTGGCCGGCGACCACGGGCGAATTCGTTTGCCGGGAGGCATCGGGCCGCCAAGCCGAACCAGTGATTATGCGGCTTGTTCGCCGCATATCGAGCCAGCCCGATAGGCTGCGGTAGCCGCCGCGAAGCGACTGGCTCACCGCGAGCCTATCGCCTGGATGCGTAATTGCAAGAGGCTGCCGGGGAAAAACTTGAAGACAGTCTTGTCGGGTGCGTCGAGTCCGCGACAACGCACCATCCTCCCCGCACGCAGACGGTGCGTCGTCGCGGACTCGACGCACCCGACAAGACTCCTCCGCGCGAACGTCTTCAGACTCACGGTCCCGGCGCCAGCTTCGGCTTGACGGCTTCGAGCCTCTGGGCGGCCTTCTTGGCGACGGGGTCGGCGGAGTACTTACTCATGACCTGGCGGTAGAAGTCGGCGGCGTCGGACCAGTGGTCGAGCTTCTCGGCGATCTGGCCGGCTTCGAATAAGGCGGCGGCCTGGAAGGCGGGGGCATCGTAGTTGTAGACGACGCGAAGGTATTCCTTGAGCGCTTCGTTGTACTTTTGTTGATGGAAGTAGGTTTCGCCCTGCATGAGCTGGGCGCGCGCGGCGAAGTCGTCGGCGCGGTTGGCTTCCACCACGGCCTGGAACGCGACGCGGGCCTCGTCGAAGCGGGCCAGGCCCAGCAGGGCGCGGCCGCGCGCATAATCAAGCTCGTGGCGGGCGGGAAACTGGGGGAGCTCGATTTCGAGCGCATCAGCCTCGGTTAATGCGTCGCTCCATTTCTCAAGACCGACGAGGCTCTCGATGTGCCGCAGGCGGGCGGTCGCCAGCCAGTCGGTGTCGCCGGTCGGTTTTGGGCCTTTGAGAATGGCGGCAAATTCGGCTTCGGCGGTCTTGGTGTCGCCGGCCTGGAAGGCGGTCTCGGCTTTCCAGAAGCGGGCCTTGGGCGCGAGGGGGCCGTCGGCGTACCGGGTCAAGAGGCGAGTGAAAGCGTCGGCGGCCTTGGTCCAGTCGCGATGGTCGAAACGGGCCAGGCCGAGACGGAACAAGGCACTCTGGATCAGGGCGGGGTCGGCCTTCGTTCCGTCGGCGACGATGGGGGCGAGCAGCGTCTCGACCTCGTCGAGCTTGCCGTCGGCGTGCGCGGATTCGGCCAGCGCGACACGGGCATCATTCGCGCGGGGACTGGCGGGGAACTCGTCGAGGATGCGCCGGAAGACGGCCATGCCATCGGGACGTTTGCCGGCATCGAGCAGGGCCCAGCCAAATTCGGCCAGCACGACATCGGTGGATGCGCCGCCCTCGGTCGGCTTGGGATGATCTTTCAGATACCGGTCGAAGGCGGCGGCGGCCTCGGTGTGGCGGCCGAGGCGGTCGAGCAAACGGGCACGCGCCAGCGTGGCCGCGGCGCCGGCGCGGGGATTCGCCGCGTATTGCTGGGCCGCCTGGGTGTAAATCACCAGCGCGGCGTCGGATTTGCCCGCCTCGTCCAGGGCGCAGGCGCGGGCGAGTGTCGCATCGGGCGCGAGCGGGTTCTGAGGCGCATCCTGGAGTAGCTTGGCGAATGTCGCCGCGGCCTCGGTGGGGTGCTTGCCGTCGAGCTGCGCCCAGCCGAGGCTCCACAAGGCGCGGACTTTCGCGGCGGGATCGGTGGTCGCGTCGGCCGCCGCGCCCAAGAGCCCGGCGGCGCGGTCGTAGTCCTTGGCATCGAGGGCCGCCTCTCCTAATCGAAGACGGGCCTGGGCGAGCACCTTGCTGTTCGGGAACGTGCTCGTGAGCCGGTCAAGGGCCGCGTTCGCTTCCTGCGACTGGCCGAGCTCCTGGTGGGCGATCGCCAGCAAGGCCAGGGCGTCGGCGGCGACATCGCCGTTGGGCTTGGCGTCCAGGTAGACTTTGAGCGCGGGAATGGCTTCGGCGTAGCGCTTGGCGTCAAAGTGGCCGACGCCCACGATGTACTGAGCATCGGGCGAGGCTTTTTCCATGGCGCCGAGGGTCGCTTGCGCCTTGTCGGGCTGCCCGTTCGCGGTAGGCCACGCCCAGCGCCAATCGTGCCGACGAGGCCAGCGCCGGGTCGAGCTTGGCGTCGGTCAGCATCGGTTCGAGCAAAGCGATGGCGGCCTTCGCGTCCTGGCTCGCCAGGGCCGCCTGGGCTTCGATCAAGAGAGCGTTCGGACACAGCGGACTGTCCGGGAACCGCTTCGCGAACGTCACGGCCAGGGCGCGCGCCTGGGTGTTCTCGCCCGCCTTCTGGGTCAGCTCCAGCGCGTGCAAGAGCGCATCATCGGCCCACTCGTCTTTGGGATACTTTTCAGCTACCTTCAAAAACCGCTGGCGCGCGTCATCCAGCTTACCGGCGGCCTGTGCCGCCACGCCCGAGCCGTACCAGAGCAGGGGAGTCAACGGCGTGTCGGGGAAACGCTTGAGGGTATTGTCATAAGCGGCCAGGGCTTCGTCGGGTCGCTTGCGATCGAGGAGAAGGCCCGCGAGAGCATAAGAAGCCTGCGCGGCGATGCCTCCCTCGGCGGACGCCAGCGGTCGGAGCAAGTTCTCCGCTTCTTCCGTGCGGCCGAGTCGGGCCAACGCCTCGGCGCGGTGGAGGCGGGCCTCGGGCGCGAGCGGACTCTGGGCCGAATCCCGCTCGATCGCCTCGAACGCCTCGCGTGCCTGGTCGGGTTTGCCGGCCGCAAGCTGCACCAGGCCGATTTGCAGGCGCACCTTGTCCACCCAGTCGCGGTTGCCGTTTTTCAAGATCTCATCGAGACGGCTCAGGGCGCCGGCGTAATCCTTCTGAGCGAGCAGCGTGCGTGCCAGGCCATAGCGGGCCCGGTCGGCCAGCCGGCTCTGGGGAAAATCCGTGAGCGTTTTTTCATAGGCCGTTTTCGCCGCGGCAAGATCGCCCTGGCGGTAGCAGAATCTCGCCGAGATACGTCCAGGCCGTCTCGGCGTAGCGGTGCTCGCCGAAGCGCTCGGTGTAGGTTTGCAGGGCCTTGCGCACGGCGGGCAGGTCGCCGAGCAGGTAGGCGGACTCTCCCACGCGGAACCAGGCAGTCGGCGCACCGGCGTGGTCGGGGGCCTCCTGGAGGAACTGCTCGAACTGCTGCCGGGCCGGCTGGTACTGGCCCAGGAACCAGCGCACCGTGGCCAGACCGAAGCGGGCGTCGGCCGCGTCGGCCGGGCCGGGCCGGGACGCGAGGAAAGCCTCGTATTCCTCGGCGGCCATGTCATAGCGCCGGTCTCGCAGCAGGCCATTGGCGAAGTTCAGCTTCTCCGGCGCCCGCCGCGTCCGGGTGGCCGCGGGCGCGTCCTGGGCACGAAGCACCTGCGCGAGGTGATCGGATCCCGCCAGCACCAGGACGACCAGCAGGCACAGCCCGACGGCACGGTCCCCGCGCCCCGGCCATCGAGACGATCTCGGGCTCACAAGTCCGACTCCCTGGGACGGGCCTGGGTTCCCGACGGTCAGAGCGCGTGGGAGCACGTGGACTCCTCACGCCCCCTGTCTCGGGAGGTCCGCCCCTGTTTGTCTCGGCCGGAACCAGCACGCCAGGACCACGCGCGAGCACGGCCCGGTTCCGTCCGACCGCCCCACGAGCCCCTGATTCTCCCGAAAGCGCCGCCGATTCACAACCCGCTTGCGACCGCCGGTCACTGAGCCCTCATCGAATCGGGGGCGAAGCGGCTTCCGAGAAGGGGGCCTGACCCGTACGGGCACCCTTTCCGATCGGGATTGGCACCGCATCTGCTTCTGGGGAGCCTCTGTTGACACCCTACAAACGTTGTTGACTGCGCAAACGGTCCATTCTTGGTCCGTACGTGTAGGCTGCGCGACCGGATTCTCCGGAAATAACACCCTACACCATAGATTTTTTGTCAATTCACTATTTTCTCTCCCTCTCCAATGGTATATTACATACCGACCACTACAGCCCCATTATTGGGGGGGCGATGAGTGTGGGTGTACGTTGAGGCACCGAGGAGCGAGCAACACAATGATGTCGCGCACCTGGTTCCGTACGTTGGCGTTCGTGATCGTGGGCGGGCTGGCCTCTTCGGTCGCCATGGCCCAGGAACCCCCTAAGCCTCCAGACGCTCCCGCGCCTCCCGCGGTCGCGGCGCCGGCTCCGGCCGTCCCCGCGGCGCCGGCGACGGAGGCTCCCGCTCCGGCGGCACAGGCCGCTCCCGCGGCGCAGGCCCCGAACAAAGTGACGCCGACCCCGGTCGCGCCGCCCAAGACCATGCCGCAGCCGCAGGCCCCGCCCAAGACCATGCCGCAGCCGCAGGCACCGAACAAGGCCATGCCGCAGCCGCAGGCCCCGAACAAGACCATGCCGGAGGCGCAGGCCCCGAACAAGGCCATGCCGCAAGCCCAGGCCCCGAACAAGGTGACCCCGGTGGCGCAGACTCCGACCACCCCCGCCAAGGGACTGCCCTTCGCGAGCGAGGTTCCCGCCAAGACTCAGCCGGCCACTCCCCAGGCGACGCCGGCCGCCCCGGCCAAGTAAATTTCTCCCGATCGGCACGCCTGGTGCGCCGCCAGGGCCCTTTCGGGGTGATCGTGAACAACCCACGATGGCGATGACCCCGACCGGAACCATCCGGCCGGGGTATTTCGTTTCCAGGCTGTTCTTTCGTGTGCGAGACGGACGCCCGTCCCCGTGGCATCTTCTGGGGTTGAGAGACATGATCTGTGCCGGGGACGGCAGCGCGCGGACGTGCGGATGGCGGCGGTCTGGTCGGTGGCCCCTGGCGACGACCGGGACGGGTCGCTAAGCTAAAGGAGAGCGGTTGGCCGGAACCGGCCAGATCGCGGTGGGAGTCTGATCCGTCGCCAGCCCTCCGTTCTGGCGTCGAACCGTCTCGCTGGCCCCGTGCTTCGACGCTCCTTCCGGGATCGTCTGGGGCGGGGCCTGGGCGAGTCCGGCGCTCTGCCCCCTGCGGCAGCGCCGCTTTCCGTCCGCATGGTGAACCGGCTGTCGCCGAGCCCCGCCCAGAGAGGGGACGCGCTGGCTCGCGACTTGGCCCCTTGGTCTCAAGGAGACTCCGTCACGATGAAGATTTATGTCGGGAACCTCAATTACACCGTCACGTCGGAGGAACTGCGGACCCTGTTCGAGCCGTACGGCCAGGTCGAATCGGCGGAGGTTCAGCTCAAAGCGCGGAGCGGCCAGTCGCGCGGTTTCGCCCTGGTCGAGATGCCCAACGACGATGAGGCCGACGCCGCCATCGCCGCACTGAACGGCAGCGAGCATCAGGGCCGCAACCTGTCGATCAACGAGTCCCGCCCCCGCCGCACCGTGCGCGACCTGTACGCCAGCGGCGGCTGGTACGGCGGCCGTTGATCGCGGCCCCGCCCCGGGGATCGAGCGGAACCTTGCGCGCCGCGGGCGGCCGTTCCGCGCCCGATCCCCCAACGACGGACCCGACTTGCACCCAGCGGGCGATCATTGGGAAAAAATGACGAATCGAGTTAGCCCGGTGTTCGCTGTGTCCCTACTTCCGTCCTTGTTTGTCCACACGGCTTAGAGAAGAAACGGCTTGACTGTCTGAACCAAACGGTGACGCTCCGTATCGTTGTGTTTAAGTTGTTCACAGTCCCAATGCTCTGTAGTCCCCGCATTGCAGTCCTGGGCGAGGGAAAGCCCGATACCCTCGAAAGTCATCTTCAGTTCCTTCTTGAGTGTCTCCGGATTGTCTTTCGAACCGACCAAGAACACGCGGGCCTTGAGGTCATCGGGTATCTCTCGTTCAAATATATCTTTGCGTACGACGACTTCGTCATCGAAATCAATGAGCATGACGACGTGGGCCAGAGGGTAATTCCGCAGTGTCGGGATGTACTCATCCTGCAACGTCTTGAGCACTTTGGACCAGCCTCCCGCGGGCGGCACGACCTTGATTCGTGTGTCATTCACTTCATGATGTAGGATGAAGCCATCGGCGATCTGTCGATCGGCATCGTCTTCCGGAACTACATACACATGAAATTTATATTTGTTCATTTTTAGCTGATAATTTCTTCTCGGATCAAGGCGTTGATCAGGTCGCCGCTGTAGGGAAAATCGGCGAGCGGTCTCACCACGGCTGGGTCCAGGTGAGACCTGCGTGTGAGCACGAGGGTGGTCTCGTCCGAGAACCTGCGAACTGTCTCCGGGTGATGGGTCGTAGAGAGGAATTGCCCCCCCCGATTGGCCATCTTCCTCAAGCCGGTGATGAACTGCCCGACTTCCGAAAGCGACAAGTGGTTGTCGGGTTCATCCCACATGCAGAAGACGGGCGTACCCGCCGTGTTGCAGGCAATAATGTATGCACTGAGGAAGAAGCACTTCTCGCCGTCGGAGAGTGCCTTAAACTCGACTGAGAGGCTGCGTTGTGGGTCCGGTTGCTCGAATTTGACGACCAACTGCGTACCGTTCTCGCCGCGTTCCACGTTTTCGATCGAAGAGAAATCAGGGATGACCGTCTCGACGTGCGAGGCAAACACGTTGTAGGCCGCAGGCTTTTGCCCGAGCAGGGCCCTGAGACACGAAGCGAAGTTCTCCGCGTCGTCCTTGAGCTCCATCGAAGGTTCTTCCGAAAAACCCGTCATCTTCGCCGGAACCGGCGCGATGAGGATCATCGTCGCGAAGAAAGTCTTGAGATCCTGGATAGCTCGATCGCCCGGCCGTTCGTTGACCACGGGCAGCGCGACGGTGTGCCAGTCGAGCCGGAAAGTCTGGCCGCCCGAGAGTTGAATCTCCGAATGATGGCGTTTGAATATAAGATTACCATCAAGTGACAGATTCTCGTCCAGGATCCGGGCCTCTCGGAAACTCGCCGGCCATTCGAAGGAAACTTCGTACTTGAACCGCTGGCCCGATAGTGTCAATTCGATTTCAAACCGCATCGGACGATCCGTGCGATGCTGCGTAAAATCGCTCGCCGAGATGAGCTCACGAACACGGCTCGAGCCGCGGCAGATCCTCTGAAAGAGTTTGAGGCACTGAAGCACCGTGGACTTTCCGGTCCCATTCTTCCCGATCAGCAACGCCGACGAGCGACCGGCGAGATCGAGCGTGAAATTCTCAAAGCAGCGGAAGTTGTGGACATAAAGTCGTTCAATCATAGGATATCCAGGGAACAATAGGGACGTCGCGAATAACGGATACCGCGACCGTGCTCGGCCCACCCCGCGTCGGGCGCGGCTATCCGGCGAACTGATAGACAGGTGTTTCCATCATCCGGATCGGCGACTGGCCACCGCGGATCATCGTCTGAAGACGTTCCACGGTCTGGGGCGAGAAAAATTGCTCGCCCGTCTCCAGGTTGACACGCGCGGGTACGTTCTCGACGACGAAAAAGCGGCCATCCATCTCCAAGGTGTAGGTCACCCGACGATCGACGATCACCTCGGGTTGATCCATACCGTGCGTCATCCTGCTCCTCCCTTCCTCGTCCGGAGGTCGATCCACTGGTCGGGGTCCGGCTCGTAGAGGGTGATGATCTTGACCAGGGGACGGGACGGATCGCGGGTCTGGATGTGGAGGGGACTCCCGGCATCTGTAAAGCCGAGCAAGAGGCAACTCGGACCGTACTTGTCTCCCGGATAATCCTCGATGACGACGGCGGCAGCGAGCGCCTCACGAACTTCCTGCACGCTGATGCCGCGCTGGATCGACTGATCGACCGCATGCCGCGAGAACTCGAACTGGTCGCCCGCGATCTTGGCGCGGATGTCGTCGATCAGGGACATTCGAATCATTGTACCGCACTCGGTCGGCGAGGCCAGACCAACGCCGAACCCGACTTGCACCCACCGCACGATCATCGTAAGGTGGGAATAGTGCCGGCCTTCCCGATCCGGTGATCTTGCTTTGACCCCCCCGCGCAGTCGGTTCGACCGCGCGATCTCAGTCGTTCCCTGGCCCGCGATGACGAAATCCGAACGCGAACGCAATCTCGCTGTTTTCATCGACCTGGAAAACCTCGCGATGGGGTTCCAGAACCAGCGCAAGACCAAGTTCGAGATCCAGAAGGTGCTCGAGCGGCTGGTCGAGAAGGGCAAGCTGATCGTCAAGAAGGCCTACGCCGACTGGAGCCGGTACCCGGGCTACACGGCCCCCTTCCACGAGGCGGCCATCGAGCTGATCGAGATCCCCAAGCGGTCGCCAGACCGGCAAGAACTCGGCCGACATCCGCCTGGTGGTCGACGCGATGGACCTGGCCTGGAGCAAGCCCCACGTCGACACCTTCGTGATCGTCTCGGGCGACTCCGACTTCTCGCCGCTGGTCTCCAAGCTCAAGGAGAACGGCAAGCACGTCATCGGCCTGGGCATGAAGGGCTCGACCTCCGACCTGCTGCGCGACAACTGCGACGAGTTCATCTACTACGAGGACCTCGAGCGGCAGGAGCAGAACGAGCAGCAGACTGGCCACCAACCTCGACGCCGACCTGCCCGAGCGCAAGCGCGAGGTCTACAGCCTGCTGATCGAGGCGTGCAACGCCCTGCGGCGCGAGAACCACGAGGTGCTCTACGCCTCGATGATCAAGGACACGATGAAGCGGAAGAAGCCGTCGTTCGACGAGAGCTACTACGGCTATCGCAGCTTCACCCATCTGCTCGAAGACGCCGACAACCTCGCCCTGGTGGACATCGAGCGCAACCCCAAGAGCGGCACGTACGTGGTGACCCGGTTCGTGGGGGAGCGGGAAACCCGGGCCCCGAAACGCCCGTCCTCCGCCCCCGGACAGATCCGGAGCGGCCGTTTGCCCCGTCCGGGTCCCGAAACCTGAATCGGAACCCGGCCCGCACCCGCGCGCCGCCGCACCGAACCTCTCTCAAGATGACTCTGGATTTTCTGTCTCAGTCTCCGGAGGTTCGACATCATGTCCTCAGGCAGTGATGACACCGCATCGGCAACCCCTGCGCCGCGACCGTCCCCCAAACCTGCGGCTCCGAAGTCGCCCCCCAAGCCGTTGTTCGCCCCGGCGGCGAGTCTGGTGGGCATCGTCGTGCTCCTGGCGGCGTGGTTCCTGACCGGCGGTGGCCGAAACGCACCTTTGGCAAAGGCGGCCTCCGAAGCCGCCGCGGCACCACCCGCCACGGCCGCCACCCCCGAAACGCCCCCGCCCCCCGCGTTCGTCACGCAGGACGATCTCAAGGCCCTGACCAAGCAGCTCGATGAGCTCAAGACGGGCCTTGGCGAGCTCAAAAGCCAGGTGGACAATCTGCCCAAGCCCGCGCCGGCCCCCGACCTCAAGCCGATCGAGACGAAACTCGACGAGCTGGCCAAGCTGCCGGAGCAGCTCACGGCCCTCTCTGGCCGCCTGGACGGCACCGAGAAAACCCTGGATGACCTCAAGGGCAAGGTCGAGAAGCTGCAAACCGAGCCCAAACCCGCGCCGGCCGCCGCCACGCCGTCCGAGACCGAAAAACCCAAGCTGGCTGGCGAGGATCTCACCCGGGCCGCAAACCTGATCAAGCAGCGGCAATTCCCCCAGGCCGCCGCCGACCTGGGCAAGCTGCGCGAGCAGTTCCCCCAGGACGCCCGCGTCTGGTACTTATCGGCCCTGGCCAGCGGCTTCAAGTCGGGCGACTGGAAGGGGGAAGCGATCGATTTCGCCAACCGCGCCGTCGAGCTCGAAAAAGCCGGCAGCCCCGATCACGCCGCCATCGGCGCCGCCCTGACCGGCCTCGACGCCGATGCCACCCGCTGGATCGCCTACTTCCGCCAGAAGGCGAAGTAGGACAGGCTTCTCCGTAGGCTGGGTCTGGACCCAGCTTTTTTTCCTTCAGCGGGCTGGGTCCAGACCCAGCCTACTCATGCCGCAGGGCGTCGATCGGGTTGAGCAAGGCCGCCTTGGCGGCGGGGAGCAGCCCGAACACGACGCCCGTACTGGCCGAGATGCCGAAGCCAAGCAGGACGGCCCACCAGGGGACGATGATATCGACCATCTGCGGGTGCAGACTCGCCAGCGCGCTGAGGCCGTAGCCCAGACCGATGCCCAGACCGCCGCCGACGAGGCTCAGGGCGACCGCTTCGGTGAGAAACTGGAGCATGATGTCGCGCCGGCGCGCGCCACCGCCTTACGCAGACCGATCTCGCGCGTGCGCTCGGTCACGCTGACGAGCATCACGTTCATGATGCCAATGCCGCCGACGAGCAGCGAGATGCCCACGATGCCGGTGAGTACGGCCGTGGCCACCAGGCTCATGCTGTTGAACGCCTCCAGGATCTCGTCCTGGGTGCGGATCTGAAAGTCGTTCGGCTGATAGGCGTTCAGACCGTGCCGCCGGCGCATAAGGTTGATGATCTGGGCGCGCGCCTCGGGCACGCTCTCCTCATCGACCGCCTGGGCCGTCAGCGCCAGTTTGCGCCGCGAGGCCGGGTACAACTTGATGGCGATCGTGTACGGCACCAGCACGATGTCATCCTGACTGCTGCCCAGGAAGCTGCCCTTCTCCTTGAGGATGCCGATGACCCGGAACCGCTGGCCTTTCAAGATCAGGAACCGCCCCACCAGGTCGTCGTCGGCCTTCAGCTTGGTGACGATCTCGCGGCCGAGCACGCAGACATGGTGTGCCCGCTCGATGTCGATGACGCTGAACGGCCGGCCGACCTCGACGGGGAAGTTACGAATCGCATGATACTCGGCCGAGACCCCTTCCAGGGGCACCGCCAGCTCATCACGGCCATTCATCAAGTTGACGTTCTGGCGACGGATGAGGGGGGAAACCGCGCGCAGGGCCGAACAGTGTTGCGTGATCGCGTCGATGTCGGCCGTGTCCAGCTCGATGCGTCCTAATGTCTTGCCCGCCTCGCCCGCCGGCCGCTCGGGCCAGACCCACATGGCGTTGGTGCCGAGCCCTTGCAGGAAGTCGGCCACGTAGTGGGTGAACCCTTGCACGATGCTCACGACGGTGATCGTCGAGGCCACCGCGATGACGATGCCCAGCACCGTCAAGGCCGAGCGAAGCTGGTGGGACCAGAGCTGCTCCAGGGCGCTGCGGACGTTGGCGGTGATGAGCATGGCGGGGACCAATGACTACTCGAAGAAACGTCGCACGGGGACGCGGAAATCGGGACCGAAAAGCGTGGGCAAGATCAGCTCGTCCGGATCGGTCAGAATGCGGACCGGCTCGTCGCCCTCGAACAAGTGGAGCGTGCAGCGCTCCGGGTCCAGCACACCGACGATGCCGACACCCACATTGAGATACTCGGATACCTTCTCCAACACCTTCCGCCAGCGATCGTCGGGTGAGATCACCTCGAAGATCAGGTCGGGGGGAACGTCCGGATACCCTTCCGTCAAGGATGCCTTCGGCACCTTGACATAGCTGTAGAAGGAAACGTCGGCCCCCCGCACGGTATCGGGCCCGCGCCTGGTGATGACACCGGCATCGTTGCTCAAGACGTGGCCGAGGTCGCGTTCCTCGACAAGATTGCCCAGAATACGCCCAACTTTGAGGCAGACCTTTCCGTGCCGTGCTCCCGGTGGCGGCATCGCGACGATCCTCCCTCGCACCAGTTCTTCCGGATAACCCGGATCGGGCCGGCGGCCGAACTCCTCGGCCGTGAGCAGGGCCTCTTCCTTCGCCACGGTGGACATGGTCGCGTCTCCTCCGGGTCTTACGAACGGCCATTGTCGTGCGCCGACCGGGGCTCGGTCCATCCGTCGGACCATCGGCGCGGCTACCGCATCTGGTCCGACTCGACGCGGCCGTCCCGGATGCGCACGATCCGCCGGCAGCGCGCGGCGACATCGGGCTCGTGGGTGACGATGACGATCGTCTGGCCGTCGCGGTGGAGCAACTCGCACAGCTCGAGGATCTCGTCGCCGGTCTGGGTATCGAGATTGCCGGTCGGCTCGTCGGCCAAGAGCAGCGAGGGATTCTGGACCAGCGCCCGGGCGATCGCCACCCGCTGGCGCTGGCCGCCGGACATCTGGCTGGGACGGTGGTCCATGCGGTCGGCCAGACCAACCCGGCTCAGGGCCTCGGCGGCGCGGGCGGTCCGGTGCGGTCCTCCGGAGTACATCAGCGGCAGCGCCACGTTCTGCAGGGCCGTTTGCCGCGGCAAGAGCTCGAACGTCTGAAAGACGAACCCGATCTGCCGCCCCCGTACCTGCGCCAACTCGGATTGCGACAACCGCGCCACCTCGCGGCCGTCCAGCCAGTACTGGCCCGCCGTGGGCACGTCCAAGAGGCCAAGGATGTTCATCAAGGTCGATTTGCCCGACCCCGACGGCCCCATGATCGCCAGGAACTCGTTGCGCTCGATGGCCAGGTCCACCCCCCGCAGCGCGTGGACCGTCTCGGCCCCCATCGGGTAGAGCTTCGTGATCCCCTTCAGCTCGATCAGCGGCGCTGCTGCATTCATGGCCTGCCTATCCTATCTCAAGCTCCTTGCGGCGAGAATACCCTCGCCCGCCTGGCCCTCCGTCCGACCGATTTCTCGGGATTTCGTACAGACCGGCCTTGCCTGAAGCCGAACGATATGATACATACGTCCAGTATAACCTGATCGTCTGTACGATTGATTCCCGGAGGCCCTCCGATGAGCCCTGCCGAACACGAATCCGAGGTGTCCAAGAAGGACGACGCGCGTTGTCGTCCCGCCTGTCCCGTCTGCGGCGGTCCGCTCGTGGAAATCCGCGCCAAGTTGACCTGCGCCCGCTGCCATACCGTCTGCGAAACCTGCTGTGAAGGGGGCCGGGGATAGTGGTTGGTGAAGCAGGATTCCGGATTCCAGATTCCAGATTCCGGATTCAACAGATTCCGGATTCCAGATTCCAGATTCCGGATGCCAGATGCCGGATGCCAGATGCCAGATCACTTGATCTGTCCGACGATCTGGAATCTGGAATCTGGAATCCGGCATCTGGAATCGACGAGGCTTTGCGAATCATCATTCCCAAGACCGGCGGCGGGATGAGAAAATCGGCGTGGTTGAGCCGTCGAGGCACCCAGTCCGTAGATTTCCTGTCAAGGACCGGTCTGTGCATCTGCTTTCGGGCTTGCGCTTCGAACGATGGCCGCTCTTGGTCGTCGAAGCGGTGTCGTTGTTCGTCGTGGCGACGTTCGTTTTCGACACGATTCACTGTCTGCTTCACGTTTGTCTGAACTCACGATTCCGGCTGCTACGGGCGCTGGCGCGGCCGCACCAGGACCATCACGACTTTTTCGACCTTCAGTTGCGGATTCATCCCGAGGTGGCCGGGCGCAACCTGCGCTGGCATGTCCTCCCCGAGTTCACGACCCAGATGGCGGTGTGCGCGCTGGCGCTGCTGGTGCTCGATCCGCTCGCCGTCGTGGTGGTGATGGGGTTTTTCGGGCTGGCGTTCGTGATCGTGGTGTTGTCGCGGGGCGTGGATCGGCACCACCTGCCGATTGACGTGCTGCCGGCGGAGCAGGGGGCGGCTTTTGTCCGGGCGTCGTATCATGCGCTGCACCACATTTTTCCAGGCAGCTACATGAGCTCGTACACGATGCTCTTCGACCGCCTGATGGGCACCGCCTGCCAGCTTCGGGGCCGGACGGTGGCGCTGACAGGAGCGTCGGGGGCGTTCGGGGCGGCGCTCCAGACGCGGCTGGAACGGGCCGGGGCCCGGGTGATTACCCTGAAATACGGCCGCGACTATTCGGCCGCGGACTACGCCGGGGTGGAGGAAGCGCTGTGCGCGGCCGACATCCTGGCGCTGTGCCACGGGTCGAAGGGCGCGGACGCCCTGTGGGCGAACTGCGACTCGTTCGTGGCGCTGATCGAGCGGTTCAAGACGCTCACCGCCGCGCGGCGGTTCCCGCCCGAGGTCTGGGCGGTGGGCTCGGAGATCGAATGCCATCCGGCGTTCGGCGTGCCGGAGTTGCAGCGTTACGCCCACTCGAAGCGTGCCTTTGCGCGGCACGCGGCGCGGTATTTCTTTGATCGGGACATCCTCTATCGCCACATCGTTCCCGCGGCCTTCCGCTCGCGGATGGGTCCGGGACTGATCTCGGCGCGGACGGCCGCGGCCATCACCCTGTTCCTGATCCGGCGGGGGTTTCGTTACGTGCCGGTCACGTACACCGGGATTGCCCTCATCAATGCCGTGCCGTTCCAGGTGCGCGCCTGGCGGGCGGGTGCCGCGCCGTTGACGCGACGGGCGGCGGTGCCGGATCTCACCGGAGGGGATCTTCTGACCCCCTCTCCCCTCGCGGGAGAGGGTTGGGGTGAGGGGTGTGGGGAAGAACGACGGCCAGACCCTTCCCCCTCACCCTAGCCCTCTCCCGCAAGGGGAGAGGGGACCGGAAAGGTGCTTTCGGAACTTTCGGGACACCCTCGGAGCGTCGGCAGTGGTTGTGCGGGCTGTGCCGTGTTCCGGCCTCGTTTCGGTTCGCTGTGCGTCATAATGTCCGCCGCCGCCGGCCGATGCTTGCTCGTGCGCCGGGGCTGCGGACCGGCCTCGGTCGGGGTCCAGGTTCTTTCGGATGACCACGGATGACCGACATGATCCAGGGTGCCCAGACGAAGCGACTTTCCCGATCGTCGTGCCTCCCTTGGGCGCGCCGGGCGGTGCTGGGGTTCGGCCTGTTGTTGACGGTCGGTGTGATCGGCGGCGCCGATGGCGGGGCGGGGCCGTTCATCAACATGTTGACGCGGCAGGTGGAGCAGGTCGGCCGGCAGGGGTTCCACGAGGCGCAGGCCTGGTATCGCCGCACGCCGGCCATGGATCGCGTCACGTGGGGTGGGCTGGCGGCGTGCGTGGTGCTCGGCGGGCTGACGTTTCTGGAGCGGTCGTTCCGGGTGCGCCGGGGGCGGATCATTCCGCGGGCGTTTCTGGAGCGGTTCCAGCGCCGTCTGGCCGACGGCCAGCTCGACCGGGGCAAGTCGCTCGATTACTGCGAGCTCAACCCCAGCCCGGCGGCCCGGGTGGCGCTGGCGGCCGTGCAGCGCTGGGGACGGCCGGCGTCCGACCTGGAGCGCGGCGTGGTGCTGGCCACCCAGCGCGAGGCGGATCAGCTCCGCCGGCATATTGGCACCCTGCGGCGGGTGGCGGGCATGGCGCCTTTGATCGGTTTGCTGGGCACGCTCACCGCCGCCAGCCGTGCGCTGGCGAGCTTGTCCCCTGGCGTGGCCTGGGGACCGGCGCTCGCGGCGGCGCTGGGTCCGTTGACCGTGGGCGTGGCGGTCGCTATCCTCGCACTGGTGCTCTACGACGGTCTGACCGGTCGTGTCGAGGTGCTGGCGGGCGAGCTCGGCCGCATCGGCGCCGAGACCGTGGATGCGATCGCGCTGCGGGCTCCGGCTGATCCCGAGCCGCGCCCCACGACTCGTTCCGACCCGGCCGCGAGCGTCTCGCCGCCGCCACCGCCGCACGCGATCCGCATCCCGGTCACGACCCGGCAGGAACGCTGAGAGGGAGTACAAGAAGTGGGTTTTTTAGCCCCAACGGGGCGACAGTGAATAGCCCGGGGCGTCAGCCCCGGGAACCGCGGAACGGCGCCAACTCCGCCTCTGCCCAGCCCCAGAGGGGCGACAGAATTCCCGGCGGCATCGGATCTTCTGTCGCCCCTGCGGGGCTGGGGAGGGGGGAATAGGGCACGCGTGTCGCGGTCCCGGGGCTGACGCCCCGGGCTATTCACTGTCGCCCCGTTGGGGCTAAAAACAACTTCTCGTACACCCTTTAAGAGCGGACTCTCGGGTCGGATGAGAACTCCCCCATGACCGGCCTGAACCTCGAGACCTTTCTCCGCATTCTCCAGGCTGACCTGTGGGTCTGGGTCAGCCTGGCGATCGTCGTCTCGGTCCTGGGGATGATGGCCTGGGCCAGCCTGGGCAGCCGTCGGGTGCTGCGCAAGTGCCTGGTCGTGTCCGTGCTGGCCCATCTGGGTGCGATCGCCTTCGGCGGTCACACGACCTGGGGCATCCGGGCGTTTGGTCCCGCCGGCCTGGAAGCGGTGCGGCACCCCGATCGCATCCACCAGATCCGCGTGCTGCCGAAGGTGGAGGGAGCATCGAGCAACGCCGGGGAAGACACCGCCAGCACTTCGAAAGACGGCGTGCGCTCGGGCCGCCGTCCGCTGGCGGCCTGGGATCGCCCTGGCCGCCCATTGCTGGCGCAGGCACCGGCGCGAGCGCGACCACCCGCCACCTCGGCCGATCCCGTCCGGCGCGAGGAGCAGCCGATGGCGCCGGTTGTCCCCGACGCCGCCGCGCCAGCGATCGAAACCCCGGAAGCGGCCCCTCCCGAGAAGCGTTCCGAGCCCGACGAGACCGCCCAGAACGACCCGGCGCCGGCCCCCGATAATCCGGCGAACCTCGTCGAGTTGCCCAAGGTCGAGCCTTTGCCTCGTGGGGACGCCATACCGGATTTGGTGGGGCCTCTGAGGACCACCGATCGCCGCCGAGTGTCCGACGCGCCGACTCAACCCCGCACTTCCGCCCCGTCGGAACCGTTTCGCCCGGAGGTCGCGGCGGCGCCGACCAGCCTTGAGAAGGCGGAGAGCCGCCCGCCGCCGCAACCGGATCTGGCCGGACCGCTGGCCGCCGCCGACCCGAATCCGCTGGGACCGGAACTGGCCGTCGGCGTCGCGCGATCAGCGTCCGCCGCGCCTGTGCCGAGCCTGGCCATGCCCGGCGCGGGCATACGGCTGCGGCCTTCCGCGGGCGGTTTTGATCTCGAAGCGGCGCGCTCCGGCCGGCCGCAAGCCGACTCGGGCTCTCAGTTGATCGCACGAGCCACACCCAGCGGCGTTTTGGGAGGTGCGCTCAGCCCCCGGCCGGCCCTGGCCCCGCGCGCCTTGCCCGAAGTTCCCGAGGTGTATCGTCCCCGGCTCGATCCCAACCGCTCGCAGCGCGCCCAGCGCGCCGGGGCGAGCGTCGCCAGCGAGGAGGCCGTCGAGCGGGCCCTGGTCTGGCTCGCGCGCCATCAGGACGCCGACGGTCGCTGGAACGCCGCCACCGAACGCGACGCCAACGGCAACCCGCTGGCCGATGCCAGCGACTTCACCGTCCATTGCCCCCCGGGCGACATCTGCGCCGGCGAGTGCTACTACTGGGAGGCCGACACGGCCCTGACCGGCCTGGCGTTGCTGTCGTACCTGGGCGCCGGCTACACCCACCGCGACAACAAGGCGCACGCGGCGACCGTCGCCCGGGGCCTCGATTATCTCCTGTCGGTCCAGAAGCCCAACGGCGACCTGCGCGGCCGCAGCCAGGCCATCGGCATGTACTGCCATTCGATGGCCACGCTGGCTCTCTGCGAAGCTTATGCCCTGACCGGCGACGAGCGGCTCAAGATGCCCATCGAGCGGGCCGTGCGGTTCCTCGTGCGCGCCAAGGCGACCGACGGCCTCGGCTGGCGCTATCTGCCCGGCGAGCCGATCGGCGACACGAGCATTCTCGGCTGGGTGATCCTGGTGTTGAAGTCGGCGCGAGAACGGCATCGAGGTCAGCGACACGACTCTGGCCGGGCCGAAGACCTGGCTGCGCAAGGTCGCCGCCGGTGAGCATAAAGGGCCTGGCGCGCTATCAGCCCGACAAGCCCCCCTCGCCGACGATGACCGCCGAGGCGTGGGTCTGCCGCCAGTTTTTGGGCATCGGTGGCCCCGGCCCCGCCAGCGACGAGGCCGCCGCCTACCTGCTCCAGAACGGCCCGGCCGAGGGACCGCTGAACCTGTATTACTGGTACTACGGCACCCTCGCCCTCTATCAGCGCGGCGGCTCGGACTGGAACACCTGGAACGCCCAGGTCCGCGACGAGCTCGTCCGCCGCCAGAAGCACGAAGGCCACGCAACCGGAAGCTGGGACCCTTCTGAGTGCAAGGACAAGTTCGACGCTTTGGGAGGCCGCATCTACTGCACGGCCGTCGCCACCTTGACGCTGGAAGTCTATTACCGCTATTTGCGGCTTTACGACGCCCCCGGCTCGCTGCCGCACCTGGCCCCGGCTGCCGACGCGACCTTGCGGCGTGCCAGTCGAAGCGCGAGCCAGTGAGTCGTTGGTCTCTCCATCCTGATGTTAGGCGGCAGAGGGGCACGCGGAGTGGCATTGCCGGACGGCCCGACATCGGTGACACGATCTACGTTGACAGCACCGACGTGGTCGCACGAGACGTACATCCGCGGCGGATTAGGCAACGACCAGTCAAGATGTACTGCAGAGACGGGCGAGCATGTGTTTGCGTGTCGGAGGTTGGTGGCGGTCATTGGGCGTACGGACTATTTGGCCGCCGATACAGGATGATCTCCGTGCGTGCTTCGGTGGCATCCGAGCGGGCGGATTCTCAGGCGGTCCCCAGATGCTCAAGACGCCTGACATTCGGTTGCAGTCTTGTAGGGTGGGTCAGCGGCGTCTTCGCCGCGGCGGCGGGGTGGCACTGGTGGAAGAGGCTTGTCTGCTGGGCGCCACTGGCAATTCCAGTGCGGTCGGCTGCGGACCGGCAGAGTACCAGTGCAGCCGAGAAACGAGATAGCACCTCACCTTGCGGGAGGTTGACGGCGGAGACGTCAGTAGGAGTGAGTCAGTGGGGTCCGGCGGGGTGGCACTGGCGGAAGAGGCTTGTCTCTGGGTGCCACTGGCTGTGCCAGTGCCGGGCCGAGCACTGGCAAAGCCAGTGGCACCCGAAAAACGAAGATAGCACCGCACCTTCGGTTGCGGAGACCTGCAATACGTTCGCGGTCCCGGAATTGCGGGACCAGGACGGAATGGCGCGGTCCGGATGACGCCAGAGCCGTTCGACATCGACGAGGTGTTCGCCGCCTGCGGCGGGGTGGCACTGGCGGAAGAGGCTCTCTGTGCCACTGGCTGTGCCAGTGCTCGGCCCGCCCGGCACTGGCACAGCCAGTGGCACCCGAAAAACGAAGATGCCGCCTCACCTTCGGTTGTAGCACACCCGCTGCGCGGGCCGCGGAACCTGGGCGATAGAGCCCGGCGGTGACAGGCGAAAGAGAGTCTGATAATCTCAGGGTAAAGGTACTGCCGTGCCAGTCACCGTGCGCGAGATGATTCGTCGGGTCGAGGAGGATGGCTGGGTTCTGATTCGCCAGAAAGGGAGTCATCGTCAGTTCCATCATCCGACGAAGCCCGGAACCGTCACGATCGCGGGAAAGCCGGCCCTGGAACTGGACCCGAAAACGGAACGGAGCATCGTGCGGCAAGCCGGGTTGATTGAGGGCTAAATCATGCAATTCGCCGTGCTCCTGGACAAGACGCGCACCGGCTACAGCGCTCACGTTCCCGATTTGCCGGGCTGTGTCGCGGCTGGAGAAACGCGCGACGAAACGATCCAGCTCATTCGGGAGGCCATCGCTTTTCACCTCGAAGGGATGCAACTGCACGGTGAGAGCATTCCGACGCCGACATCGACCTTCGAGTACGTCGATATCGATGTGGGACGCACGCTCCAGCCCCAAGTTTCATAGTTTTGTTGGGTAGACGCGGAACACATACCGCGGCCCCGGAGTTGCGAGACCAAGCCCGACATGGCGCGGTCCCAGGATGATGCCAAGGAGCCGTTCGACATCGACGAGGCGTTCCGCCGCCTGCGCGTCGCGGTGGCCGGCTTGCCCAGGGCGGCCATGTTCGACCTGCGCGACCGGGGGTTTGCCTCGCCGTTCGAGCAACTGGTCGGCAGCCTGATCTCGGCGCGGACGCGGGACGAGACGACGATGACCGTCTGTCTGCGGCTGTTCGCCCGCGCTCGCACGCCAGACCAAGTCGCGGCGCTGTCCGAGTCGGAACTGATCGAGTTGCTTCGGGGCGCGACGTTCCCCGAGCCGAAGGCCCGCGACATTCGGGAACTGTCGCGACGGATCGTGAACGAGCACGGCGGTCAGGTGCCGGACACGATCGCGGGATTGACCGCCTTCCGGGGCGTCGGACCCAAGATCGCCGCCTTAACTTTGGCCGTCGGTTTTGGCCGACCGGCGATCGCGGTCGATGTCCACGTGCACCGCGTCACCAACCGCTGGGGCTACGTCGCCACGAAGACGCCCGAACAAACACAGGCGGCGCTCGAAAAAATCCTCCCCGAACGATACTGGGTCGAGATCAACGAGCGGCTGGTGCCTTTTGGCAAGTTCCTCTGCACGGGAAGCGCGCCGCCGCAGTGCTCGACCTGCCTGTTGCGGTCGATGTGCCGGCAGGTGGGCGTGACACGACAGCGGTGAATCCCTCCTGCGACACCTGTATGATAGAAGCCGGCCCTGGATTGAGGACCGGAGGGCGCGGCGATGGGGTGGCTGATCCTGGCGCAGGCGACGACGAACGATCCGGACGCGCTTCCCCTTGCTGGCGCTGCGGCGCTGGTGGGAGAGCCTGTCGCTGTCGTCGCCGCAGACGGCGCCCAGCGCGGTCGGACTCATGGCCTGGCTGGGAGGGCTGGCGGCCTTGCTGGTTCTGGTCTTCTTCATGCAGGGGCCCGGCCCTGCGCTGCGGCAGCTTCTTGATGTGCCCGGACATGCCCGGCTTCTGGCTGCGGCGCTGGCACGGCTGAAGAAGGCCACGCGCATGGTGGCGATCCTGGTCGGGACCGTCGTCGTGACCTGGACGACCAGCCAGTTCTTGCATTTTCACGACCCCGCGCGGCTGGAGGATCTGCACGTCCTGACGGCTTCGAAGGGTCTTCTTGAACTGGCCTATGAACAGGGCGTGCTGGCCGCGCTGACGCCGTTGCGCGACGTGTGCGGTCTGGGCGATTACCTGTTGCTTCTGCTGACTGCGGGCGTACTGGTCTTCAAGCTCGCGGCCGATCGCTGGGGGGACTCGATGACCCGTTCGCCGATATCCAATCGCCCCTGCCGCGCTGGACGACGGCGTGCTGGGTCACGGTCTGGCTGTATGCCTTGTATCGCTTCGCCAACCTGCTCGTCGGCGACCCGCTCGGGCTGCCGCTGGGGATGGGGTTTTTTCCCGAGGTCGTCCTCTTGCCCGGCCTGATGGCGCTGGCTGACGGCCTCGTGCTGGCGTGGGTCCTGGTCGAGCTTCGCAATGCATTGCTCGGCGAGATGGCCGAGGTGCGGACCGTGCGGGAAGCGGTCGGACTCTGGCCGGCGGCCGTGCTGGCCTGTCTGGGAGCGTTGCCGGCCCGCTATGTGGCGCCGGGAGCCTGGCTGTTCACGGTTGATCTGCCGACCTGGACGGCCAGCATCCGCGGCGTGCTGGCGGCGCTGATCCTGGGCTGGGGGCTGGTTCTCGTGCAGGGGGCGGCTTTGATCACGATGGGCTTGGTGGGCGCGGCCGCCTGGAGCGGCGGCGGTCCGGCCGCGGCCTGCCGTCGCTATCAGGACATGCTCCGCGCCGAGGGCGGCCGCCTGGTCGCGGCGCTGGCGGTGTCGGGCCTCGCGGCCGGCGTGCTCACGGCTCTGGCTCACGCGCTGGTGCTGGCGCTGCCCCGCCAGCCCTGGGTGCTGGCCGCCGCCGACAGCTACGCCCATTACGCGACGCTGGTGGTCGGGCTGATCACGGCTTCCGCCTTCGTCGAGCTGGGGCAACGCGCGCTTCCCCACGCCGTAGCGGATGATGGATGCCTGATGGCTAATGCCTGATGGCTAATGCCTGAGCTTCGGAATCCGACGGTTCATCCGTCATCTGCCATTCGCCATCTGGCATCTGGAATTCGGAATCTGGAATCCGCCATCTGGCATCCGCCATCCGGCATCCGGCGAACTTACGGCCCCATGTGCGTGTCGGAACCGCGTGATGAGGGGCCGGGGCAATCGCGCCTTTGTGAAGAGCCGATCCAGAGAGGACTTTGTCCCCGCGCTTGACAGGTTCCGGTCGGCGGGGTTGTAATAAACGAGATGGGTGGGCACGTTCTTTGCGGCGAAGGTCAGCCGTGCCTGTTGCGGGCGAGGCGCACGCGCCAGCCTCGCCCCCGAGTGCGACGCGTTCCACTCGCCATCGGCCCGAGGATGCGGCGCGGTCTTGTGGCTTCGGTTCGATTGCACCGTCCAAATCTTCCCCCTTTCCACCACGAACCTTGACAAGTTGGTCCGGCGCGGCCGCGAGGACGCGCCTCTCGCCAGGCGGGTGGGGGGCCGGGCGTCCCGGCGCGCCTGCATAGAATGGAATGAAAGGCGTAAAACTTGCCAACCCCGAGGGAGACACCCCGATGTCGTCCGGAACCGACCTGCTGTCTCTGATCGCCTCGCGGCAGGACGTGGCCGAGTATCAGCGCACCCACTGGCACGGCACCTTCGCCGAGTATCTCGACATCGTCCGCACCCGATCCGCAAGGTCACCCGCACCGCCTACCAGCGGCTCTACGACATGATCCTCAGCTACGGGACCGAGGAGATCATCGTCAACAAGGAGAAGCTCATCCGCTACAAGTTCTTCGAGGACCCGGTCGAGCGACGGCCAGGACGCGATCTTCGGCCTCGATAGGACGCTGATGAACCTGGTCAACGTCCTCAAGAGCGCCGCGCACCGCTACGGCACCGAGCGCCGCGTGCTGCTGCTTGCACGGGCCGGTCGGCAGCTCCAAGAGCACGATCGCCCGGCTGCTGAAGAAGGGCCTGGAGCACTACTCGCGGACCGACGACGGCGCCCTCTACACCTATCGGCTGGCGCGAGGAGAGCGCTCGACGGCGAGCGAGACCTACGTCGATTGCCCGATGCACGAGGAGCCGCTCGCACCTGATCCCCGCTCGAGCACCGCGCTGGCGGTCGCTCGCCGAGCTGAACGCCGACGTCGACCGCCAGCGGCTACCACGATCACGATCGAAGGGGACCTCTGCCCCTTCTGCCGCCAGATGTTCAACGAGCGGATGCGAACGCTACGACGGCGACTGGGCCAAGGTGCTCGACGACGTCCGCGTCCGCCGGCTGATCCTCTCCGAGCAGGACCGCGTCGGCATCGGCACCTTCCAGCCCAAGGACGAGAAGAACCAGGACGCGACCGAGCTGACCGGCGACATCAACTACCGCAAGATCGCCGAGTACGGCACCGAGAGCGACCCCCGGGCCTTCAACTTCGACGGCGAGTTCAACATCGCCAACCGCGGCATCATCGAATTCATCGAGGTCCTCAAGCTCGACGTCGCCTTCCTCTACGACCTCCTCGGGCGCCAGCCAGGAACACAAGATCAAGCCCAAGAAGTTCGCCCAGACCGACATCGACGAGGTCATCATCGGGCACACCAACGAGCCGGAATACAAGAAGCTCCAGTCCAACGAGTTCATGGAGGCCCTGCGCGACCGCACGGTCAAGATCGACGTGCCCTACGTCACCCGGCTCTCCGACGAGATCAAGATCTACGAGAAGGACTACAACAGCCGCAAGGTCCGCGGCAAGCAGATCGCCCCGCACACGCTCGAGGTCGCCGCGATGTGGGCCGATCCTGACCCGGCTGGAAGAGCCCAAGAACGCCGGGCTGACCCTGCTGCAGAAGCTCAAGCTCTACAACGGCAAGACCCTGCCCGGCTTCACCGAGGACAACATCAAGGAGCTCCGCGAGGAGGCCGAGCGCGAGGGGATGCACGGCATCAGCCCGCGCTACGTCCAGGACAAGATCTCCAACGCCCTGGTCGCGCTACCCCGACGCCCGCTCGGTCAACCCGTTCATGGTCCTCAACGAGCTCGAAGCCGGGCCTGAAGCACCACTCGCTGATCAACAGCGACGAGATCCGCAAGCACTACAAGCACCTGCTGGCCGTGGTCAAGGAGGAGTACGAGGACATCGTGAAGAACGAAGTCCAGCGCGCCATCGCCGCCGACGAGGACGCCCTGACCCGGCTCTGCGGCAACTACATCGACAACGTCAAGGCCTACACCCAGCGCGAGAAGGTCAAGAACAAGTACACCGGCCAGACCGAGGAGCCCGACGAGCGGCTGATGCGGTCGATCGAGGAGAAGATCGACATCCCCGAGAGCCGCAAGGACGACTTCCGCCGCGAGATCATGAACTACATCGGCGCCCTGTCGCTCGACGGCAAGAAGTTCGACTACAAGACCAACGAGCGGCTCCAGAAGGCCCTCGAGCTGAAGCTCTTCCAGGACCAGAAGGACACGATCAAGCTCACCAGCCTGGTCTCCAGCGTCGTCGACAAGGACACCCAGGAGAAGATCGACATCGTCAAGGGCCGGCTGATCCGCAACTACGGCTACGACGAGGACTCGGCGACCGACGTGCTGAACTACGTCGCCAGCATCTTCGCCCGCGGCGACGTGCAGCCAGCAGCGGCATTGAGAGTCTTGTAGGGTGGGCTCGGCCCACCATCCTGGTTGCCGGATGGTGGGTCCTGGTTGCCGGAGGTGGGCCGAGCCCACCCTACAAGACAACACTCCCGACCGGGCCAGGAGGCTCCACGCACCCCATGCCGGCCGTCATCCCCTACGAGCAACGCCTCCAGAACGATCGAGCCTGGGCCATGGACGAGGGCGACCGCTTCTTCCAGAAGTCCGACTCGGTCTTCCAGACGCTGCGCGCGATCGCCCGCCGGCTCGACGACCTGGGCATCCCCTACGCCGTCGCGGGCGGCATGGCCCTCAACGCCCACGGCTTCCGGCGGCTGACGGTGGACGTCGATATCCTGGTCACGCGCCGGCCTGGAGACCATCCATGAGCACCTGGACGGTCTGGGCTATCTGCCGCCGTTCCCCCACAGCAGAACCTGCGGGACACCACGCACGGCGTCCGCATCGAGTTCCTCATCGCGGGCGATTATCCCGGCGACGGCAAACCCAAGCCGGTCGCCTTCCCCGACCCGGCGACGGTCGGCGTCACGATCGACGATGTCCGTTACCTGGACCTCAAGACCCTCGTCGAGCTGAAGCTGGCGTCGGGGATGACCGGAGGTCGTGCACCGTCTGAAGGATCTGGCCGATGTCGTGGCGCTGATCGAAGTGCTCGGGCTTTCCGAGGCTTTCACGGAGGAGTTGAATTCCTACGTCCGGGAGCGATACCGCGAGGCTCTGGCGGGGCGTGCAGGAGGAATCGCCCGAGTTCTGAGCGGCTCTTGGTCCAAGACGCATTGGACACCCGGCCGGTGCCGGTATATCATTTGCTGATCGAGCCCTGTGGGCTGCCGCACATCGGTTCCTCGTCCTGACTCCACGCCGTTCGGTTTTTTCCCCCCGATCTTTGAATTGGAGTCGCTGACCGCCGCCCTGGCGCGGGCCCGTGTGGCTGCGCCCGGTGCCGTGCGGTTGCGGGGTGTCGTGGGGTCGGTTCCTGTTCGGTGTTTTCTCCGGCGAGGGCCTCGGCCGTGGTGCGCAAAATCGAACACGATGCGAACCGCTTCAAGCAGATCGTCCGCGGCAAGATCAAGGCCGACCTGCGGAAGTACATCACTCACGGCGAGATGATCGGCAAGACCGGGGGCGAGCTGGTCTCGATCCCGATGCCGCAGATCGACCTCCCCGAGTTCCGCTACGGCGCGAAAGGCTCGGGCGGCGTCGGCCAGGGTCCGGGCGACGTCGGCACGCCGATCGGCCGCTCCGGCGACGGTGAGGACGGACCCGGCCAGGCCGGCGATCCGCCGGGCCAGCACATCCTCGAAGTCGAGCTGACCCTCGACGAGCTGGCCGCAGATCCTCGGCGAGGGGCTCGAACTGCCCCGGATCGAGCCCAAGGGCCGGGCCAACATCATCGAGGAGAAGGACAAGTACACCGGCATCCGCCAGGCCGGCCCCGAAAGCCTCCGCCACTTCAAGCGCACCTACAAGAAGGCCCTCAAGCGGCAGATCGCCTCGAACACCTACGACCCCGCCGACCCGATGGTCATCCCGGTCCGCGAGGACAAGCTCTATCGCTCCTGGAACCCGGTCCCGCTGCCGCACTCCAACGCCGTGGTCCTTTACCTGATGGACGTCTCGGGCAGCATGACCGACGACCAGAAGGAGATCGTCCGCATCGAGGCGTTCTGGATCGACACCTGGCTCAAGAGCCAGTACGACGGCGTGACCACCCGCTACATCATCCACGACGCCGTGGCCAGCGAGGTCGACCAGCACACCTTCTACCACACCCGCGAGAGCGGGCGGCACGCGGATCAGCTCGGCCTACAACCTGGCCAACAAGATCATCGACGCCGACCACCCCCCCGCCGACTGGAACATCTACGTCCTGCACTTCTCCGACGGCGATAACTGGGGCGAAGACAACCGCCATTGCCTCAACCTGCTCCGCGACCAGCTCCTCCCCAAGTGCAACCTGTTCGGCTACGGCCAGGTCGAGAGCCCGTATGGCTCGGGCGAGTTCTACCGCGAGCTCGAAGAAGCCTTCGACGACGTGCCCAACCTGGCCCTCTCGGAGATCCGCAACAAGGACGGCATTTACGACTCGATCAAGGAGTTCCTGGGCCAGGGACGGTGAGGGCGCCCGCCATGTCCACGACCATCGAGGCCCGATCCACCCGAACCGCCGAGGCCGCCGACCAGTGCGTCGTCCTCCCGGGGCTGGACTGGAAGGGGTACGCGACGCTGTTGCGGCTGCGCGGCGACCGGGGTTGCCCGAAGATCGTCTATCTGGACGGGAGCGCGTATCTGATGTCGCCCTCGCTGCTCCACGAGTCCTGGAAGGAACGCCTGGGGAGGTTCATCAACGAGGTGGTGCTCGCCCTGCGCATCCCCTGTAAGCCGACGGCCTCGACGACGTTCCGCCGCGCGCGAAGCGGGGCGGCGTCGAGGGGGACCTGACCTACTACCTGGCGAATGAGGCTCCAGATCCGCGGCAAGCGGGAGGTCCACCTGCGGACCGACCCGCCGCCCGACCTGGCCATCGAGGTGGTGTACAGTCACGATGCCGACCCGGCCATTGAGGTCTATCGCCGGTTCCGCGTCCCCGAGGTCTGGGTCTGCGACGAGGCCGAACTGCGGTTCCTCGTCCTGGACGCGAACGGCCGCTACGCCGAGAGTGCGGCCAGCCGCGCGTTCCCGTTCCTGACCCCCGGCGACGTGTTCGCCTGGATTCAGCGCCCCGAGACCGTCTCCGAGACCGACTGGCTGCTTGACCTCCGCTCCTGGGTCCGCGACGTGCTCGTCCCCCGCGTCCGCCCGCCGGAAGGAGGGGCATGATGGCCACGGCAACGACGAAAACCAGGACACAGGCCACCGACACCGGCGTGGTGCCGTACCGGCTGACCGTCGATCAGTTCTTCAAGATGATCGGCGCCGGCGTGTTCCCGGACCAGGCGCGGGTCGAACTGCTCGAAGGGGAACTGGTCGAACGGATGGTCAAGAACGAGCCGCACAACTGGGCCGTGGAGACGCTCGCCGCCCGATTCCGGGAACTTGTCGCCCCGCTGGGGTTTGTGCGCGAGGAAAAATCGCTCCGCATCGGCCGCTGGTCCCGCCCGGAACCCGACATCGTCGTCGTGCGGGGTCAGCACGGGGACTACAGCCCGCAGGCCGGACCCCAGGCCCAGGATGTCCTTCTGGTTGTGGAAGTGGCGGATTCGACCTACACGAAGGATCACGGCCGGATGTGGCGCCTCTACGCCGCGGCCGGCATGCCCGTCTACTGGATCGTGAACCTGCCCCAGCGGCGGATCGAAGTGTATACCAGACCGACAGGTCGCGGCCGTACCGCGCGATACCAGGAGAGCATGACATTTGATGAGTCGACCGAAACGCCCGTCGTGCTCGACGGCCGCGAGATCGGCCGCGTTCGGGTGCGGGAGCTGCTGGTCTGAGTGCGCCGGAGTCGAACCTGATGACCGTCATCCGCGTCCCTTATCCTGACAAGTCCGAGCGCCGCCAGGCCGTGTTTGCCCGTGTCATGGACCTCTGGAAGCGGCACCACGGCACGTATCAGGGCGACACCGACGCCGGCACGTTCGACGGTCGCACCCCGGTCGGCCGGTTCCGCGGCGCCTACCATGTTGCGCCGGAAACCGGCGAGCTGGAATTGCAGTTCGCCGAGAAACCCTGGCTCGTTCCCGCGGCCGTGATCGCGCATTACATCCGCAAGATCCTGAACGAAGAGTGAGAACCGGAGGCCCGCCGCGATGGCCATCTCCAGCACCGAACACGACCTGACGCCCCGAACTGCGCGACCTCCAGGCGGAAACCGAGGCCCATGCCCGCGCCTACGGGCTCGACTTCTTCGACACCATCTTCGAGGTCCTCGACTACGACGAGCTCTCCGAGATCGCCGCCCTGGGCGGCTTCCCCACCCGCTATCCGCACTGGCGCTTCGGCATGGAGTACGAGCAGCTCTCCAAGGGCTATCGCTACGGACTCCAGAAAATCTACGAGATGGTCATCAACAACGATCCCTGCTACGCCTACCTCCTGCGCTGCAACCAGCTCGTCGACCAGAAGCTGGTGATGGCCCACGTCTACGGACATAACGACTTCTTCAAGAATAACATTTGTTTCAGCCGTACCAGCCGCAAGATGATGGACGAGATGGCCAACCACGGCAACCGCATCCGCCGCTACATGGAGCGGTTCGGCGAGGAGGCCGTCGAGAACTTCATCGACAGTTGCCTGACGCTGGAGAACCTGATCGACATCCACTCGCCTTTCATCAAGCGGCGGGACGACGCTCAACCGCTACGACTTTCACCCCGACGACGAGGACGAGGAGAAGACGGCCGGGCCGGTCAAATTTCAGAGCAAGGACTACATGGATGTCTTCATCAACCCCCCCGCACTTCTCAAACAGGAGGAAGAAGCCCGGCGCGAGGAGGAGAAGAAGGCCGTCAAGCAGTTCCCCGAGCACCCCGAGCGCGACGTGCTCTTGTTCCTGCTCGAACACGCGCCGCTGAACGCCCTGGCAGCACGACGTGCTGGCCATCGTCCGCGAGGAAGCCTACTATTTCGCCCCCCAGGCCCAGACCAAAATCATGAACGAGGGCTGGGCGTCGTACTGGCACTCGACGATCATGACCACCCGCATGCTCGGGCCGTCCGAGGTCGTCGATTACGCCGACCATCACTCCGGCACCATGGCCACCCAGCCCGGCCGGCTCAACCCGTACAAGCTGGGCATCGAGCTGTTGCGCGACATCGAGGAACGCTGGAACAAGGGCCAGTTCGGCCCCGAGTGGGACGACCTGCGACGATTACGAAACCCGCCGCAACTGGGACAAGAAGCTCGGCCACGGCCGCCAGAAGATCTTCGAGGTCCGCAAGATCCACTACGGACGTGACCTTCATCGATACCTTCCTGACCGTGGATTTCTGCCGCCGACACAACCTGTTCAGCTTCAAGTACCACGACCAGCACGAGGTCTACGAGATCGAGAGCCGCGAGTTCGACAAGATCAAGGAGCGGCTCCTGTTCAGCCTGACGAACTTCGGCCAGCCGATCATCCGGGTCCAGGACGGCAACTACAGGAACCGCGGCGAGCTCTACCTCCGGCATGAGCACTTCGGCGTGGACCTGAAAATGGACCTCGCGCAGGACACGTTGCGACACCTGTACCGGCTCTGGACCCGCCCGGTGCACATCGAGACCGTTCTGGACGGTCGGCCCACGTCGCTTTCATTCGACGGGTCGGACATCTCGACCCGCCTTCTCGGAGGAACAAGCCATGAGCCTGAGTCAAAGGATCGACGCCGCACTTGATGAGCTGGAGGCGCGGAACGACTTCCCGGCGCCGTTGCGCGTCGAGGAAGCCGGCCAGCATCTCGCCCTGGACGTGGAGCAGTCCACGCCGGTCGGGATCTCCTGCCGCAATCTGGAATTCGCCGCGCCCGAGCGGGCGCCCTGGTCGCTCGACGACCTGAAAGCCTGGGGTCAGCGCCTCTCGGCGCGACTGACCTACCTGATGGAACCGCTCTCCGTCCACGAGGCCGACGTGGAGGCCGTCGAGGTCCGTCTCCGCAGCCAGATCCCCACGCCCCGCGACGGCCGCCGCTCCTATTACGAGATCACTCTCGACCGCGCCGGCACTCTCCGCCTGGCCCGCTACCACTTCGACGAGGCCGAGCGCCTGCGCAAACCGGCCTCGATCCAGCTTACCCGCGAGGTGCTCTTGCGCCTGGCCGATGACCTGGCGGCCAGCGTCTCCTGAGTCTTCGTAGTCTTGTAGGGTGGGTCAGCGGCGTCTGCGCCGCGCAACCCACCTCTTTTGACAAGAACGGACGGTGGGTTGCGCGGCGCAGACGCCGCTGACCCACCCTACGAAGCGGGCCGTTCGCGTTGACAAGCTCCCGCCCCCGTCGTAGAAAACGATCCACGGATGGCCGATTGCCGTGGTCCAGGGAAGGTCTACCATGTCCATTTCTCTCCCACGCTTGAGCCGCCGCGACTTCCTGGCCGGGATGGCCTTGATCGGGACGGGTCTGGGACTGGGCTGTGCGCGCCGGCCTGGTTCGCGCGGTAACCCGGCCGGCTGGTATGCCTGGCTGTCCGACACGCATATCGGCGCCGATCCCGCCGCGACCCGCCAGGGACAGACCGTGGCGGCGAACCTGCACGCGGTCATCGACGACATCCTCGATGCCGACGATCCGCCGCGCGGCCTGCTCATCAACGGCGATCTGGCGCTCGACGACGGCCAGCCGGGGGACTATGCCCGCCTGATGGAACTCCTCGCCCCGCTCCGGGCGGCCGGCGTCCCGTTTCATTTCACGCTGGGCAATCACGACCACCGCGGCCACGTCCGCGACGCGATCGCGGGCGCGGAGAAACGGGCGCGGGTGGTCGAGCTCCTCCTCCGTCCGCTGGCTGTTGCTCGATTCGTTGATCCAGACCGGTCAGACCGGCGGCGCGCTCGGCGAGGAACAACGCTCGTGGCTCGCCGCGCAGCTTGACGCCCGGCCGGATCGGCCCGCGATCCTGTTCGTGCACCACAATCTCAACGCCGAGCGTCCGGCCGCGCTGCACGATACGACGGCTTTTCTCGACCTCTTGAAAGACCGCCCACAGGCCAAGGCGGTCATCTTCGGCCATACGCACGTCTGGCACGTCCAGCCGCAGGACGGCTTGCATCTGGTCAACGTGCCGGCCGTGGGCTACAAGTTCCTGCCCAGACAGCCGATCGGCTGGTGCTTGTACCGGCCCCATGCCGACGGTGCCGAGCTGGAGCTGCGCCCGATCGGCCGCGATCGCCGCAAACGGGGCATCGAGCGCCGCGAACTGCGCTGGCGGACCGCCTGAGACCAGTGCCACCCCGCGCATCAGCGCCAGGTGCGGCTGCCGAAGTGCTCCGGGTTCGGGGGCGGGTTGCGGCCGGCCAGTTTGATGCCCTCGACCACCGCGCGGTACAGCTCGTAGGGGCAACCGTTGCTGAAGTGAATGCCGATCTGTCGATCGCCCACGACCCGGGCGACCTGCGCCTGGAACCAGGCGGAAGGCGTGGGCAGTTCCACCCGCAAGGCCACGTTCAGGCCGGGAGGCGGCAGCCGATCGACGCACAACAGGGCACCGTGGCCGCTGAGATTGACGATCCAGCCGAGCGTTTCCTGGAAGTCGGCGCCCCGCCACCAGCCGAGCCGGATAATATTGTGGTGAGTCGCGTTACGGAACGACGCCCGGCGCTCGGGGTGGACGCGGTCCGACCAGGCCCGGCGTGGTTCGTGCAACCGCAGGAAAAAGCCCTTCATCGCGTCACCCTTCGTCCCGGACAAACCGCTTGCAAGGGATGGACTTGCCTCCCGGTGAAGCCTAGGTCACGGCTCGAACGCAAATTCGCCGTTCCGCTGTCACAACCAGCGCGCGGCGTCGTATTCTTCCTGGGCGTGGGTGCCGCGCCGAGTGGTGGCGACGTGCCGGGGGGTGGTCTATCATGAAACAGGCGGGTTTGGCCGAGCGCCGGGGGCAGGGGGGCGGGGACGGCGGAATGTTCGAACGCGCTGAAGGGTTTGTTTGGTAAGAAGTCCTCCACGGCACGGCGCACGAAGCTGAAACGCATCAGCCTCTCGAGCCGGTTCCAGATTCCTCACGGAGACCTCGCAGGGGAGCATGTCCAGGGTCTATCGGGCCCTGGACCTGGAAAACGGCCGGACGATTTGCCTGAAACTCCAGGACCGCGCCAAGAACTCCGCCGCGCAGGCGCGCACGGCCGCCGCCGCCGAGATCCGGCCGACCGAGGGTGAGATTGGCTCCAGAATCCTCCACCCCCACGTGGCCCGCACGTTCGAGTTCGGCGAGACGACCAAGGGCGAGTATTACGTCGTCATGGAGTTCATCGACGGCGTCAGCTTCCAGTTTCTGCGCAAGGCGCGGGCCCTCACGCTGGCGGAAAAAGGGGAGCTGCTCGCCCAGGCCGCGGAAGGACTTGCGGCCGTGCACGCGGCCGGGTACATCCACCACGACTTCGGGCCGAAGAACCTGCTCGTCGATCGCGCCGACCAGGTCAAGCTGATCGACTTCGGTCTGGCGATACCGAACACGCCCGAGTTCCGCCGTCCCGGTAATCGCACGGGCACGCTCCAGTACCTGGCGCCCGAGGTCATCCGCCGCGAGTGCAAGGACGAGCGGCTCGATATCTTCGCCTGGGGCGTGACCGCCTTCGAGTTCCTCTCCGGCCGGCTGCCCTACGACATGACCGGCGACTCGATGAGCCGGATCCGTCTGCGCATCAACACCGACCCGCACGACCTGGCACGAATGGCCCCGCACCTGCCCGCCGGCCTCTGTGCGATCGTGCAAAAGACGCTCGCCCGCAACAAGGATGACCGCTGGCCCAAGGCCGCGACTCTGGCCGACGCCCTCCGCGCCCTGCCGCTCTGATCTGACGGCTTGCACTCTACGGCCTTCTGCCCGCTGTTTCCTCCCGAACCGCCCGCACCACGCGCGGATGCTGCGCCGCATCTCGAATGGTCGGGGCCAGGATCAGCTCAGGATGCGCACCAATCAACGCGCGCACCGGACCTTCCTGCGCGGAACCGATTTCGAGCAGGAGAAACCCGCCCGGCTTGAGCAAGGGCACGGCCTGGTCGATCAGCCGGGCGGCGACCCGCAGGCCGTCGTCGCCACCGTCGAGAGCGAGGTGCGGCTCGTTATCGCGCACGCCCGGCTCCAGGCCGGCGATCTCGCCCGTCGGGATGTAGGGCGGATTGGACAGAACCGCGTCAAACGGCCCCCGCATGGCCACGGGTTCAAGCAGATCGCCTTCGAAAAAGGTCACGCGATCGGCCAGCTTGAGCGCCTCGGCATTCTGGCGGGCGACGGCCAGCGCCTCGGGGCTGATGTCGGTCGCCAGCAGCCGCGCGGACTTGTGCTGGCGGGCGCACGCCAGGGCGATCGCGCCCGAGCCGGTGCCGACATCGACGGCCACGACCTCGGGCCGGTCCTTGAGCTGGTTCAGGAACTCGACCACGACCGTTTCCGTATCCGGCCGGGGGATCAACACGGCCGGCGAGACGCTCAGCCGCAGCGAGAAGAACTCCTTGCGCCCCACCAGGTACGCCACCGGCGCCCCCTCGGCGCGGCGGCGCACCAGCTCGCGAAACGCCGCCCGTTCGTGCGCGCCGACCTCATTGTCATAGTGCGTGTACAGCCGCACCCGCTCGCAGTCCAGGACCTTCGCCAGCAGCACCTCGGCATCGAGCCGGGGACTCTCCGACCCCTTCTTCTTGAGGAAGTCGGCCGTCCAGTTGAGCAGCCGCAAGATGGTCCAGGATTCCTCGCCTTCGCGCGGCGGGGCCGAGACGGGCGGCAACGCGGTCGTCCGGCGCCTGTGGTCGTCTTGAGGATGCGGCATAATAGATGGCAATCCGTGCGGCTTTTCCGAACCCCGCGCCGTCGCTCCGGGCACAGCCTTTCAGCATACCGTCCGCCGCCCGGCGAATCAGCCCCGAAGCGGCAATCCGAGGCGCTTTGCGACCGGCGGGTGGCACTGGTGGCTTGTCCACCAGTGCTCTTCTGGGGGACCAAACGTCCGGAGCACTGGTGGACAAGCCACCAGTGCCACCCGGAACGGCCCATGCCCCGGCCACCCGCCGTCTTTGGAGCCCGGACGGTGGGCCGAGCCCACCCTACGACAGATCGCCGAGTTGTTCCTTGCGGTCGTGGTCGATGAGGGCCTTGGTGAGCGGGTCGAGGTCGCCGAGGATGACGCGGTCGAGGTTGTAGAGGGTCAGGCCGATGCGGTGGTCGGTGACGCGGTTCTGGGGGAAGTTGTAGGTGCGGATGCGCTGGGAGCGGTCGCCGGAGCCGATCAGGGTGCGGCGTGCCTCGGCCCGCTCGGTCTGGGCCGTCTGCTGCATCAGGTCGTACAGGCGGCTGCGGAGGATGCGCATCGCCTTCGCGCGGTTCTTGTGCTGGCTGCGCTCGTCACGGCAGACGACGACCAGGCCGGTGGGCGTGTGGGTCAGCCGCACGGCGCTCTCGGTCTTGTTCTGGTGCTGGCCGCCGGGTCCGCCGGCGCGCATCACGTCGGTCTCGATGTCCTCGGGCTTGATGTCGATCTCGACTTCCTCGGGCTCGGGCAAAACCGCGACGGTGGCCAGCGAGGTATGGATGCGGCCCTGGGCTTCGGTCTCCGGCACGCGCTGAACGCGGTGGCCGCCGCTCTCGAACTGGAGATGGCGGAAGGCGCCCTCGCCCGTCACGCCGAAGGACGCTTCCTTGAACCCGCCGAGCTCGGTGGGGACGAACTCCAGGGGCTCGAACCGCCAGCGCCGGGTCTCGGCGTAGCGGCGGTACATCTCGTACAGGTCGCGGGCGAACAGGGCGGCCTCGTCGCCGCCCGTGCCGGCGCGGATCTCGATGATCAGTCCGACGTGGTCGGCCCCCGCGGCCCGGTCATAGATCAGGTCGCGGAGCACGTCGCCGACCTCGGCCTGCCGGGCGCGGAGCGATTCCAGCTCAGCCTCGGCATAGGAGCGCATCTCGGGGTCGGTCTCGGCGTCGCGCAAGGACTCCGCCTCGGCGATCTGCCGGCCGAACGCCAGGTAGCGGTCGTAGGGCAGGGCGATCTTCGCCAGCGTTCCACGTTCTCGCGCCAGCGCGGTGACCCGGGCGACGTCGGTCGCCACAGCCGGGTCTTGGAGGGCAGCGTCCAGTTCCAGGAAGCGCTGATAGTCGGCCTGGAGCTTCTCGAAATGCTCAACGCCTTTCGGCATCACAGAGGACGACGCCCCCCCAAGTCTTGTAGGCTGGGTCTAGAGCGGTTCACGATGGGGTGGCCCACATCCTCTCCAAGCCCGAAGCGCTAGCGAGTGCATTCTCTCTCTGGGCCGCCACAGAAACGCACTCGCTAGCGCTTCGGGCTTGCAAGATCGATGTCCAACGCCATCGTGAACCGCTCTAGACCCAGCTTGCCCCAGATGGAATCACGCCCCAGGTGGAGAAGCTGGGTCTAGACCCAGCCTACGACGGACCACTGGCCACTAGGCTTTCTCCTCAGCAGCGGCGGTTTCCTTCTTCTTGCTGGCCTTGCCGTAGGTGCCCTGGAATTTCTTGTTGAAGCGATCGACGCGGCCGGCGGTGTCCATGAATTTCGACTTGCCCGTGTAGAACGGGTGCGAGGCGGCCGAGACGTCCACGGTGACGAGTGGATATTCCTTGCCGTCCTCCCACTGGATCTTGGTCTGGCCCGTCTTGATGGTCGAGCGGGTCAGCATGGTGAAGCCGCTCGAGACGTCCTTGAACACGACGAACTGATACTTGGGATGAATGCCGTCTTTCATGGGAGGGCGAGCTCCTGCGATCGTGACCATCTCATCTCATCTCGTCGAGCCCGTCCCAGGGGCCGCGAAAGGAGGTTATTCTACCAGCTTCAAAGGGTGTACGAGAAGTGGTTTTTTAGCCCCGCAGGGGCGGCAGCGCATAGCCCGGGGCGTCAGCCCCGGGAACCGCGGAACGGCGCCCACTCCTCCTCGGCCCAGCCCCAGAGGGGCGACAGAATTGCCGGCGGCATCGGATCTTCTCGCGCCCCTGCGGGGCTGGGGAGGGGGAATCGTACGCGTGTCGCAGTCCCGGGGCTGACGCCCCGGGCTATTCACTTTCGCCCCGTTGGGGCTAAGAACCACTTCTCGTACACCCTTTCAGACCGGCAAGGCGAGAGGCGCTCCGCACATCGGCATGAAGCGGGCGGTACCCGTTTGACAGCCGGGGCGCGGGGCGTTAGGGTAAGCGCTGGCATGAGGGTTCTCCCGGGGGCCTCGCGGTGTGTTCCCACCGTGTTTTCTCGGTCTCCAGGCTTCGGTTGCCGGATCATCGGACGGTCCGACCTTTTGCTTCGGATCGCCACCACGGGGAGGGCTGGCATGGCACCGTCGCAGTTCGACCGGATGGATCCCCGGCGCGGTTCCACCGCTTCCGCGGTCATGGACGAACTGGCGTATCGCATTGAAACCTACGTCGCGGGCAAGGCGTGGGGCCGTGTGCGCGACCTCCATGTCGTCTGCACGGAGAATTTGATCATCCTGCAAGGCCGCACCCGTACCCACCACGACAAGCAACTGGCTCAAGAAGCGGTGTTCGACGTCGCCGACCAACAGGCGGAGCTGGCCAATCAGATTGTCGTCGGCTGCTGAGGTTCCTCCCCCAGAAAGCGGCTCACGGGTTCTCCGGTTGGGGGTGCTTGAGGCCGAACACCTGTTGATCCGTGGACCCTGCGACGAATGGTTCCGAAACGAGCGCGATGCCTCGAAGGCGCGGCCTCCACACCGCAGGCCGTTCCGGCTGCGCGCAACGTCAGCGCGGGACATGATGTCATCATGAATGCGCCGAAGGCTTCCGAGCATGCGTCACGGTCCCGGGATGACCCGTCAAAGACAGACACGGTGTGCGCGATCGTCGGCGAGCTGGATGCGGCCTTGTGCCGTCCCCTGGCGGCCCTGCGCGGCGACCTGGAGCGGCTTTTCGAGAACACGCCGGCCTCGCGCAAGGCGCGCGAGCAAGTCGAGACGATGACCTTGATGTGCGACGACCTGATGGGTCTGACCCGCGACTTTCTCGACTATACCGAGCTGCTGTGCGGTGGCGTCGTGCCGCGGTGGTCGAGCTGCGCCGCGAAGTCTTTGCTCGCGGGCCTGGACCGGCGTTTCCGCGCCGAGGCCGCCGCGCGCAAGCTGGACTGGTTTTGTCGGCTCGACGGGGCCGACCTGAAGGTGACGACCGATGTGGACCGCTGGCACCAGGCCCTGGGACACCTGGTCCGCAACGCGCTGGTCTATACGCCGATCGGCGGGTCGATCCGCGTGGTCGGACGGATCGAGGGGTCGAGCTGGTCGGTGACCGTGTCCGATACCGGCCCGGGCATCCCGGAGACACTCCTGCCCCGGGCCTTCGAGCCCCTTCGTGGTCATGGGCTACGGTGGCCATCCGGCCGCTCCCGGCGCCGGCCTGGGCCTGGCCTCGTGCCGGGTGCTGGTCGAGCAGCTCGGCGGCCAGCTCGACCTCGGGCCCGGCTCCGCCGGCGGTCTCCAGGCCCTGGTCCGCCTGCCGACGCGGCCGGCGCGGGTCTGAGAGTATGTACGAAAATCGTCTTTTTCCATGTAGCGGCGGCCGTCCCGGCCGCTCCGGATTCCGGATTCCGGATTCCATATTCCGGATTCCATATTCCAGATCCAGCGGAATCCGGAATCGAGCATCCGGAATTCGGAATCCGGAATCCGGAGCGGCCGGGACGGCCGCCGCTACAAAGAAGATCTCTTCTTATTCTTAAGCACCCTTTCAGTGCATCGGCTCGGGCTCGATGCAGAGCCGGACCAGAGTGCCTTCGCCGAGGCGGCTGCGCACGGCCAGGGTGCCGCGGTGACGGCGCCAGATGCCGTTGGCGATGGACAGACCGACGCCGAGATGTCCGGACTTGGTCGTGAAGAACGGCTCGACGGCGCGTTCCTGCTCGCCGGTGGTCATACCCCGGCCATTGTCGGCGACTTCGAACACGACCCACCCCCGGTCGTCGCAGTGGGTGGCGATGCGGATCTCGCCCCCCGTGGCCGGGAACGCCTCGCGCGCGTTGTCCAGCAGGTGTCCGAGCATCGCCTCCAGTTGCCAGGCGTAACCCCGGATCGGCGGCACGGCCGTCAGGTCCAGCGACCACGAACCGTCTCCAAGTGCGGGCGTTCGCTCTCGACGACGGCCGCGGCCAGCTCGTCCAGCCGCACGGTCTCGGCGCCGGGCGCGGTGGCCGTACGCGAATAGTCGATCAGCCGGCGTGCCACGCCCGACGCATCCATGGCCGTGCGGATGATCATATCCGCCATGCTGATCGGGTCGAGCGGCCGGGCCGGATCGTTCGCCAGCAGACGCATCAGCTCGGCGTTGCTGACGATGGCGCTGAAGGCATTGATGACATGATGACTGACGCCAGCCGCCATCTGGCCCAGCTCGTTGAGATGCATGCGGGCGTCGATCTCGTGGTCTTCGCTCATGGTGGAAGGGAACCCAGGGCGAAAGGGTGCGCGCCGAGACACGCCTCAACGAACCAGTCGAGCTTCGGCCCAGTCGGCCACGTCCTGCACGTCGCCGCGTTCGCCGAACTCCGTGATCAGGATCAGCACCTTACCGCCCTGGACGGGGATGTCCACGGGCACCGGTTCGCTGTGACGTCCCATCGCTGGCGAGACGAAACGCTCCTGGCCATCCACGAGGACGCGAAAGACAACGCTCGCCAGCTCCCCGGCGCGGTCGTCCAGTCCGACCGTCGCCTGGAAGCGTGTATTATGCGGTTCCACACGGTATGCGAGCAAGGTCCGAGGCAACGTGCCCAGACCGTGTTCGAAAGGTTGGCCGCCCAGGCGCAGGCCATGACCGTCCCAGGTGGCGTCGCGACCGAACGTCTCGGGATGCCGTCCCAGGTACCCAACATACTGCGCGGCCGCCGGCTTGAGCTCCGAGAGATAAGACACCGCGTCACTGCGGACGTGCAACCGGGAGATCACTTTGAGCTCGGGCCGGATCTCGACGCCGAAGAGGGTTTTCCCCACGATCCGACCCTGTTCGAGCCGTGCCGTCGCGAGGCCCAGCCGCGAACCGTCGGTGAACGTCACTTCGAGAAACGCCCCGGCGGGCTTCGGATATTTCACCAGGGCCGGATCGGCGCCGAGGGCGATCACCGAGGCCCGCGGCACCGAGACCGGACCCGTATCGGGCTGAAACTCGAGTTTTTCCGCACTGAGGCTCAGCAGGCTGCCGGTCAAGCGATCGCCGTTGGCCAGCCAGAGGACCTCGGCATTGCGGGGCTCGCTCCGCACGCGGTTCCAGAGCGCCTCGGCGGCGTCGGCTTCGGCGGGAGGCGCCAGCAAGACGCCCAGCAGACTGTCGAGCGGCACGGACGTGGGCGCATCGCCGAGTGCCCCGGGGAGAACTTGCAAGGCGGTGTCGGTCGTCGTGCCGATGACCGCGCGGAGCCGGTCGCCGTCGGGAAACACCACCAGGCTCCCTTCCGGCAACGAAGGCGGCGGGGTGGCCCCATCACGAGTCAGGGACACGATCTGCGAGAGCTTCAGCTCCCTTCCGGCCGGCCCATCCAGCGTGAGGATTCCCGCCCCCAGATCGAGCCGCCCGATCCGCCCGCCGGCCGGCTTGCCGTCGGTCGTCGTGGCCTTGAAGACCGGGTCCGACGGCATCGGGGACTCAGCCCACACCGAGAGGCTGATCGCGAGGAGAAGAACCACCGTGAAGGGGCAGGAATTCCGTTTCATGGATGACCTCGTCAGCCGGCCCGGTTTGACCCCGACAAGGGAGCGAGCAGCGCATCGCGCACCGCGTCGGGGACCTCGATCGGGAGGAACATCCGGGCCGGGTAGAGATAATCTTCACCGCTCTCATCAACGATCCGCAGGTCGCCCTCACGGGCGGCATCCTCGTCCGGGAGGATGCGGTAGAGCTTGTGGATCTCGAGTGAGGCGGGATAATCCCGGTTGTCGATGCACACGGCGAAGCGTGGTTCTGTCGGTCGTCCTGTCATCGTTCTCAATCCAGGTAGCGCTTGCGTTTGAATTCCTTGCGCCCGATACCGTGTGCCTCGTACCAGTGCAGTTCGGCGCGACGTACTGTTCCACTCATCAGCTTGACCAATGCAACGCCTTTAAGCTTCCGCCAACGCCCTTGGCCGTACTGCCTTCGCAAGCGGGGCAATTCCCGAATGGCGCGTCCGGAGGCGATGGTTTCGATCTCCGTAATCTCACCGACGATCTCGAAGTCCACGGCATTACATCTCTATTCACCTCTGAAAAATCGGCAAATAGTTATTGGGCATCTGAAGGATGATCAGCGCCATGGCGGTGCCGTATTCGTTGCAGATGCGAGTCGTGCCAGTAGCCCTGGGCCGAGCGCTTGTGCAGCAGCTCGTCGCGGATGGCGGGGTACCACTTCATCCAGTCGTCGCCGCCGCGAATCCACATGGCCTGAGCGGCGTAGTAGTGGCCGTAGAAGTAGTGGCTGTAGCGGCTGCCGAACTTGATCTCGGGGATGAACTGCTTGAGATAGGAGAGCGCCGTCGTCGATCTCCTTGCGCGTCGTACTCGCCCGCCGACTGCAAGGCGACGATGCCGGCGGCCGAGCGGGGAAAGGCGCTGGCGCCGCCTTGAAGCATGTAGCGGAAGCCGCCGTCGGGGTTCTGCGACTGCTTGACGTACTGGATGCACGTTCTCGACCGTCTCCTTGGGCACGAACAGCCCGGCGTTCCGCGCGGCCCGCAGGGCGTTGATCTGGCAGATGGTCACCGAGAGATCGGCGTCGTTGGCGTGACGGGCTGATAGCGCCAGCCGCCCTCGTCGTTCTGGGTGTCGATGATGAGCCGGACGGCCTTTTGGAGCTTCTCGCGGATCTCGGGGCGGTGGGTCATGCCGTAGGCTTCGGCCAGGAACAGGGTGCCGAAGCCGTGCGAGTACATCGGCCCGTGGGTGGCCGCGCCGGCGACGCAGATGAAGCCCGAGGAGGGGCTGGTATTTTCCAGCACGTAGCCGAGCGCCTTGTCGATCTGGGCTCCATACGGGCCGCGGCCGGGGGTCGAGCCCGCGGACATGAAAGCCAGGCCGGACAGAGGCTCGTCACGGCGATGTTGCCGCGGTAGGTGCCGGTGCCGAACGAGCCGTCCTCGTTCTGCTGCCGGGCCAGCCAGCCGAGCCCGGCCTGAATGGCCTGGTCGGTCTCGTCGGTCATCAGCTCGCGGACGGCCTCGGGGATGTCGCCGGTGCGCACCTCGGTGAAGCCGGTCGGGGCGGGCTTGTCCTGGGCCGAGGCAGATAGAGCGAGGGCCAGGGGCAGAAGGACGGCCCACAGGCACGGGTGGCATGGCCACGTCCGCGTGGCCATGTTCGCCGGCCGCGATGGGCCCGGACATGCCCACGCGGACGTGGGCATGCCACCCGAGCCGTGGATGCCGCTGGATGGGATCATCGGTATCACTCCTGCGGGCCGGCGCCGCGGCCCTTCTTGGAGACCGACGTGTAGTAGCGGATGATCAGGTCACGCTGGGCCGGGAGCATCTCTTCCTTGAAGACGTTCTCCATTTCCTCGCGGAGGCTGGGAGGCAGGTCGCCCCAGGTATCCTTGTTGCCGGCGAGCACGTCGCCGAGCTTGGGCCGCTGGGGCTTCTGTGAGCCGACGCCCTTGCCGTTGGGGTTCGGGTTGGGCTGGTCGCCCGGCTTGTTCCCCTGGTTGCCGGCCTGCTGGATCGACATCGTCTTCTGTTTCGACTTCTGGCCGCTGGACTGGGCACGGGCCTCGCGGAGCTTCTGGAGAATGTTGTCGAGCTCCTTGACGACCTCGCCCTCGGTCTTGCGGGTGCCTTCGCCGGTGTCCGACTTCGACAGCCGCTGGCGCACTTCCTCCATCTTCTTGATGGCGCTGCCCAGGGGGCTGTCCTCGTCGTTTTGCGGCTGGTTCTTGGACTTCTTCTTGCGGCCGAGCAGCTCTTGGAGGTGCTCGTCGAGGTCTTTGTCCTTGTCTTTCAGCGTATCGGGCTTGGTCTCGCCGGCCGGTTTGGGCTCGTTCGGCGCCGGGCCCGCGGCGGGCGGCTTGCCGGTCGGAGACGGCTGATCGGGCGTCTCGCCGAGCTTCTTGAGAAGCTGGTCAAGGTCCTTGTCCTCCGCCTTGACATCGCCGGGCTTGGGGGCGGCGTCGGGGGGCTTGGAGTCGTCCAGTTTCTGGAGCAGCTTGTCGAGGGCGTCGTCCTTCGGTTTGTCCTGGCCGAATGCGACTGGAGACCAGGCCAGCAGAACGACGCAGAGCGATAGTCCGAGGCATCTCATGGGTCAGTCCTCCTCTCCGTCGTCGTGCTGGGGACGGACCAGGTCTCGGGCGAGGTCGACGATGCCGGCCTGGTCGCGCTCGAGCTGGGACAGTTCGGCCTCTTGCTCGGGAGTGAGCGGTTTCTTGCGAGCGCGGAGCTCGTCCAGAGTGTCCGTTCGCTCGTTGACATCCTGCTGGAGCATCTTGAGCATCTTGATCTGGGCGGCGGTCGTGATGATGTCGCCGCCGCCCCCGCCGCCGCCATTGCCATCGCCGCCGCCGCCACCTTGTTGACCGGCGCCGGCCGGCTCGGGCTTCATGGCGTCGAGGAGCTGGCGGAACCGCCGCGCGGCCGAGCGCTCGGCGGCCTGGGTCGGCAGGTCGGTTTGCAGCTTCTGGAGCCGGGCGGTCGCGTCGTCCATGCTGGTGGCGGCCCGCTTCAAGGTCAGGGCGAAGACCGGCGCGCCCTCGTTGAGCTTCTCGCCCAGATCGGCCGTCTCTTGCTTCAAGGCCGACTGGACGCGACCGAGCGCTCGCACGCCGGCACGCTGGGCGGGGGTCAAGGTCTGACCACCGTTCGCTTTCTTATCGTAATCGACCGTGTCGGTGACGAGCTTCTCTTCTTGCTCGGCGAGGCCCTTGAGGTTGTCGGCCAGCTTGGTGAGCTGTTCGAGGGCAAGCTGTTCCTCGGCCTCGCGGCGCGCCTTCTTCGTCTCGCGCTCGGTGTCCTGGAGATCGGCCAGCGCGTCTTCCTGCTCCTTTTCGGCGTCGTCGGCGTCGTCGGCCTCCTGGTCTTTCTGCGCATCGGCCATATCCCCGGCGGCGCGACTGCCCGCCTTGGCGGCGGCCTCGGCGCGGGCCTTCTGGAGCCGGGCAAGCTGCTTCTTGAGCTCTTGCTGGATCTGCTCCTGTTCCTTGGCCAGCCGCTTGAGCTGTTCGGCACGCTGCTTGGCGTCCTGCATCTGCTTGGCCTGGGCGGTCGCCTGCTTGTTCTTGGCCTGGCGGTCCTTGAGATCCTTGAGCGCCTTCTCGGTCTCTCGAAGATCCTTGACGAGTCGGGCGAGTTCCTGCTCGCGACGGTTTTGCAAGGTGTCGAGCAGTTCCTTGAGGTTCTTGCGCGCCTGTTCCTGATTGTTCCGGGCCTGGCCCATCTGGTTGTCGCGAAGCTGCTGGGCGCTCTGGCTCATCTTGCCCGCGGTGCCTTGGCGGCGGCTTTGCTGGGAGGCGTCGTGCAGGCGCCGGCGGCCAGGGGGTCGGCCTGATCGAGCCGGCCGGCCATCTCGTCCATCTTGGATTCGAGGTTCTGGAGCGTCTTGCCGACCTCGTCCTGGCGGGCGCCGAGGTTGCCCAGGGTGGCGCCTGTTCGGGCGTGAGCTGATCGGGCGTCTTGCCGGCCAGATCGGGCTTCGTGGCGGCCTCGGTGGTCGCCTTCTGCGTCTCCTCCTGTTGCCGGAGCAGCTTCTTGGCGTCCTGGATGGCGCCCCGGAAGGTCTCGAACTGCTTGAGGTTGTCGAGCATCCGCTGAAGCTCGTCGGCGATCGCCTGCTGATTCTCGCCCGCCTGGGCCAGGGCGTCCTGAATTGGCTTCTTGTCCCCTTGTCCGCTCGTCCCCTTGTCCCCTTCTTCATTCAGGGCCTTGCCGGCCTTGGTGAGACCCTGTTCCGCGGGCCCAAGGTGCTGGTCCTCGATGCGGCGGGCCCCGGTCTGAAGATCGCGCATCTGGGCCGCCAGGTCGGGATTGTCAATCTTGAGCGTCTTCAAGTCTTCCAAGAACTTGCGCAGTTTTTCGGTGAGTCCGTCCGCCTTGCTGGTGACGCGGTCGGAGACCTGCCGCTGGACGACGCCCGCATTGGCCAGGTTGTCCCGTCCGGCCTGGTCGAGATGGCCGGCATCCTGCAACGTGCGGCGCGCCTCGGTGACGGGCGTGATGGCCTGGCGCTGCATCTCGGCGAGCCGGGAGACCAGCTCGCGGATCTCGCGCTGATCGGCTTCAAGCTGGCGGGCGATCTCCTCCGGGGTGACGATCCGCAGGCGCAATTCGCGGCTCTTGCCCAGGTTCGGGCCGTGGAGATTGTCCCGGTCGCGGGCGTCGGCGTGGAACGTGACGATCGCGCCCGGCTTGAGGCTGAGCGGCGCAAGGTTCCAGGTGTGGTGGTGCCGGTACTGCTTGACCGTGGCGGTCTCGGGAGCCCAGAGGGGGACGATCTGTTCCCGGGTGGTCGGCTCGGAGCCTTGCGACGCGGTGTGGAACAGCAGCCGCATGGCGCCCAGACCGTAATCGTCCTCCGCGGCGATGGTCAGGGGAACCTCCGCGTCAGCGGTCACATCGCGGTCATTCGCCGGCTCCTCGATGGTCACCCGGGGGGCCTCGTCCTTGAGGGCGCGGATCTCGAACCGGGTGGCGTCGGCCTCCGCGTTCGGGAAGCCCTCGGTATCCTTCAGGTCGATGGTGTACGAGCCGGTCTCGGCGACCGTCAGGGTCGTGGCCAGCTTCCGGGAATTGCCCGGGATGATCTCCAGCGGCAAGGGCTTGCCCTGCTCCCCGGCGGGCCGCAGGGTGGCGACGGCAATCGGCTTGTTGGCCTGCGCCGTGATCTCGACGCGGCTGCCCAGCACGGCCTGGACCTGGGTGCGCCCGGCGCAAGCTGCTCGGGAGGCAGGGCGGTGTATTCTGGCGGGACGACGCGGAGCGTCAGCGACTGGATCACGGGAGGCGGCACGACCTGGACGGCGCGAGGGCGCGAGGCGGTCGTCGCCCGCGGCGACCGTGAAGGTGAACGACTGCCGGGCGGACTCGATCCGGGCGTGGAAATGTCCCCGCGCCGGCTCGGGACGAAGCCGCTCGGAGGCGGTCTCGCCGTCGGCGAAGTGGTAGCGGATGCGCGCGTCGGCCGGTAGCCGCTCGCCCGGGGCGACGGCAAACTCCAGCCGGACCTCCTCGCCCCGCGCGACCTTGGAGGGAACCTGCACGACCGACAGGTGCGTGCGCTTGGGCCACTGGGACGCTCCCAGGGGATGGAACAGCCGCGTCAGCGCGATCCGGCTCGACGCGGGCGCCGCCAGCCCGATCAGGCCGGCCAGCGCGAGGACGCCCAGCGCCGACAGCCACGCCCGACGGATCGGCCGGCGGTCGAGGACCGCGCCGAAGTCGATCGCCTCGACCTCGCGGAGGGTGTCCTCGACCGTGGCCGCACGCAATTCTTCCGAGCCCGACAGGCCGTCCTGATCCACCAGGTGAAGAAACTGCACCGTGCTGGCCAGTCGATCGTTCAGACCCGGCCAGCGTTCTTCGATCTTGAGGGCGATCTCCAGGTCGCGGAACCGCACGATCAAAGGCGCGATCACCCAGCGTGCCAGCATCCAGGCCGCCAGCGCCCCGAGTCCTACCAGCAGCACGAGCCGGACCTCGCGCGCCAGGTGAATGGCCCAGTCGGCGAAGCCGGCGGCCAGCACCGCCAGCACGACGCCCACCACGACCCAGCTCAGCCCGTGCAGGGTCAGCAGCCGCCGCACGCGCGCCCGCAACGCCCCCAGCCGGGCTTCCAACGGATGTCGCGCCACCAGACCCTCCCCCCCTGGGCCTGCCCAGGTTTCCTCTGCCGCGCTTCATTATAGGCGTTCGTAGGGTGGGCTCGGCCCACCATCTTCATTTCTCGGAACCAGATGGTGGGCCGAGCCCACCTTACGGATTCAGACAAGCTGCTTTCGTTTCCGCAAAACCCATTCCGCCGCCAGCAGCGTGAGGAACAATCCCAGCATGACCGGGCTGTTCCAGAGCGGGACGGGCGGGTCGGTTTCGAGGGGGACCATCTGGGCGCCGGCAGGCTCTGGAGCACCTCGGCGGGGGTGGCGGCGGGTGTGAAGAAGCGCCCGCGCGACGTGCTGGCGGCCCGGGTCAGCTCGGGCTCGTTCATGGGCACATGCTCGAATTCGCCGGCCGGAGGATCGACCCGGAAGCCGGCCGTCGGCATCCCCCCTTCCAGGGCTGGCGGCGGCAAGAGCTTGACCTCGTAGGACCCTTCCGGCAACGGTGGCAACACCGCCTCGAACAGGTTCTGTGCCTGCGGAGCGCGCTTCAATGCCAGTCGGCGCGGCGGTTGGCCCGTCTTTTGCACCTGGACCGTGATCGTACCTCCCGTCGGCGCCAGTGCAGGATTGGGAAACCGCACCTGCACCCGGATCGACTGCTGCCTTTGATAGCGGCGGCGGTCGGTCAGCACTTCAGCCTGCTTCTGCCCCAGCAGCTTCGATCGCGCCAGGAACCGCAAGGTTTGAATCCAGTAGCGGCCAAAGTAGCGATCGCCGGTGCGGAACCGCCATTTCCAGGTCCCATCGACGGCCTGGAAGAGCACCTTACCGGCGCCGACGTACTGGTACAGCAGGATCGGCAAGGGGCCGTCGGAGCCGGTCTGGCTCGGGTGGACGGCCAGCACGAAAGCCAGCTCTTGCTTGCGAGGCGCCTCCAGGAACCAGTCGAGCTCGGGCAGGGTTTGCCAGACGTGGGCCGATTCGGCCTCGTCGTCGGCGAACCGGAAGATCGGGTGGGCGCGGCCCTCGGCCGTGAGCGTGGGACGGAACGGCGCGACCGCGGCTGCCGCTGGCCGTCGGGTTCCGCGCCTCGGCCAGCTTGATCGGCACGAGCGGCTCGAGCGGCGTCCCCCGGTACGAGAGCGGGTCGAACCCCTCGCCCGCCACGAACATCAGCCCGCCCCCTTTTTTCTCCACGAAATCGACCAGGTTCTGCAAGGGTCCCGAGCCGAGCAGGCTGATATCGGCATCTCCCAGAACGATCACGTCGAACGAGAACAGGCCGTCGGGCCCGTCTTTCGTGCTCGGGAAGGTCGGCAAGGCGGTCGCTTCCTGCTCGCTGAACTCCGGGTCCGCCGACTGGAGCACGGCCTTGAGCGCGATCGTCTTGTCGCGCTTCAGGAAGCTGAGCAAATAGCGGAACTCGTACCGCGGCTCGCTGTCCACCAGGAGCACCTTGAGCTTGTCCTGCCGGACGCTGACGGCGTGCTCGACCTGGTTGTTCTCGGTCTGGATCTCGCGCGGCCGGGGGGCGACGGCGAGCCGATAGACGAACTCGCCGGTCTCCTTCGGTTGATGGCGGATCTCGACGCGGGCCGTCTGGCCGTCAGGCGGCATTTTTACGCTCGTCTTGCCCACTTCCTGCGCGGCTTTCGGGTCGGTTGAACCGGCCGGCCTGCGCGTGAGGACGACATCAACCGGCTCGTCCGCGAAGCCATGGCCGCCGAGCCGGGCCTCGAACCGGACCTGATCGTCCACGAAGACGACATCATCGACCTGGAGGTCAGTCAATTCCAGGTCGCGGGTCGGCGACGGGTCGCCCAGGCCGATCGGGTAGAGCGGCACGCCCTTGGTGCCGCGCGAACTCGGCGGCCTTCACGAGCGATTCACCGTCGGTCGTCTGGCCGTCCGTGAGCAGCAAGATGGCCGTCGGCGGCGCGCCGCGGAGCTCGGTCAGGACCTGCCGGACGCCGTCCCCCAGCCGTGACTGGTCGCCGATCGGCTCGACCCTCTCAAGCTGATCGAGCGTCGGCCGGACCTGCTGCGGCGAGGCGATCTCCCCCAGCGGCCGCGCCGATGACGACACGAGATAGAGCCGCACCCGGTGCTGTTTCTGAAGCTCCTGAAGCAGCTTTCCCCGATTGCGCTCCAGCCACCCTTGCGCGACCGCCAGCCGGCTAGCCGACGGCTTCTGAGCGGTCTTCGCCAGCGCGGCGGCCTCGTCCTGCCGTTTCGAATCTGGATAGGCATCCACCACGGACGTACTGGCCGAGTCGTCCACCATGACCACGAAGTACGGCAGCCCGGTGCGATCGACCGACAGCACGGCCTCCGACAGCAAGAACATCGCCAGCAGCACGAGCACGATCCGGAGCGTCGCCAGCAGGGCCTTGTACGACCCCGGCACGCTTCCCTCATGCCGATACAGCCAGACAATGAGCGCCGCCCCTCCCAGCCCGATCAACAGCGCCAGCCCCTGGTTCCAGGGCTGCTCGAACCGGATGTGCGGCGCGATCGCCTCGCCCGTCCGCGCCGGCGGCACCACCCCGGCCGTCAGCCGGTTGACCGCCCCCCGGTACAGGTCTGAATACGGATTCCGACGTTCGGCCAGCGCCTGGCGAATGCCCTTCGACCCGCCGGTGGCGTTCAGATAGAGAAGCCACCCGCCCACGACGGCCAGGTTCAGCGCGATCAGCGCGGCGATGGCCCAGCAGCAGGATGCGCCGTCCGCTCGGCAAGGGGGCTTCGTTCGGTGTTTCGGTGTCAGCCACGGTCAGCACCTGTTCCGGGTCGGGTGGGCGAGGACGAACGGCTCTTTCGCGACTTGTTGGCCCGCGATCGACCGTTCGGCCAGTTCGCGGTTTGCCTCCAGGACGAGCTGGACGGCCTCTCGAAGATTGGCCCGCGCCTCATCGAGCGTCGCGCCCTGCGTATTCGCACCCGGAAGCTCCTCGACGAAAGCGGCATACCCTTCCGGGACCTTCATGAATACGGCGGTGAGTTCCATGTCCGTCTCCTCAAACCGCGTCCACGGCCTCATACACCTTCCCGTTCCGCTTCAACCATTCCACATCGCCGCGTTGGACGTGGTCTTCCACTTCGTGGAGCCATTGGACCGTCTCCGCCTCATAACAAGGTTCGCTCGGGTCGTCCTCGGGGATCACCTGTTCGACCTCGACGGCCACGACAAACTGGTCGGTGTGAATCCAGCGGGTCCGCTTGAGACGTTTGCCGGGGATATGCATGACCATTACCTATCTCGCGTCTCGTATGCCTGAATCTGTAGGGTCCGCTGTGCGGACCGTCCTCGGCTGGGCCCGGTCCGCACAGAGGCTGTGAATTTTTCGACTTGGGTGCAACCTACCGACCGGGATCGATCCGGTGACTTGGCCGGGTCTGGATCATGGTCGAGAGTCCTTGCACCCCCTTTGGAAACATTCGGTCGGTTCGCGGAAGGCCGAGAACACCGGGACATCGTGGGTCTGAGCGCCTTTGTGGGCGGCCCTTGGCCTCTCACGACAGCGCCGCGCAGGTGGACGATGTTGTAGGCCAGGACACTCCAAAGAACCACGCAGAACGCCTTGGCCAGGCCGCGGACCCGGAGCGGGGCCAGGCCACGAAGCGTCTTCAACTCGCCGTTGACCGTCTCGATCGTCGCCGCTCGCTGCTTGTAGATCGTCTTGGCTTCGGGCGTCCCCATGCGTTGCCGCCACGCGGCCACGGCCGCGCTGTCCGTCTTCTTCGGTTGGTGCGGGTCGGTCCCCGCCTTCCGCGGCTTGGGCACCGGCATGTAGATGGTCGTTCCCGCCGCGGCCGCCTGGTCCATCTCCTCCAGCTTCACGAAACCGCCGTCTATCAACTGATCATTTACATGTTGACCGGTTTGTTCCTCGATCTGATCGCGCATCGGCTCGGCCAAGCCCGCGTCGCTACCGGCGTTGGTCACGGCCACCCCGAGGATCGCCCGGCTCTGGGTGTCCACCGCCAGTTGGATGTTCACCGCCGGACGTGTGCCACCGTCGGGCATGTGCAGAAACCGGGCCTGCGGGTCGGTCGTCGAGGCCCGCGGCGGGTTCGTCTTGGTCGGCTTGTCCTTCTGCTGGGCCTTGGCCGCTTCGACCTGCGCCAACTCCTCCAGGGCTTTCTCCACCCGTTCCACCCGTTCCCGGGCGGCGCGTTCCCGGGCCGCCTCGCGGCGCGTGGCGGAGGCCGCGCCGCGGCGCGCCTGCTGTTGGAGAATCTCGAGGTGGGCGCGCGCCTGTTGCAGCGCCGCTCGAGGGTCTCCTTTCTCTTGAAACTGTTCGACCCGGCGCCAACGCGCACCCGGGTGCCATCCTGGGCGATCCGTTCGACCGTGACCGTGCCGCTCTGGATGAGGACGGCGAGCATCTTGATCAAGAGGTCCTGGACGGCCGCGCCGTGGCCGACGCGGAAATCGTCGAGGGTATGGTAATTGAGCGACACCCCGCCGCAGATCCAGCGGTACGGGGCGCTTTCCTCGCACAGTCGGGCCAGTTCGCGCCCCGTGGACACTCCTCGGAGGGAGGCGTAGAGCCAGAGCGTGATCAAAATGCGCGGGTCCGTCGCGGCCCGCCCCGGCGACTCGCCCCGGGCGCGGATGGCATCGAGGAACTTGGAGAGGTCCCAGCCCGAGACCAAGTTCCAGACGAACCGGGCGTCGTGATCGGCCGGAATCAGTTCGTCCAACGCCATGGGGACCAGGCGCACCTGTTGGCGATCGGCCAGGCGCAGCCGTGGCGGCGCCGGCGGCTCGGGATCGGGCCGCGGCCGGGGCGGCGTGCCCGAGTCGTCGGCATCGGGGAAAAGGGGTGTCTCGCTCATGGCGTCATGATACAAAACGGAAAAGGAAAAATTCACAGCCTCACAGCGGACCCTGACGGGGACTCACCGGGTTTCGCTGGACTTTCCTGGGCGTCTTAACCCCAAGAATTCTCTCACCTCTTGAATGCTATACGCTGGCTTACGGAGATGCCCCACTGCATGGCAGTTGGGACAGCTGGCCGCAAATCCTCCACAGAGTCAATTTCGTACTCCGCCAATCTCCGAGAGCGGACGTAGATGATGTACATGGATAAAACCTTCGGCTACCCGACCGTAGACTTCGCCAAATGAGAAACCGCAGATGGAACAGCGTGTACCATGATGCTGGATGCAACGCTCACGCGCTCGCTCATCACGCTCGTATGCGTTTACGAGAACCTGATATCTCGCGCCTCATGGAAGACGGCCACGTCAGCAATCTCGTCCGGAAGGAACCGCATCCTGTTTGAATTCCAGAATTCACTGAGCCGTTTCTTGTTCCTATGTTCCTGCACAGAATCGCGGTCGCTAGCGATTCGCCTCGAATGCAGGATTTTCTCCGTGGCCGCTCCGAACAGCTCCCAAATCAGATCATTCTCAACGATGTGTGGTGCGGCCGACAGCGAGACACAATGCGCCCAGAGCAAGGGGTATTCGGCATCCTGAGTGGACTTCACAGTTTGATACTCAACCCCTTCAATCGGCGGTGGATTCTGATCGACCAGTAACCAAGAACCCTTGTCTCGACCGGATCTCTGGACCGCCGCGAGATAGATCCCACCGACGACCAAGCTGAGTCCGGAAGAATGTGTGCCAAACCAAGCACGCTCTGGGCAACGCGTGTTTCGAAATGCGCGTTCAAAGAAAGCGAGGACTCCCTCGATCAATCTGGGGGTAAGATTCTGACTTTGGTCTAACCAACGGTGTGCTTCAAGTCGCCAATCGTACATTCTTGCAGTCTCTCTTTAGGGTGGGCACCGCCCACTTCTTCTTGTGGATTTCTTCAAGGTGGGCGGTGCCCACCCTACGGGAACGGGAACGCTATTTCGCCCTCACCGCATGATGCCCGAACTTCCACGCCAGCAACGATTCCAAAAACAACAATCCCAGCACCCCCCACAGCAGCGGCCGGTGTAATTCGCCGCGATGGCCCACGGAGGCGGCGTTCGCCTGCAAGGGTTTCCAGTCATTATCATAATGGAACTCCCAGCCCGGCACGGCGGCACGGAGGCCCGAGGCGTCGAGCTTGGCGGGGTCGCTTTCGAGCGGGTCGGGGTTGGCGGCGAAGTCGATCTCGCGGTCGATCGGCGGGCCGACTTTCGCATGGTAGATGCCCGCGATGTCCGTGCCGTCGTAACGGAAGACGCTGACATCGCCTTCGGCGGTCAGCTTCGTCGCGCCGGGCGTGCCGACGGGGCGAACGACCGTCACGGGCGCGCCGGCGGCGTTGGGAGGGAAGGTCCGGGTCAGGGGTTGGCCGACGCGCACGTTGCGCTCGGCGGAGCGTCCCGCAGCGGCCAGCATCACGATCTGGTCCATGACCGGCGGGTAGCTCGGGTGCATTGGCCAGCTCGTCCAGCCGGCATCGGCCGAGGTCGCCACGAGCACCACCCGGCCGCGATAGCGCGGAACCTCGACGATCGCCGGATCGCCGCTGGAAAACGCCAGAGCCACGCGCGCCTGTGTGGCCGGGGGCACTTTCAAACGGTGGTAACGCGCCGTCTTGACGCTCGTCAGACTGGCGGTCACGCCGGGGGCCTCGCCGCGGAAGGGCTCGACGATTGGGTGCAGGAAGCCGAGGGGGTCAAACTCGAACGGCCGGTCCTGCTTGCTGGCCGTGCCCACGATCGGCCCGAGCTCGGCGGGGAGCAAGCCGTGACCGCCGTTGTAGAGGAACTGGTTGTAGTTCTCGGCCGCGACCTGATCGCCACCGAAAACGACCACGCCGCCGCCCTGCTTGAGATAGCTTTCGAGGGCGGCCACTTCGGTGGGCGTGAACCGCGCGATGTTGGCCAGCACGACCGTCTCATAGGGCGAAAGGTCCCGCCCGACAAGCTGCGACTCGGCGATGACGTCCGGCTTGATCGGCGACGGCGGCTCGCCGGGCGCCGTTTCGGGGCTGAGCGCCTCGACCAGGAAGGCGGTCTCGGACTTGAGCGGCTCAGGACGCGGATCGCCATCGACGAGCAGCACCCGCAGCGTCTCGCGCACCGGGACCATGAGCCGCCGCGCGTCGTCGGGCCGCAGCGCGTCGGCATCAAGCTGGACCTCGACGGCGCGATCGCCGGGGACGGTAAACGTGTGCGAGAAAGCCACCGTGCGCGCCTCGCCAGCCGCGACGTCGGCCATCTCCTCGCCTTCGATCTTGCCATCGACGACCAGCCGCGCGCGCAGGCTGCCTCCGGCCGCGCGGCCGAAGTTGCGCACCGTCGCTTGCACGGTCGCGGGCACGCCCGGCGTGACGATCGGCGGTTCGAGGTGAATCTCGGTAACGGCGTGGTTGGCGTCGCCTGTTGCTCCCAGGTCGATGACCGACGACTGCACCTTGCGGGCGTTCAGCTTGGCGACGAGCCGCTTGAGGCCCTCGTCCGCGCCGTTGCGCGAGCGGTTCCAGCTTGCCGCCTGAAGATCGGTCAGGACGACCAGCTCCTTGCGAGGAATGTCGGAGGCGGCCAGCACCTCCTCGATCTTGGCAAAGCTGCCGGTCAGATCGGTGCCGCCGTGCGTCGTCGCGAGGTTGGCGATCTCCTTGAGGACCAGGTCGTGATTGAACGCCGGTGCGCCGATGACGGCCCGTGGCGGGTTTCCCAGGAGCACCAGGCTGATGCCGTCGCCTTGCCGGGCCGCCCGGACAAGCTGCGCAGCGAGTGTCTTGGCCTGCTCGAAACGGCTGCTCTCGGCCGTCTTGTAATCCATGCTCTCCGAGGCATCGAGCGCCAGCACCCAGTGCGTCCGCTGGCCGGGCAAGAGGGCCACGGCCCCCAGGCTTTCGAGGATGGGCCGGGCCATGGCCAGGACGACCAGGAGGATGACCAGCGTGCGCACCGCCAGCAAGATCGACTGCTCGATGCGGATCTTGCGCTGGTTCTTCTTGATGGCCGCCAGCAGGAAGCGCATCGCCGCCCAGGGCATCTCGCGGTAGCGCCGCTTGTTCAAGAGGTGGATGATGATCGGCAGCGACGCCGCCCCGAGGCCCCAGAGCATCAGGGGGTTGGCGAACCAGGCGAAGAGAAGGGGCACAACCATATCAGGTTCCGTTCGGCTTTAATCGCAGCTCGCGGCAGGTTCGTTCGTAGGTCAGCCCGAGATCGAGCGGGAAGCAGAGCGCGCCCCGCAGCCAGAGAGGCAGCGTCGGCAGTTCCTGCCCCAGGACGAGCGGCTGGTGCCAGACCTCCACGCTGGACTCCCCGTCCAGGGCGACCGGACGATAGGAGACCGCGTCGAGGTCCACGCCGGACCGCTCCCCCAGGGAAGCCGCGAACCTGGCCATGAGCCCATCGTGCAGGTTCGCGGTGCGCGTGGTCACCACATCCACGAGGACCAGGCCGACACCTCCCTGGAGGTACGAGGCGCACTTCGAGACGAAGGCCTCGCGCTGGGCGGGGCGATCCTTGTTCGAAGGGCTGACGAGTTCGATGGCGGCCGCGAGAATCGGGCCGCCCTCATCGTGGAGGACGTGGACCTCGACGAGGTCGGACAGGACCGGCATGGGCACGGTCTGCGTCGGTGCGGGTGCCGTCCAGTCACCCCCGTCTCCGGCCAGGTTCCCAGCCCGTGCCCGCTCCTCGAACGTGGCCACGTCAATCTCGATGCCGAACTGGACGCTGGGCTCGGCGAAATAACCCTCCGGGAGCTGCCGGTTCAGTTCGTAGGCGATCGTCGTGGCCCACGCGTTATGAAACGCGTGCCAGTCGCGGCGGAGGCTCAAGGGTGGGCGAAAGTGGTCCAGGAGAGGCATGGGGTTCACTCACGATGCCGGCTGGAATGGGCGCTCCAAGTGAGTTAACGGATCATCGGGATTCGAATTCACTCCGGGGTATTCCTGATTGCCGGATGATGGAGCGAAGCGTGCCGATTCGCAGTTCGTCGTGATCGGGAACCGGCACGGTCGTCGAACCCTCCGGGGTCAGCCTCTGCATGACAATGTGGCTGCTGCGACGCCTGACTTCCACGTACCCATGTCTCCGGAGGATCTCGCAGACCTCTTCGCCGGAGAGGGTACGGAGCCTACCCAAGGGGCACCTCGACTTGTGTGATGTAAACGTCCTTATTCCATCGCCGTTCGACCTCCTCAGAGGGGGCGACCTCGAAGAACAATTCCAGGGCCTCTCGCAGGTTTTCCCGGGCCTGCTCCACGGTGTCGCCCTGGCTGGCAATGTCAAGTTCGGGACACAGAGCGACGTAGCCGTCACCCTCGCGCTGGATCAAGGCGGTCAGGAGAGGATTCATGGCGCTTCTCCAGAAGACTGATCTTGGATATGTGAAGTGAAATACCCCGCCAGGATGTGCCCCAGGATCTGCTCCCCGCGGATGTTGGCGTGGATCGGATCGCGCTTGAAATAGTCGAGATCCTTGCCGGAGTCGCGGATGTACTGGCCCCAGATCGCCGTCATGTCGAGGAACGCCGAGTCGGTTTCGTCGGCCAGTTTTTTCATGCGGGAGCGGTAGTCTTTCTCGTTCGCGGGAATGTCGTACGACCACTGCTTGTCGTCGCGGGGATCAACCGAGCCGAACGCGCCCGACATCAGCAGCACGTCGCAAGGCTGCGCCGCGCGGACCTGGCGGATCACATCGTGGATCGAGTCGATATCGTCGCGCTGGCTGATGCCGCCGATGATGAGCAGGTCGGGCTTGTGGGGCAGCACGTACTTGGCGATGCGCCCCGGCTCCTTGTACCACCAGCACCCGGTACCGCCGCGGACGACCGTGACGCGGGTGATCTTGACCTTCGGATACGCCTTCTGGACCAGATCATCCCAGCGCGACCGGCTGGTGTCGTTGACGATGCTATCGCCCAGCATCACGATGCGCAGCTCGCCCTCGCCCTTCTTGAGGATGGCCGAGGTAATCGGCAGGCGCGACCAGCGATCGGCGGGCGGGGTGAAATGGACCGGCGGCATCTCGGTTAGAGCCTTGTCGATCTCGGCCTGGGTGTGCTCGGGCTGGGTAAGGGTGTAAACGCCCTCCTCATCGGCGGCGAGGCAAAACATGCCTCCGGTCAGGAGGATCAGCCCGGACAAAAGGGGCAGAGGGAATTCTTGGCTTTTCATCGAGGATTCCTCAGTCACGATCGTTCCAGTAGGCTTCCGACCTTTGATTATGAACGATCGCCACAATCAGCACAGCCTCTTCCTCGCTTCGATAAATGATGTTGTAGGGATATTACCCCGGCAAAGAAGATCCTCCTGTAGGTCGGACAATCCTGTCCGACAGGCCGGGGGAGTCGGACAGGATTGTCCGACCTCCTTTCTTGCCGGGGTAATAACGCCGGAGAAGGTAGATCCGGTGCCGATCATCACAGTAGGGCCAGGTCTCTGGCGTCTTGGCAATGCGGGCCAGAGCGACATCAACCGCCGTCTCGAAGCCAGCCGCGGCACGGGTACTCCGGGATTCGTACCAGTCCATGGCCTGCTGATAATCGTCTTCCGCAGCGGGAAGAAGCACGATCTTAGCCATGTTCCGATTGCTTTCTCCGGCGCGCTCCTTGACCGTACTCCAGGGAACCGGCTGGACCAGGCCCGCGTCATATTCCGCGGAGCTGCCGCTGGATTTCCTCCAACCAGCGATCGTCGAGGGGCTGCAAGCCGCGTTCCTCCACGGCGGCGTTCAGCGCGGTCACGAGCTGAAGCTGCTCATCATCAGGCAAGGCCAGAGCGGCTTGAAGGATCTCATCCACTTTTTGACTCATGCTCATTGACTCCAAGCTCTCTCACTCCCCATGAAGGATCGCATCGAGAGCATACGGGTTCGCCGCGGGGAAAGCGTCCCGGCTCAGGCCAGTTTCGATGGCCGCCTGCTTGACCGCGCGGGCGTAGGCCCGGTCCAGGGCCTCTTGGGCGTACTGAAGCAGCGTCTGACTTTCCAGCAGGTCGTCGAGTTCCTGGCGCTGCAAGCTGATCGTGGCCTCCCAGCTCCGGGACCGCTGCTCGGGCTGATATTGCCATTTCAGCAAGTGAGCCAGCAGGACGGTCAGCCGGCTGAGGACTTCCCGCTTGTCGCGCCGCGCCATGTCAAGGAGGTACTCTTTCAGATTTTCATAGTCGAGTTCGTCATAACGATGTTCGCCGACCAGGCGCGCCATCTGCTCCAGCCAGGCGGTTTCATCCTGGTCGAACAGTGTCTCAAGATGAGAGCGGGAAAGCTCGATCATGGGGTCTCCTGGGTCGAAATCACGGTCAGCCTGCTCACTTCGCCCGCGTCGCCCGCGTGGCCAGGTAGCTCGTCAGGGCATCGCCAAGCTCGGCGTCGGTCCGCAGGGGAACATAGTCGATGTCGGCCATCTGGCAGCCCTTGCTGCAGCTCGTCGAGGAAGGCGACGATCTCGTCCTGATAGGCTTTGCGCAGGGCGTAGGGCTCGGTGAGGACCTCGGGCAGTCCCTTCCAGGCCCTTGAAAAGCGTGGTCTCGCGGAACGGGAAATCGAGCTCGGCCGGGTCGAGGACGTGGAAGACGATCACCTCGTGGCGGCGGTGGCGGAAGTGCTTCAGGCCGGCCAGGATCGCGCGGGACGTCGTCGAAAAAGTCGGAGAGGATCGACGACGATCGCCGCGCTGCTTGAACCGTTCGGCCAGATCGTGAAAGATCGCCCCCAGGTCCGTCTTCTCGCTGCGCCGGGCTGAGTGTCCATGACGTGGAAGAGTTCCTTCAGGTGCGACGGCTGCCCCGACGGCCGCAGGTAGCGCTGCACGCGCGTCGTCGAACGTCGCCAGACCCACCGAGTCCTGCTGCTGGAGGACCATGTAACGCCAGCGACGCGGCGACGCACTGGGCGTACTGGAGCTTCGGTGACGTTCCCGCTCCGAGGCGTAGCCCATCGACTCGCTGGTATCCAGCAGCAGGTACGCCAGGAGGTTCGTCTCCTCCTCGTACTGCTTGAGGTAGATACTTGTCGGTCTTGGACCAGACCTTCCAGTCGACGTGGCGGATGTCGTCGCCCGGCGACGTACTCGCGGTGCTCGGCGAACTCGACGGAGAAGCCGTGATAGGGGCTCGTGTGCATGCCGGCGACGTAGCCCTCGACGACCAGCCGGGCCTGGAGGTCGAGGCCTTCGAGGCTAGCCAGCGTTTGCGGATTTAAATATTTTTGGTAGTTTTCCACTGTGCTCGGCCTCGTTCTCGTCTGACGGGGACGGCCTTGATCAGCCGCGCGACGATGTCGTCGGGCTTGAGCCTTCGGCCTCGGCGTTGAAGTTGGTGACGATGCGGTGCCGCAGCACGGGGCCGGCGACGGCGCGGATGTCCTCGGTCGAGACGTGGTAGCGGCCGTGCAGCACGGCCCGGGCCTTGGCGGCGAGCACCAGGTACTGGCTGGCCCGCGGGCCGGCGCCCCAGCTCACGTAGTCGCGGATGAAGTCGGGCACGTCGGCCTTGCTCGCGCCGGGTCAGCCGCGCCAGCCGCACGGCGTACTCGGATCACGTGGTCGGCGACCGGCACCTTGCGGACGATCTCCTGGAGCTCGAGGATCTCCGCGCCCGAGAGCACCTTCGAGACCGTCGGCTTGTGCGACCGAGGTCGTCAGCCGGACGATGTCGAGCTCCTCGTCCTCGTCGGGGTAGTCGACGAGGATGTTGAACATGAAGCGGTCGAGCTGGGCCTCGGGCAGCGGATAGGTGCCTTCCTGCTCGATCGGGTTCTGGGTGGCCAGGACGAAGAACGGGTCGGGCAGGCGGTGCCGCTCGCCGCCGACGGTGACCTGGTGCTCCTGCATCGCTTCGAGCAGGGCCGCCTGGGTCTTGGGCGGGGTGCGGTTGATCTCGTCGGCCAGGACGATGTTGGCGAAGATCGGGCCGCGGAGGAACTTGAACTGGCGGACGCCGGTCGCCTTGTCCTCCTGGATCACCTCGGTGCCGGTGATGTCCGAGGGCATCAGGTCGGGCGTGAACTGGATGCGGTTGAAGCTCAGGTTCAGCGCGTCGGCCAGGGTGCGGATCATGAGCGTCTTGGCCAGGCCCGGCACGCCGATCAGCAGGCAGTGGCCGCGGGCGAAGATCGCGATCAGCAGCTCTTCGAGGACGTTCTGCTGGCCGACGATCACCTTGCCCATCTCGGCCTTGAGGCGGGTAAAGGCATCCTTCAGTCGGTCGACGGCCGCGAGGTCGTCGTGGGCCAGCTCGGCGGGGGGATGGTCATCGGCCACGCGGAGGTTCCTCGTTCATGGATAAGTGATGAGTGGTGGATATCGCTACAGCGTTCGCTTGACCGGTCATATGCCATGGCGTACACTCAATTCAGCGACCAGAATGGGCCGTCGTCAGACGACCCCGGACATTGTCCCTGGCCGCTACTTTTTTGCGCTCTCTGATTCTGCTGCTCGGTCAGCCACGCCAGAACATCCCATATCTGCTGGTTTCCCTTGAGAAGAGGCTCCACTCTACTTCGACTCAATGGACAGCAACGGGTCAAGCCTATGCGTTGATGGCCGGCATGCCGGTTCCGGTCTGGGCCTATGCCGGTTCGAGATCATGGTACAGCACGTCAGGGTCGATGTCGGCACCGTTGGGCCAGACGATCGTTCCCGCGCGCCGATCGACGGACACCTCACGAAACCGCGCCGGGTCGGCCCGGATCGGCTCGAAGATCGGTCCTCGAAGAAATTTCTCCAGGTCCACGTCCCGAACGGTCCCGTCGGTGAAGTCGAGTCGGACGACGAAGCCCGAAAGAGGCGCAACGGAGCGCACGCGTACCAATCGTTCCATCTTTGAATAAATCCCCCTCAATCCAAGGGATCGATCGTGTTCAGGGGCAGGCCGTTTCGCGCAAGATCCCAGTTGATCGCAAGTTCATCGTGGTGCAGCGTCGCCCATTCGACGACAAGAGCGCGGGCGCAACGCGGGACTCGGCCTCTCAAGACCTGAATCGCGTCGAGAGTAAAGAGGGCTTCGTCACCACTGTACTCGGCATGGAAGTGAGGCGGCGCGTGGTCGTTATAGTACATGTAGATAGCAATTCCATAGAATTCGCTGATTCGTGGCACGGCCTTGATCCGTGGGATACCGAATGGGGCGTTTCCTGATTGCGGGGCCGGAGCCGCACCCAATGGCAGGGTTTCACCTTAACGGGACACCGGTGCCGCGTCCACCGGCGCGGCCGGTCCCAGGGCCCAGCCGTGGTCCTGGGTGGCGACCAGCACCGAGCCGGGCGCCAGCCGCACGCTCAAGGCGGTCACCAGCGCGGCGAACTGCACACGTTGCACGAGCTGGCCGGTGTCGCGCCGGCACAGGACCAGGGGCAGGGCGCTCAAACTGTCTTCGAGCGACCGCGCCGGGCTGGGAAACGCGACCACGAAGCGATCGGACAGGGCCACCGACCAGCCGGTCTGGGGACCCGTCAAGTAATGCCGCCAGACCTGCGACCCATCGGCCAGGGAATAGGCCGACACGGTCCGTCCGGTGGCGCAGTAGACCCGCACGCCGTCCAGGGCCAGGGCGTCGGGCCACGCACTGAGATCCTCGACACCCAGCAGGCGGGACCAGAGCTTGCGGCCGGTGGCCGGATCGAGCCGCACCAGTTCGCTGCCATCGCGCAGCACGAGCAAGCGGCCCGCATCGCCCAGCAGCCGCGGCGGCCCGTTCTTGGGCAGCGCGGACGGCTCGCGGTAGGTCCACGACGCCACGCCCTGCTGCACATCGAACAAGGTGACGCTGCGCGGATCGGTCACGAGCGCGACATGGTCGTCATCGACGGGCAGAGGATCGCGCGACCACGCCTCGTCCGTCTCCGTCTGGGGAAACTCGGCGCGGCGGGTACCGGTCTCGGCGTCGAGCACGACCACCGCGTTCGGCGCGCGCACCTGGAGCACCACCTGGCGGGGATCGACCCAGAAGTGCGGGTTGAGCGTGCTCTTGCCGGCCGGCGTGTACGACCAGTCGATCTGCCCCGACTCGCCGTCGAGGGCCAGAAATTGCGCGGGCCGCGCCGGCAGAACACGCGATTGCCGACGATGCGGAAGTCATCGAGGCGGGCCGGCGGGGTCTCCACGGCGTCCGGAGCGGCCGCGCCGACGGGTCGAGCGAACGGGTTGGGCGGCCGTCGCGCAGGGCCGGGGGTCGCCCGCCTCGAAGGACCACTTCGCGGTGCCCGTCTTCACGTCGAGCGCCACCAGGCGGTGGGCCGTCGCGGTCAAGATCCGGTCGGCCAGGTAGCCGGCCCAGATCGGCTCGTCGCCCAGGTCGGCAAACCAGCCCGCCTGGCCGGTCGTCGGGTCGATCGGCCGCAGTCCGGTGCCCTCGACGCGGAAAATCCGGCCCGTGCCCGTCGTGGGCGGCACACCCTCGGCGGCCAGCGGGCGCGTCGGCACCTTCCATTGCGCCGACCAGACCCGCCAGCGGCGCCGGCAGGCTGGGCTCGCGGCGATCGCCCGTCCGGCCGGAAAACGGTATCCGACCGAGCCGCTCCGTCACGAGAGAGCCGACCGTCGTGTTCCTCTCGTCCAGCCGCAAGTCGGCGAACCGCGTCTGCGCACCCACCAGGGCATCCCGCCAGCACCACGTAGCCTTGGTCCTCATACGCGTGCGCCAGGCCGAGCAGGCCCGAGCGCGCGTGGGGTCGTCGGTCGCCACCGTCAGCAGCCGCTTGTAGGCGCGGGCGGCCTCGGCGGGATGTTTCTGCTGGAGGTGGAGCGTCCCCAGCGCCAACAGCGCGTCGGGCACGACGGCCGCCGCCGGATAACTGCGGCCGATCTCCTCCAGGAGCCGCGGGTTCGCTTCCGCCCGGCCCTGCTCGAGCAGGCTCCGCGCCTGGCGGTCGAAGTCGGCGTACAGGCCGCGCCCGTGGGCGGATAACAAGCCGGCGAGCCGGTCGGCGATCAGCAGGTCGGCGCGCACCGTCCGGCGCTCGTCCGCGGCGACCGTCAGGCCGGGCAGCCGTTCGTCGCTCAGAGATCCTGGAGCAGCGCCAGGGCCGCGCGGGGGTCCCCTTTCTTGTCCAGGGCATCGGCCAGGAGCAGCCGGGCGGCCAGGCGGTCGTGATCGGTCAGCGCGGCCGTGGCCGCGGCCTCGAGACGCGGGCTGGCGGCCGACCAGTCGTGCGCCCGGTCGCTTGCGCCGCGAGCCGCATCAAGAGCCGGTATTGTTGAGCGCGGACGGTCTCGGCCAGCGGTTGGCCGTCGAGCGTCTCGGCCGGCCGGACGTGCCGCAGGCCGTCATTGAGGGTCGCCAGCGCCAGGTCGTCCTGGCCGGTGGCCTCGGCCACCCGCGCCAGGCGGACATAGTTGGCGGCCTCGCCGGGGGCCGCGGCGATCGCTTCCCGGTAACGGTGGATCAGCCGGCTGTTCTGGCAGAAGACGACCAGCGCGTCTTCACCGGCGACCACGACGTAGCCGTCGCCGGCCGCCAGGTTGCCGCCGGTCGCGCCGAAGGCCTGGTGCAGCGGGATCGGCTCGCGGTCGTCGGCCTTCAACCCGGTGGCCTGGTCGAGCACGAGAATCTCGCCGCGCGTCGGCCAGTAGATATATTTTCCCGCGAGCAGTCCGCGGCCGAAGCCCTGGAAGCCGGTGCCCCCCTCGGGCCAGTAGCGCACGAGCTGACCGGTCTTCACGTCGAACGACCAGACCCGGTTGCCGGTGGCAATGAGCCGGCCGTGGGCGACGCCCAGCAGGTGGTTGATCTCGCCGTCCCGCAAACTGGTGTGCCAGACGAGGCGGCCGGTGGCCGCGTCGAAGGCGAACAGGTCGGGCGCGTCGTCGGGGGCGACCAGCACGAGGCCGTCATGAACGATCGCCGGGTTCAGGTCGCGGTTCTCGCCGCTGTGTCCGGCCCCCGCGTGCGGGTAGGTGGCCAGCCAGCGAATCGCGCCGGTGTCGGCATCGAGCGCCGCCACCGAGCCGAGGTTCGTCTGGTAGTAGAGCGTGCCGCTGTCGAGGCTCAGGAGGCGGTTGCCGACATCGTCGGTGAACTGCATCCCCATCATGACATCAAACGCCCCGGTGGCCTCGCCCAGGAACCGGACCCAGCGCGTGGCGCCGGTCTCGGCGTCGAGGGCGGCGACATAGAGCGAGGTCATGGCGGCCATGCCGCCGCTGTCGGTCATGGCGACGTAAACGCTCCGCGCATCGGCCACGGGGCTGCCCTCGAAGGCGGCCACGCGATCGCCCCCGCGCCGGCACGGTGCGGCAAGGCCACCTCACTCGACGGCCGCCGCCAGAGCAGCTTGCCGTCCGCCCGGCGATCGACGGCCACCAGGTAGCTGGCCCCGACGCGCAGGCCGCCGTTGGCGCCGAGCCGGGCGTAGATGCGGTCGCCCTGGCTCGTGATGGTGAACCGGGGCATGTTCAAGAACGAGACGCGCCGGGGTCCCGCTGACCGCCGCCAGGGAGCGTTTGCTCCCAGGCCACCTTGATCTCCGCCTCACCGGCCGCGCCGGCGCCCGGCGAGGCCACCCGGTCGCCCAGATTGTAGGCAAAGATGCGGCTCGGCGTCGCACAGCACCACCTGGTCGCCGACGACGATCGGATAATAGGCCAGCCCCCGATCGGGGCGCTGCGCGGTGGTCTGGGGATGGCCCGCGAAGACCATCGGGCCGGCCATCGAGCGGGCCTGCGCGACCGGCTCGAGCCGGACCTTCCACTGGAGCGAGCCGACATCCAGCGGCTGCGTGGCGATGCGGCTGCGCAACGGCGCACCGGCGAAGGTCGGCCAGCGGCTGTCGGGCGCGGCGGGCGGACTCAACTGATCGGTCTGAATCGCGGCGGCGAGGCTCCGGCTGAGCGGTCCGTTGCGGCCGGCAAGGAGACCCTGGGCGTTCGGGTACTGAGTGGCGAAGGCATCCAGCTCGGCCGGCGTCGGCGGACTCGTGCCCAGCGCCGCGCGGCAGAGCAGGATCTTGGCCGCGACCCGCGCCCGGTCCACGTCGGGATCGGGATGCACCAGGCCCCCGGCGGGCGCGGCCGGGTCGGGCGCGATCTGGCGGTAATCGGCGAGTGCCTCGCGGAAACGGCCTTGCTGGAACGCGAGGTCGCCAAGCTGGTCGAGCGCGTCGTCGCCGAACGAGCTGCAAAACGCCTCATCGACCACCTTGCGGAGCAGGCTCGCGTCGCGCCGGGCGGCGCCCTCGCGGAACCAGGGTTCGGCCTGCGGGTCGAGCCGGCGGCGATACAAGGCGCAGCGCCTCGGGCGGCAGCGCGGCCAGCCGCCGATGGGCGTTCTGGCGGGCATCGACGAACAGTTGCGAACCCCCTTTGGATCGGCGGCCGGGTCGTCCTTGGGGAGTTGCGTGACCGTGTCGCCGAACTCGTGAAGGACGCGTTGATACAGGTCGATGGCCTCGGCCCATTGCTGGTTCTGGACGTGCTGGGCCGCGGTGCGCAACAAGGACTCGGCCGTGAAACTGGCGTCGGGATGGAACTGCGCCCCCCGCGCCGCCGGCCGGTTCTCGGGCATCGCTCCCACGAATTGCGCAGAGACGGTCGGCCCGGACCCCCAGACGCATGCTCCGGAAATCCCGAGTACCCCCACCCACCACCGTGACCGGAAATGCGTCATGACCTGCCGCCTTCCATGCTCGTCAGCCCGGCGCGTCCGTGATCTTCGAGCCGATACGGCGGGAGACAACCCCTCTGGCGATGGTTCGTCCTTCGTCCCGCACGCGAGGAGCACCGAACGTCACTATCGTACCAGACATGAGCCTGATGTGCCGGTTCGTGTTCGCGACCACTCGTTCCTCGGAAACCACCACCGGAACCAGCTTCGCGACACGTCCACTGCCTGGCTTCTACGCGACAAATCCACCCATTGCAAATCATATGCCGGAAACCAGACATGGAAAGGTGGCGAGTGCGGGGAACATCGCATTTCGTGATGCCGGCACGAGAGGCGGGGCTGCTCAAAATGTTAGCTATGCCAGCGCCCGGGGCTGAAGGACATACCCCACGTAGAAGACCGCCATCCCCACCCCTGCAATGAGCAGCGACTGGCCTAGCGTGACTATTCCGTCGAGTTCGGAGACGATCCCCAAGGGCAAAATCACCAGCCCCAGGAATTGCAGCGAACGGCCCAGCATGTGTCGATTCATGGAGAGGGTGCTCGGAGGGCGGGGGATTGCAGATGCCAGATGCCGGATTCCAGATGCCGGATTCCAGATTCCAGATTCCAGATGCCGGATTCCAGATGCCGGATTCCAGATTCCAGATCTATAAGTATTTCCCCTCTGCAATCTGGAATCCGGCATCTGGAATCTGGAATCTGCAATCCGCCGGCCCCGTTCATTTCCGGATCTGGTCCGGCTTGATCGTGAAATCCTGCGTCGTCTCGGCATTGGGCGCAATGGTGATGGGCTCGCCCGAGGAGCGGGTGAGGAAACCGTTGGAGGCGACGGCTTCCTGCCAGACGACGACCTTCTGGGTGCCGGCGGGTGCGTCTTTGATCTCGTATTCACCCTTGGCGTTGGTGACGGCGAAATACGGGTTATTCAAGATCAGCCACCAGGACTTCATCCAGGTGTGAATGTCGCACACGACCGTGCCGGGGCGGGTCTCGCCGGCCTTGGGCGTCACCACGTAGGGCTCCGCGGCCGGCTGGATGTTGGTGTTGAACGGGGTGTTGGGCAGCAGCGAGTGGACGTTGTGGCCGATCGGGTCGTCCGACTTGATGTTGATGGTCGCGCCCTTCATCGCGGCCAGCACGTGGGGCACGAACATGCAGCCCTTCTGATCGAGATCAATCGTTGCCGCCTTGGCCGCCGACTCGGCCTCGGGCTTCACCGCCGTGGGATGGGGCAGGTACACGAGCGCATACTGGACGCCCTTGGTCGCGGGATCGACGAGCAGTTCTTGCGCGGGGACGCCGTTGACGGCGCAGACCTCGGCGTTCTTGGCGCTCTTGTCCCCCTTGGCCACGAGCATCCTGGGGGCCGGGGGATCGCCGCCGTAGACGACGCGACCCTTGAGCGTGCCGAAGCCCTCGGCCTTCACGGCGGGCGCCGCGGCACTTCCTCCGGACGCGGCTGCTCCCGTTTCCGAGGTCGCCGCCCCCGGCGCCGGGGGCGAGGCGTTTGTGCCCGGCAGCGGCTCGGGAACGTTCACGGTCGCGTCGTCCGCCGTCTCCTTGCTCCCACAGCCGGCCATCAGAATTACAGCGCAGGTCAAGCTCGAAACGACCATCCGCATGGAAGTCCAGAACGATGTCATCGGTGCGTCTCTCTCTCCGTCCCATCCGACCTTCGGCCTCGTTGGCCAACGAAATCAGTCACGGGAATTGTAGGTAGAACGGGACCCATCGGCCATTCGCTCCGGTTCTCCGAGGGCGCCGGGGCCGTGGACTGTTGGAGTCTATTCCGAAAGCCCCGCAGGGGCGACAGTCAATAGCCCGGGGCGTGAGCCCCGGGAACCAGAGCCGCGACGGTACGTGTTTAGCGTCTCGCCATCGGACGTAAGTCCTTTCTGTGTAGCGGCGGCCGTCTCGGCCGCTCCGGGCCAAATACTCTCCGGAGCGGCCGAGACGGCCGCCGCTACATGGAAAAGCCCCAAAAACCAGCCCTCCGAGACGCGAAACACGTACCCGCGACCAGAGCCTCTTCCTCCGAAGCCCCGAAGGGGCGACAGAACAGGCTGCTGGACAAAGACATCGGCCGCCCCTGCGGGGCTTCGGAGAGGGTTTGTGGCGCAGTCCTTCCCGGTTCCCGGGGCTGACGCCCCGGGCTATGCGCTTCCGCCCCTTCGGGGCTAAAACCAGAATGACCGGATCGTCACTTCGGGGACACCCTCTAAGGCGCGGACTGCGCCGACGGGCTCGCCTTGGCAAGCTGGCTTTCCACGGTCTTGAGGTAGTTCAAGAGCATGTCGCGCACGGCGACGACCTGATCGAGCTGTTTCCCTCGGAACGATTTCGGGACATACCTGGGCGTCGGCGCGCTGGCCACGGCATGGGGCGGGATGTTCTGCGGCATGGCGGTATACGGCACCTTGCGCTCGGGGAAGGAGAGCCACTGGAGCAGGAACTCGGGCCGGAAGCGGTCGCCGACCTGGTTGAGATCGGGGCCATTGACAACCTGGGCCCCACCCGTCGGCTTGTAGGTGCCGATGGCATGACACTCAATGCACAGGCCCTTGGTGACGATCTGCCAGCCGCCCGCCAGGTAGTTCGGATAGGCGGCCTCACGCGAGGAAAGATACGACCGGTCGCGCTCGGGGATGGACTGGTAAGGGAAGGGGGCCTCGTCGCGCGCGGCGAAGTAGTTGGCCAGATCGCGGGTTTCCGCCTGGATGTCCTCGCGGACGGCCGGATTCAAGGGCACGGCCGCGGGCGGCACGCCGCCGATCGCTTCCTGCGATGGCTCGGGCCGCGAGCCATAGTGGAACCGCGGCATGCGCAGGTTGGCGGCGGGCCGGATCGCGTACGGGTCCTTCAAAAACGCCGTCAGCCAGGGCGTCTGCACGCGCAGGCCCTCACGGATCAGGGGCGGCGGCAGCCGGTTCCAGATGCGGTCGAAGACCTCGCCGGCGCGCTCGCTCTGGGTGTGCGCGTACAGCCAGGCGAAGTCGCCCCCCTCGGGCCTCTGAATCTGGACCTTGTCCGGGTTGATCGTCAGGCTGTCATACGGCTTGAAGGTATAGCCCCGGATCGTCACCGGCCTCCAGAGCTGCACCGAAACCCGGCGCTGGATCTGGCCGTCCACTTCGTCCTCGGAGCTGGCGATCGGCATGCCTTCGATGATGACCGGCTCCTTGGAAGCAGTGCGCGGCAGGACGAGAGTCGTCTTGGCGTCCACCTCCTCGCCGGGGGAGACGTTCTCGCCGAGGCGGAACGTGCTGATCTTGGGATCGAACGTGAGGCCGGAGATCTCGGGGAAGTCATTCTTGCGCTGGCCGTAGGAAACTTCGACATTGGTGGCCAGCTCGGGCAAGGCGAGAGTGTCGCTCGTGCCGGCGGTCAGGACGTAACGCGGCATGGCCAGCGCGTGGCAGCCCCTGCAGTTGTAGCGGTTCAAGAGGCGTTCGCCCTGGGCGAGGGCCTGCCTGGCCGGCGTGTGGGCTTGGGCAGGTACGCGGCGCTGATCTTCTCGCCGGTCAGGCCGAGGACGAAGGTCATGACCTCCTCGACGGCCGTCGGGTCGTTGGCCCAGGCGAACTGGGGCATCCGGAGCCGGTCGTCCCAGGTCTTGTACTTCTCGCTCTTCTTCAGGTAGTCGTAGCTGCGGGGCCGGTGCAGCTTCTGGTAGAGGAAGCCCATCCGGGTCTCGTGCGTCGATCTTCTCCTGGTAGATACAGGTCGGTGCCGTCGCGGTGTCGCCGTCGTCGTCGAGCCTGCGCTGGTCGGTCGAGGTATTCGGGGATGTGGCCGAAATCGAGCCGGGCCGGGCTCTTGATGCCCCAGTCGTTGAGCGCGGTGCCGATCGGCTTGGCGTTCTCGAAGCCGGGGATCGTTGTGGCAGCCGAAGCAGCCCAGCCGCGAGATCGTCCTCTCGCCGAGGTACATGCAGCTTCTCGTCGCGTCGCGAGCTTCTTGGCGACGAACTCGTCGACCTCGCTCGAGCGACGACGGCCACCGATCTTGCCGTCGGCCGTCTTGAAGCTGCCGCTCTTGGAGACGTAGAGCTTGACCAGCTCGTCGACGGCCGTCCTTGACCTCCTGCGGACTCGACGGCCGGCACGTCGACCGTTGACCGGCCACTCGCCCGGCACCGAGAGGATCCAGCGCGCGATGTCGGCGGCGTCCTCGAGCGAGAGCTGGAGGTTGGGCATCAGGCTCTTGGGATGATACTTCTCGGGCGCCTGGATCCAGTTGGCCAGCCACTTGAGGCCCTGCGGGCTTGCGACTGGAACTTGGCGGCGATGTTCGACAGGTTCGGGCCGAAGTCGGCCAGGGCGTACTCCCGGACCGACGCCGGGAAGTTCTTGGGGTCGTAGGTCAGGGCGGCGTCGGGCTTGTAGTCCGGGTTGGCGGCGTCGCGGTCGGCGAGCTGGATCTCGGCCGGCTCGTAGGGCCGGTGCTGGTGGCAGGCCAGGCAGCCCTTCTGGAGGAACAGCTCCTTGCCCTTGGCCGGGTCGGTCTTGGCCGGCGGATCGACGAACTCGGCCGGCGGCGTGCTCTTGGCGAAGAGGTAGTGGGTGATCGCGTGGATCTCGGCGTAGTTCTTGGGCCAGTCTTCCTTGGCGTCGTTGTTGGTCAGGCCGTAGAACCGCGGCATCCGCGAGTCGGGCCGGAAGGCGTGCGGGTTGATGATCCACTTGAGCGACCCACTCCTTGGACGACCTTGGAGGCGATGTGCGACAGGTTGGGCCCGACCTGGCGGCTCGTCGGTCAGGTCGGGGCCGAACGACCCCTCGCCGCCGATCGTGTGGCAGCCGGTGCAGCCGTACTTGACGATCCGCTGGTAGCCGGCCTGGAGCTTCTCGGCCTGCGGGATGTCGGTCACCTGCGTGGTGGCACTTCAGGCAGCTCGACTCGATGAACCGCTTCGGGAGCATCGGGAAGTCCCAGAGGTGGATCTCGTGCCAGCCGTACTCCTTGCTCCCACTCCTCGGCCTGCTCGAGCGTAGTCGGGCGTGTGCGAGGCGAAGGTGAAGTCGGTGCCCGAGCCCTGGCCGCCGTGGCAGATCGTGCAGCCGAAGCTGTTGATCGGGTGCGGGCCGTTGGCGTCGAGGTAGAGCCCGGCCGTGACCACCTTGCCCTTGGGATCGATCGTGGTCGCGCCCGTGGTCAGGAACGGGTGCGACGCGAAGACCGCGGGCATCGGCTTGCCGTCGGCGTCCTTGTCGTAGCCGATCCGGTCGATCCCCTGGTGGCAGGTCGTGCAGCGGTCGTAGCGGGGGACTTCCTTGAAGTTGTAGTTGATCGTCAGCTCGGGAAGGCTGATCTGCTGGATCTTGGTCGGCGGCATCAGGTCGATGCCGGGCAGGCTGCGGAGGAAGGCCATCGGCTCGCTGTACCAGTGGAGCGGGCCGCCGTAGAGGGCGTCCTTCTGCTCGATCACCCGCTCGACGCGGTCGGCCTCGCGCGTCAGCCGTTCCTTCTCCTTCTTGAGGTTGTCGACGTAGCCGAGCAGCTCTTCCTTCTCGGCCTTCTTCGCCTTCCTGGTCGCCTGTCGGCCGTCTCGAGCTCCTTGCGAGAGCGTCGTCGAGCTCGCTGCTCGGCGTCGGCGACGACGCGTGGTCAGGTAGGCCCGCGCCGCGTGCTTCCTCGCCGCGGTCGATCATGCCGTCGTAGAGGCTGCGCTTGCTGTCGAGCTCGGCCTTCTTGAACCGCCGCTGCGTGTCGAGCAGCTCGAACCTCGCCGCCCAGCTTGTCGAGCTCCCTGTCGACCTGCGCGGATCTCGGCGGCCCGCTGCCTCGGCGCTCGCCTCGGCCTCCTCGATCTTGGCGTCGATCTCGTCGATCTGGGCCTGGTACTTCTGCCTTCTGCTCCTCGAGCTTCTCCTCTCGGCGACGCCTCGAGCTTCTCGCGCTCGACCGCTGAAACTCGCGCTGGACTTGCTTCCAGGGGCGGAGATGGTCGGCCATGACCATCCAGACGGTCGACAGCAGCATCGCGATCGACGAGATCGCGAAGACCAGGTGCAGGGTCGGCTGGCGGCGATAGGTTTCCTCGGTTGCCGGCATGGTCGTCGGTCCTGTTGGGATCGAATCCGGTGCGGGCGGCCGGGCGGCTCGATCGGGCCTCGCCGGCCGCGTGCCATCGGATCCTGCGTGATCGGACCGATCGCTCAGATATTGAAGAAGTACTCGGGGATGGCCACGAGGTATTTCAGGTTGATCGTCCAGCGCAAGCACCATCTTGATCGGCAAGCGCGGCCATGAACAGCATCAGCACCGCCAGCGTCAGGTACCGGAGCATCCCGGCCTGCTCGGTGTACTTCTTGAAGAACAGCCGGTACATCAGGTACGGCAGCGAGCGTGAAGTAGGCCAGGCACGAGCAAGATCCCCGGCAACTCGCGGACAGAGATGTTCGTCGGCTTGGTCGTGCCCAGGAACTGGATCCAGAAGATGTCCGAGAGGTTGACGTTGTTGAGCGGGATCAGCTTGTGCAGGTCCCAGTATTCGTACGGGCCGAAGAAGTTCCAGTTCGGGCCCGCGGAGGAACGTGCCCAGGAGGATCAGGACGACCCAGAGCACGACGAAGCCGTACTGGAACGTGATGTAGGCGAACTTGCGGTCGTTGTAGCGTGTAAGTAGCCGTTGCCCGCCTTGTTGGTGTCGATGTAGGGGATCGCCATCAGGCCGACGATGATCATGCTGGGCAGCACGACGCCGGCCATCCAGGGATCGAAGTAGACCAGCATCTCCTGGAGGCCGAGGAAGTACCAGGGGGCCTTCGACGGGTTGGGGGCGACGGTCGAGCTGGCCGGCTGCTCCAGCGGCGCCTGGAGCACGATCCCCCAGACGACCAGGACGATCGTCAGGACGACCATGCAGATCAGCTCGGTGTAGACCAGGTCGGGCCAGGTCAGCGTCTTCTCGGGCTCGAGCTCTTCGAGGGTGGGCAGGCCCTGGGCGATCCGCGCGTCGTTGATCACCGCCCGGCGCAGGCCGAACCAGAAGAAGAAGCCGACCAGGATCGAGCAGGCCGACGATCGGCACGTTGTCGGGCTTGGTGACGATGTCGCGGAAGTCGTAGTCGGTCATGCTCAGGCCGAAGAAGAGCAGGAACAGGTTGACGATCGCCCAGCCGACCAGGCCGTTGGCGACGAACCGCCGGCAGCGGATCAGCGGCGATGAAGCCGAGCGTCGCGCCGACGAAGAACGTGGTCGGGCCGGCGACGGAGTCGATCGGCGTCGCGGACGAACTGCGGCATGAAGACCTCGTCGCCGAGCATGTAGACGATGCCCATCACCTGGAAGATCATCGCGGCGACGCCCCAGATCAGGGTCCAGAGCGTGCGGTTGATCGGCCTGCCGAGCCCGACGGCGGGCTGGTGGTCGTCGAGGCTGGGCGGGCGACGTCGGGTCGCCCTCGCCGTGGCCGTGCGTCCTTGACCTCGGCGAAGTGGGCGGCGTCGGCCCCGGCCATGATCGCCAGCAGCGACGTTGGCCAGCGGCACAGAGGCACGTAGGCGACCGTCACGCCGCCCGGCAGGCGATCGCCGGCCCAGGATCATCAGGACGGCCAGGCCGTAGAGCCCGAAGAAGGCGACGATCAGCCAGTCCGGCAGCCGCCGGGTCTTGGGCGCCAGGCCCAGCCGCGAGGCCCCCTCCGAGACCATCTCCCGTAGGCGACATACGCCGCCGCGCCGCGTTCATCATCGGCGGCGAGCAGGTAGTACCAGGCCAGCCCGGCCATCACGCCGGGGGTCAGATCTTCGTGTGGATGCATGGTCGTCTTCTGGACTCGATGGTAGCCTGGGATCGAGTCACGTCGAGCCGATCCCGCCGACACGTCGACGCGGAACCTGGCTCGCCTTCGTGGCCGAGGCACGCCGACGCCGCCGGCACCGGCAGTTCACATCGGCCCGCTGATGCCGCCGTCCTTGCGGACCCGCCAGAAGTGGATCATGATCAGGAGCGCGGCCGCCAGCGGGATCGCCACGCAGTGCAGCACGTAGAACCGGTTGAGCGTCATCTCGCCGACGCTCCGGCCGCCCAGGAGCGCGAACTTCGCGTCCGAGCCCGAGGTGATCAGGCTCACGCCGTTGAGCTTCAGGAGCGACGCCCCCGGGCCCTCGACCCCGAGGCCCGGCGTCGCCCGCGCCATGTTCGAGCCGACCGTGATGGCCCAGATCGCCAGCTGGTCCCACGGCAGCAGGTAGCCGGTGAACGACAGCAAGAGCGTCAGCACCAGCAGGATCACGCCGACGCCCCAGTTGAACTCGCGCGGCGGCTTGTAGCTGCCGGTCAGGAACACGCGGTACATGTGCAGCCAGACCGCGATCACCATCGCGTGGGCCCCCCAGCGATGCAGCTCGCGGAGGATGCCCAGCGTGGTCACGTCGCGCAGGGCCAGGATGTCGTTATAGGCGTGCTCGAGCGTCGGCCGGTAGTAGAACATCAGCAGGACGCCGGTCACCATCTCGACGATGAACAGGAAGAACGTCGTCCCGCCCATGCACCAGGTGTAGCGACAGCGCGATCCCCTGCTTGCGCACGCTGACCGGGTGCAGGTGCAGGAAGAAGTTGGTGAGCATCACCACCACCCGGTTGCGCCGGTCGGTCGGCATCGGGTGGCGGAAGACGCTCTTCCAGAGCTGCGTCTCGGTGATCTTGTCCAGGATCGGCATGGGCCTTCTCTCAAGGTCGCGAACGGAAGAGGAACGATCCCGTCGCGGCGCGGTAGCGAGCGACCGCGAGCTGCAACTGTCCGATGGCCCGTGAGGGTCAGGCCGGGATGAAGCTATCGGGGTCGGACCACTGACCCAGCTCTTGCTGGAACTTCTGGCTCTTGTCGACCATGATCTGGCCGTCGTCGGCGAGCGCGACCTTGAACCGCTCGAGCGGGCGGGGCGCGGGCCCTTCGAAATTGATCCCGGAGATGTAGAACCCGCTGCCGTGGCACGGGCACTTGAATTTCTGCTCGCCGGCCAGCCAGTTGGGCGGGCAGCCCAGGTGCGTGCAGACCGACTGGAGGGCGTAGATGATGTCCTGCCCGTTGTAGCGGGTCGACCGGACGACCCAGAAGCCCCACTCGGCCTTGAACCGCTCGCTGACGTCCTCGGGCTCGTAGTTGGAGGGCAGGCCGATCTTGATCGTGCTGGGCGGCTCGGCCAGGACGTTGGGGAACATGAACCGGACGCGTCATCAGGGTCATCGCCGACGATCGCCGCGGTGAAGGTGGTCCAGCCGGCGACGATCCAGGCGATGAGGGCCGAGGCGGAGAGAAATCCGCGGCGATGGATGGCCGGCGGCGGCCAGGACGGCTTCCTTCGCGCGGCCGGGGCGGCACGGCCTTGGCCGGGGCCGGCTTGGCCGCGGGCTGCGGGCGGGGCGGCCGGCCTCGGCGGCGACCTCCTTGGCCTTCTTGGCGGCGGCCTGGCGAGCGGCCTCGGCGAGGTCCTTGGGTCGGTGATCTTCTCCAGCGGCGGCAGCGCTCGGCGCGGCGCGGCCTTGGCGGCGCGCGGCCGGCTTGGCGGCGGCCGGCTTGGCGGCCGCCGGCGCGGCGGCCGGGGCGTCGTCCGACTGGCACGGGCCGCCGCCAGCTTCTCCTGGAGCGTCATCGGCCGGTCGCGGGGGCGGCCGGGCGGGGGGACGGCGGGTGCCGGTCGCGGGATGCCGACCTCGTGTCGGCTCGCGGGCCGGCGGCCGCTTCGGCCGCGGCCGGCGCGGGGGCGGCCGCGCCGGCCCGCGGCCGCCGCCAGCTTCTCCTTGAGCGTCAGCGGCCGTCCCAGGCCGACGGAGTCGGTTCGCACCGGCGGAGCAATGGCGGACGCGACCGCCGCGACTCGGCCGCTTCGCGACCGTCCGCAGACCCGACCCGTCGGGTCTGCAACGGACCGGTGCCCTTCCCGAGGATAGTGTCAAGAATCTCTTTGCCACTCAGACGCCAGCCGTCGGTAATAGCCGGGCAGTCGCCTCGCTCGACCACTCGGCCACTACTCAGAGGCGATCCGGCGAAGCCTGGTCTCAGCCCCGAAGGGTCGCGGAAGTCGAATCAGCCCAGGGCGTCAGCCCTGGGCGAGCTCAGGACCGCGAGCATGATCCTCCATGATTCGTTCCTCGGCAGCCCCGAACGGCGGCGATCAGAAGGTCCACACGCGGGCAGCGGCTTCCGTCTGGATCGCCCCTGCGGGCGCTCACGGAGGGTCGGCTGGACGACGCATCGTTCGGACCCGAGGGCTGACGCCCTGGGCTAACTCACTGGTCCGCCGGCAACTTGCGGCGGCTGTCCGCGGACAGACGGTCTCAGACTGATCGAACACTCTCGAGCGTGCTGGAGACCTCGTGGAGCCGGGCGGTGAGGTAGGAGCGGATCTCCTCGCTGGTGTTGAGCTGGAGCACGTGGTGGGCGAACCGCTCGGCCTGGGCGGTGGTGACCGAGGCGAGCAGGGCCTTGACGGTCGGGATGAACGCCGGGCTCATGCTGAACCGGCGCAGGCCCATGCCGAAGAGGACCAGGACCGACCGGGGCTGGCCGGCCATCTCGCCGCAGAGCGGTCACCGGCGTGCCGGTGCGCTGGCAGGCGTCGAGGACCATCTGGAGCACCCGGAAGATCGCCGGGCTGAGCGGCTCGCAGAGGTGGGCGACCTTGGGGTTGTCGCGGTCGGCGGCCACGAGGTACTGGATCAGGTCGTTGGAGCCGATCGAGATGAAGTCGGTCTCGCGGAGGATCGCGTCGATGCAGACGGCCGCCGCGGGGACCTCGACCATCACCCCCGTCTTGACGTCCTCGCCGAACGGCACGCCCTCGCGCCGCAGGTTGCGCCGCGTCTCCTTGACCAGCTTGTTGACGTAGCAGCAGCTCTTCCAGGGTGGTGATCATCGGGAAGAGCATCGAGACCTTGCCGTGCCGGCCGGCGCGGAGGATCGCGCGGATCTGCGTGACGAAGAGCTTGGGGTTCTCGAAGAAGATGCGGGTCGACCGCCAGCCCATGAACGGGTTGGGCTCGCTCCGGCGGCCGAGGTAGGGGACCGTCTTGTCGCCGCCCAGGTCGAGCGTGCGGATCGTGACCGTCTGGTTGGGCGAGTCGACGATGATCTGGCGGTAGTACTCGTACTGCTCCTCCTCGCCGGGCACGTCGTGATGGGTGAGGAACAGGTACTCGGTCCGGAACAGGCCGACGCCGGTGGCGCCGACCTTCTGGGCGGCCTGGGCGTCGGCCAGGTTGTTGATGTTGGCCAGCAGCTCGACCTGCGTCCCGTCGGCGCTCATGGCCGGCAGGTCGCGGTTGGCGACGAGCCGGTCCTTGAGGTTGAAGAACTCGCGCTGGACCTTGCGATAGGCCGACGGTCGCCTCCTGGTCGGGCCGGACGATGACCATGCCGTCGCGGCCGTCGACGACCATCAGGTCGCCGCTCTGCGACCTCGTCCATGATCCCGTCGACGCCCGGAGACCGCCGGGATGCCGCGGCTCCGCGCCAGGATCGCCGCGTGGCTGGTCGCCGCCGCCGAGCTCGGTGACGATCCCGGCGATCGGCAGGTCGCCCAGGCTCATCGCCTGGCTGGGCAGGATCTCGTGGGCCACCAGGATCACCGATTCGTCGCCGTGCCCGGCTCGGGAGGCGGCCGGCGACGTGGCCGGACCGTCAGGTGCGAGCCGATCCGCAAGATCACGTCGCGGACGTCGGCCATCCGCTCGCGGAAGTAATCCTGCTCGATCTGCGCGAAGGTCGCCGCGTAGTCGTGCAAGACCAACTGGAGCGCCGACAGGGCCGTCAACTGGCGGTCGCGGATGTTCACGAGCACCCGGCGCGAGCTGGGGGTCGTTGACGATGCCGAGGTGGGTCCGGAAAATCCCCGCCTCCGAGTTCCCGAGCTCCGTCGAGACCTTGGTGACAACCCCCTCCAGTTCCTCCGCGGAGAGCTTGAGGGCCAGCTCGAACCGCGCGATCTCCGGCGGGACCTGGCTCGGTTCGTCCAGCGGCACCGGCTCGGGCGAGCTGAACACCGACTCGATGCGGAAAACCGTGCCGACAACGATTCCAGGGCTGACCGCGATTCCCTTGTACATGAGAACTCACTCGGCCCCGAGGGACCAGGCCGGCACCTGGGGCCGGCCACAATCGCCGGCGCCACGTCCCCGACCCGCCGCGTTCCTTCCACCCCACTCCGGCCGGTTGCCTCGCGACAAACGCGCGGACGACCCCTGGGAATCTTACACCAAACGGCTAGGGCGTCCTCCTCCGCGCGCACAAATCACACAATCTCCCAGACCATTTCCCTATACCCGACCCCTGGAGTGAAAACAATACGGCGCAAAAAGAACCCCGCGCTCGCCCGGATCAAGGGCGAGGCACGGGGTCGGAGGCCGGCCGGTCTGGATTCTTGTAGGGTGGGCTCGGCCCACCTCCGGGAATGGGTGGGCCGAGCCCACCCTACGGAAGCCCCCTCTCAATTCGACATGGCCTCCTCGTAGGTCTCCTGGCGTGGCGACTGGATCGCCTGGAGCTTGCGGACCGCCTCGGAGTACGCCAGCGCGACCTGGTCGGCGTCCCAGTCCACCATCCGGCCGGGGAACTCCTGAAGCTTGCCCCAGTTGTTCAGGTACTTCAACAGGCCGACCTCGTGCCGCTGCTCTTGCTCCTTCGTCCAGGCGAACAGGGCCCGGCCGTTGCGCGGGGCGTTGTCGCGGGTGCGCTCGGGACGGGCCGGCGCCGGTGCGCCATTGCCGCTCTCGGCCGGGGCGGGCTCCGTCGGCAGGGATTCGGTGCCCGGCTGCGCCTCGCGGACGAAGTGGGGCACGCCGTCGCGATACAAGTACCGCGCCACGCCAAACTTGGCGGCGGCCCGCTTGAAGGCGTCGGAGAAGCCGCTCTTGTCGTCATCCCCCTGGTCGGCCATGCCGGCATAGCCGCCCGCATCGCATTTCGTGACCGTCGTGCCGTCAGGCAGACGCAGCGTCAACCGGCAGAGCACCGAGTTGGCCGACGGGACGTACTCGTCCCACCAGTTCTCCGGGCCGAGCACGTCGTCCAGCCGGTTCATCGCCGTGCGGGCCGTGATGTAGTGGAGCTGCCGGCCCCCGGACGCTGCGCGGATCTTCACCTCGTGCGACTCAAAGGGCGCGGCGAGGGCCGCAAAGAGATCGGGAAACTTCGTCATGGCTAACGCCCCCCGGAGGACTCGACCCGTCCGCCCGGAATCGGGCTGGGAAACGGGCCACCCTCGCTTGGAATGTCAAACACCGGGTGCAGTGCTGTAGGGTTGTTCTCTGTCCGCCCTCCTCAACCTGGCAAGCAGGTGGTGCGCCGGGGCCAGCTCACCACGGCCGGGAGGTCTCGTTCAGGGAACCACTCCATTATACTGAAGTTCAGTCGAAGTGACAAGCGTACACTGACCGGATTTACCGATTTTTCTGGTTCGGCGGGTTGGACATGCCCACAGCTTCGTGGGCATGCCGATCATGGGGGTTTAGGCGGTCCTGGCAACCGCGACACGAGGACACGATCCCAGAGGTCGTCTCCCCACCTCCATTGTACGCTATCAAATCGCGATTGGTTCATCCTCGGCATGCGGTCCGGGGGGAGAGCCGGTCAGGCCGATGCCCGCGAGCGTCAGGGCCATGGCGGCGTAGGCGGCGGCCCAGTGATAAGGAGTCTGGTTGGCCGCGGCCTTCAGGCGGCCGAGCTGTTCAAGCTGGGCCAGGACGTCCCACGGAGCGGCGATCGGGCTCGAGGGCAGGGGCGAGTGGATCACGCCGAAGAGGGCGAAAACCGCGGCCAGCAAAAGCGTTCCGGCGGCCGCCCAGATGTGCCGGTCGATCAGTTTTGTCAAGGTCGTGGCCCAGAGCAGGCTGGTGATGATGAAGCCGCCGCCGCCGGCCAGGCAGGTGACCGTTTCGACATGGTGCTGCACGTTTTCCGGCAGGGCCGCGAAGGCTTCCGGGGTGGGCGGCAGAATTTCTTTGAGGTTCAGGAGCGCCAGGTAGGCCAGCGCCGGCACGCACGCCAGCGCGACGGCCGGGAAGTGCTTGACGGGGGTCGCGTGGAACGATTGCGCGGTGATTTCCAGGCCGACGAAGATCAGGATCGGGAAGATCACGGCCTTGGGGATGAGGAAGAAGATCCAGCCGAAGTAGCCGAAGATGCCCGCGCCGCCGACGAACAGGGCCGTCGCCAGCGTATACGCCGGCGCGGCGCCCATGGCCTTGAAGGCCGGGTGGCCGATATAAGGCGTCGACTGGATCACGCCGCCGAACAGGCCGCCGACGAGGGTCGCAAAGCCTTCGGCGGCGATGATCTGCCCGGTCGTGGTAATCATCGCCGGCCGCCGCGGCGCTCTCGGTGCAGTCGATGCCGCCGACGACGGTCGCCAGCGCCAGCGGGATCGCCACCGGCAGGTATCCCAGCGCCTCGCGCCAGCAGCCCACGAACCAGCTCCACCATTCCAGGATCGGCAGGGGCAGACCCACCTGAAAGGCTTGCTCGGGCCGGGGACCGAAGCCCGGCCCCTGGTTCAGAAAATAGAGCGCCGTAGTAGATCAGGCAGCCGAGCAGCACCGCCCCCAGGGCCCCGGGGAAGGCCTTGGGCAGCGACCAGCGCGCCGTCAGGGTGGCCAGGATGACGGCCATCGCCGCGAAGCCCGCGATGGGGGTGGCGGCAATGTCCAGCAGCGGCAAGAAGCTGATCAGCACCAGCGCGATCGCCGCCAGCGATCCCAGCAGCCCGGCCCGGGGCAGCACGCGCCGCAGCCAACCGCAGAACGGCGCGCAGGAGAGCTTGAACAGACCCGAGGCCAGCAGCATCGCCATGCCCACGAACCAGGCGTGCCGTGCCGCCGCCGCCGGCGCGAGGTGAAGGACGCCGCGCGCGTGCAAGAAGGCCGGGCCGAGGACCAGGAAGACCATGCCGAACGTGCTCGGCGTGTCCAGTCCCAGGGGCATCGCGGTCACATCCGACCGCCCCAGCCGCCGCGCCAGGCGAAAGGCCATGACCGTGTAGATCAGGTCGCCGACCAGCACGCCGACCGCCGTTCCGGGGATCATCCGCGGCAGCACGAAGTCAGCCGGGAAGCCGAAGACCTCGACCAGCAGCCCGGCCATCAAGATCATGCCGCCGATGTTATCGAGCATCAGCCCGAAGAAGGCGTTGATGTCGCCGCGCAGGGCCCAGGGGTACGACGTGCGGGACGCGGCCAGAGAGGTCGTGGTCACTCGGGGAGCACTCCTATCTTCAAGGGTTCAAGGGGACGAAGCCAGAACCGACCATCGCGGTGTTCCCCCTTGAACCCTCGACCCCTGGAACTCTTCTTCCCTCTTCTTCCGGGAAAGAAACCTGAGCGATCGAGGGCTGGTCTCCGAGGGTGAACAGGCCGGGATCATCACCGCGTCGTCGTTTTCCTCTCCTGGGCCGTGGTCGGTGCCGCGGGCAGGGCCTTGTTCTGTCCCTTGACCGCGTGGCCGTTGATGGTGCCGGCGTGAATGCGCAGCGTCGCGCCGGCCGGGCCGTGCGCGGTGTTCGCCTCCTCGGTGACGATCAGCTCGCCCGGATCGAGCGCGCCGGGATCGCCGATGGTGAAGCCGGCCTTGTTGAGCTTCGCACCCGCTTGTTTTTCGAAGGCGTCGGAGCGGATGACCGTGTTGTTGCGGAAGACGCCGCGCAGGTAGACCCGCCCCCGGCTGGTCTTGATCGGCGGTCCGTGCTCGACGGAGAGCAGCCCGCCGCGGAGCGAGTCCTCGATGGTGTTGCCCTCGATGAGCAGGCCGAGCGCGGGGTCGTGCGACCATCCCCAGTGGACCGGCTTCTCGGCCGGGCAGGAGGCGATCTTGAAGGCGTCGCCGATGCCGATGATGTGGTTGTCCTGCACCTTCACGGTGAACTGGTTGCCGACCAGCACCATGCCGGTGGCCACGGATGCCCCCCGGGCGTCGATCGTGTTGCCGCGGAAGGTGGTGAAGACGAAGCCGTTCGAGACGGAGACGGCGTCGGCATCGGCGGGCAGCGGCGGATCAACCAGCAACGTCTTTGCGTCGATCGCCTGCGCGACGCGGTGCCAGGTGCCGGCTTTCGAACCTGTCAAAATGGCGACGATGGCGCCCGTGCGGGCCGGCTCACCCTGCGGCTCGGCCATCTGCAAGATGCGGCCCTCGGCGGCAATCGCGGCGGGCTTGCCCTCGAAGTGCAGGCCGTAGGCTTCCGTCAGCATGAGCTCGGCGAATTCGCGCCGGGGATCGTGTCGTCATCGCGGGGGCCGACGCCCTCGACCCGGTTGGCATCGACCAGCACGTTGAACCCCGCGCCCGTGAGCACCAGGAACCGCCAGGTCTTCCCGGCGGGTGCGACCAGGCGCGTTTTGTTGTCGCGGATCAACAGGTCATGAACATAATGTCCGGCGAACACGCAGGGCGACGACGTGCCGGTCGGCACGCCTTGATGCTCGTTGCCGACGATCCGCCAGGGGCCGCCAAAAAATTCCATCGGGCCGCCCCGGAGCGTGCAGTTCTCGATCTTGCCGCAGACGGCGCCCGCCAGCCGGATCAAATTCACGGCGTCTTCCCAGGCCGCGCGGCCGCTCGCGGGCGGCGCCTGGAGATCGAGCTTCGTGAAGGTCAGATCCGCGAGCACGGCCGGACTCGGCGGGTCGAAGCCGTCGCGGCGCCGATGACCGCCGGGCCGTAGCTGATTCCCTCGCGCCAGCGGACCGGACCCTCGAACCGCACCGCGAAGCCGTCGAGCGTGACATGCCCGGCCAGGATCTTGATGGCGGCCGTCCAGGGGCGCATCGCCCGGCTTCTGCGCGAAGACGAGCGTCGCGCCCGGCTCGGCCGTGATCGCGATGGGATGAGGCAAAACGAGCGGGCGTTCGAGACGGTACGTGCCCTTGAGCAGCTTGACCTGGCCGCCTTGCGCCACCAGTTCGTGCAGGTTCCCGTCAGGCCGGGCGACGACGCTTTTCGAGTCCGGCCCCGGGCCCGCGCGTTGGCCGACGTCCGCCTTGCCGCCGGGGAAGCGGACGACGGTCATGGCGCCGTCGCCGAGCACCAGCCGCAGGGTCATCGTGCCGGCCGTCTCATCGCGGTCGGGCGGGAAGTGAATGTCGGCCTTCGTCGGGTCATTGGGCCGGCGCCGGAAGATCAGCGGGCCGGCGCCCGGCTCGGCGCGACGGCGATCTTCTCACCGGCCTTCTCGAACCACGACCCACCCGCCGCGCCGCTCAGGGCGACAGCCGTGATGACATGATTGCGTGTCAGGCCGGCGAGGGCCAGGTGGACATCGCCCGGGCCGGTGCCGGCCGTGCCGTCCTGGCCTTGCCAGGTCACGGTGATCGTGTTGGGCACGAGCTTCACGGCGGGAGGCGCCGGCATGGCCCGCTTCGCCTCGGTGCGCTGGGCTTTGACGGTCGCGGTGTCGGACTTGTCCTCGGGATAGGAAACCTTGACGGTGAGCGTCGTGCCGGCCAGGTCGCGGTCGGGCTGGAAGAAGAGATCGCCCCGGGAAGGGTCCTTCGGGTCGCGCAGAAACTCGGCGTTGGGCTTCGCTTCGGGGTTGGTACCGTAGCGCCAGGCCAGCCCGCCGGGCGCGTCGAGGGTGATGGTCCGGATCTCGGCCTTGGGCGAGAGGCGCTCCAGCCGCAGTTGCACATCCTGCAAGCCGTCTGGGCCGACGGCCGGTCCGGGGCCGGTCCGGTCGCGCGCGACCTGCCCGACCCATTGCACGCTCATCGCGGCGGCGGCCGTGCGGCGGTTCGGGTCGGCCTTGCCGCCTTTGAAATCGAAGTTGCGCGTCTGGCCGTCATCGAGTGTCAGCTCGACAAAGAAGGGCCGGCCCTTCTCAACCCCGGAGGGTTCGATGTAGACGTCGGCCGTCGGGCTGCCGGGCGTGCGCAGAATCTCGGCGCGCCAGAACCCCGGATCGCTGCCGCTGGGCACCCAGCCCCAGACGGCTCCCCCCAGGCCGGTGATTTTCAGCTTCGTGATCGCCCGCGCAGGCGGCAGGCCCGCGAGGACGATGTGGATGTCCTGCACATCATTGGGCCCCGCGTGAATCGACGTGCCCACCAGATCGCGGCCATCCTGTCCCACCCACCGCGCGGACAGCTTCGTCTGAGCGAAGACGAGCGCCGGGGCCAAAAGGAGGGCCAGAAGAAAGAAAGAGACTGTCCGTGCCGACCACCGCATCGTGATGCTCCTCCCTGACAAGAGACGAAAACGATCCGTCTTGTAGGGTAGGCTTTAGCCTGCCAGTCCCATTTCCGGACCATGGGACTGGCAGGCTAAAGCCTACCCTACAAGTCCCGATTCTCTCGTCGCGCCCCCCGCGTCCATCCGCCAATGCCCAGCGCCATGCCGACGGCGATCAGTCCCATGCCGGCCAGCGAGCGGTCGTGCTGTTCGGCGTGTAGGAAGCAGACTTTTCGGACCAGCTCGGGAACCCCCGCCTGGTGCGGGATCGTGAACAGCCCGACGGCCACCATCAGAAAGCCGACCGCCGCGACTTTCAGCGCCCGAGGCGTGCGCCCGGACCGTCCCGCCGTGCGGCCGACCACGCTATGGGCATACCCGAACGACGCATAGACCGCCATCCCCAGCACCAGCCAGCCCACGAACCGCCACCAGCTTGCCGGCGGCAGGTAGAACATCAGGAACACGCACGAACTTGCCCCCAGCGCGGGCATGAGGAACGGCCCAAAAGGCACCCGGAACGGCCGCTTTCGGCCCGGCTCGCGCCTGCGCAGGATGGGAATGCCGATGCAGACCAGCACGAACGCGAAGAGTGTCCCGATGTTCGTCAGATCGACCACCTCGTCAATGCTCGCCAGCGAGGAGAGCACGGCCACGACCACGCCGGTCAAAATCGTCGTGACATAAGGCGTGCGGAAGGTCGGGTGCAGGCGGGCGAAGACCGGCGGCAAGAGGCCGTCCCGGGCCATCGAGAAAAAAATGCGCGGCTGGCCCAGCATGAATACGAGCAAGACGGCCGTCTGCGCCACCACCGAGCCAAAACCCAGGATGATGCTGGCGAAGCGCGCGTCAGGCGCGACATAGCGCAGCGCCATCGTCAGCGACTCGTTGCGCACCTCGGGACGCGCCACGACTTCCTTGTACGGGATCATGCCCGTGAAGATCGCCGCGATCACCACGTAAAAGACCGTACAGATCGCCAGCGACGCGAGGATGCCGACGGGCAGGTCCCGGCCGGGGTTCTTCGTCTCCTCGGCGACGGTGGATACGGCATCGAAGCCGATGTACGCGAAAAAGACGATCGCCGCGCCGGCGAACGTCCCATGCCAGCCCTGCGGCTGGAACGGCACCCAGTTGGCCGCCATCTTCGCGGGCGACACATAATACAGGCTGATCCCGGCGAAGAAGATCAGCACGACGACCTTGATGACGACCATCACGGAATTGAACGTCGCGGACTCGCGGATGCCCCAGACCAGCAAGGCCGTGATCGCCAGCGAGATCACGCAGGCCGGCACGTTGACAATCAGCGGGTGGCCGAAGATCACCGGCGCCGAGCCAAACTGCTCCAGGTAGAGCGCGGGAGCCTTCACCTGAAGGAGCCCCGCCGTGCGGAAGTCGGTCGCCAGCCAGTAGGGAATGTCGATCCCGAGGTCGTGCATCAGGGACCGGAAGTAGCCCGCCCACGAGATCGCCGTCGAGACGTTGCTGACGCCATACTCGATGATCAGGTCCCAGCCGATGATCCAGGCGATCAGCTCGCCGAGCGTGGCATACGCATAGGTGTAGGCCGATCCCGAAATTGGCACCATCGCGGCCATCTCGGCGTAGCAAAGCGCCGTGAAGGCACAGACGACGGCCGTCAGGACGAACGAGATCATCAGCGAGGGGCCCGCGCCCGGACGCACCGCTCCCGCGATCGTATCCCCCGCCGTGGCCGTGCCGATGGCGGCGTAAATGCCGGTTCCAATGATCGCGCCGATGCCGAGCATCGTGACGCTGACCGGCCCCAGCGACCGCTTCATCGCCGCGTGGGGCTGCTCGGCCGCCGCCAGGATCTCGTCCAGACTCTTGGTGCGGAACAAACTCCCCAGCACGGCGGCGCTCCCAGGCGGGCGGGACGGATGGCCATGGGAGTTTGGCATGGATCGTCCATCGACGCAACTCCAAGACGATTCCGCATGAACTTGAGCCGGGCGAGAAACGATCATTCTCAGATTGGGGCGGGAATTTCTGGAAGATGACATCGGGCCCTTGACTCTGTCCTATCGACCAGGTGTCCTGCCGTTTTCCAGGTGTAATGACCCCGGCAAGAAAGTAGGTCGGACAATCCTGTCCGACTCCCCCTGCCTGTCGGACAGGATTGTCCGACCTACAGGAGGATCTTCCTTGCCGGGGTAATAATGACCCCCCGAGGGGTGCAGAAAACGACCCTCAAAGTGCGCGAACAAAGCCGGCGCGGATGGGTCGAGAGGTCTTGGTGTTCAAGATGTTGCATCAAATTCCACGTGGTCTGACCAGTTCGCTCCCAGGCGTTTCGGGCATGTGTCGGCGCGGTCGGGGATTGTCCCGTCTGGCCGGGCGCGGACCGCTTCGCTACGCTGGGCACGACTGCTTTCCGGCGGACAATCGGACCGCTGCGCCGTCGTTTGCAGCGCGGTCTCGGATACCCAAGGATCACGTACGCATGCGTTGGCTCACTCGCATCGTCCTGGTGTTGGCCCTGGTGCTCGTGCTGGCCCGAGGGGTGTTGTATGTGGTCTATGCGCTGTACCGCATCCCCTCGTCGCTGGAGGTGTTCTACCTGGAAGCGATGATGGCCCATCTGTGCTGGCGGGTCCAGCACGGTTTCTCGCTCTATCCGGACTGGAAGCATTATCCCTACGTGGCGAACTTTTACGGCCCGGTCTACTGGACGTTGGTTGGCTGGTTGAGCCGCGCGGTGGGGGCGAGCCTGGAGGGGGTCTTTGTGGTGGGCCGGTCGATCTCGTTCGCGGCCTCGCTGCTGACGAGTCTGGTGGTCGGCGGGATCTTGCGGCGGCGGTACGGGATCGGCGCGGCGTGGTTCGGCGGGTTGTGGACGCTGGGGTCGGTGACGCTCTACGGCTTCGGGGCGATGGTGCGGCCGGATGTAACCGCCGACCTGCTTGGCCTGCTGGGGTTTGTCCTGGTGCTGCGCCGGCGCCGCGTGGGCGTGGGTCGGGGCGGCGGCGCTCGTCCTGGCGATGCTATCGAAGCAGACCTATGGCGCGTACTTGCTGGCCGCGACGATCGCCCTGGCCGCCGCGGGCCGCCGTCGCCGGGCGGTGGCGGTCGGCGCGGGATCGATCCTGGCCGTGGTGGTGCTCCTCGCGGGCTGGACCTGGCTCGGCGAGCCGAACATCGTCGCGGACATGCTGGGCGAGGGTCGGACCGTGTGGGACCGCGCCGAGTGGCTGCGCACCCTCACCAGGCTGGGCCGGCTCGGCCCCGAGATGCCGGTCCTGGCGCTGGTGGGCGTGGCGTTGTGGAATTCCGGAGGCCGCCGCGAGACCGACCTGACCGTGCTGGCCGTCACGATGCTGGCCGCCGGACTGGTGACGATCGGGAAGCTGGGGGCCGATCTGAATTACTTCCTCGGCCTGCGCAACGTCGCCGCGCTGGCGGCCGGGACCTTGTGGGGGATCGCGTTCCAGCCGAAGGCGCACCTCCGGCCGCGGCTCGCCGGGGCGGCGGTCCTCATCACGGCGCTGATCGTGCCGAGTCTGCGGCAGGCGGCGGCCGAAGCCGACACCGCCCGCTACAGCGCCTTGATGTTCCAGACCCCAAGGGGACGCTCCTACCTGGCCGTGTACAACCAACTGTATCGCATGGCGCACGACCCCTCCCGCCACCTGCTGACCGACTCGGGAATGATCGACGTCCGCCACGGCGAGCGCACCCTGTTCGGCGACCCGATGCGCCTGAAAACCCTGACCGATTCGGGCCAGCTCCGTCCGACCAGGCTCGAGGCCCTCATCGCGGCCCGCTCCTATGAGCTGATCGTGACCAAGCGCGATTTATTTTCAAAAGATTATTGCAGTGATATTTTCAGTTTTCCCCAGCCGGTGGCCGAGCAGGCCCGCCGTCATTACAAGCCGGTGGGGACACGGGCCGAGCTCTTCTTCTACGTTCCCCGAAAGGCGCCTTCCGAGTCGGCCGCGCACGCATCACGGACGGACGAGTCAGAGGCTATCCGGGAAGTCTGTTTTAGAGGCTATCCGGAAAGCCCGGTTTTCGCCCCGAAGGGGCGGCAGTGAATAGCCCGGGGCGTCAGCCCCGGGAACCGGAGCCGCGACGAGAGCATCTTCCTCCGAAGCCCCGCAGGGGCGACAGAACGGTCCGTGGGGCAAAGACATCGGCCGCCCCTTCGGGGCTTCGGAGAGGGTGTGTAGCGTCGTTGCCGGTTCCCGGGGCTGACGCCCCGGGCTATTACCCCGGCAAGAAAGTAGGTCGGACAATCCTGTCCGACTCCCCCGGCCTGTCGGACAGGATTGTCCGACCTACGGGAGGATCTTCTTTGCCGGGGTAATATTCACTTTCGCCCCTTCGGGGCTTCCCGGATAGCCTCTCAGCCCACCCAGTACCAGTTGGCGAACTGGAGCGCCAGCAGGCCGAGAAACAGGGCCGAGCCGAAGACGAGCGCGCGGTCCACGTCGCGGGACCGGCCGAACCGCGCCAGCACCAGGAAGACCGGAAAGGCCACGCACTCGCACCGCATCATCGACTTGAGGCTGCCGGTCGAGAGAGGGATCAATATGAGCAACAGTGAGTAGATCGGCAGCGCCACGTCGAACCGCCCGAACAGGAACAGCGGCAGGATCAGGAACACGACCGCGCTGACGGCGTCCATCACGGTGATCGTGTTCATCATGTCGCGCGGCAGACTCCAGTGGAGATGCCGTAGGTCGGCGAACCAGAATTCATGGGCTCCCGATCCCAGCACGGATCGTCCCCAGGCGCGGTGCGCCGACAGGAAGGCGAGCGGATCGCCCATCTGGACGTACAGGATTGCCATGAAGACGAGGGTGCCCAGCGGCATCAGGAGCAGCCCCAGCGCCGCCGGCCGGAACTTTCGCGTCCCTCGGTGCAGCCCCCACACGAGGCCGATCACGCAAGCCACGAACACCGCCAGCCCCACATGCCGCGTCAGGCACGCCAGCGCGCCGCTCAGCCCGCTGGCGACGTAGCGCTCGCGCAAGTAGAAGTGAAAGGCCGCCGTGCTCAGGAGCAGGAACAGCCCCTCGGAGAAATACGCCGAGAGGAAAAACGAGGTCGGGAAACACAGCAAATACACCACCGCCCGGCGCACCCCGTCGGCATCGAGTCCGGTCGCTGCGATCCGTTCGAGGAAGAACAGCGATCCGAGCAGTGCCAGGTTCGAGACGATCAGCCCCGCCGCCCAGTGATTGCCGACGACCGTGTTGACCGCGCGGATCGTGTACGGATAGAGCGGGAAGAACGCCGCTTTTTTCGTGGCATCCGGGCCTTTCGCGTACCCCTCGCGGTAGACGACCTGGAACCACCCCGAATCCCAGCGCGCCCAGCTATCCCAGAAATAGGACCCCGGGAACGCCTGCCAGGCATAGGTATTGCGGTCGCGGTCGGGCCGCTCGCGCGTCATCGCCCCTCCCAGCAGGACGAGCAGGGCGAGCAGCCCGCGCCAGGTGAGGAACACCAGCGCGATCCCGGCCGCCCCTCGCAGCCGCGCGCGTGTGGTCGGACTCGAAAGCCATGCGGTCGGCGTCATGGGGCGGTCTCGAACCGGGAACATGGGAGGGTGTCCGAGACGGGGCTCTTCCATGTAGCGGCGGCCGTCCCGGCCGCTCCGGTCTTTGGGGGCCCAGAGCGGCCGGGACGGCCGCCGCTACACAGAAAAAGCCGGACGGTCCTTCATCTCGTACATCTTTGAGATCAATACCGCGCCAGGTCGCCGGTCAGGCGCTCGCGGTGCATGGCCTGGGCGATGGCCGCGCCGCCGTCGAGCACGAACTTCAGCTCGCTGTTGACGGCCAGGAACTGCCAGCCCTCGGCCACGCGCTGCTGGGCGGACTCGATCGAGAAGGTGTGCATGCCCGGGGCAATCCCGTGGCGCTGGCAGGCCTCGCGGATGCGGGTCAAGGTGTTCTCGAACGTCTCGGGCGCGGGCGGCGTGCCGTCCGCCGAGCGCATCGAGGCCCTCAGGTCGTTGGGACCGACGAACACCGCGTCGATGCCCGGCACGCTGTAAATCTCATCAGCGCGCACGACGGCCGCGATGTGCTCGGTCTGGATGATGACCAGGATTTCATCATCGGCCCGGCTGACGTATTCGTCGGCCGTGCAGCCGAAGTTGAGCGCGGGCAGCGAGCCGCCCACCGAGCGGTTGCCCCGGGGCGGATACTTGCACGCCGCCACGATCGTCCGGGCCTCGTCGGCCGTCATGACCATCGGCGCGACGATGCCGTAGGCCCCGCAGTCGAGCACGGCCTTGATCAGATCATGCCGACCCGTGGCCACCCGCGCCAGGGGCACGCAGCCAGCGTCGGCGATCGCGGCGAACATATGCGCGGCCGTCTGGATGTCGGTGTGCGAATGCTCCAGATCGACCGTCAGCCAGGGCAGTCCCGTCCGCGCCAGGAACCGCGCCGCCACGATGTTGCCCAGCGACAGCCACGTGCCGACCTGGGGCTTGCCTTCCTTGAGCGCACGCTTGACCGTGTTGACCTTCACGACCGGGACTCCACGTCGAGATGTCGTCAGGGTGGGCTTGCTCGATGGCGGATTCCGGATGCCGGATTCCGGATTCCAGACGCCCGATTCCGAAACACCTCTCATCGCTGGCATCTGGCATCTGGCATCCGGAATCTGGCATCTGGCATCTGGCATCCGGAATCTGGAATCCGCCATCGAGCAGGCCCACCCTACCAGACTCCCCGCCTCTTTGCCACAATGGGCCGTCTTCGCCGGGCCTGGAGGACGATGTCGGACCATGCGCATCTCGCTCGTGACGGAAACGTACTTCCCGCAAGTCAACGGCGTGTCGCGCACGCTGGGCCAGCTCGTGCGGGTGCTGGAGGAAGCCGGCGACGCGGTGCAGGTGATCCACCCCGATTACGGCGAGCCGCCGCCCGCCGACGGCAAGGCCCGGTATCGGGTACGCGCGATCAACCCGCCATTTTATCGCGAGCTCTACGTGCCGTTGCCCCCGTTCGGGCGCGTGAAGCAAGCCATCGACGCCTTCCGGCCGGATCTCGTCCACATCGCCACCGAGGCCACGCTCGGCCTGTCCCTCATGAAACACGCCCTGCGCCGGCGGATTCCGACCGTATCGAGCTTCCACACGAACTTCGACCAGTACGCCGACTTTTACCGCATCGGCTGGTCCAAGTGGCTCGTCTGGCGCTATCTGCGGTGGTTCCACAACCGGACGCGGGAGACGTATGTCCCCTCGCTGGCGACGATCCGCGACCTGGAGCGCCGGGGCTTCCAGCGGCTTGTGCTTGTGGCCCCGCGGGGTGGACGGCACGCTGTTCCGTCCCGACCGTCCCCGCCGCGAAGCCCTTCGAACAGCGCTGGGATTCGGGCCGAACGACGTGGTGATCGGCCACGTCAGCCGGATCGCCGCCGAGAAGAACGTGGCCTACCTGGCCGACGCCCTGGCGCAGGTCGAGACCGCCCGGCCCGAGGCACGCATCCTCATCGTCGGCGACGGCCCCGCCCGGCCCGAGATGGAAGCGACCCTCGGCCGCCGCGCCCGGTTCGCCGGCTATCGCACGGGCGAGGACCTGGCCGACCACTACGCGGCGGCCGACATCTTCGCGTTCGCCAGCCTGACCGAGACGTTCGGCAACGTCGTGCTCGAAGCGATGGCGTCCGGCCTGCCGGTCGTCGCGGTCCGCGCCGGCGGCCCCGGCGAGGTCGTCCGCGACGGCGACACCGGCTTCTTGATCGACCCCACCCACCGCCCCGCCGCGTTCGCCCAGGCCCTGCTGCGGCTCGTTGATGACGCGGCCTTGCGCCACCGGATGGCGGCCTCGGCGCGGGCCTATGCCCTCTCGCAGACCTGGGACGCCATCATGCTCGGACTCAGGGCCCGCTACCAGGCGGTCCTCTCATAACGCGGGGGAGCCGCGCACGAAGGCTTGGTACCGCGACCGCTCGACCCACAGCCCCATGCCATTGGGATACGTGGGAATCGTCTGGCCCAGGACGGTGATGGGCGCCGGCACGTAGCGTTCCAGCAGGAACGTCCGCAGGCCGGCAAACGGCGGGTAGCCGGCGAAGATCAAATCGGGGGGCTTTGCGCCAGATCCCGTAAGGTCCGCTCGATGCGGGGACGGCTCTGAGGATGGTCCCGATCGGCGAAGGCCCGGATGAAGTCGTCGGCGAAGATCTGCGGCGTCACGCTGTCCAGTCCCGAATAGAAGGCCAGCGGGCTTTGATAGCCCCAGATGTAAAGATGGGGATCGGGCCAACCTTCCGTGCGACGCTTCAGCTCGCGTCCCATCTCGCGAAGAACGATCCACTGACCGCCGCCCTTGCAACGCACGGTCAACTCTTCAGCCGGTACGAGCAGGTAGTCGCGGACCTGGATGACCGTGGTGCCGACGACTGCGGCCAGGACCAGGACAGACACCAGAACGCCGGCCGCTTTCCGCACTCGCATCTGTCCCGAACGAACCGCCCGCGCGGCGTCGGCCAGAAGCACCGCGACGGCCACCGCCAGGCCGGGCGTCGGCAGCAGGTAGTAATGTGCCCAGAACAGCCGGGGCATCGCCACCTGGACCCAGGCCGTGAGCGTCCACCAGGCTGCCAATTGCCGGCTGCTCTCTGCCGGCTTTCGGAACAGCCACACGAGGGCCGGCACGGAGACCACCCACAACGGCCACGTTCCGGAGCCCCACCAGACCAGATAGCGCGTCTTACCAAACGGCGGCGGCAGATGGCCCTGCGGATCGGCATTGCCCGTGACCCAGCGGATCAAGAAGAGCGGCGCACCGGGCTGCGCGGGCGTGTCGGTCGCCAGCGCGCGGCCGTAGCGGAACACGTCGTTGATCGCCGCCGGCAAGGCTCCCTGCGCCGCCAGCACGCCCGCCGCCACGGCCCAGGCCAGCACGCAGCCCGCGCCCAAATACAGCACGTCGCGCCCGCGCCGCCGGGCCAGAAACGCCACCGCGAAGATCAGGCCGTCCACGATCAGGACTTGCTTGACCAGGCACCCCAGCCCGAGACACGCGCCCGCCGCCAGGGGTCTGATCCAGTCGCTTCGAGTCCTGTAGGCTGGGTCTGGACCCAGCCCTTCCGTGGTCTTGGGTGTGGCGGTGCCCTTCCTGCCGGGGGAAGCTGGGTCTTGACCCAGCCTACAAGACTCCAGTCCCCTCCCCACTGGCGGGGGAGGATTAGGGTGAGGGGGTACGGCACCAGCGCCAGCGCCGCCGAGGCGAACAAGTTCATCGCCTGTTCCATCTGCGCACCGTTGCCGTAGAGATACGGATCGGTGCTCAAAATCGCATACAAGAACCCCGCCACGACGCCCGCCACCGGCCCTCCCAGGCGCAGGCCGATCCACCAGACCAGGGCGATCGTGCCCAGCACGAGCGGCACGGGCATCAGCCGGACGGCGATCTCATTCGCACCGCCGATCCCAACCGCGAGAGCGCTGAGCCAGTAACCCAGCGGCGGCTTGGTGTCGGTCAGGTCGCGGTACATCGCGTCGCCCGCGACGAGCCGCCGGCCGATCTGGCCGAACCAGCGCCTCGTCGCAGTCGAGCGGCTCGACCGTGCCCGAGACGACCGGCCAGAGCCGTACTCCGAGCACTTCGTGCACGGCCGGGCCGATCGTGTGCCCGCGCCACCAGAGGTCAAAACCCAGGATCAACAGCAACACCAGCCAGGCCCAGCCAGGAGTCTTGCGATCCCATCGCGCGACATCGGCCGCGGAGGCTTCCTGCGCCGAGGTCACGGCTTCGCTCCGGGTGTGGGTGGGAATGTGCTCCGGGGATACACCACGAACCGTTGCAGCAATCGCACGGCGGGATCGCGGCGGTTCTCGATCCGCTTCCAGGGTTCGCGCATGCCCGCGAACGCATAGACCAGGCCAACGCCCATGAGCAGGGCGAACAGCAAGCTCACAGGCCAGCACCGCAGCCGGTCGAGAGCAACGATGGCAAAGACATAGACCAGCGGCGTGATGGCGAGCAAGTGCCGGGTCCCGAACGAGTGGCCGGCGAAATCGGTGCGTCGGACGCCCCAGACATAATACGCCACCACGACCGCCAACACGCCGCCGATCACCCACGCGGCCGGCCGCAAGGGATCGCCGCGGCGCAGCGCCGCCCAGGCGAGCCCGATCAGCCCGAAGACCAGGGCCGGCGTGACGGTCAGCCACCCTTGCGGTCCGACCAGGAACTCCAGCCCGAACCGCCAGCGCGGGCCGTGCTCGACCCAGCGGCCCTGGTCGCTCAGCCAGTACGAGCCGGGGTAGTTGAAGGCGTCAGGATACATCTCCGCAGGCAGTGGCGATCCCGTCACCTGCGACTGGAGCACCACATGCAGCAGCAACGGTCCCGCCGCGCCGAGCAGGTACGCCCAGGGCACCGACCGGGCCCGCACCATCAGCCAGACACCCAGCGCGGCCAGCATCGCACAGCCCATCGGCAAATCCATCGTGGCGGCCAGCCCCGCGAGCAGCCCGGCACCGAACCGCCGGCGCGTCAGGCTTCGGGGCCGCGTGGGGTTTTCCAGCAGGACCAGCGCCAAGGCCGCCGTGACCGTCCCCGCCGCCAGAGCGTGGTTGTTGAAGGTCACGCCGTAGGTCAAGAGCAGCGTGCTCACGCCCCCGCCGAGCGCCGCCAGGTCGGCCAGCCAGGGCCGCAGCGTTGTCACCTGGAGCAAGGCCCGCATCGCTCCCACCGCCAGAGCCGATCCCGCCCCTGCCAGCGCCGTGACCAGCACCAGGTTGGCCAGCCGGAACTGGTCGAACGACCCACTGAGTCGGTATCCCGAGGCGGCCAGCGGCAGATAAACCGCCGCCCCCAGCGCCGACAGCACCGGCGGCTTGTCCGAGTAAAACTGACCACGGAACCGGACCACATCCGAGGGGCGGTGCCGAACCCAGAGCAGCGCGCAGGTTCACCACCTGCGTCCCCTGCTCGACCATCGACTCGATGGCCGCGTACCGCGACCAGACATTCGCGCTGACCTGCGGCCAGAGCGTCCCCGGCCAGAGCAGCACCCAGTAAACCAGAGCCACCAGCGCAATCCGCCAGGCCGGGACCGGCCGCGCGACCAGCGGGATCTCCCCGCCGGCGCATTTCGAAGACGATCCCGGCTCCCTCATCGACGTTCCTCCCGCGCCCGCGTTGCCTCTGGATCTTAGCGGGAATCGGCGATGGTGTCACTCAGCGGCTGCTGGCCACGGACCACGACTCCGACCCGGTTTGTCTCTTGTTCTTCAAAACAATTGGCGAATAATGCGAACCGTCCCAGAACGGTTTTTCGTCCCGATCCGGCAAGGACAAAGACATGATGCGCACCAAAAGGTGGACGGCCCTCGCGCTGACGGCCGGCCTGCTGTCGGGCACGCTCGTCGCCCTGGCCGACGACAAGGATGACGAGAAGGACAAGGCCGCCCCCAAAGGCGAGGAGATCGCCTGGGCGAAGACCTTCGCCGCAGCCAAGGACCAGGCCAAGGACGATCACAAGATGATCATGATCGACTTCTACACCGACTGGTGCGGCTGGTGCAAGAAGCTCGACGCGGACACCTACTCGAACGGCGATGTCATCAAGCTCAGCCGTCAGCTCGTTCCCGTGAAGCTCGACGCCGAGGACAAAGGCGAGGGCCAGAAAGCCGCGGAGGCGTACAAGGTCCGGGGCTACCCGACGATCTTGTTCCTCGATCCAGCCGATCTCGACAGCAAGGACGGCGGCGTGGTCGGCAAGATCGGCGGCTATCTCCCGCCCCAACCCTTCGCCAGGCAGGTGCGCCAGATCGCCGAAGGGTTCCAGGAGTTCCCCAAGCTCAAGGAGCGGCTGAAAGACTCGCCCGATGACGTGCCCACGCTGGCCAAGCTGGTCGTTGCCTATCACATGCGGGGCGACGACGACAAGGCGGCCGAGCTGCTCGAACGCGCCGAGCGCCTCGACCCGAAGAACGCCGACGATCGTCTCACCGCCGCCTATAACGCGGTCGCCGACTCATATCAGGAGAACCAGCAATTCGACAAGGCGATCCCCCTGTTCCGCAAAGCCGCCGAGACCGGCAAGCAGGTCGACGACGTCTCCTACGCCCGCACGAGCCTGGCCGTCTGCCTGCTCAGCCAGGGCAAGTTCGCCGACGCCGTGCCCGAGCTCGAGGCCGCGGTCAAGCTCGACGGAATCTCTGCCGGCGACAAGGAACAGGCCGAACGTTTACTTCGGGTGGCGAAGCAGATGGCCGAGCAGAAGGCCAAGAAGGAGAAAGACAAGGAGGACGATTCGAAAGCTGAGCCCTGATTCCGGATTCCGGATTCCGGATTCCAGATTCCGGATTCCAGATTCCAGATTCCAGATTCCGGATTCCAGATCGTGTGAGAATCCGGAATCTGGAATCCGGAATCCGGAATCCCGCTCCCGAGTCACCCTTCCACCAGCGCCCGCATGCGCTCCAGGCCCTTGCGGGCGACTTCGGCCGGGTCCTGGGTCCAGAGTGTCTTGTTGAACAGCTCCAGCGACAGCGGGCCGCGGTAGCCGATGGTGCGCAAAAGGGCGATCACGCGCGGCAGCTTGGCGATGCCCTCGCCGATGTGTACGCGGTCCTGGTCGGTTTGCTCACTCGGCAGAGGGGAGGCGGGCAGGTCGTTGATGTGGAAGACCGCGATCCGGTGGCCGCCGATCATCAAGAGGTCCTCGACACTGCGACCGCCGCGGAGCAGGTGGAAGACGTCGGGGACGATGGTCGCCTCCGGATCGCAGGCGCCCGCGGCGATCGCCCACGCGGCGGCGACCGAGTTGATCCCTTCCACGAACCCGAGGAATTCGACCGAGGGCTTCACGCCGAACGCGCGGCCGAGCTTCAACAACTCGGCATAGCGCTGCGAGGCGCGTTCCAGGTTGACGATCTCGCGCGGGGGACTGGCGACGATGTACGGGCTGCCCAGCGCGGCGGCTTGCTCCAGACGGCGCCGGCACTCGTCGAGCACCTGCCGGTATTCGTCTCCCTCGGCCGTGATCCAGCCGTGCAGCGCGATCATGCTGACGACCTTCAGACCCGCGTCCGCGATGGCCGTTTTCAGGTCAGCCAGCGTGCCGCCCTGCTGAAGGTACTCGGTGATCTCGTCATTCCAGGGCTCGACCGCCTGGAACCCCACCGCCCCCGCGACGCGGATCTTGTCCAGAAGCGGGGTCGGCCGGATCGTGCTGGTGTTCAGGCAGTGGAGGAACTCGGCCATGGTCGTGTTATCCCTGCTCCAGACGCTTATGGGGCCTCCGCGCGATGGACCCAGCCGCACGTCGCCGCAGGCGTGCAGACAGCCGTCCAGATGGATCGTCTCACCCGTGATGAAGCGGGCACCCTCGGAAATCAAATAAACCACGAGGGCGCCGACATCCTCGATGGGCGTCACGAACAGGCACCCGGCGGGGAAATCGGGCCGCCCTTCCGCCTCCTGGATCACGCGCTCGCCCGGCGAGGCCACCCAGCCCGGGGAGAACATGTTGCACGTCACGCCGTCGTGCAGGTATTCCATCGCCACCTGCCGCGTCAGCCCCAGCAGGCCCGCCTTGCTGACGCCGTAGACGAACATGTTGCGCAGGGGGATCGTCGCGTGCGTCGAGCCGTTGTTGACGATCGTCCCCTTGCTCTTTTTCAGATAAGGCATGGCGGTCTTGATGCCCAGCCAGGCGCCTTTCAAGTTCGTGCCGATCGTGCGTTCCCAGAGCGCCTCGTCGGTCGTCTCGGCCGTGCTGCGCGGACTGATGCCGGCGTTGTTGACGAGCACGTCGAGACCTCCCCAGCGCGCGACGACCTCGGCGACCAGGCGGCCCCAGCCTTCCGCGTCGGCCACGTCGAGAGCGAAGCCGAACGCCTCACGGCCCAGGTCGCGGAGGGCGGCGGCCTCATGCTCGGCGGTCTCGCCGTTGAGGTCGGCCAGCGCCACTTTCAGACCCGCGCCGCTGCAGTGCCTGGGCAATTCCCAGGCCAATGCCGCGACCGGCTCCCGTCACGATGGCCACGTTCCGTCGGATGACCAGACTCATGGACTCGACTCGCTCGCCAGGTGGTTCCCAAGGCTCTCGCGCCGTGGTTCAATGCGCTCGGTAGTACGAACGCCGATTATGGGCGCGGGCCGGCTCTCGGCCAGCCTGAGAGAGTTGGTTCTATGGGAGCCGGGTCCGGTTTTCTGAACCCTCTCCCGCCAGGGGAGAGGGGGCCGGATCGAACTCTGATCTCGGACGCGACATCTGCGGAGGGCCGCGACCATGCCCGTGGTACTGGTGGGGACGCTCGATACCAAGGGAGCCGAGCTGGCGTTCGTGCGCGATCGGCTGCACGCGCAAGGGCTGGAGACGCTGACGATCGACGCCGGCTCGGTCGGCCCGCCGAGCTTCGCCCCGGAGATTTCCCGAGAGGACGTTTTCCGCCGCGCCCGGACCAGCCTGGCGGCGATCCGCGACATGGGCGACCGGGGTCGCGCCGTGGCCAAGGCGGCCGAGGGAGTCGCGGCCATCATCGCCGATTTGCAGACGCAGGGGCGCGTCGATGGCATCTTTGCGCTGGGAGGCTCGGCCGGCACGACGATCGGCACCGCCGCCATGCGCGCCTTGCCCGTGGGCGTGCCCAAGGTCATGGTCAGCACGATCGCCAGCGGGCAGACGCGGTCGTACGTGGGCGGCAGCGACCTGGCGCTGTTTCCCTCCGTCGCCGATCTGGCTGGCTTGAACCGGATCACGCGGCGGGTGCTGGCCAACGCCGCCGACGCCCTCGCCGGCATGATAAAGGGTCAGCGCGAGCGGCCAGTGGATCTCGGCCCCGAGCGTCCCATCGTGACGGCCACGATGTTCGGCGTGACCACCCCGTGCGTGGACCGCGCCCGAGAGGTGCTCGACGCCGCGGGCTGCGAGGTGCTGGTCTTCCACGCCACCGGAGTCGGCGGCCAGGCGATGGAGGGTCTGATTCGCGACGGGCAGGTTGCGGGCGTGCTCGATCTGACCACCACCGAGCTCGCCGATGAACTGGTCGGCGGCGTGCTCTCCGCCGGTCCCGACCGGCTCGAAGCGGCCATCCGGGCGGGCGTGCCGCAGGTCGTCAGCGTCGGGGCGCTGGATATGGTGAACTTCGGCCCGAAGGAGACCGTCCCGGAGAAATATCGAGGCCGCCTGCTGCACGTCCACAACCCGAACGTGACGCTCCTGCGCACCACGCCCGAGGAGAACGCGGCGCTGGGCCGTCGCATGTCCGAGATCCTCCGCCGCGCCACCGCGCCGGTGATCGTGATACTCCCTATCGGCGGCGTCTCGGCACTCGACGCCCCTGGCAAGCCGTTCTATGACCCCCGCGGCCGACGGCGCCCTCTTCGATGCCCTGACCGAGGGCCTGACGCACCATCCCCGCGTGCGCCTGGCCGTCCGCGCCGAGCACATCAACGATCCGGCCTTCGCCGAGGCGGCCGCAAGGGAGTTGCTGGGGTTGTTGGGCGAGAGTCGTGTAAAGTGACGGAAAATCATGAGGAATACCCGCCATGGCGACGACGGCGACGTTCTGCCCGGCTTCCGACTCGTGATTCGTGATTGGTTTGAATGGGCCGAGCGAACGGGTCCACGAATCGTGCTACCATAGTCTTGTAGGGTAGGCTTCAGCCTGCCAATTCCCAAGTTAGGTGTCCGACGGGGAGCCGCTTCGGCATCATGTGATGACGTGCAGCAACGGGGACAGCCCATCGACCAGCCGCGGCCCATCGAGCTGGCTCTGCGCGTAGCCGTCGCCCTGATCGTACCGCCCCTCGTTACGCTGGCGATCTTCTTCACGGGGCTGGCAGTTGATAGGATCGACACTAGATTCCACGAGTTTCGCTTCTTGTGCTCGATGCTCCTCGTCGGACCGATCGCGTTTATTGTCAGCGGTACTACAGCCGTATGCCTGAGCCTCCTTCTCCTCTGGCCCTCGCGGTGGGGCTGGAAGCTCATCGCCGCGGTGAACGTGGTTACGGTCTACCTCGTCTTGTCGCATGCCATCCAGCGTTTCGCCAGGTGGGGCGGATAGGCTGCGAGTCCTCGCTCGCGAAGGTAATCAAGTGTCGTAGGGTCCGCTGTTTGGACCATCCCCATCCCCAACGGTCCGCACAGCCGACCCGACAAAGGCCCGGCGGGTGGCACTGGTGAGTAGGCTTTTCTGGGTGCCACTGGTCGTCTTCGACCAGTATCGTAGGGTCCGCTGTACGGACCATCCCTGTCCCAAACGGTCCGCACAGCCGACCCCAGTGCATCTGCAAGTGTGTCAGGTCCGAGAGGTGGAAGTCCTCTTCAGGCACGCACTCTCCGGCCTGGAACGGAAGATCACTGCGTCGCCGCGCGGCGGTGGGGAGCAAGCGGAGGTGGCGGTTGGGATCAGCGCCGCTGGCCCAACGCCTTCTTCGCCGAGCTGGGGCTTTTCCGTCTGGAGCGAGCCCATGCGTTGGCCCGTCCACCCTCTTTGAGGTAAAACCATCCACCGGAGAGCCGTATGCGGGAGATCCGCCCGTACGGTTCGGAGGGAGGGGGGAACCAAGTTAATGGGTCCTCCCTACCCCTATCGAAAACCAGATCCCCTCTCCGGGCCTGCATCTCAGGGCACGGGAATTGCCTGAAAGATACCCGCGTGGGAAACTTGACCCCTGATTCACAGTGGAGTCGAGCGATGACATTCTTGAGCGCGGATATCGCCATGTGGCCAGGAGGGTTCCTGGCCTGGATTCTCGTCGGTTTGATCGCGGGCTGGCTGGCCGGCCTGGTCATGCGAGGGGGCGGCTATGGAGTGATCGGCGACATCCTCCTGGGCCTGGTGGGCTCCATCGTCGGTGGCTTCGTGGTGAGCCTGTTCGTCCATGGGATGACCGGGTTCTGGGGCAGCATCGTCGTGTCCTTCCTCGGCGCGGTCGTCCTGGTCGCCATTTCGCGCGATCATGGGTGGACGCGGCGTGACGGCGTGAGTCCCGCCGGGACGTCAAGCCCCGCGCCGGCACCAGAATCTGGACCCCTGGTACCGGCGCGTCCGTGACTCCTGGTCACTTGGGCATTGAGAGCCGGTAGGCCACCCCGCTCCCCATGCCATCCGGCGTGGCACCCGCGAACAGGAAAAAGCGACCATCGGGCTTGTACTCGAACGGCTTGCCCGTCGTGGGATCGTCGGGCACCGGCACGAGCTTGATCTCGTCGAGTGCCCGCGGCAAGGCTTGGCCCTGCGACGCGGCATGAAGACGGATTGCCTCGACGGAGCGGAGCGCCTGCGACCCTCTGTTCTGTGCGGACCTGGGCCCCATGCCAGACGTTCCCCGACATGGGGAAGATCGCGGCGATGAACGCCAGTGGCGGCTCGGCTTTCAGAGCCCCGTTCCTGGTGTCGTCAATGCGCGACTGGAAGGCCCTTCCCTCCTGGTACGACAGGTAGCTCGTCTTGAACACATCATCGCGCAGGTCGCGATATCGTCCGATGACGAAGAGGACGACAGCCTGATCATCGCACATGGCCTTGAGGTGCTCGTCCGTCATCCCGCGTTGTTCCTTCAGGTAGGGACGTGCCCGGGGCGTTAGCTCGGCTTTCATCGCTTCTAGCATGTAATCCTTCATCCGCTCCGCTTCCTTCACAGGAGGGACGGACACGTAGCCCAGGTTGCGTTTCGCCACATCGACGAGCCGGGCGTGCAGCCGGACCAGGAGCGAGCTCCATTCGGCCTCCGTGCGAGGGCGGTCCGGGTCGGTCATTTCGGGAATGAGCCACTCGGGGATTTTCTCCTCCATCTCCATTCCGCTACGGAAGTCGATCAGCGGCCGGGGCAGCGCGGTGAGAGCCCAGTAGAGGTTGGGCGCGTCGGGCTCGCGACCCATTCCTCGACGCGTTCGAGCATCACGGCGGCGCACGCCAGGCCGACCAGCCGGTTGATGAGGAAGGGACCGGAACCGACGTGCTGGCTGAAAGCGAAACCGGTTTCGAGCGTCCGCGCGGCATCGTCCCAGCGATGCTCGGCGATCTCCAGACGGACCTTCACCGCGAGCACACGGACCCACACACGCATGAAGTTCGCATCGGGCATCATGACCCCGATGCAGTCCTCGCGCTGCTCGGGCAGGGTGTAGTTCCAGTTGCAGGCTTGGCGGCGCGCCCCAAAACCGAGCTGTTCGTATGCCGAGCGGTGTTCAAGGACGAAGTCCCGGACCTCCTTGGTCGCGGCGAACCGGTCGAGCGGCAAGTCGAGCCATTTGTCCGGCTTTTCTCGCAGATCTTCGAGCCATGTTCCGCCCGAATCCTGAGTTATCCGCAGGTAGATCGGCGCCGCGTCGCCGGGGATACGGTCCGGGTCCAGCGGCATCAGCCGGTAGCGCTGGGCCGGCTTCGGCTCGGCGGCCGGGCTGAGCCGGGAGCTCTTTCGGTTTTGGCGGCGCGGGTTTGACCTCGACTTTCTTGACCTCTCCGGACGGCGGAGACGGCTGAGGCGCCTCGGCATTCGGGGCCTGGGCCCAGACCGCGACGGTCAGCAGGGAGCCGAGCATAGATGCGGTGATTGCGTAACGACGGTTCCAGAATGACATCGTCAGGTTCTCCTGAGAGGGCGTACGAGCAGGGTCTGTTCTGTTCATTGGTTCCTGGGAAAGAAAGGCCCGTGATCCGCATCCCGAAGGGATGGCAGCCATTAGCCCCGGTTCGCGCAGCGCAACCGGGGTGGGCGAACATGCGTCTAGGGACCGACCCCGGAGGGGTCGCAGAGCGCAGGGGTCCTTCGGGCTGCGACCCCGCCGGGGTCGGTTCTCTTTGCTTGTTGCCTTGCCTGACCGGTGGTGGCGCTGCGCTGACCACCGGCTAATGGCTCTCATCCCTCCGGGATGAACCGAAGAGAAAAGCACCCGGTCCGATCAGAGATCAAACATGCGATCAAAGCTACGGACACTCATCGGCGATAAGGTCGGCTCGGTCGGCGACGGCTCCGCGCTCCGGGCTGGCTGGGAACGGGGCGGGGAGTCTTGCAGGCCATGGGTGCGATATTGCTGCGTCAGGGCCAGATAACTGTTCGGCGCCGGGCTCGGTTCTTCGGGCCGTGTGTCCGCGGGAACGACCGCATGGGGCGCGGGGGCGGCCACCAGCGGCGAGCGATTTATGTCCGGGAGCCGTTCTCGCAGGGCCACGAGCTGGGCGCGCAGTTCCGAACTTCCCTGTTCGGCCGCGCGGCGGGCCGCGCGTTCTTGAAGATAGAGAGAACCGAAACCGGCGACGATCACGATCGCGGCCAGGGTCCGCACGGGTCCGAACCAGGAGCGGCGCACGGCGGCGCGGCCGGCCTCGTAGAGCATGCGGTCGGCATCGAGATGGGCGGCGTCGGGAATCAAGCCCGCCAGCCGACGCTCGAAGGCCGCTAGGTCGCGCTCCGGCAAGTCGGGGATGGTTGGCATGATGGACCCTCCAGTTTGGTTTTCAGTTCCGCCAGACCCGCCTGGTAACGCCGATGCGCGGTGGCCGGCGAACAACCGACCAGACGGGCGATCTCGTCAAAGGTCAGTCCGCCCCAGAGCCGGGCGACGATCACTTCGCGGGCCGCGAGGGGCAGCTCGGCCAATGCGGCGGCGGCCTCGTCGGCGTCGAGGCCATCGTCGAAGGTGGTGAACCAGGTCTCTCGGGCGCGACCGCCGCTTCGCGTCGACGTCGCCGCTGCACCGACCGCGCCCGGATGATCGCGTGGTTCCGCACCACGCGGTACAGCCAGGGCAAGACCGGCTCCGGCAGCCGTCCCTGACGCGCCAGGGCCAGGAAGGCGTCTTGAACCAGATCCTCGCCGCCGGAACCCCATTGGCGGGCGAACAAGGCCAGCGCGGGGCCGTGTTCTCGAAACAAACGGCCCAGGGTGTCCGGTCCGATCCCACTCATGGCGGCTCCCGGTCAGCGTCCTTTCATGAGGATAACGCCGCCGGGGCCAGTTTCTTTCACTTCACTTCCGGATGGCGGATGGCTGATGACTGATGGCGGATGACTGAAGGCGGATGACTGATGCCGGATATCCGCCATCCGCCTCCAGTCATCCGCCATCCGGCATCTCGAATCCAAGAGCCCCCGATCCCCCCTCATCACCCGGGCAGGTTGAGATAGCTGTCCGTCCTCGGCCGAGAGAGCATCTCCTCGGTCACTGGATCGCGCGCGATGTGTTTGATCTCCCAGGGTGGGATGACCTCGATCGGATAGCGATTCAACCCCAGGCGCCGGCACGAGCCAGAGGTTGTTGTATTGCCGCTGCTCGGAGATGCTCCGCTTGACCACCTGGCGGGCCAGCCGGCGACTGGCCGTGTAGCCAATGCGAATCAAGGGGTAATGGCCCCTCCCGAACATCGGGTCCAGATCCGCGACGGCATGGATACAATCGCTGACGGCAATATCGGCCGAGCTATCGATGGCCCGATACTGGACTGCCCCGCGCTCCAGCTTCCCGACCCCTTCGAGGGCGCGCCGATAAAGCAGGGGGTGCATCACGAACGGCCCCCACAACTTGACGTGCTCGCCCTGGCTGAGCACGAAGTTCAAGGTCTGGTACAGGTCGAGGTTGACGCCCTTCTCCGGGCGCAGCGCGAGCACCCGCACGTTGAGCGAGGCCGGCAACCAACTGAGGGTGTGCTGCTCGATCGTGTACCGCGCAGGGTTGGCATCATCCCAGACCACCCGGACGGCCGTCGCCCACGTGTGGGTGTACTTCAGGATCTTCGGCGCGGACTGGGAGCCGAAGATCAACAGGTAACACTGCTCGCCCGCAGTCGCCGTCCGCCCGGCCAGAGCCAGGACGAACCCGAGAAACAACCCGGTTGTCCACCTCATGTGTTGATCCTCCGCAGCCTGGGCGCACAGCACGAGCCCGCACCGCGTCCGATGAAGCTTCATGGTGCCGGAATATTTCCGCAAACTTCCTATATTATTTATCCTACCCAGACCATCTTGTCGATCCTATTCCTTTCTGAGCGCGCATTTGGGAGATGGAGAATCGGCATCGACGTGTCGGGGCGCAGGGCTTAGAGGCTATCCGGGAAACCCCGAAGGGGCGTCTGTTTTTAGCCCCGAAGGGGCGACAGTGAATAGCCCGGGGCGTCAGCCCCGGGACGGGGAACGACGCGCCACGAACCCCTTCCGCAGCCCCGAAGGGGCGACAGAACCCATGGTCCCGCAGGATCTTCGGTCGCCCCTTCGGGGCTGCGGAGGAGGCGGCGCAGGGGCGGCCCCGGTTCCCGGGGCGTCTGACGCCCCGGGCTATTCACTGCCGCCCCTTTGGGGCTAAAACAGACTTCCCGGATAGCCTCTTAGAGTCTCCACGCCACTTCTGTGAGAACCTCTCTCCGTCAGTTCAAACGGCCGGGGCGTATGGGCGCGGCGGCCACCCGCGCCGGTGCATCGCCCCCGGCGGTCGGAAGGGCCGGACCTGCTGGTGGACCACTTCGGGTTCCTCTTCACCGAGGTCCTGGTCCACGGTCCCTGGCCGCGCTCGGCACGCTCGGTTACGACCGGGTTCGCAGTCATTGCACGGTGACGCGGTCGCGGATCTTCGCCAGAGTCTCCTTGCCGATGCCCTTGACCCGGAGGAGGTCATCGACCGACTTGAAGGGCCGGGCGTCGATGATCGCCTTGGCCTTGACCGGGCCGATCCCGGGAAGCGCATCAATCTCCTGAAGCGAGGCGGTGTTGACATTGATCTTCTTGCCGGCCGGCGGTGCGGTCTTGGTCTTGGCGGTCGCCTTGGGCGCTTCCGCCTTGGGCGCGGGTGCCGGAGCCGTCACGGTGACCAGGTCGCGAAGCTCAGCGATCTTGGCCGGACCCAGACCCTTGACTCGCTCCAGTTCATTGACCGATTTGAACGGGCGAGCGTCGATGATGGCCTTGGCCGTGACGGGCCCGACACCAGGCAACTCGGCGAGCTGGGCGGCCGTGGCTTTGTTCAAATCCACCTTGGCCGCCGTCTTCGTCGCCGTTTTCTTGGACGTCGCCTGGAAGCCCGAGGCCGGGACGGTGGCCAATACCATGGCGGCGGCCAGCCCGAGCACGACGGCCGCCCGGCTCAAGAACGTGGGGGATCGCATCGGATGTCTCCCTCCCGGTCGGAAGTGACGCCAGGACCAATAGGAACACGGCCCCACGCGGCCTCACCAGATGGCCCGGGGCCGTGTGGTCATCGTAGCCACAAGATGTGACGAAACAAGAGAGGGGAGGCAAGAAATTCGGATTTGATGTCGGACACGGGAATCAGCGTGGGATGATTCCAGATTCCAGATTCCAGATTCCAGATGTCCAGATGCCAGATGCCAGATGCCAGATGCCGGATGCCGGATGCCAGATGCCAGATGCCGGATTCCAGATGCCGGATTCCAGATGCCGGATGCCGGATTCCAGATGCCGGATTCCAGATTCAATCGGCCATGTGGAATCTGGAATCCGGCATCTGGAATCCGGCATCTGAAATCCCCCAGGTTCAGACGCCGGCCGCGCACTGAAGGGCGCTGGCCCGGTCGGACTGCTCCCAGGAGAACTCGGCTTCCGAACGGCCGAAGTGGCCGCCGCTGGCGGTGGCGCGGTAGATCGGCCGCCGCAGGTTCAGATGTTCGATGATCCCCTTGGGAGTGAGCGGGAAGATTTCGCGGATCGCCACGGCGATTTGCGGGTCGCTGATGCGGCCGGTGCCGAACGTGTCGACGTGAACGCTGACCGGCTCGGCGACGCCGATGGCGTAGGCAAGCTGGACCTCGCAGCGGCGGGCCAGCTTGCTGGCGACGACGTTCTTGGCGACATAGCGGGCCATGTAGGCGGCCGAGCGGTCCACCTTCGTCGGGTCCTTGCCGCTGAAGGCGCCGCCGCCGTGCCGGCCCATGCCGCCGTAGGTATCGACGATGATCTTGCGCCCGGTCAGGCCGCAGTCGCCGTGCGGGCCGCCCGTCTCGAAGCAGCCGGTGGGATTGATGAAGCACGGGATGTCGAGCGGGCCGAGCTTCGGCCGCGGCTTGTCCGGCGAGATCAGCACCAGCTCGCCCTTGACCAGATCGGCCCGGTCGCTCAGCAGCGTCGGCCGGATCAGCTTCTCGATGATTTCCCTGCGGGCGTCGTCGCGGAAGATGTCCTTCTCTCCCAGGCGGCCCATGGCGGTCTCGTCGTGCTGCGTGGACAGGACGACGGTATGGATGCGGTACGGGGCGCCGTTGGCCTCGTATTCGACGGTCACCTGGCTCTTGGCGTCGGGCCGGAGGAATTTCACCTCGCCGCGCGCCGCAGGCGGGCGTGGTTGTTGACCAGCCGGTGCGCCAGGTCGATCGGCAGCGGCATCAGGGCGGGCGTCTCGTCGCAGGCGAAGCCGAACATCATCCCCTGGTCGCCGGCGCCGCCGACGTCCACGCCCATGGCGATGTGGGGCGACTGCGTGTGGATGCGGCAATCGACCTGGCACGTTTCGGCCGAGAAGCCGACCTTGGGATCGACGTAACCGATGTCGCGCACCACCTCGCGCACCAGCGCGTCCACCGCTGCGCGGGTCAGGGGGGCCTTGGTGGTGATCTCGCCCGCCACGACCGCCAGGTCCGTCGTCACCAGCGTCTCGCAGGCTACCCGGCTCGACGGATCATGGCCCAGGCAGAAATCCAGCACCGCATCACTGATCTGGTCGGCGACCTTATCCGGGTGCCCCATGGACACCGATTCGCTGGTAAACAAGTAGCGGTCTTGTGGCACGGCAGGGCCTCTCTTGCGCGGCTCGGAACCCTCGGCGGAACGGGATGCGCCGGCATGCGCAGTCCCGCGGCGGGCAGAAATCGTGGGTTGAGTCTAGCAGTCCCCCCGCGTCGCTGTAAAGCCACGCCGATCCCTCCCGCGACCGCCGGGCGTTTCGGCTGCGTCTTTGGTGCCGAATTTGCCACACAGAAGCCCGCTTGTCGGCCTAAACAAGTACCGGCCCGTTTCTCCGTCCCCCATCGAGGAGTGTCCGATGCGTCCGGCCCCCTGGAAACTGCCCACCCTGCTGGGGATCACCGCGGCGGTGAGCCTGGTGGCGATGGCCCAAGAATCGTCGCGCGAGCACGACCACGCTGCCCGGTCCGCCGAAGCCCACCTGCCAGCACCTGATGCTCAAGAACGGCGAGGGCATCTGGCAGGCCCACGTCAAGATCTGGACCGATCCCGAGAAAGAGCCCATCGAGAGCAAGGGCGTCAAGTTCAACCGCGTCATGCCCGGCGGACTCTGGCTCATCCAGAACACCAAGGGCGAGTCCGAGGACCATCCCTACCATGGCCATGGCATCGTCGGCTACGACACGAACAAGAAGAAGTACGTGGCCGCCTGGGCCGATAGCATGAACACCAGCCTCACCGTCCTGGAAGGCACCTACGACGAAGACAAAGGCACCCTCACCTTCACCGGCGACGGGACCGACCCGAAAGGCCACGCGATCAAGGTCAAGGTCGTCGTGGACTGCAAGGACGAGGACCACCACGTCGAGACCCTCTACGTCCAGCCCGCGGGCAAAGACAAGATGACCAAGGTCATGGAAATCACCTCCAAACGCGTCTCCGGATTCGAGATGCTCAAGGGCGAGATCGAGAAGTTCAAGCGCGTCTTCGAAAAGAAGAAATGGGAAGAAGGTAAGGGCCGGGAGGCGAGGAAGAAGCGCTGGGAAGAGAGGAAGAAGCGATGGGAGGAAGAAAAGAAGAAGGGGGAGTCTGAGAAGAAGGATGTCGCCCGAGAAGTGAACGGGTGTACGAGAAGGGGACGAAGCGGTCTTTCCGTGTCGCGGCGGCCGTCCCGGCCGCTCCGGGCCCCATTCTCTCCGGAGCGACCGTACGTGTTTAGCGTCTCGAATGTCTGTTTTTCCGTACGTGTTTAGCGCCTCGGAAGGTTGATTTTCCGGGCTTTTCTTCGTAGCGGCGGCCGTCCCGGCCGCTCCGGAACAGAGCCAGCCCGGAGCGGCCGGGACGGCCGCCGCTACAAAGAAAGGACTTACGGCCGACAGGGGCGCGTAAACACGTACGGTCGCTGAGCGACCAGGATGGCCGCCGCGACACGGAAAAGATCCTTCCCGTGCACCCTCTGAGCAAAGTTGCTTGCCGGAAAAGCGCCTTCCGTCGTTGAGGGCCCTCTGTCGCGTCCCGAAAAGGTCAGTACCATTGGGCCGTGTCCACCTTGCGAGAAGAGAGGCGCCGTTGGGCGTGCGCCCTTCTCCGAACGACCCCACCACGAATAGGGTTCCGCTTATGCGAAGATTCACTCTCCTGGCTTTCACCATCTCGGCTGCCATTCTCGTCAGTGGCGCGCATGCGGCGGAGTCCGCCAAGATCGTGCTCATCGCCGGGCACCCGAGCCACGGGCCGGGCGATCATGAACACAACGCGGGCATTCTGCTGCTGGCGAAATGCCTGAAGGATTGTGTCCCCAACGTCGACCCCGTGGTGGTCAAGAACGGCTGGCCCACCGACGAGAAGGTCTTCGACGAGCCGCGCCGTGGTCTTTTTCATGGACGGCGGCGGCGGCCATCCGGCCATCCAGAAGGACCATCTCGACGTTCTCCAGAAGCTCACCGACAAGGGCGTCGGGCTGGCGTTCCTGCATTACTCGGTCGAAGTGCCCAAGGGAGACGCGGGCGACCACTTCCAGAAGTGGATCGGCGGCTACTACGAGCAAGGCTTCTCGACCAACCCGATCTATGTCGCCGACTTTCAGAGCCTCCCGGCCCACCCCATCACGCGTGGGGTGAAGCCGTTCAAGATCAACGACGAGTGGTACTTCAACATCCGTTTCCGCCCCGAGATGAAGGGCATCCTCCCGCTGCTGGTCGCCACCCCGCCCGATGCGGTCCGCGCGCATGGACCCGCCGTCGTTCAGGAGGCCAAGGGGCGCCCCGAGGTGCTGTCCTGGTGCGTCGAGCGGCCCGATGGCGGCCGCGGTTTCGGCTTCACGGGCTGCCACTTCCACAAGAACTGGGGGGATGCGAACTTCCGCACCTTCGTTCTGAACGCCCTTCTCTGGACCGCGAAAGTGGACGTCCCCTCGCAGGGCGTCCAGTGTGACGTGACGCCGGACGACCTGTCGAAGAACCTTGATCCCAAGGGTCGTTGAGCCCCGGGGCTCCACGACCGGCTCTTCCACTCCGGCCCCGTCTTTCGAATCCGATCGAGAGGCGGGGCCGCTCTCATGCCTTTTTTTCGTTTTTTTGGAGGCCGGACCGATTAGGATAAATGAGAACCCTGAGACCGGGTTCCTGTGACCATCCCAGCTTCCGAGCGTTGGGGCTCGGGCCACGATCTGCACGAAGGGGTTCGCCAGATGGACAAGATGGAACACTTCCGCGGGGCGAAGTTGATGGACGGTAAGAAAGAGGTCCTCGCGGATCTGGAAGGCTACATCGGCTGCCATGAAAAAGGGCATGGCCGCCGGCAGTGGCATGGATATTTTGAACTGACGAAGGAACAACACATCACGGCCGGTGTGCATCTGCTGCTCGTACTGCCCGATGCCCGTGTCGCCGAGATCAATGCGGCCGATATCCAGGGGTCCGACATGCCGGGCAAGAACAAGCACGTGGCCGAGTTCTACGTCATCGGCGAATTGCGGGTGCAGCGCCGGGGCCATGGACTGAGAGGATGTCTGGGAAAGGTCCTCCTCGGGTGGGGCTCGACCCACCATCTCCCCCGAAAGACAGGTGGGCCGAGCCCACCCTACAAGTGGGGTCGTCCCCCTTTGGCTTCGGCGCGGGCGTGCCAGGGGTCCTCGGGCCAGGAGTGCTTGGGATAGCGGACGCGCAGGTCTTTGCGCACCTGGAAATACGTCGTGGACCAGAAGCTTTTCAGGTCGTCCGTGATCTGGACCGGGCGGAAGTTGGGTCCGAGCAGGTGCAGGAGCACGGCGACACGGCCGCCGGCAAGGCGCGGGGTCTCGGTCCAGCCGAACAGTTCCTGCAACCGCGCGGCCAGCACGGGCGGCCGCCCCGGTTCATAGACCAGCCGCAAACGATGGCCACTCGGAACCACAAGCGACTCTGGCGCGAGCTCGGCGAGCCACCGCCGCTGAGGGGGCGAGAGCATCGCTTCCAGAATCGGCACCCAGGGCTGCCGGCGCAACTGGGCCAGACTGCGGCAACCGTCACAGGCGACGGACAGGGCCTCGGCGAGCGGCTCACCCGGGAAAGCGGGCAGATCGAGGTCCGGCCGCCAGGCGCAGACAGGCCAGACGGTCGAGCCACGCCGCGGCCGCCGGGTCTTCCCGAATCACCGCTTCCGCGCGGTCGTGCAGGGCGTGCGCGAGCACCTGCCCGGCCTCGGGCGCGGCGACGGCCCCGTGCGGGTCTTCCTTCACGAGCAGATCGCGATACCAGTCGGTGACGACGCTCGCGACCCGATCCCGCTCAGCATCGTAGCGAACCTCCTTCGTCCGGCGCATGGCCTCGGGGAAGAACTCTTCGAGCCACACCGGATCAATCGCGCTGGCGATGCGGACGCGGGCTTCCCGCGTGCCCGCGCGACGCTCGTCGTTCAGGTCGATCGCCAGGAAGAACTCGGCGGCACGCACGACGGACTGGGGATCGAGCCGGACGCCCCGACCGCCCACCATGACGCCCGCACTCGCATCGCCGGCCCGCCGCCGCGCGACCCGGTCAGGATAGGCGAGCAAGAGAAGCCGCAGGAGGTCTTCCTCGCCCGGATCACCGTTGCGCCGGCCTCCCCCCTTACTAAGGGGGGATTGAGGGGGGTTCTTCCTGTCCGACTCGGCCACACCCCGAACCCCCTCCAACTCCCCCTTGGTAAGGGGGAGAGCCGGAACGCCTGGCGCAACGATCCTGGGACACCACCTGCGAACTTGCCGGAGCAATTCCTCGCGTGTCTGCGCGACCCGTCGCGCCGCGTGCGGATCGAGGCCCTGAGCGCGTAATGTCGGCGCGAAGCGGGATCGCTCCGCCTCTTCCAGCAGGTCAAGCCGGTCGAGCAGGTCCGAATCCCCGTGCCGTGATGGGGTCCGGGGGCGGATCTCTCCCGGCGCGCCGACGCGCGTCGCCAGGAGATCCTGTTCCGACAGCAGGGCCGCCAGAGTCGCACCCGCTCGTGGTTGACCCACCTCGGCCGCGCCCACGAGCAGCCGGCCGAGGCGCGGATGAACGGGCAAGGCCAGCAGGTCGCGGCCGAGCGCGGTGATCGTGTGCGTCTGAGGATCGAGGGCCTGGAGCATGGTGAGCGTGCGCTCCGCGCTCGCGATCGCCTCCGGCGCGGGGGTCTCGAACCAGCCGAAGCGGGCCGGGTCGGCGTGTCCCCAGGCGTGCAGGGCCAGAACGGTCGACGAGAGGTCGGCGCGGTGGATCTCGGGGACATCGAACTCGGCCAGACCGCGTTCCTCGCGCTGGGACCAGAGCCGCACACAACGGCCCGGCGCGGTGCGACCCGCCCGGCCCGCGCGCTGGGTGGCCGAGGCGCGACTGATCCGGCCCAATTCCAGCCGCTCCAGCCCCCGCGCGGGTCGTAATGCGGATACCGCGCCAGGCCGCTATCGATCACCGTGCGCACGCCGTCGATGGTCAGCGAGGTTTCGGCCACGTTCGTCGCCAGGATGATCTTGCGCCGATCCGCCGGCCTCAAGGCCCGATCCTGGTCCTCGGCCGCAAGCCGACCGTGCAAGGGGAGGACGAGCCAGTCTTCGCGCGCGGCCCGCCCGGTCAGCGCATGGGCACAGCGGCGGATCTCCTCCAGGCCCGGCAGGAAGACGAGAACATCGCCCGGGTCGTCCGGCTCCCGGCAAAGACGGTCGAGCACGGCCGTGACCTGCTCCGCGATCGGCACGCGCCCCGAGGGCGGGGCATGCTCGATTGTGACCGGGAACGCGCGGCCGTCGATTTCGAGGACTGGGGCGTTGTCCAGGAACGCGGCGACGGGACCGGCCGCCATCGTGGCCGACATGACCACGACGATCAGGTCGTCCCGGACCGTCTGGCGGACTTCCCGCAACAGGGCCAGCGCCAGGTCGCTGTGGAGGCCGCGCTCGTGGAACTCATCCAGGACGACCGCTCCCACACCTTCCAGGAAGGGGTCGTCGAGCAGCCGGCGGGTCAAGATTCCCTCGGTCAGGACCTTGAGCCGGGTGCGCGGACCGCACCGGCGCTCGAATCGCACCTGATAGCCGACCTCTTCCCCGAGGGTCCAGCCGCGTTCCTCGGCGATGCGCGCCGCGGCGGCCCGCGCCGCCACGCGCCGGGGCTGCAAGACCAGGACATCCGGGTGCTCCGCCGGGAGCAGCCCGGATGACAACATCGCCGGGGGAAAACGCGTCGTCTTGCCGGCGCCCGGTGGCGCGACGAGCACCAACGACCGCCGCGCCGCCAGCGCCGTCAGGGCCTCGTCCCGCCTCGCATCGATCGGCAATTCCCTCATGAAGTCCCTGTAAGTAACTACTCTGAAAGGTCTTGGGATTGGCCGGGAAAAATTCGCCGCCGGCCGCGATTTTTCTGTCGGCCCCGCCCGGCCCTTTGCGATGGGTTTGTGGAGGACCTTTCCGGCCCGCAATCGGCCTGGTGGTCCCGACCCGAGTCTAGGCAACGCGCTCCCGGGGGGGAAGGCACGTCGTCACGCTCGGATCGGGATCACCAGGCCGATTTTCCATTCCCCTCTTTCCGCATAGAATGAAAGAAGTGACCCCCCGACCCGTGACGGAGTGGTTCGCCACGTGAACGGAAACGAGGTTGCGACCATGATTGAACAACTGGACACGGGCGCCGCCGAACGTCCTCGGCTTCAAGTTGAGCGGCAAGCTCCACCACGAGGACTACAAGACCTTCGTCCCCACTGTGGAAACGGTCCTGGCCGGCCACCGTCCGGCGCGGCTTCTGGCCGTGTTCGAGGACTTCCACGGAGAGGACCTGCACGCCGCCTGGGACGATTTCAAGTTCGCCGTCAAGCACTACAAAGACTTTGACCGGATTGCCATGGTGGGCAACCGCAAGTGGGAAAAGTGGATGGCCCAACTGTGCAAACCGTTTACCAGGGCGCAGGTTCGCTACTATGACGCCTCCGAATCCCCGGCCGCCTGGGCCTGGGTGCGTCAAGATGCGGAAGCGCGCGTGGATTCGGACGCCGCGGCATCGAACCGCTCCTGACGATCATCGGGGACCCGGCTCGTGCGTCTGGGCTCCAGCCGAGCGGGCCGGGGTCTCGTTATAGAACACCTCGCAGAGCTTGCCGAGAAGACGGCCGGCGGCGGCGGTCGGGTCCGACGGGTCTTCCTCGGTGACGTGCAGGGGGACGTTGTTCACGAAGAAGGCGAACGCCAGCGATCGCCCCGAGGCGGTCTCCATGTAGCCGGCCAGCGCCTTGCTGGTGAGCACCATGTGGCCGTCGAGGCCATTGGTCACAAAGTACGTGCCCGTCTTGGCCCGGACATGGCCGCGCGCGGGGCTGTCGGCGGCCACGGCCTGGGCCAGCGTACCATCTCGGCCGAGGATGGGGAGGGCGGATTCGAAAGCCGCAAAATCCGGCCGGGCGGCCATCGCCCGCAGCAGCGCGACGGTCGCGCGCGGCGTGACCAGGTCCGCGTCGCTCCCCCTGCGCCGCTGCCGAGCGAGAGGGTCCCCACCTCGACTCCCAGGCGCCGCAGGGTCTCGGCCTCGCGTCGCAGACCGGCGGAAAGGCTGGTCTGACCGTGCCGGGTCGCCAGCAGCAGCGGCATGAGGCTGGCGTGCAAGTTCTGGCTGACCTTCAAGATCACCTTGATGTACGCGCCGAAGGGCGGCGAGGTGTATTCGGCCACCTTGGGCAGCCGCGCAACCTCCGCCGTCGAGGGCAAGCGATCGACCCGGTTCGCGTCCAGGGGAGAGGCGACGACCTGCACGCCCTTGCGCCGCAGCGCCTCGATCAGCGCCGCGCGGGCGAAGTCCGCCGGGTGCTCGATCTCGAAGGGCTTGACCACCGGATGATGGCCTACCGGCAACTGCCCCCGGACCTGGAAGCTGCGCGGGCCGATCGATACGACCTTGAGCCGGGGCGTGGTGCCCGCCGCGGTCGTGCACACCTGGGCATCCCACTGAACGAAGGCCGTTTCGGGAACGATCCGGACGGCGGCCGGAACGTCGGCCTGGTCGGCGGGCGTGACGACCACGTCGATCAGGTTGTCGTTGATGATGATCGGGGTGATACGCGCGGGCCCGCTGCCGGTGGCGGGGGCGGGCGGAAAAAGCCGGTCATCCACGAGGACATCCCCCTGGACCACCTTGATCTTGGCGGCCTGGATCTCCCGCGCCAGCGACTCGATCCCCGCGAGCGGATCGCAGGGCACCAGCTCGCCATCGAGATTGCCCCCGGCGTAGGAATGGTCGTGGTTGGTGAAGAGCAGGGTGCCGTCCGGTCCGGTCCGGCCTCCCAGGCTGGGATCGCCCGCGGCGACGAGGATGAGGTCGCCGTGCAGCGTGCCCTCCGGGTCGATCGCGCCGCGGCGGCGGACGGGGGTCTGGAAGTGGAAATCCGACCCGAGCTCGGTCAGGGCCGCCGCGGTGGAGAAGAGCTTCGTGACGGAGGCCGGCTTGACGAGTTGATCGGCGTTGCGCTGCGCCACGACCTGGCCCGTCTTGCCATCGACGACCAGCAAGCACCAATGACCGTTCTGATAGCCCGAGGTCTTCAGGATCTCCTCAATGCCCTGTTCGAGATTGCCGTCGGCCCAGGTCGGATGTGTGGCTATCAGTCCGAGAACGACGAGTCTGATTCCGCACGCGATGAGCTTGGGCATGCTCGTCTCCGATCGCCAGACGCACCGGGCCCGGTGCTTGCGTCGTCCCCGCGCCACGGCGGCATTCTACCGTCTGCACGAGAGCCGCAAAGCCCGAAGCGCCCGCGAGTGCATTTCAGGACCAATGCACTCGCGGGCACTTCGGGCTTCTTGAGCCAGCACGCCTTCCGGTCTTGTCCGTTCTCGCAAACCCGCTCAGGATTCGTAGAACGAGCTGTCCTCGGCGAAGTCGATCGTGCCCGTCAGGCAGGCGCGCTTGACCTCCTGGATGGCCTGGGTGACCTTGATGTCGCGGGGGCAGGCGGTGGTGCAGTTGAAGACGGTGCGGCAGCGCCAGACGCCCTCGGCATCGTTGAGGATCTCGAGCCGCTCGGCGGCGGCGCGGTCGCGGGAGTCGAAGATGAAGCGGTGGGCGTTGACGATCGTCGCCGGGCCGACGTACTTGTGGTCGCCCCAGAACGGCGGGCAGGCCGTCGTGCAGCAGGCGCAGAGGATGCACTTGGTCGTGTCGTCGAACCGCGCCCGCTCGGCCGGCGACTGGAGCCGCTCGGTCGTCGGCGCCGGCTCGTCGTTGACCAGGAACGGCATGACCGACTTGTAGTGGTCGAAGAACGGCTTCATGTCCACGATCAGGTCTTTGATCACCGGCAGGCCGAGGATCGGCTCGATCGTGAGCGTGTCGCTCTTGAGGTTCTTGACCAGGATCTTGCAGGCCAGGGCGTTGACGCCGTTGATCCGCATCGCGTCGGAGCCGCAGACGCCGTGCGCGCACGAGCGCCGGAAGTCCAGCGTCTCGTCCTGGTTCCACTTGATCTGCTGGATCACGTCGAGCACGCGATCCATCGGGCTCGGCCTGGACCTGGTATTCCTCCCAGTGCGGCGCCGCGTCGCGCTCGGGGTCGTACCGCTTGATCTTGACGGTCAGGTGGCGGGATTCGTTCTGCGCCATGGTCGGTCGCCTGTGGTGGTTTACTGCGGCTTCGGAGTGGATTCGGCGGGCGCGGGATCGGCCTCGGGTTCGAGTTCCGAGGGGGCGTCGGTGTAGATGAACTCGATCCGGCGGCGCTCATCGACATCGAACGTGTCCAGACGCGCTGCCAGACGATCTCCTGGCGGTCCGCCTCGTCCATGCCCTCGAAGGTGGGCGAGACGACGTTGGCCCATGCACCTTGGAGAATTCGCCCGGAATCACCTCGAACCTCGGGATCGCCAGGTGCCCTTCGAGGCTCTCGCTGAAGTTTCCGGGCGAATTCGAGCGTCAGTCTTCCATCAGACGCCTCTCAGATCCGGATCAGGTTCCGCTAGCCTCGAGCGATCACATCGAGTCCGAACCGCCGGACCGCTTCCAATCCACCTGTCGAGCGACGTCTTGCCGAGCGAGCGAGCCGCATGGTGGCCACGACCGGCGAACTCGTTCCGGTCCAGGCGATGGGCGATCTGGTGTCGCCTCCTGATCAAGGCCTGAAGCTCGGCTGCATAGGGTCGCGATCATATCCTTCGAGGCAAGCTCGATCTGTTCCAACGAGCCGACAATATCATCCGTATCATTGTAACTCGACGATCAAGATACGCTTCCACCGATCCGTGATCACTTCCTCCACGGACGTCCTCACGGTATGCAGCAAGATCACCCAGCGTCAGAGTCGTCTTGCGGCCGTCGCCGCCAGCGAAAGGGATTTTCTGAGAGAGATCTCCTTTTCTCGCCGTGGGCAATCGATACATGGCCAGGGTCCGCAAGAAGTCTTCCAGAGTCGCGTGCAGCAACACGACCGCGGCCCGAAGGATGTCGGACTCCCGGACGCTCGGCCGGCCGCGGCGGGACCGGTCAGGCTCGTCGTAGAGCGCGACCAGGCCCTCGACGCGCTCGAGATTCCGCACGAACCGCTCTCGAGACCGGCGATCGGCATCGCGAATCCGACCCGTCGCGGTCAATACTTCCGGACCTCCAGCGGATACTTCGGCACCTGCTGGCCGTCCTTCTCGACGTAGACGACGTCCACGTCCTTGTAATCGACGCGGGTCTGGTCCTCGCCGGCCTTGTAGACGAGGGTGTGCTTGAAGAAGCGTTCGTCGTCGCGGTTGGGGAAGTCCTCGCGGGAGTGGGCGCCGCGGCTCTCGGTGCGGGCCAGGGCGCTGGCGACGGTGGCCTCGGCGAGGTCGAGCAGGTTGCCCAGCTCGAGGACTTCCAGCAGGTTGGTGTTGAAGACCGTGCCCCTTGTCCTGGACGCCCAGGTTGCGGTAGCGGTCCTTCAAGTCGGCGATGTCGTCGCGGGCCCGCGGTGAGGGTCTCGGCGGTGCGGTAGACGCCGCAGTCGGTCCATCATCGTCGTCTTGCATCTCGTCGCGGATCTTGACCCAGGGCTCGGTCCTGGGCGCGGGAGAGCAGGCCGTCGATCTCGGCCTTCGCGGCGGCTTCTCGGGCTTCGGGGGCAGCGGCTCGAACTCGCGGTCGAGGGCGTAGCGGCCATCGCCCGGCCCGCGCGGCGGCCGTAGACGACCAGGTCGACCAGGCTGTTCGTGCCCAGCCGGTTGGCGCCGTGGACGCTCACGCAGGCGCTCTCGCCCGGCCGAGTACAGGCCGGGGACGACCGCGCCGGCGGCGTCGCGGATCACCCGGCCGTGAAGGTCGGTCGGGCATGCCGCCCATCGCGTAGTGCGCCGTCGGCTGGATCGGCATCGGCTCCTGGATCGGGTCGACGCCGAGGTACGTCCGGGCGAACTCGATGATGTCCGGCAGCCGCTTCTCGACCCAGGCGCTGTCGACCTTCCCGCCGGTCGGGCTGGTGCTCGTACTTGTTCATCGTCTCGGCGCGGATGTCGAGATAGACGTAATCCTTGCCGCCGATCCCGCGGCCGGCCCGGACCTCCTGGTAGATCGACCGCGAGCAGACGTCGCGGCTGGCGAGGTCCTTGAGGTTCGGGGCGTACTTCTCCATGAAGCGCTCGCCCTTGTCGTTGAACATGATGCCGCCGTCGCCGCGGCAAGCCTCGCTCAGCAGGATGCCCAGCCGATAGATGCCGGTCGGGTGGAACTGGTAGAACTCCATGTCCTCCAGCGGCAGGCCGTGACGATAGGCGATCGCCGGGCCGTCGCCGGTCAGGGCGTAGGCGTTGGACGAGACCTTGAACATCCGGCCGAACCCGCCGGTGGCCAGCAGCACGCTCTTGGCGTGGAAGACGTGGAGCTGGCCGGTGGCGATCTCGATGCGCGACGATGCCGCGGCACTCGCCGTCGACCATGATCAGGTCCAGCATGTGGAACTCGTCGAAGAAGGTCACGCCCTGCTTGATGCACTGCTGGTACAGGGTCTGGAGGATCATGTGGCCGGTGCGGTCGGCCGAGTGGCAGGCGCGCATGACCGGGGATGCGTGGGCGGGCGTTGGGCGTGCCGGGCGGCGCAGACGGGTCGTAATCGGGGTTGGGCTTGGTGTGGCCGCCGAACCGGCGCTGGGAGATCCGGCCGTCGGCCGTGCGGTCGAACGGCAGGCCCATGTGCTCCAGGTCGTAGATGCACTCGACCGCTTCGCGGCAGAGGATCTCGGCGGCCGTCTGGTCGACCAGGAAGTCGCCCCCCTTGATCGTGTCGTAGGCGTGGTTCTCCCACGAATCGTCTTCGAGGTTGGCCAGCGCCGCGGCGATCCCGCCCTGGGCCGCCCCGGTGTGCGAGCGGGTCGGATAGAGCTTGCTGACGACCGCCGTGCCGACTTGCTTGCTCGCCTCGAGCGCGGCCATCAGTCCCGCGCCGCCGGCGCCGACGATGATGCAATCGAATCGGTGGTAGCTGCTCATGATGCCCTTTGTGTCAGCGTCGCCGGGGGCTGCGCGGGGGCCTCGGAGCCGGCCGCCGCCGCGGGATAGAGTTCGGGATTCGCGGCGCGGAAGCGCTGGATGTACTCCTCATTCGCCTCGAACCGGAGGATGGCATAGGTGCCCACCACGATCAACATCACGGCGCCCGACCAGATCACCGTGGTCGCGACGACCCGCTGAAAGGGCAGGTGCAGGTATTCGTACAACACCTGGCGGATGCCGTTGAATCCGTGCAGCACCGCCAGGCTGATCATCGTCATGTCCCAGAGCCGCCAGACCACGCCATAGGTCGGACTCGACCAGCGGCTGGCCACGAACGCGTAATTGACGACCTCGACGTTGTTCCACAAGTGAACGATGAAGAGGTGGCCCAGCGCCAGGATGACCAGGAGCAGCCCCGAAAGGCGCATGAAATACCACCACCAGAGCTCGAATCCGCCCGGCGGGCGGACGCGCCGATACATCGCTGCCATGTGGGATCTGCCTTCCGATTGCGGACCGAACTGGCCAACAGCGCCGACGCGCCCTCAACGGCCCGAGGAGGGGGACAGAGGCGCGGATGCGAACCCGGTGGGCTGGGCTTTCGGGCCCGGCATCTTCCAGTGGTGGGACGCCTGCGTCAGCGGGGAGAACACGACGACCGTGACGGGAATCATGATCGCCACGAAGACCGTCACCACCGCCCACGCCAGCTCGCGCTGCAGCCGCACGCTCCACGGCCAGAAATCGAAGAGGCCCACCCGGAAGCCGTTGACCGCATGGAACAAGACGCAGGCGATCAAACCCCACTCACCGAGCCGGAACGCCCAGCGCAGCCACCAATAAGTCTGCCCCGCGATCATGCCGCCGTAGATCGCGACCGTGTGGTCGTAAAGCTCGGGGTACGAGACGACGAAAAACGTGTCCAGGATGTGGATCACCAGGAACACCACGATCCCCAGGCCGCAGAGGCGATGGAGCATCCACGTCCACTGGCCGACCCCTCCCCCGTAGCGAAACCCCTCGGCCACGCGCGTCCAGAGCGGGGCTCGATAAGGTGCCGGAGGACGCACTGCTTGTGACATCAGATTCTCGATGCTGAGTGACCGATCAATGGATCGCGCCTGCAACGCGCAACGACCGCGAAAGCCGCACCGCCCAATCAACAAGCCGCCAAGAGCAGCTTCCCGCCCGGGCCCGCGTCCCGCCCCATCGCTTTCAACAGTGTTTTGTAGAGTGTGATTCCGAGGCGGTCAAGGGGGCAGTCCAAAATGCGTCTCGAAACGGAGAGACATCCCCGCCCACGCGCCTTCGCGGGTGAGAAACCGTGACATTTGTACATATAAAGATGCGAACGATGCCGCGGCGATGCGGCGCCGTCGTCGGCCGGGGGGTGGGGAAGACTACCGGGCGAGGTCCAGCTTGCGGGCCTTCAACAACCCGCCCAGCGTGCGCCGACAGACGGCGGCGACCGGGCTGCCGTGGCACATGTTCTCGCCCAGATCTTCGAGCCAGCCGAGATCACCCACCAGAGACGCGGACGCCTCGACGATCATCAGATCGCCGGGCCGGCCCCGGGGCGCCACCTGCAACACCAACCGCGCGGCATCACGCGGCGGTCCCGAGGGTTCCACCCAGGAATCGATGATTGAGCCTGTGACCACGAGATCCGATTCCATCCGTCCTACCCCCTCGTGCCACATCCCGTCACCTCTTCACAGACACTCCTGCACACACCACAATTGCATCCATCATAGCAGGTCGGCCTGGGCCGTCAAGCGCAATTGCGTGCGGCCATGCCTGTTTCCTTCAAACCCCGTGCCAGGGGCGAGAAAAGAAAGGCGGGATCGTGGCTCATACGCTTACGTGGCGGAGGCGCGGCTTGGGTCTTGGAGGAGGTCCGCCCGCCAGGCCATCGGCCGGCGAATCAGTCTCCGCGACGGAATCCAGGAAACCCAAAACGCGTGCGCCGCTTACTTACGAACCGCGATCTGGACCGGAGGACGACACCAGAGATCCGGATGCGACGGGAAGTGCATCTTCTTAAGGGAACGGACGGCGCCGCGGAAAGTGAACAGGGGGCGGGAAAAAAGGGCGTCGGGGTGGTCGTGTAAGCCGGATTCTGTCGGAACCTTGCGGATTCCGGATGGTCATTTCTCTAGGACGCCGGTTGCCCGGCGCCTCGAGCAGCCTACCCGGGAGTCCTGACGAGCCGGGCCGACTCGTGCGCCCTCCCGAGGGAAGACGCGTGCTCCCTTATTTGGCCTTGCTCCCGGTGGGGTTTACCTAGCCAGACCGGTCGCCCGGCCTGCTGGTGAGCTCTTACCTCACCGTTTCACCCTTACCAGGGCAATGCATGCACCACCCTGGCGGTTTGCTTTCTGTTGCACTTTCCCGACCCTTGCGGACGGTGGGCGTTACCCACCACCGTGCCCTGCGGAGTCCGGACTTTCCTCCCCGGCATGTCCCAAGACCGACCAGAGCCGGTCCCGGCGCCGCGGCGACCATCTTGACCACCCCGCGCCCATAGGATTCTAACCGACCGCGCCATCGTTGCATCCGGCAATTCGGTCCTGATCGCGTCGAATCCTGGCGCCAATGTTGCGTTAAAGCTTCCATCTTGCCCAGAGCGTCTATAATGATTGCGAGCCACGCCCATCTTCTGGAGGCCGGCACCATGGAAATCCGCGACTATCTGCTCAGTCGTCGTGTTCACTTCGAGCACTTGATGCACCAGCCGGCCGCATCGGCGAGCCGCCGGGCGCAGAGCCTGCACATTCCCGGCCGGATGGTGGCCAAGACGGTGCTGGTCGAGGCGTCGCGCGGGTTCGTGCTGGTCGTCCTGCCGTCCACGCACCGGGTCGATCTGGAGCGGTTGCGGCGCACTGCTGGCGGAACCCCGGCTGCGCATGGCCACGGAAGAGGAAACCGCCGCCGTCTTCGCGGACTGTGAACGGGGCGCGGTGCCGCCCTTTGGACGGCTCTACGGGTTGCCGACCGTGGTGGACACCGCCCTGGCGGCGGCGGCGGCGATCGTGGTCGAGGGCAACCATCGCCACGAGAGCCTGCGGCTGCGATACCGCGACTTCGAGGCCCTGGAAGCCCCGCAGCGCGGCCGGTTCGCCGTCATCGCCACGCCGTCGCGTCCGCCGGCACCACGGCGGCGCAGGGCCGGGTGAGCGGGCGGGCGGTCCTACATGCCCTTGGAAAGAAGATAGGCGACCATCTGGCGGTCTTCTTTCGAGATATGGACGGCCAGCCAGTCCTTCAGGAAGTTGAAGACGTCCAGGGACAGGCTCACCTTGCCGGCCTGATGCTGATTCTCGAGATCGAGAACCTGCGCGGCCAGTTCTTCGTGGATGGCCTTGTGCTTCCGGTAGACCGGGTAGCCACTGGCCTCCATCAATTTTTCTTCGGTCGCGAAGTGCTTGACCGTGTAGATCCGCAGGAAGTTGAGGATGCGATCCAGTTCCTGCCGCGCACTGCCGGCAAGCATCGCATCATAGAGCTGGTTGACCGCGCGGAAGAGCTTTGCGTGCTGGTCGTCGATCTCGGGATGTCCGAGATGGTACGTTTCGTCGAAGGCAATGAAGGACATGGTGGTCGCCTTTCTGGATCTCCACCGGGAAATGCCCACCCGGCGTGAACGCCGGGCCGACGACCGCGGCGCGGATCGCCCGGTGAACCGGGCGGGAAACACCGCGCGGATCGCGCGAACTCCTCCGCCAGGTTCACGATTCGGCGTCCACGCCGGACCCATGACCGCTGCGCGGGGCGCCCGGTAAACTGGGCGGGAAGCGACGCTCGGACGGCACGCATGCCCCAACCCGGTTCACCGGGTTTTTTCCTGATAGGCCCGGTGTTCACGCCGGGTCGTTCGGCACCCGGTATGAGCGCCGGGCCCACGACGGCTACGGGGCATCCGGGGCTCAGGGCGGGAAATCACACGCTCGCCCTGCACGTATTGGAATCGGGCCGAGGACGCGCCGCAAGACGATTCTGGCCTTGGCACAGATTTGCCCACCCGAGCGTGAACCACTCTAACGGGGCAACGCGCTTCGGCCTGCGAGGACTTCTTGAAGAGGTCCATCGCCATCGGGCGCAAAGCCGCGGCGCATGGTGTTTTCGGTCACGACCCGGGTGAGCAGGAATTCGTTGAGATACTCTCGGCCCCCGGCCTTCGTGCCGATGCCCGAGAGTTTGAAGCCGCCGAACGGCTGACGATCCACCCAGGCGCCCGTGATGGGGCGGTTGATGTAGAGATTCCCGACCCGGAATTCGCGCCGGACGCGCTCGATGTGGGCCGGACTGCGGGAATACAGGCCGCCGGTCAAGGCGTAATCGGTCTGCTGGGCAAGCTGGAGGGCTTCCTCCAGATCGTGGGCGCGCTCGACGGCCAGGATCGGGCCGAAGATTTCCTCGCGGGCGATGCGGGACTCGGGCGGCACGTCGGCGACGATCATCGGGCCGAAGTAATAGCCGCGATCGGCGAGCGGGCCGACATCGACGGCCAGCACGATGCGCCCTTCGCGCTCCGCGAGGCGTGCGTAGTCCCGGACGCGCCGCAGGGCGTCGGCGTCGATGAGCGGACCGACGACGGTATCGGGGTCGTCGGCCGGGCCGACCGGCAGCGCCTTGGCGGCTTCAACCAGCCGGGTGAGGAAGGCATCGTGAATCCCTTCCAGAACGATCACCCGCGCGCACGCCGAGCATTTTTGACCGGCGTATCCGAACGCGCTTTGCAGCACGCCGACGACCGCCTCGTCGAGGTCGGCATCATCGTCGATCAGGATCGCATTCTTGCCGCCCATCTCGGCGATGACGCGCTTGACATGATCTTGCCCCGCCTGCGGCCGCGCTGCCTGGTGGTTGATCAGCAGGCCGACGTCCCGCGAGCCGGTGAAGGCGATCAAATCCACATCCGGGCTCTGCACCAAAGCTTGGCCGACCTCCTCGCCCGTCCCGGGGAGGAATTGCAGCGCATTCGGCGGCAGGCCCGCGTCGTGAAGAATCCGCGCCAGATGCCAGGCGATGATCGGGGATTGCTCGGACGGCTTGAGCAAGACCGTATTGCCGGCCACGAGCGCGGCGGTGGTCATGCCGGTCGGAATGGCCAGCGGGAAGTTCCAGGGCGCGATGACGACGGCCACCCCCCGGGCAATCGACTCGATGGCGTTGGTCTCGCCGGGCACGTCGCGATGGTCGGGCGCGGCGCGGCGGATCATCTCGCGGGCGTAGAACTCGCAGTAATCGATGGCTTCGGCCACGTCGGCGTCGGCCTCGCGCCAGGGCTTGCCGCATTCGACGATTTCCCAGGCGGCCAGCTCGAAGCGGCGGCGGCGCATCTGGTCGGCGGCGCGCAAAAGAACGTCGGCCCGCTGTCGCGCGGGCGTGGCCGACCAGCCCGGAAAGGCTTCACGTGCCAGCCCAACGGCCGCCCTGGCATCGTCGGCGCTGCAACGCGGGGTGAAGCCGATGACGGTCGCCGTGTCGCCCGGATCGTACGAGATCAGGTGCCGCGCCGGGTCGGCAGGCTCGATTTCATGGGCCGGATGGGCGACCTCGTTGGCGGCGAGATGCCGGGGATAGAACCGTCCCAGCCGCCCGCGCACGTCATCCAGGGCCGCGCGGAGGCGCTTACGGTTCTCGTCCTGGCTGAAATCGGCCGGGGGCTCGTTGCGGAAGGGCGGCAGAACCCCGACCGCGGCGGCGGCCGGCTCGGCCACCGGGTGTTTGCGACGCCACATGGCTCCGACCTCCTCCGGATCTTGCAAGAGGTCGTCCGCCGGCAGGTGAACGACCGAGCTGGCTTTCAGGAACGACTCGTTGGACGTGTTCTCCAGCAGCCGGCGCACCAGGTACGCCATGCCCGGCAGGAGCGGTCCGCACGGCGTGTAGACGCGCAGCGCGCTGGCCGCGCCGCACCAGTTCGGCTTCGAGAGGCCCGCCCATGCCGTGCAGCATCTGGAGTTCCAGGCCGTTCCGCGGCACGTCGAGAGCTTCGGCCGTCGCCAGCACGGCGGCCATCGAACGCGCAGTTATGGCTGCCGAACGTGGGGATCAGCCCGAAGCGGTTTTCGAGCAGGAACCGGGCACGGCGCTCGAAGTTCGCGTCGGTTTCCCACTTGTGCTCGAAGACCGGCACCGGCCAGCCAACCTGGCGGGCGTGCAGCACTTCGTAATCCCAGTAAGCGCCCTTGACCAGCCGGATCGTGATCGGCGTGCCGCGGTGCCGCACCCAGGCGCGAAGCCGTTCCAGATCGCCGAGGGCCGCGCAAATACGCCTGCACGACAATGCCCGCGTCGGGCCAGTCGCGGAACTCGGGCTCGCTCAGGACGGTCTCGAACAGGTGGTAAGTCAGGTCCTTGTTGGCATATTGCTCCATGTCGACGTGGACGTAGGCGTGTCTCTCGCGTGCTGCGCGGAGGATCGGCCGGAGCCGCTGGAGAACTTCCCTGGACGTGGTTTCGGCCGGGAGGGCATCGAAGCGCGGGACGAGGCTGGAGAGCTTGAGCGAGACGTTCACGCGCGGGATCGGGCCGCGGTCGTCGCGGTCAATCTGGGGAATTTCGGGCTGATCGGCCAGAGCCCCGGACAGGGTGCGCAGCAGGTCGAGGTAGGCATCGCGATAGGCGTCGGCCTCGACCGCGCTGATGACGGCCTCGCCCAGCCGATCGACCGTGAAGGCGCGGTGATCGGCGCGCAGCCGCAGGATCGAGCGGACGGCTTCGTTCGGCGTGGCGCCGGCGATGAACCGCCGGGCCATGCGGTCGGTCGCGGCGCGGGCCGTCGCCGAGAGGAAGCGATTTCCCAGAAAGTTATAAGGGACCACGCTTTGGGGCAGCTTCAAGAGCCCGGGCAGGTGGCCGTTGGCCGCATTGAGGTACTCGTCGAGATGGCGCCGCACGCTCTCGGCGGTCGTCAGGGCCGGCAAGGCATCGATGAACCGGAAAAGCTGGACCTTGGCCCGGGGATCGCTCAGGGTCAACGCCATGAGGCGATCGTCCCACCAGGAACGGTCCCACACCGGGGCGGCTCGGCGCGCGGCCGCGAGCAGCGCGCGGCCGATCTGGAGCGTGTGTCGCTCGATGGTCGTGGGCGATTCCCTTTCGTCGATGTCCGCCGCCATCGGAGAACCTCCGCGACGGGAACGCAGATGAGGCGGTTTGTGATAAAGTGGGCCCTACGCCCTTGTATTGTACGCTCCCCAGGAAGGCGCAGGATGGAAACGCCCGAGCCCGAGACGCCCGCCGCGGATCTGGATCGCTACAGCCGCCAGGTCCGCTTTGCCGCCCTGGGAGAGGCCGGCCAGCGCAAGCTGATGGCGGGCCGCGTGACGATCTGCGGTTGCGGCGCGCTGGGGACCGTGCTGGCGAACCACCTGGTGCGCGCGGGGGTCGGTTTCGTGCGGCTGGTGGACCGCGACTTCATCGAGACGCACAACCTCCAGCGCCAGATGCTCTTTGACGAGGACGACGTCGCCGCCAATCTGCCCAAGGCCGAAGCCGCCGCGCGGAAGCTGCGCGCGATCAACCGCCGGGTCACGATCGAGCCGGTCGTCACGGACATCGACGCGACCAACATCCGCGACCTGATCGCCGATGTGGATCTCATCCTCGACGGCACGGACAACTTCGAGGCGCGCTACCTGATCAACGACGCCGCGGTGAAGTGGAGCAAGCCCTGGATCTTCGGCGGTGTGATTGGCAGTGAAGGGCAGACGATGACGATCGTACCGGGAGAGACTGCCTGCCTGCGCTGTGTGATCGAGACGAGTCCTCCGCCGGGCACTAGCCCCACGTGTGAAACCGCGGGCATTCTCGGGCCGGCGGTCGGGGTGATCGCGTCGTTCGAGGCGGTCGAGGCGATGAAGTGGCTCAGCGGCTCCATTTCCGCACTGAACCGCGACCTGCTCATGATCGACCTCTGGGACGGGACGTTCCGACGGCTGAACATCGCCGGTCTGCGGGAGCAAGGCGATTGTCCCTGCTGCCGGCAGCGCCGGTTCGACTGGCTGGAAGGCGGCCTTGGCTCACGGACGACCGTGCTCTGTGGTCGCAACGCGGTGCAGGTGTCCGCCCACCGGCCCGAGCCGCTCGATTTTGGCGAGCTCGCAGGCCGGCTGACCGGGTTGGGCACAGTCCGCTACAACACGTTCATGCTTCGTTTCACAGTCGAGGATCACGAATTGACGGTTTTTCCCGACGGCCGGGCGATTATCAAGGGCACGAACGACATCGCCCGGGCGCGGACGCTGTATGCGCGGTATGTGGGGAGCTGATTCATGATCTATCTGGACAACGCCGCCACCAGTTTTCCCAAGCCCCAGGTGGTTTACGACACACTGGCCGGCTTTGCTTGCACGCGGCTGGCCAATCCGGGTCGCGCCGGGCACAGGATGGCCACGGATTGCGAGCGTGCGGTGGACGAGGCGCGATTCGCCTTGAACCGGCTGTTCAATGGTGAGTCGCCCCTGCGCTGGATTTTCACGCTCAACGGCACGGACGCGCTCAACATGGCCATCAAGGGCGTGTTGCGTCAGGGCCATCATGTGGTCACGTCCGACCTGGAACACAATTCCGTCAGCCGGCCGTTGCGCGCCCTGGAACTCGCCGGTTTCATCACGGTCACGCGCGTCGCGTCGGAGGACGGCTACCTCGATCCGGCCGAGGTCCGCGCGGCGATCCGGCCCAACACCGCGCTCGTGGTCCTGACGCACGCCTCGAACGTGCTGGGGACCGTCCAGCCGATCGAGGAAATCGCGCGGTCCGCGCGCGCGGCCGGGGCCTTGTTCCTGGTCGATGCGGCGCAGTCGGCGGGCGTGGTGCCGATCGACCTGCGCGCCACGCCCATCGACCTGCTCGCCTTCCCGGGACACAAGGCGCTCTATGGTCCGACTGGCACCGGCGCGCTCTATGTCGGTCCCCGCGCGCAGTGCATCCGGGCCTGGCGTGAGGGCGGCACGGGCGGAGACTCGGCGCGGGAAACCCAGCCGGCGGAACTGCCCTATTTTCTCGAAGGCGGCACGCCCAACGTGCTGGGCATCGCCGGTCTGGCCGCGGGCATCGCCTGGATCAACGAACGCGGCATGGAGGTCAACCGCCGCCACGAGGTTGAGTTGCTCCAGCAGGTCGTGGACTGGACCGAGCGGGCCTACGGCTGGCGCATGGCCGGAGAATGGGACCCGGCCACGCACGTCGGCGCACTTTCGCTCATCGTGCCGGAAGGGATCTCGCCGCAGGACCTGGGCGGCATTCTGGACTCCACCTTCGATATCGCCGTCCGCCCCGGCCTGCACTGTGCCGCCCTATATCCACAAGAGGCTCGGCACGTTTCCCGAGGGAACCTTGCGCCTCAGCCCGGGACCGTTCAACACGAGCGAAGACCTCGAGCGTTTCCTGGCCGCGCTGACCCGCATGACCGAGGGGATTCTCTACGCGCCTTGAGTCTCGACGTGCCGGCGGTTAGCCTGAACAAGGGAAAAGGAACAGGGATCAACGTACAGGGGCCGGAGGACGTGCCCGGCGATGAGGGATCAGTCGCGTCGGCATCACCCCTGGGGATGGGATCAACGGACGCCGCTCTGGATGGCCGTCGTGGTGCTGGCGGGCTTGCTGGCGCAGCTCCGGGAGGGGTCGGACATCTCGTTACCTGCGCAGCCGCTCCCCGAGTTGCGGGTCGATCCGAACACCGCCCCGACCGGGGTGCTGGTCGCTTTGAATGGGATCGGGCGGGTACGGGCGGCGGCAATCGAAAGAGCACGGCAAGCCAGGCCGTTTCGCTCGCCCGAAGACCTCTCGCGCCGGGTGCGCGGGATCGGGCCGGCCACGCTGGCGAGCCTGCGGCCCAACTTGCGGTTTCCTGTCGCACTCGCCCAGGCGGATTCCCATCGCCCGGCCCCGTGATGGAATCAGAACCTTTCTCGCGGACACATCAGAACGATGCCGGATTTTCAACTGGTCAGCCCGTTCGCGCCGGCCGGCGATCAGCCGCAGGCGATCGAGGATCTGGTGCGAGGGCTTGACCGAGGGCAAGAAGCACCAGACCTTGCTGGGCGTGACCGGCTCGGGCAAGACGTTCACGATGGCCAACGTCATCGCCCGGTCGAGCCGGCCCGCGCTGGTGCATGTCGCACAACAAGACGCTGGCCGCCCAGCTCTACGGCGAGTTCAAGGAGTTCTTCCCGCACAACGCCGTCCGCTACTTCGTCAGCTACTACGACTACTACCAGCCCGAAGCCTACATCCCCCAGCGCGACATCTACATCGAGAAGGACGCCGCGATCAACGAGGAGATCGAGCGGCTGCGGCTGGCCTGCCACCAGCGCCCTGGTCAGCCGCAACGACGTGATCGTCGTCGCCAGCGTCTCGTGCATCTACGGCCTGGGCTCGCCCGAGGACTATCGCAAGATGATGGTCCGGCTTGAAGGTCGGCGAGATGCATCGACCGCGACGAGATGCTGCTCAAGTTCGTCGACATCCAGTACGACCGCAACGACGTCGAGCTTCGAGCGCGGCAAGTTCCGCGTGCGCGGGCGACGTCGTCGAGCTCTGGCCGGCCTACGAGGAGATCGGCTACCGGATCGAGCTGTTCGGCGACGAGGTCGAGACGCTCGCCGTCATCGACCCCCTCACCGGCACGGTCCTCGAGACGACAGCAGGAGATGTACGTCTACCCGGCCAAGCACTTCGTCCTGCCCGAGGAGCGGATCAAGGCGGCCGTCGACGCGATCCAGGAGGAGCTGGAGCGAGCGGCTCAAGCAGCTCAAGGAGCAGGGCAAGCTGCTCGAAGCCCAGCGGCTGGCCGCCCGGACCCGCTACGACATGGAGATGCTGCTGGAGGTCGGCTACTGCTCGGGGATCGAGAACTACAGCCGGCCCCTCTCGGGCCGCAAGCCGGGCGAGACGCCGAACACGCTGCTCGACTTCTTCCCCGACGACAGCCTGCTGTTCATCGACGAGTCGCACGTCACCGTCCCCCAGATCCGCGGCATGTTCGCCGGCGACTTCAGCCGCAAGAGCACGCTGGTCGAGCACGGCTTCCGCCTGCCCGAGCGCCCTGGACAACCGCCCGCTGCGGTTCGACGAGTGGGAGAACGAAGCTCGGCCAGCGGATCTACGTCTCGGCCACGCCCGGCGACTACGAGGTCAGCGATGTCCGGCGGCGAGGTCGTCGAGCAGGTCATCCGGCCGACCGGCCTGGTCGACCCGATCGTCCGGGTCGAGCCCGCCCGCGGGCAGGTGCCCGCACCTGCTCGAACGAGATCAAGAAGCGGGCCGCCGAAGGGCGAGCGGGTGCTGGTCACCACCCTGACCAAGCGGCTGGCCGAGGACCTGTCGCGGTACCTCAAGGAGCAAGGGCTGCGCTGCAAGTGGCTGCACTCGGAGCTCGACGCCTTCGAGCGGGTGACGATCCTCCGCGAGCTGCGCGAGGGGGCCTTCGACGCCCTGGTCGGCGTCAACCTGCTGCGCGAGGGGCTCGACCTGCCCGAGGTGTCGATGGTCTGCATCCTCGACGCCGACAAGGAGGGCTTCCTCCGCAGCGAGACCTCGCTGATCCAGACGATCGGCCGCTCGGCCCGGCACGTCAACGCCGAGGTCGTGCTCTACGCCGACAAGGTGACCCACTCGATGCAGCGGGCGATCGACGAGACGCAGCCGCCGCCGCGCGCTGCAGCTCGCGTACAACGCCGAGCACGGCATCACGCCCGAGACGATCGTCAAGGCGATCCGCCGCGGCATCGAGGAGGAGATCCAGGCCAAGACCGAGGTCCGCAAGGCCGTCGGCCGCGACGAGACGACCGACGCCACCGAGGAGTACCTCAACGAGCTCGAGGCCGAGATGCTCGAGGCCGCCGAGAAGCTGGAATTCGAACGCGCCGCCGCCCTGCGCGACCGGATCCTCGAACTGCGCTCCCAGCGCACCGGCGGTCCCGCCCGCCCCGCTCCCACGCCGCAACCCCAGAGCGCCCGCAAGAAGGCCCGCGCAGGCGGCAAGAAGACGTCCCGCCGGCCCCGACCGCTGTGATTCACGGTCCCGCTGATGCGGTCCGATCTGAGAGTTTGTCCCAGAAGTGGCGATCCGGTGATTCTGGTCTGAGCCTCGCCGAAGCGACGGCACACTCGTCTTCAGCCCCGAAGGGGCGAAAGTGAATAGCCCAGGGCGTCAGCCCTGGGACAGACAGCGAAAGGGGCATAATCGCTCCTCTCCGCAGCCCCGAAGGGGCGAAAGACGATCCCGCGGGGTGATGGTTTCTGCCGCCCCTTCGGGGCTGAGAAGGAGCGGTCGCCGCGCTGGTTCCCAGGGCTGACGCCCTGGGCTATTTACTTTCGCCCCTTCGGGGCTGAACCCAGAATGACCGGATCCCCACGTCTGGGACAGACTCTGAGTATCTTGCCCCCTCTCCCCCGGCGGGGGAGGGGACCGGAAAGGATCTTCCAACGAGCCGCCGCCATTGCTCGTAGATGAAAGAGAGTCCCTTGACGCCCCTGGTCGTCCGACCGTGGGAGCCGCTATCGTGTTCCTTTATCGGATTCTGGCGGACCTGGTGGTCCTCATCCATTTTGGTTACGTCGCGTTCGTGGTGCTCGGCCTGGCCGCGATTCTCATCGGACTGGCGTTGCGGCGATCCTGGGTCCACCATTTCGGGTTCCGGATGTTGCACCTGCTGGCCATCGCGGTGGTGGCGATCCAGGCTCTGCTGGGAGTGGCCTGTCCGCTCACGAGCCTGGAGAAACACCTCCGGCGGCTCGGCGGTCAAGAGCCCTATCCCGGTGCCTTCATAGGTCACTGGGCGCATCAACTGATCTTCTATCACGCGCCGGCGTGGGTTTTCACCGTGGCTTATGTCTTCTTCGGACTTGTCGTGCTCGTCCTGATGGTGCTGGCCCCGCCGCGTCTGCCGGCGTGGCTGGTACGGCCGAGGAAGGGCCAAGATATCGAGGTTTCTCCGTGATCGAAGCTTCCCCCCCATCCGACCTGGGCTTCGGACCCGCCGAGCAAGATTGTGCCGAGGCGTTGATCAAGCTGGCACTCGCCGAGGATCTCGGCGACGAGGGGGATCTCACCAGCCTCGCGACGATCCCGCCCGACGCGCGGGGATCGGCCCGGCTGGTCGCCCGGCGGCCGGGCGTCGTCGCCGGTCTGCCGGTCGTCGCGCAGGTGACGCGCCGGACCGGCCTGCCGTGGTTCCACCCGCGGATAAACGACGCGGATCACGTTGCGCCGGGGATGGTGATCGCCTCGATCGCCGGCACGATGCAGGATCTGCTCGCGTTTGAACGCACGGCCCTGAACTTTCTCCAGCGCCTGAGCGGCATCGCCACGCTGACGAGCCGTTTCGTCGTCGCCGTCGCGGGTACGCAGGCCGTCATCCTCGACACCCGCAAGACCACCCCGGGCTGGCGGGTGCTGGAGAAGTACGCGGTCCGTTGCGGCGGCGGCCGGAACCACCGCATGGGCCTTTTCGACGCGGTCCTCATCAAGGACAATCACCTCGCCTGGCTGGCCGAGACGGGCGACCCCATCGGCCGGGCGATCGCGGCCTGCGCCGGGAGGCGCCGCACGCGAAGTTCGTGGAAGTCGAGGTCGATTCGCTCACGCAGTTCGACCGGGCGCTCGAATGCCATCCCGACATCATTCTCATCGACAATCTCGGGGCCGAGAGTCTCGCCGAGGCCGTGCGCCGGCGCGACGAGAAGGCCCCGAACGTCTTGCTTGAGGCGTCGGGCGGCATCACGCTGGAGACCGTCGGGTCCCTGGCGCGGAGCGGCGTCGATCGGATCAGCGTCGGCGCGCTTGACGCACTCCGCGCCGGCGCTGGATATCGGCCTGGACTTCGAGAGCAAGCTAGGATTGTAACGTGAACATGGGCCTGCTCGAACGTCTGCGCCGCCGACGGCTTCGTGTCCTTGCCCGCGCTGGGGGACGACCTGTCCGCCGTCCAGCGCGATCTCGATGAGCTGGAGGCGTTCGGTTTTGACCTGGAGCGGCATCCCTACCTGGGCGCGTCGTATCGGGGACCGGCGGCGCGCTTGTGTCCCGATCAGATCGAGTGGGGGCTGAATCCCCGTCACATCGGGCGGCGGATCGCGGTCTGGAACCGGGTCACGAGCACCAACGATCTGGCGATCCGCGCCGCCGAGTCGCGCGCCAACGACGGTCTTGTCGTCCTGGCCGAGGCGCAGACCGCGGGCCGCGGCCGGCAGGGGCGGTCCTGGTCGGCGCCGCCCGCCTCGGCGCTGCTGATGTCGCTGCTGGTGTTTCCCCCCGAGCCGATCGCCACGCCTTACTGGCTGACGGCGCTGGGGGCCGTCGCGGTCGCCGAGCTGGTCGAACACCGCACGGGCCGTCCCGCCGGCATCAAGTGGCCCAACGATGTCCGCGTGGACGGGCGGAAAGTCGCCGGGGTCCTGGTCGAGCGCGGCTCAGGATCGATCATCGGCATCGGCCTGAACGTCCATGCCGCGGCGGATGACTTCCCGGCGGAGCTTCGAGACACGGCCACGTCGCTGGCCCTCCTCGCGGGACGGCCGCTGGACCGATCCGACCTGGCCCGCGAGCTCGTTGAGCGGCTCGATGCGCGGTACGGCGAGGGCCTGGACCAGGGTCCCGGGCCGCTGGACCGCGCCTGGCGATCGCGTCTGGAGCTGCTGGGCCAGCCGGTGCGCGTCATCACGGCCGGCGAGACGGTCTCGGGGCAATTGCTCGACGCCGGGTTGAGCCTGGGAGTCGTCGTGGCCACGTCCCCCGGCGCGGCCCGCACCATCCCGGCACCGGCGGTGCGCGCCCTGACGGCGGCCGGCCCCGCCAGTTGACCGGCACCCACTCTTGACCTAGTTTTCCTGCAACAGATCACGTGCCGGACCGGACAGTCAGTCTCGTCCCCGTGGGCTCCCTCCCGGGGCGTGCCGGAATCAACGTCTTTGGGGAAAGGCGTTGGCAGGAGAGGGCGAGGGTGAGCCGCGGGATGCGGTTCAAGGGGTCCCTCGCCCTCTTCTCTTCTCCTCGGTGTGATGCCGGTTCGGGTTCCCAATCACGACCCGGCGTGAACGCCGGTACGTGTTTCGCGTCTCGGAGGGCTGGTTTTCTGGGCTATTCCATGTAGCGGCGGCCGTCTCGGCCGCTCTGGGCCCAATTCTCTCCGGAGCGGCCGAGACGGCCGCCGCTACACGGAAAAGACTGACGTCCGATGGGGGGACGCGAAACACGTACCGGCGTGAACGCCAGGTCGTTTTGCTCTGGAAGCAGGACCGCCCCTGTCCGCAACGATGGCGGACTACTACACTTACCTCCTGAACCCACGTCTCTCGATCGACCAGGCCCCAAACTCGGAGTCTCCCTCATGAGGCACTTGCCCGTCCGGCTGGGCGCGCGACCGGGGCGACGGTCCGCCGCGCTGGTTCTCGGCCTGGTCCTGGGGGCGGTTCCGGTTTTGTCCGTGCGCGGATGTGCGGTCGGACGCGGCCGAGGAGGCGTCCCGACGGCTGCTGGTCGATTATTTCGAGGGGTTTCTGCGCGACCAGGACCTGGACCAGTTCCGCCAGAAGGTCGCTTCCCGCTTCAGCGAGGCCGCGCTGACGGCGGCCTTGCGTGCCGCCGAGCCGCAGGCGCGACGGGCCGCGGCGCTGGCGCTGGGAGCCGTGGGCACGATGAAGGTGAACGCGACGGTGGCCCGCGCCCTCGACGATCCGGACCCGCTGGTCCGTCGGCTGGCCCACAGCGCGCTCTGGAGCATCTGGTTCCGGGCCGACACGCCCGAGCACAACGCGGTTCTCCAGCGTCTTGCGTCGCTGAACGGTCAGAACCGCTACCAGGAGGCGGAGACCCAGGCCACGCAACTGATCGCGCAGGCCCCGGCCTTTGCCGAGGCGATCAACCAGCGGGCCATCGCCCTCTTTTTCCAGGGCCGGTACGCCGACAGCGCGGCGACTGCCGCCGGGTGCTGGAGCTGAACCCGGTCCACACCGGCGCGCTCTCGGGCCTGGCCCAGTGTTACCTCCGGATGGGCGACCGCCGCCAGGCGCTGGAAACCTATCGCCGGGCGCTGGCGTTGGACCCGCACGATGAGGCCTTACGCCTGCTCGTGCGTGAGCTGGCCGTGACGGACGCGTGAATGTCTCGGATTCCGGATTCCAGATTCCGGATACCGGATTCCCGATGCCGGATGCCGGATGCCAGATGCCAGATGCCAGATGCCGGATACCGGATTCCGGATTCCGGATTCCCGATGCCGGATGCCGGATGCCGGATACCGGATACCCGATTCTGGATTCCGAGTGTCGATGCGAATTTCAGATATCTGGAATCCGGAATCCGGAATCTGGAATCTGGAATCGACGAAAAGAGCGTATCGACTCTTTCCAGGGCGCAGAGCATTCCGTTACGGGCGTGGTCTTGACCGCGCGCCGGGTGGGTCTATCATTGACACGTTCGAGGGGCTCTGGAGCGGCTCGATCGCCCGGGTTCCGCCCAAGGGTCGTGGTTCCGTGAATCGGCCTGGACCGTCCAGGCCGGTCTGTTTGGTTTCGCACACGAGCTCGACATGCGCCGTCTGGCTTTGGCCACACTGAGCGAAAGTACCGAGCCGGCGATTGCGAGTCTGGCGATGCTGGCGGGGCTGACCGCGCTGGGTTGGCGGGTTCAGCATTTCCGATCCCGAGCGCGGCCGCTCGGGGCCACCGTCTTTACCCAGATCACCGGCCTGCCCGAGCGCCATCTCGACGCCTGGCTCATGCCGCCCGAGGTCTGCCGCGAGGTGTTCCTCCGCGGGTGCCGACACGCCGATCTGTCCATCATCGAGGGGAGTCTGCTCGATGCCGAGGGTGGCGCGGGCTCCGCGGCGGCCAACCGCGCGGGCGGACTGTCCTCGATCCGCCGGGCGCTCGACTTGCCGACGATCGGCGTTTTGTCCTGCCGGCAACAGGCGGATCTGCACCTGCCGCGCACGCCGCCCGACATCGATGGATGGCTGCTTGATGGCTTGGAATGCCCTGAGGAGTTCGAGTCGCTCCGTCGTTTGATCCCGCTTCTGACGCGCCGGCCGGTCCTGGGCGCCGTCACGGCGCTGCGCGGCGTCGGGTCCTGCCAGGGCGCTGGGAACGGGAACGACGCGCTGCCCGCGGCCTTGATCGAACGACTGGGGCGGGACTTCCTCCGGTTCGCCGATCTGCCCGCGATCCGGTCTCTGGCGGAGAGCCGGCCCTGGTCTTTTTCCCAGGACGACGAGCCGGAAATTCTCTGCGAGCGGCGGTTTCGGGTCGCTTATGCCCAGGACGAGGCCTTCGGCGGTTATTACCCGGACACGCTGGAGATGCTCGAATCGTTCGGGGCCGAGCTGGTCGAGTTCTCGCCGCTGCGGTCGGAGGCCTTACCGCGCGGGGTGGACCTCGTGATGATCGGCTGCGGCTGCCCGGATCGCTTCGCGGACGAGCTGGCGGCCAACGTGAGTCTGATCGCCAGTCTGAAGTGTCACGTTTGCAAGGGCCAGCGGCTCTACACGGAGGGGGGAGGCGCGGCCTACCTGTGGCGCTATCTGGTCCTCGGCGAGCGTCGGATTCCCGTCGCGGGGATCTTGCCGTTCGACGCCGTTTTGCGCGTGCAGCCCCGCGCGGCCACGCCCGTGAGCCGGACGCTGGGCCGCGATAGCTGGCTGGGCAAGAAAGGCACCCCGGTGCGCGGTTACCGCAGCGGACGGTGGACGCTGCGGCCCGCGCCCGATCCCGGCGATTGCCCGGCCCGGTCCGGTCCGCTCACGCCCCAGCACGATATGTACTTCCGCCATCATGCGATCGGCAGTCTGATCCACCTGCACCTGGCGGCGCTGCCCCAGGTCGTGGCGGCGTTCGCCGGACTGCACCGGCCGTCGCTGTGCCTGCCGTCGCGGCTGTGATGACGGATTCCAGATTCCGGATTCCGGATGGTGGATGTTTGAATCCCTCATCACGTCATCTGGAATCTGGAATCTGGAATCTGGAATTTGGGATCCGCCATGCGTCATCACGTCACTTGGTGTCGAGGTCGCCCTTGCGCGCGGCGGTCGAGGGGCTGGTGAGCCGATCGAGGTAACGGTCCAGATCGGCCGCGTTGCGGACGCTGCGGCTGACCACCTTGCCCGTGCTGTCGGTCAGGATCATCGTCGGCAGCGAGATGATGCCGAACTCGTTGGCCAGGCGGCTGTCCATGCCGTCGGGCTCGAAGAGCAGGGGCCAGGGCAGGGGGGATTCCTTCAAGAAGGCGTCGAGGGTGGCCTTGTCGGCATCGAGGCTCACGCCCAGGATCTCGAAGTTCTTCGCCTTGTACTTCTGGTACACCTTCAAAAGGTCGGGCAGGTCCTTGCGCACGGGATCGGCCGTGCTGGTCCAGAAGACGACCAGCAGGAGCTTGCCCTTGAACTGATCGGCGGCGATGGTCTTGCCATTGACGCTCGCGCCGGACATCTCGAGCGGCTTGCCCACGAGATCGAGCCGCTTCAACGCGCCGGCCGCTTTCTTGCCGGCGTCCGTGTCCTTGTGTTCCTGGGCCAGCCGGCCGTAGAACGCGCGCGCCTTGTCCTCGTCGGCGTTGAATTCGTTGATGCTGGCAAGCTGGAAGAGGATATCGGGCACCTGCTCGCACTTCGGATACTTGTCCAGGAACGCCTCGAGCTTGGTCAGGAACGCCTTCTGGGCCTGGATAAAGTCAGCGCCGGGTTGATCGGCGTCGAGGGCGTACTCGGCGAGGATCTTGCGATAGGCGGCATAGGGGCCGATCGCGCCGCCCTGCTCGGCGTATTTGTCCAGGACTTCTGCGGCCCGCTTGAACAGGCCGGTCTGATAGGCGGCGGCCAGGCTATCGACCACCTGCTTGGTGTAATTGACCCGATCCTCGTCGCTGGCCGCGGCCTTGACCACGGCGTCGAGAAGCTTCACCCGATCGTAATGGAAGGTGGCCAGATCCTGCTTCGGCGCGTCCGGTCCCGGTGCCCTCTCCTTGTCGTGTTTGGCCAGGACCTTGAGGGCCTCGTCCAGCTTGGCGTTGGCGGCGGCCGGTTTGGTGCCGCCGCCCTCCGAGTTCCCGTATACCGCCGGCGCAGACCGCCGTCGGCGGAAGCCGTCACCGGTTCAGTGGGGTTGACGGCCTTGGGCAAGCTGGCGAACTTCCAGGTTTCGCCGATCTTGAGTAATTCGGGGACCTGGAGATAGGCGGTCTTGGTCGGGTCGCCCTGGCCGGTGGCGGGGCCGGCGAAGATGAAGGCGTTTTCGTAGAGAATAAGGTCCGCTTTCAGGCCCACGTCGGCCGGGATGACGTGTGGCATGGTGCCGTCGAAGCGTTGCCAGACCGTCTGCGCGTCCCAGCCGAGGAGTCCTTTGCGCATCGCTTCCAGAGAGCCGGCCAGGTTGGCCTGCGGCTTGGCCAGCTTGTCGATCTCGTCCTGGGGAACGCCCAGAGAAGCCAGCTCCTCGGGCGTGGCCAGCACGGTGGCGAGCAGGTTGGCGTTCTGGGACACGAGGGCCTGGACGAGGACCTTGCTGGCCTCTTCGGCCGAGATCCGCTTCCAGCCGACGATCTTGTTGCTCTTGAGGCTGGCGATACGGGTGCCGCCCGCATTGAGCCAGCGGCACTCGTCGGCGTAGCCGTCGCCGTCGAGGTCGCGGTCGCGGTAGACCTCGAAGCCGTCCTTGAAGTAGCTCCACTGATTGAGACGCTTCTTGCCGTCCACGGCGGCGAACCTGCGCAGGAGGCGTCCCTGGGCGTCGCGCAGGATGTAGGCAAAGCCCTGGTCTGGAGTCGCGCTCTTCGTCTCGGCCTTGCAGGCCGCAATCTCATCGGCCGTCGCCGGCACATCGTACTCGACGGGCAGATCCTTCTGGACCGGACCGAACTTGAGCAACTGGGCCGGGGTAACTTGCTGGGCCGTGGCCAGCGTCGGGGCCAGCAGCCCGGCCAGGCCCACGGCAACCAAGGTGTGACGAATGGCCCGCATCGGCATCTCCTTGCATCCTACACGAGTTCCGAGGACGGCGTTCCAATCCGACCGCCCGACCGACCGGCCGGCGACCACGCGGCGGGCCTCGCATCCGCGCCTCGCGGGACGGCACCGCCCGGGTCGGTCTCGTCGGTCCGGTCGGACGGAATCCTATAACCGGCACCCTGCTTTTTGCCCAGACCAATTCGCGGTCAGCGCGTCGTCTCGGCCCCGGCGCGGCGTCCGTCCGCGCGATCAGGTGGGCCGGCAGGCGATAGAGCGTGGCGGTCTCGACGGGCCGGAACCCGAGGGATTCGTACAACCCGTGCGCCGCGGTGTTGGTCTCGGCCGTCTGAACGGTGAGGATGTCGGTGAACTGCTGGCGGGCCTGGCGGAAGACCTCGGCGAGCAGGAGCTGTCCGTACCCCTGGCGGCGAAAATCCGGCGCGACTTCGACATCGATGAGGCCGGCGCGGGTGCGGCCGTCGCCGACACTGGCCCCGCCGGCAATATCCCACGTCTTCGCATGAGCGATCTCGGCGCCGTCGGCTCGGTTCCGGATGCGGTACCGCGTCGGCCGGAACAGCCCGATGGCCTGGGCCTCCCACCAGCCTTCCGGGGCGACGTCCTCGACCACCTCGACGCGGACCTGGCGGCGGAGCAAGGTCAGCTTCAAATCGCGCCGCGCACTGGCGGCAAGATCGGCTTCGAGCACCACGGTTTGCGTCACCGGCTCATATCCCGAGCCGGCCACGGCCCGGTGAAACGCCGCGTGGGCCGACAAGATTCCCGCGAACTCGCTGCCGCCGTAAAGCCCCCAGTAGAAAGGGTTCAAGGGATACTGCCCGCCCGCGTAGAGGACCTTCGCGCCGCGGCTGCGCAAATACTGTTCGCCCGCCAGGACCAGCGCGCGCTCCAGCTCCGGATCATCCTCCTCGGGCGCGACGAGGAGCATGGCCAGGGTGCCCATCTCCGTGTCGAGCGCATGGGACGGCCCCAGCGGCTGGACCGGCCCGAAGCCGGCATGGACGAAGCCGACGACACGGCCGTCCCGTTCCGCCACGATCAGCCCCGGCGCCTCGAATCCCACCTTGGCCACCACCAGGGCGTCGAATTCGTGCACGCTCAGCGGTCGGACCACGCCGAACGCCGGCAATCCCCGGTCCCAGAGGCGCGACCAGGGCAGGCGGGTCCGTATTGCGGAAAGGTCGAAACTGCGTCACCGGATCGGGCTTCCCTCCGCGACTGGAGACCGGCAAGCGGGCGGAGACCGCTCGCCGAAGGCTCAGATTTCGTCTTTGTAGGCTGGGTCTAGACCCAGCTTCCCCAGGCGCCGTAGCTCTACATGGGCTGGGTCTAGACCCAGCCTACAAAGACCAGTCGACAAAACCTCAGCCGACATCGATCCGCGGAGTCAGGGGACAGCCACGAGCACGTCCCGGCCTTCGACCCGGACCTCGAAGACCGCTTGCCGCACGCGGGTGCTCAGGAGCGACTGGCCGGTCCGCAGCTCGAACTGCCACCCGTGCCAGGGACACGTCACGACGCTCCCTTTCACCTCGCCCTCGGCGAGCGGCCCGCCCTGGTGGGGGCAGATGCCGTCGATGGCGTAGATCGTGCCGTCGCGGTGGAACAGCGCGTAGATGCGGCCGTCGTGCTCGACCTCGATTGCCGCGCCCGGGGGCAACGCGTCGAGGGTCGCTAGCTTGACGAATCCCGGCATGCTCGCTCTCTCGCCTCAAGTCCGGATGGACGATCGGATAACGCTCTCTCTCGATGTATGATCGTTCCCCGGCCCGGACAAGTCAACGCTGCGAGACGGGCGTCTATAATGGCCCTGATCCGTGAGGAGGACCGCATGCTCGACGCGCTCGTGATCGCCCCCCATCCGGATGATGCCGAGCTCGGCATGGGGGGAACGATCGTCCGGCTCCAGCAACAGGGCTGGAACGTCGGCATTCTCGACCTGACGAGCGGCGAGCCGACGCCCCTTGGCTCGCTCCCGACGCGCCGCGCCGAGACCGCGGCGGCGACGGCGGCGCTCGGCAATCCCTGGCGGCGCAACCTGGACCTGCCCAATCGCAGCCTGGAGCCGACCCTCCTCAACCGCCGCGCCCTGGCCGCGGTCTTCCGCGAGGTGCGCCCCCGCCTGTTGTTTGCCCCGTTCTGGGAAGACGCCCACCCCGATCACACCGCCGCCACCAAGCTCGTCGAGGACGCCCGGTTCTGGAGCAAGCTCTCCAAGAGCGACCTCCCCGGCGCGCCGTTCTTTCCCTTACGCATCTTTTATTACTTCTGCGTCCACCTGAAGATCATCGAGCGGCCCAGTTTCCTGATCGACATGAGCGAACAGCACGAGGCCAAGATGACGGCCCTGCGGTGTTACCGCTCGCAGTTTCTCGACAATCTCGCCCCGGACCAGCCGGGCGTCATCGACGCGGTGGCCGACCGCACGAGGTTCTGGGGCCATTTGACTGGCGTGCGCCATGCCGAGCCGTTCGCCAGCCGGGAGCCGATCGGGCTGAGTGGCCTGGATCAGATGCGGCTTTGATCCGAAACGTGGGAACCCGTGTCCGGGGCCATCCGGCACGGGTTCCGCGGACGGAACCCGTGGCACCCGGCGTCTCGATTCGGCGTACGTGTTTAGCGTCTCGGTGGGCTGGTTTTCTGGGCATTTCCATGTAGCGGCGGCCGTCTCGGCCGCTCCGGGCCCCATTCTCTCCGGAGCGGCCGAGACGGCCGCCGCTACACAGAAAAGACTTACGTCCGACGGGGTGGACGCTAAACACGTACCGCCGATCCGGGCGGCAAGGCCGGGTTGCATCCTTGGTGAACCCGATTACAATGCGCCGAACCGTGTGCGATGGGGCGAGTTCCGATCCCTCGAAGAAGTACAGGCAGACGCGGCATGGTCCTCTTGATCGCCGAACTGGCACTCGCTCTGATCCTCCAGGCCGGGCCCGGCCCGAGCTCATCGAGCTCAAGGGCGGGGCCAAGGTGGTCGGCCAGGTGCTCGCCGAGAAACCGGGCGTGCTCGTGATCGATCTGGGCTATGACGTGCTGCGCGTGCCGCGCGAGCAGGTCGAGGCGCGCAAGCCGGCGGCGGACCTCGCCGCGGCGGGCGGTCCGGCGGCGGTTACGGTCGAGGAACAGCTCGACGTTCTTCACCGCGGCGCGGCTGAAGCCCCGGCCCGTGCAAGAGCTGGTCGAGGAGTACGGCGAGGCGGTCATCTCGGTGGAGACGCCCTCGGGCCTGGGCTCCGGCTTCATCATCAATGCGGACGGGTACGCGGTCACGAACAACCACGTCATCGAGGGCGAGACCCGCATCACGGCCGTCTTGTATCAGAAATCGGCGGGGGGTCTGGTCCGGCGCAAGGTCGAGAACGTCGAGATCGTCGCGCTGAACCCGTTCGTGGATCTGGCCCTCTTGCGGCTGCCTCCCCAGAAGGATTTGAAACTTCACCACGTCGTGCTGGGTAGCCTGGATGGCCTGGGCGCCGGCGACGGCGTGTTCGCGGTCGGCAATCCCCTCGGCCTGGAGCGGAGCGTCTCGCAGGGGATCTTGAGCACGCTCAACCGCAATTTCGAGGGCCTGATCTATCTCCAGACCGACGCCGCGATCAATCCGGGCAATTCGGGCGGGCCGCTGTTCAACTTGCGGGGCGAGGTCGTCGGCGTGACGAACATGAAGGCCGCGCGCGGGGAGAACCTGGGGTTCGCCATTCCGATCAACTACGTCAAGGACTTCCTGCGCAGCCGCGAGGCGTTCGCGTTCGAGAAGGACAATCCCAACACGGGCTACCGCTATCTGGACCCGCCCCGACGCCGCCACGCCGCGCCGCCACCTGGACAGGAGAAGCCGGGACGGGGGGCGGGATGGTGAGTGTTCCGGGGACAGATAAATAATGGCTGATGGCTGATGGCTGAGGCCGCAGGGCTGAGCTTCGGCGTCCGGCCATCAGCCATCAGCCATCAGCCATCAGCCATCAGCCATCAGCCATCAGCCATCCGGAATCGGTGAAGCAGCAGGCCGCCGGTCCGCACGACCGGGGCATCCACTTGCGGACGGAATCGGTGGACGGGGGAAGAGCGACCCGCTTCCCCGTCGTGACCGCCGCGGTGGTGGAGGGATGAGTGGGGTTCCTGAGAGGCCGGGTCGGTTTCATGATGAGGTTATCGATGCGTACTGCCCTGCGGGCGACCTTTCTCGGGGTCGCCGCTCTCGTCGCGTCTCAGGTCCTGATCTCGACGCCCGCGGCACGCGCGGCGAGTCCGGCGATCGAGAAGGCGCTGCCGGAGACCACAGTCTTCTTGCTCAAGGTGGACGACGCCGCACAACTGCGCGCGGCGGTCTCGTCCAGCCAGATCGGCCGCTTGCTGGACGATCCGGAAATGAAGCCCCTCAAGGACGACATCGCGGCCAAGCTGGAGGACCTCGAAAAGGTGTCGCGCGCCCGGGTCGGTCTGAGCCTCTCCGAGCTGGCGGCCCTGCCCCAGGGGGCCGTCGCGCTCGCGGTCGTGGCCACGTCGAGCGGTCCCCAGCCGGTGGCCGTGCTCGTCTCGATCGACGCCGGCAAGAACGCCGAAAAAATGGCCGACCTCATGGCCAAGTTGACCAAGATGGCCCAGGAGGACGGCAAGAGCAAGGTCACGACCGAGTCCTTCAAGGACACGACCCTGACCTCGGTCAAGGGGGAAAACGCCCAGGTCCCCCTGGTCTGGACGCGGCAGGGGACGGTCTTCTTGCTCGGCTCGGACGGCGGCCTGCTCAAGGACGTGATGGCCAAAGGCGAGGGCCGCACCGACGCGCTGGCCGCGAGCAAGTCGTTCGAGGCCGTCGCGAAGAAGGTCGGCACCGAAGGCCAGATCCTGTGGTTCGTCGACCTGGAGCAGGTCTCCAGGCTGGTCATCAAGGCCCTGGCCGAGCAGGGCGGCAACGCCGAGACCTACAAGGCCCAGTTCGAGATGACCGGCTTGAACCGTCTGAAAGCCCTGGGCGGCCGGATCGGGTTCCGCGTCGGCGACTTCGATCAGTTCGCGCGCATCTACCTGTATGAGCCGGGTGAAGCCGAGGGACTCGTCAAGCTTTTCACGCTGCCGCCCGTCGATCTGCGTCCCGAGCCCCTGGGTGCCCGCGACCATCGCCAGCTACCAGACCATAAGCTGGAACCTCGACAAGTTCTGGACGGCCCTCAATGAGCTCGTCGATACCTTCTCGCCCGGCCTGCTCGCCAACGTCGAACAGCAGATTGCCGGCCCCAAGGGCGAGGGCCTGAAGTTTCAGCGCGACATCTTCGGCCCGCTCGGCGACCGCATCACGGTCCTCTCCGACTTCAAGAAGCCGGTCTCCGAGAAGAGCCAGCGCTACCTCGTCGCCGTCGATCTCGCCGATGCGAAAGCCTTCCAGAACACGCTCAACAAGATCATCGAGCTGGCGCAGGCGAGCCCCAAGAAACGCGAGTTCCAGGGCGTGACGGTCTACGATTTCGACGTGCCCGACATGCCCAACGCGGGCAACGCCAACCTGCCGAAATCGGTCAGCCTGGCCATCGCCAAGGACCACCTCTTCGCCGCCACCGACCCGAGCTTGCTCGAACAGATCCTGCGCGGGGGCGGCCCGAGCCTGACCGACAACCCCGATTTCCAGGCCCTGGCCAAGAGCTACCCGGCCAAGTCCAGCATGCTGTCGTACCAGCGTCCCGACGAATCCGCCCGGGTTCTCTACGACATGGTCAAGAACGGCCAGTTCAAACAGGCCCTCGACCAGGCCCGCCGCGCCGGCGGCCAGGGGGGCCCCGAGATGGGGAATCTGTTCGACGTGAACAAACTGCCCGAGTTCTCTGTCTTCGCCAAATATCTGACCCAGTCGGGCGGCTATTCCGAGCCCGACAAGGATGGGTTCACCTTCACCCAGTTCGCGCTGAAGAAGGCGCAGCCCTGAGTGGTTGGGTGGCATGCCCACGTCTTCGTGGGCATGTCCGGTCTGGCTTGCCTGGGCTCGGCGGACATGCCCACGAAGACGTGGCGTACGTGTTTAGCGTCTCGCAGGGCTGATTTTCTGGACTTCTCCATGTAGCGGCGGCCGTCTCGGCCGCTCCGGGCCCAATTCTCTCCGGAGCGGCCGAGACGGCCGCCGCTACATGGAAAAGACTTCCGTCCGACGGGGGACGCTAAACACGTAGCCACGAAGACGTGGGCATGTCACCCAAACACCCAGGCGGAACGGACCGTCGCGCGGATTGGGGAAATTCCCGGTCGGGCCCCAACGATAGTCTCCTCGTCGGAAGGCCCAGCACGCGCCGGGTGACGAAAGAGGTCACAGGGATTGACGTAAGCGGTTCTTTGACAATATGTTGCGGAAAATGAGCAATCGAACCCAGCGCGGCCATGGGGCCGGCGCCGACACGTCGGAGGCGGTCCCGCGAGGCGCACCCAAAGAGACCGTGGAAAGCGCTCGGCAGAAGGAGCGGAACTCTCGATGAATCCAGGGTTTACGAGCGGTTGACGGCGCACAATAAGAGCCGCGCACAGGGCCAGCGCCAGTGACCGTTCCAAGCCGCCGGCGGGAAGAGTGAAATCCCGGATGGGACAAGAGGTTACGGCCGGTTCCAGGCCCGTTTCACGCGGTCGCTGAGGACGGCGCGATGCGGGTTGAGTGCGCAGCTCGTCCCGGTCCCGGGACGACCGCGGTCGTCTTCCTGGCAAATTCCCTTCAAGCGATACGATCGTCGTCGCCGATAACTCAGGCATGGTGCCGGAGCGCCTTGCGCGTGCTTGGTCCGGCAGGTTGCCTCGGGAGGTGACGGATGTTTGATCGCAACAGGACCGTCCGGGGACCGTGGGCGGGTCACGCGGCGCAGGCCGCTCGGAAAAGCCGGGACCATCGTCCCCACGTCGAGAGCCTGGAAGAGCGACAGGTGCTGGCGACCCTGACGCCGATCCCGGACATCGCCACCGTGCCCGCGTACACCGGCTATCAGATGCCGTTCGATCTCGGCAGCGGCACGTCGAGCGACTTCACGGTCACGTCCAGCAATCCGGCCATCAAGCCCACCATCGCGCAGGGCCAGTATGTCACGTTCAACGTCACCCACACCGCCAACGCGCCCACCGACGGCAAGAGCTTCAGCGGCGCGATTACCTTCCAGCTCTTCGGCGACGTGACGCCGAACACGGTCCAGCATATCGAGCAACTGGTCACGCAGGGCTTCTACACCAACACCAGCTTCTATCGCATCGCCGACCTGGAAGGCAACGGCCATTTCATCGTGCAAGGCGGCGGCAATACGGTGACCGCCACCCAGCCCGGCTTTCCCTTCGGCCTGGAGATCAACCAGCAGCTCCTGTTCAACGGCATGCCGCTGAACACCACCGATCCCACGTCGCCGTATTCGGTCGGCGGTCAGCTTGCGATGGCGCGGACGTCGGACCCGAACTCGAACAGCTCCGAGTTCTTCGCCACGCTCAACACCGAGCGGCACCTCGATTACCAGTACACGATCTACGGCCAGCTCGTCGGCGGCGCGCAGACGTTGCAGCATATCGCCGACCCGGCGTACGTGACGCTCAGCGGCTCGACGCCCGTCGCGCCGGTGACGATCACCTCGGCCAGCCTGTCCACGACGCCCCCCGCCGGCGCCGGGTACGGCGTCATCCACATCGACGCCACCCAGGCCGCTCCCGGCCAGTCGGCCACCATCACCGTCACCCCGAACAACCCCGCGCTGAACACGCGCCACGTTCCAGGTCTCCACGGTCGCCAATACGACGACCGAGATGCCCTTCATCCAGGGGACGATCCCCGATCAGGTCGTGGGCTCGATCTCGGCCACCCAGGGCCAGACCGACGTGTTCCAGATCCCTTATGTGAATCCGAACGGGCCTGGCGGCAGCGTGGCGTTCACGGTCCAGGGCGGCGTCGACAACCCGTCGAGTCCCTCGGCGTTCACGCCAATCTCGGCGGATCTCACGGCTTCCGTGGATGCCAACGGCATCGTCACCATCGTGCCGAAGGCCAATCTGACCCTGCCGAAGACCTACAACGTGCTGGTGGGCGTGCGCAATGCCAGCGCCACGGCCACCAGCCCCAGCAGTTACAGCTATCAGAATATCACCTTGACGATCAACCCCGGCACGGAGATCAACCTGCCGCCGGTCGCGACCCCGGCCAGCGTTTCGACCTCGGAGGCGACGCCGGTCGATGTGCAACTGGTCGGCAACACAGGCAATCCGGCGTCATCGCAAACCCTCACGTTCGAGATTGTCACCCCGCCGAGCCACGGCACGGTCACGGGTTTCGATGCCCAGACCGGCAAGTTGACCTACACCCCGAACCCGGGTTATCAGGGCGTGGACACCCTCCAGTACCGCGTCACCGACGTCGGCAACCCGACGCCCAATCTCACCAGCGCGCCGGCGACGGTCACGTTCAACGTCGCCGCCGGCACGACGGGTGCCGTTCGCTTGATCAACCGCGTGCTGGTCGTCACGCCCCCCGCGAAGGTCGGCTCGGTACCGAACGTCATCAACGTGACGGAGTCGAACGGCAACATCCAGGTGACGGTCAACGGGCAACTCGATTCCGCGCAGCCCGCCGCGACCGATCTTGACCAGATTGTCATCTATGGCTCGAAGACCAACGATCAGATCACGGTGGACCCGAGCGTCACGGTGCCGACGAACCTCAACGGCGGCACGGGCGGCCTGAATACGATCAAGGCGGGCGGCGCCCGGGCCTTGATTAACGCGTGGTTCGGCAAGAATGTGATCACCACGGGCGCCGATGTCGGCAGTTACGTCGTCGGCCGCTCGGGGCATTTCGTGGTCCACTCGCAGAGCAACCAGGATCTCGCCTTCGCGGGCACCACGCGCCGGCCGGGCACGATTCACAATATGGGTGAGAAACTGCGCGGGACGTTCTTCATGTTCCAGAACGGCAAACCGTTCAAGATCCACACGCCCAGCCCCACGGCGGCGACGAACGGGACCCTCGCCCGCCTCGGCTGCGCAATCAGCGCACGAACGGGGCATGAGGACCACCCGCTAGCACGGGTCGGCCCCTCTTCCTAACATGAGAGCGGCGCCCGGGCCGAGGAACGAACTCCCCGGCGCCGGGAGCCGCTTTCCATGTTTGCGCATGCATTTCTTCTGGGGCTTGCCCTCACCGCCGCCGAGCCGCCGCGGCCGTTCGCCATCGAGGTCGTGGACCAGCAGACCGGCCGGGGCGTGCCGCTCATCGAGCTGACGACCACCAATGAGATCCGCCACGTCACCGACAGCAACGGCCTGGTCGCCTTCGACGAGCCCGGCCTGATGGGCCAGACGGTCTTCTTCCACGTCAAGGGGCACGGCTACGAGTATCCCAAGGACGGCTTCGGCTATCGCGGCAAGGCCCTGAAGGTCGAGCCGGGCGGGTCGGCCCGGTTGGAAGTCGCGCGGCAGAACATCGCCGAGCGGCTGTACCGCGTCACCGGGGCGGGCATCTACAGCGACACGATCCGTCTGGGACGTTCGGCCCCGATCCGGCAACCGCTCCTGAACGCCCAGGTCCTGGGCTCGGATAGCGTCCTCAATGCGATCTACCACGGCCGTCTCGCCTGGTTCTGGGGCGACACGAACCGCCCCGGTTATCCCCTGGGCAACTTCCACACGCCGGGCGCCACCTCGCAACTCCCTGCGCAGGGTGGTCTCGATCCTGAGCGCGGCGTGGACCTGAGCTACTTCACGAATCCCGAGACCGGCTTCGCCAAGGAAACCTGCAAGATGCCCGGCGGCGGGCCCACCTGGATCGGCGGGCTGGTCGTGCTCAAGGAGAAAGACGGCCGGGAGCGCATGTACGCCGGCTACGTGAAGGTCAAGCCGCCGATGGTCCTTTATGAACACGGGCTGGTTCTCTTTCACGATGAGACTCAAAGCTTCGAGAAGGTCGCCACCTTCCCCGAGGACGCGCCCATCTCTCCGCAGGGACACACCCTCATCCGCAAGGAGGCCGACGGCGAATATGTCTATTTCACGACGCCCTATCCTTTTTCCCGCGTGAAGGCCGACGCGGACAGCCTGGCCCATATCGAGCGTTATGAAGGCTACACCTGTCTGAAGCCCGGCACCCGGCCCGCGCAGGCCCAGATCGACCGCGATTCGGCAGGTCGGGCGCGCTACGGCTGGAAGGCCAACACGCCCCCTTTGGGTCTGGAAGACCAGGACAAGCTCGTGAAATCGGGCGCGCTGAAGGAGGATGAGAGGCTGCTCATCTTTCGCGACGTGACGACCGGCAAGACCGTGCGGGCGCACGGCGGGTCGGTGTGCTGGAATGATCACCGCAAGCGCTGGGTCATGATCTTCGTCGAGGTCGGGGGCACGTCCTACCTGGGCGAAGTCTGGTACGCCGAGGCCGACGCACTGACGGGGCCCTGGGTGGAGCGCGCAAGATCGTCACGCACGACACGTACACATTCTACAATCCGAAGCAGCACCCGTATTTCGACAAGGAGGGCGGGCGGGTGATCTTCTTCGAGGGGACGTACAGCATCACCTTCTCGGGCAACAAGGGTCAGCCCACGCCGCGCTATGATTACAACCAGGTCCTGTACAAGCTCGACCTGGATGATCCGCGGCTCAAGCTGCCTGGCCGGGAATGAGAGGCCGGTTTCACCACGGAGGCACAGGTTCGTAGGGTGCGTCGAGTCCGCGATGACGCACCTCTTCCCTCACGAGCCCGTGGGAATGAGATGGTGCGTCATCGCGGACTCGACACACCCTACGAACCGGTGTTCTCCGTGCCTCTGTGGTGAACAAGGCCCCCGTTACTCCCCCGAGCCCGCGCCCGCCAGCTTCTGCTTGACCCGGTGCAAGGCTTGCTGAGCGGCGGTGTTGAAGGGATCCTTGTTGACGGCGAGCTGAAACCAGGCCTGGGCTTCGGGCCAGCGATGGATCGCCTCGTGGGCCGCTCCCAGGCGCATGGGCAGGCCGGGGTCCAGCTTGCCTTCATTCGTCGCCGCGTATTGCATCAAGCGGCGTGATGGTGTCGTGGTCATGGGCTAGCTTGACGTAAGGGGCGGCCTCGTCCGTCTTGCCAGCGAGCCGCAGGGCCTGGGCGATGCCGAAGATCGTGTCGCGGTTGTACGGCTCGGCGGCGTCGGAGGTCCGGAAGTGGCGCAAGGCGGCCTCGGCATCGCGCCGGCGCAGGTCCAGCTTACCGCGCAGCCGGGCCAGTTGCGGGTGATCCTCGGGCCCTTCGGCGAGTAATTTCTCCGCGGCGGCCATGTCGCCCCGGTCGATCGCCAGCCGGGCTTTGGCCGCCTGGGCGTCGGGGTTGGAGTCCGCGAGCGGTGCCAGCGCCTTCTCGGCGTCGTCCAGCCGCCCCATGTTCTCCAGGGCATCGGCCAGCGCCAGCCGCGACCAGACATCTTCCGGGTCGGCCTTCAGATAACGCGTCATGTGGTCCACGATCTCGGACGACTCCCAGACCGTCCCGCGGGTCAGGCACCAGAGAAACACGTGCTGGAAGGTGAGCGGCTCGAGCTCGGAGAGCACGCCAAACTGCTCGGCCAGGGCGCGGCGGCGGCTCTGCATGCCGTAAATGTAAACCAGCTCGCGATGCGCCTGCACCAGCTCCGGGTTCAGACGAACCGCGTCGCGCAAGAGTCCCTCGGCGCTGCGGACCCGATCGCGGCGCAGCTCGATCTGCCCGGCCATCATGCGCGCATGAGCGGCGAACGACGAGGGGTCCGGAATGCGTCCCAGGTCGGCGATCGCCTCGTCCGAACGGTCGCGCGCCATGGCGATCTGGCCCGGAGCATCCAATCGCAATCCCGGGGAGGTCGAATCCAGGAGATTCTTGCGCAGGGCGCTCGCGGCCGCGTCGATGCGATCGGCTCGCAGGTCGGCCTCCGCCTGGTTCCAGAGCACGTCCGGGTCGGGATGGGGCCAGAACCACCACGCGCCGGCCATCGCCGCCGCGCCCAGCACGAGCGCCAGCGCGATCCCCAGAACCCAGGAACGCGGGACGTGACACAGCTTCATGGCGGTGGCGGAAGTCATGGCTCAGGGCGTGTTCGTCGGCAGTGGTCTTGTAGGGTGCTCGGGTGGCATGCCCACGTCTTCGTGGGCATGTCCGCAGGTGCGGGCAGGTTCCGCGGACATGCCCACGAAGACGTGGGCATGCCACCCGACAGGCTCCGGTTTCCTCAGCGTTCCTTCGGCTCGACGACCTCGGTGGTGGTCCCGGCCAGGACGTGCTCGAGGGTCGAGACCGCGCCGCTGGGCCAGCGGAGCGTGATCGTCTCGGCCTCGGCCGCCGCGCCAATGCCCACGAGCACGCGGGGGTCGTGCGAGGACTCCAGACTACAGCCTCCCTTGCGCTGGCGGTAGATGGTGCGGTTGCCGGCCTTGACCTCGATGCGGGTGCCGAGGGCGTCGCGGTTGCTCCGGGTGCCCACCAGCTTGAGGCGAATCCAGTGGTTCTCATGGACCGCTGAGGGCGTTTCGTTGATGAGAATGCCCGGCTTGCCGTCGTAGTTGTTGACGACGACATCGATGCGGCCGTCGTCGTTGAGGTCGCCCCAGGCCAGGCCGCGCGTGGTGTGCTTCGCGTCGAAATACGCGCCGGCGTCGCGAGTGGAGAGCTTGAAGCGGCGGCTGGTGTCGCGGGCGTCGGCCATGGGGACGTTGCGAAACAGGAGCGTTGGCAAGGCGAACGTGCTGTCCTCGCGGTTGTCATCGACGTGGCCGCAGCCGATGATCAGGTCGGGCCAGCCGTCGTTGTCGAAATCGAGAAAGCCGGCTCCCCACTTGACCCACGGCGTCGTGTCCGCGGCCAGTCCAAAGGCTGGGGTCTGGTCGTAAAAGGTGCCGTTGCCGAGGTTCTGGAACAGGACGCTGTACTCGTTGGCGAACGTGGTGATGAACAGCTCGGGGCGGCCGTCGCCGTCGATGTCCTCGCCGTCGGCGGCCATGCCGGACTGGGCGTTGCCCTTATCGTCGTAGGCCGCGCCCGATTCCTCGGTGGCGTCGTGGAACGTGCCGTCGCCGTTGTTGAGGAACAGGAACGCCGGACCCATGTCGTTGGCAATATAGAGATCGACCTTGCCGTCGCCGTTCAGATCGGCCGCGACCACGCCGAAGCCGTGCGCCTGGTCGAGCTTGGCACGCGCCACGCCGGCCTTCTCGGTCACGTCGGTGAAGGTGTTGTTGCCGTTGTTGTGATAGAGGAAGTGCTGGGCCGTGCGAATGTTGCGCGGGGAGCAGTACATGCGGACGTTCGTGTCGGCGTTGCCGCAAAAGACGTCATCCTGGGGATACTTCCAGTCGCCGTAATTGGAAATATAAATGTCGAGGAAGCCGTCGTTGTCGTAATCCAGCATCGCCCCACCCGAGGACCAGCCGGGACGCTCGATACCGGACTCCTTGCTGATGTCCTTGAAGGTGCCGTCGCCGTTGTTGAGAAACAGCTTGTTCGGGCCGTAGTTGCAGAGCACGACGTCCTGGTCGCCGTCGTTGTCGATATCACCGACGATGATCCCGTGGCAGTTGCCCACGAAGCCCAGGCCCGCTTTGTCGGTCACGTCCTCGAATTTCCCGTTGCCCAGGTTGCGATACAGCCGGTTCTTACCGGGCTTGGGCTGGTCGGGCGGCATCGGGTTGTACGACCCGAAGTACAGGTCCATCTTTCCGTCGTTGTCGTAATCGAAGATGGCGACGCCCGAGCCGTTCGAGGTGGGGAAGTACTTCTCCTTCGAGATCCCCGAGACGTGAACGAAGTTGACCCCGGAGTCGGGCTGGATGTCCCGGAAACGGAACGGGCTGGGTTCTTTTTGCACGGTCAGGTTGACGTACTGGACTTTCTTGCCGCCCATGCGGTCGCTGACCATACCGCTCTGCTTGGGCGTGGGCGACTTGGCGGCCTCCTTGTTCGGAAGGACGGGGAGAGCAGGGGGACGGGTCGTGGCCCCGTTGGCGAGGGGGGACGCGTCGGGGTCGGAACCGCATCCCAGCGCGGCCAGGGCCAGGACGCTGAGGACCGGCCAGGAGAGTGTTCGGAGCACAGGACGCGAGAACGTGACCGCCATGCGGCCTCCCGGATGACACGTGTCGGCGGAGGACATAAGATGAGGAAGAACAAAGAGATGCCGGACGCCGCAGCGCGGACATCCAGCATCGCGAGCCTGTTCCCGCTCGATTCTACCAAACGCCTCCGGCCTTTGTCGGCGTCTTGTCCGTCCGCTTGCCCGTTGCGCCCGGGGCCGCTCCGCCGCCGGCTCTCAGGGTTCGATTTTTCGGGGAGAGCCCGCCGCGGCCGAGAAGGATCTGACTTTTTTTCGTGCGGCGCGGCCGTCGGGGCTGTACCATGCGGCGGGGCGCTGGGGCGGACCCCTCTTCACACCTGGGTGGCCCGACGCGCCTTTTCGTCAACGGGATTGGCTCTGAGGAGCACGTTTCATGACTCTGAATCGCCGTCAGCTTCTGCTCGCCGCGGGTGCCGGTCTGTTGGGCTCCACCGCCGCGGGACACGTTCTGGCCAGCGCCGCGCGGGGCAAGACCAAGAAGATCCTCTTCTTCACGAAGAGCGCCGGGTTCCAGCACTCGCCCATCGCGCGCAAGGGCGACGAGCTCGGCTACGCCGAGAAGATCCTGGCCGGTCTGGGCAAGGAACACGGCTACGAGATCATCTGCTCGAAGGATGGCAAGTGCTTTGACCCCGACAAGATCGGCCAGTGGGACGCCTTCGCGTTTTACACCACGGGCGACCTGACCACCGAGGGCACCGACAAGCAGCCGCCGATGTCCCAGGAGGGCAAGAAGGCCTTCCTCGACGCCATCGCCGCCGGCAAGGGCTTCATCGGCTTCCATTCCTCGACCGACTCGTTCCACAGCAAGGGAAACGAGGTCGATCCCTACATCCGCATGATCGGCGCCGAGTTCGCCGGCCACGGCACGCCCCAGGACTCGAATCTCGTCGTCTCCGATCCGAGCTTCCCAGGCGCGAGCGGCTTCCCCAAGGAGTTCAAGTTCAAGGACGAGTGGTACACGCAGAAGAACTTCTCGCCCGACCTGCACGTGGTGATTTACCACAACACCGAGGGCATGCAAGGCCCGCTCTACCAGCGGCCGAACTTCCCCGAGGCCTGGGCCCGCATGCAGGACAAGGGCCGCGTCTTCTACTCCTCGATGGGCCACTTCGAGGACGTCTGGGATAACGCCAAGTTCCAGGGCCTGGTCCTGGGCGCGCTCTCCTGGATCACCGGCCAGGTGGATACGGACGTGACCCCGAACTTCAAGAAGGTCACCCCGGACGTCAAGGAAATGCGGGCCTGATCTGACCCGGCCGCGTTGTTTTCACGTACCGCCGACGTCCCGCATCCGGGGCGGTCGTCGGCGGTGTGGATTTGGGAAGGTGCTTTTGGCTTTCTCGGGCCCCGTTCCCATCCGGAGGATGCCGGAGGACTGATGCCGGATGTCGGATTCCAGATTCCGGAGATCCGCGCGCCGTTGGATCGGGCATCAGCCATCGGACATCAGTCCTCCGGCATCAGCCATCGGGCATCAGTCCTCCGACATCAATCATCCGGAATCCGGAATCCGGAATCCGGAATCCTGGAATCGGCCATAAACGAGTCATCCCCCGAGACATCGGCCGAACCGCGTGACATTCGGGCGGGAAGGCGAGCGAGACGAGCCGGGGAACGAGTCCGGTAGGAGTGGTGTAGTAGACACAGCGCGAGGGGCCTCGTTGCGGTCAGGCCAGGCGGAGTAATCGATGCGATCCCGAGGGACGAGATCGCATCTCGGGCTGGCGGAAATGGACGGCCCGGGGATAATGGAGACTCGGTATCCGCACGAGGTGGCTGAAAGGTCCGACTTGGGTACGAATCCGCCCGCGCCGTACGTACGAACATTCTTGGGCTGATCCTCGGCTGCGAGTACTTCCCACCAGGAATTCGTTTATGATCGATTCGAGCCTGCCCCCGCTCCGGATCAAGGGCAAGTCGCTGCTCCCGATCGTGCAGGGCGGGATGGGAGTCGGCGTTTCGGCCCATCGGCTGGCCGGGAATGTGGCACGGCACGACGCGGTGGGAACGATCGCCAGTATCGACTTGCGCCGGTTGCACCCGGACCTCATGGAGCAGTGTGGCCGCAGCCGGGACAAGGACACGATCAATGCGGCCAATCTGACCGCCCTGGATCGGGAAGTGCGGGCGGCCCGCGAGCTTGCCGGCGGGCACGGCCTGGTTGCGGTCAACGTGATGCGGGCCGTTTCCCAGTATGTGGGCTACGTCCGCCAGGCCTGCGAGAGCGGCGCCGATGCGATCGTGATGGGGGCCGGCCTGCCCCTCGACCTGCCCGACCTGACGGCCCCGTACCCCCATCTCGCCCTCATCCCCATTCTGTCCGATGTGCGCGGTATCCACCTTTTGCTCAAGAAGTGGGCGCGCAAGAATCGCCTGCCGGACGCGATTGTCATCGAGCATCCGTTCTACGCGGGCGGTCACCTGGGGGCGGCCCGGATCGAGGATCTGGATGATCCCCGCTTCGATTTCGAGAACCGTTTTGCCGGGCGTTCTGGAACTCTTCCAGACGATGGGCATTGCGCGCGAGCAGATCCCGCTGATCGCGGCCGGCGGCATCAACAGCCACGAGAAATTGAAGGCCGTGCTCGATCTGGGAGCATCGGCGGCGCAGGTCGGGACGCCGTTCGCCGTGACCGAGGAAGGCGACGCCCACCTCACCTTCAAGCGGGTCCTGGCCGAGGCCAAGCCCGAGGATATCGTCACCTTCATGAGCGTGGCCGGCTTGCCGGCCCGGGCGGTGCGCACGCCCTGGTTGATGAATTACCTCAACCGCGTCGAGACCCTCCAGGGCAAGAGCGTCGAGAGGGATTGCTCGCTGAGCTGGGACTGCCTGATCTCGTGCGGCCTGCGCGACGGTAACCCGCGTCACGGTCAGTTCTGCATCGACGCCCAGCTTGCCGCCGCGTTGCGCGGGGACATCCAGCACGGCCTCTTCTTCCGAGGATCGGAAAGCGTTCCTTTCGGACATGCGATCCGGCCCGTCCGCGAGCTGATGGATTACATGCTCACGGGCCGCATGCCCACCCTGCCCGAGTGGACGGAACCGGCGGTCCTGCTCCAGCCCCTGGCTCCCTGTGTGCAGCAAGGCGGGTGAGGCCGTCGATCGCGGGTCGTCAGGGTGCGGGCGAGGGGGCCTTTTTCGCACGCGCCCGGCCCGCCAGCGCGCCGGTGAAACGACCGCGGGCGATCACGGCGACACCATTGACGAACAGGTCCTCGACCCCGGGGGCAAGCTGGGCGGGGTCGTCGTAAGTCGCCGTGTCGCGGAAGGTTCTGGGATCGAACACGACGAGGTCGGCCACCGCGCCAACGCGGATCGTTCCCCGGTCGGTCAGGCCGAGAATGGCCGCGGGCAGGCCCGTACACGAGCGCACGGCCTGCTCCAGGGTAAGGACGTGGCGGTCGAGGGCATAGCGCAGCTTGCGGGGAAACGTGCCATAGGCACGCGGGTGCGGCCGATCACCCAGGCCGGGGGTATGGGCCGAGCCGTCGGAGGCCGTCGCCACGAAGTCCTGGCGCAGGACGAAGCTCACATCGTCCTCGCTGAGACAAAAGTCGATCGCCATGGCGCCGCCGTGACTCTGGATGTCGAGCACCAGGTCCAGCGGCGTGCTTCCTTCCGCGCGGGCGAGGGCCAGCAAGTCTTTGCCCACACGCTCTTTACGGGCCGGACACTGAGCCAGGCGAATGGCCGCGCCACCGTCGCGCCGGGCCAACTCGGACGCGATCGCTTGCCGCAAGCGTGGACCCTCCAGCGGGTCGCGCGCAGCCGGGCGAAGTCGGCGGCCGTGCCCCGCCGCGCCCACTCGGGAACCACCATCGCCGCCAGTGTCATGCCCGAGGCGGTATAGGGATACTGGTCGGCCGTCACCCGCAGACCCTCCGCGCGGGCGGCCGCCAGCTTCGCACAGGCCGGCACCACCTGGCCCCAGTTGGCTCTTCCGGACGCCTTCAAATGGGAGACGTGCACCGGCAGGCCCGCCGCGCGACCGATCCGGATCACCTCGTCGAGTGCGGTGAGCAGGCCGTCGCCCTCGTCGCGCATGTGACAGGCGTAGAGACCGCCCCAGCGCGCGACCACCTTCGCAAGCGCGATCAGCTCGGCCGTATCCGCATAACGGCTCGGGACATAGATCAAGCCGGCGGACATGCCCCAGGCGCCGGCCTTCATGCCCCGCGCCACGATCGCTTCCATCCGGCGCAGTTCCGCGGCGCTGGCTTTCCGGTCGGACGTACCCATCACCGCACGGCGGACCTCGCCCTGGGGGATCAGGTGCAGGACATTGGTTCCGGGCCGCTCCCGGTCCAGCCGGGACAGGAAGGCGCCGACATCCGCCGGCCCGACGCCGCAGTTGCCCGTGACCACCGTCGTCACACCCTGCGCCAGGTAATTGCGATTGGCGCGCGTCCGAGGGGCCAGCAGCAGTTCGTCGGAATGCGTGTGCAAGTCGATGAACCCGGGGGCGACGATCCGATCCCGCACATCGATCCGCCGCGCCCGCCGATCCGCCTGGAACTTCCCGACGGCGACGATCCGGTCTCCCTGGATGGCCAGATCAGCCACCTGTCCCGGCGCGCCCGTGCCGTCCAGGACCAACCCGCCCTCCAGCACCCAGTCCGCCACCACGGGCACGTCCGAGGCCGCCAGGTTCCGGGCGAGAAACCAGACCAAAGCCCACGCGATCCAGAATAGACCTCGAACAGCCACGTGCCGGCCCTCCCGCATCAGGCTTTCCTCCTGATCGTCCTTCTTGTTCGAAAAGAAGGCAACCTGCCTACGAATCGAGCGTGATGCCTCATCGTCCCGTCCCAGGTGATCCACCTTCCGAAGTTATTTTTTCTGAGTCCAGCATCTCGGAGCACGGTCGCCACGTTCTGGATCGCGCCCTCCTTGCGACCGCCGGAGTCGGGCCGGTCACCGACCGTAAGCCCTTGTCCCATCCGGGATTTCCCTCCTCCCGACGGTGGTTATGAACGGTCACTGGCGCCGGTGCTGTGCACGGCCCTTTTTGTGTGCCGTCAACCGCTCGTAAACCCTGGATTCATCGAGGGTTCCGCTCCTTCTGCCGGGCGCTTTCCACGGTCTCTTTTGGTGCGCCTCTCGGGACGGCTTCCGAGGTGTCGGCACCGGCCCCACGGCCGCGTTGGGTTCGTTCGCTCATTTTCCGTAACAGATTGTCAAAGAACCACTTCCGCCAATCCCCATGGGCTCTTTCGTCACCCCTGGGACGGACGGCGAACGGTCCCCCGCGTTGAGGGGTGCTCCCGGAAGACGGCCCGACGACCTGCGGCGAAGAGAAGAATAAAGGATGAAGATACACCGTTGCCGTCGCGTGCTGGGCCTTCCGACGGAGAGAGAATCGATTGGACTCGCCCGAGAATTCGCCTAATCCGCGCGGAGCCGTTCCGCCTGTCGGGTGGCATGCCCACGTCTTCGTGGGCATGTCCGTTGGGTCGGCGGACATGCCCACGAAGACGTGGGTACGTGTTTAGCGCTTCGAGTGCTTGTTTTTCTAGGTTCTTCTGTGTAGCGGCGGCCGTCTCGGCCGCTCCGAAGACCATTCAGACCGGAGCGGCCGAGACGGCCGCCGCTACACAGAAAAGACTTACGACAAACGGCGGGACGCTAAACAGGTACAGACGTGGGCATCCCAACCCAACCACTCAGGTCTGCGCCCTGGGTGCCACGGGTTCCGCTTTGGGAACCCGTGTCTGCGGGCTAAGGGGGCGATCGGCACGGGTTCCCAAAGCGGAACCCGTGGCACCCGACAGCCCCACGACCGAAAGACCCGGAATTCGGAATCCCCGGTTATCAGCGCGATGCCCAGACAAAAAGCCGCCGATCCGGACACAAGCCCGGAGCCGGCGGCACGAAGATTGCTGTGGGAGAAGAAGAGGGAGCGGCAGGTGTTCAAGCGCGGTCGGAACCACCGCTGCTGTTTCGGACCTCGCCGCGACCCGTGCCGCGGGAGGAATTGGCGTAGCTCGCAGTCAGCATGCCCAAGAGAGCGGAACGGCGGCCCATCCGGGATGTCCCTCCCGAACGTCGCATGCGGGCCACGGCGCCCGCCCACTCGAAACCGGTGTGCTGAAGTGCGCTCGATTTCTTGGAATTAGCCACGCTCATCGGTTCGAGATCTCCCCAAAAGCCCAGACCAGACCCGAAAACTCGGGATCCGACCCATCCATCCGTGGTACCTGAGAAAACCCCCCCGACCGTCGCACCCCGGTACCCTCGTCGGCGCCGAGATCGGCGTTGCACGGCCGCGCCGTGCGAGGTCCCGTCCTGGCCGAAGACACGCCCGCAACCACACGCGGGCGGGGCCTTCACTCAGCGTCCGCTTGGTTCAAGCTCATGAAGGGATCGGATCGGCTGAGAGAAGACCCGCCCTGCACTATAACCGGACTCATTTTCGTTTCCAAGAGAGTACCGGCAATTTCCGCATATTTGGGCCTGGTAAAAGAGACTGATGCTTCCATGCATGTATGGAAGTAAGCGGGAAGTGGCTGGGGCGTCGGCTCTGGCCTTGTTCACCACAGAGTCACGGAGAACACGGAGTTCTCAGAGGCTCTCCGGGAAGCCCCGAAGGGGCGGCAGTGAATAGCCCGGGGCGTCAGCCCCGGGACGGGGAACGACGCGCCACGAACCCCCTCCGCAGCCCCGAAGGGGCGACAGAACCCATGGTCCCGCGGGATCTTCTGTCGCCCCTTCGGGGCTTTGGAGGAGGCGGGCGCGGCGCGGCCTCGGTTCCCGGGGCTGACGCCCCGGGCTATTCACTGCCGCAACTGACCCGTCGGTAGGCCACTTTCCGTTCGCGGGGTTCCCGGGGCTGACGCCCCGGGCTATTCACTGCCGCCCCTTCGGGGCTAAAACAGACTTCCCGGAGAGCCTCTGAGAACTCCGTATTCTCGGTGCCTCTGTGGTGAATGAGGCCAGAACCGACCCCCTAGCCATCCGGAGCCTCCCGCACTAGGGGAGGACGCCCGCGGCCAGGCCGAGCACGAGCAGCACGGTGCTGATGGCGTTGAAGCCGGCGTGCAGGGCGATGGGCGCCCAGAGGCTGCCGGTCTGGCGGCGCAGCCGGCCCAGGACCAGGGAGAGAAGAAACAACGGAATGGGCGCCGGCCACTGCGCGGCGTGCAGGGAGGCGAACAGGAACGAGGTGAGGACGTTCGGCAGCGCTTTTCGGGCGGGGCCTGGCTTGGCGCACCAGTCCGTTTCCAGGCCATCCTCCGTCTCGGTCAGCCGTTCCAGGCTACCCTGCAGGACGCCGCGAAAGAGCAGCTCCTCGGTCAAAGGTGCCAGGACGGTCGCCGTGACGACCGCCAGGCTGACGGTGCCGAAGGTGAAATGCTCGCCGAGCAGCAAGACCAGGGGATGCGTGGCGCTCTCTTTCCCGTAGATAAGCTGGAGGAAGGCCATCATGAGATGACAGACCGGCGTGATGAGCAGGCACGCGACGAGCCCGCGCCAGGTTCCGCGCCAGGTCGCGCCGCGCCAGGCCCAGATCGGCCAGCCGGGCGCCCCAGAGCCACTTCAGAAGGATCGGAACGGTCAGCAAGATCAGAAGATAGGTCAGTCCCTGAATGAAGAGCACGTCTGTCAGGGTACGACGGGGGAACGTGGCGACAGGCTGGGCGGGTACGGTGGCTGGTGCGGCGCTCAGCGCCAGGGGCGTGCCGGATCGCCCCGTCACAGCCTGATGGAGCAGGGCCACCGTGGGATTGAGGATCAGAAACAGCAGCAGCACGCCCACCACGGCCCAGAGGTCCCAGGGGACGGGCCGCGGGGTTTCTTCGGCGAGCAGGGCTTGACCGCGCGCCAGGCGTGGCACGGCCCAGATCCAGGCCGTCGCCATCGCGCCGAAGAGGACCACGTAAAAGAGGTTGTAGACTACCAACATCGAGGACGACGCCAAGATCCCCTCCCACCGGCGCCAGGGTGCCGTAAGGGGTAGTCTAGCACGCGGACTTCCGACCGGGCCACCTTGCCCCGCCGGGCCGTCATGTCCTAGAATCGCGTTTCGATCCGTGCCACGTTGCTTGTGCCAGGGGTAGGAGGTCCGCGCGATCATGCGGAGTGCTGCCGAACAGTTGGAGATCCTGCGCCGGGGGGTCGAGGCGATCACGCCCGCGGAGGAGTTTGTCCAGAAGCTGGACCGGTCGGTGGCCAGCGGCACCCCCTTGCGCGTCAAGTACGGGATCGATCCGACCGGCATCGACGTTCACCTCGGCCATACGGTTCCTTTGCGCAAGCTGAGGCAGTTTCAGGATCTGGGTCACACGGCAGTCATCATCATCGGCAATTACACGGCCCTGGTGGGCGATCCTTCCGGCCGCGACGAAACCCGGGCCAAGCTGACGCCGGCGCAGGTGGAGGCGAACGCCAAGGATTATCTCCGGCAGGTCGGCCGCATCATCGACCTGGACCGCGCCGAGGTGCACCACAACGGTGACTGGTTCGGCAAGTGGTCGTTCCTGGACGTGCTCGACCTGTGCCGTCACATGACGCTGGGCCAGGTCTCGGCCCGGGAAGATTTTGCGCTGCGGATCGCCGCCGAGAAGCCGGTTTATCTCCACGAGTGCCTGTACCCGCTGATGCAGGGCTGGGACTCGGTCGAGATCCGGGCCGATGTCGAGCTGGGCGGCACCGAGCAGCTTTTCAGCCTGCTGGTCGGCCGCGACCTGCAAGAGTTCAAGGGCCAGCGGCCCCAGACGGCCATCACGTTGCCGATCCTGGTCGGCACCGACGGCCATCGCCGCATGGGCAAGAGCCTGGGCAATTACATCGGCGTCGCCGAGCCGCCCGAAACCCAGTTCGGCAAGATCATGAGTCTGCCCGACGAACCGATGCGGCCGTTCTTCACGCTCTTGACCGATATTCCTCTTGCCGAAGTGGACCGCTTGCTGGCGCCGGGCGTGAATCCGCGCGACGCCAAGGAGGTGCTCGGCAAGGCGATCGTCACGCAATACGGGGGCGTGGAGGCGGCCGAGAAAGCCGCCGATGAGTTCCGCCGCCGGGCCCGGGGCGAGGACCCCGACGAGATCCCTGAGGTCGATCTTGCAAGCCGCGGCTCTCCCCATGTCGCGGGGGAACCGATGCCGTTGCCTCAACTGATTGTCGCCCTGGGCCTGGAAAGCAGTACGTCCAACGTGCGCCGGACGATCCAGCAGGGCGGCGTCCGCGTGGGTCCGGACCGGCAGCAGATGACCGATCCGAAGGCCCTGATTCCGGTTACCGATGGACTGATCGTGCGGGTCGGCCCGCGGAAGATCGCCCGGGTTCGACTGGGCTGAGCGACGGAGAAACGACTCATGAGCACGGCCACTCTGCCCGCCACGCTGGCGCCGACCGAATCCGGCTCGCTGCTCCCCGATCCGTCGGCCGATCGGCTCTACCGGCTCAGCGTGGCTCAGTATCAGAGGATGACCGAGGCCGGTATCCTGACGCCCGATGACCGGGTCGAGCTCCTCGATGGTCTCCTGGTGCGCAAGATGAGCAAGAACGCGCCGCACATCGCCGCGACTCGCCTCCTCCAGCGTGCTCTGGACCAGAACCTCCCGCCGGGCTGGATGACCTCCAAGGAAGACCCCATCAGCCTGGAGCACAGCGAGCCGGAGCCGGATGTGGCCGTCTTGCGAGGAACGCTCGAAGAGTATTTCCATCGCAAGCCGGGGCCGGATGACGTCTCCCTGGCCATCGAGGTCGCCGATGCGACCTACAACGACGATCGCCAGAAGATCCGACTTTACGCTGAAGCCGGGATTGTCCGATCCTGGATTGTCAACCTCCCGCAGCGGCGGATCGAAGAGTACAGCGATCCGACCGGCGCCGACCCGGCGCCGGACTACCGCACCCGCCGTGAGTACGGGCCGAATGACGAGATAACGCTCGTGCTGGAAGGTCGCGAGATCGCGCGGCTGGCCGTGCGTAACCTGCTGCCGCCGGCCGAATAAAACGCGTCCCTACCCCTGAGAGGGTGTCCGGGACATTCTTGTAGGGTAGGCTTTAGAGCCTGCCAATCCCATTTGGGTGGAATGAGTCTGGCAGGCTAAAGCCTACCCTACGAACCGGAATCCGGGCTTCCTGGACACCCCGTGAACTCCCCGAACAGGATAAGTCCCCATGCCAGACCCTCGCCACGGTTTTGGTATCGTCGGCTGCGGCATGATCGCCGAGTTCCACACGCGGGCGATCAACGAGATCGACGGCTCGCGCGTGCTGGCCGTCTTTGACACGGTGCCCGAGCGCGCGGCCAAGATCGCGGCCCTGGCCGGTCCGCATTGCCAGGTTTACGACCACCTGGACCGCATGCTCGCGCATCCGGGCCTGGACGTGGTCTGCGTCTGCACACCCAGCGGCGCACACATGGATGCCGGCGGTCAAGGTGGCGCGGGCGGGCAAGCATCTCGTGGTCGAGAAGCCGCTCGAGATCACCGTGCCCCGCTGCGATGCGATCATCGACGCTTGTAATGCAGCCGGTGTCCGCCTCTGCGCGATCTTCCCGTCGCGGTTCTCGAAGGCCAACCAGGCGCTCAAGACGGCCATCGCCGCGGGGCGTTTCGGCCGCTTGACGCTCGGCGATACCTACGTGAAGTGGTGGCGCACCCAGGAGTATTATGACTCCGGCGGCTGGCGCGGCACCTGGAACCTCGACGGCGGCGGCGCCCTCATGAACCAGGCGATCCACAACGTGGACTTGCTCCAGTGGCTCATGGGCGAGGTCGCCTCGGTCCAGGCCCTCACCGGTACGCTCTGCCACGAGCGGATCGAGGTCGAAGACACCGCCGTCGCCATTCTCCAGTTCAAGAACGGTGCCCTGGGCGTCATCGAGGCGACCACGAGCTGCTATCCGGGCCTCTTGAAGCGCACCGAGATCCATGGCGACCGACGGCTCGGCGCGCGTCGAGCAGGACGACATCACCTTGTGGTCGTTCCGCAACGCCGAGCCGGGCGATGCGGAGATGGCGGCCAAGGGGAACGTCCTTTCCGGCGGCGCGGGCGACCCGCGCGATATCAGCCACGCCGGCCACCGCGAGCAACTGTCCGACTTCCTCCGCGCCATCGAAACCGGCGGCGCGCCTCGCGTCGATGGCCGCGAGGGCCGCAAGGCCGTCGAGATCATCCGCGCCATTTACCGCTCCGCCCGCATCGGCCGGTCCGTCACACTGCCGCTCACCGACGACGTGTCGCTCGGGCCGCCGTGATGGCCTTTTTGGTCAAGGGAATGACCGATGAAACGACCCCGCAGCGCCGTTCTGGACTATCTGGTTTACGTCCTCGTGCGCCTGGTCGTCGCCGTGGCCCAGGCGCTCTCGATCGAGCAGTCGTACGCCTTCGCCGACGGGCTGGCGGGGCTGATGTACCGGTTCGACAAGCGCCATCGACGTGTCGGCGCTGGACAACCTCCAGCACGCCTTCGGTGATCGCTACGACGAGCCGACGCGCGACCGGATCGTCCGCGCGGTCTACCGGCATTTCTGCCGGATGCTGATGGAGATGCTGCACATTCCGCGCAAGCTCCATCTGACAAACTGGCGCGAGCGCATCACGCTGGTCGGGCACGAGGCGGTGCTCGACCGCCTGCTGTGTGGGGGGCCGATGATGATGCTCACCGGCCACTACGGCAACTGGGAGATGGCCGGTTACCTGTTCGGCGTCTTCGGCTTCCCGCCGCAATCCGTGGCGCGGACGCTGGATAATCCCTACCTCGACCGCTTCTTGCGCCAGTTCCGCGAGCGCACCGGCCAGAAGTTGATCCCGAAGAAGGGCGGCTTCGACCAGATGCTCGACGTGCTGCGCAAGGGCCAGGTCCTGTCGATGCTGGCCGACCAGGACGCGGGCGAACGGGGCCTCTTTGTCGAGTTTTTTGGCCGCCCCGCCTCGACGCACAAGGCCATTGCCCTGCTGGCGATCGAATACCAGGTGCCCATCTGCATCGGCTACGCGCGCCGGATCGGCCCGGGCTTCCGCTACGAGGTCGGCTGCCAGGATCTCATCGAGCCCGACGAGTGGAACGCCCAGCCCGACCCGTTGCGGTATATCACCCAGCGGTATTCGACCGCTCTGGAGCAGGCGATTCGCCTGGCCCCCGAGCAATACCTCTGGCTGCACCGGCGCTGGAAGCATCAGCCAAAGAAACGGCAGAAGGCAGTCTTGTAGGCTGGGTCAAGACCCAGCTTTCCCCAGATGTGGCGGTTCTTATGGGCTGGGTCTTGACCCAGCCTACAAGACCCAGCCTACGTCACTTCTGGAACATCTCACCGACCGGCACGATGCGGATCTTGACTTTTTCCAGCGGGAAGGCCGCGATGATCTTGTCTTCCTGGAGGATCTCGTCCGGCGTGCCCTGGGTGTCGTAGACGATCGGCGTGGGTGCGCCGGACTTCAGCATCTTGGCCAGTCCCTCGGCGTCGCGGGTGACGATCGCGATGCGCATGCCGGGGCTCTTGAGGTGCTTGCGCACGGCCGCGTTGACCTGTGCGACCGTCAGCTTCGGCAGGCGGTCGGCGAGCTCGTCCACGAGGCTCTTGCGGTCGTAGAACGCGCCGTCCATCTGGTAGCCGAGGCGGCGGCTGAGGGTCTGGACCCAGAGCTTGCTGTAGTTCAAGAGGTACGCGCGGGTCGTCTCGAAGTCGTCGGCCGTGATTCCGTCGCGGACGAGCCGATCCAGTTCCCACAAGGCGCCCCGGAGCGCAAAGGCCGCCTTGTCGTGCGGCACCGGCCTGATCCAGATCGAGAACGCCTGCTGGCGCCGGGGATTGTTCGGCACGGGAAACGTGCTGCCGCCGTCCTGGATGAAGTCTTCAATGTACGCGTAGTCGCCGTAATTCAGCCCCCGCTTGCCGCGCAGGTCTTGCATGAGCTTGCCGTTGAACGTGCGGTGCTCTCCCAGGTAGCTGTTGGCGACCGCCAGCGCGTAGAAGTCGTCGTCGCGGCGGGTGATGTCGAGCGGGAAGCCCATCGAGATGGCCGTCGAGTCGGCCGACGGCTTGTGGACGATCGTGATGTCGAGCCCCTCGGGCATCGACGGCGTGGGGAGTTCCGGACGCGCGTTCTTGTGGTCTTTCAGCGCCCGAACCGACCGGCGAAGTGGTCCACGAACGCCCGATCGGTCCCGCCCGCCGCGCCGAGGCGCAGCGGGGCGAGTATAATGCGACTTGTGAAAGGCTTTCACGTCCTCGATCGTAATCGACTGGAGGCCCTCGACCGTGCCCACGTCGACGTGACCGTAAGGATGACCGTCCGGATAGAGCGCGAGCAGGAGCGTGGCCTTGCCGAGCTCCTCATCGTTGGCGCCTCGCAGGATCTTGGTGAGGTAATCGAGGGCCTCGGTCTTGAGCCGTTCGAAATCCTCGGGGGCGAAGCGGGGATTGGTGATCATGTCGTTGACGAGCGTGGCGTACTCGGCGAGGTTGTCCTTGTGCACCTCTCCCGAGAAGACCGTCACTTCCTTGCGGCAGGCGCCCGAGAGGGCGGCGGCCATCGGGTAGAAGCGTTCGAGGACCTGATCGTAGGACAGTTCGCGCGTGCCACCCTCGGCGACCATGGCGGCGGTGAGCGCGGCCAGACCCGGTTTGCCGGGCGGGTCGTTCTGCGAGCCGGTCTGAACGAGCACGCGGATCGCCACCAGCGGACTCGTCGGCGAGGGCAGGAACGTCACTTCGGGGTCCGCCGCGTACAGGACCGTCCCGGACCCGAACATGACGAGAAGGAGGCAAACCAGAAGACGAATCATTTGTCCTTCTCCGTTTCGAGGACGACGACGGTCCGGTTCGTGCGGGCGAAATATTTCGAGGCGACGCGCTGGAGGCCGGCCGGAGTGAGCCGGTCGAAGCCGGCGTAGAGATCGTTCATGCTGTCCGGACGGCCCGTGGTGGCGATCAACGCGCCCACGGCCAGCGCCACGGAGTCCGCCCGGTCGAGCGAGCCGGCAAACCCGTACCGCAAGTGGGCCTGAATGGCCCGCAGCCGCGCGGCGTCGATGGGCGTTTGCGCCGCTTCAGCAAGAGCCTCTTCGATGCGCTTCTGGACCTCGGGCACGAGCTCGGGCGACTTCACCGCGCCAGGATCTGGAACAGCCCCGGATCGCGCTTCGACTCGGCCTCGGCCATGAGCGTGACGACCTTCTGCTCGTCGAGCACAAGCTGTTTATACAGCGGGCTGGTCTCGCCGAACACCGCCTGCGCCAGCGCGGCCAGGGCGGGATAATCGGGCGCGGTCTTCGGGTCGGCCTCGGGAATGTGGTAGCCGAGGAAGAGGATCGGCAAGGTCGGCGTCGGCCAGGTCAAGCGCGCGGTGTGCTCCTCGGTCTGGGGCGGCTCCTGGGGAATCTCGACGTGCGCCGTGCCGCGCTTCCAGGGGCCGTAGGCGTCCTTGACGAGCTTCACCAGCTCGTCATGCTTCACGTCGCCCGCAACGATGATCGTGCAGTTCTCGGGCCGGTACCAGCGGTCGAAGAACGTCTTCGAATAGGCGTACTGGTTGGGCATGTCCTTGACGTCGGCCAGGAAGCCGATCGTCGTATGCTTGTACGTATGCGTCGAGTACGCCTTGTCCTGCATCGTCTCGTTGAGGATCAAGAACGGCGAGGACGCTCCCTTGTTGTACTCGCCCAGGACGGCCCGTGCTTCCTTCTGGAAAGCCGGCTCGTCGTATTCGAGGTTCTGGAACCGGTCCGCCTCCAGCTCCACCGCCTTGGCCAGGGCCGACGATGGAATCGTCATGTGATAGCACGTCAAGTCATCGCTGGTGAAGGCGTTGGAATCGGCGCCGAGCTTCTTGAGCTCGTTGTTGTACGCTTCTTGCGAGTAGCGTTTGGTGCCCCGAAACATCATGTGTTCGAAGAAATGCGCAAACCCTGACAGCCCCTTCTCGACCTCGTTGCGCGAGCCGGTGCGCACGACCGTGTAATAGGCGATGATGCCCGGCGAGTCGAACGGCACGGACAGGACCGTCAGGCCGTTGTCGAGCGTCGATTTCTGGATCGGAAACGGGAAGACGGACTTCGGCCGGTCGGCCGGCGGCTGGGCGTGGGCCATCCCCGCGAGCGTCAGGAGCGCGGAGAGGACCAGCCAGACGGTGTGATCTCGCATCATGAGTTCCTCATAGTCAACGGCTCTGGAACGTCCGCGCCGCGCCGTCGGTGCCGATGCGCACGGTGAACGAGGCCGCATCGGGCGCAACGTTCACCTGGATGAACTGGCCGCCCTCGGGAGACTTGTTCGCGATCAGGGCCGGGTCGGTGTTGTCCGCGGGGCTGGTGTCCACGTTGCGGTGAAGTTGATACGCCGCCTGGAGTGAGGGCAACGCCTTGAGCCGATGGACGGTCGCGGGCGAGCCGCCTTTCTTCGGGCCGTTGTTCATGATCGAAACCGTGGGCGCGATCGTCGCCAGGAGCGTCGGGTGGTTCGAGATGTCCAGGCCGTGATGCGCGACTTGATACAAGTCGATCGCGCCGATGAGGTCCACCGGGCAGACCAGCTTCTTCTCGACGTTCCAGGTGATGTCGGCGGTGTCCAGGAAATCGAACTTCCCGAGCCGGATGCGCAGCGCGACGCCCCGCGCGTTGTCGGAATTATCCACCGGCTGGTCGGCCGGCGCATCGGCGCAGCGCGGGTTGGGCTTCGCATCGGCGGGCGGGTGCATCGGGCAACCGCTGGAGGCGAGTACCAGCGCATCGACGCCCTTGAGCGGGAACGGATCGCCCGGCTTGAGCGGTGTGCGCTTGCCGGCGCTGGCCTTGCGGTAGGCGATGGCGAGCGGGTCGGTGTCCTTGGGACCGTCGGGGAAGTCCACGTTCGGCAGATGGTCCTCGGGCAGCCCGCGGTCCCAGAAGCGGCGGATCTCGATGCGCTTGGCCAGGCCCTCGACGCCGCCGACGTGGTCGGTGTGCCAGTGGGTTGTCACCAGATGATCGAGATGATCGCAGCCGGCGACGTCCTTCAAGACATGGACGATCCGCTTCGGATCGCGGTCCGCAAAGCCGGGCCAGCCCGAGTCGATCAGGAGCGACTCCTTCTCGGGCGTGACGATCAACGTGGCGGCGCCTCCCATCACGTCGATGAAATAAATGTCCATGCCCCGCGGTTCGGCCGCGGTCGCGGCAGCGGCGCAGAATCAGGAACCAAGAACCCAGCAGCGGCAAGATCGCTCGCGGTTGCTTCCACATAGCCTCAGTCCTCATCTTCTGTGTAGCGGCGGCCGTCCCGGCCGCTCCGGTTTCTTGTCTTCTGTGTAGCGGCGGCCGTCCCGGCCGCTCCGGTTTCTTGTCTTCTGTGTAGCGGCGGCCGTCCCGGCCGCTCCGGATGTACTTCGGGATCTCGGAGCGGCCGGGACGGCCGCCGCTACACAGAAGATAAGGATCCATCTCGCACACCCCCTCAGTGGTACCTTACCTCTCGAATTCAAGGCGCACCGACTCGCCCTGATACGGCCAATCCTCGGTTCTTTCGACCAAGCCCGCTCTCACTGGATTGTGCCGGACGTAATTCCACTTCTGCTCATAACTCTCCGTGTTTCGAAGGATATGGTCGAAGAAGCCTGGCTGCCAGTGTTCACCGGGTTGCCCGCCTTCTTGAAGGGAATCCGAGATCATCCGCTTCAGTCCGCCGACCCACCGGCCTAGATCGAAACCGTTGCCACCTCTTACAAAGACATGTATGTGATCAGGCATGATGACGTAGCGGCCGATGAAGGCTTTCCTCATTTCCCTTCCGCGCAGGCGCAGTAAGTGAGAAAGACCTTGTGAACAGAGGAATTAGCAAGGATAGGTTTTCTGGACCAAGTACAGAATGTGAGGAAATACAAAGGCGGATCGTAGCATGGGTCGATCTCGGTCAACCTTGGCGGTCGATTCGGATGACCTGTCATGGTGAGACTCGAGAGAGGAGCGATGGAAAGGATCCCTGTATCAGAACCGGAGCGGCCGAGACGGCCGCCGCTACACGGAAAAAAACCGTCTCGTACACACATTCACGCGATCCCCTTGCCGAGCGCGAAGACTTGCTCGGCATCGAGGATGCGGTCATTGCCAAGGAAGAGTTCCTGCACGGCTTTCTTGTGGATTTTCATTTTCGTGCCGCCGACGGCGATGGCTCCCCACGCGCGCACGCCGTCGCGATCGGCGCCTTTGTTCATCGCGTCGAGGCCTTCGATGCCCGCGGGGGGGACGGCGTTCAAATCGATGGCGACCTTGAGGTCCGGGAGCCTCCGCCGGATGGAGAGCGGCAGGATCTGCGCCGGCGGCGGCCGCGTTGATGATCGCCTCAACACCGGTCAGCCCCTGTGTGAGATCCGATTCCGTTGCCGTGCCGAAGGAACGAATCGTCGCACCGAGGACCTGGGACAGATTCGCCGCGACTTCCTCGGCGTGAGCACTCCGGCGCGAGCTGATCGCCACCTCGGCGCCTTCACGGATGCAGAGTCGAGCGGCGCGGAGTCCGACCGGTCCCGTTCCGCCCAGGATGGCCACGCGCTGCCCTTGGAGCGAGCCTCCGAGAACCCTCGATCGCAGCCAGCACGGCGGCGGCGGCGGTGGTGTTCGAGCCGTTGGCGTCCATCAGCACCGAGACGCGGAACGGTCCGAAGAACGCCTCCTGGACGGCCTTCATGAGCTGTTCCGCCGCGGCGACGTTGGCGCCTCCCACGAAGATCGCGGTGCGGTGCAGATCGCCCGGGCCTCTTGTGAAAATGGCGCCATGGACCAGCCCTCGCACGGCTTCCGGAGCGACGCCGCCATACGGCAGCAAGCGCTCCACGCCCGCGTCGATCGCGACCACGGCGTCGAAGACGCTGGGATGAACGTCGGTGTCGAGCTGGATGAGGATAGAGGTCTTCATGGGAGCACGGGAAAGACGGATTCCAGATTCCGGATTCCAGATTCCAGATTCGAGATTCCGGCTCGTCGGTAGGAATCGTGAACGGGCTGGGGTTGGCGATCTGGAATCTGGAATCCGGAATCTGGAATCACGCAAAGGGATGTTTGGCCGTGTCTTTGCCCTTGAGGACCTCGCTCGCAGAGGGTTCGTTCTTCATGGCGCGCTGGATGGCGAGCTTGGTGGCTTCGTGGTTGAAGTCGGTGATTTTTTTGTTGTCTTCGGCGGCGGGGTGGATGAACACGCCGCAGACGATCACGAGTTCGTCGGCCAGATCGGCGGGGATGGTTCCCTCGGCGACGCAATCGGCGACGGCCTTGGCGACGCCGTACTGCGCGGGGCCGAACATCTGCACGGCCTGCCTCATGTCTTTGATCGTGACCTTGGTGATCATGACCGTGGCCGGCTTGACCATCAGGTTGGTCGTGAGGACGGCGAGCAGGTTCGTGTGCCCGGCCGACTGGTTGGCCAGGGCGTTGGCGAAGGCGATGCCCACCGGGCCGTCCTTGGTGCCGATCAACAGATCGATGTGGGCGATCTCGTTGCCCTCACCGGCGAGGGCCTCACCGATGCGGAGCGTGTGGCTTGCGGCCATGTCGTCTACGTCCTCCGGAGCTGGGAAGTGGGGTCGATGACCGATTGGACACGCATCATAACAGGCCCTGAGCCGGCCGCAACACCCGGCTCCGTGCCAACGCCGTGGCCAAAGCGGGCCCGGAAGGAATACTATAGACTAGAGGCGAGCAGCCCACGCGCGAGGAGACATCCACCATGTCGAGTACCGAACCGATCGTCAGCCCGCCCCGATTCTGCCCGCAGTGCCGGCGCCCGGAGTCGGAGCTGATCGTCTCCCGCACCATTCCGGACGCGCCGCTGTGCGCCTGTTGCGGATCGAAGCTGTTGCCGCAAGGGTACTGTCCGGTCTGTGAGCAATACGTGTGTCTGCCCGTTGGCGCCGTCTGCCCGAAGCACGATCTTCCGCTGGAAGGGCTGCCGGAGGACGCCCCCGGTGCGGGCGCGCCGATCGTGTGGGAAACCGTCGCCCGCTACCCGAGGCTGTCCGCGGCGCAGGCCCCCCAGTTGCGGCTGGAGGCGGAAGGCATTCCGACTTTCCTCCAGGGGGCGAACACCAGCGCGCTCGCACATCCGGCGATCGCCGAGGTTCGCCTCCAGGTTCCGCGGGACCTTCGTGGCCGATGCCCGTGTTTTGCTGTCTCAGACCTGGGCACTCGAACCGGAACTGTCGGAAGAGTCCGACGACGCCTGGGAAGAGCTCGGACCGGAACCCGGCGCGCGACGGCGGACGATCATGAAAGGCGCGATCATCCTCGTTCTCGCCGCGCCTCTGGTCGTGTTCCTCGTCGGGCTGGTGCTGGACCTGCTGCGACGGGTGGGAGCTCCGTAGGGTGGCCGAGCCGCCATCAGCAGGTCTTGTCTTGTAGGGTAGGCTTTAGCCTGCCAATCCCATTCCAGAAGACTATGGGATTGGCAGGCTAAAGCCTACCCTACGAAGATCCTCAGCCGAGGTGCTTCTCGGCTTCTCGCAGCAGGTGGGCCACTGGCAAGCCATGCGGGCAGGCGCGCTCGGCGGCATCCAGGTCCGCCGCCGCCAGATCGCGGGCCGGCGCGGGAGCGCCTGGTACAAGGCTCGGGCTTCTTGCCGCTTGCCGTAGACGGTGTAATACCGGTAGTAGCGCAGCACGGTCGCCACCGGCACGGCGCACGCGGCGGTCTCGCAGAGGTGTCCGCAGCCGTGACAGTACAGATGGGCCGTGCGCTGCCGGTGCTCTTCCAGGAGCCGGGCCTCGCGCACGGTCAACTCGTCCCGACTGGCGGCGACGTTCTCGCGCAGGTCGTCCCGCGTGGTCATCTCGCTGACGGCGACATGAACCCGGCCGTCCATCCAGACGGTCTTGATGGCGGCGACTTCTTTCTTGAAACCCTTGGCCTGGAGGTCGGCCATCTTGTCGGGGAAGTTGCCCGCGCCGCCCTGGGTCTTCATGGCGGCCAGGCCGAGGTTGGCTTTGGAAGCCTTGTCGATGGCCCGGTTCAGGGCGTCGGCGCTGACGTCGCGGAAGTTGAACTTGAACATGACCTGGTCGATCCAGCCGACCTCGGCGGCCGTGGTGAGGATCTCGGGCAAGCGCGCGTCGTGGCAGCTCAGGCCGGCGAAGCGGATCTTGCCGGCCTTCTTGAGGGCCTCGAAGGCCGCTTTCACGCCGGGATCGCGCAGCAGGTCGAGCTGGTTGCCGGCCAGACCGTGCAGGTAGTACGCATCGACGTAATCGGTGCGGAGCCGTTCCAGGCTGGCGCAGGCGGCCCTCGAAGACCTTGGACGCCTCGGGACCCTTGGCCGTGCGATAATGGGTGTTCTTGGTCACGAGGTACACGTCCTTGCGCAGGCCCGTGCGTTCCAGGACTTGCCCGAGGATCTGCTCGGCGCGGGTATTCTCGTACGTCTCGGACGTATCGATATAGCGCACGCCCGCGAAGAGCGCGGCCTGCACGAAGCTGGGCGAGAGGGCCCAGCTTGTGCCCATGCCCAGCTTGGTGACTTTCTGACCGGTCCGGCCCAGCGTCACGAGCGGCACGGCCGCCGCGGGCGGCGCGGCCAGGACGGACAGCGGCGCGGCCAGGACCGCGCCCGACGCCGCGACACTCTGGAGGAACCGCCGTCGATTGCCGTGACTTTCGCAGATCTGGTCCATGCTCAATGCATCCGAGATGAGGGCCTTGGGCGGGATCGCGCCGGCGGTGGCCGTCACGCGACGGGTGTGTGTCATTCTGGCGAGCGCGGGCGGCGGGGTCAATCGGACCCGGGTAGGACGATTCCGTCTTCGTAGCGCGGCGAAGCCGCAAGCGACCCCGGCGCCGCTCGACCCGACGTGAACGCCGGGCCTAAGACCGCGGCGCGGCACGCCCGGTGAACCGGGCGAAAGACCACGCGCTCAAGCTGCGCCTCTCCCAGCCCGGTTCACCGGGCGTCTTCCTCTTCGGCCCGGCGTTCACGCCGGGTCGCCCGGAACCCGGCGTGAACGCCGGGCCTATTACCGCTGCGCGGCACGCCCGGTGAACCGGGCGAAAGACCACGCGCTCAGGTTCGCACTCTCCCAGCCCGGTTCACCGGGCGTTTTCCCTCTTCGGCCCGGCGTTCACGCCGGGTCGTTCCGCACAGCAAGGACAATCCACGCGGAAAGACCACAAACGCCAAGGTAACAATGTCGGGCAATGCGGCTCACGCTAGGGTTGCGCCCTGGCGGAAGAAGCCCGAAGCGCCAGCGAGTGCATTCTCTCTCTCGGGCCTCCACTTTTTGGGCCTCCCCAGAAATGCACTCGCTGGCGCTTCGGGCTTGCAAGATCGATGTCCCACGCCATCGTGAACCGCTCGAAGACGGAATCGATGGACCAGCCCCAAATGACACCGAGCCGACCCAGGTTCGGGTCGGCTCGGTGTGGGATCGGGACACCCGAAACGGGTCAACCAGGCGGCAAAGGCGGCAACGAGATCGGCGGCATGTCCGTCGGCGCGGTCGGGGCCTCAGCCGCGGGTGCTTGCGGTTTCGCATCCGTCCCCGGCAGGGGCGGCAGCACGGGCGGGGCCGTGGTCGCCGCGGCCGGCTGGACCACCGGGTCGGCCGCGGGCTTGGTGCCCTGCGACAGGATGTTCAAGGGCAGGCCGGCCGGGGCTTGCGGCGGGGCCGAGTTCGGCGCGGGGCCGAAGGGACCGACGGGCGCGGGCATACCGGGCCGGGTCGCGTTCGGATTGATGTTCGACGGCGGCTGCGGGGCGACCGGATCGGGAGTCGTCGGGCCGGTCAGCGGGCGCGGCTGGTAAGGGCCGTCCGGCGGGACATGCTGCTGCCAGTGCGCCTTCTGCTGGTCCCGCGCCTGGATATACGCCTTGCGCGGCCAGGGGCCTTCATTGATGGCGATGTTGTCGTAGCCGAGCAGCGTGCCCTTGGACTCTTCGAGCACTGCGATCGACGTGTTGTAGGTGCTCTTGTAGACGGCCTCCTGGGCGACGGCGTTGGTCCACTGGTTGATCGAGTCGATGTACTGCTGGATCGTCACGGCCTCGGGGCTGCGGGACGGATCGCGGTCGCCCGCCTCGTAGCGGGCCTTGTTGTAGTCGAGCCGGACCCAGGCGGCCTCCTTGAGGCGCTGGGCGGCGCGGTACTGCTTGTAGTTCGCGTCCACTTCGAGGAAGAACCGGGCCAGAGCGTGCGTCTGCTGGTGCACGGTCTGCTGCAAGAAAGCCCGCTGCCGCAACAGGGCATCCTGCTGGGCCCGCACGTTGGACATGGCGGCGCGGAAGCCCAGGGGCATCGTGAAGGTCAGCCCGGCATTCCACGAGACAAAGCCGGAATAGGCGCCGGGCGACGGGTTGATGCCCGCGGCGCGTTGCTGGGTCACGAGGAGCGGGTTGAAGGCTTTGAGCATGGCTCCGCTGCCGACCGCCTCGGCGTTGTCCAGGTTCTTCCCGTAGCCGTTGAACTGATAGAGAACGTCGAAGTCCAGGGCCGGCAGGAGCTGGTTGCGGCTGAGCAAGAGCTGCATCTCCGCCACGCGCACCAGGAGTTGCTGCTGCACGATGTCGGGATGGAACGAGACCATCTGCGCCAGGCTGGCCTCCCAGTTCGGTTCCAGGCGGGCATCGGTCGGTTCCGTGACGGGGATGATGCGGCGGCTGTCGGCGGGGGGCAGGCCGAGGATGTTCCGGAGCTGACGTTCGGTCGTCAAGACGTCGGAGGTGGCCGTGACGAGCTGGAGCCGGGCGTTCTCGACCTGGAGCTGAGCGTCGGCCAGGTCGCGGCGGCTGCCCTGGCGGCTGCCGACCTCTTGCTTGGCGAGGACGTCTTCGTACAGCTTCTGCGACAGGTCGAAGGCGGTTTCCGCGGCCCAGAGGCGGACGTACTGGTGCGCCAGCACCCAGTATTGCTGCTCGACCGAGCGCACCAGGGCCTGGACCTGCGACTTGAACTGCCAGACCGAGATGTCGGCATTGAGCCGGGAGACGACGATGTTCGCCCGGTTGGCCTCCAGGCCGCTGGCTCCGAGGTTCAGCGAGGCGGGTCCCTGGGAGAAGCCGAGCAACGGTTGCGCGAACCGCAGTTGCGTGACCGAACCCCAGTAGGACGGGAAAATGTTGACGGGGCTATTGTTGAAACCCCAGTAGATGTTGTGGGCGACGCCCACGATCGCACCAGTGGCCAGCTTTTTGCTGATGTCCGCGCCGAAGGTGGGTGATTGACCACCGAAGGGCAAGGTCGGGTTGCCACCCTGGTAGCCCGCCGTGGCGGGAATGCCGGTGGTCTGGGAGATGAAGGGGAAATTGTTCTTGGCGTTGGAGAAAATACCGGCCTGGAAGGCGTTATTCGTGGGATACGTCTGTGCGGCGAAGTCCGCCTTCATGCTGAACTGGGCGTCGAAGATGGCCAGGGCGTTGGCGATGCGCGTTTCCTGGATGGCCGGATCGTAGACGGTGGACAGCGTGCCGGTACCCAGCGCACCGCCGGCCCCCGCGTTCAAGGGCACCGGCTCGAAGCCGCTGACCGGGATGCCCTGGGCACCGAGGGCGATGACGCGGATGACCTCGGAGTTCTCCAGGCCGATCTTGATCGCATCCTGAAGGGGCATGCGCAGATTTCGGGCGACTCGGGATTGCTCGTGGTGCGCGGCTCGGCCACCTTGGGCATGGGCAGCGGCAAGTTCTGGAGGAACTGCGCGGCCTTGACCTCCGCGTCCTCCTTGGCTGTCGCCGCACGGACCGTCGCCTCCGCCGTCGCGGGCGCCGACGGATCACGAGGGACCTCGAGCGAGGTCTTGCGGTCGAGGTAGGGCGTGCTGCGGCATCCGCTCACGGGAGCAACGGCCCCCATGATCGCGGCTGCCAGAGCGAGCCGGTTGCCGAGATAGGTCAATCGCATGGCCTGACCGTCCTTGCCTAGAAGCGCCATGTGACGTGAGGGACCGAGATGATAGGTCTGCCGACGGACCCACACCCGGTCGGCACGACGGCCGCCTCCTGCGCCAGTCGTGCCACGATCCTCGGCACCGCGCGACCGGAACGCCCGCGGCCAGTGCGCCGGGACCGTCCGCTCACGCTGAGCGAATCCCGCATGAACACCACCACCACGCCAAGAAAATCCTCAGCGCACCGGGGTATCCATCGGATCGACCGTCAAGAGTATCGGTTGAAGCGGACGTGCGTCTTGAGACAGTGCGGCGGATTTTATCGATTTCACGGTTTGAGCCTAGCTCAGTTTGTCCGGATGGGGCGGACACGACCCCTTCACGCCACCCGGCGACGCGATTGCCGGCCCGGCGCGAACTCGACGTAGGGCCATCCCAGCTTCCGCTTGATGGCCACGATCTCGCCGGGGTCGCTGCCTTCCAGGAGATGCCCCAGGAACTGGATCAGATAGCCGATCACGAACAGGCTCAAGGACAACAAGAACACGCGCCCCGAGCGCGTCGGCATGCTGATCGGCAACATCAGAAGGCCAAGCACCGAGAGCGGGATGCCCACCATGTGGAGCGCGAAACTGACCGGACCATGGTGGCGGTCGAGCCAGTGTTCCACCGCCGGAGAACGGGGCAGGGGGGGACAAAGCATCTCTGCGACTCAGGTGAGGTCTCGACCGCGCGATTGACGGTGGACGCGGCTCGCGATACCGTCGTGATCCTTCCACGATATCCGGGCCCGATCGGAGGACGCAACCTCCCGGAATGGACCATACCGCCTATCTTCGCCTGATTCGGGGTGAATCCCGGGGCCCGCTGGCCACGGCGGCCCGGCTCGGTCTGATGAGTCTATCCGGGGCCTATGCTCTGGGCGTGGCCGTGCGCAACGCCGCGTTTGATGCCGGCTGGCGGACCGTCCACCGCGCCGACGTGCCGGTGATCTCCGTGGGCAACCTGACGCTCGGCGGCACGGGCAAGACGCCCATGGTGGAGTGGGTCTGCCGCCGGCTGCGCGAACGGGGCCTGCGCGTGGCCATCCTGAGCCGCGGCTACGGCCAGACCGGCGGTCTGAATGATGAAGGCCGGGTGCTCGAAGACAACCTGCCCGACGTGCCGCACCTTCAGGACCCGGACCGCGTCCGCCTGGCCCGCATCGCGGTCGAGGAGCTGGAGTCCCAGGTGCTCGTGCTCGATGATGCTTTTCAACACCGTCGGCTGGCGCGCGATCTGGACATCGTCTTGCTCGATGCGCTCGACCCGTTCGGACAGGGCCGGCTCTCGCCGCGGGGCCTGTTGCGAGAGCCGGTCGGGTCGCTCCGGCGCGCGGATGTGACCGTCCTCTCGCGGGCCGATCTGGTGGACGCAACCACCCGGGCGGCGATCCGCCGCGAAGCCGAGCACCGGGCGGGCGCGTTGAAATGGGCCGAGGCCCGCCACGCGCCCCGGGACCTGGTGGGCGCGGAGGGACTCACCGAGCCGCTGGAACGGCTCGCAACCGCCCGGATGGCGGCGTTTTGCGGCATTGGCAACCCCGAAGGCTTTCGCCGCACGCTGATGAGGCTAGGTGCGGTGCCGCTCGATTTCCGGACCTATCCCGATCATCATCCTTATGATGCGGCCGACGTGGGTGATCTCGTCCGATGGGCGCGCGACCTGGGCGCCGACTTGGTCTTGACCACGCAGAAGGATTGGGTGAAGCTGCGGCTCGACGCGCTGGGGGCGGTGCCTTTGCGCGCGCTGCGGATCGGGCTGGAGGTGACGGAAGGCGCGGAGGTGCTCGACGCCGCGCTGAAGACGATTGGGGATGTGGTCTTGTAGGGTGGGCTCGGCCCACCATCCCTTTCCGAGGCCTTTGGATGGTGGGCCGAGCCCACTCTACGAAGGGGAAGGACTCCCGACCGATGAGCCTCTGATGACGACCCGTCCCTCGACTGGTCCGCGCTGCGTTACGAACCCCTGGGTGAACGGCCGAGCAAGGTCCGGCTGGAGCACCTGGGCCGTCCCACCCGCCCCGGTACCAGCTTCTCCGCCTGGCTGGACGGTCTGCCCGATCAGCTTGGGGCCCGCGATTTGCGGCTGCTCCGGGATGCGATCGTCCAGGCATACCGCAGCCGCCGTCCGATCCACGCGGCGCTGGGCGGACACGTCGTCAAGACGGGCTGTGCTCCCTACCTCATTGACTGGATGCAGCGGGGACTTTTACAAGGGCTGGCCCTGAACGGCGCGGCGGCGATTCACGATCTGGAACTGGCCATCGCCGGACACACGAGCGAGGACGTCGGCCCGCGCCTGGCGGACGGCACGTTCGGCTTCGCCCGAGAAACCTCGGATCTGTTCGTGGCCGCTTGCCGCCGCGCGGCCGCCACCGGGTGCGGTCTCGGGGCCGCGCTCGGCGCCGTGGTGGAAGACCAGGGCGGCCCGGGACGCGAAATCAGCCTGCTCGTGGCCGCGCCGGGCGGGCCTCCCGCTCACGGTTCATGTCGCGATCGGCACCGACATTGTCCACATGACGCCTCATCTGGATGGGGCCGACCTCGGCCGGGCCTCGCTGGATGACTTCCGCACCTTGTGCGCCCAGGTCGCCCGCCTGGCCGGCGGCGTGTGGCTCAATCTGGGAAGCGCCGTGGTGTTGCCCGAGGTTTTTTTGAAGGCGGTGGCGGTCGCGCGCAACCTCGGGCATTCTCTCGACGGGATGACGACCGCCAACCTCGATTTTCAGCAGCAGTATCGCGGGCGTTTGAACGTCCTGCAGCGTCCGGGCGGCGCGGGGATCGCGCTGACCGGCCATCACGAGATCCTGATCCCGCTCCTGCACGCGGCCGTGCTCGACGCCCTGCCCGAGAACCATCCGCACGCCGGGCATGCCGCCGTGCCGGTCCCTCATCACTGTTCGTGATCGGAAGCCGCCGCGATGCGGATCGTCGTCTTCTGCCCGAACTTGATCGGCGATACCGTCATGGCGACGCCGACTCTGCGCACCTTGCGGCAGTCCTTCCCGGCGGCGGCGCTCGATATCGTCATCCGGGAACACGTCGCGCCGACGCTCGATGGCAACCCGTGGGTCGATCATGTCCTTCTCTACAACCCGCGTGCGGCCGACCGGGCCAAGCGCCTGTGGGGCGTGGTGCGCCGGCTGCGGTCCGCGTCGTACGATCTGGCGGTGCTCTTGCCTAATTCATTCCGCGCGGCGTGGATGGCCTGGCTGGGCGGGTGTCGGCGGCGGATCGGTTATGCGCGCGGCGGGCGGAGCGTGCTGTTGACCGAGGTCCTCGTGCCGCCGCGCGACGAGCGCGGGCGGTTTGTGCCCACGCCGGCCGTTGATTACTACCTCCAACTGGTCCGGCATCTGGGAGTCGAGGTCCGATCGCCCCGCCTGGAGCTGTTCACGACGCCCGTTGGCGAAAACGCCGCCGACGCGGCCTGGGGCGCGCTCGGCTTGCGGGGTGCGACGCCCGTGGTCAGCCTGAACACGGGCGGCGCCTTCGGACCGGCCAAGAGCTGGCCCATCGAATCGTTCGCCGCGCTGGCGCGGCGGCTCGTGGACGAGGCGCATGTTCAAGTCCTGATTCTCTGTGGACCCGCCGAGCGCGACGCCGCCCGCGCAATAAAAGACCAGGCCGGACGGGCGCAGGTGGTCAGCCTGGCCGACCAGCCGCTGAGCCTCGGACTATCGAAAGCCTGCGTGCGGCGCTCCGCGCTGCTCGTGACCACCGACTCCGGCCCGCGCCATTTCGCCGCGGGCTTTGGCGTGCCGGTCGTGACCCTGTTCGGGCCGACGCACATGGCCTGGACCCGGACCTATCACCCGCACGCGATCCATCTTCAGCAGCCCGTCGCGTGCGGCCCGTGCCAGCAGGGCGTCTGCCCGCTCGGACACCACCGCTGCATGCGCGAGCTGAGTCCCGATACGGTCTTCGCGGCGTCGATGCGGCTCCTGGGGGGGAATCGTGGACGCCGTCTTGTAGGGTAGGCTTCAGCCTGCCAAGCCCATAAGAATGAAACGGAAATGGGCTTGGCAGGCTGAAGCCTACCCTACAAGACGGACCACTCTTCAGCATTGAGGAAAGCCCCATGTCCACCTGGCTCGTCACCGGCGGCGCGGGATTTCTGGGGCGACCTCTGCTCGCGGCCCTGGAGACCGCGGCGCGGGCGGGTACGCGGATCGTGGCCCTGGACCGCCGGCCGCCCGTGGATTGGCCGCTCGACGAGTTTGGCAGGGTCGATCTGGAGGATGTCCGGGCGCTGGAAGCTCAGCTTGCGCGGTTTGATCCCGACGTGGTGTTTCACCTGGCGGGTCTGACCGCGGCCCGCGATCCGACGTGGTTCTACCAGGCCAATGTGGGCGGGACCGTCCGTTTGATCGAGGCCTGGAAACGCCTGGGACGATCCGGGCGCCTGGTCCTCGCGGGTTCGGCGGCCGAGCTGGGACCGGTGCCCGTCGAACATCTGCCGGCCGGCGAATCCTGCCCCTGCCGTCCGGTCGGTGCCTACGGGCTGAGCAAGTGGTTTGCCACGGCGTACGCGCTGCGATGTGGACCGCCGATCGAGGTCGTCGTCGCGCGGATCTTCAACCCGATCGGTCCCGGCCTGCCCTCGTCGCAGGCGTTCGGGCAATACGCCGCCCGCCTGGCCGAGTCGGTCGCGGACCCCGTGCGGTTGGTGGTCGGCGATCTCGACGCCCGGCGCGACTTCGTGGACGTCCGCGATGTCGCCACGGCCCTGGTGGCGCTCGCCGTCCGCGGCCACGCCGGCTTGATCTACCATGTGGGGAGTGGGCACTCCCGATCTGTGCGTGAGGGCCTGGATCGGCTCGTCGAGCTCAGCGGGCGGCGGGTGGAGCTCGTCCACCAGATCGGCTATCGCCGTGGTCCTGCCGACTCGTGCGCCGATATCACGAGGATTTCCGACCACACCGGCTGGTCGCCCCGAATCGGCTGGGAGCAATGCGTGGCGGATCTCTGGCAGGCGGCCAAATCCCAGGCGCCCGTCCGGCAAGTCGCGTGAGACAATCGGTAATAAGGGGATCTCGCGCAGAAGGCGCAAAGACGCAAAGAAGAACAGTCAAGGGAGAGTTCGGAGCCTCTTCCACGCTTTGTCCTCTCTCTTCTTTGCGTCTTTGCGTCTTTGCGCAGATCCCCCCCCGCGATTGCCATTGAACGCCCCCGTCATCCCGCTAGAATGCCGCCTCAAAGCCGGCTTCGCGTTCGGGGCTCATCATCAAGGAGGAGACCATGGCCCGCCGCGTCTTGCCCGGGATTCTGCTCCTCGCCGCCATCTTGCACACGGTGGGCATCGCGCGGACGCTCCTGCCGGCGCAGGACGGCTTGAAGTTCCTGCGCAGTCGCCCGCGCCTTCCAGAGCCAGCCCTGGATCGAGGTCATCCGCGCGTCCGACCAGCACCCGCTCTATCCGGCCGCGATTGCGGCGACGGAGCCGCTGGCGGCGACGGTTCTGGGACACGGTCCCGAAACCTGGCGCATCACGGCGAGGGGATCTCCGCTCTGGCGTCCCTCGGGCTGATCGTGCCGCTGTTCTTCCTCACCGAAGCGCTCTTTGGCGGCCCGGCCGCCGCGCTGGCGGCCTTGCTGTTCGTGATCTTGCCCGTGCCGGCGGAGATCGGCCGGGATACGCTCAGCGATCCCCTCGCCCTCTTCTTTTTCACGCTCGGACTCTTCTGGGCGGAGCGCGCCCTGCGAACGCACCGCCTCCTACCGGCGCTGGGATGCGGCCTGGCGGCGGGACTGGGCTACTGGACGCGGCCGGAGGCGGTCGTCTTGCCGGTGGTGGTCGTCGCCGTCGCGGGCGTGCGCGTCGGCTGGAAACTGTACCGCGATGCGCGGGCGAAGAAACAGATTCTTGCTCTCTTCCACGAGGAAAGCGCCGTCGCGGCCCGGCTGCGTCCGCTGTCCGTGCTGGCCCTGTCGTTCCTGGCGGTCATGGGCGTCTACGCCCTGACGAAAGGCGAGGTGTCGGAGAAGCTCGCCCTGCGCAGGTCGGCCGAGATCGCCTCGAAGCACGACCAGGCGCGCTCCGTCTCGCATCCGCTGCCGAAGGGCCTGGACGACCCGCGCTGGGACTTCGCGCCCAAGGAAGAGTCGAGCCGCGACGGCCCGCATTCCCTGATCGGGGCGATCCGCTGGACGCTGCGTGTCTGGGCGGAGGCCCTGGGGGGCGTCTTCGCGGTGCTGGCGCTCTGGGGCGCATGGAAGGTCCGGGCCGAGGGGCCGGGGCGCATTCTGGTCGCGGCGTATGTCGCGGTCTTCGGGGCGATCCTGATCCGGCACGCGGCGACATTCCATTACCTCTCGGGGCGGCATGGGCTGACGCTCGCGGTGGCGACACTCCCCTGGGCGGCGGCGGGCGCGCTGGCCCTGAAAGAGTCTATGAGAAGGCGATGGTCCGCCTTCCTCTGTGTAGCGGCGGCCGTCCCGGCCGCTCCGGGGTCACAGGACCGGAACGGCCGGGACGGCCGCCGCTACACAGAGAAGACCGTTCTCGTACACCCTCTAGGGGAAGCCTGGAAGCGTCGAATGGGGACGCCGTCGGCTTGGCGGTGGGGAATCGTTCTCGGGGGACTCGTCGTGATCGGTGCCGCGATGCAGCTTCGTCCCGAGCATCTGAGCCGTGCCGGGCACCGCGATGCCGGCCGCTGGCTGGCCGCGCATACGCAACCGGGCGAGGCGATCCTGGACACGAGGGGCTGGGCGGCGTTTGTGTCGGGACTCCATGCGTACGATCCCTGGCACATTCCCCAGGCTTTGAGCGACGCCCGGTTGAGTTACATCGTCATCGGCGCCGATGAACTGGGCGCGAAAAGCCGCCGGGCCGAGACCTGGCGCGCCTTGCTCGCGTATGCGGCGGAGCCGGTCATCTCGTTCCCGGCACGATCGGCATCGCCGCGCTCGCAGGTTTGCATCTACCGCTTCCATCCCCCGGCGTCGTGGGAGGGCCTGCGGCCATGAAGGGCGGCTCGCTGCTGGATCGCCTCGTGCGCGGGACGCGCTGGGTGTGGGTCTCCGACGATTATCGCGCCGCCTTGCCGGGAGATCTCGAAAAGACGGTGATGGATCTGGAGGCCACGGACCGCCACCATGCCAAGCAGGGCCGCACGACGGCGCGGGTCCGGTTTGACTCGCCGGCGGGTCCGCTGTCGGTCTATTTGAAACGACACTGGGAGCTTCCCCTGTCCGCACGCCTCGGCGCGCTGGTGTGGCCCGAGGGCCGGCACTCGCCGGGCGCGGCCGAGTTCGTCCACCTGGAGCGGGCCCGGAACCTCGGTGTTTCCGTGCCGGACGTGGTCGCGGCCGGCGAGGAGATCGGTCCCTGGGGACGCTTGCGCAGCTTCCTGATGGTCGCCGAGCTGAGCCATTGCCTGGCCCTCCATGAAGCCATTCCGGCTCTGGCTCAGGGAATGGACGCGGGACGCTTCGCGCGTTTGAAGCGGGAATTGATCGCCGAGATGGCGGCGATGGCCGCCACGCTGCACGGGCACAACCTGTTTCATAAAGATCTGTATCTGTGCCACTTCTTCCTCGATCCCGATCTGCCGGCCCCGCGGGGCCGGCGGCTGACGCTCATCGACCTGCACCGGCTGGGCGGCGCATCGCCTCACCGCGGCGCACTGGCGCTGGAAGGATCTGGGACAGCTTCTGTTCTCGACTTACGGCGTCGCGGGGATCGACGATCGTGATCGTCTGCGGTTCTGGAAGCATTACCGGCGCGCATTGCGGCTTCGGTTCCCTGGCTGGGAACGTCGCTTCGTGATCGCCAAGGCCGCCCGTTACCTTGCCCACAACTCGTAGGGTGGGCTCGGCCCACCATTCTTCATCATCCGGTCTTGTAGGGTAGGCTTCAGCCTGCCTCCTTCAGAATTTAGGAATGGCAGGCTGAAGCCTACCCTACAAGACTGGTTCCAGAGGCCCTCTCGGCATGGGATATCGGCAATGCCCGGTTTGCGTCTGGCGGTGAATTTTCAACGAGTCGATCCCGCCAAGGGTGGGGCGGAGACTTACGTCGCCGACCTCTGCCGGCGGCTCGTCCGCGCGGGGCACCGGGTGGATCTCTATGCGGAATCCTGGGACGAGGCCGCCTTGCCGGTCGAGGTCGGCCGGGTGCGCGTGCCGGTGTCGGGCCGGACGCGGCTGGGACGGATCGACAGCTTTGCCCGGAATTCGGAAATCTTGCTCCGAGACCAACCTTACGACTGCACGGTCGGCTTCATCAACACATGGGCCCATGACGTGCTGATCCCGCAAGGGGGCGTTCATGGCGCGAGCCTGGAGCATAACGCCCGGCGATTCCGCTCCTCTTTGGGACGCACTCTTTACCTGGCGGGCAAGCGGCTCAATCCGCGGTTCGGGTTCTACCGCGCGGTCGAGCGCCGCCAGTACGACCCTCGGCGCGGCGCCCGGCTGATCGTCGCCGTCAGCCGCATGGTGCAAGGACATCTGGAACGCTTCCAGGGCGTTCCGGCCGAGCGTGTGCGAGTGATTCCCAACGCGATCGACGCCGACCGGCTGCTCGTCCCGGACCCGTTGCGGACCCGCGCGGCGTTTCGGGCGGAGTGTGGCCTACAGCCCGACGACCTGGTGGCGCTGTTCGTCGGGCACAACTTCCGGCTCAAGGGCCTGCCGGATTTACTCGATGCCCTGCGGCTGCGAGCACGCCGCACGCCCACGGCGCGGCCGATTCATCTGCTCGCTTGCGGCGGCGGCCGGCTCGGGCCGATCGAACGGCAAATCCGGCGGCTGGGACTGGAGCAGACCGTTCACCTTCTGGGCTTCGTCCCCGACATCCGCGCGGCCTTTCACGCGAGCGATTTCTTTGTCTTGCCCACCTATTACGATCCCTGTTCGCTGGTGGTCTTCGAGGCGCTCGCGGTGGGGCTGCCCGTGATCACGACCGCCTGCAACGGGGCGGGTGAATTGATCGCGCCGGGACGCGAGGGTTTTGTGATCCCGGCCCCCCAGGCTCATGTTCACCTGGCGGATGCGCTCGACGCTCTCAGCGACGATGCCGCCCGCCGGCACATGTCGGAACATGCCGTGCGCCTGGGACGGGCGCAATCGTTCGATCGGCACGTGGAACGGCTCGTGGCCGTCTTCGAGGAAGTGGCGGCCGGGAAGAAGGACGGAAGTCCCTATAAACGCATGGGGATTCCAGATGCCAGATTCCGGATTCCAAATGCCTGATTGCGGATGACGGATGACGGATGACGGATGACGGATGACGTCGGCTATCCGGAATCCGGCATCTGGAATCCGGAATCTCGAATCCGGAATCTGGCTCGCGTCCTACCATGGAGGGTCCCTGATGCAGGCCATCGTTCTGGCGGGCGGCAAGGGCACGCGGCTACGCCCGTTTACTCATGTCTTGCCCAAGCCCTTGATGCCTCTGGGAGAGGCCGACCCGATGCCCATCCTGGAGGTCGTGCTGCGCCAGCTTGGCCGGTACGGGTTCCGCGACGTGACGATCATCACGGGCTACCTGACCGAGCTGATCGAAGCGTTCTGTGGCGCCGGGCAGCGGTTCGGCACGCGGATCGAGTATTGCCGCGAAGTGACTCCGCTGGGGACCGCCGGGGGACTCACCCTCGTCGCGCGGCCCCGGGCGCCCGTGCTGGTCCTCAACGGCGATATTCTCACCACGCTCGATTTCGCGGCCATGTACGCCTTTCACCAGCAAGGGGGGGCGAAAGCGACCATCGCGGCCTTCCCGCGCCGGGTGCGGATCGACTTCGGCGTGCTGGATTTTGGTCCCGAACCGCACGTCCTGGCCGGCTATCGCGAGAAGCCCGAGTTCGCCTTCGAGGTCAGCATGGGCCTGTATATCCTCGACCCCCTGGCCTGGGATTACCTCACGCCGGGCGCGCCGCTGGCCATGCCCGACCTGCTGGAAGCGATCCGCGGCGACGGCCATCCCGTCCACTGTTTCCGGCAGGACTGTACCTGGCTCGACATCGGCCGCCACGACGACTACGCTGCCGCCAACGAGATCTTCCAGAACCAGCGCGGAGCGTTTCTGGGCGAGAACGAGAAACCGAAGCTGAGAGTCGGATAGATGCTCCCCGGTCTCATTTCCGTCATTGCCGTGGCCGCCGCGTATTTTCTGGGGGCCATCCCCTTCGCGTACGTGCTCGTGCGCTGGCGGAAGGGGATCGACATCCGCACGGTCGGCTCGGGCAACGTCGGCGCGACGAACGCGGGGCGGGTGCTGGGGTTTCCTTACTTCCTGCTCGTCTTCGCGCTTGACGTGGCCAAGGGGTTCCTGCCGACGTGGGGCTTGCCCCGGCTGGCCGAGATGATCGTCGGCACGCGGCTGCCCTGGCTGGCGGTGCCGGTGGGGCTGGCGACGATCCTGGGACACAACTTCCCGATCTACCTCAGCTTTCGCGGCGGCAAGGGCGTGGCGACCAGTCTGGGGGCGCTCATCGCGCTCGATCCGGTGGCCTGTCTCGGCGCGGCGGCCACGTTCGGAGTCGTGCTGGTCGTGACGCGCTTCGTCTCGATGTCCTCGGTGCTGGGCGGCTGCGGCTTCGCCGCGGTCCACTTCGCGACCGTCGAGCGGCCATGGTCGCGCGAACAAGTGGGGATGACGCTGCTGACCATCCTGTTGCTGGCCCTGCTGACGATCCGCCACCGCAAGAACTTCGTCCGGATCGCCGCGGGAACTGAGCCGAAGGTGCCGTTGCGGCCGCGGCGCAAGGAAGCGAAGAACGAGGCGCAACATGAATCGGACCGATGAGAGTCGGTTTCCGGAGAGGGTAAACGAGAAGGGTCTTTTCTGTGTAGCGGCGGCCGTCTCGGCCGCTCCGGGCTCTCAGACCAGAGCGGCCGAGACGGCCGCCGCGACACAGAAACAGCCGGGCAGCCCCGATCCCCCCACCCTCTCCCGCGCGGGGAGAGGGGGCCGGAAACGAGTCTGGATCATTGCCGGGATCGGCCTTGTGAGCCTCGTCCTCGTGGGCGCCGTGGCGGGCGTGGCGTGGCGCCGGGGACCGGCCGGGGTTCTGTCTGATCCCGCTTGGACCTTGCGCGTGACGTCCCAGGTCCGGACGGGCCATCAACGGGCCGAGCGGCTGGCGTTCGCCGATCGCGGCCGGTTACTGGCCGTGACCTGTCCGCGGTACAACCGGCTGGTCCTTTTTCGCGTCGCGGACGGCGACCGGTTGACCTTGAGCCACGACATCGCGCTGGGCGGCCGGCCGGTGGCCGTGGCGGCCGGGGCGGATCGCCTGTACGTGCTCCAGCGCCCGGCCGGCGATGCCCGGCATGTCGAGCCGGCCTGGTGGGACGCTTTCGATTTCGAAGGCCGGGCGAAGGGCGACCGCTTCCGGGTCGGTTTCGATCCGGACGACATGGCCCTGTTCGATGAGGGCCACAAGGCCGTCGTGCTCCTCTCGGGGAGCGCCGAGGGCGAGGCGAACCGTCCCTTGCCGTCGGTCTTGATCGTGGACCTGTCTTCCCCCGAGAAGCCCCTCTGTCGCGGCTCGGTGGTCTTCGACCAGCCAGGCGATGACCCGGAGCGGCTGTTGATCCGCCACGAGCCTGTTGCCGGACAGTCCGGCCCACACGTCGCGGTCATCCTCCGGCGTTCGAATCGCATCGTCTGGCTCGATGTGGCCGATGCGGACTCACCCCGTCTCATCCGCGGCCAGCCGCTGCCGGGTACGGACGCACCGGCCACGATCACCGCGCCCGAGAGGGCGGCGTCTGGGTGGGCACCGAGTCCGGCTCCGCCTTGTGGTGCGTGGAACCGGCCATGTCCCCCCGGCGGATCGCGGTGGATGGACTGGGGGCCGCCGTCGAGGTCGAGTCGGACCTGTTCGCTCTGAGCGAGAAGCACTCCTCGATCGAGATTCTCGATGGTTTCCAGATCCGGGGCCGCCTGCGGCTGGGCGGAACGATCGGCGTGCGCCGCGCGAGCTCGCCTGGCAGGCGCGAGGTCCGGGCCGGGGCGTCTTGGCGGTCAGCGACCGTTCGGGGGGCGTTTACCTGGTCGCGGTCCAACCTTCCGGTGGTAGCGAGCCGGCGGCCGTTCGCTGAGGACGAGGAAAAGAAAAAGGTTGTGAAACGCCCGGCGCCCTGTTTCAATACCCATTATCAACACGAATGGCGTGTTGGTCGGGTGCCAGGGAGCATCCGGGCGGCACAGCTTGAACCTGCAATAAGGAGAGTCCTGATGCGCAAGTGGTTCCCGATGCTCGCGATGGCCGTTTTGTTCGCAGGGGCAACGCTCCTGGTTCGGGCGGACGATGGCACGAAGGTGACGCTCAAGGGCCGGGCCGAGTGTGCCAAGTGCGCCCTGGGCGAAACGGCGACCTGCCAGAACGTCGTGATCGTCACCAAGGACGGCAAGGAAACCAAGTACTACCTCGAGATGAACGCCGTCTCCAAGAAAGTACACAAGGACATGGGCATCTGCTCCGCCAAGAAGGGGAAGGGGCCCGAGGTCAAGGTCGAGGGCACGTGCAAGAAGGAGGGCGAGAAGCTCGTCGTCACTCCCACCTCGATCGAGAAGGCCGACTGAACAGGGCTGCTTCGCCTGATCCTCCGTCCGGAGACGGAACCCGCTCCCCAACCTCATGATGAGGGGGGCGGGTTCCTGGTGTTTTCATGGATGTGATCCTCCTGGGCGCCAGTGTGCGGGCGTTGGCGCAGTCGGCGCGACGGGCGGGCTGGCAACCGACGGCGATCGACCTCTATGCCGATCGCGACCTGAAGGCCATTGCGGCCGTCCACCGCGTCGAGGACCCACAAGAGTGGGAAGTCCTCGCCCGCGCAGCGCCTCCCGGTCCCTGGATGTACACCGGCGGGTTGGAGAACCACCCCGGGCTGATCGATCGCCTCGCCCGGCAGCGGCCGCTCTGGGGCATCGGCGGCGAGGCCCTGCGCGGGGTGCGCGACCCGTTCCGCGTTCACAAGGTCCTCGGTCAGGCCGGACTGCCGGTTCCCGATGTGCGCAGCGTCGCTTGCGGGGTTGCCTCGTGACAGGACCTGGCTCCGAAAGCCGCGCCCTCCGCGGGAGGACGCGGGATACGCATCCTGAAGGCGAACGAGGCGGCTCGTTTGAGCCCCTGGTATCTATCTGCAAGAATACATCGAGGGCCGGTCGCTGTCGGTCGTGGCGCTGGCTGCGCGGGGCGAGGCCCGACTGATTGCGCTGACCGAGCAGAGACTGGGCAGGCCTGGCGGACCGTTCTGCTATGCGGGGAGTGTCGGGCCCGTCTCGGGTCGCGCCCTCCACCCGGCTGATCCTGGAAAAGCAGGCGCGCGCGCTTGCCGGAGCCTTCGGACTCGTGGGTCTGTTCGGAATCGACTTCATGGAACGGGACGGCGTGCCCTGGCCGATCGAGATCAATCCTCGCTACACGGCCTCGGTCGAGGTCGTGGAACTGGCGCTCGCCCGGCCGCTCCTGCACTGGCACCGCCGGGTGTGCGAAGGGGGGGTGATTCCAGACGGGGGCCTGGAGCCCGGCGGCCTTGCTCCCCCCTTCATCGGCAAGGCCGTCCTCTATGCCGATCGATCGTGCGTCTGGCCGGAGTGTGCGGACTGGTCGCCGGATGGCCTGGCCGGATTCGAGCTGCCCACCTTGGCCGATGTGCCCGAAGCCGGAACGCGCTTCGCCCCGGGTGATCCGGTCGTGACCGCCTTCGCGCGGGGAACGAGCCTTGCGGACTGCCACGGCCGGCTCGATGAAGCCCTGGAATGCTGGGGCCGACGGCTCATCTCTTCGTAGGGCGGCGAAGCGGCAAGCGACCCCGGCGCCGCTTGACCCGGCGTGAACGCCGGGCCTGGGACCGCGGCGCGGCACGCCCGGTGAACCGGGCGAAAGACCACACGTTCAGACGCGCCTCTCCCCGCCCGGTTCACCGGGCGTCTTCCCTCTTCGGCCCGGCGTTGACGCCGGTACGTGTTTAGCGTCTCGCCATCGGACGTAAGTCCTTTCTGTGTAGCGGCGGCCGTCTCGGCCGCTCCGGAGGGGAACCAGTTCGGAGCGGCCGAGACGGCCGCCGCTACACAGAAACGCCCAGAAAACCAGCCAACCGAGACGCTAAACACGTACTGACGCCGGGTCGAGCCGCGCCGCAGGGACCATCCACGCGGAAAGACCACAAACGCCAAGGGAACAAGGTCGGGCGGGCTCGGCCCACCTTCTTGAGAATTCCGGATGGTGGGCCGAGCCCACCCTACGAAGATTGATCCTGGCGCAGGTGGCAGTTCTTGTACTTCTTGCCGCTGCCACACCAGCAGGGATCGTTGCGGCCGAGGCGCGGACCGGTCTTGCGAATGGTCTCGACGGGTTGCGGGGGCGGCTCGGGAGCGTCGTAGAGCGGCTCGCGACGTGCGGGCGGCTCGAAGGGGGCGATTTTCTGCGACTTCCGGAGACGGTCTTGCTCCTGCTCGCGCTGCCGCGCCTGTTCCATCCTTCGCTCGCTCTCTTTACTCTCTTCCAGGATTTGCCGGTAGCTTTCGAGCCAGCTCGAAGGCTTGGGAGGAGCCTGGGGGCCCTCGCGGTACATTGCCTCCACATCTTTCGGGCCGATGAAGAACGTCTCCACAATGTCGGCGTCGAAGGCTTTCTGGATGAGGTCCCGCGCTTCGGGATCGGCCATCTCGGCCAGGTCCGTGACGAGCGAGCCGTTCAGCGCGTAATAATCCTCCTCGTGTTCCGGGTTGTTCGCCCGGTCGAGTTGGCTCTGGAGCAGCTCGCGCAGAACCTGGGCGATCCGTCCTCGGAGCGCAGGATCGTCTCCGGCCGCGCTCTCGGCGGCATGAACGGCCATCGGCGCGGATACCACCTCAGGGAAGCGTCCCGGACGATCTCCAGCAGCGGCTCGATCACCGCGGGCCCCAGTTGACCGATGGAATCGGCGTGGATCTCGATCGAATCGTCGTCGAAGCGGCGGTACATGTTCACCAGCTCGGGGAGGGCCCGGGCATCGGCGATATCACACAACAAGCCCGCCGCCGTCCAGTTCGGCGCCGTCTCGGGCCACTCGGTCGCCTCGCGGCGGACCACCTCCAGGAGCGGTTCGACGGCCTCGGCCCCGCGATCGCGAATCGCTTCCAGCAGCGCCGGATCGGGCCATTCGCCGACCGTCACCATGCGGTTGACCAGTTCCTCGATCGGCTCGGGGGTTGCCGTTTCCGCGGGTTCCATGAAGATGTTCCTTGATGGTAGCAAATTCGAAACGTGAGTTTCTTTCGTCACAGGCTGTTCAAGTACGCGATCAGATCCGCGACTTCCTGCGCGCTCAAGGAGCCCAGGCCCGTGACGGTCTCGGGGGCGTGATCGCGCGTGAGCACATCCTTCAGAGTGGCGGCGCGGCCGTCGTGCAGATAGGGGTCCTTGTCGTAGACGCCGCGCAGCGAGGGCGGATTGTGCCCTTTGTACACGTCGCCCGGCTCGCCGAGACCGACATCATGGATTCGCCCGTCGGTCCGTTCGGGACCGGCATGACACGTATTGCACGCGGCTTTCGCCGAGCGGAAGACCGCCTCGCCTCGTTGCGCGGCCGGGGTCAGGGCGCCATCGCGGGCCCGGTACGGATTCGGCGGGTAGTCGAGCGTGCCCAGGAACGCGCGGAGGTCCCGGATCTCCTCGGGAGACGGCTTCGGTCCCTGCATGCTCCTGGTGAACGAGTCCACCATCGCCGCCTCGAGACTCGTTTGCCAGCCGTGCCAGGTCCAGGGGCCGGTCTTGGTGACGCGCCGGAGCGTGGGGACCTTCTTGCGGCTGCGCGTGTGCGACGTGCTGAGATCCTGCCAGCCGTCGTTGAGCGTGTCGTAATCGCCCCCGCTGGTGTGGCCGTCGCTGTGGCAGGTGTTGCAGGAATACCACTGGTGGAAGGAGCGCGTCGCGTCGTGGAAGAGCCACTCCCCGCGCCGGGCGGGCGAGAGTTCCGGCGGACCGCCCAGCGGGATGGTCCGGACCAGCCGGGCGCTCTCGGCGTCCACGACCTGCACGGCATCGCGCAAGTAGTTGGCGACAAACAGAGTGCGGTGGTCGGGAGCGAAGGCGATCTCGGTAGGGCGGCCGTCGAGAGGGATGCGCCGGAAGCGGTCGGCGTCGCGCACCAGCTCCGGAAGCATCAAATCGCGTGAGCCATTCTGGCGCCAGGGAAGCGGGCCGCGGTCCAGGCGGAAGAGGAGCACTTCATGCGTCCCGCCGGCGCTCACGGCCAGGATCGTGCCGTCGCCGCTGAGGGCCACGCCGTACACGTCGCCGACGGCCTCGCCATGGGGATCGAGCGAGAGCGTCTCGAACGACGCGGGGCCGTCGAGCTCGACGCGCGTGACGCGCTGGCCGAGCACCCAGCCGGCGTCGATGTTCGCGGCGGTCGCGGCGAACCCCCGGTTCTTCATGTTGGCCACATAGCCCTTGCCCTCGGGACCGATGGCCACCTGGCGCAGGTTCTCGCCTTCCATGGGCACGGTGCGCGCGACGGTCCAGGTTTTCGTGTCTACCACGCTCAACGACTTCGACCGGGCGTTGCCGACGAGCAGGAGCCGGCCGTCCGGCGTCAATGCCAGCCCCCGGGGCTCGCGACCGACCGGCAATCGGCCGGTGACGGTCCGATCGTCCAGATCGACGCGCACGACTTCATTGGCGACTCCGACCGCCACATACGCGGTCCTGCCATCCGGCGCGATGACCACTCCCCTGGGCTCCGGTCCGACCGCGATCCGCCCCGCCACGTCCAGCCGGTCCGACTGGATGGAGAGAATTCCCAGGTCATAACCGAACCCGTGTGTGACCACTCCCCGGCGGCCGTCGCGCGTGATCGCCACGCCCGCCGGCTTCTTGCCCGTGGCCGCCTCGCAAAGCACCCGGCCCGCGATCGGGTCCACCAGCGAAACGCTGTCCGCCGTCTGGTTGGCCGTCAGCAGCCGGGTTCCGTCGCTCGTCAGCGCCAGGGCGATCGGCGAACGATGCGGTTCCTCCGCGCGGGATGCAGCCGCAAGGCACATCAGAAGTGCAAGCGAGAGCCAGGGGCGAGTGCGACGTGGTGGCGTGGGCATCGTCCGGTTTCAGGCTGCGGGACAGGTGGATCGACGGTCGAGCATACCGGACGAAGCCCACCGTTGAATATCCGATTCGGGAACGGCGTCAGATTGCCCCCTCTCCCCTTGCGGGAGAGGGTTGGGGTTGAGGGGGAAGGATCGAGGCCCAGGCGACGTTCGAATCCCCCTCACCCTAACCCTCCCCCGCAAGGGGGGAGGGGACCGGAAAGAATCCGCAGTATCGTGAGTCAGAAGCTCGGCAGCGCGTAGGGGCTCGCGGTACTCGCGGGTGCGCCAGCCGTTGGCCTCGGCGTCGCCGGGGAACTCCCAGGTCTTCGGGTCCCACTTGAGCGTGCGGCCGTGCCAGTAGGCGAGGTTGCCCAGGTGGCAGACGGTCACGGAGCGGGCGCCGATCTCGACGTCGCAGATCGGCTTCTCGCGGGTCTTGATGCAGTCGACCCAGTCGTCGTGGTGGCTGCCCTTCTTTTCGGGGAGGTGGAAGTCCTTGTCCTTGAGCGGCTCGTCGAAGAGCTTGTTGGGGATGGCTTCGAGCCGGCCGCGGTTGACGAGGATCACGCCGTTGGTGCCGACGAAGCAGACGCCGCCGGGGCCGCCGTGGATGAGCCTGGCGCCGTCATCGTAGACGAACTTCACGCCGTTGCCGCTCTTGGGATTCGCGGGCGGGATGATCTCGACCGGGCCGGACTCGTCCATGCCGAGGCCCCACTGGGCGATGTCGAAGTGGTGGGCGCCCCAGTCGGTCATGCCGCCGCCGGAGTATTCGCAGTAGTTGCGCCAGTTGGGGAAGTGCTTGTGGACGCCGCGCGGGCTGAGCACGGAGTTGTACGGCCGCTTCGGCGCCGGGCCGAGCCAGCGGTCCCAGTCCAGGCCGGGTTCCATCGCCTCCTCGGGCAGGTCGCACGGGATGGCTCGGGCCGCCGACGGAGGCGTACACCTCGATGATCTTGCCGATGCGGCCGCTGCGGACGTACTCGACCGCCTTGCGGAACTCGTTGTCCGAGCGCTGCTGGCTGCCGGTCTGGAAGACGCGGTTGTACTTGCGGACGCAGTCGATGAGGGTCTTGGCCTCGTGGATCGTCAGCGTCAGCGGCTTCTCGCAGTAGATGTCCTTCTTCGCCTTGCAGGCCTCGATGCAAGGAATCGCGTGCCAGTGGTCGGGCGTGCCGATGACGACGGCGTCGATGTCATCGCGGCCGATCAGCTCGCGGTAGTCGTTGTACGCGGCGATGCCCTTGCCGCCCCGGTTGTCCTTCTCGTAACGGTCTTCCACGAGCTTCTTGGCGTTCTCGCGGCGGGTCGTGTCGACCTCGCACACCGCCAGGATCTGGGTGTCCTTGCGGCCGGCGTGGTTGGTCAGGTGGCCGCGGTTCTGATAACCGAGGCCGATGAACCCCAGCGTGATGCGGTCGCTGGGCGCGGGCCGGTTGGGACGGCCGAAGGCCGTCGCGGAAACGATCGTCGGCACGGCCAGGGTCGCGACCCCGGTGCTGCCGAGGAACTGCCGGCGGGAAACCTGCTCGATACGCTTCATGTATGCCACTCCCTTTTCGGTCCGCAACCCGCGCGGACCGATCGGGCATGACTTTAACACGCCCCGGGAGAGCACGATAGGATCTAATCCGGTCGGCCAGGAGGGCCGATTGCGGATTGCGGATTGCGGATTCCAGATTCCAGATTGCGGATTGCGGATTGCGGATTCCAGATTCCGGATTCCGGATTCCAGCCGTCCGTCATCCGCCATCAGACATCTGGAATCCGGAATCTGGTATTTGGAATATTCGGGACCGGCGTCCTCAATCCTGGTACGGCTGCGGCGCGCCCGCGGCCACCGGCTCGGGAACCGGCGGGGCGCTGGGGGGCTCGAACTTGGGGACGCTGACCACGGGCTCATCACGCGGCCGGGACGGTTCGGAACGGGGCGCGGCGGGACGGGAGGAGGAGGATGAAGATCCCTCGAGCTCGTCCTCCAGACCGCGCAGGCCCTTCTTGAACTCGATGATCCCCTTGCCCAGCGAGCGGCCCACCTCGGGCAGGCGCTTGCCGAACAGGAGGACACCCAGGATCATGATGATGATCATCTCCGGCGCACCGAGATTCGGAAACATCGCGCAAACTCCGCTCTGGCTATCCTCGAAAGGTGTGAATTTCCGCGGTCTCTGGCCCGTCATTCCGCCTTGGTGGTTGTCTCCTTGGGACCGCTCACCGGCGTCTTGGTGGCCGAATCGATATCTTCCTCGATGCCGGCCACGCCCTTCTTGAACTCCGTGACGCTCTTGCCCAGCGACCGCATCACGCTGGGAAGACGATTGCCGAACACCAGCAAGGCCACGAATGCGATGACCAGGATCTCGGGGCCGCCCAGATTGGTAATGAACGCGAGGGGCATCATGAGCGAAAGTCCTCAGGTGGGAAAGCGCCGGAAGGATCGGCCAGAAATCGAACCCCGTTCCCCGCGATGGTACATCGCCGAGGAAGCCCGGGGAGTCCGGTTGGGGAGAAAGAAATTGGGCGAAAGGAAGGGCCGACGACTCGGCACCGACCAGGACCTAGCGTCTCGACAGGGACGACGCGGGTGGGATTTCCCCTCTATGGTATCGCCCGGCCGGCGCCAGTCAAACCCTTTTCTCGTCGTTTTCGCGGCCCCGGCTGGACGCGGCGCGATTGACAGATCGGACGGATCGGGTATAAACCCGCACCGGTCCCCGGGCTGGCGTGAACTGGGTTTCGCGTCCCGGCTGCCTGGTGTTTCCGGGTCCTTTCCATGTAGTGGCGGCCGTCCCGGCCGCTCCGGTCTGTGAAGTCTGGAGCGGCCGGGACGGCCGCCACTACACAGAGAGGACTTACGTCCACGTCCACGGTTTCTCGCAGACGAGGCCGGGCAGGGAGGCGCGATCACATGCCTGGGCGCATCTGGCTGAGCGTGTGCGTGCTCACCGGCCTGTCCGGCTGCGCCTTGCCGCGGAGCCAGCCGGCGGTGGTGCCGACGGCGGTCATCATGAACGTCCAGACGTCGGCCGGGCCGCTGCCGGTGCGCGATCATGTTTATCCCGGCCAGGGCGTGATCCGGCAGGCGATCGTGACTGGGCCGGTCGCGCCGCCGTCGGCCCCGGTGCGGCCCGACGGCACGACCGGCTATGACCTCCTGGCTCTGTCGGGCGGCGGTTCCAACGGCGCCTTCGGCGCGGGGGTGCTCTGCGGCTGGACGCAGGCCGGCACCCGGCCCACATTCCAGGTCGTCACCGGCATCAGCACGGGGGCGCTGCTGGCCAGCTTCGCCTTTGCCGGCCCGCAGTTTGATCCCCAGTTGCGCACGGCCTACACGACCGTCGAATCGAGCCAGATCTTCCGCCGCAATTCGCTCATGCAGTTGCCCTGGTCCGACTCCTTGTGCCGCACCGACCCGCTCAAGGAGATGATTGCCCACTATGCCGACGACCCTCTGTTGAAAGCCATCGCGGACGGATACCGCCAGGGGCGGCGACTTTATGTCGGCACGACGCACCTGGATCAGAAGCGGCTGATCATCTGGGACATGGGATCAATCGCCGCCTGTGGCCACCCCGGCGCGCCGCAGCTTTTCCGCGCGGTGCTCCGCGCCTCGACCTCGATTCCGGTGCTGTTCAACCCGGCCGAGTTCCAGGTCCAGGCCGAGACCGGCAAGTGGTACTCCGAGCTTCACGTCGATGGCGGCGGCGCAGCCAGGTCTTCATGCGGCACGTGCTGGTGCGCGACCTGGAACCCTCGCTCGCCGCCGCCCGCGCGGCGGATGTGCGCCGGGTCCAGTATCAACCGGCCCCAGGTGCGGACAAGGACAACGAGACGACCGCGCACCTGGACCTGTCCGGCTCGCGGTTGTACGTCCTGATCAACGGCAAGCTCCGCCCCGATGCCACGCCCACGGCGCGGGCGCTGGTGTCGATCGCCACGAACTCGCTCGAATCCTTGATGTCGTCCGAGTTCCACGGCGATCTCTACCGGATGCTTCTGTTGACCTCGGACACCGGCATGAAATACCAGCTCATGGCGGTCCCCGCCGACCTGGACAACGTGCCCTCGCCCGCTGAATTCGACCGCGCGCGGATGTCGCGCCTGTTCGAGGTCGGCGCGCAGCTCGCCGCCAAGGACTCATCCTGGCAGGATCTCCCCAGCGGCCTGGATGACTCCGAAGTCCACCTGCTGGCCCCGAACCGTCTCTCCGCCGCTCCTGCCAGGCCGGCCGGCCCCAAGAGGCCCGACACCGCCACGACCACCCGGCTCGCGCCGGATGATCCGGCGATGGCTGACTGGCAGCCCGCCTACGGCCGCCCGCTCGCTCCGGTGAACGCGCAGCCTCTGCGCGACGACGTGCAGCGCGCCGCGATCGGTCCCGACTGACCGCCGGGCTGGACCGCCGGCCAACGCGACTCCACAATGGGGGAAACTCGCCTCCCTCCCTCACTCCGGAGCCTGCCCCCATGCCCGCCATCCAGCGCGTGGTCGAAACCAGCCTGTACATCGACGATCTGGACCGGGCCGATGCGTTCTATGCAGAGGTTCTGGGTCTGGAGCGCGTCCTGCGCGAGGAGGGCCGGCACGTATTCTACCGCGCGGGCGAGAGCATGCTTTTGCTGTTCATCGCCTCGGCCACCCGCGTCTGCGAGTCCCTGCCAGCCCACGGCGCGACCGGTGCCGGCCACGCGGCGTTGGGCATCCTCGCCGCCGACTTCGACGCCTGGCGCCGGCGTCTGGAAGACCGCGGCATCCCGATCGAGCACGTCGAACACTGGCCCCGCGGCGGCCGGTCGCTGTATTTTCGAGACCCCGCCGGCAACTCGCTGGAGTTGATTACACCGAGCGTCTGGGGACTGCCTTCCGGCTGGTGAAGTTCCTTGTAGGATGCGTCAAGTCCGCGCCGACGCACCGTCTTCGTTCCACTCCCTCGCGCTCTCGTGAGACGAGAAGAGGTGCGTCGTCGCGGACTCGACGCACCCTACGCGCAGCGGTTCCGCCGCGCTACGGAGACGCCCCGAACCGCTCGTACCCTTGCCGTCGCAGGTCACACGCCGGGCAGGCGCCGCAGCCGTAGCCCCAGGGATGCAGATGCACGCGGTCGCCGTGATAGCAGGTGTGCGTTTCGACCCGGATCAGCTCGACGAGCTCCGCGCCGCCGAGATCCCGGGCCAGACGCCAGGTGGCGGCCTTGTCGATCCACATGAGGGGCGTATGAATGACGAAGCGCGTGTCCATGCCGAGGCCGAGCGTCACCTGGAGCGCCTTGAGCGTGTCGTCGCGACAGTCGGGATAGCCGCTGTAGTCGGTCTCGCACATGCCGCCGACCAGGTGCTTGATCCCCCGGCGATACGCGATCGCCGCCGCAAACGTGAAAAACAACAGATTTCGCCCCGGCACGAACGTGTTGGGCAAACCGCCGGCCTGCATGGTGATGGCCACGTCGCTCGTCAAGGCCGTGGCGCTGATCGCCCCGAGCACGTCCAGATCGACCGCATGATCGTCGCCCAGCTTCGCCGCCCAGGCCGGGAAGCGGCGCGGAGCGCGTCCAGCACGTGCCCGCGACACTCCAGCTCGACCCGGTGCCTCTGGCCGTAAGAAAAGCCGATCGTCTCGACCCGCTCAAAACGGTCGAGGGCCCAGGCCAGGCAGGTCGTCGAGTCCTGGCCGCCGGAGAATAGGACGAAGGCGTAGTTGGAATTCATAATAATGGAGCGGTCTCAATGCGAGATTCTCGTTCCCGAGCGTGGGAACGATGTTGGATCATGCCTTTGTTCAATATTGGTATTGATCCGACCTAAAGAGCTCTATGTTAGGATACGGGCGGGAGGGATCGGGAGTCGTTTTCACCCAAGGAAGAAATGCTGTACGAGTCCATTTTCGCTCCATTTTTCCGTAATGTGCCGCGATCTCCCGGCAGATCGCGGCGAGTCTCGCACATTCCTTGTCGTACTCGGCAGCGGCGTGCGCGTCGGTCGGGCGAGGGCGGGGCGAATCCAAAAAGTACAAGTACGAGCGACCCGAAGGCTCGTCCTCGATGTAGGCTTTCCCCTGCTCGCACTCACGGGCGAACCTGAGCCAATGTCCTATCTCGTAATGTCTATACTGCGCCTGCAGCAACGACCAGCGGTGTTGTTCCTTCCAGAGTGGAACCTCGGTATACCCCGCCAGGACGACCGCCGTGGCGGCCACCGCGATCATGAGGTTGCGGAGGGTGAATCGAAAGTGGGGCCGTCGCATGGTCTGAACCCCCGAGGCGAAATCACGCGCTCGCGGATGTGATCCGAATTCGTCTTGTAGGGTAGGCTTCAGCCTGCCAATCCCATAATCAATCTGGCAGGCTGAAGCCTACCCTACAAGACCAGGCCCGATCACCGGGCTTGACTACGCAAACGGTTCCACCGGCCGGGGATGAACGACGGGCGGGGTCGATCCCTGGAGCTCGCGGATCTCGGCTTCAATCGCGGCGACGGCCGCGGTCGTGTCGAGGACTTCGAGGGTCGTCTCGGCGACATACGGCACGCCGGGCGCGAGGGTCACGACCCGGCCGCGCTGGGCTTCGAACGGCCGGGGATTCGGATAGTTCGTGGCGGGCTCCAGGCCGGTGACGAAGCCGTCCTTCAAGCCGCCGGTGTTTTTCCACAGTGAGAAACAGGGCAGTTGCGCCTTGGCGAACCGCAGCACGACGCCTTTGTCCCCATCACGGTTGCGCAGCAGGGCCAGGGTGCGGCCGTCGGGACCGGCGCCGGCCAGGTCGTAGAAGTAGACTTGCTCGGCATAGCCGGGCAGGGGGGGATCATAGGTGTCGAAGTGGTCGAGGCCCTCGACGGCCCTCGGGTCGCGGGGCACGACGGCCTTCGCCGGCGCGTGCATCTGTCCGCCCGCTTCCAGAAAGGGCGGGCCGAAGTTCCAGTGGTAGAGAATCTGCATGCCGGTCGGCTGGTCGCCGAGGTTGGTGAACTCGTCGCGCACGACGATCCGGTTTGCGCCCGGCGTGGTGGTCAGCTTCGTGACCATGCGCACGCGCGGGCCGAATAATCGAGCCTCATCGACGTGGCCCTCGATGGTGATCGTGTGCGGCGGGCGGTCGTCCACGGTCACCGCGACGAAATGCGCCGGGATGTTCGCGATCTTGCCGTGCAAGGTGTGCTGGACGTGCCGGTGCGAGCCGTCGGGAAGCGTGGTCGTTTCCACGTAAGGCGCGCCGTTGTTTTCCAGGCCGCAACGGGCGAGCAATTCGTCGAAGCCGTCGAGCCAGCCCAGGCCGCCCGCGAGCGACAGATTCACCAGCGCCGGGTGAATCGGGCCGTCCGTCACGGGCGAGTGCCAGCCCAGAGCGTCGGAATGGAAATGGCCCTTCCAGAGATTCATTCCGCGTGTGGGAAGAATCGACAGCGCCAGGACGCCGTTATCCAGGTGGATCAGCTCCACGCCGTCGCGCCGGCCGCCGCGCAGGGTGCGCTTGGCGATCGACCAGCGCGACGCCGAGGACAGCCCCAGGTCGGCCGGGCACAACGACCAATGATCGACCCACAAATCGCGCACGACGTCGGTGAGAATAAAAGCGGCCATGAGAGGAAGAGAATCCCCTGGAGGATCTGGAATCCGTGACCGCGCAGGATAATGCGCAGGTACGACCAGGTCCAGAGGCTTCCGCGAGGAGAAGACCATGAAAGCGGGACTGGGCATCGTCCGGATCGGGTTCCTGACCACCGCCGCGATACTCATGCTGAGCGTGGGCCTGCGGGCCCAGCAGGAGAGCCGTCTCGTCCACGAGCCGGATTCGTCGCCGGCACTCATGCGCGAGACACTCGGCAATACGTCGGATGCGGAGCTGGTCGCGCGGCTGAACGTGGCGCGGCACCGGCTTGGTTTGGTCGAGAATCAATACAAGAAAGGAGTGTTGAGCGCAGTTCGATCACGACGCCGCCACCGGCGCGGTCGCGATCCTGGAGGCCCGCATCAATGACCGCGTTCAGGACCTCAACGACGAGATCGAACAGCTCCAGATGCTCCGCGAGGCGCGTGAGGCGGAGCTGAGCCGGTCGCAGGCCCAGGCCCAGCAGGTGGAAATCAAGCGGGCGACGCTCGCCAACCTCCGCGCGAAGAACCTGAACAACGTCTCGGACGGAGAGATGAGCAGCGCCGAGGCCGGGGTGCAGCATCGCCACGGCGGATATCCGCCTGCGCACGGTGTCGGCCCGCAGCGTCGAGGTCCGCATGAAACAGCTTCAGCACCGGCTCGAACGTCTGGATGCGCTGATGAAAGCCGCTCCGCCGGCCGCGCCCCAGCCGCCACCGGCCGCGCCGGCTCCGGCACCTCCGGCGTCTTGAGTGAGAGGGGGTGTGAGCGGCGTGTCATGGGTGGCATGCCCACGTCTTCGTGGGCATGCCACCCGCCACACCACAAGAACTTGTATGTTATCCCTCTGTCGGCCCCAGTCCAAACAGGTGCCGCACGACGTTCAGGAGAGAATGGTGAAATTCGGCTGGGGAGGCAGCGGCGGCCGATCGCAGCGCCGAGCGGGGGTGGTGCAGGTACTGGTTCTGGAGCCGCAGGGCGAAATGGGTCACCGCGGCGCACTGGTCTTCGGTCAGGTCCGGACAGGAGGAAAAGAGCTTGTCGAGCTCGCGGCGACGGACCCCGTCGGCATAATCTCCGAGCTGTCGCAAGAGCGCACGGCGTGGTGGCGATGATGAATCGCCGCGAGGCAGACGGCGGCTTCGCGCTCGATGATCGCCTGTGCCGGGTCGATCCCCTGGCGGCGGCCTTCCAGGTTGCGCTCGACCTGGGCCTTCAAATCGTCCACGTTATAAAGCAAGACCTGTTCGATATCGCCGACGGCGGGGTCGAAGTCGCGCGGCACGGCGATGTCGAGGATCAGCGCCAGCCGGAACTTGCCGCGCGTGCTGGACGCGTCGGAACTGCTCGGCGGTGACGATCGGGTCGCGGGCTGGCGGTGGTGCTGATGATCAGGTCGGCATCGCTCGAGCGCCTGGTCGAGCCGCTCGAACGGAACCGCCTGGCCGTGCCAGCGCGGCGGCGGTCTCGGCCTTCTCCGGGCTGCGATTGGTGATCAGGATGCGGCCGGGGCGAAGCTCGGTCAGGTGTTGCAGGGTGAGGTCGCCCATCTTGCCCGCGCCGATGACCAGGACGGTCTTGTTACTGAACGTGTCGAAGACCTCGTTGGCCAGGTCCACGGCGATGCTGGCCACCGACAGCTTGCCGCGATTCATGCCGGTCTGTTCCCGCACCAGCTTGCCGACGCGGATGGCCTGCTGGAAGACCTCGTGCAGGATCGGGCCGACCGTCTTCTTCTGATCGGCGCGTTTATAGGCGTCGCGCACCTGGCCCAGGATCTGACCCTCGCCCAGCACGAGGCTTTCCAGGCTGGTGGCCACGCGGAACAAGTGGCCGACGACCGCCTCGTCGTGGTGGGCGACCAGGTGTTGCGAGAGCCGCTCCGGTTCGAGTTGATGATACTCGGCCAGCCAGTCGGTGAGCGTGGTCACGTCCGGAGCGGACTCGGCCGCGGTCGCGGCGGCGTAGAGCTCGACGCGGTTACACGTTGAGACGATCACGAACTCACAGCCGGAAAAGGAAGCCGTGAGGGCATCGAGCGCCTGGTCCAGGCGGTGGCCCTCGAAGGCCAGAGCCTCCCGCACGGCCGTCGGCGCCGAACGGTGATCGACACCGACCACCAGCAGCTTCATGGCAGCGTCCCCATCTCCGTACGCGGCGGCTCCATGCGCGGTCGGGACCAGCAGGCCGACTCCGACCCAGGCGAAGAGCAGAACCCGAAGGCGATCACCGTCAGCAGCATCACCCGCCGGCCGCGCATCACGGGCCGGTAGCGGGCGTTCCAGAGCACCGCCAGCACGATCACCCAGAGCACAGGCTGGCCAGGATCTTCGGATCGGTCCAGGAGAGGATCGACATCCCCGCGCGGCGGGTGGCCACGATCAGGATCGCGCCCAGCAGCAGGCCGAAGCTCAAGAGCGGCAGCGCCACGGTGATCGCGCCACGGTGCAGCCGCTCGGACTGCTCCAGGCTGGGCAGCGGCAGGCCGAACCGCGGCGAGCGCTTCCGCTTCAGCCGGTCGGACTTCGCCAGATACATCAAACCGGCGACGAACGCCACGCTGGTCGCCACCGCCCCCAGCATCTGGAAGACGATGTGCACATCGACCCAGAAGCGGATCGGCCCGCCCGGGCGGAACCAGCTCATGTGATGCCCGGACAGCACCGCGAAGGCCGACAACGCCACCACGACCGGCAAGATGAACAGTCCGGCCGCCACGGGCCGGTTCGAGCGGAGGATCAGGTACAGGTCGATCCCCGCCAGGATCCACGCCAGCACCAGGAGCGACTCGCGCACCGTGGTCACGGGCAGGCCGCCGTGGACATGCACCAGATTGACCAGATAGGCGGTGTGCACGGCCCATCCCAGGCCCGTCAGACCGACGGTCAGCGACCACCGCCCCCGACTGCGCACCGCGATCCGGGCGAGGTCGCTGGCCAGGGCCAGCAGATACGTGCCGGCGAAGCAAATGACGCTCAGACGATCCATGCGCGACGCCCGGTTCCAACAACGAATCGGGACTCGGGAGAGGGGACGGCCCCTCAGTATAAACGCAACCCGGGCCGATTTGAAGCGCGGTCGGGGAGAACTCTTTGCGATAAAATGCATGGGGACGCTGTACAAAACGAACGAGGGACCGCCGATGACGACCCTGTTGCAGCCGCCTGCCGCCAGGACCGAGGTGCGGACGCTGGCCGACCTGCTCGAACGGCTGGGGAATGTCCCGCTTGAGCGGATTCGCTTCCGCCCCCCGGTCGGCAATGCCACCGAAGCCGATGTGCTCGAAGTCGGACGCCATGAAGACTGTCTCTGCGAACTCGTCGAGGGCACTCTGGTGGAGAAGGCCATGGGATTGCGCGAATCGTTCCTGGCGGGCTGGATTCTGCACCTCCTTCGGGTGGTTGTCGATCCGCGCAACCTGGGAATGGTCAGCGGCGCGGACGGCACCATGCGGCTGTTCCCTGGCCTGGTGCGGATTCCGGATGTCGCGTTCATCTCCTGGGATCGCCTTCCCGGCCGTCGCGTGCCCGCAGAGCCGATCCCCGATGTCGTGCCCGATCTGGCCATCGAGGTCTTGAGCGAATCGAACACGCCCGGTGAGATGGCCCGGAAGCGCCGGGATTACTTCGGGGCCGGCGTGCGGCTGGTCTGGCAGGTCGATCCTGAGCGCCGGGTTGTCGCGGTCTACACCGGTCTCGACGCCGTGACGCTTCTCGAAGGTGCAGCGGTGCTCGACGGCGGCGCGGTCCTGCCCGGCTTTTCGATCACCTTGCCGGAGCTGTTCGCGGGAGCTCGACCGGCAGGGGTGAGGTGTCGTAAGAGAAGGGGTTCTTCGTAGGGTGCGTCAAGTCCGCGCCGACGCACCATCTGCTCAGAAAAAAGGTGCGTCATCGCAGACTCGACGCACCCTACAAGAGGCTCAGAACCCGTCTCGTACACCCTCTTATTCCGGCCTCGGGTGTTTCTGGAAGAATTCCCAGATCACGTCGGTCGCCTTCACCGTATCCACGCTCGGCCCGACCATCGCCGCGGGCAGAAGCGAACGCCCGCCGGGCCAGTTGTGGCCCTGTCCCTCGATGAACTCGGCCGTGAAGGTCGCGCCGTCGCGGCCGGCGGGATAGGTCACAATCTTCAAACCGGGCCGGGGATGACTCTCCTCGGCGCGGTCGGGACATCCCAAAGCGGTCGCCCAGCGCGCGAGCGTCTGGGAAATCGGCGGCGTCGTGCGCTTGCCCCAGGGGAGCGTCGATTCGCCGCCGTGGAGCGGCACCAGCTTGTCTTCCGTGCCAATGATAAACAGCGTCGGCAAGGCGCGCGACGGCTTCGGATCGGTGATCCAGCAATGGCTGGCGACCGGCGCCAGCGCGGCGAACCGCTCCGACATCTCGGCGCCCAGGCGGAAGGTCATGCCCGCGCCGTTCGAATGGCCCGTGACGAAGACGCGCCGGCCGTCGATCTTCCAGCGCCGGCCGACGTCATCGAGCAGCGCCCGGAAAAAGGCGATGTCGTCGATCCGGGCGCACGGATTGATCGCGAGAAACTGCCCGCTGTTCCACAACCGGGGATTAAGCCAGAAGCTGGGCGGCTCGTCGGCGCGACCCGGCAAACCATCCGGGGCGATCGCCAGAAAGCCTTCGGCCTCGGCCTTGGCGGCCCAGCCGGCGTTGTCGAGATAGGCGGTTCCCGAACCGCCTGCGCCATGCAAGACCAGCACCAGCGGCACGCGGCGCTCGTCGGCCGCCGCGGCCGGCACCTGCACGTGGTAATGCCAGGTGTGCCCCGCCGCTTCGATTGTGAGATCGTGCCGGCCCGGTCCGAGACGCTCCCGAGGCGCCTCCTCCTGGGCCAGTCCCACGCTCGATAGCAACAGCGCCAGTATCACCCCGATGTAACGCGGCACGGCAGAACCTCCCGTTTCCGAGGGTGTACGAGAAGGGTTTTTTTCCATGTAGCGGCGGCCGTCCCGGCCGCTCTGCTTAATGAATCTCGGAGCGGCCGGGACGGCCGCCGCTACATGGAAAAAACCCTTCTTCGTAACCCTCTCAATCGGCGATGTATTCCCGGATGCGCCGGACGTTCTCGGGCGGGGTTTCATAAGGCAGGGCACCCGTGCCCATGAGGCAGTTCGTCCGGCCTCCCACGATCTCGAGCACGCGGTCGATGCCCTGGTAGAGACGCTCCGGCCGCGGCGAGGCCACGACACCAGGGTCCAGGTTGACGCGCACCATCACATGAGGATGTGTCTGGAAGACCCGCGCGACAAAGGCCGCCTGGTTCGTCTCGACGTTGCAGACCAGGTAGCTCGTGCCCGTGGAGAGGATATCATCGAGAATCGGGTAGGTATTGCCGCCCATGATGCAAGGCACGGCGTGGCCGACGCACTCGGCGGCGAGCGTCAAGATGCGCCGGAGGGCGGGCAGTTCGACTTCGCGGAACAAGCGGGGCGAGAGGATCGGCGGCGCGGCGGCGGATTCAAAAAAGGCCACGTCGAGGCCCGCCGCGACCACGGCGCGGCAGAGCACCGCCTGGTTCTCCGCCAGCCGCATCAGAAAGGCCGCCGTCTCGTCGGGCCGCAGCATGGCGTCCTCGCACAGGTGGCTGATCCCGCGCAGGTTGAACGCGATCGAGAACGGCCCGGCGACCGGAATCCGCACGTCGGCCTCGGGCAGCGCCCGCTTGAGACGACGGCCGACGTCGAGCACCATCGCGATGCGGCCGTCGCGCGGGATCGAAGGGCGGGAGCGTCAGACCCTCATCGAGCGACTTGAGCAAGGGGTCGCGCACCGCCGGGGTGGCGTCTCCGCCCGGGTCCGCGACGAGGGCCCCGTACGCCTCGGCTTCGAGGTTGTAAATATCGATGCCGACGGCGACGACTTGGTGACGGTATTCCCGGTAGGCGCCGAGGTGCCCCGCGAAGAGCAGCTCGGGATCGCGGGAGACCTCCCAGGGCCGTTTTCCCACGAAGCGGGCGGCATGCTCGTAGACGGCCGGCGTGAAGGGGATTTTCATCTCGTCCTCGAGAGCCGAAGATCCCGCGTCCCGAACCTCACTCACTCGGCGGGCTCGTCACCGTTGCGGCGCTCGACGCCCAGGATGCGGTCGACCGAGCGGATCAGCTTCTCCATGGCGAACGGCTTGCGGATGTAATCCTTCACGCCCAGAAACTCGGCATAGGCGCGGTGCCGGCTGCCCTCGTTGGCCGTGATCATGATGGTGGGGATCAGGCCGCCGGGGCGATTCTTGAGCTTCTCCAGGACGAGAAAGCCGCTCTTCTTGGGCATCATCATGTCGAGCACGATCAGGTCGGGCACCTCGCGCTCGGCCACGGCCAGGCCCGCGTTGCCGTCGTGCGCCACCAGCACCCGGTACCCTTTGCCTTCGAGCACGGTGCGCATCGACTCGACGATCTCGTAATCGTCATCGACAAGGAGAATGATCTTCGGTGGGGGCATCGAACGAACTCCGTGGCCGGTCGGCATCGGTCCTGGGTGGGATCTGGATTTTATCATAAAGGCCCGCCGCCAGCCGGGCAAGGTAGGCCCGTTCCCTTCTTCTCTTCTCGGGGAAGCGACCCGGCCGACGCCCCGCGTCGCGGTTGAGGTCGCCGCCCGCGCCACCGGGTCCCGCGGACCGTGACGGCGCTCTCATCAAGCCGGCGCGAATCCGGCCACCTTTCGCCGCTCGCGGGCGATCGCCTGCGCGAACCTGTCTCTGGCCCCCCGTTTCGCATCTAAGTGCTTTGGAAATCGAGGATTCGGTCATGACACCCGGTGGTTTCGATCGGTCACTTACGGTGTCCTGTCGGCGGGATTCCATTCCCCGCCGAATCGGAGATCGACATGCCAAGGAGCGCGGTGCCGAATGGGCTTGGGAGCGTTCCCCCGCCTCGCCGTGATCATCGTTTGAAGGGGGCTTCTCTTCTCGGTATTCTCACGCTAAAGACACAGGAGCGTGCCAGGACGCACCCTCTGTGAGGATTGTCGGAGGTGCCGCCTTCCGTCCCGCAGGATGGTCAAGGCGCAGACCGATCCTGTCAGGGAAATCACCCAGGGTGCGGAGAGGATGTGGACTCGCGCCCGTGGGTGGATGCTGCTCGGCAACCGGCTCAAGAGGACGACTCGGGGACCGTGGCGACGGCCTCCGTCCCGAGATGGATCAGAGCGTCCACGGCCGTCGTTTTGCTGATCGGGGGGGTGTCGTCCTGCTTCATGGCACACTGCGGGTGAATCCCCGCGCGGCAATACACGGACTGATGGCAGACCGGGCAGCGTTTCCGCAGGGGATCAAGCAGATAGGGGGAGCGGAGTTTGTGGTGACGATCGGATTGCATCAAGCATGCCCCCTGGTCCAGTGGTGCGCGGACAGGACAGCGATCCATCGTGGACGGCCTGCCGTCGACGAAGAGCTCATCAAGAAGCCCCTCAGCAGGGGCTTCTTGATTCTGCGAGGGTCTCGGTTGATCAATATCGCCGGCCGCCACCACCACCACCACCGCCACTTCGACCGCCGCCGCCACCACCACCACCACCGTAGCCGCCCGAACGGGCTTCACGCGGCTTGGCCTCGTTGACCGTCAGGTTTCGACCGTCATGCTCACGCGCGTTCGAGCGCCTGGATGGCGGCCTGCGCCTCGGAGTCCGTGCTCATCTCGACGAACCCGAACCCCTTGGAGCGGTTCGTGTCTCGATCGACGATGATCTGGGCGCTTTGCACCGTCCCGTACGGCGCGAACAGCGCCTCCAGGTCGGACTCGTTGACGTTGTAGGTCAGGTTACCTACGTACAGTTTCTTGGACAAGATCAGACTCCGGAACGAAAGAACGGCGACCCGCGGCACACTTTCCGGGTCGAGAAGAAAGGGGCTTGAAGGAAGCCCGAAAGGTGGGAAAGGCGAAGGAGGTGAAGCAGAGACCGGATCAGAAAGAGCCAGCGGTGCTGCTCAGTCGTCAGACCAACCGATGAAATGACACTAACAAAAATCGGATGAGAATGCAACAGGAAACTGGACAAACCGCGGCTTTGTGACAAAAAGGGAGGGGACGCCCGGGAAGACGGTCCGCGTTCCCGCCTCGGTTCCGGTGTCTCTCGGGGCCGGGCGGTGTGCCGTCATCGCCCAAGCCGCATCGGCGCAGGCCACGGCGCAGACGCGAGCCGGGTCTGGATCGAGAATGGCTCTCGGCAGGAGCACGAATCATGATGAGTCACGAATCCCGCCCCCGGCGCGTGATCGAGCTGAATCAAGGATTGCTGGGACCGACCCCGCCGCGGCTGCGGTCGGTCCAGACGAAGAAAGGGACCGACTTCCCCGGCGTGCCCCCAGCCTATCTCGATGTGGCCAAGTCCTTGTCGAGCCCTCTGCTCATGGGGCCGCCGCTGTGCGACGAGCTGATCGCCTTCGTCCGGCACCTGTTCACCGAGGAAGAGGCGGGCCTCGTGCGGCACATCGGGCTGTTCGCCGGATCGAGCGCCGCGCAGATCGCGCGGGCGGCGCACCGGCCCGTCGAGGAGGTCGAGCCGATCCTGCACCGGCTGGCGACCGTCCTGCGGGTGATTGCGGTCAGCGGCTCGGAGGGAGCCCGCGTCTATCGGCTCATGCCGATCATGCCGGGCATCTTCGAGATGGTCCTGATCGACCAGTCGCCGCAGACCCTGTCCGACTGGCACCGCCGCTTCGCCGAGCTCTTCGAGGCGCTCTACGAAACCGGCTACGTGCTCGATTACCAGCAGGGACAGACGCGCCCCTCGCCGGCCGTGCGCGCTTTCGGTAGGGCGGACCATCGAAGCGCACCCCATGGCGCTGCCGTCGGACCGCCTCGATGTGATCCTGGACCGCTACGAGGTCTTCGGCGTCGGCCAGTGCCAGTGCCGGATGACGATGCAGGTCGCCGGCCAGGGCTGCGGCAAGCCGGTGGGCAACTGCACCCTGATGGGACAGTTCGCCGAGCAGGGCATCGCCCAGGGCTGGCTGAAAAAAGTCTCGCGCCAGAACGTGCTGGAGATCAAGCGTGAGGCCGAATCCCACGGCCTGGTCACCTGGACGATGAACGTCGAGTCGTCCCAGGGTCAGGTCTCGTGTTCCTGTTGCGGCTGCTGCTGCCACGCGCTGCGGATGGTCAACGAGTTCAACGTCCCCGGCTTCGTGGCCCCCGCCCACTTCCGGCCGCGATTCGATGATGCCACGTGTACCTATTGCGGCAAGTGCGCCCGGAATTGCCCGATGGGCGCGCTCGAAGTGGACCTGCGACAGAAACGCCGCACGCACCGGCTCGAGCGTTGCATCGGCTGCGGCTTGTGCGTGGTGGCCTGCGGCGACCAGAAGGCCGTGGCCATGGAGCCGGTCCCCGACTACCAACTGCCCTATCAGAGCTGGTACGCCTACCAGATCCGCTCCACCGCGGGGATGCTCAGGCGCGCCTGGAGAGCCTGGAAAAGCCGGTAGGGCTCAGATACCTTGAACGGCGTGGATACGGCAATGGCGCCAGGGCTTCGAGACCGTGGCGAGGACCATCCAGTGGGAAACGACATCCGGGAAAAGCTCGCCCAGGCGTTGAACAAGATCGACCGGCCCGGCACGTTCTGCGCCAGCGGCAGCCTGCCCGCCGTGCTGCCGGGGCTGGAGGTGGAAGGCATCGGGCCGATCGGCTTACCACTCACCGCCCAGCAGGCGAAAGAACTGATCAAGCACTGCGATCAAGCCCCCTACGGCAAGGGCGAGCAAACGATCGTGGACACGAGCGTCCGGCGCGGCTGGCGCATGACGCCCGACCGCTTCAAGCTGACGAACCCCGAGTGGAATCACTTCCTCGACGAGATCGTCCGCAAGGTACAGGCCGAGCTCGGGCTGGAAAAACAGCAGCTCGCCAGCCATCTCCACGTGATGCTCGTCTACGAGCGCGGAGGCTTCTTCTTACCCCATCGCGATGGCGAGAAGCTCGACCGCATGGTCGCCACGCTGGACATCATTCTTCCTTCCTCTTACGAGGGGGGCGAGCTCATTGTCCGGCATGAAGGCCAGGAGCGGGTCATCGATTTCCACGCCGACAACAACCCCTTCCACATCCACTACGCCGCGTTCTACGCCGATTGCGAGCACGAGGTCCGCCCCGTCCAGAAGGGATACCGCCTCTGCCTGATCTACAACCTGACGCTGGCGAAATCCAAGAAGGCCATCACCGCGCCGCGCGTGGCGGAACACATCGCGAAGGTCGGCCCACTCCTGAAGGAATGGGCAGCGGACGACGCGGCCGAGAAGCTGGTCATCACGCTGGAGCATCAATACACCGAGGGCGGGATCGCCTGGGATGCGCTCAAGGGCGCGGATCGGGCCAAGGCGCACGTCCTCCAGGAAACGGCCCGCCAGGCGGATTGCAAAGCCTACCTCGCGCTCTTGACGTTCCATGAATCGGGTTCGGCGGTGGAGGATTACGACAGCTATCGCTATGGACGCCGCCGCCGTTGGTACAACGATGACGATGAAGATGAGGATGAGAATACCGGCCCCCATGAGTTTGAAGAGGTCTTCGAGACCACCTTGACCGCGGAGCACCTGATCGACGAGGAGGGCAAAGGACTGCCGATCGGCACGGTGAACGTCGATGAAGACGACCTGCTCGATCCCGAGGCGCTCCGGGCGGTGAAACCCGAGGAGGATTTCAGCGGTTTCACGGGCAACGAGGGCGCGACGCTCGACCGCTGGTACCGGCATGCCGCGATCCTCATCTGGCCCGAGCGGCGGCATTTCGAGGTGTTGTGCAAGCGCCACAGCCCGAGCGTCGTCCCGGTGCTGAAGTCGATGGTGGCGCCGCTGGAAAGAGGCCCGGGGCGAGGAGGCCGCCGCGCTCAAGGCGCGTTGTGTCGATCTTGCCGCCGCGATCCTCGCGAAGTGGCCGGAGATCCGCTACGCCGCCGGCCGTCCCGAGGACACCGCGGCCCACGACCTGCTGGGGGCGATTGTCGCGCTCGATCAGCCCCGGTTGATCGGCACCTTCCTGGGCGAGCTCCTGATCAAGGATGTGACCATCGAGCCCGGCAAGCTGCTCGTGACGCACTGCGAGAAATACGGTTGGACCACCTTCCAGCCGCAACTCAAGGCCGTCATGAAGAGCACCACCACCGAAACGATGGAGCGAAACGTCCGGCTGTTGGAACAGGTCTGCACGGCCAAGCCCAAGAAGAAAGCGGGCTGGGGCGAGCTTTGCAAGAGTCTCGCGCAAGAGTACGTTTCGGCCATGGAGGCCGTCGATCAGCAAACCTCGCCGGTCCACTGGCGCTCGGGGCAAGTGAAGCGGTCGGAGGTGCTCGCCGGACTGGTCCGAGCGCTGGTTACGACCGGACAATCCGCGCTGCTGGATCGCGTCGTGGCCCACGTTCTGGGCGCGCCGAAGGTCTATCCGCTGATTGACGTGCAAATGCCGGCGCTGGCGAAACTGCAACCGTGGCTCAAGAAGAACGTCGAGGAACCTTGCAAGCCCCTGACGCGCTGGCTCGCCTCATGCCGCGAGCAACTCGAAGCGCTCACGGCCCACGAACCGCAGAAGCCCGCCGACTTTCGTCGCGAGGCCAACATCTCGTGCAAGTGTGAGAACTGCGCCGAACTGAAACGCTTTCTCGCCGATCCCAAGGAATCGGTGCACCGCTTCCGCATGAGGGAGGATCTCCGCAATCATCTCGAATTCAACATCAAGGGAAGTCACTGCGACCTGAACCTCCATACCGACCGCAGCGGCTCCCCGTATACCCTGGTCTGCACCAAGAACACGGCGTCCTACGAGGCGAAGCTGAAGACGTACCATCAGAACCTGGAGCACCTGGCGACCGTTCAAGCCGTCGAGACCAGTCTCTCGAAATGAGGAAATTTTCCTGATGACGACACGAACCCTCATCGCCGTCCTTCTGACCGTGACCGGCGACTCGCTTGCGGCCATGGCGGACGACTTTGACTCGCGGAGCATTGCCGCCGCCATCCAGCAGGCGAAGCCGGGTGAAACCGTCCATCTGCCGGCGGGCACGATCGCACTGACCGAGCCGATCCGGCCCCGCTCGGGACTCAAGATCCTGGGCGCCGGCCAGGACAAGACGCGGTTGACCTACAACGGCGAGAAGGCCGACGTGTTCATCAGCATCAACGATTGCGAGGACGTCGAGCTGGCTGAAATGACGCTCGACGGCCAGAACAATCCGCTCGTCCATCAAGGGATCGGCGGCGGCAACTCGAAGCGCCTCTGGCTCCATCACCTGACCATCCGTAACCTGAAGGCCAAGACGTGGGGCCCGCACGCCATCCTGTTCTCCGGCCGCAACCCGACGATGGAAGGCGGCGTGACCGACAGCCGGATCAACGATTGCCACATCGAGAACATCGGCCTGGAGGCGGAATACGGCGGCGGCATTCGCCTGGCCTGGGGCTCGTCGCGCAACCAGGTGCTCGACAACGTCATTCACAACACCGGCCGGGGCGGCATCTTCGGCGACCATGCGCCGAGCTCACCATCCGCCGCAATCGCGTCACCGGCTCCGGCGGCGAGGGTCTGGGCATCGAGATCTGGGGCGGCTGCCCGCGCTCGCTCATCGAGGACAACGTCATCGATCACTGGCTCAGCGTGGACCAGGGGACCCGGTCGGCCATCCGTCGCAACGTGATCGGCGGCGACGACGGCTCGGTGAAGTACCTCGGCATCGAGATCATCGCCCGCGATGTCATCGTCACCGACAACGTGGTCAATCGGGGTGCCCACATCGGCCTGTCGGTCTCCAACGTGCCGGTCAAGAACAACGTCTACTGGGGTCACAACACGGTCCGCGATTGCATTCAATGGGGAGCCCAGCTCCAGGGCGAGAAGGGCGGCATCGCGCACCATTACTTTTATGATTGCACGTTCGAGGACACGGTGCGCGGCGATCCTCGCGCCCGGTACCCGGACAGCGGCCACGGCTTCCGCACGAACGGCTCCAGCCGGGGCCTGACCTTCGAGAATTGCACCTTCCGCAACAACGGCGGCTACGGCTTGCAGTTCGTCGGGACGGACATGGATGCGATTCGCCTGGTGAATTGTGCGATCACCAACAACAAACAGGCCGCCGTCACAGGGCCGTCGCAGTACACGGCTCTTGAGTTCATTGATTGCCGCGTGTCGGGCAACCAGAGCGACGCTTTGCCGGCCGCCAAGCCGTTCCCCGGGTCGCCTCCGAAGGCCGACTTTCATGTTCCGGCCTCGATCCGGGCCAGCCAGCCGATCACATTCGAGTGTACCTCGAAGGCGGGCGCGGGCGCCATTGTCGAGCGGCTCTGGGACTTCGGCGAGGGCATCCCCGAGACGGTGGAACGTCCCCAGCACACCTTCGGCCAGCCGGGCAAATACCGCGTGACGCTGATCGTCTGGGATAGCGCCGGCCGCGGCGCCCGGGCCGAGAAGACGATCGAGGTCCTGCGCGGGGAGTAGCCACCAGGGCCACCCTTTCCCCTTGCGGGAGAGGGTTGGGATGAGGGGCGAGGGGCCACCCGAGATGACACCGAGTGTCCGGACCAACTGTGGATCAGACGTTGCGCTCTTTCAAGAGTTCCGGGCCCTACCAGGCTCAAAGCCGCTTGGCCGCCTCTTTGGTACTCACACTTCGTTCCATAAGCCTTTGTTCCAGCGTACGCCGGAATGCCGGGTTGTGTTCGAGGAGCCGGTCGATCAGGTCGTCGTCCTCTTCCAGAGGAGAAAGCTGGAACGCTGGGGCGCCGTTGACGGTGACGATGACCGGCTCGTCGTGGCAGACGCGGCCGTAGTGGCTCAAGTGGGCCTTCGCCTCACTCAGGGGAATGATCTTCATGGTGTCCTCGGTATTCCTCGCCCCGGACGAACAGCGCATCGCCCCGCTTCTCCCCGACGAGCACGACGGTGACCACCCCGGCGACAGCATCCGCGTTGAAGAGGACGCGGTATTTGCCAAAGAGACGCAGCTCGCGCTGGGCGACCGGGTTGGGACGCAGGGTCTTCAGGTTCCGTGTCTCGGCGGTCGGGTCGTCCGCCAGCCGTTCCTCGATCGCCGCGAGCAAAAGTCGCCCGTCCCTGCGTCCGAACCAGCGCAAATCGTCGATGACCGACTCTTTGAGAACGACCGTCCACGTCATGGGTCGATCTTAATTCAGGCCAGAATTCTGGTCAACCTGAGTGGCCCCGGTGGCGGCAACCGGGGTCGCGCAGCGACAAGAGGTCCAGGGTCGGAGCGATCGCTTTCCCCGCGATCTATTGCGGCAGCGCCGCCCCGGTTGCTGCAACCGGCGCCACCCGAGATGACACCGAGTGTCCGGACCAACTATTGTCGAGACGTTACAGTTTCCGCTCGTCGGTATGGGTGGCTGGGGCGGAGTCTTCGACGCCCCGGTCCGCGACGCTCAGGCCGACCGGGGCGTCGAAGACTCCGCCCCAGCCACCCGCCCGGCATTCGGGACCGGTTGCGACGTGGCCAGGTGCCCGGACCAACAACAGTAGGACCGTTACGGCTTTGGAGCTTGGAACAACTCCCTGCCGTTCTCATCTTGTAAGCTCAACGAGGGGGAGCCGTCCGGGCTCAGGGACAAGCTCGCCCGCTTGTTTCCCTTCTGGTCAAAGAAGTACCAGCATGTTCGACCGCCAGGCAGAATGAGCGCCGCCATCTGGGGTGTCTTATTCCTGTCGTCCCTGGTGAACGTCATTCTTGGTGTCCCCTCCTTGATATCGAGCTCGACCCTCGCAGCGCCTTCCTTGTCCTCCTTGCCGTACAAATTCACGCGGGGAGAGCCTTTGTTGTCTATCCGAACGTCGATTCTGCGAGACTCATCGGCGTGGAAGAAACTGATCCCCGGCCCCTCGTCGGGATCGACTGTCATCACTGCCCTCGCCCGGTCCTTGTCGTCAAAAAGGACGAACGCCTTGGCACCGATCGAGTCCGCATTCCTTGCAAGCTTTGCCCCCCCGATGATCGTCACCACGATGAGGCAAGCGATCCCCGAGAGACCAAGGCGTTTGAGCCGTCGGTTCTGCCGCTCCAAGCGTTCCACACGGTCCGACAGCGCGCCGATGGAAAGCTTGTCCATGATTGCCCTTCTTGAAAATAACTTGATTGGTAGGATTGGACCCTGAACCACCCTTTACACCGCGCACTTGACGTAACTTCGCATCCGACAGCATGAGTTTCGCAGATTCGTTGGGAAAGTCCAGACTTTACACCTCCGACCACTCTCCCGCCCCTCCGTCCCCAACAGATTCCGGCCTGCACCACGCGAATCACGTAGGGGTGGCCCTGATGGCCTCATCTCGGGTGGCCCCGGTGGCGGCAACCAGAGCCACCCGAGAAGAACCCCTCACCCTGCCCTCTCCCACAAGGGGAGAGGGTTCGGAAAACCACACCCAGGTATTCGGAACAGGCTCTCAGCGAGGCACCGCACTGACCTGGCTCGCCAGCACGCGGCACGGGCCCGATCAGGCCGGACGGCCGCAGGGCGTCGGTTTTTTTCCAGAGCCGCCAGGTGGTGAAGGTGTACCGGCCGGTCGGGCTCGGCTTGCCTTCATAGAGCCATTGCGGCCAGCTCTTGAGCGTGCCGTTGGGGTTGCGGTCGCTGTCCTCGGGCAGCGTCTCGTCACCGATCATGCGGTTGATCCACAGGTTGACGACCTGAACCACCAGCGCGTTTTCGCCCGGCCGGAGGGCGCGGGTCACGTCCACGCGGTAGGGCGGCTTCCACAACAGGCCCAGATCCTGGCCGTTGAGCGTCACGCGGGCCATCACCTGGACCGTGCCCAGATCGAGATCAACGCGGCGGTCGGGCTTGAGGGTGTCCTCGGGAACCGTGAAGGTCTTGTGATACGTCGCCGTCCCCGAGAAGAAGCGCACGCCCGGATCGGCGTGCTCGGACCACGACATCAGCTTGTCGAACGTGACCTGCTCCGGCGCGCCCCACTTCGGCGGGAACGTCACCTGCCATGATCCTTCCAGAGTTTGCGGCGCAGGCACGGCCGGCACGTCCATGGGGATCTTTCGCCCCGAGGCGGTCTCCAGATCGTAATGGCCGGGCTGCCAGGCTTGCAGGACGATCCGACCGTCGGCGCCGGGATGAATGTCCGCGATGCGCTCGGCTTCAGGCTCAAGGGTGGCCAGGTCGAGGGTATCCGCGTCGGTGGCCCGGACCGAGAACGATTTGCCGTCGCGCGTGTATTCCAGCACAAGCGTCTTGACGACCAGAACCGCCGGATCGTCACCTTCGGCCATCCGCGTCACCGGAAAGGTGGACTCACCCCGGTCCACGATGCGCTGAAGTTTTTCGCACACGTCGCGCGTGCGCTTGGGATCGTCCAGAACGCCGTAGAGGGCCTTTGTCACATGGATTTTCACGGCCTGATCCGTCAGATGGATCGTGTCCGGGTCCTGGGCCTGGACGGTGTACGGCCTGTCCTTGATGGAGAACTCCACCACGAGCGTCTTCTTGACGTTGAAGGCCGGATCGTCGCCCTCGGCGAGCCGGGCTACCTGGAAATCGCGCTCGCCCGCGTCGGCCATCTGCTGGACCTTGGCGCGGATGTCGCGGGTGCGGCTCGGGTCGCCGGGCACGCCGTAGGTGGCCTTGTGGATGACGATCGGCAACGACGGTCCCGGCGCGACCAGGCAGACGCTCTGGCCATCGCGACGGCAGGACACGATGGAGTCTGCCCCGGCTTTCTCGCGGAAGACGACGAAGACCGAGCCGCTCGGACCCAGGGGCAACAGGACATGGGTGGCGCCGTCCTTCTGCTGGTAGACCGCTGCCTTTTCGATCATGCCGGAGTCGGGCCACCACAGCTCGGGCGTCTTGCCTTGCACCCGGAACGAGGCCGTGGCCGTCACCGCTTGCGGCAGGGGATTCGCCACGAAATAGAGGTCGGCCCCACCGGTCGCGCGATGAATCGCGCGAAACCGCGCCGAGCAGGGAAGTCGGCCGGCACGTCGTGCGCCTTGAGCCAGTTCTCGGGCGTGATCCCCCAGACGATCCGGCCGTTTCCAAAAGCGTGCTCCTTGACCTTCTGACCGTCGCAATCGCCCCAGAGGTCGGCGGCCAGGTGCTTCACCTCGTCGTCGCACGCGGGGAAGTCAGACAAACTCGGCGATTTCTCCGGACGCGGGCCGAGCACGGTGGCGCCCGCCGCGACCAGCTCGCGGATCTTGCGCAACAGGGCCGGCGTCATCGTGCGCGATTCGGGCAGGACGAGCAGCCGGTAGCTCATGCCGTCGGGCAGGACGAGGCGGCCGTCCTGCACGGCCATGCGGTTCAGCACCACGTCCGAGGCGCACTCGTCCCAGTCGTAGCCGAGGCGGGGATGATGCTGGAAGGACTGGAACGGCGATTCGGGCTGAAGGTAGCAGAGATCGGCGGCGAAGTGTCCCTGGCGCAGCAGGAACTGGCAGCGCGCGAGGTACTCGTGCCACGGTTTCGCATCCGTCCCACCAGGTCTCGCGTACGCTCGTAGTGCAGACCCCACGGTCCCATGGTCATGCCCGGCTTGCGGTCGGGGTTGGTCCAGGGCTGGAGCGCGTAGCGGTGGAAGACGAAGCGGTTGATCCCCTCGCAGAAAGCCCGGTCGCCCAGGGCCTTGATCGACGCCGGGGTACTCCTGCCAGCGCTCGGCGTCGTTCGCGGTGAACGATTCCGCCCCGACGATGGGCTTGCCGTAGGTGTGCGCCGCCGACGCCATGCCGCGACAGGTTTCGATGCGCATTGCCGCCGATCCAGAACTCGCCCATCGGCTCGTCGGCCTGGCCGGCATACGGCAGATGATCGCAAGGGCTGCCATAGGCCTCGACCGTGAACCGCAGGCCGTGCTGCTTGGCCAGCTCGTGCATGCGGCCGGCGTAGTTCTCGATGACCAGGTCCGAGATCGTCCGCCGCAGGTCCCAGAGGAAGCGCTCGGAGACCTCGCGGTTCTGCACGACCCGGCCGGTGAAGACCGGCAGGAACGGCGTCGATGTCATAGCCGCGACGCTTGCGGAACTCCTCGCGCATGCGGGCGGTCCAGTTCTGCGAGCCGTTCTCCCAGCTATCGATGTGCGTGGCGACGAGCGCCTTGCCGACGGTCGGGCCGTTGTCGGCCACCAGCTTGCCCATCAGGCCGGCGAAGTTCGCCTCGATGCCCTCGGGGCTCAGCTTGTCGCACTCCAGGCCGCGACCGCTGGCCGGCGAGGGCGCGTTCGTCATGCCCGTGCTGGTGTGGCCGATGCGCAGGACCGTCCAGTTGCCGGCGGGAACGTCCCACACGAGGCGGCCGTTCGGCGTCCATGTGCTCGGCGAGGTCGGACGATCCGATCGCGGTCAATCGCCTTGAGCGAAGCCGGGGCTGTTGGTGCGGGTTGCGGAGACCGCCTGCGCTGAAAGGCGGCCTTGGATTCGAAGCCCGGCAGGCGGTCGTCGCCGACGCTCGGGAAGGCCAGCACCGTGATGTCGCGATAGTAATCGGCGGTTGTGTGCGGCTGGGGCAGGACGCCCTCGAATTTTTTCGGGCCGGTGATCTCGGTCTCGGTCCAGACGACCTCCTGCATCGACTGCGCGGGCGTGATCCAGGGTCCGCCGCTGCCGTTCCAGCCGGCGTCGTTGTTCATGTTCACTTCCAGGCCGAGCCGCTGCGCCTCGGCGCAGACGTGCTGGAACAGCTCGCGCCAGCGGGGACCGGCGAAATCCACCTTTCCCAGCGGTGCGCCCTGATCCACCTCCATGATGAGCACGCCGCCGATCCCGACGCGCTTCATGGCTTCGAGGTCGGCCGTGATGCCCTCGCGGGTGATGTTGCCGTTGAGCCAGAACCAGTAGACCCAGGGCCGGGCGTCTCGGGAGGCTGGACGAACCCGCGTTCGAGCGGGGATTTGTCCGCCGCGCGGACCGCGAGGACTCCTCCCAGAAGAACGGCCAACAGGAACAGGAAATGGTATTTCGGTTTCATTGGCGTACCCATCCACGCGGATCGAACTCTGTCTTCTTCCGGATCATGGGGGTGTACCCGAGAGAGCACGATCTTGCAACGGAGTGCCGGAGAAGTTTCCCATAGATGGCAGATGGCAGATGGCTGACTGAGGCGTCTGCCTTCCGCCATCTCCGGTCTGCCATCTGCCTTTCATCCGACTCCTGGGTTGTAGGAACCCCGCCCGGGCGGCGCTATGCTGACGACCACAACGCAGACATCGCCCCCTCGTCATCATGGGAGTCATCATGAAAACACAACGATATCTGCCCTTCATGATCCTGTTCTGCGGTCCGGTCGGCGCCGCCGAGATCCAGACCGCGGCGAACGTGCCGGTCGAGATCGCCTTCTCGGCCGTACAGACACATGCCGACCCGTTTCATGACGTCGTCCTCGATGTGGTCTTCACCGCCCCCGACGGCACCGCGCAAGGTGCCGGCCTTCTGGGCGGGAGGGGCATCGTGGAAGGTGCGCTATGCCGCGCCGCAGGTCGGCGCGCATCGCTGGCGCAGTGTCTGCAACGCGAAAGACCCCGGTCTCGACGCGGTCGAGGGAACGGTCCAGGTCACGCCCTACAACGGCGACAACCCGCTCTTCCGCCACGGGCCGATCCGGGTCGCGGCCGACCATCGCCACCTGGCATACGCCGACGGCACGCCCTTCTTCTGGCTGGGAGATACCTGGTGGATGGGCTTGTGCCACCGTTTGCACTGGCCGGATGAGTTCCAGCGGCTCACCGCCGATCGCAAGGAAAAAGGCTTCAACGTCATCCAGATCGTCGCGGGTCTGTATCCGGACATGCCCGCCTTCGACCCTCGAGGCGCGAACGAGGCCGGCTTCCCGTGGGAGGCCGACTACGCCCGCATCCGGCCCGCGTATTTCGATGCGGCCGATGCCCGGTTGCGCTATCTCGTCGATCAGGGGATCACGCCTTGCATCGTCGGTGCCTGGGGATATTTTCTCCCCTGGATGGGCGTCGAGCGCGTGCAGGCCCACTGGCGTTATCTGATTGCCCGCTACGGGGCCTGGCCGGTCGTCTGGTGCGCGGCGGGCGAGGCGAACTTGCCGTGGTATCTGGCCAAGGGCTTTCCGTACGACGATCGGCAGCAGGTCAAAGGGTGGACTGAGATCCTCCGCTACATCCGCGCGACCGATCCCTGGCGACGCCCGCTGACGATCCATCCGACAGCCATCCATCGCTACACGAGCCGGCACGCGACCGACGACCCGGCGCTGCTCGATTTCGACATGCTCCAGACCCCGCACGGCCAGCGCGAGGCGGTGCCCGTGACCGTGCGCGCCATGCGCGAATCGTACAACGCCACGCCTGTCATGCCGGTGCTCGACGGCGAGGCCAGTTACGAGAAGCTCAACGACGCCTTACCGACCGAGTGGACCCGGGCGATGTTCTGGCTCTGCCTGACCAACGGCGCCGCGGGACACACCTACGGCGCCAACGGCATCTGGCAAATGAACCGCCGGGACCAGCCGCACGGCAAATCGCCCCACGGCGGCAACTACGGCGTCATCCCCTGGGACGAGGCCATGACGCTGCCCGGCTCGCAGCAGGTGGCACTCGGCAAGCGGTTCTTCGAGTCTCTGTCCTGGACCAAGCTCACGCCGATGGCCGACAGCGTGGCCTGGGCCGAGGAGCCTGATCCGCTGTGTCGCGCCTCAGGCGTGCGGGATCGGCGATCAGCTCCGCGTGGTGTATGTTCTGGTCGCGCGACCCGTTCTCGTCCGCGGTCTCCGCCCCGACGGACATTACCGCGCGACGCACTTCGATCCCGTGACCGGATCGCGCATCGGCGCCGGACCTGTCACCGTGAACGCTTCGGGCGAAGCACGGTTCGCTCCGCCATCGCATGGACACGACTGGGTCTTGCTTCTCGAAAGCCCATGATGGATTCCAGGAAGGCCTTTCCGTCGGGTGGCTGGGGCGGAGTCTTCGACGCCCCGGTCAGTGAGAGGCTATCCGGAAAGCCCCGAAGGGGCGGAAGTCCATAGCCCAGGGCGTCAGCCCTGGGAACCGAGGAACGGCGCCCCAAAGCAACTCTCTGGACCTTCTTTCGCCCCTTCGGGGCTGCGGGGGGGTATTGTGGCCCTTTCGCGGTCCCAGGGCTGACGCCCTGGGCCATGGACTTCCGCCCCTTCGGGGCTAATACCAGGCCTTCCGGAGATTCACTGAGCGACCGGAGGGGGCGTGCGAGACGGTCTTGTAGGGTAGGCTTCAGCCTGCCAGTCCCATAAGTCTTCTTTGAGATTGAGAAGTCTGGCAGGCTGAAGCCTACCCTACAAGAAAAGCCTACCCGGTCACTTCTGGTTGCGCAGCGGGTTCGTGATCCCACTGGCGTAAACCTGGCCGTTGAAGACCACTCCGGCCGTGTTGTTCTTCGAGTAGTGAATGACGACCGTACCACTGGCATAAGGATCGGCGTAAATACCCGCGAAGATGTTGGAGTTGTCCGTGAAGGTCAACCGTGTCGGCCGGCCGAAGCGATCCAGCGATTGCGGGTCGGCGATCAAGTCGAGGGCGATCTGTCCTTGCGAGTTAATGTTCCTGTCCTGCAGGTAGGCCCCGCCCGTGATCGGGTCGGCGGGGTTCTTGGGCAGGATAATCGCCATCTGGTAATCACCGTGGAGGAACTGGTTCGAGGTGCCTGTGCCGTGGAAGTAGAGAATCTTGGATTGGCCGGTGAACAGCGGCGGGTTGACGGTCAACGGTCCGCTGAAGGTGGCGTGGAACCGCTGACGCGCCAGCTTGCGCGGGAGGGGATTGCCGGGGCCGGGATCAAAAGGCGGGGGGTCCGGGAAGGTGGTGATCACGGGCTCGACGCTGGCCCTGGCGGATTCCTGGGCCAGCGCGATGGCGAGCGCGGGGTTGCTCGAAAGCAGCGAGCGCGCCTCCATGCCCTCGATACCGGGTATGCAACGCCACCGCTTCATGGTGGAGTCCCTTCCTGGAATGGGGTCCTTCCGCGATCCATCTTCGCCGCCATCGGATTCGTCCCGGAACCATCCCCGGGATGACCGATTGGCTCCGGATGTGCACTCACGAGCGGTCGGGAACCCGGGGCACGCGCGTCCTGCGGACGCGCTTGGCCCCGGCCACCCGCAGCCCTTCTCAACGACCGAACAGTGCGCGGAAGAGACCGCGGCGGGGCGTTGAGGGCATGTTGCCGTCGCCGCCCAGGGCGCCGCCTCGGGCCAGCATGGGCAGGCGGCCCGCCTCGGCCACGCCGACCGGCCGGAACTGCGGCGGCGTGCTGGCCATGAACCGGCTGCCGCCGCCATTGGACATGTCGAGGGCACGCACGTTGGCCTCGTTGATCAGCGGGTTGTGCCCCTGCCAGTTGCTCCCGCTCACCTCCATGACATTGAGCGGGCAGAACATCGCCTCGCCGCCCACGGCGATCCAGTCCGCGTAACCGGTACCCGTCTCATCGACGAGGCCGTTGACGTTGTAGGTCACGATGTACGAGTAGGTGTTGACCCGGGGCTTCGGGTCCTGCTCGTTGAGGTTCGATCCCGAGTTGGCGACCAGCTCCAGATCGATGCGCACGGTCCGGCCCACCTGGCCGGGCACGGCGTGGAACGTAGCGGTGTACTTGCCGATGCCGTGATTCCAGACCTCGTTGATCTTGCCGGTGGGGGGGAAGGCGCGCAGGTTGCCCAGCAGCGCCTGGTGGCGGCCGCGCACGTGCGTCTCCAGCATGGCGTGGAAGCGGGGGACGAAGGCGTCGGTCGGGTCGGGACCGGCGACGGGGGGGCCGGGCGGAATGTTGTTGACGTTGTCGCCGATCCGGTGATTGTAGTGGTTCTCGCCGAGCTCGGCCCAGAGGGCTTTCAATTCGTCCTTGGTCATGCCGGTGCCCGGAGCGGGCTGGGCTCGTTGAGCATGATCGAGGCAATGGCGCCTCCCAGGCAGTGCCCCGGCCAGCGCTGAATGTCCAGGTTCTGGCTGTTGGCGGCTTCCCAGCTCCGGGCCGAGAGGTTGAAGAGCTGGTCGTACTTGAGCATCGGCGAGGGGGTGCTGTACAACGTCCCATCGGCGCCGCGCCAGGTCAGGTCGTCATACATATTGGGGAACCACGTCGAGGTGTCGCCCGGCGCGGGCGGGGTTTCGAGGATGCCATTGGCACCCGGCAGAATGATGTCCTCGCCAGGGGCGACGTAATCGCCGAAGCGCTTGACCTGAATGTCATCGCCGAGCGGCATCTGCGTATCCACCCGCCCATTGCCGCCGGCCCAGGGCTCGTGGACGCAGTCGCCCTTGGTGGGCCAGTAATAGAAGTTCCAGGGCATGCGGCTGGCCTGGCCGACCTGCACGAACGCCGCCTCGACCGTATAAGGCTTGTCGGCGCCGGCCACCTTGAAGGTGTACCAGCCGTGCTGGTCGTTGCCCACGTCCTCACCATTGCGGCGGGGCCGGCCGTCGGGGCCCGTCAAGCCCTCGACAGTGCCGGCCGAGGCTTTGACCGTGAGTACGCCGCCGTAGCGTGTCGGAATATAGACGCCGAAGTATCGATCTCCCGCCTGATCGGAGAGGGAACCGCCGAGGGAAACCGGCTGGACGCGCTTCTCGGCATCCGCCCCGCGCGTGGGCTCGTCGACACCGCGACGGCGATGGCCAGGGCTATCGCGCCTCCAAGCCTGATGGCACTACGCATGCTGCCTCCCGTTGACCGGTGTTTCGCCCACCATCTTCTCTCCCCGGCCTGGAACCGGACCGATCCGCGTGCCGGTGAGGACCAAATACCACGTGGTTGCTCTCCAAGGTTCGGCATCTTTCACGGACTCCGTGGATGAATTCCCTCTCCTCTCATTGCCCAGAATACTACGACCCAGCAAACCCCCTACAGTTCGCCAGCCAGGCAGTCTCTGGATTTTCTCGGGTCAGGCTGAATCCCCGAGACTTCCTTGCCGATGTATAGCCTAGCCACCCCCGAAGGGTGCGGAGTTGAGGCGTGCCGTTCCGGCCGGCGACGGCGGACACGGTGGCTTGGAACTCCCCCGGCCTGATCCCGCGTGCGGGTTTGGGATCGGGAACGGGTTTCGAGAGGCGCGCCGTGGCGCGGCTGGCCTTCGATCAAGGACGGGACGGCGGCGAAGCGACCTCGGTCGTCAGACGCATGGTAAGAAGCCGAGCCAAGCCTTGAGGGGTGTGTGGGCTTCGCAGCTATGAGACGGTTAACCACCTCATTCCGTTCGAGGACAACGCGATGATTTCGGCCAGTGCGATTCTGCTTTCGGTCGCTTTGAGCGGCGTGGGCCACTGGGGTTCTGACCTCGCCACCGCTCAGGCGCCCGGCAAGGTGATGCCTGCTCCGCAAGCGCCCGGCAAGGTGATGCCTGCGCCGCAGGCGCCGAGCAAGGCGATGCCTGCTCCGCAGGCCCCCAGCAAGGTGATGCCGGCGCCGCAGGCGCCCAGCAAGGTGATGCCCGCCCCGCAGGCGCCCAGCAAGGTGATGCCTGCTCCCCAAGCGCCGTCCAAGGCGATGCCCGCTCCGCAGGCGCCGCCCAAGGCGATGCCCGCTCCGCAGGCGCCGCCCAAGGCGATGCCCGCCCCGCAGGCGCCGCCCAAGGTGATGCCCGCCCCGCAGGCGCCCGCCAAAGAAATGCCGGCCCCGGCTCCGGTTCCCAGCAAGCAAGCTCCGGTGCCGGCCGCGCAGATGCCGCCGCCGGTGGCCAAGGCCGCCCCTCAAAGCTGATCGCGTTCGCGGACTCGCTCGCAAGGCGAGAACCCCAGGATACGAAATCACGATGCCCACCGGATTGTATCCGGTGGGCATCGTTGTTCGTTTGTACCTTGTCGTACGTTCACGTCGGCTGCGCGGCGGAGCCGGTGCGGTGGCGGTCGACCTCTTGAAGGAAGAGGGGAAGAGCCGTCACGGCCGGACCGGGCAGGGGGATCAAGCCGTGGTGGCGGGCGAGTCGCTGGTAATTCAGGACGCTGCGCCCGCCCACGAAGACGGCGAAGTCGTGCAGTTCGGCCAGTTCGCGAAACCGTTTGTTCACACTTCGGGACAGGGCGAAGGACAGCCCGACCGCGTCGGGCCGCCCTCTCAAGACGGCCTCGCGCAGCGCGGGGAAGGGCAAGTCCGTGCCCAGGATCACGGCGCGACAGCCCGCAAGCTCCAGGAGTAGGGCGAAGATCAGCATGCCGCCTTCGTGCCGCTCGCCCTGGAGCGTGGCCAGGATCGTCGTGCGGCTCGGGTGCCGGTTGGTGCTGGGCCGCGTCGAGCAGGACATTGAGCTTGCGCCTCAGAAACGCCGACACACCGTGTTCCTGGTCGATGCCGCACTCGTTGCGGAACCAGCGCTCGCCGATGTCAATGAAGCATGGTTCGATGACCTGGGTGGCGACGCGAGCGGGTTCCAGGCCCGCGGTGAGCCGATCATAGGTCTGTTCCGCGGCCGCGAAATCGGCCGCCGCCAGCCCATCCACCAGGTCGGTCAACGAGTTCCTGGGTGCGGGTAGTCCCTCCCGCGACGCGGCTGGCGCGGTCTCCAGCCGGCCGTCCTGGAGCGCGGTCATCACCTCACCGATCGAGTGCCCTTGCCGCACCCAGGCGACGACGTGGTCGAGCAAACGCACCTGCTCGGCATCGTAACGCCGATGCCCGGTCTGGGAGCGGTGCGGCGTGGGAAACCCGTAGCGCCGTTCCCAGGCCCGCAACGCGTGACAGCTCACACCGGTCAATTTCGACACCGCCGCGATGGTGTACGACCCCTTCATGATGGCCATGATGACTGGACCCTCCGGGTTTCATGCGCGGAATGCTCCTTCACAGGGAGTGGGTCGAGCCGGACAGCATGTTGATCAGCGATCAAACAATCATTGTCCGCGGTCCCGGCGGGCGATGCCAGGGAGTGCCGCCACTTTCCGAGCGCACGACCCGCTTCGGGGTGGTTTCGCGGGACTTTTCCCCAAAGTTCACCGGCACGCGGCCAAGAGCAACCTAGGTTTGTCTCAGACAGGTGGAGAATCTATCGAGAGCCCGCCCGATGGTGTCGAGAACAGGTCCGTCACAGGGCTGGGATCGCTCGCGAACGGCTCCGCCCTGGTCCTGCAGGAGACCACACCATGTCACATGTGCCGCGTGCGCGATGCCGGCCCAGACATCTCGACCGCCAGCGACTTCGCCCCATGGCGGAGAATCTGGAAGAGCGCCTGATGCTGTATGCCACGCTCGGCGCGGAGTGGACCTACGGCAGCCGCATCACCTACAGCTTCGCCCCCGACGGCACCAGTATCGGTGGCGTCTCCAGCGCGTGGTTTCAGACGATGTCGAATCTCGGCATCTCGACCACCACCTGGCAGCAACAGTTCCAGAAGGCCGCCGCGCTCTGGGAAGCCGCGGCCAACATCAACCTCGTGCAGGTCAGCGACGACGGCTCCGACTTCGGCTGTACGGGCAACCAGCAAGGCGATCCCCGCTTCGGCGACATCCGCATCGGCGGCATCGCGCAGTCCTCGGGCATCCTCGCCGTCGCCTTCCTGCCGCCCCCGATCAACGGCGACAGCCTGGCCGGCGACATCGTCATGAATACCAACCAGGCCTGGAAGGTCAACAGCAACACGGACATCGAGAGCGTCGCGCTCCACGAGATTGGCCACGCCCTGGGCCTGGACCACTCCAGCATCTACAACGCGGTGATGTATGCGTACTACACCACAGTCAAGCAAACCTTGAACAGTGACGACACCCAGGGGATGCAGGCCGTCTACATCACCCGGCCCGGCGACGTCTTCGAGCCCAACAACACGTATCAGACGGCCACCAATATTACGTCCTACATCGACAGCCACGCCCAGATCAGCATTCCCGGGCTGGATATCAGTTCCACTCTCGACAGCGACTGGTTCAAGGTCGTCGTGCCCAGCAGCACCACCGGCACAATGACCATCAAGGTCCAGTCGGCCGGTCTCAGTTCGTTGCAGCCGCGGGTCATGCTCTACGATGCGTCGTTGCACTTGCTGGGGAACGATGCGCACACCAACTTCGGCGATACGGCCAGCCTGACCGTCAACGTTTCCCAGGGGCAGACGTACTACTTCCGTGCCGGGGCGTCCACCGGCGGTGCGGGTGCGATCGGCGCGTATGGCCTGCAGGTCAACTTCGGCTCCCAGGCGCAGGCGCCGATCGCGCCGCCCAACACGGTCGTTCCCGAGCAGCCCAACCAAGGCGGCGGCTCGAAGAGTCTGGACGCCGGCAATGCGCTGGTGGTCAATGCGATCGATGGCACGGTGAGTCTGTTTTCTCATGGGAAGTGGGGCACCGTCCCCATTACGCTCCTGAATCTCTTTCCCTCCCTCGTCAGCATGCTCTCGACCAGTCGCATTCAGGTCGGCAGCCTGAGCGGTCAAGGCGACCCGATGATGATCTTGCCCGCCGCGTCCCGGGCGCACGTCGTCCCCGGGCCGATGTACCCCACCAACGCGACACCTTGGATCGTGCTGGGCACGGATCTCGCCCCCGGCGCGCCGCCGCCGCCGCCGGCCACGCCCACGCCGCATCCGACCACCAACATGGACTCATACGCCGCGGTCGACGCCGTTCTGGCAGGCTTGGACGCGTCCTGGACCCTGCGCGAGGAAGGCCCCGATCCGGCGACGAAGCGCGGGCGGGGCAGCACGCGCTCTGGGAGCGCCGCCGTGCCAGCGCGTGCATCGGCCTATGGGAACCTGAGAAGGCCAACGCACGCGCTGGCACTGCGCGGGTACCGCGCCTGCACAACCCGCGCCCAGAGTTGAGTCTTCGCAACACGCTCCGAGACGCGAGATAGGGTTCTTCCGAGCGAACCTGCGCAAAGTTGGGAACCGAATTCTCGCCCAGCAACGCCCGCCCCGATTCCGCCGTGGAGTTCACCGCGATGAAGAGGAACCTCCGACGTCCAGGCCTCCACAGGGGCCGCTGCCAGCCGCGCTGTGAGGTGCTGGAAGGCCGGCTCGTCCTCTCGATGCTGGCCCTCGAACCATCCCCAGCGTCCGCGTTGCCCTCGGAACAGACAACCGCCGATGCCCTTCGGCCGCTGACCTCCTGGCCTGCCCGCGGCACGGTCCTCTACCAGTCCCTCCAGGAGGTCGCCGTCGGCTTCAACATCGCGTTCGATCCGGGCTCGGTCTGGCCGGGGCAGGATCTGGTGCTCTACCGCGTCCAGGATGGCGGCGACATCGATTGGAACAACCCCATCACCGCCGCTACGGAACACCCCGATGAGACGGACCCCTGCCGGCTGGTCGCCACCTTCGATCCGCCGCTCGATCCGGGGCACTATGCCATCGTCCTCTCAGGAATGTCCATGCTGACGGGACTCGACGGCGAGTGGCTGGCCGACATGGGTACGGACCAGGTGCTCGGCGATTTCACGGTCGCACGAGCGGGCGTGAGCCGAAACGATGCCCAGCCGTTGCCGCCGCTCGATCCGGCCGGTGTGCAGCCCACGGTCGTCTCCGGCGCACTCGACTTCACCGCCGACCCGGGCGCGGTGGCCCTCTACTCGTTCACCGTGCCGGCCGGCACGAACCTCTGGCAGGTGGGCCTGGAAGTCGACGCCCAGCGGCTGGGCAGCGCGCTGCGGAGCGACCTGACGCTCTTTGACGCCGACGGCCAGGTGAAAGCCACCGCCGTGCACGGTCGTCCGGGCACGGAGAACGACCCGTACCTGTTCGCCGGCCTGGCGCCCGGGACGTACTACGTGGGGATCTCGGCCGCGAACAACGTGCCGGGCCAGCCGGACGGCTATGACCTGGCCACCGGCGCCCGGGCTCGGCGGCCTGCGATCAAGCCGGCGGGGCGTTCACTTTGCGCCTCGTGGCCAACCCGGTCACCCAGCCCACCACGCTGATCGACTTCCGCCTCGACCACGCCGACCCGTATGCTTCGGCCCCCACCGGCTTCGCCGTCCAGTTCTCCGGCGCGATCAGCCTGACCAATGCCGATGGGAAAATGCAGCCCGTCGTGGACCACGGGCTCGAGGTCGTCGATCAGAACGGCCGCGCCTGGCCCGTCACCTGCGTCGGCTACAGCGAAGCGTCGTCTCAGCTCACCTACATTTTCCAGAATCAACTCCCGGCCGGCCATTACGCCATCCGGCTGCCCCGATCGGGCGGGCTGACCGACCTGGCCGGGCAGCCCCTGCGCGGCCAAGGGCGTGACCCCGCGATGCTCGCCACGTTCGAGGTCCCGCCAGAAAAGGCCGCCGCCGATCCCCACGAGATCGGCCCGTATTTCCCCGGCGACTTCCCGACAGGTGTCACGCGCGTCGTGAACCTGGAGCCCGGACAGACCGCCGTGTTCCGCGTCGTGACCCTGACCACGGACTTCCTCCGGACCACCACCTGGTCCGGCCGCGACCTGGCGCTGGACCTGATCGACGCGCAGACCGGCGTCGTTCGATCCCTTTTCTCCGGCACGTCGGGGACCACGTCGTTGCAGCACAGTCTCAGCTACCTCCCGGCCGGTACCTACTTGCTGCGCCTGCGCGATCGGTCTAAAGCCCGTGCAAGCCCAGTTGTGGTTCCAGTCGGGCGCGAATCTGAATGAAACCGAATCGCTGCTGCTCAATGGCGTGGGCCAATCCCCCGCGCTGGACCTGCGGATGGTGGCGCCGACGCCGAGCTTGACCGCGACGCCCGATGTGCCTCCGCCGACCCCGACGCCGACCGAGCTGGGACCGACGACCCTGGCCGCGATCACGGCGCCCGTGGTCACCGTGGTCGAAGGGCACGCGGGCAAGGACAACCCGTACACCGGCATGGTCTCGACGGTGCCGCAGACCCCCGCGGGTCTGCTGCTGACCCTTCCCAGCGCGCCGGTGGGCATGCCGAGCCTGGCCGCCGAGCACGTCGCGGCCGTCGGCACCGGCAACGGGCCCGGATCGGCCACGGCCGCGCTGGCCTATGACGGCGCACTGCCGCCGGCCGGCATACTGCTCGACCTCAACCCGGAAGGGGCGAGCGAGGAGGTGGCGGATGCGCCGGAGTCGCTCGCCACCGACGGCTCAAGGGCCGCGCGGCCGGCGAGAGCGGCCTGGAAACGCCGGCTCCCGTCGGCGCCGCCGTCCCCGCCGTCCCCGCCGCCGTCCCCGCCTCGGTACCTGGGGGCGTGGGGGATCTCCCGGTCCTTGGCGGGGACCCTCCTTGCGTCCGCGTTCCGGCCCTCCTCCGACCAGGCCGGCCCCGCGATTCCGGCTGCCGAAGCCGGCGCCTTGGCCGACAATGAAGACCCGGCGGACCCGGCAACCCCGTCCGCCGCCGGCATGGAAGTCCCGCCGGCCACGAGCCCACTCCGCCTCGAGGCGGTCAGCCTCGACCCGATCACGGTGCTGGGCTTCTTGACCGTCGCCGTGGCTCCCTTCCGTGACCGTCTGGCACACTACCTGAAAATGGCCCGCCCCCGGATGGGTCGTGCCGCGGCGCGGCGTGGCCGACACCCCGCGGCCGCAGTGCTCAGCCGCGGGCAACAGCCCGCCTGATCGAATTCCGGATTCCAGATTCCGGATTCCGGATTCCGGATTCCAGATTCCAGATTCCAGATTCCAGATGGCGGATGCCTGACGCAGCGGATGGCGGATCGAACTCCGAAGCTGCCATCCACCGTCAGTCATCTAACATCCGTCATCCGCCATCTGCCATCCGCCATCTGTCATCCGCTACCGGCCACCCGTAATCGGACCGTCACGGCGAAATGGTCGGAGGGTCCGCGCGGCGGGAGTCTCTCGGGTCCACCGAAGCGGAGAGGACCGCGGCGGGTGCCGGCTCGGAGGCGGGGGGCGTGGGCCACCTGGAGAGAATCGGGGACGAGCTGCCAGCCGGTCTCATCGAGCAAGCCGGGCGAAACCAGGATCTGGTCGTAAACGCACCACTGCTTCCCGAAGAGGTAGGTGCCGTCGCGCTGGGGGTCGAGACGAGCCGTCAGGTTCAAGAGGTTCGGCTGGTCCTGATCGGCGTGGACCTGGCCGGGATCGGCCACGCCGTGGAGGTGGTCGCGGACGGCCTCGTCTGAGGGCGTGTCGTTGAAATCGCCGCAGAGGAGGATGTCGGCGTTGGGGTCTTGCGTGTGGAGCTTGAGGAAGGTCTGGTACAGCACATCGGCGTAGGCGGCACGTTTCTCGTCGGAGACGGACTCGCCGCGGAGCCGGCTGGTCCAGTGGCTGGCCAGGACCCAGAGGGGGGCACCGGCGAGTTCGACGCGCGCCGCCAGGATGCGCCGGATGCCGAAGTCGCCGGACATCACCTCGCGGGCGGGGAGCCGCGTCAGGATGCCGGGGGCGTTGCGCCGGCCGGTGCGGTTGAGGTGGTGGATGACCCCCGACTCGGGGTATTGCCAGGCGGGCTCGAGCCGACGATTGAGGGTCTCTCGCAGCAAGTCCAGGGCACGGCGATTCTCGACCTCGATGAGCACGGCCAGGTCCGGTCCCCGGCCGCCGTCGAGCGCAACCAGGGCGTCGGCGAGGAGATCGAGCTTGGCCTGGAGCGCCGCCGGGTCGCGCGCGAACCAATCCTCGGTCGCGTCATGGTTGGTTGGGTCGTCCGTATCGTCGTCGAGGTTCTCGACGTTCCAGAGGCAGAATTCGTAACCCTGCGCACCGCGGTTCGTTACCGCCGGGGGCGCGGGGGAGCCGCCGGGCGCGCCGATCGCGGACGTAGGAGAGCGCGACGAGAACACCGAGCAGGAGCACCAGGAGGAGCCGCTCGACCCGTCCCAGGTCCTGCCACCGGGGAATCGGAAAAGGGCGGCGTCGCGTCATGCCCGGGCGTCCCTTTGTTTTTTTCGAGGGCGGAAATCCCGCCCGCTCACGTCTCGTCCGGGGCCAGGTACTTGCGTCCTTCACCGGTCAGCAGCCAGTGCGGATCGGTATGCGTGAGCACCAGGAACCGCAAGATGATCTGGGCCGGGATCGTGCAGCCGCCTTCGTAATTCACCCAGGTCCGGAAGGGAAGGCCCAGCTCCTCAGCCAGGAGGGGACCCCCGTGGGCGCCAAACAAATCTTCGCGGACCTCACGGACCCGGGCCGCCAATCCCGACTTCAAGACGAGCCAGTCGGTCACTGGAAAGGGGCGTTCCATGTGCAAAGAGTATCCATGTCGGGAGATCCCCGCCCAGCCCCAGGAGTATTTAAAAGCGGGCGGCGCCGGGCGAGCGGGGTATGTGAAGGCTCATTTCCGCCATCATAACGAAACGTTCAACGAGGGCAATGGCGACCTCGGGTGGAAAAGAAACAACATCACGCAGCCCGGAAGCAACACACCCACCGGGAGAATTGGGGTCAGGTTTCTTGCCGAAAAAAAGAATTCCGTTGTCGCGGGCGCCCGGGGATGGCGGTTGGATGGTAGGGGCCCTTCGTAGGCTCTCGGATGGAGGCATGGACCAGGAAGTCAAGGGACGGCATTCCTCAACACGCGGACTTGGTCATGCTTGTATTTCCCTCCTGTCTCGTCGTGCGTCTGGCCGATCGCATCCGCTGCGCCTACCTGCGGCGGTACGCGTCCCACGCCGCGCCGTGTGTGTCGTGGGGGGTGTGGAACGCGGCCGCCGGCCTCCTCCTCGACCTGCACCGAGCCGACCCTTCGATCCCTTTGGACCCGGAATTGTTCGTGGCGGCGCAGGTTCCGGAACCGGGCCTGGTCGATCCCTGGAGCCTGCTGACCTCACGCCGGGCCGAACGCGCCTATCGTCAACGCATCCTCCATATCGTGAATCAGTTACGCCGCGAGATCCAGGCGGAAATCCGTCTTGGCCGACGGCGGCTGCGGAGTGGGGTGGAGCTGGATGCCCTGTTCGCCGAGGGGCGCCGGAAGATCTCGCCGCTGGGCTATTTCGCGCTCGCGGTGCGGGCGGGTCGGCCTGATCTGGCCCAACGGTTTCGCGGGGCGGCCCACGCCCAGCATCAAGCGTGCCCTCTCTACCGTCAGGCGGTCGCCGGTCTGATCCCCGCCGACCTGTATCCGGGTGAAGATGCCCCTCCCGGGGACGAGCCGATCCCCTTGTCTTCGGCGCCGGACTCCCTCTTCCGCTGGAACTGATCGGGTCCCGCGCCGTGCTCCCACGTCTCGGGGCCGTGCCGGCATGGCTCTGAGCGGATGTACGAGAAGTAGACTTTACCCCTCTTCGTAGGGTGGGTCAGCGGCGTTCTCGCCGCGCAACCCACCTCGAAAGTGGGGGGTTCGCGGCGAGAACGCCGCTGACCCACCCTACAAGACTTCGCCGCGCTACGTACACCCGCCCATGCGGATGAACATCATGTTGAAAAATTTCTCGACGTGAATCCATCTGCCACTTCCGTTCTGCGCCGGGCTGGATCATAATGAGGGGCAATGGAGCCGATGAGGCAAGGATGATACGCTGTGTCGAGGTATCATGCCGATGCCGCCCAGGGCTTTGTGCGCGGCCCCTCTGAGATCAGGCGATCATGAGCACAGCATCGCAGCCCCTGGCCAGCGAATCCGAGAATCTGTTCGCCCGCGCGCGCCGGGGTGATCAGGACGCCTGGGAGGAATTGATCGCGGCGTGCTATAGCAAGGTGCGCCGGGTCGTCAGCCGCAAGCTGGATCGGCGAATGCGCTGCCTGTTCGACTCGGATGACTTTGCCAACGACGTGTTCAAGAGCCTGGTGGCCAAGTCGGATCGGTTTGATTTCCCGACGCTCGAGGCGCTCAAGGCGTTTCTGGTCCAGGCGGCCGAGCAGAAGGTGATCGACGCGTATCGCCACCAGCACCGGCGCAAGCGCGACCTCTCCCAGCAGGAGCGGCTCAGCGACCTGGAGGGCGAGGGACACCCGTTGGAGGTTCCCGGCCACGACCCGACGCCCAGCCAGTTCGCGCAGGCGGAGGAGACGCGCGCACAGATTTTCTCCGGGCAGCCGGAGGTCGTGCGGCAAGTCCTCGAAATGAAGGCGATGAACTATTCCAACGAAGAGACTGCGGTGCGGACCGGCTTGCACGTGCGCAAGGTGCAGCGCCTGGTCAAGCAGGTCGGCGATTCCTGGAAGGCGTTCCGAGGAGATAAACCGCGATGAGAGCGGAGGCAACGCTGTTGTCCCGGCAGGCCGGGACCGCAAGCGGGAGCCTCTGGCGGTTTCTGAGTTCCTGGCGCTGGCATCGGTCCGTGCGTCCGATGGGCCGATGGTCTTCGCGGTCGGGAACCGGCACCGACCAGCAGGCCCCGACTCTGACCCCCGAAGAACGGGTCTCTCAGCTCAAAAACGACCTGCGGGCGCGTTTCGACCGGGGCGAACGCCCCACTGCGGCCGAGTATCTCGAGCGCTGCCCGGAGCTGCGCCGCGAACACGAGCGGGTTCTCAGCCTGGTGTACGAAGAGTATTGCCTTCTTGAGGAATGTGGCGCGGCCCCCGACCCTCACGAGTTTTGCGCGCGGTACGCCCCCTGGCGCGATTCGCTGATCTCGCAACTGCGTTACCATCGGGCGTTCAGCCAGATCCTGTCGCTGCCGAAGCGGACCAGCCAATTCCCGCGCGTGGGAGAGCAATTTCTTCGGTTCCGGCTCGACGCCGAGCTGGGCCGCGGCGGCGCCGGCCGCGTCTTCCTGGCCCGCGACGCGGCCCTGGGCGAAGAAGAAGATCGCGCTGAAAATCTCGCCCGACCTGGGCGCGGAGCCGAGCCTGCAAGGGCGGCTGGATCATCCCCACATCGTGGCCGTTCATCACGTGGAGAACGATCCGGCCACCGGCCTGCGTGCGCTGGCCATGCCGTACTGGCCGGGCTTGCCGCTCGACGTGGTGATTGGCCGGATCGACCCGGCGGCGTCGCCGCCCCGCTCGGCCCAGGTGCTCTTCGACGCGCTCGGACCGCCCGCGGAGGAGGCCGACGAGCCGGGTCCATCCTGGCGGGACTTCCCCGCGCAGGCGCGTTATGCGGACGGGGCGGCCTGGATCGTGCTGAAGGTGGCCGAGGCGCTGGCGCACGCCCACGGCCGGGGCGTGCGGCACCGCGACGTCAAGCCGGCGAACGTGCTGTTGACCTACCGCGGCGGGCCGATGCTGCTCGATTTCAACCTGGCGCACGCGCCCCAGAGCGCCGCACAGGCGGTCGCCGCCGCCACGGGCGGCACGCTGCCGTACATGCGCCCGAGCAACTGGCCGCCTTTCTCGACCCGGATCGCTGGTCCGAGGTCGGCCCGGCCGCCGATCTGTATGCCCTCGGATTGGTGCTCCGCGAGCTCCTGACCGGCCAGCGCCCCGAACTGCCCGATCCGCGGCTGCCGACTCCGCGCGCGATCGCGGACCTGCTCGATCGCCGCCGTACGGCCCCGCCCGCACCCGCCCGCAGCCTGAATCCGCGCGTGCCGCGTGCCCTGGACGCCATCCTGGCGCACTGCCTGGCCCCGCGCGTCGAAGAGCGCTACCCGAGCGCGCGCTGGTCGAGGACCTCAAGTGCTACCTCCGCGGCGCCCCTTGCGACATACGCCCAACCCCTCGCGACGCGAGCTGCTCGCGAATCAGAATCCACCGTCACCGACTGCCGGTCGCCCTCGCGCTGGTGGTCCTCACGCTGGTCGCGGTCCCGACCCTGACCGGGCCGGGTTCGCGGCTCCTGGCCCGGGAATGTCTGATCCGGGGCCGCCAGGCCATGAACCAGCAACAGCTTCCCCGGGCGCGTGTCCTGTTCGAGTGGGCGGCGCGCTGGATGGCCGGTCCTACGAGCCGAGCCTCTCGCTGGCCTGGGTGGAGTTTGCCCAGGGCCACGCCGAGGCGGGGCTGAACCAGGCCCGCCAGGCCATCGAGCTGGCCGGCAAAGAGCCGTCGGTTCCGGTGGCCCGGCAAATCGATCTGCGACGCTACCACGCCCGCCTGCTCGTCGAGCGGTCGGCCCAGCTTCGGCAAGCGGCCGCCGTGGCTTATCTTGAGAATCACCAGCACGCCAAGGACGCCTTCCAGGATGAATTCCTGCTGGCCGAGCGGGATCTCCAGGAGGCGCTCGACGAGTCGACTGGGTGGAAATCCATTCGCCCGCCGGGCCGAGACCGCAAGACCAGCTCATCCTGGCCAAAGCCTGGGTCGGCCTGGGTGACGTCGCGTCCTGGAGCGACGACTACGATACGTCGATCGCCGCGTTTCGCGTCGCGCGGTATCACTTGCGACTCGTACCCCAGGCGGGCAAGGTTCCCCCGGGTCCGATCCAGGAAACCACCAGCTCCCTCGCCCGCCTGGTCTCCGAGCGGCTTCAAGTCGATTCCCACCGCCTGAGCCTGGACCGCTCCGTCCGCGGCTGAAGAAGGTGCCCGAGACACTCAGCAAAGCAACAGGCCATCGACCATACAGGCATCCGTCGGCCCGGCGTCACCGGCTGCAATCCGGCATCCACCCAGATGTCCGGCGTCGGTGTCGGACCGCCAGGGTAGCGGCCCAGGATCGATGCTCGTGGGTGGCGGCGGCAGGAAGACCGTGGGAGCGATACGGCCGGGCAGGGTGTCCAGCACCGGTCGAAACCGGCGACCGCGACGTTGGGAGGAAGAGAACATGGTTACGCTCCTGAATGATAAGATGAAGAATGTCTCAATAGGACGGTCGAAAGGCATATGATAACGTAAACCCGCAAATGCGAATCTTTTGAAATTCGAAACTATCGACTACCGAGAGGTTCAGTTATAGATAGTGTCCCTGGCCCAACGCATCGCTCGTCACACTGGATCAACCGTTTTT
>CAWHUG010000006.1:0-299338 GCA_963832405.1 uncultured Isosphaeraceae bacterium
CACGTACATCCGATTGAAAAAGGAGTTCGTGTATCTGGCAGTGTTAATGGACGTGTTCACCCGCTGCATCCGAGGCTGGCATCTGGGCCGCAGCCTGGAGCAAGAGTTGACGATCACGGCCCTGAAACGGGCGTTGGAACAAGGACGCCCGGAGATCCATCATTCCAACCAGGGGGTGCACATCCCGGTAGACGGCCTACGTCGAGATGCTGAAGGCGACACATTCGCAGATCAGCATGGCAAACGTGGGCGAACCCAAAGAGAATGGATATGCTGAGAGACTCATGAGAACAATTAAAGAGGAGGAGGTGGATTTGTCGGTGCCGAAGGACTTCGCCGATGCCTGGCGGCATCTGGGACGATTCCTCGACGAGGTGTACAACCGGAAGCGGATTCACTCGGCGCTGGAGTCTGACGGCAAAGACGAGTTCGAGCAACAATGGATTAGCATGCAGCGATCACAGTGATAGCGGATTGACAAAAGATCGCCGTTTCGGTGGTCCGATTTCTAAGGGGTCACTACACCTTTCATCGGGACGGCAAGCAGCAACTTGGGCTGGGCGACTGTCAGTTGCGTGATCCCCAGGGCCAGACCCGGCACATGTACCTGGTCATGCTGGCGTACAGTCTGCTCATGGGCCAGTTGAAGCAGGGCCGTGCGAAGGATCGGCGCTCCATCGGCTGATGACCATCGGCGAAGCCTGTCGGGCCATGCTCCGGGAGACGCTGCGCACGACCCTGACCTGGGCCATCGAGCAAGTCACCGAGAGGGAACGTCCTATTGGTCATGTGATGGCCCAATTGGGGCTATCCTGACTTTGCAAAACACCAGATCCGTGACTGGTTCTGCGCTTCGGACTGAGTGGCCTGTCCCGCGACCGCCTCAAGGCTGCCGTCACGGACGGGCAAACCCTCAGCCCTACTTCGCCGACATGCTGCATCTGCTGAAGAAGGTTTCGTCGAACGAGCACGTCAGGGTCTGGCTCTCTACCGCCTTGGCACCACTCGGTCCGGCATCCGGAGATGCCCCCTGGGGACTCGAAGACGCTTTGTGCCAGCTCGACAGACTCGAAGCCATTGCCGCGGAATCACCGTCGAACCTGTACATCTACAAGGCGGAGCAGTTCCGCCGGCTGGACGCTCCGGGGCTGGGCCGGCAGATTGCTGATCGGCTGCGAGACACCCATCGCACCGTCACCGCTCGAAAGCTGCTGCTCGACATCGCACTGGCCCTCGGCACCAGAGGCAGTCGAACCCGCCCTCACTATTGCCCTCGACCCCGCTCAGGCCATGGAAAGGAACGAAAATTCAATAACTGTCCGGACTTGAACATCCGGCACTGGAATTGCTACGCGGCCGAAGCCGTCCCTGCTTCGTCAGGATTCAAGCCGCTGAGGCAGCACCGGTAGTTCCATTTCGGGAGCAGGTCGTCAAAGACGAGGGCCATCGTCTCTTTGAAGGCCAGGGCGCTTTCACCCCCGTGGGATAGGACGCCGCGATAATGTCCACCGTGACCTGCAGGCCCGTTTTCGTCGTCGTTTTCTCCATCAGTTCCTTCACCAAGTCCACGGAGACGAAGACCACCCCTTGGCAGGCACGCGTCACATGGGGAAACAGGCGGTGCTCGATGGGATTGTATTTGGACTCGTACGGGGGATAGTGCGCGATCCGAATCCCGATCCCCATGCGGTTGGCCAGTTCCTGTAACGCGGCCTTGAACACATAGCGGTTCGACGCATTACTGCCACCCCCATCGCAGAGCAGCAAGACCGAAGTGGCCGAGGGATAGTGGAGCTGGCCATACCTTTGCCACCAACGGTAGATGCTGTCGCAGGCGAACTGGCTGGTATCGTGGCTCACCCCCAGGTTGATGTGCCCGTGGTTGCGTTTCACGTCATACAAACCGTGCGGGATGATCACTCCCTCCGCGACACTGGGAAAGTCGTGGTCCAACGTCCGGAGCGTCTTGAGTGTATAGAGCTTGCCGTCACGATAGAAGTTGCCGATCAACTCCTTCTTCTTGGTGTCGAGACTGACAATCGGATTCGGCGATCGCTCGTATTCGGCACGCAGCTGTGCGATGTTCTGAAACTGCTGGTCGCGATCCTTGTCCTGCCCCAGCGCCTGCCGTTTTTGCACTTGCGTTTCACGTAACCCTGATGCTTCAAGAGTTGACGGACCACCGTCACGCTGACGGGCGTCCCGTGCGGAACCAAGTGGCCCGCAATCTCCGCCAAGGTGAGATTGGTCCACTGCACTTCCGCGCACATGGGATCACCGGCCGTATGATCGCGGAGTACGCTCTCAAAGTTGTCCTCCAAGCCTACTATGCTGTCGAGGCAGCGTTTGCGGCCTCCCCTTTTTTCGCGACCTGCCGTGGGGCAACCTGGGCGGAGGAATCTGCAGTTCCACCAGTCCCCGCCGGACAGTGCGCTCGGAGCAACCCAACAGGTCAGCCATGTAGTCGATGCCGCCATATCCCAATTTGAAGGCCTCGATGGCGGCATAGCCTCGACGGTCGTGTTCGGACAAGAACACGAAAAAGGTCTTCATCGCGCATTCGATGTCCGCGCTGTATCTGATGTACCGCACAGCGTGTGACTCGACTTCGATGGTTTTCCGTTCCGTTGTTTGACATGAGCACGTTCCAGTCTAGCAAAAACGATGCCGTGTGGCCAAATCCGGACAGTTATTGAATTTTCGTTCCTAAGGGAATGGGCGACCATCCTGGTTCGAAAGCTGGGCGCGAATGAGGATGTTCAGCGGCTGGAGCCCACAATCGCCAGATCTCGAGGCAAGTCCCGGGGCGAAGCGGACCTGAGGGCACAGGCCATTGTCGCATTGCTGGAACGCGGGCTCTGGACAGTCGGGCAGGCCGCCCGGCACGCCCCGCCCGAAGATCCTGATGTGATCAGCACGCCAACGCTGCTTTTCCATGAGATGGAGAAACGGCTAACAGCGGATGACGCCCGCCTCGTCCTCATGCAGTACCTGGAAACGCGGCGTGCAGTCCGGGAACCAGGACAAAGGCCTTCGCGTTCCCGACGGCGTGGAAAGCTCGTCGCCGCCAGCGCCAGAAAGCTACTCGAGGAACAGTCTCTTTCAAAGGACGCTCAGCGGTTGCTGGCACGCCTGGCATTCCGCCTGTGGGATAACCAAGATCAGCACGATCTTTCTGATCTTATACTCAATCGGTTGTCTCGAAGCAGTTTCGCCAGGCGATACTTGTACAGCCATCTCGTTGAGAGCGCACGGAAAGGCCGGCGGAGCGTCCCCTACTTCTTCCACGGTGTCCTCTCCGGCCGCGACCTCGGTTGGTTGCTCATGCGGGTACAGTCGCGGTGGAAAGACGTGCGCTTTGCGTGGGCGGACCTCTATCATCGTGCCACAGCCGGCACGGGGGATGTCGATTCTGCGGTCTGCGAGCAAGTACTCGCTGCCATCAGGGCAGAAGCCCCGGACGTCGCCGATGAAATCGACAGTGCAAGGCAGGAGCTGGCGAGAAGCGAACGGGAAAGGCAGGAAAAGCGACGACAACGGCAGGGGGAGGAGGCACGCGTCACACTCGCTGAGGCGGTCGATCAGTCGCTGAACCGCTCCGACATCGACGACGCAGAACGCATGCGGCTGCTTTCGCTCCTGTGTTTCTCGCGCGAGGTCTTTCAATTCCGAAATGTCGACGGCCAGTGGGGCGACCTCGACGCCAGTTGCCAGGGCAAGGTTTTGGCCGCCTGCCGTGCAGGTCTGGCCCAAGGAGAACCGACGGGATTTACCGATTCTAACAGCTTCTCAACAGCCAATTACGCCGAAGCCAAGGCATTCACGACAGCCATCCACGATGCGAGCGCACCGGACTGGATCGAAGCAAGGCTGATCGGGACCTGGCTGCCCGTCGTTCTTAGAACCCGGCCTTCGGATGCCGTCGAAACGTTCACGGCCTGCGCCACCCGGTCCCGCCCCGATACCGTGGCGGTGGTTATCGGCGAGATCGAGCGGGAGATGGCCACAGGCGAAGGGCACATGTTCTTCGCCAACATCATCCCCACCGAGCTCTGGCCTGGGGCTATTTCGCAACGGATCGCCGCGTTTATTGACGATGAGACGCTGGCTGCACCGACGCGGGCAGTCCTGTTGAAACTCCTCGCCGAACGCGACCCGGGAGCGGCTTTGGCCGTCGCCCTCCGCTGGTCTGCTGGCGAAACCCACGGCAACGACGGTGATGCCCTACGATGTGCGGCACTGAACGTCAGGCTGGCGCTCGATCCGGAAGACGCCTGGCCCCTGATTGAGGATGCTTACCCTCGGCGAGGCTCCGACACACTCCGCGGATGGTCGTTCCTCTGGCAGCGGCGCGGTGGGCTCGGCAGACCGTTGCCGGAGTGGCCAACGGCCCGCCTTGAGCGTCTGTGCCAAATGCTCATCGAGAGTTTTCCTCTTCCGACGGGAGACGAACCGCGAATGCGGAGCGGTTGGGTCACCACCGACGATGAACTGCAGAATCTCCGCGATCGCATCATCAACATCCTCTTCCAGCGGAGAGTGGAAGGCGACGAGGAGGCGGCTGCCACGCTCTGCGCTGGGTCACCGAATCTTCAGAGGCGTCTGGAAAGGGCGATTCGGCAACACAGGGCCCAGCAGTTGCTGGCCGGTTTGACACAGAGGATCAACTCGCAGGGAACAGAGGCTGGGATTCCGGTGGAAGACGCGGTCCGCTTGCTGGACGACGCGGAATTCCGGCTAATCCGCTCCCACGATGACCTGCTCGCCGCGGTCTTACATGCGTTAGCCCAGGTCGAAGGCGACGCGGCCTTCGACGTCTCCATGCTCTATGGCAAGAATGAGCCAGCCGCCGCTACGGACGAAGCAAACCCGGAAGAGAAGAAGAGAGGCCGGCGGAAATCAGGCAAAGTGCACCAGCGGCTTGGCGAAGAGGCCCTCCAGGTGTACATCCGGCGGCGCCTGATGGATCTCTGCCCGGTCGGATTCCAGGCGTCGCCTTCGAACTGATCCGCGAGCCGCAGGGCAAGTACCAGCGCCGCTTCGATCTCGACATCCTCGCACCTGACCTCGCCCGCCGGCTCGCCCGCGTCACGGTTGAGATCAAGTGGTCGGACAATGAGGAAACTGATACGAGCCTCACCGAGCAATTAGGCCAAAAATACCTGCTGGGGCATGGCCTCTCCCATGGCATCTACCTCGTGGGCTGGACCGGGTCATGGACGAGGCAGGGCCAAAAAGACAATTCGCTCAACGCACTCCGGGAGTACCTTGCCCGGCAGGTAGAAGCCTTCACCGCTGATGGAGACGGAAAGTCGCTCAGGATCGTGCCTGTGGTCCTCGACCTGCGCTGCGCGCTGAGCTGCCGGAATCGGAAACGCCATGAGGGTTCCGCGCACTGTCGGATGCGTCAGGAACCGCCCGCTTTTTTCTGCCCCCTACATCCGGATACCGGCAAGCGTTGGGATTGATTCACTTGCGCTCTGTTGAGTTTGCGCATTCGGTCTGATCGACCGAAGCCACCGCAGCCTGCGGCGGGCGACTCGGCGGTGGCCCAGCCCACGACGACCCCCTTCACCGGCTTCGTCCGTGCCCCGGAACCGATCGGTGACATGCCGCCACGTCCCATCCCGCGCCCCAACGTCACTCCGCGCACTCCACGGCGTGCCGAGCGGTGTGGTTGTCCGCGCCTGGCTTCCTGAACCTTGTCCAGCCGCCACAGTTGGCTCCGGCTTCACGATCGAAACGGGCTCCGAATCTGCGATCGGTATCACGTGAGAGCCTCCGTCGGCTACGCGACCCGGAGAGGACCTTTCACCCAGGAGGGCAATTCCGCGAAGTCGCGGAATTGCCACCTCGAAGGGCCGTGATCCCGTCTCCTGGTCGAAGGGACCAAGAGCCGGGCCCGGATATCCATCGCCCTGGTCAGTGCCGATGACGCATCGGCTCGTTCCTGGTCGAAGAAAACGCTGCGCGGTCGAAATGCGGTGCAACGCCGCCTGAACCCTCGCCCTGCGTTACCCCATCGCGACGCGAGGGCCTGATGATGACAGGACCGGGACCACGGGGCGTCAGGCCTTCGGGCGTGCCTTCCACGTGACGCCGGCCACTTGGGTCGAGCAAGAGAGCTTGGGGGATTCGAGGCCTCAGCTCAATCGGGCCGAGGCCGGCCTTGCCAAGCCCGTCCCGAGCTAAAAAACATCAAAAAACACGTCACAATTCCATGAGGAGACGATCTCGCTCGGAGCACCACACCCGGACGTGCGCCGTCCGCGCCAGGCGATTCCCTGCGCTCAACGCACGCCGGATCCTCGTATCGACCCGGCCTCCTCGGCCCCAACCTGGAAAGGAAGCTGGCTACGACCGCGCTGAACCTGTTCGCAACCAGCTTTCGTCATCGTGTCTCCGTCATCGCCGCGTTGCTTCGACCCGCTATCGCGCTGGAGCGCCAGCGCGATTCGATCTGGGTTTGGCATCCGCGCGCTCGCGCCGTTTGACAGCTTGACCACCGATTGACCCTCAACTCGTCATGTCCCCGCACGGGGACGGTCCCGCATTGGACCGTCCCCCAGGGGGGCGGTCCGTCCTCTTACCAGGAGACCGCCTCTCATGAACTCGACCACCCAATTGACTGGTGCCGCGTTGGCGGCTGCCCAGGAGGCGTTCGCAACTCAGTTGCCCCAGTTCGACCGCATCTTCCACAAAATCTTCCGCAAGCACCGCGGCCCCGATCACGCGGACCTCGTGGCCGAGGCCCGCGGCTGCGCCTGGAAGGCCTGGGTCAGCTTGGCCGGCGCAGGCGCGACCCGGCCGAGGTCGGCCCGCGGAACATCGCGGCGTTCGCGGTCCGCCACGTTTTGGGCGGCCGGACCGTCGCCAGTCGCGCCTGCGGCCGTCCGGACCACGACATTCAGCACCCGCAGTTCGGCCGAAAACACGGGGTGAATGTCATCTCGTTCGACGCGCCGGCCCGCGACAGCGAGACCGCCGCGGCTCTGTGGCAGGTCATGCTGCGGACAAGCCTCAAGACGAGTGTGCCGCAACAAGTCGCGTTCCGGATCGACTTCCTGGACTGGCTGGGGCAGATCCCGCGCGGAAGCGCGAGGTCGCCGAGTTGCTGGCGCAAGGGAATGACACGACGGCCGTGGCGAAAGTGCTGGGCGTGACGCCGGGCGCGGTCAGCCAGTCGCGGACATGGCTGGAGCGGAGCTGGCGGCAGTACCAGGCAGGACCAACAGCCGTGCGGGTGCAACCACGACAGCGCGATCTACGCGGGCGGAAGCCGGGATTGGCTTCGACTGCGCTTCACGAGAGCCAGCCGAACGTCATGGCTTCCGCCTGACCCGCCGGTTTGACCAACGGCCACGGCAAGCTTGCGCAGCCCGTCCTGGGCGTGGCGAACCATGTGGGCCAGGTCGTCTCGAAACCACTCGCGCTGGTCGCGATCGGCACGCTCGGCGTACTGACGGGCGTCGCCAGTTCTCGATTCCGTAAGAGGCTCTCGACCGCAAGATGATGAGCTGGGGCGGCCCGGGGGGGCCGCCCGTTCGCTCTTTTCTTTAGCCGTGACCCAGGTATGGTTCGCTCTGGGAATCGTGCGATCGGAAATCGGGCAAGAACGAACACCACGTGCTTCAAACCGTACGCGGGCCGCCAGCGCCTCGCCGATGGAGTCCTCGGTGAAGGCGTGGCCCTTTGGCCCGAGCACCCGTGCCCTCTTCGTCAAGCAACGGTCGGCCAGAGGGATGTCGGCAGTGACCGCGACGTCGCCGGTGCCGACCCGCTCGGCGATCCAGTCGTCAGCCGCGTCGAACCCGCCCCGCACGACGATCAGCTCGATCAATGCCTCGGCGGGCACCCGCATCGGAGAGTTTGCGACCACGTACACCTGGATTTGGTGCCGCCGGGCAACGCGGTAGATCTCCTCCTTGACCGGACAAGCATCGGCATCGACGTAGATGGCCATTGGCCGATCCTCGGGCGGGTCGCCGGTCCAAGCCCGATCAGGATAGCCCCGGCGCGACCGCAGCACCCGATCCCATCTTGCCGTCGACCCCCCCCCGCGCGAGAGGAGTCGGGCGCACCGACGGCCGGTCGGAGTCACTCGCCCGCTTGACCACCGGGACACCGGGGTCGAGAATCGACGCCGTTCCCACCCGGGAAGGCCGACAGGCCGGCTCATGAGGCGAACCGAGGTGACGCCATGAGAACCAACCGTGTCAAGAAGGCGCTGGCCGAGGGCGGGGTGTCACTTGGCACATTCCTGCTGGAGTTCGGCACCACAGGGATCGCCCGGATCGCCGCCGAGGCGGGCGCCGAGTTCGCCGTCTTCGACATGGAGCACACCGGCTGGAGCGTCGAGACCATCCGCACGCTGGTCGCCACGGCGCGGCCGACGGACCTCGTTCCGGTCGTGCGCGTCCCCGCGACCGAGTACCACTTCATCGCCCGGGTGCTCGACATGGGGGCGATGGGCGTGATGGTCCCGATGGTCGAGAGCGCCGAGCAGGCGCGGCGGCTCGTGGCGTCGGCGAAGTACCCGCCGGAGGGCCGCCGCGGCGCCGCGTTTGGCGTGGCCCACGACGACTACGCCGGCGGCGACGTGGTCGCGAAAATCCGCGAGGCCAATCACGAGGTGCTCCTGATCGGGCAGGTGGAGACCGCGCGGGGGCTGGAGGGCGTGGAGACGATCGCCGCCGTCGAGGGGCTCGACGTGCTCTTCCTCGGCCAGGCCGACCTGACGACCTCGCTGGGCATCCCCGGCCAGTACACCCACCCGACCTTCCTCGCGGCCGTCGACCGCATTGCCGCCGCGTGCCGCGCGCACGGCAAGGCCCTGGGCTACCTGGCACTGGGCGTCGAGGACGGCCTGGCGATGATCGCGCACGGGGCCCGCATGGTCGCCTACGGCGGTGACCTCTGGCTCTACCAGCAGGCCCTGCACCAGGGCATCACGGCCCTCCGGCCTCGCGGGCCGGGCGTCGTGACTCGATGAACCACGCCCTTTCTCTTCCCCATCGGATGCGTCCGTCACACGCGTGTCGGGTCCTCGCTCACCCGGACGATGAGCTTGCCGAAGTTCTCGCCCTGGAACGCTGATCAGCCTTGACGACGGCTTGCGAAGGTGTTTACTGGAAAGTTGCATCTCGTTGCACGGACGCCGCCCGCGTCGACTTCACCTTCCACCGCCATAGGGAAGCCGCTGCCGACGACGGCGGCTGCCGCGGCGTTTGACACGGATCCTTGACCATGGAACCGGGTCTGACGTCCCATCGTTCCCCCAACGCCGGGCCGCGCCCGGAAAGAGGCGATCGTGGCGACCCCGCAGGAGCAGAGAGCCGTCCGGATCGATGAGTTTCTCGCATTCCTCCGCGAGAACTTGTGGAAACCGACCGACCTGATCAACACTCCCGCGCGCGACCTGACCCGCGCCCAGGCGATCCAGATCATCATCTGGCTGCTGGCGTGGGGCAAGTTCACCCTCCGCAATCGCGACGAGCTCTTCGTGGTCAAGTCCGACGGCACCATCATCGTGGCCGGGACCGACAAGAAGATCCACGTCGCGAATGCGACCATCGAGGGCGTGCAGTTCCGCTATCTGACCTACATCGACAAGAAGGGCTTCAAAAAGACGACCGTCCAGAACATGGCCAACCAGGACCCGCGCATGATCGTCTTCGACTGGAAGCTCGCGCGGATGCTCTCGTTGAACTTCAACGCCAACGTCATCTATCACATCGGCTTCATTTTCGAGGCGTCGCGTAATGACTGCCACGGTCAGGGCCGCGCGCTCGACTTCGCCGGCGCCGCCGGCCCCGACTTCGACCTGACCGTCGCCGGCGACTGGTCGGGCCAGCCGGTCACACTTCAAAACGATTATCGCGACCCGAAGACAGGCACGACTCTCGCCAGGGGCACGAAGCTTCCCGACTGGCCTCCCGCCCCCTTCCGCGACGTCTACTTCCGACTCGACTCGAGCATCAACCCCAACCTCGACGCCGCCAAGCAGTACGACCAGGCGTTCGACCTGTTTGGCCAGGTCTACGACCTCGCAGCCGATGAATGCACCGACACCTCGGACGCGTCCAAGTCACCCACGCGTATCGGCCCGGACAGTTCGTTCATCCTTCACCCGGACTACCCGGTCAGCGTGCCCGGAACACCCCACGGACGCGAGGCCCACTGGCAACACATGCACATGCAGGTCGGGCCGACGGGCACCGAGACCAGCCCCCCTTGATCGACGTCGCGCCGGGCGGACGGCCAAGTTCTGCGCGTTGTTCCCGGGACCGAATGATCTCTAAACCAGTCCGCACACCGCGCACTCGACGTCACTTCACAACCAACCGCCTGAGTTTCACGGATTCGTGAGGGGAGTCAAGGCTTACACCTCCGAGCACTCTCCCGCCGCCGCCCACCCAGCTTGACTCTCCCGCGCGCCTATTCCGGGCGATATCCGCTCGCGCCGCACATGCCCCCGAATCGGGTGTGGTCTCTTTCCCAATGAACGCCTGACGGCAATGGGGAGGGGAACGTGGCCAGGCGAAACAGCGATCCGCTCAAACACGATGCCCGCGTGATCATCGAAGACTTCCTCGGCATCGAGAATCCGGCCGATCCCAACGACATCCTGCCGGGCGTCACCACCCGGCAAGTCCACGTCGCGGGCATCCGGAAGGGTGAGCTGAGACCTCGCGCCGGCTTCCGCATCCTGAAATTCGAGGCATAACACTATGTTCGCGGGCTTCGTGCAACTCGGCGACACGTTCCAGGGCGGCGTCATCGCGCTGGACAGCGCGAACCATCCCGTGGCGCCGGCGCCACCACCCTCCTACGCGGTTTGGGGACTCAGAGGCCGGTTCGACGACGGGAGCCGCCCCGGTCGGGGCCGCGGGCTTGACCGCTGGATCATGAGAGGGCGTCTGTGGGGGCCCAGGAGCCTCCAGGACGAGCTCCACGACGTGAGTCGGTGTTTCGGGTCCACCAAGGCGACGGCGGGCCCAGGAACGGGCTCCTGGGGCGTTTCCGAGGACCCGTTCCGGTCAGCTCGGTCTTCGTGCGCGGTGGCGGCCAATCGAGCAGCTTGATAATGAGCAAGTCGGGAATCGAGCCTGGCGCCGTCAGCGGCGCGGTCGGTCGGGCTGTGGGAAAAGCCGCCCCCGGTGCGCTGCCCGCGCACAGGATTAGCCTTCCAGACACAAGTGAGAGCCTTCAGGCCGGCGACGGTCCGGGTGGGCAGGTTGACCACCACGCCGGCGAGGCGGGGCGTTTGGATTCGGCGACCGGTCACACCCGCGCCGATCGATCCGGAGCCGGTGCGGGGATGACAGGTGAGTGCCAGCTCGATCTGGTCGCGGGAGGCGCACCGGCGGTTTGCTCCCGGCTGGCAAGTCCGCAACGTTGCGGACTTGCCACCTGGAAATCCGCGCTTGCAGTTCCTGATCGACGAGAACCGGCAGCAGAATCAGGCCCATCAAGGCCTCCGGCCGCGCCGAGGAAACGTCGGCCGACGGGTCAAAGGGGCACAATGCGTGGTTGAAACACGGCGGAAGGTCGCCTGGGCCGCTCGCTGCGCGGTACCAGTTCATGACGCCATCGCCGGATGATACCGGGATCGGAACCAAAGGGCACCAGACCGTCTGGCGTGCCCCCACGCGACGTTGGACATTTCGACCAAGCAAGAAAGGTCCTGAATACGTCTACGTGACTTCCTGGGTGACGTGGCGCTGGCTTGCTCGGGCTTGGTGGCCTTGCCATCCACGCTCTCCGGATCGGATCCATCCTGGGTTGGCCGTTCCCCCCATCAGCGCGTTCCGAACACGCACGGAAAACACGGCAGGGACAGTTGCTTGCGTCGGGCGCGTGGCGCTGGACACTGATCTTGACTCGAAAGCCTCCGGCAGGCGGGCGGTCGCGAATCAGCACGTTCAAGAGCGTGAAGACGTTGAGGAGCTTGGGCCTGCACAACAGGAAGTTCACCGTGGAAAGGGTCGCGCAGCGATTCCCGTGAACCCGACTTCCGTCAGCCTCATCGACCGGCTCAAGAGAGCCAGTCCGGAGAACCCCGACTGGCGCCACTTGCAGGAGATCTACCTGCCGCTGATCCGTCATTGGCTGGGTCGTGTGCCGGGCCTGGGCGATGAGGTCGCCGACCTGGCGCAGGAGGTCCTGATCGTCGTGGCCCGGGAAATCCCCCACTTCGACCGGCAGCGCGAGGGGTCGTTCCGGGCGTGGCTCCGGCAGGTGACCGTGAACAAAGTCAGGACGTACCGCAAGTTACAACAACGGCGGCCGGTCACCGGGCGGGATGCCGCGGAGGGGTTCCTCGACCAACTGGCCGATCCGCACAGCGAACTCGCCCGGGAGTGGGACGTCGAGCACGACCGGTACGTGGTGGAGAAACTGCTGGCGGTGGTCCGACCGGACTTCAGCGCCACGACCTGGGAGGCGTTCCAAAAGTTCGCCCTCGACGGCCTCCCGGCCGCGGACGTCGCCCAGAAACTGGGCCTATCGGAAAATTCCGTGATCCGAACCAAGGCCCGAATTCTCAAGAGGTTACGAGAAGAGGCCGGCGATCTTCTGTGAATTTTTTCGGTTTTTCGCGGCATGTCCCCCGGTGTCCCGGCCTTTCTCTATTAGATGAGCCAGCTTCCGTTCCACGCGGTGGTCCCGACCCGGAGTTCTCAGGATGAATCCCCCTTCTTCCCTTCTTCATCCGACGGACCAGACGCTGGAGTCCTACAGTCTGGGCAAGCTCGACGACGACGCGGCGGAGTCGATCGACCAGCATCTGGAAGAATGTACGGAATGCCGGCGTCGGGTCGCCGGGATGTCCCCCGATAGCTTCCTGTCGAAGCTCCGCGACGCGCGGCCCATCTCCGACAAGGCAACCAGCGATCGGGTGGACATGAACGCGGAACCCTGTCGCGACCCTCAACCGCCGGCCCCGGCAGCCGCCGACGCGCCTCCGCCGGACCTGGCGGATCACCCCGATTACGAGATCAAGCGCAAGCTGGGCACGGGCGGCATGGGCGTGGTCTACCTCGCCTACAACCGGCTCTTGAAGCGCGACGAGGTGCTCAAGCTCGTCAAGCAGGAGGTCTTGCAGAAGCAAGGCGTCCTCGATCGGTTCCTGCGCGAAATGCAGTCCGCGGCGTCATTGCGTCACCCCAACATCGTCACCGCCTACGCCGCATTCCGTAGCGGCGCGAGCCTGGTCTTCGCGATGGAATACGTCTTCGGGCTCGACCTGGCGAGGGTCGTCGAAGTCAAGGGGCCGCTGCCCGTGGCCCAGTCCTGCCTGTTCATCCACCAGGCGGCCCTGGGCTTACAGCACGCCCACGAGAGAGGAATGGTCCACCGCGACATCAAGCCCCACAACCTGATGCTCTCCCACGAGGGGAAGCACGCCGTGGTGAAGGTGCTCGACTTCGGGCTCGCCAAGGCGGCCGGCGCGGTCCCGATCGACGGCGGTCTGACCCGCGCGGATCAACTGCTCGGCACGCCCCAGTACATGTCTCCCGAGCAATGGGACAGGCCCCAGCAGACCGACATCCGGTCGGACATCTACAGCCTGGGATGTACTCTCTATTACCTGCTGAACGGCAGCCCCCCGTTCACGGGCACGAGCCTCTACGACTACCTGCAGGCGCACCATTCGATTGATGCCAAGCCGTTGAACCTGATCCGCCCGGACGTGCCCGTGGAACTGGCGGCGCTCGTGGCCAAGATGATCGCGAAAGAGCCTGCGCGACGCTTCCAGACGCCGGCCGAGGTCGCGAAAGCCCTGGAGCCGTTCTTCAAGGCGAAGAAGGCGGTATCGGACGTTCCAGCCCCTGAGACGACCCAGGCCGGGACTTCGACAGACACGGTGAAGCCGAGCCACAGCGCGGTCCTCCCGCCGACGCAGGCGGCGCCGAGCCAGGAGCCCGCGCCAGTCAGCCAGGCTGGTGCGGAGACCCAGGCCGGAGAGTTGCTCGCCAACCTGAAGCTGTCCTCGAAGCCTGAGCCGCGGCCCGCGACAATCCCCCCGCTTCCGCGGGTCACGACGGGCCGGCGCCCGCCGCGCCGGTGGGCGATCGCGGCCGCCGCCGGCGCCGCGGCGATGGTCGTGCTGGGGATCATCATCTACGTCGCGACCGACCAGGGTACAATCAAGATCGAGCTCGACGACAACGCGGCCCAGGTGCGAGTCGATGGCAACGAGGTGAAGATCGAGAACCTCGGCGCCCTATCACGCTCCGCGCCGGCGACCACAAACTGGTCGTCCTGCGCGGGGACGAAGAGATCCACACCGAGCAGTTCACGATCCGTCGCGGCCGCAACGCGCCACTGAAAGTGTCACTGGAACCACTGCCGATGAAGGCCGTTGCCGCGGCCCCGCCAAAGGAATTCACCAACTCGATCGGCATGAAGCTCGTCCGCATCCAGCCGGGCTCGTTCACGATGGGATCGAACGAGACTGACAACGAGAAGCCACCCCACCCGGTTCGCATCACCCGGGCGTTTTACCTGGGCGAACACGAGGTGACGCAGGGCCAGTACCAGGCGGTGATGGGCCAGAATCCGAGTTATTTCCAGGGCTCGGACGATTTGCCCGTGGAGCAAGTCTCCTGGCTCGATGCGGTGAAGTTTTGCATTGTGCTGAGCAATCGCGAGAAGCGGACGCCCTACTACCGGATCGAGGGAGATCAGGTCTCCATTGTCGGCGGCAAGGGCTATCGCCTGCCGACGGAGGCGGAGTGGGAATATGCCTGCCGCGCGGGGAGCACGACAAAGTACCCGTTTGGCGAGGACGAATCCAATCTGGGCAAGTATGCCTGGTACGACGGGAATTCGGAGCGTAAGACGCATCCGGTGGGCCAGAAGCAGCCGAACGGCTGGGGCCTGTACGACATGCTGGGAAATGTCAACGAGTGGTGCCAGGATTACTTCGATGCCGATTATTACACGGCGTCGCCGCCGGCTGACCCGCCGGGCCCTGCCAAGGCCCCGTACCGGGTCCTCCGGGGCGGTTGCTGGCTTTTCTCCCCGGGGGGCTGCCACCCGGCGGGCCAGGGCAGGGACACGCCGGATGCCGGGCCTACAGTACGGGCTTCCGTCTGGCGCTCGATTTAGATACGACCACTGGCTCAGTTCCCAAGACCGACAACGCATCCGTCGATCCCAATCGCAAGGCCGCCGACCCGAAGGAATTCACCAACTCGATCGGCATAAAGCTCGTGCGCATCCAGCCGGGTACGTTCACCATGGGATCGAACGAGGATGACGACGAGAAACCACCCCACCCAGTGCGCATCACCCGGGCGTTTTACCTGGGCGAACACGAGGTGACGCAGGGCCAGTACCTGGCGGTGATGGGCCAGAATCCGAGTGATTTCAAGGGCTCGGACGATTTGCCCGTGGAGCAAGTCTCCTGGCTCGACGCGGTGAAGTTTTGCAATGAGCTGAGCCAGCGCGAGAAGCGGACGCCTTACTACCGGATCGAGGGAGATCAGGTCTCCATTGTCGGCGGCCAGGGCTATCGTCTGCCGACGGAGGCGGAGTGGGAATATGCCTGCCGCGCGGGGAGCACGACGAGGTATCCGTTTGGCGACGATGAGGCCGACCTGGGCCAGCATGCCTGGTTCGACTCGAATTCCGAGCAGAAGACCCATCCGGTAGGCCAGAAGCAGCCGAATGGCTGGGGTCTGTACGACATGCTGGGGAACGTCTGTGAGTGGTGCCAGGATGACTACGATGCCGATTATTACACGGCGTCGCCGCCGGCTGACCCGCCGGGCCCTGCCGAGGCCCCGTACCGGGTCCTCCGGGGCGGTTGCTCGAGCTACTACCCGAGGTACTGCCGCCCGGCGCTCCGTTACAGGCTCCCGCCGGCGGTCCGGGTCAACTTTCTGGGCTTCCGCCTGGCCGCAGTCCAGGACTGAGAGTTGTAGGGTGCGTGAAACGCACCATCGTCCCGCATCGCTTTGGGATGGGTGCGTTTCACGCACCCTACCCTCTGCCCACCACCGATCGCAAGACGATTTTCCGATCGGCGGTCGGCATCGGAATCGATAATCTCCAATCAAGAGGAGCCATCTCATAGCCAGCCGACGGAGCGTCGCGGCTTGTCATTCGTGAGGCGGTCCCACAATGTCGATCTCCGGCGTCAGCTACTCCCGCGAACACCGCCGCCACGATGGCCGGGTGGCATGCCCACGTCGGCGTGGGCATGTTCCGGTGGCTGTGGCTCACAGACATGCCCACGCCGACGTGGGCATGCCACCCGACCGCGTTTTTGCGCCATGACACGTTCAAAGCCAACGCCGAAATGTCGCTCGTCCGCACTCATCAAAGATGTTGCGTCGACTTTCGTCCGCGAAAGGGGGTTCGCTCGAAGGTGTTCCTCGCGACGCGGACAAAACGAACCCACGCCCGAGAAAGCCGCGTTGCCGAACGAACCCAAATTACGAAGGGCCGCGCGAAAACGAACCCAACGGCAATCCGTATCGATCGTGCCGGATGCGCGGTTCCCGTCCGGCGCGCCAAACGAACCCAATTTCCGGGGCGCCGAACGAACCCAATTTCCGGGGCGCCGAACGAACCCAATTTCCGGGCGCCGAACGAACCCAATTTCCGGGGCGCCGAACGAACCCAGTTTCGCCGCGGCCTGGGTGGGCCCCGTTTCGGGTGCCACTGGCTGTGCCAGTGTCCGGGAGCCGAGCACTGGCACAGCCAGTGGCACCCGAAGAATACCCACGACCGTCATGTCTGCGATGGGCCGCTGGCGCGCCGAAGGAACCCAAATCCCGAAGAACCAAGCGGCCAAACGAACCCACCGCGCAGACCGCGCCACCGACCGAACCCAAGCCGGACCGTCTGTCAGCGTGCGGGCGCTCACCTCTTGCAGAACCCTGGTTCGGAAAAACGCCCGCGCTGGCGCACCCTTCAAAGCGGGTTCGCTTGGAGGCGCGCATCAGGCGTCTTGCCCCGGTCCACGGCTTCGCAAAAAAAACGAACCCAAACCCGCTCGTCCCCATGAGTCCTTGAGCGCGACGGAATCTCCCACACGAGGGTCCTCACGATGCCTCAATCCATAGAACCAGCACGACCCCTCCAACCATCTTCGGGGACCGTACTCGAAACCGACGACGACATCCGTCAGGCCCAGAGGTCGGGTCTGGTCCCGGGCCAACCGCCGGTTGCGCCGACGGGAACAACCGGCCCGGTCGCCGCGTCCGGGCACGCCGCCAGCCTCTTCCGGCCGACGGCCCGACCACCCATCGCCATGTTGACCGTCTTCGACGACGGCCGGATGGACGGTGAGGTCATCCGCATTCGAAGCCCTCGGTTCGTCATTGGCCGCACCGAGGGGGACCTGCGCATCCCGATCGACGCACGGATGTCGTCGCGACACATCGAGATCACACTCCAGACCGTGGGAGGGCTGCACCGCTGGGTGGTCACCGACCTCCAGAGCACGCACGGGATGTTCGTCCGGGTCCACCGCACACCCCTGACCGACAAGGCTGAGATCCTCGTCGGCAACGGGCGCTACCGGTTCGATGCCGGGCAGACGGATGCCAACGCCACCAGCGCTTATGTCGCAGGTGCGCTGGCCACGGGCGCGACCCAGGGATGGGACGAGGGAGCCAACTCGTTCCGCCCTCCCGCGCTGACGGAATTGCTCGGCAACGAGATCGGCAACCGGCTTGTGCTCGCCAAGCCCGAATACTGGATCGGGACCGACCCGACGTGCTCCGTGTGTCGCCCGGACGACCCGTTCTGCGAACCGCGGCACGTGCGGCTCTACCGCGATCGGAAGGGCGGCTGGCTGGCCGAGCACCACAAGACCCAGAACGGTCTCTGGCTGCGGATGCCCCAGATCACCGTCGAAGCGACAGTTCATTTCCAGGCCGGTGAACAACGGTTTCAGATCAAGATCAGACAGTGAATGTGTGAAACGTGATATCGAAATCTATGAAAATAGACCACGGGAGAATGTGGTCATGAAGGTCCGGGTGCGAGTCGACATGCCGGTGGGTCCGCCGAAGATCTTCGAGATCACCGGTGAATCCATCCGCCTGGGCCGGGACACGAGCTGCGAGATCGCGGTCGATGCCCTCGCTTTTCCCAAGGTGTCCGGCACGCATGCGCGGATCGAATCCACGGCGGGAGTGTTCACCCTCGTCCCCGTCAGCCGGAGCAACAAGACTCTCTTGAATGACGCGCCGATCGAGACTCCGGTCCCGATCCAGGCCGGTGATCGGGTGCGCTTGGGGTTCACGGGCCCGACGATCACGATCCTGGTGATGGAAGCCACACCAACGACCACGACTGGACCAACCGACATTTTCGCCGAGACCGTGCAGGCCGACGACCGACACCTCGCCTTGCTGCGCGGTTCCGCGCGGACCCAACGCTTCGAGATCGGCACCGGCGGGGTCATCGGCCGGGACGCATCGACGGTTCAGTATCCTCTGGAACATCCTCACGTGTCGCGCCGGCACGCGCGCCTGACCGTGGATGGAAACACGGTGATCCTGGCCGACCTGGGCAGCTCCAACGGCACGTTCGTCAATGGTCAGCGCCTCGCCCGGCCCACCCCTCTCCAGCCCGGCGACCGGATCGACATTGGGCCGTTCTCCTTGCAATTCGACGGCCTCGGGCTGGTCAGCCGATCGCGGTCGAACAACATCGAGCTCATCGCGCGCGGACTGCGGCGAGTCGTTCAAGACCGCGCGACCCGGCAGCCTCTGGCGCTGCTGGAGGATATTCAACTGGTCATTCGCCCGCGGGAGTTCGTCTGCCTGCTCGGCCCCAGCGGGTCGGGGAAGTCTACCCTGCTTGCAATCCTGAGCGGCCGGAACCCGCCCACGGCGGGATCGGTATTAGTCAACGGTGAAGATTTGTTCGCCGATTTCGAGGCCCTCAAGCAAGACATCGCGGTCGTGCCCCAGAAAGATGTGCTCCACGATTCTCTCACCCTGGGCATGGCCCTGCGATACACGGCCGAGCTTCGGCTGCCGCCGGACCTGTCGCGTGCCGAGGTCGAGACGAGCGTGTCCGACATCCTGGACGTGGTCGGGTTGACGGCGAAACGCGGCACGCTGATCCGGCACCTGAGCGGCGGGCAGATGAAGCGGGCCAGCCTGGCAAATGAGACTCGTCGCCCGTCCCAGCCTCCTGTTTCTCGACGAGGTGACATCGGGGCTCGACGAGCAGACCGATCGCGAGGTGATGGAGCTGTTCCGCCAGGTCGCCGATGGCGGCAAGACGGTCGTGTGCATCACGCACAGCCTGGCGAATGTGGAAGCGAACTGTCATCTGGTCGTGATTCTGACCGAAGGGGGGCGGCTGGCGTTCATCGGCACGCCCGAGGAGGCCAAGTCGTACTTCGGCGTCCCCCGGTTGGGTGAGGTGTACCGCACGCTGGCCGGGAGGGAGCCGGAGGAGTGGCACTCGCGGTTTCGGTCCAGCCCTTATTTCCAATGTTATATTGCCGATCGGATGCCTGATGACACGGTCACCGAAGCCCCGCTGACCACCGATTCTCGCACTACCCGAAGCGTCCACGGCCTGCGCCAGGCGTGGGTGTTGACCCGGCGCTATGTGTCGATCTGGCGTGGTGACATGCTGGCGCTGGGGACGCTGCTGGGGCAAAGCCTGCTGGTTGCCGTCCTCCTTGGAGTCGTGTTCGGCGACCTCGGCGAGGTGGCGAACCCCGTGGAACGGGCCGCGCGCACAGTGAACCTCCTGCTGCTCCTGGCCGTGTCCTGCTTCTGGTTCGGGTGCAACACGGCCGCCAAGGAACTCGTGAAAGAGCGGGTGATCTTCCGCCGGGAGCGAGACTTCAACCTGCGGGTCGGGGGCTACCTTGTCTCGAAGTTCGTCGTGCTGAATCTGATCGGCGTGGTTCAGGTCGCGCTGCTCTTCGGCATCGTCCGCCTCTGGTGTGACCCTCCCGGTTCGGTCCTCTGGCAAGGGACGACGCTGGCCACGCTAACGATGGCGGGAACCGCGATGGGGTTGGCGATCTCGACGCTCGCCCGATCGGAGGAAGTGGCGACGGCGCTGGTACCGATGGCCGTGATCCCACAGATCATTTTGGCCGGGGTGATCACCCCATTGCGCGGTGTGGCTCGTTATCTGGCGCAGGGGTTCGTCACGGTGTACTGGGGCCAGCAAGCGTTGGAGCGATTGCTCCCCGAAGCCGACCTGATGCACCTCGGCCGGGCGCCGGACCACGGAAGCGGACCTCTGCTTGTGGTTCTCGTCCACGCACTGGTGTTGGCCGCCTCGACCTTTGTCATTCTGTGGCAAACCAGCCGGGGACCCGAGAGGTAGAGCGAATCCACGACAACTCCACATTCCGTTCGTTACGGGACCGTACCGGGGCAAGGCAACGATCCGTGACAAAATGGCCATTGGTCTTCCGACCCCTTGCACCGCGGGTGAGGCTGAGTCCTCCTTCTGTGCAAGCCTGGCGCTCGAAGTGCGGCAGCACCGGTGATGGCCCTCGGCAGGCAAGCGATGCCACCCAATCCTCAATCGGAGTGATTTCGCGCGTTGGTCATCGGGCCGCTTCCGCCGCGTCGTCGTCGTCCCTGCCAGTCGGCCTCGGATCTCTGCGACGGCTTCAGCAGATAGTACACATAACAGAGGATCTCTCACCCAGGCCGGCAATTCCGCAACTCTGCGGATTTGCCACCTCAAACATCCGCGATCGCAACTTCTGATCGACGGGGTCGAGCTCAGGACCAGGGCATCCTCGGCACCTGGGACCACCCAAGGCACATCGACCGCCTCTGGTCGAAGGGGACGATGCCTGGTCGAAATGCGGCGGAACGCCTCCTGGGGCCGCTCGCCACGCGGTACCCAATCGGGAGCGAGTGTCTGAGGATGCCAGGGTCGGAAGCACGAGGCGCCTGTCAGCGGGCGCTCAAAACCAGCCACCGAGGGGCGCTTGAAAACCAGCCATTTTGAGGAGACCCAGACGAGCCGGTTAGGCTCCAAGGCAAGTCCTTTGCCCCAGGAGCCGAACCATGGCGAATCTGCTCAAGATGGCCATCCACGAGACGATCCGTACACTGCACCGTCGGGGCTGGTCCCAGCGCCGCATCGCGGGCGAACTGGGGATCAACCGCGAGACCGTCGCCCGTCATCTGCGACAGGTAGACGCACTGCCAAAACCAGCCAATGCGCCCACCGGCTCGGAGGAGGCCAAGGGCGCGCCAAAACCAGCCCATGCGCCCGCCGGCGCCACGACGTCCGAGGGCGCATCAGGACCCGTCGCTGCGCCCACCGGCTCGACACCCGATCCGCTGCCCCGCGGCCGTGGCCGGGCCAGCGGCTGTGAACCGTGGCGGGAGCTGATCCAGGCCAAATGTGACCAGGGGTTGTCCGCCCAGCGGATCTACCAGGACCTGGTCGCCGACCATGGCTTCGTCGGCACCTACTACTGCGTCCGCCGCTTCGTCCATCGGCTCGAAGGGGCGCAGGACCTGCCCTTCCGCCGCATCGAGTGCGAACCCGGCGACGAGGCCCAGGTCGACTTCGGCACCGGTGCGCCGATCCTCCGCCCCGACGGCAGGCGGCGGAAGACCCACGTCTTCCGCGTCGTCCTGAGCCACTCCCGCAAGGCCTACAGCGAGGCCGTCGACCGCCAGACCACCGAGGACTTCCTGCGCTGCCTGGAGAACGCCTTCCGGCATTTCGGCGGCGTACCCCAGCGGCTGGTCCTGGACAACCTCAAGGCCGCCGTCACGAAGGCCGACTGGTTCGACCCCGAGCTCAATCCCAAGGTCTGCTCCTTCGGCGCACACTACGGCACCGTGTTCCTGCCGACACGACCGTATACACCCCGCCACAAGGGCAAGGTCGAGCGGGGCGTCGACTACGTCCAGGAGAACGCCTTGAAGGGCCGCACCTTCGCCAGCCTGGAGGAGCAGAACCGGTTCCTCCGCGACTGGGAACTCACGGTGGCCGACACTCGCGTGCACGGGACAACACGTCGTCACGTCGGCCACCATTTCGATCAGGTCGAGCGTGCCGCCTTATTGCCGCTGCCGCCGGACCCGTTCCCGTCGTTCCGCAAGGCCCGCCGCATGGTGCACCGCGACGGCCACGTCGAGGTCGATCGTGCCTACTACTCGGTGCCACCGGAGTACCTCGCCCGCCAGGTGTGGGTGCGCTGGGACGCCCGGATGGTGGGGTGCAATCGCGCCAGTGCCATCGATTACGCGACCTTTTTGGACTTGTTCTTCCCGATACCCCCCTGAGTCCCCATGTCGGGAAGAGTTTTCGCTTCTAAATATGCCTGATACACCTCCGGCCAGATCCCGCTCAGTTGGATCACGCGCAGGTCCACGATCCACTGACCCCCTTCCAGTTTCCAGGTCATGCCCGACTGTTTCAGCCGTTGTGTGAACACCGTCTTGCACGCCGCCTCGGTCACCCCGCTGCCGATGGGAAGGTGGTTGTTTCGGTACTGACAATAATCCAGGAACCGAATCCGCTTCCGCAAGTAGTTGTAAGCGCTGCGATATTGCTCCCGCTTCTTCCCCATCACGATCCGCCGTCGTCGGATCGCGGCCGCCGAGTGCAACACGCGGTTGATCCCCCGCGGTTTCGTCTTCAGCCAGCGGCACATCTTTCGCGCCCAGCCCTGGGCACGCTTCGCGTCCGAAAATAACGCCTCCGCCAGTTTGTAAATGTATTCACACGCATGATAAAAATCGATCACCCATTCCCACTCCAGCCGCTGACCGGAATGACGGGGATGGCACATCCGCTTGAGCACCCGGCGGAAATACCGCGTCTGTTGGTATCCCCCATCGGTGACGTAGGCCAACCGCGGCAATGGTCCCGTCCACTGCTCCAACACCGCCACGAGCAACGCCGTCAACTGCCGCGACAGCGTCTCCTGACCGGACTCAGGCATCCGGCCCAGGTACACCGTCCCCAACCGCCGACCCCTCCGGTCGTACACCGAGAGCGTCGCCGTCGCGCCTTCCCGGTAACACTCGTGATCACGGATCGGCAACATCAGCCCGTCACGACCCACCGCCAACACCGGCTTGCGGCCACCCCGGGATTGGAACGCCTGTTCCAACAGCTTCAAGACGTGAGCCACCTGGGCGTCCTGGCGGTGGGGATCCATACCCTCCACGACTCCCGCGAGGACAGTACGCAAACTCGCCACCGACCAACACACGCCATGAGCACGCTGGAGGTGGGCCAAGACGGCGCTCTGGGTGGAGACGGCCGCCGCCTGAGCCGCGCGCTCAGCCAAGGCGGGCGTGGCCAAGCCGGCTTCCAGTCCCAAGCGGATCTCCAACGGAACGATCGACCGTTCGATGCCGTGCAAGGGCTGGTACAGCATCCGCCAGAGGGTGATCGTTCCGAACAAGGTCGCCACGGTGCGGTTGGGGGACTTGAAGCGGCGGCGATACCCCACTCCCTGGAAGCACATCTGGTTGGGCATGTCCCGACGGTCATGCGGTTCGAGGTGATTGAAGGTCCATTCGACAAGGAGCCGACCCAGTTCCCGAAGCAGAACTTGCAACTGGGTCTCGAACTGGTGGCAGGTCTGGGGAGTCACCTCCGCCCTGCGGAACCGGACGATGAGGGGACCGATCTGAGCGATCACGGGGATCAAGCGCACGGTCAGCGGGAACAAGGAGGTGGCGAAGTGCGTTGCGAGCAATGCGGCGGCAGCCGTAGCATGGTCCATCGAGTCGGCCTCTCTGGTGAGGTGGCAAGGTTTGTTCACCTCCAACTCACCGAGAAGCCGGCTCATTCTTCAAGCCGCTGGCCGCATAAACAGCGGAACTAAAGGCCCTTGTGGGCAAAAAACCACGCGATTCCCGGGGAAACCTTTGGCAGTGGCGCGATTGCACCCCGTTGCAGGAGGCCGGCGTCCTGGCGAAGGCGTACCCCGCGCAGGGCAAGGACCACGGCAGCATCGACGCGGATCTCGTGGTCAGGTCTTGTCCGGCTGCTCCGGCTGCCCGAAGACAACCCCGTGACGCTCGCCGCCCAGGCTGGTCGCGACGATGGCCAGGATGAAAATCACGACCGCGCTGGCGGCCATGACGTGCGGGTAGGGAAGTCGCTCGGCCAGGGCCGCTTGCCCCCACGCGATGGAGGACGCGATGAGGTTGCCGCACTGATAGGAAAAGCCTGGCAGGAAGCCGCGCACCTGATCGGGCGACAGTTCGCTGATGTGGGCGGGGATGATGCCCCACGCTCCCTGCACCATCAACTGCATGAGAAACGCGCCCGCGACGATCAGCCCCAGGCGAGACGAGAAAGCCCACAAGGGCACCGCGGCCAGCGCGCCAGGAGGGCCACGATCATCATCCGCTGTCGGCCCCAGCGGTCGGAGGCCAGGCCGAAAGCGATCCCACCCACGATGGCGCCGCTCATCATCACGATCACGACCTGCGCGTAGACCTTCGCATCGAGCCCACGGAATTGTTTCATGAATGTGGGGTACATGTCCTGCGTTCCGTGTGAGGAGAAGTTCATCATCGCCATGAGAAACGTCAGATAGATCCAGAGTTTCCAGTTCGAGGCGATGCTGCGGCCGAGGTGGGACCAACTCTTGGCTTTGGTTTTCTCCCAAACGTCGGATTCCTTGACGGCGACGCGGATGAACAGCGCCAAGAGCGCCGGCGCGCCCCGAGGAAGAACATGGGCCGCCAGCCGAAACGATCGAGCAGGAAAAAGGCGGCCACCGCGGCCAGCAGGTATCCGGCGGCGTACCCTTCCTGAAGCAAGCCGCTGAGCATGCCGCGCCACTTCGCGGGCACTTTCTCCATGACGAGCGAAGTCCCCACGCCCCATTCTCCCCCCATTCCGATGCCGAACAGGGCCCGCAGGATCAGGAACGTGGTGAGGTTCGGCGCGAATCCCGTGGCCACCTCGACCGCCGAATAGAAAACCAGATCGACCATCATCGGCCTGCGGCGTCCGTAGCGGTCGGCCATCAACCCGAAGAGGAAAGCCCCCACCGGCCGTAGCATCAGCGTGAGCGTCAGCGAGAAGGCGATGGCCGACGGTTTCACGTGGAAGTCGGCCGCGATTCGGGGCAGGGCAATCACGACCAGGAAGAAGTCGAAGGCGTCGAACGTCCACCCGAGAAACCCGGCGGTCACCGCGAGAAAGGCCTCCCCCCCGGAGGCGGCCGGCGGCCCCGACCCAGGATTTCCGTCCGCCAGAATCGGAGCCGGGTCTTTCCCTGATGTGTCCACCATGCTGGTCCTGTTCCTCGCTCTGGTTTTCCTGACGAACATGTCCTTGGTCGATGTTCAAACCGAGTCGCCGCGCGAAGACCGTAAAGTCTCATCGGCCTGGTAGGGAAGATCTTCTTTCCGGAGTTCTATGGCATCGGCGTCGTATCCTACCGCGGAACGCCCCCACCGACCCTCATGGAAAACGTGCGCGTGGCGGACAACCACCTCACCTACATCAATGCCGAGGGCGGGACCGAGCGAAGTTCCGGCATGAGATTCGATTTCGCCATTTTCACAGACCGATGGTCCGAGAACCCCGCCAGCCAGATGGTGAACGTGCAAATTGTGCACAACAGGATCAGCGGAGCGTATTCGAGCGGCATCCACTTGAACTGCGTGGCGCACAACGTCGAGATCGCGCACAACAACACCATCATCGACCCGGCACAAGGCGTGAACGACGCGGGGTCGAAGTGCGCCATCAAGCTGGAGGACTCTTTGGAGAACGTACACATCTTCGACAACGCATTCTACACCCGTCCGTCCAAGGCGATCGCATGCGGGATCTGGGACGGGGCGTTCGACGGAGGAACGGTCACCCCGTTCCTTCCGTGCCGGGACTCTGGTAGCTTGGGACGAAACCGGACCCGTTCTCGTTGTCGAGTGGTCCGCTCGGGGAGGGGGGGGCATCATGACGAAGCCGGAGTCGATCCATCGCCGCGATTTTATCCATCAGTCTCTGGTGGTGACCGGCACCACCGGTATCGTGGCCGCCGCGATGGGAAGCACATCGGAGACGGCGGATGTCCAGACGCCAGCACCAGCGCCCGCCAGCGCCGACCTACTGCCGTGCGGCACCCTCGGCAAGGCGCGGATCAGCCGGGTCATGCTGGGCGGCAACCTCATCGGCGGTCACATGCACTGCCGCGACCTGAAGTACGTCAACAACCTCTTCCACGCCTACGCCACGGACGAGAAGATCCTGGAGACGCTCAGGATCGCCGAGGAGAACGGCATCAACACGGTCTTCGAGACCGGCGGCAACTTCGTGGCGCGTTACAACCGCGAGTGCGGCGGCCACATGCAGTTCCTCCCGCACATCGAGGTCAATGCCAGCCAGTCCGAGCAGGCACTCTCAGACCACATCAAGCAGCAGGTAGATACCGGCGGCGTGGCGCTCTATCTCTGGGGAACGCCTGTTGACGCGTTGGTGCAAGCCGGGCAGATCAAGCTCGTCGCCCGCGCGGTCGAGATGGCAAAAAAGCACGGTCTGCCGGTGGGCGTCGGCGGTCACTCGCTGCAAACGCCCATCCAGTGCGAGCAGACCGGCGTGCCCTGCGACTTCTACGTCAAGACCCTGCACCGCGACGACTACCCGTCGGCGACCCCCAAGGACCTGCGCCAGGACTTCATGTGGCTCAACGGGGGCAAGGGCTGGTACGACAACATGTGGTGTATCAACCCGGAGGAGACGATCGCCTTCATGAAGTCGGTCACCAAGCCCTGGGTTGCTTTCAAGGTGCTGGCGGCGGGGGCGATCCCGCCGTTCCAGGCGTTCCCGTATGCGTTCCAGAACGGGGCGGACTTCCTGGCGGTGGGCATGTTCGACTTCCAGGTCCAGGCGAACTGCGAGGAAGCGCGGAAGGCGCTGCGCCATGCCCAGCAGCGGGAGCGACCCTGGCGGGCGTGAGGGAGTGTCCGAGCGCCGAGGATTCCGGCTCATCGTTATGGTGACGCAAGATATCCACGGCGTGACGCCAGATATTACCCCGGCAAAGAAGATCCTCCTGTAGGTCGGACAATCCTGTCCGACAGGCCGGGGGAGTCGGACAGGATTGTCCGACCTACTTTCTTGCCGGGGTAATAAGCTTGCCTCTCCCTTCACTTTACAGCGTTACCATCCCAAGAGTGAACCGCCATGAGAGACTAACGGATCGTGACCCGCCGACGGCCCGGCCCACCGGGGAAAATCGTGAATCACGGGGAGGGAGTCAGACTGTCGAGAGCGACGACGAGACGGTCCATTCCCAGGGTCCGGCAGATTGCGGCCAGTGCGCGGCTCGCCTTGACTCGGGTAGGGTCTGCGGGGTCGGCAGTCGAGAGAAGAGAGTCGCGATAGTCCAAGACCGTGTCCGATAGTTTCTCTTGTGCTCGCTTCAGTTCTCTACTCTGCTTGAGGTGGCGAAGCGCGGCCTCACGTCTTCCGTCGCGCATTTCGCACATGCCCATTCTATACATAAGTTCACTATTGAAAGGCTTCAGTTCATTGGCTCTGCGGTACGCTTCGGCGGCGCAAGGCCAATCTCTTTTCTTTTCACAGGCCAAGCCACGATAGGCATGGATCTCGCCGTCGCGGCCGATCGACGGGGGGATCTCTGCAAGGGCGGCGGTCAGGCTCTGGAGATCGTCGTGGAGATTGAGCATCCAGAGCCGGTCGCGCCAGACACCGGGGTCATCCGGCCAGCTCTTGAGATCAGACTGAACTAACTCGGCGGCCTCGTTCGAGTCTCCCCGCAACTCGTATGCATGTGCCAGAGCACGGCGGGCCGGGAGATCGGTGGGGTCGGCCGCAACGATCCTGCGGAGCCGCTCCACCGCGATGTTGGGGTCAATCCGATCGATCCAGGTCCGGAGCATCAGGATCAGGATATCGGGTCGGTCGGCCGGGCTGGCGGCATCGTACATCATCCAAATGACGTTGCGGGCATCGTCCCATCGCTCTTCGAGAGCGTCCAGGTCGACAATCTGCTCGACGGCCATCTTGAAGTACGCGTCAAATCTGGGACGTAGTGCGTCCGAGGCGATGCAGGCTCGCCAGGTGGCCTCGGCATCTCGTGCCCGGTTGGACTGGCGGTAGCAGACACCTTCGAGATAAAGACACTGGCGTTTATTCGGCGACCACTCCGGCACGCGATGCAGTTGCGCCGCGCAGGCAAGTAACTGATTGCGAGCCCCGAGGGAGCGAGCCAGCAGCGTACGAGCCTCATGGTCATGTGGGAAACGGCGGAGATGCTCCCGGAGGGCAGCCTCGGCCTCGTTGTACCGTTGTTGGTCGATCCAGACGGCTACGCTGCGCAGCGGGGGCAAGGGCCGAGTGTCTCGGACGTACCACCAGACGTTGAAGAGAACGAGCCCGGCCACTGCCAGCCAGAAAGCGATTCGGCCGAGCATCGAGAAGGATCCAAAGGAGTTCCGCTTCATAAGGTGGGCTCGGGTTGGGGCCCTTTATCGAAGGTCGTGAGTCTGTCGCTGACAGGCCGATCCGGAGGCGGCTCAAGACGAACCGACCGGTTTCCACGTCCGAAGGGCGGGGGAGCGCTCTCAATTCGGCACGGCGATCGTCCTGGGAGAGGGTGGACGGCGTGATTGATCGAGCAAGCTTTGTAGGGCTGGATCCGAGCCGACTTCCTCCCAGGCCCTCTCCAGGATCGGTTGGCGCGGTCGGATTGCCCCGTTTCGAGCAGCGCCCGGGCATATTCGATCCAGAACTGCTTGCGTGGGACCGGCACCCACCGCAATTGTGGGTCCCGTTTCAGAACATTGTCATACGAGGACACAACGCGATCAAACTCCCGCAAATCGCTGCTAAACGTGCCAAGCAGGGTGAACCCTATGACCTGAGTTTCCGCGTCGTCGGCCTGCGTGAGCCGATGAGCCAGTTCCAAGGCCTCGGCATCGCGTCCCTGGGCCTTGCGGATGACCGCAAGCTCACGCACGGCTTCCGTGTCGTCGGGCCACTTTGACTCGATCGACTGGTAGACTGCGGCGGCCTGATCGAGCCGCCCGGTCATCCGGAGTGCAGAACCGCGCCGATGCTGATCGTCCCGCTCGAGCGGGCCTGCTCGCATTGCATACGGCTCCGCGCGCGTCCCGTCCTGAAGCCGCCACAGGGCCCGAGCCGCGACCAGGTTGGCGGCTCGGCTCCACGGCCGACGGTTCAGGTGATCCAGTGCCAGGCCCAGCGCCTTCGCGTCATTCCCGCGCTGATACGCCTTCTCGGCCGCGGTCAGAGCGTCCGATCGCGTCACGTTCCAGACCGTCACTCCTCCCAGGCTGGCCAGCAAGGCAAGCCCAAGGACTCGGTTTGATGAGAAAAGGCCCCGACACCCCCCCCGCGGGGACGTCTCGGCTGACCTCGTGTCTGAATCCATCTCGGTGGTGACGCGGTTCATGGCCTCGAACGCCCGACCTCATGACAGAGTGTGAACCAGCCCAGCGGAGACACCACGGCCCTTGATCGGGCCCCTCGATCAGAGGCCGGCTGGCGGCTCTCCCTCACTTGTATTGTAAGAAAGGGAGCCCGCGGTGATAACCCAATCGTCCCGGCGCGGGACTCGACTGCGATGCCCTCGTGACCCGCATGTTCACCGGGAAGATGTCCCCGGGCCTCATTTCGAATATTACCCCGGCAAAGAAGATCCTCCTGTAGGTCGGACAATCCTGTCCGACAGGCCGGGGGAGTCGGACAGGATTGTCCGACCTACTTTCTTGCCGGGGTAATACGACCTGGGGCCAGAGCTTGGTCCCTGGTTCGGCAGAGGACGACAAGACCGTCGGATGTTCGATCTTCAAGGTGACTGGACTGTCCGGGAGAGATCAGGGCGCCGGTCCGCGGCCAAGCGGTTCCAGGCCTTGGCTTCATCTCGCAGCCCCATGCGTTCCCGGAGCGCGGCGAATTGTCTGTAGAGGTCAGGGCGGGAGCCGGGTGCCAGGGACCGTGCGATCGGCTCGATCTGTTCGTAGAGGGCGCGGAGTTCCTTGCGGGCCTCGGAGTAGGACCGGGCTTGCTGATCGTACCGCTCGGCCTCCACGATTTGGCCGGAACCGCGAAGCACGCGCGCCAGGCGGTAGACCAAGCTGAGGTCCTGGGGCCGGAACTCGAGAGCGCGGCGATACAACGACTCGGCCGTGCTCCAGTCACGTCGCTCCTGTGCCACCACGCCCTGGACCTTGATGAATCGGGGGTCGGCGGACAGTTCCGGTGGGAGCTTGCCGAGGGTTGCGGCGAGGACATCGAACTGACCGGCCTCCTCGATACCCGTGAGCAGGGCAAGCCAGGCGTCGGGATCGTGCGGGTGCGTCTTGACGGCGCCTCGCAAGCAATCCAGGCCCCGATCGACAAGACCTTCGCGCGTGAGTGCCACTCCCAGGGCGAGCGTCGTGTGGAGGTCCTTGGGATTGTTGCGCACGATCGGCTCGAGCCAGTTGATCAACCCGCGGGGGGCGGGGCGATGGACGTCCTCGCGGACGAGTTCCAGGAGCCATCCCACGCGATCGCGCGGATCGGGCTCGATGGCGTGCTGCCGGAGGGCCAGGGCACGGGCCTCGTCGAGCCTCCCCTGCCAGTCGTAAAGCTGGATAAGCTGCCAGGGGGCCTCGGGGATCAGGGGATCCAATCTCAGGGCTTCCAGCCAGGCCTTCTCGGCTTCATCGTACTGCAAGAGGCGGTCCTGGATCTTGCCGAGCCGGAACTGGACGAGAGCGTCGGACTTCGGGTTCGCCCCGAGCCGGATCTGGCGGGCATCGGCCAGGGCCGTGCGCAGCAACGCGGGATCGGGCGGGTCGAGCCGGTCGTACCGCTCCAGTTGGCAATCGACGATCAGGGCACGAGCATGGTCGTCGCGGGGATATTCGCGGAGGTAAACGCGGAGCCGTTGCTGGGCCTTCTCGAATTTCCCCGCCCGCAAGAGGGGCATCACGCCGTCCAGCGTCGGCCGCGGGCGGATCAACTCCCACGTGATCCAGGCCACCAGCACCACTCCGGCCAGCAAGGCGCACGCCGGGAGCAGGTGTTCTCGCACGCGCAGCGTCACGGCGACCTCTCCGTCTGAGCGGCCTGGACGGGCGCCGCGCGGGCTCATCGGCGGGCTCTTCGATGCGGTGCGTCCGTCCCGATTCGGGGGCGAGAAGCGTCGAGCGGAGCCCGCTTGGCCAGCGAACCACGATCCGATCCGCGCTCTGCCGGACCAAGGCCAATCAAGAGCCGCGGGTCATTTGCCGAGAGATAGCTCCCACCGCCCTTGACCTGCCGGGTGAGGACGCGGTCTCCGATGTGGGCCTCCACGACCGCCCCGATCGCCGACCGGTTGGACCGATGCCCGACGAGCTCCAGACGGACCCAATTCCCCGCATCCGATTCGTTCCGAAGGATGGCGGGGGGCTTGTCCAGGCACACGACGACCACGTCGAGCTTGCCGTCGTTGTCGAGATCACCGAAGGCCGCCCCGCGCGCGCAGTGCGGTTCCTCGAAGAAGGAGCCGGCCGCGCGAACTCTCCGAAAAGTGCCCTTGCCCTGGTTCCGCCACACGTAGGAAGGCTGTAAGAACGGGACGTTCTGGCCGAGCTCCATCAGGTTGTCGTCGACCTCGCCGTTGACGATCAGCATGTCCGGAAACGTGTCGTTGTCGAGATCCGCCAGGGCGCAGCCCCAGCTAACCCAGGGGCGAGTGTCCTCGACCGTCCCCGCGCGGGCGGTGACATCTTCGAAGTTACGGCCGTCGATATTGTGGTAGACCGTGTCATACTGCGCCCGGAAGTTGGTGACGAGCAACTCGGGGAGACCGTCGCCATCGATATCCTCGGCATCGACACCCATGCTTCCCTGGGCTTCACCCCGCGCATCGAGGCTCGCGCCCGACTCCTCGCTGACGTCCTCGAAAGTCCCGTCGCCGCGATTGAGGAAGAGGAAATTCGGGCTATCGTCATTGGCCACGTAAAGGTCGGTCCGGCCGTCGAGATTCACATCGGCCGCCACCACCCCCAGCCCTCGACCATCGGTGCGCAGGATCCCAGCGGACTGAGTGACGTCCTCGAACTTGCCCTGACCCAGGTTCCGGAAGAGATAATGTCGCACGGGCGTCTGCGAGTAGGGAGAGCAGATCATCCGGACCTTCCGCTCCTTGCCGCCGTAGCAGGGAGTGTCGGTCTCGGTCCACGTGCTGTAGGACGTCACGTAGATGTCGAGCCGGCCGTCGCCGTCGTAATCGAGCATCGCCGCGCCACAACTCCAGGGAATCGCGTCGAGTCCGGAGCCGGCGGTCGCGTCGTGAAAGGTGCCATCGCCGTTGTTCAGATAGAGAACATTGGGACCGAAATTGGTCAAGAATATGTCGGGGTGACCATCGTTGTTGATGTCGCCCACGGTCACTCCGTGGCAGAAGCCCCGGAAGCCAACGCCGGCGCGCTCGGTGACGTCCTCGAAGGTGCCGTCGTGCCGGTTGCGGTACAGCCGGTTGCCCGGCGACCGGTTGGGCGCCGTGATGGGCAGGTTGCGCGGCGTGATGAAATAGAGGTCGATCCAGCCATCGCCGTCGTAGTCGAGCATGGCCACGCCGCAGCCGAAATTCACCGGAAACCATTTCTGATCATCGTAGCCGCTGAAATTCACGAAGCGGATTCCCGTACTGGCGGTGACGTCCCGGAAGCGGATTGTCTCCGCCTTCTTGTCCGGTCCGGCCGATTTCGCGATCGTGTCGAGGTCGAGGTCCAGGGGGCTTGGGACCGGAGTGGCGGCCGGCCCCGTGGGAGCGGGAACGGACGCAGGCCGGCAAGCGACCACGGACAGCGCCATCAAGAGGAGGGGGAGAAGAGCTGTACCCGCTCCGGTACGATCGTGACGACGTCGCCCGAACATGCCACCAACCTTGGTTCGCGACTCGACCGCGGATTCCGTCCGCCATCTCGGAGGCTGGAGGATTGGGAACTTCATCCCGTGAGCGGCTTCGGGAGATAGGATCGGAAGGAGGAGACTGTCGCAGGTCGGTCGGGCAACCAGGACTCAAAGGGTGTACGAGAGAAGGGATTTTCTTTGTAGCGGCGGCCGTCTCGGCCGCTCCGTACTGCCGAACCGGAGCGGCCGAGACGGCCGCCGCTACAAAGAAAGGCCGCTCCGTACCCTTCTCGTACACCCTATCAGAGTCTATCCGGAAAGCCCCTGGCTATTGACTGCCGCCCCTTCGGCGCTAAAACCAGACTTCCCGGACAGCCTCTCAGAATGACTCCGCCCGGCTCGATAGAACGGGCTAGAGCGGTTCTCGATAGCGTCGAACATCGATCTTGCAAGCCCGACGCGCCAGCGAGTGCATTTCTGAAGAGGTCCAGAGAGGGAATGCACTCGCTGGCGCGTTGGGCTTGCAGGGCCCGTACGCAACCCAAGCGTGAACCGCCCTCATCGCGCACTCTCCCCGCGGGACAGATTCATGACCATGAGCGAGCCCGCATCGTCCTTCCCATCCCGAGGAGAAGGAAAGAGCAATGCGGGCCCGATTGCAGTTGACGGACAGGAACGTCAGAAGTCAGTGGCACTGACGGCCTCGCCACCGTCCCGGGTGCCGAGGGCAAACCAGGTGGGGTAGCTGATGGTGTCCTTGAGGAACTTGACGCTGCCGTCCAGGAACAGCGCGTTCACGCCGCCGGAGTGATACGACGACACACCAAAGATGCCGTCCTTCTGATCATTCCCCCAACACTGACACGCCTTGCGATTGGGTGTCTGGACGTGATTGTAGCCGCCGCCGCGGCCACCGTCCGCCATGATCCAGTACTCGCCCCGGTAGTCCCACCACTGGGCCGTGGCGACCTGGCACAGCGCGGCCCACTTCTGGTTCATGAGAAACTGGGTATCGGTATTGTCGAAATCCGGGTTGGTCTGGGTAGACGTGTAGACTTCGTTCGGCCCATCCTTGTTCTGCCCGGCCTTGCCCTTGACGAACTCGCTCCAGCCGATCGTATTCGACAAGCCGTCCGTGATGGAGACGACGCTCGTGGTGACGTAGCAGATCCCATCGTTCGTCAGGAAATAGCTCGGACCATTGAGCGCCCAGTTGTTGTTCCGCCGGCTCGGGCCCAGGTTCTCCGCATAGTTTGACTTCCCGGCACCGTGCTCGATGTTCATATTGGCCGGGTTCGGGTCGGACGGGCACAGGAACGTACTGATCCCCGTCCTCCGCGCCGTGAGGTTCCAGTCCGATGCGCCACCGCCGACGTTTGGCCAGCTATTTGAAGTGACCATGAAGTTGATGCTGTTATACACCGCCCGCTGCTCCAGGAAAGGAAGAAGCCGGGACTTCATGGAGAAGTTTTGGACGACCGGAACGTTGTTCATATCGTTCCCATAGCCGCCCGACGGTGGGAAGGTCTGGTTCGCGTCGTGGTAACCGTGCAGGGCGATGCCAATCTGCTTCAGGTTGTTGACGCACTGAGACCGGCGAGCGGCCTCGCGCGCGGCCTGGACGGCCGGCAGCAGCAGGGCGATCAGCACGCCGATGATCGCGATGACCACCAGCAGCTCGATCAGCGTGAAGGCACGTGAACGTCGTTTCACTGTAGGACCTCCGATAACAATGGAATAAGATCGAACGAGGTCGACTGGCACTGCAATCAATCAACCGCAAGTCGATTTCCGACGGTGGGATGGGGTCCCTCGTCTGCGATCGCTATCCGTGACGACCCAGGATCCCTGTCGGGGAAGACGACGAGGCGGATCGATCGTCACTACTTCTTGGTACGATAATCGGTCTTGGTACTTCCTTCCGCGGCTTGCTTCCTCATCTGCTCGTTGTAGTTCTCGGGCGTGATGGCCGGCGGCGGAGCGTCCTTGGACTGTGCCTTGGTGACGTCGAAGCCCTCGATCTTGGGGGGTGGGGCCGAATTCCCTGCGCCAGACCCGCCCATGTCGCAGCCAGCCAGGCCGGCGAGCGAACCGAGGATCGCCACCGCAGCCAACGCGCGCGTGCGTGCAAACCGGGATAAACTTCATCGAGCATCTCCTGAAGGGGTTCCATCGGCGGAAGAGTGAAGATAAGAGCGAGAATAACGAACACCACTCCGGCTCATGTCCCCACCTAAGAAACTCTCTCAAGACCCCGGGGGAACGGTCACAAGCGATTGCTGATTTGCGACTTGCGTCAATTCAGACCAGTTCTGCCATAACTACCTGCTATCCAACACTTTATGTCCCTTGGGCGGGGGCTTTTGAGATCGTTTCTGAGAGCAGGTACGGGCCGTCTCAACGTGATTAAGGAAGAGGGTGGAGAAGTTGCCCCGCTCCTCTCTTCGTAACTGGATACTCTAGCCTGTGCGTTCATTTCATGCAAGAGAGCGCTGAAAAAAAGTTCGTATTTGGGGTATAAGTCACGTCGCGTGCGGTGAAGGACTCGGTACGATGCCAAGTCGACTTCGCCAACTTTCCTCGTCCCCCAAGTTCAAGGACGAACACACCATACCGTTTCCCAAAGGTCCGCCCGACGATTCGTCTCGTCCCCGCTACGCGACCTGGCGGGGTGGGCGTCACCTTTGTGGGTACAGTGCCTGTTCACTATGTAAACCAGAGAAATCGACGTAAGTAGGCGTTTAACTTACCCTTCTGACCTGACCTCTCGACCCTCGTACCGGACGAGATCCCGGTGTGGGCCAGGGCCGTTTTTCTCTCTAAACCGCTCACTCTTCTCAGTTTACCAAGGAATCTTGGAGAATCGACCGGACTTGGGATTGGACATTTCGAGACCGCTCGGGATCCTGGTTTTTCCACCCCCGATTATGACGCCCACCCTCCGCGCCCTGTCTTCACCGTCTCGATCTCGACCGCCTGCTCGCGGGATTCGAGCCGCCGCTCCCCGAGGGCGTGTGCGTTCCGTCCGGGTGACGGCGCTGGAACTGTGCTACCCGGCCCGCGCCGGCCGCCGCTGGATCACGCTCCAGACCAACGCGGCCGACCGCCCGGCTTCGATCACCGCGCTGCTGGACCGGCACGTCCGGCGGGACGAGCGAGGACGTGGATGGCTTGCAGGTGGCGGAAGTAAAGCAGGACGGCAAGCGGTTCCTGCTGCGCAGCAAGGTGCAAGGAACGTGTGGCAGCGTGTTCCAGGCGGTGGGTGTAGCGATCCCGCCCACCGTGCAACAAGCCACACCGCCCCCACCGGGGGACGACGCCCTACAGAGTGCCACGCCGTCTGGTTGATGCGTTAAGAACCTATCTCAGTAGGGTGCGTGAAACGCACCATTCTCTTTGTCGGACAAAGCCTCGGTGCGTTTCACGCACCCTACTGAGATAGGCTCTAAGTCCATTGTAAGAAAGAAGACGCAATTTTCTGCTGTCGAAGATGAGCAAGAGCACGAACAGGAGCAGAGTTCCACCACAACCCCACGCGCTGAGTTCCAGCACGCGTCGAAACCAGTTCCGTGCCCGGCCCCGGGTCGCTGGCTCGCTTTCGACGACGGACATGACGAGACTCCTCGCGGATCATGCCAGGATCCGTTTCGCCCACCCCGACCCGGGGTTGCCCCCGCAGTGACACGGGTGGTGAATTCGGTCGTGACGGTAACGGCTCGAACTCAGCGGGCTGCGACCCGGCTCCGGTCATCGCGGATCGCACTGTCGCGTGTGGCGGGGTCCTTTGGAAGTTGCTCCCAGCGGCGCTCGTTCAGCGCCTGGACATCCCAGGCGGCTTCGGTGAGGTACCGGTTCCGGCACGACGGGTCGGTCGTCTGAGCGAACTCATCGTGGATACCGAGGACGGTCTTGCGTTCGGCGACGAAGAGTCCGGTGAGGTACTCGGCGAAGTGGTGGTCGGCTCGGTGCCGTGTGGGACAGCCGCTGTTCTCATCCGGGACAGGGACCGTGTGGGACAGCCGGGGGCGGCTGTCCTACATTCGGCTGGTTCCGATGGAAACTCCCAGGGAACGCCCGATAGGCTTGCTAGGGTGTACGGAAAGGGATTTGTAGGGTGGGCTCGGCCCACCCTCTTCCGAGCGCCGAACCCGTTGGTGGGCCGAGCCCACCCTACGAAGACCCCTTCTCGTACACCCTCTCAGGGCATGGGTTCGGGCGCCGCGCCGAGGGGTGAGAGCGACACGTCGTCGACCCAGAGTTCCCCGAACGGCGCGGGGTCGATGCCCACATCGAGGGCGACGGTGGTCGCTTCGGCGGCGGCGTCGAAGTCGCGCTCGACCTTGGTCCAGTGGCCGATCGTGGTCAGGGGCAGGTCGATCTGGCCGTCGGCCAGGCGCTGCCAGGTCGAGGGCGAGTCCTTGTACTGGACGATGTGGGCGTGGCCCGCGCTGCGGGTATCGGTGGCGATCAGGTACCAGAATTCGAGCCGCATGCGCGTGCCATGGCGCACGGGCTGCTCGGGAAAGCGGTACGTCTGGTAGCCGGGAAGATGCGCGGCCAGGTAGAGACTGTCCGGCGCGGAGAGAAACACGCGGGTATCGCGGTGGTCGCGGTCGGGCACGAGCGGGACCGTCCGGGGCAACGCGCGATATTGCTCGCGGTCCAGGGGCAGGGTGTCCTGGAGCGTCGCCGCGCCGAGCGTCAGGTTGAGCGTCCGCGTGCCCAGGAGCGGATCATAATCGCCGTGCAAGACGTGCTGGTGCTCCAGCCGCAACCGGACGCACACCGTCGCCCCCGGCGCGAGAGTCGGGAGCGGCTGCATCTTGTGGGAAGAACTGGTGCGCACCCACGAGGATGCTCTCCGAGCGGCGTCGGTGGGAAACGACAGCTCCGCGCGTTCGACGCAGCGGCGATCTTCGTCGGCCGACGCGATGACCTCGGTCGTGGCCCACAACCCCGCGGGGCCGGAGAGAACCAGACTCGACAACCGGGGCACGGCGTGTCCCTCGCGCGCGAGTTCGACACCCACCCTTCCACCCGCGCCGTGATCGCCTCGGGCACGAGGACTTGACTCGATGGCCCCTCATAGCGGAGGTGGTAATCGACCTGCCAGTCGCCCTGGTCTTGCGTGATGGACCGGTCGAGAATCGTCAGGCGAGAGGTGACATTCGCGCGCGTCACGAGGGGGGCTGTCCCGGCAAGCAGCAGGATCAGACCGGCGCGGAGCGGCATGGAAAGCGAAACGGACGGCGATCATAGGAACATCTCCTGCATCGGAGTCTTGTACTGCGGTCAACCCGTTTTCGTGACCGCCGGCCGAGGTTGCCGCATCGTCAGGCCGGGCGCTGCGTCGAATCGCCCGCACAATTCCATGGTAGTCAGCCCTGAGCCGGAGGAAAAGATGAAAATTTGCGGTGGGAAACGTGAAAGTGTTTGAGAAGCCGAGCACGCGAGCAGCCGCCTTGTGCGAACGGCGTGCCAAAGATGGGCGCAGTCACCGGGACGGGCCTAAGCAGAGGAGAATCAAGGGTTTCCTTCAGAACGGATGGCTGGAAGTGCCGCACAGATTCGCTGGGGTGCTCAATTTCTCAGCGGCCTCGGGGCTGACCCCGTTCTGCCTTTCGCGGATTGAGAGGCACGGCCGACACGGGTAGTATGAGATCAGGGAGCCGAAAGCCGATGTTGGAGTCTTTGTGGTGTCCCTGCTGGATCGGGAACCACTGGCTGTGCCGGTTCCGCTGCGGCGCGAAGCCACCGGTGCCATTCGCGTCGGTCAGAGCCGGGTGCTCCTGGAGCTGGTGATCCGAGCCTTCCACGAGGGCGCCACCCCCGAAGCCATCGTCGAGTCCTATGACACGCTCAAGCTGGCTGATGTGTACGCGGTGATCAGCTTCTATCTGGCGCACCCCGACGCCATCGAGGACTATCTCCGGGAGCGTGACGCGGCGGCGGAAATCACCCGACGCAAGATCGAGGCGTCCCAGCCGACGCGAGCGCATCTCCGGGAACTCTTGCTGACCCGCGCCCGGCGCTGGGGCCGCGACGTGCTGAGGCTGGTCGGTGACGAGAACTTCAAGGGAGAGATCCTCCGGGGCCTGCGCCTGCCGGGCGTTTTTCTGGTCAGTTTGGTAGTACGTGTTTAGCGCCCCTGTCGGCCGTAAGTCCTTTCTATGTAGCGGCGGCCGTCTCGGCCGCTCCGGGATGGGTCCCTCCGGAGCGGCCGAGACGGCCGCCGCTACAAAGAAAAGGCCAGAAAAACAGCCAGTCGAGACGCTAAACACGTACGTTTGGTAGGGTGCGTCACCAAGACGCACCATCCGTTCCGAGCAGAAGGTGCGTCGTAGCGGGCGCGATGCACCGACCCACTTGACATATCGACCGTGAAGCTGCTTGAGGAACCGTCCCGATCTGGCTACGATTTAGCCAGAATGGCATTCGAGATCATCCTGGCTCCGGAGGCCGTCGGTGATCTGCGTCGTTTGAGCGCGCATGATCGAGCCAAGGTGCGCACGGCGATGGAGGTCCACCTGAGGCAGGAACCGACCAAGGTGAGCAAGAGCCGCATCAAACGTCTTCGGGGTCTGTCTCGTCCGCAATTCCGACTGCGCGTCGAGGATCTGCGTGTGTTCTACGACGTTGAAGGGGCAGAAGTCCAGATCCTGGCGATCGTCGCGAAATCCGATGCGGATGGTTGGCTCGCGGAGGAGGGCAAACCCGATGAAGAACGTCCCGCTCTCGGAGGTCAAGGATGATCTCTCCCGCTACTTGCGGCTGGCGGAGGAGGAAGAGATCATCATCACCCGTCATGGAAAGCCGGCCGGGGTTTTGATCGGCTTCCGGTCGGAAGAGGACTGGTTGGATTATCGTCTCGAAAACGACCCGGCCTTTCAGAAGCGGATCGCCCTGGCGCGGCAGAGTCTGCGAGCCGGGCAAGGTGTCCGCCTGGAAGATGTTGATACGTGAAAGCGAATCCGACGGAGTTTCGTAGGGTGCGTCCAGTCCGCGACGACGCACCTCTTCCCGTCACGCACGAATCCCCCAAAGGGCAAGATCAGCGGAAGGTGCGTCGGCGCGGACTGGACGCACCCTACGAAACTCCGCACGAGGGTCAAAGCGCCGCCCGACGCCTCCGCCGCCGCCCGATTCGACCCAAAGCAGCAAATCCCAGCGCGGAGAGCGCCAGCGCCAGGGTTCCAGGTTCGGGGACGCTGGAAGCGCCGTCGGTGGGTTCCGTGCCCCCGGTGCCCGCTTCGGCGCGGAGATTGGCGATGAAGACCGCGCTGTCCAGGATGGGGTCGTTCACGTCGCCCACCTCGAACCAGAGGGTGTGGTCCCCCGCGGAGAGTTCGGCGCTCGTCGTGGTCAAATGCGGCAGGACAGCGTGCGGATTCGAGAACGCGGTATTCTGGTCCGCCGTGGTTTCCAGGCCGGCGAACGACTTGCCCACCTGGATCGGCGCACCGTTGGGGTCGAAGGCGATCTGGTTGGCGGGAGCGGTCCCGTCCAGGAAGACCAGGAAGGCGTCCGTGAACTGACTGGTATAGAACGGGTACTCGACCGATCCAAAGATGAAATCGAACTTGATCGGGCTGGCGGCGTCCAGGTGGAAGTCCACCCGCAGCGCCGCCACGTCGTGGGAGTGCTGGAAGTTCTCGATGCGCGTGTTGCCCTGCGCATTGAGACTCAGTCCATACGCGTCGTACTCCGGCGTGCCCCCCAGCCCGTTCGGGTCCATCGGGCTGTTCACCTGGGGCGGCGGATTCGTCACGTTCGGATCTGTTCCCGAGTTCGGATCGCTGTACCCCGGAGGCTGCGCGAACGGGCCCAGGTTGGCCACGTTCCCGCTGGACAGCACGACTCCGTCGTGGATCGTCACCGGCGGAAGCGTGAAATTGCTGTAGGTGCCAAACTGGCTGACAGACGGGCCGGCGACGCCGTTGGCAATCGTGACGGCGTTGATCGTCAAGCCGCTGGGGTTCAACGCAGCCCCCAGCACGCTGCCATCCGCCGTCGGCACGGTGATCACCGCCCCCCGGGCCGGCGACGCGACGCTGGCCCCCAGCGCCAGCGCGATCATGAGAGTGGACATCCACAGGCAGACAAAGTGGCGAGAAAAGTGCTTCGTGGTGGCCATTGGTTTCTCCCATTGTCTCGTCACCAGGGACGAGCGGCATGGCGGTGGGGGCCGCAGGCTTTGCCCGTGCCACGCCACCGAGCGGTCGGTCAGGGGATTCCCAGAGGCGACGCCACTCCCCGGCAGGTCGGGGAGGAGAATCCGTAGTGAGTATCGTTGCAATTGCGATATCACGGACTCAAGCTAGAGGGCGCGTGATCATACCCTCGGTACGGGTCACGGCACAAGTCGGGGATGCTGGGTCGGGACCCAGCCGACGAAGACCACCGCAGATCGGGTGCGTCGCGTCTCGCGTCCGCGCCGCACCCGACGGGAAATCAGATTCCAAATCCATCCCTGTAATGCATGTGGATCAAGGCGTCCGCTTCCGGCGCATTGGGAGCCCGCATGGCGGCCGCGTCCCACTCGATGCGCTTCTGGAGCCGCAGGGCCAGGTTGCCGACCAGGAGCGCTTCGGTGAAGGGGCCGGAGTAGGCGAAGCCGGCCTTGGAGTCCTCGGGCTTGTGGTCTTTGCAGGCCTGAATCCACTCCTGGCGATGGCCGATCGAGCGGGGGATCGTCTTCGGCGGCGGGGTGAACTCCTTGCGGCGCGACTCGGGATAGAGCGTCGGCGGGCCCGACCAGCCGCCGCAGACCATCGTGCCCTTGTCGCCGATGAAGAGGATGCCGTTGTCCGACTAGTTCCACATTCGCGTCGAGATCGCGCGGGCGGGGCGGCATCTTGCCGCCGTCGTGCCAGGTGAGGGTGACGGCCGGGCGATCGCCCGAGGCGGCGAACTCGTAGCGGAGGATCGTCCAGGCGGGATACGACTCCGCCTTCAAAGGACTGGTCTGTGCCGAGACCGCGGCCGGCGCACCGAGATCGAGCGCATAAAACGCGGGGTCCATGTTGTGGATGGCCATGTCGCCGAGCGCGCCGGTGCCGAAGTCGAACCAGCCGCGCCAGGAGCGCGGGATGATAGATCCGGGTGATAGGGCCGCATGGGGGCCGCGCCGATCCAGAGGTTCCAGTCCAGTTCCGGAGGAACCGGGGGCGTTTCGGTAGGACGGTCGAGGTCCTGCGTCCACCACTTGCCCGGCCGGTCGGACCAGCAGTGAATCTCGCGCACCGGGCCGATCGCGCCGGCCTGGAGCCATTCGCGCGTCAGGCGCAGGCCCTCGCCGGCATGGCCGTTGTTGCCCATCTGCGTCACCAGGCCGGTTTCCTTGGCGACGCGTGCCATGACGCGGGCTTCCTCGATCGTGTGCGCCATCGGCTTCTCGACGTAGACGTGCTTGCCCGCCCGCAACGCCGCCAGGGTGATCGGCGCGTGCATGTGGTCGGGCGTGGCGATCATGACCGCGTCGAAGTGCTTCTGGTATTTGTCGAGCATGTCGCGGTAGTCGCGGAACCGCTCGGCCTGGGGGAAGGTGTTGAAGGTGCCGGCGGCGTACTTCCAGTCCACGTCGCAGAGCGCGACGATGTTCTCGCTCTTCATGTCGCGCAGATCGCCGCCCCCCTGCCCTCCCACGCCGATGCCGGCAATGGCGAGCTTCTCGCTCGGCGGTGTCTGGCCTCGCCCCAGCACGTGCCGGGGGACGATGTGGAAGGCGAACGCGGTTGTACCGACGGCTTGCAGAAATCGACGGCGTTTCATGAGCTGTGTCACTCGGTTGAACGGGGGTCTTGATTCTCGGGGCTGTCTCTTCGTAGGGTGGGCTCGGCCCACCATCCCTAACGCACGGGTGCCCAAGATACACCCGGCTCTCGACAAACTCACGAGCCTTGTTCCGGGGAGATCGTGCCGATGCGGCGCAGAACGTTTCTGGGAACCATCGCCGCCGCCACCGCGGCGCTGGGATCGACGGCGGCGGCATCGCCGCTGCGACTGGGCATGGCGGGACTCGTCCACGGCCACGCCGCGGGCTTCTTGAACCGCTACCGCCACCGCCCCGACCTCGATCTCGTCGGCATCGCCGAGCCGGACCGCGCCGTCGCCGCTCGTTACATCGAGCAGTTCCAGCTCGATGCGAAACGGGTGTACCCCAGCCTCGACGCCATGCTGGAGCAGGCCCGCCCGGAAGCGGTCGCGGTTTTTTCCAGCACCGCCGACCATCTCCCGGCAGTCGAAGCCTGCGCCCGGCGCCACCTGCCGGTGATGATGGAAAAACCGCTCGCCATCGGCAACGAACCCGCCCGCGCCATCGCCCGCGCGGCCGCCGAGGCCAAGATCCCCGTGCTCGTCAATTATGAAACGACCTGGTACCCCGTCAATCGCGCGGTCTGGAAGCTCGCCAAGGAGGAGCATGCCCTCGGCGAGATCCGCAAGGTGGTCGTCCACGACGGCCACCGCGGGCCGAAAGAGATTGGCGTGCAGCCCGAATTCCTCGCCTGGCTGACCGATCCCGCCCAGGGTGGCGGCGGCGCGCTGTTCGATTTCGGCTGCTATGGCGCCAACCTGATGACCTGGCTGATGGACAACCAGCGGCCCACGTCCGTCACCGCCGTGACCCGCCAGTTCAAGCCCGAGATCTATCCGAAAGTGGACGACGAGGCGACCATCATCCTCGCCTACCCGACCGCCCAGGCCATCTTGCAGGCCTCGTGGAACTGGCCGTTTGATCGCAAGGACATGGAAATTTACGGCCGCACCGGCGCGTTGCAGACGGTCGGTCCCGACGGCCTGCGCGCTGCGCCTGGCCGGCCAGCAAGAAGTCACCCAAAAAGCAGCGGACATCGCGCCGCCCCAGGATGATTTCGTGCGCTATTTCGCCGCGGTCGTCCGGGGTGAGCTGCAACCCTCCGGTCTCTCGGCCCTGGACAACAACCTGATCGTCACCGAGATTCTGGACGCCGCCCGGCGCTCGGCCGCGCGCGGTCAGACCATCCGCCTGGCGTCATCGTGACGAGGACCCGCACCACGACCGACCGTGACTCGCGGATTGATCCCGAGCCGATGCGGCGCGCCTGGCGCTGGCTGAGGAAGCGCTCGCGCCGGGGAAGTCCCCGTCGGCGCCGTGGTCGTGCGCGCGGGGCGGATCCTCGCCCAGGCGTTCAATCTCCGGGAGACCCTGCACGACCCGACCGCCCACGCCGAACGGCTGGCGTTGACCCTGGCCGGACGCGCCCTGGGCACCTGGAGGCTCGACGACTGCACGCTGTACGTGACGCTGGAACCGTGTCCGATGTGCGCGGGGGCCATCATTCTGAGCCGGCTGCGATGTCTGGTCTACGGCGCGCCGGACCCGAAAGCCGGTGCCTGCCGGAGCCGTTACCGCCTGGCCGACGACCCCCGTTTCAACCATCGGGCGCAAATTCACTCTGGCGTGCTGGCCCCGGAATGCGGTATCCTCTTATCCCAGTTCTTCCACGCTCGGCGCGTCGGACCGCGTGACGCCGAGCGACCCCCGGAGGGGTGCCTGAGTGGTTGAAAGGGCCGGTCTCGAAAACCGGTGTACCCCTTAGGGGTACCGAGGGTTCGAATCCCTCCTCCTCCGCTGTCAGAAGCCGCCAGTTCCCGCCCAGAAGCGTCGAAAGTCCCTGTTTCCAGGGGTTCCCGCTTCATCGACAAGACCGCTTGTGAGCCCGTGCTCAACTCGTCACTTGCGACTGCAAGCGACAGGTCAGGACGGGTTCCGTCCCCTGGCGCTGCCCATGCGCTGCCAGGATTCGGCCGTCGGTCCCGGTGGCGGTCATGATGGCGGCCAGATCGGGGCAGGCGGTCAGGATCGGACGTAGTGGCCGTCCCCGACGGCGCGGGGCTGCCCAAGATGTTCGCATGATGCGGGGCGGGACGCGCGGTTCCGGGGTCACGAAGCGCGGATGCAATCGTCGGTCACGAGTCGGGCCGGGTCGGGGTAGCCGGGAGGAACGCCGGGGGCGGTGACGGGTTGGCCGGCTTGCTCGTGGCGGGCGACTTCCAGGTTGAGGGCGAGAAGCTGGGCCAGCAAGTCTTTCCTGGGGGAGAACCCGTAGGCGGTCATCACGGCGGCGTCCAGGGCCGCGTGGGTGTCCTTCAACGGGTTCTTGCCGGGCAATTCCAGGTTGCGGTACACCGCGCGGAGACCGCCCTTGATCTTGGTCAACGCCTCATTGCGCACCCGCCGCACTTCGCGCCCGGCTTCGGCCACGGCGTCGATTTGAGCGACGGTCGGTGTTTGAGGCCAAGGGAAGGTGTCGAAAACGGATTCGGGGGTGTACCGGAAGTCCGATTTCAGTTTCGAGCACTTGGCGACGAACCATTGCCAGTGGGTGTTGGATTGGAGTATGCCAAAACTATAATCATCATCGAATGCGAAAACTTCCATTGTTTTGTCTGGACGGATTTCACTGTGGACAAAGCAGAAGATGGGCCTTTTTGTGACCTCACAACAGGCGATATAGCGATCCTTCAATCCGACCGCATCGTGCATTTCTTGCCTGGACCGGAAGTGCTGCCACCACGTTTGAAGCCAATTCTGATCTTGACCCGTTGCTTTATCTGTCTTCTCTCGTTCCTTTTCCGCCAGCGATCGAATGTGGGGCAGTACGGACTCCGTGACCTTCTGAAATGCGCCTTGAACTCTTGAGCATCGAGGACGGTGCGCTTCTGGAAGTCGATGATGTATTGGTCGGGCTTGCCCAGAGTAATCATGATCTGCCCGATTAAGTAAGGATGAACCACGTCGGCGTTGGAAGGTTCTTGCGCCTTCATCGTGGCCGCTTCCTCCGGCGTGAGGCGGAACCCGGCATGCCTCGGGTATTGCCCGTTGAAGGCCCTTTGCGGATGCGTGTTGCACCGTAGGGGAGTCAGGGACGAGGTGTCCGTCAGAATCCGACAGGGAGGGGCTGATCTCAGGGAATTCATTGCAATCTAGTTCATAGTCCTTTGCGGCGGGGCCGGTCCGAAGTGACGGGTCTCTGACCTTCCCGGGGACGTTATCGACCCGCGTCCAGAGCCTCCGCACGCTCGGCAGCAACGCGGGGTCTTGTGTCTTGACCCAATTCGCAATTGAGACGTGAACATTGGCCTCCCCCGACCAGGGTTGATTGTCCACGGCTTCGATGATGGTTCCATCCGTGACGATGTAGTCGAGTCCGCCGACACGGGACTGATTGTTGCGGATATTCTGAGTTCCGACCAAGCCCGCGCGCCCGGTGAAAGGGTCAGCGGGGGTGCAAGGCGACAGGTGATCGTGGGCTTTTCGGAACCAGTAGACGCAGTAATCGGCCATCCCCGGAACCTCGGGGTAGGCGCGACGCACCGCGTTGACGTAATCGGGGCCGCGCTCCGGCTTCAACCGCTTGGCTCCCAGGAACGGCGGGTTGCCGATGATGACATCGGCGGGGGGCCATTGGGACGGGTTCCCTTGCTCGTCGATGAGGGCGTCAACGGCTTTGAAGTTGGCGTCCAGGTTGTCGAGCGGGAGGGCCCGCTCCGTGATGTGCAATTCGTCGATCGCCAGCTTGCGCGCGATCATCATCGTGACCTTGGCCAGTTCGACGGCGAACGGGTTGATGTCGAGGCCGTAAAACTGCCGGGCCGACACAAAGCCGAAGACCCGTTGTGAGGCATCGTAACTGCCGGAAAGCTCCGCCATGCGCTCGAAAAGGCGGGCCTCCAGGCGCTTCAACTCGCGATAGGCGGTGTACAGGAAGTTGCCCGACCCGCACGCGGGGTCCAGCACGGTGTAATCCTGCATGCGCTGCCAGAGGTCGCGCAGTCGCTTCAGGGTGTCGGCCGCCTCGATTTGATTCCGCCAGGGTTCCACGATCGTCGGCCCGACGATCTTCATGATGTCGGTCGGGTGCGTGAAATGGGCGCCGAAGGCGTGGCGCTCCGCCTTGCCGGTCGAATGCTCGAACAGCGTGCCGAAGATTTCGGGCCGGACCTTGGACCAATCCTCCCTGGCGGCGAGCTTGAGCAATTCCACCTCGTCGGATTTCAACTCGACGCGGGCCGGGTGGGCGAACAACCCGCCGTTGAAGTAGGCCACCTCCTGATAGCGATCGTCGGGCGTCTTCTCGGGCGTGTTCATCGCCTCGAACAGACCGCCGATCAGGTCTCGGGAGTCCTGCTTCGTCCTGCACTCGGCCAACAGTTGCTCTACGGTGTACCGGGGCAAAAGCCCGATATCCTCCGCGAACAGGGCGACGAGCATCTGGAGAACGAAGCGCTGCGCCGTGGCGTCTTCAACCTGGCCTCCCAGCCGATGCTTGCCTGTCAGTTTGTTGAAGCAGGCGGCCAGTTGATCGGCGGCCTTGCGCGTGACGGCGACTTGATCGTTGCCGAAGACCGGCTTCTCGGGCTTCGGAAACAGGAACGCCATCGGCCCCCAGCGCTTCGGCAGGTCGGCGAGATGGACCCGATCGACGGGGGCGTCCATCTGGGCGTCGAAGTCGTAAATCCAGAACTCGTCGAAGTTGCAAAGGATGACGTACCGGGGCCGTCCCGGAACCAGTCGTGTCCAGTAGTCGAACGCCTGGCGGTAGTGGCGGGTCAGGTCTTCCCCGCGCTTCTTCATCTCGACGAGAACGACCGGCTTCCAGACCAAATCGGCGAACGAAGTCCCCTTGCCGCCCGCTTTCTTGATCCGTTCTTCCAGAACTCCGCCAGCTTCCTTGACTCCCTGATGCCCAAACCCGCGAAAGAGGCGGTCCAGAAAGACTTGCGCCTCGCCTTTCTCGTCTCCCTTGATGTTCGCGCCGGTCCAGGTGACGAAATCGGCCAGTCGGGCTTCGCGTTCTTCGCTGAGCACGGTCGTTCCCCCCTGCATCGCGGGATCTGGCCCGACTATACCAGGGCCGTCGGCATCATGCACGCGGGTAGGCCGCCTTGACCATCGCCACGATGCCGGCCCGGATCGGCTCGGGCAGGTCGGGCCAAGCGTCGATGCCGGCGGCCAGTTCCGGGGGTAGCGTTTCGTGCGGCTTCCCGGCCGCCTTTGCGGTCCACCGAAACCGCGTCGCTACTCCAGAGCGACAACCAGAATTGCCGATCCGCTCCCCCCTTGCTCTTGTATTCGTTGAAGGAAGCGACCCAGGCCGATGCCTCATCAGGATCACAGAGCACGCCGCGTGGGTTGTCTTTCAGGACGACGGCCATGGATTCCCGGGTAATGTCACGAACCACGGCGCGGTATTGCGGCGGTTCGGGACCGGGCGGGGGATTGTTGTCCGGGTCTTTTGCGTACGCTTTTTTGGCTTCCTCCCAGCGCTGGCGGGCTTCTTTGGATTCCTTCCGCAAGCGGCGGTCGATGTCCGCCAGGGGTTTGCGGACCTTGCGAATGATCGGGCTTTTTGTCGTGCCAGGAGTCCCGACCAAGACCAGATACAACAGTGTCGGCTCGGTCCAATTGCGCTTGATCTCCAGGTTCACGGACTGGCCGATGCTGGCGCTGGCCACAGCCAGCATCGCGCCTCCGACGAAATCAACCGGCACCAGCATCGCGGCGGCCACCTCTCGGCAGTAAATCTGCAAAGGCACAGGCAGAACTTCCACCGGGAAAGGTGGGACCTGCGGGGTCTGTCGCAACCGCAAGGGCGGCCAACTGTCGGCGTTATCCCCCCCATCCCCATCCCCGTCGGCTTCCGCTTCGGGGGCCGGCACGCGGGGTCAGCACCGGCCAGGGCAAGGGTCAACTCCGCCGCGTCGGCGTGGTCGCTCTGGAAGGCCTGCAAGGCGCCTTGACGGTCTTTCACGGGGAGGGCGGCCAAGCATTCGGCCAGCGGCCGGAAAGGCTCGGAGACGGCCTTGAGCTCCGCCATTGAAAGGGTGACCGATGAGCAACTTTGCCAGCGCCCAGGCGTCATAGGGCCGGATCATGCTCGTCCACCCCTTTCCAGCCATTGGCGGATCGTCACGGGCATCCACCGGGGCGAACGACTGCCGACGATCAAGTCTGGTGGGGGCAACCGGCCCGCGGACCGCATGCGCTCGAGTCCACAACGCGAACAATTGAGAATCTGTGCCAGGCTATCAATGGACAGGAGCGGTTCGATGCGATCGGCCGTCGTCAGACGCGGATCGTCGGGGGCGCGGGACAGCTCAGGGTGCGATTGGAACGCTTGCCGGTCAGCGCTGGCACGGAGCACCCCCTTTCCGCTTCGCATCGATGTCGCGCAGCGCGTCGGCAACGTGCTCGACGGTATCTTCGTCGAAGATGCGAGCGTTGCCCGCGAAGGCAATGGGCTCGATGCCCCGTGTTCTGATGTCGTACTCGACGCGGTGAAGGGGTTCGTTCAACTGCCGGGCGATCTGCCCGATGGTGAAAATCGTTCTCCAGCTTGTAGCCACGGTGCGAGTCCCGCATGGTTCCAGCCACGACCTCGGTATGCCTTACGCCGCATCCCGCGATCGATAAGGTAGTGGCCTCACCTGTGTCGGGCGCTCACGCCTCAAAATACAAAACCCCAGCGATAGCCGGGGCTTGTGTCGGATGCGGCGCTCAATCAGCGCTGATTCAGCGCTCGCGTTCGCGCTCCGTTTTCCAGATCGTAGTTGTCAAATCTGTGCGCAGGACGAAGCAAGCCGAGGTTTTTTCATGTCGGCATAGGCGATGCGCGTGAGTTGTGACGGAAATGCGGGCGGGATCCCTTTGTGGGGCTGGTGCGCACGTCTCTTGGCGCCGTTTACGCCAACTGTCCGTGTCGAGCCACCACCTCTCCCGCTTCTTGTGAACCGCCTCGCGGTTTACCCGCTCGGACCTGGAAGGACCTGATCTATGACGGATTGCTCAGGCGGTGTGAGGTCGAGCTTTTCCAGAAGCTCCGCGAAGCAACTTCGCCCGGTCGCCCACCACCGCTTCAACTCCGCGAGCACGCTCGAAAGCGTGAAGGTCGGCAGGTAGAGACGAAGCGATTGCAGAACGCTGGTCAGAATCGTTTGGCGGCGGGCGCCGTCGATCGTCTTGCTGGTGCGACCCGTCAGCGCGCTTGCGCCGCGTCACGTAACGTGCGCTCGGCCTCGTTGTTCGTCCCATCGACCGGTTTGGTCGTTCCGTTGGGCTGCGCGGTCGGCGGGGCGGTCACGAACGTGAGCAATTCCTCGCGGAGCAACAGCCGCAGAACCTCATGGACCAAGAGGCGATAATCCTTCTCGAGTCCCTGGGACGGCGGCTCGTCCGGGAGCCAGTTCGCAACCAGGGCCAGCGCACACTAACATGTTGATCCAGTAGCGACTTCCATCAAGAAGGTCTCGCTCCAGCCACAGCTACGGCGTTTCATGGCCACGCTTTGCCGGTCGGGATGCTGCTTCAACAGCGACAACGCAAACCGGTTCAGCCACGCGAAGTTCTCACGCAGGTTCCGCTCGCGGATCCGGGACTCGTCCTCGCGGAACGTCATGTCCAAGGTCCAATGGCAGCTGTTCTCGATGCCCCAATGGCCTCGGATGGCACGGGCGAACTCCTGGACGTCCACCTCTAAGCTGCTGAGGTAGTAGCGGACCTCGATCGTCTCCTCACCGTCTCGAAGACAGCACGACGTTGCCATCCCAATCGACTTGAGCCCCTTCCACTGCTCGAAGCCGGGCAGGTCCTCGGGGACCGGGAGCTGGAGATACGTCCGCACCTCCGCGCGCCCGTGAGCCTCCTCCGTCGTCACAGACTCCTGCGCCTCGGACAGGTCCCCCTCAAGCTGCTCGTCGATGTGCTCGATGACCGCCTCATAGAGCGCCTCCTGGTTCCCCTTCAACGCCAACACATAGTCGGCCTTGCCCGCGAGGATCTGCGCGGCGATCGCCTTCTGGGTGCCCATCGCGTCGATGGTGATGATCGCCCCCTCGATGTCCACCAACCGCAGAAGTTCGGGGATGGCCGTGATCTCGTTCGACTTCTCGTCGCAGGCCACCTGGCCGAGGGACAGGCCATACTCACTGGCCCACACGCTGACCGAATGCAGGGCACCCAGCCCGTCCTTGCGATCGTGACTGCGCCGCAAGGTCTTGCCGTCCACCGGCAGCACCGGCCGATCCACGCCGGTCTCCGCCATCGCCTCGGCACGCAACGACTGGAGCCAGCCGGCGAAGCAGGCCCGGAAGGCGGCCGGCTTCAGCGCCATCAGGACGCGCCGGAAGACATCCTTGCGCGGGAGGCCGTTGGGCAAGTCGAGCACCCGCATGAGGAACTCCTGTTTCAGCCGGGCCCAGCGGGCGATCGCCGTCGGTCCGCCGGCGCCGGCGAGCACGGCCAGCAAGGCGATGACCACCACGCTGACCAGCGGGTGCCGTCGGTTGATCTCGGAGCGCGGGTCCTCGAGTTCCGCGAAATGCCGCACGACCTCATCCAGGCCGATTCGCTGAACGTCTGCCATGGTTCACCCCCCGATGCGACGCGGTCATGGAAGCAACACAGGGGATGGTATGCACAAGAGCCAGCCAGGGCGCAAGCCTTACAAATTACCAGAATTACCTATAAGTGTGCGCTGGCCCTGCATCTCGCCGCTGCCCAGGCCCCGGCTCAGCCTCCGGGCCAGGTTGTTGGCCAGGACGATCGTCTTGCCGCTGCCGGCCACGCCCCGCACCAGCCTCGGTCCACCCGCCCAGTCCTGCGTCGAGAGCCGCTGCTGCTCATCGGAGAGGGCCTTGTACGCCTCGGCGGCGTCATCGAAGAGTTCTTCGAGCGTGGCCTCCGGGACACGCCGGGCCGGCCGCTCCTCCGGCAGCGGGTAAAGGACCGACGAGTCGCCGAAGGCCCGACCGACCGAGGCGAGTTGGTCGGCGGGCCAGCACTGAAGCCCCTGGTTCGCCAGGGCTCGGCGGCCCACCTCACGGATCATCTCCGCCAGACCCGGCAGATCCTCGGCGAAGAGCAACTCCGGCGGAGCAAAGGCCCCGTCGCCCCACCGCTCAAACCAGGCCGCTCGGCGGATCGACGCCATCACGACCCAGTACTGGAACGACAGGATCAGCTCGCCATCACAGGAGCGGGCCGCCGCATCCCGGATGTCAAACATGGCGTTGCGGGCCTGGGCGACCGGGCTCTTCGGGGGATTCACGAGGCCCCCGTAGCGGATCTTGAACAACCCGCCCGGCTCGATGGCCTCGATCTGGTCGAGCGTGATGCCCTTGACCTCGACAACGTGGACTCCGGCAACCGGATCGACGAGCACGGCATCGGGCGGGCGGGTGGACTTTCGAGCCAGGCTGGGCTCACAGAGGACCATGGCATCGGGGTGATCGAAGCCCTGGATCAGGGCGGCCAGCACCGCCCGCTGAGCATCGTTGCCAGCGTCCTTGTGGCCGCAGACCCGGCACTCGGCCTTCTCGACCAGCTTGGCGAGGACATCCGCTTTCATAGCGATCCCGATGCAGCCGGAGGGCCTCCGACAGCCCGCACCAAGGGACAGATGGCCAAGTTCTGGTGCGTCTCAACCCTCGTCCTCATAGGATAATAGGTCCGAGAGGTTGTTGCTATCTCCGATCAACGCTTTGCCCGTTGGCAGAATCAGCTACCGGCGAGGATGCGAATCATGCGGATTGCGCCGATCGTCCGGGTATCATGTAAGGACGGACCGAGGACCACAGTCCTATCCATCGGTCGGAGAGAGACAATGAACTCCGAATGGCATTGCTCCATCCCCGCCGCCGATGACGGCGTAAAGGTCTGCTCCTGGCCCGTCGAGCCGCTCTCCGAGGGAGACGCCGCATGGGAGCCACCCCGCTTCCTTCGGAGTATCTGGGACTTCCTGGGCCATTGCTGCCAGTGGCTCTTCACGTTTCTGTTGTTCCCCCTGCTCGGTGTCATCATCGTTGCCCTGCCGATCTCGATGCTGGCCTGCTGCATCTTCTACGCCTCCGAGTTACCGGTACGTATCCTCTGCGGTGTGTGTATCGCCTTCTTCGCCCTGGCCCTGCCCGTCCTCGTCGGCACTTTCGCCCTGCTCGCCGTGATTGTCATCACGACGGCCTGCCGCCGCATCGCCGGACTGTCCCAACGCATCATCAGATTGTTCACCCAGAAGCCGGCCTCACTCCGACTCAAAGCCAAACCGTCTCTGGGCAAGGCCGACCTGGAGGATGGCTGGCTCGATGGCGTGTGATCAGCAACCGACCGTCTCTCATGGTGATCGCCCTCACGACCCTCGGACCTGTCTGACGAAAACCCTTGCGCCAGGACCATCTGGTCAGTCTCACGGCCATGAAGAAACCCAAGGCACCGATGAAGATCGACAAGGCATTGCCCTACCGCCTCCGGGAACTGCTCCAGTTCCCGACCGTGCTGACCGTCGGCACCGCCCTCGTCGCCCTCATCCTCGCCCTGATCACCGGCGGACCCGATATCTTCACGCTTGCCACCGGGTTCGTTCTCGGACTCTCCGTCATCTTCTTCGCCGTCACCTTCGTCATCGGCGGGTTGGGCCTGATCCCGGCCGTGCTGTGGCGGGCCTACAAGTGGGTTGCCCGATTCCGGGGGCCTGACCTCGCACCGGGTTCGGCTCTCTGGGACGACTGGGTGGACGGGCCATGATCGAGGTCGGCCGCCTCTTGTCCTCCTATCCCAGGGCTACCGCTGAGCCGACTCTCAAGGGCATTCGCTTCGCCGTCGAACGGGGCGAGATCTTAGGCTCCCTCGGCCCCAGTGGTGCCGGCAAATCCCACGATGACCTCTTCCTGCTGGTTCTTGTAGAAAAAACTACACCTTGTTTATTTTGCTAATGTACATGTTTCGGAGATGCACCCGGGGGGCCGTTGGTAGTACTCAAAGGTCAGAGTAGACGGATGCGATTTGTGCCCCGCAGACCCCAAATACACCTTCAGTTGGATGGGGCTGCGCAGTTGCCCCGGCGGACGCCTGCGAACTCCGGCCACCTTGTCTGCCTGCACCCTCGGGCACGGGTTCAGTGCAACAACCCAGTTTCCGGCCGCAATACCGCATACGTCATACACGTCATTGTCGAAGTGTATGACGACTACCCGGTCTCCGGCCGCAATGTCGCATTCGTCATACACGTCATTGTGGACGTGTATGAAAACTACCCGGTGCCGGACTTGGCGAAACCCAGGTGAATGGTGACTGATGGGCGAACGATCGAGCCGCTGCGGAGCGACCAAGGTGGAGTATCAGGGTACACCATCTGGAGAGGGATCTGGAAAAGCCGAGCTGCCGGCGGGACTCTGCCAGGGGTATCGCCGCCGCATTGGCTGGTGGAGTTTTAGAGACTCTGCTCCTGGTCCAGAGCATCCTGGTGCCGGACCACGTGCGCTGGCTACTGGGACTGGAGCCCTGCCGCTGGCTGCGTCCTTCGCTGACAGCGTACCGGGCGAAGATCGGCCTCCGAGCGCTCGTCCACCAGCTCGTCATGCCCTCGGCGGGCTGGCTGGCGGAAGACCGGGATATCGCCGACCGGCATCTTATCCTGATCGACAACGACCCGTGCCGGGGCGGACAGGAGATTGCCTCGACGGATTTCGGTTCGCGCAATGCCCTGCAACGGGCGGCGGACATCCGGGGGTTCCTGCAAGATGATCTGGGCTGGTCCTCGGGCATACTGGCGTCGTCAGGCTATGGCGGGCACGATGTCTTCGCCTGCGACCTGCCCAACGACGAACCGTCCCGAGAACCTGATCCGTTCGTTCCTGCACGCCGTCGCCTCCCGGTTCGGCGACAACCATCGATACGATCCCAAGTCCAGGCCGTTTGACGAGTCCCTGGTGGAGGTGGATACATCGGTCTTCAACGCCTCCCGGCTGGTCACGGTGTACGGAACCTGGAAGCGCAAGGGGACAGACCGGGCGGTGGGGACGCCGGACAACCCGGTCCGCCCGCATCGGCTGGCGACGATCATCGAGGCTCCCGAAGCACTGCAACCAGTCTCGGTGGAGTTGATCCGGCGGGCGATTGCGGATTGCTATCCTTCGAACACGACGATGGTCGAGATGCCAGGCTCGAACGATGTTCCGCTACCCCCTGCCGAGGACGAGTTGGAAATGGGGTTCGGGAAGTTCGATGTGGTAGACCTGATGGTGGACAAGGTGACTCCCGTCGTCGAAACGTTGCGGCAGTGGGGACTGACGCCGGGTCAGCCGGTCCGCAAGGGTGTCTGGACCGAATGGCACTGCCGCTTGCGGTGTTTGAGGTTACGTCGAGCCGTTGGCGACCAACGCAGCGCGGGCTTGCGCGCGTGGTTTGGTCAGCAGGGGGTGCGGCTTGGGCCGGCGTTTGACCGCCCGCGGTTCCACCCGATCGGGCCGGTTGCCGACCCGATGCGAACCGCCATGAATCACACGCAACGTGACCAGTGGGTCCGCGGCCGCGCCGTTCTCATCCACGACCACGGCCGCCGTCAACCAGGTGTTCGCCAGCATCTGCATGGTCGCCGTGAAACTCAACTCGTCGGGCTGCCGTTCGGTCTGGTGAGCCGATTGGAGCATCGATTGACGGATCAGGTTGTACACCAGCAATCCGGTCCAGAGTTCTTGCCGCACCATCGCCGGCGTCTTGCAGCGGAGCACATCCAACTGCATCGCGGTCTTGATGTCGCGGAGGTGCAGTTCCACGACCCAGCGCCGGCGGTAAAGACTTGCCAGATCATCGCGCGAATACTCCTTGGGATCGAGCAGCGACGTGACGACGACCAGCGACTCGGTGCGAAAGCCGGGCACATCCACATTGACATGCAATTCGCGCACTTCGATTTGTTGTGGCAGCCGATCATAAGTCTCTTGATCCATCCACTCGGGCCGTTCCGGCTTCGGCCACCAAACGACGTGATCCCCCTTGCCCAGCCGGCGACCACGTGGAAAGTCGGCCTTGCGCAACTGGTGCAAGCGGGACACGAAGTCGACGCCCAACGCTTGCAAAAGCGCCAGCATGAACCAGCCGCCGAAGTAGCGATCGGCGAGCACGACGTCGCCGCGCAACAGCGCATCGAACAGGGTTCGCAACAGCGCCGTCTCGCCGGTTTCCTTGCCCGCATAGGGGCCGCAGGCCAGCGCCAGGACCATCCCCGTGGCCAGCGAACAGAGGGCGACGGCACGCAGGATCGGGAAGCCAAGTCCCTCAGCCTGCACCGTGGATTGGGGATACTCGGCCTGATTCTCGACCGTGTCGGGCATCGAGAAGGTCGTGCCGTCGACCAGCCGCACGTTGCGTCCCTTCCAGCGCCAGGCCGCCGGGGCCTGTGCTTCGCAGTCGCGTGCGACTTGGAGCGTCAGTCGCCGCACGAGGCCCTCGGGCACCTTGGCCCGCGCGCGGCAGTAGGCGCCTGTGTTGGTGCTACAGACCTCGCGCCCGAGCAGCGCGTAGAACGCCGCCACGCGCACCACCGCGGCCACACAGGACCGCTGTTCGCCGGTGAAGAGCATCTGGGAGAGCATGGCCCAGAGCGTGACCGGCGGCGTGTAGACGGCCTTGTCATCGTCGTTGCCGAAGTCGACCTCTTCGGCGTCGAAGGCGTGTTGGATCTGTTCGGCGGAGAGCGCGTCGGCGAACGGCAGGCCGGGGGCCTGCAACAACGACCGGCGCACGAGGTCGAAGCGCCTATGCAAGCCGGCGGCGGATGTGCGAAAAGACATGAGACCCACCCTGGTCCAGCTTGGCAGCGCGGACCAAGGCGGGTTTCACCGAGGACCGATCCTAGACCAAGGCGGGTCTCACCGCCAAGGCCAGTTCGGACGCGGCCGTCGGAAATCGCCGGACACCCCCCAACAAACCAGGCGCGCCTCGCGCCGGGCCCCGGTGCGCGCCGGACGAGCGAAAAGGGCAAGCGGCAGTGCCATTCGTGTCTGGACCCACATCCCCATCGGCCGGTGCCTCTTCCACCCCGACGAGCACCCGGCGAAGGCCACGATCAACGTCCACCGGGACGGGGCGATCGCTTACGGCTGCTTTGGGGGACGATGCCGAGGGATGCACGACGGCATCCCCCACAAGGCATGGAGGGACGTGCGGGCGCACTTCGGTGATACGGCGAGCGAGGGGACTGACGATGGAAAGGAGGCGGGGCGGCACAAGTCCCCCGGCGGCAAGCTGGTCGAGATGGCGCTGGCGGCGTGCGAGTTGGTTCGGTCGGTGGAAGGCACAGCGTATGCCCGTGTTGGCATCGACGGCCACCGGGAAACGATGGCGCTGGACAGCGTGCGGTTCCAGGACTGGCTCTGTGGCACGTACTACGAGGCGACCGGGGCGACGGCGAAGGCCGAGCACGTGCGAACAGGGGTCGGCAAAGTCCTGGACTTGCCGCTTCCCGAAGCGGTTGCTTGATCCGGTGGGGGCCGCCGAACTGGATCGCCTCCCCAGGGACGAGGAGCGGTGGGCAACGACCGCCCGCAATGAGTACCTGCTGGCCTTCGATAACGTCTCCCGCATCACCGATGACCAGTCAGACACCCTCTGCCGGCTCGCCACTGGGGGCGGCGAGAAGCGCCGCAAGCTGTACACCGACGACGATCAGGTCGTCTTCGACTACAAGCGTCCCGTGTTCCTCAATGGCATCCCGGACTTCACCGAGCGTCCCGACTTACTCGACCGCTCCCTCACGATCCAGCAGCCCGTGCTGGAGACCAAGAAGTCCGAGACGGTTCTGGAAGCCGAGTCGGCGCAGGCCCTACCCCGCATCCTGGGCGGTGTGCTGGACCTGCTTGTCATGGGTCTGCGGCACTGGGACGAGACGCCGGAGCCGGGTGTCTATCGGATGGCGGATGCCGTCCGCTGGGTCACCGCCTGCCTGGGAGACGACTCGTTCGAGCAGGCATATCGGGATAATCGGGAGGCGGCAGCGGAACACGGGCTGGCATGTTCGCCGCTGGCTCCCGTGCTGATGCAGTTCCTCGATTCCGAAGCCCCGACCCCGCTCGGCGTCGGGGCGGGACAGCGGGGGTGGTTCCGGGGGACGGCGGAGGAACTTCACAAGGCGGTGCTAGCGTTCGCCACGGCGGTGGGGGTCGGCTTGGCGAAGTCCTTCCCGGAGCGCCCCAACACGCTCAACAACCAACTGCGGCGGGATGCGGCACTGCTGCGGGCACGGGGTGTCGATGTGCGCTTCGTGCGGGTCAAGGGCGAGCGCATCATTGACATCCAACCGGGTGCCACTGGGGATCAGTCCCAGCCAGGTGCCTCGCAGGAGGGCGACAGCCGGGACTTGGGAGAGCGAGCCGATTGGATGTGCGACCGCCCCCGTGTCATGGTCGCTCCCGGTGAGATCCTGGGCGTGGTCCCCAGCCCGCTCTCGGCGGCGGGGTGACGATCCCCTACCATCGTCACCCCCATCGTCACCCCCACCGCCACCCCGAGAATGCCTGTTTTCAAGGGCTTTCCGCTCGGGGGTGACGATGGTGACGATGGTTCTGTCCCTTTGACCCTAGAAAATGGGAAATGGGGAGGAGGGAGGGGCGGGGTTCCACCCCACTTGGGAGTGGTGTGAAGAAGGGGGCAAGTCATCGTCACCATCGTCACCCCGATGAGGAATACGCTGAAATATAGGCATTCACGGGGTGACGGTAGGGGGTGACGATGGGTTCCGAGGATCGTCACCACCGTCACCCCTCGTGATGATGGGATGGCCGCCCGACTCTCGCCTTACTTCGGGCGTCCGGCCAGGAACGGCTGGTAGTTCGCCATCTCCGGGTGACCGACCGGACTGATGCCTCGCTCCAGCAGCCTGCGGGCGATCTGCACCGAGAAGCATCTGCTCGCTGCCGTGCCGATGACCGTACTGCGCCAGCAGCACCGACGGCTCCAGCACCCGGAAGCCGGCGACTTCCACCGACGGCACCGCCTCGACGAACAGGTCGAGCATCACCTTGACCAGTTTGCCATCCATGTCCACCAGACGCAGGTGACACGCCACATCCACGCCGGATGCTCGACGACGCTGACATAGGAGGCCGCCCCGGCGAACAGGCCCGCCGACAGCCTGGCAATCAGTGGAAGCATTGCCCCCATCGGTTCTTCCTCGGAGAGACCGACTTGGGACTCAGGAGACATCCGTCACGAGGTATCGCCGAGAGATCACCCGCAGGAGCCGAACAGGACTACGAGCGGCCTTGCCCGTGCCGCTTCGCCAAATGATGCGGCGTTGAGGATCAGCAGGAAGGCGGTGCCTCTCTTGCCGAGACAGTCGTGAACCAAGTTCCCAACGCATACTCCGTGCCGATGGACCGTCGATGGGGCATGGCTCGGCACACCGTTCGCATCGGGGAAGGTGATAGCGAGAGGGCCACATCGTCGAGGTCGTCAGCAGGGCGGTTCCGAAACGGGGGTGGTTGCGACCTACACGATGCATGATGCGGATAGCCGAAATGGTGGAAGCCGTCGAGAACGCCTCGAACGCCGCCACCCACATTCAGAAGGACTGCCATGAGCACCGTACCGAACCGTGAGACCTTCGAGTCAATCTACGCCGGCAAGGCCCCCTGGGACATCGGCAAGCCGCAACCGGCGTTCGTCGAGGTCGCCGACCGAGTGACGGGGGCCGTCCTCGATGCCGGCTGCGGCACGGGCGAGAACGCCCTGTTCTTCGCCGGTAGGGGTCATCCCGTGCTGGGCATCGACTTCCTCGAACGACCCATCGAGGAAGCCAGGCGGAAAGCCCAGGAGCGTGGTCTTGACGCCGAGTTCCTGCGGATGGACGCTCTGACGCTGACGGCACTGGACCGTCAGTTCGACAGCGTGATCGACAGCGGGCTCTTCCACGTCTTCTCAGACGAAGATCGGCCCCGTTACGTCGCCGGGCTGGTGCATGTCACCAAGCCGGGCGGGCGAGTGTTCGTGTTGTGCTTCAGCGACGAGGAACCCGGCACCCAAGGACCGAGGCGGGTCTCCGCAGCAAGAGCTTCGGGAGTCCTTTGCGGACGGCTGGGTGATCGAGGAGATCCGACCGGTGCATTTGGGGGTACGCACCGACCTGGAGGGCTTCTCGTTCAGCGAGGGAGGCCCGAAGGGATGGTTCTCAGTGATCCGGCGGGAAGGCTGACCACGGCTCCGAGACCGGCGACGGGCCATCAACCTTCATCACTTTCGAGCAGCCACTCCCTGGCACGCTCGACAAGCAGGAGGTCGGCTGCGGAGCGGCGAAGGTCGTCCTGTCGCTCCATCTCGACGACCTCAGCGTCCTTGTCCTCGTGGATGTCGGGGTCGAACGGCTCGCTCTGGCGAGCCGTCGCCAGGCACTCGGCAGACCGACTCAACGGAACCACACGGATTTCATCGGCTGCTCGTTGACTTCGAGCCGGAAGATGTCGGGTCGGGCGTAGTGACCGACCACGTCGAAGTCGAACTTGCGCTCGGGCGAGGTCCGCCCGGTCGAGGTCGGCCGTCAGGATGCACTCCTCCCCGTACTTCGGACCCGCCAGCAGTTGACCCAGAGGTCCGACGATGCAGCTTCCGCCCCGGATCAGGACGTCCTGGCCAGCCGGGAACCGTCCCGTGGGATAACCGGGCGGCAGGTCGGCACGGGAGAGGAACTGGCACGCCGACAGCACGAAGCAGCGGCCTTCGAGGGCGATGTGCGTGACCGTGGGCAGCCAGGTATCCCGGTCATCGACCGTGATGGCGCAGTAGAGTTCGATCCCCTTGGCGTACATCGCCGTCCGCAGCAGGGGCATGTAGTTCTCCCAGCAGATGACCGAGCCGATCCTGCCGAGATCCGTGGCCACCACCGGGAGGGTCGAGCCGTCACCGCTGCCCCAGATGACACGCTCCATCGCCGTCGGCATCAGCTTCCGGTGCTTCCCGAGCAATGTGCCGTCGGGTCCGAACATGAGTGCCGTGCAGTACAGCGTCCCGCCGTCCCGCTCGACCACGCCGACGACGAGGTGGACGCCGTGGTCCTGAGCCACCGAGCCGAGCAACTCGGTCGCCGGTCCCGGCACCTCGATGGCGCTCTCGAAGAGGCGGCGGAATTCGTCACGCCCCTCCGGGGTGCGGATGCCGACGCTGACGCCGAAATCGTGCCCCTTGGGATACCCGGCGATGAACGCCTCGGGAAAGACGACGAGGTTGACCCGCTGTTTCGCCGCATCCGACGTGAGGTCAGCCAACTTCTGGAGCGACCGTGCCGTGTCGAACAGGACGGGAGCCGCCTGCACGACGGCGACCCGCACGGTCTGGGGGCCTGTGGCCATCGCTTCGGTCGGATCTCCCGCCATCTCTCGTCCTCCAGAGTATCGCTCTCGCCCCGGAGAGGTTTTCGATCACCATCGTACCACGGCTCAATCGGGTCGCACGGCGGCGGGCTGGCTACGAGTCATCCTGTTCGTCAGCCGACGACGACCGACTTCACGATCACACTGGCAAGAGGAACACGAGCGACACGACGAACGCAAGAATGCCAGCCGTGAGCAGCCGGATCATGGTCAGGCTGTAGCCGGACACCGACCGGGAAGACCTGGGTCTTCTCGATGGCGGCCCACTTGTGGATGTCGGCCCGCTCTTTCGCCAGATCGGCACAGAGACCGAGGAAATCACGGCGGCTCCGGTAGCGCACGAGGGCGACACAATCCCAGGGCTCGGCACCCTCGGGGGCGAGGAACCTGCCGGCCGACCGCCCCAGGAAGATGGGGATGCAGGCTCTCTTCAGAAGCAGGGGCACGACGGCACGGTTGTACCGTGCGTCGGCCGCATGGGGGTCGTCGCCGTAGTCCCAGCCGGGAGGATACATGGCCTTGGTCCGATACCGGATCAGGTTCACCATGACGAACTCCCGGCCGTCATCGTCCCTGGCGACCTCACGGAGCGACAGGAGAAGGTCGGGAGCGAAGGGAGTCCCCGCAGCCTCAGCGTTCCGTTGCACCCGCACCAGAAGCGAATCGACCTCGCCTGCCGACATCGGTCGGCCCCGCCCCCCGTACCAGAGGAGGAACAGGAGGTAGGTCAGCGAACAGCACGCCAGGACCACGATCGGGACGGACACCGTGGCGACTCCCTGAAAATGACCCCAGGGTGCTGGCCCATCATTTCACCAGTGACAAGCGCCTGGTTCCCACCGCAAGCTCGTCGATCCAGAGCGTCTGGTCGTGGGGCACGCCGTGGTGGAAGTACGGCAGCATCAAGAACTGGTTGAACTTCATCCTCGGGAAGTCGGTCGAGCGGAACACCACGTCCCTCCGTTCGATCACCAGCTTGCCGTCCACCCAGCCCCGCAACTCCCCGTCGTGTTTCGGCTCATCCTTCGCCATGTCCAGGCTGTTGAGCTGGAACATGGCCTCGACACAGTGCCACTTGCCGTCGTCGAATAGAACGTCTCGGCTGTCGTAAAGTTGCCCGTTGTAGCCGCCCTGGAGCGGTCCCTGGGTCAAACCGTGGGGCGCATCCTGGTTCTGGATGTCCTGCGCCGCCAGCCGCAACTTGCCGTTGACCGGCTCGATGTAGAGCGTCAGGTGGCTGGCGGCGGGACCGGCGTACCTCTCGTTCTCGGTCGTCATGAAGTGCAGCAGGTGCGGCCCGTAGGGCTTGTTCGTCCACGACCAGTCAGGGGACAGCTTCAGGTAGAACCGCAAGTAGACGACCTCGGTCGGCTCGATGAGCGTGGCGGACGCCCGACGAGTCGGAGGGGGTCAGCTTGCCCTTCTGCGAAGTGGTACTGGATGGCGTGCCTCCCGGCAGCCGCATCATCGCTCAGGATGAACCGGCTGCCGTCGTACCAGCCCCGGCTCGCCAGCTTCGTGTCCTCGAAGCCCTCGTCGAAGAACACGGGTGGTGCGGTCTGTCCCGCCATCACCAACGGCATCAAGACGACCGTGAGACAGAGCATCGCACGACCTCCTGGAATCGGCGGGGCTGACGGTCGAAGCCCACGCCTGCCGCCGCACCGCCGGTCTTATTATCATCGATCCCGAGGCTCAGGGCAGGAACGACCCACCCCTGGAGCACGCTCCGGGTGCGACACCTGGGTGAACGACGATGCTACCATCGATCTCCAATGCCCTGATTCTCGCCGTCCTGGTAGGAGGTGCGAGCACCCTGTGGTCTGCGGCGCAGGATGGGCTTCGGGACGAGGCGAGGGTGACCCAGAAGAAGGCAGACGCCCTGGCGGTGTCCCACGACCCCTTCCAGGGCGTCAAGGCGGGAGACGAGCGTGAAGCCGGTGGTGTTCGACTTTGCTGGTGCCCGCCGGGGCGTTTCCTGATGGGCAGCCCGCCTGGTGAGCCGGAACGCCGCCCCGACGAGGGCCAGGTTGAGGTCACGCTCTCCCGAGGCTTCTGGGCGGGGAAGTACGAGATCACGCAGGGCCAATGGAAGCGGGTGGTTGGCAAGCTCCCTGGGAAACAACCGCCGGGCGAGGGAGACGACTTCCCGGTCGTCGAGGTGAGCCACGCCGAGGTCGAGGGATTCTGCCGCAACCTGACCGAACAGGCGTGCAAAGCAGGCGAGCTTCCCGAGGGCTGGGCGTTTCGGCTGCCCACCGAGGCCCAGTGGGAGTACGCCTGCCGGGCCGGGACGACGACGGCCACGGCGTTCGGGGACAGGTTGAGCAGCAGGCAGGCGAACTTCCAGGGGAGGTCGTACAACGGGGCCGAGCAGGGACCATCAAGAAAGCAGGCCGCCCCGGTCGGCAGCTACCCCGCAAACGTCTGGGGGCTGTATGACATGCACGGCAACGTCTACGAGTGGTGCCGGGACTGGTATCACCGACAGATGCCGGGTGGCGACGACCCCGATCTGTCGTCGAGGAGGGGGACGCCCAATCGGGACGGTACGTGGTCTCGGGTGCGCCGGGGCGGTGCCTGGTGCGACCACGGCTGGCCCTGCCGGTCGGCCTCCCGGCTGCGGTTCGAGCCCGAGCGGCGTTCGGATCACATCGGCTTTCGGGTCGTCGCCGTCCCTCTCTGAGACACGGGAACGACAGCCTGCAAGCCGAGGTGCGGGAGTTGCAGCAGAAACCCGAGCGCCGGGGATCTCGCTGTGTGTCAAGGGCGGCGGTCGGAAAGCAGCCGGACCCGCCAGGCAGCAGCACCCACGGAGCCTGCGAGGGCATGACAATGAGGGCGTGGAAGCACCTGCGAGCGATCCTCCTGCTGCCCGGCATGGTGCTGCTGGTGATCCCCGGTTTCATCCTTTGGCTGGGCGGGCTCGACACGCTCCGTCTCTGGCGCTCGGTCCCCTTATCGAAGGTCTTCCTGCCGTTCATCGGCGGCGTTTGTATCGGCTTGGGGCTACTGCTGATGGTCGCCACGATCCGGCTGTTCGTGACGGTCGGCCGGGGCACACTCGCTCCCTGGGAGCCGCCCCAGCACCTCGTGGTCCGGGGCGTCTACCGCCACGTCCGCAACCCGATGATCTCCGGCGTGGGCCTCGTGCTCCTCGGGGAGTCCTTGCTCACGGCATCCCTGCCGCTGTTCGGCTGGTTCCTCGTCTTCCTGATCGTCAACATGATCTACATCCCGCTATCGGAGGAGCCGGGCCTCATCAACCGCTTTGGCGAGGAGTACCGAGCCTACAGGCGGAACGTGCCCAGGTGGGTTCCGAGGCTGAAGCCCTGGGAGGGTGGGCTGCGGGACGAGTCCTGAAGGGCCTGAGAGCCAAGCCGGATGCGCTCGCTCATCGGACTCCCCTGGCGCTCAGTGAAACCGAATGACTCGGTTAACACACTTGAAATCCTACAAGCCCATCATGATAACAACATTCCATGGTTCCGGGAGGGCATCTGATGCGGTTGCTGATTGCAGCGGCGAGCCTGGTTCTGATCGCCCTGGTCCTCTGGGACGCCTTCGTGACGATGCTCCTGCCCCGCCGGGTCACTCGCCAGTTCCGGCTCGCACGGTTGTTCTATGTGTACTCATGGCGGCCCTGGGCCACCTTGGCAGGGCTCCTCCCACCAGGGAAGCGACGGAACACCTTCCTGAGCCTCTACGGGCCGCTCTCGATCCTCGGACTTTTCGGCCTGTGGGCCATCGGGCTGATCATCGGGTTCGCCCTGCTTCAGTGGTCGCTCGGGTCGCCGCTGCACACCCCGGACGGGCAGCACGGCTTCGGCGACTACGGCTACTTCAGTGGGGTGACGTTCTTCACCCTCGGGTTCGGCGACGTGACCCCAGCGCAACCGCTGGGGCGGTTCCTGGCGGTCGTCGAGGCGGGGCTCGGGTTCGGCTTCCTCGCCGTGGTGATCAGCTACCTGCCGGTGCTCTACCAGGCGTTCTCCCGCCGTGAAGTGACCATCAGTCTGCTCGACGCCAGGGCCGGCTCGCCACCAACAGCCGCTCAATTCCTCAGCCGATTAGTCCGTACCAGTGACGTGACACTGCTGGGCCGGTTCCTGGAGGAGTGGGAGCGGTGGGCTGCGGAGGTGCTGGAGAGCCATATCTCCTTCCCGGTCCTGAGCTACTTCCGCTCGCAGCACGACAACCAGTCGTGGCTGGCGGCGCTGACGGCGATCCTCGACACCTCGGCGCTGGTCGTGGCGGGGGTGCGGGGGGCCTGTCAGTCGCAGGCGTGGCTGACGTTCGCCATGAGCCGTCACGTCGTGGTGGATTTGTCCCAGGTGTTCCACGTCCCCCCGGTTGCGCCCGATCCGAATCGGCTTCCCCCGGAGCAGTTGAGAACCTTGAGGGAGAATCTCAAGTCCGCCGGGCTGGAACTGAGGGACGGGGATGCCGTGGACCGTCGGCTCGATGAGCTGCGGAGCATGTACGAGCCGTTCGTCAATGCCCTGTCCCATTACCTCCTGATGCCGTTGCCACCGGTGCTTTCCACAGGGGAACCGGTGGACAACTGGCAAACGAGTGCCTGGATGCGGCGGGCAAGAGGGTTTGGTCAGCTAATGACGCCCGATCCTGCCGACGATCATACGGATTGACACTGGGCGGCGTCTTGAGACGGGGTGTCGTCACTCTGCGGTTGCCGTACCGGTTGTGATGATGTTGTTGTCTCCGCCTGAGAAGGCTCGCTGAGAGTCTGTCCCTGAAGGGGCGATCCGGTGATTCGGTTTCAGCCCCGTAGGGGCGAAAGTGAATAGCCCAGGGCGTCAGCCCTGGGACCAGGGCGGTAGAAGCCCGCGTCTTTCTTTCGCACCGTCGGGACCGCGGAGAAGGTTTTTGTGCCCGTTTCGCGGTCCCAGGGCTGACGCCCTGGGCTATTCGCTGTCGCCCCTACGGGGCGGAAACCGAAATCACCAGACAAGCACTTCTGGGACAGACTCTGAGCACACCTGGGACGAATCCCGGCGGGACAAGCACCTGGCTTCCGGGCCGCCTGCACGAACACGAAGCCGAAGCTGACCAGGATGATCGGGTAGAGGATCTGCCAGATCAGTCCAATGGTCGATGGGGCGGGCGTCCAGGTCGGTTTCGCCAGCGAGTTGTACCAGTCCATCCAGGGCATCAGCGGTATCTCTCTTTGACGATACCTCGTCACTCCCTCACGCTCCGGCCAGCCATCTCTGCTTGAACAACTTCAGGCACTCGAACCACAGGATGCTGACACATCCGCCCGCCAGGCAGATGGCTATGTCGCCGGGATGCAGGGTCGAGAAGTGAAACAGGTCACGCAAGAACGGCACGTAGAGCACCAGACCGAGGAAGACCAGCGTGCCCCCGAGAACGGACCAGAGAGCCGGATTCGGGGTCCGCAGGGTGGACCAGACGGTGCGGGACCAGGACCGGTTGGCGAAGATCAGGCCCAGGTTGGCCACGACGAGCGTGGTGAAACCGAGTGCAGTGGCGTCCCGTTCGTCGTGCCAGCCCAGCAGCGCCGCCAGGTAGACCGCCAGGACGATCAAGAGCACGCTCGCACCTTGCAGCAGCCCCAGGCCGAGCAGCCGCCGGCCGAAGAGGGATGCCTGGGGGTTACGGGGCGGCCGGTGCATCACGCCGGGCTCTTCCGGCTCGGCCTCGAACACGATCGAACAGGCCGGGTCGATCACCAGTTCCAGGAACAGGATATGCACCGGCAGCAGCGCCAGCGGCCAGCCGAACATCACCGGAAGGAGCGACATCCCGGCGATCGGCACGTGGACCGCCACGATGTAGGTCATCGCCTTTTGCAGGTGGTCGTAGATCCGCCGTCCCATGCGGACCGACTGCACGATCGAGGTGAAGTCATCGTCGAGGAGCACCAGCGAGGCGGCTTCACGGGCCACGTCGGTGCCCCGACCACCCATCGCAATGCCGATGTCGGCGGCTTTCAGCGCCGGGGCGTCGTTCACCCCGTCACCCGTCATGGCGACGATCTCGCCGTTGGCTCTCAGGGCGTTCACCAGCCGCAACTTCTGCTCCGGGACCATCCGGGCAAAGACGTTGACCGTCCGCACCCGCCGCTGGAGTTCCTCGTCCCCGATCCCGTCCAGCTCGGGGCCGGTGATGATCTCATCGAGCGGCTTGAGGCCCGCCTGACGGGCGATGCTCTGCGCCGTGGTCGGGTGGTCGCCGGTGATCATGACCACCCGGATACCCGCCGTGTCACATTCCTGAACGGCAGCCGGAACGGTCGGGCGCACGGGATCGGCCAGCCCGACGAGGCCCAGGAACTCGAACGTGAAGTCGTGCTGCTCGCCCGGTAGATCTCTGGATCGGAACACGCCACGGGCGACACCCAGCACTCGAAGCCCTTCCTGGGCCATCGCTGCCACTTGTGCGCCGATGGCCTGAGTTTGTTCGGAGTTCAGATGGCACAGGTCGGCAATGGCCTCCGGCGCCCCCTTGGCCGCCAGCACGTAGTCCTGGCCGGTCGGCGACTTCCAGACGTGGGACATCGCCAGCAGGGCGGGCGACAGGGGGTATCCCCGTTCCAGCGTCCAGTCGGCGTGCAGATGTTCGGTCTGAGCGAGACGGGCATTGCCGAGGTCGTGGAACGCCTTCTCCATCGGGTCGAACGGGTCACGCTGGCTGGCCAGGATGCCGAACTCGACGATCTCGTGGAACGCCTCCGGCAACGGTTCGGCGGCCTCTTTCTCGACATCGTGGACCATTCCGTCCACGACCAGCTTGCGGATCGACATGCGGTTGACGGTGAGCGTGCCGGTCTTGTCCACGCAGAGGACGGTGGCCGAGCCGAGGGTTTCGATCACCGGCACCCGCCGGGCCAGGACGTTGATCTTCGAGACGCGCCAGGCACCCAGGGCGAGGAAGATGGTCAGGACGACGGGGAATTCCTCGGGCAACATCGCCATCGCCAGGGTGATTCCGGCCAGGAAGCCCTTGAGCCAGTCACCACGAGTCAGGCCGTAGAGGGCGACCACGAGCACGCACAGGGACAAGCCCAGCACGGCCACCCAGCGCACGAGCCGCCCCACTTCCCGCTGCAACCGGGTGCCTTCGACCTGCACCGCTTGCAGGGCCTTGCCGATCTTGCCCATCTCGGTGTGGAGGCCGGTCGCCCGGACCTGGGCGATGCCCTGACCCTGGACCACCAGCGTCCCGGAGAAGACGAACGGCAGGTCTTCGCCACCGGGACGGCTCATCTCCCGCACGCCATCCCAGGCGACCTTGCGGACCGGCACGGATTCGCCGGTCAGCAGCGACTCATCGGTGGAGAGGTTGTCGCACGAGAGGACGACGGCATCGGCGGGTACCCGGTCGCCTTCGGCCAGGACGAGAAGATCGTCCGGGACCACCTCCCGGCCCGCAATCCGCCTCCGGTGCCCGCCCCGGATGACAAGCGCACGGGGGCTGGAGAGGTCACGCAGGGCCTCCAGCGCCCGCTCGGTCTTGCGCTCCTGGTAGAGGGTGATCCCCAGTACCACGAAGACGAAGCCGAGGAGCATCAGGGCCTCTCGCACGTCGCCCAGGAGCAGGTAGATCGTGCCGCAGGCCAGGAGCAGCAGGAACATCGGCTCCCGGACCACATCCCAGGCGGTCGCAAGGATGGTGCGGTGTTTTGTCGAGGGCAGCTCGTTGTAGCCGTGCTGCTGCAAGCGACCGGCGACTTCCGCTTCCGAGAGGCCGGTCCAGGAGTCATTAGCGGGGTTGTTCGTCATCTCTCAAACCAGCCCCCTCATGAGTCGTCATCGGAGAATTCGCTGCCTCTCGGCATCCTGGCAGCGTATCCCGCTCATCTTCGATCCGGGCATGATACCCACGGGATGCCGGGTTGGTCACAGGCTGGCGAATGGCGGCGGATACCGGAGGGACTTGGCGGTCGATGTCCCCGCCCTGTCGAAGCCCCGCAGCACCCATTATCATCAAACCAAAGGGGCAAACGCAGCAGGCGGCGAACGTCACAGACCTCATCGGCCAGGCCAGCGCCAGATCGATGACCGGGAACACCTCATTGAGACCCTGAAGGGACCACACCATGCTCGCCGTCTTCTGTTCCCCGAGCCGCTACACGCAGGGGAAGAACGCCACCGCCGTACTCGGGACCGAGATGGCCGGATTGGGCTTGAGCGGGCCGGTCCTGATCGTCGGTGGCCGTTCCCCGATCCGTCTGCTTTCGGAGACGTGGCGGCGGACGTTCGCTGAGGCCGGGATGGCGTATGCCGTGCATGAGTTCGGCGGCGAATGCTCCCTGGCCGAGATCGAGCGGATCAAAAAGGCCGCAAAGCAGAACCAGTCCCAGGTCATCGTCGGTGCTGGTGGCGGGAAAGTTCTGGACGGCGCCCGTGCCGCCGCCGCCGACCTCGATCTGCCGGTCGTGACGTGCCCGACCGTGGCTTCGAGTGATGCACCGTGCAGTGCCTTGTCCGTGATCTACACGGACGAGGGCGTCGTCGAAGGCTCCCGTTTCTACCGGAAGAACCCCGACCTGGTGCTGGTGGACACGCAGGTGATCGCCTTGAGTCCGCCCCGACTCCTGGTGGCGGGGATGGGCGATGCGCTGGCAACGTGGTTCGAGGCCAAGACCTGCGTGGACGGGCGAGTCCAGAACTTGCGAGGGGGGTTATCGACGCAGGCCGCCCTGGCGCTGGCAAGGCTCTGCTACCGCACCTTGCTGACCGATGGGGCCGATGCCCTGCGGGCGGTGCAGACCCAGGTTGTGACTCCGGCCCTGGAACGCATCGTGGAGGCGAACACGCTGCTTTCCGGGCTCGGTTTCGAGTCTTCGGGACTGGCAGCGGCCCATGCCATCCACAACGGCTTGACCACGGCCCCGGCCACCCACGCCTATCTGCACGGGGAGAAGGTGGCGTTCGGCCTGCTGGCCCAACTGGTGCTGGAGGGACAACCCCGGTCGGTGCTGCGTCGGGTGCTGGGGTTCGCCACCGAAGTCGGGCTGCCGATCACATTGGCCGAGATCGGCCTGACGGAGGTGCCGAAGGGGCTGCTGCACCGGATCGCCGTTCGTGCGACGGCGGAGGGCGATACCATGCATAACGAGCCGTTCGAGGTGCAACCGGACATGGTGGCCGATGCGATCCTGGCGGCCGATGCGATCGGACGAGCCTGGAAGAAGGACGCCAGCCCGCAGCCGGGAGCGAGCCGATGATGGTGGTCATCGGCCTCACCGCCAGGGCAAGAACAACATCTCTGCCCTCACCGAGAGGGGCGAGCATCTGGCCTCGATCCTCAAGGAGGTCATCAGTTGAGACCGCTCCGAGTCACTGACATGGGACACCCGGCGAACCCGGATGGGGTTGCCGGGTGTCTTCGTCCGATGAGGTGACGGGTCGAGTATTCGCACCTTCAATGTGTCAAGATTGTGGTGCTCGGGCCGGGCATGAACAAAAATTGCTCAAATATTTTTCCCACTGTACTCTTGATTCTGTTATACTTTACTCGGTTGGTCTGACGACCGAGTGGCACTACTGGCTCTTCCCGATCCGGTCCCTGCTCCCCTCTCTCGCCGTTCCCGCCCAAGGGGCTCGCCCTGAGTCCACCTTTCTCCTCGACCCGGAAAGTACCCTGCGGGTCGTCGTCTTCTCGCTGCGGAGTCGATCTTGTCCAAGAAGCTGTACGTCGGGAACCTTACCTACAACGTCAACGAGTCCGACCTGGAGGCGTTGTTCACGCCGTTCGGGACGGTCCAGAGTGCCCAGATCATCGTCGATCGGGACACGAACCGCTCGAAGGGGTTCGGGTTCGTGGAGATGGACACCGACGCCGAGGCCCAGGCGGCCATCCAGGGCCTCAACGCCCGTGAGCACGACGGCCGGAACCTGACCGTCAACGAAGCCAAACCCCGTGAGGCTCGCACGGGCGGCGGCGGTCGTGGCTACGGCGGCGGCGGCGGTCGCTATTGATCGCAAGCCCAGTCAGCGGACACCGAGGGGGACCGTGCCTGCGGCTCCCTCGGGCTCGCCGGTGATCAGCGCATGTCTGCGGGCCAGGTGACCGCAGGGCGTGTGACGACCACGGCGTCGTTCGGAACCCTCTCCCTGGTGTGGAACCGCTGATGACCACGTACCCTGCGGACGAGCAGAGGATCTCGGAAGTCGAACGTGGTCGCAGTTGCCGGGCGATCGTGCCCGTGCCCCACGGCGAGACGATCGCCGCCGGTGACACCGTGCTGTTCGCCCACTCCGAGTCTCGTGCGGGGCAGCCGCCCGCTTACGTCAAGGGGGGTGATTCGGTCCTCGTCCGGCTCATCGATGTCACGGATCTCGACACGATCGACCCCGAGTCAGGACAGCCCCTTGTTCAACTGACCTGGAAGCCGCTGGGCCAGAGCGATCCCCCTGCCGTCGCCGCCAGGCGGGGCGTCAGACCTGGCTCTCATGGGCGTGGCTGACCGGACCACACGGCCTGATGGGCCACGTCCCAGGCATGAACTCACCCGGAAGGCAACCCCGATGCCAGGTGGCTATTATCACAACCCGCCCAAGCGACTCTCGACCAGGATGCGCTGCCCGGTCTGCCAGGAAGAGGTCTACTCCCGAGCGGGCATCCATCCTCAGTGTGCCGTCTGGCAGTTGGAGTCGCCGAAGCCACAGGCGGTGGCAGTGACAGTCACCGCCGTGCCAATGGGAGGGGCTGCCGATCGAGCACCTGCGGTCGTCGATCCGCCCGTCCCCGGAATCCTGTCCCCTGCCGATCACGCTGCCGATTGATCCCGGCCCTCGAAGCACGTCACCCAGCCTCAGCAGGATGAGCCCGAGCCGGTTCTTTGCCGCTACCGTCGTTCCCGGAGGCGTCGGACCCCGAGCCGCCGGTCGAACGGCATGCGCTTCGCCCGTGATCCACGGCTCCCACCGATCACGTCTCGCATCGGACAGGAAGAGGGCGGGTTGCGCTCAGGGTAGGAACAGCTTCTGGACCCTCACCGAGACGGGTGAGCAGCTGGACTCGATCGCCAAGAACGTCATCGACTGATACCGCCCTGGCTCGCTGATATGGGACACTCGGCTCCCCCGCTTCGGGATCACCCGGCATCTTTGTTCGATGGGGTGACGGTTCGAGCGGTTACAACTGTTCCCTGTCCAGGAAGCAGCGATCCGCCGGTCTGGAACACTGGAACAACAATCCGACGCTTTTGCCTGTCCTCAGCCTCCTGGTCTTGTTACCCTTTTGTCGGTTGGTCTGACGACCGAGTGGCACTGCTGGTTCCTCTCGATCCGGCCTCTGCTCATCTCTCTCGCCTTTCCCGCCCCAGACGGGCTTCAACAGAGGCCCCCTTTCTTCTCGACCCGGAAAGCGTGTTGCGGGTCGCCGGTCTGCCGCTGAGGAGTTCGATCGTGGGCAAGAAACTGTACGTCGGCAACCTGACCTACAACGTCAACGAGTCCGACCTGGAGGCGCTGTTCGCCCAGTTCGGGACGGTCCAGAGCGCCCAGATCATCGTGGATCGGGACACCAACCGCTCCAAGGGCTTCGGGTTCGTGGAGATGGGCACCGACGCCGAGGCGCAGGCGGCCATCCAGGGTCTCAACGGCTATGACCACGGCGGCCGGAATCTGACCGTCAACGAGGCCAAGCCACGGGAGGACCGTGGGGGCGGCGGTGGCGGCCGGGGTGGCTACGGCGGTGGCGGTGGTCGGAGCGGGGGTGGCGGCGGCTACGGCGGTGGTCGCAGCGGCGGCTACGGTGGGGGCAGCGGTCGCTATTGATGTCGTGCCCGGTCAGCGGAGGCCGAGGGAGACCGTGCCTGCGGCTCCCTCGGCCTCGCCGGTGATCAGCGCATGTCTGCGGGCCAGGTGACCGCAGGGCGAGCGGCGTCGTGCGGCACTGCCGTTGCAAGAGCGAAGGGCCGGTTACGGCCGATGATCTGGTTTTGGGAGCCCGGCCCTGGCTGTCCCGGACTTCTGAACCGATATCAGACTCCATCGGGACGAGGTGGCATGGACCTCTTCGACCTCCGTGAGCCCGTCAACGCCTGGAGCCACGGCGCTGGGGTGCTGCTGGCCCTGATCGGCACACTGCTGCTCTGGCGGCGGAGCAGTGGTTGCCACCCCGCCAAGCGGCTGAGCCTGCTGGTCTTCGGCCTGAGCCTGGCCTTCTGCTATGCGGCCAGCACGCTCTACCATGGCCTCCGCATTCCGAAAGACGGGCTCGCTGTCTTCGACCGCCTGGATCGCATCGGGATCTTCTGCCTGATCGCCGGCAGCTACACCCCGCTGGCCTGGGGCCTGCTACGGGGACGGTGGCGGTGGGGCACCCTGACGACCGTCTGGTTGCTCACCGCCGTCGCCTCGGTGAGGCTGGCGATCGGCGGCCCCTTCCCGCCGCTGCTGAACACCGGCCTCTACCTGGGGATGGGATGGGGCGTCGTCGCCTGTTATGCCGAGCTGGCACGGGCCGTCTCGCACCGGGCCTTGCGGCCGCTCGTCGCCGGTGGCGTCCTCTATAGCGTGGGGGCCATGTTCAACCTGCTCCGCTGGCCCGTTCTCTGGCCGGGGTACTTCGGGGGCCATGAACTGTTCCACCTGTTCGTGCTGGGGGGCAGCCTGGCTCACTACCGACTCATTCTCCGAGTCGTCGTGCCATTCGAGCCGGTGCCGCATCTCCGGCCCACCACACTGGCCGGGGCGGTCGAGCCCGAGGGCTCCTCTCCGTCCCAGCCGTCTCCGCTGTGCGCTCCGGCCGTCTCATGATGGCTGATCCCCCAGCCATTGTCACCCCATTCAGGATGGTCCCGCCTCGGGGTGGTGCAGACCATCGCCTCGGGTCGTCCGGAACAGGCAGAGCGAGCCGAAGGCGGTGGGATAGCGAGCCGTCTCCGCCCATCCCATCAGACCGGCCTGGCCCGCCAGCGCCCCCAGCAGGCCGTTGACGTGATCAGTGGTCGTGGCGAAGCCGTCGATCAGTTGCGCCGCATAGACGGCCAGCCGCATGAGCCGGCTGCGGGCCTTGCCCCAGTCGGTGACATCACGGACTCGCCTCGTTGGCGAGCGCCTCATGCCTCGCTAACCCGGCACCCGGCACGGCAGCCCGGCGGCCTCCGTGCCTCGCCCGCAGGGGTTCGACTGGGCAGGATCGCCACGGCCTCGGGCCACGTCAGGGGCTATTAATCGCCTGCCCACCTGCTCGGGCTCTCCACCCGCTCCCATGACACCGCCGGACCGGTCGTTGATAACCAACCACGACCGCCCCGGAGGCCCGTCATGGCGAGCCAGCAGCAACTTCGTCAGTCGATCACCGCCCAGATCGTCGCCGCCCTGGAGACCGGCAAGACCCCGCCCTGGAGACGGCCCTGGCAGGTCGGACCCAACGCCGGCTTTCCCGCCAACGTCGTGAGCAAGAGGCCGTATCGGGGAATCAATCCAATCCTGTTGGACCTGGCTTCGGACCGGCACGACCTGACCTCGAAGTGGTGGGCCACCTTCAACCAGAGGAAGAACCTGGGCGGCAAGGTCATGCCCCGCCCGTCCCACATCCCGCCGGGCCGCTGGGGCACAACCATCGTCTTCTGGACGCCCGTCACCAGGACCGAGCGGGACGAGGAGGGCGACGAGAAGTCGGACCGCTACTTCGTCATGCGGTCGTACACGGTCTTCAACGTCGATCAGGTGCAGGGCGATCACCTCGACCACCTGCGTGCCGGGGCGGCCGACACCGCCAGGTCGGTCGTGATCGACCACGAGCCCGCCGAGGCGGCCATCGCTGCCACCGGCATCACGATCCGGCACGGCGGTGGCAAGGCGTTCTATTCGCCATCTGAAGATATCGTCCAGGTGCCGCCCAAGGTGTCGTTCACGGAGCCGGACGAGTACTACGAGACGATCTTTCACGAGCTGGTCCACGCCACCGAGCACCCGAGCCGCCTGAATTGGAGCCGCAAGGATGCGGAGAATACCTATGCGATGGGTGAGCTGGTCGCCGAGATTGGGGCCTGCTACCTGGCCCGAGAGCTGGGCGTGCCGGCCTCGGACAACCTGACCAACCACGTCGCTTACCTGGGCCACTGGCTCAGGGCCATGAAGAGCGACCCGAGGTTCATCTTCCAGGCTTCATCGCAAGCGTCGAGGGCCGCCGACTACCTCCTCGGCTTCAGCCGCGCCCAGGCTGCTGAGGAGGAAGAGGTAGAGGCGGCCCTGGCCGGATAACTGACCCGGCGGGCGGCGAGTGGAACGCCGCCCACGACACCCAGGGCCAGCGCACACTAACATGTTGATCCAGTAGCGACTTCCATCAAGAAGGTCTCGCTCCAGCCACAGCTACGGCGTTTCATGGCCACGCTTTGCCGGTCGGGATGCTGCTTCAACAGCGACAACGCAAACCGGTTCAGCCACGCGAAGTTCTCACGCAGGTTCCGCTCGCGGATCCGGGACTCGTCCTCGCGGAACGTCATGTCCAAGGTCCAATGGCAGCGTTCTCGATGCCCCAATGGCCTCGGATGGCACGGGCGAACTCCTGGACGTCCACTTCTAAGCTGCTGAGGTAGTAGCGGACCTCGATCGTCTCCTTACCGTCTCGAAGACAGCACGACGTTGCCATCCCAATCGACTCGAGCCCCTTTCCACTGCTCGAAGCCGGGCAGGTCCTCGGGGACCGGGAGCTGGAGATACGTCCGCACCTCCTGCGCGCCCGTGAGCCTCCTCCGTCGTCACAGACTCCTGCGCCTCGGACAGGTCCCCCTCAAGCTGCTCGTCGATGTGCTCGATGACCGCCTCATAGAGCGCCTCCTGGTTCCCCTTCAACGCCAACACATAGTCGGCCTTGCCCGCGAGGATCTGCGCGGCGATCGCCTTCTGGGTGCCCATCGCGTCGATGGTGATGATCGCCCCCTCGATGTCCACCAACCGCAGAAGTTCGGGGATGGCCGTGATCTCGTTCGACTTCTCGTCGCAGGCCACCTGGCCGAGGGACAGGCCATACTCACTGGCCCACACGCTGACCGAATGCAGGGCACCCAGCCCGTCCTTGCGATCGTGACTGCGCCGCAAGGTCTTGCCGTCCACCGGCAGCACCGGCCGATCCACGCCGGTCTCCGCCATCGCCTCGGCACGCAACGACTGGAGCCAGCCGGCGAAGCAGGCCCGGAAGGCGGCCGGCTTCAGGCGCCATCAGGAGCGCCGGAAGACATCCTTGCGCGGGAGGCCGTTGGGCAAGTCGAGCACCCGCATGAGGAACTCCTGTTTCAGCCGGGCCCAGCGGGCGATCGCCGTCGGTCCGCCGGCGCCGGCGAGCACGGCCAGCAAGGCGATGACCACCACGCTGACCAGCGGGTGCCGTCGGTTGATCTCGGAGTCGCGGGTCCTCGAGTTCCGCGAAATGCCGCACGACCTCATCCAGGCCGATTCGCTGAACGTCTGCCATGGTTCACCCCCCGATGCGACGCGGTCATGGAAGCAACACAGGGGATGGTATGCACAAGAGCCAGCCAGGGGCAAGCCTTACAAATTGTAGAGTCGAGGAGTAGTGCGGTGGTTTAGGTTTGGCCTATCTGTTGCCGGCCCTTTCGGTCGCCGGTGCCTCAAGAGCCGCGCCATGCTCCGTTTCCTACTCCCCGCTCATCGAACCCGGCGGGCGGTTTTCCCGCACCGGCTCTCGGACAAGAACTCATGCTTTCGCCCACGGAAAACTCTTCGTCCGGGCACTCAGGCGGATCAGCCCCAACTTGTCGTTCAGGTACTGATCGGGGAACCGTGTACGTCCCCCGGCTTTTCACCTTGTGCTGGCGCAGAGCCACCGACGGAGCCGTTGGCGACAATGCCGGTCGACGGCATGGTACGCACGGCTCACGGGGCCGAGGCAGAAGTAGTTCGACCACCCCAGCAAAAGCCGGTTCAGTCGCACCACCCGGTCCTCGACCTCCGTCCACAGCCAACGACGGTCCGTGATCTCGCGGATCTCGTCCCGAAGGCCGGCGATCTTCTTCGCGGACGGCCACGTCCCGATGTAGGAACGCCCCGTCTGCGGCGAGTGACACCGTCCGATCGTATAGCCCAGAAAGTCGAACGTCTCCTCGGGGACATGGCACAGCCGCGTCTTCTTCTCATTCACCGTCAGCCGCAGCTTGGACATCATGCCCCGCATCGCGGCCATCGCCTCGTCGGCCGTGCCGCGACAGCAGATCACGAAGTCGTCCGCATAGTTGACGATGTGCGCGTCGAGCCGCTGTTCGTGCCCGAGAAGCTTCCAGCCCAGAATGAACCGACGCATATAGAGGTTGGCGAGCAACGGTGACAGAGGAGACCCCTGCGGGCTTCCCCGTCCCTCGTCTTTGTTCCGCGTCGTCCGGCGCGTCCGACCCCGCTCGTCGGTTTCTTCCACCGGTGCCACCAACCACATCTTGATCAGCCCCAGGAGGTGCCGGTCGCTGATGCGCCGCGACAACGATTTCATGAGTTCGGCGTGCGGGATACTGTCGAAGTACCCGGTCAAGTCGGCGTCGACCACCTCCGTATGCCCCGTGCTCACATGCCCGTGGACTTGCCTCACGGCGTCCAGGGCGCTGTGGTCGGACCGGTAGGCGTATTGTTCCGGTTGCAGGTCGGCCTCGAAGATCGGCTCCAAGACCAGCACCACCGCCATCTGCACCACGCGGTCCCGGATCGAACCGATCCCCAGCGGCCGTTGCTTGCCATCGCCTTTCGGGATGTAGACCCGTCGCACGGGGTCCGGTCGATACGTTCGTTCTCTCAGTTCGGTCGTCAGTTCGTCCAGCCAGAGTTCGCGGCCGTACGCCTCGATGTCCTCGAAGGTCTGGCCGTCCACCCCCGGTGCACCGTCGTTGGCGCGACAGCGCAGGTAGGCGAACTCCAGCACGTCTCGTCGGTACACCTTGTCGTACAATCGGTAGAACCGATAGCTGGGCGCTCCCTTCGCTTTGGCATGCAGCGCCGTCTGGAGTTTCTGAACCTTTGGTGGAGGTACTAGGCTCATCGCCAATCTCCCGGCTCTCACGCTCTTTCTGACGCTGATCTTGAACTCAGGCCCCTTCCCTCCGCCGGCGTTACCCGGCTTCGACGGTACTACGGGCCTGTCCGCCACCCCGCCCGGCCCGGCCTGTCCCTCGCGGGCGTCCGGTTGGCGGTCACGCACTTCCACCGAGTGGGGCTTCCCGTGTTGCGTTCGATCTCCTCTGCAGACATGCCGTCGCCATTACCCCGGTGGGACCACTGGTTTGCGTCGCTTCGCGGGGTGTGACCCCCAATTCCCCAGCGACGGCGGCCTTCCCCGTTTTAGCGGCGGGTCGGCTCCCACATTAAGCCTTTCGGGGCCTGCTCAGCGTTCACTCACGTTACGGCCTGCCTGCTCGCGGGGTCGCCGAAGCGACCCTTTCCATCGAAGGCTCCGGCGGTTTCGTTGCCTCCACCGCCGCTCCGATTGCTACCGGCTGGAGCGACTGAGATGCCGGGCGGGATTCGCACCCGCTGAAGATCCAAGCCTTTCCACGGCGCACACCAGAATTACCTATAAGTGTGCGCTGGCCCTGCCACGACACCGCCGGAAGGGGTGTGACAATCACTCCCCTGCTGACGGAGGTCACCATGACGACGATCGGCGAGATGACCCTGGAAGACGCTGCCCGTGAGGCGGCGGGCAACTGGAAGCGGTTCGAGTGCTTCGTGTGGGATCGGTTGCGGGAGATCGACGACCCCGACGCCTGGGCCATCGTCTACACGCACAACCGGGACAGCCGCCTGCTCGATCAGAGTAATGCCGACGCCATCGGCGAGATGTTGGAACCCTTCACGGACGGTGACGATCCCGATGTGGTGATGGAAAGCCATAGCCACTGGGCGGTCGGCCACGTGGATGGCTTCTCCATCCGGGTCTACCGGGATGGTCAGATCTCCGACGCCTTCAAGACCTACCACGACCTCGCTGAGCGGCTGGCTGACTATCCGATCCTCGATGAAGCGGACTACTCCCGCAGGGAGTACGAAGCAACGCTGTCCAACTTGACCGACGCCGCCTGGCGACTGAAGCACGAATACGACCTGCCCGATGGCTGGGAATCGGCGGTCTTCTCCTGGTTCTGGGACCACCGCCAGCGGGCCGTCGAGAACCGTGACGACCAGGGCGGCTACCCCGAGGAGGATGACCTGCGGGACGCCTTCGAGGCCCTCGGCTACGAGCGGAGCGAGGACTGACGGCGAGTGACACCGGCGGGGTGGGCGGGACGAATCCCCACCCCGTTGGGGACCAACATGAAGGGCGAGACCACCGGGACGCCCCTTACCCCACGGACCGAGATGACCTGGATCGACCTGGCCCGGCACATCGCTGCCATGACGCCCGAGCAGCGCCGCAGGCCCGTCTGGGGAATGTAAGCAGCGAGGCCCGGCAGCATCATGGCGATGCTGCCGGGCCTCCTCGGTAGTCGGAGTGCCGGAGGCGGCTATTTCTTCTTCTTCGACTTACCCTTCGCCTGCGCCAGGTCGGAGGCGGCAACCGTCTTCGCCGCCTTGGGTGCCTTCGGGTCTCGGAGGATCTCGGAAGCGACCGTGGCAACCTTCGGAGATGTCTGCTTCTTGTTCGCCATGGCTGACTCCTCGAAACGAAGGGGTGCGCTACAACCAAATATAGGTGAACCAGTGGCTCAATATCAAGTGATGAGACTCAAAGCAATGGAGGCCCTGCACGGGTATTGGCTGCACAGTGAGACGATTTGACACCGCCGGAGGTGGTGTGGAAAACACCATCCCCAGGAAGATCGGTCATGATCGTCTCGATCGTCGGACACTCCTGCTACGTCTACCGGGAGCCGGGCGACCCCGTGCTGCGGCCCAACCGGAGCCGCAACTCGTGGTCGCCGCCGGGCTGGTACACCCCTGAGTCTCGCCTGCTTTACCACGCCCAGAAGGTTCTCAACCGGCGGGGCTACGGCCTGCTCAAGAAGCGGATGTGGCGGGACGGGCACATGTTCGGCAATGAGTACACCCAGTACCTCCGCAGCCGCAACCTCAACACCGTCCCGAGCCTCTACGTCTACCACGCCGACTATGCCCTGGAGGTCGCCGCCGAGAGTTTCAACGTGCTCGGCCGGGCCGTGCTCGACGTGGTGTACGGGGCGGGGCGTCAGGACGACCCCGAGTTCGAGCGGGCGTGCCGGGAGTGGGTGCGGCGGCGGGAGGCTGCCCATCCCTCCTATGAGGTCTCCTGGGAGGCCGAGGCGACCATCGACGGTCACACCTCTATCCGCCGCCTCTACCGTGCCTTTACGGACACGGAGGCTGTGATGGCCTTCGTTGAAAGCGTCTCCGGCGATGCGTGCCGGATGATCGACCGCCACACGGGCAAGGTAGTGCTCGTTCAAGCCACCCTCTGATGCGGGGAGCGACGCCGGCGGAGTGGGCGTGGACAACACTCACTCCACCGGAGACAGCTCGATGAAGATCACCGGCTCCTGCACGCTCAACGGCCACGACCTCGCCGACATCCCCGTGCTGAACCCCGGCCGCTGGTTCGGCAAGGCGTGGCTCATGGAGATCGGTGGTAGCTACACACCTCTCTTGCTGGTGGTCGAGGCCGACACGCTGTCGGATGCCATCGACGAACTGAGTGACGATCCGACCTTCGGCCACCTGATCCATGTCCCTGACGAAGACCTTGGCGACTACCCCGAGGACGACCGCCACTACGATGGCTCAGGGCGTGTCATCGACCTCGACTGGGTGATGATTCACGGCCAGGAGGGCTACGACCTGCCCATGCCGATGATGTACCACATCGAGGGTGAGGCTACCGGGATTGACCCCCGCCAATTCGCAGTCTCGCAGTTCAACTGAGCGGCCACGGGCGGCATGGACGCCGCCCGACACCGCCGGACCGAGCACTGACAACCACATCCACCGATCAGAGGGCCATCATGTCCGACCTGCTCAAACGCATCGACGACATCCGCTCCACCGTCCGCCCCCGGCCCACGTTCACGCTGGAGAGGGGCCGAGGCGAGACCTACCGCCACTCCAAGCCGGTGCTCTACGCCCACAGCGTCTACGAACGCAGCTCCGTCCTCGCAGGGCAGCCCCGGCGGCTCTGGGTCGCCCAGTGGGAGACCTGGGAGGAGGCCCGTGCCGCCCTGGCCGAGGTCCGCAAGGCCGACCGCACGTTCAGGTACGACGACTACGGCGAGGGCGGCGGCACGACCCACATTCCCACCAGCGTGCTGACCCGCCACCTGCCCGACGACGAGGGCTGACCTCGGCGGGGCGACGACACCGGCGGTGGTGGCGACGACGGACCGACCCGCCACCGATCGGAGCCGCACCATGAGCCGCCCCCGCCGCAGTGCCCCGCAGGGCCACGTGTACGTCATCCACCTGGCGTCCCGCTATCACCACGCCGGTCACTACGTCGGCTTCGCTACCGACCTCGCTCAACGGCTGGCCCAGCACCGGGCCGGGACCGGCGCACGGCTGCTGGAGGTCGTCAAGCAGGCCGGGATCGAGTGGAAGCTGGTGCGGGTCTGGGCAGGCGACAGGGGCCTGGAGCGCCGGCTCAAGAAGCGGAAAGACACGCCCCGGCGGCTCTGCCCCGTGTGCATGGGCCTCGTCGCCCACGAAGCCGTGGACGAGCAGCACTTGCTGCCGCCCGCTGTCGTGGCGGATCGCAACGGAAGTGGGCGGGATGATGACCTTCCGTTCTGACGCTAGCGGGGTTAGGCGGCTCGCCAAAATAGATCGTCCGTTTCGACCTGTATTTTGTTACAGTATGGTTCATGCCGAACCTACTCACTCAGGTCGTCGAAGCGAAGTACATCACCCTCAAACCGCTCCTCGATGAGCGGGCTCGCCGCCTCTGGGCCGCCGTTGAAGCCCGATCGCTTGGCAGGGGCGGGATCATCCGGGTCGCCGAGGCCACCGGACTCGCACGGGCCACCATCCGAGCGGGATTGAAGGAACTGGATCTCCCCACCCCGGACGATGACGGACCACTCTCGGGTGGGCGTCTCCGTCCTCCCGGGGGCGGACGCAAGCCGCTGACCGAGCATGACCCGGACCTGCTGCGTGAATTGGAAGCCCTCGTCGGTCCGGTGACCCGTGGCGACCCGATGTCTCCCCTGCGGTGGACGTGCAAGAGTGCGGAGAAGTTGGCAGAGGGGCTCCGGGCCCGAGGGCACGTCGTCAGCGAGCGGACGATCAATCGACTCCTCCATGACCTGGGCTACAGTCTCCAATCCAATCGCAAGACGATCGAGGGCAAAGGTCACCCGGATCGGGATGCCCAGTTCCAGTACATCAACCGAAGGGCCAGGGCGTTCCAGCGACAAGGCCAGCCCGTGGTCTCGGTCGATACCAAGAAGAAAGAGCTTGTAGGGCAGTACCGCAACGGCGGGCGGGAGTGGCAACCCAAGGGGAAGCCCGAGAAGGTGAAGGTCCATGACTTCATCGACAAGGGCCTGGGCAAGGCGATCCCCTATGGGGTCTATGACATGGCGGCCAACGCCGGTTGGGTCAGCGTCGGTGTCGATCACGACACCGCCGAGTTCGCCGTCGAGACAATCCGCCGGTGGTGGTATCGGATGGGCCGCCGGGTCTACCCGCAGGCGAAGAAGTTGCTGATCACGGCCGACGGCGGCGGCTCCAACGGGAGCCGCTGCCGCCTCTGGAAGGTGGAGTTGCAGCGACTGGCCGACGAGATCGGGCTGAGCATCTCGGTGTGCCACTTCCCGCCGGGCACGAGCAAGTGGAATAAGATTGAGCACCGGATGTTCTGTCACATCACGGAGAACTGGAGGGGACGCCCGCTGGTCAGCCGTGAGGTGGTCGTCAACCTGATCGGCGGTACGAAGACGAAGGCTGGGCTGGAGATCAAATCGGAGTTGGATGGCGGCAGCTACCCGACAGCCCGAGAGGTCACGGATCAGCAGATGGACGGTCTCTCGATCAAGCGAGAGAAGTTCCACGGCGAGTGGAACTACACCATCCGCCCAAAGTAGCAAACGAGCAATCTAATTTGGCGAGCCGCCTAAGGCCTCACCGAGAGTGTCCAAAATCCGAGGCAGCCGTAATACCAGAAATAGTGGTCATTCAGGACCCAGACCGCCTCGTCAATCTCATCCGCATAATCAGAAGAGTAGTAGATTCTTTCGGTGTCGCCGACCCGAGCACTTGCGTGACGTTCCAGCCCGCGGCTACCTCATGCAGCAGAATGCCTGGGGTGATGTGCCCCAAGGCCATGGCCGCTCCCCGCCGCGTGACGGGCGACGTAGCGAACCGTCGGGTCGTGGTCGTCGCAATAGGCGCGAACCTGGTCGATCGCATCCTTGATCGGCCTACTGGTGACCAACACGCCATCTAGGTTGTACCAGTCGTCAGTGTGCTTCTGGACCAGGACGAACGCCGCGTCCTTCCGCTTGGCCTCGGCAGCGAGCATCGGGGTGGAGTTGACCGTCAGGCAGTAGTCGATGAAGCCGCTATCGACGTGGTCTTCCCGCGAGATGTTCGACTCCGGCCACCCGAGCACGTCCACCAGCACGCGGCCGATTAGCTTGACGCGGGTGTCTGCCTCACTCGCACTACCCCGCCGACCGCAGAACACGGCGAACTCCTTCAGCACCTGCTTCAGGTTTGCCAACGCCGCATCTGGGTCGAGCATGGCGGTCTGGCCTTGTGAGATGAGCCGTGAGGGCGGAGCACATCGTTGGTCGCATCTTCATTCTACTGCGGCAGATGGCTCAACTGAACATGATGTTACCATCGGCTTGGGGCCATCGCCTACTGCATCGCGGCTCCCGATGGCCGCCCCATCGCCGACCGGCGGAACGGGCCAGGAACGTGCCGCTCAACACCCTCCTGCAACGCTCTGGCGATTGTACCCTCGTCCCGGCAGCGGGTCACCGTCAGCGTGATGGATTTCATGGGGCGATGACCGAGCTGTGGGATCATGTCATAATCGACCACTGCGGAGAGCCGATCCACCAAGGTGAGCATGGATCATTGCCCATTTAATTCACCCACTCTCCCGAATTTCCCAAGTGTCGAGTCCGGTCGTGCTTTCTTTCGTGTCGGGATATGGCGATGCCGTCCGCCCTGATCAGAGGTGAGGCCAGCGACTTCGGCCGGGATGATGCGGCCGCGTCGCGAATCCCAGGTTCGATCCACCGTGGCCGGCCTGTTTCCTCCCGACTCGCACTCCGTCGCCGCCGCCGAGCTCTTCGAGGCAGCGCGACATGTGCGACCGGGCGAAACGATCCTCCTGGCCGATGGCGATCGGCTGGTAGAACCGGGCAACGGCCGCAGACGGGCTGCGAAGGCATCTTGCAACCGCCGGATCCGTCCCGGTCCGGTCACCGGCCGGGAATATCTCGACGAGGTTCCGGACAAAGCCGGTTGGCAGTCTGCAAAGGGGATGGGGACCGACGAAAAGGTCCGTCAACGGGACGATTTGCCGTAAGCCCAAGCGGACGAAAGGGCTTGATCCCGCAACGCGGGGTGGAGAGGGGCGATCGGAAAGGAGGTTCTGTGCAGAATTCTGTGCACCGTACCCATGTCACCTACTTTCCGCACATCTGCGTGAGAATATCTGGGAATATTCTCCGGCGGGCGTGATCAGGGATCAGCGCTCATAGGCCCTCGGGATTCCCAGCAGGCGGAGCACCTGGCGTTGCACGAGGGTCAGTTCCGTGGTGAACAGCGTGGTGGTTTTCGCGTCGGTCATCAGTTCGTGTCGTTGCACGTCGTCGAACAGGTCGAGGATCCGCCGTGCCGTGGGGCGGCGGCAGGGGCGGCCCTCGGGATACAGCGGCAGGCTTTCGGTCCCCGTTCGCTCCATCGCACGGCGCACCTCTCGCTCCAGGAGGGATTCCACGACCAAGGCGAAGAAGTACACGCACAGCAACGCTTGAACCCGGCTGGCCTCCTTCAGGAACACGGGGGCCACCACGAAGTCCGTCTTCAGTTGCTGGAAACGTTTCTCGATCAGAGGTTGTTGTTTGTAGGACAGGAGCAACTCCAGCGGGGACAGCGTCTGGTCGTTGGTGATCAGCGGGAAGGCCCCATCGCAGAGCGCTTCTTCCGCCAACCGCTCAGGGCGAAACTGGATCGCGATATCGAAGCGCAAACGTTCCTCTTTGACGTAACGTGTGTTGGCCGTCGGACGGCCGCGGTGCTCCTGGCGGTAGCGTTCCTCCACTTTCTCCACGACCGTCACGTCGAGCCACTCGGCGACTTCGTACTCGGCCAGGATGGTCTCGACCGCCTTGATCACCTGGGTTCGATCGCGGTAGCGCGTGCGCGGGGAAGCGAGCTTCTCCCTGAGTTCGGTCAGTTGTTTCCCGGCCCGTTCCAGCCGACGGTGGCGGGCTTGCGCATCGCACTCGGCCTTGCGCGCGCTGTGATACCAGAGCACGCGGTAGCCCTCGGCGCTGGCCTGTTCGGACTCGTGGATCAGAAACCGGTCGAGGACTTCCCCGCGGTCGTCCACTTTGTCATGGAGGTGTCGCCAGTGGGCCTGGCCCTGACGCATCCGCGTGCGGAAGGTGGCATCTTCCCGGCGTGTCCGGGGCAGGACACTGACGAACCGGCCGCCGTTCTGGTGCAGGTGGGCCATGTTCTCGGTGGTCACCAGCTTGCAGTCGGCCACATAGAGGAAGTCGCGTCGGCCGGTCAACTGGCAGAGGAAGTCCCAGGTCTCGCGATGAGTGGAGTCGTCGGTGGTGTTACCACTTTCCACTCGGAACTGGACAGGGACAGCACCATCACGCGTCACCGTGAGGACATACAGCAACTGCTTCAGGTCGGGGCGATGGTCCTTGTTGTGGCCCCAGGTAATGGCCTGGCACAGTTGTCCTCGCAGAGAACGTTCCTCGTCGGCGTGCTCGTAGTCGCCGTGGAAGGTAATGGTGGTGGAGTCGTTGTGGAGTTCGTCGAGGGACACGCCAAAGACACGCACGAGGTGCTGGGCCACGCGCAGGGTCAAGGTGGGGATGGCGGCATCGAAGAGATGATCGAGGCTGCGGCCGGCGCGATCGTCGTTGAGCGCGGTGACTTGCTCGGGCGCCAGGCCCAAGAGTTCGGGAACGTAGCGGCGTGCCCATGCGCCCACGCCGTAGAGGGGTTCGCGGGCCAGCAAGATGTTCTTCAAGAGCACGAGCAGCGTGTTCGCGGTGGCGATACGGGTACGCTGGTCTTCACCAGGGAGGTGTTCGTGGAGAAACTCCGCTAAGCGCAGTTTCTCCAGGACGTGGTCGAGGATGGGCAGCGCGGCGACCTGACGCGACGCGAGCGTTCGCCCGTCGGCGCGGGCGACCATGCCGGCGCAGGGCCGCTGCGTGCGCTCGGGATCGTGCTCGGCGTGGGGACCGTGATCTTGCTCGGGGCGCTTCACGGGCGTGGCTCCTGGCCTGGGTGGGGAACGCGAGGGCGCCGACACCTGTGGCGCGCGTCTGTCGCGGCGTGTCCCACGAACAGGATTGTCCCCGAGGCAAGTGTGTCGGGCCGTCAGAGCATTGACGTATGATGAATGGACCGGCCCATTATGCGGAACGCGGTGAAGAACCGAAATTCACCACGAGGACGACGTAATTTTCGCATGAAATCAGGTGTTTGCGCGGCGCTCTTCCGGGCGCACGCGCCCTTTGGCGAGAGGGCGTCGGTGGGGGGCCGCCAAAGTCCTGTGCGTGCGTCGACCAGGACACCTGGTCTGCTTGACAGCGGGAAAGGATTCGACGTACGGGTCGAGTGGCTGTGCGGGCGTGAGGCCCGGCCGCGGCGGGATTGCGCGGCCGAGCACCAGCCAGCCCTCTTCCGCGTCAGGCGTTCGCCAGCCGGCGTGGGACACGCCACCGCCGGAGGCACGCCTCCGGTCCGCGGACTCGCCAACCGGTCGGAAATTCGGAGATATGGGTCGGCAGATGTGCGGAAAAGAAGATGTCGATCGCCGTAAGTCCTTATTTTTCTAGTATGCCCGGGTGGATTTGAACCACCAACCTTTAGCTCCGGAGGCTAACGCTCTATCCAATTGAGCTACGGGCACATTCCACTACTTCAATTGAATCGGACGAGTGTCCCGTTGTCAAGGCCAAAGCGATTCCATTCACTGGGGGACCCATAGGTCAGGTCCGTTGTCCTGGCACCAACACTGGCCTCTCGCGGAATGTGGAGGAAGGGGCCGGAGCTGTCAATGGACCCGAATCCTTACGAGGTTAGTGAACCCAAGCTGTTACCAGGGCCAGCTCGCACTTATAGGTAACTCTGGTAACTTGTAGCACTTGCGCCCTGGGTGGCTTCTGTGTATACCTTCCCCGGTGTGGCTTGCACGACATCGCCGCCGGGGGATGAGACATGGCGGATTCTCAGCCTGTTTCTCTGGATGAGAGCGTCGTCCCCTTTCAGGAACGGGACGATCCGCGCTCGACCATCCATCAGCGACATCCCCTGGTCCGTGTGGTCCTCATCGCACGGTGGGCGGTACTCGCAGGGGCCCGCGGGCCGACGACGATCGCCCGCGGGCGGCCCTGAAAGCAGTGCTCCTCTCGCGGTTGCTGGACTCGCCCAACGGGATCCCGCGCAAGGACGTCTTCCGCCGTGTCCGGATGGTGCGGAAGCCGGCCGCGTTCCAGGCCGGCTTCGTCCACTGGCTGCGGGCGTTGCGTGCCGAGGCGGTCGCGGAGACCGGTGGGGAGCGACCGGTCCTGGCCGTGCACGGCAAGACGGCGCGGCGCAGTCAGGATCGCAGCAAGGGGCTGGGGGCGCGGCCTGCGGTCCGCGTCTGGGCCAGCGCGTACGGCCTGTCGCTCGGGCAACTCGCCTGCGCCGAGAAGCCCCACGAGATCACGGCCATCCCTGAACTCCTGAAACTCGTCGCCATCCCGGGCGCCGTCCGCACCATCGACGCGATGGGCCCGCAAAAGGCGATCGCCGAGCCGGTCGTCGCGGGGGCGCCGATTTCGTCCTGGCCTTGAAGGGGAACCAGGAGACGCGGCACCAGGCGGTCCTCGACGCCATCGACGAACAGCGCGAAGGGGACCTGGCCGACGCGCAAGAGCGCGTGACGACGGAGACGGGTCATGGGCGCGAGGAGGCGCGGACGTATCTGCCGCTGCCGGCCCCCGAGGAACTGCCCGGGTTGCCGCTCTGGAAGGGGCTGAAGTCGATCGGGTTGGTGACGTCGTGCCGCCTCGGGGACGGGAAGGAAACGATCGAGGTCCGTTACGACATCCGCAGTCTGGAGGTGGACGTCGAGGCGTTGGCCCGCTCGGTCCGGGGCCATGAGAGTATCGAGAACCGTTGTCACGGGGTCCTGGATAGGACGTTCCGTGAGGACGAATCTCGGCTTCGCACCCAGGGCCAGCGCTCACTAAGGCGGCTCGCCAAAATAGATCGTCCGTTTCGACCTGTATTTTGTTACAGTATGGTTCATGCCGAACCTACTCACTCAGGTCGTCGAAGCGAAGTACATCACCCTCAAACCGCTCCTCGATGAGCGGGCTCGCCGCCTCTGGGCCGCCGTTGAAGCCCGATCGCTTGGCAGGGGCGGGATCATCCGGGTCGCCGAGGCCACCGGACTCGCACGGGCCACCATCCGAGCGGGATTGAAGGAACTGGATCTCCCCACCCCGGACGATGACGGACCACTCTCGGGTGGGCGTCTCCGTCCTCCCGGGGGCGGACGCAAGCCGCTGACCGAGCATGACCCGGACCTGCTGCGTGAATTGGAAGCCCTCGTCGGTCCGGTGACCCGTGGCGACCCGATGTCTCCCCTGCGGTGGACGTGCAAGAGTGCGGAGAAGTTGGCAGAGGGGCTCCGGCCCGAGGGCACGTCGTCAGCGAGCGGACGATCAATCGACTCCTCCATGACCTGGGCTACAGTCTCCAATCCAATCGCAAGACGATCGAGGGCAAAGGTCACCCGGATCGGGATGCCCAGTTCCAGTACATCAACCGAAGGGCCAGGGCGTTCCAGCGACAAGGCCAGCCCGTGGTCTCGGTCGATACCAAGAAGAAAGAGCTTGTAGGGCAGTACCGCAACGGCGGGCGGGAGTGGCAACCCAAGGGGAAGCCCGAGAAGGTGAAGGTCCATGACTTCATCGACAAGGGCCTGGGCAAGGCGATCCCCTATGGGGTCTATGACATGGCGGCCAACGCCGGTTGGGTCAGCGTCGGTGTCGATCACGACACCGCCGAGTTCGCCGTCGAGACAATCCGCCGGTGGTGGTATCGGATGGGCCGCCGGGTCTACCCGCAGGCGAAGAAGTTGCTGATCACGGCCGACGGCGGCGGCTCCAACGGGAGCCGCTGCCGCCTCTGGAAGGTGGAGTTGCAGCGACTGGCCGACGAGATCGGGCTGAGCATCTCGGTGTGCCACTTCCCGCCGGGCACGAGCAAGTGGAATAAGATTGAGCACCGGATGTTCTGTCACATCACGGAGAACTGGAGGGGACGCCCGCTGGTCAGCCGTGAGGTGGTCGTCAACCTGATCGGCGGTACGAAGACGAAGGCTGGGCTGGAGATCAAATCGGAGTTGGATGGCGGCAGCTACCCGACAGCCCGAGAGGTCACGGATCAGCAGATGGACGGTCTCTCGATCAAGCGAGAGAAGTTCCACGGCGAGTGGAACTACACCATCCGCCCAAAGTAGCAAACGAGCAATCTAATTTGGCGAGCCACCATATCGAAGCCTGCGCCACCGTTGGCTGGCCCAGTTGGTTCCCTTCTTCACCGACCGGGAGCGCCGCCGCCAGGGGTTCGGCTATCGCCTCTTCGTCAGCCAGATCGAGTACTGCACCAATCTGATCTTCGAGCGTCGCGTGGCGCTGAACCGCCTGCACGAACGTCTCCTCGACCTGAACCGCTCGATCGGCCACCCGGACAAGATCGCCATGATCTTCGGTCGGCGGATCACCCAGCACACCGACGCGGGCCTGAAGACGCAGATCCTCGATCACGACCTGGGTCAGCCGGTCATCCGCAGCGAGTACAAGAGCAGTTCGATCAAGCAGTACGCGCGCGATGACCTGGTGCTGCGGACCGAGACGACCAACTACCACACACCCGACTTGGGGGTGAACAAGAGTGTGGAGCACCTGCCGGAGTTGCGCGAGACGATGGCTGCGGCCAACGACCGCTACCTGGACGTGCAGCAGGACGTGCTGGAAACGTTCGTCGATCGCGGTCAACTGGAGCGGTTGCGGCAGCCGACCGTCTCGCCGAGCGGACGGCGGACGCCGGGTCTGAAGCTGGATGACCCGCGACTCTTGGCCGTGCTCCAAGCCTTGGTCGGCTTTGCCCTGCTGGCAGGGCGAGGCCGCTTCCGAACGCCCGACCTCCATGCGACGGCCGCAGAGGCGCAAGGGAAGACGACGGAGAGTTACACCCTGGGACAACTACGGTACGACCTGGCCAAGTTGCGCGGCAAGGGGTTGGTGGAGCGGGTTGTCGGTACGCAGTCATACCGGCTTGCGTCGGAAGGATACCGGATCGCGGTGTTGTACCTAAAGTTGTTCCACCGCATCTACGCGCCGCTGACGGCCGGCATCCTGGAACCGGTGCCGTGGGACGATCAACTCCCGCTGGAGCGACGTGCCTTGCTGGATCGCTTGTACGCGGCGGTGGATCGCGATCTGAACGAACTGTTCGAGTCGGTCGGCCTCCGACTGGCAGGCTGAAACGGGCCACAAGTCGCAGTCAAGAAAGGGGTTAGAAAAACGTGAACAGAATCCGCAGTTCGGCTCTTATAACGGCCTAGGAGCAATACCGTCCAATGGGGTTGCCAAAGAGAAAGCCTCCGATCAGCATGAGTTTGCCACAACTCCATAGCTGATCAGGAGGCTACGGTGATCAACATCCGCAAGGAGGCCGACGCGATCGCGTCCTGGCCCACGCGCGAGCGTCTCCGCGCTCTGAAGCGTATCATCCCCCGCGCCGCGTGGAAGAAGTCCTCGCGCGCACCGGCCACGACCAGACCCACTGCCCGCGATTGCCGGGCTGGTTCCTGGTCTGGTTCGTCATCGCTCTCGGCCTGTTCTGCCGCGACTGCTACCGCCAGGTCTTCCGCTGGCTTCAGCCCTTCCGACCCCACGCGATCCCGCCACGTTCCACCTTCTGCGAGGCGCGAAAACGCCTCGGCGTCGCCCCGATGCGCCACTTGGCCCAAGAGGCCATCCGCCTGCTGGGACGCCCCGAGACCCCGGGGGCCTTCTACCGCGGCATGCGGACCATGGCCCTGGATGGGTTCGTCGTCGATCTGCCCGATACGGCGGCCAACGAACGGGCCTTCGGTCGCCCCGGCAGCGGCCGCGCCCGCGCCGCCTTCCCCCAGGCCCGCGTTCTGGCCTTGTGTGAGACCGGCAGCCACGTCCTTTGGCGGTCGCTGATCAAGCCCTGCACGTGCGGCGAGGTCACTATGGCCCATTACCTGCTGCGGTTCCTTCAGAAGGACATGCTGCTGTTGTGGGATCGCAACTTCTTGAGCTACCAGACCGTCTCCGAGGTGCTCCGCACCGGTGCACATCTACTGGCCCGCATCAAGTCCAACCTCATCTTCGAGCCGATCCGCGTGCTCGACGACGGCTCGTATCTGGCCAAGCTCTACCCGAGTCCCGCGGATCGCCAGAAGGACCGCAATGGCATCCTGGTGCGGATCATCGAGTACACCTTCGAGGACCCCGGCCGCCCCGGCTCCGGGGAGACGCACCGGCTGCTGACGACGCTGCTGGACGAGAAACTCGATCCGGCCGAGACCTTGATCGTGCTGTACCACGAGCGGTGGGAAGAGGAGGTCACACTGGATGAATTGAAGACCCATCAACGGGAGCGACCAGTGCTGCGGAGCCAGACGCCCGGCGGTGTGGTGCAGGAGTTGTACGGGTTTCTGCTGGGGCACTACATCATCCGCGTGCTGATGCAGGAGGCGGCGGCCCGCCAGGGGTTGGACCCGCAGCGGATGTCGTTCACCGGGGCCTTGAAGATCCTGCGGTGCCGCTTGCCCGAATGCCCGGCGAGCCGTCGCGGTCGCAGCCGGTGGTATCACAACTTGGTGGCGGAAATCGCCGAGGAGGTGTTGCCCGAACGGCGCGATCGGATCAACCCGCGGGTCATCAAGCGGAAGATGAGCAACTGGAGGAAGAAACAGCCCGAGCATCGTCACTACCCACAGCCCACCAAGGGGTTTGCTGAGTCCATCGTCATGCGCCGTTGAACGGTATTGGGCCTAGGAGTGTGTCTGAGTATCCCCAGCGGAGGTTGAACGGTCGATCTGTACAGGCTCTGTGGATTCGGACACAATCCTTGTTCCGCGCACTTCCCAGACACAGATACGCGGCACAGGAGGCGGCTGATGGACGATCGTCGCAAGAACTACCGCGCCTGGGACGCCGAGCAGAACAGCCAAGAGCCGGTTTCGCCGCGCGACGCGCTGCCCGAAGACGACTTGGTGTTCTTTCTCCTGGACCTCATCCCACAGATCGACCTCACGCCCTTCCACCAGTATTACGCCCGCGAGTTGCGTGGCCAACCGCCCTTCGACGTCACCATGATGGTCACGCTCCTGGTCTACGCCTACGCGGTCGGCGTCTGCTCCAGCCGGCAGCATCGCGGCGGCCTGCGAACGCAATCTGGCCTTTCGAGCCCTCGTCGGCAACGACCCGCCGGACTTCCGCACCATCAGCGATTTCCGCAAGATTCACCGGGCGGCGTTTCGGCCCCTGTTCCTCGAGGTCCTGCGCCTGGCGGGCGCAATGGGCCTGGTCCAGTTGGGGAACCTGTCCACCGACGGGACGAAGATGGGGGCGAATGCCTCGCGGCACAAAGCCATGAGTTACGGATACATGAACAAGGAGATCGCGCGGCTGGAAGCGGAGATCGAGCGGTTACTGCAGCAATCTGAGCAACTGGACGCCGAGCAAGACGCGGCGTTGGGGAGCCGTCGTGGCGACGAGCTGCCCGACGAACTGAAGCGGCGTGACGATCGGCTGGCGAAGATCCGCGCGGCGAAAGCGCGTCTGGAAGCCGAGGCCCGCACCCAGGCGGAAGAAGAACAACGCCGTCGCGACGAAGAGCAAGCCCAACGCGAAGTCGAAGGCCGCAAGCGCCGGGGCAAACTACCGGCTCCGATCGACCCCACGCCCGAGGACAAAGCGCAAACGAACTTCACCGACCCCGAAGCGAAGGTGATGAAGCAGAGCAACAAGGGGTTCGACTACTCGTACAACGCTCAAGCCGTGGTGGATAGCGCAGAACAGATCATCCTGGCGGCGGAAGTGACGATCGAAGCGAATGACAAGCAGCAGGCCGTGCCGATGGCGCGTGCGGCGCTGGAGAACCTGAACGCGGCCGGAATCGCGCGGCCGAAGGCGGCGGATGGCACGCCCGCGCCGATTCCGAACACGGCGGACAATGGCTACTTCAGCGAACACGCGGTCGCGGAGTTGGAAAAGCTGGGCATCGACCCTTACCGCGCCACGGGCCGTCAGAAGCACCACGAAGCCGCGGTTGCTTCCGAGACGGCCGTCCCCTCCGCGGAAGCGAGCGTGAAGGAGAAGATGCAGGAGAAACTGCGTTCGGCGGCGGGCAAAGCGCTGTACGCGGCCCGCAAGCATATCGTCGAGCCAGTCTTCGGTATAATCAAGTCGGCGCGGGGGATTCGCCAGTTCCTCCTGCGGGGCTTGGAGAAGGTCTCGGCCGAGTGGCAACTGATCTGTTTGACCCACAATCTTCTGAAGATTTGGCGTCGCGTCGGCCGTGCCGCCGTGCGTTCCGGGGGATAGTGCGCGCCGAGGTTTGGGTCTCGGCCGTTCGCGGCCGAGACCCAGTGAAACCGGGGGCGGATCCGGAAACACCGGCTAATACTCGGACAGACTCCTAGACCGACTTTTCGTCGTTGAAAGCCAATGAAGCAAGAGACTTTCCCAGGATTGTTCTCCTACCCAGCTTCACGCCGCGGCTTTCATCAGCGGACGCCCCGTGTATGTCCAGCGGAACGGCTTGGCGAACACCCGATTGAAGTACTCCATGAAGTTCAAGAGCTTCGTGCGCAAGTCCTCCACCGAGGTGAACGACCCACGCCGGATCACCTTCCGCATGATCACGCCGAAAAACACCTCGATCTGATTCAGCCACGAACTGTGCTTCGGCAGATAGACGAACCGAATCCGATGGCTCGAATCCGACAAGAACGCTTGCCGACTCGCCACCGACTTCAAGACCCCGCGCTTCCCCTTCTGGCCCAGATCCGTGGGAACTCCGCACCTCTTGGCCACCAGATTCACCAGGCTCTCCGAACAATGGATGTTCAAATTATCGACGATGAAGACCCACGATCCCTCCGGGTCGATGGCCATTGTCTGCTGGATGTGGCGGGCGAAATCGGTCTCCGTCCACGTCGGACTGATCGTCGGCCTGAGCAACTCGCCGGTCGTCACCACCAGGTTGCCGATCAGGCACAACGTCCCGTGCCGGGTGTACTCGAACTCGATGAGTTGACACTTGCCCGCGATCATCGCCTTGCTGGCGGCGATCCGCTCCAACGCCTGAATGCCGGTCATCTCGTCCACGCTCACCGTGTGGGTCTGGTGGACCCGCTCTTGCTCCGGCGCCGCGAGGTAGGTGTCACAGACCGTCTGGACTTGCTCCGCGAAGCGCTGGGGATCCTTCTCGGTGGTGTTGAGCCAAGAGCGACTTTTGTGGGGCTGCACAGCAGCCTCGCGCAGGTAGCGATGGACCTGGGACACCGAGATCGACGTCACGATGCCCCGCTGGATGACCTCATCGGTCAGTTCCGCGAGTGTCCAGTGGGTGATCGGCCGGCCGGACTTCTCAGGTGGTTCACAGGCGACGGCCAAGATCTGAGTGACCGGTTCGGGGGTGAATGTGCCCGGGGCGCCGGGTCGGGGTTCGTCGGTGAGGACCGCTTCGATGGCGCGGCGCCAGGCGGCGTGGGACTCGCGGCACTCGATGTCCACAAGTGGGCTCCAGGCGTCCGCCCAGCGCCGTCGCCAGCGTCCGACTTGCCGGCGCGTGAGGCCGACGCGTTCGGCGATGTCTTCATTGAGCCGGCCGTCGAAGCCCATCAGGATAATGGAAGCCCGTTGTCGGAGCCGCGACGGTGCGGTGACGGAACGCGAGAAGGTCTGAAGGATGTCCTGCTGACGTTCGGTAATAGTGATCTTGGCCGCCTTGCCCGGCATGGTGAGCGAACTCCTGGTGAGTGGGAAGCTAGCAAAACCAGGGAATTCTAGGGCGACGGTCAATTTCTTGGGCTCTCGAATGCGAAAAGTCGGTCTAGCCGCTCGCCGGAACCGTAGCCGGCGGGCGTCTTCATGTCGGCGGGGACCACGTCGACCACTTCGATGACGTGCCGGCCAGGTTCGTCGAAGGTGATGGAAAACGTCCCGAATTGCGGCCCGAGGACGTACTCGGTCGTCCAGGAGCCGCTGCGCGTCCAGTAATCGAAACCGTCCACCCGAAATCGGACCTCTCCCAGGCCAGGCTTTGTCTTGACTGTCAGTTGCACTCCTGGCTTGGCGAGCTCGTCCGAAGTGGGCGCGGCGTAGAGATAGACCCGCCCCGAGTAGGGTGGAACAGCCAGCTTTCCTCCCGGCGGGACTTCGACGGGGCGCCCCTGGCGGCTCTCCTGCTCGAACCCGCCGTTGGCCAGCACCTCGCGCGGCACGCTCGGCTCTTCGAGCACACGGAGTGACACATCATCGAACCACACGGAGCTGGACTTGTGCCGAAACAACACATAATACGTCAGGCTCTTGATCGGCTTGGCGGGCTTGACAGTCACCTCCCGGTACTGCCAGTCGTGCGTACCCACGTCGAAGGGGGCCACCTGGCCGTAGAGAAACGTCCCATCGTTGTAGGCGATGTCCAGATAGATCGCGTAATTGCCGTCGGGTTGGCCAGAGACCTTCTCCGCGCGGCTCCAACCACTGGCAATGATCGGGATTGGTTTGTCCTGGTTCAGCTCGATTGTCTGCGCGGCGCCGCTTTCGCCCGTTGCCGCCAGGTTCGTGCAGCGGACCGAGCGTCGATTGAACACCGGCCGCATCGGTCTGTCGAGGAGGACGCGGCAGAGACATGGTCCAAGCGGCGAGGAGGGCGGGAAGCGATTCAGAAAACGATGCAAAGAAATGTGGCCTGAGGCATGTTTCGTCGATACAACCGCCGAGATAGGGTGGGGCTCCGGCATGGTGGCGTTCGAGTTCGCGCTGCTGGGCGCTCCGGATCGCATCACCCTGTCACGATCCGCGCCGACAGGAACTCTGCGATGACCAGACACTCTCCGACACCTGATGCTCCCGCGAGTCGGTCCGTCCCGGACCGTTCCCTGCCGGGAGCGACGCTCATGAGGACCGCTGTTCTCGTCGTCTTCTCTATGTTCGGGAGTTTCTCGAGCGGCGGCGAGCAGAAACCCGTGCCCGTGGTCCCCCAGAAGGCTCGACCTGTCAGTCTGAGCGCCGTGCGACTGCTCGACGGGCCGTTCAAGCGGTCGCAGGAGGTGCACGCGAACTACCTGCTCAGCCTCGAGCCCGATCGGCTTCTGGCCCGGTATCGCGCCGAGGCCGGTCTATCACCCGCGCGGCCAACTACCCCGGCTGGGAAGACAAGGAATTACCGGGCGTGGCCGGTGGGTTCTACCTCTCGGGCTGCTCGCGGATGTACGCCGTCACGGGCGACCATCGCTTCCTCGATCGCGTGACCACCATGCTCGATGGTTTGGAGGTCTGTCAGAAGGCTCACGGCGACGGCTACCTGCTCGCGACGCGCAACGGCCGGCGGATCTTCGCCGAGATCGAGCGCGGCGACATCCGCCTCGACGGGGGCTGGCTCCTCAACGGCGAAGCCGAGCCCTACTACGCCATGGAGAAGCTCCTCTCCGGTTTGCGCGACGCGTATCGGGTCGCGGGCCAGCGTAAAGGCCTCAGCATCGCCATGGCGCTGGGCGACTGGCTCGACCGCCAGACGGCCCACCTGAGCGACGACCAGTTGCAGCGAATCATGTCCGTCGAGTTCGGGGGCTTGAACTGGGTGCTGGCCGACCTCTATGCCGACACGGGAGACCCACGCTACCTGGCCCTGTCCCGCCGCTGGCATCACAAGGCGATCCTCGACCCGCTGGCCCGTGGTGAAGATATTTTGCCGGGCAAGCACGCCAACACCCAGTTCCCCAAGATCAGTGGGCTGGCCGCGCGCTATCCCTACACGGGCGACCCGTTCGACCGGATCACGGCAGAGTTCTTCTGGGAGCGCGTAGCGCATCACCACAGCTACGTCACGGGCGGCAACAGCCTCGCCGAGCACTTCGGTCCGCCAGACCGGCTCGACGGCCGCCTGGCTGACAACACGACCGAGACCTGCAACGCCTGGAACATGCTCCGGCTCACGTCGCTCCTCTTCGCTATCGAGCCGCGCGCCGACCTGGCCGACTTCGCCGAGCGCACGCTCTGGAATCACATCCTTCCCGCGCAGAACCCCGACGACGGCCGCGTGTGCTACTTCCTTCCCCTCGAGTCGGGCCACGCCAAGCCCTACGAGCCCCTCTACGACCGCTTCGCTTGCTGCACCTGCAGCGGCCTCGATTCCTACGCTCGTCACGCCGACACGATCTGCTACGAGGCCGGCGACACGCTCTTCGTGAACCAGTTCATCGCTTCCGAGTTGCACTGGAAGGGCACCTCCGTGCGGCTCGAGACGAAGATCCCCGACGAGGGGACGGCCCGGATAACCGTCCTCGGCGAGGCGCCGCGCCGGTTCAGGCTGGCCCTGCGCTGTCCGCACTGGGCGTCTGAAGGCATGGGGCTGAGGCTCGACGGTGCTTTGCTGCCCGTGTCCGGTCAGCCGGGCAACTACATCGTGCTCGACCGTGAGTGGAAGTCGGGCGATGTGCTGGACGTGACACTGTCTTTGCCCGTCCGCCTGGAGGCGATGCCCGACAACCCGCGCCGGGTTGCCTTCTTCAAGGGCCCGGTCTTGCTGGCGGGTGACCTCGGGTCGGGCGAAGTGCCGACCCTCGTGATCCCGGGGCCGCCGGGCCCCTCGCTCCTCCAGGCTGTAGAGGGTGCCCCCTCCTCGTACCGGCTCAAGGGCGTCGGGCGCCCGTGTAACGTGGACCTGCAACCGTTCTTCCGCCTGCACGGGCGACGGTACGCTGTGTACTGGGACGTCGTGACCCCGGAGCAGTGGTCCGCGATCGAGGCGGAGCGAGCCGCGAAGCAGGCCCGACAAAAGGCGCTCGATGACCGCACGATCGACCGTGTCGAGATTGGTGTGGCCGCTTCGGAGGCTGCACATCACCTGAAGGTCGAGCACAGCAACACCGGCCGCGGCGCCTACGGCAAGTTCATGGAGACGCGCTGGCGGGACTGCGCCGGACGGCTGGTTTTCGTACGAACTCCGGGTCGTTCCCGGCGCCGCCGCGGAGTTGCTCTGCACGTTCTGGGGCAAGGAACGTGGCGCCCGCGTGTGCGAGGTCTTGATCGATGGCCAAAAGGCCGCGGTGCTCACGCTCGCCAGCAACCACCCGGAGGCGTTCTACGACCAGGTCCTCCCCATCCCGGCCGCCTGGGTGCAGGGCAAGGAACATATCACGGTCCGGTTCCAGGCTCATCCCGGGAACACAGCCGGTGGTCTGTTCGGCCTGCGTACGCTGATTCCCCCGGCAAGAAAGTAGGTCGGACAATCCTGTCCGACTCCCCCGGCCTGTCGGACAGGATTGTCCGACCTACAGGAGGATCTTCTTTGCCGGGGTAATACCCGTCCCGAGCGACAAGGCCGACAGTGTCCTCTTTCTCGGCACTCCTGGCCATCTGCCCCGCGCGGGCCTGAGCAATTCCCCTTTTCCGCACCTGACCGACCAGGGGTTCTTGCTCCGGAGGACGACCCCCTCAGGAAAGTCGGCGCTGCTGATCATCGGGGGCAGCCCGACGGCTTTGACGTGGGGAGTTTATGAACTCGTCGAACGTTACGGCGTCACCTACTTGCTCAACGTTGACGTCTTCCCGGAGAATCAGGCCGCCTTCTCCCTGCCCGAGATCGACCAGGTGTTCGAGCCGACGCTCCGGTATCGCTGGTTCAAGTGCATGGGCGACTTCGCCATGGGCATGGAAGGTTGGGGCATGGCCGACTACCGGCCCTTCCTCGATCAACTGGCCAAGCTGGAGTTCAACCGGATTCGTGTCGGCGGGTGCGCCTCGGCGCCCTTCCTGAACCTGCAACTGAAAGGGCGGAAACGATCGTCCGCGGTGTTGTGGTATGGCGAACACTACCCGATCACGCCCGACATGCCCGGCCGTCGGCTCTTTGGCGACGAGGTCGAGTTCTGGAACCCCGATCTGCTGGTCCCGCAAGCTCCCTGTGATCTGTTGATCGCCGCGGGCCAGCGCCATATGCACGAACTCTTACGCGCGAAGCAGTCCTGGAAGTGATCGAGGAACTGGAGCAATTTCGGCTTCAACTGACGGAGTTGGTGGATGTCCATGCTTGGCCCTCCCGAAGTTGTTGGCCAGATACAGCTTCGCTTCGGGGAGGCGTCGGGGCAATCTCAATCTAGCGCTGTAGAATTAGAAACTAACTCAAAACCCGGTTCCAGCCCCTGTTTTCAAGGCGGTCTTCGAGGTTTTGAGATAGTTTCTTAGAGGCTATCCGGGAAATCTGGTCTTAGCCCCGAAGGGGCGGCAGCGCATAGCCAGGGGCGTCAGCCCCTGGAGCTGGGGCCGCGGCCGCGCCAGACACTCCGCAGCCCCGCAGGGGCGACAGAAGCTGGGATGCCACTCGGTCTTCTGTCGCCCCTGCGGGGCTGCGCAGGGGCCCTGTATCGCCTCGTTCCCCGGTCCAGGGGCTGACGCCCCTGGCTATGCGCTGACGCCCCTTCGGGGCTTCCCGGATAGCCTCTTAGATTCGCCACGCAGACTCCATTTCCTCGCCGGCTTGTTGTAAGCCCGACGCGCCAGCGAGTGCATTTCTTCAGAGATGCACTCGCTGGCGCGTCGGGCTTTCCCGAGATGCACTCGCTGGCGCGTCGGGCTTTCCCGAGATGCACCTCAATACGCGTGTCGTTCGGGACCCTCGCTGGACGCCTGCGGCGCGGCCGCGGGGGCGGTGACGTGACCGATGGTGCGTTGCTTCGACTCGGCGTCGAGGCGGTGGATGGCGTCGGCCAGGGGCATGGCGCCGCGGTCGCCGTCGAGACGGTCGCGGTAGGAGACCTGGCCGGATTCGGCCTCCTTGGCGCCGACGACGAGCATGACCGGGATCTTCTCGAGCTGGGCGTCGCGGATCTTGGCGCCGATCTTTTCGGGGCGGGGGTCGATCGTCGGCCCGGCAGGCCGGCGGCCTGGAGCGTCGGCGAGGACCTGGCTGGGCGTAGTCGGCGAACTTGTCGGAGATCGGCAGCACGCGCACCTGCTCGGGGGCCAGCCAGAGCGGGAAGGCGCCGGCGAAGTGCTCGATCAGGATGCCCATGAACCGCTCCATGCTCCCGAACGGGGCGCGGTGGATCATCACCGGGCCGGTGCGGCTGGTTGTCCGGGCCCGGTGTACTCCAGGCCGAACCGCTCGGGCAAGACGTAGTCGAGCTGGACCGTGCCGAGCTGCCACTGCCGGCCGATGCAGTCGCGGACGATGAAGTCGGCCTTGGGGCCGTAGAACGCCGCCTCGCCGGGGGCTTCCTCGTAGGGCAGGCGCCATCTCGTCGAGCACGGCGCGGATGTCGCTCCTCGGCGCGCCGCCAGGTGTCGCCGGCCGCGCCCTTGTACTTGGGGTCGTTCGGGTCGTGCTTCGAGAGCCGGAGCTTGTAGTCGGTCAGGCCCAGGCTGCCGAGCACGAACTGGGTCAGCTCCATCGTCGCGCGGAACTCGCCGCGGACCTGCTCGGCGGTGCAGAACAGGTGGGCGTCGTCCTGGGTGAACCCGCGGACCCGGGTCAGGCCGGAGAGCTCGCCCGACTGCTCGTAGCGGTAGACCGTGCCGAACTCGGCCAGCCGCACGGGCAGGTCGCGATAGCTCCGCGGCTGGGCGGCGTAGATCTGGATGTGGTGCGGGCAGTTCATCGGCTTGAGGAGGTATTCCTCGCTCACGCCGTGCTCCTCGACGTACTTGATCCGCCCGGCCTTGTCGAGCGTCCAGTAGTCGAGCCGGCGAGTCGGCCGCCGTCGACGTCGCACGTCGCGGGCATCCGCTCGGGGATGCCGGCCTTGCCGAGCAGGATCTTCTGCGCCGGGTCGTCGAGCGTCGCCCTTTTCCAGCCCGCCGACCAGCGCCATCGCCGCGTCGGCGAGCATCCGCGAGGACGGGGAACTGCGAGTCCTTGTAATACGGATAGTGGCCGCTGGTCTTGTAGAGCTCGATCTTGCCGATGTGGGGCGTGTAGACCGGCTGATAGCCGCGCTTGATCAGCTCGTCCTTGAGGAAGCTCTCGAGGACGCCGCGGACGATCGCCCCCTTGGGCATCCAGAGGATCAGGCCCGAGCCGACCAGGGGCGAGATGGTGAAGAGGCCCAGCTCCTTGCCGAGCTTGCGGTGGTCGCGTTTCTTGGCCTCCTCGACCTGGGCGAGGTAGGCGTCGAGGTCCTTCTTGTCGAAGAAGGCGGTGCCGTAGACGCGCTGGAGCATCTGGCTGTCGGTGTGGCCTTTCCAGTAGGCCCCGGCGATCGAGAGGAGCTTGAAGGCGCCGACCTTGCCGGCGTGGGGGATGTGCGGGCCGCGGCAGAGGTCGACGAACTCGCCCTGGCGGTAGAAGCTCAGGACGCCGTACTTGTGCAGCTCGTCGTCGATGTGCTCGACCTTGAGGCTCTGGCCGAGGTCGTCGACAGAACTGGCGGGCCTCGGCCACCGGCAGGCTGAACCGCTCGAACGGCTCGGCCGTCCTTGATGATGCTTGGCCATCTCGGCCTCGATGGCGGGGAAGTCGTCCTCGGAGAGCGGCCGGCCGGGGAGGTCGACGTCGTAATAGAAGCCGGTGGCGGTGGTCGGGCCCGAAGGCGAGCCGGGCGCCGGGGAAGAGCCGCAGGATGGCCCGCGCCATGATGTGCGCGGTCGAGTGCCGCAGGACGTCGAGCGCCTCGCGGTCCTTGCTCGTCAGGATGCGCAGCGCGATCGGTCCGCGGGCATCCGTGCTCGAGCGGCCGATCGAGGTCGACGACCGTGCCGTCGGCCACGGCGGCGACGGCCGCCTCGGCCAGCCGCTTGCCGATCCCCTCGGCGACCTCGCGCGGGCGGACGCCCTCGGGAAATTCCTTGACCGACCCATCCGGCAGCTTGATCTGGACCATCGGCCCCATCCGGCGCGGGGATGCGCCGGCCTTTCCTGAGCTGAGTAGAGGGTGAAGCGCCTCCCCCCCGACTCACGACGCCGGTTCGGGAACGCATCACGACACTGTCCCTAACAGTACTCGGGGGTTCGAGATCCTGCCAGATTGACTTGCCGAGCTCCTCTTGTAGGCTGGGTCTTGACCCAGCCATTGGTTTGGGAAAGCTGGGTCTTGACCCAGCCTACAAGACTCAGCAGAGACGGCTCTCAGCCCGCGGCCCGGACGGCCGGGTCGCGTCCCATCCAGTTCTCCAGGTTCTGACGAAGATGCCGGGGCAGGAGGCTGCCGCCGACCTGTGGAATTGGGACGACCGGGTCCCGGCCACGGCTCGGCGCCGGGGGCGGGGCGGGCGCGGTTGGCTTCGTTTTGGACTCCGGGGCAGGGGGGCGTGCCGGCGGCGCCGACGGCGCCGGCGGGGCGGACGCCGAGGCCGGTTCCCGCGCCTGGAGCAGCTTCAGGCAGCGGTCGAACGTGCGGTCGGCGGCCGCGCCGAGTCGGCGCACCTGCTGCACCTCGGGACTGAGGTCAAAACGGGCATCGGCCTCCAGAAGGGAATACTCGTACTGATCGATCCGGACGCGCTGCTCGGCCAGTTCCTTCAGCGCCGCGATTTCCGCGGCGACCCGCTCAGCCAGTTCTTGCCGCGCCGCGGCGGCGTCGGTCGCGTCGGCGCAGGTGGCGCGCAGCCAGAGGTGTTGATAATCGGTGGCCCAGGCGTCCAGGTGCCGCTCGCTGGGACGCACGCCCAGCAGATCCAGCGCGCGCTCGATGTCCTTCTCGTTCCAGCCGCATTTCCCCTCTTCCAACCCGCGGGCGAGATTTTCCCAGCGATCGACGAGCCAGTCACAACCGGCCGCCGTCTGGTGGAGCCGCAGCACCGTCCCGGCCGGGTCCTCGGCGAGGTGTGCTCCCAACGACTCGGCGGCTTCCTCGCGGTCGATGTCGAAGCGTTCCAGGTCGCGCCGGCGGTTGGCTTCCGTGAGCCTCATTTCCAGATGGAAAGAGTGCCGGGAGCGTACCGCCGACAGCGCAATGCGGCGGACCGTCTCGCGCTCGAAATCATCGGCCGGCCGCAGATGGCGCTCGAAGGCGGCCGTTTTTTCCTGGACCTCGGCTTCCATCGCGGGGGGCAGGGCGACGCCTTCACCGCTCAGGCCATGTTTGACGGCGTTGGCGCGGGACTTGTGCTTACCCACCTCGGTGATCGGCCCGGTGCTTTTTTTGGCATTGGCCTGGTTGGCCGCTCGTTTCGCCTCGCTGCACGCCATGATGATGACTCCGGCTGAGAAAAGGAAACCGCCTTGGTAGCCGGAATCGTCTGCGGTGGGCTTGCGGCTTCGAGGAAATGCTTAATTTGGCTGACAAGAAGGCAGGCGGAGCCGATTGTGCGGGCGATGCGGGTTCGTGTATCAGAGTCCAAGCGTGGTGAGCAGGCAATCCTGAATCTCCGCCAGTCGTGCCGCGGGAAGGTCTCCGAGACGGGTCAACAGGCGTGCCTTTCCGCGTACTTGAAGCTGGTGGCAGAGGGCCACGGAATCACGGGGGAGGCCGCCTTCGCCAGCGGGAACGAAGACGGTGGTGGGGAGCCCGAGACGCTTGAGGTTGGTCGTGAGAGGCAAGACGATGACGGTGGTCAGGGCCGCAATCAAACGATCGTCCTGCGTGAGGATGGCGGGACGTTGTCCGGCCTGTTCGGGACCGGACGGAGGACCGAAATCCACCATCCAGACGGCGCCCCGCTTCATGCCCGATCGTCCTCGCAGAGCAGATCGGCCCGCTCCGTCAGGGCGGACTCCGCCAGAGATTGGTCTTCGTCCTGGAACGTGGCGTACGCGGCCCTCAGGGCGTCCGCGTCCGGGAACGCCGGCCGGGGCCGCGCCGCACGGACGGTGCGCGCCAGCAGCCGCGCTGCCGCGGTCGAGAGGTCGTCGCCTTCCGCGCGACTGAGTTGGCGCAATGCCTCGTCCGTCGAGGCATCAAGCTCGATGGTGATGGTGGGCATGACCGCCTTCCTTCTCGGCTTTTCCGCGTGGGGGGTGGCCCTGCGTCATCAGGGCCACCCGCTACGAGTCAGAGGCTATCCGAGAAGATGGTTTTCAGCCCCGAAGGGGCGGCAGCGTAGAGCCAGGGGCGTCAGCCCCTGGGGCCGGGACCGCGACCGCGCCATCCTCCTTTTCCGCTCCGCAGGGGCGACAGAAAACCCAGCGGGACCCCGTCTTCTGTCGCCCCTGCGGAACGGAAAAGGGGCTCTGTGTCGCGCCGTTCACCTCTCCAGGGGCTGACGCCCCTGGCTATGCGCTGCCGCCCCTTCGGGGCTTTCCGGATAGCCTCTCAGAGAACTTTCGTGATCCCCGGCATGGCGACCGGGTATTTGCCCTGCGCATCGGGTAGCACCGGCGCGGGCGATTCCATCGTCAGGTTGTCCAGGCCCGGGGCGAGCTCGAGGTTCGAGTTCAGGGCCTCGTCCCAGGTGATCATCTTGCCCGACTCGGCGGCCATGCGGCCGAGGATGCCGGTCAGGGCGGCGAAGGCGGAGCGCTCGGCCTCGTTGTAGGGCTTGTCCTGGCGGATGGCGTCGAAGAGCAGGTCGTGCTCGACCTGGTAGTGGTTGCAGGGGGGGCCGGTGTACTTCCAGAGGAGGTTCTCGGCGGTCGGCTGGTGGCCCTTGTAGAGGCGGGGGTCGGTGACGCCCTCGCCGAGCACCGCGCAGCCGGTGGCGCCGTGGATGTTGTCGCCGAAGAAGCCCCAGCACTGGTCCATGTGCCGGCCCTGGGCCATCAACCGGGTGCCGTCGGGGAACGTGTATTCGACCAGGTAGTGATCAAACAGCTGATCGGGCGCCGTGCGCACCTGCCGGCCGCCTTGACCCTGGCACGAGACGGGCCAGGCGCCCTTGACCCAGCAGCAGATGTCGAGGTTGTGGATGAGCCAGTCGAGCAGGAAGCTGCCGTTGAGCCAGGTGAAGTTCGAGTAGTTGCGGATCTGGTGTGCCAGCTCGCTCTGGCCGGGCGCCTTGCGCCGAAGCCGACGGGGGCGTGCATGCGGTAGGCGTAGCAGGTGATGACCTCGCCGATGGCGCCCTTGTGGATCTGCTCGACGGCCTCTTCGAGCGGCTTGTAGTGCCGGCTCATCAGGCCGCCGGCCACCTTGAGGTTCTTCTTCTTGGCCTCCTCGCCGGCCTGCAAGATCCGGCGCACGCCCGGGGCATCGACGCCGAAGGATTTTTCCATGAAGACGTGGCAGCCCTTGCTCACGGCGTACTCGACGTGCATCGGGCGGAAGGCCGGAGGCGTGGCCAGCAGCACGAGGCCGCCGGGCGCGATCAGGTCGATGGCCTTCTTGTAGGCGTCCATGCCGAGGAACTGGCGGTCGGGCGGCACGTCCATCTGGGGCGAGAACTGCGGGGTGAGCTGGCCGAGGCTGCCCTTGAGCCGGTCCGCGAACACGTCGGCCATGGCGACGAGCTTGGTGGGGCCCTTGGTGCTCAGGGCCTGGCTGGCGGCGCCGGTGCCCCGGCCGCCGCAGCCGACCAGGGCGATCTTGATCGTGTTGTCCTCGCCCGCATAGCTGCGCGCGGCGATGGCGCTTTCCAGGGCCGCGCCCGCGGCGAGGGCGCCGGCGGACGTCTTGAGGAAATCGCGCCGCGTCGCGGACGCTTCGGTCTTCGAGCTCACTCGCATCTGGGTCCTCCCGCGTTGGAGTCTTGTCCGAGCCCGGTCGAGGGGTCGATCCGGACGGAACCTGCATTGCAAGCGATTCGCCGGCCGCATTCAAGACGGAACCGCCCGGGGCGGGGAGGAGAGGGGGATGCTTGATGCCAGATTCCGGATTCCAGATTCCGGATTCCGGATGCCAGATTCCGGATTCCGGATGCCAGATTCCGGATTCCAGATTCCCGATGGCGGATGGCGGATGGCGGATTCCCGATGGCGGATGGCGGATGCAGGATACCATCGGCGGTTTGGCGTAAGCCCGATCCGATCCCCTCTCTGTTCGTTCCGCACGCACCCGAGCGGCCTTCGCTCGGGTGCGTTGTTGTCCGCAGCCAAGGCGGCCAGGGCTTGACCCCCAGGCTAGAGCGCTTCACGATTGGGTGGCGCCCACGCTCAAGAAGCCCGACGCGCCAGCGAGTGCATTCCCCTCGGGGTGTCCCCAGAAATGCACTCGCTGGCGCGTCGGGCTTCCCGGATGGGTGAGCCACGCCATCGTCAACCGCTCTACCTGACGATTTTCACTTCTCCTTGCCCTGCGCCGCGAACGGCAGCAGGTTCCACTGGTCCTGGCCCTCGACCTTCCAGAAGATGCTGCCGTCATAGAGCCGCACCGACATCGACCGGCTCTCGTCGAAGAGTTCGAGGAAGTCGTGCGTGCGCTTGACTTCCTCGAAGCGGGCGAAGAGTTCCCCATCCTTCAGCTCGACCCATTTCTTGCCGTCGTTCTTCTTGAAGACGCCCATCTTGCCGTTCTCATCTTTCTCGTAAACCCACCTGTCAAAGGCGGAAACGTCCTTGCCCGTCAGCGTCACCGAGGGCTCGATGTCGGAGGGCACTTCCTCGCCCAGCAGCTTGGGGATCATGCGGTCGAGCTTGCCGCGGGCCTCGACCGAGGCGAGCTTGCCGTCCTTGTCCACCACGAAGACGCAAGGGATCGAGTTGATCCCCCACGATTTCGAGAACGTGCTCTCCCAGCCGTTGCCCTGATAATACTGGGGCCAGGCGATCTCGTTCGTGGCGACGAACTCCTTGAGCTTGCTCAACCCGCCCTGGTTCTCGGGCTGGTCCAGGCTCACGCCGATGAACTCGGCCTTGTCGCGATACTTGGCGTACAGGGCCTTCATCTTCGGCATCTCGGCCACGCACGGCCCGCACCAGGTCGCCCAGAAGTCGATCACGACCACCTTGCCGCGCAGGTCCTTCATGGCGATCGACGTGCCCTTGATCGCCTCGGTGAACTCGAGCTCGAACGGCTTGCCCACGGATTCCACTTGCTTCAACATCCCCTTCGTCATCTCGGCGTAGGGAGTGTTAGGGTAGGATTCGAGAATCCTCTTGTAGAGATTGGTGCGCTCCTCCGTCGCGCGGGCCAGCCGCGCCGTGGAGAACAGAAGGCCAGCACCCCGCATATCCTTGGGCGCGAGCTGCGCGAAGGCATCAATCTTCTTGAGCCTTTCCCCGAGGTCACCACCGCCTGAGCGCAGATCGAACAACGCGACCATGTACGCGGCTTCGACGTGCAGCGCCTCGCCCCGAGAGCCCGACATCGCCGCGTCGAGCCTCGGCTTTCAGCTCCGGGCTGGGAGCGGGAGAGCTCGACTGCTGGACCATCGTCATCCAGCGCTCGGGCAAAAGGCGGATCAGTTCCGGATTCTTCGGATCGACCTGGTACAGCTCCCCGATCAATTCGCAACGACGCTTCGCCACCTGTTGCATCTTGGTCAGGTAGTCCAGAATCGCCGCCCGGTCGTTGCGTTTGGCCGGATCGATCGTGGGTCGTTCGGCCTTCTTGATGTCGTCGAGGATCTGGTCGGCCGACCGGTCCTCCGCGCGCACAGCCGCCGCTATTCCTCCGCAGAGCGCCAGGGCCACACAGGCCGCAAGCATCACCTTCGCCATGATTGGGTCCTCCCCGTGTCGAGTGGTTACGTCATTGCACCGAAGAGATATGCCAGAAATGAGGGTAAGGGTGCCATCAGGGCGCGTCAAGCAGAAAGATTCCATCAGATTCGGAAATAGATAGGGTGGACGCGCCTTGTTCTCCCCGCTTCGTCGCGGTCGGATGTCTGGGGCGGAGCGGCCATCCGCCCCAGTTAAGTAGGGTGCGTCGAGTCCTCGATGACGCACCTCTTCCTTCCCCGTTTCGCACCGCGCCGAGAGTAAGGTGCGTCGTCGAAGACTCGACGCACCCTACGAGGCTGGGGCTTTTGGGGCAGACTCTGAGCGGCTCAGGCGCCGACGAGAATCCTCGGCCAGGCCCAGCTCCGCGGCCACGTTGCGGAGCTTTTCCAGGGCGCGGTCCTGGATCTGGCGGACGCGCTCCTTGGAGATCGACAGGGCCTTGCCCACCTGGCTGAGCGAGAGTCGGGGCTGACCTCCCAGACCGAAGCGGTAGGCGAGCACTTCCTGCTCACGGGGCCGGAGGTTGTGCAGGAGCTTGCCGATGGTTTCGTCCATATCGACCGTGTCGGTCTGGTCCGCCTCGGGGTCGCTCATGGTCTGGAGCAGGCTGAACTGGCCGTCGGCGTCGAGCGTGGCATCGAGCGAAAACGCCGGCCGGGTGGCCGTATGGATGTGGCGGATCAGGTCGCTGGAGGGCCCGTGCCCGCCGCCGCCGCCCCGCGCTGTGACCGAGCTCGTCCTGGTTCTGAGCGAGCTGTCGCAGGTGCCGGGGGCTGAGCCGCACGGGGTAGGCGCCGGCGGCCACGGCGCGTTGCATGGCCTGGCGAATCCACCAGGTGGCGTAGGTCGCCAGCTTGGTCTCGTGCGTCAGGTCGAAGCGGTCGATGGCTTCGAGCAGGCCGCAGAAGCCTTCCTGCATGAGGTCGGAGTAGGTCACGCCGCGGTCGCGGAACCGCTTGGCGACGTGGGCGACCAGGCGCAGGTTGGCCATGGCCAGCTTGCGCGCAGCTCGGTGTAGCGCCGGGCGACGGCGCCGAGCCGGGCGCCGACCTCGGGGCGGGCGCCCGCACAGGTCGCGGCCACGTAGTGGGCCAGGTCCATCGGGCCGTCGCCGCCGGTGGGCCAGCGCGACGAGGTGGGCATGCGGTCCAGGGCGGCCTTCAGCTTGCGCTGACACTCGGCCAGCTCCCGTAGAAGCTTGCGCTCCTCGACGGTGGTAAGCACGCGCGTGTCCGCCTCTTGCAGACCGATCAGAATCCTCCATTTCCCCGGGGCGCCGCGGCGAGTTCATGGGTTTGACCCTCCGAAGGGTGGTTGAGGGACCACAGTTCGATTTCGATCCTTCGGCGCCGCGACGTCGGAGCGCAACCGGCGTGCAAACTCGGCCAGGTGGGCGATCCGGTCCCCGAAACTGGCGGCCACCATCCGGGCACGCAATTCCGGGGCCAGGGCCCGCCCACCCACGACCACCGCCGCGCCGGTCGCGGCGGTGGTCTGGTAGAACGAGGTGTACTCCCGCAAGAAGAGGGCCGGGTCCTCGATGTAGCTGACGCTCAGCCACACCAGGTCCGGCCGGTGCGCCTGTACCGCCCTGGCCAGCGACGCCAGGGGCAGGTCCAGGCCCAGGTTCATCACGTCCCAGCCCAGCTCGCGCAGCGCCAGCTCGCAGAGCAGACCGGGCAGCGAATACGGGTCGCCCTCCGGGCACGCGCCCAGAGCGAGCAGCGCGTCCCGGCCACCCTCGGGCGTGGTCTGGGACGCCTGTTGAATGAGTTCCCAGAGCACCAGCTTGACGATCCGCGTGGCCCGGTGCTCCTGGAAAATGTCGATGGCGCGGCTCTCCCACTCCCGGCCGATTTGCTCCATGGCGGGACGGATCAGCTCGTCCGCCATCGTCACCGTCCCCGCGCCGGCATGGGTCTGGAGGATCAGTTGCCGCGCCTCGACCTGCCGCCCTCTCCGCAAGGCCGACGTCAACGGCTCCACCGCCTCGCCCTGAAGCGCGGCGACGGGCACAGACTCCGCCACCCCGGCCTCATCAAAACGCAAACCCTGTTCCCGGGCAAACCGCGCCGCCTCGTCCCGCGGAATCAGCCGGTGCTTGCCCAGCGTCCGCGTCGCCTGCAACGCCCCCGAGTCCACCCAGCGCTTGATCGTGCTGACGCTCACTCCCAGCGCCCGCGCGACTTGCTGCGTCTTCAGGTAGTTCTCGTTGCGTGTGTCCATCGGTGGCCGCTTTGGTCGGTTTGATGGGCGATTTGAACGATTTGATCATAACCGGAGTGAGACTCAATTTCAAGAGGTGTCCGGAATTATTCTCGAAAAGCCCCCGCGCTGGGAAAGCCCAACGCGCCAGCGAGTGCATGGATTCTGAAATGCACTCGCTGGCGCGCGGGCTTCCAGAGAACCCATGCACTCGCTGGCGCGTCGGGCTTCCAGAGGCGGGAGGCAACGCTCTTGGTGATCTATCCCGCGATCTGGTAGCCTGTGCGGAGGCGGAACGAACGGGGAATGCGGGGAAGGATGGGCGACGATGGCGACAGAATTTGACCGGGGGCGGCTCATCGCCTTGTTGAAGCGGGATGCCTTACGGCTCGGGTCGTTCGTGCTGGCCAGCGGTCGGACGTCGCACTATTACGTGGATGGTCGGCGCGTGACGCTCAGCGCCGAGGGCGCGGCGTTGATCGGGCATGGCGTGATGGATGTGCTCGCCCAGGTGCCGGAGATTGCCGCCGTGGGCGGCTTGACGATGGGCGCCGATCCGATCGTGGGCGCGACGCTGGCCCTGGCGCCTGTGCGCGGGCGGGCGGGTCTGCGGGGTTTCCTGGTGCGCAAGGAAGCGAAATCTCACGGCACGGGACGGTTGGTGGAAGGGCCGCTGGAAGAGGGCATGACGGTGGCCATCGTCGATGATGTGGCGACGACCGGCGGGTCCTCGCTGCAGGCGGTGGCCGCCGTGGAGGCGATGGGATGTCGGGTGGCGCGGGTGATCTGCGTGCTCGACCGCCTCGAAGGCGCCGGGCATGCGTTTCAGCAGCGGGGCCTGCCGTTTCACGCCTTGACCACCATCCGCGACCTGGGCGTGGAACCCCTGCCCCCCGAGCATCATCACAACCCGACCGGGCCGTTCCATCCCGGCATCGATCCGCTGCCGCCCTTGCAGGGGCCATGAAAGAGTGTATGAATAGGGGGCTTTTCCATGTAGCGGCGGCCGTCTCGGCCGCTCCGGATCTGGGGTCCCGGAGCGGCCGAGACGGCCGCCGCTACACAGAAGGGACTTCTCGCTCTGAGATGGGGGCTGGATCCTGTGGAGACGACGCTGCACCGTCAGCTCAAGACCCGCTTCGGCGCCGCGCAAGGGGGCAGCAACGAAGTCACGCGGGGCGCGTTTCGGGCCGACGCCTTGGGTGCGGAGGGCGACTGGATCGAGATCCAGGCCGGCGCGCTGGGACCACTCCGAACGAAACTGCGGTGCTTGCTGCCGGAACGCGCGGTCCGGGTGGTCAAACCGATCGTGGTGGAGCGGCGCATCATCCGCCGGGCGCGTTGTGACGGCCCGGTGCTGTCCGCGCGGCGAAGTCCCAAGCGTGGCGACTGGGTCGATCTGTTCGACGACCTGGTCGGTCTGGTCCGGGTCTTTCCGCATCCCCATCTTCGGCTCGACCTGCTCGCCGTGGCCATCGACGAGGTGCGATTACCGAACCGCCGCCGGCCGGGATACCGCGTGGTGGATCGCCAGTTGCGGGACGTCTACGAGAGCCGCGTGTTGCGCACCGCGGCGGATTTCTGGGGCCTGCTTCCCGGCCACCTGCCAGCCGGTTTCACCACGCTCGATCTGGCCGAATTGCTGGCGCGGGATGTCGCCTTCGCCCAGCGCGTTGCCTATTGCCTGCGCCTGACCGGCGCGGTCACCGTCTGCGGCAAGCGCGGCAACCGTCTTGTCTATCGCCGCCCCGAGAAGGAACTGGTGGCTTCTGCTGGACGGGTGTAAACTCTTCGTAGGGTGGGCACGGCCCACCTTCTTCCGGAAGAAGGTGGGCCGAGCCCACCCTACAAGTGAGGAGCGTGGGGCTCGATGAGTGAGGCCGGCAGTCAGACCGTCGGGGCACCGTTGCGCTTGAGCTTCGAGGAAGGTACGGTCCTGATCGAGGGCCTGCCCGTCCCGGACCCGTACGGCTTGCCGGGCCTGAAGCTCGATCCCCGGACCGGCCAGCACCGCGCCGAGGGGATCTGGTACCGGACGCTCGTCGAGCAGATCCGCGCCCAGAAGATCCCGTACCAGGATGAGGCCAAGGATTACGTGCGCAGCGCGCTGGACGGTCCAGATCGACCGGCCGGACTTCCCGCACCAGACCGAGGCCCTGGACGCCTGGTGGAAAATGGGGGGCCGGGGGGTGGTCGTGCTCCCCACCGGCACGGGCAAGACCCACCTGGCGAACCTCGCCATCGCCCGCGCGGAGCGTCCCACGCTGGTCATCACGCCGACGATCGACCTGATGAACCAGTGGTATGACGAGCTGATCCTCTGCTTCGGCGTCGAGGTCGGCCTGATCGGCGGCGGGACCTATGATGTGCGGCCGTTGACGGTGACGACTTATGACTCAGCCTATTTGAACCTGGACCGCCTGGGGAACAAATTCGGGCTGATCATCTTCGATGAGTGCCACCATCTGCCGGGTCCGACCTACGGACAGGCGGCCATGTGCGCGATCGCGCCGTTCCGGCTGGGTTTGACCGCCACGCCCGAGCGCGCGGACAATGCCCACCAGCGGCTCGACAACTTGATCGGGCCGATTGTCTATCGCCGCGAGATCACGCAGCTTCGGGGCGAATATCTGGCCGAGTACCGGGTCGAGACGCTGTTTGTGAACCTCGCGCCCGAGGATCGCGTGCGCTACGAGTCGTGCCGGGAAGTTTACCGCAACTTCTTGCGCGACAACGGTATCGACATGCGGCAGCCGGATGCGTGGGGGCGGTTTTTGTTCGCCGCGTTCCGGTCGCCGGAGGGGCGGCAGGCGTACCAGGCGTATCGCGAACAGCGCACGCTCGCGCTGGCGGCGCCGGCCAAGATGACCTTGCTGGGGAGGCTGCTGGATCGGCACAACGGCGACCGTGTCTTGATCTTCACGCACGACAATGCCACCGTATATGAGATCGCCCGCCGGTTTTTGGTGCCTGTGATCACCCACCAGACCAAGACCAGAGACGCCGCGAGGTGCTGCTGAAATTCAACGACGGCAGCTACCCGGTGGTGGCGACCGCGCGAGTTCTGAACGAGGGCGTGAACGTGCCCGAGGCCAACGTGGCCGTGGTGCTCTCCGGCAGCGGCAGCGTGCGTGAGCACGTGCAGCGGCTCGGTCGGATTCTTGCGCAAATCGGGAGACAAGGAGGCCTTGCTTTACGAGGTGATCACGCGCGGGACCGTGGAGGAATTCACGTCCACCCGCCGGAGGCAGCACAGTGCTTATGGTCAGGACTGAGGCCGCGGACCCGGAAGCGGCCCTGGGGGTGATTTCCGGTACCGTCGGCGATGCCGTGGGCGCGGCGCTCGATGCCGGTGTACGTCGGCTGCTGGGAGCGGTCCCCGAGGTGCGGCGCGGTGATGTCGAGGCCCTGCACCAGATGCGCGTCGGGCGCGGCGTCTGCGCAGCGATCTGCGCACGTTTCGCCGCATGCTGGAGCCGGAGTGGACCGAATCGCTCCGTGATGAGCTGAAGTGGCTGGGGACGAGGCTGGGCGTGGTGCGCGATCTGGATGTCTTGCGTGATCGACTGGCGGAGGCGGCGGGCGACGACCGGGGCGCGCTGGACCCGCTTTTCGAGGCGCTCGGTGCCGCGCACACACGGGCCCGGGCGGATCTGCTGGACGCATTGAACAGTCTTCGTTTCGGGGATCTTCAGGGCCGGTTGCTGGCCGCGGCGCGCCGGCCGAACCTGCGGGAAGCGGCGGCCCGCGAACCGGCCGCGACGGCGCTGCCCGGCCTGGTGGCGGCGGCGTGGGAGCATCTCGCCAAGGCCGGCCGGGGTCTTGATCCGAGCGCCGATGCGCCTGAGACCTTGCACGAGGTGCGCATCCGGGCCAAGCGGGCCCGCTACGCGGCCGAGGCGGTCGCCCCCGCGCTGGACCCGGCGCCGTCCAAAGACGCCGCGGCCTTCGCTGCCGCCGCCGCCGATGTGCAGGATCTCCTCGGCGAGTTCCACGACGCCGTCGTGGCCGCGGAGCGCGTCCGCCAGATCGCCCGTTCCCGACCCGATGATGCGGCCTTCCAGGAGGCCGCCCGCGCCTGGCCCAGCGCGAGGACCAGTTCGCCGACGCCGCCCGCGCGGAGTTCCCCGACATCTGGCGCAAGCTCGACCGCAAGAAGCGCCGGCGGTGGCTCAAGCCCTGAGCGGGTGCAGAAGACGGTCTTGTAGGGTAGGCTTTAGCCTGCCAATCCCATTCGTGTTGGAATGTGTCTGGCAGGCTAACGTGTTGGAATGTGTTTGGCAGGCTGAAGCCTACCCTACGAGAAGAAGTCTGCGCTTTTCGCACACCCTTTGAGGCCGATCGTCTCATGTTGACCGGCAATCTGGTGCGCGTGAAGACGGCCCGGCAGCGCGTCGTGCCCTTGTATCTGCGGCGCGACGACCCGTACTGGCTCGAAGTGGCCGAGAGCTTGCTGCTGGTCTTCCGCGAAAGCGTGGGCAAGACGCGGGGCGAGATCGCCGCGGAGGTCGAGGAGCTGACCGGCGCGGGCGGCCTGGCGACGCTGGCGCACCGCGGGCTGGCCAAGGTGCTGGAAGATCGCGGCGAGTTCGAGGTCGTCGCCGACGTGCCGCCCGAGGAGCTGCGGCGCAAGGTCTTCACGGCCGCGGCCGCGCATCGGCAGCAATTGCGCGCCGCCGGCCCCGAACATCGCCACGCCTTCCGGCGCGATGAGGTCCTGCACGGGGTCGGCCACGAGCTGGGCATCGAACCCGCCCAGGTCGCCGCCACCCTGTTCGCCGACCTCAAGGACGAGAACCGCATGATCGCCTTCGACGACCTGAGCGCCCAGCGGCTCGTCGATCGCTACAACGTCGCGCTGGCACAAGCCGTCCTGCTGCGCTCGGTGCTGATCCGCGCCGAGGTCCGCCAGGAAAAGCCCGCGCGGTACCGGCAACTCTTCCGCTGGCTGAAGTTCCACCGGCTGTTGTATCGCGTCGAGGGCACGATGGCCGAAGGTTACTCTTTCCAGATCGACGGCCCGCTCAGCCTGTTCGCGGCCACGAACAAGTACGGCCTCCAGATGGCGCTCTTTCTGCCGGCCCTGCTGCAATGCCAGGAGTTCCGCCTCGATGCCGAGCTGCGCTGGGGACCGAAGCGCGAGCCGCGCTGGTTTCACCTGGAGACGGGTGACGGCCTGATCTCGCACTACGCGGACAGCGGCACGTATACCCCGCCCGAGATGGCGGCCTTCGTGGAACGATTCCGCCAGGTGGCGCCGTCGTGGGAGCCGACCGAAACGACCGACATCCTCGAGCTGGGCCGGGAAGGCGTCTGGGTTCCCGACTACCGCTTTGTCCACAAAGCGACGGGCCTGGATGTGTTCGTCGAGGTGCTCGGCTTCTGGAAACGATCGAGCGTGGAGCGGCTCCTGCGGCTGCTGCCCACGCACGGCCCCCCGCGCTACGTGCTGGCCATCTCCGAACGGCTCAAGGTCGACGACGAAGCGTTGCAAGATCTCTCAGGGCCGGTCCTCCGCTTCAAGGAGATTCCGAGCGCCCCGGATCTGGCCGCCCTGCTGGACGGGTTTCTCCCCCCACGGAGCGGCCATCTCGTCCTGTCGCCGTGATTGGCGCCGTGTGCATGAGAAAACGGCGACACGGTCGCAACGATAGTACGTGTTTCGCGTCTTGGATGACTGGTTTTTATGGGTTTTTCTGTGTCGCGGCGGCCGTCTCCGGCGGCGTCCTTTCGCTCCGTACGTGTTTAGCGTCTCGCCATCGGACGTAAGTCCTTTCTGTGTAGCGGCGGCCGTCTCGGCCGCTCCGGAGGGGAACCAGCCCGGAGCGGCCGAGACGGCCGCCGCTACACGGAAAAGCCCAGAAAACCAGCCATCCGAGACGCGAAACACGTACATTCGCTCCGCGAAAGGACGTCTCTCGTCGGGTGGTGGCCGGGGCCGCCAAACACGGGTTCCACGGACGGAACCCGTGGCACCCGCGCGATACTTTAACCGTCCGGCGGGGTTAATGACTCCGTGACCTCTTGGGAGCGATCTCGTTACCGCATGGTTTTGTGGCGCATTCCGGATCCCTGGCCAAACCCTCCCAAATAGCGAAAAACAAACCGCAGCCAAAAACCTGGCCCCACCAAGCGGTTTTGACGCTAACTATCGGAAAAGGGTCCATCCGTGGAGCCAAGCAGCACAGTGGCATTGTAGGTTGGGTCTCGACCCAGCCTACCGGACCGTGCCCTGGCCAGTCGTGGCCAAATCGACACAGAGCAGCGTGTGTGCCGTCCATGGCGAGAGCCGCGCCCCGGTTCATCCGGGTCGAGCGTTCGTTGTTTGCCCTGTGGGTGTCGAGGATCGAGATGGGACAGGTGCAAGAAGGCACAAGCCGGCGGTATCTCTCGCTGGACGTCTGGCGCGGCGTGGCGTGCCTGATGGTGGTGCTGGACCATGTCGCGATCCCGGCTCTGTTCGCGAATGACTACTTGCAATTCGGGAACACCTTCGAGGGTTGGGCGCGGTGGCTGGTCTACCGGCTGACGCGGCTTGGGCTGGGCCCGCCACTGTTTTTCGTGATCAGCGGGTACTGCATCGCGTCGAGTGTCGATTCCCTGCGGCGCAAGGGCAAGCCGGCGGGTCAGTTCCTCTACCGGCGGCTGCGGCGGACCTATCCGCCCTACTGGGTGGCGCTCGGCCTGTTCGTCGTGGTGCTCGCGGGGCTGGACGCCCTCGGCCTGGGCGGGCTGCACCATGGGATGTTCTCCTACGGACTGTGCTCGCCCCACGAGCTGGACTGGTATCAGTGGGCGGGCAACCTGACGCTCACCGAAACCTGGCGGCCGTTGGTCTGGGGCCATGAGGGCGAGATCCTCACGCGCGTGGGCTGGTCGCTCTGTTTCCAGGAGCAATTCTACTTCATCAGTTTCCTGGTCATGATGTCGTCGCGGCAGCGGTTCTTCCGCAACTTGCTGATCGCCTCGATCGGGATCCTGGGGTTTCATGGGGCGCTCTGGAACATCGGCAATGCCTACCGGATCCAGGGGCTGTTCCCGACCTACTGGCATGAGTTCGCGGTGGGGCTGGCGGTGTACTGGCGGCTGAACGAGGCGGTCTCGGTGCAGGCGAAACGGGCGATCGAGATCGGCCTGGCCGCCATGGTGACTTTCGCACTGGCCAATTCTTCGTATTCGGCCGCGGCGGCGGCGGGCTTTGGCCTGCTGCTGATCGCCGTGCGGCCGTGGGACGCACGGCTCGCCCAGGTCAATTGGCTGGCGCCGGTGCGGGCGTGCGGGCGTCGCTGCTACAGCATCTATCTCGTACATATGCTCGTCTGTTCGCTCGTGGCCGCGACTTTGCCGTCGTTCGGCTTGGGCGGCTTCTGGGCGCGGACCGCGGTGGTGATCCCCGTCACGGGGGTGGTTTCGGTCGCGGCGGGATGGGTCTTCTATCACCTGGTGGAGAGCCGGTTCTTGAATGCGCCGGCGACGGCCACCCAGCCTGCCGTGGAACGGCCCTCGAAGGTGCTCGCGTTGCCCTCGCCGGTGCGGACGGCGGCGGCCTGAGTAGCCGGTCAGCGCCGCGAGGCGTCCCGGCGTTCAGTCTTGTAGGCTGGGTCTGGACCCAGCTTCCCCTGGAGGGATGGGCGCCGCCACACCGGATCATAGGGACGGGCTGGGTCCAGACCCAGCCTACGAGACGGGGGCCGTTCAGCGGGCGGTCTCGACCTCGTCGGCGATCTCGCGGGCGAGTTCCAGCAGGTGCACGCCCTCGATATCGCAGAGCAGGGCGATGGTCACGTGCGTCTCGGGCCGGATGTAGAGCAGGCCGCTGACGCCCGGCTGGCGGCCTTCATGGGAGACCTCTCGGACGCCATGATGCCGGCCGATGTGCCATCCCAGGCCATAGCCCGTCGGCGAGCGGTTCGCGAGGCGCTGGGGTGTGACCATCCGGGCCATCCATTCGGGCGTGAGCAGCTTGCCATGCCAGAGCGCCTCGGCGAAGGCGACTACATCCCGGGCGGTGCCGCAGAGCCCGCCCCCGGGAATCTTGTTGCTGGTGTCCGCGAGAACCGAGTGGAGCAGTTCGCCGTTTTTCGACCGGCGATACCCGGCCGCGCGATCCGCGATGATGGCCTCGGCACTGTCGTCCCGCGTGTGCGCCATCCCCGACGGCTGGAAAATGTGCTGCTGAACATAATCCATGTAAGACTGCCCGGATGCACCCTCGACCGCCGCGCCCAGGAGGTTGTAACCGTACGTCGAGTAGAGAAACCTTGTCCCGGGCCGGAATTCGAGCGGATCGTTCTGGAACTGTCCGAGTCCTTCGCGCACGGTCTGATAATGGCGGGTGCTCGCCATTTCCATGCCGCGATACCAGCGCACGCCCGCCTGGTGGGTCAGGAGCAGCCGGCAGGTGACGGGCCATCGCTTCTCCGGAAAGCAGGGCACGTACGTCTGGATCGGCGCGTCCAGGTCGAGCTTGCCGGCCGCGGCGAGCTGCAACACCGCCACGGCCGTGATCGGCTTTGAGATCGAGGCGAGCCGGAAGATGCTCCGGCAGGTCACCGGGACGTGGTTCTCCACGTCGGCCAGACCGAAGCCCTCACTCCAGCGCTTGCCGTCCCGCTCGATCGCGACCGCGAGTCCGGGAACGCGCTGGACCGCCATCGACGCCTGGATCGAACGCTCCACATGGCGAATCACCCAGGACGGCAGTGCGTCGCGCTGATGCGAGCCGTGACGCACGGTCAGGCCGGCTGTCGCCAGCACGAGCACCAGCACCGCCGGGATGCGCACCGTGTGCCACATACCCATACCCTCAAAAGGCCCCGGATGTGTCCCGGACGCCCTGGCTTCACTCAGGAACCGGAAGTATTCCCGGTCGACAACCGTGCTCGGTTAGCGTAACGTGCACCCACGCGGTTCCGCAAGAGGTGATTCAAGGGATGTTATGATTCCGCGAGAGGCAGGACCGGGCCTGCGCGACATCGCGGCGCATCTGGTCGCACAGTTCGTCCGCGCTGGCGAAGCGGCGGGACGGGCGCAAACGCTCGAACAGGTCGAGTTCCAGGCTCTGGTCGTACAGGTCGCCCGCGAAGTCGATGAGGTGCGCCTCGACGGTGCGCGCCTGGGCGCCGAAGGTGACATTCGGGCCGATGTGAACGGCCGCGGCGAGCGGGGCCGCGTTGCCTTCACGGAGCGCCCGGGCGGCGTAGACGCCATCGGCCGGGATCTGGGTGTCGATGCCTTCGAGATTCGCGGTCGGAAATCCCAAGGCGGCGCCGCGGCCCGCGCCCGGACGATGCGGCCGCGCAGCCGGTGCGGCCGGCCCAAGAGCCGCGCGGCCTCGTCGGCGCGGCCTTCGGCCAGGGCGCGCCGGATGCGCGTGGAGGAGACGATCTGGCCGTCGATCTCGATCGGCGGCGCGACTTCGAAATCCAGCCCCGCCTCCCGGCACCACTCGGCCAGCCGTTCGACGTTGCCCGCCCGGTCCCGCCCGAAACCGAACGTCGGACCTTCGACCAGCCCGCGCGCCTGGAACTGGCCGACGATCATGCGGTCAAAAAATGCGCGGGCCGTCAGGTCCAGCAGCCAGGGCCCGGTCCGGAACACGCCCACGTCCGCGGCGCCGGCGTCGCGCAACAACGCCGCCGTCCGCTCGGTCCAGGTCAAGGGCACGGGCGCGGCTTCGGGCCGCAGCAGGGCGACCGGGTGCGGGTCGAAGGTCAGCGCCAGGGCCGCCACTCCGAGGGCCTCGGCGCGTGCCCGCAGCCGGCCGATCAGATGGGCGTGGCCGCGATGGACCCCGTCGAAATTGCCGATCGCCAGGACCCCCCCCCGCCACGCCTCGGGGACAGCCGCCGGGCCGTCGATTATGATCACCGACGCAAGTCCCACAAGACGAGATGGTTGAGTCCACAGCTCGGGGCCGGCCCCCGGCCGGCTCCCCTGCCATTATTTCGCGGTTCCCCCGCTGTGGTCAATCCCAGCGACGACCGCGCGGCGATTCCCCAAAGAAGCGGAAATCCTGAACTCTTGCATTTCGCGGTGACGACTGGTATCACCACACAGGAGTTCCCGCCAGAATTGAATCGGTCCATCCCGCCCACCGGCTTCGACCTCCCCGACGAAGGAGCATCCGACCCGACGACCGTTCGCCCCGGATGGAAGCCTGGAAGGACCGACGGACGGTCCTTCCGACGGTTTGGGCACCTCCTACCGAGAGAGACCAGAAAGGACCTGACCATGGCGGACAGGGTGACGCGCAGACAGTTCGTTCAGGAGAGTGTCATCGGCGCGGCCACGCTCGCCGCGGGACTCTCCGCCGCCGGGATTGTCCACGCCGGCAATCCCGCGGGAGAGGATACCAGCAAGATCCTCAACTACAACCCGGACATGGAGTACCGCCCCCTGGGCAAGACCGGCTTGACGGTCTCGGCCGTGTGCCTGGGCGGGCACTGGAAGCGCGTCGAGGAGGTCATCAATGCCAAGTCCACCCAGGGCTGGCAGTTGCAGGACGTGAACAACAACGAGTTCCTCCAGAACCGCACCGAGGTCGTCAGCCGCTGCATCGAGCGCGGCATCAACTACATCGACGCCTGCGTGCCGGACGAGATCCTGGCCTATTCCAAGGCCATCAAGGGCCGGCGCGACAAGATGTACCTGGGCTTCTCCTGGTACATCGAGGAAATGCGCAACCCCGCCTGCCGCAAGCGTGAAAAGCTCCAGGCCGCGCTCGACAAGGGTATGAAGCAGGCCGGACTCGACCACGTCGATCTCTGGCGGATCACCCTGCTCGAACAGAGCATCGAGCACACCGACGCCGAGATCGACGAGGCCATGGCCGCGCTCGACTGGGCGAAGAAGTCGGGCCGGGCCCGCTTCGCCGGCATCTCGTCGCACCACCGCCCGCACATCAAGGGGATGATCGAGCAGCATCACGACGTGCTCGACGTGATCCTCACGCCCGTACACGGCCAACACCAAGGTCGTCACCGACGAGGCGGGTCTGTGGGCGACCGTCCAGAAGCACAAGATCGGCTGGTTCGGCATCAAGCCGTTTGCCAGCAACTCGCTGTTCAAGGGCACGAGCAATCCGAAGGACCCCAACGCCAAGGAAGACAACCGCCTGGCGCGGCTGGCCATTCGCTACATCCTCTGCAACCCGGCCATCACCGCCCCCATCCCCGGGCTGATCACCCCGCAACAGGTGGACAACGTCGCCCTGGCCGTCAAGGAACGGCGCACCCTGGACGTGACCGAACAGGCCGATCTCGAAGACGCCATGGAGCGCGCCTGGGATAACCTGCCCGAGCACTACCAGTGGCTCAAGAACTGGGAGTATGTCTGAGCCGGAGATTCCGGATGCCAGATTCCAGATTCCGGATGCCGGATGCCAGAGCCGGATTTGCATCTGGAATCTGGAATCCGGAATCTGGCATCAGTCATCAGTCATCCGGCATCTGGCATCCGGAATCCCGAGAGTCGACGAGGACGGAACATGACGCCGCGTCAACGATTCTGGTTCGTGGTCTTGAGTGCCGGTCTGATGCTGACCGTGGCGGGCCTGGCGATGTCGTCAGGGCCGTTCCTGGCGCGGGCCGCCGATGAGCCGTCGGAGAAGGAGAAGCCGAAAGCGAAGGCCCCGCCGCCGCTGGAAAGCGACGAGGAACCGTTGTTGCTGACGGACCCGGCGAAGTCCGCGAGGGCCCCCACCTCGACACACCGCGTCGCCGATAATGATGCCTGCTTCGTGTGCCATGTGAACTTCCGCGAGGAGTCGCTGGCCGCGCGGCATCAGGCCAATGCCGTCGGCTGTGTGGATTGTCATGGATCTTCCGAGGCCCACCGCAACGACGAGAACAACATCACGCCGCCCGACGTCATGTTCTCGCCAGCCACGCTCGACACGGCGTGCCGGAAATGTCACAAGATGCACAACATTCCCGCCCGCAAGGTCGTCGCGCGCTTCCTGAAGCGCAACCCGAATCCCACCGCGCTCGGCCGGGACGTCGTTTGCACGGATTGTCACGGAGAGCATCACCTGGCCCATCGCACCGTGCGCTGGGACCGTCAGACACGCCAGTTGCTCAGTGAGCCGAAGCGTTGACGCACATGGGGACAGTCATTCCCTGAAGGAACCGTCCTGTCAGGCAAGGGATCGCGCGGCTATGATGGCAGGGTCGCGACCCCGTTCGTTCGTGCGCGTCAGGCGGAGGAGCAGCGCGAACCGCGATGAGGTTTCTGATCCTGGGAAATGGCCCCGAGGACCTTGCTTGGGCACGCGCCCTGGAGGCCCATCCCACCCATCAACTGGCGCGTGGTTTCCCCCGATCAAGACGCTCGCCGGTCTTCCCCGGATCGAGGATCTCGGATGAGGCCCTGACGTTTCCGGGTCTGGATGCGGTCATCGTGGGAGGCGTGCCCGAGCAACGCGCGGAGGCGCTGCGACGGGTGGCCGCTCTCGGGTTGCCGGCCCTGGTGGCGCACCCCCCGGGACCGGATGCCGATCCCTATTATCAGGTGGCCTTGAGCCGCCAGGAGACCGGCGCCGTCGTGGTCCCGGACCTCCCCGCGGCGCCATCCCGGCATCGCGGTGCTGGCCGACGCCCTGGCGAACATGCCGGCCGGGGCCTTTTGCGAGCTGCGCTATGAGGTCCGCGGGAACGATCCGACGACGGACCTGGTGTGCGGGGATTTCAGTCGCGCGGTGGATGTCATCCGGGCCCTGGCGGGAGAAATCGACGCCCTCACGGCGACCGGCGACCCGCCCGGCGCACGTCCGACGTTGAGCCTGGTCGTGCAATTGCGCACTGCGCTGGGCCGTCGGGCCGAGCTGCGTATCCGTGCGGCAGGCCCCGGTCCCGCGGCGCGCATGATCCTCACGAGTACCGACCAGTCGTGGGAGCTGGAGGGCGCGCCGGAATTCCAGGGTCCGGCCCGGCTGACGCGGCGGTCGGCCACGGGCGAAATCACGATCCTGGAGCTGCCGGCCTGGGACCATCACCGGGCGATGCTGGAGGCGCTCGAAGACGCGGTGGCGCATCGTCCCAGCCGGCCCGATCTCCGCGACGGCACCCGCGCGATGGAGTTGACCGAAGCTGTGGGCCGGAGCTTGCAGCGTGCCCGCACGGTGGAACTCGCGTATGAAGATCCCAGCGAGCTGAGTACCTTCAAGAGCGTGATGACCGGCCTGGGTTGCGGCTTATTGTTCGCCTGCCTGGTGGTCTTGCCCGTGGCCCTGGCCGGCCCGGCGCTGGGGATCGGCTGGACGATCTACCTGGCCTGGGCCATCCCGCCCGCACTGGTGGTGTTCGTCCTGCTGCAACTGTTGCGCTTTGGGGTGCCCCGGTGGCCGGCGCCGCGCAACGCCCCCGATCGAACCGCGACCGCGCATGACCGGTGACCTGATCGCCAAGTATGGCTATATCGGCATCATCCTCCTGCTGGTACTCGGGGGCCTGGGGGTCCCGATCCCGGAAGAGGCGCCGGTCGTCTTGTCGGCGATCCTCTCGCACAAGGGAAGCATGATCTGGTGGCTGGCGCTGCTGGCCTGCTTCACGGGCGTGCTGCTGGGGGATTTTGTCGTCTACTTTCTGGGATACTACTACGGCGAGAAGGTGCTGTCGTTCCGGCTGACGCGGAAGTTCCTGACGAGGCCCCGCGAGGAGCAGATCAAGGGGTATTTTCACCGGCACGGGGTCAAGATCCTGATCGTGGGACGCTTCGCGGTGGGATTCCGCACGGCGGCCTACCTGACGGCCGGCATCCTGCGTCTGCCGGCGCTGCGGCTGCTGCTGGCCGACCTGTTCGCGGCGTCGTTGAGCACCCTGCTGATGTTCGGGCTGGGGTACCTGTTCGCCGACCGGGTCGAGGCGGGCTTCCGCGAGCTCAAGCACTATCTGGTGGTGCTCGCGTTCGTGGTCGTGGTGGCGTGGGTCGGCTACAGCTATTACAAGGCCCGCAAGCGCGCCGGCCAGCTTGTCGGACCGCCGGTGTTGATCGAGCCGGACCAGATCCCGCTGCCGCCCGACGACCTGCACTCGGGCTTGTTGCGGCTACCGAAGCCGGCGGCCGAACCGCCTGCGCCCCCTCCCGAGGGCGGCGATGTTGTGCCGGCGTTCTCGCCGATCCCGGTCGAGCCTCCCGACCCGCGCCCTCGGCGGTGTCTCCCGACGTCACAACCTGCACGCCGCTTGAGCAGCCGGCGCCGGAGGGCTGAGAATCACGAAAAAACCATGCGGCCCATTACGATAATTCCGGCGGGCGATTCCCTGAGTCGGAATGCCAGGCCGGGAGCGATGTCGTGGATCATCACCGTTTCCTTGCGCAGGTCGAGAGGGGCGATCCGGCCGAGCTGGCGGACATCATTCGCAATGCGTCCGGCGAGCGCGAACGTCTGCTGCGGGCGTACTTCGGGGACGCACGGTACGAGCACTTGCGCCGACTGGCGGCGCCGCCGCGAACGCGGACCGCGGCACTCGGAACGCCGCGCGCGAACGTGGTGGTCATTCCGGGGCTGATGGGCAGCGCGCTGACGGCCAGTGACCGGAACGGCTGGAGCGGCCGCGTCTGGCTGCACCCCTGGCGGCTGCACCGCGGCGGGGTGGCTTACCTGCGAATGACCCCGGACGGCCGCCGGCCGTTCGATCCGGGAATGACCGTTCAGGCGACCGGCATCCTGGGATGGTTCTACGGCGAGTTGCTGGTGAGCCTGCAACGGGACCATAATGCGCGGGCGTTCTGGTACGACTGGCGGCAGGACCTGGAGCAATCGGCCGACGCACTGCGGGAGCGGGTGGACGCCTGGTTCGGACCGGACGCCCCGTTCCATATCGTCGCGCACTCGATGGGAGGGCTGGTGGCGCGGGCTTTCCTGAAGAAGCACGCGGAACGCTGGCGGTCGAACGGAACGCGCGCCGGACGGCTGGTCATGCTCGGCACCCCGAACCACGGATCATTCCTCATCCCGCAGGCGCTGACGGGGCTGGCGCACACGGTCCGCATACTGGAACGGCTCGACTTTCAGCACGACATGGCCGGCGTGCTCGAGATCCTCGGCACCTTTCCCGGACTCTACCAGATGTTGCCGTCGCCGCGCATTTCGCCGGCGGTGGAGTGCCTCTACCGCGCGGAGTCTTACGAGAGGCAACCTGTCTCCCAGACCCACATCGACCGGGCCCGCTCTCTGCACGACTGGCTGGCGGACGTGGTCGAACCCGAGCGCATGGTCTACCTGGCCGGTTACGGCCAGCCGACCGTGACCGGCCTGAAAAACGGCCGCGGCCTGAATCGTCTGGATGCCTACGTGGTGACGAACCAGGGGGATGGCAGCGTGCCGCTCGCCCTGGGACCGCTGCGCAATCCGGACGGCTCGATGTCGGAGGTGCCGACGTTCTACTTCCCGGTGGAACATACGGTCCTGACATCGAACGACGACGTGCTCATGTCGGTGGACGAGGCGTTACGCTCGGGAACCTGCGGCGCGGCCCGGCGCGCCGCCGCCGAGATCACACCCCCGGCCGCGGCGATGGCGACCAGCGACGACCCCGTAGCGCGACGGCTCTGGCTGTGCGCCGCGAGGCTGGTCTTCAACGCTTCGACTCCTGGTTGCGCGAGGTTGGGTGGCTGGAGGTCGGCTCTGGCCGGATTCACCACAGAGTCACCGAGGACACGGAGACAGACACAGAGAATAAACTCTGTGAGAGGCTATCCGGGAAGTCTGGTCTTAGCCCCAAAGGGGCGGCAGTCAATAGCCCGGGGCGTCAGCCCCGGGACGGAGGAATGGTGTCTCGATCTCCTCTCCGGAGCCCCGAAGGGGCGACAGAAGCCACGGCCCCGCGGGACGTTCTGTCGCCCCTTCGGGGCTGCGCAGGAGGATTCTGTCGCGGCGTCCATCTCCCCAGGGCTGACGCCCTGGGCTAGGAACTTCCGCCCCTTCGGGGCTGAGACCAGACTTCCCGGATAGCCTCTAAGAACTCGGTGTTTTCTGCGCCTCTGTGGTGAATCCGGCCAGTGCCGGCGCCCCAGCCACCCCACCCCGTACCAGGAGGGAATGACCTTTCATGCCGATCACACGCGCCCCGACGATCCTGCGCCGTGGTGTTCGACCTCGACGGCTTGATGTTCGACACCGAGGCCCTGTATTACCGCGTGGCCCGTGAGATGCTGGCGGCGCGGGGCAAGATGCTCTCGCCGGAGATCGTCACCGCGATCGTCGGCCGGCCGTGGCCGGCGGCGGGTGTGACGTTCCGGTTGATGGCCGGTCTGTCCGAGCCGCTCGAAGAGATCGTGGCCGAGGCCTGGTCGCGCTTCTCAGCACTCCTCGATACGGCGGTCCACCCCGCACCCGGCCTGTTTGCATTGCTCGCCCACCTGGAGCAGCGCCAGATCCCGCGCGGTGGCCACATCGTCGCGTCGCGATTACGCCGAGCATCTCCTGCGGCGGCACGGTCTGCGGGACCATTTCGCCTTCCTGCTCACAGCCGAGGACGTCGCCCGCGGCAAGCCCGACCCCGAGATCTACCGCCTGGCGGCCACGCGGTTCGGCATCGTGCCGGGCGCGATGATGGTTCTTGAAGACAGCCCGGCCGGCGTCCAGTCCGCCAAGGCCGCCGGCGCCTTCACGGTCGCCGTCCCGCACGAATTCAGTCCCGCCGACCTCCTCACCGCCGCCGATCTCGTCGCGAAAGGTCTTGATGATCCGCGCATCCTGGCCATACTCGATGGCACCGCGTGAGGATTCCTCGATTTTCTTGTAGGGTGGGCTCGGCCCACCATCCAGGACCGACGCCGGCAGATGGTGGGCCGAGCCCACCCTACAAGAGCCCCTCGCGTAGGCCCTCTCAGGAGCGCGTGATGACCTGGCCGACCCCCACCCTGGGCGATGTGTTGCGGGCCCGTGCGGCGATCGCCCCTTTTTTGCGGCCCACGCCGGCCATCGAGCCGCCGGCGCTCGCGGACGCGCTCGGCTGCCGCGTCGTCTTGAAGTGCGAGAACCTCAACCCCACCGGCGCGTTCAAGGTGCGGGGCGGAATCAACCTGGTCTCGACCCTTTCCACCGAACAGAAGGCCCGGGGGGTCGTCGCGGTCTCGACGGGCAATCATGGGCAGTCGGTGTCCTACGCGGCGCGGTTGTTCGGCACGCCGGCGCGTATCTTCATGCCCGAGCAGGCGAACCCGGTCAAGGTGGCGGCCACGCGGGCCTTCGGCGCGGAGATCGTCCAGACCGGCGCCGACTTTGACGCCGCCCGCCTCGCCGCCGAGGACGACGCCGCGCAGCGGTCGGCGCTACATTCATTCGGCCAACGAGCCGCTGCTGATCGCGGGCGTGGCGACGCATGCGCTCGAACTGCTGGAGGTCGCGCCCGACCTGGATGTGATCTTCGTCCCCGTGGGCGGCGGCAGCGGCGTGCTGGGCACGGCGATCGTCGCCCGCGCGGTCAATCCGGCCATACGCGTGATCGGCGTGCAAGCCGAAGGCGCGCCGGCCGTGTATCGCACCTGGCGCGAAGGCCGCTATATCGAGACCGACCGCGCGGCCACCTTCGCCGAGGGGCTGGCGACGCGGCAGCCCTTCGAGCTGCCGATGCAGCTCTTGCCGAAACTGGTCGATGAGATGGTGCTCGTCAGCGATGAGGCGATCGAGGCCGCGATCCGACTCCTGGTCGCCACCACGCGACAGATCGCCGAGGGCGCCGGCGCCGCGGCCCTGGCCGCCGCCTGGCAGCGCCGCGAGGAACTGGCGGGGCGGCGCGTCGGGGTGATCCTCAGCGGCGGCAACCTGCCAGTCGAGGAGCTGGTCCGCATTCTCAACGCGGCGCGTTGATCTGGGACGTGAGGCGGTTCCTGGGTTATGTTGTCTCCTTCGTCCGTGCTCTTGTCTCTGTCTTGTAGGGTAGGCTTCAGCCTGCCAATACATATGGAATTGGCAGGCTGAAGCCTACCCTACAAGACAGAGACAAGAGACGGACCACACCACCGGGTCCATCTGTTTGAGGAGCCTACGACCTTGGCCCAGCCGCACCCGATCGAACCCGCTTCCTTGCGTCCCCGCCTGGAGCGGGCGTTTGAGACGGCCGTTCAGAAAGTCCGCGCGGTCGTCGAGAAGTACCCCGACTACTTCCCGATCTACACGAAGCATGGGAAGTGGAAGCACGAGGGCGCGCTCTGGACCGACTGGTGCGCCGGCTTTTTGGCCGGGATGATGTGGCTGATCGAGGAGCGCACGGGCGATCCCTGGTGGCGCGGGACGGCCGAGCACTATTCCAGACTGCTCGAACACAAGAAGTACGACCGCGCCGTCCATGACCTCGGCTTCATCTTTTTGAACACGTACTTGCCCTGGTACCAGCGGACCGGCAACCCGGAGCGCAACGAGGTGCTCATCACCGCGGGCCGGACGCTCGCGCTGCGGTTTCAGTGGCAGGGGCAGTATCTGCGCTCGTTCGTGGCGCCCGAGAGCCTGTTCATCGACATCATGATGAACGTGCCCCTGATCTTCCACGCCGCGCGCGAGACGAACGACCCGGCGCTGTTCCAGCTTGCCGCCGCCCACTGCCGCACGACCGAGCGCACCCTGGTCCGCCCCGACGGCGGCACGGCGCACGAAGGGATCTTCGACCTCGACACCGGCGCGTTCCTCCGCGAGAGCACCCAGCAAGGTCTCCGCGACGACTCCGACTGGACGCGCGGCCTGGCCTGGTCGCTGTACGGCTTCGGCACGGTTTATTCCTACACGAAGGACCCCGCCGATCTGGCCGTCGCCGAGCGCAACGCCGATCACTTCCTGGCGCGGCTGCCGGACACCTTCGTTCCGCCTTGGGATTTCGACGTGCCCGACGGCCCCGACCGCCGCGACGAGAACCTCCGCCGGCGCGATTGCCGCATCCGGCCTGTGGAACCTGGCAGGCTTGACCGCCGATCCGGCGAAAGCCGACCGCTACCGCAATGCCGCGCTCGACATCCTCGACGCCCTCTGCGCCGATCGTTACGTCTCCTGGAACGAGCCGGAATATGAGGGCGTGCTCAAGCACGGAATCTATCATTTCCACAAAAACCTTGGCGTGGATGAGTCGGTCATGTGGGGCGAGTTCTTCTTCCTTGAGGCCGTGACGAAGGCCCTCAAGGGACTCGATGCCACCGGGGCGCGCCAGCCATGACGACCGACCTGCCGATCGTCGAACTGGACGAGTCCGAGCCGGCGGCCGACCTGCCGCGCACGGTGCTCCTGGTCGGCGCGGGCGGCGACATCGGCGCGAAGCTTTGCGCCGCATGGCGCGACCGCTACGAGTTGATCCGCCTCGATGGCCGTGCTCTTCCCGATGACCCGGAGATGATCGCCGCCGACCTCGCCGCGTGGAACGAGTCCTGGACGGCCCTGTTCGACGAGGCCGACACGGTGGTTTATCTCGATCCGCAACCTCCCTCCGAGGGCGACGCGATCCAGCGCAGCCTCGACGGTTTCATCAACGTCCTGCTGGCCGCGGTGCAGGCGGGCATTGATCGGGTCGTGTTCGCCAGCTCGTATCGCGTCCCCGATGGCGACTCCTGGAAATGGCTGGCCGAACGGGTCGGCCGGGGCTTCGCCGCCGCGTTCGGCCTGGTGTTCGTCGCCCTTCGCCTCGGCGTGGTCCAGCCAGGCGAGAATCGCCCGGAGAGTCTCGCCGTCGCGGAACGCTCGCAATGGCTCTCGAACGCCGACCTTGTGCGATTGTTCACGTGTGCGGTCGAGGCCGAGCTGGACGAAGGCGCGTTCGTGGTCGTCCCCGGCCGGTCGCAAGCCGCGGCGGACGAGATCGGGTTCATGCCGGAGGCGGGTTCGTAGGGTGGGCTCGGCCCACCTGTCTTCAAATCATCATCGTCGAAGACAGGTGGGCCGAGCCCACCCTACGAAATCATGTGAACCGCACAGAATTCGTCACCCGGTTGGTGGTGATCGTGCCCTGGAAGATCAGGCCGACCTGGGCCGAGCCGAACAGGCCGCGGGCGTGGCCGTGCGACGGGAAGTACTTGATGTCGAGCGTACCGCTGCCCGTGGCGTCGGCGAAGGCGCCGCCGCTGTTGCCGTTGACGGTCCAGGTCATCTGCGTGGGGCGGCCCAGGGCATCGAGCGACGACGCATCGGCGGTCAGGTCGACGCCCAGCGAATTGCCCGTGTTGCCGTAGTTCTTGACGATCATGAAGGCGGACCCCGTGACCGGCTGCGACGGATCGGCGGGGGTATACACGGCCATCTCGATGTCGCCGTGCTTGAACCCGCTGGAGAGGCCCGACGCGGCGAAGAAGAACTGCTGGACCTGATCGGTGAAGCGCGCCGGGGAGGCCTGGTAAACCCCTTTGAACAGGGCGAAGAACTTTTCGAGGACCTGCTCCCGAGCGGTGGGGAGGTGAGGAACCACCGAGGGCGCGGCCGTCGCCACCGCGCCCGGGGGCGGGGTGCTGCCGGGACTGCCGAAGTAGATCAAGGGCGTCACGGACAGGATCTGGCGGCCTTCCAGCCGTTCCAGGAGCGGGTCAAACCGCGGCCGTCTGCGCACGCTGTCGGACCCGTTTCGCGCGTCCATCGTGATTGGCTCCTTCCAGGGGATTCCCTTCAGGGCAGGATGCGCACGCCGATGGCCGTGTTGACGTCCAGCATGGCGTTGCGGTGGCGGACCAGGATATCGCGGTATTGCTTGACGACCTCGTTGAACGCGCGCTGGGCTTCCAGGTAATCGAGGATGCTGGCGGTGCCGCCCACGAATTTCTGGTAGATCGTGTCGCGGACCGTGCGCGAGGCGGGGAGCACGTCGCTCTCCATCTCGATGACGGCGTCGCGGCTGATATTGAACTCGCGGATGGCTTCCTCGGCGTCGCTCATGATCTGCCGCTCCAGCGCGCTCATCTCGATGCGCGTCTGGTCGGCGTTGAGCTTGGCCCGCTCGACGTTGCCCTGGTTGCGGTTGTAGATCGGCATGGGGACGGTCACGCCCACGGCCCACGACGTCGGGCTTTTCAGACCGAAGGGGCGGTTATCCTGCAAGGTATAGGGCTGGTAGAGAAGCTGCACGTCCTGATAGGCGTTGGCCTTGGCCAGCCGGATTTCCAAATCCGCACGAGCGACGCCCAGGCGGTAGGCGATCAGGTCCGGCCGGGACTTCAGCGCGAGCTGGATCAGATCCTCGGCCGGCTGGGGCAGGGGGGACACATCCCGCAGGCTCGACCGCAATTTCAGCTCGCCGGCCTGGTTGCGCGGGATGTTGAGGAGCGTCGCCAGCACGGCGGTCTGGTGTTTCAGGGCCTCGGTGGACTCGCGCACCTGGAACTCCGCCAGTTCCTTCTGGGCACGGAGGGCGTTGACCTGATCGGAGGAGATCTGACCGCGCTCGAAGAGTTGCAGGCGGAGGGTGTAGAGCTTCGTGATCCCCTCGACGAACCGCGTGCTATAGCGCAGCGTCTCCTCGGCGGCGACGACGTTGACGTAATAGGTGTAGAGATTGTCGATCTGGAGCCGCACCGCATCCTGGAACTGGGCCTCGGTGACTTTTTCCGCCTGCTGGGCGACGCGGGTGCGGGCAATGCGCTTGCGGCTCACGTCGATGGGATAGGTGATGTTCACGTCGTACTGGGTCTGCCCGCCAGGGGCGGCCCGGCTGTAGCGGCCGTAGGGCACGAGCTGGGTGTCGGCGTAGAACACCGGGTTATTGCGCAGGCTGGCGGTCAGGATGTCCGCCTTGGACTGGGGGATCTCGTACCGCAGCGCCAGCAGGCTGAGGTTCTTGTTCACGAGCCGGTCGATCGCCTGATCCAGGGTCAAGCCGTTGGGCGGCCCGGATTCCGCGCCGGGCTTTTCGGGGAGATCCAGTTGTCCGTACGAAGGGATCTCGACCGGTTGCTCGGTCGTGGTCGGTTTGGCGAACGGCTTGACCTTGTTCTCGTTGGTGCCCCGCGGGGGATTGGCGCTGCTTTCCGAGACGCGCATGCCGGCTCCCAGCCGGCTGGTTATGGGCTGGTCGCTCTCGGGCGAGGCCGGAATATCGAGATCGAGGCCGCCGAGGGCCCCGATGGGTTGTCCCAGCTTGCTCCCACCCCCCGGCACGCCCGGCGGGCTGCCGGTGTCAATCGACGGGCCTTGACCGTACACCCGTGGTACGAACCAGGCGAGACCCAGCCAGAGAATGATCAACCTCAGAGGGGTGGCTGTCCGACAACGTCCAGCCATGCGTCTCATCCTCCCGGACATGGCACCATCGTTCCTCCCGATTGGCAAACAGCGTGTGCCCCCGGGATGGATGTCTTGCGTGTTCTATCGGCTGTAACGCCTTTGAGGATTGAACCCGCGCGGCCGGGAGGAGGACAAGAAGGCGGGATTTCCGTACCCTTGTGCCCACAGCCCCATGAAGTTAGCGTGAGCCCGAGATGAGCCGGGACGGGGCCGAACCCCGGGGGTTGCGTCCGCGGCGAAAGGAAGAGAAGAGGGGTGTCCGGTGCCGTTCTTGCGTGAGAAGTGCTGGAGTGGTCCCCTCTTCGGGACGTGGGGAACAAGACTCATCATGGCCGGGCTGTTCATCACCGAGGTCTTGGTCTCAGAGATCGCCCTGGCCGCCCCGCCGCCGGCGGTCACGGCGGGATTGACTTTCGAGGTCGCGCCCGCGGCCGGTCGGGACCTGCCGCTCCCGGGTCGTGTGTTCGTCGTGCTCAGCCCCCATGCCACGCCCCAGCCGCGCACGAGCCTGGAGACGTCGGACAAGGACGTGCCCGCCACGCTGGCCGCGGACGTGGCGGATCTCGCACCCGAGCGGCCGGCCCGGCTCGGAAACGAGGCGGCGGCCTTTCCCATTGCGAGTCTTGCCCGTCTGACGCCGGGGACGTACCACGTGCAGGCCGTGCTGGATGTCTCCCGGGACATCCGCGGCTCGATGCCCCCGGGAATTTCTTCAGCACGCCCCGCACGCTCCGGCTCGACCCCGCCCGGAGCGAGACGATCCGGCTCGAGCTCGATCACGCGATCCCGGCCGAGACGATCCCGGCGGACACGGAGCGAGTGCGGTATCTGAAGGTCCCCTCTCCTCTCCTGTCGGCGTTTCACGGCCGCCCGATGTTCCTCCGCGCGGGCGTCATTCTGCCGCGGGACTTCGATCGCAATCCCAACCTGCGTTATCCCTTGCGCGTGCACATCGGCGGCTTCGGCACGCGCTACACGGCGGTCGGCCGGATCATGGCGCCCGGGTCCGCGTTCCGGGCGTCGTGGGACGCCGACGACGCTCCGCGGATGGTCTTTCTGCACCTCGACGGCGCCGGGCCGCTGGGCGATCCGTACCAGGTCAACTCCGCGAACCATGGTCCGTATGGCGATGCCGTCGTGCGCGAGTTGATCCCCGAGGTCGAGCGGCGGTTCCGCGGCGCGGGACGCGGATCGGGCCGGGTCCTCGACGGCGGCTCGACGGGCGGCTGGGTCGCCCTGGCCTTGCAGGTGTTCTACCCCGATGAGTTTCAAGGGGCCTGGTCGTTCTGTCCCGACCCGGTCGATTTCCGATCCTACCAGCGCGTCAACATTTACGAAGACGCCAGCGCCTATCTGACTGCCGACGGCGCCACGGAACGTCCCTCGGCCCGGGATTCCCGGACCGGCCAGGTCCGGCTGACGATGCGGCAAGAGTGCGGCCGGGAGAACCTGCTCGGGGCCGGCGGCAGCTATACGTGCTCGGGTCTCCAGTGGGGTTCCTGGAACGCCACCTTCAGCCCCAAAGGGCGCGACGGCCTCCCCGTGCCTCTCTGGGACCCGCACACCGGCCGCATCGATCACGACGTGGCCGTTCAGTGGCGCGGCGTACGACCTGCGGCACGTCCTGGAATCCCACTGGCCGACGCTCGGTCCCAAGCTGCGCGGCAAGCTGCACATCTGGGTCGGCGAGGCCGACGATTACTTCCTCAACGAGGCCGTTCACCGGCTGGATGCGTTCTTGTCGCACGCCCACCCGCCCTCCGGAGGCTCGATCACGTACGGGCCGGGCAAGGGCCATTGCTGGATGGGCATCGCGGACGGGGAGATGATGAGACAGATGGCCATTTCCCTCGACGTATCCAATCGAGACTGACCATGAGTTGGGACAGAGTGATCCTCGCTCTCATTGCCTTGTCGGGAGCGCTTGGCTTCGTGTTCCTCACGTGCGGAATTTTTTTCTGGCGATGGATCGGACGCCTTTATTCCGACCGGTTTGGGGGCTTGGCCATTGCTCTTGCTCGGGCGGTCACAGCCTTCGCAGCCATCATGAAGAGTCGTAATGGCTCCGGGACCGAAACATGGGGCTGGGCGCAGACAGCGGCGATCGTCAGTTGGCTCGTCTGGGAGCTTGCCGGTGGCCTCCTCGGCTGGCGCTCGGACCGCCAGAAGGAAGGAAATGTCCACAAGATCGAGAGCTTGGAGATACAGCTTGCCGCCTTGCGGCAGCGGGTCAGCGACGCAGAGTCGGATGGCTTTTTCTACATTCGCCTTCTGACGGCGATTCGGTTCACCGTTCTGGACCGGACGGATCGAATACGTTCCGTTCTACGAGGTTCTATACCGCAGAAAGCATCAAGCACCCGGACCAAGGAGGCCTTCAACCCGGAGCAGCATCTCTATCTGACGCTTCAACAGATGGGGGCGTTCTTGCGGGAGCGTCTCCCGGCTGTTCCAGAGTCCTTGAAGCAGAACTTCCGCGTGGGTCTCTATGTTGCGGACCCAGGCGGCCAGATGCAACCGTGGTTGTCGGTCGACATTCTGAACCGACGGCCCGTCCGTTTCACCTCGTTCGTCCAGTTCCCGGAGAGATTCCGGCTCGACAACCGATTGAACCCGTGCTACGCCGTGAAATGTATTCAGGAACGGCGATTATTGATCCTCCCGGATGCGGACCAAGCGGCCGATTTCTACTTCCACGAGGACCAGAGACTCTACTTGAAATCCTTGATAGCCTACCCGATACTTCATCTGGGAAGTGGAGAACGTGCCGCGGCGATCGTCATCGATACGAATGTCGCGGGTTACTTCCAGGAGGCGGACCGGGTGGCCCTGGACATTTTTGCCGAAGAGTTTGCCGTAAGATTGAATCTGGAGTTGTTTTACCTCGAGACTCTGGCCGAGGACCCCTTCCATGCCCGTTGAACCGCTTCTCAGCGATGAGGCGCAGGCGGAGCTCGATGCTCAGTTCGAGGCTCGTTATCAAGCGTATGTCCAGGCTGTCAAGAAAGATATCGAAAAGTATCACGAAATGGTCCGCAGCCGCGAATTGCGTCGGCTGGCCAGAACAGGCGGGGACACGAATCCAACCCAGTCAAGGGGTTGATCTCTGCAACGCCTCAGGCTCGAGCACATCACGAAGCACTTCGGTGGCGTGCAGGCCCTGACCGACGTCCATTTCGAGGCGCACGCGGGCGAGGTCCACGCGCTTTGCGGCGAGAACGGGGCGGGCAAGAGCACGCTCATGAAGATTCTCGCCGGGGCGATCGGCGCGGATGACGGGCAAATACTTCTTGACGGCCGGCCCGTGCGGTTCGCCGGTCCCCGTGCCGCCGAGGACGCGGGCGTCCGGATCATTCACCAGGAGCTGAACCTGGTGCCGTCGCTTTCCGTCGCCGCCAACATCTTTCTGGGACGCGAACTGCGCGGCTGGCTCGGGCTGCTCGACGATCGAAAGATGGAAACGGCCGCGCGGCGGATTCTCGAACGGATCGGCGCCGGGATCGACCCGCGAACCACGGTCGGCGACCTCCGCGTGGGCGATCGGCAGATGGTCGAGATCGCCCGGGCGCTGGCCTTCGACGCGGCGATCGTCATCATGGACGAACCCACGTCGGCGCTTTCCGACGCCGAGGTGGCGCGGCTCTTCCGGGTCATCGGCGAACTCCGCGCCGCCGGCGCCACGGTGATTTACATCTCGCACCGCGTCCACGAGGTCTTCGCCGTCGCCGACCGGCTGACGGTGCTTCGCGACGGCCGTCACGTCGCCACGATGGACCGCGACCAGACCGACCCCGCCAAGGTGATCCGCGCCATGGTGGGCCGCGACATCGCGGGCGGGAGCCACGCGCATGCCGTCCCTCAAGGCGAGCCGATGCTGTCGGTCCGGGGGCTCTCGGTCGCCTGTCCGCCGGGACAGAGCGGGCGCACGGCGCGTCGCGGACATCACCTTCGAGCTGCGTCGGGGGGAAGTCGTCGGCGTGGCCGGACTCCTCGGCGCCGGCCGGACGGAGCTTCTCGAATCGCTTTTCGGCGCAACACCCACGCCGCCAACGGCGGAGATCCGCCTCGATGGGCGGCGCGTGCGGTTCCGGCACCCCGCCGACGCCCTGACCGCGGGCGTCGCGCTGGTGACCGAAGACCGCAAGCGGCTCGGCCTTTTCGCACAGATGAGCGTGGGAGAGAACATCACGATCTCTCACCTGGACGATCTCGCCCGGACCGGCGGCCGGATCGACCGCGACGCCGAGCGGCACGCGGTCGCCCACGCCTTCGCGCGGCACCAGATCAAGGCCCGGGGCCCCGGCGACGCGATCACCAACCTCTCGGGCGGGAACCAGCAGAAGTGCATCCTGGCGCGCTGCCTCTTGACCACCCCCCGCGTCCTCTTGCTCGACGAGCCCACCCGCGGCATCGACGTGGGCGCCAAGGCGCAGATTCACGACCTGATCCGCACCCTGGCCGCGCACGAGGGCGTGGCGGTCCTGATGACCTCCAGCGAGCTGCCGGAACTGCTCGCGGTGTGCGACCGTTTCCTGGTTCTCTGCGCGGGCCGGCTCACCGCCGCCCTGGCCCGTTCGGACGCGACCGAGGAACGCATCCTCCAGGCCGCCACCGCCTTCGGCGCTTTGTAGGGTGGGCTCGGCCCACCTGTCTATCCCCAAAATGGTGGGCCGAGCCACCCTACAAGAACGATCTGTCAGATCAGGGCGGTGTGTTCGGTCGTCTCGGCATTCCATAACGTCGGGCCCGGCGGGCGGCGCGCTTCGAGTCCACGCTCCCGCGGGGCGACCACAATCCGGTTGTCGATGCCCCGCAGTCCGGGAATCGCCGCGACCAGCGCCAGCGCGTGCTGAAGCGCGCGCGACGACGAAAGCGTTCCGCGCAGGCGGAGTACCCCATCGTCTTCGTCACAATCCAGGACCGTCAGCTCCGCGAGGCCACTCTCCCGCAGCCGCTGCTGGGCCATCGTGGCGAGCCCGTCGGCCGCCACGGTCCTCTTCGACCCGTCCCAGGTGATCATCACCGCACCTCCCACGCGTGTCGAATCTCGGCATGATCGGGCTCGGATGTGAGCGCGGCAACGCGCCCGGCCGCCCTGGCCACGCAGAATGGCCCATCAAACCGTCGATCAGAGCGAATGCCCGAAGGGAAGAAAGAAAGGTCGCAAGCCAGGAGTATCTTGCGGCCCGCGCGGGGCGGTTGTCAACAAGAAACCAGAACGATTCCGAAGAACGTCCGTGAACAGGGAAAACGGCAAGGCAAAAAAACCGGGCCCGTCCCGAAAACGGGCCCGCGGGGATACCAGGACATGGGTGCGTCCGTGCCGATCCGGTCCGGTCAGACGCGAGGAGCCACGATGGCGGTCATCCGGCGGCCCTCCATCGACGGGTTCTTCTCCAGCTTGGCCACGTCCTCCAAGAGAGCGAGCACCTCGTTCATGACCCTGCGGCCCTCGTCGATGTGCGCCAGCTCGCGGCCCCGGAACAGGACGTTGACCAGAACCTTGTCCTTGTGCTCAAGGAATTCCCGCGCCCGGCGGACCTTGACTTTGATATCCTCGTCGCCGGTCTTGGGACGAACGCGAATTTCCTTGATTTGCACCTGGTGCTGCTTCTGTTTCGAGCTCCGCTTCTTCTGCTCGTACTTGAACTTGCCATAGTCCATGATCTTGCAGACCGGGGGCCGCTCGTTGGGAGCGACTTCCACCAGGTCGAGGCCCGCTTCGCGCGCAACTCCTGGGCTTTGCCGGTCGGCATGACGCCGAGCATGGCACCTTCGTTGTTAATCACGCGTACGGGCGAGATGCGGATTTGCTCGTTCACGCGGTGTCCGCGGTCGGCATTCCGCTCGGTGCGGTCGGTCGGTCCGATGACGCCCTCCCCAAGGACGTATTGACACTGATCAGATCACCTCACGGAACGCCACCACCCCTCCCACGAGGAGCACGATCGGTTCCAGGCGCACACGACGCCCGCCGCGCGGCGGACCTTCAGTCGGTGTGGAGGTAACTTTGAACGGTATCCAGCCACGTCAAACCTGTCAAGCGCGACTCGGCCGGCGGCGCCCGAGTTCCACACGGAAACCACCTCGGGCGACCAGGCCAACGTCGCCGGCCGACCGGCACGACCATGACATGCGTGTTCCGGGCGATATGATGAAGAATCGAGAGGAACTCCAGCAAGTCTTGCTGGTGTCCCCCTGTCATCCCCGCTCTGTTCTGGTGCCTGGCCAACCCCAACCATGCCCGACTCTCTCCTTCTGAGCCGCCTGCACGACCGCCTGCGGCGCGAGACGACCGCCGAGATCCATCTGGATCAGGGCACGCGCTGGCTGCACGCCACGGACGCGAGCCTGTACCAGATCGAGCCACTGGGCGTGGTCGTCCCGCGGACCGCAGAACGACCTCCAGGCCGCGGTCCGGATCGCGGCCGAGGAGGGCGTGCCGGTCCTGCCGCGCGGGGCGGCCACCAGCCTGTCGGGCCAGACCGTCGGGCCGGCGCTGATTCTCGACTGTCTCCAAATACCTGAACCGGATCGGCGTCGTCGATCGCGACCGGATGACGGTGCGGGTCGAGCCCGGGGTCGTGCTCGACCAGCTGAACGCCCATCTCCGGCCGCTCGGCCTGATGTTCGGCCCCGACGTGGCTCACGTGCGACCGCGCCACCATCGGCGGCATGATCGGCAACAACTCGGCCGGCGCCCGGTCGCTTGCGCTACGGCAAGACCGTCGACCATGTCCATGCCGTCGAGGTCGTTCTGGCCGACGGCACGCCCGCGACGCTTCGGACCGATGTCCGAACGCCGAACTGGACGCGATCTGCGCCGGCCCGACCGCGCTCGGCACGGTTCATCGCGCGGTCCGCGACACCGTCGCGGCCGCATCGTGACGCGATCGTCGGCGCACTTTCCGCGGATGCTCCGGCGGGTCAGCGGGTACAACCTCGACGAGTTCGTCCCCGGCCTGCCGGTCCGCCCCGTCGGCTGGCCGGCGGAACCCTGGGCCTTCAACCTGGCCCGTCTGATCGTGGGATCGGAAGGGACGCTGGCCGTCGTCACCGCGGCGCGACCTGAAGGTCGTGCCCTTGCCCGTCGCGCAAGGGCTGGTCGTGCTGTCCTTTGAGACGATCCCGGCGGCGCTCGAGCCCTCGGAGCGATCCTGGAAACCGGCCCGATCGCCGTCGAGATGCTCGACCGGATGATCCTCGACCTGGCCGCGCAGCAACCCGCGCTACGCCGCAGCATCTGGACTTCGCCGCGGGCCGTCCCGGCCGCCGTCCTGGCGGCGCAGTTCTACGCGGACTCGGACGACGAACTCGCCGCCCGCGCCGACGGATCTGGCCGGTCGAGTTCGAGGGCCGCCCGGGCGTGCTGGGTGTGCGGTCGAACCTGACCGACTCGGCCCGGGACGACTTCTGGAAGGTCCGCAAGGCGGGCTCTCGCCCTGCTCATGGGCATGGTCGGCGACGCCAAGCCGGTCGCCTTCGTCGAGGATACGGCCGTCGCCACCGAGCGACTGCCCGGCGTTCTACGACCGGTTCTCCCGGATCGTCGCCCGGCAGGGTGTCGAGGCCTCGTGCTACGGCCACGCCGACGTCGGCTGTCTGCACATCCGGCCGATCCTGAACGTGAAGACGGCCCGGGGGGTCGAGCAGCTCCGGGCGATCGCGCGCGAGGTCTCCGACCTGGTCGTCGAATGCGGCGGCGCGATGAGCGGCGAGCACGGCGACGGCCTGGCCCGCAGTATCTGGAACCGCCAAGCTGTTCGGACCGGAAGTCTACGCCGCCTTTCAGGCCGTCAAGACGGCCTTCGACCCCGCCAATCTGTTGAATCCCGGCAAGGTCGTCGCCGCGCCCGACCCGGGCGACAACCTCCGCATCGGCCCCGTCTACCACGCCGGAGGAGCCGGCGGCGACCGCCTTCGACTTCTCGGCACAGGGCGGGTTCGCCCGCGCCGTTGAGATGTGTTCGGGCGTCGGGCAACTGCCGCAAGACGACCACCGGCACGATGTGCCCGAGCTACATGGTCACGCGCGACGAGGATGCACACGACCCGCGGCCGCGCCAATGCCCTCCGGCTGGTCATGTCGGGCCGGCTCCCGGCGGACGGCCTGGCCAACGCCACGCTCCACGAGGCGCTCGACCTCTGCCTTCAGTGCAAGGCGTGCAAGACCGAGTGCCCGTCGAACGTGGACATGGCCAAGCTCAAGGCCGAGGTCCTCCACCAGCGCTACACAGGTCGCACCCGGTGCCGCTCGGGTCCTGCTTGATGGGCCACATTCACCGGCTCAACCCGATCGGCTCGGCGACGCGCGCCGCTGGCCAACTGGACCCTGCGGCAGCCGGCGATTCAAGTGGCTGCTGGAGCAGGTGGCCGGCATCGACCGGCCGCCGCGACCTTGCCCGACGTTCGCCCGCGAACAACTTCCGCAAGCTGGTTCCGCCGCACACGAGCCGGCCCCCGACGCCGGGACGCGCGGCGCGGTCGTCCTGCTGGATGACTGCTTCACGACTTACAACAACCCGGCGGTCGGCCATCGCCGCGGTGCGGGTGCTGGAAGCGGCCGGGTACCGCGTGCGAGCTCGCGGGGCTGGAATGCTGCGGCCGGCCGGCGATCTCGAAGGGGCTCCTCGACCTGGCCCGCGACCTGGCGCGCGAGAACGTCGCCCGGCTCGCCGCCGACGCCCGCCGCGGCGTGCCGATCGTGGGCTGCGAGCCAAGCTGCCTGTTGACGCTCGTGGACGAATACCGCGACTTCCGCCTCGGTCCCGATGCCGATCTCGGTGGCGTCTCGGCGCCAGCTGGTCGAGGCCTTCGTCGCCGATCCCGCGCGCGTTCCCGAGTTGCCCCTGAAGCCGCTGCGCGGGCCGCGTGCTGCTGCACGGCCACTGCCAGCAAAAAGCCCTGGTGGGCACGGCGGGCACGGTCGCGGCCCTGAAGCTGATCCCGGACCTGGAGGTCAAGGAGCTCGACTCCGGCTGCTGCGGCATGGCCGGTTCCTTCGGCTACGAGCGCGGCCATTACGACGTGAGCCGGGCCCTGGCCCAGCGTGTGCTTCTGCCCGCCCTGGCCGCCGACCCGTCGGCCCTGCTGGTCGCGCCCGGCTTCTCGTGCCGCAGCCAGGTCCACGACCTGGCCAACATCGCGGCACTGCACCCGGTCGAGTTGCTCGCACGGGCCCTCTGACGTCCGGTGTCGTGGCTTCCGCGTCACGTAGGGATAACGCCGATCGTAACAGTCTTGAGTCCCGAGGTTCATCCGCCGCGGGACTTCCTCAAGAACCACATGAAGCCGCGACGCAGTGGTTCGTGCACGAACTTCTTGGGGATGTGTTTCGTAGAACAGGGTGAGGTCTGTTTCTCGCAATGCCAGCGAGAGACACCGAAAGGGAGGGTCCTGCCATGTTGAACCGAGAACAACTCCAGATGATGGAACAGGATGCGGCGCTGGCCCTGTCGCGTTCTTATGGCTATCCCCAGGCCCGCGTCAAGTGCGCGCAGCACGTACGGAACCTGATTCAGGAACTCGAGCGCGTTCGCGCCGAACTGGCGGCCGCACGTGGGGACTGGTCCGAGATCCGGCGGCTCGCAGGTTGAGCCATGTTGGCTGGGGCTTTGTAGGGTGGGCTCGGCCCACCTTCTTCCGAGTAGTTCGGGATGGTGGGCCGAGCCCACCCTACAAGAAACCCCGCCTCGTCACCTTCTCAGAGGCTATCCGCCGAGATGACCTCGCCCCCGGCGACGGAGCCCAGGGCACGCCACATTTTCCAGTCGATGCTGTCCTTGATGAACTTCACGGAGCCATCGCCCAGCAGGCAGTTGACGCCGCCGGGATGATAACTGTCGGCCGTCAAGCCGGCGAAGACCGGGCCGCCCTGGTCCTCGTCGGACGTCACGAGGTCGTAGGACTGGAAGGGGAAGCCGGGGACGATGACCTTGAAGTTCGGGGTGGTGGCCGTGGTGATGCCGCTGTTGAAGACGCTGCCGTTGACCCAGGAGACGTGGCTGCGCGGACCGCTATCGGTCGTGCTGCACGTGGGCGCGACGGTGGCGACCATCGCGGGCGAGCTGGGTGTATCCGGGTAGAAGTCGTACGTCATCCCGCCGGTCGTGGTGCACTTGCGGAACTGGTAGTGGCCGATCTGGGCCTCGGAGAAGAACATCGTGTTGCTCAGGCCATCGGTGATCTGGGCCAGCATCTTCGACTGATTCGGGCTGAAGGCGACGCGGTTTTTCGGACCGAGTTCCTCCCAGACATACCAGTCGCCCACGACGTTGCCATAGCTGCACTGTCCGTTGCCGTTGGCGTCCGCTCTGGGCGGGGCGGGATCGCTGGGACAGAGAAAGATGCTGATCGCCATCTGACCGATGGTCGTGTTCTGCACGTCGCTGGCTTTGTAGTTGAAGTTGATGGCGTTGTAGAGCGCCGACTGCTCGAGGTACGACGAAAGCCGTGCGAGCGAGCTCCAGTTCGACTTGTTCGACTTGAACGGGCTCCCCTTCTCGACTCCTCGGAGGATCGACGTGGGAGGGAGCGTATTGTTGGCACTTTCGTAGTTGTGCACGCCGAGGCCGATCTGCTTCAGGTTGTTCACGCATTGCGACCGCCGCGCGGCTTCGCGGGCCGCTTGCACGGCGGGCAGCAGAAGGGCGATCAGCACGCCGATGATCGCAATGACCACGAGCAGCTCGATCAAGGTGAAGGCTCGTCGGGAACACATGGGGGGGACTCCAAGGCGCCACGGGCATGCCCGAACGCGCCGGTCCGGTCCTGGACGGAAAACGCTTCCGTTCCAAATCGAGTGCGGCGCGGCAGGAGCACGCCTGGCCAGACTTCCAAGCCCCGCACTCGCTCTCTGCCCCTGATCAGGGACAGCCGGACGACATCGCCGAGGAACACCTTCTAGGCCCCCCGTTTTTACCTGTTTCCCGTTAACACGTGATGAAGGTCCCGTTACAGTCCGGCGAAATCTTTTCGGGCTCATGACCGCCTGGTCTCGGTGCGAGCTGCGCGGGTCGCACGGAATCGGCTCGTCCCGCGCAGATAGGCGGCGATGTGCGCGGTAGAATGGGCGTTTTCCCGCCCGGCGCGGGTGGACACCTGTCAGGGAGACTCCGGCATGGCAACGGTCGATGAAGACGCAAACGCCGAGCTGACATCGGCCGCAACGACCCAGGACGAAGACGATTCCGCACCGAGCGCCCGGCTCGAGTCGGGCACGCCCCTGAGGTTGCACGAAGCGGCCGGACCTGTCCCGCTGGGCGCCGGCTGGGACGCCGAGCCGGTGGCCGTGGACTGGAACGGCCGGGGCCTGGCGGATCTGCTCGTCTCCGCTGGCGGTGGTCCCGCGGGCCGCTCCGCGCGTCTCTACCGGCAGCTTGAGCCGGCGGGGGAGCCGTCGCCGAGGTTCGAGAGCGGGGTCGCGGTCGAGGGCCTGGACGGCTTGCGCTGCCTCAGCCCGATTCCCAACGACGGTGCCAGCCGCTTCGATCTCGTGGCGCTGGCTCCCGACGGCCTCGTCTTTCTGCCCAATGCCGGCACGGCCGATGCGCCCCGGTTTTCGGAACGCCGGTTGCTTGGCTTCACGGCGAACCTGGGAATCGGCCCGGGGCGCGTTGCGCAGATCGTGGCCGAGGACTGGGACGGCGACGGCCGGGTCGATCTGCTCATCGGCTTCGACGACCTGGAAGGGTACTGGCCCGACCAGGATCGGGCGGTGCCGCGGCGCAGTGGGTCGGGTTCAATCAGTGCGGCGGCCATCCGGGCTACGACCAGAGCGGCCACTGGCGGGGTCGCCTGCCGCAAGGGCGGCTCTACTGGATGAAGAACGTGGGTGCGGCCGACGCGCCGCGGTTCGCGCCTCCCGAGGCGATTGAATCCGAGTCGGGAGCCGTCTCCGTCGGTTTACATCCGGCCCCGCTGGCGGTGTCCTGGGGCAGCCACCGCTCGCTGGAGTTTCTGCTGACCGACGCCTCGGGCACGGTGCGCCTGCACCGCAATTTTGGCGGACAGCGCCCGCCGGTCTTGCTCGAACCCCGGCCGCTGAAGGTCGCGGGACAGCCGCTCCGGCTCCCCGAGGACCGCACGAGCGTCGTCGCCGCGGACCTCGACGGCGACCGCCGGGTCGAGCTCTTGCTGGGAACGGCCGGCGGGACCATCTTCGCCATTCATGCCGGCAAGGGCCGCGACGAGGCGCGCGAACCCGTCCCCTTGTTGTGCGAGGACCGCGTCCTGCGCTTCGGCGGGCACGCCGTCGTGGCCGCGGCCGACCTGGACGGCGATGGCGACCTGGACCTGGTTGCCGGCGATGGTCCCGGCCGGCTCTACTGGGCCGAGGATGGCGGCCAGCACACGTATCGGCGCGCCCGTCGCGCTGGACGCGTTCGGGTTGCCGTTCCGGCTCGATCCGGGGACCGATGGCGTGCTCGATGGGCCGGCGGGCCCGCGGCTGGGCTTTGCCTGTCCGGCGATTGCCGACTGGGACGGCAACGGCCGGCCGGACCTGATCGTCGGCAGTGCCGGCGGCGAAGTGTTGTTCTTCCACAACAACGGCGGCGCCACTCAGCCCCGCTTCGAGCGCCCGATCGCCTTGAAGTGCGAGGGCGTCCCGCTGCTGACCCCGCCGCGCGTCCGGCCGGCGGTCGTGCGCTGGGAAGGCACGGACGAGCTCGACCTCATCGCGCTCGACTTGCAGGGCTTCTTGTGCGTTTACCCCCGCACGGGACCCTTCGAGGTCGGCGCGCCCCGCCCGCTGGTCGATCGACTGGGGAGACTGATGCGCCTCGATGGCGGTTTCCGACTGGCGGGACGTTGCAGCCTCTGGGCGGGCCCCTGGACGGGTCCCGACCATCTCGACCTGCTCGTCGGCTTGCCGGGCGGCAACCGGCACGTGATTCCCGCCCTGACCGGCCAGCCCCTGGAGAACGTGGACGACTGGCCCACGGTTCTGCTGCTGGAGAACCTGGGGCAGGGCGTCCTGGTCCCGCGGCCGGTCTCTCTGGCCGATGGGAATCCGCTGATCGTCGGCACGGAGGGATGCAGCCCTTGCGGCGTGGCCTGGACCGACCCGCAGGCGCTCGACTTGCTGGTGGGCGCGGATGACGGCCGCGTCTTCGCCTTCCGCCGCGAGGATTTGCGCTGGTGAACGCTCCTTGTGCTGATCTCATGGAATCAATGGCAGATGGTTGATGGCTGATGGCTGATAACGGAATCAGGCATTCGTCATCAGCCATCAGTCTCTTGAGCGAGGTATCATGTCCGACCCCCTACCTCCGAACCCCGACCAACCCCCCGACAACGAGGCCGACGCCGAGCTGCTGTTTCGCGACGAGCCCGCGCATGCCTCACGGCCGGCATCACCGATGATTTCGACCCCCGCCGGTGCCGGTGGCTACGACCTGGAAGCGAAGGAACCGGAACCACCGCCCGCGTCCCGACGGCCCGTGGCGCCGGCACCGCCACCGGCGGCGCCCGCCCCGGCGCGACCGGCCCGCCCCGCCGCGGAGACCGCGCCGCGCGCGACGCCCAACGCGACTGTCGAGGAGGTCTGGTCGCGATGGGCCGAGTGGGGGCCCACCCTCATCAAGCTCGCCGTGGTCGGCCTGATCGTGGCGGTGCTGGCCTACTACTTCATGTTTAACTTCGAGAACCCGGTCCTTGGCCTGCTGATCCTGACCGTCGGCGGATTGGTCTGGGTCGTGCTCGCCTATCCGATCGCGATCACGCTGGAACGACCCGTGCGGATCACGCCGGAGCAGGCCATCAAGGACTACTTCGGCGCACTGGCGCACCATCGCCCCCACTTCCGCCGCATGTGGCTGCTTCTCAGCTCGGCCGGACGGACGTGCAGCGAGTACGGTTCGCTCGAAGGCTTCGAAAAATACTGGAACGCCCGGCTCGCGGCCCTGCGCGGCAGCCGCGTCGGCTCCTTCACGCCGCTCGTGTTCCAGATCCCGGACTTCAAAGCGCCGAAAAGCGCCGGCCAGACGACGACCGAAGCCGCCTTCACGGTCGTCGTCCACGCCCGCGGCCAGCAGTCCGAGGCCCCGCTGGCGAGCATCCGCGTCCAGACCCGCCTGGTGCGCGGGCCCGACAATCAGTGGTATCTGAACCGGGGGACATTACCCGAAGTCAGCACCTGAGAACCTCTCTCAGTAGGGTGCGTGAAACGCACCCCGACTTTGTCCGACCAAAAGGTGCGTTTCACGCACCCTACTGAGAGTCTGTCCCGAATGCCCCCCCCGATGGCGTCAGATCTTAGCCCCGAAGGGGCGACAGTGAATAGCCCGGGGCGTCAGCCCCGGGAACCGAGACCGGCCTCACACCCCCTTCTCCAAAGCCCCGAAGGGGCGACAGAAGAGGCTGCGGAGCCTGGTGTTCTGTCGCCCCTTCGGGGCTGAGAAGAAGGGGTTTTTGCGCCGTTGTTCCCTCCCGGGGCTGACGCCCCGGGCTATTCGCTGCCGCCCCTTCAGGGCTAAAACCAGAGTGACCGGATCATCACTTCTGGGACAGACTCTGAGAAAGGTTCTAAAGCCGGATCGATCCGCCTATCGGCAGGTCGCACACGCGGGCGCCGCCGCTGTCAGCGCGACCGGCGGCAGGAGGTGCTGGCCGAGCCAGGCGTACGCGGCCGGGTGGTTGTGGCGGAAGTAGCTCAGCGTGTGACCGGCAAACGGCACGCGATCGAGGGTCACGGGAATGCCGCGCTGCGAGGCCAGCCAGGCGAAGGATTCGGCGTGCGCGTCGAAGTTCCAGTTGTCGTGACCGCCGTAATTGAGATAAATCGCCAGCTCGTTTGGCTGGAGATTGGTCGAGAAGATCAGGTCCGCCGGGTTCACCGCGGCCACGCGCGGGACGACCGCGCGGGGATCGCTGCCGAAGACCGGCTCGATATAACGCCCTATCCGCGAGCGCATCAAACCGCCGTAGAACTTGGCGGCCACCTGGCGGGGGTTGTAATCGGTCTTCCAGCGGTACGTCTCGGGGTGGAAATTCTCCAGCAGGCTGTCATCGACGTTCGAGTAGCGGATGTTCGCCGGCGCGGCCAGCGTGGCCACGGCGCCGAACCAGTCGCGGTGCCGGATGGCGATCGACAAGGCCCCGAGACCGCCCGCCGACACGCCCATGATGGCGTGGGCTCCGCGTTCCGGCCGGACCTGGTACCGGCTGGTCACGAACGGGATGAGCTCGTACAGGATGTGATCCTCGAACCGCCCGTTCACACCGTTGAGATTGAAGGACTGCGGATCACGAATCCGGTTCTCGCCACAGATCGTGCCATCGGGACAGACCACGATGGCCGCCGGGAACTGGCCGTCCTGGATCATCCGATCGAGCACGAGCAGGTGGTTCGAGCCGATGAATTCGTGCTCGTCGACGAAACCCATATGGAAGTACAGGACCAGCGGATAGGCGGTGTTCGCGTTGTAATTCGGGGGAAGATACACGTATGCGTCGCGGCGCTGGCCCAGAATCGCGGAGTAGATCCGCCGATCGGCGCCATGGTTGTGCGTGTAGTCGATGACCTTTCCCGCGAGTCGATGGTTGAGAAGGTCGAGGCAGGCGCAGCTACGAAGTTGACCGTAGGCCGGAGTGATTCCGGCCAGACCGAGCACGATCAGAACGGAGTGAATGTAACGCATGGGTGCTCTCACCGGGGCGCGCAACGATCAAGGTGCGGAGACTCTTCTTTAGCATATCGGGTGCCCGTGCGCCGAACTTCACTCTTCCGCATCCATTTGTCGCGCTGGTGGGCTGTCAAAAGAGATGAAGCCCACCCAGGAAACGGGTAGAATGACCCGCCACCCGACGCGACCGCGCCGGGGTCAAGCATCGATCCCTTCGGAGTCAACACGATGAACAGAGTCGCAGCCAGTACGAGAGCGCTCGTCGGCCTGGTCGGGATCGTCGCTCTGTGGGGAGCCGGACCCGCCCCGGCCGTCGCGGCATCGCCGGAACGTCCCAACATCGTCTTCATCTTCAGCGACGACCACGCCTACCAGGCCATCAGCGCCTACGACGACCCGCGCCGGCTGATCGAGACGCCGCACATCGACCGCCTGGCCCGGGAGGGGATGCGGTTCGACCGCTGCCTCGTGCCGAACTCGATCTGCGGGCCCAGCCGGGCCTCGGTCCTGACCGGCAAGTACTAGCCACCTCAACGGCTTCTACAACAACACCAACAGCCGGTTCGACGGCTCGCAGACGACCTTCCCCAAGCTGCTCCAGCGCCGCCGGCTACCAGACGGCCATCTTCGGCAAGTGGCACCTGGTCACCGACCCGACCGGCTTCGACGAGTGGCACATCCTGCCGGGCCAGGGGGTCTACTACAACCCGCCGATGATCCACAACGGCCAGCGCGGTGCAAGCACCAGGGCTACACCACCGACATCATCACCGACTCTCAGCCTCGACTGGCTCAAGCACCGCGACAAGTCCAAGCCGTTCCTGCTGATGTGCCAGCACAAGGCGCCGCACCGCGAGTGGCTGCCGCGCGCTCCGCCACCTGGGCCACGACCACGACCGCACGTATCCCGAGCCGCCGACCCTGTTCGACGACTACTCCGGCCGCGGCAAGGCCGAGCACGACCAGGACATGACGATCGCCAGGACGATGAACGACATGGACCTCAAGCTCGACCCGCCGCCGCAAGCCTGACGCCCGAGCAGCGCAAGGCCTGGGACGCCTACTACGAGCCGCGCAACGCCGCCTTCCGCAAGGCCGACCTCAAGGGCAAGCGACCTGGTGCGCTGGAAGTACAAGCGCTACATGCACGACTACCTGGGCTGCATCAAGGCCGTCGACGAGAGCGTCGGCCGGCTGCTCAAGTTCCTCGACGACGAGGGCCTGGCCGAGAACACGATCGTCGTCTACACGTCCGACCAGGGCTTCTACCTGGGCGAGCACGGCTGGTTCGACAAGCGCTGGATCTTCGAGGAATCGCTGCGGACGCCGCTGCTGGTCCGCTGGCCGGGCGTGGTCAAGGCCGGGCAGCGTCAACAACGACCTCGTCTCGAACATCGACTTCGCCGAGACGTTCCTCGACGCGGCCGGCCTGCCGGTCCCCGCCGAGATGCAGGGCCGCAGCCTCGTCCCGCTGCTCAAGGGCCAGACGCCCGCCGACTGGCGAAAGAGCTTCTATTACCAATACTACGAGTACCCCGTGCCGCACCACGTCCGGCCGCCATTACGGCGTGGTGACCGACCGCTACAAGCTCGTCCACTTCTACGGGCCCGACGTCGACTAGTGGGAGCTCTTCGACCTCAAGACCGATCCCCACGAGCTGAAGAGCGTCTTCGGTCAGGCCGATTACGCGGCCGTTCAGAAAGACCTGGAGCGCGAGCTGGCCCGGCTGCGCACGAGCTGCACGTGACGGCCAACGACCCGCCCGGATCGGCCATCCCGGCGCAGGCGAAGTAGGGTAAACCGTTATCCGTCTTGTAGGGTAGGCTTCAAACTGCCGATCCCATAATCTGATTGAAAATTGAGGAAGTCTGGCAGGCTGAAGCCTACCCTACAAGATGGAATTTCCGCGGCAGAGCGCCGCCCGGGTGTCATCGCGTGATCGCGACATTGGGCAGGGCTTTGCGAAGCGTTTCGATGCCCCCGTCCGTGATCCGGTTGGAGTCCACCCGCAGCGTCTGAAGTTGTTTCATGCTCTCCAGGTGCTTCAGGCCGGCGTCGGTGACGTTCGTGCGCTTGAGGTCCACGGTCTCCAGGTGCGTCAACCCCGCAAGCTGCGACAGGCCGTTGTCACCAATGGAAGTACCGAGGAGGAGCAGTCCCCGCAGGTTGGTCAGCCCCTTCAGGTGGACGAGTCCCGCGTCGGTGATCTTGGTGGAGTTGAGGTAGAGCCACTGGAGTTCCTTGAGTCCTTCGAGGTGGGCCAGACCCGCGTCGGTGATCCGGGTGCGTTCCAGGCTGAGCCAGCGGAGTTCTTTCAACGATTCCAGGTAAGTCAATCCGGCATCGCCGACGGACGTACCCTTGAGTGAGAGCGTCCGCAAGTGCGTCGTTCCCGCCAGGTTCTTCAGGCCATTGTTGGTGATGCGTGTATATTCCAGCCGGAGCCAGTCCAGGCTCGGGATCTCTTTCAGGTGGGCCAGGCCGGCATCGGTGATCGGGTTTCCGTCGAGCGAAAGACCCACGAATCCTTGCAGCTTCTGCAAGTGGACCAGGCCGGCATCGGTGATCGCGGTATCGCTGAGGTTGAGCGTGTGGAGTTCCTTGAGATCCTTCAACCGGGCCAGTCCGGCGTTGGAGATCCGGGTGCCCCTGAGGTTCAGGTCATGAAGGTTGGGGAGCGTCGCCAGGTGCGCGAGGCCGGCGTCGCTGATCGCCGTGTTTTGGAGACGCAGCCATTCGAGGCTCTTCAGAATCCTTCAGGACCGCGAGGCCCGCGTCGGTGATGGGAGTGTCGTTGAGGCTCAACACGAACAGGCTCTTGAGCGCCCGCAGTTGAGCAAGCCCGGCGTCGGTGATCGCGGTGCCGTCGAGCTCCAGCGAGTGGAGTTGCTTCAACGACTTGAGCTGGGCCAGGTCGGAGTCGGTCACCCGCGTGTGGCTCAGGTTGACGAGATCCACCATCTGATTGGGGTCCCGCTCGATTTGCCCCCCGAGCTTCTCGATCACGGCGGCCACGCGCTCCTGCGCCTCATCGCGGGCCTGAGCCCCGAGGCCCGCACCGGCGGTCCCGAGAGCCAGCAAGACGGCGACTGTCATCGTCCTTATACGCATGATGATAGCTCGATCCAAAAGTGATTGGTCTCGCCCTGATTCCGTCGTCGCGGATTTTCTCCCCACGAAGCGCGGTGGGGTCTGTCCACCGATTCTCAACAGCAGTATAACGAGCGCGTGTGTGGCGATCCTGCCGACTTCGGCGAATTCCTGGGATTCGCCTGAGTTCTCGTGTGGAGGAACAGACAAATCATGCACAAATGGACCTGCTTCTTGTCCCTCGTGGGTGTTCCTTTGGTTCTCCTCTCGGCCGCGACCGGCGCTGACGAGTCCGCGGCGCCGCGCAAGCTGATCGCGCAGACGCACGATTCCGGCTTCGCGGAAGGGCACGACACGTACAACGGCCTCTCGAGTGCGAGTGACGGGCGAATTTACTATGTCCTGAGCACCGAGCGGCACGACCTCGGCGCGCGGATGTTCGTCTTTGATCCGGCGACGCAGAAGATCCGCTGCGTGGGCGACCTGACCACGGCGTGCGGCGAGGCCGGCCGCAAGGCGATCGTGCAAGGCAAGAGCCACGTCCGCTTCGTCGAGAACCAGGGCAAGCTGTACTTTGCCACCCACATCGGTTTCTACACGATCCGCGAAGGTATGGAGACGATGGGCGATCCGCCCCCAGGCTACAAGCCCTACCCGGGCGGCCACCTGCTCGCCTATGACATGACCGCCGGCACGTTCGAGGACTTTGGCGTCGCGCCCGAGCGCGAAGGCATCCTCACGATGAACATGGACACCGGCCGGGGGCGGATTTACGGGCTCACCTGGCCGACCGGCATCTTCTTCCGCTATGACCTGGCCAGGCGCGACTGGAAAAGCTTCGGCAAGGTCTGCCAGCTTGGCGAGCGCGGCCGGGGACCCACTTACCGCACGATCTGCCGTTCGATCGCCGTCGATCCGACCGCCGGCACGGCGTATTTCACCGACTCCGAGGGCACCATCCACCGCTACCGCGCCGAGAGCGACGCCGTCGAGATCGTCTCCGGCGAGGACATGCGCAAGGATTACTTCGGCCTGTACGACCCGACCTCTCCCGGCCACATGGGCTACAACTGGCGGCAGGTCGTCTGGCACCCGGCCGACCGCCAGGTGTACGGCGTCCACGGCAACTCGGGCTATTTGTTCCGGTTCGACCCGCGCACCGAGCGCATCGAGGTGCTCGACCGCATCACGTCCGTTCCTTCCCAGCGCGCCGGCATGTTCGATCAGTTCAGCTACGGCTATCTGGGTTTCACCCTCGGACCCGACGGGCGGACCCTCTACTACTTGACCGGCGGCCCGATCTACATCGACGGCAAACGGGTCGCCGGTAAGTCGAAGACCGCCATGGGCGAGTCAAAGGGAATCGAGGATCTGCATATCATCACGTATGACATTCCCACGTCGGCCTATGTGGATCACGGCGCCATTTTTTATGCCGACGGCCAACGGCCGTCGTACGTCAACTCGATCGCCGTGGGCCAGGACGGCACCGTCTACGCCTTGCCGCGCATCACCACGAACGGCAAGATGCGCACCGACCTGATGAGCGTTTCGGCGAGACCAGGACTGGAGACCGGATTCGCAGAGGCACGAACTGAAAGGCGAGAACCGATGAAGAACCCGCTCAACCGACGCCGTTTCCTGGCCAGTTCCGCCACCGCGACGGGGGCCGCGCTGACGATCCAAGACCACTTCGGCCGCCGAGGACAAGCCGGCCTTGCTCGGCGGCAAGCCCGTGCGCAAGGCGTCGTTTCCCGCCTGGCCCTGGGTCAACAAAGACGACGAGGAGGCCGTGGGCGGCGTCGTGCGCAGCGGCGCTGGTTCCGCGGCGGCGGCGAGAAGGTCAACGACTTCGAGACCGCCTACGCCAAGATGATGGGAGCGAAGCACTGCGTGGCCGTCACCAACGGCACGAGCGCCCTGGTCGCGTCGCTCGCCGCGGTCGGCGTCGAGCCCGGCGACGAGGTGATCGTGCCGCCGTATACCTTCATCGCCACCGTCAACGCGGTGCTCATGCAGTACGCCTTGCCGATCTTCGTCGATTCCGACCCGACCACTTTCCTGATCGACGCCAAGAAGATCGAAGCCGCCATCACCGAGCGGACCAAGGCCATCCTGCCGGTCCATATCGGCGGCAACGTGGTCGATCTCGACAGCGTTCTTGAGGTGGCCAAGAAGCACCACCTGCCCGTCGTCGAGGACGCCTGCCAGGCGCACCTGGCGGAATGGCGCCACCGCAAGGCCGGCTCGTGGGGGTCGACCGGCGGTTTCAGCTTCCAGGTCACCAAGAATTTGTGCTCGGGCGAAGGCGGGGCCATTCTCACGAACGATGACCAACTCGCCCTGCGCTGCTCGGCCTTCCAGAACAACTGCCGTGCTCGCGCCATCGCGGGGTACAACTTCAACTATACGGGCGGCCGCGGCGCGAACCTGCGCATGACCGAGTTCCAGGGTGCGCTGCTGTTGTCCCAGATGGCCCGCATCGAGAAGAACGCCCAGACGCGCGACGAGAACGCGCGTTATCTCACCAGCATGCTCGCACAGATCCCGGGCATCCTGCCCGCGAAGACGTACGAGAACTGCACGCGCAATGCCTATCACCTGTACATGCTCCGCTACAAGAGCGAGGCCTTCGGCGGCCTGCCGCGCAGCAAGTTCCTGGCCGCCCTGAGCGCGGAGGGCATCCCCTGCTCGAGCGGCTATTCCCCGCTGAACAAGGAGTCGTTCCTGCGCGACGCCTTCCAGAGCCGTGGCTTCCAGCGCGTCTTCTCGAAAGAAGTGCTCGACCGCTGGGCCGAGCGGACGGCATGTCCCCAGAACGACCAGCTTTGCCAGGAGGGCGTCTGGTTCTTCCAGACGATGCTCCTGGGCATGCGCGACGACATGGAGCAGATCGCTACCGCCATCCGTAAGATCCATGCCCATTGCGGGACATTGGCCAAGGCGTGATTGAACCGTGGGCTGGTATAAGGGGGAAGCCAGATTTGTCCGGCTCTCCCCCTTACCAAGGGGGAGTCGGAGGGGGTTCCGAGGGTAGCCAGCATGACGAGGTTCTTCAACCGGGCGACCGAGAAAGGCCTACGCCGCCGGCTGCGCAAGAGATGCCTCCGGCTGAGGCGATCTTGTGGTCTCAATTGCGCGGCAAGCAGTTGCTCGGCGCGAGGTTTCGCCGTCAGTACAGCGTCGGCCCGTACAGTATCGACTTCTACTGTCCCGAGGTCAGGCTGGCGATCGAACTGGATGGCGACAGCCACTTCACTCCCGAAGCGACCGCCAACGATAAGCAGCGCCAGCAGTACGTCGAATCCTTTGGAGTCCGTTTTCTTCGCTTTGCGAATGAAGAAGTATACGCGAACTTGGAGGGAGTCATTGACGTGATCGCCACGGCCATCAGTAAGGGTTCCGGCCGGAGCGCGCCGCGCACCCCGGAAGAACCCCCTCCAACTCCCCCTTGGTAAGGGGGAGAGCCAGAGAGAAGAGCCCGACTTCTTCTCTGCCCAATCGGCCTGCGATCAACCCCTTCCCGTCTCTGAAAACACGAGGTCCTCCCATGCGCTTCACCGCCTGTTTCGTCGCTGGTTTCGCGCTCGTTACCACACTTCAGGCCGTGCGCGGATGCGCCGCCGGTGCTGGTGGGTGTGGCACGGGTGGATATCACGCCTAGCGGACCGATCCGGCTGAGCGGTTACGGTAGCCGGAAGACGGAATCGGAGGGCGTCGAGCAGCATCTCTTCGCCCGGGCCGTGGCGCTGGGAGCCAACCCGGTCGTGCTCGTCTCGGTCGAGAACTGCGGCGTGCCCGCCGCCGTTGTCGAGGAAGTCGCGAACCGGCTCAAGGCCAGGTCCGGCCTGCCGCGCGAACGGTTTGCCCTGGGCGTGACGCACACGCATTCGGCGCCGATGCTGGGAGGTGCGCTCGGGATGCTCTTCGGCGCTCCGTTGCCGGCCGACCAGGTCGAGAGGATCAACCAGTACACGCACGAACTGACCGACAAGATCGAACAGGCCGCCCTGGCCGCTCTGGCCGACCGGCGGCCGGGTCAACTGGCCTGGACGCAGGGGCAGGTGGGATTTGCGGCCAATCGCCGTGTCTTGAAGAACGGCGCCTGGACGGGCTTCGGCGTCACACCGGATGCCCCCGTCGATCATGCGCTACCGTTGCTGCGGGCGACCGACGCCGAAGGACACCTCCGCGCCGTGGTCGTGGGCTATGCGTGCCACTGCACCACCCTGGGCGGCGAATTCAACAAGATTTGCGGAGATTGGGCCGGCCTGGCCAGCGAAACGATCGAGCGCGATCATCCGAGATCCGTCGCCTTGATCGTCTCCGGCTGCGGTGCCGACGCCAACCCCGAACCGCGGGGCACCCTGGCGGATGTCAAGACGCACGGCACGGAGGTCGTACGCGAGGTCGATCGCCTGCTGGCGGGGTCGCTCACCCCGCTTCCCGGCACGATTTCCGCGCACTTCACCCGCATCACGCTCCCGTTCGGCCCGCTGCCCACGCGCGATGAGTGGGTGAAGAAATCGCAAAAGACGGGGGCCGCCGCCTATCAAGCCAAGGTCAACCTCGAGCGCCTCGACCGCGGCGAGACGCTGCCGACCTCGGTGGCTTACCCCATTCAGACCTGGTGCTTCGGCGATGAGCTCGCGATGGTCTTCCTGGCGGGCGAGGTGGTCGTCGATTACGACCTGAGATTGAAACGCGAGCTCGACGCGCGGCGGCTCTGGATCAACGCGTACTGCAACGACGTGCCTTGCTACATCGCCTCGAAACGCATCTTGCGTGAGGGTGGTTACGAGGCCGACGATTCGATGGTCTACTACGACCGGCCGACACGCCTGGCCCCCGAAGCCGAGGACCGCATCATCGAGGCCGTCCACCATCTCCTGCCGGCCACTTTCCAGCACCCCAAGGAAAAACCCTGATCGAGAACTCGGGGGGAGGTCGGACTGGCCCCCCTCCGGCCGTGGAGTCACAGCGATCCACGACAGACAGTATGATCGGTCAAGGCCGGTCGCGGCGGCTCTCCCGTTGCAGCCTCCCGCTCCCTCCCGGCGCTGGACGGCCGCTGGACAGGATACAACAGCTCCTCCCGAAAAATCGGGACCTCATCGGGCGCCTCGATCCCGATCCGGACCTGGCTGCCACGCGTGGACACAACCGTGATCCGTATGTGTTCACCGATCACAATGCGTTCGTTGACCTTTCGGCTCAGGACCAGCATGGCTGATTCTCCTCTTTGAGTGACCGCCACGGACTAAGGAACCGCGAAAGAATAACTTGAGCAGTTTTCCTCCTGTGGGACAGCCGCCCTCGGCTGTCAACTGACGGAACAGCCGAGGGCGGCTGTCCCACATTCAGGATCTCGAATACGAAGATTGGATCAACTTATTCTTTCGCGGTTCCTAACGTGTCACGACAGCGCACCACCGAACGAGCGTCGCGGCGACGCGCACCAGACGAAAGCAGACATCCATCCACTCGGGTCTTCCTCAGAAAATCGATCGCCCTCCACGACGCGACCGAATCCGACACGGTCCCTCTCCGTGGATTGAAGACATCCTTAAAGGCCTTGCGCACACTCCGCAAGCAACCGCACCTCGCTCCTTTCCCGCCGAGAAGGCGTGGCCCTCGCTCTCCTTTGCCAACACGCACCCAGACGCCCGCCTCAAGACGGCGCACAAATGTTATTGAAAGAATCCTTGGGCGCGGACATCGTGCCGGCTCGATCAAACCCCATCACGGCCGACGAAAATGGCCGGAGACGGGACTCCCAATGAGCACGACAGCCGTTACCGCGAATGGGGGGACCTCGGTCCCTCGCGTCCACTCCGAGCTGAGGACGCTTCGCCGTAAGCCAAAACCCATGAACGATCTACATGCGCTCATGTCGGCCATCTCGAACCCCGAGTGGCCACTCATGCTGAGCAGCCATCTTGAGGATAGAGCCGACGCCCGGGCGGTGTCAAGCATCTATCGGACAAGATACTCAAAATAAACCATGACGGCGACAGCGGAGATACATGCCATGGTGCTGTAGCCATGACTGTCATCACTTCTCATTGGTGCCTTGGGACTTTTCACTTGTTAAGCGTCTTTGTTCTGCTGCCGTACCCGTCGGGGCCCTTGCTTCAGCAGAAATCCAGGTGAGTACCGGGAGCCATGTCGCCATAATTGACAAGTGACACGTCGGCCGTGAGCACCCCCTGGGATCGACGCCATCCTTCTCTTATCATGGATGTCTTCGATTCCGGGTTTTTCCCACGGCCGTTTCGCACATGTCGGCCTTTGTCCCGGTCCATCCGGCAGATGGGACAACCGCGGGTGAACAGGGCACTTTTCGATTCTGTAGCCACGTCACCGGGCTGGCTGGAACATCTCAGCCCCGTAGGGGCGCGATCGTAAAGCCTGGGGCGTGAGCCCCAGGAAGGAACAAGCATGGTGTTCTGGGATTTTTGACCCCGCAGGGGCGACATGGCGTTGCGTGGTGGGGAGCGACTCCTTCTTCTTCCTGGGGCTCACGCCCCAGGCTTTACGATCGCGCCCTACGGGGCTGAGAAAACCCGGAAACGACGCGACAGTCTCCACTTTTCTTCGAATTCCGCGTCTCAAAGTTGCGCGTCTGACGTAGCGATCTCGTATCCAGGATCGTTGTCGTGCGGCTCTCTTTCTACGAGTCTCGCCAATGCATGCCATGGACACGGAAAACGCTCAGGGACCGGACCGGCTTCGCGCCGAGCTTCGTCGCTATGGGAAGGAACTGGCTCCCGGGGCGGTGGAGGATCTGGTGGCGCTCTGGGGGGCCGAGCTGGATGGGCTGTCTCCGGATCGTCTCGTGGAGGAAATCGCCGCGCGGCTGGAGATTCCCGGGAATGCGGGCCGCTATGTGCGATGGGATGGCCGCGAAACGGACACGGTCGTCGTCAGTCCGGTCCGGCGGGTGTTGCACCGCTACGAGGCCGAACTGAAGCCCGGGGCGGTGGTCTCGCTCGGTCGGCGCTGGAGCGTCGAGTTGAATGGTTGGCCGCTGCCGCGCATCGCGGGAGAGGTCGTGCGCCGGCTCGCCGCGCCGGAGTACGCCTCGTACCGGCGCGATCATGCCTGCCCGGAGGATGCGGTTCGCCGCGTGCTGGCGCGGTTTGCGGACGACCTGATCCCCGAAGCGCTGGACGTCCTGACCCAGCGCTGGGCGACGGAGTTGCTGCGCTCTCCGGACGAGCATCTGATCGAGGAGGGTGTGGCCTTGCGGCTGGCACAGCCAGCGAACGCGGTCTATCTGAAGCTGGGGCGCGCCATGGCGACCACGGCGGAGGCGCGCTCCGCGCCGGCCTGGCCCGGCACGCCGACGAGCTGCGGCCCGGGGTTCAGGACTTCTTGTATCGTGCCTGGCTGCCTCTGGTGGGTCATCAGCCGCCGTGGCAAGTCGCCGGCCTGGTCGCGCGGTTGCTGCACGAGCCGCGATGGACCCCGTACTTGTGCGGCACGAGGGAGAGTCGATCCTAAGAGCGTGTACGAGACGGTCTTTTCTATGTAGCGGCGGCCGTCCCGGCCGCTCTGGTATGGCAGGCCGAAGCGGCCGGGACGGCCGCCGCTACACAGAAGAGCCGCCTTTCGTACACGCTCAAGGTGAGCGGGACCGTTCTACAAGGAACTCTGGAACCACTCCGCGGCCAGGCGGGCGACTTCCTCCAGGGCGCCGGGTTCGGGGAACAGGTGGGTGGCGCCCGGGATCACCACGAGGCGTTTCGGGCAGTGGAGGTTTTCGAGCGCGGAGCGGTTCAGGTCGAGGACGACCTCGTCCTGGCCGCCGACGATCAGGAGCGTGGGCGCCTGGACGAAGACGAGCTGGCCGCGGGCGAGATCGGGCCGGCCGCCGCGGGAAACGACCGCGCCGACGCGTTCCGGCCGCCGGGCCGCGGCGGTCAAGGCCGCGCCGGCACCCGTGCTGGCGCCGAAGTAACCCAGGCGCAGGTCCCGGGTGGACGCCGTTGCGGCCAGCCAGTCCGTGGCCGCATCGAGCCGGTCGGCCAGCAGGCTGATATCGAAGACGCGTTCCCGATCGGCCGCCTCGGTTTCGTCGAGCAGGTCGAGCAGGAGCGTCCCCAGGCCCTCTTCCTGGAGCCGCCGCGCCACGTACTGGTTCCGGGGGCTGAAGCGACCGCTCCCGCTGCCGTGTGCGAAGAGAACCACCGCCTTGGCCGGCGCGGGCACGCCCAGGGTTCCTCCCAGACGCTTCCGGCCCGCCGCGATGACCACCTCGCGCCGTGAGACATCGGATGGATGATCCGTCTCCATGAGTGGACCTCGGACAAGAGACGCCGGCTCTACGAAGACTTGTGCTGGGAGTGCCGGCTGGAAGAATGTGCCCGTGCGAGCAACGCGCAGCACCTGCTCATCGGTCGTCTGGGAGAAATCCTCGTACCACAGTCCGACGGCGCGGAACGGCTCGGGCGTGAGAACACAGACGCAGGCGTCGGCCAGCTTGCGGAACTCATCGCGCGTGGAAGGCGCGGCGGTCGGCACGGCCACCACCACGCCCGCGGGCTTGAGCTTGCGCACCGCGGCCACGGCGGCACGCATCGTCGAGCCGGTGGCCAGGCCGTCATCGACGAGGATCACGGTCTTGCCGCGCACCGATGGCGTCTTGCGATTGTCGCGGTAGAGTTGCTCGCGACGTTCCAGCTCGATCTGTTCGGCGTGTGAGACGCGGTCGATCACCTTCTCCGAGATGCCCAGGTCGGCGATGACCTCCGCGTTCAGAACCCGCACCCCTCCGGAGGCCAGCGCCCCCATGGCCAGCTCCTCATGGCCGGGGACACCCAGCTTGCGGACGAGGAACACGTCCAGCGGCGCGCCCAACTTCTGCGCCACCTCGAACGCGACCGGCACCCCGCCGCGCGGCAGAGCCAGCACGAGCACGTCCTTGCGGTGCGCGTACGCGCTCAGATGTTCGGCCAACTGGCGGCCGGCATCGATGCGATCGGTGAAGGTCTCCCACATCAGAGGCACACTCCATCCACCCATGAGAATGCCCACTCGTCGTATCCGAAACGACGACGTAGGGGCCTTCCGGCGCCTCGTGGAGCAGGCGCGATGCTTGCCTCATCCTTGACTGTATCCCGCCCGCCGATCCGATTGCAAGACGGCCAGGCGGGATTCCCGCGCCGGCGGAGAGCCGCCCGGCGCGGCCGGACGTCACGATGTCGGGCCGGGTTCCGGTGGGGGTCGCAACGACGGATCGCGCCGGGTGGAGTCATGATCCAATCCATTGAACTCGGCACTGCGGAAGCGGCCGTAGTCCGTCTCGCCGGGAAGATGAGCCTCTGCCGGATTCTCCAGCAGGTCGCGCTTGAGCTGCCGGCGCACCCGCTGGTTGCCCTTGCGCTTGAGAATCCGTTTGAGTGTCCGGCGCTCACGCTGCTCGTGGTCCATGTTCGGGCCCTCCCATGGATTTGAGATGGGGAAGCGGCCCCAGGTTCGCTACCAGGCAGTCCACTAGACGGGCTGCCGTCCGGTCGAGCCAGACGGTCCGTGGACGGAAAGCGTGTATGAGAAGGGTTCTTTCTGTGTAGCGGCGGCCGTCTCGGCCGCTCCGGTAGTGCGAGTCCGGAGCGGCCGAGACGGCCGCTGCTACATGGAAAAGCCCACCTTCGCACTACCTTTTGAGGAGGTCGTACAGCCAGGCGACCAGATCGAGGGCGTAGCGCGACGGGTCGGGTTCGAATTCGAGCGTGTGATGACCGTCGTTGTAGTGGATCACCTGCTTGTTCACACTCTTGAGGCGGTCGAAGTAGGCGCGCGTGCGGTCGTTATCGACGATCCGGTCGTGTTCCGCGAGCATCAACAAGACCGGCTGGCGGACCCGTCTTGGCACGCGGGCGACGCGGCGGTCGAGGAAGTGGCTGGCCGCCAGCAGGCCCGCCGTCGCCTCGCGCAGGCTGAGCGGGTCGGCGGCGATGAAAGCCTGGCCCTCGGGGTAAGCCGTGAACAGCGCGGGATCGGCCAGGGGGATCGGGAATCGCTTGTGACGGTTGGTCAGAAACGCCAGGGCAATCCGCAGCCGTTCCCCGCGCGACACGCCCACGCGCGGCTTCAGCCCCGGACAGATCAGAGCGAGCGCGGCCACGCGGTCGGCGGCTTCGGCCGCGGCGACCACGGCCAGTTTCCCGCCCCAACTGATCCCGCCAAGCGCGATCGGCTGGCCGGGACGGTCCGCCCGGAGGCTCGTCGATCAACTCGATCACGTCTCGGATCAGGCGCCGGCTCGACGGCGCGTGGCCACGCTCAAGCGGATTCGATCCCGAGCCGCGGCGGTCGGGAAAGTGCGTCTCGTAACCGGCCCCGGCGAGCGTGCGTCCCAGGTTGTGGTACCAGCCGGCATGGCTCTGCACGCCGTGCAGGATGACCACCTGGCCTTTCGAGGCACCGACCGGCGGCCAGCTCGTCACGAAAAGCGGATAGCCGTCGGAAGCGGTCTGCGTGCGGACGGAAGGCGGGAGTCGAGTCATACGTGACTTCCTGGTGCCGGACCGTCATCTTCTCCAGCCGGGCGGGATCGACGCTGACGCCTAAACCGGGGCCGGTCAAAGGTTTGGCCCGGCCGCCGTACTGGAACGTGATGTCCTCAGCGATCAGGTTCTCGGCCAGGACGTGGCGGTCGTACGAACCTTCGAGGTAACGGAGCGGGCCCACGTTGGCCGCGAAATGCCGGCCGGCCGCCGAGAGAATGCCGGTCTCGCCGGGATGGCAGCCCAGTTGCGCACTCAGCCCCGAGCGCCGGGCCAGCCCCACCAGGCGCAGGCTGGGAAGCAGGCCGCCGCATTTCGACAACCGGACGTTGAACACGTCGCCCAGCCGGCAAAGCACAGCGCGGATGCCGTCTCCGTAGCTGCACAGAGACTCGTCGAGCATCACCGGCACGCCCAGCTTCGGCCGCAAGCCGGCCAGCGCCGCGACCTGCTCGTGCGGCACCGGCTGTTCGAGCGCCGACGGACAAAAGGGGAGCAACGGGCGGACGCGATCGAGCAACTCGGCAGCCGGCCAGGCCTCGTTCGCATCGAGCCGGAGATCCATCCTCGGACCCAGGATGCGCCGCAGGACCGCCAGCCGCGCGGGGTCATCCTGGCCCGCGACGCCGACCTTCACCTTGACCTGGTGAAAGCCGTAAAGCCGCATCTTCCAGGCGGAGAGACGTTCCTTGCGACCACTCTCGGCCGTGATCACACCGCTATAGCGGACCGGCGCCGGGGCAGGCCGGAAGACCTCATCCGGATCGTCGGCGAGCCGCAGCGCGTCCGTGACCGAGCAATGAAACGGCCGGCAATACGCGTCGAGCAGCGCGATTTCGAGAGCGCAACGCGCGGCGTTGCCAAACATTCCCCGAGGGTCCAGATCCTCGCCCGCCAGGTCGCGCACGGTCAGGAGCAACTCGAGCCGCCGAACGAGTGTGGGCAGATCACACGGCGATCCCAGATGTCGCGGCAGATCGAAACGCGACAAGATGGCCATCGCCGTCTCGACCGTCTCGCCCGTGACATACGGCCGCGGCACGCCCTCACCAAAGCCGACCGCGCCCCCCGCCAGCGTGACCCGCACGACCAGATTGTCGCTCACCGTCCGCTCGTGCGAGGCGTGCCGGATCGCCTTGCGCAAGGGCACCGCGACATGATACAAATCGAGCGAGCGGATGTTCATCTGGCGGCCCCGGCACTCATCCCCGCATTGAGTCCCTACGGAAACTATACCGCGCCGGGCGCCGTTGACGCATTCTGCCCGGGTCGCTCTCTGGGCATGCCATTGAAGCTCGAAGCGCCAGCGAGTGCATCGGTTTGTCAGCCCGAAGCGCCAGCGAGTGCATTTCCCCGTACGTGTTTAGCGTCTCTCAGGGCTGATTTGCTGGACTTTTCCATGTAGCGGCGGCCGTCTCGGCCGCTCCGGGCCCAATTCTCTCCGGAGCGGCCGAGACGGCCGCCGCTACATGGAAAAGACTTACGTCCAACGGGGGGACGCTTAACACGTACATTTCCCCGGAAATGCACTCGCTGGCGCGTCGGGCTTGCAGAACGTGGGGCTCTCAACTCTGGGCCAGCATGAACAGGCCGACGCCGGTCAGGGCGAGGCTGGACAGCAGCGCGAGGCGGCGTTCCCAGGGGCCGGGGCGGTCTTCGGTGGTGACGAGCGTCCGGAGCCGGGCGGCCAGCAGGCCGATGGCGACCAGCACGGCGGCCATCCCCGCGCTGAAGGCCACGAGCAGAAGGACGCCCAAGGCCAGGTGGCCGAGGGCCGCCGCCAGGACGATCAGAAGCACGCCGTCCCAGCAGGGCACGAGTCCGCCCGCGATCCCCAGACCGAGCACGCCGCGGGGGTGGCCGGAGACCTGGCCGGAATTGGCCGGGTGCGCGTGGCCGCCGTGTCCGCCCAGCGTTCGGCCCAGCCGCCAGCAGCCGACCGCGGCAATCAGAAAGCCCGCCCCTCCGAGCACGAGATGGTGAATCGCGCCGTAGCGGGTCGTCCCGGTCAGGGCCAGCACGCCCGCCAGTGCGAGCACGCTGGAGACGTGGGTGAGGGTCACGATCAGGCCGAGCGCGACCCCGCGGCCGGCATGGCGCTCGAGACTCGCCGCGGCCACCAGCGTCTTGCCGTGCCCCGGCTGAATCGCGTGCGCGGCACCCATCAAGGCCGCGAGAAGCAACAGGCCAAGCCGCGATGTCTGCGCGGCCGCATCCAGCAACTGCGCCATCCCCCTTGTTGGCTGAGGGCCGGGCCGTTGCGGGATCTTCTCCGACGGTTTCGCGACCGGCGCGGCGGCCGGGACGACCTTGCGGGGCGGTTCGAAAGTGACCCGGACTTCCTTGGTGCGCCGCTCCTCCTCGTCGCTGAGCTGCCAGAGCGGACGGTACGGGACCGCCTCCACCTCGGCGGCCCCTTCGTAGCCGCGCACCATGACGCCGCCGTCGGCCCGGAGCGCGAGCCGGCTCATCCCCTCACTGCTGACGTAGTTCGTGTCCCGGACCGTCAGACGGCCCCCAGCCGGCAGTTCCGTTGTGAAGTGGAAGGTGTACCGCGGGTGTTCCTCGACGGCCAGGTCGAAGCCCGTCATCGTCAGGTCCCGCGGGCGGCCGTCCACGTCCACCAGCAGCCCCCGCGCATCGAGCGGGCCGGTTTCGCGGCCATAGAGGTCGAACAGTTGCGAGCGCTCGCGCACCGGCAGCGGCCCCAGCAGGGCGCGCAAATCCTGAACGAGAGTCAGCTCGGCGAGGCTGACCTCGTAGTCGATCGTCAGCCGGCCGGGGCCGAGCGTGACCTGGATGGAACGGTCCACGCGGGCGTTGGGGATCTCGTGCGCCCCGCTCGTGGCCACCAGGAAAAAAACGGCCAGGGCGGCCAGCGCTCTCATCGCTGCGCGACGGCCCGCGTTCACGACCAGTACTTCTGGATCGCCCGGTTGACCGTGTAGATCACCATGTACGGACTGACCGGCTTGGACAGCACGCAGTACACATGGGCCGACAGGGCCCGCCGGAGCAGCGTCTCATCCTGGTCGGCCGAGAGCAGAATCGTCGGCACCTGCCCTTTCATCTGCTGGACGATCGCCATGGTCTCCAGGCCGCTAAGGCGGGGCAGGTGCATGTCCATCAAGGCCAGGTGGATGTCCTGCTCGCGGGCGAGATCAATAGCCTCCTCGCCGCTGCCGGCCAGCAAGGTGCGGTATCCGGCCGGCACGAACAAGTCGCGCAGGGTCTCACGGGCCAGAGGATCGTCGTCCGTGATCAAGAGCGAGTAAAGGTGAGACTGCAAGGCCGTCATCTCAAACCTCGCACGCCGCCAGTGCGTTGGACATTGTGTTCAGAGATGGATGCTGAGCAAATCGCGGGCCAATGTCCCACATCGCATTATAATGGTCCTGCGGATCGTGGCCAGAGAATTTACGGGAAAGGCTTTAGAATCCCTGCCGGGAGAGATTTCGGCGCGGGTACCAGGTCCGGTATCGCGCACCGTAATGGCAGTCAACGTACCGAATTGGCGGCACTGTTGTCGGGCGATCGGGCGAGCCGTCCGAACAGGCCGCGACTGGCGCCCCAGCGGGCATCGGGATCAAAGGCGCTGGCCACGGCCAGCTCGGGCAGGCCGCTCTTGAAGTCGCGGAAGACGTACCGTTCGAGCAGCTCGCCACTGGCCGACTGGCCGTGGATGACGCAGGGAAGGTGGTTCTGCGCATCAAAGTCAACCGTCCAGGTCTCGCCGGTGGCGGTCGTGCGGACGACCTTGTGACAGGGCCGCTGCTCGGCGCCGGCGGGCTCGACCCCCGCGTATCGCAGCGGCTCCCGGCCGGCTTGGGGTTGCGTCTCGTCGTTGCGCAGGGCGGTCTCGATCTGGTTCAGGATCGCCTCCAGGCCCGCCTCGGTGATCGGGTGGCGGCTGTTTTGCAGCGCGAGGGGGCTATCCGGCGGCAGGCTCAGCCGGGGCATGAGGGCGTTGTTCATGTTCACGTGCATCAGACCGTTGCCCTGGGGGCCGGTCACGTAGATGACTTCGCGCCCCTTGTGGGGGCCGTCGGGCCATTCCAGGCGGACCGCGCGGGGCTGGCGGCGGATGCTCAGGACCACGTCCTCTTCGGGTTGCAGGACCGATCCCACCCGCTCCTGCCGGTGGAGACGGACCTGGTACGTGGGCGCCGCCTCGATCTGCTCGCGCGCGGCCGCGATCAGCTCGCGGATCGTCGCGCGCGAATCGGCGGCCGGGGCCGCGGCCACCGCCGGCGCGACACTGGCCGCGGTCCGGGGTGCGACGGCCGCCCAGCGCGCCGGTGCGGCCGGTTCCTCCTCCGCCGGCCCCGAAGCTGGTTTCTCGTCGAGGGAAGGCGAGGCCAGGCTTTGACTTCGGTCCAGCGCCACGTTGATCGGCTGGGCTGTGAGCACCGCGTCGGGCGGGGGGGCGGTCGTGCGCGTGAAGGTCTTTGCCCGGTTGTTCCCCGACGAGGCCAGGGCGTTCGCGCGGGATTGGTACGTATCGGCGTAAGAATCGACGGCGCGGCCGTCGTCGCCGGTGACGACCGGGTTACTGCGCAGGCCGGGGGGCGCCACGAGGGCGCGGCTGAGCGCAGCGTGGCACAACCGGGACAGAGTGCCAGGACGAGGGCCAGGGCCCCTCCCAGCATCACCGGGCGCATGATCGGCATGGGTGCGCGTTCCTTCGCGGCGGACATACGGGGAGACTCCCCGAGCGCGCTCGGCTCCAGGCACGGCGACGGCGGTGCGACTCAACCTCGCGCCGCGACCATCCCGGACGCGCGGCTAGGATTCCAGACCCGGTCCTGCTCCTTCCTTCGGATCGTCCCGAGGCGGCGATCCGCTCCTGGGTCCCTGTTCGTCCCGGAACATCAAGTCCCCAGGGGGCTGGATGTACCACAACCGGACGCGCACGACAATCCGAAGTTCACACCACGAGGCGATCCGCGAACGGAGGGGCCTCGTCACAGAACCGGAAGGTGTCCAGCGCGTTCAGGTCGGCCAGGAGACAGGGCTGCTTATATTGTTCGACGGTTCCGCCGCTTTTCGTCAGCCGCCGCTGTTGAAAATCCGCCCACGAGCCGGCCACCACGCGCCGTGTGCGGATCGGGCCCAGTCGGAGGGTCTGGCGCTTGTTCTCGTACTCGACGTTCAGTTGCGCCAGCCGCGCGTCGAACGCCGCCGCCAGGTCCGCGCCGCGCACCGTCTCGGGCAGGTCGTCGTTCTCGACCAGCAGGCTGTAATAGGGGGGATCGCCCCACGTGGGCAGCAGGAGGAACGACTTGAGGCGCTGTCCCACGACCTCCTGGGCGTGCTGCGCCGCGGCGACCACCTGGAACTCCGAGAGCTTCTCCCCGGTCAGGCTGCTGAAATGCGCGCCCTTGTTCAGGAACTCGATCACGGGTGCCCGCGCGTGGAAGCCGACGCAACGCACGAGGTCGAAAATGTGGTAGCGGTACAGTCCTCCGGCGGTCGTGGGCAGCAGATAATCGCGCCGGCCCTCGATCAACTCGTGCGCCTCGACCGTCTCGGGCGGGTCGCGGTCGGCCTGGTCTTCGGGAATGAACTCGAAGTAATGGTGCTGGAAGTCGAGCACGCCGCCCGGCGAGTGGTCCTCGATCGGGATCGTGAAGCGCCCTTCCGAGGCGATCAGGCCGAGGTCGCGCACCGGGCGAGGGCCGAAGATCTCGGGGTACTGGCGCAGGTACGACCCCATCACGCCGCCGGTCCAGTTCCCCAGGAAGCAGAGCTCGGGCCAGTAGTCGCGCGGCAGGAGATGGCCGGTGCGCCGGACGATCTCCTCGAGCCTGCGCGCGGTCTCGCGGCGTTTGCGCTGCGTCCGGAAGCGGATCGCGCGACGGATCGGATCGGGGATGGCCCACTGGGCGCCGACCGTGCCGTCGTGGAGGTCGCGGATCAGGGTCTGTTTCTCGCGATCGCCCAGCCGCGCGATGGCCACCAGGGTGCTCGGGTTGGCCGCCAGGATCGCGCCCACGTTGCGGTACACCGAGAGCCGCAACGCGGTGTAATACTTGGCCTCGATGTCCTTGATCCCCATCGTCGCCGGCTGCATGCAGTAGACCTGCCGGACGATCGGGTTCTGCATCTGCGCGGTCAGGCCGGTGATCGCCCCGCAGGAGATGCCGGCCGGGGTGGTCGTCTCCCGCCAGTTGCTCACGAGTTGGAGGATCGGCCGCAAGCCGAAACTGAGCATGGGCGGATGCTGATCAAACGCGAGGATGCCCCAGATGGTCCAGCCGTCGCGGTAATTCCGTAGGGACTCGCGCGTCACGGGGATCGTCTTGGGACGCGCCGTGGTGCCCGAGGTCAGGGCGAACATCAGCACGTCGGTCCCCGGCCCGAACAGCGCGTCCGTCTCACCCCGGCGCACCCGGTCGATATACGGCTCGTGACCCTCATAGCCGCGGATGGGGACGCGGCGACGGAAGTCGGCCGGGCTGTGAATCTCGTGAAAGTAGTGGTCGCGGCCGAACTGGCTGTCCGCATTCCGGGCGATCAGATCGAGCAGCCGGCGGCGCTGGATCTCCGGCGTCAGGGCCGTCTGAGCCAGGAAGGCGCGCGCCATGCGGCGGGCGCGGCGGGACACGGGCCATCCTACGAGTTTTTGGAGCCACGGAAGCATGGTAACGCGACCTGGGCAGGGGGCGAGAGTCCGTTCCGAGAGCGCCGGTCTTCTCGTCCAGTCCCCTCCCCCTGGCGTGGCGGGAAGGAGGGGCCAGACCTCTCCTCTCCTGGCTGTCGGGAACAACCTCAGCCGGAGACCGGCGCGACCACCGCCGACAGGCACAAACCGACAGGTTCGGGCTGGGGCAAAATCCGTCGCGCAGCCGCAACCGCTTCGCGCGCCTGCTGGCGGCCCTCGAACATCCGAGGCGCGTACCGGAGGCAGAAGGCCACGATCCGGTCCTGGTAGGCGTTCGGATCGATCTCCCGACACCGATTGTGCTTGGCCCCCGGAACCATCCAGACGTCCTTGGGTTCGCCCGCGCGGGAAAACAAATCGAGCGCGATGTCCGGACCGATATAGACATCCTTCTCGCCGTGGATCATCAGCCAGGGCCGGGGCGCGATCCGCGCCACGGCGCGTTCCAGGCTGGGATAGACCCGGCCGTGCCGGCGCTGCGAGGAGACCCGCCCAAACCAGCTCGCGAACCGGAAGATGGACTTGGGCAACCGCCGCCAGAGCCAGAGCGGCCGGACGTAAATCTCCGCCCAGCGCAGGATGTAGGCGTACATGGTCCCACGGGTCGGGAAGGCGCCGTCGGTGGCCACGCCCCAGATGGCCGGGTCCTCGGCGGCCACACAGAGCGCCGCCCCACCCCCCCGGCTCATGCCGAAAAGCCCCACGCCCGCCGCGTCGGCGTCCGGCCGCGACCGCACGTACGACAGCGCCGCGCGCAGGTCGACCAGCTCCAGGTCCGAGACCCATTGCAACGGCCGGTAGGAGCCGTCACAAAGACTGTCGCCGTGATTGCGGAAGTCGAACGCGAAGATGTCGAAGCCGGCTTCGCGCAGGCCGTCGGCATACAAGAGCGCACTCCAGCGGTCGCCCAGGTACTCCGGGCAGAAGACGATCACCCCCGCCCGCTCCGCCGTGCGGGCCGGCAGATACGTCCCGGCCAGCTCGAGACCGTCCGGGGTCGGAAAACGCACTTCCTCACCCGGTTCGGGGGCGACCCGCGCCGGGGCGAAGACGGGTGTCTCGTCGAAGACGCGACCGATGATCGGCGCGTATTTCCACCACACGTACGTCAGGAAGGTCACGATCAAAAAGGTCAGGGCCGACAGGAGTACAGCAAGGTGGAGAATCGCGAGTCCTAGCACAGTGGCTACTCCCAGGTTTCCGCTCAGTACGCCGGGGGCCGAGTCGTCGAGCCGCGGCGCGTTTGAGCTCAGCCCGCCAGACGCCGCAGGACCAGGCTGATATTCTGTCCCCCGAAACCAAAGCTGTTCGACAAGGCCGCGTCCACCGTCCCGTTCCGGGCCGCGTTCGGGATGTAATCCAGATCGCATTCCGGGCTGGGATGCTCCAGGTTGATCGTCGGGGGAAGGATGCCATCCCGGATCGCCAGCAGGCAGACAATCGCCTCGACGCTGCCCGCCGCCGCGATCAGGTGGCCCATCATGCTCTTGGTGCTGGAGATCGGCACTTGACGGGCCGAATCCCCAAAGACTTTCTTGATGGCCAGAGTTTCGATGCGGTCGTTGACCTCGGTGCTGGTGCCGTGGGCGTTGATGTAATCGACGTCCGCCGGGTTCAGTCCCGCGTCGTCGAGCGCCTGCCGCATGCAGGCGATCGCGCCGCGGCCCTCGTCGTGGGTGTCGGTCAGACGGAAGGCGTCGGCCGTCGAGCCGTAGCCGGCAATCTCGCCGTAGATCCGCGCACCGCGCGCCCTGGCGCTCTCCAGCTCTTCGAGCACGAGCATGCCCGCGCCTTCGCCCAGGATAAACCCATCGCGGTCGCGGTCAAAGGGGCGACTGGCCCGCTCGGGCTCATCATTGCGGGTGGAGAGCGCGGTCAGGCGGACGAAGCCGGTCACGCCGAACGGGTGGATCATGCTGTGCGTGCCGCCTGAGAGCACCACGTCGGCATCGCCCCGGCGAATCCACTCGGTCGCCTCGCCAATCGCCTGCGAGCTGGCCGCGCACGCGGTCAAGCAGTTCGCGTTGGGCCCCTGCGCCTGAAACAACGTGGACAGGTGGGCCGAGGGCGTGCCGGGTTCCTGCTCCGCTTCCTTGAGCGGGTGCAGCGTCTCGACCCCCTGCCGCACAAAGGCCGCCGAGTCCACCTTGCCGTTGTGAGTGGACAGGTTGATCACCCGGACGAACCGGGGAAAGTCGTGCTGCCCTTCGCCCGAGCCCAGGTAGATGCCAAACCGGCGGCGATCGAAGCGGGGATCGTCGCGCACCCCGGAATCGTCAAGCGCCATCTGGGCGGCGGCGATCGCGAACTGGGTGTTGCGGCTGTGCTCGGCCCACCGCGCCGCGTTGGCCACGTAGCGCCCCAGATCGAAGCCCTTGACCTCCGCGGCGATCTTCGTGGGGAAGGCGCTGGCGTCGAACAGGCTGATCCGGGCCACGCCGCACCGGCTCGCGCACAAGGCCTTCCAGGAGCTCTCCAGGTCCGCGCCCACGGGCGTGACCATGCCGATGCCCGTGACCACCACACGGCGATTCATGCAATCAATCCTCCGCTCGCGGCGCCCCGCCCTCAAGGTCGAGAACGGCGGTTCCGGCGGGGTTGTACCCTCACCCCACCGGACGCTCTCCGCGTCTCCTGATCCTTCCGCCCGAACCCATCTTGCGCAGAAGCCGCAAGCCAGTTCCTAAAGCCGCCATAATCATACCAGATTCTCGGGCTTGGTGCGGTAGTCTTTTTCCGGTCCCGGGAATTCTGCGGGCTTGAGGGAGTTTGCGACGCCGCGGGGACGGTCTGGCCCTCGTGAATCGCGGAGGGTCTCTGGGTGAATTTCGGATTCCGGATTCCGGATTCCGGATTCCGGATTCCGGATTCCATTCCGGAATCTGGATTCCGGGCCTGTTCGAATATTTGGAATCTGGAATTCGGAATCCGCTATCCCAGCGGATGACTTGCCGGGTTCCCTCGCACCACTAGTGCCGCCGCCTGGCCATGGCGGGTCAAGCTGGTCTTGAGAAACACCGGGTTTGAGGTCGGGCGGGGCGTGCCCAGGACCAGATCGAGGTCGCAGGACGGGTCGGGCTCGTCGCAGTTGAGAACAGCCGGGATGAGGCCATGGTTGACGCCCAGCAAGCTGCCGATCAGCTCGACGGCGCCGCAGCCGGAGGCCAGGTTGCCGATGTAGCCTTTGAGCGCCGTGACCGGGACCGACTTGCCGGGACCAAAAACGCGGTGAATGGCGCGGGCCTCGGCCAGGTCGGCGACGGCCGTCGCCGCGCCATGGGCGTTGACGTGGCCGATCTGGGACGGCTCCAGGTCCGCATCGTGCAAGGCGGCGCGCATGGCGATCTCGGTGCCGGCCCCGTCCGGGTCGAGTCCGCCCGCGGGATACGCATCGGCCCCCGAGCCCACGCCGAGGATCTCGCCATAGATTCTGACGCCACGCGCCCGGGCGTGTTCCAGACTTTCGAGAATGAGGATGCCCGCCCCCTCGCCGGGCACCCAGCCGTCGCGGCGGCGATCGAACGGCTTGCAGGCGCGCGACGGCTCACCGCCACCCCGGGACATCTGGTCGAAAAGCTTCATGCGCACCAGGCTGAGCGGATGAATCTTCGAGTCGGCCCCGCCCGTGACCATCATGTCCGCGCGGTTGCGCGCGATGATCCGGGCGGCCTCGCTGATGGCCAGGTTCGACGCCGCTTCGGCTTCGGTGATCGAGTTGCTTGGCCCCTGGCAGTCGTTCAGGATCGAGATGTGGCAGGCCAGCATGTTGGGCAGGTACTTCAGCAGCCAGAGGGGATCGATCTGGTCGAGCCCTTCCCGCCCGTAAATCTGGAAATCGAAGGTGCCGTCGGGCCGGTGCGAGTGCGTCAAGGCCGGGGCCAGCTCGTCGAGATCCGACGAGATCAGGCCCGCGCCCAGGTCGATACCGATGCGGGTCGGATCGACCACGCCCGGCTCGGCCAGGCCGCCGTCGGCGATCGCCAACTCGGCCGCGGCGACGGCGAGCTGGATGTCCCGGGCCATGACCTTCATGTTCTTGGCCAGGGCCTTCTTGTGGGACGGCAAGGCGAGCGCCTTGGGACTGAAGTCGCGCACCTCGGCGCCGGCGTCGCACGGCACGCCGGCGACGGGGAACGCCTGGAGCTTGCCGACCGCGCCGCGCCCCTCGGCCAGGGCCGTCCAGAACGGTTCGGGCGCATGCCCCAGGGGCGTGACCAGGCCCAGTCCGGTGATGACAACACGCCGATCGCTGTTACGCATAGTGGATTTCAACCCGCTCCCGGCTGCGAGACTGGGAGAAACGCGCCGCTGGGACTGCGGGCGTCGGCCGCGTTCCGACCATCGTCATGGGCCGGAACCATCGTTCAGTCCGTGTTCGTCGTGTTTGGCAAGGCGCGCGTTTGTCCGTTCGGCGTCGCGTTCGGATCGGTGCTGGTGTCGGCCAGACGCGCCCGTTCCTGGGCGCGGGCCAGATCGAGTACGCCGAGCAATTGCTGGGTGAACACGAAGTTCTTCGGCCCGAAGATCTGGTTCGAGCGCGTGTTATCCAGGTGGGCGAAGACGATCTCGACCTCGGCCAGCACCTCGCCGTCGAGCAGTGCCCGGGCTTCGACGACGGCGCCCTCGATCCGCAGGTCGATCAGGGTCACTTCGTAGATGAGCTGGTCGCCGGCGCAGGCCACCCCGAAGAACTCCGCGCGGGGGATCTTGGCCAGCACCACCTTCTGCTCGAAATTGCCCGCCTCGCCCACGAGGATGCCGCCGGTCTGGGCCAGCCCCTCGATGATCAAGGAGGCCGGCATCACGGGATAGCCCGGGAAGTGGTCGTGCAGGTGTTCCTCGGCCAGGGTCAAATTCTTGACGGCGCGGGCGAACTTGCCGCTGCGAAATTCCAGGAACTTGTCAATCCAGATCCATCTCATGGCCACAAGCGTCCGCCTGGCAAGAGCGAGGAACGAGAAGGTCAGTCGCGTGGAGATTGTCCGGGGGGAAAGAGAGGTCTTGTAGGGTAGGCTTCAGCCTGCCAATCTCAAGATCTTCATTTGAATTGGCAGGCTGAAGCCTACCCTACAAGACCGTCAAGAAGAGGCGCAGCCCACCCCGCAACCGATCGCCCTCAGGCGTTCGCCAGTTTACCGACAACGTACTGCACCAGGGTGTCCACCGTGTACAGATCGAGGATCTTCTCGACGTCGGGATCGGCCTCGAAGGCGCTCAGGTCGGCTTGCGGCATGCGCTGCTTGAGCCTCGACCAGGCCCTTGCTCGTCAGCTTGCCGTTCTCGGCCAGCTCGGGGTCCGAGACGTTCTCGGGGAAGAGCTCGCCGCGGGGGATCTTGATCCCGAAGTTGCGCTCGAGGCGGAAGACGATGTCCAGCAGGTCGATCGACTCCGCGCCGAGATCGTTGCGCAGGGAAGCGGCCGGTGTCACGTCCTCTTCGTCCACGCCGAGGGCATCGACCAGGGTGGATCGGACCTTTTCGTAAATCTCATCGTGCGTCGGCATAAACGTCCTCAATCGTGAAAGCTCATCCCACCGTGGGGACGTCGGGGAAACGCATCGGACGCCCGCCCGGTCCGGCCCAAGCCGCCGGGACACCAGACCGGAGCACAGCGGCTCGGTCGAGCCGCCCGGTGGGAGGCCGTTCCCACTCCGGCCCGCTTATCTTGATGAATCCTCCCAAACCTTGCAACATCATCGGCCGACGAACCCGCCGCGACTGGAATCTCCCCGGGCGGTTTGCGGGCCGGCCGAACCGCTCAGTGCTCGGTCACGGGGGCCCGCTTCGGCACGGCCGCCGTCGGGTTGATCCGCACCATCGCGCGGGCTCCCACCGAACCTTTCCGCAGGGTCGCGTACAGGTCGCGCAACCCGGCGATGATCGATGCGTCCGTGCCGTGCAGGGCCGGATCTTTGTCGCGCAAGTTGTAGCGGGTCAACGAAAAACGGCCCTGAACCATGACCTGATCGTCGACCAGGCCCTTGCCCTTGAGGGTCGTCTCCCGCTCGGTCTGCTCGACCAGATCCACGTGCAGGACCAGTTGTCGGCCCGGCTCGACAAAGCTGCCGTACTTGATCGTCTTGGCGCGTTTCAGGACGATCACGCTATGCGCGAAGTCCTCGGTCTCCCGCACCAGCCAGGCGCCGGCCTGCGTCAGGGCTTCCAGCATGAGCACGCCCGGCATGACCGGAAAGCCCGGAAAATGATCGGCCAGATACTCCTCGGCCAACGACAGGTTCTTGACCGCCACCAGGCTCCGACCCGGCTGCACGTCGAGGATCCGGTCAATGAGGACGAAACGCATGGATAATCCCAGGTGTCGGTCAGACCAGGAACGACCGCGGCGCGGGGACCGAACAACGGCGACGCGTCCTGGACCCGAAGGAAAGATTCTAGTGGCAGGCGCGGGACGAGAACAACCCCTGTCCGCCAAACCCACGACGGCGACAGGGTCTTCCGCCGCAGACTCAGATCCAATCTACCCCGTGCGGCCGGAAATGCCAACCAAAACGGTTTCGAACCGGCGTATACTGGGCGGTGCTGGCTGGAGATGATTCCGGATTCCAGATGCCGGATGCCAGATTCCAGATGTTCAGTCGAATCGGCAACTGGAGGTCCAGAATTCGGAATCTGGAATCTGGCATCCGGCATCCGGGATCTGGAATCGGGAATCTGGAATCTCAGAATCCGGAATCTGGACATCGGGAATCCGGAATCCGCGAAGACACGCCCGTCGGGAAGGAGAGAAGGGATGCCCGTCCTCTTGATCTGCATCCTGAGTCTGGCCGGGGCATCACCTGGACCGGCGCCGGAGCCCGCGCCCGCGTGGTCGCCGGATGGGAGCTGGCTGGCCTTCGCCACCACGTCTCCGTCCCCGGCCGACACGATCGGGGACGACTGGCTCTTCGACCGCGCGGGTCCGCTCGCGCCGCGCGCGGGGACGGTCCCCGCCGGCCAACCGGCCCGGCTCTGGGCCGTTCAGGCGGCGACCGGCGAGGCGGTCCTGCTCGATGAATCGTCCCTGGCCCTGACGGCACCCTGCTGGAAGGCCGACGGCTCGGCCCTGGCCGTGGGCCGGCTCGTGCCGCGCGAGGAAGGGAAATCGCGGTTCGAGATCGTCGTGCAGGACGCCGCGGACCACCGTCGGGTGGTCCACGGCTGGGACCTGGGACCGGCGGACATGGCGCTGCGGGACCGGCTCCGGGGCGCGGTGGTCGCGTGGAGCTCCGACAGCCGCCATCTGGTCGGCCCCGCGCCCGACGCGGCGGGGCTGGTCGTGCTCCAGACCGACACCGGCGCCGTGCTCAAGACGCTCGCCGGGGCCAGCCCGCCGGCCTGGTCGCCCGACGGCAGCCGGCTGGCGTTTTTCCAGCAGGACGGCTTGTACTGGCTCGACACCCACTTCGCCGAACCGAACCGGCTGGCGGCGGTCAATCCACCGGCGAGCGTGCCGGCCCCGGTCTGGTCCCGCGACGGGCAGTCGATCTTGTTCCTGGAACGCGGCATTGTCCGGGTGCCCGAGCCGCAGCGGCCGTTCGGCGTCGAGCGCGCGGATCTGGTGCGCATCCGGCTCGCGCAGGCGGCCAATCACGAGCGGGTCTGGGCGTTCTTGCAAGGCCCCCTGGTCGGTTCGGACCCGCTCGTGGCGGCGTCCTTCGCCCTCGATCCGGACGGGGGACAGCTTTTCTTCTCCACGGTGACCCAGCTCGATCACAATCAGATCGCCTGGTGCTTTCCCCGCGAGCGGGTCATCAAGAGCCGTTTCAACCCCCTGGACGACTCGGTGCCGATCTGGTCGCTGTCGGTGGCGCCGAGCGGCGGGACCCGGCTCGGCCTGCGGGTCGGACTCCTGGGCCCATGCCGCGCTGGCCGCCCTCTTCGATCCGCGCTCGCAGGAGTTCACGCCCCTGACCCCGGACCTGGACAGCCGCGTCTCGTGGGTAAAGCTCATTCTCGGGACCATCCAGGACGTGGTGCACGAACAGCCCGCAACCGAGGCCAACGGCACCCCGGCCGCGCGCGCCACGCTGTTGCCGCTTCCTTCCGAGCTTGCCTCGCCGACGTTTCCGCAGCCGCGGTTGCGGCACCTGGCCCGCATCGGCCGCCCGCTCTGCGACCGCCGTCCGGGCGAGCCGGCGCCGGCACGGGATCTTCAGGCGCTCTTCGACCAGGCCCGGCTGGTCTTCGCGTACCTGGACCACGACCGCGACCAGCCCCGGGCGAGCTTCCAGGCCGCTCTGACGGCGCTCGATCCCGCCGCGCAGTGGACGACGGACCCGGAGGGCCGCCTCCGGCTTCTGGGACTTCGTGCGCAGATCGAGCTGGGCCTGGGCGAGCCGGAGCGCACCCGCGCCACCATCGCGTATCTCCGCACGTGGCGTCCCGGGGACATCGAGCGCATCGAAGACACGCCCCGGGGTTTTCAGCTCGCGCCGGAGGAGGCGTCCGGCATGGCCTGGCTGGAGACGCTCGACCACAGTGCCACCGCGACAGTTCCGGAGGCCGGCGCGGTGCCGGCCGCGCCGGCCCGCGACCTTCCCCTCGTCGTCCCGCGCCGGCCCGGCCCGGTACTCGAGCTTCGTGTTCCGGTGCGGCGGCGTCCTCGTCCGCCGTTTGTTCCCCGGCAGCAGCCTGCCAATGGGAACCCGAACCTGAGGCTCGTGTTGCCCCCGGAAATGCCGCTGCCGCCCGCGCCGCCGATCCCGTTTCGCGCCCTGAGGGCGTGTACGAGAAGGTCTTTTCTTTGTCGCGGCGGCCGTCCCGGCCGCTCCGGATTCCCGATTCCGGATTCCAGATCGCAGAATCCGGAGCGGCGGGACGGGACGGCCGCCGCGACAAAGAAAGGCCGCTCCCGACCCTTTTCATACACCCTTTCAGGAAGACCCTGTCCGCGCAGTTCATCCCGGAGGGATGGCAGCCATTAGCCGGTGGTCAGCGCAGCGCCACCACCGGACAAGACAAGACCAGAACGAGAGAAGAAACCGGCTCTGAAGGGGTCGCCGCGTGGATCGAGGCCGTGCGCACGGCGACCCCTCCAGGGTCGAGAAGCAGAAACCAGCATCTTCTCGAGAACCCCGGTTGCGCTGCGCGAACCGGGGCTAATGGCTGCCATCCCTCCGGGATGAGGAAAACGGACATTTCTTTCCTGAGATGCGATACCTCTCAGCCATTACCCATCTGTCCTCAGCCATCCGGTGTCCCCCCGAACCCCCGAAAGAACCCCCAAGGATTGGATCGCCCTTTCGGGAGTCGTTATCATCGTGGGCGAGGCTCAGACCCGGACCTTCCCCACCGAGGCCGCTCGGTGGCGCCCTGTGCTGATGAGAGAACCGCTACCACCGACCGCCGCGCTGTGGGACCGGGATGAGCGGCTCGATCAAACCGAGCTGGAGCGGGCGATCCGGGCGATCGAGCCGAAGGCGTTTTTTGTGCCGCAACGGGTCCTGCGGCGGGTGATCCGGGCCGATCGCGGCGGCGGCTGGTTCGGTCGGCGGCGCGGCGGCGTTCCAGCTACGTGGTGCCCACCGAGCGGGCCCTTGGGGTGATCGACCGCGACGAGCTCGGTCTGGGACCCGACGATCCGTTACCGCCGGCGCTGATTTTGCTGGCCCGTCCCGCGCCGGACGACCTGGCCGGGCAGTCGGCGGGCGAGGTCTTGACCCAGTTCTGGAGGCACCTTTTCCGGGCACGGGTCCAGCTTGATCTGGAATCGCACATCGCGGCGGGAACGTTGACCGCGAGCAGGATCTCCGCCTGCATCGAGCGTATCGGCGAGCCCGCCTTTGCCGAAGTGGGCATGATGCTGCGGGCCGAGGACCAGGTGCGCAGCGCCGAGGATCCGATCGAGGTCTTTCTCACCTTCACGGCCGTTTACCTGACGCTGCGGACGTTCCAGCCGCTTCTTGTCCCCGACGTGTTCCCGTCGCTGGCATCGGAGGAGGCGCGGATCGACGCCATTCTGTCCGAGGTCGTGGACGGTCCCGCCCTGCTCGTCGCCACGAGGCCCAGCGGCGCGTTCGAGCCGGCGGCCAGCGCGGCGATCGAGGATGAGTCGGCGGAGGCCGTGCCCGGTCCCGCGGAGGACGTGGAGTCGGAGACGCCGCCCGCGGTGCTTCAGGGAGATGCTCCGGCGCGCTATGCCCGGCTGATGGTCTGGGGGCAGCGCGGAGGCACGCGGCAACCTGGTGCGCACGGCGGTTTGCCGGTTCGAGGCGGCCACTTTGCTTCCCGGCCCGTTCCAGCCCCCGGCGCGGCGCGCGGCGGTCCAGCTTATCGAACGGCTCGTCATGCGACTGGTCGAGCCCCTGGAGCTCACCCCGCGCGAAGTCCACGCCTGGCGGCGCGTCTTGCCCGCCTTGCTCGAGCAGGCCGCGCGGGGCTCTGGCCACCCGAGGCCCGGTTGCTCTACGATCTTCAAAAGATCGCCAACGAGCACGACCGCGAGGTCTTCGCGGTCGATCTGGCGACCTGGGCCGTCTCGCTCGGCCGCCGGCCCTTGCGCCGGCCGTTGCCGTTTCATCGCGATGTTCTGCGCGTCAACCATCTCCGGACGGCCCAGAAGCGGCTGCCGCGGATTCGCGTTCCCGAGTCGGTTCGCGCGGCCTTGACCCAGTGGCTGCACGAGGCCGTCGATCGCTCCCGGCAGCAATTGCGCGATCGGTTCCGTCCCCGCCTCGAAGACACCCTGGCCGCGTGCGGCTGGGACCCGCGCAACCTCCCCGAGCAGGTTGCGCGGCGCGGCTCATCGAGGAGCTGCTCGACCGCGTGGTCGAGCGCGGCTTCCTGGTGCTGGGCGACTTCCGCGACGCGGTCGCGCGCAGCGATCTGAAACTGCCCGACCTGGCCGGCCCGCGGACGTTCTTGACGGGTGGACGGCTGTTGAAGACGGATCGCGCCTGTCCGTCGCGCTCGATGGCGTGTACCGCCGCGGCGAGTTCTATCTGCGCTGGCTGCAACGCTTCAGCGCGCTGGCGTCCGGGACCCGCCCAGGGCGCTGGATCAGCCTGTACCTGGTCCTGCCGTTCCTCGGCTCGTTCCTCATCCTCAAGGGGATCGACGCGGGCACCGAGGAGCTGGCGAAGCTCGTCGGCGGCCAGGGCACGCACCTGTTGAGCCGTCCCACCTTCCTGACGCTGGCGTTGTTTCTGGAAGGCGTGATCCACTCCGCGATTTCGCCGGGGTGTGAAGGCCGTCCTGCGCCAGGTGGGACACGGCCTGCGGCTGGCGTTTGTGGAAGGGCCGCGATGGGTCCTGAACCGCCCCCTGGTGCGGGCCGTGCTCGCCAGTCCGCTCGTGGCGCGGCTGGCGCGCTGGCTGCTCGGGCCGCTGGCCGCCAGCTTCTTGACCTTCGCCACGTTGCGACGATTCTCCGTCCCTCGTCAGGACGCGACGATCCTGGCGGGGGTGGCCTACGTGCTGGCGCTGGCACTGTTCAATTCGCGCTCGGGCCGCGACCTGGGCGAGATCGTGGCCGACCTGCTGGCGCACACCGGCCGCCGCTTTTTTCTCGAGCTGGTGCCGGGCCTGTTTCGACTCATCATGCAGGTCTTCGCGCGGGCGGTCGAGGCCGTCGAGCGGCTGATTTACGCGATTGACGAATGGCTCCGCTTCCGGTCGGGGCAGAGCGGCGTGGTGCTCTGGGCCAAGGCGGTTCTCGGGCTGGTCTGGTTCCTGATCACGTACGTCGTGCGCTTTGTCGTCAATCTGGTGGCCGAGCCGCAACTGAACCCGATCAAGCATTTCCCGGTCGTGACCGTCTCGCACAAGGTGACGTTTTCCTTTCTCCTGGCGGCGCACCAGGCGATGCTGCGGCCGCCGATCTCGCTCGGGCCTGACATGGCCTATGTGGTGACCGGCCTGTTGCAGTTCATCGTGCCGGGGATCTGCGGTTTTCTGGTCTGGGAGTTCAAGGAGAACTGGCGGCTGTACCAGGCCAACCGTCCGCTCGGATTGCAGCCGGTGGTGGTCGGCCATCATGGGGAGACGGTGGCGCGGCTGCTGCGGCCGAGCTTTCATTCGGGAACGATCCCGCGCTTGTTCGCGCGCCTCCGCAATGCCGACCGCACCCCGCCGCGGCCCGGCCGGCGGGCGCCTCGGTACAAGTATCGCGAGGCCCTGCGGCAGGTCGAACACAGCGTGCGGAACTTCCTGGAGCGCGACCTGCTCGCCCTGCTCGCGCGCACCCCAACCTTCGCGGACAGCAATCTGGCGGCGGGACCGATCACGCTCGGCATCGCCCAGTTCCAGGCCGATTTGATCGATCCGCGCCAACCTGACCGGCCGTTGCGGCTGGCCATCGAAGAGCGCGCGGGCGGGCTGGTGGCGAGCATCCGCGCGCCCGGCTGTCTCGACGGCTGGGACGAAGACCGCCGGGAGACGTTCCGGAACGCGCTCGCCGGGTACTACAAACATGCGGGCATCGACCTGGTGCGCGAACAGATCCACGCCGCCCTGGGTTCGGAACAGAGCCTGCTGGCGATCACCGAGGAAGGCTTGCTCGTCCAGTCCGAGCACGGCACGGTCCTGCTCCCCATCACTGACGACGAGCCGTTGGCGACGCCGGGAGGATCGCCCCTGGTCTTTGCCCGTGACTCACTTCTCTGGACGCAATGGGTGCGCATCTGGGAACATGACCGCTCGGCCCCGGGCCCTGCCGAGCCCGCGCTGCCGGGCGTTGTGCTGCTGCCCACGGAGTGCGTGTGCAAGACGGAGGATTGCCCGGCTATTTCTGTGTAGCGGCGGCCGTCCCGGCCGCTCCGGGTTCTGATACCGGAGCGGCCGGGACGGCCGCCGCTACACAGAAATAGCCGGATGGCCCAAACGAAACTCCGGCCACCCGACCGTCATCAGCCATCCGTCATCCGGATCCTCCCAATCATGAACACCGGCACAACCTGGATCTACCTGCTCCGCCACGGCGCGACGGCCGCCAATCAGCGGGTGCCCAGCCGGCTGCAAGGCCAGCGCTCCGACCCGCCGCTCGATACGGCGGGCCGTGTGCAGGCCCAGCGCGCGGCGGAAGCATTACGCGGACTGCTCTTCACGGCGGCCTATGCCAGTCCTCTGCTCCGTGCTTTGGAGACCGCCCAAATCGTCGCGGCGCCGCACGGACGGGAGCCGGTCCCCGTCGCCGCGCTCATCGAGGCGGACATCGGCCGCTGGGAGGGCCTGTCCTGGGACGAGGTCGAGGCCGCCGAGCCCGAGCGGTTCCGTGCCTTCATGGCCAACCCCGGTACCGTGCCCTATCCCGAGGGCGAATCGTTCGAACAGGTCGGTCTCCGCGCCACGCCGGCGCTCGCGGCCCTGGCCGCCGCCCATCCCGGTCAGCGACTCCTTGTCGTCGCCCACAACGTGGTCAACCGCGCCGTTCTGGGGCCCTTGCTCGGCCTGCCGATCGACCGCGCCCGCGCCCTTCCCCAGGCCAACGGCGGAATCAACGTCCTGCGCTATGACGCTGGCCGCCCGAAGGTCGTCACCCTGAACGCCGCTTTGCATCTGGAAGGGGCTCATGTAGGGTGGGCTCGGCCCACCCGTCTTCCATTTCCATTCGAGATACGAGGAGAAGAGGTGGGCCGAGCCCACCCTACTTCAGCGCGGCGACGATCGCCTCCGGATCATACACACAGCCCCCCCAGGTGCCGCCGCCCACGCGCTGAAGGGCCGCCCAGAGGCGGGTGTCCTCGGGCAGATCGGGATCGGGCGAAAGATCGGGGTGCGGCGAGCGACGGGCCAGAATGTCTCGACCCTGCTCGGCGCCGAACTCGATGCCTTCGGTTCCCACCAGGTCGACCGATCCTTCCAAACGCACGCGATCGACCACGATGCGGATCAAGTCGCCGTCGCGCACCCGCCCGAGCGGGCCGCCGGCCAGAGCCTCGGGACCGATGTGGCCGATGCAGGCGCCCGTCGAGACGCCCGAGAACCGCGCGTCGGTGAGCACGGCCACATGCTTGCCGAACGACAGGTGCCGGAGGGCCGCCGTCACTTCGTAGATTTCCTCCATGCCGGCGCCCATCGGGCCGCGTCCCATCAGCACGAGCACGTCGCCCGGCCGGATCGGCTGCGGACCCGTGCCCTTGATGGCCGCGATCGCGTCGTGCTCGCGCGTGAAGACCCGCGCCGGGCCCGTCTTGCGATAGACGTTGTCGGCATCGACGACCGTCGGGTCGATGGCCGTGCTCTTGATGACCGAACCCTCCGGCGCGAGGTTGCCGCGCGGGAAGGTGACGTTGCTGGTCACGCCCCGCTCGCGCGCCCGGGCCGGACTCATGATCACGTCGTCCGGATCGACGCCATCCTGCTGGAACAGCCGCTCGCGCAAGCGCTGGCGTCGCGCGCTGGTCGGCCACCAGTCGAGCACGCGGCCGAGCGGCGCGCCGGTGACGGTCAGGACCGATTCGTCGAGCAGCCCGAGCTCTCGCAGGTGGAGCATGACCTCGGGGACGCCTCCGGCGAGGAACACGCGGATGGTCGGGTGCGGGACCGGCCCGTTGGGCAGCACGCTCACCAGCCGCGGCACGCGCAGATTGGTCGCGTGCCAGTCCTCGACGGTCGGCCGCGGTAGGCCCGCGGCGTGGGCGACGGCCGGAATGTGCAAGAGCAGATTGGTCGAGCCGCCGAAGGCCGCATGCACGGTCATCGCGTTCTGGACCGCGGCGGCGGTGAGAATATCGCGCGTGGCCAGCCCGGCGTTCGACAGCGCCACCAGTGCCCGGGCCGAGTGCCGCGCAAGTTCTTTCCAGATCGGCTGGCCGGAGGGTGCCAGCGCGGCGTGCGGCAGCGTCAGACCCAGCGCCTCGGCCACGACCTGCGAGGTGGCGGCCGTGCCCAGGAACTGGCAGCCGCCGCCCGGACTGGCACACGCGCGACAACCCATCTCGGCGGCTTCTTCCAGCGAGATCTCACCGTGCGCAAAGCGTGCGCCGAGGGATTGGATCTTGCCGGCATCCTCGCCCGCGATCGGCGGCAAGGTCACGCCGCCCGGCACGATCACGCCGGGCAGGTGGCTGGTTCCCGCCAGCGCCAGCATCATGGCCGGCACGCCCTTGTCACAGGTGGCGACCGCCAGGACGCCCTTGCGCCGGGGGAGCGAGCGAATCAGCCGCCGGAGCACGATGGCCGCGTCGTTGCGATACGGCAGGCTGTCCATCATGCCGGGCGTGCCCTGCGTGCGGCCGTCGCAAGGGTCCGACACCATGCCCGCGAACGGCAAGGCTCCCAGCGTCCTGAGCTCGTCGGCCGCCTCCTCGACGAGCAGCCCGACCTCCCAGTGCCCGGTATGAAATCCCAGCGCGATCGGTCGCCCGTTGGCCGCGCGCAGACCGCCTTGCGTGCTCAAGATCAGGAAGGGATCGAGCGCGACGGCCTCCGGCGCCCAGCCCATCCCCGCATTCTGGCTCAAGGCGAAGAGATCCCCCGAGGGCCACTCGCGGAGCATCTCCTCGGTCAGCGGCAGCGACCCTGTTGGGCCGGGCGCCTTGGTGGTCACTTCATACAAGAGCGGATCGCTGGCCTCGACCAGTTCGGAAATGGCCGGGCGATCGCTGGGACGCGGGGCAGGCATCGGGGGTGCTCTCAAAGCGTGTCGGGTCGGCTTCCGCCTGCCATCTTACTGGGATTGAAGACCGAAGAGGCAGGCCGAAGCCGACCTGACAAGATTTGGAGACTGTCACATGCAAACTGGGTGATCTTCATTCCGTAGCCCCAAAGGGGCGGTAGTGAATAGCCAGGGGCGTCAGCCCCTGGGAAAAGGAAAAGAACGAGCGAACTGACCCCTTCCGCCCTCGTGGGGCGGAGATTTTTTCGGGCCTTGCGGCGGTCCAGGGGCTGACGCCCCTGGCTATGGACTGCCGCCCCTTCGGGGCTACAGAACACCCGGAAACGCTGCTACTGAGTCAAGATATGAGGGTATCTCCTTCAACCAAATAGCTCGCGGATCGGCTCCCCCTTATCCACCAGCCGGATCGGCTGTGCATCCGGCGTTTGGAGACGCTGGGACAGGTCGATGCCCAGGGCCTGATAGATCGTGGCGGCCAGATCGGACGGCGTGACCGGCCGTTCGACGGGCGTATCGGCGTGGTCGTCCGTGCGTCCCACCACCACACCACTCTTCAACCCGCCGCCCGCGAGCAAGACGCAATTCGCGCGGCCGTGATGATCGCGGCCGGCGTTCGGATTGATCTTCGGCGTGCGTCCGAACTCTCCCACGACGACCACCAGCGTGCTCGCCAGCCGCCCGCGCTCGTCGAGATCCGCCACGAGCGCGGCCAGGGCCTGATCGAGGGGCGGGGCCATGGTCTCCTTGATGGTCTTGAAGTTCTGCTGGTGCGTGTCCCAGCCGAGCGGTCCCGCCCCGCGATCGTTCACTGTGACGAACGCCACTCCGGCCTCGACCAGCCGGCGCAAGCAAACACGCCTGGCCGACGGTCGTGCGGCCGTAGGCATCGCGCGTTTTCGCGTCCTCGGCCTCCAGTTGAAAGGCGGCCTGGGCGGCGCTCGATGTGAGCAAGTCATACGCCTGTGCCGCGAAGGCGTCGCGACTGGTCGTCAACGTCGTGGCCGGCACGTCGTGGGCGAACTCGTCGAGCGCCCGCACCATGCGCCGCCGCCGTGCCAGCCGTTCCAGCGTGACCTGATCCGGCGGCGTCAGGTCGCGCACGCGGAAGTTCGGCTGGTTCGGGTCGTTGCCGACCAGGAACGGATCAAACGCCGGCGTCAGGTATCCACTCGTCGCCGACGCCGGCGCATCCGGCACCGCGATGAACGGCGGCAGCGTCTGCGTCGTGGATGTGCGCAATTTCGCCACCACGCTGCCGTGGCAGGGATACACCAGCGCCGGACTCGGCCGGTAGCCCGTCAAGACATGGTGCGAAGCGCGATCGTGCTCCATCTCGGGCGAGGTCAGCGTCCGCACGAGAGCCATCTTGTCCAGGCTCTGCGCAATCCTGGGAAAAACCTCGCTGACCTGGACGCCGGGGATCTTCGTCTCGATCGGCTGAAATTCCCCTCGCACCTCGGCCGGCGCCTGCGGCTTGGGATCGAACGTGTCGATGTGCGACGCCCCGCCCGCGAGCCAGATCAAGATGCACGCCTTCGCCTGACCGGGCGGCGCGGGCTTTGTCCGCGCGTGCCCGCAGCCGCAGCCAGTCCGCCAGCGACAGCCCCCAGGCACTCAGCATGCCGATCCGCAGCACCTCGCGGCGGCTCGGGCCGCGGCAAAATCCGTCATTCGAGGAAGACATGATGCGGCTCCGATGTGTGAGTACGTCTTGTAGGGTGGGCTCGGCCCACCATCCGGATCGGCAATCCAAGGACGGTGGGCCGAGCCCACCCTACAAGACTTCGATGAGGTAGGTCGTCATCCAGATGTCGAGTTGTTGGAACCGGGCCTTGAGCCGTTCCTTGAACTCGATGAAGAACTCGCGGCTCGCGGGCTCATCCGGGACATCGACGAACACACGGACCAGGTCGTCACGGAAGGGCTGGCCTTCGAAATGCCAGAGGCCGCGGATCGTCTGTGTCTCGCAGGAGACGGCGCCGAACCGCTCCTCCAATTCGACCAGGGTATCGGCGATGAGATCGTTCGGGACGCGCTGCCCATCATTGAACCGCAGGGGCAGTAGTACCTCGAAACGCCGGACCGATCTGCTCATAAGTGGCCGGCCCCTGGACGGAGAACGCGATGCCTTCGACCGCGAGGAACGCCAAAGCGGACTCCGGCACAAGCATGTCCCCGCTCGCCCAACTCTTGAAGGGGAACCGTCCGGCCAGGCTCCCTAAGGCCCGCCGTTTCATCGCCATGTCGGGGAATTGGATGAGGATCATAGGTTCAATCTACCCCCCTTCTCAGCTCGCCGCAAGATCCGGTTAGCCAACGTGGTGCTGCTGTCGGGCTGCTCGCGATCAGGCCGCGGCCGGGTCAAATTGCATCATGCCGAAGACATTGCCGTCGGGGTCCTTGACATAGCAGAGCCAGCCGACCGTCGGCACGGCCATGACGGGCAGCGCCACCGCCGCGCCCAGTTCCAAAGCGCGGGCCAGCGACTTCTCGGCCGACGCCACATCGACGGTGCAGACAAAGGCATTCACCGTCTGCAACACAGCGGGAGCATCACCATTGCGACGGACCAACCCGCCGTTGATGCCGGGTTCCGCGTCGGGACCGGTGCGGATCATCCAGTAATCCGCCGGTCCCTCCCACTTCTGGAACGTCCAGCCGAACAGGCCGGTGTAAAACGCGATGAGCTTCTCGGGGTCCGTCGCATGGATCTCGAAATGGACGACTCGTGACATCGTGTCCTTCCCTCTTGAGATATGGATCGGTGGTTTGCGACACCTTACCCATCCGACAGGACCTGATTGACCGGGCCACCCATCTTCAGACATCACGAAAGCCGCGACCACTCCTCCAGGGTGATTTCTCGACCGATCATCGCGGCCACTTCACGCAGCAACATCCGGAGCTGAGGAACAGAATACTCCTCGTTTGACGGCAGCGTGAGCCGATGTTGGCCAATCACCACAAATTGGTGCCGGGCTCCCGAAAAGACGCCCTCGAACCCAAGTTGACGCAGGCGACGCACGAAATCCGCTCGCTTACACGGACTCCACTTCGGCATGCGTCGTGTCCTTGTTCAGGTCAATCTCTCCAACCACAGGTAGTTGGTGGCCCAGTTTCAGCCCCAGGAGCAACCAGTCCTCCAGAACTGACCGCAATTCCCGTTCGCAGTCCCGGAGCGAATTGGCGAAGGCGAGCACCCCCGGACAAACGGGAATGGAACCCGCGTAAGCACCGTCTTCCAGCTTTTCATAGTCCGCACGATCGAGAGCACTCTCGATGTAGGCGCTGAGGACATATTGCACATTCACCATGCCGAAACCCTCGTAACTAACTAATGATTGAACGCAAACTCCCGCGAATTGAGCAGCGCCCAGAACAGAATCCTCAGCCGCCTCGCGCAACACGGGGGCGGAGGCCAATTCGGCCGTCCAGTGGGCACGCTCCTCGGAGGTCGGCGGGCGGCAGAGGGTGCGCAAATAAATGTGCTCAATCACATCGGATGGCTCGGTGCCATATTCGAGCAGGTGGGACAGGTATCCATTGAGGCTCGCGACCTTGGCGTCGATGACGTCGCCGCCCATGAGCATGAGGGCCTGGCGCAGGCTCAAAGGAGGGTTGGCGACGGCCGCGCAGCCGCTCCGGCGCGAGCAGCGGCCGAAGGTGTCGAGCATGGCGCTGGCGGTCGCGGGATCGAAGACGTCAAGGGCGCGGGCGCCGCGGGGGCGGTTGGCGAAATGGTTCGGCACGTCGGTGGCCTGGGCGAGCGCGTCGGCCATCTGCTGAGCGGTCAAGGGACGCGGCAGGTGGTGCGAGAAGAACTTCGTGTCGTGCTCGTTGCCCGCGATTGGCTCGGAAGCCAGCTCGTAGGCGTGTGAGATCGCCACGGTGCGGATCAGCTCGCGCAGGTCGTACTTGTGCGCGACGAAATGGCGCGCCAGGGCGTCGAGAACTTCCAGGTGTACGGGCGGATTGCCCGCGCTCAGGTCGTCGGCGGGCTCGACCAGGCCCTTGCCGAAGAACTGCGCCCAGACCCAGTTCGCCATCGCGCGGGCGAAAAACGGGTTGTCGGGCCGGGTGATCCAGTCGGCCAGAGCTTTGCGCGGGTCGGCGTCGCGGTCCAGCGTGACGGTCTCGCCCGTGAGGAGACGTGGTGGAACCGGCTGCTTGGTGCGGAGGTGTGTCACCGTGCCGTCGGGATCAAAGAGGACTTCCAGCGGCAGGGGCTGGCTTCCGCACGTCGGCATGAGCGTGCCGGTGTATTTCACCTTGGCGAAGAAGGCGGCCAGGCCGTAGTAGTCGTCCTGGGTCCAGACGTCGAACGGGTGGTCGTGGCACTGGGCACAATGGAGGCGCAGTCCCAGAAAGCGCTGGGCGGTCAACTCGGCGCGGGTCTGGGGGTCGGGGCCGTCCGTCGCATAGTTGGCCGCGCCACCGCCCCGGCGCGTCGGGCTGCCGACGGCGGTGAGAAGCTCGCGTACCATCGCGTCCCAGGCGGCGTTGCTCCCCAGGCGGGCGTGCAGCCACTCGTGATAATAGCCGGCCCCCATGGGGAACCGCGCCGCGGTGATCTGGAGCAGGTCGCCGAGCTTGAGCTCCCAGAACTTGAGGAACTCGGGACGCTGCATGCAGCTCGTCGATTTTCTGCAATCGTTTGTTGGGATCACGATCGGCCAGGAAGCGGCGGATCTCCTCGGGCAGCGGTTGCAGGCCGGTCAGATCGAGCGAGACGCGCCGCAAGAAGGCCGCGTCACTCGCGGGCGGGCTGGGAGGGACGCGCAGCCGCTCCAGCCGGCGGAACAGCGTCTCGTCGATCTCGTTGCGGCGCGGCAGCGCGGCGAAGTCGAATTTCAGGCCGGGGTTGATCTCGGTGCCGATCCGTGCGGTCCGCACGATGGACTGATAACGCGCAACCAGCGCGGTCTCGGCCCGTCGCAACAGCCGGGCTCTCCCTTGCGGATCGACGGTGGCCGCCTGCTCGTCGAGCGTGCGGAACTGGGCCAGCCGGGTGACATCGCGCGTGTGTCCGTCGGCATAACGAGCCACGACGCGCAGTTGCCGGGGGCCGGGCGCATCGAGCCAGATCGACGGCGGATCGACGGTCACGGCCACGAGCTTGCCGTGCGTCTTGCCTTGCCGTGACGGCGCGCCGGCCTCGATCCAGGCCACCAAGTCGCGGTAGCCATCCGAATCCACGGGAAGCCGCTTGCCCCCTTTGTGCGGCACCTGCACGGAGGGCTTCTGGACGATCAGGCTCAGCTCGGGGGTTTCCCGATTCACCCGGGAAGTGATCGCGTGCAGGTCGCCTTCGGGATCGTAGCCGAACAGCGAGAGATGGAACCCGTTCTGCCCGTCCGCCTTGCCGTGGCAACTGCCCGTGTTGCAGCCGGCGCGGGTCAGGATGGGCACGATGTCGGCGGCGAAGTCCCAGGGCCGATCGGCTGACGATGCAACCTGAATGATTGTCGCGGCCAGGATTTTGCCATCCCGCAACGCCTCGACCCGGGCCTTTCCCGAGCCCTCAGTGCGGGCGAAGCCGTCCGCCGCGACCGTCACGATGCCATCGGGCTCCGCTCGCCAGGTGACGGCCTCGGTGATGTCGCGCCGGCCTTCTTCCACCCGAAATTGCAGCCCCGGGTCGTCCGGCTCCAGGGTCGCGGCTTCGGGAACGATCCGCACGACCGCTTCCGGCGGCTTCGCCGCGGGGGGTGGCGCTTTCTCGACCCGCGGCGCGGCCGTCGTGTGCGCCCGTTCGGGACGGCCACCGCAGCCGCCGAGCACGGCCGCCATTCCCAACCCGGTCACCACGACGGCTACGCGCTGGAACATGGCCCGCCCCCCGCCCCGTTCGGGATTCGCGGCAATCTCGAGTGTCGAAGGGACCACGCATCTTTGATCCTAAGATTCTCGGAGTCCGGGAGCAAGCCGGGTTCCGACTCCCCTCGTGGCTTGACGGCGTGGCGCGGCTAAGTATGATTTTCAGTTGGGACAGAAATAACGGAAGAAGCGGAACCCATCTGTGGAACTGACGCCGGCCGCGAAGAAGTTTGTCTTGCACTGGGGCGAGATGGGCCAGGTCTGGGGAATCAACCGGACGATGGCCCAGGTTCATGCCTTGCTGTACATCTCGCCCGAGGCGCTCGATGCGGAGGAGATCAGCCGGCTGCTCGATGTCAGCCGGTCGAATGTCTCGACGAGCCTGCGCGAGCTGATCACCTGGGGCGTGGTGCGCCGGGTCCACGTGATCGGCGATCGCCGCGACCGGTTCGAGGCGCTCAAGGACGTGCTGGAGACGTTCCGGGTCATCATGGCTGAGCGCAAGCGGCGGGAGATGGACCCGACCATGGCCCTCTTGGAACGCTGCATCGAGGAGGCCCGGGCCCTCGGTCCCAGCGAGCAATATACGCGCGAGCGGCTCGAGGAGATGCTCGAGTTCACCCGGTTGCTTTCCACCTGGTACGACCAGATCGAGCGGCTGCCGACCTCGGCGATGCTTCATTTATTCCGTGGTGGGGCACGACTTGCCCAGTTCTTCAGCGGTACGAGCGTGAATGAGCCGCACGCTCCGGGGTGAAATCTCGTAGGGTGCGTCGAGTCTTCGATGACGCACCTCTGCCATTCCGCCCGCGCAACACGGACGGTGCGTCATCGAAGACTCGACGCACCCTACGAGTTTCTCAGCGTTCCTCACTTTCCCGTCGTGATGTGGAACGAGTTGAAGAACGTCGCAGCCTCCTTGGAATCGGCGTTCTCCTTGGGGCCGACATAGAGCAAGGCGAAGATCCGCCCGTTGCCCGTCACGAACAGCCGGAGGCGCTCGATCATCTCGGTCGCCTGGCGGGTGGGGTCCGACAGCGCCAGGCGCAGGTCGAGGCCGTGGACGTTGTCGAGGGTCACGTCGCGTTGCTGAAGCAGGCGAGCCCCGGGGGTCGCGGCCAGGTGGGCGTCGCGGGCCGAGTCGAGCGTGATTTTCTTCACGCCGGCAGGTTCACGCACGCCGACACCGTAGCCAGCCCCTTGATAGGCCGACATGTGAATCTGATCCGGCAACCCGCTGCCCGCTCCCCCCAGGGCCCGCCGGCTCAGCTTGGGCGTGCCCGGCATCAGCACGCGGAAGCCGGCGCCTTCGGGCTCGAACAGCTTCCAGTCCGAGGAGGGCGGCGCCAGTGCGCCGGCCTTGGAATCGCGGTAGGCGCTCTCATAGGCCTGGAACAGCTCATCGTCCAGATAGCGGTTGATGAGTCCTTCGGTATCGGTCAAGAGCGCCTGGGCGGTCCGGGTCAGGACCGGGAGTTTGAGCTGGTCCTGCTGCTTCTGGGCCTCATCCTTGAGCTTGTTGAGCCGGTCGAGGAACGTCGGGCGCGACGGCAGGCGGTGGAATTCATCGAGAAGATCCTTGACCTCGTCCCAGGCATTGCCATCGACGCGGGCCTTGAGGCGGGCCTCGATCCGGGCGCAGGATGGCGACCAGGTCGATCACCTCGTCGCGCAGGGCGTTCAGCTTGGTCTCAAGGGCGACGGCCTGCGGCACGAGGCCGACATGGATGATGCGCTCCTCGCTCGACTCGCCGGCCATGACCGGGAACTCGACGAGCGGTTCGATGCCGCCGGCCAGCAATCGCACGATGACCAGGCCCGACACAGGATCGGCGGGAAGCACGATGCGGCCTTCGCGGTCGGTGGTGCCCACATCGCGCGGCGGGCCGTCGGGCACGTCGCGCACCGTGACGGTGTAACCCGCGGCCGGCTGCGGGTTGGGAGGGCGGGTCTCGAACCGCAGGATGAGGGGCGCGTCGCCGGGCTTGACGCCCAGGGCGACCAGCCGGTACTTGCCAATCACGCGCCGGCTCAAGGGATCGCGCAGGCCGCTGACGATCGCGCAACGCGCCAAGGGACCATCGAGCGTCTCGACACGCAGGTACGACCAGCCGATCGGCACCACTTGCTTGAGCGTGCCGTCCGGTTTCAGCATCAAGCGGAAGGGGACAAAGACGGAGCCGGGCTGGACAATCTGGCCGATCGGATCGGCCGCATTGAGCGCCGCTCCCTGAACCAGGATCTGCACGCCGCCGCCTACCGCGGCGCCGATCTCGGCCGAAGGGACGAACAGGTCCAGCCCCAGCCGGAACAGCCCGCGCGCCGCGTCCGCCGGATAAACGATCGTGCGGTGAAAGACCGGGCCGAGCGTGGCTGTCCGCGGGTCGAAGGCACGCCCCGACAGTCGATAACCGCCCCCCGGCCCCGGTTCCACGTGGATCGCCCAGAGGGCATCAAACTTCTCGGCGCGAGGCTGGAAATCGTCCACCTGGAGTTGCTCGGCGCGGCCAGCGCGAGCCGGTCCTCGGCGTCGACAACGGCCAGGTTCCAAGGTGCGCCGACGAACCTGTGTACGAGGGATTGCCAATCGTGAATGAGACTCGCACGGGCGCGGGCATCGAGCCGTGTCTCGGGACTGACCGCCAGGTAGGCGCGGAGCGCGTAGGGCGTACGCTCGATCGGCTCGGCACCGAGGGCGGGTGCGGCCAGAAGAAGACCGAGGCAGACCAGCGCTCTGCGGAACGCTGGTCTCAGAGAGTGTTCTGGACGGGTCTTGTCTGTGTAGCGGCGGCCGTCCCGGCCGCTCCGGTTTGGAACCACGGAGCGGCCGGGACGGCCGCCGCTACACAGAAAGAGGTGGGTAATCCCCCCTCTCATACACCTTCTCACCAGGGGTCGCGTGCGAACCAGGCGTCGATCTGCCATTTCTCGATCCCGTCATAGAGGGCGGCGGCGGTCGCGCCGGGGCCGTGTAACCGGGTGCGCCAGGCGTAGTGGTCGGCGACTTGCCAGAGCGGAATGACCGGCAGCTCGTCGCGCACCTCGCGGTCGATCTGGAGCACCAGCCCGCGCCGAGGGAAACTCCGAGGCATTCTCCAGTTGCAGCAACAGTTGGAGAATCCGCGGACTGGCGACGGCCGCCAGAGCGTCGGCGCGGGGAGGCGCGTCGTAGCCGGGGCAAATCAAACGGCCGGCGTCGCGCACCGGCTCGTCGCACGTCAGCACGCGGTAGGCCAGGTCGAACCGCTTGCCGCTGCGCAGGTCCATTTCCAGCTCGGTCTCGGAGCGTTCCACGAGGCTCAGATCCAGGCCGGCGGCGCGCAGGGCCTCGGCGATTTTCGGTACGGCGGCGCGCGCCTCGGGGACGGCCGGATAGGCGAGCGTGAGCGTGCTCAGCGCGCCTCCCATCTCCTTTCTGGCCGCCGCCACGAGCATCCGGGCCAGCCGCGCATCAGAACCCAGAGGGGTGACGCCCGGCGCGTCCGCGTAGCTGCCGCGCACGAAGACGCCGTCGGCGGGCACGTTTGCCTCATTGCCGGCATGGTGGAGCAGGGTTTCTTCCAGCAAGCCCTTGCGGTCGATCGCATACGAGATGCCGCGCCGGAGGGTCCGATTCCGCAGCGCCCTGTTGCGGCCATCGAGCGCCAGCACATGAACGCGCGGCTGCTGATACTGGCCAACCTGGATCTCGGGATGTTTGGAGAGAGCCGCCACCTGGTCGGGCGGCACCCGCTCGATGAGCGTGACCGCGCCACGTTGCAAGGCGTCGAGAGCCGCCGCCGCATCGGCAAACCGGATCTCGCGCACGCGCCGGATCGCGCCGGTGGCCTTGCCCGCCGCCAGGAACGTGAACGCCTTCTCGGTCGGCTCGACGTGGGGAAAGGGACCATTGCCGACCAGCCGCCGCGTGCCGTCGGGCGTGGGGACGAGACCATCGCGGCCCGCGTGCGCCGGGCCGATCGGACCGAGAAGCCAGGAGGCCGGCTTGAGGACCGTCCGGCTCAGGCGGATCGTCACGTGCCGGTCGTCGCTCGCTTCGACCCGGTCCATGAGCAGCGCCCAACGCGCCAGATACCGGGGCGAGTCCGGATTGGCGCACTCGGCCAGCGAGCGCAACACGTCGCGGGAGGTGACCGGTCCCGAGCCATCGGACCAGCGCGGGCCTTCGCGCAGGGTCAAGGTGAGCCGGCGTCCCAGGTCGGCCGTGTCGAGGGCCGTTGCAAGCTGGTCATTGCGACGGCCGTGAAGCGCGTCCTCGTCCTCGGCGGCGAACAGGGGCAGGAAGACCAGCCGGGAGACGCGCGCGTCGGCCGGCGAGCGCAGCCAGGGACCGAGCGCGCGCGGCAGGTCGAGCACGGCCACATCGAGCGTCGGCAGCGCGGCGAAGGCCGCCGTGAACTGCCGCGCGGCCTCGTCGTGCCGGGGCCAGACCCGCAGCGCTTCCGTCAACGCATCGAGCCGTTCCGCTCCCGCCGCCTTGCCGGCCGCGGAAACCAGCTCCTGGGCCTTTGCCTCGTACCGCGCCCGCGCCTCCCGGACGATCGCATGATCGGGCGTCAGACCTTCGAGCTCGTGCAGCACCTTGCGGCCGTCGGCATACGCCCCCGCCTCGAAGGCGTGCTCGATGCGCTCGCGATAGGCTTTCGCCAGCTCGTCCGCCAGACCAGGGAAATCGGCCTTGCGCGCGTGCAGCTCACGGAGCAGCCGCAGGCCGCGCTCGACCTGCTTGTCGGCCAGCACCGCCCGGCCCTCTTCGAACAAGAGCCGGTTGACGTGCTCGCTCAGTCCCACCCAGTTCGGTGCGCGCTGATGAACTCGCAGGTCATGGTCAAAAGCCCGCGCATACTCCTTCTTGCGCAACAGGCTCTCGCTCTCGGCCAGGAGCAGATCCTCGAAGTAGGCGATGGACTTGATATTCGCGCGCTTGATCTTGAACAGGTTGTCCTGGCCGAGCGGCTTGACCGTGATCTCGCTGTACTGCGGCTCGCGCGCTTTTTCCTGCTGTTTGCGCACCTTTTCCGCGGCGGCGATCTCTTCCTTCTGCGAGGGCAGAAAAATATTGCCCTCGGGGGGAATGCGCTCCTTGGTGGTGGTCTTGCGGTCCTTCTTTGGGTCATACGGCGGCAAGGGCCGGGGCGTCACCGGCTCGACATCGAGGACCGTGCCGTCGGTGAGCGTGATCCGATCGAACGGCAGCGAGCGCAAGCAAGTCCCCGGCCGGCGCCTGGCTCTGGCCGCGCACCACGGCCAGACTCAGCACGAGTCCGGTCCCGATCAGAACCGCCAGGGCGTATTGCCAGCCGCGCATCACCACTGCCCTCTGTCTGCTATTTGCTGTCGTCTGCCTGTTGCTGAATGCAAATGGACCCTGGCGCCACCGGAACAGCCAGCGCATTGCCGATCGCCAGCGGTCCCCCGGCCGGCAGGACATCGAGCGGAGTGCGATCGAGCCGGGTGCCATCGGCGAGGGACAGCCGCTCCAGGACACCATCGCGGCCCAGCCAATAAAGCGCGTCTCCGAGGACCGCCGGCGGACCGGACGGAAGACCGGCCGCGACGGTCGCCGACCAGAGCCGGCGGCCGTCGCGATCGAGCGCCAGGAGGTGGCCGGCCATGTCCGAGACGAGAACGAGAGGGCCGACGATGGTCGGTCCAAACGCCAGGGCGCGGCCAGTGGCCAGGTGCCGACGGGGCTGAGATCCCGGCTGGCCAGGGCGCGCACGCGGCCGTCGGCCGTCGCGACCACCAGGGCCGATTTCGTGGCGACCGGATCGACCAGGACCGCGGCGCCCAGGTCGAGATCCGCGCCGATCACGTCGAGCCGGGGCCGCGACTCCGTGCGCAATCCGAGTCGCCTTATCCGTCCCGAAGCATCCACGAGCGCGATCGTGCCCTCGTCCAGAATCACCGGGGCCCGCCAGCGCCGGGTGCGCACGATCGAACGGCGGAACGTAAGGGTCGCATTTCAACGTGCCCGTGCGGGGGTCGAGCAGATCCACTTCGCCGTCGCGCGCGGCTACGATCAGCCCCCCGTCGCGGAAGCGCGGCGCCGCCGACACCGGGCCGGGCAGGTTGATCGTCCGGAGCGGACCCGTTGCATCCGCGACGAGCAGGCGGTCGGCCCCGTCCGCCGGCAACAGGAGGGTCAAGTCCTCGTGCGTGACGAGGGCCGCCCGCTGGGCGGGTACAGACAAGGTTCCCGAAGCCGGGACGGTCTGCTCGACGAAGCCGCCCGCGGCAAGTTTTGCGCGGGGGAGAACGAGCACGCGGCCGTCCGGAGTGGTGGTGGCGAGAATCCTCGCCGCGGGCCGACGGTCGGGGCGGGACCGGCCAGGGCGCGCCGAGAATCGTGGTCCAGACGGCGGTGCCGTCGGCGGGTGCGACGCCCCAGAGGGCCACGCCGCGGCCGTCGGCCGCCTGTTGCGTCAGCACGATCCACCGCCCGGGATTCTGGATCGGCCCCCGGGCGGCGCCGGCCTCGGTGAGGCTGGCCGCTTGATCGATCCGGCCGCGCTCGGGAGAGAGCCGGAACGCCGCTGCCAGCCGGCCCGCCACCCAGACGTCCCGCTCCGACCGCGCCAGCGCGAAGACCGGCCCGCTCGCCTGGTTCTCGGGCGCGTATCTCGCAATGGGGCGGAACGGGTCCGATTCCGTCTCCGCGCCGATCGCGTAGGCGGTCAGACCGCCCTGGTCGCCCGTCGCCCAGACGACCGATCCCGCCGTCGCGGGCGCGCTCCAGGTCCAGCCGGGCACCGGCACGCGCTGAAGCAAGCGCGGCCGGGCCCCTTCCTCATCAAGGAGAAACACCCGCCAGTGCCCGGTCTCGAGCTGATCGTTGATCGGCACGACCAGGTACTTCCCGATCCGCACCGGCGCACAGGCGATCGAGCCCGATTCGTGTCCCAGATACTCAACCCGGACACAGGACGGCGGATCGCGCGTCAGGACGAACAGGTTCGCCTGATCAGCCAGCACGTACAGGTGCTGGCCGAGCTCATCGGCCGTGGGTGTCGCGGTCAGCCGCTTGCCGAGATGAAACGTGCCCCGGATCGCGCCCGAGGCCAGGTCGATTTTGAGCACGTCCCCGCCCGGCATGGCCTGGAACAGGTCATTGCCCAGCACGAGCGGAGGCGCCGTCGCCGGCTCTTCCAGCGGCAGCCGCCAGCGCACCGCGCCGGTACGCGCATCGAGCCGGAGCAGCTCGTCGGAGCGGGCATCGACGACCAGCGCGGACGGCTCGGCGCCCGCGACCGGCTGCGGCGGGAACGGCGCGGACGGCCCGACCGGCCGCTGCCAGAGCGGCGCGCCGTCGGCCTCGGCGAGTCCATACGCGATCCCTTCGGCCAGCGCGAAGACGACGGCGCCAGGGGTGCGTGTGGCCGGCGCGCGCGACGACCGCAGCACGTACGTCAACGGCGGCCCGAGCGGCTCGGGACGCGCGCCGAGCTCGGCCGGACGCACCGAAGGGTCGAACGTCACGGCCTGGCGCAGCAGGTCGTTGCCCTTCGTGAGACGCTCCACGACGGCGGCATCGGTGGCCAGGTCGGCATACTCGGCGACGAGGCGGTCGCGGGCGGCGTAGGTGTCGGCCGCCGATCCTTGTTGAAGGGCCCGGTCCATGTCGCGCAGCGCGTCCTGGCGGGCCTGGCCTTTGCGCACGGCGGCGCGCGCCGCGGCCAGCTTGCCGGGCAGCCGGCTGCGGGCGCGCGTCTCTTCGGCCGCTTTGCCGGCCAGCTCGTCGTGTAGGGAAACCGCCCGCTCCGCGTCGGCCAGCGCGGTCGGATCGGCGCCGGCGCGGCGCGATCGGCCAGGCCCTCGGCGATCTTGAGCACGTCCTCGGCCAGATCGGCACGGGTGTCGTTGAAGGCGGGTTCGCGGGCCACATTTCTGCGCATGGACTCGGCCGCGGCCAGCGCTTCCGACCAGGCCGGCGCCGCCCGTCGAGAACTGGCGCACTCCGGACAGTGCCTTGAGAACGCGTGCCCGGCTCACACGAGCATCGCGCGGATACTGCTCCAGAAACTGCTCGAACCGCCGCGCGGCGTTGAGGTAATCGCCATCGTGGAAGCTGTCCACGGCCAGTTGGAACTGGCCTTCGGCCCGCGCCGGGCGATCGTCCGCCAGAGCGCGAAGCTCAGCAAGGCCAGCACGGCGATCGTCCCCACCAGGCCGAGCACGATCGGCGAGGAGAGCAGCCGCTCATCCCCCGGCGGACGATCCGCGCCGGAGAGCGCCTCTCGCCAACGGTGCCAGCGGCCGGGCCTCGCGGGACCCGGGGCCGGTCTCTTGGTTTTTTTCGAAGGCCGCTCGGACCGCCCGCCGCGCCAGGGAGCCGGCACCGCGGGCAGCTCGTCCACCACGGATTCCACCGAGGGCGGCGCCACATCCAGACCCGCCAGCAAATCCGGATCGGCCGGCGGACCGGCGGCACGCGAGACCGGCGAACGGGTCGGGGCCGCCGGCGCGGCCGCGGCGCGTGGCGGCGTCTGCACGACCGTTTTCTCGTCCTCAACCGGCTCACCATCGATCGACAAGACGAAGATCCGGCACGCCCCAATCTGGATCTCATCCCCTTGCTGAAGCTTCGTGCTCAGCATCCGCTTGTCATTGACGACCAGCGGCGGCGCGCCCGGCGTGACATCCACCTTGAGCCGGCCACGCTTCCAGCGCAGCCGCGCGTGGATCGGCAGCACACCCGCGCCGTTCAGCACCACGTCACATTTCGGGTCGGTCCCGATCAGCGACGCGCTCTGCGGCGCGATGTTCACATACTCGACTCCACCGTGGCCGTCGTGGACTTCCAGCGTCGCCATGCTCGGGGCTCGTGCCTCCTCATTTCAGATTCCGGATTCCAGATTCCAGATTCCGGATTCCAGATGACAGATGCCGGTCCCCGTCTCTGAGACTCGATTCCGGTATTCGGAATCCAGAATCTGGAATCTGGAATCCGGAATCCAGCACGTCTCTTACCTCAACAATTGCTGATCGACGACCTCGAACCCATACCCTGCATCACGTGGCACGACCCGGAAGCGGGTGACGCGGATCTCGGTCGGCTGGCGGCCCTTGTACTCGACCTCCAGGCGGGCGAGCGCGGCCTCGACTTCCTTCGGGTAGAACTGCAAGATCGGCTTGTCGCCCACCGGGATGCCCGCCTTGGTGAGAAGCTCGACATCGGAGACCTTGCGTCCCTGGCCTTGCCAGGCGAAGTAGAGGCGATTATCCGACCGGCTCTGACCGTAGCGGACGGTCGGCGGATCCGCCGAGAGGTTCGACGCATAGACAAGCTGATCGGGTCCCTGGATGGTCGCCAGCTCGACGTGGAAGAAATCGAGCTGGCGGGCGTATTCCTGGCTGGTCTGGCCGGGATTGAACAGAATGCTCCAGCGCTCCTCGGCCCGGACGCCGCCGTCGCCCGGTCCAAAACCATATCCGGGCCGTCCGGTACCGATGCGGGAGGCGCGTTTGCCGGAGGCCACAGCGCCGCCAGTGGGCATGGCGGGTCCAAGATCCGCCTCGGCCAGGGCCTGCCCGGCACCGGCGGCCGCGTCCAGCATCGCGCCGGGCGTGGCCATGACCGAGGGCGGCTCGAAGTCCGAGGCGTCGGCCTCGTTGTTCGAGGCTCGCTCGCCCGCCGGCGCTCCCGGCACATTGATTGTCTCGACTCCACCGATTTCCCCTTCCGGAGACCCGCCCCCGCCGCCATACACCTCGACGATCTCCAGCGGCGCCGCCACCCGGCTGGCATATGCATATTGCGTTGCATACACCAGCATCAGCCACCCAAAGACCAGCAGCGAACCCAGCACGACCGCCAGCAAGAGCGACGTGACCTGGTCGTATCGGGATTCACCGCGGATCTTGGCTTCCACTCGGGTTACTTGTGGCTGGTCACGGGTTCAATGGTCCGGACGGAATCGTACCATGCTTTCCACGCCTTGGCTGCTGTCGGTCTTGACCGCGGGCGACGCACCCGCGGGCGGGCCGAAGCCGTCGATCTTGCGGCTGAGAAGTTGCAGACTGGTGCGCGCCTGGAGGACGACGGAGTCATCCGTGTCGGCCAGCAGCGCGATCAGATCGGGAACGACATCGAGGTCGCCGGTGCGGCCCAGGGCCCAGGCCGCCGCGCTGCGGATGCCCGGGTCACGATCGGCCATGAGCTTGCGGAAGCGGCCCTTGAACGGGCGCAGGACGTTCGGGCCTTCGGTCTCGTAGCGGGCGATGAGGCCCGAGAGCGCGCCGTCGGCATTCTCGGCGCGGGGGTCTTCGAGCACGCCGAGCATGCTCTCGACTGCGCCGTTCATCGGCCGCGCCAGCACGCGACCGCCCGCGATCGTCAGGCTGGACAGGTCCTTGGGCAAGCCCCGGCCGCCGATCAGCGTGCCGGCGCCGAGCCGGCGGATCTCGATCCGCTTGATCGACTTGGCCGTCGATTTCGTCAGGAAGAGGAGGGCCCAGGCGGTATTGACCACCGCGCCCTGCTGGTCGTTCCACTCCCCGCTGGAGCCCTGCGCGGAGAGAATGTACTGGCCGCCGCGCGCGAACCAGTCAATGCGCCCGAGAGTCTCGCGGTCGGCCAGCGCGCCGATGCGCTCGATACCGTACAGGCCGTAGTACGTGGACATGCCCATGATCGGATCGCCCGGCTTGAACCGCGCGGCGATCCAGGCGAAACCCCGGTTGACGGCCGCGTTGATCTCGCCGGCGCTGGTCGTGGCCTTGAAATTCACCGGCGCCCGGGCATCGGTCAACACGGGCGTCATGAGCGGATTGTGCGCGCCGGCGGCCTGGCGCACCTGGTCCAGTTGCCGCTTGCAGATCAAGAGCGTGCCCACGCCCGCGGCGGTCATCGAGACCGTATCCTGGCTGCCCTCATCGCGATGATAGCACCAGCCCCCCTGCGCATCCTGCACCGACAGGTACCACCTGGCCGCGCGGTCCCAGACCTGGGGCGGGACCGTGGCCCCAGCGTTGTCCGCCTCCCAGAGTCCCAGGATCGCGTACTGGCTGATCGAGGCGTCGCCCCCCTTGCGCTGGGGATAGTCCCAGGCGCCGTTGGACATCTGACTGTTGATCAGATACAGGGCCACGGCGTCGATCTGCGGCTTGTAGGCCACCGGATCGAGGTTCGCCAGGAACAGGCTGATGACCGCCGCCTCGTAAATGCTGTGGCCGCCCGGCCCGGGCAGATCAGGGGTGTAGGTGTAGGACGTGGTGGCGAACCGTTCCAGGACCTTTTTCAGACAGGCGCGCATGCCGGGATCGGTTGCGGGCACCTCGGCCTTGACCAGCGCCAGGCCCGCGAGCGCCGCCTCACCCGCCTTCAGCCCGGCCGCTTGCCCGCGCAGAAATTGCGTTCCGCGCAACACGGCCGGCCCCTCCGCGTCCTCGGCCCGCGCGGTCCCGGACCCGACGGCGAGCACGATCAGTACCCAAGCTCCGATCCCCGCCCCGCGCATGTGGCAACAACCTCGACGGCGAAACCCGGCCCCTGCGGCCGTTTCATTCTACGCCATCCAAGCAAGCCAGAGAACGCGGTCATGTTGCCCGAGATCGCGTTCCCGGGGACAAACCTATCGATACTGGATGTCCGCTTCGGGATGACGCGATGTGAACTCATCCGCCATGCGATAATACGAGCCCCAAAAGCGCTGAGCGCGCACTTTGATGGATGCTCCGAATTCGCCATCAACCATGCGAACGATCTCGATGACGCCCACTCGACCCATTCCCTCCGGCGGGGAGAGGATCGGCATCGCGGTCAGTCGCGCGCGATCCGTTTTCTTGATTGTATGGGCAAAATAGGCGATCCAGCGGTAATGGGCGGGTGTCTTCAATAAACCGGCGACGGCGTCGAAGGCATCGGCGGTTTTGTCGCGGATCTCGACCACATGGACATCTCCTACGCCGGCGCGGTCGATGGCGAGAACGTCCACATGCTGCCCCGGCACGGGCCATTCGGCATCAAAATAAATGGTCGGCAGCATCAGATCCTGGATTAGACAGCGGGCCACGGGCTCCTTGGCTTGATCTTCAAGAGACGCCGGCATCGTGGTCCTCGCTCCGACCCAACTCGTCCGGAAACTGACGATAAGCCCAAGTGTGGAACCGTTCGACTTTTATCATAGCGTCCTTGATGTCCTTGGGAAGGAGCCGGCGTTCGCCGTAAGAGAAGTCCGTTTTCTCCTTGATCAACCAGGCGAAGTGATCGATCCCGTGCGGGTTGCGCTTCATTTTCCCACACAGCTTGCGCAACTCTCCGACCGCGGATCGATGATCGGGGTCGCGCGGGCGTTGTCCCGAGCAAGCCGCATGGATGGCGTCCGCGAGCGCGATGGCGCTATGGATCGCGAGGAGTGCAACGGCGTCGGCATAGGATGGAAGATCCTCGCCGAGCAGCCTCATCGCGTGGAAACAGGCGTCGGAGCGATCTCGGTAGCGTCTCGCTTTGTCGGGGTCAACCGGTTTCATGGCCCCAGCCATTGGAGCGGCCGTCGTGCCCAGGAACAGGGTGTCATCCGCACCGTTGATGAACGATCGTAGCGCCTTGCGCGCGGCAGAAGGCCTCGATCTGGGGCACCAGCTTCGCGTCCGTACACGGGATCGACAGCACCATCCCCTGGCCATCCTCCATGCGTTCGGGACCCACCACGCCCAGGCGATCGTTGGGAATGCCCAGGGTGGTCAGGAACTGGATCGCCATGTTCCCCTGGGCCGAGTTGAAGAAGCGCACCACGATCCGGTCGGCCACATCGGCGGAGCGGACTTGACCCGGCCGGACGAACGGCGTTTCCATCGGCAAACATGCTCCCTGTTGACGGATGAGTGACCCATCTTCGTAGGGGCTCGGCCCACCATGCAGGTTTCCGGATGGTGGGCCGAGCCCACCCTACGAAGATGGGTCACTATTCTCCCATGCTTCGGGAAGATCCGGAAGCCGGTTGTCCCGTTGGTCTGTGAAGGGGCTGTCCGCGAATTGCGCGGGGCGGCCGGTGTGTGGGCTTTGGACGGACCTTGGGTTCGGACTCTTCGGGAACTCCCATGGCGGAAGAAACTATTGATCCCGGCCTACTGGAGCAGACGAAGAACCAGATCCGCAAGCTGGTGTCCGAGATCGCCGAACTGGCCGAGGCGGACATTCAGCCGGCGGAGTTCCACGTCGAGTTCCTCAACCGCGTGGTGGCGGCCGTGGCCGCGACGGGCGGCGCGCTCTGGCTCCTGGACGGCCGGGGCACGCTCAAACTCCAGCACCAGCTTGAGTTCCGGCAGACCGGCTTGCTCGACGGCCGGGTGCGCACCCAGCCGCACGACGGCCTTCTCGGGTGCATGATCCAGGCCAACCAGCCGCAGATCATCCCGCCGGGCGCGACCGTCGAAGGCGTGCCGCAAGCCGGGAACCCGACGCCCTTTACATTGATCATGGCGCCGATCCTGGTGGACAAGAAAGCGGTCGGCCTGATCGAGATCCTCATGGATCCGACCCGCCGCGCCGCCACCCAGAAGAGCACGCTGCGGTTCGTCAGCGACCTGTGCGATCTGGCCTCGCAGTACCTCAAGGGCCGCCAGATGCGCCAGATGATGACGCAACAGCGGCTCTGGAACCAGCTTGAGACCTTCACGCACAGCATCCACCAGTCTCTCGACCTGAAAGAGGCCGCGTACTCGGTCGCCAACGAGGGCAAGCGGCTGGTCGGCGTCGATCGCTTCAGCGTCGTCCTGAAGCTCGGCGGCCGGACGATGGTCGAGGCCATCAGCGGCCAGGAGATCGTCGAACAGCGCGCCAACCTGGTCCGCGAGATGACCCGGCTGGCCAAGGCGGTCGTGCACTCGGGCGAGGATCTCCGTCTACACCGGCACGACCGAGGGCTTCCCGCCGGAAATCCGCGACGCCCTCGAGATTTACGTCGACGAATCCGGCGCCAAGGCGGTCATCATCGTCGTCTTGCACAAGCCCGACACCGACCCCGACGCCGAGAAGGTGCCGTTCGGCTGCCTGATCGCCGAGCAGATCGGCGACGAGCTGGCGCCGACCGATGCCCAGGCGCGCACCGAAGTGGTGGCGCGGCACGCCTCGACGGCCTTGTACAACGCGGCCGAGACCGACCGGATCTTCCTGCGTCCCGTGCTCAAGGCGCTGGGGTCGCCCAAGCGGCTCTTCCGCGGCCGGACCCTCGCCAAGATCGCCGCCGTGGTGACTCTGCTCGTCGCCGTGATCCTGATCATGGTCTTCGTGCCCTGGCCCCTGACGATCGAGGGCCGCGGCTCGCTCCTGCCCGAACACCGCCGCGTCGTCTATGCCCCCGAGCGGGGCATTGTCACGAAGGTCCTCATCGAGCACGGCCAGCGGGTCCACAAGGGCGATCTGCTCGTGATGCTCGAAAGCAAGGACATCGAGAAAGAACTCAAGAAGGTCATCGCCCAGAAGATCGAGGCGCAGGATCGCCTCGGCTACCTGAAGACCCAGCTCGGCAAGGCGGGCCTGAAGCCTGACGACCGCGCCCAACTCCAGGGCGAGTTCGCCGAGTACGAGACGCGGTACAACAGCGGCAAGGAGCAGCAGTCGATCCTGGAGGAGCAGATCAAGCTGCTGGAGATCCGCGCGCCGTTCGAGGGGATCGTCACCGCGCCGTTCGAGCCGCAAAAAGAACTGCCGGGGCGGCCTTTCGAAATCGGCCAGGAGCTGCTCCAGGTCGCCTCGCTGGAAGGCGACTGGGTCGAGCTGGTCGATGTGGCCGACAGCGACATGGCCCCGGTCCTGCGGGCCGAGAGCAAGCTCGAAGAGGAGATCAAGGCTGGTACCAAGCCGGCCGATGCACACCTTGAAGCCTATTTCGTCTCGGCGACCGACCCGCAACACAAATACCACGGCACCGTGCGCCGGATTGGCGCCCGGGCCGAGACGGTCGAGGACAAGCACGTCGTGAAAGTCGAGGTCGCCTTCCCGCCCGAGGTGAAGGAAGACTTCCTGCGGCACAACAACGAGCTGCGCCCCGGGGCCGAGGTCCGCGCCCGCATCCAGTGCGGCAAGTCCCGCCTGGCCTATGTCCTGTTCCGCGACGTGGTCCACGTCTGGTACGAGACCATCATGTTCCGCTGGCCGTTCTTGAACTGAGGGGAGTTTGCAACGCAAAGATCGCAAAGATCGCAAAGAGAAGAGGGAAAGATAAGAGGATATTGGGAAGAGAAAGAGAAAGAGAAAGAGAAGCGAGAGAGAAATTTCATATAGGTCCACGAACGTCACGTGACTCTGACCGCATGAACTTCATGACGTTCCTTCCCCAATCTCTTTCTCCCTGTTCGCTCTTCTCTTTGCGATCTTTGCGATCTTCGCGTTGAGATCCTTCTGGAGGTATCAACGATGCTCCCGTCTCCGAAGGCCGCCGCGCTTGCGGTCGGCATACTGACCGCTCTCTCCGTGGCGACGCTGGCGCAGCAGGCGGCCCCCGGCGCCCGGCCCCCCGCGCGTTCGACGGGTGAGACGCTGGTGGTCGACGGCCAGATCGACTGGCTGGAGAAGTCCGACGTCTCGGCCCTGCGCGAGGGCGTCATCAAGACGATCGAATTCCAGGTGGGCGACCGAGTCAAGGCCGACGAGCCGATCGGCTACTTGCACGACGAAGCCGCCAAGCTGGCCGTGGCCAAGGCGGAGGTGGCCGCCACCAGCACCGGCGCGATCAAGAAGGCCGAAGCCTCGCGCAGCTCGCGCTGGTGCAGCTCGCCATGCTCCAGAACCTGATGAAGAAGAATCCGGCCAACGTTTCCTACGAGGAACTCAAGAAGGCCGAGGCCGAGGTCATGGCGGCCACCGCCGCCGTGCAGGAGGCCGGCGAGAACCAGAAACTGGCCCGAGCCGAGTTCAACATCGCCTCCCAGGTGGCCAAGGAACACACGATCAACGCGCCCTTCACCGGCTACGTGACCGATCGCATGAAAGGTCCCGGCGAGAGCGTGCGGGCCAGCGAGCCGGTCCTGCGGCTGGCGCGGACCGACAAGCTGCGGTTCTTCGGCTATCTGCCGCTGGAAAGTGCCGTGCGGGTCCACGTCGGCGATCCGGTCGAGGTCCAGCCCAAGATCGACGACGCCGACCTGCCCATCCAGCGCCAGAAGTTCCGCGGCAAGGTTGTCGCGCTGACCCGCGAGGTCTCCACGATCGGCCATACCGAGATCCAGGTCCTCGCCGAGATCGAAAACACCAGCGCCAGCGACAACATCGGCGCCGAGCTCCTGAAAGGCATGAAGGGCAAGTTGACGATCTTCCTCAGCCCTCCCACGAACACCACCGTCAGCGCCCGCGCGGCGGGCACGCCGGCACGGTGAACATTCCAGATGCCAGATTCCAGATTCCAGATGGCGGATGCCTGATGGCGGATTCCGGATGCCTGATTCCGGATTCCAGGTGGCTGATCTTCGGAATCCGGAAATCTGGCATCCGTCATCGCCCCGCCCGTCCCAGGACCGCCTCTGATACTTGAACTCCGAGGGACCGATGTCCTCCGCTCCGACCCTCGCCCCCGCAATGCCCGCCGGCCAGGCGGCTGAGCACCTCAAGCTCAAGCTCCGGCCCGATCTGGTGGTCCAGCCGCAGTTCTACGAGGGCATGACGCACTACGTCGTCAAGGACCCCATCGGTCTGAAGTACTTCCGATTCAAGCAGGAAGAATACTTCCTGCTCCAGCAGCTTGACGGCAAACAGGACCTCCAGACGATCAAGAAGTCGTTCGAGCGGAAGTACCGCCCGCAGACGATCTCGATCGAGGACCTGATGCGGTTCGCCTCGCAGCTTCACGAGGCGGGGCTGGCGCAGATCGACACCGCCGAGCAGGCCAAGGTGCTCATCGAGCGGCGTCGCAAGAACATGTGGAAGCGCGTCTGGCAATTCTTCGCCAACATCCTCTATATCAAAATCCCGATCATCGACCCGGAACGGCTCCTGAACTGGATGTATCCGTTCTTCCGCTGGGTCTTCACGCCGCTGTTCGTCACCTTCGCCTTCACGATGATGGGTGCGGCCATCATCATGGTCATCAGCCACTGGCAACAATTCCACTCGAAGCTGCCCGAGTTCCAGAGCTTCTTCAACTGGCACTCGATCGTCTATTTCTGGTGTAGCCTGGCGGTCGTGAAGGTCATCCACGAGTTCGGCCATGGGCTGACCGCCAAGCACTTCGGCGGCGAAGTGCACGAGATGGGCATTCTCTTTCTCGTGCTCACCCCGGCCCTGTATTGCGACGTCACCGATAGCTGGCTCTTGCCCAACAAGTGGCACCGCATCTGGATCTCGTTCGCGGGCATCTTCGTCGAGTGCTTCCTGGCCTCGATCGCCACGTTCATCTGGTGGAACACCGAGCAGGGTCTGTTGAACAGCCTGATGCTGGCGACCATGTTCATCTGCTCGGTCAACACGATCCTCTTCAACGCCAACCCGCTGCTCCGTTACGACGGCTACTACGTCATGGCGGACTGGCTCGAGATCCCCAACCTGCGGATCAAGAGCACGCAATTTTTCTCCTACGCCTTCCAGGAAAAGGTGCTCGGCCTGGAAGTGCCCGTGCAGAGCTACATGCCCAAGTCGCGGCGTTACCTGTTCGTGACGTACGCCGTGGCCAGCTACCTGTACCGCTGGGTGGTGACCTTCAGCATCTTGTACTTCCTGTCGCAGTTTCTCAAGCCGAAGGGTCTCCAGTCGATCAGCTACATGCTGGCCATCGGCTCGCTGGTGCCGCTGTTGTTCATGCCGGCGTACCAGATGGGTAAGTTTATGTACCAGCCTGGGAGGATGCGTAAAGTGAAGAAGGCACGCGCGGCCGCCTGCCTCGGCGTGTTTGCCGCCGTGGTCGCCGGCATTTTACTGATCCCGACGCCGTTGCGGGTGGGCGGCACGTTCGTCCTGACCCCGGCCAGGCCCAAGAAGATCTACTCCGAGATCCCCGGCCGGATCACCGACATCAAGGTCCGCGACGGCGAAGTCGTCAAGGAAGGCCAGCTCCTGGCCACACTCTCCAACCCGGACAAGCTCCGCGAGCGCACCGAGCTCCAGGAGCAGCAGGCGATTCACATGGTCAAGGCCGAAGCGTACGGGCGGTCGATCACGATCACCGACCACGACCTTCAGCAAGGCCACCTCGAAGAGGCCCAGGCATTGGAGCCGGCCATCGACCGCGTCAGCCGGCAGATCGCCAGCTTGAACCTCTACGCGCCCTGCGACGGCCACGTCATCGGCGTGCCCCATCACGAGCACCTCGGCCAGTTCCTCAAGCCCGAGAAGCCGTTCTGTGAAGTCGGCGACCCGCACCAGCTTGAAGCCCACATGATTTTGGACCAGTCCGATATCGACCTGGTCATGACCGACAAGCGGGCCTGGATCAAGATCTACGGCGACTCGGAATACACCATCCACAGCCACGTCGCCGAGGTCGCCAAGCGCAACCGCGACGAGGTCCCGCCCGAGCTGTCCAACCTGGCCGGCGGCGAGATCGCCACCAAGCCCGACAAGAAGACCGGCCAGGTCAAGCCGATCGGGACCATCTACGAGGTCACGCTGCCGGTGGACAACCAGGACATGCACCTCCAACCCGGCCTGCGCGGTTACGCCAAGATCGACGGCGGCCACAGCTCGCTGGGCTGGTGGCTCTGGCGGCTCCTGAGCAAGACGTTCCACTTCATGCTGTGAGCGTGTGGACGAGAGGGGGTCGGAGCGGCCAATCTGTGTAGTGGCGGCCGTCTCGGCCGCTCCGGATTCTGGATTCTCGATTCCAGATACCGGATCCTCGATTCCGGATCTGGAATCTGGAATCTGGAATCTGGAATCTGGAATCTGGAATCTGGAATCTGGAATCTGGAATCTGGAATCTGGAGCGGCCGAGACGGCCGCCACTACATGGAAAAGGCCCTTTTCGCACACTCTTGGAATGGGCTCGGCCCCCCCTCCAAGAATCAAGCCGCCTTTTCCTTTGCCTTCATGCGCAGATAAGCATATCCCAGAATTCCCGCCAGCACCGAGGCGGCCAAGATGCCGATCTTGGCGGCGTCGCGGTCGGCCTCGACGGGGAAGGCCAGCTCGGTGATGAACAGGGAGACGGTGAAGCCGATCCCGGCCAGCATCGCCAGCCCCAGGATGTGCGCGTGCGACACCCGGCGCGGCCACTGGCACAGCCCCAGCCGCGCGGCCGCCCAGGAAAAGCCGAAGACTCCCGCCGTCTTGCCCAGCACCAGCCCGGCCGCGATCCCCAGCGCCACCCGGCTGCCGACCGCCGCGGCCAGCGTGTGTCGGGACAGCACCACGCCCGCGTTCACCAGCGCGAACAGCGGCAGGATCACGTAGCTCGACCACGGGTGCAGCCAGCGCTCGAGTCGGTCCAGGGGCGATTCCGTCTCTCGGCAGAGCACTTCCAGGGCGCCCTGAAGCACCTCGGCCTGCTCGACGTTGCCCAGCGCGAGCGAGTCCTCGTAGGCGTCCAGCATCTCCCGGGCCGAACGCGCGAACGACGGGTGGTCAAACCCCACGCCCGAAGGCGTCAACAGCCCCAGGATGACCCCGGCGAGCGTCGCGTGAAAGCCCGACTGGTACACGGCCAGCCAGAGAAGCACCCCGAGGGCGAGCATCAAACCCACTTCGCGGAAGCCCGCCAGCCGCAGCACGAGGATCGCCCCGACGACCACCAGCGCCCAGATCAGGCCCGCCAGCACGATCCCCTGGGAATAGAACGCGGCGATGACCAGGATCGCGCCGATATCGTCCACGATCGCCAGCGCCAGCAGCAGGATGCGCACCTGCCCCGGCAGCCGCTCGCCCACCAGCGCGAGCACGCCCACCGAGAAGGCGATGTCGGTCGCCATCGGCACGCCCCAGCCGTGGACGGTCTTCGTACCCGCGTTGACCGCGATGTAAATCCCCGCCGGGACGATCATCCCTCCCAGCGCCGCCACGACCGGCAAGGCGGCCTGCTTCAGACTGCTCAAGGCGCCGGCCACCAGCTCGCGCTTGATCTCCAGGCCGGCGACGAAAAAAAAGATCGCCATCAACGCATCGTTGACCCAGTGCTGCACGCTCTCGTCGAGCCGCACCACGCCCAGGTCGAGCACCAGGTGCTGATGCCGGAAGCGGACGTAACTCTCGCCCCAGGGCGAGTTGGCCCAGAGAATCGCGACCACCGCCGCAGCCAGCAGCACGAACCCGCTCAGCGCCTCGGTCTGCAAAAACGCCTGCACCGGCAGCGCCAGCCGCCGGTACACCGGCGACCACCGCCCCCGCAGGGACAGCTCACCACGACTGCGAGAAAGGCCCTTCATGGTGCGCGCCGAGATCCTTCACGTGGGAGTGGAGTCTTGCATTCTTGTAGGGTGCGTCAAGTCCGCGCCGACGCACCTCTTCCCTTCTTCCTGACGGGATGAGCCGGAGGTGCGTCGGCGCGGACTTGACGCACCCTACAAGGCTATCAGGCATCAGCCTGCCTTCTCTTTCTCCGCCCAGACCCACCGCAGCGCCTCGGGCAGTTGCCGACCGCAAGTCCAGAAGGCGTGGAAGCCGCGATCGGTCAGGAACCGGACGTCGTAGCCTTTCTCTTTCAAGGCGGCGTACATGGCGTTGTTGGCCTGCCACCAGTCGCCGTGCTGGTTGATCAGGTCATTGGTGCCGTCGGTCAGGAGCACGCGGATCGGTCTGGGCGACTCCTTGCGGACGAGCTCAGGGTAGACGCCGCCGCCGCGGATATTCGTGAAGCTGCCGATCTGCGAGAGGACCCGGCGGAACAGATCGGGCCGGTGCCAGGCGACGTTGAACGCACAAATCCCGCCCGACGAAGCCCCGCCGATCGCGTGGCGAGATGGGTCGGGGCTGATCGCGTACGACTTCATGACCCGCGGCAGCACCTCCTCGGCCAGGAACTTTGCGTAGCGGTTGTCGAGGCTGTCGTATTCGAAGCTCCGGTTGCTCTGGCCGTCGTCGTTGGTGCCAGGATTCAACAGCACGAGGATCGTCACCGGCATCTGCCCGCGAGCGATCAGGTTGTCCACGACGGTGCCGACGTGTTCCCCTTTATAAGCGTCGCCATCCTGTAAGACCATCAGACTGGCGGGTTGGTGCGCATTGTAACGCGCGGGGACGTAGATCCAGCCGGTGCGGTTGTTGTGGAAGACCTCGCTGCGGAAGGCGAGCGGATGGTACGAGCCGTACGAGGCGTCCGGCTGCTCCTTCGACTCGGGGGGATAGGACCAGTCGGGCATCTCGACGACCGCGCCGCCGATGCGGCGGCCCTGCGCCGTGAAGGAATAAGAGAACTTGGTATCGGCCGGGATCGGCTCAACACGCACCCACAGGCCGGTCTGGCCGATGGGCACGAGGTCCAGGCCCCGGCTGTGATTGACCATGCCCTCGACGCGCGGCCGCGCGTTCGGCCGCCGCCTCCAGCACGAACGCGACCGCGCTCCGCTCGACGAGATGTCCGCCCCGTTTCCAATCCTGGTCCGTGGGAAACGACGCCCGCACGCGGGCAGCCAGCGCCTGGGCCTCCGCGCCGGCCGGCGGCACCTGAAGGGCCGCGTCGAGTTGTTGGGGCGTGATCGGGTCGGCCGCAAAGATCATCAAGCTGACAAGCCATGCCATCAGTTCACCCTCCTACCTTTGGTCACGTGCTAGGATATACCCCAAGATTCCGTCGGAGGGTAGACTCCAGGCCGTGCGATCCGCACGCCCCCGCCGGTCCTTCTTTCGACCGTCTCGACCTCGGGATAAACTGTCTCTATGCGCGGCCGGGACGTGCTCTCTCACAACGGCTCGGCTTGGGCAGACTGGTTCCGACCACCCGAACACCGGACGATTTCTTGCGATGGCCACTCTACCGATCAAAGTGCCGGGCGTGGGCGAGTCCGTGACCGAAGGCATTCTCTCGCGCTGGTTGAAACCGGACGGGGCCGCGGTCAAGAAAGGCGAGCCCTTGTTCGAGCTCGAGACCGACAAAGCGAGCCAGGAAGTCCGCGCCGAGGCCGACGGCACGCTGCAGATTCAAGAAGCGGAAGGCAACACGGTGGCGATCGGCACGACGGTGGGCGTGATCGACACGGAGGCCGCGCCCCGCGCCGCGGCCGCGCCCGCGGGGCCTCCTCCCGTCGCGCCCGCGCCCGAGCGCGAGACCGCCGCGGCCACGCCCCACGGCGGCGACGGCGCGTCCGGTGTCTCGCCCGCGGTGCGCCGGATCGCCACGGAAGAGAAGGTGGATCTCTCCCGTGTCGAGGGAACAGGCCCCGGCGGCCGGGTCACCAAGGGCGACGTGATCGCTCAGCTCGAAGCCGCGCCCGCCCCAACGCCCGCCCCGGCCGCGCCACCGCCACCGCCACCGCCGCCGTCCCCCGCACCCGTCCTGGCGGTGTCTGGCAGCCGCCGCGAGACCCGACAGCGCATGAGCGGTATCCGGCAGAAAATCGCCCAGCGCCTCGTCGAGGCCCAGCACACCGCCGCCATCCTCACCACCTTCAACGAGGCGGATCTGTCCCGCGTCATCGCCCTGCGCAAGCAATACAAGGAGCCGTTCCAGAAAACCCACGGCGTCGGCCTCGGCTTTTTATCCTTCTTCGTCAAGGCGAGCATCGAAGCCCTCAAGGCCTTCCCCAAGGTCAATGCCTCGATCGACGGCCCCGACCTGGTCCTGCACCACTATGTCGATATCGGCGTGGCCGTGAGCACCGAGCGGGGCTTGATGGTGCCCGTGCTCCGCGACGCCGATCGCCTCAGCTTCGCCGGCATCGAGAAGGCCATCGCCGACTTCGCCCAGCGCGCCCGGGACAACACCATCGCCGTCTCCGACCTCCAGGGCGGCACGTTCACCATCACCAACGGCGGCGTCTTCGGCTCGCTCCTGTCCACGCCCATCCTGAACCCGCCCCAGAGCGCCATTCTGGGCATGCACAAAATCCAGGATCGACCCGTCGCCGTCGAGGGCCAGATCGTCATCCGCCCCATGATGTACCTGGCCCTCTCCTACGACCACCGCACCATCGACGGCCGCGAAGCGGTCGGGTTCCTGGTACGCATCAAGGAGTGCATCGAAAACCCGGAGCGGATGATGCTGGAAATCTGAGGGATTCAACACAAAGGCGGTTTCAACGCAAAGATCGCGAAGATCGCAAAGCAGAAAAAGACAGGGAATCTGAATGCGAATGAATACCAAGTGGAAAAAGAAGCAAATAATAAAATATTATAAAAAATGAATTTGACAAAAATGCATTGTAATGTGATTTCATTTTTAATTCTCATTCTCTTCTCTCTTATTCCCTGCCTTTCTCTGCTTCGCGGTCTTTGCGACCTTTGCGTTGAGTCCTCCCCTCAGGAGTTTTTTGTGGCTGATTCTTTCGACGTGGTGGTCATCGGTGCCGGCCCGGGCGGTTATGTGGCCGCGATCCGGGCTGCGCAGCTTGGGATGCGGGTTGCCTGCGTGGAGAAATCGCCGACGCTGGGCGGCACGTGCTTGAACATCGGTTGTATTCCCAGCAAGGCGCTGCTCGATTCCACCGAGCTGTTCCACCTGGCCCGCGAGCGGTTCAGCCGACACGGCATCAAGGCCGGCACTCTCGAAATCGACCTTTCGGACATGCTCGACCGCAAGGACAAGGTCGTCCGCGAGCTCACCGACGGCGTCCGTTTTCTGTTCAAGAAGAACAAGATTGAAACCGTGTTCGGCGCGGCCCGTCTGGCCGCGCCGCGATCGGTCCAGGTGCGGCTCAACGACGGCGGCGAGCGCACGCTCGAAGCCGCGCACATCATCCTGGCCACGGGGAGCGTACCGGTCGAGCTTCCCTCGCTGAAGTTCGACGGCCATACGGTCGTCAGCTCGACCGAGGCCCTCAGCTTCGACCGTGTGCCCGAGCACTTGCTCGTGGTGGGGGCCGGCTACATCGGCCTGGAACTTGGTAGCGTCTGGCGGCGGCTGGGAGCCCGGGTGACGGTCGTCGAGTTCCTGCCGCGGATTGTGCCCCTGGCCGACGTCGAGCTCGGCCGGCTTCTGCATCGCAGCCTCGATGAGCTCGGCATCGTCTTCCATCTGGAAACGAAAGTCACCGGGGCGACCGTGCAAGACGGCCGGGCGAGCGTCACGGCCGAGTCGAAGGACGGCAAGCCGCTCTCGTTCGACTGCGATCGCGTCCTCGTCAGCGTCGGCCGGCGCGCGTTTCACGACGGTCTGGGATTGGCTGCGGCCGGCGTTGCGCATGACCCGAAAACCGGCAAGGTTGCGATCGACGAGCACTTCCGGACCAGCGTCCCGAGCATCTACGCCATCGGCGATCTCGTGGCGGGACCGATGCTCGCGCACAAGGCGGAGGACGAGGGGATCGCTTGCGTCGAGTTGATCGCGGGCAAGGCCGGGCACGTCAACTACGAGACGATTCCGAGCGTCATCTACACCTGGCCGGAGCTGGCCAGCGTCGGCCTGACCGAGGAGCAGCTCAAGGAACGCGGTATCGCTTACCGCGTCGGCAAGTTCCCCTTTTTGGCCAACGGTCGCGCCAAGGCGATGGACGAGACCGAGGGCGTCGTGAAGATCCTGGCGGACGCGAAGACCGACCGCGTGCTGGGCGTGCACATCCTCGGCCCGAGGGCCTCCGACATGATCGCCGAGGCCGTCGCCGTGATGGAGTTCCACGGCAGCGCCGAGGACATCGCCCGCACCAGTCACGCCCACCCGACCCTCTCCGAGGCCGTCCGCGAAGCGGCCCTGGCCGTCGACAAGCGGTCCATTCACAGTTAGAGGGTGTACAAGAAAGGTCTTTTCTGTGTAGTGGCGGCCGTCTCGGCCGCTCCGGACCTCACTTCCGGAGCGGCCGAGACGGCCGCCACTACAAAGATCGAGAGTCTTTCCTTGCGTCACTTCGCCAGCGTGTAAACCGTCACGAGCTCCGGCCGGAGGACCTTCTCGCCCGCGGCGAAGCCCTGGCGGATGCGTGCGGCCACCGTGCGCACCCGATCGGGATCGTCGGTGGCCACCGTGGCCACGGCACGCTGCCGGCGCGGGTCGAAAACGTCTCCCTCCACCGCGAACGGTTCGACCCCTTGCCGGTAGAGAAGGTCCTCGATGTCCTGCTGAAAGCCCCGGGTGATTTCGACAAGCCGGTCGTCCGCCGCGCCGGCGCTCTGGGCTTCGATGACCTTGCCCATGTTGTCGTGAAGCTGGATCAGGTCGAGAAACACGGGCCGGAGTGTGTTCAACAGGAGATCATTCTTGTATTCCTGCAACTCGGCGTGGAGACGATCGATGATCTTCTCGCGATTCACCTCAGCGCGCGCCTCGCGTTCGAAGAGCGTCTGCAACCCATCCAGACGACGCACCAGCGCGGCTTGCATGTCGCGGAGCGCGTCCAGAATGGCAACGTCGCGGTCCGTTTCGCACGATTCCCGAGTCTCCTCGGTCAGGACCGAGTGTGTGGCGGCCGGCGGCAGAATCAACATCACGTCGGGAGGCAGGACTGGCCCGGAATCGACCGTGATTTCCACCGTCGGCCTCAGATCATCCTCGTCGTCGATCATCACGGGGGTCCTGGACGCGTTACGACCCCTTGGGAATCAGCCCTTGCTGTTCGAGAATCCAGAGCGCGGGCCGCTCGACGAGTAAAGGCGTGGGCAACGGCGGGGGCAGATCCGCGCGAAGCTGGGCGGCATCCCCCAGGGCCGAGCAAGCGAAAAAGCGGTGGTTCGGGAAGTCGGATTCGAGCCGGTCCAGGAACTCGGTCTGGCCCCAGAGTCGCAGCGCGGTCCGCACTTCCTCGTGTACGAGCCGATCGAGGCGGCCGTCGGGCTCGGCGGTCGGCACCGAGCGGGCGACCTCGTGCAGGACCGACGCCTTGCTGAGCAATGGTCCCCAGCGGTCGATCTTGTTCAGACAGATCGCCAGGGGCGTGCGCACGGGCGTCTTCGGAAAGAAGTCGGCCAGCTTGTCGGCGTCCTCGACGTAATCGGCGGCCGGGACGGTCGTCTCTTCCTCGGTCAGATCGAGCTGCGCGGCCACCTCGGGGATGCGCAACGGGTCGATCAAAAACAGCAGTCCACGCGACCGCCGCACGAGGTTGCCCCCTTCGCGGCGGAGGAGGTCGATTTTCATCTCCCAGTCCTCGCCGGCCAGGTCGCAGAAGGTCACCAGGGGGCTGGGCCCGCCGCCCATTTTCAGCTCATAAACCAGCGGCTGGAGGACGCGGCGGTCGATTTCGAGGCTGAGCGTCGGGGCGTGGCGGCTGGCGCGGTCGCACCCGTGGCCGGCCCGAAGCCGAGGCTGCGCGGTCCGTAGGTCAGGTCGTGGTAATCGTGCCGGTAGCGGTCGCGGATCTCGTCGTTGAGCGGTTTGAGACCCAGCCGGCGCTGATTGCCCTTCTTGATCTCCTGCAAGAGCACGGTCAAGAACGTCGTCTTGCCCACGGCCTGCGGGCCGAAGATCGTCACGTTGCCGGTCCGGCGCGACGACAGCACGCGCTCGGGAAGCTCGTGGTGACAGTGCGGGCAGAGCCGCAGCTCGGTGGACTCGCTGGCAACGGGGGCAGACCAGTGCGCCCGGCAGGACGAACAGGTCAAAGACGCCGCGCACCAGGCGCCGGGGGTCGGACCGCGGATCGACCCACCAGGGGCTTTTCAGCGCCGTGCCCGCGCCGGGGCGGGCGTCCTGGCCGGTCAGCGTGCGCGTCAGGATCGGGTCGTCGACCTGTTTCGTGAAGTCCTGGCGACAGACCGCGCTGGAACACCGGATGTGCATTTGAAACGCCGAGAACTCCCCCAGGCAGAAGGGGCAGCGAATCCGTCGCAGCGGGTCGAGCCGGGTCAAGAGATCGAGGGGCATAACACCGTTCGGCAAGAAGGGGAAAGGACGAGGCCGCGCCGTCACCACGCCGGGCACGTCTCTCTTATCGTCGTGGAAGCGTGCGCCAGATTCAACCACCAGCCCGCGTGGACCGTCGGGTGCTCGTGTGCCGGCCGGAGCTCGCTACACTGAAGCGGGTTCCGGGACCGTCCCGCACGTGCCAGTTGATCTTTCTTCGTAGGGTAGGCTTCAGCCTGCCAATCCCAAAGTCCTTCGAGTAGAACTGGCAGGCTGAAGCCTACCCTACGAAGAAAGACGACTGTGTTCGTGTTCCAGGTCATCCCGCTCCGAATCGTCATCACGAAGGAGAACGAAGCTCATGCGAACCGTCTTGCTGTGCGCGTTCCTGACGCTCACCGCCGCCGCCCTCCGCGCCGAGGATCCGCAGCCCAAGGATGACACGCTCTGCGCCAAGCCGCCCGAAGGGGCCGTCGTTCTGTTCAATGGCACGAACATGGACGGCTGGGTCGATGGCAGCGGCCACAATCCCGCCAAGTGGAAGGTCAGCGACGGCATCATGACCGTCAGCGGCGGCAACATTCAGACCGAGAAGCAGTTCGGTTGCTTCCAGCTTCACATCGAGTTCAACGTGCCGTATATGCCCGATGCCCGCGGCCAGGCGCGCGGCAACAGCGGCGTGTATCTCCAGGGCGCTACGAAATTCAGGTCCTCGACAGCTACAAGCTCAAGCCCGAAAGCCACGAGTGCGGCGCCGTCTACAGCGAGTTCGCCCCGCTGGTCAACGCCTGCAAGCCGCCCCTCCAGTGGCAGACCTACGACATCACCTTCCACGCCCCCAAGGTCGAAAACGGTAAGGTCGTCCAGAAGGCCCGCGTCACCATTCTCCAGAACGGCCTGTTGATCCACGACAACCGGGAAATCGTCCCCAACGGCGGCGGGCGCGACACCGACGCCACCAAGACCGAAGGGCCGCTCTGGCTGCAGGACCACGGCAACCCGGTCCAGTATCGCAACATCTGGCTCAAGCCGCTCAGCGACTGATCCCGCTCCGATGGCTCGGCCGTAGCTCTTTTCTGTGTAGTGGCGGCCGTCCCGGCCGCTCCGGGAGTCTTGTAGGGTGGGTCAGCGGCGTCTTCGCCGCGCAACCCACCGATGTGGGCCACCCGTTGGTGGGTTGCGCGGCGCAGATGCTGCTGACCCACCCTACAAGACTGGTGCGCTGGTCTGACCGAAGACCAGGCGGGTCCCCTTTATCGTGACATCAACGGGGGCAAGACCTGGCTTGAAGGCAACATGAACTGGACCCGCTACAATCACATGCTCCCGCCGGGTCGGAATAGCTGTAAGAACGGTTCGACCTGGGACGGCGGCGTCGCGATGACCGCCGCGAGCCACCACCAGGGGGGCGTGAATCTGCTCCTCGGCGATGGCTCCGTCCGGTTTGTCCGCAAGGAGATCAGCCCCAAGGTCTGGTCCGCACTCGGCACGATCAGCGGTCAGGAAACCGTCTCGACAAATGAGTTTTGACCGCCTCAGTCTTGTAGGCTGGGTCGGGACCCAGCTTCCCCCTGGCCCTCGAACAGCTGAACGCACAAAATGGCTGGGTCCCGACCCAGCCTACATCATTGTAGGCTGGGTCCAGACCCAGCTTCCCCCTGGCCCCGAAACATCGGAACCCACAGAAAGGAATTCTCGCCCGCGCGGATTCGGTGAATTCCCACGGGGGTCGAAACGATCATGTCCTCTTCGGAAGGCCCAGCACGCGACGGCAACGGTGTTTCATCCTCCTTCATTACCATCTTCGCCGCAGGTCGTCGGGCCGTCTTCCGGGAGCACCCCCGCCTACGGGGGACGGTTCGCCGTCCGTCCCGAGGATGGCGAGAGAGGCGACAGGACTTGACGTAAGCTGTTCTTTGGCAATCTGTTGCGAAAACGTGCAAACAAACCCAACGCGACCATGCGTCCCTCGCAGCCAGGTCGAGAGCGGCCCGAAAAGACGAGCCAAACAGGCCGTTCAAAACCACCGGAATGACGGACGGAACCCTCGATGAGTTCAGAGGTTACGAGCAGTTGCCGGCACGTTCACCCGGTTCGCGGCGCACCGCGAAAACGCGAGCGCCGGAGACAATTCAAGGCCACCGCCGGGAGGAGGGAAATGACAGGCGGGACAAGAGGTTACGGTCGGTTCCAGGCCCGTTTCCGACGGTCGCGATGACGGCGACATCCTGTTGAGCGGGCCGCTGCGCTGCCTTACAGTAAGAAGGGGGAAAGACGAGCGGTGATGCACTCGCTGGCGCTTCGGGCTTGCGGAAGGAAGGAGCGAGGACCGTGCTCGTGACCGAACCTTCTCGCGGCACGATGGGGGCTGCCATGAACCTGGACGACTTCGCGGAGGGCGTCCGCAAGACGAACCCGTTCACTGGCGTCCGGGTGAACGAGCCCTCGGCCGATGATGTCGATGTGCCGCTCGTCCACGCCCGCGCCTTCGACCGGCTGACGGAAAAGGCCGAGGAGGCGCTCCGAGAACGGCGCGGCGTGGGCGCGGTCTTGCTCGGCGAGGCGGGCACTGGAAAGAGCCATCTTCTCTCGCGGCTCTACCGCTGGGCCGGTCAGCTCAATGAGAACGGCAATCCGCGCGCCTGCTATGTCTTCCTGCACAACGTCCTGGCCGACCCCGCGCGACTCCCGCGGTATCTGCTCAAGTGTGTTCTCAGCAGTCTGACCGCGGGCGGGCACAAGCCGCTGCACGAGTCGCCCCTGTTCGACATGATCCAGGGCACGCTCTTGTGCGCCCTCAAGAAAGTGGACCCGCCGCCCGAGCACTTTACCATCAAGATGGGCGGCCAGGCGCTCGCACGGTTCTTCAAGAAGGCAGGCACCGATCCCGAGGTGGCCACGGTCCTGTTCCAACTGTTCCGCCACACGTTTCCTCCGCGTGCGGAGACCTTGCCCAACGCTCCCCTCGTGGCCGAAGCCGCCGTCGCGTGGCTCTCCGGCGAGGAGATCGACGCCGATGCCGCGCGGACCCTCGGCCTCGATCCGCACGAGCGAGACTCGGTCGCGCTCCGCGATGACCTGCAAATCGAGCAGGTGCTCACCACACTTTGCCGTCTGGCCTGGGTGCGCCGCCAGCCCTTCGTACTCTGTATCGACCAGGTGGACAACCTCGATCCTGACAAGCTGATGGCCGCCACGCGCTTCCTGCACGCCCTGATCGATCACGCCCCCAACCTGCTGGCGATCACCTCGGGAGTCAAGCGGACGCTGCTCGATTTCGCCAGCGACGGCTCCATTCTGCCCGCGGCCTGGGACCGCGTCGCCGAATACCAGATACCCGTGGATCGCATCAAGCCCAACGACGCCCGGCGCATCCTGGAAGCCCGGCTCGAACGCTTCCTCCAACCGTACCGCGAAGTCGAGGAAGTCCATCATCACCTGCGAGACGACCCACTCTTTCCCCTCGGATTGCACTGGTTCGAGGAGCGTCTCCAGGGCGGTATCGAGTTCCGCCCCCGCGACATCCTGACCTGGGCCCGCGACGCCTGGGAAGACCAGCGGTCCACGCTGGCACGGCTCGGACCTGTGGAGTGGCTGAAGCGCTGGCCGGAACAGGTCACTCCACCCGCGCCGCCGCTTCCGCCCTTGGAAGAGATCGTTGACACCTTGATCGACCGCAAGATGGAGGAGCAGTTCCATCATCACCGGCTCCAACCGGGCAGCCTCCCGCCCGACGCGGGGAACTTGACCGGATTGGTACTTGCTCTCTTGAAGACATGCCGCGGGAACGATCCGCCTTATCCGTTCGACGTGGTCGAGTGTCGCACCGGGAAGGCGAAGAAAGCGTCCTCATATGACCTCCGCATCGAACAACATTCCGCGACCAATGGCCAGGGAACGACGATTGGTGTGATGTTTCTGACGAACATGGGCCAGGCCGCGACCTTCGCGTTGAGGCGTTTTCTGGAGTGCGACCCGCCGCCCGACCTCCGCGTCCTGGTCACCGACGAGGAGCGCCGCAAGCTGTCGCTTGGAGCCAAGGGGAAGGAATACTACAACGACTTGCTCAAACTGGGAGATGCTCACTTCCAGCACGTGAAGCTCACGTTCGAGGAATACGCCCGGCTCGATGCCCTGGTCGGCACGATCGGCCTGGCGCGCGTCGGCGACCTGGAAATCGAATACCCGCGGGGAACGTCGCGACGCGTCTCTGAAGCGGACGTGATCGCGTCGCATCACCGCCAGCATCGCTACGAGAAGCACCCGTTGCTGCGTTTGCTCCTGACCGGGAAGCCGGGGGGCGATGCCATTGTGATTGACAAATTTGCGAATCTCAATGAAATGGACGTGCGGCAATTCATCATGGCTCAGCTTGCCTGGCAGATGGGTTCGACGGTCCAATCGCTGGCCGGGGCCTACCAGAAGGCGAAGCCCGAGCTGGGGCTGGAGGCCGTGACATGGAAACACGAGTTCCAGGCCATCGCTGGCCGCATGCACGATGAGGGCCTGATCCACGCCACGCCGCAGGACGATGACCTCTTCCTGCGGCTGACGTCGAAAAGTGAAGCATGACTATGCGTCAATGAACGGGAGTGGCGTCGAGCACGAGGACCTGCCAGGGCGCAAGGTTCACCAGTACGGGGTGACTCGCCTCGGCAGTAAGTGGCGGCTGGGAAGCATCCTCGGCCCACGGACTGAGCAGGGTGTACTTCGTGGCCGCGTGGGGCGGCAATTCGAACGCCTTGCCGACATCGAGGGCGAACACGTGGGGCTGCTCGTCCGGGTTGCGTAGCATCACGATGCCCTTGCGCGGCGACCAGGAGGCGAATCCATACACCTCGTTCCGCGAAGGATCGCCGCCGATCCAGTGTGTATCCACCAGCACATCGGCGTTGGCACGCGACCACTTCGCGGCCTCGGCGAGTACACTCCAATCTTCGGTGGTGAGCTTATCCGGTTGGATGTAGAGTTCCTGGAGAGACGTGCCGCTGCCGAAGAAGGCACGCACGTCGTCCTTGAAGCCGGCCGAGTTGAAGGTGGGATCGCCCGCGGACCCTTGCCGCGAATAGGCCACGCCTTGCGTCATCAGGGCATTGAGCGGAAAGAGCGGCCCTTTGCGCACGATGTTGCGGTAGGTTTCCTGGTCGCGGTACGTCAGCCATTGTTGCTGCCGCGTGCCCTTGCCGGCCAGGCCCATGTCGCCCCCCTGGCGCCAGAGCGAGTCCGCATAGCGCAGCCAGAACGGCGAGGGCCACGAGCCCGTCGTGAAGTTGATGAATACGTTCGGGTCCTCGCGCCGCAGTTCCATCATCAAGCGGCGCAAAGCCTCTGTATCAAGGATGTAATCCGCGCCGCCGTTGGCGTACATCCCCGCGGCGATGCCGTCGAACTTGAAATGGTTCACGCCGTACTTGCGGATCATGTTAATGCAAGCGGATTGGAATGCGTCATAGTACTTCGGCCCGGAGAGGGCAAAGCCGTTGGCGTTGGTCTCGTAGCCCTGCGAACGGCCGTACTTGAGCCGTTGCTCCTTGGGAGAGCCGTAGCCGCCGAACGGCGAGAGCCACACACCCAGCCCCGTATTGTACTGCTTGCAGAGCCCGGCCAGTGGAGTAAAGCCATCCGGGAAACCGTCGTGGAACTTCCACAAGGTCTGCGGATTGTCCCAGCCGTCATCGAAGACCATGGCGTCCATGACGACGCCGTGGGGCTTGATGAACCGCTCGCCGAAGAGGCGGATCGCTTCGAGACAGTTCGACTCGTTCAGCGCGAAGGGTTTCCACGCGATGTCGTACCATGAGTTGTAGTGGAGAAATGGCCGGTAGGGGTGAGCTCGCTCGCGTTCCAGGTCGTAGAGGAACCCGCGCCGCATCTGGTTCTCGGGGGCGACGCCGACGACGAAGCTCTGGGACAGCGTCTCGCCCCGGTGCAGGATCGTTTTCCGGTTCAGGCGACAAAGCGTCTTCCCGTTCTCGACCTTGTTCGCCGCCATCGGGTCCTCGGCGCCGAGGAAGACATTCCCCGCAACGATCGGCGACCCATCCACGCTGCCGGCCGTCGTCGCGCCTGGCAGGTTCTCGTCGAGCCAGACGATCTCACGGATGGCCATGTCTTCGCACATAGCGGTCAAGGCGATTTCCTCGCGGACGGCGTTACCTTCGTCATGAGCGATGGCGCGCCAGAGCACTTCCAGCCGGCCGTCTTCCGAGCGTAGCCGCAACTCGACTTTTCGCCCCGCGATCCGATCCGCGAGCCGCGCCGCGCCGGTTTGAGGCTGGACTTCACTCGTGCGCGGCTCGCCGACAGGGTTCATCGCGGACGAGGCGTAGCGCTGGCCGTCCGCGAGCACGATCTGGAACACGTCCTGGCCCAATGTGAGAGTGCGGCCGTTTGGACCCTCGCGCAGGCTTGGCGAGTGGAGTCCTTGTGGAGTCCATGTCCAGGAGAACGAGAGCGCCGCGTTGCAGACGGTGATGGTCGAATCGTCGCATGTCGCCGCGACGCGCCCGGGCGATGGACCCGGGTATCCCGCCGCGCCGAAGGGGAACGGGATGGGCTCATCGAATCCCGGTACGACCTGGGCGATCATCGCCAGAAACAGGATCAGGAGGCTGTGCACGGTTCTCATGATACCTCGAAGCCGTTAGAACCTATCTCGGTAGGGTGCGTGAAACGCACCATTCTCTTTGTCGGACAAAGCCTTGGTGCGTTTCACGCACCCTACCGAGATAGGCTCCTTAGTTGTTCTTGATCAGTCGAAGAGGCCCGGGGGTGTGTCCCTCACTGGAGCTTCGGCCCCGCAATCCGCTCGCCGCGCTGCTGGCGCGCTTGATCGGCCGGATCGAAGGTTCCGTAAAAGAGGACATTCACGTCCATCCAGGTCGCCAGGCGCTCGAACTCGTCGGGCGAAAGAGAGACGTCGTGGTGTCCCTGGAGAAGGAGTTTTGCGAGGCTCGAACCGCGCGCACCGAAGAAGCCGGGGCGGGTCAAGGGCTCGCTGTTGAAGACGCGGAAATCACCGGGGCGTGCACCCCAGTCGGCATAGGGCACCCGAGGCGCCAGGGCGTTGTAGGAAGCCGTGTAACGGCCATCGGGCTCGCCCGTCAGGATGACCCGGCCCTCCGCTTGTTGTCGATTGTGGCAGGATACACAGCGTCGATCGAGCACGGGCTGAACCAGGATCGGGTAGCTCAAAGGGTTCGAACCGTCGGGTCCAGGACGGATCGACGATGGCTCGTGTGTAAGCGCCTGCGAGCTTTGAGACGCCGGGGCGGCGGTGCGGTGTTCGTGGCAGCCGATGCACGAGGCGGTCTCGCCCGGCTGGAGATACGTGACACTGCGCATGATCTGAACGGCCTGTCCGCGCTCGTCCAGCGCCTGGAAGGCCAGCGGAATCCCGGCCGGTGCGCGGAAGTACGCCGAGCCGTCCGTCTCGACCGGAACTGTACCGAGCACCTGCTTACCCGGCGAGATGGAGGGCAGACCAAGCGTGGGCTGGTTTGCGTGCCAGGTGCTCTTGGGCAGGACCTGGACGATCCGCAAACTCTTGACACTCCCTCTGGAAATCGGCGGCCAGCTCTGATAGACATCCTGGAGAAAGAAAGCCCCCTCGCGTGTTGTGCCCGCCTCGGCCACGTCCGAGAGCACGGGCGGTCTCGGTCGCGGCGTCAGCGGCATGGGCCACAGGCTGGAGACGTTCAGATCGCGGTAGAGCAATTCCTTGTTGCCGAACGCATCGATCAGGTACAGCCCGAACATGTTGGGTGGATCGGGATCGGGCTCACCGATCAACCGGTCGAAGCTGTAGGAGGCCAGGGCGTATTTCTCCGACAACGGCAGTGGACTCTTGTAACAATGGCCGGGCCAACGCTCCGCATCGGGGAGGACCGCCGGCATCTGCGTAACACCCTCGGGCGCGTGCCAGGCGCCGGGGCCGAGCCGCGCGACGGGCGACTCGCTCTCGGGAAAGAGAGCGTCGGGCGTCAACCGCGTGATCGCGGCCGGACCGTCCAGGCCGTGCGCCACGTCGAGGAGGATGATCGACCCGGCCGTCATGGCGTGGTGGGCCCCGGCCGTGGCCATGATTCGCTGCGAGCCGGGGATCGGCCGGGCCTCCCAGACGCCGACCGGGCTGAGCGTCTGGTTGCCGTAATAGATCCGCACGTTGCTGCCATCCGGCCGCGTGGTCCACAACTGCTGGTAATGAACGGCGTTCCGATCCACGTAATCCCACCGCGTGTAGATCACGCGGCCGTCGTTGAGCACGCAGGGGTCCCATTCGTGCGTCTCGTGGAACGAGATCGGCCGAGGATCGGAGCCATCGGCGTTGCAGATGGCCAATGTGTGGACGGGGCAGGGGCCCTGCCCACAACGGTGAAAGCCCCCGCGCCTCGTCGAGATGAACACGATCTTGCCGTTCGGCAGATAGCGCGGCGCGAAGTCGTCGGCCTGGGCATCCGTCAGTTGCCGTACGCTCGATCCATCGGCCTCTGCCTCATATAAGTGAAAGAAATGATCGAGGTGGGCTTCGCGGTTCGGCGCCACGCGGTCCACAGCACAGAATGAGAAGAGCACGCGGCGGCCATCATAAGAGACATCGGCGAACTCGTAGCAACCGGTGGGCAGACCCGCGCCGAGCGGCCGGCAACGCATGGAGCGGCCGGGCTCTTCCAGCACGAAAAGCCCACCGCCCGGGCGCGCGCAGTTGCCCGTGTACTGGGTGAGCTGATGACTGAACAGGCTGGGCACATGCTTGATGAACACGAGCGGACCGGTCGCGGCCAGTGGATTGGTCAATGCCACGCGACGACGCAGGCCGTGAACCTCATGCCAGAGCTGTTCGCCGGGTGCGGCTTCGATCGTCCCCGCCGTGGCCAGTTGCTTTGCCTTCGCGCAGGCCCTGCCATGAAACGGCCATCTCACTCACCGCGACACCCGCCGACTCCAGGTCGGCCAGCAGCGCATCGCCGCGATCCAGCGTTCGTTTGATGGCGGCGGCATAGGTGCTGGGCGAGCGCTCGGTGCCAATCCCGTCCTGCATCCGCCAGTCCCACTCGACGAGGGTCTGTTCGATCGCAGGCCGCAAGGCCGGGAGCACCGGCGGCGGGAACCGCGGCTCGCGGGCCGCCACTTCGAGGCCGATCGGGACCGTGTGGCCGCCGCGATTGATGTGCAAATCTCTCCACGAGACCGCACAACCTCCCTCGGCGGCTCTCATCTGCACATGAACCACCGCGCCGGGAGAGACCGGCATCAGGAGCGGAATCGTCTCTCCCGGCGCACGGTATTCCATTCCTTCTCGCCGCCGGACAGCCGAACCTGGGCCGGCTCCAGGCCGTTCGCGGTGACGACGGCCTCCAGCGTTTCTGCCTGACTACCCGGGTCGAAGGCGAGCTTCAGATCGATTTCCTCTCCCCGCGCCACGTCGGCCACGAACCCGGAGGAGTTCCCCAGGATCGCCACCTGCGAGCCATTCCCGCGATAGAGGACCACAAACCCGATGCTCGAACCGAAGGAGACCTCGGCCGGCGAACCGGCGATGGCGGCCTCCGCATGCGCGACCTCGGGAGCGGCTCGCAACATGCCCCAAGGCACGAACACCGCAGAGGCGAGGAACAACAGTTGCAAAAAGTGCTTTGATGTCGGACCCATAACGGTGGCCTCCGAAATGCGCCAGGTTGCCGTCGACAACGTGATTCAGGGCATGACAATCGCCGTCGCAAGGATCGATGCCGTGTCACGAGCGGCTGCCAAGGCTTGCTCAGGTCGTAGGAGACACACTCCACAAGTAACGACCTCGCCAGCTCGGATCAATCGGGCTCTCGCCACGCGAAAAGGCAAGGGGATGGGCGGACATTCTTGTCGGCCGCGTCGTCCCAGAGGCCGTGCGCGGCGAACCGCTCCAGCGCTCGCCAATCGCCGCACCGGTCCACCGCCGCCACCGACCCGGTGATGGTGTGCTCGTCGCCGATCAAGGCCAGCGCGGTGATCCACTCACCTTGACCGGGCACAGCCCCTCACGAATGCCGCTCTTGCGCAGGATTTCCTCGATGCGAGGCATCAGGTTGACAAAGCCGACGCGGTCGGGGAGTTGTATCATCAGGTATTCCTTGTGCGATTTCATGATGGGCCTCTGATCCTGGACTCGTCCTTGCCACCGTAGACAGACCATTCTCGCCCAGAGCAAGCCCGGGAAGAAATGTCCCGCAACCCCCTCCACAGCCACCCTTGCCGTCGCTTCCAACGCTCTCTATAATCTTTTCAGTTGTTTCCGAAACTTCCGCAAGGGAGTCTGGGCGGATGGATCAGGGATGTGGACTGCGTGTCGGCGCGGTCAGCTACTTGAACTCGAAGCCGCTCTACTATGGCCTGGCGGAACGGGCGCCCGAGGTGCGATTCAGACTGGACGTGCCCAGCCGGTTAGCCGATCAGTTGGCCTACGGTGAGCTGGACGTGGCGCTGATCCCGTCGGTCGAGTATCTCCGGGGGGCGCATCGCGGATACCGAATCTTGCCCGGTTTCGCGATCGCGGCGCGGGGACCGGTGCGGAGCGTCAAGCTGTTCAGCCGGGTGGCGCTGGACCGGATCGGGCGGCTGGCCCTGGATGCGGGATCGCGCACCAGCCAGGTCCTGGCACAAGTCTGGCTGGACGCCGCGCACGGGGCTCGACCGGGGCGGATCGAGTCGTTGCCGCTGGGCGTCTCGCCGCTCGAGTGTACGGCCGACGCGGTACTGGTCATTGGCGACCGGGCCATGAAGGTGCCGGAGGACTCGTTTCACGAGGTCATTGACCTGGCCGAGGCCTGGAACCGGTTGACGGGGTTGCCGTTCGTCTTCGCGATGTGGGTCGCCCGTGCGGACGTGGATCTGGGTGACCTGCCCGACACTCTGGAGCGGTGCCGCGCCAATGGGTTGGCCCACGCCGACCAACTGGCCACGCTCCACGGGCCTCGGCTCGGACTCGACCGAGCGGCTTGTTATGATTACTTGACGCGGGTTCTCTCCTACGATCTGGGAGAGCGCGAGCTCGCCGGTCTGTCGCGGTTTGCCCGCATGGCCGCCGATCGAGGGCTGGCTCCGGAGGGTGTTGACCTTGTCTTCTACGACCGTCGGTCCCATCTTGCAGCGCGTTGTTGACGGCGCACGCCTCACGTTCGATGAGGGCGTCGCCCTGATGAAGTCGGGAGAATTCTATCCCCTCGGCCGCGCTGCCGATGCGGTCTGCAAACGGCTTCACCCCGAGCCGTTCCGGACGTTCAACATCGACCGCAACATCAATTACTCGAATGTCTGCGCGGCCGTCTGTGACTTCTGCGCCTTCTATCGCAAAGTCGGCGCCTCGGATGCGTACGTTCTGTCCCGCGACGTGATTTTCCAGAAGATCGAGGAAACGCTGGCCCTGGGCGGCGACCAGATTCTCATCCAGGGGGGCTTGCACCCGGAGTTGCCGCTGGAGTGGTACGAGGAGCTTCTGCGCGACATCAAGACGCGGTTTCCCCGTCTGAACGTCCACGGCTTCAGCGCTCCCGAGCTCTATTTCTTCCACAAGAAGTTCCGGCTGCCGTTGAAGACCGTGCTGGAGCGTCTCCAGGACGCCGGTCTGGGCAGCCTGCCGGGTGGCGGGGCCGAGATCCTCTCGGATCGGGTCCGCAAGGAGATCACCCGCGGCAAGGCGCTGACCCAGGAATGGCTGGCGGTCCACCGCGCCTGGCACGAGCTCGGCGGCCGTTCCACGGCCACGATGATGTTCGGCCACGTCGAGAGGGCCGAGGAACGCATCGAGCACCTGGAGCATATTCGCCGCCTCCAGGACGAGACGGGGGGCTTTACCGCTTTCATCGCCTGGACGTTTCAGCCCGACCACACCGCGATGGAACACGTGCCCACGGCGGGCGCATTCGAATACCTGCGCGTTCAAGCCATCAGCCGACTGTATCTGGATAACATCCCCAATATCCAGTCGTCCTGGGTGACGCAGGGGCCGCAAATTGGCCAGCTTGGCCTTTATTTCGGCGCGAACGACATGGGGAGTCTGATGATCGAGGAGAACGTCGTTTCCTCGGCCGGGACAGTCCATCACTTGACACTCGACCAGATCAAGCGGGCGATCCGCGAGGTGGGTTACCTGCCCCGGCAGCGGAACGTCTACTACGAGTACATCGACGCCGAGCCGGATGTCGTGGCCGTAGCCATTTGAGACACGCAGTCCATCCAGACGCCCTTGCGGATACAACCTACACTCCTGATGATGGAAGCGGGTGCGAGTTGTCTTTGCTCCCGGACTCAGGCGTTGTGCTTGTTGGTGGTCTCGCGTGATACGTGTCGATCGGCTCTCGAAATCGTTTCGCGACTACCGGCGGGGCTGGGTGCCGGCGGTTTCGGACGTGAGTTTTGAATGTCTGCCGGGGCGGATCTTTGGTCTGCTCGGGCCCAATGGCGCGGGAAAGACGACCACGCTCCGCATGCTCTCGACGGTGCTGCGGCCGACGGGCGGGCGGGCCCTCGTCGCTGGGTATGATGTCGTCGCCGAGCCGGAGAAAGTGCGTGCCCGCATTGGTTTCATGTCGGCTAGCACGGGCATTTACGACCGTATGAGCGCCTGGGAGTTGGTCGAATACTTTGGCCGTCTCTATGGCTTGGAGCCGGAGGCGCTCCGCACGCGCATGCAGGATCTTTTCGCCTGGCTCCAGATGAACGACTTCCGCGACGTGCTCGGCTCGAAGATGTCGACGGGCATGAAGCAGAAGGTGTCGATTGCGCGTACGATCGTTCACGACCCGCCGGTCTTGATCTTCGACGAGCCGACGGCGGGACTCGACGTGCTGGTGGCCCGCGCCGTGCTGGAGAAGATCCTCGAACTGCGTGATCGGGGTAAAACGATCATCTTCTCGACGCACGCCATGCACGAGGTTGAGAAACTGTGCGACCAGGTGGCCATCATCCACCGGGGCCGCCTCCAGGCCATGGGACCACCCCGGGACCTGCTCGCCGAGCACGGCCAGTCCGATCTCGAGGAGCTTTTCTTTCACCTCGTTGCGCGTGCCGACGCCCTGCCGGATGGCACGCGGCCGGACCTGTGGGCGGAGGCGGCCGGTTGAGAAACGCGGTTTTTGTCTTGTAGGGTAGGCTTCAGCCTGCCAATGCCATTTCCGTTGGATTCCTATGGCATTGGCAGGCTGAAGCCTACCCTACAAGAAGAAGACAAGACATTTTCCTTCGTCGGCGTGTTCTGTCGCGGGGTTGATCCATGTTTTCCATGCGGTGGCCGGTGATCTGGGTGATCTTTCGGCGCGAGGTCCGGGATCAGCTTCGGGACCGGCGGACGCTGTTCATGATCTTCGTGCTGCCAATCCTGCTCTACCCGATGCTGGGCATCGGCATGGCGCAGCTCGCGACGGCGCTGGAGCAGAAGCCGCGGACGATCGCCGTGGTCGGCGCCGAGTTCCTGCCCGCCGCGCCGCCGTTGCTGAACGCCGCGCGCGATCGGTTCGACTTCCACGTGCTCGAATTTCCCGACGAGGCCGGCTCGCTCCACGTGCTGGCTGTGCCGGCGAGCTCGCCGCTGGCTCAGCCGGGCCCCCGCAAGGAGGCCCTGCGCAGCGGAACGATCGATGTCGTCGTCCTGATCCCGGCCGACATTCAGAAACGCATCCACAACGAGGCTGCGCCGTTTCGTCCCGAGCTGATCTTTGACAGCGGCGAGGAGCGCAGCCGCAATACCGCCCGGACCATCCGCGACATCTTCGCCAACTGGAACGACCTCATCATCCACCAGCGCCTGGAGCGGGACGCCAAGCCCAAGAGCTATCTCCAGGCCGTCGCGCCGAAGCTGGTGGACGTGGCCCAGTGGAAGGGGTCGGGCGACAACGTCTGGGCGCGCCTGTTCCCCTTCCTGCTCGTGATGATGTCGCTGACGGGCGCCTTCTATCCGGCCATTGATCTCTGCGCCGGGGAAAAAGAGCGCGGGACGATGGAGACGCTCTTGATCAGCCCGGCCAGCCGGCCGGAGATCGTCATGGGCAAGTTCCTGACGGTCATGCTGGCCAGCATCGCGATGGCCTTGCTGAACCTCGCCAGCATGGCGTTGACCGCCTTCCAGATCACGGCGCGATTCGGGATGCATCTGCACGACGACGCACCGATCACCTCGCCCGGACTGGGCGCGATGCTCTGGATGGGCTTGTTTCTCGTTCCCCTGGCGGCCTTCTTCAGCGCCCTGTGCGTGGCCCTGGCCACGATGGCTCGGAGTGTGAAAGAGGGCCAGTATTACCTCACACCGCTTTATATCATCATTTTGCCGCTCATCTTCGCCACGCTGGCGCCGGGCATCGAGCTGAACCTGTTCACCAGCCTGGTGCCGGTCACGGGCGTGTCGCTGCTGCTGCGCTCGCTCATGCAAGGGAAGTTCATCGAGGCCCGGCACTACTTCCTGCCCGTGCTGCTGCCGCTGCTGGTGTACGGGGCCCTGGCGTTGCGCTGGGCCGTCGATCAATTCTGCAAGGAAACCGTCCTGTTCCGCGAGGCCGAGCGGTTCAGCCCGCGCGCGTGGCTGGTTCATCTGGTGCGCGACCGCGACGCGCGTCCCACGCATGGCGCGGCCCTCTTCTGCTTCGCCTTGATGCTGGCGACGGCCTGGTATTCGTTCCGGTGGATGAATCAATCGTGGGTCGGCATGATCGAGGGACAGATCCTGTTCGTCGCGCTGCCGCCCCTGCTTTTGACCTTCCTCCTGACATCGAGTCCGCGCACCACGCTCCGCTTGCGGAAATCGCCGGTCTCCTACCTGGCCCTGGCCGTCGGGCTGGCCTTGTGCTTGAATCCCCTGGCCAACGAGCTTGGCCGCCTGGTCAACGAGCTTTTTCCGGCTCCCCAGGCGGTCAAGGAGCAGGTCAACCATTTGCTCGGTTCCCTGCCGAACCTGGGGGTGGCACTGCTTGCGCTGGCGGTCGTGCCGCCGATTTGCGAGGAGATCGCCTTCCGGGGCTTCATTCTCTCGGGGCTGGAGACGGAGTATCGCCGCGAGGTCAGCATCGTGCTGTCGGCGTTCTTGTTCGGCTTCTTGCACGTCCTGTTGAGCTTGTTCCAGCAACTCTTCCCCGCCACGCTGCTCGGGATCGTGCTGGCGCTCTTGGCGATCCGCAGCGGGAGCCTTCTGCCGGGGATCCTCTTCCACATGCTCCACAACGGCCTGGCGCTGTTGCCCACGGCCCTGGCCGGCAGTCGCGTCAGCGTGTGGCTCTACCGCGATCCGGCCCAGGGTTACTATCATGGGATCTGGATCGTGCTCGGAGCCCTCGCGTCGGCCGCCCTGCTGGTCCCGCTCTTCCGACCGCGGGCTGGGCACATCCCGGACCCCGTTCCTGGCGACCGAGCCGCGGCTCGGGTCGATGCCCTTCGAGTCTGATCCCATGCCCGCGCCGTCGCTGAGCCTCACCGCCCGGTTCTTGCTGCCGGTGGAGGGGCCGCCCATCCCTTATGGGATTCTCGACATCCGGGATGGGCGCATCCGTCACGTCGGGCCGGCGGACGGTCGGACGGCCGACCTGGACCTGGGCAACGTCGCCGTGATGCCGGGATTGGTCAATGCCCATACCCACCTGGAGCTCGATCCCCTGCCGGCCTCGGTGCCGGCGGATTGCGGCGACGAGGTGGACTGGCTGGGGCGCGTCGTGCGGCAGCGTCGCGCAGGCACGCCCGAGTCCGCGCGCGACGCCGTCGTCCGTAATCTCGACGCGACCCTGTGCGCGGGCACGACCCTGCTGGCTGACATCACCACCGCCGGTCTGAGCTGGCCGGCGATTGTCCAGGCCCCGGTGCGCGGCGCGGTTTATGGCGAGGTCCTGGGACTCAAACGCGAACGCGGGCTGGAGAACAATCAGAAGACCTGGGAATGGATCAGCGCGATTCGTCCCGAGGACCGACTCGCCGGCCGTGCGTGGCCCGGTTTGAGTCCGCACGCGCCCTACAGCACGGCGGATTGGCTTTACTACCGCGCGGCCGGGAGCCGGATGCCGCTGGCGACGCATCTGGCCGAGCTTCCCGAGGAGCTGGAATTGCTCGCGACGCGGCAAGGACGGTTCGCGCCTGGCTGGAAGACCTGGGCGCCTGGGATGAGGACTGGGTGCCGATCGGACCGCGCCCCGCCGATTACGTGCGGCGCGGCGAGCTGCGGCAGGCCGACTGGCTGATCGCCCACGGGACCTATCTGGACCCGTCCGACTTCTGGCAGCTTCGTCCCGAATCCGCGCCGAGCGGTCAGCGCGTGGCGGTCGTGTATTGTCCGCGCACGCACGCCCGGTTCGGCCACGCCCCGCATCCGTTTCGAGCCATGCTCGCGCGGGGTCGTCGTCTGCCTCGGGACGGACAGCCGGGCATCGACGCCCAGTCTGAGCGTGCTCGATGAAATGCGCTTTCTCTATCGCTCCGACCCGTCCCTCAACGGTGTCCTGCTCTTGACGATGGGCACCCTCTTCGGGGCCTGGGCGCCTGCCGCCGACAGCGAGACGGGCAGCTTGAAAGTCGGCAAGTCGGCTGATCTGGCAGTCGTCGCGCTGCCGGATCGCGACGACCCCGATCCCTATCGACTCGTGCTCGACAGTGATCTTCCCGCCGTCGCGACCGTCTTCGAGGGCCAGTTTGTTCGTGGCCCCTGGTCGCCGTAGGCCCACCTCTTCCTTCCATTGGCATATCATGGAAGGAAGAGGTGGGCCGAGCCCACCCTACGAGGATGCAGCCGGGATCACAGCCGCGTCCCGCTCGGGAAGGTGGATATCGTCCCAGGGCGTTCCGTCCACGTCCTGCCGCAGCAGCAAGTAGATCTGGGCGGCGGCCGACCAGAAGTAGCTGTAAACCCAACCGTAGGCCAGGAGCCAGACCACCAGCAGCCAGCCATCGTGGAACATGGCGGCGTGAACGTCAAAACGGGGCTCATGAGGCATGAAATACTGGCCCATCAACGCATCCGGCGCTGCCGAAGGCCAGCCCCCAGGCGGCCAGGTGAATGACCAGGCGGGCGAACAGGCCCACGATCAGCAGCCCGACTGTGCCCAGGACCCAGGCCAGAACGGTATAGAGGATATACGCGACCGGGCGTTGAAAAACGTAGCTGAAGGAACGGCTCAAAGCATCAAAAGTGTCCTCGCCCTGGGCGGCGATGGAGGCCACCATCAGCGGCCAGCCCGCCGTCAGGCCGACGAGCAGCCAGGCCATCACCAGCCCGAGCAATAGCGGCACAAACGCCAGCGCGCCCGCCACCAGCTCCCCACCCGGCCGCGGAAGCTGGTAAAGCAGGCCCATCAGCGTGCAGACCCCCGCGGGGATCGCCAGCCCACCCAGAACCACAAGGGGAGTCCCGATCAGCGGAAAACACCGCCCCGTGGCGAACCGCAAGGCGGCCGGAATGCCCAGACGCTGCCCGGTCGCCGCTTGCACCACGGCGATGCGCGCAATGGCCCCTCCCACCACGCTCCAGACGATCAAGACCCAGAGCGCCCCCGCGGCGGCGTTCAAGAACTGCCCCGTGCCCTGTCCGAGTGAAAACAGGTCCCGGAACGGCCGCGCGGGAATCCGGATGGGATCGGTCACGCTCAGCGCCGCGGCCGAGAGCGAGGGCGAACCCCGGAGAAACGCCGTTTCCGATTTTTCGATGAGCGCAAGATCCAGGATCGGCGGCGATCCCGAGATCACGGCGATCGCTTCCCAGCCCGCCCACATGAGCACCAACCCCAGCGCGGCCAGGATCATTTTGCGGCCGTCAAGCGCCAGGCCGATTCCTCGCAACAAACGCAACCAGGGAAACAGCCTGCGGAGCGGGAACTCGGCGCTTTCGAAGCCACCAACGGCCATGAACAGACCCCCAATTACCAGAGACAGTCGCGAGGAGACCGGGTCGATTTCGGATTCCTTGCGGAAAAAGAGTCGGGTGCCACGGGTTCCGCTTTGGGAACCCGTGTCCGGGGCCGACAGACACGGGTTCCCAAAGCGGAACCCGTGGCACCCAATCTCTTCTGTGAAAAGCCTGGTATCGCTCTTACCGCACCAATTCTCAAGCCCGCGGCGCCGTCAGGGCACCACGCACGTCAGGATCGTCGCCTCGGGCTGCGGGACCAACGCGCACGGTCCCAGCACGGCCGGCAAAAGCAGTGTCTGACCCAGTTCCAGAGCGTAATCGGCGCCATCCGCCCGCACCAGCGCCCGCCCGCCGAGGCCCATCAGGATGGTGAACCGATCAAAAGCCCCCGTCTGCCCCGGCCCGGAAAGCTTCAAACGTTCCAGGGCGAAATAGGGACACCGCGCCAGCCGTTCGCGTGTGCCCCCCGGGCAGGGAGTGGCTTGCGGCGCCAGCGCGTCGCGCGGCCCGGCCGAGAAATCCATGGCCTGGAGCGATGCGGCCACGTGCAGTTGCCGCGGCTTGCCGTCGGGCCCGACCCGGCCCCAGTCGAAGACGCGGAACGTGGCATCGGACATCTGCTGGACCTCCGCCAGCACGATCCCCGCGCCGATGGCGTGGACGGTCCCGGCCGGGATCAGCACGCAATCGCCCGGCCGGGGGTGAAACCGGTGCAAACGCGGCTCGACCTGGCCGGCCGCGATCGCCTCCGCGAACTGGTCGCGCGAGACACCGGGATTGAGGCCGGCATAGATCAGGCTCCCGGGCTCGGCGTGGACGATCACCCAGGCTTCGGTCTTGCCGTTGTCGTTGACCAGCGTACGCCCCAGGGCGTCGTCGGGGTGGACCTGGACCGAGAGCACCTGGTTCGCGTCCAGGAACTTGATGAGCAAGGGAAACTGCCGCGTGCCGGCCAGCGCCGGGCCGAGCAAATCCGGCGCGTGCTCGGCGATCAGGTCGCGGAGCGTGCGGCCCGCGAGCGGACCCTCGGCGACCACGCTGACGGCGTCGCGATGGTCCGATACTTCCCAGCTCTCGGCGTAATCGCTCTCGGGACCAATCGGCTTGTGCAGCAGCGTGCCCAGCCGCCGGCCGCCCCAGATCAGGCGTCGGAGAATGGGCTGAAACCGCAGGGGATAGAGTACGTTCGAGGTCATCGCGGGAAACCCGATCTTTCCTTCCGACCCGGGCGCGGATGCCGGGAGAGACGCTTCATTGGGACCGATTTGTACCGCCCCGGTCGGGTTGGTGTCCAGGCCGCGCCGGCTTCCGCGGGGAAATGGTCGAATTGCTTTTGGCGCTGCGCCGGACATCTTCTATGATCGAGCTCATGGCTTGTCTGTTCCAGACCCGTATGTGGTCGTACGACCGGGAGCGCGGTCATGACGTCTCGAGAACGTTTGGCGCTGGCGGTTTCGTTCGGCATCACGTCGATCCTCGGTGTTAGTTTCCTGTGCGGGTTCTGGCTTCACCAGGGGCTGGTGATCCATGCGGTGGTCCGATCGATCCTTTTCGTGGCCGTGATGGGCGTGGTCCATCTGGCCGGTGCCCGGCTTTATGTGGCACAGCAGCTCCGGGGCGCCGTTCCGGGACACTTCGTGGTGTTCGCGGCACCCTGGCCGCCCGTGGCGGAGACTCCGGCCGTGGCTCATTCGCTGAGCCGGGCCATCCTCATCGCGCTGGTCCAGCAAGCGGCGTTGCTGATTCTCTCGGCGATGATCCTTGACATCGGGTTCGGAGTCTTTCGCGGCTGCCTGACGGCGGTGGGCGGACACTGGGTGGCGATCCTGGCGGTTCTCTCGCGGCGGCGCAGGCACCCACACGGCTGGACCTGGCCGTGGTCCAGTTCGGCTTGTTACCGATGCTCGTGCTTGCGGGAGCGATGATGAACGTCTGGATGGCGCTGTGGCCACGGTGAGAGGGCGCGTGGGAGTCTTGTAGGGTAGGCTTCAGCCTGCCAATCCCATTTGAGAATCAGACGGAAATGGGATTGGCAGGCTGAAGCCTACCCTACAAGAGAAGACGGAATCCGCGCTTCTCCAACACCCCCTGGCAAGGGTCTGGCCAGGTTGCTACACTAACACTGCAGGAACGCTCCCGCCCGTCCGGCTGTCCCCGTGAGGCCGAGGGCGGCGCCGCTTGTTGGGCCTCGGCCTCGGGACCGGCCGCAGCGCCTTGCGTCTCCTCATGACGCTTCCCATCTCGACCCGCCCTTTCCCCACCCGGGGGGAGTTCTTTTTCATGCCTCGACCCACCGATGAGGATCTCTTCGCCGAAGAGCAGTCGATGCCCGCCATGAGCTTCGGCGAGCACATCGAGGACCTGCGTAAACACCTGATCCTGGCGGTTGCCGGGCTGTTCATCGGCGTGCTCATCACGTTCATCCCGCCGCTGAGCCTGGGATGGCGGGTGATGTGGCGGCTCCAAGACCCCGCGCAGAAGTCGCTCGACGAATTCTACACCCAGCAGGCCCTGGACCGTGCCAAGCACGCCGATGAGAGCGGCGAGATGGCGACTCCGACCCAGTTCAAGGTGGCCATGTCCGATCTGGCCGGTGCGCTCAAAGAGCTGGCCCCGACGCTCAAACTGCCGTCGGACAAGGAGCTGGAAGGTAAGACCGTCACGGTTCACATGCAAGAAATCCGCTCCGCGATGATCTTGAATATTGCCGGCGGCGTTCAGAAGCCCAATGCGCTGGTTCTCGCTCGCGCCCCTGGAGACGTTCACCATCTTCTTCATGGTCTGCCTTGTGACCGGCCTGGTGATCTCAAGCCCCTGGGTGGTCTGGCAGTTGTGGCTCTTCATCGCGGCCGGACTCTACCGGCACGAGCGGGAATATGTCCGCAAGTTCGTGCCCTTGGTGCTGGGTCTGTTCCTGGCGGGCGTGTTCCTCTGCTTCTTCGCCGTGTTGCCCATGACGTTGAAATTCCTCTTGAGCTTCAACGTCTGGCTCGGCATCGAGCCCAGCCTGCGGATCAGCGAGTGGATCGGCTTCGCCACGATGCTACCGATCATCTTCGGCGTCTGCTTCCAGACCCCTCTGGTGATGCTGATCCTGAACCGGCTGCACATCCTGTCGTATGAGGATTGCGTGTCGAAGTGGCGGTTTGCCGTGCTCATCATCTTTGTCGCCGCGGCCATCATCACGCCCACTCCGGACCCGCTCACCATGATGCTGCTGGCGATGCCGATGCTCATGCTGTATGGGCTGGGACTGTTCCTGATCCGCCACAAGAACGCCGACGTGCCCGCCACGGTGGCTGGATGAGATGAGCGACACGATCGGCACGGTTTATCTGGTTGGCGCCGGTCCCGGAGCGCCGGGCCTGTTGACGGTGCGTGGTCGTGATGTGCTCCAGCGCCGAGGTGGTTTTCTACGACCAGCTCATCTCGGCGCGCGTCCTCGACCTGACTCCTCCAGGCTCCGAGCGGATCTTCGTGGGCAAGCGGGCCGGGCATTTCGTCATGCCCCAGGAGGAGATCAACGCCCTGCTGGTGGCCCGCGCCCGCGAGGGCCGCCGCGTCGTCCGGCTCAAGGGGGGCGACCCGTTCGTGTTCGGGCGGGGCGCGGAGGAAGCGGAGCATCTGTTCCAGAACGGCGTACCGTTCGAGATTGTTCCGGGCGTGACCGCCGCCGTCGGCGTGACCGCCTTTGCCGGCATTCCGCTCACCCATCGCCACGATGCCTCGGCTGCGGCGCTGGTGACGGGCCATGATGATCCGCAATCGGTGCGTGCCCCGCTCGACTGGCCGGCCCTGGCACGATTTCCCGGTACGCTCGTCGCTGTACATGGGAGCGACCCGGCTGCGGGTCCTGTGTGACACCTTGATCGCGGAGGGCAAGCCCGCGGCGACGCCGGCCGCGGTGATTCAGTGGGGCACGCTGCCGCGTCAGCGGACGGTGGTCGCCACGCTGGGCGACCTCCCGGACAGGGTCGATGACGCGGGACTCGGCCCGCCCGCGCTGATCGTCGTGGGAGACGTGGTCACGCGACGGCCGGCGCTGGCGTGGTTCGAACGCCTGTCGCTGTTCGGTCAGCGCATCGTCGTGACCCGCCCGCGTGACGAGGCCGAGCGGTCGGCCGCCGACCTGGAGGCCCTGGGAGCGGAAGTCTTGCTGGCGCCGACGGTCGAGATCCGTCCCGTGACTGATCCTGGTCCCATCGACCAGGCAATCCGCCGGCTGGCCGAGTTCGACTGGCTCGTCTTCACGTCCGGAAACGGCGTCCGGTTCTTCTTCGACCGCCTGGCGGCGACGGGACGCGACCTGCGGGCGGTCGGGCACCTGAAGCTGGCCGCCATTGGTCCGGCCACAGCCGAAGCCCTGGCCGGCTATCGCCTGCGCGCCGACCTGGTGCCGCCGGAGTTCCGTTCGGAATCGCTGGCCGAGGCCCTGGCCGCGGAAGTCCGCGGGCGCCGCGTCTTGCTCGCCCGTGCCGACCGGGGGCGCGTTCTCCTGCAGAAGAGCTCGAAAAAATCGCCCAGGTGGAGCAAATGGCCGTATATCGCAACCTCGATGTCGAGGCTATCTCCAGCGAAGTTGTCGATCGGATCGCCGCGGGCACCGTGGACTGGATCACGCTGACCAGCTCGGCCATCACCGAACGGCTTCACGCCTTGCTTCCCGAGTCCGCCCTTGTGCGCATCGGTCAGGAGGTAAAGCTGGCCAGTCTCAGCCCCGTGACGACCGCCACAGCCCACAAACTCGGCTGGAACGTCGCCACCGAAGCCAATCCCTACACCTGGGATGGCCTGATGGCCGCCCTGATCGCCGCGACCCGCCCCGGCTGATTCTGCCTGGCGGCGTTTCGATTCTGGACGGCCCTCGATCGGGACCGCGAATCCCGGATTCCAGATTCCAGATTCCAGATTCCGGAGGCCTGCTGTCTCCGGAATCTGGAATCTGGAATCGGATCGGTCTCGCAAGCTCCACACCGTGCGGGATGGACGGCCCGTCACCCCAGCTCGCGGATGGTATCGAGCGCTTGCCAGAATACGAACCCGCCGCCGATGGCGATGAGGACATCGAACAATCGGCTGGCGTGGCCAAAGGGAACGCCGACCGCCGCGTCCACGACGAACAGCACGGTGATCAGGCCGGCGATGATCATCGAGACGAAGCTGAGGACCTTCTCGGTCTCCATGGACGGTCGGCTCCGACGCTGGAGGATCGCGCAGGCAAAGATCCCGCCCGAAGGCAGGGCCACCTTCGGAATCATGAGAGGACATCCTACCCGATGCGACAAATTTACCACATCTCACGCGGGGAGGAAGCCGGTGGTGGTCCTCAAGTGCCCCGAATTGGGATCGTCCGCGGCCGAAGGGCCTCGGCCTTGGGCAAAACCACTTCGAGAATTCCCTCGCGAAGCTCTGCGCGGATGGTGTCGGCCTCAACCTCGCACGGCAAGACCACCTGTCGGAAAAAACGGCCAGAAGGTCGTTCCCGTACCAGTTCCCGCCCCTGTTCGATGGCGGCCGGCCCCCGCTCTCCCTGAACGGTCAACATCGTGCCGTTGACCGTCAAGTCGATCGCGCTCGCCAGTACACCCGGAAGATCGACCCAGAGCCGGAGCTCGCCGGCCAGCTCGACCAGGTCCACGCTCGGCGTCCAGTCCTCGCCGTGGGCTCGACGGTCCTCGGCGCGCGGAACTGACCGAGCACGCGGGTGAGCTCGTCCTGCAACGATTGGAGCGGGCCCGACCAATCGGGACGCCAGTCCGAGGGATGAGGCATGAGTTCGACCTCCTGGGCTGATCGCCGTTTCAGGGACTCTTCACTTCGATCCGCCGTGTCTTGGCCCGTTCCGCGCGGGGCAGGCTCGAGCGCACCACACCGTGCTGGAGGCTGGCGCTGATGCGCGTACGGTCCACCTCATCGCTGAGAATGAACGAGCGTGCGAAAGCCGTGGGCGTGAATTCCAGATAGAGCGGTCGCAGCCCTTCGGGGAGTTTCGCATCCACGGTCGCATGGAGGCTCAAGACGTTCTCCTCAAGCTGCACGTCCAGCGACTGGTCGGTGACGCCGGGCAGGTCCGCCTCGAGCACGAGTCCGTCGGGGCCTTCGTGGATATCAATCATGGGAGTGCGGAGCTCGACCGGATCGAGCACGGGCCCGGGGGGGCGACCGTCTCGACGGGCAGCCGGCCGATGGTGACGCGGATCGCGTGCTGTTCGGGGTTCATGGCGGCCAGACTCCTGCTTGACTCCCTGCGTCTCGAGGACATTCAAGGCGTGCTGGACGAGACGGAAATCTGCCGGGGCAGAGACTCGCTCGCCTTCGGCAGGATGATGGTCAAGAGACCGTGATCGCACTGCGCCGAAACCCCGGAGCCATCGATATGTTCGGGCAGCGTGACGCTGCGCGACCAGCGGCCGAATTGGCGTTCCTGGCGGCGGTAGCTCTCGTCCGAGACGCCCTCCGACCGGCGCCGCTCGCCGCCCAGGATGAGACGGTCGCCCGTCAGCGAGATCTCAATTTCGCTCGCAGACATGCCCGGCACCTCGGCCAGGAGGAGGAAACGGTCGCCGGAGTCATAAAGGTTGATCGCGGGGAACGGCCGCGGCGAGCGCCAGCCGGGTAGGGGCTCGAGGGTCTGGAGCAGGCGTCCAAACTCGCGCTGAAGCTCGCCGATCGGATCCCAGCGTTGCGGCCTCGGCCAACCCATCATGTAAGTTTCTCCCCTCTCGCTCCAATCCACGCATTGTCCTCATCGCAGTTTTCATGCCGCAAGACGTGCCAATTTGAGATGATAGCGTTAATGGCTTCTCTACAAGGACTTTCATCAAAGAAGAACGCGCGTGGAACGCCCGTTCCCGGGAGTTCCGCCGTTTCTCTTGTGCCAATTCGACAGGCAAGACCGCCGAACCCGGCAAGAAGACCTTGACCCTGCCGTTCTGGCATTTACGCGCCGTCACCAGCTCAGGACGAGGTTGCGGATCCGAGTGTCCTGGGTCGCGCACGCTCGGAAACGTAAGCAAGGTGGCAGGGGCTCGACCGGGACACTGGGAATCAACTGTCCATCCACCCACACGCTCACGACAGCATCTTCACGGCGCAAACGGACAAGATGCCAGGTGGGGGAGTCCGCCGATTTTCGGCTTGTGCGGACGTGGAAGCCAGCCACGACCACGTCGGGCGATGTCTGTGCCTCGGTGCGCAGTTCTAGGCGGAGATCGTAGTGGTCGGGCAAGAGCAAAGGCAGATCGACGCTGGGAGGCGAGGACGGTTGCGGCGGATGCAATGTCAGATTCTGGATGCGAAAGCAGCGCGGGAGTGCCGTCGATCGTCCCACATCGGCCGCGCGATCCCATCCCCGCACGCTGAGCGCGCTGATGGCCAGCACTCCCAGCAGCGACCCCGCGTAGAGCGTGCCGCGCCAGAAGCTGGAAGGGCGGGACTCGAAAGGAAAGGAGCCCTGGACGAGCATGGCGATGCGTGCGCAGAGCCCGGATCGGCTTTCGGACCGGGCAGGCGCCTCGGGCCGGGCACGTTGTGGTCCTGGTGCCAGGTTCTCAGCCCGGGCGCCTGTGGCCAGCGCGACCAGTTCCGAGGCGTAGCACACCCGGGCGGCATCTTCGTTGCCTTCCGCTCCGAGGCGAAGGGCCGCGGCCCGATCCGCGAGGAACTCCTGGTCGAGCCGCATCTGGCGAGCTGATCCATCCCAGAGGCGGCATCCCCACACCCACGACCTGGGCCACCGCCCCGATCAGGAGGAACGCGGGATCGAACCCCTCGGCATGGGCCAGTTCATGCAAGAGGCCCAGCCGTAAGGCACCCGCGCGCTGCGGGCCTTCCATCTCAGCAGGCACGACGATCGTGGGACGAGCGACACCGATCAGAACCGGCGTTGCGAACCGCCCGGCGACGCGCAGCCGCGGCCGACGTCGGCGCGCGTGTGGCAACGACTCATACAGAGCAAGGCTGGCCGGTGCGGGAGGATCGAGGCTCCCCAGAAGCCGGCGGACCGCCCACGCCCTCAGCGCCAGGCGGCCCAAACTGAGAAGCGCCCCCACCATCCAGACCGCACACAAGGTCCGCACGCCCCAGTGCGTCGGCGGTTCTCCGCGCGGGGCCGGCAGTGTAAAAAGTTCTCGACAAAGCGACACGAGGTGGATGCGCGGGACAGGCCCCCAGAAGACCAGCGGGCCGACGAGGAGGCCCGCCGCCAGGCCGCGCGCGCGCAGGCGCAACGCCGCGCGGGCTGGAAACAGAGCACCATCGCCAGGGCCACGACGTTCCACCAGACCAGCGTGGCCAGGGCGGCATCCAGCCACAAAGTGACCAGCCCGTCCAGGCATGACTCCATGGTGCGCTCTCCCCTCCCGCCCCGGGGTCGAGCCGGCCCGCCGCCGGTTTCGTACGGTTCAGAGCGCGCGGACCTCCGGGTCCGCAGAGGCTGCCGGCGGGGACGGCCGCGCTTCGGCCTGGTGGCGCGCTTCGTCGATCATGGCCCGCAGCCGTTCCAGTTCCTCCAGGCTCGGCGGGTTCGAATCCAGCAGCGCCACCATGACCCGATCCAGGGCGCCATCGAAGACGCGGTCCACGAACCGCCGTGTCAGCTCCCGGATGGTCCGCTCCGGACTCTTCTTGGGGATGTAAATGAAGGTCCGCCCCGACACGACGTGCCGCACCAGCCCTTTCTTCTCCTCCATGATATTCAGCAACGTCTGCACGGTGCTGTAGGCCACCGGCCCCGCCGTCTGGTTCAGGTCTTCCTGAACTTCCCGGACGCAGGCCCGCCCCCGTGCCCAGAGAATCTTGAGGATTTCCAGCTCGCGGTCGGTGACCATCTGGGATTTGCGCACGGTCCGGGCCCCCAGCAAGACCACATCGTCACAAGTCTATACCATATCGCCCCGAACCACGGGCAGGCAACCCCGAATTCCCTCGGAATCAGACCCTGGTGCCACGACCTCGGGGCGACCCTGTCTGTGGCCGGTCGTGCGACCGCGGGAAACCGCCCTGTCACCGACCGTAAGTTCTTGTCCTGTCTGTCCTTTCCCTGCTCCCGCCGGAGGCTTTCATCGGTCACTTGCGCCGGCCTTGTTTTCCGGCTCTGCCATGTACCGGATACGGCTCGTAAACCCTTGATTCATCGATGGTTCCGCTCCTTCCGCTTGGCGCTTTCAGCGCGCTCTTTGGCGCGCCTCTCGGGACCGCGTCCGACGTGTCCAGGACGGCCGCAGGGCCGCTCTGGGTTCGTTTGTGCATTTCACGCAACATATTGTCAAAGAACACATTATGTCAAGTTGTGCGGCCTCTCTCGCCGCCCTCGGGGCGGACGACGAACCGGCCCCCGCGTTGGGGGGTGCTCCCGGAAGACGGCCCGACGACCTGCGGCGAAAAGGAAGAATGAAGGAATCCGACACACCGTTGCCGTCGCGTGCTGGGCCTTCCGACGGGGATATGATCGTTTCCACCCGCGCAGGACTTTCCGAGACCGGGGCCATCGGGGTCGAACATTCCTGGGTGCCACGGGTTCGGCTTGGGGGGTACGTGTTTCGCGTCTCGAATGCCTGTTTTTTCGGACTCTTCTTTGTAGCGGCGGCCGTCCCGGCCGCTCCGAAGGGGACCCATCCCGGAGCGGCCGAGACGGCCGCCGCTACATATTACCCCGGCAAAGAGATCCTCCTGTAGGTCGGACAATCCTGTCCGACAGGCCGGGGGAGTCGGACAGGATTGTCCGACCTACTTTCTTGCCGGGGTAATAGAAAGGACTGAGAGGCTATCGGAGAAGATGGTTTTCAGCCCCGAAGGGGCGGCAGCGTAGAGCCAGGGGCGTCAGCCCCTGGGGCCGGGACCGCGACCGCGACATCCTCCTTTTCCGCTCCGCAGGGGCGACAGAAAACCCAGCGGGACCCCGTCTTCTGTCACCCCTGCGGAACGGAAAAGGGGCTCTGTGTCGCGCCGTTCACCTCTCCAAGGGCTGACGCCCCTGGCTATGCGCTGCCGCCCCTTCGGGGCTTTCCGGATAGCCTCTTACGGCCGACAGGGGGCGCTAAACACGTACGTCAAGCCTGGCTTGGGGAACCCGTGTCCGCGGGCTGGGGATCGCTCGGCACGGGTTCCCCAAGCGGAACCCGTGGCACCCGGCGACGAGAGGTTGTTGTCTTTCGAAACGGGCTGCCGCGACACAGAAAAGACTTACGTCCGACGGGGGGGGACGCGAAACACGTACGTTTCCTGGCTCCAGCCTTGCGGAATCACGGGCCGCCGTTTCCGGCGGCGGCGGGATGGTCCAGGTCCGCCAGTCGCTTCGCAAGCAAGTCCGGAAACTGCTTGTACCACCGCTGGTTCAGCGGCGAAGGGTGGGGTAGCGGGGCGACCGTCAGCGTCTTCCGGAGGGCGCGGCCGTCCACCTCCGCCGTCAGCTCGACGGTGAGGACGGCTTCGTAGCGATCCTCGCGGCGCCAGAAGTCCTCCGCCACGCCCTCGGGAGCATAAGGCGCGAACCACTGGAACGCCTCGGTGCCGAGGGTCAGGACCCGGCTTCCCTTCCAGTGCTGCACGAGGAGCTCGGCGAGAAAAGGACGGAACCGCGGCGCACCCGGTCGGGATACGCCTTGTTGCCGGGTGGTTTGTAAGGAACAGTGTTCGTCAGCAGGGCCAGGGCGAGGGCGGGCTCCAGCCGCCGGTCGGATCGGGGCGGCTCCTGACCTGTGGCGGCCTGGTACAATCCGCTCCGGACCTGGCGTCCGGCCGCGCCGATCTGCGGCTCGCCGGCCAGGACCTCATCGGCGCCCAGGTCCCGCCCGACACTGCAAAACGGCGCATCGAGGGACCCGGCGCAGAGGATCGGCTCGCAGGGATCGCGTCCGGCGCGCTGATAAACGGCCTCGTCGATCGGAAACTCCGCGCTCGGCCTCCCGGCGCACGGCCTGGAGCAGCTCATTCAAGGTTCGCATTGGTGGGTCTGTCCCGGGAAAAGCGTTGAACTCAACTGCCGACCTCATGTTAAGGTAGGAAAGACATACAGAGTGTCGGACGCAACGGCACCTGGCGACTGCGGCCATGGGCTCGTCCCGTCCGGTCTTGTCCGCCCTTGAGTGACCTCTTCTGGAGATGAGCATGCGAGCGGCGTTTCACGCATTCCTCTCGACGCCGGGGCTGCTGGCGCTGGGGACACTCATGTTCCTGGCGGACCCTGCGTGGCGCAGAGCGCCAAGGTGCCCGCGTATCCCCGCGTGAGCCTGGCGACCTGGTATCAGGTCGATCCCTCCTGGCCTCATCGCCCGAAAGACTGCGCCTGGGGGGCCATGCCCGGACTCGCCGTCGATGCGCAGGATCACGTCTGGGTTTTCACGCGCGCGGTCCCTCCCGTCCAGGTCTATAGTCTTGACGGCCAGTTTATTCGCGCCTGGGGCCAGGACCACGTCAAGAACGCCCACTCGATCCGGCTCGATCCGCAAGGCATGGTCTGGCTGGCCGATATCGGCAATCATCTCGTCATGCAGTTCACGCCCGAGGGCAAGCTGCTGCGGACGCTCGGCACCCAGGACCGCCCCGGCTGCGACGAGAGCCATTTCGACCAGCCGACCGACATGGTGATCACCCCGGCCGGCGATATTTTCGTGGCCGATGGGTACGGCAACAACCGCATCGTCCATTTCGACAAAACCGGGAAGTACGTCAAGAGCTGGGGAAAACTGGGCACCGCCCCGGGCGAGTTCAGCCTGCCGCACGCGATCGTGATGGATTCGCGGGGCCGGCTCTACGTGGCCGACCGGAACAACGTGCGCATCCAGGTCTTCGACCAGAACGGCACGTTCCTCGACGAGTGGCGCAACCGGCTGGTCCCTTGGGGCCTCTGGATGACCGGCCGCGATGAGATCTGGGCCTGTGGCTCGTCACCCATGCCCTGGATTCCCGCCGAGGCCTACCTGGGCGTCCCGCCCAAGGACCAGCTTTTCATGAAGTTTGATACCTCGGGGAAGATGCTCCAGCTCTGGACCGTGCCGAAGGGCAACCTGTTCCGGACCAATCCGGGCGAATGTACCTGGCTGCACGCTGTGGCCGTCGATTCGAAGGGCAACATCTATGCCGGAGACATCCAGGGCCAGCGTGCGCAGAAGTTTGTCAAGCAAAACTGATCCCCGAACCTGGATCGCGCCTGGGTGTCGGGCTGAAAGGGGAGGGATTTCCGATTCTGTAGCAATGTCACCGGGCTGGCTGGAGCATCTCAGCCCCAGCGGGGCGCGATCGTAAAGCCTGGGGCGTGAGCCCCAGGAAGGAACCAGCATGGTGTTCGGGAATTCGTGAGCCCCGCAGGGGCGACATCGCGTGGCGTGGTGGGGAGCGACTGCTTCGTCCTGGGGCTCACGCCCCAGGCTTTACGATCGCGCCCCGCTGGGGCTGAGAAAACCCGGAAACGACGCGACAGTCTCGGATTTCCCCATCGATTTCTGTGGAGCGGCGGCCGTCCCGGCCGCTCTGGGCTCCAACCGGTGCGGCCGGGACGGCCGCCGCTACACAGAAAAGGCCCTTCTCGTACTCCCTCTGACAGCGCCCCGGCGTGTTCTGCTACAATACCGCTTTTGCCCGACCGAGCGACCAGGTGAATTGGACATGACGCGGATCGCCATCTACGACACGACCTTGCGCGACGGCAGCCAGGGCGAGGGGGTCAACTTCTCGCTCCAGGACAAGCTGCTGATCACGGCTCGGCTCGACGAGCTGGGGGTCGACTACATCGAGGGCGGCTATCCGCTCTCCAACCCCAAGGACGCCGCCTATTTCCGCGCGGTCCGCGACCTCGACCTCGACGCACGCCAGGGTCGCCGCCTTCGGCATGACCCGGCGCAGGGACATCGCCGCCGAGGACGACACCGGGCATGAAGGCCCTGGTCGACGCCGGCACCCCGGTCGTCACGATCGTCGGCAAGAGCTGGGACCTGCACGTCCACGAGGTGCTCGGCGTCTCGCTCGACGAGAACCTGCGGATGATCGCCGACTCGGTCGCCTTCTGCGCGGCGCACGTCGCCGAGGTGATCTACGACGCCGAGCACTTCTTCGACGGCTTCAAGCAGCAACCCCGACTACGCCCTGCAGACCCTCCAGGCCGCGGCCGACGCCGGCGCGCGGCTGGATCGTGCTCTGCGACACCAACGGCGGCGCGCTTGCCCGAGGAGATCGCCGCGGCCGTCGACGCAGGTCGCGCGAGCCGTCGCCGTGCCGCTCGGCATCCACACCCACAACGACGGCGAGCCTGGCCGTCGCCAACACCCTGGCGGCCGTCAGCACGGGGCGTCGCCAGGTGCAGGGGACGATCAACGGCATCGGCGAGCGCTGCGGCAACGTCGACCTCTGCAGCGTCATCGCCAACCTGGCGCTCAAGTATCCAGGGCTACGAGGTCCTGTCGCCCGGCAAGCTCGCGCACCTGACCGAGGTCTCGCGGTACGTCTACGAGACGGCCAACATGAACTTCCGCCCCGGCCAGCCGTTCGTCGGCACCAGCGCCTTCGCCCACAAGGGGGGGATGCACGTCCACGGCGTCCGCAAGAACGCCGCGCAGCTACGAGCACATCGACCCGGCCGCCGTCGGCAACGAGCGCCGGGTGCTGGTCAGCGAGCTGTCGGGCAAGTCGAACATCGCCGAGAAGCTCGGCGAGTACGGCCTGGAGCAGGACCCGGCCTGCTGACCCGAGGTGCTCGACCGGGTGCAGGACCTGGAGAACGAGGGCTACCAGTTCGAGGCGGCCGAGGCGTCGTTCGTGCTGCTGGTCGAGAGGCTCGCCGGGCGCATCACGCCGTGGTTCGAGCGGCTGGGCTACCACGTCAGCGTCGACGGCCGGCCCGGACGGCGACGCCCGTCGACCGAGGCGACGGTCAAGCTCAGGGTCGGCGACGCCGTCGAGCACACCGTCAGCGAGGGGGACGGCCCGGTCAACGCCCTCGACGGCGCCTTGCGCAAGGCCCTCGAAGCGCCACTTCCCGCGGCTCAAGCGAGATGCACCTGGTCGACTACAAGGTCCGCGTCATCAACGCCCGCGCCGGCACGGCCGCCCGCGTCCGCGTCGTGATCGAGAGCAAGGACGCACGACGACGTCTGGGGCACCGTCGGCGTCTCCGAGAACGTCATCGAGGCGAGCTGGCTGGCGCTGGTCGACGCGTTCGAACACAAGCTGGCCAAGCACAGTCGAGCTGTCCGGGACACCGAGGCCGCTCAGGCGCGGGGTTGAGGGATCAGCATCGATCCCTTAGAATGCGAGGGGCCCGGATGTGTGCCGAGAAGCCTCGGCGCAGGAGCGACTTACGATGACTCCGAGACAAGAATTCCTCGTCCTCGAAACGTTCGGCGACGTGGCGGTGTATGCTCCCCGCCAGTTTGTCCACGGTACGCCGGTCGGCCGCGACGCACAACGTCTCGGGATTGACGGTCCCTCCCGGGTCGAGCCGCCGCAGATCCATTTCACGAAGGCGGAGTTTGACCAGTGGCGCCATCGGCTCGAAGAGACCGGATACACGGTCACGATCGGCCCCTTCTGGCGTGGTCCCGATCTTTGGGAGATGTCGGCCGAAGCCATTGCGCAGCGCAGGACGGTGCCCCTCAAGGAAGCGTTTGATGAGCTACTCAACGGAGTTGACCGCGAACGTCAAGCGAAAGATCAGCGCATGGAAGCTGTCGAGTCACACGATTCGTGAAATCTTGAAGGGGCTTGATCAGCTTGGCCGCAACCCGAACCGCCTTCTGGTCCGAATCGGCCCACCCTACGACGTTCTCCAGTACGACCTGGTGATCCACGACCCCGGGGACCCGCCTCGGGATATTCTTATTCGCGTTTGCCGTGCGCTATGGGTCGGACGAGGAAACCCTGTACATGGTGGACTGCGAGTACCTCGTTGAGGAATCTCCCGAAGCGCCCGAGGCAAGATAACCGGGGATCGTTTTGAAAGAGCTCTTCAAGGAGGGGCAAGAGCCGCCTCATCAACTTGATTACCACAGACGTTATGGATCTCGTTGCTGAGATCTCTGGTCGTACAACCATAGTCAGGCGTTTACCACATGACGCGGACCAGCCACGTCGAAATGCGTCAGAGCGAACAATGGACGGATGTTGCTGAGGCGTTCGTGATGTGGTGTCTCCACGAGAAGCAGATCTCTAGCGGCGGTTGTCACGAAGGCGATGCCGTCGTGTTTGCTGACGGGAAGCGGTATGCCGCGATATCCATCCCCGATCAAAGCCCCCAACTTATCGACTATCTTAACGAATGGGCGGAGCGGGAGGGTCGCGCGGTCCGCTAGCATACACACGCGTCTCACTCTGCTGCAGCGGACCCGGCCCGCCGTGGCATTTGCTCGTCACTCGAAAAGCTACACTCAGCGGGCCGGTCCGCTGACCTTTGGCGTTATTTGACCATGACCACTCCTGACCTCCCCAAGCAATACGATCCCCAGGACGCCCAGCGCCGCTGGTACGACTTCTGGCTCGAAAAGGGCTACTTCCACGCCGACCCGTCGAGCGACGAAGCCGCCCTACTCGCATCGTGATCCCGCCGCCGAACGTCACCGGGGCGCTGCACCTGGGCCATGCGCTCAACAACACGCTCCAGGACATCCTCATCCGCTGGCGGCGGATGCAGGGCTATCGACGCCCTCTGGATGCCCGGCACCGACCACGCCGGCATCGCCACCCAGGCGGTCGTCGAGAAGCGGCTGCTCGAGGAGGAGAAGAAGACCCGCCACGACCTCGGCCGCGAGGCGCTGGTCGAGCGGATCTGGGCCTGGAAGGACGAGTACGAGGCCCGCATCCTCGAGCCAGCTCCGGCTGATGGGCTGCTCGTGCGACTGGGACCGCACCCGGTTCACGCTCGACGAGGTCTGCTCGCGGGCCGTCCGGCGCGACGTTCTTCAGCCTGTTCAAGGCCGGCAAGATCTTCCGCGGCAAGCGGCTGGTCAACTGGGACACCCAGCTCCGCACCGCCGTCGCCGACGACGAGATCTATTACGAGGAGGTCCAGGGCCACCTCTGGACGATCAAGTACCCGGTGGCCGGCTCGACCGGCGAGGTGCTCCACGTCGCCACCACCCGGCCCGAGACGATGCTCGGCGACACGGCCGTCGCCGTCCATCCCGACGACCCGCGCTACAAGCACCTGATCGGCAAGACGGTCGACCTGCCGCTGACCGGCCGCCGCATCCCGATCATCGCCGACGGCGATGCTCGTCGACCCGACGTTCGGCACCGGCTGCGTGAAGGTGACCCCCGCCCACGACCCGAACGACTACCAGGCCGGCCTGCCGCAACAAGCCTGCCGATGATCAACCTGCTCAACCCCGACGGCACCTACAACGAGAACGCCGGCGCCTACGCCGGCCTCGACCGGATCGTGGTCCGCAAGCGGGTCGTCGAGGACCTCGAAGCGCAGGGCCTGCTCGAGAAGGTCGACTCGTACCTCGATCGCGGCTGAACCACTCCGACCGCAGCAAGACGCCGATCGAGCCGTATCTCTCGGACCAGTGGTTCGTCCGGATGGGCGACGATCCCGACGGCACGCCCGGCTTCGCCCAGCAGGCGATGGACGCGGTGACCTCCGGCCGGGTCAAGATCCATCCCGAGCGCTACGCCAAGAGCTATCTCGACTGGCTGGGCGAGAAGCGCGACTGGTGCATCAGCCGGCAGCTCTGGTGGGGGCACCGGATCCCGATCTGGCATTGCGCGACGTGCGACGGAGGCCGACCTCAAGCGCGCCTTCGGCGGCCGCGACTGACGTCGCCTGGCAGCCGCGCCGAAACGGGCGGCTGGCTCATCTGCGCCGAGACCGACCTGCGACGGCCGATGCAGCTCGGGCCCGGTCACACGATCTGACGCAGGACCCCGACGTCCTCGACACCTGGTTCAGCTCGGCCCTCTGGCCGCACTCGACGCTCGGCTGGCCCGAGGAGACGCCCGAGCTCGAAGAAGTATTACCCGACGAGCGTCCTCTCGACGGCCCGCGACATCATCACGCTCTGGGTCGCCCGGATGGTGATCTTCGGCCAGTTCAACATGGGCGACGTGCCGTTCCGCGACGTCTACATCCACCCGGTGATCCAGGACGGCAAGGGCAAGCGGATGTCGAAGTCGGCCGGCAACGGCGTCGACCCGGTCGACATCATCGAGATCTACGGCGCCGACGCCCTGCGGTTCACCCTGGCCGTCGCGCGCGACCGAGACCCAGGACCTGCGGATGCCCGTCGAGAAGGCCAAGCTGCCCGACGGCCGCGAGGTCAACACGTCCGAGCGGTTCGAGCAGGGCCGGAACTTCGCCAACAAGTTCTGGAACGCCGCCCGGTTCGCGCTGATGAACCTGGAAGGCTACGAGCCCGGCGCCGGTCGACCTCGCCGAGCCTGCCGATCGAGGACCGCTGGATCCTTGACGTCCTGGCCGGACGATCGCGCGGCGACGACCGCCGACCTCGAGGACTTCCGGTTCGCCGAGGCGACCCGGCGGCTCCGCGACTTCACCTGGAACGACTTCTGCGACTGGTACCTCGAGTTCGTCAAGGGCCGGCTCCGCGACCCGGAGCCGCGCCCGGTCGCCCAGCGCGTGCTGGCGGCCGTGCTCGACGGCCTCTGCCGGCTGCTCCACCCGATCATGCCGTTCGTGACCGAGCAGGTCTGGCAGGCGCTCGGCCAGGCTCGCGCCGACGCGCGGCCTGCCCGAGCCCGGCACCGGCCGAGGAGAGCGTCTGCATCGCGTCCTGGCCGGCTACCCGATGGCCTGGGACGACGCGGCGGCCGCCGAACGTCGTCGACCAGTGGCAGCGAGACGATCACGGCGATCCGCAACCTCCGCGCCGAGCGGAACGTCCCCGAGGACGGCCAAGATCGCGCCGATCATCGTGGCCGACGGCGACGTCGCCGCCCAGCTTCGCCAGGGCGAGGCGTTCCTGCGGAGCCTTGACCAACGCCGCGACGCCTGACCATCGCGCCGACCGCCGAGCGTCCCGCCGACTGCGCCGTGGCGGTCCTGGCCGACGCCGAGATCATCCTGCCCCTGGCCGGCCTGATCGACAAGGAGGCCGAGGCCGCCGAGCACCGAAGACACTGGCCGACCTCGACAAGCAGATCGGCGCCGATCCGGTCCAAGCTGGCCAACGAGGCTTCGTGGCCGCGCCCCGGCCGAGGTGGTCGCCCAGGCAACGAGCCAAGGCTGGCCGAGCTGGAGAGCCCAGCACGCCGCGGTCGAGGCCCTGCTGGCCGCAGATGGAAGGCGACCGTTGAGCGGGCTCCGCGTCCCGAGCGTTGACGGGTCGCGCCGAGAGTCCTTATCATCGATGTTGCCAAGTGTCTTGGGCGGGACGTCGGCGTGCCGCTCCGTCACGATCGATGCGGTCGCCGTCCGGCGTCGCGAGGGGGGACGATCGGCCGTGGCCGTGCAGATGGAACTTACGCGGATCATCATCAACGAGAACAACGAGCAGCAGATCATCTTCCTGAAGGAGGTCGAAGGCGAGCGGACGTTCCCGATCGTGATCGGCATCTTCGAGGCCACCAGCATCGACCGCCGCGTCAAGGGCCAGCCCGCGCCTCGCCCCCTGACCCACGACCTGCTGGCCAACACGATCGAGCTGCTCGGCGGCGAGCTGCAGGACATCTTCATCAGCGAGCTGCGCGACCACACCTACTACGCCAAGCTCCGCATCCGCCACGAGGGCGAGCTCGTCGAGGTCGATTCCCGCCCCAGCGACGCCATCGCCGTGGCCGTGACCGTCGACGTGCCGATCTTCGTCGCCGAGGACATCATCGACGAGGTCGGCCAGCAGTGACCGAACTCTTCGCTCAGAATCCGGGAGGGGTGCCAGAGTGGCCGATTGGGACGGTCTTGAAAACCGTGAGTGGTGCAACCAGTCCGTGGGTTCGAATCCCACCCCCTCCGCTCGTCAGAAGCCGACAATTCCCGACTGGAAGCGTCCAAGTCCGACGGTTCCAAGGGGTTGTGAACCATCGACAGGGCGGCTTGTGAAACCGTGGTCAGGTCGTCACTTGCGACACTGACCGACAGGTTCCGACCCGTTCCGTCCCCTGCGCGGTGCCCACTCGGGATCGCTTATATGGGAATCCGTGCCAGTCGCGGCCAGGGTGGCGGCCTCGGGCTTGGGGTCGGGCGTGGTCAGGTCGGGCAGGGCGTCCAGGGCGGCCGTCTGGTCGAACAGACCGACGTGGGCGTACGTCCCGAGAGTCAGGGTCGGGGTCGAATGCCGGGCCAGCGATTGGACGACCTTGACCGGGGCATGGCTCATCGCTAGCGCCGTGATGTACGAATGGCGCAGGGCGTGGAAGTCGGCCACCCGTCCCGAGGCATCGACGTAGGGGATGCCGGCGGCGGCCAGGTCGTGCCGGATCATCTCGGCGGTGTGGTGGGAGTCGATCTTGAAGAGACGCTGGCCATCGGCTCAATCCTCCAAAGCAGGGATGACAGAGAGCGTGATCCGCGTCCCGAGAGCGGCGGCGTAGCGGTACAAGGTTTCCAAGGTCGGGTTGTTGTTCCAGCCGTTCTCCAGCCGGCTGATCGCCGCGCGGGTCAGTCCCGAGCGCTCCGACACGTCGGTCAGGCTCAAGCCTTGTTCCTCCCGAAGCTGGCGGAGCTTCGCGGCCAGCATCCGCAGTTCCATGAACTGGTCGTGCGGGACCAGCTCATCCAGCTCGCCCCGGTCGATGAGTTCATCCGGCCCAGGCCGTTCGCGGCGGGATCGGGCGCGAATCTCCGCGATGGCGGCCTGTTGTTCGGGGGTCAGCTCCGGCTTGGCGCGGGTCGTCTCGTTCATGTTGGCCTCCCCAGCGGCGGCGGGACTTCGTACGCCGTGACGGGGTAGATCATCCGGGGATCGTCGTCCACTTCCTCCCAGATGACCGTGATGAACTTGCCGGTCGATGTCCAGCCGAAGACCTGGGGACGCCCGGTGCGACGGCTTCGCCCGGTCCGGCTGCGAGGATCACGCAGCACATCCTCCACCTCATCCACGGAGATGCCATGTTCGGCAACATGCTGGACGTTCCCATCGGCATCGTCATCCAGGTCCCAAAGGATGATGACATCGATCACGGCCACCTCCCCTTCGGGGCTTGCTGTTGCATTTTAAGATACCTCAGCCAATACGTCAACGTGATCGGTGGTCCGATCAAGGCGCTCTCGGCACCGGCCTGGATCGCTGCGCGATCGTGCGTGTATAACGTCCCCGGGCCTGTGTTTCTCGTTGCGCGGCGGAGCCGCAGCCCAATATCCCGAAGGGATGGCAGCCCTTAGCCCCGGTTCGCGCAGCGCAACCGGGGGCCTGGAACGTCCCAACGGCTCTCGACCCCGACGGGGTCGCCGCGCGAACGACTCGAATGCGTGCCGCGACCCCTCCAGGGTCGGACCGCGCGTCGGCTTCTCAACTTCTCAACCCCGGTTGCGCGGCGCGAACCGGGGCTAAGGGCTGCCATCCCTCCGGGATGAGCAGGATGGACACCACGCTTCTCACGGCCTGGTACCCCGGGTCCCAACGAGCCCGGCAGACCCAAGATTCTCCGTGGCGCAACGAGAGACTTGCAGGTAACAATGTCGGGTCCGCACAGCGGACCCGACATTGTTACTCCCGAATCGCTCGTTGCGCTGCGCTGATTGTCAAGCTGGGCGATCTTCTCCTGTAGGGTAGGCTTCAGCCTGCCTCTTCCAGAATGTCCCGGATTTGGGATTGGCAGGCTGAAGCCTACCCTACAAGACAAGACGGTTGCGGCTCCGCCGCGCTATGAATTCTTCTTGTCGCGCCGCGATCCCGGTTGCAGTCAGGTAGGGTGCGTCGAGTCCGCGACGACGCACCTCTTCCCCTGTGAGTCTTTACGGGTCGGGGTAGGAGAAGGTGCGTCGTCGCGGACTCGACGCACCCGACATTGTTACCCTCGAAACGCTCGTCGCGCCGCGAAGATCGTCAAGCTGGGGAGTTTCTTCTTGTAGGGTAGGCTTTAGCCTGCCAATTCCATATCCGTAAGAAATCCGAATGAGACTGGCAGGCTAAAGCCTACCCTACAAGAGAAGACCGATTGCGGCTCGGCCGCGCTACGAGACTATTCGGGTTCGCCTTCCTCGGGTTCGTCGGTCTCAGCGGCACCGGGGGCTGCATCGCTCGAGGCCGATCGTTCCAGGTTCAACTTCAGGAGGGCGGCGAGGATTTGCTCGTCCGTCATCGAGGGGTCCCAGCCGTAGGCGTCGAAGACCGCTTCATCGAGGGTCTTGTGGGCAAGATCCAGCCAGGTTGGGCGCTCGTTGTAGAGATTCGTCAGGGTCCGCTTGGCCAGGTCGAAGACGTGGGCGTCCTTCGCGACGAGGCGGGGGTAACGAACGGTACCAATTCCCCGGGCGTCCGGGTCGTGGACGTAACGCGCCCAAGCTCCAGGGATCGAGCCGGGGAATTCGATGGTTTCCTCTCGCACCCATTCGGGGGGATTCAGCCAGTTGGATCGAAGCCCATCCAATCGCTTGGAAGCCTCTTCAATGGCATGTCGCTGCGGATCGGTGGGTTCCGGCATGGGAAACGTCTCAAAGCAAGTTGTCGGGGTATATCGAAATCCGCTTTCTCGCTCGCGAACTTGGGTACCCTGGGCACGAGCCCCACACCTCATGCGGTCGGGATTGAAGAACGCCCATGAAGATAATCATCGGATCGGGCGAAGGCGATGAGTTGGCGATCCGGAAGCGTCGGTGACTTCAGACCAGACAAACAGCCGATGCTTCGAGACGCGTCGGTGTGGCGATGAACCGGGGTAAGGGGCGAAGCGCTATCACGCATCTCATCCCTCGGTGCGGGGCTCGACATGAATCCACCAAGTCGACTCTTTGTAATCCTGCAGCTTCTCTCTTTGCCGTTCGGGTGAACGTGCTCATGACACGTAAGCGAATGGCTTTTCGTAAAGGCAAGCTGTTGACATGTCGGATTCGATCCCGAAATCAATGATCCAGATATTCCGGCATCGGCGGGTCACGTCGAGACCATTGATCCAGGGAACGATCACATCGCTGTTGGGCCGTCCGTGCGGGTTGGGGGCGTCCAGGAGAGCGAGGGCGAGTCGTTCGGGGATATCGAAACCTCCCCCCTTCGTATCCCCCATGAAACCGACGCCTACGTTTTCGGCCAGCCGGCAGGCTTTGGTGATGTCGGAGTGGGCCGTGAGGTTGCTATGGATCGCCGGTACGGACACTCTGTCCAACACGCGACTCGTATCCCTTCCGTCATCGAAACCGACCATCGCGATATGAACGTTCGCCCCGTTGAGAATCCAGGGCCGGTCGCTCTCGGCAAAGAAGATGTCGCCGGTCCGTTTGATCCTTTGCAGCGTGTGTCGGTTCGCCCCTCCTCGAATGCCTTGGGTTGCGAGTAAACCCGCCCGCTTGCACTTCCCGGCTTCGATTTGGGCTCGGGCCTTCTCGAACCAGTAACAGCAAAGGTCTGCCTCGGGCCGGACGCGGTCCCGCCAGAGCGCGAACAGTCGATCGACGTACTCATCCCCGAGACCGGTTTGTTTGGCTTCAGTCCCCGCCCCCGGTTTCCTCCCCCCTGACCGCTTCTCCCTCGGTCCAGACCGCATGATCTTACCCCCGAGAAACGGTGGATTGCCCACAATGAAATCGGCCTCGGGCCAGGCAGGGTCCGTCGGGGAATCGGGCTGCCGGAGGTCCAGGATCGCATCTTTACATTCGAAGTTGTGAAGTGCTTGAAGAATCGGCTCATGCTCGATCGGGAAGCCGTTGTCCTTCTGCCACTGAATGAATCCGATCCAGACCGTCATCTGGGCCAGGTCGAAGGCATAGGGGTTGATCTCGATCCCGAAGAGTTGATTCGGACCGACCTTCAGCTCGAATTCGTTCAACCCCCGGTGTCTGCACTCGATCAGGATCTCTTTTTCCAGATCCTTGAGCATTCGCAGCGTGACGTAAAGGAAGTTCCCCGATCCGCAAGCCGGGTCCAGGACACGGACCGCTCTGAGGCGATCCAGGAAGGCGTCAACCAGCTTCTGGGCCTCCTGGACTCGGGATTCCTCCACGGGCTGGAAGAGGCTTTCCCCCTTGCGCGTCTCGATGACATCGGGCACGAGGGAGGCGATCTTCTCCCGGAGTTCGGCCCATTCCCGCCGGAGCGGGGCCATGACGACGGGCTCGACCAGTGTCGCGATGTCGCGAAAGCCGGTGTAATGCGCACCGAGTTGAGTGCGTTGGGCAGGGTCCATCACGCGCTCGAAGAGCGTGCCGAAGATGGACGGGTCCATCTCGCTCCAGTCGAACGTGCTGGCCTCGCTGAGGATCGGGAATTCCGTCCCGACCAGGTCCAGGGGCGGGGTTTCATCGAAGAGATTCCCATTGAAGTGGGGAATCGTCTCCCCGTAAAAGTCCCCGCCCTTGGCCATGGCCTCGAAGAGTTGAGCGATGTCTCGATTGATGAATCTGGGGTCGCGATTCGTCTTCTTGAGAAACTGGCTGAAAACGTGATTCGGCAAGAGTCCGACATCTTCGGCGAACATGCAGAAGATCAGGCGGTCCAGGAAGTGGGCCACCTTCGTCGAGTCGGTGAGACGGTTCCGCATGGTCGGGGCCAGCTCCGCCAGCTTCTTGGCGGCCTCTTCCGTGATTTTCTCGATGGTCTTCTCGGGCCTCAGTCTTTCGGGCTCGTAGAAGAGGCAACGGAGTTTCTCCAGATTCGCGGGTGTCGCGAACGTGTCGAGCGTGATGACGTGGCTCGTGGTCGGATAGTCGGTGAACCGGGTCCGAATCTCGATCCGGTCCATGTCCGAAACGACCAGTAGCGGCGGGTTCCCGAGATCCCCACTGTACTGGAGCAGTTGGTTATAAGCCTCGTTGAGATCCGCCCCCTTCCTCTTGTACTCCCAGCCGAAGAACCCCTTCTTCCAGGCATCGGCAAACCCGTGCTTCCCCCCCTCCTTCTTGACCCGGCGCTCTGTCGTGAACGTCAGCCCCTTGGGATCGACCGCCCCCGGCTTGGGATGCTTCAAGACCTCGCACAGATCCAGGAAGTGCTCTTGCGAGGCGGATCGCTCCGTTCGTAGATTCTTCTGCCATTTGTCAACGAAGGCAGCGGCATCCATGAGCAGGGGGTCCCGGTCTGATGACGACAGAGAGACAACCCCCTCTCATACCATGCCTGCTTTCAAATTGCATGACCCCACTGGCCGAAACCCATCACTGACACTGGTGGCGAATTCGGTCGAGACGGTAGCGACAGCGGATTTCTCCTTCGCAGACTTGCCCACTTTGCCCAGACCCAGGCCAAACGACCGTTCCTGGGAATTCGCCACCAGTGTCGTCACTCCTCCCTGACCGATGCCTTGACCATCGCCACGATGCCAGCCCGGATCGGCTCGGGCAGGTCGGGCCACGCGTCGATGACGGCGGTCAGGTCAGGGGGCAGATTTGAGTCTGCGCGGTGCCCATGCGGTGCCACAGGCAGGGTAGCTAGTCGCAAAGGCTTGGTAGACTTGATACTTGCGGCGGGCGTGGGGCGGTCTTGAAAACCGCTGACTGGGCAACCAGTCCGGGGGTTCGAATCCCTCCCCCCCCGCTTGCGTCAATGTCAGTCCGGGAGTGACAGCAACCGCCAAGTCCCGACTTTTCAGCGGCTTGTGACATCTCCCCTTCCATGCTGCGAATTGTCACTGACGGGGCCTCGGTTCCGCCCGTTTCCGCCTTGACACGGCCCCGTCCCTTCGCTCCGTAGGGCCAGGAAATTGACAATGTTTTGCTTATATGTACACGTTATTGGCACTTCGGACGCCTCGGGGGTCGGGTCGGACGGGGCCAGGTCGGGCAGGGACTCGACCGCGCCGGTCAGGTCATGAACCGATGCCTTGGCATAGATGCCGATGGTCAGGCTGGGGGTCGAGTGCCGGGCCAAAGTCTGACACGTCTTGACCGAGGCGCCCGAGGCAACCAGCGCCGAGATGTAGGTTGCTCGCAAGGCGTGGGAATCGGCCACCCGGCCCGAGGCGTCAGAGTACGGGATGCCGGCGGCGTCCATGTCCACTCGGATCATCTCGGCGGTGTGGTGATTGTCCAGGGGCCAGAGCGGTGGACCGGGGGCTTGGGACGCAAGGTAGGGCCGAAGGGCGTCCGCCAAGGCGGCGGGGATCGGCTGTTCATCGTCGCGCCGGCGCTTGGAATAGGCGGCGGCCACTGTGACCGTCAGCGGCTTCGCGTCCAGGGCGAACGATGCGACGGTCAAACTGGCCAGTTCCGAGACACGGAACCCGGTCCCGAGGGCAACGCGGTACACCATGGCGCGGTCTTGACCGGACAGTCGGAAGATGACCGAGCTGGTCTCGGCGGCGCGGACCAAGGCGGCGGCTTCCTGATCGGAGAGAGGGCGGCGCACCAGGCTCTGTTTGAAAATAGGACGAATGTACACTGATTGGCGACGAATCATTCAGAACTGTTCGCCCATAAAATCGTATTATCGCATACTGTCGTGTCAGGGCGCCATAGGGCGTTTCCTGTCGCATTGGCGTTGCTTTAGCGCACGACCCAAAGGATATTCGAGGTTATGCGAAGTCAACACCAGTCGGATCGGCGTTCCCTGATTTCTTGATCCGCACGACAAGAAGCGAATTACCCGGAAACCAGGGGCCTATGATCCATCGGCAATTATTGATTCCTTGCGGCTTGCACTCCCGTTGCGGGTCGGGCGGGGGTTCTCGGCTTTGCTCGGGTGGGCGGTCGTCATCCAGGCCAAGAGCGCGGCGGCGCAGTCGGGGCATAAATCGAACGGGTCACGATGGCGCTGGGGGCCGACGGTGAACGCCAGGGCGTGCCAGCCCGCAACGGTCGCAAGCGACGGTCAAGACGCGCATGGGGGTTCCTCGGGGAAAAGGGACTCGGGCCGCTTGCCCAGCTTGGCCAAGAGCCAATCCCGGCACTCGGCGCACAGGTCGAACGGTTCGCGCCGGCCGGGCTGGGGACTCCACTTGATCCGCGTCCGGAATGCCTTGGAGACCCGTGATGTGGTGGTCTGGGACAACCTCCCAAAGGCGGTGGAAGAGGCCCAGGCCACCCGATCTTCGCCTGCCCGAGACCCGCTGCGACGCGCGAGCGGTCAGAGCCCCCCAAAACCTGTCGGGTCCTCCGCGAACCGACGGATCAGCTCGATCAATTGGTCGGGCGCGACCGGCTTGGTCAGGTGATGAATGAAGCCGGCCTCACGGCTCTGCTGGATATCCTGCTCCTGGCCGTAGCCGCTCAGAGCAATGCCCGGCAGTGGCAGGCCACGTGCCCGCAAACCGCGCATCAGGTCCAGACCACTGCCATCGGGGAGCCCCAGGTCGCTGAGCAACAGGTCGAATTCTCCCTCTTCAGCCCGTTTCAGCGCCGTGGCCACATCGGCGGCGGCCTCCACCTCGTGCCCGCCGGCCTTCAGGAGCCGGGTCATGACCCACGCCGTATCGCCGTGATCCTCCACCAGGAGTATCCTGAGCCGGCGAGCCGGCAGCTTGGCCGACGCTTCGGATCTCCGGTCGGACCGGCCACGGGGGCGAGCCGCAGCGGTGAGCAGGGGCAATCGTACCAGGAACGTCGCCCCCTGATCCTTGCCTGGGCTGGACGCCGCGATGCTGCCGCCGTGCAGCTCGACCATCGCTTTACTGATCGTCAGGCCCAGTCCCAGGCCGCCGAACAGCCGCGTCCGGCTGCGTTCCCCTTGCTCGAAGGCGTTGAAGATCAGGGGCAGGGCCTCGGGCTCAATGCCCACGCCGCTGTCGTTGACCTCGACCAGGATGTGATCGGCCCCGTCGCGACGACAGCGGATGCCCACGCAGCCGCCTTCCGGCGTGAACTTGATCGCGTTCTTGAGCAGGTTCCAGAACACCTGCTGAAGTCGGGCGGCATCGGCCTCGACCAGGTACGGCCCGTCGGGGATATCCACGCCGAAATGAAGCTTGCGCGTCTCGATGTCCGGCGCAGACCTCGATGGCGCGGTGCAGGACGGTACACAGCTCGACGGGCTGCTTGTGCAGTTCGAGCTTGCCCCGCACGATGCGCGTCACATCCAAGAGGTCATCAATGAGCCGCGCCTCCAGCTCGACGTTGCGGCGGATCATCTCCAGGTGCAGGCCCAGGCCCTCGTCCTCCCCATGGATGCGCTGGAGCATCGCGACCGTGGCCAGCACGGGCGTGAGGGGCGTACGTAGCTCGTGCGAGAGAACGGCCAGGAAGTGGGACTTGGCTTGGTCGGCGGTTTCGGCCGCCTCCTTGGCCCGCTCGGCGCTGAGCCGGGCGGCTTTCAGTTCCTCCTCGACCTGCTTTCGGGCAGTGATGTCCACCAAGGTGGAAAGGATGACCTGCTCGCCCGCGATGGGTAGGACCTGACAAGAGAGTTGAACCACAAAGAACGTGCCGTCCTTCCGGCGGAACTCTTGCTCCCAGCCGTGCAACACGCCGTTCGTCCGCAGTTCCTGCACGAACCGCGTCGCCACCTCCGCGGTGGGCCAAAACCCCATCTTGCGCGAGTAACGGCCGATGACCTCTTCCCGGCTGTACCCGTTGAGCGCCGTCCACGTGTCATTCACCTCCAGGAACAGCCCATCCTCCAGGCGCGTGATGGCAATGGCGGCCGGGTTGTTGGCAAAGGCGGTGGCGAACTTCGCTTCGGACAGGCGCAGCGACTCCTCCGCCCGCTGGCGCTCGGCGATCTCCGCGCAGGGCCGCATTGCTCCGGGCCAGTTCCGTCGTCCGTTCCTCGACGCGCTGTTCCAACTCCAGGCTCAGCGCGACCAGCCCGTGATTCGTCTCGGCCAGCTCGGCTTGCAGCGCCCGGATCGTCGCTTCGGCCTCGGCCAGTTGCTCCTGTACGGTATCTGTTTTCATGAGATGACGTTTCTGACCACAAGGACCGTCGCATCGTCTTCGTCTTTGGCCTTCGCGCGCAACAGTTCCTGCGCCATGGCCGCGGCCGGCCGGTCCGCCCAGCCGGGGAAATCCGTCCAGCCCCAGTGCGTGGCCACGCCGTCGGAGTGGAGCACGAGGATGTGGTCGGGCGGCCAGGGATGTTCCGTGACCGCCGCGCCGGGCGCGTTCAGGCCAAGGACACCGCGACGAACGACAAAGTGAAACGGCTCGGCACGCGGGAAGATCCGGACCGCGATGTTGCCCACCGAGGCGAAGGTCAGACGACCCTGGCCCCAGTCAAAGCGTGCCAGAGCCATCACCACGCCACGGGTGGCGCGGCAGGCGCGGCCCACGCCCTGAAAGATCTGGTCGAGCGGCAAGTCGAAATGACTCTCCACATACTGCCGCGCGGTCTGGGCGGCGCGGTGGGCGAACTGGCCCGTGGCCCAATCCGTCAATGATGCCCACCAGCGTGCTCTCGGCCCATGGGACGACGACGAAGGCATCGCCGTTGACCTGGTCCAGAGGGCGCGGTCGCGTCGCCACACCAAAGGTCAAGGGGCAGGGCCGGACGCTCGCCCGGTGTTCGCGGAGCCATTTGCGACATGACGATGCGCGTGCCGCTGCCGCGCCGCGAGGTGATGTCCAGTTCATCCATCAAGCGGTTGACCGCTCCCAGGCCCGTGCCGCGGGTACCCGCCGTCGAGAAACGGTCGCCGAGGGCCTGCTCGACGTTGGCGATGCCCGGCCCCTCGTCGCGCGACTCCATCTCCACCCCGAGGCGCCCGCCGTCGGCCAGCGGCGTCAGGGTGAGCGTTCCTCTGCCTGCGTGCTTGACCAAATTGGTGGCCAGTTCCGTTATGGCGAGCGCAATCTCCTCGCAGGCCGTCGGCGCAAAGCCCAAAGCCGCCGCCATGGTTCGCGCGGCACGCCGTGCCGCCCCCACGCTGCTCTCATGGTCGACTTCCACGGTTTGGGGCGGTGGCAGCATGGCTATCTCCTCAGCCATTTTCGGACCTGCACCGTGGTTCCCAGGCCTACCTCGGACTGAACGGCCATCTCATCCATCAAGCGTTTGGCGCCGGGCAAGCCCAGGCCCAGTCCCTTGCTGGTACTAAAGCCCGCTTCCATCGCCCTGGTGACATCCGCGAATCCCCGGCCCGGTGTCCTCGAAGGTCAGTTCCAGCCCCACCTGCGCGTCCCGGCTGAGAGACCGCCAGCGCATGACGCCGGACCCGGCGTACTGGTAGATGTTTCGGGTCAGTTCCGAGGCGGCGGTGACGATGCGCGTCACATCGGTAATGCCAAAACCCAGCGCGGTGGCGGCATCGCGAACGATCTTGCGCGCCATCACGATGTCGCCTTCGGAGCCGATGCGGAATTCGCCGTGGCGCGGTTCGATCATACACGTTCCCCGGAGGGCGCGGAGTTGAGCAGATCGAACGCCCGATCCACGTCCAGGGCCGTCAGCGCCTTTCCCATCGTCAAGCCGAGTTGGGTCGCGGTGATGGCCACGCTGGCGCGCATGCCCGCCAGCACCGTGCGACCGCCCATCAACCCCACCATTTGCACGGTTTCGGCAATGGTCCGCGCAAAGAAGGAATCCAAGGTCTCGACGGTCGAAATGTCCAGAACCAGGCCGCGGCACTCATGCTGCGCCATGGCCTCGAGCACGTGCTCCTGGAGCGCCGCGACCGTCTGGTCGTCCGGATCGGGCGGGACCGTGACCAGCAACAGGTTGCGGAGTTTGATGACAGAGATGTTTTCGACGGCCATACGTCTCTTTTCCTCATGGTTTGCCGTTCTTGGCGACGACTTGCAGATTCAGCACGTCCAGCGCCACCCGCAGTCCGGCGGCCAGGGAGGATCGCGTGAGGATGCCCGACAGGTCGATGCCCAGATGCACGAGCGTCTGGGCGATGGCCGGCCGCACGCCCGTCAGCACCACCTGCGCCCCCAGCAGGCGGACGGCGCTGATGGTCTCGATCAGATGTTGCGCCGTCTGGGTGTCGATCATGGGCACGCCCATGATGTCCACCAGGGCCAGCGGCGAATTGGTCTCCACGATGCGGTTGAGCAACCGCTCCATGAACTGCTGGGTGCGCTGGCTGTCCAACGAGCCGATCAGCGGCGCGACCACCACGCCTTGCCAGACCTGCATGACGGGCGTCGAGAGTTCCATGATTTCCCTGGACTGCTGCTGAATCCGTTCCTCGGCCTGCTTGCGTTCGGTCAGATCGCGCGTCACTTTCCCGTAGCCCCGCAGCGTGCCGTCCTTCTCGCGCAAGGCAGTGATGACGACGCTGGCCCAGAACCGCTCCCCGCCCTTTCGCACGCGCCAGCCTTCCTCCTCGAACCGTCCTTCCTTGGCAGCCGTCTGCAACTCCTGGTCGGGCACGCCGCGTTGAATGGCGTCGGCGGGATAGAAGCAGGAGAAGTGTTTGCCCACGATCTCTTCCGGGCGGTAGCCCTTGATGCGTTCGGCGCCGGCGTTCCAACTGACGACATGCCCGGCGGGATCGAGCATGACGATGGCGTAGTCCCGGACGCTCTCCACGAGCAGGCGGAAGCTGTCGTCGGTACCCAGCACGGTGGCTGGGGACGTCGCGGTCGTGCTGGGTGGTTTGGGCATAAGACTCTCAGTGGATTCGTTGTGCGGTAGGGCTGGAGGTGTCCGCGCCACACGATTGATCCGGCTTGGGCCGTTCTCGTCAAGCGACAAGGTTCATACGTGTAAATATGTATCGTGCGAAAACAGTCGTCGCGCAGCCGCTACCCGGGATGCCGATGAGGTCAGATCAGTATATCCTCCCACCCCTTGGGCGGGTATTCCTTTGGGCAGGGCACAGGGAAGCCGCGGCGCGGCCAGGAGATACGTGCCTGCCGGCCGCCTGTCGGTATTACCCCGGCAAAGAAGATCCTCCCGTAGGTCGGACAATCCTGTCCGACAGACCGGGGGAGTCGGACAGGATTGTCCGACCTACTTTCTCGCCGGGGGAATACGTGGACCTGAGAGGCCGCGCTTGGTTCCTACACTTCGGACTCAGCGGCGAGCAGCGCGACGGGGAGAAAGCCGAGGGTCTTCGCCGCGCCGAGCGCGACTTGGCCGTCAGCGGGCTGATTCTGAGAAAGGGCGCCTGTGAGAAGGTCGCGCCAGCGAAAGGACCGCAGGGATTCCGGCAAGAGGATGCAGGTATCGCCCCAGACTTCCGGGCCGACCGGGAGCGTGGCCGCGTCGGGACCCATCAGCGGAGCGGACAGCCGCGCGGCCACGACCACCACCGCGCGATCGTGACCGATGCGGGCGAACGCCACGAGATGCTGCTTGCGTGGGCCTTGAATGTTCAAATGCACATAATCGCCCCGGGCGTAAAGCTCGGGATCGTCGCGGCGATGATTCAGGGTGGTGGCGATCACGTACAGTTTGATGGCGCCGTCTTCCGGATGCTCCCTCAGACTCCGCGCCAGCTCGGCGCGGGGACGGCCGGATTCAGAAGAATGACATAAGGATTTGAGCAACTCCTGCCGACGATCGAAATCGACGGGTTGGCGGTTGTCGGGATCGACCAGGCGGAGGTCCCACAATTCACTTCCCTGATAGATATCCGGCACGCCGGGCGAGGCCAGCTTCAGGAGCGTCTGCGACAGCGAATGGACCACGGCAATCCGGGCCAGCCGGCGCACGAAGGGTAGGAAATCGTCCAGGAACGCGGCGGTCGTCGGGCCTTCCAGCACGCGGGCGACGAACTGTTCCAGGGCCTGCGCGTAGGACAGGTCCGGGTCGGTCCAGTTCGTGTTCCGCTTGGCCTCGCGCGCCGCCTTGACCAGGTAGCCCTGGATGCGTGCGACGAAACCGGGCGGCGGTGTGGGGGCAAGGTCGCGCTCGGCCCAAGGCCACGCGCCAGGAGGGTTTGATAGAGCAGAGTACTGTTCGCACCCGTCCGGCGCGATCCGGCCTCCGAGGTCGATCCGGCAAGGTGCGTGGAGCTCGGCCCAGCGCGACAGGTGCCGGGACCATTCGTCGGGCAATTCGGAGAGGGCGTCGATGCGGAGGCGCGCGTCCTCGCCCCGCTTCGTGTCGTGCGTGGTGGTTGTGGCCAGGGCGCCCGACCAGCGCATCAGGCGCTTTAAGTTCATCGCGTGAAAGTCGGCCGGCGCGGTGCCGAAGCGGGTCGGGTCGGCCCCGACCTCGTTGATCGAGGCCAGCGGGAACTGGCGGTAAAAGGCCGTGTCTTCCAGCCCTTTCGCCTGCACCGGGCCGGTCGTTTGCTGGAACCGGACCACAAAGCCCTCGCGCTCCTTGCGCTGGTCGTGGCTGAGATCGCCGGGATGGTCGAGCGTCAGGACCGTCTGGAGAAAGTCGAACAGCGAGCCGTCCATCGTCGGGTTGCGGCGCCGGGCCTCATCGACGGCCTGAGCGATGTAGTCCCGATCGCGCGGCGAGACGGCCGCGCCCGGTTGCAGGTACGTCCGATAGATCGGAAAGGCGGCGATCACCTCCCGGAGCGCATGGCGCAGCGTGTTGAGCGTGAAGTCGCGGTTGCGGCGGTCGTGCGACGCAATCTTGTCCAGATGATTGGTCAGCGTGTTCAGCTCACTCGCCAGGATGCGCCGGGTGATGAGCGTCTTCGACTCGTGGAGCACTTCGGCGAAGGGCGTGCGGTCGCCCGTGAAATCGTCATAGATGCGCCGGATCGCGTCCCTGGCGTCCGCGTTGATGAACAGGCCGTTGAGCACGTTCAGATATTCATAGCCGACGGTGCCGTCGAGCGGCCAGTCGTCGGGGAGGTCCTCGCCCTTGCTGAGGATCTTCTCGGCGACGACCGGGAAGAACCGCGCGATCGGCGAAGCCGGGTCCGCGGCGAGCTCGGCACGGTAGCGCGCACGGAGCCGCTCGGCGACGGCCGGCCAATCTTCCGGGGCCGACGGATTCTGCCACTCGCGTTCGAACCGGCGGCGACAGGTCCGCAGCAGGATCGTCTCTTGCAGCCGCTGGATATATCCCAGTGGGTCGGCCAGGCCATCGGGGTGATCGATGCGCAGGCCGGTGATCCCGCCGTCGTCGACCCAGGACAGCACCGCGCGGTGGATGGCCTCGAAAACGATCTGGTCCTCGGCGCGCACGCCGGCCAGGTCGTGGATGTCGAAGAACCGGCGATAGTTGATCTCCTCGCCGGCCACGCGCCAGTAGGCCAGGCGGTACGCTTGCGCTTCAAGGAGTTGATGAAGCGCGTCGAAGCTGCGGGCATCGCCGGTCATACCCGCGAAGGAGGCGACGGCAGTGTCGAGCACCTCGCGCACCTCGGCGGCTTCGTCGCAGAGCCTGGCGAGCCGACGTTTGATGACCTCCTTTCTCGCTCAGCAGGTGGGCGATCCGGTCGTGGTCGGTCGTGTCGGGGCCGGGCAGGTCGGCGGCCGAGAAGCGAATGCTCTCGTATTCCATCCGCGCGGGATCGTCGGCCGCCAGCCGGCGCTGGAGGGCGTCGCCACCGCGGTCGAGCACCATCGCGTAGGAACGTGGCGCCAGCGGCAAGTGGTAATCGTGGTAGCGGATGAAGAAGGAACCGCCCTCGTGTTCAAGGCGGATCAGGCCCTTTTCGAGCACGCGGCCGTACTGGTCTTCGAGGATCGGCAGCAGCACGCGATTGCGGAGCTCCTCCTTGATGGGCCGCCAGTCAATGTCGAAGAACCGCCCCGAGGGTGCCAGCGGGCCGTTTTCGAGCACGTCGAGCCAGTACCGGTTCACGCCGCCGATGCCCATGTGGTTGGGCACGATGTCCAGAACGCGCCCCATGCCGTGTGCTTGCAAGGTCCGCCGGCAATGGTCGTCGGACGCCTCGTCGCCGATCTCAGGATTGACCCGCCCGTAATCGCAGACATCATAGCCATGCAGGCTTCCCGGCCGGGCCATCAAATAGGGCGAGAGATACGTGTCGCTGATGCCGAGCGCATCGAGGTACGGCACCAGGGCCGTCACCGCATCGAGGTTGAACTGCTTGTGAAGCTGGAGCCGGTACGTGGCCCGCGGTCTTCTCCGTGGAACTGTAACTTCGGTCTCCCACAAGTCGTGCGCGATCTTCTCGGCCACGTCGAACGCCGTCTCATGGGCGGCGATGTCGCGTCGAGGTGTCGTGGCCGGATCGACCCGGACCGTCGCGTCGGCAAGCCGGCTCATGTCGGCAACGACTCCGGAAGGTGCGCAAAGTAGACTATGTCCACTCAGCGAAGACGAGGACGCCTTCCGGTTTGGAGCAGATCCTGTGCCAGTTCGATCTCTTCAGGATAGGGGATCTCGCGAGAAGCGCAAAGACGCAAAGAAGAAGAGAGCAAAGAAGGGAGAGAGTCAACGAAGTCTCAAGGACACGACGATGCCTCTTCTTTCTCTTCTTCTTTGCGTCTTTGCGCCTTCGCGAGATCCCCTTATCCCTCCGGAAACCGCATGCAGTCCACGAACGCATCCTGGAATTGCGGGTTCGCGGCCAGCTCGACATGCCGGGCACGAGACAGGATCGCGTCGAGGATCTGGGATCGTCGCGATTCGGCCAGCAGGAGCATGCGGGCGCCGCGGAGGGCCGTGTTGCCGGCCGCGACGGGATGCTCAACCCAGGAGGGAAGCAAGCCGATGCGCTGGGCGCTGGCGGCCTGCACGTAATTGCCGAACGCCCCGGCCAGGTGGACGCGGCCCGGGTCCAGACGTGTGCCGTCCCGGAGCAGGTCGAACCCGGCGGCGATGGCCCCCTTGGCCAGTTGGAGCTCGCGAATGTCGGGCTGCGAGAGGTGAACGGACCCGGCCAGCAGAATCGTTTTCCGCCCGTGGGCGAGCCGTCCGCTGGGGTTGAGCCAGCCCAGGACGAGGGCGGCCGCCACGGCGTCCACCAGGCCGCTGCCGCACAGGCCCCGCGGGGGGACGCCGCCGATCACCGAGCAGATCAAGGCTCCGCCGTCGGCCGTTACCCGATCGATGGCGCCCGTGCCGGCGCGCATGCCCATGCCGATCCGGCCGCCTTCGAACGCCGGCCCGGCGGCCGTCGAGGCACACCACAGACCGGCACGGCTGCCGACAGCGATCTCGCCGTTCGTGCCCAGGTCGAGCAAGGCCGAAGGTTCGTCGGCCTCGCAAATGCCGGTGGCGACCAACCCCGCCAGCACATCGCTGCCGACAAACCCGCCGATGCAGGGCAGGAAGCAGGCGGGCTTACGGAGCGTCACGTCCCAGCCCAGCTCTCCCGCGTCCAGCTCGCAGGCACCCAGATGCGGCGAACGAAACGGGACGGCCGCCAGGGGCGCGACGCTCAGGCCGCAGAAGAAATGGTGCATGGCCGTGTTGCCGACCAAGAGCACTTCCTCGATCGGCCGTCCGCCCGCCAGCCGTTGCACCATCGCGCCGACTTCGTGGCGGATCAAGGGCGTCATGAGGCCCGGCTCGGCCAGCTCGCGCTGAATGCGGCTCATCAGGTCGGCGCCGAAGCGCGCCTGGGGATTGAGCGCGGTCTCGACAGCGACCACCTCGCCGTTCTGACGATCGACGAGCTGCGCCACCAGGGTCGTCGTGCCGATGTCCACGACCACGCCCAGCCCTTCGGCGGGCTCGAAGGGCACCTCCGCGCGGTCATCGAGGATGTGGACCGACCACTGCGCAACTTCGAGCGTAACCGCCGCTTCGGCTTCGGCCAGGCATCCCAGCCGCCAGCCGTCGGCGATCTGGGCGGCGGTCAGGACCGCGCGCATGTCCTCCGTGACGGGGACATGGCCATCGAGGACCCGGACCTTGCACCCGCCGCACTGGGAGACGCCGCCGCAAGGGAACTCGACCCCCCGCTCGAAGAGCAGGTCGCGCAGTCGTCTTCCGGGTGCGGGTTCGAGACGGATCGGTTCCCCGCTCATGACGGCCGGCCTTCAGGGATGAGGGATGAGGGTTGAGGGATGAGGAAGAGGTTTCAACGCAAAGATCGCGAAGATCGCAAAGAAAGAAGAATGGGAAAAACAGGACAAGAAAGATAGAACAAAGCAAGACAAGAGAATTAATAAAATAATTAATGAATTTTCACTCCATCAATCATTTTCATTTTCTTTCTTCGCGGTCTTTGCGGTCTTTGCGTTGAAATCTCTTCCTCACCCCTCCTCCCTCATCCCTGACGGCCGGTGGCTCCTGGCGAAGTCGGTCAAGGCGCGCACATTCGCCTCCGGAGTTCCGCGCGGGATCTCGCAGCCGGCCCCCACGATATAGCGCGGACCGGCCGCCTGGTAGCAATCCGCGATCGCCTGGGTGATGCTCTCCGGCGTGCCGTCGCGCAGCACGCGCACCGGGTCGAGATTGCCGAGCAGGGTCTGATCCGGCCCCATCGCCGCGCGGGCTTCGGCCACGGGCGAAAGATAGTCCAGGTCCACCAGGTCGGCCCCGACCGTGCCCATCCCGCGCAGGATCTTGCGGGTGTTGCCGCAGATGTGCAGCCGCACCCGGGCCCCCATCGCCCGGATCGCCGAGATCAATTTTTGCTCATACGGCCAGACAAACTGCTCGTACAGCTTCGGCCCGATCAGGGACGCCGCCGCGTCGCCGACGCCGATGATGTCCGCGCCCGCGTCCACCTGCGCCCGGGCGAACTCCGTTTCCATGGCCACGACGAACTCGAAGAGCTCGAGCACGAAGTCCGGGTCGTCGTGATAATCAAACATCAAGGTGTTCATGCCACGCAGGTCGGCCGCCATGGCGCAAGGGCCTTCGACCCAACCCTCGATGAGCGTCTCCCCGGCGGACTTCTCTTTCAGGAGCGCGACGCCTTCGATGCGGTCGCGCATCCGCCCCGGCGCCGACAGATCGGGCAGGCGCAAGCTCTTCAGGCGCGATTTCGTCTCCAGCAGGGCCTGGCTCTCGACGATGGCGGGGGGCTGGTTCTCGAAGAACTCGACGACCGCGCCCAGATCGGTTGCCTCGCGGGCGGGGTCGGAGATGGCCGACACATAATCGAAGCCGTATTCTTCGGCCACGCGGATCTGCGCCTCGGCCATGACGCGGTGGTCGGTCGCGTACGATCGGTAAGGCACGCCCGCCAGGTCGGCGGCGTACATCATCGTGATCGGCATCAGAGGCAACTGATCGACGGGCTTGCCGTCGAGCATCGCCAGCACGCGTTCCTTGGCGTTCATGGTACGAGCTTCTCCGCCGCCATGATGCGATCGTCGTAACAGGCCGACAGTTTGTAACCGGGTGGGACGATCAGGAAGTCGCGTTCGTCCCATTCACCGGCCAGGAGCCGGCGGAAGAGCTCCAGGTGGCCGCCGACCTTCACGAATTGCCAGTCGTGTTCGGCGGCCTTGGCGCGAGCCTTGACCTCAAACCCATCACCAGGCTCGATGCCGGTCTCGATGAACGTGAGCTGTGTGTACGATTGCTGGTAGCGAGTGAACTCTTCGTAGAGGAAGCGGCCGTTGTCCTCGCCGTAGCGCTCGATCAAATCGTCGAGTGAGTAGCCGATGCCCGTGGCCTCGCGTGCCAGCGGCACGAGCTCCATGCCGCGCTCGACCCAGCCCGCCGAGAGATAATACGTTCCGGGATGGGTCTGGTAAGTACGTTTCGAACTCGTGCCGGCTGCCCATCAGGAGCGCGATGCAATCGTGGGCGCGGGGGATGACGAGCGGCAGGGACCGCGCGACCAGTCCGGCCAGGCCGTTGCCGCAGAGGCCGTAACCGAATACGATCGCGTCGTGAACGGAGGGGTCCGCGGCGTCGATCATGGTCTGCAACTCGGCGCGCATCGCCTTGGCGCCCTGGTCGTGCAGGCCCTTCGAGAGGAACTGCACGTCCACCTGGTGCGGCGAGCGCACCACGGCGTCGCAGAGCTCCCGCAGGACCACTTCACAGCCGATCAAGAGGATGCGCATCAGCGAACCACCCGCGCCAGGGCCCGGATGAAGTCCGGGCTGGTCCCGCAACAACCGCCGACGAACGAGGCGCCCGCGTCCACCAGGGCCGGCAGGAACGTGGCGAACGTCTCGGGCGACATCGAATAGACCGCCCGGCCGCCCTCGATGGTCGGCAGGCCGGCGTTGGGTTTGATCCAGACGGGCAGATTCGACGCGGCCTTCAGACGCTGGCAAACCTTGGGGAAGGCATCCGGGCCGGCGCCGCAGTTGGCGCCGACGCCATCGGCGCCTTCCTCGGCCATGGCCTGGCCGGCGGCCTCGGGCGTCGTGCCCATCATGGTGCGGTCCTTGTTCTTGCCGCTATCGAAGGCGAACGAGACGACGATCGGCAAGCCCGTACCCTTAGCCGCGCGAACGGCCAGGCGCGCCTCCTCGACATCGCTGAACGTCTCGAACAGGAGCGCATCGGCCCCGCCCGCCGCGAGCGCCTCGGCCTGGAGGCGGAAGGCGTCGATCACGGCCTGTTCATCGACTTCACCCGCGGCGATCATCTTGCCTGTCGGTCCCATCGACGCGAACACGCGGGCCTTGCCATCGGCCGCGGTCTTCGAGATCTCGACCCCCCGGCGGTTGATCTCGGCGGTTTTGTCCGCGTCGCCGTGGGCCGAGAGCGCGACGGGATTGGAGCGGAACGTGTTCGTGAGGATGACCTGGCTGCCCGCCTCGACATACGCGCGGGCCACTGCCTCGACGTCCGCCGGCCGGCTCCGATTCCACAGGTCGGCTGGCTCGCCGAAGGCCAGGCCACGCTTGAAGAGCTCGGTCCCCCAGGCGCCGTCGGTCAGAATGACTCCCGCGGGAAACATGGCCAAGAGCCGGCTCATGTGGGTCTCCTCTTCTGGTCTTGTAGGGTAGGCTTCAGCCTGCCAATCCCATGGTCTTTTTGATTTGAATTGGCAGGCTGAAGCCTACCCTACAAGATGATTAAACCTCATCGAGCACGGCGCTTTTCTCGGCCGAGTGTTTCCAGAACTGCTCGATTTCCTCGAGCGTGCGGCCTTTGGTCTCGGGTGCGAAGAACCACACCACGGCGACCATCACGAAGTTCATCACGCCGTAGATGCTGAACGTGATCGGCAGGCCGACCGCGTGGCGGATGAGCGGCAGGGTGAACGTCAGCGAGGTGCAGCCCACCCAGAGCGCGGCCGTGGCCAGCCCCATGGCGAGGCCCCGGATGCGGTTCGGGTAGATCTCGGCCAGCATCACCCAGACGACCGGACCCAGCCCGATCGCGAAGCTGCCCGCGCAGAGCAACATGCAGCCGAGCACCAGCCAGAGCGGCGGATGGTCCATGTGGAACGTGCCGGCCAGCGCGAATAATCCCAGGCCCAGACAGGCCGCCGAGCCGATCAACAGCGGGCGGCGGCCCAGCTTGTCGATGACCACCAGGGAGATGATCGTCACGAGGAAGTTGACCACGCCCAGCCACACGTTCAGGCCGATGGCCACCGTCTTGCTCGCGCCGGCGATCGGTGTGAGGATCTCCGACCCGTAAAAGTACAGCACGTTGATGCCGACCCACTGCTGCAACACGGCCAGCGCCAGGCCGAGGTAGAAGGCGTGCCGCAGGCCCGGCTGGAACAACTCGCCGAGCGTGCCGCTCTCCTGCGCGACGGCCTCGCGGATCGCCGCGGCTTCGCGGTCGGCCTCCTCGGGCGGGTTGACGTGTGTCAGCACGTCGAGCGCCTCACCTTCGCGGTTCCGCTCGATCAGCCAGCGCGGGCTTTCGGGCACGAAGAACAGCGCCACCAGGAAGAACGCCGACGGGATCGCGGCGACCGCGAACATCCAGCGCCAACCTTCGGCACCGAGGTGCGCCAGTCCCCAGTTCACGAGGTAGGCCAGCAGGATGCCCGAGACGATCGTCATCTGGTTCAGCGCGACCATCCGGCCCCGGACCCGCGCGGGGAGATCTCCGCGATGTAGATCGGCGCCAGCATCGACGCGACGCCGATCGCCAGCCCGCCCGCGAATCGGGCGGCGATGAACTCGACGAGGTCGCGCGGAATCGCCGCGCCGATCGAGGAGACCGCGAACAGGATCGCGCAGAGCCGCAGCACGTTGCGACGGCCCATCAAGTCGCTTAGCTTGCCGCCGGCCAGCGCTCCGATCACGCAGCCGACCAGCAGCGCGCTGGTGACGAACCCCTCCCACAGCGGATCGAGTTGGAACAGATCGGTGAGAAACGGCAGTGCCCCGTTGATCACCGCGATGTCGAAGCCGAAGAGCAGCCCCGACGTGGCCGCCACCAGCGCGACCCAGTACATGAACAACCGGCGCTGGAGGTCGGTCCGCGCGATCGGTTCCGTGTTCAGGCTCATCTCAGGACTCCGGGGCGAGCATGGCTTCCACTTTACGGCGGATCGTGGCGGCGGCGCCGGGCACGTGCAGGACGTCGCATTCGGTCCCCAGAATGAACGGGTGGCCGCCGAGTGCCACGGGTTGTCTTCAACCCGTGCGGTGTCCACCTTGACCCGGTCACGGGTTGAAGACAACCCGTGGCACCCGGAAGGCTTCTCTTACTGCGTGACAAGAGGCGTCACCACCCCGAAATCCGTCATGAGCCAAATCACAACCGCCGCTAGCGGGGCCATGCAAGCCCCGGCGCGCCGGGTCCAGGAGGTGAGTCTTGGTCATGACCTGGCCGTACCGACCCCACAAAGCCGCCGGGCAAGCGCCACCGCCGCGCTGGCGTTTTCGCTGTAGCCGTCCGCGCCGATCTCGTCCGCGTACTGCTGCGTCACGGGCGCGCCGCCGACCATCACCTTGACCTGGCCGCGCACGCCGGCGTTCTTCAGCGCGTCGATGGTGACTTTCATCGACGGCATCGTGACCGTCAGCAGCGCGGACAGGGCGACGATCTGCGCCCCTTTCTCCTGGATGGCCGCGATGAATTTCTCGGGGGGCACGTCGGCGCCCAGGTCGTAAACCTCGAAGCCGCCGCCTTCGAGCAGCGAAGCGACCAAGTTCTTGCCGATGTCGTGCAGGTCGCCCTTGACGGTGCCGATCGCCACCCGGCCGGTCGGCTGCGCGCCGCGCTCGGCCAACAGGGGCCGGAGCAGCGCCAGCGAGCCCTTCATCGCGCGGGCCGCCAGCAGCAGCTCCGGCACGAAGTACTCTTCGGCCTCGTACCGCCGGCCCACCTCATCCATCGCCGGGACCATCGTGCCCGAGATCAACTTCATCGGGTCGAGACCCTCGGCGATCGCCTCCCTGGTGACCGCCACGGCAGTCTTGGCATCACCGTTCAAGACCGCGTCATGGAGCTTCTGTAGATCGGCCATGCGACCGTCCTCGCTTGCTTACGTTTGACCGTTGAATTCGCGCACCGCGTCGAACATCGCCGTGATGTTCGCGACCGGCGTGCCTGCCTGAATATTGTGAATCGCATTGAAGACGAACCCGCCGCCGGGCGCGAAAATCTCGCAACGGCGGAGGACCTGCTCCCGGACCTCGGCGGGGGTGCCGAACGGCAGGATTTTCTGCGTGTCCACGCCGCCTCCCCAGAAGGTCAGCCGCGCGCCGTAGCGGGACTTGAGCAGCTCCGGGTCCATGCCCGTCGCCGAGCACTGAACCGGGTTGATGATATCGAAACCCGACTCGATGAACGACTCGTAGAACCGCTCCACCGAGCCGCACGAGTGCTTGAAGCACTTCCAGGACGTGTGCTGGTGGATCCAGTCGCAATAACGCTTGTAGTACGGCAGCCAGAGCTCGCGGAACGACGGCACCGAGCAAAACGACGAGGTCTGCGTGCCGAAATCGGTGCCGCAGAGGAAGACGGCATCGACCGCGTTGCCGATCGCGTTGTAGACCCGCTCGAGATTGGCGACGGCGATGTCGGTCTGGCGCTGAAAGAGCTGGTGGACGTAGGTCCGCCGGCTCTTGGTGGACATGTACCACTCGGTGATATCGCGGATGCCCCTGGGGTCTTTGAGGAACGGCGCGGGCACGAGGGCGATGTCCCCGAGCGCGGTCCCGCCGAAGTTGGCGATGACGGCGCGGCCGGTGGCGCGGGCCGCGTCCACGTCCTGCTTGATCGCCAGCAGGTCTTCGGACTTCAGCGGCTGGAATTCTTCGAGATTGTCCTGGACGTTGAGATTCTCTTCGTCGAAGTGGCGCTGGCGGATGATCGAGTCAAAGAAGTGGAACCCCAACGGCATCCGGCCGCTGGGCTCGGCGGTCAGGTCGCCCTCGGGAAAGATCACCGTGTCGCCGTTCTCATCGATGCGGATCTGGAACATGCCGGGCACGAGGACGTCCAGGCCGTTGAACTTCCACGGCTTCCAGTCCTTGTTCTCGAACCCGAACATGGTCTTGCGGCGGTAGACGCCCTCGACATCGATCTCCAGGGCCTGCTTGAGATCTTCGTCGAGCTGTCCAAGCATCTGGTAGGGCTCGATGACCTTGACCGGCCGTTTTTCGAGCCCGTAATAGTCACGCAGGGCGGCCACGCAACTGACGTGGACGCCCGTGACGGCCGTGCCGCCGAAATCGACCGGGACCCGGTCCGGCTGGCGGTGGGCCAGGGACTCTCGAACGCGCTTCTGGCGCGAGGTGGTGACGGACGGGTCCTGGAGGGCAGGCATACGATGATCCTCAAGGGCGGGTCGATGCGTTTCAGGCTATCCACGCCGAGACGCCCGGTCAACGACCCGACGCACGATCCAGGCCGGAATCCCTCCTAGTTTACCCTCTATCTCGGGCGCTGCCAGCCCGGTATGGTACGGCCAGGGCGGGCTTTTCCATATCCGAGAAGCCCGAAGCGCCAGCGAGTGCATCTTTTGGAATGGACCCAAGGCCGATGCACTCGCTGCGCGCTTCGGGCTTCCAGGAGTCCCAAGGCCGATGCACTCGCTGGCGCTTCGGGCTTCCAGGAGCAATATGATGAGCAAGTGGGTTTGTGTCTGTTTCCTGCTCGGGATCGCCGGCGCAAGCGTGGCGAGCGCCGCCGACGAGGGGAGCATCGTGAAGGCCGTGCTGGACAAGAGGGCCGCCGGGCCCGATCTCCTCAAGGCCGGCGCCTGGCACGGCTACGGCCAGGGTTTTCGCTCCGAGAACGATCAATTCGTCTGCGACAACGGCGCGGACGCCAAGGCCCAGCGGGGTGTCTCGCAGGAGGTCGTTCTGAACCAGCAGCGGCCCGAGCCGATCGTCGCCGTTGCGGAAAGCCGGGCCGACGGCGTCGGCGGGACGACCGACCACGATTATGCCCTCTACGTGGACCTGGTTTACGACAACGGCCAGCCGCTCTGGGGGCAGGCGGCCGGCTTCCGCACCGGCGCGCACGACTGGCAGAGCGTCCGGGTGGTGATTCTGCCGGAGCGGCCCGTCAAGCGGCTCACCTTCCATCTCCTCTTCCGCAGCCACGCGGGCAAGGCGGCGTTTCGCAATCCCGAGCTCCGGGTCGTCTCCTCACCGCAGGGTGGCACCGTCTTCGATGGCGTGCCGGTCGTCCCCAAGGACAAACCCGCCGCGGGCTTCCAGGTCCGCGATGTGGCCGCGGGCGGCGACTTTGTCCGCATCGAGAAAGAGGCGCTGGGCCTGAAGCTGGATGTGGAGCCATCCCAGCACGCTGGCGCGACGCTCTTCGACGTGACCGTGCGCGACACCACGGGCAAGGACCGCGCCCTTTCGCTGGTGTACGCTCTGCCGGTGGCAGCCACCTCCTGGCTGGACGATCCCCGGCGCGAGCAGAAGATCGAGTCCGGCCGCGAGTACGTCCACGCGCACAACTTCCGCGTCGGGTCGAGCGGCCGGCTCTCGGCCTACCCGCTCGGAGCCGTCATCGCCAAAGACGCGGGCCATGCGCTCGGCATCGATCCCGTCCGCCCGGCCTTCTTCCGCAACGGTTATAACGCGGGGACCGGCGAGCTCTTCCTGGCCTACGACCTGGGCCTGACGCCCGAGAAACCGACGGCCCGCCTGCGCTTCTGCCGGTTCGACTTCGCCGGTTCAGGAGGCTACCGCGCCGCGCTCGACCAGTTTTACAAGGTGTTTCCCGATGCGTTCACCTGCCGCACGCCCAAGCAAGGCTTGTGGATGCCGTTCGCCAAGATCAGCAAGGTCGAAGGCTGGCAAGACTTCGGCTTCCAGTTCAAGGAGGGAAACGATGAAACCTCCTGGGACGACCAGCACGGCATCCAGACCTTCCGCTACACCGAGCCGATGACCTGGTGGATGTCGATGCCGCCCTCGATGCCGCGCACCCTGGAGGCCGCGCGTCGCCGAGGCCCGCCGCCTGGCGGAGAACGGCCGCCGCGAAGCGAAAGCCCTGTTCACCAGCGGCTTCCACAACGCGGACGGCCAGTTCGCCGCCCGGCTCCTGAACACTCCCTGGACCAACGGCGCAGTGTGGAGCATGAACTCGATGCCCGGCATCGCGGGGGAATTCACCGACTTCAAGAACAAGTGGAACCCCGCGCTCCGCGAACGCCTCTACGGTCCCGAGCGCAAGGGCGACCTCGACGGCGAATACATCGACTCGTGCGAGGGCTACGTCACCGACGACCTCGACTTCCGCCGCGACCACTTCGCCGCCGCCGACACCCCGCTCACGTTCGACCCGAACACATTCCGGCCGGCGATTTTCAAGGGCCTGGTGGCGTTCGAATACGTCCGCGGCATCGCCGACGACATCCACCGCGCGGGCAAGCTGATGATGGCCAACGGTGCCCCGGACCGCTTTTGCTGGCTGATTCCCCTGGTCGATGTCGGCGGCACGGAAACCGACTGGAACCCCGGCGGCCGCTGGCGGCCCATGTCCGACGCCGACCTGATCTATCGCCGCGCCCTCTGCAAAGGGAAGCCGTACTGCTTCCTGATGAACACGGAGTTCGAGAACTTCTCCGCGGCCCTGGTCGAGAAGTACATGAAGCGCTCCCTGGCCTACGGCATGTTCCCCGGCTTCTTCAGCCACAACGCCTCGCAGGGCCATTACTTCTCCCGGCCCGATCTCTACAACCGCGACCGGCCCCTCTTCAAGAAGTATGTCCCGCTCTGCAAGCTCGTCGCCGAGGCCGGTTGGGAGCCGGTGACGGGGGCCAGCATCCAGCGATGACCGGGTCTACGTCGAACGCTTCGGCACGCGTTACCTGACCGTCTTCAACGATAGCCCGGAGAAGCGCGACGTGACGATCACCCTTGATTCGGCCCCCGCCACGAGCCGCGAACTCGTCCGAGGACAGACCGTCTCCTGGGACCACGGCGGCAAGGCCGCGCTGAGCCTTGAGGGAGAGGATGTCGCCGTGCTGGAGCTGAGGTGACATCGATCGCCCTGTTCACCACAGAGTCACGGAGAACACAGAGTTCTCACAGAGAATGCCTTCCTCTGTGTCCGCCTCTGTGTTCTCCGTGTCTCTGTGGTGAATAAGACGGTTGCAATCACCCGACCGGGACAGCCTCCAAATCCGCCTCGAGCGAGGCCGCACGGGGGAACAGGATGTTGTTCTCCTTGTGGATATGCCGGAAGAGATCCAGCTCCAGTTCCGCGAGCCCCTGCAACAACGCGCGGTAGGTCGTACAGGCGTCCCCGGGAGCGACGTAGCCGCCGGTCAAGGCACGAATCCGCGCGAGTGCCGTGCCGGCCGAATCGTGCTCGTGCTCCATCACCCGGATCGGGTTGTTCACGCTACCGCAATGGAGGTTGGGCCGCCGCGTGGCGCCTTCCAGTTGCCGGATCATCGGAAAGAGCACCCGCTCCTCCTTGAACAGGTGAGCCTCAAGCTCATCCCGGAGGGCATCGAAGACCGTTCGCAGCTCGAAGAGCGCGCGATGCCGCTCGCCGTGCGCCGCCAGTACCTTGCCCAGGAGAGAATCGAGGCGCGGCAACTCACGCTTGAGGTAGTCATGGTGCGTGGCCACGATGAGATCGGCCAGCGCGGCGGCGGGCATCGCGTCGTAGTCCGTGTGGTCCGCGGCGGCGTCCCGCGCGTCGCTCTTCTCGATCTCGGCCACAACGGTCGGCACCGCGAGCGAACGCTCCGCGCACGCCTCCTCCAGCGGCGTCCCCCCGTGGCAGCAATAGTCAATGCCCAGCCGCTCAAACACCCGCGCCCGCCCCAGCCGCTCCCGAACCAACTGCCCGACCGGCGTGCGAAGATCCACGGACATGGGGATATCTCCTGAAAGTGGACTTGTTGACCTTTATATCCAGATTATAGCCGCAAGGTAACAAGGCGTCAAGCGGGTCTTCCCTGGAACTGGGTTTGTGGTGGTTGTGGAGGATTCCAGGTGCCAGATTCCAGATGCCAGATTCCAGATGCCAGAATGATCCGGAGGCAGAGGGCTTTGCCATCGGTCATCCGGCATCCGGCATCCGGAATCTGGCATCCGGAATCTGGAATCTGGCATCCGGAATCCCGCCGCCTATTTCGCGTCCGGCTCGGGCGTGGGCGGAACGGGTTCGGCTTTGTAAGAGTCGTAAACCTTGGCCAGGTGGTCGGCGTCGGGCGTACCGCGATGGACCCAGACGCGGTAGCGGACATGGATCGGCACGCCCGCGGGGAACGGCTTGGGCTGCACGCCCGGCCAGCCGAGGCAGAGAACGCCGTAATGACGCGTCAGCCACATGGGGGGAAAGTCGGGATGGTCGGGAGGCACGAAGATCGCCGCCCCACTCGTGCCTTTGTGGTCGGGCCAGGAGCGGGTCAGGTCGGTCCAGGCCAGGTGAGTCATGTACAGGTCCTCTTTGGTCCGCCCGGCAGGGACCGTGATGACCGTGTCGTCGCCCGGCGCGAAGCGGAGCGTCAAGCCGCCGTAGCTCTTGCCCTCGGCGCCGGTGAGCGTGATGGGCTTGTCGATGGGCGTCCAGGTGAGGTCGAGATCCAGGGCGCGGCCCTCGGCGGTCGGCCGGTGGACGCGCAGCCAGACCCGCTCATCCACGACCTTCTTGTCGCCGACGTACCAGCCGTTCTGAACTCCGAGCACGGCCTGGTCGGCCTCCGCCGCCGGGCCAGCCAGTGTTCGAACTTCTGCAAGATGCCCGAGATCGCCCATAGATCATATTCCTTCCCGTCAATGCCGACGTGCGGCCAGGCCCAGAACAGGCCCCGGTGGTGGTAATGGTCTTTCGGGAAATCGTCGGTGATCACCTCGCCATCGAGCCCGTAAAGCGGGTGGATGTAAGTGCTGCGGGCAAAGTTGGCCGGGACGCCCGCCGGCAGCATCACGCCATGGTTGTAGACCAGGACCGGCTTGTCGCCCTCCCAGAGCCCGAGGCTCTTGTCATTGACCGCCTGGAACCGGAACGGCTCGGCGCCGAGGATTTGTCTTCCGGCCAGTGCCAGAGTGAGAAGAACCACAGAGCGAAGAGTGGTCCCGGAACGTGTCTTGAGCAATGAGAGGTTCATGAGCGACCCTTGTTCTACGGGGACCTCAGATCGGGTATTGGACCGTTTGGAGTAAGAATACCTCGTTCCCACGCTCTGCGTGGGAATGCATTCTTGGACGCTCCGCGTCCTCCGCCGGGTGCCACTGGCTTTGCCAGTGCCGGTCCGGACACGGGCAGAGCCCGTGGCACCCGAAGAGACCGGCACCACACCGACGCAGAGCGTTGCAGACGGCATTCCCACGCAGAGCGTGGAAACGAGGATGCCAAGACATCAGGCATGCCATGGATCAAACGCCTAAATCCCTTTAACGAGAAACTGCGCAATCTTAGATTCATCGACGGCCACCCCCAGGCCGGGCCCGGTCGGCACGGCCAGCGCGCCGCCGGTCACGGTCAAGGGGGCGTGCAGCACCGATCCGCCGAGGAACTGGGGGCCGTTCAGCGCCGCGGGGTATTTCAAATCGTAGGCGCCGTAGAGCGCCAGCGAGGCCGCGAGCGAGACGTCCGGGTCGGTCAGGCCGCTGCCGAGGAACAGGAGTCCTTCGGCGTGCAGGTACTCGATCTGCCGGCGCGCCTCGGCCAGCCCGCCGCAGCGCGCGGGCTTCATGGCCACGCCGTCGAGCAGGCCCAGTTTGTGGAACTCGCGCAGCTCGACCAGCGACACGATCCCTTCGTCCATGATGATGGGCAGCGCTCCTTGCTGCTTGAGCCGGCGATAGCCGCCCAGCCGGTTGGCCGGCAAGGGCTGTTCGAGCACGGGCACGCCCAGGTCCGCCAGCTTGGGAGCGACTTCGAGCGCGGTGGCTTCGTCGTAGCCGCCGTTGGCGTCGGCCCAGAGGAAGCCGTCGGGCACGAGCCGCTTGACGATCCGGCAGAGCTCGAGATCGACCTTCGGGTCGGGCGCGACCTTGACATTGAAGTGCTGATAGCCGCGTGCCCGGCCTTGCGCGATGAGTCCTTCGACCTCGTCGAGCGACTTCGGGTTGAGCGTCCAGCTCATCGTGATGCGGTCGCGGCCGTGCGGCTGGTTCCAGCGCGCGGCGACCGGCTGGCGGAGCAGCTTGCCCGTCAGGTCGTGCAGCGCCAGGTCGAGGCCCGCCTTGCAGATCGGCTGGCCGGTCGAGAACGACGGCGCGATCGTGTGGTTCATGACCTCGTGGATCGCGTCGATGTCGAACGGGTCCCGGCCGATCAGCTCGGGCGCGAGGTAGCGCCGGAGAGTGGAATCGACCGATTCGAGGGTCTCGTAGCTCCAGCGCGGCACGGGCACGCTCTGTCCCCAGCCGATGGTGCCGTCGTCGGCCGTGACCTTCACCAGCACCGCCGGCCGGCCGGTCGGCTGTCCGCGCGGACCTTCGAAGAACTTGAAGCGGCCGACGGTCGGATAGAGGATCGGAAACGTCTCGATGCGGTCGATCTTGGCGTTCACGTCGGCTCCCGCCGAAAACGGCCCGGCCGCGCACCACGCGGCACCCGCCGCGGCGGAACGGGCCAGGAAGGTACGTCGGGAAAAAGGCATGCGAACAATCCACGATTTCGAGAAACTGACTCGGGGATACAAGGCCGTTTTCGGCGCAGCCCAGAGCAACGGCGGTGGGTGCCACGGGTTCCGCTCTGGGAACCCGTGTGGGAAGGCCCCGGACACGGGTTCCCAGAGCGGAACCCGTGGCACCCAGCCGTCACGACGCCGCCTTCATGATGCGGCATGAAAGGCCAGGAATCCACCGGGTCGTTCCCGCGCGCTGGGGACTGGCACACCGCGCCCGTCCGCATTAGGCTGACCGCAGGTTCGAGGACATGTTCCTCGTAGGGTGGGCTCGGCCCACCATCTTCGGATTTTGGCCCCGGATGGTGGGCCGAGCCCACCCGACAAGATGCAATCGGAGTTCCAACGATGCCGCAAACGTTGCGCGTTTCTCGACGACGCTTCCTGGAAACCAGCGCCCTGGCCGCGACCGGCCTGGCGTTTCCGTCGCTCGTGCCCGCCTCCGCGCTCGGGCGTGCCGGGATCGCGGCCCCCAGCGAGCGCATTCGGGTCGGCCTGATCGGCTGCGGCAACCATGGGGTCTACTGGAACATGCCCCAGATTTTCCGCTGCCCCGACGCCCAGATCATCGCCGTCTGCGACGTGGACTCCGACCACCTCGCCGATGGCCAGAAGATGGTCGATGGCCACTACGGCAAGCTCTTCGGCACCGGCTACAAGCCCGTCGATGCCTACGGCGACTTCCGCAAGCTCATCCTGCGCAAGGACGTCGACGTCGTCTCCAACCACACGCCCGACCACTGGCACATCATCCCCGCCATCATGGCGCGCCAAGTGCGGCAAGGACGTGATCAGCGAGAAGCCCCTGACGCTCTTCCTCGCCGAGGGCAAGGCGCTCTGCAAGGCGATCGCCGAGAACAAGCGGATCTTCCAGACCGCCTCCGAGAACCGCTCGATCGACGTCTACATCCGGCTGATCGAGCTCGTTCGCGCGGGGCGATCGGTGAGCTCGAGAACATCGAGGTGGGCCTGCCGACGGGCAACAACGACCTGCGGCTCGGTCCCCAGGCGAAGGACACCTTCCAGCTCCGCCAGCCGCAGACGCCCCCCGAGAACCTCGATTACGAGATGTGGCAGGGACAGGCGCCTGAGATGCCGTACATCCCCGCGCGGCTGCACGGGGCGTTCCGCTGGAACCTGGCCTACTCGGGCGGCGTCATCTGCGACTGGGGCGCCCACATGATCGACCTGGCCCAGTGGGGCCACAACACCGAGCACACCGGCCCGGTCGAGGTCGAGGGCAAGGGCGACTTCCCGCCCCGCGATGCCGTCTTCAACACCGCGGCGACGTTCGAAGTCCACTACAAGTACGCCGACGGCGTGACCATGACCATCGCCTCCACCGGCCCCTACGATCCGCTTCCGAGGGTTCGAACGGCTGGGTCCAGTGCCCCGGCTGGCGCGCCGGCGTCGAGGCCAGTCCAGCCCGGAGATCCTCAACCTGAAGGTCGATCCCGACAAGGTCCAGATCTACCGCCCCAGCGAGATCGAAGGCCCGCGCGACGGCGACAAGGGGGGCGAGCATCGCAACTTCTACGACTGCGTCAAGACCCGCCAGCCCACGTATGCCCCCGCCGAGATCGGCCACCGCACCATCTCCATCGCCCACATCGGCAACATCGCCATGATGCTCGGCCGCAAGCTCAAGTGGAACCCGGAGAACGAGGACTTCCACGACGATTCCGAGGCCAACGCCCTGCTCACCCGCAAGCAGCGCGAGCCCTGGACGATCGAGAATATCGACAAGTGGATCTGATCCAGCGCTTTTTCCAGTCTCGATAGGGTAGGGAGGACCCGTTAACTTGGGACCCCCCTCCCTCCGAACCGTACGGGCGGATCTCCGGCAGACGGCTCTCCGGGGAATGGTGTTACCTCATAGAGGATTGACGGGCCGAGACAGGGGCTTGCTCCAAACTGGAATCCGAGGCCGAACTGAGAGGCTATCCGGGAAACCCAGATGGGGCGTCTGTTTTTAGCCCCGAAGGGGCGAAAGTGACTAGCCCGGGGCGTCAGCCCCGGGAACCGGGGCCGCCCCTGCGCCTCCTCCTCCGCAGCCCCGAAGGGGCGACAGAAGATCTCGCGGGACCGTGGGTTCTGTCGCCCCTTCGGGGCTGCGGAGGGGGTTCGTGGCGCGTCGTTCCCCGTCCCGGGGCTGGCGCCCCGGGCTAGTCACTTTCGCCCCTTCGGGGCTAAAAACAGACTTCCCGGATAGCCTCTGAGAGCCTGTGAACCAATCGTTCTTTTCGGCTCCATGGCCTGAGGGTCTCGGCCCGTGAACGCCACCAAGCCTCTTTTTCACGCCCTGAGAGTGACCTACATCACGTCCGTCGTCCGGGGTGGCGCCAGCGTCAAGACGGCGCAGACCTTGGCCCGGCATTCCCACCCCGCCCTGACCATCGGCATCTATGCCAAAGCATCCATCCATGACCTGAGCAGTCCCGCCCCCCAGCCCGAGGCCGCCACCCTGACCGCCACCGGGACCGACGGCCGAATCCTGGCAGCGCACTGGGCAGGCGCAGAGGACGGAACCCGCCCCGACCTGTCGCTTGCAGTCGTAAGTGACGAGTGGAGCACGGGTTCAAAGGCCGCGTTGTCGATGGGGCGTGAACCCCTGGAAATGTCGGGAGATGTCGCTTTCAGTCGGCCCCTGACAGCGGAGAGGGGGGGACTCTCCGTCGCCCTGTCTTGACCGTGGGAATTCCTGCCTTCCATCACACCTCAATAATGCACAAGATCCTGGAAAAAGAGGCTTTACGACTATTCGACAATGGCCCCGTCGCGCTCTCTGACCCAGGCTCCCGACTCGGGCTGTGCACAGTTGTGCACCAGCCGTGCACCAAACCCTGCCCCGCCCAGAGTGTCTGCCGACGACGAAGGCGTCCGCATCATAGATCCGCGTCTCGCTTTTCGACAAGAGCGGAAGGCCGATGACGTGGGAAGATGTTCGTCGTTCTGCTGTTGCCCGTGCGATTGGACGTATCGTTCACGCCGCGCGAGATGGCGCTCCGCTGAAGGACATGGAAGGTGCGTAAACCGGGATTCCGGTGTCTGATCGCTAGTGCGATAAGGTGGCCGTGTTCATCCCAGAACACAGGCGATCCGCTCTGTAATGGCATCCAGCAGCGGTCGGATGACGTGGAAGTAGGTGGCCATGGCCGCGTCCGGGTCCAGTGCAACATAAGCATTCAAAACATCGCCAGTGGTATGGCCTGTCAAGTATCGCAACTCCAGCTCGGGTACTCCGGCTCGGTTCATGTCCGTCGTTACCGCGGCGCGGGTATCGTAGAAACGGACCCCTGGGTCCGCATTCAAGGCTCGGCGGAGTCTGGCGAACTCGCGTGAGAGCTGGTCAGGAGTGGCTCCGCCGGCTCGTCGAAGTACGTGACGGAAAATGCTCTTCGTATCCTGCTCGGCCTGGACCACGTGGCGTGCTGTTGCCAGCAAAGCGGTCTCGTACGCTGTTTCGACGTCTTCGGTTTCCGTAAATTCGAGAGAAGGTTGCTCCCGACCCTCAAAGACAGCGCGCCGCCGCAAGAGCGGCCCTGCGAGTCGCCCTTGCATACAGGCGTTGAAGAGTCGGTCCAGTTCTGGAGGAAAAGGCACTTCAAACGACCGTCGGCCCTTGTTGAAGTCACGGCCACCAAAGCGAGTGCCGAACCGTAACCGTCGACGACGGAAATCCACGTCCGTAATCAACAGACCGGTTGCTTCATCCGGTCGCATCGGCAAGACGAAAGAAGGAGCCAAGTGACAGAGCTGCCAGGCGTCCATAGCCTGCACCATACCGATACGTAAACCAAGTGGAAGCTTGACAGCTCGTAGAGGGTCTTTCTGGGGACGGTGACCAAGGATGTCGATCGACAGCGGGTTGACGAACTCTGCGGGGAGCTTGCGGACATCAGGGCGGAGGGCCCAGGAAAGCACTCCTCGTAGGGTAGTCAGAACATTGTGGACCTGCCGGGCGGACATGGGCTTGGACGGTGCGCCGCGCGCCCGTTGCGAGTCACCTGCGTCTCGAAAAGAAACGCCCGTAAGGCCGCCGCAAATTCCCGATCCAGATCCTGAGCTAGCGGCCAGTGGCGGCGGACGGCTTGCGTGTCCATGAACCTCAACACGGGGATAAGGCGTGATAAGTACGTGTCGGCCGTCCTCTTCCCACGCAGCCGACGAATCTCGGCCACGAAGTCGTCGCAAAGTTGTCGAAGCTCGAGGCGGGGTATCGGGCCTCCCCTTCTCAAGGGCCGCCGTCGAGCTTCGCTCGGTCGCAGGAAAACGCCTTCCTCGATCTCGGTCAGCAGTCGACGTAGTCGTGAAGACGCTCGAATGGTTTCATCACCCAGTGTCTCGCCAAATATTTGGCCTTGGTATCGCCCCCTCGCAAGGTATTTCCCGCTTCGCTGGTAGATATGGACTTGTGTCCCGCAGATGGTTACGTGCGTATGCTGGCCGAGCAGTTCACATCGAACCATCCGACGGTCCAGAGGACCTTTCGCGTTTGTCGAAGTCTCGAATATCTCGTCCCGGTGCGCTTGTCATGGGGAGATCGGTCTCGATACTGTCCCGAGGCTGTCCCGGTTCGCGAGGATGTCGAGTCGTGATCGCCGAATGCCTGCGAATCGGTGCGGCGGTAGAGAGAGCTGGATAGGAGGCCTTTCCAAAGAGAGGAAGCATTGGCCCCCCATGCTGGATCTTGTTGGTCGATCAACGTCGGCCATCAGGCCAAGGGAATGCCGGACGTTTTTATGACGACCCACGCAGGCAGTGATGTGTTGGCAATCAAGTCTTGCGTACAGCCTGTCCTCGCGGAGCACGACTGCTCCCGTAGCCTGTTTTCCACTCAGGTGGCGATCAATGATGTGGTCGGATGTCCGACGCTCCAGGCAACGTCGCCTGTCGAGATTATCGGATGATGTCTCATCCGTGGTGGAAAGTCGAAGAGATTGGTGGCAGTTCCGGCGCTGGATGATGCCGTATCATCGGGTGTTCCGAGTCCCTGGCATAGCAGCCACCACCGATGTCCCAACGCTCTCCGATCGTGGACCAGCCCAACAGCCCGGGCCATTTCGACTCTCATACACAAACCCGCTGATACGTTCCGGTTCTCATAGAGAAGAGATCCACCGCCATCTCCAGGTACCTCCTCTCGACCGTGATCCGCATCCAGCTACCCGACCACGAGGCCCGGCGCCTCGGGCAGGCGTTCCGGTAGCCGCTGGTGATCTTGGCTTCCGAAGCGATCGAGCCGGTCCGTTCGAGAACGGCGCCCTGAAATTGGATCTCGAAGACGCACGGCGGAAGGTGCCGATCGGGCTCCTGGGGCCGGCTCTCCCGGCGGCGGGCCGTGGCGGGACCGCCCGGCGGCCATCGCCGGCGCGGGCCGCGCACGCCCAGCGAGCACGTCCGGCCCATCGATCTCCCTATACGCGGCGGCCGGCTGATGGCCGCGCAGGGCCTTCAAGGGGATCGTGGAACCTGGACAAGACGAAGCGGGTGCGGACGCTGGGGTGGGTCGCTATGATGGGGTCGATGGCGCGACGCCCGAGACCGCCGGTGAGCGCTTTTGGGCGACCAGTAGGAATTACTTCACCCGCAATTCGGTCATCCGCGTCTGGATGATCATCTTATGCTTCGCCAGGGTCGCCGATCGTTGCGAACGCATCTCGTACGGCTTCGTCTCCTTGACGCTGATGAAGATCGCCAGTGGCCGGTTTCAATCCCGACCTGGCACGGTGGCCGGGTCCAACCGGTGACGGTGACGTACTGGCCCGCGGTCAGGAGCTGTTCAATCCCGACCCGGCACGGTGGCCGGGTCCAACCTTGTGGACGGTCTGGATGTCCTCATCCGTCCGCAGGTTTCAATCCCGACCCGGCACGGTGGCCAGGTCCAACTTGAACTCGCGACACCAGGATTTTCAGGCGCGAAAACCGCCCCCTGCCGATCGCCTCAACCTCGAATGTAGCCATGTTTTACGTCAATCCGCCCGCGCATGCAAGGCCAAGCAAGGTCGCACAAGAACCCCTAAAAACACAGGGTATTCTGAAAGCGGCCGGCGTAAACGGGTAGCAAAGGGGTAGTAAATCAGGGGCCAGCGAGGCCTGTCGCCCCCTCGCCGGCCGGCTTCTGACCACGCCAAGCTTCCCTGGAACCGTCTGGGAGGAGGTTCCACAGCGCCCCGGTCCATCAGCTCTCCGATCTCGGGCGGGCTAATCATTCCCGATCGGAAGGACAGGAAGGGAGAGGCGGCTCACCACTTGCCAGCTTCATCGGGCACGTCACCATGAGCGCCCGGTGACTCGGGGTGCGTGTTCCCACTGAGGCTCTCACCGACGTTCGTTCTGCGTCCAGGATTTGCGTCGATGGCACACCAGTATTACGTTCGAAATGAGAAGGGTAAGATCACGGGCCCTTTCTCTGGAGAGGAACTAAGGCGGCTCGCCAAAATAGATCGTCCGTTTCGACCTGTATTTTGTTACAGTATGGTTCATGCCGAACCTACTCACTCAGGTCGTCGAAGCGAAGTACATCACCCTCAAACCGCTCCTCGATGAGCGGGCTCGCCGCCTCTGGGCCGCCGTTGAAGCCCGATCGCTTGGCAGGGGCGGGATCATCCGGGTCGCCGAGGCCACCGGACTCGCACGGGCCACCATCCGAGCGGGATTGAAGGAACTGGATCTCCCCACCCCGGACGATGACGGACCACTCTCGGGTGGGCGTCTCCGTCCTCCCGGGGGCGGACGCAAGCCGCTGACCGAGCATGACCCGGACCTGCTGCGTGAATTGGAAGCCCTCGTCGGTCCGGTGACCCGTGGCGACCCGATGTCTCCCCTGCGGTGGACGTGCAAGAGTGCGGAGAAGTTGGCAGAGGGGTCCGGCCCGAGGGCACGTCGTCAGCGAGCGGACGATCAATCGACTCCTCCATGACCTGGGCTACAGTCTCCAATCCAATCGCAAGACGATCGAGGGCAAAGGTCACCCGGATCGGGATGCCCAGTTCCAGTACATCAACCGAAGGGCCAGGGCGTTCCAGCGACAAGGCCAGCCCGTGGTCTCGGTCGATACCAAGAAGAAAGAGCTTGTAGGGCAGTACCGCAACGGCGGGCGGGAGTGGCAACCCAAGGGGAAGCCCGAGAAGGTGAAGGTCCATGACTTCATCGACAAGGGCCTGGGCAAGGCGATCCCCTATGGGGTCTATGACATGGCGGCCAACGCCGGTTGGGTCAGCGTCGGTGTCGATCACGACACCGCCGAGTTCGCCGTCGAGACAATCCGCCGGTGGTGGTATCGGATGGGCCGCCGGGTCTACCCGCAGGCGAAGAAGTTGCTGATCACGGCCGACGGCGGCGGCTCCAAGGGGAGCCGCTGCCGCCTCTGGAAGGTGGAGTTGCAGCGACTGGCCGACGAGATCGGGCTGAGCATCTCGGTGTGCCACTTCCCGCCGGGCACGAGCAAGTGGAATAAGATTGAGCACCGGATGTTCTGTCACATCACGGAGAACTGGAGGGGACGCCCGCTGGTCAGCCGTGAGGTGGTCGTCAACCTGATCGGCGGTACGAAGACGAAGGCTGGGCTGGAGATCAAATCGGAGTTGGATGGCGGCAGCTACCCGACAGCCCGAGAGGTCACGGATCAGCAGATGGACGGTCTCTCGATCAAGCGAGAGAAGTTCCACGGCGAGTGGAACTACACCATCCGCCCAAAGTAGCAAACGAGCAATCTAATTTGGCGAGCCGCCTTAGCGTTGGAGATGCTGGCGAGGCGTGGCGCGACTTTGCCGCATGGCTGGATCAGCGGCGACGACGAGATGGGCCGGCCGGCATGGTTCCGCCAGCGTTTGGCCACGCGTTCCGAGCGGTACCTGTTGGCTGTGCCGTCGAACACGACGATCCGTGACCTGGAGGCGGAACCGCCGCCCTACGGGGGTCGTGGTCCGCACCCCAAGCCGCCGTTTATGGGCGTACGTGCCTGGTGCGCGGCGATGCCGGCCGAAGCGTGGACCCGGTTGTCGGTCCGCGATGGAGAGAAGGGACCGCTGGAGGTCGAGATCGTGGCCCGCCGCGTGGAGTCGAAGGTGGAGCGGCACGTCGTTGGCTTCGAGGAGACGCTGGTGGTGGTGCGGTATGAGGAGAACGGAAAATGCTTATCATCTCTCCAATGCGGACCGTGGCACACCGCTGGAGGAGTTTGCACGGGTGGCGAAGGCGGAGCATCGCATCGAGGAGTGTCTGAAGCGTGGCAAGAGCGAGGCGGGGTTGGGTGATTATCAAGTGCGGAACTGGGTGGGTTGGCACCACCACATGACATTGTCGCTGCTGGCGGCGTGGTTCCTGGTCGGCGAGACGCGGCGGGGGAATAAAGCGGGCGCCGGCTATGACGCTGCCCCAAGCCCGCGCCGGTCTGGCGTTGATCTTTCGGAAAGCGTGCCGATGCGATACCCAGACCCGCAGTGCACGCGAACGCACGCGCTGGCTGGAGCGCAACGAACTGGCGCGGCTGTACCACTACAAGGCGCGTAAGCAGTTGCCACCGTTGAGGAACAGTCAATGCATTCCACTCAGACAGTAGAAATAGTGGACCCCAAAAACTGGACCACTCGGGCCGGGCCTGTATTTGTTATGGCTTCCCCCTCTCAGCGCCCCGCGAAACTCGGCCCGATAGACCTCGCCGGGGGTCCGGTAATCGAGAGACTGATGGGGACGCTCCTCATCGTAGAACTGGAAGTAGGCCGTCAGGCCCGATTCCAGTTCGGTACACGTTCATAGTCCTTGATATAGATGTCTTCGTATTTGACACTCCTCCAGAGCCGCTCCACAAACACGTTGTCCAACGCCCGCCCCCGACCGTCCCGGCTCACCGCGACCCCGGCCTCCTCCAGGCGACCGGTGTATTCCCGCGACATGAACTGCGACCCCTGGTCGGTGTTGAAGATCTCCGGCCGGCCCCGCGACAACGCCTCTCAACGCCTCCAGACAGAACCCCCCGTCCATCGTGTTCGACAGCCGCCACGACAGCACGTACCGGCTGTACCAGTCGATCACCGCCGTCAGGTACATGAACCATGTTTCATCGGAACGTAGGTGATGTCCGAACTCCAGACCTCGTCGACCTGCTTCAGGACCCGGTCGCGGAGCAAGTAGGGGTAACCCTCGCTCCCGCCGCCGCGGTGGTCGTCCGCGGCTTCGGGTACAGCGCCTCCATGCCCATCAAACCCATGAGCCGCTGGACTCGCTTGCGGTTGACCGTCTCCCCGGGCCGCTCCAAGGCGCCGCCATCCGTCGGCTGCCGTAGAACGGGGTCTTGAGGTACTGCTCGTCGATCAGCCGCATCAACCGCAGGTCCTCCTCCGACACCGTCGCCGGGGGGAGGTAGTAGGTCGAGCGGTTGAGACCCAGAAGTTCGCATTGACGACAGATGCTCAAATGAGAGTTATTGTGGTCGACGAGGTCCCGCCTCAGGTCAACCGAAGCGGGCAACGTTTTTTTCAACAACTCGATCTCCATGTCGAGCCGGCCGATCTTCGCGTAGAGTTCGGCCTGCATGGCCTCGCTCTCGTCGCGGCTGCGGTGGCGGCCGTCGCGGAAGAGAGACTCGATGCCGTCGAGGAGTTGCTTCTTCCACTGGCTGATCTGGACGGGGTGGACCTGGAGCCTTCGCGAGTTCGGCGACGGTCTTGGTCTGCTTGGCGGCTTCCAGGGCAACTTTGGCCTTGAAGGCGGCCGGGTGCCGCTTGCTTTGCTGGTCATGATGCACCTCGGGATGGAACAGCGACCTTCGATCAGTTTAACATCCCGAGCTGTCCAGTAAACGGGGTCCACTTCACCTTCAGGCCACAGGCAGCCTGACGATTACGGTGATCGAAGAGAAGATCGAGGAGCAATGCTCCGTTCTGGACGCATCGTGGCTGAACCGAAACGTCGTCGATGTCAAAGCCCCTGCATCGAGCCACAAGGGAATCCAGAAATGCGTCAAGCTCCAAGGCGAGATTGACACCATTCAAACCGAGATCAGGGAGCACGAGCAGACTGCCAAGACCTTGGACGAAGAGCAAAAACGGCTGCTGAAGCTCATCCCTAACGGATACATGGAGCAGGCGAACGAGTGGCGCACGGACCTGGCAACCACAGAGAAGGAACTTCGGGAGATCAAGAAGACGGCGATCCCGAACCTCAAGCGAAAGTTACAGGAAGCCCGCAAAGGTCTTCAAGAAGCTCTCAGCAGCCTGCGATTCACCTGGGCTGAAGAATCGGGATCGTGACCGAGCCGATTATTCAGTCTGACCTCCGACGATCCTTCGATATCGGCTTGTATCCCAGCAAGGTGCGTAGGAACCAATGCGTGCCCTCAGCATACGACAGACCCTGGGCTGAATTGATCCTCCTGGGTCACAAGACGATCGAGGTACGCTCCCAGCGGACCAATCATCAGGGAACGGGTCTACATCTACGCAGGGCGGAACCGGATCGAAGCGGAGGAGGAAGCCCGGATCGCTGCCCAGTCCGGCATCGACGTGGACGGGTTGCCCCGTGGCGTCATGGTGGGCACGGTGGAGATCGTCGGCTGCCGCCCCTTGGAGATGAGCGACAGCGACGGCAGCCTGCTTCGAGATCGATGAGGCGTCAGGCTTCTATGCCTGGCTCTTGAAGCAACCGGAGCGGGCTGAGCATCTTCAGAAGCCGAAGAATCACCCCCAGCCGGTGTTCTTCAATCCGTTCGGACAGACGAGCACACTGATGACACCGATGCCATCTGCCCTCTCGGAACTCCGAAAGACCCTCGACGATTCGCTGCTCGTCCGTCACATCTCGACCAGGATGGAGACCTGCCGGGGTGATCAGCAAGCGGCCGATGTCCGGGCCTACATGGAGGAACGCAACTTCGACGTGATGGGCATTGCTCGACGGCGAGCGGATCTCACGATACGTCGCACGCAAGCTGCTGGGAGAGGGAACGTGTCATGACCACGGACGCCGGATCGAGCCTACGGAGATCGTGTCATCGACGACTCCCCTCATCGACCTCCTCCCGCATATGAAAAACCGGGATCATCTGTTCGTGCTGGACGGGGCAAGGCTGGAGAGCATCGTCACGTCCGCCGACCTCCAGAAGCCGCCCGTCAGGATGCTGCTCTTCGGATTGGTCAGCCTTCTCGACATGTTTCTGCTCGCCCTGGTGAGGAAGCATTGTCCCGAAGAGTCGCTCCGGGAGACCCTGAAGCCGCAGATCGACTCGACGGAAGCGCAGAGGCTTTACGACAAGCGAGGAAAGCTCGGAACGAGGAGATCGACCTCGCCGACTGCCTCCAGATTTGCGACAAGCGAGACCTGATCCTGAAGTACGTCGGCCACGACGCACTCGGCTTCGACTCGAAGGGACAGGCAAAGGATTTTCCTGACCGTCACGGATTTTGGGGGGCGTGGCAGCATGCTGACATGATCAGACAAAACGGCCATGATCCACGGTGCACGGAAGGAGGTGGATCATGGCCGAATGGCTCGCGACACGGTCGTCGCGAGGGCATCGTACCATCTGCTTGCCCATCGCGGAAGAATCCTACCGCGGGTCGTCGACGATCCGGCCGCGTTCCGGCGTGCTGCTCGATGACTGCTTCCGAGCGACCCCCGAGTTGTTCCCGCCGGGCTTCGCCCGGGGATATGAGCTGAAGGACGGCCGGACCTCGGTCAAGCGGGGCCTGCCGATCCGCCGCATCCTCATGCGGGACGGGACCGCCTACAGCATCCGGCCCTCGTTCCTCATGCCCTACATGACCGCACGCATCGCGGACGTCGAGGGCCCGCTGTTCCTGCGCAACTTCGGCGTGCCGTTCTGGGCGCTGGCCCGCGTCTTCGGCCGCGACCCGATGTACTGGTATCGCCTGGCGTGCGGGCTGGGGCGGTCGAGCGTCGCGGGGGCGACGGTCCGGCGGGCGGACATGCCCGAGCATCTCCTGGCCGACGAGCACCATCGAACGATCGACGGCGCAGAAGGTCTACCTCGCCACGACCGTCGGCGACGGCTGCGTCCTGGGCGCCGAGCCCGCGACGGCCGCCGGGACCGACGAGCTGACGGCCGCCTACGCGGACTTCCAGGCCGAGGCCCGCGACGTCGACCCGAAGTCGCGCCCGGACGGTGAGCGTCGACGGCTGGCCTGGGACGCATCAGGCGTGGCAGGCGTTATTCCCGCTGGTCGTGCTGATCCGCTGCTTCCTCCACGGCTGGCTGAACATCCGCAGCCGGGGCAAGCTCGTGAGGAGTCGTTCCCGGAGGTCTGTCGAGCGGGTCTGGGAGGCGTATCATGCCCCCGCCCGCCGGGGCTTCGCGCAACGACTGCGGCGGCTCCGCGAATGGGCCGGGCAGGAGATCGTCGGGTGGCTGCGGGAGCAGGTCCTGAAGCTGTGCGGCCGGTCGGGAGTACGTCGGCGTACCGCACCCCGGCGGCCACCGGACGAGCAACATGCTCGATCGAATGATGCGCGGGATGAACCGCTACTTCGACCGCGGCCAGCACCTGCACGGCTCGCCCGCCGCCTGCCGGCTCCACTGCCGGGCCTGGGCGCTGCTGGCGAACTACGCCCCCTGGCAGCCGGCGATCGGCGCGAGAGAACGAGGGATGGCGATGCCCGGCCGAACGCCTCAATCGCCATCGCTACCACGACGATGGCTCCAGAACCTGCTCATCTCCGCCTCCCTCGGCGGATACCGGTCGTCCCCCCCCCAAAATCCGTGACGGTCAGGGATTTTCTCAAGGGCGCAGAGAACCTGCGAAACCGGCTTGCCCACTCCCAAGACCTCGTGCTCGGCACCTCGTGGGCTGAGGTGATCGATCTGGCTGCAAGTCTGGACAATTTCCTTCAGCGGAACGAGGCAAAAGTCGGGTGATCAAACTGACCTGCACGATCGCGTCCACCACCCTCATCTACGCCTTCCTCGCCGAGAGACCGCGCCCCTTGCAGTACATGACGACGTGCGATACCCGGTCCAGCCGTGAACTCTCGACCCCGACGAACCCCGCCTCTTGACGAGCATTTCCGAGGAGCGACCGCTCCCACACAGCCCCGGCGATTCAGTCCGACCAGGAGCCTTTGCTCGCCACCTCCTCGGGCGTGACGTGCGGTTCCAGCAGGATGTCCGCCATCTGGAGCCGACCGCCCGACTTCAAGACCCGGAAGACCTCACGCAAGTACCCTCGGCTTGTCCGGGCAGAGGTTGAGCACGCCGTTGGAGATCACCAGATCGAGCGAAGCGTCTGGCAGGGGCAGACGACTCGATCTCGCCCAGAAGAAGCTCGACGTTGGTCACGCCGAGGAGTCGTGGCGTTGTAACGCGCTTTGGCGAGCATCTCGGGGGTCATGTCGATGCCGATGACCTTGCCCTCTGGACCCACCCTCTTCGCCGCCAGCAGCGTATCGAAGCCCGGCACCGCAGCCGAGATCGAGGACCGTCTGGTCCCGCTTGCGGCTCGCCCAGAGCGAAAAGGAGCTGCCGACCCCGCAGAACGATTCAGTCAGGCTCGACAGGGAGGGAAAAGACGTCGTCGGCGTCGTACCCAAGCCGCTTGGCGACTCTCAGGTCCGACCGGGAACTTCCGTTCCTCTCCGGGCATCATGGCAATCCTGGCGGAAGCGGTCGATGACCGAGGCTCGCAGGTCGTCAGGAGATGGGACAATTTCGTGTGGCATGGCGGGTCCTCCGGTCGTGTGTCCTTCTCCTGCCGAGGATACCGCCCGTTTGACGGCGCCGAGAGGGATGGGGAGAATCACGGCGGCAGTGAAGGCGGCCATCACCGGTACCCGGACATCGTGGACCAAACGACATGAGCCATCGCAGCCACGTGCTCCCGGCGCTCCTGGCCGTGCTGGCGACAACGGCCGTTGCCGACGACGAGCCGACGACCAAGACCTTCACCTACAAGACGATCCAGGCGGCACGCTGGAGATGGTCGTCCACTACCCGCCCGGCTGGAAGGAGACCGACAAGCGGCCCGCCATCGTGTTCTTCTTCGGCGGCGGCTGGACCAACGGCACGATCAAGCAGTTCGAGCCGCAGGCGGATCATCTGGCGAGCCGGGGCATGGTCGCGGCCCGGGCCGACTACCGGGTGAAGTCCCGGCAGGGCGTCACAGCCGGACGAGTGCGTCGAGGATGCCAAGAGTGCGGTCCGCTGGCTGCGGCGAACGCCGCCAAGCTGGGCATCGACCCCGACCGGATCGTCGCCGCCGGCGGCTCGGCGGGCGGGCACATCGCCGCCTGCACGGCCTGCCGAGGGCTGGAAGCCGAGGGCGAGGACCGGTAGATCTCGTCGAGGCCGAACGCCCTGGTGCTGTTCAACCCGGTGCTGCGGTTCGACGGCATGCCCGAGCTGATGAGCGGATCGGCAACGACGAGGCGCTGGGCAAGAAGCTGTCCCCGACCCTGCACGTCACGAAGAACACGCCGCCGGCCTTGCTGCTCTTCGGGACCGCCGACCGGCTCAAGCTCAGCAGGGCGAGGAGTTCGTGAGGCGGGCCAAGGAGGTCGGATTTCGGGCGAGATGTTCACCGCCGAGGACCAGCCGCACGGGTTCTTCAACCGCCCGCCGTGGCTGGAGCGAACGACCGCCCGGATGGACGAGTTCCTGACCAGCCTGGGCTATCTGAAGCCGGAGTGCCAGAGGACGGAGAAAAGCGCTGACCCAACCGGGGATGGGGAAGACCCCCTCGCAGAAGGTAAAGCATGACCCGGAAGAAACAAATGAAGCAGGACGAAAAGGTGGGGCTCACGCTGACGGGCGGAGCGGAAGCTCTCCTCGAAGACCGATCGGCCTCACCGAATAGATTGCTGAACCGATCCGTAGCACTGCCGACCGCCCCTCCGCTCTGCCACCCTCGACGACCTGACGACCTGGACGGGTATGTCGCCGCCGAAGCGAACCAGACCCGGAGAAGAAGCTCCGAGAGGCTCGACGCCATCTTCTCGAAGATCCTGAGGCACCCCGACCGCCACGACGACGAGCGGAAGTGACCGAAAGCCCCGCCAGGATCGGCTTCCTCGACCGGTTCGTTGAGTCTCTGGCTGGCCCGAGACCCCTGGTCGAGCCGCTTCCCACCAAGTCCGAGGAGGGCGAGGACCAGTACGGCGTCAAGCTCACGGACAAGTAGTGGGTATTCGCTCCTCCACTGCACCGAGCTATCGAGGGGCTGAAGGACAAGATCCGGGGGGCTGCCGGAGGGGCTCAGACCCTCGCATTCAGACGTGGGACGACCTCGACGAACTCGCCAGCGAGGTCGATCTCGCCGTCCCTTTGACGCTCGGACCCCGCACAAGCAGCGGCTCGCTGCCGTCTTCGACAAGCTGGAAGTCCTCCGGGACGCTCTCGATCTGGACGAATCGGACGAACCAGAACGGGATCTCCCCGACAGGATGGGCACGATCTACCAGTTCAAGGTCACGGTCTTGAAAAGCAGCAGCTGATCCCCCCGATCTGGCGGCGGTTCCAAGTGCCGGACCTCACGCTCGGGGAGCTTCACGACGTTCTCCAACTCGTCATGGGCTGGGAGGATAGCCATCTGCACCAGTTCATCATCCGGCGGGATACCCCACGGACCCGCCAAGATCCAGACGATATGGACTGGGACATGGAGACGGAGAGGACGGAGGAGGACATCCTGATCAGCAAGATCGCCAAGATGGAACGGGAAGGTCAGGTTCACCTACGAGTACGACTTTGGCGATCCTGGAAGTACTAGATCGTTCTGGAAAAGACCCTGGAGCCCGAGCCGAAGGTCAAGCATCGCCCAGGCGTCGAAGGGGCGAGAGCGTGTCCACCGGAGGACGTGGGGCGGGGTCTCGGGCTACGCCGATTCCTGGGAGCGATTTTCGACCCACACCACCCAGAGCACTTGGAAAAAAGGGATTGGGTCAGCGGCGAGTTCAACCCGGAGGAGTTCTCGGTGGACAAGGTGAACCGGGAATTGAAGAATCGCAGGTGAGAGTGGCGTGCAGCGATGAAAAGATCGAGATCGAGACCGTGAAGGGTTGTTCCCCAAGTCGCTGACGTTGTGGAACACCGTATACTGGTTCGGCACGATGGCGACTGGTTCTGGAACCAGCGATGAGACGGGTCGAGACATCCCATACCGGAGCGAACTCCATGACTGACCATTCAGGACTGCTCGACCGATATCGACACACTCGGGAGGTCCGCTTCCGCCTGAACCATCTCCTCGTCCAGACGATCCCCAAGAAGACCCTGGATGAGTGCGGGCTCAAGCTGGGGTTTCTCCGCAAGGGGACTTTCGTCTTCGAGACCGAGGATGAATCCGCCCTCTTGATGGATTACTGCCTCCACTATCCTCAGCCCGACGGGCGGAACTTGGTGGCTAAGTACCTGGAGGAGTCGCCACCACCCGCCGGTTCGGAGGAGATGGCTGCCCTTCAGGCGATGACTCATGCCTACTACTC
>CAWHUG010000007.1:0-75164 GCA_963832405.1 uncultured Isosphaeraceae bacterium
AAGGAACCGCGAAATAATAAGTTGATCAAATCGTCGTATTCGAGATCCTGAATGTGGGACAGCCGCCCTCGGCTGTTCCGTCGGACGACAGCCGAGGGCGGCTGTCCCACAGGAGAGAATTGGCTCAAGTGATTCTTTCGCGGTTCCTAACCCCGGGGGTGGCTCCGTGCCTGATCTGCCGCGCTGACGGGTCCAGCGGGGCGGTGGTATGATGGGATCGGAAAGGGAGGCACATCATGGCCAAGTCCGATCGCCGCAGCCACGACCAGAAGCGCAAGGCCAAGCTCAAGAAACGAGCGGAAAGGTCCCGCAAGCACGAGCCTCTCGCCTACGCGGGCAACAGGTACAAGAAAGAAGAATTCGTGATGCCCCTGTTCCACGCGGAAATGGGCATCTACGAGGCGTTCGTGCTGACCGATCGGGCCCTGACCGACGACACCGTGCAAGCGGCCCTCGAAGACTTCATCGAAGAACTGCGCGAAGGAACGCTCTCTCCGCTGGCCGATGCGGAGAGGTACGACATGTCGGATGAGGATGAAGAAGACATGATCGTGTGGAACATCCGCAGGAACTGGCAGATGCTTTCGGAGGAGCAGCCGCTGCCGCGCAAGGAGGATCTCGTCGGCATCCTGCGGACGATCCTGCACTCGCTCGAAGTCTGGCACGCCAAGGGCGTCCTCTCGCAGGGCTATTTGCGCTACCTGGAGGGGTTCATGAAGGAGGCCGGCGTGTCCGTGAAGGTGACCAATGAGGATCTGGAGCCGTTGCCGGAGTCGCCGCCCGATCCGCTGCTCGATCTCGGCCGACGCTGGATCGAGGCCAACGACCGCGCCGCCGGGCGCGATTTCAAGGAGCGGATCGAGGAACTCCTCCAGACCGGCAGCGCATCACGGGCCCTGGAGGTCTGTCAGCAGTTGATCGGCGAGACCGGGGAATCGCCGTACCTGCCCGACCTCCAGGCCATGGCCTTGCGCGGCCATCAGCGGCTCTCCGAGCGCCGGCCCTGGAGAGGGTAGAGCGCCTTTGTAGGGTGGGCTCGGCCCACCTTCTTCCGGTTTCGGAAACGGATGGTGGACCGAGCCCACCCTACAAAAGACCTCTCAAACCGGGGCCGACAGCAGCTTCGCCAGAAGCTGTTTCAGGGCGGCGGGGTCCAGCGGCTTGACCCAGTGATCGTCGAAACCCGCCTCCAGCGAACGGCGGCGGTCTTCTTCTTGTCCCCAACCGGTCGTGGCGATCAGGATCGCGCACTTGCCCCAGGGCCGCTCGCGCATGCGGCGGGCCACCGCGTAGCCGTTGAGCTTGGGCAGGCCGATGTCGAGCAGGACCACCTCGGGCTGGAATGCCTCCGCGACCTCCAGGGCTTCGAGACCGTCGGTGGCGGTGCGGACCTCGCAGCCCATGAACTGGAGCACCATGCCCAGGCTGGCCGTGGCGTCCGGATTGTCGTCCACCACCAGGATGCGACGCGTCTCGAGCACGCCGTCCTTCGAAACCGCTTCCTGGTCGGACGGTGGGACCACGATGGGCAAGCGCACGAGGAACTCGCTGCCCCGGCCGGTTCCCTCGCTACGAGCCTCGACCGATCCGCCCTGCATCTCGACCAGGCGCTGCACCAGCGTCAGGCCGACGCCGATCCCGCCTTGCGCCCGTTCCTGCGCGTGTTCGACCTGCGTGAACATCTCGAAGATGTGGGGCAGCATCTCGGCCGGGATGCCAATCCCGTTGTCGCGCACGTTCACGACCGCCTCGTGGCCGTGCCGGCACACGGTCAGCTCGATGTGACCGCCCCGCTCCGTGTACTTGGCGGCGTTGTTGAGCAGGTTCGCGAACACCTGGGCCAACCGGGTCGGGTCGGCGTCCAGCAGGATCGGCTGGTGCGGCTGCGACACCGTCAGCTCGTGTCCCGCCGCGTCGATGAGCGGGCGGCTCGTTTCGATGGCGCGGGCGAGGACGTCCGCCAGCTCCACCCGCTCTTTCTGGAGCGGGAGCTTGTTGCGGCGGATGCGGGACACATCGCTGAGATCATCGATGAGCCGCGTCATCTGGTGCAACTGCCGCTCCATCAGCCCGCGGACCCGTTCCACCTCGGTCGGATTCTCGCTGGCCCGCCGCAGGACCTGCAGCGCGTTGCGGAGCGGGGCCAGCGGATTGCGCAGCTCGTGGACCAGCGTCGTCAGGAACTCGTCCTTGCGGTGGTCGGCCGCCTTGAGCTCGATCTCCCATTGCATCCGGTCGGTGATATCGGTGTTCGTCCCGAACCAGCACTGGATACGCCCCTGCTCGTCGCGCACCGGAAAGGCTCGCGACAAATGCCAGCGCATCTGGCCGTCGTGCCGGCGCAGTGGGAAGGTATCCTCCCAGGGCGTGCCCGCGGCGAGGGCGGCCTGCCAGTTCGCCAGCACCCGCGGCAGCTCGGCCGGGTCGTGGACGGACTGCCAGTTCCAGCCCTCCGTCTGTCCGGGGGTGGTACCGGTGTATTCATACCAGCGCTGGTTGTACCAGACGATGTCTCCATCCGGCCGGGTCATCCAGGCCAGTTGCGGGATCGAGTCGGCCAGCAATCGGAACTGGCGCTCGCTTTCTCGCAGCCGGTTTTCGACCTCTTTTCGCGCGGATCTCCCGGAACACGAGCACCGTCCCGGTGGGGTGGCCCTGCTCGTCCCGGATCGGGGCGGCGCTGTCGTCGATGGGCCACTCCGTGCCATCGCGGGCGATCAGGACGGTGTGATTCGCCAGGCCGACGACGACGCCCTCCCGCAGCGCCCGCAGCGCCGGGTTCGCGAGGGGCTGGCGCGTCGCTTCGTTGACAATGTGGAAGACCGTTTCCAGCGGCGCACCCTTCGCCTCGTCCTGCCGCCAGCCGGTCAAGCGTTCGGCCACGGGGTTCAGGAACGTCACCCGCCCCTCGATGTCCGTCGCCATGACCGCGTCCCCGATGCTCGCCAGGGTCGCGCGGAACCATTCCCGCTGTTCGTGCAGCACGGCAGCCGCCTGCTGCCGGGCCGACAGGCTGCGGTTCAAGAGAGCGGCGAACGCTCCCACCGTGACCAGCCCCAGAAAGGCGGTCAGCAGACCCGTCGTCACCGCGACCTGATAGGCCCGACGGGACGCCTCCTGGCGGCCTTCGAGAAGGGCGTGTTCCTCCTTGCGCATGCTCTCCACCAGGCCCCGGATGGCGTCCATCTGGATCCGGCCCGTCCGGAGGATCATGAGCAACCGCGCCTCGTCCGCCTGCTGCTGCCGCCGCGCGTCGATCCCCTGCTGGAGCAGGTCGATCTCGGTGGCGGCCATGCGCGACAACGTCTCGATGCGTTTCTGCTGTCGTGAATTATCCCGGGTCTTCTCCTTCAACAAGGCGATACGCTCATCCACCCGTCTGAGAGCGGCCTCGTAAGGCGGCAAGAACCCGTCTCTGCCGGTGATGAGGAAACCCCGCTGCCCGGTTCTCGGCGTCCACCAACGTCAGCAGCACCTCGCCGGTCAGGTCCAGCACTTCCTGCGTGTGGGCCACCCAGGCGGCGTTCGTGTCCAACTGGCGCGTGTTCCGGTAGCTCAGAACGGCGTCGACCACCAGCAGGACGACGACCAGTCCTATAAGAGCATACATTAATTTATGACTTACATTACCCATTTCAGGAAACTAAGGCCTTGAGAAATGGCATTGCGCAGGGGGGAGCAGCATTGTTCTATTCGATACCGATTCTCGGCCGGCGTGCAAGACCATCCGGTCGGCTTTGTCACTGGTTACTGGTCAAGCGTCACCCGGCGTGAACGCCGGGCCTATGACCGCTGCGCGGCCAGCCCGGTGAACCGGGCTACAAACTCGGGCCGGGTCGAGTGACCGGTGACCAAGCGGATTCACGCGCTTGCCGAGGCGCGGCTGCTGCGGAGTTCCATCATGACCGCTTCCGGGCTGGTGGCCAGGCGCATCGCTTCGGTGCCGCTGATGACGCCGGCCTGGTGGAGTTGGGCCAGGTGTTGATCGAAGGTTTGCATGCCGTTCTGTCGGCCGGTCATGAAGGTGGCGATGTCGTTCAGGCGTCCTTCGAGCAGCGAGCGCGAGGTGATGGGACCGCCACGGAGGATTTCCACGGCCGGGCGGCGGCGGCCGTCCTTGGTCGTGGCCAGGCGCAGGGCGATGATCGCGTCCAGATTGGTGGCGATCCGCAGCATGGCCGCCTTGTGCTCCGCCGCGGGCAGCATGTCCATGATGCGCTCGATCGCCTGGATAGTGGTGGGGCTGTCCACGACGGCGATGACCTGGCGGCCGCCTTCCGCTGCACGCAGCATCAGCCGGACCGTCGGGACGTCGGGCAGCTTGCCGAGCACGATCACATCCGCGTCTTGCCCCAGGGCCTGGGTCAGGCCTTGCTCGAAGGAGGGCGTGTCGCTGCCCACCGAGCGGTGCGAGACCAGCGACTTCTTGCCCGCATGCACGAATTCGACTGGGTCCTCGATCGTGATGATCTTGCAGATCGACGCGTCATTGATGATATCGACCATCACGTTCATCGTGGTGGTGCGGCCGCTGCCGGCCTCACCCGTGATGAGCACCAGCCCGCGGCGGCCGAGCGCGATATCGCGAATGGCGGGCGGCAGATTCAACTCTTCGAGAGACCGCGCCGCGAGAGGGATCACGCGCAGGCACAGGCTGGGGTTGCCCAGATGGCTGTAGAGATCGCAGCGGAACCGCGCCAGCCCCGGGATCGTGTGCACGAAGACGGCGCCGCGGAGCATGCTCAGTTCCAGGTTGCCGGCCACGGCCGCAGGGGCGATCGACGCGAGGAACCCCTTCAATTCGTCGATCGTCACCGTCTGCCCTTCCACCTGCGCAGGTACTGCCCGATCCGCAACATGGGCGGCGAACCGGCCTGGAGATGGATGTCCGATGCCTTCTGATCGACACCGAATTTCAAGAATTGCTCGTAATTCATGGGATTTTCTTTCTTTCACCTGAGGATGGGGTTGGGCACGCCCCGGCCGGCTTCGGGAGGTCGTATTTTTTCGCGTTTTCCATGTGGGAAAGCGAGCACATGCGACGGCGGCCGCCGTGCTCGATGATCCCGGGCTCATTACAATCCGACCGGAACCAAACCGCCACTGCAAAGTGCGCTCTTCTGGGGTTTCGGGGATTCCGGATGCCAGATTCCAGATGCCAGATTCCAGATGCCAGATTCCGGATGGCGGATGAGCAATGGCTAATTAGGTTCTGGAATCCGCCATCTGGAATCTGGCATCTGGCATCGGCATCTATCCGGCATCTGGCATCTGGAATCCGGAATCCGGAATCCGGCTCCTAAGAAATTGGGCCTTGCTCCGTTATGTGGGTCAGAGGAAACTCGGGGCCGTGCCCGCGTGTCGAACGTGCGCGGCGCGAGCATCGTCTAAGTTCCGAACCCACCTCGCTCGTGACGCGCTTTTTTCTCCAGGGAGGCACCACCGTGTTCGTTCGATGGCGATCGTCGTGGAAGGGCCGGCTTCCTCTCATCGGGGTCGGTCTGCTGCTGATCGGTGTGGCGTCCTGGGCAGTCCCGGAGCCGTCGCGAAGCGGTGGTCCCGGCGCTGCGCGGGTATTTGAACCGGCCGCGCCGATCCTGCCCGCCGAGATCATTGCCGCGCTGCAGGATCATCGTTACCCCGAGGCCATCAAGGGACTCGATGCCCTGTCGGCGCAGCCGAACGTCAAGCCGGGCGAGCGGGCGTATTATGGCCTGATCGGGGGCATTGCGCGACGGCTCAACGGCGCGCTCGACCCGGCCCGGACGACGCTCGAAGCGGCCCTCAAGGCCGATCCGAAAGGCCCGTGGGGTGTCAAGTTGCGGTCCGAGCTGACCGCCGTCGAGATGGCCGCCGGCCGGTTCGCCGCGGCCGAGACGCTGGCGCGCGCCGAGTCGGAGTCGCTCCTGGACAATCGAGCGCAAGGATCGCCTCGCCAGCGTCTACCAGACATTCGCCGACAAGCTTCTCAAGCCGAACGATCCGGTCGTGCCGGCCGATCCCGAAGGCGCCCACGCGCTTGCTGGAGCAGGGCCGTGCGCTGGCCAAGGGCGAGGCGCTCTGCGCCCGCATGCTGCTGGCGATGGCTCGCGCCAGCCAGGCCGCGGGCAACCACGGCCGCGCCATCGGTGAGTTCCAATCATATTTGACCGAATACGCCAAGGCGGATCTCGATCCCGCCGATTTTGACGCCGCCCGCTTCGGTCTGGGAGAGTCCCAGCTCGCGGCCGGACAGGCCCTGCCCGCGCGGCTCTCCTGGGACGAGCTGATTCGCCACCCGAAAGCCAAGGACAAGACCGATCTCGTCGCCCGGGCACTCTTTCAGGTCTCGCGCACCTTCGGCATTCCGAACCCTCCCGACGACACCCAGCTCAACCTCGGCGTCGCGGCCCTGAAGCGCTTCCTGGACGCCTATCCCGCTCATCCGCTGGCGGCCCAGGCGCGGCATGAGATCGCGCAGTCGTACCTCGCGCGCGGGACGCTCGCAGGAGGCCCTCGACGCCCTCCGCGCATTCCTCAAGGCGGACGATCTCAAGGCCGAGACCGACGAGGCCCGGCGCGACCTGGCCGAGCTGCCGATGGCCGCGACGTTCCAGGTCGCCCAGGTCCTCCAGGGCCAGGGGAAGTTCGACGAGGCCATCGCCGCCTTCCAGGGCTATCTCGCCCAGTTCCCCAACGGCCCGCAGTCGGCCGACGCCCAGCGGGCCATCCTCGACACCCAGCTGGCTCAGATCGCCGACGATCACGAGCGCAACGCCCGGCACAAGGAGGCCCGCGCCGCCTGGCAAGCCTTCGTCGCCGCAGAACCCGCTGGATGGCCGCGTGCCGCAAGTCCTCTTCCGGGTCGGCGCGAGCTTCCTGAAGGAGAAGCCGCCCAGATCGACGAGGCCATCGCCGCCTGGGAGACGCTCGCCGCGCAAGTTCCCCGGCACCGAGCCCGCCGGGCACGCCCAGTTTGAAGTCGCGGCTCGATCTTCGAGACCGAGAAGGGCGACCCGGCCGACGGCCATCGAGCGGTTCAAGAAGATCGCGGTCCGAGCCCTGGAAGATCGCAGGCCCTCCAGCGGGTCGCGCGTGATGGAGTCGAAGGCCCTGACCGTCGTCACGCCCCGCGCCTTCCGCTCGGGCGAGACGCCGCACTTGAAGATCACCACGCGGAACCTCGAGAACCTCACCTTCACCGCCTACAAGCTCGACGCCGAGGCCTACTTCCGCAAGAAGCACGTCCTGGCGGCGTCGAGTCGCTCGACATCGGCCTGGTCGCGGCCGACGCCGAGTGGACCGTGCCCGTTGCCGAAGTACGCCAAGTACAAGCCGATCGAGACGACCTATGACCTCAAGGTGAAGGTGCCCGGCGTCTACGTCGTGAAGGTCACGGACGAGAAGACGCTCCAGGCCACGACGCTGGTCGCTCGGCAGCGACATCGACGCGATCGTCAAGGCCTCGCGCGACCAGGTGCTCGTCTTCGCCCAGGACATGAAGACCGGCAAGGGCCGCCCGGACGCCCGCGTGCTGGTCGCCGAGGGCGCCGAGGTCGTGCTCGATGGCGAAGACCGGCGCCGACGGCGTCCTGCTGACGAACTGGGACAAGCCGCGCGATCCCAAGTCCGCCCTGAGCTACCTCGTGCTCGACGGCGCGCACGCCGCCGGCTCCGGACTGGGCGTGCCCGAGCAGGTCGCGCAGGGGCTCACGCCCCGGGCCTACCTCTACACCGACCGGCCCGCCTACCGGCCCGGCCAGGAGGTCGCATCTCCGCGGCGTCGTCCGCGAGGTCAAGGACGGCCAGTACTCGACGCCCGAGGACGAGACGTACAAGCTGGAAGTCATCGACAGCCGCGGCCGGCCGTTCTTGACGCAGCCGGTCACGCTCTCGGCGTTCGGCACGCTTCCAGCGAGCTTCCCGCTCGACTAGCGGCGCGCCCGTGGGCACGTATCGCGTCCGCGCTCTATCAGCCCGGCAAGAGCGAGTTCAGCGGGCAGTTCGAGGTCCAGGCGTACCAGCTTGAGAAGATCGACCTCGAAGTTCGACCTGCCGCGGACGGTCTACTACCGCGGCGAGACGGTCAAGGGCGCGGTCTGTCGCACGATATCAGTACGGCACGCCGCTGGCCGGCCGGCCGATCGAGGTCGTCCTGCCCGACGGCCGGAACCTCCGCGGGACGACCGACGCGACCGGCCAGTTACACCTTCGAGTTCCCGACCGAGGGCTTCGCCGAGGCCCAGGCGCTGCGCCTGGTCGCCGCCTTGCCGCAGGACAACGTCGCCGCCGGCGGCGCGCGTGATGCTGGCCGTGCAAGGCTTTGACATCGGCCTGAAGACGCCCCGCGACCGTCTATCTCGACGGCGAGACGTTCGCGCTCAGCGTCACCACGCGCGACGCCACGGCGAGCCGACCGGCCAGGAGCTCAGCGTCCGCGTCTTGAAGCAGGTCAAGAAGGCCGGGACGAACATCGTCACGCGAGGTCGAAATCTCGAAAGCGACGGCCCAGACCGACGCGAAGACCGGCGCAGGCGCAGCGTGCCGCTGACGATCGAGGACAAGGACGGCGGCACGTTCATCCTCCGCGTCGCCGGGACGGACCGGTTCGGCAACCCGATCGTCGCCGACGCACGCGCCTGACGATCTCGGGCGAGAAGGACCCGGCGAAGCTGCGGATCCTGGCCGAGCGGCAGCGGTTCAAGGTCGGCGAGAAGGCCGAGGTGCGGCTGGTCAACCGCGGCGCGGCCGGCACGGCGCTGCTGGCCTGGGAGGCCGATCGGATCATCAAGTATCAACTCGTCTCGCTCGATGAAGGCGAAAACCCGCTCTCCTGGGCCGTGGACGGCGCCGCAGTTCCCGAACTTCACGCTCACCGCCGCCCGCATGGCCGACGACGAAATTCGACCAGGCCCGGCTGGATGTCGAGGTCGAGCGCGACCTGAACGTCACCGTCAAGCCGGTGAAAGAGGCCGTCGGCGCCGGCGCGGAGGTCGAGGTGGAAGTGACGACGACCGACCAGCTTGGCCGGCCCGTCGCCGCCGAGGTGGCGCTGGCGCTGGTCGATCAGGCGCTGTTGCGGCTGTTCAAGGACCCGATGCCCGCCATCGGCGACTTCTTCCACAACCAGCACCCGCAACGGGGCCTTCTCCACCGAAGCCACCAACACATTCACCTACGACCGGCGACGGTGCCCGTCGCGTCGGCGGTCGTCGAGGAAGCCGCGCAGGTGGCCGTCGCGAGGCCGACGCCCGCAGACAGTCCCAGGTCGCCGCGCAGGCGAAGTCGCAAGTCGCCGGCCGACCGCAAGCCGCAGAGCCAGGCGCCATGGGCGGCGGCCATGGCGGCATGGGCGGTATGCGGTGGCGGGATGCCCGCGCCGCCGGCCGCACCCGCGCCGGTCTCGGCGGATTTCAATGGCGCGGTGGCGGCGGACGAGGCCGCACCCGCGGGCACGATATCAGCTCGGCCTCAACGTCGTGATAGGCAAGAGGGATGAGGCCGCGAAGGGGGGCCGTCTGCGCCGGTTGTCCGAAAGCTCCGCCCGGTCCACTCTGGGCCGCGCGAATAGCCGTGGCGGTGCTGTCAAGGATCTCGTGGACGATTTCGACGAAAAGGAAGAAGTCCTGGCGGAAGGAGAGCATCACCGCGACTCGCCTACAGAGGCAAGCCCGCCGCGAAAGGCGCCCCGGCCCCTCCCCGGCAGGCGTTCATCGAGACCGCCTACTGGAACCCCGCGCGTCGTCACCGGCCCGGACGGCAAGGCCCGGATCACCTTCAAGGCGCCGACGGCCCTCTCGCGTTACCAGTTCTCGGCCAGGGGCGTCACCGGCTCCGACACGCTCGTCGGCCAGACCACGGCCGATCTTCAGGTCAGGAAGGACTTCTTCGTCGATCTGAAGCAGCCCGCCGTCTTGACGCAAGGCGACCGGCCGCGGCTCTCGGCCCGGGTCCATCACGTCGGCGCGACCGGCTCGGCCTCGATCACGCTCAAAGCGTCTATGCCGGCGGTCGCGAGCAGGTCTTCCCCAAGACGATCGACCTCAAGGCCGACGGCGTCGAGGATCTCATCTTCGATCCCTTCGACGTTCCCGACGGCGATGTCGTGCGGCTGACGTTGACCGCCAAGCTCGGCGACGCAACGGACGAGCTCGTCACGGAGGTGCCGATCCAGCCCTGGGGCGTGCAGGCGTTTGCGTCGGCCTCGGGCACGGCCTCGAGCTCGACCACGGTGCTGCGTCGGCCTGCCGGCGGGGCGGAGCTATGAGAACCCCGAGATGATGATCGTGCTGTCGCCGACCGTGCGCCGCATGATTTTCGAGCTGGCGCTGGGACGCGACGCCTACCCCGTCTTGATGCGCAACGCGTCGATCGCCATGCCGATCCCGCCCGACACGACGACCGACCGCGCCAGCGACTTGCTGGCCACCGCCTCGGCGCTGTCCTATCTGCGGACGACGCGCGCGCTCGACGCTCCCGAGGCCAGCCGCTTGACCGATCGGGTCGCGGGGCCTCGTGGCCGAGCTGGTCACGCTCCAGAACGACGACGGCGGCTGGCCGTGGGTGGCCGGCACCGCGAAGGACAAGCAGGCCCAGCGAGCGGCTGGCCTCGGCCCGCGTCTTCTGGGCCCTGGCCGCGATCGAGCCACTGGGACTGCTCGCCGATCCCGCGGCGCTCGACCGGGCGCGAACTACCTTGCGCAGCAGTTCTCCTCGTCCGACGCCGCCGATCACGAAACCCGCGCCGCGCTGATGCACGCCCTGAGCGTCCGCAAGAAGGCCAGCTTCGAGCAGGCCAACGGGCTGAACCGCGTCCGCCAGAGCTCTCTCCGACGCCGCGCTCGCCTACCTCGCGCTGACGTTCGTCAATCTCGATCGCGTGCCCCTGGCGAATGAAGTGCTCACGTGCTGGCGCCTCGGGCCAAGCATGATCCGGTCGCGCCCGGCACGTCCCGACGCATTTTCTGGCTGGGCACGAGCCGGCACCCGGGCATGGGCGGCACGGCCGAAGCCACCGCGCTGGCCGCGCTATGCCTTCGCCAAGGCCCGGCCCGATGCGCCCGAGCTGTCGGGCGCCGTCGCGTGGCTGCTGGCGCACCGGATCGGCAGCGGCTGGCAGCCTCCCAAGGCCAAGGGGCCGGCACTGGCCGCACTGGCCGCGTTCTACGGCAAGGCCCAGACGGCCGAGGATCGCTATCGGCTGGTCGTCACGGTCAACGATCAGCCGAGGTCTACCGCGCCGAGGTCGTCGGCACGGCCGAGGGCCGGGTCATCGCCGTGCCTCGTGCCGCTCTCAAGCCGACGGGCGTCAACCGCGTCGTCTTCACGATCGACGGCCGCGGCACGATCGGCTACGCCGTGACGCTGACCGCGCTTCACCCGCGACTTCGGCCCCGATCAGGACCGCGCCAACCGCACGGCCATCCTGCAACCGTCGCATCTACACGCCGGCCGATCCCGAGCTCGACGGCAAGCCGCTGCCCACCGGCTTCGGCGTGGCCGTCGGCGCCGACCTACTTCGAGAACGCCTTGTCGCAGGTGCCCCTGGGAGGCCGGGCGCGCATCAAGCTCGACGCCTTCCGCATCTACAAGCAAGGCCAGACCGCCTGGGAGCGCGAGTTCCTCATCGTCGAGGAGCACATCCCGGCCGGCGCGACGCTCGTCGAGGGATCGGTCCAGACCAGCGCCGGCCATCACACGCTGGCCGACGGCGTGCTGACGTTCTACTTCGCGCCCGACCAGGAGCCGGGCCAGATCCAGTACGACGTGTACGGCTACCTGCCCGGCCAGTACCGCGCCTTGCCGCCCATCGGTCCGCAGCGCCTACGAACCGGGCCGGTCGCCATCTGGGACCGGCCGGCGACCTGCGCGTGCTCGCCCCCGGCGAGGCGTCCACCGATCCCTACAAGCCGACGCCCGACGAGCTCTACGCCCGCGGCAAGGCCCTCTTCGACGCCGGCCGGCTCGCCGAGGCCGCCGCGCCGCTCGAGGCTCTGGTCGTCGGCTACACGCTCCGCGACGACATCGCCAAGGACGCCGCGCGGATGCTGCTGTTCATCAACATGGAGGAATATGAGCCGAAGAAGGTCGTCCAGTACTTCGAGATCCTCGCGACAAGGCCCCCGAGCTGGTCGTCCCCTTCGACAAGCTGCTCGTGATCGGCCGGGCGTACCGCGACATCGGCGAGTTCGAGCGGGCCTACTCGTCTGGCGCGGGATCGTCGAGGCCAGCTACCTCGAAGACGCCCGCGTCGGCGAGGTGCTCCGCCAGCGCGGCCAGACCCTCGAAGCCGATCGCGCTACCTGATCGACCTCTGGCGCGAGTATCCCAACACGGCCGCGATCGAGAGCGACTTCTTCGGCCTCTCGCAGCTCGTCGGCAGCCTGGCCGGCAAGGCGACCACCGACCCGGTCCTCCGCAAGGAGCTGGCCGACGCCGGCAAGTCACGCGCTCCGATCTGCTCCTCCAGACGATCCGGCTGATCCAGGTCGTTCCTGAGCCAGTCGCCCAGCGAACCCGCTGGCCGACGAGGCCAGCCTGGCGCTCGTGGGCGCGTTCCTCGATCTGGAGAACTACGACGCCGTCGTCAAGCTCGCCGAGCGGTTTGCCAAGCTCTATCCCAAGAGCACCTTCCTCGACAGCTTCCAGTACAGCGAGGCGCTGGGCCTGTTCCATCTGGGCCAGTACGACCGGGCCATCGAGGTCGCCACGAAGATCGCCGCCGCCACATATAAGGATGCCAACGGCGTCGATCAGCCCAGCCCGAACAAGTGGCAGGCGCTGTACATCCTCGGCCAGATCCACGACGCCCGCGAACAGTCCGGCGCAGGCCGTCGCGTACTACAAGCAGGTCGCCGAGCAGTTCACCGACGCCGCCGAAGCCGTCAAGAACTACACGCGCAAGGAGCTTGACGATGCCCGAGGTGACCGTCGTGCGTCCCAAAGTCGAAGAGGCGGCCAAGCCCGCGGACGACAACCACGTCAAGCTCGACTACCGCAACATCGCCGACGTGGACGTGAAGGTCTACCCGGTCGACCTGATGCGGCTGTACCTCACCCGGCGCAACCTGCGACGAGATCGCGCGGGATCGACCTGGCGGGCATCACGGCCGCTGCTGGAGACCACCGTGAAGCTCGGCGACGGCCAGGACTTCGCCGACAAGGTCGAAGGCGCTCGACCTGCCGCTCGCGAAGGAAGGCGCCTATCTGGTGATGGCCCGGGGCGAGAACCTGTACGCCTCGGGCATCGTGCTGGTCACGCCGATTGTGGTCGAAGTCCTCGAGGAGCCGGGCAACGGTCGCGTGCGGGTCACGGTCCGCGACGCGGCCACCAAGGCGCCCGTGCCCAAGGTGCAGGTCAAGGTGATCGGCACGGGGAACAACACATTCCTCTCGGGCGTGACGGACCTGCGCGGGGTGTTCACGGCGGAGGGCATCTCGGGATATGTGACCGTCGTGGCGCGGCAGGACGTTCCCGAGCATAAGGACGCGCCGCGGTATGCCTTCCACCGCGGCACGGTTTCCGTCGGCGCACGGAGACGACCCCCATGCCGGCCATCAACGCGCCCGCCGCGCCGGCGAAACCCGCCGCCGCACCGCGCCAGGCCGCCGACCTGGAGCAGAACCTCAAGTCGATCAACACCGAGAACCAGATGCGGCAGATCGACCGGCTCCAGCAACGCTACCAGGCGCAGCCCCAGGGCGGCGCGGGTTTGGGTGGGTTCAGGTGAGAATACGTAAAGAATGGCGGGTGGCATGCCCACGTCTGCGTGGGCATGTCCGGTCGGATGCACCAGGGGACGCGGACATGCCCACGAAGACGTGGGTACGTGTTTAGCGTCTCGAATGCCTGTTTTTCCGGACTTTTCTGTGTAGCGGCGGCCGTCTCGGCCGCTCCGGGATGGGTCCCCTTCGGAGCGGCCGAGACGGCCGGCGCTACATAGAAAGGACTTACGGCCGACAGGGGCGCTAAACACGTACAGACGTGGGCATGCCACCCCGCCGCGCGCGAAGTCTCAAATCCGGCTGGAAAACGGCGGCCCGTTCGGATGAAATCACGCGGGACAAAAAGCTCTGGTGAATTCCCGAGGTGACCGCCATGAGTCGAGGCCGACCCGTTCCTGGCCTGTTGTTCGTTGCCGTCTTCTTCCCGACACTGTGGACCGTATCCGCCCAAGGACAGGGCACGAGCGCCGATTACGAGCGGCGCGCGACCTGGCGCGTCGCACGCGCGAGACGGTCTTCCACACCGATGTCAAGCCGCGCTGGCTCGAAGGAGGCGCGGCGTTCTGGTATCGGGTCCGCACCGGACCGGGCAAGCATCAGTTCGTCCTGGTCGATGCCGAGAAAGGCCGCCGCGCGCCGGCCTTCGATCACGTCAAGCTGGCCGAGGCTCTCAACGCTGCCACCGGACGCAGTTTGTCGCCCGACGCGCTGCCCATCGATCGCCTGGCTTATAACACCGATCGCACCGAGATGACCTTCACGCTCGACGATCAGGCCTGGCGCTGGGTGCCGGCCGATTCGAAGCTCGAAAAAACAACGGCCCCCGAGGTCAAAGCCATCGAGCCGCGCCGCGCCGTGGGCCGCGCCAGCGTGCGCACGGGAGAGGAGACCGAGGTCACGTTCGTCAATCGCGCCGGCGAGCCGGTCGAGCTGTTCTGGCTCGATAACGAGGGTGAGAAGCGCAGCTACGGCACGATCGAGCCCGGCCGCGAGCATCGTCAGCACACGTTCGCGGGACACGTCTGGATGGCCGTCGATCGGTCGGGCCGCGAGCGCCTGCGCATCGAGGCCGAGTCGGAGCCCGGCCGCGTCGTCATCGACGGCACGCCGCAACCGGACCCGCCCCGCGATCGGCCGGCGCACCGCCGACGATCGGGAGGCGCAACCTCGCCCGACGGCCGCTGGACGGCCTCCATCGAGGACAACAACGTCCACGTCCGCGACACGAAATCGAATGAACACTTTACACTAAGCTCCGACGGCACCGCCGAAGACCCCTACCGGGGCGAATTTTTCTGGTCGCCCGATTCCCGCAAGCTCGTCGTCATGCGGGTCAAGCCGGAGCAGGAGCACAAGGTTTCCTTCGTCGAATCGTCGCCCCGCGATCAGGTCCAACCCAAGCTGCACACGATCAATTACCTCAAGCCGGGCGACCAGATCGCGCATCCCCGGCCGAGGCTGTTTGATCTCGAAACCAGGAAGCCGGTCGCCATCGCGGAGGACCTCTTCCCGAACCCCTGGAGCATCGAGGACGTGCGCTGGTCGGTCGACTCGCGGCGGTTCACGTTCCTCTATAACCAGCGCGGCCATCAAGTCGCTGCGGCTCATCGCCGTCGATGCGGCCGACGGCTGTGCTTCGGCGCTCATTGATGAACAATCGAGGACATTCATCGATTATTCGAACAAGACTTTCATCCACTGGCTCGAGTCTCGAAATGAAATCCTGTGGATGTCGGAGCGCGACGGCTGGAACCATCTCTGGCGGTACGACGCCACGACGGGTTGCGTGAAGAACCAGGTCACGCGCGGCGAGTGGCTTGTTCGTCGCGTCGAGAAAGTCGATGAAGAGCGCGGCCAGGTCTGGTTCTGGGCGGGCGGCATCCGGCCGGGCCAGGACCCGTACCATCAGCACCTGGCGCGGGTGAATCTCGACGGCTCGGGGCTGGTCGTGCTCACCGAGGGCGACGGCACGCACACCGTCACATTCTCGCCGGATCGCCAATGGTTCATCGATACGTGGTCGCGCGTCGATCAACCACCCGTGACCGAGCTGCGCTGTGCGGAGGACGGCCACCTCGTGGCCGCGCTCGAAAAGGGGGACGCCGCGGCCCTCCTGGCGACCGGCTGGCGCAGGCCCGAGCGGTTCGTCGCCAAGGGTCGCGACGGCTCGACCGACATCTATGGCGTGGTCTACACGCCGACGAACTTCGACCCCAAACGCAAATACCCTGTGATTGAAGAGATCTATGCCGGTCCGCAGAGCGCGTTCGTGCCCAAGGCATGGAGCCTCACGGGGCGGCAGCACGAGCTCGCCGAGCTCGGTTTCGTGGTCGTACAGATCGACGGCATGGGGACGAACTGGCGCTCGAAGGCATTCCACGACGTCTGCTGGAAGAACCTCGCCGACGCGGGCTTCCCCGACCGCATCGCCTGGATGAAGGCCGCGGCGCAGGATCGCCCCTGGATGGACCTGGACCGCGTCGGCATTTACGGCGGCAGCGCCGGCGGTCAAAACGCCCTGGCCGGACTGCTCACCCACGGCGATTTCTACAAGGCCGGCGTCGCCGATTGCGGCTGTCACGACAACCGCATGGATAAGATCTGGTGGAACGAAGCCTGGATGGGCTGGCCCGTCGGCCCCGAATACGCGGCGAACTCCAACGTCACGATGGCCCACCGGCTCCGGGGCAAGCTGCTGCTGATCGTCGGCGAGATGGATACCAACGTCGATCCGGCCTCGACAATGCAGGTCGTCAACGCCCTGATCAAAGCCGATAAGGATTTTGATCTGCTGGTTGTTCCCGGCTCGAACCACGGCGCGGCCGGCTCGCCCTACGGCCACCGCCGTTTGCTCGACTTCTTCGTGCGGAACCTGCTGGGGGTCGAGCCCAGGACGCAGCCGTGAGAGAAGAGAATGTCCCGGACCGGTCTTTGAACCCTCTCCCCTTGCGGGAGAGGGCAGGGTGAGGGGTTCTTCGAACGGCCCCGGAATCCCCCTCACCCCAACCCTCTCCCGCAAGGGGAGAGGGGGCCGGATTGGACCACCGGGGACTTGATGGTCATTCCCCCAGCGTCAATGCCAGCGCGCGCAGGTCGATGACATGCGCCCGGGGATCTCGACGGCGCGGAGTGTCAGCGGGCCGCGGCCGGGCTTCAGATCCACGACGCCGAGACGAAGCGGCTGGAAGTCCTTGACGAGAGATTCTCCCTGGCGCGGGACGCGGTCGTGCTCGGCGCCGTGCGCGGGCGGATCGTGGGCCTCGGTCACTTTGCCGCGCAGGATGCTGCCGTGGAAGCTGAGCTCCAGCGTCGAGCCGACATCGGCAGCGGTACACGTATAATAGATCACGACCTCGTAACGGCCGCCCGTCGCCACCTCGATGTCCCAGGTGATCGGAGTCCTCCGGGCTGGTCCAGTTGGTGTAAGTACGAGCAATTCGGCGCCGGCGCTGCGGCGGATCTGACCGTGGGCCACGCCGTCGCGCGCGGGCAAGTACGTGGTCGGGAAGGCGCGGTAGCCGACTGTGAACGGCCGGTCGTCCGTCTTCAGGTCGGAAAGCACGTCCTGCCGCCAGCGGGCCACAGCTTCAGAGAGCTTCCCGGCCACCTCCGGATGTGCGCGGGCGACATCGCGCGTCTGGCCCGGGTCCTGGACCATGTCGAACAGCTTGCCGGCGGAATCGAGCCGGTACTGCTGCGTCCGCACGCTGACCTTGCCGTTCCAGTGCGAGAAGATCATGCGGTCGGGCCACCGTCGGCGGCCGGTTCCGCGCAGCAGCGGCGCGACGCTGACCCCGTCGAGCGGCAGGTCGTTCGTCGAGCGGAACACCGGCCAGCTCGGCGAGCGTCGGCAACAGGTCGATCGCGGCGGCGATCGGCGCAACCTTCGTGCCCGGCCGGACGTGGCCCGGCCAGCGGATCAGCATCGGCACGCGCACGCCGCCCTCGTCGGTCGAGCCCTTGCGCCCCTTCATGCCGCCGTTCCAGCGCACGCTCGCGGGCCGTTGTCGCTGAAATAGACGACGATCGTGTTCTCCGCCAGTCCCAGCTCGTCCAGCCGCTTGAGCACCCGGCCGACGTTCGCGTCGATGTTCTCGCACATCGCCAGCGCCGCCCGGGTCATGGCCAGGTTCTCGACGCCCGGGCCCTCATGACGGAGCGGAATCTCGGCGTCCTTGAACTTGTCCCAGAAGCGGTCGGGCACCTGCATCGGCGAGTGCGGCGTGTTGAACGGCACGTAGCAGAAGAACGGCCGTCGCGGTTCGCCTCGATGAACGCGAGTCGCATGGTCGGTCAGATCGTCGGTGATGTAGCCCTTCCCGCGCACGAGCCGGCCGTTGTGCTCCAGCGGCGGATCGAAATAGTCGCCCCAGTGGCCCGAACAGAAGCCGTAGAACTCATCGAAGCCGCGGGCGTTGGGATGATACGGGTACTGCGTGCCGTTGTGCCATTTGCCGAACGCACCCGTGGCATAGCCGGCGGCCTTGAAGACGTCGGCGATGGTCTTCACGTCCAGGTTGAGCCGCTCGCCGCCCGTCGAGACATCGTGTACGCCGCCGCGCGGATGATATCGCCCCGTGAGAAACTCGGCCCGCGTCGGCGAGCAGACCGGGCAGACATAAGAACCGTTCGAACAAGGCCCCGTCCCTGGCCAGCGAATCGATGTGCGGCGTGCTCAGGTTCGGATTCCCGTGCACGCTCAGATCGCCCCAGCCCTGATCGTCGGCCAGGAGGACGACCACGTTCGGGCGGTCCGCGGCACGGGCGGTTGCCGTGAGTACCAGCGTCCCGAGGAGCAAGACAGAGAGATGCTTGCAGGTCATGGCAGGAGCCTCATCGGTGGTTCTGGGGGCCCGGATTCACCATAGAACACAGGCTCGTAGGGTGCGTCAAGTCCGCGCCGACGCACCTCTTCTGCTGCCCTGCGCTATCGCCTCCAACTGCGTCCGAGCAAATCCAATGGTGCGTCATCGAAGACTCGACGCACCCTACGAGCTGTGTTCTCTGTGCCTCTGTGGTGAATCCGGCCGCCCGAAATAACTTCCCGCCCCGGGGGCGAGACGGTCTCCTATAATGGACACAGAAGGGGATCGAACGCGAGGAGGGACATCATGAAACGGCCGACGAGCGTTCTCAAGCAGTTCCTGATCCTGGCCCTGTTGGTTGCCGCGCCCAGCCTGGTCCGGGCCCAGGGGTGGGGCTACGGCCACCCCTACGGCGGTCTCGGCTATCCGGGAGCCGATTATGCTCCCGTGGGCTTCCCGGGGTTCATCTACGGCCAGTATGGCTACGGCCTGCCGGACCACGGCTACGGCCTGCTCTTCCCGGGCGCGGCGTTCGGGTATGGGTACCTGGATACGGGCACGAACCCCTATGGCCTCCCGGCTTACCCGAACACCTACACCAATCCCGTCTACGGCACGGCCCGGACCGCGCAGGGGACCCAGACCGCCGCGACGGAGCGAAAACCCGCCGTTCGCAATCGGGCCTTGCCGGGCTCTCGGAAGCAAGTGAAGCCCGTCAATAACTCCGGAGTGAGATGACCTCTCTCATCACCTGTCCGGTTTCAGCGTCACCAGCCAGACGGACAGAGCGTTCGCCCCATCGAGGATCACCGGCTCTGGCGCGTCCTGCTGGACCGCGCGGGTCCTGTCCAGGTTGTGCGTGGCGTCGAGGGTGAAGACCTCGATCTTCGTCGATCCGCTCCAGGGCCGGTGATCGATCGTGAGCCGGATCGGCTCGTCGGCGTTGCGGTCGTGGCTGATGAGAATTCCGACGGCGGACCGATCCCGGCCGATGCCCGCGCCGATGGCCATGTGGTCGGGCTGGTCGCCGGTCGCGGCCACGCGCAGCGGCGTCTCCAGCAGCCGGCGAAAGGCTCGGAACGCGTGATAGGTCTTCTTGGGAGTTCCGTGGACCGAGAACATGCCGAAGCCGCCCGTGTCGGTCGTGTAATAAGTTGGCCACATCGACCGGGCTGTCCTGAAGGTTCAGAAGCACGCACGCGGCAAACGCCGCCCCGGGCATGCCTCCCATCTGCTCGTAGAATTTCTCCCGAGGCGCTCCCTGGCCCGCGAGCATCATCGGCGCCCAGTCGTTGCCGGGCAGGTAGTTCCATTCGTTGAAATGAAGCTCGGTCTTCGTGAACCCGTGCCGGTCCAGCAGCGCCCGCAACCCGCGCGCCCGCCGCACGCACTCGGAGGGGTCATCGGTGTACAGGTGCCATGAGAGGAAGTCCAAAGGCACAGCATGTTCCCGGCAGCTCTCAAGAAAATGCACGAGGAATGGTGACGGCACGAAGACTCCGCCGACCACGTCGCCCGAGTGGCCGATCGAGGGCCCGCCCACCTTCACGTCCGGAAAGTGCGTCTTGATCGCCTGCGCCGTGGTCTCGTAGAGCCGGATGTAGTCCTCGTCCGTCCCGCTCCACATGGCCGGGCGGTTCTCGGTCTCGTTCCAGATTTCCCAGTAACGGATCTGGTGATGAAACCCGTGTGCCCAGCCTTGGTTGTAATGGGCGATGATGCCCAGACAGATCGCGGCCCAATGATCAAAGTCGGCGGGGGGATGAACGTAGTATTTTCGTTTCGTGTGTTCGATGCTTTCGCCCAGCCGATAGACGATGCCCGAGCCGGCATCGACGATCGCCTGGATGTCATCGTCGGTGCGCCGAAAGTCGTAGCTGTCGGGGGAATTCGGGTCGGCCTGGAAGTTCGGAAAGAGGGTGTGGATGTCCACGACATCGGGATTGGGCCAGTGGCAGTCGTGCAGGCGGACGAGCGGAATGCTCAGCTCGCGATAGTAGGCGGAAAGATCGATCAGCCCGCCGCCGCCGGTTGGTCCGCCGTTGCCCCCGTGCAGCGGGCGGATCGTGCCGGCGGGCTGGGAACAATCCACGTTCAATTCGATGGTGCCGGCCGTGCATGCCGCTACGATCGCCCCAAGAGAAGTCCAGACCGTGGCGATGACCCGTTTATTGATCATGTGGTACTCTTTCCGTATTCCAGGCGCATGGGTATCCCGCTACTTCCCCCCCGCCTCGATGGCCTTCTGCACGGTCTCGGCGACCACCTGATGTCCGGGAGGCCCCAGGTGGACGCGGTCGAAGCCGAAGAGGGGGTTGCGGTCTTCCTTGCCGGCGGCGTGCATGGCGGCCTCGATGTCGGCCAGGCCGGCGTTGCGGTCCTGGGCGGCCTGGCGGCACGACGCGGCCAGCTCGGCCGTCTCGGTCCAGCGCACGGCGGACGGGCACGTGCTCATGAGCAGCACGTCGGCCTGTCCTTTGGTGGCCCGGCGGACCCGGTCCACGGCCTCGTTGCATGCCGCGCGGAACTCGGGACCGCGCATGCCGGCGTCCCAGTCGTTGCCGCCGAAGAAGATCGTCACCAGGTCGGGCGCGGGTGCGCGCGAAAGCCACGACGGGATCAAAATCAGGTTCTGGCGGAGCTGCGTGCCGCCGATCGCCGGGTTGATGATCGTCACATCCGCGCTGAATTTCTCCTTGAGATGATCGCGCAGCAGGTTCGGCCAGGAGACTTCGCGGTTGGACCAGTGGTGGAAGTCGGTCAGCGAGTCGCCCATGGTGACGATCGTGATCGGCTGGCCGGCCTTGAGCTTGGCCCGCACGCGCTCCAGCGGCGCGCCGGCGGGACGATAGGCGCCCGTATCGCGCTCGATGGCCGGCTCCAGTCGGATCTCGTCGATGGCGAAGGTCTCGGCCGGGTAGTCGCCCCAGTACCACCACTTGCCGAACCAGAGGCCGCTCAGCTTCGAGGGCGCGTTGCCGTCGGGCGTGCCCAGCGGTCTGCGCGCGGGCCGGGAAGCACGGGGATCAGGTCGTCCCAGGCGACGGTGATCTTCGTCCACTCGGTGTTCTTGAGCGGGAAGGCGAAGTCGTAGCGCACCGAGTAATCTTCGTCGTAGATAAACTCTAGGCCGCCGACGTGGTCGGAGCCATCTCCCTTGAGCCAGAACGAGAAGCCCGCGGCGTGATCCCATGCGGGCGTGCCGTGGATGCTGCTCACGAAGAAGGTCATCCGGGCGTCGGCATCGAACTGAAACTGGATCGCCCGGCCGACTTTCCCGTCAATGAGCTCAGCCCGGCCTTTTTCCTTGGGAGGCTGGAACCGCATCTCGTCCATCGTCGCGATGACCGGCCCTTCATCCGCGAACGCAGGCGCCAGCAGGGCGGGGAGTACCGCGGCGGCCAGGAGCAAATGTCGGATCATTCTGTTCTCCCTCGATCGGTTCTTCGCTTTCGAACCGCCCGGAATCTTGGCCGATCCGGCAGCCCTTCGCAACCACCCAGTGCGGCGATGGAAAGCCCCTATAATGGAGACAGAAGGGGATTGAACCCGAGGAGGGACATCATGAATCGCCCTGCAAGCGGTTTGAAGCGGTTGGCCCAGCTCGCGCTCTGGCGCTGGCGATGTTGATCGCCATGCCCAACCTGGCCCGGGCTCAGGGGTTCGGCTACGGTTACGGCTATGGGTACCCTTACTACGGCGGCTTCGGGTATGGCGGTTACGGCTACATGCCCTACGGCTACGGCTCTTATGGCTACCCCTACGGCGGCTTTGGCTACCCCTATGGGGGCTTCACCTACCCGGCGTTCGGGTACGGCTACTTGAGCCCGGGCATTTATTCCCCCTACGGCGCCATGGTCTACCCGAACATCAACACCAATCCGCTTTACGGCGTGGGCCTGACGCCGCTGGGGGTGCAGAGCGCGCTGATCGAGCGGTACGTTCTCGGTCGCGGCCTGCCCGGCTCGGGGCGGGTGTCGCAGTCCGTGCCTTCAGGCAGCAGCTTGGGAGGGAATCCGCCGGGGACGCTGGGCCGGTAAGAGTCGGTTCCAGAAGTCCGGGATCGCCCTTCCGGCCCCCTCTCCCCTTGCGGGAGTACGTGTTTCGCGTCTCGGAAGGCTGATTTTCTGGGCTTTTCTTTGTAGCGGCGGCCGTCCCGGCCGCTCCGGAACAGAGCCCGCCCGGAGCGGCCGGGACGGCCGCCGCTACAAAGAAAGGACTTACGGCCGATGGGGGACGCTAAACACGTACTTGCGGGAGAGGGGACCAGAAGAGCGGTCACTCCCCGTTTCTGGTATCCTTGGCTCCGGGCTTGTGCCTGATTCTCTCGCCCAGCCAAGGAATCGCGATATGAACCTGTTTTTGTCTCGGGGAGCGTCGTGGCTCGCCGCGGCCGTGTTGCTCTCCAGCGGCTTTTCTTTGAGGGCCGCCGGACCGCTGGACAACCTCATCACGTTCGATCCCGCGAATGGTTCCATCCAGGAGCTGAAATCCGCGCCCGCGGGCCCGTCCATCTTGCACAGCGGCGAGTTCGGCCTCTGGCAGGTCCGCTTCCAGGATGGGCAGATCCTGAATGCGACCTCGCCCGACCAGCGTTTCCAGCGCGCGGCGAACGCCCAGACCGGCGGCGTGCGGATGACCTATGAAAGTGCCAAGCTCCGGGTCGTCGTCGATGCCAACCCCGTCGCGGGCGGCGTCGAGTTCCAGGCGCAGGTCACGCCGCGGCAGGGCGTCGTCCTCGACTTCGCCTGCCCGGCCCGGCTGCGGTTTCCGGCGAGCGAGGTGAACCGGCTGGTCTGTCCGGCCAGCGGGAATGAGTCGGTCGGAACCGCCTTCCGACGCAAATTCTTCGAGCCCTACGCGGGCGACCAGCCCGCCGGCTGGCAGACCGATCCGGGCAAGGGGGGAGGATACCAGAAGCTTCTCGGAGGCGGTCCGGTCATGCGGCCCGTCCAGGACGAGCCGGTTGGCCTCCTCGTGACGAAGGACGGCCGCGACTGGCTCGGCACGGCCGCCGCGGCGATCGAAAAGGCGAAGGCCGTGGTGAACCGTCCTCCGGCCGCGGGTCAGATGGACCTCGTCCTGGTGGATTCGGCGAACGGTCCGTACTTCGCGGCCCGGCGCCTGGGAAATACCGGCCGGCTCTGGCGCGTCAGCGGCATGGTGCGCGACGAGGACACGGAGCTGGTCCAGAACCTTGTTGCCGGGGTCATGGACCGGCTCGTCCAGAAGCCCGCCCCGGGCCGTTCCAGGATCGGCCTGATCGCACTGGTGCGCGGTCCGGAGCGGGGAAACTGGGCGGCGGTCAAAATCGCGGATTGGGCCGCACGCTTGCAGCGCCTGCCGGCGGTGAAAGCCGGTAAGGTCGAGTTCGTCCGGCTGGAGACGTTGCCCGAACTGGACGCCGCGCTGCGGGACACCACGTTCGCCGCCGTGCTCAACCCGTATGGCGAAGCATTTCCCGTGGCGCGGGGCGCGGATTTCGCCGCCGCCATCGATCGTGCCGAAAAGTACATTCGCGGCGGCGGGAACTGGTTCGAGGTGGGCGGCTATTCGTTCTTCATGCCGCTGCGGCCGAGGCGGTTCCAGGACGAGTATCACGTCTCCTACCCGTCCGCCTTCGCCGACTTCCTCCACCTGGACACCCGCGCCGGCACGGCCGCGCTCTACCGCGTCCAGCCGCGCACGTGGGAGCCCTGGCAGGCCCAGAAGGACCACGCGGCCCGCTTCGTGCCTGGCGCTCGGCTGCGGCGCCGACGAGCAGGGCGGCTGGTGCGAGCGCAGCTTCAGCACGTTCGTCGCCCAGGATCAGACCTGGCAGGCGCCCGCCGTCCGGCTCATGGTGGGATCGTCCGCGGCCGACGATCTGCGGACCTACGCCCGCGTCAATGGCCTGACCCGGCCCCTGGCGGACAAGCTTTCGCCCGCGCTGCGCGAACAGCTTCCCAACGCGGTGCTGGTTTTTCTCGGCGGCAACGCCCGTGAGAAACTGGCGCACCTGGAGCAGCTCCCGAAACCGTCGCTCATCCACTTCTCGGATTATCTGCACGGCGGCTTCGACAAGCAGTATCCCGACCACCTGCCGCCGAATGCCCGTTTCGGCACGGCGGCCGAGTTCCGCGCCTTTTGTGATCGAGCTCACGAGCTTGGCCATCTGGTCATGCCTTATACAAACCCGACCTGGTGGTGCGACGAGCCCAAGGGGCCGACGTTCCTGAAATACGGCGACGCCCCCCTGCTGCGCAAGCTCGACGGCTCGAAGGTCTTCGAGAAATACTCCGCCAACACCGGCTGGACGATCACCTTCTGGCACCCGGCCGTGCAGGAGGCCAACCGCCGCACGCGCACGCAGTTCCTCCAGGAATACCCCTCGGATATCTTGTTCCAGGACCAGTGCGGTGCGCGGCGGTGGCAGTACGACACGAACCCCGCCAGCCCCACGCCCGATGCCTACACCGAGGGGATTCTCTCGATGGTGGCCGAGGACAGCCGCCACGTGCCGCTCTCGACGGAATCGGGCTGGGACCGCGTCGCCGCCTTCGAGGCGCAGCTCTGCGGCATGACCTGGCAGATCGTGCCGACCGAGGGCGGACCCACCTGGCGGCGGTTGTTGAAGGATGTCCGCGATCCGGCGACCTGGGAGGTCTTCCCCGTCGCGCAGTACATCGCTCACGATCAGGTCGTGATGGTCCACCATGACCTGGGCCAGTTCGTCACCAATCAACAAGTGCTGTCATGGACGCTGGGGCTGGGGTATTCTCTGAGCGATCGACTGGCGGCCTCCGCGCTTGATCGCGAGGGACCGCGCGAGTGGCTGCGCTGGCTCGACCGGCTCCAGAAGTCGGTGTGTGCGCGGTACGTGGGGGTCGCGCTGGCCGAATTCCAGCACGACCGCGGCGCGAACCCAACGACGGCCGACGACGGCCTGATCCGCACCCGCTACGGCGACTTGCAAATCGTGGCGAACCTCGGCCCCGTGGCGAAGACGGTCGGGGATGTCGCGCTGGCCCCCTTTGGTTTCGAGGCCACGGCCCCCGGCTTGGTCGCCGGCCACCTGGCGAAACAGGGTGACCTTGACTTCGGCGCGGCGGGGCTTTCGTTTGTTTCCCAGGCGACCGGCCCCAAGCTCGATCTCTGGATTTATGCCCCGGGCGGGCAGGATGTGGCCGTGGCGCTGCCGCGCACGATCGCCGGATCGACCGCGACGCTGGCCTTCGATGGCGGCGAGACCCAACCCGCGACCATCTCGGGCCCATCGCTCCGGTTCCGCCTCCCCGAGCCGTCGCGCGTGCATGTGGTGGCGCCTCCGCCGGAGCGGTCGCGCACCGCACCCGGCCAGACGCGGTACCTCTGGCATGCGACGGTGAAGTAGGCTGAAAGGGTGCAGGAAAAGGAGACTGTAGCAAGCTCACCGGGTTGTTCGGTCGTTGGGCTGTCGGGTGCCACGGGTTCCGCTTTGGGAACCCGTGCCGATCGACCCCGAGCCGCAGACACGGGTTCCCAAAGCGGAACCCGTGGCACCCAGGAATGTTCTCCTCGGATGGCCCCGGTCCCGTTGCTACAGTGTCAGGAAAAGGGTCTATTCCATGTAGCGGGCGGGTGGCCGGGGCAAAGGGAAGCGCAGCGCACCGTGCCGGAAACGGGGCCGGAGATTCCAGGGCACGGGTGCGCTGCGCTTCCCTTTGCCCCGGCCACCCGCCGCGAGCAGGTCGCCCAGGAGTTGCCCGATTTGATCGCCCGCCATCAGGAGCGCATGGCGGCGCGCGATCAGTGGCAAGGGCTCCTCGCGCAACTGAAGGCCGTGCGCGAAGCCAAGGGCTTGAGCCTCGCGGACCTGACCCGACTGACCGGCATGGACCGCTCGGCGCTCTCGAAGCTCGAAACCGGGCAGCGCCCCAACCCGACCCTCGAAACCCTGGTTCGCTACGCCGAGGCTGTGGGGAAACGCCTCGTGGTTTCCCTGACGGATGAGTGACGGTCAAGGTGCGCAGGGTGCCACGGGTTCCGGCTTCGGAACCCGTGCGACGGACGGCCTCGCATCACGGGTTCGCGGACGAACCCGTGGCACCCGACCCCGGCCACCCGCCCGTCGGGACCGGCCAACGGTCCTGGATGCCCGATAAAGAGAAGGCCGGGCGTCACATAACCATCTTGGCCACATAAGAACAGCAATGTGGTCGACCACATTACTGTTCCAAAGCTACTCACACCTCGAAGGTGAGCCACTCCGGCTCACTTCGCCGGGAACCGATTGCCGAACAAGGAACCACCCATGTTCTCGCGCATCTTTCGATCCGACCGCGTTCGTCCCCGCACGAAGAGCCGCCCCCGCCTGGAAACGCTGGAAGGGCGTCAACTGATGTCTCTGGGCCCCGAGTTCTCCGCGCCGGTCAACACGACACTCGTGAACACCCAGTTCGGCTCGGCCAACGCGAGTTCGTCCAACGGCTCCTCCGTGGCCGTCTGGACCAATAGTCTCAACTTTACCCAGCACGACATCCGGGCCCAGCGGTTCAACGCCGCTGGCCAGAAAACCGGACCTGAGATCCTGGTGAGCGGGACCGGCAGCAGCCTCGACAACATTGAGCCCGCCGTGGCGATGGACGCACATGGCGACTTCGTGGTCACATGGATGCAGGTGGTTGGAAGCGGCGATACGAACGTGCTCGCCCAGCGGTTCAACGCCAAGGGTGCCCCGGTCGGCGGGGTGGTCGGGGTCGGCGTCGGCACGTTCAAGGAGCACAACCCGTCGGTCGCGATGGACGCCCAGGGCGACTTCATCGTCTCCTACACCCGCGACACGAACAACAACAACCCCGACATCTTCGCCAAGCGGTACGACGTCAATAACAATCTGATCCAGGTGGTCAACGTGGCGCTTTCATCGTTCGCTGAGAACAACTCGAGCGTCGCCATGTCTCCGGACGGCCGCTTCGACATCGCGTATGAGTTGACCGCCAACGCGACCGAACACAACGTCCTGCTGGCCCAGTACAGCGCCTCGGCGCGATCCAGGACCTCCGCCAGATCGCGGCCGCGCCGGGGATCATCGCGGAGCTGCCGAAGGTCGCGGTGGACAACTCGGCGAACGTGGTCGTGGCGTGGGAGAGCGTCCTGAACGGCGGCTCCGACGTCCTGGCCCAACGGGTCAGCGCTTCGGGCGTCCAGGGCAACCCGATCCTGATCGCCATCAACTCGCCCGTTGACCGGGATCCGAGAAATCCGTCGGTGGCGCTGGAAGAGAGCGGCGGTGCCTTCGTGGTTGCCTATGACGGCACCTTTCAGTTCATCAACCATGTCGAGGTGGCCGAGGTCTCGGCGTCCAACACCGTCACGACGTTCGACGCGGGCCAGCGGTTCAACCCGGCCGTCAGCATCAACGGCGCCAACAAGTACCTCGTGACCTACACAGCGGATGACAACGGCGACTTTAACATCCGCCGCCGGATCGGCCAACTCTGACCCTCGCGGCGGGTGGCCGGGGCAAAGGGAAGCGCAGCGCCGGGTGCCCGGGGTTTCGCCTTGAAACCCCGGAACCAGGGCCGAACAGATCGGGTCAATGCGCGTACGTATCGTACAGGCTCCGGACCCGCAGCGCCTTCTGGAACGCCTCCTTCGTCAACGGCTGGGCTGGGCGGACGATGATCTCCACCGGCCCGTCTTTCGTGACGTGGACGAAGTTGTCCGAGCACCGCGCATCCACGCCGGCGAGCTCCAGCCAGGCCCACAGGGCCGGATGCTCGGCCCGGAGCTTGACCTTGAAGGCGCCGCCATCCTCGGAGACGTCGGCGGTCAATTTCGGATCAACGAGCTTCCATTCTTTCGGATAAACAAAGCTCACCAGGTTTTCCGAGACCATGGCGCCGCCCGATTCGAGCTTCAGCCAGACCAGGACGTTGTTCTTGCCGTTCTTGTCGAGAAGGTCCTGAAGCGCAAGGGACGTCACCTGCCGGCTCGTCCGGGCGGGGATGTCCACGTTCAGGGAGCCGTCGCGGAGCGTCTTGCCCGAGACATCGGTGACGGTCCAGGACAGCTTGCCCTGGGCGTCTTTGAGGCAGTCGCTGGTCACACTCACCTCGACCTGGCCCGTCTTGGGATCTTCAGACCCCGAGACCAGCAGGGGCGCGTAAAACCGCCGGGCCATGTAATGGAGGGCCTTCCAGCGGCCGAAGGAATCGACCGAGGCCCACGACGTGCAGGGCCAGGTGTCGTTGTACTGCCAGTAGACGCAGCCCATCGACTTCGGCATCTCGCGCCGCCAGCCCTCGGCGCCGTACTTGATGCCGTAGCCCTGGGTGATCTGGCTCAGCCACAAGGCACTCTCGAAATCCTTCGGGTCCCGGAAGTACATCTGCACCAGCTTCATGATTTTATCGGTGCCGATCGTGCCGTCTTCCTTCACGTCCATGTACATCCGGTTCGACCGCTCGTGATATTTCATCACGTGCGAATAAACCGATTCCCGGTCCTCGGCCGTCGTGAAGGCCCGGACCGTCTCCGGCACGGGGAACGACTGGAAGCCGAACTCGCTCACGAAGCCATGGATGTTGCGATACACCTCGAACGGCTTGCCGCCGTGCCAGACGTCCCAGAAGTGGACATCGCCGCAGTCGGGCGAGCCGGTGACATAGTGCGTCTGCGGCGCCAGCTCACGGACCTGATCGCCGAGCACGTCGCGGAAGAGCCGGTAATAATCGTCCGCGCTCATCTTGTCGGCCGTCCATTTGTCCTGTGCCGCGAAAGAACATGATTTCATTGTTGCCGCACCAGAGGGCGATCGACGGGTGATGCCGCAGACGCTTGATGTTGTCACGCGCTTCCAGCTTCACGTTTTCCAGGAAGGCATCGTCGAACGAGGGATAGGTCGTGCAGGCGAACTTGAAGTCCATCCAGATGCAGATACCCATCTCGTCGCAGGCGTCGAAGAGCGCGTCGTCCTCGTAATAGCCGCCGCCCCAGAAGCGCATCGAGTTCATGTTCACCGCCACGGCATCCCGAACATAGCGGCGGAGAATGTCCTTGGTGAGCCGGGTGGCGAAGCAATCGGCGGGGATCCAGTTGCCGCCCTTGGCGAAGAACGGCACGCCGTTGACGACGAGGTGCAAGGGATCGTCCTTCGTCTGCTCAACCACGTCCAGGGTGCGCAGGCCGATGCGCTTCGTCGTGCCATCCAGCCGCTTGCCGGCCTCGTCTTGCAACTCGACTTTGACCGTGTAGAGCGGCTGCTTGCCCATGCCCGCCGGCCACCACAGCTTCGGGTCCGCGATCGTGATCTCGGCCTTGCCCCGGCCCGATTTCAGGTCGGTCGTGGCGGAGCCGACGTCCTTGCCTTCGAGCGAAACGGTGGTCTTCGCCTTCAGGTTCGCATTCTTCGCAGGTCCGGCCGTCACATCGACGCTCAGCGCGACCTTGCCCTTCTGGGAGTGATCCTGGAGGATGGCCACGTCATCGAGGCGGGCGGTGTCGAAGGCCACCAGGGCGATGTCTTTCCAGATCCCGCAAGTAATCAGGGTCGGGCCCCAGTCCCAGCCGAAGTTGCAGGGCTCTTTCCGCACGTACGCGGCGCCGGGGTAGGCCCACGTCGGCAGCTTGCGCTGGGCCTCCTTCGCGTGAATGAGCGGCAGGACCGAGTCGAACTTGACCTCGATCGTGTTTGATCCCGCCTTGAGCAGTTTCTTGATGTCGAACTCGTAGGTGCGGAACATGTTGTCGGTCTGGCCGACCTGGGTGCCGTTGACGCGGATCGTCGCCAGGGTGTCGAGGCCATCGCAATGCAGCAGGACGTGCTCCCGTTTCCGGCAGCTCCGGCGGCACGTCGAACGACCGGCGATAGATCCAGTTGGCCTCGCTGACCCACTGCACGGCTTTTTCGTTGTCGCGGAAGTACGGGTCGGGGATCTTCCTGGCGGCCAGGAGGTCGAGATGGATCGTGCCCGGGACGGTGGCCGGGATGGCGTCGTCGTGGCCTTCCTGGACGACCTGCCAGGCGCCGCCCAGGTCGAGCCGGGCCAGGGCGTCGGCCTGTGCGTGAGCGGCGCTCATCAGCAAGGTTCCCACCAGGAGGACCGCCGGGAGCGGGTTCCTTTTCACCGCGCCTTGGGTTTGCATGACCGCTTTCTCCTCGGGAAAGAATGATCGTGTCTTCGGTGCGGCCGATTGTCGCTTTCGTGCCTCGCCGTGCCAATCATGGGCCGCGGAATTTACGGTGCGAGAGGTTCGACAACGGACCTCCGGCATCGTACAACAGCAGCGATCGGCGTGTTGAGTCCCGCCTGGTTGATGCCGGGCGGATGGCAGAGGACAGACGGCAGATGGCAGGGGCCATCCATCCCGCTGCGTCCCGTACTGACATTCTGGGAGGCCTGAGTCATGCGTTGCTCCATTGTCCGAGCTCTGTTGCTCCTGGTGGCGGCACTGGCCACGAGCGCGGCGTTTGCCGCCGACGAGAAGCCGTTGCGGATCATTGCCTTCGGCGCCCATCCCGACGATTGCGAGCTGGACGCGGGCGGCACGGCCGCGCGTTGGGCCAAGCTGGGGCACAAGGTCAAGTTCGTGTCCGTCACCAACGGCGACATCGGCCATCACGAGATCGCCGGCGCCCCCCTGGCGCGCGGCGCGTGGCCGAGGTCCAGCGCTGCGCGGAGATCCTCGGTATCACGACCCAGGTGCTCGACAACCACGACGGCGAGCTCATGCCCACGCTGGAAAACCGTCGCGCGATCACCCGGTTGATCCGGGGCTGGAAGGCGGACATCGTCATCTCGCCCCGGCCCAATGATTATCACCCCGACCACCGCTACACGGCCCAGCTCGTGCAGGACGCCGCGTTCATGGTCATCGTGCCGAGCTTCTGTCCCGACTCGCCCGCCCTGTGCAAGAACCCGGCGTTCTTCTACACCGAGGATGGTTTCAAGAAGCCGAATCCCTTCAAGCCGGATGTGGTCGTGCCGATCGACGAGGTCATGGATAAGAAGGCGGAGTGTTATAACGCACTCGAATCGCAGTTCGCCGAATGGAACCCCTGGCTGTTCGGCTACTCGGACCAGGTGCCCAAGGACAAGACCGCGCGGCTGGCCTGGGGTCGCAAGAAGATGGACGAGCGCGCCGGCTCGATCGCCGACCACTTCCGCGACCTGCTCGTGTCCGAGCTCGGCGAGACGAAAGGCAAGGCCGTGAAGGCCGCCGAGGCATTCGAGCTCTGCGAGTACGGCTCGCAGCCGAGCAAGGAGGATTTCAAGCGGCTCTTCCCGTTCTTCGGCCAGCCGTAAGGAATCATCAACATGCGATATCCACGGAACATGCAGGCGATTGTGCCTCTCCTCGCGATCCTGGCCTCGGCCACGGCCGCGCAGGAGACAGCCCCGTCGCGCTTCGCCGCGCCGGGGCACGACCGGCCCAACATTCTCGTCCTGTTCGCCGACGATCTGACGTTTCGCGCGATCGGCGCGGCCGGCCTGACGGAGGTCAAGACGCCGCACATCGACCGCCTGGCCCGCCGGGGCGTCCGGTTCACGAACACGTATATGCAGGGCGGTCTCAGCGGCGCCTCTGCGTCGCCAGCCGGGCCATGCTCCACACCGGCCGCTATCTCTGGACGTGCGGCAAGGACGGCAACTGCGCGCGACGACAACACGCTCTATCCGCTCTGGGGCCAGGTGCTCGGCGACGCCGGCTACCAGACCTTCGCCATCGGCAAGTGGCACAACGGCAAGAAATCGCTCGATGCCGACTTCCAGACGACCGATCCCGTAATTCTCGGCGGCATGCTCGAATCGACCCCGCAGGGCGGCCCGGCTTACAACCGTCCCGCGCCCGGCAACCCGTGGACGCCCGATGATCCGAAGTGGAAAGGACACTGGCTCAACGTCGATGGGAAGGTCGAGCACAGCAGCGTGCGCTGGGCCGATGCGGCGATTCACGACATGGAGACGGCCGCGCACGAGAAACGGCCCTTCTTCATCTACGTCGCGTTCCACGCGCCCCACGACCCGCGCCAGGCGCCGCGCGAGTACCTCGATATGTACCCGCCCGAGACGCTGGCCGTGCCTCGCACGTTCCTGCCGCGCCATCCGTTTGATCTCGGCGAGTTCCGGACCCGCGATGAAGTCCTCGCCCCCTACCCGCGCACCGAGGCCATCATCCGGACCCATCTGCAAGAGTATTACGCGATCATCAGCCACCTCGACGCCCAGATCGGCCGCATCCTCGAGGCCCTCGAGCGCAGCGGCAAGGCGGACAACACGCTCATCCTGTTCGCGGCCGACAACGGCCTGGCCGTCGGCCAGCATGGGTTACTAGGCAAACAATGTCTCTATGAGCACTCGATTCGCGTGCCCATGATCATCGCCGGTCCCGGCGTGCCCGCCGGCAAGCAGGTCGATGCCCTGGTGTATCTCTCTAGCCTGTTCGCCACGACGTGCGAGATGGCCCGCGTGCCGGCGCCCGCGACGGTCCAGCTTCCCAGCCTGGTGCCCCTGATCATCGGGCAGCGGGACAAGCTTTACGACGACCTGTACGCCGGTTACATCCAGCGCCAGCGCATGGTCCGCGACGAGCGCTACAAGCTCATCGTCACGCCGTCCGCCGGCATGGTGCAGCTTTTCGACATCCGCGACGATCCCTGGGAGACGCACAACCTGGCCGGTGATCCGCACCATGCCGACGTGGTCGCCCGGCTCCGTGAGCGGCTCAAGAAATGGATGCGGACCGTCTCGGACCCGATGCCCGTGGCGAAGATCGATCAGACCATCGAAGAATTCCGGTAGGCACATTGAGAGGGTGTACGAAGAGGATCTTTTCTGACCGTCACGGATTTTGGGGGGCGACTGCCAGCATGCTGACATGAGGAGACAAAATGGCCATGATCCACGGTGCCTGGAAGGAGGTGGATCATGGCCGAAGGAAGCGCGACACGGTCGTCGCGGGGACATCGTACCATCTGCTTGCCCGTCTCGGAAGACGCCTACACGCAAGCCGTTCACGACCCGGCCGCGTTCCGACGTCTGCTTGATGAAGGCTTCCGAACCACGCCCGAGCTGTTTCCGCCGAACTTCGCACAGGGCTACGAGTTGAAGGACGGCCGCATGTCGGGGAAACAGGGACTCCTGATCCGGCGCATCCTCTCGAGAGACGGGACCGCCTACAGCATCCGGCCCTCGTTCCTCATGCCCTACATGACGGCGCGCGTCGGGGACGTCGAAGGCCCGCTGTTTCTCCGCAAGTTCGGCGTGCCGTACTGGGCGTTGGCCCACGTCTTCGGCGGCGACCCGATGTACTGGTTCCGTCTGGAGTGTGGGCTGGGCCGGTTCCGCATCGTGGGCACGACCGTGCGCCAAGTGGACCTCCCCGAACATCTCCTGGCGGACGAGCACCATCAGTCGCTCGACGGGCAGAAGGTGTACATCGCCACCACCGTCGGCGAGGGGTGTTGCCTGGGGGCCGAGCCGGCCCAGGCCGCCGGCACCGACGAGCTGAAAATGGCCTACGCGGTCTTCCAGGAGGAGGCCCGCGACGTGGCCCCGAAGTACACTCCCAAGACCGTCAGCACCGACGGCTGGAAAGGGACGCAAGCGGCCTGGAAGGCGTTGTTCAAAGGAGTGGTTCTTCTCCTGTGCTTCTTGCACGGGTGGATCAAGATCCGGGACCGGGCCAAGCACCTGAAAGACCTGTTCTCGGAGGTCTCGCGGCGCGTCTGGGAAGTGTACCACGCCCCCGACCGGAGAGGCTTCGGGCAACGGTTGCGTCGGCTGCGGGAGTGGGCCGGCCAGCACCTCGAGGGAGTCGTTCTGGAGAAAGTGCTGGACCTGTGTCGCAAGGGTCGTCAGTTCGCGGTGGCGTACCGTCACCCCGGCGGCCATCGCACGAGCAACATGCTCGACCGCCAGATGCGGGGGATGAACCAGTACTTCGACCACGGTCAACACCTCCATGGCTCGCTCGCGGCCGGCCGGCTCCACTGCCGGGCGTGGGCGTTGTTGTGGAACTTCGCCCCATGGCACCCGGCATCAGCACGTGCGAACGAGGGCTGGCGGTGCCCGGCCGAGCGACTCAACCGACACCGTTACCACGACAGTTGGCTGCAGAACCTGTTGGTGTCCGCGTCCCTCGGCGGGTACCGACGTCCACTCCCCCAAAATCCGTGACGATCAGCCGTTTTCGTTCTGACGCTGGAGTGGTCCACATGGTCCAAGCGTGGTCCGCATGGATTTTCCACATGCGGACCAGTGCAACGCCTTGCAATCAAAAGGCTTATGTTCTGAATGCCGTGAAGATAGCGCTAACACCCGGCTACTGAACGTTTTATCGCTCCTTGAGCACGGGAGGGGCTCCGCGCACTCTGAGGGGTGGATCACAACAGCCACCTCCCAGTTGGACGGAGCCCTCCCATGCCGAACCGCATCGTCACCATCCTGGGCCGACTGCGTCAAGACCTCGCCGCTTGTCTGACTCCCGAGGCCATCCAGACCGCCGCGCCAGGCCGGACACTCCTGGCGGAAACGTCTCCTCGACCCCGTCACCACCCTCTATCTCTTCCTCATGCAGGTCCTCCACGGCAACACGGCCGTCTCGCATGTCGTCCATTTCGGCGACTGGTCGTTCACCGATTCGGCCTACTGTCAGGCCCGCAAGCGACTGCCACTGGCGGTCTTTCACGCGCTGTTGGAGCGGACTGCCGCGACGTTCCGGGACGCCACGGCCGGTGCCTCGGACTGGTTCGGGCATCGCGTCTGGGTCCTCGATGGCTCGGGGTTCTCGATGCCCGACACCCCCGAACTGCAACGCGCGTTCGGCCAACCGGGGAACCAGAAACCGGGGTGCGGTTTCCCCGTCGCCCGTTGGCTGGCGCTGTTCGACCTGGCGACCGGGATGCTGCTCCGCGCGGCGACGGCGCCGTTGCGGACCCACGACATGGCCCTGGCCAAGGACGTCGCCGACGACCTGAAATCAGGTGATGTTGTTCTGGGCGACTGTGGATTATGCTCGTATGCTCATCTTGCCAAATTGCACGTGCGCGGCCTGCACGCCGTGTTCCGCATGCATCAGCGGCGGATCGTCGACTTCACGCCGGGGCGTGCCCAGGCCCCGGCGAAGTCGAAGCGGACGCGGGCGGCAGGACTGCCCCACTCGCGGTGGGTGCGGGCCTATGGTGATTCGGATCAGGTGGTGATCTGGTACAAGCCCAAGAGTAAGCCGAAGTGGATGACGGCGGCGGAGTACGCGGAGTTGCCTGAGGAAATGATGGTGCGTGAGCTGCGTTATCGGATCGAGGCGCCGGGATACCGAACGACGGAGATCACGCTGGTGACGACGCTCCTGGACGCGGCGGTCTACCCGGCGGAGGCGCTGGCAGATTTGTACTATCGTCGCTGGCAAGTGGAACTGAATTTCAGGCATATGAAGATCACGATGAAGATGGACGTGTTGCGGTGCGAGACGGTGGACGGGGTGTTGAAGGAGTTGGCGGTTTTTTCGCTGGTTTACAATTTGATTCGCTCGGCGATGGTGGAATCAGGGCGCCTTCAGGGGGTGGCCCCGGAGCGGATCAGCCTGGTGGACACGTGGCGCTGGCTGGTGGGGGACGGGGAGAAGGACGAGTCGGTCCTGCGCGTCAACCCGGAGCGGCGCGGGCGGGTCGAGCCGCGCGTGAGGAAGCGCCGTCCCAAACAGTACCCCTTGATGAAGAAGCCGCGGTCGGCGCTCCGTAAACAATTGGCCGCTAAACAAGTTGCGGCTTAACTTCGCGGCATTCGCTTATGTTCTGAAAAAAGGGGGCGGTCCGCATGGTCCGCAATATTCAAACAAATATCGCGTACAGGGCCGAAAAAGAGGGCGTGATGACCACGAAGTTGAAGAGCCTACAACGCGCATATAGAGAAGTTTCTCCCCAATCATCCGGACCATGCGGACCACCCCCTCATCTTGGGTCGCAAGCCCTTGAACGATCTGATGTTGCACCGGTCCGCATAACGGAAAGTCCATGCGGACCCATGCGGACCGCCATGCGGACCACCCCCCTCTGTGACCCGATTTCGCCCCGCGAGTCCGTCCCGCCGACCGTCCACCGGATCGGCTCTGTGACCATATTCGCGTGGAACGAAACGGCTCGGGACCGACTGCTCAATGCCGCGTTGGATCGAGAACTCGAAAGGGGCCGCTGAACCTGCCTCCCTTTCTGGGACGCCTGCCCGCATCCGAACGCTGGTCCGCCCCCAGGGCCTCTTTTTCGGTGACGATGGCGTGATAATAGTGATGCGGAGCAAGCGCGCCCGTGGAGGCGAGGAGCGTAGTACATGGCCTTGGTTCGTCGAGCCAACAAGATCTACTTCTATCACTCGGTTCGCCGCGATGACGGGCAGGTCACCAGTCGCTATGTGGGCTCGGGCGATGCCGCTCTCGCGGCGGCCAAGATAGCCTGGCTGCGCCGGCAGTTGGATGCCCTCTGGAGGTGGCGTGTCCGCCGCTGGGAGGCCGCCACACGCCGCTGGGAGTTGGCCTTCCGCCGACGTGTGCGGGAAGCGGATGCGAGACTTCGTGCCAAACGGCAGGCCATGCTTGATGGGTTCAAGGCGAAATTGGAGGCTCAAGATCGACTGATGGCGGCCTTCTGCCGCGTGACGGACCTTGTGATCGAGGAATTCGGTTATCACCGACACGCTCGAATCTGGAGGCGACGTATGCGGAACGATCCTGTCGGAGTCCCCGCGATTCCCGCGGCTGAACGCCTGACGCGGTTTAACACGGAAGTGGCTGCCCTCATGGAACTTGCCCAAAAAGACAGGCCGTGCGAACCCGGAGCGGCCGGTGTTCTGGCGTGTATCGAGCGATGGAGGGCACTCCAGCCCGGCTCGCCCGGCTGGGATGAATTCGTCGCGTTGTTGGAACAGAATCCCGAGCCAGTGTTTCTTGGTCTCGGTGCCGATATGGCTGCGTTTGTCCGTGGCCAGCTTGTGGCACGCATCACAGACAGCCCCGCCAGCAAGCTCGCGGCCGAAGCCCGGCTAGAACAGCTTCAAGCCGACTTGGCTGGCCCGCAGCCGACCGGCCTGGCGAAAGTCCTGGCCGCGACGGCCGCGACGTGCTGGCTGGATAAATATATCGCCGAGTTCAAATTTCTTCATTTCGAAGCCACGGCCGGGGACGACCCTTTCTCCAAGGCCGCCCGCGACCTGCTGGAAAGACGTTTCAACAGGTCTCTTCGCCGTTATCTGTCCGTGCTGAAGACGCTGGCTTATGTACTCAAGCGACCGCCGCGTATCGGGGTGGCCGTCGGCGTGCAGGTGCAGGCTGGCAGGGCCCATCTCGCCGTGGGCGTCGAGCAAAACGGCTGAGAGGTCCACGCACAGGCGGACACGATTGCGAGGGGCGGTCCCTACGGCCGAACGACGGCCCTGAAGCCCGCTTGGATCGCGCTCGCCACGAGCGACACCATTGCCAGGGGCCTGGTTCGCGGGCCATTCCCCTTGTCCGACGCAGCAGTGCGGCATGACCCCTGAGCTGAACAACATCTTCCTGGAATCCTCCTGCATCACGTCCCGCCGTTCGGATACCACCCCGCAGGCTTTTCGCCGATTGTCTATCCGACAGTTGCCTCGGGCAGTTGACGTGGCGATAATCGGGTAAGATGATCGGGTCGTTGTCAGACCCGCTACTGGCCGCGGCCGGATACATCACATACAAGCGGTGACGCTCGGGGAAATTGCGAGCGGGACGAAGCAGGCCCGTTCGTCGCTTGGCCGCGAGCGAGAGATCGTCGCTATGATCACCGTCATCTGCCCTTGCGGCAAGGTCAGCCGGCTATCCGAACCCGTGACGAGAGAGAGCCTGCGCTGCGGAGCTTGTGGGGCTGTCATCCCGATCCCCGGCGGAAGGCCCGCGGCGCCGCCGCCTTCGCGTCCGGAACCGGCGACGATCCCCTCCCCACCGCGGGAAGTCCCTGAATTACCATCTTCCAGTAGCGGGCGTTCGAGCCAGGTGGCCATTCTCCTACTCATCGGAGTGCTTGGCGGGTCCCTGGCTGTGTCGCTTGGCATCCTTGCCTGGGAACGGTTCGCTCCGAGGTCAAGCCCGACCACGGTCGAACAAGCAACCACCCCGTCCCAGGTCGTGCGATCCGAGCCACCCAAGGCTCGCGCCACCAAACCGCCTCTCCCCGCGGTGGGTCGGCCCGTGCAGAAGGCGCCGGTGTTCGCCCCACCGCCAGCGGCGGGAGTCCCGCCGAAGGAACCGCCAGCCCCTAGGTCTGATAGGCAAGACGCGCTCGAACACCGAGGAGATCGTTGCCAGAACAGAGAAATCCATCGGCCTGATCCGGGGCCGACGCAGCGCGGGGACCGGGTTCATCGTCCTGCCGCAGATCATGGCCACCAACGCGCACGTCATTGACAGTCACCTCATCGACGACATGACCGTCCGCTTCCCGACCGCCCCCAAAGACCAGGCTGGTCCATTTGCTGTCGATCAGGTGGTCTATTTCGACCAGGCTCGTGACATCGCATTCCTCAAGGTGGCTTGCCCGAACGCCCCGCTCGTCATCGCTCCGGTGGGTCCGTTCCGACGCGGGATGGATATCACGGTCATCGGCAATCCGGGTATGGGGGCGCTCATCATCGAGAGCGCCGTCTCGAAGGGAATCCTCAGCGCCGTCACGACGATCGACCACCAGACGTACTACCAGCTCAGCGTCTCGATCAACCCGGGGAACTCGGGAGGCCCGGTCCTGGACCCAGCGGGGCGCGTTCTTGGCATCGCGACTTTGAAAGCCGCCGACAAGGAGGGCCTCGGATTTTGTATCCCGACCGAAGACCTCCGCGCGGCCGTCGAGAAGGTCCGGGGCCAGACCGAGCGTGATGGCCTGGAGGCGGCCGTCAGGCACCGCGAATACGTCCACGCGTCCACGCCCGACTTCCTCCGCAAGAGGCTCGGCAACACCTCGCCCGCGGTATCGCTCGCGAGCTTCGACGCCAAGCGTCTGCTGCCGGCCACGGATCCCGCTGTGCGGCATATCCAGACGCAGCTCATCCTACTCCAGCGGACCTTCACCGAGGTTCCCGAGGCCACCCTCGCCGACCATGTGTACGACATGGTCCGCATTCTGCATCAGGTGGAACGGAACGCCACCTGCGCCTCCACCCTCGATGCCCTGGCGGCCATCATTCCGCCTCGGTGCCCCAGGATTCATTCCCTGGAAGATTACGAGTCGATCGCCCGCGCCTACCTCGCCGCCCGCATCAACGGCAACCTGGACGAGGAAGAGGCCATCACGCTCGTTCAGCGCAAGCTCGCGCCGATCTGTCGCTGACCGCTTGTCCGAGTCCCATTCTCTCGTCGCTTACGGCCTGTTCCACATGACGCATCCCGCCATCACATCGTGCAGACATTGCTTTCGCTCCGTCCATGCGCACATCAGGAAACCGATGAGGAACGTGAGCGACGAGATCACCTTGCCGAAATGCCGTCCGCTCGCCCTCCGGAACGAGATTCGCTGCCCCTGCAAATCCGTCACCCGGAAACCGCATGCCATCTTCCCGAGAGTGGCCTGGACTCCGGAACTCTCCATGAGAGCGTGGTATAACCAGTCCACCGCCAGGGCTACAAACATCCACACAGTAATATGAATATCAATTAAAGATTCTCCACTAAGTAATATATTTATGCTTAAAATAATGCATGACAGGAAGGTCCCTATTGAGACCACGAGGTTGTCAATGACGTATGCGGCGAATCTCAAGAAGAAACCAGGGTGTCCGGTCCCCGCCACAGCGGGGCCATATTGCTGGGTGGCGAGATTCACGGCGGGTGGAACAATGGTCCCCGACCCGGACGACTGAGAGGCCGAGCCGGGGCCGGTGGGCCCGGGTTGATTCCCCGATAGCATGAGGCCAGAGACTTGTTCCGCAGGCACCCAGTTCGGGAGGGTCTCGTTCCAGACCAGGGTATCGCCGTGGATGTCTCCCCCCGCGACGAGAGCTTTCAGATCCGAGAAGCGGATGGGACCAACCGGTGCCTTGTCATGTCCATAGTACCAGGAGAACCGATCATTGGGATTCGCTGCGGGTCTCGGGCCCGCTGCGGACTCGGGCACCATATCGTAAGACGGGGAGGCGGCGCTTGCTGTCTGAGCGCCGACCGGCTCGGTGAGCACTGTAGGCTGGCCGAAGAGGTTTGGGATCTGCGTCGCCCGAATCCAGTTCTTGCGATCGGTCGAAACCTCATGAAACCGCGCCAGTTGGCCGCGCGTTCGCAGAGCGTCGAGTTGCTCGAACGTGAATGGGCCGAGAACGCGCCCGCGATCTCGAATGAACCAGTTTTCCTCGCTCATGGATGCCCCCGCGTGAGGCTCGTTTCGGGCTGCGCTGGTGCCGAGCCGCAAAAGACAAGGCGCCCCTCGATCAGGTCCCGGACCTGGGTCTGGTCCACGGCGGCGGCACCATCCCGGAGGATTCCGAGCTTCTTCCAGACGCCCCCGACGATGCCGGGTTGATCCGGCACGGCTGCGGTGGTGATCACCAGAAGGTCTCCCCGGGGTGGAAGCTGCGTGCGCGTCCGACAGGCAAACATCCCCCGATCCTTGGCGAGCCAACCCACGGGCCGGGGAATCCCATCCAGCCGGGCGCGCCTCTCGGCGTTCTGCTGGCGGACGGCCACCAGGATGTTGTCCCAGGAGGGCAGCGTCTTGACGAACTCCTCCGCCTTGGGGCGGGCCGCGGCGGCGTCCTGGTCGTCCGGATTCATCCAGGGGAGGTTTTCATCGATGTTCGCACCGTCGATGGCCTGGACCAGGGGCCTGAGAGCCACATGCAGCGGCTCGCTGCCCTTGCCGGCATAATCCGTGTGCTTCTTCAAAAGGACGATCTTGAACAGCGCGTCGATGCCGGGGGCGGTGGCGATCTTGCGGCCGTAATCCACCATGAGCACGTCCCAGTCAGCCAGGGTCGTGTCCTGGCTCAACACGCGCTTGAACTCGGCGGCAATCGCGGACTGGGCCGAGAGCTCCGAGGACATGACGAAGGCCCTGCTCTGCGTCACGGATCGCGTCCGTCCATCGAAGCCGATCAGATAGTCGAATTTCTTCCCTCCCCCCGCCATGTCCTGGGGCCGGGTGGTGGCATAGTACACCTTCGCGGGATCGTCGCCGACCTTGATGCGGACCGCGTAGAGGCCATCGAGCAGGCGGTCGGTGTAGAGGCTGTTGAGGGACTTGCGGAGACCGCCGTCCTCCCCGTCCCGGCGTCCGATCGCCTCGAAGAACGCCTGGAAATCCTTGGCGGTCGCCGTCTCGGGCATGAGCGGTTGGCTGGCGAGCAGTTTCCGACACTCCTCGGCGCGGGCCCGGGCGGCCCAGGGCTCGACCTGGTCGAGCGTCGGCTTCCAGCCCGCGGCGAGCTTGACCCAGAGGAGGAAACCTTTCCAGTTGGCCTGTTCGGCCAGCACCTGCTCGAACGCGCGGCTGCGGGCCGTTCCGGGGAATGCTCGGACAGAGTCCTGCAAAGCCGTCAAATATCCATCGAGGTCGTCCGGTAGTTTCTCGACCGCCTGAGTGATCTTGCGCTCGTCCTGAACCAGCCGCTCCCGCATCGCCTGGTTCTGCCGCGCGGTCTCAAGCTGCGCCCGGCAGCGTTCCAGCTCGGATCGCGCCGCCTCTCCCATCAGCGGGAAATCCGTGGTGATGGCGGCCACGTTGCTGCTCGCCTCGCGGATCAGCTTCGCGACAGCCGATGCGTCTTCCCCGTGGTCGAACATGTCATGAAGCCGCCGGATCGACTCCGAGACGGTTTGCAGGCGCGGTCTTGCCGCGGTGTCTTGCCGGTCCGACTCCTCCTTCCTGTTCTTTGCGCGGCCGGTTTCGAGACGCTCGATAGCCTCTTTCTCCACCTCCGTCCGGACCAGCGACCGGGCCCTGGTCAGAGCGGGCGGAGCGGCTGCCGTCAGGGGAGCCGCGTCGGCGCTGCGAAGCGCTTCGGTAAGCTGCTTGGAACGTTCCTGGTCCCGCTCCTGGGCCTCTCGCAGACGGTTTTGGGCATCATTCAGGACTGCGGCCCTCAGCAGCTTGGGGTCGGTCTTGCTCAGTCGTTCCAGGATCGACTCCGCCTCTTCGATGCGTACCCCGTCCAGCGCGCTGGCAATTTGTGCCGCGGCCTGGGCGCTGTTCGATCCGCGCGGCCTGATGAACCATCAGGGCCGTGACCACGACGAGGATGAGCAACCCGGCGGCCGACGCCGCGAGAATCACTTGCATCCGCCGCCGCGCGGCCTGTTCGAGTGCCCGCAGGCGGGCCCGGGCGACCGTCTCCAGCGGCCCCGGCCATTCCCGGCCGAAACCTTGAACGTCCTGATAGAGGCGTTCCAGCTCCTCGTGTGCGCAATTGCGCCGGAGCGCATCGCCCAGGAGGCGAACCGCCTCGTCGAAAGCCTGTTCCTCACGCGCCTTGCGGTCCTCCTCGTCCAGCCACTGCAGTGCGGGCTCAGCCCGTTCACTGAGGCGTTCCAGCTTGGGAATGCCGGCCTGTTCGGTGACCTCCAGCCAGCGTTTGCGGACCTTGCGGGCCTTGGCGACATCGAGCGCGGCGAACGCGTCGTGGAGTCTCGCGTTCCAGCACTTCCAGTTCGTCCCGGGCGGCACTCGGCGCAGGGTCTCGAACGCCTGCGTAACGCCCAGCACGAGCGATGAGGGCGGCGTCTGGGCCAGCCAGAGGCGGCGAGCTCACGCTTCAAGGCCAAGATTCCCGACACGTCGCGGCGCCGGGCCGCCGCCGCGGCCTCCTGCTGGATCTCCTTGAGCCGGGCCTGTTCATAACCCTGCAAGTCCTGTTGCCAGATCGGGTTTGCCGGATCGACATCACGAATTCTGCGCAAGACCGCGATACGCTCGTTGAGAGGTGCTCGTGCCAGAGCGAGCCAGCGATGTTTCCTGAGCAGGTCCTTGAGCGGGTCGTGATCCGCATAGGCCGCATTGAGCTGGGCCGCCGCCTCCATGTCGAGCACCGGCGGCAAATCGAGACCGTACAGGTTGACCAGCTCCATCCATTCCGCCTTCTCGGGGAAGTCGAGCATCGTCACCGCGTCGAGCAGGTTTGGCTCCGCGTCCGCCGCGTGGATCGCTTCGCCCCTGAGTCCCTGCTTGACCAGCCTGCGCACCGCGCCAGCCTCGAATTCACCGCCACACATGCCTCGGCATACTCCTTCGCTAGAGCCGGCAAGTGGTCCTTCAGGCTCTGGTCGCTGGCGAGCAGGAAGGCGCGGATTTCGTCGATGGTGAGGGCATAGTTGCTCATGGTTTGCGCTCGCTACCGGCAACCCAGCCTTGGGCATCCTTCAACTTGTCACCGCTTGGCTGGTCATAATTGACGATGTAGTCTGCACGATCTACAGAGATGCAAATGCTGTAATCAAAAAATTCAGAAGTGATCAGTGGCCGTATAGTTTTCAAGTAGTTCACTCCCTCAGTCAAATTCGCGAGCGTCTTTTTGTCATGTTCCTCCTCCGGTTGCTTTCCGTCCTTGTTCTTCGGATACGTCAATTTCTTGGCTTTCGCTTCTTTCAGAGCTTGTTCGAATTCGTTGACGGTCTTCTCGTCGGGGAGAAGCGCCTCCTTCATCTTCTTGAGTAAGGGTTCGATGTCTTTCTTGAGTTCATCGTTCTTCAAGGTCGCGCTCCAGAAACTCCTCGGATCGCGATCGAAGGAGACTTCCAAAGTCATTGATTCGTCTCCGGGCGGGTTGTTTTTCTTGCACTTTTCGCCATTCTCATGGGGCAACGTGGCTGTAACAGAATGTCCACGGCCGAGGTCGAGACGGAGTATCTCCGGGTTCTCAGGATCAGAGCGGAAAGCCGGGAAGTGCGTGTTCAAGAACACACACTTCTTCAGACGGACTGTTCGCAGAATGGGATACTTCGCCGGACGCTTCAGTGGAATGTCGCAGAACAGACGGCCATCGCCCGCATGGCCCGTGGAGAGATGTTTTTCCAGGTGTAGGCCGCCGGGCCACGCCAAGGCTCGACCAGAAGCACGGCAAAGCTCGGACCCTTTTTCAAGTTGACTTGCAGGAGGCATTGTCTCAGGATGCGCAATGCCATGTCAGGGATATCAATGGTGCTTTTCGAACGATTGAATCTAGGGACAACGATAAACTCGGTACCTCCCTCCCTGTTTCTTTGCGGGATGATTTCTAGCTTTCCCAGGTCTGTGGTTTGAATCAGTGGTCGCGGCTCCTTTACTGGCCGGAACTGAATCGTCCTGTGGTCATCCGAAAGGAAAAGGTACTGGAACCCTTCCACGTCCGGGAATGCGGCCGGAAGGTCTTTATCCAGTGCCCCCAGCAACTGCAGAGAGTCGATCCCAACCGGGGACTGGACGATGGGCAACGTTTCCGCTTTCTCCGTCTTGCCGAAGGCTTGTTCCACGAGCAGATTCTCGGAAGATCTCTTATGAAGAATGTTTTATTTGGTTCTGGAAGCTTCGGCCCGAACAGATTATCGGCTGTTTCCCTCGGGGGTGCGGCTGAGGATTCAGTCTGCTTGCCCTCTTTCTTCTTTGCCTCAGGCTCAGCCTTTGATTCTGGGGCGGGCTGGACTTTGGCGAGTCTGGGCGCGGTTTCCTGTCCCTTCTCTGATGTGGGACCTTGAAGCTTTTTCGGTTCCGCCGTGGCCACAGGCGCGGGCTTCGGGGCGACCGAAGCCGGCGCATCCTTCCGGCTCGACCCCGGCCGATCGGGTGGCGTGATCGGGCGTTTTCTCGGCCAGAGAGAGAAGCCACCGATTACGAGGAACAAGAGAAGCATCGTCAGGATCACGATGGATCTGCGCCGCCTGTGTGGCTGGTTCATCCGGGCTGCGGAGCCAGGATCGAGCACGGGATGCTCCGATGAGAACTGGGGAGCAACGCGGAAGGGATCGGCGTCCCCTGCGATGATTGGGGGCGGTGCGAAATCAGGCGAAGCAGCAAGTTCCGGCAGCCGGAGCGCGGACTCGCCGCGGGGAACGCTCAGAGCCGTCGTTTCCGGACGCGGGATGCCCGTGCGGGCAAAGTCCACGAAGGGGCCGTCGGGGGCAGGGCCGGGCGGGGCGGCGAGATCGAGCACGAGCGCGTCGGGATTGCGGCGTGCTTCGTGGGCCTCGGGAGAGCCGCGGAGGAGGCCGCGCCAGGAGCAGGTGAAACCGGTCGGGAGGCTGACGACATAAGTGTGGAAGGTCACGTCCCAGCGACGCTCGGGGGGCAAGAGGGCGAGGGCCTCGACGAAGAGCGGGAGCAGCGCGATTCCGGCTCGTAGAGCAGAAACACGGGACGACGGGGGTGGGTCAGGACACTTTCGCGATGACGCCAGCCCAGCCGGCGTCGCCGGTCTGCGCGGCCCACGAGGCACAGATACCGGGCGGGCGGTCGCCCGCGGGCGGACGGCGGCCTTCCGGGATCAGGCGTGGTGGGCCGTCCCACGATGTCTGAAGGAAACCGGGCTGCGAGAGCAGCCAGGCCGGGCCGCCGCGCGGGCGTTCGGACGGTTCGAGCACGACGTGGTGCGCGTACTTGTTCGTCCGGTCGGTGTAGTCCAGGCCGGCGGCGGCGACCCGGGACAGGATGCTCACCGTCGGACCCGCCGGCAAGCGGAGCGTCAGGTGGGACCACGCGACCGGGTTCCGGTCGGCCGCGGGATCGCCGGGCGGGAAGACCGGGCGGTAGCCGCTGAGGCCCTCGAGCCGATCCGCCAGGTGGGCCGGCAGGTGCGCCGTGCAGGCCACCGTGCAGAATCCCCGGCTCCCGGGCTTCAGCCCATGCGGGGCGGACGTGTAGTGCAGTTCGTGGCTCATCGCCGAGTCGCTCCAGAACCACCGCGCGGGGTTGTTGGCACACGATCAGGACCCGCTTCCGGCAGGCGTGGGTCGGGCCTTGCGGACGATGCGCAGGACCAGGCTGTTCAGGGTCCGGTTCAGGGCATAGAGAATCGGCACGGTGACCCAGTAGGGCTTGATCTGGCCGGGACGGATTCCGATCAGGCCGGTCTGGGGATCGAGTTCGGTCTGATCACCCAGTGCGCTGACGGGGATGTACACCACCTCCCGGCTGAACGATTCGGCCGCCGCGATGGTCTCGGGGCAGAACTGGACGAGCAACCGCCGGACGTTGGCCGACTGTTGTTGAATTTGCTCCAGGTCCAAGCCGCAAATTGGACTCGACCCAGAACCACGCCACGGTTCCTCACGCCCGGCGGAGCCGAGGAGATGGGACCAGGTGTCGAACTTCGAGACGACGACGACCAAAGGCCGATCGTGCTTGGCGTCGGCGGCGAGTCCGGCGTAGCGGCGGATGCGCACCGCGGCCTCGGTGAGGATCGTTTCCTGGCGGCTCACCCGCCCCGCGCCGTCGGCCGGCCGGGGTCCGCCGGTCTTCCAGCAGACCTCGCGAAACCGCCGGTCCTGGGTCGGATCAAACAGAAACATCAAGACGCGGGCGAGGGCCAGGTGGCGTGTGACGGGGCTGGTCGCCGTGTCCTGGCCCGGCTGAAAATGCTCGCCCGCGTTGTCGTAAAGACACATCATGCGAGCCAGACCGAGGCCCTTGTCCACGTTCAGGTGGTCGTCCGTCGGCCGGAGGGTGAACAGGTACGGCCGAGGGTAGCGGACGACATGCTGGCCATATGCGACCGTGTCGTAGAGCTCGCCCTGCAGTTCCGTCTTCCGGATGAGGTGCCCCAGGGGAATCACTCGGGCAGAATGCGGGTTCAGGAACAGCGCTTCCTCGTACTCGCTCAAGGTCCGATTGGCCTCGGGGTCCGCATCCACAAAAGAGACCGCGAAGTGGTGGGGGAGGACCTCCCTGAGCCGCCAGCTCGCCGTCGCCAGGAAGAACGATTTGCCGCTCGCCGGCGCACCCAGGATCGAGAAGAATAACGGCTCCAGTTCCAGCGCATCTCTGGGAATCACCAGGTGGCACTTGGGGCAGGCCAGATGCCGACAAACCATCCCTTGGGCATCGAGTGCGTCGCCCTGCGTCGTGAACCGACTCGGGAGGAACCGCTGCGGCTGATCCGGGCCGAGCAGGCTGTCACCGAGCAATTCCACGTGCTCTGCTACCCAGAGAATCTGCTCTGGGACAAATCGCTCCCAGCAATGGGGACAGACAGCCTGCTTCAGAAGCTTTCGAACCGAATTCGTTGCGACCATCGGGTTGCTCCCTCCCCGATCGGGCGCTCGTCAGGCCCAACCGCGAGTTGCGATCTCCCTAAAGGCGGCTCCCCGTCACCGGGAACCAGCACCAACTCGGTGATCCCTGATTGCATCGAACCATCGATTGCATTAACTCTATCAATCTGTATGGCCGCCTCGCAAGCCCCGGTCAACAAACTTTGCATGCACGCAGATCAGTCAGTTGGAGATAGTGGTTCCGAGAGGTACGCGGGGCCGCTTGGCCGACCCAAGCTGGGAAAGCAGTCCCTGTCGTGTTGCCAGACAAACGAAGGCCAGCAACTCCTCCTCCTCCTCCTCCTCCAGCAGCACGACATAAACAATCGATCATGAAGATCACGGTGGGAGGAACGCTCCAATTCCCGCTGAGCTTCGCGGCACAGTCGGCGAATTCCCAGTTTCGCTCGCGATCTGGGCTGCTTCGACGTTGTGGGCGCAGGTGCCGGCTCGCGGTACGTCATCGGTCTCCAACCCGACGAGCCGAGGTGGTGCTTCTGGGGCATGATGATCTCCTTGCGCAAGATGAATGGCCCCAGCACGGTGCCCTGCCCCCGGTAGCGTTCTGGTTTACGCCCGGCCTGATTTCTGCCGTCGTTTCTGGGCCGCCCGCAGGGCCTGGGAAGCATGACCTGTATCCCGCCCGTGTGCCGGCACTGGTTCGCTCGTTGTGCCCTGAACACCCACGGCGTGCTACTCAAGGAGTTGCAGCGACCTACTCCGGAGCGGGCGGCCCAAACCCTTGAGAAGAGGAAAACGTGATCATCATTCCGCCTGGGGTACAATGGGATAGAAGATTCTTGACAAATCAGATAGTTCTTGATACAAGGAAGGTTGCAGATGAGTTTTTAAGCCCGATGTGACCGGACGCAGGATAAAAGAGCAGTCTTGAGAGTCGAAGAAGATTCTCACCCAACGGCCAGGAGATGGGCCGGTTCGGTGGTCGCCGATCAGACAACTTTTGCCACGTGGAGGCATGTCCGATGTTCACTCTGATTGCTCTGCTCGCCGTGGTGCAAGCCCAGCCGAAGGCTGATGCTCAGAAGAAGATCGAGGATCTTACCATCGAGAAGGTGATCGGTAGCGAAGCGTTCTTTGTCCCCGGGCCGGGCCGGGCCGCTTATGTGCTCGCGGAAGCCCCCTACTATCTCGCTGGCATGGAGCCCAAAAAGTGGTCAGATTGCGTTGGGTTTGACCTGCGATTGATGTCCTGGGGAGATGGCTCCAACGTACCGTCTGCGGGCAATAAACTGGCCATCGTCGGCATCGATGCCAACGACCTGCTTCACATCCGTATCTTCGACGCCGAAGGCAGCCGCGTCGAGGACACGACCGAGACAAAGCTGCCCCGAGGACAAACTTCCGCGGTCTGGTCCCTGAAGCAGCAACTTCGGCACTTGTTACCCCCCCACGTGCTGACTGATGACGAGAAGGCCCAAGTTCTCAGCACGGTGACATCAATCGTCGATCAAACCCCTCGCGTTCTTTCACCTTCCATCCTCGCCCAAATCGAGAGCGAAGACGAACCTACATCGGTACTGACGAAGCGGTATGGCCTGTTGTGTACTTCATGCACAGCCAAAGTCGGTATCGTCTCACTGCACGAGGTAACAGCCCCAGTCCCAGTCTCTTACGGAAGAGCACGAACTATCACAATCGCCTTGGTGCAGTTTCTTGACGACAGGCTGAAGACACTGGGCCAGCGTGGATACTGTCTACTCTCCGACTTGACCAAAGAAGATTGGGGCGACATACCTCCCGAGCGATATCCGGAGGCGTGGGAACGCATTGTTCGCCATTACGAGATTACTATGGCCTCAAAGCAGCGAAAGGCCCTGGCTAAGGCCAATATCGCCGCTCAGTCGAACGCGGTTCATGCTGCTGCTAACCGATTAGACGACAAGTATCAACGCGATAGCTACGTTTATACGTATACTTGGTACCGCTATCGAGTGGAGGATATGAGACGTGGCATGATGTTAGGAGGCCGCTGACCGGCCTGGTGGAATCGTCCTGAAACCGCAGTTGTCGTGCTGGGTCACGTCCGCCCTGACTTCTTCCGTCGTTTTCTGTCTCGTATCGACAAATCTTCAATCCTTTGTCGGCACCAGTCGATTTCGATTTCGGCCCCTATTGAGGCTTGGGCCAAATCCTCCCTGTGGGCGTCCAGACAGGCAATCCGCACCTGCAAGTCGCCGATGCTTTCGCACTTCAGGATGTCCTCTGGCCCCCATTCCTTGTGCGGCATGTAAAACGGGTGCCGCAAGTCCCAGGTGCTTTGCAGTTGGACGCGGCTCTTGTCGTTCCTGACCTGTTGTGGCAACTCCGGCAGAGGTTCCTTGGCCGCTGCTGCTGCCGGAACCGCCTTGGGTTCATCTTCACTGACCACGCGAAACATCGAACCCTCCCCCGCGATAGCTTGTTCCTCACCAGATCCGCCCCTCGAAACTGGTCAGGCCGTTGTTGAAGTCCCAGAGAAAGTCGTTGGCCCTCCTCATAGGTCAGGCCCAAGGCCATCGGATCGGCGGGAACGATCAGAACGGCCAGGTCGTTCTCATCGGTGATCGTGATCGTGAAGAGTTGGCCGGACCGGCTCGCCATCGGCCGCGAGGCCAAATAGCGATGGCCGGCTTCCAGGGTGATTTCGTGGCCGGCGATCGTCTGAGCTTTCATCATCGGTCGATCCCCCCGAAGCGAGCCCTCCATGGCCCTGGAAAGTGGTCAGCGTTCGTCGGCGGCGGCGGAAACCAGGCGGTCGATGACCGCTTTCTCGCACTCGGCCAGTCGGTCGATAACCGTCTTCATATCCTCGCGGTCGTGTGGTTCCCGGTAGACCTTGCTGAGCAGGATACGGGCGACCCGTTCCAGGGTGTCCGCGATCATGCCGGACTCTGCGAAGTCCGCGTCCGGGTCGCTATCGAGCGTCTCCCAGGCGTGTTGATAAATCACCTGAGCCGTCTCGGCGATGACCTGCTGAATTTCTGACCGTCGCATGGTTGTGACTCCTGAGTAGGGAGGAAAAAGGGAACGGCCCCGGGCACACAACCCGGGGCCTGAACCCGGTCCTTCAACCGGGCGCGGTGGACCCCGGGCAGAGGATTTCGGCGACGCCGGCCGCCCCGTGGAGATATTCGACCGCCTTCTGGGCTGCCGAGGCGGCTGCAAAAATGGCTTTTCGGTCGCCCCTGAGCACCTTCAGCCACGCCTGGATATAAGCGGCGTGGTCTTCCCGCACTTCCAATTCGATCCCCAGGTCGGCCGCGAGGAAGGCCGCCCCGATTTCGGCTACCAGTTCCTCACGGGCATAGCCGGAATCGCCCCATCGCTTGTGGTCGTCATACGAGCGGTCACATCGCCCGACCTTCTTCGTCCAGTGAACATATTCATGACTTAAAGTGGAGTAGTAGGCTTCCCCCGAACGAAATGCCGCGAAATCGGGCATGGTTATGTAATCGGCTGGCGGGAAGTAGCCAGCCATTCCGCCGCCGTGACGAATGTCGGCTCCGATCGTCTGGAAAAACGCTTCCGCCTGGGCGATCCGCTCTGATTCCGGGAGCGGCGGCCCAGCGGGGGCGGCGTAGAAGTGCGGGGGCAGCCCCTCGCATTGGTCCGCACAGAAGACCGTGTAGCCACGCATAAACCATACTTGATCGTTTTTCACGTCGCTGTTCGGCTCGCACTCCCCCTTGTTGCGGTCGAAGTGATCGGCGTAGACGACCAAGCTTCCATGCTCGCCTTTCTTCACATGACCGCCAAGCTCATTGGCCTGGTTGTACGTCATCCAGTAGGGCGAGACGAACCCCTTGATCTCCGCCGTCAACCAGAGGTTGATGACGTTGACCCCCTTGTAGGGCACGCCGATCGACCGCAGCGGGCGCGTGACCGGGCCATCCTTATGACCGGCTTGCCAGGGCTTTGCCCACGGTCGGACACCGGCTTCTAGTTGCTCGACGATCTTATCCGTGATTTGGGTGTACACATCCTTCCGGGGCGTGTCCGAAGCGGCCGGGCGACGGGCGTAACGGGTGGTAGCCATGGGGGCGACTCCTGTAACGGGTGTGAAATAGCTGCGCCCCCAGCCGGGTCGGGCCGGGGGCGGGACGTGGGCCGGTCTGTTCAGACTTCGTAGCGGTCCGCCAGGGCGGCGTCGCGCTCGGCGTGGATCGCGTCGCGCTCGAGGGTGGCCCAGCGGTCTTCGGCCTGCCAGGGCGTGGCGGCGTCCACGAACTCGATCATGGCCGCGAGGTCGTCAATCGCCCGTGCGATCAGAATCCGCCGCCTGGGTTTCCATCATGCGGTAGCGGTTCGCTTCGCCCTGGACCCAGCCGGCGAGGGTCAAGGTCTGCTCATCTTCGGCGTCAAGCTCGCTGAGCACCTGACGGACGAAATCGACCGGCGGTTCCGGCTCCGGCTGGTTGAGCTCCCAACGGAAAGCGTCCGTCTCCGGACCCCATTGGGCAGCGGGTTCCCCGGCGATCGTGTCGAGGTCGTGGGCGAGCTCCTCCGCCATGCTGGGATCATCGGCCGCGATGCGGCGAAGCACGTCATCAAGGCGTCGCCACGTCTCCAAAATACCGCCGCAGTCGTTCACGTCCTTGGCGTCGAGCTCGGCCATCAGGTCGCGAGCCAAAGCGACCAGCCCGGCCGTTGGGCCATGGGAGGGCTGCCCATTTGCGGACGAGGGGATCGGGGTGTAAGCTGACATCGGTGAGTCTCCCTAGAAGACTTGCCCAAGCCCCCGGCGGTGGTAGCACACCGTGCGGGGGCGTTTTCGTGCGCCCCCGGACGTTCCGGAGGGCAGGGCCACCGTTCGGCCCCATGTACATATTGTATACACAAGACACAACAGGGTCAAGAGGAACTTCGGGAATTCCGTGTTGACTGTACACTATGTCACGCATACAATATGGTAAACGGCCCCATCGGGGTGTATGATCGCTCTGGACACGATCACCCGGAGAGGCACACATGGCACGCAAGAAAATCGAGGTAAAGCCCATGACCACGGCAACGGCAGAGGAGCAGGCCCTCAAGCCCGTTCGGGTCGAGTTGACTGAGGAGGCTCCATCGGATGCTGCGTAAGCTCGCGGCCGACGAAGGCGAGAGCATGGCCGCGTTCGCACGGAACACGATGGAACGGGTCGTGCGCGAGGAGTTCAAGCGGAGGGGGTTGAAGTAATGGGGTGCGTCAAACGAAAGACTATCACCCGTCCGGTCCCGCCCGCCGCCACGATCAGCGCCCAAGACGGTAAGCGGATGGCCCGCTGGCGGAACCGAAAAGGGAAGGCGATGACGGCCGAGGTCGTCACCCGACCGGATGGACGCGACTTTATCCGCGTCGAGTCGGGCACCTTCTATGCCCAGTACCGCAACGCCGATGGTGTCGTTCGGGTTGTGCCCACCGGCTGCCGAACCGAGGATGCGGCCCGGAAAGTCCTAAACCGTCTCGAATGTGACGCTGAGCGGGTTCGGTGCGGCGTCGTCACCTCTGCTGAACTGGCCACCGCCGACGTGGCCGCCGGCCCGATCACCCAGGCGATCAGCGACTATATCGCCACCCTGACCGGCTCGGCATCCCACCGGGAGAACACGGAGCGGTACTTGCGGCGTCTGGCCATCGACCTGCATTGGCTCAAGCTGGCCGACATGAGGCGGGATGACCTGGAACGCTGGTTGGCGGATCAGTCGCGGGCGGGTCGATCGGCCCGGTCCCGGAATGCCTTTCATACTGCCATCGTGACTTTCGTCAACTGGTGTGTCGATGTCAAGCGGATGTCCGCGAACCCGTTTGCCAAGATGAAGAAAGCGAACCTCAAAGCGGACCGCCGCCGCCCGCGTCGAGCGCTCACGGCGGACGAGTTGAGACGGCTCATTCTGGCCGCCCAGAATGCCCCCGAATGGCCTTCCGTGAAAACCGATCCCCACTCCCGACGCCACGCCCAATGCCTCACAGGAGAGGAGAGAGGGCAGGTTTACGCCATCCTGGCGGGGACCGGGCTCCGCGTGGGAGAACTGGAACTCCTGACCGTGGCCGATGTCCGCCTGGATACCCGAGTTCCCCATCTTGACCTGTCCGCCCGCATCACGAAGAACAGCGAGGATGCCACCATTCCGCTGCGGGCGGACTTGGTTGATTTACTGCGTCGGCGCATGGAGGGACGCCCGCCCGATGCCCCGCTGTATCTGATCCCAGTCAACTTCATCAGTCGGTTCAATGCCGACTGCAAGCGGGCCGGCATCCCCAAGCGGGACGAACGCGGACGAACCGTCGATATCCACAGTCTGCGGATGACGTTTGGAACCCACCTGGCCGCCGCCGGGGTACCTCTGATCACGGCTCAGAAACTCATGCGGCATGCGGACCCGAAGTTGACCGCGAACATCTATACCGATCCCCAGTTGTTGGACATGGCGGGGGCGGTCGAGGCGTTGCCGGCCGTTGCCCCAGCCCCGAGTTTCGTTGCCCCAACCGTTGCCCTAGATGTTGCCCCGACGGGGGGCAACGGGAGTGTATCGGTGTCATTCCCTGACAAGAAAGGCCGGCGTTCCGAGGCGTCGTAAGTCCCTACGGTCCAACAAGAAACCCGCAAAAACGCGGGGTTTCTTGGAAGCTGGGGATCTCGGGTGAAAACCTCGTCTGCTTGATTCGAGGTCAAGTCGCCTTCGTGAAAGAGCGCCTCTCATGTCCGAGAAGATCGAGAAGACCGACGCCCAGTGGCGGGCCGAATTGACGCCCGAGCAGTACCGCATCTTGCGGCAGAAAGGCACCGAGCGGGCCTTCACCGGCAAATACTGGGACACGACCACACCGGGCACGTACCGCTGCGCCGGTTGCGGGCAGGAGCTCTTCGCGTCCGACGTCAAGTTCGAGGCCGGCTGTGGCTGGCCCAGCTTCTGGCAGCCCCTCGACGAGACGCGCGTTGAAGAGCAAACCGACACCAGCCTTGGGAGGGTCCGCACGGAGGTCCTGTGCGCACGTTGCGGCGGCCATCTCGGCCACGTCTTCCCGGACGGTCCCCAGCCCACCGGCCAGCGCTACTGCATCAACTCGGCGGCCGTCGCGCTGGACGAATCGAAGCCCGCGTGAGGCCGCATTCTGGGGCCGGCGGCCAGTGGCCAGTGACAATTGACAGAGGGCCGGGGTAGACTGAACCCCGTCCCCTCGTTCGACCCGCGTGCCGAGGTCCGCGCCGTGAATGCTGTGAAGACGATCCGTGACTGGCCGACGGCCTGGCTCTCGATCGTGCTCCTGGCGGCGGTGCCCGCGTGGGGCCAGGACGTGTTGCCGGACGAGGAGGCGTCGGCGTTCACGCAAGCCGCACAGAAGCTCAAGGCCCTGAAGAACCCCGACGCCAAGACCAAGCGCGAGCGCGACCACAACCACCCGCCGTTCGAGTTCATCCGCACGCAGGTTCGCCGTTCGAAGTCTTGACCTACGTCAAGGAGAATCACTGGACGACCCTCCTCGTCGAGGCGCGGTCGAACGACTTCCGCTATGCGGGGTGGCTTCAGACCGCGCCGGTGCGGTTGCTGGGGATGCCGCACGCGGTGGTCTTCCGTCGCGACGATCAACTGGACGGCAAGCATGCGCGGAAGCTCGGCCTTTCGTTCCTGATGCCCCGCTGGGTCAAGGAGGTGCCGCTGGAGCTGAGCCGGCCCGACTCCATCCGGGCCGACGCCTCGACGCTGGCGATTCTCCAGAAGCTGGAGCCGCACCAGATGCTCATCCCCGTGCTGGGCAACCGGGCGGCGGACTACAATTCGTGGAGCCGCCTGCTGGCGATGATCCCCACCTCGGGCGACACCGACCCGCAGTCGCTGGAACGCCAGCGCTATTACCGGCTGGTTCAGGCCCAGGACCCTCTCAAGCAGATCCCGCCGCTCTCGCCGCATCCTCTGACCTGGACGACGATCAGCCACATCCTCTGGGACGACCTGGAACCGGACCGGCTCAACGACGCCCAGCAGCAAGCGATGGTGGACTGGCTGCACTGGGGCGGTCAGTTGATCGTCATGGGAGGCGCCGGGCGTTCGCTTGAGTCGCTCCGGCAGAGTTTCCTCGACCCGTACCTGCCGGCCGATCTCTCGGGCGTCAACGCGGAGCTCGCGGCCGGGGACTTCGAGGCGCTTTCCGAGGCGCATCCGGCCCCGAACAAGCCACTTCCCGAGGAGGTGCTCACGCCGCCCCGCTACCGGCCGGTGCGCCTGGAGGATCGCATTCGCCCGCCGCCGGGCCGCTCGGTGTTTCTGACCGGCCTGGAGCCGAAACCGGGCGCCACCGTGCTGCCGCTGGGTGATCCGGGCCAGCACGTGCTGGGCGTCGAATGGAGCGTTGGCCGGGGCCGGGTGCTGATGCTGGGAGTCCGGCTCACGGAGAAGCCCTGGACCGATTGGCCCGGCCTGGACACGTTCGTGCGCCGGGTCGTGTTGCGACGGCCCGAGGAGCCGCATGCCCAGGGCAGCCGATTCGTGGTGCTGTCCGGGCCGGAATTGAACTGGATCCGCTATGTCGCCCGCGACCTGCACGCGCCCGACGTGTCGTCGGGTCCGAGCGAGAGTCCGCTCCCGCGCGTGGCGGGAGGGCGGCAACAGCCTGGTTTCAGCACGGGCGAGCTGCCCTTGCCCACGGAGCCGGTCGGCGCCTGGCTCGACGGCGCGACGCTGCCGAAGCGGGCCCGCGAGGCTTTGCAAGAGGCCTCGGGTTTGACCATCCCCGGCCGCGACTTGGTCTTGAAGGTGGTGCTGGCCTACGTGCTGGCGCTGGTGCCGCTGAACTGGATGGTCTGCCGGCTGGTCTTTCGTCGCCGCGAGCTGGCCTGGGCCTTCACCCCGCTGCTGGCGCTCGGCTTCGCGGTGCTCGTCGAGCGGAGCGCCGCGTACGACCTGGGGTTCGAGACGGCCTGCGACGAGATCGACCTGCTCGAGCTTCAAGGCAGCTATCCCCGCGCGCACGTTAGCCGGTTCGTCTCCTTGACCGCGACGGGCCGCGAGTCGTTCACGATTTCGTATCCTGTCTCGTCGTGGGCGCTGGCTCTGCCTCAAAACATGGCGAACGCGCTGACCGGAGCGGATGTCTCCCAGTCGGTCTGGCAGTCGTTCCCCGAGCCGCAACTGAGCGAGTTTCCGGTCCAGCCCCGTAGCCTGGCCATGATCCGCGCCGAGCAGATGCTCGATCTGCCCGGGGGCGTCGAGCTGACCGGGCAGGAAGGAAACACGCGGCGGGTCGTCAATCATACCGATCTGGAGCTGCGCGATGCGGTCGTCGTGGACGTCGCCGCCGGCCGCCGGTACTCGCTCGGCACGATCGCACCCGGGGCGTCGCCGCGCTCGGCGAGGCCACACCGGCCGCGGCGCCGGAGAAAGAGCCGCGCACATCGCCGCCGATCCGGCCCGCCGACGCCTGGCTCGACCCGGAGCCGTTCCTCAAAGAGCTACAGACCTATACGTGGGACCGTCCCCACGAGCGATCCGAGTGGCGCCTGGTGGCCTGGAGCCCAGGCCCCCAGCCGGGCCAGACGATCCGCCCGAAGGTGGACCGTCATCGCGGTCTCCGCCTGGTGGTCGTGCACCTGGACTACGGGCCGCCGCCGCGCTTCGACCTGGAGCCGAACCATGAGGCGGTGGCCCCCCGGGTCGTGCCGCCCACACAGGAGACCGATCGACGATGATCGAGGTGATCCACTTCACCAAGCGTTACGGCGATTTCGTCGCGGTCGATGACCTCTCGTTCTCGATCGGCAAGGGCGAGATCTTCGGCTTCATCGGCCCCAACGGTGCGGGCAAGAGCACGACGATTCGCTTCCTCGCCACCTTGCTGCGCCCCACCGCGGGCGACGGCCGCGTCGGCGGCCATTCGGTCGTCACCGAGCCCATGGCCGTGCGCAGGGTCATCGGCTTCATGCCCGATGACTTCGGCGTCTATGATGGCATGAAAGTCTGGGAATTCCTCGACTTCTTCGCCGTCGCCTACCAGATTCCCCGCGTCTACCGCCGGAAGATCATTGCCCAGGTACTCGAGCTGCTCGACCTGAACGACAAGCGCGACGATTTCGTCAACGGCCTCTCCAAGGGCATGAAACAGCGTCTCTGTCTGGCCAAGACGCTCGTCCACGACCCTCCCGTGCTCATCCTCGACGAGCCTGCCAGCGGACTCGATCCGCGCGCCGCCTGGAAATGAAGGCCCTGCTGACCGAGCTCAAGGGCATGCGCAAGACGATCCTCGTCTCCAGCCACATCCTCTCGGAACTGGCCGACTTCTGCACGTCGATCGGCATCATCGAGCGCGGCCGGCTGCTCACGGCCGGCAGCATCAAGGACATCCAGCGGCAGCTCCGCGCGCACCGGGTGCTCAAGGTGCGCGTCCTCGAGGAACACTCCGACCGCGCCGCGGCCCTCTTGCGCGACGATCGCAGCGTGCGCTCGGTCGAGGTCTTCGATCATACTCTCACCGCGGAATTCGAAGGCGAGGAAGACGACCTGGCCCGCCTGCTGGGGAGGCTCATCTCCCAGGGGGTCCAGGTTCATTCCTTCGCGGAGGAGGAACTGAGCTTGGAAGAAGTCTTCATGATGATCACGAAGGGGATTGTGAGTTAAGACGGGTCTCAACGCAAAGATCGCGAAGAGCGCAAAGAGGAAAAGGATAGGAAATAGAAATAGAAAGAAGGCAACAATGAATGAGGATGGAGCGGAGAGGATTACGGGCACGACTATCGGGGCGGCGATTGACGTGCATCGGGAATTGGGGCCAGGGTTGCTGGAATCAGCTTACGAAGCGTGCCTGGAGTACGAGTTGCTGAACCGGGGATTGAAGGTGGAGCGACAGAAGGAGTTGCCAGTTGCCTATCGGGGGATAAACATTGATGCAGGTTATCGCATTGACCTGTTCGTGGAAGAGCGTGTCATCGTCGAGCTCAAGGCCGTCGAAGCCCTGGCGCCGATCCATGCGGCCCAGGTCAAGTCGTACCTGAAGCTCTCCGGCTGCGCAGTCGGTCTCCTGATCAACTTCAATGTCCGCGTCCTGACCCAAGGTCTCCGTCGAATCGTCCTGAACTACGACGAATCCGACCGGATCTAACACTCTTCATTCTCTTTCACTTTTTATCGTTTTATTCTATTTCGCTTTTTATATTTTATTATCTTTATAATTTATTTGTCTTTTTCTTCTTTGCGATCTTCGCGATCTTTGCGTTGAGACCTCCCTCATGTTTTTCCGCGATAATCCCGTTCTGACTCGTGAGCTGCTCGTCAACTTGCGTTCCCCGCGCGCCTTCGTCCTTCAACTGGTCTACGTGGTCTTTCTGAGTATTGTCGTCTATTTCGCCTGGCCGACAGAGCGGGGGGGAGTTGCGCAGCGTCAGTCCGGATGTGGCGCAACAGCTCTTCAATCTCTTCTTTCTCGGCCAGTTCTTTCTGGTGACGCTCGTCGCGCCGACATTTGCCGCGGGCAGTATCACGGGCGAGAAGGAGCGCAAGACCTATGAAATGCTCCTGGCCAGCCCGCTCGATCCGGTGACGATCCTGATCGGAAAGCTCCTGAGCTCGCTCGCGTATCTGGTGCTGCTGATCATCTCGACGCTTCCCTTGATGATCCTGTGTTTCCTGCTCGGCGGCATCCTGCTCTCGGAGATCGTGCGCGCGTACCTGATTCTGATCCTCGCGGCCGGCACGTTCGGGCTGATCAGCGTGGCCTGTTCGAGTTACTTCGGGCGCACGAGCTCGGCGCTGGTGGTCAGTTACCTCGTGACCTTGCCGCTGGCGATCGGGGCGGTCTTCATGACGCAGGGCGATAACACCGTCGCCGAGAGTATCCTGTTCCGCAACTTCGTGACGATCGCCGTCCTGCCCCCGTGGACGCTGGCCATCTGGGTCGTCGTGGGGATCGTCGTGACCCGGCGCCTGCTGCGGCCGCCCGACGTCGGCAGCGAGGGTAAGGAGGTGGTCGATGAAGAGGAGGAGATGAAGTACGCCATCGGTGTCGTCATCGACCGCGACCTCTTCCCCGACAAGCTGTTCGCGCCGGCCAAGCGCACGGACTTGATGCCCGACGGCGCCAACCCCGTGCTCGATAAGGAGCTGCGCAGCGAGATCTTCAGCCAGGGTACGCTCATGCTCCGGCTGGTGATTCAAGTGAGCATGTTCTTGTCCATTCCGCTGATGGCTTTCATGCTGTTCTTCAAGCCCGAGCTGGCGGCCTATTACGTGGCCTATGTGCTGGTCTTCAACCTCCTGGTCGGGCCGGTCTTCTCGGCGAGCAGCATCACGCAGGAACGCGAGCGGAAGACGCTGGGCTTGTTGCTGACGACCCTCTTGACGCCCGGCAAGATCATCTGGGCGAAGCTCCTGGCGGCCTTGCGCGTCTCGACGGTGCTGACGCTGTTGCTGACGGAGCAACTGCTGCTCGCTTATGCCTTGATCAAGGAGTTCCACCCGCTTTTCTGGACGATCTTCGTCTACCTGCTGATCATCGTGATAACCTGTCTGGCGACCACGACGATCGGCCTGATGTGCTCGGCGCTGAGCCGCCGGACGGCGGTCTCGATCGTGCTGACGTACTTGCTGCTGCTCGTGCTGTTCGCGGGGCCGGTGGGAACCGCGCGCTATCTGCAATCGTTCGTCAAACCCGTCCCGGAAAGCTGGCGGACCGCGATCACGGTGACGAGTCCGTTCGCGGCGGCCTTCAGCGTCCCCGCGCCCAAGCCATCCACGAGCGTGGCCATCGCGACGGAGAAACCCCACGAATTCGAGACCGGGCCCCTCGTCCCCGGCTTCGAGTTGCCGGTCTGGGCCGTCTACCTGATCGTGATGCCGCCCCTCTGCCTCGTCTTCCTCGTCATCACGTACCTGGCGTTCCGTTATCGTTGGTGGAAGGCGGGGGCGACGATCTAGGAAGCCCGAAGCGCCAGCGAGTGCATTTTTTCGGAGATGCACTCGCTGGCGCTTCAGGCTGACAAGATGCACTCGCTGGCGCTTCGGGCTTTCATACGGTGATACCGGCGCGAGGCACGGTCAGGGCGCGACGTGTGCCATGGCGTTGACGGTCAAGGGAGCCTCACCGGGCAGGTCGGTGACGACGCGGAAGGCGCGGCGGAGATCGCCGCGGGTCGAGCCCTGTTCCGGGTGGTAGGTCAGCGTCAGCACATGCAGCGTCTTGGCCTGCGGGTCCATCGGCGCGGCCAGCGTGAAGCCGTCGCCGTTGCCTTCGACCGCGATGATATGGAAGGGTTGGGTGCCGCGGACGAGGTAGCGTCCCTGGGCGCCGGCCGTCGAGGAGATGCTGCCGAGCGCGAGCACGGCAGGCGTCGCCGAGAGCGAACCCTGGACCTGCGCGGTCACCAGCACCGGGACGCTCGGACTCTGCGGATCGTTGCTCAGCAGACGGATCTCATCGCGCAGCACGCCGGCCGAGGCTTCGGGCTTGAGCCGCACGGTCATCGTGTAGCCGACCCCCTGGGCGTTCCGGTACGACTCAACCAGCTTCGCCTCCACGACCTTGCACAGAGCGTCCGAAGCGATGATCTTGGTGAACCGCCACCCAGGCGCGCCCAACCGTTCGATTGTGACCACCTGCTCAGGCACCTGCCCCTTGGAGACCACGCCGAAGTCGACCGAGCCGGGATTGAGCACGATGTCGGGCAGGATGTACGACTGCACGGCGAACCGCGCTTCGCCCTGCTGCCCGGAGGCCGTGATGACCGTCACCGTCAACGTCGTCGCCTTGATGCCGACGAAGTTGCGGGTGTCCATCTGGGCCTCGATGACCGCCGAGCCGCCCGGAGGCACGAGCGCGACGCTGGCCTGGCCCGTCGTGCAACCGCACGAAGCGCGGACGTCGAGGATCGTGATCGGCTCGTTGAACCGGTTCGACAAGAGGAACGAATGCCGCACCTTCGCCCCGCGCGGCACGGTGCCAAAATCGACGCCATGCTCGGCGAAGAGGCCGTCGGCCCAGTTTTCCGCTTGTACGGACCCAGCAACCACCCATGTTGCCAGGACCGCTCCAACTGCCAAAATCCGCCCGAGTCGCAGGGTCATCATTGCCTCCTGCACTTCCCTGTACCTCCTCGCTACGCGGAGGTCGCGTTCTTCCTATGTCCCCTGTATCGTCCAGGCTCTTGCCGGCATCAAAACTCCGCGCGTTCGCAACGGCCCGCTTTGTCGCGTTCGGCCGGTTATGCGGAACGTGCCTGGTGTGCGGAGGGAAGCGTCGCGAGCGAGGTCCGGGGTGGCTGGCGTCCGTTGGCATCGGGTAAGCTGGGTTTCATGACCCATGAGCCATTTTCCGGGGCAGGAAGGACATCCCTCGTGGACTGGCACGCCACAACCATCCTGTCGGTACGCCGGGAGGGCCGCGTGGCCGTCGGCGGCGACGGCCAGGTGACGCTCGGCACGACCGTGATGAAGGCCGACGCGGTGAAGGTCCGCAAGCTCCTGGACGGTCAGGTACTGGTCGGCTTTGCCGGCAGCGCGGCCGACGGCTTCGCTCTCTTGGAGCGATTCGAGGCGAAGCTCAAGGAATTCAACGGCAATGTCTTGCGCGCGGCGACCGACCTGGCCAAGCAATGGCGGACGGACCGCGCCTTGCGCCGGCTCGAGGCACTTCTGGTCGTTGCCGACGCCAAGCACAGCCTGCTCATCAGCGGTCAGGGGGACGTGATCCAGCCGACCGACGGCGTGCTCTCGGCCGGCTCCGGCGGCGGCTACGCGCTGGCGGCGGCGCGGGCCTTGCTTCAGCATTCGAACCTGTCGGCTGTCGAGATCGTCCGCGAGGCGTTGGCCATCGCCGCGGGCATCGATATCTATACGAATTCGCACCTGACGGTGGAGGATCTTCCGTGCGAGAGTTGACGCCCCGCGCCATCGTGGCCGAGCTCGACCGCGACATCGTCGGCCAGGACGACGCCAAGCGGGCGGTCGCTCTGGCCCTGCGCAACCGCTGGCGCCGTCAGCAGTTGTCGGACGAGCTGCGCGCCCAGGTCATGCCCAAGAACATTCTCTTGATCGGTCCGACGGGGGTGGGCAAGACCGAGATCGCCCGCCGCCTGGCCCAACTAGTCGGGGCGCCGTTCGTGAAGGTCGAGGCGACCAAGTACACCGAGATCGGCTACGTCGGCCGCGATGTCGAGGGCATGATCCGCGACCTGGCCGAGGCGGCCGTCGGCCTGGTCAAGGCGGGCGAGCGCGAGCGGGTGGCGGTCGAAGCGCGCAAGCGCGCCGAGGACCGTTTGCTCGACCTGCTGCTGCCGCCCGCCCCGCCGGCCAGCCGGTCCTGGACGGACACCTCCGCGCCTCAACCCGATGAGGCCGCCGAGCGCCGGCATCGCTCGCGTGAGAAGCTCAAGACACGTCTCGAAGCGGGCGAGCTCGAAGACCGCGAGGTCGAGATCAACATCCCCGGCCGGGCCGTGGCCCCCGTCTCGATCTTCGGCGCGGGGAACATGGAACAGATGGAGATGGACCTCCAGAACATGTTCGAGAAGATCATGCCCAAGCCGAACCAGGCGCGGAAGATGTCCGTCCGCGACGCCCGCCCCTTGCTCATCGCCCAGGAGACCGAGGCGCTGCTCGACCCCGAGAAGATCCACCAGCAAGCCATCCCCTGGCCGAGGAATCGGGCATCGTCTTCCTCGACGAGATCGACAAGGTGGCCGGCGAGGACGGCTCCTCGTCGCACGGCCCCGACGTCTCCCGCCAGGGCGTTCAGCGCGACCTCTTGCCGATCGTCGAGGGCACGACCGTCAACACCAAGTACGGCCCTTTGCACACCGATTTCGTCCTTTTCATTGCCGCCGGCGCCTTTCACCGCGCCCGTCCCGCCGATCTGATGCCCGAGCTCCAGGGCCGTTTTCCAATCCGCGTCGAGCTCGCCGACCTGACCCGCGATGACTTCGTCCGCATCCTCCGCGAGCCCCGGGCGTCCCTGGTCAAGCAATACCAGGCCCTTCTCGCCACCGAGGGCCTGGACGTGGTCTTCACCGACGACGCCATCGGCGCCATGGCCGACCTCGCCCACAAGGTCAACCGCACCACTCAGAACATCGGCGCGCGCCGGTTGCATACCATTCTCGAAAAAGTCGTCGAGGAGATCAGCTTCGACGCCCCCGAGCGGACCGAGAAGCGCGTCGTCATCGACGCCGCCTACGTCACACAAAAGCTGGAGACGCTCGTGCAAGATGAGGATCTGAGCAGGTTTATCCTCTAATGAAAAAGAAAATCATTGAACGCGAGGTCAACACGTATGCCGTCATGTGGCAGACGTCGAGTTCCCTTTTCGATCTCGCGGCGGAACACGGCGAGCACAGTACCGATGCCTATATGGCAAGCATGTGCTTCGCTGCATTCACGCTCGAAGCTTACTTGAATCATATCTTGAAGTTGCTCTTCCAGTGCTGGGAGGATCTGGAGCAACTCCGTCCGAAAGAGAAACTAAACCTCATCGCCGAGAAGATGGGAATCGAGATTCGGTATGGTGAGCGACCCTGGCAGACGATCAAGGATGTGTTCAAAGTCCGAAACGAACTTGCTCATGGAAAGCCGGTTACCTTGAGGATGACTCTCGAAGATCCCGATGTGGAGTACACGGAAGATCAGGCGAAGGAAGAGCTCAGGACAATCTGGGAGAAAGACTGTACGCAGGCGAACGTCGCGCGAGCCAGAGCCGACGTGGAACGAATCCTCCGCACACTCCATGAGAAGGCGAATATTCCAGGCGAAGACCCCTTCTCGCCAGGCCAGCAGTCCATCAAGATCACCGAGACGGAAGAGGAATAGGCGTCGAGTCTCTTGAAGGTGCCCCACCATGACATCCACGGTTCATAGTCAAGCGTTCGCGGTCCGCTACATTCGGCAAATTGGGACGAATGACTGGATTGTGACCGTTAAACCAGTGAATGGATTTGAAAACGTCAAATCACGTGGAGTGGTTGCCTGGACCACTGCGCATTGGGAATCAGAAACCAAGGAGGACGAAAGTTTCCTGGGCGTCACGGTCATCGTCGAAGGGGAGACGGAGGCAACTTTACTTTCGGAAGCTCGGCGGCACGCTGATCGGAAACTGATGGACCGGCACCCTGGGGCGATTATTCGGGAAGATGAGTCCACGCTGTAGCCAGGTAATCGTTTTCGGTTTTCCTGACCCTGACTCATTAAGCTTGTCTCCAGGAGACACGGCACCATGTCCGACGAATCCTCCTTGGAACTCCTGAATATCTACGAGATCAACGAGCCCGAGGGTCCGCGCTTCCTCGTCTGCTTCCTTGAGCCGGTGCTGGCCGGGGCGAAGGGGATCGACAGCCGCGCGGTCGTCGGCGATTTCACGCCCCGGGCCGACGGCGAGTTTGATCCGGCGAGTTTCCGGCTCAATTCGGAGTTCGTCGCCACGTTCGCCGAGTACATGAACGCCGTGGCCCTCGATTCCGAGGAACTGCGGGCGCAGGCGCGCGGCAATCCCGGGTCCGACCTGTTCCTGCTCGATCCCCGCTTCCAGGACCACAGCCAGGAGCCGAAGCCCGCGGACCTCATCGGCTGGTTCCATATCGACGAGCTGGGCCAGCCGGTGCCGGAGTCGTTTCAATACAACGGGCATCACGTCATGTTCGACCCGGATCGCGGCCCCTCCGGGATTCTCTTTGACCGGAGCTTCTACGACTGGCTCCATCCGCTGCCCGAGCGGTCGTGAACGCAGCGGTCCACTCCATCAGGATGTCGCCGTCCTTCCGACCGCCTTTGACGGCCCTGTCACTGACCGTAAGTTCTTGTCCCATCCGGGATTTCACTCCTCCCGCGGTGGCTCGGAACGGTCACTGGCGCCGGCCCTGTGCGCGGCTCTTTTGTGTGCCGTCAACCGCTCGTAAACCCTGGATTCATCGATGGTTCCGCTCCTTCCGCGCGGCGCTTTCGGCGCTCTCTTCGGCGCGCCTCTCGGGACCGCGGCCGAGGCGTCCGCGACGACCGCACGCCCGCGCTGGGTTCGTTTGTGCAGTTTACACAACATATTGTCAAAGAACACATTATATTATTTGTGTGGCCTCTCCCGGCGCCCTCGGGGTGGCACTGGTGGCTTGTCCACCAGTGCTCCCAGGCCGAGAGCACACTGGTGGACAAGCCACCAGTGCCACCCGGCGTCGCGCGCTGGGCCTTCCGACGAGAAGATGATCGTTTGGTCCCGCGCGGGACTTTCCCCAATCCGCGCGGCTCGTGTTGCGGTCGGAGCCCCCGACAAGAGCTTCTCGAACACGCAATGGCATCCGCGAATCGCGATCAAGGCGAGCCTGGGGAGCCTCCGCGGGCGGTCACGACATCATGCGCCGCGGCCCAGAGCGTCAGGTCCTGTCGGGAGATCGCCGCGGCCATCAGATCGGGGAACAGGTCGGGGGTGCAGGCGAACACCGGCAAATGCCCAGCGCGGCCAGTTTGCCGGCGTTGTCGTGGTCGATAGCTGGGTGCGCCGTCGTCGTTCAGGGCCAGCAGGCCGATGACCTGCACGCCCGCGGCGACGAGCGACGCCAGCACGCTTGAGCATCTCGACTTCGTTGCCTCCCTCGTACAGGTCGGTGATGAGCACGAGGATCGTCTCCTGCGGCTGGCGGATCAGCCCCTGGCAGTAGACGAGTGCGCGATGGATGTCGGTGCCGCCGCCGAGCTGGGTGCCGAAGAGGAGCTCGACCGGGTCGTCCAGGTCTTCGGTCAGGTCCACGACGGACGTGTCGAAGACGACCACGCTCGTCTTCAAGCGCCGGCAGGCTGGCGAGGACCGCGGCGAAGATGCCGGCGTAGACGACCGAGGTCGCCATCGACCCGCTCTGGTCCACGCACAGCACGACCTCGCGCAGGGCCTGCGCGCTTGCGTCCGTAGCCGATGCGGGTCTCGGGGATGATCGTCTGGTAATCAGGCTGATAGTGTCGCAGGTTGGCGCGGATGGTGCGGTTCCAGTCGATCTCGTTGTGCCGGGGACGGCGGTTGCGGCTGGCGCGGTTGAGGCTGCCCAGGACGGCCTGGCGGATCGGATTGGCGAGCTTGCGCTCCAGATCCTCGACGACCTTGCGGACCACCAGGCGGGCCGTCTCCTTCGTCTCGGCGGGGAGGACCGAGCCGAGCGAGATCAGGTTGGCGACCAGGTGCACGTCGGGCTGGACGGCCTCAAGGAGCTCGGGCTGGGTGAGCATCTGCCGCAGGTCGAGCCGCTCCAGGGCGTCTTTCTGGAGAAGCTGGACGACGGACGTGGGAAAGAACTTGCGGATGTCGCCCAGCCAGCGCGCGACGCTGCGGCGCCGAGCCGCCCAGCCCGCCGCGCCCGGGTCTTCTCGTCGGCGTCGTAGAGCTGCCCCAGGGCCCCGTCCATCGCCAGGTCGTCGCCGGTCAGCGTGCAACCGGTGCCGTCGGCGAGTCGCCTCCGAGAACCAGCCGCCAGCGCCGGAGACGTTCCTCGGTCGTGGGAGTGGTCATGGGCTTGCCTCGTCGGGGTTCTCCCGTTCGATGATCGGCGTCAGGCCGAGCAACTGCACCACCAGCGGGAGGACCGCCCGGCCCGCTCCTCGTCGAAGTCGCCCAACGGTGCGGCACGGCCGCGAGGCGCCGTTCCGGACGTCTCCTTGGCCTTGTCGCCGAGGTTGCGGCGCAGGGGGGCCTCGAACGTGGAAAACGTCCGGCGCAGCAGCGGCAATAGCTCGTTGAACGCGTCGGCCGAGCAGCGCGGCGAGCCAGGCGTCGAAGAGGCCGAACAGAGCGTCGTCGTGATAGCAGCAGCTCGCCGCTCCCTTTGAGGAAGCCCGTCGACCCAGGCGGCGGCGTGCGGCGGCTCGGCGGCGGGCGAGACGGCCAGGTTCATGCGCCGCGAGGCTTCCGCCTCGTCGAGCACGCGGGCGTCGAGCAGGATCCGGCACGCAACGACCCGCGATCAGCCCGTGCAGCCGGTCGGACGCCGACAGCCGGGCCAGCGTCGGCGTGCCATGAGTCGCAGATATTCCTGGTTCTGGATCAGTCCGATGGCGCCGTCGGCCTTCCGGATCGATTCGAACATGGCGGCGGCCGCGTCGTCGTCGAGCGACGAGCAGGCGCCGGGCAGGCCGACGCAGATGCGCGCGACCATGCCCGCCGTGGCGTGGGCGACCATCGCCGCGTCGGTCTTGCGGACGTTGCCGTAGCGCATCAGGTTGGCCAGGGGCGGCAGGGCGTCCATGAGCTGGGTCACGTCGCTGGCGACAGCGCGGCCTGCGCCTCCAGCCGCTCCATGATCCGCTCGACGGCCGCCGGCAGGTCGGCCAGGATGGCGCGGTCGAGCAGCGCGGTCAGGCCGGGGAGGTTCTGGGCGTTGTCGGCCTGGTCGCGGGCCTTCGCCGTGGCGGCATCGAGGACCGTCGTGCCCCAGAGGCTGGCCTCGATCAAGCTGACGGCGAACTCGGGCTGCCACTGAAGCTGCCAGGCTTCCTTGAACGTGCCCTTGCCCGAGGCGTGCGCGATGCGGCCCCAGGGCACGCCGAGCAGGTTCGAGCCGGTGGAGCAGGCGGCTGCGCTCCAGGTCGGTCGGCTCGCGGAGGTCCAGCGTCTTGGTCGTCTGCGCCGGATCGGGCGGCAAGCCGCAGCCGCTTCTGAAGCTGTTCCAGGTCGTGAACGAGCGGGACGGTCGGCGTCTCGGCAGGAACGCGGCCCAGACGCTCGCCGACGATCAGCTTGCGGCGGATCAGCCGCAGCGGCAGATCATCGCCGAAGCAGAGAACGGTGCGCGTCGCCTCGTTCAGCTCGTCCAGGCCCGGCACGTAGCCGGTCGCGCAAGGCGGCCAGCGCCTCGGCCAGCCGGACGGCTTCGATGACCGAGGCCGACGAGGCGTCGAGCCCCTCGTCGCGGAGCAACCGCGCCACCTGGCTCATCCAGCGCTCGGCCACAAAGTCTCGACTGGTCCAGAGATGATCGTACCATCCGGGCGACTCGATCCCCGCGCCGTAGCCGCTCTCGGCGGCCGAGGCGGCCGTAGGTCCAGGGCACCCAGGTGGCCGCGACCTTGACTTTCGGCAGGCCCTTCAAGCAGCGCGGCGTCGTCCTGGGCGGGCGGCCAGCGCCTCGACGACCAGCACCGGCGCGTGCCAGGCGCCGCAGACGACGGCGATCCGCCGGTGCCCCTCGGCCTGTGCAGCGCGGATGGTCTGCCGCATGTGGGCCTCGCGGCGACGGTCGCGCAGGTTCTCGTTCGGCGGCAGCGAGCCGCGGACCTCGGCCATCGCCTCGAGGATCGCGGCGAACAGGTCGGCGCCGTCGCGGCGGTGCTCGACGACGTACTCCCACCACCGCTCGCCGTCGCCGAAACCGGCCGCCTCGGCGAGCATCTGGAGCGGATCGGCACGGAGCCGTTGCGCCAGCTCCGTCCGATTCGGCGTCGATCGTCTCGGGGGCCTCTGCGTCCTGGCTCTCGGCTTCGGTCTCCGGCGACCCGAGCTGATGGCAGACGGGCAGATCCATGAACCGGGCGGGGACACCGTTGTTGAGTGCGAAGGCCAGCGCCTGCCACTCGGGCGAGAACTCGGCGAACGGGTAATACACCGACGTCGCTCGGCGTTTCGGGCCGGTAGATCAGCAGGGCGACCGGCGGCTTCATGGCCGCGTGCGACAGGAGAGGGATCAACGCGTCGGCGTCGGGCGGGCCTTCGACCAGGACGAGGTCCGGCTGCAGGGCTTCCAGCGCCTCGGCACGCTGCGCCGAGCCCGGCCCGTGGTGGCGATGCCCAGGACGTGGACGGTGGCGGTCATGATTGGCCTTCGCTCCAGGTGTGGACGAGATGGAGACGAATCGGTCTTTCTGTGTAGCGGCGGCCGTCTCGGCCGCTCGATCTGATTCCGGAGCGGCCGAGACGGCCGCCGCTACACAGAAAAGCCTTCTCGAACACCCTCTCAAACGACCTCGCGGCACGCCCGGTAGAGGTCCTTCCAGCCGTCGCGCTCCTTGACGACCGTTTCCAGGTATTCCAGCCAGACGACGCGGTCCTGCACCGGGTCCTTGACGACGGCCCCGACGAGTCCCGAGGCGATGTCGCCGGCGCGGAGGACGCCGTCGCCGAAGTGGGCGGCCAGGGCCAGGCCCTGGTTGACCACCGAGATCGCCTCGCCGGTGCTCATGGTGCCGCTGGGCTGCTTGATCTTGGTCTTGCCGTCGGCGGTCTGGCCGTCGCGCAGCTCGCGGAAGACCGTCACGACGCGGCGGATCTCCTCCAGGCCCGGCGGCTCGGCGGGCAGCTCCAGGGCGCGGCCCAGCGCTGGCGACCCGCGTGCGGACGATCTCGACCTCCTCGTCGGCCGTCTCGGGCGTCGGCAGGACGACCGTGTTGAACCGCCGCTTCAGTGCGCTCGAAAGGTCGTTGACGCCCTTGTCGCGGTTGTTCGCCGTGGCGATCACGTTGAAGCCCTTGGTCGGCCTGGACCTCCGAGTTCAGCTCGGGGATCGGCAGGGTCTTCTCCGACAGGATCGTGATCAGCGTGTCCTGGACGTCGGCCGGGATGCGCGTCAGTTCCTCGACGCGGGCGATCTTGCCTTCGGTCATCGCCCGCATCACGGGCTGGGCGACGAGCGCCTCGATGCGACGGGCCCTCGGCCAGCAGGAGGGCGTAGTTCCAGCCGTAGCGGATCGACTCCTCGCTGGTGCCGGCGGTGCCCTGCACGAGCAGCGTCGAGTCGCCCGCGATCGCCGCGGCGAGGTGCTCCGAGACCCAGCTCTTGGCCGTCCCCGGCACGCCGAGCAGCAGCAGGGCGCGGTCGGTGGCCAGCGTGGCGACGGCGATCTCGATCAAGGCGGCGGTTGCCGATGTACTTGGGCGTGATCGACGAACCCGTCGTCGAGCGTGCCGCCGAGCAGGTAGGTCGCCACGGCCCACGGCGAGAGCTTCCAGCGCGGCGGGCGCGGCCGGTTGTCGACCTGCGCCAGCGCGGCCAGCTCCTCGGCGAACTGGTCCTCGGCGTGACGGCGGAGCACAGCCGCGGTGCCGGCTGCGCTCGGGCCGTCGCCGGACGCCGGCGCCACGGCCGGCTCGGTCGCGCTGGGGCGGCTCTTGACCTTGCTCATCGGGCGAACTCCTGGTGCATCTCGTGGCGGAACCGCAACGTTTCGATCATCTGGTTCAGGGTGTCGGTGAGATAGCCCCCCTCGTCGGGCCAGCCTTGTTCCACTTCATCCGCCATTTCGTGAGGCAACAACCGGCCCAACTCCCGGACGAATGACCAGAGCTGGTAGTCGTATCGTTTCCGATCCGCGCCACGCAATTGGTCGAGGATCCTGCGCGGCGAACTCCGTCCCGATGGGTGACTCGATGAGAGGGAGAAAGTTCAGGAGTTCATGAATCGAACGCGTCCTGCGACGAGGATCGGACGAGTCGCCCAGGGAGGAGAGAAGGAAGGCATCACGCTGCTCGGGCGAGAGCACGGCCACGAGCTGCGCACAGCCGCGCCCAGACCTGAGCATCGCCGGGCTGATGATGTTCCAGCAGCGCGGTGGCCCAGTCGGACTGGCGTTCCCGGACCGCGGCCTCCGACCAGGCGATCCAGAGATCCACATCCCCAATCGGTCTTCATCGCGACCTTGAGCACTTGCGACGGCGGCGCGGTGATGACGCCCGACCAGGACGTCAGCGGCGTGGCGGCGACGACCTGGCGCAGCCACCATCCTCGTTGTCCCGTGCCTTGCGGCGGCTTGGGCTCGATGCCGTCGCGGACCATCGCCGGATCGCATTCCGTCGGCGGTTCTACTTCCAGATGGCTGTGGATCAAGCCCTTGACCCAGCGGACGCACGCCCGCGGCCGCTCGGCCATGCGCAGGCTGAGCCGCGACTCCGGCAGCCGGGGCAGCAAATCGGCGGCGGCTTTTCGAACCGTCTTGGCGCGGTCGTCGAGGGCCGATTCCAGGAACGGCTCGTCGGCCATGCTCAGGCCGATTTCGAACGCCTCCAGGAACGCGGCGCGGTCGTTAGCCGGCTCGGTGGCCCAGGTGGAGACGAGCAATTCGCGGCCTCGGGCCGGATCGCCCTCACGCAAGGCCCGCAGCGCGGCGAGACGCTCGGGGCGCGTGCCCGTCTGCCAGACGGTCTCGGGCTGCAACAAGTCCGCCTCGCCGCCGACATACGACCAGTCCGCATTCCGCGCCGCCAGCCAGCGACCGCGACGGCCGAGGACTGTTCGCAGAAGAGGACGCAAACGGCTTTGCTGACGCCCCAGGTCGAGCAATTCGGGCAACACGTCCTCGGGCAAGCGGCATTTTGACCCCGCGAGCAATTCGATCCATTCGGTCAGGAGGTCTGCATGCGTGCCGTCGAGGATATGCCGCAGCCGCGCGGTCGGCGCCGAGGCGCAAGGTGGCTGCTCGTCGGACTCGCACGGCGGAGAGAGTGGCGCGGTGTCGATGGCGGGCTTGTGCCCGGCGCGGCCATAGAGCGTCGCGGCGGCGGCCAGACCCAGCAGCCGCTTTGATGGTTCCGCCGTTTCGAGTCCGCGCACGACTCGGGCCAGGGGATCGTCATACGTTGGCGCTTTCACCGGACGGCGCTCGACCCCGACCAAGGCGCTGGTGGTCGCCTCCTTCCAGACCTCGGCCAGTTCGGGAGGATGGTCCAGCGGCGGCCGGTTCTGTGCCGAGGTGTCCTCCTCATTGAACCGGGTCCGGCCATTCCCCTCCAGCGCCGCGGACGTGAGCGTGAGGAACCGCCCCGCGACCAGGCATGAGAGCGGTTCGAGCGCGTCGCCGTCGAACTCGCCGGCCAAGGTCAGCGGCCCGCCGCCACTGAGCGCGAGCAGGTGCCAGCCCTTGGGAAATCGACGACTCAGCGGGAGCACACCACCTGCCGTGTCGCGCACCTGCCAGGCGCCGTCGTGGACATCGGGCACCACGTCGTGGAGGATCAGCGGCCAGCGATCCAGCCACGGGTTCGCGCCAGGGCGTCGACGAACGACCCATACGAGGCGGCGATCGTCGTCTGGCCCGGCAGGCTGTCCAGCGGTTCGGGTGTCGCGTGCCGCTGCTTGATCACGGCCCGGAGCGGCACCGTGCCCGGGAAGAAAGCAAGCTCGGCATCCAGGCTCGTGCCCGGCGGCAGCGCGTTTTCCAGACCGGCGGCGGCCTGGGACTGGTGGATGAAGTCGAGCAAGAGGGCGGGGCGTTTCGAATCGCGGCCGATCAGCCAGGTGCGATGGATATTCAGCCGCGCGTCCAGCGTGTCCGAGACCACCCGATGGCCGACGACAAGCCAGACATCGCGGACGCCAGGGCCGGCGCGGACCTCATCCAGATCGGCCGTGACGCCGAGAGCCGTGCGCAGATCCGCCTGGAGCCCGGGCGCAAGCGTATCGACATGGCGGAATCCTTCGATTAGAAGGTGCAGCCGGGCCAGGTGCTCCAGCAGTCCGGCTTGCCAGCCGTCGCCGACCATGGGCAAGGCGGCCACCCGCAACAACCGCCGCGCCGCACCCGGCGCCTGTGCGTCGATCAAGCGGCGCGCCCGCTCTTCCCAGAAGCTCGGCGGCTGGTTCTGGACGGAGGCCAGCCCGTGTCGGACAAGATCGCTCAACCAGAGGGCCAGCTCGTCCAGACCCGCGGCCAGCTTCTGCATCCGAGCGGCCTGACGCTTCGCGCGAGCCGACTCGTCGCCGACCGCTTCGCCGCGCTCGATCTTCTCCTGCTTCTCCTGCTCCTTGGCCGCTTTCTTCTCCGCGCGCTGGGAGCGGGCCTCCAGCCACGACGTGACCCAGGCGGGCGGAGCACCCTGGGCCAGGGATTGCGGCTGTCCGGCCCAGAGGAGAAACAGCCCGAGCGCGTGTTTACACGGGAATTTCCGGCTCGGGCACGAGCAATGGAACGCTGGCTCCGTCAGCTCGATCTTCGTCTGATAGGGCGAGGCGCCGCTGCCCTGGCATTCGCCCCAGAGCACATCATCATTACACCCCAGGCTCACCCACTTGCGCGGCGTGGCCAGATCCTTGCCGGACTTGGCCGAACCGGCATCCGGGGCCAGCCTCAGAACCTGTTCCGGACTCCAGGCCGATGCCATGGCTCGATTCTCACTTCAAAACCGGATTCCCTGTCCCCGGACACGTCCGGTCAACTCCACACTCCAGTGAGAACCACCCACGGCCGATTAGACCTGCCCTCCGGTGCGAGAGCAACGGCGTATTCGGAAAATCACCAAGTCATCAAGACGGAAGTGAGAATTCCGGTTCGAGGTTTCGAGCCGCCGGCGAAATGCGATCGTATCAGGACCTTCGCGCGACGCGTTCGCCCCTTCCACGGGCAGCGACCACCCGGGCGGAACAGGCCATTGCCCGGATTAAGACACGATCGCAACGAGACCGGGTCGATTCGAGTCGAGGGGCCTGGGATGCCACGCAACGTCGGTACCTGATCGATCATCACGCAGCACCCATGTGCTGATTTAGCAAGGCCTTCTGTCCCTCGTTCCGGGTGTGGAGAACCGGGAGTTTGGGCGGCTCGTGCGGCTTGCGACGGGGCCAGTCCCGCACGGTGCCGGTCAGGAAGAGCCCGAAGGTGAGCGTGTGGGTCCGCAGCGTGCCGGTGGTCACGGGCACCGCTTTCTTGGCCATGATGCTCCCCGCCAGCGCCATCGGCGCGATCACGGGGATGTTACCGGCTGAGAATCATGACCAGGCCCGCAGCGATGTCCCACTGCGCGCTCTCGGGGGCGGGCGTCGGATTGTCGTTGAAGCCCCAGGTATCGCCGAGCCCCTCGAAACCGGAACCGTTGTTGGCGGATGAGGAACTGAACTCGTAGAGGACTTATGAACAGGACGTTGGTCGTGTCGAATGAGATGCCGGATTGTGCCGGGTGCTCGTACCGGCCCTGCGGCGGTACTGTGGCGGCCGTGCCTTCGAGCATCTTCAAGAGGGCGTGCTGGACGCCCGGCCGCTTGTCCTTGCCGCCAGTCCCGCTCGCTCTCAGTTTGTCGATCTCGTCGATGTAGACGAGGCCCCGCTGGGCGGCATCCAGGTCGCCGTTGGCTGCCTGGAGGTGAGCCGTTCTTCCCATGTTGGCGGACAGGTGGAGAGAGAGGCTTCGAGAGGCGCAGGAGCCGCAGATGTGGATGAGCGGGTCGATGCCGCCCTGATACAGCGGGACAGTGGAAGCAAAAGTCGCAGAGCGGGGGCTGGCCGGGCATGGCGACACCGAGATCGGGGACATTCGAGACCCCCCCACGGTGGGTGGTCGGACGCCCCTGTCGGTGGTGTCCGATGAGCCCAGAAAGCTGGACACCGCACGCACCTCTTCGTTTCGCTATTCCACCCAAAACCCCAACTTGGAGAGCGCTACCGAAGTGCTCAGCCAGGCTGAGCTTGCCGGTCGAAAGGTGGATTGCTTGAACGACGACCGAGGCTTACACTGAGAATGATTGGTTTTCCGCCCCGTTCCGGTACAATTTCCTTTACAGGGTTCCTTTACAAAAAGAGGCGACCTCAAAGACGGCAGGATAAGAGGTTAGGAAAACGGAGAGGTGACCGAGAGG